>JAXLQP010000002.1:0-1929556 GCA_046331565.1 Blastocatellia bacterium
GTGAGCTGCGCTGCGATCTTCAGGCTGTAATGGGAGCACCTTTGCCGCGGGCTGAAAATTTCTTTGCGGCCTGAGCCATCGCGCCAATCCGTTTTTCAATGCGCGCCGGTTTGATTTAACCTGAGCGCATGGCCGCCGATTACCAGTCATCCGCCACGTCCGACCGCCGCGAGGAATTGTCTGAGCGGCTTGATTCATTCGCCGACCTGTCGCAGTACACCCTCAAACAACGCCTGATTATTCGCGCTGCCGGATGGCTGCTTTACTGGCTGATTCGCGTCATCGGGGCGACGATGAGGTTTGAAATCAGCGGCGGCGAATACGTCAGCGCCGATGCGCCACAGGTCTTCTGTTTCTGGCACAACCGCATTCCGGTGGCGACTTATTTCTGGCGGCGGCGCGGCATTGTGGTGATGTCGAGCCGCAGCTTCGATTCAGAATACATTGCTCGCTTCATTCAGCGGTTCGGGTATGGCGCAGCGCGGGGCAGTTCGACGCGCGGCGGCAAGGCGGCGCTGATTCAGATGATTCGCGCCGTGCGCGGCGGACGCAGCGCGGCCTTCACGGTTGACGGCCCGAAAGGCCCGCTTTACGAGGCCAAGCCGGGCGCGCTGCTGCTCGCGGCCAAAACCGGAGCGGCGATTCTGCCCTTCTCGATTTCGCTTGATCGCTGCTGGCGGCTGCCAAGCTGGGATCGCATCGAGATTCCGAAACCCTTCGCCCGCGCCGTCGTCGTAATCGGCGCGCCGTTTCACGTTCCTGACACCGACTCAACCGAAGCCGCGCAGCAGCAGTTGCAGCACACGCTGGATGAACTGCGCGGCCTGAGCGATGAAAAAGTCAGGCGGCCTGACTGACTCAGCCATCTGTCTGATCCTCAGCGGCTTCCTGCTCAGATGGTCATCCCAAAGTACTTTATCTCGGTTTCCACATTGTCAGGCCGCTCACTGTATCGAAGTTGTCATCGTTGGTAGCGAGGTGTGAAATTGCCAGTCTCTCCATCACTGCCGTTGCCAGCGCATCGTTCGTGAGCAGACGATGCTGAGTGGAGAGCCAGGCTGCTCTTTCCAGCAGGTCGAGTGTGATCGGTTCGACATGCAGACCGAGTGCGCGAAACCAGCGCCGCAACTTTGGTATGTTCGGTCAGCCCGGCTATCAACTGCGACTGACGTTGCAACCGGTGCGCCAGTCCCTGGCGATTCAAGCCGTGATTTTGCACGGCTTCGGCCAGCATCACCTTGTGAATTGCTTCAGCAACTGCGGCTGCGGAGGTTGCGGCTGTCACTTCGCCCCGCTCGATTCGCTTCAGAAAATCAACACACTCTGTGCTCAATGGCGGTGTATTGACCAGGCTGTAGAAAAAATATTTGCGTCAACGAAGCAGCGCGTTCCCGGCGGCATGTTGCTCAGCATAATTTTCAACTTTCCAGCACGCTGAAATCAGCGTTTTCGGCGATCTCGCGCGCCACGACCGGATCAATCCGGACAGGCTGCTGCAACAACTGGTCAAGCGCGCTTCCCACTTCGACCGTGAGTCGCACCCTTTCGTGCTCTTTCAGGCCCGGCAGCGGCTGTAATGGTCTGAGCACTCCTGCTTCGTAGATCGCTTCGATGGTGACGTTCATCCTGTCTGCCTCCTCACATTCACATCCTGCCTTCGCAGTTCGCATCATCTCAAACCGCACCAGGCAGGCGCAACGTCCCCGGCTCGCCCTGACAGATGAGCAGAACAGCAATGCAACTTTGCCATTCGCGCCCGGATCATTTTCCAGCGGGTGAAAATCCGGTACCTGCTGCCAGGAAGTTCGCTTCAGAGATGCGCGGCGTTGCGGTCTGCGATGAAAAAGTCAGGCGGCCTGCTTGACTCACTTCAGACGGCTACCTAGAATGGCGGTTCGCTTTGCGACGCTTAGTGCTGACAGCAGAAGGAGTTTATCTTGCAGAACGAAGGATCTGTTGAGAGATCGCAACCCGTGACCCGCATCGAACCGGCCTCGCCGGGACGCACGGCACTGGCGACAATTGCCGCGCTGGTGCTGCCCGGACTGGGACACATTGTGCTGGGCCGGGTCGTGCGCGGCGCGATTATCTTTGCCGGAATCGCCGTGATGTTCCTGCTCGGCTTCTGGATGAAAGGGCATCTCTACAAACCGGAACCGGGCGAATGGCTGACTTATCTGTTCACCTTCTGCAACCTGGGCATCGGAGTTCCGTACTTCGTTTTGTATGCGCTCAACTTTGGTTTTGAACTGACGAAGGAACAACCGGCGGTCTTTACTTACGAATACGGCAACACCTTTCTGCTGGTGTCAGGGCTGCTCAATTACCTGGCGATGCTCGATGCCTTTGACATCGCCGTCGGGAGGAAGTCATGACGCATTTTCTCGCCCTCGTCCTGTTCAGCGCGCTTGTCGCGGTCGTGTTTGCGGCGCTCTCGTCAGAGCATCACGACACTCCGGCGCGAATAAAATATGGCGTGAAGGTCTTCGGTTCCTTCGTCCTCATCGGCCTTGCGATTGCGTGGGTTCTCTACCCGCTGCCGATTTAAGCCGCCGCACAACCGGGCGGCCCGCGACCCCAGGACGAAGGAAGCATTCAGGTTTCTTTCGTCCTTTATTTTTTTGCCGTGCAGCCACAGAAATTCACATTGATGCTCGATTCGGTTCGCCGCCTGATGCGTCGCGGCGCGACGACGCGCGCCATGAATGTGCTGCGCAAGGCGCGCCCGGCTGACGTGGCGCAGGTGCTGCACGAACTGAACGATCTGGATCGTTATGCGGTCTTTGCCGCGCTGGTGCAGTCGGACAAGGAACTCTCAGCCGCCAGCCTCTCTGAACTCGGTCTTGAAGAAGGCGTCGAACTGCTGACTTCGCTTTCGCCTGAAGACATCGCGCAGGTGTTGCAGGAACTGCCCTCAGACGACGCCGCGCTGTTCATCGCTGAACTGCCCGAATCGCAGCGCGAACGCCTGCTCGATCTGATGAAGGTCGAAGCTTCGACCGACGTGCAGGAACTGCTGCGGTTCGCTGAAAACACTGCCGGGCGCATCATGACGCCCGACGTTTTTGCGGTGAACGAAGACCTCACTGTAGGCGAAGCGATTTCGCAGATTCAGAAAGCCAGCAGCGACGTTGAGCTGGTCTTTTATCTGTACGTCACCGATGACCGCAATCACCTTGTCGGCGTGACCAGCCTGCGGCGACTGCTGCTCGTGCCACCGACGACTCCGCTCAAAAAGATCATGAGCACGGATGTCATCAGCGTGCGCGCCGATACCGATCAGGAAGAGGTCGCGCGCATCGTGCAGAAATACAATCTGCTCGGCGTGCCGGTCGTGGATGCTGAAAACAAGCTGGTCGGCGTGGTCACGTTCGATGACGTGTTCGACGTGATCCGCGAAGAGGCCACCGAAGACATTTACGCGCTGGCCGGTGTCAGTTCCGAAGAGAGCGCGACGAGCGCCCCGGCGCGTTCGGTCAGGCTGCGGCTGCCCTGGCTGCTTGTGAATCTGGCGACGGCGATTCTGGCGTCGTCGGTTGTGCGCCTGTTTACCGGCACGATTGAGCAGATTGCGGTGCTCGCTGCGCTGATGCCGATTGTCGCGGGAATGGGCGGCAATTCAGCCACGCAGACGCTGGCGGTCATCGTGCGCGGCCTGGCGCTTGGCGAAGTGACGTGGGAAAACAGTCGGCGCGTGCTCTTCAAGGAAGCCCTGGTCGGGCTGGCCAACGGGCTGGCCAACGGCGCAGTCGCGGCGGTGATCGTTTATCTGATGTACGGCCTGACGCTCAAAAGCCTGATGCTCGGCGGCATCATTGCGATGGCGATGGTCACGAACATGATTATTGCGGGCATTGCCGGAACGATCATTCCCATTGTTCTCAAACGAATGAAAGCCGACCCCGCGCTGGCTTCGACTGTTTTTGTGACGACCTGCACCGATGTGGGCGGGTTCTTTGCGTTCCTCGGCCTGGCCACACTCCTGATCAGATTTCTGCGATAGCCACCCGCCCCTGGTTTATACTGAAGCTCCCTCGAAAGAATGGTTATGGAAAACATCTGGCTGATTGTCGGCGGCATCGTGGCGCTGGGCCTGTTCATCATCGTGGCAAAGTTTTTCTTCCGATTGCTCAAGCACCTGATTATTGCGGTCGTGCTGGGATTCGTGCTGATGTTTTTCTGGTATGCCTCGTCCCGCCAGCCCCGGAATCCAAACATCGGCAAGCACGCTTACGTGACCAGAACGGGCGAATACCTGGGCGAAGTGGCGGGCGAAACCACTGACCCGAAGCGCGGCCCGGTCTGGATCGTCAAACCGCCGGATCAGCCCCCCACCAGTTACAAAAAGTCCGCCGTTACGCTCAGGGAAAAATGAGAGAAAACCGGCCCGCCTGCGACTGATTGCGGCGCACTTTCAACCTGCCTTTACTAATCCCGCCTGAGAATTTACGATTACGTTTTATGCCGCTCCACGAAACGGAAGCCTTTGTGCTCCGAAGCTACACCCTGAAGGAAGCTGACAAGATTTGCGTTTTTCTGACCCGCGATGCGGGCAAGCTGCGCGGAGTCGCGCACGGGGCGCGCAAACTCCGCAGCCGTTTCGGCTCAAGCCTGGAACCATTCACCGAAGTTGCGCTGACCTACTTTCAGAAAGAGAACAAGGAACTGGTTTCAGTCTCGAACTGCGAAATCATTCGTTCCAGTTTCGATCTGTCATCGCGCAGCGAGATGCTGGCGGCAACTGAATACCTGGCCGAACTGGCGCTTGAATTTCTGCCCGATCACGAACCGAACGAGAAAGTTTACCGGCTGATTGCGGCCACGCTCGAAGCCCTGCGCCAGTCGCCTGACAAAGCGCCCGATCCGCTGGTTCGTTATTTTGAAGTGTGGCTGCTGAAACTGGCCGGGTTCTTTCCCGATTTGCGGCATTGCGGCAGTTGCGAAAAAAGCCTTGAGCGCGAGGCTTCGGTCTGGCTGACGGCGGACGACACACCGCAATGTCTGGAATGTTCCGGGCGGCGCGGCGAAGAGTTGCGGCCCAACGTGCGACAGATGATTCAGGTAATTTTGCAGAAATCGCCCGGCGCATTTTTTACTTCGTCACACGATCATCGCGTGCTGGGCCAGATTAAAAACATCACGACGCGCCAGATTCAGCGCGTGCTTGAACGCGAACTGAAATCTTACGAATTGCTCAACCGTTTGAAACCTGAAAACAGTGGTTAGTGGTTAGTGGTTAGTGGTTAGTGAAAAGCAAAGCAGGACATTGCATTTTCACTGACCACTGACCACTGACCACTAACCACTGACAAACTGACTCAAGGAGACTCACGAATAATGTCACGGAAGTACGTTTACATCTTTGCTGACGGCCAGGCTGAAGGCACTGGCACGATGAAGGATTTGCTGGGAGGCAAGGGTTCAGGGCTGGCCGAAATGACCAACGCCGGGCTGCCGGTTCCGCCGGGATTCACCATCACGACTGAAGCCTGCAATGCTTACTACGCTTCGAGCGAACAGTTCCCCGAAGGCATGTGGGATCAGGCGCTCACCGCGCTGAAGCGCATTGAGGAAGTCACCGGCAAGAAATTCGGCGGCGCTGAAAATCCGCTGCTCGTCTCGGTTCGTTCCGGCGCGAAGTTCTCAATGCCAGGCATGATGGACACGGTGCTGAACCTCGGTCTGAATGACGACACGCGGGCCGCGCTCGCCGCGATGACGGGCAATGACCGTTTCGCGTGGGATGCTTACCGCCGTTTCATTCAGTTGTTCGGCAAGATCGTCCTCGGCATTGACTCCGAAAAGTTCGAGCACATCTTTGAAGGTTACAAGAAACAGCTTGGCGTGCACGAAGACACAAAGGTTGACGCCGACACGCTCTCGAAAGTCGTCGCTGATTACAAGGCGCTCGTGAAAAAGGAGATCGGCAGAGACTTCCCGACCGATCCGCTCGAACAGTTGCAGTACGCGATCAAGGCCGTCTTTGCTTCGTGGAACGGGCGTCGCGCCAGAGATTACCGCCGCATCAACAAGATTGACGACAACCTCGGCACTGCCGTCAACGTGCAGACGATGGTCTTTGGCAACCTCGGTGAAGACTCAGGCACGGGCGTCGCTTTCACGCGCGACGTTTCGACGGGCGAGCATGTTTTGTACGGCGAATACCTGCAAAACGCGCAGGGCGAAGACGTGGTCGCGGGCATTCGCACGCCGAAGAAGATTGCGCAACTGCACGAAGAGATGCCGGAGATGTACAACCAGTTTGCGGAACTCGCCAAACGGCTGGAGAAGCATTACAAGGACGTGCAGGATCTCGAATTCACCATCGAACGCGGCAAGCTGTATATGCTGCAAACGCGCAACGCCAAGCGCACCGGCGCTGCCGCCGTTCGCATTGCGGTTGAAATGGCCGAAGAGGGCCTGATTGACAAACAGACCGCCGTGCTGCGCGTTGAGCCGTCACAGCTCGATCAGTTGCTGCACCCGATGATTGACCCGAAAGCCGAAGTCGAAGTGCTGACCACAGGCCTGCCCGCTTCGCCTGGCGCGGCAACGGGCAAGGCTGTTTTCAATCCCGACGAAGCTGAAGAACTGGCGAAGAGCGGCGAAAAAGTGATTCTCGTCCGCACTGAAACTTCACCCGAAGATTTTCACGGCATGGTTGCGGCGCAGGCCGTGCTGACTTCACGCGGCGGCATGACTTCGCACGCGGCAGTCGTCGCGCGCGGCATGGGCAAGTGCTGCGTGGCCGGTGCAGGCGAAGTCAGCGTTGATTACTCGGCGCAGCAGTTCACCGTTAATGGACATGTCGTAAAGAAAGGTGACTGGATCACGCTCGACGGTTCGACCGGGCGCGTCATTTCCGGCCAGGCGCCGCTCATCAAACCTGAAATCAGCGGCACCTTCGGCAGGCTGATGGAATGGGTTCACGAGTTTCGCAAGCTTGGCGTGCGCGCCAATGCCGACACGCCGAAGGATGCCGAAGTCGCGCGCGGTTTTGGCGCGGAAGGCATCGGCCTGTGCCGCACCGAGCATATGTTCTTTGAAGGCGAACGCATTGACAGCGTGCGTCAGATGATTCTTTCGTCGGGCGAATACAAGGCGCTCGAAGCGCAGATTGCTTCAGCCGAAACCGATCTCGCCAAAGCTTCAAATGACAAGGCGAAGGATGCGAAGAAGCGCGTGAAGGATTTGCAGAAGAAGATGGCGAAGCCTGAACAGCTTTACAAGGGCGCGCTCGCGGCGCTGCTTGAGCTTCAGCGCGAGGATTTCGCCGGCATCTTCCGCGCCATGAACGGCTATCCGGTGACGATTCGCACGCTCGATCCGCCGCTGCACGAATTTGTGCCGCACGATGACGCGACGCTGAAAGACCTGGCAAAGAAGATCGGGATGCCGCTCAGGGAAGCCAGGGCACGCGTGGCGCAGCTTCACGAATTCAACCCGATGCTTGGTCATCGCGGCTGCCGTCTCGGCATCGTTTACCCTGAAATCACCGAGATGCAGGCGCGGGCGATTTTTGAGGCCGCCGTCAAAGTCAAACGCGAAGGCATTGTCGTCAAGCCGGAAATCATGATTCCGCTCGTCAGCAATGTAAACGAACTGAAACTGCAGGCTGATGTCGTGCGCCGCGTCGCTGATGAAGTTTTTCAGCGCGAAGGCGAATCGGTTGAATACCTGGTTGGCACGATGATCGAACTGCCGCGCGCGGCGCTGACGGCCAACAGAATTGCCGAAGTGGCCGAATTTTTCAGCTTCGGCACGAACGATCTGACGCAGACGACGATGGGCCTGAGCCGCGACGATTCGGGCCGCTTCCTGCCGTTCTATGTCGAGAAGAAAATCTTTAAGGATGATCCGTTCCAGGTGCTCGATCAGGAAGGCGTCGGTCAGTTGCTCGAAATCGGCGTGCAGCGCGGTCGCGCAACACGCCCGAATCTGAAGGTCGGCATCTGCGGCGAACACGGTGGCGAACCCGAATCGGTGATGTTCTGTCACCGGGTCGGGCTGAACTATGTGAGCTGCTCGCCGTACCGCGTGCCGATTGCACTGCTCGCGGCGGCACACGCTGCCCTGGCCGACAAGGGCGATGCGACAGCCGTAACCAAAGCGACCGTGTAATAACCGGCGGATTGAAGGTTCAGGCAAACGGGCTGCGAATTCAGATTCGGTTCTGGATTGCAGCCCTGATTTTTTGCGGCTGCGGAATCAAGCCACGCCACAATGGAACACGAATTCACTACAGAGGTGCACAGAGGTGGTATCAAATCTGCTTTCCTCTGTGGTGAATTCCCCTGTCCCAGGCTTTCGTGGCCTGATTGAGCGGGTGGACAGAAAAGCGAGTTATCGGCTGCGGTCAGGACAAGGGCAGATATTTTTTGATCATCGCTTCAAGTTGTTCGAGGTCGAGCGGTTTGGGCAGGTAATCGTTGCCGCCTGAGGCAAAGGACTGTTCGCGGGTTTCGTGTTTGTCGTAGGCCGACATCACGATGATCGTTGCCGGATTGTCAGGCAGCGCGGCGCGAATTTCACGAATCGCCTGCAGGCCGTCAATTTTCGGCAGCGAAATATCCATCAGGATCAGGTCGGGTTGATGGCTGAGCGCGGTTTCAACGGCGCTGCGCCCGTCGGCGGCTTCGATGATTTCGTATCCTTCCTGTTCGAGCAGCCATTTCAGAATCGAACGGCTGTCTTCTTCATCCTCGACGACCAGGATTTTCGGCCTGACGTGTTTTTCTGACATCAATAAACCTTTCCCCTTAACGGGCCACACCCGTCTTTTGCAGCGCGCTCTAACCGGAGGAACGTTCAGGTTGTGTGAAACGTGGGGCGGCTTCAGATGAAGTAACCGGCATTGTAACAACCGGCAGGCCAACTGTCATCTCACCAGGAATGATGGCAGCGTCCCGGCTCAATTGTACGCACCGGATTCCTTTGTTAGCATAACATCGCCATCCAGGCGCAGCAGAGTCAGGCATCAGCCTGGAGAGCCGACAGAGTTTGCCATCATTGATCACCAGTGCAGAGAATTGATCCTCGGCTGGCCGGATCATCACCTTCCGGTTCCGATGATCTGCCGAAACTTTCACCCTCAGTGCTTTCCGGCGGCAGGAGGCCGAAAGCGGAATGCAGAAATCACCCTCAGCTTCCCTGCTCTGTGACCAGACCGGCCTGATTGTGGCGGGCGACGCTCAACTGACAAGGCTGCCCGGCCTCAGCGCAGCCACCGTCAGCGGCCTGACACTGCAAGAAATTTCCGAACGGCTTAATTGTCCCGGCCTGGCGCAGGGCCTGCACGACTGGCTGGCCGGTGGCGCGCCGGAAATGTGGCTGACGCTTGAGGGTCAGTTCCGGCAGGCGCGGCTGCGCCGGTGGCAGGCCGAAGATGGTCAGCCGCTTTGTCTGATTGAATTCACCACGACCAGCCCGGAGGTGCTGCCGACTGCGCCGGACGGTCAGCCCTCGTTTCCTGAAATCGGCTGGCTGACCAGTCGGCTGCTGCACGATTTCAAGAATCAGATCAGTGGTCTGAAGCTGTATGCGTCATATCTCAAAAAACACTGCGCTGCCGTGTCGGCAGGCAGTTCAGACGGGCCGAATGACGCGGTAGAGATTGTGGAAAAGATCATTGGCGGGCTGAATCTGATGGCCGAACACGCGGTGCTGATTTCCCGCCTGACTCAGCCGCTGGTGCTGAAACCGGCACCGGCCAGCCTGGTTTCACTGATTAATCAACTGACGGACGAAGCTGCCGGGCTGGCCCTGGCGCAGGGCATCGGACTGACAGCCGATCTGCCGTCAGAACCCGTCTCGCTCAACTGCGATGCGCAGATGCTGTTCACTGCGCTCAGGGCGCTGACCGTGCGCGCCATTGCCGCCTGCCGCCGTGAGGGTCAGGTGGTCGTCACGCTGCGGCGCATTCAGAATGAAATCCAGATTGAAATTGCCGACGGCAGCAGCGAACTGCTCAGCGAAGCGCAGTGTGCCGCGCTTTTCGAACTGCCGGTCAATGAACGGCTCAACACCTCTGTTCTCAGCCTGGCACTGGCCGACAGAATCATCAGGCAGCACGGCGGGCGCACCGAAGTGACCTCGACCAGACCTGCCGGAACAGCGGTGACCATCAGGCTGGAAGCGAAGTAACGCCGGATTGAAGGAGCATCCCCCTTGAAGCGAAATATCCGCATCCTCATCATTGATGACGAAACCTCGATTACCGACGGCTTGCGACTGATTCTGAACGACGAAGGCTACTGGGTCGAAACCACTGCCACGCTGGTTGAAGGCATCGCCGCCATCAATCGCACCCAGTTCGATCTGGTCATTACTGACGTGCAGTTGCCCGGCGAATTGCAGGGCGGCATGCGCATTCTCAAACACATCAAATCAGTTCGCCCCGAAACCGAAGTGATTCTGATTACCGGTTATGGCTCAATTCCGCAGGCCGTCGAAGCGACGCGGGCCGGGGCGTTCTATTTCGTCGAAAAACCATTCGAGCCGGAACAGATTCTGCTGATTATCGAAAAGGCGCTTGAACGCCGCCTGCTGCTTGCCGAATCCGAAGACCTGCGCAAACGCCTGTCGCAGCGCGAAGGCTCGCCCAACATTGTCTGCGCCTCGAAGGCCATGCAGCAGATTCTGCAAACCATCGAAAGCGTCGCCCGCAGCGATGCCAACGTGCTGATCATCGGTGAATCGGGCACCGGCAAGGAACTGATCGCCAATGCGCTGCATTACAATTCGCTGCGCGCTGATCGTGAATTCGTCAAGGTCAACTGCTCGGCGCTGCCCAAGGAACTGATTGAATCGGAACTGTTCGGCTATGTCAGGGGCGCGTTCACCGGCGCGGTTTCTGATCGCCAGGGACTTTTTGCCCAGGCCAATGGCGGCAGCCTGCTGCTTGATGAACTGGCCGAAATGCCCATCAGCCTGCAACCCAAGCTGCTGCGCGTGCTCGAAGAGCGCCGTTACCGCCGCGTCGGTGACACCGAAAGCCGCGAGGTCAATTTCAGGCTGGTCTGCTCGACCAACCGCGAGCCGAAGGAAGCGATCAGGGAAGGTCTGTTGCGCGAGGATCTTTTTTATCGCGTCTCGACAATCACGATTTATGTGCCGCCACTGCGCGAACGCCCCGAAGATTTGCCGCTGATGATTGATCATTTCTTCCGCGTCTTCACGCAGAAATATGACCGGCGGCTGAGCGGCATTGCGCGGGCCGCTTATCAGCGGATGCTGGCTTATCGCTGGCCCGGCAATGTGCGCGAATTGCAGAACGTGATGGAACGCGCCGTGCTGCTGGCGCGCGGCGAACTGATCGAGGTCGAAGACCTGCCCACGGATACCCGCGATTCGGTGGCGGCTGATGATTTCTTTGTGCCGCCGAATATGACGCTGGATGAAATCGAGCGCCTGGTCATTGCCCGCACGCTCGAACGCACGCAGGGCAACAAACTTGAAGCCGCGCGCATTCTGGGCATCTATCGCCCGCGCCTGTACAGCAAAATCAGGAAGTACAAAATCGAAGTGGCCAAAGAACCGGGCAAACGCCGCAAACGAACGCGCCAGCAGCAGGCTGACAAGCAGGCCGAAGGCGGTCAGTCAGCGCGACGCGCCGGAGCAGAGGCGACAGATTGAAACGGGAATCAACTGCGCACCGGGCGAGGAGCGATGGTGCGGAAAGGCAGCAGGTTGGAAAGCTTTTTGATCTCTTCGTCGAGTTTGGTAATCAGGTCGTCCACCTTCTTCAGCGTGGAACTCACGTCAGGAAATTTGTTCTCAGCCAGCAGATGATCGGCATTACTTAATTCAGTATCAGCTTCATTGAGCGCCTTTTCGACGCTCTCCTTGCGCGCATCAGGCAACTGCAACAGTTTTGTCCGGCGGTCGCCAAGCATCCCCCGATATTTCTCAATCTCTTTTTTCAGATTATCGCGCTGAATTTCCTGGCCGGTCGCGGTCTGCTCGAAACTCTGTTTCGACCTCTGAAAATAAGTGCGCGCCAGAATCAGTCCGGTGGTCACCAGTCCCAGAAACAGCAGCACGGTGATCATCCGCGCCGGAGTAAGTCTGATGCCCGTCGGCGCGGCATCCTTGCGCCGGAAGTCAGGGTTGTCATCAAGCGCCGCCTGTCGTGCGGCAGCCGCTATTGACAGATCATCAGCCGATGCGGGAGCCGCGGCGGCACTGGCCGCCGCAACCGGTGGCGGATCATCAATCATCCCGGCGGCAACCGGCTCAGGCTGGCGCTGCCCGTCAGCCTCAGATTCCTGTTCGTAATCATCGCGTCCGAAAACAGCGGTCGGAGAGCGCCGCCGCCCGCCTGGCGGCTTGTCCTTTCCCTGATCCGTCGCGGCTTCAGAATTTCTGATCGGCTGGGTGCTGCGCGGTGCAGGCGTATCGGTCACATCCCGGCTGAGCGGCTGCGTGGTGTCGCTGCCACCGTTGAGTTGAATCCGGGTCGGCGTGTCAGGCGCGCGCGTGAGGCTTTCAGGCGCGAGCGGTTCGCGGTCTTCGGGCGGTTGCAGTCCCGCGCCCGAAAACTGCGCGATGACGACCGTGATGTTATCTTCGCCGCCGCGTTCATTGGCCAGCGCGATCAGTTCGTGACAGGCCGATTTCAGGTCAGGCGCGGAATGCACGATGCGCGCAATTTCATCAGCGTGCATCTTGCCTGACAGCCCGTCACTGCACAGCAGCAGCGTGTCATACTGCCTGAGCGGCAGCGAACTGACTTCGACGTTCACCGTCGCCTGCGCGCCGAGCGCCTGCAAAATCACATTTTTATACTGGTGATTCTCCGCCTCTTCTTCGGTGATCTGCCCGGCGTCAAGCAGTTGCTGAACCAGTGACTGATCCTTGGTGGTGCGGACAATTTTGCCATTCCGCAAAAGGTAGGCACGACTGTCGCCAACCTGGGCAAAATAGATGCGATCACCCAGCGTCGCCGCTGCCGTAAAGGTTGCGCCCAGTCCCCGGTGCGACGGGTTGCGACTGCCTTCTTCATTGATCAGGGCGTTGGCATCTTCGATGGCCAGGCGCAGCCGTTCAGGAAATGAAAGCCTGCCGTAAAGGTCGTGCGCCTGCAATTGCAGCATGCGGGCGCGCACGGTTTCGACTGCCATGCGCGAAGCCACTTCACCGGCCAGCGCGCCTCCCATCCCGTCCGACACCGCCAGCAAAGAGCCGTAATAACCCTGGCCGTAAGTGAGCAGCGCGTGATTCTCTTCTTCATGGGCAATCCAACTCTGCCCGGTCGAAAGATCGAGGATCAGGAAGTTATCCTCATTGCCGCTGCGCACCATGCCGACATCGGTCTGGGCATAAAGGGCTAAGGTGATATTGGGAACCTCAGTCATAGTCGGGATTGCAGATTATAAGATTGCAGAGTGCCACCTGGTTTTCGTCACAACGCGCACGTTGCAATCCGCAATCCGCATTATTGATTCAGCGCCTGATCCAGATCAGCAATGATGTCCTCAACATCTTCAATGCCGACCGAGATGCGCACCAGCCCGTCAGTAATGCCAAGCTGGTGGCGTTTTTCCACTGGCACAGAGGCATGCGTCATCGTGGCCGGGTGCGAAATCAGCGACTCGACCCCGCCGAGGCTTTCAGCCAGCGCACAGAGTCGCACATTATCCAATACCCCCCGCGCAGCCGCAAGCGAACCCATCTCGAACGCAATCATTCCGCCAAACCCCGTCATCAGCCGCTGTGCCCGCGCGTGCTGCGGATGCGAAGCCAGACCGGGATAATAAACCCGCTGCACCTTCGGATGCTCGGTCAGAAACGCGGCCACCGCGCGCCCGTTCGCATCGTGCTGCTTCATCCGCACAGCCAGGGTTTTGGTGCCGCGCAGCACGAGAAATGAATCAAAGGGTGAAATGATCGCGCCCACCGCGTTTTGCAGGAAGCCAATCCGTTCACCATCTTCGGGCCGCGTCGTCACGACCACGCCGCCGACGCTGTCGCTGTGGCCATTCAGATACTTCGTCGTTGAATGCACCACAATGTCCGCGCCCCACTCAATCGGACGCAGAAAATACGGACTCATAAACGTGTTGTCCATCGCCAGCCGGATGCCGCGATCAGCGGCCAGGCGACCGATGCCTTCAAGGTCGGCAATCTGCATCACCGGATTGGTCGGAGTTTCCAGAAAGATCAGCTTCGTTTCGGGGCGAATTGCGGCCTCGACGGTGGCGGCTTCAGTCGTGTCAACATAACTGAAATCCAGCCCGAACTGTCGCATCACGCGTTCGCACAGACGATAAGTGCCGCCGTAGGTATTGTCAGAAACAATCACGTGATCGCCTGCCCTGAGCAGCATCATCACGGCATGAATCGCGGACATTCCCGAAGCAAAGCAGTGCGCGTCTCGCCCGCCCTCAAGCGCGGCCAGATTCTTTTCCAGCGAGCGCCGCGTCAGATTATGTGTGCGCGCATATTCGTAACCCTTATGTTGTCCGAGCGCGTCCTGCGCGTAAGTCGAAGTCTGATAAATCGGCACCGTCACCGCGCCGGTTACCGGATCAGGCTCCTGTCCGGCGTGAATAGCTCTCGTTGCAAAACCCATAATTTACAAATGATTGATGTCAGGGCGACACAGCGATTTTAAGGATTCAGAACAGAAAAGAAAAGCAGAATGCACCGCAAAGAACTGACCGAAGATGATGAATATTATCAGCAATGCGTCCCTGACTTTATAATGCGAACGGCAGCAGACAGGGCAACTGTTCAGGGTGCGCGGATCGTTCGTCAGGGAGAAAATATCCCCGGCTGACGACCTGTGACAGCTTGTGAAAGGGAGCAGGACGATGAATTCAGCAATCAAACTCCTCGATGTAGTGGCGCTGACCTCAGACCTGCCCGACCGGAAGTTACGTCGTGGTCAGGTCGGAACAGTGGTTGAAGAACTGGCCACTGATGTTTACGAAGTTGAATTCTGCGATGACAAAGGAAGAACCTGTGCGCTGCTCGCTCTGCCCGCTGAACATCTGATGGTGCTGCATTATCAGCCCGCCCAGGCAGGCTGATTCGTTACAGAGCCATTCTCATCGCTCCTTTATTATTCAGGGACAGCGCGCCATCTGCTGAATGAAACTCTGGTTTCTGTTTTGTCTCTTCACCACACCAGCACTGATGCTGACGGCTGAAAAAACTGCGGGCCAATCAGTTGCCTGGTTTCTTCTGTTCGCCGCCCGGTGCGGGACGGTTCTGCTCGCGGCGCGGGAAGGGCAGGCTGACGAGCGGTCGGGCGTGTCCCTGGTGACAATCGTTACAACTGACGGCGCTGCCGTCCTGCTTTGTCAGGCCGCGACTGTATTCGGTCATCATAAAGCGCGTGATCTGTTTGAGCGCCGTTTCCGTTTCGAAGCTGTCTCCCTTGTGACAGTATTCGCAGTCCACGCCGAGCGCAGTATTGAAAGCCTGCATCACCGCGCCGATCTGATTGCGCTGGATCACCTGCAAACCGGAAACAGGTTTGGCGAGCGCGCTGTCAAAGGGCCGCGTGCGCAGCGGATTGGGCTGCTCCTGATGGCAGTCCTTGCAGGTGACGGCGCTGCCATCCTTGTGCTTCATCGCGTTCACGTAATCACGCAGCATCAGCCGCGAAACCTGCTTGCGCGGCGTGTCAGTCTCAAAGGGCGCCTGATGACAAAAGTTGCATTCGACGCCGAGCGCCGCCGCCCAGTTGCGCATTTCCTGAATGACCTGCGGGCGCGTCATGCCCTTGAGCACCTGCAGGTTTTTCAACTCCTGCTGCGCCGGTGGCTGTGATGGCGGCGTTTGCTGCGCCTGCACCAGTGAAAATGCCATCGGCGCAGCGATGACAAGGATGGCCAGCAGTTTTGCGGTCTCACGTCTGATCATTTGATCCTCCAGATAAAAAGTTGCAGCGCCGGGAATGCGCTGTCCATTGCCGGATCAGAAAGCCGACGGCTTCAGCCTGTTGCCTGAAGCTGAATCAGTCGGCTGCCCGATATTTTTCTGCGGATGCCGGGAGGGGACGCGCGAGCTTAGCACTTCCGGTTCCGAACGGTTGTTAAGAGCAGGATAACAGTTTGTAAGGAAAGTAAATTGTACGGCGTCAGTCGCGGCAATAGCCAGCGCCGGATTGCGATGCCGCAGAACTTGCGCTAGATTACCGCACGCACCACAGTATGGTTCTTCAATTCCATCAGCGATGCACCTTCATCCCGCATCGCCCGTAAGTGAAAAATCAGCTTTCCGCCTCCCGGCTTCAGGAGTCGTTTCAGTTATGAAGATGCAGATCAGCAGCCGCTTCAGGCTCATCCTTGTCATTGCGACATTCCTAACACTATCCATCTTTTTTGCCGCACGCCGCGCTGAAATGCGCGCCATCGAAGGCGAAGCTTACGCCATCAAAGGCGGCACGGTCGTGACCGTCACCGGCGCGACGATTCAAAAGGGCGTGGTCGTCATTCGCAACGGCCTGATTGAAGCCGTTGGCGCTGACGTGGCCATTCCGGCTGACGCGCGCGTGATTGATGCCACCGGCCTGACGGTTTATCCCGGCCTGATTGATTCAAACACGAATCTCGGTCTGGGCACAGCCGCACCGGCCCCCGCCGCAGGCGGACGCGGCGGCGCACCGGCAGCGCCCGTTCCGGCGCAACTCGCCGCAGCGAACGCACCTGCGGCCACGCCGCCGGGTCAGAGTCCTGAACTGATGGCGGCAGACCAGTTGAAAATCACGCCTGAGACTTTCGACAATCAGCGCGCCGCAGGCATCACGACCATTCTCAGCGCGCCGCGCGAAGGCATTTATCAGGGCCAGAGCGTGCTGCTCAACCTCGGCGGCGACGCGCCTGAAAAACTGATTCTCAAATCGCCGGTGACGCTCAATGTCGCCTTCGTTCCGTCACGCGGCACTTATCCGGGTTCGCTGATGGGCGTTTTTGCGTTCCTGCGCCAGTCGCTGCTCGATGCGCAGTGGTATCGTGAAGCCCAGGCGCGTTACAGCAGGGAGAAACGCGGCATGCAGCGGCCCGAAGCCGATAAGTCACTGGCTGCGCTGCAACCCGTCATCAATGGCGAAATGCCGGTTCTTTTCACCGCCAATTCGGTGCGCGAAATCAAGCGCGCCATCGGTCTCGCTGAAGAATTCAAACTCCGGTATCTGATCGGCGGCGGTCAGCAGAGCTATGAAATTGCCGACCTGCTGAAGGAAAAGAACGCGACCGTGCTGCTCAGTCTGAACTTCCCGCAGCGTCCGGCGAATCTGGAAGACCCTGAAGTCGAAGCCCTGCGCGTGCTGCGTGAGCGCGCCGAAGCGCCGAAGGCCGCTGCCTCGCTGTACAAGGCAGGCGTGCGCTTCGCCTTTCAGTCCGGTTATCTGAGCCGCCCGTCTGATTTCATTGCCAACGCAGCCAGGGCCATCGAATCCGGACTGCCGAAAGATGCCGCGCTCAGGGCGCTGACCATCTGGCCGGCTGAAATTTTCGGCGTGGCCGAGCAGGTGGGCAGTCTCGAAAAAGGCAAGATTGCCAACCTCGTCATCACCAGCGGTGATTTGTTCGACCGTCGCTCGCAGGTCAAATATGTCTTCATTGATGGTCGGCAGTACGAGGTCAAGGCCCCCGCTCCGGCAGGCCCGGCAGGTCGCGGCGGCCCCGGCGGACGGCCCGGCGCAGGCGGCGCACCGGCCAGCGCGGTTTCAGCCGCAGGCAACTGGGCCATCACCGCGCAATCGCCTGACGGCCCGGTTCAGGTCACGCTCGCCGTCACCCAGGATGGCAATGCGCTGAGCGGCAATATCACGACGCCGTTCGGCACCTTCCCGGTCACGGGTCGCGTCAACGGCAATGAAGTGACCTTCAGTTTCACCGCCAAAGTTCAGGATCAGGAACTGCCGATCACAGCCAAAGGCACGCTGGACGGCAATTCAATCAAAGGCACGATGTCCGTGATGGGCAACGAAGCGGAATTCAGCGGCACGCGCGCGCCGCGCCAGTAAGCAAAGGAAACTCACCATGAAGAAACAGCACCTGATTCTTTCCTTCTTTCTGCTGATTGCGTTCGGCGTTGTCGCGCTGGCGCAGTCGAATGAAACGCTGATCAAAAATGCCACGATCATGACGGCCTCGCACGGCACGATTGAAAATGGCTCGATTCTGATTCGGGACGGCAAAATCGCGGCGGTCGGCAAAAACAGCGAGGTCAAGGCCGGGCCGAATGCGCGCGTCATTGACGCGACCGGACAGTACGTCACGCCGGGCCTGATTGATGCCCATTCACACACGGCGCTCGATGATGTCAACGAAGGCACGCTCTCGGTCACGGCAATGGTGCGGATGCGCGATGTGGTCAACGATACCGACATCAACATCTATCGCCAGCTTGCGGGTGGCACGACGACGATTCACCCGATGCACGGCAGCGCCAATTCCATCGGCGGTCAGAACGTGATTCTCAAACTGAAATGGGGGCGCTCTGCCGAAGAGATGATCTTTCCTGACATGCCGCGCACGATCAAATTCGCGCTCGGCGAAAATCCGAAGCGTTCGGGTAATCAGGCCAATCCCTTTGCCGCGCCGGGTCGCCCGCTGCGTTATCCGGCCACCAGAATGGGCGTTGAATTCACCATCCGCGAAGCCTTCGTCGAGGCCAAAGAATACATGGCCAAGTGGGACGCTTACGAAGCGGCCAAAGCACGCGGTGAAAACCCGCTGCCGCCGCGCCGTGACCTCAAACTCGACGCCATTTCAGACATTCTGCGCGGCAAACTTTCGATTCATTCACACTGCTATCGCGCCGATGAAATTCTGATGCTCATCAGCCTGGCCGATGAACTCGGCTTCAAAATCACGACGTTCCAGCATGTGCTTGAAGGTTACAAAGTGGCCAAAGAGATTGCCGCGCACGGCGCAGGCGGTTCGACCTTCAGCGACTGGTGGGCTTACAAGATGGAAGCCTTTGACGCGATTCCCGGCAACGCGGCGATTATGGCGCACAAAGGCATCGTGACTTCGATCAATTCTGACAGCAACGATCTCGCCCGCCGCCTTTATCAGGAAGCCGCCAAGACGATCAAGTACGGCAACCTGAGCGACGAAGAGGCGCTGCGTTTCGTCACGCTCAATCCGGCGAAGCAACTGAAGATTGATAACCGCGTCGGCAGCATTGATGTCGGCAAGGATGCCGATCTGGTGATCTTCAACGGCCATCCGTTCAGCATCTATTCGCGGCCTGAAGTGACGATGATCGAAGGCACGGTCTACTTCGACCGCAAGGAAGACGCCCGCCGCCGCGAGCTGATTGCCAAAGAGAAAAAGGAACTGATCGAACGCGAAAAGAAGAACGCCGGTCAGGGCCAGCCGCAACAGCCCATGCCCACGCTGCCGCCGACGATCTCCGAGGAAGAGATTGATCACGGCATCGGCACGAAAGGCAGCAACCACGATCATCGGTAATCATCAGCGTCTGCAAAGTTGTCAGCCCTGTGCTGACCTGACAGCGAATCTTTTTTCAGGAAATGAATGCAATGATGAACAGAACAATCAACCTTCGTTATCCGGCCAGCGCCCTGTCGGCCTGCGTGGTCGCGCTGCTCTCAGCGCTGCTGCTGATGCCGTCAGCCAGCGCACAACAGAGCGCGGCCCAGAGCGCCGGAGTTTATGCGATTCGCAATGCAAAAATTGTCACCGTCACCGGCGCCGTCATCGAACGCGGCACGGTGCTGATTCGTGACGGCAAAATCGCTGAAGTGGGCGCAAACGTTGCCGTGCCCGGCAATGCCAAAATCATCGAAGCGCGCGGAATGTCGGTCTATCCCGGCCTGATTGACAGCGGCACCACACTCGGCCTGACCGAAGTCGGCGCAGTGCAGGAAACGCGCGACACCACCGAACTCGGCGATTTCAACCCGCAGATCAGGGCGCTTGTCGCGGTCAATCCGGGCAGCGAACTGATTCCGGTGGCAAGGGCCAACGGCGTGACAACCGTGCTGACCGCTCCAACCGGAAGGCTTGTGTCGGGCCAGGCGGCGCTCATCAACCTTGACGGCTGGACGTGGAAGGAGATGACGCTTAAGGCTTCGGCGGCGATGTCAATGCAGTGGCCTGCGGCTGCCGCCGGTCGCTTTGCCGCGTTCCTGCCGCCTGAGGCCACGCAGAATTTCGCGCAGCAGCGCGAGCGGCAATTGAATGCCCTGCGACAGAAACTGGATGACGCGAAAGCCTACGCTCAGGCAAAGGAAGCGCGTGAGAAAGACAAGAGCCTGCCTGCGCGCCCGACCGACTTCGTGCTTGAAGCATTAATTCCGGTCATCAAAGGTGAACTGCCGGTCGTGGTTTCAGCGAGCAGCGAAAGAGACATCAAAGGCGCGGTCGAACTGGCCGACAAATACAAACTGAAACTGATCATCAGGGACGCTGATGACGCCTGGAAAGTCGCCTCGCTGCTCAAGGAGAAAAACGTTCCGGTCATCATCGGCCCGGTCACTGAAGTCCCGAACCGTGAAGACGCTGATTACGATCAGTACTTCGCCCACGCCGCAAAGCTGCATCAGGCCGGAGTCAGATTCGCTTTTCAGACCAGTGATGCCGCTTACGTGCGCAACCTGCCGTATCAGGCCGGAACTGCCGCCGCCTTCGGGCTGCCCAAAGATGAAGCATTAAAAGCCGTGACGATTTATCCCGCGCAGATTTTCGGCGTGGATAAACTCATCGGCAGCATCGAACCCGGCAAGCTGGCGAACCTGATCGTCACGGATGGCGATCCGCTGGAGTTCAAGACGAACGTCAGGCATATGTTCATCAACGGACACCCGGTTGATCTGTCATCGCGTCACTCGAAGCTTTACGACAAATACGCGAGCCGCCCGTAACCCGCGTTTCTGGAACCGGGCGCAGATTGGCTGTCTCTTAAAGCCGCAAAGTCTTTCGCCTCAGACTTGCCCCGCTTGACGCCGCAGGTTGTGACCTTCGCTGAAGGTGACGGCCTGCGGCGTTCAGCTTGTCTGGTTGTTTTCAGATGATTTTCGTGAGGTGAACAGGACGCAGAGCACGACGAGCAGCAGGCCGATAAAAGCCACGATCAGCGCCACCTTCAGCACGCCGAAAATAAGGCCGAGGATCAGGACTCCGCGCCGCAGCGTCTCAATCAGCAGCAGCACTGAAGTAATCAGCGTTGTCAGCACTCCGATGATTTTGAGGATCAGGCCCATCTGTTTTTCGCGGCGAGCGGGCAGTTTCGAATTACTGCCCGAAACGGCGTGTTTCAGTGCGAATGTAATCGTTGTCGTAAGGCTGCTGAATCACTGACGGCGGCGGAATGCGCTCTTTCCACTGCGGCGGGTTCTCATCATCCGAGTGATGAAAGTAATGGCGCACCAGGAAAAACCCGCCAATCACCAGCAGCAGCGGCATCAGGCCCGGCAGACGGAAGATAAAGAAGCGGTGCAGAAAGGTGTTCAGAATCGCCAGCACGCCGATGCCGACCAGCATGCTGCCCCAGATGTGCGTGTTCTCGCGCAGCATCTGCTTCAGCTTTTCATCTTCGGCCTTCAGGTCTTCACCGGCATTGAGCCGCTTTGCTGACTGCCGGGCATCGTACATCGAGTAGAGATAAAACACGGCTCCGGCCAGTCCGAGCATGCCGGTGTGAAAAATATCAGCCATTTCCCACAACCCGACCGTCACGGCAAAATGCACCAGCGCCTTGATATTCTGCCCGTTGTAAGCGGCTCCGAGTCCGGGAATCAGGCCCAGCAGCATGGCAATGCCCGGTGATTTGCGATGGCCGATGGCAGACGGCTGACCCGCCTGCGCGCTGCGCCGCAACAGTTCAATGCCCGCGACGATGCAATCCTGACAATACGGCGCGCCTTTGATGCGATGATCGCACGAAGGGCACAACCCGCGCCCGCAGGCCTGGCAGCGCGCATTGGCAATATTGACTGGATGAAAAGCGCAATTCATATCAACGGTGGTCAGTGCTGCGTGACAAGTGAGGTGAATCAGCGCTGCGGCTGCGATTCACTTAATGGCTGTGTCCTCCGCGATGATCGGATTCAGAACTGGAATCCTGTTCATTCCGGCGCGACTGAGGGGGTTGCGGTTGCGTGACAGGTGGGGGGGCATATCTGACCGGAACCGACCGGGCCGGTTTATCCTGGAAAATCTGACTGACTCTCTGAATTCCGGCTACGGCAATCGCGCCGGTCTGAGTCACGGCTTCGTTGCCATTGACTACCAGCCGTTCAGCCTGAGTGCCCGCTTCAGAAGCCATTCCGCCAAAACCGCCAAAGCGCGAATAAATAAATAAAGCGCTCGCCGCAAAAATCAGCGCCGCCGCTGCCCACTGCGGCGTCCAGACCGGGCGCACAAAATCAGCAACCGTCGCCCGCCACCGAGCGGCCAGCGAACGCGGCTGACTGCCGACTGTCGCCGCCATAATCCGGTCGTGCAGCGATTGTGGCATTTCAACGTCTGATTCTCTGGCCTCACTGCACAGCGCAATCGCTTCATCAATCCCGGCCATCAGACGGCGGCATTTGTGACAGGTTTTGAAATGAGCCTGAAAGGTCTGAAAAGTCGGCGCCAGAATCACACCGTCAAAATAACGCTCAATGAGGCGGTCGAAATTGCCGCAACTGAGCATTTCACCAGCGGTGGTCGCCGCCAGAATCCGGTTTTCCAGAGCCGTTGATTCACCCAGCACATCTTCGGCGGCCACTTCACCGAGCATTTCAACGGTCATTCGGACATCGCTGAAAACCTCGCGGCAGGCCCGGCAGCGCAGCCGGTGCGCGGCAAACTCGGCCCTCGCGCAGGTCTCAAGCTGACCGTCAAGGTAATCAGTAATCGTGTCCTGGAATTTAATGCAATCCATCATAAGTCAGTGGCCAGTGGTTGGTGTCAGTGGTCAGTTGCTCAGACGTAAAACTCAGTGACCGGCAACGGACAACTGATCACGGACAACTGACGAGCCTGCTTACATCGTTTCGACAACCTTCATGCGACGCAAAATCTTTGCCAGTTCAATGCGTCCGCGATTGATGCGCGATTTGACCGTGCCAATCGGAATTCTGAGAATGTCCACAATTTCCTGGTAGCTCAGTTCCTCAATGTCGCGCAAAATTACGCACTCGCGCAGATCAGGCGGCAGTTTGGCAATCGCCGCATGCACCTGCACTGACCGCTCCTGCCGTTCGACGCCGCGATCCGGCGCGTCAATGTGACTTTCCAGATGGTATTCGTGATCCGTCAGGTCATCACTGATGTCGGTCGGCGTGCGGCCCCGGCGGCGGTAATCGTCAATCACCAGATTGCGCGCCAGCCTCATCAGCCAGTTCGCCAGATCGCCTGCCTGCGGGTCGTACTGTTCCAAAGAACGGTACACGCGCACGAAGACTTCCTGCGTGAGGTCTTCGGCGGATTCGTGGCGTCCGGTAAACCGATACGCCAGGTTGTAAACACGACGCGAATACTCGTGCACGACCTGTTCCCAGGCCACACTATCCCCGGCCCGGCATCGCCGCACCAGTTCCGCATCCGATTTGCTGACTGCCGCATCAACTCCCACGATATTTTCTCTCCCTCGATCAAGGTTGGCGCTTGCGGGGTCTCCCTTCCCGAAGCTGTGTCTCCAGTGGAGCTAAACGAGACGCGCGAAAAAAAGGTTCCGCAAAAGCCGGAAGCAGACCCGCTTTCAACTATCTCCGCTTTTACTCTCAAGCGCGCGCATGCGTTCGTCCAGCATTCTGAACTCCATCCGCAGGCGACGCAGATCTTCTTCATTAAGTGATGAACCGCATCATTGCTTCCTTGTGTGTATTAGCCTGGTCAGCACGCATTTGTTTCATCTCTGTTCTGAGCGATTCAACCTTTTCATCAACCGCATCAATCTTGGCGTTCAAGCCTGATTCGAGCCTTCCCACCATTTCAATTACTTCAATCAGCATCTTCTCGATGCGGTCAACCTTGAGTTCAATGGGTGTACTCATGTGGCCTCCATCACTTAATCGCCTTCAGATTAGCCGGTTTGGTGAATAAATCTTCCGGGACGGGCGCGTTAAGTTTCACGCTGTCGTAATTGACCCGCGCGGTCTGCACGCCATCACGGTAAAAGTCTACGATATTCGGGAATTTCACGCCATCATACGCGACATATTGAAAGAAACGGACTTCGTACCGCCCCAGGCCCTGCTCGTCCTGTTTCTCATAAGTCATTTTGCTCGGCAGTTTCGTGGCCGGGTCAAGCATCAGCAGCACCTGATGACCACCTTTGAGTTCGATGGCGATGACATCGGCGCGTTCGCCGGGGCGTGTTTCCTCGCGCCCGTAAAACCAGACCTTCGCGTCCGGCTCCTTCCAGCCGTCGCGCAGGATGTGGTCGAGATCAAAGACCAGCCCTTCGAGAAAACTGTTGACCTGTTTTTCATCCTGATCCTTGATCGTCTGCGCGTCGCCGTTGTAAACCCAGCCGGTTTTCCGGTCATTAACCTGAATCGTGCGGTCTTTCTTTTTGCCCTTGCCAAAATCGGTGCGCTCGCGGTCGGGCCAGACGATGTAATCAATAAAGGCGCGCGGAATCGTGGACATGCCCTTGTCAAACTGCGTGTACTGCCCGGTGCCGATCAGAGTTTTGTATGAAAGATAAGCCGCTCCGCCGCGCGCTTCGATCACAGATTGAAGAAGCTGTTTTCCCTTCTCAATATTTTTCGGATCGTTCGGATCATTCTTCTGCGCCCATACCTGCCCGGCGCTCAGGACAATCAGCAGCAGGGCCGGAATCATCAGCTTTTTCAGATTCATTACTTCACACCTCGCACTTTTTCGGGGAACTTCAGCGCAACGCGCTGCGGTCGAATGGTTCCGGCAGCAGGTCAATGACCCTTCTGATTTCGATCTCACCCTTCAGGTTGCTCATCACCACTCCGGCCTCGCTGTCGAACATATCCGAAATCACCTGTCGGCAGGCGCCGCACGGATGCACCGGCTTCGGCGTGTCGGCAATCACCGCGATGCGCCTGAATTCGCGCGCGCCTTCTGAGACAGCCTTGAAAATCGCCACCCGCTCGGCGCACATACTCAGGCCATAGCTTGAATTTTCGACATTGCAGCCGGTAAAGACGCGCCCGTCGGCGCATTCGACAGCCGCGCCAACCTTGAAGCACGAATAAGGCGCATGTGCGTTATCACGCGCCTGCCGCGCCAGGCTGACGAGTTCTTCATCTGAATGCGCGCAGTCTGACGGTTGAGCAGGTTTCACAAAATTCAGGACTGAATGTTCCATTGACTTCTGATGCCTGACTTTCGGTTTCTGATCTTTGACTTCAGGAACCGCTGCCTCGCGGCGGGGCCGATTTTTTCGCCAGTTCCCGTTGCAGCAGCATTCTGATCTTGCCGGAGATCAGATCAATGCCGACCTCATTATAACCGCCTTCGGGGATGACGACATCGGCGTAACGTTTCGATGGTTCGACAAATTGCAGGTGCATCGGACGCACGGTTTCGAGGTACTGTCTGATGACTGATTCCGGCGAACGCCCGCGCTCGGCCACATCGCGCTGCAGGCGACGAATAAAGCGCAGGTCGTCTGCCGTATCCACAAAAATTTTCACATCCATCAGTTCGCGCAGCACCGGATCGGCAAAGACCAGAATCCCTTCGACAATCGTCACCAGCTTCGGCTCAATCCGCTTCGTCTCCTTCATTCGCGTGTGAATGGTGTAATCGTACAGCGGCATTTCAATCGCCTCGCCAGCCTTCAGCGCGCGAACGTGATTGATGAACAGGTCGTTGTCGAGCGCATCCGGGTGATCGAAGTTGATCTGCCTGCGCAGTTCGAGCGGCATATCACCCAGATTGCGGTAATAGCTGTCCTGCGCCAGGTACACGACCTGCTCATCGCTGACATTTTCCAGAATGCGCCGCGCCACTGTCGTCTTGCCCGAACCAGTGCCGCCGCAGATGCCAATAATCATAAATTTTCTCCGACTCAAAGACGGTGCAACACAAAGAACACAAGCCCTGCATCATCAGGTTCGGGCCATCAAAGGTCACAGGTCGCACCCCCGTAGTAACGAATTCATTCGTTGTGTTTCCGATGTCACTTTATCAGGGACACAACGAATGAATTCGTTACTACGGGGGTGCGACCTGTTTCTTCTGAGGCTTGCTGACTTAACGCCATTGTCTTTACCGCAACACCCGCGCCAGCAGCCCGCCGGGCGCGGCAAACTTTCTGAGCTTTTCATACGGCACCGTGACACGTTCGGCGCAGGCTTCGATGACGTGCGGCCACGCGGGCTGAACGCGCAAACCTTCGGCAGAAAAATTGAAGGCGAAAGTGTCGCTTTCAAGATGTTCGAGCGAATACAAATCAGGGTCGCCTTCGCAACTCTCTGTTTTCTGCTGTCCTGCTGCCGCCAGTTTTTCTGACTGTTCGATCTGTTTTGCAAAGATCACTTTCAGAATCTCAGTCTTGTTCTTTTCGTAATCCTGAAACAGATCCTCAAACTCACTGAGCTTTCCTGTCTTCAGATCAAAGGTCAGCGAATTGTTGTAATCATTCGTCGGATAAGCGCCGCCGCAGAAAAACGATTCTGAAACATAGATGCTGAAAATCTGCCGCGCCGCATATTCGACCTTCGCCCTGACTTCAAAGCTGCCTTTCTTTCCGTTTTCGTCCGGCTCGCAGCCGAACTCGCCGGTCACTTCATCAATCTGCCGGTTGACCTCCTTCATTACCTTCGCGTCGGCATAAAAAGTCAGGCGCGGAAATTTAATGCCCGTGTCACGAATGGCGGTCATCTGGAATTCAATGCGATCTGCCGCACCTGCCGGTTTGCGCGCGCGCGTGGCGGTCTGCGCGAACCGAACACTCGGAACGAGCAGGAACAGAGCGCACACAGTTGCAATTACTGATTTCATCATTCAGCCTGCCGAATCCGCATCATCTGATCGCCGCCACGCTGAAATTCATACGGCACGGTTTCAATGGAAACCTGAAAGCTGCGCTGTCGCAAAGCTTCAGTCACCGGCTCAACGTAACGCGACGGCACTGCGCCAAGCGCCAGCAGCGGAAAGATTCTGACTTCGCGCGCCACGCGGCACATCTCCAGCACCGCCGCTTCGTGAAAATCTGCGGTCAGTTGTTCGGTATACAGAAACAGAAAATGCGAACACAGCGCCAGATCGAACGCCCGGTCAGCAAAGGGCAGCGACGGCAGCTCAGCGTCAACGTAGCGGCCCCGTCGTCGGCCTTCGTCATAATCGGCCAGAAATTCATTCATCGCCTGCATTCGCATCAGGCCCAGTTCTTCAACCGAACCGATGGTGTGCCAGACAAATTCGTGCTGATTGCGCCGCGTCTGATTCATCACTTCGTCATAAGTTGCCTCAACACGATGACGAATCTGCGCGGCTGAAAAACGGTAAAGCGGATCGCACGACACTACACTGAACCCCTGCCGCGTCGCTTCGGCATTGAAGCTGGCCGGGCCATCGCCGCAACCCAGTATTTTCAGTTTCAGATCGTCATCCGTGAGCGCAAACATTCGCCGGTATTCATCAAACAACCGGCCCCACGGCACGACCTGTTCAAGCGTGAATGCCATCTCACAACCTGACAATGAAACGGCGCAGCAGCTCTGAAAACTGTCCGGCCACGCGCTCGCCCATCTGCATCACGTCTTCGTGATCAATCGGGCCTTCGGCAACTCCGGCGGCGGCGTTGGTGATGAGCGAAATACCGAGCGTCTGCATGCCCATCTGTCGCGCCACAATCGCTTCGGGCACGGTTGACATGCCAACCGCGTCAGCGCCGAGAATGCGCAGCATCCGCACTTCGGCGGGCGTTTCATAATTCGGCCCGCGCAGGGCCAGATAAATTCCCTGCTCCAGTTTCAGGCCCATTTCAGCCGCTGACTCTGCGGCCAGTCTGCGGTAATGCCGCGAATAGACTTCGGTCATATCGGGAAAGCGTTCGCCAAGCCGGTGATCGTGCTGACCGCGCAGCGGTGATGCCATCATCAGGTTGATGTGATCAGTAATCAGCATCAGCGAACCGGCCTTGAATTCAGGATTGACGCCGCCCGCCGCATTCGTCAGCACCAGGCTTTTGACGCCGAGCGCACTGAAAGCGCGAATCGGCAGCGTCACTTCATCGAGCGCATAGCCTTCATAGTAATGAAACCGCCCCTGCATTGCGGCGACAGTCTTTGCAGGCCGCCCGTTTACACCCGCAACTTTGCCGACCACCAGCCTGCCCGCGTGGCCTTCAACGGTCGAACGCGCAAAATCAGGAATCTCTTCGTAAGGAATAATCAGACTGTCGGCCAGGCTTTCGGCAAATGCGCCAAGCCCTGAACCAAGCACGACCGCAACATCAATTTCGCTGCTGAGCTGTTCCCTGATATAGCGCGCCGATGTCTGCGAGCGATCAAAAATTGAAATAGTCATTGCTCTTGCCCTCTCGTGAAACCGGACAGAATCAGCAGAACCTTGCAGAAAATCGCCGTCATCCCCGCAGTCCTGACTGAACGCAAAACTGCGGGGACGCAGGCGCGACATTGAATGATCGCCGTTTCACTCAGAACCGGCAATCCTGATTCATCCTGTCAATTCTGTCCGCGTCATCACTGCCATCGCAGGACGAATTCATAGTTATCGCTGCCGCCCTGCTTGTCCCGAATCTGAACGACGGCAGTGTAGTTGTTGTATTCCGACGGCTGCTCAACCACTTCAACCGTGCCGCGCCCGCGCTGTCTTGAAACCGAAACGAAAGTGGCGCGACGCGGCAGCGAAGCCGTGAACTGATAATTGCTGCTGGTGTAGGGCGAGCCTTCAGTCGCCTTTTCAGTGACCATGGCCCCGCGCACTTCGACGCGCAGTGTGCCGTCAACCATGCCGCGCCAGGTCATTGACCCCGGCCCTTCGGGCGGCCCCTGCGGCGTGACCGGAGTCACCTGCACCTGCGGAGTGCCTGACACCGGCGTCAGTTTGAACTTCTGGGTTTCGCGGTCACCGGGCGAAGTCAGTTGCGGACGCGATCCCGTATTTCTGATGCCGCTCGTGAATTCGAGCGCGCGGCCACGCCTGGTCAGCAGGTAAATCTGACCGTTGCCCGCATCCTTAAGCTGCCACTGCTGGCTCTCGCGGCTGCGATCAAGCGGCGCAGTGAAAACGAAAATACCGTCGCGCGGGCGATCATCAATCGTCAGCACCTGGCCGTTTTCAAGCGATTTGATGGCATAAAAACCACTGCCCAGGTTTTCTATTTCCCAGCGCTGATTGGCCGCGCCGCTGCCTGTCCACTGCTGCACGGCGCGTTTGTCTTCCAGGCGCAAATCCAGCACCAGGCCGCTGGCCACAACTTCAATCACGAAATTCCCGGCCAGCGGATCACGCGGCACACCGGCCACCGTTGAATTCGGCGCAGTGCGGACATCAAAGTTCAGCGTCACGGGGCGGCCTTCAGTGACGGCATAAATTTCCAGCCGCGTGAACACGCCGTTTTTGAGCATCACGCGACCATTGCCGCTGACCTGAACGCTGCCGTATTGCGCAATCGTCAGGTTGATATTCTCGCCTTCACCCGTTGCCCATTTGCCGCGAATCCTGACCGGCACCACTTCGCCCTCGGCTTCGATTTCGGCTTCGCCGGTGCGCCGCAGGTTCAGGGCAAGGCGCGTAATCCAGGATTCAGGAATGTTCGGTTCAGTCAGCACGCCGCGCCCTCTGGCCGTAGTGCTGAGTTCTCTGAAATCACGCAGCAGACTCTGTGTTTCCGTCCCGACCCGGCGGGTTTCCATTTCGCGTGTGCGATCCTGCGCCGCGACAGCCAGGCCGAGCAGCAGCGCGGCGGCGAGCAATAAACCAATCCGATGGGGAGTTGCGATTTTCATCATCCTTTCCTTTCGGGGGGAAATGATTGTTATCGAAAAAATGCTTTTCCACGAAGCAGCACAGAGAGCGCAGAAATCGGTCAGCAGGGCGCAGCCTTCATCCTTTCACGTAAGGAATCCCCAGCGCCTTCGGCGGTCTGGTGCGGCGAATGAACCCGGCCATCACGACAATGGTCAGCACATACGGAATCAGTTGAATGAACTGATTCGGAATGTTGACGGTGCCCTGCATTCTGATGGCAACGGCCTCAGCCAGCCCGAAAAGCAGGCACGCCACCATCGCGCCGACCGGATCCCACTTGCCCAGAATCAGCGCGGCGAGCGCAATGAACCCGCGCCCCGCCGTCATATTGCGCGTGAACAGCGAGTTCTGCCCGATGGACAGATAAGCGCCGCCCAGCGCCGCCAGCGCGCCTGAAATCAGCACTCCGGCATAACGCATTCTGATGACACTCACGCCCGCTGTATCCGCCGCTTCAGGATTTTCACCGACGGCGCGCAAACGCAGACCGAAGCGCGTCCGGTACAGCACATAAAAAGTCACCGCCACCAGCACGAGCGCGAGATAAACGAGCGGTTTCTGATTGAAGATCGAAGCCAGTTGCGGAAAGCTCTGTTCATTGAAGACTGGCACATCCGGCAGCACCTCTTCGCGCGGCAGTTGCGGCGAAGATCCTGTGGTTTCAAACAGCGCGCCCAGCAGCAGCGGCGGCACACCGAGCAGCAGAATATTGATTGCCGCACCGCTCACCACCTGGTCAGCGCGATATTTAATTGTCGCCACCGCATGCACGAGCGCCATCAGCACGCCGCCCGCCATCGCCGCCAGCAGTCCGAGCCAGGGGCTGTGCGTGAAATACGTAATCACCGCCGCCGTGAACGCGCCCGTCAGCATAATACCTTCGAGCGCGATGTTGATGACGCCGCTGCGTTCGGAATAAAGACCGCCCAGCGCCGCCAGAATCAGCGGCGTTGACAGACGAATCGTTGAAGCAATCAAAGTCAGATTGACAATGTTTTTGAGCATTCCGGCCCCTGTTACCCCCAGTCTCAAACTGCTTCTGTTATCTCAAATCTCAAACTACCTCTGTCATCTCAAATCTCAGATTTCAAATCTCAAATCAAGCTTTCGCTGCCGCGTCCGCTTTCCCGAAAAACCTGCCGAGCAGGCCTCTGAACAGCGCATCCATCGCCACCAGCAGAATGATGATGGCCTGTAAGACCTGCACCAGATCCTTCGAGACGTTGTCAGAAAAAATGTCCACGAACAACCCGCCGCGAATCAGCGCGCCGAACAGAACCGCCGCCAGCACGACACCAAACGGATGATTGCGACCGAGCAGCGCCACCGCAATCGCCGTGAACCCGTAGCCCGGCGAAAAATCGTGATAGTAGCGGTAACGATAACCCAGCACTTCATTGATGCCGACCATTCCTGCGAGGGCGCCTGAAATTGCCATCGCCAGCACGATCTGTTTTTTCACGCTGATGCCGCCGTATTCCGCCGCTGCCGGGTTCGCTCCGACCGCGCGGATTTCATAGCCCCACTTCGTGCGCCACAAAAACACCCAGACCAGAAAGCACACCAGCAGCGCCAGCAGAAATGACAGGTTGAGCGGAATCCGGTTTGGAAAATTTATGCCGAGCGGCGCCAGCAGCGTGTGAAATCGCGCCAGGTGCGCGTGTTCAGAAATCAGCCCCGATTGCATAATCGGATCGCCCGGCTCCTTGTAAAACTGCTGCGTCAGGTAACTCACCACGCCCACCGCCACAAAGTTAAGCATGATCGTGTTGACGACTTCGTTCGATCCAAACCGCGCCTTGAGCAGCCCCGGAATCGCGCCCCACACGCCACCCGCCACCATCGCGCCCGCCATCGCCAGCGGCACTAAAATAATCGCCGGAAGTTTGCCGAATGTGATGCCCACCCACGCCGCCGCAAACGCGCCGATAATCAACTGTCCTTCCGCGCCGATGTTCAGCAGCCCGCACTTGAAAGCCACCGCCACCGCCAGCCCCGCAAAAATCAGCGGCGTCGCCAGAAAGAGCGTGTAGCCCCAGTTGTCGAAAGTGAACGTTCCCCGCGCATCGAACAACCCGAACGCGCTCGAAAGCAGCAAACGGTAAACTTCAAACGGATTGTCACCAACAGCCAGAATCACCAGTCCGCCGATAAAGAACGCGGCAATCACGGCAATCAGCGGAAAGATCAGTTCACGAAGCAAGGTTTTCATTTGATCTTCTCTAACACTTAATCAGAGACAATACCCTCTTTATTACCCTCTTTTGAGGGTAATACCTCTTTTCTGCGCCACATCGCACCAGGGCCGCGTCCCAGACATTCAACTTGTCCCGCCTGCTGCATTTCGCGCAGAACGCGACGTACCATATCCCGGCTGACCCCCGGACATTCCCTTTCCACATCGGCGAGCGAGAATGCGCCGGGAAAAGCAGCAATGGCATTTTCGATCAGCGAGGTCTTGGCCCCGCGCGGGCTTTTCACCCCACCAGCACGCTGCTCAAACTCACGGTAAGCGCGCCGCAGAATCGTGACAAAATAAGTCAGCCAGGGCAGCAGTTCATGCCTGCCTTTGTGCCATCCTTCGGAGCTGCGGCGCAGGGCTTCGTAATATTCCTCGCGCGACTCTTCAACCAGCCGCTCCAGACTGATGTAACGTCCGACTTCATAACCGTGCTGATACAGCGCGAGCAGCGTAAGCAGACGCGAGACACGCCCGTTGCCATCACGGAAAGGATGAATACACAAAAAGTCCAGCACCAGCGCAGCAACGGCGAGCACTGGCTGGGTAGTTCCCTGGTTGATTGCGTGACGATACGCCAGACACATTTCATCAACTGCGGCCACTGTCCCGGCTGCGGCCACCGGACGAAAGCGAATCACCGGCGGCCCGTCGGGACGAAACTCAATGATTTCATTTTCAATCTGCTTCCATTGCCCGGCATCACCGCCACCTTCCTGAATCGTGTGGTGTAATTGCTTGAGCAGTGCAGGCGTGATGGCCAGATCGGCAGCGTTCGTGTGAATCAGATCGAGCGCGCGGCGATAGCCCTGGATTTCCTGCTCGGAGCGATTGCGCGGACGGGCATTGCCCAGCACCAGCGGGCGCAACCGATCACGCTCAACTGTCACGCCTTCGATGCGATTGGAGGATTCAACGCTCTGCACCAGCGCCATGTTGCGCAAGGCCCGCAGGATTTGCGGCGACTGCCGGGCATAAAGCTGCTGCCGTCCCTTTGCCTCAGCAATGTCAGTCATCAGCCAGACCGTGCCCGCCGGAATCACGAAATCGCTCAGCCGGTTTCCGCGAAATGACATCATGCTGAAGTGTCCTCCTGCAATAACTGCCTGTAGCTGAAAGACAGCATTTGTCTATGCTGATTCAATGCCCTGGCCCCAGCAACACTGCATTCATAAACATCAGACTCATGCTTTCCAGAAAGGCGCGGTAATTCGGGTCTTCGCTGAACGCGACGACGTTGCCGCGTCCCAGTCTGACATTCATCACGAAAGCCTTGTTTGGAAGCTGTCGCTGCACGTCGTCCCACATCAGACCGGACAGCAGCATCCGGCCTTCGGGCGCGGTGATGGCGACGTTCGCGCCCTGATCGAGTCTGAGCAGCGGAAAGATGCGGTCGCTGTCAATCAGTGCCGTCGTCGTTTCGCCGTAACCGAAACCGAGCCAGTGCGTGTTATCCACCTTCAGACGAATGATGGCGCCGGGCGTGCTGCTTGGATATTCGTCATTCGGTTCGATAGCTTTTTCAATCGCAGCGTTTTCATCAGCGGGCTTTGTCTGCGCGGCGGGTTGCGCTCTGCCGACATCGGATTTCACCGGCGGCGCGGGTTCTGGTCTGCTTTTCTCTTTTTCACCTTTGGCCTTGTCGCGCTTTTCGCGTTTGACGGGCAGCATTCCGACGCGATCTTCCCCAAGCCACGTCGTCGCATTGGCGAGCGTAATCAGCGTGCCGCCGTTCTGCACCCATTCTTTGATTCTTGCGCCGTCGCCGAGCGCATTGCTGTAACCGAAACCGTCCGGCAGGATCAGCACGTTGTATTTCGTCAGATCAGCGCCGCGCAACTGATCGGTGCGAATCACAGTCACCGCACAGCCGTAACGCTGTTCGAGCAGGTAGCGCGTCCACCCGACAGAGTTTGGCGAAGTCGGCGTGTTGTAAGCCATCGCAATGCGCGGGCGCGGCAGGTAATTGACGTTGCGGCTGCCGAAATTCGGGCCTTCATCAACCCACGATGAATCGGTCGCGTAAACATCAATGCCGTATTCCGCCGCGAGTTTCTGCATGCGTTCGTGCAGATCAGCGGGATTGTCAGCCACTTTGATAATCAGCGTGCCGTTCGGAAAGTTCGTGCCGTTCAGTTTGAATCCACGATCAGTGCTGCTGACCCGCACTTCCTGACGAAACAGATCAGCGAGCGCCGCCGCTGCTGATTGCGTGCCCCAGGGAATCAGATATGCCAGACTCGCTTTCTCGCCACGCACACGGCCCGCAGGCTGCGGCGGTTGTTTCAGCACAGTGAAGTTGCCGCTCGAATTCTGTTCGGCCTGGTAACACAGCACATCGTAAAGAAACGGAAGTGACCACGCGGTCACGTCATAAAACTCTTCGTTCTGCCGCCTGCGATTGCGTTCGCGCTGTTCGTCAACGAACTCCTGATCCTGCGGCGTGTGCTTGTCCATCAGCGTTTTCGCCAGGCGCTTCGCCGGTTGTGCGAGCGAAACAATAAAACTGCCCGCCGGAAATTCACGCGGCTGCAACTGTCCGTCAAAATAATCGCGCGTTTTTGGATTGCTGAACGGTGCTTCGGCGCGTCTGACTTCAATGCCAGATTTCATCAGCGTAGCTGCCAGCCTGGCCGCACGATTCGGATCGTTGCCCGGCGTGATGATGTACTCTTTGACTGTTTCTTTCGCGCCTTCATCAACGGCTGATTTGCGATAATCGTAAAAATATCGCAGCAGCGCCTCGCGGTTCTGCGCCGCGTTTTCAATGGTCGCAAGCGACGAGATGAAATGACGATGGACTGAATCACGATAAGTGCGGTTCGTGTCATCGCTGCGTCGCACCACCAGCCCCCGCACCGAAGCGTTTTCATAGGTCATCCCGATTGAGCCGTGAAACATCGGCCAGCCTTCGCCGTAACCGGGATAGAACGAATCGTAGCCTTCGCGTGTGAAGTAATCGTAGCGGAAACGATCAAACCACTTTGCATTGTTGCGCCCGAATTTCGAGAGCCAGTCAAGCTGCGTCTTCGTCAGATTCGGATTCCATGGCAAAGCGGGCGGCGCGAAATAATAGCTGCTGTTCGTGCCCATTTCGTGCAGGTCAACAAAGACCTGCGGGAACCATTCCAGATAAGTCTTCGTGCGGCCCTGCGTTTCAAGCTGCGACTGCGCGAACCAGTCGCGGTTCATATCGAACAGGTAATGATTGACGCGCCCGCTCGGCCAGACTTCGTTGTGTTCGGCTGACTGTGTGTCGGCATCGGGCCAGCGTCCGGTTGATTGCCGGAAGTAGTTGATGAAGCGGTCGCGCCCGTCCGGGTTCTGCATCGGGTCAATGATGACGAGCAGATTTTTCAGCGCCGCTTCAGCAATTGCATCGCTCTGTGCCGCGAGCAGATGATAAGCGCACATCAGAGCGGCATCAGTGCTTGAAATTTCATTGCCGTGCACGCTGTAAGCGAGCCAGACGATTGCAGGCATCGAACCGATGATCGAATTAACTTCTGAAGCTGAAGCGTTGCGCGGGTCAGCCAGTTTCTGCATTGCGGCTTTGATTGCATCGAGCCGTGCAATGTTCTGCGGCGAGCCGATGACCAGATAATAAAGCGGCCTGCCCTCCCACGTTTCGCCATATTTGAAAAGCTTCGCGCGCCCATTGGCAGCACGTTCCAGCGCGGTCACGTAGCGTTCCATTTCGTGATGCATCGTGATGCGTTCGCCCCAGTCGTGGCCGACCGTCTGTTTCAGCGTCGGAATTGCAGGGTCAAATTTTGCGCCGGGAAGAAACTCGAATGTCTGGGCAAAGGAAATAATCGAAAGACCAAAAAACAAGGCGGTCAGTAATGACAGTCGTTTCACTTTTGAGGCTCCTGATTGTTTTTTTACCGCAAAGAAGCAAAGAGCACAAAGAAAAGCCGGTCAGGTCAGAACCACTCGCCGGATGCCTTTTTCTCTGAGCAAGCGAACATTGAAATTAATCAGCAATGCAAGCTGGAGGCTTGTAGCTTTAAGGTACGATCTGGCCTGCGCAGCGTGAATTTCAGCAATTTCCGATACGGCTTTCAATTCAACAATCAGCAGATCGCCAACCAGCAGATCAAGCCGAAATTCCCCGGCCAGTCGTCCTTTATAAAACACCTTCACCGGATGCTGGCGTTTGAATGGAATCTGTGCGCGGCACAACTCCTCACACAGCGCCTCTTCATAGATATTTTCAGTGAATCCAGGGCCGAGATGCCGATGCACTTCAATCGCACAACCGATCACAGCATTTGAAAGCAGGTTCACTTTCTCACTCACCTCTTTTATCTGTCGGCTTTCTTCTTCCATTTTGTTCACCTGTGCGGATTTCAGCATAAAGAGATCCATTCTGCGGCGATACTCTTTGTGTTCTTTGTCTCTTTGCGTTGAAAAATCAATGCTGTCTCCCGCCGGTCATCATCAGGCCGATCTCTTCCTGATCAACCTGTTGCGGGTCAACTTCACCGACGATGCGGCCCTGGTACATCACCAGAATGCGGTCAGAGAGCGAGAGGACTTCTTCGAGTTCGGCAGAGACGAGCAGGATTGCCGCGCCCCTGTCGCGCAGTTCGACCAGCTTGCGATGAATGAATTCAATCGCGCCGATGTCAACGCCGCGTGTCGGCTGCGAGACGAGCAGCAGTTTCGGATGCAGATCGAATTCGCGCCCGATGATCAGTTTCTGCTGATTGCCGCCGGACAAGGCTTTTGCAGGCAGCGCGGGATTCGGCGGGCGCACGTCGAAATCACGAATCAGCCGCTTCGTTTTATCTTCGATTGCGTCGTCATCAAGCAGGCCCGTGCCGCTGGCCGCAGGCGCGCGGTAATGCGTGCCGAGAATCGCATTGTCAGTCAGTGCAAAATCGAGCAGCAAGCCGCGCTGATGACGGTCTTCGGGAATGTGCGCCACGCCAAGCTCCTTGATTTCGCGTGCTGATCGCTTCGCGCATTCGCGGCCATCGAGCGCGAAGCTGCCCTGCGCGGCGTGTCGCAAGCCGGCGAGGATTTCAATCAGTTCAGTCTGACCGTTGCCCTCTACTCCGGCGATGCCGACGATTTCACCGGCGCGCACCTCAAAGGAAACTTCAGCGCCGGGCTGAAGCTGCAGGTTTCTTACCGACAGCACCACATCCTTCGGTTTTGCTGCGGGCTTCTCAACCCTCAGCAGCACATCGCGCCCGACCATCAGGCGGGCCAGTTCGGCGGCATTTGTTTCAGCGGTCTTTCGTTCACCGACCACTTTGCCATCGCGCATCACCGTGACGTTGTCAGAGAGCGAAAGCACTTCACTGAGCTTGTGCGTGATGATGATGATTGTCTTGCCCTGCTCGCGCATTGAACGCAGGATGCGAAAGAATTCTTCGACCTCCTGCGGCGTCAGCACTGCCGTCGGTTCATCCAGAATCAGAATGCGCGCGCCGCGATAGAGGGCTTTGAGGACTTCAACGCGCTGCTGCTGACCGACCGAAAGCTCTTCGATGCAACTGTGCGGGTTGATATTGAATCCGAAATCATCCGACAGGCGGCGAATCTCCGCTTCAGCTTTCTGATAATCAATCCGCTCGCCGCCCGGTTCTGCGCCGAGGATGATGTTTTCAGTCACCGTCATCGGCGGCACAAGCATGAAATGCTGATGCACCATCCCAAGTCCGAGCGCAATCGCATCGTGCGGATTGCGAATCGCCCGGCGCTCGCCATCAATAAAAATCTCTCCCTCATCGGCGTTGTAAAAGCCGTACAGGATTTTCATGATCGTAGACTTGCCCGCGCCGTTCTCACCAACGATGGCGTGAATTGTCTGCGCCGGAATGGCGAGATTGATATTGTTGTTCGCGGTCACATTGCCGAATCGTTTCGTGATGCCGCGCATTTCGATGATATTGGATGAACTCATAAGAGGACTTTCCACGAAGCCGCACGAAGATTCACGAAGGAGATCCCGTTTTTCTTCGTGAGCCTTCGTGCGGCTTCGTGGATAAATTTACTGCGCCATTGCATCAGTGACTTTGATTTTGCCTGCGAGGATGTCGCGCTTCGCTTCTTCGATCTTTTCAATCAGTGACGGCGGGATGAGCGCCTTGTTGTACTGGTCAATGGCGTAACCGACGCCGTCGTTATCGAGGCCGTAAACGTGCGGGCCGCCTTTGAATTTGCCTTCGACCGTATCCTTGATGACGCTGAAAACAGCGTTGTCAACGCGCTTGACCATGCTGGTCAGAATGTGGCCGGGCTTGATCCAGTTCTGATTTGAATCAACGCCAATGGCGTATTTGCCTTTTGCTTCGGCAGCGTCAAAAACGCCGAGGCCGGAATTGCCTGCGGCCTGAAAAACAATGTCCGCGCCCTGTTCGATCTGCGCTGTAGCAAGTTCGCGGCCCTTGCCCGGGTTGTTCCACGCCGCATCGGTGATGCCGACAAAGTTGGGCAGCACGCGAATGTTCGGATTGACGTACTTCGCGCCTTCTTCGTATCCGACCAGAAACTTGTGAATCAGCGGAATGTCCATGCCGCCGACAAAGCCGATGGTGTTGGTTTTCGTTCTCGCCGCCGCAATCATCCCGACCAGAAACGAGCCTTCGTGTTCCTTGAAAATCAGCCCCGCGACATTTGGTTTGTTGACGACGAAATCAACAATGGCGAATTTCGTGTTCGGATAATCAGCCGCCACCTGTTCGATGATCGGCCCCTGGGCAAAGCCGACGCCGATGATGAGGTCATAGCCGTACTGCGCAAAGGCGCGCAGTGCCGGTTCAAGCGAAGTCGGATCGCCTGGTTCAGCGTCGCGCAGCACTATCGGCAACTCCTTTTTTGCGCGCTGGCAGCCTTCCCACGCCGCCGAATTGAACGAACGGTCATCCTTGCCGCCAATGTCAAAGACGATGCCGACTTTGATTTTCCTGCTGTCAGCATCAGTGGCAGGCGGACGGTTGACGCATCCGGCCAGCACGATCAGCAGCGTCAGAAAGATGGCAGACGAGGCTCTCGAAAATGAAGACAAAGCTTTCATTGCAGTCATTAATCCTGTGTCCTGTTGATTGAGGCGCGGAGGTCAGCAGTTGCGCCCGCAGGCTTATGGTAGCAGGTTGAGAAACCGAAGGCACGTCTTCTCAATTCTCAACACTCCTGATTCCGCCTGAATTTTCGCTCTCCTGACCGGCAGTTAACAAACTCTGAAAAGAAACCAGACGCACCTCCGTAGTAACGAATTCATTCGTCTTCTTCAATACAGCAACTGGTCAGAGACAAACGAATGAATTCGTTACTGCGGGGGTGCGACCGGTTTACTTCGTGCAGTCCTGATGCTGTGGCGAAGTGAAGGAGTGACGGCCCGGCTGTGAAATCAGATGACGGCCTTGATTAAGGGTTCCGGCTTTGGCGCGTTTTCTTCGATGCGATAAGCGGCGCGCAGACGGGTCTGCATTTCGGGCAGTTTCGTTTCGTCGTTGTAATGCGCTGTGACGAGCGGATCGCCAGGATTAACGCGGTCGCCGGTTTTGGCGTGAATGAACAGGCCGACGCCGTAATCAATGGCGTCTTCAAGTCGCTGTCGCCCGCCGCCCCAGTCCATCACGATGCGCCCGATTTCATCGGTTTCAATTCTGGTCACGAACCCGGCGCGATCTGAAGTGATGGTCTGCGACCTGGCGGCCTGCGGCAGCAGTTTCACATCATCGCAGACACGCGGATCGCCGCCCTGAGCTGCGATGACCTGGCGAAAGCGTTCGAGCGCCGCGCCGGAAGTGATCGCCTGGCGCGCCTGGTTCATCGCTTCGGGCGTCTTTGTGGCAAGGCCGCCGACGATCAGCATGCGCGCCGAGAGTTCCACACACAGTTCGGCAAAATCGCCTTTCAGATTGCCGCGCAGCACTTCGATGGCTTCGACCGTTTCAATCGCATTGCCGACGGCGCGACCGAGCGGCTGATTCATATCGGTGATGAGCGCCGTCACGCGCTTGCCCATTGCCCGGCCTGTCCCGGTCAGCATCACGGCCAGTTCGCGCGCGTCATTGAACCTGCGCATAAACGCGCCGCTGCCGGTTTTGACATCCAGCACCAGGCCGTCAATGCCTTCGGCCAGTTTTTTGGACATAATCGAAGCGACAATGAGCGGCTTGCACGGCACGGTCGCCGTCAGGTCGCGCAGCGCATAAATTTTGCGATCAGCCGGAGCAATCTCCTTCGTCTGCCCGATCAGCGCCAGGCCGCAACGCCCAAGCACGGCGCGAAATTCATCGAGCGAAAGATTTGTGCGAAAACCGGGAATGGCTTCGAGTTTGTCGAGCGTGCCGCCCGTGTGCGCGAGCGCGCGGCCTGAAATCATCGGCACAGCCACGCCGCACGCTGCGGCGACAGGCGCGATCACGAGCGAAGTCTTGTCGCCCACGCCGCCCGTTGAATGCTTGTCCACTTTCGGCGCGGCGATTTCAGGAAACGAAATGACATCGCCCGAATGCAGCATCTCTTCAACCAAAGCCTGCGTTTCGGCTGCGGTCAGACCGTTCAGATACACGGCCATCAGCCACGCCGCCATCTGGTAATCAGGGATTTCATTGCGCGTGTAACCGCGAATCAGAAAGGCAATCTCATCGCGCGTCAGTTCGCGGCGGTCACGTTTTTTTTCGATCAGATCCTGTGGTCGCATGGTTTTCAGCTTTCAGCGCCGCTGCTCAGTGATTCAATCAGCGCAGGCAGATGCGTGATGTGATTCAGGCGCATGAAATTCTTATCTTCAAGTTCTGAATCGTCCACCATTTCATGCACCCACGTCGTTTCAAACGGAATGTGAATCGCGTGGCCGCCGATTTCGAGGACGGGCAGCACATCGGATTTGAGTGAATTGCCGATCATCAGAAAGCGATGCGCGCTGAGGCGGTGACGGTCGAGAATGGCCTGATAGGATTGCGCTGTTTTCTCCGAAACGATTTCGATGCTCGTAAAGTAATCGCTCAGGCCGGAGCGCGAGACTTTGGCTTCCTGCTCGAAAAGGTCGCCTTTCGTGATAAGCATCAGCCGGTGCGACGCCGACAATCCACGCAGCATTTCCGGCACGCCTTCAAAAATCTCCATCGGCCTGCCGAGCATTTCCCAGGCGAGCGTGATGATTTCCTGAATCTCGCTGCCGATGATGCGGCCTTCGGTCATCTGAATGGCGGTTTCGATCATCGAAAGCGTAAAGGATTTGATGCCGTAACCGTACCGTTTCAGGTTTTGCAGCTCGGTCGCGTCAAGGCGCTGCTCGATCCACTCCTGATCGTGATAGCGCGTCAGGATGCTTTTGAAGCGTTCCTTCGCTTCGGTGTAATGCCGCTCGTTGTGCCAGAGCGTGTCGTCAGCGTCAAAAGCAATGATGTCAAACATGGCACGGATCGTTCCTGTTACTTTTAATTCAGCTTTGCCGGGCAATCAGCGCGATGGCCTGCGCGGCAATGGCTTCGCCGCGTCCGATGGCGTCGAGTCCTTCATTTGTCTTGGCCTTGATGTTGATTTGCGACGGATCAATGCTCATCGCGGCGGCCAGTTTCGCTTTCATGGCCGGAATGTGCGGCATCATCTTCGGACGTTCAGCGATGATGGTCGCATCAATATTGACTACGGCCCAGCCCTTTTCCGCCAGCATTTCGCACGCGCCGCGCAGAAAAACCAGACTGTCGGCTCCGGCCCAGCGCGGGTCTTTGTCCGAAAAATGCGTGCCGATGTCGCCCAGTCCCGCCGCCCCAAGCAGCGCATCCGTAATAGCGTGGCTCAGACTGTCAGCATCGGAATGACCGAGCAGCCCTTTGTCAAAGGAGATTTCAACTCCGCCGAGAATCAGCTTCCGATCTTCAACCAGCCGGTGAATGTCGTTACCAGAACCAGTGCGAAATGCAGATGGCAGATGGCAGATGGCAGATTTTTCTGAGTTGTCCGGATAGTCGGTCATGGTTTCATCTGCTCGAAAAGTTTTGCGGCCAGCAGCAAATCATCGGCAGTCGTGATTTTGATGTTGCCTGCGGAACCTTCGATCACCGCAACCGGATGGCCCAGGCGTTCGACCAGCAACGCATCATCAGTGAGCATCGCTGACGGCAGCGCGGCGGCGCGGGCCTCCTCGTTGGCGCGGCGCAACAGATCATAACGGAAAGCCTGCGGCGTTTGTGCGCGCCAGATGCGACGACGATCAAGTGTGCGCACAATCAGGCCGTTTTCGACTTCCTTGATCGTGTCGGTTGCAGGCAGGGCAAGAATGGCGGCGCCGACTTCCTGTGCTTTTCCAATGACGGCTGAAATCTGCGCGGGCGTGACGAACGGGCGCACGGCATCGTGAACGGCAATGATTTCCGGGTTCAGTTCAGCAACGGCATCGAGCGCATTCAGAATCGAATCGCTGCGCTCAGCGCCGCCGCTGACGTAAATCACCGGCTTCGTCAGTCCGGTGTCGGCCTCGCGGGCGCGGAACTCGGTCACACGGTCAGCAGGCAGCGCGACCACAATTGCGCCAATGTCCGGGCATGCGTCAAAGCGGCGGAGGGTATGGCTCAGAATCGGCGCTCCGGCAATTTCGATGAACTGTTTTGGAACCGGGCCGCCGAGGCGCGTGCCGCTTCCGGCGGCGGGAATAATGGCGAGGTTCATGAAAAATCAAAAGGCAAAAGGCAAAAGGCAAAAATCAAAAATGGAAAAAGCGAAAAGTGTTCGTTCCGGCCTTTTGCCCTTTGATTTTTGCCCTTTGCCTTTTGATTTTCCTCTCAGGATTCGACCGCTGAAGGTGACGGACGCGGCGGGCGGAAGTCGCGGTGTTCGCGCTGATCGCCACGATTTTCGCGTGACTGTGGCTGTTCGACCTTCTGGTTTTCGTCGGCGCGTCCGAAGATCATCTTGCCCGCAGTGGTCTGCAGGACGCTCGTCACAATCATATCAACGTTCTTGCCGATCAGGCGGCGGGCATTGTCCACCACAACCATCGTGCCGTCGTCCAGATAAGCAACGCCCTGATTGTATTCCTTGCCTTCCTTCAGGATGAAGACGCGCATCACTTCACCAGGCAGGACAACGGGTTTCAGGGCGTTGGCGAGTTCGTTGATGTTGAGAACTTCGACGCCGCGCAGGTGAGCGACTTTGTTCAGGTTGAAGTCGTTGGTGACAATCGGCGCCTGCAACTGCTTGCCGAGTTCGATCAGTTTCAGATCAACCTCGCGGACGTTCGGAAAGTCAGTTTCGGTGATCTGCACATCAAGGCCGTTAATTTTCTGCACACGTTGCAGAATGTCGAGGCCGCGTCGCCCGCGATTGCGCTTGGCCGAATCGGACGAATCGGCAATCTGCTGCAATTCGCGCAGCACGAACTGCGGCACGACAATCGTGCCGCCCAGGAATCCGGTTTCGGCAATGTCGGCCACGCGCCCGTCAATGATGACGCTGGTATCGAGAATCTTGAACTGCTGCTTTGAGCCGCGATCCTTGAGAATGCCGCCGAGCACCGACAGGTCAAGATGATCGCCCTTGGCCGCGCCGACCAGCAGGCCGACATAGGCCATAAAGACCATAATTGTGATGGTAATGAATGACTGAATGGCCGGATCCCATCGCTGAGCGGTAATCAGAAAGCCGATCAGGGCCGCGCCGACGATGCCCATAATCGAACCGATGGCCGCGCCAATCAGGGTTTTCAGTGAAGCTTCACGGATGCGCAGTTCAAAAAAGATAATTCCCAGTGCGATGATGAGCGCCGTCACCGCGGAAACCGCTGCTGACGGCAGCCCCAGAAAGGCAGGAATCGGCTTGATCAAAAAGCCCGCCAGCACCAGCATCAGCGTGAACACCACGCGGATCAGAATCAGATTTGCTCCCATAAGACCTCTGCTTCATGTGGTATGACCAGTTATGATTCGGGGTTGAGGATATTCATCGGCAAAGCCAGCAGAAAACCTTTCAGTCAGTCCTGGTTATAAAAGATTTTTCAGGGACGGCGGGGATTGTACCACGCAGATACAGAATGGGGAATGATTCCTGCGTTATGCATCGGGCATAAGCGGATTTTTCGGGTTCCTGTCCATCGGTGGCGCCCCGGAAAGCGCTGGTCAGAACAACGCCTCAAGCGCATCCACGACCGAGCGAACTCCAATAATTTCAAGGCGATCATCGGCGTCAATGCCGCTCAGATTATTCTGCGGCATGATCACTCGCCGGAAGCCCATATGGGCAATTTCGCGCAGCCTGATCCCGGCCTGGCTGCTGGCGCGAACCTCACCGGCCAGCCCCACTTCGCCAAAAACGATGGTGTGTTCGTGGATTGGAATGTTGCGAAAGCTCGAAGCAATCGCCGCCACGATGCCCAGGTCTGCCGCCGGTTCGTCAAGCGTGATGCCGCCGACCAGGTTGACGAAAATATCATCGCCCGACAGGTGAAAGCCGACCCGCTTTTCAAGCATTGCCACGAGCAGCGCGACACGATTGATTTCGACGCCCTGGGTCGTGCGGCGTCCGGTGCCGAATTTCGATGAACTCACCAGCGCCTGAATTTCAACGAGCATCGGGCGCGTGCCTTCCATCGCGGCGACCACCGCCGAACCGGAAACACCGATGGGACGTTCGCTCAGAAAAACCTCTGACGGATTGGGCACGCCAACCAGCCCGTGCCCGGTCATTTCAAACACGCCAAGTTCGTTGGCCGCGCCGAAGCGGTTCTTGGCGGCGCGAATGATGCGGTGGTTGTGATGCCGCTCGCCTTCAAAGTAAAGCACCGTGTCCACGATGTGTTCGAGCGCCTTCGGCCCGGCAAGCATTCCTTCCTTGGTAACGTGGCCGATCAGAAAAACCGGAACGGTCAGATTTTTGGCGAGCAGCAGAAACTGTCCGGCAGCCTCGCGCACCTGCGAAACCGAGCCGGGCGCGCTTTCGATCTTTTCTGAATAGACCGTCTGCACCGAATCAATGATGATCGCGCGCGGCTGCAGCCGGTTGATTTCGTCAAAGATGCGTTCGAGGTTCGTTTCAGAGAGCAGAAACAGGCCCTGCGGATTGATGCCCAGGCGTTCGCCACGCAGTTTGATCTGCCGCTCACTCTCTTCGCCGGAAACATAAAGCACGTTGCCGTAAAGCTGACTGACGCGGTCAGCGACCATCGCCATCAGCGTTGATTTGCCGATGCCCGGCTCGCCGCCAATCAGCACCAGCGAACCCGGCACGATGCCGCCGCCGAGCACGCGGTCAAATTCCTCGATGCCGGTCACGTCCCGCACATCGCGCTGAGTTTCGATTTCAGCAAATGACACCGGACGGTTTTCATTCAGCCGCAGGCCGCCGCGCGACAGCCCGCCGCCCTGCGTTTTCGGCATGACGCGCTCGCGCTCCTCGACAAACGAATTCCAGTCGCCGCAGTCGGGACATTTACCCAGCCACTTGCGCGACTGGCTGCCGCATTTCTGACAAACGTAAACGGTGCGGGATGTTTTGGTTGACATAGCCACATTGTAACGAGCCACAGGCGGCGCGGGCAAAGGCCCCGGTCAGGAGCCGTTTCGGATTCGCCGGAATTTGTGATACACAATATGCCAGTCTTTTTTCGGACAACAACTCATCAACACGAAGAAACTTCAAGGGAGGCATTGAAATGAGCATCAATCGTCACCGGGCTGTGATTACCGTCACTGTGGTTCTGAGCCTGCTCGCGCTCGTGAGCGTGGCCCAGGCGCAGCGCAAAAGCCCGCACGAAACAACCAGCGCAACCATCAACGGCAAGAAGATCACCATCACCTATGGCCGCCCGTATCTGAAGGGCCGCAAGCTCGGCTCCCCGGACTTCGTTCCTTACGGCAAAGTCTGGCGCACCGGCGCTGATGAAGCGACGACGCTCGTCACCGAAGGCGACCTGATGTTTGGCAACGTAACCGTGCCGAAAGGAACTTACACGATTTACACGCTGCCTTCAGCGACAGGCTGGAAGCTGATCATCAACAAACAGACCGGACAGTGGGGCACTGTTTACGATGAGAAGCAGGATCTGGCCCGCATTGATCTGAAGGTCGGCAAGACCGCATCGCCGGTCGAACAGTTCACCATCTCGCTCGCCCCGGCGGGCAAGGGCGGAGTGCTGAAGCTCGACTTCGAGAACACTTCAGCCACTGCGAATTTCACGGTGAAGTAAAAGGCGTCAGTGGTCAGTAGTCAGTGGTCAGTGGTCAGTTGTCAGGAGGCCACTGACTGCTGGTCATTGTCTGCCGGATTGAGTAACGAGGCAGAAACCCGTACTCCCTGATATGAAGATCGAACCAGGAGCCAGCGTAATTGTCAGCCTGCAGGAGCCGAAGGAAAAGTTCTGGGGCGTGATTGATGAAATCAATGCCGCCGGAATTTTTATGCGCGGCGTTGACCTGAACAGTTACGACGAACTGCTGCGGATGCTCGCGCGCGGCGAGGAAGGGATTTATCCGGCGAGCGTCTTTTTTCCGCTGCGACGAGTTGAGCGTGTCCTGCTGGATGAACCGACCGGACAGGCTCCGTCACTCGTCGAGCGGTTTGAAGAACGCACCGGAATGCGGCTGAGCGATTATCTCGGCCTGGGTTCCGGCAGAACCGGGTTTGAAGTTGACCAGGATGATCCGTTCTGAAGGAAAGCCTGGTGAGGGTTCGTCGTCAAAGGCAATGGCTGCGCGGGGTGCAAACCTTTCAGTCTGGCGGGCGCGTACTCAGACAACACCAGAACAACCGCTGCTTCAACGCGTGGCGACCACGATTTCGCCGGGCCGCACGTAATTCAACTGATCCTGGGCCGCGTTCTCAAGCGCACGCTGGCTGCTTCTGACGCGGTCGGTCTTCGCTTTGATCTGTTTGTTCTTTTCCTGAGTCTGCACGAGCGCCTGTTTCGTCCGGGCCTGCGCGGCCTGCGCCTCGCGCAATTGCGTGCGTTCGCGGGCAATGGTCGTGAGCGCCAGCGCTGAACCGGCCACAAAGATCATCATCAGCCAGACCCAGTTCGGCATCCGCAGCGTCTGAATCCACGAACGCGACGTTTCGCGGACGGCCACCTGACCATAAGCGATTTTAGCTGAGTACAAATTGACGACCTGTTTCAAGCAACACCTCCATATCTTTCCTTGAGTTCGTTTCTGCATAGCACCGAACCACCGGTTCAGTGCCGGACATCCTCAGTAACATCCACGATCCGTCATCGAAAATATATTTCACGCCGTCGGTGCGATTGACTTCAACCACGCGGCGCTCACCGATCTGCTGCGGCGCTTCGGCGGCGAGCCGTTCCTGCAAACGGGCTTTGACTTCGGGCGTCAGCTTGATGCCGACGCGCTCGCTGTAAAGCTCGCCGTCCTTTTTGAAAAGCTCAGCGAGCATTTCACCCAGGCTCACGCCGCGCGCGGCCACCATTTCGGTCACGAGCAGGCAGGCGATGATGCCGTCCTTTTCAGGGAAATGCCCCTTGATCGTCAGCCCGGCGCTCTCTTCGCCGCCAAGAATAATCTTGTCCTCGTTGACCAGTTCACCGATGAACTTGAATCCGACCGGCGTTTCATAAACCTGGCGGCCATGCCGTTTCGCCACGCGGTCAATCAGGTGCGAAGTCGCCACGCTGCGCGCCACGCCGCCCGTCCATTCAGGTCTGGTTTCGCAGATGTAATCAACCAGCAGCGCCAGAATGTGATTGGCCGACATAAACGTGCCGTCACGATCAATGAAGCCAAAGCGGTCAGCGTCGCCGTCAGTCGAAACGCCCAGCGCCAGCCCTTTTTCCAGCACCAGCGCCCGCATCTCGCTCAGATTTTTCTCTGATGGCTCAGGGCTGTGGCCGCCGAACAGCACATCGCGGTAATCGTGAACCGTCTCGATTTCGCAGCCGTGCCGCCGCAGGACTTCATCAAGATAGCCCCGCCCCGTCCCCCACAGCGGATCGTAAGCCAGTTTCAGTTTCGCCGCCGCAATGCGGTCAAATCTGATCTTTGCGGCCAGGTCGTTCAGGTAATCTTCGCGCGGGTCAAGCGGAACCGTTTTTGAATCTCCGGTGCTGACGGTCAGGAACGCCGCGCCGGACTGCAATTCAGCAATCCGCTGCTCGATTTTTTTTGTGACTTCCGGCAATGCCGGCGCGCCGTCGGCAGTCGAAAACTTCATCCCGTTGTACTGCGGCGGATTGTGGCTGGCGGTGAAATTGATGCCGCCCCGCGCCTTGAGCGACCTGATCGCAAAAGAAATCACCGGCGTCGGCGTGTCGCGCGTCGTCAGAAAAGACTCAAAGCCCTGCCGCGCCATTTCGGCAGCGCATTCAGCGGCAAAGTGTTCGCTCAGAAACCGCGTGTCGTAGCCGGTGATCATCCTGCCGCCTGCCGTTTCGGACGCCAGCACATCAGCAATGGCGCGCGTCACCAGCCGCACATTGGCATAGGTGAATTCGTCGGCAATGATGGCTCTCCAGCCTGATGTTCCAAAAGTGATTCCCATGATTTGGTCGCTTCCGGCAGGTTAATGGCTCAGTTGTGCTGATCTCGTGATCTGCGACTTCAACCTTGCAACGCAGAACTGACAAATTTTCTAATCCTCGTAAGAAACTGCTTAAGACGGGCGGAGAGTAACACGGAAGCTCAGACCTGTAAAGCATTTATTTTCAATAGTTTCACAGATGAAACTTAAAGCTCCGCATAATCTCAGGCAGAGCGGTGGCCGGATAATTAAACCGGGATTTCAGCGGAATGAGAATTTCCGCTCCGGCTACATTATCTGGTGCCCCGGCAAAACTGGCAGCCATATAATGTGTTTTTCGCTCTGACCGGCCAGAGGTTTATCGAGTCCGAGCGGTGTCAGGCTGTTTGTTGTACTGATGAAATGAAAATGCGTCCAAAAAGCAAATCTGCCGGGCAGGCAGGCCAACGAGTGCGGAGACAAGGCAATCAGCAGCGGAAAAAAACAGGAAAAATCAGCCTGGAAATGAAAAGCGCACGACCTGTGTATTCCTGACAGATCGTGCGCTGGTACTGGCCAGTTACTTCCAGGCCGACTGATCGGCTTAAGCTGCAACCTTTTTCAGGCGGGTTCGTTTACCGGCCAGTGCGTTGTCAATCATCTCATCAACTTCCTCGATTGACAGCCGGGTCACGTGCGAAATCTCATCAACCAGAAGTTGCCGCGCCCGTGAAAGCGCCTGCTGCTCTTCTGGCGAAAGGTTTTTGCCCCGGCCCAGTTTGGTCATCGCCTTCAGTGAGTCTGCAACCTTGAAAATCTCACCTGAAGCGATACTTTCGGCATTCTTGGCGCTCCGCTTGCGATGGTCGCTGGCCACTTCAACATCCTTGCCCAGAAAGCGCAGCAGTTTTGGAATCTCTTCACGATCAATCAGCTTTCTGACCCCGACTTCCTCAGCCTTGTTGACCGGGACAAAAATGGTACTCTCCCGCGACAAAGGTCTCAGCGAATAGAGTTTGACTGAAGATTCGCCGATCCGCTGTTCGATGATCCCGTCAACCTTACAAATCCCGATGCGGGGGTAAATAACCTTGCTTCCTGCTCTGAATGACACTCTTTACATCCTCCGTTCAAACAGTAGTTGCGCATAAAGTATACCACAACGGAAGCCGTTTAGTCCTGGTAAATTATTGATTTTTCTGTGTCCTGCCTGGTATTTCCGGGCTGTTTCTTAAAGCACTTTCTCGCCTTGTTAACTCTTTGCCGAAGAGACGTTAAACCACGCAGAAAAAAATAAACCGGTGATCGGGTCTTTTCAGACAGCCGGATCACCGGTTTATTAGTGTTGCGTCGAATTAAGTATTTATTCGCCGGAAAGTGACCTGAGCAGCGCCTGAAAGTCTCCCTGCGCCGCATTTACGGTCTTTGCCGGGCCGACCAGCTTGAAAAAGACGGCGCTTTGCGGGCCTTCGACAATTGCGCCGAGCAGGCGATAACCTGATTTGTCGCCCGTCCCGGCATTCATCGGGCCACCGGTGTAGCTGCCGCCGACCTCGACCGTGGTGACCTTCAGACCATTAATGGTTTCCTGTTTCTGCTTTGCAGCGCTGGCAGATAGGCCGCCACCAGGCTGTTTGAACTGACCGATCCAGCGGTCAATATTGGCCTGAACGCCGCCGCCCTGTCCCGGCCCGAAAAAGAAGACACCGCATTCTCCGCCCTCGCTGTCTCCCGCCGCCGCCGGAATCAGGTACGTGGCGACGCGCATACTTTTTTCCGGCCCGGTCTGCCACCGCGCAGGTACAGTCCATTTCACGCCGCCAATTGAAGCCGTGCGCCCGTTCACCTTCAGTTCCGAATCGCCTGACGCAGGCGCAGGCTGCGCGGACGGCACGCTGCCGGAGCCGTGCGCGGAAATCGTGGCCGGTGATGATGACTCTCCGGCAGTTGATGACGCTGCCGGAGAAGTCGCAACTTCCGGCCCGGCTGTTTTCGGCGCTGAAGTGCATCCGGCCAGGCCCGGCAGCACGATCAGACCCGATACTAAAATGAGATTTGCGGTAAACGTCCGAATACCAGTCATTACTCCAGAACTCCTTTGTTGCGGCTCTCCTCAGGCTGAAGCCGGTTGCGTCTTCCATTCGCGGTCGCGGAAGAAAATCATAAAGACCAGCGCGCACAGAATCGTCAGCCCCAGCGGAACCAGAAAAACTTTCGTGTAATCGGTCACACCATTAACCGTAAACTGATCGTTAATGAATCCGGCAAACCAGCTTCCGATGAACATTCCGGCCCCCAGCGTCACAAAGGTAATCAAGCCCTGTGCCGAGGCCCGAATATCCGGCTCTGCCACCTGATTGACGTAAATGTACGAAACCGTGAAGAAACAAACATAGCACAGGCCGTGCAGCGTCAGCGCCGCAATGACCAGCCACAGCGGATTACCCAGGGCAAAAACCGCGTACCGGATTGGCCAGGCCAGAATGCCTACCGCCATCGTCTTGCGAACGCCCCATTTTGTCAGCATCCAGGGCAGCGCCAGCATCGTCAGAATCTCAGCGCCCTGCGCACAGACGCCCATCCAGAACGGCGCGTCACCGGCCTTCACTCCGGCGTGATAAAGAAACGGCGCGGTCAGCACGTAATAGAACATCAGCTCAGTCGCCACGACAAACGAGATGGTAATGAAGATGGCAAACTGCGGATCGCGCAGCATTTTGATCGCCCCCAGGAAAGCCCAGGGATTGCCGCCCCGCTGCGCTGGTGGCGTGTGCGGCAGGGCAAACGAAAACAGCCCCTGAATGAACGAAAGAATCCCGGCCAGCCACAGGCCATCAAACCCGCCCAGGCCACCGAGCAGACCCGGCATCACCGTGCGCAGCAGCTTGCTCAACGAAACGCCCACGACAATCCAGCCAATCGTGCCCCAGACGCGCACCAGACCGAATTCCTTTTCGGCTTCAGGCATGTGATGGAAGCAGATGGAATTGGTCAGCGCGAGCGTCGGCGCATAGAGAATCGCCCAGACCAGCATCGTCAGCCACAGGGACTGATAGTTGCCGAGCGTGGCCGCAACCATCAGCAGCACGCCTCCGGCCAGATGCAGCACGGCCAGCAGTTTCTCAGTCGAGAAATACCGATCCGCCAGTTGCCCTGCAATGACCGGCGCCAGCATGCAGCCAATCGGCAGCAGCGCATAAATGCCGCCCACCTGGCTGCCGCTGAATCCGAGTTTCTTTTGCAGATACTCTGAAAAATCCGGCGACCATGCGCCCCAGATCGCATATTGCAGAAACATCATGACGCTGAAACTCAGCCGTTTGCTCATACTCTGATCCTTTCCGGATTGTCGTTCTGATATTGTGAATTGATGCCGCGCCTTCGGATGCTTCAGTCTGGCGACTGCTGACCGATGACTGGTGATGAACAGCCGTGATTCTACCCTTGCCCTGATATAAAACTCCAGGCGCAAGCCCGCAGCGGCCTTCAATTTGTTTGTTCCTCAGGTAAACTTACGCCTTCAAATGCTGACAAAGCCGGAATAAGAATCAGTAGTCTTTGGTCAGCAGTCGCATTCACGTTCAAATCAGCAACTCATTAATCCAATGAAAAGACTCACCACATTTTTCGCGCTGCTGGCGCTGACCGCAGTTCTGCCGGTTCATTCAACTCCGCTTCAGGCGTCGCGCAATTCCGCCCGGCCAAACATTGTCTTTATCCTCGCTGACGATCTTGGCTACGGCGACCTGGGCAGTTACGGGCAGAAAAAGATTCGCACGCCGAATCTTGACCGCATGGCCGCAGAAGGAATGCGCTTCACGCAGTTTTATGCGGGCAGTCCCGTCTGCGCGCCGTCGCGCAGCGTGCTGATGAGCGGCAAACACGGCGGCCACGCCTTCATCCGCGACAACAAGGAAGTGCAGCCCGAAGGCCAGTACCCGATTCCGTCATCAGTCGTGACGATTGCCGAGCTGCTGAAAATGCGCGGCTACACGACCGGAGCCTTTGGCAAATGGGGGCTTGGTTTTGTCGGCTCTGAAGGCGACCCGAACCGGCAGGGCTTTGACATGTTCTTTGGCTACAACTGTCAGCGCGAAGCTCACAATTATTATCCCGATCATCTGTGGCGCAACGATCAGAAAGTCACGCTGGAAGGCAACAATCGCGGCCTGACCGGCAAACAGTATTCGCACGATCTGATCGAAGCCGAAGCGTTGCAATTCATCCGCGACAACCGCGACAAACCGTTCTTTCTTTACGTGCCGTTCACCATCCCGCACCTGGCGTTGCAGGTTCCCGAAGATTCGCTGGCTCAATATGCGGGTAAGTGGGATGACCCGCCGTATGACGGCAAAAACAGCTACCTGCCGCACGAACATCCGCGCGCAGCTTACGCGGCGATGATTACGCGTATGGATCGCAGCGTCGGACGCATTCTGGCGCTGCTCAAAGAAGCGGGGCTGGATGAAAACACGCTGGTGATGTTTTCCAGCGACAACGGCGCGGCCTTCGGTGAAGTGACGAAGGATTTTGATTTTCTCCCCGGCAGGCTCGGCGGCACTGATTACACCTTCTTCGGTTCGACGGCAAACTTTCGCGCCTTCAAGGGCAGCGTCTATGAAGGCGGCATTCGCGTTCCGCTGATCGCCCGCTGGCCCGGCAGAATCAGGGCCGGAAGCGTCAGCCACCTGCCCGCCGCGTTTTATGACGTGCTGCCGACGCTGTGCGAAATCGCCGGGCAGGACATTCCGAAAGACACCGACGGCCTCAGCTTTGTGCCGGAACTGACAGGCAAAGGCCGTCAGCGCAGACACGAATTTCTGTTCTGGGATTTTGGCGGTTACGGCGGGCAGCAGGCTGTGCGCCTGGGCCGGTGGAAAGGCGTGCGCCGCAATCTGCATCGCGGCAACACGACGATTGAACTTTATGACCTGGCCCGCGACATCAGCGAAAAGCGCAACGTCGCGGCACAGCATCCTGACATCGTGCAGCGCATCGCGGCCATTATGCAGCGCGAACACACGCCTTCAGCCCTCTTCCCTGTCAGGGTTCTCGACAACAGGTGAAAAATGAACAGACGGTGAATTGTGCAAAAGAGAGATGACGGAACTGACGGAAATAACGGAATGCACGGAAAGCTTCAGACCCTGTGCAGTTCTTTTTTCGTCTGTTCCGTTATTTCTGTCTGTTCCGTCATCTCTCTGTCGGTTCTTCTGAGCTGAAGCTGGCTTCAACACATCACATTCTCGTCTTTCGCTGATCAATCAACTCAATCTCATCCTTCAATCCCAGATACTCCCACCGCTGCAACGTAATCGGCACGTTGCCGTTCTTCCAGACGAAATCGTGAAAGGCGCGCAGGCTGAACTGACTGCCCTGCAATCGTCGCGCATCGGCCAGAAAGCGGATGATCTGAATCTTGCCGATCTGATATGAAATCGCCTGGCCCGGCCCCGAAGCGAAAGCCGCTGACTCTTCAAGTGCCGTGTGTGCATCCATCGGCACGGTCTTTTGCAGGTATTCAGCGCCCTGCTCAATCGTGAACAGACCGAGCGCCAGTTTCACATCAACCTCAACACGCAGCGCCCGCAGCCGCATGAAGTTGTAAATGATCTCGCGCGTGCGCGGACTGTCATCAAACAGTCCGGCCTGCAGCATCATCTCTTCGGCATAAAAGCCTATGCCTTCGTTTGCGCCCGAATCGTAGTAATGCCGTCTGATCCAGTCTTCGTGCGCCCACGACAGCACAAGCTGAAAGTAATGGCCCGGCACGCCTTCGTGTACGATGATCGGGCGCGGATCGCGCGCGGTCGAAAGCGAAAAGTAACCAAGCGTCGGCGCAGGCTGGCGAATGTAACTGATGCCGTTTTCCTTCAGCCGATTCGGCCCCGTCAGATCATCAGTCACGCCCAGGCCGGGCAGCGCGGCCAGATACGCGGGCAGCGGCAGGTTGCGATAGTGCTGCACCCAGGCCGGAACGGTCAGGATGTTCTTCTCTTCCAGAAAGCGGCGAATCGCGTCTTCCTGTTCCGCTTCGCGCGCCATCTGCGCGGCCTGATCGGGAAAGAGCTGAAGCTGCGGCAGTCCCGCGTTGCGGTTCTGTTCGTATGTTTCAAAAGCCACGCTGCGTTCCCACTCCTGCCGCCCCATCTCCAGCAACTGCTCCGGCGTGTAAGGCATCAGCGCGACGTTGCGCAGAAAGTAAATATAAGCCTCGCGCCCGATGGCAGTCTTTGCGGGCATCGCTGACATACGCTGCTGCAGCCACGCGCGATAAGATTCAAGCGCATCGGCGGCCTTCGCTGTGGCTTCATCAAGCTGCGCTGCGCTGTCAGCCGCCATCAGCGGTTTGATTTCACGCGCCACCGTGAGCAGTCGCGGACGCACATCATTCAGTTCATCAATCGCCAGCTTTGCAAACGGCGCGAGCGCCTGACTGAGACTGGTTTTGGCATCATCAATCGTGCGCGGAATGCTTTTCATGCGCTGCACGATTTCGCTGCTGCGCGTTGCATCAAACGGCGGCGGTTGCAGCAGCCGGTCAAAGACTGCGCCAAGCGTCTGACTCAGATAAAAGCGCGGATTGCGCTGCCATTCGCGGGTGATTTCAAGTTCCCATCGCACCCGCGCCAGAGCTGACCCGATCAGCCGGTAATCAACCTGCCGCGCAACGGGCCACGCTGCCGCATTGATGCGCCGCCATCGCTGCTCAAATTCAACGAGCGCCTGCCTGCGCTTTGCAATCGCTGAAGCTGACCAGTCGGGCGACCATTGCGCCGGGCGATCAATGCGCGGAATGTCATCAGTCGAGACCGGCTGATGCACGGCGCGCCACTTCCAGAAATCACGCGCCAGATCGTCAAACTCATCCGCACAGACCAGCAGCGGAAGCAGGCACAGCAGCACGGCTGACAGCGCACAACGAATGATCAGTTTCATTGTTTCTCCTTCTCAGGTGGCTTTCACCTTGATGACGAAGTAAGTGAACTGCTTTCCCTTTTCGACCAGCAACTGATGCGGCATGCGGGTGGGAATGTGAACAACGTCACCTGCCGTCAGTTTGCGCTGTTCGCCGCCTTTGATTGAATCGCCGCGTGTTTCATTCGGTTCAGGCGATTTCGGATTGACGATTTCTCCGCCGACAATCAGTGTGGCCTCACCTGACTGCACGACAAAGTAATCATCCATCTGATCGTGCATTTCAGGAATGCCGTTCGCTTCACGATGGCTGATGGCGACGTTGCTGCTGCCGTAATCGGCCAGTTTGATGCTCGAAGTTTTGTATTCGCCCGCGACCTTTTCACGCAGCGGCTTTTCATAACCTTTGAGTTCCTTTGCGCTCCAGTAAGCAAAACCGGGCAGGTCTTTCACGGGTCGGCTGGCGGTGACGATGACAGCGACAGACAGCACGATTAGGATTGTCAGCAGTGATTTCATTGCGAATCGTCTTTCTGAAATAAGATTCGGGTTGTCAGGAATGGAACGCGGATGAAACAGATGCGGCGGATTCAGCACGGATCAATCTGTTGTGATCTGTAATATCAGTTTCATCCGTGTTCTATGCGTCCGGCGAAGGAATGGAACACGGATGAAACTGATGAAGCACGGATGCTGACAGATCAATCCGTCACTATCCGTCGCATCAGTTCAATCCGTGTTCCATTTATTTTTCTATCTCGCGGCCCTTGCGCCGTTGATCCATTCCAGCACGGCCTGAACGGCGGGGTCGGTCATTCCGTTCCATCGCTGCCCGCCGCCGTGCGGAGTCTTTTTTGCTCCGATCAGGCCTTCCTGCGAAGCGTCGCCAGTCGGTTTGCGAATGAGCAGGCTGTTTTCGGGACTGGCGAGGTCAACGACCTTCAGCGCCGACTGGAAGCTGTCGCGCAACTGCTGTTCGGTGAAACGCCCGCTGCCGTCGGGCGGCGTCAGACGAAAAATGGTGTGCGTCGCGTGACAATTGACGCAGGCGTTGCCGTCCGCGCCTTTGCGAGCCAGCAGCGGCATCACGCGCTCAACAAAGAAACCATAATCAAGCAGTCGGTCGGCCCGGCTGTTGAGTTCAGCGCCTGAACCGCCGCCCTGATAAATCGCCATCGCCAGCCCCTGCAATCGCTGATTCGGATCCTGTGCGAGTTTCGCCAGACCGGCGCGAATCGCAGCATTTGATTGCAACGCTTTCGAGCGGCGCACAGCGCCAAGCGCGGCTGACCGGATGTTTTCATCGCTGTCATTGAGCGATTCGACAATCAGACTGACAAGGCGCAGATCGTTGTCAGCAGCCGTGTCAGCCGTAATCAGATCAAGAATCAGTTTGCGCTTCGCTGTCACCGGAGCATTGAAGAGTTCATCGAGCGCCGCTGCCACTGAACGCAGTTCGCGGATTTCAGGCGTGCGCAGAACAAGCTGCAATCCGGCGCGCAGCAGGTTTTCATCAGTTGATCTGAGCGCACTGACAAGGCGCTGCTGAACTTCAGGCGCACTGGCCAGGTCAGGGAAATCAGCCAGCGAACGCAGCGCGGCTGGCGCGACTTTGCCATCGGCACGCAGCACGAAGTTCCTGACGGCTTCGTCAAATTTCTCGCGGCGGGCGAAATCAGCGCCGAGCGTTTTGATGCGATCCAGCGCGGCGATCTGCGCTTCGGGCCAGCGACTTTCGAGCAGTTCCTTCAGCACCCGCACGGCTTCGCGGCGATTCGCTTCGACAACTTTGAGCGGCAGCGATTTGTAAAACTCCTCGCTCACGCCGCGCACGCTGGCATCATCGTCAGTGAGCCGCTGCATCACTGCGAGCGGCAGATTCTCAAGCGTGTTGTCGCGCAGCGTGTACGCGGCCAGCACTGCCTGCTGTCGCCGCGCCGGATCAGGCGAACTGATGAAAGGCAGCAGCGCGCGTTCAAGCATCGGAGCGCCTTCAGCATAAAAGACGACCGTTTCAATATCGTTGCCGATGCGCGTGTAACGACCGGCATTCGCATAACCGCCGCTGCGCAGGTGAAATTCAGTGAGGCCGCGCAGCAGGCCTTCGCGCTGCAATTCATTGCCCGTTTCAAGCGCGCGGGCAATGCGCTGAGCCATGCGACGGCTCGCTTCGTGATGCGCGGCAATCGCCTGCTGCTGATCTTCCTTCTGAGCGAGGTGGCCGATCCAGTTGTTGTACAGGTAGCGCACGTTTTCATCCGCGAGGCTGTAAAAACCTTCAAGCAGGTTGCGCCGCATCCAGGGATGTTCCTTCACCGCCACGCGCGCAATGAAAGCGTCAGTGATGCGATCCTTCAGAGCCTCATCCTTCGTCCAGTAAAACCACTGCACCAGCGCCTTCGCCGCCTGCATCCGCACGAGGATGTAAGGGTCGCTGAGTTGAGCGATGAGTTTGTCTGCCAGCGCGGTGTTGCCGGTGAGGTATTTGAAATGCTGCGCGAAGATGCGCGTTGCGCCCCAGCGCGTCCGCTCATTACTGGAATCCAGCGCGGCGAGGATTTCATCCTTCACTGCCATCCCTTCAGATTCCGGGAGAATATTTATTTGAGAGTCATAGCGATTTCCGATCCCGGATAATTCTGCCCTGACTGTCAGGCCATATCGGCGCAAAGCCTGTGCAGCGGCAATCTGAACCATTTTGCTGTTATCACCCAGCAGGCCGCAGAGCAGCGGCGCCGCTTCACGAGCCTGAATCCGACCAAGCGCAGCCGCCGCACTCAGACGAATCATTGGTTCTTCACTCTTCAGGCTTGCTATCAGATCACGTCGTGGCTGCCAATGCTGCGTTTCCTGAATCGTATCAATTTGCTGAAGCCGAAGGATCGGATCCTGTTCCGCGAGATTTTTCAACGCAGGCTCGGCAGTCCACTTTCCAGGGACTCCGGTATAACGGGCACCTTTGTAAAATTCACTCAGCGCCATCACCGCAAACTGCGTTTCACGAAACGGCGTGCGAAAGTTTTCATACGACTGTTTCGGGTCAAACCAGCCGCCCCATTCCTGCTGACGATCAAGACAGAATTTCAATGCCCTGGCGATCTGCGGATGATCGGGTTTGTAACCAGCGCGGGCGAGCGCGTACAGGCAGTGATAAGTCTGAAATTCAACCGACGGGCTGTCCTTTTCAAAAAGCATTGACCACTGACCATCGGCGCGTTGCAGCGACAGGATGCGCCCGGCGTTGCGTCTGATGCGGTCGGCATACGCTGCCCGGTCAATGTCCGCGAAGGCGATGGTCTGATAGCAGAGGTCAACGTTGTTTTTGATTTTGTCCTGTTCAATCAGCGAGCGAATCAGCGCGCGATACTGCGACGCTTCAGCGTCATTCGATTTTTCAGCCAGTTCATCGAAGACCTTCCACGAATACCACGCGACTTCATACGTGCTGACGAGCGGCGTATTGCCGTTGCTTTCATCCGGCGGCAGTTCGGTGCGGCCCTTGTAATAAATCTTCAGATAACCCGCGACGCCTTTGAGCAGCGACAACCTTCTTTCGCCGGTGAACTGCTGATCGTAATCATTGACAAGCACCGCAAGGCGGCTCATCACGTTCGCTGACGCGCTGATGACGTTTGTCCACGAAGCATCGGGATGGCCGTAAAACGGGCGCGGATTGTTCGCCAGGCGTTCGACCAGAAACTGCAGCGATGAACGCTTGAGCACCGGATAACCGTTCTGCGCGGCGGTCAGTTCGCCGCGCGTCGTGAAGTGCGTGGCGTGGCAGGCAACGCACAACTGCGTTTCGTGATGAGTGCTCGAAACGCGATTGACAATGCCGCCGTGACGCGGCGTGTTGGCGTGCCAACTGTCGCCCGCGCTGACGAGGTAATCCATTCCGGCGCGCACCGCCAGGCGCGGGTCTTTGTACGGCGGCGCGTCATAAACTGAAGTGCGAAGCTGATAGAACGGATGATTCGCATCCACGCGCACGTAGTAAGCGCCTTTTGTAATGATGCGCGTCGTGAATTTGTTGCCGGGCAGGGCCTGAACTTCGTGCGGCGGCGTGACCGGATCGGCTCCGCGTTCGTAAGGTTTCGCTTCGTTGTTTTCAATGGTGAAAACCGAAACGTCAACCGGAATGTTGTCGCGTTCGAGCAGGTCAATTTCAAAATGAACCAGCTTCGGCGCATCGCCTTCGTAAGTGAATCTGAACCAGTCAGCGCCGCCTGCGGGCAGACGATCAGCGGTCAGTTCGGGCTGCTGCGCGTAAGGCACTGCGCCGCGCTCAGGCTTTGTTTCGCTGAGCGGCACGATATACGGCTTGTCATCGGCTGAAGCGAAAACAGTCTGGCCGAGCGTGAAATCATTTGCTTCGCGCCACGAATCATTCGGCTCGGCTTCAGTCGTCACCTGACTGTTTTTGCCTGCGGGCCATTCAAGCGCAGTCACCGTGTATTCAACCGGGCGGGTTGCCGCCGAAGCAATTTCAATTTCGGCAGCGCCGCTTTGAGTGCGAAAGAGCAGGTAAAGATCGGCATCGCCCTGATGCAGCGGCTTGCGGGCAATCGTGCGTGCGCCGTCGCGCAGCGTCACGCTGACGGTGTCACGCTCACTGAGAGCGGCAGGCGCAGGCAGCGAAACAGTCAGCGAATGCAGCCTGCCGGGTTCAGCCTTTAACTGGTGCATTTTCGTCTGCTGCGGCGCAACGTGTTCGCGCAGGTCGGCCAGTTTGCGCAGGCCGTCACCGTTAACAGCCACAGACGCGGATTGTGGCGGCAGGGCCACAAACAGCAGCAGAAACACGACGAGCGCGAGGAATTGAATCCGTCTGGTCATAGCGATTGATGTCAGGTGGTGCCGAATTGCCTTGAATCGGAAGCCGCATTGTACGTTGCCTGCTGACCGAAACAGAAGGCCCGCAAGCCTGCCGCCGCTTCTTTCCGTGTTTGCGCCAGACTGCCGCGCGGCTCTCTGCAAAGCCGCGATTGTGCGGTAAAGTGTGCCTCATTGAATCACCGGAATTTTCGCCAGGCCCGGCATTGCGGCTGCGGGCGACCGGAAAACACTTCAGCGAAGGAGGAACGTCATGGCACAGGCACAACAGAGCGTTTCACTGATTCCCGAATTGCAGGATTACATCAGTCAGATCGAGGCAATCAAACGCGACGCCGCCGAACTGACAGCAGGAATGACCGAAGCGCAGTTCAACTGGCGGCCCGCGCCCGGCCACTGGTCAGTCGCGGAATGTCTGGCGCATCTGAACGTAACGGCGCAGCAGTATCTGCCGCTGATCACCGCCTCAATCAGTCAGGCGCGCAATCAGGGCTGGCTCAGTCACGGGCCGTTTCGTTACGGCTGGCTCGGCAACTGGTTTGTGCGGACAGCCGAGCCGCCGGTCAAAATGAAATTCAAAGCGCCGAAAGCCTTCGTCCCGCCGCCCGATCAGCCGATGGCGCAAACAGTGCCGGAATTTATGGCCGTTCAGGATCAGTTGATTGCCCTGATCAGCACGGCGAATGGCGTTGATCTCGGTCGCGCGAAAGTGCAGTCACCGGCTACAAAACTGATCAGACTTTCGCTCGGCCAGGGCTTTGCGCTGATTACCGGCCACGAACGGCGGCATCTGTGGCAGGCGCGTCAGGTCATCAGCGATCCGAACTTTCCACGATGAAGATTTACGCCATTGAACATGTGCAACTGGCCATGCCGCCCGGCCAGGAAGACCGCGCGCGCAGCTTTTACACGGGCGTGCTCGGCATCCCTGAGCGCCCCAAACCGGTGCATCTGGCCCGGCGCGGCGGCGTGTGGTTTGAAGACGGCCCGCTCAAAATCCACCTGGGCGTGGAAGAGGATTTCAGGCCTGCCAGGAAAGCGCATCCGGCCCTGCTCGTCGAAGGACTGGCGGATCTCATCCGCCGCTGCGAGCAGGTCGGCTGCCCGGTCGTGACTGATGAACCGCTGGCAGGCTTCAACCGGGTCTGTGTTTCCGACCCGTTCGGGAACCGCATTGAACTGATGGAACCGGTCAGGCAGGACTCGGACGGCGGTTGAGCGCGGTTTTCACGCCGTTTTTGTGTTGTGTTCTTCAGAATCAGGTTATAATCCGCCCGGCTGATGCTCCCGTGAGAATTGCACCGACTCGACTGACACCACACCATCACCATCTCACGCATCAGTCTCAGCAGACAACACGGTTAACGATGCTCAGGAAGCGGTCAGGTCGCAACGACCTGTAAAGACGCGGTTCCAGGCGTCTCTCCTTCCATTGTTTCTGCGACCTGATCCGCGCCTGATTTCCTGTCACCGCAGTACCTGCCTTCAGGAGAACGATTATGTCAAAAGTGTTCTTCCCCTCGCTCGCAGCGCTTTTCATCCTCTGCGTCGCCACGCTGACTGCACACGCTCAGGCCGATGTCGCATCAGCCACTGTCAAAGGCACCATCACTGATGCGCAGGGCGCAGCGCTGCCCAATGCCACTGTGACCATCCGCAGCATTGACCAGGGCACGACCCGCACGGCAAAGACCGAAGCCGATGGCGAATATATCTTTCTGACGCTGCGGCCCGGCCTGTATGAAATCACGGTTGAGGCTCCCGGCTTTTCCCGAAGCGTCATCAGAGACGCACAACTCACCGTCGGGCAGACCGCCACTTACGATGTGCAGTTGCAGGTCGGCGGCGTCACCAATGAAATAACCGTGACTTCAGCCGCGCCGCTCATCGAAGTCGAACGCACGCAGCAGGCCAACACCATCGAAAGCCGACAGATTCAAAGCCTGCCGAATGTCTCGCGCGATTTCACGTCCTACATCTTCACGCTGCCCGGTGTGTCGAGTTCCGCTGCGCCGCGCGTGCAGGGCGGGGCGCGCTTCAATTTCGGCAGTTCCGGTTTTTCAATCGGCGGCAGCAACGGGCGCAACAACCTGGTGACGGTTGACGGCGGCGAGAATGAATACGGGTCGGGGCAACTGCGCTACACCAATCTCAGTCCCGAAGCCGTGCAGGAATATCAGGTCAATCGCAACGGCTCGACGGCAGAGAACGGATTCACTGCCGGCACGGCCATCAACGTCGTGACCAAAAGCGGCACGAACAACTTTCACGGCAGCGGCTATGTTTACTATCGCTCGCAGAAAACTTCGGGACACAACCCGGTGAACTTCCGGCCCGGCGAAAAAAAGCCGTTCAATCAGCAGGTCTTTCCCGGCTTCACGCTCGGCGGCCCGATTGTCAGAAACAAGCTGTTCTTCTTTACCAGCTACGAAAAGCAGAAATCCGACATCGCCCAGGTGCGGAGCTACACCAACAGCCCGTTCCTCAATCCGAATGCCGCGCAGGTCACGCTGCTCAACCGGCTGGATGCCGCGGTCAATGCCGACGGCACGCCCAACACGAACGTGCGGCGCATTTCAGCGAACCTGCGCGCGGCGCTGACGACGAATGCGACGACCTATCCGGTCACTTTCAATCTGCTCAAAGCCAGTGAAGGTTCGTTCGTCAACCGTGACCGGCTCAATTTCTGGCTGACGAAAATTGATTACCAGCTCAGCGAACACGATTCGATCATGGGGCGGTTCTCGTACCTGCGCAATTTCAACGGCCAGCTTGGCAGCATCAACCTGACGGCGCCGAACCGCACCAACACGCTCACGGTGCGCGATTACACGACGCTGCTTGCGTGGACGCACAATTTTGGCGCGAGCATTGTCAATATCGCCCGCGTTCAGTTTTCGCCGCGCAACAAGGCATTCACTGAACCGGTGACGCCAGAGAGCGCCTCGCTGCTGATTGACAGCGGCTCGTTCGCCAGCTTTGGCCGCGATTTCACCGCGCCCTTCAATACGATTCAGGATCGTTATCAGTTTGAAGACAGCCTGAGCTGGATTACCGGCGGCCACACCATCAAATTCGGCGGGTCGTATCGTCCGGTGCATTACCAGGTGCGCAATGAATTGTGGTTTTCAGGCGACTGGACTTTCTCTTCGGGCGTCTTCCCGATCACGCTCGCCGTGCCAGCCGCCGATCAGGCCGCGTTTGTCGCGGCTGCCGGAGCAGGCATTCCGACGCTGACCGGGTTGCAGAGTTTCAATCGCGGGCTGCCTGTGACCGTGCGACAGGGCTTCAACAATCCGCTCTGGGAAGATACGGCGCAATACCTGGCCTTCTTCGCGCAGGACAGTTGGAAGGTCACTCAGCGCTTCACGCTCGATTTCGGCGGGCGCGTTGATTACGACGGCGAGCCTGCGCCGATTCCGCGCAACACATACTTTTCGCCGCGCCTCGGCTTTGCGTGGGATTTGTTCGGTGATCACAAGACAGTGCTGCGCGGCGGCGGCGGTTTGTATTACGCGCCGGTCAATTATCAGGTGGTCTATGTGACCAACCTGCTCAACGACAGCGGCCAGTTCATCAACCAGGTATTGCAGACGCCGACGGACGGCACGAAATCGCCCGCCGCGTTGTGGGCTTACGGCGTGGCGCAGAACAAGCTGCCGCTCAAGGCGCTCAATGAAGCCGATTTCAAGGCGCTCGGCATCAACACCGGACGCGGCGCGCTCAACCGCGTCATTTTTCAAGCTGATCCGAACTACAAGAACAACTATTCAATTCAGGGCGGTCTCGGCATTCAGCGGCAGTTGCTGAAGGATGTCAGCCTGGATGTCGCCTATCAGGTCTATCGCGGCGTTCACCTGCAACGCTCGCATCAGATCAATTACCGCGAAGCGGGCACCTGCGCCCGCAGCGATGCGCAGTGCCGTTTCGGCCCGCAATACGCGCGCATTGACGCCACCGCCGCGCAAATCAACAACTACGAATCAACCGCCAATTCGATCTATCACGGACTGACCGTCAGCGTGAACAAACGGTTCAGCAGATATTTCCAGTTCCAGACCAACTACACCTTCAGCAAAACGATTGACGACATCACCGATTACAACTCGGCGTTTTCGGCGGCTTTTCCGACGCGGCTCAACCTTGAACGGTCGCTGTCGTCCTTCGACATCCGGCACAACTTTGTGGCGAACGGCGTCTTCAGCAGCCCGTTCAGGAATTACGTGCTGCGTGACATTTCGATCAGCCCGATCATTTCCATCCGCAGCGGCATTCCGTTCACGCTTTATGCGAGCAGCGCCGACATCAACGGCGACACGCACGGCAATGACCGGCTGATTTACATCGGGCGCAACACCGGCATCGGGCCGAACTTTCGCAGCGTTGACCTGCGGCTGAACAAGACATTCCGGCTCAGGAGCGACAATTCGACGCGCATTGATTTTCTGGTCGAAGCAACGAACCTTTTCAACCGGACAAACTTTGCCGCCGTCAACGATGTGCTGGGCGTTGATCTGACTTCGGCTGATTACAACGCAGGCACGGTGCGGCTCGAAGGCCGTCGTGATCGCGGCATCACACAACCGCTCGGCTTCATTGCGGCCTTTGATCCGCGCCGCATTCAGTTCGGACTGAAGTTTGTTTTCTAGGCCGGTTTGCAAGTGAGTGTACGGCGGACTGGACAGCCTGCCGTACACTGTTCTGCAATCTGCTCTGAATCAAAAGTTCCGGCTTCAGTTCAGATGGCATCAGGCCCGGAACCTGTGAAGTAACCAGGCCGCATCCTTGTAGTGACGAATTCATTCGTTTGTTTTCAAATCAACGCAGTTTCGGAACCCACACGAATGAATTCGTCACTACGGGGTTGATGCTGGCGCTTTGCAAAGCGCCTTTGCTTCAGGCCATCTGAGCTGAAGTTGCGGAACACGTTTTTCTCTGCACCATTTCAGCGGCGGCAATCATCCATCACGCCGCACCACTGACTTTGCCCGGCCTGAACGCGAGCCGGGCCGACACAGCGCCCATTATCGGAAGCTGAAGTCAGGACACCTTTCGATGTCCCGGCAGGGATTATTACCAGCAGCCCGGTCACTGATGATCGGACTGTCCGCCCTTCCGTCGCACACCCCAACGTGCCCTGCCCTCACATCAGGACATCAGCCATCGCCCAAATCTGACGAACGTGCCTGTGCAGGCCGTGACGAAATCACCTTCAGCGTCCGCTGACCTGAAGAAATTCCTGCACGGCTGAGGGAAGTGCGTGCTGTTTTGCGCTTGCGCAGGTACAGGCAGACATTCAACGAGTCTGAAAAACAACGGAGGAAACTATGCGCGTCAGTTCCCTGTTCGTGATGATTCGGCTCAGAGGCGCAGCGTTCGGGACAGCCCGTCCGGCGTGGCTGATGATTCTGCTCTGGTGGCTGATGATGGCGGGCGAAGCGCAAAACGCACGCACGCAGTCAGCCCTTTCTTACCTGGCTCGCGGAAATGCGTGGGCCGACAAAGGCGATTACGAACGCGCCATCACTGATTACAACCTCGGCCTGACATTCGATCCGAATTCAGAAGCGTTGTACTGCAACCGGGCGAAGGTGCGTTTTCTCAAAGGCGACCTGAATGGCGCCATCGCTGATTTCACGCGGGCCATTCAACTCAATCCGCGTGATTCTGATTCCTGGGTCAATCGCGGTTACATCAGCTATTGCAAAGGTGATCTGGACGCGGCCATCAGCGATTCAGGTCAGGCCATTGCGCTCAATGCGCGGCTGGCCGAAGCCTGGCAGAATCGCGGTCTGGCCCGCCGCGACAAAGGCGAACTCGATGCCGCGCTCGCTGACTTCAGCCAGGCCACCAAACTCAGACCCGCCCTCGCCGAAGCCTGGGACAGCCGGAGCACGACGCGCTTTCTGAAAGGCGATTTTGACGGCGCGCTGGCTGACCACAACGAAGCCGTCCGGCTCAAACCCGCCTTTGCCGGAGCGTGGCTGGATCGCGGCGCGGCGCATTATCAGAAAGGCGATTTGAATCTGGCGCTGAGCGATTTCAACAAAGCCATCGAACTTGATCCACGCCAGTCTGAAGCCTGGTTCAATCGCGCCGTAATCTGGAAAAGCAAAGGCGAACTGAGTCGCGCGCTGGCCGATTTTGATCAGGTCATCGCGCTCAACCCGCGCCAGGCGCAGGCGTGGGGCCTGCGCGGCATTGTCCGGCTGCGGCTTGGAGAAGAAACCGCCGCTCAGCGCGACTTTGACGAATGCCTGCGCCTCGACGCCGCTTTCAGACCGGCGCTGGAAAAACTCATCGCTGAAACCAGACAGCAGTTGAAAGCGCGGCCCTGAAACTAACGCCGCGCCTGATATTCATCCGGCTGCGCGAGCAGCCCATCACTCACAGGAGACCAGAATTATGAAAAGAACCAGTCCGATTACGCATCTTTTGCTGTCACTCGCCGCGCTGCTCGTCGCGGTGACGCTTGCACCGTCCGGCTTCGCACAAAGCCGGAACGCCGATAAACAAAGCGCGTCAGCGCCCCCGGCGAGAGCGCTCCTCAGCATTCAGTATCTCCGCGTCAAACGCGAACTGGCCGCTGAGTGGCGGGAATTTCGCAAAAATGAAACCCTGCCGATGCTGCAGAAAGCCGGAATCAGACAGCAGACCGTCTGGAACACGGCAAACTTCGGTGAAGGCGGAATGCTGGTCGTCACGCCCATCGAAAGCCTGGCGCAGTATGACAATCCCGGCCCGGCAGTCAGGGCGCTCGGCCAGGAAGGCGCGGCAGCCTACAACGCCAAAGGCGCGCGGTTCATTGAAAGTTCGCACACCGTCGCCATCGAAACGCGGCCTGACCTGAGCAGCCCGCCAGCGGCGGATTATCAGCCCGGAATCGTCGTCATCACCACGACTACCATCATGACGGGGCGCGATGATGAATACGAAAACTTCATCAAAACCTCGGTGCTGCCGGTGGTAAAGAAGGCCGCGCCCAAAGGCTATCTGGTGGCGCGAGTGGTTTACGGCGGGAATCTGAATCAGTACACCTCGGTCGTGCTGCTTGATTCCTTCGCTGATCTTCAGAAGTACCGCGAGACTTTCAACAGGGAAGCGGCTGCCGCCAGGCTCGCGGCCAAAAGCGCCGGGATTGTGATGAGCCGCGAAAACGCCATCTACCGCCTCAACCCCGAACTGAGCATTCAGCCGCAGCAGCAGAAGGCTGAAAACCGTCCGGGGCGTGACTGAAGGCAAATCAGAAAGCCACAGTCGGTGAAATCTGCCGGTGATTCCGCCAACTGACCATCGGCAGAAGCAGCCGACTGTGATTCAGAATTGACGCAGACTGAAGTTCGACAAGCCGGCTGCTTGTCGAACTTCAACTTTGAATTACGATCAGGCAGCAGCCGGTGAATTGCTGCGGCTGCTGACCCGCAGGATAATTGTTGCAATTCACTTCGCAATTGCCTTAACTTACCGCCGCCCGGCCCTCTTTCAGCGCCCCGCTGCAAGCCCTGACCCGGCACTTCTGATCAACCCGCCCTGGCAGTCCTCAATCGTCATTCTTATTTCGCCCTGACGTTCGCCATGAAAACAAAGCCTTCCCCAACGCAGCAGGAGCGGGACTTCCGCATCCACGAACTTTTCTTCTCGACCACTGACAAAAAAGGAATCATCCGCTCAGGAAATGATGTTTTTGCGCGCGTCAGCGGCTATCCCATGGCCGAAATGATCGAACAGCCGCACAACATCATCCGGCATCCTGAGATGCCGCGCGCCGTTTTCAAGCTGATGTGGGATTATCTGAAGGCCGGTCAGTCACTGGTCGCTTACGTCAAAAATATGGCCAGCGATGGCGCTTATTACTGGGTCATCGCGCTCGTCACGCCGCTCAGCGATGGTTATCTCTCGATTCGCTTCAAACCGTCCAGCCCGCTCTTTGCCGCCGTGCAACAGATTTATCAGCAGCTTGTCACTCTCGAACGCACGCTGCTCGGCAGCGGCCTCAAGCCGAAGGAAGCGATGGATGCCGCGCAGCAGAAGCTTGAGGAAATATTGCGCGACCGGGGTTTTGCCAGCTACGACGATTTCATGCACCTCGCGCTCAGAGAAGAACTCAAAAGCCGCGAAATGCTGATGCGGCACAGCAGCGAGACGCGCCCGTTATTTGAAAGCAGCCCGACACCGGAAGCCAGCGAAGGCAGTGTGCTGGTGCATCTCGCGGAACACAGCGCCAGCATTGCGCGCACGCTGGAACAGCTCTTTGCCAGGCTCGATGATTTTGTGCTGCTGAGCGAAAAGCTGGAAAACAAGGTCGAACTGATTTCAGAACTGGCGCACTCGATGCGCTTTCTGTCGCTCAACACGCGCGTTGAATCATCCCGGCTGAATACGCACAGCCAGATCATCACGACCATTGCCGATCTGATGAAGGAAAATTCGCAGCAGATTGCCGCCAACGTCACTCAGATTGGTGATCAGTTGCTGGACGTGGTGGGGACGCTGAAAGGAATTATTTACGACCTGGCGGGCGCGCGCCTGCAACTGGAGATGCTCAGAACGTTTCTGGCGGAACTGATCGTGAAGGATGAAAACCGGATGGACAACGCCGCGCCCGGTACTCAGGGCAATGCGCTTGACAGAATCCTCGCGCTGCAATGGACTTTTTCACAAACCTACAAACGCGCGGTTTCATCACTGCTCCAGTTCGAGCGCCGGTTGCGACATCTGACGACCGAAGGCACACAGCTTCAGCAGCCGGTCAAAACGCTCCAGATCGTGCATCTGGTGGGCCGCGTCGAAATCGCCCGCTACGCGCAACTCGCCGGGTTCGGCCACATCCTTGATGAAATCTTTGACCGCACCCGCAGCACCAAAACCGAGCTTGACGACCTGACCTCAGCCATCACCACGCTGCTCGCCCGCGTGTCGGGACTCGAAAAAATCGACCGCGAGGTTTCAAGCTCACTCGAACAAATCGCCTTCAGCACCCGTTCACTGGAAGCGTGAAAACGAAAAGAGATGACGGAACAGACGAACAGAACGGAACAGACGAAACAGGCCAGCCGCCGTTGCTGATTTTGTCCGGGCATTGCCCCGGTTTAATCAGATCGAACTTATTCGTGAAAATTCGTGTTCATTCGTGGCTGAATTTTCTGTTCCGTCTGTTCCGTTCATTCCGGGTGTTCCGTCATCTCTCTTCTGTCCTGCCCGCCTTTATTGCGGCGAAGGTTTCTTGAACTTGTCAATGTAAGCTTTGAGGCCGTCGGTTTTGCCGTCGTGCCGGAATGAATAATAAGATTCCAGCGACTGCATCAACTGCTGCTGCATGGCCTGGTACTGCGGCTTGCCATCGGTGGCGGCGATGGCGCGGGCGAAGTTTTCGATGGCCTGATCGAGCTTGTCCATCGCTTTTTTGAGCGTCTCCTCGCGCACGCGCGGCGGCGCGGCCTGGTATTCTTTGGCCAGCACGCGGTATTCATCATCGTAAATCTGACCAAGCGCGGCGAACGTGACCGGATCGGACTGATCCAGCCCGGCGGCGTTTTCCAGTTTCGCTTTGGCCGTGTCGCGGTCATTGCCAAACAGCGCCAGCAGGCCCTGAATCTGATAGAGGCGCGGCAGCGCGTAGTTGCGATATTTGTCCCAGAACTCCTTCTCCATCTGCTGCGGCTTTTTGTCGCCTTCAATCAGCGCCAGCCCCTTGCTGCTGTAATCTCTGGTTGGCTGCATGTATTTCGCGTTCTGCTGCTGCACCTGATTGATGCCGGCCACTGACAACTGTGTCAGCACACGCAGATCGTCAGGCTGTTTTTCCAGGTACTTTGCGGCTTCCTGAAAAGCTTCGTCAGTTTTGTTCTGCGCCAGCAGCGATTCAGTAATCAGGGCTTCCACATACCACGCTTCGTCCGGCTGATTGAAGGTGGAAAGAAACTGTCGTGAAGCGGCAATGCGCTGCCCGTGGTCGCTGATCTTTTCGATGGTTTCAGCGACGTGCAGCGCGACTTTCTGCCGCATCGGGCTTTTGCCAAACTTTTTCAGATAATCGCCTGAAGCCTTCAGTTTCGCCGCCGCATCAGGCGCAGTATTGATTTTATTGAGCGCCTGCTGTTCGGCGTCAGAGATTTTGCCCTGATCCTTTGCCTGCGCCCGCGCCTGACTGTAATCATAGCCCGCTGCCGCAATCACCAGCGCACACACCAGTGCGGACAGGGCTTGTCTGAGTAATGATGCTGATTTCATTTTGATCCTCGTTCTGATTGGAATGTATTTGTTGCGCACCGGATGCGCGATCAGTGAGAGTATAGCGGCAAAGCTGCCATTCATGGCAAGCAGCCGGTTATTTACCAGGCCCTGGGTACGCACGCTTCCAGCGTGCCAGGCTGCGGGGTTCTTGTTTCCGCGCCGCAGGAGCACGCTGGAAGCGTGCGTACCCAGGGAAGTGATCTGACCCTGGGTTATTTACTTTTCACGGCCTGGCCGTAACCGCTGCGCCTGGCGCTGCGCTTTGAGCGCCAGTTCCGTCGCCAGCAGGCAGTGGGCCTGCGGCATCGCGGTTTCAGTCCGATTGAGAATGTCATTGATGAATTGCTCGCCATAAGTCAGCGGCACTGCGCTGCAATCGAAGTAGCGCGTCTCTTGCTGATCAACCAGGAACAGATGATTTTCGCCCGCGCGCCCGGCCAGATCGCAGTTGCTGCGCAGTTCGATAAATCCATCGGTTCCGAGAATCGTCATGCGCCCGTCGCCCCACGTTTTCAGCCCGCCCGGCGTAAACCAGTCCACGCGAAAGTAACCTGCGCCGCCATCGCCGCGCAGCATCGCGTCACCGAAATCCTCAAGCTCAGCGTGCTGCGGATGATTCACATTGCCGGTCTGCGCGGCGACAACATCAGCCCTCGCTGACCCGGTGAAATAGAGAAACTGCTCACACTGATGCGAACCCAGGTCGCAGATGATGCCGCCGTAACGCTTCCGCTCAAAAAACCATGGCGGACGCGAGGGCAGACTGGCGCGATGCGGGCCGAGTCCGATGGTCTGAACGACCCGGCCAATCGCTCCGGCCCTGATCAGTTCTCCCGCCCTGAGCATTGCCGGATTTTCAAGCCGCCCGTACAGAATCGAAAAGATGCGGTGCGTCGCTTCCTGTGTGCGGCGCACGGCGGCGAGTTGTTCGAGCGAAGTGATGCCCGGCTTGTCCACCATAAAATCCTTGCCGTGCCGCATCACCTCGATGCCGAGCGGCGCGCGTTCGTCAGGGATCGCGGCGCTGACGATAAGCTGCACCGTGCGATCTTCCAGAATCTCACGCTCGCTGCGCGCGAGTTTTGCCTGCGGATAGCGTTTCGCAAAGGCGGCAGCGAGGTCAGGCTCTTTCGCATAAAACGAAACCAGTTCGCCGCCGCTGCGCAGCAGCAGGCCGACCTGATTGTTGATGTGACCGTGATTCAGCCCCATGGCTGAAAAGCGAATACGTGGTTTGTTCATTTGTTTTCAGTGTCTGCTGGCGTGATGCGCTACTGTAACATCATCTCCGGCTCTGGTCACACCATTACTGGCAATCAGGGCGTGACTGGTGCTACATTCCTGCCGCTTACCTGACAGAGTTTTTCCCGGATGAGCAGCGCGTCCGGCGCAACTTTGACGCACTACCGCAGCGAGTGCCAGTCCGGTCGCTGCTTCCATCTGAAACCCGCTGTAACTTTACCGACGGCTGGCCTATGCCCAAAATGACTGGAAACATCAGCAAGGTGCTGATCCTTTTTGCCGCCTGCGCCGCGCTGGCGCTGGCCTCGCAGCAGCCTGACCGCGCTTCTGATCTTTTCAAACAGAAGGTCGCGCCGATTCTCGAACAGCATTGCGTCGTGTGTCACGGCGCGCGCGTGCAGCGTTCGGGCCTCGACCTGCGCACTGAACAGGCCATCATCAAAGGCGGCGCACGCGGCCCGGCAATCACGCCAGGCAAGCCCGAAGCGAGCCGTCTTTACCGGATGATCGCTCACACCGAAGAACCAGCGATGCCGCTGGGTCGGGCGAAACTGCCTGATACCGACATCGCTGCGATTGCTGAATGGATCGCCGGGCTTGCGCCGAATGTTGCAACGCACGCGGCTGAAACCATTCCGGTGCGCGCTCCGGGTTACAGCGTCACAGCCAGAGACAGAGAATTCTGGTCATTTGAGCAGCCGGTGCGTCCCGCCGTGCCACAGGTGAAAAATCAGGCCTGGGTGCGCAATGAAATTGACGCCTTCATTCTCAAACGGCTCGAAGACAATCAGCTCTCGCCTGCCCCGCCTGCCGAACCGCGTGTGCTGCTGCGCCGTCTGTATTTTGATCTCATCGGCCTGCCGCCGTCGCCTGAAGAACTGAATGAATTTCTCAAAGACCCGTCAGATGCGGCTTACGAAAAAGTCCTGGACAGACTGCTCGGCAGCCCGCATTACGGCGAACGCTGGGGCCGCCACTGGCTCGACCTGGCGCGGTACGCTGACAGCGGCGGTTATGAATTCGATGTTGACCGCCCGCACGCGTGGCGTTACCGTGACTGGGTAATCAAAGCATTCAACGCAGACAAGCCTTACGATCAGTTCATCCGCGAACAACTGGCCGGTGATCAGCTCAGTGCGCCCGATGATCCGAAAGAGGCTGAAAAGTTTCAGGCCAGTCCTGAGGCGCTGATTCCGACCGCTTTCTGCCGCAACGGGCCGACGGTTGACAATGCGAACAATGAACAGACGCGCTCGGATGAACTCGATGATATGGTCACGACCACGTCATCAGTTTTTCTGGGCCTGACGGTTGGCTGTGCCCGCTGCCACGATCACAAATACGATCCGATTCCGCAGCGCGATTATTACCGCATGCAGGCAGTCTTCTTTCCGTTTCAGAAAACCCAGAAGCTGCTCGTCAGCGATGCCGAAGAGAAAGCCTGGAAAGCGCAGGTCAAAGCCATTGACGATCAGCAGATCAGACCGCTGAAGGAAAAACTGGCCGCGCTGGAAAAACCCGTGCGCGAAAAGCTGCTCGCTGACAAGGTCGAGTTCCACGTGCGTCTGGCCGAATCGGCAGGCACGATCAACGACGCAACCCGCGAACAGTACCGCAAAGAAACCGCAAAGCGTTTCGCCAAAGATGTCAACCTTCAGCCCGAAGAGATTGAATCGCTGCTTTCGCCTGATGACGTGAAAACCTGGCAGGGACTGAAGGACGAAATGGAAAGGGTCAATCAGACAAAACCAAAGCCGCTGCCCGCCGTGATGGGCGTAACCGACAACATCAAAAAGCCCGGTCAGGCTTATCTGCTCAAACGCGGCGACATCAGTCAGAAGGCCGAACCTGTCGAACCTGGCCTGCCGACAGTGCTCGCCGGAGATAATAATTTATCACCGCTCAATCGCCGCCGACAGATGGCCGCGTGGATTGCGAACGCAGAGAATCCTCTGACCGCGCGCGTCGCGGTCAACCGCATCTGGCAATATCATTTCGGCAGGGGCATTGTCAGAACGCCGAGCGATTTCGGCGCAACGGGTGATCGTCCGAGCCACCCTGAACTGCTCGACTGGCTGGCAACTGAATTCATCAGGCGCGGCTGGAGCTGGAAGGCGATGCACCGCCTGATGCTCACCTCGAATGCTTACAAACAATCAGGTCGTTACGACGCGCAGGCGGCAGCAAAGGATCCTGACAATCGCCTGTTGTGGCGCAGCCATCCGCGCCGCCTTGAAGCCGAAGCCGTGCGCGACAGCATTCTCATCGTCAGCGGCAAACTGAACCGCGAAATGTACGGCCCCGGCATTTATCCGCGCATCAGCCCCGACATCATCAACACCGGCTCGCGCCCGCGCTGGCCGCTGGACGCAAAGGAAGAACCGAAGGTCTGGCGGCGCAGCGTTTACATTTACGTCAAGCGTTCGGTGCTGCTGCCGCTGATTGAAGTCTTTGATTGTCCCGTAACGACTGTTTCAGCACCGGTGCGCGCCGTGTCCACTGTTTCGCCGCAGGCGCTCGCGCTGATGAACAATGAATTCGTGCTGGAACAGGCCGATTACTTTGCGCAGCGCCTCGAACGAGAAGCCGGTCAGGATCGTCGCGCACAGATCACGCGAGCCTTTCTGATCGCGCTCGGTCGCGCGCCGAACGCGAAGGAGCTTGAATGGTCTGAAGGCTTTCTGACAACGCAGGCTGACGGTTATGCAAAACGGCAGCACGAAAAGCCCGACTCAGCCGCGCTGCGCGATTTCTGCCACGCGATTCTGAATCTGAATGAGTTTCTTTATGTGGACTGAAAGAGAGATGACGGAACAGACGGAAATAACGGAACAGACGAAAGGAAACGAAAGATCAATCCGCAGTTTTCGTCTGTTCCGTTATTTCCGTCTGTTCCGTCATCTCTCCTGCTTTATCTGAAGTCTTATGACCTGGGCCTGACAGAAATGTGCGGCAGACGAGCGTGCCCGACCTGACCGAGATGAGCGAAGAACCGAAACAGATTCTGGAAATGTACGGCGCGAAACCGGGCGTCGGCATCAATCACCTGCGACTGACGATGAAATTCCAGGGCATTGACGCGCGTCTGACCAGTGTTTCAGGCGAAGTCGTCAAAGGCATTCTGGCCTGAGAGCGAAATCCGATGATGAGTTTCACAGTCACGGCTCAGGCTGCATCGCCGCGCCAGGCACTGATCGCCTCGCTGCTGATCTTTCTGACGGCAGCGGCATTTTACCTGTTGCCGCTCGTGATGCGCGGCGAACTCAATCGTCCGCCTGAGCCGGGTGACGGGCCTGATTACGAAGCCATCGCCTTTCAGCTTGTCAAAGGCAACGGCTTTTCAGTTGACTGGGATAATGCTGAATATCGCGCGGCTTACGCGGGCAGGCCAGGTTATGAATATCTGCTCTCGCGCACCGGCAGTTACGCGACGGCTTATCGTCCGCCGCTGCTGCCGTTGCTGATGGCCGGTTCTTACAAACTTTCTGGTCGGCAGTTCGCGCCGGTTCGCACGCTGAACTGCCTGCTGATGGCGCTGACGATCAGTCTTGCCGCCTGGCTGGTGATGAGGCGGTGCGGAATGATTCCCGGTCTGATCGCGGCGGCGCTGTTCATTACTGACAGTCGCGTGCAGTTGTATGCCGGATACATTCTGACCGAAAGCCTGGCCTGCGCGCTGACAATGCTTCTGGCGTGGAGTCTGGCGCGGCTGAACAGTCGCAACCGCACTTCAGGAGCTGTAGTGGCGGGTCTGCTGGCGGGCGTGACAGTGCTGACGAGATCGCTGATTCTGCTCTGGCTGCCGTTTCTGTTGCTGCTTGTTTACTTCGCCGGGCGCGAGCCGAAGGCGGGCTTGTGGTGTCGTCGCGGGCTGATGGCCGCCGGACTTTTTATCATCTCGTTTCTGGTCGTGCCGCTGCCCTGGATGATTCGCAACTGCGTAGTACTCGATAAATTCAGCCCGCTCGGCACGCAGAGCGGCATCGGTCTGCCGGGCGGTTACAGCGACCGGGCCTGGCTCAATCAGGGCGTCTGGTTCGATGCTTCTGAAGCAGGAATGTTCAGGGAGCCTGCGATTGCCGGACTCGAAGCAGAAAAGAATGCAGCGGCAGACGGTCAGGCGATGGCGATGGCCTGGATCAGGGCCAACCCGGAAAAGCTTCCGGCGCTCTTCTGGTACAAGGTGCGCGACCTGTGGCGGCCCGTCTGGTGGCTGGACACGCTGGTTATGGTGCTGGCGCTGATTGGTTGTTTGTTTTATCCGCGACGGTCTGAAGCGACGGTGCTGGCAGGAATGGTCATTGCCAATACCATCGCAGTCGGGCTGACGTGGTCGGTCGGTGATCGTTTTCTGATTCCGGTGCTGGCGCTGGTTTACATCCTTGCCGCTGTCGGTCTGTGGTTCTGCATTCTCAAAGCCGCACATCGCTTCGGCAAAAACAGCTCAATGAGCGGATGAGGCAAATTATGTCGAGAAAAGCTCAAATGCCCGTGATGAATCAAAGCCTGATGTCGCGCCGCGAACTGATCTTTCGCGCCGGAGCCGGTTTTTCCGGCCTCGCGCTCGCATCAATGCTCGACCGCGACGGGCTGCTGGCTGCTGAACCTGACAGGAAGCGCGTGAACCCGCTCGCGCCAAAGCCGCCGCACTTTGCAGCACAGGCGAAGTCGGTGATCTTCATCTTCTGTTACGGCGGCGTCAGCCACGTTGACACGTTCGATCCCAGGCCGGAACTGACGCGCCGTCACGGACAGCCGATGAACAAGGGCAAAGTGGATGTCTTTTTCGGCAACCCCGGCAATCTGATGGCTTCACCGTACAAATTTCAGAAGCACGGTCAGTCGGGCATCGAAGTTTCTGAACTCTTTCCGCACCTGGCGCAGAAGGTTGATGACCTGTGTCTGGTGCGTTCGGTTTACACGACCAGCAACAATCATTCGCCCGCGATCTTTCAGATGAACAGCGGCAACATGCGACCGGGCAATCCGAGTCTGGGTTCGTGGCTGACTTACGGCCTCGGCAGCTTCAACGAAAATCTGCCCGCATACATCGTGATGTACGACTGGCGCGGAGGCCCGATTGGCGGCGCGCCGAACTGGTCTGCGGGTTTTATGCCCGCCGCTTATCAGGGCACGTCGTTTCGCGCAGGCAGCACGCCCATCGTTGATCTCAATCCGCCGAAGTGGGTTGATCCGCATTTGCAGCGCGCTGAAATTGATTTCGTGCAGAAGCTCAATCAGGAACATCTCGAATCACACCCCGGCAACAGCGATCTTGACGCCCGCATTGCGTCCTACGAACTCGCCTTTCAGATGCAGACGCACGCGCCCGAAGCCGTGGACATTTCAAAGGAATCAGCGACGACAAAAAAACTTTACGGTGTGGGCGAAAAGACCACTGACTATTTCGGGCGGCAGTGCCTGATTGCGCGGCGGCTGGTCGAACGCGGAGTTCGTTTCATTCAGCTTTACAGCGGCGGCGGCCATCAGCAGGAATCGTGGGATGCGCATTACGGGCTGCACGAAAACCACTCGCTGCATTGCGCTGAAACCGACCTGCCGATTGCGGGACTGATCGAGGATCTGAGAAGTCGCGGCCTGCTCGATTCAACTCTCATCGTCTGGGGCGGCGAGTTCGGGCGCATGCCGATTTCGCAAAGCGGCATCGGGCGCGATCACAACCCGCACGGCTTCACGATGTGGCTCGCGGGCGGCGGCGTCAAAGGCGGCCAGGTGATCGGCGCAACGGACGAGTTCGGCTACAAGGCCGCTGAAGACCCGTACTCGGTTCACGACCTGCACGCGACGATTCTGCACGCGCTCGGCCTCGATCACCGCAAACTGACTTACTATTACGGCGGGCGCGAACAGCGGCTGACGAACTTCGGCGGCGATCCGATTCTGAAGGTGTTCGCGTGAGCGATGAATGACAGAACATTGAGCGCATTCGTGAGCGGGTCAGGCTGGGCAACTATTTAATCAAAAGCCACGCGGTGACGCACGCATTGAAAGAGGGCTTTGCTCGTCGGCACATGGTGGAAGCTGTCCTCAATGGTAAAATTATTGAGGAATATCCCGATGAGCAGAGAGTTCTGATTTGCGGCCAGGCAGCTTTGACAGAAAGTATTCAGATTTATCTGCACGTCATCTGTGAATATGCCGATCCGGTTTACACTGAATTTGTCACGGCTTATCTCCCTGATGAATCGCAATGGCAGAATCCGCCTTTCAGGCGACGACGCAATACAAAGAAGCAGCCTATGGAAAACAAACCTGATCCGATTTGCAATGTACACCAGCGGCCCAGGGAGTGGCGACAGGCCACTTTTGAATACAGTGAGGACGGGGTTTCGATTCGCGTTCCGGGCGTATATGCCTGGGTCTGTCCTGTCGACGGAGAAGCCTCATTTACACCTGAAACCGTTGACGAACTGATTACCACAGTCCGTGAGCTGCTTGAGCCGGCCAAACGCGCGCGGGCGCGGCGCTCCGTTCTGACCGAATATATCGTTTCTGTTTCATCCGGCGATCAGATCAGGCCAGCCGCCTGAGGCGTGCCAGGATACTGACTCTGCTGCCAACTGAACTTTTCATTCACACTCTGCTGCCAACTGAACTTTTTATCTGATGAGGACTGCCCCCATGACTGACACCATCAAATACCTGCTTGACGAAACGCAACTGCCGAAATTCTGGTACAACATTGCGGCTGACCTGCCTGCGCCGCTGCCGCCGGTGCTGCATCCGGGTACGCATCAGCCGGTCGGCCCGGCTGATCTGGAGCCGCTCTTTCCGATGTCGCTGATCCTCCAGGAAGTCTCGACTGAACGCGAAATTGAAATCCCTGAACCGGTGCGACAGATTTACCGGCAGTGGCGTCCCACTCCGCTTTATCGCGCGCGGCGACTTGAAAAGGCGCTCGATACTCCGGCAAAGATTTATTACAAGTACGAAGGCGTCAGCCCCGCTGGCAGCCACAAACCGAACACTGCCGTCGCGCAGGCTTTTTACAACCGTGAAGCGGGCATCACGCGCATCACGACCGAAACCGGCGCGGGACAGTGGGGATCGTCGCTTGCGTTTGCGGGCGCGCTCTTTGGCATTGAGATTCAGGTTTTCATGGTGCGCGTTTCCTACAATCAGAAACCTTACCGCCGCGCGCTGATGGAAACCTACGGCGCGCGCTGTGTCGCTTCGCCATCGAATGAAACCCACGCAGGCCGCGCCATTCTGGATCAGAGGCCGGATCATCCGGGCAGCCTCGGCATTGCCATTTCAGAAGCGGTTGAGCTGGCTGCGCAGCGCGACGACACCAAATATGCGCTGGGTTCAGTGCTCAATCATGTGCTGCTGCACCAGACGGTGATCGGTCAGGAAGCCATCGCGCAGATGGAAATGACGGGTGATTATCCTGATGTGATTGTCGGCTGCACGGGTGGCGGATCGAATTTTGCGGGGATTGTTTTTCCCTTTCTTGGACAACAACTGCGCGGGGGTCGGCAGGTCAGAATCATTGCGGTTGAACCCGCCGCCTGTCCGAGCCTGACGCGCGGGCAGTACGCCTATGATTTCGGTGACACAGGGCATCTGACGCCGCTCACCAAAATGCACACGCTCGGTTCGACTTTCACGCCGCCGGGCTTTCACGCGGGCGGGTTGCGTTATCACGGCATGGCTCCGCTCGTCAGCCACCTGAAGGAACTCGGTCTGATCGAAGCCGAGGCCTATCACCAGACGAGTTGTTTTGAGGCCGGAGTGATGTTCGCCCGCACCGAAGGCATCGTGCCTGCGCCCGAAGCCAATCACGCCGTGCGCGGCGCGATCAATGAAGCTTTGCGCTGCCGGGCCGAAGGCGCAAGCCGCACGATTCTTTTCAATCTGTGCGGGCACGGCCACTTCGATATGCAGGCTTACATTGATTACACGGCGGGCAAACTGGTGGATCAGGATTACGATGAAGGCGAACTGGCCATGGCCCTGGCCGGATTGCCATCAGTTGCCTGAACCCGACCCTGCCAGACGGAACAGATGAAAGCAGGCTGGTCTTTCGTCTGTTCCGTTTCGTCTCTCTTCACTTCCCTTTCAGTTCTGAGATTCAAAATGATGAAAGTAATCACCCGCTGCCTGATGCTTTTTCTGCTGCTGCTGACAACTGCCTCGCTGTCTGCGAGCGGGCAGCGGCGGCCCGCGCAGTCGCCACCCCGGCGGCCCAACATCATTTTCATAATGTCCGACGATCACGCAGCCCACGCCATCAGCGCGTATGGCAGCCGTCTGATCAAAACGCCAAACATTGACCGGCTGGCGAGAGAAGGCATGCGGTTCGACAACTGTTTCGTGACCAATTCGGTCTGCACGCCGAGCCGCGCCGCGATTCTGACCGGCAAATATTCGCACCTGAACGGAGTGCCGGTCTTCAATCACATTGATAACTCGCAGCCGATGCTGCAGAAATATTTGCAGCAGGCTGGTTATTACACCGGCATGACTGGCAAGTGGCATCTTGGCGGCAACAATCCGCAGCGGCCTGATGACGGCAAGCCTGTGGGCTTTGATTACTGGAACATCCTGCCCGGCCAGGGCGCTTACTTCGACCCGGTGATGATCGAAATGGGCGAGCGCAAAAAACTGACCGGATACACCACCGACCTGATTACCGACTCAGCCATTGAGTTTCTGAAAAAACGCCCGGCGGACAAACCGTTCTTTCTGATGTATCACCACAAGGCTCCGCACCGGAACTGGCAGCCTGATGAAAAGCACCGCAAGCAGTTCGAGCATTACGAGGTGCCGGAACCGGCGACTTTCAATGACAATTACGCAGGCAAGTCCGACGCTTCGCGCAATGCCACGATGCACATTGATCAGGATCTGACTGAAAGAGACCTGAAGATGCCGCCGCCCGCAAACCTGAGCGGACAGGCGCTGAAAAAATGGAAGTATCAGCGTTACATGCGCGATTACCTGGCCTGTGTGGCTGCTGTGGATGACAACATCGGACGCTTTCTGAATTACCTTGATCAAAGCGGCCTGGCTGAAAACACCATCGTCATTTACACCTCTGATCAGGGTTTCTTTCTGGGTGAGCACAACTTTTTCGACAAGCGGTTTATATACGAGGAATCGTTGCGCATGCCGTTTCTGATTCGCTGGCCTGGACAGATCAGACCGGGCAGCGTGAATAAAAAGATGATCCTGAATGTTGATTTCGCGCCGATGATGCTCGAAGCCGCCGGCATTAGTGTTCCGGCTGACATGCAGGGCCGCAGCTTTCTGCCGCTGCTGCAATCGCGGACGCCGAATGACTGGCGCACCGCGATGTATTATCGTTACTACCATCCGGGCGATCACAATGTCGCGGCTCATTACGGAGTGCGCACTGAGCGTTACAAGCTGATTTATTTTGACAAGCTCAATCAGTGGGAACTCTATGACCTGCACAAAGACCCGCGCGAGATGAAGAATCTTTACCAGCATCCGGCTTATGCCGAAATTGTGAAAAAGCTGAAGGCGGAACTTGACCGGCTGAAAAAAGAGCTGAAGGACGAAGATCAGTTTGCCGACAGGCTGCCGGTTGATGATGTTGGCTGAACGCTGTGACAGGCAAAAGGATGATTTTTCCTGACCAGTCATTCCATTGTCAGAAAGTGGCCCCGGAGCAGATGGATGAACTGTGGGCGCAGGGCTGGCGTCATTTCGGCACGTCGTTTTTTCGTTATGCGGTGGCCTTTCATCACGGACAACTGTTTTCAGTGATTCCGCTGCGCATTGACCTGACACGGTTCTCGCCTTCGCGCAGTCAGAAACGTGTGCTGGCGAGAAATCGTGATCTGAAGCTGGTCATCAGAGAAACCCGCATTGACCGCGAAAAGGAAGAATTGTTTGCCCGGCATCGTGAGCGATTCACTTTCAATGTGCCGGACTCGGTTTATGACTTTCTCTCAGCGCGTCCGGCCTCTGTGCCCTGCCGCAATCAGGAAGTCTGTGTCTATGCCGGTGACAGGCTGATTGCCGTCAGCTTTCTTGACTGTGGCCGCACCGCCACATCAGGCGTCTATGCGATGTTCGACCCGCCGGAATCGCCGCGCAGCCCCGGCGTCCTGCTGATTCTTGAATCCATCCGCTATTCGCTTGAACTGGGTTGCCGTTACTACTACCCCGGTTACGCTTACCGCGAACCATCGGTCTACGATTACAAAAAGAAATTTGAGGGCCTTGAATATCTGGCCTGGGAATCAGGCTGGCGGCCTTACACCCGCGAAGTTGACCGCGATGAATTTGAGTTTGATTTCAACACCCGAAGCTGAACGACAGGCAGAATCGTTATGAACAAAGTGAAATGGGGCGTGCTGAGCAGTTCAAAATTTGCGCAGACCAAAGTGATTCCGGCGCTGCTGAAATGCAGTTACAGCGAAGTGGCGGCCATCGCTTCGCGCGATCAGGCCAGAGCGCAGGCCATCGCGGCGCAATTCAATATTCCGAAAGCCTACGGTTCATACGAGGAACTGCTGGCTGACCCTGAAATTCAGGTAATCTACAACCCGATGCCCAATCACCTGCACGTGCCCTGGTCAGTCAGGGCGCTTGAAGCTGACAAACATGTGCTGTGCGAAAAACCGATTGGATTGAATGCGGCTGAAGCGCAGCAGTTGCTTGACGTATCGGGGCAGTATCCGCACCTGTTGGTGATGGAAGCGTTTATGTACCGCCATCATCCGCAATGGCAGCGCGCCCGGCAGATCGTGCGCGATGGCGGCATCGGTGAACTGCGGACGATTCATTCGTTCTTTTCTTACTTCAATGATGACGCCGCCAACATTCGCAATCAGCCGGATATTGGCGGCGGCGGGCTGATGGATGTTGGCTGTTATAACATTTCGCTTTCCAGATTCATCTTTGAGGCCGAGCCGCAGCGCGTAATGGGCCTGCTTGATTTCGACCCGCGATTCAGAACTGACCGCCTGGCTTCGGGCCTGCTCGATTTCGGCAGCGGCACAGCCACCTTCACCTGCTCAACGCAGCTCACGCCTTACCAGCGCGTCAATATTTTCGGCACGACAGGCCGCGTCGAAATTGAGATTCCCTTCAATGCCCCGCCCGACCGTCATTGTCACGTGTGGCATCAGCACGGCGCAGAGATTCAGGAAATCAGATTCGACGTGTGCGATCAGTACACGCTGCAGGCCGATCTGTTTTCGCAAGCCGTCATCAACGACACGCCCGTACCAACACCGCCCGGAGACGCCGTCGCCAATATGAAAGTGATCGAAGCCGTCTTTGAAAGCGCCAGAACCGGCAGGTGGATTGAACCCTGAAAAGCAGAGTGAGTCAGGCGGAAGAGAGACAACGGAACAGACGGAAATAACGGAACAGACGAAAAGTCCAGACTGTGTTCAGTCTTCTTTTCGTCTGTTCCGTTATTTCCGTCTGTTCCGTTGTCTCGTATTGTTGTTTTTCAGTTCTGCTGCCTTACAGCGGCAGTTTCACGGGGCGGCCTTCCTGCGCTGAGATTTCTGAAGCCAGGCAGATTTCGTGCGTCTTCACGGCATCGGCCACGTTCACGTGCGATTCGGTGTCAGTCAGAATGCAGTCAACCAGGTGATTGATTTCACCGATGAACGGATGATGCGACACATCGCCGCTGTCAGGCATGACGGTCGGCACGGTCGCCCAGCCGGTCTGTCCGGGGAACTTGCGTTTTGACCAGACCTGATTGTTGCGAATCGTGCCTTCATCACCGAGCAGTTTGATGTTGAATTCGTAAGGCATCACGCATTCGACCGAGCAGCCCGTCTTGCCGATGGTGCCGTCAGCGAATTTCAGCATCGTGATGCTGTTCGGCTCGTACTCGTAATTGAGCGGATTTTTCGGGCTGTAATTGGCATAAGCCGAAACTTCGACGACCTCTTTTTCCAGCCCGACAAACCAGCGCAGCCCGTCAACGGCGTGGCATCCGGCAGTGAGCAGGTTGCTTGCGCCAATCTCCTTTTTGATGTTCCAGGGATACTGTTTGTACCAGGGGCCGATGCCGTGCAGGTAATCAACTTCGGCATAAAACACACTGCCAATCGCGCCATCGGCGAGCATCGCTTTGATGTTGTCAAAGAGCGGATTCCAGCGCAGCACAAAGCTGACCACCGTTTTGACCTTTGTCTGTTCGATGGTGCGCTGTAGTTCGCGCAGGCTGGTCAGGTTGATGGCAATGGGTTTTTCAATCAGCAGGTGTTTGCCTGCGGCGGCTGATTCAATGGCCTGTTCGGCGTGCTGATGATGCGGCGTGCAGATCGAAACGATTTTGATGCGGTCGTCCCTGAGCATTTCGCTCAGGTTGTCATAACCGCGACAATCCGCCAGCCCCGGTTCCTTCGCCTGATATTCGGCGCGCGCCTTGTCGCGGCTGCAAATGCCGAGGACTTCAGTGTACGGATTTTTCTGAAAAGCCTTGATGTGTTCACCGGAAACCCAGCCGGTTCCGATCATCCCAACTCCGAGTTTTTCCATTTGTTCTCCTTCAATAAATCTTCCACGAAGCCACACGAAGCAGCACGAAGTATTTGACAGGATTGACAGGACAGACAGGATGAACCAGATCAGCTTTCAATTGAATATTCAGCAAATGTGGCGCGATTTGCCAGAATCGCGCAGCCCCGGCAATCGGCCCGCCCGCGTGAACTGCGCGATTTTGGCAAATCGCGCAACACTCACTGCTTCCAGACACTGAACTGTAGTCTGATCCAGGTTTTTCCAATCAAAGTCATCCTGAAAATCCTGTTCATCCTGTCTGATCTTTCTTCGTGTTCCTTCGTGTGGCTTCGCAGATAAAAAATGTTTCAGGACAGCGCCTTGATTCTGATGTTGCGAAATTCGATGAGCGAGCCGTGACCGAGAAAGCCGATGTGGCCGCTTTTGCGTTTCAGGCCCGGATGTTTTTTCAGCACGGCCTCTTCCTGCACGATGTTCAGGTCAGCATCGAGAATAATCACGCCGTTGAGTTTGACGCGAATGCGGCTGCCCTGAGCAGTGATCTCTTCCTCATTCCATTCGCCAGCCGGTTTGAGAAATCCGGTGCGCGCCGGAATCACGTCATAGACCGAGCCGTGATGCTGTTCGGATTTGATTTTGCCTTTGTAACGTTCGTGCTGATCGTCGAGGATCTGAATCTCCATCCCCTGATAAGCGGCGTCGCCTTCATACGGCGCGCGAATGCCGACGCCGTTGTTGCCGCCCGGTTCGACCTTGAATTCAAAACGAAAGACAAAGTTGGCGTACTCTTTTTCAGTAAAGAGATTGCCTCCGCCATCGGCGGGACAAACGAGCAGGCCGTCTTTGACTACGTAACCAGGGCCGTGTCCGCCCACGAGCTTCCAGCCGCTCAGGTCTTTGCCGTTGAAAAGCGGAGTAAAACCTTTCTCGTTATTGGTGCTGGTGGCCATCGTGATGATTGAAAGGGTCAGTAAAACGAAGAGTGTTTTCATGTGTCCGGTGTAGTTGAAGTAATGACGCCGATGATTTCAGCGAGTTTGTTGTTTTGCGGATAAGCGTGGCCGAGATGCTGGCGAAAGGCTTCAGCATACGGCACGCCGACTTCCGAGCCGCGACGGGCGGCCCACGCTTTCATTGATTCGAGGTAATGATCCATGCCGTGCTGTGCGCGCAGCCATTCACGCTGGCTGGCGTGGCAGGCAAGCATCTGCGCCTTGCGTTCGATGACCGCTGAAATGTCCACGTAAAAACCCGGCGCAACCGGGCGGCCCAGAATGTCTTTGCCTTCGAGCGGATCAGCATAATAAAGATGCGGAATGGCCGCGACGGGCGGCGCAGCGTTTTCAGCTTCGGTGCGCGCATTCGGCGCGGGCGCAGCGAAACAGGCCGCGCGCACCAGGCGACTCGCCGTTTCGTGATCAACCATGTAATCGTCAGGCGAATGCGTCAGGACGAGTGCAGGACTGGTCAGCCGGATGATTTCAATCACGCGGCGCAGCGTGGGCGCATCGTAGTTGAAAAAGAAATCCGGCGCGCCCGCGCTGTGATAACCGGCCTCAAGCAATGCGGCGGCGCGCGCGGCTTCGCCAAGCCTGATGCGGGCAATTTCGGCGTTCGGCAGTTCCGCGCTGCCGCCGTCACCGGCGGTCATCGTGGCGATGTGAACCTGCCAGCCCTTTTGCCTGAGTCGCGCCAGCGTGCCCGCGCATAAAAATTCAGCGTCGTCAGGATGCGCGAAAAAAGCCAGCACGTTGTTCGGCGCAGGGTTCATCCCGATTTGTGCCTGATCCAGAGTCTGACGGCTTCTTCCAGCACCTCATCCACCGGAGTTTCCTTTCTCAGGTCAACCAGTTTCTTTCTGATCGCCCAGTAAGTGTCTTCTGAGATATTGACGGCGCGCATCTTTTTTGCCGCGTGCGAAGCGGCGGGTTTCGGTTTGGCGGCAGCCTTTTCGGCGGACTTCGGTTCTGGTTCAGCGGCTGGCGCAGTTTCGGGCAGCGGTTCTTTCTTTTTTCTCGGCATTTTCTGTTTCGTTTCTTTCTCCGGCAAATCCATGGTTTCGGTCTGCGGGGGAAGTTTCTTCTGCACGATTATCCGTGGTTCCTGTTCCTCATCGTCATCAAACAAATCATCTTTTTCAGCAGCCATGTTTACTTACCTTCAGGGATTGATTGCAGCGGACTTCGATCCTGCGGTCAGCAATCGAACGATTGTTCATCCTTCGGGCCTCCGATTGTGAGCTGGATCAGTCTGGAGAGCCTGGCGTGACCAGGAAAACAGCGGCGTCACGATACTGAATTATCCCGGATTTCTGCAAGCCGCCGCAGCGAATGATTGTCAGCGGCAAAGTGAATCTGACTGGCTGCTGTCACGATTCTGCCGCAGACTTGCATGACAGGAACAAGGTGCCGCTGAAGCTGCGATTCATTTTTCTCAGCTTGCGCTATTTTTTCTCTGGTCGCTTGATCATCGTGACTTCGTTGCCGCGCTCGTTGTATTTCACTTCGTCCATGATGTGCTGAATGAGCAGCACCCCGCGCCCGGAGTTTTTGAAAAGATTGGCGGGATCGAGCGGATCGGGAATGGCCAGCGGGTTGAAGCCCTGGCCCTCATCGCGGATGGTGAAGCGGGCTTCGTCGGCGGAAAGCTCGACGCGGATGTGAACTTTTTTGGCGGGATCGTTCTGGTTGCCGTGTTTGATGGCGTTGCTCAGGGCTTCGTCAAGCGCGACAAAGGTATTCGAACTCGACGGGCTGATGATGCCGTAACGGGCAGTGCGCTCGACCAGGTAAGTCAGCACGCCGTCGAGGTAATTCACATCGCTCGGCAGTTCGATTTCGATAATTTCACGAGTGCCGGGAGTCGGCGCGGCATCGGACATCAGGCGGGACTGATAGGCAAGAGCTTTCTCAATGATTTTTTCGAGTTCGTTCCGATCCCATGGTTTGAGCAGGTAATTGGCCGCGCCTGCCCTGAAGGCTTTATGAATATTCTGGCCGGTGGCATCGGTGGAAATGACGACCGGAGCGTGCGCCTTGCGGCTGATTTCAGCAATCAGGCGCAGACCATTCACACTTCCGTCGCCGTCGTGATTGCCGATGGCCAGATCACTGATGATCAGGTCGAAATCCGCGCGCGCAATCTGCCGGAGTGCGCTCTGCCCGTCGGGGACGGCAACCACCTGCCGTCTGCCGTCCGAGAGCAGCCTTTCCAGCGAGGCGCGGGATTCGGGCTGATGATCAATGATCAGAATTTTCGCTTTGTTCACTGAACCTGATTTCCTCTCCTTCACCGTTCGCAGGGGATGCGGGCCGGATGAAGCGCCTGCCGATTATACGTTTTCAGCCAGCCGCCGGGTTGCGAAATCTTCGAGGCGGCGGCTGAGCGCGCCAAGCGCGGCGATCAGTTCTCCTTCCTCCTCCGGCGCAACCGTGCGCAAATCAAAGGCCACCTGATCCTCGACAATGCGGACGATGACGGGCGGCGAATGATGCCGCAGCCATTCCTCAAGCTGATCGGCGCTGGCCTGCGGGGTTTTCAGAGTGATGAGTCTGGTCGGCAGCTTTGCTTCGGGCGTCGTGCCGCCGCCGATGACTGAATCACCATCGGTCAGCTTCAATTCAAACGCCCCGCTGAGTTTTCCGGCACGGCGCAGAAAGCTGCGGGCGCGGCGGGCAATCTCTTCGCGGCTGGCATTGAGCGCGGCGAGAATCGGGATTTCGGCTGTCGCCTGGCCGCGAGCGTGTGAACTGATGGTCGCTTCGAGGGCGGCAAACGTCAGCTTGTCCACTCTCAGCGCCCGCATCAGCGGGTTGCTTTTAATGCGTTCGACGAGCGCCGCTGCGCCCAGAATGATGCCCGCCTGCGGCCCGCCAAGCAGTTTGTCGCCGCTGAATGAAAGCACCGAAACTCCGGCCTTCAGCGCGTCAGTCACTGTCGGTTCATCAGTGATGCCGTATGGACTGAGGTCAGTCAGACAGCCGCTGCCCAGGTCTTCAAAGACCGGCAGGTTGTGGCGACGACCGAGGCTGACAAGATCGGCAAGCGACGGGCGTTCGGTGAACCCGATGATGCGGTAATTCGACGGATGGGCGCGCAGAATGAGGCGCGTGTTTTCATTAATTGCTTTTTCGTAATCGCTCAGTCGCGTCCGGTTGGTCGTGCCGACTTCACGAATGCGCGCGCCCGATTTGGCAATCACATCGGGAATGCGAAACGAGCCGCCGATTTCAATCAGCTCGCCGCGAGAGATGATCACTTCGCCTCCTTCGGCCAGCGTGTTGAGCGTAATCAGCACGGCGGCGGCGCAGTTGTTGACGACGGCGGCGGCTTCACTGCCGAGCAGGTCCTTCAGGATCGCGGCCAGGCCCGTGCCGCGTTTGCCGCGCCTGCCGGTGGTCAGGTCATATTCCAGATTGCAGTAACCACCCGCCACGCGACTGATCGCGGCGAGGGCTGAACGGCTGAGCGGAGCGCGGCCCAGATTGGTGTGCAGAATCACGCCCGTCGCGTTGATGACGCGCTGTGTGCCCGCCTGCTCGCGCTGAGCGAATCGCCCGGCCAGCCGCCGCTCGATTTCAAGCGCCAGATGTTCCGCCGGATCGGGCAGAGCTGAAGCATCAGGAACGCTGCCGCTTCTGAGATCGCGGCGCAATTCGTCGAGCACTTCGCGCAGACGGTCACGCACGGTTTCGCGTCCTGCTTCGGCGCTCAGTCGCTGAAGCGCGGCGCGGCGCAGCAGCAGGTCAATCGAAGGCAGATGTCGCAGTGTGTTTTCAGGCATAGAGTGCGGCGTATCTTAGCACACAGATTCACCGGCTCTTAACAGGGAGCGCAGGCGTTGCAGTCTGCCTGTGTTTCAATCAGAAAGCCTTTGCCGAAAGTCAGGCAGGCTGCGACGCCTGCGTTCCCTGTTTTTCGGAGCGGTCATTCATTCTGACCGGAACCGCACCGGCAAACATGTTTTGTTGACCGATTCGGGGAAATGATGTTGACGCGCTGAACAGGCCTTCATAAACTGGCCGCAGTTTGCGCAAGGCCCGCACTGCTTCCAACAAACAACCCATGCCCTGAACGCCCTGGACAGATAATTGACTTACTACCGAAAGGCAGGCCAGCCGTGACCCTGGATGAACAGTTGAAAAGACTGGAGGAAGACGTTCGCCGCCTGAAAATTGAATTCGATGTGTTCTTCAACGGCGGCACGAAGCGTGCGCCTTATGAAACCAAAGGCCGCGTCGAAAGCACCATCAAGCGCATCGGCGAAGACCGCAATCTGAAATACAGTCAGCGGTTTTATTACAACACCATTGTCGCCCGCTACGTTTCGTTCAAGGAGCTGTGGCGACGCACAATGCAGGACAGGGAGGAAGGATTTCATCGTGGCCGTCCCATCGCTCACGCGCCGGTAGTGGAAAAGGAAGTGCCGGGCTTTACGCCGGTGCAGGTAGCCTGCGCGACCGGTCAGGAAGTGACCGAAGTCAGACGCCTGTATGACAGCCTGCTGCTGGCCAGAGATCAGTGCGGCGAAAGCAACAACGTCTCGTTCGATCAGTTCCAGCGCGTCATTACGGCACGCACCAGCGAAATCAGAACGAAGATGAATTGTGCGGCGGTCGCTTACGAAGTTGCCATCGAAGACGGACTCGTTAAATTCAAGGCCAGACCTGTGCGCTGACCTGCCAGTTCACCATCACCCTGCCTGACCCGGTTCCGTCATTGCACCCGGAATCCGGCCACTATGCGGCCACACCCCGGCTGATCCTTTGACACCTGCCCGTGCTGACATTATGATCCGGCTCGTTCACGACGAGCCGGCAAACAGGCTGTCCCCCTGTCAAATACAGATCCTCACCACAAGCTGACTGCTCAGCAGTGTTGTGCTTTTATTCGTTATTCAGTCTGACTTATTCGGGGTGCATCAATTCTGAAATAACATCATCTTTCTGCTGCATCCGCCCTGGCAGTATGACAGAGAGAGCCTGACCTCTTCTGATTCGGACAGCAGAGTTTTTCTGGTGCTGTGTTCATCACGGCAGGAAAACAACGATCAGATTTCGGGAGGACTTTATGCCAACAGCAGGCAGTCACAGAAACAGTTCACCGGGCCGCCCTCTGAGTCGCACGAGACGCCTGACGGCGCTGGCGCTGACAGGCATTGCGCTGATTTTCGCCTTCGACCTGGCCGGATGGCAGACCAGTTCGCTGGCGGCGCGGGCCGGAAAGCAGCGGCGCACCAGAATCGTCGCCAGACCCGCCACTCAGACACCGCCGCGCGCCCGCACTGACGCCGAGCCGAAACAGACTCCATCCGTTGCAAGGCCCGGTGCCGGGCGCACGGTCGAAGACACCGCAGGCACGGCCAGCCCGGAAGCGACCATCAATGACTGTACTTACTTCAAAGATCCCGAAAACCCGCGTGACGCGCAGACGCGCCATCGCACTGCGGTCTGGCAGGCCACCGAAGCCGTCAGCGGCAGCGTCGCACAGCGGGAAACGAGTCTGGTCTCAGCAACTGAAATCCCGCGCCGGAATTTCATTGATACGATCCTGTTTGACCGCATGGTGCGTGACAACGTGGCATCGGCTCCGCTCTGTTCTGACGCTGAGTTTCTGCGCCGCGCTTACCTTGATCTGACCGGACGCATTCCTGCGGCTGATGATGTGACCAGGTTTCTGGCCGACATCAGCCCGACCAAACGGGACGCGCTGGTTGACGCGCTGATCGGCACGCCGGAATTTGCGGACAAATGGACGGTGTTCTTTGGCGACCTGTTCAGGAACACATCGGCTGCGACCAATATCAATCGTTACATTGGCGGGCGCGATGCCTTTTACAAATACATCCGCGATGCCATCGTTGACAACAAGGGCTATGACCGGATCGCCACTGAAATGATGACGGCCAGCGGCGACAGTTTCGTGAACGGTGAAGTCAATTTCATCGTCGGCGGCAACGTGGCGATGGGGCCGGCTCAGGACACGATGGACGGGCTGGCCGTGCAGATTTCTTCGACTTTTCTGGGCATTAGTTCGATGGATTGCCTGTTCTGTCACGATGGCGCGGGTCATCTGGATGCAGTCAATCTGTGGGGCGCGCAGCAGAAACGCGCTGATGCCTGGGGCGTGGCGGCCTTCTTTGCCCGCACGCGCCGCGCAGCAACCACGATTTCGCAAAGCCCGTTCTATGCCAAATACGCCGTGACCGAAAACGCCACCGGCGAATACACGCTCAACACCACGACCGGCAACCGCACGGCCCGCACGCCGGTGAATGGCAAAAACACGGCTGATCCGAAATACCTCTTCAACGCCGGAGGCGGCGTCAACACGGGCGAAAATCGCCGCCAGGCGCTGGCCCGGCTGATTACGACTGATCCGCAGTTTGCCCGCGCTGCCGTCAATTACATCTGGGAAAAGCTGATGGTCGAGGCGCTCGTTTCACCCTCGAACACCTTTGACCTGGCGCGTGTCAGTCCGAATGCGCAACTGCCGACCGGATGGACGCTGCAACCGGCGAATGCCGAACTGCTCGCGGCGCTCGCTGATGAATTCAAACGCGACAGCTTCAACATTCGCAACCTGATTGCGATGATCGTCAAATCAAGCGCATACCAGCTTTCAGCGCAGTATCCCGGCGCGTGGAAGCTTGAATACCTGCCGTATTACGCCCGCAAATACGTGCGGCGGCTCGATGCCGAGGAAGTTCACGATGCCATTGTCAAAGCGACCGGCATCTTTCCGACCAGTGGCAGTCCGGCGCAGCCTGGTTATGAACTGCGCGCCGATGACGGAGTCACCGTGACCGGCAGGGTGCAGTGGGCCATGCAACTGCCTGAACCACGCGAACCGCGCCGCGACGGCACAGGCCGCGTCTTTCTGGATTCGTTCCTGCGCGGTGATCGTGACACAAAGCCGCGCACGCTCGATCCCTCGATTTTGCAGGCGCTCAATCTGATGAACAGCAGCTTCGTCATGAACCGCATTCACCAGCGCAATGCCGGATCAACCGTGCAGAAGCTGCTGGCCGATGCCAAAGCGAGCGACAACAACTGGATCATCGAACAGTTGTATCTGACGACGCTCGCCCGCAAACCCACACAGGCCGAGAAGGACAAAATCCTTCCCTACTTCACGTCGCTCGGCAAACAATCCGCGACCGAAAGCCTGCAATGGGTGCTGCTCAACAAGGTTGATTTCATTTTCAATTACTAAGCGGTCTGAGTTCACCCGCTCCCTGACGGTCGTGGTACCGCTATCGCACGTCAGCAGACGGTACTGTACCGCGCGCGTCAGCAAGCGGTTTTCTGAAGCAGGCGGTTTTCTGAAAAAGAGGTGACATTATGAAAAATCATCCTGATCCGAATCATATCTGCGAGGTGTGCCAGCCGCTCAAGCCTGCCAGTTCGGCGCTCTTTGGCGGGCCGATGCCGGGACGACGCGAATTTTTCAAGCTGGCCGGAGCCGGTGTTACCGGGTTCTTTCTTTCGCCGCTGCTTGCGCCCGCTGAAGTCAGAGCCGACAGCGGAGCAAAGCTGATGAAGACCGCCAGAAACTGCATCTTCATTCTGCTGAGCGGCGCGCCCAGCCACGTTGACACGTTCGATCTGAAAGTCGGCGCTTACACTCCGGCTGATTTCAATCCGACGACTTACAACGGCGTCAGCTTTCCGCAGGGGCTGCTGCCGACGGTGGCGACGCAGCTCGACAAAATTGCCATTGTGCGCAGCCTGCGCGCTCCGGCGCTCGTGCATTCGCTGCAACAGGTCTGGGTGCAGATTTCGCGCAATCCGAGCGCCGCGCTTGGCAAAATTGCGCCCAACATCGGCAGCGTCGTCGCGCTTGAATTTGAAGCGCAGCGCCAGCCGAATCAGAAACTGCCCGGCTTCGTTTCGCTCAACACGGGCGGCAATCTGATCGGCGCCGGATATTTCAATGCCCGCTACACGCCGTTCGATGTGACCGCCGCGCCGACCGGGCTTGGCAATCTGGCCAATGCTGACGGGCAGACGCTTTTCAATTCGCGCTACACGATGTTGCAGGCGCTCGACAACGGCTTGCGCGCTGACACTCCGCTCGGTGATGCCGTCATTGATATGGACGGCTTTTATCAGCAGAGTCGCGGAATGATGTACAACCCCGAAGTTGATGCCGTGTTCAAGTTCACGACTGATGATCAGACGCGATATGGCAACAACGGTTTCGGCAATTCGTGCATTGTGGCGCGCAACCTGCTGAAAGCGAACCTCGGCACGCGCTACATTCAGATCAACATTGGCGGCTGGGACAATCACACCAATATTTATGCGAAGCCGGGCGGCATTTACACGCCGGCGGGTCAGTTCGACAAAGGCTTCGGCAACCTGCTGGCCGACCTGGCCGCGCTGCCCGGACTCAACGGCGGCTCGCTGCTCGGTGAAACGCTGATTGTGGCGATGGGCGAATTCGGGCGCACGGTCGGGGCGCTGACGAGCGGTCAGGGACGCGACCATTACTTTCAGCACTTCGCCGCCTTTGCCGGTGGCGGCATCGCCGGAGGCCGCATCATTGGCCGCACCAATGACACAGGCCAGGCGACGGTCGAACCCGGCTGGTCGCAGAATCGCAGCGTGGCCAATGAAGACATTGCCGCCACGATCTATTCCGCGCTCGGCATTGATTACACCACCAAACGCACCGACGATCCGTTCGGGCGCGGCTTTGAATACGTACCCTTTGCCAGCGAAGGCGCGTGGTATCCGGTGCTTGAGCTTTTCGCCCACGACCGCAGCCGTGCCACGACGCCCACTCCTCCGCCCGGCCCGCGCTCCGGCGGACGACGCACAGGGCCGTAAAGTCAGTTCGCATTGCAGGCCATAAATCGCATTACCAGGATAGTAAAAACTCTTCTCTGCGCCCCGGCGTGAAACTCAGATCGGATTTCAGATCAGTGTACGGGAAGTGTTGCGCGATTTGCCAGAATCGCGCGGCATCCGCTATTGGCCCGTGACGGAAGCCGCGCGATTTTGGCAAATCGCGCAACACTTCCCGGATACGTAATTGAATTCTGATCTCACGCCGGGGTGCCGCAGGCACAGAGAAGAGTTTCAATGAGAATTCCGGTGTGCTGAATTCTGATTTCAGCAGAGTGCGATGAAGCCTGATTCACAGTGACATCGCACTTTCTTTTTGCGCGGTGAGGCGCAATTCAAAGTTCGCGCCGGACGTGTTATCTTCAGGCCACCCTTAAATCATCTTTCATCAATCAGGAGAAAAGAGAGACCCTATGCTGCTTGAAGGTAAAAAAGGACTGATTGCCGGTGTCGCCAACAAACACAGCATCGCGTGGGCCATTGCGCAGTCAGCCGCGCGTGAAGGCGCGCAACTCGCTTTCAACTACCAGAACGAACGGTTGCGTGGCAATGTCGAAGAACTGGCCAGCCAGCTTGCCGGATCAAAAATCTATCCCTGCGATGTCACCATTGATGACGAAATCACCGCGCTCGCCAAAGGCCTTGAAGCTGATTTCGGACAGCTTGATTTTCTGGTGCATTCGCTGGCTTACGCGCCTGCCGATGCGCTCAAGGGTGATTTCATCAGCACCAGCCGTCAGGATTTCGCCACCGCGCTCGACATCAGCGCGTATTCCCTGGTGGCGCTTGCGCGCGCAGCACTGCCGCTAATGCAGCGCAGCGGCAACGGCGGTTCGATCATCACGCTGACTTATCTGGGTGCTGAGCGCGTTGTGCCGGGTTACAATGTGATGGGCGTGGCCAAGGCCGCGCTCGAAGCAACGGTGCGTTACCTCGCCAATGATCTTGGCCCGCACAACATCCGCGTCAATGCCATCTCCGCCGGGCCGATTCGCACGCTGGCGGCTCGCGGAGTTTCAGGCATTACGAAAATGGTCGAAAAGCATCGTGAAATTGCGCCGCTGCGACGCGCCACCGAACAGGCCGAAGTCGGCGACACGGCGCTCTTTCTGATCAGCGCGCTCGGACGCGGCATCACTGGCGAAGTGATTTATGTTGATGGCGGCTACCACATCCTCGGCACGATTGCGCCCGTTGGTTAAGCGTCCTGATGGTTGTCAGTGACCAGTGAAAGTCAGCCTGATCAGGCAACCGGCCACCGGGCGCTGACAACTAACCATCGGCTTATGTCAGACAGTTCAACTCCTCCGGTTTTTTACGATCCCCATCAGCAGCGCTGGCGGCGGTTCAAGCGCACATCGCAGATCATTGGCGCGGCGCTTTCGATTATTTTCGGCGTGCTGATCGTCAGCGTGCTTTTCAATCCGGTGCTGCCTGCACTCGGCCTGCCTGCGGCGAAGGCGCTGCCGCAGTCGCATCACCTCGCGCCGCCGCAACCGAAGCGCTTCCCGACCACGCGCCCCGAACGCGGTTATCAGCAAAGCAAAAGCCGACTGAGTGATTACCTGGCCGGAAAAAGGCGCGCCATCGCAGCCGTTACGCCGCCCGCGCCCGCAACGCCCGTTCCGCGCGGTAAAACCGAAGCCATCGGGTTTTATGTCAACTGGGACGACACCAGCTTCACTTCGCTCAAACAGAACATCGGTCAGCTCGACAAACTGATCCCCGAATGGCTGCACCTGACGGCGGCTGACGGCACGATCAGCGTTGATGATCCTTACAAAACCGAGCAGGCGCTGGCCTGGATTCGTGAACATCGCAATGACCTGCGAATCGTGCCGCTCGTCAACAACTTCCGCTCTGAAACGATGGAGTGGGAGCGCGACAAACTGGCCACGATGCTGGCTGACCCGGCAGCGCGCAGCCGCGCCATCGCGCAGATGCTCAAATTCGTCCGCGATCACAACTTTTCCGGCATCAGCATTGATTTTGAAAACGTCCCGCCGACAAGCCATGGCGATCTTAAAAAATTTCAGCAGGAGTTGTGGAATCAGTTTCATCCGCTCGGCCTCGAAGTCTCGCAGTCAGTCCCGCTCGATGATTCGTCATTCGATTATCGCGGCCTCGCGCAGGTGAATGATTACCTGATTCTGATGGCCTATGACGAACACGAAAGCAGCAGCGACGCCGGGCCGGTCGCATCGCAGAACTGGTATGCAAACGCGCTCAAAAAACGCTTTGCCGAACTGCCGTCTGACAAGTATGTGATTGCGGTCGGCAATTACGGTTATGACTGGACAGAGAAAACGAAACCGGCGAATGAAATTTCATTTCAGGAAGCGCTGACCATCGCGCAGGACAGCACCGATCCGCAGCAGCAGAATGAAAAGCTGATCACGCTTGATGCCGCTTCGCTCAATCCGACTTTCAGTTACGAGGATGAAAAAGGCGCAGTGCATCACGTCTGGTTTCTGAATGCGGTGACGACTTTCAATGAGATGGTCGAAGGCAACCGCTACAGTCCGCGCGGTTATGCGCTGTGGCGGCTCGGTTCTGAAGATCCGTCGGTCTGGTCGGTCTTTGAGCGGCGGTCAGCGCTCGACAGCGCCGCTGCCGATGCGGTCAGGACGCTGCGATACGGTTACGACATTGATTACGAAGGCCAGGGCGAAGTGCTGCACGTCAAGTCCACGCCGCACAATGGTCAGCGGGCCATCACCTTCGATCAGCAGACCGGGCTGATTAATGCTGAATCACTGACCGAAAGCGATTTCCCTTCGCCTTACGTGATTGAACGGCGCGGCGCAGCGAGCAAAAAGAAGATCGCGCTGACCTTTGATGACGGGCCTGATGCGCGCTTTACGCCGCAGGTGCTGGATGTGCTGAAGCAGTATCACGCGCCCGCGACATTTTTCATTGTCGGCCTCAACGGCGACCTCAATCCTGACCTGCTCAAACGCATTGACCGCGAAGGCCACGAAATCGGCAGCCACACCTTCACGCACCCGAACGTCAGCGTTATCAGCGAGCAGCAGCTTCGGCTGGAACTCAACGTGACCGAGCGGCTGCTTGAAAGCAGCATCGGGCGTCAGACGCTGCTTTTTCGCCCGCCTTACGCTGAAGATGTGGAACCAGAAACGCCCGATCAGGTCAAGCCGCTGCTTTTTACGAGCGACAAGGGTTATTACACCATCGGCATGCAGATTGATCCGAACGACTGGCGCAATCCGGGCGTGGATCAGATCGTCAAAGCCACGATTGACGGCGCGGTGAACGGCGAAGGCAATGTGGTGCTGCTGCACGACAGCGGCGGCGACCGTTCAGAAACAGTGCGCGCCCTGCCGCAGATCATCGAAGGATTGCGCGCACGCGGCTTTGAACTCGTCGCCGTGTCAGACCTGATCGGCCTGTCACGCGATGCCGTGATGCCGCCGATTCCGCGCGACGAACGCCTGAGTGCGAAGGTCAACGATGCCGGATTCCTGCTTATCAACTGGCTCAGCGCGACAGTCAATTACCTGTTCATTGCCGGAATCATTCTGGGGCTGATGCGCCTGCTCTTTATCGGCGTGCTGGCCATCAGCGAATGGTGGATGAGTCGTCACACGACCTGGCCGACTGATTACTGGCCAAAGGTCAGCGTGATCGTTCCGGCCTGGAATGAAGAGAAAGTCATCAGCCAGACGATTCATTCGCTGCTTGAATCTGATTATTCAAACTTTGACATCATCGTGGTTGATGACGGCTCGCAGGACGCGACTTATCAGCGCGTGCTTGATGAATACGGGCAGCACCCGCAGGTGCGCGCCTTCACCAAACCGAATGGCGGCAAGGCGGCGGCGCTCAATTACGGCATCAACCGGACTGACGCTGAAATCGTGATCGGGCTGGATGCCGACACGATCTTTCGCCCTGACGCAATCAGCAAACTGGTGCGCCATTTTGCCGACAAAAAAACGGGTGCGGTCGCGGGCAATGCGAAGGTCGGCAATCGTCTGAACCTGCTGACGCGGTGGCAGGCGCTTGAATACATCACAAGTCAGAATCTCGACCGGCGCGCTTTTGATGTGCTGAACTGCATTACGGTCGTGCCGGGCGCAATCGGCGCGTGGCGGCGTGATCTGATCGAACGCGCTGGCGGCTTCACGAATGAAACGCTGGCCGAAGATGCTGACCTGACGCTGGCCATCAGGCGCATGGGTTACGACATCACTTACGAAGACGAAGCCATCGCGCTGACCGAAGCGCCTGACACGGTGCGCGGTTTTATCAGGCAGCGTTATCGCTGGATGTTCGGCACATTGCAGGCGGCGTGGAAGCATCTCGATACGCTCTTTCGCCCGAAATACGGCGCGCTCGGTGCGTTTGCGATTCCGAACGTGCTGGTCTTTCAGATTTTCTTTCCGCTGATTTCGCCGGTGATGGATCTGCTGATGCTGTGGTCGTTCGTTTCGACGCTGTGGCAGCGTTATCAGCATCCGAACGAATATTCGACTGACGGTCTGAAGCGCGTGCTGTTTTATTACACGCTTTTTCTGCTGGTGGATTTTCTGGCGGCGCTGGTGGCCTTTCTGCTCGAAAAGAAAGAAGACTGGCGGCTGATGGTGTGGCTGCTGTTTCAGCGATTCTTTTACCGGCAGTTGATGTATTACGTGGCGATCAAATCAACGATGGCGGCGCTGCGCGGTTCAATTGTCGGCTGGGGCAAGCTGGAACGAAAAGCGACCGTGCGCGGCAGCGGCTGAGTCAGTCGGCAAGCAGTTTTTGCAGGTACTGGCGCAGTTTCACTTCAGTAATCACTTCACCCGTCCTGCCATCCCTCGTGACATACCATTCGCTCTGGCCTGCGCCTGCTGATTTCAGAATCAGTTCATCAAGCAGCATTGCGTCAAGCGTCGGATTCGGGCTGAGGCTGACGCGCCCGCGTGCCAGGCCCTGGCCGGAAATGAAGCCGTGCTGCGGCAGGCGCGGCCAGCCGATTTCAACCAGCAGCGTGTTCATCCGGTAGCGCGCCGCCATCGCTTCACCGACCATTGTCGCAGTGCCTGCCTTGAACTCTCGCGGCTGATTGCCGGTCTGAATCATCATCTGTCCGGGCTGCGCGCTGAAACTGCGATTGGTTTCGGCAATCAGCCTGCCGAGCGTTTCAAATAGCCACTGCTTCGCGCGTTCACGCAACTCATCATTGGCTTCCTTCAGTTTCAGATAATCGGCGGCGTAATCGGGTGGTTGCATAAAGGGATCTCAAATTTGAGATTTGAGATGTCAGATTTCGCGGCGGTTGGCGAGCGCCTTGTGCATTGTCACTTCATCGGCGTATTCAAGGTCGCTGCCGACGGGCAGACCCATCGCAATGCGCGTGACTTTGACGCCGAGCGGCTTGAGCAGACGGCTCAGGTAATTCGCCGTCGCTTCGCCTTCGGTGTTGGGATTGGTGGCCAGGATGATCTCTCTGACTTCCGGCTCATCGTCAGTGCCGGGGCGCAGGCGTTCGAGCAGGCTTTTGATCCTCAGTTCTTCCGGCCCGATGCCGCGAATCGGTGAGAGCGCGCCATGCAGGACGTGATAGAGGCCGTGATATTCGCGGGTCTTTTCAATCGCCACCAGGTTGTACGGTTCTTCAACTACGCAGATGACGGAACGATCACGATTCGCGCTCGAACAGTAGCGACAGGGATCAATATCGGTCAGGTTATTGCACACTGAACAGAAAGTGATCTTTTCCTTGACCTCGCGGATGGCTTCAACCAGGCGGTCGGCTTCTTCCTGAGTGGCTTTGAGTAAATGAAAGGCGAGGCGTTGCGCCGACTTGTGACCAATGCCGGGCAGCCGTTTGAATTCATCAATCAGTTTCGTGACAGGTTCTGCGTAATCAAGCATGAGAAAATTTCAGATTGTGGATTTGAGATTGCAGAATGCAGTTGCAGAGTGATTCGATCTGCAATCTCAAATCTCAAATCTGCAATCGCCTACATCAGCCCGGGAATTTTCATGCCGCCGAGCGCGCCACCAATTTTGTTCTGCATGGCTTCGTCCACCTTGCGACCGCATTCGTTGACAGCCGCGACGATCAGATCCTGAAGCATCTCGACATCGCCGGCGGCTTCCTGATCAATTTTGATGGCGACGAGTTCCTTGTTGCCGGTCATTTCAACTTTGACGATGCCGCCGCCCGCCGTGGCATCAACGCGCAGGTCTTCCATCTCCTTCGCCATTTTCTCCTGCATCTTCTGCGCTTCCTTCAACATCTTCTGAATATCCATCCCGCCTGGAAACTTCATAGCCTGAAACCCTCCGTTTGATTAATAGTCCACAAAAAATCCGGTCACGCGCCGCGACCTTGCTATCAGGGCTGACCGGAAGCATATACCATTTCAAATATCCGAGAAAGCCGGATTCTCAGGCGCGCTGGCGCACTCCATTTGACCCCGGACTAATCGGATTTTTATTCAGTTGTTCTGACCGGGCGGCGTTCGGTTGCTGATTCAGGCAGCGCAAAAACGAAGAGCGTTGAGCCGTTCTGAAAGTTGCGCGCTTCGGGCCAGAGCGTCCCCAGGCCGCTCGTGAAAATTGAACCGAGGCCCGACGGCACGGCAATGTACTGCCGCCCGTTGACGGCATAAGTGATCGGTGAACCGCGCGTGCCTGAGCCGGTATTGAATGAATAAAGCTGCGCTCCGGTCTTTGCATCGAAGGCCAGGAAGTTGCCTTCGACATCCGCCGTCAGCAGCAGATCGCCCGCCGTTGCCAGCAGCGATGAGGTCAGCGGGTATTTCATCTTCACCGTCCACTTCTTCGCGCCCGTGACCGGATCGAAAGCGTCAATGTGGCCGTAAGGCTGACCGTTCGGCGGCGGTTGCGGGATGATCGTTCCGGCGACGAAGCCGCGTCCTTCCTTCGCTTCCTGCGGAATCGGCGTAATCAGTCCGCACCATTCAATGCCGTGATTGTAAAGCCACCCGGTACGCGGGCTGTAAGCCTGATGATTGAGGCTGCGCCCGCCGCCCCAGAACGGACAAACCAGCGTGCCTTTGCCGACCGGCACTTCCAGCCGCCCGATGTGTTTGCCATCCTTGTCAAAGCCCTTCACCCAGTTGATCGTGTCAACGTGCGGCCAGGCATTGACGTATTTGCCGGTCACGCGATCAAGCACCCAGACGTATCCGCCCTTGTTCGTATGCACGAGCAGTTTCTGTTTCTGCCCGTTGCGTTCAAGGTCAATCAGCGTCGGTTCATAAGCCGCATCGAAGTCATAAACATCGTGCGGCACTTCCTGATAATGCCACTTCAGTTTGCCCGTGTCGGCGTCGAGCGCAACGACGCAGCCGGTATAAAGATTGTCGCCTTCGCGGTCGCCACCGTGAAAATCTGATGACGGATTGCCAACGCCCCAGTAAATCAGATTCAGTTCAGGATCATACGAACCGACCATCCACGTTGCGCCGCCGCCATACTTCCACGACTCGGCTTCCCACGTTTCAAAGCCCGGCTCGCCCGGCCCCGGAATCGTATAAAAACGCCAGGCGTGCTGACCGCTCTTTGCCAGATAAGCGTTCAGATAGCCGCGATGCGCGCTGTCGCCACCGGTCACGCCGACGACGACTTTATCTTTAACCAGAATCGGCGCGGCGCTGATGTTGCAGCCGCATTTGCGATAATCTTCAATCTCGACATTCCAGACTTCCCTGCCCGTCTTTGCATCGAGCGCAACCAGGTGATTGTCGAGCGTGCCCATAAACACGAGGCCGTAGCCAACCGCCAGGCCGCGCACCGAAACGCCATAAGGAATCGGCCCCGATGGCACTTTGTAAAAGTAATGCCAGAACAGCCTGCCCGTCACCGCATCGAGCGCAAAGACGCGATTGTAGGAACCGACCAGATACATCACGCCGTCAACGACAAGCGGCGCGGCGTTCAGCCCGCCTTCGATTTTGCCCGTTTGAAAAGCCCACGCAGGCGCGAGGTTTTTGACATTGTCGCGGTTGATCTGACTGAGCGTGCTGTAACGCTGCGCGTTGTAGGTGCCGAAGTAAGTCATCCAGTTCTGCGGCTCCTTCGCGGCATTGACGAGGCGTTCGCCGGTGACCTCCTTCATCGGCGGCATCGGCAGTCCGGTCGCGGCCTGATCGTCGGGGCCAAAGCGGCGGGCCGCTCGCGCTGCGGCTTCAGGCGAAGCTGCGCCGGTTGTGGTCGTTGCGCCGCCTTTTGAAATGGACATCACATAAGCCGCAAGCTGTCTGATCTGCTCCGGCGAAAACTGAGTTTTGAAGGCAGGCATCGCCGTGCCGGGCACGCCTTCTGAAATGATGCGCAGCAGTTGTTCATTCGTGTAGCTGCGGTCGCGCAATGACGGCCCGCTGCCGCCCGTGCCGTTTGCGCCGTGACAATAGCCGGTGCCGCAGGTCGGATTGAAAAGCTTGTTGCCCGCTGCAACAAGCGCCGCCTGATCCGGCGCCTGGCTGACGGCTGCGGCCTTCAGCCCCGGCGCAACCAGCCAGGCCGCACAAACAAACCAGACCAGCGTGAGACACCAGATCAGACTGCGATGAACTTTTCCGCGCTGCTGTTTCATAGTTTCCCCTCGAACGTTGGTGGCAACCAGAATCACTGCGTTGAGTCCCTGCCTGAGTTCGGCAGCTTATTTGATGGTGAAAATTCCTTCCTCGAACTTTTCCTTGTGTGAGATGCTCGCCACATCGAGCGCCCAGTCGCTCAGCAGCGAGCCGTTCATCGTCTGCACGCTCAGTTGCAGTTTGTATTTGTGCGGCAGCGTCAGCCCGTCCACCTGACGAAAGTCATCGAAGGTTTCAGTGATTTTGTAATGGCTTTCCTGCTGGCGGCTCGATTCGTTCGGGCCGTTGCCAAGCTGTGCGCCGACCTCATAACTGTACTCAGTGCGCAGGTGACGAAAGGTGGCCTGATCGAAATACATCATCACGCGCAGATCGGCCCTGCCCTTGTTGCCCCGGTAACTCAGTTCGTGCAACTGCTGCCCGTCAACTTTTTTCAGGCCGCGATAATCCAGACGCGGCTGCAACTGTTCGACGCGCAGCAGCGGCCACGCGGTTGAAAGCACGCCGCCAATCAGCCCTTCCTTCAGCATCACATCCTGTGCATTGAGAAAGAGGCTCAGATTGGAACGCCTGCCTGATGGCAGCATGCCGGTCATCATCCGCGTGCCATTGAAGGCCATGTCTTCGCCCGGATAGTCCTGCGCCGGAAAGTTCATGCCGAACCGCAGCTTTGCGCCGGATGACACCAGCATCGCCTGCCCGCTGATGCTGCCGGTGCTGCCGACACGATTGACCAGATTCACGCGGCCACCAGCGACGCGGCTGATGGCGGCGGCCCGCGCTTCAGGGCTGCCAATGGCTTCGAGATGCCGCGCAATCAGTTCTTCGGGCTTCATCTTTTTGTCATCAGCCGCCCGCAAAACGACGGCACACCAGCCGCCAGCCAGCACCAGCACCACAAAACAGACGACAGATGAAATCCACCCTGACGGTAATGACCGGCAGAGACTTCGTGAGCAACGAGAGTTCATCGGTGTTCCTCCTCAGGCTTTGCCCGTGAATATTCAGGGCGGGGCCGTTCCAGGCTGCGATTGTTTGTCTGATGAGGTGATGCTGCGAAATACGTGAGGTCAATCTAAGTCATGACGCCAGCGGTGTCCATACCCGCTATTCTTTGCCCGGCTGAAAGGTCGGTTTTGACAGTCGCTGAAGTGAGGCGAACGAAAAAAGTCAGAGTTTATGCTTTGGGCAGTTCACGGACATCGGTCACTTCGCCGCGAAATTTTTCGACCAGCATGCGGACGGCGGGATTATTCATCGCCTCTTCGCGCAGGCGGGCCTTTGTCTGAGCGGCTTCATCAACGCGCACACTGCCCTGACCGCTGGTGACAACTTCAATCTGCATCGGCTGGCCGAACAATCGCTGGCCGATTTCCCTGAAGATGGCGCTGCTGTCACGCAACCGCTTTGCAAACAGATCATCGCCTGGCATCGTGACGGTCAGTCTGCCGTTGTCATAACTGATGCTTTGCGCATCCTCAAGCGCCGTGACCAGCGCATGACGATTGAGGCGTTCAAGTTCGGCGCAGATGGCCTGTGACTCGCGGCCCCGTTCAACCGCAGCCCTGCCGGGCGCAGGCTGCGCGGCTCCGGCGGAACCACTGCCTGATACGGTGCGGCGCGATGGAATGGCGTAATCATCAGGTTCAGGCGGGCTGAACGATGACAGTCCATTGAAACTGTCGCTGAAACCGGGCGGTTCTTCGAGCGCCGTCGGCGGAAGGTCTGATTCAGGTGCCGATGATTTTGCGGGCGGCGTTTCCTTCACCCGTCTTTCAGTTGCGCCGGACGCAGGCGAAGAATTTTTCGGCGCATTGCCCTGCGGGCGCGCAGGCGGAATCTGAGGTGGTGTGGCCACCGGACTCGCGCTGCCGCCAGCGCCGCCGGCCATTCCTGAAGCCAGTTCGTCAAGCCGCGCGATCAGTTCATCGAGCGAGCGCAGCCTGGCCGCGTGCGTCAGTCGGATCAGTCCGATTTCAAGCTGAAAGCGCGGATGCGGTGAATCCTTGATCTCCTTTTCGGTCGCGGCCAGCAGGTGAAAGAATCGCACCAGGTCTTCTTCAGAAAAATGCGCCGACAGTTTCTTCAGCGCCGCCGTTTCGACATCCGAAACGCCGAGAATTTCGCTGCTCGTAATGCCTGATTTGATGACCAGCAGATGACGCAGGTAACTCATCAGTTCGCGCGTGAAGTTGCGCAGGTCATAACCCCGCGAATCAAGTTCATTGACCAGCCTGATGATTCCGGCGCTGTCCTGCGCAGCGATGGCTTCGGCAAAATTCAGCAGGGTTTTCTCGCCAACGAGTCCGAGCGCCGAAGTCACATCTTCAGCCCTGATTTCAGTGCCGCTGAAAGCAATCACCTGATCAAAAGCCGAAAGCGCATCGCGCAGGCTGCCTGCACCGGCTCGCGCGATTTCACGCAACCCGTCATCACTGATGCGCACCTGTTCAGTCCCGGCAATCTCGCGCAGACGCCTGACCATCTTTTCAGCCGGAATGTGACGAAACTCAAACTGCTGGCAGCGGGAAAGAATCGTGTCAGGTACTTTGTGCAGTTCAGTCGTCGCCATAATGAAGATCACATGCGACGGCGGTTCTTCGAGCGTCTTCAGCAGCGCATTGAAGGCGCTGTTGGAAAGCATATGAACTTCATCTATCACGAAGACCTTGTAACGATCTCGCGCCGGAGCTACGGCCAGGTTATTGATAATTACATCCCGCACGTTATCAACGCCGGTATTGGAAGCGGCGTCAATTTCCAGCACATCCATTGAATTACCAGCAGCAATCTCCAGGCACGAAGCGCATTGCAGACAGGGGCGACTGGTAATGCCGGTATGACAGTTCAATCCTTTGGCCAGAATCCGGGCAGTAGTTGTCTTACCGGTGCCGCGTGCGCCTGAAAAGATATAAGCGTGATGCAGCCGCTGCTGATCAAGCGCATTGCCGAGCGTGCGGGTAATGTGTTCCTGCCCGATCAGGTCGGTAAAGGTCTGAGGCCGGTATTTGCGGGCAATCACCTGATAACTCACGAAAGCAGCTCCTTTGCTTCAGAGTAAAAACCAGCAGCTACTTGACAGGTCAGCATAGTTTAAGAGCAGCCGCTTCAAAAGTCACTGACCTGCCTGGCCGCTGCTTTTGATTGTCTTTTCTCTATCATCAGGTTTAAGATGACTTTAGTTTGTGCTGACTATGAGGATAGCTTCAATAGCTGAATGCTTACTAAGGCTGTAAAAGAACAATCGGTTCCTGCCTTTTATAAGCTGAGATCACTTTTGCCAACCGAGGAGAATATGCATGCCTAAGAAATCAGGGAATAACCTTGTCAGTCTGATTGATGATGAAATCAGAAAGTTACAGGATCAGATCAGAGCACTGGAAAAGGTCAAGGCTGACTATGCCCGCATCGTTGGTGGCGGCGGCAGTAGTACGGCGGCCAGTTTCAGCGTCACTCCCGCTGCAACAGGTAACGGACGCAGCCGCAAACGGGGGCCAATGTCGCCGGAAGCCCGCGCCAAGCTGGCTGAAGCGGCCCGCGAAAGATGGGCCAAAGCCAAAGCAATGGGAGCTGCAAATCTGAAGGCTGCCGCGAAAAAACAGAAAGGCCGGAAGAAAAAACCCGCCGCTGCCTGAGTTGTCTGTCGAGCGATGGTCGGCGCCGCTGCATCAGCCGCTCGTTTATTCCTGGTCAGCAGATAAGGGACAGGCTCCGGTGACTACCGCGGCACATCCGAACAACACTACCGTTGCTACCTTCCGGTCCTGGCGGAATTCATGCGTTCGAGATTGCACGGAGGCCGGAGCCTGATATCTGATCGCAAATCTCCGGTTTGAAATTTGCGATCAACTCAACGGAGAGGGCGGGACTCGAACCCGCACAGGCCTTTCGACCCGCCGCGCTTCCAACGCGGTGCCATACCAATTAGGCGACCTCTCCCTGCTCAGTTTCAAATCTCAGATTTCAGATTTGAAATGAATACGCTGACGGAGAGGGTGGGATTCGAACCCACGGTACCCGTAAAGGTACAACGGTTTTCGAGACCGCCCGATTCAGCCACTCTCGCACCTCTCCGTAAAACCTGCCTGCGGCGGCAGGACTGGGATTTCAACTGACGCAATCTGCAATGACATCTTCGGAGACCTGACCGGCTCTGGCCCGGCGCCGCAATCTGAAAAACTCCTGCATCAGGGTGCGGCATTCATCCTCAAGCACACCTGCCGTGATCTCCACTTGATGATTCAAAGAACTGCTGCTGCAAAGCTGAAAGACTGAAGCAACTGCTCCGGCCCTGACATCCGGCGCGCCGTAAACAAGTCGCCTGATACGCGCATTGACCAGTGAACCGGCGCACATCGCGCAGGGTTCGATGGTCACATACAGGGTCGCTTCGGTCAGGCGGTAATTGCCGATCCTTTGCGCCGCTTCGCGCAGCGCCAGAATCTCGGCGTGCGCGGTCGGATCATGCAGGCCAATGGGCCGATTGCCGCCACGACCAACGATCTGATTGTCAATCACAACGACCGCGCCAACCGGCACTTCGTCAGTCTTGCGCGCCTCGCGGGCTTCAGCCAGCGCAAAGCTCATGAAAAATTCGTCAGCAGTGAACGGGATTTCGACCTGACGGGTTGATTTACTCATGGCGCCGCACGCGAGGGGAGATGGTACTGGCCAATTAAGGGGCTGTCAAGCAGCCGTTCAGCGCGGGCCTCACAAGACATCAGGACAGTTCTGAGTTTGTGAAATTAATTTCAGGTTGCAGTCTGAAAATTCTTGCCCTGGCCGCACGCGCCTATTATCATCCCGTTTCACCGACAATCTTCCACTCAATTGACACTTGTTCAGGCAACGCGGGCGGGCTTCAGTTTCCCGACCTGAGAGACAGATCCCCAGCGAGGCAACCGTCATGACACCAAAGCGCAGGCGATGGCACCGGCACCGTTATTTCCTGACTAAGGAGCCTTTGACGACTTCACTCGAACCTGAGACAACCAGTCTGCCGACGGCAGAGATGGCAGATGCGGCTGAAACTGAGGATAATGATTTTCAGTCATTGAATCAGCGGCAGGCTGAGGGTCAGGTTTCTCCCAGGGCCAGGGCTGCCGAGGCGGCACAGGTCTGAGCCGCTTCGGTCGCAGAACCCGGTCAGGCTGCGGGCAGTCAATAATACCGGCTGAAATCTGACGATTCGTGGCGTGAGTTCAGGTGAGCCAGCAGGCAGATGCGCATTTGTGCTTCTGTTGTTGTGCGTGTCTGCTCAAGCCGCGCAAGCTGTGCCCGCAGTTCGGCATTTTCAGCCGCCAGTTCACGAATGATATTAAGCGCCCGAAGGATGTCTTCACGCTGCCGCTTGAGTTCAGAGTCAAGCAGGACGGCGGCCTTCAGCGCGTCCCAGGCTTCTTTGATCATGTCTCAGGCTCAGGGCTGTGCCCGGATCGCGCGGGGCTTCACGACGCGGATCAGATGATGGTTGATGGCCCGGTGCGGCCAGCTTCCTGGTGTGCTTTTTTTCCAGTTCATCGAGCTGCGGAGCGACCAGGTCGTGAGTTTCCCGCAGCGTTTCTGTGCAGTGATTCAGTTCATCGGCGAGGCGGCGCAATGCGTCAGCCAGTGACGTTTCCTGAGGTCCAATGTTTTCGAGGCTCCGCTGGCTTAACATTTTCCCTCCTGCAACCGTACACGGAATTTAATACAAGCGAATTTCGTTGGCAATTCCAGTTTCTCATTTTCACCCCAGCCCCGCAGTTCATTTCCCGTTTTGTGGCGAAGCACTTTTTGTCAGCCCGGTAAATCTGGCAATTCGTCCCGCTTCGCCCACCGCCCAGCCCGCGCCTGAGCGCGCCAGGCTGAAGGCGTGAAAACCAGTCGTCCCCATACTGACCCAGCTCGCGCCGTCATTGGTTGAATAGTCCGTTCCCGCAGGCCCGACCGCCACCAGCGTCGAGCTTTTGCCCGGCACCCACGCCACCGCTGATCTGAAACCTGACAACCCGGAATTTTTCACCAGTGTCCACGTGCGCCCGCCATCGCTCGTGACAGCCAGATTATCAACCGCCTCCTTTTCCTGGCGATAATCGCCGCCAATGGCGATGCCGTGCAGCGCGTCTCTGAACGCCAGTGAAAAAATACCGGACGAAGCATTGCGGCTCAGAATCGGAGTCTCTGCCACCTGCCACGTCATTCCGCCGTCGCTGGAACGAAAGACGCGGGCTTTCGCCGCGCCGCCCGTGCCGAACCAGACATTGTTTCTGCCCTGCACAACCAGGCAGGTTCCGCTTGCGGCAAAAGCGCCTTCACCCGGCAGCGCCGGAGGCATGTTTTCGGGCGGAATCTGCTGCCACGTTGCGCCGCCATCAGTCGTTCTGATGATGACGAATCGGCCCTCGACCTGATCGCTGACGGCAATGCCGTTGCGACGATCCCGGAAGGCAATCGCATCAAAGAACGCCTTCGGGTTTTTACTGGTGAATTGCAGCAGCCAGTTTTTGCCGCCGTCAGTGGTTTTGTAGATGCGGGAATTTTCGCCTTCGCCGATGCTCAGCAGGTAAGCCGTGTCGGCATCGAAGGCTTCGACATCGCGGAAATCAAGCATCTCAGCGCCCGGCACCGTCGCGGCCTGCCACGTTTTGCCGCCGTCAGTCGTGCGCGCATAAGTGCCCTTTGCGCCGCTCGCCCACGCCACTTTGTCACTGACCGCGCTGACGCCGCGAAAGCGCGCCGTCGTGCCGCTCGATTGCGTCACCCACTGCACTCCGGCCAGCCCTGCCGGAAGTGTGAAGCAGATGACGCTGAGAAACAGTAATATTTTGCGGCTCATCAGCCTCCCTCCTTCAGCCGTCTGCGGCGCTGACTTTCGCCCTGCGCCTGACTTTACTGAGCGGCATTCAGCGACCCGACCTGAAGTCCCTGCTCGCGGGTATGCTCTTCTTCAAGCCGACGCAGGCGCGCCGCCATGACACTGGCTCTGCCCAGATAACCAATGGGACGATGAGGATCATCGCGGCTGACAACAGGCAGCCGCCCGATGTCGTGACGCAGCATTCTGGTAATCGCCTCGTGCAACGGTTCATCAGGCCAGGCGACCACCGGAGCGCGGCTGCCCGCATCCAGCACGGTCGTGTCGCCATCGGCTCCCTGCTCAAGCGCGCGAATCACGTCACCACGCGTGATGATTCCGGCCAGGCGCCCGTCCTCGTCAAGAATCAGCGTGCCCTGTCGTCGCGTCAGATGCGGATCGTGTCTGGCGATGCGGTCTGAAAGCTCTGTCACTTTCATCGTGGCCGGAACCGTTGGCAGGATCGTATCCATCACCTCGCCGACTTTCAGAATGGTGAGCGGATCAATGCTGTATTCCCGCGTGATGTGGTAGCCGCGCCGCGCGATTTTTTCGGTCAGAATCGAACGGCGCAGCATCAGCACGGTCAGTCCGTGCGCCGCAATACAACTGATGAGCAGGCCGGGCAGCAGGTTGAGATCGTGCGTCAGTTCCAGAGTGAAGATCATCGCCGTCAGCGGCGAACGCATCGTGCCGCCCATCATCGCGGCCATACTGATGATGGCCCAGAGACCCGGATCACCCACCGGAATCCATCGTGCCTCAAGCGCGCCGAGCGCGCCGCCCATCATCAGCAGCGGCGCCAGAACACCTCCCGAAGTGCCGGAACCCAGCGCCACTGACCAGACCAGCGCCTTGCCGATCAGCAGCCCGACCAGCGCCATGCCCACCACCTCGCCGCGCAACAGCGCGTGAATCGTGTCATAGCCAACACCGAGTACCTGCGGATTGACAAGCCCTCCCAGCCCGACAAACAGCCCGCCCAGCGCGGGCCACCACATCCAGTGAACCGGCAGTTTTTCAAACAGATCCTCACAGCCGTAAACCAGCGCCGTCAGCAGCCCCGAAGCTATACCGGCGATGAGTCCGACCAGGAGCGCCGCAATCAATCCCTCGCTGCTGAGTGGCTGATGAGGCGTGACCGGAAAGATCGCGCCGCCGCCCAGCAGCGGAATGCGCAGCGCTCCGGCAACGGCTGAGGCAATGGCAACCGGAATGAATGAACGCGGTTTCCATTCAAACAGCAGCAATTCAACCGCCAGCAGCACCGCCGCCACCGGCGTGGAAAAAATCGCTGACATGCCTGCCGCCGCACCAGCCACCAGCAGCGTCTTGCGCTCGGCGGCGGAGAAGTGAAAAAGCTGCGCCAGCAGTGAACCGACCGCGCCGCCCGTCATAATGATCGGGCCTTCGGCTCCGAACGGGCCGCCGGTTCCAATTGAAATGGCCGAAGAGAGCGGCTTGAGGACAGCCACCTTCGGCTCCATCCGGCTGCGCCCGAAAAGAATCGCTTCAAGCGCCTCCGGAATGCCGTGCCCGCGAATCTTTTCCGAACCATACCGCGCCAGCAGGCCAATAATCAGACCGCCGATCATTGGCACCAGAATAACCAGATAACCCAGATGATGATGTTCAGGTGACCGGAACACCGCAGAGAATCGCTGATAAAAAGCCAGGTTCGTAATAACCGCAATCAGCCACAGCAGCGCGCACGCCACCAGCGTGCTGAGCGCGCCAATGAGCAGGGCTATCAATGAAAGTACAAGGATGCGTTTATCTCTCGTGAAATCGGCCAGCCGGTCTTCGGCTCGCTCCATTCTCTCTGCGTCATGCTCTGCTGCCACTTCTTACTCCTTTCATTGCTCGCACGCGAATGCCACATTGAGCAGTCGCGCTTCGTCAAAGTGATTGCCAATCAGTTGCAGGCCAACCGGCAACCCGTCACTCGCCGTCCCGCACGGCACGCTGACGGCAGGCACGCCGGTCAGGTTCATCGTGACGGTGTAAATATCGCTCAGATACATAGCCAGCGGATCATCGCTCTTTTCACCAAGCCTGAAGGCCGCCGTTGGCGCAGTCGGTGTGGCGATCACATCGCACTTTCTGAAGGCGGCGGCAAAGTCATCGCACAGCATCGCCCGCACGCGCTGCGCCTTTTCGTAATAGGCATCGTAATAACCAGCCGAAAGCGCAAAGGTGCCGAGCATAATGCGGCGTTTGACTTCAGCGCCGAAACCTTCATCGCGTGTGCGCCGGTACATCTCTGACAGCGTGCGCGCGTCTTCAGCGCGGAACCCGTAACGCACGCCGTCATAACGTGACAGGTTTGACGCCGCTTCGGCAGTGGCAATCAGGTAATAGACTGCAATTGCGTATTTCGTGTGCGGCAAATGAACTTCGACAATCTCTGCGCCGCGCTCTGCAAGTTTCCTGATCGCAGCTTCGACCTTTGCTCTGACCTCGGTTTCAAGTCCTTCGCCAAAACATTCAGGCGGCACGCCGATCCGCAAACCTCTGACTTCGCCCGTCAGCGCGCTGAGAAAATCAGGCACAGCCACGTCAGCCGAAGTTGCGTCATAACGATCACGCCCGGCAATTGCGCCAAGCGTGCGCGCCACATCACGCACATTTGCGCCGAACGGCCCGATCTGATCGAGCGATGAGGCAAACGCGACCAGCCCGTAACGCGACACGCGGCCATAAGTCGGTTTGAGTCCGACAACGCCGCAAAACGATGCCGGCTGCCGAATCGAACCGCCCGTGTCTGAACCAAGCGCCACAGAAACCAGTCCCGCCGCGACGGCAACGGCTGACCCGCCCGAACTGCCGCCCGGCACATACGTTTCGTTCAATGGATGGCGCACCGGGCCGAACGCGGAATTTTCAGTTGACGATCCCATCGCAAATTCATCCAGGTTCGTCTTGCCGAGCAGAATTGCACCGGCCTCTTCCAGCCTTCTGATCGCGGTGGCGGTGTCAGGCGGGACGTAGCTGCCCAGGATGCGCGAACCGCACGTCGTTCGCACTCCGGCAGTACACATATTGTCCTTGACTGCCACCGGCACGCCCGCGAGCGGATGCGTCTTCACCAGTTCCCTGATGTCAGCATTCATCTCAGCCGCTTTTTTCAGCGCGCGCTCGGCGGTCACGGTCAGAAAGGCATTGAGGCGTTCGTTTTTCTGCTCAATGCGTTCAAGCGCAGCATTGATGACCTCGCCCGGCGTGGTTGCGCCCGCAGCGTAAAGTCTGTGCAGTTCATCAATCGTCAGATTCATAGGGATAGTGAAAAGTGAAGAGTGGAGAGTGAACAGTGGAGAGTAAAGAGTGAAAAGGAAAGAGCGGACAGCGTTCTTTCCTCTTTTCACTTTTCACTCTTCACTCCTGCTTATCCGCCAATGACTCGTGGCACGCGGAAGTGGCCGTCAGCCGCATCAGGAGCCTGTTCGAGCGCCTGCTGCTGACTGAGTCCCGGCTCAACGACATCATCGCGCGCGGCAAATGAGTGTGCGACTTCGCCTGCGCTGCGGTGTTGCCAGGGAGTGATGGCGGTTGTATCAAGTTCATTCAACTGATCAATGTAATTGATAATGGCAGCAAGCTGTGTGCCGAACGACTGTTTCTCTTCGGCGGTCAGTTCAAGGCTGGCGAGTTCCGCAATCCTTTCGACTTCGGCATTCGTGATTGGCATAGGTCAGTGACTGGTCGTCAGTGGTTAGTGGTCAGTGGTCTGATTCGCCGGTTCCTGATCGCCCTGTTCCTTTCGCTCCAGGCAGCGGGCCGCCGCGTGCAGGAACGCTTCGCGCAGCGCGTCGTTTTTGATCTGATCGGCGGCGGTTTTCAGTTCGGCTTCAAGTTCGCGGGAATGATGAAAGTGAACGGTCTGATCTTCGTGCTGCTGCGCCTTTTCGACAAAGGCCGGATCAACGCGAAATTCGATGTAAGTCACCAGCGGTTCGCCAAGCAGTGAATTGAGCTTGAAAATAAAGCCCCGCGCTTCGTGCTCCATCTGCCGCTTCCACATCTGATCTTTAATCGCCACAATCAGTGTGCGCTGATAGAGCCGGAACGGAGCGCACGAAATATCCAGCCTGCCGCCGGTCGCCGCGCGCCACGCCGTAAACACTGCCTGTTCGCGCACCTCTTCGTGATCACCCGCAAGGCGGATCATGATCGGCAGCATTTTCAGCAGACTTTGCATGGCAGGCGGCAGGCCGGGCGTGAAAGCTCAAAGCAGCGCCCGGCCCTGATTCATCGCTTCTTTTTTCTGGCCTTTACCGCAGGCGCTTTGGCTTCCTTCAGACTGTTGGTGTGCGCAATCAGCGGCCAGTATTTCGCAAAGACAAAATCAGGACTGTTTTCAGGATCGTGACAGACCACACAACTGCCGGGCGCGGCGGGCGTTTTGTAACTTGTGGTCTTTGGCGCGCTGGCGTGTTCAGCGCCGGGGCCGTGACACGATTCGCACTGCACGTTGGCAAACTGCGGCGTGGCTTTGATGTTGATGAAACCCTGATTTTTGAAGCCGACCGAATGACAGCCCACGCACGAATCGTCAAACTCGCGGTTCTTTGTCGCCAGCGCGGCAAAGGCGTGTGAGTGGCGCGACTTCTGCCAGATGGCGTATTCCGCCTGGTGGCATTCAGCGCAGCTTTCAGCGCCCGCCCAGATCGAAGGCTGATCGCCCTTTGCCCGGTGCGCGACGGCAATGGCTTCAGCCACGCGACGCTGCACGACATCAATTTCACTGCGCGCCTGCCGCGTCATCGCGGCCATCGCCGGTTCATCATGAATCACGTCATCAAGTTCGATGTAACGAGTCGTGAACCGGTCAACCACGCCGTCCTTGTCAGTATAGAGCCGCAGTTCACCGAGATACTTGGTCTGATTTGAAGCCATCATAATCAGCGCATTGCCGACCTGCTTCGGATCAGGCACCAGACCGCTGCCGTCAGCGCCGATAATCAGATCAAGGTCTTCGTTCTGCATCGCCAGGCGATTGGCAAAGGCCGGTCTGAAATAACCGACTACTGCCGTGACATCAACCTTGTCTTTGACTTCAGCGAGAGTTTTCTTCACCGCTTCAGCCGGGTCTTCAATGACGAATCCGGCAGCTTCAACCGCTGCTTTCTGATCGTCGGGCGCGGGCTGCGTGACGCCGATGAAAGCAATGCGCACAGGTTTCGGCAGTCGTTTGCCGGTAATCGTTTTGATGATGTAAGGCGCCGGAGCCTGGCGGGTCGAACCCGGCGCGGGCTTCACGTTGGCTGAAATCAGCGGGGACTGTGCGGTTTGTTTTTCGCCACTGAGCAACTGACCGGCGTAACGCAGATCGCGGTATGAAAGATTCACAACGCCCATGCCGATGGCCGCATTGGCCTTCACAATCCAGTCATTCATCAGCACTGCATCCTCGCGCAGCGCGGTTTTGTCCTCGTTCGTTTCGTCGCTGAAGATGTGTCCGGCATCAACCATCAGCGTCGCCGCGTCAGGACTGCGTTTGCGCAGCGCGCTGATGTAACCCATCCGGCGCGCCACGCCACCGAGCGGGCGAATCGGACAGCCGCAGACTTCAAGGTTGCCGCCAATGTCAGCCGAAATAAACAACACTGCGCCGTAACCATCGTCTGCGCCGAGGCGATCTTTCATCGTGCCGGATGGTTTCGGCTTTCTGGCAAGTTGTTCACGTTCTGATTTTGCGCGCGGCGATTTTTGCGGACTGAGGAGCGAAAACGCATCCACCGGCAGCGTCTGCGTCAGCGCCGCATAAGCAAAGGCTCCTACAATCAGCAGCGAAACTATTCTTTTCAGTGCGCGTCTGCGCCCGGCATCACGGTTAGACATCTGACTTCCTCTGTGTTACATCAGCACACGCTGGCAGATTCGACAGTGTAGACAAAAAGGCAATGACCGACAAGCACGATAACCAGTCGCTTATGACCGAACCCGTTCTGATTCTTGCTTCCGCTTCGCCCCGTCGCGCTGAACTGCTGCGGGCCGCTGGCATCAGCTTTCAGGTGCGTGTCGCTGATATTGACGAAACGCAGCGGCCAGGTGAACCAGCCAGAGATTATGTGCTGCGCCTGTCGCGCGAAAAAGCAGCGGCAGTGGCAGCAGGCGATGAACTTGTGCTGGGCGCTGACACGACTGTGCTGATTGACGAGGAAACGGTGGGCAAGCCCGAAAATGCGGCGGATGCCGAAAGAATGCTGCGCGCCCTGAGCGGCAACTGGCACGAAGTGCTGACGGCGGTCACGCTGCTGCGCGGCGGCGAGGCTCGTTCAGATATTGCGACAACCCGCGTCAAGTTTGCCGCGCTCAGCGAAGAAGAGATTCAGTGGTACGTCGCTACCGGAGAGCCTGACGACAAGGCCGGAGCTTACGCCATTCAGGGTTACGCCTCGCTGTTCATTGAGCGCATTGAAGGCAGTTATTTCAATGTGGTGGGCTTGCCGGTGCAGATGGTTTACCGGCTGGCGCGCGAAATGGGCGTTGACCTGCGCAAAGTCAGAGGCGATCAGCCAGCAGCAAATAACAAAGCCGAAGTGCAGCGTCATTAACCCCGGCGACTTCTCATTCAAACTCCTGAATCACAACCCGCACAATTGAGACACTCGTTTTCCTCTTTTCCTCTTCTTTCTCTCTCTTTCTCTGTGCCTCTGCGCCTCTGCGTGAGATAAAGTTTCTCGCAGAGGCGCAGAGACGCAGAGAAAGAGAGAGAGAGAAAGAGAGAAAGAGAGAAAGAGATTGTGTGCGGGCTGTGCATTCGGGCAGTTCAATCCCTGTCTTTATTTTTCCGGGCCTTCTGATTCACCCTGCTCATCCATTCTGAGGCGCTGAAGTTTCAGGTAGAGGCCCTTGCGAGTAATGCCGAGTTCTCTGGCGACCTGCTCGCGGCGGCCTTTGTATCGGCGCATGGCATCGCTGATCAACTGGCGTTCGATTTCAGCAAAGACATCATCGAGCGTCTGCTCGCCGGGCCTGAAGCGCAGGCTGATGGTGCGTTCGCCGGGCGGCAGCACAACCTCTTCGCGGGCCTGGGCGCGGTGCCGCAGGGCGCTCGTGACGGCGGCCAGATTGCGGCTGCCGAAGCTGCCCGGTTGCGCCTGTTCGCCGCTGCTGAAAATCTGCGGCGATAAATCGCGTTCGGTAATCAGACCACCGGCTGGCGTGTAAGCCACGAGGCGCTGAATTTCATTGGCCAGTTGTCGCACATTGCCCGGCCAGTCATAAACCATCAGCAGGTCGAGCGCCTGCGGTGCAATCGCAATCCTGGTCTGGCCTTCCCTGCCGCGCTTGCCTGCTTCACCGGCATACAGATTCAGAAAGTAATCAACCAGGGCCGGAATTTCCTCGCGGCGTTCGCGCAATGGCGGAATGTGCAGCCGGATGACGTTGAGGCGGTAATAGAGATCCTCGCGGAATTTGCCTTCGGCCACGAGCTTTTCAATATCGGCATTCGTGGCGGCCACAACGCGCACATCCACGCGCACGGGCCGCGTTTCACCGAGCGGCTGAATTTCACCTTCCTGCAAAAAGCGCAGCAGTTGCGGCTGCACTTCGAGCGCCAGATCACCGACTTCATCCAGAAAGAGTGTGCCGCCATCGGCGCTGCGAATCACGCCCTGGTAATCAGAAACAGCCCCGGTGAAGGCGCCTTTTTTGTGGCCGAACAACTGCGAAGCAATGATTTCACGCGGCGCAACGGTGCAGTTGAAAGGCACAAAGGGCGCATTGCGACGCTCGCTCAGCAGGTGCGTGGCGCGGGCGACGAGTTCCTTGCCCGTGCCTGATTCGCCGGTGATGAGCGCCGTCACGCGACTGCCGCGAATTTTGTGAATGTCTTCGGCCAGCTTCTGCATCGCCTGACTGGCAATGACCAGGCCGGGCAGGTGAATTTCGTGTTTCGGTTCGCTGGCTTCATAACTCATCAGCCCGCGTGTCTGTTCACGCAGCGCGCCGAGTTCAAGACAGATTTCAGCCAGCCTGACGAGCGGCTCGACAGTCGCATACAGCAGTTCACGCGCATTCGGTGAACCGACATACAGCACTGCGCGTGACGCCGCGCCCGCGCGCAACCGGTGCAGCGTGGCTTCACTGAATTCAACGTCGGGTTCGCGGTGCGCCAGCATTGCTTCGGTCAGGCGGTCGGCAATCCTGGCCGCGTCAGTGGCTTCAAGTCCGGTCAGGGCGGCGGGCTGATACCTTCCGTCTTCGTTCTCGACAAAAGCCGCGACCGGCACGCGCCCGGCTGATTCGTAAACCAGCGTGACCAGTTCGTGCAGCAGCAGTTCGCGTGACGACGAAGCGCCAATCAGCCGCAGCACTTCAGCGCCCGTGACTTCAGCCGCTGACGGCGCAGTGACCGGCGCACTGACGGGCGGCGCAACCTGCTCGTCATCACCGAGGCGCAGCAGCGCCGTAAGCGCATCTTCAATCCGGCGCAGCAGCGGCAGCGCGCCCAGCCGTTCGCAAATGGCGCGGGCTTTCTGCAATTCCACACTGGCGCGCGAATGGTCAGCCGTGCGGCCATACCTGAGGCAGATCAGACCAAGCTGATAACGGGCGGCGGCCTCCTGGTAAGGATCGGAGATCATTTCGTAAATCGTGATCGCCTGGCTCAGGTGATGACGCGCCGCTTCAAAACCGCCAGCCCGCGCCCGCATCAGTCCGCTCAGCAGCCTGAAATGCGCGACCAGTGAAATGATGTCCGATGGTTCGATGGCTTCGGCGGCGGCATCGAGCAGACGATGCGCCTGCCGTTCATCACCCGCTTCCAGGCAGGCTTCGGCCAGATGCAGTCGCGCCGAAGCCGCCAGCCGCTTGTCGCGCAGCCGCGTGGCGACAGTCAGTTCCTGCTCGAAAACCTCAATGGCTCCGGCCTTGTCGCCGCGCATCAGCAGACAGCGACCAAGCGTCTGCAAGGCCTGCTCCTCGCCGAACGGGAAGTTGGCGGTGCGGGCATTCTGCACCGCCTGGCGCAGCATGCGCTCAGCTTCGTCAAAATCGCCGCGCTGCATCGTCAGTTCACCGAGCGTGTCAAGCGCGGTTCCCTGCACGGCCAGATCATTCGAGCGGCGACCGAGTTCGATGGCCTGATGCAAAGCCTGTTCGGCCCGCGCCCAGTCGCCGATGTGTCCGAGGCCGTAACCCAGATTGCTCCACGCATAAGCCAGGATGCGGTCGTTGTGCGCCTGCTTCAGATAAAAGATGGCCTTCTCGATGACCTCGATGCCTTCGGAGGCCTGGCCGTGTTCGCGCCAGAGAATCAGGTTGGAAAGATTGGTGTAGATGCTGCCAAGCAGCAGCGGGGCGCGGCGGTCGCCGATGATTTTGATGGCCTGCTCAAAATGTTCGCGGCCCGCGTTGAAATCGCCTTCACCCACGCAGACATTGCCGAGCAGAAAGTAGGTCTGCGCCAGCGCCTGCCACTGTCCGAGCGTGCGGTGATGCTGCAAAGCCTTTTTCAGATGGTCGCGCGCAAACTCGGTTTCGCCAATCGCCCGGTAAATGCGGCCCAGCACCAGATGACATGCGCCCAGATCTTCGGCATCGTGCCGTTCCTCGGCGAGCGCGAGCGCCTGTTTGAGATATGAAATCGCGCGCGGATGATCGCCCGCATAACCATACGCCGACCCCATCCGCAGCCAGACCTGAAAAAGGACGACCGGATGCAGGTTTTCGCGCGCCGAATGATTTTCATATTCGGCCATCACTTCGATGGCTTCGCGGTACCGCGCCAGGTTTTCCAGCGATTCGGCCAGCGAACAGCGCACTGTTGCCCGCTGTTCCTCGTTAAGCAGCGGACTCGCCAGCACGTCCTCAAAACAGTTGATGGCTTCTTCGTGATGAAATTCAGCGGCGGCGCGGCGACCGGTTTCAAGCAGCGCAATCAGTTCCTGCGGGTTGGACAGGCCGGACGATTCAGGGCCGGATTTTCTGCTTTGTCTGATCATGGATCCACACTGGTTCAGCCATCACACGGCTGCCGACGACCTGGAACCGGACTTCAGAATCAGCGTTAATCACCATCAGCAAAGGCTCCGCCTGATCGAACTGAAGCGATGAGTGCCGGCTGACCAGGTTGTTGATGAGCTTGTGTCTGCGACCCTGGAGCGCGTGCATTCTAAACAGGTCTTTTGAATGGTTGCAAGCAGCGCGGCAGTCGCAGGTCTGGAGTAAGTGGCAGGTCAGCAAAAAGGCTGCCGCGCCAGGTGCTGTCTGTCGCTGCATGAGACGACAGGCAAACGGTGGCCAGGCAGCCCTGAATAATGGTGTGATCTTTAGCGGCTACAGTTGAATTTCGCGGTTATGGTTCGACGATGTCTTTTTTAAGACTGGAAATGGCCGCCAGCACTTCCTTCTTCTCCCGCTCCGGCACCTTGAATTTATCGAGCGTGGCGACCAGATGTTTGACGCTGATGTCCCAGTCCCGGTCAGTGATCTTCAGTCCCTGGTGAACTGTTTTCATATCGCGCCCGATGTAAATGCACGGCCCGCCGGTCGCCGCGCACAACTGATCGAGGACAAGCTGACGAATGCGTTTCTTTGAATTGTCGCTCGCGCCGACAAAGAAACGCGCCAGTTCCTTGTCCGTCGCCAGCCGCGTGATGAAATCATCCGTCACTGCCGCCAGCGCATCATACCCGCCCAGCCGCTGATAAAGCGTCTTGTCGCCCGCCAGCCCGGTTGTGACATTTGAAAGCGCCACCGCCAGCGCCAGCAGCAGCGCGGTTTTTCTGAATGAACACAGTCTGTGCATGGTTCTTCCTCCCGCTGAGTGTGAAGAGATTATTCTGCTGATTTCATGCGGCATTACGCGCCGATCATCAGGATGGATTTATGCGGGAAAGAAAAAACCGGCGTGTCCAGGCTCTTTCAGGTGCGCTCGCACACCGCCAGCCGCGAATAATTCATCGGGCGGGCGCGGCGCGGGCAATACTGCTCGTGCAGTTCCGTAAACTCGTAATCCTTCACGAGCGCAAAGCCGAACCGCGCCAGGTACTCGCCGACCGCTTCAGGCTTCAGACCAAAAATCCAGGGTTCGCCCAGTTGCGCCACGCGCCGCGCCTTTTCGAGCGCATCCGGATTGCGGCTGGTGCCGTCAACGACCTCTTGCAAAATATAATCAAACACGAGGCACATTCCTGCGCCGCCGAGTTCGGCAATCTGTTCCAGCGCCTGCGCCATCGCTTTGTCGGTCAGGTAATAGGTCACGCCGAGCCAGACAATCAGCGAACGCTGCGCCGGATCAAACCCGGCCTCGCGCAGTTGCGGCGCAACCTTGTCCTTTTCGAAATCAACCGCGACAAAACGCACGCTGGCCGGAACACCGCTGCGCGCGTAACCGGCACGCTTGAGCGCCTGTGTGGCCGGATGATCAACTTCATAAACAGTCACTTCAGCCAGCGACGGCCCGATGCGCAAAGCCATACTGTCGAGGCCCGCGCCAAGCAGCACGATCTGGCGCAGCCCTTCGCCTGCCAGCCTGATCGCCAGGTCATCCACGAACCGCGCCCGCAGCATCAGATATTCCTGCCCGCCCGGCGCCCAGAAAGCCAGAAAGTTCAGCGCCCCCCACGACAGCAGGCGCGAAGCCGCCGCCAGCCGGTAATAAGGATGACGCAAAAACTGTGCGGCAAACGGATCAGTCAGAATGCGCTGCGAGGCCGGATGCACCTGCTCAACGGCGCGCGCAAAGGCGACGGCTTCGGCAGTGCGGCTGTAATCATTTTTCATAACTTGTCATCAGTCACTGTGCGCTGCTCCATTTTCAGCAGGAGAAATGAATGCTGTCTGTCAGCTTCGGTAATTACGCAGCGGCTTCGTTGCCGGATTGGCAGGCCGGGAATTTATGAAGTTATAACCACAACTTGTGCGTGAGCGGTCAGGCGTTCTTGCCATCGCCCGCCGGGGCACATAGAATTTCGTTTTCGCTGGCCCCTGCCATTTTAACCCTTATGACTTATGGAGGCTTGACCGTGAACATCAAAGAGATTGAAAGCTTACTGGGTGAAGATGCGAGCAGCCTGCTGACGCACGAGTGCAAAACGATTGCCAAAGAAAGTCTGCATCTGCCCGGCCCTGATTTTATTGATCGCGTCTGGATTGATTCAGACCGCTCGCCGGTGGTGCTGCGCAATTTGCAGGATCTGTTCAATCATGGGCGACTGGCCGGAACCGGCTACGTTTCGATTCTGCCCGTTGACCAGGGCATCGAGCATTCGGCGGGCGCGAGCTTTGCCAAAAACCCGATCTATTTTGATCCGGCCAACATTGTGAAGCTGGCGATTGAAGGCGGCTGCAATGCTGTCGCTTCAACGCTGGGCGTGCTGGGCGCGTGTGCCCGCCGCTATGCTCACAAGATTCCGTTCATCGTCAAAATCAACCACAACGAATTCATGTCCTACCCGAACAGCTTCGATCAGATTCTGTTCGCGCAGGTCGAGCAGGCTTACGAAATGGGCGCAACCGGCATCGGCGCGACCATCTATTTCGGCTCGGCAGAATCGAAGCGGCAGATTCAGGAAGTCAGCCAGGCCTTCAGCCGCGCTCACGAACTCGGCCTCTTCACGGTGCTGTGGTGTTACACCCGCAACGAAGCCTTCAAGACCAAAGAGAAGGACTACCATGTTTCAGCCGACCTGACCGGCCAGGCCAATCACCTGGGCGTGACCATCGAAGCCGACATCATCAAACAGAAACTGCCGGAAAATAACGGCGGCTACCTGGCGCTGAACACGAAGGAGAGTCCTTACGGCAAGATTGACAAGAAGGTGTACACCGAACTGACTTCTGATCATCCGATTGACCTGACGCGCTATCAGATTGCGAACTGCTATATGGGCCGCGCCGGGCTGATCAATTCAGGCGGCGCATCAAGCGGCGAAAGCGATCTGAAGGAAGCCGTCAAAACCGCAATCATCAACAAACGCGCCGGCGGCACCGGCCTGATTTCAGGCCGCAAGGCCTTCCAGCGTCCGATGGCCGAAGGCGCGGCGCTGCTTCACGCAATTCAGGACGTTTATCTGGCAAAGGAAATCACCATCGCCTGAGTCCAGGACAAAATACGGACTGAGCTGGCCAGCTTGCAAAGTATCTGATTGCAGGCTGGCCATTTCATTCAGCGGTGTTCCGACCAGTGGTGTCTGGAGAAGTTCGCTTATGCGCGTGGCTGAAAAACTCACTTCTGCTGATCCTGGTCTGCTGCCCGACGATGGCAAACGCTGCGAGCTGGTCGAAGGTGAGCTTTACATCTCCAGACCGACACACTGGCAGCATCAGTATACCTGCGGGCGACTCAGTTTTGCGCTCGGTAACTGGAGCGATCAGAGCGGAATGGATTTTCATTCATTATGCCAGTGAACTGACGGTGCGAGTCTCATCATCACTTCGCTGTTCACCCCGGTAAAGCGGCACGAGCAGCGGCGGCGCAATGACGGTGGACATTACGGCCATAAACAGCACCACGCCGTAAGCCTCGTCGCTGATCGTGTGCAGGCCGAGTCCGATTTGCGCGACCACGATGCCGACCTCGCCGCGCGGAATCATCCCGACGCCAACCTGTAAGGCGCGCCTGAAGCCGAGCGGCAGCGCCGCCAGCCCGCAACCGATCACTTTCGTGACTGCGGCCAGCGCCGTTACCAGCACGGCCAGCACCATGCCTTCACCCGTCAGAAACGCATCCAGCCGCAGTTGCATGCCGATATTGACCAGAAAGAACGGCAGCAGAAATTCAGTGACGGCTTCGGCCTGAATCGGCATATCAGTGCCTTCGGTTGATTCTGACAGCGCCATCCCGGCCAGAAACGCGCCGACAATCGCCGCCACGCCGATGTATGAAGCGATCAGCCCCAGGCCCAGACAAACCGACAGGCCGAAAACCAGATAAGCCTGGCCGACCTTCAACCTGTCAACTCGTGGCCGGATTTTGTTGATCGTGCGCGCACCGACCAGCGCCACCAGCAGCGTGAAGCCGATGGCCAGCGCCGCCGTCGTGCCGATTTCGGCGTAATGCACCCGGCCTTTGGCCATGCTGCTGACGACGGCCAGAATCAGCAGACCGAGCACGTCATCAATCACCGCCGCGCCGAGAATGATGCGGCTTGATTCAAGGCTGAGAACTCGCATCTGCCCCAGCACGCGCGCCGTGATGCCGACCGAAGTGGCGACGAGCGCCGCGCCGACAAAGATCGCTTCGATCTGCGGCTTGCCATAAAAACTGAAAAGCGCGTATCCGGCCACAAACGGCACGATCACCCCCAGCACGGCGACCAGTGTGGCGCGCAGACCGACGCTGAACACATCGGCAGGCCGCGTTTCCAGGCCGACGCGAAAGAGCAGAAAGATGACGCCGATTTCTGACAGAGTGTTCGTCAGTTCACTCGGCTGCACCCAGTTCAGCACGCCCGGCCCGATCAGCACGCCCGCCAGAATTTCAGCCGCCACGGCAGGCTGTTTGAGCCGCTCGAAAATTTCAGCCAGCAGCTTGGCCGCCACGAACATGACAAAGAGCGTGAAGAGCAGCTTTGTGTGTTCACTGGCCGTCAGCAGCAGCAATGGATGCAATCCACCGGGCATCGGCGCTCACCTTTCTCATCTGATCTCGTGCTTCACCTTCACTCAGCGCTGCCGCGAATGAGCGGACAGATTGACAAAATCAGAGTGACGGTGAAAAGTAACGCGGCAGATGATACGACAGACGAATTGATACGGCTCATAGTTTTCTCCGGTCTTCAGTCACAAGTCACTCTCAGAACCCTGAAACGAGGCTGCGGCTGGCAGTCGCGTTGCGGGAATGCATCATCTGAAAGGAGTCGGCCCATGTTCGGATCATCTGCGCTCGAAGTCGGAATCGGTCTGGTCTTTGTCTACCTGCTGCTGAGCCTGGTCTGCGCGGCAGTCAATGAACTGATTGCCGCCATCTCGCAGTGGCGCGCCGTCAATCTGCGCGAAGGCATCAGATTTCTGCTGAATGATCCTTCGCTGGAAAAAGCTTTTCGTGAACACCCGCTGATCAGCAGCCTGCGGCAGGAGCATCCGCTGCTGATGAAAAAGAGCCACGACAAGCTCAACACCTCCTACATTCCGGCGCAGAATTTCTCGCTCGCGCTGATGGATCTGATCCTGTCGGATAAAGACGGCAGGCGTCCCGACACTGTTGCCGGATTGCGCGCAGCGGTGCAGCAAGCCGCCGATGGCAATGGCCGGGTGAAAATCAACGATAACCTCAGGCGTCTGCTCTATGTGCTGATTGACGAGGCTGAAAACAGCCTGGCTGAATCGCAGGCCGTCAAACTGAGCGAAAAGCAGGTGCGCACTGCGCTCGGCCACCTGCGCGCAGGCATCGAAGGCTGGTTCAATAGTTCAATGGAGCGCGTTTCAGGCTGGTACAAACGCAAGATGCAGTTGCTGACTATTGGCGTGGCCGTCGCACTTGTGCTGATGCTGAATGTGGACACTGTGACGATTGCGCGGGCGCTGATGTCCAGTTCCACGCTGCGCGCCACGCTGGTGGCTGAAGCCGAAAAGGTCGCCCAGCAATCCGGCGCGCCGGAAGCAGGCAGGGACTTCGCCACCATCAGAGATCAGGTCGGGCAGCTTCAGGAATTCGGCCTGCCACTCGGCTGGAATGCCGAACTTCAGAAAATCAATGAGCAGAAATCGGTGCCGGGTACGACGTGGTGGCTGTTCTGGACGCTCAGCAAACTGTTCGGTCTGACACTGACCGCCGGGGCAGCCTCGCTTGGCGCGCCATTCTGGTTTGATACGCTCAGGAAAATCATTACTATTCGCTCCGCCGGTAAATCACCGGCTGAAGCGGCGCCAGCACAGTCGTAGCGCTGCTGTAAATTCAGAAAAAATCAGCCGCGAATGCACACGAATCTTCACGGATTGAAGCAGCCCGAAAGATGACTGGTCAGGGCAGCCCGGTGTGCACTTGTAAAGATTCGTGGCGGGTATTCTTTTCCCGTAAGCCGTACCAAACAACAAAATCACTGAGGTGACACGACCAATGCCTAACTACATTCTCGCCCTCGATCAGGGAACGACCTCATCACGCGCCATCATCTTCAACCGCGCCGGAGCCGTCGTTCACATCGCTCAGCAGGAGTTTCCCCAGATTTTCCCCCAGGCCGGATGGGTCGAACACAACCCCGAAGACATCTGGGAGTCGCAGCTTGAATGCGCCCGCCGCGCGCTCGCCTACACCTGCATCAAAGCCGAAGACATTGCCGCCATCGGCATCACCAATCAGCGCGAAACCACCATCGTCTGGGATCGCCAGTCAGGCCTTGCCATTCATAACGCCATCGTCTGGCAATGCCGCCGCACTTCATCGTTGTGCGAAAAACTGAAGGCCGAAAAATTTGATCGCGTGATTCGCCGCAAAACCGGCCTGGTCACCGATGCTTATTTTTCGGGCACCAAAGTCGCCTGGCTGCTTGAGAACGTCAAAGGCGCGCGCAAACAGGCCGCAGCGGGCGATCTGGCTTTCGGCACGGTTGACACCTGGCTGGTCAATCGCCTGAGCGGAGGCCGCGCGCACGTCACCGATGTCTCGAACGCTTCGCGCACGCTGCTTTACAACATCAGGTCGCAGAAATGGGACGATGAAATTCTCAAAAAGCTGCGCATTCCCGCGTCAATGCTGCCCGAAGTGAAATCGTCATCCGAAGTCTATGCTGAAACCGATCCTGCACTCTTTGGCGCAGCCATTCCGATTGCAGGCATCGCGGGCGATCAGCAGGCCGCGCTCTTTGGCCAGGCGTGCTTCAGGCCCGGCATGATGAAGAACACTTACGGCACGGGCTGCTTTATGCTGATGAACACGGGCGAGCAGGCGACGCCGTCAAAGACCGGGCTGCTGACGACAATCGCCTGGCGCGCCAAAGGCAAAACCGAATACGCGCTGGAAGGCAGCGTCTTTATTGCCGGAGCCGCCATTCAGTGGCTGCGCGACGGACTCGGCGTAATCGAAAACGCCGCCGACAGCGAAGCGATGGCTACGTCAGTGCACGACAATCACGGAGTTTATTTCGTTCCCGCCTTCGTCGGCCTGGGCGCGCCGTACTGGGATATGAACGCGCGCGGAGCGATCACGGGCCTGACGCGCGGAGCCACCAAAGCCCACATCGTTCGCGCCGCACTTGAAGCCATGTGTTACCAGACCCGCGATGTGATCGAATGCATGCAGCAGGACTCAGGCATCAAAGCCAGAGAATTGCGTGTTGACGGCGGCGCGACGCGCAATGATTTCCTGTGCCAGTTCCAGGCCGACATTCTGGGCATTCCGGTCGTGCGTCCGGTCGTGACTGAAACCACCGCGCTCGGCGCAGCTTATCTGGCCGGCCTCGCCGTCGGTTTCTGGAAAAATGAAAAAGAGATCGCCTCGCAGTGGCAGCAGGAAAAACGCTTCGAGCCACAGATGAAAAAGAGCGACCGCGAACGCCTGTACGAAGGCTGGCAGGAAGCTGTCGCAAAGGTGCGCGCGTGATTTGAGAGAAAAGAGATTGTCTCCACGAAGTCACACGAAGAGGCACGAAGAAGAAACCGGTTTCTGTTTTCTCCTTCGTGCATCTTCGTGTGACTTCGTGGAGAAAAAAAACTCTCTGCCAGACAGCCTGGCTTTTCCCTGGAGGTTATCAGTCAGTGTCAGATTCGCTCGTTGACGAACTCGCCCGAAAAATCTGGGATTATCATCACCTCAATCATCAGCCTGAAAAGAGTGACATCATCCTCGCGCTCGGCAGCAATGACGTGCGCGTGGCTGAGTATGCGGCGGAGCTTTATTTGCGGGGCCTCGCGCCGCTGCTCGTGTTTTCGGGCAATGTGGGCGCGCTGACGAGAGAGCTTTTCACGCGGCCCGAAGCTGAGGTCTTTGCTGACATTGCCGTGCAGCAGGGCGTGCCGCGCGAATGCATTCTGACTGAATGCGAATCAACCAATACGGGCGAAAACATTAATTTCAGCCGCCGCCTGCTGCACGCGCGCGGCCTTGATCCGGCCAGTTTCCTGCTGGTGCAGAAACCTTATATGGAACGCCGGGCTTATGCCACGTTTATGAAACAGTGGCCGGGCAAAAAAGTCAGGGTCGCCTCACCGCCCATCGCGTTTGCTGATTATCCGAACGCGACGCTGCCGAAAGACCGGGTCATCAATATTATGGTTGGCGATTTGCAGCGCCTCAGAATTTATCCGGCGCTCGGCTTTCAGATCGAACAGGAAATTCCTGACGATGTCTGGCAGGCCTGTGAACAACTGATCGCGCTGGGCTATGATCGTCACCTGGCCCGCTGACCGGAAAGACAGACACCGATGATTCAGGTTAAAGATTGAAACTGCCTCCTGATTCAGCATATCCCATGCTGGAATGCGCCTGTGCGCAGGCCGCGATTCCTGTTGGCTTGTTTGCGCTGCCGGTAGCGAAATTCAGAAGTTCAGATGAAATCCACTAATCCACGTTCCTCTTCGCTCAAATCTGCGCCGCTCGCTGATGCCGGTGAACTGGCCGGGCTGATTGAAGCCGGGCGGGCAGCCTTTGCGCGCTATGAATACGAGGAGGCGGGTGAATTTTTTCAGACTGCGCTGCGCAGCCGTCTGCTCAATGACGAACAGCGCGCCACGCTCTGCTGCCTGGCGGCAGAGGCGCTGGAAAACGTGGCGCGTTACCGCGAAGCCATCGAAATCCTGGCGGAGTATGACAAGACCGACACGCGCGCGACGCTGCACCCGGTCGTGCTGGGCAAAATTTATCTGCGGCTTGGTTCGGCTTATGGTTATGCGTCAGACCGCCCGAAGGCGATTTCTTATGCGCGCAATGCGCTGGCCCTGGCCGAAGAGCGCGACGACATCAGCGAAATCGGCAATTGTCATCAGGTGCTGGGCCGCATTTACCGCGCCATCGGTGAAAACAAATTCGCGCGCGATCACTTTCAGCAGGCGCTCAAACATCACCGGCTGACGGGCAATAAAGTCGCTATTGCATTTGCCTATCACGGGCTGGCGATGGTCGGCATCAACGAAGGCAACTTCAAAAGCGTGCAGGACTGTCACGAGCAGGCGCTCAAACTGCTTGATGATGACGGCCCGCCGCTGCTGTTCGGGCATATTTATGTCAACACGGCAGCGGTCATGCTGCTTGAGGAGCAGGGACAGGCGCAGGCCGTCGAACTGCTGCAACGCGCTTCGCATTATTTCGAGCGGTCAAAAAACAAACGACTGCTGGCGGCAGCCTACACCAATCTGGGTTTCAACCTGCTGCACCTGGGCGAAACGCAGCGCGCGCGGCAGACGCTTGAGGCGGCCATCAGCCTGGCGCGCGACATCGGTGAGCGCGTGGCCCTGGGCAATTCGCTGGAAACGATGGGCGAACTGGCAATGCAGTGCGGTCAGTTTGCCGAATCAGAACAGTATTCCCGCGAAGCCATCGCGGTGTTGCAGTCCGTGTCGGGCCGCTGGGTTGAATCGCAGGCGCATCTGACGATGGGGCGGTGTTACCTGCTTCAGAATCGCTGCGCCGAAGCCGCTGATGCGCTGCATCAAAGTCTCAAAGTCGCCACTGAAACCAATGATCAGCGCGGCCAGGCAGCGGCGCGGTTATGGCTGGCTGATCTGCACCTTGAAGCCGGTGAAACCGAAGCGGCGCGTCACGCGCTCAGCGAAGTCAGCGGCCCGGTTGAAGAACTCAGCAATACGCTGCTGATTGGTCATCTGCGCGAATTGTCAGGCCGCCTCGCAACAGTTGAGGGCAGGCACGGCGAAGCGATCAGCCTGCTCAGCCAGGCCGTTTCGATTTTTGAGATGGTGTCGAATTCATATCGCACCGCGACGGCTCGTTATCATCTCGGTCAGGCGCTGCTCAAAGCCGCAGACGCAGCCCAGGCACGGGCGGAACTGAACAGCGCGCAGGAGATTTTCACCCGCCTCGAAGCCGCGCCAATGCTGGCCCGCACCAGCACGGCGCTGGAACAGTTTCAGCAACTGACTGTTGCGCCGCCGCGAACATCAGACAGGCAGGAAACAGTTGATCTGGCAGTGGTCAGCAATGCGGCCCTGATGCGACTGGCGGGCGCGGTCAGTTCGCGTGAACTGCTGCTGCACGAACTGTGTCAGATCATCAGCCAGGAACTGAGAGTCGGGCCGGTCGTTGTTTATGACTTCAGTCAGGACGGCGCGGCGCTCGCGTGGTACGGCTGTAGTCAGGCCGAAGCGATGACGCTGGCTGAAAGCGTGCGACAGGCGCGCGCCACAGGTCGCACTGAAGCGGCCCGCGCTGCGCTTTATGAATTGCGCTGCGGTCACAGGGCGACGCTGACGCTGTGTGTCGGTGAAGCGGCAACCGCGCGCTACCCGCTGCGGCAGTTCATCGAACCGCTCATCAGGCTGAGCGAACTGGGGCTGGAACTGTGTGCGCTGCGCAACCAGGTGAGGACGATTGCGGGCTATGATCTGAGCGCCGAACAGAAAGGGCTTGAGCTGCCGGGTCTGGTTTATCGCAGCACGGCGATGCGCGCGCTGATTGAAGAAATCAGTCGCATTCGCAGCAGCGCCGTGACTGTGCTGGTGACGGGCGAATCAGGCACGGGCAAGGAAGTCATCGCGCGCGCCATTCACAACATCAGCGACCGCCGCGAGGCGCCGTTTGTCGCTTTCAACTGCACGGTTGCTCCGCGTGAGATCATTGATTCGCAGTTGTTCGGTCATCGCCGGGGAGCTTTCACCGGGGCCAGCGCCGATTACCAGGGCGTCATTCGCAGCGCCGCCGGGGGCACGCTCTTTCTGGATGAAGTCGGTGATCTGGCGCTTGAAGTGCAGCCCCGGCTGCTGCGTTTTTTGCAGGAAGGTGAAATTCAGCCGCTCGGTGAAAGCAAGCCGGTCAAAGTCAATGTGCGCGTGATTGCGGCGACCAACTGCGATCTGGAAAAGCTCGTGGCCGAAGGCAAATTCCGCGAGGATCTTTATTACCGCCTCAACGTCATTCGGCTGCATATGCCGCCGCTGCGTGAACGGCGTGATGAAATTCCGGCGCTGGTGACGCATCTGATTGCCCGGTATTCAGGTCAGGAAGGCAAGGAAAACATCACCATCTCACCGCAGGCGCTCGATCTGATGATGGTTTATGACTGGCCGGGCAACGTGCGGCAACTGGCCAATGAAATTCAGCGCCTGATTGCGCTGATTGCGCCGGGCGGCGAAATCACCGAAGCGTCACTTTCACCGCTGATTCGCCACAGCGCATCAGCCAGCGGCAAATCATCACCGGCAAGTTACTATTCCGGCGCGCTGACCGGCAGCGCTTCCAGTCACGCCATGGATTCGCTGTTTTCGCGTGAAGCGCTCACTGCCAGCAACACGCCGGTTGCGCCTGCTCCGGCAGAAGCCGCTGTTTTTCAGCCTGCTCCGGGTCAGAAAATGGCCGAAGCCGTCAGTGAACTGGAAACGCGAATGCTGAAGGATTCCATCGCCCGCCATCGCGGCAACCTGCGCGCCGTCGCCAGAGAACTCGGCCTGTCACCGCGCGGCCTGTATCTGAAGCTCGAACGTTACCGCATCGAAGTCAAAAGGGAGTAATGATCCTGCGATCATCACTCCCCTGCGACTTGCCGCCTGCTGACTGCTGATTACTTCCGCTCTGATTTTTCGTACTCGCTTCTGAGCAGATTCATCATCTCATCGCGTTTGTCATACAGCCGCCTGAGCGGACGCGGCGCGTGCTTTGCCATCGCATAAGCCGTAATCAGCGGCAGCGCCACCGTGGCATCAACATAACAAACCACCGTGCCCGGCAACTGATCAGGATCAATCTTGCCCCAGCTCACCGCTTCAGACGGCGTTGCGCCTGAAAGCCCGCCCGTGTCGGGACGGGCGTCGGTGATCTGTAGAAAATAATCGTGACCTTTTTCCTCAATGCCGAGGACTTCCTGAATCTGCGGCTCGGTCTGAAGCGCAAAGTTTTTCGGGCTGCCGCCGCCGCAAATGAAGATGGCCGATTTGCCGCCGCCGCGTTTGGCCGTCAGCACGATGGCCGCTGTTTCATTCACGTCAGCCGAAGGATTGATGCGCAGCTTCGCGCCCTGCAATTCCATCGCCGCGACATTCATGCCAATCGAACTGTCGCCAGGCGACGAAGTGTAAACCGGCACACCACAGCGATACGCGGCGGCCAGCAATGACTGATTCTGCAAACCCAGCACACGCTCGCGTTCAGCAACGTATTTGCCGCACAGATAATGAAATTCGGCGGTGGACATTTCGCGCTGAAACTCATCGGCGCGAATCACCTCGCGGAAGAAGGCATCGGTCGAAAGCAATACCTCGTAATCGAAGAAGATGTCGTAAATGCGCACGACGCCTTCCTCGCGCAGCACCACATCGCTGGTCTGCGCGTTGCCCCGGTGCATCGCCAGGCCCAGCCCGAAATGCGTGTCGTGATAAAGATTCGCGCCCGTTGAAATGATCCAGTCCACAAAGCCCGCTTCCATCAGCGGAATGAGGGCTGAAATGCCCATCCCTGCGGGCGTCAGCGCGCCAGTCAGAGTAATGCCCACCGTCACGTCATCACCCAGCATGCGCTCGGCAAAAAGCTGCGCCCCTTCGCGCAGCCGGGCAGCGTTGTAAGCCTGAAAGTTATTTTCGATCAGTTCGACAATCGTCGTGCCTGGCGTAATCGGTACGGGCGCAATGCGGCGGCCCTGTAAAAATCTGCTTTTGGTCATTCGTCTTTACCTTTGTCCTGAAGAAACTCAGTATTTGTGGAGACTGCACATAAAACTTTCACCACAAAAAGCGCCAACAGCACAAAAGAGAGCCAGGGCGTCACACGGCCTGTTCTGCCCCCTTGCGCATCGTGTGCCTTTTGTGGTGAATCACTGCGCTGAACTTTCTGCACACGTCTTATCTGATGCCCAGTTCCTGCAAAACTTCAAACTCATCCGGCAGATTCCACAGCCATTCCACGCGCAGCCAGAACCCTGCGATCACCTGCGAACGAAAGATGCCGTCAGGTTCGGTGCTGACCAGCCGATAGTGACCGTCATCACCGAGCCGGTAAAATTCCGCCTGCTGCCGGATCGGATCAAGCAGCCAGTATTCACGCACCCTGGCGGCTTCATATTCCACGAACTTCTCGCCGCGATCCCGCCCGATGCTTTCCGGCGAAATAATTTCAACCGCCACATCCGAAGCGCCATCAAGGTAATTGTCGCGGATCAGATTCATTCGTTCAGCCGTCACAAACATCAGGTCAGGTTCGCGCCCGCGCCGCTGCGCTTCAAGCTTCATTGCAAATTCCGGCCCCATTACCCAGCCGAGTTTGTTTTTCCTGATCCAGGCCGTCAGGATAAAGAGAAGAAACCTGGTCAGTTCCGCGTGCGACCTTGAAACTGCCGCCATCTCAATGATCTCCCCGTCAACCCACTCTGTTTTGCGATGCTCGCCCGGCCACGCCAGATACTCTTCAAAGGTGCAGTGACGTAATGGCGAAGCACGTTCGGTTTTCTCTTCATCAAGCGTTGCTGGCATAGCTGAAACTCCTGTTGCTGAATCGGCGCCTCATCTTACCGCTGCTGCCCTGACTGTGCCAGTGTGGTTTTTCATTGCGGGAAAACCAGGGTCGGCTGGCAGAGGGCTGGCAAAAGCCGTCGGCCCTGTGCTAAACTCCGCCCCTTTAGTTGAGTCGTGAAAAATCTCACTTTACTGACCGTGCAAGTCTTATCCAGCCCGGCAGCCATTTTTTGAGACTTTTGATAGTCTGGCGCAGCCTGTCTGCGAACATCTGCGAAGGAGTGAATTTGAATGAGTACTGCAACCAGCACTGCGAACGGCGTAGTGGGCAAGGTCGTCCAGGTCATCGGCCCGGTGGTTGACGTGGAATTTTCGGAAGGCTATCTGCCGCCGATTTATCAGGCGCTGCGCGTCACGAGCGAAGGATTCGACGTGCCGCGTCCGATTGATGTGATTTGCGAAGTGCAGCAGCACCTTGGCGAAGGCCGCGTGCGCGCGGTTTCGATGCTGCCGACTGACGGCATGGTGCGCGGCATGGGCGCGCAGGACACCGGCGGCCCGATCAGGGTTCCGGTCGGCAATGGCACGCTGGGCCGCATCCTGAACGTCATCGGTGAACCGGTGGACGAACGCGGCCCTGTCACCGCGACGGCTCATTACCCGATTCACGCGCACGCGCCGAAACTTGAAGAGCAGTCCACCGAACTTGAAATGCTCGTCACGGGCATCAAGGTCATTGACCTGATTCAGCCCTTCCTCAAGGGCGGCAAGATCGGGCTGTTTGGCGGCGCAGGCGTGGGCAAGACGGTGACGATCATGGAACTGATCAACAACGTCGCCAAGGCGCACGGCGGTTTCTCGGTCTTTGCGGGCGTGGGCGAACGCACCCGCGAAGGCAACGACCTCTGGATGGAAATGCGCGAATCAGGCGTCATCAATGATGAAGACCTGAGCAAATCAAAAGTGGCGCTCGTTTACGGGCAGATGACCGAACCGCCCGGAGCGCGGCTGCGCGTGGCGCTGTCAGGGCTGACCGTCGCTGAATACTTCCGCGATCAGGGCCAGGACGTGCTGCTGTTTGTGGACAACATCTTCCGCTTCACGCAGGCCGGTTCTGAAGTGTCGGCGCTGCTCGGACGCATGCCGAGCGCGGTGGGCTATCAGCCGAACCTCGCCACGGAAATGGGTGAATTGCAGGAACGCATCACTTCGACCAAAACCGGCTCGGTGACTTCGGTGCAGGCGATTTACGTTCCGGCAGACGACCTGACCGACCCGGCTCCGGCCACGGCGTTTGCGCACCTCGACGCGACGACGGTGCTTTCACGCCAGATTGCTGAACTTGGCATTTACCCGGCGGTTGACCCGCTCGCTTCGACTTCGCGCATTCTCGACCCGCGCATCGTCGGTGAGGAGCATTACCGCTGCGCTCAGGACGTCAAGCGCGTGTTGCAGCGTTACAAAGACCTGCAGGACATCATCGCCATCCTCGGCATTGACGAACTCTCGGAAGAGGACAAGCTGACGGTGGCGCGCGCGCGCAAGATTCAGCGCTTCCTCTCGCAGCCGTTCTTTGTGGCCGCGCAGTTCACCGGCCTCGAAGGCCGCCTGGTGCCGATTGCCGAAACGATTCGCGGCTTCCGTGAAATCGTGGACGGCAAATACGACGACATTCCCGAACAGGCCTTTTACCTGAAAGGCACGATTGACGAAGTCGTTGAAGCGGCGAAGAAAATGTAAGAACCAGTGACTGGTGGTTAGTGGTCAGTGGTCAGCCAAAGAGCCACTAACCACTAACCACTGACCACTGACCACTGAACTTATGGCTGACAAAATTCAACTGGAAGTAATCACTCCTGAAAAGGTGGCGTTGCGCGAGGTGGTGGATGAGGTCGTGGTGCCGGGCGTGGGCGGCGAATTCGGCATTCTGCCCGATCACACGCCGCTGATTTCGCAGGTGCAGACTGGCGTGCTGACTTATCGCATCGGCACTGACAAACGACAGATGCACGTGAGCGGCGGTTTTGTCGAAGTGCTGCCCGACAAGGTTTCAGTGCTGACGGACGTGGCCGAAAAGCCCGAAGAGATCAATGTCGAGCGCGCCCAGCGTGCCCGCGAACGCGCCGAAAAACGCCTGGCTGCGAACAGCGAAGACATTGACATCAATCGCGCTCAGCTCAAACTGCTCCGCGCCCAGACCCGCATTCAGCTCAGCGGCAGATAAGCTCAGTCAGCCGCTGACAAAAATCTGAATCAGATTTTGAAGGCCGATGCTGAATCGGCCTTTTTCTTTCCTGCCCGGATCAGCTTAAAATTATTCAGCCATCTTTCACTCAGTCGCTGACCTCAGAATTCAGAAAGGGCTGCCATGTTTTCTCCGCTTTTGCGCTGGCTGAAAACGGAATGGGGAAAGTTTGCGGTGGCCGGTTATATGATTCTCGCGCTGCTCCCCAATCTCTTGTCAGGGCCGCTGGCATACTTCGATTCCGGTTTTATTCGCTTCCTGTGCTGGATGCTTATCGCGGTAATTTGTCTGCCGCCTTTCTGTTTCATGGCTCTTGTCCTGCCACATTATGCTTATGGAACCGTTTGCAGATTGGTTCATCGTCGCCGGGTCGGGCTGCGTTTTCTGTGTCCTTCGTGCCTTCACTTATGGGACTACTATTTTGCCTGCCACGCCTGTGGGCACAGGATCAGTTCGCTCAAGCTGAATACCGGCGGCATCTGGGACAATGAATGTTCAGAGTGCCGCGAGCAACTGTTCAGCCATGGGCTGAAGCTGAAATCGAAAATTCAGGCAGTGTGCGACAACTGCCAGCAATCCTGCGAACCTGACGTTCATTGTCAGCGGCGCGTGCGCGTGATGGCGACGCTGCGGGCTGATGATTTTGCCAGACTCTGCCACGCTGCCGCTGTCAGCCCGCAGCGCGCCCGGCACGTTGAGGTCAGCCGTCATCAGTGGCAATTCAATCTGCCGCTCTTTACTCATCACGAACAATCAGATCAGCGCGGATTGCGACTGGCGGGCGCGTCCGGCGGCGACTGGTCTGATCGGGACAGGAATTTCCCGACCAGACCATCTGACAAAGAAAGAGTCTGGCGGCGCGGGATGCAATTTGCGGTTCTGGATGATGGTCAGTGTCTGACTTATGTTCTGTGCTGTGATGATGAATGGCGGCCTGAAAAGTTTGTGGCGCTGCAACACGCCCTGCGCCACGTCGAAGCCGTCTGGCTGGATGCCGAAAATACCGGCCCGCTCAAACTCGGTCAGGCCATTGACCGTTTCATCAGGCATTCAGGTCTGGCCGCAGCGAAAGAGCCAGCAATCAAAGTTTGTGTGCCGCAAACCAGGCTTGATCCGGTCATCAGCAATCGTCTGGAAACACTGCTCGGCAGGATCAGTTACGGCGTTGAAGCGGCAGATTTTCTCAGCCTCGGAATTGCCGCTGCCAGCACGCCGCCTGCGCTTGCGGATTCCTCAGCTTCGCCTGAAACTGTCGTCGCCGAATTCGCCTCAGCACGACGGCAGAAAGAATTTCGGGAACACTGATCCGCTTTCCAGCGTCTGTTTCTGCGCCTCGCATCAGAAAGGCCATCCGCAATGCACCCGTTATTCCGCAATCCACTGTTGCAACTGCTGCGGCGGCTGTGGTGGCTGCCGGTGATGCTCGTCGCGCTGGCGTGGGGAGTGAGCGCGCGTTCCGGCTGGCGGGCTTTTCAACTGGTCTGCCTGTTGTCAGGCTTCGTGGTCGGGCTGATTGTTGCCGCTCTGGGACACGGAATCTGCTGCGTGCTGCACGAGCATTCCCGCCACCGGACAGCACGTCACCGTTTTCTTTGCCCGCGCTGCCTTCATTTCGGCGATTTTCGCTTTGCCTGCGGCATGTGCGGCAACGAAGTCACGGCCTTTCGCGTGCTGACTCGTGGCGCTTATGCCAACGAATGTCCGCATTGTCTCAGCCGACTGTTCGACCGGCGGACGGGCCAGCCTGAAGTCAGAGCATACTGTCGCAATTGTCTGGGCAGTTGCGACCGAAACATTCATCACAGGCAGCGCGTCCGCGTCATCGCCACGCTGCTGCCGGAAAACTTCGACCTGCTCTGCCAGCTTGCCGAAGCTGAGAAGCGCCAGACTGACGACCGCCTGACTTTTATCTGCGTGGGCCGCGACCTGCCCCCGCAGCACAGGCCGCAGGGGAGACTGACCTTCTCCGCGCCTGCCGATGACAGCGACCTGCTGAATTACATCCTCAGCTATGATTATTCTGTCGGTGCGGATAGGCCTGACCTGCCGACGCACGCGCTGCGCCATATCGAAGCCATCTGGCTTGATGTCGCAGCGGCTGACCCGCTCCGGCTGGGGCGGATCGTTGACGGGTTCATCAGACAGTCAGGATTGTCAGAGCAGGAGCGGGAACAGCTCACGATTTTCATCCGTCAGGCCGCGCCCGATGCTGCAATCATCAACAAGCTGCAGGCATTGTTCGGCAATGTCCAATGCGGGTGCGAGCCGGAACGCCTCCTGTCGCTTATCAGGCCGACCCTGAAAGTGGCCGCTGACCACACGACCACCCGGCAGGCTCAGCCGGAAAAAACTTCACAGGTTCCGGCAGGGTCGCCGGAATGAACGGGCGACAGGGTTCCTCAAATTCGTAAAGAGGTAACGATGATGATGACTGCGCTGATGTTTTCGACCCTGCTGGGAGCCGCCACAAGCTATCCGCTGCTGAAGCGCTGGACTGAGGTTGACGAAGCGCGGCTGGCAGTGATTGAGGGCCGCTGGCAGACGGCATCAATACCACTGATCGCCGCTTTGCTGATTCTGCCGTTTTTCAATTACCCGCTGCCGCACGCCCTGCTGATTGCGGTCACGGCCCTGAGCGCAGCCTGGTCGCCGCTGCTGGCGCTGCTCGTTGTGACCGGAGCGTTTTTGTGGTGGTCGGAATTATGGATTCTGCTTGTCGCCTTGCCGCTGCTGCTTTCGCCGCTGCTGCTTTTTATGCTGCTGCTGCGAAGCTTCAGAGATGCCATCGGAGCGATTTTCGAGGCGGCGAGTGAATCCATTGAAAAATTCAATGAAAGAAAAATGTCATTGATTCGGGCGGCGGTCTTTGCGTCGCTCTGGATTCTGGCTTCCGAGACGGCGCTGCTCAGTGCCGACAGCGGAATGTTTCCAGCCGGTGATCCTGGTTTGTGCGCGTGGCTCGGCGGCGAGCGGGCCGTGCCTGTCCTGATGCGCTCCCTGTTAAGCAACAACTGGGAGCTTGAGCAGAATGCCAGAGAAAGTCTGGCCGACATCGGGCCTGCGGCGCTGAAGTCTTTGACCGCCGCGCTCGATGACGGCAGCGCGGAAGTTCGCGCCAGAGTCGCTGCCGCGCTGGTGCTGCGAAAGGATTCAGAAGGCCTGGTCAGATCAGGCAAACTGTCAGTACCTGTGCTTGCCAGCCTGCTCAGGCATCAGGATTACAGAGTCAGAGAAAAGGCTGCTGCAAAACTGATGCTGCCGGGCCGTTCGGTAATTCCGGCATTGATTGCTGAGCTTAAGCGTAAGAATTACGACTCGAACGCTGAGGAATTGCTGGTCAACGTGCTGCGCCAGTTCTGCGATGTTTCGGATGCGCCTGCGCTGCTTGAGGTAGCGAAGTCAGAAAATCACCGGTCGTGGATCAGATCAAGCACCCTGCTGGCTTCATTCGGTAAGCCGGTAATTCCGTTGCTGATTCAGGCGCTTGGCGATCCGAACGAAAACGTCAGGCTGACTGCCGGAAGATCGCTGAGCGAAATCGGCAGTCCTGCCGTGCCTGCGCTGCTGGAAGCATTCAGGAAAGGGAGCACGCGAGCGCGCGCAGAAGCGGTCACAGCAGTGGGCAAAATTGACGACAAAGCTGCTGTTCCGGCTCTGCTGGAGGCACTCAGGGATAAAGATTCATCAATCTGTGAACTGGCGCTCAGCGCGCTGGAGACAACGCGCTGGGACATAGATAAATCCTGTGTGTCTGATCTGATTCGCCTGCTTGATGACCCGGATGTGGCAACGATGCTGGCTGCGGCGACCATTCTGGGCGGGATCAACGACAAGACCGCGCTGCCCGTGCTGCTGAAAAAAGACGCTGAGTTTCATGCGCGCACCAGTGACCATTATGACCACTCTGCCGGTGCTTATCCGATTTGTAGTGCCGTCGAAAAGTTGAAAGCCCGTTAGCATGCTCAATCTGTTTTATTCACGACAACGCACTGTGGCAACGGTCGGGTTGCAGGGACACGGCAAGACCGTTTTTCTGGCCGGGCTGTTCTGCGACAGTTTCTTTCTGCTGTCAGAAACGCTCAGGCCTTTCGCTGTGCGCGCCGTGTCAGCAAAGGCAGATGAGGTGTTTTATGGCAACGCGCAGATGCTGCACGATCTGGAACTGCCGCCTGCCAATCCGCGCGGCAAACCTGAACCGGCAGTGCTGGAATTTACCGGCGTGCCGCGACCGGGCAGCCGCAGGCGGCGCGATATCCGGCTGACGTTTTATGACATCGCGGGCGAAGTCTTCAATCAGGATCGAACGGTGGCCGAATACGCGCCGTACCTCGCCGAAGCAGATGACATTATTTTTCTGTTCGATCCGACGCACCCTGATTTCAGCGCGCTCAGCGCGGCGCGGCTCGTTGATCTGGTCTGCCGCGCCACAGCCAGAGGCCGCCGCAAAAATCTGATCATCGCGCTTTCCAAAATGGACGAACTGCGCGCGCAGGATGAATGGGCCGACCTGATTGGCGATCTGTGGCCTGACGCCGCGCCGGGTCACAATGATTTGTCGGCTTACTTCAGACAGATGGACAGGCTGTCAGCGATGCTGCGATTGTGGTGGAGCGATCCGGCCCGCGAGGCGCAGAACCTGATGAATGCGCTGCCTGAGGATGTTCATTTCTGCGCGCTCTCGTCAGTCGGGCATCAGCCGGTGTGGGATTGCGCCCGGTGTCGCACCGTCAATTCCGGCAGGCAGCGCGAATGCAGGCAGTGTCAGCACACTCGCACCGGTACACGGCTGCGACTGGCCGGAAAACCCGAACCGTTTCGCGTGCGCGATCCGCTGTTCAGAATCTTTCGCGCCGCCGGAGTGATGTGATGCCGATGATTGAGGCCCTTCAGCATCTTTTTTCGAGCGTCGAACGCGGGTTCTTTCCGCAGCAGCGACGCGGCTTTCAGACCGTCGCGGTCAGCGGGGAACTCGTCGGCACGGCGGATTTGCCGACGCTCGAAGACGCAGCCTTTTATGCCCTGAGCCGCGAACGCCTCGCCGCCGGTCTGTTCCCGGTCAAAGAGACATTCCTTCAACTGCCGTCGGGCCGGTACGCTGTCGGCAGGACGGTTTACCTGGGCCTTGATGCGCTGGGCCGCGAAGGCAATTACCTGACGCATCACCTCATCGTCAGCCGCGCCGATCTGCTGCTGGTGCAGGCCGACCCGTTCACCTTACTTTCAGCCCTGCCGTCGAACCTCGCCGAGACTGATCTGACACCGCGCACGCTGTCGCCGCTCATCGTTGCTTCAACTCCGCTGCAACCTGCTGCCCGTCTGCCTGAAGAAATCAGCCCGGCGCTGTTTGCCGCTTTGGCGAAGTCAGTCATTGATGGTCAGGAAAAAACCACGCTGCTCATCGGTGACGAAGCGAAAACGCGCCGCGTGCTTCAGTCGCTGTTTGGCGTGCTGGCGCTGGAAGAAAGACTGAAGCTGACTTTCTCAACTCATTTTTACGAAGCGCAGCAGCAGCGTTCGCTCTTTGCGCTGGCGCTGGTCGGTTCTCGCGCCGAAGCGCCGTCGCAGCGACAGCAGTTTGTCACCTTCGATGTCGAAAGCGGCGAGATGCCCGCGCTTCAACGTTCGAGCGCTTATGCTGAGTGGCTGGCCGATTGTCTGCTGGCGGGAAGAATGGCAGAAGTGCGCGAACTGAACGAATCGCTCAATGCCCCGCGCGACGGCAGCGTGACCATCAGCGATCAGTTGTTGTCATCGGTGAAGGCGTGCGCGGCATTGTGGGAACGCGCAGGCGGCAGTTTTGCCGCAGCCTTGAAAGGCCATCCGCGCACGGTGAAGCTGTTGCTGGATCGGTTATCAGCGCCCCGCGAACTGGCCGATGCAATACTGGCTGCAATCTCACCATCTGAACTGTGCGGCCAGGCCGCGCCTGAGACTGCGGCTGAATGCCTGTCGGCGCTCAGATCAGCGGCAACCGGCAAAATGTGGAGTGAGTGGGTCAATCGCTGGAAAGATGATTCGGCCCTTTCGGCCCTGCCGCACAAAGGCGCATCGTGGTGGCAGAAATGGAAACGCTCATAGTTCCGGTCAGACCTGCCGGAATCACATCACCGGCGCGCCGTCACTGGCGAAAAAAGGTCTGACTTCGATCTGGTTGCCGGTGGCGGCGAGTGCTGATTCGAGCAATGAGCGGACAGAAACGATGGCCTGTTCTTTGGCAATTCTGAGGGCTTCGGGCGATTTGCCGACTTTTTCGAGTTCGGGGCGCACCATTTTTTCGGTGGCTTCCTCAAGCTGGTTGCCCGCTCCGGCCTGTGAACGCAGCAGATCAAGGCTGCGAATGATTTCAGCGTGCGCCAGATCAGGATCAATCGCCACCACTTTGACATCCGGCAGCGGCACCGACAGGACGCGCTTTGCTGCGTCATATTTCATCTGACGGCGATCAATGTCGGCCAGGCTGACGGCGTAACTGACTGTTGCCGGAACGATGCGAATGACTTCGGCGTTGCCGTACCATTCCTCGCTGCGCTGCCTGACGACCGCCTGCACGTAAGCGCGCGTGGTGATGAGCTGGCTGTCGCGTTCAAGCCGCAACAGAGTCAGGCTGGCCGTTTTCACGACATCGCCGCTGCCAAAGAGGCGACCATAAATCTGCCATCCGGCGATCAGCACCGCCAGCAGCACAACAGTTACACCGGCACTGAGCAGAGCCGTCCATTTCCATGCTCGTTCATTCATTGCATTGTTTTGTTGCCGCAGCCGTGAAGCCTACGTGCGGCTGATGGTAATGGTGGTCATCGTCCCGCTCTTGTTCTGATACATCGAAATCCAGAACTTTCCTTCGGCACTTTCGACCCGCGCCACCTTCGAACCGTTGTCGTTGGTTTTGACTTCGGCATGGCCGACCACCTCTGTCCACGCCGGGGCGTTTTTGGCTTCAGTAAACAGCAGCGAGATCGTTTTGACGGTTCCGCCATCGTAATAAATCGTCATCGAGTCATCGCCGCTGAGTTTGTATTCCTCACTGCCTTCGTTTTTATTGGCCGGTTTGCCAAGCGCGGCCTCAACTTCCTCAGGTTTCATGCCGAGTCTGACACCCTTGTACTCGCGCATGACCTTATCCTGTGGCGCGGCGGTCAGGGTCGCTGCGCCAGTGATGGTCAGGATGCCGATGACCGGAATGCTGATCAGAAGCCGGTTGAAATTCCTCTTCAAAGAGCTGTTCATGGTTTTCCTCCATTTCAAAAAACTGTGGTTGAGTTCGATGAAAAAAAGGTGAAAACGCTGAATAATGGTGCAGCTTTTGTTATTGCCCGGCCAGTTCGTCAGCAAAGGGATTACTGTTCTGCCAGCCGGTGCGCCCGGTGCGGCGGTAATGTTCCAGCCGCCGGATTGTGATCTCACAAAAGATTGGATCAATGTCCATCGTGAAGCAAGAGCGGCCCGACATTTCAGCCGCGAGCAGCGTCGCTCCCGAATGCGCGAAAAAATCCAGCACCAGATCGCCCGGCGATGAACTGGCCTCAAGAATGCGCGTCATTGCCCTGAGCGGTTTCTGCGCGTAACAGCCGTTGACGTTCTCATCCATCCGGTAAAAGACCTGCTGAATGTCGAACCAGACGTTGCCCGCGCGAATCGTCGCGCCGCGCCCGCGCCCGGTGTTTTCAGTGCGCCGCCCGCCGACTTCCTTGTAATAGCCCTTCACCGCTTTGGGAATGTCGGTGTACTGCGGCCTGAAAACAGGCCGACCCCGCGTGTAATAAAGCAGTTCCTGGCGCACGCACATCCAGTTCTGCTGCGTGCCGTAGCCGCGCTGATTGCGCATGGTAATCAGACTCCGCGAAGCGAAATTTGTTTCCCGCATCATCAGCATCAGTTCCGGCAGCGGCGCAAAACCAGCCTTCTGATCTGCGCCGATCCACAAGTAAAGGCTGCTGTCGGCTTTCAGCACGGCGGCGGTGTTGTCAATCACCTGGCGGCACCAGGCAATAAATTCAGCCGTCCGGCGGCGCTCGAAGGCGATGAAATTATAGGGCAGATCGTGAACGGCGAGCGCAGCGCGGCGGCGGCCACACAGTCTCATCACTTCGCTGCGCACAGCGGCATCAAGACAGCCGACGCGGTGGCCACGCTGACTGTCGCGCCAGATTTCACCGGGTTTCAGGCGGCAGTAACGCAGCAGTTTGTGTCTCAGTTCGCCGTCCTCATCAGGACGCGCCAGCGGGTGCTTGAGCATCTCTGTTTTCAGGCAGGCGAACGCCTGCGCTTCATTTGACTTTGCCGACAAAAACCAGCTTAATTTACAGCTTCTTGTAATCGCACGATTTTCAATTATAGCTGTTGAGATACTCTTATGGATTACAGTTTTGAATTACTCAAGCGCTACGCGCGCATTCTGACCGGCGGGGTCACTTCGCCGGTGGTTTTGAATATTCTGATTACGTCAGTCTGTGACATGCGCTGCGTTCACTGCTTCTTTACCGAGGAACTGAACGACAAATCCCGCAAGAAAAATCAGTTGACGACCGAAAACCTGCACCGCATCAGCGAAACCCTGGGCGGCAGGCTGCCGGTGCTGATTATCGCGGGCGGCGAACCCTTCACGCGCAAGGATCTGCCCGAAGTCGTGCGCGCTTTTTATGAAAACAACCAGCTCGAATCGGTCTATCTGATGTCGAATGGCGGCATTCAGCAGCGCATTATGCCGGACGTAACGCGCATTCTGGATGAATGCCCGAACCTCAACGTCACCGTCGCGCTTGGCATTGACGGGCTGAAGGAGGATCACGAAAAGATTCGCGGCAAGGCCGGAAGCTGGGACAGGGCGATTGACACGGCGCGCCAGCTTCAGGCGATCAAGAAAGAGATTCCGCGCCTCGACGTGCAGACCTGCACCTGTTTTATGAATTCCAACCAGGAGCGGATCTTTGAGTGGTACGACTTTCTGCGCTACGAACTCAAACCCGACAAGATCAACGTCAATTACATTCGTCCTCCGGCAGCGCGCCCCGAAGAACTCAACATTGATCTCAACCGCTACCGCAAGCTCGCGGCCATGATTGATGAAGATTCGCGCAATGCCCTGATCAGAAATCATTACGCCGGTAAAAACGGATTTTTCAAGGCGGCGATTGATATTCACATGCACGAAGTCATCGCCCGCACCGAAGAGCAGAAGAAAGCGCAACTGACCTGCCACGCGGGTAACACGGGCGGCGTGATTTATGACGAAGGCACGGTCTCAGGCTGCGAAAACCTTGAGCCGGTCGCCAACCTGCGCGATTACGACTGGAACTTTCAGGCGCTGTGGCATTCGCCTGAAATGGCAAAACGCCGTGCACACGCCCGCAACGGTTGTTACTGCACGCACGAATCGAACTGCTATTACCCGTCGCTCGCCTTCAATCCGAAACATCTGGTGCAGATCAAGCGGCTGGAAAATCAGTTGAAAAAATCACACAAGGCCGAACTCAGCGGCCAGATGGTCGAAGCCAGTGCCTGACCACATTCACCCGGACACGATGCCTGAAGAAACCACGAAAAAATTCCTCATCATCACTTCAGACACCGGCGGCGGCCACAGCAGCGCGGCGGCAGCCATTGCCGACGGGTTGAAGCGTTTCGGCGCGGCTGACTGCCTGGTCAACATCGCCCGCGCCATCGAAGAATCGCACTTCCTGGCGCGCAAGCTGACCGACCTTTACAACTACCTGCTGCGCTATCATCAGCCGCTGGTGAAATATTATTATCAGGCGATTGAGCGATTCCGCCCGAACGAATCGAGCCTGCTCTTTCGTCTGGCAGCGCCGTATGCGCGGCAGCTTTTTGAGAAATACTGCCCGCAGGTGATCGTTTCGGTGCATCCGATGACGCAGCATTTTCTGGCGCGGATGCTGCGCGAACTCGGACTGCTTGACCGGATTCCGCTGGTCACGGTCGTGACTGATCCGTGTTACGGCTTCTGGCACGGCTGGGCCTGCGAGGAAGTCAGCCTCTATCTGGTCGCCACCGATGAAGCGCAGCAGCAGTTGATTGATTACGGCGTTCCGGCAGAAAAGATTCGCATCTGCGGCATTCCGATTCATCCGAAGTTTCAGTATCAGAACGAAGAGGAACGCGCCGCCGCGCGCGCCGAACTGGGCCTTGATCCGGAAAAGTTCACGGTCTTTGTCAACGCGGGCTGGGTTGGCGGCGGCAACATTCCGCACATTTTCGAGCAACTGGTCGAGCAGGGGCACGAGATTCCCGGCACGCAGGCGATCTTTCTGGCCGGTCGCAATGACGAACTGCGGCGCGATGTCGAAACGATGGCCCGGCGGGCGCACTTCCCGATCAGGGTCATCGGCTACACTGACGCGATGGAACGGCTGATGCGCGCTGCCGATGTGATGGTCTCGAAACTCGGCGGCCTGACGACATTTGAGGCGCTGGCCTCGCGGCTGCCGATCATTGCCGACACGACCACGCCGCCGATGCCGCAGGAATCGCAAACCGCCCGCCTGATTGCGCGTCACCGCGCCGGAGTGCTGCTGCACAAACCGAAGGACGTGGTGCCGATCATCCGGCAGTTGCTGCACAACCCGGCAGAGATTGCCGCGATGCGACTGGCAGCGGCCAGAATCTCAGTGCCTGATGCGACGCGGCGCATCGTTCACGAAATCATGCGAAAGGTGGAAGTCAGGAGTTCGGAAGCAGTGAGTTCTGACATCAGCACACCGGTGCAGGCTCTCTGAGGACAGACTGTTTTTTTATGGGCTTATTGCAAGGAAAGAAAGTCATCATCACCGGTGGTTCGCGCGGCATTGGCCGGGCGCTGTGCGAAGTGTTCGCGCGCGAGGGCGCCGACATTGCCTTCAATTACAACGTCAGCGATGAACGCGCCGCGGCGACCGTTGACCGGATCGAATCCTTTGGTCAGCACGCGCTGGCTTTCAAGGTTTCAGTTACTGACCGTCCGGCAGTCAACAAAATGGTGCGCCAGATTCACGAGAAGTTCGGGCGCATTGATATTCTCGTCAACAACGCGGCCATCAATCGCGGCGATATGTTCGCCACCACCACTGAACGCGCCTGGGACGAAGTCATTGATACCAACGTCAACGGCGTCTTCAACGTCACCAAGCCGGTTTACAAATACATGATCCGGCAGCGCGCCGGAAACATTCTGAACCTGAGCAGCATTGGCGCAGTGCGGTCGCTGCCGACGGCAGTTCATTACGCGACTTCCAAAGCCGCCATCATCGGTTTCACCAAATGCCTGTCGCGCGAAGCCGCATCTTTCGGCATCACGGTCAACGCCATTGCCGCCGGGATTTTCGATACTGATTTGTCTGACGCGCTGCCGGACAAATTTCTGGAACTGCACCGGGCCTGGTGCGCCAAAGGCCGTCGCGGCCATCCCGAAGAACTGGCCGAATTCGCCGCCTTCATGGTGTCAGACAAGAACAGCTACATGGTCGGCGAAATAGTCACTCTGGATGGCGGCAGTGTGACGTGAATGGCAGACGGCAGACGGTAGACGGCAGGCGGAATTCGGTAGTCAGTAGCAGGAGATCAGGTGCAGCCGCTGCGTCTTCTGCCTTTTGCCTGTTGCCTTCTGCCTGCCGACTACCGAATTCCGTCTACCGAATTCCGCCTGCCGTCTACCGACTTCCGCTTCCTATGCATCTCCTTGAGGCTTTGCTGCGCCTCTTCACCACCTGGGGTTACATCATCGTCTTTTTTGGCGTGATGCTCGAAAACGCCGGGCTGCCGGTGCCGGGCGAAACGATTCTGCTGGCCGCCGGATTCTTTGCTTCACAACATCACTTCTCGGTGCCGATGGTTATCATCATTGCGATGACCGGCGCAATTCTGGGCGACAATCTGGGCTACCTGGCGGGCCAGCGACTGGGGCGCGGCTTTGCCGAAAGGTACGGGCGCTATGTCTTTCTGACTGCCGAGCGCATCAGGGCGTGCGAGGAATTTTTTGCGCGGCACGGCGACAAGACGATTCTGATTGCGCGGTTTGTGTCGGGCCTGCGCGTCTTTGCAGCCTTCTTTGCCGGAATGTCGCACATGCGCTGGCGCACGTTTTTTATTTTCAACGCAGCGGGCGCGGCGCTGTGGGCGACGGTGATTACGCTGGTCGGATACTTTTTCGGCCATAGCTGGGAGCTGATTGAAAAAATTCTGGGCCGCGCCGGGCTGGCGATGCTGGGCATCATCGTGCTGTGGGGTGCGATTGAAGCCTTGCGTCGCTTTCAGCAGCAGGCAGCGGCTGGCGGAGTTGAAAACATCTGGACACGGCTGCCGGTCATTGAACGGCGCGAGGCCGCGCTGGTGCTGTTCAATCTGACGCTGATTGCGTTTTTCATCTGGCTGAGCCGGATGATTGCAAAAGACCACGATCAGCGTTTTGACGAAACGGTGCTCTGGTGGGTTCACAGCCAGGCGCGGCCCTGGCTGAACTGGGTGATGCTGCTGATCACACAGCTTGGGGCGTCGGTTTTTCTGCTGTTTGTCGGACTGTCGCTGGCGATTTTCTTCTTTCGACGTTATGGCCGCCGTCGTGAAGCGGTCGCTATGCTGATGGCGATGGGACTGGCAGAACTGCTCAATCAGGTTTGCAAATTCAGCTTTCAGCGCACGCGCCCGCACCTGTGGGACACCAGCGTTCAACTGCACAGTTACAGTTTTCCAAGCGGTCACGCGATGGGTTCGATGGCGGTTTATGGCAGCGCGGCGCTGCTGCTGAGTTATGCGTTTCCGCGCCATCGCTGGCTGTTTCGCCTGACCGCTGCAATGCTGGTGCTGCTGATTGGCCTGAGCCGCGTTTACCTGGGCGTTCACTGGCCGACGGATGTGCTGGCCGGATTTGCCGCCGGGATGGTCATTATGTTCGTCATCGTCTGGTGGCACGCGCGCGACCTTTCACCCTTCGCTTACCACCACGCCACGCGGCAGACGCCTGGCCAACCGTCATCACCCGGCGTATGATCTGAACATCCCCCCGGAAAACCAGGCCCCGCAATGAAAAGTAATGCCCCACACAGTCATCAAACGACCGCGCGAAATCTGGCTGCTGGTCAATCATCGCACTATTGCCGGACGACGCCTCAGCGTCGGGGCCGCTATTCACACGCTGGCGGCGATGACTGGCATTGCCGCCTTTGAAGCCGCCCTGGCGATGGAAGCGCTCGGCTGGCTCTTCGGCCTGATGGTTATGACGACAGCCGGATACTGGCTGCTGCTGGCTGCTGTCGTCAGCCTGACACTGGCCGTGCCTGCCGGAATTGTGACGCGCTGGCGCTGGCTCAAACAGACGCCGCGCACCATCAACGCAGAACAAAAACTGACCAGACAGGCCCTGCGCCGCCATACCATCCTCGGCCTCTGTTTTTATGCGTTGCTGGTCATGATTACCTTCTGGCGAGTGAAACTTCAGTTGCAGGCAGCAACAGGCATTCCGGTCAGCGGTATCTATCCGGCAGTGTTGCTCGTCGCCTCACTGGTGATGATCTTTCAGGTCTGGCTGGGCGGCGAAGTCGCTGTTCATTTCGCCGTGCAGCAGGACAGACATTCTGATCTTCATTCCGAACCAAGCCACACGTAACGCAGCACAAACAGCGCGGCGAGCAGGTAGACCAGCGGACTCGCTTCGCGCCCGCGCCCGGTCAGCAGTTTGAGCAGCGGATAGAAAATAAAACCGAGCGCCAGCCCGTTCGCAATCGAAAATGTCAGCGGCATTGCGAGCATCGTCAGCAGCGCCGGAATCGCTTCGGTCACGTCATCCCACCTGATCGAAACCACCGACCGCATCATCAGCGCGCCGACAATAATCAGCGCCGGAGCCGTCGCTATCGGCGGAATCGCGCCCGCCAGTGGCGAAAGAAAAGTCGCCAGCAGAAATAAAAACGCCACGACCACCGCAACCAGCCCCGTGCGCCCGCCTTCGCTGACGCCTGTTGCGCTTTCGATGTAAGTCACCACCGTTGAAGTGCCCAGCAGCGAACCGACAATCGTCGCAATCGAATCGGCCAGCAGCGCGCGATTGATGCGCGGCATGCGGCCTTCGCCATCGAGATAACCGGCCTGCTGTGCCAGCCCCATCATCGAACCAATGCAGTCGAACATATCCACAAACAAAAAAACAAAGACCACATCAAGCAGCCCCAGCCGCAGCGCCGCGCGAACATCGAGTTGCAGAAAAGTCTCGCGCCAGTTCGGCACGTCAACCACGCTCACCGGCAGCTTCGACAGGCCAAGCGCAACTGACGCGACTGTGACCGCCACAATGCCGACGATGATGGCCGTTTTGTAACCCCGCGCCAGCAGCGCACCCGTCACCAGCAGACCGCCGAGCGCCAGCACAACCGGCTTTGAAACGACGTGGCCGAGCGTGACGTAAGTCGCAGGCGAAGCGACAATCACCCCGGCATTTTTCAGACCGATAAAAGCGATGAACAGCCCGATGCCCGCCGCCACTGCGGTTTTCATCGTCAGCGGAATCGCATCCACAATCAGCGCCCGAATCCGCGCCATCGTCAGAATCACGAAGACCACACCGGAAATGAACACCGCGCCGAGCGCCACGCGCCAGTCGTGGCCGAGCGCCCTGACGACCGTGTAAGTGAAATAAGCGTTCAGCCCCATTCCCGGCGCGAGCGCAAACGGGTAATTCGCCACCAGTCCCATCAGCAGCGACCCGACCGCCGCCGCCACGCACGTCGCAAAGAGCGCCCCTGAAAACGGCACGCCCGCCTCGTGCAGGATCGAAGGATTGACGAAGATGATGTAGGCCATTGTCAGAAACGTCGTCACTCCGGCAGCAATTTCGCTGCGAATGGTGACGCCGTGTCGTGACAAGCCGAAGAAATGATCCAGCGAGTGAACAAAGCCTGACGGTGAACTCTCAAGGCTGGGCATGGTAATTCGAACTTAATGCAAAATTGATTTTGATTCACTGTATAAACCCGCGAGCGGATGATAAAGTCACGCTTCCACATCCACAAGGTTTTCACCACACCACATTACAATCGGAGGACTTCATCGTGCTGCACGTCAGAAAGCTTGTCGCACTCATTCTCACATTCGCGCTGCCCCTTCCCGCCTTTGCGCAGCAGGCGCGACCCGCCAGAACGCAGACGCCCGAAGGCAGCGAGCGCAAACTGCCCGGACAAATGACCACCGGCACGCTGCTGCCGAACGGCTGGACGCTGACGCCTGAAGGCAGACAGATTCCCACGAGCGACCTGCCGATGAATATGGAGATCAGCCCGGATAAACGCTGGCTGCTCGTGACGACCAACGGCAACGGCGACCAGACGATTGAAGTGATTGACCTGACCACTGAACGCAGCGCGCAAAGAGTGACGGTGAAAAAATCGTGGCTCGGTCTGGCCTTCGCGCCCGATGGCAAAAAGTTTTTTGTTTCAGGCGGCGACGACAACGAAGTGCTGGTCTTTGACTTCGCTGATGGCCAGGCGACTGAAACAGGCAAAATCATGCTCGGCAGCAGCGAATATCACGCGCTCAATGAACGCCAGCGCGATGAGGCGCGCCGCAACGGTCGCGGTGAATTCGCCTTCCCTGCCGGAATTGCCGTCACGCCCGATGGCAAACGCCTTTACGCAGCCGAAAATCTGACCAGCAAGGTGGCAGTCGTAGACCTCACGAACAATCAGGTCATCACCAAAATCAGCGTCGGCGATTACCCCTATGACTGCACGATCTCAAATGACGGCAGGCGCGTTTACGTCAGCAACTGGGGCGCGCGCAGCGTGGCGGTCATTGATCCGGCGACGAATCAGGTGATCGGCAACATTCAGACCGGCGATCACCCGAACGATCTGGAACTGACGCGCAATGGCAAAATGCTCTATGTCGCCAACGCCAACAGCAACACCGTCTCGGTCATTGACACTGCGCAGATGAAAGAGGTCGAAGCCATCTCAACCGCGCTGCATCCGAAATCGCCCATCGGCAGCACGCCCAACGCCGTTGCGCTCTCGCCCGATGAAAAGATGCTTTATGTCGCCAACGCCGATAACAACAACGTGGCGATTGTTGATGTCAGTCGGCGCGGCGCGAGCAGAATCAAAGGATTCATTCCAACCGGCTGGTATCCGACTTCGGTGCGCGCCGGGCGTGATGGCAGGCGCATCTTCGTGGCCAACGGCAAAGGCGTCGCGTCAGCCGCCAATCCGCAGGGGCCGACGCCGCTCAAGGGCCGCACCGATCAGTACATCGGCAGCCTGCTCAAAGGCACAGTTTCACTGATTGACCTGCCGAACAATTCCAGGCTGACTCAACTCACGCGCCGCGCTTACGCCAATTCGCCTTACACCGATGAACTGCTCAGGGCAGCGCGCGCGCCGCGTGAAAAAACGGCTATTCCCACGCGCATCGGTGATCCGTCGCCGATCAAACACGTCATCTATGTCATCAAGGAAAACCGCACTTACGATCAGATTCTCGGCGATATGAAGGAAGGCAACGGCGACGCGAGCCTGTGTCTGTTTGGCGAAGAGATCACGCCCAATCAGCACGCGATTGCGCGACAGTTTGTGCTGCTCGACAACTTTTATGTTGATGCCGAAGTTTCAGCCGACGGTCACAACTGGTCAACGGCGGCTTACGCGACCGATTACGTTGAAAAGACCTGGCCGACGAATTATTCGCGGCGCGGGCGCACTTACGATTACGAGGGCAGCAAGAAGATTTCGCGCCCGACCGCCGGTTACATCTGGGATTACTGCCAGCGCGCCGGAGTGAGTTATCGCAGCTACGGTGAATTCGTCGGCGTGCGCGATGTCAAAGTCGGCGGCGGTGGCGGCGGCGAAACCGAAACCGCCGAAAGCGCAAAAGCGCGCCGCGAGAATTTCACTTATGAATCGGCGCTCCAGGGCCACTTCAGCCCGACCTTTCCGGCGTGGGATCTGAACATTCCCGACAACAAACGCATTGACGCCTGGCTCGAAGAGTTTCGCGCTTATGAACAGAACGGCCAGTTGCCGCAATTCCAGATCGTTCGCATCGGCGGCGACCACACGCAGGGCACGCGCGCTGGTGCGCTCACGCCCCGCGCTTACGTGGCTGAAAACGACCTCGCCGTGGGCCGCCTGGTCGAAACCGTCTCGAACAGCGAACGATACTGGAAGGACACGGCCATCTTCATCATCGAAGACGACGCGCAGAACGGCCCCGACCACGTTGACGCGCACCGTTCGATTGCCTTCGTTGTCAGCGCGTACACCAAACGCCGCTTCGTTGATTCAACGATGTATACGACCTCCGGCATGCTGCGCACAATGGAACTGATTCTCGGCCTGCCGCCGATGAGCCAGTACGACGCCGCCGCCACGCCGATGTTCAATTCGTTTACCGACAAAGCCGACCTGACGCCTTACAAACACATCCCGGCCCGCGTTGATCTGACTGAGAGAAATCCTGAAAACGCTCCGGGCGCGCAGCGTTCAGCGCAGATGGATTTCAGTAAGGAAGACGCTGCGCCCGACATCGAATTCAACGAAATCATCTGGAAGTCAGTGCGCGGCGCGCATTCGCAGATGCCCGCTCCCGTGCGCAGCGCCTTCGTTCGCGTGATTGATGATGATGACGACGACAAGGAAAAAGAGGAACGCCAGGAAAAACGCCGGGCGCGCAGCAAAAGATAAGCACCACAACAAAGCAACTGAATCCTGAATCCTGATTCCTGATTCCTGTTTTTTTCAGGAGAAGGAATCGGGAATCAGGATTCAGGATTCAGGCGGCGTCAGAATAATCAGTCATCTGTCAGGTTTCTCTTTCAGCCTGCAATTGTGCCGTTGAGGTAAAGCCGCTTTTTGTCGTGTCATTCAACTGGCATCGGGCTTGCTCTCCTGAAGCAGTGAATGCTGCCGTGGCAGCGCATCACCGCAAAGGAGAGTTTTTATGCCAGCCTCACTGTTCAGATTTATTCTGCCTGTTCTTTGTCTGTGCGCGCTGCCTGTGAGCGCACAGAATCAGCCGCCCGCGCCGCCTGAAGCATTGTCGGTGCGTGTGGCAAAACTGGTGGCTCCGTCAGTCGTCATCATCAAAACCGGGACGGGCGGCGCGATCACGGCGCAGGGAACCGGCGTCATTGTCCGCGAAGACGGAATGATTCTGACGGCTTATCACGTCATCAAAAATGCCGCGCAGGTGCAGGTCGTGCTGAAGGACGGCGAAACCTATGACCGCGTCGAACTGCTCGGCGTGGATGAGCGCCGCGACGTGGCCGCCATCAGAATTGATGTGCCGAACCTGCGCGCCATTAAAATTCGCGCCGTCACCGATGAACAGATTGGCGAAAAGGTTTTTGCGCTGGCCAATCCGCTGGGGATGAACTGGACTTTTTCGGACGGGCTGCTGAGCGGAGTCAGACTGGCCGACGATGTGCCGGGCGCAGGCAAGGGATACAGGCTGCTGCAACTCACTGCTCCGGCCTCATCCGGTTCAAGCGGCGGCGTGCTGGTGGATGGTGAAGGGCGCGGCATCGGGCTGATTATCGGCGGACTCGGCGGCGGACAGAATCTGAATTTTGCCGTCCCGCTCGCGGCAGTCTCCGGCCTGATTGACCATCGCCCGTCGAAGCTGCTGGGCGGCGGCCTCGCCCTCAGTCAGAAACCGCCGGAGAAAGAAAAAATCGAAGACCGCACCGGCAAGGCCGTCGCCGTTGCTGAAGCGAACCGCACCGAACGCATCAAGGAGGCGCGGCTGATTTTTGTCCAGAGCCAGACCGCATTGTGCAAGCCGGTGATGCTGCAGAATGAACTGCTGAAAGCTGCCGCGCAGCTCGATGAATGGCAGCTCAAAATTGTTGAGGATGTCATGCTCGCGGATATTGTGATTGAGGTTGATTACATGCCGCTGACGTTCTTTTACACTTACTCAATCCACGACAAGCGCGCAGGCATTGTGCTGGGAGCAGGCCGCGTCACCGCGTGGGACTGCAACCTGGCCGCGCCGGGACTGGCAAAAGGAATCATCAAACATCTCAGGGCCGTTCACGCGCCGCCAGAACAGAAAAAACCAGCGCAGAAAGCGCAGCCGCAGAAAGCACCATAAATCTGACGATGAAACGACGCTCATTCCTGAACTATTCAGCCAGAGCGGGCAGCGGAATGTTTGCTGCCTGCCTCATTCCTGCCAGGCGATTTGCGGCGGCTCCGGCCATCATCACTTCTGACACGCTGCGTCCGGTCATCACTTCGGGCATTCAGAGCGGCGACATCACCGACAGCCGCGCCATCGTCTGGAGTCGCAGTGATCGTCCGGCGCGCATGATTGTTGAATACGCGACGACTGAATCATTCAGCAGTGCGCAGCGCATCACCGGCCCGGCGGCGATTGAATCATCTGATTTCACGGCGCGCGTTGATCTGGCCGGGCTGCCTGCGGGTCAGCAGATTTTTTATCGCGTCAGCTTTCAGTCGCTTGAGGACAGCAAAATCTTCAGCGAGCCGGTGACGGGCAGCTTTCGCACTGCGGCGACAGGCAGGCGCGATGTGCTGTTTACGTGGGGCGGCGATGTGTGCGGGCAGGGCTGGGGCATCAATCCTGATTTCGGCGGGCTGAAGATTTATGAGTCAATGCGGCAACTCAGTCCCGATTTCTTCATTCACTCCGGCGATACGATTTATGCCGACAACGTGATTCAGGCCGAAGTGAAGCTGGATGACGGCACGATCTGGAAAAACCTGGTCACGCCCGAAAAGTCAAAGGTCGCGGAAACGCTCGATGAATTTCGCGGCAATCATCGCTACAACCTGCTGGATGAAAATCTGCGCCGCTTCAACCAGGCAGTGCCGACGCTGGCGCAGTGGGACGACCACGAAGTGCGCAACAACTGGTATCCGGGGCAGATGCTCGATGACCCGAAATATCAGGTCAAAAGCATTGACCTGCTGGCAGCGCGCGCGAAGCGGGCCTTTCTTGATTACCTGCCGCTGCGGTTCAATCCAGACGATCCTGAGCGGATTTATCGCGCTTACCGTTACGGCCCGTCGCTTGAAGTTTTCATGCTCGACGAGCGCAGCTATCGCGGGCCGAACACGCCGAACAATCAGCCGACGATCAACGACGAATCAAAATTTCTGGCGAGCGCACAGGTCGAATGGCTGAAGGCGCGGCTGGCGGCTTCGCGCGCAACGTGGAAGGTGATTGCGAGCGATATGCCCATCGGCCTCGTTGTGCGCGACGGCAAAACGAACTTTGAAGCCTTTGCCAACGGCAGCGGCCCGGCGCTCGGACGCGAACTTGAACTGGCTGACCTGTTGCGCTTCATTAAGCAGCGCAAAATCAGAAACGTCATCTGGATCACGGCTGACGTGCATTACGCGGCGGCGCATTATTACGATCCGGCGAAGGCGCAGTTCACTGACTTTCTGCCGTTCTGGGAATTTGTCGCCGGGCCGCTCAACGCGGGCACATTCGGGCCGGGCGAACTCGACAACACTTTCGGCCCGCAGGTGAAATTCACCGGCATCCCACCGGGAATGAAGCAGAATCGCCCGCCGAGCGCAGGCCTTCAGTTTTTCGGCTCGGTCAGAATTGACGGCAAAACCGAACTGATGACCGTGCAGTTGCACGACCTCGGCGGCAAAGTGATTTACAAACTCGACCTGCCGCCTGACAGGAAGAAATAGGACACGGATGACACTGAGGCGACGGATTGACACAGATTCATCCGCATTGATCCGCTGCCGTCCGTGTCATCCGCGTTCCATTTTGTTCTGAGCCTTCAACCCTCCTTCTCATCATCTGCGCGTGAAGATGCGCAATTGCCAAGCCGTGCAACTGACGGCTATACTCCGCGACGACCAGTAACGACCTTTCCAGTTCACAGGACACAACCATCAGGCCCGGACTCAACATCGGAGACGAGGCGCCGGATTTTACTGTCAGAACGCATGAAGATCGCAAAAACATTGATGATTGCCCTGCTTGGCGCGGGCCTCAGCGCGGCGGTTTTCAGTTTCGCGCCGCAGCAGCGGGCGGCGGTGTTCAGCCACGTCAACATCATTACGGTTGACGGCCAAACCAGACGCACCATTTACACGACTGACCGCCTTTTTGAAGCTCCCAACTGGTCGCCTGACGGGCGTTCGATGATTCTCAATTCGGCAGGCAAATTATGGCGACTGCCGGGCGAAGGCGGTTCGCCGCAACTCATTCCGACCGGCGACGTGGACAAAATCAACAACGATCACGGCATTTCGCCCGATGGCAAATGGCTGGCGATTTCAGCAGGCCAGATTTTCGTGCTGCCTTTTGAAGGCGGCACGCCGCGCCAGGTCACGACGCAGACGCCGAGTTACTATCACGGCTGGTCGCCGGACGGAAAGACGCTGGTCTACTGCGCGCAGCGCAACGAGAACTTTGATCTTTACAGCATTCCGGTCGCAGGCGGCGAAGAGAAGCGGCTGACTTACAGCCTGGCTTACGACGACGGCCCTGATTATTCGCCCGACGGCAAATGGATCTATTTCAACTCTGATCGTTCCGGTTCGTGGGACATCTGGCGCATTCCGGCAGACGGCGCAGGCGAACACGACGAACGCGCCGAACGCATCACCAGCGACGATTACGAAGACTGGTTCCCGCACCCGTCGCCCGACGGCAAATGGATCGTCTTTCTCTCATTTCAGAAAGGCACCAAAGGCCACCCGCCGAATCAGAATGTCGTGCTGCGCCTGATGCGCGCGCCGGGAATCAAAGCAGGCAGGCCGAAAATTACTGAACTCGTGAAACTCTTCGGCGGCCAGGGCACCATCAACGTCAATTCGTGGGCGCCCGACAGCCGACAGATCGCTTATGTCAGTTATTCGCTGAAAAATGAATCAGACAAATGAAAACCTGAAGCTCGTTTACACCATCTTCTGCGAAGATGTGCGCTTTGAAGCATCCAATCACCTGAGCCTGATGGGCGTCGCGCATCAGATCATCGTGCCGCAACTGCCAATCACGATGATCAAGTTCGCGGTCGTCAATCACTGGACGGGCGAGGGACAATACCTGAGCGAAGTGCGCATTCTTTCGCCTGACCGGATGCAGACAATTGCCGTTTCGCAGCCGTCCGGCTTCGCCGTGCCGCCCGATGGTTACTCGGACAACGTGACGGTGTTCGTCAATCTGAATTTTTATCAGCCCGGCAATCACGTGGTTCAGACGCTGATCAATTCAACTTTGTATTCCGAAACGCTGCTGCCGGTGATGGTGGCGCAACAGCCGCCGCCCGTGACTCAGAGCGAACAGATTCATTGAGACAAAGCCTGATGGCCTTACCAGCAGAAAAACCGCTGCCGCGCCGCTACACGCCGGAAGAATACATCGAACTGGAGCGCGCGGCTGATTACAAGAGCGAATACATTGACGGCTGCATTTACGCGATGGCCGGAGCCAGCCCGACTCACTGCGCGATTGCCGCCAATGTGACTGCTGCGCTTGGCGTTCAGTTAAAGAATGGCGGGCGTCGCATCTTTTCAGGTGATCTGAAGATTGCCACTGATCTCAAAGGTCATTACACCTATGCCGATGTCGTGATTGTCTGCGGGACTCCGCGTTATCACGACAAATTTCAGGACGTGCTGCTCAACCCGACGCTCGTGGTCGAAGTGCTGTCGCCTTCGACTGAAGCCTATGACCGGGGAGAAAAGTTCAAACGCTATCGTCGCGTGGCGTCGCTGACCGATTACATTCTGATTGCGCAGGATCAGCCGCTGGTCGAACACTTCAGCCGACAGGCTGACGGCTGGGCGCTGAATGACGCCGACCGCCTCAGCCGAAAGCTGCCGGTAAAGACACTCAAATGCACTCTGTCACTGGCCGATGTTTACAGTGGCATCTCCTTTTCCAGAGCTGGTGCAACAGAGAGACCGGGTAAAAAACGCAAACAACCATCAGAGGGAGTGAAAGAAAATGGATCAGGCCGCACTCGATAAACTCTGCATCAACACGATTCGCACGCTTTCGATGGATGGCGTGCAAAAAGCCAACTCCGGTCATCCCGGCATGCCGATGGGCATGGCTCCGGCGGCATACGTGCTGTGGACGCGCGTGATGCGTTACAACCCGAAGCATCCGAAATGGGCCAACCGCGACCGCTTTGTGCTGTCAGCCGGTCACGGTTCGATGCTGCTTTACAGCATGCTTTACCTGACAGGTTACGAAGATTACACGCTTGATCAGTTGAAGAACTTCCGGCAGTGGGACAGCCTCACGCCGGGGCATCCTGAATCAGAACTGAGCGAAGCCATTGAGACGACGACAGGGCCGCTCGGTCAGGGTTTTGCGAACGGCGTCGGGATGGCGATTGGCGCGGAATATCTGGCTTCGCAATTCAATCGTCCGGGTCACGATCTGTTTGACTATCACATCTACGCCATCGTTTCGGACGGCGACCTGATGGAAGGCGTCGCCGCTGAAGCCGCCTCGCTCGCCGGGCATCTGAAACTTGGCCGACTGATCTATCTGTACGACGACAACGACATTTCGCTCGACGGGCCAACAGCGATGTCGTTCAGTGAGGATCGCGTGAAGCGGTTTGAAGCTTACGGCTGGCACGTTCAGACGGTGGACGGCCTCGACATTGCCGCCATTGAAAATGCCCTGCTCGCCGCGCAGAAAGATCCACGCCCGTCAATCATCTGCACCCGCACGATCATCGGTTACGGTTCGCCCAACAAACAGGGCACCAACAAAGCGCACGGCGAACCGCTCGGCGCTGACGAAGTGAAGCTGGCCAAAGAAAACCTCGGCTGGCCTTACACCGAACCGTTCACCGTGCCGGAAGAGTCGCTGTCCGTCTTTCGTGAGGCAGTCGAGCGCGGCGCGCAGCTTGAATCAGCGTGGAATGAAAAGTTCGCCGCTTACGAACAGGTTCATCCTGACCTCGCGGCAAGATGGCGCGCCTGGGCTGAAGGCCATCTGCCCGCAGGCTGGCAGGCGAAGCTGCCCGTCTTTGAAGCTGGCAGGGACGTGGCGACGCGCGACGCTTCGGGCAAAGTCATCAATGCGCTGGCCGCTGAATTGCCGATGCTGATTGGCGGTTCGGCTGATCTGCGCACTTCAAACAAGACGTTCATCAACGGTTCGCCCGAATTCAGCGTCGAACATCGTGACGGGCGCAATCTGAATTTCGGCGTGCGCGAACACGCGATGGGTTCGGCGCTCAACGGCCTCGCGCTCACCCGTCCGCTGATTCCCTTTGGCGGCACGTTCCTGGTCTTTTCGCAATACATGCTGCCGCCCGTGCGCCTGGCCGCGATGATGGGCCTGCAAACGATTTATGTCTGGACGCACGACAGCATCGGTGTGGGCGAAGACGGCCCGACGCATCAGCCGGTCGAACATCTGCCCGCGCTGCGCGCCATTCCGAACCTGACTGTGCTTCGCCCGGCTGATGCGAATGAAACCGCATACGCGTGGCGCGCCGCGCTTGAAAACACGCACGGCCCGACCGGGCTGATTCTTTCACGCCAGGGGCTGCCAACCTGGGATCGCACGAAATTCGGCGCAGCCGATGGCACGCTGAAAGGCGCTTACGTGCTGGCCGAGGCTGAAGGCGGCAAAACGGATGTGATCCTGATTGCCACCGGCTCAGAAGTCTCGGCGGCGATGGGCGCGCGCGAAAAACTCGCCGCCGAAGGCATCAATGCCCGCGTCGTCAGCATGCCGAGCTGGGAACTTTTTGAGAAACAGCCGCAGGATTACAAGGATTCAGTGCTGCCGCCCGCCGTCACTGCACGCCTGTCCATCGAAGCCGCCGTCCCGCTTGGCTGGGAGCGTTACGTCGGTTCGCAGGGCCGCACGCTGGGGATGGTCACGTTCGGCGCATCGGCTCCGATCAAAGTCGTGATGGAAAAGTTCGGTTTCACGCCCGATTACGTCGCACAGCAGGCCAGGGAACTGCTCGGCAGACAGAGCTGATGCGTTCGCGTGCGATGGCTTCAATGGCGGATAATAAGGAGCGATCCGAAATTTACCGTGCGCTTCAGAGGGATCAGACAATGACGATAACACTCAACCCTGAAATCGAGGAAATTGTTAATGAGCGTGTCAGGAGCGGCGCATATCGCTCTGCTGAAGAGGTGATTCTGACCAGCCTGCGCCTGCTTCAGGCGCAGGAGAAGAAGCTGGCCGAACTGGAACCCGCGCTTCAGGCCGGGCTTGATGACATCAGGGACGGACGTTTCACAGCTGCGACCACTGATGATGAACTTGAAGCTCTCGCGGCTGAAATCATCAGCCAGGCACAGGAAGGTGCATCTCAGGTGAAGCAGCCGTGACGCGCCAGGTTAATGTTACCGACACAACCAAAGCTGATTTGAAGCAGATCCGGGAATACATCGCTCGCAATAACGCCGAAGCTGCCAGCAGGCTGGTCAGAGAAATCACCCGTAAATTTGCAGTTCTGCGTGACCATCCCCTGATGGGCCGACCGCGTGACAGTCTGCTGCTCAACCTGCGCAGCTTCCCGGTCAGAAAGTACATCATCTTCTATCAGCCGTTTGAAGACAGGATTGATATTCTTCGTGTCCTGCACAGTTCGCGTGATATTGACAGCGAATTTGAGAGATTCTTTGAGTCGCTTCAGCCCTGAACGAGGTCTTCAGCCACGAAATAACACGAGTCAGCACGAATTGCAGGAACAGCCGCGCGAAATCGGCCAGACTGGTTTTATAATTCGTGCTGATTCGTGTTATTTCGTGGCTGAAATTTTTCGGAGGTACTAAACAGATGGCCGCCGCAATCGCGTCGCCGCTCACATACAGAGGCTCAACGCTCACCAATCTGCTGGGCATTCGTCGCCATCAGCTTGCCTTTCTGCAACGGATGAAGCGCGAGCATGGCGACATCGTGCGGTTTCGCATCGGCCCGCAGGAAATCTGGCTGCTGTCGCATCCCGATCACATCCGCGAAGTGCTGGTCGTCAGTCAGCGCAAATTCATGAAAGGTCGCGGGCTGCAAATGGCGAAGAAATTGCTCGGCGAGGGCCTGCTGACCAGCGAAGGCGAATTTCATCTGCGTCAGCGACGCCTCGCGCAACCGGCTTTTCATCGCCAGCGCATCGCGGCATATGCCACGACGATGGTTGATTATACCGCCCAGTTACATCACCGGTGGAAGGCTCATTTATCAGGTCAGCCATTCGATATGGCCGAAGAGATGATGCGCCTGACGCTGCGCATCGCGGGCAAAACGCTCTTTGATACTGAGGTCGAACACGAAGCGCGCGAAGTCGGCCAGGCGCTGACGGATCTGATCAGCACCTTTGAGCGCATCACCAATCCGCTCGCCGCGCTGCTCGAAAAACTTCCGCTGCCGGGCAATCGCCGCTTTGAAAAAGCGAAGCGCACGCTCGACAACATTATCTATCGCATCATCAGCGAACGTCGCCGGGCAATTGCCGAACGCGGCGAAGATCGCGGTGATCTGCTCTCAATGCTCCTGCTCGCGCAGGACGATGAGCAGGGCAGCGGCGGCATGACCGATCAGCAGGTGCGCGACGAAGCGATCACACTCTTTCTGGCCGGACACGAAACGACGGCGAATATGCTGACCTGGACGTGGTATCTGCTTTCGCAGAATCCCGCAGTCGAAGCGCGGCTGCACGCCGAAACAGCCGCAGTTCTCGGTGACCGGCTGCCGACGTTTGAAGATGTGGCGAAGCTGCGTTACGCCGAAATGGTGCTGGCTGAATCAATGCGACTCTATCCACCGGCCTGGATTCTCGGGCGCAACGCGCTTGAGGATTGCGAAATCGGCGGCTGCACTGTTCCGCGCGGGGCGCTCGTGCTGATGAGTCAGTACATCGTGCATCACGACGCGCGCTTTTATCCTGAGCCTGACAAATTCGACCCTGAACGCTGGATGCCCGAAGCCAGAGAAACGCGCCCGAAGTTCGCATACTTCCCCTTCGGCGGCGGCACACGCACCTGCATCGGCGAAGCATTTGCGTGGATGGAAGGCGTGCTGGTGCTGACCACACTGGCTCAGCGATGGAAACCGAGACTTGCACCCGGTCATCCGATTGAACTGCATCCGCTGATCACGCTGCGCCCGAAACACGGAATGAAAATGACCCTGGAGCAGCGATGAAATAATGAAATCATCCACGAAGCCACCTGAAGCAGCAGGAAGAAAAGGTGAAGAGGTGAAAGGGCGAAAAAGTCAGCAATCCTGACTCCGTCTTTCCTGTCTCTTTCCTTCGTGCTGCTTCGTGTGGCTTCGTGGAAAAAATAACTGAAAACAATATGGCACTCATTGGAGCAAACGAACTGAAACGCAAATTGGCCATCAGCGTTGATGGTCAGCCTTACACCGTCACTGAAGTCACTTTCGCTTCGCCGTCAGCGCGCGGCGCGTCAACAATGGTGCGCACACGGCTCAGACACCTGCTGACCGGCGCGGTGCTGGAAAAATCATTCAAGACCAGCGAAAAATTTGAGGAATGTGATGTCGAACTGACTCCGGCTTCGTTTCTGTATGCCGACGGCGCGGGCTTTCATTTCATGGACGAAAGCACTTATGACAATTTCGCTTTCACTGCCGAACAGATTGGCGATGACCGCTTCTATCTGAAAGACGGATTGTCATTGCAGGTGCTGAAATACAACGGCGATCCGGTGTCGCTGCAACTGCCGTCATTCGTCGAGCTGACCGTAACCGAAACCGAGCCGGGCATTGCAGGCAACAGCGCCTCAGGCGGCACGACCAAGCAGGCGACTGTGGAAACAGGTTTGCAGGTGCGCGTGCCGCTGTTCATCAAAGAGGGTGAAGTCATTCGCGTCAGCACACAGTCAGGCGAATTCGATGGCCGCGCGTAATCTGAGCGCGGAGCGATTGCTTATGAATTTATGGAAAGGTCAGCCCCGATGAATTACGGCAGAAAAATTTCAGCGGTTATCCTGGTCACCCTGATGCTTGGAACAATAGCTGTGGCACAAACAAAATCGCTTCCTGACTTCTCTGCCCTGCCCGAAAACAAAGAACTGCCTGACCCGCTGGTGATGCTGAATGGCAGACGCGTTACAACATCGGAGCAGTGGCTCAAACAGCGACGGCCTGAGCTGAAACAACTCTTTCAGCATTACATGTATGGCTACTTTCCGCCTGCGCCGAAAAAGATCAGCGCGACGGTGCGGCGCACCGATCAGAACTTTTTCGGCGGCAAGGCCACGCTGAAGGAAATCACGATTGCCTTTGGCCCCGCCGCCGCGCCGAAACTCAACCTGCTGCTGATTGTGCCGAACCATCGCCAGGGCCGCGCGCCCGTCATCCTCGGCATCAACTTCTGCGGCAATCACGCAGTGGTCAATGATCCGTCAGTCGCGCTGCCGCAGGGCTGGATGCCGAAATTCTGCCAGGGCGTCAAAGACAATCGCGCCACTGACGAAGGACGCGGCAGCAACGAAAGCGGCTGGGCTGCCGAACAAACGATTGATCGCGGTTATGCGCTGGCGACGTTCTATCACGGCGACATCGCGCCGGATAAACCTGATTTCACTGGAGGCGTCTTTCCGCACTACCTGAAAGCCGGGCAGACGCAGCCCGGCCCGCACGACTGGGGCGCAATTGCGGCGTGGGCGTGGGGCGCGCAGCGCGCTGTTGATTACCTCATCACTGATCGTGACATTGATCAGGGCCGCATTGCCATCTTCGGCCATTCGCGCAACGGCAAGGCGGCATTGCTGGCGGCGGCGTTTGATGAACGCATCGCGGTGGCCTTTCCGCATCAGTCCGGCTGCGGCGGCGCTGCGCCGAGCCGCACGACAGTTGGCGAAACGGTCACGGCTATCAACAAAAGTTTTCCGCACTGGTTCAATGATGTCTTTCCGCAATTCGGCGGCAACGAAGCAAAACTTCCCTTCGATCAGCACGAACTGATTGCGCTTGTCGCGCCGCGTCCGGTGCTGCTGACCAACGCCGTCGAAGATCAGTGGGCTAATCCCGCAGGCCAGTTTGATAACCTGCGCGCGGCTGACAAGGTTTATCGCCTGCTCAACGCTGACGGACTGGCCGCGCAGCAGATGCCCGAAACGAATCGCCTGATTGACAGCACGCTCGGTTATTACATTCGCCCCGGCAAACATTCGACCACGCCCGAAGACTGGAAGGTATTTCTCGATTTTGCCGACAAACATCTGAAAGGCGCACACGGCAGCCACCCTGGAAAATAATCCGCATGAACCGCGAACAGGTATTGCAGCAACTGAGCGCGCATCGCGCCTTTGACACGCACGAAGAGCAGATGCGACGACGAATTGCCGGGTTCGTCACGGCGCACGAACTGTTTCATTCGCGCACGCTCGCCATCGGTCATCTGACGGCTTCGGCCTGGATTCTTGACGAAACTTATTCACACGCGCTGCTGCTGCATCACGGCAAACTGCACAAATGGCTGCAACCGGGCGGGCACGTCGAAAGCGATCCTGATATGCAAACCGCCGCGTGGCGCGAAGCCCGCGAGGAATCGGGCCTGCACAAGGTCCGGCCCGTCTTTAATGACATCTTTGACGTGGACGTTCACGCCATTCCGGCGCGGCCCGGCGAGCCTGCGCATGACCATTACGACATTCGCTTTTTGTTCACTGCCGACAGAAGCGCGCCGCTCACACTCAGCAGCGAATCAAAGTCGCTGGCGTGGGTTGCGCTCGAACGCATCGCTGAAATGACGCCGGAAGAATCGGTGTTGCGAATGGTGCGCCGGACTGAAAGGCTGAAAAGACTGGCGCGGTGACTGAAAAAAATCTGATTCGTTGTCGGCTTGTTTCGTTCTTTCCGTTTGTTTCGTATTCTCTCTGCTTACATCCGATCTTCAATCTTACATACTCAACGACAGCAAGCTGATCATGACATTTGAAACGTGGTTCCAATCGCTGCACGCCGATATTCCCGTTAATTCAGCGCTCGCCGTTCTGCGCCTGACCGCAGAGGGCGCGACAGTTCCGTTCATTGCGCGTTACCGCAAGGAACAGACCGGCAATCTTGACGAAGTTGCTATTCAGAAAAGCATTGACGCAAAGGAACGCTGGGATGAAATCCTCAAACGCCAGGCGTTCATCATTGAAGAGATCGAACGCCAGGGCAAACTCACCGATGAGTTGAAGGGCAAAATTCTGACGACCTTCAACCTCGATTCGCTCGAAGACATTTACCTGCCCTACAAACAGAAGCGCAAAACCAAAGCCACCATCGCCAGGGAAGCCGGGCTGGAACCCTTTGCCGACTGGATCTGGAACTGCGGTCACGGCACTGAAACGCCGCAACCGGGGCAGACGCTCGAACTGTTTGCGCTCGCGTTTTTCAATGCTGAAAAGAACATTACCGACGCTGCCGCTGCGATTTCAGGCGCGCAGGACATCATCACCGAGCGTTTGTCTGAAACGCCGGAGCTGCGCGAATTCACGCGCAAAACCGTCTTTGAGCGCGGCGCAGTCAAAACCGGCAAGGCTGAAAAAGCGAAACCGCACAGCAAGTACGAACGCTACTTTGATTATCACGAGCCGGTGCAGTCGCTGCTCAAACCTGAAAATTCGCATCGCTACCTGGCGATGCGGCGCGGGTGGATGGAAGAGGAACTGGCGCTCAACCTCGGCGGCTACACGAGCGAAGGCGCCGTTGATGAAGCTTATGAAGCGTCGCTCGCGGGCAGGTTCGAACGCGAAGCCTGCACTGTGCCCGATGCACCGGGCGCTGAAGTGCTGCTCAAATCAGCGCGCATGGCGCTGAAGGCTTATGTGCTGCCGAGCATCGAAACCGAAGTGCATCGCGCGCTCAAGGAAGTTGCCGATGAAGCCGCGATCAAAGTCTTTGCTGAAAACGTGCGCAAGCTGCTGCTCGCTGCGCCGTTCGGCCCGAAAGCGGTGCTCGGCGTTGATCCCGGCATTCGCACCGGCTGCAAACTCGCGGTCGTTGACGATTCGGGCAAATACGTCGCTTCGACCGTGATGCACCTGCAATCAAAAGGCGACCAGGAACACGCCCGGAAGCTGCTGACTGAAATCGTCAAAAACGGTCAGATTCGCGCCATCGCTGTCGGCAACGGCACGGCAGGCCGCGAAACCGAAAGCTTTGTGCGCGAGGTGATGAAGGAAGCGGGCCTGAACGTTCCGGTCGTGATGGTCAACGAATCGGGCGCGAGCGTTTACAGCGCGTCAGAAGCCGCGCGCGATGAATTTCCTGAACTTGACGTAACCGTGCGCGGCGCGATTTCGATTGCGCGGCGATTGCAGGATCCGCTGGCAGAACTGGTCAAGATTGATCCGAAATCAATCGGCGTCGGTCAGTATCAGCACGACGTTTCGCAGTCCGCATTAAAGAAAGGCCTCGATCTGGTCGTTGATTCGTGCGTCAACTCGGTGGGCGTGAATCTCAACACGGCATCGTATCACCTGCTCGAACACGTTTCAGGCATCGGGCCGGCGATGGCCAGAAAGATCACCGAGTATCGCAGCAGCAAAGGTCTGTTCACTTCGCGGCAGCAGTTGCTTGAAATTCCGCGCTTCAGCAAAAAGGCCTTCGAGCAGGCCGCCGGATTCCTGCGCATTCCTGACAGTTCGCATCCGCTCGACAACACAGGCGTGCATCCTGAACGTTACGCGCAGCTCGAAGCGCTGGCCGCAAGGCTCGGCAGGGATGTCAAAGACCTGACCGGCTCCGGCGTGGCGCTGGTCAGACAGTCAGCCGAGTTCAGGGCCGAAGTCGGTGAATTCACCTTTGCCGACATCGTGCAGGAGCTTGAAAAACCGGGCCGCGACCCGCGCGAGGAATTTTCGGCCTTCGCTTACCGCGAAGACATTCATACGCTCGCTGATCTCAAACCCGGCATGATCTGTCCGGGCATTGTCACGAACGTGACCAACTTCGGCGCGTTCGTTGACATCGGCGTGCATCAGGACGGGCTGGTTCACATTTCGCAGCTTGCTGATCGTTTCGTCAAAGACCCGCGTGAGGTGGTCAATCCCGGCGACCGCGTCACCGTGCGCGTGCTTGAAGTCAACCTTGAAAAAAATCAGATCGCGCTGACGATGAAAAAAGAAGCGCGCAGCGAAGCCGAAGCAGCAAGACCAAAATCCGCCGACCGTCAGGCCGCCGGTCAGAACCGCCCGCCACAATCGCGCGGCAAAGATCAGCGGCGGCGCGATGACGACCGCAAATCATCGGGCGGATTCAATAACCCTTTCGCTGAAGCTCTGGCGAAACTGAAGAAGTAATCGCAGAATCACAGGCGTCATCACAAACGACATTCTCCGTTCTCAACTCTCCATTCTCCATTACCGGGCAGCCGACATAACGAATGCAGGCTGATCGAGAATGGAGAGTTGAGAATGGAGAATGGCTGCTGGTCGCATTTCCCCAACAACGGAGGTTAGTCATGATTCGCCCCCTCGTGCGTTCGCATCTGCTGTTGTTCGCGGTTTTCATTGTGTTGTCACTGACCGGGCTGGCTCAGTCGCCGCAAAAAGAGACGGCGCTTGATCGGTACATTGCGCAAAAGGATTCGGTCTATGGCTGGCGGCTGGTCAGCACGATTGACGGGCAGGGCTGCAAAGGCTACGTGCTGGAACTGACTTCGCAGACGTGGCGCACTGCCGCTGATGTTGACCGCCCTGTGTGGAAGCACTGGCTGACCATTGTCAAGCCGGACAAGATCACGACGAACAAAGCTCTGCTTTACATCGGCGGCGGCAACAATGGCGACCCCGCGCCGACAACGCTTTCTGAGCGCGCCGCGAACATCGCAGTTGATACGAACTCGGTTGTGGCTGAACTCGGCATGGTTCCGAATCAGCCGCTGCGGTTTACTGATTCGATGGACAAGGCGCGCCACGAGGACGACCTGATCGCTTACACGCGCGTGAAGCACTTTACGACAAAGGATGATTTCTGGCTGGTCAGGCTGGCGATGGTCAAAAGCGGCGTGCGGGCGATGGATGCGATTCAGGAATTTCTCGCCAGCGAGGCGGGCGGCAGGGTGAAGGTTGATCAGTTCGTCGTCAGCGGCGGCTCAAAGCGCGGCTGGACAACGTGGCTGGTCGGCGCAGTGGACAAGCGCGTGGTGGCGATTATGCCGATGGTCATTGACGCGCTCAACAGCGAAGCAATCACGCGGCATCATTTCGAGGCTTACGGATTTTTCTCAACGGCGCTCAATGATTACGTCAATCACGGATTGTTCCCTCACAAAATCGGCACGCCGGAATATCAGGCGGTGCTGGCGATTGAAGACCCGTACAATTACCGCCAGCGCGACCGGCTGAAGATTCCCAAATATCTGATCAACGCTTCGGGCGATCAGTTCTTTCTGCCTGACAATTCGCAGTTTTACTTCGGCGAACTTCAGGGCGAAAAGCATCTGCGCTATGTGCCAAACGCGAAGCACAACCTGGCTGGTTCTGATTCGCGTGAAAGCATGACGGCCTTTTATCAGGCGATCATCAGCAACAAGCCGCGCCCGCGCTTTTCGTGGAAGAAAGAAAGAGATGGTTCGCTCATCGTCACGGTGAAAGACAAACCGCAGGAAGTGAATCTGTGGCAGGCGACCAATCCGCAGGCGCGCGATTTTCGCGTGGACACGATTGGCAAGGCTTACACCAGCACGCCGCTCAAACCTGAAAAGGACGGCACGTATATCGGTCGCGTCAGCAAACCGGCGGCGGGTTACACGGCATTTTTTGTCGAACTGGTTTACGACAGCGGCGGCAAATATCCGTTCAAGTTCACGACCGAGGTCAGCGTCGTGCCTGACGTGCTGCCTTATAAATTTGCCGACGCAGCAAAGAAGTATCCGGCGAATCAGCCAAAGGGAACAAAATAATTGTTCGCCAGGCTGGCAGCCTGGCGAACAGTCTGGAGGAGAACAAATGATTTCAGGACGACCCCGTATTCATCTGCTCTGGCTGCTGTCATTCATCATCGTTTTATCTTCAGTCAGTTTTTCGGTGGCGACCGCGCAGCAGTACAGCACGTCGCTTTATCAGAACCTGCGCTGGCGCAACATTGGCCCGTTTCGCGCGGGGCGCACGGTGGGTGCGGTCGGCATCCCGAATCAGCCGAATGTCTTTTTCATCGGCGTCAACAATGGCGGCGTGTGGAAGACGACTGACGCCGGACGCACGTGGCAGCCGATCTTTGACGATCAGCCGACAGGCTCAATCGGCGATCTGGCCGTTGCGCCTTCAAACCCGAATATCATCTATGTCGGCAGCGGCGAAGGTTTGCCGCTGCGGCCTGATCTGTCGGTTGGCGATGGCATCTACAAATCAACCGACGGCGGCAAAACGTGGCGACACGTGGGCCTGCGCGACGGGCAGCAGATTGGTTCAGTGATTGTTGATCCGAAAAATCCGAACCGCGTGTTTGTCGCCGTGTGCGGTCATCCGTTCGGCCCGAATCAGGAGCGCGGCGTCTTTCGTTCGCTTGACGGCGGCGAGACGTGGCAGAAGGTTTTGTACAAGGACGAAAACACCGGCGCGATTCAGGTTGAATTTGATCCGTCAAACCCGCAGATCGTTTATGCCGATCTTTACGAAGTGCGGCACGGCCCCTGGGAAAACGGGCAGTGGCAGGGGCCGGGCAGCGGTCTGTACAAATCAACCGATGGCGGCACGACCTGGCGGCAACTGACCAGGGGCCTGCCGACGTTTGAGCAGGGCCTGGGCCGCATCGGATTTGGCATTTCATACAGCAATCCGCAGATCATTTACGCGACAGTTGATGCGAACCCGCAGGTCGGCGGCATTTATCGCAGCGATGATGCAGGCGAATCGTGGCGGCGCGTGAGCAATGATCAGCGCACCTGGGGACGCGGTTCTGACTTTGCTGAAATCAGACCGCACCCGAAAAATCCTGAGGTCGTCTTTGTCGCCAACACCGCGAGCTACAAATCAACCGATGGCGGCAAAACGTGGACGGGCTTCAAGGGCGCGCCGGGCGGCGATGATTATCACCGTATCTGGATCAATCCTGAGCAACCCGACATTATGCTTTTTGCCAGCGACCAGGGCGCGACGATCACAGTCAACGGCGGCGAAACGTGGTCATCGTGGTACAACCAGCCGACAGCGCAGATGTATCACGTCATCACTGACAACCGCTGGCCGTACTGGGTCTACAGCGGTCAGCAGGAAAGCGGCTCGGCGGCGGTGGCGAGTCGCGGCGAATACGGCGCGATTACGTGGCGCGACTGGCGCACGGTCGGCGTTGAGGAATACGGCTATGTCGCGCCCGACCCGCTCAATCCCGACATTATTTACGGCGGCAAGATCACGCGCTTTGACTGGAAGACAGGCCAGGTGCAGAACATTGCGCCCGAAGCGGTCAGAAGCGGCAAATATCGCTTTCTCAGAACCGCGCCCGTGATCTTTTCACCGGTTGATAAAAAGACGCTCTATTACGCGGGCAATGTGCTGTTCAAGACGATGAACGGCGGCAATTCGTGGGAAGTCATCAGCCCTGATCTGTCGCGCGAAAAGTACGACCTTCCCGAAAGCATCGGCGTTTATCGCAAGCCCGAAATGGCGACGATGGCGCGGCGCGGTGTGATTTACACGGTTGCGCCCTCAAACAAAGACCTCAACACGATCTGGGTCGGCACTGATGACGGGCTGATTCACATCACGCGCGACGGCGGAAAGAACTGGAAGAACATCACGCCGCCCGATCTGAAATCGTGGATGAAAGTGTCGCTGATGGACGCTTCGCACTTCGACAACGACACCGCTTATGCGGCGATCAATACGCTGCGGCTGGATGACCTGCGCCCGCACATTTACCGCACGCACGACGGCGGCAGAACGTGGAAGCACATTACGAACGGCATTCCAGACGGCACGATTGTCAACGTCGTGCGCGAAGACCCGCAGCGCAGGGGGCTGCTCTATGCCGGGACTGAACAGGCGGTTTATGTCTCGTTCGATGACGGCGAACACTGGCAGTCGCTGCGGCTGAATATGCCCGCGACTTCGATTCGTGATCTGGTCGTGAAGGATGATGATCTGGTGGCTGGCACGCACGGGCGCAGCTTCTGGATTCTTGATAACGTGACGCCGCTGCGACAGATCAGCGATCAGGTGGCGGCGGCTGACGCTTATCTTTTCAAGCCGCAACTGACTTATCGCGTGCGGCGCAGCCTGAACACTGACACGCCGATTCCACCCGAAGAACCGATGGGCCAGAATCCGCCCGATGGCGCGCTGATTGATTACGTGCTGAAAGCAGATGCGTCAGAGGTCACGCTGGAAATCCTCGACAAGCAGAACAAACTGGTGCGGCGTTATTCGAGTAAGGATCAGCCCGATGTGATTGATGAAAAGACGCAGCCGTATCCGAGTTACTGGTTTCGCCCGCCGCGTGTGTTGTCAGCCAGGGCAGGCATGCAAAGATGGTCGTGGGATTTGCATTACCCGCCGCCGCCGGGCTTTCCGCGTTCGTATCCGATGACGGCGATTTACCGCAACACGCCGCCGCAGCCGGTCGGGCCGACAGTGCTGCCGGGCGATTACACGGTGAAGCTGACCGTTGACGGAAAGAGTATTACGCAGCCGCTGACGATCAGAATGGATCCGCGTGTGACGACCGCGCCCGCAGGCATTGCGAAGATGCACGAGGTGGCGATGCGCTGTTACGACAGCATTGCGCGCATTCGCACGACCCAGGCTGAGATTCGCAAACTGCGCGAGCAGTTGAAGTCAGCCAGGGAACAGGCCGAACGCGCCGGAGCCAGTGCAACAGTCAGCGCCATTGCCGAGCTTGATAAAAAGGTCGCGGCCATGGAAGGCCGTTCAGCCGGGCTTGACGCCTTTGGCGGCAGCAGCCGTGAACCGGGTCTGGCCGGACTGAGTTTCAACTTCCTGTCGCTGATGAATCTGGTCGAAGGCGCAGATGTCGCGCCGACCACGCAGGCCCTCGCGGCTTCAGACGAGTTGCAGCAGAAACTCACTGAACAGATGACGCGCTGGAGTGAAATCAAAAACAGCGAGGTGAAATCACTCAACCAGCAGCTTCGCCAGAGCGGACTGCCTGCCATCAGTTTCTGAACAAGGCAGCCTCCGCTTACTGTCACCGGGTTAAGGAGAGTGAAAGAAACCCGGATCACCCCCGTAGTAACGAATTCATTCGTTCTGCTTCGGAAGGCCGCAGTGCTGAAAGCAGAACGAATGAATTCGTTACTACGGGGGTGGCGCGAGTCTGTTCAGGAAAGTTGTGTTTTGAATCTGAAACATTCGCCAGTAGTGTGTCAATGCTGGCGCACCGGACTGGCGAACAGTTATGGACATTGAATCAATCATTCGTGAACGAGTCAGGCTGGCGCCTTACACGACACTCGGCATTGGCGGCCCGGCGCGTTTTTTCGTTGACGCGCTGACCGAAGAGGATGTGATGAACGCGGCGGACTGGGCGGCTGACCGTTCACTACCCGTCTTTATTCTGAGCGGCGGCAGCAACGTGCTGGTGTCGGATGACGGATTTTCGGGACTGGTGGTGCGCGTGGCCATCAGGGGCATCAGTTCACGCGCCAGGGGCAGCACGATGCTGGTGACGGCGGCGGCGGGCGAAGACTGGGATCATTTCGTCGCGTGGTGTGTCGAGCGGCATCTGGCCGGGGTGGAATGTCTGAGCGGCATTCCGGGCAGTGTGGGCGGGACTCCGGTGCAGAACGTTGGCGCGTATGGTCAGGAAGTGAGCGAAACGATTCAGGGCGTGCGCGCTTATGACCGGCAGCAGCGCAGAATGGTTGAACTGAGCAACCGCGAGTGCCGGTTCAGTTACCGCGCGAGCATTTTCAATACGACTGAGCGCGACCGTTACGTGGTGCTGTCCGTCACGTTTGCGCTGCTGATGCACGGGCATCCGGCGCTGAAGTATCAGGATTTGAAAAATCATTTTGCGGGTCGCGGCGGCGTTCCCTCGCTGCACGAAGTCCGCGAGGCCGTGCGCGCCATCAGAGCCGGAAAAGGCATGCTGATTGTGCCGCACGATGCCGACTGTCGCAGCGCCGGATCGTTTTTCAGAAATCCGGTCATCACTGCGGAAAAGCTGGCTGAAATTGAACAGGCCGCCCGTCAGCAAAGGCTGACCGGAAAGGGCGAAAGCGTGCCGCACTTCGATGCGCCTGAAGGTCGCGTCAAAATTCCGGCGGCGTGGCTGATCGAAAAGGCCGGGTTTCAGAAGGGATTTGTCAGAGGTCGCGTCGGGCTTTCCTCAAAACATTCGCTGGCGATCATCAATCGCGGCGGCGCGACGGCCAGCGAAGTGCTGTGGCTGATGCGCGAAATTCAGGAAAGGGTGCAGGAAAAATTCGGCGTGAAGCTCAGCCCTGAGCCGGTCTTTGTCAGTGCTGAGGGCTGGTAAATCAGTCTGCCATTGATGCCCAGGGCGGGACATTTTTCATTCCCTGGTTCGTTCAATTTCCGCGCCGACGCTGCGCAGCTTTTCTTCAATCTTTTCGTAACCACGATCAATGTGATAGACGCGGTCAATCCACGTCTCGCCTTCGGCGGCCAGACCGGCAAGGACGAGCGAGGCCGAAGCGCGCAGATCAGAGGCGATCAGCCTGGCTCCGGTCAGCGGCGTCGGGCCTGAGACACAGGCGCTGTGGCTGTAAATGCGCAGCCGCGCGCCCAGGCGCTGCAATTCGCTGGCGTGCATAAAACGATTCTCAAAGATCGTTTCGGTAATGATCGAATCGCCTTCGGCCTGGGTCATCAGCGCCATGTATTGCGCCTGCATGTCGGTCGGGAAGCCCGGATAGACTGCGGTCGTCGCATCAACGCCCTGGAGCCTGCCGTGCAATCCGACGTGCAATGTGGCCGGGCCGGTCTGTTCAATCTCAACTCCGGCAGTGCGCAACTTGTCAGTGACCGCCTGCAAATGTCCCGGTTCGCAGCCGGTGATTTCAAGCTCGCCGCGCGTGATGGCGGCGGCAATCATCAGCGTGCCGGTTTCAATGCGGTCGGGAATGATCGTGTGTTCAGCGCCGCCAAGCTGCTCGACTCCGGTAATGGTCATGTCAGGTGTGCCTGCGCCTTCGATGTGCGCGCCCATTTTGATCAGCAGTTCCGCGAGATCAGTAATCTCAGGTTCGCACGCGGCATTGCTGAGGCGCGTTGTGCCTGCGGCCAGGGTCGCGGCCATCATGATGTTTTCAGTTCCGGTGACGGTGACGGTTTCAAAGCGAATGTCGGCGCCGTGCAGCCTTTCGGCGCGGGCATGCACGACGCCATTGATCAGTTCGACTTTCGCGCCCATCTGTTCGAGCGCCGTCAGGTGCAAATCAATCGGGCGCTGACCGATGGCACAGCCGCCGGGCAGACTGACGCGCGCTTCGCCGCACCGCGCCACCAGCGGCCCCAGGGAAAGCACCGAAGCGCGCATGGTTTTGACCAGTTCATACGGCGCTTCGCAGTTCTCGACCGTGCCGGCATTGATGCGATGCGTCCGCAGCGCGGGCACCAGCACCGTGCAGCCCAGGTCTTCGAGCAACCGCCGCATCGTAATCAGGTCGCGCACATAAGGGACGTTGTGCAGGGTCACAGTTTCAGTTGTCAGCAGCGCCGCAGTCAGACACGGCAGAGCTGAATTCTTGGCCCCGCTGACGGTGACACTGCCGCTCAGCTTTCTTCCACCCGTAATGCGAAATTTGTCCATAGGATGTTCAGTTGATGTGTCGGCGATGATGGCATAACTGTCAGGGGAAATAAAATGGTCGCCGGACGGATTGTTTTCCGGTTGTCTTTAATGTCAGAATCGGCGCGCCTGCCGTTCCCTTGCCGCGCCACTGGCCCGTCATCATCTGACGATGAAACCCGGCAGTATTGTGTCTGCCTCCGTCCAGGAATGAACCCTTGAGATTACTGATCGCTGATGACAATCCGGCTGACCAGAGGGACATTACGGCGCTGCTGCGCGCACATTTCCCGGCGGCTGAAATTATGGCCATCAGCGACCTCGCCGGATTTGAAGCGGCGCTGAGCAGGAGTCCCGACGCGGTCATCACTGAGTACCGGCTGGACTGGACTGATGGATTGTGGCTGACCCGAATGGTCAGAGAACAGATGCCCTGTGTGCCGGTAATAATGGTGACGCGGTCAGGCAGCGAGGAAGTTGCGGTGGCCGGAATGAAGGCCGGGCTGAGCGATTACGTGCTGAAAAAGAATCTCTCTGACCTGCCCGATGCGCTTGAGCAAAGCCTGGCGCAGGCGCAGCAGCAGCAGGAAAGCCGGGAGCAGTTGCACCAGGCCGAAATCAGATTCCGCTCGCTGGTCGAACAGATTCCGGCAGTCACCTACCTGACCGATCCGTTTGAGGATGGCCGGATGCGCTATGTCAGCCCGCAGGCAGAAACCATCTTTGGTTACGCTCCGCCGGAATGGATGGCCGATCCTGACCTGTGGCCGGGCCTGATTCATCCTGATGACAAAGCGCGCGTCATCGCTGAACTCAGTCGCTGCCGACAGGAACAGATTCCGTTCATCTGCGAATACCGGCTGATGGCGCGTGACGGGCAGGTGGTCTGGGTGCGCGATCACGCCGTCCTGCTCTGCAATCAGGAAGGGCAGCCGGTTTCACTGCTCGGCGTGGCGCTCAATATTACCGAACATCGCCAGACCGAAGCAGAGCGGCGACGGTTGTACGAAGAGGTTTGTGTGGCGCGTGACCGGTTGCGGCTGCTGTCACAGCAGTTGATTGCCGCCCAGGAAAACGAACGGCGTTACATTGCCCGTGAATTGCACGATCAGTTTGGCCAGGCGCTGACCGCGCTCAAAATCAATCTGCAAACCTGTCAGCGCAGGAGCCTGCCGCCGGAACTGGCCGAACAGATCGAAGACAGCATTCGTCTGGTTGACGCATCGCTGCAACAGGTGCGTGATCTGTCGCTTGAGTTGCGGCCTTCGCTGCTTGACGATCTGGGTCTGGTGTCGGCGCTGCGCTGGTATCTTGACCGGCTGGCGCAGCGGGCCGGGCTGGCGGCTGAATTCATTGCGGCTGACCTGCCTGGGCGATTGCCGACCGAAATCGAAACCACCTGCTTTCGCATCGCACAGGAGGCGCTGACCAATATTATCCGGCACGCCGGAGCCAGGTGCGTGCGCGTTGAATTGCAGCATTTGAACGATCAGTTGCGGCTGATGATCAGCGATGACGGGCGCGGTTTCGATGTCGCAGCCACGCTGCATCGCGCCGCCAGCGGCGGCAGCCTGGGTTTGTCGGGCATGCAGGAGCGGGCCAGATTCACAGGCGGTCAGTTTGAAATTGATTCCACTGCCGGACGCGGCACCCGGGTTCGCGCCACCTTTCCGCTGTCCGGCATCTGATGAACCCTGCGTCCGTCAGTCCTGCGGACGTGAACCGCGAACAGAGAAAAAGCGATGACGATCAGAGTTCTGCTGGCTGATGACCATACGCTGGTGCGGGCCGGGATCAGTGCGCTCATTCGCCGGTTTGAGGGCGTCGAAGTGGTGGCCGAAGCCAGCGAAGGGCGTGAGGCGCTGAAACTGACGGCTCAGCACCGGCCCGATGTGGCGCTGCTTGATGTCGGGATGCCCGGCCTCAATGGCATTGAAATCACGGCCCGCCTGGTCAGGGAATACCCGCAGGTACGCGTGCTGATTCTCTCGATGCACGTCAGCGAAGAGTATGTGTTGCAGGCCCTGCGTGCCGGGGCCGTTGGTTACCTGGTCAAGGGCGCTGACACGGCGGAACTGGAACTGGCCATTCGCGCCGTGATGCGCGGCGAAACTTACCTCAGTCCCGCCGTTTCAAAACACGTCGTGGCCGATTACATCCGGCGCGTCGGCGCTGAGGCCAGCCCGCTTGAATTGCTGACGCCCAGGCAGCGCGAAATTCTGCAACTGATTGCCGAGGGCCATTCGACCAGAGAGATTGCCAGCCTGCTCAGCATCAGCAGCAAAACCGTCGAGACGCACCGGGCCGACCTGATGCAGCGACTCGATATTTATGACCTGGCCGGGCTGACCCGCTACGCCATTCGCATCGGCCTGATTCATTCAGAGTAATCACTTCCCCGCGCCTGGCCTGACTGCCTTGATCGCCGCGAAGCAAAAAAGCGTTCGGTCGGCAGATTCTGAGCTTCTCAGGTTTTTAACCCGACAATCTCAGGGTTTTCCTGATGGCGCTGATGGCTGATTGCAGGTAGAGTGCCTGCAACTAGTGGCGCTGTCCTGATGAGTGGCCTGTGTTTGTTTCCTTTACCGGATGCGGCGCAGGCCACTCACGTTTTCAGCCGCTGCTCTGAACTCAAAAGTCGTCCCCGGCTCAGAGTGATCGCCCCGTCTCAACCGATGGAGTTACAGCCTCGGCTGGCTTTTGCCCGAATGCCGGTCGGATTGTGTGCCGCGCTGCCGGAAACGGGAAACCGATGTTCAATCAATCTGCGAAAAGATCTGTGCGTGTGCTGCTGGCGGATGACAGCCCCTGTTTTCTCAGGGCGCTGAGCAGAATGCTGAGCAGCGAAGGCGGGTTTGAAATCGTCGGGCAGGCTTCGTCAGGCAATGAAGCAGTGGAAAGTACGCTGATCCTGCGGCCCGATCTGGTGCTGATGGATGTCTCAATGCCCGGCCTGAGCGGCCTCGAAGCCACTTCCATCATCAAGGAACAGGCAGCCGCCCCGCGAGTCATCATTGTCACTCTCAACGATGACGGTCTGCTCGCCAGCCAGTCCCGGCAGGTCAAAGCCGACGGCTTCATCAGCAAAGCCAGTGTCGCACTGGAACTGATCCCGCTCATCAGGCAGCTTTTCGCTGAACCAGTCACCACCCTGAGCGCCGGAACAGGCATTGTCAGTTCGGGTTGAAGGCAAAGGCTGTCTTAATCAGCTTTCAGAACCCTGATCAGACTCTCGTAACTCCCCACCATCCTGAAAACAAATACGCTGAAGACCATCGCTGCAAAACTTCCGAGGACGTAAAACAGCCAGGGCGAATCACCGTCCGGCTCGTCTTCATCCGACTTTCCGCTTCGCTCTTCGTAAACGATCATCGCAATTTTATAAAGCCCCAGGACTGACAACAGAAACGTGGCGACCAGCACCAGCGGCCCTGCGCAAAGGCTGATTCGCTGTCTGACGGAAGCTGCGACGGGCGCGCTGCCAGTTCCGGCCAGCATCGCCCCCATCGCCAGCAGGGACAGCGCGGCGATGGCCCCGGCAATTGTTCGCACCCCGTTTTTCATCAGCTTGTCACCCGATACCAGATGAATTGAATATGACTGCTCACAGGAGCAATTCGCAGTCCTTCACTGTCCTGCGGAATGTGTTGTCAGGCGCTCAATCTGTTCAAGCACCTGCGTCACCATCTGCCGCGCTCGCGCTTCGTCCGGCGCTTCGGCCACGACGCGCAGAATCGGTTCGGTGTTCGACCCGCGCACGTGAAACCAGCCGTCATTCATCGTCACTTTCACGCCATCGCGCAAATCCATCGGCTGCGCGGCGTATTCGCGGCGAATCAGTTTCAGCACTTCAGCGATTTTGTCCGAAGGGCATTCCAGTTTCTCCTTGACCATTCTGAAGCGCGGCAGTTCAGCGAGAATTTCTGACACCGATTTTCCGGTCTCAGCGAGCAGGTGCAGAATCAAAGCCATCCCGACCTGACTGTCACGACAGAAATTGATGCGCGGATAGATCACGCCACCATTGCCTTCGCCGCCGATCACGGCCCGCTCGGCCTGCATCCTGTCAGTAACGTTTGCTTCGCCGATCTTCGTCCGGTGCAGCGGACAGTCAAACATCCCGGTGACGCCTTCGAGCGCGTGCGTTGTCGAAAGATTGGCCACCACCGGCCCGCGCTCTTTGCTCAGAATGTAGCGCGTCGCCAGCACCAGCGTGTAATCCTCGCCCACAGGTTCGCCCGCTTCAGACACGACCGCCAGCCGGTCGGCATCCATATCCTGCGCGAAACCAATGTCAGCGCCGCTCTCTTTGACGAGTCGGCACAGATCACCCAGATTTTCCGCCACCGGTTCAGCCCCGCGCGGGAATAATCCGTTCGGCGTCGTATTGATCGCCACGACCTCAGCGCCCAGCGCTTCAATCAGTCGCGGAGCAATCAGCGAAGCCGCGCCGTTGCACGAATCGAGCGCGACTTTCAGTTTGCGCCCCGTCGCAGGCAGCGTGCCAACGGCATTGATAATCGCATTGATATGCACATCCAGCGCGCCCGGCAGCATTTCAACGCCGCGCATCTGCGCCCCGGCGACTTTGGTGTAATCGCCCTGATGATAAATGTCGAGCAGTTCCCGCGCCTGCCCCGCGCTCAGAAACAATCCGTCCGCGCCAACAAATTTGAGCGCATTCCATTCCGCCGGATTGTGGCTCGCGGTAATTTCAATGCCGCCCTGCGCGTGCCGTTCGCGCACCATCAGTTGCAGCGTCGGCACCGGACAAATATCCAGATCAATCACGCGACACCCGCTTGAAAGCAGCCCGGCAATCACCGCCTGCCGCACCATCTCGCCCGAAGTTCGCGTGTCGCGTCCGATGACGATGGTTCCTGAACCAACATACGTCCCGAACGCCTGAGCAAAACGCACCAGCAGCCCCGGCGTCAGCGAATCGCCAATTACGCCGCGCACGCCGCTGATACTGATTTTTAGTGTGGGAATAGCTCGCATCAGAATTGTCCTGTCTGAATCACCTGTTCAGGCCGCAGATTCAATCCGAATCTCCTGAAGAATCGCCGAAATTTCCTCTTCTGACTGCAGGTGCCGTGTCAGCACCTGAGCTGTCTTTTCCAGCACGCGGTCAGCCAGGATTCTGGATAAATCCTGCCGCAGCCCCTGCCCGATATAGAGTTTCATCAGCGCCTCAACCGACATATCACGCCCGGAGGCAACCCGCTCAAGTGATGCCAGCACGTCATCAGGCACCTGGAGAGTTACCGCTGTTTTCGGACGCGGACGCAATCGAAGCTCAAACTCTTCATCCGGCTTTCGCTCGTTTTCCTTAGTTCTCTTCATAAAGCTTCCTTTCAGCACGCGTTGCCGGACGCGCTGAAATCAGGCGTGTCCGCTCACCGCGCTCCACATACACCGCCAGCAGCAGATGCTGTGAAAAAGTATAACCGATGATGAAATCGCGTGATTCCTGCTCAACTGAAGCATCACCGGTCTGATAGAAAGGATCAAAGAAAGCTTCTGCGGCCTCTTCAAAGGTCACGCCATGCTTCCGAACATTACTTTCAGCCTTGTCTGCATCCCATTCAATTCGATCCCCTGAAGTCGAAACACCACATTCATTGCTGCCTCCGGCAATTGAAATAATCAGACCAGCCTGAAGCAAAGCCACAATCAAAGCCTGTCTGCCTCACCATCCCAGCCGGTTCACCACAACCCTGCCGTTATTTACCACCAGCAGCACATCGCGGATGTTTTCAATCTCTGCCAGCGGATCGCGTTCGACAGCGATCAGATCAGCTTCCAGGCCTTTTCTGATTGCTCCGGTGCGTTTCTCGATGCCGAAGCACTCAGCCGCCGTCGAAGTCGCTGCCCTGATCGCATCCATCGGCGGCATTCCGATTCTGACCAGTTCGATGATCTCATCCGGGATGCGGCGATTGCTGTTCGGGCCGTAGCCGGTGTCGGTTCCGGCCACCAGCCTGATGCCCATCTTCCACGCCTTTCCGGCAGTTTCGCGCAGGCGCGGCAGCATCGCGCGCCCGCGAATCGAAAGCACCGCGTTGTCATAATCGCCGCCCGGTTCGATCAGATCAGCCACCGTTGCAATCGTCGGCACAAAGTAAGTGCCGCGTTCCTTCATCAGTTTCAGCGTTTCGTCGCTCATCCAGGTGCCGTGTTCGATGGAACGCACTCCGGCCCTGACGGCGGCGAAAGCGCCTTCGTCACCGTGCGCGTGTGCGGCGACATAAATATTCGAGCGGCGGCCTTCGTCCACAATTGCGGCAATCTCTTCGTCAGTGAAGATGCGCTTGCGCGGATCGGTGTCGGGCAGGCCGGCGCGTTCGGTCGCATTGATCTTGATGACATCAACGCCGCGTTCGATCTGTGCGCGCACGATGCGCCGCACGTTGTCCGTGCCGCTCACCTGCCGACCCATCAGATCTTTCAGTTTCGGCAGATCAATAAAGAGTTCTTCAGCGGGCCGCGAACGAACGTGATAACCGGCGGCAATGATGTCGGGCAGATCGCTGATGCCTGCGTGATTGAGTTCGCGCATGCCGATGTCAGCGAAATGATTCACGCCCAGACAGCGCGCCGTTGTCACTCCTGAAGCCAGCGCCAGCCGCGCGGCGCTCAGATTCGCAATGTGCGCGTGAGCATCAAGAAATCCGGGCAGCAGCCAGCGGCCTTTCAGATCAAGCACAGTCGCGCCCGCCGGAATGCTGACCGCACCGGTGGCAATGTTTTCAATCCTGCCGTCGCGCACCATGACCGTTGCATCGCGCAGCGGTTCATTCGCCACGCCGTCAATCACACTGGCGTGAGTGATGACGAGCAGCGAAGAGCCTGCCTGCGACTGCGCTTCACGCAGCGATGTCGCAAACAGAGCAACGAGCAGCAATGAAATCAGCAGCAGTCTCGTTTTCATCGGGTGACCTCCGGTGTTCGACAAGCCGCAGCTTGTCGTTGTCTCCATCAACAATCCGGCAAAACCGCAAACCTTCATTGCAGGCCTATCGAATACCAGTTCTGATTCGGTCGCGTGCCCACGCAAGCATCTCCTGCGCGCGCGCTTCGGTTTCGGCTTCGGCAATCAGGCGAATCATTGATTCAGTATTCGAGGCGCGAATGTGAATCCAGCCGTCGGGCCAGAACAGTTTGATGCCGTCGCTCAGGTCAGTGTCTGAGGCGCCCGCGCGTTCGACTTCGCTGCGCACTTCCTGCAACACCGAATAGAGCAGGTGTGGTTCGACCGGCACGTAATGCTTGAGCATCGTGAAGCGCGGCAACTGCGCGGCCAGCGTTGAAACGTGCTGCCCGGTCTGCGCCAGATATTCGAGAATCAGCCCCATCGCAGCGGCGCTGTCATTGGTCGGCTGAACTTCGGGAATGGCGACTGCGCCATTGCCTTCGCCGCCAATCACAGCCTGATGTTCGACCATTGCTTCAGAAATGTAAGCCGTGCCGACCGGCGTGCGAATGACATTTGAATTATGCCGCGCGGCGACGGCTTCAATCGTGCGAGTCGTGGAAACATTGGTCACGACCACGCCGCTCGTCCGGCTCAGTTTGATTTCAGCGGCCAGCGCCAGCGTCATCTCTTCTGACAGCGGTTCGCCTGTTTCAGTGACGATGCCCAGCCGTTCGCCGTCAGCATCGTGCGCAAAACCAACGTCGGCGTGTCCGGCTTTGACGACGGCGCGAAGCTGCGCCATCGCTTCGCGCTTCGGTTCAGGGCTGTGCGGAAAATCGGCACTGATGTCATCGTTGATCGCCAGCACCGTGCAGCCGAACTCTTCAAGCAGTCGCGGGCTGAGCAGCGCGCACGCGCCGTTGCAGCAGTCAACCGCGACGGTCAGTTTGCGGGCGCGAATCGCGGCAATATCAAAGACGTTTTTGATCGCTTCGATGTGCGGCGCGATGGCATCGCGGCTTTCGATCTTCGTCTGAATGCGATTCCACGCGGCTTTCTCAAATTCGCCCTGATGATAAATGTCGAGCAGTTCCTCAGCCTGCGTTGAGTTCAGATAAAGCCCGTCGCCGCGCACAAACTTGAGGGCATTCCAGGGCGAAGGATTGTGACCCGCCGTGATCGAAATGCCGCCCTGCGCGCCGAAGCTTTTCACTGCGAGTTGCAAGCTCGGCGTCGGCGCAATGCCGAGATCAATCACTTCGCAACCAGCGGCGAGCAGTCCGGCCATCACTGCCGAACGCACCATCGGCCCCGAAGCCCGCGTGTCACGACACACGAGGATGCGCCCCGAATCAAGATAAGTGCCAAAGGCCTGCGCAAAGGCCACCGCCAGTTCCGGCGTAAAAGTTTCGCCAACGATGCCGCGCACGCCGCTGATGCCGATTTTCAGTGGTTTCATATCAGCTTCACAAAAAAGTAACTGTCACTTCTCACCTGTCATCTGTCACTTGTCGTCGCTGCTGCATTCGCTTTGCACTTGTTCAGATGAATAACACTCCGGCAATGACAGGCCAGCTTTGCGCTCTTGTCTCTGTGTCTTGAAGCAGCCTGATCCATCACATTCAAAATCAGGTGACAGGGCATAAGTGACAGGTGACAGGATGCCTTGTTATTTACTCAACTGCTGACAGGCCATCGCCTGGCGTTGAAATCATCACTGCGCCTTCGCTCCGGGCGTCGCGTTGTTGCGGGCCGTAATAGTCGCGCTGCACGCGACTGACCAGCGCCTGAACATTTGTCGCCGTCGTCAGCGCCAGCACATTGCCGCCAAAGCCTCCGCCCATCAGTCGCGCGCCGTAAACTTCAGGATCAGCCGTGATGATTTCAATCAGAAGGTTGACCTGCGATGTGCTGACTTCGTAAAGATCGCGCAAACTTGCGTGCGATTCATTGAGCAGCCGACCGAGTTCGCGCATCAATTCCTGTGAGTCACTGTCTGACGCCTGGCGCAGCAGTCGCGCTGCCGCCTCAACCCGTCGCACCTCTCCCAGATGATGCCGCGCGCGATCACGCAATTTCAGCGGGCGCGTGCGCCGTTCCTGCACAAGCGCCGGAAAAGCCGCTGCGCAGGCGCTGAAAACCTGCGGGTTCGTTCGTTCGATTTCATCCAGCGCAACTGTCACTGGCAAATTTTCAATTACTGACTGAAGGTCATCTGCCGCAGACAACTGGCCGGTGAAGGACGGAATCAGCAAACGCGCCACGGCGGCGCGCTCGTTGTATTCAAGCATCACTTCCCTGCCCTTGTCGGCTTCGTGTGAAAAAAAAGTCACCCAGCGAAAATCATCACCCGGCAGCGGAACCAGTTCAGATGTGTCCTCACGATAACTCAGGTAAACCGCGTGATGCCGCTCTGACAGGCAGATCGCCGTGTGATCCATCGCGCCGCCGCGAGTGCCGACATACCATTCAGCCCTGGCCGATTCACGGGCCAGTTGATGCGGCTCAAACTCAACATCACTGGCAATTCTGATCGCGGCTCCGGCCAGCACTGTCAGCGCCGATGAGGATGACGCTCCACCCCTGGGCGGAATAGTTGAATCAACCACGAAATCAAACCCGCGACTGACGCGCTGACCGTAAAGATGCCGCGCAAAAAAGACCGCACCTTTGACGTAATTGCCCCAGTGCGGCGCAGGCACTGATCGTTCATACAGCCACTCATTCCAGTCAGCATCAGGCTCAGGCGCTTCATTCAAAGTGAAGGTGAAAGGCGCAAACTCGCTGTTTGTCGAAGCGCCGCGCACCTGCTCGTCATCTGAAACGCGAAAGGCCATCAGCATTTCGTGCTCGCCGCTGCCGAAAACCAGCGAGGCCGTTGGCAGGTATGATACGTAATCAACGTGTTCGCCCAGCACATTAATGCGCGCAGGAGCGCGCAGCACAGTCACCGGCGCTGCTCCGTAAAGTTCACTGAACCGGGTTCGCAGAAAGCTGATTCTTTGTTGTCGTGATTCTGAGTCGTTCATAACCGCAGCGGGAAGATGCTGTCACAAAGGCCGGAAATCAAAAAGGGCGACCCGGAAAACTTCCGAATCGCCCTTGTTTATGCGGATGAGAGGAATCGAACCTCCACGGAATTGCTTCCACTAGCTCCTGAAACTAGCGCGTCTACCAGTTCCGCCACATCCGCAACGGATGCGAATACTACATAAAAAGCCCGAACGTGGCAAGTGGGCGCGCAGGCTTTTTTACCGCGCCGCAACGGCCTGCCAGACGATGCGCCCGGCAACGATGGTGGCGACGGGCAAACCCTTGAGTTCCTGGCCGTCAAAGGGCGTGTTGCGGCTTTTTGAGCAGGATTTGTTCACGTCGAACCTGGTCACCCGCTGCGGGTCGAAAATCGTCACGTCAGCCGCCGCACCGGGTTTTAATGTGCCGCCGGGCAGATCAAAGATGCGCGCCGGATTGACTGAGAGCAGTTCGACCATCCGGCTGAGCGAAATCACGCCTGTATGAAAAAGCTGATTGAGCGTCAGGCCGACAGCGGTTTCCAGGCCAATGATGCCGTTCGGCGCCTTGTCAAATTCGAGCATCTTTTCATTCGCGTGATGCGGCGCGTGATCGGTGGCGATGGCGTCAATCGTGCCGTCGCGCAGGCCTTCAATCACGGCTTCAAGATCAGTTTGCGACCGCAGCGGCGGGGCCATTTTGGTATTCGTGTCGTAATGCCGCCGGTAAACTTCGGCGTCGGTCAGCGTGAAATGATGCGGCGTCGCTTCGCACGTCACGCGCAGCCCTCTGGCCTTTGCCTGGCGCACGAAATCAACTGAGCGGGCCGTTGAGATGTGCGCGATGTGAACGCGCGCGCCGGTGATTTCAGCCAGTTGAATGTCACGCGAAACCTGCAAATCCTCAGCCGCGCCGCTCAGGCCCTTGAGTCCGAGCAGGGCCGAATACTCACCTTCGTGCATCATCCAGCCCGGCGCAAGGCAGCAGTCTTCGCAATGATCCACCACCGTCAGATCAAAATCGCTGGCATATTCCATTGCACGGCGCATCAGCCCGGCATCGCAGACCGGCTTGCCGTCGTCGCTGATGGCGACGATTCCGGCGCGTTTCATCTCACCGATTTCGGCCAGTTGCTCCCCCTTTAATCCCTGCGTAATCGCGCCAATCGGATAAACGCGGGCCAGCGCCGTGCGCGCCCGTTCGACAATGAAGCTGGTCACTGAGGCATTGTCATTAACAGGTTTCGTATTCGGCATGCAGCACGCCGCCGTGAATCCGCCCGCGACCGCCGCCCGCGCTCCGCTTTCAATAGTCTCCTTGTACTCAAAGCCCGGTTCGCGGAAGTGAACGTGCAGATCAATGAAACCAGGCGCAACGACGCAACCCGTCGCGTCGAAGATTTCAGCGCCGTCAGCATCGAGCGATTCACCGATGTTTTCAATTTTACCGTCGCGGATCAGCACGTCACGCGGCGCTTCGATCGATTGTGAAGGGTCAATGACCGTTCCGTTTTTGATCAGCAGTAATGCCATATAGATGAATAACGACGGACTAAACCGGGACTTGATGATTCGGCCTCAATCCCTGTCGAATCAGAACCAGCAGCCAGATGATAATGACCAGCGCCAGCATCACACCGCGCACCACATCCCATTCATGCACGCCGTAAAAAGCGAACAGAAAAGTTTCCGTTGATGAACCGGACTGATAAGCCTGATAAAGATGCGCGAAGCCATCGCGGCAGTCGTAATAAAGACCCAGCGCGAGCAGCGCGAGCACTGCGGCGGCCATCGTTGCGCGTCGTCCGACTGACACTGCCGCAGCCCACGCCAGCCACAATGCCACAAAAACAAAGGGCCGCCCCATCGTGCGCCACTGAAACGGCACATCCACTTCAAGCGTCTCTCCGGTCACAGTGGTGTGCAGCGTCAGCTTTTCAGCAAAGAACAGCATCAACGTCGTCAGACCGTACAACAGATCAGCCAGCGCAAGCAGCAGCAGCAGGCGCGCCAGTTTCGACTTCGGCAGTTTCGATTTCAGCAGTGCCTTCATTCGACGCCACCCGCCAGCAGATAGAGCACCGCCATCCGCACCGAAACGCCGTTGTTGACCTGATCGAGAATCAGCGAAAACGGGCTGTCGGCCACATCCGAATCAATCTCGACGCCGCGATTGATCGGCCCCGGATGCAACACGATCACGTCCTTCCTGGCCAGTTCGAGGCGGCGGCGGTTGAGGCCGTAATGAATCGAATATTCGCCGAGGCTGGGGAAAAAACCGCCCGACTGTCGCTCAAGCTGAATGCGCAGCATCATCACCACATCCGCACTGGTAATGGCTTCCTCGACATTTTCAGCAAACGTCACCGTGCCTTCGGCGGGCGCGAGGTGCTTTTCAAATCCGAACGGCAGCAGCGTGCGCGGCCCGGCAAACACGACATGCGCGCCAAGCTTTGAAAGCAGGTGTGCGTTCGAGCGCGCCACGCGGCTGTGCAGAATGTCGCCGATGATCGCCACCTTCAGCCCGGCAAAGCCGCCTTTCTGATCGCGGATCGTCAGCGCATCAAGCAGCGCCTGCGTCGGATGTTCGTGCGCGCCGTCTCCGGCATTGACGACCGCCGCGTTGATGATCCGCGCAATCTGATGCGGCGCACCCGACGATGAATGACGAATGACGATCACATCGGGCAGCATCGCTTCCAGGTTCTTGGCCGTGTCAATCAGCGTTTCGCCCTTGACGACGCTCGAAGTCGAAGCCGAAATGTTGATCGTATCGGCAGAGAGCCGCTTGCCCGCAATTTCAAAGCTCGTGCGCGTGCGCGTTGAGGCTTCAAAGAAAAGATTGATGACCGTCTTGCCGCGCAGCGTCGGCACTTTCTTGATCTGCCGCGTGTTGATGTCGCGGAATTTTTCGGCGGTGTCGAGAATATGAACAATCTCGGCGGGCGAGAGATCAGCGATTCCCAGAAGGTCTTTGCGGTTCAGCAGCATCTTTGATTACTTCGTCTCAACCAGCAGCACTTTTTCTTCCTCATCGAATTCAGGAAGCATCACCTTGATGATTTCGCTTTCGGTGGTGGCGACGTACTTGCCGACGTAATCGGCCTGAATCGGCAGTTCGCGCCAGCCGCGATCAATCAGCACTGCCAGTTGCACGCGCTTCGGGCGACCGAAATCAATCAACTGATCCATCGCCGCGCGAATCGTGCGCCCGGTGTAAAGTACGTCATCCACCAGAATGATTGTGCGCCCGGTCACGTCGCCGGGCAGTTCGGTCTTGTTGATGACCGGCTGTTCGGCCACCGTGCTGAGGTCGTCGCGGTAAAGCGTAATGTCGAGCGCGCCGGCAGCGACGCTGACCTTGTCAGTTTCGGCAATTCTGGCGGCAATCCGTTCGGCCAGCGGCACGCCGCGCCGCCTGATGCCCACCAGCAGCACGTTCGACAAATCAGGATTGTTTTCGACAATCTGCGAAGCAATCCGCGCCATCACGCGGTTCATATCCGCAGCCGTCATCACACAGGCTTTCTCTTTGAAGTCCATTCCGGCTCCTTCGATTCTTCACGACTTGAGCATGACAAAATGACAAAAGGTGGTAAGCAGGCAGGCAATATAGCACGGCAGTAGTCAGTTGTCAGTTGTCAGTGGTTAGTGGTCAGTGGTTAGTGAAAAGTAAAGGGATTGCTGATTACTCACTATCTTCGTTCTTCACTAACCACTAACCACCAACCACTGACCACTATTCTCACAGTCTTCTCGCCAGTTCTGTCTGAAAGCGTTCGATGCGGCGGGCATTGGTGCCGAAGTCGCCCTTGCCGACGCGGGAATGTGATCGCACGTTGACAATCGCGCCGCCTGCGCCGTCGGGCTGAATGGTGATGGTGATGTCATCCCTGAAGCGAAAGATGCGCGTTGTCTCGACCGCGAAGATTTTGCCGTTGGGCCGGTCTTCCTCAATCTGCTGCCAGCCCAGATCGCGCGCGGTGGCAAGCGCAGCGTCAAAAACCTGGTAGACCGGAACCTTGAAATGCTGCGGCTGCAGGCGCGGATATTCAGGCGTTTCGCCGGTCTGCACATCGTTGATGCGCGGCCAGATCATTCCGGCAATCACGCCCGAAGCAATCAGCAGCGCCAGCAGGACAACAATTACCAGCAGGACTCTTTTGAGTTTCATGGCCGATCAGTTGATTCTGAAGAGAATTTGAACCCGGCGCGCAGGATACTGTGCCCGGCCAGTGATGTAAACCTGCGCCTGGGTTGTCGCGTCAGAAAGAGGTTTGTTACACTGCCGCTCACCTCTTTGTGAATCATCTCAATGGAGAGCCTGTCTTGATTGATACCATCGCCACCGTCGAGCGCAACGACCTGACCCATTCGGCTTCCACGCGAAGTTACGGCAGGCTGCGGCTGCGGCTTGAACAACACATCCCCGTCCTGCCCGGACAGTTTGCCATGCTCAAACCGCGCGCGGTGATTGAACCGCTGCTGCGCCGGGCGATGGCTTTTTATCAGTGTCATCGCAGTGCTGATGGTCTGAGCGTTGAATTCATTTATCAGATCCTCGGTCGCGGCACGCAGGCGCTCGCGCGACTTGAACGCGGCGATCAGGTTGAGTTTCTGGGCGCGCTCGGCAATACGTTTGACAAGGCGGCAGCAGCAGGCGGCGAGGCGCTGCTGGTCGCGGGCGGCGCTGGTTCACCTGCTTTGTTTATGCTGGCCGAAGAGTTGTTGCCGATGAACATTCCCGTGCGCCTGTTCATCGGCGGAGCGAGCCGCCACGATCTGTGCGGGCTGGATGATTTCACCACACTGCTTGGTTCAGACAACGTCATCACCGCCACCGTTGACGGCACTCACGGCGAAAAGGGTTTCGTCACCGCGCCGCTTGAACGTCATCTGAAAGAGAACGCTGGCAGACCGCTGATGATCTATTCGTGCGGCCCTGACCCGATGCTGCATCGCGTGTCGCAGATTGCGGCTGATTACAAAGTCCCGGCGCAGTTGTCGCTCGAAGCGCCGATGGCGTGCGGCTTCGGCATCTGCGTCGGCTGCGCGGTTGCGGTCAAAGCCGATGTAGCTGAAGGTTTCGTTTACAAAAAAGTCTGCACCGACGGCCCTGTTTTCTGGAGCGAGCATCTGCACTGGTGATTGAAGTGCGGAGTGCGGAGTGCGGAATGCGGAATTAAAGAGCGAGTGAAAATTATGAATGACGACAAACTGAAGGGCCGCACAAAGGATTTTGCGCTGAGGGCAATTCGTCTGGTTGAAGCTTTGCCGAACACGAGAACCGCTGATGTGATCGGAAAACAACTTCTGAGAAGCGGGACTTCTGTGGGAGCCAATTACCGCGCTGCCTGTCGGGCTAAATCTCAGGCAGACTTCATTGCCAAAATGGGTATTGTCGAGGAAGAGGCAGACGAGTCCCTTTACTGGATGGAACTGCTGATTGAGGCCGGATTGGTGAAGCAGCAAAGACTCGCGGATTTAATGAATGAAGCCAGTCAGATAGTGGCAATGACCGTTTCATCAATCAAAACTGCAAGGCAGCACAAAAAGTGAGCAATTCAAATTTGGACAACTCCGCACTCCGCACTCCGCACTCCACACTCCTTGAGGTTGAAGTAGCAGGAATTCATTTCCACAATCCGGTGACGACCGCGAGCGGAACGTGTGGTTACGGCCTCGATCTGAAGGAACTGATTGATCTCAACAAACTCGGCGGCATCTTCACGAAAGGTCTTTCAGCGAAGCCGATGCGCGGCAATGCTCCGTGGCGCATCGTTGAAACGCACGGCGGGATGCTCAACGCCATCGGGTTGCAGAACATCGGAGCCCGCACGTTCACTGATGAAAAGCTGCCCGAACTGAGAAAGTACACGACGCAGATCATTCCGAATGTCTTCGGCTACACGATTGAAGAGTACATCGAGGCGATTGAAATTCTTGAAGCCGGATCGGGCATTGCCGCTTATGAACTGAACATCTCCTGCCCGAACGTCAAGGCCGGTGGCGAATCGTTTGCCAACAGTCCGCAGCAGGCGGCGGCAGTGACTGAAGCAGTGAAGAAAGCTTCATCGCGTCCCGTTATCGTCAAGCTTTCACCGAACGTCACCGACATTGCCGAAGTCGCGCGCGCAGTCGAAGCCGCCGGAGCCGATGCGCTCTCGGTCATCAACACGGCAGTTGGCATGTCAATTGACATTCACACGCGCCGCCCGCGCCTGGCCAATGTTACAGGCGGCCTGTCAGGCCCGGCGATCAAACCGATTGCCGTGCGCTGCGTTTTTCAGACCCGCCGCGCCGTCGGCATTCCGATCATCGGCATCGGCGGCATTGCGACAGCCGAAGACGCGCTTGAATTCATCATCGCCGGAGCGAGCGTCATTCAGGTCGGCACGGCGAATTTTTATGATCCTTCGGCTTCGATGAAGATCATTGACGGACTCGCGGATTACTGCCGAAAGCACAACCTCGAAAACATCAGCGCCCTGGTTGGAACCGTTCAGCTATGAAGCTTTCATTTATTTTCATTCTGCTGATTCTTTGCGCCTCGAATGCTTTCGGACAGAATCACCTCGTGACCTGGGAACCGGCGACGCTGATCAACGGCTCGCCGTGCGTCTTTCGCGTCAGATTACCGGCGAACTTCAGTTCAGTGCGCGGTAAATGGATGGATAAAACCGTCTGGTTCAGCTTTGATCGCGCGAGCGGCACCTGGTACGGCCTGGCGGGAATTGATCTTGATGTGAAGCCCGGCAGTTATCAGCTTTCGATTGAAGCCATCTCGCCGCAGGGAGCGCGCACGGTGTATGGTGAAATCGTTCCGGTGGCGAAAGGCACTTACCGCGTGGCCGCGCTGAGCGTGCCGAAAAAATATACCGAGCCTGATGAACAGACGCTGCTGCGGATTCAGAAGGAAAAGGAACTCAAGACCGAAGCCTTCAATGTGACTTCGCCTGAAAAGTTCTGGTCAGGCCGATTTGCCGCGCCGACCAGAACCGCTGCGACTGCCGGGTTCGGTTCACAACGCACTTTCAATGGCGTCCGGCAGAGCGTGCATCAGGGCCTCGATTTTCGCGCCGCGACCGGAACGCCTGTGACGGCGATCAGCGGCGGCAGGGTGATTCTGGCGCGTGACTTTTTCTTTGAAGGCAATTTTCTGGTGATTGATCACGGCCAGGGGCTGTTGTCGCTGTACCTGCATTTGTCGGCCTTCAAAGTGAAAGAAGGCGACACGGTCAGCAAAGGCCAGTTGATTGGTCTGAGCGGCGGCACTGGTCGCGCCACCGGCCCGCACCTGCATCTGGCCGTGCGCTGGCAGGGAGTTTATGTCGATCCGGCAACGCTGCTCAGGCTGGCGCTGCCTCAGTGAAACAATCAGGAATGGAACGCGGGTGAAACCGATGTCGCTGCTCAAAACAGATCATCCGCACCGCATTGATTTCATCCGCGTTCCATTCCGATCTTCTGAAAGCGAGGAATTCACCCGATGTCATCACGCCCCGCGCTTACGCTGCGTCGCGCCGTCTGCCTGACGGCTTCAATTCTGCTGCTGTTCACTTCAATCGCTCCAGCACAAACCGTGCAGACGCGGCGGCGCGCACCGCTGCAGAAAACAGCGCGCATTCCCGTCATCATGCTTTCGATTGACGGGCTGAAGCCTGATTACGTCACCGATGCCGACAAACACGGCCTGAAAATTCCGAACCTGCGTCGTCTGATGAAAGAAGGCGCTTACGCTTCGGGCGTAACGGGTGTGACGCCGACGGTAACTTATCCGAGCCATACGACGCTGGTGACGGGCGCAGCGCCGGCCAGGCACGGCATCCTGACCAACATGCCGCTTGATCCGTTCAGCAAAAATGCGAGCGGCTGGAACTGGTACGCCGAAGACATCAAAGTGCCGACGCTGTGGGAAGCGGCCAGTAAAGCGGGCCTGGTGACTGCCAGTGTTGACTGGCCGGTGACGGTTGGCGCTGAGATCAGGTACAACATCGTGCAATACTGGCGCGCCTCAACACCCGACGATCACAAATTGTCGCGGGCGCTTTCGACCAGAGGTCTGCTTGACGAAGCTGAAAAGGATTGCGGCCCTTATCCGACAGGTTATGAATACGTCCTGAAAAGCGACCTGCGCCGCGCAAAGTTCATGACCTGGATGATCGAAAAAAAGAGGCCGCACTTTCTGACGCTCTATTTGTCTGCGCTCGATGAGGAACAGCACGACACCGGGCCTTATACGAAAGAAACCTTCGAGACGCTGGAAGCGCTGGACGGGCTGGTGGGTGACGTGCGCGCGGCGGCGGAACGAGCCTTCAACGGGCGGTTCGTTTTGTGCGTGGTGTCTGATCACGGTCACATTCTGAGCGACAAGGAACTGCATCTGAATGCGGCGCTCAGCGCCGCCGGGCTGATCGAAACCGATGAGCAGAAAAAGATGAAATCGTGGCGCGTTTATGCCTGGAGTTCGAGCGGGTCAGCCGCCATTCTGCTGAAGGATGCGAATGACGAAGAAGCGCGCACGCAGGTGCGTGAATTGCTCGGCAAACTTGCGGCTGATGCTGACAGCGGCATCGAACGCATTGTCGAAGGCGACGCGGCGCGTGCGCTCGGCGGCTTTCCTGGCGCAGCTTTCATCGTCGGGATGAAACCGGGTTACAGAATCGGCGGCAGCCTGAGCGGCGCGGTCATCAGAACCGGCAAGCCCGGCGGCACGCATGGTTATCTGCCCGGTCATCGTGATATGGAATCGTCATTTTTCATCAGCGGCCCTGGCATCCCCGCCGGTTCAAACCTCGGACAGATTGATATGCGCGACATTGCCACCACCCTGGCCGCGCTGATGAAAGTTGCGCTGCCCACAGCCGAAGGGCGCGACGTGCTGCAACAAAAAGCAGCGAGCAGGTAATTTCTCACGACACCAGAAACAGTAATCGGCCACCAAAAAGCGCAGCAGCGTGTGGAGTGCGGCGAGTTCTCGTCGCTTTACATTCAGGCGACGAGTTCTTGTCAGAGGTCGCAGTTCTGAAAACAAAAGCGGTGACAAGTCACCGCACTCCACACGCTGTAAGCTGATCTTCACTTTGCCCGGCAAAAAGCTTAACATCGCCCGCGTATCATCCGCTTTGCTGATAAATTCTCTGTTACTACCACAATAACATCACCGCAGTCCGGCAAATGCCACACTGTCGCTGCGGTCAACCCCGGAGCAGTTTATGAGAACAGCATCGCTACTCTCTTTCTGTCTTTTCACGCTGCTGCTGGTCTGTGCAGCGTCTTCCACCACTTACGCGCAGTTTGATACGGCCACCGTGCTGGGCACAGTCCACGACCCGAACGGAGCAGTCGTGGCGGGTGCGACGGTCACGCTGCGCAATACCGCGACCGGCATCACGGCCACCACGCAGACCGATGAGAACGGCGCGTTTCAGTTCTTCAACGTCAAAATCGGCAGATACCAGGTCAGCGCCGAAGCGCAGGGCTTTTCAAAGGCTGTCGCTGAAAACATCGAAGTCACCGTCAATGCCCGTCAGCGCGTTGATCTGAACCTGAAGGCCGGAGCCGTCACCGAAACGGTGGTCATCACCGACACGGCGCAACTGCTCGAAACCGAATCGAGCGACCGGGGCCAGGTCATCAACCGTGAACAGATTGTCAACCTGCCGCTCAACGGGCGCGCTTATGCCGATCTGGCGCTGCTCTCGCCTGGCGTGCGCCGCTCGGTGCTCGCCACGCTTGAGAATGGCGCGCGTGACGCTTCGTTCAATGTCAACGGGCTGCGCTCGTCGCTCAACAACTTCATCATTGACGGCGTGGACAACAATGCCTACGGCACCAGCAATCAGGGATTCTCAAATCAGGTCGTGCAGGCTTCGCCCGACGCGGTGCAGGAATTCAAGGTGCAGACCAACAACTTTTCGGCTGAATTCGGGCGCGCAGGCGGCGCCGTCATCAACGCGGCGATTCGCAGCGGCACGAATCAGTTTCACGGCAGCGCGTGGGATTTCATCCGCAACACCTCGCTCAATGCGGTCGGCTTTTTCAAACCGACGCGCGGCCTCAAGCCGGTGCTGATTCAGAATCAGTTCGGCTTTGCCTTCGGCGGCCCGATCATCAAGGACAAGACGTTTTTCTTTCTTGATTACGAAGGCTTCCGCCGCATCACCAGTTCGCTGGTCTTTGCGACTGTGCCAACCGCCGATCAGCGCGCGGGCAAACTTGGCGTGCCGGTGCGCAATCCGTTCACAGGCACGGTCTACGCGGACGGCAACATTCCGGCCAATGAAATCTCGCCGTTTGCCAAAGGCGTGCTGACCGCACTGGTGCTGCCGGTAACAAGTCCCAATGCGACCGGCGTCGTTTCGAACAACTATGAAAACCTGCCGCGCAGCAAATTCTATAACGACAAGTTCGACGTCAAGCTGGACCACAATTTCAGCAGTCGGCTCAACGCCTTTGCCCGCATCAGTCACCGCAAGGTGAACAATTACGAAGCGCCGGTGATTCCCGGCCCCGTTTTCAGCGGCGAGCGCAACGCCTTTGTCTATGTGCTGAATCAGCAGCTTGCCGGAGGCGTGACTTACAACCTCAGCACGACTTCGCTGCTTGAATTCCGGCTCGGCATTTCGCGCACCGAAGCGGGCAAGCATCCGACCGGCCTGGGCGATTCGAATTTCAGACTGCCGGGCCTGCCGACCGACGCCAGCATTGCGGGCGGCCTCAATTCACAAAGCATTGGCGGTTACACGCAACTGGGTCGCCAGTCCTCAAACCCGCAGCATCAGGATCCGTTCGTCTGGAACCCGCGCGTCAATTACACGCGACTGCTGGGCCGCCACAGCTTTAAGGCCGGGTATGAATACCAGCGGATCAACACGGAAATCGAAGACTTTCATCCGAAGTACGGGCAGGACACTTACGGCGGGCAGTTCAGCCGCCCGACGACGGTGACGACGGCGAACAACATTTACAACTTCGCTGATTTTCTGTTCGGGGCGCGCAGCCGCTACGAACAGGCCAATTTCTTCCTGCCGCAATATCGTCAGCGCATGCACTTCGCTTACGTGCAGGATGATTTCAAGGTCAGTCAGAAGCTGACGCTCAACCTGGGCGTGCGTTACGAATTCGCCACGCCGCAGTATGAAGATCAGAACCGGCTGTCCAACTTCGATCCGGTGGCGAACAAGCTGATCTTTGCCAGCGACGGCTCGCTGTATAACCGCGCGCTGGTTGATCCTGACCGCAACAACTGGGCGCCGCGTCTCGGTCTGGCTTACAACCTGACGCCGAAAACGGTCATTCGCGGCGGATACGGCGTCAGCTACATTCACTTTAACCGGATGGGCGGCGAAAACATTCTGGCTTTCAACCTGCCGCAGACGATTGGCGTGACGATTGACCAGGGACAGACGGAACTGGGCAAAGGCCTCTGCGCGGGCAATAACTTTCTGAACTGCTTCCGCCCGACGCAGGCCGGTTATCCTGACGGGCTGATTTCACCGGATCGCGCCAGCACCCTGACGACGCGCACCAACTTCACGCCGCGTGAAACGCGCACGGCTTATGTGCAAAGCTGGCACCTGACCGTGCAGCGCGAACTGATGAAGGGCCTGCTGCTGGATGTGGCTTACGTCGGCAATCACAGCATCAAGCTGATTGCGCTGGCCGATTACAACCAGGCGCGCACCGTAACGGCAGAAGAAATCAGGCTGTCACAACTGCCGACCACAGATCCGAACCGCCGGGCGCTGCCTTCGATTCAGGCGCGGCGTCCGCTGTCGGGCTTCGGGTTCGTGCAGGCGTCATTCAATGGCGGCTATGCGAATTACCACGCGCTGCAAATCAAACTCGAACGGCGCTTCAGCGACGGGCTGTACCTGCTCAACTCCTTTACGTGGTCGAAGGCAATTGACAACGTGGCCGGACACCTGGAAGTGCAGCAGGGCGACAATTCGCGCCTGAACATTCGCAATTTCAGCGCGGATAAAGGGCTGTCGAATTACAACCAGCCGCTCAACAACACGACGAGCGTGGTCTATGACCTGCCGTTCGGCAAAGGCCGCCGGTTTGCCAACAGTTCAAGTGTGCTGGATTACATCATCGGCGGCTGGCGCGCGACGCTCATCAACACGATGACGAGCGGGCTGCCCGTCAATCTGACTTACAGCCCGGTGTCCGGTTTCAGCGTCGGCGGCACGGCCACGACACGGCCCAACCTGACGGGCCAGCCGCTGCGCAGTCCCGGCACTGATCCGAACAATTACCTCAACATCAGCGCCGTTGCCATTCCGGGCGGCGATCAGTTGTTCGGCAACGCGGGGCGCAACATTATCAGCGGGCCGTCGTTTTTCCAGGCTGATCTGGGCCTGCACAAAGCCTTCCCGGTGTGGCGCGAAAGCACGAAGCTTGAATTTCGTATGGAAGCCTTCAATCTTTTCAACCACACCAATTTCCAAGCCCCTGACGGCAATGCATCCAACATCCGCATCGTCAATGGCCAGCCCACGACCGGCGGCAGCTACGGCACGATTCGCAGCACCTTCCCGGCGCGGCAGATTCAGTTCGCGCTGAAACTGTACTTCTGAGCGAAAACACATTCTCAAAACTCAGCACGCCCGCTGGCCTGCATTCACGCAGCCCGGCGGGCTTTTTCACGCCTTGAACTGTCCGCGTACAGGTCTGAATTAACAGCTTTCTGACTTCGCCATAACCTGGTCTGAACATCGGCGCAGTAAGCTGGCATTTCACTGACGGTCGGTGATGCGGCAGCCGTTTTGTGCAAAGAGACCGAATCCGGCAATAACACTGGAATTTGCGCGGGCTTCGGTCTGTTGTGATTTCATCGGAGGTGTATCAGATGGCAAGACACGATGAACACGAGTGCGCTTATTGCGCCGCCGACCTGATGCTGGAAGCAAGTGTGGTCGGGCGGGACTGGAAGGTTTATTGCAGCGCCGAATGCGCCGAAGCTGGCGCGCGCCTGAGCGAATCTGAAGTTGCGCGCTGGTATCGCAGCCAGATTCCGCCGGAGCAGCTTCAATCGGGCATCTTTTCATCGCGGCGGTAAGCTGCGCTTCAGTAACAGGCAATTCGGCAGACAGAGATTCGGGCTGACAGGCCACCGCTTGTCAGCCCGTTTTCATTTGCAGAGAATGTGCCTATGCCAGACAAAACACGAGTTCTGATTCTCTGCACCGGCAATTCCGCGCGCAGCCAGATGGCCGAAGGCATTCTGCGGCACGACGGCGGCGTGGCCTTTGAAGTCCACAGCGCAGGCACGCGCGCCAGCTTCGTGCGGCCTGAAGCCATTGCCGCCCTGCGCGAAATCGGCATTGATATTTCAGGCCACCGCTCAAAATCGGTTGATGAATTTGCGGGACAGACATTCGATTACGTCATCACCGTCTGCGATCACGCCAGAGAAATCTGTCCCGTCTTTCCCGGCAAAACCCGGATGATTCATCACAGTTTTGAAGACCCGCCCGCGCCCGGTGTCGGTGATGATGAATCGCGGATGGCGATCTTTCGCCGCGTGCGCGATGAAATCCGCGCCTGGCTGCAGGGCTTCATCGCACAACCGGAATCGAAGCTGTGACGAATTGAACGGAGGAGAGATTGGATACAACGACTGTTGCGCTGCTGGCGCTGCTGATTCTGATTGCGGCGGCACTTTATTCATCGGTCGGTCACGCGGGGGCATCGGGCTATCTGGCGGCGATGGCGCTTTTCGGCATTGCGCCTGCGGTGATGAAGCCGACGGCGCTCGCGCTGAACCTGCTGGTTGGCACGATTGCGGCTTTCAAGTTTTATCGCGCCGGACGTTTTTCGTGGCCGATCTTCTGGCCCTTTGCGGTGACTTCGATTCCCTGCTCCTACATCGGCGGCAGCATTCAGTTGCCGGGTCACATCTACAAACAGATTGTCGGACTGGTGCTGATTTATGCGGCTTACCGTCTGATTCGCGGCGTGCAGTTTGTGGCCGAAGCCGAAATCAAATCGCCGCCATTGTGGCTGGCGCTGTTGTGCGGCGCAGTGCTGGGGCTGCTGTCAGGACTGACCGGAGTCGGCGGCGGAATCTTTCTGAGTCCGCTGCTGATCTTTATGGGCTGGGCCGAAACGAAGCAGACCGCCGGAATTTCAGCCGTGTTCATTCTGGTCAATTCACTGGCCGGACTGCTCGGCCAGTACGCAGGTGTCGCCCTGCTGCCGAAACAGATTCCGATCTGGGCAGCGGCTGCCGTGATTGGCGGCTGGTTCGGCGCTGAATACGGCAGCAAACGCCTGGCCAGCGCCACCGTGCGCCGCCTGCTTGGCGTCGTGCTGGTCATCGCGGGCGTGAAATTCATCTTCACCTGAGCGACCTCAAAGAACCGGTTTTCCACCCGAAACAGTTCAGCAACTGGTGAAAAGGCCGGAACGATGCGATGATAAGCGCCAAATTCGCCAGGCGCGTCACTATCGAAATTTCCTGAGCATCATTCAGCCTTCCCCCGCTGAACTGGTGACTGAATAACCTTAAAGCATCAACCAGGAGCCGAAGCGATGAGTACACGTATCTATACTCTGCCGGTCGAACAGACTCAGTGGCGCATCCCCGGTCACGGCGCGACGACTGTTTTCAACTGGGAATATGACGAAGGCCGCGACAAGCTGCTCAGGCTGTACGAAAAGGGCAAGAACAATCAGTGGAACGCCACAACCCGCATTGACTGGTCGCACGAAGTTGATTTCGATAACCCGATGGGTTTTCCCGACAGGTTCATTCTGATTTACGGCTCCGACATCTGGGAAAAGCTCAGTGACAAAGAGAAAAACAGAGTGCGTTATCACGTCGAAGCGTGGCGCTTCTCGCAGTTCCTGCACGGCGAGCAGGGCGCGCTGATCTGCACGGCGAAGATTGTGCAGACGGTGCCTGACATTGATTCCAAGTTTTACGCGGCGACTCAGGTGATTGATGAAGCGCGCCACGTCGAAGTCTATTCGCGCTTCCTGCATGAAAAACTGAGGATGTCCTATCCGATCAATATTCAGCTCAAAACGCTGCTCGAACAGGGCATCAGCGATGCGCGCTGGGATATGACTTATCTGGCGATGCAGGTGATTATCGAAGGCCTCGCGCTCGCGGCTTTCAATTCGATCCGCGATCTGGCGACCGATCCGCTGGGCCGCGCCATCAATGCTTACGTCATGCAGGACGAAGCGCGGCACGTCGCCTTTGGCCGTCTGGCGCTGCGCGATTATTACCCGCAACTGACCGAGAAGGAACGCGACGAACGCGAAGAGTTCGTGATTGAAGCCTGCTACCTGATGCGCGACCGCTTTCTGCTTGAGGAAGTGTGGGATCACCTGGGCCTCGGCGCAAAGGCCTGCGTTGATTACGTGCTGAACTCGGCGTTTATGAAGGAATATCAGAACATGCTGTTCACGCGCATTGTGCCGACAGTGAAAGACATCGGATTGTGGGGGCCACGCATTCAGAAAGGCTTTGCTGAAATGGGCGTCATTGATTTCGCACAGGCCGATCTCGATCAGCTTGCCAGCCACGATGAAGATGTCGCCGCTGAATTCGACCGCCTGCGCGCCGCGCGTGACGCTTCGATCAATCAGGTCATTGCTGAGGCCTGAAGAAAAGAGATGACGGAACAAACGAAAATAACGGAACAGACGGAAAGCTTTCTACAGGCTGGTGAATTTTCCGTTCATTCCGTTATTTCCGTTTGTTCCGTCATCTCTCTTGAACCTCTGGGAAACGGAGAGCCATTATGAACCGACAAGTGAAGCTTCTATTGCTGATTCTGATTGCGTGCTGTCTGACTTTTCTTTCGACCTCAACGGCGCAGAAAAAAAACGGCGCGGCGCCTGCCCGGAAAATTGACGATGCCGCATTGCGCAAGGCCGATGAGCGCACCGGCGACTGGATCACGCACGGGCGCAACTATGCCGAAACACGCTTCAGCCCGCTCAAACAGATCAATGCTGACAACGTCGGCACGCTGGGCCTGGCCTGGTCATTCGACACTGAAACGAATCGCGGGCTTGAAGCCACGCCGCTCATCACTGACGGCGTGATGTACACGACCGGAAGCTGGAGCATCGTCTTTGCCATTGATGCCCGCACCGGCAAACAGCTCTGGAAGTATGACCCGCAGGTTCCGCACAGGTACGGCCCGAAAGCCTGCTGCGATGTGGTCAATCGCGGAGTCGCGGTTTACAAGGGCAAGGTCTATGTCGGCACGCTCGATGGTCGCCTCATCGCGCTCGATGCCGCAACGGGCAAGCCGGTGTGGGACGTGGTGACAGTTGATCAGAGCAGGCCGTACACCATCACCGCCGCGCCGCGCGTGGTCAAAGGCAAGGTCATCATCGGCAACGGCGGCGCTGAATTCGGCGTGCGCGGTTACGTGTCGGCTTACGATGCTGAAACGGGAAAGATGGCGTGGCGCTTTTACACCGTGCCCGGCGATCCATCGAAGCCGTTTGAATCAGCAGCGATGGAAAAAGCGGCAAAGACCTGGAAGGGTGAATGGTGGAAGGTCGGCGGCGGCGGCACGGTATGGGATTCGGTGGCTTACGATCCTGAACTCGATCTGCTCTATGTCGGCACGGGCAACGGTTCGCCCTGGAATCCTTACGTGCGCAGCAATGGCGAAGGCGACAATCTTTACTTGTCATCCATCCTCGCGCTGCGCCCTGAAACGGGCGAACTGGTGTGGCATTACCAGACCACGCCCGGCGATGCGTGGGATTACACGGCGACTCAGCACATGATTCTGGCCGACCTCAACATCAACGGACAGCCGCGCAAGGTGCTGATGCAGGCCCCGAAAAACGGCTTCTTTTACCTTCTGGATCGCAAGACCGGCGAACTGATTTCGGCTGAACCATACGCCACTGTGACCTGGGCCAAAGGCATTGATAAAAAGACCGGACGCCCGATTGAAAATCCCGGCGTGCGTTACAAGGATTCGGTTGTGCCGCAGCAGCCCGGCCCGCTCGGCGCGCACAACTGGCAGCCGATGTCTTACAACCCGCAAACCGGACTCGTTTACATTCCGGCGCAGGAGAATGCTTTTTATTATTCGCAGCAGCCGAACTTTCAGTATCGTCCGGGCACGTGGAATACCGGCATCAACTTCTCAATCATGACTGAAGTGCCGAAGGATCTTTTCCCCGGTCATCTGCTCGCGTGGGATCCGGTCGCGCAAAAGGAACGCTGGCGCGCGCAGTATCCGGTGATGTGGAATGGCGGCACGCTTTCGACCGCAGGCAATCTGGTTTTTCAGGGCACGGCTGACGGTCGTTTTGTCGCCTACAGCGCAGACAAGGGCGCGAAGTTGTGGGACGTGAAAGTCGGCACGGGCATCATCGCTTCGCCGGTGACTTATGAAATTGACGGCGTCCAGTATGTTTCGATTATGGCTGGCTGGGGCGGCGCGTTTCCGCTTACAGGCGGCAGCATCGGACTGCCTGCCACGCCGGGGCGACTGCTGACATTTGCGCTCAACGGCAAACAGCAACTGCCTGAAGCAATGGCGATGAAAATGCCTGAAGTGACGCTGATTGCATCGAACGCTTCACCGGCAATGGTGGCCGCAGGCGCGGGATTGTTTGCGCAGCACTGTGCGGTCTGTCACGGCCTGGCTGCGCTGGGCGGCGGCGGCGTGCTGCCTGATCTGAGGTTTTCGCAGGCATCAGTTTTTGACAGTTATCAGAAGATTCTGCTCAACGGCGCGATGGCTGACATTGGCATGCCGTCCTTCAAACAGTGGCTCAAGCCTGAAGAGGTTGACGCCATTCGCGCTTACATCATCAGCCGCCGCAACGAACTGGCGCAGAAAAAATAACCTGCCTGGGAGCGCAGCCTGGGAGCGCGGGCATCCCTGCCCGCATGTCTTTCGTAAGCGAACTGCTCCGGGGTTCATGCGGGCAGGGATGCCCGCGCTCCCAGGCTGCTCCCAGGCTTTATTCACTTCTCAGTACCGCACCTGAGTTTTCTCAGCCCACATTTCAAACATCAGCAGTGTCCAGATCAGCTTGCGATGATCGGCAGCGCCGCTGATGTGTTCATTCAGTAATCGCTGCACGTAATCGCTGTTGAATAAGCCGTGACGCTTCAGGCGGGCGGGCGCGAGCATTTCATTCATCAGCGGGCGCAGTTCACCCTTGAGCCAGCGGGCAACGGGCATTCCGAAGCCCTTCTTCGGACGATCAAGCACCTGCGCAGGCAGTTTGTCGCGCATCGCACGTTTGAGAATGTACTTGGTCGTCAGGCCGCGCAGCTTGAAGCCGACCGGCAGCCGCGTCAGAAAATCAATAAACGTGTGATCGAGAAACGGCGCGCGCGTTTCAAGCGAAGCCGCCATACTGGCGCGATCAACTTTGACGAGCACGCATTCAGACAGGTAATGCTGCGCGTCGAGCGTCATCATGCGCTCAATCAGATCAGTGCCGGTGCGGTCGTCATAAGCGCGCACTTCAATGAAAACATCTTCGTCAGGATGCGCGGCCACGATGTCGCGGTTGAGCAGCATCCGCTGCTGCCTTTCATCAAACGACCCCATCCACGACTGATGGCGCGTGCCGTCGGGCAGCGTCGCACCGCGCACAAAACGCCGCGCCTTGAAATCAAACGAAATATTTTCGACCGACACCGGCAGCGCCGCAACTGCCGGTTCAATCACGCCGCGCCGCAGAAACTTCGGCAGCGAACGATAATAACCAGCCATCCGGTGCGCGATGTAAGTCGGATAGCCCGCAAATAATTCATCGCCGCCATCGCCGCCGAGCGCGACAGTGACATGGTGGCGCGTAAACCGCGAAACCAGAAAAGTCGGAATCAGCGACCCGTCACCGAGCGGTTCATCGAGCAGGCGCGGAATTTCGGGCACCATATCGAGCATCTCGCGTTCGGTCAGCCGATGCTCAAAATGTTCAGTGCCAAGATGCCGCGCCACAGCCCGCGCATACGAGGATTCATCAAACGACTTTTCATCGAAGGCAATTGAAAATGTCTTGATTCGTCCGGTTGCGGCTTCGCTGGCCAGCGCCGCCACCGAACTTGAATCAATGCCGCCTGAGAGCAGCACGCCGAGCGGCACGTCAGCGAGCAGCCGCAACCGCACGGCTTCGCGCAACCGCCGCCGCACTTCTTCAACCGCTTCATCCTCGCTGATCGCAGCTTTCCTGACGTTGTAATCAAGCTGCCAGTAACGCTCCTCGCGCACCGTGCCGTTTTCAAAAATCAGACGGTGCGCGGGCGGCAGCTTTCTGATGCCCTCAATGATCGAATGCGGCGAAGGCACGCATTCATAAAACAGATATTTGCGCAGCGCCGACAAATTCAGCCGACGCTCAACCGCAGAATGCGTCAGCAGCGATTTGATTTCAGAAGCGAAAACAAAGGCCTCACCGGTAAGCGTGTAATAAAGCGGCTTCTCGCCCATCCGGTCACGCGCCACCAGCAGCCGCTCGCGTCGCCTGTCCCACAACGCAAAGGCAAACATCCCGTTCAGATGCTGCACCAGTTCATCACCGTAATCTTCGTAAAGATGTACGATGACTTCAGTATCAGCCTGCGTGCGAAACTGATGCCCGCGCGCCTGCAATTGCTGGCGCAGTTCGCGGAAGTTGTAGACCTCGCCATTGAAAACCACCCACACCGACCCGTCTTCATTGGCAATCGGCTGCTGCCCGCCCGCGACATCAATGATCGAAAGCCGCCGCATGCCGAGCGCCAGATGACGATCACAATAAAAACCTTCATCATCCGGCCCGCGATGAATGATCGCCGCCGCCATCGCGCGCGCCACCTGCTCACTGGCCGGTCGCTCACGATCCCTGTTGATGAAGCCAACGATTCCGCACATATAAAAACAGTGAAGAGTGAACAGTGAACAGTGAAGAGTGATTAAGTGCGATTACTGAGTTTGATGCGCAGGGAGCTGATCATTCGACGCAATTCAACAATAAGAGCGAAAGAGTTTTCAGCGGTTTTGGCAGAACAGTGCCCCGGTTCTATGGCGATCACCAGTTGTGTATCAAGCTCTGCCAGCGAGCCTTCAGCGACGGACAGGAACTGAACGAAGCTGCCGGTCGTATGTCGCGCCTGGCCTTCTGCAATGTTTGATGGAACTGAAACAGCAGCGCGCCGCATTTGCGAGGTCAATCCGAATTTTTCCTCCTGCGGGAAAACACGCGTGAGTTCATAAATCTGCCTGACCAGAGTTATTCCCTTCTGCCAGATCAGCAGGTCACGGTAATCGCTGATTTTTGTCTCTTCACTCTTCACTCTTCACTTTCTTCAAAATTGATTTTCGTCCTGACCGTGTAAATCGGCTTGTTCTGCGATTCGTGATAAGTGCGAACGCTCATCTCCGCAATCAGGCCCATCAGGAAAAGCTGAATGCCGAGCACCAGCATAACCATTGCCAGCACGGGCAGCGGCGTCTGAATGAAATCGGCGTGATGCGGCCAGCTCGCAAATTTCATCAGGCAGGCCCACAGCGCGGCGAAGATTGAAATCGCAAAGGCCAGCAGGCCCGCCGAGCCGAAAACATACAACGGCTTGGTCATGTACCGCGACATAAACTTGATCGTCACCAGATCGAAGATCACCTTGACCATCCGCGACAGGCCGTATTTCGATTGCCCGGCCATGCGCGGATGATGCGCCACCGGAATTTCAGTGACCCGCGCTCCGGCCCAGCTTGCATAGATCGGAATGAAGCGGTGCATTTCGCCGTACAGATTCACGTCCTTGATGACTTCGCGGCGATAGGCCTTGAGCGAGCAGCCGTAATCGTGCAGCGACACGCCGCTGATTTTTGAAATCAGCCCGTTGGCGATTCTTGACGGCAGCGTGCGCGTGATGAACGCATCCCTGCGATTGGCGCGCCAGCCCGAAACCACATCATAACCTTCCTCAAGTTTTGCCAGCAGCCGCTCAATGTCTGCCGGATCGTTCTGCAAATCGGCATCCATCGGAATCAGAATTTCACCACGCGCCGCATCAATTCCGGCAGCCATCGCCGCCGTCTGCCCGTAATTGCGCCGAAAGCCGATCACGCGCACGCGCCGGTCACTGGCCGCAAGCTGACGCAGAATCGCCAGACTGCCGTCAGTGCTGCCGTCATCAACGTAAATCACCTCGAAGCTTTCATTCAGCTTGTCCATCGCTTCGATGATTTTGCGATGCAGCGTCGGCAAATTCTCTTCCTCATTGTAAACGGGCAGAAAGACGGAAAGGTGCGGCGCAGCTTCTGCCTGCGCATTCCTTCGCGGCTGACTGTCGGTAATGGCTGCTGGTTTCATGTGATTGAAAGGCGGAAGAGAGATGACGGAACAGACGGAAATAACGGAACAGACAGAAAGCTTCAGGTCTGTTTCAGTCCTTCTTTCGTGTGTTCCGTTATTTCCGTCTGTTCCGTCATCTCTCTTCTTTCTGGTTAATTCAATTGTGCGTTCGTTGCGGGCTTTCTGGCCACGCAGATGATTGAAACGCCGAAGGGCAGCGTATGTCGGCTGAGCCATCCGGCTTCGCTGGCAAAGATGCGCGCCAGCATTCGATTGATCAACGGATGATTGATGCGGTTTTCTGATTGCGACACGCGGCCCAGCGCATTGAGAATCTTTCGGCCAGCCCAGATCGGCAAAAACATTGCCGTGTTGGCGTAACTGATGCGTTCAATTTTCAGTCCGGCGGCTTCGACTCTGGCGCGCAACTGCGGCAGGCGATAACGCCGCTTGTGTCCCGACTGATCATCGTTCGGCCCCCACAGGGCCTGAAATGCCGGAACGAATATTACGGCAGGCGCGCCCGGTCGCAGCACGCGATGAATCTCTTTCAGCCCGCCCGTGTCATCGTCGAGATGTTCGATCACATCGAGCGCCGTCACCAGATCGAATGATTCACTGGCAAAGGGCAGTTCGTTCGCCGTCGCAAACATCACGCGCTCGTGACCGCGCCGACGACTGCAATCAAGCGCGAGCGGCGACAAATCAACTCCGTGCATCCGGCCATAGCGTTTCAGATGATCCAGATTGCCGCCCGTGCCGCAGCCAATGTCGAGAAGTCGGCAGTCGGCAGTCGGTAGTCGGTAGTTATGGCGAAGCGCCGCTTCAACCTGTGCCAGCACGATGGCGCGCCGCCCGACATACCACCAGTGTTCGTCTTCGACAGCGAACATGATCTGGTAATTGAGCGGGCGCATGCCGACCTGTGGTTTCACCAGTTCTCCGGCTGCGGTCTTATCTGACATAACCGGCCTCCGCCTTCGCTTCTGCGCCGATGTAACCGAAGCCGCGCCAACTGTTGCGATTGTGCCAGGCGATAACGACATCTCTGGCACGGGCTTCAGTAAACCATTCGGCAAACTCTGCGCGGCTGATGTAAAACGCGGTCGGCGCGGTCAGGTGGTCGTGCACGATGTTGTGAATTTCGCGGAACGGAAAGCGCGAAATGTAACTCAGATAATCAGCATAAAAGAGATGCCGCGACAATCGGCTTTCACGCAGCGGCGCATAGATCAGCTTGAGCGCCGCATAGAGCACCAGCGACGGCGCGAATGAAAGCAGGTACAGCACGCGCATCGGCAGCTTTGAAGTGATATGTTCACGCAGCGGATTGATGAAATGCACAATCCAGCCGTTGTTTTCGCGCCCGTAAATCCACGCTGAAACTGCGCCGCCCGGCTTCAGACTTTTCACCAGCGCGCCAAACCCTGCGCGCGGATCGGGCAGGTGATGCAGCACGCCAACCGAAAAACCGTAATCGAACACAGGCCGCAGCGGCAGCCGGTAAATGTCGGCCTGAATGATGTGCGCGTTTTCAAGGTCGCGCGTGTTCTGAAAGGCTGCGTCAACGGCTTCGCTCAGATCAACGCCGATCACATCGCGTGCGCCCCATTCGGCAATTGAGCGCGTGTGACGCCCCTTGCCGCATCCGGCTTCGATCACGGTTTTGCCGCGCACGAAATCAGGAGTGACCGGAGCAATCCAGTCGCGGAACTGCTGTTCGTGATGGCGGCTGACGTGATCGAAGACCAGCCACTGCTCACCGAAATTCCTAGCCGTCGCCTGCTTGTCCTCGGAAACCTGAGCCGTATCAGCAAAACGCGGCACACCATGGCGTACAGGCCAGCGCGCCGGGCAGCGCACACACTTCAGTTCTCCGGTGATGATTTCGCGGCCTGCGCGTTCGCTGGCCTGCAGTTTCAGATCACCGGCACAGTCAGGACAGATCAGATAAGGCAGTAATGTCTCTTTCATTGCAGGCTTAAGGAGAAATGAATTGTAGCCGGAAGGTGAAGTGGCAGGCAATCGGGCAGGATTTGATCAATGACGATTCATGCTCCTGTCACCTGCCGCTTGTCACTTGTCACCTGATGCTGAAGTGACTGAAAACAATCAGTTCATCACAAGTGACAAGTGACAGATGACAGGTGACAGGTCTTTTTATATGCGCGCCATTTGTCTGCCGACCTGGCGCGCTTCGTCGAGCGTCAGGCGCTGTTTCTTGCGATACGACAGATTGGCCATGTGCGCGGCGATGGCTGAACGGTAGCCGAGTTCGGCTGGCGAGTTCGGCTCTTTGCGCGAGCGCACGCATTCGATGAAATTGGCGTAGTGGTTGCTGTCTTTGCTTTCAGGCTCAAGTACTGCGCCGTCAGGGCGATTGGCTTTTTCAGGATAATAACGCCAGCCGCTGACCGATCTGCCTGAAACCATATCGGTCGAACCGGCCAGCCATTCCACTGTGCCGTGCGAACCGAGTACCCGCACGCCGAGGCCGTAGCGGCTGTTGCTGAAAGTTGACTGCCACGTCACGACCAGATCGTTCGGATAATCAAGCGTGACAGCGATGGTGTCAGGCACTTCGCGCCCGTCCTTTTCTGAAAAGACGCCGCCCGACATATAAGCCGCCGTCGGCAGCGGCAGGTCGAGCGCGCCGATGATCCACGCAATCTGGTGCACCATATTTTCGGTCACATTACCGCCGCTGAAGTCCCAGAAGAAACGCCAGTTGATGAATTTGTGCGCGTCAAACGGGCGTTTTGCGCGGCCATTCAGAAAAGCATCCCACCTGACGTTTTCAGCCGTGCAGTCGGCAGGGATTTTACGCAGCCACTGGCCCTGACCGCGCGGCGTGTTGCGACTCATCCAGGCTTCAACGTGCGTAACCAGCCCGACCTGGCCGCCCCTGATCCATTTGCGCGCATCGGCCTGATGCCCGGCGCTCTGATGCTGCAAACCAAGGCCGACGACGCTCTTCGATTTTTTCGCGGCGTCGCGGCAGGCCTCGGCTTCTTCGATTGACCAGGTCATGGTCTTTTCGCAATACAGATCCTTCCCTGCCGCCAGCGTGTCGAGAAAGTGGCGCGCGTGGCAATGCAGCGGCGTGGCGACAATCACGGCGTCAATGTCCTTCGCGTCAAGCAACTGGCGATGATCGCTGAAGGTTCTGATGGCGGGCGCAATCTGTTTCGCTTCGTCAAAGCGGCGGGTGTACACATCGGCGGCGGCGACAAATTCAGTATTGGGAACTTTGATGAACTCCTTCATCAGTTCCTGCCCGCGCCCGCCGGGGCCGATGATACCCAGGCGCACGCGATCATTCGCGCCGGGAATGCGGCTGTAAGAGCTGGCAGGCAGGGCCGCGCCGATGGCGGCAGAAGCGGCGGCCTGTTTGAGAAAATCTCTGCGACGATGACTGATGGTCATAAGCAAAACTCCTTCGGTTGAGCAGGCAAGCTGGTGAATGAAAGCGGTGAAGCAGTATTGAACGAGCGGGATTATCAAGATGGTTTGACCAGATTGTCAAGCTGGCCTTATGCTGTGCGCGGTTCTGTCCTGACGTGATCTCAGATCCGCACGCTGAATCTGAGATTCGCTTTCCGCAATCCACAATCTGCCATCACCCGGAGGGCTTCACATGAATCCTGATCTGACGAAGGGCCGCGAGCGCGCTGCCTCGTCGAGCCTGGCCACGATCAGCCATCTGCGCTGGTACATCTGCGCGCTGCTCTTCTTTGCGACGACGGTCAATTACATTGATCGTCAGGTGCTGGGCACGCTCGCGCCTGAGCTTCAGCAGAAGATCGGCTGGACGGAATCAGAATACAGTCAGATCGTGATTGCCTTTCAGATTGCCTATGCCGTGATGTTTCTGGTCTGGGGCGGCATCATTGACCGCATCGGCGTGAAGCTCGGTTTTGCGATTGCCCTTGTGCTGTGGTCGCTGGCCGGAATGTCGCACGCCCTGGCGGCCAGCGCCTTCGGCTTCAGCGTGGCCCGCTTTTTTCTGGGCATTGGCGAAGCTGCCAACTTTCCGGCTTCGGTCAAGACTGTGGCTGAATGGTTTCCGAAAAAGGAACGCGCCCTGGCGACCGGAATTTTCAATGCGGGAACCAATGTCGGAGCGATCATTGCGCCTGCGACGGCATTGCTGCTGTCAGAAAAGTTCGGCTGGCAGAGCGCGTTCATCTTTACCGGCGCAGTCGGTTTTCTGTGGCTGATCTTCTGGTGGTGGTTGTATCAGCGGCCCGAAACGCATCCGCGCCTGTCAGCCGAAGAGTTCAGCCTGATTCGTGAAGGCGAGGAAGAGGTTGCCGGTCAGAAGGCTTCGCTGGCTGAAACGCTGCGGCAGTGGGCGTCGCTGCTGCAATACCGGCAGCTCTGGGCCTTTGCGTTCGGCAAGATGCTGACCGATCCGGTCTGGTGGTTTTATCTGTTCTGGCTGCCGAAATTCCTGAACAAAAATTTCGGCGTCAAAGGCACTGCGCTCATTCCTTATCTGACTGCCGTTTACATCATCGCGGATGTCGGTTCAGTCGGCGGCGGGTGGATTTCATCGGCGCTGATCAGGCGCGGCTGGACGGTCAACCGGGCGCGCAAAACCGCGCTGCTGCTGTTTGCCGTCGTGATGCCGCTCGTCACCATCGCTCATTTCACGAGCAGCGCGTGGACGGCGGTGCTGATGATCGGCATTGCCGCCGGAGCGCATCAGGGCTGGTCGGCCAATCTGTTCACGCTGACGGCTGATATGTTTCCGCGCAGGGCTGTGGGTTCGGTCGTCGGCATTGGCAGTTGCGCCGGGGCGCTTGGCGGCATTCTGCTGCCGTATTACGCAGGCAGGGTGCTGGATCAGAATCCGGGTTATTACCTGCCGATGTTTATTATCGCCGGCGTGACTTACCTGATTGCGTGGGCCGTCATTCATTCGCTGGCGCCGCGAATGGAACCGGCGAAGATTGATTAGCACGCTCCTGACCAGGCGTGTGATATATTGAAGTTGAAAGGCGGTGAGAAGTATGAAGACCAGCAAAACATCATCAAAGAAGTCGCTGAACGGTCACGCGGCTCCGTCACGCAGGCGGCAGGCAAAGAGCAGCGCCAGAAAGAAGAAAAAAGCTGAAAAGGAACTGACGGCAGACGAACTGACGCTGATTGCCTGGGAGAGCCTGTACAAAAAGCGCGACAAATTCATCAGTATGTGGGACTGATTTTATGGCCAGAGTTGTTTACGATACTTCCATCTTCATTTCTTACAAACCGGCGACCTTTTCCGAAAAGAATTCTTCAGCCGCGCCTGATCCCACCAAAACTCATCACTGCGGCTCTTCATTTTCCTCAGTCAGGCCTGACCGGCTGGCCAAGCATGGCTGAACGGTAAAGCGCTTCGACGAGTTCGAGCGATTTTCGGCCTTCGCGCCCGTTCACAAATGGTTCGCGGTCTTCAATGACGGCGCGCATCATCTCTTCAATTTGCAGGCGATGGCCTTCGGTTGAAATTGCCTTCGGATCGGCGGAACCATCGGTCAGTTGCGCGGCTGTCGCAGCATCCGACTGAGCATCATCAGGCAAAGACCAGTGACTGATCGTGTCGCCATCAAGAATCACCGTGCCACGTTCGCCTGAAATTTCGATTCTTCGTTTGAAACCCGGCACAACTGAGGTCGCCGCTTCAATCACGCCGAGCGCGCCGTTCTGAAAGCGAATCGTGCCGACCAGCGTATCTTCGGCTTCGATGTGCGGGTAACGCAGCGCGCCCTTTATCGCAAAGACCATTTCAGCAGGCCCCATCAGCCAGCGCAGCAGATCGAGCGTGTGAATCGCCTGATTGACGAGCGCGCCGCCGCCATCCAGCGCCAGCGTGCCGTGCCACGAACCGGCAGCATAGTATTCCGGCGCGCGATACCATTTGACATACGCATCACCGAGCAGCAGGCGGCCAAACCTTCCTTCATCCATCGCCTGCCGGATGCGCTGCACGGCAGGCACAAAGCGCGACTGAAAAATGACGCCGAGTTTCACCCGCGCAGCGTCGCAGGCGCGAATCAGTTCGTCAGCGCGCTCAAGTGAAATCTCAATCGGCTTTTCAACGAGCACGTGTTTGCCTGCGGCGGCAGCCTGGCAGCCCTGTGCGGCGTGCATTCCGCTCGGCGTGCAGATATTGACAATGTGCAGGCCGGGATGCGCCAGAAACTTTTCGTAATCGGTGTATCCGGCAGCGCCAAAACGGGCCGCGAATTCGCTGGTGCGCTGCTCATCGCGCCCGCAAACGGCAACAAGTCGCGCACCAGGAATTGCGTTGACTGCTTCAGCCTGAACTTTGCCGATTGTGCCAGGGCCGACGATGCCGAAACCTGTTTCCGGTGTCATTGCGTCTCCTCGTCTGTTATCAAATGTGGATTGTGAATCGCGGATTATCGCATTACATTACGCATCTTCAACAGGACTTGCCACCAGATAACAAAAGGAAAATCTGATTATGCCGGTCAGCATTGCAGGATTTCATCACGCGGGATTTATGGTCACTGATGTCGCGCGGGCTGCGGCCTTTTACGAAGGGGTACTGGGCCTGAAGGCGCTGCCGCGACCTGATTTTGGTTTTGACGGGCGCTGGTACGATCTTGGTCACGGCCATCAGCTTCACCTGATGAGCATTGAGCAGATGCCCGGCCACACCGGGCAGGCGGGGTTCGATCATCACATCGCGCTTCAGGTGGCTGACATTCACGAAGCCGAACGGCAACTTGTCGCGCACGGCATCGAATTCGCTCGCGGCAGCGGCAGGTCAGGCAATCCACAGCTTTTCATCCGCGATCCTGACGGGAATATGATTGAACTGCGGGCATAAGCCACTCAGTTTTTTTCGGCTTCAGGGCTGGAAATCCGCAGCCGGAGAGTGTGGACAGCCCGCTGACTGCGTTCAGGCAGGCCTGCTAAATTGACTCAGGCCGGAGATTTCCGTAGTATACGGCGTTAATTTGTCAGGCTTTCTTTTGCGTCTGTCTCCCCCGGTACGCGACGAGCGTGCAGGCGTTGCAACTGAGATAACAACATGCCAACACTCGGCGAAGAACTTCGACTGGCCCGCGAAAACAAGGGCATTTCATTGCGGCAGATTTCTGACGCCACCCACATCGGGGTCAGATTTCTACAGGCCATGGAGCAGGATAATTACAAGATTCTCCCCGGCGGGATCTTCAACAAGGCTTTCGTCAAGAGCTTTGCGCGCTATGTCGGCGTGGATGAGGAACACGCGCTGGCCAAATATCAGCAGCAGCTTGATGAACTCGGCGGCGAGCCGGTGAAATCTTCCTCACGATATGAAGTCCTTGATGATGGTGAAACCTCTTCGTGGAGCAGCACGCTGCTGGCCGCGCTGACCATCATTATTCTGGCGCTGGCCATTTACGGAGCCTACAAATATCTTAATCGGGAAAGAGCGCCGGAAGAAAAGAAAGCCGCCATCCCGACCACGCCCACAGCCACGCTGCCGGTGGTTGAAGTCAGTCCGACTCCGACTGAATCACCTTCGCCCGGTGCGTCACCTGAAACGTCTGCCAGCCCGGCGGCATCACCCGGCGCTTCTCCATCCCCGGCCCCGCCGCTCACTGGCGCGCTGACGCTTAAGCTTCAGGCTAAGGACGGCGAATGCTGGGTCAAGGTCAAAACCGAAAGTGACCTGAAAGGAAAAGAGAAGCTGCTCAAACCTGGCGAGTCAGTGGAATTTTCGGCAAATGAAAAGTTACTGGTCAGTGTCGGCAATCTGACGACGCTGGAAGCGACTCTTAACGGGCGTCCGGTGAGGATTCCCAGTAACAGCAAACGAAGCAAACTTGTCGCTGAAAACGTACCCATTACCAAAGAAAATTATCAGCAGTACCTGCAGTAAACTGCTGAGCGGTGAAGCCGACCACTGGCGCTTATGGCCTGGTGCGGTCAGGCGCCGGAAGCGTTTTCGCCAGCCGGGCCAGCCTGAACGCCTGAAATCACTTCAAACTGTTCTGCTTATCCATCACGCGCGAACGCACGTTCGCGCGTTTTTTGTTTGGCTGACAAATAATCAAGCTCTCATTGGTGAAAAGTTATGCTGACTGACAATCTTCCTGAAGCACTGACCTTTGATGATGTGCTGCTCATTCCGGCCTGGTCCGATGTGCTGCCGAATGAATGCGACACGACGACGCAGGTGACACGCGGCATCCGGCTCAACGTGCCGCTGCTCAGTTCCGCCATGGACACCGTCACTGAAAGCCCGATGGCCATTGCCATCGCGCAGCAGGGCGGCATCGGCGTCATCCACAAAAACCTCACCATCGAAGCCCAGCGCGGCGAAGTGGACAAGGTCAAACGCAGCGAATCCGGTATGATCGTTGATCCGGTGACGATGACGCCCGACCGCAAAATCCGCGAAGCGATGGCCGTGATGGAACGCTTCAAGATTTCCGGCGTCCCGATTGTTGACACCAGCGGCAAACTGGTCGGCATTCTGACCAACCGCGATCTGCGCTTTGAAACGCGGCTCGACCTGACGATTTCAGAGGCGATGACGAAAGATAACCTGATCACCGTCCCGGTCGGAACAACGCTGCGCGAGGCTGAAGGCATTCTGCAACGCCACCGCGTCGAGAAACTGCTGGTCGTGGACGATCAGTACCATCTCAAAGGCCTCATCACGGTCAAGGACATTCAGAAAGCCATCAAGTATCCGAACGCAGCGAAGGACGATCTGGGCCGGTTGCGCTGCGCCGCTGCCATTGGCGCGACGGGCGATTTTCTTGAACGCGCCACTGAACTCATCAACGCCCGCGTTGATGTGCTGGCAATTGACACCGCACACGGCCACTCATCACGCGTCATCGCTGCCGTGAAGGAAGTCAAACGCCGCTTCCCCGAAGTACAGTTGATTGCAGGCAATGTGGGAACATACGAAGGCACGAAAGCATTGATTCTGGCGGGCGCCGATGCGGTGAAGGCCGGCATTGGCCCCGGGTCAATTTGCACAACTCGCGTCGTCAGCGGCGCAGGCGTGCCGCAGATCACCGCGATCTCTGAATGCGCGAAAGCGGCTGCCGGAACGGGCGTGCCGGTCATTGCGGATGGCGGCATCAAGTATTCCGGCGACATCACGAAAGCCATTGCCGCCGGTGCTGATTCGGTGATGATCGGTTCGCTGCTGGCGGGTACTGACGAAGCGCCGGGCGAAATCATTCTGTACCAGGGACGTAATTTCAAATCCTATCGCGGCATGGGCAGCCTCGGCGCCATGAAGCAGGGCAGCCGCGACCGTTACGCGCAGGAAACCACCGAAGCCGAAAGCAAGCTGGTGCCGGAAGGCATCGAAGGCCGCGTGACTTATAAAGGCTCGCTGGCTGCGCTGGTCGTGCAACTCGTCGGTGGATTGAAAGCCGGAATGGGTTACACCGGCTGCCACAACATTCCTGAGTTGCAGCAGAAGGCGCGGTTTATGAAGATCACTGCCGCGAGCCTGAAGGAATCGCACGTTCACGACGTGTTCATTACCAAGGAAGCGCCCAACTATCGCGCTGAATAGAACCTCAATCGCAAAGACGCAAAGAGCGCAAAGAAAGATTCAGAAGCACAGATCATTCTGCCTTCTGAATCTTTCTTTGCGCTCTTTGCGTCTTTGCGATCAGCCTGCCTTATTCGCCAGCGGCTTTCTTTGATTTCGGGCGCAGATTCGCGGCCAGCACTTTCTTGCGCATCCTGATTGAATGTGGCGTGACTTCGACAAGTTCGTCGTCAGCGATGTATTCAATTGCCTGCTCAAGCGTCAGTTCGCGCACCGGCACCAGACGCAACGCTTCATCAGCCGTTGAAGCGCGCATGTTGGTCAGCTTCTTTTCCTTGATGATGTTCACGTCCAGATCAACATCGCGTGAGTTTTCACCGACGATCATGCCTTCGTAAACATCGGTCTGCGGTTTGACGAAAAGTTCGCCGCGTTCCTGCAAATTGAAGATCGCGTAACCTGTCGCCACGCCCGGACGATCAGCAACGAGGCTGCCCGTGCCGCGCCCCTGCATCTCGCCCTGCCATTTGCCCCAGCGCAGAAAGAGCGTGTTGAGCAGGCCCGTGCCTTTGGTTTCGGTCAGGAATTCATTGCGGAAACCGATCAGCCCGCGCGACGGAATTTCAAATTCCATGCGCACGCGACCGTGACCGTGATTGATCATCTTTGTCATCTGGCCCTTGCGACGGCCCATCGCTTCGGTGACTACGCCGATGAACTGATCCGGCACGTCAATCACCGCCAGTTCGATGGGTTCGTGCAGTTCGCCGTCAATTTTGTGCGTCACGACCTGCGGGCGGGCGACGTTGAGTTCGTAACCTTCGCGGCGCATCTGTTCGATCAGAATTGCCAGTTGCAGTTCGCCGCGACCTGACACCTTGAAGCTGTCAGGCGAATCAGTATCTTCAACGCGAATCGCCACGTTGCCGAGCAGTTCCTTGTCGAGCCGGGCGCGAATCTGACGCGAGGTGACGAACTTTCCTTCACGGCCCGCAAACGGCGAAGTGTTGACTCCGAAAATCATTGAAATCGTCGGCTCATCAACGCGAATGCGCGGCAGCGGCTTCGGCTCGGTCAGCGAGGTCACGGTGTCGCCGATGTTGATGCCTTCGATGCCTGCGAGTGCGATGATTTCGCCAGCCGATGCCTGTTCGACTGACACGCGCTTGAGGCCTTCATAAACGTAAAGCTGCGAGATTTTCGTTTTCTGAAGCTGCCCGTCAAAGCCGATCACGGCGACTTCTTCACCAACTCTGATCGTGCCGTTCATAATGCGCCCGATGGCCAGGCGCCCGACATATTCGTTGTAATCGAGATTCGCCACCAGAATCTGCAACGGCGCGGTTTCATTGCCCTGCGGCGCTGGCATCGTGCGCACGATCTCTTCAAAGAGCGGTTGCAGGGTTTCGCTCTCAACCGTCAGTTCAGGTTTCGCAATGCCGTCGCGCGAAATCGCGTACAGAATCGGAAAATCAATCTGCTCGTCGTCGGCATCGAGGTCAATGAACAGATCGTAGACTTCGTTGACGACTTCCTGCGGGCGCGCATCCTGGCGGTCAATCTTGTTGATGACGACGATGGGCCGCAGCTTCTGTTCGAGCGCCTTTGACAGCACGTAGCGCGTTTGCGGCAGCGGGCCTTCCGAAGCGTCCACGAGCAGCAGCACGCCGTCCACCATCGTCAGCACGCGCTCGACTTCGCCGCCAAAATCGGAGTGGCCGGGCGTGTCGAGAATATTGATCTTCGTCGCGCCGTAATGCACCGAAGTGTTTTTGGCCATAATCGTGATGCCGCGTTCACGTTCAAGATCCATCGAATCCATCACGCGCTCGACAAGGCGCTCATTTTCACGAAAGAGGCCCGACTGTCTGAGCATGGCGTCAACCAGCGTGGTCTTGCCGTGATCAACGTGAGCAACGATGGCGATGTTACGAATATTTTCCCGCGCAGTGACGGGCAGAGAATTGTCCTGACTCATAAAACCTTTGTGCCGACAAATGTGGGATTGAGTAAGTAAACCCTATGCTAACAGTTGCACGAAGCTTTGTCATCCGTCGAATCAGGCGGACAGAATCAATGCCTGCCCCTGGGTACGCACGCTTCCAGCGTGCCGGGCTGCGGGCAGGTGTTGTTTCCGCAAAGCACAGCACGCTGGAAGCGTGCGTACCCAGGGGCAGGCATTGATGTCTGGCGGAATGCCGGAGCGAAAAATCAGTTGGAATTTCGGAACCCGGATTGTACTATTGTCGTAGTACAATGTGACAAATGATGAGCGAACTGTTTCACATCAATCCGGCAGACCCGATGCCGCTCTATGTTCAGCTTGAGCGCGCCATCCGGTTTGCGATTGCGACTGACCGGCTGCGCGTTGGCGATCAGTTGCCGACCGTGCGGCAACTGGCGGTCGAGTTGCGGATCAACGCCAACACGGTCGCAAAGGTGTATGCCGAACTCGAACGCGCCGGGGTGCTGGAGACGCGGCGCGGCGTCGGCACGTTTGTCAGCGCGCACGACCAGGTGGTGGTGCGCCGCAGTTTTACGAAAAAGACTGACCACGAGCTTGAGCTGCGCAGGCTGGTGGATCGTTTCCTGGCCGATGCCCTGGCGCACGGCTTTTCGCTCGACGAGGTCATCACCCACCTGACGAGCAGACGCAGCAGGGAGAAAAAAAATCATGGCTGACATCACCGGTCTTTCACTCAACAAAGGCGGCGTCCCGAACGCGAATCTGCCGCGCCTGAATATTATTTCCGCGCTGATGCTGCTGGGGCCGCTCGCGCTTGGTGCGCTCATTACGGTGCTGAGCGCCAATCCTGTTGGTGTGATTGTCGGCATCCTGCTGGGCCTGCTGGCGTCACAATCACCGAAAGTTGCCAGCCAGTGGGAACGCGCCGTAGTGCTGCGCCTGGGCCGCTATGCCGGGTTGCGCGGGCCGGGCCTGTTCTGGATCATCCCGTTCATTGATTCGGTTTCGGCGTGGGTTGATCAGCGCATCATCACGACCAACTTTGCGGCTGAGCAGACGCTGACTTCTGACACCGTGCCGGTCAATGTGGACGCGGTTTTATTCTGGATGGTTTACGACCCTGAAAAGGCTGCGCTCGAAGTGCAGGATTACACGCAGGCCGTCAGTTGGGCAGCGCAGACAGCATTGCGCGACATTATTGGCCGCACTTCGCTGACTGAACTGTTGCGCGGGCGTGAACGCATTGAGGACGAATTGCAGAAGCTGATTGATGAACGAACCAATCCCTGGGGCGTCACCGTGCAGTCGGTCGAGATGCGCGATATTGTGATTCCCGATGCGTTGCAGGATGCAATGTCGCGTGAAGCGCAGGCTTCGCGCGAGAAACAGGCGCGCATCATTCTGGGCGAAGCCGAAGTTGAAATCGCGCACCTGTTTGAAAAAGCGGCGCAGTCGTATCTTGAAAACCCGACGGCCCTGCACCTGCGCGCGATGAATATGCTGTATGAAGGTCTGAAGGAAAAAGGCGCGCTGATGCTGGTGCCAAGCACCGCTGTTGAATCAATGGGCATGGGCGGGTTGCTTGGCGCAGCGGCCATGCGTCAGCAGGCGCTGGCTGAAGGTCAGGACAGTCAGCCGATAGTGAAATAAAACGATCACTGAAAAAAATCGGGCGAGCCATCACGACTCGCCCGGTGCGTCATCAGTTTTGTCTGAAGTTATTTGATATTGACCTTTGCGACATTGGCGGACTTGCCGTCAACGGTCACGACAATATCAACATCGCCTTTGCCAATCAGGCTGCGCGGGATTTCGATGTTGAGCTGATCCAGGCCGACAAAGCCTCCCTGCGGCCCGGCATACAGCGCTTCCACGTCAACTCCGCCAATCTTCACTTTGACATTCGACGGCGCGGTGCGACCACGGAAGCCGGTGCCGAACAGCACCAGAAAGACCTTTTCGCTGGCGTTGCTCAGATCAATCGGGATGGCCACGAATTTGTTCTGCCCGGTGTCATACCGCGAAGTGTTTTCATAGACCAGCGTATTATCGGTTTTGACGCGCAGCGCCAGCGCCGATGCCAGCCCCTGCCCGCTCGAATCAGCCGTGAACAATCCCGGCTTGACGTTTTCAATCTGCACCGTGCCGACCGAAACCGTACCGTCCCCGCTCGTAATCGTCACAATCGCCGTGCCGTTTGCGGTTCCCGGCGGAACTTCGTAGTTGACCTGATATTGCGAAACGAAGAACAGCGGAGCGAGTCGTTCAGTGCCTGCGCTGTCGGTCACTTTGACAGTCGTTCCGGCCAGCGAAGTCGGCAGTGGCAGCGTCGTCGCAGTGGCGAGTCCGGTTGCCAGCGGATTACCGAACACGGCCACGATGGATTCGCTGGCCAGCGAACCGCCGCTGTAATTGGCCGCTGAAACACTGGTCGCGGCCAGTTGCCTGACCAGCAGCATGCGAATGCGGTTATTGCTGGTGTCGGTCAGCACCAGATCACCATTCGGCAGCAGCGACAGTCCGGCGCTGACCTGAATGTCAGTCGGCGCATTGCCCGGATTGGGCAGACTGATCTGTGCCTGATCGCCCGCGCCGCCATCACCCGAAAAACCAGCCGTGCCGGTGCCAACCACTGCCCTGGCTGTTCCAAGCGCGTTATCAACGGCGCGCACCTGGAGGATTTTCTGTGAAGCTGAACTGGCCACAAAGATCCGGCCAAAGCCATCCACCACCAGATCACGCGGGCGATTGAGGCCCAGCGAACCGTCGGCGATGACCGAAAAGACATTGCCGTTTGCGTCATTCTGCCGCAGCACGCGATTGTTTTTGGTATCGGCAATCAACAGCCTGTTCGAGCCATCAAAGGTGATGCCGGTCGCGCCGCCGGTCGTGAGCGCGGCGACTGAACCATCGCTCTGTTTTGCCTGGACGCTGGTGATGATGCCCGTTGATGCATCAACGCGGCGAATCAGATTGTTGCCCTGATCGGCGATGTAGATGTTACCGGCATTATCCACCGCAACATCGGTCGGAAAGATGATGCCTTTACTGGCCGGGCCGCCGTCACCAATGTTCTGCTGCGGCGCGGGCGTGCCCAGCGGGACGCCGATGATGGTTTTGATGTTGCCAGGTTCAACGACGACGCTGGTCGCGCCGCCCGAAGGAAAGAAGGTCACGCTGGCGTTTGAGGTGTTCAGAAAGCGAATCACGCCTGTCCGTTTGCCGGTAATGCCATTCGGATACTTGGTTCCGTTCTGCGAATCAACGATGAACAATCCCTTGTCATTCAGCGCGACTCCACCCGGCGTGGCAAAGCTGGCGGTGGCAATCCGGTCATCGGTTCTGGAGTCGTTGAGATTCTGGTTCAGCGTGACCACTCCGCCTGCGGGGATGGTCAGTTCTGAAACTGTGCCTTTGAAAAGCGTCACCGCGTTCTGACCGCGATTGACAAAGCGCAGGCGATTGTTGCCCGTGTCAGCAATGTAAAGATTGCCTGCTGAATCAGCGGCAATGCCGGTCGGGCCATTCAGTTCGCTTGCCGTTGCCGGAACATTGTCGAAGGGTGAGCCGAACCCGCTGCCGACGATGGTTTCAATCTGCTGCGAATTGATGCTCTTGCCAGCCACCGAAACAGCCGCCGCGCTGAAGTTGGCATAGCGCACACGCGAATACCTGAAATCAGGAATAATCAGGCCTGCAGCATCTGCCGCAATCTGATAAGACGCGCCGTCGGTGCTGCCCGGCAGGTTCAGACTGGCGCTGATGGCCGCGCCACCGTCGCCGCAGGTGGGATTGACATCCGGGCTGCAGATATTTGAGTTTCCGACAACCACTGTCGTAATGCCTGCCGGAGTGACTTTGACAATGTGCTGGCTGTTGCCCACTGAAACATAGACATTGCCGTCCGGCGCAACTGTAATGCCGTTCGGATAAGCGAGTTTCGTGGCCAGTGAACTGATATTGCCGCTGCCGTCCACCTTGCGCACAGCGCCGGGGTTGTTGCGCGTGTCACCGCCTTCGGCAATCAGCAGGTTGCCGCTGATGTCAAAAGCCAGCCCCAGCGGGGCCGTCAGTCTGGCCTGGGTCGCCGGGCCACCATCACCATTCCCCTGCGCAGGCGCGCCACTGCCCGCAAAGACGGTCTGCGTGCCATTCTGATCAATCCGGTAAACAGTGCGATCAGCGATAAAAAAGAGTTCGCGCGGCGAGGCTTTCAGCGTCAGCCCGCGAAAGTCAGGAAACCCCGGAGTCGCAATCGTCTGCACCCTGCCCGGAGCGATGGTTTTATTGAGCACGGTGAAATTCTGTGCGCTCAGGTTAATGGCTCGAATCACTGCCAGCGTGGGAATGCACAGGTAAACAGCATCGCCCGAAGGGTCAACCGCAAGCCCCGTGACCTGCGTCAGATCAGTGTCACGCGAGGCCGCACCATCATCAATTGAAAGACCGCCGCCCGAAATCAGATTAATGCTGCCCGGCTGGATCACTATTCCGGCCAGCGTCACCGGCTGGGTTGTCGTATTGATGAAACGCAAATAGCTGGAATTGTTGTATTCATCAATCACGAAAAACCCACGCCCCTGCGGATCACGGGCAACAGCAGTGGGCAGCGTCATCGGCGCACTCCGGGTCTCAACATTCGTTGAATAACCGCCGCCAACAATCGTCGAGATGGTGTTTGGCCCGGCGGATTGCGCGTTGACAACTGCGGTCGAGAGACTGATCGCCGCAACCATAACCGCCAGCACGGCTCTCGTGCCTGCTTTCAGGCCGCAGCCGATCTGATTCTTAAGATTGAATGACAGGTTTGAGCTGATGAAAGGATAAGTGTGAGTTGACGATTCCAAATGCTGATACATCTCCCGGCAATTCATTTCACAATGCTCCTGAAAATGGTTATGCCCTGATTGGCACTGTGGGGGAAGAAGCGTGATATCAAAGGGGCAATGTGGGTGGGGCAACCAGATCGTGAAATCGGACAGTAATCAGTCCAGAGTGCCACCGGAACGGCAGCAACTGATTCCTGTTCCGGATGCGCGACACGCCGCAAGACTGAAATTACGGCAGGAAGCTGCAACACTAATCATCTTTCACGTCGAATAACCGACTTCGTCCATCCGTTTAATAAAATGGTTTTCCAAAGAACCAGCTCCAGGCAACAATCAGGGTCGTGGACTCACATCCTTGTGAGATGTGCTTTGCAGAAAGCTGATATTGGCAATCGGTCGTGAGGTCCAGATTTTTCCGGGCTGGAACAGATTAAACTTCCGGCGATTAATGTGTGAGGGGTTAATGCAGGGCGGACAATCCGTTATCAGTCAGGCTGATTTATCACCTGACATCCTTTTCATCCTTCAAGCACCGCAAAGTATGAATCATCGGGTCGCCACTCATCCCGGCGGGCAATGTAACAGATTGTGTCGAGGCCATTTTTATTTACTCGCTTCTGATATTTCATCCCGGCCTTTTCCATGACGCGCAATGAAGCCAGATTAGGAGCATCCGTACTGGCAATGACCTGCTCATACGACATATTCTCGAATCCATAACGAATCATGGCCTTTGCCGTTTCAGTCGCCAGCCCCTGCCCCCAATGGCCGACTTCGATTCCATAGAGCAATTGCAATTCCGGCGGATCATGAAAGTGCCAGTATCCGCAGAATCCGATCAATCCGGCGGCTCGTCGCCAGGAAACAGCCCATAAGCCCGGCCCTCCTTCCTGAAAGATGGCCACGCTCCCGGCCACAACTTCGGCAGTCTCTGTGGCTGATATTTCCCGGTCATCCCAGAGAAACTTTCTGACTCCGGGATCAGTCCAGATTCGATGAAGCCCGGCCACATCAGACTCTTTCAGCGGACGCAAAGACAGGCGACTGGTTTCAATTCGGATGTCTTTCATCTGACGCTTCGTCTTTCTTTTTCACGGAAAGTGCATCATCCTCCTGATACTTCCCCGAGGCAATGATCCGAATGAAAAAATAAGGGCCTGAAGAATTCGAATTCTTCAGGCCCTCGAACTCCTGCCCTTTATCCAGAGGAGAAAAGCGTCAGGAACAATTAACGAATCACCTCACCCCACACAATGTGATCACTTACGCAAAACTGATGATTGCCGCCGGGCGCGTAAACTTACTCTCGCAACACTCACACTATGGATAAGTGATTCCAGTATTCTTACCCGACAGGAAGGCGACTCGTTCGCCTCCCTGTCGAGTGATCAGAATTATTTAGCTGCAGAACGCGGTAAAGACCGGAACTGTCAGTGTTGCTTCAGTCGTGAAGGTCAGCTTGTGCAGATTATGCCCGCCATTGAACGCATTCTGGTTGCTGCCAGCATTCACGTTGAAATTGATGGCGGCACCAAGCAGTGCCCTGTCGCTGCCATCCGTTCCCCAGAACTTCATCCAGCCGTAGCTGCCAGCGGGGATGAACGTTTCAAAACGCGGCGTTGTGCGCGGGAATCTGTTCGGGCCAAGCACCTGATTGAGCTGACAGCCAAAGGGACCGGCTGTCCAGCTTACCGGATTTTCCAGCGGGTCATACAACAGACCGAAGAGGTTGCCAATCGAAGCACCGGAAGTCACCAGACTGCCACCGATCCGGTTGACAATCAGCGTGGTGTCATTGCTGTCACCACGGCTCATAATGTGATCCAGCGCCAGCACACGCGGCAATGCGTTGTACATCGTGTTATTGAATCTGAGGATCGCACTCGCAGCAGTAGCCGGATCACAAACCAGCCCGTCCGGTATGCCATCCGGAGTATTATTCGGCCCTCCGGTCACATCAATTGCCGCAATCGCTTCTGCGCCAAGGTTGGCGGCTGGACCACCTGCGGCGGTTGGCCCCTGGAATTTTACATACTCATCACCAATCAGGTAGTTGAAGGCAATCGGGCAGCCATTCCTGCCGGTCGCCACAGCAACGACATATCCCGTCACGCCGGGATCAATGTCTGACATATTGAATGACATTGTCTGATTCGGCGTCAGACAAACGTAACTGTCAGCCACTGAACAGTTGCCGCCATCCACAAAGAAGAAGTGAACGAACACACCTTCCCGTGAGACAGTGCCGTCGTCGGTGTTGGTAATATTGATGCGCGTATTGTTCGCGCCTGGATTGCTGATGGTCGAGGAGTAGATATTATAGATCAGCACTGAACCAGCTTTCTGGTCGCTGATGGCTGAAGTTGCCGGATACGGAAGTCCCGGATCCGCTGCCATAGCCACTGACGCAAACGCCAGGAGCGCCGTCAGAGACAACAACAGGTTAGTGAGTTTGTGTGAGGCTCGCATGTTGGATATCTCCTTTGAAGTTTGGTCCGTCAGTCTCATCACCGGGCATCTTTAACAGGGTGAAGTTGCCACAACTACCTGCCTCACTCGCAGACCCTCAATTGTGAGGCGGAGTCGAATGATTGCGGTGCAGCGGTGATTGCAACCCAGTGAATAAGGATTACCAGTGAATTACTTAGCCATCATAAGGACCAGTGCCAGGCGTTGGAAGAGTGAGTAAAGGCCCGACTGACTAAGCTTAAAGGCTTTCTGTAGGTGAACTCTCTTGATTTTGTCCTGCCGGTGTGAGGAAAGTCCACTAACGTAGCAGAGAATACGCCCTCATTTAAGAGATGTCAACATTGATTTTGAAGTTATTGTGAAATGTTCACGATCACGACAAATTCCGTGCGGCTTCGCGCAAAGCCCGGCTCCTTCAGGACTTAAGCCAGCACAGCCCGCATTCTCCTATTCGTGACGCAACGCTTCGGCAGGCTTCAGCAGTGAGGCGGAACGGGCCGGCCAGATCGTTGCCAGCAGGCTGATCAGAACGGCCAGCAGACCGGTCAGCAGACAATCCAGCCAGTTAATCCTGATCCTGATAAATGATACCGAGTAAATTTCAGCAGGAATTGAAATCAACTGCCAGTGATTGGCGGCCCAGCTCAGGCCGAGTCCCAGTATCAGCCCAGGCACGGTGCCAAGTATCCCGATCATGACGCCCTGATACATAAAGATTCGCCTGACGGCCCGCGCTGTCGCACCCTGGGCACGCAGAATGGCAATGTCACCCTGCTTCTCAAGAATCATCATCGTCAGAGTCGTAATAATGTTCAGCGCCGCAATCACGATCAGGAGCATAAAAAAAATCACAACGACCCGCTGTTGTAACTTCAGCGCCGCAAATAGCGGGCGATTCAGTTCCTGCCAGTTTGTCGTGATGAATTCCTGCCCGTCAGTTCCCGGTTGTGCGGCCTGAGCGGCGGCTCGCACACGCTCAGCGATTTCATGCACCGCATAAATATCCCGCACCTTCATCTGAATCACACCTGCCGTATCGCCGCTGCCCGTCAGCCGCTGCGCTGCTGCCAGCGAAACGTAAGCCCACTTCGAGTCATATTCATATAATCCTGCCGAAAATATTCCGACCACGCGAAAGCGGCTGTAGCGTGGTGCCGGGCCAGCGGGCGTGAGTCTGGTGCGGGCGGAAAAGACTGACACCACCTCGCCGCGTCTGACGCCCAGCGTGCGGGCCAGTTCCCTGCCAAGAATGATTCCGTCAGGCGCATACGACGGCTCAGCATTATTATTCTCTGCTGTCGCTGAGGGCTGAAGATCGGCGGGATTGCCTTCAATGATGCTGCTCGAAAGCTCGTTGTCGGCATCTCCGCCTGCGGTGCCGGAGTCAATGCCTTTGAGGATGGCTGGTTCCTGACGATCACCGGCGCTGATCAGCACCGGTTCGTAAATTGTCGCTGAAGCCGAACTGACACCCGGAACCTGACGAATGACCTTCGTCAGGTCGCGGTAATTTTCGATGCCTTCATTACTGGCTTTCAGCAGATTGAGGTGAGCGGTACCGGCCAGAATCTTTCCCTGCACTTCAGCGCGAAAGCCGCTCGCCAGCCCCTGCGCGAAAATCAGCGCAGCGACTCCTGTCGTGATTCCGGCGACGGCGATGACCGTAATGATCGAAACTGCGGTCTGTCGCCTGCGCGCGCGCAGGTAACGCAGGGCGATGAAAAGTTCGTAGGGCATGACAGTTGAACTACCGGCAGGCGCACCGTCACCGGACGATTTTGTCTGCGGCTCACTTCGCTTCGGGACGCATGTGCGGAAACAGAATAACGTCACGAATTGAACGCTGATTGGTCAGCAGCATGACGAGCCGGTCAATGCCGATGCCTTCACCCGCCGTCGGCGGCATGCCATAAGACAGAGCGCGGATGTAATCCTCATCCATCACCATCGCTTCATCATCGCCGCGCTCGCGCTGCTGCATCTGTTCTTCAAAGCGCCGCCGCTGCTCCAGCGGGTCGTTGAGTTCCGAGAAGGCATTGGCGATCTCCATTCCGGCAATGAACAGCTCAAACCGCTCGACAAAGCGCGGGTCATCCGGCTTCTGTTTTGACAGGGGCGACAACACCGTCGGGAATTCGGTAATAAATGTCGGATTGAGCAGGTGCGGTTCAGCGACATGCTCGAAAACTTCACCGAGCAGTTGCCCGTCGTTGAGTTTCGGGTCAAAGGACAGATCCAGCGCCGCCGCTGCCTTTTCAAGTTCGCCGCGATCCATCAAGGCTTCAATCGCGGGCTTCGCGGCTTCAGCCTCGGCGGGCCAGTATTGCAGCACGGCCTCGCGCATCGTCAGGCGCTGCCAGTTGTCGAAATCAATCACAGCGTCCTGATACCTGATCTGCCGCGTGCCGCAGACCTTGTCCACCAGTCCGGTAATCAGTTCCTGCGTCAGTTCAATCAGGTCATTGAAATCCGAATAAGCCTGATAAAACTCCAGCATCGTGAACTCAGGATTGTGGCGAATCGAAAGCCCTTCGTTGCGAAAGTTGCGGTTAAGTTCGTAAACGCGCTCGAAGCCGCCGACAATCAGCCGCTTCAGATAAAGCTCCGGCGCGATGCGGGCATAGAGGTCAATGTCGAGCGCATTGTGATGCGTCCTGAAAGGCCGCGCCGCCGCGCCCGTCGCCAGCGGCGAGAGCATCGGCGTTTCGACTTCGATGTACCCGTGATCATCGAAATAACGCCGCACCTCGCGGACGATCTGCGCGCGACGCACAAAAACCTCGCGTGAATTCAGTTCGTCAGACGCGCCTTCTTCCCTGACCACACTCAGCGCACTGCTCGCAATCAGATCAACGTACCGCTGCCGGTAACGCAGTTCCTTGTCCTGCACGCCATGATATTTATCCATCATCGGCAGCAGCGCCTTGGCCAGAAACTGCAGCTTCGTCACGTGCAGCGACAGCTCGCCGGTCTTCGTGACAAACAGAAAACCTTCGACGCCGATCCAGTCGCCGAGATCGAGTTTCTGATACAGATTCCAGTCAGCCTCGCTGACATCGCTTTTGCGCACGTAAACCTGCAACGCCTGCGCGCCGTCTGACAAATGCGCAAAGGCCGCCTTGCCCATCAGGCGCATCGTCATAATCCGGCCTGCCAGCCGCACCACGCCGCCTTCAGCCGCTTTCAGTTCGGCGTTGCGCGCGTCCGCCTCCGCGCCTTCCTTTTTGCCCGCGTAATGGTGATAGCGTTCGACGATCTGCGTGATGGTATGGGTGCGGTCGAAGCGGTTCGGGTAAGCCGGGTATCCGAGCGCCGTAATCTCTTCGAGATGATGACGGCGCTGCTGGATCTGATCGTTGTCCTGATCAAACAAGGTAATCTGCTCCTTTGCTGTCGCAATACAGTGGATGTTTCGTGAATTCAGTAAGCCTGCGATTATAGGAATGCGGCTTTGGCAGTGTCAACGCGCGGTTCTTTTGCGCTGCTTTGCACGGCGCGCCGGGGCCGCAATATTCTGAACACTTTCACCATTCAGTCGTTTGAATCAGCATCAGCAGCACGCCCTGACGCGAAAGGAGAACTGAAGCGCCATGAAAAAGAATCTGATGACATCAGCCCTGATCCTGCTCTTTGCGACAGCCTGCATCGTCATTGCAGGCCAGTCCTCAAAGCGTGACAGCAAACCTGCCGACACACAGTGGGAATATCTGATCGTGTCAGGCGGAAACCTGAACCTGTCAGGCACTGACGCCACCCAGTTCGGCAGTATGCGCAAGCAGTCTGACGGAGCCTTCAGCCGCGAGGCTTTTGTGCTGGAGCGCAATCTGGACAAGCTCGGCGCAAAAGGCTGGGAACTGGTTTCCGTCAGTGGCAATCCGAATGACCCGGTCTTTTATCTCAAACGGCCAAAGGAATCTCATTAACGCGCCGCCGGAAAATTTCTGAAACACCTGCCAGCCTGACCGCGTACATCTCAACGCAACAGCGATATTCGTAAGGAGGTGGGGCAGTCATGGCAGACGCAATTGGCACTGTGATTTTCATCATCATCGCGCTGGTCGTGATCGGCATTGCCGGAACCATCGCGTTTGCGGTTCTGGGTTCACTGATCGGACTGATCGTGCTGGCGCTCAAGGTGGCGTTTTTCTTTGGCATTATTTATCTGGTGTGGTGTGGGGTTCGCAAATTTGCCCGCACGGCCTGATGTTACTTCGCAGGTCTTCAGGTCGGCGGGCAATTGAAAGCCGTCGCGCATCATCACTGACCTTTTCTGTCTCCAAAGCCGCATCCGGTCAGTGACGAAGCGCGACGGCTTTTCTTTTTTCAGCCCTCCTCGCGCCGCACCACCTTCAGCAGTTCACTGAATCTCTCAATCAGCACATCGGCTCCCGCCGCGCTGAGTTCCCCGCGCCCGCGAAATCCGCCGACATAACCGCAGGTCTTCATTCCCGCATTTTTCCCGGCCTCGACATCCACACGCGTATCACCGACCATCAGACATTCACCGGCCTGCGCTCCGCAGCGCCGCGCCGCTTCAAGCAGCGGCAGCGCAGACGGCTTGCGTTCAGCCAGACTGTCGCCCCCAAACACTACCCTGAAATGTGCAAGCACGCCGAGCCTTTCCAGAATCGTCATCGTGAAAGCATAAGGTTTGTTCGTCACGACCGCTTTGGGCAGTTCGTCAAGCGCCGCGAGCGTCTCCGCGACTTCAGGATAGAGCCGCGTTTCATCCAGCAGATGCGCGCCGTAATGATGAAAGTAAATTTCCAGCGCGTGATCAACTTCGTGTTCCTCAGGTTCACGCCCGAAGCTCACCCGCAATGAACGCAGCACCAGCAGGCGCACGCCTTCACCTACAAAACTCAGCACCACCTCGCGCGAAAGCGGCGCACGATGCAGATCAGCCAGCATCAGATTGATCGAGTTCGCCAGGTCAGCGCGTGAGTCAATCAGTGTTCCGTCAAGGTCAAAAAGTAAACAGCGATAATTCATTTTAAGAAGCTCGTAATGGTTTGGTGCAGGTGCTTTACCCGCTTTCAGAAAGCGCATAGTATAGCCGCTGACGCTTCCCCACAGCAGAGAATCATCCATCAGAAAGGCGATTAATGTCAGCACACACCGGAGACAGCAGCGCGCCGCCCGAATTCACCAACCATCTGATCAATGAAACCAGCCCGTACCTGCTTCAGCACGCGCATAATCCCGTTGACTGGTATCCCTGGGGAACGGAAGCCTTTGAAAAGGCAAAGCGTGAGGACAAGCCGATTCTCCTGTCCATCGGTTACGCGGCCTGTCACTGGTGCCACGTCATGGCTCACGAATCATTCGAGAATGAAGCCATCGCGCAACTGATGAATGACAACTTCGTCAACATCAAAGTTGACCGCGAGGAACGGCCCGATCTCGATACGATTTATATGAACGCGGTGCAGATGATGATTCGTCACGGTGGCTGGCCGCTGACCGTCTTTCTGACGCCTGAAGGAGTGCCGTTTTATGGCGGGACTTACTTTCCGCCCGAAGATCGTCACGGAATGCCCGGCTTTCCGCGCGTGCTGATCAGCGTGGCCGACGCTTATCGCAATCGCCGCGATCAGATCAGCGAAAGCGCCGAATCAGTATTGCAGGCGCTGCAACAGATCAATCAGGCCGGATCGGCTGGCGGTGAACTGAGGGCGGCGATTCTGGATCGGGCTGCGGCTGATCTGCTGCGCCAGCACGATCCGGTTTATGGCGGCTTCAGCAATCGCGGGCCGAAGTTTCCGCCTTCGATGTCGCTCACGTTTCTGCTGCGACAGTGGCAGCGCGCCGGTAATGAAGCTGCGCTGCGCGCGGTGGAACTGACGCTCGACAGGATGGCGCAGGGCGGCATGTATGATCAGCTTGGCGGCGGGTTTCATCGTTATTCGGTGGATGAAAAGTGGCTGGTGCCGCACTTTGAAAAGATGCTTTATGACAACGCGCTGCTCGCGCGCGTTTACCTTGACGCCTTTCTCGTCACGCGCAATGAATTCCATCAGCGCATTGTCACTGAAACTCTTGATTACGTGGTGCGCGAAATGACTGACGCGGGCGGCGGCTTTTATTCATCGCAGGATGCCGACAGCGAAGGCGTTGAAGGAAAGTTCTTTGTCTGGACGCCGGAAGAGACTGAAAGCCTGCTTGGCACGCAGGACGCAAAACTTTTCAATCGTTACTTTGACGTTTCTGCATCGGGCAATTTCGAGCACGGCACGAGCATTCTGCACGTTGACACTGACCTTGAAACCATCGCCCGGCTGATGCAGGTCACGCCCGAAACCTTGAGCGAAGTCATCGCGCGCGGCAAACGCACGCTGCTTGAAGCACGCGAACGACGCATCAAACCGCAGCGTGACGAAAAGATTCTGACCGCGTGGAACGGGCTGATGCTGCGCAGCTTTGCTGAAGCGGCGCGAGTGCTCAGGCGCGATGATTACCGCGAGGTCGCAGTCCGAAATGCTGAGTTCGTGCTGACGAACCTGCGGCGCAATGGCCGCCTGCTGCGCACGCACAAGGACGGTGAAAGCAAACTCAACGCGTATCTCGAAGACTACGCCTTTCTGATTGACGGGCTGCTCGCGCTTTATGAAACCACCTTTGAACTGCGCTGGTTTACCGAAGCGCGCGCGCTGGCCGACACAATGATCGAGCAGTTTTATGACGCCGCGCAGGGCGGGTTTTATTTCACCAGTAACGATCACGAAACGCTGATTACGCGCACGAAGGATCTGATGGACAACGCCACGCCCGCAGGCAATTCAACGGCAACGTTCGTGCTGCTGCGGCTGGCGCTCTTTACCGGCGAAGATCGTTACCGGCAGATTGCTGAGCAGTCGTTGCAGATGATGAAGGATTCGATGCTGCAATATCCGAGCGCCTTCGGTCACCTGCTGTGCGCGCTCGATTTTTATTTGTCATCGCCGCACGAAATCGCGCTGATCGGCGAGCGCGAAGCAGCCGACACTGACGCACTGACTAATGCAGTCTTCAGCCGTTACCTGCCGAACAAGGTTGTTGCCCTGGGTGAACCAGGCGACAGCGCAGCGGCGCAGGCGATCAGACTGCTTGAAGGTCGCGGGCAGATCAATAACCGGGCGACGGCTTACGTTTGTCATCAGTACCGCTGCGAAGCGCCGGTCACTGATTCGTCCGCCCTGCTCGCACAACTGCAATGAACCGCGCGAATGACGACAAACTCAAAACACCGGCCTCTCCAAAGTAAGCGGGCGCACCCTCGTAGTAACGAATTTATTCGTTCTGCCTCTGGAGTCATGCTGATTCGAGGCGGAACGAATAAATTCGTTACTACGAGGGCGCGCCCGCTTACTTCAACGAAACCTGTCCGGGGTTTATGCGCAATTTCGCCTGCCGGATTATTCGCTTGAATTTGCGGCGCAGATGACCTACAAAGGCCGCCTGCAACTGAATTGAAATGAAGCAGTCACAGGAGGAAACATCCTGATGTTCACGAAAGACGCGGCTGCGAGTCTGGCTGAGGCGGAGCGGGAAACCGAATCGCAACTGATCAGGCTGGCCGCAGAGATTGATGAAGTCGAAGGCTACCGGACGCCGCACGCCACGTTTATGGCGCGGCTGGCTGAATCGCTCGGCGCTGAGTTCGGGCTGCACGGCAGCGATCTGACGGCGCTGAAATTCGCGGCGCTGGCGCACGACCTGGGCGAGCGCGTGATGAAGCGCGATTACCTGGAACGCAACGGCGAACTGACCTGGGAAGAACGCCTCGATCTGTGGCGGCATCCGATTCTGGGCGAGCAGGCCGCAGCGCAGCGCAACCTGTCGCGGCAGGCGCAACTGCTCATTCGCTGGCATCACGAATGGTGGAACGGCAGCGGCTATCCTGACGCGCTCGCAGGCGAAGCGATTCCCATCGGAGCGCGCATCCTGCGCGTGGTTGACACTTACAGCGCGCTGCTCAGCGACCGTCCATGGCGTTCACGCATCAGCCAGACCAGTCCTGAAGAGGCCGCGCAGCAGGTCATCGCTGATTACGCGGGCATTGAATTCGATCCGCGCGTTGTGGCTGTCTTCCTGAATCTGGTCAGCAGAAAAACCGGAAACGCCGAGTATGAATAAACAGACAATCTGCGCAGCGCGTTTCTGAATCCCGCACTCTGCCTTTCATCAATTTCAATGACTATGAATCGTCACTGGCTCGGTTTTGAATTAAGCGTCATCCGGCGCGTCAAATTTAACTCGGTTGCCATTCCCTTCGCCGGACAGCCTGATCTGGACTGGTATCTCAAGTTCTGGAACAAGCAGGTCGTCAACAACGATCTCTGTCAGTGGTCGTGGTGGACTTCGCGGGCGCTGGTTGAAAATCAGGATTCGCTGCTCAGCGATGAAGACATCGCGCTGGTGCTGAAGGACGCCTACGTTCCGCGCCGCCGACTCAACAATCCCGCGCTCGGTCGGCTGATGGGTGAAATGGATGCGTGCTGGTTCGACAATGTGTGGCTCAACATTCAGGAACTCGGTGATGAACGCCGCCGCGCGCTGGCTTATCATCACGCGCTTGAAACCGGCAATTATGTTCAGTCATTCACGCCGCAAACGGCTCACCTGAAACGTCCGCTCTCTGAAGTCTTCACCGATCTGGTCAGGAATCAGCGCAAGATTTTCGATAACGGTCAGGACAATCACTGCGCCAATCTCGATGCGACTGATTTCATTCGTCACACCAAAGCCGATCTGATGTATGCGCGCTTTCCGCGCCCGCAGGGACTCGCCGCGCTGCGCCGTACCGGCGCTGGCTGGCGTGAAATGTGGATTCGCGGCAATGGCGACTGCTGGAAGGATCTGATCGAGCAGCAGCGCGGGCGCATCGGTGACAACGTGATTTCAAAGGAACATTACTTTGATCTGATCAGCGACTTTCTGGAGCAGGCGAAACACATTCCGAAATGGGCCATCGCGCACGCCGATGACGGCTTCGCCACCGCCGCCGAAATGGGCGAAGTCATCAAACAGTTCCGCCCGGTCGAGGTCGCCTACAACAAGGATTTCTCTGAAATCATGGGCGGGCTGAACACCTACCTGATTATCGCCTGAACAAACTGCACGCAGGTTGCTGCCCGCCGACGCTCAGACGTGCGAGGCATTCCACGCCTTCAGCCGGTCAAGGCTGTGCAGGAATGGTTTGATCCCCGCCCACAGCAGCACGGCTGAAACCAGGTGCGCCACCGTCGCCACGATCAGCAGCGAATACCTGACGGCATGATCGCTGGCAAAAACGTGATCGGTTGTCAGCGCCACTGCCGTCGGCCCCAGTCCCAGACCAATCAGGTTGATGACGAACAGATAGACCGCCGAAGCCTGGCCGCGCATCGCGCCCGGCATCATCTGCTGAATCGCCGCCGGAGCCACGCCAAACGGCGCGCTCGCCATAAATGCCGACGGAATCAGCAGCGCCGCCGCTACCCAGCCGTTATTCACCAGCGGATAAACCAGCCCGAACGGCAGCCACGCCAGCGACACAATCAGCCCCGTGCGCATCGTCGCATCACGATGCCCGCGCTCAGCCAGCCAGTCAGCAAAGCGACCTCCGGCCACCACGCCCAGCGTGCTGAAGACGGCCACAATCCAGCCGTAAACCTGTCCGGCCCGCGCTTCTGTCCAGCCGTGATTGCGCACAAAGAAAGTCGGAATCCACGCGCTGCTGCCGTAAGACGAAAATGACAGCAAAGCAAAACCGACATTGTGACAGGCAAAGGTGCGCCAGTTCAGTCGCAGATAAGCCAGCACTTCCCTGAGCGGCACCTGGGCTGCCACAGCTTTGCCTTCGGCATTGCGCACTATCCGCATGCCGCGCCGCAACGGTTCACGCACGGTGAACATCAGCAGCGCCAGCAGCACACCCGGCAATCCGACAATGAAAAAGACCACCTGCCAGGGGCGCGTTGCTCCGACCAGCGGCACTTGCCACATTTCCTGTGACGAAGCGAATCCGGCCACCGTGCCGCCAACAAAAAAGGCCACGCCGGAACCAATGTAAATGCCCATTGAATAAACGCTGATCGCCGTGGCCCGGCGCTGCGGCGGGAAATAATCAGTAATCAGCGAATAGGCCGCCGGTGACAAAGCCGCTTCGCCCACGCCCACGCCCATCCGCAGCAGCAGCATCTGCCAGAAATTGTGCGCCAGCCCGCAGGCAGCGGTGAAGATGCTCCACAGCGCAAAGCCCGCCGCAATGATGCCGCGACGGCTGCGGGCATCGGCCATTCGTCCGAGCGGAATGCCGAAAAAGGTGTAGAACACAGCAAAGCTCAGCCCCATCAGCAGGCTCATCTGAGTGTCGTTGATGCCCAGGTCGCGCCTGATCGGTCGCACCAGCAGGTTCAGAATCTGCCGGTCAATGAACGAAAAGACGTAAACGAACGTCAGGACTCCGACCACATACCAGGCATAACGCGCCGGTGGATAAGGCGTTTCGGCAGCAGCGTGAACAGACGCAGCAGGTTTCTCGTGTCCGCTTTCGGGCGTGGCCATGGCGGTTCTCCCCTTTTCCGGATTGGACTGCGAGTCAGTGAACAACAGACCGCAGATGACACCGATGAAGCGGATGCAGACTGATCTGATCCGCTGCATTCGCGTCATCTGTGATCTGTCAGACTTTTGCTTTTACTGCCTGAAAAATGTGCGGGCCGGTCAATGCACAACCCGATCAGGGCGCGGGTTGAGGACGATGAAAGTTGCCAGGGTGCGCGCCATCGCTTCACCACCGGCTGTCCTGACTTCGCATTCCACGATGAGACTGCTGCGCCCCTGGTGAATGACGCGCGCTTCGGCCACGCACTCAGCGCCTGACGCCAGGCTGATGAAATTGATCTGCATTTCGAGCGTGACGCTGCGCCTGACGCCGTCAAGCGCCGAATTGGCAGCGCGTCCCGAAGCAGTGTCAGCAAGCGCAAAGACAGCGCTGCTGTGCCACTGACCACCGTCATCAAGCAGTTGCGCCGACGACGGCAGGTGCACCACCGCCCGGCCCAGCTCGACCTCGACAACTTCCATGCCGAGCAGTCTGGGAAAAGGTGATCTGAGTGTTTTCAGAAAATGGCTTCTGTCCGGCGTGTGTTCAGTCACAGCTTACAGCCTCAGCCCTGATGCCGCCCTGGCAGGAAAAGCGGCCAACCGGCGACGGTAGCGCAAACTGACAGTTTGCGTGTTTTTTTCAGTTCGCCTGCTGCGGCAACCACGCAAACTGTCAGTTTGCGCTACCTCTTTTGCCGGAGGTCTGTTCAGCGATCTTCCTTGTATTGCAGAATCAGGCCGTCAGCGCCGACGGCCCAGATTTGTTTCTTCCTGACGAACAGGCCGTACAGATTGGCTTTCGTTCCGCTCTCCTGTTCGACCCACGTCTGACCGCCGTCGCCGGTGCGCAGGATGCGGCCCTTCCAGCCAATGATCCAGCCGTTTTTGTCATCCATAAAACCGACGCTCAGCAAATCCTCGCGGGCCGGAATCGTAACGTGTTCCCAGGTCATTCCGCCGTTGGTCGTGCGCAGAATCGTCCCCTTTTCACCAACCACCCAGGCGCGGTCTTTGCCGCGCGCTTCAATGTGGTACAGGTGGCCTTCGGTAAAGCTGCGCTGCTTTTCCCAGGTACGGCCACCGTCGCCGGTAAACAGGATCGTGCCTTTGCCGCCGACGACCCAGCCGGTTTTATCATTGACGAAACGGACGTGAACGAGTTCTTCGCGCGTGCCGCTTTCAAGCTGCTGCCAGGTTTTGCCGCCATCATCGGTGCGCAGAATGCGGCCATCGGTGCCGACGACCCAGCCCTTTTTCTTGTCGGGGAAGGAAAGGCTGTAAAGTTCGGGCGCTTCGCTCTGCTTTGTGCGGGGCGAAACGGGAACCTGATAGAGTTCTTCCCACGTTTCGCCGCCGCTGGTGGTGTGCAGGATGCGCGCGCCGCTGGCAATCAGCCAGCCTTCTTCCTTGTTGCGAAAGTAAACATCACTCAGGCTGGTTTTGACGCCGACGTTCTGCGGCTCCCACGTCTGTCCGCCATCGAGCGTGGCGCGAATCAGCCCCTGGTCACCAATCAGCCAGCCGCGTTCCTTGTTGTCAAAAAAGATGCCGTTCAGATCGCACCTCGCGTTTTCGCATTTCGCTTCGATGCGCTGTGCCACGCTCCACTGTGCCTGCACGCGGCTGACGTGACACAGCAGCGTGAGAAATGTCATGACGGCAATGATTCTGAATTTAGTGGACAGTAAATTCATCTTTCCCTTCCCTGCTTTCCGGCAGATCGTTTCATTGATTCGGCTGTGGCCGTCGCAGCGCATCGCGCAAACTACGGCGCAGCCGTTCCTGTTCTTCCTGCAACTGAGCGGCGGGGGGAGGACGGCGAAAGTTGTAACGCACCAGCGCCCGCAAGGAAACCGGGCGGCCTTCGCGCTCCGCCGGTTTGAAGCGCAACTGGCGCACCGTCGCCAGGGCTGATTCATCAAGACCAAACCCGGCCCAGCGCGTCACCTCAGCCTCACCCACACGTCCGTCCTCACGAAAGACGACTTCAAGTTCGACGGTGGCAGTGATGGCAAGCGACTCTGCGGCGTCAGTGTACGCAGGTCTGAGGCGCTGGTAAAAGACCGGCTGAGCAATTTTTTTCGCGCCTGGTTCGTCATCAAAAACTTCAATCACCGGGGCCGGTGGCAAAGTGGTGACGATGCTTTCGGACTGATGCAGACTGGCGGCCTGATTGATTGCGGCTGAGATTTTCTGCCACGACGGCGCAAGCTGCGCTTCAAGCTGTGCGCGCGCGGTCTGTTCATCAGCCGCTCTGGTGCGAATGAAATCAAACAGCAGCAGGCGCCCGCTGCGGGTTTCGACCGTGAAAATTCCGGCGATGCCTTCGTAATAAAATTCTTCAGCCGAGAGCGTGCGCCGCAACACCTGCGCCGTGCCGAGCAGGTAATAATCACAGCCAATCGCCATGCCGGACGAGCGCGCTTCTTCGCGGCTCAGGTTCAGGCTGCCGGTGTAACCAGCCCCGCGCAACGCCGCCCGCACGAGGTCGGCATCAACGAGCGCAAAGTCACGCGCCGCCATCTGCCGCAACAGCGCCGCCGCCTGCACGCCGTCGCCGCTGAAATCAGCCACAGCAACACTCACCCGTTCCTGCGCGAAGACAACCGCGCACAGCAGCAGCCAGCCCGGCAACAACAACCGCGCCAGCATTGTTTTTTGCGCCTGGCTCATAGCTGAATCGCGGCAATCTGATCAGCCGCTTCTGCGGGAAAGAAAATGCGATAGATTTCGTAACCCTGCATACTGCGAATCACGCTGGAAACTTCGGCAATGTCACAGATGGCCGGGTCGGCCACGCTGCGCTCAACGTAGATGCGCGATTTTCCTTCAGTGCGGTAATAGCTGTAATACGGCGTATCGGCGGCGCGATCTTCAATCAGATAGTAATTCGGATCATACCCCGCAGCCGCAACCGCCGCCCGCGCCGCGGCAATGAATCCGGCCCGCTCTGTTTCAGGCAAATCCAGATCGAGCGCCTTGAACAGACGGCGATGAATGAAGCGTTCGGCCATATCGCTGAGAATCGCGTCGCGCTCCCACATCCACTGCTTGATGTGAAACATGACTTCGTGATCATCGAAGTTCAGATAATCCGGCGTGGTCAGCGGCCTGCCGGTCAGCACTTTTTCAGTGCCGGTGTCGGCAACCAGAAAATGCAGTTGCCCGGCGCACACCAGTTCGACCGCGCGACGCAGAATGTTGAGCAGAATGGCTTCAGCCGACCGCAGCGAGCGATGAAAGTAAACCTGGCGAAACATATAAAACCGCGCCTGCAAATATTCCTCGACCGCATACATGCCTCTGGCCGAAACATAAATCCGGTCGTTGACCTCGTCAATTTCCAGCGCGTGCAGAATCCATTCCAGATCGTAGTTGCCGTATTTCGCACCGGTCATCAGGCTGTCGCGCAGCAGATAATCCAGCCGGTCAGCGTCAAGCTGCGATGAGACAAGCTGACCGATGAAAGACGGCTGATAGCGATGCTCGATGGCCGCAATGACTTTGTCAGGCAGCGATGAATCGTAAGCGCGCAGGCAGCGATGCACGCCCGTCGCCGGATCAGCAATGATGCGCGTCGTCCACTGTTCGTGATTCTGCCGCAGCACCTTTTCAATGACGTGCGAAAACGGCCCGTGCCCGATGTCGTGCAGCAGCGAGGCGGCGCGCCCGACAAGCCGCGCTTCGGCGCTGATCGGATACTTTTCGCTGAGGTGATTGAGAATCCGCGTCATCACCTGCATCACACCGAGCGAATGCGTAAAGCGCGAATGCTCAGCGCCCTGATAAGTGTAGAGCGCCAGGCCAAGCTGCCTGATGTAACGCAGCCGCTGAAACTCCGGCGCATCAATCAGCGCCACCAGCAGCGCATCATCAGCCCGCCCTTCATCCAGCGTAATGATGTTGTGGACCGGATCGCGGTAAAGACGTTCCATAAAAGAAAAATCAAAAGGCAAAGGGCAAAAGGCAAAGGGTCAGCACTTTTTCTTTTTCAGATTTTCTTTTTCAGATTGAAGCGGCTTTGCTTCCGAATCCAGCTTTTGTCCTTTGCCTTTTGATTTTCGGCTACACGGTTTGCAGCAGTCGGGTAATCAGGGCCGCGCGTCGGGGAATGTCAGCAAGAATGATATGTTCGTGTTCAGCGTGCGCGCCAGCGCCGTCCACGCCCAGCCCGTCAAGCGTCGGCACGCCCAGCGCGGCGGTGAAATTGCCGTCAGAGCCGCCACCGACGCTGCCTTCGTGCAGTTCAAAGCCGATTTCAGCCGCCAGTTGACGGGCGTGTTCATACAATGCGGCATTGCCTTCAGAGCGAATCATCGGCGGGCGATTGATGCCGCCGGTGATGGTCAGTTGCGCACCGTCAATAACCGGCTGCAATGATTTGACGTAATCATCAATCCGCTGCCCTTCTGCCAGCGTCCAGAAACGCATGTCCACCTTTGCCATCGCCTGTGCCGGAATGACGTTGGATGTCGTGCCGCCGCTGACGACGCCAACATTGATCGTGGTTCCGCTGTCATAATTATTAAGTTCGTTAAGCCGCAAAGTCTGATGTGCCAGTTCGACAATAGCGTTGATGCCATGACGCGGATCAAGCCCCGCGTGCGCGGCGCGACCGGTGGCGCGAATCGTAAAACCGCCGACTCCCTTGCGCGCGGTTTTGACAATGCCGCCGGGAATGGGCGGTTCGAGCACCAGCGCAGCAGCGGATTTTCGGGCTTCTTCTTCAATCAGGTGGCGCGAGGTCTGGCTGCCGATCTCTTCATCGCAGGTCAGCAGCATCGTCACCGGACGCCGCGTGGTTAATTTCAATTCAGCGATGGAGCGCAAAGCTTCAATGACAACTGCCACGCCTGATTTCATATCAAAGATGCCGGGGCCGTGCGCCGTACCTTCGTCAGTCACGCGAAAGGGCAGCCGCGCCAGTGTGCCGACCGGCCACACCGTATCGAGATGGCCGATGACCAGTAACTGACGGCTGGCAGATTCAGCAGAACTTTCCGGGTTGAAATTAAATCTGGCGCGCAGGTGCGAGCCGTAAGCAGGACTGGCGATCAGTTCAATCGTGCTGGCGAGCGGTTGCAGCAGCTCAGCCGTGAAGCGCGCAATTTCGTCCAGTCGCGCGGCTTCGCGCGAAGTTGTTTCGCGCTCGACCAGATGGCGAATGAGCGCAACGATTGTTTCCTGGCGGGTGCTGAAATACTGATTGAGTCCGGGCATAGACAGAAGTGCGGGAGAGTCGGCGTGGATGACAACTGAAACAGCGAAACAGGCCGGTAAACTCTGGCTTCGGCGTCATTTCAACTGTAATCAGCGTTTGACAACGAACTTGAATCATGCACAATACTGAAGACTCTGACAAGCGCCTGAAAGTTTCATCGTGGCTGTCCTGTTCACGTTACCGCTTTCAGGTTTCGCATCCCCTCAAAACTGACTGATACACATTCTTTGCAGACACAAACTGCGGTCGGCAATGACCGCAGCCGGGAAAGTAGTTGGGAAAGCTGCCTGATCTTCTTCCCACAAGCATCGCAGTCAGCCGGCGGGGCATCAAAGGTGGCCGTCAGATTTACGGGTTATTTTTCGTCAGCGCAGGTCTCGCTGTGCCGTGCTGGTGATGAAAGCATCCACACAGTAGTTTCAGATTCGGAGGATCAATTTCAAATGAAGAAGTTCAGCTTTCTGGTGATGATTGCGTTGCTGGCAACCGCATTTGCCGCTCTGCCTGCGCTGGCTCAGGACGATCCTGAAGGCAAGTGTTATCAGGACTGGTACGACGCCGCTCAGACCAAAAAAGACGTGCCCCTCGCGGCAAAACTTGGCAAGGAATGTCTGGAAAAGTTTCCGCAGTCCAAAAATGCCAAATACTTTCAGGGTTCGATCAACAAATATCTCAACACCCTGCGCGGCAAATTTTATGAAGGCGTGCAGGCCTATTACGGCGGGCCGGACGGGGCCAGACTGACGGCGCTGGTCGAAGCGGGCGACAAGTTTCTGGCTGAAAAGCAGGCTTTCACCGGACAGGCAGGCGACGGCGGCGTAGCCATTTACACGGCGCTGACCACGGCCTTCGGCAGCATGAATGGTCACTTTGATCTCGACAAGGCGAAAGCCTACGCTGAGCAGGCGCTGCCGCTGCTTGAATCCACCACGCCGCCTGAACCCCTGACGCCGGAACAATACAGCGGGGCGCGTGATTCAGCCCTGGCGCGGCTCAATCAACTGCTCGGTTTTTATCAGCTCAAGCAGGCGACGCCGAATTATGAACAGGCCGAAGCGTTTCTGACCAAAGCCGCCGCCGTCAAATCAAAACAGCCGGGTGAAGGCTGGAAAGACCCGAACAATTACAATCTGCGCACCCAGGTTTACAACAATCAGTATCAGGCCCTGAGCAGCCAGTACCGCGCTCTGCCCGCCGACAAGCAGAGCGGTGATGAAGGCAAGGCGCTGCTGGAAAAACTCAATCCGGTCGTGGACAAGCTGATTATGGATTATGCCCGCGTGATTGCGCTCTCATCTGATCCGCGCCTCAAAGCATTGCAGGATGATGCAAAGGAAAGAATGGAAGCGTTCTGGAAGTTCAAATACAACAAGACCGACGGGATGGCCGATTACATCAAGGGCTATGAAACTGATCCGACCGTGAATCGCCCGCTGCCGCCAGTGCCGGAAACCCCGGCTCCGTCAGCAACTCCTGGCAAACCGGCAGCAGGCAAACCCTGATGTCGCGCAACCTGTTTCAACCTTTCGAGAGGAATCGTTCAGTATGAAGAAGCTCAGCTTTCTGGTGATGATTATCATGCTGGCACTGTCATTCTCTGCGCTGCCGGTCATGGCGCAGGAGGATGAAGAAACCAAAGCCTACGGCGAATGGTACAAGGCTTACCAGGCCAAGGACTGGGCTTTGGTGGCGAGGCTGGCCAAAGACTTCGTCGCCAGATACCCCAACAATGCCAACGTCAAATTCGTCAAAGGCTCCATCGGCAAGTACCAGGCGACGCTGCTTGAGGCCTTCAATAACAGCCTGAAGGCCTATTCCGGCCCGAACCCGGATGCGGCCAAACTGGAACGGCTGATTGCCGACGGCGAAAAATATCTGGAAGAAAAACCCGATGATTTCGGCGTCACGGTCTTTATGGCGCTTTCGATGAGCAACGGCGTGCTTGGCAACTTTTACAAGGACACGGCCAAAGCCCAGACCTATGTCGAGAAGGCGCTGAAGCTGTCGGAAAACCCGACGCCGCCCGAAGGCTGGAAGCCTGATGATTACACCAAAACCGTCAACACGGCGCTGGCCAATCTCAACTTTTATCTGGGTTACCAGGCGCTCAACCAGGCCACGCCCAATCTCGACGATGCCGAGAAATATCTGACCAAAGCCGCGAGCGTGAAGTCGGCCACGCCCGGCGAAGGCTGGAAGGATGCGCGGGTGTACTGGACGCGCGCTGAAGTTCACGGCAAAAAGTACAGCGACCTGAGCAGGCAGTACAGCGCGCTGTCTGAAGACGACAAACGCGGCGACAGGGGCAAGGCATTGCTCGAACAGATCAATCCGCTGATTGATAAAATGATCGTGGATTACGCCCGCGTCGCGGCAGTGGCCACCTCTCCGGCCACGAAACAGTTTCAGGACGCGGCCCGCGATTCCCTGAAAACATACTGGGAATACAAGTACAAAAAGCCGGACGGAATGAATGAACTCGTCAAGGGCTTTGAAGCTGACCCGACCGTTGAGCAGACGCTGCCTGCCGCACCGGCAGAAGCCACCGCGCCGCCTCCGGTTGAAGCGGCGAAACTCAAGCCGGGAGTCAAACCAGGCGCAACCACAGGCAAGCCTGCGGCCACCAAACCAGCCGCCAAACCGGCAGCCGGACGCAGAAAACCGAGGTAGCCTGTGCAGCAGCGGATTTACAATCCGCAGTAATGTATTAAAATTCTGACCAGCTTTCGCATCCTGAAAGCTGGTCTTTATTTTGCCCCCGGCCCTGACACAGGAAAATCAGCTTGAGCGAAGAGAACAACACACAGACCACTGCGGACTCACCCGCTGCCCGGCAGGATGTTCCGGTTTCACACGAAGAGATGCTGACCCGCCTTGAAGGCCAGATCGGATACACCTTCCGGGATCGCCAGTTGCTGCGCCGCGCGCTGACGCATCGTTCATTTGCCCACGAACAGCCGGAGCCGCGCCCGATGCACAACGAGGCGCTGGAATTTCTGGGCGATGCGGTGCTGGAATTTCTGATCAGCGCCTGGCTGCTGGAACTGCACCCGACCCAGACTGAAGGCACGCTTTCAAAATTGCGGGCTTACGCCGTGAGCGCCGTCAACCTGCAAAAACACGCGGCCCGGCTTGGCCTGGGCGAATACCTGCTGCTCAATCGCGGTGAAGAAAAGACCGGCGGGCGCACCAAATCGGCGCTGCTCGTGGACGCTTACGAGGCGCTGATTGCCGCTATCTACCTGGACGGCGGCATCGAATCGGCCAGAAGTTTTGTGCGCGCAGAGTTCGCTGAAACCTTCACGGTCATCAATCCTGACAACCTGGCGGCGACGGATTACAAAACGGCCCTGCAGGAACGCCTGCAGGCGCTCGGTTACAGCACGCCGAAATATGCCATCGTGGAAAGCCTCGGCCCCGATCATCGCCGCGTCTTTCAGGTCGAGGTGCTGCTGAGCGGCAAACGGCTGGCCACCGGCGAAGGCACGACCATCAAGGGCGCGCATCAGGCCGCCGCCCGCGCCGCGCTTGATTCCATCAGTTCAAATCAGGAAATTTCGCCGAAGCCTGAACCAGCGGACATCGCTGCGCCGGAAACTGCCGAAGCTCAGTCCCTGCCAGACGAGTCTTGAACAAATCACCTTGCGGCCCTTATATTGCCTGATTACGGCTCCAGAAATCGGAACTTCAGTGTGAGCGTGAGTTCATCGTGCCGCTGATGTTCGGCCCGGAAAGTTGAAACCGAAGTTTATGATCAGACAACCAGAGCCTGCTGAATCGCAGCAGACCACTGAAAACAGACGCAGCGGCCCGGCTCCGGCCACCACTCAGGCCGTTCATCCCGGCCCGCCCAAATCAATCGTGCGCGAATATTTCGAGCAACTGGTTGTGACGTTCATTATGGCGCTCTTCCTGATGACCTTCATCGCCCAGGCCGTCCAGGTGCCGACCGGCTCGATGCAGAACACCATCAACATTGGCGATCAGCTATTCGTCAATAAATTCATCTTCGGGCGCAACACGCCCGTTATTGGCAAACTGCTGCCTGCGCGTGAAATCCGGCGCGGCGATATTATCGTTTTCAAACTGCCCGATAATCCGAAGGTGAATTACGTCAAGCGGGTGATCGGCCTGCCAGGCGATGAAATTCTGGTGCGCGGCACCGAAGTCCTGATCAACGGCCAGCCATTACCTGAACAGCACGTCACCGTCAGCCTGCGTGACAGTGACAGTCACGCGGCCCTGCCGGTCGTCAAAGTCGAACCGCCGCCGCCCGGAGCAAAGTGGAAGGTCTATTACGACCTTATCAAAGGGGCTGAAGATCACGGTGATCCGCGCATGCAGTTCGCTGTGGAAAAGCCCTTCCGCGTGCCCGAAGGGCAGTATTTTGCGATGGGCGACAGCCGCGACAACAGCCTCGACAGCCGCTTCTGGGGCACCGTGCCGCGCGACAACATCATCGCCCGCGCGCTCTACGTTCACTGGTCGCTGAAGCCGCCAGGCGACGAAGGCACATCAGGCAATCCCTTCTCGCGCATCAACTGGAGCCGCCTCGGCTCGGCAGTCAAATAAGCCGGAAGATCGCTCAACTCAGTTTTGAAGTAGTCTGAAAAACTGGCGGGACACAGTGCTGACCGTTGCGCTGTGATCCCGCCAGTTCTCTTTTTTCCTGCCTCGTTCAATTTGACCTCAGCACGCAAAACCTCAGAAGAACCGGGGCAATTCAGCATTTCCATCGGGTGACTATGCCAATCGTCAGCGCCTGCGCCCCGCACGGGCTGACCCTCACAAGGAAGACAACGATGCACGGTGCTGCCAGCCTCACTCTGCGCCTCCGGCTGAAGATTCTGACTCTGACTGGTCTGATTATTTTGTGCGGGCTGCTCGCGCCGACCCGGCTGACGAGCGCGCAAACCTTTGCCCGCGAAGTGCAGGCGAAACTTTCCTCGGCCACAGTGCTGACCGAACCGGAACGCGAACCGGCAGTCGTGGCCGAACTCGCCCTGCTGCTGCCTGACAAATCGCAGCGCATCAGCAGCCGCATCGTCCTTCATCGCCTGACGCTCAATGCCGCGAGCGCGACGGCGGGCTGGTTCAGAATTTACAACCAGCACGATGACGTAATTTTTGAAGGCCGCTGGATGGCGACGACCTTCCGGCAGGGCGAAACGCTCATCAGCCTTGAAGGACGCGGCGATGAGGAGTTTGCGGCAAGGCGGCTCAAACTCAAGCTCAGAGCAGTCACCGATGCAGAAACGACGCTGAGCGGCGAAGGAACAGGCGAAATCAGATAGTTGCAGATTGGCGATGGCAAGGCTAAGATGCCTGTGTCCTGAAAGCAGAGTCCCGGTATTTTCAACCTGAGGTTACACCTTGCAACGCGCACAGATCAGGCGCAGGTGGTATCGCACTGAACTGCGAATAACACACTTCTTCGACCGCCTCGGATTACCTGACAACCAGAAACTATTGCTCGTCACGCTGCTGATCGGAGGCATCTGCGGCGTGGTCGCCGTGTTGTTTCACGTCCTGATTCGCGCGGCTGAACGCAACATCATCCGGCACGTCTTTATGGCGACCGGCTGGAAGCAGGTTGTGCTGACGCTGCTCGTGCCGACGCTGGGCGGGCTGGTCGTCGGAGTGCTGTTGCAGTTCTGGGTGCCTGATGCGCGCGGCAGCGGCATTCCGCAGGTCAGAACCGCTTTCTTTTTCAATCACGGTCGCATTCCGCTCAAATCAGCCGTTGGCAAAATGACCGTCGCGGTCATCAGCCTGGGCACGGGCGCGTCAATCGGACGCGAAGGGCCGACCGTGCAGATTTGCGCGGCTGTCTCGTCTTTCCTGGGTCGCTTCTTTGCCGTTTCGCGTCGCCGCCTGATGGAAATCATTCCGGTCGGGTCAGCCGCCGGAGTCGCCGCCGCCTTCAACACGCCCATCGCCGCCGTGACGTTTGCCTTTGAAGAAATCATCGGCGACCTCAACCAGAAAATGCTCGGCGGCATCGTCATTGCGGCGGTGCTGGCTTCCGCGATTGCGCGCGGCGTTGAAGGCCAGGGGCCGATCTTTGCCAAAGTTCCAGCCTATGGTCTGAGACATCCGGCGGAACTGATTTTCTACGTCCTGCTCGGAGCCATCGTGGCGGGCGCGGCAGTCTTTTTCAGTCGCACGCTGCTGCGGCTGCGCCTGATCTTTCGTCGCCTGCGCGGAGTTCCGGCGTGGCTGAAACCAGCCATCGGCGGGCTGGCTGTCGGTATTGTGGGATTGTTTGCGCCGCAGGCGATGGGCGGCGGTTACGACACGATGTCGGCGGCGCTCAAGGGCGATTTGAACGCGCTGCCGCTGACGCTGATGATGACGCTGGTCGTGGCCAAGATCGTGACGACAGTGCTGTCGTACAGTTCAGGCGGATCAGGCGGCATCTTTGCGCCCTCGATGTTCATCGGCGCGATGGTCGGCGGCACGCTCGGACAGATTGTCAGTGTGATCTTTCCCAACAGTCCGACTGCGCCGGGCGCGTTTGCGCTGGTGGGAATGGGCGCGATGTTCTGCGGCGTGATTCGCGCGCCGATCACTTCGGTGCTGATCATTTTTGAGATGACCAGCAATTACACGCTGATTCTGCCGCTGATGATCGCCAACGCGACGAGTTACATTGTCGCTTCGCGGCTGCAGCCCGTGCCGATTTACGAAGCCCTGCTGATGCAGGACGGCATTCACCTGCCGCAGTCAAGGCCGACCGCGCCGCTCAATAAAATCACGGCTGGCAGCGTCATGACCCGCGAAGTGCTGACGCTGCACGCTGACCACAGCGTGCGCGATGCTTTTACCGAGGCGCTCAACAGCGGTCATCACGGTTTTCCGGTCGTCGAAACCATCGGTGGCCGACAGCAGATGTCCGGCTTCATCACCTTCAACGATCTGAAGCAACTGATTGAGCAGGGCAAGGGCGAACTCGCGCTCGGAGAGGTGGCGATCAGAGATGTCATTCACGCTCATCCTGACCACACGCTTGACCGCGTCATGCTCAAGCTCGGACAGGAAGAGTTGTCGCTGCTGCCGGTGGTCAGCCGGACTGACCCGACCCGCCTGGTCGGGGTTATTTCAATGCGCGATGTGGTGCGCGCTCAGGCCCGGCTGACGCAGGATGAAAACGGGCATCACGGAAAAAAGAAGCACTGACCCGGCCCGCATAAAGTCAGGCGGCGATCACGAAGTCACTTTCTGCACCAGCATTCCGGTCAGCACCAGCGAGTAATAAACCAGCCAGATCAGACCGATCACCAGAGAAGCAACGCTCAGCGCAATGCCCGTGATGGCGCGCTTGCGAGTCACGGCCCAGTCTTCATCCTCTTTGCCTTCAGTTGCCAGCACGTTCATCACTTTGATCCCGGCAAAGAGAATGCCTGCCGCCAGCGCAATTGCCGCGAGCGCCAGCAACGGCGAGAAGATCAGCCTTGCGCCGCCCAGCACCGCCACCGTAATTCCCAGCATGCGAAAGTAACGTGTGCCGCCAAGTCCGAGCACAGCGGCTCCGATCCCGATCATTACTGCCGGGCCGCAGAGAACGACCGAGCCAATCAGCGCGATGGCTCCGAACATCCTGACCAGACGCGCATCGTTGACAGCCTGAATGTATGGGCTGACTACTTTTTCTTCAGCGAACAACTGATTCATGTGTGCCCTCCTTCAATCAAACCTGACAAGCTACAGCTTGTCGGACAACATCATTTCCGTTCGTAAATCACTTTTCCGTCAAAGACGGTCATCATCACTTTTGTCTTTTCAATCTCCACCGGATTGATTGTCAGAATGTCAGCCGACAGCACGGCCAGATCAGCGACTTTGCCCGGTTCGATTGAGCCTTTGAGCTTTTCATCAAAGCTCGCGTAAGCCGATCCCATCGTGTAAGCGCGAATCGCTTCGGCCACAGTAATCTTTTCTTCGGGCACCCAGCCCTGCGGGTGTTTGCCGTCGAGCGTGCGGCGCGTCGCCGCTGCATAAATGCCCATCAGCGGCTCCATCGGCGCCACAAACCAGTCGGAACCAAAAGCCAGAATCGCTCCGGCATCAAGCAGCGAACGAAAAGCATAAGTGCCTTTCGCCCGCTCAGGGCCGATGCGCTTTTCGGCCCAGCGCCCGTCATCAATCGCGTGATAAGGCTGCATTGAGGCAATCACGCGCAGCCTGGCAAACTGCTGAATCTCCGCCTTGCGCAAATGCTGCGCGTGTTCGATGCGAAAGCGGCGGTCACGCTCGCCGTTCTGTCTGATCGCTTCCTGAAACATGGCCAGAATCATGCTGTTGGCTTTGTCACCGATGGCGTGAATGGCGATCTGCAACCCGGCGCGGTCAGCCTTCAGAATGCGCTCCTGCATGCCGCTTTCAGGAAACATCTCATCGCTCGGCAGCCCCGCCGTATCGGGCGCGTCAAGATAAGGCTCGAAAAACAGGGCTGTCGTTGAACCGAGCGAACCGTCAGCGAAACCTTTCAATCCTCCGATTTTCAGCTTTTCGCCGCCGAAAGCCGCGCGCACGCCAACACTGGCCAGGCGTTCCCAGGTCGCAAGCGGCTGATGCCCGTAAATCCGCACCGTCAGTTCGTTCTTTGCCAGCAGCTTCTGATACACCGCCAGCACGTCGGGCGAAGCCGACATATCCTGCACGCTGGTCACGCCGTTTTCAGCGGCGTAACGCATCGCGGCGCGCACGGCTTCGGCAATCTCTTCGTCATCCGGTTTCGGAATCACACGACTGACAAAGCTCATCGCGGCGTCTTTCAGCACTCCGGTCGGCTCGCCTTTTTCGTCGCGCACAATCGTGCCGCCGGGCGGATCAGGCGTTTCGCGCGTCACGCCTGCCAGTTTCAGCGCCAGTGAATTTGCCAGCGCCATATGCCCGTCCAGCCGCTGAATGAAGACCGGATTATGCGGCGTCACCTCATCAATCAACTGCCGCGTCGGCAGTCGCGTCGGAGTCCAGTTTTCGTGATCCCAGTTGCCTTCGAGCATCCAGCGCCCCGGACGCAGCTTTGCCGCAAAAGCGCGAATGCGTTCGCGGAATTCAGCCTCGCTTTTTGCATCGCGCAACTGCACGCTCGCCAGCCCCGCGCCGCCATTGAAAAAATGCACGTGCGCATCATTGAAGCCGGGCACAACCAGCCGTCCCTGCAAATCAACGACTCGCGTTGTTGCGCCGATCAGGCGACGAATTTCAGCAGTCGTGCCGACAGCGACGATGCGCCCCTGACGACAGGCCACGGCTTCGGCCTGCGGCTGCGTTTCATTGACCGTCCGGATTTTGCCGTTGATGAGCGCGAGATCGGCGACGAGCGGAGCGGCGGATTGCGGTGCTGAGTTTTCCGAGTTTGCTGATGACATGGCAGTGAAGACTGACAAACAGACCGACAGAACAAGCAGGCCGGGCAGAAATTTCATGATGTGCTTCCTGTTAACGATTAAAGACTGGCGAGTTCAAATGCGGGCTGAGAATAGCATAATCATTCGGCCTGGCTGAATGCCGAAACGAATTTATGACAGCGTGGCCGATCTCTTCCTGATCTGCACGACGGTCGGCAGCGATGAATCCTCAAGCTGAATGGTCGAATGCGAGAGCGCAAACCGTTCGGCCAGCATCACGCGCAGATCACGCAGAATGCGCGGGCCTTCCTTCATATCATCAATGACCACGTGCGCTGTCAGCGCGTGGCGACCTGAAGTAATCGTCCAGATATGCAGGTCGTGAACGCCCCGCACGCCGCTCAGCTTTTTCATCTCCTGCTCGACCGTCGCCGTGTTGATGTGCGCTGGTGTGCCTTCAAGCAGCACATTGACGGCATCCGACACCAGTTTCCACGAACTCATAATAATCAGCAGGCTGATAATGACGCTGAAAGCCGGATCAGCCCACGTCCAGCCGCGCCACAGCACCAGCAATCCGGCAGCAATCGCCACCACTGAACCGAACAGGTCGCTGATGACGTGCAGGAACGCGCCGCGCATGTTCAGGCTCTCCTGGTGCGATTTCGACAGCAGCCACGCTGAAATCAGATTGATCAGCAGACCGCCTGAGGCAATCCAGCTTAAGGTCACGGCCTCGACCTGCTCAGGCTGACGAAAGCGATGATAAGCTTCATAACAGATCAGCACTGACAGCCCGATCAGCGTCACGCCATTGACCAGCGCCGCCAGAATCTCAAGCCGGTAAAAACCATAAGTCTTTTCCGGCGTCGCCGGACGCGAAGCAAACCGCACCGCCATCAGCGACAACACCAGCGCCGCCACATCGGTCAGCATATGCCCGGCATCAGAAAGCAGCGCCAGACTGTTGGCGTACCACCCGCCAATGGCTTCGGCCACCATGTAAACCGAATTGAGTACCAGCACCACCGCCAGCACGCGCTGCGAAGCCCCGCGATGATGATCGTGATGATGTCCGCTGTGCTGATGACCGTCAGCAGGCTGATGCGGGTGCGAATCATCGTGATGGTGAACGTGGTCGGACATTTCGGCTGATCTTAGCCCGAAGATTTTCCGGCACGCAATACAAAAGCCTGCCGGAAAGCCAGGCCGGTTACTTCCTCACGTATACTTCATTGACGCCGTATACCAGATAAACACAAGGGCTTTGTCGCCTGTCTTTTCAAGCCTCTGGCGATGTGACTGCCACTCTGCCGAATACTGTGTATACGCTTCAGCCCTGTTTCCTCAAACTGGCTCAGCAATCCGGCACTCAGCCTCAAACTCCCTCGCAAGACTTCTTTTTACAGCGGTTTACGGCAGCACATCCGACCTGCAACGAGCGCTTTTCAATTGTGGCACGCGGCTCGCTTTGATGAATGGCGTCAGAAGAAACAAAAACAAAATCAGAACCAAAGAAAGGAACCTGAATCATGAACACCGAAATCATCACCCTCGAAGTCGAAGAAATGGAAGAAGTCGCCGCTCCGGGCATCCTCGTCGCTGACTAAATCCGACAGACAGGATCAGCCGCTCACAATCAACGATCACAGACCAGACCATTAACCAAAGAAAGAGAGAACCACTATGAATACCGAGATCATTCTGGAAGTTGAAGAGATGGAAGAAGTCGCCGCGCCGGGCATTCTGTTTGCCGACTAAGTGGCCGATCAGCACCGCAAAGACTGATGCAGTTACCAACGACACCTCAACCAGAGAAAGGAAATCAGATCATGAACACCGAGATCATCACCCTTGAAATCGAAGAGATGGAAGAAGTCGCGGCCCCGGGCATTCTCGTCGCCGACTAACACGCAAACGAACCGTAACCATACCAACGAAAACAAAAACTCAGAACTCAGGGAGAACAACCATGAATACCGAGATCATTCTGGAAGTCGAAGAGATGGAAGAAGTCGCCGCGCCGGGCATCCTCTTTGCCGACTGAAAATTTCATAGCCCGTGTCATCAGCCATAAGTAACGAATAGACAGGAATGAGGAAGTAAGACCGGTTCCTCTTTCCTGTTTATTCGCTTTACGGGCTATTACCGATCCCGCACAACACCTCCTGCTTTCTCCGCACCTCACCTCCCCCGGTTCGGCCAGACAGGATACAGACATCACAAAGCCATGACTGTACCTGAAATTGAAACTGCGCGGCTGCGGCTGCGCCGGTTCAGGCCCGACGACCTGACGGCGCTGACGCTGATTCTTTGTGATCCGTCAGTGACGCTGTACATTGGCGCAGGCGCGCCCGTCAGAACAGGCGAAGTGCCTTACCACCTGCAGCAACTGACTGAGAATTACTGGACTGAATATGGCTTCGGACGGTGGGCAGTTGTCTACCGCGAAACCGGAGAGCTGGCCGGTTACTGCGGCCTGCGAGTCAACGAAGGGAAACCGGAACTTCATTACCTGCTCGGCAGAGCCTGGTGGTGCGCCGGGCTGGCTACTGAAGCCGCCCGCGCCTGTCTCGATTATGCCTTTACGAAACTGCGCCTGAGCGAAGTCATCGCGCTGGTGCGGCCTGAAAATACGGCGTCAGTGCGCGTGCTGAAAAAAATCGGGATGCAGCATACGGGAAAGCAGGCCTGCTATTTCAACTATTACTTTTATTATTACGTTACTACTTCACCACCCCATATAGAAAGGAAATCACAATGACCAAGTCAACTGAAATGAAAGCATCGAAATATATTGGGCATTTGTCAATAGACTTGTTGCGATGGAGAAGCCTTTGCTTTTCCTGAATTTGCCTCTTTCAACCGCCGCCGCTAAAATAGCTGTATGAAGCTACACATCGCCGACTTTACTACAGACCGTCAGTGGTGCGCCGCCACCGGATATACTGCTGCACAGTTTGCGAAGTGACTCTCTTTGTTTACCCAAACTTACTTCGAACGATATGGACAAACCGTCAGACAACGCCAGGCGGACTTAGAAATAAGCCCGACCTTAACTTCGGAAGAAGAGTTACTGTTCTTTACCTTGTTTAGTCTGAAAGCGGGTCTCACCGATGACCTCCTGGGCTTTGTCAGCGGGATGGATGCGGCCAACGCCAAACGCAATCAGCAACTCGGACTCGACGTCCTGCAACAGACTTTAGCGGCGGCCCAGTGTCTGCCGCGCCGGACATTTAAGGACGCGCAGGAGTTCAAGCGTGCCTTGCAAAACGAACCCACGCTCATCTTTGATGGGGGCGGGCAACGACTGCAAAGACCGCAGGAAAACGGGGTGCAACGCGATTTCTACTCCGGGAAAAAAAGTGTCACACGGTGAAAGCCTTAACGTTGAGTAATCCGACCCGGCGCATTTTATACCTGAGCGAGTGTTGGATTGGGAAGACGCAAGATTACGGCATGTTCCACCGCGAATTCCCCCAGGCCCGGACTGGTTTACTCCTTTTCGCGTGCGTCTCGACTTAGGATTTGTCGGTTTTGACAAAGACTACCGCTGCAAAGAACTATTTATTCCACACAAGAAACCCAGGCAGCGGGAACTAACACCGGAACAAAAGGCGGAAAACAAAGTACTCGCACGGGAGCGAATCGTCGTCGAACATAGTATTGCCGGACTCAAAAGGTATCGCCTTTTATCGGATCGCTTACGCTTGCATGATTTGGACTTATACAATCAAATCCTGGGAGTCTGCGCGGGACTCTGGAATTTCAGGCTAACCTGTTGATTCTTAACATCGCAACAACTCTAATAAATACAAATACGATTCTGGAGCGATGTGGGCCAGAAATTGAGAATAACATTCCGGAAGGATAAGGTGAGTTCATGTACACCATTAACAGATTTGCAGTGAATTGCCTTTTGGTAATTCTACTATGTGGAAGCACAAGCAAAGTTAAAGATAAATTAAACTGTACGGCCGCCCCGCTTTTTAAGCTTCAGGATGAATCTGTGCGGGTTGCATATTGTGATCTTATCGCAGATCCAAGGAGATACGATGGGAAAATAGTTACCACTGAAGCCATAGCGGTTATCAACACAGTCTTAGTTATTGATGGAGCGGATGAATTTCTTTATGACCCGAAGTGCCATCGCTCTGAATCTTCAAGCCTGCTTCTCGAATTTGAATCTTCTGTAGCCACTGACCCTGATGCTCTAAAAGCAAGAGACAAGATAATTGCCAAAGCCAGGTTGAATAAAAAGCCAGCGAGAGTGAAGGAACTTATTGTTGGGCGTTTCTATGGACTAAATCTAAAAGGCGGATATGGACATTTGGGTTGGGCACGATTCAAACTTGGCGTCTTTGGAATACAAAAGGCCGAAGAGGTATCAGAAGAAACTCCGTGGCCTACAGGCTATTCACCAGCCAAGTGAAGCTTCAAAGAGGAGACGCTTCCTAATGACGTTAGACATCCGTTCCTAAGTACAGGACAAAAGTTTGATGGTCAGTTGCCACGCCGCGAGATCAAAGCGTGAGAAGTTGACGATGAGACGGCGCAGGTGATCAAAGCCACGCCGGAAGAGCGACTTCGGCCTGCGGCCGTACTTGTTGAGTTTTAGAGCCTGCTGCGCATGTAACCATTCGCCGACCTTGTGGCACCAGCAGAAGGTCAGCGCCAGCAACGCCAGCAAGCGGCTCAGGCGTTCCGGGTCTCGCAGGTGCGTCTGCTCGGGCAGAAGCCCCGGGTCTTGAGCGCGGCGAAGAGCGTCTCGATCTCCCACCGCCGGGCGTACTGCTCGACCGCGTCGGCCGTCGCCGTCGGCGAGACGAGAATCAGGTATTCACCGCTGCCGAGATAACAGCCGCTGAAGAACCACTCCTCGTCCCACATCCGGCGCGGGCCTGCGATAAGGAGCGGCTGGTTGACCCGCGTGGCGCGAAAGAGCCGCCGGACTTCGCCGAACTGTCCGCGCGCGTTGGCGACCTCGAAGTTCTCACGCACGCGCAGGTGGAAGTTGATCTCGTGGCGGCGCAGCCACGCGAGCCAGTCCCGGCCGACGAATTCGCGGTCGGCCAGCAGGCACTCGATCTGCTCTTTACCGAACAGGTCGAGGAAGATTTCCAGCACCAGAATCCGCTCATCGGTATGCGAGTTGCCGGCCTTGGGCAGCACCACCCGGACCAGCGGCCAGGCGATGCCCTGATGGACGATGCCGAGCATCAGGATGTTCAGGTCCGTCTGGCCGAACTGCCAGTTCGTGCGGTCCAGCGAGAGCGTCCACGGCCCCTCAACACCAAGCAGTTTGACCAGCAGGTGCGCGAGCTCGGCGCAGGGGATTTCAAAGAACCGGAAGAAGCGTTGCAGCTTCTTGTAGTGCGACTCCTGGTTCGCCTGCCCGGCAAAGGCGCAAGCCAGTTCCACCAGGTTGACGTTCTTAACCGTCAGCAAAGCGATGACAAAGGCGGCGACGAACTTGATGCGGGCCTTGTGCCACGTTAGATTCAGCGCCAGCGTTTGCTCAAGCGAGCGAATGTCTCTCATCGTGCGATTTCCTTTCTCGTTTGGTCACTTGAAAGTCTAATCGCACGATGAGCTTATTTCACGCCGTCATTCCACTTACTCGCTTTTGTCCTGTACTGAGGTCTCGCTCATACCCGCCGAACTTCTGCCTGACATTGTTCGCAGGCGGCTCATAGCCAATGCCGCTGCGCTGCGCCCCGGTTGTCGCCAGCAGTTCCTCGCCGAACGGCAGATAGTCGTGCCGCCGCAGCGTCGCCAGCGAACCGCTCAGATCAGCCTCCATCCGCGTGCTGCCGAGATGATCCGTCACCAGCCATCTGAACGCCGCATTCCCGCTCTGCGCACTGTCAAAGACCACCAGCAGCTTCCCGTTCCGGTATCCGTACTCCTTCGCCGGACTCGCTGCCGCCGGAGCGTTGCTGCCATTGAACGTCCCGCTCACATTGTACTCGGCGATGAGTTCACCTTCAAAGCCGTACACCTGCCACGTCTCCGCTCCGCCGACGATGCGGCGCACCCGTCTGCCACTGGCGTCATAGTGGTAATAACTCGTCACCCCGGATTTCGTCGCCCGCGTCATCCGGTTCTCCGCGTCGTAATCGCGCAGTTCGTAATCCGGCTGCCCTGACGCGCTGATCGTGGTCTGACTGCCTGCCGGGTCATAAGCGACTGCCACGCCGTCCATGGCCGTCAGCCGGTTGTTCGCTATGCTGGAAGCAGGCTTTTGCTACTTTGACTCTTCTGTGACTTTGCCATTGTGCAGAGTAAAGAATTTATCTGCTCCATTGGCGTTATTAGTTGCAACTCTTATATTGTATCGCTCGCCTTCAACAAGTGGTGGAGCTTCGCCTTGTTCAGGATAAATCTGCACGTATCCAGGCGGAACCTGACCATAAGTGACTGGCCCGAGTTCCTCTACAAACTCTCCATCATAACCTTTTTGGGATTTTATCTCCCAAACAATATATTTGTCTTCGCCCAGAGCCTCACGAACTTTGGGGCCGCGTACCCTTATTCTTGCTAATTTTCCACTGCCGGACATCACAAATCCGGGTGGATTATCCGAGGTGATTTTCAGGTGCGTATTTCGCTCGCAGGCTGCCACAGTGCAGACAATTATTATCATAATAATCAGTTGAGAATTAATCACCCAACTTGCTTTATACCTATGCCAGCCAATGGTCTTGAAATCGGCCATAAGATCTCCCCCTTGCTTTCTGCCAATACGCGAGGCAAGTCATAATTTCACAGCATTTTTCAGTTGAATAAACAGAGTGATCAGCGCAGAAATGTATGGCAATCTCCAGTTTGCTGTACATCCATCTGAAAACTGCTACAGTATCCTGCATCACGCAACATAATTTATTGAAGCCTGTGCAAATAAAAGCTCTTTGAAATCAGAGAGATGAATTCACGCCGGGGTAGCAATCACCGCGCGGTGATTGCAAAGTGTGGAGTATGGATACCAACCCTACTCCAACCGATCACCCCGACGCGCTCCTGAGCTTAGTCGAAAGAGTCAAAGAAAACTATCAGGAGCCGACCTCCCCACGGCCAAAACGAGGAAAGAAACGAGACTTCTCCGCTTTATCCTTCCTGCTGTTGGCCGTGGTCGCCGTCACATTGCGGACATTTCGAGAAAGCGAATTGCGGAAACTTCTGGAAAAAGACCCGAAACTGCGTGCAGCGATGGGTTTCCAACGCGTCCCCCATCGGACTTCCATTGGACGACGACTTTCGAGCCTGGTGCCGGAAGCGGAACAACAGATTAACTTGCTCGGTCACTGCATCATTGCAGAAGTCAAACCGACCAGCGAAGAACCGGAAGTGAGCGCCGTGGACGGGCGAATGTACCAGGCACAAGGCCCGAAATGGCATCACCGTGACCGCAGGAATGATGTTGTCCCACCAGGCTTGCGGAACGTGGATACGGAATCCGAATGGTCCAGGAGCGGTTATCGGGGGTGGGTTCAAGGCTATCGGTTGTTACTACAAGGGCTGGTCTTCCCCGTACCCGTTCCGATCTTCGCCGCCTGGCGCCGCAACAATGAATACGAAGCGAACCTGGCAATCGATGCGTTGTTGGCCGACCAACTGAAAGTCACGGATGTGTTGCCGGGAGACGAAATCTTCGGCGGCGGCATCTTTCCCTGGTTGTACAAGTTCGCTGGCGGTTGGGTGTTAACCTCAAAGCAACTGCCCGAAGAACGGCGCTCCTGGAAGAATGACCTTTTCGTTTATCGCAAAGAGACGATTGAGCTACTATTTCAGCGAATTATCCAATCGGCGGACCTGAAACAATGCCAGGTCAAAGGCGAAGGCCGCAATGGTGCTTTCGTGTTGGCGAACGTTTGGGTGTATCAGGTTTGTTTTCTCACCGACTATCGAGAAGGCAAACCCATTGCTTGTATCAAAGATCACCTTGATTACGCCCGCTGGCGCGTACCAAGTGGCTGATTGCACTCAACTTTAATTTGCACAGGCTTCAAATAACTGTGTCGGAGTCCAGAGGAAACTCTCTGGCACTCCGACACCAGAGATCACCTAATAGTAATTTTGGCAATCTCGGATTCAGTCATTCCGTAATATAGCTTCAAATTATAGACTCCCGGCTCAATCACTGGTAGCTGGGCGTTAACTTGCCAAGTCCCATTTTCCGGCACAAAGCCAACAAAGGAAGGTGCAAAGAATTCCTCGTCCAGGCTGAGACGCAGGCTATTTACATTTGCACTTTCGTCCAAATCCTGTACATACAGATTCAGAAAAGACTTTGGTCCTGTAGAATAAATATCTGTTCCATAGTCCATCCCATTCCTGACTGTCACAATCTTAGGTCGTTTTTGCAGGCCTGAGATTAAATGCACAGGCGCGTGATTAGAGGACAGGCCATTCTCTAATACAACAGAAACATCACTAAAGCCAGTTTCAATTTCTGCGGGAATCATCGCTTCAATAAAAGTCAGGTCGTCAAGTGGTATTTCAATCCGGGATTTGATGTACTCGCTGTGACTTTTGCGAATATTTCCCACATATTGTGGAAGAGCTGTTTCAGTTCCTAGCTGCACTTTTACAGAATTACAATCGACTGCTTCCTTATTCAGTTGTGACACCACCAGCCCTAGTAGAGCATCGTCTCCTGAAACAGGAATCCGGGAAACGCTTAAATCGTCTGCACGGCCAGTAACCTCTATTCGTGGACACAAGTAATCAGGCTTCAAATATCCTGTTTCTGCCCGCTTCTGAAAAGTTGACCAGCAATATTGTGTCCCCCCCCTAATATACTTATAAGCTTAGCATTGATGCTCAATGCCAATCTTCTTATATCAGATTCTCGAAATGCCTCTCCAGTCCAGGTATCTTTCTTAAGGCCATTATACTCCTGCTTGACAAGAGCATTGGTATGAAATTTGTAAAAACCCGCTGGCCTGATTTTACGATATGCTTGTGAGATACTGGATGAGATAACATCTCGACTGGGCATATGTTGATATACATAAACAGAGAATCCCAAATCAAAATAATCATCTGGCAATTCGTTAAGGGTGATCCCTTCCGTCTCCACCCATGTAATGTTCTTCAGGTGTGAAAACCGTTCTTTACCCTGCCGAATCATTTCGCCAGATACATCAACAGCCCAGACTTCGCCAAATATGTCGGCCAAGTGACAAGTCATTCTGCCGATACCACAACCGATTTCCATGACCTTGAGAGTTCTCAAGTCACGCCCCTGTAAGGCTTCAGTAAAATCCGGCAGCCACCACTTCAGAAGTTCCTGCTTGCCGCCCGCGAAAAATTCCTCATCGCTCTGCGTCAAGCTGACTGTATTAATAAACCACTTCGCGTTCTCCAGCGCCCGCTTATTCCAATCCTGTTTCATCATTTCAGAAAATGAGGATAGATCATCAAGCATAGCATTATTGTCTCCTGATATCGTTAGCCTGGGCAATTGAAATCTGTCACGTTCCAGGACCAGTCATCAGATTTCAGCCTGTCCTGCTCATTATCACTGTGTTCCTTTTACTCTGAGATCAGCGACTCGGTCGAGATAGAGCCGCATGCTGTTTTCGATAATGTTCATCGCATCGAAGCGGCCCATGAACCTTTCCACCTTGACCTGCTTGTTTTCGAGCGCCTTGTAATCCTCAAAGAACTTTCTGACTGCCTTGAGCCGGTGTTCCGGCAGTTCTGAAATGTCGCGGTAATGCAGGTATTCAGGATCATCAGCGTGGACGGCGATGATTTTGTCGTCTTCTTCGTTCTGGTCAATCATCTGCATCACGCCGATGGCCTTGGCGCGCATAATACAAAGCGGCACCACTTCGACCTGACCGAGCACCAGCACATCGAGCGGATCGTTATCGTCACAATAAGTGCGCGGAATAAAGCCGTAATTGGCCGGATAGTGAACCGCGCTGTAGAGCACGCGATCCACCTTCAGCAGCCCCGTCGGCTTGTCCAGTTCATACTTCACTCTGGAACCAATCGGGATTTCGATCACCGCATTGAAAATTTCCGGAGCCTTGCTGCCAAGCTCAACATCGTGCCAGGGATTCATCAGCTTGTCCTTTGTCCTTTGTCAGTGGTCAGTCGTCAGTTGTTTCTGACTGACCAGCGCGCCTTCAGCTTTTCGCAATCAGGCGCAACTGTTTCGGCGTGAGCGCCCACAGCAGCACGCCCGGCGCGCGCGGCGGGAGTTCTGAAATTTTGATCGCACACAGCGCGCCCTTTTTGAATTCGACATTCACGCCGCCTCCGCCCGCGAGCAGCACCGAAACCATTTCGCTCACATCCGGCATATGCCCGACCACCAGCGCCCGCTCAAAAGTGTAAGCGCCCATGTTCACGAAAACTTCAGCCTTCCGGTTCAGCGCATGCTCAAACGGTCGCCCCGATGCCAGCGAATCAAGGCTGATGACGCGCTCGTCAGCAAATTCAAGCTCTTTGGTCACAGCCTGCGCTGTTTCCAGCGTGCGGCGATAGGGACTCGTAAAGATGTAATCGAATTTCAGCCCCAGTCGGCGCATTCCGCGCGCCTCTTCGCGCATCAGTTCCCAGCCCTCTTTCGTCAGCGGGCGATCTGCATCGCGCATCACGCCGTCTTCATAGAGGTCAGCCGCTATTCCGTGTCGCAATAAACAGAGTTCCATTTCAGCCCCGCGTTTCAAATCTCAAATCCTGAATCTCAAATCTCAAATCTCAAATTTGAGATCACTGCTTCTCACCTTCAGCCGCGCCGCCCGCCGTCAGCCGCGCCAGGCGATAAATCAGCGCACCCAGCACAATCGCCGCCGCGCCCATTGTCGCCCATAACCACGCCGGATGACCATCGCGCGTCGCTGCACTTTCGGCGCTGAAGCTTTCGTTCTTGCGCGCTGCGCCGAGCGAGGCGGTCGGCAACTGATCCATTTTCAGATACGGCGAAAGCTGTTCCAGGTCATAACGCGGCGCGCTCGCTTTTTCGTTGCCATAAAACAGCCGGTAGCGTTTGCCCGCTTCGCGCCGAAAAAGCAACCGGCGCGGCCAGCCGTAAACGCGCACCTCTTTCATCTTCAGCGGCTGGTCATCGTAATTGAAGATGCTCGCGCGCAGGTAACGAAAATGCTCTTCGTTGTAATCGAATGAAAGCTGCTGCCGGCGCACCTTCCCGATTCTGATGTCGTAAATTTCAGTGCTGCCGATGTGCTGCCAGTCCTGCTGATCGTTGCTGCCCTCAATTTCAATCTGGCGGCGAAAGTTATTTGAGGCGGGGTCAAATTCAACCCGCACGCTCGGCACGTGGCGATAACCGAGGTCAATCAGCAGCACCGAAGCGCGCCGTTTCGCGTCCACTCCCTGATCGCTGAAATTTGCCGTCAGACGCTGCGGTTTCACGTTGCGCTGATCGGTATAAAAAGCCGTATCCACCACGACCGGCTTTGAAGCCACTTCATTGCCCTGTTCATCAATCACCCGCAGGTCGCCCAGATCAACATCCGCGTGATCAAACACCTGCCCGTCAAGTTCGATCAGCACAAAATCGGTTGCCTTCTGACCAGGCTGTTCATTCAGAACAATGTCACGCCAGTGCGACCAGCGTTGCACCTCAAAATCGGCCAGCACGCGCTGCGCGAACACGAGCGCCACGCTGACCAGAAGCAGAACCGCGAGCTGCTGAACTTTTGCCTTTTGCCTTTTGCCCTTTGCCTTTTGCCTTCTCATTCGCTCGTCTCTGCCGTCCTTTTCTGCCGTTGCTGGTAAAGGAAAGATACCACAAGCAGAATCACGCCGAGTACGATGAATGAAACGATCCGGTAAATCCGGTCAAGCGACGACATATCGAAGAGAAAGACCTTCAGAATCGCCAGCACCAGCAGGCCCATTCCCATCAGGCGCACCAGCCGGTTGCTGCGCCAGAAGCCCACCGCCAGCATCGCCCCGGCATAGAGCGCCCAGATCACCGACAATGAAAGCTGTTTGGCCAGCATCAGATTGCGCAATTCTTCGTTGTCGCTGCTGACGCGACTGATCGCGGCTGAGAAATAACCGTTCGCTTCAAGGCTCAGCGCAATGATCGCCAGCAGGTTGGCCGTAATCGTGATTGCCGTCAGCACTGTGGCGCGTTCCCAGGCATCAATGTCTGTGGCCCGCGCATAAAACCACGCGCCAACAGCCAGCGCCGCAATCAGCGGCACGAACGCGCCGAAAGTCTGATTCAGAATCAGCACGTGCCAGGGCGCGTTGTAATAAAGCGCATCAACCAGCAGCACCTTCACAATTGCAATTGCCAGCAGCGCGAGCGCGCCGTAACGCAGCAGTTTGCGGCGGCTCTTAACGCCCATAATCAGCGCCGCCGCGCCGTAAAAGCTCCACAGCAGCGAGAGCGTGAAATGCTTCGTGTTGTTGATGGGCTGCCAGGCGTCGCCCTGGCTGCGATCAATGCGCGCCTGAAAGTATCCGATGGCTTCAAGGCTCAGCCCCGTCACCGCCAGCAGGTTCGCCGCCGCCAGCAAAGCCGGAACCGCCATGCGCCGTTCATCCTCTTCAATCTCTGTAGTGCGTTTATAAAGCCACAACGCATACGCCAATGCCGCAATCACCAGCGCAAAGGCGGCAAACGTGTAGTTGAAAATCAGCGTGTGCCAGGGCGCTTTGAAATAACCCGCATCGGCCATCAGCACCTTGCCCGCTGCCAGCCCGATCAATCCAAGCGCGCCGAGGCGAATCGGTTTCACGCGCTGCCTGAATCCGGCCAGCAGCGCAATCGTGCCGTAACCAGTCCAGACCAGCGTCAGCCAGAACTGCTTCGCGCTGCCCAGGCGGCTGATTTCGTCACCGCTGGCCACATAAATTTTCGCATCGAAATAACCGAGAGCTTCGAGGCTGAGCGCAATTACGGCCAGCAGGTTCGCAATCACCGGCATCACCGTCAGCGCCGTGCGCCGTTCCTCCTCATCAATGCCGTCAGCGCGTTTGTAAGCCCACGCGCCGCAGACGAACGCCGCAATCGTCACCACAAACGCCGCAAATGTGCGGTTGAGAATCAGCGTATGCCACGCCGCCGCGTACCAGTTGCTGTCAACGACAATAACCTTGATCGTCGCCAGCATCAGCAGCGCGAGCGCAAACCATTGCACCAGCCTGACGCGACGCCTGAGGCACACCAGCAGCGCCGCCGCGCCATAAACGCTCCATAATGCCGTCAGCACAAGCTGTCTGGTGTTTTCCATCCGGCTCAGTTCATCTTCAGCTCCGGCTGCAACGGCGTCCCTCAACTGACTGAAGTAATCAATTGCGTCCAGGCTCAGCCACACCACCGCCAGCACGTTCGCCGCCAGCAGGCAGATTTCAGCAAACCGCGTGCGCTCGCTTTCTTCGATCTGTTCACCGAGCCTGCGATAAAACCACGCCGCCACCGCAAAGGCCGCAATCATCACCAGCACTGAAAAAGCGCGACGGTTGAGAATCGGCGTGAACGATTGCCACGAGTAATAAGCGAAGTCGTGAACATCAACTCTGAACCAGTGCAGCACGGCAATCGCAAACATCAGCAAGCCTGAATATCGCGTGGCCCTGCTGCCGGCTTTCAACCCGATCCACGTCAGCACCGCGCCTTCAACCGCCCAGCCCATCGTGACCCAGTGCTGATCAAGCTGAATCGGCACGGCCAGCGTCAGAAAGAGCGTGGACAGGCCGAGGAACGAATAGATCAGATAAGTGTCTTCGCGGTCGCGGCTCCAGGTCAGATAACCAAAGCCCAGATAAAACGCCGACATCAGCACCGCAAACAATCCGAGGTAAGGCCGGTACTCGACATTGAGCAGGCCATAACTGGTGCTGAAATAAAGCGTCGCATTCGTGAAGATCAGCGACAGATCAAGCCGCGTGGTCGGGCGGTGATTGATGACGTTGTGAAAGATGGCCAGCGTGGCAAAGATCACAAAAAAGACCGTGAAGAAAAAGATCGTCGGCCACAGCTTCGCCGGTTCATACCATTCCAGCATCCACCCGGCAGCCATCAGCACCGTCGCCCAGAACGCCAGGTAATTCAGCACGCGCCACTGCTTGAAATACGCCACCGCCAGCACGCCCAGATCGAGCAGCGCAATGTAACTGAACAGCCCTGTTTCATTGTCCTTTCCGGTCGAAAGCATAATCGGCGTCAGAAAGCCGCCGATCAGCCCCAGAATCGCAATCGCCAGCGAATCGTAACGCGCCGCCAGCAGCACCGCCGTTGCCGTCACCAGCGTCATCATCGCAAAGGCAGGCAGTTGCCCGATAATCTGGTAGCGCGCAAAGGCCGCGAAGATGGACAGGTAAAGAATCGCAATGCCGCCGCCAAACAAGCCCTGCGCGTAAGTGCGATAGCCGCGCGCCCGAATGCGGTCGCCACCGACGATCATGCCTGCGCCAATGACCATGCCGATGATGACTTTGCCCATCGGCCCGACCCATCCCTGATCGAATGCCAGCTTGAGAAAGAATCCCACACCGAGAATAACTGCGACCGTGCCGATCAGATTGAACCACCTGCCGCCAATCAGCGATTCCAGATCAAGGCCGCTGCCCGCTGCCGCACGCGTTTCAGGCTGAGCGTGACTGATTGTCGGAACCGGCGTGACAGGTTGCGACGGCACAGGCCACTGCTCGCGCTCTTCCGGTTCAGGTTCAGCCGGAGTCGCTGCTTCAACCGGCTCCGCTTCAGCTTCGATGGCCAGCGGCTGCGGCGGAACGTAATCAGGCACAGGCTCGGCAGCTTCGACCGGCGAGACGTTTTCGATGACCGGAACGGGCGGCGCTTCAGGCAGCGGTTCCAGCCTGAGCGCGGTTTTCTCCAGACCCAGGTGCTGCTCCAGGCGATAAATGCGCCCGACCTGATCGCGCACCAGTTGTTCCAGATAATCCAGTCGCTCGTTGAGCTGTTTGAATTCTTCGGACGAGGGGTGATTTTCATTCATAGGCGTGCAGGCTTACCTTCAGCCATTCAGAGCCGTCATCAGTTGTCCCGCTGCCGTCCCGACCATCAGCGCCGCCTGATGAAGCAGCCAGACCGATTGCCGAAAGGCAACGCCAGTAATCAGGACGCCGAACAACAGCCAGGCAATTTCACGAATCAGGCGATCATCTGCTTTCATCACTCACACCTCCTGAGCGTGAGTATGCAGGAGAAGCCATTACCTGATAACCAATGATGTGATGGTTATTGCGCCGACACAAGGTTGTGACAGCGGATGGATTGTCACAGCGAGAACAGGGAAACTCAATCGTATTCAGCCGCGTGATGCTCAGCTAAACAGAAACAATACGGGTCGGGTTAAGGTTACAAACCACAGGGGACACAGGGAAGATCACTTCTGTTACTGTCCCTGTGCTTCACTGTGGCTGAATCTCTTATGGCGTTGTTCCGATTCTGAGCTGTTCCATCAGTCGCGCAAGCCTCAAATCTGAACTGTTCCATCAGCCGCGCAACCCTCAAACGCCCGTGTTTTCCGCCGCGAGAGCGGCGATTGAATTTAGCCGGGTCTTTCAAGGCCCGGAACATCGCGGGCACAAAAGGTTCAGTCGCGTCAGCGACGATTGAATCAGCCCCACACATATCGTTCGTCGTATTCGATTCCGTGCTTTCGCAAAAATTCCAGATACTCTTCCTGAAACGTCCGCTTCCGGTGATGCTCACGCTGATTCTGAATGTAGCGAATAACATCAGGCAGATTCGATTTGCTGACAGTAAAGGCTCCGTACCCGTCCTGCCACGCGAAATTGCGCAAAGCCGGATATTCGGTATGAATCCACAGCGAAGAGCCGCCCTTGAGCAGTTGCGCAATTTTGCCGGGCGAAAAGACCGGAGGAGCCATCACCAGCACGTGAAGATGATCTTCAATGCCTCCGATTTGCAGGGCTGTCATTTTATTCTGCCGGGCAATGCCGCCGATGTATTCCCACACGCGAGGCTCAATTTCAGCCTTGAGCCAGGCCGCGCGATTTTTGGTGCTGAAGATGAGATGGTAATAAAGCGAGGAGTACGTGTTAGCCATGGCTGAGGCTCCGGGGTTGTGACAGCGGGTCAGACAAATGCGCGAGACCGGCTCGTGACTTTGCACCCTTTGTTTCTTTGCGTTGAGGAAGCTTTGTCTGATCTGCTGTCTGATGTGTTTTCAATCGTCGCTGACGCAACTGCGTTGAATGTGATCGCGCCGTTCCGGGCCTTGAAAGACCCGGCTAAATTCAATCGCCGCTCTCGCGGCGGAAAACATGGGCTGCAACGCTGCGAATTCCAAAACAGCATTCTGAAAAAACAAAACTCATAAAGGGAAAGGAAACCCGAATAGTTTGAGTTATCTTCTCTTCCTTCGTGTTCTTCGTTTCTTCGTGGTGAATGTCTTTTCCTGAATTTTGCCTACAGCACGAATTGTCCGAGATGCGGCCCCGGATTGTTGAGCGACGTGTGCAATGCGAGTTCGAGCGCGGGTCTGATCTCTTCGGGCGCAATTACTGCGTCAACGAAGCCGCGTGCGGCGGCGAACTTTGCATCGAGCTGGCGTTCGTATTCGGCGCGCACGCGATTCATTTCGGCTTTCAGTTTCTCGTCCGGCTCTTTGCCCTGCTCTTTCAGCTTGTCGAGTTGCGCCGAAAAGAGCGCCATCACGGCTGATTCGCCTTCCATCACGCCCATGCGTCCGGTCGGCAGCGTGAAAATAAAATCGGGATCGAAGCCCTGTCCGGCCATGGCGTAATAGCCTGCGCCGCTGGCGTGATTGATCGTCAGCACGATTTTCGGCACGGTCGTTGTGGCCATCGCTTCGACAAAACGCGCTCCGGCCCGAATGATGCCCGAATGTTCGGCTTCGGCTCCGACCATAAAACCGGCCACGTCCTGAATGAAGATCAGCGGCGTGTCGTGACGGTTGCAGGTTTCGATGAAATACGCCGTCTTTTCGGCGCTTTCGGTGTAAATGATGCCGCCGAATTTCGGCGCTTTGCCGGATGAGTTTGGAATCATCCCGCGATTGTTGGCGATGACGCCGACATTGATGCCGCAGATGCGCGCGTGGCCGACGACCATCTCCCTGGCATAATCGGCCTGAAATTCGTCAAAGCTGTCAGCATCGAGAATGCAGTCGAGCATCGCCTGCGCATCGTAAGCGGCGCGATGATCGGCAGGCAGAATCGTGTAAAGCTCAGTCGCAGGCCGCGCCGGATCGCGCGATGCTTCGATCTTCACGCGTGCGGGAATTTTTGCGGGAAGTTCGGAAATCAGTTCGCGGATTTGTCTGATGCAATCATCATCATTCTTTGCGCGGTAATGTGCGACGCCTGAAATTGCGTTGTGCGCTTTTGCGCCGCCGAGTGTTTCACCGTCAATTTTCTGACCCGTTGCGCCCTTGACCAGATTCGGCCCGCCGAGGCCCATAAACGAAGTGCCTTCGACCATAATAATCACGTCCGACAGCGCAGGCAGGTAAGCTCCGCCCGCGATGCACGGCCCCATGACCGCTGCGATCTGCGGCACTTTCAGATAACGGCGCATCACCGAGTTGTAATAAAAAATGCGCGCCGCGCCGTACTGACCCGGAAAGACTCCGCCCTGATAAGGCAGATTGACGCCCGCCGAATCAACCAGGTAAACAATCGGCACGCGGCAGCGCATCGCCACTTCCTGCGCCCGCAGCATCTTTTTAATCGTTTCAGGCCACCACGAACCGGCCTTGACTGTGGCGTCGTTGGCAATGACGACGACTTCACGACCGGCCACAATGCCAAAGCCCGTGACTACGCCTGCTGCCGGAGCCTGCCCGTCGTATTCATCGTAAGCAATGAGCAGACCGAGTTCCTGAAAGCGCGTGCCTTCGTCAAGCAGCAGCGCAATGCGTTCGCGCGCGGTCAGCTTTTTCTGTGCGTGCTGTCGTTCGATTTTGTCCGGCCCGCCGCCCTGCCGCAGCTTCTCTTCAAGCTCGCGGAGTTCGCGGACGAGTTGTTCCAGGTGTGTCGGAGCGGGTGATAAGGTGGACGATTTTCTGGTCTGAAGTTTCATAGGCGGATGATACGGAGTTTCTTCCGGTTCTCAAACCCGCCCGGCAATCTTTCAGGTCGGCATTTCTGATTCGCGCAGCATTTCGCCAACGCTGCTGCCGATTGAAAGCGACGAGGTCAGCCCCGGCGATTCCATTCCGATCAGGTGAATCACAAACGGCGCGCGCGGGTCGCGCTCAATCACAAAATCAGCGAAGGAATGATCGTGTTCAGGCAGCAGGCGGGCGCGCAGTCCGGTGTAACTCAGCCGCAAATCTTCGGGCCTGAGCGACGGCACGATGCGCGAAGCCGATTCATAAAACGAATTCAGGTCGGCACGGTCGTGTTCGTAATCATCCTTGTTTTTGACATAGCGCGCATTCGGGCCGAGCAGCAGCGTTCCGGCCAGGTTTTTGGTGAAGTGCACGCCGAGGCCGTGCCCGCTTTTGAACGGCAGCGGATAGACCAGATGACTGACCAGCGACGAGCGCGACGGCGGCAGTTCGGCATATTCGCCGCGACAGGGGTAAATCGTGTACTTGTCATACCCGAACATTCGCGCCACTTCATCGGCATAAAGTCCGGCAGCATTGATGACCACGCGCGCCGCAAATTCCTCACGCGGGGTTCGCAGCACCGCCAGGTCATTTTTGATTTCAGCGCCGATGAGCGGCGTGCCGGTCAGGATGTGCGCGCCGTTTTCCTTTGCCTGATGAGCGAGAGTTTTGACAAGCGATTCAGCATCAACGATGCCGGTGTTGGGCGAATGCAGGGCAACAGGCGAAACAACGTTCGGTTCAAGGCGGCGAATGAAATCGCGCCCGACAATTTCCAGCCCTTCGACGCCGTTGGTTTCGCCGCGCTGTCTGAGGGCTTCAAGTTCAGGCAACTGATCTTCAGAATCAGCGACGATCAGTTTGCCGATGCGCTCGTGCGGAACGTTGTGGGCCGCGCAAAAGTCATAGAGCATTCGCGCTCCGCGCACACAATGAAAAGCCTTGAGCGAACCAGGCTGATAATAAATGCCCGCGTGAATCACGCCGCTGTTGCGCGTCGAAGCGCCGAGGCCGGGGCGCGGCATCGCTTCAAGCAGAAAAACATCATCGCAGTGACGCGAGACCTCAGCGGCAATGGCCGTCCCGATGACGCCGCCTCCGATGATGGCGATACTGGCAGTTTCAATCTGATTCATTCTGATTTCATCTCTCGCAAAACTGAATGACACGCTGATCATACGGATGCGGCGGATTCAGACGGATTGTGGCATTTGCAAAGCAGCCCGTCTGAATCCGCCGCATCCGTGCGGTCAGTGTACCATTCCATTGTTATTCGTGCTTCAGGCTGAGGCGTTCGACGCGAAAGGCTTTGCCGCTTTGTTCGTCAACGTCAACGATCAGGCCGTTCATCTGAATGCTGCCTTCAGACGGTTCCATGCGCGGCGCGAGGCCGGTCAGAAAGCGCGGCAGAATGGTGCCGGTCTGCATGCCGATGACGCCGTCGTGCGGGCCGGTCATGCCGAGGTCGGTCAGGTAAGCCGTGCCGCCGGGCAGGATTTGTTCATCAGCGGTCTGAACGTGCGTGTGGGTGCCGACGACGGCTGAGACGCGGCCATCGAGGTAACGGCCCATCGCCACTTTTTCGGCAGTCGCTTCGGCGTGCAGATCAACCAGAATGATTTTCAGTTCGGGCGGGAGCGTGGCCAGGCGTTGATCGGCGCAACGAAACGGATCATCCGAGGGCGGCATAAAAACGCGGCCCTGCAAATTCAGCACGGCCACCGATGCGCTGTTGACCTGTCCGACCCACAAACCGTTGCCGGGTACGCCGGGCGCGTAATTGGCGGGACGCAGCAGGCGTGTTTCGCTGTTGATGTATTCAAGAATTTCCCGCTTGTCGTAAATGTGATTGCCCGAAGTCATCACGTCCACGCCTGCGGCAAAAAGTTCTTCGGCAATTCTGGGCGTGATCGAAAAGCCTCCGGCAGCGTTCTCGACGTTGGCGATGACCATTTCGAGTTCGTATTCGCGGCGCACTTCAGCCAGCCGCTCCAGCATCACGCGGCGTCCGGCCCGACCCACAATGTCACCCACCAGCAGAATTCGCATTGCCTGACGCTGTAAACAAAACGACGGGGAGTCACGGCGCAACACGCAGAATTATTTCGCTCTGAACATTCCCGTGTTCCCCCGTGCCTCCCCGTAGTTGATTCTTATCAGGAACAGCCGGTCAGAATTTAATGAGCGCGCGGGATCACCGCATCGCCGTAAACAGCGGCTTCATTTGAACCTGTTCCTAACAGGTGGGCAACCCAGCTCTGCGGCGTTTCGAGTCTCGTACTCTGACGAGCATTCCTGCCATCAGATATGTGCGTGGGTTTCCCGATCAAATGAATTAGGCTCAAATTTATTGCCGCTGCCCACCAACGTAGCAGACGATCCCGCAGCGCAAAGCATACTACGACGCCCTGCCGACTCCGTCAAGACACATCTTTTTGCGGTCGGTGCAGGTGTGGCCACAACTCATCATCCTTGACCATGCCCGGCAAAATCAGCTAACTTTCCAGCTTTCATGAACAGTCATTTTCGTGACTATCAGGCAGTCCCAATCATTTCGAGGAGAAAGTAAACCTAATGGCAATTCAGGCAACACAGATCCGTAAGGGGATGGCGATCATCTTCAACGGAGTACCCCATAAAGTAGTGGATTTTCATCACCACACCCCTGGCAACCTGCGCGCAATGGTGCAGACCAAGCTGCGAAATCTGAAGACCGGCACCACGACTGAACATCGCTTTCGCTCAGCCGACACCATCGAGCGAGCCATGCTCGAAGATCACGAGATGACTTATATGTACAACGATGGTTCGGATTATCACTTTATGAACACCGAAACCTACGAACAGGTGGCGCTCAGCGCGGAAGACCTGGGCGATATGGCTGGTTACCTGCTGCCGGAAACAGTGATTCAGGTGCAGTTTTACGAAGGCGAACCCATCGGCATTGATATTCCGCAGGTCGTCGAACTGACCGTCGTTGAAACCGAACCCGAAGTCAAAGGCGCCACCGTCAGCAACGTCGGCAAACCGGCGAAGCTCGAAACGGGCATCACGATTCAGGTTCCCGCCTTCATCAGAGAAGGCGACAAGATTCGCGTCGACACGACCGAAGGCCGCTACATCGAGCGCGCCAGATAGTAACGTCAGTGGTTAGTGGTTAGTGGTCAGTGGTCAGTGAATTGTTTTTCAACTGACCACCAGCCACTGACCACTGACCACTTTGCTTTTATGTATTTCCTCTACAGCCTCTTTCTTGGTCTGGCCTCAGTGGCGCTGCTGCCGTACTTTACCTGGCAGGCCTTCATCAACAAAAAATATCTGAGCAACTTTCGTGAACGGCTGGGCCTGCTGCCTGAAGAGTTCGGGCAGGACGCACGCCCGGCTATCTGGCTGCACGCGGTTTCAGTTGGTGAAACGCTGGCTGCGCGTCCGCTGATTGCGGCCCTGCGCGCGCGTTTTCCTGAATACCGCCTGATCGTTTCGACCACCACCGCGACCGGCCAGGCAGTGGCGCGCTCGCGGATCACCGAGGCCGACGGGTTTTGTTACTTTCCTTTTGACTGGCGATTTTCAGTGCGGCGTGCGCTCAATGTCATTCGCCCGCAGGCCGTGGTGCTGATGGAATCGGAGCTGTGGCCGAACTTTCTGCACGAATGCGAGCAGCGGTCAGTGCCGGTCATCGTCGCCAACGGCAGGATTTCGGATCGTTCGTTTGTGCGGGCGCAGAAGTTCGGTTTTCTGGTGCGCCGGATGTATGCCCAGGTTTCACACTTTGCGATGCAGAGCGAAGCTGACGCGCAACGCGCCATCGCGCTTGGCGCTCCGGTCAAACGTGTCAGCGTGAGCGGCAATATCAAATACGACATTGGCGAAGCCGGACGCGGTTCCGCGCTGGATGCAATTGCCAGGCAGCTTGATGCGGCTTTCGGATTGAGTCATTCACCATTGATCGTTGCGGGCAGCACGAGCGACGGCGAGGAAGAGATAGTGCTTGCCGCTTTCGAGCAGTTGCGAAAGAACCAGGCCACTGCTGATGCGCGGCTGCTGATTGCGCCACGTCACCCTGAACGGTTTGACGAAGTCGCGCGACTGCTTGATGCCACGCGCTTTCGCTGCATTCGTCGCTCAACGCTGGCCGGGCAGCCTGAACTGGCGCTGGCCGGAGTGGGACATTCCGCGCTGAGTGCGGCAGGCACAGCCTCACGCCTCAGTGATGAATCCCGCCGCGCTGAAGTGATTCTGCTTGATTCAATCGGTGAACTGGCGGCGCTCTATCGTTTCGCTTCGGTCGTCTTTGTCGGTGGCAGCCTGGTGCCGAAGGGCGGTCACAACATTCTCGAACCGGCATTTTATGCGCGGCCTGTCATCGTCGGGCCGCATATGGAAAACTTCCGCGAGATTGCCAGCGAATTTACCCGCCGCGATGCGCTCATCACGCTTCAGGGAGCCAACGATGCTGAACTGACAGCGGCGCTCAGCGACAAGCTGAGTGAACTGCTGACCGACCCTGACGAAGCGCAGCGATTCGGCGACAATGCGCGCCAGGTCGTCAGCGACAATCGCGGCGCAACCGAAAGAACCGTCGAAACCATCGCCAGCCTGATGTGAAAGCTGCACTCCATCCTGTCACCCGCGCGCTGCTTTACATTCCTGCCGGGCTGTACGCAGCGGGTGTCAGGCTGCGCCATTCGCTCTATCGTCATCGGCTTTTCAAAACACATCATCTCAACTCGCCCGTCATCAGCATCGGCAATCTGACGGTGGGCGGCACGGGCAAGACGCCGCTCACGGCCTTCATTGCGCGCTACCTGCGTGATGAAGGCCTGTCGGTCGCCATTCTCAGTCGCGGCTACAAACGCTCAGGCACGGGGCGCGTTGAAGTCTCGAATGAACAGTCAGTGCTGTGCGGCCCGCAGCAGTCCGGCGATGAACCGTACCTGCTGGCTGTGGCCTGTCCCGGCGTGCGCGTCATCGTTGACAGTGATCGTTACGGCGCAGGCCGCTGGCTTGAACAGCAGACGAAAATTTCAGCCTTCATTCTCGATGATGCCTTTCAGCATTTGCGCGTGGCGCGTGACCTGAATCTGCTGCTGCTCGATGCAACGGAACCGCTCAGCGAATTACGTATGATTCCATTCGGCAGATTGCGCGAACCGCTCACAGCGATGCAGCGCGCTGATGCCGTGATTATCACCCGCGCCGATCAGCCGTTTGACCGTGCCGCATTTCACAACATCATCAGACAACATTGCGGCGCTGCCGTGCCGGTCTTTCACGCGACGCACGAACTGACGCGGCTGCGACGACTCAATGCCGCAGGCGAGGCAGAATTCATTCCGGCCACCAGCTTCGCTCATCGCCGCGTGGCTGCGGTTTCCGGCATTGCGCGGCCTGAACGCTTTATTGCTGATCTTGAGCGTCAGAATTTATCCATCGCGCTGCGCCGCGATTTCAGTGATCATCACCGCTACACCGCGCCGGAACTTGCAGAAATTTTCAGGCAGGCACAGGCCGCGCACGCCGAAGCCATCATCATTACCGAAAAAGACGCTGCCAATCTGCCGCCTGATGCCGTCGGCAAATCGCCGCTGCCGCTTTACGCCGCGCAGATCGAGTTTCGGTGCGAGGAAGAGGCTGAGTTGAAAAAGCTGATTCTGAAAGCGGTGCAGCAGCGCAGCCGGTGACGGTTCAGCGCAAAAGAAGATTCACATCGCGGCGATTTTCCTGCTACTCTTGGCGCGATCAATCAACATCAGCACGGGGCCTGCGGATATGCTTGGAAAATACATTGACGAGTTTTTGCAGCACCTGAAATACGAACGCAATCTCTCTGAACACACGCTGCGGAATTACGCGAGCGATCTCGAACAGTTTCACGATCACGTTGCGCCGCCTGACAAGGATGGCCATCGCCGGCAGGTCAACATCCGCGAGCTTGACCATCTGACGATCCGCGATTTCATGGCGACGCTCTATGAAAAGAACAAAAAGAAAAGTTCGATTCATCGCAAGATTGCGGCCATTCGCACCTTCTTTCGCTTCCTCTGCCGCGAAGGCGTGCTCGAAGTCAATCCGGCGCGGCTGGTCGCCAGCCCGCGCGTCGAACGCAAGCTGCCCAATCATCTGACGATTCAGGAAGCGATTCGTTTTATCGAAACGCCCGACCCTGAAACCGTTCTCGGCAAACGCGACCGCGCCATTCTCGAACTGCTTTATGCCAGCGGCGTGCGCGTTTCTGAACTCGTCAACCTGAATCTGACCGACATTGATTTTGAAAACCAGACGGCCCGCGTCAAAGGCAAGGGCCGCAAGGAACGCATGGTGCCGTTCGGCGCACACGCCAGAAAGGCGCTCGAAAATTACCTGAGCGTGCGCGGCGAACTGCTGCTTGAGGCCGATCCCGAAAAGATTGATGCGCTCGCGGTCTTTATGAATTACCAGGGCACGCGCATCACCACGCGCTCGGTCGGGCGCATGATTGATAAATACGTCAAGCTCTGCGCCGACATTCATCACATCAGCCCGCACGCACTGCGTCACTCCTTCGCCACGCACATGCTCGATGCCGGAGCCGACCTGCGCACGATTCAGGAACTGCTCGGCCACGCGCGCCTGTCAACCACACAGCAGTACACGCACGTTTCGACTGACAAACTGATGGAAGTTTACGACAAGGCCCACCCGAAGGCCTGAGCTGCATAAACGATCAGAAACCGGAGAGATCAAGCCACGGGGGACACAGGGAAGCACGGGGAATATCAGGTCTGTAATCGCCCCCGTGCTGCCCCGTGTCCCCCGTGGCTGAATCATACGGGAACTCAGCTTTCACGTTGCGTCTGCGTTTGCGAAATCAGCCCGAAACAGGGAAAATCTCTTTTACCTTTGATCCACCTCAATTCGGAGAGCCTGATGAAACAGACTGCCATTCTTGCGCTTGAAGACGGACGGACATTTCGCGGTCGCGCCTGGGGAGCCAGCGGCGAACGCACGGGTGAGATTGTTTTCAATACTTCAATGACCGGCTATCAGGAGATTCTGACTGACCCATCCTATGCCGGGCAGATCGTGACGATGACTTACACCGAGATTGGCAATTACGGCGTCAATCCTGAAGACGTTGAATCGCGCCGCCCGTTTGTCGAAGGCTTCGTCGTGCGCGAGGTTTCTGAAATCAGTTCAAGCTGGCGTTCGATGTTGTCGCTCGACGAATACCTGAAACGCTATGGCATCGTCGGCATCTCTGACATTGACACGCGCGCGCTGGTGCGCCACATCCGCGAAAAGGGCGCGATGCGCGCCTGCATTTCTTCAACTGACCTCGATGAGCAAAGCCTGGTGGCCAAAGCGAAAGCCGCGCCTTCGATGATCGGGCGCAACCTGGTTGATGAAGTCACCTGCGGAGATATGTACGAATGGTCGGAGCAGGTCGAGCGGCAGGTGTCATCGGCTTTCACGAATCTCTCAATTGACAAGGCGGTTGACGCCTTCGACGCGCTTGGCGCGGTGCGCCATCATCTTTATTCATCAGAAAGCGAAGAACCGTTTCACGTTGTCGCTTACGATTTCGGCATCAAGTATTACATCCTGCGTTACCTGGCCGCGCTCGGCTGCCGCATCACGGTCGTTCCGGCGCGCACGAAAGCCGATGATGTGCTGTCGCTCGCGCCTGACGGCATCTTTCTTTCAAACGGCCCTGGCGACCCGGCGGCGCTTGAGCCGATTGTTGGTGAAGTGAAAAGACTGCTCGGAGCCGCGCCGATGTTTGGCATCTGCCTTGGTCATCAGCTTCTCGGCCACGCTTTCGGCGGCAGCACCTTCAAACTGAAGTTTGGTCATCGCGGCGGCAACCATCCAATCAAAAATACCCGCACCGGCAAAATCGAAATCGCCGCGCACAATCATGGCTTTGCGGTTGACGCGCAGAGCCTTGATGAAAATGAGATCGAGTTCACGCACTGGAACATTAATGACCGGACTCTGGCCGGGATTCGCCATCGCAAACTGCCCGTCTTTTCGGTACAATACCACCCTGAAGCCGGGCCTGGCCCGCACGATTCGACTTATCTGTTCCACGAATTTATCGCTGAGATGCGACAGCACCGGGCGAGCCTGAAACAGATGATTCAGGCCGAAAGCCAGCGATAAAGCCCCCCTCACGATTGATGCGAGTGCATGTCTGAAGCAGTTCCGATGACATGGGGGTACCTTTGTGCAGTACAGTAACATTCATTCCCAGGCCCAGCCTGTAGCAGCTTCCGGCGAAGCGGCCCGATCAGCTTCCGGTTTCTGGCTGCCCGTTGCGGGTTCGCGCCTGAAGACTGAAATCATCAGCATCCGGCCAGTTCCGACCGAACTGCCGCCGCGCCGCCACAATCGCAAATCAGGGGTCAAATCATTGATCGTTTTTCAGGCCATCATGCTGCTGGTGATGACTGCCGGAATCCCTGAAGTTGGTGGCGACAAAGCGGCCCTGCCTGATCGCGCTTCGCTCACTTCAACGATTCTTTTCAGGCAGCCGAAACCAGCGCTCAGAACATGGGAACAGATGGCCGAAGCTGAACGCGCAGCCTTCGTCAATGAAAAAGCCGCAAACGTTTCAGCAATGCTCGGTGAAAACCCGCATGCGTTCAGCCACGAAGCAGTGCAGGCGATCAAAAAGTATGTTGAGGAATATGCAGCGCGGGTCGGTGTGTCACGGGAAAAGTCAGGAGTTGAAGGGCTGTCCGATGTGTTCATCCGCGCCAGCAGCTATGCGCCGGTCATCGTGCGCGCCTTTCGTGAACGGCACGTTCCGGTCATCGTTGGTCTTTATCTGCCGATCATCGAATCTGAATATCGCGTCTGCCTGGAAAGCCCTTACGGCGCGAAAGGTCTGTTTCAATTCATTCCGGCCAGCGCCCGCGCTTACGGCGCTGAACCGAAGGATTTGTGCAACGCCGAAAAAATGGCTCCGGTCGCCGCGCAATACATTGCTGACCGCGTGACTGAGTTCGGCACTGATGCCAGGAGCATGACGCTCGTGCTGCTGAGCTTCAATCGCAATCCTGACACGGTGCGCCGCGACCTGACGCAGTTGCGCCGCGAAAATCCCGGCCTTGACCGCAGTTTCTGGTCACTGTTCGCCAACGCTGACAAACTGGATGGTTATTTCAGACAGGAGAGCCGCAATTACGTCCCGAAGTTTTTTGCCGCTGCCATCGTCGGTGAAAACCCTGAAGTGTTCGGCCTGCCCATGCCCCCGCTGTCATCTCACAGTCAGTGAAGGCTGATCAAAGCATCACCAGAACTTCCTCTGTCTCTCTCTTTCTCTGCGTCTCTGCGCCTCTGCGTGAGATCAGGTTTCACGCAGAGGCGCAGAGACGCAGAGAAAGAGAGCCGCTGCAACGCTGTGCGTGAGCGCCGACCTCACACAAAGTTGATCAGCGTCTGCACGATGCCAACCACGCAGCCGATGCCTGCGCCAAACCAGACGATGGCGCTGATTTCGCGTCCGGCGGTTTCCATGATCAGTTGTTCGATATCTTCGTTTGAGAGCGCGCTGAGGCGTTTGATCAGAATGGCGCGGAAGTCGAGCCGCTGGCTGAGCGTTTTGACGAAGTTGCTGACGGTCGCTGACTGAACCATCGCGCCGCTGCTGAGAATTCTTTCAGGCACCTGCGCCATTGCCTGCGAAATCGTCGTGCGCACATACAGGCTGTCGGCAATCTGATCGGCCAGTTTGTTGATTGAATCGCCCACGATGCGATAAAGCGCGTCATCATCCAGGAAGTAATTCGTCGCCATCCGGCGCAGCAGGCTGAAACGTTGTTCCATCTCCTGTTCGATGATCTTGCGCAGAGCGCGGGTGATTTCCCAGCGGCTTTCGACCGAATCGCGCAGATGATAAAGCCGTTCGCGCAGGTGTTCGGTAATGACCTGAATTGCTGATTCGCTTTGCGAATGATGCAGGTATTCGCGCTGCGCGAGCGTCGTGATTTCGCTGTGCAGATCGAGCTTCATCAGCTCATCAGCGATGGTTTCAATGTCGAGCAGGCGTTCAGCAATGACAGTAGAGAGAGCTTCGATGAAATGTTCGCGCTCTTTCGGCAGCATCCCTGGCGTCAGCGGCAGTTGCCAGCCGAAGAGGTAAACCGGATGGCGCGGGCGAAAGAGCATCCTTACGGCCAGCCACGCTGCGCCGTAACCGTGCAGCGTGGCCACCACCAGCGGGCTGAGTTTGATCAGCAGATCCAGATTCATCACTGTCCAGCTTCACTTCACCTGGCCCTTCGGCTTTGCTTCCGGCCTGAGCGCCGCGCTGATGCCTGCGGCCCTGGCGGCCATTGCTTCGGGCAGACCTTCGATAATCAGCACTGATGTGCCCTGACGTTCGATCAGGGTTGCGCCGTCAGGCGTGATGAATGATTCCTGACCGGCAGGCCCGGCTTCGCTCGTCTTCATTTCGGGATAGCGTTTTCTGGTGCGAACCACATAAGCATTGACGAATTCAGTCGCATCTTCAGCCGTGTCCCACACGCTGCGATGAACGATCAGCAGTTTGCCGTCGCTCGCGCGTTCATAAAGCGCGTACTGATCGCCGCCCCAGCCTGCCGCAGCCTGGCGCGCCTGATCCTTCGGAATGTATTCGGCCAGAATCATCAGATAACCGAATTCGCCGTTGATGTCGGTCAGCAGCCGCTTCCAGTCCGGCCCCAGCGTGGCGCTGAGGTCATTCAACTGCACTTTCACCGGCATTTCGCGCGCGGTGTATTTGTCGAAGTGCAGAATCTGTTCGGTTGACTGCGGCAGATCAGTAAAAGCCTGCGACACGCCTGACCAGCCCTGTTTTTTCAGCATCGCCTGCACGAAATCAGCGCCGTAAACATACGGAAAGATCAGCGATTCACGCAGCGCGGCGGGCGCGGCCTTGAGCATCTTCACATCATCGCCGCCCGCCATCGCCATTCCGGCTTCGGCCAGTTTGCTGATTGTCATCGGCAACTGCGCCACGCTGCGGCCCATCGGTTTGAGCATGTAATCGTACATCAGTACCGTCGCATCGCCTTCGATCAGCGCGTGAATCGCCATTTCGCGGTCGCTGTCGCCAGCAGGCCATTTCTCGAATCGTCGCAGATTGAAATTCTGATCCTGCAAAGCATGCGTCAGTTCGTGCGCGATGACAGGCTTCTGTGCGTCGAGGTCATTCCAGTCGGCAATAAAGAATTCCTTTGTTTTCGGATCATAAAATCCGGCCACCTGTTCAGTCAGCAGTTTGACAGTGAACTCCTTCAACTGAAATCCCCGCGGCACGAGGCCGAAAGCGAGCAGCGCCTTGCCTGAGGCTTCAAGTTCGCCGGGCCGCGTCTCTTCGTTGAAGTTGCGAATGACCATCTGTTCAATCTCAGCGCGTGATTTGGTGCCGCTTTTGACCGGACTGAGAATTTTGATCTGCCGCATCTCACCGACCTGTTCAAGAATGGCTTTCGTCGTGGCTTCGACACTCGCCGCCGTAATGCCAGTCTTTTTTGCCGGAGCCGCGCCCGACGGAGCCGCCACCTGCGCCCTCACAGGCAGCGCCAGCAGCAGCATTGCAGTCAGCAATAAAAATCTTTTGTGCATAAATCTCCTGAATAACGAACCGATTGCCGGGAACACAATTAAACTCTACCATAGAGCAGTGGTTAGTGGTCAGTGGTTGGTTGTCCCTTGTCCCTTGTCCCTTGTCCCTTGTTAGTGGTCAGTCATTCATTGCAGCGTGACAGCCTGCAACTGACCACTGACCACTAACCACTAACCACTGCCTTATGAAATACGACTGGAGCGAAACAAGGTTGCGGGTGCGATATGCCGAAACCGATCAGGCGGGTATCGTCTATCACTCGAATTATCTGATCTGGTTTGAGGTCGGGCGGGTCGAACTGTGCCGCGATCACGGCTTCAATTACCGCGATATGGAACGCGAAGCCGATGCCATTATGTCCGTCACCGAAGCGCACGTGACTTATCGCAAACCGGCCCGCTACGATGACGAACTGCTCATCCGCACGCGCATTGCCGAAATGCGCAGTCGCGCGCTCAGGTTCGTTTATGAAGTGCGACGAGTTGAAGATGGTGAACTGCTGGCTGAAGGCGAAACGGGCCACATCGTCATTACCTCAGCAGGCCGCGCCCGCTCAATCCCGCCGAAGTATGCTGAACTGCTGCGGCAGCACCAATCAGATCAGGAAGAACCATAAGCTCTGAAACTTTCTCCCAAACCTGAAACACCAGTTGAAACTCTGCTCTCAGCCTGACGGTGTTTGGAGTTCCAGCTTTAGCTGGTCTGGCCTGCTTTGAAATACGCCAGCTAAAGCTGGAACTCCAAACACCGTCTCGCAACTCAACCTGATTTCTAAATGATGCCTCGGTTTGCTTACCGCAGTTTTTCCTGAATAAATCCGATTACTGAATCAACGTAACCGGGCGCAGACGGCAGCCAGTGTGTGCCGCCGGGCACGATGATCAGCTTTTTCGGTTCAGGAGCGGCGGCGAAAAGATGGCGTCCCTGTTCGACCGGAATCACTTCATCGGCGGTGCCGTGCGCAATCAGCACGGGGCTTTTGACGCCAGCCACCTTGCGCGCCGATTCAAAGCGGTTGCGGGCCAGCCAGTGCATCCAGCCGGGCAGCCACGGCACGGCGACTGACGCCATTTCGCGGGCCGAACTCAGTCCGGCTTCAACGACCAGCGCGCCGCACTGATGCCGCGAGGCTACGTCAATTGCAACGGTGGTGCCGAGCGACAGGCCGTAAATGGCAAGTTTCTCCGGCCTGATGCCGCGCACCTTTGTCAGATAATCATAAGCCGCATCGCCATCACGATAGAGCGCCCATTCATCCGACAACTGCCCTTCACTGCGCCCGTAGCCGCGATAGTCGTAAATCAGCACATCCAGGCCGCGCTGCACGAGTTGCCCGGCCAGCTTTTTCACGCTCGTCAGATTGCCGCCGTTGCCGTGACAGTAAAGTACCGTGCCGATTGAAGGCCGACCCTGCGCGTGCAGAAACCAGCCGTTCAGTTTCACGCCGTCAGAAGCCGTGAACCAGACCTCTTCAGCTTCGGCGGGCATCTGCCATTCCGGCCCCGGCGCGTAACGCACCGGATGATAAGTGATGGCGCTTTCGAGCGTGCGCAGCCCGAAAAAGGTGAGCGCCAGAAAAACCGGCAGGTAAACGCCCAGCCGGGCGGTGCGCGGCAATCTGAAAAACGCGGTTTTGCGCGGTGGCTGATTGCTGAGGATGCTCATACTCTGCGTTGAATTATTTGCTGCCCGCAGTCACATAATCGGTCAGATACTGCCGCAGCTTGTCACGATGTTCACGGCGATAAGCCGCATAATCCCGCGCGATGCCTTCATCAGGCGCTGCCAGCAGCACCCAGGCTTCAATCAGTCCGGCGCGGTGCAGTTTCAGCAGACTGGCCAGTGCCGGGCTGAGCTGTGCTTCCTTCACTTCCCCGTCTTTGATTCTGGCCAGCAGCGTTTCAGCCGTCAGACGCAAGGCTCCGGCTTCTTCATTGAGGCTGTGACGATACTGTTTCTCGTTCGGATAAGCTTCTTTGAATTTCTTGTCATCCGTCTTCCACAGCGCGCGGTGCATGCCGTAAATCGTCCATGCAAACGAGCCATCTTTTTTATCACTGTCACCGGTCATCAGTGTCAGGTTGATCGTCTTGTTGTCCTTCTTGCTGACTTCGACCGAAGCCGGAATCTCGATGCGCGCGTGCGTCAGTTGCACATTGCTGCGGCGGCCCCACTCCATCAGGAACTGCCAGGGCGCTTTGTTGTAAGGCTCAGCAATGATGGCTTCGATGAACTTCTCGCGCGCCTCTTTCAGATGACCGTCCTGCATCAGCACGTTGCCCCAGTACCGGTAAGCCGTTTCGCGGTCGGCATCAATCGCAATCGCCCGCGCATAGGCCTTGCCGGCCTCGTCAATCTTTTTCATCTTGAAGTAAGCATCGCCAATGTACAGCGGCGCCTCGTAAAGTTTCGGGTCGAGTTTCGCGGCCTTTTCATAACCCGCAATCGCGCCTTCCATATCGCCCTTGCCAAAAGCCTGTTCGCCTTCCATCAGCGCGTCATCAGCCGGTGTGCGTTTTGCGCCGTCATCCACATTGCCGTCAGCCGGAATCTTTTCAAGCAACACGTCTGCAAGGCGGCTGTCATAACCGCTGGCCTTAACCTTCTGCGCCAGCGCGCGCGCCCTCAGCAAAGCCTGTTTGCGCTCCTCGCCCTGCTTCTGTGTGACGGCGCTCGACACCAGCGCCAGTGCCAGCCGCTCCAGCACTTCGGCGTCGTCAGGTTTTGCCGCCGCCAGTTTTTCCAGCACCGGCAGCGCGGCCAACAGGTTGTTCTGCTCGACCAGTTCAAATGCGCGTTTGCGTTCAGCGGCGAAATCAAAAGTGCCCTGCGCCATCACGCCGGAAACGAGCAGCGCAGCAATAAAGAGACTGCCCAGGCCGATGCGCCTGCCAATTGACCGGAACAGCGCACCTGAATTTACGGCAGCGGGAGAATTGAGGTTCATTGTGTTTTCCTTTCGGCGGAAGAACGCCTGTGGCTGAAATTTTTGCAAAGGATTGGGAGGACACGGATCCGGGGTACCTCAGACGCCGCGAAGCATAACACAGAATCAGTCCGATTGAGTGGTTGAAAAGCCTGCCCTGTCCGCAGAGCGGACTGATTCAACAGCGGCGGGTTGCACCTGCTGCTGTTGAATCAGTCCGCTCCGCCGACAGACTGAACTCTTTATCGCTTCTCTTACCTGACCGCTGTCTGACCATTCGGCTTCAGCCACTGATCGAACCAGTCGAGCACTGTTTTGTACCACAGTTCGCTGTTCTGCGGTTTCAGCACCCAGTGGCCTTCATCGGGAAAGTAGAGCAGCTTCGACGGCACGCCGCGCCGTTGCAGGGTCTGGAAAAGTTGCAGGCCTTCGCCCACCGGAACGCGGTAATCAAGTTCGCCGTGCACGACGAGCGTGGGCGTTTTGAAGTTCTTTGCAGACAGGTGCGGCGACCATTTCTGATAAAGCTGCGGGTTGTCCCAGGGCGTGCCTTTGAATTCCCACTCCTGGAACCACAGTTCCTCGGTGGCATACATGCTTGTCGCATTGAAGATTCCCGCGTGCGAAACGAAGGCCTTGAATCTGTCTGTGTGGCCGAGCATCCAGTTGATCATATAACCGCCGTATGAGCCGCCCGCTGCGCCCATCCGGTTCGGGTCAGCATAGCCCTGTGCGATGACGTAATCCACGCCTTTCATCAGGTCTTCGTAAACCGCGCCGCCCCAGTCTCCGCTGATCTGTTCGGTCAGGGCCTGGCCGTAGCCGGTTGAGCCGTGCGGGTTGATCATCACCGTGACGTAACCGCGCGCGGCGAACATTTCAGGATTCCAGCGATAACTCCACGCATCGAGCCACGCGCCCTGCGGCCCGCCGTGAATGAGCAGAATCATCGGGTATTTTTTCGACTTGTCGAATTGCGGCGGTTTGACGATGAAGCCGTGAATCTTTGTCTTGAGCGCGCCGGTGTATTCGAAATCCTCAGGCTTGCTCAGGTCGAGTTGTGCAAGCAGTTCGGCATTTGTCCTGGTCAGTTGCGTCACGTTCGAGCCGTCGGTTCCGGCTTTGAAGACTTCAGCGGGCATCGTCATGCTCTGGCGCGTGAAGGCCATGACTTTGCCATCCCTTGAAATCGTGACGCCGCCGTTTGAATCATCATTCGTCAGGCGCTTGAATTTGTCGCCGTTCATCGGCGCCAGCCACAGCGCATCGCGCCCGCGATCCTGTCCCGTCAGAATCAGGCCGCTGCCATCAGGCAGCCAGGCCAGATCCTCAACCCAGCGGTCAAAGCCGGTCGAAAGTTCACGCGAACTGCCCGCCGCGCGGTCATAAAGCATCAGCCGAAAGCGGTCTGATTCGTAACCGTTGCGCTGCTGCGAGCGGTACGCGATGAATTTGCCATCGGGCGAATAACGCGGCGTCGTGTCGGAGCCGGTGTTGCTGCCGGTGATGCGTTTCGGTTCGCCGCCTTCAATGGAAACGGTGAACAGATCGTTGTTGGTGCTGATGGCTTCGACCTTGTCGGTGTTGCGGGCAAAGCAGATTTCCTTTGCATCAGGCGAAAACGCAAACGCGGTCGGATCGCCGAGTGAAAACGGCGGCACGTCGTAATCGCCCGGCGTCAGGTCGCGCGGTTCGCCGCCTTCGCTCGAAATAACAAACAGGTGTGATCTTTTGCCGCGTTTGAATTCGTTCCAGTGGCGAAAGAGTAACCGGTCGGCAATGACGGCTTTGACCTTGCTCTGTTCAGCGGCCTGGCTCTTTTCAGCCGTGCATCTGAGGTCTTTGCATTCGGGGTAAACGTCGGTCACAAAGGCGAACAGCTTTCCATCGGGTGACCAGATGAAATCGCTGACGCCTTCGGGAACACTGGTGATTTTGCGCGGATTGCTGCCGTCGGCGCTGGCGACGTAAAGCTGCGGCGCGCCCTCGCGGGTCGAGAGAAATGCGATGCGCGTGCCGTCGGGCGACCAGCGCGGCGTGTCGTCGTTGCCGTTTGAAGTGACAAGCGGCTGCGGCGCGCCGCCCGCTGTCGGCACTGTCTGGATGCTGCGTTTGCCCTTGTTGGCCTCTTTGCTGATGACGTTGACAACGTAAGCGACGCGGCTGCCGTCGGGCGAAATCTGTGTGTCGGCGACGCGCTTCATTGAAATCAGATCATCAAAATTCATCGCGCGGCGCGACTGTGCCGAAACGGCAGATGCCAGCGCGACCAGTAACAGCAGGCTGAGTGTTCGGGAATGAAATTTCATGACTGCCCTCCTTGTCAGATATGGAACCGTGTTTCAGTGACAATCAATTCTTGTCTACTCAGGCAGGCCGTGCAAGTGCCGCAGGTCGCGCTGATTCAAGCCATACTTGAAATAAAGATTGAAGTGCTATAGCCTCTCCCGCGTAACTCTCCACTGTTAGTTCTATCTCAGGCGACCAGTCACCACTCAGTTCATTGGTGGTGTGCCCCCGTGTTGCGGCAATGACAGCGCGCAGACACAGAAATCCTGAGTTTCCTGAAACTTTACCCGAAGTTTCATCTGGTCGGTACTTTCCTCACCGCCGGTGTCAGAAGTTATGGCATCAGGCATTCCTCACCGGAAATCCTCACCGAACATCCTCACGTTTTTGACATGCGGATTTTGAATTACCCAGTCTGTCAGGCGTGGGAAGCGGCTGAGGTTGTAAATAGTGCTCTCTCCCTCCACTCAACCGGCAGCAGGCCTTCTGCCGTCGCCTCACCTGTCGAAGCTGGTCTATTAACTATTGCCCCTGATCCCCGTATTCAAGGAGAAAGCCTATGAAGAAGACACTGATTACTTTGCTCATCTGCTTCGTGATGGCGATTCCTGCCCTGATCTGGCGGACTTCGGCTTCGGCGGCACTGTCGCCAGCTTCACCCGCAGCGGATGATTGTCTGACATTCACAGCCCCGCTGGTCACACACGGATTTACCAAAACCAATGCCCTGCCCAATGGCGACCAGTTTCTGCTCAGTTCTCCGCTCAAGTTTACGGTTCTCAGTGCGCCCGATGCGGGCAGCACCACTTTCAATCTGCCGAACGGGCTGCTTGGGTTTCCCAATGCCAGCGTCGGCGGGTTGGCGCTCGAAACACCCGGCGCAACGATGACGGCAGTCTCGTGTCTCGACAGTTTCTGGGACACGAACTTTTTCCTCGCCAGCCGGGGCAACGCGCTCGGCGACAGCGTCAGATTTCTGCTGCTGCGCAATCCTGGCGACCAGAGTCCGATTGAACTCGCCCGCTTCCAGTTCACCGCAAGCAGCGGCGCCACGCTGACCAGCCTGAACACTGCCGCAGTTTCGCTGCATCTCAATGACCGTTTTGCGACCGGCTCAAAGGCCGTGCCGCTCGGCGGATTTATTCCCTTCAACAACCCGCCGCTGCCGCCGAGTGGCAATGGCGGGACTTCGGGCCTGCTGACGTTCGCCTTCAAGGGCGATTTCATGAACAACTGCTATCACCTCGCGGTTGAAATCAAACGCAACAGCCGCATCGGCGTGTCGGCGGTGGCCTTCAGTGACATCGTGGTGATCCGCGATGAGGTGAGCGGTGATCGCGCCCGCCCGCAGGCCGGACTGCTTGGCGGCCTGACCGGCGGTTATCCGACCGGGCCGAAATGCCAGGCCATCTGCCCTGCCTGCCCGGTGGTGTCAGGCGGCGGTGGCGGCCCCTGTCCGACCAATTCATTTGCCGCGCCTGAAGTCGTTCACGGCTTTGCGACTTCACCCGGACTGCCGAACGGCGATCAGTTCCTGCTCGGCACTTCGCTTGGCTTTGTTATCAGTCAGGGGACGGCCACGCCCTTTGACGTGACAACGGCCAACTTTGGCGCATTCCCCGGCTTCCCCGGCACACAGCTTCAGGGCGTTGCCGTTTCAGCGCCGTCAGGCACGGTGCGGATTCTGTCGTGTCTGGAAAGCATGTGGGATCTGAACTTCATGATCGCCAGCAACGGCACCACCGTCGGTGACAAGGTGCGGCTGTTCCTGGCGACGAGTCCGAATGACAACAGTCCGATTGAGCTGGCCACGCTCACGGCTGAAGCGGGCGGCCTCAGGCTGACGAGCGTCAACGAGGCTGCCGGAACGCTGCATCTCAATGATCGTTTCGCTTACGGCCCGAACCGCGTGCCTGCGGGAGGCTTCATTCCGTTTGCGACAGCGGCAGGCAGCAGCGGAATGCGAACAGGGCTGCTGACAATAGCCCTCAACGCGACGACGATGGGCTGCCTCCATCTCGGCATTGACATCACACGCGGCTCCGGCACAGGCACAACCTCGCTGGTCTTCACTGACATCGTCGTTAATCGTGACGAAGTGGCTGGTGATCGCGCCCGCACTCAGACCGGGCTGCTCGGCGGCCTGACCGGCGGTTATCCGACCGGCAAGCCGTGTGATGATGTCTGCCCGCCGTGTCCGGTGGTGTCAGGCGGTGGCGGCGGCCCCTGCCCGCCCAATTCGTTTGTGGCCCCGGAAGTCGTTCACGGCTTTACAAAGACGAATGCGCTGCCGAACGGCGATCAGTTCCTGCTCGGCACTTCGCTTGGCTTTGTCATCAGTCAGGGGACGGCGACGCCCTTTGACGTGACAACGGCCAACTTCGGCGCATTCCCCGGCTTCCCCGGCACACAGCTTCAGGGCGTTGCCGTTTCCACCCCATCCGGCAATGTGAACATCCTGTCGTGTCTGGAAAGCATGTGGGATTTGAACTTCATGATCGCCAGCAACGGCACGACTGTCGGTGACAAGATCAGAATCTTCCTGGTCAGCAGCCCCGGCGGCAGTCCGATTGAACTGGCCACCTTCACGGCTGAAGCAGGCGGCCTCAGGCTGACCAGCGTCAACGAGGCTGCGGGAACGCTGCATCTCAATGACCGCTTCGCCACCGGCTCGAACCGCGTGCCTGCGGGAGGTTTCATTCCCTTCGGCACACCAGCCGGGACGAGCGGCCAGCGCACAGGGTTACTCACTATTGCCCTCAACGCGACGACGATGGGCTGCCTCCATCTCGGCATTGACATTATGCGGGGTTCCGGGACGGGAACGACTTCGCTGGTCTTCACGGATATTGTGGTCAACCGCAATGAAGTGGCCGGTGATCGCGCCCGCACTCAGGCCGGACTGCTCGGCGGCCTGACCGGCGGTTATCCGACCGGCAAGCCGTGCGCCGATGTCTGTCCGCCGTGCCCGCCTGTCTCAGGCGGTGGCGGCACGCCGACACCCACGCCGACGCCGACGCCAACTCCAACTCCGACGCCCACGCCGACCCCGACGCCCATCAAGTGCGTCACGATCTGCTTCCAGTCGCCGGAGTTTTATCAGTTGAAGCTCGACTGCCTGCTGCCGCCTGAAGGCATTCGCAGTTGCAGCGTCATCATCGGCGGATTCAACTTCAATACGCCGGTGCTGATTAATGACAACCGCGACATTGTGTTGCAGGTGCTCAAGGGTGGTCGTTCATTCGGCGGGGTGCAGACGCCGCTTGAATACCTCAACCAGCATTACGTGGCGGCGCAGATCAGCATGTGCCTGAAGGGCTGGAAGTATGACGCGCTGTGGAGCGGCCTGAGCTGTTATGGCAAGCCCATTCCGGTCACGCAGCTCAGCAATGGCGTCACACTTTCGGGCGACAGCATGACGAAGGAACTGTTTATGCAGGCGCTCGCGGCCATCAAGGAAAACCGCACAGCCGATATGGTGAAGATTGGCAGAATCTTTGAGATTCTCAACGGCCACAGCTTCTCATCACTGTGCAACGACTGAAGCCTGCCGCACCACAGGCTCAGTCAAAAACTTCAGCCCCGGATTCTCAATTGAGAATCCGGGGCTGTTTTATGGCAGGCCTGATTTGCGCTGACCGGATCAGCTTCCGGTCGAACCGAAACCGCCGCTGCCCCGCGCCGTGTCGCTCAGTTCTTCGGCCCAGGCGTAATCGCAGACGGCAATGCGTTCGATGATGAGTTGTGCGATGCGCGAACCGGCGTCAAAGCTGACCGGCTCCTGCCCCAGGTTAATCAGCAGCACCTGCAATTCACCGCGATAACCTGAATCCACCACACCGGCCATTGTCTGAATGCCGTGCCGCACGGCAAGCCCTGAGCGCGGCGCGACGCGACCGTAATAACCGGGCGGGATTTCAATGGCGAGTCCGGTCGGAATCAGCCGCCGCTCACCCGGCTCAAGCGTGAATGAATCAAGGCAGCACAAATCAGCCCCGGCATCAAACGACGTGGCGCGCGCGGGTAACTGCGCATCTTCGCGCAGCCTTTTGACTCTGACTGTAAAATCCGTGTGGCTCATCCTCAACTTGTAACTGTGACCGGAGTTTCACTGACGACTGCCTGCTGACCATTGCCCACCGATTTGCGGTACGGCAGTTTGATGACGAATTCGCAACCCTGCCCGGCTTCGCTGGTGACATAGGCCTCGCCGCCGTGCGCACGCGCCAGGTGCTTGACGATGGCCAGACCCAGGCCCGTTCCGCCGAGATCGCGTGAGCGCGCCTTGTCCACGCGGTAAAAACGCTCGAAAACACGCGGCAGATGATCAGGCGGAATGCCCGGCCCGGTGTCGCGCACGCGCATCACAACCTGAGTTTCGCCGTCAGCTTCAGGATCAGTTGAAGCAGTGACAATCACCTTGCCACCCTGGCGATTGAACTTGATCGCATTGTCAACGAGGTTCGTCAGAATCTGTTCCAGGCGGCGATGATCGGCAGTGACGAAGCAGGATTCAGGCACCTGATTGTGCAGGTGAACCTGATGCTTTTCGCTGCGCGGGGCGAGGCCTCTGAAAACTTCGTCCACAATTTCGTGCAGCGGCAGGCGCTCAAAAGTCAGCCGCACCGCGCCTGATTCAATCGTTGAGAGTTCGGAAATATCGTTGACGAGGTTGCGCATGCGTTCGGCGTTGCGCTGAATCGTGGTCAGAAAGCGCAGCGCGTTTTCAGCATCGTCAATGCCGCCGTCAAGCAGCGTTTCAGTGTAAGCCGCAATCGAGGCGAGCGGCGTGCGCAGTTCGTGGCTGACATTGGTCAGAAATTCCTGGCGAATGCGTTCGAGCTTTTCAAGCTGCGTGATGTCAATGAACGCGCCCACCACGCCGTCAATCTGTGCGCCATCAAGCCGCAGCGGAGCCGTGTGCAGGCGCAGCACGCGGCGATTGAGTCCGAGCAGCAGTTCAACGCGGGCCTCGGCGCGATGGCCGCTTGTCATCACTCTGGTGAAAGCTTCGTGCGTCTGCGCTTCGGCCTGCTGATTGATGCTGATGTCAGTAAGCATCGTCACCGTCCGCTGCCCCAGGCCAAGCAGGCGACGCGCGGCATCATTGATGAGCAGCACGTGTTCGGTGTGGTCAATGATAACGAGTCCTTCGTCAACCGAGGCCAGCACCGATTGCAGCAGGTTGTTGCCGCGTTCAGTGGCGGCGAGCGCAGCGCGCAGGCGTTCATTGCCGTACCGCTGTTCCTCAAGCAGTCGCGTCTGACGCCGGATGACGTAACGCGCCGTCACGGCAGTGATCAGCCCGGCCACCAGCGTTGAGACAAGATGCGAAGTGGTCAGGCTCATTCCCGGAAAGAGCAGCGTCTTGGCCCATTCATAAGCGGCAAAGACCACTACCATGACCGAAGTCGCCACAATGATTTGTCGCGTTTCTCGCATGTTCGAAGGTCAGGCAGTCTGTGTCTGTTCGTCACCGCCGCGCTGCGCCAGGCTGCGAAAGCGGTAGCCGATGCCGATCATCGTTTCAATGCAGCCGCCGCAGTTGCCCAGCTTTTTGCGCAGGCCGCTGATGTGCACATCCAGCGTGCGCGCTTCGCCGTAATACTCCAGCCCCCAGACACGATCCAGCAGTTGTTCACGCGGCACGACGCGGCCCGGCTGCCGCGAGAGAATGGCGAGCAGGGCAAATTCCTTGCGCGTCAGCCTGACCGGCACGCCTTCGCACGTCACGGTGAAGCCGGAATAATCAATGCGCAGGCAACCGTCATCGTAACCGCCCGGCGCGGCGGCATCGTGCCCGGCCCGCCTGAGCGCGGCACGCACGCGCGCGACGAGTTCACGCACGCTGAAGGGTTTGGTGATGTAATCATCCGCGCCGAGATCAAGCCCGCGCACCTTGTCGTTCTCATCCACCCGCGCCGTGACCATAATGATCGGCGTGCGCGAAGTCGCCTCTTCAGCGCGCAACCGGCGACACAATTCAAAGCCGCTCATGCCCGGCAGATTCAAATCCAGAATAATCAGATCAGGCGCCGCTGCCACAGCATCAGTCGCGCGCGGCAGTGCGGCCAGCAACCCTTCCTCGCCGCTCAGCACCACCTGCGCGGTGAAATCGCCGCCGCGTTCGAGGTTGTAACGAATGCTTTCGGCAATGTCGGGGTCGTCTTCGATGATCAGAATGCGCGGTTTCATACTTCAATAACTTCAGAACGGGCGATTTCGGCAGATCACTGAATGATTCGGGTCAGGAAATAAGCAACAGCGGCAATCGTCGCTGCCGCCGGAATCGTCACAATCCAGGCCCAGACGATGCGCCCGGCCACGCCCCATCTGACGGCGGATAACCTTTGCGTGGCTCCGACGCCGACAATCGCGCCGGTAATGGTGTGTGTCGTTGAAACCGGAATGCCGAAATGCGTGGCGATGAAAATCGCTGTCGCGCCGCCGGTTTCAGCGCAGAAGCCACCAACGGGTTTGAGCTTGGTGATTTTTGTCCCCATCGTTCTGACAATGCGCCAGCCGCCCGACAGCGTGCCCAGTCCGATGGCCATAAACGCGGCCAGCCCGACCCAGTAAGGAATATCAGCTTTCGGATTGACGTAACCGCCCGTCACCAGCGCCGCCATAATAATGCCCATCGTTTTCTGCGCGTCGTTGGTGCCGTGCGACAGACTGAACAGCGACGAAGAGAGCAGTTGCAGCCAGCGGAAGTATTTATCCACACGCGATGGCGAAACGCGACGAAAGATCCAGAACACCGCCGTCATCAGCAGCAACCCCGCAATCATCCCGACCAGCGGCGAAATGATGATGAACGACAGCGTGCCCCACCATCCCTTCGGCCATTTAGCGTCAAAGATCAGCGCCTGAAAGCCCGATTTGGCAATCGCCGCCCCGGCATAACCACCAATCAGCGCGTGTGATGAACTCGTCGGCAGGCCCAGATACCACGTAATCAGATTCCACGCGACCGCGCCAATCAGCCCCGACAGCACGACCCATTCGTTGACCTGGTGCGGATCAACCAGCCCGCCGTAAACGGTTTTCGCCACTGCATGCGTGCCGACAAAAAAAGCGATGAAGTTAAAGAAAGCGGCCAGCAGCACGGCCCGGCCCGGCGACAGGACGCGAGTGGAAACAACAGTGGCGATGGAATTGGCAGCGTCGTGAAAGCCGTTGGTGTAATCAAAAACGAGCGCAATGATCACTATCAGCGCCACAAGCGTGAACGTGGAGGACATTCTCACCTCTTTCGTCAGTGTCGGGGATCAGTCATTCGAGAGGGACGGGCTTACCACCGGTTCCGCCGGACTTTTCAGAGTTGTCCCGGACTCAGGCATTCTTCAGCACAATGGCCTCAAGGACGTTGGCGGCGTCCTCGCACTTGTCAATGCTGCGTTCGAGCGTCTCGTACAGCTCTTTGTACTTGATCAGCCGAATCGGATCTTTCTCGTCGGTAAACAAACGTTCGAGCGCGATGTGATGAATCGTGTCGCCCTCGTTTTCGAGCGTGTGAATGGCAATGCATTCCTGCAACACCTTGCCGTTGCCGTGATTGAGCGCATTGACCGCCTGCTCAAGTTCAGTGGCCAGCCGCACCAGCACGTCAGTCAGTTTAATAACATCCTCGGTCGGCTGATCAATGCGATAGAGCACCACGCGCCGCGCGGCATATTCGATGTAATCCATCACATCATCAAGCTGGCTGGCCAGCGCGTGAATGTCCTCGCGGTCAATCGGCGTGATGAAGGTCTGATTCAGACGACGAATGATGTCGTGTGTGATCTCGTCGCAGGTATGCTCGACCTGCTTGATCTGATCAACGTATTGCACGCGGCGATCAAAATCCTCAAAGAGTTGCTTGAGCAGTTGCGCGCCCTGTTTGATGTGCGCGGTCATCTGATTGAACAGGTCAAAGTACTTCTCTTCTTTCGGTAGAAGACGAAACATTGCAGGCTCCCGTTGTGATTCGGATAATTTCTGTTCCAGAAGGGAGAAAAGTATAGCTCATCCCTCACTTTAATTGAAAACACGGCAGGCCCGATTCACTGAATCGGAGGGTAACTTTACAGACCATGAGTAAATTTCATGTCATTTTGGGGTTAATTCCATCTTAAGTCCGATTTCAGTCCTGCCTCGCACCAGTAAATCTTCTGTTGCACAAACCGGGCCACACTCCTGCGCGCTGGAACGCCGGTACAGTACCGCGAGCGTGAGCGAGCGGAGTCTGTGGTGAAAGGTGCTGCCGCGTGACTCCGCTCGCTCACGCTCGCGGTACTGTACTGCTGTTTCGTGACTTGATTTCGTCAGGCAGAAACCACAGAGGGCACAGAGGTTCACGGAGAAGATCAGATTTGATACACCCTTCTGTAAACCGCTGTGCCCTCTGCGGTGAATTTTCCTGCCCGGCTTTCGTGGCCTGATTTAACTGGCCAGCCGTCGCCGCAGCCAGCGCAGCGCAATTTCAATGGTCAGCAGCGCCGCCACAACGATGTGCGCCAGCTCCCAGACATTGCGCCAGTTCGTTTGCCCGGTCATCAGGTCACGGGTCAGGTCAATTGTGCTGGTAATCGGAATGATGCGCGCCAGCCACTGGATCGGCAGCGGCAGGTTTTCGAGCGGGAAATAAGCGCCCGATACCCAGAGGTAGGAAAAGAACGCCGCGAAAAAGAAATTGTAATGATCAATGTCGTGAATGCGCGCCGTGACAGCCAGCGCGAGCGCCGCAACCCACACCGCGCCAAGCATCAGCACCAGCGGAATCAGCAGTCCGAGCGGCGAAAGCACCGCCCCGAACAGCGCCAGCACGGCCAGCACGAAAAAACCATCAAGCAGCGCCTTTGACGCGCCCCATAAAATTTCGCCGAGGCCCAGGCTTTCGACCTGCACCGGCGTACAGAGAATCGCGTCAAACGTGGACTGATAGACCATCCGAAAATAGGAACCGTAAGTGCATTCAAAAATCGCGCGCATCAGCGCCGTGAATGAAAGAATGCCCGCGCCCACAAAAGTCAGATAAGGCACGCCCTGCACCCGCCCCGCAATCAGCGCCCCGACGCCCCAGCCAAATCCGATGACGGTAAAGAACGGCTCAAAGAGCGGCGCAATCATTTCAGTTCGCCAGAGCCGGATGTAAACATCGTAATTGCGCTGCCACACGCGAATGACATCACCAAAGCTGATTTGTAAAAGCGATGTCATCGGCACAGCCTCATCAGTTCAGACTTTCATCGCCCGTCAGCCGTAAAAACACATCTTCGAGGTTTGACGGGCGCAGAAAGGTTTCGCAGTTCTCATAAGCTTTGATCAGCGGCGCAAGGTGTTCGGCTGACGGGGCGAAATAAAAATGCGTCGAGCCGCGCTGTTCGGCAATGATGTTGTCCATCTGCACGAGCGGTTGCAGCGGCTGCCCGTTGCAGCCCCGCGCTTCGAGCGCGAAATGCAGGGCGTAACGCGCAATCAGTTCACGCGGCGTGCCGCTGACCAGAATCCGCCCGTGATTGATGATCAGCAGCCGGTCACACAGTTTTTCGGCTTCATCCATGTAATGCGTCGAGAGCAGAATCGTCAGTCCCTGCCCGCGCAGTTCGCGCAGCTTTTCCCAGATCGCATGCCGCACGTGCGGATCAAGCCCCGTTGTCGGTTCATCGAGCACCAGAATCTGCGGCTGATTGATCAGCCCGCGCGCAATCATCAGACGGCGCTTCATCCCGCCTGACAGCGCCTCAATGCGGGTCGTGCGTTTGTCTTCGAGTTCGACAAAGCTGATCAGTTCATCGGTGCGCCGTTCGGCCTCGCGGCGCGGCAGGCGAAAGTAACGCGCATAAACCAGCAGGTTGTCGCGCACGTTCAGATCAGGATCGAGATTGTTTTCCTGTGGAATGACGCCGACGATTGATTTGATTTCGCGCGGGTGCGTCGTCACGTTCAGCCCGGCCACATTGAGTGTGCCTGCACTCAGCGGCGTGCGGCAGTAAATCATGCGCATCGTCGTTGACTTGCCTGCACCATTTGGCCCCAGCAGCCCGAACGCTTCGCCGGGACTGACCGTAAAGCTGATGCCGTCAACGGCGGTCAGGTCGTTGTAGCGTTTGACCAGATCGCGCGCTTCGACCGCACACGCAGCGGGCGGCGCACTGACTGAAGCAGATAATTTCTCAACTTTTCCGCGACTCATCGGCTCTTATTCACCGAACCTCAGGGCGACTCAGCCGGTTCAGATAACAATTTATTTCAGCAGGGAGAAATGATGATGAAACGTTTAGTGCTTTACACCATTGGCGCTTTTCTGGCGGCGCTGCTTTCCGTCACGGCTTTTGCTCAACCGGGCCAGCAGCAGCGAAATCCCGAAAAGAGATTTCAGCGCCTCGACCGCAACCAGGACGGCAAAATCTCGCGCGACGAATGGCCAGGCAATCCCAGAGCCTTTGATCGCCTCGACACCAGTCAGGACGGTTTTCTGACGCGTGATGAACTCGCTGCCGCCAGGCCGCGCCACCGGCCCGGCGCGCGGCTGCTGATGGAAATGGACAAAAACCACGACAATCAGATTTCACGCGACGAATGGACACGCAGGCCCAAAGCTTTCGACCGCCTCGACCTCAATCACGACGGCGTCATCACGCGCGAAGAACTGCAACAACTCCGGCCACGCCGACAGTAAGTCCAGCCCGGCATTGTGACGGATGAAGAAGAGAATACGGAACAAACGGAACAAACGAAAAATTCAGAACAGGTTCAGCGTTTTGTTCCATCTGTTCCGTTATTTCCGTCTGTTCCGTCCTCTCTCTTCCTGACTCAGCAGCATTGCCGCTTACGAATTCTTTACCTTCTCCCAGTCCTTCAGGAAGTTGGCCAGTCCGATGTCGGTCAGGGGATGTTTGAGCAGTTGCTCCAGTACCTTGAAGGGCATCGTGGCAATGTCAGCGCCGAGCCGGGCCGATTCGATGACGTGCAGCGGATGGCGAATGCTGGCGGCCAGAATCTGCGTATTGAATCCGTAATTGTCAAAGATTTCCCGAATCTCACCGATCAGCGCCATGCCTTCGTGGCCGATGTCGTCAAGCCGGCCAATGAACGGGCTGACGAAAGACGATCCGGCCTTGGCTGACATCAGCGCCTGCGTCGCATTGAAAATCAGCGTCTGATTAATGCGAATGCCTTCCTTTGACAGCGTGTGGGTGGCCTGCAATCCGGCTTTGGTCATCGGCAGCTTGACGTACACGTTCGGATGAATCTTTGCCAGGTCGCGGCCTTCGCTGAGCATTCCCTCGTAATCGGTCGCCACGACTTCGGCGCTCACCGATGCGCCTTCCCAGTGCAGAATTTCGCAGATGGCGCGGATGTGTTCCCGAAAGTCAACTTTGCCTTCCTTCGCCACCAGACTTGGATTGGTGGTGACGCCGTCGAGCACGCCCAGACTGGCGGCTTCGCGGATTTCATTAAGATTGGCGGTATCAATGAAAAATTTCATCTCGGTCTTCCTTTCTCGCGGCTCTCGCAGTTTTCACTAAACTCTGACTTCAGTTCTGCCGATCAGTAAGTGGTGCGGTGGTTTCACTGTAACACAGCGCCGGAGTGCGACAAAGAAACGGGCTGGAGCGGGAACGGTGATGAAAACCGCCTTCCGGCCCGCTGATTTTTTTCTTGCGCGGCCCTGGTGAAATTCATAAGCTGTCGGCACCCAAACCCGCACCGGCCCTGCTGGCTCCGCTTAATGCAGCCCCTCTCCCCCAGGCAATCATGATCATTCCAATAGGTCACGACCGCCAGAAAACACAGCGCCCGCCGATTGTGACTTACACCCTGGTCGCGCTGAACATCTTTTTTTTCATCATCAGCATGATCGCTGATTCAGGCCAGGAACGTGAAATCAGATCGGCGCTGAAGGATGTGATCGAATACGCTGAAAAACACCAGCACGTCGTCGTCAATGAAAAGATCGAGGAGCTGGTCGCCCGGCTGGGCGGCCTTGAGGCCATCGAATTCCGCGAAGAGATGCGCGAGCGGCGACTGAGCCTGCAGGCGGGCGCCGATCAGAGTGCTTCGCTGATTCTGGATCAGCCGGAAATGGATCTGCTGGCGACGCGCCTGGCGAGAGTCTGGGACAATTACTGGGTCAATCGCTTCGGTTTTGTGCCGAGTCGTCACGTTGCTTCGGCCTTCAATTATCTGAGCTGTATTTTTCTGCACGGCGGGCTGCTGCATCTGGCGGGCAATATGCTCTACCTGATGCTGGCCGGAATTGCGATTGAGGATTTGTGGGGGCGCGGCGTTTATCTGATCTTTTATCTGTTCAGCGGTGTGGCGGCGACGCTGGCGCATTTTGCCTTCGAGCCGCACAGCGAAGTGCCGGTCATCGGCGCTTCAGGAGCCATTGCCGGGCTGATGGGCGCGTTTATGGTGCGCCACTTCCGCGCCCGCGTGAAATTCTTTTACGCCTTCTTTTTCTTCATCCGCCGGGGCACGTTTCACATTCCGGCGTATGTCGTGCTGCCGTTGTGGCTGTTGCAGCAGTTGTTTTTTGCCACGCTCACCACGCAGCTTGGCATCAGCGCCGGAGTCGCGTTCTGGGCGCACATCGGCGGCTTTGCGTTTGGCGCAGCGGTGGCCGCGCTGCTCCATCACGGCGGCATTGAGTTGCGTTACCTGACGCCGCAGATCGAAGCGCAGGTCAGCTTCGATAAAAGCCACGTCGTCAATGAAGCCCTTGACCTGCTCAATCAGGGTGATGCCGATGTGGCGCTGCCGAAGCTTCAGATGCGGCTGCAGGCCCGGCCCGATGACGTGGACACGATGTATGCGCTCGCGCAGGCTTACTATCAACTGGGCCGCCGCCACGAAATGGAAGCGCTCTTTCATCAGATCATCCGGTTGCAGATCAAGGCCGGAAACCGCGATGCCGCGCTGAATGCTTACGGGACGCTGCTTGACACTTACAGCGAGGACGAAAAGCAGACGCCGCTGCCGCCGCGCGAATGGATGCTGCTGTGCGATTACCTGAAGGAAATCGAACGCCCCGAAGAAGCCTCAGGCGAATATCTCAAACTGGCCGATGCCTATCCTGACCAGCCTTATGCAATCAAGGCGCTGATCTGCGCGGCTGAACTGTGCCTGCAACATCTCAATGAACGCGAACGCGCGCGCGCCCTGTTCAAGCGGGCCGCCGCGATGTCGGCCAACTCTCCGGCGTGGCGTTCGCGCATCGCTGCGGGACTGGTTCAGATTGAAAGCTCCAGCTCAACGGCAAAGCTGCTGAACAACTTTCAGTTCCCCGACGGGCACGAAGAATAACTGGGCGCTGCCTTGAAAAATTCCGGCAAAAGAAAGACGATCTGCGCGTTGCGATCCTGAGTAACCGTTGCGCCTGAATCACTGATCGTCAATTGAGTGCCGTGATGACTTACGACGAATTTACCGCCACGCTCAATAACTCTGAACCGCCCGCCCGTCTGTCACCCTGCCTGGCTGCGCTCTGGCACGAACGGCGCGGCGACTGGAACACCGCTCACGAAATTGTGCAGGACATTGAAACCAGCGAAGCCGCTGCCGTTCACGCTTACCTGCACCGCCGCGAAGGCGACCTCTCGAACGCGCAATACTGGTATCGCCGCGCCGGGCGTTACGCCGATCTGACGCTGCCGACCGAACAGGAATGGGAAAAGCTGGTGCAGGAAATGTTGTAACCCACCCTCTGCAAATCGCACCCCGCATGCCATAATCGCGGCCTGCAAACGCGGGCAATCAGTCGTTGCCGTCACCACAAAACCAGTCACCAGCCGAAGGAGACCGCTGATGAAAAACAAGCTGTCACGGCGTCGTTTCATTTCATCCACCTGCACCGGAGCCGCGCTGGCAGGCCTCAGCAGCCGCAGCACCATTCAGCCTGCTTCTTCAGCCGCGCCACGCATTGCATCCGTCACCAGCGAAAAACCGGCGCTGCTTGGCGGCAGGCCCGTGCGCGCTGAATCATTTCCGTCCTGGCCTGTGATCAGTGAACGCGAAGAGCAGATGCTGATGCAGGCGCTGCGCAGCAAACGCTGGGGCCGTCACAACAACGGCAGTCTGGTTGAGAAATTTGAAAAGACGTGGGCTGAACGGCTGAGCGTCAGGCATTGTCTTGCAACGGCGAGCGGAACCAGCGCGCTGGCGGCTTCGGTCAATGCGCTTGAAATCGGGCCGGGCGATGAAGTCATCGTGCCGCCTTACACTTTTGTCGCGACGATCAATGTCGTGCTGTTGCAACACGCGCTGCCGGTCTTTGTGGACAGCGACCGCGAAACGTTTCAGATTGACGCGGGCAAAATCGAAGCCGCCATTACGTCGCGCACGCGCTGCATTCTGCCCGTTCACCTCGGCGGCGCAGCGGCTGATCTGGACGTGATTCTGGCAACGGCGAAAAAACACAACCTGCCCGTCATCGAAGACGCCTGTCAGTCGCATCTGGCCGAATGGAAAAAACAGAAAGTCGGCACGCTCGGTGATCTGGGCTGCTTCAGTCTGCAGGCCTCAAAAAATCTCAACTCCGGCGAAGGCGGCGCCGTCGTCAGCAACAACGAACGCCTGCTTGAAATCTGCCGCAGCTTTCACAATCAGGGCCGCGCCGCCGCCAACAGCAATATGACTTATGCCCGCAACGGCGATAACCGCCGCATGACCGAATTTCAGGGCGCGATTCTGCTGGCGCAGCTCACCAGGCTCGAAGAGCAGGCTGCCCTCAGAGAACAGAACGCCGAATACCTGACCCGCCAGTTGCGCGAAATTCCCGGCATCAAACCCGCCCGCATGTACGAAGGCTGCACGCGCAATGCGTATCACCTGTATATGTTCCGCTACGATGCGCCGCAGTTCAGCGGCCTCGCGCGTGACCGCTTTCTCGCCGCCCTGCGCGCCGAAGGCGTGCCGTGTTCGGGCGGCTATGAACCACTCAACAAAGAGCAGTTTCTGAAAACCGCGCTCAGTTCGCGGGCTTATCGTTACATCTATGCTGACAAGGTGCTGAAGGATCTGGCCGAACGCAACAGTCATTGCCCCGAAAACGACAAACTGTGTCAGGAGGCCGTCTGGCTGACGCAGAACATGCTGCTCGGCACAAGGCAGGATATGGATCAGATTGCCGAAGCGATCAGAAAGATTCAGCAGCAGGCAGGCCTGCTGGCGCGGGCGTAAACAAGGTGATTCTTTCCGCTTCAGCCAGAACGGCCTCAGCCGCTTCACGGCTTACAGAAGGAAAGTATTCCAGAAAATCCTCAAGCGAATAATTCCAGCGCAGGTAATCGAACAGTGTTTTGACTGGCACTCGCGTACCGCGAAAGACCGGAGTGCCACCCAGAATTTCGGGATCCACGGTGATGGGCAGGGCCGATGAATCTGTCTTTGACATAACTGCCTCCTGCGTTGCTGAAAGTTCTGACGGCGATCAGCGCCGCAGCATTCTTTTCAGATCAGAAAAGCTGACCATCACCGGCCCTTCCGCTGAGGCTCAGTGACCCAGCACTTCCTTTACCTTTGCGCCAATCTCCGCCGGGCTTCTGACGATGTGGATTCCGGCGGTTTCCATCGCGGCGAACTTTTCTGCCGCAGTGCCTTTGCCACCTGAAATGATGGCGCCGGCGTGGCCCATCCGGCGGCCCGGAGGCGCAGTCTGACCGGCAATGAAACCGACGATGGGCTTTTTGACGTGCGCTCTGGCGTATTCGGCGGCTTCTTCTTCGGCGGTTCCGCCGATTTCACCGATCATCACGATGGCGTCGGTGTCCGGATCGTTATTGAAAAGTTCGAGCGCGTCGCGCTGCGTGGTGCCGATGACCGGATCGCCGCCGATGCCGATGCAGGTGGACTGCCCCAGGCCGAGCGCCGTCAACTGACCGACAGCTTCATAGGTCAGCGTCCCGCTGCGCGAAACCACACCGACGCGGCCTTCCTTGTGAATGCGGGCGGGCATAATGCCGACCTTGCATTTGCCAGGCGAAATGACGCCGGGACAGTTCGGGCCGATCAGCCTTGAATTGCGCGCTCTGATGTATTGATAAGCCTTCACCATATCGAGCGCCGGAATGCCTTCGGTAATGCAGACAATCAGCGGAATCCACGCATCGGCGGCTTCCATAATCGCATCGGCAGCAAACGGCGGCGGCACATAAATGACCGTCGCATTTGCGCCTGTTTCCTTCACGGCATCAGCTACGGTATTGAAAACCGGAATGCCTTCGTGCGTGGTGCCGCCCTTGCCAGGCGTTACGCCGCCGACAATGTTGGTGCCGTAATCGCGCATTTGCAGCGCGTGAAAAGTGCCTTCCTTCCCGGTCAGTCCCTGAACAATCAGGCGGGTATTTTTGTCAACCAGAACGCTCACCAGCTTGCCTCCTTCGACCACCCCGGCACGTGAGTTCACGCCGGACGGTCAGTTGTGAATTTGAAAAAGATGAGTGCAGGAATGCGAAAAAAATTGAGGCGCAGGATAGCACAGCACCTGCGACCTTGCCAGCGCACGGACTTCAGGCCATTGTCCTGAAGTCCGCGAGTCAGGCAGAAAACAGGTCGCTTCCCCGTAGTAACGAATTCATTCGTTCTGCGTCCGGAACCGCGTTGCTTCAGAAGCAGAACGAATGAATTCGTTACTACGGGGCGAGTCGAGTTATTTTCAAATGGTCTGAACCTGACGCCATCAGGCCTCAGGGCCGCCCCCCGACGGCTGAACCAGGAGCGCAGGATCACGCCCGATTCAGCCAGCGCCTGTTTCACTTCAGTCTTGATGCAAAGAATTCACAGGTCGCGCGCGCCACTTCTTCTTTTTCAGCGGTCAGGCGGTGATCGCCGCTCTTGAAAAGCAGCAGTTCGACATCCTGCGTCGCACAGCGCGAAACGAAATCGAGGCTTTCGCCGTAAGGCACCGTGACATCGCGCATGCCGTGAACGATCAGCAGCGGCGAGCGAAAGCGCGCGGCCATGTCTTCGAGCTTGTAATTTTCCATTTCGGCCAGCAGCCCGTAGCTGATGTCGGCATCCACGAATTCATTGCGGAAGTGGTAACGGCCCGTCCGCTGAAATTCCTTGCGTTCGGCTTTGGTCAGCGAGCGAAATTCGAGGAAGTGAAACGCAGGCGCAATCAGAGCGCAGCCTTTGACCCGCGCCGGTTCACGCGCCGTAAACCACGCGACAGCCCAGCCGCCCATGCTGGAGCCGACCAGAAAGACAGGCGCGCCCAGACGGGTCGTGACAGCATTGACGATCAGTTCCAGGTCTTCGATCAGCCGCGAACCGCGCAGGTCGGTCATCGTGCTGTCAGATGCACCGTGACTGCGAAAGTCGCACGCCGCAAAGGCCCAGCCGCGCCGCGCACATTCAGCCTCAAGCGCGGTCGCCTTCTCGCCGCCGTGCGTCGAACCGAAGCCGTGCGCAAAAACCACTGCCGGAGTCTCCGGCCCGGCCTCATCATCAAAACTCAGCACTCCGCGCACGGCTTCAACTTCACTGACTGCAATTTCAAACTGCTCACGCTGTCTCATCTTTTTCAATCACCTCTTTCGCTGCACTCATTGCTGCTTCCAGCGTAGTCACTTTTCCGTCAAGCTGCAATTCGTAAACCGCTTTCGTAATGCGCCCGACGCGCGGGCCGGGTGCAAGACCAAGCGCCAGCACGTGACGACCTTTCAGAATCGGCTCCGGCGGCCTTTCAGTCACGGCCAGTTCACGCGCGCGCGCAATGAACCAGTCCATCGCTTCAGTGCTGAAATCGCCCGTGCGACCCAGACAATCGGCCCGCGCCACACGCCAGAGCAGATCGGGTTCGACCTTCTGCGCCAGTCTTCTGAAAGCGCCGTCAGAAACAGTTTCGCCGCGCTCCTGCGACTTGAAAAAATGCGCGGGCGACAGATGGTACTGCACCAGCGCCTTCACCTGCGCGCGCACATCGTAACCATCCAGCGTGTGAATGTTGAGCCGGTCAAGAAACTTTTCGGTCGGCGCGACGCCCGCGTCCTCGTGGCCCTTCGAGCGAATGCGCCCGTCCTCGAAAGTCGTCGTCGGAGGCTTGCCGAAATCGTGACACAGCGCGCCAAGCATGATGGTCATCTGCTTCGCGTGCGGCAGATCATCAATCAGCCTGCGCGCTTCATCAAGCACCATTCCGGTATGAATCCAGACATCGCCTGGAACTACTTTGAACAATCTCCGCCGCGTGGCAAAGTTACCTGTATGAACAGCCAGATCACCCTTTCTTATGATCGCAAGGTCGAAATCAAAGAGTACATAACCATTAACGGACGCCGCTCTCGCATCCACTACAATCGTGGTTATATGTATACCAGTTGGCCCGGACACAATGGGACCGTAGCTGTTCACAGGATCATTATGGAATTGAAGACTGGTCGTCGCCTGAAACGGCAGGAGCATGTTCATCACATAGATGGCAACCGGATGAACAACTCGCCGGACAATCTCGAAATCATCGATGGTTCCGAACACAATCGGGCGCACACAATCAAGCGGAATCTGAAACATGATCCTGATAATTTCGTCTGCGCTGACTGTGGGAATACCGAAAACCCACACAAGGCTTTCGGATTTTGCCAGAACTGCTGGGCCAGAAGACGACGCAGAGCCAGAGCTGTTCGCCCCTGTAAGCGGTGTGGGTGCGAAACCCTCAATCACAGAATCTATGCCAGCCTCTGTGCCCGCTGCTCCGCCGCGAATTGGACTCATTGCCGTGCCTGTGGTCGCATCAGAGATGAACTCCCGCAGGGAAAGACTGTCATCAATCCCGAAGGATTGCGCAGAGCTTGTAATGCGAGATTGAAACGGCAACTCACCAAGTGACCAGCCCTCCGGGTGCCACTCGTATTCCTGCGGGCAGTCAATCAGCGCGGCGCATTCCGGCCACAGCTTTTCAACGATGCCGAGTTCGCGTGCGGCCCGCCAGCCGATTGAAGGTCGGCGTGACATCAGCAGCCACTTTTCAACTTCGGCCTGAATGCGCTCGCACGGCAGGTCTGACAGATCAATCGTGCGGCACAGTTCAATGGTCGCGGCGTCAATCTCGTATTCAAAGCGCGAGGCAAACTGCATCGCCCGCAGCACGCGCAGGCTGTCTTCGATAAAAGTCTGCGGATCAACGACGCGAATGATCCGGCGTTCAATGTCGGCGCGGCCCCCGAACGGATCAATGAATTCATCCGTCAACGGGTCGTACATAATCGCGTTGATCGTGAAATCGCGGCGGCGGGCGGCTTCCTCAAAGCTCATCTGCGGGTCGCCGGTCACAACAAAGGCGCGATGACCGCGCCCGGTTTTCGATTCGCGGCGCGGCAGGCTGACATCAACCGTCAGATCAGGCGTCAGCCTGACCTTGTAAACCGTAAACGCTTCACCCACGGCATTGACCTGACCGTGCGCGGCAATCAGGGCGCGCAGGCGGGCCGGTTCAAGCTGGTAAATTTCCAGATCGTAATCGGCGCTCGGTTCGCCGCGCAGCCGGTCACGCACCCATCCGCCAACGAGCAGCGCCCGCCCGCCTGCGCGCCGGACAGCGCGGCACAGTTCCAGCACCGGACTGGCTGTGTTTTCAGCAATCATCAGTTTCAACTTTCAGATTCGGCGGCGAGCGCCTGCAAAATCAGGCCCGCTCTGAGCCGTGCTTGACTATCGCCCCGGAATGATTAAGTCTATCGTCCATCAGAAAAAGCAGTAGATTTACACCAAACACGAGATTGTAGTTCAAAAGCACAATGGCTACTACTACCGAATACTCAGGCAGCCATGCCACCCGCGCACGGCTGGCCAGAATCTTTTACGCTGACGATCAGGGCGAGGAAAGTCTGGTTGATTTCAGTCAGAGCCTGTTCGTCATCGGACGCCCTGATGCTCAGACACTGCCTGACGCTGCCGGGTTTTCCGCTGATGACGGTCTGGATGCTGAGACTCAGACGGCGACCAGGTGGCAGCACGATCACGCCTCACCCTGCCCCGCCCTCGACGGTCTGTCTGAGAATGCCTGCCTGATTCCCGAACCTGTCGAACCGCCGCCTGAAGATGAATTCGAGCCGTTCAGTCTGGATGAAACAGCCAGCCCGGCCACAGAGTTTCAGGCCATCAGCCTGCCGGTCGGTCACATCATCAGCCTGCAGCAGCTCAATTATCTGAGCGGACAGTTGAATCAGTGCGCCACGCACGATGATCTGTTTGAGGCGTTGCGGCAGGCGCTGGCATTTGTTTTTCCGACAGCGAAAATCTCTTTCCCGGCTGATGAGCAGGGTGAAGCAGCCAGGGCCGCAGAGCATCATTTCATTCACCCGCTGCCATCCGGCGACCGGGTTAATGGCTGGGTTCGCCTCAGCAGGCCGGAGTGCGGCTTTCGTGATGAAGAACTGGAATTTCTGCGGGCTGCCGTGCAGCAGGCCGGAATGGCGCTGGAGGTAATCCGGTTGCGTGAGGAGCGGCAGCGCGCCTTTGACCGGATGATCAAGGCGCTCGCGCTGACGCTGGATGCGCGTGATGAAATGACCGCCGGTCATTCGGCGCGCGTGGCCAATTATGCAATCTCAACGGCGCGCCACCTGGGTCTGCCGGTGGCGGAACAGAAGCTGATCTACTATGCCGCGCTGCTGCACGATTACGGCAAAATCGGCGTGCGCGATGAAGTGTTGTGCAAGCCGTCAGAACTGACGCCCGAAGAGTACGAACACATTCGCCAGCATTCGTATTACACTTTTCGCATTCTCTCGCGCATCAACTTTGGCGAAGAGATGTCCGAGATTCCGCTGATTGCCAGCAGCCATCACGAGCGGCCCGACGGGCGCGGCTACCCGCGCGGTTTGTCCGGCGATGAGATTCACATTGGCGCGCGCATTATTGCCGTGACTGATTTCTTTGACGCGCTGACTGCCGTGCGTCATTACCGGCAGCCGATGTCGGCTGATGAAGTGATGCAACTGATCGAAGCCGGGCGCGACACACAGTTTGACGGCCCCGTGATTGACGCCTTCCGCCGGTATTACGAAACCGAATACCGCCCGCGCCGCCTGCGTCATCAGCAACACACTCAGGCGTCAGCTCAGTCCCCCCGGACGCATCCCGGCCATGAAGTTATTCACCCTTAAAGAAGCCAATGCCCTGCTGCCTGAATTGCGCCGCCTGCTTGAAGGCATTCAGCAGGAACGCCGCGTGCTGCGCCGCCTGGAACCACACATCAAACTGGCCGGTGAGCGCGCCACTGAAAACGGCGGTTCACCCGCCGGAGTCCGTTACATCACCGCCCTGAGCCGCATCACCGATCATGCTCACGCCATTCTCAGCCTCGGCGTTCAGATCAAGGATTTTGATCGCGGCCTCTGTGATTTCCCCCACGAACGCGCCGGAGAAATCGTGTATCTCTGCTGGCAGTACGGTGAGGACACCATCGAATGGTGGCACGAAATTGACGCCGGATTCGCCGGTCGCCAGCCACTGTAAGAAAATCAAAAGACAAAAGTCACAGTTTGCCGGATCACCGCAGCGTTTGCTGATTCTTTGCCTTCACTCTTCAGTTTCACTACTTTGTTTTTTGCTATACTGACCACTGACGCAGCAATTTCACAGCGTACAATTTTTGTCTTTTGATTTTTGCCTTTTGCCTTTTGATTTTTTATGAGCGGTCTTGTCATACGTCTGGCTGGCGTCGAACAGCCTGAAACCAGGGTTTTTCACGAAGAGTCCATCTCCATCGGGACTTCGCCTGCCTGCGAACTGAGCTTTCGCCTCGAAGAGCATCACGCCCCGGAACTGCCGCCTTCAGCCGAACTGCTCGAACTGCGTTCGACCGCAGGCACCTACCGCGTCGCAGCCATTCACGAAACCGTCACCGTGACGCGCGACGGCGAACCGGTCATGGTGGGTGATGCGATTCGTGACGGCGACACTTTTTATTTCGGCCAGACCGGCGTGCGGCTGCGTTTCTTTTTCCTGTCACCGACGGTTGAACTGGCTGAATCGCTGCAACTCGGCACGGCGGTGCTGACCCGGATGCGCACTGAAAGCCAGGCTCCGGCGGTCACTGCGGCTGCGCCCCCTGAACCGGACGGCGTGCGGGTTGAAAGGCGGCGCGCTCCGCAAACGCCGCGCACCGATGTGGCGCTGGTTTTCGTCAAACAGTTGCTGCGCGAACTGGTGGCTGAAATTCCAAAACGCCGCCTTTACGTCGCGCTGGCAGTCATTGCCGCCATCACCGGCCTCATCATTTATGTCAATGCGCTGAGTTTTTTTGAAAGCCGCCGCAACAACAAGGCCATTTCGGAACTCAACGACAAGCTCAACGATGTGCAGCGCGGCCTGAACGCCGCGCAGCAGGCCATTCGCCAGAACAACGAAGAGACGCAGAACGTGCGTCGCTCGATTTCGTTTGCGGCCAACGTGGTTGACAACTACGGGCGCGGCGTCTGTCTCATTTATGGCGTTTATGTCTGGACTGATCCGCGTTCGGGCCGCGAAGCGCGCTTCAGGGAGCCGACCGAAACCAACACGCTCATCAGCCCCGGCGGCAGCATCAATCTGAGCGTGGACGGTAATGGCCCGGTCTGCGAGGTTGATTTTATCGGCACCGGTTTTCTGGCCGCGCCCGGCCTGGTGCTGACCAATCGCCACGTTGCTCAGCCCTGGTACGGCGAAATCATTGCGACCGCGATTCGCGGCCAGGGACTGCGCCCGAAACTCAAGGAACTCTATGCCTGGTTTCCGCGTGTGCCGCAGCCTTTCAAACTGAGCGTGCTCGAAACCAGCCAGACCAGGGATGTGGCGGCCTGCGCCTTTGACCAGGGCGGCGCGATGCTGCCTGTGCTGCCGCTGGATGAAAAAGCCGAAGGCGCAGTCAGCGGTCAGCCCGTGGTGCTGATGGGTTATCCGGCAGGCATTGAAGGCCTGCTGGCCAAGACCGATGAAGGCGACCCGGCCCTGGCCATCAGCCGTCGCGGTTCGCTGCGCGCCGTGCTGAACGATCTGGCTGCCCGTTCGCAGATTCGTCCTTACTCAACGCAGGGACACATTGGCGACCTGACCGCTGACCGCATCGTTTACGACGCACAGACCAGCGAAGGCGGCTCAGGCGGCCCGGTCTTTGGCGCAAACGGCAAGGTCATTGCCATCAACCAGGCCATGCTGCCCGGCTCACCGGCCAATTTCGGCGTGCCGATCCGGTTCGGAATTGAACTGTTGAAAAAATACCAGAGCGGACAGGATGCGCTGGATGGCAAAAAGGCTGATGCTGAAAAGGAATGATTCCGGTGTTACCGGCCTGCTGACGGCCTGCCGATGCGGCGCAGCCTGATCATCTGACGCAAGGTTGACGGATGCAGGCTGCGCCAGTTGAATTTTCGCAATACATCCCGCACCCGCCGCGCATAATGCCAGTAATTCCGGCCCGCTTCATTCGCGCCATAATCGCGGGCCAGATGATCCGGCGAACTCAGCGCCACCGTCGCCATACTTCTGACGGCTCCCGCCACTGACTGACGCACATCGAAATGCTCAAAAAACGAAGCCGACGCCGCCAGCGCCGGTGACGGCTGTAAGGCTGCTTCAAACAGCACCGACAGGCTGCCGCGTTGCGCAGCAAGGGCAAGTTCATCGTCGCTGCCCGAACGCAGCAGGCGCAGCAGTTCAAGCGCCGTTTGCGCGGCATGACCGAGGCCGATGTGCGCGGCCCGTTCTGTCAGCCGTTGCGGCACATCCGGGTGACGCTGCGCGATGAAATGCAGATCGGCCATCGTGCGCAGAATCAGATGCGTGCTGCGCAAATCAACCAGCGTGTGATGCACCAGATGCAGCGATAAATCTTCAGGCGCAGGCAGCAGGCAGGCAGGCTCAGCCGGGTGCGGCACGGCCCGCTCAATCATTTCAGCAAAACCGAAATCACGCGCCCCGCGCGCATAATGAAAAGCCCGGCGATGCAGTTCCAGCAACAATCCTGCGGGGCCGGTGCGCGCTTCGGCGTGATTGAGTTCAGCGGGCAAACGATGCTCGGCACGCGGCGGCAGCAGCGTCGCGCCCGGCTCGGCGTCAGGATATTTTTTGACCACATAGCCGCATTCGTGCGCCACCCGTTCAGCCTGCACAAGTTCGTCAGGACTGACGAGCAGATCAATGTCTGAAGCAAAACGCAGGCCCGGTTGCGGGTAATAATCGCCCAGCATCAGCGCCGCGCCCTTGAGCGGAATGGTCGTCACGCCCGCCGCTTTCATCGCCCGCATCAGCCGCAGCGATTCGCTGACGCAGGCCAGATGACGCGCCGTCTGAAACTGCGCCAGATGTGACAAAGCCGCCTGCACATCAGACGGCAAAGTGGTCAGCAGTCCGGCCTGCGCCAGGTTGAAGCGCAGCAGCGCCACCAGCCCGTGCAAATCGGCGCGGTTGATAATCACATTCCAGTCAGGTGTCGCTTCACGCAGCAGCGCGCGCAGGCTGTCTGCTCTGCCTGGCAGCAGCCCGCTCAGTAACAGTTTGTCGGCGTGGGTCAGAATCACAGATGAACCAGGGGCCGCTGAATCAGGGGTTCTGGCGGGGTGGCAGCGCAGCCGGGCGGCGCAGTTCTTCCTGCATCAGTTCGCGGAATTTCAACGCCTGTTCCGGCGTCATAATCTGGCGAATCTGCGCCAGGATTGAGGATTGCAGTTTGATGATTTCAGTCGTGGTGGCAGCCAGATCATTCGCTTTCTGCTCGACCACTTTCGGATCAAAGCTGGCGCCGTACATCACTTCATCAAGTTCTTCGTTCTGAATCTGGCGCTTTTTATTGAGCAGCAGCAGCCGGTTGCCGGTTTCACGCCGAAGCTGAAAGAGGCGGGCGCGCTGATCGGCAGACAGATTGAGCTGATTGAAAACCCGCATCATCGCCATCCGCTGTCGCGGGCCGATGCCGAGCGGAATCAGCCGTTCATCAGGCACCGACTGCGCCTGCGGATTTTCGGTCTGCGCCGTTTCAGACTGCGCTTCAGCATTCAGTTCACTGGCCTGCGGCTGACGTTCAGCGCGCAGCCTTTTCTGCTTTTGAAATCCTGCGCGTCTGATGGCGCGTTCAGTCTGCGCGCTGGCGGGCGTCAGGCTCGCAGTCAGCAATCCGACCGCCAGCGCAAACGCCGCGCAAAGCTTTAATATCCGGCCCGTCATCAGGCCGCTTTCACGATCAGTTACTTTTCTCATTGGCTTTCACCTCAGTCTCAGGCTCGTCATTCGCGGCAAAAAGCCATTCACGCAGCGAAGGCTGACTGCTGGCCATCAACTGCCGGTAATCATTGTGCAGCTTGCGGGTCGCGCTGGCCAGCTTTGCGTCGTGCGCGGCATTGAGCCGCTGCTCCAGACTCGCAAGCTGCGCCTGAGTCGCTGACTGCGCTCTGGCCTGAGCTTCAGCAACCGCCTGTTCAATCATCGCTTCGGCTTCAGCGCGAGTCAGCAGGCCAGCCGGAACCGCAGGTTTTGAATTGTCAGGCTGCCGCTCAACGATGGTCGTCACATGGCGCTGGCCAAACGCTACTGAAAAGCCGTCCGGGCCGGCACTGACGCTCAGGCCAGTCAGCGAAAATAAAACCAGCGCGGCGGCCACTGCGGTTGCGCCAAAAGCCGTCAGGCGCAGCCAGAACGGAAAGAGCGTGATCGCCTCGCGCAGCGCCTGCCAGCGATTCGGCTTCGGCATCACTTCAACGTGCGGCGCGTGCGAAACCTGCCACAATTCAAGTTCACTGCGCACGCTCTGAAAGGCTTTGAGTTCCGTGCTGCACGCGGCGCAATCCTGCAAATGCCGCGCAAAGTCGGCGCGCTCGTCGCGGCTGGCTTCGTTGTACAAATAAGCGATCAGGTCGGCCTGTCGCCCGCACAAATTCGGTGTCTGTTCCATACTCTCACCTCATCAGACAGCTTCGCGCAGGTGCGCCAGTTTGGCGCGCATCAGTTGCAGGCCCGTATAGAGCCGCGATTTGACGGTGCTGACCGGAATGCCAAGCACTTCAGCAATCTCCGCGAAGGTCATTTCCTCATACTCTTTCATGACGATTACCTGCCGCATCTCAGCGGGCAGCGCGTGCAGGGCGCGGCGCACAATCGCCACACGCTGATCACGGTGCAGCCGCTCTGAAGTGTTTTCAGCGGTTTCATCAGCGATTTCAAACGGGCGACCTTCGGCATCGGTCGCATCCAGCGATTGTTCGGCGGCGACGCCCTGACGACGCAGCCGCGAATGGCAGGCGTTGAGCGCGATGCGATAAAGCCACGACGAGAATTTCGCTTCGCCGCGAAACCGGCTCAGATTGCGGTAAGCGGCCAGAAATGTCTCCTGGCAAATATCGCGCGCTTCCTCTTCGCGGCCCATCATCCGCAGGGCGAGGCCGTAAATCTGCCGCTCCCAGCGGCGCACCAGCACATTGAAAGTATCTGTTTCTCCGGCCAGGGTGCGTTCAATCAACTGATCGTCGCTCAGTTCCGCGCTCGCATCCGGGTCGTATTCGACGAGTCTTCCAATCATAAGTTGCGTGTTCTGCGGCGGCTCCTCCTGAACTGCCGAATTTCGTCATTCTGCCGTCACCACCGCTCCCTCAGACGCTCTGCCGGGCGCTAAAGTCTGGAAAAATCTTCTGCTTGTGAGCATCGTCCAGGTTTGCTACTATGCGCGCGGCCTGCACAACCCGTCTCACTTCATCCCCGCGCCTCAAACAAACTGACTGAAACTGAACGCCCGCCGTGTGATTATGAGCCTGAGCCGGAAGCGCGTCAAAAATCTGTACCTCATCCTCGCCGTGCTGCTGCTGCTCGGAGTTACGCCGATCATTTTCATCGGGTCGCAACTGACCGCCATCAACAGTCAGACGCTCGAAGCCAAAGAGAAAGTTCATCAGGTGCAGACCGTCCGCGACAAGGCCGAACAGATTGAACTTTACGTGCAGGGTTACATCGCGCAGGTCAGTTCGTATGCGCGGGCTTTTGAAATCGGCGGCGACCTGCACCGCGCAGGCAGCAGCGAAGGGCAGGCGCAGCTTGGCCGCACGCTCAGAGAAGACACTAATCTGATTGCGCTGGTGCTTGCGCCGCGCAACGCGCCCAACGATGCCAGCTACGCCTTCAATCCGGGCAAGATCACCAGCGAGGAAGTGACGCGCGCGCTCAATGAAGCCACGCAAATTACCGGCGACAAACAATCCTGGATCGGCCCGCCCAACATCATTCGTTCCAGCCTTGAACCGGCCCTCGTCATCGCGCAGCCCGTGATGCACGGCAATGATGTTGACGGTATCGTGATGGCGATTGTCAGCCTGCAAAAAGTCTTTTCGCTCGTCGCGCAGAACAGCAACCTGGATGAACGACAACTGCTGCACGGTGAACAGACCATCTTTTTTGTCGTGGACAGCGAAGGCCTCGCGGTCGCGCATCCTGACCAGAAACTCGCCTTCAAGCGTCAGGACATGAGTTATCTGAAAGCCGTTCAGGACTGGCTGGAAAGCAACGATAAAGTCGCCGTCACGCGCTCATTCAATCTCACCCGCGATGACGAAACGCTGCCGATGCTCGGCAGTTATGCGACGGCGCAACTCGCGCCGGGCAGAAAGCTCGGCGTCATCGGCCTCGTCAATCAGAAAGCGGCTTACCTGTCTGTCGGCCTGATGCGGCGGCGGACGATGATTGTGACCCTGGTCGCAGCGCTCATTGCCACCGCTGCGGGAATTTTCTTTGCCCAGCTCTTCAGCTCTCCGCTCCAGTCACTCGCCACCACGGCCCGCGCCATTTCCAGCGGAGATTTCACCCGCCGGATCGAGGTCAGCACAACGAGCCGTGAACTGGGGCAACTGGCTGAAGATTTCAATCATATGAGTGACCAGTTACAGAAACACATCTCTGCCCTTGAACACCTGGCCGGCAAGAACAAGCGCCTCTTTATCGGTTCAGTGCGCTCGCTCGCGGCGGCCATTGACGGCAAGGATCCGTACACGCGCGGCCACTCCGAACGCGTGATGATATACTCCGGCGTGATCGCTGAAGGGATGGGGCTGCCCGAAGATGAAGTTGAAAAGATTCGCATCTCGGCGCTGCTGCACGATGTCGGCAAGATCGGCATTGAAGACCGCATCCTGCGCAAGCCCGCCGCGCTGACCGAGCAGGAATTCACGATTATGAAAAATCATCCGGCCAAAGGCGCTTACATCATGTCCGAAAACCCGGAGATGGCCGAATACCTGCCCGGCATGCACTATCATCACGAAACGCTGGATGGCAAAGGCTACCCGCTCGGTTTGCGCGGCGATGAAATTCCGCTGATGGCGCGCATCGTCAGCGTGGCCGACTGCTTTGATGCGATGACGACGAACCGCCCGTACCAGCGGGCGATGACCTTTGAGACAGCGATTGAGCGCATCAACCTGTTCATCGGCACGCGGTACGATGAACGTGTTGTGCGCGCGCTTGAAGAAGCCATCGTCACGCACCGCATCAAACCTGACCCCGCGATCAACAACGTGCCCGAAGCGCAGGCCGCCGCGCAATCCTGAGCGGCCCGTTCGCTTCATCCGCGTCACCCTTAACCCGCCCCTGTTTTTGACCATTATGGATCTCAGACAACCACTTGTGGATTTAGTCAATCGGGTTGATGGTTCATTCGGCGTCATCCTGGCGGACAAAGAGGGCGAGGAAGTCACTTCATACATGCTGCCCGCCGGAACGGAATACACTGATGTTCCTTCACAGGAACGCCTGAAACTGATCGGCGCTTACCAGACCATCAACCTGAATACGTGCAAACAACTGATGCAGCAGTTTCAGATGGGTCGCGTCAGACAAATGATCTGCCGGTACGAACGAGCTACGGTACTGATCAAACCCGTCAATGATGATTATGCGCTGATTCTGACGATGGAAGGCAACGGCAACGTCGGCAAGGGCATGTTCTATCTCACTCAGACCGCTGAAATCATCAGCCAGGATTTGTAGGCAACGATGAATGATGAATGATGAACTCCTGCGAAAGCATTCATCATTCATCATTCATCATTCTGCCTTTACCTGAATCCGACCTGGCTGATCTGTCGGACTTCGATCTGTGGCGCGTATTTCTTTACTGCCTCCTTGATTTCATCGGCCCTGCCGATCAGGACGAAGACCAGGTTCTCTTTCGGAAAGTACTGGCTGATGATGCGGCGCGTGTCTGCGAGCGTCAGCGCGTCAATGCGGGCAAAGTAATCATTGATCTCGTGTTCATCGAGTCCGTAATAATCAAGTTCGACCAGCAGCCCGGCAAGCTGATCGGTGGTTTCAATCTGTGGCGCGAACTGCCCTTTGAGATAAGCCTTCGCTGATTTCAACTGTTCCTCAGTCAGCCCCTGATCGTGCAGCCGGTTGAGAATGTCGAGCGCCAGATCAATCGCCTGCACCGTTGTTTTGTTGGCCGTGTAAGTCGAGATGACGAACCTGCCCGGCGCTTTGTTCTCCTCAAAGCCCGAACGCGCGCCATAGGTCAGCCCCGAACTGACCCGCAGCGCATCATTGAGCATCGAAGTAAAACGCCCGCCAAAAACTGTATTGACGACGGCAATGCCCACGCGGTCAGGATTGGTGCGCGACACGCCGACATTGCCAATCAGAAAAAATGTCTGCGTTGAATCGGGCTTGTCCACGAGCAGCAGCCTGCGGCCCGTGACCGGAACCGGATCATTAAGTTTCATCGCTGCCGGAGCTGCCTTCTGCTTCCACGCTCCGAATTTTTCAGTCAGCAGCCGCTCCATTTCAGCCGCACTGAAATCACCGACCACAGCAATTGTCGCCGTCTGCGGCCCGTAATTGTGTTCGTAAAAATTCACGACATCGGCCCGCGTAATGGCGGCCAGCGTTTTTTCATCACCGCTTTCAGGATGGGCGTAGGGATGATTGCCGAACAGGAACGCATCGAAGTAATTGCCGATGACAAACTGCGCCTGATCCTTCTGCTGCCTGATGGCATCAATGCGCTGTTCGATGAGCTTCGTCACTTCAGGCTGCGGAAAGACCGGGTTTTGCAGCACATCACTGAGCAGGTCAAGCCCGGCATTCAGATCCTTTTTCATCACTTCGGCGTTGCCGATGGCCGCGTCGTGGCCCGCGCCGAATTCGAGCGTGCCGCCAATGAAATCAAGCTCTGATGAAAGCTGATCTGCCGTGCGCGTGCGCGTGCCTTTGCGCAACAGTTCAGCCGTGACCGAAGCCAGACCTTCGCGGCCCGCCGGATCAGCCACTGCTCCGGCACGCATGAGCACGCTGAAGCTGATGACCGGAACTTCGTGCTGTTCCATCAGCATCACCGTCAGGCCGTTATTCAGTTTCACTTTTTTATAAGGCGGCAGTTTCAGCGCCTGCTGCGCCATGGCCGCGCAGGCCAGCGTCACCAGCAGCGTCACTGCCAGCAGATTACGAACCAGTATCTTCATCATAAAATTTCGAATCATAAAAATCGTTGCAGGATCAGTGTCAGCTCACCAGCCTGAAATATTCAAAGAGAACCTGCGCCCCCGTAGTAACGAATTCATTCGTCTGCTTTCAGTGTTCTGGTCACGCAGACAAAACGAATGAATTCGTTACTACGGGGGTGGTTCGGGTTTTCTTTGATGAGTGTCATTGACGGTTTTGTTCAGGCTACCGCTTACCGGCTTTGCGCTTTCGGTTGGCGGCTTTTGTTTTTACTTCGGCGGTTTTGGCCGGGGCGGTGGCGGCAGCTTCCTGTTCAGGAATGAGGGTGGCGACGGTGCGATTTTTTTCGGTGAAATATTTCTGCGCCACGCGCTTCAGGTCATCGGCGGTGACTTTGGAATAAGTCCCGGCGGCGCTGAAGATTTTCTGGTAATCACCGAAAAAGACTTCGTAATTGCCAAGCGCGCGCGCCTTGCCGCTGATGGTTTTCATCTGCCGGTAAAAATTCGCAATCAGCGCATTCTTCGCCTTCTGCAATTCGCGTTCGGTGACACCGGCTTTGATGCGCTCAAGCTCTTCGTAAAGTGCTTTCTCAACGGCTTCGGGCGCGATGGCTTCACGCGGCTGCGCGATGACGACAAAGAGCGTCGGGTCAAGCGCCAGGTTCATCATGCCGCTGACATCGAGCGCAAGCTGATCCTTGTCCACCAGCCGCTGATGCAGGCGCGAGCTTTCACCGCTGAGCAGGATATTCTGCAACACCTGCAACGGCACGTAATCGGGATGCGACGATGCGACGACGTGCCAGCCAGCCATGACAATCGGCAGTTGTGCGAACTTTCTGATCGTCACGCGCCGCTCGCCCTGCTGTTCCGGCTCTCTTGTTGTAACCGACGGTGGCGGATCGTGTGACGGAATCGGTTCGATGTATTTCGTCGCCAGCCGGACGATGTCATCAAAATTCACGTCGCCGCACACGACCATCGTGGCATTCGAAGGTGAATAGCCCATCTCGAAATGCCGCTTCAGATCGTTCATCTTCCAGTTTTCAATGTCCACCATCCACCCGACCACCGGCCACTGATACGGATGCGCCGTGTAAGCCGCCGCCCACAACTGTTCATCGAGCAGTCCGAAATTGTTCGACTCAACCGACGTGCGCCGTTCTGAAGCGACCACGCCACGCTCTGATTCAATGATTTTCGGATCGAACGCCAGGTCCCGAATCCGGTCGGCTTCAAGATCAAAGATCAGTTCGAGCGCGGAGGACGGAAACCAGTCCTGATAAACCGTCACGTCATAATCGGTGTAGGCATTGTTGCTGCCACCGGCGGCTTCCATCGCCACGTCAAACTGTTTCGGGCCGTATTTCTTCGCGCCATTGAACATCATGTGTTCGAAGAAATGCGAAATGCCCGTCGTGCCGGGTCGTTCATTGCGCGACCCGATGCGATAGAAAATATAAAGCGCCACGCTCGGAATCGAATGATCCTCCTGGACGAGAACTTTCATCCCGTTCTTCAGCGTGTGAGTTTTGACGTTGAGATTCTGCGCAACAATTGCGCGGGGCAGGATCAGCAGAATCAGAAAACAAAAAAAGCACAAAACAAAACCACGTTTCATCATTGTCTCAGGTTACATCGTTGACGAGGGCGCATGCAATCTCACCCGCAATGCGAGCATTGTGACGCAGCAGCGACATATTCGCCCGCAATGAACGCCCGCCGCTGCGTTCGGCAATCTGCGCCAGCAGAAACGGCGTCACCGCCTTGCCGCTGATGTTTTGCCGCGCGGCTTCGGCCAGGGCGTCTTCAATCAGACCGCTGATTTCGTGAGCCGGAATTTCATCTTCAGCCGGAACCGGCGCCACGACCAGCACCGCGCCCGCGCCGCCGAATTCCCAGTGCGTGCGCGCGAGGGCCGCGACTTCAGCGGGCGCATCAGCGCGCAGATCAAGCCTGATGCCGCTCGTCCGCGAATAAAAAGCGGGCAGTTCATCCGTACCGTAACCAATAACGGGCACGCCCAGGGTTTCCAGCACCTCCAGCGTTTTCGGCAGATCGAGAATCGCCTTGGCTCCGGCGCAGACCACGATGAGCGGGTAACGCGCCAGCGCCGTCAGATCAGCCGAAATGTCAAAGCTCGCCGCCGCACCGCGATGCACGCCGCCAATGCCGCCCGTCGCAAAAACGTGAATCCCGGCACGCCGCGCCAGGTGCAGCGTCGCGGCCACAGTGGTTGCACCGGAACGGCCCGCGCTGATCACGCTGGCCAGGTTTGCCAGATTCACTTTTGCCACGTCGCGGCTTTCAGCCACCGCCCGCATCTGCGCCTCGTCAAGCCCGATGACCGGCTGGCCATCAATGATGGCAATTGTCGCAGGACGCGCTCCGGCGTCGCGCACCGCTGCCTCGCAGGCCTGCGCGGTTTCAAGGTTGTGCGGTGCAGGCAGACCATGCGCGATGACCGTTGATTCAAGCGCCACGACGGGCAGCGCCATCTGCTGATGTGTGTGATTCGGTGCTGATGTGTTCATCATTCCCTCAGAACAAGGAGCGCAGGCGTCCCGCCTGCCTTGCTTTCAATCAAAGCGCCTTTCTCGGAAGACATGCAGGCGGGACGCCTGCGCTCCTTGTTCGGCGCTCCTTGTTCGGCGCTCCTTGTTTGGCGTTCCTTGTTTGCGTTCCCTGTTCAGCGTTCCCTGTCAGGCAATGCATCCTGTGCCCTTGAAAATGCCCGATGCCTTACTTATTCTCACGGGCGCGTGACAGCTTAGCTCAGTCAGCATCCGTGAGCCAGACTGTCGGCTTGCTTCTCTTTGCTCCCCGAACAACCAACAACAAGCGGTCAGGCATCAGCGGGATTATATGAAAAAAGAGACTCTGGCACTGATTCTGGGCGGCGGTCAGGGGACGCGGCTTTTTCCTCTGACGTGGCATCGCTCAAAACCGGCTGTTCCCCTCGGCGGCAAATACCGCCTGATTGATATCACCCTGTCCAACTGCATCAATTCCGACATCAGCAAGGTCTATGTGCTGACGCAGTTCAATTCAGCGTCGCTCAATCGTCATATTGCGCGCACCTATCGTTTCAGCCCGTTTTCAGACGGCTTTGTGGACATTCTGGCGGCGGAACAGACGCCGACCAACAAGGACTGGTTTCAGGGCACTGCCGACGCCGTGCGGCAGGTCATGATTCACATCGAAGACATCCGGCCCGACAATGTGCTGATTCTTTCCGGCGATCACCTGTACCGGATGGATTACCGCGAATTCCTGCGGCATCACGAAGAGACGCAGGCCGACGTGACGATTTCAGTGATTCCGTGTGACGAAGCCCGCGCCTCAAGCTTCGGCCTGCTGAAATCGAGCGATGATGGCCGCATTGTCGAGTTCCGCGAAAAGCCGCCCAAGGATCAGCTCGCGGCGATGCGTGTGGACACCACGCAGTTCGGCCTGACGCGCGAGGATGCCGAACGCCGCTGTTATCTGGCTTCGATGGGCGTCTATGTCTTCAGGTTCGAGGCGCTGCGCGAACTGCTCAGGGATGACCGGTTCGCTGATTTCGGCGGCGAAGTGATTCCGGCAGCCATTGAAAAGGATCACGTCCAGGCCTTTCTGTTTGATGGTTACTGGGAAGACATCGGAACGATCAGTTCGTTCTATCACGCCAATCTGGACATGGCGAACATTCTGCCGAAGTTCAATCTCTTCGATGCCGATGCGCCGATTTACACGCGCGCCCGCTTCCTGCCCGGCTCGAAGCTGATTGACTGTCAGATTCGTGATTCGATCATCTCTGAAGGCTGCATTCTCAACCGTGTCTGGATTGATCATTCCGTGATCGGCATCCGCTCGCGCATCGAAAATTATTCGCGTATCGAACACGCGCTGATTATGGGCGCTGATTACTACCAGACGCTCGACGAACTGGAAATGGAGCGGCGACACGGCATTCCCTGGATGGGCATCGGTGAAAACACGATCATCCGCAAGGCAATCATTGACAAGAATGTGCGCATCGGCTCGAACGTGCGCATCCTGAACGAAGCCGGACGCGAACATTACGACGACCCGAACGGCACTTACCTGATCCGCGAAGGCATCGTCATTGTGCCCAAAAACGTGACGATCACGGATGGCACGGTGATCTGACACGCCTGAAACGGCTCACAACTCATCCTGACAGGCTGACCAGATGAACATCTATGTGATGAAAAACGGTGAGAGAATCGGCCCCTGCTCTCTGACCGAGGTCAGAGAAGCACTGGCCGCTGACCGGATGAGTTACAACGATCCGGCCTGGCACGAAGGAGCCGCAGACTGGGTGCCGCTGCACACGGTTCCGGGGGTGATGGAGCCGGACGCCGGATTGCATCAGATCATCACCGAAGGGCCGCAGGTCAGACCCTGGCTCAGGTACTGGGCACGGTCAACTGATATTATGCTGACCGCGCTCTGTGTCGGCGGAATCATTGGCACCCTCAGTGTGTTCACCCCGCTCAGCCTGCCCGAAGGCCGGGGCGCTGATGCTGTTTTCGGAGCCGTAATTCTGCTGGTGATGATTCCGGTTGAAGCGCTGATGCTGTCACTTCTCGGAACCACGCCGGGCAAATGGCTCTTCAGAATCAGGGTCACGACGAAAGGCGGAAAGCTGCTGACTTATCCGCAGGCGCTCAGGCGCAGCGTGGATGTCTGGCTGAGGGGCATGGGAACAGGCCTCATCCCGCTCATCACCCTGATTACCAGCATCACCGCTTACCGAAAGCTCAGCAGCCAGGGCGCAACGTCCTGGGATCAGGCCGGAAGTTTCCAGGTCTCACACCGGCTGATGGGCATTCCGCGGGGCATTGCCGCCGTCCTGCTGCTCACTGCGATCCTGACCGTGAGCCTGTTTGGCACGCTGGCGGGTGACAAGCTCGATTCGATGCTGCCTGCTGAGGACTCAACTGAAGTTCCGGCAAAGTAATCCGCCCATTCATCAGCGCCGCGCAGTTCAAGCGCAGCCCGCTGAAGTTGTCACAAGCAGCACATCCTGTTTTCCTGAATGCTGGAAAGGTAACCTCCCCGATGACAGCCAACAAAGAAGAAACTCTGGCCAGCGCCGCAGCGACAAACAGAACGATTGAACCGGGCCTGCTGGCGCGGCTGCGTTATTACGCAACCTTTGTGGTGGCGGCGCTCTGTTTTCTGATCATCGGGCTGCCGGTTATTCCGGTCGGTTATCTGTTGCGGCGGCTCTTTGGTATCAGGGATTTCATTTATCCGTTCGGCAAATTCGGCGCGCGGCTGTACCTGCGCACGGCGGGAGCGCGCGTCCATGTAAGCGGCCTCGAACACCTCGACCCGCAGCAGCCTTATGTCTTCATTGCCAATCATCAGAGCAATCTTGACCCGCCGCTGCTGATTGCCAATCTCGACCGCAATCCCAGTTTCCTGGCTAAAAAGGAAGTTTTCAGCATTCCCATTTTCAAACAGGGAATCGAACTGATTGATGTCATCCCGATTGATCGCAGCAACCGTGAGGCAGCTATTGCCAGCACCCGCCTGGGCGCACGACACCTCAGGGAAGGGCGATCCTATGTCGGCTTTCCCGAAGGAACGCGCACCGTGGACGGGCGGTTGAAGGAATTCAAGAAGGGCATTTTCTTTATGGCGCTCGAAGCAGGCGTCCCCATTGTGCCGGTCGTGGTCAACGACACGCGGCTGGTGATGCGCAAAGGCACCAGCTACTGCCTGCCCCACGATGTGTTCATGGAAATTCTGCCCCCGGTCAGCACTGCCGGATACACGACTGAAAATATTGATGCCCTGGTCGCCCGGCTGCAGCAGCAGTTCGTGCCGCGTGTGCGGACTGATTAGCACCGCGTCCCCTGCCCTGAGTTCCCGGACTTTCAGGCAGCTTCAGGGGAAATGGATTTTCGCATTGCTCAAATAGCTGCGCGTAATCTGGTAATCGTCCCGCACTCCGGTTATACTGACGCGGTTATCGGTCGCTAACCCCCATCTGCTTTGGCTTTCTGTCTGAATGAAAGCGAAGGCAACTGCTAACGAAAAAGCAAAAAACCAGAAGTCACGTTTATGCTGGAAAAGACACCCGCCCCGTCGGTGACTGACCAGTTCAGGAGAAGTAATGCGCCTCCCCCGGGAGCAGTTCTCCAGATGCAGGCTCAGGTCATAGCGCTCGTCAATCAGAAAGGTGGCACCGGCAAGACCACGATTACTCATAATCTGGCGGTTTGCCTGGCCCTCGAACACAACCAGCGAGTCCTGTGCATAGACCTCGATCCACAGGGCAATCTCGGTCACAGCCTCGCTGTCGAACCAATCACCAGCACGAAAACAGCCGACCGGCTGCTGCTCGTGCCTTCAGCCAACATTGCCGAATACGTCCTGCCCGTTCGCGCCTCAGTTGATCTGATCCCCAACCGTTATCAGCGTGATCTGCGCGAAAATGTGGAACGGCTGCCGGTCTCGGAAAACCTGCTGAGAAAGCATCTGAGCCGCGTCCTGACGCAGTACGATTACATTCTGATTGACACACCCGCCGGGCTGAGCCGTTCGACTCAGGCCGGTATTGACGTGGCCACTCAGGTGGTGATTGTCGTGTCGTGTGGCAGTTACACGCTCAAGGGAGTCTCGGCGCTGGTGTCGTGGATCGGTGAAATCAGCGCGCTGCGCGGCAAACGCTCCCCGGCCATCAGAGTCGCCCTGAATCATTATGACGAACGGCAGAAAATAGACCGCGAACTTGAGCAGGAACTTCAGGGCATCTTCGGCGACAGGCTTTACCAGACCCGCATTCGCACAAGCCTGCGAATCGTCGAGGCCGCAGCGCGCGCAAAATCGGTTATCGAATACCTGCCCATCAGCACCGCTTCAACCGATTTCAGGCGACTCAGCCGGGAAGTTCTCGGTTTGCCGATCAGCGTGGTCACGCCGCCGCCACTGGCAACAGAAAGTCAGGCGGCTGAAACAACTCCGAACTTTGAAGCACTGCCACCCGGCAGCCGTCTCAAGCTGGTCGGCTGACAACTGAACAATCTTCACGAAGCGCAAACAAGGAGCGCAGGCGTCACGCCTGCCTGCGTTCCGCGCCAGGTGCGTTGCTCGAAGCACGAGCAGGCCGCGACGCCTGCGTTCTGTGGGCGCCGCGTAAAAAATCGTTTGCCTGACACCTGCCCTGATCTCGTGGTACGATCCTCCATCACTCAATCGCACCGATTCATTTCAGAGGTAAACTGATGGGCAGTGATCCCAACATCCGCAAAACCCGGCTTGATAACGGGCTGGTCGTCGTCACCGAACAGATGGCCGAGGTGCGGTCGGTCAGCTTCGGCATTTTTCTGCGCACCGGTTCGCGCCACGAAACGGCCACGGCCAACGGACTTTCGCATTTCATCGAACACGCGCTTTTCAAAGGCACACGGCGACGCTCAGCCGCGCAGATTGCCGAAGAGTCAGACGCGCTCGGCGGTCATCTCGACGCTTTTACGGGCAAGGAATTTGTCGGCTTTCACAACAAGGTGCTGGACGAACACCTGCCGCGCGCCTTTGAACTGATTGCCGACCTGGTGACGGCTCCGGCCTTCGATGCCGCTGAACTCGACAAGGAACGCAACGTCATTCTGGAAGAGATCAAGATGGTCGAGGACACGCCCGACGATCTGGTTTTTGAAATCTTTTCGGAAAAGTTTTATCCCGATCACGCGCTCGGTCGCCCGATTCTCGGCACGCCGCAGACGCTTTCGAGTTTTATCGGCCATCAGGTGCGCGAACATTACGAACAGCATTACCGGCCTGACAACTTTGTGCTGGCCGCAGCAGGCAACGTCACCCACGAGGCGATGGCGGAACTTGCCGAACGATATTTTGGCGGGCTTGAGGCTGGCCACGCCGCGCCCGTTTCGCCCGCGCCGCGCACGCAGCCGCACATCACGCTGCGCCACAAGAAAGACCTCGAACAGGCGCATCTGGTCATCGGCGCGCCCTGCCCTTCGCTGTCGAGCGATGATCGTTACATCGCTTATCTGATGAGTACGATTCTCGGCGGCGGGATGAGTTCGCGCCTCTTTCAGTCGGTGCGCGAAGATCGCGGGCTGGTTTACACGATCTATGCTGCCACGAATGCTTACAGGGATTGCGGCAACCTGGATATTTACGCGGGCGCGTCGAAGGAGAATCTGAGCCGCACCATTGACGCCACGATGGCGGAACTGCGCCGCCTCAAACGCGAAGCAGTCAGCCGCGAGGAACTTGAACGCAACAAGGAACAGTTGAAAGCCGGGCTGATTCTCAACCTTGAATCAACCTCATCGCGGATGAGTTCACTGGCGCAGCAGGAGATCACCTTTGGTGAATTCATTTCGCAGGATGAAGTCATCGAACAGGTCAACGCCGTCACCGTCGAGGACGTGCAGCGCCTGGCTCAGGAAATGTTCCAGCCTGAAATGCTCGCCGTCACGCTGCTCGGCAACATCCGGGGCTTCAAATTGCAGCGCGATCAACTGGAATGCTGATGATCAGAAATTGGAACACGGATGAGACTGATGCAGCGGATCAGCGCAGATTATCCGTTTTGATCCGCCGTATCCATTTTATCCGTGTTCCCTTCATCAGCCTGCCTTACTTTGCTGAAAACCGGTAAATCGTCGTCGTGCGGTAAGTCTCGCCTTTTTTGAGCGTCGTGGTCGGGAAGTTCGGATGATTCGGTGAATCCGGGAAATGCTGCGTCTCAAGACAGAACCCGTAACGCCGCTGATAAACCTTGCCGCCCTTGCCCGTCAGCGTGCCATCCAGAAAATTGCCCGAATAAAACTGCACGCCCGGCTCAGTCGTGAAGACTTCCATCACGCGCCCGGTCGTCGGTTCATAAACCCTGACCTGCTGCCGCAGCGTTTTGTCCCAGTTATTGAGCACAAAATTGTGATCGTAGCCCTTGCCGAAAACGATCTGTTCATCCGGCGCTTCGATGCGTTCACCGATTGAGTGCGGCGCGGTGAAATCAAAGGGCGTGCCTTTGACGTTGCGCAGTTCGCCCGTCGGAATCAGCCCTGCATCAACCGGCGTGAACTTGTCGGCATTGATGACCAGTTGGTGACCAAGTATGTCACCGCTCCCGGCCAGATTGAAATAGGAATGATTAGTCAGATTGACCACCGTATCCTTGTCGGTCGTCGCTGTGTAATCAATCCGCAGACTGTTGTCGCTCGTCAGCGTGTAGACCACCGTCACTGAGAGTTTGCCCGGATAGCCTTCCTCGCCGTCTTTGCTGACATAGCTGAGTTCCAGCGCAGGCCCCTGTTTTGTCGTGAACGGCTTGGCCTTCCAGAGTTGCTTGTCGAACCCCTTGATGCCGCCGTGCAGATGGTTTTCGCCGTTGTTGGTGGCGAGTTTGTATTCCTTGCCGTCAAGCGTGAAGCGGCCTTTGGCAATGCGGTTGCCGTAACGACCGATCAGCGCGCCGAAGTAAGGATTCTTTGTCAGATAACTTTCGAGATCATCGAAGCCGAGCACCACATCGCCCATCTGCCCCTTGTTGTCGGGAACCCTGAGCGAAACGACGATGCCGCCGTAATTGATAATGCGCGCTTCGATGCCCTTGTCATTGGTCAGCGTGTAAATGTCAACGCTTCTGCCATCGGCAGTTTTGCCATAGACCTGTTTCGTAATTCCGGCTTTTGTCTGTGCCATAAGATTGAATGATGCGCTGAACAGAATCAGCATTAAGGTGAGCAGTCTGTGTGGACTCATGTCAGTAAGATTCCTCCATCCTTCGGTAAATCGCGGTGACAAAAAACAGCATGTTCATCTTCCCGCAAGTTGCGGAAAGGTAGTGATGCGTAATTTCGCTGCTCCGTAAGGAATCAGCGTCAGTGTCTCTTCGGGTTCGCCGCTCGCAGCCGGACTCGGCGGCAGCGGCCCGGCTGAGCCGTCAACCAGCGTCCATTGCGGCAGGCGGCGGCCTTTGATTTTTATTTCAACCGGCGCGCCTGCGGGCGTGAACGGGTAATCGCTGATTTTTCTTTCAAAGACCTGCGCCGATTTTTCAGGGTTGTCTGCGTCAATCGCCAGGCCGTAATTCCAGGCTGTGGTCGGATGCACTTCCCAGTCAATGGCCGGAGCAATCGCGGGCTTTTTCATCTGCCCGGTGACTTTGCGCCAGTCTTCGCCGATCTTCAGCGCGAAGACGAGCGGGCCGCGTTCGACCGCGACCGAATCCTGATGCCAGCGTGTGGCGCGCAGTTTCATCGGGAACTTCAGCGCCACGCGGTCGCCTTTGTTCCAGCGGCGACTGATCGTGTGAAACTCTCCGGCAGTCACGCCATTCACTCGCCTGCCGTTGACCGTCACGACGGCTTCAGTCGCCCAGGCAGGAATGTGCAGTTTCAGCGGAAAGGTCGTTGCGCGTTCGGGATTGATGGTCAGGCGAATTTCATCGCGGAAGGGGTATTCAGTCTCTTCGCTGACGGTGACTTTCACGCCGCCTTTGACGACGGTCCTGACCTCGCAGGGCGCATAAGCCGCAGCGGCCAGTCCGTCATCGCTGGTCGCCATCCACAAACTCGCGGCGAATTTCGGCCAGCCCTGGTGCATATTCGCCGTGCAGCAGCCGAAGTTCGGTTCCATTCCGAACAGATTCGATTCCGGCCCGTTCGTTGACCAGTTGCGTTTGTCGAGGCTGCACAGAACCTGATTCGGCTGCTGATCGTACTGATGCGCCCACATCTTTCCGTCAAAAGTTGCAGGCAGCGCGTTGAAGGTGATGCGTTCGAGCCGGTCGCTCATCGCCGCGTCACCGGTAATCGCAATGACGTGCTCAAGCGAAAACATCGCTTCGACCACCGCGCAGAGTTCAATGCCCTGCGACGGATCAGGCCCGGCGTAATGCTCATCGGCGCTGAACATGCCGTTCGGCTGCGGATGATAACGATCCAGCACGCTGAGCATCTGCCTGGTCGCCTGGCGGTCGGCTTCATCGCCTGATACCTGCGACCAGACGGTGGTGGTTTTCATTGCCATGGCATTGTTGACGCCGTGCGTGCCGAGCGGGAGATCAGAAAGCCAGCCTGCCTTGTCAAACTCCAGCGCCTTCGGATCAACTTTGGCGGGGAAACTGAAATTCGCAAAATGCGCCCGCCAGTCGCGGCCCTGCGCTTTCAGCGTGCGCGCCAGATCGAGCAGTCGCCCGTCGCCGTTGCGATTATAAAGCCACAGAATGCTCACCAGTTCGTCAGCCCAGCGCTGCCGTCCCCAGTCGCGCAGCGGCCTTTCAGCGGCCAGTTTTGCGTGATGCGCGAAATAACGCTCCATCAGCGGAATCACGCGCGCGTCGCCGGTCGCTTCGTGATACTGCGTGAGCACCTTCAGCATAATCATATTCGGCCACCAGTCCGTATTCTTCTCCGGGCCGATGCTGCCGTCAGGCCGCTGATTGCTGAGCGCCCATTCAATCCATTTCTGCGTTTTCGCCTTCAGCCTGGCATCATTGAGCAGGTAAGCCAGCGGCAGCAGCCCGTCCAGATAATACGGCCCGCGCTCCCATCCTTCGCCCGCACCGCCGAGCCAGGCGCTTTGCGGGCCGACATCGGGCCAGAATTCATCGAGGTGGCCGGTCAGCCCGTCAGCCTGAATCTGCAACTGCCGACGCAGCCAGCCCGCCGGTCTGATTGAAGTCAGCGGCAGCAGGTAAAAAGCATTCGGCGTCAGCGGCGCGCGGTTTCTGACAATGATCGGCGCAGTCTTTTTTGCCTTCTGACCGGCAGGTTGCGCCGACGCGCCGGGCAACCACGCAGGCAGCAGCAGCAGCAGGCACAGCACCTGTGAATTGAATTTGCTGAAACTCATGACAATGACTGATTCCTTTTGAATGACCCCGGCGAGTTGTGAATCCGCTGGCAGCGGAGTAAAACTAACAGCGGATGCGGCGTGAAGACAATAGCTGTCAGACCGGGCCGGGAACTTTTCAGGTGCGCGTTTTCGTATCAGTTTTCTGATGTCCTGTTGAGTCCGACCGGATGATGCCAGTATTTTCAGGCGCTGCCGTTTCACCCTCGAAGACCTGAGTAACCGGAGAACAAAGCCATGTTTTGTCCCAATTGTGCGGCTCCGATTGAAGGAACGAAATTCTGCCGTTCGTGCGGAGCCAATGTCAGCCTGATTCCGCAGGCCCTGAGCGGTCAGTTGCCGGTCGAGCGTCCGGCTCAGGATGCGGATGATGACAGACACAGACGGCGCAGGCGGCGAGATGAACATCAGCCCAGCCTGGCGGGCGGGATTCAGCGAATGTTTATGGGGATCGGTTTTATTTGTGTGGCGCTGGGCTGCCTGATCTGGGTGCCGGCTGGGCAGACCTGGTGGTTCTGGATGCTGATTCCGGCCTTCGCCATGATCGGCGGCGGGATTGCTGAAATCGTGCGCGCAAAGCAGGAAGCCGCCAGAATCACCGCGCCGCCCGCGCAGCAGTTTTCATCGTGGCCGCAGCCTCAGCCCGTGCCACCGGCTCCGCGAACAAATGAACTGCCGCCCCGCCAGGACATTCACGGCAGCATCGTCGAAGGCACCACCCGTCATCTCGATCCATCCTCCGGACGCAGCGAGTGAAGAAGGACAGAGCGAAGAGGAGAAGAGGAGAAAAGGCGACCTGCATCTTTCTCCCCTTCCCTTTTGTATCGGCGTACACGGGAGTGTTGCGCGATTTGCCAGAATCGCGCGGCATCTGCCATCGGCGCGTGTCGTGAGCCGCGCGATTCTGGCAAATCGCGCAACGATGACGGATTCCAGCTACTGATCTGAAATCTGATCTCGCTCAGGGCTTCACCGGATCCTTCAGCTTCTCTTTTTCGGCATCCACATTGAAGCGTTTGTAATCGCCGTAGGTGGCGCTCATCAGCACGTTGATGCCTTTGACCATCAGCACCTTCACCGACAGGTTGATGTCCATTCGTGTCGGCAGCCAGAGTTCATTGTTGACGCGCTCCTGTTCGAGGACAAAGGTTGCGCCTTCCCTGAGCGAAGCCAGCATGCCTCCGGCAATTTTGTATGAATCAATCAGGCGGGATTCGACGCGGGCCACCTGTTTGTCGGCAGCGTCAACCCAGATGGCTCCGGCGTTCTTGCCGAAAAACTTTTCATACTTTTTCTGCGGCTTGTAACCGGGCAGCGGCTCGAAATCAAAAACGATCACGTCACGATTGCGAAACCTTTCGCGGCGCGGGTTGACGAGGCGGGAAGCGCGCAGCACATCAGCGATTGAAATGCGTTCGCCTTCATCATTCGGCGTCCCGGCGGCGCTTTGTCCGACCTCGCGTTCCTGCTGCGCTTTGCGTTCCTTTTCGGCTTCCTTTTTTTCAATCTCGCGGACGCGCTTCTCGACGCGCCGATCCTCTTTTTCCAGGTCGTCGCCTGCGAGCGGTTTGCCGTTTTTCGCAATCAGGCGGCGAATGCGATTGCCTTTGTAAAAGGTCAGTTCCCAGGTTTCGGTTTCCTTGTCTTTCAGGCTGCCGTTCTGATCAAGCTCGCGTCGCGTGATGGTTTCAGTATAGGTGTATTTTTCCAGCAACTGGTCAATGGCTTCCTCGTTGGCGCTGACCTCCTTGAGCAGCGCGGGAATATCGGGCAGCGGTTCGTTCGAGATTTTCGGGAAGTCAAACCGCGCGCGTTCGGGCGATGAATTGTGCGTGATCTGACTGAGCCTGATTTCATACTGCTCAGGGCCGGTCGTGACTCTGATGGTGTGCGGCTCCATCACGCCGTCAACCGGGCGATAATCTGAATAATCGAACACGCGCACGACTTCGCCCGCCGGAATTTCCTCGCGCAGCAGCAGGCCGGACGCTGCGTCAAAATGCAGTTTCAGTTTCACGCCTTTGGCTGTGGTCAGCACCAGGACGTTTGCCGGTTTTTCGCTGACGGCAGCCTGCCCGGCAGCAGTAAGCTTCGATTTTTCCTTTTTGTAATCAAGCCAGCGGGTGTTGCGCCAGAGGGCTTCGGTCTGAAAGTCGCGGCTCTCGTCGCCCGTCAGGGTGCGCAGCCCGTGCAGCGAATCGCGCGTCCAGCCGGATTTGCCGTTGTAGCCCCGGCTGATTTCAAAGCCGCTGAAATCAAAATTCACCGTGTAAAGACCGGGCAGCAGCGCGGCGGCCTCGTAATGTCCGGTTGCGCCGTCACTGAGCCGTCTGATCGTGCCCTGCGCCTGCCACGAACGCACGCTGCGCAGCGCCTTTTCACCGCCCAGAGCCTTGTTTGCCTGTTTGAGAATTTTGTCAGGAGCCTGGGCGCGGGCCACGGACATCAGCCCGGACACCATGACCAGGCACAGGATGAGCAGGCTGAACATTCGCAGGTGAAACTGACGCGACGGTAATGTGACGGTTAAAGAGACTGGTGGCTTCATAAGTTTTTTTCTGACTCCGGGTAATGGTCGCAGCGGGGGCTGTGCGGAGCTTTACGACAGCGCAGGCTGTCCGGGTTCAGGATTTCATGGAGCGGCAGGGACGAGCAACCGGCCCGGACGAATCCTGCGCCGGGCGCAAATTTTTAAGGTTTGTGCCACATTTTTTGACAAAACTCATCAGGCGGGCTTATGCTGCGCCCAGCTTCAACCTCAATTAAGTCAGGAGAATTTACATCCTTGCAGGCTGCTCTTTTTCTCCCCCGGAGTTGGCTGCTCAGGCGGTTCAACTTTTTCGTCCTCATCTGGCGACTGGAAAAAAACGCAGGTTGCATCTGATTTCAAATTACATTTCTTCGATGCGTCAATGTTTGTTTCGCTGCCGCTGATCAGGTCGCTGGCGACGGGCTGAGATTCATCAGCGTCGAATGGCGGACGTCTGGCTGTCGCACTCATTTTCAGCCGGATCGGGTCTTCAGCCTGACCGGGTTATCCATCAACTGAGGAGGTTATCGAATGAAGTTAAGAAAAGCGTCACTGCTTTTGTTGTCGTTGTTGCTGTCTCTTTCACCCCTGAGCGTGCTGGCACAGCAGACACCCGCCCGGACTGGCGGAACTGCGGGCAGCACGTTGCCGGATGATGATTCAGATATTCCCGAATTTGCCAAAGGCCGAATTGACAAGGCTGATTACCTGCACCGGCGCGATGAACAGATCAAACGCCTGCGCGGCATTGACGATCTGATCAGACTTGGACGCGGCAATCTGCGCAACGTCGCCGTTCGCCAGATGCAGCGGCAGCTCAGACTGAATGGCGCACTGCCCGGCGCTGCCGAACCGGAAACCAGCGAGCTGCGCCTGCCAGCCATCAACGTGACGGCAGCCGGTGGAAGCTGGACTGAACTCGGCCCGGCGCCCATCCCGAACGGCCAGACCTCAGGCACCTCGACTCCGGTCAGCGGGCGCACGGTCTCGATTGCCATTCATCCGAGCAACCCCGACATCGCTTATGTCGGAACGGCACAGGGCGGACTGTATCGCACGCTCAACGGAGGCGCTTCGTGGACTCAGTTGATGGATAACGCACAGTCGCTGGCGGTTGGCGCAGTGGCAATTTCGCCCTCCAATCCCTCGACCGTCTGGGTCGGCACCGGCGAATCGAGTTTTTCCTGTGACAGCTTTTTCGGGGTCGGGGTTTATCGCATCGAGAATGCCGACGGCGCTTCGCCGACTCTCGTCGGCCCGTTCAATCAGGACGGCGGCGGCAACAACGTTCTCGGCAACCGTTCAATCAGCAGAATCCTGGTTCACCCGACTGATCCCAACACGATCTTTGTGACGACCACCTCAGGCATCGGCGGCATCGGATGCGACACGGCGGCAACACTGCCAGCGCGCGGACTCTATCGTTCGACCAACGCGGGCGGCGCTGCGCCGACCTTTACCAGACTGGCCATCGGCAGCAGCACCACGAACCTCAGTACGAGCGACGCCGTTTTTGAACCGGGCAATCCCAACAACCTGCTGGTCGCCGTGATGGGCACAACCACTGAAAGCGGCGGCATCTATCGCACCACGAATGCCAATGATGCGACGCCGACCTTTACGCGCACGCTCGCGCTCGGCACTTCTACAGCACGCTATCGTGTCACGTTCACGATCACCAAAATCGGCTCAACCGTGACGGCTTACGCCGCTACTTCTGAACCTTCCAGCGGAATCTGCGGCGCGGCGGGTTATGGCGGACAGTTGCGCAAATCAGTTGACGGAGGCGCGACCTGGGCAGCAGCCATCAGCGGCGCTGCCGGGTTCGGCGGGCAGCAGGGATCTTACAACCTCTCGGTGGCCGTTGATCCGGCCAACACCAATGTCGTCTATGTCGGCGGCCAGGTCAGCGGTTCGTGCGGCGCAGCGGCGCTGAAAAAGACGACCAATGGTTCCAATTTCTCGGTCAGCGAAACCGGGCTGCACGCCGACACGCACTTTATCGCGGTCGCCCCGTCAAACTCCAATGTCGTTTACACCGGCAATGACGGCGGCATCTACCGCTCGGACAATGCCGGGGGAAGCTGGACGAGCCTGAACAAGGCCGGATTCAATGCCACACAGTTTCAGAGCATTGCGGTGCACCCGTCCGACCGCTGGTTCAGCATCGGCGGCACGCAGGACAACGGCACCGAATGGCTGCGCCCTGACAACACGTGGACGCGCGCCGATTTTGGCGACGGCGGATTTGCGCTGATTGATCAGAACGCCACCGATACCACCAACGTGACGATGTATCACACCTATTACAACGTGGTCGGCAGCAGCGGGCTGGTGGGCTTTGCGCGGGTCCTCAGCACAGCCAATGCGCAGGACAACGGCTGGACTTTCTTCGGCTGCGGCGGCACGGCCAACGGCATCAATTGCAGCGATTCAGCCGTTGAATTCTATGCGCCGATGACTCTGGGGCCGGGCAATCCGAACACGCTCTATTTCGGCACTGACCGGCTCTATCGCTCGACCAATCAGGGCACGAATATGACGGTCGTCAGCCAGCAGTTCGTGTCGGGCGTGGCCGTCAGCGCGATTGGCATTTCGCGCCAGAACGACGCCGTGCGCATCGTCGGACTCAATAACGGCAAGGTCTTTGCCACCTCAACCGGCTCAACGACGATGACCGATGTCACCGGCCCGATTCCGGCGAAGTATGTCGCCCGCGCCGTGATTGACCCGAACAATCAGAACACGGCTTACGTCACGCTTGCGGGTTTCGGTCTGGCCGCCGGTCAGCACGTCTGGAAGACGACCAATCTCAACGCGGCCTCGCCAACGTGGACGGTTGCCGGTAACGGCATTCCCGATGTTCCGGTCAATGCTTTCGCGGTTGATCCGAACGATTCAAACAATCTGTTTGCGGGCACCGACATCGGCGTTTACAACTCGACCGATGGCGGCGCGAACTGGATGCCTTACGGCTCCGGCCTGCCGGTCGTCGCGGTGTTTGATATGGCGATTCAGAATGCGAATCGCATTCTGCGCATCGCCACGCACGGACGCGGCATGTGGGAAACCAGCCTGACCAGCACGCCGCCGCCACCGCCTGCCGCGCCGACCGCGCTCAGCGCCACGGCAGTTTCATCGAGCCAGATCAACCTGTCCTGGACTGACAACGCGAATAATGAAGACAACTTCAAGATCGAGCGTTGCCAGGGCGCGGGTTGTACGAACTTCGCGCAGATTGCGACCGTCGGCGCAAACGTGACGACTTACAACAACACGGGCCTCGCAGCCAGCACGTCTTACAGCTATCGCGTGCGCGCCAGCAACAGCGGCGGCGATTCAGGCTATTCCAACACGGCCTCAGACACGACGCAGTCGGCACCGCAACCGCCTGCTGCGCCGACTGCCCTGTCGGCCACTGCAATTTCATCGAGCCAGATCAATCTGTCGTGGACTGACAACGCGAACAATGAAGACGGCTTCAAGATTGAGCGTTGCCAGGGCGCAGGCTGCACCAATTTCGCGCAGATTACGACGGTCGGGGCCAATGTCACGTCCTTCGGTGACACAGGCTTGTCAGCCAGCACCAGCTACTCTTATCGGGTGCGGGCTTACAACGCCAGTGGCGGAGATTCCGGTTACTCCAACACGGCCTCAGCCACCACGCAATCCGGCGTGACTCCGCCTGCCGCGCCGACCGCGCTTGGCGCAACGGCAGTTTCATCGAGCCAGATCAATCTGTCCTGGACTGACAACGCGAACAACGAAGACAACTTCAAGATCGAACGTTGCCAGGGTGCGGGTTGTACGAACTTCGCGCAGATTACGACCGTCGGCGCAAACGTGACGACTTACAACGACACGGGTCTCACGGCCAGCACGTCTTACAGTTATCGCGTGCGCGCCAGCAATACAGCGGGTGATTCAGGTTACTCGAACACGGCTTCAGCTACCACGCAGGCCTCAGGCACCACGCCTGCCGCGCCGAGCAACCTGGCTGTCACGTCAACCGGGCCGGGACGCATTGCGCTGTCCTGGACCGATAATTCAAACAATGAAACGAACTTTGTGCTGCAACGCTGCACCGGCGCAACCTGCACCAACTTTGCGACGATTGCCCAGCCCGCAGCCAACGCGACCAGTTTCATCAATACCGGTCTGAGCCGGACAACGACTTATCGTTACCGCATTCAGGCCTGCAACGGCACCGACTGTTCGGCCTTCTCGAATATCGTGAACGGCACGACCAGATAAATCACGACTGGCCGGTTGATGTTTCATCCGGTCAGTTCAAATCTGAACCTGACAGGGAAGCTTCCGGGCTTCCCTGTTTTTTTGCGTGACGGGCAAATTGCTGCAATTCAGTCACCTGGGTACGCACGCTGCCAGCGTGCCGGGCTGCGGGCAGCCATTGTTTCCAGGAAACACAGCACGCTGGCAGCGTGCGTACCCAGGCGCAGGCATTGATCCTGGGCGTGAATTGCCCGGTCTGAAACGCTGTGTTACGATGCCGAATCACTGAGCAACGTCACCATCATCACTGAAAGCCTTCATCAGACATGCGAATCTGCATTCTCGGCAGTGGCAGTTCGGGCAACGCGACGCTGATCGTTTCAGGCGAAACGCGCGTCCTGATTGATTGCGGACTGAGTGGCCGGGAACTGGTGCGCCGCCTGCACGAAGCTGGCGAAGACCCGTCCCGCCTGACCGCCATCGTCATCACGCACGAACACGGCGACCACGCGCGCGGGCTGGCAGTGGTTTCAAAAACCCTGGGTGCGATGGTTTATATTTCGTCGAAGGCGCTCGCGGCCTGCAACCTGGGCGAGCGGGAAAAGACAATCCGGCGCGGCGCGGCGATTTCATCAGCGCAGGATTTTGAGATTGGCGAACTGAAATTTCACCCGTTTACGATTCCGCACGACGCCGCCGACCCGTTCGCTTTCACCGTCGAAGCGCGAGGCATCAAAATCGGCATGGCCGTTGACCTGGGCTATTACAACGCGCTCGCGGCTGAACGCTTTCGCGGAGCCGATGCGCTGATTCTGGAGGCCAATCACGAGGTTGAGATGCTGCGTGCCTGCACGTTCTATCCCTGGTCGCTCAAGCAGCGCATCATGAGTCGGCAGGGCCACGTCTCGAACGACGAAACAGCGCGTTTTCTGCGCGACGATTTTGACGGTCACGCGCAGCACATCGTCCTTGCCCACCTGTCGCAGAACTCGAATCACCCCGAACTGGCGCGCCTCGCCGCCGTGCAGGCCCTTGAAGCGCGCTCACCGCTGTTCGCCGCCGAAGCCCGGCATCGCGTCAGAGTGGCGAACTATGACCGTCCGAGTGAATGGCTGGAGCTATGAAACCTGAAAGCAAAAGTCAGCGAGCAGATGGCAGATGGCAGATGGCAGATGGCGGCAGGTCTGAGCTGTGCCTTTTCAGACTGATGCACGAGTGTCTGAACTGCTTTTTTCCTTTGCCGTCAGCTTTCAAACTGACTGAAAAATCAGCTCACCATCTGCTTTTTGCCTTCCTGCTGCTTTGCTCTCCGGCACTGGCGCAGTCGGGGCGCAAGATCACGCCGCCTGAAGGTCAGCAGCAGAAACCTGACGTGCGCATCGAAACCCGCGAAGTGCATCTGCCGCTGCGCGCCTGGGATCCGATGGGCAAGGATGTCAGCGATCTGAAACCGGAAGATCTGCTCGTCATCGAGGACGGCGAGGAACGACAGGTGACGTGGCTCAGACACGAACCGGCCAATGTCGTGCTGGTGCTTGATCTCAACAACGAAATCGGCACTTTCAAAAACGGGCCGAGCGCGCTTTACGATCCCGAACCGGAGCGATTTGAAGATCCGTACAAACGCCCGAAACCAGCCGTGCTGCCCAATCCCGTTTCGCGTGACCTGGCCGACAACCTGATTGCCCGGCTGGCTCCGGCTGATCAACTGGCGATCATTCAGTATTCCGACCGCGTGCAACTGATTCAGGACTGGACGCTCAATCGCACTGAAGCGATCAATTCGCTCAGATCGAAATTACGCGCCGGACTCAAAGCCAGCTTTCACGATGCGCTGATGCTGGCCGCTGACAAGCTGCGCCAGCGAGAATCAGGTCGCCGCATCATCATCCTCGTCAGCGACGGCACCGATTCCAACAGCAAACGACGACGGCAGGAAGCTTTCAATGCCGTCAGCCGCGCGCAGGCGACGGTGTTTGTCATCAGTTGGACGGCGCTGCTGCGCAATCAGATCACGAACATGCTGCAATGGACGGGCGCGCACGAAAGACAGAGTACGGCCACTTACAAACGCGGCGCAGAACTGGCGCAATACATGCGCGAACTGAATCTGACCGAAAGTTATCTGAAGGAACTGGCTGAATCGAGCGGCGGCGAGATGCTGCTGCCGGAACAGTTCGAGGCGCTGCTGCAAACGCCCGAACGCATCGTCAGCGACCTGGGCGCGCAATACACGCTGGCTTACGTCACCGAACGCCGCGCGGGATTTGATGATCGTCGCTATGTCGAAGTCATTTCGCGCCGTCCGGGCCTGACGCTGCGCACGCGCCAGCATTACGAACTGAGCGACGACACCACGCCGAAAACAGACCGCCGCGCCAGATTCATCGCGGCCAGATTGCAGTCACAGAAATGATGCCTGATCCTGAAGTCAGACTGAGCAAAGCTTACCGGCGCGCGGCCATCGTGCTGGCCGTTGCCGCCGTGCTGTGGTTTCTGGCTTACCTGTATGCCAGCCGCGCCGGGTGGGAAGAACGCAGCCTGCTGATTCCGCTGGCCTGCGCCGCGCTGAGCGCACTTTTCTTTTCGCTTTACGCCAAATCAAAACAATCCTCTGACAACTGACGACCGACAATGATTGAACGTTACACGCTGCCCGAAATGGGGCAGCTCTGGACAGAAGAGAACAAGTACCGCAAGTGGCTCGAAGTCGAGATCGCCGCCTGCCAGGCCAATGCCGAAGTCGGCAACATTCCGGCGGAAGCCGTCGAAGTGATCCGCGACAAAGCGGCTTTTTCAGTTGACCGCATTCACGAACTGGAAAAGGCGCTCGATCACGACCTCATCGCCTTCACGACCAATCTGGCCGAAAACATTGGCCCCGAAGCGCGCTGGGTGCATTTTGGCCTGACTTCATCAGATGTAGTTGATACGGCCAACGGCCTGCTGCTGCGTGATGCAGGCGACATGATTATTACCCGGCTGCAAACCCTGAGTGACCTGCTCAGACAAAAAGCTCTTGAGCACAAGGACACCGCGATGATCGGGCGCACGCACGGCATCCACGCCGAACCGACGACGCTCGGCCTGACCTTTGCGCTCTGGTACGAAGAGACGCGGCGCAACCTTGACCGGATGACGCGCGCCCGCAACGGCGCGGCCTACGGCAAACTGTCAGGCGCGGTCGGCGCGTTTGCTCATCTCGATCCTGACATCGAAGAGCGCGTCTGCTTTCTGCTCGGCCTGAAACCGGCGAATGTTTCGACGCAGGTCATTCAGCGCGACCGTTACGCCGAATTCGTCTGCACGCTGGCAATCATCGCTTCGACGCTTGAGAAGATCGCATTGCAGGTGCGTCACTGGCAGCGCACCGAAGTCCGCGAGGCTCACGAATATTTTCGCCCCGGCCAGAAAGGCTCATCCGCGATGCCGCACAAGCGCAACCCGATTCTGTCAGAAAGAATCTGCGGTCTCGCCCGCGTCGTGCGTGGTTACGCGGTGACGGCGATGGAAAACAACGCGCTCTGGCACGAACGCGACATTTCGCATTCCGGCGCTGAGCGCGTCATCCTGCCTGACGCCTGCATCGCGGTTGATTACATGCTGGCGAAAACGACCTCGCTGCTTGACAAGCTGGTCATCAACAAACAGCGGATGCTTGAGAATCTGAACCTGACGCGCGGTCTGGTCTTTTCAGGACAACTGCTGCTCGAACTCGCCGCCGCAGGCGTGCCGCGCGAAGAGGCTTATTACCAGGTGCAGCGCAACGCACTGAAATCATGGGATGAAGGACTCGACTTCCGCGAACTCGTCAAAAACGATCCTGACATCTCAAGCCGCCTGACGCCGGAACAGATTGACCGCGCCTTCGATGTCAGAACGCAACTGAAGAACGTTGACCGGATTTTCGAGAGAGTTTTTGGAAACAGAAAGAAATAGCCACCGCAGCCACAGAGGACGCGGAGTCAGAACAAAGAAGGCAAATTACTTCCGGCCTGTTTGCTCTGTGTTCTCTGTGCCTCTGTGGCAGATTCAATGATTGAGGAGAAAGATGCTCGCCAAAGTTTACGTGACCTTGAAGAACGGAGTTCTCGACCCGCAGGGCAAAGCCATTCAGCACGCCGCCGAAACCATCGGCTACCAGGGCGTGACTGATGTCAGGCAGGGCAAGTATTTTGAAGTGAAGCTTGACCCGTCACTCGATGATGCGCAGGCGCAGGCGCAGATTGAAAAATTTGCGCACGATGTGTTGTCGAATCCGGTGATTGAGGATTACAGAGTCGAGATCGTCAGAAGCTGAGTGCAGTTCGGTTATTGCTTGTGCGCCACGACGCGCAGGCGGCGGTAATCGGCGTACCACTGGCCGTCAATGAACAGGCTGTTCCTCGCTTTTTCGACGGCCAGTGCAAACACGCGCTGTCTTTCTTCATCGCTCAACTGCCAGGTCTTGACCGTGCCGAACATGCGCAGCCAGTTCAGGATGCCGTCCTCGCCTTCCAGTTTCGTCATCCGGTCAAAGAGCCACGCCGCATCAACCACCAGCCCATGCCGTTCGAGCAGCGGCGCGTATTCGCCAATCGTCGGGTAATACCAGTCGTGCCGGAATTCGCCCAGACCTGATTCGCGCATCGCTTCGCTGACGGCATTCAGAATCCAAGCGACATTGCCTTTGCCGCCGAATTCAACCACAAACCGCCCGCCGGGCCGCAGCGCCCGCGCCAGGCATCTGACCGCCGCTTCAGCATTCGTCACCCAGTGCAGCGTGGCGTTGGAAAAGACGGCATCGAAGGGTTCAGCAAATGAAAAGTCGGTCACATCGGCCTGAACAAACTGAAGCTCAGGATAAGCCTGCCTCGCGGCTTCGACCATATTTTCTGAAGCGTCAATGCCGATGACTATTGCGCCCGCGTCAGCAATCTGTTTTGTCAGATGCCCGGTGCCTGAACCGGCATCAATGATGCGCTCGCCGGGTTGCGGATCAAGCAGCGCGATCAGTTCCCTGCCGTATTCGTAAACGAACGAATGTTTCTGATCGTAAAGCGACGAGTTCCAGTTGCCAGGATTGACAGACATCGGCCAGCCTTCCCGAAAGTAACCGCTGAAAAAATTCTGCTGAAGTTTTGCCGCGATTACCCGATAATGAATCCAGAGATCACGAATCTGATCTCGTCCTCCAAAGGCCCTCCCTGATTTCTCGCTCCCTTTGAAGTTTTATGAATGACACTCGATCAGCGGCCTCCGGCCTGCCGCCCGGCGCTTCCGACAAAATGCTGGCTGAAGAATTCAGACTGCGTAATCGTTTTCTGCTGACCGGCTGCGGTTTCTTCGTCCACCTGCTGCTGATCTGCGTGTCAGCCGTCGCGCAGGATCAGCTTTCACTGCCGCTGCTGCGCGAAATCATCAGCCTGCACTGCGCTTACCAGTTGCCGCTCTGCTGCCTGGACATGTCGGGTCTGTGGGCCAGCCTGATCTTTGCGATGTACAGCGAACACAAAATCTGCAATCTCAGGGAAGACAGCCAGTCACAGGATCAGGACCAGTTCTGATCCGCCTGGCCATAATTTATGCTGGTGGCCGATGGGCGGCGAGTTTTTCCTGCAGGCGAGCAACAATCTCAGGTGTCAGTTCAGGTTCCGGTGCAATCGGATCACGCTCAGCCAGGGCCTGATCAATCTCATCGGCTGAAGCCTGACCCAGCACTTGCAGGAGTTCAGTGAAACGCTCCTGGTCGCTTTCCCGATTTTCAGGAGAAACAGGTCTGACTCCGTAACTGACAGCAACCTGCCGGACCAGCAGGTAAAGAATATAATGGTCGAGCGAAACACCTTCGCGGCGAGCCAGCACCTCAAGTTGATGATGCAGTGTTTCCGGCAATTGCAAATTAACCTGATTCATCGGTGCCATCCCCCTGGTTTTCTCCTGCAAGTATCGCAACTAAGGCGACAGGCTTCAACACGGCAAGTCCGAGCGAAAGCCTTGCAGCCTGAAAGTCGCGTGTATTCATCGTTACAATCGGCACACCTGCATTCATCGCACAATCTATCACCAGTTCATCACCCGGATCAGGTGAACTGGGGCGCCACGAATAAAAGATCGGAACGTACTCGGCCCGGCTCAGCAGCCCCCCCAGAACCGGCTGAAGCTGCTGCCAGCGCTGTGCTGAAAGTTTGCGCCCCGGAACATCCGCATATTCATACGCAAGTGCAGTGGAAACACAGGCTCGCAATAATCCTGCCTGCCATGAGTCAATGATCAGGCCACAGGCACCGCCCTGTCGGGTCAGCCCCTCAAAAATTACATTTGTATCAATGACTACTCGCAATGGTGGCGCTGCTGTCATTCAGAACTCTTGCCTTCACACAGCAAAGTTCAGCTCAGTTCAGCAAAGATTCCGGCCATCACGGCAAAAGCTGCGTCAAGCTGTTCGTCCGTAATCACGAGCGGCATCAGCGTGCGGATGACGTTGCCGTAATTGCCTGCGGTGATCGTGATCAGCCCGCGTTCGTAAGCCAGCCGGGTGAATTTGTCGGTGCGCTCCTTGTCGGGTTCGCGGCTCTCTTTATCTTTGACGAGTTCGACGCCGACCATTGCGCCCAGGCCGCGCACGTCACCGATGAAATCGTATTTCTGCTGCTGCTCGCGGAAGAAATTCATCACCCGCGCGCCGATTTCACGCGCCCGTTCGCACAGGTTCTCGCGTTCGATCTGATCGAGCACCGCGAGCGCGGCGCTGCACGCGACCGGATTCCCGCCAAAAGTTGAACCAATGCCGCCCGGACTCGGATGATCCATGATTTCAGCCCGCCCGGTGACGGCGGCAATCGGCAGGCCCGCGCCGAGCGATTTGGCCGAAATGATCAGGTCAGGTTCAAGGCCAAGCTGTTCGCAGGCGTACATCGTGCCGGTGCGGGCGATGCCGGACTGCACTTCGTCGGCAATCAGCACAATGCCGTGCTTGCGGCAGATTTCCTGCAACTGCTGCATAAACTGGCGCGGCGGCGCAATGAAACCGCCCTCGCCAATCACCGGTTCGATGATGACGGCGGCGACGTTTTCAGCGGGGACGTAGCGCTTGAAAAGATTTTCGACGCCGCCGACGCACGGCAGTTTCGGCGCGGGCCAGTCATCGGTGTTTTCGCCCTTGATCCGATGCTCGCCAAGTTCGCAGCCGCCGTAAGCGCAGCGGTAGCAATAGGCATAAGGCACGCGGTAAACATCCGAAGCCGTCGGACCGAAGCCGGATTTGTACATCGCCTTGCTGGTCAGCGCCACGCCAAGCAGCGTGCGCCCGTGGAAGGCGTCTTCAAAGGCGATGACGGCGTGTCGTCCGGTGTAATGGCGGGCCAGTTTGATGGCGTTCTCGACGCCTTCAGCGCCGCTGTTGACCAGAAAGGTGCGCTTCTCAAAATCACCCGGCGTCAGTTTGTTCAGCCGCTCGGCCAGTTCAAGGTAAAGCTCATACGGCGTCGTGCCAGAAGCGTGAATGAACTCTCCGGCCTGGTGCTGAATCGCGTGTACGACATCGGGCGGAGTCGAACCGACATTCAGACAACCGATGCCGCCCGCAAAATCAATGTAGGTGTTGCCGTCAACGTCCTCGATGATCGCGCCCGAAGCGCGGCGAATGAAAATCGGCGTCAGTTTGCCGAAACTGCGCGGAACGGCCTGGTCGCGCCGCGCCATCAGTTCGCGCGAACGCGGGCCGGGAATTTCGGTCAGTTGCTGAACCACGCCTGCCGTTACGGCTGGCGAGACAACCGGCAGTGGCGGAGACACGACGGGGGTTTCATTCATTGTTCCTGTTTGACTCCTGTTGGAATGGTTACGGGAAAAAGGCTGCCCAAAAATCAGTGGGGAGGCCGTTAGGCCCCCCCGATTCAGCAGCGTCCTCAGCCATAAGGGTATAACCGCTGCTAGTTGATCCGAATTATATTCAGCGCGCAGGAATTTGCAAAGAGGTCAGCGTAAATTTTTAGCGGGGGCCGGAGCGGTCATTTCCCCAGCTCCAGCAGCGCCGCTTCATCAATGACCGGAATGCCGAGTTCGTGAGCCTTATCGAGCTTCGATCCGGCCTCTTCGCCCGCCACTACATAATCGGTTTTCTTTGTCACGCTTGAGGTTACGCGTCCGCCCCGCGCTTCGATCCAGGCTTTGGCCTCGTCCCGCTTCATCACTGGCAGCGTCCCGGTGAGGACAAATTGTCGGCCATCGAACACACGGGCGACCTGTTCGCTGCCGGACAAAGCGGTTTCCATTTTCACGCCTGCGGCCCTCAGTCGCTCGATCAGTTTGCGATTTCGCTTCTGCTGAAACCATTCATAAACCGAAGCGGCGACGACCGCACCGATTTCGTGAACCTGCGACAACTCTTCAACCGAAGCCTCGCCGAGCCGGTCAATGCTGCCGAAATGACCGGCCAGCACCTGCGCCGTGCGTTCGCCGACGTGACGAATGCCCAGGCCGTAAAGCAGCCGCGCCAGTCCGGCCTCTTTGCTCGCTTCGATCTGCGTGAGCAGATTGTCAGCCGATTTCGCGCCCATTCGTTCGAGCGCGATCAGTTCATCGCGTTTGTCCTTCAGCGAATAGAGATCAGCCGCGTCACGCACGAGCGGCGGCAGTCTGACCGGCTCATCATTTTCATCAAACAGCGGCTCGCCTTTTTTGTCGCGTTTGACGCGGTAAGCGGTCAACTGATCAACCAGCGCCACGCCCAACCCGTCAATGCGCATCGCCCGCCGCTGCGCGAAATGCAGCAGACCTTCGCGCAGCCGGGCCGGACAGTCCGGGTTCGGGCAGCGCGTCACGGCTTCGTCATCGGGTTTGACCAGCGGCGTGTCGCATTCGGGGCAGCGTTTCGGAAAGACCAGCTCCTCCTCTTTGCCGGTGCGTTTTTCCGTGATGACCTTGATGACCTGCGGGATGATTTCGCCGCTCTTTTCGATGAAGACGTAATCGCCTTTCATCACGCCGAGCCGCTTCATTTCATCGGCATTGTGCATGCTCGCGCGCGACACGACGGTTCCGGCCAGCAGCACCGGCTCCAGCACCGCGACCGGAGTCACCGCGCCCGTTCGTCCGACCTGATAGATCACATCCTGCAACTGCGTCGAAGCCTGCTGCGCCGGGAACTTGTAGGCAATTGCCCAGCGCGGCGATTTGCCCGTCGTGCCAAGTTCGTCACGCACTGCGACCTGATTGACCTTCACGACAATGCCGTCGGTGTCGTAATTCAGGTTGAACCGCTTCTGTTCCCATTCATTGCAGAACGCAATCACGCCCTCAATCGTCGGGCAGTGGCAGTAATGCTGATTGACCTTGACCCCGGCCCGCGTCATCCATTCCAGCGATTCGCTGTGCGTCGGAAAAGCGTCATCGCCGTCAAAGAACAACTGATAACAGAAAATATCCAGGCCGCGCTCAGCCACAATGCGCGGATCGTGCTGCCGAAGCGTTCCCGAAGCCGCGTTGCGCGGATTGGCAAAGGTCGGCTCGCCTTCCTCTTCAAGCTCGCGGTTGATCTTCTCGAAAGCCTCACGCGGCAGAAACACTTCACCGCGCACTTCAATCTCTTTCGCCTGCCGTTCTGCTTCGTCCATTTCAAAGAGCGAAGCCTGTTTTTTCCCTGCGTTCCCGCGTCCCCGCGTCCCCGCGTCGCTCTTGAGTCGCAGCGGAATCGAGCGAATCGTCCGCACGTTGCTCGTCACCACATCGCCCTGAAAGCCGTCGCCGCGCGTCACGCCGCGCACAAGCAACCCGTCCTCGTAAACGAGCGAAATGCTCAGCCCGTCAATTTTGAGTTCCGCGACGTAATTAAATTTGCGCCCGCCCGCCAGCTTTTCGCATCGCCGCGCCCATTCGCGCAGATCGTTAATGCTGTAGCTGTTATCAAGCGACATCATCGGTCGCGCGTGCCGCTGTCGTTCGAAGCCTTCGACCGGCTCGCCCGACACGCGCTGCGTCGGCGAATCAGGTGTAATCAGGTCAGGCCGTTCCGCTTCAAGCTCTTTCAGCCGCCGCATCAGCGCGTCATATTCAGCATCGCTGATCGTCGGCTGACTCAGCACGTAGTAGCGATAATCGTGATCGAGAATTTCGCGGCGAAGTTCGGCGATTTCCTGTTCGACGGATCTGGATTTGGAACGCTGAGGCATCGTGCGTGAGAGATCAAATGGAACACGGATGAAACAGAGGCGACGGATTATCACCGATAATCCACTGAATCCGTGGCCTCTGTTCCATCCGTGCTCTGTTTACTGAACGATCACGCCTTTCCAGAAGGCGATGTAATTCTCAATGTTTTTTGCGGCCTCTTTGGTGTTCGGGTAATACCACGCGGCATCCCTGTTGACTTCGCCGTTCACGACCACATCGTAATAACTCGCCTCGCCCTTCCAGCCGCAGATGCTGTGCGCGCTGCTCGGCTGAAGGTATTCGCGCCTGACCGCATCGGGCGGAAAATAAAAGTTGCCTTCAACCTCGATGGTCTTATCACTTTCAGCAATTACCGTGTCCTTCCAGATGGCTTTCATAAACTGCTCTGTTACCTCACTTGATAATCTCAGTTCTGACCGTCAGCGCCTCAATGCGCTTTTCATTCACCTCGTAACCGATGCCCGGCCCGGTCGGGGGCGTAATGGTGCCGCGCGGCGAGACTTCGACCGGCGGGGTGATGATGTCTTCAGTCCAGTATCGCTTTGACGCTGACACGTCGCCCGGCAGCGTGAAGCCTGCGAGCGTGGACATGGCAATGTTATGTGCGCGACCGATGCCCGATTCGAGCATGCCGCCGCACCAGACCGGAACGTTGCGCTCGCGGCAGTATGCTTCGATCTTCTGCGCTTCGGCGTGACCGGCGACGCGACCGAGTTTGATGTTGATGATCCGGCACGAACCGAGCGACAAGGCCTTGCGCGCATCCTCAACACTCAGGATGGATTCATCCAGACAGATCGCGGTCTGAAGCTGCCGCTGCAATTCGGCGTGGTCAATGATGTCGTCGTAACTGAGCGGCTGTTCGATCAGCAGCAGGTCAAATTCGTCCAGCTTGCTGAGCAGTTCAGCATCGGCCAGCGTGTAGGCCGAGTTGGCATCAACCGTCAGGCGAATCGCTGGAAACTCGCGCCGCACCGCTTTGACCATTTCGTAATCGCGGCCCGGTTTGATTTTGAGCTTGATGCGCTGATAACTGGCGGCAACTTCCTTCTCGACGTTTTTGAGCAGCGCGGCATCAGTCGCCTGCAAACCGAGCGACACGCCGCAGTCAATCTCTTCGCGTGTGCCGCCGAGCAGTTGCCACAGCGGAATGTTGCGCCGCCGCGCTTCGAGTTCCCACACGGCTGTTTCAACCGCGCCGCGCGCCATTTTGTTGCCGCGAATCGCGCTCGTCATATTCGTCACCTGAGCGGGCGATTCAATCTCTTTGCCCATCACCATCGGCGCGACGTAATCACGAATGATCATCCACGCGCTGTCGGTGCATTCGTGATTGTAGAAGGGATTTTCACCGACCGTGCATTCGCCCCAGCCGTGCAGCCCTTCGCTGAAGACTTTGACAATGATGATGCGCCGCTCGGTCGTCTGACCAAAGCTCGTTTCAAACGGCGCAACGAGCGGCAGGTGAATTTCGCGTAATTCGATGCGGTCAATTTTCATAGGGTGATTCTGCCACAGAGGCGCAGAGAACACAGAGATGTTTTCAGGTTGTGCAGATCCTCTGTGTCCTCCGTGACTCTGTGGCTATTTGAAGTTGTAAAACTTCCAGTTCGCCGTGTAATCGCGCGTCAGTTTCTGCCTGGTCAGAATGGCGCGCACCATTTCCACCGGGAGGCGATTCTCTTTCAGAATCGTATCGTGAAAGGCCCGGTTGGTCATCTTTCCCGAATCAACCAGTTCCCGGTGCAGCGCATAAAACTGCAGCCCGCCGAGCATGTAAGCGCACTGATACAGCGGCCCGTAATTGCCCGCGAACGAGCGGCGAACTTCAGCCGTCGCGTTGTCAACTTCGTGGCCGACGCGGTTGACGAGCAGGTCAATGCACTGCTGCGGCGTCATCTGTTCGAGATGAAAACCGAGCGAGAACATAATGCGCGCACAGCGATGCATACGCCAGAACAGCATGCCGATGCGGTCTTCGGGCGAGCGCGGGAATTTCATATCCCACAGCAGAAATTCCCAGTACAACGACCAGCCTTCAGTCCAGAACGGCGTGCCGAACGGAGCGCGATAAGTTTTGTAACGCGCCGTCATAAACTGTTGCAGTCCGTGCCCCGGAAACAGTTCGTGATGCACCGTCGCGCGCGAAAAATGCGGATTGTTGCCGCGCATGCTCATCAGCTTCGCCTCGTGCGGCATCGTGCTGGTCGGATAGGAGACCTGAATGAATTCGCCGCCCAGGAAGAACGGCGAAACAAGCTGCTGTTCGGGCGAAAGCATCTCCATGCGCCACGTGTCGCGGGCGAGTTGCGGCACCGTCACCAGGTCGTGCCTGTCCAGGTAATCAATCGCTTCGAGTGCAAGCTGCCTGACCAGGTCGGTCTGTTTGCCGGGTTCGACATACAGATTCTTGACGTGTTCGAGCGCCTTCTTCCAGTCATCGCCGTAACCAAGTTCGCGCGAAGCCTTAAGCATTTCGGCCTCGCACCACGCGAATTCCTGCTTTGCAATCGCAATCAGTTCTTCCGGCGTGTACGGAATCATCTCGTATTGCAACTCGCTCATCAGAGCTTCGCGGCCAATCGGATCACCGATGATCGCCTCTTTGTCATCGGCTTTCACGCCGACCACTTTTTCACGCAGAAAGACCACGTAATTCTGCAACGACTGATCCAGTTGTTTGTACGGATCGCTCACCCACCACGAAAAGAGCGGGTCGTAGCCGTTGTAATAATCGAACCAGCTTTTCAGTGTCGTGCGCAATCCGGCCAGTTGCATCGCGGCGCGATTGGCAACGGTCTTTTTGAATTTGTTCGGGTCAGCCTTGATTGCGGCTTCGATGTTTTTGCGCGCTTCCGCAACCTGTTTATTCAGATCATTGAGCAGCGCGGCGGTCTGCTGCGGTTTGATCTGTTCCATGCGGCGGCGCGCTTCGTGCAATTCAATAATCGCTTTGGCAAAAGGCGTCAGCGGCTCGGTTTCGGCAATCTGTTTCGTCTGAATGTCGAGCTGCCGCAGTTCGTGATCGAGATGATTTTTGAAAAGCAGGTAATCAACCTGCCCGGCGTGGCTCAGTTTGTTGAAATCAAGTTTTGCCAGACGGTCGAGCCATTCGGTGTAAAACTGCTTCATTCGCGCCTGCCGCGCCTGCGAAATCTGAACCGTATAAAAACGGCTCAGGCTGCCGCGATCAGTCGAGAAGCGTTCGATGGCGGGCCGCAGTTCACTGTTTGATAAATCGAGATCGTCAGTCTGTGCCGGTGTGGTGAGCTGAAGACACAGAATCAGCAGGGTGATCAGAACAGGGGTGAGAGAAAATCGTCTTTTATTCATGGGGTCTTCACATCAATAGCCCGGCGCGACTTCCTGCCGGTCGTCTCTGAAAAAAAGATAACGGCTGTTTGCGCCGTCACGTCCGCGCTCGAAACCGGCGCAATACAAACCGGCGGCGAGGTGATGCTGAAAGGCAGTGCGAACTTCAAGCTGCCAGCGTTGCGCTTCTTTCATCTCACGATCCTTGATCTGCTGAATGTCGAACGGGACTTCGACTGCGGCGACGGGTTCATCGGTGCGGCTCAGGCCGTCGAGCGCCCGCGCCACGTGTTCAGAACCAGTCCACCATTCAACCATCAGCCGGTCGGTGTCGAGTCCGGCGTGCAGCGTGCTGGAACTTTCGTTGCCGTAGTAATTGGCCTTGTACTGCCGCACCACGCCGCCCAGTTTGACGATATTGAGATAAGCGTTGCGCGATTGCAGCGGATCGAAAGTCCACGTCATCAGCGGCAGCCCGTGTGCGATGGCATAATCACGCTGCGCGAGTTTCAGCTTTGCGCCGATGCCCGCATTTTGCAGCGGCAGGGTGACGGCCAGCATGTGCGAATAAAAATATGGCCGCCGCCGCTGATCGAAAGCCGCCAGCGCGTGCGCGAAACCGAGCAGTTTGTCAACCCCGTCAAACGCGCCAAGCGTGAAGCCGCCGCTGTGCAGGGTGATGACGAATGACCGCAGCGGCGTCACGTCAAGATCAGAGAACTGCCAGACTTCCTTCTGCATCTCCAGGCAGGCCGAAAACTCCGGCAGCGTGCGACACTGGCGAATCGTGTAATCAGGGGTTTGGTTGGCAATGGTCATTATTCAGATGTCGTATTGCTGATACCGGTCAGCAGGCTCAAAGCGCCGGAAAGACTGCCGACGCTGCCCATCAATCGGTGCTGATCGAACGGAGACGGAATATAACAGCGCGTTTGCAGGAGGGTCAATTGCGGGCCTGAGCCGTGCCGGAACATTCTCCGGCGCGCAGCGTATGATGGACGCGGGAGGACTGAAAACATTATGAAAGATCCCGGAATGGCTGCCGTTCTGAGCTTTTTTATCCCCGGCGTCGGGCAGATTTACAACGGCAAAATCCTGCGTGGCGTGTTCTGGCTGATCATCACGCCTGGTATGTGGATTGGCACGGGCGGGCTGCTGGGGTGGGTCTGTCACATCATTTCGGCGTGGACAGCTTACCGCTGGGCGAAAAATCATCCGCGCTGAACGTGCGGGGCAGGGCGTGCGCATCGCCCCGCTGTTTGCTGCTCACCTGTAATTTGGAATGTTCAGGCCAAGCGTGATGTCGCGGCGACCGATCCACACGCCCTGCTGATTTTTCGTGACCCTGATGATGCCTGAGCCGCCGCGTTTTTCTTCCTTCGCCCGTTCTTCAATCGTCAGATGCGGGTCATCGTCGAAGCGGTATTCATCAAGGTAGTATTCGTTTTTGTCCGGCTCCTTAACGACCGGGTGAATGTGCGCCGGAATGTTGCGGCCCGGATAAGCGCCGGGTCTGACGGTGCGGAATTTATAACGCCCCTGCGCGTCGGTCTTCATCCAGCCGCGAATGCGCCCGTGCCTGGTCGCGCCGGGCGCTGATTCGTAATAGCCTTTCGCGCTGGTCTGGTAAACGTACAGAATCACGCCCGCCGCCGGAGTCTTCCCGTCAGCCTTGTAAATCGTTCCGCTGATTTCCATCGGCTCGCCGGGTTCGGTGTCGGCAGTCAGCGCAGTTTCCCAGTTGAGTTTCGTGGGCATTCCCTGAAACATCAGATCGCAGCCATCGCACCCGCCGCCCACCAGTCTGGCCTGGCTCTGCGCGGCTGAATGGCAACTGACCAGCAAAGTGAACAACAGCAGACTGAGCAGAAGTTTCATCCTGTCCTCCGTTGAAATTCAGCGGCGCACCAGCCAGAAAAGGCTCGCCAGCGCAGCCAGCAGCAGAATGCTCAGCCACGGCAGCATGGCGCCGCTGATGAATTGATTTGCCTGTGACTTGTTTTCAGACGCAGCAGCCTTGTGCTGGCCGTTCGCGCTGACCATTGCCAGCGTCGTGACTTTGCCATCAGACGCAAGCTTCCTGACACGCGGGCCGTCCTGTCCTGAACTGTGTTCGAGGATGTAAAGATCATCGCCGGATTTCGCCACGCCGGTTGGCGCCCAGCCCGATTCTGATTCGAGCAGCGTGCTGACTTTGCCTTCAGGCGTGACTTTGGCGACCAGCCCGCCGCCGCAATTGGCGACGTAAATATTTGCCTGTTCATCCACCGTGAGGCCGAACAGATTGCCGCCCATTCCGCCAAAGATGTGCCACGACAGGGCCGGTTTCAGCGCCCTGTCACCACGCGCAATCGTTTTCACTTCGCCGTCAGTCGTGATGCGCCGCACCGATCTGTCATCTGTGACGTAAAGCGCGCCATCCGGCCCCCAGGCCATTCCACCGACGCTGCCAAGCAATGCCTTGTCACCGCGACCATCGGCGTAACCCCAGCCGCTGCCTGCAATGACCGTGACCTTTCCATCAGGTGCGCGTCGTTCGATCAGCGACGCGGTTTTTCTGATGTTGCCGCTGCCGCCCCACTGATAACGATTGCCCGCGCGATCAGTCAGCAGCCCCGGCGGAAAGCCCGGCGATGGCGCAATCTCATACGAAACTTCACCGGCAGGCGTGGCCTTCCACAAATGAAATTCCCAGCGGTCATTACCCAGGTAAGCCAAGTGTTCGCCGTGCAGGTTGCCGTCCGCGTCAATCACCAGCCGGTGCGAATGCCTGCCGGTAATGAATGGAATCAGGCGGCCATCGGTTTCGATCTTCCAGACAATGTTGCGCCGCTCGTCGGCAAAATAAATCCGGCCCTGACGATCAGGGACAATGCCACTGCTCGGATCAGCCTGAGCAGTCGCAAGCAGGACAATTTGCGCGGCGATGGCGAACAGCGCGATGAGCAGTGTGCGTTTCATTTTCAGGTCAGATTTCAGAACAGTATACGGAACAACCAGTGTTGCGCGATTTGCCAAAATCGTGCGGCATCCGCAACCGACCCGTTGCGTGAACTGCGCGATTTTGGCAAATCGCGCAACACATCCCTGACACGCAACGGAACAAACGGAACCAGAACAGAAATGTGTTGTTTCGTTTGTTCCGTTATTTCCGTCTGTTCCGTCATCTCTCTTTCTGTTTTCAGTTCTTCGCTACTTTCATACTGGCGCGCAGGTCAGCGAGTTTCTGCCCGCGCTGGCCGAAATGCAGGACGAGGTTGCGGGCGAGCAGCGAACCTTCCGGCGCGGCATTCACGGCTTTCTGCAGGTGGGCGCGGTGGGCAGTTTTGTCTGATGCCATGCTGGTGATCAGCGCGGCGGCAAATTCCATCTGGCCGTCGCTGCCGCGTTGTGCGATGGCTTTCTGCACCAGGCTGTAACCATCCACTCCGGACGGGTTGCGCGGGTCAGCCGCGTTCTTCCAGGTTTCGGCAAAGTATCCGGCATCAAACAGGGCCAGCGCATCCGCTTTGCCTGTGCGCGTGCGGGCCAGCAGGCGATCAAGCAGTTCACGCGCCGTGTTTTCGTTCTTCAGCTTGTAATGCATCTCTGAATCGCGCTGCGACCAGATGGCGTAAATTGCGGCGCGGCGCATCGTCTCCATGCGCACAATCACCGGCGTCTCAGGCGCGAGCAGCGCCAGCGTGTCTTCAACCAGGCGGCTGCTGTCGTAATCGCTTCTGAGGGCGCGCCATTCACTGCCCGTGCCCCAGGGCAGCGATTTTGCATTGCCGATTTCAAACGGATGACAGATCAGCGGCGGCCCGGCCAGCGCCTGCTGACGACAGATCATCACGCCGAGCAGAAGCAGAACTGTGAACACAGAGGCTCGAAGAATCTGACGAGTCATGGCGGTTTCTCCTTTGCTGAATGCTTCGCTCGCAGCGAAGCGGGTTGTGTGACAGGCAACACTTCGCCCTGCCGGAATCGGCTTCCGGCGCGATGCCTGTGTCAGTTGGTGCATGAAAAGTTTTTCAGTGAACGCGCAATCAGCGGTTCGGCGCGGGGCCTTTCCACAGACGCCAGAACTCTGCGGTGCCGAGGCCAAGCTGATCCCACCACAAATCGCGCATCTGTTTGTCGCCGCGCAGCACACCTTCGCGTGTGACTTCAGCAGGCGGCGGAATCAGCTCTGCCAGCCGGTCATAAACCAGCCCGCGTTCGTTGTCGTTCGTGCGCGCCAGCAGGTGCCACAGCGTCAGCGCGTCTCGCTCACGCGCCAGCGCGAGCACCTTTTCAAGCGCAGCCCCGCGCGCCGCGTCGTCAGCTTTCGCCGTGTCGAAGCGTTCAAGCGCGCCGATGAATTCATCCGACGAATCAGAAAAATAAGGAGTCCCCGGCCCCAGTGCCGGGCGCGTCACGCAGGCGGCACCGGCAGGCACAAACGATTCGCGGCCTTTCCACTCAAAAGCCACCCAGCCCGATGTGACCAGCAACAGCCCCTGCCCGTCGTCATTGACTTCAAGCGTGTAAGCGCAGCCCAGATCAACCGCGACTGCCGAGGGCGTGTCCACAAAAAACTGTCGCGGCGGTGCCCAGATGAATGCGTGCATTTTGCCGCGCTGCAATGAAAGCCGGTGTTCTGACTTGCGCGCCGCCACCAGTTTCACCTGTGAATTCGGCTCGACCTGCACCTGTCCGATGTCGCCCACGCTGATGCGGGCGCGTGATGAATCATCCGTTTCCAGCCATTCACCGAGGCTCAGCTTTCCGGCTGCGCCGATGGTGCGCGAACCGATGCGCGGCTGTCCCGCCACGCTCGTGACTTCCCACGCAGGCCGCGTCAGTCTGAAGTAAAACCACACGCTCAGGCTTGTCACCAGCAGCAGTGCGGCTCCCGCAGCAACCAGCGGCCTGAACATAAACAGTGACCGCACCGGCACTGCCTTTGCGCTCTGTGCGGCTTCCATCTGCTCCAGCCGCAATTCAATTTCAGGCCACAGCGTCGCCGGGGCTGATGCGCGCCGCAGATGCGAGGCGAGTTGCACGCCGAATCTGATCTCTTCGTATTCTTTGCGGCAGCGCTGACAACGCATGAGGTGTTCAGCGATGCGGCGCGACTCTTCAGGCGCAAGTTCGCCGTGACAGTAAGCCGCCAGTTGATTTGTCACATGACTTCTGAACATTGCTGCTGCTTCTCACTCTCCCGGCTTCGATCCGGCGCGCAAATGATCGAGCCTGCGCGCCAGTTCCCTGTGCCCGCGACTGAGCCGCGAGGCGACTGTGCCCGGCGAACAACCCAGCACTTCGGCCATTTCTTCGTAGGTCAGTTCCTCAAAATATTTCAGCAGAATCGCCATTCGCAGTTTCGGACTCAGTTGCTTCACTGCCGCTTTCACCGCGCCGGAAATTTCGAGCCGCGTGAACAGTTCTTCCTGCGAATGCAGCGGCGTGCGCCAGTCCTTCAATTCAATTTCGCCGTCGTCGTCATTGCCTGAACGAAAGAAGTCGAACGAGATGAAGCGGCGACGGCGGCGCTGTTCATCCAGGCACAGATTGACGACGAGGCGGTAAAGCCACGTCGCAAAGTTCGCGTCGTGGCGAAACTGCGCGATGCTCGTAAACAGTTTCAGAAAGACCTGCTGCGTAATGTCGCGCGCTGCCGTTTCGTCGCCGGTGAAATGCAGCGCGACCGACCAGACGCGATCACGGTAAGCCTCGAACAACTGCCGGAAGGCTTCGCGGTCGCCCTGCTGACAGGCTTCGATCAGGCGCCTTTCGGTCACTGGCTCACTCATTACGGCGCGTCTCTCCATCATGGCGCGGGTTTTGATTACATCCTCCGTCAAATTTCGCTCACCCCCATTTGACGCCGCAGCCGCGCGTTTTCTTCCCTGTAACTGAAGGATTTTTTTCAGCGGGATTTTCAACCTTCAGCCAGCCGCCGACAAGCGATACAATCACGACGATGTCCGACAGGCTGATGAGCCTGTCATCATTTCATCAATCAAACATTCGCCAGGCCAGCGACAAGACTGACGAGGATCAATCATGAAAATTACTGCCCTGACGCTGCTCATCGCAGCCCTTGCTCTGCTCACTTTTTCATTCGCCCAGAAACCCGAACCCGAAGCGGAACTGCTGCTCAAAAACGGCAACATTTACACGATCAGCGACTCTCAGCCGACGGCTGAAGCTGTCGCCATCAAATACGGCAAGATCGTCTTTGTCGGCTCGAACGCCGACGCAAAGAAATATGAAGTCAAAGGCGTGCGCGTGATTGATCTGAAAGGCCGCACGGTCGTGCCGGGTCTGGCCGATGCGCATTATCACTTTGCCGGAGTCGGATTGCGCGAAATGAATCTCAACCTCGAAGGTACGACTTCGCTTGATGATTTTCTGGCAAAGGTGAAAGCGCGCGTTGATAAAGCGAAACCGGGCGAATGGATCACCGGGCGCGGCTGGATTGAAACTTTCTGGCAGCCGCCCGTCTTTCCGACCCGCGCCGATCTTGATCGCATTGCGCCGAACAATCCGGTTTACCTGACCCGCGCCGATGGTCACGGCGCAGTCGTCAACAGCGCCGCCTTCAAAATTGCCGGAATCACGAAAGAGACTGAATCGCCCTTCGGCGGCGAGATTATGAAGGACAAACAGACCGGCGAACCGAACGGCATGCTGCTTGATCGCGCGCAGGGACTCGTGGGCCGTCACATTCCGCGCGAAACCAGAGAACAGATCGAACAGGCGCTGATTCTGGCCGACAAACGCAGCACGTCGCTGGGCTGGACGCAGGTGCACGATGCCGGAGTTTCATTTGATCAGATCGAAATGGTCAAAAAACTTTACAGCGAAGGCAAACTGAAGATCAGGCTTTACGAAGCGATTCGCGGCCCTGGCGCGGACGCACAGAAGCTGCTGCGCGAGGGCGCGATTACCGGCCTCTTTGATAATCGCCTGACCGTGCGCACGATCAAGGTCAGCATTGACGGCGCGCTTGGCTCGAAGGGCGCGGCGCTGCTTGAGCCTTATGCCGATCACGACACCGCAGGCTTTCTGACGCAGAAGGAAGAGGACGTGGTGCCGCTGCTGAAGGAGGCTTTGAAGAAAGGCATTCAGGTCGAAGTTCATGCCATCGGTGATCTCGCCAACCGCACGATTCTTGACTGGTACGAACGAGCCTTCAATGAAGTGCCGCCGATTCAGCGGCAGGATCGCAGCGATCCGCGCTGGCGCGTCGAACACGCACAGATCGTTAGTCCCGACGACATCCCGCGTTTTGCCAAAATGAAAATCATCCCGTCAATGCAGCCATCGCACGCCATCGGTGATCTGCATTTTGCGCCGAGCCGCCTCGGCCTCAAACGTCTGGAAGGCGCGTATGCGTGGCAGACCTTCATCAAACAGGGCAACATCATCGCGGGCGGTTCCGATGCGCCGGTCGAACGCGGCGAACCGATGATCGAATTTTATGCGGCGGTCGCGCGTAAGGATCTGAAGGGCTTTTCAGGCGAAGGCTGGCATCCCGAACAGAAAGTAACCCGCGAACAGGCCCTGAAAATGTTCACCATCTGGGCCGCCTATGCAGCCTTTGAAGAAAAGATGCGCGGCTCAGTCGAACCCGGCAAACTCGCTGACCTGACCGTGCTGTCGAATGACATTATGAAGATCGCCGAGCCGGAAATTCTGAAGACGAAATGCGTGATGACGATCATCAACGGTGAAATCGTCTTTGAAGACGGCACGGGCGCGAAGGCGAAGAAGTAGGTTGCTCTTTCTTGCCGGGCGGAAGCGGCGGGAATTAAGATGACCCTGTCTGGAGGTTTGTGATGGACACTTCAATGCGCTGGACATCCGCCGATCTTGAGTTGTTCCCTGAGAACGGCAAACGCTACGAGATCATTGACGGAGAACTCTTTGTGTCGAAAGCTCCTCGTTTCGAACATCAACGCGCGTGTACGCGCATTTCCAGAAGACTTGAAGACTGGTCTGAAAAAACCCGGCTCGGAGAAACCTTTGCAGCTCCCGGCGTCATCTTTGCCGATGATGAAGATGTGATTCCCGATGTGGTCTGGGTCAGCCGTGAAAGGCGCGATGACATTCTCGGCAGCGACGGCCACTTTCACGGCGCGCCGGAACTGATGGTCGAAGTTCTCTCGTTCACCGGCACCAATGAACGCCGCGACCGCGAAGCCAGACACAGGCTTTATTCACGACAGGGCGTGAAAGAATACTGGATCGTCAACTGGCTGATGAAACAGGTGGAAGTTTATCGCCGTCGCGGGCGCAGCCTGAAGCTCAGCAATACGCTGCGGGCAAGTGACACACTCACCTCATCGCTGCTGCCTGGTTTCGGTTGTGAAGTGAAGGAAATCTTTGCTGATTACCTGGCCGATCAGCCATGACCGGTTCGTTAAAATCTGGAATGCCTGAACCATTCACAGTGTAGATAAGGTGCGCCAGGTGCTGCCGGCTACTGGCGCAGGGCCCCGTCGCTGGTAGCTCGCAAGGGCTATCAGCGGCGAACCCAGCAATCATTTTCAATCCCCTTTTCTTCTGCGGGCCGAAGCCATCACGCGCTTCGGCCTTTTGCTTTTCTTTCGCCTGACCGGCCATCACCACTGCCAGGATAATTCAGAACTTTTCGGCCACTCGTCATCGTAACAGGCGGTGCGGCGTTCCGGTGGCGCGACAGCCTCTGTTACACTGCCCCCGGATGCGAACACGATCATTTACCCGTTGACAGGAGGCCGATATGTTTTGCCCGGATTGCGGAACCGATAATTCACGAGGTCAGAAATTCTGCACGCGCTGCGGCTCGAACCTGATGGCGCTGGAACGCGCACGCGACATCGTCAGCGACATCAGCGGAGGCGGCAACAGCAGTCCGGTTGAAGGCTCCACGATTCTGAAGGTCGTCGCGCTCATCAGCATCTTCGGTTTTCTGTTCGTGACGCTCGGCGGGATTTTTCTGGCTTTGATTGAGCACCCGAATGATTCTCCGGTTCCATTCTTTACGATCATCGGCGGGTACACGGCGATTGTGCTGATCTGTCGTCATCTGCTCAAACTGATCAGCCCTGCTGTGCCGAAGAGCGAGCAGCGGCGCACGATGATGCCGCCCGCACACACGACTCCGGCAGTGGCTCCCGGCTCAACCAATCGCGCGCTCAGCGAAGGCGCGATCCCGTGGCGCAGCGTAACTGAAGAATCCACCAGACAATTTGAAGGGAGACCGCAGGACAAGTCCTGAACGATCTCCCCTGAGTGTCGTGGCCAAATTGTCGTGAGCTTACGGCTGTGAGTCCGGGGTCTTTTCCTTCCTGTTCATCGAAGCCATCAACCCCATCTGCTGCCGCCCGTTCAGGCGAATCTTTCTTGACCATTCCTCGCAACCATCGGCAATCATCGTAATGGTGTGTTCACCGGCCAGCAGTTTGACGGTGCGCGGCGTCACGCCCGAATACTGCCCGTCAATGTAGATGCGGGCGCGGGTGTAGCTGTTGAGCGTAACGAGGCCGGTGCTGGCGCTGAGCGTTTTGTCGAGCGGTTCAAGGCTGATTTCAGTGGCGCTCTCGGCTTCGACTGGCGCGGCAGCCCTGGCAGGTTCCGGTGTGACGGCCTTCGGCGCTGAGTTTGTGGCCGGAGCGTTGTTTTCAGCCACCATTTCAGGCGCTCCGGCAGCGGCGCTGCCCAACTGGGGGCTGGCCTTGTCACCGGTCGGGCGGGGCGTGGTGAGCTGCGACGGGAGCAGCTTTTCAATCCCGGCTTTGTCTGCGAGATGCTTGTTCTGGCCAGGCGGCATTTTCCCGGCCAGAGCCGGGTTTTCCCTGACTTCCGGCGAGGCCGCAGGCGAGGCGGACGGTGAAGCGACAGGCGCAGCGGCTACTGGCGAGGCAGTGGGCGTCACGACTGGAGCCGCATTTCTGGCGGCTGGCTGGCGCTTCGGCTCCTGCTGTCGGCGTCCGCTGACGTAATTCAGCACAAAGACTGTGGCCAGGCCAATCAGCACAACGGCAAAAATTCCGACTCGCAGGAACGAAAGCAGAGTTGAGCGGCGGCTGTCCGTCGCCGCATCCTTCAATTCAGAAATTGTCTCCTGACTGGCTGAAAGTAACGGGATTTGGCATTCCGGGCAGGTCGAACGCCAGTCTGAGTATTCCTGCTGGCAGCGAGAGCATTTCATAACTATCACCTTTGAGACAAAAATTCTGAGTCAATGTTCCCGGAATGGAAACATTGCGTCGAGTTCAAAAATAGCTGGCGGGGCATCAGAACGTGCTGAGGTCAGATTATCGGTCAGCTTTCATTCAACCTGAAAGCCTGTTTCGTTCAGCCTGACCGAAGCAGAGACAGAAATCAACGCTCCGGGCCGGTCGCAACTACAAATAACCGACCGCTTCATCAGTGTCCAGCGTCAATCAAATCAGCGAGAGTGAGGAACAAGGCCGACAGCAGAAATGGCTGCTGTTCTTTTCATCGGTTCTGGCACATCAATTGATAGATGTCTGCCGGATAAAAGTGTTTGGTCACGCCTGAGTGACACATCCTGGCATACTGGGCAACAGATGGAAAGTGAAATCAGGAAAAAATGGGCGAAGCATTATGTTGATGCGCTGATCGCTGTGGGCCTGGCCGCGATGGCCTGGAGCGTCTTTCGCCTGACTGGTTCCATTCCGGCGCCTTCCCTGCTGCTGCTCGGTCTGGTGACATACATTGTCAGTCGCCATATCACCATCAGCATTCCAGGCACCAAAGGCGAGGTTACGATTCACGACACCTTCGTGCTGGTCGGACTCTTTATGCACGGTGTCGAGGCGGGCACGCTGCTCGGCGCAATTTCAGGGTTCGGGGCCTCGGCGCATTGCGCGAAAACCAAACGGACGCTGATCGTCAACACCGCGATGATGGCGCTGTCGGTCTTTCTGGCCGGTCACAGTACCGAGTGGCTGATTGGTGAAAAGCTGTCGCGAGTCACGGAAAATCCTGGTGAAGCCGGACTGTTCATCTTTGCGCTCGGCTTTCTGGCGCTGATCTATTTTGCCGTCAACACCGGCACAATTTCGCTGGCGCTCTCCATCCGCACCGGTCAGAGTATTTTTGAAGTCTGGCGCGATGGTTTTCTCTGGTCTTCGGTGACGCATTTCGTCGGCGCGCTGGCTGCCGGTCTGACGCTCGAAGCCATTACCGTCGTTGATTATTACGGACTGGTCATTCTGGTGCCGGTGCTGCTGATTACGTACTTTTCCTACCGGAAATTCTTCGACAAGGTCGAAGCCTCGAATCAGGAAGTGCGCGACCTGGCCGACCTGCACCTGTCCACCATCGAGGCGCTGGCGCTGGCGATTGACGCCAAAGACCGGATTTCACGCGGTCATGCGCGGCGCGTTCAGATTGCCGCGACTGAAATTGCCGCCGAAATGGGCATCAAAGACCCGGTGCTGCTCGAAGCTCTCAAAGCGGCTTCGCTGCTGCACGACATCGGCAAACTGGCCGTGCCGGATCACATTCTCAACAAACCCGGCGAACTGACTGAAGCCGAATTCGAGAAGGTCAAGATTCACCCCGAAATCAGCGCCCGCATTCTGAGCAGCATTGATTTCCCCTATCCGGTCGTCCCCATCGTTCGCGCTCATCACGAACACTGGGACGGGCAGGGCTACCCGCACGGTCTGAGCGGCGAAGAAATTCCGCTCGGCGCGCGCATTCTGGTGGCCGCCGATGTTTACGACGGCGTGCGGGTCAACCGTAATTCCGCAGTTCGCGCTTCGCTGGAAGAAATCATTGTGGCGATGAGTGTCCGCGCCGGAACCGTGCTTGATCCGCAGATTGCCGCTGCCTGTTGTCGCGCGGCGGCAAGAATTGAAGAGAAGCTCGGTCAGGCGCTGATTCCCGATGTCAAGCTGGATGCCGAACGCAGTTCTGCGAGTGAGGCCGCGCTGAAAAAAGCGGGTGCGGCGGACGTTTATCAGGATATTGCTGACGCGCAGCGCGAAGTGCTGGCGCTCTATGAACTGTCACAGACGCTGGCCAGCACGCTCAATCTTCAGGATCTGCTCGAAGCGCTGATCAGCCGCATCGGCACGATTCTGCCCTGTGATACCTGCGCCATCATGCTGGCCGATGCGCGACGCGAAGAAATTCAGGTGGCCCGTGCCAGCGGACTTTACAGCGAGGAACTGAGCGGCAAATCAATTCACTGGGGCTATGGTCTGAGCGGCTGGGCTGCCGCCAACAATGCGCCGATGATCAATGCGCGCGCGCATCTCGACTTCGCCTTTCTGGGCCAGGGCGAAAAACCGCTGATGCACGCGATGGCGATGCCGCTGACTTATCACGGCAAAACGCTCGGTGTGATGACGCTCTATTCGGTTGGCCACTACTACGATCCTGATGAAATTCGCCTTGCCGAAGCCTTCGCGCATCACGCGGCCACAGCGCTGCACAATGTACTGACGCTCGAAGAAACGCGCGAGGATGCTTACACCGACGAACTGACCGGACTGCCCAACGTGCGTTATCTCAACATGCTGCTCGAACGGCAGCTTGACGCTCCCGGTCAGGGGCAGCCGCGTGAACTGACGCTGCTGATGCTTGATCTGGATGGCTTCAAAGCCGTCAATGACAACTTCGGTCACGAAGTCGGGGATGAAGTGCTGCGCCGCGTCAGCACCGTCATGCGCGATCACCTGCGCAGCACAGACACGCTGGCGCGCCAGGGCGGTGATGAATTTGTCGCCGTGCTACAGGCCACTTCGCCACACGATGTTGACCACATGGTAACGCGTCTGCAGGAGGCGGTGGACAGTTTTGTCCTGCCGCTTGAAAACGGCAGATCGGCCCGCGTCGGCGTCAGCATCGGTTCGGCCATCTTTCCGCTGGATGGAACGACCTTCAAGGAACTCAAGGAAGCTGCCGATCAGCGCATGTATTCCAACAAAAAAGCCCGCAAGACCGGCAGGCTGTCAAACGTCATTCAGTTTCGCACCGGCACGACCGGGTTTTAGCCATCTCAGTCCGACCTTTTTCAACTCAGCTTTTCCTCACCTTTGTGCCAGGGCAATTTCTCTTTGACTTGCCGCAGTACAGGCTTTACTTTCTGATTTCAGCGCACAGCAATCTGCCTGACAGGAAAAGCCCATGATCTGCGCCGCCCTCGACATCGGTTCAAATTCCATTCATCTCGCCGTAGTCGAAACAGACCACGAAAAACCGTTTCGCGTGCTGGCGCGGGACAAGGAAGTTGTGCGGCTTGGTCGCAGCGTGGCCAGGGATGGCAGGCTCTCAGGCGCAGCCATTGATCGCGCGGTGAAATGCATCGGCAGATTTCGCCAGCGGGCCGAAAAATACGGCGCGCAGGAACTCATTGCCGTGGCGACCAGCGCCGTGCGCGAAGCCGCCAACCGCCGCGACTTTCTGGCGCGCGTGGAAGCAGAAGCAGGCGTTCACGTTGAACTGCTCTCAGGCAGCGAAGAGGCGCGTCTGATTGCGCTCGCGGCTTCAGTCAAATATCAGCAGGGCAGACCGGCCCGGCAGCGCACGCAGCGGCTGCTGGTCGTGGATATTGGCGGCGGCAGCACGGAACTCGCCATTACGCAGAACAGCGAACCGGCGGTGCTGATTTCACTCAAACTCGGCGCGGTGCGGCTGACCGGACAATTCATCAGCAGCGATCCGGTTTCAGAAAAACAACTGCGCCGCCTGCGCGCTGAATTGCGCGATGTGCTGCTGCCGCGCGTCCGCGAAATTCAGGCCATCGGCTTTGATGACTGCTGCGGCACTTCGGGCACCATCAACGCGCTTGGCAGCATTCTGATGCACCGGCATCTGGAGCAGTTGAAAGGGCGCAAGCCCGTTCCCAGGTCACTGCCGACACAGTTTGAACCGGCACTCAGATTTGAAGAAGTGCAGGCGCTCAACAGGGAGCTGGCCGCCATGTCGCTCGATGAGCGATTGAAAATACGCGGCCTGAATCGTTCACGCGCTGAAATCATTGTGGCGGGCGGGCAACTGCTCGAAGCCATTATGGAAACCGCCGGGATCAGACAACTGACGCTGTGTGACTGGGCACTGCGCGAAGGCGTCATCATTTCGCATCTGCTGCGCCGTGCGAGCGCCGTCAGCACTTCACCGGCGCAGCTTGAACGTGATCCGAGCCTGCGCGGCGCGCTGGCGCTGGCGCAGCGTTATCAGGCCGATATGAAGCACGCGCATCGCGTGGCCTATCTCGCGCAGCAGATGTTTGATGCGCTGCGCCCGCTGCATCAGCTTGGCGGCGAACACCGGCGACTGCTGTCGGCGGCGGCGATCCTGCACGACACTGGCTATCTGGTTTCGCACACCGGGCATCACAAGCATTCGGCCTATCTGATTCAGCACAGCGAACTGACCGGCTTCACCGCATCAGAAATTGCGATCATTGCCAACGTCGCGCGTTATCACCGTAGTTCACTGCCCAGACCGAAACACCTGTATTTTGCCGCGCTGCCTGAAGAAGATCGTGAAATAGTGCGCCGCCTGGCGGCTTTGCTGCGCATTACTGACGCACTTGACCGCGACCATCAGGGGCGCGTGCGTGGCCTGAGTTGCGAAATCGGGAAAGAGACGGTGCGCCTGGTGGCTCATTGTTCCAGTCCGGGCGATGCGGCGCAGTGGCGCGTTGAGGAACGCAGCGATCTTTTCACTGAAGTTTTCGGGCGCAAAATTGAATTTGAAGCCGTCACGACGATGAGCGTTTCCGGCACATAATCATCATTTCTGAAAAGCGCCGCCTGGCGCGGCAAATGACTTTGCCAGCAAAATCACGCAGCCTTATGCACGTTGAATGAATGCTGTCGGTTCGCTTCTGAACAAATCCGGCAAAAAGACGATTACATCAGCCAGTATTCCCGGCGCGAACCTGTCTTTCTGTGTTTCTTCAAAAATAACCTGCGTGTAAATCCGCAGCCCGGTGCGATCAAACCGGCTGACTATTGATCAGCGCCGGATCAGCCCTTTCCGTGCCGACCTGACCGTGCGCAACTGCTGTATGCACACCGGCTGCCTGACTGGAGAAGTGTACGGTTTGCGTGACAACCGCCAGGCATAAAAAACAGACACTGCTGAAGGCCGCGAAAGAATTTCAGGGGGACTGTTTTTTTACAGAGGCGGGTCTGGTGAATGACTTCGGCTGGCGAACTCAGGCAACTGATGGGGAAGTGTGGGGTGGCAGTAAATGAACTGAGCCGTGCGGATGATCGTCATCAACGCACGGCTCGTGATCTGCAACAGAATGTAAAACTCAGTCAGCCAGCAGCATCCTATCCTTCATAGTCCGGATCGTGGGCAGCCAGATCAAGCCCGACCGAGCGCAGCGCATCCAGCGCAAAAGGCTTTGATTCAAGCAGGTGAATCTGCCCGTCAAACACCATCGCAAAGGGCTGTCCGTCGTGGTTCCGTTTGTAAGGTCTGGCGCTCAGCCCCTCACCAGCCAGCAACATCCACAGGTCAGTAAATCCCTGCTCGATAATTGAATCAACCTCCTCGCGCAACTCCGGCACCTGAGGCAGCAGATGCGCGCTGTCTGTCAGAAGATTGCTGCTGACAGTTTCCACAGTTGCTTTCATCTCTTCGTTTCGCTCCAGCCTGACCATAGCGCCCTCCTTCTGGTTAACTCCGGCAATGTTTTTCCGCACTACATCAGCACCGATTACGCAACCTCTGATGCAATCATGGTGCCGTGAGTTGCGTCATTATTTACGTCACCGGTTCCGGCAGCAGATTGCAGTTCAGGTCGTGCCCAGGCGGCAGTGGCAGCACGGTAACTGCATCAATTCACAAATACCTGAACGAAGTGCTGCCGGAATTTTGCAATTTCCGGTTCCGGTAATCGTCAGACGGTCAGACTGCCTGATCCGTGCAGCCGATACACCATCTCGTCGGCCAGTCACGAAAGCAGGCCTGACGGCGCCAGCGAATCGCGTCTTGACAACAGAGAATGTATCCTTAAGATGGCATTCGTACTGTGAGCATTATTCCATTGCCCCCTGATTTTGATTCCCTTCCTCACTAACCCGGCCACGTGATGCACGGCTGCTGCTCCCTCAGCGTGCGTGGCGCAACCTGCAGTTGACAGAGTGACCGCCTGGGGTGTTCGTCTGTTTGCTGTTTTATTGGCACGACCGTCATGGCAGTTGCGAAATGTGATTTGCGGCTGCGCTGTTTGCAGGCTCTGGTTTCACTTCACGACGAAGCCCTGCCTGATTGAGGGTTCAGTCATCCGGCTGATCAACCCGGCTGCGGAAACAGACGGAGACAGTTGCTGTCCACTGTCGTTTCCACTTCTGTCTCTCACAGCGCCGACCTGCCTGCATCACACCTGCCCAACTGCCCGCCGGTTCTTACAAGGAGAAAGACATGAAAAGTACTCCTGAAAGCAAAGGCACCTGGCATCACGCTCTTGTGCAGACACGGCGCAGTCAGCCATCGGGCCGCGGCGGCGTCATTAATGCAGGAGATTTTATCGGTTATCAGCCGGTGCTGACCGCTGCGCGTTCGTCCTTTCCCGTCAGCCGCCGGGAAGGCGCACACACGTACGCTGAACTCAAGGAAGCCGCGCGCACTGCGCCCACCGAACATCTGACCGAAACAGGCCGCGAACAGCTTCAGGCTGACACCAGTTCGCTCAAGGCTACCGTGATTTTCAGCACTCCCAGGCTGCCGTCTGATTTTGCCGGACTGAGCGTTCCCGTCCGCCTGCCCGCCGATTGCAGCATTGCCGCCGGGCCGTCACATCTCGCCACCATTACCAGCACTGCGTGGGCCGTGTTTGATAAATCAGGCCAGCAGGTACTCAGCAGCGATCTGCCCACGTGGTTTGCCGGGGTGGCTTCAAACGTCATCATTCTCAATCCCCGCATCATCTATGATCAGTTCTGCGGGCGCTGGCTGATCGTGGCCTGTGGACGCAGCCGGGACGGAAAAAGTTCCTGCTTTCTGCTCTCATTTTCGCAAACGCGCAACCCGACCGGCGCGTGGTGGAACTGGTCGCTTGATGCCGGCCCAAATGGCAGTGAACCATCCGGCCTGATTGCCGACAGCCTGGGCGTCGGACTCGACAATTCCGCGCTTTACCTGACGGCCAATATGTCGGGCACGGATGGCCGCTTTCATTACGCGAAACTGCGCATCATCAACAAAAGTGAACTGATGACCGGCAGCGCGCTCGTGTGGCGCGACTGCTGGGATTTGCGCAACCCTGACGACTCCCCGGCCTTTGGCCTGCAGGCAGCGCACACGTTCGGCACGCCGGGCATTGAATATCTGCTCAACGCCACCAGCGAAGGACGCAGCCTGACACAGTGGCGACTGACGCAGCCGCTCAGCGATTCACCGCAGCTTGCACTGCGCACGCTGCCGGTTGTCAGTTATCAGCTTGCGCCGGATGCGCCACAACCCGGCGCCCGCATCGAAATCGAAACCGGAGACACCAGACTGGGCAACGTCATTTTTCGCAATGGCAGCCTGTGGGCAGCCCACACCGTTGCCGCCAACTGGGATGAGCCATCGAATGTGTCGGCCATTCAGTGGTTTCAGATCAACACCGGAGCCGGGACAGTCGCGCAGCAGCATATTTATGGTCATCCGTCTTTTTCTTATTTCTGCCCGACAATGATGGTGGACGGGCGCGGCAATCTGATTATGGTCTTCAATCGTGTCAGTGAAACTGAATATCCCTCAATCCGTTTCACTGGTCGCCTGTCAACTGATGCGGTCGGCATGCTGCACGCCAGCGTGCCGCTCCGCGAAAGCCTGATTCCGGCTCACGCCGAATGGGGCAGCTACAACGGCGCGGCAGTTGACACCAACGATACGAAAATCTGGATTGTCGGCCAGTATCCCGCCAGCGAATCTGAATGGGGCACCTGGATTGGCGAAACCAGCTATATGGCGGGCAGTTCCGAAGGCGGCACCAGAGCCACCAGACCCGCGCTCGTAAGCTGACCGGATGTTTCAGGCCAGCCTGAAAACGGCGGGATCAGTGTTCGGGGGCAGGAAGCAGAACATCACCTTGACATTGACCCGGCAAATATTGAAAATCTGCGGTGCCGCGGAGACATGGCCGAGTGGCTGAAGGCGGCGGTTTGCTAAACCGTTGTAGGGGCTAAAACCTCTACCGAAGGTTCGAATCCTTCTGTCTCCGCCATTTTCATTTCTCACCTCACAAATTCATCACGCTTCCGGTTATCGGATCATTAGTTCCCGGAAATCTCTGTCTTGACACACCTGCCTGACAGGGCTAGATTCACGTTGCAAACAATCTGGCGGGTGGCGATTTATCGGCAACTTGCTCCACCTAAAAAACTGCTAAAGAGCCTGACAAGCCAGGCAGTTAACAGAACAGATCACCGACGATCCCGCGCAGTTTGAGTCGCGGGATTTTTATTTTTACGGCAGGTTTTTATGAATAACTTTCGAGCCTTTATCCAGGACGACCGCGTGCGCGTTTTCGACGGCGCGATGGGAACGATGATTTATGCCAAAGGCGTTTACATCAACCGCTGTTACGAGGAACTGAATCTTTCGACGCCCGACCTCATCCTTGGCATCCATCGTGAATACATCAGGGCCGGAGCCGAGATTATCGAAACCAACACCTTCGGCGCGTCGCGGCTGCGGCTGGCACAGCAGGGGCTGGATGACCGGATGAAGGAAATCAACATTGCCGCCGCGCAACTGGCGCGCAAGGCCGCCGATTCAGCGCATCACGATGTTTTTGTCGCGGGCGCGATTTCACCGCTCGGCGTGCGCATTGAACCTTACGGCCCGACTTCGATTGACGAAGCGCGCGAGATTTTTGAAGAGCAGATTCTGGCGCTGCTTGAAGGCGGCGTTGACTGCTTCGTGCTGGAAACCTTTCACGACCTGGCTGAAATGCACCAGGCGATTCGCGCCGTGCGCAGCCTGTGCGATCACGTCATCTTTGCGCAGATGACGATCAACGATCATTGCGAAACGGCTTACGGCACCGCGCCCGAAGTCTTCACGCCGCGCCTGAATCAGTGGCTCGACCCCGAAGGCGTGGATGTCATCGGCCTCAACTGCGCCGTCGGCCCGCAGGTCATTCTGGAAGCGATTGAAAAGATGCGCCCGCACACGCTGCGCCGACTTTCAGCGCAACCCAACGCAGGCATGCCGCGCGATGTTGGCGGTCGCCAGATTTATATGTGTTCGCCAGACTATATGGCGAAATATGCGCGGCGACTGATTCAGGCCGGAGTCAGATTCATCGGCGGCTGCTGCGGCACGACGCCCGAACACACGCGCCTGGTCGTTGATGCCGTGCGCGCGCTGAGTCCCGGTCGTCGCACCGTTTCCGCCATCACCGTTGAAGAGCAGAAGGTTCAGGTTGAGCCGGTTCCTTTCGCTGAACGCTCGCGCTTCGCCAGCAGAATCGCAGCGAATCAGTTCGTCACGAGCGTTGAAATCGTGCCGCCCAAGGGCTGCGACGCGACAAAGATGATCGAAGGCGTGCGCACGCTGAAAGAGGCCGGAGTTGACGCTGTCAATGTTCCCGACGGCCCGCGCGCGCAATCGCGCATGGGCGCGCTCGCCGTCTCGCTGATCATCGAACAGCAGGTCGGCATCGAAGCCGTCACGCATTACTGCTGCCGCGACCGCAACCTGCTCGGCATGCAATCAGACCTGCTTGGCGCGGCGGCCCTGGGCCTGCGCAACTTTCTGCTGATTACCGGCGACCCGCCGAAAATGGGGCCGTACCCTGATGCGACTGCCGTGTTTGATATTGATTCCATCGGCCTGACGAATCTGGTCAACCGCCTCAATCACGGCATTGATCCGGGTGGCAATCCGATTGGCAAACCAACGCAATTCGTCATCGGCGTCGGCGTCAATCCCGGCGCGCTTGATCTCGATCACGAAATCCGCCGCTTTGCATGGAAGGTCGAAGCCGGAGCCGAATACGCCATCACGCAGCCGGTCTTTGATGCCAGACAACTGAAAGCCTTTCTCAAACGCATCGAACACTGCCGCATTCCGATCATCCCCGGCATCTGGCCGCTGACGAGTTATCGCAACGCTGAATTTCTGAACAACGAAGTCCCCGGCGTCACCGTTCCGCCCGATGTCCTTGAACGCATGCGCAAAACCGAAGACGGCACAGCGGGCCTGAGAGAAGGCGTCAGAATCGCGCAGGAGATGCTGATGGAAGTTCGCCCCTACGTTCAGGGCGTGCAGGTGTCAGCACCGTTCGGCAGGATTTCGCATGCGCTCGAAGTCTTTGAAGTATTGAAGCAGCAATGAGCAGAGAGGTCATCATCAGCAGCGTTCAGGCCGAGCGCGACCGCGACCTGGGCTTTGGCGCAATCGTCGCGCAGGAGAGCCGCCAGCGCCTGCTCAACCGCGACGGCAGCTTCAACGTCGCGCGCGAAGGTCTGCGGCTGCGCGACTGGCTCAGTCCTTATCATTCGCTGCTGACGATTTCGTGGCCGAAATTTTTCGCGCTCGTCATTCTGCTTTACCTGCTCGTCAATTCGCTGTTTGCCATTGCTTACGTGCTGTGCGGCCCCGGCGCGCTGAGTGGTGAAAGCGTACACGGCACTGACAGTGAATTCGTGCGCTGCTTCTTTTTCAGCGTGCAGACGCTGGCCACGATTGGTTACGGCCACATCAGTCCGGTCGGCCTGTCAGCCAATCTGATCGTGACCTTTGAAGCTCTGGTCGGCCTGCTCGGCGTGGCGCTTGTGACCGGCATTCTGTTTGCGCGCTTCTCGCGCCCGACAGCAAAGATTCTGTTCAGCGATCACGCCATCATTGCGCCGTATCACGGCCTCACAGCCTTTGAATTTCGCCTGACCAACGCGCGCCGCAATCAGCTTGTCGAACTCAGCGCCAAAGTGATCGTCGCCCTGTTTGAAGGCCCGGCTGAGCGTCGCACGCGCCGTTTTTATCCGCTCGAACTCGAACGCGACAAGGTGACTTTCTTTCCCCTGAGCTGGACAGTCGTGCATCCAGTCAACGAAGACAGCGCACTCTGGCAGAAAGGCCCTGCCGAACTGGCCGCGATGGACGCTGAATTCCTGATCCTGCTGACCGGCATTGACGAAACCTTTTCGCAGACGGTTCACGCACGTTCCTCCTATCGTCACGATGAACTCATCTGGAACGCAAAGTTCGGCGACATTTACAACCGCCCGACACAGACCGGCTCGCTGACAATTGATGTGCGCAGGCTCGATCTGATTGAAAGGGTCAGAGAAGTTGCTGGTTCACATAACTCTGACCGGCTCAAATAAACAGAAGGTAAAAACGTGAGCAATAATCAAAACACTCTTTCCACTCTCCGGCAGCTTCTCCGGCAGCGCATCGTCATCATTGACGGCGCGATGGGGACGATGATTCAGCGGCACAAGCTTGATGAAGCTGCTTATCGTGGCGCGCAGTTTGCCGACTGGCCTTCTGATCTGAAGGGCAATAACGATCTGCTCAATCTGACGCAGCCGCACATCATCACGGGCATTCATCGCCAGTACCTTGAAGCAGGCGCGGACATCATTGAAACCAACACTTTCAATTCGCAGTCGGTCACGCTCGCTGATTACGGGATGTCGCATCTGGCTTATGACTTCAACGTGGCGGCGGCGAAAGTGGCGCGACAGGCGGCAGATTCGTTTCTGGCTGAACATCCCGAACGCACTGTCTTTGTTGCTGGCGCGCTGGGGCCGACGAATAAGACGGCTTCGCTCTCGCCTGATGTCAATGATCCGGCGTATCGCGCCGTGACTTATGACCAGGTGGCCACAAGCTACTACGAACAGGCGAAAGGTCTGGTTGACGGCGGCGCGGATATTCTGATCGTTGAAACGGTCTTTGATTCGCTCAACTCAAAGGCCGCGCTCTTTGCCGTGCAGAAACTTTATGAAGACATCGGTTACTCACTGCCGCTGATGCTTTCGTTCACGATCACTGATCTGAGCGGGCGCACGCTGTCGGGGCAGACGGTTGAGGCTTACTACTACGCGACGATGCACGCGCCGCTGCTTTCCATCGGCATCAACTGCGCGCTCGGGCCGAAGGAGATGCGGCCTTACATCGAAGAGCTTTCGCAGCTCGCGCCGATTTATGTCAGTGCGTATCCGAATGCGGGGCTGCCGAATCCGCTGCTGCCGACGGGCTTTCCTGAAACGCCTGAAACGATGGCGCCGCAACTGGCTGAATGGGCCGAGAGCGGTTTTCTCAATTTCGTTGGCGGCTGCTGCGGCACAACTCCCGATCACATTCGCGCCATTGCCGAAGCCGTCAGACCATTCAAACCGCGCCGTCCTGCCGAACGCAAAACTTATCTGTGCCTGAGCGGTCTTGAGGCGCTGGTCATTCGTCCTGAAACCAACTTCGTCAACATCGGAGAACGCACGAACGTCACCGGCTCGCCAAAATTTGCCAGGCTGATTCTCAACAATCAGTACGAAGAGGCGCTGGCTGTTGCGCGGCAGCAGGTCGAAAACGGCGCGCAGATGATTGACGTGAATATGGACGAGGGGCTGCTCGATTCAGAAAAGGCGATGACGCACTTTCTGAATCTGATCGCTTCAGAACCCGACATCGCGCGCGTGCCGGTGGTGATTGATTCATCGAAATGGTCAGTCATCGAAGCCGGACTGAAATGCATTCAGGGCAAGGGCGTCGTCAATTCGATTTCGCTGAAAGAAGGCGAAGAGAAATTCCGCGAGCAGGCAAAGCTCATTCGCCGCTACGGCGCAGCGGTGATCGTGATGGCGTTTGATGAACGCGGTCAGGCCGACAGTTACGAACGGCGCATTGAGATTTGCGAGCGCGCTTACCGCATTCTGGTCAATGAAGTCGGCTTTCTGCCGCAGGACATCATCTTTGATCCGAACATTCTGACCGTCGCCACGGGCATCGAAGAACACAACAACTACGCGGTTGATTTCATTCGCGCGACGAAATGGATCAAAGAGAATCTGCCCGGCGCAAAGGTGAGCGGCGGCGTCAGCAACATTTCGTTTTCGTTTCGCGGCAACAACGCCGTGCGCGAAGCGATGCACTCGGCGTTTCTCTATCACGCGATCAAGGCAGGAATGGATATGGGCATCGTCAACGCCGGACAGCTTGCGGTTTACGACGAAATCCCGAAAGACCTGCTGACACTCGTCGAAGACGTGCTGCTCAATCGCCGTCCTGACGCGACTGAACGCCTGGTCAGCTTTGCCGAAACCATCAAGTCGCAGGGCAAAGCCGAAGCCAAAGAGACAGACGAATGGCGCAATGGTTCAGTCGAAGAACGCCTTTCGCACGCGCTGGTCAAAGGCATTGTTGATTACATCGAAGCCGACACCGAAGAAGCGCGCCAGAAATACGGCAGGCCGCTCGCCGTCATCGAAGGCCCGCTGATGGATGGCATGAATGTCGTCGGTGATCTCTTTGGCTCCGGCAAAATGTTTCTGCCGCAGGTGGTGAAATCGGCCCGCGTGATGAAAAAAGCCGTCGCATATCTGCAACCGTTTATGGAAGCCGAAAAGGCTGCGAGCGGCAGCACACGGGCGCAGGGCAAAGTGCTGATGGCGACGGTCAAGGGCGATGTTCACGACATCGGCAAGAACATCGTCGGCGTTGTGCTCGGCTGCAACAACTACGAAGTGATTGACCTCGGCGTAATGGTTCCGTGCGAAAAGATTCTTGCTGCCGCAAAGGAACACAACGTTGACATCATCGGTCTGTCAGGCCTGATTACGCCGTCGCTCGATGAAATGCAGCACGTGGCGCGCGAGATGCAGCGCGAAGGATTCACCATTCCGCTGCTGATTGGCGGCGCCACGACTTCGCGCGTGCATACGGCAGTGAAGATCGCGCAGCATTATGAACCGCCGGTGATTCACGTGCTTGACGCTTCGCGCGCCGTGCCGGTCGTTGGCGCGCTCGTCAATCCTGAGACTCGCGCTGCCTTTGCGCTCAACAACCAGCGCCAGCAGCAACTGGATCGTGAGCGCCACGAGGCGAGCAAAGAGCAGCGCAACATTCTGCCAGTCGCGCAGGCCCGCGCCAGGCGCACGCCGATTGACTGGGCGACGACTGAAATTGCGAAGCCTTCATTCACCGGCCTGCAATCATTCAATAACTTTCCGCTCGAGCAGATTGTGCCCTTCATTGACTGGTCGCCGTTCTTCCATACCTGGGAACTGGCCGGGGTTTATCCGCGCATTCTTGACGATCCGAAAATCGGCGAACAGGCGCGCAGGCTTTACGAAGACGCGCAAAGACTGCTGGCTCAGATCGTCAGCGACAAACTGCTCACGGCCCGCGCTGTTTACGGCTTCTGGCCTGCGAACAGCGTCGGTGATGACATCGAGGTTTATGCTGACGAATCGCGCGAACGCGCACTGACGACTTTCTGCACGCTGCGGCAGCAGGGCGAAATGCGCGAAGGCCAGTCAAACAAGGCGCTCGCTGATTTCATTGCGCCGAAAGAGAGCCGCCGCGCTGATTACCTCGGCGCTTTCGCCGTCACCGCAGGCATCGGCCTTGAAGCGCTCGTCGAACGCTTCAAACGCGACCACGACGATTACAACGCGATTATGGCGCAGGCTCTCGCTGACCGTCTGGCCGAAGCCTTTGCCGAACTGCTCCACAAAAAAGCCCGCGAAGTTTTCGGCTACGGAGCTGGCGAACGCCTGAGTAACGAAGAACTGATCAAGGAAAAGTATCGCGGCATTCGCCCTGCGCCCGGCTATCCGGCCTGCCCCGATCACACCGAAAAGCGCAAGCTGTTTGCGCTGCTTGAGGCTGAGAAAAACGCAGGCGTGCATCTGACCGAAAGCTGCGCGATGTATCCGGCAAGTTCGGTCAGCGGCTGGTATTTCGCGCATCCCGATTCGCAGTATTTCGTCGTCGGCAAAATCGCGCGCGATCAGCTCGAGGATTATGCGCGACGCAAGGGAATGGAAGTGAAGGAGATCGAACGGTGGCTGGCGTCGAATCTGAGTTATGAGGTGTGAAGGATGAGGTGACATTCAAATCACCCGATCTGACATCAAGGATTCGTCAGCGCGTAACTGTTCTGTCTTTGCTTTATCCCGGCGAGACTGAGCCAGGGGCTGACTATCGCTCTGGAAAGACTGTGCTGCCTTGCTGAACCCGCCTGTCTGTTGTTCAATCTGCGTCGGCAAAATTTCTCAGCCGATTCCCTTGAAGTCCGAAGGAGAAGATGTCGTGAAAAAACTGCTTGACCAGGTGCCTTTTCCCGATCCTGAATTTGTGGATAACCCGGAGCCGCGCTGCCCGTGTGTGCTGCTGCTTGATACTTCGGGTTCGATGAATGATGAACGACAGGTGGCGCAGGCGCTGACGCCGGTGCAGAAGCTGCTCAGCAATTCATCGCCGGTGCGCACGGTCAGGCCGATTGATGAACTCAATGCGGGACTCGTCGCGTTCAGAGATCAGTTGATGGCTGATGAACTGGCAGTCAAGCGGGTTGAAGTTTCGCTGGTCACGTTCGGGCCGGTCAAAAGGCTGACTGACTTTCAGACGCCTGACCTGTTTCGCCCGCCCAGGCTCGCGGCTGAAGGTGACACGCCCATGGGCGCGGCGATTGAAGAGGCGATTGAACTGGTCAGCGAACGCAAGGCGGCTTACCGGCAGAACGGCATTTCGTATTACCGGCCCTGGATTTTTCTGATCAGCGACGGCGAACCGACTGACCACTGGCAGCGCGCGGCTGAAACGGTGCGCGCCGGTGAACAGGCAAAATCATTCGCCTTTTTTGCCGTCGGCGTCGAAGGCGCAAACTTCGATATTCTCAGCCGCATTTCGCTGCGCCAGCCGCTCCGGCTTGAAGGGCTGCGCTTTCAGGAAATGTTTATGTGGCTTTCGTCCTCGCTCAGCAATGTGTCGCGCTCGAAGCCGGGCGACGATGTCCCGCTGAAAAATCCGGCAACGCCTGATGGCTGGGCTTCAGTCTGAAAATATGTGGAAGTATGGCTTTGCCTCGGTCGCCGGAACGGCGCACGTCAGAACGTCCGCGCCGGTTCAGGATGCGTGCCGCGCTGAAATCATTCACGACGCGCAGGGCAATGAAATGCTGCTCGCCGTCGCTTCTGATGGCGCGGGCAGCGCCGCCCAGGCACACGTCGGTTCAGCCCTCGCGTGTGATTTGTTCGTGGCCGAAGTGAAAGCGCATTTCAGCGGCAGCGGTGAATGGCAACATCTGGCTGACGGGTTCATCGAAAGCTGGATTGAAAAATTTCAGCGCAGCGTCAGCGACCGGGCCATCCTTGCCGAACTGAAGCCACAGGATTTTGCCTGCACGCTGCTCGCCGCAGTCATCGGCAGCAATGAAGCTGCATATTTTCAGCTTGGTGACGGCGCAATCGTCGAATCGCGCGGCGCGGATGATGACCATTACAGTTGCGTCTGCTGGCCGCAGCAGGGCGAATATGCCAACACAACCAACTTTCTGACTGATGCCGGTGCTGCCGCCAAAGCCTTTCGTGAACTGAAGGCAGGCGCGGTAAATGAGGTCGCGCTCTTTACCGACGGCATTCAGAATCTGGTGCTGGATTATCGCTTGCAATCGGCGCACTCGCCATTCTTTGCGCCGCTCTTTGCGTGGCTGCGGCCCCGGCCCGCCGGGTATTCAGCGGAACTTTCAGCCGCGCTGGCCGCGTATCTCAATTCGGAAAAGATCAATGCGCGCACGGATGACGACAAGACGCTGCTGCTGGCAACGCGAAAGTAATAATTCAGCCTGTCCGCGAAGCGGACGAAGTTAACAGCAGCGGGTGGAACCCGCTGTAACGCGGGGCGCGTGACCGTCCCTGAAAGGGACGCAGTGATAAATCGCAATGCGACTCTTTCAGAGCCGGGATGTCTGCCTGCTCGCTCCGGCGGGTTGCACCAGCCGCTATTAACTTCGTTCGCTTCGCGGACAATACAGGCGGCTCAATGACGAGCTGAAAATCCGGCGATGCAAGGCCGCGACGTTGTTTTATGACCCGGCTTTTTCACACTTCACACGCAGGACAGATTCGGCTCGGCCAGCGCATCGGGGGCGGCGGCGAAGGTGAGGTTTACGATGTGGCCGGGCGCGATGACCTCGTGGCCAAGGTTTATCACGAACCGCCTCAGCCTGAGAAAGCCGAAAAGCTGATTGTGCTGGCGCGCCTCGGCAGCGAACGGTTGTTCAGATTGTCGGCGTGGCCGGTGGATGTTTTGCGCGAGCAGCCTGATGGTCAGGTCGTCGGCTTCAGCATGAAAAAGATCGGCGATGCTGAAGAGGTTCACACGCTGCACAGTCCGAAAAGCCGCCTGCTGAAATTTCCTGACGCTTCGTGGGCCTTTCTGATTCACGTGGCTGCCAACATTGCGCGGGCGGTGGCGGTGATGCACGAACACGGCTTCGTGATTGGCGATGTCAATCCGAAAAACATTCTGGTCACGCGCCGGGCGACGATTCACCTGCTCGATTGTGACAGCTTTCAGGTGGCGGAAAATGGCCGGACGTTTCGCTGCGAAGGCGGCTTTGCCGAATACACGCCGCCCGAATTGCAGGGCGTGGCCTTCCGCGAAGTTGACCGCACGCAGATGCACGATTGTTTCGGGCTGGCGGTTGTGATCTTTCAGCTTCTCTTTATGGGCAGGCATCCGTTTTCGGGCCGCTACACCGGCACGGGCGAAATGCCGCTGGAACGCGCCATCAGTGAACGACGTTTTGCGTGGGGCGCGGACGCCGCTCAAAGGCAGATGCAGCCGCCGCCCGGCACGCTTTCGCTCGCGGCGATTCCTGACGAAATAGCTGAACTCTTTCGCTGCGCTTTTCTGAGCTTCAATCGTCCGCAGCCGACTGAGTGGATTGAAATGCTCGAACGGTTAAGCGGGGCGCTGAAAAAATGCAGCCTGCACAGCGGGCATCATTACTTTCAGAAGCTGACGAACTGTCCCTGGTGCGACATTGAGGTGCGCGCCCGCATCAGGCTTTTCAATTTCGCGCTCGGCAAACCGGGGCAGCCGGGACAGAACTTCCGGCTGGATGAAATCTGGCAGCAGATTGAAAGCGTTCCGGCCCCGCCCGCGCCGCTGCTGCCGCCTGATCGCACGCTGGATGAACTGAAGCCTTCAGGTGATGCGCTGGAAATTGCGCGCAGGCGCACAAGCAGGCACTGGCTGTCGCTGCTCTTTGCCGCCATCTGCGGATTCATCATCGGCCTGGCGACGGACTTTCCGCTGGCGATGTGGCTGCTGACGCTGGCGGGCGCGCTGGCGAAGAAAATCTCGAAACTCGACACTGTGGCGCCGCCGATGCAGACGATTTTTCATCATCAGCAGCAGGTGCCGCAGGAGCCTGACGCCACCAGAATCCAGGCCGCGAAAGAGCAGGCTGAAACCGCCTTTCGTCAGCTTGAACAGCAGTGGCACAACGAAGCCGGAAACAATCGCTTTCTGGTCGGGCTGAGCGAACTGCAAAACCGCCGTGAAGCCTGGGAAAACCTGGTGCGAATCAGAAAATGGCATCTCAAAGAACTTGAATCACAGACACGCGCGGCGCAACTTGGAGAATTTCTCGATCAGTTTGCCATTGCCGAATCGGACATTCAGGACATTAAACCAAGAGTCAAAACAACGCTGCTTTCATATGGCATCGAGACGGCGGCTGATGTTTCTGAAACGAATCTGGAAAGGCTGGGCATTGACAGCCCGCTCACGAAAAGGATGCTCAGATGGCGGCAGGGTCTGGAAGAGAAATTTGTGTTTGATCCGGCGAGGGACGTGCCGCCTCAGGCGCGCCTCAAAGTCGAACGTGAAATGGATGAACTGCGGCTGAGACTGGAACACGAACTCAACAACGGCGCGACATACCTGCGCCGCCTCGGACATGAAATTGACGAAAGCCGCCGCAGTCTGGCTCCGCTGCTGACCGAAGCGCGCCGGGCAATGGTGCAGGCTGAACGCGATCTGGAAGCGGTGGCCAGATCATTTTCGCTCAAGCCGCTCGTCTGCATCCTGATGATTGCCTTTTTCATCGGCACGCTGATGGAACCGGCACAGACGCCAGCCCCGCCAGCACAACCGGCGAAAGTATCCAGAGAAGAATATGACCCGCCCGCGCGCGCTGCCTCAGCAGCCACGGCGAAGGCGCTTGAATTGCACCGGCAGGGCCAGAAGCTGATGGAGCAGGAAAAATTCTTCGATGCCGCTGAAGCCTTTAAGCAAGCAGCAGAACTTGATCCGCTCGTCGGTTCGCAGGTCAAACTGGCCGAGGCTTATTACCGGATGCACTGGTTCGACCAGTCAATCGCCGCCGCCAAAGCAGCGATGCGTACGGCCATAAGTTTCGAGCATTATTACATTCTCGGTCTGGCTTACGAGGGCAACCAGCAATGGACAGAAGCCAGAGATGCCTTACGAACAGCTCTTGAACTGCGCCCGGTCTCAGACTGGTCGCCCAAATACGTTGACGGCGAACACGAGCTTAGTCTGGTACAAACCAGACTTGGCGAAGCGCCGCAGCTTATTCATCAACTGGAAGGATTCATTCGTGACAATCCGAATCTGACTGTCGAGCGGCTGAAACTCGGCAGCCTCTACCTCCAGGCCGGTGACTTCAAACGCGCCAGGGAACAGTTTCGGGAATTGCAAACCAGAGACCAGGCACTGGCCGAAGCTCTCGACAGATTGCTCCTCCTTCATTTAATCAAAGATGAACGCCGATGACTTCCAGTTCCAGCCAAAGCCCAGTGGCCTGAAGTCAGGGTGTCGTGGTGGAACCGGGCCGCACCCCGTAGTAACGAATTCATTCGTTGGCTGCCGAAGCGCAAGTATTCAAAGCCAACGAATGAATTCGTTACTACGGGGGTGCGACCTGGTTTCTTTTATGTCCCCTTCACTTCAGGCCATTGGGTTTTAACCGGACTGTGGCTACTGTTGCCGCCAGGCCCGGAATTTTCTGCTTGCCCGCGAGCCGCCAGGTAAGTTACGTTCCGTTCCTGAGAGGAGAACCGAGCTTTTATGAGAACACTCCCCCGCCTCCCCAGGCGATTGTTAGTAACCCTTGCGGGCATCATTCTGCTGACCCAGGCTGCCGCCAGCCAGCAATCACGCAAAAGCATTGTGCTGACTGCGCTCGAAGATGAACTCAGACGCGCGCAGCAGATTCTGAAACAGAAGGGCGAACCGGCGCCTTATCTGATTTCCTACAACGTCACCGAAACGCATTACAACGTCGTCACCGCCACGCGCGGCGCGCTGCAAAACAGCGATGGCGGCAAAGTGCGGCTGCTTGACGTTGACGTGCGCGTGGGCGATTACCAGCTTGACAACACGCATCGCGGCGGCGGTGGCGGCGGTTATTATGGCGGCGGCGCGGCAGTGCCTGTTGCCATCGAAGACGACGCCAACGCGATTCGCAGCCAGATCTGGATGGAGACTGATCGCCGCTACAAATCAGCCGTCGAACGCCTGATTCAGATCAAGGCCAACCAGGCCATCAAGGTCGAGGAAGAAGACAAATCTGATGATTTGTCGCGCGAGACTCAGCAGACCGCGATTCTGCCGACCGTCAGCCTCAGCTTCACGGCCAGCGAACGCGCCGAATGGGAAAAGAAACTCAGGGACTGGTCGGCGCTGTTCAATAAATATCCCGACCTGCTCGAATCAAACGTCATGCTGACGGCTGAGGGCGTCAACAAATACTTCGTCAGCACCGAAGGCACGACGCTGCAACACGGCGGCACTCGTTCGCGCATCGCCATTTCGGCCCGCACCAAAGCCGAAGACGGGATGGAGCTTTACCGCTACGAAACCTTCGACGCACAGACGCCTGACCGTCTGCCGAACGAGACGGTCATCACTGCCGCGATTGAAAAGATGGCGAAAGACCTGATCGCGCTGCGCAAGGCTCCGGTCATCGAACCTTACACCGGCCCCGCGATTCTGTCGGGCCGGGCGAGCGGCGTCTTCTTTCACGAAATCTTCGGCCACCGCATCGAAGGCCATCGCCAGAAGGACGAGGACGGCGGCCAGACCTTCACCAAACAGGTCAACAAACCGATCCTGCCCGCGTTCATTTCCGTTTACGACGACCCGACGCTGCAAAAGCTGCGCGCCGATGAGGGCGAAATTGATCTGAACGGTTATTACCAGTTCGATGACGAAGGCGTGAAGACTTCGCGCGTGACGGTGGTTGAAAACGGTATTCTCAAAAACTTTCTGATGTCGCGTTCACCGATCAAGGGCTTTCCGAACTCAAACGGACACGGGCGCAAATCCGCCGGACTGCGCGCCGTTGGACGCCAGGGCAATCTGATTGTCGAATCGTCGCAGACCGTCAGCGAAGCGAAGCTGCGCGAAATGCTGATTGCCGAATGCAAAAAGCAGGGCAAACCGTTTGGCCTGATCTTCAGCGACATTTCGGGCGGTTTCACCAACACCAGTCGCGGCGGCCCGCAATCATTCCAGGTCACGCCCGTGATGGTTTACCGCGTCTTTACTGACGGGCGGCCCGATGAACTCGTGCGCGGAGTTGATCTGATCGGCACGCCGCTCGTTTCATTCAGCAAAATCCTCGCCACCAGCGACCGCCAGGAAGTCTTCAACGGCGTGTGCGGCGCCGAATCCGGCTGGGTTCCCGTCTCCGCTGTTGCCCCAAGCATCCTGACCGCGCAGATCGAAGTGCAGAAGAAACCCAAATCAAACGACCGGCTGCCGATTCTGCCGCCGCCCGATCAGGAGAAGCCGACCGGGCGACAGTGAGATCAGGGGACAGGGAGATGACGGCGGATGATTCATATCATTCGTTCACGCGCGACAAAGCAGCAGGTGGAAGAGATGCTGAAAGAGCTTGAAGATTCCATCAAGCTGGTCGTGGACATTCGGCGTGGTATCCTCGCTGGTGGAGGCGAGCTTCACTCAGACTGTGAAGAAAAGTTGCTTGACGATGGCAGCAGGCAGGAAGACATCTGGGGCGCAGGATGGGAACCTGATATAAAACAGATTACGTATGATTCGATAATTAATATCAGGCCGGGACAGAATAATTTTTCGAGGATGATAACTGACCCGGGGATTCGTAACCAGGTGCAGGAAATCATCAGGCGGTTACTGGAGGGAGTATGAAAGAACGGGAAAAATTCAGAGAGCAGTTTGTCAGTCATCCAGTCACGGTACGCCTGCAAAATCTGATAAATCATCTTGCCCGCGTCGAGTCCCAGGCAGGTGATCCGGCGCAGTCTGAATTCGTCCGGGCTGTGGTCAGAGAAAGCATGTTCTTTATTGAATACATTGTCCCTGATATAGAACTGAATTTGCAGGTAGAACTTGTCGAACTTCAGCGACTACTCGCGCGCTGGTATCACCACTGGGCAGAGTTCCAGGCGGACGAAGCGCAGCGGGAATCAGTGGCGGAACAGGCGGGCGAATGGTCAAAGCGACTGCGCACGGCCAATGCGGCCTTACAGCCTGCGCGGGAAGTGGCCTGATGCCAAAGGGTGAAGCCGATGAAACACCTCAGCCGATTATTGATTTTTCTGTTACTGACTACTGCTGTGAGCTTTGCGCAGAATGATCCGCTCGAATATCCGGCGAAGCTTTTCAACAGCGGCAATTTTGACGGGGCGATTCAGGAGCTGGACAAGCTGCTGGCCAGAATGCCGAACTTCCCTCCTGCATTGACGCTGCGCGGAAATGCGAAAAAGAGCAAAGGCGACGTTGAAGGCGCGCTGGCCGATTTCAACCGGGCGCTGGAAATCAGTCCGAAAAATGTGCTGGCGCTTTACGGGCGCGGCGCGATCCGCTTTGACAAGGGCGACAATGACGGCGCGATTGCTGATTTTGATGCGGCCATTGCAGTTCAGAAAAACATTTACATGATCTGGCAGGGGCGCGGGCAGGCCCGGCGCGCCCGGGGCGACAATGCAGGCGCGGTTGAGGATTTCACTCGTGTCATCGAACTCAGGCCGGAATTTGTTGAAGCTTACGCCGGTCGCGGCGAAGCACTCCGGCAACTGGGTAAACTGACTGAAGCCCTCGCCGATTACACAAAGGCCATCGAACTGAACCCGAAGATTTATGTGCTGTATTACAACCGCGCCGGGTTGCGCGCCATCAACAAGGATCCTGACGGAGCCATTGCTGATTACGACAAAGCCATCCAACTGAACCCGCAGGATGCTGACTGCTGGCTGCAACGCGCCATCGCGCATTACGACAAAGGCAATTATGCTCAGTCCATCAGCGATTATAGCAAAGCCATTGAACTGAACCCGCAATCTGCTGAAGCGTATGCCGGGCGCGGAATTTCGCTGCTCTGGCAGATGAAGGATGCTGATGCCCGGAAGGATTTTGATCAGGCGCTCAAACTTGATCCGGGAATGAAAGATGCGCTGAAAGTGCGCATTGAATATGCCGCCTTCAAACGAGACCAGAAGAAATAACAGGCTGCCCCCAAATCATCTCTCCATGAAAAGATTTATTCTCCGCTCTGCCCGCACCGCCTTCACCGTGGCAATCACACTTTTACTGACCTGCACTCTCGCCATTGGCCAGCAACAGCAGAAACAGGCTGCCGATGCTGACATCGTGATGAAAGCCATGCAGGATGAACTGAAACGCTCGGTCGAAAAGCTGCAACTTAAAGACCTCGACAAGCCTTATTACATTGAATACGAGATTGCAGATGTCGAGAGCTTCACGGCGACGGCAGCTTTTGGCGGGCTGATTTATTCAAACCGCGATCACGGGCGCGGGCTGTCGGTTGAGGTGCGCGTGGGCGGGTACGATTTTGACAATGAGCCGACGGGCTATCCGTCGCAGCTTGTGATTGAGGATGATTACAACGCGCTGCGGCACGATCTGTGGCTGGCGACGGATGCGGCTTATCGCGGGGCGGTCGAGACGCTGGCGCGCAAGCGGGCGTTTTTGAAAAACCGGACTGAGGACGAAAAGATTCCTGATTTCTCGCGCGAAGAACCCGTCACGCTGATTGCCGCGAAACAGAAGCTCACGCTGGGTGAAAAGAAATGGGCCGATCAGGTGCGTGAGTGGTCGGCCATCTTCCGCGAATTTCCGGCCATCAGTCAGTCCAGCGTGTCATTGCAGGTGCAGTTGTTCCACAAATACATCATCAACAGCGAAGGGACGCGCGTGCGGCGGCCTGCGCTGCTCGTTTCGCTGTCGGCGGCGGCTTACACGCAGGCGGCTGACGGAATGTGGCTGAGTCACGGCACGGGCACGCCTGCGACCAGCCTTGAGCAGTTGCCATCAGCAGAAGAATTTGCAAAGGCGATTCGCAAAATGGCGCAGGAACTGACCACGCTGCAAAAGGCTCCGGTACTCGATGAAAATTATCTGGGGCCGGTACTTTTTACCGGGCAGGCGTCGGCTGAAATGTTTTCGCAACTGCTCGCGCCGGAACTGTGCAGCCTGCGGCCTTCGGTCGGTTCGCAGCAGGAAGATTCAAGCAGCCTGTTCAATCGCATCAATCGCCGCGTGCTGCCGCCGTTCCTGTCGGTTTATGACGATCCGACGCAACAGAAATCCGGCAGCCAGGATCTGCTCGGAGCCTTCCCGGTTGATGACCAGGGCGTGACGGCGCGGCGCGTCTCGCTGATTGAAGAAGGCATTCTGAAAGGCCTGCTGATGTCGCGGCGACCGCGCAAGAATGTGCTGCAATCAAACGGACACGGGCGTTCGGCCTTTGTCGGCGGGGCTTCGACTTCAATCGGCAATCTGTTCATCGAGCCGAAGGACGGCAAAAGTTACGACGAACTGAAGCAGGAACTGATTCGCACCTGCAAACTGCAAAGCCTGCCTTACGGCGTGATCGTCAAATCGCTGAGCGGGCGCGGCGGCGGCAGAACGCTGTCTGAGCCGGTGCTGGCTTACAAGGTTTATGTTGAGGACGGGCGCGAAGAACTGATTCGCGGCATCAATCCGGGCGAACTGACGCTCAAGGATTTGCGGCAGATGCTCGCCGTCGGCAATGACCGTTACGTTTACAATCAGGTCGAAGGCGGCGGGCGCAACGGCGGCGGCATTGCCACGAGCATCGTTGCGCCGTCCGTGCTGGTTGAGGAACTTGAACTCAAAAAACCAACCGGCACACAGCAGAAACCGCTGCTGCTGACGCATCCGTTTTTCAATCAGTAACCTTCAGTCAGTAACCGATTCTGAAATACAACCAGAGATGAAAGCCCCGAATTATCGGGGCTTTTTTTATGGGCGAATATCTTCCGGCTTTGCGCGAGGACGCGGCCAGGTGGTGTCAGGGGCGATGGTTCATCTGGCGGCTGCCGGTGCTGCTTTATCTGGCGTGGGCGGGATTGCATAACTTCCGCGACCCGTTTTACTGGCACATTTTCGGCGGCATCACGCTCGGCATTCACGAACTGGGTCACGTCATTTTCGGGTTTGCCGGAGAGTTCGTCAGCGTGGCTGGTGGCAGCCTGGCGCAACTGGCTGCGCCTGTGATTTCGGCGCTGCTGTTTCTCAGGCAGCGGGATTATTTTGGCGTAGCCGTCGCGGGCGCGTGGCTGTCGCTGAGCCTGTTTCACCTGGCCGTTTACATCGGTGATGCGCGGGCGCAGGTGCTGCCGCTCGTCAGCATCGGCGGCGGCGAAGCTGAACACGACTGGTTTTATCTGCTCTCACGCACAGGGCTGCTCGCTTATGACGCGCAACTTTCGGGGCTGACACGGCTGGCCGGATTCGTGGCGCTGATCGCTTCGCTGCTGCTCGGCGCGTGGTTGTGTTACCTGATGGCTCGTCAGTCGTCATCTGATGAATGATCTGCCTGATTGTGCCAGACAGGCATTATCAGCCTTTCGCTACAGAGATAAGACCTTGCGCAGAAACCAGAGCGCACCCTCGTAGTAACGAATTCATTCGTTCCGGCTCAGAGGCCAGGCCGGTTCGAAACAGAACGAATGAATTCGTTACTACGGGGGTGCGCTCTGGTTTCTCCGCGAGGGCTAACTTTCAGGCCGGTGGGCTGTGACTTTGCGTGCTGTGGTTTCACAGAGCGGACAACATCAGCCTTTTTGAATGCGCCTGGTCAGTCTTCGGTCGAGCGTGTGCGGGAGCGTTTCAATTCGCTGTGTTTCTTTTTGCCTTCCAGGCGGCGGGCCTGCGAGGCGGCGGTGGGTTTTGTGGCCCGGCGTTTTTTTCGGACGCGCTGAAGTTCGGTGAGCTTTGCGGCCATGCGTTCATAAGCCGCTTCACGATTGGCCGATTGCGAGCGGCGTTCAGTGGCCGTGACGACCAGGCCGGTCGGGCGATGCGTCAGGCGCACGCCGGTTTCGACCTTGTTGCGGTGCTGACCGCCAGGGCCGCCCGCCACAAAAAATTCCATCTCGCAATCGCGCTCCAGTGATTCGCGGTCTGTTGGATGCTGCATGCTGTTCCTCACTTGTTCAGCCCGGTTGCGGCGAATTTATCACCGACCGCGCAGTTCGGCAAAAACGGCTGCGCACGGATGAATTTTTCGGCAGCGTGATGCAAATCCGGCGTGATTCCCGCGTTAGTCATTGTGGGCAAAGAGGCGGCAATTAAAGTTCAATCGGCAGGAAATCTTTCAGGTATAATCCGCGCCCGGCCTCCTTATTTTCCCTCATTGTGAAAAATCCTTCCTGCCTGCCCCACAGGAATCCGCCAACAAGCGACGGTTCTGTTTCAGGTAATTGTCATGAATCTGCCGAAAAAGTTTTTTGCCGCTGCCTCATTAACCAGACTGGCGTTGCTGACGCTGCTTATCACTGTCGCAGTTCTGAGTGTTCACGCTTTATTTCTGACGCCGGGCCTGCGCGCGGCGACAACCATTCAGAACAGCACTCCGGTCGTCAGCGTTTCAGCGGCAAGTTACGCGGGCGGGGCTGCGCCGGTCGCGCCGAATTCGATTATTGCGGCCTTCGGCACGCAACTGGCGCGGGCCACTGAAGCCGCCACGACACAGCCGCTGCCAGTGACGCTGGCGGGAACAAGCGTGAAAGTGACCGACAGCGCCGGGGTCGAACGCGTGGCGCAGCTCTTTTTCGTTTCGGCTTTTCAGATTAATTACCTGATTCCTGACAGCACAGCAAACGGTGAGGCGCAGGTGACAATTACCAGCGTGCAGGCCAATGGCGACCAGGTGATTTCGCGTGGCAGGGTGCGCGTGTCGGCCAGCGCGCCTGCAGTGTTTGCGGCCAATTCAAGCGGCAACGGCGCTCCGGCGGCGCAGGTCGGGCGCGTCATTAACGGCAATTTTGTCCTGGACGCCAACCCGCCATTTGAAACTGATCCGCTCAATCCGGCACAGCTTCAGCCGCGCCCGATTGATGTGGGCAGCGACACGCAACCGGCCTTTCTGATTCTGTACGGCACGGGCTGGCGCAACGCTCCTGCCGGGTCAGTACACGTTTTGATCGGCGGCGTTGATGTGACGCCTGATTACGTGGGCATTGCGCCCGGCTACACGGGGCTGGATCAGATCAATGTGAAGATTCCGGTTTCGCTGCGCGGGCGCGGGCGCGTTGATTTTTCGGTGACGGCGGGCGGCGTGTCATCAAACCTGCTGACCGTGCAGGCCGCCGGTTCAGCGGGTGGCGCGCTGGCGATTTCAGAATTCAGCATCACCGACGGAGCCGTTGCCGGTCAGACGCTGACGATCAAAGGCACAGGTTTCTCGACCACCACTAATCAGAATCTGGTGCGGTTCGGCAACGCGCAGGGCCGCGTGATTGCGGCTTCAAACACGCAGATGCAGGTGATCGTGCCATTCGGCGCGGAATCAGGCCGCGTCGCGGTACAGACGCCGCAGGGCGAAACGCGCAGCGGCAGCGCCTTTCGCGTGCGCACTTCGATCAGCGGCATTGTGCAGACGACGGGCACGACCAGCACTGCGCCGGTGCCGATGGAAAACGTTACGGTGCGGCTCGTGGGTGAAAACATCAGCGTGCGCACGAATCGCCAGGGCAGCTTCATTCTGTCCAATATGCAGCCCGGCGCAAAACTGATTGAAATTGACGGCAGCACGACCAGCAGCAACCCGCCCTACCCGCGCGTCATCGTCAAGATGAATGTGCAGTCCGACCGCGACAATCAGTTCGCGCAACCGGTCAGCATGCAGCAGATCACCGGCCCCGGCGTGGACGTGGGCGTTAACGGCAGCGCGGCTGAAAATCCGAATCAGCGGTCGCGGCCAGGCCTCAGATCGCTGTTCGTCAACATCACTGATCGCAATGTCACGCTCGACATTCCCACCGGAACGCAGGTCACTTTTCCCGATGGCAAAACCATCGGGCGCGTCAACCTGACGGTGCTTGAAAAGTCGCGCCTGCCCGGCATCAAACTGCCGCCCGGCGTTTATTCATCAAGCATCGTGCAGATCACGCCCATCGGCACTGATTTCAATCCGGGCGCGATTCTGAGCTTTCCGAATCCCGATCCGGCCACGCTGAATGCGGGAGCAAAGGTTGATTTTTACCGCTACGATGAACAGTCGGGAACTTTCATCAAGCGCGGAACGGGCACTGTTTCGTCAGACAAGTCGCGTGTGGTTTCTGACGGGCGAATCGTGGACAAGGGCAGTTACTGGTTTGCCGCCGCGCAAAGCGGTGTGACAACGGTGACGGGCCGCGTGATTGACGTGATTGGTCTGCCGGTGTCTGGCGCGCAGGTCACGGTCAACGGGCGCGCCGATGTGACCGACACCAATGGCGGTTTCATCATCAGCGACGTGGCGACCGCCGGGCTGACGCAGTTGCAGGCCGAAGCCGTGCTGCCGCAGCAGTTCGGCGTGCCGCCGCGTGGCACTTCGTCAATTACCACAGTGAAAGTCAACGGCATCACCAATGTCGGCACGATTGCACTCAGCAACACCGATCAGCCTGGTCTGGTGCTGTCGCCGTTCGCTTTGCGCTTTTCGTCAGATTCACCGCCAACCGCGATGAGCGTCACGCTGACGCAGCCCGCGCCCACAGGCGGATTGCAGGTCAGTTTGTCGAGCGACAACACCGCCGTCGCTACTGTTCCGGCCAGCGTCACGATTCCTGCCGGGCAGACGACCGCGACTTTCAATGTCACGCGCGCCGGTTCAGGCTACGCAATTCTGTCGGCGCTGGCCACGCTCAGCGGCAACGGCCTCGAAAGTTACGCCTATGTCGAAGTCGCCCGGCCCGCTCCGGTACTGAGCGGCGTGTCACCCGCGACTGCGCCGATCTTTGCGCGCGTCACGATCACGGGCACGGGCTTCAGCACTGATCCCGGCAACAACTTCGTCGGACTGATTCGCAACGGTCAGTTGGTGGCGATTTTTGAGCCGAGCGAAAATGAACTCGTCGAAGATCAGTCAGGCCGCCCCGCGCTGAGCGTCAAAGTGCCGCCCGTCAGCAACGGCGCGGCGCAGCTTGTCGTCGCAGTGATTGACGATCAGACCAGCGTGCTGTCTGATGTCAGCGCGCCGCTCAGTTTCAATGTGCTGACCAGTTCGGTGACAGCTCCGGTGCTGACCAGCATTTCACCGGCCAGCGGCAAACCGAAGGATCAGATTACAATCAACGGTTCCGGTTTCAGCGCCAAACCTGAAGAAAACGAAGTCGTCTTTCGCCAGAACGGCATTGATTCGCCGGGTCACATCCTTCAGGCCAGCGCTTCGCAACTGATCGTCAAAGTTCCGTCAGTGCGGATTGACAAGGGCGCGGCGACGATCTTTGCCGTGCGCATGGGTTCGGACGGTTCACCGAGCGAGCCGTCAAACGCGCTGGATTTCAACGTCACCGAAGGCCCGACCGCGCCGCCCACACCAACGCTGGCTTCAGTCGTCAACAGCCAGACGCAGACTGCCAGCGGGCGTGACGGCGATCCGATTACGGCAACGGGAACGAATCTGGGTAAGAATTACTTCGATCTTCAGACGGGCAACCCGGCCACCAGCGATCCGGTCTTTACGCTGCTCGGCTTTTATCAGAACGGCCAGCTCGCGGCGATTCAGTTCCCGATTGGCGCAATCGGCGGAACGCAGATTTCGACCGATTTCCCCACTGGTCTGTCAGAAGGCCCGGCGCAGATTACGGCCATTAACATTGACATCGAATCCGGCCTGATCAGCAGCGAAAGCGCCCCGGTCAGTTTCACTGTCACCGCAGGCAGCCTGCGCGTGATTGACGAGGATGAACCGAATGACGGGCCTGACACAGCCACGTCAGCGCCCTTCCCGTCCCTGATCGCCGGTCAGGCTGACAGCACCGATCCGAGCGGTTTCACCATCACCTTCAGCAACGGCGCGACCGAAAAGGTTCACGATCTGTTCCGCGTTTCGCTCACCCGGCAAACCGACCTGCTGCTGAACCTGCTCTTTGAAACCGGCGACCTCGACCTGTTCCTGATCAAAGCGCAGCCCGACAGCACCGGCACTTACACCGTGCTGTCATTCGCCACGAACCGTTCAGGCGTGTCTGAAGTTCTGGCCAGTCCGGGCCTTGCCGCAGGCGATTATCTGATCGGTGTGGCCAGCGTCGGCCCGCTGTCTTATTACAGCCTGGAAATCAATCAGGGCATTCCGTCACGCACTGAAACGCAGTCGCTCAGCAAATCTGAAGAAGCGACCGGCAAAGCAGTGCCGCTGCCACCACCGCCCGCAACAGCCACGCGGCGCAGGGTAATGAAAGTGGTGCAGCAATAAAAAAACCCGATCCTGAGATCAGGGTAATTCTTTCGAGAAGAGGTATTCGCCTCATCTCAGCCCGCGAAGGCGGGCGAAAGAATAAGGCCTGGGGTGGAGGCGTCAGCCGGAACCCCAGGCAGCATCGAATCCATGTACTCAGCCCGCGAAGGCGGGCGGCAGATTTGCTCGCAACTGAATCTGCCGCCCGCCTTCGCGGGCTGAATGTTTCATTCTCCCGGTTCTCAGGGTTGCGCGCATTCGCGCTCCACCCAGGGCTTTACTCTCCCGCCCGCCTTCGCGGGCTGAGAGCCGGAGTGTTGCGCGATTTGCCAGAATCGCGCGGCATCCGCTATCGGCCCGTGACGTAAGCCACGCGATTCTGGCAAATCGCGCAACACTTCCCGTTGACGTAATTGAAAACCGGCTGGCGAAATTTCGTTTTCCCGACCGCTTTATCTGACGACGCCTTCGACGGGGCTGCTGGCGCTGGCGTAAAGGCGTCTGGGCATGCGGCCTGACAGGTATGCCAGACGGCCCGCCTCAACTGCCAGTTTCATCGCTTCGGCCATTGCTCCTGCATCACGCGCTTCGGCAATAGCCGTGTTCATCAGCAGCCCGTCAATGCCCAGTTCCATTGCCAGGCACGCATCCGAAGCCGTGCCCACACCCGCATCAACGATGATCGGCACGGCGGTAATCTGTTCGCGCATGATGCGCAGGTTGTTCGGATTCTGAATGCCCAGGCCTGAACCGATGGGCGCGGCGAGCGGCATCACTGCTGCGGCTCCGGCGTCAATCAGCTTCTTCGCCATAATCAGGTCATCGCTGAAATAAGGCAGCACGGTGAAGCCTTCCTTCACCAGAATTTTTGTGGCTTCGAGCGTGGCTTCATTGTCAGGGAAAAGCGTTTTCTGATCGCCGATGACTTCAACCTTGACCCAGTCTGACAAACCGACTTCGCGGGCGAGTCGCGCAGTGCGCACGGCTTCATCAGTGGAGTAACACCCGGCAGTGTTCGGCAGAATCGAGAACTTTTTCAGGTCAATGAAATCAAGCAGCGACGGTTGCGAACGGTCGGTGATGTTCACGCGACGCACGGCAACGGTAATCATGTCAGCGCCGCTGCGATTGAATGCCTCGACCATTTCTTCATTGGTGCGATACTTTCCCGTCCCGATAATCAGGCGGGATTTGAATTCACGTCCGGCAATAACAAGTTTGTGATCCATAAGTCAGTGATGTAGCAATTGAATGATTGATTGAATGTTCAGTTTGATGAATCAGTAAGCAGCCGCCTGCCCGGCGGGTTTGAGGCCCTTTGCTTCCTGGGCAATCCGCACGCCTGCGCTTGCGCCCAGCCTGGTTGCGCCTGCGGCAATCATTTCTCTGGCCGCCGTCAGATCCTTCACGCCGCCTGCGGCCTTGACGCCCATCTCCGCGCCGACCGTGCGCCGCATCAGTTCGATGTCAGCCACCGTTGCGCCGCCCTTGCTGAATCCGGTTGAAGTCTTGACGAAATCCGCGCCCGCCTGTCGCGCCAGCAGGCACGCGCGAATCTTTTCTTCATCGGTCAGCAGCGCGGTTTCGATGATGACTTTGACGATGGCGCAGGCTTCGTGTGCGGCTTCAACGACAGCGCGGATGTCGCGCAGCACTGTGTCATTGTCATTTGATTTCAGCGCGCCGATGTTGATGACCATGTCAATTTCGGTCGCGCCGTCAAAAATGGCGCGTCTGGTTTCATACGCCTTCACGTCAGGCAGCGTTGCGCCAAGCGGAAAGCCGACCACCGTACAGACCTTCACTGATGAACCGTGCAGGGCAAAGGCGCATTCCTTCACCCACGTCGGATTGACGCAGACCGAAGCGAAGCTGAAGGTGCGGGCTTCGCTGCACAGCTTTTCAATTTCAGCGCGGGTGGCTTCGGGTTTGAGCAGCGTGTGGTCAATGTAACCCGACACGTCACCGCTTCCGGCAGCGGCCTGTCCCCAGGGCAGCCCGATGCGCGAAGCTCCGGCATTGATGGCGCAGGCGATGTGATGCGGGCTGCACTGAACGGTTTCATCACTCGCGCCATTTTCACTTTGCAGGCGGGCAAAGATCAGATCGGTGAGCTGCTCAACCAGCGCGTGATAGTTTTGAGGTGCGCCTTCCGGCATAACAGAATTCTTCCTTTCAGAACAGGCCGCCGTCAGCAGCAGCCTTTGCGCGGACGCTCATCGTCGGGCGGCTGTCCGGCAAGATAACCGCGCAACACTTCACGCAGAATGTGCCAGGCGTGATGCGCGGCGTGAATCATCTCAGAGAAGGCTGATGCAAAGGCGGTTTTCATTTCTTTTCCGGCGACGGATTGTGCTGCGTCAGATCAGCCAGGTAAGCGGCGACGGCTTTGACTTCGTCATCGCTCAGCCCGCGCATCGGGGCTTTGGTGGCCTTCGGGTCAATGCTTTTCGGGTTGCGCAGGTATTTTTCCCAGTCTTCGCTGCTGCGCTTCGGTGAAACGCGCAGGTCAGGCGCCACCGCAGCGATGCCGTGCCCGTCAGCGCCGTGACATTCCCGACAGCTTCTGACATAAGCCGTGTGAACTTCCTCGGTCATCAGCGGCTCGCTTTCGAGAACGGCGGCAGGCGAACCCGGTTTCTTTGCTGAAGGCACGGCGGCTTTTTCAACCGAAGTGCCGGGCAGCGGTGATGCAGGTTCGGCCTTTGGCTCAGGCGGATGTGTACACGCGGCCAGGCTGAGCAGCGCGCCAAGCAGCAACATTAACGGTGCGATTTTGCGCGTCACGCCCGCAGCCGCGCCGCTGACCGGTTTGCTGAGTCGTTCCTGATATTCATTTGAAAGCTGATGTGAGTGTGTCTGATTCATGCAGGCCTGGGGTCAGGATGTGATGAACGCACAGCGGCAGGGTCTGAGTTCATCCGGTTGCGGCCTGGCTTCTGACGTGGCACTGATGACAGATGCCGAAAATCCGCAGACTGTGATGGGTCGGGTGAAACTCAAACTGTCGCGCGATCTCATCCTGTTTGGCTTCGATCACCTCACTGTAAAATTCAATCAGGTTGCCGCACTTCGTACAGATCAGGTGATCGTGATGCTGATGATTGTAGTTGTGTTCGTAACGGCGACGACCATCGCCCATCAGTTCCTCACGAGCCAGGCCGCATTCGACCAGCAGCCGGAGCGTGCGGTACACAGTCGTGAAGCCAACGGTCGGGTCTTCATTCTTGACCAGATTGTAAAGTTCCTCGGCGCTCGAATGGCCTTCGGTGCGCAAAAAGACTTCCAGAATCAGCTCGCGCTGCGCGGTTCGTTTGAATCCGGCGCGTTTGAGGTGATCAAGAAAAATCTCTTTCTCTTTTTCCATTCTGGCTCCAGTGCTGTTGCCGCTCAGTCAGGTCAGTTACTGATGGGGAAGTTAAGGCTGAATTCTAGCATCGCCATCAGTCCGATGAAAGTTGTCAGTTCGCCGGGCTGCCTGCTCGCACGGCCAGATATTCCGGCACAAAGAGGCTGAACTGGCCATAGACTTTCGGGTATGAACCGATGTACATCCGCGAGCGAAAGGCAACGGGGCTGGCCTCGCCCGCGTTCGTTCCCTTGTCGCTGGCATCACGAAACCACGTCGCATCGCGGAAGAGCTGCTGCGCCTTTGCTCGCAAATCAGCGCGCCCGGTCATCTGTGCCGTTACCGTCAGCAGCGGCAAAGTCATCATGCCATTCACCACCGCCGGAGCTTCGTTCTCTTTGTTCGGACACCAGAAATAAGGTACGCCGAGCGGCAGATATGAACCGTCAGGTTTCGATGTGCCGCCGATGAGCGCCGGGCGCTGACCCGGTTTTGTGCCGAGCAGCCAGTCAGCCACGCGCACCATAAAATCAGCCACGCGCTGATCGCCGGTTTCGCGCCAGTATTCAATCAGGCCGGTCTGCGCGTAACCGGCCCACATAAACGGCTGCGTGCAGTTGCCAATATTTGAGCCGGGCGGAATGTAATAACCTTTGCGCCCGCCATCCTCTTCGGCCTGCACCAGCAGGTAAGCCAGCCGCTTTGCTTTTTCCAGGTAACGCACGTCGCCGCTGTAACGCCACGCCGCCATCATCGCCAGCACCGGCCAGCCCACCATGCGCGATTCGCCCCAGCTCAGCGCATTGTCAAAGGTGAAGTTGAATCGCTGCACCGCGTCAGCGCCTTCAATCGCTGACTGATGCACCGCTTCATCGCCGGTCAGCGCCCAGTACAGCCACAGCCCTTCAATCCAGTGATGCGTAAAAATCGGTTCGCGGTAAGTGCCGTGATCGCCCTTTTCGTAATAAGCCATTCCGCGCAGGCTCCACGAATGGCCCTTGTCGAGAAATTCATCGGCCTGATACTGCCCCCAGTCAGCGCGATAACGGGCCATTTCGCTGCCAAGCTGAAAGGCGCGCCGGTCGCCCGTGCGCAGAAATTCGCGCAGCATAATCCAGGGCAGATCGTAATGCAGGTTCGCGTAACCATCGCCCCATTGCAGATCACCGAAATTGCGCCAGCCGTAATGTTCACCCGTCTGTCGCACTTCGTAAATCGAACCGCCTTCCTGTTCATCATTCGCTTCGCGCGCGTAACCGCTCGCCAGCCAGCGTTCCAGTTTGACGGCGGCAGCGGCAAGCTGACGATCCTGGCTGAAGACCTGCCGCCAGTCGCGCCGTTCGACCATCACAGGCCGCACAGCCTTTGATTCAGCCACTTCAGCCGGATCAAACGAGGCCGCAAATGAACCGGTCATCGCGGCGGCATTGCGCGTGTCAGCGCCGAGATAAAACTCAGTGCTTTTCGCCCGCGCTCCGTCAAAGATGTAGTAGTCACGACTGAGCGGCAGCGGCGGCAGTTCCCGGCCCGATAAATTGCGCGCCGCCGCGTTGTTATTTGACGGCGCTGAAGTCGCTGTCGGCAGAATGTCAAAGCGAATGCCGCCCGAATCAGCCGAGAGCGCCTTCGGATAATTTTCAGCGAACTCAGGAACGGTGATTTCAAAGTTCGGATTGCTGCTCGCTGTGGTCCCGATGCTGACGGTAGCGAAATGCCTGTCGAGTTGTTTGCCGGGACTGCTGCGCGCTTCTTCGCGCTGCGTGCGCGCGACCGGAGAAACAGCGAGCGGCAGATTGACGCTCAACCCGGTCAGCAGGACGTGCTGCGACGGCGGCAGTTCAGCCGCGCGGCCTGAGCCAAAACCAAAGACACCGGTATTGACCAGACGAAACTGCACGCGCACAAACGGCTGCGCGACGTAAACGTGATAACGCACCGTAAAGCGCAGCGGCGTCAGACTCGCTCCGGCACTGGCCGAACCTTCGGGCTGAAAGCCGCCATCCTGGCGAATCACCGTGCGCAGCGGCCCGCTTTCTTCAATGCGCGTTTCAGTGGCCCACGCATTCAGTCGCAGCGGCGCGACGCTTTCATCAGCAGCAAGGATGCGCTCAGAAACGGCGTGAACATTTTTGAGCGGCGCGGCCAGCGTGACCGCCTGCCCTTTGACCGAACTGATGACGGCGGTTTCACTTTCCGCCGTCAGATCGCGCACCAAAGCTCCTGCCGGATGCGGAAAGCGCAACGACCCGCGCAGCAGAAACCAGCCCGATTCATCCATCCTTTCGACAAAGACCTCTTCCTGGCGCGGCGTGTTTTCATCCAGCCGGTAAGCGCGTCCGGTCAGCATCGTTTCGTGCGCCTTCACCGCCAGGCGCGTCACTCCGGCCTCGGTGTCGTAAGAGACTTCGCTGGTATTTTCAAAACGCACCTTCAGCCCCGCCTGCAATGCCGTGCTGTCGCTGACCTGTAGTTCCCTTCTCGCGGCAAACACCTTGCTGACGATTAAAGCTGCGCGTGGCAGTTCGAGACTGATGGTGGCCGGGCGTTTCAATCGTTCGCTGCCGTCAAGTTCAAATCCGGCCAGCAGCGCCGCGCCCTGCTTCGGCACGCGCAGCCTGAGCCGGGACGCCTTAAGCTCAATCACGCCGCCATCAGTCGTGACAATACCCTTCGCAGTTTCAGCGTTGCCGCCAGTTATCAGCCGGTAATCACCCGCCGGAGCGTCAGCGTCAACGAGCAGCCACTTGACCGGACGGCTGTTGTCACTCGCCGCGCCGCGCCAGCGCGACAGCACGCGAAACTGCGCCGGGACAGCTTTGCCGCTTGCATCCTTCAGCACAAGCGTCGCCGCGTCTCTGACGTTCGCGGTTTCTTTAAGCGGCACGCCAAACGTCGCCGGACGCCGCGTGATTTTCAGCCGCAGATCAAGCGCGGGCGGAGTCGCAGGCGCAGGCGGAATCGTCACCGTCAGCGGCAGCTCGCTCGTCGCGGCTCCGGTCATGCGCCCGCGCAGGCAGGCCGACCCGAACACCACTGCCAGCAGCACGCCGCACAGCAGCAATCCGGCGGTTCGGTTCACATTGAATTTGTGCGTCATTGGTTTCCCATCAGTGCGGGGGAAAGTGTCATCAGGAAAGCGGCTCAGTCAGACATAAGCAGCCACGAATGCACACGAATTTACACGAAAGGGAAGAAATTCAACAGGCCACAGATGACACGGATGCGGCGGATGAAAACTGATCTGAAGCTGTTCTGATCTGTTCTGTCCGTTTCATCCGCGTTCTGTTTGCTGATCAGATCGGATTTCAGATCGGTGTACGGAAACAACAAGTGTTGCGCGATTTGCCAAAATCGCGTGGCTTACATCACGGGCTGATAGCGGATGCCGCGCGATTCTGGCAAATCGCGCAACACTTCCCGTTTACGTAATTGAAATCTGATCTGGTTTTCAGCTCTCAAAAAATTCAGAGCTGAGCGAGGCGAATGACCTGAGCATTGGCGCGTGCCTCGTCAAAGAAATGGTCAAGCTCGGCGTTGGCTTTCTGTTCTTCGAGAATGTGGCTGATCTCTTCGCGCAGTGTGTCATCAAGCGACCGCGCCTGGCCACCGCTCGCTTTGATGCGCGGCAGCCAGGTTTCATTGTAATAGCGCTCGACCTCTTCGGGTTTGACGAAGGCGAAGGAGCGGAAGCGGAATTCAACGTATTTGAGAATTTCGAGCCGGTGCCTGGCGATTTCGCGCAGCGAAGCCTGATCGAGTCCGACTTTCTGCATGCGTTCGCGGAAAGTTTCTTCTGCTCTGAATTTCGTCACCAGTTCCTTAATGTAATTTGTAATTTCATCTTCGGTCGGTTCGTTCTGCGGAGTCTTTTCGGCTTCCTGATCGAGCAGTTTCTGATCAATCAGGCGTTCGAGCATGAGCCGTTTGTTTTCCTGGCCGAGATCGAGCGGCTGCACTTCAGGGTCGAGCGCAAGCGCCCAGACCACATCGCTTTCCGTAATCAACTGCCCGTTGACAATCGCCAGCATGCGGTCGGTAATCTCAGCCCGCACCAGGCCGCAGCCGACCAGTAAACACAGGGTCGCCAGCGTCAGCTTCATACTTTTGCAGATTGAATTCATCATCAGAATGCCTGGCCGAAACTGAAGTGAATGCGGAAGCGCGGAATTTTGAAACCTGCTTCCGTCAGTTTTCTGATCTGATCGCTGTTCAGCCCCGAACCCATATACGGGTCGCCGAGCAGATAACCAATGTCGAGCCGCACCGGGCCGAGCGGAGTCTGAATGCGCACGCCCAGACCAACCGTGTGCGAGAAGCGGCTGAAATCAATTTCGCGCACACGTTCGAAAACATTGCCCGTGTCATAAAAGCCGACCAGCCCGAACTGCCGGTAAACATTGCGCCGCAACTCAGCATTCAGCACCACCAGCGCATTGCCGCCGAGCGGGCGACTGCTCGCGGCCCCGGCCCGCGTGACGACAAAATCCTTTGCATTGACGGTGAGCGTGTCATTCACTTTCGGATCAGTCGTGCAGGAAATCAGCAGCGTCTGCGCCGGATCATCGGGCTTGAGCGGATCCTTCACGTCAACTTCGCGGGTGCAGTCACGCGGCCCGGCCTGCTCGAATCCAAAACCGCGCAGCGTCGTTGAGCCGCCTGAGAAAAACCTTTCGGAAATGGGCAGCAGCGGCCCCTTGCTGCTCGCAATGTTGCGCGCCAGCCCGACGCGCACATCACCGGCCAGCACCAGCCCGCCCGAACGCGGCACGGTGTAATAAGCCTGGTTCTCAGTGAAAAAGCGCAGAAACTGCTCATTGCCGCCGAGCGCCCGCGCCGCAAAGGAAAAATCCAGCGTGTTGTAACGCCCGGTCTTTGCGTCAAACGGATTGTCGCGCCCGTCATAAGCATACGACGACGACACGCGGGACAGCCTGATCGGCGCATCGCGGCGATCAAGCAGCACATTGCCCGTCTGCACACAGCCCGCGTTGCTGGCCTGCGGATCAACCGTCACCGCGCAGGTCAGGTTGGTGATGCGCACGGTTTCATAGTTGTAGCGAAACAGCAGCAGCGATCTTTCGCTCAGACGACGCTCGGCCTGCAACAGCGCCGTGCCGCGCCGCGCCGTAAAAGCTTCGCGGCGTTCGCGCTGTGCGAGCAGCGAAAACAGCACTGGCGTGGTGAACCCAAAGGGGCGCGGATCGGTGTAGGAAAACTGGCCGAGCAGGTTGCGCGTGCTGCCGCGAAAACGCAGGCTCGCGGTCGAAAGGCGACCGAAAATATTCGGATCGGAAACTTCAAAGATGCCGCGCGGCCCTTCGTCCGACTGATAGCCGCCGCCATAAACGATTGATCGCGACCGGCCTTCATCGAGGTCAATGATGACGTTGCGTTTGACTTCGCCCAGAGAGTTTTCTTCGCCCAGCGGTTCGGTGCGCATCTTCACCAGGCGAAAAGCGCCCGTGCCGTAAAGTTCCTGCTCGCCTTCGGTCAGCTTGTCATTGCTGAGCCGTTCGCCGTCATTGAATTTCAGAAAGGCGTGCACGCGCTTTTCGCTGGTGCGGCGACGCAGGCCGAGCCGATTGATCAGCACGCGATTGATAAAGACCAGCGGCCCTTCGGTAATTTCATAAATCACGCGCACGTGTTCGCCCTGTTCATCCGTCGCCAGTTCAGCCACCTTCGCCGTCACCGTTGCCGAAGCGTAACCGCGATCAAAATAGTATTGCAGGATGCGGTTGCCTTCGGTCTTGACCTCGCTGACTGAGTAAGCTGCGCCTTCCTTCAGGTCAATCTGTTTGCGCAGCGTGTCACCGTCAGCCAGCGTGTTGCCTTTGAAAGTAATGTCGCTGATGAATGAACGCGGGCCTTCTTCAAGCGTGAAGATGATTTTCAGTTTGTCATTGTCGGGACTGACTGCGCGGCTGATTGAGACGCGGCGGGCGCGCCGAAAGCCCTGATCGCGCAACCGCGCCAGCAGCACTTCAACGTCGCGGCGCAGCGCCTGTTCGCTGGTGATGCCGCGTGTGTATTGCGTCAGAATCGGCAGCGGAATAAAGCTCTCGGTTTTCGAGCGCAGATCATCAGCGACATCGGCGTAAGTCAGATTGTTTGTGCCTTCGATGCTGATCTGCGTGACGCGGTAACGCTGCCCGGTTTCGACCCTGAACACCAGTTCAGCTTTTTCACCCGTCAGGTCAGGCACTTCGGGCGGCGTGACTTCGGCAAAGAAAAAACCTTCTTCCTGCAAATTGTCGCGCAACCGGCGGGCGCTTTCTTCCAGCGAGGCGCTGTTGACGCCGCCTTCGCGCAGGAGCGGCAGCAACTGGTGCAGCTTTTTGTCAGTGAAATTCCAGCCTTCGGTTTTGATCGTGAATTTCGGGCCTGAATTGACCGGCAGCGTAACCATCACTTTGTTGGCTGTGTTGTCATAGGTCAGTTCAGCCGGGCCGATGCGGGCATCAAGGTATTGCTGCGCCAGATGCAGGGCCAGCAGTTTCTGAATGTCCACGTTGAGCTGTGTCTGCGCGAACGCGCCGCCCGCGTGACTGAGCATGCTGGTGCGCAGGGTGTTTTCAGCGATCTTTGAGGTACCGGCAAATCTGATTTCGCCAATCGTGGCCTGCGCGCCGGTCGTGATGTTGTAGGTAATGGTGGCCACCGTGCGCGCCGCGTCATAACTGACAAACGGTTCGACGCTGACCTGATAATAGCCGCGTTCCTTGAATGCTTCGTAAAGCGCCTCAGCGCCTTTCTGCATCGCGGCTTCAGAGAATTTCGCGCCGCGTTCAAGTTCGGTCAGGCGCGCCCGGACTTCATCTTCCTCAATGCCGGTCAGCCCTCTGAAATCAACATCGCCAATGCGCACCTGCGGCAGAACAAAGAAAGTCACCGCGACGCCGCCATCACCCATCAGTTCAGTCTCAACGCGGGCATTGGCGACGCGGCCCGATTTATAAAGCGACAGCAGCGAGCTTCTGATGTCGGCCAGCGCCCACGACGCGCCCTGCCGGATGTTGAGCAGCGCGCGCAGGTCTTCGTCAGCTTCGCGCTGCCGGTCGGTTTCCAGCACGACTTTGATCAGGCCGATGGGTTTGCCGGTAAAATTTTCAGGACTCTGCGCCAGGGCTGTGAAGGCAAACAGCAGCAGGCAGCAGGCAGCGAGCAAAGGCCCGAACCTGCTCTGCCACCTGCGCCACAACCCTCGCGCCTTGTGCCTCGTGCTGTTCATTTCAGAATTGTTTGCGCAGGCGCACGTCCAGACCGAACGTGCCATCCTGAGCGCGGGAAGCGACAAATCTGATGCGGTCGCTGGCGCGGTATTCAATCAGAATCACCTGATCCTGATTGGAAGCCACATTGGTTGAGTAAGTAATCGAAAGATCGCGCGTCACGCGGCGACCAACGGTGATGCGCGCCGTCGGGTCAGTGCCGCGCCCGGTCAGCAGCGGGTCAATCGCAAAACGATTGAGGCCGAAAAGCCGCCCGGTCACGTTTGATTCAATCGTATTCGACAAACGCTGCGTGGCGAGTTGCGCCAGCGTGCTGGCTGAAGTCTGCGCGAGCGCCTGCGTGTTGTTGGCAATGCCGCCCGTGTCATCCGGCAGCTTGCCGGTAAAAATCAGATTGACGACCTGATTCTGCGTCAGCGGCGGTTCTGAACGCGGGTTGACCTTGATCTGATCAACCGGCCCGCTGAAACTGAGAATCGTGCGATAGCCTGCAATTTCGGCTTCAGCTTCGATGTTCAGACGCGGCACTTTTTTGGTCACGCCCGAAAATTCAATGACGCCGCTCGTAATGCGGTAACGCTCCTTCAGAATGTCGTCAATCAGCCCGCGCGTGATCGTGATGCGCCCGCCTACCGCCACATCGTCCGAAGGGCCGCGCAACGTGAGCGCCGCGCTGCCCAGAATGTCGAGCGATTTGGTGCGCACGATCAGCGAATCATTGGCCGCCACGCGAATGTCAAACTGCGTCGGCGGCAGCAGCGAGGCTTCATCAACGCCGCCGCCTGTCGCCGTGCTGAATTCAGCCACGATGCGTTCGATGAACTCGAACAGAGTGGCTTCGGCCAGGTATTCGGCGCGCCGCACGCTGACGACGCCGCTCAAAACCTGAAGCTGCCGACTGCCCTGCAACGTCAGATCGCCATCCAGCGTCGTGCGCGTGTCGCGGGGATAATCGAGCCGCACGCCGTTTGTTTTGAACTGAAAACGCCAGCGGTCAGGCTTCAGCCCCGCGAACGCCGCGCCGCCCGTCAGTTCAAGTTTGCCGCTGCCAACGTCAGCCGTCAGTTTTTCAATCTGCGCCTGGTCAGCCGTGAAACGCACGCGCCCGTTGGCCCGCATCAGTGCCAGCGGAAAGTCAGGACTGCGCAGCGAACCATTCTGCAACGTCGCCGTGCCGCTGAAACGCGGCTGCTGATAACTGCCACGCGCGGCGGCTTCGATTTTCACCAGCCCGTCAGCATACAGATCGGGTACGAAGGTTTGCAGGATTTTCGGGTTCACGTCGCCGCTCAGCGAAAAATCGGTGCGGCCTTCGGGGCTGGTGGCAATGCTGCCTTTGATGGTCAGGTTGGTGTTGGCCCCCGACAGCGTGACCGTGCCGACATCAACCTGGCGTTTGCTGATTCTGATTGAAAGCGGCGGTTGCGCCGTCAGTTTGTAATCGCTGATGTCAAACGAAAGCTGAGTCAGCGCGGCGTCAAGCTGCACGGGATTGTCGCGGCCTGCGAGCGTGCCGCTGATTTTCAACTGCCCGCTCGTTGTGCCTCCGGCCTTGATCGTGCCTTCACCGGCGAGCAGGTCAAAGACCGGAGCGAGCGAAGTTTCCTTGAGATCAATCGCGGCATTGACCGGGAAATCAGGATTGCCGAAATCAATTTCGCCCGCGCCGCTGTAGCTTTGCCCCAGCAGTTCCGATCTGAGTTCAAGCTGCGCGCGGCTGTCGCGTCCGGTGGCCGAAAGACGAACTTTGCCGAGCGCCTGGTCGTGATAACGCAGATCATCGCTCGCAAGCTGCGCCTGCAACTGATCGAAGATGCGCCCGCGTTCAGCGCCGAGATTGAATTCAGCGCCGCTGGCTTCGAGCGTGAAGCTGGCGCGTCCGGTCACGGGTGAAGCGGCGTCAGTGGTGGCCGCGATGATTTCACCGAGGTCAATGTTTTCGCCTTTGAGGTTCAGGCGAAAATCCCTGACCGGCGGCACACGCTGCTGCTTGTTCGCTTCGTTGTTTACTGCGCCGCCGATGCGCGCTCCGCCTGAGCCGGTGATTGTGCCGCCGCTGGCGCGCAACTTCAGGTTTTCAACTTCGATGCGTTCGCCATCCATCGAAACGTGCGCGGCCATTTCATCAAAGGCGCGGTCATTGAATTTTGCGTTGCTGACTTTGAAATCAGCTTTGCCGCGTGCTGCGCCGGGCAGCCCTTCAAGATCAGCTTCGCCAATCAGCGCGCCCTCAACCGGAGTCGCGGCGAACTGTCGCACCAGCGCAGCGAGCGGGTATTTGTCGAGCTTCGCTTTGACGGTTGCGCCGTTCTCGACATTGAACGGCCAGACAGCGGCAAATTCAGCGCGCCCGCCTTCGGGCTGCGAGAGCGTGCCGTCGCTCAGGCGCAGCGTCTGCGCTTCATAAACCACATTCGCGGCCAGCGCGCCGAGCAGCTCATCATTTACATTCAGGCTGCCAAGCGTGAACCGGCCTTCAATGCGCGGGTTATCGAGCGCGCCCGTGACGCGACCATTGAAAGCCAGTTTGTCGGTCAGCGTGACCTGACTATCAAACTGCTGCAGGCGCGCATCATCAAATCCGGCAGCGCGGGCCACATCAACCGCGAGCGTTTTCAGTTCAGCCGCATCAGGCGCATTGAGCGTGACCTCAAGCGCCCCGGTGCGATCCCAGCCAATTTCGCCGCTGACCGCAAGCGTTGTCGCGCCCGTCTGCATCACTGTATTTTCCAGCCGCAAACGGCGATCAGAAGCAATCAGATTGAGCGTGCCGTTGACCGGAAAACCTTCGATCAGTTTTGGCGCGGGTTTCGGCGCGGCAGGATCAGCCGGAGCAGCGTCGGTAATGGCGGCGTCCTGTTTGAGCGTGGCTCCGGTGAATTGCAGGTTGACCGTGCCGACAGCGGATTTGTAATCGCGGCCCTGCCACGACAGATTGACGCGGCCATCGGCAGTGCCGCGCAACGGCAGGCGCTGATTGACGGCAACCGCTCCGGCCTGGTCGAGATTGAGTTTGCTCAGATCGGCCTGCACGGTCGAAGCGCCGCGCCCGTCAAGCCGCACTTTTGCGCTGCCTTTGGCCGTGCCGCCAAAAACCGTGCCGCTGAAATTCGGAATGCTGACTTCATCGCGCGTGGCGGTCAGGTCGCCGGTCAGGTTGCCAACCGGCACGTCCGCCGTCACCAGTTGCGGAATGCTGACGCGGCCTTTGACCTGAAGATGGTTCGGATCACTGAAGCGGCCTTTGATCAGCGCGTCACGAAAGTTGATGCCTGAAGCGCGCACATTGCTGCCGCTCAGTTCGCCGACATTGAAATTGCCGATCCACGAAAAATCTTCAAAATCGCCTGCGATCTTTCCGGCGGCAACCACGCGATTGACTCTGAATCCGGCGGCTTCGACCTGGCGAATGGCCAGTTCGTGCTGCGCGTCGTAATCAGTCTGTCGCCCGCTGACTCTGGCATTGAGGCTGAAGCCTTCGATATGCACGCCCTGAGCCAGCAGATCGTGACTCGTGATTTTGCCGTTCGCCCTGTATTCAACGCCCCGGCCTTCGACTTTGCCTTCAAAGCGCGTCGTGCCGGACAGTCGTGTTTGCGGGGCAAAGAGGCGCGTCACTTCGCGGGTGTGAATGTCGGCGGTGGCATCGAAGTGACAGGCAAACTCGCGCCAGTCCTTCAGTTCGCCTTTCAGTTCAGCCTTGAGCAGCGGCGAATTGATCGTGAGCGAATCAATCAGCGCGCCCTCGGCGCTCGCGCGGGCACTGAGATTGAAACCGAGGTCAGTTGATTCGCGCCCGTCAAAAATGAAATCGCTCCCGTCAGAAGCCGCAATGACGCGCGTCAGCTTGTCGCCATCGGGTGAGAGCGTGACATTCAGATTGCGCGCCGTGCCAGCGAGTTTGTGCAACTGATCGAGGTACTGAATCTCGGCATTCTTCAGTTCCACAACGGCGGTTGAGGATTTGAATTCAATGCGGCTTTCCTTATTCTCAGGCGGCAGGTGCAGTCCGGCGAGATTGGAGCGGCCATTTTCATCAACCTTGTAAGCCGCACGCAGCCCGTCAATCGTCAGCTTGCGCAAATCAACTTCGCCTTTGCGCCCGAAGCCGAAAAATCCGGCCAGTTGTCTGGCCGTAATCTGCACGGTCAGGCGATCAACTGCGGCAAAGGGTTCGGTCGTGTCGGGCGCATAAAGCTTCAGGTCTTTGAGTTCCACCTGCCAGTCACGCAGCCGGGTGTTGAGCGAACCGACTTCGGCGCGCACGCCGTATTCGGTCAGCGCGGTCTTTAACTGCCCGGTCAGCCAGCGGTCAAAATGTCCCTGGCGCACGAGAATGATGGCGAGCAGCGCGGCAGCACTCAGCAGCAGCGTGATGGTCAGAGCCGTAATCGTCAGACGACGGCGCGTCAGGTATCGGCGCATAAATCAAATGCTGGTTGAAGAAAGATAACGGACAGACAAGCGCATAATAGATAACACAACTCGCAGTTTTTCCGCTGCCTGATGGCTGTGGTCTGTCTGATTTTTTCCGGGCAAAGGGAACACCGGTGGGAAATTCAGGAGGGGGCAGCCGGGTTTCAAATTCAGATCAGTTCATTCATCGCCAGTTCAAATTCCTGAGCCATGCCCGGATGATTATGCTGGCGGGCTGCGGCGATGCCCTGCTCATAGGCAGCGCGGGCCTCATCAATCCGATCCAGTTTTTCGAGCGCGCGAGCCAGCATCCCATACGCTGCGCCCTGATCTTCGGCCTGGGTCAGATAAACACGCAGTTCACTGACGGCCTCTTCGTACTCTCCACTTTTCATCAGTTCGTTGGCCAGCCCGAATCGCACTGTGGTGTTCTGCGGATCGGACTCAAGCATCTTTCTGAAAACTTCAATGCGGTTCATGGGGGGCCTCACACTGCTCATCATCTCAAAACCATCTCTGTGGCGGTGATGATAGGCTGTGGCGTGTGAAGGCGTCAACCGACGGGGGTTCTTCATTCATCACAAGGAGCGCAGGCGTCGCAGCCTGCCCCGTCTCAATTAAAGCTCTCGCCCTGAACTCAGGCCCTGCGCTCCTTGTCTGCTCCCTGTTTGTGACAAAGAGAAAAGCCCCTGCCGGGGCTGATGAGAATGAGAGCTTGTGATGACGGAAGATGGCGTGGAGGTAATGCGAGAACAGGCCTGCTGACAAGGCAGGCAGGAGAGAAAATCGGGGACAAGGAATTCAATATGAGAGGCCGGAGCGCAGCGGGATGTTCAGGACGCACGCGCGCAGGGACACTCACAAGCTCTCAGGATAATTTCGCTTTCAGGACGGCGGTTGCTGAATGCCGGTCAGCAACCGCCGTGAGGTGAACCCGACTTGATGATTGCGGCGCGGCAATGATGGGGGAGGGGAGTTGATCATTGCCGTCACCGCAAACCCTGGCCGCTTCAGTGACTGCACTCGCTGCCCTTCATTCGGACGAGTCTGGCTCGTGCCGGTTCTCCTCCAGCGCACAGGAAAAGAGCAGGAGGAAAGGTGCGAGCAACGGCAGGTAAAGCAGAAATTGAAGCAGGCTTTCCATAGGCAGCACCGGCGATGACTTCGGCCACGCCGTGTTCCAGTTCATATTCACGTCTGAGCAGGTCATCAACGCCCCGCCAGATCAGATCAACCACAGATTCGTTCAGAAGTTTCATTACCGGACAAAACAAGATTAAGAGGCGAATGGCAGTTTGCCCGCAGAGTCTGCCGGATACTCAAGCGTGCTGCCATTCGCCCTTGCGTGCCGTTAACCAGCGTGAAGCTCCAACTCTTCAGGGGACTGGCGCCCGTCACGCAATTCCCGGAACGACAGTGACGACCGCAGGAAGGTCAGCCATCACTGCCGCCTGACGGATTCTTTGCCGCCCTGCAACTCAGGCCGCCTGCGGATTGAGCGGCGCGGGCAGCGGCCCGACCGACGGCAGCCCGCGTAACCGGCTGCGGCTGTCGGCGGCGCGGCTCATTCTGGACAACTTGTCCAGCGAAGCCGCTTCCCATAAATCCTGAATCACAAATCCCTGCTGATCGCGCGAATTGATGGCCTGCGCAATTTTGTAGCAGACATCGAAATTCGGTAAGGCTGCGCCGCGTTCCAGCTCTTCGAGATAACCGGGCGCGAGCCGCGTCAGATCAGCCAGATCAGAGAGTGACAGACCAGCCTTGCCGCATTTCTGCGTCAGCAGGTGGCCGAAAAGAGTGCCGGATTGTCTGTTTTGTGAATTCAACATTTCCATCGCGGGGCCTCAACGGATGCAGATGTCATCAACCCTTCGCGTCTCAGCCCGATGTTCATCGCCTGACAATGGAAAACCTTTCCCTGACCGGATTGCCAGGCGATGAACATCAGAACTTGTGGGGGAGAAGAATTGACGCTGCGACAGCCAGTGAATAAAAGCTGTGACGAGCCTTCAGTTCTGAAATGATCAGAAATCAGCCTGCGGGGCCGGTGTGCGCCTGCCCACGCTTTTTATGATTGAGAGAGCCGCCAGTTGCTGTCAGCCCGTCACATCTTTCTGTCTTATTGACGCCGCCCTGACTAAATCAACTCTGGTGCCAGAATCCGGCACTGCCGCTGAAATTCTCCGCTCCGCCACTGAAACTACTGAAAACAGAGACAATGCACTTCACGCACTGGCCTCTGTCAGCCAGGCAGGCAAGACTCGATGCCGACCAGCCAGCTGTGTACAGCGTTCCCAAAAGATGGCTCTCATTCCGGGTGAATCCGCTGCAAATTCAGGCTGAGAAAAGAGTTGTGTCCGGCGGGCACGATTCGGCGGGCAGAAAGCAGTTTTGTGTAGCAGTTACCCGTCGGAGGCTTCAGCGGGTAACTGCTACACAAAACTGCCTGAGCACAGGGCTACTGCTTTTTATTCTCGGCGATGTACTGGCGAATCTTTTCGCGGTCGGGGTGATTCGGCCTCTTGGTGAGAAACTGTTCGTATTCGGCAACAGCCTTGTCTTTCATCCCGGCGGCCCGGTAAAGCGTCGCCAGCCGCAGATGAGCCTCGGCCATGCCGTTCGGGTCAAGGCGAATGGCTTCGTTCAGATAGCCGACGGCTTTCGACCCTTTTTTGATTTGCAGGTATGTTTCGCCAAGCAGCAGGCTGGCTTCAGCCGATGGTGGGGCAAGTTCGACGCCTCTGGTCAGCGGCTCAATTGCCAGGTCATATTTCTGCTGAGAGAAATACAGCCTGCCCAGATTCAGCAGGGCAAGTTTGTAATCAGGTTTTGCCGCCAGAGCTTTCTGAAAAGCCTGTTCCGCTTCCGGGTATTTTTCCTGTTTGAAGCAGGCCGTTCCGAGTTCAGTCCAGGCCTGATAATCTCCGGCATCCTCGGTCACAAGCTGCTTCAGCAGCGTCACGGCCTGTTTGTAATCCTTTTTGCTCATCGCGTCCTCGGCCTTTTCAAACAGCTTTGCACCGGCAGGCGTCCGGTTATAAACATCTGCCGCTGAGATAATCCTGTCCTTTCTGCCGCCTGAAAAAGTCGTGCCGCCGCGCCATTCAAGCTCCAGGTCCTGGCGCACTTCTTCTTTGGTTTGCAGTTCCATCCTGACCGGGACGCGCAGCACTTCTCCCCCGCCCACCTCAACCGCCAGGTAATACTCTCCGTTGGGCAGGCCTGAAAAGCTGTACCTGCCGTTATTGGCGACGCTCTGGCGGGCAATCGTCCGGCCCATCGAATTGTAGAGAACGATCTGGAAATTCTGTGGCAGGCTGCCGCTGACCCGGCTGTCATCAACCCTGAAGTCTCCGGTCAGGGTGTGAGTAAATTCCGGCGCGGAAAGCCTTCCCCGCTGCTGAGCGGTTTCCTGCCCGCCACCTCTCGCGGTCAGCGGAAAGAACAGCGCCAGCGCCAGCAAAAATGGTGAAATAAGACGATTCATATTCCGGCTCCCTTCCTGTCCTGAAGAATGCTCGCCCTGTGCAGTCGGCGTGTCCGGGCGCGACGAATCACTCCCCGGCCAGGCAAAACCAAAGGGGCTGACAATGTCAGAAAGCATTGCCAGCCCCGAATCAGGAATTGATCAGTCGGACTAGAATTCAATTCGCAGGGCAAACTGCATCACGCGCGGTGATCCCTGAATGCCCGTGAATTTGCCCCAGTCAGACGGAAGCGGCTTGCCGAGGAACGGATCCTGCGGCACACCGAAAGCGGCAATGCCGGTAAAATGCTGAGTATTGGTGACGTTGAAAACCTCCCAGCGGAATTTGATCTGTTTGCCCTCTCCCGGCAGCTTGAATGCCTTGTAAAGGCCCAGATCGAGCGCCACATAACCCGGGTCGCGCAGAATGTTGCGGTCGCCGGTTTCGCCCGGATAGGCATTGCGGTAGCTCTGGAAGGCCGCGAGCGGATCGCTGAACAGGTTCGGGTCGCCTGTCCGCGTCGGAGAAGCCGTGACCGGACGAATGGCCACGACATTCGACTGCACGTTCCAGTTCGTCGCCCAGCGCGCATCATCGAAAGGCTGTCCGGCGGGCAGGCCGGAATTCCACCGGAAAATGCCCGTCGTCTGCCAGCCGCCAATCAGCAGGTTCGCCAGTTTCGGCAGGTTGTTGAAGAACCGCTTGCCTTCACCGAAGGGCAGGCCAACGATGTAATTGGCGTTGATGATGTGCCGGACGTCAAAATCAGAATTGGCCCGGTTGATGTTGAGATCCAGCGGATTGACGATGAACGCTGTCCCGTAGGAAGTGGATGACTGAAGACCGGAGGCAATATCCAGCGAGTGACTGAACGTGTAGTTGAAATCAAACGAAAAGTCCTTGCTGAACCGCTTCCGCACGGTGAACTGACCACTGTGGAAATCCGACGTGCCAATGGTCGAGAAGGCCGAGAAGGCCGCGTACTGCGGGTGGAAGAACAGATTGTCGCTGTAACCGAGTCCGTCATCCCACAGCAGTTGAACGAACGTGTAATCGGTGGTGTTGCGCCCGCCCACCGCGCTCCTGGCAATGCGGCGATAGGCTGCCTGCGTGGCATTGAGCGCGACGGTCTGCCCCAGCACGCTGTAATTACCGGCCAGTCCAGGGAAGATATTCTCGAAATATGGAATCTTCTGCACCGAGGTAATGGCGGCATTCTGATACCGGAGGTCAATCAGCTTGCGCATCGCCGTGTACCAGGTGTCACCTGACTTCGGATCCTTGATATTGTTCAGGTGCATGATGTCGCGGGTGACCAGCAGATCACGCGCCAGGCGGCCCACATAACTGGCTTCAACCGAGAATCCCCTGCCCAGATCGCGGCCCCAGGAAAGATTGAAGCTGTAATTGACCGGCGTTACCAGCGTGTCATCCAGCGAGGATTCAATCCGCTGATCTTCGTCAGCCGGAGTCGTCAGCGGGAACTTCAGCGTTGAGCCAAAACTGATGCCCGGCAGCGTGCGGATGTTCTGATTGAATCCGGTAAAGAGCGGGGCGAGCCGGTCACTCACATTGAAGGTATTGGCGGAAACGCCTTTTGCCGACGTAAAGCCCAGCGTCGAGTTGAGGTCGAACGCTACGGCAAGCTGGCTGCCAATGCGGTCATAAGTCGTGCGGAAGCCGCCGCGAATCGTACTCCGGCCTTCCCCGAAGATGCGCTTCAGGAAAGGATTTTTGAAGTTGGGCGACCACGACACGGCAATTGAGGGCGCAAAGTTGTTCCAGTCCTGCTCGTAATAGCCGTCCTTGCCGTTGGCCTTGCCAGCCAGACTGACGGTAATCAGATCGTTGAACGGCTTGCCCGCCGCCGCGCTGGCAACGCGCTGGTCAAAGAACCCGCCGAGGCTCTGATCCGGCTTCACCTGAACGCCGTTCGCCTCATAAACAGGCGTCGAGGTTGACCAGCGCAGACCGTAAGTCACCGTCAGGTTCGGGCGAATGCGCCAACTGTCCTGCCCGTAAAATTCATACTCCTGCGTGGCGAATTTACGGGCGACGCCCTGCCCCACAGACTGCAGGCTGCCGCCCTTGTCGTAATTGAGGCTGACGCCGTATTGCGAAAAGCGACCAATCACCGCCGTCAGTGCGTCGCGCAGATCATCGGGTGAACCGCCCACATTTGAGAAGATCGAATCTCCGGCATCGCTCGTCAGCACCACGTCGCCGGAAAAGTCATAATACGAGGGATTCGTGGTGGCATTATCAAAGGAGGCTCCAAACGAGGTGCGGCTGTTGGTAATGAGCCGGATGTTGGTCCCGTACTGCATCGCGTGGTTGCCTTTGGTCCAGGACAGGTCATCCACGAAATTGTGCAGCGGGGTCGTGCGTTCCAGCGTCCGCGAGAAATTCAGCGGCTGGTAAATGAAGCGGAAGTTGACAAAGTTCTGTTGTGAATCGCCGCCCACCGTGAGCGAATCGCGGGTCAGGCCATACTTGAAATTGTTGACGAGCGCATTGCTCAGTGTCCAGGCATGACCAAACGCCATTCCTTTGGGATGACTCCAGGTCTCCGGCGCCGGAGTGTCAGGGAAGCGGCGCACGCCTGTACTCACATCGTTCTGATAATTGAACCGGGCAAACACTACCTGCTTGTCGGTCAGGTTCGCATCAAACCTGGCAATGAAAGTGTTCTGGCGAACCGGCGTCGGCGCGTTGAAACGGAAACCGCCCGTGTTGAGTCCGTCGCCCTGGGTGGTGCTGTTAGCCGGATACCGGCGTGCCGCATCGGCCAGCACGGCCAGCGCTGCCGGGTTGGTTCCCGGATCAATCCCGTTGGCGGCCAGGTAAGCGGCGCTGATTTTGGCCCGCGTCAGACAGGTCACGCCGGCGGGAGTGCCAGCCGGGCAGGTTGGATCACTGGCGCCATTATCAGAAAAATACCGCACGATTCCCTGACCCAGCGTCGCCAGCGGAACCTCGCGGACGACGGTCGAGCCTTTGGCTTCGCGGAAGCCTTCGTAGTTGAAAAAGAAAAAGACCTTGTCTTTTCTGATCGGGCCGCCAATCGAACCGCCGAAATTGTTGCGCAGCAGTTTCGGGCGCTCGACCCCGTCCTTGTTATTGAACCAGTCATTGGCTGCCGTCACCGTGTTGCGGTGGTATTCATAAAGCGAACCGTGAAACTGATTGGTTCCCGACTTGGTCACCAGCGCGATCTGCGCGCCTGATGAGCGTCCCTGATCCGCATTCGGATTGGTGGTCGTGACACGAAATTCCTGAAGCGAGTCCGGGGTCGAACGCAGCACGCTGAACAGGGCCGCGCCGCTGACAGGGCTGAGTCCGTTCTGCTGATCGTTGACATCAATGCCATCAAGCGTCACGTTGGCCTGATCGGAACGTCCGCCGTTGACATAACCATCAGCCGTTACTCCCGGCTGCAGCGTCAGCAACCCGACAACATTGCGCGACAGTAGCGGCAGTTCCCTGACCTGAACCTCATTGAAGGTATTTCCGATGGTGGCGTCAGAAGTGTTGAGCGTTGATTCGCCGCCTGTAATCGTCACTGTCTCGCTGACCGCCCCGACTTCCCTGAAGGAAAGATTCAGCGTCATCGGAGTGCTGACCAGAACTTCAACATCGTCTTTGGCAATGGCCTTGAATCCCTGAGCCTCGGCACGAACCAGATACATGCCCGGCGCCAGTTGCGGAATCTGATATGAACCGTCACTGGTGGTCGCCACAGTGCGCGTGGCTTTGGTTACTTTGTTGGTCACAGTCACAGTTGCGCCTGCAACCGCGTTCCCCTGAGGATCAGTGATCAATCCTGAAATCGAAGTGTTCTGGGCCATGGTCACGACGGCGCCCACGACCAGAAAGAGCATGATCAGCCCGCACCTCAAAACGAATCGAAAGTGGAACATAAGACCTCCTGTTTAGTGGTGGACAGAGTGTTGACGGGATTCAGAAGTATTGCCGGAACGAATCGTTCATCCGTCTGGTAACTATGCTTTTCAATCGCTGTGGTAATGCGTGAGAACTGAATCCGTGAAAGCCGTAATCACGTCACCGACCAGAGTGGCAACTGGTCAGTTGTACAATCCTGTCTGGAAATGCAAGGTGAAACTCAGTTGGAAGCAATCAATATGCCGACCGGATTATACCTGCGGCACCTGCTTCCACCAAATCATTCAGGGCTGATAAATATTTTGAGCCGCTGAGCTTAGCAACTGTCCTGCCATCATACTGCCGATACATATTTACGGCCTGAAGGATGAGCTGTTCAGAATTTCGGATTTCAGGTTCAGATTTCTGGATAAAACCAGAGGCAGGATCAAACGGATGAGAACCGGCGGCCTGGTGAAATGCAAAACGCCGCGCTGCAAACGCTGAAAGAACGATTCCTTTCAGCCCCCTTTACGTCTGCAACGCGGCGCTTACTTCCCTTTTCAACCTGCGAGCGGTTGCCGGGAAATCTGCACGGACGCGCGATGGAGAATTCCGGATTTTCGCGGTGAAAGCCCGGCCCCCTTGATTCTCCTGCCTCGCGCGCCGATCTCAATGAACTTGTAAATCTTCGGCCCCCGACAGCACTTCCTGCCGGAGACGCCGACAGATAAAACAAGCCGCGTGCCAGCCTCTCATTCCTCTCTGCCCGGTCAGACTAAGTCTCTGGCTGATAACGCTTTGTCAGCCTGACAGAGCAACAGAACCGCAGCCATCCGCAGCATTTGCGGCAGCAGTCTCATACCAATCGGTAAGCTGCTCTCAACGATTTGGTGCAGAGTAGTGGCGGGAACTGTCTGGCTCAATAAGGTTTGAAAATGGCTGTTATTGCAGCATTGAGGGAATGAGTTGCAGTGATGGAAGTGACAGTCAGCCTGAGTTGTTTTTTTCGTCCATCCACCGCGTCATCAGATAACGGTCGTGATCCACAAAACCCGCCTGGCGGTAAAGTCCCTGGGCGACCGTGTTGGCGCGTTCGACTTCAAGGTGCAGCGCCGCAATGCCAAGCGTCTGACAGGCGGCTGAAAGAAACTCAAGCGTCTGCCTGCCGATGCCGCGCCCACGCCATTCGGCCACGATGAAAAGCTCATCCACAAACGCATCGCGCCCGTGAAATTCCAGACTGAAGCCGAAAGTCAGCACTGTGTAACCGGCCATTACACCGTCAGCCTCAATCAGCCAGACGCGGCCCTTCGCTTCGTCAGTGATGAGTTGCTGCAACGCGCGGCGCGCAGCCTCTTCATTCAGCGTCAGACTTTCGTGGACATAAAAATCCCGCATGAAACCCAGCAGCGTTTCAATGTGCCGGGTTTCAGCGGGAATGTAATTCAGGTTCATGACTGTTATGACGCGGCCACAATATCGGACTTCACGGTTTCAATCGCGGCGCTGAGCGGCTGGTAAGGCTGCCAGCCTTCGGGCAGATCGCCGTTGTCAGCGCGGAGGAATTTCTGCTGATTCGGTTTGATTGTAGCCAGCAGTTCGCGGCGCGTTTTCACGTTGATGGGTTTGCCGACATAAATTTTGCCCATCCTCGCCATCAGCGATTCAGGCAGCGCGCTCGCAAACATAAAGAGCGGCCAGGTGAAATTCGCGCCGTTCGTTTTGCGCAGCTTCCACGCCCACAATCCAAGTGCGCCCACGCGCCACGCCGTCGGCGCCCACCAACTGTACTGACCAGGCCGCAGGTTCATCTTCCAGCACTTCATAATCAACTGCCATTGCAGGGGCGTCAGTTGCTGCGTTTCGCGCACGCCCTCCTTGTCCTGCATCCGCGTGTCGTGCAGCGGCGTGAAGATTGACGGAATGAAAAACGCAAACAATCCGCGCCGCTCGACTTCATAAATCAGGTCGAGCGTGGCTTTCACATCCTCATCGGTTTCGCCCGGATTGCCGACGATCAGCGTGACTGCCGGGAACCAGTTGTTCTGATTCATCACTTCAAGGCCGCGAATAAAGACGCTCGGCCATTCATCAATCGGGAACGGCACGCCCTTGCTCGGCATAATCTGCTTCGCCATCCGCACCGATCCGGTTTCAAGTCCGATGAGCGGGCAGAGCGCCTTGTGTTTCGGGTGGCTGCTCAGATAGGGCAGGTGAATCGGACTTTTATCAATGATCGTTTCCGTCAGCTTCTTGATCAGCAGCGGATCAACCAGCGCCGGAGCCATCGTTGAATGACTCAGCACATGCTGTTCGACGCCGGGCGTACTGACGACCGAACTGTAGAGATCAAGCAGCGCCTCGCGGTTCGGAAAGTAAAACGGCGTGTCAGTATGCACCTGCCCCCAGATGAACATATCTTCCGTGGCCAGCGAAATCTGTTTGTTGCCTTCGCGCACGTTGGCGCGCACGGCCTGCATGATCTTCTCCTTCGGCATGTCAATCTGGGGATTCAGATCGGGCACGCAGAACTGACAGCGCCTGCCGCAGCCGGTCGTCATCTCGACCACGCCAAAGGTGGTGCGCTTGTCGGGAAAGAGAATGGCGTTGCGGTCTTTGGGATGGACGACATCAACCTGGCGCGGCAGTTCCTCGCCGCGAATCGCCTTTGCAAACAACTCAAGCACATCGCCCGATTCGCTGCGGCCTTCAACCACGCAGTCAACACTGAGTTCCTCGTAACTCTTCGTCTGAATGATCTGCCAGCCGCCCGACCCGCCGACGATCACTTTGAAATTCTGCCGGTACGGGCTGCTTTTGATCGCGGCAAAGAGTTCCTTTGAATAATGCGAATTGATCGGCTCGCGCGATGAACCGAAGATCGAAGTGTAAACGCCCGCCGCAAACGTCACGCCCAGCGGATTGTGCGTCGAAAGCGCCACGATGCGCGTCCGGGGGCCGATGAACCTGTGAATGTCCTGCGGGTAGCAGCAGGCAATCTCTTCCGGCTTGTACTGCCGCAGCAGCGAAGCCTCAACGAGTCGCACTCCGGCGGGCATATACCGCGCCGAACCGTCCTCGTTGTATTCGACTTCGCGCCAGTGCGGGTACTTTTTATTGAGAATCCCTTCCAGCCAGATCGGCAGCGAAGCCATGCTCATCTGAATGAAATATCCGGCGTGGTCAATAATCTCAGTCAGCGGCGCGGTCAGCACGATCAGTTTGCCGCCGTCAGCCGGAGCTTCGTGTGTGGGTTGTGAATGAACGTGGGGTTGCGCGTTGCCATTCGTGTGAACCTGCGTCGTACTCATTGATCACCTTTTCGTTGGGGCCGTATTTGAATTGCGGAAAAGCGCAATCAAAGTACTGAGTCGCCTGCCTGATTGACGGACGCTGTCAGCAGCCGTTGTTAATGCGTAAATCAGAACGGTAAGTGCGGGAGATGATATGCGGAACGTGACAGGAGAACAACCCGCGCCCGGCTTCAGCAGGGTCAACGCGCCCCTGGGTACGCACGCTTCCAGCGTGCCGGGCTGTGGACAGTTATTATTTCCGCGCCGCCAGAGCACGCTGGAAGCGTGCGTACCCAGGTGCCTGAGAGTAACAGCAGAGCTAAACCAGTCCCCATTCCTTCAACACCTTCACGAGCGGCGGCAGCGGTTCCTGCCAGAGCCAGTCAGTGCTGAGCCAGAGTCCCTTGAGCACGGCGCTGTGATAACGCCCTTCGGCATCGGGCTGCACGACCTGATAAATGCCCTTTTTGCTGCGCTGATAAAATTCAGCCTGCCTGCGCTGCGGGTCAATCAGCCAGTATTCCTTCACGCCGCCCTGCTCGTATTCATAAAACTTTTCCCCGCGATCACGCGCGCGGCTTTCCGGGCTGATGACTTCAATGACCAGATCAGCCGAGCCGTCGTAATAATGTTTCTTCAGCTTCGAGAGTCGCTTTGTGGCCACGAAAAACACATCCGGCGAACGCCCCGGCAGTTCAGGGTTGATCTTCATCTGAAAAGGTTCCGCGAATACCTCGCCTGCGGACTGCGCTTCTGCCCACGTACTCAGCAGCCTGCCAAGAAACATCGTCAGCCGCTGATGCTCACTCGAAACCGTCATGGTAATGACCTCCCCCTCAACCCATTCAGCCAGTCTCCCCTCAAAATCACGAGCCAGAAAATCCTCGTAGCTGATTTTGTCCGAACGGGCAGCGGGGGGCGATTGCGGCGTCGGGGCTTCCAGCAGGGCGTGTCTGTTTTTTGACGACATACTGTGATCTCCTGTTCCGAAAGCTTTACTGCGTGCAGCCATCATAGCAGAGTGCTCATCACTTCTGCTCGTTCAGGCTGGTGTCGTAAGCGAGGTAACTGATCCTGAGCTGATCGGGAGGAATCTTTGACAGTGCCTCTTTTGCCGGGCCGTCGAGATAGACCAGGACAAAATGCGCGATGTGCGGCTTTTCAATGCTGCGCTTGTTTTGCAGCCAGCCGAGAAAGTCATCGCTGAACCATTTGAAGATACTCGACAGTTCCAGCCGTTTTGTCGCTGCATCGAAGCGCACATACTTCTGATTGTTGATGAAACGACGCGCTGCTTCATTGAGCGCTTCGTCAGTGCGGCCTGCGGCAATTGCGCCCTGCGCGAGCGGCGGGCAACTGAAGGCGGCGCAGTTGATGTAAAAGTGAATGCGCGGGTCGCCAAAACGCGGGCGAATGATTTTGTGTTCGAGTGTTTCAAGGCTCGATGCCTGGCCGCCGAGCGTGATCGGCTGATCCCTGAATTTCAGCTTCGGGCCGATGCCGCCGAACCGGCCCCACAGCACATCCTTCTGCGGATAGTTCGCGGCCACGACGTAAAGCACCCAGGCGTTGTAAGCAGTGATGAAGTAACGCAGCTTTTCCGGTTCATCGGCAAACAACTGCGGATGGCTGTCGGGCGACACGGCGGCAAGCTGATCCACGAAGCTTTTGAGCGCCGACAGCTCCTGTTTCAGTCCCCGGTAATTCACCAGCCCCTGCTCATTCACATAAGCCCGCGTCAGCCGGTCGAATTCAGCGTAATCAATTTTTTTCGCACTCTGAGCGCAGACAACCAGCGGCAAAAAGAGCAGCAGGCTCAGACAGCAGATTGAATGAAGCATCGTCATCTTTCTCTTTCTCCGTAGAGTGTGTCGCTGAAGCGTTTGCCATTATCATCATCTTTGCTGAAGATGACAGCGCGCAGCAGTCTCCCCCATTCCTCAAATCGCCCCGGACAGCGCGTGATGATTTCGATCATTATTCCAACTCTCAACGAAGCGGCGACCATCAGCGCGACCGTTGCGGCATTGCGTCAACTCGACGGCGCAGCGGAAATCGTCGTAAGCGACGGCGGCAGCACCGACGGCACAGTTGAGAAGGCCCGCGCCTGCGGCCTGCGCACAATCAGCGCGCCACGCGGTCGCGGCCCGCAGATGAACGCGGCGGCGCGAATCGTGGGTGGCGATGTGCTGCTCTTTTTGCACGCCGACACGCGATTGCCCGCAGGCGCGCTGCAACTGATTATCGAAGCGATGAAAGACTGTGACGTGTGCGGCGGCAATTTCAGTCTGATCTTCGATGGCCGCGACCGGGGGTCGCGCCTGCTGACGCGCCTCTATCCGCTGCTGCGGCTCGGCGGCCTGTGTTACGGCGATTCCGGCTTCTTTGTGCGGCGCGCAGCCTTTGAAGCGGTCGGCGGCTTTCGCAACTTTCCGATTTTTGAAGACTGCGATCTGTACAAACGGCTGCGACGCCTGGGCCGCTTTGTGCATCTCGAACAGCGGGCTGTGACTTCATCGCGCCGCTTTGAAGGAAAATTTCTGCGTACCTTTGCGCTCTGGTCTGCGCTGCAACTGCTGTACTGGCTCGGCGTCAATCCGCATCGTCTGAACCGGCTTTACCGGCCTGCGCGATGAAAAACAGAATGGAACGCGGATGACACGGATAAGACTGATCAGCACGGATTGATCTGTTACCATCTGCCGCATCAGTTCTATCCGTGTTCTATTCAGCCGAAATAGAATACGGATTGAACTGATGAAACAGATCAGCACAGACTGATCCGCTTTGATCCGTCGCATCTGTCTCATCCGCGCTCCATTTCCTTCGTCTCAAAACGACCGGCTCACGCCCAGAATCCAGAACCGCCCTGCCGGATAGTTCTGTCCTGAAACCGCAAACATCACGCCGCCCGTAACGACCGTGCGCGGAGTCACAAACACGCTGGCGAGCGGCCCCAGGGAAAAGATTCGGCGGCCCGACTGCTTTTCAAAATCGGGTTTGAAGCCCGGCGGCAGACTGCCCTGCGTGCCAACTGTTTTCAAATCGCCGTTCGGCCCGATGCGCGTGAAATGAAACGGCGCGTCGTAATCGCCCTGCCTGATCCCGTCGCCAATCAATGAAACCGAGAGCCGGGGCAGCAGGCCATAACCGACCCTGAAGCTGTAAATAAATTCGTTCGCGGGCGACACCGGCAGTTTCTCTCTGGTGAACGTATCGAGCGCGCCCTCTTTTTGCGTGCGCCGGATTCTGATGCCCGCTTCGCCGCCGACTCTCAGCCCGCGACCAAAGAGCGAATAGCCTTTGCTGATCTGTCCCGTAATGTCGAAATCGGTCTGCCCTTCTTCAACCGGCAGCGTCGTGCCATTGAAAAGTTTTTCAAGATCGCCCGAATCGCGCGGCGTTTTGACATCGAATTTTGCGGTCAGAAAAAACGGCTCGCTGACGAAGTTATAACGAAACCCGAAGCGCACGTTGCCGACGCCGGAAATGCGCGGCGACTGTTCGGAATTGCTGAGCACCTGCCCCTGTGCATCAATGCTTTTGACGCTCGTCTGCACGAGCGGCACAGTGGCGTGAACTTCCAGGCGGCTGGTCAGTCCGTAAGCGACATCAAACGAAAAAACGTTTGTTTCGGACTTGCCGCGAAACTCAACTCCCGCCGGAGGAATCACGCGCACGCGGTCGCCCGTGAAATCAAATCGCCGGTCGGTTGACGAGCGAATGAAAAAGAACGAAACCACGCCTTCGCCCTTTTGCAGCACTTCGCCCTGAGCAAAAGCTGAACTGGCGGCTCCGGTGACGATGAGCATGGCGACGATCATCATACCCGGCCATGCGTTTCTGATTGCGCTGGTCATAACTCAGATCTCCCCGCAACCGAAAGCCGCCAGTGTCTGATCGCGTTACGACTTTTTGATGAACTTCAGCGCCGCTGAATTCATGCAGTAACGCAGGCCCGTCGGCTTCGGCCCGTCATCAAAGACGTGCCCCAGGTGCGCATCGCAGCGACGGCACAGCACCTCGGTGCGCGTCATAAACAAAGTGTTGTCCTCTTTCTCAATCACGTTCGCTTCCGAAATCGGCGCCCAGAAACTCGGCCAGCCGGTGCCGGATTCAAACTTCGTGTCAGAACTGAACAACTCCAGACCGCAGCACACGCAGACGTAAGTGCCCTTTTCGTGATTGTCCCAGTATTCGCCCGTGAAGGCCCGTTCAGTGCCTTTCTTTCGCGTCACCTGAAACTGAATCGGCGTGAGCTGCTGCTTCCACTCTTCATCTGACTTGATGACTTTTCCAATCATTTTTATTTCCTTTTCGAGATCAGCCTCAGTCTTTTTCTGCGAGCCGTCAGCCCTCTGTTCGTGGCCAGCCTTCGATTTGCCCTGCCCGATGGCTCGCGCCGCGCCGCAGGCTGCGAGCAACACAATCATTGTCAGCCCGGTCACAATCAGCACAAGTTTCATAAAGTTTCTCCCTTCAGAATTGCTGCCTTCAGCGAATGTTGATGCGGACAGGATTGGCCGACTGTCCATCCACTGATAACTCCAGATTCGCTTCGCCCCGTCCCGACAGCGTGCGCTGCAATCGTAAATTGATCTGATCGAGTCCGGCAAAGCTGCCCTGCGCTCCGGCAAACAGGACTTCAATATTTGCGCTGCCGATGCGCGCCGTCACGCCTGCCGGATTCTCGTGAAAACGCAGGCCGGTTCCGAACAGTACCAGAAAGACCTGATCCGTTTCACTGCTCAGATCAACCGGCACGGTGACGAAGCGGTTCTGCGCCGGATCAAACTGCGCCAGCGGTTCGATGACTTGCAAGCCATCGCCGCGCACGCGCAGCGCAAAGCCTGCCGGTGCGCCTGCGCCGCTCGCGTCGGCAGTGAACAGACCCGGAGCCACGCCTGCAATCTGCACCGTGCCGCCTGAAAGCGCGCCGCTGCCGCTCGTGACCGTCACCGCTGCCGCGCCTGCCGCAGTGTCAGCCGGAATCAGATAATTCACCTGCGTCGGTGACACAAAGAACAACGGAGCATTTCTTTCAACTCCCGCGCTGTCTCTGACGCTCACTGTCGTTCCGGCCAGAGTTGTCGGCAGCGGCAGTTGCGTTGCTGCTTCAGTTGCTGTTGCCAGCGACGTGCCGAATGCTGCCGTAATGGTTTCACGCGCCAGCGCGTCGGTGCGATAACTGGCGGCTGATGCGTTCGCCACACTCTGCACTACGGGCAGCGTCACGCGCCAGATTGTCTGAGTCCGGTCAGCAATGATGAAAATTTCTCCGCGCGAATTTACCGTCAGCCCGCGCAGCGCGTTCGCGCCCTGCCCGGTGTCGTAAGTTCCGATGAGCTGACCCTGCTGGCTGATTTCAGTGAGCGTTCCGTCACCGCGATTTGCGGTGAGCAGGTTGCCATTCGGCAGCAGCGCCAGCCCGAACGGGTAATTCAGTCCGCTGCGAATCACCGTTCTGTTCCCCGTCTGTTCATCAACCGCAATCACGCTGTTCTGCCCCGAATCGGCCACAAACAGCGTGCGAGTTGCGCGATTGTAAGCGATCTGTTCAGGCCCGCGTGTGTCGCGGCTGACTGAAGCAACAGTGAATCCGCCCGCAACGGTTGTTACTGAACGCGATGACGGAGTGATGCGCAGAATCTGTCCCGTCCCGCCATTGCTGATAAAAAAACTCTGCGAAGTCAGACCGTCAGCGCCGAGCGCGTAACGCGGCACCGAAACACCGTTGATGTTGCCCGGCGACACGCCTTCACCGCGCGGGCAGCCGCTGCGGCCCGACAGGCAAAAGCCCCGCGAAGCAAACGGCGCCGGGTTGCAGGTCGTGTAACCAACATCATTGCTCAGAAAGACAACCGAGGTCGTGAAGATGAATCCGGTATTCATGCGCTCAAGCACCGCGCCCGACGCTGACAATCGCACCAGCGAACTGCTGCTGAAATTCGCCACGAAGTAAGAACCATCCGGCGCTTCGGTCATGTGATAGCTGTCCGGATTGCCGCCGAGCGTCGCAAACAAAGTCAGTTGCGCCCGCCCCTGCGCCAGCGCGGCAGTACCCGACAAACACAGCGCAACAAAGACGCCGACCAGAGCCATAAATTTTCTGTTCATCAGTACCACCTTCAGAAATTGAGAACACGACTGATTCCTGAAGCCTGGTGCCTGATTCCTGTTTTTCAAAAAATAAGGAATCAGGTTTCAGGCTTCAGGAATCAGGTGATTCGCTGCTTATTTCTGACAACACTCCGCGCCCGGCACACAGCAGGCGCTGCCCATGCAGCAGTCAGCCAGGTTTGCGGCCTTTGCTCCGGCAAAGAGCAGACCGGCCAGCAGGATCAGACCAAGCGAAATGGTTTTCATTCTTTTCATCAGATTACTCCTTCAATTATTGGTGAATTGTTGTGCGGCCCGATTGCCGCAGACACAAAAAGCCCGCGACAAATGGCGTTCACCCGCTGTCCATTTGTCACGGGCTTTCGAACTGCCGCGCTTGCGCATCCCCATGTCTGAAGCGCGGTCGTTACTGCCACCAGCATCACCCTGTCACCAGCACCCATCCATCAGCATTAATCGCACCCGGAGGCCGGAATATTCCCTCACTCGCCCGATAATCTGATGGCTGCCGCGCCCAGCACGCGGCGGCTCGTCTGCGCCTGAACGAAAACCACAGCGCGCAGGTTTTCGCGCTTCCATTCCGGTTTGATTCTGACTTCGGGTTCAGCCGTGAGTGCCTGTGATTCACGCGCTTCGGACTGTGCCGCGAGCGCGAGCAGGCGCACGACTGAGCCGTGTTCCAGCCTGCGGCCTGCGTTTTCGCCGCGCGCGACATTCGAGGCCAGATCGCTTTCAGTGATGGCCAGCATCACTTCAACGGTTTCAGCGCGGCTGAGCGGCGGCAGATCAGTGACGCGCACCCTGAAAGCCGCAACGCCCGCATCTGACGCAGCGCGGTGCGCAATCTGCACTGTCGCTTTCTGATGCGCGGCGGCCTTCGCAATCGCGTCACGCGCCCGGCTCAGATTGCTGCCGACAAATTCCGATTCACCATCAACCACCATCTGCGGCGTGTAAACTCCGTCACGATTGAACGCCCGCGCATAAGCGCCCTGACGTTCGCTGAACTGATGAGACGAAAACGGATCAGACCAGCCGATGTAATTCCAGTAATCAACGTGTTCGCCGAGCGCGATGATCTCTGCGCCCGGCACCGGCTGTGTGCGTTCCAGCTTTGCCAGCACAGCGTCAGCGGGCGGACAGCTTGAGCAGCCTTCTGAAGTGAACAGCTCAACGATCACCGGCACGCGCTGACCCGGGTTGTGTGTCGCGGGCAGCGTTTCAGGTTCGGCGCTGATGGCGCTCACGCCGGACTGCCGATTGAGCTGCACCGCAAGCAGCAGCAGCCCGGTCACAATGATGAACAGCACAAGCCAGGGTTTGATCATTTCAGTTCACCACACTCTTTTCAGCCAGAAATCTCTCCAGTTCCGGCAGGCGCGGCCAGACGTTGCCGCGTTTGTAATCCACGAGTCCCCACCGGCGCAGCTCGATCATCAGCCCGGTCACGACTTCGCGGGACGAACCAATCAGTTCGGCCAGTTCCTCGTGCGTCAGCCGCACGCTGCTTTCACCGGCACGCACGGCATCGCCGTATTGTTCCAGCAGCACGCGGGCCAGTCGCCGGTGATTGTTTTCAAAGACGAGCGTTTCAATCTGCCGGTGCGCTTCGGCCAGCCGCGCGCTCAGGCATTGCAGCACGCTGCGCACCACTGCCGGATCGCTGCCTTTCGTGCGCCAGAAATCCTCAGCGCGAATCACCGCCACGCGGGTTGTCTCAAGCGCCACTGCCTCATCGCTGCGCCGGGCTTCAATCGCGCTGCCGCTCAGCGCCAGTTCACCGAACACATCGCCGTGATGGCGAATCGAAACGATCTTGTTCTGCCCCGCCGCCGAAGCGCGCACGATTTTGACGCGACCACCAAGCAGCACATAAAAGTGCGTCGCGGCATCCTCGAAGGAGTAGACACGCATCCCGCGCCAGTATGTTCTCTCAACGTGCGGCAGACCGGTCAGCGTTGACAGGTCAGGCAGCAGGCCGACTGATGAACGCAGCGCCAGGCAGGGCGAAAACGCTGCCGCTTCGGTTCCGAGCGAATGTGCAACGGGGGGCATAGCTCTTTCCTTTCATTTTGACGCTGGCGAACCAGGCGCGGCGGGCAGAGCCTCAAGGCCCCGCAAATGCCTGCTGACCGGCAGCGCGATGCGTTCAGCCAGCATCCGGTTCTCTTTTTCAGAGAGTCTTGAAACCACCAGCACAATGTGCCGCCGCGTCTGCCAGGCGCTGACTTTCAAATCATTCTGAATCGCCTGCTGCAATCCGGCCCTGAGGCCGTCATCATCCGGCACCGCGCCGCTTTTCATCGCGTTGGCATTGCGCTCGGTCACAAGCAGCGAAATCAGTTCACCATCGCGCGTGTAAACCAGATGCGCGAAGCTGCGCCCGGCAAAACTGCATACGTGCGCCGCCCGCAATTTCAGTCCCTGCGCGCCGACCTCGGCAATGCGGTCGAGTCCGGCATAAGCCGGGTCGTATGATGTCGCGCTTTCAGACATCTGCACCGGCCCTTCCTCGTGCGCGAACTGTACCGCACAGTAGCTGTGATCACCGACCGCTTCGCGCCACAACGCCGCGCTCAGTTGCGCCGCCGAAGTCACCTCCGGCCTGAAAAGAAACCATCCCGCAACGCTCAGCGCGGCAATCAGCATCAGCGTCGCGGCCAGCGGCAGCGAAGGCGGCCACGCGAAGAGACGTTTGAAGAATGAGTCGCGGCGGGCAGGAATTGTGATTTCACCCGCCGTTGCGGGCGCTTCGTCTTCGGCCACCTGCGGTCTGAGCATTTCGGCGCGCAGGGCTTCGTGCAATCGCATCCTGCTTTCATCGCTCAGGCGAAGCTGCGTTCCGGCGCGCTGCATCGTTTCGCGCAGGTTGCGCCGCGCCGCCATTTCAGCGCGACACGCAGCGCACTGCTCGACGTGCCGCAAAACAGCATGGTTCGTTTCGACCGACAATTCGTCGCAGAGGTACGAATCGAGCAGATCCTTCAAATTTCGACAGTCCAGAGCCTGCATCTTCACTTCAACCTTACTGCGCCTTATTCAGCAGTGTGATAACCCGCCCGGCGCGCATAACCGGCGAGCGCCGTTCGCAGCAGCTTGCGCCCGCGATGCAGCCGCGACATCACTGTGCCAATCGGAATGCCAAGAGCTTCGGCAATCTCGCGGTACGAAAGTTCTTCAATATCGGCGAGCGCGACCATCAGTTGAAAATCGCGCGGCAATTCATCAAGCGCGGCCATGACGTCCTCATCAGTCACCTGCTGCGGCGCGGGCGGATCGTAGGCAATCGTTCCGGCAAGCTCTTCTTCAAACGGCAGCAGACTGAGGCGTTCGGCGCGGCGGCGCGTGTAGTAGCGATTGAACATAATTTTGTAGAGCCACGCGCGCAGGTTCGTCCCCGGCTCGAAGCGGTGAAACGAGCGCCAGGCGTGCAGATAAGCCTCCTGCACCAGGTCTTCAGCGCGCCCGTAATCGCGTTCGAGCCGCAGCGCCACGCGAAAGAGCTGATCGGCATACACGAGTGCCGTCGCTTCAAAATCCGCAGGCTGCTGTTCAGGATGCGCCATCAGTCCTTCGAGCCTCAAAACGTTTTGTCACCCGGTTACGTCACGAAAGCAGCGCGCTGCTTCCTTCATCCGGTTTATATCCCGTGAGCAGCAGATTATTCCTGCCTGGCCATAAAATTTTTGTGCGCCAGGCTGTCAGTCTGGCAAACAATTCAGGCAGTGGTTGTGAATCCGGTTCCGGTTTCGTGTTCTTTCTTCATGGTTTTATTTTCCTGAAATTTATAAAATGCCGACGAAGTTACCCGGTCAGGCCCCCGGCATCGTGGAGAAAAAAAGCCGTGAATCCTGTGAACAACCTGAATATGAAAGACCGACAGGCCCTGCTGCTTTACCTGGGCATTGTGCTGCTGTGCGCCATCTGTTTTGCCGTCGGCATCGCTGTCGGACGCGCGACGACTTCAACGGCAGACGCTTCAACTGCCGGAACGCTTCAGCAGTCATCCACCCGTACCCCGCGACCATCCGTCACGCCGGGCCGTTAAGTCAGGTTCAGATCCGAAGATGCCCCGCATTTCCAACTTTACCGCCCGTCCTTCATTTGCCCGCTGGTGGCCGTTTGTGGCGGCGGCGGCGAGCGGCCTGCTGTTGGTCCTGGCCTTCGAGCCGTTCAATCACACGCTGCTGGCGTGGATCGCGCTTGCGCCGCTGCTTTATGTGCTGACTGGCGAAATCGGATGGAAGCGCGCGCTGGTTTGCGGCTGGCTGGCCGGAGTGACTTTTTTCTTTTTCTCAACCAACTGGATCACGCATTCCATGATTCAGTTCGGCGGCATGGCGAAGCCGCTGGCTTATGGCGCATCGCTGCTGTTTTCTTCAGTCGTGGCGTTCTTTCCCGGCCTGTTTGCGGTCGTAATGGCGCGGCTTGCGCAGGCGTTTGGTTATCGCGCCCTGCTGCTGGCCCCGTTCTTATGGGTGGCGACGGAGTGGCTGCGCGGAGCGGTCACCGGCGCAACGTGGAATGCGCTGGGCATCTCGCAGGTGGACAGAATCTTTATCGCACTGTGGGCAAAGGTCGGAGGGGTCTGGCTGATCAGCGGCCTTGTCATTCTGCCTGGTGCGATTCTGGCAGCCTGGAAGCGAAGGACTGATTCGGTCAGGAAATTCATTTTTCAGTTGCTGCCTGTTGCTGGTGCCGCGCTGCTGCTCTGGTGGTTTTTTCCACCATTTCTTCTGGTAGAAGATCCGATTCACGTTGCAAGACAGATTCGACCAGGCATTGACGTTGCTGCTGTGCAGCCGGACATTCCGCTCAGTATTTATGATTCGCCGGGCGAGGCTTCGCAATATTTCGAGCGCACGCTCAAACTCACCCGCGACACGATCAGCCAGGCCGGTAATCAGAAACCTGAGCTGATTGTCTGGGCTGAATCGCCGCTGACTTTGAATTACGAACAGGATGAAGCCGTGCGCTCGCACCTGGATGAACTGGTGCAGCAGACCGGCGCTTATCTGATTTTCAGCGCCATTGCGCGTGGCGGCGATCAGTACTTCAACAGCGCGCAGACGATTGCGCCGCCGTCGGGCAGCCAGCCGGTCAGGCAGTTGAGTCGCTACGACAAGATCAGGCTCGTGCCGTTTGGCGAATACGTGCCGTTTCGTTTTGTGCTTGGATATTTCGTTCCGGCCATGGTTGGCGATTTTGCGCCGGGCCGCGAAACCACGGTCAATTCGCTGCGGCTGAAAACGCAAACCACCGTGATTCAGAATCAGGCGGCGCAGCCGGGCCTGGAACGCACGACAAATTTTGCCCGCACCGGCACGTTTATTTGTTACGAAGCTGCTTACCCGAATCTGGTGCGGCAGTTCGTCAGAAACGGCTCAACGCTGCTCATCAACATTTCCAACGATGCCTGGTTTGGCAACACTGCCGGAGCGCGGCAGCACCTGGCGCACGCACGAATGCGGGCAATTGAAAATGACCGCGACCTGGTGCGCGTCACCAATTCAGGAATCTCGGCGCTGATTACCGCCAACGGTCACGTGGTGGATGAACTGCTGATGTTTACTCCGACGGCGAAAATCTGGCAGGCGCAACTCAACGGTCAGCAGACTTTTTATACACGCTGGGGCGACTGGTTCCCGCTGGTTTGCACGCTGATCAGTCTTACTGCACTGGCCATCACCTTTCGGCGATGATCCTGGTTGTGCGATTTGCCAGAATCGCACGGCTCCGTCTGAGAGCCTGCTGAAAGAAGCCAGTGCGATTTCGGCAAATCGCACAACAGCCCCAACAAACTCATTCGTGTGAATTCGTGAAAATTCGTGGCTGCTTTGCCCGGAATTCTATACAATCCGCCACGCCATGCCATTGCTTGAAGTCAGAAATCTTAAAACATACTTTGCGACCGCGCGCGGCGAAGTGCGTTCGGTTGATGACATTTCGTTCACACTCGAACAGGGCGAAACCCTGAGCTTGGTTGGTGAATCGGGCTGCGGCAAATCGGTGACGGCGCTTTCGATTATGCGGCTGGTCTCAAAGCCGGGCCGCATCACCGGCGGGCAGATTCTGTTTGAAGGGCGCAACCTGCTGGAACTCAGCGAAGCCGAAATGCGCGCCATTCGCGGCGATGACATTGCGATGATCTTTCAGGATCCGATGACTTCGCTCAATCCGGTCTACACCGTTGGCGAACAGATTGCCGAAGCCATCCGGCTGCATCGCAGGGTATCGCGCCGCGAAGCGTGGAATCAGGCCATCGAAGGAATGCGCGACGTGGCGATTCCGTCGCCCGAAACGCGCGCGAAAAGTTATCCGCACGAAATGTCCGGTGGCATGCGGCAGCGCGTGATGATTGCGATGGCGCTCGCCTGCGATCCGAAATTACTGATTGCCGACGAGCCGACCACCGCGCTTGACGTGACGATTCAGGCGCAGATTCTCGAACTGCTGGCCGATTTGAAGGCAAAGCGCAACCTCGGTCTGCTGCTCATCACGCATGATCTCGGTGTGGTCGCCGAAGTCTCTGACTGCGTGGCCGTGATGTATTCAGGAAAGATCGTTGAGGAAGCATCGGTGCGCGAACTCTTTGCCCGCCCGCGCCACCCTTACACCGAAGGCCTGCTGCGCGCCGTGCCGCGGCTGGACGAAGAGGGAGCCGAACGCAAACGCCGCCTGACCACGATTGAAGGCGTCGTGCCGAATCCGCTGAACCTGCCGCCCGGCTGCCGCTTTGCGCCGCGCTGCCCGCACGCGCAGGAAAAATGCCGCGTCGGTGAAATTCCGCTGATCCCGGTCGGCGCGGCTCATTCATCACGCTGCATTCGCGTGGATGAAATTTACCCGCAAATTTGACCGCCTGTAAAAGCGGGCCGTAGAATCGTGCTGTCGTTTCAGCCGTGATTGCGAGGACGTTATGCAGCCAGTCAGCACTTCTCCACTCGTCAGAAAGTACACGCTCAAGGAGTTCTGGGCGTTGCCGGAACCAAAGGACGGCACGAAGTTCGAGTTGATCGCCGGAGTGCTTTATATGAGTCCGCCACCCAGATATCCCCATCACGTTTCCTGGTCTGTCCTGAACCGGCTGCTGATTATGCACCTTGCTGAGATCGAAGATCGCGGAATGGTTTTCGCACCGCAGGCTGCACTCTGGACCAGTACTGATACTTACGTCGAACCTGATCTGTTCTATATCTCGGCCCGCTCGCTGAAAAGCATTGACCTCAGGCAGCCGGATCGCGCCGATCTGGTCATCGAAATCATTTCACCTTCAACGGCGATCTATGACCGTAACACCAAGGCAGACACCTATGCGGCGCTTGGCGTGCGCGAATTGTGGATGGTTGATCCTGAAAACGAAACGGTCGAGGTGCGAAACCTGAAACGCGGCTCAAAGACTTACGGCTCTGGTCAGGTTTTCAAACGCGGGCAGCGCGTTCAGTCAAAAGTGCTGCCGGGATTCTCGCCTGCGGTAACTGCAATTTGTAAACACTGACCCCGTCACATTCTGATGTCTGTCAAAACTCTCGTCGAAATCAGGGATCTGAAAAAATACTTTGCCGCCGATCACGGGCAACTGGTGCGCGCGGTGGATGGCGTTTCGTTTGCCATCGAACGCGGCGAAACGCTCGGCCTCGTCGGTGAATCGGGCTGCGGCAAAACGACTGTGGGCCGCTGCCTGCTGCGGCTGATTGAGCCGACGAGCGGCGAAATCACTTTTGAAGGCAAAGACCTGCTTGCGCTTTCGCGCAGTGAAATGCGCGCGATGCGGCGGCGCATGCAGATCGTCTTTCAGGATCCGTATTCATCGCTCAATCCGCGCATGAAAGTCGGCGACATCATCGCGGAGCCGCTGCTCGTTCACGGCGTCAGCAAATCAAAAAATGACCGGCGCGACCGCACCGCCGAACTGCTGCGCGTCGTCGGACTCGATGCCGATTACGCCAGCCGTTACCCGCACCAGTTCAGCGGCGGTCAGCGGCAGCGCATCGGCATTGCGCGGGCGCTGGCGCTCAATCCTGATTTCATTGTGGCTGATGAACCTGTCTCGGCGCTCGATGTCTCGGTGCAGGCGCAGGTCGTCAATCTGCTTCAGGATTTGCAGGAACAGTTCGGGCTGACGTACCTCTTCATTTCGCACGGGCTGGCGGTCGTCAAGCACATCTCAACGCGGGTGGGTGTGATGTATCTCGGCAAGCTGGTCGAACTGGCTCCGGCAGAGGAAATCTATCGTCGCCCGCTGCATCCGTACACGCAGGCGCTGCTCGCGGCAATTCCGAATCCTGATCCCGAAGCCGGAACCGCAAAACAGGTGCAGAAGCTCGGCGGCGATGTGCCGACGCCGCTCAATCCGCCTGCGGGCTGCCGCTTTCATACCCGCTGCCCGCACGCCTCTGAACGCTGCCGCCGCGAAGAACCGCCGCTCGTCGAAGTCGAACCGGGACACTTTGCCGCGTGCTTCCTGAACGAAGCGGACGTAAAATCACCAGCAGTTTAGCGTTCTGATTTTCATCCTGATGTCATCTGCCATTGCCCTGCGATCACCACCGCAGGGCGCACAGATCAACCTTTTATTGAGGAGAAAACTTATGGCCCCGGAACAAAACCTCGCTTCAGATTCCGTTCCTTCATCTTCCCCCGAATCAAAGAATGTCTTCAGCCGCCTGACCGGCATCTGGTTTTCGCCGGGCGAAACTTTTCGCAGCATCGGGCGCGCGCCTGATTTCATTGTTCCGCTGATTCTGCTGGCGGTGCTGAGCACGGCGGCGGGCTATCTGATGACGAACCGCTTCGGGCGCGAAGGGCTTGAGGAAATGACCCGGAAGCAGATGCAGACGATGGTGGACAAGGGTTTCATTCCGCAGGAAAAAGTGGAAGAGATCGTGCAGCAGCAGCTCCCGCCTGCCGATGGCTTCACGGCCTTTGCCATCAAGCGCGGCTTGCAGGGCGCGGCGTTCTGGCTGGTGCTGACGCTCATTGTGGCGGGCTATCTGAAACTGGTGGCAATGCTGATGGGCGCTGAAACCACTTTCAAAAAGGTCTTTTCAGTCTCAGTCTACAGTTACCTCGCTGTCGCTGTCGTCTCGCTTGTCATTGTCGTCACGGTGATGTATCTGAAAAATCCGAGCGACATAGACATCACCAATCCGGTTGAATCGAATCTCGGCTCGCTGCTGACGATGACGCTGGGCAGGGACGCGCTGCCCGGCATCCTGCGCGCCTTTGCTTCATACATTGATGTGTTCTACATCTGGCGCATTGCATTGCTTTCCATTGGCCTCGCGGCTGTCTCAAAGATGAAGACCGGAACGGCGGCGATGTTTGTCGGCGGGCTGTTTCTGGTCTTTGCGCTGCTGGGGTCGCTGGCGACGGGGATGTTTTCCTGAGCAGCTATGAGTAATGAGGAAGTCGCCGCTGTCTTTCGCCGTCTGGCTGACCTGATGGAATTGCGTGACGACAATCCCTTCAAGTTGCGGGCTTATCGTAACGCGGCGGAAGTGCTTGAAGACCTGAATACGCCGCTGGCTGAAATCGTTGCAGTCAGCGGCGCAGCGGCATTGCGCGACCTGCCCGGCATTGGCTCAGCCATCAGCGGCAAGATCATCGAAATCCTCGAAACCGGCACCTGCCGCGCTTACGAAGAGATCAAACGCGAAATTCCTGAATCAGTCCTTGACCTGCTCAGGGTCGAAGGCGTCGGGATGAAGACCGCACAGATTCTCTTTCGCCAGTTCAAAATCACCAGTCTCGCTGATCTGGCAAAGTTCGTGCGGGGCGGCGGGCTGCAAAGCGTGCCGCGCCTCGGTGACAAAGCGCAGTCACGCATCGCCGCTTCAGTTTTCAAACTGGTTTCATAAAGCATCGTTACTTTTCACCGCCGATTCTAAGGCGCAATCCGGCAGAGAAATTCAGTCGGTAAGCCGGAAAGCCGAGTACCTCCTGATAATCCTGATTCAGTAAATTTTCGATTCGCGCAAAGGCGGCCACACGCGGCGTCAGGCGATACGACCCGGCCAGATCAACTCTGGCGTAACCCTTGTTATAAACCTGCCGCGAGAAAGTCACCGGATCAACATCGCGCCTGCGCCCGATCAGAAGTGCATCCAGATTGAGCGTGAAGCGTTCGCCCGTCCACGCCGCATTGAGCGCGCCTGCATTCTTCGGACGACGCAGCAGCGGCAGGCCGATTTCACTGACTGCCTCACGTGCTGCGATGAGCTTTGAATCGGTCAGCGTGTAGCTGCCGCCAAAGCTCACCCGTCGCGTCGGACGCGCCAGCACGACGAGTTCAAGCCCGCGAGCGCGAGTGCGGTCGTAGTTGATGAAATTCGTCAGCAGCCCGTCGCTCAGCCTGATCGGCCCGAAAGTCTGCGGGTCGCTGACAAAAATGATCTGATCGCGGAAGCGGCTGTCAAAGTAAGTCGCCTCGATGCGCAGGCGTTCATTCAGAAAAAGCTGCTCAAGGCCTGCATCAAAACTGCGCGCGCGTTCAGGCCGCAAACCGGGATTGCCCAGGAAAAACGGACTCGGGCTGAAGGCTTCAACAAGCGTCGCGGCCTTGATGCCTTCGCCGTAACTGGCGCGCAGTTTCGTCGCGCCGAAAACAGCGTTGCCGCGTCGCGCAAACAGGACGCCTGAAACTTTCGGCGCGAGTTTTGTGCCGAATCCGGCCTCACCAGTGAACGGCGCTGAGCCTGCGCTGGCCAGACCGTTTGCAAACTGCGCGGGCAGTTCAGCGCGATTGTTTTCAATTCTCAATCCGGCAGTCACGAGCAGCCGCGACGCATAAGCAAACTGATCCTGCACAAAGAAACCCGCGTTGCGACGCTCCGGCGCGTTGCGATTCGCGCCCGAAAAATCACCGACAAACACGGCGCGCTCCTGCTCCCATTCGGCTCCGGCTGAGAGCAGATTGTTTGCGGGCAGCGCCAGATCGGTTTGATAACGCACCGCGCGCCGCCGCTGATGGTTGCGAAAGTAAGAGGCAAAATCGTTGAAGGCGAACGCAGTGTCCGGCGGCGTGTCCGGCCTCGTCAAATCCTGCGCCGCCGGATCGAAGCTCAGATAATCGCTTTCGGCATAAACGAACGAAAGCTGCTGACGCCAGTTGCGCGTGGTCTGATCGTCAAGTCTCAGCCCCGTTGCGATGCGCCGCCGCCTGGCGCGTTCGTCAGGATCGGTGAAATAAACCGCCGTCGCGCCAGGCACACCGAGGCCGGAGTTTTCATTGCGCGCTGTCAGCCTCAGTTGCGTGCGTTCACTCAAACGCCAGCCCAGATTCGCTGAAGCCGTGCGGTTCTGGTAATCATCGTTGCGGTCGCGCCCGTTTGTTTGCAGGTGTGTGAAACCAAGCGAATAATCGAAGCGCCCGTGCGCTCCGGCCACACGCGCCGCCTGGCGATTGAAAGCGAAGCTGCCGCCTTCGGCTTCAAGTTCAAGTTCGGGAACCGAAGTCGTGCCGCGTCGCGTGACGAATTGCAGCACGCCGCTCATTGCGTCCGAACCGTATAACGCGCTCTGCGCCCCGCGCACCAGTTCGATGCGTTCAGCATTGCCCGTCGTCAGATCGGCCAGATCGAATGAACCGCCAGCTTCATTGACCGGCACGCCGTCAATCAGCACTTTGGTGTAATCGGATTCGCCGCCGCGAATAAAGAGCGAAGTCACGCCGCCGCGCCGCGCCGTCTGCACAACACTGACACCCGGCGCAGCCCGCAACGCATCAAGCACGCTCACCCGCTGCGACCGCAGCAGATCGGCGGCTGAAATGACTGACGCGCTCGCGGGCGATTCATTCACGCTCATTTCAGTGCGCGTCGCCGACACCATCAGCGAATCACTGATGGCCGCTACCTGAAGCCTGACTGAAACGCGCGTCGCGCCGCTGCCATCAATCCTGACTTTCTGCGCCCCGTTCACCTGCGACAATCCGTCAGCTTCAACTGTCAGCAGGTAATCGCCGACTGCGAGATCAGGAATAACGAATTCGCCGCGTTCATTGCTGAGAGTTTCGCGGCGCGTCGGGCCATGCTGCTGCTGCACGATAAGGCGGGCGCGGCTGACGGCAGCGCCCGATGAATCAGTCACCGTGCCGGTCAGTGAACCACTACTGCCCTGAGCGAATGCGCTCAGGCTCATCAGCACAAACAGGATCAGCATCTGAATAATGTGTGCGATTACTTTCATTGCTCCCTCTCTGCGAAATACTGGAACAGAACGCGGATGCAACGGATCAGCGCGGATGCAGACAGATCAATCCGCGCTGATCCGCCTGCATCCGTGTCATCCGCGTTCCATTCTTTTCTTCACATCCCTGAAATTGTGACTCGTGGCCGCCCGCTGTGCGGGTGCGCGTCAACCAGCAGCGGCGTGCTGAACAGTTCGCTGAGCAGCGCAGCGGTCATCACTTCCGATGTTTCGCCGCAGGCCAGTAACCGGCCCTGCTTGAGCAGCGCCACGCGATCAGCGAATTCAGCGGCGATGTTGATTTCGTGCGTCACGAGCAGCGCGCCCAGCTCGCGTTCACAGGCCAGCCGCCGGATGAGTTTCAGCAGTTCGATCTGATGGGCAATGTCCAGATTCGCTGTCGGCTCATCCAGCAGCAGCAGCTTCGGTTCCTGCGCCAGCGCCCGCGCCAGCACGACGCGCTGCCGTTCGCCGCTTGAGAGTTCATTGAATCGCCGCGCCGCAAACTGCGCCGCATCGGTCGCTTCAAGCGAAGCCATCGCCACTTCAACATCGTGCGGCGAATCAAAACCGACAGCCTTCATCTGCGCGAACCGCCCGGCCAGCACGTATTCGAGCGCCGTCAGTGGAAAGCGCACATCACCGGCCTGTGCAACCAGCGCCACACGCCGCGCCACTTCGCGCCGCGCCATTGCAGCCAGTTCCTGGCCCTCAAACAACGCTGCGCCGTGCTGCGGCCTGAGCGCGCCGCCCGACACTGCCAGCAGTGTTGATTTGCCCGCGCCATTCGGCCCCAGCAGCGCGACCACTTCACCCGCATTCACCGCGAGCGAAATGCCCGACAACACCTGCCGGTCATAACTGAATGTGATGTCGCAAAGTTCAAGCATGCAGCCAGTCTCAAATCTCAAATCTGCTACCTGCTCCTGACCAGCAGATAAACAAACACCGGCGCGCCGATGAGCGCAGTGATTGCGCCGGTCGGCAGTTCACGCGGAGCAATGACCGTGCGCGCCAGCGTGTCGGCAAACAGCACCAGCACCGCGCCCGCGAGCGCCGAAGCGGGAATCACCAGCCGGTTGTCTGCGCCCGTCGCCAGGCGCATCAGATGCGGCACGATCAAACCGACGTAACCAATCGCGCCTCCGGCTGACACCGCTGCGCCGGTGAGCAGCGAAGCGGTGATGAAAACCAGCCAGCGCACCCGCGCTGTTTCGACTCCAAGCGCAAAGGCGTCGCGTTCACCGATCATCATCAGATTGAGCGCGCGCGCCTGCGTGACCAGCACCAATGCGCCGACCAGTGATGCCGCGATGATGAAGGCCACGCCTTCGGCGCTGCCGCCTGACAGATCGCCAAGCAGCCAGTAAGTGATGTTTCTCAGCTTCACGTTTTCAGCAATCGAAGTCAGCAGCGCGATGATGGATGAAAGAAACGTCGCCGTAATCACGCCCGCCAGCACGAGCCTTGCCGGATCGTCTTCGCGGCGACCGAACCAGTAAATCACCAGTGTCGTCGCTGCCGCGCCCGCAAAACCGAGCAGCGGGCGCACAAACGAAAACTGACTGAAAAACATCAGCGCGATAATCGAACCAAGCGCCGCTCCGCCAGACACGCCCAGCACGTAAGGATCGGCGAGCGGATTTCGCAGCAGCGCCTGAAATGCGGCTCCGGCGAGCGCGAGCGCCGCGCCCACACCAAGCGCCAGCAGAATGCGCGGCAGTCGCAGGCCGAAGATGATGACTTCCTGTTCACGCGCCAGCGGCGAAGCTGCGCCGATGAGCTTTGCCCACGCTGCCGCCACGATTTCACGCGGCGCGACGAATTCACTGCCGAGCGCAAGCGCAATGATGGCAGCGCACACGAGCAGTGCACCGAGCGCGCCGAGCGTCAGCATCGCCCGCCGCCTGGTCAGATAAGTTCGCGCTCGTGGGTTCAGCACTGCTGCCATGACTTTTATTTCGCTGCACTGTTTTTCTGTGCGTGAATCGCGTTTGCCAGTTGCTCAAGGCCTTCGACGATGCGCGGCCCTGGACGATCTGTCAGATCAGGATTGATGCTCACGATGCGGCCAGCGCGCACCGCAGGCGTTTCGGCAAAATCGCGCCGCAGTTCCGCGACACTGACGAGTTCAGTGCCGTGACTTTCGGGAACGATGATGATCTCAGGCGCGCGGGCGATGACCGTTTCGCGCGAAAACTGCGGATAGTCCGCTGTCTCTGCGCCTGAGATTGATTCGCCACCGGCAATGGTGATCAGGTCGTTGATGAATGTGTTGTGTCCGGCAGTGATGAGCGGCGCGTTTTGCAGCACATAAAAAACACGCGGGCGCGGCAGGTCTTTGACGCGGTCGCGCACGGCCTGAATGCGCTGCTGCATTTCGACAGCGATGGCGCGAGCGCGTTCAGTCGCGCCGGTCACTTCGCCAATGCTCAGAATCGAGCGGCTGACCTCTGCGACCGTGCGCGGATTCGAGACATAAACCGGAATCTTCAGTTCATCGAGCTGGCGTGTGATTTTCTCAAGCTGGCTGGAAGTCGTGATGATGATGAGATCAGGTTTGAGCGCGATGATGCGTTCCAGATTGGGCTGAATCGTGTCGCCGACTTTCTCTTTCGTTTTCGCTTCAGCCGGAAAGTCGCAGTAAGTCGTCACTCCGACAACGCGTTCACCGAGTCCGAGCGCAAAAAGAATTTCAGTAATGTTCGGCGCGAGTGAAATGATGCGCTGCGGCGTGTGCGCGAGAGATACTTTGCGATTGATCTCATCGGTGAATTCGCGCTGAGCGGCGGTCTGAAGCGGCGGCGCTGTGTGACAGCCTGCAATGAAAAGCAGCGCAGCAAAAAAGAGGCGATGAATTGTGCGAGCGGGGCCGGGCATCATTTTCCTTCCGAAATGCAAAGGCCTCAGACACGACCGAAAGAGCGCGTCTGAGGCCTGAAACCCGGAAAGAAAAAATCACCTGCACAACCGCGCCGCCCTCTTTCAGCCGAAGAGGCAAAGCCGCAATGGCATTCAGGCAGGTCTCCTGACTTGGTTTGCCGGACTATCAGTCCTGAATGCGACGGCAGCCTTCTCGCGCTCTTGCGGCGCAATGGCCTCACAGCAGCGCATTCAAACAAACCTTACAGTGGCGGTGACCGCGCGGGATTCGCACCCGCTTCCCTATTCTCCTGCTAAAGCAGGCACCTGAAGCCGTGACAAAGAGCCGTCAAAGGAAGGCGCAAAGTAGCACGCGACCTCAGAGGTGTCAAACCCGCTGATAACCCGGCAGCATTCTCCATTCTCCATTTTCAATTCTCCATTCTCCGGCAAAAGGCAGTGACCGATGGGACTGCCTCAGGCAGGTAATGGAGAATGCAGAATGAAGAATGGAGAATGAATCCGGCGGGGTTATTTCACTCTGAGCTGATTGATGTGCGTGATGCGGGCTGGCGGTTTGCCTTCGTCGTTCTGCACTTCGACTCTGACTCTGGCTGATTTGCGTTTGGTGTTTGGCGGGTCAATGGCGAGCAGGTAACCGGAGCGAATGCGGTTGATGATGCCGCTGAGCGCCGGGCGAATCTCATCGCTGGTACGGCAGAAGGCGGCGGTTCCGCCTGATTCGGTGGCAATGCGTTCAAGGCCGCTTTGATAGGCCAGATTCAGCGTGTCGCCGCGATGCACAAGGTGCAGCACATAAATCGGCACGGTGAAGCGGGCGAGTGATTCAACGGTGCGGCTCATCCGCTCCTGCACGGCGCGGTCAGAAAAGCGGCGGCTCAGGTCGCCCGCATCGCTCGAATTGATCACCGGGTTCAGATAATCGGCGCGATAGCTGCCGATGGCGCTGTCGGTGATGTAAAGCACTGACAACCGCACGCCCGCTTTTTGCAGCATCGCCGTCGCCAGTTGCGCGACAGGTTCGAGCGTGTCGAGCAGTCCGGCCTTGCCGCTGACCTGCACCGAACCGATTTTTTCGTTCAGGATTTTGTGATCCGAGGTCGGTTCCTGAATGACTGTCAACCCGTCCTGCGCGCGCAGCAGGCCAATCCAGTACTGATCGCTGAGGTCGGCAATCGCGGCCTGCAACGCGCTGCGGGCTTCATCCACGCGGGCCAGGTCGGCCACCGTGTCAAAAACCACCAGCATCACCGTGCCGCTGCGCGAAGTCTGAAAGCCTTTGATGGCAACTTCACGATCATCAATGAAAATTTTGAACTGCTGCCGCTTTGCATCGTCCCGAAAGCTGCCGTCTTCGCTCTCAATCCACACCGGAATCTTCAACTGAGTTTTCGCCGGAGCTTCAGGTTTCGGTGACGGCTTCGGCGCAATCTGCTGCTGCGCTGAAATCGTCACGGACAGGATTAACAGGATTGACAGAAGCAGCAACTGCACAGAAAAAATCCTGCACATCCTGTTCATCCTGTCTGATGTTTCTTTCTTCATCTTCAAAACAGAATTCTCAGTCCGAGTTGCATGACGCGCCCGCCGGTTGAGCCGATGATTTTTCCGGCGTTCAGGTTGGGGCTGTCTGCCGGGCCGATGCGCGTGTCGGGGTCGTTGAGGTTGGCGTGATTCGGAAAGTTGAAGGCTTCAGTCACAAATTCCAGCGACGTGTCGCCGTGCAGTTCGATGCGCTTGGTCAGTGACAGGTGATGAAACTGATCGCCGGGCGTGCGCAGTTGCGGATGCGTGCGCGAAGCGTTGCCAAGCGTGAAATCATCCGGCTGCGCAAAGGCTGCGGGGTTGAACCACTGCTGCGCATTCTGATTCTCAACCGACGGACTCGTGCCCGGCACGACATTGACGCGCAGATTATTGACGATGCCGCCCGTGCGATTGAAAAGCGGATGCAGAATCAGCGGCGTGCCGCCCGTGACTGAAGTCAGCGCGCTCAGGCTCCAGCCGCCCAGCACGCGATTTACCCATTCTTCATTGTTGAGAAACGGGCGACCTTTGCCGAACGGCAGTTCATACGTGTAACTGAGTTGCAGGCTGTGGCGAATGTCGTAAGGCGCGAGCGACATTTCTTCCCTGAGTTTGCTCGGATCCTGCGCGCCGCCCGATGAGGCGTTTTCGATGGTTTTGCCGAAACGGTAACTGACGCGGCCATAGAGTCCGGCTGACAGCCGCTTGTCGAGCGTCACGGTCATCGCATTGCTGCGCGCGTCACCGGCAGGATAAAGGCCGCCGAGATCAAGATTGCGAAACTGCGGATAAGGGCGCAGCGAATTGCGAAAGGCGTCGTCGTAAAGCTGATCGCGGTAAACCAGATTCTCAACCGGCACTGCGTTCAGACGCACCAGGCTGCCGATGAAAAGATGCGTGCTGCGCGCCGAACTGAAATTCACTTCGAGCGAAAACGAGCCGGGCAGTTCGCGCTGCACCGTCAGATTCCATTGCTGCGTCGCGGGCAGCAGCCCCGAATCGTCAATGTAATCGGCATCCACGCCGTTTGCCGATGTGGCTGTCAGATCAGGCGGCAACTGAAAGTTCTGCGGCACGCCCTGGCTCAGAATGAACGCCGGTTGCAACTGATCGTTTGGTGAAGTGAACAGCGGCCAGACATTGAAACCCTGCGTGCCAAAATGACGACCATACAGCGGATAGTCCTGATAACTCAGCCCGTAACTCATCCGCACGACCGTTTTGCGATCACGCCCCGGACTCCACGACAAACCAGCCGAAGGTTCAAATCTGACCGTTGTCGGTTGCAGCCCGCGCCCGACGCCATCGCGCCCGGCAAAGATCATCGCGCCCGGTTTGCCATTGGCCGGATTGATTCGTTTGAAGGAAACAGTTGACTGGCGATTGTATTTCTCAGTGCGCGGCCCTGAGATTTCCATGCTCAGGCTGAAGCTCGCCGTCAGACCGGGCCGCATCCGGTATTCATCGCTCGCGTCAAATTCGAGGTAATGCTTGCGGTAATACGACGGGTGCAGCACGACCGATTCTTCGGCGCGATTGACCAGACCGAGCAGAAAGCTGGCGAAGCTGTTGCCGGTGTTTCTGACGCCGGGCAGGCCCGAAAGCGCGTTGTTGAATGAGAACAGTCCGGCAGGCGCATACGGCGCAAATGAATTGACGAAGCTGCGGCGGTAATAACCGCTCAGCCTGAAAGTGTGTTCCTTTCGGTTGAGCGACACCGAACCGTAAGGCGAAAAGAAATAATTGCTGTCCCGAAAAACGGCGTCAGGGCGCGGCCCGATGCCAAGATAGCTGCCGTAACGAAAGCTCGGAAACGCGCCTGAAAACAGCCCGCCGAGTCCAAGCTGGCGCGGGTAATCGCTGTTCTGCTGCGCCGATTCGAGCGACACGGCGCGGCTGTGCGCAGCAGTGACCCGCAGAAGCCAGATCGTTTTCGGTGAATGGGTGTAAGTGTCGGTCAGCGTGAGCGCGCGATTTTCAAAGTTGTAACTCGGATTGCCCGGATTGGCCGGGCCGGAATAGAACTCCGGCGATTTGCGCAGCCCGCTTGAAGTGTTGAGATTCAGACTCAGTTGCTGCTTTGCGGTCAGCGCGTGATCGAGTTTGGCAATCACGCCGTTGGCGCGATTCTCAAACGGATTGTTGATGAAATAGTTGTTCGAGAGAAAAGGCCCGACTGCAATATTCGGCTGCGGGGCCATTGCCACGAGCGCCTGCGCCACCGGGTCGAGCCGGTTGAGCGGAATCCGGTTGTTCGGGAACGGATCGCGCAGGTATTGCAGATTGGTTTCTGAAACGGGCTGCGCCGGATCGTAATTCGGATTGGGCCGCGTCGTCAGCGGGTCATAAATCGTCACCGGATTTCCGGCAGTGTCCACGAGGTCAGAAAAATCGCCGTTGCGCTGCCCGGCAGTCGGAATCGTAAAGAGCGCACTCTGGGCAATGCGTTCGCGCGTGCCTTCGTAAGAAACAGAAAAGAACGTTTTGTTGCGTCCGTCATAAACGAACGGCAACCGCACCGGCCCGCTCAGGGTAAAGCCGAACTGATTGCGGCGCAGCAGCGATTTCGTCCCGCCGCGCTGTCTGACTTCGTGCGGCAGCGCATCGAAGGCGTCGTTGCGCAGGTATTCATAAATGCGCCCGGTGAACGAATTCTGTTTGCCTGAACTTTTCAGCTTGCCGCCCTCGCCGATCTGTCCGATCTGAACGCGAAATTCCTGCACGGCTTTCTGTAGTTCGCTCGGCTGCGGGCGGCGCGGCGTCGGCGTGGGCGTCGGTTTGCTCTGCGGTTTTTCCTGCGGCGCGGCATTGCCGTCAGGCAGCACAGACTGGCTGAAGGTCATGGCGGCACACATCACCATCAGCGCGAGCAGTCCGGCGGAAATCAGAAATCGGTGATGTGATCGGCGCTGTAAGCGGTCGGGTGTCCTGAGCTGACTGTCTGTCATTTCACCTGTCGAAAATCTTCAAGGGCAAGCTAGGGGCAAAGTTCATCTGTGAGGCTGATACGATAGCTCAGGCGGTCAGATGAGGCCAAGGGTGAAGCAACGTAAAAAATGTAAAAAGAAACACCGGGACAGTACCGCGAGCGTCAGCGAGCGGAGCCTTGTTGACAGGCTGCTTTTCGCTCGCGGTACTGTCCCGGTCAGTTCAGAAATTGAAGCGCACGCCGAACTGCATCTTGCGGGCATCCGCCGCCGAAGTGAAACCGAGCGGCTGGGTCGGCGCTTTCGTGCGATCACCATTGACTCTGAAATCAGTGGCGGTCGCAAGAGTGGTGCCGACGACGTTGTTGATGCCTGCCAGATTGGTGTGGTTGAAAAGATTGAAGCCCTCAACGGTGACTTCAAAGTACCGCTGTTCCTTGACGGCAAAGCGCCGCGCCAGCCGCAGGTCGAAGCTGTAAAACGGCTCGCCCGTGCCGGTGTTGCGCCCGGCCTGGCCCGGACGGTCGCTTTGTGAACGCCCGTCGTTGTTGGCATCGAAGCCGAGCAGCAGGTTGAAGGGGCGACCGCTGCCCGCAATGAAAATCGGCGCAAGCTGCCAGTCCTTCACAATCGGACTGGAGAACGGGCTGCCCAGAATGCCGCTGATGACGAAGCGATGCCGCTGGTCAAAAGCCGACAGCGCGCGGTCGAGCCGCACGTTGAGCGGATTCTGCGCCGAGAAGTCGCTGTTGAAATCGGTCACTTCATCAATTGACTTCGAGTAAGTGTAATGCGCGTTCAGGCCGATATAGTTGCTGAACCGCTTCGTCACCTGCAACGTTCCGGCGTGATAGAACGAACTGGCCGACGATTCATAGATGTTGTCCTGGAAGCGCAGCGGATTGCGGAAGTCGCTGGTCAGCCCCGCCGCCGCCTGCGCCGCCGTCGGGAAGCGGATGAAAGTCGCGCCGCCGTTCGGATTGAGCGGATTGACCGGGCCGGTGCGCTTGAACTGATTGATGTCGCGGTTGCGCGTCAGATACAGACCGCGCGTGTAAAGATAGCTGGCTTCCAGCGAAAAGCCTTTGCCGAGATCCTGCTGAATGCCGAAACTGGCCTGATAAGTGGTCGGGCTGCGGTAATGCGGCTCCTCGCGGAAGCGCACTTCAAGCGGCGCGCCCGCTCGCGGCGTCAGGCTGATCGGCGCGGCGGCCAGGTCAGCCGCTGTAATTGTGCGGGTTCCGATGATTCCGCGCGCGAGCAGCGTCTGATAGACCGTGAATGAAGTCGGCAGTCCGAGCGCATTTGAAGTGGCTGTGGCCAGCACGATGTTGATGTTGCCCGGATCGCCCCTGCCGCTCAGTTCAGTGGTGACATTGGCGACGGCATTGTTGATCGGGCCGACAAAGATTCCCGCGCCGCCGCGAATCGCGGTCTTGCCGTTCTTGAACGGATCCCACGAAAACCCGGCGCGCGGCTGAAAGTCCTTGTGATAAGTCGGCAGGAAGAACGGCTCTTCGCTGACGTAATAGCGCAGCCCGTAATTGAAGGTGAAGTTCGGCGCCATCTTCCACGTGTCCTGCACGTAGAACGAATTGCGATCAGTCCACGACCGGGCCAGCGGATCACCGAATCCGGCCTGATAGACAATCGGCAGATTGAAGTTGAACGACTGAAGCGCATTGACCGGCGCATTCAGCGCGGCCACCAGATCGGGCCTGCTGGCGGCGGTCAGGAAGGTCGTGATCTGCTGCACCACCGTCGGCCCCAGCGCCGGATTGAGCGCGATGATGTTTGACAGCGGAATGGCCGTGCCGAAATTGAAGCGACCGCCAAAGAAGGTTTCGCTGTTGGTAAAAACATCAAGCACGTTAATGGCAAAACCGAACTTGATGGTGTGATCGCCCGCAATCTTCGTCAGGTTGTCAACGATGTCGTAATGCCGTTCGTAGGTGGTCGAAGGCAGGAAGATGTCACGTCCGAAATTGCCAAAACCTTCAATGTTGAATTCCGGTCCGATCTTGTCATTCGGGATGACGGCAAACCGCTGATACCCGAACTGCAGCTTCAGTTCATTGAAAAACGTGTTGCTGAACTGATAGTTGTGCGAGGCCAGAATGTCGCCGCCGAAACTGTCGAGCGTGCGCCCGCGCGAGACCGCCGTGAGCGCCCCGGCAGCCTGATTTTCAAAGACGTAATCGTTGATGTTGGCGCGAATGTAACCGGTGCTGCGGTCAGTGAAATTGTGATCGAAGCGCGCGGAAAAAGTCGTCTGATTCGAATCGAACGGAAACTGCCCCGTCGCACCGGTGAAGAGATTGACGGTGCGCGGATAGTTCGTTGAAGTCGTGGTCAGAGCCGCGCGCAGCCCGGCAGCGACACCGGCAAGCTGAGCATTGCCACTCGCTCCCAGAAAATCGAGCAGCCCGGTCTGTGAGGCTGTCGGCTTGAAAATATTCGGATCGTTGAGCAGGTTGACGAAGGTCGTTTCGCCCTGATTGAACCGCTCGACAGCCGTAAAGAAGAACGTCTTGTCCCTTCTGAGCGGGCCGCCAAATGAACCGCCAAACTGCTGACGGTCAAAATCCGATTTGCCCTTCGGGTTGAAATCGAACGCATTGCGCGCGTCAAACCGCTGGTTGCGGAAGAAGCCGAAAATGCTGCCGTGATAATCGTTGCCGCCGGTTTTGGAAACGATGTTGACGACGCCGCCCGAAGCGCCGCCGAATTCGGCGCTGAAGCTGTTGCGCAGCACCTGAAATTCCTGCACCGCCTCCTGGCTCAGCCCGCCGCGCACGCCGCCCGATGAGTTGAGCGTTTCAGCGCCGTCCAGCGCGACCGCATTGCCGCGCCCGTTGTTGCCGCCGAACGACAAACCCGATTGCGGCGTCTGTGCGACGCGAAAGTCCGAAGCGTCCGCGATGTTGTCTGAATCGGTCACGCCCGGCGTCAGCAGCGCGTAATCAAGATAATTGCGACGGCTGATCGGCAGGTTCTGAATCTGTCGTGATTCGATGACCGACGACTGCTGCGTGCGTTCAGTCTCGACAACTTCGGTTCCGGCCACGACATCAACGGCAATTTCAACTTTGCCCGCCGTCAGTTTGATCGGGATGTTGGCCTGCTGGCCGACGGTCAGTTCAATCTTTGCGCGGCCTGGCGCAAAATTCGCGGCTTCGACCCTGATTTCATAAGGGCCGGGCAGCAGTTGCACGAAAATATAGTTGCCCTGGCCGTCGGTCGTGGCGGTTCTGGAGGTGCCCTTGTTGAGATCGGTCAGAGTTACTTTGGCGCCGGGAATGGCCGCTTCAGCCTGATCGGTCACGGTGCCGCGCAGTTCCGCCGTCGAACTCGACGCCTGCGGATAAGCGGTCAGAACGCCGACGGTCAGCATTAAGAGAAACAGGCCGGTCAGCGTCGCCGTGACTCTGGTTATCAGGGACTGGTTGATGGAGCTTACTGGTTGATGGTTGTTTTCTGTTTTAGTCAGTTTCACTGATTGGCTCAAACAGCTTCCAATACTTCGCATATGAATGTCTCCTGTTTCTGGCGTGGCGCATTCAAGCCAGAGGGAAAGTTTGTGTGCGGTGAATGCAGGCTAACGAATAAAGAAACATAATTCAAGCGGCGGTTCGAGACTTGCCGAATCCCGCGCCAAAGACCATCCGAATCAGCCGGCACGGGCGGTTATGAGAATCAGACGACCCTGTACTAAACTGCCGCCGTCACGCTTTCATTCGTTACCAGGAAAAACAAATCCGAAATGCCGATGCTGATTACCGAACGACGCGGCGCGGTGCTGCTCATCACGCTCAACCGCCCCGACAAACGCAACGCGCTGCATCCTGATCTGATCGCCGCGCTCAATGAAACCCTGGCGGAAACTGCCGCCGACGCGGCGCTGAGTGTCGTGGTGCTGACCGGCGCGGGTTCGGCCTTCTGCGCCGGACTCGATCTCGAACACATTCTGACCGTCCCGCCTGAGCTGAAAGCCGCCCGCCTCGAATCAGTTTTTGAAATCTTTCGCCGCCTCTGGACGCTGCCGCAGCCGGTGATTGCCGCCATCAACGGCCCGGCCATCGCGGGCGGATTCGACCTGGCGCAGTTCTGCGACCTGCGTTTGTGCGCGCCCCCGGCGGTCTTCGGTCAGGCTGAAATCAATCTCGGCCTGACACAGATCATGTTTCCGCTTTATAAAATCATCGGCCTCAGCCGCGCAAAGGAACTGGCGATGACGGGCGAAATCATTTCAGCCGCAGAGGCTCATCGCATCGGGCTGGTCAATCACATTTATCCGGCTGATGAACTGCTCAGTGAAGCGCTGCGACTGGCTGAAACGCTTGCGGCCAAACCGCGCGCCGCATTATTTGAAACCAAACGCCTGAGCCGCGACCTGATCGAAATGGATACTGAAGCCGCCTTCAAAAGAATGGGCGCGGCGATTCAGGAAAGATTACGTTCGGACGAACACCAGCAGACCCTCAATGAATATCTGGCGCGACTGAAACGGCGCACCTGAAAGGAACCCTATGACCCGCCTGACTGCCCGCTCTGCTTCACTGACTCTGACCGCCCTGCTCGCCATCACCGTTGCCGCTTCAGCGCAGGACGCACCGGGCAGAGTCGCGCCCGGCATCAATCCTGAACTGCGTGAACACACGCGGCACTTTGAAAAAAAGGTCTGCAAAATTGCCGACAATGTTTACAGCGCGGTCGGCTGGGATCTGGCCAACACAATTCTGGTCGAAGGCACAAACGGCGTCATCATCGTTGATACCGGCGGCGGCATCGGTTCAGCCCGCGAAGTCGAAAAGGAATTGCGAAAGATCACCGGCAAGCCGGTCGTCGCCGTCATCTACACGCACTTTCATCCCGACCACATCAACGGCGTAAAGGCTTACACGACTGATGAGGATGTCAAAGCAGGCAGAGTGGCGATTTATGCGCACGACACGCTGCTGCAGAACGTGCAGAATCAGAGCGCAGTCATCGGCCCGATTCTGGGCATGCGTTCGGCCTACTCATTCGGCGCGGCGCTCGAAGCCGAAGACATGAAGGAAATGAACGGCGGCATCGGCCCGAACGCGCATCGCGGCTCAATGGCGACGTTCATTGCGCCGACCAGAACATTCAAAGACAAACTCGAAGTCACGCTGGCCGGAGTACAGATGCAGATGATTCATGTGCCGAGCGAAGCGCCCGATGAAATCGCCATCTTTCTGCCACAGAACAAAGTGCTGCTTTCGGCTGAAGTGATTCAGGGGCCGACGCTGCCGAACATTCACACGCTGCGCGGCACCAGCTTCCGCGATCCGGTGAAATGGTTTCGCAGCATTGACGTGCTGCGTTCATTCAGGGCTGAACATCTGGTGCCTGCGCACGGTCAGCCGGTGTCGGGTGCTGACCAGGTTGAAGAAGTATTGCGGATGTACCGCGACGGCATTCAGTTCGTTCACGATCAGACGATTCGTTATATGAACAAGGGCCTGACGCCGGATGAACTTGCCGGTACAGTAAAATTCCCGCCGCACCTGGCAAACTTCAAACCATACCTGCGCGAATATTACGGCACGGTGAAACATTCGGTCAGGCAGATTTATCAGGGCTATCTCGGCTGGTTCGAGGGCGACCCGGTGGAACTTGATCCGGTTCCGCGCGTCGAGTCAGCGCGGCGGCACGTGGCATTGATGGGCGGGCGCGACAGGGTACTGGCCGAAGCGCGCAAGGCTTATGACAGCGGCGATGCGCAGTGGGCGGCTGAACTGGCGACTTATCTGATTCGGATTGATCACAACGACCAGGAGGCGCGACTGGTCAAGGCCAGTGCCTTTCGCAAACTCGGTTACGCGCAGATGAACATCAACTGGCGCAACTGGTATCTGATGTCGGCGCGTGAACTGGAGGGCGCACTCAATCTGGAGCTGCTTGGCAAAGCCATCGCGCAGGTTTTCAGTTCGCCCGATCTGGTGGCGGCTTTTCCGGCGCGCGCGTGGGTCGAAGGCTTCACCATCCGGCTGAAGGCTGAACAGACCAGTGACGTGAAGATGACGATGGGCTTTGTCTTCCCCGATGTTAATGAAAGTTACGCGCTCGAAATCAGGCGCGGCGTGGCGCAGTTTCACGAACGGCTGCCTGAAAAGACCGACGCCACACTGACGCTGAACAAAATGACGCTCAATCGCGTTCTGTTACAACAGGTGAAATTCCAGGATGCCGTGCTGGCTGGTGAAATCAGAATCAGCCAGGGCAGACCCGCTGATGTTCAGCGATTCTTCAGCTATTTCGAAGCGCCGTTATCAGGCGTGATCGAACTGACGGTTCGATGAGTTGCAAACAATAATTCGGAGGTAACTTTGTGCTGAGTTCGAGATTGATTCATTACTTTGCCCTCCTGTCGCTGGCCGTATTGTTAATGCTGCCGGTGACGGCTTCTGCGCAGACAAAGCTGTTGCGCTTTCCTGACGTTTACGGTGATAAGGTCGTGTTTACTTACGGCGGCGATTTGTGGATCGCTTCGACTTCAGGCGGCACGGCGACGCGGCTGACGGCGCATCCGGGCGTTGAAGTCTTTGCGAAATTCTCGCCCGACGGCAAATGGATCGCCTTCACCGGACAGTATGACGGTGACGAGCAGGTGTATGTGATTCCGGCAACGGGTGGCGAGCCGAAGCAGTTGACGTTTTATCCGGCGCGCGGGCCGCTCACGCCGCGCTGGGGTTATGACAATCAGGTTTATGGCTGGACGAATGACGGCAAATCGGTCGTCTTTCGTTCGCAGCGCGATTCGTGGACGCTGCCGGTCAGCAATCTCTACACCGTGCCGGTAACGGGCGGGCCTGCCGAGCGATTGCCGATGCCGGAATCGGGCGCGGGCGATTACTCGCCTGACGGCACAAAGCTGGTCTATTCGCCGCGCTCGCGTGATTTTCGTTCTGAGAAACGCTACGGCGGCGGTCAGGCGAATGACCTGTTCATCTTCGATCTGAAAACGAATGATGCAAAGCGCATCACCGACCACCCGCGCGCTGATCGTGATCCGATGTGGATTGGCAACACAATCTATTTCAATTCAGACCGCGACGGGCATTTCAATTTGTATGCTTACGATGTGGCCAAAGGCGCGACCACTCAACTGACGACGAACAAAGTGTGGGACGTGCGCTGGCCGTCGAGCGACAATCAGGGCCACATTGTTTATGAACTGAACGGCGAGCTTCAGCTTTTCGATGTCAAATCGAAAAAGGTCACGCCGCTTTCAATCACCGTGCCTGACGACGCGCTCAATCGTCGTCCGAGCCGCGTCAATGCTTCAAATCTGATCTTCAGCTATGGCCTCAGCCCGAAAGGCGAGCGCGCTTTGTTTGAAGCGCGGGGCGATATTTTCACCGCGCCGATTGAGAAAGGGCCGGTGCGCAATCTGACCGATTCATCAAACGCGCACGACAAGCTGCCCGCGTGGTCGCCCGACGGTTCACGCATCGCGTTCATTTCTGACAAGACCGGCGAAGAAGAGATTTATGTCATCGCGCAGGACGGCTCGAAGCCTGCCGAACAACTGACGAGCGGCGGCAAAGCGCAGCGTTACGCGCCTGCGTGGTCACCCGATGGCAAATACATCGCCTTCAGCGACAAGGATGGCAAGGTCTTTGTGCTGACGGTGGCTGACAAAAAGCTTACTGAAATTGCCGACTCACGACGCGGGCAGGTGCAGGATTACACCTGGTCGCCAAAGGGCAATTACCTGGCGTTTTCAATGCAGGACGCCAACACTCAGCCTTCGGTTTATATCTGGTCATCGAAGGACAATCAGTTACGTCGCGTGACCGGTGGCACGTTTGGCGAATTCAATCCGGCGTGGGATCCGCAGGGCAATTACCTGTTTTACCTGAGCATCCGCGAATATGCGCCGCTGATTTCAAATGCTGAGTTCAACTACGCGACCAATAAAAACGTCGGCATCTTCGCGCTCGCGCTGCGAAAGGATGTGAAGCACCCCTTCCCGCCTGAAAGCGACGAAGTCACCGTGACCAGAGAAGGCGAGCCGAAAAAGGAAGAAACGAAACCCGCCACCGACCTGGTGATTGATTTCGACGGCATCGCCAACCGCGCCGCCCGCGTGCCGGTTGAAGCGAACAATTATGCCGGGCTGAGCGCAAAGGCCGGACATCTGATTTATCTGACCACACCGGCCTTTTATTACGGGCGTCAGGGCGATGCGCCGCCGGTGCTGAAAATCTTTTCGTTCAGGGATCGCAAGGAGACCGTGCTGGCCGAAGGCATCAGCGGATACGATCTGTCGCAGGACGGCTCGAAGCTGCTCGTCAGGCAGGGGCCGGGCTTTGCCATTCTCGACGCCACTCCGCAGGGCGACAAAACGAGAAAGCCGGTGGCGACCGCGAACCTTTACGTTGATCGCGTGCCGTCGGAAGAATGGGCGCAGATTTTTGGTGAAGTCTGGCGGCGTTACCGTGATTTCTTCTATGCGCCGAACATGCACGGTTACGACTGGGCAGCGATTCGCAAACAGTATGAACCGCTGCTGAAATATGTCGCGCATCGTTCCGATCTGAATTACGTCATCAGCGAAATGATTTCGGAACTGACCGTGCAGCACGCTTACATCGAAGGCGGCGATATCAATATTCCGCCGCGCCCGCGTGTCGCGCTGCCCGGAGCGCGTTTCGGGCTTGATCGTGAAGCCGGACGTTACCGCATCACCAAAATTTTCGCCGGACAGAACGAAGAGGAAATCTATCGTTCACCGCTCACCGAAATCGGCGTTGATGTCAAAGTCGGTGATTACGTGCTGGCCATCAACGGCGAAGAACTCAAACCCGACGATGACCCGTATCGCCTGCTGCGCAACAGAGCCGATGCGCCGGTGCAACTGACCGTCAACAGTCGCCCGACGATGGACGGCGCGCGCGTCATTTCATATCGCCCGGTCACTGACGAACAGAACCTGATCTATCTGGACTGGGTGACTTCGAATATGGCGACGGTGGATAAACTGTCGGGCGGCAAACTCGGCTACATTCACATCCCCGATATGGGCGCCAACGGCATCCGCGAATTCATCAAGTGGTATTACCCGCAGTTGAAGAAGCAAGGTTTAATTGTTGACGCCCGCGCCAACGGCGGCGGCAACGTGTCGCGGATGATTATTGAACGCCTGCGCCGCAAACTGCTGGCCGTGCAGTTTTCGCGCACCAATGAAGATCCGAACCCGTATCCCGACGGAGTTTTCATCGGCCCGATGGCGTGCCTGCTCAATGAAAATTCAGCTTCAGACGGCGACATCTTCCCGGCCATGTTCCGCGAAGCCGGGCTTGGCCCGCTCATCGGCAAACGTTCGTGGGGCGGTGTCGTCGGCATCACCAATCGCGGCACGCTTATTGACGGCGGCGTGGTCAACGTCCCTGAATTCGGCTTTGCCAACACCAAAGGCGAATGGGTGATTGAAGGTTACGGTGTTGACCCCGACATCGAAGTTGACAACGATCCGAAGTCGGTAATCAGCGGCAAAGACCCGCAGCTTGAACGCGCCGTAACTGAAATCATGAACAAGCTGAAAGTGAAACCAACCGTCTGGCCGAAACGCCCGGCTGATCCGGTCAAGACGAAATAACAACAGGCAAAGCAGCAGAGAGGACGGAACAGACGGAAATCACAGAACACACGGAAAAGACCTGACTCCGGCCTGAGCATCAGGTGGAGGCATTGCCCCTGCATGAGCATTTCCGTCTGTTCCGTTATTTCCGTTTGTTCCGTCCTCTCTGCTGTCTGAATTTCAAAGTGATTACCAGAACGATTCTGACTGAATCCGCAGCGACAGCCGCACAGTTTATTCGCGCGGGTGAAGTGGTCGCCTTCCCGACTGAAACGGTTTACGGCCTCGGCGCAAATGCGCTGGATGAAGTTGCAGTCAGAAAAATTTTTGCGGCCAAGGGGCGCCCGGCTGACAATCCGCTGATTGTTCACCTGGCTGATCTCGCGCAACTGTCGCTGGTCGTGCGCGAAGTTTCTGAAGGTGCGCAACGGTTCATCAAAGCTTTCTTTCCCGGCCCGCTGACGCTGGTGCTGCCCAAAGCTGAAGCGGTGCCGCTTGTCGTGACTGCCGGACTCGACACGGTTGGCGTGCGCATGCCGCGTCACCCGGTAGCGCAGCAGTTTTTGAAGGCCTGCGGTGTGCCGGTCGCTGCGCCTTCAGCCAATCTTTCCGGCAAACCAAGCCCGACAACGTGGACGGCAGTTGAAGCTGATCTGAATGGCCGCATCAGTTGCATTCTGAAAGGCGATCAGTCAGAGGTCGGACTGGAATCAACGGTGGTGGATTGCACAAGCGAAGCTCCGACAGTGTTGCGCGCCGGGGCCATCACGCTGGAGCAGTTGCGCAGCGTCGTGGCTGAAACCACGCTCGCAGACAAAGCCGGAACCACGCTACCCAAAAGTCCGGGCATGAAGTATCGTCACTATGCCCCGCAGGCAAGAGTCGTGGTGATCGCGCAGCCACAGGATGCAGCGCCCCAGTCTGATGCTGCTTACATCGGTCTGGTCGCGCATCCGCAGGCTGCGGCATTCAGGCTGCACCAGGCCTGTGCAGACATTGAGGAATATGCCCGCACGCTTTTTCAGTTCTTTCGGCAGTGCGACGAGGCCGGGGTCAGGCTGATCTTTTGTCAGGCGGTCAGTCAGTCAGGGCTGGGGCTGGCGCTGATGGACAGAATCAGTCGCGCCGCAGAAACACACGCAGAGTAAATCTTATGAGACATCCATCGTTACTTGATCGTCATCGCGCCGCGCTGGCAGTGATTGATATGCAGGAAGGTTTTCGCCCGGTGATGAATGACTTTGCCGAAATTGCCGGGCGCATTGCCACGCTGGTCGCAGGCGCACAGGCGCTCAGCGTGCCGGTGATCGTGACTGAGCAGTATCCGAAAGGACTCAGGCGCACGGCTGAAGAGATTCTGGCCAGGCTGCCTGATGATTTCAGGCCGATTGAGAAGATGTGCTTTTCATCGTGCGGCGTGCAGGAATTTGACACGCAGTTACGCGAACGACACATCGAACAGGTCATGCTGTGCGGCATTGAAGCGCACATCTGCGTCAGTCAGACGGCGCACGACCTGCTGCAACTCGGTTATCAGGTTCACATCATCAGCGATGCCGTAACGACGCGGCTGCCGCACAACAAAGCGGTGGCGCTCGACAAAATGGCCCGGGCCGGAGCGATTATTTCATCGGTTGAAATGGCGCTGTTTGAACTGCTGCGGACGGCTGAAGCGGCTGAGTTCAAGACGATTCAGAAGCTGGTGAAGTGAGGCAGCAGAAATCAAAAACCCCGATGCACGCCATCGCACATCGGGGTTTTCGGTAAGCTGTTGGGATTGACCATGCAGCCGGATAAGACTGCGGCGATCATCCGAAAGATTGGGCTGACCGCCTAGGTCTCAGCCACCTCACTGTGATATGAACTCATACTTTTCAGACCACCTCCTTTCTCAGTGTTGATCGCATCCTACAAATTATTGCCCGGAGCGTCAACCGGATTTTTCGGGCACCGGACGCGCAGGAACCAATGAACAAGGCCGAAGCTCGTCGTCAGTTCACTGAACTGGTGATGAAAGCCGAAAATGAAATCGAACCTGGTCGCGCCGCGCTGCTGATTGCCGCCGAAGAATATCCGTCACTTGATCCTGACACATACCTTGCGCAGCTCGATCAGTTTGCGGCTGAAGTGCGCGCCGTGCTGCCGTCGCAGACTGATCCGCTGATCATTCTGCTGACACTCAATGATCACCTGTTCAATCAACTCGGTTTTCACGGCAACACCGAAAATTATTACGACGCGCGCAACAGCTTTCTCAATGACGTGATTGACCGGCGTACCGGCATCCCGATTACGCTGTCAGTCATTTATCTCGAGGTGGCGCGCAGGCTGGGGCTGCCGGTTTACGGGGTTGGTCTGCCGGGTCATTTTCTCGTCAGATACCGCGATGCTGAACGCGATGTGATCATTGACCCCTTTCACGCCGGGCGCGTGCTGTCAGTCGAACGCTGCCAGGAGATGTTTGAGGAAATGTACGGCGGGACAGTCAAGTTTCAGTTGAGCTTTCTGAGTGAAGTAACCACAAAGCAGATGCTGACGCGCATGCTGCACAACCTGAAAGGCATTTACCTGCGCGTGCCTGATTATGCGCGTGCACTCGGCGTAATTGAGCGGCTGCTGATCCTGCAGCCTGAATCACCGGTTGAAATTCGTGATCGCGGGCTGGCCAGTCTGGCGCTCGGACGCTACACACAGGCGCAGGCAGACCTTGAAAGCTACCTGCGCCGCGTGCCTCTGGGTGAGGACGTGGATGACATCAAAGAGAAGCTGACGGAATTGCGCCGAAAACAGGCGCGCCTGAACTGAAGCAGTCGAAAATGGCAAAGCAGCCTGAAAAGACGGGGTCTGAAAGACAGGCGGCAGAACCGGAACCTGGCCATATGCTGAAAGTTCCGGTCTGCGAAAAACTCTGCGGAAATTACTTCGCGGCAGCCAGCTCGCTGACGTGACTGGTGAGGCGGGATTTGTGGCGGGCCGCAGTGTTGCGGTGCAGCACACCTTTCTGAATCGCCTTGTCAATCATTGAAATGGTCGCGGGCAGCAGCGTGCGGGCGGTTTCGGCATCACCTTTATCAATCGCGGCGCGCAGCCTTTTGATTTCAGTGCGCAGGCGGCTGCGATTGGCAGTATTGACGGCATTACGGCGCGCGTTCTGACGGTCGCGTTTCTCGGCTGATTTATGATTCGGCATTACCTGATACTCTCCTTGAATAACTGACTGAAAACTGACGGCGATGACTCATGGATGGAATCGGCGTCCATTTGCAAAGCGGGGAGTATATTGACCGGCCCGGCTGGCTGTCAAGCGCGGCGATTGCGCGAGGTCAGCCGTCAGACGCGCAATTTCAGCGCAGTTCTGACGGAGTCGAATGCGCCTGGGCCTGATCTGGCCGCAGGATCTGCTGCCGCAGTTCTTCATCAATGAATGACTGGTCACGCTGCCAGATCAGCGTCTGATCCGGCGCGCTCAGTTCATAGCCGATGCCGCGCCACGTAATGCGCCTGGTCAGCGCCGAAGCACAGACGTTGTAAAGCCAGAGCAGCGAAGCCACCGGATTGAGCAGCAGCCAGGCCCACCAGTGACCGGCAATCTGATGATGATCTTCTTCCAGCAGCCGCGCCGCCACAACCGCCCGCACGGCTCCGGCCAGCGCGCCAAGAGAAAAGATTCCGGCCAGCAGCCAGATCAGCCCCGACGGCGCGTCACCGCTGACTGACTTAATTACGCTCAGCAGAATTCCGCCCCAGAATGTCAGGTTGAAAAGCAGATGCGTCACCAGCGCCAGACGCCAGAGGCGGGGCGCATAAACCCGCGTGATGGTCACCTGTCGGGTCGTGAATTCCAGCATTTCCCTGAACCCGCCGCTGAACGGAGTCGCCACCAGGCAGGCAGGAACAAATTTGACCCGCTGGCCTGCGGTTTTGATGGCGTCGGTCAGGACGTAATCATCGCTGACTGCGGCAGCCCATTTTTCCCTGATTCCCGACTGCTCGAAATAATCGCGCCTGACCGCCATCGCTCCGCCCCAGGCAAAAGCTGACCGTTCACCAAACAGCGTCAGCGTCCCGGCATTCCAGACCGACAGCAGCAGCGGCCAGAAACGGCGCTGACTGCCTTCGGCGGGCAGATACCAGCGATAGCCGGTCGTGGCGCCAACGCTTTCATCCGCCAGCGGCGCGACCAGTTCCGAGAGCCAGTTCTCTGCCGGGCGCGCGTCGGCATCAGCGAAGACAATGATTTCAGCGCGGCGATTGACGGCATCCAGCGTGTCGAGCGCGGCGCGCAGGTTATGAATTTTCTGGCCGCAGCCGGTCGCTTCACCGGCCACGACCAGCCACGCCGAACGGCGGCTTTGCCGGATCAGATCGGTCAGCGTTTCATAAGCCGGATCAGATTCACGCTCGGTGACAAAAATGATTTCGTAATCGCGGTAATCCTGAGCGAAGAGTGAGCCGATGTTTTCTTCAAAGCCCGGATCAATGCCCTTGCACGGGACGATGACGACGGCTTTGGGCTGGTAGCGGTGACGGGCCGACGGCGTGCGCAGCGAATAACGCGCAAAGCGTAAGGCGGCGGCGAGGGCCAGCAGGCTTTGCAGAAAAAGAATGAGGGACAAAAGATAAAAGAAAGATTCCATAACGATCACCGCGGATTTATCGCACCCTGATCCCGGTCTGTGGCAGGCACCAAAGGCGGAGTGATGAGGGGCGCGTCACTGAAGTGACTGCATTGTGCCTGGAATCAGCGCAAAATTCCAGCGCGTAATTTGCCCCCGCTCAGTTTTCCGCTCAGGCATTGGTTCCGGCGGCCTGTTCCAGCGACGGCGCAGCGTCAATCGCGGCCAGACGCTGCTCAATCAGTTCCGTAATTCTGGCCGGAGCCTCGCCAGCCAGGGCCAGCCGTTTGGCTTCCAGCACCAGTCCGGCAAATTCAACCGCGTGATCGCGGAAGCGCGCATCGCGGACAATCAGATCCTGAATCACATGGCGCTCGCGTTCAGCGCGCGAAACTGTTTCACCAGTTCCGGCAGCGACAGCGTATTCAACCGGCACCGTCTGGTCACGCACCTGCACCGCGAACGGCTGAAATTCCTTTCTGATTTCATCACGAATGCGGCTGAGTTCCAGCAGCGCCGTCTTGAAACCCAGATGCCCGCGCAACGAAAGGTCAACCACCGGGGCCATCTCGTCCGTTTCATCCGGCTGATGCGGCGGCAGTTCAAGCCGGAGCTTTGCCATCAGGGCTTCCCGCAGTTCTTCGGGTTCGGCCCGGCCACTGACATCAAAATCCAGCCGCCTGAACGGGCGCTGATGATAATCGCGCATCAGTTGCGTCGTGTGCGTGCCGCCGACAATTTCGACCAGATAAGCGCCGCGTATATTGGCGTACTCATCCACGCTGCACGCCTCAAGCGAGCCGGGATTGTAAGCCCAGTTTTCGATCTCGAAATTTTTATGCGTGTGACCGAGCGCGAGGTAATTGACGACCTCTTTCAGTTCAGTCAGTTTGGCTACCGGCAGCGCGGGAATCGGGCGGTTCTGCTGACCTTCGACATCGGTGTGCAGCATCATCACGTTGTAATGCTGCGTGCTGTAATGCTGTCGCAGTTCATCAACCAGCGCAGGCAGCAGGCGCCCGACAGTTGTACCGTACCAGCTCGAACCAAAAATCCGCACGCCGTCAATGTCGGTAAAAGCGCCGCGCCGCACTGAGTCATCCCAGGGTTTGAAAATGACGCGGCCCTCGTCGTACTCAGGTTCCAGCAGCCGGATGAAGCCCCACTGCGACAGGCTTTGCAGCCAGCTTGCCTTCTGCATCGCTTCGCGCTGATCGTGATTGCCTTCGATGACGACAACCGGAATGCCCGCGTCGCGCAGCTTCACCAGACAGAACATCGCGTGATTCATCGCCACCGGTTCAACCCGCCGCGTGTCAAAGAAATCTCCGGCAATCAGCACGAACGAAACCTTCTGCTTCAGCGCGTAACGGTCAATGCAGTCGCGCCAGGCATGGAAAAAATCGGTCGTGCGCTCTTCCATCCGATAGCGACGAATCCCCAGGTGAATATCGGCGATGTGCAGAAATCTGGTCATGCGATAAAAGCAAATGTAATCACAACATCGTGCGCGTGCCGCCCCGGCAGTATAACACGCCCGCTGAGTTTCCGGAGTTGAAGGGGAAATGCTGGCAATTGCGGGAGCAAAGTGATGCTGGCTGAGAATCCCAAAGTAAAAACAGCAGGCGCTGCCGGAGCCTGCTGTTCATGGGGTGAGGAACAAAATTGTGATTCGTGATGCTGCCTGGAAAACTTTTGAGCCCCCCGGACCCCAAGTGGGAGGAGTCCTGATGCGGTCGTTTTGGATTCAGGGGGGGCTCGTTGCCACCTTATGTCGGACTGGGAATCCGCTGCGCGTGGCAGGCTCGGCCTGGGCGCCTTGCCATAAACACCCGTTGGAATCGCTGCGACTCTCTGTTACTGGTTTTCCGATGCGCGAGTCACGTCAGGCAGTGTGCCCCGTTTCCCTGTCTGACGTAACCCGCGAATCGAAAGAATGTAACTGCCAGTCAAAATCCGACCCCCGTGTCCTTATCTGACCAGCAGCTACAAGCTGTGAGAGGAGCGTCTTCCTCAACTCGTCGCGCTGACGAAGCCTTTTCGGTTTCAGAATCAGAAGCGATGTGAGGAGTCGCTTCTGATTCTTTCTGCTGCGATGCTTCGTCTGCTTCAAAAATCTCTGCGCCGTAAGGCGTCCGGTGCAGCGTTTCGTTCTCTCTGCCGTCCCGCTGCGCCCTGATACATTGCAACGACTGTGCCATCGCTGCGAGCGGCTGTTTGTCAGGCGGTCAAGTTGACCAATCATTGTACTTAGACTTTATTCAGGGCCAATCCGCGCCAGGCGTCATCAGTCGCTTGTCACAGTTTGTAGACAAACAGCCGATGACAGATGTCCACAACTGGCGACAGCCATCATCAGCCGTTTACTGGAAATGACGGATTCGCCCGCGATTCCAGGCTGCTGCGATCTGTTCACACCAAAGTCGGCACTTCGGTTCAGCCGCCAGGTTTGCTATTACCAGAACCGGCGGTTATGATCGCGCTGAAGTTACTTCCTGCCAGTCTGGTAAATCTGCTGTTTCGGTCTGCAATCATGAGGGCTGCTTATTTATGTCCACCGCCAAAACGCTGCGGCGCGTTGTTGTGACAGGTATCGGATGTCTCTCTCCCATTGGCATCGGCAGGGCGCAGTTCTGGCAGGCGCTGCGGGAAGGCCGCTGCGGCGTCAGCCGGATTTCACGCTTTGACACCACCGACCTGCCCGTGCAGATTGCGGCTGAAGTCAGCGGCTTCGATCCTGATCAGTACATTCCACCGAAAGATCGTCAGCATGTTTCGCAGGCCGTCGCCCTGGCGATTGCGGGCGCGGAACTGACCTTTGCTGATGCCGGACTGTCACCCAAGGATATGTCCCTTGATGACCGGCGCGAGATTGGCATTGTCATCGGCAGCGGCGGCGCCAGTCTGGGTTTTATTGAAAAGCAGTACCGCTACTATTTTGCCAACGAAGCGAAGCGGGCCAGCATTTACACCATTCCGACCGCGACGCCGGGTTCGCTGCCGAGCGAGGTTTCGATGGCTTTCGGGCTGAAGGGATTCAGCCACCTGGTTTCGACCGGCTGCACGTCATCAACTGATGCCATCGCTTATGCCGCGCAGAACATTGCGCTTGGTCGCATCAGCCAGGCGCTGACCGGCGGAGTTGACGCGCCGCTGACGCACAGCTTTATGCTGGGCTTCTGCGTGATGAAGGTCATGACCGACAAGTGGAATCACGCGCCGGAACGAGCTTCGCGCCCGTTCAGCCGCGACCGCAGCGGTTTTGTGCTTGGTGAAGGCGCATACTTTTTTCTGCTCGAAGAACTCGAACACGCCCGGCGACGCGGCGCGACCATTTACGGTGAAATCATCGGCTATGGTTCGACCTGCGATGCGCATCATCGGGTGCGACTGGATGAAAGCGGCATCGAACCGGCGCGGGCAATGACGATGGCGCTCAATGATGCCGGACTCAGGCCGGAACAGATTGATTACCTCAATCTGCACGGCACTTCGACGCAGCTCAATGACCGGATTGAAACGCGCGCGGTCAGGCTGGCCTTTCAGGAAGCGGCAGACCGCATTCCGATGAGCGCGACCAAATCCATGATCGGTCATCCGCAGGGCGCATCCGGCGCGGCAGGGCTGATGGCTGCGCTCGGAGCCATCAATGCCGGGTTCCTGCCGCCGACGATCAATTTGGATGAACCTGATCCTGAATGCGATCTGGATTATGTGCCCAACGCGGCGCGGCCCGCTGAAGTCAGGCACGCGCTGTGCAACTGCATCGGCTTCGGCTCAAAAAATTCAGTGCTGGTGGTGAGCAGGCCGGAAGTCTGAAATCAGATTTGAAAAACTGAGACTGGCAATTGACTGAAAGCGTGTTCGCAAAATTTGCTGCGCGCAGTAATCAGCCTGAACTGATTGACGGCACTGATTACAGCGATGATGAACTGATTGACAGCCTGGATGATCTTCGTCGCGTCAATCGCTGGCTCGGCGGCACGCGGGCGCTGACCCGGCATCTGTTTCCGCTGATTGAGCAACTCAGGCGGCGACGGATCAGGCTGCTTGATGTCGGCACAGGTTCAGCCGACATTCCTGCCACGATTGTTGAATGGGGGCGGCGGCGCGGGATTGAAATTGATTTCGTCGTGCTTGATCTGAACGAACTGGCGACGCAAACGGCGCGGGCGCAAACGGCTGCTTATCCTGAAATCAAAGTCGTGCAGGCCGACGCGATGATGATGCCGTTTGCCAATCAGAGTTTTGATTTCGTGCTGGCGACGCTCTTTCTGCATCATCTGACGGCGGCGCAGGCGGCGCGAGTGCTGACCGATTTTGCGCGGGTCGCGCGCGCGGCTTTCATCATCAATGACCTGCGGCGGCATCCGGTGGCTTATTATTCAATCAAAGTGCTGACGCGGATTTTCACGCGCAACCGGCTGGTGCGACACGATGCGGCGGTTTCGGTGCTGCGCGGTTTTACTGAAAGCGACCTTCAGGAACTGGCGCAGGCGGCCCGCCTCAGGGTGCGCATCTCGCGCCATTTTCCTTATCGTTTTATTGTGACTGGTCAGAACGCAGGCGAAACCGCGCTGACCGCAACAACTCCATAATTCATCTTTCGACAACCATGAATCAGGACGAAGTTCTCAGGATATTTGAAGACAGCGGGGCGCTGCTCAGGGGACATTTTCTGTTGTCTTCGGGGCTGCACAGTGATCGTTACCTGCAATGCGCGCTGGTGCTGCAAAATCCGGCGACGGCTGAAAAGCTCTGCGCGGCGCTGGCGGCGAAAGTACAGGCCGATGACCGCATCGGCGCGATTGATCTGGTCGTGGCTCCCGCGCTGGGCGGCGTGATTGTGGCCCACGAAGTCGCCAGGGCCATCGGCGTGCGCGCGCTGTTTACTGAACGTGACGACAAGCGCGTGATGAAATTGCGGCGCGGATTTGAGATCAAACCCGGCGAGCGCGCGCTGGTCGTTGAAGATGTCGTGACGACGGGCGGTTCGACCCGCGAAGTGATGGAAGTCGTGCAGGCGCACGGCGGCGTAAATGCCGGAGCCGGTTCGCTGATTGATCGCAGCGGCGGCGCGGTTGATCTGGGCGTGCCGCGTCACGCGCTGGCCGTGCTGGAAGCGCCGACCTTTGCGCCCGATCAGTGTCCGCTGTGCGCGCAGGGGTCAGTGGCCGTCAAACCCGGCAGCCGGTAAATCTCAAATCCGGATTTGAGATGAAGCGATGAATTACCGCATCACCATTGCTTACGACGGCACTGATTATCAGGGCTGGCAGTGGCAGGATGACAAGCCGACGATTCAGCGCGCCATCAGCCTCGCGCTTGAAAAAATCGCAGGCGCGCCGGTCACGATTCACGGCGCGGGCCGCACGGATTCGGGAGTTCACGCCGAAGGTCAGGTGGCGTCGTTCAGGCTGGCGCGTGAGTGGGAAGGCCGTCGGCTGCGCGATGCGATCAATGGCAACCTGCCGCGTGACATTCGCGTGCTGGCGGCGGAACCAGTGCCCGATGAATTTCAGGCGCGCTTCAGCGCGCGCGGCAAGACCTATCGTTATCAGCTTGTCACTGCCGAAGTGATGAACCCGCTGCTGGAGCGATACGCCTGGCATTATTACTGGCCGCTGGATCGTGAACTGCTGTGTCGCACGGGCCGACTGCTGCTCGGCACGCATGATTTCACGGCTTTCACGGTGGCTTCGTGCGAAACGAAAACGCGGGTGCGAACGCTGACCGATTTTCAGCTTGAAGTCAGCGGCGAGCTGACGCGAATTTATTTCAGCGGCGACGGATTTTTGCGGTATATGGTGCGGCGAATGGTCAGCACGCTGCTCGTGCTCAACCGGCGCGGTTTCTGTCCGGGTTCGTTTGATGAGATCATCGCCACGATTGAGCAGACCCGCACCAGCACGCTGGCTCCGGCGAAAGGGTTGACCCTGATGAAAGTTGAATATTAGTATGTCGCGTTCGCGCTGATGACGATCACCTTCGTTAATGGACGATACCTGTCATCACCCGACAACAAGCACCAGCCGGTGCCGTGACCGGCTGATTCCCCCTGAAGCCCTGATTTCAGATCCCATGCCTGATTTTGCAAACCTCATCAAGCCCGGCTCGCGTGACGAGCAGTTGCTTGCCCAGATTGATTTCACGCGCCTGCCGCGACACATTGCGGTGATTATGGATGGCAATGGCCGCTGGGCGCAGCGCCGCCACCTGCCGCGCGTCGCCGGACATCGCGCCGGAGTCGAAGCCGTCCGCGCCACCGTTGAAACCAGCACGCGGCTCGGCCTTGAAGTGCTGACGCTGTACGCCTTTTCAGTCGAGAACTGGAAGCGCCCGCCGTTCGAGATTGAAGCCCTGATGACCTTTCTCAAGGAGTATCTGAGAAAGGAAATTGACAACCTGCATCGCAACAACATTCGCTTTCAGACCATCGGACGCATCAATGAACTGGATGAGTCGGTGCAGTTTGAACTGCGCTCGGCCATGCACAAAACTGCCGGTAATACCGGCATGGTGCTGAATGTCGCGCTCAACTATGGCGGGCGCGTCGAACTGCTTGATGCTTACCGCCGCCTGCTGACCGAATGTCTGCGCGAAGGCTACTCACCGGAAAAGATTACCGAAGCCGACATCGAGCGGCACCTGTATACTGCCCAGCTTCCCTCACCTGACCTGCTGATTCGCACCAGCGGAGAGATGCGCATCAGTAACTTCCTGCTCTGGCAAATTGCCTACACTGAAATTTACGTCACAGAAACGTTGTGGCCTGACTTCCGCCGCCCCGATCTCTTTGCTGCCATTGTGGACTACCAGAAGCGCGAACGGCGTTACGGGGGGCTGGCTGATACCTCTCGCCGGGCCGTCGTCTAATGGCTCCTGAGCGGGGCGGAGAAAACCCACTGAATGGCACGAGTAATTTCTGCGGTCATCTTTCTGCCCATTCTGATTGCCGCCATCAGAGTTGAATCGCCGGTCTATTTCACGGCGCTGGTGGCGATTGCCGTTGTACTGGGACTCATCGAATATTACGCACTGGCCGAACGGGTCGGAGCCAGAGCCGGGCGCGTGCCGGGCCTGCTGGCTTCGGCGGCCATTCTGACCGGCTTTTATTACGGACGCTTTGATCTGATCGCGGCAGCGCTGGCGGCGCTGGCGATCACTGACCTGACGATTCACCTGTTTACGGCGCAGGATTTGCGCGGCGCTGTCACAGCGACTGCCGCTTCGATTTTCGGCGTGGTTTATGTCGCGCTGCTCGGCGGTTACCTGGTGGCCGTGCGCGTCATCGAAAGCGGCACGATTGACCGGCTTCCTTCCAAACTGCTGCTGCTCTTTTTTCTGATCGTCTTTGCCGGTGACACCGGAGCTTACTATGTCGGTCGTTCGCTCGGCAGTCACAAACTGGCTCCGCGCATCAGTCCGGGCAAAACCATTGAAGGAGCCATCGGCGGGCTGCTCTCAAACGTCGCGGTCGCGGTCATCGTGCATTACACTTTCTTTCCTGAATTGCAGATGATTCACGCCGTGCTGCTGGCGCTGGTGATGGGCGTGCTCGGTCAGATTGGCGATCTGTGCGAATCCATGCTCAAGCGCGGCGCGCAGGCCAAGGACGCCGGACAGGTGATTCCTGGTCACGGCGGCGTGCTGGACAGGCTCGACAGCCTGCTCTTTAATGCTCCGGTGCTGTATTATTTTTACGTCTTCTTTCTGAAGTAAGCGACCACTGCCGACCACAGTCAACAGGTTATGAAGCAGATTGCGATTCTCGGTTCAACCGGCTCAATCGGGTGCAACACGCTGCGCGTGGTGGATGCGACTGGCGGCGCATTCAGCGTGGCCGCGCTCGGAGCCGGGTCGAATATCAAACTGCTGGCCGGGCAGATTGAAAAATATCGCCCGCGCCTCGTCGCAGTGGCCGATGAAACCGCCGCCGAACAGTTGCGCGCTGAACTCAGACAGCGCGCCATCACCGCGCCCAGGATCACTACCGGAGTTGAAGGATTAACCGAAGTCGCTTTATGCGACGGCGTTGAGATCGTCATTGGCGCGGTAGTTGGCGCGCTCGGTCTGCTGCCGACTTATCGCGCGCTTGAGACAGGCCGCCGGGTCGCGCTGGCCAACAAGGAAACGCTGGTGATTGCCGGTGAGCTGATGACGCGCGCGGCGGCAAAGTCAGGCGCGGAACTGCTGCCGGTTGACAGCGAGCATAACGCGCTGCACCAGTGCCTGCGCGGCGAGCGGCATCACGAAGTCCGCCGCCTGATTCTGACCGCGTCGGGCGGCCCGTTTCGCACGGCAACGAAAGAAGAGATTGATCAGGCCACGCCAGCCCAGGCGCTGAAGCATCCGACCTGGAATATGGGCGCCAAGATCACGATTGATTCAGCCACGCTGATGAACAAGGGCCTTGAAGTGATCGAAGCCCGCTGGCTGTTTGGCCGCACCGCTGATGAGATTGACATCATCGTTCATCCGCAGTCGGTCGTTCATTCAATGATTGAACTCATTGACGGGTCAATCATCGCGCAAATGGGCGTGACCGACATGCGTCACGCGATTCAGTACGCGCTGACTTATCCTGAAAGAAAACCAGGCGAGCTGCCGCCGCTTGATCTGGCCACGCTGAGCCGCCTGGAATTTCATCATCCCGACCCCGAACGTTTTCCGTGTATCACGCTCGCTTACCAGGCGCTGCGCACGGGCGGCACGATGCCTGCTGTCCTGAATGCTGCCAATGAAATTGCCGTCGCCGCGTTTTTGCGCGAGCAGATTCGTTTTGGTCAGATTCCGCAACTGATTGGCGCAGCCTGCGCCGCGCACTCCCCGCAACCAGTCACTGACCTTGATACTGTGCTTGCCGCCGATCAGTGGGCGCGCATTTACGTCAGCAAATTAATCACCGGGACTGCAAACCAAAGCACTGGCGCGGCATCTGACTGAGTGCGTCCGGTTCACCAGAAGTCCCGCTTTGACACTGCCTCAGTTTGTCCCATAAACTCTGGGACTGCGGTGATGTCCCGCGCTTGCCGCGAGGCGTGCAAACGCGCCGGGCACGAGCGATGCAGATGTTGTTTTTTTCAGTCCGCTGCCGGACTGAGTAAGGAGAGCAAAGTTGGCCTATCTGTCTTTTATTGTGATTCTGGTAGCGATGATCGTGATTCATGAATTCGGTCACTTCATCGTCGCCAAGATGCTGGGTATTGCAGTTGAGACATTCTCGGTCGGGTTCGGCCCGCGACTGCTCGGTTTTCGCTACGGCGAGACTGATTATCGCATCAGCGCGATTCCGCTGGGTGGGTACGTCAAGTTTCGCGGCGAAAACATGGAGATGCTCCAGGGTAAAAGCGAAGGTTCAGTTGATGAATTCCTGTCGCACCCGAAATGGAAGCGGCTGCTGGTCGCCGCCGCCGGGCCTGCCTTCAATATCGCCACAGCCATTCTGATTCCCACTGCGGCCATTCTGATCGGCTACCAGGATGACGTGATGATGTCGCAGAAAATTGTCGTCGGGACAGTCAGGCCGGGGTCAGCGGCAGAACAGGCCGGACTGAAACCGGGCGATCAGATTCGCGGTTACTTTAACGTCAAATATCCGACCTGGGATGAATTCCTGGATGATGTCAGGATTCGTCCGGGCGAGCCGATTCCGATGCAGATCGAACGCGGCGGTCAGATTCTGTCGGTGACGCTGACGCCGCAGACTGAGAAACTGCGCAACGGCGAACCGATTGGCGAAGTCGGCATCCGGCCACCGGCTGATCACATCGGCGTGGGCGGCGTCAAACCCGGATTCCCGGCGGAAGCTGCCGGTCTGAAAGCCGGTGATAAAATCGTGGCCATCAACGGCGCACCGGTGACTTCAATCGAACAGTTCAAGCAGGCGCTCAATGAAAGCAACGGGCAGCCGGTGACGCTGAAGGTGACGCGCGGTTCAGAGACGCTCGAAATCAAGGCATCCCCGCGCAGGGAAGGACAGGAATACCTGCTCGGCTTCAACATTCAGCCCAACACCACGTTTGTCAAAGCCGATTCGCTGTCTGAGGCGCTGGCTTATGGCTGGAAGTTCAATATGCGAATCCTGAAGATGACGGGCGTTGTCTTCGGACAGATTTTTGCCGGCAAGCGTTCAGCCAAGGATGCGCTGTCCGGGCCGATTGGAATTGCGGAACAGACCGCTGACACCTTCCGGATAGCGGGCTGGGCCGGAGTGATTTCGCTGATGGGTCTGCTCAGTCTGAACCTGGGCATCGTCAACCTGCTGCCGATTCCGGTGCTGGATGGCGGGGTGATTCTGCTGATCATCATCGAAGGGCTGATGGGCCTGGCTGGTCTGACGATGACGATGAATATGCGCGAGCGTTTTCAGCAGGTCGGCTTTGTCATGGTGCTGCTGCTGATGGCCTTTGTCATTGGCAATGACATTATGCGCAAATTCTCCAGACCTGCGATTGAATCGCCGCCGGTCACACAACCGGCGACTCCGTCAGGCAAATGAGAAAGATTAATCTTAACGGGCGATTTGCTGAGCGAATCGCCCGTTTTGCATTTCAGCCCTGATTGCCGGAGCCAGCCTTGCAACTTCAGCCGCAATCATTGAAACTACGCGGCGTCGCTGATGCAGTTCATTCCTTTTGCGACATATCCTGAATCACACGGCACACTGAACCTGATCGCAGCAGTATCTTCATTCGTGCGTTTCGCTCGCTTCAGGAAAACTCTGACCGTCTGACACTGGAACAAATCACCAGCACTCGAAGGAGGCTTCAATGTCACTTTTTGCAACGAAGTCAATTGATCTGATTATTGCCGAGGCCCAGGAAACCGGCACACATACCTTAAAGAAGACGCTCAATTCGCTGGATCTGACCATGCTCGGCATCGGCGCGATCATCGGCACCGGCATCTTTGTACTGACCGGGCAGGCCGCCGGAAAGCACGCCGGGCCGGCAGTCGTGATTTCAATGATTCTGGCCGGAATCGTCAGCACCTTTGCCGCACTCTGTTATTCGGAGTTTGCCGCGAGCGTGCCGATTTCGGGTTCGGCCTATGCTTACGGCTACGGCACGCTGGGCGAATTTGTGGCGTGGATCATCGGCTGGGATCTGATTCTGGAATACGCCTTCGGCGCGGCAACGGTCGCCGTCGGCTGGTCGGGTTACGTTATCAGTCTGTTCAAGGATATGGGCATCAACTTCCCGGCCCGACTAACCGTCGGGCCATGGAATACCGTCACACTCGCTGACGGCAGTCAGGTGTCAGGCATCATCAACCTGCCCGGACTGCTGATTGCCGTGGCGGTCACGCTGCTGCTCATCAAGGGCATCAAGGAATCGGCGAGCTTCAATTCGATCATTGTCATGATCAAGGTGCTGGTCGTTGTCCTGTTCATCATCGCGGGCATTGGCTACGTCAACAAGGGCAATCTGGGAATCGGCTGTGCGCCGGGCACGCCGGGCTGCGCGGAGTTTATGCCGTTCGGTTTTGGCGGCGTGATTACCGGGGCCGCCGTGATTTTCTTCGCCTACATCGGCTTTGACGCGGTTTCGACTGCCGCGCAGGAGGCGCGCAATCCGCAGCGCGACATGCCCATCGGCATTCTCGGTTCGCTGGCCATCTGCACCGTGCTGTATGTGCTGGTCGCGGGCATTATGGTCGGACTGGTTGATTACAAGCTGCTGACCAATGCAGCGGCTCCGATTGCCGTCGCAATTGACGCCGCGCTGCAACTGGCCAAAGGCACGACGATGGGCACGATTCTGGCGGTCTTTCCGACCATCATCAAAGTCGGCGCAGTGCTGGGCCTGAGTTCGACGATGGTCGTGATGGTGATGGGTCAGCCGCGCGTTTTCTATTCAATGTCGAAGGACGGACTGCTGCCGACCTGGGCGGCCAAAGTGCATCCGAAGTATCAGACGCCGCACATCACAACGGCGATTACCGGCGCGATTGTCGCCATTCTTGCCGGCTTCGTGCCGATCAGCCTGCTCGGAGAACTGGTCAGCATCGGCACGCTGTTCGCGTTCGTGATTGTGGGCACGGGCATCATCATCCTGCGGGAAACCAACCCCGATATGAAACGCCCGTTCAGAGTGCCGCTCTCGCCCATCATCCCGATTGGAACAGTCGTTTCAGCGGCCTATCTGATGAACAGCCTGCCGCTCGATACGTGGATTCGGCTGATTGACTGGATGTCCATCGGACTGGTCATTTACTTCGCTTACAGCTATGCCAACAGTCGGCTGGGGACGGGAAAGGGTGCTGAAGCGCAGGCCGCCCCGGACAAAGCCTACACGCCTCCGGTTGCGGCCATCATTGCGATTATTGCCACGATCATTCTGACCATCTGGCAGGTGAATAAATACATCGCCAATGCCGGAATGCTCGATTACGGGATTCGTCTTTTCTTCTGGGTTGTGGTCGGCCTGCTCGTGGCGATGCTGATGTATGGCAAACAGGGCAGCCGCAGCGGGCGCAGTTCACAGGTCAAAAACCTCGGCCTGATCGTGTCGCTGGTGAATCTCGCGGCGTGGGCCGGGATCACCTACTGGTTCTTTGTTCATTACGCCGAACTGCACGGCCATTGAAGCTTCGGCCAGTGACAATTCATCAGAGAATGAAACGGCGGCTCTCAAAAGCCGCCGTTTTTTTCGGCTGAACGACGCTATTTTTTGATGTAGTTGCGGTGCAGCCAGCCGTCCTTCTGTTTCTGGTCGCGCGTCTCGAAAAACAGATTCTGCGCGGTTTCGCGTTTGACCATCTGCACACGCGGCGTGACGTTTTTCGTTTCAGCCTCACCTCTCTCGGCTTCGCGCAGAAAGGCCGTGACCTGTTCAGATTTCACTTCGTCCAGCTTCGCGCCCGGTTTGAATTCAGCAATCGCTTCGGTCGCGCTCGCTTCAATCAGCTTCGGCCAGAGCCTTGTAAAAAGCGCGTGCGAAGCGTAAACATCGGCGCTGTTGAGCTGGCCGTTAATCGCAAAGACATAACCGATCACGTCACTTTTCCCCGACACAATCGGAGAAAGCTGCGCGAGATATTCGCTGACGGTCTGTTTGAGTTCATTATTTTCGAGCGTCAGTTGCAGGCTTGAAGGCGAAGCCACTGAACGCATCTCCGCCACAGGCGAAGCTGGCGGCGCTGCGCCGCTTCCGACACCGGTTCCGCTGCTGCCATCAGCCACCACGCCTCCGCTTCTGACTACTCTGGCATTCTGACTGAGTTTGTCCTGCGTCACCGCGACGTTCTCCCAGACTGCGCCCTGCGACTTTCTGACCTTTGCCGCTACCTTCAGTTCCTTTGAAGCGAGCGCGTTGTTGGATGAACTGAATTGCGCGGCGGCTTCCTGACCGCGACTGCTCCAGCGGCCCTGCTCGACGCAGAATGACTCAATCGGCACGCGGCCTGATTTCGGCGGCACGACCAGATCCATTGCCAGCGTGCGATCCTGCTTGCCGCCTTTGACGATGTCGCCCGATTGCACATAGACCTCTTCATCCGAAACGTTTTCAATCGCCAGTTGGTTGACGCTGCTGGTTTCGTGGACGACGACTTTCTTCTGCGCCATCGCTTCCTGCAACGTCAGCGGCGGTTTGCCCGTCATCTGATCTGCGCCGTGAATCAGAAAGATGGTCAGATTTTTATGCGAGTACGGCCCGCTCAGTTTGTAATCAGCCGCGACCGTTTTCGGCTGCGCGGTGTCATCGCGCTGCGCCTGCGTATTGATCGCACAGGCCAGCCCGACGCTCATCAGCAGCAAAACCATTCCAGCCATCAGAATCTGTCTTTTCATATTTACCTCCCCGGAAAAGACCAAAGTTGATTACCTGACGACAAACCGCGTCGGCGCGATGACCACGTGCGCTTCGGGATTGTAGTAGTCATAGAGCAGTGATGGCGCGGTCTGCGCCCTGATGCCGTAACGCGGGCGAAACGTGAACGAAAATTTCGTCCCGCCCGCGCGCGGCCACAAGTAAACGATTACGCGGTCAGGCAGCACGTCGTACTGACTGAGTTCCCAGCCCGACTGCTTCATCGCCTTTTCGAGCGAGGCCCGGTCAACATCCGCGCCCGGCGGCAGGCCGATTTCAGCGAGCAGCATGCCGTAACCGCGATGTCCGATGCGTTCGGCCACCACGCGGCACGTGATTTCATCGCCGGGCTTCGCTTCGGCTTTGTCGTAACTGACCGCGAGTCTGAGCGCGCTCGCATCACCGGGCCTGAAGTTTTCTGTCTGCCCGGTCTCTGAAGGCTTCCACGCGGCGTAATGCGTGGCAACAAGCTGCGCCGAAGCCCGCACCGCATTGCCTGCGCGCCGAATCTCAATGCGGTTATCCCCCTGGCTGAGGAATGGTGAAAGATCAACTGTCAGCGGATTGCTCAACTGATGGCCGGGCGGCAGCGTCACTGCACTGATGCGCTGCCCGTTGATGAACACATCGGCCTGCCCGCCCTGGTCATTCCCTGCTTCGGTGTCGTTGAGTTCAATCAGCGTCTCAAGCACATTGATCGTTGCCTGTGTCGAAAGCCACACGCCGTAACGATCCTTGTGGCGCAGCAGAAAGAGCAGCCCGCGATTGACGAGTTCATTATTTTTCGCCGCGTCGCGCTTCAATGCCTTCACGGCGAGCGCGGTTGTTTCAATTCGTCCGGCCAGTCCCCAGCCATAGAACGGAGTATTTGACTCCAGCGACCAGTAACTGGTTCCGGCCTCTTCGCGCGCGAGGGCACGCAGGCGACTGATGGCTTTTGCGCCGCGTTCAGTGTCATTCGCATCCATCGCCGCAAGCGCGAACGAAGCAATCAGGTAAGGCTCGTCAATCTCATCAATCCGCTGCGCCAGGTAATCGAGCGCGCGTCTGAGTGATTCAGTCACAGCCTTGTCGGGTTGCGCGGCCCTGCTTTGCTGCGCCAGCACGCGAGCGATGAATGCCGTCGTCATCGCGGTGCGCCGCGTGTCTTCGGTGTTCGACCAGGAATGCGCAATCCAGCGGCCATCATTCTGCTGCTGACTGATAAGCCACGCGCGAGCCTGATTTATGACGTCCTCGTCGGCTTCGACAAATTCCTTTGCGTCATTCAGAAAGCGCAGCGCGTAAGCCGTCAGCGCCAGGTCGGCTTCGCCTCTGCCCCAGTAACTGAAGCCTCCGCTCGCCGTGCGATAACCGAGCAGCCGTTCGTAACCGGCTCTGGCATACCGCCGCGCCTTTGCGGCAACAGCAGGCATTCGTTCGTCTTTCCCTTCAAGATAACGCAGCGCCATCACGTTCGGATAAGTCGAAGAGATGGTCTGTTCGCCGCAGCCGTAAGGCCGCTGCAAAATGCCTTCGATGCCTTCAAGCGCATGCGCCATCAGATTCGGATAAATCTTCAGCTCAGCCTGCGCCGAACCTTTGATCGCGTCAGCAGGCACGCTGACATTCACGCAACCCGCAGTCGTAAAGACATCGCTCGCCGTCTGCGTCATCTCTTCGCCGTCGGGATGAACGCTGACGGGCTTTTCAATGGCATCGCTCGCTTCGCCGCCGATGGCCGTGATGCGCTGCTTTCCGTCTTTGATCGCAGTCGCAGCGCGAAAGTCAAAGATCACGTTTGCAGCATCACCAGCTTTGACAATGGCGCGTTTGCGGGCCGGGCCGGGCAGTGTGAACCAGGCTTCCGGTTTGATTTCGGCTTCGACGGTTTGCGTTTTGTCGAGATAGTTGCGCAACACGACCGGCAGCGCGATTTCGTCGCCGACGGTCAGCACGCGGGGCGGATCGTGTTCAGCAAAGAAAGGCTGGAAGGCGAGAAACTCTCGTTCAGCCGTCCCGATTTCACCGTCAACGGTCGAGCCGATAACTTTCAGTTTCCAGGTCGTGATGTTGTCCGCGAGTTTGAATTTCAAATGAGCGCGGCCCTGCCGGTCGGTTTCAAGCGACGGATGCCAGACGAGCGTTTCCTGAAAGTGTTCACGCAGGCGCGGCGTTGAGATTTCGGATTTGGTCACTACCGAAACCCTGCCGGTCTGCGGCAGGCCCGCAACTTTCTTTTCTGACACGGCGCTGGCATCAGTTTGCAGATACCGGGCGCTGCCGCCTGTCACTGCGACCATTTCACTGACCGAACCGACATCAAGCGTGATCCTCACTTCAACCACGCTCGATGATTGCACCGGCACATCGCTGACGATCACGCTTTTGAAACCCGCCGCGTCACAGCGCACATCGTACCTGCCGCCTGGCACGCGAATCAGGTAACGGCCTTCGCTGTCGGTCACGGCCTGAAAAGTCTGAAGCGTGATTTTGTTCGTCGCCTTCACCGTTACGCCAGCCACGATTGCGCCTGAAACGTCAGTAATCACGCCGCTGATCGCTCCGGCGCCTGACAGCACAGGGCTGCCGCTGACCGTTTGCGGCTGCGCATTGAAGCTGGTCTGTTCAGCAGTCAGGCGCACAAATTCTGCGATGGTGAAATCATCGGGCGTGCCTTCTTTGCCGTCAGCGCCGCGACTGCGCAACGTGATGACACTGATGCGCTGTGTGACCGGGTTGATTTCATTCTTCTGTTTCGCCTCTTCGGAGTAACGAATCACCACGCGATCTGAGTAACGAAACGCGGTGGAAAAAACCGTGTAATAACTGCCGCCCCAGGGATCGCGCAACTGATCGAAGGCGATATCGTTCGCTTTCATCACCGCACGCAGTTCATCGTCCTTTTCAGGGAAGTTTCCGGTCGCCCCGGAATGACGGCTGAGCGCGGCGTCAATGCGCGCCCGCGAATCAGCGAAGTAATCAATCGAGGCTGACCAGACACTGAAATCATCTGCTGACCAGGGGCGCTCCGTCTCAAACTTTCTGTTCTCGCCGCTGCTGCGCACGACGATGTACCAGAACGTGCCGCCCGCGCTCAGGCTGATTTCATAAGCCCGCCCCCACTGATCGCGCAGCGCTTCAAAATCAAATCCGTTCTCTCTGAGTTCGGTTTTGAGCACTGCCGCATCAAGCGTGATTGCGCCCGTGCGGTTGTAATACTGCCGCGCCACGCGGCTGATGATTTCGCCTTGTGGTTTGAAGTAAGGCCGGTTCACGCTGAGCACCGTGAAATCATCAGCCGTATTGAACTGCTTGTCCGCGCCCGACGAAGTCAGGTTGAAAACATCATTCTCACGCACCGTGACGAACGAAGCGCGATAAGGCACGCCCCACGGATCACGCAATTCATCAGGTCTGATGCCTGTTTCATTCAGCATCTGCCGCAGCGCCGCCTGATCGCGCGGATACTCGCCCGTTTTCTGATAACGGACATTGAGCGCTGTTTGTACCGGTCTGAGCTGCGGTTCAATCAGACGGCTGAAGACCTGTCGCTGGTCGCGGCTGTAACGGTCGCTGGTGAAAACACGCGGAGAGATGCCGTGATCGCGCAGCAGAATTTCAGCCACCAGTTCCAGCCCTTCAGGCAGCGGCTGCGCCAGATTGAGCTTGTTCAGTGCGCGCCGCGTCACACCGGCCAGGCCTTCGTATTCGCTGAGGTACGCGCCGATGAAATCGTAACGACTGCCGCGCCCGCTGAATTCCTGATCGGTGCGGGCGCGCTCCTCGATGGCGCGATCAATCACCGTCACGCCGAGCGCACCGGCCAGCGGACGCCCGTCAGCACTTGTCACGCGAAAGCTGGCGCGGGCTTCTTCGCCCGGACGATATTCGGCGCGATCCAGCTTCACATTCAGTCTGAGTTCACGATCACGCGGATAGAGCACGCTGCGCGAAAATGAATAGTAATCGCGGTATTCATCACCGGCTTCGCTGTCGGCGTGCGCTGAGATCAGGATTTCATCGCTGAATTCGCGGCGATAAGGAATGACCACGAAAGCGCGGCCCCGCCGCAGCCGCACCACCTGCGAATGAAGCGTCTGCATCTGCTGCGACACACTCAGCACGGCGGTCACGTCCGGCTGATTCGAGACAAGCTGCACCTCAATCGGTTCGCCTGCGCGATAGAGCGTCCTGTTCGTTTCGATGCGAATCGCGCCGTGATCGCGCAGCCAGATGTTGTCAGTGTGCTGCCCGGTCACGCCCTGCCGGTCGCGTGCCGTGAAAGCGAGCCTGAGTTCGCTGCCGCGATCTTCGCGTTCGCGCAGCCGCAACCCGCTGACTTTCGCCACGCCGTAACGACTTGTGCTGATCTTTTGCACCGGCTCTGAGGTGAACTCATTGCTGTCTGCACCCGCTGCGCGATTGCTGACCTGTTCGCTGATCGTCACTTCGCACGAAGCCGGTGTGCCATCGGCGTAAGAAGTCGAAACGTAAAATTGCAGCGGCAATCCTTCAGCCTGAGCATCATCAGCGCCGATCACATAAATGTGAATCGCCTCGCGCGTCAGGCGCAGGTCAAGACGGCGCTGCTCAGTGCGCCCGGTGGTCAGATCAGTGAAATAAGCGGCATAATTCAGATCCAGGAAGCGGCGATAATCCTCACCCTTGAGTTTGTCGTGAGTGTCAGCCAGATCAATGCGCGCGATGAAGCGGCCCGCCTCGTCGGTTTCGCCTTCGTATTTTTCGGCTTCGCTGATGTCCCATTTCTGTTCGCGGTAATTCCATTCGCGTTCGGTTTCGCGCACTAGGCGCACCTGCCCGCGCTTCACCGGCTGACCAAACAGATAATCGGCGCTGACAGTAATTTCGGCATTCTGCCCCGGCAGGTAATAAGCGCGGTCAGCTTTGACCTGCACCGCAAAATTCGGCAGGTCGTAACGGCTGATCTTCACCTGCGTCATCGTTCCATTGCTGCCGTATTTGTCATCATCGAGTTCAACCCTGATGCGGTAATCACCGAGTCGTGTGTTTGCAGGAATCTGCCAGTCGGCGCTGGCAATGCCGAACCGCGATGTTTGCATTTCAGCGCGAAACTGCGTGGTGCCTTCGGGGTCTTCGATCTCCAGGCTGAGTCCGGCCTGCGCAATCGCCCGCTTCGTAAAATCCAGCGCCAGCACGCGCAGGTGCAGCGTCTGTCCCGGCTGATAAAGCGGCTTGTCCGTCGTCAGCAGCATCTGCGTCAGTTTGAGATGGTCATCGCGCAAATCCGCCGACACCTGCTGCGCAAAATCACCGCGCACCGCCGTGATTGCAAGCTCGCCATCGTGTGCGTCAAGTTCACGCGGCAGGTTGAATTCCAGCGTGGCGTAACCCTGCGCGTCAGTGAGGCCGGATGTTTTGAATGAAGTCTTTCGTTCATTGTCGAACTTCAGTTCCGCCGTCACCTGAACATCACGCACCGGGCGCGAAGTCACCGGATGCAAGGCGCGGGCGTGCGCGCGATAAGTCTTCCCGGCCAGCGGGTATTCCGAAGCGATCACACGCAGTTCAAAAATATCCGGCGCAATGGTGGACAGCGAGATGAGGCCTTCAAGGGGCGCAGACTGTGCGGCTGATGAATCCGGCGTCAGGCGATAACGCACCCGATACCACAGCGTTTCAGGATGATGATCGTTCAGTTCAAACGGCAGCGACAAAGGAATGACCGGCTGCCCTGCGCCCGGCCTGAGCATTTCGCGGCGCTCGGCGCGGCTGCGCACGAAGTCGCGCGGATCAAGCCATTCCAGACTGATGCGCACCGGCAGATCGCGCGCGGTCAGGTTTTCGACAGCCAGCGCCACTTCAGTTTTCCCTTCGCGCCAGCGGACTCTGGTCGCGGTTTCATTAACCCGCAGACTGACGCCCGCAGCAGAAGTGACCGATGAAATCAGGGTGGCAGACAGAACAGCAAGCAGAACCAGACAGCCCAGGGTGAGGGAAAAGATCCAGCGGCGATGCATAGTGACCTCCTGCATTAAGCGGGTGATGTAAAAGTTATCTCCCAGCAATCGCCGAATCGCAGCAGACACACGAACGCCTCAGGCGAGGCATTCACACGTCCGCATGGTTTATGATTTTTTGTCTTTCAGGCTGATCCTGATTGCCTGTTGTGAGAAGAACGCCGGGCGGGAAAACTTCTTGCAGAAAATTTAAATGATGCTGGGAATCAGACCTGTGAACTCACCCTCAAGCCCCCGGCGGAATGATTTTCAGACGCCCGTGCAACTGCGCGACGGCCCATGAAATCAGGCCAGAAAGCGGGTTGACAGCCTTGGACGAGTATTGTATCTTCCACACTCCAATTCGGCAGATTGCCTTGCTCCTCAGTAGCTCAATGGCAGAGCATCCGGCTGTTAACCGGAGGGTTGTAGGTTCGAGTCCTACCTGAGGAGCCAAATAATTCAAGCAGTTACGAGAGCCGCGAAAGCGGCTTTTTCAGTTTGTGGACACATTCGTGGACACATTGACTTTGATCCTGAAATAAAGGGCGAGCCGAAGCCCGCCCTCACCTGTTCAGGCCGCCATCGGAGAAGTTGCGATCTGTCCGGCCCTGAGAATCCGGTCTGCCGCGTGAAAAATCTTCTGCGCCGATTTCTCCGGGATCACATCGCCCTCCAGCCAGCTTTGAATGTAGCCTCTCGCGTATTCCGCTCCGGGCAGGCCCAGCGATTCGCAGCAGATCAGCGCCACGCTTTCGGCTTCGACTTCCCGCAGATTGCGCGGCGTCAGCAAGCCGTGCGCGAATGTTCCTTCTGACGTATGGCCGAGCAGAACGTGCGCCAGTTCGTGAAAGGTCGTCTTGAGCGGCATCGGATTGACCGGACTGATGGCAATGCTCCGGCCACGCGCAAAGCCCAGCACGTTGCCGTCCGGCAGATCGAAGGCGATTTCACCAATGCCCAGCGCGGTGAGAGCCTGCGCCCGATTCCATTCCGGGACTGACGGCATTTCGACCGGCTCGCCATCGGTCTGGCCCAGAACAAACCAGTGCGGCTTGTAAATGAAGCGCGTAAAGACTGCATCGCGTTCGTCATCGGCTTCAGCCTCGCGCCTGCACGTGACCGGCATACACAGCACGATGGCCTTTTCACCGCGTCTGACCTGACGGCCTTTTGCTCGCCAGCCCTGATACGTGCAGATCGGGCCGGGCTGAATGCCGCGCAACCGGCACTGCACGAGTGCCAGCATCTGATTGCCGCTGCTGTAGCCGTGAAAGGCGCGGTACGCTTCGCTGATCGTTCCCGGAATGCTGACTGCCTCGCGCAACAGGTCGCTCCATTTCGTCGTGTCGGTGGTTGTGGTAGATTCACGCTGCATGATCATTGATCCTTTCCAAAGGGTTGATGTGGCGGGCTTCCTGAGTGGTCGCAACACTGAGGAAGCCCTTTGAATTTCGATTGCGGTTTATCTGCCGAACGGGATGCGGCGGTACGGATCGGCTGGGCCTGCGCCGTACTTCAGATTGAAAATCCAGATGAAGTAACGGGCTGTGACCAGTCCGCCTTTCTGTCCCCAGCGTCTGAAATCGCCGTTCGTGCTGTGGTGTCGGATGTGACAGGCTTTGTGCGCGGGGGCGGTGTCAGTCCCGCCCTCGCTTTTCGGTTTGATGTGATGCTGGTTGAGATCACGCTTCCTGATCGGCTTCTGGCAGAAGTGACATTGCATGGTTTCACCTCCGCTCAGATCAGGAAGCCGTCCAGCAGGATCGGCTCAGGTTTTTTGAAGCAGCCACTCACCAGATGGCCGTTTTCGTCGCGGTACTCATAGCTGACGTAGCCATCATCAGCGGGTGATTCATCCTGCGGCTGTTCGCCCTGGCAATTGCGCCATTCGGCCACCTCATCGGGTGTTGCCCAAAACATTGAGTCCTTGTATTCTGACATTGCTTTATCGCACCTTTCTGCCCGTTGACGCGGGCTGGAAGTGAAAGCCGGGTGTTGGCGCATCCGGCTTTCTTCGTTTGTGACTCAGAACTGCCGACTCAGCAGGCATTCCGTTGTCAAAGAGCGTCATCAACTGACAGGGCTATACTAGCAAATCGTGCTAGTAATAGTCAATGGGGAATGCAAGAATAATTTGCTGGCACTGTAAGGCTGTGCTAGCATTGGGCTGTTATGATTAAACTGACATTGAATGATTGGCTTGAACGGGTAGAGATGACAGCCTACCGGCTGGCTCAACTGACCGGCATTCACGAAACCCAGATTGGCAAGCTGAAAAATGGCAAGGCGAAAGGCATCACCTTTGAGACGCTCGACAAGCTGTGCGAGGCACTCGACTGCGAACCGGGTGATTTACTGGTCAGGGAAGCGAAGGCAAAGCGCAAGACAAAAAGTTGAAGATGACTGCCTGGCAATGCGATTGAGGTTTGCGCCCGGTCAGCTTGCCGAAGCTGGCTGTAATCGCCTTTTCGGTTCCGGGGTATGCTGCGGTATGGGCTGGCTCCGAAACGTCGTTTATACGCCAAATCCCTGAAAATCGCGTCTGCAAGTTCTTTGCTTTCAACGCCGGATTTTCTGATTCTGGCGGGTTCAAGAGAGCAGAGCTTTCTCAGGCGACTGATTCAATGGCGGCAATCATGGGCAGAGAGCGCGAACGGGCCGAAGGGGGGGAGGCTTTAAGGTGACGGGGGTGGGGTTGGCGAACGGAGATGCCGCGCATAATGACGTGATTTTTCGTCCAATTCTTCGCACCGGGTTTTTCAGGTCAGGATGCTTGTCAGTTACCCATTCATGCCCTGTTGACCCGGAGTCTGATTCAAGTCTGAAACAATTCAGGTCTGCCTCGCTTGCGAAACCGAATGTCTGAAAGTCCTGGATGACCTTTCAATCCTGGCTGAATTGAACTAATCTCTCCGCGCACCAACATATGGCAGCAGAATCGAACTCTCCCTGCGTACCTGACTGTTGCCAGAAGAGCATTCATCAGGATGCTCCACCAATGCATCAGCCGAAATAGCAATTTCCCCATTCGCTGCCGGGGCAGTCAGCAGACAGCGCCTCAAAGGGGGGGGGGAACTACCATGACTGATTCCGATAAAGGCTTGCAGGCCCGACTCCGCAGGCTGCGCAAGAAGGCGGGTGCGATGACTCCGGGTACGGGTGCGCTCGGAAGCAAAGTTCACATCTGGGCCATAGCCATCGCTGCTCTGGTAGTGGCTGTGCTCGTGCGCTGGCTGCTCGACCCTTGGATGCGCGACTACCTGCCGCTGCCAACTCTCTATGGAGCGGTGGCGCTGGGCGTCTGGGTTGGCGGCTATTGTCCTGCCATCGTCGTCACCATTTTGGGCTACCTCGCCTGTAACTGGTTATTCATTGAGCCGCGAGGTCAGTTCAGCTTTGACTTCCCCCGCGACTTCATCGGCCTCATCGTTTATTTGTTCTCCTGCGCGATCATTATTGGCTTCGGCGAGGCGAGGCGCAGGGCGGAAGCAGCCTTGCGCGGGAGCGAGGAATGTCTGCGCGCCTTCCTCGAAAACAGTGCGACGATTGCGTGGCTCAAGGATGAAGAAGGACGGCATGTTTTTTTGAGCCGAAACTACGAGGCACGGTTCGGAGTCCGGCTCAAGGACTGGCTCGGCAGGACTGACTTTGAAGTATGGCCACGCGAAATCGCCGAGGATTTTCGCCGCAACGACCTCCTGGCATTGCAAAACAGCGGCCCGGTCGAAGTCGTCGAACACACCGTCAGCCCCGATGGCATAGTGACGTGGTGGCTCAACAACAAATTTTCTTTCCGCACCGCTTCCGGTCAGTCCTGCGTTGGTGGGCTGGGGGTGAACATTACCGAACGTGTGCAGGCCGAAGAGTCGTTGCGGCGCAGCGAACAACGCTATCGCACGCTGGTGGACGCGACCAGCGCGGTGACGTGGGCCTGCCCGCTTTCCGGGTTACACGTCGAGGCACAGCCCTCATGGATGGCCTTCACTGGCCAGACGGCAGAGGAAATGCTCGGTGCGGGCTGGATGAAGGCCGTTCACCCGGATGATGTCACGGCTGCCGCAGCGCGGTGGAACGAAGCCGTCGCAAAAGGTCAGCCCTTTAACAACGAACATCGCATTCGCCGTCACGATGGCGAATGGCGGTGGATGAGTGTGTATGTCGTGCCGGTGCGTGACGCCAGCGGCCAGTTCATCGAGTGGTTCGGCATGAATCTCGACATCACCGAACAGAAACGCGCTCAGGAGGCGCTGCGCGAGAGTGAGGAGCGTTATCACATCGCTCTCGAAGGCTCGCCGGTGGTTGTCTATACCTGCGACCGCGAGTTGCGGTTTACCTGGGTTTACAATTCGCTGCCGCCCGTCACAGACCTGCGCCTGATTCTCGGCAAGCGCGATGATGAAATCCTTCCGCCTGAAGCAGTGCGTGAACTGGTGGAAATCAAACGGCGCGTGCTGGCCAGCGGAAGGGGCGAGCGGTGCGAGGTCTGCGTGCCGTTCGATGGCCGGAAATATTACTTCGATTACAAGACCGAACCGCTGCGCGATGCAACGGGAGCTATCATCGGCCTGCGTGGCGCGGCCTGGGACATTTCTGAACGCAAACGCGCCGAAGCCGAACGTGAGTTCCTGCTGGCTCAGGAGCAGCAACTGCGCGCCAAAGCCGAAGAAGCCACCCGCGCGAAGGATCAGTTCATCTCCGTCATCACCCACGAACTGCGCAACCCGCTCAATTCCATCCTCGGTTACACGCACCTCACGCGCTCCCACGCTGACCAGGTTGAAGTCGTCAGACGCAACTGCGAAATCATTGAACGCGCCGTGCGGACGCAGTCACAACTGATTGATGATCTGCTCGACACGGCCCGCATCACGACCGGCAAGCTCAAACTTGAAACCGCGCCGACCGATCTGCTGCTTGTCCTCAATGAGGCGCTCGTGACCGTCAGTCCTGCGGCTGAAGCCAAACGCATTGACCTCGTCGCCCGGCTCGGCCACGAACTGCTGCCGTTCATCGGCGACGCCACACGCTTGCAGCAGATCGCCTGGAATCTGCTCCAGAACGCGATCAAGTTCACGCCTGAAGGGGGCCGTGTCGAGCTGCGCCTGGAGCGAGACGGACAACACGCCCGGATCATCGTCACTGATACAGGCAGGGGGATCGAACCTGAGTTTCTCCCACACGTCTTTGACCGTTTCAGCCAGAGCGATATGTCGCGCTCGCGGCGACACGGCGGACTCGGCCTCGGTCTGGCACTGGCGAAGCAACTGGTTGAACTGCACGGCGGGACGATTGAAGTGGCGAGCGAGGGCGCAGGCAAAGGCGCAACTTTCACCGTCACGCTCCCGCTCTACGCGCCGCAGGTGTTCGAGCCGCCGCCGCTGGTGCGCGCCATTGCCGAAGTGAATACGGGAGCAGAGGCGCTGCCGCTTGATGATTTACCGCGCCTGGATGGCGTGCGTGTGCTGGTCGTAGACGATCAGGAAGATGCGCGATTGATGGTGGCGAAGACACTCAGCATCTGGGGCGCAGAGGTGACGATGGCGGCTTCGGGCGAGGAAGCCTTGTCACTGCTGAGTGACCGGACATTCGATGTGCTGGTCTGCGACATCGCCATGCCGGAGATGGACGGCTACGAAGTCCTGGGGCGTCTGCGTCTGCTTGAACGGCAGCGCGGAGCATCGCGTCTTCCGGCGATTGCCCTGACGGCGATAGCACGCTCTGAAGATCGGCTGAGGGCGCTCGAAGCGGGCTTTGAGATGCATGTAGCCAAACCGGTGGAACTGGCCGAACTGATCCTCGTCATCGCCAGTCTGACCCGGTATCGCAGGCAGGGCGCGAGCATGGATTGAATATCATCCGTTCAAATGCCTGCCGTTTTGCCATTTCATACAAGGCGCTAACTCAAAGTCGTCTGCTTCGCCGATCATCCTGCCTGCATCAACTCGTTCCATCGTGTGGTATATCGCGGCGACCGCTGGCCGATGCGCGTACTCCACCGGCCTTTGAGCGCAAACAGCCCGCATCTGACTGCATCCCTGCCGAACTTCCCGTTGAGTTCATCAACGGTGGTCATCAGCCGCTTCATCCGCTCGCTCTCCTCCTGGCCCCAGAGCGGCAGTGTGAGCGTGTCAATTGGAACGAGATCGTTGAGCAGCACTCCGGCCCTCTTGTACCGATAGCCTTCGCGGAAGATCGCAGCCAGTCCCCTGAATGCCAGTTCCCTCAGTTCCGGCGTAGCGTCGGTTTTCGGCGCAATCTCCAGCGTGGCCGAGTTATTGTATTGCGGCTCTGCGCTGAAGCTGCTGGTCTGAATGAAGACCGTAAGCTGACCCGCCGCCAGTTTCTCGCGGCGCAGTTTCTCAGCGGCGCGTGACACATAGAAAGCGACGGCGGCGCGCAGGTCATCGAGTGATTCGACGTAATCGCCGAACGACCGCGACACCGTGACTGATTTGCGGGTGGCCGCAGTTGTTTCGAGCGGCAGGCACTGAATGCCCCTCAGTTCGTGAACCGTGCGCAGCCCGACCACGCTCATCCGCTCTCTGATCCAGTCGTCGGGCGCATCACGAAGCTGGCGCGCATTGCCGATTCCGTGACTGAGCAGCAGTTCGGCGTAACGTGGCCCGATGCCCCACACCTCTTCAACGGGCAGCCGTTCCAGTGCGACATTGAGCCAGGGCGAATTCGTCAGGTCGAGACAGCCCCGCGTTTTTTCAGATCGTTTCGCAAAGTGGTTGGCGACCTTGGCAAGGGTTTTACTGGTGGCAATGCCGACCGAAACGGGAATGCCAGTCCAGCGTCTGATCCGCTCCATAATGGCGCGGCCCTGATCCGGCAACGAACCGCCGTGCGCGGGATCAAGCGAGACGAACGCCTCCATCCTGATGAATGCCTCGTCAATCGAATAGACCTCAACGGCGGGCGAAAAGTCCGAGAGAATCTCCATCACCCGCGCACTCATATCGCCATATAATTCGTAATTTGAACTGAAGACCTGCACATCGTACTTCTCGATCAGCGGACGGGCCTTGAAAACCGGCTCGCCCATCTTCAGACCGATGGCCTTGGCCTCCCGGCTGCGGGCGATGATGTTGCCGTCATTGTTCGAGAGGACGATTACGGGCCGGTGGCAGAGCGCGGGATTGAAAGCCTGTTCGCAACTCGCGTAGAAATTATTGCAGTCCACCAGTCCGATTGCGGCGGTCATAACCTGCCTCCCGGCCTCAGTGACGCTGGATGCTCACCATTACCCTGCCGTAAATATCGAAGTCCATTTCCGGGGTAATTTCAATCGGCTTGTACTTGGGATTGGCAGCCTCCAGCCAGACCCGTTCACCATTGGTGCGAAAGACGCGCACGCAGAAATCACCCAGCACGCGGGCAATAATCACGTTGCCATCGGTACAGGTCACGGAGCGGTCAACGAGCAGAATATCACCCTCGTTGATGCCTCTGCCGATCATCGAATCACCGATGACTTCCACGTAGTAGGTGGCGGATGGATTGCGAATGAACCGCTGGTTGAAGTCGAGACGAATGCCAAATTCGTTCTCTGCGGGCGAGGGGAACCCGGCTGAAACGCGGGAGCGAAAGAGCGGTCTTGACAGTCTCGTGCGAACGGAAACGCGGCGGGGAGTCGTGACATTTGAGATTGCTTCAGCCTCTTCAGCCGTCAGTCCGGTCATTGACACCTCCTGTGATGCGGAGCGATGTTGCTCTGATGGCACGTTTTAGCACAGGTGCAACGTGGTAGCAATTGGTTCCTGAGTAAGGCAGGCAAATTCATTGCATGCATCGGCAATCTGATCGCTACCCGCTCTAACCTGAACCACTGTCCAAGGCAAGGTTAGGTCTGATGCCATTCAATCAGTAACGATACTGAGGAGCCAGTGCATTCATCTTGGTATCCTGGTCTGACTACCAGGTGATACGTACTCTCCTCACCAGTCGGGTATTTTCCCACCAGATTACAGCAGGAACTGATCTGACCGCATTCAGCGAGGGTGGATACCGGAGGGTAGACCCGGTTTATTCGGGCTGTCAGGATGTCTCCTGGAAGCTTCCATTGACCGTATAAGTCCTATATCTTCAGATATTTAGCTTGTCATTTAATGGTCTTTTCCTGTCAAAACCGGTTGGAAGGTAACTTCCGGTCAGAATCCTGATAATACCAGGATAGTATCAGGATGTTCGGAGGGACAGATGGGACACTAACCGGGTCTTTTCGGGAAAACTCCCATGAGAGGGAATACCAAGGATAATTTCCCGAATATGGCCGGTTTCATGTCCCTCCTGTCCCATTGCGTGGAAGGATGATTAGAGCATTATCCCCTTCAGGTCTGGCTCAGGATGAGCCTCCCGGATAGCAGACTCTCCCCGGTGGCCTCCGGCTGATCCGGTTCGGCTCTGACATCCTCCGGGAGTGACGTATCTGGTTCCACCCTGACCGAGATACCAAGCCAGTACCGCCCCCCGCCTGACTTGCCCTGGCTCAGCTTGTGAACCTCCTGAAGTTGACGGGCGAACTGCTTCTGCGATACCGCGCTGCGTCCCGCCTCAGCGCAGAATCGCTGATATTCCTGGTGGAGTGCGGATGGCGCTGCCCGCAGTTCCCGATTGCCCGGCTCGACCCGGCAGCGTTCATCAAGGAAGGCCAGAACGGAGTCATTCTCCATCGCGTACTCCGTCCCGGCCTGCTCAACCGCCGCGCAGGTTCCCAGCCCGTCCCTGACGCAGGCGGCGGCCCCGGCAACGAGCCACGCGAGAATGCCCGCCCGCTCGGCCCGGAGCTTGTCGAGCAAGTATTTGTCCTGTTCCGCCTCGCTGAACCGTCTGCGAAACGGGACGCGCCGGATGCGGTCGAGGACTGCCGTCTCCGCATCTCCGATGACCGGCAGATGATTGGTGGCCAGCCAGATCGTATCAGTCGCCTCGTACTCGAAGGACGACTGGTAGAGATGACGTGCCACGCGGTGCGAATCTCCGGTGATCGTCTTGACGAGCGCGCAGTTGAGTTGCCGCCCCTCATCGGTTTCACTGGCTACGACCATCCGCTTCCCGGCAAGTTTCGCAAGTTCAGGACTGGCGCTGTTGCCATCCGCCTGATATTTGCCGGAAAGAATGACATTCGCGCTGATTCGCGCTGCGTAATCTCCGATGATCTCGCAGATGGTGTCGAGCAGAACGCTCTTGCCGTTCGCACCGACTCCCTCGGCAACGAACAGCACGCGCTCACGCCTGCCGGTGATGGACAGTCCGATGGCGCGCTGCACGAAGGCAATCAGTTCCTCGTCATCCTGGAAGATTTCCCGCAGAAATTGCTCCCAGCGTGCGGCTCTCACGCCGGGATGGTGTTCGACCGGAATCATCCTGGTGATTCTGTCTGCCGGATCGTGCGGGCGCAGTTTCCCGGTGCGCAGATCAATCGTGCCGTTGGCCACGTTGAGCAGTTCGTGGCCGGTGTCCAGCGCGCTCGCGGAGACAGTCATCAGATCGGCGGCGATGGTCGTCATTGCGCACAGGCGTCCCGACGCCAGGCTGCCTGTTGAATGTTCCAGCACCTCCTGCTTGCGGTTCACATCCGGTTCAGTGTGAGCCTCCTCCGCGATGGCAACGGCAGCCTCAATCGCCAGTTCGCGCACTGTGGGGCCAGTGTCCGGCTGCCAGAACCTTCCGTTCCAGACTAACCAGCCGCCACGCTGCGGAACATACATCAGGCGGTCTTTATAGCGTTCTGCGAACCGTCTGGCGTTGGCGGCGTCAGTCAGCCGCTGATCGAAGTTCAATCCGTCAAGCGGATCGTTAACAAAGGGATGAGAATCCCTGACACTTATAGTATTATTCATTCGATTTTATCTTGTTATGGTGACCAGGCAGAGGGTGGTGCCTCTACCTGGTCTTTTTGTTTCAATTGCGCACTCCGGTACTCCGGCCCCTGCCGGATTGAATGTGCGCGGTGGCTCAGGCGGCGAGTAATGATTCTGTCGCATCCTCATTGCCTGACTGTCGGTCGGGGACTTTCCACGCTGCACGCACGGCAGGGGAGTAGTTTGGCAGTCGTGCCTTACTCTCGGATCGGAACAGCGGAATCAGATCGCGTCTGATCCGGTCGAGTTCCTCGGCGTCAAGTTGGTAACGACCGCATCGCCTTCCCGCTGCCTTGATTCGTCCGGTTATATGGATTTCGTAGCGAATTACTGGCAGGGGCAGTTTGAGCCTGACCGCCGCGAAGTCGTCGTCCATCGGGAAGATTTCGGACTGCCGGATTTTATTGCTTGCCATCAGTCCATCACCTCCACGATGCCGCGATTGAGAAGATTGAGATCGTCACCTTCGCGGAGAAGATCATTGAGCGTCTTCTCCTCTTCGTAGTCCTTATCATTGCAGCCCTTCACTATGGCTGCCCTGAGCAGGCTGTCGAACCGCCCGCAATACTCCAGCCTTGTGGGAATCACCTCATCTGGAATCGAAGGGATGACCTTAATTAAATCAGTACCTTCTTTCTTAATATTCATTTCTCCTTCCCTCGGACGAATGCCCGATGTTAAGGTTAACGTTGCAGTCGCCACTCCCTACCGGAAATGCATTGGCGACCTGTGAAGAAATCCGAATCCAGCCCCGCGACTGGTCGGAGTTGTAATTACCGATTGATGGTATTCGCATTGGTGTTCACCTCCATTGAGCGCAGGAATCGTTCGATATGATCCGGCGTGAACAGAATTCTCCGGCCAACGCGGGCGTGCGGCAGTTTGCCCGCTCGTCGCAGTCTCCAGGCGGTGACCCGGCTGATTCTGACCGTATTGCAGAACTCCTGTTCTGTGAGCGCAATTGTTTGTTGAGTGACCATGAAATCCTCCGTAAAAAGTAAAAACCGCCAGCAACATTGCTGACGGTACGAATTAAGCCTGAATTGAAAAGTTATTACCTGTACTCAATTACCTCGCAGTAATATGGTGGAGAAAATGCTATGTGGAACCGAGTAATGGACTTACGCATCTTCTTCCTCGTCAGAACGTCTCTCCTCATCAAGAATTTTTTTTCCTGCTTCAATCATTTTTTTCAGGTTCTCATAATCGTAGGAACCATTCCGAGGCTCGATACTGCACAAACGAGCCGCATGCTCAGCAGCAAGCTCATATGGAGGTGTTGTCAATGAATCTTTTGAACTCGGCTCTATTAGTCTTTCAATCAGAACATCAAGGACGGGCAGCCCGCAATCTTCAAAAATGTCTCTGACTTCTTTCCGCCATTTCTCTCCCGTTTCGTCAGCTTTGAATTTATCAACTGCCGTCTGCCAATGAGGAAGTAAGCCCTCATAGAAATGGGCAACTCTTCTATTACGCGCAGCTATCAGGGCGTCTGGTTTTGGTCCAGGTTTGTTCTCAAGTTTCAGCGGCTTGCCCAATCGTTCGGCGATGGTGTTTGCAGTTCCTTCTAATATCGAATCTCTATTTTTCTCATATAATTCCCTGTTGGGATTCCGAAATACTTCTAATTGTTTGACAAGATGCTCCAGACTCTGCCTGAGGTGGTCATTCAGATGAGACATGAAAAACTCAGATACTTCCTCTGTCTCTTCAGCCAATGATTCGTAGTACCATTCATCTTTGGATAAATGAAATGGTTTCGCTTTTTTCACAATCCGATGTACAAGATCGCCGTTCAATCTCAACTCCATTACAGCTTCACGACAAGCTCCACCGCCGGAATCAGGTACTCCGGGTACTTCTTTCTCCGAAGCTTCGTACTGCACTATGCTGGAAAATAAAAGCAGTCGGCTGCTATTTACATCAGTTTGTCCAGATGTCTCCGTAAAGCTATTAAGCCACTGAGCAAGCTCCCTGCGGTCTCTCAGAGATAGCCGGTCAACATGGTGTTTGACTTGTCTTAAAGTAAGTTTAGCCATGAAACAATTCCTCCGAAGGCAATTCCGGCAATTCTTGTTCCTGTACCGCAGCATCGCACAAAACGCGTTGGTGGCGGTCTGAAGCAGCTTAATTCTGGTATGAAGGTGTCATCTCTTTAGTTGATGTGTTGACTTGCCGCGATCAAATCGTCACCAGATTCATGGACAGCAAATGCTCCGGCGTGAAAGGCATTGAGTGCCGCTGCGATTCTTCTAACCGCCTGCTCATCGTTATTCACATACCGGGCAAAGGTCGTCATCTGAGTATGGCCGGAGATTTTCATTACCTGCATCGGCGGCATTCCGGCCTGAATCATTCGCGTGATGGCCGTATGGCGGCAGTCGTGAAAGCGGAAGTCTTCGATGCCAGCCTCACGGCATGCGGAAGCAAACGAAGTTTTCACGGTGTCAGTGATTCCGAACACAAGACCATCAGAATCCTGAAGTGACGATTCCCAGAGTCGCCTCAGTTCGGCTGCCACCCGCTCCGTCATTCCAATTGTTCGTCCGCGCATCGTTTTCGTGGTAGTTGCTCTGACGGTTATCAGCCTGCCCTCCAGGTCAACGTCTGACCACCTCAACTGGAACAGTTCGCCTCGTCTCATCCCCGTATCAAGTGCGGTTATCAGCAACGGCCTGAGGTGCGAGCGACGCCCATCACAGACTGCCAGCAGCCGTGCTTCCTCCTCACGGGTCAGGATACGATCACGCTGCACTTCATCGGCCTTGCTGATAAGTGCGTCGTCTGTATCGAAGGGGCTGCGGATCAGCCATCCCTGACGAACCGCGAAGCGAAACATTGCCCTTAGAACTTCAAGCTCGCGGTTTACACTGGCAATTGACCGTTCCTTCCCTTTGCTCGTTGGCGCATGCAATCTGTCATTACGGAATTTCTCCACATCGGCGTGGGTGATGTTTTTAATTCGTTTTGCGCCAAAGTGAGCGGTGAGCGTCCGCAGGTAGCCGAGCGGGGTCAGGTATGATCGCCTTCCGCTGATTTTGCGCTCACCCTTATATTGTGCAGGCTGGAGCTTTCGCTGTTCGTAGATTTCCGCCAGTTCACGGAAAAGCACACGGTCGCCTTCGATCATCTTTTCGCCGTGATCCTTGTAGTCACGTCGAAGCTGCCAGAGAATTTCCTTCGCCGCCGTCTTATTCTTCGCCCGCCTTTTAATATTGCGGCGTTTGCCGCTCTCATTCGTGAAGGTGATACGTGCATACCAGAAACCATCCTGGTCCTGGAAGACATACCCGCTGCGCTCTTTTGCCATTACAACTACTCCTTATCCCTTCTTTATCCCGGCTCGAAACTGTGGACACATTGGACACATTTGTGGACACATTGAAGTGTAACATGGGCCAGCGACGTGAAACATCAGGAAAAGGATTATAGCCAGAAACGCGGCAAAGAAAGAACTTACAGAGCGGGAACAAGCGACGGGAAATTTGAAGAAACAATCATTGAACCGGCTGTTAACCGGAGGGTTGTAGGTTCGAGTCCTACCTGAGGAGCCATAATTTTTTTGAGTCAGTTTCTGCACGTAAGAAATTGAAAATCGGGCTGATTGGAGTGCTTCCAAATCCTTCCGGCAGATACGCCGGTCATTCCGGGGAAATCACCTTCCGAAGCCGCTGTTTTGATCCGAAGAAAAAACCAGCCATAGCGTCGCGGCATTCAAAAGAACCTGTTTTGAAAAGCTGATTGCGGCTTCAATGCCCATATCTTTCAGCATTGCTTCAGGTGCGGCTGTTTCCGCGCTGGCAATTTGCTCAGCGAGATGGTCACGCTTCCCGTCATATATCGCCTGGTCAATCGCTCCCTTGAAAATGAAAGCATCACCCAGTTTGTCTTGCGCTGCTTCAGATCGTCCGGCTGGCGATTGATGACGACCAGATGAAAAGCCGTCGTTGAATGCGGGTCCTGCTTTCAGGGAAGTCAGCGAAATTCGCCGGGGAGATGAGAGATGACAGGCCAGGGTGAAAATTTATATCTGCGGCTACTCGGTCGAAACAGGTTCGTGAGTTTCCTCAAGTGCGGCGTGGACGGTGTGCCACGACAGGCTGGCGCATTTGACGCGGGCGGGAAACTGGCGGACTCCGGCAAAGATTTTCAGGCGGCCCAGGTGATTTGGTTCGGCTTCAGGGTCAAGCTCGCCTTTGACCATGCGCGTGAATTCATCGAACATTGTTTCGACTTCCTGCCTGCTTTTGCCTTTCACTGCGGCAGTCATCATTGAAGCCGAAGCCTTTGAAATCGCGCATCCCGAACCCTGAAAGCCGACATCCTTCACCACGTCGCCATCAAGTTCGAGATAGAGCGTCAACTGATCGCCGCAAAGCGGATTGTGGCCAAGCTGCGTCACAGTCGGATGTTCAAGCGCCCTGAAGTTTCGCGGCTTCTTGTTATGGTCAAGGATGACCTGCTGATAGAGTTCGTTCAGATCAGCCATATCGTCAGTGGTCAGTGGTCAGTTGCAGAAACAGACAAAACATACTGGCAGCCGACAATTATGCAAACACTTCAATCACCCGATGAATTGCGGTTGCGAGCGCGTCAATCTCTTCCCTGGTGTTGTAAAAGGCAAACGAAGCGCGGGCCGTTGCCGGAACGTTGAATCGCTGCATCACGGGTTGCGCGCAATGATGACCGGCGCGCACTGCGATGCCTTCGCCGTCGAGGATTGTGCCGACATCGTGCGGATGCACGCCTTCGACAGTGAATGACAGCACGCTCGCTTTTTCGCGGGCTGTGCCGATGATTCTGACGCCGGGAATGCTGCCGATCAGTTCGGTCGCGTACTCAAGCAGTTCGTGTTCGTAAGCAGCGATGCGCTCAAGACCGATGCTTTCAAGATAATCAATTGCCACGCCCAGGCCGATGGCTCCTTCAATGTTCGGCGTGCCTGCTTCAAACTTGTACGGCAGCACGTTGTAAGTCGTTTTCTCAAACGTGACAGTGGCGATCATATCGCCGCCGCCCTGGTATGGCGGCATTGCTTCGAGCAGGTGCTGTTTGCCGTACAGCACACCGATGCCCGTTGGCCCGCAGACCTTGTGACCAGAGAAGACATAAAAATCACAGTCGAGTTCGCGCACGTCAACTTTCAGATGCGGCGCTGATTGTGCGCCGTCAATCAGCACAACGGCATCAACGCTGTGCGCGAGTTCGATGATGCGCTTTACCGGATTGATCGTGCCGAGCGCGTTGGAGACGTAAGTGACCGCGACAATTTTTGTGCGCGGGTTGAGCATTCGCTCGTATTCACCCATCAGCAGTTCGCCGTTGTCGCTGACCGGAATGACCAGCAGGCGCGCGCCGGTCTGTTCGCACAGCATCTGCCAGGGCACGATGTTGGCGTGATGCTCAATCGTGCTGATGATGATTTCATCGCCCTCTTTGATGAACCTGCGGCCATAGCTCGCGGCCACCAGGTTGATGCCTGCGGTCGTGCCGCTGGTGTAGATGATCTCTTTCGTGTCGGCGGCGTTGAGAAACTTTCTGATTGTATTGCGCGCGTCTTCGTAAGCCTGAGTCGCATACTGGCTCAGGTAATGCACGCCGCGATGCACGTTTGAGTTGTCAGAGGCATAATAGTTAGCGATGGCGTCAATCACGACCTGCGGTTTCTGACTGGTGGCGGCGTTGTCGAGATAAACGAGCGGGCTGCCCTGAACCTCGCGTTTCAGAATCGGAAAGTCGGCGCGAATGCGCGCCACATCAAAGGCCGCTTGCGCCTGGCCCGGCTCGCTGGTTGTTTTGATCTGTTCATTGATTTCAGATACAGCCTGCATTGTCATCTCCTTATCTCACTTCCAGATTCTGATGAAGCTTCGCCAGCACAGTTTCATCAAGCGCCTTGCGCACTGAGGCGACTTTGATTCTGCTGATCACGTCTTCGGCAAAACCATAAGTCAGCAACGCCCGTGCCGTTTCTGGTTTCAGCCCGCGACTGAGCAGATAGAAAATCTCTTCGTCTTCAAGCTGACCGACCGTTGCACCGTGCGCGCATTTCACATCATCAGCAAAAATTTCAAGTTCAGGTTTCGTGTCAACGTGCGCTTCGCTCGACAGCAGCAGGTTTTTATTCAACTGCCGCGCATCAGTGAGCAGCGCGCCTTCGCGCACGATCACGCGGCCATTGAAAACAGCGCGCCCGCGATCATCCAGAATGCCCTTGTAAAGCTGCTGGCTCGCGCAATGCGGTCTGGCGTGATCGAGAAACAGATGACTGTCGGCAAGCTGATTGCCGGTGACGACGTACAGACCGTTGAGCGTCGTTTCAGTGTATTCATCGGCCAGGGTGACATTCAGATTGTGGCGCGAAAGCTGCGCGCCGAGCGCCAGCGCGGATGAAACGTAATGGCTGTCGCGCTCCTGATAAACCTGCGTGGTGCCGATGTGAAAGGCGTTCAGGCTTTCCTGCTGCAAACGGTAATGATCAATCACCGCGCCCTGCTGTGCGATGACTTCAGTGACGGCGTTGGTGAAATACACGCCGTCAGCCGTTGTGTCATAGCTTTCAATCACCGTTGCCACTGCTCCGCGCCCGGCCACAACCAGTGTGCGCGGATGCGAAATGACAGGCTCATTCGCGGTCGCGGCAATGAATTGCAGGTGAATCGGAACTGTGACCACTTTTCCAGCCGGAATGAAAACGAATGCGCCGTCACTGACTGACGCAGTGTTGAGTGCCGTGAAAATTTCCCGGCGATAATCGGCGTAAGCGCCCAGATGTTCGCGGATGATTTCAGACTGCAGCTCAGTCAGATTCCCGGCGACGATTCCTTCAGGCAAGTCTGAGAAATCAGAAAGCTCGCGGGCGAAAATTCCGTTGATGAACACCAGCCGGGCGCGGCGCGATTCATCAAACGCGAATCTGGCAACGCTCTCTGCTGAAAGACCTCGCGCATCGGCCTTTGTCGCCGCGCGATACTGCGGCTTCAGCGCCGGAGCGATGTTCGTATACTTCCAGGCTTCAACGCGGGTGGTCGGAAAATCGAGCGCGGCAAAACTTTCAGCAGCCTTTTCGCGCAGCAGCGTCAGCCACGCCGGATCGTTCGCCTGATTTGCGGCCAGTACTTTGAAGGCCGCCAGATAGTCATCTTTTTCTTTCACGGGTTGTGGCATCGGTTTCAGTCTTCAAACGTCAGGCAAAGGCTGTCTTACGCAGCGGCCTGAGCATCCCTGATCCAGTCGTAACCTTTCTTTTCCAGCTCCAGCGCAAGTTCCTTGCCGCCTGATTTGACGATGCGGCCCTTGTACAGCACGTGGACGAACTGCGGTTCGATGTAATCAAGCAGCCGCTGGTAATGCGTCACCAGCACAATTGCATTGTCCTTGTTCGCCAGTTTGTTGACGCCACCGGCCACAATGCGCAGCGCGTCAATGTCCAGACCGGAATCGGTTTCATCCAGCACGGCCAGTTTCGGTTCCAGCACGGCCATTTGCAGAATCTCGTTGCGCTTCTTTTCGCCGCCTGAAAAGCCTTCGTTGACCGAGCGATTGATAAAGCTGTCGCTCATCTCAACGATCTGCATCTTCTCGCGGAGCAGATCGTCAAACTCCAGCGGGTCGAGTTCATCGCGCCCGTGATGCTTTGCGATTTCGTTGTAAGCCATCCGCAGGAAGTTCGCGTTGCTGACGCCTGGAATTTCAGTCGGATACTGAAACGCCAGAAACACGCCTTCGCGCGCGCGTTCATCAGGCGGAAGTTCGAGCAGGTTGCGGCCCTCGTAAATCACTTCACCAGCGGTGACTTCATAGGACGGATGCCCGGCCAGCACTTTCGCCAGCGTGCTTTTGCCGGAACCATTCGGCCCCATAATCGCGTGAATCTCACCGGCATTGATTGTGAGGTTCAGGCCTTTCAGAATCTCTTTGCCATCAATCGTGGCGTGTAAATTACGAATCTCAAGCATTGCTGTTTTCTCTTTTCCATCCACGAAGCCACACGAAGCAGCACGAAGAAGAATCAGACAGGATTCACAGGATGAACAGGATTACTGTACAAATAAACTTTTCCGGGCTTGTTCATCCTGTCAATCCTGTCAAAAACCTTCGTGCTTCTTCGTGCGACTTCGTGGATGAATTGTTTTATCCAACCGAGCCTTCCAGTTTCAGGCCGAGCAGCTTCGTTGCTTCAACGGCGAACTCCATCGGCAGTTCGCGGAAGACTTCCTTGCAAAAGCCGTTGATGATCATCGAAACGGCGTCCTCGGTCGAAATGCCGCGCTGGTTGAAATAGAAAATCTGTTCCTCGCTGATCTTTGAAGTCGAAGCTTCGTGTTCGACCTTCGCTGAATTGTTGCCGACCTCAATGTACGGGAAGGTGTTTGCGCCGCACTTTGCGCCGATCAGCAGCGAATCGCACTGTGAATAGTTCCGCGCGTTTTCAGCCTTTGGCAGAATCTTCACGAGGCCGCGATAGCTGTTGTTCGAGTGACCGGCAGAGATGCCTTTCGAGATGATCCGGCTTTTCGTGTTTTTGCCGATGTGAATCATCTTCGTGCCGGTGTCGGCCTGCTGATAATTGTTCGTCAGCGCGACCGAATAAAACTCGCCGATGGAATTGTCACCAAGCAGAATGCAGCTCGGATACTTCCACGTAATCGCTGAACCGGTTTCGACCTGCGTCCAGGAAATCTTTGAATTGCGACCCGCGCATTTGCCACGTTTCGTAACAAAGTTGTAAATGCCGCCGCGCCCTTCCTTGTCGCCCGCGTACCAGTTCTGCACCGTCGAATACTTGATCTCAGCATCATCAAGCGCGACGAGTTCGACGACAGCGGCGTGCAACTGATTCTTGTCGAACTTGGGCGCCGTACAGCCTTCCAGATATGAGACGTAACTGCCCTCTTCAGCCACAATCAGCGTGCGCTCGAACTGGCCGGATTCAGAGTTGTTGATGCGGAAGTAGGATGACAGTTCCATCGGACACTTCACGCCTTTCGGGATGTAACAGAATGAACCGTCAGAAAAGACTGCCGAGTTGAGCGCCGCAAAATAGTTATCGGTGTACGGCACGACTGAACCGATGTATCTGCGCACCAGTTCAGGATAGTGCTGCAACGCTTCAGAAAATGAACAGAAGATGACGCCTTCTTTGGCCAGCTTTTCCCTGAAGGTTGTCGCTACTGACACACTGTCAAAGATGGCATCAACGGCGACGTTGGCCAGCAGTTTCTGTTCGTGCAGCGGAATGCCGAGCTTCTCAAAGGTGTCGAGCAGTTCAGGGTCAACTTCATCCAGACTCTGCTTCTTTTCCTTCGGCTTTGGCGCGGAGTAATAGATGATGTCCTGGTAATCAATCTTCGGATAATGAACGTTGGCCCATTCCGGTTCGGTCATCGTCAGCCAGTGACGATAAGCCTTCAGCCGCCATTCGAGCATCCATTCCGGCTCGTTCTTTTTGGCCGAAATCGTGCGGATGATATTTTCATCCAGACCACGCGGCACGGTTTCGGCTTCGATGGCGGTAACGAATCCGTACTTGTATTCCTGATTGGCAAGGGCTTCAATCGTACTCATGGTTCTTTTCCTTCGACTCTTTATTGACGACGCCTGCGGTTGATACCAGACAAAAGAGTCAGGTTTGTCTTCAAAAAAAGGGCCATCAACTGTCAGCTCACTGAAACCGGCGCTTTCACTTTGCCGAGTCCGTTGAGCTGAACCATCTGCACATCAACGCTGCCCTGCAACAGAGCTGAGAGCGGAATTTTGTCAAAAACGCTGTGCACAAAGTCGGTGATGCTGACCCAGACCGGACGCAGGCCGCAGTCATCGTGATGCACGCACATATCCTGATTGCCGGTGAACTGCGCGCAGATGTCATCTCTGGATGGCACACCACCCAGCACGCGCATCACTTCGCCGATGGAAATCTCTGTGCAGGGGCGCGTCAGGCGATAACCGCCCTTCGGGCCGCGCACGCTTTCGACAATGCCGCTGCGCGAAAGCGTCCAGAGAATCTTCTCGACATAAGCAACTGACAATCCTTCGCGCTCGGCAATGTCGCGCACCATCATCGGCACGTCAGGCTCCTGCCGTGCGAGCTGCATGATGCAGCGCAATCCGTATTCTTCCTGGGCTGTAATCTTCAAAATTAATACGACCTCTCAGATTGGTAAGACGCAGTCTAGCATAAACCTGATAAGTTTGTCAGGTATCCGGCGGGCTTTCTCACTCACCAGTACAAAAAATACGGAAACACCGGCAGGACTGAAAGTTCAGCTTCATAAACCAAGGTGGATTTCGGTTTGCCGCTGCCGATGATGGCGCCGAGAATTGCGCCAACCCCTGCGCCGATGGCCGCGCCTTTCAGACTGCCGCCGTAACAGTCAGTGCGACCGGCGCGATAACCGATGCTGCTGCCGGCTGTCAGACCGGCTCCGGCGGCTTCGGGAAGTGAAACGTGGCCTTTGACGAAAATCCGTTTGATCGTCAGCCGGGGAATTTCAGTGACCCGGCGATAATTTGAAACACTCAAAGTCATGTCTGTGGCCTCTTTCATCCAGCCGCTGATCGCGTTCCCGTTCCTGGTTTCGACGGTCAGTTCAACGTCAAAGGGAATTTGCCTGACGCGCTCCCAGTCACGCAGCGGAACGTGAGATTTCTGGTTTCTGATCTGTGCAGAAACAGGTGTCGCAGCGAAGATCAGCAGCAATGAAATAAGCAGCACAGCGGGAATCCTGAGCTTCATAAACAGGTGCGTCCTTTCTGAACGGGTGTTGAATGGAATTACAGTTTAGCGGCGGGTTTCACGCGGCTGTTTACGCGCAGGGACACTTTCTGCGGGTGTCACAGCAGTCTGTCTGGCAAGAGAGGAATTACGGGCTGCGGCGCGGAAGACCTGCGGAGTGAGTCCGGCAGATTCGCGGAAGATTTTGGTGAAGTGACTCTGGCTGTTGTAGCCGACGCGCGCACCGACTTCAGCGATTGAAAGATCGCTTTCAGCCAGCAGGCGGCGCGCTTTTTCAATCCGCAGCGAAGCGAGAAAGACGTGCGGAGTGGTGCCGGTGATCTTCTTGAACAGGCGGGCAAAGTGAAACGCGCTCAGGTAAGCCGCCGCCGCAATTTCTGACAGGCTCAGGTCTCGTTCGCAGTTGTCGTGCATAAATTCGATGGCGCGGCGCAGACGACGGTCAACGATGCCCACGCGCGACAACTCAACCTCTTCTGAACGATGCACGTTGATGTGTGCGCGCAGTAAATAAACTGCCAGTTGGCTGATCAGCGAACCGATCACTTCACGCCATCCGGCAGCGGCTTCGGTGAGTTCGGCGCTGATTGTGCGCAGCACTTCATTCAGTTTTTTGTCGTCGGTCACGGGAACGAGCGGCTGGCGAAAGAGCAGATGTGCGCCGGTTGGATGAAGCCTGAGCCGCGCTGCGGTTTCAAGCAGCAGTTGCGGCGCGAAACGAATAAGAAGCAGTTCATCACTGCTCGCTGATGAAAGTCTGATGGCCTGACCGGGATTGAGCAGCGTGCAGGAAGCTGCCGGTTCCGGTTGTTGTGAACCGCGCACGCAAACAAGCAGGTAGCCGGACTGAGAGGTGATTTCAATGGCCTTTCGGTTGAGCGGGCGCTGCTCAACCGAAAAGCCGGATTCGATCAGAATGCGGGGAGCTTTCATCGCGCCGTTGATTATGCGATGAAATGACGGGCGTGGCTACTTCACTTCTTGTCGTAAAGGTACAGCCCAAGCCCGAACTTGGCGGCAGCGCGGCGCAGGGCCATTGATTCGGCGTTACTCGAAGTGTCACCGTAACCTGACACTTCGTCTTCTTCAATGCCTGTGGCCTCGCGCCAGACATCGCCTTCGGCTGCCGGAATAATCAGGCGCACAGTCAGGACTGTCTGTTCGCTGATCGGAGTGACGTTTCTGACTTCGTAGCACCAGCCGGGCGCGTACCAGTCGAGCAGTTTGACCGCGTAATGCCAGGGGATATAGGTCAGCTTGTTGCCTTTAATCACCTTGTCTTTCAGAAAGCGGTCAGGGATCGGCTTGCTGAGATCAGCAATGATTTCACGAATCGGGCGACGGTAAGTCGGCGCTTCTCTGATTTCTTTGGATTCACTGACAGGAGTCATAGTTCCGGTTCTGGTTTACTGATTGAATGTAACTGCCTGAGAAAGTTTTCTTCAGGAATTCCCGTAAGCATTCTACGGACAGCTTTGCGCTGGTGTGCAGCAAAAGCGAAAGCGGCGAATCAGAAACGCTTTGCTGACTCGCCGCTTTCGCTTTTTGTTTTTCCTGACCGTTATGCTGTCGCCGGGTTGCTGCCCGTAATGGGCGGCAGAATCGGTTTCAGCACCGGCTCCTTGTCGGCAGGTCTGTTGCTGTCGGCAGGAGTCGTCGGAGCAGGGCTGTCGTCATCAAGCGGCAGGCCCGCGACGATGCGGCGAATCTGCACGGCGTCGAGCGTTTCGCGTTCGAGCAGCGCCAGCGCCAGGCGTTCGGTCGCCTCACGGTTTTCCATGATGATCCGGCGGGCGCGTTCGTACTGTTCCATCACGATGCGCTTGACTTCCTGATCAATCTTGATCGCGGTGTCTTCGCTGTAATCCTGATGCTGTGCGATTTCGCGGCCCAGGAAGATTTGTTCTTCCTTCTTGCCGAACGTCAGCGGCCCAAGGGATGACATACCGAACTCGCACACCATCCGGCGACCCAGTTCAGTCGCGCGCTCGATGTCGTTCGATGCGCCGGTCGTGATCCGGTTGAGGTAAATTTCCTCGGCCAGACGGCCCCCCATCAGAATCGCAATCGAGCCTTCGATGTATTCTGACGAGTGCGTGTAACGGTCGCCTTCGGGCAACTGCTGTGTCAGACCGAGCGCCATGCCGCGCGGAATGATCGTCACCTTGTGAACCGGGTCAGCATTCGGAACCTTCAGCCCGACGATGGTGTGACCGGCTTCGTGATAAGCCGTAGTCTTCTTTTCTTCGTCGGACATCACGGCTGACTTGCGCTCCGACCCCATCAGCACCTTGTCCTTGGCCCATTCGAAGTCATACATCGCCACCGTCTTTTTGTTGTAACGGGCGGCGTTCAGCGCAGCTTCGTTGACCAGGTTGGCCAGATCAGCGCCGGTGAAACCAGGCGTGCCGCGTGCGATGACCGAAATGTCAACGTCCTCGCCGAGCGGAATCTTGCGCGTGTGAACGGCCAGAATGCCTTCGCGGCCTTTCACGTCAGGGCGGTTGACCACCACGCGGCGATCAAAGCGGCCCGGACGCAGCAGCGCCGGATCAAGCACGTCAGGGCGGTTGGTTGAAGCAACCAGAATCACGCCGTCGTTTGATTCAAAGCCGTCCATTTCAACCAGCAACTGGTTGAGCGTCTGTTCGCGTTCGTCGTGACCGCCGCCGAGTCCGGCTCCGCGATGACGACCGACCGCGTCAATTTCATCAATGAAGATGATACACGGCGCATTCTTCTTGCCCTGCTCGAACAGGTCGCGCACGCGCGAAGCGCCGACACCGACAAACATTTCGACAAAGTCAGACCCTGAAATCGAGAAGAACGGGACGTTGGCTTCGCCCGCAATTGCGCGCGCGAGCAGCGTCTTGCCCGTGCCCGGAGGCCCCATCATCAGGACGCCTTTCGGAATACGTCCGCCGAGTTTCTGGAATTTCTGCGGCTCCTTCAGAAATTCAATGATTTCCTGAAGCTCTTCCTTGGCTTCATCCACGCCCGCGACATCCTTGAATGTCACGCGCTTCTGCTGATTTGAGAGCAGCTTGGCGCGACTCTTGCCGAACGACAGCGCCTTGTTGCCGCCAGATTGCATCTGGCGCACCATGAAAATCCAGAAGGCCAGAATCAGCAGCAGCGGCGCGTAAGTGGCCAGCACGGTAATCCACATCCCGGTGCTGGATGACGGATCCATTTTGACCTCAACGCCGTTTTTGTTCAGCTCTTTGGCAATATCGCTGATGGTCGTGTCACCAACGATGTTTGCTTTGTACCGGCTGCCGTTTTTCAGCTCGCCGTAAACTTTGCCAGGTTCAATGGTCGCTGTCCGAACGTTTCCTTCCCCGGCTTCCTTGAGCAGTCTGGAGTAAGCCATCTCCGTATCAGGTGTCCTGCTCGCATTGTGAAATGTCCACCAGAGCAGCAACGCGCCCCCCGCGATTACCACCCAGAAAAGTAACTGTCTGACTGTCGAATTCAATGTCGTGTACCTCCGTTAAAAACAACCGCCGAGCATTCTACCCCAATTTCTGGAACTTCGCTTGGGTTTTTCCTCACAACCCCGTCACAAGTGCGGGAAAAAATCGTGAAAAAGCCTGAACGTCGGCCCTTCCTGACCGGTTTCAGATTTATTAGCCGAGGGGTCTGAGACAGCCTCCGGCTGACTGAATGAAAACTTATTCCCACGCATTTGTCAGTTCCCCGCCGGGGCTTTGCCAGTGCGGAGTCCAGGCCAGTGCCACTAACCGGACAGTGATGTCTTTCTTTTTGGGTTTGATCTGCACGCGGTCAAAAACTTCGGTGGCCGGATCGTTCCGGGATTTGAGCGCCTCGGTTTCGGCCTGTAATTCGGCTTCCAGTTCCTGAAGCTGCTGCGTACAAACCTCGACATTTTCGGCGGCGCGGTCAATGTCTGACGACTGGCCGCGCTGGCGACTGTATTTGCGCGCGGCTGACGTGGCTTTGCTGACGTTGGCCACACTGGTCATCTTGCGGCCAAAGAGCGCGCTCATCCCAAACTGCGCGATGGCCGAACCGACCGACAGCAGCGTGTCCATTTTGGCGCTCTGGGCCTGTTCGGTTTCGCGTTCAACCGTTTGTTCAGCGCGGCGGATTTTCTCTTCAAGCACGGCCATTTTCGGCGCGTATTTCTGTCGCAGCTTTTCAAGTTCGCCGTCGCGCTGCTCGCGCACAAGTTGTTGCAGGCGAATGCGGAAGTCGCGCTCGGATTCATCGTGATTCGAGAACCGGTCGTAGTAATTGCTCTTCAGCAGATCAAGCGTCCGGTTGCGGTAAATGAAATTGACCAGATCCTTACCCCAGCCGTCGTAACTTTTCGCCTTGCCCGCCATCCCCGGAAGTTCCGCGAATCCGGCAGCTTCATCCGGCGACTTTTCAAGTTCGTTCGGATCAAGGTCGCTTTCGGCAGCGTCTTCCCAGTTGACCGGAATCGGATCGTTCGTGATCGGCGCTACAAACACCGCGCTTTGCACCGTGTCCACGCCAGTCCTGCTGTCAGCAAAGTGAATCTCAGTCGCGCCAAGTACTGTCGGGTAATAGACCAGCGAATGACCGGCAGGCTGGCTTGAGCGCACCGGCACAAAATACTGCGTGATTTCAGGCGGCAGCAGCGGCCTGCTGCCCGCAGGCGCAGCGGCTGAAGAAACTGAAGGCGCGGCAGGTCGCGGAGCAGCGGCTGTCGCAGTATTTGTCGTTGCCGCATTTGCGCCTGATTTCATCGGATCCATCAGTTGTTTGATCTGATTGCGCGTCAGCGGGCCGCGCAGGTAAGACATTGCCCACCGCGTTTCAAAAACCACCGGCTGATCTTCGTGAACGTTGTTCATCAGAAAGATGCGACTGCCAAGCCCGGCGAGCGTTTCTTCCATCGCCTGCCGATTAAACTGCGCGCCCTGCGTGGCGGCAGCGCCTTCAAGTCCTTCCAGCACCCGCGCCTTGTCGCGTTCAGTCTGTAATCTGCCAATGAACCAGGTGCCGGTGTTGGCCAGTCCCTTGTAATCAAGATCAACCGGATTCTGCGTGGCCAGCACGATGCCCAGCCCGAATGCGCGCGCCTGTTTGAGCAGCGTCAGCAGCGGCTGTTTTGATGGCGGATTGGCGACGGGCGGGAAGTAGCCGAAGATTTCATCCATATAAAGAATCGCCCGCAGACTGGTCGTACCGGACTGCTGCCGCATCCAGCCAAGCGTCTGATTGAGCAGCAGCGAAACAATGAACATTCGTTCGGCGTCGTTGAGGTGCGCAATTGAAATGATCGAAACGCGCGGCTTGCCCGTCGGTGAATAGAGCAGGTTATTGATGTCGAGCGGTTCGCCTTCCATCCACGCACTGAAGCCGGGCGCGGCCAGCAGATTGTTAATGGCCATCGCCAGTTCAAACCGATCCTTGCCCGGATAAAACGAATCCAGATCCATCACGCCGACTTTGCTGAACGGCGGCTGCTGAATCGCCTGAATCAGCGTGGCGAGGTCGAGGTTCTGGCCGTTGTTCCAGCTTGCGCTGATGATGTTGGAAAGCAGGATGTGTTCGCGGCTGCGAATCGGGTCGGCTTCGATGCCAAGCAGTCCAAGCAGTGAAGTCACCGTCGTGCCGATGCGTTCTCTGAGCAGTTCGCCGTCTTCGAGAATCGCGGCGGGCGGAACCTCAAATGACTTCAAAATCGAAAGCGGCAGTCCGGCGCTGCTGCCCGGCGTGTAGATCACAAAATCCGCAGTCTGTCGCAGCCGTCTGATGCGTTCGCCATCCTGTCCCCATTTTGCCAGCCCGTTTTTCCACAACTCGGCCTGCTGCTGTGCAAATTGTTCGGCGCTGACGCCATTGCGGCGAGCTTCGTCTTCATTGACCCAGGGCGCAAACTCTTCGGCGCTCAGATTCGGAAAGGTCAGCAGCAGATTGGCGAGATCACCTTTCGGATCAATCGCAATCACCGGCACTGAATCCATCGCGGCCTCCTCAAGCAGCGTCAGGCACAAGCCTGTCTTGCCGCTGCCGGTCATGCCGACGCAGACCGCGTGGGTGACAAGGTCTTTCGAGTCATACAGAATCAGCCCGTCCTGGGCCTGCTGCGCTTTGAGGTTGTAAGGGCGTCCGAGATAAAAAGCGCCGAGTTGTTCGTAATCCTGTGGTGATGGCATAGTCGTCTCCCTTGGCTGCAACTGCGTCAATGTCATTTGTGGATGAGAGCGGGGGGAAAGAACCTGCGTCATAGTAAAGAAACACGAGCCAGCGGGCAAATCGTTGTGAAAGGCAGAAAGAAGCAGCTACGAATAAACACGCACATCACGAATATTTCTTTCACGGAAAATCAGCGCACTCCGAAAAATGGTGTTTGGATTTCCAGCTTCAGCTCAATGGCATGAGGTTAAGCAACAGAGAGATGACGGAACAAACGGAATGAACGGAACAGACGGAAAAGTTCAGACCTTGTTCCGTTCTGCTTTCGTGTGTTCTGTTATTTTCGTTTGTTCCGTCATCTCTCTGTCTGTCCTGCTCCGGCTTGACTTAACGTCATTGAGCTGAAGCTGGAACTCCAAACACCGTTTCGTGATGATTCGTGTGCATTCACGGCTGATTCTTTACCTGATGCTCAGATCAGCCGTGATCGGGTCGTGATCGGAAATCTGTGTGCCCTGTTCATTCTTCAGCCCGGTGATGGTCTGCGGACTCAGGCTGGCAGTGCCGGTGGCGGCATCAATCATTTCGCTGTCGCCAAGCGGTTGCGCGTTTCTGGCGATGATCCAGTCGAGCCTGAAATCAAGCTGATTGTGATAAGCCGCCAGGCGGTGTTCGATGATTCTGGTAAAAATGGCGGGCAGGCGCGATCTGTCTTCGAGAATGTTGAGCGGCACGCGGCAGGTGCTGGCTTCGTTATTGAATCCGCGATCAGTGAAACCATGCCGGTACAGCAGATCAAAAAGCGGTTCGCGTGATTGTGGCGCGGCAATCTGGCGCATCAGCTTTTCAGGATTTGAAAGCAGCATCCGCGCAAAGCCGCGCAGCGTGCGCCAGCGACCGCCGCGCGCGAAGGTGTTGCTGTTGAAGTCTCCGGCAATGATTGAACTGCGCGGCGTGCCGGGGGTTTCCAGTTCATCAATAATCGCCGCCATCTGACGAGCGCGGCAGGCCGGTGCGTTGCGCACTTCAAGGTGTGTGGTGACAAAGGTCAGCGCGCGACCATTGATTTCAACGTCAGCCGCCAGCGCGTTGCGGTTGCCGATGCGTTTTTCGGCATGCTCGAAATGATCGTAACAAACCGGCAGCCGGATGATGCGCAGATTGCTGAGCGCATACCGCGACAGAATCGCGTTGCCCTGCAGCGCAATCGTGTTTTCGCCTGGCATCGTCAGATCGTCGCCGTAACCTTTCGAGAACTCCAGGTAAACCGGAGCAAAGGCGACGTGCATGCCAAGCGCCTGCCCAAGCTCAAGCGCGACGAAACGCTGGCCTGAGCGATTCATGCCAACATCAGCTTCATTGATTGAAATCAGATCAGCACAGCGCAGCACGGGATGACGGCGAAAAGCGTCAATCGTCGCGTCGAGATATTTGCCCTTTTCAAGATTCCAGTGCGCGATGCGTAAAAAGTCACGCAGATGAGATTGCGCTTTGTCAGTAACAAACAGGCGCGGCTGATCGAGCAGATTCGACAGCCGCGCCTGTTGTTTCCGGTAAGAATCGGAAGCCTGTAATTCGCTTCGGGTCGTAAAGCTTCTGAGTTCCGCAATCAGTGCCTGATTGTCGGAATAAGCCGGGGGCAGAGTCATCGGTTAAGCTTCAATACCCCGCTTGCCGAAGAACTGCTTGAGCGCAGGGTAGACTTCCTCCTTGTCATCAATTCGCACGCCGACGAAACGATCCTTGTTTTTCAGCCGGTCATTGAAGATCGAAAGCAGCGCGCCGGAACTGCGCCGGTAACTGGCCGCGCCTTCCTCGCCGATTTCGCCGTAGCCGAACAGATTGCACGTTTCAATCAGCTTGTCGGCCAGCTTCACCGCTTCGTCGTTGTCTGAATAATAGTTGTCGCCATCCGAGAAATGAAATGGATAGATGTTCCAGTCGCGCGGCGGGAAGCGTTCGGCAATGATGTCGAGCGCCAGCTTGTAAGCCGAACTGACCACCGTACCGCCCGATTCACCCTGCGTGAAGAATTGTTCCTCGGTGACTTCCTTCGCTTCGGTGTGATGACTGATGAAGACGATTTTGACGTTGTCGTATTTCGTCTTCAAAAAGCGCACCATCCAGAAATAAAAGCTGCGCGCAATGTATTTCTTGAATTCGCCCATTGAGCCGGAAACGTCCATCATCGAAATGACGACGGCGTTGGATTCGTATTTGAACTCCTCCTCCCAGCTTTTGTAGCGCATGTCCTCTTTCCTGAACTTGCCGATCTTCGCCTGCCCCTGCTCACGCGCCGTGCGGCGAATGTTTTCCATAATCGTGCGCCGCTTGTCGAGGTTCGACATCACGCCGATGCGCCGGATTTCGGTAAACTTCGTCGTTTTTGCCTGTACGGCCTGTTTGGCTTTTTCTTCAAGGTAAGGCAGGTGCAGGTCTTCAAAGATCAGCGCGGCGATCTCGTCAATGTTGATGTCAGCTTCGTAATAATCCTGACCCGGACTGCTGCCTGCTTCGCCGCTGCCCTGCCCCTGTCCCTGCTGCTGCCCCTCGCGCCCGATCACATCGCCGACTTTGGTGTTGCCATCGCCCTGCCCGACCTGTTTGCGTTTGCGGTAATCAAAGCGGAACTTGTATTCATCAAGCGAGCGCATCGGAATTTTGACCGTCTTGCGCCCGTTCGACAGAATGATTGACTCATTCGAGACAATCGAGCCGAGGTTCTTTTTGATCGCATCCTTGACGCGCTCCTTGTGGCGTTCCTGATCAATGATGCCTTTGCGCTGAAGCGACCAGTCGTTGCGTTGGACAGACATATTGCTTACCTCTTATTCCACTACGTAAATGCGGCCTTCCCCGAAATCGAATTGCAGGCGATGGGCAGCGAAGGCGTTGACGCCGAGAAGTAACTCGATACCGAGTCCGAGCGGCTTCAGATTACGCAACCCTGCGCGACAGGGCGCCAGCTCAATATCACCAAAACCAATGGCCGGGAGCAGAACTGCTGGCACAGTCTCAAGCTGTCCGTTCAGCGCCACAATATTCTGAAAGCCGTCTTTGGGTAATCCCAGCTTGAGAGAAACATCAGGCATCACAAAGCTGATGGCCGCTCCCGTATCAATCAGGGCAAAATAGCGGCGAGCGCCAATTCTGACGCTGACCACAGGAACATCCCCGGAAGTGAAGCGAAGCCAGTTGCATGACATTGATCTCTCGCAGACAAAAAACTCAACCCGGCAGTTCCGGCAGGACGCTGAATGTCGTTACGACCGCTGGCTGCGGGCCAGTGGAAACGCCACGTGTCGTCAGATTCACCATCCCGCGTTCGCTGTAAAACTGATCCAGTTCAAAAAATTCAGCCGGATCGGCTGCTGTCGCAATCAGCTTTCCTTCGTAAATCTCCCAGAGATCTTCGCGGGTCACTCCAATAAACAGCCAGGTTTCCGGATAGAGTTTTTCCCACTCACTGATCGTTCTGATTTCTTCAGAGTTGATCATTCGCAGAGTCGGCTTTTCGACCGTAATGCTTTCCATTGATTTCACTCCGCCGTGATTTTACCCGAAGGCAACAACGCCCGCACCTTCCATCAGGAAAAGCGCGGGCGCATTGCTGTTTTCAGTCCGACGCACCCTCAGCGCGAGAGCAGCGTCCCGACATAACGCAGCAGATCGTTGGCGCTCTCTGCCGTGTAGCCGTGTTCTCTGACGAGCCGGTCAACGACTTCGTTGATGCGGCGCAACTGATCGGCGTCGGGCGTCTTGGCCGAAGTCGTGATCTTCACCACGTCCTTGAGGTCAGCGAAGATTTTCTTTTCGATGGCCTCTTTGAGCCGTTCGTGCGAGTTGTACTCGAACGCCTTGCCCTTGCGTGAATAGGACGAGATGCGGATCAGAATCTCCTGGCGGAAGGTGTTCTTCGCGTTTTCGGAAATGCCGATCTGCTCTTCGATGGAGCGCATCAGCCGCTCATCGGGTTCGAGCAGTTCCTCGGTGATCGGATCCTTCATCTTCTCCTTGTTGCAATAGGCTTCGACATTGTCGAGGTACGAATTGCACATGTTCCGCGCCATCTCATCGAACGAATAAACGAAAGCGCGCTGCACTTCGGTCTTGGCGATTTCGTCGTACTCGCGGCGGGCCAGCGCGATCAGGTTCAGATAGCGCTCGCGCTGCTCAGCATTGATGCCGGTGTGCTGCTCGAAACCGTCCTTGATCGCCCGCAGCGCGTCAATCGGCGTGATGTAAGTGACGCCGTCCTTGACGAGCGCGTTCGACAGGCGGTTGATGATGTAACGCGGCGAAATGCCGTCCATTCCCTCGCGCACTGTTTCCGCCCTCAGTTCGCGCACGTCACGCGACTTGAAGCCTTCGACATCCTCACCGTCGTAAAGTTTCATCTTCTTGACGATGTCCACGCTCGCCTTCTTCGGTTCTTCAAGCCGGGTCATGACGGCAAACATCGCGGCGACCTTCAGCGTGTGCGGCGCGATGTGGATGTTGCTGAGAACTTCGCTCTGGTTGAGGAGTTTCTCGTAAATCTTCTCTTCCATCGAAACCTTCAGGTTGTACGGCACCCTGATCATGATGATGCGATCCTGAAGCGCTTCGGACTTGCGGTTGCCGACGAAGGCGTTGTACTCGTTTTCGTTGGTGTGCGACATGATCACTTCGTCAGCGTAAATCATGGCGAAGCGACCGGTCTTGATGTTCTGCTCCTGCGAAAGCGTCAGCAGCGAGTAAAGGAATTTCTCATCGCACTTGAGGATTTCGATGAACTCCATCATCCCGCGATTGGCGATGTTGAGTTCGCCATCAAAGCGATAAGCGCGCGGGTCTGATTCGACGCCGATTTCACCGATGGTCGAGAGGTCAATCGAGCCGGTCAGTTCGGTGATGTCCTGAGATTTCGGATCAGAGGGCGCAAAGGTGCCGATGCCGATGCGATCCTTTTCAGAGAAAAGAATGCGCTCAACCAGCATGTCTTCGTGCCTGCCGTGATAGACGTGTTCGAGGTTATAACGACACTGTGGGCAGAGTTCGCCCTCGATATAAATTCCGTAATGCTTCTCAATCTCAAGCCGCAGATCAGCCGGAATCAGGTGCAACGGTTCCTCGTGCATCGGGCAGTCCTTGATGGCAAAGACTGCGCCGGGCGTCATGCGCGTCCACCTTTCGAGGCCGCGCTTGAGCAGGGCCACGATGGTTGATTTACCACCGCCGACCGGCCCCATCAGCAGCAGAATGCGTTTGCGAACTTCAAGCCGCTGAGCGGCAGACTTGAAGTAATCAACGATCTGCTCAATGGGTTCGTCAATCCCGTAGAGTTCGTCGCTGAAAAAATTGTAACGCGAGATTTCGTCGGGTGTGCCTTCGTTGATCTTCTCGACTCCGGCATCGAGGATCATGTTACAGATTCGCGCATGCGAAAGCTGCGCGAGGCGAGGGTTACCAGCTACCAGCTCGAAGTAGTCCCGGAAGGTCCCTTCCCACTTTAATTCTTCCCGCTCGCGCCGATGAGCTGCGAGCAGTTCGCTGATGTCAGGGCGTTTGTCTTTCTCTTCCATAGGCTTGCTACGACTCCCAGCCGCCCCTCACTTACGCCGCGATTGTGGCAGGCGGCTACAGAAAACCAGGGTTATCACAACTTCCCCTGCGGGTGGGGTTGCTTTGCAGAGAAAGCAATCGCCGTCGAACAGGCGAGTTTCAACGGCTCATACTTTTGACAGCCTGCTGCTGGTGCTGAGTATCTTTCAATCTCAAACATCGCGTGGCTCGCTGGCCAGCCAGTTTACTCACCAACTGACGGCGCAAGTATAGCACAGCCGCAGACCAGTCGTAACTATTCATTATTCGCGGTGCCACCGCCCCGGTGCTGCATTTTCGCCACACTGCAACTTTGCCACACCCTGCCGGAGGAACTGCGATCATTCGTCCCGTAGTTGAGGTTGCCCGCTGCACTCCTCAGCACGTTTCGTGATAAATTCACATTTCAAACAGCTCCCCTTCACCAGAAAAAGGCGCGTATAAAGATGTACCCGAAAGCAAACAGGTTGTCATCATTTCTCGTGGCGCTCGTGATTTGCAGTCTGATGAGCGCTTCCATCGTCATGGCCCAGAGCGGTCGCGGTCGCCGCAACAATCCGCCGCCACCGCCCAAACCAGCCGAAAAGCAGCCGCCGAACCCGTACAAACCAACGGTGCTGAATGTGCCTGATGGCGGACAGATCAAAAAACGCGATGGCGATAACATCACTTCGCGCTTCGAACTGCGCAACGGCCTGACGATCATCATTCGTGAACGCCCTTCGACCGGACTCGCAGCGATGACGACTTATGTGAAGACAGGCTTCCTTGATGAACCGGATGAGAACGCCGGATTATCAAATCTGATGGCGCATCTGATGCTCAGAGGCACGGCCACGCGGCCTGCCGCGATTATGGCGGCTGAGATTCAGAAACTTGGCGGCACGTTCGGCGCTGATGCTTCTTACGAACGGATTTCATTTGACGCAACGGTGCCTGCCGAAAGTCTGGGCAAGCTGCTTGAAATCGAAGCCGACCTGTTGCAGAACCCGAATCTCGATCCCGAAGAGATCAGACGCGAAGCGCAGTTTGTCATTCAGGCTCTGCGCACGAGGCAGGATGACGCGATGGCTTATGCGATGGAACGAATGTATGCCACCGCGTTTACTGCGCACCGGATCAAACGCGGCAGCGCCGGGTCAGAAGATTTTCTGAAAAACATCACGCGCGAGCAGGTGCAGGCTTTTTACCAGAATCACTTTCAGCCGAAAAACACTGTGCTGGTGCTTGATGGTGATCTGATCACCGCGCAGGTCATTGGCCGCATTCAGCAGCTTTACGGCAATTTCGGCTGGCCTGAAAAAGCCGCTCCTCCTCCTCCGACGCCAGCCAGAGCAACAGCTCAAAACAGCCAGCCGCAGGCGGCACAAACCGCTCAGCCGCAATCAGCACAGGCTCAGCCCGCTTCGGGCCTCGAAGAACCACCGCAGGACAAACTGCGTTACGGCAACGAGCGCGCCGACATCAGCCACACCATTGTAACCATCGGTTATCACGCGCCCGCGCTGACCAGAACTGCCGAAGGGTTGAAGGAACAGGCGGCAATGGAAGTGCTGTCTGCCGTTCTCGGACTGGGTCGCGGTTCGCGGCTCGTCCAGGCGCTGCGCGAAAGAAAGGGCGTTGAGAAAGAAGCGATTCTGGCCACCGACATCAGCACGCAGTATTTGCCGCTGCCCGGCGTCGGCATCTTCAGCGTGCAGTTGCGGGTTGATCCTGACCGCATTGACCGCGCCGAAGCTGAATACTTTCGTGAAATCGAACGCTTTCGCCGCGAACTGCTGAGCGAAGGCGAATTGCAGCGCGCCCGCTCGATGCTCGAACTGCGCCACATCGAAGCCGTGACGGCTGACAGCGACGAGGCCGGGTGGCTGGCGCATGACCAGGCGCAGTACGGCGATTATCGGCTGGTTGATTCTTACGTCTCGCGCATTCGCGCCGTTACGGCGAAGGAGGTTCAGGAAGCGGCGGCCAGATATCTGACGCTCGGCAACACAACGCTGCACGAATATGAACCGCGCAATGCGCAGGCGCGCACCTTCACGCCGGAAAAATTTGCCGAACTGATCAGTGTCTTTGCTCCGTCACTGGCGCAGCCGGTCAAACCTGAAGAAGTCAAACCCGCCGTGGCGCTCAGAAAAGTTGCGCAGGGGCCGGAACGCGGCGCAGGCGATGACAACGTGACAGTGGCCGAAGTCCCGCTGCCGATCAAGGATTTTTCGGTCTTTCGCGGCCCGCGCGCTTACGTCCGCGAAGATCATTCGCGCCGCAAACTGACGGTCGGCATTTTCTTTCAGGGCGGTCGCCTGATCGAAGATCAGACTTCGAGCGGCACGACCGAGATGATGCTGCGCTGTCTGCTGAAAAGCACGACCACGCGCAAGGCTGATCTGATCGCGCACGAAATGGAAAGTTACGGCGGCGAAATTCAGATCGTCAATGAACCTGACTTTTTCGGCTACACGCTCGATGTGCTGTCGCGCAATGCTGAAAACGCGGTCAGGCTGCTGCTTGATGTTCTCGAAAATCCGTTCTTCGACAAGGGCGAGATTGCGCGTGAACAGAACGCGCTGCTCGCGCAGCAGGTGCAGCAGCGCGATGACAGCCCGCAGCGCGCGATTGAACTGCTCGCGGCATCGCTCTATCCGAATCATCCTTACGGGCTGCCGCGTTACGGGCTGCCTGCGGTGATCAAATCAATGAGCGAGGAGAAACTGGAAAACTGGCACAATCGCACGATCAAACGCCAGTATCCGCTCGTTGTGTTAGTTGGCGACACTGACGGCTCGGCGCTCGTGGCGAGCATCTTCACCGAAGGTTTCAAGCGCAGCAGCAGCAACCTCGATCAGACGCTGAAAGTCAGCCTGCCCGGCACCGTCACGCCGCAGGAAGTCGTTGAGCAGCGGAGTCGCCGGATGACGACTCAGGCTATCGGCTTTCGCACTCCTGACGGCAAATCGAACGATCATTACGCGCTGGCGATTCTGCAAAGTCTCGCTTCCGGCCCCGGCGGAAAGCTGACCGTTGAAGTGCGCGACAAACAGATGCTGGCCGACAAGGTCACACTCAAAGATCAGCCGCAGCTCGCTTCAGGCCTGCTTTTCGCCTTTGCCGCCACGCTGCCTGAAAACGAACAGCGCACCCGCGATGCACTGCGCGCTGAACTTGAAAAACTGGCTGCCGCGCCGCCATCTGACGAAGAGTTCGAGCGCGGGCGCAACGCTGCCATCGGCGCTTATGCCGTCGCGCTGCAATCGGCTCCGGTGCGACTGCTTGAATATGCGCGGGCCATTATTTTCGGGCGCAAACCGGCGGATGTCGAAACGCAGCCCGACCTGATTCGCGCCGTCAAAAAGGACGACATCAAACGCGTGGCCGAAGCGGTCATCAAACCCGCTCAGGCCGGGCGCGGCGTCGTGCGTGGTGGCCAGCCGTAAATGAAAAGCGAGTTCGCCTTTATCAATCAGCTTCGCGCCCGTGCGGCCCGTCGTGCCGACGATCTGATCTGCGGCATCGGTGATGACACTGCGATTCTGGGTCAGCGCACGGGCCGCGAAACGCTGATTACTGCTGACCTGCTGATCGAAGACGTTCACTTCAAACCCGCTTACACGCCGTTTCAATGCCTCGGCCACAAATCGCTCGCCGTCAGCCTCAGCGACATTGCCGCGATGGGCGGCGTGCCGCGTTTCGCGCTGCTCACGCTCGGCATTCCGAAATCGCTCAACCATGACCGGCAGTGGGAAGAATTTTTTGCCGGATACTTTGCGCTGGCTGAACAGTTCAATGTGACATTGATTGGCGGCGACACCTGCGCTGCGCCTGACCGGCTGACAATTGATTCAATCGTGCTGGGCGAATGCGAACAGGGCCGGGCCGTGCGCCGAAACGGCGCGCGCAGTGGCGATGCGATTTACTTAACCGGCGAAATCGGCGCATCGGCGGCGGGGCTGGAACTGTTGCGGCGCGGCGAGCGTCTCAGCCCGCGCCGCCGCGAAGCCGGACAAAACGCTTTGCGGGCGCACCTGATGCCGCAGCCGCGTGTGGAATTCGGGCAACTGATCGGAGCCGCAGGGCTGGCTCACGCGATGATTGATGTCAGCGACGGGCTGGCGCAGGATCTCGCGCACATCTGCGAGGAGAGCGGCGTCGGCGCAATCATTGAATATGAAAATGTGCCGGTGGCTGCGGAAACGCGACTGGTGCGGCAAAGCGACGATGCGGCTTTCGCCCTCGCCATCAGCGGCGGCGAAGATTACGAACTGCTGCTGACGGCTGTCCGCGATGATGAAAGCGCCCTGCTGGAACTGGCCCGGCAATGCAATTTGCCGCTGACCAGAATCGGTGAAGTGATTACTGCTGATCCGGCAATCGGCTTTGCGCCTCTGCTGCAACGGGCGGGACGAACGGAACAGGTTACGGCGCGCGGCTACGATCACTTCGCCTGAGCGCGGACTGTGAGCAATTGACTGCTCTGCAATCGTTGGCCTAAGCTGTCCGCTGACTCGCACCTGCCTTTGAAAAGTAAGCTGCAAACATTACTGGAATGATGGAACAGGCTGAGAGATTACAGAAGATACTGCTGCGCCGGATGGGCGAAGCGATCAGCGATTTCGGAATGATTGCCGACGGCGACCGGATTATGGTCTGCCTGAGCGGCGGCAAGGACAGTTACACGCTGCTCGCGTTGCTGCTCGCGTTGCAGAAAAAAGCGCCAGTGAAATTCGACCTGCTCGCGGTCAACCTGGATCAGAAGCAGCCGAACTTTCCCGCGCACGTTCTGCCGGAATATTTATCAGGTCTGGGCGTGCCGTTTCGCATCGTCGAGCGCGACACTTATTCAGTCGTCAAACGGCTCGTCCCCGAAGGCAAAACTTACTGCTCGGTCTGTTCGCGGCTGCGGCGCGGAATTCTTTATAACATCGCGGTTGAAGAAGGTTGCACGAAAGTCGCGCTCGGTCATCACGCCGATGACATTCTGCAAACCTTTCTGCTCAACTTCCTCTACATCGGCACACTCAAGGCGATGCCGCCCGTGCTGCGGTCGGATGACGGGCGCAACACGGTGATTCGCCCGCTGGCTTACTGCTGGGAAACGGACATTGCCGCGTATGCCGCAACACAGAACTTCCCGATTATTCCCTGCGACCTGTGCGGTTCGCAGCAGAACCTCAAGCGCAAGCGCGTCAAACGCCTGATTGACGAATTGCAGCAGGAAATTCCGCGCGTCCGCAAATCAATGCTGACGGCGCTCGGCAATGCCGTGCCGACGCACCTGCTTGACCGGAACCTGCATGATTTCAGGGCGCTTGCGCGGCTCGGCGGCAGCGCAGGCGGAGATGTCGCGGCTGAACTCGATGCGGCGCTGGGAATTGATCATCCGGATTCACAGCTTCCTGAACCTGTTTCACTGATGTGAGCCGCGCCATTGACGGGACAGATACAATTATTATTCCCCGATTATAAGGAACACTGAATGTCATCATCGAATCAGCAACCCGGCGGGCTTGTGCAGATCGAACCGCTGAAAAAGAACGACAATCCTTTTCTCTCAGCTTCAACGCAAAACCAACTGGCCCCGGACGAGGTCACCGATATTGAACTTCCGCCGATTCCTTCGGACTGGTGGGTTTACCGAAAGAAAACTTATGCCCTTGCGCGCAAGCTGCTCGGCTTTCTTTACACGACGCATTCGTGGGGCGCGACACGACGCTGGGTGCTGTCGGTTTTTCTGCCGGATAAAATTCTCTATCGCTGGAAACCTTATCAGCGCGGCGGCTGCAATCGTTGCGGCCTCTGCTGCAAGATCGTTTTCAAATGTCCCTTCTTTTACGAGGACGGCAAAACGACGGCCTGCATGATCTACACGACAAAGCACGCCGTCCCGCCGTGCGTCACCTTCCCGATTGACCCGATTGACCTGCGCGAAGTGCAGCGCGAAGTCGCGCCCGCGCCCTGCCCGTTTTACTTTGAAGGCCAGCCGGAACATCCCACCACCTGGGGCGCGGTGCGAGCCGAAATCAGACTGGAACTCGCCCGGCGCATCAACAAGCTCAAGGCCGCGTTCGATTCCTGAACACGCGGCAATGCTGAAAACGACAGGCCGCAGTCATGGATTGAATTTCCATGACTGCGGCCTGTCTGTGACTTCGGCTCGTCAGCGTCGGGGCCGACGCATCAGAAGCTGACTCGCAAGCCCATCGAGATCACACGCCGACCACCGCTGTTCTCCTGGAAGTTTAAGAAGTTGCGGTTGTCGAGGTTGATGCTGTTCGGGATGCCGAAGTACGGGTGATTGAAGGCATTGAACATTTCCAGCCGGTACTGGAAGTTGACCCGCTCGGTGATTCTGAAATTCTTGAAGATGCTCAGGTCAACGTTTTCCAGCCGATCACCCACGAACGAATTGCGGCTGACATTGCCAAAGGGCGAACCGAATTTCATCGCCGCTCCGGGGCCATTGATGATGAAGCGCACATCGTTGGCGCTGACCGGAGTAAAGACGTTGTTGTTCAGATCGCTCATCAGGTAATAGCCGGTCGAACTCGTCCGCAGAATCGGATTGCCGCCGCTCGTGCCGCAGCGCCCGTAAAAGATGCAGGCGTCAACATCGGTAATGCCGACTGAACTCAGCGGCGCTTTCGGATTGCCCTGGAACGGGCGAAGCTGCGAAACCCCGAAGAAGGCGTTCATGAACGTCACGTCTTCGTAAGGATTGCGGCTCGAAACCGGATGCGTCGGCGTGAAGTGATTGCCGGTGCGAAGCAGCAGAATGCCATTCAACTGCCAGCCGCCGACGATGCGGCCCAGAATCCCTTTCTGCTCGCGCATGAAAGGCAGTTCCCAGACGAAGTTGGCCGTGAAGACATGCCGCGCATCGAAGCCCGACAGTCCGCGCTCATCATGCGTCAGATCAAGCGGATTCTGCGCAACCGCAACCGAGTTGCCATCGCCGAAGTTGAAAACCTCGCTCGAATTGTCAATCGCCTTGCTCCAGGTGTAAGTGAAGCCGTAAATCACCTGGTTGCGGAACCGCCCGTCAAAACGCATCTGCAATCCGTGATAAATGGACTGCGCGCCGTTGAGTCGTTCGCGCGCCACCCCGGTCGGGAAGAGTCTGCCGTTGCAGGCTGCTTCATTATCAGGTGTCGCCGGATTGTTCGTGCAGGTCAGCGGTTTGGCCGATGACGGCAGCAGGCTGGGGAAGCCCGGAACCGTCAGCGTCTTTGCCGTATTCGACACCGGATCGAAGTAAGCCCGGCTGAAACCGTTGACGATGTTGCCAATGAACGGGTTCTGATTCACGGACTGGAACAGGCCGACACCGTGCGTGCCGACATAACGAATCTCAAACACGTTCCGGCCCGCAAACTGACGCTGAATTCCGAGTGACCACTGTTCGGAATAGGGAGAACGCATCTTTGAATTGATCGTGGTGCGATTGAAAAGGCGCGGGTCGAAGGTGTTGAAGGCAATCAGCCCGCTGCTGGATGCCGCATTGCGCACCTTGTCTCCGGTCGGATTGGCATCAGGCACGCCGAAACCCGCTGCGCTGGTCAGAAAGACCGTCGGCGCGGCAGTCGAAATGTTGAGCATCAGGTTGTAGAAGGTCGCGTCATAAGCCATCCCGAATCCGCCGCGAATGGTTGACTTGTCTTCGCCAAACACCTTCTTCAGCCAGCCATCCTGAAAACGCGGTGAATAAACCGCTCCGATGCGCGGCGCCCAGTTGTTGCCGTCCACCGGAATTCTGGGATTGACCCGCGCTTCAATCGGCAGGTTCTGACGCCAGAAAGCTTTGGTCGTGTCATTCTCGCGGGCCGTCGTCACATCGTTGAGCAGGTTGATGGGCTGGCCGGTGTTTTCATAACGCAGACCCAGATTAAGCGTCAGGTTCGGGCGAATGCGCCAGTCATCCTGAACGTAGTAAAACTGGTCTGTTTCAGCGTAACTCAGCGTTGCCGGGCCGAAAGCCACCGTCAGCGTGGTCGGAGTGTTCGAGGCCAGTTGCGCGGCGGTATCAAACTGAAAGTTGCCGTTGACGTTGGGCAGGAAGGGCGCAATGTTTTGCAGCTTCCTGATGTCCACGCCCGTCTTGATCTGGTGATTGCCGAGCGTCAGCGCCACGTTGTCAGTGTACTGATAAGCCTCAACCGTGCGGCCCTGCGGCAGGTTGGTGGCCGGGCCGATGGACAACAGGCCCGCGCCATTGGCTGCCGTGAAGGCCGGATTCAGGAAGGCCAGCGCCAGATCAATCTTGTCGGGATGCGGAATCTGAGCCTTGCCGCCGCTCGTGCCGCCGCCAAAGAGCACGAACAGTCTGGAATAATTGAACCGGAACTCATTGTTGATGCGGCTCGTCACCGTCCAGTTCCAGCCGCCGCCGATCTGTTTTGACTGAGCGGGCTGATCGCCGGTGAAACCGCCCACAGTTCTGAGCGCATCCTTGCCCGGCGCGTCCTGCCAGAAATAGCGCCCCCACAGCCGGTGCTTGTCACCGAGGTTGGCATCGCCGCGTCCGGTGTATTCATCCTGCCGGTTGTTGCGCTGCACCAGTCGCCGCACCGCCGCCACCGGAACGCTTGTGGTCCCGACCGTGATTGTTGACTGCGCCACGTCAGCGCGCACCTGCGGACTGCCAAGCGGCAGGGCAAAGGCTGAATAATCGGCGTAATACTGCACCGCCGCATTGTTCGGATAAGCAGCCTTCAGCGCCTGAATTCCTGCCGTTGTCGGAGCCAGCGTGGTCGAGCGCAGATCATCAAGCAGCGGGTTGCGTCTGAAATAACCGGTCGTGAAGAAGAAAATCCGGTTTCTGATGACCGGGCCGCCAACGGCATACGTCCAGATATTATCGAGACTCGGCGCCGGTTCCTTCTGGCCGGAACGTTTTTCAAGGTTGGTCAGCGAATTGAAATTGGCGTTGTCGAGATGTTCCCAGGTGGCTGCGCCGTGAAAGGCGTTGGAGCCAGACTTGCTGACAATGTTGACGATGGCTCCCTGATTGCGGCCATACTCAGCGGAAAAGTTGTTGGTGATGACCTGATATTCGCCGACGACTTCCGGGTTGCGCACGAAATAGTTCGGCCCGCCGATGGACAGATCGTTGTTGTCCACACCGTCGAGCGTGAAGTTATTTGAGCGCGTGCGCTGACCGTTGGCCGAAATCTGCGTCCCGTTGGAATTGACGTTGGCGCCGATGCCGGGCGTTACTCCGGGCACGAGCAGCGCCACACGATCCAGCCCCTGACCGGGCGTATTGATCGGCAGGTTGGCAATCTTCTTTTCCTGAAAAGTAGCCGAAAGCTGCACCGTGTCTTTTTCAACCAGGGCTTCTGCGCCGCCTGTCACCGTCACGACTTCGCTGATGGCGCCGGCTTCCAGGCTTGCGTCAACGACTGTGTCCTTGCCGACTGAAACTTCGAGACTCCTGAATTCGGTCTTCTTGAAGCCGGGCGCTTCAATGGTCACATTCCACGCGCCGGGGATGATTCTGGGCACAGTGTAAATGCCGTCATTGTTGGTGGTCGTTCTGATTTCAGTGCCGGTCGCGGCATTTCTGACGACCACAGTGGCATTGGGCACGACGGCCCCGCTGCTGTCGGTGACCGCACCACGAATACCGCCGGTCGCAGTCTGGGCAGCAGCACTGATGAAGGGAATGGTCAGCATAACCGCAGCAGCCAGGAGCATCATCACCATGATGAATGCCCGCCCTGTTACGAGAGGGGTTCTCATAATTTCCTCCTTGTTACGTTGCGATGAGTTGTCTGGTGAAATCTGAAGCGGAATCTGTCAGCGAAGATTCCGTAAAACCGGAAAAATCAATATCAGTGCTGATGATGACTGCTGCCTGAAATTCCGGGGGGGGTCGGAATTCCGGCTTTAACTGTTAAGGATGCTCTGCTTTTAATTTCCGATAGCTGGAAGAGAAAAATGACAGTCTGAAATTAGCAAGGACTATGCCAGCAGCAACAGGGAAAAATCAGGCCTGATCCTGCATCACTTAGCTGACAAAAAACTGGACAAGGGTCTGTGCCTTATCCATTTTTCTGGATTCAATTGGGATTTTTGTAGAGTTCAGAGGCGGAACGGCGAAGGTTCCGGGCAGAAAAAAGCCGCCTGCCCCGGTTTTGAAGGCAGGCGGCTCTGTTGTTTTCAAGGTCGTGATCGAAAACTTTGTCAGAACGACAGGCCCATCACGAAATGAATCGTGCGCGGCTGTCCCCGCTGAGTGGTGATGCGGAAGAAGCTGGTGCTGTCAAAGTTCGGATCGCCGACGGCGAAGTTGGCGTGATTGAACGCATTGATGAAGGCCGTCGTGAAACTCAGGTTGACCTTCTCGGTAATGCGCGTCTTCTTGATCAGGCTGAAGTCAACCTGGCTGAAGCCCGGCCCGTTAATCAGCGCGCGCGGGAAGTTGCCAAACGTTCCCGGATCAGGCGAGCCGAACAGACCATCCTTGATCGTCGCTGTCTGCACCGCGCCGGTCGTCGCATTGGTCGTGATGTTCAGCATGCTCGGATCAATGAAGAACACGCCGCTCGCTGTTTTGAAGATTCCGGTTTTGGCTTTGAAATCCTCAGCCGTGATGCCGATCAACTGCGCCGGATTGAGTCCGGCATTGGCCTGATTGAAGGTTGAGCGACCGGCAAAGACCGTCGCCGGAGTCCCGGTCTGCACCGAAACGATGCCGCCGAACTGCCAGCCTTCAATTGCCTGGCTGATGACAGGCACTCTGGTGTTGAAGAAGCGGCGACCCGGCCCGAACGGCAGTTCGTAAATGTAATTGGCCACGAACCGGTGGGTCTGGTCAAAGCTCGCGCGGTGCTTGTCAATCCGCAGGTTGCGCAGCGTGCGGAACGATTCCAGCGTGCTCTGGCTGCCTTCGCTGTCGGTCAGAGTCTTGCTGAAAGTGTAGTTGGCCTGGAAGTACAGCCCCTTCGAGAAGCGGCGGCGAATCTCGACCTGCAGCGAGTTGTAAGTCGAGAAGGAGTCGTTGCCGAGCACCTGGGCAAAGGCCGCATTCGGATTGGCCACGAAGAAATTCGGGGCCGGCTGGCCGTTGATTTTCAGATTGGCGCGGTTGTTGGCATAAGTCGTGCTGAAAGCCAGGGTGTTGGCAATCGCGCCGACGTTGTTGAGGTTGAGGTTGTTGATGAATGTGGCGTTGCCGAAACCTGAGCCGCTCGACAGCCCGGCAAAGAGCGTGCTGAAGATCGGCAGCGGCACTGTGCCCGCTGCGCCCGGCGCGAAGCTCGTGCCGTTGTTGATGGCCAGGTTCTTCTTGGCGTTCAGGAAGTCCTGCAGGAAGCCGTTTTCGAAGATGTTTACTTCGTTGACATTGTAGGCGCGGAAGTTCTTGATCGCGTGATTGGCCACATAGCGGATTTCAAACGCCATGTTGTTGGCGAATTCACGCTCGATGCCGAACGACCACTGCTGCACATAAGGCACGCGCAGGTTCGGGTCAAACGTCCACAGACCGTTGTTGGAATTCAGCTTGAAATTGTTGGCGTCCGTGATCGGCGTCGTAAAGACAGGCGTGGTCAGCGCCACCCCGGCAGCCGTCAGCACTCCGGTCGGCGTGTTGTTGGCCGCAGCCTGAATCAGGCCCGGATTGGTGGTGCCGGTTCCGAGCGCGTTGCTGACGACCGTGAAACCGTCGTGCAGGTAGCTGATTGAATAACCGGCTCTGATTGAACTCTTGCCGCCTGAACCGAAGAGCAGTTTCAGCGGCCCCTTCTCGAAATTGGGGGAATAAGCAATGCCGATGGACGGCGCAAAGTTGTTGTAATCGTTGTTGTAGAGATTCTTCCCGGTCTTGCCATTGACGAAATCGAGCGTGGTCGGTGAAGTGCCTTTCAGCGAGCCGGGGTTGAACAGATTGCCGCGCCCTGAAATGCCGTAAATTCCGTCAAGGCCGTTCACGGGCTGAATTGCCAGACCGTTGGTGACATACGGCACGCCCTGATATTCCCAGCGCATCCCGTAATTGAGCGTGAAGTTGGGTTTCACGCGCCACTGATCCTGCATATACAGCGCCAGTTCACGCTGCTTGAAATTGCGTTCGCGCGTCGCGCCCGGCACAAAGCCGGAGGTCGGCGACACGACGTTGAAGGTGGCTGACGCGGAAGCCAGGAATCCGGTCAGATCGTAATAGATGTTCCGGGCGCGATTGGCAATCGCCGTTCCGGTGCTGCCGGAAGGCAGATTCGGGAAGACGCTGTTGAGAATGCCGTCCGGGTTGGCCGAATTGGTGCCGAGCGTCACGGTCGGCTGAATGCCCGCGTCATTAAAGGTCAGCGCCGAAAGTGACTGAAAGTCTGACCCGGCGCGAATCGTGTGCGAACCGATCAGGTAAGAGAAGTTGTCGGTGAACTGATAAACCAGGCTGTTACGCCCCTGCGACATGAAGGTGTTGTCGAAGTTGGTGACCGAAGCGAAACCGGTAAAGAACGGACGATCCGGCGGCGCGGCACGCAGGAAGCCAACCGGGCCGCGCTGGTGGCCGACGCGCGCTTCGTTCGTGGCGCGTGCGCCAAAAGTCGAATGAATCGCCGCCGTCACCAGCGTGCGCTTCGAACTTTGCACGGCATCAATGCCGCCGGGGAAAGGCGACTCGAGGGAGTTGAAAGTGTCCGGCGTGATTGAGAAATTGGCGCGGCTGTAAACAAATTCCAGCTTGTGACTGCCCAGGCTTGAGCTTTCAAACAGGTGCTGGTCAAAGCGAACTTTGTATTTGTCATTCGGGTCAGAACCCGTGACGTTATAGTTGAAACCTGCCGTATTCAGGCCATCGCCCACCAGGGTGTTGTTCGGCAGCGGCATCCTGTTGAGCAGCGCCGTCGTGACCGGATTGAGTGCTTTGGCGTTGCCGATGGTCAGCAGGTTGACTGACTGCTGCTGACCGTTCGAGCCGACATACTTGAAGATCCCCTTGCGCGCGTCTTCGGTCAGCACTGTGCGCGTGCGCGTCACCGAGAACGGTTCGCGGAAGCCTTCATAAGAGAAGAACCAGAAGCTCCGGTTGCGACCGTCAAATGCCGCCGGCCCGAAGAATTTTTTGGGAAACCAGACCGGCCCGCTCAGATTGAAGCCGAAGAAATTCTGCCGGATGATCTGGCGCGGCGTATTGGTCGCATTATTGAAAAAGGTGTTGGCATTGAGAAAGTCGTTGTGATGTTCCCAGAACGCCGCGCCGTGCAGGCTGTTGGTGCCGGAGGGCGTGACGATGCGCACCTGTGCGACGCCGCGTCCGGCATCAGCGCCGACCGTGCCGACCGTCACGCTGAATTCGCTGGTCGAGTTCAGCGACGGCGCCTGCAGCGCAAAGAACGAATCAGTCTTGACGAAGTTGTCCATCGCGTTGACGCCATCCTGAGTGATGTTGGTGGCGCTGCCGCGCAGTCCGCCGACCGAAGCCGTGCGGGTGTTGGTGCCGGTCACGGCCACACCAGCCTGCAGCCGGGCAAAGTCAATCGGGTTGCGTGACGGCAGCGGCAGATCCTGAAGCTGGCGCGGATTGACCACATTCGTCAGCGTTGGCGTCGAGGTGTTGACAAGTTCCTGAGTCTGACTGCTGATCACGACGGCTTCACTCAGTTCACCGACTTCAAGCCCGACGTTGACCCTGGCCGGTGTTGACACTTCGATCACCACATCCTGAACCTCAGCGCGCTTGAAACCTTTGGCTTCAATTTTCAGCGCGTAGCGGCCCGGTGAGAGTGACGGGAAATTGAATGTTCCCTGGCTGTCTGTCGTGGCACGCAGTTCCTCGCCTGTCGCATTGTTGCGAATGGTCACAGTCGCGTCAGGAACGACGGCCCCGGTATTATCGTTGATAACGCCGGTCAGACTTCCGCGCGTTGCCTGGCCTGAGGCAGGCAGGAGCAGAGCGCTGAGCAGCATGAGCAGAAGCAGCAGTCTTTTCATGGAAGGATCCTCCCTGGAATGGAAATGAATTTACCTGTTCTGGTTTCAGGTTGAGCCAGGATGAAGCTGTCAGCCTGAATAAAGATTGCGGGACGTGGCGCCAGGTTTGTATTGCCTGGCCTGTAGCCCAGGACCAAAAACACATCTGCCCGGCACAGGAGCAACGAAAATCTGAGCGGGGCAAGAGTTATGCCAGCACTCATCAAAAAATCCGGTGTTGATAAATCTTAACTTAGCTTTGTTGATTCGTCGGAATTTTCATTAATCGTCCATTTTTATGAATTTGATCCAGAATTCTGAACAAACAGGCGGGCGGCTGCCGTTTGAGTGGAAGGCTTTTACTGATCGGAGAAGCGGGGTCGAAAGCTGAACTGAATAACAAAAGAGCCGTATTGCCCGAAACTGATTTCGGCAACACGGCTCTTTTGTTATTCAGGCACGTTTCGGTTTCAACTGCGCCGGGCAAATATCAGTATTCAAGCTGCCCGTCATACATCAGGTCTGAAACCTTGAAGCGCATATTCAGTTTGATGTCTTTGGTGACCTCAGTATAAAAGCGCAGGTAGCCGCTTTCGGCAGTAATAAAAGGCTCGCCATTGACCTGGCGCGGGAAGACGAATTTCGCGCCCATGCCGTCGTTGATCGGAGCCTTGTACTGTTGCAGGAACACCCGCTTCCCGTTTTTGGTTTCCAGATAAGTGTTGTTTTTCAGGACGCCTTCATTCGCGCTGCTGAAAGCCTGCATCGCCGGGCCGAGAAAACGCCGGTCGCTGGAATCATAATCCACCGCCACGACGATGTACTCTTCACTTCGCTGTTCGGCAAAGGCCTTGAGCTGCTCGGTCAGTTGCGGGTTTTGCAGCATCAGACGGCGGGCGAAAGCCTGGCGCACCGGTCGGGCCGAAAGCAGGCGAATGCGATAGTTCATACTGGTCGCCTGGTTGAGGGCGCCCTGAGTCGAACGGTCGTTCGAATCGCCGGAACTGCTGCCGGAATTTGCGCCGCGCCTGCTGGTGCTGGAGTCGGAAGTCGGCCTGTAAAACATTTCCGAAATATTCGTGTCAGTCTGCGTCTGTCCCCAGGCCGAGTCATTGAGGACTTTCAGGGCCTCCTTGTCCGACCACTCAGTCCAGGGTTTCATCTTTTTCTGCGCGCCGACGGCAATGGCCAGCAGACACAGGCATAAAAACATCACGGCAAATTTGTGCATACAGAACCTCCATTCAGGTAACTGTGGTCTGATCGCCTCGCTGTCGAAAGCAAAGCAATCAGCGCCATAGAACAATAACTGCAAGGGGTATGGCCGACTCCGGCAGTGTAGCCCGTTCATTCACCGGCCTCAAGCTGCAAAACTCTTTCCTGATCAGCAAAGAAAAAAACAGGGACAGGCACAACCAGCGGGCTGCGCCTGTCCCTCCTGAGCGGGTGAACGAAAGGGTTAGAAGTTGATGCGGGCGACAAACTGAATCAGTCGTCCGCCGGGATCGTTGGTCGTTGACAGGTCACGATAAGCCTGCGTGATCAGACCAAAATCCTGTGAACTCATATTGGTGATCGTGTTCACATCATTACCGGGATTGCCCACGATGAAGTTGATGTGATTGAAGGCGTTCAGGAACTCAGCGCGGAACTCGAAGTTCACGGTTTCGGTGATCCTGAAACGCTTGACCGCGCTCAGATCGTATTTCTGGAACTTCGGCCCGTAAAGCACCACGCGGCTCAGTCCTCTCTCGCCGCTGTAAGTCACGATGCGGTTGCTGAGGTTGACCGGCGCAATGTATTTGCCGTTTGCATCAGGCGCGCCCAGCGTCGGATTGCGGCTGACACCGGAAATGTTCTGCGCCGAGAAGAAGCCCGGATTGAAAGCCTTGATCGTGTTCAGCCGGACGTCATCAGGCAGGAAGTAGAGCCGTCTGGCTCCGTTGTCAAAATACAGCCCGACTTTGTCCTGCAATTCCTTCGCTGTCATGTTGACCAGATCAACACCGGTAATGCTGAACGGAGTGCCGCTCTGCACGCGGGCTGTGCCGTGAAATTCCCAGCCGCCCACGGCCAGATCAGCCAGCCGTCCGACATTGCCCAGGAAGGTCTTGCCCTTGCCGAAAGGCAGTTCATAAATCCAGTTGATCTTGAACCCGTGCTTGACGTTGAAAGGCGAGAGCGATTTGCTCAGACCCGGATAGCGCAGCGTGATCGGCTGATCGAAGACCGCCGAACTGCTCGCAAAGGTGTTGGCCATCGCCTTGGCAAAGGTGTAGCTGCCCTGCACGAGCAGACCCTTCGACAACCGCCGCCGCAGTTCAAAGGTCAGCGCGTTGTAGGTCGAGGAGCCGCCGTTATCAATCACAAACGAGCCGTTGTTGCCCACCGTCGGATTGGCGATGAACAGGTTGGCGGCGAGTTTCGCGTTGGCCGCATTGGTCAGATAACCAAGCGCCGGGTTGAATTGCAGGTAGTTGGCCAGTCCGATGGCGTTCGGCGCATCAGGACTCAGGAAGCCATAGACGTTCTGATCCCTGAACCGCGCCGAAGTGTACCTGGTCGGGTCATTGAGATCAGCGCCCGAAAGCCCCTGCAAATATCCCGCAAGGATCGGCAGCGGCGACGTGCCAGCGCCGGTGTAAGCAAAGGTCGTGCCCTTGCCGTTGGCGACGTTGTAAAGCAGATTGGCCTGCGCCTTTCTGAATTCATCGGCAAACCCGTTCTCAACGATATTGGTTTCGTTCAGGTTGTACTGCCGCCAGAGGCTCGTGCCGTGATTGCCGGTGTAACGAACCTCGAAGACCGTGTCGCGGTTGATTTCACGCTGAATGCCAAACGTCCAGGACTGCACGTAACCCAGCTTGAGATTGGGAATCACGGCGTTGACTGAAGTCTGGAGCGTGGCCGGGAACGGATACTGCGGGTCGGCATTGAAGCTGTCCGGGCCGGGCAGCCCGTTGCGCAGCATCGTGCCAGGCGTGAGCGTGTTGGTGCCGACGTTGGCCACGTTGCGCGCCAGGGTAAAGGTTGCGCCGGGATTGGCTCCGACAATGCTCGTGGCCGTGTTGGTGCCTTCGCGGTTGTAGGCGATTGAATAACCGCCGCGCACCACCGTCTGGCCGCCTTCACCGAACACCTTGCTCAGCAGCCCGTCCTTGAAATTCGGACTCCAGGCGATGCCGAGACTCGGCGCAAAGTTGGTGTAGCTGGTTTTGTAAAGCGCGTCGTCTTCGGTAAAGGGACGGTACTGCGGAATCGTTCCGGTCAGCGTGCCCGGCTTGAAGATGTTTCCTTCACCCGACAGGCCGAAGAGTTCAGCGTAGCTGGTCTGCGAATAGGCGTTGTTCAGAGCGCGGAAGGGGAACTGCACTTCCCACCGCAGCCCGGCATTGACGGTCAGGTTCTGGCGGAAGCGCCATGAATCCTGCGCGAACAGGCCCATTTCGCGCTGGCGTCCGCGCTGCACACGGTCGCCGTTGGCCGAATACTTGTTGGTCTTTTCATCAATCACGCCAACCCCTGAAATCGAAGTGACGCGACCGACGAGTGTGGCGTAGATGCCGCGCGCCGTGCTGAGCGGGAAGCCGGCAGGGAAGTTATTGGTGACGAACAGCGCGTTGGCCGGGTCATTGCTGGCGATGCCGAAACCTACGGCTCTGACCACCCCATCCACCGGGTTTGATGCCCAGTAATTAACCTGCGTGTAGCTCAGGCCGAAGCTCAGGGCGTGCGCGCCGCGCGTCCAGTTGACGGTATCGTTGAACTGCCAGGTCGGTGAATTGCGACGACTCGGCGACCTGGTCGCGGTCGCGCTGCTGATACCGGCAGCGGTGATGCCCAGACTGTAACCGCCCTGATTGGCAAACTGACCGGCATTGACGTTCGGGAAGAACAGCACCGTCCCGCCCGACAGGCCGAAGCGGGCTTCATTGACCAGCGAATTGCTCAGCGTTGACCGCAGCCCCAGGCTGTTGGAAAAGCGTCTTGAACCCTGAATGCCGAAATTCGGGAAGCCGGGGAAGGCCGGGTCAACGCTGTTGAGAAAGTCAGCGCCGCCGGTGAACTTCTGGTAATTCCAGACATTTTCCAGGTGATGCTTGCTGGTCAGGTTGAAATCCAGACGCACGGTCGGGAAGAACCGGGCCTGATTGCCTGAGTTGGTGAAGGACACAGTCTGAAAGTTCGGGTCAGCGAGCGGCTGAATCGCTCCATCAGTTTCTGAAGCCTTGCGAATCTGCGCGAGCAGCGGGCCGACCGTCGGATCAACCGTTGACGGGCACGGGCCGGAACCGCAGGTTTTGGTCCCCATAAAGGCCAGCAGGTCAACCTGTTTGGTCACGGTCTGCCCGTTTTCCAGCACATTCCACTGAACGACGCCCTGCTGCGCCAGCGGACTCAGAATGGTGCGCTGACGTGAGGCCTGTTCAGGCAGTTTGTATTCCTCGTAATTGACGAAGAAGAAAGCCTTGTCGCGGCCATTGAAGACCTTCGGCACCCAGATCGGGCCGCCGAGCCGGAAGCCGTACTGATTGAGCAGCACGCGGTCACGCGGCGCCTCGCCGGTGCGCGGGTCGGGTTTCAGGTCGCGGTTATTGAACCAGTAATTGGCATTGAGCGCGGGGTTGCGATGATATTCATAGACGCTGCCGTGAAATTCATTGCTGCCGCCGCGCGTGACGAACTTGATCTGCACCGCGCCTTCGCCTGAGCTTTCAGCGCCCGGCGTGGCGGTCGAAACCGTGACTTCGTCAATTGCGTCAATGCGGGGACGAATGTAGGTGAAAAATCCGTCTGAAGATTTGATCAGGTTGTCCTGCACATTGACGCCGTCAATCGTGATGTTGAGCGCGCCCTTGGGCAGGCCGTTGATGGTCGAGGTTCTGGGGCGGCCAGGCGTGTTGGTGCCCGGCAGCAGCAGCACCAGGTCGAGCGCATCGCGGGAGGTAAAGGGAAGCTCAGTAATCTGGCGTCCCTGAATGGTCGTGCTGATGTTGGCCGACTGAGTCTGCAACACCTCAGCACCGCCCTGAATAATGACCGATTCACTCTGCGCACCGACTTCGAGCGTGATGTTAACGGTGGCCGGGGTAGCGGCGTCAATCTTGACATCATTCACGATGGCTTTTTTGAAACCCTGCGCTTCCACCGTGACTGTGTAACTGCCGACACCGAGAGCCGGAATCGTATAGGTTCCGCTGCTCGAAACAGGAGCTTTGAGTTCCTGGCCGGTCGCGTTATTTCTGACAGTAATAACGGCGCTCGGGACGACGGCTCCGGTCGGGTCAGTTACCGAACCGGAGAGTGAAGAAGTTGTCGCCTGCCCGAAGGTCAGCACACTGAGCAGCGTGAGACATATCAGTGAAGCTGCGACTTTGAAAATGGGGTGCTTCATAAACTGTCTTCCTCCTGGAGAAGTGAATTTCAGATAGCCCTCATATGAGGATTGCTGAGACACAACCTGAGACTGCCTGGTAAAGCCTGATTGAAAGTGGAACTGCGGTGAGGCAAGCCTGGAAAGCCAGCGGTCTGTCATGGAGCAGCTTGCCAAAAGGAAACAAAAATTGACGCGCAACCCCTGTGCCAACTGGAGCACCGGGTTATGAGGTTTTGATAATAAAGAATTTAGCGGAATCTGCAAAATTCATTTGCAGGGTTTTTATCCATTTTTCTGGAGATATTTTGATTTTTCGGAAGAAAGCCGGATTAATCTTCGCAATTGCAGGAAATTATTCCACTGAATCATCAGGGCAGATCAGTCGGTCGCCCCCTGTGGTGAATGGTTTTCGCAGGCAGAGCAAAGGTGATACTATGCCCTGCCTGATGACACAGCTAATCAGACACCATCAGCCCCATGAAAAAATCATTCGAGTTTACCTCCCGCGAAATCGAGGATGACATCCGCGCTCAGGTCAGCCGCGTCTTTCACGAAGCCCGCTGGGTAATTGCCCGGCTCATTCTGCCCGGCACTGAAATCAAGGCTCCGACCATTGAACAGACCGTGAACTGTCCGCTGGCACAGTTGATGCGCGATGTGTTCGATCACGCCGCCGGAGTGCGCGAGGTGCCGGATGTTTACAGCACCTGCAAGCAGTTGCTGCGGATTTTATTTGGCAAGGCTCCGAGTCACGAAGGCGAAATCCCGCCGCTTTTCTGGGCCACGCCGCTCGGTGCGGCCATTCACGAATGTTCAGGGCCGCTGGCCGATGTCGCCGAAGATGATGAACTGAGCGAACCGGAAGCGGCGCGCCTGCTGGGCGTCGGGCAACTGACCCTGCTCGGTTATTGTCAGAACGGCGAGCTGCGCCCGGCGCGCAGCCTCGGTCATCGCCGTCTGTTCACTGCCGCGCAGATCAAAGCCTTCCGGCGGCGCTGGGGTGGCGAGGAACTGGAAAGATAGAAGCAGAAAGTCAGCCACGAATGAACACGAATTTTCACGAATGAAGAAAACCAGCGGTTATTTTCTGCTGATTCTCATTCGTGAAAATTCGTGTTCATTCGTGGCTGTGTTTATTTCCTGAGCAGTTCGAGCAGAGTGATTTCAGGCGGGCAGCCATAACGCAGCGGCACAACGACTGTGCCAAGGCCGCGATTGACGTAAAGCTGTGTGGAACCAAGCGCCGCGTGACCACGCGTGAAGCGGCGACTCGGACGCCGCAGCCAGCGCGAAAGGCGTGAATCATTATTTCCGGTCAGCAGTTGCCAGTTGATCTGACCGCCGTGCGTGTGACCGGACAGCACCAGATCAACTCCGGCACGCGCGGCTTCACGAATGATGGCCGGGTTATGCGCCAGCAGAATGCGCGTTTCGCTGCGCGTAGTGCCCAGCAGCGCCGCCGCCAGGTCATCACGTTTCACCATCAGGTCGTCAATTCCGGCCACACACAACCTGGCCTGACCGCGCTCCAGGTGCAGGTGCTCATTCGTCAGCACGCGAATGCCTTCGCCGCGCAATGACTCAGCCATCATCTCGCCGTCAGTCCAGTGATCGTGATTGCCCAGCACGGCAAAGACGCCCTGAGTGGCGCGAAGCTGTCCCAGCGCCCGCGCGCATCCGGCGATATATTCTCTGGTGTGTGAAATGTAATCGCCCGTCAGCGCCACCAGGTCAGGCTCCAGCGCATTGGCGCGACGCACGGCTTCGCCAATATTGGCCTCATCCAGAAATGAACTGTGGTGAATGTCTGAAAGCTGAACGATGCGGAAGCCATGGAATTCTGCCGGTAATCCCGCAATGCGAATCGGCTGGTGAGTGACTTCAAACTGATACGGTTCAAGCGCTGCGGCCTGGAGGAAAGCTGCCAGCTTCTGCCGGATCAGGGCGCGCCGCGTGGGCTGTAGTCTGCGCCTCGGTCTGCTGCCGGAACTGATGGCACGGCGCAAACTGAAACGTGAAATAACAGGATTACCCATCTGAATTAAAACCTCTGTCTGAACCTGCGTGAAGTGCAGCAATTGATTTCCGGTGGCATTTCCAAACAACCATTGACCGCGAATTATACGTTTGCCGCCGCTGATCTGCAATCCTCATCTTCGGCCATCCTTCCGGCCCGCCGCGCTTGACGCGCGCGCTCCGTCAACGTATAAAAAGCCGGTAATAAAGGTGGTCTAGCCCACCAGACATTTTGTGCCCGCAGACTGAAACAATTGCTCACGTTTACCACCGCAGACAGGAACATCCGTGAAACTGAACCGCCACAGCTTTACTCCGCTGTATCATCAGATCGAACAGGCATTGCGCCAGCAGATCGAAAGCGGCGCACTCAAACCCGGACACGGACTTTCGGAACGCGAACTCTCCGAACAGTTCGGCGTCAGCCGGATGACCGCCCGTCAGGCGCTGCGCGCATTGCGCGAAGATGACCTGCTGCATTCCGAACGCGGGCGCGGCACTTTTGTGACTGAACCGAAACTCAACGTGCAGACGCGGCACCTGCTCGGCTTTACTGAAGACATGCGGCGGCGCGGGTTGAAGGCAGGTTCGCGGATCATCAGATTCAGCCGCTTCAAACCCGACGAGACTCTGCGGCGTCAGCTCCAACTGCACAGTGATGATGAGGTCTGGGAAATCTCGCGGCTGCGCCTGGCTGATCGCATTCCGATGGCCTGTGAAACCGGCTTCGTGCCGGTTCGTCTGTGTCCGCGTCTGAAGCGCGCCGAAGTCGAACGCGGTTCGCTGTACCGGCTGATCGAACAGGTTTATGAACTTCGCATCAGCCGGGCCGATGAAATTCTGACGGCTGAATGCGCCACCCGCGAAGAGGCCGAACTGCTTTCGATCAAACCACGCGCGCCGGTGCTGGTCGTGCAGCGCACCGTTTATGCCGCCGACGGAACGCCGATTGAAGTCGTGCGCTCAGTCTATCGCGGCGACCGTTACCAGGCGGCCATTCAGCTCAGGAGAAGCGGCAGATGAAGCAAGCATTCCTGAGATCAGCCCCGCGACAGCACAGCGCGTTGTGGCTCGTCCTTGTGTTCAGTCTCCTCAGTCTGATCATTTCCGCTCAGCCACCACAGCAGGAGCAGCGCGAAAAATTACAGAACCCGGAACTGAAGCCGCTCAAACCGATGCGGCCCGGCACGGCGACTGGCCCGGCTGGTTTTATTGTTCTCGTGCCGGTTGATGATCGTCCGGCAACTGGTCAGTTCGCGCAGATGATCGGAGCCATCGCAGATCATCGCGTGATTATGCCGCCGCCTGAAATGCTCGGACGCTTCACCACGCCGGGCGATGCGGCAATGATTGACGCCTGGCTGCGCGCGCAGGATTACACGCGGGTTGATGCGCTGATCGTCTCGGTTGACATGCTCGCTTACGGCGGGCTGATCGCTTCGCGCACACATCGCACCACGTTTGATGAAGCAAAAAAACGGCTGGAATTTTTTCGCTGGTTCAAACGCGCGTGGCCGAATGTTCCGGTTTACGCTTTCAATGTGCTGATGCGCGTCGCGCCGACGGCTGACAGGCAAAGTCGCCCCTGGCGCGACAAACTGGCGCGCTGGTCGGAACTGAAGGATCAGGTGTCGAACCCGCAGAACGCCGCCCAACACGACAAACTCATCGCTGAACTTGAACCGCTCGAAAAGTCGCTTGATCCGAAAGTGATTGATGATTACCGCCGCTCGCACAGCCGCGATCTGCAGGTCAGTCTGGCGATGATTGATCTGGCGCGGGAAGGCGTGATTGATTCGCTGCTGTTTCTCCAGGATGACGCCCGCCTTTACGGATTTCACCGGCAGACGCAGCGACTGCTGCGCGCAAAGTTGCAGGCGTACCAGCTCGAAGATCGCATTCCGATTTACAACGGCACCGATGAAGGCTCGCTTGCGCTCGTCAGCCGCGCCGTTCTCGACAAGTTCCGCAGCCGGGTCAGAATTGCCGTTGTCTATTCGTCAGAAGCGAGCCGCACAGTGATTGCTCCTTACGAGGATCATCCGATTCAGTTCACGGTTGAGAGTCAGATCAAAGCCGCAGGCGGCGTGCTGGTGAACGACCCGGCAGAGGCCGATTACACGCTTTACGTCAACGCACCCGAAACTGACGAACGGGAATTTGACGCCTTTCTCAAACGAATGATCGCTGAGCTGAAGGCCGGAAAGCCCGTTGCGCTGGCCGACATTCTCTTTCCCGCGCCGCATCACAGCGGAGCCGATGAACGCATCATCAACGCTCTCGTCCGCGAAAACGTGATTGATAAATTCACCGCTTATGCCGCGTGGAACACGGCAGGCAACACGCTGGGCACAACGATTCCCGCCGCTAATATGCGCGTCTTTTTTCGCCGCGCTCTGTTCGATACGCCGGAGCGATACGCCCGCGCCACCATCGCGCATCTCGAATTTTTATTGCATCGCTTCGCCGGTGATTACCTCTATCACGACGTGGTGCGCTTCGGTATCAACGCTGAACTGCGAAAGAATCCAACCGATCCAACCGATGAATTCACGCCTGAGTTGTACGACCGCATCAACCGCGAAGTGCAGCAGCGACTGCGCCCGCTGCTTGAAAAATTCTTTGCCGATCATTTCAAGGGCCGCACCTATCCGCTGGCGATTTATGACAACAAACCACGCGCAGTCAGAATCAATGAACTGAAGGGGCTGAAAATTTTCCTGCCCTGGCCGCGCACCTTTGAAGTGACGGTTGATTACAAATTCGATTATTCACTCCTGCCGTAAACCCGCTGCTCCTGTCATGACTGCGCTGCTCATCATTCTGATCTTCGCCGTCTTCGCCGCGCTGATGATGACGCGACGAATGCCCGCGATTCTGGCTGTCCCGGCAATGGCAATTGTGATTGCCGCAGTGGTCGGAACTCCGCTCGCGCAGATTCTCAACGAAGTCATCGCGGGCGGCGCGAAGCGGCTGGCTGACGCTTACCTGATGGTCTTTGCGGGGGCGATGCTGGGGCGTGTGGTGATGCAGACCGGCATTGCCGAAGGCCTCATCAAACGCGCCGCTGAATTCGGCGGTGATCGCCCGCTCGCTGTTGCTGTCACATTGATGATCGCGGTTGCGTTGCTGTTCACGACGCTGACCGGACTGGGCGCAATCATTATGGTCGGCGGGCTGGCGCTGCCGATTATGATGAGCATCGGCGTGCCGCGAAAGCTCGCGGGCGTGCTGTTTCTGCTGGCTTACGGGCTTGGTTACGTCTTCAACATCGCGGCGTGGGGGCTGTATCAGAAGACGCTCAAACTTGAAACGCAGGGCATCGGCAGGTTCGCCGCCATCCTGTTTGTGATTGATGCGTTCGCGGTCATCGTCTTTCTGCTGATCGCGGCGCGCCGGATGAGTTCTTATGGCGCGTGGGCTGTTGCCGTCAAAGATAAAGAATCAGAAGAGAGCCGGACGAAACGCGATGTGATGCTGATCACGCTGCTTGTGCCCTTGCTGCCGCTTGCGCTGCACAAAGGGCTGGGCTGGCAGGTAATGCCATCATTTCTGGCAAGCGCAATGATCGGCGTGCTGCTGACGCGGCCACGCGAAACCGTGCAGCAGCTTTCGAGCGCCGCTGTGCGCGGACTTGAAGATGTTGCCGCTGCCATCATTCTGATGATCGGCATTGGCATGCTGCTCACCGCAACGGAACTGCCGGTCGTCAAGGCTGCGCTTGGGCCACTTGTGCAAAATCTCAACTTCAGTTCGCCGCTGACGTTCGTGCTGTTCTTCGGTTTGCTTTCGCCACTGGCGCTTTATCGCGGCCCGCTCAATTTTTACGGCGTCGGCATCGGCATTTATTCACTGCTCGGCGCGCTCGGACTGCTGCCGCCGCTTGCGCTGATCGCCGCCGTGATGAGCGTCGTGCAGGTACAGAACGCCTGCGACCCGACCAATACGCACAACGTCTGGGTAGCCAATTATGTCGGCATGCGCGTTGAAGAGATCACGAAACAGACGCTGATTCTCAAAGTCGCCGTCTGCGCCTGCGGCCTGATCGCCGCAGCATTTCTTTACCTGAGATGAAACCTGAGCAGCCACGAATGTTTCAAATGCGGAATGCGGAATTGAAGGAGCGACCTTTATTCCGCACTCCGCATTCTGCACTCCGCATTTGAAACATTCGTGACTGAACTCTGCTGATGAAAGTACGAATCGGCATTGATGTAGGCGGAACCTTCACCGATGTGGTCGTGATTGACAATGACACTCACGAACTGATCGGACAGTTGAAGCTGCCAACGACGCACGACGCGCGCGAAGGCGTGGCGCTCGGCATCATCAATGCGCTGGAGCGGGCGATGCGGCATTTCAGCCTTGCGCCGGATGACGTTTCATTCATCGCGCACAGCACGACGCAGGCGACCAACGCGCTGCTCGAAGGCGATGTGGCCAGGGTCGGCGTCATCGGCTGCGGGCGGGGAATCGAAAGCCTGCCTGCGCGCCACGCAACCAAAGTCCCGCCGATTCAACTGACCGCGAGCAGAGAACTGCGCAGCCTGCATATTTTCATCAATGCGGAAACAGATCAGACCGCGATTGCACAGGCCGTTGATGCGCTCGCACGTCATGGCGCGCAGGTAATTGTGGCGAGCGCGGCCTTCGGAGTTGATGACAGCAATCTTGAAGAAGCAGTGACCGCACAGGCTTGCGCTGCGGGGTTGCACACAACGAGCGGCCATGAAGTCAGCAGTCTGTACGGCCTGCGCGTGCGCACGCGCACGGCGGTCATCAACGCCGCGATTCTGCCGAAAATGATCGAAACGGCAGAGATGACTGAAAGCTGCGTCAAATCTTCAGGCATCAGCGCGCCGCTGATGATTATGCGTTCAGACGGCGGCGTGATGAGCGTGAGTGAAGTTCATCGCCGCCCGATTCTGACGATGCTTTCAGGCCCGGCGGCAGGCATCGCCGGAGCCTTGATGCACGAGCGCGTTTCGGACGGCATCTTCATTGAAGTCGGCGGCACGAGCGCCGATATTTCAGTGATTCGTGATGGTCAGCCGGTGACGCGGCCTGCGCGGCTCAACGGTCATCGAATGTATCTGAACACGCTCGATGTGCGCACGCTCGGCGTGGGCGGCGGCAGTATGGTTCGCGTCGGCCCGCACGCTGCCGATGCCAATGAAATTCTGGATGTCGGCCCGCGCAGCGCGCACATTGCGGGACTTGGTTACGCCTGCTTTGCCGAACCGGAAGAATTGAGAAATGCGACAGTCGAACTGATTCAGCCGACAGCAGGTGATGCAAACGATCACCCTGTGCTGCTGACGAAAGGCGGCAGGCGTTATGCCATCACGACCACGTGCGCCGCGAACCTGCTGGGCTATGTCAAAGCTGAACACTTCGCATCCGGCAATCGGGAAGCAGCCCGAATCGCCTTTGAACTGCTGGGCAGGTATTTCGGTTCATTCAAGGTGGGCGCTGAAGAAGCCGCCGATGCATTGCTGGAAACAGCCTGTCAGAAGCTGGTCACAACGATTGAAGAACTGATTGCCGAATATCATCTCGCCCGCGATCAGGTGGTGCTGGTTGGTGGCGGTGGCGGCGCGGCGGCGCTCGTGCCATTCACCGCAGAGATGATGAAGCTGCAACACCGCATTGCCCGCAATGCCGAAGTGATTTCGCCAATCGGTGTGGCGATGGCGATGGTGCGCGATACGGTCGAACGCAACATCACCGACCCGACGCCCGAAGACATTCTGCGCGTGCGGCGCGAAGCGGCTGAAGCGGCCATTGCGGCGGGCGCGGTCGCTGAAAGCATCGAAGTGCAGGTCGAAGTGGACAAGCGGCGCAACCTGGTGCGGGCGACGGCAATGGGGACGACTGAAATGCGGCTGCGCCGGAATGGCGATGGTGAGCGACAGTCGCCCGGCGTTGAGCAGTGCCGCGAAATTGCGGCGCGTTCGATGCGGATTGAATCTGGCGCGGTCAGGCTCGCGGCTGAAACTGCGGGACTGCTGGTCTTCACCGGCGAAGACGAAACGCGCTCGTTTTTTGGCCTGTTCAGTTCAAAACGCGAAATGCTGCGCGTGCTTGATCGCACCGGAGTTGTGCGGTTGCAGCGCGGCCAGGCGCGCATCAGCGAGACGACGCTCGCGCAACTCGATGACGAACTCACACGCGCTGTTGAGCAACTGACTGATTACGGTGACGCGGGCCGCACGATTCCTGATGTCTTTATTCTTTACGGTTCGCGCGTGGCGAATTTCTCAGGACTCGCTGAACTCGATCAGGTGCTCGCGCTTGCTGAAGTTGAGTTGCGCACGCTTGATCCGAAAGTTAAGCTCATCGTGATCGCCTGTCCGAAGCAGGTGTGAGTAATCATTGAAGTGAAACACAAAACATTCAGACAGGATTCGCAGGATTCACACGAGCGAAAATGACAACTTCTGATTTCTCTGGTTGATCCTGAATAGCCTGTCAATCCTGTCTGGCCTGGCTGGATTGATCGAGAGTTCATGCGCAACGCAGTGCTGACCTTTGCAATGGCGACGGCTTCCGCGCTCGCCATCTGCCTTTACAACGTCATTCAGATCAGAGCGGATGATGATGCAGCCCGGTCGTCTGCCCGCGTGCAGGAACTGCTCCGGCAGGCACGCGAAGCTCTCGGCGGTGAGACGGCGCTTGAGGGCGTCAGAACGCTGTCGGCTTCGGCGCGCTATTACCGCCCGACCAGATACGTGCTGGTCTCTTACAAAAAAATCGAAGAGAAAGAGAAAAAACTGTCGGGCAAAATGGAGTTTGATTACATCGCGCCTGACCGGTTTCGCCGAAAGGAATCCGGCGAAACGCTGCGTGAATTCAGTTACAGCTTCGTTGAAATCATCAATGGCCGCGAGGCCTGGCGCGATCCGCCTGCGCCGCCGCCGACGCGATCAGACGGCAGAATCGTGAATGTCGAGGATGTCGCCGAAGCCGAGCAGCAGCGCGCACAGTCGCTGCAACTACAGTTCACTTATTACCTGCTGGCGTGGTTCGGTCGCACCAGCCCGTCATATCCCGTCGAAATCAGTTACGAAGGCAAAACCGAAGTGGCAGGCCAGCGCACCGAAGCCATTTTTGTCAGTGGCCGCAAGGGACTCAGCTTTTTCTTTCTCTTCGATCAGCAGACGCACCTGCCGCTGATGGCCAGCACCACCTTTGTTGATCCGCTCAATGTGCCGGTGCTGTTCCAGCCCGTCCCCTTTTCCCGCCAGATGAACCGCGAAATCCTCGCAGCGGCCCGCCGCGAAGCCGCCGCCCGTCGCCGCAAACCGCAGCGCGTCGAGATGCGCGTGCTGTTTGCTGATTACCGTCGGGTGAACGGCCTGTTGCTGCCGCACCACATGACGACCACGTTCAATCACCAGGTTTTTGAAGAGGTCGAAATCAGGGAATACAAAATCAACCGCGAGATCGGTCTGAAGAAATTCGAGGACAAGAGAAACGAGCGGCCCTGAAGTCAGGCGAACGCAGGCTCAGGGGCAGAGGCAGCGTTATTTACCCGCTCAAAGGAGACAGAACAGGCCGGATGAATCCTTATCCTTTCCCTGCATCTTCCGCGCTTTTTGTGGTGAATCAACTGTCCCGAATTCGGCACATCTGATCCTGGTTTCATTCATGTCTGACCGGCCCCAGCGTTTCATCCAGCCAGGTGTTGATGACGGGAACGGCGATTTCAAACGGCGGGCTGTGGCCGGAATCGTACACAAATATCTTCTTCGGTTCACGCAGCAGTTTGAAGAGCGGTTCGATGCTCGTCCTGAGCGGATTGACCTCGTCGTACCGGCCATTGAGCATCAGCACTGGCGCGCTGATGTGCGGGGCGAAATTCGCGGAGTTGACTTCGGGAAGCCAGCGCGGGTCTTCCTTTGGAAGGTTGCCTGCCACCAGCACCACCGCGCGAAAGCGGCTTTCGACCGCCGTGTAAATCAGCCCTTCCTCAGCGCCCTGACTGAAACCGTAAAAGGTCAGGCGGTTCAGGTCAGTGTCGGGGCGCGTCGCCAGATAATCGAGGCCGCGACTCAGGTCGGTGGCGTTACTTACAACCTCCTCGCGTCGCCGGACGGTGTCCCATCCAGGCGGAATGTAACCGGGCGGGTGTTCGCGCTCCCTGAATCCCCTGAAGACCACGCTGAAAACGGCGCGACCTGATTTGATAAACGGCGCAACCTGCATCTCCGCCGATTCAGCCGCCGTGAAAAAGCCGCCGTAAGCGTCTCCGGCGGGCACGTACTGAATGACCTGAAAAGGCGGGCGGGCGCTTTTCGGCAAATACAGGTAAGCGATCACGCGCTCATCTTTCGCGCCCGCATAAGTAATCTTTTCGCGCCGCCACTCACCGGTTTCCCTGACTTCCACAACCTGCGCGCCGAGCGGCGACTGATCGTAGCGAAAATGGCTGAGCATGGCCCTGAATTCAGCCTCGCTCGTCGGCCTGTGAACCGGCACTTCTCCGAACGTCTCAAGCCGCCCCGCGCCCTGATCGCCTGTGGCATTCGGTAAAGTCTGAACGCAGCGAAGGCCGAGTTTGTTTGAGCTGAAGAAGCCTGGCAAAGCGCCGATGTCGGAGAAAAGATAAAACGGATCGCCCCACGAACCGCCCGCCACCGTGAAGCCTTCAGACACTTCATTGAGACACCATTCCGAAACGTTGCCGGCCATGTGGTAACAGCCGAACGGACTCATGCCGAACTCAAGACTTTCCACCGGAACCGTGGAGCGACCGTTGAAATTTGCGTGTCCCTCGACGTTGCCGCTGTACTCGACCGCGCCCCAGGGCAGGACGTAACCCATGTAGTAAGTGAAGCTGCCGTTGCGCGCTGCTTTCTCCCACTGAAAGACGGTCGGCAGTTGTTTGCCCCGAAAGGCCGCGTAAGCAGCGGCTTCATACCAGGTGATGTCCGTGACCGGATGATCGGCTCTGCCTTCAGGGAAGTCCTGACCTGACCAGCTTCGCGGGCCTGCGAGTCCGGTGCGATCACGAAACTCGCGCATCGCTTCGTCGTAACTCAGCGTCCGGCCATTTTTGCTGAACGGATATTTCCAGTATTCACGCCTGAAATAGCCGCCTGCCGTGATGAACTCCTTGTACTCGCGATTGGTGACTTCGTAACGATCAATAAAAAAGTCATCGAGTTGAACGCTGGATTCAGAAGGTCTGGTGCGGCTGGTGAGACTGTATTTTCCGCCCGGCACAAAGGCCATGCGCGCCGGAGTTTTGTCAGCCTCGATCAGTCTGATCTGAAAGTTGCGCGGGTCATCGGGCGGAACAAGGGCATTGCCGGTGTGCGTGAGCAGGCTGGAGATGGTGCGCTCGGCGGGCGCATAGCCCTGCTTTTCGACGGTCATAATGTATTCGCCACGCGCCACGGGCAGATTGCTGATGGGCGTTGTTCCGATCAGTTCGCGCGGCGTGGCTGAATGGTCGGCAGCAAAGTGTCGCAGGTAAACGCGCGCACCGGCTGGTTCGGTCGTCACCGTCAGCGGGTCGGCAATCGTCGGCAGCAGCCGCGCCAGCGTGGCATCACCGGGCAGATACTTTTGCACGCGCAGCGAGAGCCTGTAAGCCTCGAAATAGTTCTGCTCTCTGGTCAGCTTTTCAATCTGCGGAAGCTGCTCCCGCGCCCATTGCAGATTTGCGCGGTGCTGGTAAACGAGCAACCCGGCGGCAATGACCAGCGCCGCGAGAACGAACAGCAGCCAGTGCTTTCTCAGCACTGCCGGCAGGCGCTTTGCTGACTGGCGACCCGTCACCGCGACAGCGAGCGGCGCGGTTTCGTAACTGACGCGCCCGGCTGAATGCTGCCTCAGCTTTTCAGCAAAGGTCAGTTCCTGCTGCAACCGCTTCAGATCGGCAAGCATTTCTTCAGCCGTCTGGTATCGCCGCTCACAGTGTTTCTGAAGCGCGCGGCTGATGATCCGGTTCAGTTCGTCGGGCACACTCACCGACTCACCTGCGACCGGCGGCGGTTCCTGTTCGAGAATCGCGGCAATCATCGCGCTCGTCGTCGCGCCTGCAAACGGCCTGCGACCTGCGATCATTTCGTAAAGCACGACGCCCAGGCTCCAGAGGTCTGTGCGCCCGTCAGTGTCGAGCGCACGCAACTGCTCCGGCGACATATAGGCCACCGTGCCCATCACCGTTCCCGGCTCGGTCGTCAGGCTGGAAACAGTGGCGGCCCTGAGGTCGGCGTCAGCGGCTCTCGCTTCCGTGATTCTGGCGAGGCCGAAATCCAGCACCTTTACGTAACCGTCACGCCGGAGCATGACGTTTTCCGGTTTGATGTCGCGGTGAATGATGCCTGCCCGGTGCGCGGCGACGAGCGCGGCGGCAATCTGTGCGGCGGCGTCAAGCGCCCCGGTCAGCGGCAGCTTTCCTGCGGCGAGCCGCTGGCGCAGCGTTTCACCTTCGACAAATTCGGCGGCGATGAAATGCGCCCCGCCGGCCTGGCCGATTTCGTGAACGGTGAGGATGTTGGGATGATTGAGCGCCGAAGCGGCGCGGGCTTCGCGCTCGAAGCGGCGCACGCGGGCCGGATCAGCGGTGAATTCCGCAGGCAGCAGCTTGAGCGCGACGCGGCGTGAAAGCCTGTCATCGTGCGCCAGGTAAACCTCACCCATCCCGCCCGCGCCAAGCAGCGCGATGATCCGGTAATGCGCAATCTCGCGCCCGACAGCCGAAACTTTTTCCTGAACGATTGCTTCCGCCGCCACTCTCAGCGCGGGCTGCTCGATGAAATCCTGCGCCTGCGAATGAAAAGCGAGCAGCGATTCCACCTCGCGGCGCAGCGATTCGTCATCGCCGCAGGCTTCGGTCAGGAAAGCCGCGCGTTCATCAGGCTCGCATTCGAGCGCCGCGTCATAGAGTTCCCTGATCTGTCGTTGTCGGTCAGAAGTCATGGCAGCAGAAGACTGAAGGTCGGCGACCGGGATGGCTGAAGATTTCGTTTCATTCCCGTCACTGGCCAGGAGTTCGCCGGATCTTCAGTTTCGGTCATTTGCTGATTTCACGCAGCAGCCACGCCTTCGCAAATTCCCAGTCGCGTTTGACTGTTTTGAGCGAAACCTTCAGGACTTCGGCGGTCTCTTCATTTGTCAGCCCGCCGAAAAAGCGCAGTTCGACGACGCGGCTGGCGCGCTCGTCGGTTGCGGCCAGCGCCGTCAGCGCGTCATCGAGCGCCACCAGATCGGCGCTGCGTTCGGTCGAGCCTGCCAGCGCCTCATTGAGCGAAACCTGAAGCGCGCCGCCCCCGCGTTTCTGATAATTGCGGGCGCGGGCAAAATCCACCAGCACCCGCCGCATCAGTTGCGCCGAGACGGCAAAGAAATGCGCCCGGTTCTGCCATTCAACGCGGCTTGAATCAACCAGTCGCAGGTAAGCCTCATTGACCAGCGCAGTGGTTTGCAGGACGTGTCCGGCGCGCTCGCCGCCCATGTAATGGTGCGCCAGCCGCCGCAGTTCGCCGTGCACCAGCGGAATCAGCTTTTCCAGCGCCATCTGATCGCCCTGATTCCAGGCCAGCAGCAGTCCGGTTACTTCATACGAGGAAGGTGTATTCATTGGATCACCGTCACGAGGCAGGAATGAGTTCGGCGGCAGCTGATTATAGCACCGGCCCGCCTCATCCCTGAATCCGGTCGCGGCTCTTCATTCACACTTCGATCACTTGCGGAGTCGCAGAATTTTTTTTGCGGCCCTGACCCTTTTTCGCCAGCCGTTCGCGCCTGTGCAGGTGAGCGCAATCAGACGCGCTGATCGCCTGAACAAGACGGTTCAGGTTTACCAGAACAGCGGCCAGTTCGCCGGAGGCGCAGCTCTGCCTCGAATCGTGGCGCGATGAGGCCGCCGGAACACAGCTTCACCCCCTGCCAGGCAGGGTAAGGAGGATTGATATGAGAGCACAGAAAATCTTTTCAGCCCTGTTCATCATGGCGCTGATGTTCATTTCAATAACCGCCGCTCAGGCGCAGGAAAGCGGAGCGGCTGAACTCAGGAAGCGCATCCGCGAACAGATCACCTCAGGCGCACGCACGCAGCCAGTCAGGAACAGCGAAACCGCAGGGCCGCAGGAAAGAGAAAATAAAGCCGCCCCGGATTCACAGGCGGACAGAAGCGCCGAGGCCGCAACTCAGATCACCGAAACGACAGCACAGCAAAACGGCCTGCCCACGATCATCGCCAGGCTGAAGGACGCGCTGATCGGCGCCTGGGATCTCACGCTGACTTTCAGCGACGGTTCGCAGGTGAAATCAACGCTGAGCGTCTTTCCTGGCCGCACGAACGGCGAAGGCACGATCATTCACGCCGCCGAGGCTTCGCTGCTGCTGCCCAACCCGACCACACCGGAACAGGGAGCCTGGCGACATAACGGAGGACTTCAGTTCATCGCCTCATATCGTGGCTACGCGGTGGATGAAAAGTTTGAAAAGCCATTTGGTACAATTGGTTTTCGCCACGCCATCACGCTGAATGCGGATCAGGAATCATTTACCGGCCACGCCGTGTTTGAGGTCATTGACGCCGAGGGGAACGTGCTTTTTTCTGACACCGTTCAGACTCGCGGTGTGCGCCAGCACGCTCTCGCGCCATAGCTGCGGCAGTTCACAGATGAACAGATTATTTCGCATTGCAAAATAAAACTCCGGCCTGCTCAGATCACAGAACAATGTGCTGAGCAGGCCGGATGCGCAGCCTGTGGACGCGCGCCGGAATCCTTCACGGCGCCAGTCCGACGCGCCGCAGCAGATCGTGAAAGCGCGGCAATGAGTTCAGCGCAGGATCATTGCCCTTCAAAATCTTTCGTCGCCCTGCTTTGTAACAGCCAGGTCAGCCGCTCCGCCCCAGGTGAAACACCTGCGACGTTCGTGTTACTGGCGACCTCAGTTACTGATGAGAATCACATCGCTGTTGATAGTGCCGCGCGAAAGCGCGAGTTGCCGTCCGCCAGGCGAAAAGGCGAAGTTGAAAATCAGATCAGCCGTGAAACTGGTGAGAGGGAACGGATCGCCGCCGTCAATCGCCTGCTGCCAGAGATTCGAGACGCCGTTGCTTTCGCGGATAAAAGCAATGCTGCGTCCGTCCGGTGTCCATTGAATCGGGCGTTTGCCGAAACGGTCCTGGATTCTGAAATCCATCTCAAAGATTTTCGTCGGATCGCCGCCGCTCGCCGGGATGATGGCAATTTGTGTTTTCGCGGCCTCCCAGCGCGACACGGCGATGGATTTGCCGTCGGGCGACGTGGCAGCGGTAATCGCCAGAAAGCGCGTCAAATGCACGGGCGCGCCACCTGCGACCGGCACGCGGCGCAGCGTCGCCATCGCCGGATCTTCGCCCCAGCGAATGAAGTTGACGGCCTGGCCGTCCGGGGTGAACTCCGCCCACAAATCCCAGCCGCTCGTCAATTGCCGCTCACTGCCGTCCAGCGAATCAAACAGAAATAAGCCCTGCACCAGACGATGATCCCGGATCAGGGATTTCTGGTAGACGAGCCAGCGCCCGTTTGGTGCAGCCGCGCCGAAACTGCCGCCCGTCGCCATTTGTTTCTCACCACCATCGCCAGGATCAATCTGCCAGATTGCCTGTTTCCCGCCGGGCATGGATTCATAAAAGATTTTGCTGTCGGCCAGCCAGCCGAGGCCGTTAACGCCGTCGTATTTTTCAAACCCATGCGTCAATTGTCTGAGCAGACTGGCATTGTCCGTCGGCATCGTCCACAGATGGGCGATTTGTTCGGTGCGCACAGTGATGAGGTTTCGCCCGTCAGCAGACAGGCTGAGACTTTCATAGTTATTGAAATCCCTGCTGATGCGCCGCCGCGCGCCGTCCGCTGCCGAGCATTGATAAATCTGATAAAGCGTCGTTTCGGTATCGTCTTCGGCCACCATCAATAAATGTAGTCCGTCCGGCTGCCAGGCGATTTGCGAAACGGCGTTGATTTCAACGGGCAGGAGCCTGGCGGCTGAAGCCGTGTTTGCGACTTTGATGGCCAGCACGTTCATCCCCAGCGTGTTCTGGAAGGGGCAGGCGATGGTGCCGCCGTCGGGCGACCAGGCCGGAGAGCCTAACAGCAGTTCGGGGCGTTTGAAGGAAATCAGTGTTCGTTCGCTGGTGCCGTCAGCATCAGCAATGATCAGTGATGAAGTTTCGCTGGCAGGGGGCAGCGAGATGCGCAGGAAGGCGAATTGTTTGCCGCCGGGCGCAAAACTGATCCCGCTCACCCCCAGATTCACGAGGTAAATATCCTCGATGATTTTTCTGGGCTGTCCGCCGAGCAGGGAGATTTGAAAAAGGGTTCCGCGAAACCTGGTCTGACCGACAATGTAATAAATCAGATTGCCATCCGGCGAAAAGTTCACGGTGCGCAGATCGTGAGTTGCGGGCGCGAGAATCTGTGTTTCACCCGCCGTCGCCAGATGCCGGATGCGCAAACTTCGATTTGCGCCCTCCTGTTGAATATAGGCGACGAATTTGCCGTCAGGCGAAATGGCAGCGGCCCTGATGTTGCCATTGGAAGTGATGCGGCTGAGATTTTTCGCCTCAAACTGCGGCGACGGCAGGCGGACCGGACGATACCAGGTAAAAACGATGCCCACGAGCGCACCGAAGGTCAGCAGGGCCGCCAGCCAGAACAATTTTCGCAGCGGCGAGCGGGTGGCGGGCGGGCGCGGCAGTTTTATTTCTTTCCGTTCTGTGCCGGAATGTTGCTGTGCTTCGTGGCGCCCTGTAACGAGCGCAACCTCGCCTCCGGGCGCGCCCTCGAAATGAAAGGCAGACGAAATTTGCGGCCCGGTAATTTCCGCGCTGTCCGGCGCAACTTTATTTTCGGAGGTGACGCGCCGGACAGCGGCAATAAAACGATAGCCGCGTTTCGGCACCGTCTCGATAAATTTCTGTCCGTTCTCGCCCTCGCCGAGCGCCTTGCGTAACTTCGAGATGTTATCGGCCAGATTGTTCTCTTCCACAAAGCTGTCAGGCCAGACAGTTTTCAGCAGAGTTTCCTTTTCGAGCAGGTGTCCGGGTTGCCCGACCAGCGCGAGCAGCAGGTCAAAAGTCTTTGGCGGGAGCGCCACGGTTTCGCCACCGCGCAGCAGCAGGCGTTCATCAGCATCCAGCCGGAAAGGGCCGAATTCATATAACCCGCTGAGTTTCCTTTCCATAAGCCGATCCGGGAAATCGCCAGGAATTTCCAGAGAATTTCCAGAGAAAGAAACCAGACGCAGCAGAAGACTTCTTCCCTCCCCTGCGCCTATTGTCCGCTGCGAATTGAACTGTTGAAGAAATTGAGTCAGCTCATTCTAAGGCAGGGCAACGGCGCGCAGCAATGCGGCCTCGCGCCCTGTCGGATTCAGCCGGTAACGAGCAGGGAGGGAATCAATGAATTGCCGTAATACAGTGACGATTTCGTTAATCTGTCTGCTGACGGTCGGCTGCCTGTCCGCAGCGTCGGCGCAATGTCTCGTGTCCCGTTCAGCCAGCGCCTCGGCTTATCTTGAACGCGGTAACAAATGGTTTGCCAGAGGCGAATGGGAGCGCGCGATTGCCGATTACGATCTCGCCATTGCGGCTGATCCCGCGCAGGCCGGAGCTTATTACAATCGCGGCACTGCGCGACTGCAAAAGCGCGATTATGACGGGGCGCTCGCTGATTTCAACTGCGCCCTGCGGCTTGATTCACGGCTCGTGCAGGCGTGGGTTGATCGCGGCGGCATTCTTTACCTCAAGGGCAACTGGGATGGCGTGATCAGCGACTGCACCCGCGCCATTGAGCTTGAGCCGCGCCTGGCTCAGGCCTGGGGTAATCGCGGTCTGGCGCGCCTGGAGAAAAATGATTTGCGGGGCGCACTCGCCGATTTTGACCGCGCGCTCAGACTTGATTCAAAACACGCGAAGACCTGGAGTGATCGCGGCGTGGTGAAATACAAACTGGGAGATTTTGCGGGTGCGGTCGAGGATCACACCCGCGCCATCAAACTCAGGCCGGACTGTGCCGAAGCCTGGGGCGACCGGGGCGCGGCGCGGCACGCCACCGGCGACACAGCGGGTGCGCTTTCAGATTACAACCGCGCTGTTGAATTGAACCCGGCCTCAGATATTACTTATTTCAACCGCGCGCTGATTCGGCGCGAACGCAAAGAGTGGGCGCAGGCCATCGCTGATTACGATCAGGCGATTGCGCTCAATCCGCGCTTTGCCGATGCTTACTGCCATCGCGGGCTGGTGCGATTAAGGCAGGGCGATGAAACCGCCGCCGACCGCGATTTCAAGGAGTGCCTGGCGCTCAACCCGAGCCTGAAGACCTCACTTGAACAACTCACCAGCAAAGAGCGCGCAGAAATGATCGTGAAGAAGTGAACCGCATCGCTCCCCCCTTTTCTTTGTCTGCGCGCAGTGATAGTGGCCGGTTCGTGCGGCAGCGCACGGACAAGCCGGACTGGCAGGCGGAGAATAATGATGTGAGTGTGTTGCTCTCCGGGCTGCGATCCGACAAACAGGCTCACTGTCTGAGGTGGCGTGGCTGATCAGAAAGCACACATTTCCAGAGATCATTTCACAGAGGAGGTGGCTGTTATGGAAAACATGGAAAACATTACGTCACGACAGGAAAGACAAGCCATAGAGGAAGTCGGGAGCGGTTCAATCATCGAAGGCATTGGCGGCATCGGCGCGCTGGTGCTGGCGATCATCGGTCTGATCGGAGTGGCTCCGGTGATGCTTGCGTCCATTGCCACAATTGCCGCAGGCGGCGCGCTGCTGGTTGGCGGCGGCGCCATCGCGGCGCGCTATTCGCGCGTGCTGGCCGGAACGCAGCTCGGTTATGCCCACGAAGTAATCGGAGGCGGCATGGCGATGGAGTCATTGTGTGGCGTGGCCGGGATCGTCCTGGGTGTGCTGGGGCTGCTCGGAATCGCTCCGCTGACGCTGCTGCCTGCTGCCGTCATCGTCTTTGGCGCAGCACTGCTGATGGCCAGCGCGGCTATTGCGCGACTCAGTTCGCTGCCGATCAGAAGAGAATTCGAAACGGCGCGGGAACATTACATCGCGCGTGATGCGCTTTATGCGGCGAGCGGTTCAGATGTGCTGATCGGCGCAGGCGCAGTCGTGCTGGGCATTCTCGCGCTCAGCGGCCACGCTCCGCTGATTCTGACGCTGGTGGCGCTGCTTTGTGTCGGCGCATCAGAAATGCTCAGCGGCACATCGGTCGCCGGAAGAGTTTTCGGCAGCATGGCTTTTCGCTGAACACGCCAGCCTGACAGAAACTGATTCTGCTCTCCCTCCGCTCCCCATTCAGGGAGTGTCTTATGTCCCGGACTCAGTCATCACTTTCGCCGCAGCAACATTTCACAACACAGGCCGGAGCCGTCGCGCTGAAAGCGCAGAGCAGTGATCAGGCGACAGGCAACAGTCTCAGTTTTCTGCATCAACTGCTCGGTGATTATCATCCGCGCGATTTCGCCGTGCGGTTGTGGAATGACGTAACCTGGGGAGCCGAGGCCGGACAGCCGACCCGGTTTACCCTCGTGCTGCAACATCCCGGCGCGCTGCGCCGCATGTTCTGGCCGCCTGATGAAGTCAGCTTTGGTGAAGCTTACATTTACGACGACTGCGACATTGAAGGAGACCTGGGTGGTGTGCTGCCGCTGGCTGAATATCTGTCCGCGCGAAAGCCGGGCCTGACTGAACGGCTGCGGCTGATGAGGCTGCTTTTCAGGCTGCCATCCGAGGCTCGCCCCCGCGACGGACGCGGGGCCGCGCAGTTGAGCGGTCGGCCACATTCCATCGCCCGTGACCGCCAGGCCATCGCTTATCACTACAATGTCTCGAACGATTTTTTCGCGCTCTGGCTTGATCAGCGAATGGTCTATTCGTGCGCGTACTTCGCTTCGCCCGCAGAGGATCTGGACACGGCGCAGGAACGCAAGCTGGATTATCTCTGTCGCAAGCTGCGCCTGCGCCGCAACGAACAGTTGCTCGACATCGGCTGCGGCTGGGGCGGACTGATCATTCACGCGGCGAAAAATTACGGCGTGCGGGCGCACGGAATCACGCTCAGCGAGCCGCAGGCCGAACTGGCGAGAGAACGAATCCGGCAGGCCGGACTCAGTGACCGCTGCCGGGTGGAGGTGTGTGATTATCGTCAGCTCGACCGACCGGAGGCTTATGACAAGCTGGTCAGCGTCGGCATGTTCGAGCATGTCGGCGAAGCCCTGCTGCCCGTTTATTTCAAACAGGCGTGGCGACTGCTCCGGCCCGGCGGAGTCTTTCTCAATCACGGCATTGCGCGAAGCGGCGCCGGGCCGCTGCCACGCGGCCATTCCTTCACAGATCGCTATATTTTTCCTGACGGTGAACTCGTGCCGGTCAGCACGACCGTGCGCGTGGCTGAAGAATGCGGCTTCGAGGTGCGCGATGTGGAAAATCTGCGCGAGCATTACGCGCTCACGCTGCGCCACTGGGCGCAGCGTCTGGAAGCGCATCACGACGAAGTCTGTCGCCTGACGGATGAAACAACTTATCGCATCTGGCGGCTGATGTGCAGTTCGGCTGAAGGATTTGAACGCGGCCAGCTCAGCCTTTGTCAGACGCTGCTTTCCCGACCGGATCAGGGACACAGCCGCCTGCCCCTGACGCGCGCTGACTGGTACGCCGGATCACCGTGAGAGATGAAACTGAGAACCAGGGATAACCCAACAGAAGGAGATAATGATGAGCAATCAACGCAAACGACTGATGGAACTGCTGGCCATCGGGATGATTGGAGAAGGCATCGTCGGTGCGCTGCGTCCGCGCCGGTATATGCAACTCTGGCGGTTCGGCCCGCAGCCTTATCGGAAAATGATTGACGCGCTGACCGATCATCCGACGGCGACGCGGCTGATGTGTGTGGCGGAAGCGGGCCTGGGCGTCTGGCTCGGATTGCGGCAGACCACACGCTGAAAGGCGCAGGAGTAAGGAGCATGAAACAACAGATGAAACGCCGAAATAATTTTCGACCGCAGCGGGCGCGCAATCCCACCACTCAGCGATTCATCTTCGCCACCGGCATCGAATGCAGTTATCCGACGATTCAGACGCCGACAGGCCGGGTGCGCATGGACGAACTGGCGAAGTGCGGCCATTACGAACACTGGCGCAAAGATTTCGCGCTGACGCGGGAACTGGGAGTGCATTACCTGCGTTACGGCCCGCCGTATTACCGGATGCACCTCGGCCCGGGCCGCTACGACTGGAGCTGGACGGATCAGGTGCTGCCGGAGATGCAGCGATTACAGATCGTGCCGATTATGGATCTCTGTCATTTCGGCGTGCCGGACTGGCTGGAGAATTTTCAGAATCCCGATTTCCCGCCTTACTTCGCGGAGTTTGCCCGCGCCTTTGCCGCGCGTTACAACCACGTCTGGCTCTACACTCCGGTCAACGAAATGTTCACGGCAGCCGAACTGAGCGCCTGGCGGGGCTGGTGGAATGAATGCCTCGCGTCTGATCAGGCCTTCGTCACGGCGCTCAAACATATTGTCCGCGCCAATGTCGAAGCCATGCTGACAATCCTGACGGTGCGGCCTGACGCGCAGTTTGTGCAGAGCGAGTCTTCGGTCTATACCCACGCGACCGAACCGGAACTGGCCGATGAGGCCGAAACGCTCAATGAACAGCGCTTCCTGACGCTCGACCTGAACTATGGTCATCGGGTCAGTTCGAAAATTTACCGGTATCTGCTCGATCACGGCATGACCGAAGACGAATACGATTTCTTTATGTCACAGAATCTGCGCGAGCATTGCATTATGGGCAATGATTATTACGTCTCGAACGAGCGCCTGCTGGACGAGGAGGAACATACGGAAGTCGGCGGCGAGGTCTTCGGTTATTATGTGGTCACGCGCGAATATTACGACCGTTACAACCTGCCGGTCATGCACACTGAAACCAACAGGAATGAACCCGACGCGGTGCGCTGGCTGTGGAAGACGTGGGCCAATATTCAGCGGTTGCGCAAGGACGGCGTGCCACTGTGCGGGATGACCTGGTACAGCCTGACCGATCAGGTGGACTGGGACACCTGCCTGACCGAAGACAATGGCCGCATCAATCCGCTGGGCCTTTACACGCTTGATCGTCAGCCCCGCCCGGTGGGTCGCGCCTATCAGAAACTGATCCGGCAGTGGCGGCATATTCCGCTGCTGCCGAACGGCCCGCTGACGCTGAAAGGACACTGGGGTGAAGAATGGGATCGGCAGGGATAACCCCTGCCGACTTATTTCCCGTCAAATTCCCGCCCTGGTCAGTTCAGCGCGTGCAGGTATTGCTATCTTTGCCCTGCCGCCCCGCTCGCGTGGCCGTCGGCATTCTGCCCGTTCTTCACCTGATCGCGGAACAGATTGAGCAGCAGCAGCGTGCCGAGACCACCCGGACTGTCGCCTTTATTGTCCCCTCTGACCATCGGTGTTCTATCTGGTCTTAATTTATTGACTCAGCACACGTGATTGTTCTAACCTGCGCATACCTTCCCCGATAATCAAATTTACGACCGAAGGTTCTGGCGCTCAATGTAATCACGGTTCGCACTGAACTCTGCTATCTCAGCCTCTCAGCCTGTAATCCATTCAGCCCCGGATGTACCACAGACTGAGCCTCTCCTGAAGGAGCTTTATGCCTGGTGAAAATGGTGTTGCTCAGCCACTGGAAGGTGACAATTACACATTGCTGCTGGCCGGTTTATTCGCAGAGATAGTAAGAATTGTGCGTCTCATTTACTCGAAGCGTCAACGCCACATTCGGGAAGACCTGATTGAGGAATTGAGCAGGCAGATCATTCTGCTTTTGCTTGAAGATAATTGCCGTCGGCTGCGCACCTTTGACTGTCGCAAATCATCTTTCAGTACGTGGCTCAACAGAGTGATTGAGCACCACGTCAGCCACTATCTGCAAAAGCAGAAGCCTGACGAGTCACTGGATGATCCTGTGCTGGACAAACTGATCAGTCCGCCTGATCAGGAAATGAAGCTGATCACAGAAGAGCAGCGTAAAATATTATGGATAGCGATTGACGCTTTGCCTTCACGCCAGAAACAACTCATCAGCCTGGTGCTGGAAGAAGTGCCGAATGATGAAATTGCCCGGCGCATGAACCTCAAACTCGAATCGGTACACCGAAGCAAGCATGAAATCATCCGTAAGCTTCAGCAGATTACAAAAAATGGGGGGGGCAAGAGACGTGCCAGAAACAGCAGCAGGTAAGCTGAGAAAATTTCAAAAGAGCATCAAGATTTTTTCCTGGCGGGTCTATAAGATAAGTGAAGAGACTCAGCATTCAGCCAGTCAATTCAGCACATTCAGCCGGGGAGGATTTATATGAAAGTGCAACGATTTGTTTTCGCATCGGGCCTTGTTATTTGTCTGACCGCTATGATTACACTTGGGACCAGATCCGGTGTATTACGAGCGGGCAGCAAAACTCACCAGGATCAAAGCGGACAACTGCCCCCGCTCATCGCTGATGGAGCGCAACAACCAGATGCCATTCCCGACTGGGTAGCTTACGACTTCCTGTTGCACTCAATTGCTCCTCCGGCCACAGCAACTGACAGGGACAAAAAAATAGCTGAGGCCCTGGCAAAGGAAACCGGACTGGGTGACATAAAAACATACGTCCTGAAAAGACTGGCTGATGAGACCAACAAGCAAATCAGCGTTCTTGATCAGCAGGCAGCCGCGCTCAAGGATCAGTACTGGCCCAGACCAGGGCCGGAGGTCATGCAGCAGCTTGCTGATTTGCAAAAACAGAAAGAGGCAATTATTGCAAAATTCATCGCCGATTTGCCGACGAAGATAGGAGAGGACGGCGCGCAGGAACTCAGCCATCACATCCGCAATCACATTAAGCCCAAAGTTAAGGCATTCAAGGAGCCGCCGATAGAAGTTTACCAGAACCATTGAACCTGTCTTCAAGACAGTCAGTGCCGCCCTTTCGCAATTGGAAACTGATTGGGTCAAAACACATGAGGTGAGTATATGTTTCAGGAATTGTTCAGGAAAGTCGCGTTTGTTATCAGCTTGATGTTTTTGATTATCGTGATTGCAGCGCCTGTCTTTGGTCAGGTTTATACGTACACTACAGCCACAGCCGACGACACCTATGTCAATGGGGCAGGTTATGTCACCGGCTACTACAATTCATCAACCCACGTTTACACAACTTCAGTGACAGTGACTTCACCTTCAGGGCGCTCAGCGACCGCATCCTGTGGCGGGACATATTGTTCAGCATCTTTGAGTATCGGGTATGAGGACGGGCAGTATTTTGCCAATTCGACAATGGTTGGAACCTGCCCTAATGTGCAGGGAGGGTCCCACCCGCTGGGGGGCAGCGGGTCGTCAGTTCAGGTCAAACCTTTTATCAGCATAACTTCTGCTGCCTTTGATAAGGTAGCAATTTGCAATACACAAACCTCTGGTTTGATAGTTCAAGTTGAAGTATCGTGTAGTGTTGCTGCGGCAGGACAGGTAGGGATAACTGTTAGTGAGTCAAGCCGCACTGGTGATGTTTACTATACCCTCTCTCCTGTGCAGGGTGTAGAACAAATAAAAGCCGTAAATTGCGGCCCGCAAATAAATACCTATACATGGACATTGACAAATAATAATGCACTTAATACAGGTAATAAAGTCAAATTGGGTCCTTATGTGTCCTCCGCACCAACGACTACCCCCGGGGTTGAAGTTAGAAATAGTCCCAGAGAATCAAGTGAGCTGACTCTAAATGGCGCCTGCCCCCCTTAGTTCAGCAGTCTGTTTATACAAAGGATGAAATTGCCTGCTGAGTATGTACACTCGGCAGGCAATTGATTTGAGTACGGAGTCTGGCCCGTTTATTTTGCCAACCCGTTCTGTTTCACCTGGTCGCGGAACAGATTGAGCAGCAGCAGCGTTCCCAGACCGCCTGCGCCGTCGCCCGTGCCGCCTGAGGCAAGCACGTCCGGCGTAATCCGCACGCCTTTTTCACCAATCACCTTGAGCGTTTCGACCAGCGCAACGCCCTGCGGGCCGAGCGCGTTGACCTGCTCACGATAAGCCACGCCCTGCGCTTCGCCCATCAAACGCACTTTTTCGGCTTCGGCCTTGCCCGTCGTCAGAATGAAGTGGGCTTCACCATCGGCTTCGGCCTTGCGCTGTTCGGCGCGGCGCGTCGAGATGTCAACGCCAACCGTCGCGGCCATCAGGTCGCGCTGATTGTCGGCGTGGGCTTTGGTCTTTTCGAGTTCGATGCGGCGCACTTCGGCTTCGCGCTGGGCATTGAACATTGCCTGTTTCTGTTCGGCCAGAATCTTTTCGGTCTGCGTCTTCATCAGTTCCTCAGGCAGCCGGATGTGGCAGATCAGCACGTTGACCACATCAACGTGATACTTGAGCAAATGCGCTCTGACCTTCGCTTCGGCGCGTTCCTGCTCTTCGTGACGGTTTTGCAGGTAAGCCATCGCTGATGATTCCGAAGCCTGGTTGCGAAAGATCGAATCAATCAGCGGGTGCATCACATTCTGAATCAGCCGGTCAATTGAACCGATCTTGGCGACCATAAACGGCGCGTCTTCGGGCTTGACGCGAAACACGACGCGGACTTCAAGCTGCATCGTGAAACCGTCCTTTGAAATCACCTCGAACGGGTCAAAGGTATTCGGCACTTTCTCAGCTGTCCATTCAACCGTCTGGTTCGTCGTCGGAATGATGACCGGCGTGACCGCGAGCGTGTTGACGTAATATTTGCCAGGGCCGACGACTGTTTCCTGAATGCCGCGATAGCCGTCCGGCACGACGTAAGCCTCGTGCGCGCCTTCGTCGAGCCGCTGATCCATCGGATCACCGATTTTGAGTTCTTCACGAATCTCTTCAACCGTGCGGTCGCTCGGATCAAGCTGATCGAGCCGCGCGGCGGCTTTGGCCAGTTGCTCGGCCTCTTCGCGTTCGAGCCGCTGACGAACCTTTTCGGCCATTCGGCGGCGAATTTCATCCGAAGCATCCTTGCCGGTGTTCGAGACAATCACTGCGACCTCGCCCGGCTTCACTTCGCCCGCCTTTTCAGGAATGACCTTGAAAAGCAGCGGGTTGATGTAATAGGTGCCGGGCAGCAGGATGTCTTTCTGCGGGCCGCGCTGGCCGCCGCTGCGAATGAATTCATTGCCGTCCTGAAAGTTGTCGTGACCGGCAATGGGCGTGGCGACGTAATCACGCGGGTTGAGCGGCGAACCGTCCAGAGCTTCGACCAGGCCGACAGTGTTTTCAGGAATCAGCGTCGCCTCGTAAAGCTGCACCGTGAACAAACCGGGCTTGAGTTCCTTCTGATTCTCAAGCTGGATTGACGCGGTCAGAATGCGGTACGTGCCCGGCGTCAGGATCTCGACCTGCGGGCCTTTCTGACCGCCCGAAGCGATGAACTGTTCGGCATCCTGAAAGTTGCGATGATCGCTGATCGCCTTGCCGAGCAGTCGCCCCGCGTCAAGCGGATCGCCGTCCGCAGAGGTCACAACGCCAACTCTGCCCTGCGGAATGACAGTTGTTTTCGCAATCGAAACGCGAAACAGGTACGGGTGAATCGGCCACAGGCCGGGCGGCAGCGTGCGCAACTGAATGCCCTTGACGCCGCCTTTCTTGATGAACGCAATCGGATCCTGAAAGTTGTTGTGCGCGTTCATCGCGCGGTCGGGCGCGAAGATGCGACCGGCGGGCAGCGGCTCGCCGTCAATCGCTTCGACAATGCCCAGTTCATCCGGGCCGATTTCGACAAGCGCAACTTTTCTGACGACGCGCTCAAAAGGCCACTTGATGAAATGCAGTCCGGGTTTGAGCACATCGGCCTGAATGCCGACTTCGCCTTCGGTCGCCACGACGCGGCCCGGCGGCATTTTCTGACCAATGTAGCGACGCTCCTTGATGGCAATTTCGCGCGCGCCGACGTTGACCATAAAACGCGAGAGCAACGCGAGCAGGCACACGACAACAATCAGTCCAACGACCAGCAGAAAGATTTCCATTGTGATCCTCCGATCACCGGCTTAAGGTGAAATCAGAAACGCAGCCCTGGTCACTCGATATGAGACTGTCTTACCGCTTCTGACCGTCCGCCGCAGCCAGTTCGCGGCGCACGTTGCTGAGGGCTTTTTTCAAAGTGAAACTCGCTCCGGCCTTTCTGGCCTCCGCGCCGATGACCCAGAATTCGCTTTCGAGCAGGGCCGTCAGATAAGTCGCGGAAACATCAGCCAGGCTTCCGTCCTTCCATTTCTCAACCGCCAGTTCAACCGCCAGTTTGTAAGTCGCGGCATCATCCGCGAGCGCGGCAATGTGCAGCATTTCGCCCAGGTGTTGTTTGCCGGGCGACAACTGCCACAGCGCAATCATTTCAGCGGCCAGCTCTTTGCTGGCGCGCAGTTCCCTGCTCTGCGCGATGTATGACGCCAGCCGGTGCAGCCTTTCCGCCGCGTCAGATGATCCAGCCGCCACCGTGACGAGCGCGTTCAGAGTCTCACGATAAAGCGCAGCGTCACCGCTCAGGTGCGCTTCGTGCAGCGCCGACAAATCACCCTGCGCGGCGCGCAGGCGCAATGCGCTGCGCTGCGACCGTTGCGCCTCGGCTTCAAGTTCAAGCTGAAGCCTGCGGGCGCTCGCTTCATCGGGTTCGCTGAACAAGGCGCGCGGGCGCGGACGCGGAAAGGGAATCACTGTGTCTTCGGGTTGCGGCTGCGGGCGATGGAGCCGTAAGGCGGCGAGCAGTAGGAAGATTAACGAGAGAACCGAAATGATCAGTACAGTTGTCATCATTGAAACCCCCTGTGCGATCACGATTCAGACCGCATCAACGGGCCTCTTACGGACAGGCATTACGAAGTGTGACCGCAGGCAGTTTCAAAAATCGGAATGGCAAAGATGAGAGCAGGCAGTAATACCGGACAGATCCTGATGCCTGATTCCTGATGCCTGATTCCTGCTGAGTCTGAAAAGATCGGGCAGAAAGGTTGTTTATTGAAAAACAGGAGTCAGGTAACAGGCATCAGACATCAGCCGCGTGAAGCGTGAAATCACATGCGGGCCGCCGCCCGGCCTGTCCAGCTTTTCTCACCGGCAAAGATGCGATCAATCATCGGCTCGAAATGTTCGAGCGGCAGTGTGTCGTATTCAGGATCGAACGAAGTCTGATCCCATTCATCGGTGAACTGTTCGGCCAGCTTGTACCAGGGTTCGTTCGCATACTGAGCGCGCGCGTTCGGGTCGCGGCCCATCAGCGCGTAATAGTGACGGCCCTGAAAGTCCTGGTGCGTGCGCACGATTTCATAAGTTTCGCGCGAAACATAAGGCTTCAGAATCTCAGCCGCGATGGCCGGGTGATTATCAACTGAAACGGCCTTGCCAATATCGTGACAGAGCGCGGCGACGATCAGTTCCTCTGAAGCTCCGGCGCGTTCGGCGCGCGTGGCGGTCTGCAAGCCATGCTGAAGCTGATCAATGGCAAAGCCGTCAGTCTGATCGGCCAGTTGTCGCAGCAGAGATTTGATCATCACGGGCATCATCGCCTGACGCGCGGCGACCTGCTGGCCGATGTTTCTCCATTCGGCGGGTGAGCTTTGATCCATTCTGGTGAAAGACATAGTCGTTTTCCTGAAGTTGAGATGGCCTGAAAAAACCAGTCTGCGGTCAGAATTTCAGACTGAAGTTGTCTGCGCAGTGGTGTTGTATGCCTCACTGTCGCAGGTGTCAAGACGCTGCGCCGCGCTGAAACTTTACACAGATTTCAGCCGCCGCTGATTTGTCCTTAACTCACCGCTGCTAGTCTTCGGGCTTACCAGCAGCTTTGCCGGATTATCACCAACAGCAAATCAGATGACTGAAAGTCACCGCGCGCGACTCGTGCGATGAATGGACAGCTCAGGGAGAAATTTATGATCAGCACTCGTCTCACTACCGTCTTGTGTTCACTTCTGCTGGCTGCGCTGACCGGCCTGAATGCGCTGGCCCAGGTTGATCAGGCGCGCATCACCGGCCTCGTGAAGGATCAGACCAGCGCCGTTGTCTCCGGCGTGACCGTTACTGCAAAAAATGAACGCACCGGCGAAGAGCGCACCGCGACCAGCAACGAGCAGGGCTTGTTTCTGATCGCCAGCCTCAGGCCTTCGCGCTACAAAATCACGATCACTGCGCCGGGCTTTGCGCCGGTCAGCTACAGCGATGTCGAACTGGTTGTCGGGCAGGCTTTCAATCTTGACGTGATGCTCAAACCCGTTGGCGCAGTCGAATCAGTCAACATCATCGGCGGTGATGAAGCCGCACTTGATACTGCTTCAGCCACGCTCGGCGCCAGCGTCAATCAGCGCGAAGTCGGCGGGCTGCCGCTTAATGGTCGTCAGTTGTCGCAGCTTTACTTACAGGCTCCCGGCTCAGTCAACAGCGGTTCGGGAACATTTGGCGACATTCGCTTTTCGGGGCGCGCCGTGCAGCAGAATGCGATTCGTTATGACGGCGTCGAAGGCACAGCGATCATTGACGCCAGCCCTGGCAACCTCAACGGCGAAATTCCCTCGCCTTTCCGGTTGCAGGCCAGTCTTGAAAACGTGCAGGAGTTTCGCGTTGATTCGAGCAGCTATCCGGCAGAGTACGGCACAGGCACGGGCGGGCAGATCAGCGTCGTCACGAAATCAGGCTCGAACAAATTTCACGGCTCGGCCTTTGAATACCTGCGCAACGATGCGCTCGATGCGCGCAACTGGTTTGATCGCGTCAGCAAATCACCGCTCAAGCTCAATCAGTTCGGCGCATCAATCGGCGGGCCGGTCATCAGGGACAAACTCTTTTTCTTCGGCAGCTATGAAGGCTATCGCCTGCGGTCGGGCATCAACTTTGTCGAAGCCGTGCCTTCAGCAGCGGCCTGCGCACGCGCGGTTGACGCTGTGAAATCGCTCTGCCTCGGCGCATTTCGCGGCCCCGGCGCGGTGATTCTGCCGGGCGCATCAACGACGCCTGACTTTGACATCGCACAGCTTCAGGCCAGCAATCCGGTCAATGAAAATTCCGGTTCCATCCGACTTGATTACAGGCACAGCGAACGCAATTCATTTTACGTGCGTTTCTTCCGCGATCAGGGAACGAACGATCAGCCGCAGAATGTTTCAGGCAGCCGCGCCGTCATCAGATCAGTTCCACAAAACGGCGTCATCGCGTGGCAGTCATTCTTCGGTCAGAACAAGGTCAACGAATTCAAGCTCGGTTACAACAGCGCCTACACGCGCGTGTCAGGCTTTGCGCCGACAATCAGCGGCATTGACCTGTCAGCCATCACGCTCAACATCAGCGGCAGCGTCGCCAACACAGGCATCGCGGGTCAGGGATCATCGTCAGGCATTTCAGTGCCGGGCGGACTGGTGCGCGCCAACAGCGCCACCAATGGTCGCGGCGCGCCGTACACGCCATACACCATCGGTTTCATTGACGCGCTGAGCTGGATTCGCGGCAATCACAACATCAAGTTCGGCGGCGAAGTGCGCCTGCTCAGGCTTTACACCGACCGGCTCGGCGGAACGACTTACACTTATTCGAACCTCAACAGCTTTCTGTCCAACACTGCGCAATCAATTCAGTATCTCGGTGACGTGAGCGCGCCAAGTCCGTTCAATAACGGCGCGACGGGCAATCGTCTGGCGAAGGAGGAGTATTACATCGGCTACGCGCAGGATGAATGGAAGGTGCGTCAGAACCTGACGATCAATTACGGGCTGCGGTACGAATACTATTCACCGCTGCGCGAAGACAAAAACCGGCAGGTCGTTTTTGACATCGTGAGCGGACAGATCAAACCGGGTAATTTGGATATTTATCAATCGAGCAAAGTGAACTTCGCGCCGCGCCTGTCGCTGTCGTGGTCGCCGGGGCCGGACGGCACAGGCTTTTTCGGCGGCGGCAGAACGGTCATTCGCGCGGGCTTTGGCATCAATTACGGGCCGGGCCAGACCGAAGATCAGATTCAGCCGATTGAATCAGACCGCATCAGCTCGACGCTCTCAAACGTAACGAATGCCTTTCCGGCCAGCATTCCGCAGATCGTCGCCAGCTTCAACAGCAGTCCGAACAACCGCCAGTATCAGCCGCGCGCATACGATCAGCAGAATTACATCGTGCCGGAACGCATCTTCTCTTACACGGTGTCAATGCAGCAGGAACTGCCTTACAAGCTGGCGCTGACGCTCGCTTATGTCGGCAGCCAGGGGCGCAATCTGTTTCTGCGCAGCGTCGCCAATCAGATTACGCAGGTGCGCACGAACGCGAATCCGGCAAACAATGCGATTGTGATTCGTGAATTTTCGATTGTGACTGAAAACGGCGCGGGTCAGAATCCGACGGTGCTCAATCCCTTTGCTGAAGTTGATTACAAACGCAGCGGCGGGCACGACCGTTATGATGCGTTGCAGGTGGCGCTTGGTCGCCGCTTCAATACCGGCGTAACGCTCAACGCGCAATACACGCTCGGACGCAGCTACGGCAACACTGCCGGATCGAACGAAGCGCTGACCGCCGCCAACAATGCGCGGCAGACGGCTGATTTCGATTACGACGAAGGCTATAACAACTTCGACGTGCGCCACACGTTCAATATCAGCGCGCTGTACGCGCTGCCGTTCGGAAAGAATCTGAGCGGCTTCGGTAAGCAACTGCTCGCAGGCTGGGAAGTCGGTACAATTCTCAATGCGCGTTCGGGGCTGCCGATTGATGTGCGCGTCACGCGGCCCGATGTGGTCTATGTTGACGCGGCAGGCAATGTTTTCAGCACTCCCGCAGCGGGCCGCAATGCAGTCATCAACACGCCGGGCGGTGGCGCTTCGCGCAACGTGCGGCGTCCTGATCTGATTGCGGGCGTGAATCCGTTTCTCAACCGGGATCGGACAATTCTCAATCCGGCGGCCTTTGCGATTCCGAAGCCGGGCGCGTTCGGCAACCTCGTGCGCAATCAGTTGCACGGCCCGAATTTCTTCCAGTTCGACACGATTCTGGCTAAAAAATTCGCGCTGACTGAAACGATGAACGTTGAGTTCCGCACCGAGATTTTCAATCTCTTCAACACCACGAACTTTGCCAGTCCACCAGCCACGCTGCCGAACGCGCTTGGCACCGGCACGAATCAGCTTCAGCCTGGACAGCCTTTCACCGCCGCAGCCGCAGGAGCCTTCGGCATCGTCAACCGCACGGTTGAGCGCACCGTCGGGCTTGGCGCAAACCGGCAGATTCAGTTTGCGCTGCGCTTCAATTTCTGAAGGCAGACTGGAACGCGGATGAAGCGGATGCGACGGATCAAAACAGATTCTGATCTGCATTGACCCGTCGCATCCGTTCCATCCGCGTTCTATTTCTGATCTGTGCTGATCTGGCGCATCTGTGTCATCCGTGTTCTATTCTGCCTCAACCAGCCAGATGCGCCGGACGCGGCGCGCCCTGCAATTTCACCGGCAGTCGTGGCGCACAGCAGAACCTGACGAGGCGTTCGCGGTCGCGCTGCATTTCAGGCTGTTCGCGCAGCCACACGCAAACCTCTTTGAAGATGCGCAGCGCGTGCGGGTCTTCCGGTTCGACAATGCGATAGTGCATCCACTTGCCCTCGCGGCGCGCCACGACCACGCCCGCATTGCGCAGATAAGCCAGATGCCGCGAAATCGTCGGCTGCGGCGCCTGCAGCACTTCGACCAGAAAGCAGACGCACACCTCACCCTCAAGCATCAGGCCGAGCAGCCGCAGCCGCGTGCGATCTGACAAGGCCAGAAAGAATTTCTCAGCATCAAAACCGTTCCTTTTGCTCATAGCGAAAAAATTCTACCACAGAACACATATTCGCATTGACAGATATATGCGACCTGACTATGATCGCATCACATTCGCAAATGCGAATGTGATGCGATCAGCCGGAAGGAGAGAACTGATGAACAACGCAGCAGGAAAGACCGTCGCGGCGCTCAAAGCGCACATTTCAATCAACGTCAGCAACCTTGAACGCAGCATCGAATTTTACCGGAAGATGCTCGGAATTGAACCGCTCAAGGTCAGAACGGGTTATGCCAAATTCGATGTGCAGAACCCGCCGCTCAACCTGGCGATGAACGAAGCTCCGGTGAGCGAGGGCAGCCTTTCGCGCCTTTCACATCTTGGCATCCAGGTCGCTTCGACTGAAGACGTGCTGGCGATCAAACAACGCTGGGAAGAGGCCGGGCTGACACCGCGCGACGAGATGCAGACAAACTGCTGTTACGCGATTCAGGACAAAACCTGGGTGAGCGATCCTGATGGCAATGAATGGGAAGTCTTCGTCGTCTTGCAGGATCAGTTGCCCGAAACAGAACAGAACGCGTCCTGCTGTGCGCCGGGCAGCGCAGAACTGGTGCAGATCGGAGGCTGTGCAAAATGAGCATTGAAATCGGCAAAGCAGAACCCGGCAGTCTGAATGAAGTAATTGCGCTGCTCGCACGGGTGAATCTGCCCGCTGACGGCGTGGCGCAGCATTTCAGCCATTTCCTGGTGGCGCGCGAGGCAAATCACCTGGTCGGTTGCGTCGGGCTGGAAGTTTATGGCGACGCCGCCCTGCTGCGTTCGCTGGCGGTTGCGCCTGAATATCAGAAAACCGGGCTGGGCAAACGGCTGACGGAAGGCGCGCTCGATCTGGCGCGCGCGCAGGGCGTGCGCGACGTTGTGCTGCTGACGCTGACCGCCGCAGATTTTTTCAGGCACAGCTTTGAATTCGCTCCGGTCGAACGCGCCGCTTATCACGAGGTGTTTGCCGATTCTGCTGAATGGCGTCTGCCGTGTTGTTCACCGGCTGTCTGCCTGCATCTGAAAATTGAAAATGAGTAACGCGGCGCCGGTACTTTACCGGCGCCTTTTGGGCAAAGGAGAACTGAGTTATGGAATCCGCAGAACAGATCAAAGCCATTGTCAGAGAAAAATACGGACAGCTTGCTGATCTGGAAAAGACTGCGCCCGGCGCGCCTTCCTGCTGTGGCAGCAGTATGCTCACCGCCATCGGCGGCGTGTTCAGCGAGGATTATTCGGCCCTGCCGGGTTACAACCCTGACGCCGATCTGAATCTCGGCTGCGGTCTGCCGACGCAGTATGCGGGAATCAGACCTGGCGATGTCGTGGTGGATCTCGGTTCCGGCGCAGGCAACGACGCCTTTGTGGCGCGGGCTGAAACCGGCGCTGAAGGCCGCGTCATCGGCATTGACATGACCAGTGAAATGATCGACCGGGCCGAACGCAACCGGGCAAAGCTCGGTTTTGACAACGTCGAGTTCCGGCTCGGAGAGATTGAGCATCTGCCGGTTGAAAATGCGACCGCTGATGTCGTCATCAGCAACTGCGTGCTGAACCTGGTGCCTGACAAGGCCAGGGCTTATGCCGAGATTTACCGGATTCTCAAACCGGGCGGACATTTCAGTATTTCGGACATTGTCACGACCGGTGAGATTCCGCCGCGCATCAGAGCAATGGCCGAAATGTACGCGGGTTGCGTGGCCGGAGCAGTCTCGAAGGAAGAGTATCTGCAAGTGATCGAATCAGCCGGATTCACTGCCGTTTCTGTCGTAAAGGAAAGGCAGATCATCATTCCCGCTGAATTGATGCAGCAGTTTGCGGCTGCGGTCACGCCTGATGAAATCGAGGCGTGGCGGCAATCAAAGGCCGCCATTTTCAGCATCACCGTGTCTGGCGAAAAGCCGTAATCCTGATTTCTGCTTTGCTGCACGCCACGAACCCGGTCAAGGTTGTGATTCCACACTGAGGCAGGCGCGCGCGTTTCTCTCGTCCTGAAGCAATTCAGTTATGGCCCGAAAGCGATAACCGATGCCGATGACTGTTTCGATGCAGTGGCCGCACCTGCCGAGCTTTTTGCGCAGGCCGCTGATGTGCACATCAAGCGTGCGCGCTTCGCCGTAATACTCCAGCCCCCAGACCGAATCAAGCAGCCGTTCACGCGGGACGACGCGCCCGGTGCTGCGCGACAGAATCGAGAGCAGCGCAAATTCCTTGCGCGTCAGCCTGACTTCAGCGCCGTCACAACGCACCGAGAAATCGGCATAATCAATCCGCAGATGCCCGTCATCATAAACTTCCGCCGACTGCGCAGCGTCGTATCCGGCGCGCCTGAGCGCCGCCTGCACGCGGGCAATCAGTTCGCGCACGCTGAAGGGTTTGGTGATGTAATCGTCAGCGCCGAGTTCAAGCCCGCGCACCTTGTCGTGTTCCGCCGTCCGCGCCGTCAGCATAATGATCGGTGTGCGTTTCGTCCGTTCTTCGGTGCGAAAGCGGCGGCAGAGTTCATAGCCGTCCATCCCGGGCAGGTTGACATCCAGAATGATGAGGTCAGCTTTGTCGCCGTGCAGGTCTGAACCCTGGCGCGAATTGCGCTGTCCGAGGGCGGCCAGCAGCCCGTCTTCGCCGCTGAAAGCCACGCGGGCGATGAAGGCATTTTCGCGTTCCAGGTTATAGCGAATGCTTTCCGCGATATCCTGGTCGTCTTCGATAATCAGAATCTGTGGTTTCATACGGCGGTCGCGGGCGATCAGATTATTTGACAAGCTGGCTGTGCCTGATGACCAGCGCCTCTTTCATATAAACAATCTGTTCGCAGATGTCGGTGACGTAATCGCCGATGCGTTCCAGATGCTTGGCGACGAGCAGCAGGCGCGCGGCCCGGCTCGCGGCTGCCGCGTCACGCGACATGTAATCCATCAGGTCGTGAAAGATCAGATCATAGAGCCGGTCAATCTCATCATCGCGCGCCAGCACGCCGCGGGCCGCCGCCGCATCAGCAGTGGCAAAGGCATCGAGCGCATCGCGCAGCATCTCACGCGCCAGGTGGCTCATGCGCGGCAGATCAACGTAAGACCTGAGTTGCGGTTCACGATTCAGATCGAGCGCGGCGCGGGCGATGTTGCAGGCGTGATCGGCAATGCGTTCGAGAATCGGCGTCAGCTTGACTGCCGTAATGACGAAGCGCAGGTCGCGCGCTTCAGGTGATTTGAGTGCCAGCACGCGAATGCACGTCCGGTCAACTTCCAGTTCCATGGCATCAATGCGGTCGTCGCTGGCCAGCACATCCACCGCCAGTTCCGAGTCACGCTCCACGAGCGAACGCATAGCCCGGTCAATAGCCATTTCAACTTCGCCGCCCATCAGCAGCACATAATCACGCAGTTGATCAAGTTCCGGATCCAGCAGACTGTGCATCGTTTTTTCAGTGGTTAGTGGTCAGTGGTCAGTGGTTAGTGAAGAGTGAAGAGTGGAAAGTGGAAAGAACTGATAATCACTGGCTCTTTCACTCTTCACTCTTCACTAACCACTGACCACTGACCACTGACCACTGTTTTATCCAAATCGGCCCGTGATGTAATCTTCGGTGCGTTCGTCATCAGGGGCCGTAAAGATTTTGTCAGTTGAATTGAATTCAATCAGGCGACCGAGCAGGAAGAAGGCCGTTTCATCCGACACGCGGGCGGCCTGCTGCATATTGTGAGTGACGATCACAATCGTGTACTGCTCGCGCAGCCGGTGAATCAGTTCCTCGATTTTCTGCGTGGCCAGCGGGTCGAGCGCCGAGGCCGGTTCGTCCATCAGGATCACTTCGGGCTGAACGGCCAGCGCGCGCGCAATGCAGAGCCGCTGCTGCTGCCCGCCCGACAAACCAAGCGCCGAAGTGTGCAGCCGGTCTTTGACCTCATCCCAGATCGCGGCATCCCTGAGCGCCGTTTCCACGCGGCTGTCAAGTTCGGCCCGACCGCTCACCAGCCGGTTGATGCGCAAACCGTAAGCGACATTTTCATAGATTGATTTCGGGAATGGATTCGATTTCTGAAAAACCATTCCGACTTTCTGCCGCAGCGTCACCACGTCAGTGCCGGGCGCATAGATGTTTTCGCCGTCAATTTCAACGAGGCCTTCAGCCCGCGCTCCGATGATCGTGTCGTTCATCCGGTTCAGCGTGCGCAGAAAAGTTGATTTGCCGCAACCCGACGGGCCGATGAAAGCCGTCACGCGCCGCGCCGGAATCTGCATGCTGATGCCGTGCAGCGCCTGCGCCCTGCCGTAATAAAAGTTCAGATTCGAGACGCTGATTTTGATGTCAGTCTGAACGGGCGTAACCGGCGTGCCCGTCTCTGATTCAGCCAGCCGCGCGCGTCGCTCACCCGTCAGATGCGCGGTGCGTGGTTCAGGCTCGATTTTCACCGTTTGTGGTCTGGTCATTCTGACCGCCTCTGTTCGCGTAGTTTGTAATTCAGTCATGAAACCTTTCAGCATTGCTTCAGCCGCGCAAACGGGCGCGCACGCGGGCGCGAATCATGATTGCCGCCAGATTGAGGATGAAAGTCAGCACCAGCAGCACCAGCACCGTCGCGTATAAATTCGGCAGCGCCGCGTTGACATCGGGCGATTGCGTGGCCAGCACAAAGACGTGATAGCCCAGGTGCATAAACTGATCGGTCGGATGCGCGGGCAGAAAGGGCAGGTAATAAGCCGCACCCGTAAACAGAATCGGCGCGACTTCGCCCGCGCCGCGTGAAATCGCCAGAATCGAGCCGGTCAGAATGCCAGGCAGCGCCTGCGGCAGAATCACGCGCACAATCGTCTGCCATTTCGTCGCGCCCAGGGCCAGCGAGCCTTCACGATGCTCAACCGGAATCGCCTTGAGCGCCTCTTCAGTCGCCACAATCACGACCGGCATCGTCAGCAGCGCGAGCGTCAGCGCGGCCCAGATGATCGCCGGTTTGCCATAAAAGAGCGCACCGCCATACATTGCGTCATCAATTCCGCGCCCTACCGTTTCAATGAAAAAGCCAACGCCGAACAAACCGAAAACAATGGACGGCACACCCGCCAGATTGGCCACTGCCGAACGCACCAGTTGTGTCAGCCAGGCTTCGGGGCGCGCGTATTCGTGCAGGTAAATCGCGGTGGCTGCGCCGACCGGCACTGCCGCAATGGTCATCAGCAGCACCAGCAGCGCCGTGCCGAAAATGGCTGGCCAGATGCCGCCTTCCAGCCCGCCTTTGCTTGGCGCGGTTGACAGAAAATCCCACGAAATCGCGCCCCATCCGCCCCCGACGATTTCCAGCATCAGCACCGCCAGCAGGGCCAGAATCGCCAGCACTGCCACGCCTGTCACTGCGGCCAGCAGCAGATCGCCTGTGAATCGTCGCTGCCTGACCACCGGCAAAGCCGACACCGCCGCGCTCATTGTGACGCTCCTTTCAGCCGGGCATTGAGACGATTGACGCTCCACGCGCCGAGTGAATTGATGACAAAAGTAATGACGAACAGCAGCACGCCGATGGCGAACAGCGTGTGATAGTGCGCCGAACCGTAAACGACTTCGGCCAGTTCAGCGGCGACCGTCGCTGACATGGTGCGAATCGAATCAGCCAGGCTGCCGGACACAATCGCGGCATTGCCCGAAGCCATCAGCACCACCATCGTTTCGCCAATGGCGCGCCCGAAACCAAGCACAATCCCGGCAAAGATGCCCGGCAGTGCAGCAGGCAGAATCACCCGCAACAAGGTCTGTGCGCGCGTTGCGCCAAGCGCCAGCGAAGCTTCGCGCAATGATCGCGGCACTGCCGTCAGCGCATCTTCAGCGACGGTGTAAACCACCGGAATAATCGCCAGCGCCAGCGCGCAGCCGGCGACCACCGCATTGAGCCGCATTTCAAATCCGAAAATTTGCTGCAGCCAGCCTGCCATCACTACCAGCGCAAAGAATCCAAGCACCACCGAAGGAATTCCGGCGAGCAGTTCAATGGCCGGTTTGATGTATTCGCGCAATCGCCGTGGCGCGTATTCAGTAGTGTAAAGCGCCGCCAGCAGCGCCAGCGGCACGGCAACCAGCATCGCTACAATCGTGGCCTTGAGCGTGCCGAGCAGCAGCGGAATAAAGCTGTATTTGGGTTTTTCAGAGACAGGCTGCCAGACAAAAGTCCGCCCTCCATCGTGGTCAGTGCCGTTGGGCGTAAAGAATTCGCTGACGCTGGCGGTCTGTCTGACTTCACTGCTGGTCAGCACTGGCAGCGCCTTGCGTCCGACAAAGAGAAAAATCAGGATGATCGAACAGATCGCCAGCAGCGCCGTCGCCAGAATCGTTTTCTCAGCAATCCATTCCATCACGCGCCCGCGTCGCGCGCCTTTGCGTCGCGCCGTGAGCCTTGTCTGTGGCGGTTGATTCATCAGTTCACCCTGACACCCGCACTAAAACTCTGCCTTTTCTCTCTGCGTTCTCTGGTGAAACCTGATCTCACGCCGCAGGCACAGAGAACGCAGAGAAATGAAGAAGAGAGGCGTGATTATTCAGCTCCTGCTTTCAGGCTTTGCTCCTTAACCGGAAAGTATCCGACATCCTTCACGACCGCCTGGCCTGCCTCGCTGCGCACCCAGTCCACCAGCCTTTTCTTTTCGCCGGTCGGCTCGCCGGGCAGATACCAGTACAGAAAACGGCTGATCGGATATGTGCCGTCCTCGACGTGCTTCAGATCGGGCGCAATGGCGGGCGAGCTGGCGTCTTTTTTAATCGCCAGCACTTTGACGCCTTTGGCATAGGCGATGCCGCCGTAACCGATGCCCTGCGTGTCCTTGCTGACGGCGTTGATGACTGCGGCTGTGCCTGACAGCGTCTGTGTGCGAGCCGCAAAATCGGCTTTGTCGAGAATGTGTTCCTTGAAGTATTCGTAAGTGCCGCTGTTGTTTTCGCGGCCATAGAGGATGATTTTGCCGGGGCTGCCGCCGACATCCTTCCAGTCGGTGACCCTGCCGGTGTAAATGTCGCGCAGTTGCGGAATCGAAATTTCACTGAGCGGGCTGGCTTCGCTGACATAAACGCCCAGGCCATCAAGCGCGACTTTCACTTCGACCACATCACGATTGAATTTAGCTTTGAAATCGGCGCGTTCCCTGTCCTTCATCGGGCGCGAAGACTGTGCAATATCAGTCGCGCCATTGAGCAGCGCGGCAATGCCAGTGCCCGAACCGCCGCCCGTGACCTGCACGACCGCACCGGGACTGACCTGCTGCCAGGTTTCAGCCCATCGCTGCCCAAGCTGCACCATTGTGTCTGATCCCTTGATGGTCAGCGCCTGGCCTGCGCCGTTTTCTGTCTTCGGGCCTGGGGTGCGGGTCGCGCAACCGGCGAACAGAAGCAGCGCGGCGAGTGTGACCAGCAGGCTCAAACTCAGCCTGTCTCTCATAAGAAATAACTCCCTGATAAGTTATGTGGCCGCCTGTCTGGCAGACCACAGTTATCCTGATCGTTCCTTTTCAATCTCTGTCGCGGCCAAGCATAAAAAGGACGGGTCAGATTGGTGTTAGCCAGGAGTTAAGTCGGAGTTAAATTCGCAGTCTCAGGAGGACTCAGATCAGCAGCCTGCTCCCTAAACTCATTCAAAACATCTTAGCCGCATCCAGGACGAACGGCCTTTGTTCTGATATATACCGAAGAGTTCTTTCTTCTGCACAAGGAGCGCAGGCGCCGCAGCCTGCCGGATTTGCGGTAAAGGTGACTTGATTGAAGCAGGGCAGGCCGCGGCGCCTGCGCTCCTTGTTTTGCCTCTTGTTTTCAGGATGCCGATTAATGAGTCATTGAAATGAAACTGATCCTGCACTTTCTCAAAGTCGCTGCCGTTGTTTTCGTTGTGAGCCTGGTGATCGTTCTGGCCGCTCACGGTCAGTCACCATCGCTCAATCCGCCGTCAAAATCGTCGGCAGCCGCTCAGAATCCAGCCGCACCCGTGACGCCGCCTGTCATCACCGTTCCATCCGGCGCGGAGAAAGTTGAGCAGCGCGCGCCGGGTTCAAAACCTGGCGCTACGCTCGTTGCCAGCTTTGACGGACTCGGCGCTGGCTTTGAAGGCCCGCAGGGCACAGCCACTCTGCGCAACCCTTCGGATAACAGCCTTGCCGTCGGGCCGCATCACGTGATGCAGACCGTCAACACGCGGATGGCGATTTTCGACAAAAAGGGCAAAGTGCTCTATGGCCCGGTGCCGAACAACACTGTCTTCAAAGGCTTCGGCGGCGCGTGCGAAGCGACGAACAACGGCGATACCGTAGTGCGTTACGATCAGCTTGCCGACCGCTGGCTGATTGTGATGCCGACGTTTCGGCGCGGCGCGACACGGCCCGATCAGCCGCCGGTTCCGCACGCAGGCGATCCCGCACAACTGAGCGTGCCGGGGCAGCCGAATCAGCCGGGCGCAGCCGCACCACTTTATGTGCCGCCTTACAGCAGCACGCCCGCGCCGCCGCAACCGCGTGGGCAGAATCAGGGGCCGCAGCCGCAGGGGCCGTATTCGATGTGTTATGCAATCAGTGCCACGCCCGATCCGATGGGCGCTTACTATCGCTATGAATTTCTGCGCCCGCTTTTTCCCGATTATCCGCGCCCGGCGATCTGGCCCGATGGTTATTACGTGCCGACCAGCACGGGCGATGATGTGATTCAGAAACACGCCTGCGTGGTCGAACGCGAGAAGATGCTCAAAGGTGAACCCGCGCGCGAACAGTGCGTCATCATTGACGGCGTGAACTTTCTCAACAATGCCGACATTGACGGCAGACAACTGCCGCCCAAAGGCGCGCCGAATGTGATGATGGCCGCCGGAGGCACGCAGTTGAAAAAGGTCTTTGAGGACGACGGCATCTTTGTCTGGAAGTTCAGGGTGGACTGGCAGGATCCGGCCAGGACCAGAGTCACCGGCCCTGAAAAGATCGCCGTTGCGCCCTATCGTTACCTGTGCGACGGGCAACTGACCAACTGCGTGCCGCAGCCGGGCACTGACCGGCGGCTTGATGCACAGGGCGACAAGATCATGGCGCGGCTGGCTTATCGGCGCATCGGCAACCGCGAATCCATCGTTGCGGTTCATTCGGTCAACACTTCGGCGGGTGGCGGCGGCGTGCGCTGGTATGAATTCAGAATCGGCAAAGACCGCAGCGTGAAGCTGCATCAGCAGGGCACGTATGCGCCTGACGGTTTTTTTCGCTGGATGGCGAGTCCGGCAATTGACCGCGCCGGTAACATCGGCATCGGTTATTCGTTCGGCGGCACGCCGCATTTTACCGGACAGCGACTGGCCGCAAGGCTGGCGAACGACCCGCCTGGTCAGTTGACGCTGCGTGAAACGGTGCTGGCCGAAGGCGCAGCCGCGCAGAACGTCATGCGCTGGGAAGATTACACGCAGACCGCCGTTGACCCGGCTGATGACTGCACAATCTGGTATGTCGGTGATTACCTCAAAAAAGGCGAGACGAATTACTCAACCCGCATCGGCGCGTTTCGCCTGCCGGGTTGTGCGGGCAAGCGGTGAGCGGATTTGCTCAGGCAGTTTCGGCAAAGACAAACAGAACACGGATGACACTGATGCGGCAGATCAGGACAGATTCTGATCTGCCGCATCAGTGTCATCCGTGTTCTGTTCTGCGTTCCTGACAGTTCGCCTTTACCGCCCGCCGGCAGCTTCAACTCTGGCGGCGCTGTTGATGAAAGCCGTCACGTCACGATGCAATCGCTCACGCGACTTCTTTTCGATGTACATCATGTGCCCGGCTTCGTAATAGGCGAAGCTGACGTTTTTGCGAATGGATGGTTCGAGGCTCATGTGCGAGATGGTGTGTTCGATGCCATTGAAGGGCGTGGCGACATCGTAATATCCGCACAGCACCAGCAGCTTCAACTGTCCCTGCTGCGTCATGGCTGAACGCAGAGCCTCGGCTGGCCCACCGGGCTGGCCCTGATCCCAGGGCTGCACGCGCGCGCTGAGCGTGTAATACATTTCGGTATTCCACTTCAGTTCGCGGCGCACGTAATCCTGAAAGAGCGCAACGTAAGCGCCGTCATAAGAAGCCAGACTGGCGTCGTATTCGTACCGCTCACCCGCCGCGTCAGCATCCATGCCGGTAAAGCGCGCATCAATGCGGCCTACGGTCATGCGTTTTTCGCGCAGCAGTTCCTTGAACCAGCGGAACGGGCTGACGCGCAGGTTCGTCTGTTCGATGTATTTGGGCGAGAGCGCCGTAAAGCGCGCGAGTTCTTTGACGACCTTCTGATATTCAGCAGGTGAAATTTCGTCGCCCTTTTCAAGCGCGGCGGCATATTCGCCGTGCGCAAACTGCCTGGCCCTTTGCGCGAGTTCGCCGATGCTGAGCTTTTGCAGGTCAGGCGGCAGCAGCTTGTGATACCACGCCGAAGCAATCAGCGTTGGCAGAAAGAAGATCGTCCGGTCATCCTCGCCCCAGTTGCCGAAGCCTACTGCTGACACCAGCACAATGCCATTCAGATAAATCTGATGACGCCGCTGCAGCACGTAAGAAAGCTGCGCTGAACGCGTCGTGCCATAGCTTTCACCAATCAGGAACTTGGGCGAGGCCCAGCGTTCATTGCGCGTCAGATACTGGTAGATGAAATCAGCAAAGTAAGTGGCATCCTGCACCACGCCGTAAAACTGCGCCGTATTTTCGCCGGGCGCAGGCCGACTGTAGCCGGTCGAGATCGCATCCACAAAGACCATATCGGTGGCGTCAAGGAACGAATCGCCGTTCTCGACAATCGAATACGGCGCAGGCATGCCGAACCCGTCATCAGTCAGCATGACGCGCTTCGGCCCCAGGCCCATATGCGTGTAGGAAGAGGCCGAACCCGGCCCGCCGTTGTAGATAAATGACACCGGGCGTTTCGATTTATCCGGCGCATCGTCTCTGGTATAGGCCACAAAAAAGAATGTTGCCTTTGGCGCGCCGTCATCAGCCCTGATGACATAGGTGGCCGCCGTTGCCGTGTAATTGATCTGCTGCCCGCCGATGCGCACGCTGCCGCGCGTGACTGAACTTTTTTCTTCGGGCGGCAGGGCTGGTCGCTGTTGTCCGGTGGCAGCGGGCGGAGTGGTCTGGGGTTGCTGCTGCTCGGTTCCCCGGCCACGACCGCCACGTTGCGGCGGGTCGGTCTGGGTCTGCGCCAGGCACATAACCGGCAGCAGGATCATTGCCAGTGCGAATGTCCGAATCATATTTTTCGCTCCTTTGAGGTGTGAGTTGCCGTGTCCTTTCAGACAAATGGCTGATCAAGCGAGGGGCTTTGCTGCGTGAACATCTTCGCGCCGTCTTCGGTGATGTACAGGCAGTCTTCCAGGCGAATGCCGAATTCGCCGTAAATGGCAATCATCGGCTCATCGCTGAAACACATGCCCGGTTGCATTTTCGTCCTGTTGCCGCGCACGAAGTTTGTCCATTCGTGACCGTCAAGGCCGATGCCGTGCCCGGTGCGGTGCGGCAGCCCCGGCACTTTGTAATCAGGGCCGAAGCCTGCATCGGTAATCACCTTGCGCGCGGCGGCGTCCACTGATTCACACGTTGCGCCCGGTTTTGCTGCGGCTAAAGCGGCATCCTGCGCGCGGCGTTCCAGGTTCCAGATGTCGCGCTGCCGCTGCGTTGGTTTGCCAAAGACGAAGGTGCGCGTGATGTCAGAGGCGTAACCTTCAACGCTGCACCCGCCATCCATCAGCACCACGTCGCCTTCCTTCAGTTTCTGCGGCTGAATGCTGCCGTGCGGAAAGGCTGTGTACTCGCCAAAGCCGATCAGCGCCGAGCCGGAACTGCCGAGCGCGCGAAAGGCGGCGCTGACCTGAGCGCCGAATTCGTACTGCGTCATGCCTTCCTTCAGTGTGGCCGCAGCAGCTTTGAAAGCCGCAATCGTAATGTCGTTGGCGCGCTGCATCAGCGCGATTTCGGCGGGCGATTTAATGACGCGGCAGCCGACCGTGACCGGATCGGCGCTTGTGTATTCCAGGTGTTTCGCTTCCTGGCGAATCCCGTCAAAAAGAAAGAACCGCACGCGCTCTTCCATGCCGATGCGCCCGGTGCGAATGCCGCGATCCCTGAAAATCCCGGTCACGACCTTGTACGGGCTTTCGTCCTCTTCCCAGGCGCGAATGTCCGTGCCGAAGCGAATCAGTTCGCGGGCGCGGGCTTCCTCAAACTTCGGCGTAATCCAGGCGATTTCGCCGCGCGCCGGAATCACGGCGGCAAACATTCGTTCGCTCGCGCCCCAGCGCACGCCGGTGTAGTAAAAAAGGCTGGAGCCGGATTCAAGATAAACGGCATCAATTTTATTTTCAGTCATCAACCGCTGCGCCTTCGCAATGCGGGCGCGGCGTTCATCATCAGCAATCGGCGCGACTTTGCCGGGCAGCGGGCGAAGCTGCCGGAAAGCGCCTGAAGCCTGCGCGACACTGGCTTCAGATTCAGTTCCGCTCCAGCCGATGCCGGGCGCGGCAGCGCCGACAATGCCTGCTGACAAGCGCAGGAACTCTCTGCGATCTGTACACATCATGACCTCTCAGCTTAATGTTCGGATCAGTTGTCCGGCTTCCAGGACGTCAGCCGAATCGCCATCTGACGGCGGACTGCAAACCAGACCTGCCTCTGCGATTCCCGCAGTAACGCATGGCAATTCGCTGTTCGTCTTGAAGGAAAGAAAGATGAATTGAATCTGCTTAAGCCGGATTTCAATGGAATCTGAAATCCGATCAGAGACGAGCCTTATGTACCGTACAACTGAGAGAAGTGCAATTCCTGAAGCCGCAGTCACGCCTGAAAATGTTCGACAAGCTGCCAGTTACTCCGGGCCGCCAATTGAAAGGCGAAATCACACAGGTTAAGCTGCCAGCCGGATGAAGCCCGCGCCAGGCATCGTACTAATCGGATTCAAACAGGCTTACTGAGGTGCAAGACCGTCGGCCTGGCCGTCTGTTTTACTGCTCATCCGCAATTCACCGGCTGACAAATCAGCAGACAATTTCCGGCACTCCCCCGAACCGGCACCAGAAAGGAAAGACAGCCATGGAGCGAGACAGACAGGTGAAGGTGATTGATTCGCACACAGGCGGCGAACCGACGCGCGTGGTCATCAGCGGCTTTCCTGACCTCGGCAGCGGTTCGATGGCCGAACGCATGGAAGTTTTTCGCCAGGAGTTCGATCATTACCGTTCAGCCATCGTCAACGAACCGCGCGGCAATGACGCGATTGTCGGCGCGCTGTTGTGCGAACCGGTTGATCCGGCGTGCGCGGCGGGCGTGATCTACTTCAACAACGTCGGCTATCTTGGGATGTGCGGACACGGCACGATTGGCCTGATCGTCACGCTCGCTTACCTGGGCCGCATCAAACCCGGCACTCATCGCCTTGAAACAACCGTTGGCACGGTCGAAGCCACGCTGCACGAAGACGGTCAGGTGAGCGTCGCCAACGTGCCGAGTTATCGTCTTGCAACGGGCGTTGCCGTTGACGTGCCTGGTCACGGCATGATTACGGGCGATGTGGCGTGGGGCGGCAACTGGTTCTTTCTGGTCAACGATCACGGACGGCAACTGACGCTCGATCATCTCGAAGAATTAACTGAATTCACCTGGCGCATCCGGCAGGCGCTCACCGCGCAGGGCATCACCGGAGCCGGTGGTCAGGAGATTGATCACATTGAACTCTTCGGGCCGTCAGATCAGGCGGGCGTGCAAAGCAAAAACTTCGTGTTGTGTCCCGGCAAGGCTTATGACCGTTCGCCCTGCGGCACCGGCACAAGCGCCAAACTGGCCTGCCTGTACGCCGACGGCAAGCTGCGCGAAGGCGACATCTGGCGACAGGAAAGCATCGTCGGCAGCGTCTTTGAAGGCTCAATCAGAGTTGACGGCGACAAAGTCTGTCCGACGATCAAAGGCTCAGCTTTCGTCAACGCCGAAGCCACGCTGATTCTCGACGAACACGACCCGTTCTGCTGGGGAATCCGCTGAAATGCGGAGTGCGGAATGCGGAGTGCGGAATAAAGTATTGATGATGCGCCCGATATTTCAGATAACAATAATTACCCAAAGGCCTCACTGATGAGTACAGGAGTATTTCTTATCCAGGATGACGGACAGCTTATTGAAATGAACGAGCAGGCATATGCTTCCGAAGACCTGCTGCAACAACTACTCGCCAGGTATCCGAGCCTCCTCGCAGGCGAGCAGATAGACAAGGAAGCGCCCAGACGATGGGTTCTGGTTTCTCGTGAAATGTCCGTTCCCTCTGAAGAGGATGGTTCCGGCAGATGGTCAGTTGATCACTTATTCCTTGATCAGGATGCCGTTCCGACGATTGTGGAAGTGAAGCGCAGCACTGACACCCGAATCAGGCGGGAAGTTGTAGGGCAGATGCTTGATTATGCCGCCAATGCGGTTGTTTACTGGCCGGTGGAAACGATTCGCGCAAGGTTTGAAGCACGCTGTCAGGCAGAGAACGCTGACCCGTCCCAGGAACTGGGGAACCTGATGGGAACAGACCTCGACCCGGAACAGTTCTGGCAAAGGGCGAAAACGAATTTACAGGCTGGCAAAGTGCGACTGATTTTTGTCGCAGATGAAATCCCGGACGAACTGCGGCGTGTGGTGGAATTTCTGAACGAGCAGATGGACCCGGCTGAAGTGCTGGCGGTAGAGATAAAACAATACGTCGGCAAAGGCCTGAAGAGTCTTATCCCAAGAGTTCTTGGGCAAACGGCAGACGCACAGAGAAAGAAGTCCGGCGCTTCACGCGAAAGCAGACAGTGGGATGAAGATTCGTTCCTCAGTGATCTTGAATGCAAAAAAGGCGGTGAGGAAGCAGTGACAGCCCGAAAAATCATTGCCTGGTCAAAGGAGCATTTTTCTCGAATCTTTTGGGGCAGTGGCAAACAAAACAGCTCGTTTATACCCGTCCTAGATTGCCAGGGTCTCTCTCATTTCCCGATTGCCATATACAGATCTGGGCAGGCAGAGATAAGGTTTCAATATATGAATCGCCCTTTTGATGATCCTGCGAAACGCCTGGAGCTGTTACGCAGGCTGAATCAGATTCCTGGTGTCTCTATTTCAGAAGACAGCCTTTCGAGACGACCGAGCATCGCGCTTTCAGCACTGAAAGACCCGGCTTCTCTGAACGTATTTTTTGAGGCAATTGCCTGGGTGATTCAGACAATCAAAGCAGCATCGTGATTAAGGCAGGCTGTTTCTGAGCGGCAGTTGTTATCACTGGCAGCAGCTATTCACCTTCCGCGCTCTGTGTAACGAAACTGATGTATGACTGTAATCAGCACCCACTCCGCACTCCGCACTCCGCACTCCGCATTCGATGTTGTCATCATCGGCGGCGGCATTGTCGGCGCGGCGTGTGCGCTGGAATGCGTGCGCGAAAGACTGAGCGTGGCGGTGGTTGAAAGCTCTGTTATTGGCGGCGGCGCGACGGCTGCCGGAATGGGACACATCGTCGTGATGGATGATTCTGACGCTCAGTTTGCGCTGACGAATTATTCGCAGCAGTTGTGGCAGCAGGTGCGCGACGAACTGCCGCCCGAAGTTGAGTACGAGGAATGCGGCACGCTCTGGGTCGCAGCGGATGACGAGGAGATGGCCGAGGTCAGGCGCAAGCAGCAGTTTTATGCGACGCGCGGCGTGGCCGTTGAAGTGCTGGATGCCAGATCACTGCGCGAAGCTGAACCGCACCTGCGACCGGGACTGGCCGGCGGGCTGCGTGTGCCGCGTGATGGCGTGACCTATCCGCCCTGCGCGGCGGCGTATTTTCTCAAGGATGCGCAGGCGCGCGGCGCAGTGCTGTTTACTGGCAAAGCTGTTACCAGCATCAGCGATGAAGGTGTCACGCTCAGCGACGGCGCTTTCATTGCGGCGGGCCTCACCGTCAACGCAACCGGAAGCTGGGCGCCTGAACTGACGCCGGGCATTGATGTGCAGAAACGCAAAGGGCATCTGGTCATTACTGAACGCTATCCCGGCTTCGTGCGGCATCAGCTCATCGAACTCGGTTATCTGAAAAGCGCGCATTCGATCAGTTCCGATTCAGTCGCCTTCAACGCGCAGCCGAGAAAGACAGGGCAGATTCTGCTCGGTTCATCGCGGCAGTACGGCGTGGACAGCACAGAGATTGAACAGCACATGCTGAAATGGATGATTGAGCGCGCCGTTGAGTACATGCCTGAACTGGCCGGACTCACGGGCATTCGCGCGTGGACGGGCTTTCGCGCCGCCACGCCGGACAAGCTGCCACTCATCGGCCCGTGCCCCGGTCACGAACGATTGTATCTGGCGACAGGTCACGAAGGTCTGGGCATTACCACATCGCTCGGCACGGCAAAGCTGCTGGTGGATCAGATCGTGAAACGCGAACCGAAAATCCCGGTCGAACCTTATCTGCCTTCGCGCAAGACACAGGAGGCCGCGCATGCCTGAAAGCCTCACCGTGATCGTGAACGGTCAGCGGATCAGCGTGCCGGAAGGCAGCATGGTTTCAACGGCAGTCTTTCTGTCAGGCGCGCCGCACTTTCGCCGCTCGGTGACTGGCGCAGCCCGCGCGCCGCTGTGCGGAATGGGCATCTGCTACGAATGCCGCGTGATGGTTGACGGGCAGGCGCATGCGCGCAGTTGTCAGATCGTCTGCCGCGAAGGGATGGACGTGCGCACCGATGAATAATCAGCACAGCGACATTCTTGTCATCGGCGCAGGCCCGGCAGGACTGGCCGCCGCCGTGGCCGCCGCAAACAGCGGTCAGCGCGTCACGATTGTTGATGACAATCCGGCCAGGGGCGGGCAAATCTGGCGCGGCGAACAGCCGCATCCGTCAACGCCTGAAGCCGCTGAATGGTTTGGCAAAGTCGAAGCCGCCAGAGTGAATTTCACGAGCGGCGCGCGCGTGTTTGCGAATCCCGCGCCGGGGCGATTGCTGGCTGAAACATTCGATGGTGTCTGCGAACTGAGTTACGACAAACTGATTCTGGCCACGGGAGCGCGTGAACGCTTTCTGCCCTTTCCCGGCTGGACGCTGCCGGGCGTGACGGGTGCGGGCGGTTTGCAGGCGCTGGTCAAATCCGGTCTGCCGATCAAAGGCAGGCGCGTGGTCGTGGCAGGCAGCGGCCCGCTGCTGATGGCCGTTGCCGCTTATCTGAAAAAGAAAGGCGCAGAGATTCCGCTGATTGCCGAACAGGCTCCGTTGCGTCGCCTGCTCAGATTCAGTTTTGGTTTGTTCGGTGAATTCAAAAAGGCTTTGCAGGCGCTTGATCTGAAATCAGAACTCGCCGCTGTGCCGCTGCTGACAGGCTGCTGGCCCGTCGCCGCGCACGGCAGCGACAGGCTCACGAGCGTTACTTTGCGGCGCGGTCGGCGCGTGTGGAATGTCGAATGCGATTACCTGGCCTGCGGCTTTCACCTGGCGCCGAATCTGGAACTGGCTGCGCTGATGGGTTGCGAAATGACAAACGGTTGCGTCAGAGTCAGCGACGATCAGCAGACATCAGTGAAAGATATTTACTGCGCGGGCGAAGCGACGGGCATCGGCGGACTTGATCTGTCGCTCGTCGAAGGTCAGATTGCAGGCTTCGCGGCCACTGGCAATCAGGGCGAGGCCGAAAAACTTTTCGCGGCTCGCCGCAAAGCGCAGCATTTTGCTGATCTGCTCAATCAGACTTTTGCATTGCGCGATGAACTGAAAACGCTGCCGCAGTCAGACACAATCATCTGCCGTTGCGAGGACGTGACGTTCGGGCAATTGCAGCAGCACAATGAATGGCGCGCCGCCAAGCTGCACACGCGCTGCGGCATGGGGCCGTGTCAGGGCCGCGTCTGCGGCGCAGCAGTCGAATTTCTGCTCGGCTGGAAACACGAATCAGTCCGGCCACCGGCGTTTCCGGTCAGGCTGGCGAGCCTCGCAGCAACAGCCGCGAATCAGGCGGGCAGTTGATGGAATCTGCTTGTCGTCGCGCTGAAACGGAGCAGCATTCTCCATTCTCCACTTTACATTTTCCATTGTTCTGCAATGAGCTGTAATTTGTGAGTCTGTCTCCTGCAAATAATGGAGAATTGAAAATGGAAAATTGAGAATGACTGTGGTCTGGAATAACTACCTCAAAAGGACAAGACAATATGGCAATGATCTGGAAGGGCGTGATGCCCGCAATCACTACCGGCTTCGACGAAGACCTGACTATTGATCACGGCTTCGTCGCCAGGCACTGCAACTGGCTGGTTGATAACGGCTGCACGGGCATCGTTACTCCGGGCAGTCTCGGTGAAGGAAATACGCTGACGTTTGAGGAACGCGGCGCGCTGTGGGAAACGGTGGTCAAAGCTGTCGGCAATCGCGTGCCGGTCGTCGCGGCCATTTCGGCGCTCAGCACTGCTGAAGCAGTCGAGCAGGCAAAGATGGCCGAAGCCAGAGGCTGCGAAGGCCTGATGGTGCTGCCGCCGTATGTTTACAAAGGTGACTGGCGCGAAATGAAAGCGCACGTGGCCGCCATCTTCAGGGCCACCAGGTTGTCCTGCATGCTTTACAACAATCCGGTAGCTTACGGCACTGACTTCCTGCCCGAACAGATTCAGGAACTCAGCCAGGAGTTCGATAATTTTCACTCGGTCAAGGAATCAAGCACCGACGTGCGTCGCGTGACCGCGATCAGAGCCTTGTGCGGCGACCGGCTGGCGGTGTTTATGGGAGTTGATGACGCCATCGTTGAAGGCGTTGCGGTCGGCGCGGTCGGCTGGATTGCGGGCCTCGTCAACGCGCTGCCGAAAGAGTCAGTTGACCTGTTCAATTACGCGCTGAACGGCGAAACGGAAAAGGCCATCAGCCTGTACAACTGGTTCCTGCCGCTGCTGCGGATGGACTGCGTGCCGAAGTTTGTGCAACTGATCAAACTGGTACAGCAGGAAGTCGGCATGGGCAGCGCCCGCGTGCGCCCGCCGCGCCTTGAAATCACCGGCGCAGAACTTGAAGCTGCCAGAGCAGTCATCAGTCAGGCGCTCAGTAACCGTCCTGTTGTATAAACGTGTCAGGCGCACAGGACAGAAGCGCCAAACTGATCGGCTATTATTTGCTCACCTCAGCGTGCAGTTGCTTGTCTGTGCGGCGGCATTCAGGATCAGGCTGCCAGAGCTGATTCCTGATTAGCTGCCCTGGTTCGAGCCGGGGCGAGACAATACAGGCCGGTCATTTACCGGTCGTATCTGAACAGCCTCAGCACATCAATCGAAAGATCAAAGAGGTGCGTGCAGCCCGCCGCGCCGCCAAGCTGATCGGCAAACTGTCGCACGTAATCAGCCGTCACGCGCTGCCCGTTCAGCCCGGCAGTGCGCTGATGCGGGTCTTCGCACAGACCGTAATAAGGCAGTCGCAGCCCGCGACTGTGCGCGTTTGAAATCACTCCGTCACGGCTGATTTCAAAGCTCACCGCAATATCGTGAATGCGGTCTTTCATCGCGCTCTCACACACGAAGCCGGAGTTTTCACCATCCGTCGAAGCCCTGATGGCGAGGCGTTTGTTTCGCCAGAAAACTTTTTTGTCGCCAGGCCGGGGCCGCGTGATGACTGCTTCAAAACCACAGCGCACTTCTCTCGCGCCAAATAATTCGGCGCTTTCATCACGGTAGGTGTAACAGGAATTCCGCAGGTCGCTCATATAAGCACGATCCTTCAGCCAGGCCGCGCGCGCCGCTTCAGTCACTGAAGCTGACGCCGGGACGAACTGCTTTTCAAATTCCGGCGGGAACTGATAGACCTGCTGTCCGACGCGCGCCATTTCGATGGCCAGAAACAGGTGTTCCTGTGTGCCTGGCAACCCGCCCAGCGCCGCCAGAATGCGTTTTGAAAACCCGCGACCGATGCGCACGCCCCTGATGTCCGGGTAACGCTGACAAAGCTCCGGTGCAAACTGCGATTCATCACCGGCTGTCTGCTGCGCGCCGACGCCAGTCACTTCATACTCAGGCGTGCGCAGCGTCCAGGTGTGTTCCAGCGTCAGGCGCGCATCCTGCATCACACCGCGCACCAGCAGTTCGTGATCAGAAAGAACATCAATTTCTGCGGCGAAAGTACGCTCGTAACCGCTTTCAGAGAGCGGCACAGACGGCATCAGATTGTTTTCCATTGCATCGGTTTCAGTAATCTTCAGAATCAGGATTCAGAGGTGAAGCTGTTTGAAAAGCAGGCTTGTGCCTGTCAGGTGGCAAGGTAAGGGATGGACGGGCAGATTGCAAAAGGCAGAAGCGTGGCGCTTCTGCCTTTTGCGTGTCGTGGCCCGATCAGCCGCGTTTGAGCAGGTCGCGGATGTCGGTGAGCAGTAATTCGGTTGGTGTGGGTGGGGGCGGCGGTTCAGTGGCGCGCATTCGGTTGTAGGCTTTCACGATCAGAAAGATCACGAAGGCGATGATCAGAAATTCAATCACCGTCTGAATGAAAGCGCCGTACAGAATCGCCGCTTCGGGCTTGGTGACTTTGCCCGCAGCGTCGGTAATGGCGGGGTCAATGACGTATTTCAAATCGCTGAAATTGACTCCGCCCAGCATCTTTCCAATCGGCGGCATAATGATGCCGCCCACCACTGATGCGATGACTTTGCCAAAGGCCGCGCCGATGACCACGCCAACGGCGAGGTCAAGGACGTTGCCTCTTTTGATAAAGTCTCCGAAATCTTTTGCCATGCCCATACTTTTTCGGCCTCCTGTTATTTTGGGTTTTCTGTGTTGAGGGGAACGACCAGTCAGCCGCCAAACAGAGTTCTGTCACCGGATTCAGCGGGGGGAAACGGAGGGATGGAGCAAAGTGTGTCAGAGATTCCGGCGACCATACCACCGGATGACGATCAGCGACTGAAAGGAGTTGAATACTGAACGCAGGGATCATATTGAGATGACGGGCCTTTTTCAAGGGCCGCGCTCAGTGATTTACAACCGCCCGCGTCACCGTATCACGGCAGAGGGCGCAGGGACTGGAGCCGATCCCGTTTCGCTCAACGGGACTTTTCCGCAAATCAGGCAGGCTCCGGCTCCGGCGCTCCCTGTGCTGATGTGGCGCTGATTGACACTGCCAGTGACGAGGTGTAGCTTTCGCGGTGCGGGCAGACGACTTCACGACCCGCATTTCATTTTCCCGGTTCACAACCAGATCCGTGCTGATGCCCTGACGATTACGGCATCAGAGAAAGGTGGAAAGCGTATATGAAAATGCTTCACATTCTGCTGACGTCCGTCCTGTGCCTCCTGATGCTGCCTGTGCTGGCCGTTGCGCAATCGGCGCAGGTCGCAGGCGAATGGGATCTCACTATCACATCGCCGCAGGGCAGCAACACCACGCGTGCCGTGCTCAAACAGGAAGGCGACAAACTCACTGGTGTTTTCAAGGGCCAGCGCGGCGAACTGCCATTGCAGGGTTCCGTAAGCGGCAAGGAAATCAAAGTCACCTTTACCGTCAAGTTTCAGGACAACGACCTGCCGATCACGCTCAAAGGCAATATTGACGGTGACACGATGAAAGGCACAGCGGATTTTGGCGGCTTTGCCGAAGGCGACTGGTCAGGCAAACGCGCCGAAGCAGCGGCAGCAGCGGGCGCGGCGGCTTCGTCCGAAAAGATTGACGTGACCGGCGCGTGGGCGGTTGAAGTCGAAACCTCAGCCGGTTCCGGTTCACCAAGCTTCACGTTCAAGCAGGAAGGCGAAACGCTGACCGGCCAGTACAAAGGTCAGTTTGGCGAAGCCCCGGTCAAAGGCACGGTCAAAGGCAACGAGATTACTTTTTCAGTCGAGGTCAGCCAGGGCACGGTGGTTTACAAGGGGAAAATTGAAAACGGAATGATGAAAGGCACCGTTTCGCTCGGCGATCTTGGCTCCGGCACCTGGACGGGGAAGAGAAAACAGTAGCAGTTCCACCTGACTCGTCGAAGCAAAGGAAGAAGAGGGGGAAGAGGGGAAGAGGAGAAGAGGAGAAGAGGAGAAGAGGAGTGACACAGGCAGCAGATATTCTTTGTCGCCTTTTCTCCTTTTCTCCTCTTCCCCTCTTCTCCTCTTCTTCCTTCGCTTCCTAGTGAAAAGCCTGGTCAGCGAATGAGCGCTGCCGCTTTTTTGCCGACTCCTTTGATGAACCGCAGCGGCCATCTGACTCCGGCCTGCAGCGGTTTTTCATTTTTGTGCTTTGATGACTGAGACACCTGGCCTTTGCGGGGTGCGGCTTCGGGCGGATCAGGATTGACGCGGCGCGGTCTGGAATGAACTGACGGTGCAGTTTCCGGGCGCACGGGCGTCACCGGGCGAACAGAAGTGCTGTTCGTCGCGGCAGACGGTTTTGAAATCCGGTTGCGGTTCGGCGTCGGAGCAGGGCGAACCGTTTTTTTCAATGGCACGCTGGCGACTGATTTCTCAGCGAGACGTCTGGCGGGCTGTTCTGTTTTTTTCTTTTCCGGCGTGAGTGCCGGAACTGGCGGAACCGGCGCGGGTGTGAATGCCGGAGTCGCTTCAGACAAGGCTGGCTTGATGACCGGAGCTTCAACAGCCATTTTGTAAATGGCTGGTTGCTGGTTGTCCTCCGATCCGGCGCGGAACCAGAAAGCGGCGATCACAAGCGGAATCACGGCCAGCAGGGCCAGCGCGCTGCGTTTGAATTTCAGCCGGGGCCGGGCAGGCACGAGCGGCCCTGAAACCGGCGTCGCGGCACTGGCGCGACTGACTTCCCATTCGCTGCGGCTGGTCAGGCGGCTCTGGTCGGTGAAGTTGTAATCCAGCGCCGCCTTGATTTCAGTCTCGCATTCCTCACAGAAAATCCGGTCAGCTTCGGTCAGGCAGCCGCAACCGACGCAGCGCCCCGCCATCGTTGCCAGGCTGGTGTAAGACCACGCGGCAGCGCCATCTCCAGCCTCACGAATTTCAAAGCCTTCGGGATAATTGCCGCAGCCGGGACAACGGCCTTCAGCGGTCAGAAAGGTTTCGCGGTGGCATTGCACACAATAAGCCACTTCACCCGTCAGCCGGTATCCGCACGATTCGCAGTAAAGCGCCAGCACCTCGTTCTCAGTCTCGCAAACCGGACAATGCATGAAGGCCTCCCGAAGTTCTGCACTTCCGGCGCGGCATTTTCATCTGGCATTTACAATCACCACGCCGTCTGACCGGATGCAGTTCGGATCGTTGCGGGGGAATTTCAGGAGAGAAGCTGAATTTTAGCACAAGGCTGCCAGCCGCCATCAATCATCGTGACCGCCTCACCAGAGCCAGTGGCTGCCCCTGGGTACGCACGCTTCCAGCGTGCTGAGATTCTGGTAGTCATTGTTTCCGCGCCGCCTGGCACGCTGGAAGCGTGCGTACCCAGGGGCAGCCACTGGCTCTGACCGCCTCACTTCCTGGCCCAGGTTTCAGTCACTTTTGCGTCCACCACCACCGGCACAGCTCTCAGAAATTCTCTGGCGGCGGCAATCATCTGTTCAGAAATCAGCGGGGCAGTCTCTTCGGCAATGGCGGCATCGCATTCAACGACGAGTTCATCGTGAATGCTGTTGATGATCTGTGCGGCGCGGCCCTGCAGGGCATCGTCAACCATTCTGATGGCCAGCTTCAGAATGTCGCTTGAGGTTCCCTGGATCGGCGCATTTTTGGCCACCCGGCGCAGGGCTGAAAGCTGCGTGTGATCGCTCGTGTCGAAACGATGAATCCACAACCGGCCTGCTGCCGTGCGGCTGCGGCTTTCGCGCACGGCCATTTCAGCAGTGAAGCGCAGCCAGCGTTCGATGCCCGCATAGGTTTTGAAATAGCGATCCATCATCTTGCCGGCTTCCTCAACCGGCACATCGAGCATTCCGGCCAGGCCGTCCGCGCCCATTCCGTAAATGATGCCGTAATTGAGCCGCTTCGCCATCTCGCGCTGTTCACTCGTCACCTGATCGAGCGGAATCCGCAGCATCTGAGCCGCCGTCGTGCGGTGTAAGTCCTCGCCCGAAGTGAAAGCCTGCATCAGCACCGGATCACGCGCAAAGTCGGTCAGGATGCGCAACTCAATCTGTGAATAATCGGCCACAATCAGCCTGCGGCCTGCCGGAGCGCGAAAGCACGAACGATATTCGACCGTGTGTGGAATCTGTTGCAGGCTTGGCTGCGTGCAGGTCATTCTGCCGGTCGGCGTGCCAAGCTGCCTGAAGTTGGCGTGAATGCGCCCGGTCACGGGGTTGATGTATTCGAGAATGTTTTCGCCGTAAGAGTTGAGCGCCTTGCTCAGATGGCGATATTCAGACAGCAGTTCCAGCACCGGGTACTGCTTCGACATCCGCTGCAAACGCCATTCGCGGGTGTCATCAACCTTGATGCCCAGGCGGTTGAGCGCGTCTTTGACCTGTTGCGGGCTGTCGAGGTTGATCTGCGGCGCAGTGGCAAACAGGCTCATTTGTGTGACGCCGCCGTTGAGCGCATGCTGAAGCTCGTCAGCCACCCGCGCATGTTTTTCCTGCACTCGCGCAATCTGCGCGCGCCAGCACGCGGGATCCAGATAAACTCCGGCCAGCTCCATCGCGGCGATGGGAACGACGCATTCAAATTCGAGTTGCGCGACATATTCCAGTTCCAGTTCCTTCAGCCGCTCAGCCAGCTTTTCGTGCAGCGCCAGCACGACCATCGCATCAAGCGCGGCATATTCAAGCTGGTACTCGCTCAGCTCGCCGCCCCAGTTGCTCGTCTGCGCTTCCTTGTCGAGCGCCCAGCCGAGATGGCGTTTGACGGCCATCTCCAGACTGTGACGTTCATCCTCGTTGCCCGCGCTGACAAGCTGGCTGGCCAGCATCGTGTCGAAAACTCCGCCAAGCCGCACGCCGTAATGTTTCAGCGTAAACGCCGCATCGAATTTGGCATTGTGCGCAATCTTGACCGGCTTGGGCGCAGCCAGCACTTCGAGAACCGGCGCAAGCTGCTCGCGGTCAAAACAGAAACAGTCAATCACGAAACACGCTTCAGCCGAAGCCAGTTGAATCAGCCGCAGCCGCGACGTGTGCGGGTCAAGCCCGGTCGTTTCAGTGTCGAAGCCGACCAGTTCAGCATCGCGTAACTTTGCGGCAGCCTGCACGATGTCATCAGGCCGCGTCACCAGTTTGTAATCTTTTTTATTCATTGCAGATCAATTATCGGTCAGGCGAAAGAAAAGCGCATCAGCGCCCGGCCTCTCCTTCCCTGCGCGCCTTCACTGTCATCAGCAGCGCGGCGGCAACCAGGCTGACAAGGGCGCTTGAAATCAGCGCCGTCTCTGCGCCGAAGCGTTGCCATAAAACACCCAGCATCACACTCGCGGGCAGCGCCGTAATGCCGATGACCAGATTATATAAGCCGAACGCCGTGCCGCGCTGCTGCCTGGCCACCAGATCAGTCACGAGCGCCTTCTCAACGCCTTCGGTCAGGCCAAAGTAAATACCGTAAATGGCAAATAACGTCCACATCGCCGCGCTGCTGCTGAAAATCGCAAAGCCGCAATAAATCGCCGCATACAGCAGCCAGCCGCTGATAATCAGCGGACGACGACCCAGGCGGTCTGACAATCCGCCACCGGCCAGCGAACTCAGCACCTTGCTCGCGTGCAGCACGGCCCACAGCACCGGAATCATGACCACGCTGATGCCGCTCTGTTGTGCGCGCAGCAGCAGAAACGCATCGCTTGAACTCGTCAGCGTAAAAAGCAGCAGCACGCCCAGGAATTTTTTGAATTCAGAATTGAAATCCGACCACTGAGACAACGGGTGCGGCAGCGGTGTTGTGTGCGGCGCTGAGGTTTCAGTTTCACGCGGCGATTCGCGCACGGCAAAGATCAGAATCAGCAGGCTGACAAAAGCCGGAATCGCGGCGGCATAAAAAACGCGGCGGTAATCGTTCTGAAAAAGCCACACCAGCCCCGCGCCCGCCAGCGACCCGGCAATCGCTCCGCTGTGATCCATCGCGCGATGAAAACCGAAAGCCATGCCGCGCTGATTTTCAGGCGCGGCATCGGCAATCATCGCGTCACGCGGCGCGCTGCGAATGCCCTTGCCAACGCGATCAATGAACCGCAATCCGAGCACCTGCCACGCCGACGCCACCAGCGCCAGCAGCGGGCGCGTCAGTGCTGCCGTGCCGTATCCGGCCACGACCAGCGATTTGCGATGCCCCAGGCGATCAGAAAACCATCCGGCAAATAATTTGAGCAGGCTTGATGTGCTTTCGGTAATGCCTTCGATCAGCCCGACCGAAGCGATGCTGGCGCCCAGCGTGGTGGTGATGAAAAGCGGCAGCAGCGGATAGATGATTTCACTGCTCGCGTCATTGAACAGGCTGACCAGACCAAGCGCAATGACCGTGCGGGGAAGCGTGGAAAAGCGCAGGGCGGAAAGTGAAGTTTCGGATTTTCCGGCAGCAGCCGGGGAATGATGCTGAACAGGCGACTCGCGCAAATCAGATGTGTGATGCTCTCTGCTTTTCATTGCTCCGCGCCGGTTCAGCTCTGCCAGTAATCAGGATGATGGCTGGTGCGGCGTACTTCTTCGCGGTTGCGGAACACAAAGACCAGCAGCATTCCGGCGACAAAACCGCCGACGTGCGCCATATAAGCCACCCCGCCGCCTTCAACACCGAGGCTGCCGAAACCGCCGATGAATTGCAGCAGTCCCCACAGGCCGATCACGATGAGCGCGGGCAGTTCAGTCAGCGAGCTGAAGATTCCCAGCGGCACAATCACCCGCACGCGCTGATGCGGAAACAGCACCAGATAAGCGCCCAGCACGCCCGCAATCGCGCCCGAAGCGCCGAGGCTGGGGATTCTCGAATCCGGGGAGAAGAAAATATGCGCGCCGCTCGCCAGCAGCCCGCACAGCAGATAGAAGATGATGAATTTGGCATGCCCCATGCGGTCTTCGACGTTGTCGCCAAAAATCCACAGATAAAGCATGTTGCCGCCGATGTGCAAGAGGTCGCCATGCATGAACATGGCAGAGAACAACGTCAGATAAATCGGCGTCGGCCCCGGATACAGCTCAATGACGCTTCTGCCGATGCGCAGCGGCCCCGTCAGATCCGTGCCGTGTGTGATTTCGTAAGGGACGACACTGTATCCCCATTCAAAAGCCGGATTCGCCACCTGATAGATAAAAACCAGAATATTGGCGGCAATCAGCCCCCACGTCACATAAGGAGTAATTGTACGTTCAGAATTGTCATCACCGAGTGGAAACAGCATCTGTCCCTCCTCGCAGCGCAGATTGCAGAGTGCTGATTGCAGAATTGAAACTCCGGTCTGCAATCTGCAATCGCAATTCTGCACTCACATATTTCCCCACTTGAGTTTCGTTCGCAGCACTTCAAAATAGTTCCGGTTGGTAGGCCGCACCAGATCAAAAGTCGTCTGACTGCGTAACAGAATGATGCGGTCGTCCGGCGTCAGTTCAATGCTTTTCTGCCCGTCAATGGCAACCATCACATCTTCGCCGGCGCGTTTGAGGGCGATTTCAACCACGCTTTCGCCCGGCAGCACCACCGGACGATTCGAGAGCATATGCGGGCAGATCGGCGTCAGCAGAATGGCCGACATGCTCGGATGCACAATCGGGCCGCCTGCCGACAATGAATACGCCGTCGAACCTGTGGGCGTGGCAATAATCATGCCATCAGCGCGAAAGCTGTTGACGAACTGCTCATCCACGAAACATTCCAGCTCGACCATCTGTGCGCGCACGGCCCGATTGACGACGGCATCGTTCAGGGCGCGATAAGTTTCAGTAATCCGCCCGTCGTGTTTGATGCCGACATCCAGCATCATCCGGTGATCAACTTCGTAACTGCCCTGCATCAGGCCTTCGAGCGCCGTAAAAAGTTCGGGCCGCGTGAATTCCGTCAGGTATCCGAGCCAGCCCAGGTTGATGCCCATCACCGGAATCCGCCGCATGCCGATCAGTCGTGAAGCGCCGAGCATCGTTCCATCGCCGCCGAGCACGACAATCAGATCCAGGTCTTCGGCCAGTTCCTCGCCATTCAGTTCGAGTACCGGACAGCCCACTGCGGCGGCAATGTGATCAGCCGCGTGCAGTTCGACGCCGTGTTCGCGGCTCCAGTTCAACAAGTCCCTGACGACCGCAACCGCCGCTGGTTTCTGCGGCCCGACAACGACACCAATGGTTTTAAGCTGAAGAGGTGGCATGACTTCAGTGGGGGAATGATCTGCAATTGAGTGATGAATCAAACACGCGCCGCGATTGTCGCAAAGCACCGATCAAAAGGCAAAAGTCGCACTCTCAGCGCGCGCGCAACTCCTGCGACAGACGCCGCAGCCCTTCGGCCACGTCTTCAGTCCTGATGCCAAAGCCGAGCCTGAAATGATTCGGCGCTTCAAAAAACCGGCCCGGCACAATCGAAGTCTCAGCTTGCCGCAGCCGATCATGCAGTTCATCGCTCGATGCCTGATTTTTCAGGCGCGGAAAGACGATCATCGTTCTTTCGGCAGTGACGCATTCCAGCACATCGCTGTGATCGCGCAGGAACGAATCCACCAGTTGCCTGTTCGGTTCAATTATCGCGCGCGCGCGACTGAGCAGTTTGTCGAGATTCTGAAAGGCAATCAATGAAAGCCTGTCGCTCGCAAAGACGCCGACCGCGCCAAACAGATCGTTGAGCCGCAGCATGCGCTCAGCCAGTTCAGGTTCGCACAACACCCAGCCGCACCGCAGCCCGCTCAAGCCGTAAGTTTTCGTCAGGCTGCTCGTCACAATAAACTGCCGACCCAGACGCAGGCTGACCGGCGGTGCGTTCTCAAACTGAATGTCGCGGTAAACTTCATCCACCAGCACCCGCGCGCCGCATTCAGCCGCGATTTCACCGATGCGCGCCAGCGTCGCCTGATTCACCACCACGCCGGTCGGATTGTGCGGATTCGAGAGGACAATCAGTTTTGTGCGCGGCGACACCAGCCGTCGCAGTTCATCCACATCAATCTGCCAGCCGTTCTCAAAGCGCCGCTCAAATCGCCTGATCTGAGCGCCGAGATAAGACGCCGCCGCAATGAACGGATCGTAAGCGGGCTTTTCAATCAGCACTTCATCGCCGCTTTCAAGCACCGTCGCCATTGTCAGAAAGTTGGCAAACGAAGTTCCCTGCGCCGTCACCACACACTCAGGCTCAACCTCGTAACGCGCCGCGATGGCTTCCAGCAAAGGCTGATAACCGTCGTGATTGCGCCCGTTGAGTTCAATGTCTTCGAGCCTGACCGGCAGATCGCCGAGTTCACACGCGAGCATGCCGCTGTTGGCCAGATTGTATTTTGCCGCTGCGTGGTACTTCGCCCACGCCATGTAGATGCTGTTTTTCATAAATTCCGTGAACCCTTCAGTCCTGCACATTCTCAATTATTCTGCATCATCCTTTATCCGGCAGACACTCCGGCTGAGAAATAATGGAGAATTGATCATTGAGAATGGAGAATGCTTATCGTCCGAACTTCTGCCACACAAAGTAAACGGGAATGCCGATGAGTAAAATCGCCGTGCCAATCAGCGCGTTGCGCGTGTAGGCAATGTAAGTATTCAGGACAATTCCCAGTCCGGCCAGCGTGAACAGCAGCGGCGTCAGCGGATAGAACGGCGTGCGAAACGGGCGCGGCGCATCGGGCAGCGTGGAGCGAAAAACGATCAGCGCCACTCCGGCCAGCGCAAAGAAAATCCAGTCGGCAAAGACCGCATAGCTGACCAGTTGATCGTAAGTCCCCGACAGGGCAAAGAGCGAAGCCAGCCCGCCCTGCAACAGAATCGCTGCGGTCGGCGTGCGGAATTTCGGATTCAGTCGTCCGATGGTTTTGAAAAAGACTCCGTCAGCGCCCATCGCATAATAAACACGCGGCGCAGTCATCAGCGCCAGATTCAGAAAGCCGAAAGTTGAAATCGAAATCAGCGTGCCGATCACCTTTGCGCCGAAATCTCCGGTCAGCACGCGCGCCAGATCAGCCGCCGGTGTCTGCGTTGCGGCCAGTCCCGGCGCGGTCAGCACGTGAACGTAGGCGATATTTGCGCTGACATAAACCGCAATCACGCACAGCACGCCGATCATAATTGCGCGCGGCAGGTTGCGCAGCGGGTCGCGCACTTCCTCAGAAACAAAGTTCAGATTCTGCCAGCCGCCGTAAGTGAACATCACCGGCACCAGTCCGGCCAGAAAGACAGAAATCAGCGGCCCTCCCGTCAGATTCGGCGGCGTCAGTTGATTAAAGCTGATGCCCGAACTTTTCGTCAGCGCAAACGCGCCGATGATCATGGCCGCGAGCGCCAGCGTCTTGCCGAAGGTGATGACGTTGATGACCATCGCGCCGGGTTTGATGCCGAGCGCATGAAAAGCCGAAAGCGCAAGCATCATCGTCACCGCCAGCGGCACAACCAGCCCGTCGGGAATGCCTGTCAGCGCGGCGACATATTTGGCAAAGGCCACCGCTACCGCCGCCGTTGCGCCCGACTGAATAATCAGCAGCAGCGACCAGCCGTGCAGAAAGGCGACGAGCGGATGAAAGGCTTCACGAAAGAAAGCATACTGCCCGCCGACTCGCGGCATCACGGTGCTGAGTTCGGCAAAGACAAATGCCCCGGCCAGCGCCAGCACGCCGCCCGCAATCCAGATGGCCAGAATCAGAAACGGAGTCTGCGCCACCTGCGCGACCTGATACGGATTGATGAAGATGCCGGAACCGATGATGCCGCTGATGACAATCATCGTGGCATCAAACAGATTCAGCTTCTGAAGAAACAGCGAGCCTTTTTTGTCAGGGATGGGAACTTCGGGTGCAGAGGGCATGGTTTGTGTGAACTTTTCGGGTGTTCAGTTGTACTGCCATCAATTCCGGAAAAGCTGCGGCCACAATCATAAGCCGCTGCCGTTTTTTTTCCCAGCAATCCCGATGCGTAGCTGAAAAACGATGAAGGTTCTGCCTGATCCGCGCAGCGGATCAGGCAGAATGCACATTCGCGGATCAAACAAAAATCCCGGTCACACCTTCAGACTTTGCGCTCTTTCCATTTCCCGCGTCTGAACGCCAGCATGCCGACAACCGCAATCATTGATTCGGCAATCGGAATGGCCCAGAACACGCCGTCTGCGCCCATCCCGGCGTGCATCGCCAGCGCCCACGCCAGCGGAATCTGAAAGAGCCAGTAACAGAGCAGGTTGATCACTGTCGGCGTGTAGGTGTCACCCGCGCCGTTGAATGACTGCACCATCACCATGCCCCACGCATAGAAGATGTAACCGTAGCTGCCGATGCGCAGGCACGACACGCCGTAAGGCAGCACAGCCGGATCATCGGTAAAGATGCGAATCAGCGGATCAGCAAAGGCAACGAAGATGACCGCCACCAGGCCGAGGAAGATCATATTGCTCAGGCCGGCCAGCCACACCGATTTTTCGGCGCGGTCGGGTTTCTGCGCGCCCAGGTTCTGACCGACCAGCGTCGCGGCGGCGTTGCTCATGCCCCACGAAGGCAGAATCGCAAAAATGATGATGCGCAGCGCGACGTTGTAACCAGCCAGCGCCGCGCTGCCGAATTCAGCGATGATGCGCGTCAGCGCGACCCAGCTTGCCGTTGCCACGCCGTACTGAAACATTCCGCCGAGCGACAGCCGCAGCAGATTCCACATCAGATGCCAGTCGGGCCTGAAGTGACTGAGCCGCACCTTCACCCGGCTGCGCCCGTTGAGCAGAATCCAGAGTTGATATGCCACGCCCGCGCCGCGCCCGATGGTTGTCGCCACCGCCGAGCCGGTCACGCCCCATTCCGGGAACGGCCCGATCCCGAAAATAAAGAGCGGGTCGAGAATCAGATTGACGATGTTGGCAAACCACAGGGCGCGCATCGCCGTTGCCGCATCGCCCGCGCCGCGAAAGACGGCATTGATCAGAAAGAGCAGCAGAATCGTCGCATTGCCCGCGAGGATCACCATGCTGTAACCCTGTCCGACCGCCAGCACTTCGGCGCTCGCTTTCATGTGCGCAAAGATGAACGGCGTCTCGAACAATCCGATCAGCGCAATCGGCAGCGAAGCAATGACACCGAGCAGGATTGATTGCGCTGCCGCGTGCGCTGCGCCTTCAGTGTTCTTTTCTCCGGTGCGCCGCGCCACAGTCGCGGTCGTCGCCATGCTCAGACCGAGCGCGACAGTAAAGACCAGCGTCAGCAATGATTCGGTAATGGCGACAGCGGCCATTGCATCAGCGCCCAGATGCGCGACCCAGAAAACATTGACGATGCCGAACAGTGATTCGAGCATCATCTCCAGCACCATCGGCACCGAAAGCAGAAAGATGGCGCGGCCAATCCCGCCTTCGGTGAAATCCTGCTGTGAACCAAGCAATGCTTCGCGCAGCGATGACCACCAACCCGCTGTCTGCGGCACAGCGGCAACGGCTTTGATTTCGATCTGTTCGTTCATAAAAAGTAAAAGGCGAAAGGCAACTGCCAGTCAGGTCGAACCTGAGTTCAACCCTTCTGGCATTCGTGTTTCAGTGACTCACGAAACCGGCGGAATCGTGACGCAGATCAGTCTCACTGACGGTGAGCGCACAACCAATGTGCGGCTCAGCGAGCAATCTGTCCGATCAGCGCTGTTTTTGTTCCGCCTGATTCTTCATCGTTAAGTCACCTGAAAACGGCCTTTCGCCCTGTTATTGTTCGCTGGACAAGCCCGGCGATTATGCCCGCAGGCTCCGCAATACTGCAAGCATTTCTTCGTGAACCTGCCCGTTGGTGCAAAGCATGCTCGGCACGTAAGGATCAAACGGCGAGCCGTCAAGTTTGCTCATCCGCCCGCCCGCTTCTTCAACAATCACCGCGCCTGCCGCCGTGTCCCAGGCATTCAGCCCGTGTTCCCAGAACCCGTCGAGCCGCCCGCAGGCCACATAAGCCAGATCAATTGCTGCTGCCCCAAAACGTCGCACGCCCTGCGCATGTTCCAGAAAAGCGCGCCACGCGGGCAGGTATTCATCCATCCGCTCGCGCACGTCGTAAGGAAAGCCCGAAACAACGAGCGCCCGTTCAAGCTGCTCAACATCAGACACCCGAATCTGCTGCCCGTTCAGCGTCGCGCCCGCGCCGCGTTCCGCCGCGAACATTTCGTCGCGTGACGGATCGTAAATCGCTCCGGCAACAGGCTGGCCTTTGTGTTCGATGCCAATCGAAACGGCAAAGCACGGAAAGCCGTGCGCAAAGTTGGTCGTGCCGTCGAGCGGATCAATGATCCAGCAGTATTCAAAATCGCGGTGATCGCTCACGCCGCTCTCTTCGGCAACGATGCGATGCGCGGGGTAATGCGAAGCGATCAGTTCCTTGATGTGTTTTTCGCTCGCCAGGTCGGCTTCGGTCAGCAGGTTGATGCGACCTTTGTTCGTAATCTCAAAACCGCGCGCCGCATAATCGCGCAGGATCGCTCCCGCCTCACGTGCGGCGCGAATGGCCAGTTCAGTAATGCCTGTCATAATTTGCTCTGGCTGATGACTGCTGCCGCGAGCAGCGGAATCATCAGTTCGTGATGCCCGGTGATGCTGTATCCGCGACCTGCGCCGTTCGCCACAGGCCGCCGCACCACATTCGTCTGCGGGCGGTAATGCTGGATGAAATCAAAGTTCGCCGTCGTGAAATCCTCAAGCGAATGCCCCAGGTTGCGCACGACTGTCACGGCTTTCAGAAAGACTTCGGGCAGCGTCACCGCCGAACCGATGTTCAGATAAACGCCGCCGCCATCAAGTTCTCTGACAATGGTTGTCATCAGCCGAAAGTCACGATGCGATGTTGTACCAATCGCCGCACCGTCAGCGTGCGGGTGCAGGTGAATAATGTCAGCGCCAAGCGTGACGTGAACGGTCACGGGAATTTTCAGTTTGTAAGCTTCGTGCAGCAGCGAGTATTCGCCGTACTGAGGCGTCATTTCAGCAAGCGCGCGCCCGACCGCTTCGCCAAGCCCGATGTCGTCTGCCGCGCCGCGCCTGATTGCTTCGTTAATCAGCCGCCCCGTTTCTTCAGCCATTCCGAACGCGCCCGCGCCGAGCGATTCATCCACGTCTTCAGAGGTGGAACCGATCAGCGCAATCTCGAAATCGTGAATCACGCCCGACCCGTTCATCGCCAGCGAAGTCACCAGGCCGCGCCGCATCAGATCAATCAGCACCGGCGCCAGTCCCGTTTTGATGACGTGACCGCCAGTGCCCCAGATGATCGCGCGCCCCGCCGACCTGGCGCGAATCAAAGCCGAAGCAACAGCGCGCAGCGTTTCAGCCGCGAGAATATTCGGCAGTGAATCAAGCAGCACCGCAGTCTGTCCGGCTTCATCGTCAGTGAGCGGGCGGGCAAAGTCACGCACCGTCACCTTGCTGAAGCGCGAACTGAGCGGATAGGTGGCGAGGCGGGACAGATCAGCAGGCTGGTGGCGATAAATGGACATTGGTCAGGCAGACACCTGGTTATTATTGCGGAGTGAAATTGAATGTGAGATAGCCTTCCACCTGCACCGGCACTCCATTGCGAACAGTTGGCTTGAATTTCCATTTCAGGGCTGATTCTTCAGCCGCCTTGCGAAGTTGAACAGGCCCGTCCACAGCCTTTGCAGAAATCACGTTTCCCTTTTCATCTATGGTGACAAGAACTCTGACTGTCCCTGAAACAGGTCTTTTCGGCTTTTCTTCTGTTTCTTTTTTATCCGAGGCTGCGAGTGCAGATGTTGTTTCTGACAGTCTGAAAGACTCGAAAAATCGCTTTGTCTCGTCAGTTTCGCCTCTGGCCGCAGGGAAACTCGCAATGACCTGATACAAACGTTTTCCTGCCAGATAAGCACGATCAATGATGATGCGCCCCGGCTCTTCACTGATTCTGAATTCGTATCCCTGGTAATTGTTCAGCGTGAGAGACTGCTCCTTCAGCAATTCCCTGTGTCTGCCGGTCAGCGCAAGCTGGCGCACAGCCTTGAAAATCTTCTCTCTGTCTTTCTCATTTCCGGCGGGATGCAGGAGGTCTGTATATGTGATGCCGTACTCTCTGTCACCATTGATCACAGTAAAAAAGTGAAAAGCTCCCGGACTCAAATCCGTTTTCAGACTAACCAGATTTTCCTGTGGCTGAGAAGGCAGAAGAACCGTAAAGCCTCCATCCTTTGAACTGAATTCCTGCCAGACAGAAATTTCCTGCGCTGCCTGATCAGACAGTGCCACAGAAATTGTTCCGGCTGAATGTTGAGAGAAGTTACTGCCGGAAACCAGCAGGACAAAGGCGAACATTGCCGTAGAAAACCTGATCACAAACAAAAACTCCAGAGTGTGCTTTACTGCGGGAACATCGCCTCTTCGATTAACTGGCAAAGGATGTGGCCGACTTCGATGTGGACTTCCTGGACGCGCGGGGTGTTGCGGGTCGGGACGATCAGCGCCAGGTCAACGAGTGAGGCGCAGCGTCCGCCTTCGTCGCCGCCGAGCAGGCCGATTGTCGTGATGCCCATGCGGCGCGCCTGTCTGAAAGCTTCGATCACGTTGGGCGAATTGCCGCTCGTTGAAATGCCGAGGGCGACATCTCCGGCGCGTCCGATGGCTGCGATCTGGCGCGAAAAGACGTACTGAAACGAACTGTCGTTGCTGATGGCCGTGAGCAGCGAAGTGTCGGTCGTGAGCGCGATGGCGGGCAGCGCCGGACGCTGGCGATCCATCTTGAAGGCGAGTTCGGCGGCGATGTGCTGCGCGTCGGCGGCGGAACCGCCATTGCCGAAGATCAGCAGTTTGCCGCCAATCCGCATGGACTGCACGATCATCCGGGCGGCGCGGGCAATGTCAGGTGCGGCGAAACCGAAGAAGCGGCATTTGACATCGAACGCTTCGACGACCATTTCGCTGATGCGTTCTTCAAAATTATCCGGGGTATCGGCGGACTGGCCCTGCGGTTCGACGGGCAACAGTCTGGGTTTCATCAGTGGTGTACTCATAATCCGGTGGCTCTTTCTCAAATGCTGATCTTAAGCGCGGGGCTGGTTGTTCTGTTCCCGAATGGTAAAGGTAAATTCCAGTTTGCCGATGCGAATGCGGTCGCCCGGTTTCAGTCTGGCCTGAGTGGCGATCCGGCTGCCGTTGACCCAGACACCGTTGCGGCTTTCCTTGTCAACGATGACGTAATCTTTTCCTTCGCGCACGATTTCAGCGTGGTAACGGCTGGCGCGGTCGCTGTCAACCACGATGTCGTTGTCCAGATTGCGCCCCAGCCTTGTCAGACGGCGGCGCAGGATGTGCGGCGCGTTGGTGCCGATTGCGATCAGTTGCAGGTTCGGGTCATGCGAATTGTCGCTTTCATCGTCGGTGGTAACGTAAGGATCAGTCAGCGCCTGCTTCGGCACTTCGGCAATGGCCGTCGTTACTTTGGCCTTGCCGGAAGGCTTTACCAGAAGCTCGTTATCGGCGCTCACCGCCGGAGTCACCAGCGGCGAAGTGTGCGGCGCGCGGCCCGGCAGATCACCGGTGTTGATGTAAATCTGCGGCAGCGCGCTCAGAATCTGCGTATTCATTCGCGCATCTCTGCTGAGTTCCTTGAACTCCTCTGACAGCGCAAACCGCACCAGCCGCCTGACCCGTTCGGTCAGGTAAGGCTGATCGGCAATCAGATCGGTAACTCTGCCGCTGACGTTGCGCACATCGTTGATCTGTTCCAGAAATTCGCGGATGTCCAGTTTCTGAAAAAGGCTGATGCCGACGCCGTAACGCAGCATGCCGGTAATGGCCGATGTCAGCGAATTGCAGGCAATGAATCCGGCGCGGTCAGCCGTGAATTCAGCGCGATTGACCCAGTCACCGAAAATGACGCTGTTGAGCAGCTTGCCGATCAGCGGCACTTCGGAACCGACCGGCTTGAGCAGCGTTCGCAGCCACGTATGCCCGGCCTGCATATGTCCGATTTCGCGCCCGATGAAAAACTGCAGGTTGTCTTTCGGCATCTGGTCAACCATCGAAGAAGTGATGACGATCAGCGGCTGACTCAGAAAACCAAGCGTGTAAATCTGCTGTTCAGAGGAGCGGCGAACGTAGACCGGAACCTGATCGGCGGACAATCGTTCGGCAGAACTGGCCGCGAGTTCGTAAAGTTCAGGAAACTGGCGCGGCCCGACGCGCACCATCGTCCCCAGCACCGAACGCTGCTGCACCAGCACGGTGACGACGTAAACCACCAGCGCGATGGCCGTCACCACCAGAATCTGCATCGCCTGCTTTGAACTGCTGGGAAAGAACCTGACCGCGAGAGCATACAGCGCAGAAATGATGACGAACGTCAGCACCAGCGACAACACTTCGCCTGGATAACGATAATCGCGCAGCCTGATCTGTCTCCCGGAAATAACATTGCTGGCCATTGAAAATCCTCTGAAACTGCCGTGTTAGCGCGGGCATTATAGCAAATCGCCCGCACTCGGCCACAGCATTATTCCGTTTGCTGGTGCGGATTTGCCGGATTTTTGCCCGTCTCGCCGGACTCGTTGCCTTCCTCAGACCGGGCGCATAAGATTGCCCGTGCCAGTCTGTTTCAGGGCAATCACACGAATCTGATCAGTCATCATCAGGCAAATCGGCTTATGAAAATTCAGCTTCTCAAAATCGCGCACGCTCGTTCCGGTGACAAAGGCGACACGGCCAACATCGGCCTCATCGCCCGCCGCCCGGAGCTTTATCCGGTCATCGCCCGCGAAGTCACCGCCGAGCGCGTCAAAGAGCACTTTGCCGGAATCTGCAAAGGCGAAGTCGAACGCTTTGAGCTGCCCAACCTGCACGCGCTCAATTTTCTGCTGCATCAGAGTCTGGGCGGCGGCGGCACGGTTTCGCTCAAAACCGATCCGCAGGGCAAGACGCTCAGCGCGGCATTGTTGCGCATGGAAATCGAAGTTGAGGATGCGCTGGCAGGCGGCTGAAGGATGCCGAAAAAGCTGAAAGTCCGAAGAAGCCTGCAAAGGTACGAAAGGCTTCCCCGGACTTTCAGCTTTTCGAGAACTGCTGGAACTTACTTCTGCTTCTCCTTCGCTCTGGCCGGTGCGGGCTGAGCTTCGGGAACCATCATCGCGGCGTTGCTGCTGATCTGCTCTTCGGGCAGTTGAGCGTCTTCACTGTACCCGCCTTCGCCTTCCACCACGAGCGCGCCGGATTCTTTCGAGAAAACCAGCTTGCCGATTTCCGGCGAATAATCCACCACCAGCAGATCGCCCGATTCCACCTGTCCGGTCGCCACCAGATTCGAGAGCGGGAAGACCAGGAACCGTTCAATCGCCCGCTTCAGATGGCGCGCGCCGTATTTGAAATCAATGCCTTCATCAAGCAGGAACTGCCGGGCTGCGTCGGTGCAGCGAAAAACGAATTTCTCGCCTGAACCTCTGGTAATGCGATCCTGAACCGCGCCGAGTTCGATGTCGAGAATCTGGCGCAGGTGCGTGTCGCGCAGGCTGCGAAAGACCACCACCTTGTCAATGCGGTTCATAAATTCCGGCGAGAATTTGCGCCGCGCCGCATCAAGCGCCGTGCGGTAAATCTTCTGATCAACTTCGTTGTCAATCACGCCCGGCTTTGGCGCAAAACCGATACCGCCCGAAATCATCTCGCTCATTTCGCGCGCGCCGAGGTTCGAGGTCATAATCACAATCGAATGTGAAAAGTCCACGCGGCGGTTGTCACCGAGCGTCAGCGTCGCCTTGTCGAGAATGCCAAGCAGCAGTTGCCAGAGCGCATCGCTCGCTTTTTCGATTTCATCAAACAGCACCAGCGACAGCTTGATCGTCTCGGTGTGTGAGCGGTCGAGGTTTTCCTGCGTCAGCATCGGCGAAGTTTCGCGGTGCCCCAGATAACCCGGAGGCGAACCGATCAGCTTGGCGATTTCGTGCGAATGCTGAAACTCGGCACAATCAATCTTGGTCACCAGATTGGCATCACCGAACAGCACTTCGGCAGCGGCCTCAACCACGCGCGTTTTGCCTGACCCGGTCGGGCCAAGAAACAACAGCGTGCCCACCGGGCGGCCCGGATGCGCCAGCCCTGCCAGAAAAATCTGATAGATATTGGTCAGGCGGCGCACAGCTCTTTCCTGTCCGACAATGCGCCCTGCCAGTTTGTCTTCAAATTCCTGAGCTGCCGGACTCTTGAGATCAGGATTCAGATATGCAGTTGTTGCCGATTTCTGACCGCTCTGATTTGCCATGAGCTTCGCCTCCTAATTGACTTCCCGTGACGATAACCTGCCTCAGCCAAAGCTGCCCACAGCCGGAACCCTGCTGTTGTGCAGTATTATCAATACCAAAGAGAACCATCTTCCAGATTCTCCCGGCTTCTTTCAGGAAAGCGGTCAATTAGATTGTCAAAGTCTGTGTCCGGTTGTCCTGTCCGTGGACGATCAGTTGTCACCTGCGCTCAGGGCTGACTGTTTCGCCAGCCATCGCGCCTCTTCAGTCACCGCTTTCTGATCTGGTCTGATTCGGTCAACCTGACACTATTTCTGCCGACTTCCTGCTCCGACCGAACAATCCGGTGACAACCTGACACCAGGAATCATAACCCAGGCAATTCCGCGCTTTCAATGACTGGGCCAGACCAGGACAGAGTCAGCAACAGTACTGCGCGCAGCAGTTCGCTGAATCGCGCGCACGCTGAAAAGCGCGTTTCCATCAGCCTGTCTTCAACCCTGTGACGAAGGCCCGCACAAGCTGATCCACGCCGGTAATCGCGCCACCAACGACCACCGCGAATGCGCCGCCATCCAGCGCCCGCCGCGCCTGCTCAGGCGAAGCCACGCCGCCCTCACAAATGACCGGGACATTCAGCCGACCAGCCAGCCGCTCGACCAGCCTGAAATCGGGCGGTCTGATGTGAGCCGTTTCATCCGTGTAACCGCACAGCGTCGTGGCCACCAGATCAGCGCCGCAATCCGCCGCATAACAGCCTTCCTCAAATGTCGAAATATCCGCCATCACCGGTAACTTCAATTCCTCGCGTACGCGGCGAATGAGGTCTTCGAGCCTTTCTCCGTGCGGGCGCGGGCGGCGCGTGGCATCGAGCGCAATAATGTCAGTTCCGCTGGCGGCAATACGCTGCGCAACAGCCAGAGTTGGCGTGATGTAAACCTCGGACTCAGCACTGTCCACCTTCTCAATTCCGATGAGCGGAAGCTGAACCCGCCGCCGCACCGCCGCAATGTGTTCCGGCCCGTTGACGCGCACTCCTGCCGCGCCGTTGCGTTCAGCAACCAGCGCCAGCGCCGCCATAATGTCAGCCTCATTGAGCGGCGAACCAGCCGGAGCCTGGCACGACACCACCAGCCCGCCGCGCAGTTGTTCAATTTTTTCCGACCGCATGATTGAGGACTGTTTCCGTGATTTTTATTCCCGCCTGACGAAAAGCCGACAGCACTTTCATCTTTGCCGCAGACAGCCTGATCGGCAGCAGCGCGCGGCTCTCTGCCTGTGGTCAGGCCGCCAGCAGTTTTTCGCAGAGTTGAGGTGAGAAAGACAGATGCAGAAGTTCACGCGCAAAAGCGTGCGCAGCTATTTCTGAACCCGGAGAAGACGCCTGCCCTGCAAGGATGTGATAAAGCTCATGCGCTGTCACGATTTCAGCAATTCGCTGTTCAGAAAGCCAGTCCGCCATCATGCAATCAGTCAGTGCTGAATCTGCCTGCGCGTTCTGCGCCGCAATGCTGATGGCCGTTTGATTCAATCTGATCTGCGGAGGTCGCAACCTGCATTCAGCAAAGTAAACCACGCGCCCGTGCGCCACGCTCCATTCATCAATGATGATTTCAATTCCGAGCGCACGCGCGATTTCGTCTGCTCGCAGCTCCGGATATTTCTCGCGCACCTGCCGAGCCAGCGCGCACGCGGCAGAAACGGTGTTGGGAGTTCCGGCTTCAGCCGGGCTTTGTCCTGAATCAATTGCAAAGCCCGGCTGAAGCCGGAACTCCCAACACCGTTTTTCACGCCACCATTTCATCAGAGTCAGCTATTGCCTGTCTTTTCCTGCAAAGGCATTCAGCGCGGCCATCTGCACTTCACGCAGGGCGGTCTGATGTTTTTCTGCGGCAGCGCGGCAGTCGTCAAATTCCGGCGCGCTGTTGACGATGCGCCCGTCGCTCGCGCGTCCAAGCTTGATGCGAATCTGACCATACTCAGTTTCGACCGTGACGTGTTCGCGCCGGAGTATTTCGCGGCGTTCATCGCGCCACCGCACGCCGAGCGTTGTCGTTTCACGAAAGATCAGCTCAGTCATCTTCATTCGATCCGGCGGCGCGCACAGCAGCGTCACCAGCACGCCAGGCCGATTCTTCTTCATTTGCACCGGGGTATAAAAAATGTCGAGCGCACCCGCCGCCAGCGCCAGTTCCATCAGATGTCCGAAGACCTGCGCGCTGAGGTCATCAATGTTCGCTTCAATCACCGTTACAGTAGTCGGAGTTTCATCAGCCGTTTCGAGTTCACCGATCACGGCGCGCAGCACATTCGGAAAGCGCGGATATTTGCGCGTGCCTGCGCCGTAACCGACCTTCTCAATGCGCATCAGCGGCAGCGGCCCGTAACCGGCAGCCAGCGTTGAAATGATCGCCGCGCCTGTCGGCGTCACCAGTTCGCCTTTGATTTCGCCTGCATAAACCGGCACGCCTTTCAGCAGTTCCGCTGTCGCCGGGCCGGGAACCGGATAGGTTCCGTGCGCGCAGTTGAACGTGCCGGAACCGACGTGCAGCGGCGATGAAATGATCCGTTCAATCTGTAGTGCCTCAAGCCCGATGCACGCGCCGACAATGTCCATGATGGAATCAATCGCGCCGACTTCGTGAAAGTAAACCTGCTCAACCGGAATGCCGTGAATCTTCGCCTCAGCCTCACCGATGCGCTCAAAGATCGCCTGCGCCCGCGATTTCACCTGCTCGCTCAATGCTGAAGCAGCAATCAGCCGCCTGATCTCACTCAGCGGACGATGACTGTGATGATGTTCGTGGTCGTGATCGTGTGAATGCGAGTGTTCGTGTGAATGGCTTTCACTGTGCAAATGCACATCGAACTTTGCGGCTGAAATCCCGCTCTGATCAACGCGCGTCAGGCTCAGTTCGTAATCATTCACGCCGAGCTTCGCCAGTTCGCGTTTGAGCAGTTCAAAATCAAGCCCGCAATCAAGCAGCGCGCCGATGAACATATCGCCGCTCGCTCCGGCAAAACAGTCAAGATAAAGTGTCTTCATTACTGACTCTGATTTGCTGACCATCGCACCTGATTCCTGAATCCTGATAACTGATCCCTGATGAATGTAAAACTGATTTTTCAGTTAATCAGGAATCAGTCGTCAGGAATCAGGAATCAGTTGCGGTCAGGGTTCAATTCTTACTTTTGTTTTCACCGGCAGCAGGTCGAAGAGTTCTTTGATGTCTTCGTTCTCAAGCGCCACGCAGCCCAGCGTCCAGTCGCTTTTTGTGCCGCCGCCGTGAATGAAAATGTCGCCGCCAAGCGCAGTGTTCTGCGGCGGTTTGGCGTTGTTTCTGATCGCGCTGATGATGGCCTGATGCTGTGTTTTCGTAATCAGGCCGTTTTTCAGGCCTTCGTCAGCATCGGCAATGTTCGGGTAACTCAGACCGAGCGACAGGTAATAATTGCTTTTCGGATTATGGTGCGTGATGTAGTAATCGCCTTCGGGTGTTGCGCCGTCGCCCTGACGCTTCTTATGCCCGGTCGGATTGCTGCCAAGCACAATCCGATAGGCCTTGCGCAATCGTTCTCTGCCGCCGCTGGTTTCGTAAAGATACAGTTTGCGTTCGCGCTTTCTGACCAGCACGCGAAATCCGTCAGCCCTGTTCTGCTCTGATCCGTTCACGTTCAATTCAGCACAGACCGCCATCAGCAGCGCCGCAATGATTACTGATGAAAGCATCTGCCTGTTCATTTTCAGTTGCCCTGAAAGTAATTCGCCAGCGGTTCGTCACTGCTGCTGCACTTCAGCCGCCGTCTGCATTGCATTTTTGATGCAGTCACCGACTGCAATTCCGCGCAGGTAATTGCCCGTCAGCCAGAGTCCGCGCCGGTTTTTCAAAGCGGCTTCGACCTGTGCCACGCGCGCAGCGTGGCCGATGACGTATTGCGGAATGGCGCGCTGCCAGCGCGTAATCGGCAACCGGCGCGGTTCGCCCGTGATGCCCAGAACTTTTTTCAGATCGTTGTGGACGATGCGAATCAGTTCGTCATCGCTGAGCGTGACGGCTTCGCGGTCGGTTTCGCCGCCGATGAAATTGTTCAGCAGCGCCCAGCCTTCGGGCGCGCGGTCAGGAAAGAGCGATGAATTCCAGACCGAGCCGAGCATGCGCAGGCCCTCGCTGCGCGGCGTCAGAAAGCCGAACCCGTCAGGCTGCCGCGCCATCTGTTCGCGGCGATAACCAAGCGGCAGCGAGACAATCGAAGTATACGGAATGTCAGCAATCAGCGCGGCTACTTCCGGCGCGTAATCACTGAGCAATCGCGCCGCAGCATCTGCCGGAGCCGCGACGATCAGATTCTCAGCCTGCACCGTGCGGCGTGCGCCGTTGCGTTCAATCGTCACTTCAAATGGCGCATCGCCGTTGCGGCTGATGGCGGTGACGCGCGTTTCAGTCAGCAGGCTGTTACCGAGCGTCTGCGCCAGTTTCTCTGTCAGCGTTTGCAGGCCGCGACGAAACGAACATAAACGATAAGCCCGCAATGAACGCTTTGGCGGAGCGGCCTTGTGACGCGCCGCACGCGCTGCGCGCAGCCCACCGCGCACAATGCTTCCGGCTTCAGCTTCAAATTCGGCCAGCCTGCCCATCACGGCCTGGACGCTCAGCCGTTCGGCGTCACCGGCATATACGCCCGACAGAAACGGCGCAACCAGACGATCAAGAATCTGCGGCCCCAGGCGTCGCCGCACAAACGAAGCGATGCTTTCCTCGCCGCTCTCGCGCCGCGCTTTTGTGAACGGTTCGCGCAGCAGGCGCAGCTTTGCGCCGGTTGAAAGCAGCTTTGTTTTGACGAGCGCAGGCGGATTCATCGGAACCGCGTGCAGTTCGCCGCCGAAATAAACATAGGCCGGAGCCTTCGGGTCAGCCGCGACGAGTTCATTCATCAGATTCAGGTCTTCGACCAGATCAATGAATTCGTGCGTGCCGCGCACACTGTTCGGCCCGCTTTCCAGCAGAAAGCCGTCAGCATCGCGGCTGCGAATCACGCCGCCCGCGCGCTCGCTGCTTTCAATCAGCAGCACTTCGCGGCCCTGCTTTTTCAACTGATAAGCCGTGACCAGTCCCGAAATGCCTGCGCCGATGATGATTGAATGAAGGGGCATGATGATTATTGAAGTCTGAGTCCGGCCCGCTCAGGGCGCGGCTTTGGCGGTTTTGCCGAGTTGTCAACAGACGAGCGAATTGAAACAGGTCTGCCGATAATGTTCTCAGCCGGAACGGTTCCCCAGAACCGGCTGTCCAGCGCATTGTCGCGACAGTCACCCAGCACGAAATAATGGTCTGCCTGAATTTTGTACTCCTCCTTCACGCCGAACTTCATTCCTTGAACGCCCTCTTCGCTGTGGTCGCCATTTTGATCGTAATATGCGGAGTATGCGCCTGAACCTTCCGATGAAAGTTCCTTATAAGGCCCGTGCTGTTCAGGCAGAAAATCTATCATCACTCTTCTTTCCGGCAACTCTCTGCCGTTGATGAAAACCTTCGTTCCTTTCATCTGAATCGTCTCTCCCGGCATACCGATGATCCGCTTGATATAGTTCACTCCAGGGTTGGGCGGGAGTTTGAAAATCACCAGGTCGCCGCGTTTAATCTGCCCGACTTCAGTTGAAATCACGACCGTATCACCCGGGACGATTGTATTCGCCATTGAGCCGGACGGCACATTGACCAGTCGCGCCTGAAGCAGGCTGCACGAAGTGAGCGCAACGATGAAAGAAAACATTGCCACTAATCTTGTCATTCTGTTCTTCTCCTGATGCGTTCGCACACCAGATCAGCCATCGCGCTGATGAAATCGGGCCGCGTGTTGAGCGCGGGCACGCGGGCGTAATGCGGAACGCCGACTTCGGCGGCCAGCTTTTTGTACAGAATGTCGAGTTCGTAAAGCGTTTCGATGTGATCTGACACAAAGGCAATCGGGATGGTCAGCAACTGCTGCACGCCTGCGGCAGCCAGTTCTCTGATCTTCTGATCGGTCGCCGGTTCGAGCCACTTCACCGGCCCGACCTTGCTTTGAAAACTCAGATGCGCCGGATAAGCCCGGCCCAGCTTTTCACACACCAGCCGGACTGTTTCTTCAATGTGGCGCAGGTACGGGTCGCCGTTTTCGATGTAACTTTGCGGGACGCTGTGCGCGCTGAAAAGCAGATGAATCTGCTGCGGATTCAGATCGGGAAACTTCGCGGCCTCCTCGGCAATCTGCGCGGCCAGCGCGCTGATGTATGCGTCGTTCGTGTGCCAGCGCGTAATGTAATGCCGCCGGATGTGGCGCAGCCCGCCGCGCCGCTCAAGTTCAGCGACGAAATCCTTGAAGCTTGAACCAGTCGTTGAAACCGAAAACTGCGGATACAGCGGCAGCACAATCAGATCAGTAATGCCGTCGCGTGCGATCTGATCCAGCGCGGCAGCGGTGAACGGATGCCAGTAACGCATCCCGACATAAACCTGTGCTTCGATGCCGCGCCGTCGCAGTTCATCGCGCAACGCTTCGGCCTGCGCGTCAGTAATCCGGCGCAGCGGCGAACCGCCGCCGATCTGTGCGTAATAAGCGGCTGATTTTTTATGGCGTGTGGTTGAGATGAGCCACGCCAGCGGCTTCTGCATGGCCTTCACCGGCAGGCGAATGATTTCAGGATCGGAAAAAAGATTGAAGAGAAAAGGCCGGACATCAGCCAGCGTTTCAGGCCCGCCCAGATTGAACAGAATCACACCCGGTTTCATAAAGAGTGGTTAGTGGTTAGTGGTCAGTGGTTAGTGAAAAGTGAAAAGTGAAAAGAACTGCTCACTGCCGACGCTTCTTTTCACCAATCACTAACCACCAGCCACTAATCACTCTCCAGAGTTCCTGCAATCACAGTTGTGGCGACTTCAGGGTGAATGTATTTGCGAATGGCTTCGTCCACCTGCGCTTTGGTGATGGAGCGGATGATGTCGGGAAATTCGTCAAGATAGCCGACGCCCAGTCCGTAAAATTCGGCGCTCGCCATCTGGTGCGCCATGCCTGAATTTGAAGCCAGTCCGACCTTGAAGGTGCCGACAATCGAAGTCTGCTCGTCCTGCAATTCATCTTCGCGGATACCACCAGCGACAAAATCCTCGACAATGTCGAGCGTGGTTCTGATGCCGAGTTCAATGTCTTCGGGCGCCAGCGTCAGCCCGATGATGTACGGCCCGTCACCCAGGCCTGAATCGGCAAAGTATGAATTGATGCCGTAAGTCAGCCCCATTTCATCGCGCACCTTCAGGCCGAGCCGCGACGAGATGGTTGATTGTCCGAGCGCGCGATTGGCCAGAATCGCGTGCAGGTAATCAGGATTCGCCCGCCGCAACTGTGAAGCGTGACCAATCACGACATCCACGTTTGCCTTGTCCTTCATCGGCACCACGTCGCGGTACGGTTCGGGCTGAAGCGGCGTTTCTTCAACTTCAATGACCTGGGCCGGTGCGCCCGTCCAGTCACCGAGCGTTTCAGTGACCAGCTTTTCAACCGCTTCGGCTTTGACATCACCGACGACCACCAGAATCAGCGAAGCCGCACCGTAATGCCGCTTGTAAAAGCGGCGCACGTGGTCAGAAGTCACGGCTTTGACCTGGCCGACTGATTCTTCGGCAGACAATTCATAAAACGGCGATGAGCGCGGAAAAAGAATCTGCGACAGGCGTTCGATGGCGCGCCCGCGTGTGCTTTCCTGACTGCGCTGAATGGCCGCGATGGTGCGCTGTTTCAGCTTGTCGAGTTCGCCCAGGGGAAAGACCGGCTCGCGCAACTCTTCGGCCAGCGTGGCAAGGACGAACGGAAAATCCTGACTGAGCGATTGCGCGTCAATGCCGACCGTGAAGGTGTTGGCTGAAAACCCGACGTGCGCGCCCGTGAATTCAAGCGATTCAGCAATCTCAAGTTTGCTGCGCTTGCGCGTGCCTTTGTTGAGCATGTTCGCCGTCAGTTCAGCCAGACCTTCCTGACCTTCGGCATTGAAATACTCACCGGCTTTGACATAGCCCGTCACCGACACCGTCGGGTTGGCATCGTTTTCAAGCACCAGCAGCGTCAGGCCACTGGGCAGGACAGTTCGCGCAACTCTGGAGGCAAATGAAGTTGTCATTCAGCTTTCCTTTGGAATAAACCAGCCGACCGTGCGGTTATCAGCCGTGAAGTAAGTTCGGGCCACGCGCTGAATGTCTTCCAGGGTGACGGCTTCGATCTTCTTTGGCAGGTCAGCATAAAACTTCCAGTCAGACACGGCTTCGGCTTCCGCAAGCGCGCTGACCACGCCGAACGGACTGTCGCGCAGGTAAATCATCTGCGACAGAATGATGTTTCTGGCCTTGCGCAATTCCTTCTCAAGCACCGGCTCAGTCTTCAGCTTTCTGATTTCCTTGAGCGCCACGTCTTCGGCGTCCTCGTGCTTCACGCCGGGCCGCAGCGTAATGTTGAGCGTAAACAAACCGGGATCGAGAAACTGATAGGCATGCGTGCTGGCGCTGATGGCAATCTGTTTTTCGACCAGCGCCTGATAGAGCCGCGAAGTCACGCCCGCCGAAAGAATGTGATCCATCACGTCCAGCACCGGGCTGTCAGGATGATTCGCTTCGGGCGTGTGCCAGCCCAGTTCGACAATGCCAAGCTGACCGGCGCGGCGCAGGATGAAGCGCACTTCGCCTTCCTGCTTCGGCTCGGTCGTGTACATCGGCGGAATCGGCGGCGAAGCCGGAATCGGCCCGAAATGTTTCGCTATCAGATCGAGCGCCACCTGATCTTCAAAATCACCGACGACAATCGCCGTCGCATTGTTGGGGTGATAGTACACGTCATAGAAATCCTTGAGCCGCGCGGTCGGCACGCCTTCAACATCCGAACGCCAGCCGATGGTCGGATGATGATAAGGATGCTCACGAAACGCCATCGCCCACACCCGTTCATCCAGCACGCGCGCCGGGTCGTTCTCGCCGCGATCCAGTTCATTGCGCACGACAGTCATCTCTGACTGCCGGTCTTCATCAGCAATGAATGAATTGCGCATCCGGTCGGCTTCAAGATGCACGGCCAGTTCAAGCTGATCCGACGGCAGCATTTCGTAATACCGCGTCCGGTCGTTCCACGTATCAGCATTGAAAACCGCGCCCTGCTTTTGCAGCACCGCCGCAATCTGCGTCCCGGCTTTGCGGTTGTAAGTCGGCGTGCCCTTGAACAGCATATGCTCAAGCAGATGCGTCGAGCCGGTATAGCCGACCGCCTCATTGCGCGAGCCGACGCGATAGACAACCATAAAAGCCACCACCGGCGCCGCCCGTCGCGGCACCAGCAGCACTTTCAGATCATTGGCGTCGAGCCTGTATTCGGTAATGCCTTCGTATTCGGTGATTTTGGTGAAGGTCATAAATCAGATTTGCTCTTCGTAAGGACTCAGATAAATCTCTTCGTCATAGTCTACAATCGCCGACGAACTATATTTGTGGCGCAGATCGAAAGTAAGCTGATGTGACATGGCTGCTGAATCAGATTCCGGCAAATGGCAATGCGTCGTCAGACTCGGCGCGAACAACCAGCGGATCAGTCACGCCTGCCTGGTGCGCGGCTGCCATGACTTCCTTCAGCACTGGCCCATGACTAAGCAGGCGGTCGCCATCAAGCGCTATCCATTGCTCGGCATATTCATTCTGGTGCTGCTGCAGCCACTCGTTTTCCCTTGAGCGATCCTTCGGAGTATAGGTCCCTGTAATGCGAGGCTTGACTGGCAACTCCTGCATCTGGTCAAAGGATTTCAGTTGTTCATTCACCAGTTGCTGTACTTTCAGCAGTTCTTCAGGGCCAAGCATTCTGACTTCTTCAATGATTTTGTCCAGCACTGCTCCCGACATAATCAGATCCTCCTGTTTCAGACCTGATTTCATTATAACGTTTTCGATCCTTGTTCAGGCTGCTTCTTTAATTCCGGCCTTGGCTGCTTCAATGAAGGCTCGCGCATTCTCGACCGGAACCATCGGCATGATGCCGTGACCGAGATTCATGATGTGACCAATCGGCCCGGCCTTTTCCAGAATCGTGCGCACGCCGTCGGCAATTGTTTCCGGCGTGCCGAGCAGCGCGCACGGGTCGAGGTTGCCCTGCAAAGCGAGGTCTTCAGATCCGGCTGCGTCCAGGCGGCGGCGCGCTTCGGCGATGTCAATGCGCCAGTCGAGGCTCAGGACGTTCGCGCCGGATTCGGCCATTTTTTCCAGTACGTGACTGCAACCGTTGACGTAAAGAATTGCCGGAACGCCCAGGCCTGCGGGGCCGCGATGCAGTCTTTCAAAGACGCGCTGATGATAAGGCAGCGCAAACTCTTCGTAATCGCTCGCGGACAGATCGCCCGCCCAGGTGTCGAACAACTGCACGACCTGCACGCCCGCTTCGATCTGCGCGTTGAGGTAATCAACAATCGTGTCCGCAATCTTTTCAAGCAGGCGATGCAGCAATGTCGGCCTGGCAAACATCATCCGCTTGATCTCGGTGTAATTTTTCGACGTGCCGCCTTCGACCATGTATGAGGCCAGCGTATAAGGCGCGCCCGCAAAGCCGATCAGCGGCGCTTCGTTATTGAGTCGCCGACGCAGCAGGCGAATCAGTTCCATCACGAAGCCGGTCTTTTCCACCGGGTCAGGAACGATCAGTTTGTCCACCTGTTCGAGGGTGCGAATCGGGTCTTCAAGCACCGGGCCTTTGCTTTCGATGATGTCCAGTTTCATCCCCATCGCTTCGACCGGCACGAGGATGTCAGAAAACATAATCACCGCGTCAACGCCGAGAATGTCATACGGCTGCATCGAAACTTCGGCGGCCAGATCGGGCGTCTTGCAGAGGTTCATAAAAGTTGTCTGGCCGCGCACGGCGCGATATTCGGGCAGATAACGCCCGGCCTGGCGCATCATCCACACGGGGGCGCGGTCAACTTCCTGCCGACGGCAGGCGCGAATCAGACGGTCATTATTGATCATTGCAGTTTCAATTCTCCGGGGCGGGAATTCAATAATTGAGTCGGGGGTTAGTTATTCTCTGTTCGTGGACAGCTACTTTTGCGCACCAGGCGCCGGTTTCATCGCGCGGATGATCTGGCCGCCGTGAAAGCGCCCGTTCTCAATAAAAATCTTTCCGCTCTCCTTGCCGGCAATCACGACTCCGGCCAGGTAAACGCCGGGCACGTTCGATTCCAGCGTTTCAGGATCAAACGCGGGCTTCAGCGTGTCGGGGTCAATCTCAACACCGAGCGCGCGCAGAAAATCATTGTCAGTATGATAACCCGTCAGCGCGAAGACGAAATCGTTCGGCAGTTCTGTTTCCTCGTCCGTGTCGAGATTGCGCAGCCGGATGCTCGTCAGGCTGATTGCAGTGACGATGGTTCTGAAAAAGGCTCTGACTTCGCCGTTACTGATGCGGTTTTCAATGTCAGGCAGAATCCAGTACTTGATGCTGCGCTTGAGCATTTCGCCACGATGAATGAGCGTCACGCGCGCGCCGCTGCGGTGCAGATCGAGCGCGGCGAGCGCGGCTGAATTGCCGCCGCCGATGACCGCGACCTCGCGCTGATAAAACGGATGCGCATCCTTGTAATAATGCGAAACCTTCGGCAGGTCTTCGCCGGGAATGCCCATGAAATTCGGCTGGTCGTAATAACCAATCGCAATAATCAGCTTGCGCGCACGATAAACGCGCCGTTCGCCGGTAGCGAGCAGTTCAGTCTCAACGATGAAATCACCGTCTGCCCCGCTCGCTTTCAGCACTTTTTCATACTGCCTGACGCGCAACCCGTAAGCGTCAGTGACGCGGCGGTAATATTTGAGCGCCTCAAGGCGGTTCGGCTTTTCGCGCTCGCAGACAAAAGGCAGATCGCCGATTTCAAGCAGCTCCGGCGTTGTGAAAAAGACCATCTGCGTCGGGTAATTGAACAGCGAATTGACCAGACAGCCTTTCTCAATCACCAGATAATCCAGCCCGGCGCGCTGCGCTTCAATCGCGCAGGCCAGCCCGGTCGGGCCGCCGCCAATAATGATGACATCAGGCAAGTGCTCTGCGCTCATGCTTCAATCCGGTGATCTTCAAAATAAAATGCCGGGCCGCACACCAGCAGGATTTTCATCTCTTCGCCCCCGGTGTTCGTCAGCGTGTGGCGCTGATGCTTCGGAATATAGATCGCATCGCCCGCGCCAACTGCGCGCTGCTCATCGCCAATCGTCATCACGCCGCTGCCGCTGAGAATGTAGTAAATCTCTTCGAGCACCTCGTGATGATGCGGCGTCACGCTCCGTCCCGGCGGCAGAGTCTCTTCGGCCAGGCTGCACTGCGTCACGGGCGAAGTCGTCCGGTCAATCAGCGGACGAATCTCAGAGCCGTGCGGCGTGTGCAGGATTTTTGAATCACGACGATTGACGATGAGCATGGCCCGAACCTTATTTATTCTGCGTCAGCGCCTGCACCGTGATCGGCAGTCCGAAAATGTTGATGAAGCCTGCCGCGTCCTTCTGATCGTAGCTTGCGCCCATTGTGAACGAAGCCAGGTCAGGACGATAAAGTGTGTTCGGTGAAGTGCGACCGGCAATGATGACATTGCCTTTATAAAGCTTCAGGCGGCACGTGCCGCTGACGTTTTCAGCGAGCCGGTTCACAAAGGCGTCGAGCGCTTCTCTGAGCGGCGTGAACCACTGACCGAAGTAAACCATCTCAGCGTACTTCTGCGCGATGATCTCCTTGTAATGTGACGATTCGCGGTCGAGGCACAACGCTTCGAGTTCGCGGAGCGCCGCCAGCAGCAGCGTGCCGCCCGGCGTTTCGTAACAGCCGCGCGATTTCATGCCGACCAGCCGGTTTTCAACCAGATCAATTCTGCCGATGCCGTTGCGGCTGCCGATTTCATTGAGTTTCTGAAGCAGCGGAACCGGATCAAGATGTTCGCCGTTGACCGCGACGGGCGTGGCTTTCTCAAAAGCGATTTCGACGTATTCGGCTTCGCTCGGCGCGTCCTCTGGCGAACGGGTCAGAATGTACATCGCCTCTTCCGGTTCGCTGGCCGGGTCTTCGAGGATGCCGCCTTCGTGCGAGATGTGCCAGATGTTCCGGTCGCGCGAATAGATCTTTTCGCGGCTGGCGGTGATCGGAATCTTTCTTTCAGCGGCGTAATCAATCGCGTCTTCGCGCGAGACGATGTTCCATTCGCGCCAGGGCGCAATCACGGGCAGTTCCGGCGCGAGCGCTTTATAGGTCAGTTCAAAGCGCACCTGATCGTTACCCTTGCCCGTGCAGCCGTGACAAAGCGCGTCGCAGCCCGTCGCCTTTGCGAGTTCGACCTGTTTCTTTGCAATCACCGGGCGGGCAAACGAAGTGCCGAGCAGATACTTGTGTTCGTACACGGCTCCGGCACGCAGCGTCGGCCAGATATATTCGGTGACGAACTCGTGGCGCAGGTCTTCGATGTAAATTTCCGCCGCACCGGTGGCGATGGCTTTCTCCTTCAATCCGTCAAGTTCTTCTTCCTGCCCCACATCGGCGGCAATCGCCACGACTTCGCAATGATAATTTTCCTTGAGCCAGGGAATGATGATTGAGGTATCAAGCCCGCCGGAATAAGCGAGCGCAACTTTCTTATACTGTGCCGTCATCTGCCGTATCAGTGCCTCCATGAAGGGTTGATTGATGAGAAAACAAGTCGCGGATTATACACGCTGGATGGTCAAATGCGTAGTTGGCGGGTCAGATGACTGACTGGAAAAGGCGTTTCTCATTTTAATTCTTCGCTGGTTTACATTTTTGTTAGAGCGTGATAAATACATTCCCGCCGGTACTCAGGATAGCGGTCTCCAGGAACTCACGGCGATTACCTCAAATCGTCATTCCGTTGCCTAAAACAGACTTTGCCCTTGATCGTGGTTTGATCAGCACGCTTTGTTCGTAATCTCACTGGCGAACAGAGTCGGCACCTGACCTGACATGCGCTGTGGCGTTTGTCTTCAGTCCGATTCAGTCAGGTCTGGTGATTATTAACCCAACCGTTCAAGGCCTGGTGTTATTGCTCTTCAATCTGTCCACAAAAGTGTTCGCGTTCTGCCCCGCCCGATTCGCGTGAATGCTTTGTTCGTTGCGATAAGCCTGGAATAACCCTGTGCGGTCCCCTGTTTTCGGAGTTCACCCCATGAAGCACCTGTCAGTTCCCCGTCTCCCCATCGCTCGCCTGTTGACAGTCACACTGTTTGCGCTGAGTTTACTTGTCATTATTTCCCTGCCGATCACAGCCCAGACGCCGACGCTCGATGCTGAAGAGCAGACGCTGCTGAAACTGGTCAATGATTACCGCGCGCAGAACGGGCTGCAGCCGCTCAAGGCTTCGATTGCGCTGACCAATGCCGCGAAATGGATGAGCGGCGACATGGCGGGTAAAAATTATTTTCCTTACAACCACGTTGACAGCCAGGGCCGTGACCCGTTTCAGCGCATGGCGGCTTTCAATTATGGTTACAACAGTTGGCGTGGTGAGAACATCGCCGCCGGATACGGCGATGCGGCTTCCACTTTCAATCAGTGGAAAAATTCACCGGCTCACAATGCCAACATGCTCAATGCCAATTATGCAGTCATCGGCATCGGGCGCGCGTACAACGCCGGTGCGACTTATCGCTGGTACTGGACAAATGATTTCGGCAGCTATGTTGATGCAACGCTTGATGCCGGGCAGGTCACGCCGCCGGTCGTGCCCAATGTCGTGACGGTAAATGCCGCCAACTATCAGAATACGGTGACGCCGGAATCACTGGCGGCAGCTTATGGCTCGAATCTGACCACCAGCACAACCACGGCTGCGGCGCTGCCACTGCCGACGAACCTCGGCGATACGATGGTTACGGTCAACGGCACAGCCGCACAGTTACTGTTCGTCTCGCCCACCCAGATCAACTATGTCATTCCCCGCAATGTTGCCGCCGGGAGCGCCACTGTGCGAGTCACCAGAAGCAACGGAACAGTAGTCGCCAGCGGAGCAGTCAATGTAAATATGGTGGCGCCCAGTGTCTTTACCTGGTCGTCAAACGGACAGGGACTGCCAGCCGGACTGACGACTTTTGATGGCACTTACTTTCAGCCTGTCGCCAACGCCGACGGCACGGCGCGACCGCTGAGCGTGGGCACGGATGCGAATCCGAATTTCCTGGTGCTCTTTGGCACCGGAGTCCGCAATCGCACTTCGCTCAGTAACGTCAGCGTCATGATCGGCGGTATCAGCACTGAAGTTCAGTTCGCCGGAGCGCAGGGCAGCTTTACCGGTCTCGATCAGATCAATGTGAAACTGCCCGTCAGCCTGCGCGGCAGAGGGAATGTTGACATCAAAGTGAATGTTGATGGTCAGCAGGCCAATTCGGTGTCGGTTTACATCGGCGGATAAGCTGGCCGCCGCTTCAGACAACAAACGCACGGTTGCTCATCAGATGAGCAACCGTGCGTTTTTATTTTCAGCGCCTGCGTTATTGCCCCTGTGACCGGCGCACCAGGTCAGCCGCCAGTTTGATGGCCACCACCATGCTTGATGGATCGGCAACTCCCTGACCGGCAATGTCGAAGGCTGTGCCGTGATCTACTGAAGTGCGAATGAAAGGCAGACCGAGCGTGACGTTGACGGCTTCACCAAAGGAAAGGCACTTGACCGGAATCAGTCCCTGATCGTGATAGCACGAGATGACCACATCAAATTCGCCGCGTGCGGCGCGCAGAAAAATCGTATCGCCTGAATATGGCCCGCTGACTTCAATATTATCCTGCAACCGGCAGGCTTCAATGGCCGGAGCCATTTCGACAGCTTCTTCAACTCCAAAGAGTCCGCCCTCGCCGCCGTGCGGATTGAGCGCAGCCACAGCCAGGCGCGGACGCTCAAAGCCATAACGGACAAATTCCCGGTGAATCAGGCGAATCAGATTTTCAAGTTTCTCTTTTCTGACTTCTCTGATCGCTTCGGCCAGCGGCAGATGCGTCGTCAGCAGCGCCACACGCAGGCCGGGCGCGATGAAAGTCATCGCGAAATCTTCAGTCTCAGTCAGTTCAGCGAGAAATTCGGTGTGACCTGGAAAAGGATAACCGCCCAGATGCAGCGCACTTTTATTGATGGGCGCAGTGGTGATGGCATCAAGCTGGCCCGTCAGACACAGGCGCACGGCAGTTTCAATAAACTCCGCCGCCGCGCGACCACAGGCCGCCTGTTCCTTGCCCATTTCAATAAAACCGGGAATGTTGTTCAGATTGTAAATCACCGGTGAATCTGAAGCAGGCAGCAGAAGGGTCGAATTGCCGGGTTCAGCATTGATGACATCAAGCCCGCGTGTGAGGTTGAAAACGCGCGCCCAGTGGGCCAGATACTGCGCATCACCAATAATCACCGGCAGACACGACTCAAGAACTTCAGCGTTCTCCAGGGCCTTCAGGGTGATTTCAGGGCCGATACCAGCCGGATCTCCGATGGTAATGCCGATGCGCGGGCGATATTTGATCGTGTCAGTCACCAATGTTTTCTGCGGGATTCAGGTCAGCTTCAGACAGACGAAACAGGCTGCTGATCCTGAACCGGATCAGTCATCGCTGTCCTCATCCTTGTAAAGATACTTGATGTTGTGTTTGAGAATCAGCAGATTCGGCCCGCTCTGACGATGCAGTTTGATGCTGCCCTTGTCATACCACTCAATCGTGCCGTGCAAGACTTCGCCGTCCTGCAGCACAATGACCATCGGGGTCCGGGCATCCATCTGTTTTTTGTAATAGAAGCTTTCAGCGTTGGTCTGCTCCGGCGGTACTTTCTTGCGCTGCTGCGCAGCGGCTGAACCGCCGCCGGACTGATCACCTCGCTGCGGCGGAGGCGGTGGTGCGTGCCGTGCCTGTTGTTCACGCTCTTTAACCTCGGCCAGTGTTGTGCGAATCAATTTCCTGTTCACGTTCTTTGCTCCTCTGATCGGGAAATGTTACGGGAAGATACCACCTGGAATTTCCTGCGTCCTGCTCACGGCAGACCGGCACATCATAACTACCTGCCCGGCTTCCTCGGTGATGGTTTCTTTCGAGTCTCTGGCGAAGGCCCGAAGGCGGCCCCTGTGCGAAGCGCCCTCCGGCTATCCTTACGACGGGACTTTTCTGGTTGTTCACCAGACCGCTTGATTCGAGAGATTCCTCGCGCGAGATCAACTGAGGAATAACGCGGGAACTGCCCTTAGCGTCCAAGCCGGAACGCCATGGCAATCAGTACAAACTCTGTTGTTCTCCGATGGAAAAATACTACCTCAAAGTCGCCGCTTCAGGCAAGGAGAACGCCGTTTATCAGCAGGAGGAATGCGGCTGAAAGCCCTGCGAGCGTGAGGATGCAGCCAGTTCACGAGACGGATGTCAGCCTCGTGACTTCGGCAGGTCAGAGCTTTCAGACTGTTTTAGTCAGCCTTCTTGCGAATGAACGTAGGAACATCAAGATCATCGGCGTCACGGCCCGGCGGTGGCCCGCTCGGTCGCGGCGGTGGCGGCGTGGTGTTGCCGCCTGGGCGCACCGGAAAGCTGTGCAGATTCTCACTGGCTTTCTCAAAGCCGGTGGCGATGACGGTGATTTTCATCTCATTCTGCAGCCGTTCATCGCTGACTGTGCCCCAGATAATGTTGGCATCAGGGTCGGCGTGGCTGTGAATGACCTTCATCGCTTCATCAACCTCAAACAACGACAAATCTGCTCCACCGGTAATATTAACGAGAACGCCTCTGGCGCCTTCAATCGAAGCCTCTTCAAGCAGCGGGCTTGAAATGGCGCGATGAGTGGCTTCAAGCGCGCGGTTTTCGCCCAGTGCATGTCCGGTGCCCATCAGCGCAATGCCCATGCCCTTCATCACCGTCTTCACATCCGCGAAGTCAACGTTGATGTAACCGGGAATGGTGATCAGATCAGAGATGCCCTGCACCGCCTGACGCAGTACGTCATCCGCCATCTTGAAGGCATCGGCGAGCGACATCTTGCGATCTGCGGTCTGAATCAGCCGTTCGTTCGGAATTGTAATCAGCGTGTCCACCACCGAGCGCAGTTCCTGCAACCCGGCTTCTGACTGTCGCAGCCGGTGACGACCTTCAAACGGAAAGGGCTTGGTCACAACGGCCACCGTCAGCGCGCCAAGTTCAGAAGCCAGTGACGCGATGATCGGAGCCGCGCCCGTACCAGTACCGCCGCCCAGACCCACCGTGACAAAAACCATGTCAGCGCCTTCGAGCGCTTCAATGATTTTTTCAGTGTCTTCCAGCGCGGCGTCGCGCCCGATTTCCGGATTAGCTCCGGCACCCAGCCCCTTGGTCAGTTTCGCGCCAATCTGAAGTTTGTGCGAAGCCTGTGATTTTTTCAGCGCCTGCAGGTCAGTGTTGGCAACCAGAAATTCAATGCCATCTATTTTCGCATCAATCATGTGGTTGACGGCATTGCTGCCACCGCCACCCACACCAATCACCTTGATGCGAGCGCCACTCATTGGTGGTTCATCAACGAATCGAATATTCAGCCCGTGATCTTCTGTTGCCATCCTGCGCCTCCTGCTCTCAAATTATGGATGTTCTTCATGAGTGTTGTCTGTGCGACTCTCGTGTCTCTCTGAAATATCAATGAAGATGCTCAGGAAGCATCACTTGCCGCCAGTTTCTGTGTCTTCTCCACAACTTCAATCTCAGGGCATCGGTCTGGCACGGGGCTGCTCGTGACCTTAACCATTCGCTTAAGAGGGGGTATGAAAGCTTGCCAATCAGATAGAGTTATTCCTCTGGAAAACGCTCTTCTACGGGGAATCCGTCAAGGATCGGCAGGCGTGAGTACAACTACCTCGGCCCTGAATACTGGCGCACGATGTTGTGTAAGCGCGGCGATTTTAGCACAAGATGTGGAATTGCCAAGAGCAGATCAGATTTTCAGAAATTTTTTCGTCTCCCTTCAATCGCTTTCAACTTTTTCTCTTTCTGATTCCCGATTTCAGCCTGCCGGACCGGGCTGAAACTTTCCGAACTGACTTCAAAAGAGCGAACCGAAAATGTGCCTGACCTTCGAGGCCATCGCAAAAGACGTGGCCCGGCGGGGCTGCTGGCGCGCGGCATTGGCCTGTCCCTGCGTATGTTTCAGACCATACATAGCCAGCCCGACGGCAGTCGCAAAGCCGGGCGCGTTGACTTCATCTTCAGCCGGCCCGCCCCAGCCTTCCGGCGCACCGATTCTGACCGGCGCATCAAAGACCTGTTCCGCAATCTCCAGCATGCCGGTCAGCAGCGCACCGCCGCCGGTCAGCACGATGCCGCTCGATAACTGGCGCTCGAAATTCGCGTGTCTGATTTCATCGTGGACGTGCGTCAGAATCTCTTCTGCGCGAGGTTCCATAATGTCGCACAGAATCTGCCGTGACAGTTCACGCGGCGCGCGTCCGCTCACTCCCGGCACTTCGATGACGGCTGAACCTTCTTCCGGGCTGAGCAGATGCTGATATGCGCAGCCGTATTCACGCTTGATGCGTTCGGCTTCGGGAATCGGCGTGCGCAGTCCCACAGCAATATCATTGGTGAAATGATTGCCGCCGACCGGAAAGACCGCCGTGTGCCAGACCGTGCCGCGCTGATAAATCGCCAGGCTCGTGGTTTCACCACCGATGTTGACGAGCGCTGTGCCGAACTCCTTGTCCTCTTCGCTCAGCACCGCGTCTGCCGAGGCGAGTTGCGTCAGCATCATATCGGCCACGGCGAGTCCGGCGCGATTGACGCTGGTGATGATGTTCTGTTTGGCGGCAATCGGGCTGGTCACGATATGCACCGAAGCCGCGAGCCGCGAACCCGGCATGCCGAGCGGGTCGCCGATGCCGTCCTGATCATCAACCGTGAACTCCTGCGGAATCACGTCCGCAATCACACGGCCTGACGGAATTGAAATGGCGCAGGCCGCATCAATCACGCGCTTGATGTCTTCGGGACTGATTTCGCGGTAACGGCTGGAAACGGCAATCACGCCCTGGCTGTTTTCGCCTTTGACGTGCGAACCCGACAAGCCGACATAGACCGAATCAGCGTGCAGGCCCGACATCAGTTCAGCCGCGTCAATCGCGCGCCGGATCGAATCAACCGCCGCATCGGGATTGACCACGACGCCCTTGCGCAATCCCTTCGACTCAGCTTCGCCGATGCCGACGATTTCAAGCTGATGATCGAAGGTTTCCGCAATCACCGCGCGCACCTTTGTCGTTCCGATGTCGAGTCCCACAACCTGTGAAGTCTGTTTTGCCATGCTGATCCTCTCAGTAAATATCCAGTGAGCAGTTGCAGCCAGCGCGCTGAGTCAGGGGTTCGGAGTTCGAGGTTCGTCTTTCAGAGTCCTGCTTTCAGTCAGACGATCACGGTTTCGTTACTGGAACTCCTCAACAACCAACCCGAACTCCGGACTCCGGACTCAGCACGTTTGCTTATGGGGCAAATTTGATATGCACCCGGTCATCGCGTGTGGCCCGCAGATAAGCCACGCGCTCGCCTTTGATGATGCGCTCGGCGTCGCTCGCGTTGAGCAGTCCGAGCGCGGCAACGTCTTTTCTTTCGACGGCCTCAAGAATTTTCAGCGCCGATGCCAGCCGGGTGCGAAAGTTCGTTTCACCGAGCAGGACGCTGATGTTTTTTTCGACCAGTCGCAATCTGACATCGTGAATGTCTTCAAGCGTGATTTCATCCACTTTGTCTGACAGCTTCGGTTCTTCGCGGTCGAGGTCGGCCAGCAACTGCTGATAGACGTTCAGCCGTTGTTTGTTGGCTTCTCTCACTTCCGGCGTGTCGCCTTCGTCAAGTCCGCTGATGACGGGCGGAATCGTGCCGTTTTTGATGACAGCGCGTTCACCAAGCGGCACGCCATCTCGATCAACCCAGATCAGTGAACCGTTTGCGCGCCGCGCCGGGGCAAACGGTTCGCGTTCATCAATCGTGACGCGCAATGTGTCAGGCAGCACTCTTTCAAGTTGCGCCTCACGAATCCACGGATACTTCATCACTTCAGTGCGCAGCGCGGCCAGATCAACCTGCCACACACTGCGACTGCCTGCCTTCTGCCGCAAAGCCCGCGTCAGTTCGTCAGGCGAAGTCTGAACTGCGCCCTGCACTTCTATTTTGTGCAGCGCAAAAAGCTGCGACCCGGTAATTGAACGATAAGCCCAGACCATGCCTGAAAACACCGTCACCAGCAGCACCAGGGCGAAAAGCGCGATGAACACCTTCAGGCGATGCCGGTCGAGCCAGCCGGACGATTCTCGTGGTCTGCTCAGAGGTCGGTTCGCGCCTTTCGCACTGTGACGCTGCTGCCCGCGTGCAGGTTCATTCGGCAATCCCGGCTTGCGGCGCGGCGGAGTCACGCCAACACCATTCGCCGTGCGATGACGGCGCAATCCGATGTCGCCCGCTGAAATCGGGCCGCTGAAATCGGGTTCCGCTGTCTGATGATTACTTCTCGTTTCTCTCATTCCCGTTCTTCCAGACATCAAGACCAAGCTTCAGGTTCAGTCCGCGCAGCTTGCGTGCCTGCTCGCGGATCAGATCGCTCAGCGCCAGCACATCATCGGCAGTCGCGGTGCCTTCGTTGACAATGTATTCAGCATTCGCTTCAGAAACACGCGCGCCGCCGTGTCCCCGGCCTTTGAATCCGAGTTCGTCAACCAACTGTCCTGCACTCAGGCCGCTCACACCTGAATCCGGCTCAGCCGCAACGTCATCAAAAACGCGGCTGGCACTGGCATTCAATTCAGGCGCGGTCGCGTGACGTTTGATTTCGTGGCGTTCAGTCTCTTCCTTGATTTTCGCCGGACTGCCGGGCGACAGTTTGAGCGTCGCGGTCAGAATCAATGAGTCTTCAGCCAGACCGCGATTGCCTTCCTTGTAAATAATGTCGCGGTAAACCAGATCCCTCAGCGGAATCACCTTGAGCGCGCCGCGTTCGGCAATCGTGACGCTCTCAACCAGCCGCCACAGATCGCAGCCTTCGCTTTCAGTTTCCATGCGCAGCGCGCCGCCGACGCTGCCCGGCATTCCGGCAAAACCTTCGAGTCCCGACAGCCCGCGTTCAGCCGCTGCCCTGACGAGCGCAATCAGGCTGTAGCCCGCGTGCACAGTGACCACTGAACCATCAAAGATCAGCCGTTCATCCATCAGCCGCAGACTGATGGCCACAAAATCATGCACGTCATCAGCCGCCAGAATGCTTGTGCCGTGTCCGAGCGCGCGCCATCTGATTCCGGCCTGCTGCAATTTGTGAACAAGCTGCGCCGCGCCTGTCACAGTTGACGGATAGACAATCGCTGCCACCGGGCCGCCGACACGCAGGGCCGTAAAGTTTTTCAGCCACTGCCACGAACGACACTGTGATTCAGTCGCCCGCGCCATGGCTTCGATTTCATCCACGCGTTCGACGGCGCGCAGCGCGACTTTACTGCCCGGCTGGCGGCGCGACCGATCCTGATCGAAATTTCTGAGCGGGTAACTCAAGGGAGTCTCTCCTCGTCTGTGATCTCAAATTTCAGATCTCAAATTTCAGATTTCAGATTTGAGAGCTGAAATTTGAGATTCCTGTTCACGCGCTGGCCTTTGCGATGAATTCCTCGCCCGCGCGCCAGACATTGCCTGCGCCGAGCGTCAGCACCAGATCGCCTGCCTGCGCGACTTCGGCCAGCGCCTTTGCGCCTTCGTCCATGCCGCCGATGTAACGCACGTTGCGATGCCCGAAGCGTTCAATTTCTTCAACCAGCGCCTGCGCCGTGACACCTTCAATCGGGTCTTCGCTGGCGGCGTAAATGTCCGTCAGCAGCACTACGTCAGCATCGTAAAAAGAGCGCGCAAACTCTTCGCGCAATGCCTGTGTGCGCGTGTACCGATGCGGCTGAAAGAGCACAATCAGCCTGCGCCCGGTTGATTTCGCCGCAGCCAGCGTGGCGCGAATTTCAGTCGGATGATGACCGTAATCATCAACAACCAGCACGCCCTCGCGTTCGCTGCCGCCGTCTTTCAGCACCTGCCCTTTGATCTGAAAGCGGCGTTCAGCGCCTCTGAAGGATTCGAGCGCCTCGGCAATCACTTCAAAATTCATTTCCAGATCAAGCCCGACGCCGACCGCCGCCAGCGCGTTGCAGATGTTATGCACGCCGGGCACGTTGAGCCTGATGCGTCCCATCTCTTCGCCGCGCCGCCGCACGGTGAAAGTCGAACCGAACGAATCACGCGACACCTCAACACTGCTCGCTGAAATGTCAGCCTGTGCGCTCAGTCCATAAGTCACGATGCGCCGCGTGATGTGCGGAATGATGGCCTGCACGTTCTGATCGTCCAGGCAGATGATGACCGCGCCATAAAAGGGCACCTTGTTGACGAACTGCACGAAGTGATCGCGGATTTCATCCAGGTCTTTGTAAAAATCCAGATGTTCACGATCAATGTTGGTGACGATGGCGATAGTTGGCGACAGCTTCAGAAAGCTCTTGTCGCTTTCATCGGCTTCGACCACCATAAAATCGCCGCTGCCAAGCTTCGCGTTGCTGCCGAGCGTGTTGAGCCTGCCGCCGACCACGACCGTCGGATCAAAACCGCCGCGCTCCATCACCATCGCAATCATCGAAGTCGTCGTCGTCTTGCCGTGCGAACCGGCGACGGCAATGCCGTATTTCAGCCGCATCAGTTCGGCCAGCATCTCAGCGCGCGGAATCACCGGAATCTGTCGCCGCACGGCCTCAACGACTTCAACGTTATCGGGCCGCACCGCCGTTGAAATCACCACCACCTGCGCGCCTTCGATGTTGGCCGCGTCGTGGCCTTCGTAAATCTTCCCGCCCAGAATTTCCAGCCGGTCAGTGATCGCCGAACGCTTCACGTCCGAGCCTGATACCTTGTAGCCGAGGTTGAGCAGCACTTCGGCAATGCCGCTCATGCCGATGCCGCCCACTCCGACAAAATGAATATGCTGGAATTTCTTGAACATCCCTTTCCAATCTCAAATCTCAAATTCAAATCACAAATTTGAAATTCTCATCGCCAGATCAACCACCCTCGCCGCCGCGTCACGATGCGCGAGCGTGCGGCTCTGCTCAGACATTTGTTTCAGTTTCTGCGGATCGCGGACGAGTTGCAGAATTTCACTTGCCAGCCGCTCGCCGCTCAGTTCAGCCTGCAAAATCATGCGCCCGGCTCCGGCGCGTTCGACGGCTTCAGCGTTTTTGCGCTGATGATCGTCAGCCGCAAACGGAAACGGAATCATCAATGCCGGTTTGCCTGCGGCGGCCAGTTCAGCGACCGTCGTCGCTCCGGCCCGGCACACCACCAGATCAGCGCGGGCAAATTCGTCAACGATGCGTTCAATGAACGGCTTCACTTCAGCCGCGACACCGGCCTGGGCGTATGCGGCGCGCACCCGCTCCAGATCGCTTTCGCCGGTCTGATGCGTGATCGTCAGATGTGCGCTTTCATCCTTCAACAGCGGGAGCGCGGCAATCATTGCTTCATTGATGGCTCGCGCCCCCTGACTGCCCCCGGTGAAAAGGATGTGCGCCTGATCTGAAAGCGGCTTTTCAGGCACATTGAAAAATTCAGCGCGCACGGGATTGCCCGTAATTTCGGCCTTGTCGCCAAAGAAGGCGCGGGCTTCGGCAAACGACACTGCCGCCGCTTTGACAAAGCGCGCCAGCATGCGATTCGTAAAACCCGGCAGCGCGTTCTGTTCAGCCACCATCGTCGGAATGCCCATCAGCGCCGCCGTCAGCACGACCGGCCCCGAAGCGTAGCCGCCAACGCCGATCACGACATTCGGCCTGTGGCGTTTGATCAAAGAACGAACGGCAAAAAAACTTTTCGGCAGCAGCAGCAGCGACCTGATGCGCCGGGCCACGCTGACGCCCTTGAGCGCGGCGACTTCGATCAGCTCAAGTCTGAATCCTTCGCGTGGGACAATTTTCGTTTCCAGTCCGCGAGCTGTCCCCACAAAGACGATTTCGCTTTCGGCGTTGCGCCGTTTGAATTCCTGGGCAATGGCAACACCGGGATAAATGTGCCCGCCAGTACCGCCTCCAGCGATAATGACTGAGACTCGTGCATTCGTTTGTCGCAGCTTCTGTTCATCCCGGCTCATCACTCAAATCTCACTGCGCCCTTCTGCTGATTCCTGATTCCTGTTTCCTGATTTCTGATTTCTGAAATCATCAGGCATCAGCCGACAGGAACCGGGAATCAGGTTGTGACAACAATCTGTTCAGACTTTTTTTGCCTTCTCTGAAATATTCAGCAGCATTCCAATCGCCGCCATCGCAAACAGCAGCGACGAACCACCCGCGCTGACAAACGGCAGCGGAATGCCTTTGTTCGGCACCAGGCTCAGCACCACGCTGATATTGAAAAACGCCTGCGCAATCAGCATCACCGTCAAGCCCAGCGCCAGCAGTTGCGCGAATCTGTCCGGCGCGCGGCGGCTCACCATCAGGCCGCGCCACAACAGAAAACCAAAGACCATCACCACCGTCACCGCGCCGACAAAACCGAGTTCTTCGCCAATCACGGCAAAAATGAAATCGGCATGCGGCTCCGGCAGAAAACTCATCTTCTGTTTTCCTTCACCAAGTCCGAGTCCCGACAGACCGCCCGACCCAACGGCAATCAGCGACTGCACAACCTGAAAGCCCTTGTTCTGCGGATCGCTTTCAGGATCGAGAAAGATTTTGATTCGCTCCCAGCGCCACGGAACCATGTAAATAAAGAAGAAGCCCGCAATCAGCACGACCGGCGCGGCGAAGGCAAAAAGCGGCCAGATTCTGACGCCGCTTGCAAACATCATCGCAATGAAAATGATGCCGAGCATCAGCGTCGTGCCCAGATCAGGCTCTCTGATAATCAGCAGCGCCAGAATCCCCGTGACCACGCTCGCCGGAACGACCGTTGTCATAAAATCGCCCAGTTCACCGGCCTGTTCGCGCACCGACAAGAAGCGCGCCAGAAAAATAATCAGGGCAATCTTGGCCAGTTCTGAAGGCTGCGCCGACCACGAACCAAAAGTAATCCAGCGATGCGCGCCATTACGCGCCGGAAAGAAAAACACTGCGGCCAGCAGCAGCAGGCTGATGCCCAGCAGGCCGTAAACAACCTGTGGCTTCCAGTAATGCAGATAATCAATCCGCATCGTGACGAGCATCGCGCCCAGGCCCAGCGCAACCCAGATCAGTTGTCGCACCAGAAAGTAATAGCTCGGCACCTTGAACCGCTGCTCGGCGATGTAACCCGACGCGCTGTAAACCATCACCAGTCCGAAGACGACCAGCCCGATGGTCGCCGCCGCCAGCCACAAGTCCCACTTCGTATTCTCAAGTGAGCCGAAAAACCCGGTTGTTGCTTTCTCTGCCATTGATTTCAGATCGCAGATTTCAGATTGCTGAATCAGTGCTGTTTCAGTTGGTGAACAGCCTCCTTGAAAACCCTGCCGCGATGTTCGTAGTTATCGAACATATCGAAGCTCGCACAGGCCGGAGCGAGCAGCACCGTGTCGCCCGGTCGCGCCAGCCTGAAACCAAGCTCAACCGCTTCCGGCATCGTCGCGGCGCGATGCAGCGGCCTGGTGTTCTGCAAGGCAGCGGCAATTTTGCCTGCCGCTGCGCCGATCAGAATAATGTGTTCGCAGCGTTCAGCGACGAGCGGCGCGAGCGGCGCGTAATCGCTGCCCTTGTCCTTGCCGCCGAGAATCGGAATCAGATGACCGGGAAACGCTTCGAGCGATTTGATCGCCGCGTCAACATTCGTCGCCTTTGAGTCGTTGTAAAAATTCACGTCACCAATCGAAGCCACAAACTCCAGCCGATGCTCAACACCCCTGAAACTGCGAATCGTTTCGCGCATCGAATCAGGCGAAGCGCCGCACGCGAGGCCGACCGCCAGAGCCGACATTACGTTTTCCAGGTTGTGATCGCCGCGCAAACCGATTTCAGCGCGATTCAGCAGGCTGTATTCGCTGCCCCGGCTGCGGCTGATGATTTCTGTGCCGCGCAAAAAGATGCCTTCTTCAAGTTCGCGCTGGCGGCTGAAATAAACTACGTGCGCGCTGGTCAGCTTGTGCATCGCTGCCACGCGCGCATCATCAGCGTTCAGCACCGCCAGGTCTTCCGGCGTCTGATTCAGAAAGATGCGCGCCTTGGCAGCGGCGTAATCATCCATCGAAGCGTAACGATCAAGGTGATCCGGCGTAATGTTGAGCAGCACGGCGGCAAACAGGCGCATTGACTGCACCGCCTCAAGCTGAAAGCTGCTCAGTTCAATCACCGTGAAGCTGTCATCACGCGAAGTCTCAACCAGCGTAATCAGCGGCGTGCCGATGTTGCCGCCAACCTGCACGGGCAGCCCGGCGTTTTTGAGAACTTCACCGATCAGCGTGGTCGTCGTGGTCTTGCCGTTCGACCCGGTAATGCCGATGAGCCTGCCGCGCAGGAAGCGCGCGGCCAGTTCGATTTCGCTGATGATTTCCACTCCGGCATTTCCGGCCCGCTGAAATGGTTCGAGCGCGAGCGGCACGCCGGGACTTGCCACAATCAGATCCGCTTTTTCAAACAACTCTGCCGGATGCGAACCGGCGATGACTTCAATGCCTTTTGCCTTCAGGTCAGCAGCGGCGCTGAGTTCGCTTTCCGGCTTCGCGTCATTGACCGTCACACGCGCGCCGCGTGCGCGCAGGAACTCTGCCGCCGCGATGCCGCTTCTGGCCGCTCCGACCACCAGAATGTTTCTGCCGCTGATCTGCATCTTTACTCTGCGGTCGCAGGCAGGAATTGCCAGCGAGACAACGGAACAGACGGAATAAACGAAACATACGGAAACTGAATCCCGCCTGATTCTTTCGTCCCTTCCGTTATTGCCGTGTGTTCCGTCATCTCTCTTCTTCTCTGCTGAAGACCCTTGTTTTTATTGACTCAGCTCTCAACTCCCGACTGCTTCCACTGACAGGGTTGAAGTTCCTCACCCCGAGAAACACCCGCCAGCAGCAGCAGTCGGGAGCTGAAAGCTGCGAGTTGAAAACGGTGAGGTTTTTCAACTCGCCGAAGAATGTTCACCTCAGTTTCAGCGTCGAAAGACTGAACAGGGCGAACAGAATTGCCGCAATCAGAAAGCGAAAGACGATCTTCGATTCCTTCCAGCCCAGCATCTCGAAGTGGTGATGGATGGGCGACATCTTGAAAACGCGTCTGCCGGTCAGCTTGAATGACGTGACCTGAATCATCACTGACAGGGCTTCGATCACGAACACGCCGCCGATGAAACCAAGCAGAATTTCCTGCTTGATCATCACTGCGACTGCGCCGAGCGTGCCGCCGATGCCGAGGCTGCCGACATCGCCCATAAAAACTTCGGCGGGTGGCGCATTGAACCAGAGAAAGCCGAGACTCGCGCCGACGAGCGCGCCGCACAGAATCGTCAGTTCCCAGACGCCGGGAATGTGCGGAATATCAAGGTAATCAGCAAACTTCGCGTGGCCCGTGACGTAAGTAATGCCCGTCAGCGTCGCCGCCGCAATCAGCGTGACGCTCGTCGCCAGCCCGTCCAGCCCGTCAGTCAGATTCACGGCGTTCGATGAACCAACGAGAATGAACAGAATGATGCCGAGATAGGCAAGCATCGGAATGTGCGGCGTAAAATTCTTGAAAAACGGCACGCTCAGCACGTTCTTGTAATCAGTCCAGTAAAAGAGCAGCGCCCACACGATCAGGCCGATCAGGAACTGACCAATCAGTTTCTGTTTGCCGGTCAGGCCCAGGTTGCGTTTCTTTTTGATCTTGATCGAATCATCCAGAAAGCCGATCAGCGCATAACTCATCATGGCGAAGATGGCGATCCAGATGTAATGGTTTCGCAGATTCGCCCAGAGCAGCGTTGAGATCAGAATCGAAAGCACGATCAGCACTCCGCCCATCGTCGGCGTGCCGCGCTTGGCCTGGTGCGAGGCCGGGCCTTCGGCGCGAATCTCCTGACCGAACTTGAATTCACGCAGCTTGCGAATCACATACGGGCCAAAGACCAGACTCAGCATCAGCGCCGTGATCGTCGCGTAAGCCGTGCGAAACGTGACGTACTGAAAAACATTCAGCACGCGCAGCACCGGGTACTGTGCGCGATACTGTTCGTGAAGCAGTTCGTAAAATAAGTAGTAAAACATTCGGTCAGTGGTCAGTGGTCAGTGGTCAGTGGTCAGAGAATTGTACTGCTGATCCCCGCCCGCCCGACACCAGCCAGCCGCTTTCATCCGCTGAAGGCCGCACGCAGCTTTTCGATGACTCTTTCAGTTCGCACGCCGCGTGAACCCTTGACTAAAATCAGATCGCCCGCGTGAGCTTCGGCCACCAGCATTTCGCCCGCGTGTTCCGGCGTTTCAAAGAAGGCGGCGCGATTGGCAAAGCTGTCGTCAGCCGCAACCGCTCCGGCAATCAGATCACGCGCCAGCCCGCGCACGCCGATCAACTGGTCAATGCCCGTCGCTGCAATCTCGCTGCCGCACTGACGATGCAGGTCAGTTCCCTGCCCGCCGAGTTCAAGCATTTCACCCGCCACCACAATCTTCCGTTTGAACCCCTTCGCCCCGGCCATCGCCCGCACGGCTTCAACAAGCGCCTGCGGGTTTGAGTTGTACGAATCGTCAATCACCGTCACGCCGTTCGCAAAGCGCAGCACCTCGCCGCGCATCTTTGAAGCCGCTGATGACGCAAGCTGCGCGGCGATTGTCTCAGCCGTCAGGCCGAAGTGATGCCCGGTCGCTGCCGCCGCGAGCGCGTTGTAAACGTTGTGACGTCCGATCAGCGGCAGGCTGACTTCCGCCTTGCCCTGCGGAGTGGTGAGTTCAAAGCGCGTGCGGCTCAGGTCATCCGCGCTGCTGATGGCGCTCGCCGTCACATCGGCCTGCGCGTCAATGCCGAAGCTGATGACTGAAATATCCTGCCGCCGCTCGCGCATCTTAATAACCCGCTGATCGTCAGCATTCAGTACCGCCGTGCCGCCGCTTTTCAGGCCGTCAACGATTTCAGCCTTGGCGCGGGCAAGGCCGTCCTGCGAACCGAAAAATTCAATGTGCGCTGTGCCGACATTGCCGACGACGGCAACCGAAGGCGGCGCGATTTCGGTCAGCCGCAGAATCTCGCCATAAGAATTCATCCCCATTTCAAAGACCGCGAGATCGTAATCTTCAGGCTTTGCGCCGCCCGTAATCATGCGCCCGACCGTGAGCGGCAGGCCGTAACCCGTGTTGAGATTGCCGAGCGATTTGAAGACGCGACCTTTCGCGGCAAGAACGTGCGCCGTCAGATCCTTGATCGTCGTCTTGCCCGCGCTGGCGGTCACGCCAATGACAGGACGATTCCACGCGGCAATCACGCGCGCAGCCATCTGCTGACTGGCCGTAACTGTGTCAGTGACAAAGAGCAGACGGTCAGCGTGACTGCCGAGGTTCGTCGCAAACGGCAATCGCTTGTGAACGACCAGCGCCGCGCACGCGCCCTTGTCGAGCACTTCAGCGACAAACGCGTGACCGTCAACGCGCTCGCCGGGAATGGCAATGAACAATTCTCCGGGTTTGATCGCGCGCGAATCCATCGAGAAGCCCGCAGGCTCGGTTGCGGCCAGTCCGGTACTCAGGCTGTGGCTGGCGCCACATAATCTGGCGATCTCACCAAGGTTCATGGACTACTCCTTTCTCAAATCAGCTTTGAGATTTCCTTGCGGTGAGCGCTTCGCGCGCAACTTCGCGGTCATCGAAGTGAATCTTTCCCGTGGCCAGAATCTGATATGTCTCGTGACCTTTGCCCGCGATCATCACGACATCGCCCGGCGCAGCCTGAGTAATGGCGCGAAAGATCGCAGCGCGACGGTCGGTAATCATTTCAAACGGCGTGGAGGTACTTTTCAATCCGGGTTCAATGTCTCTCAGAATCGCTTCCGGGTCTTCGCTGCGCGGATTGTCGGAAGTGGCAATCACGTAATCGCTCAGTTGCGCGGCGGCCTCGCCCATTAACGGACGCTTGGTTTTGTCGCGGTCGCCGCCGCAGCCGAAAACGGTGATGACCCTGCCGCCCTGACCGCGCAGCGCATCGCGCACGGTGCGCAGTACATTAACGAGCGCATCCGGCGTGTGCGCGTAATCAACGATGACAGTGATGTCATCTTCTGCGCCGCTCGCCCTTTCAAACCGTCCTGAAACGAGTCTGCATTCAGCGATGCCGCGCGCAATTACTTCACGATCAAAGCCAAGTGCAAGGCCAATGCCAGCAGCGCAGAGACAGTTGTAAGCGTGCGGGCGACCCACGAGCGACGAATTGATTTCAAGTTCGCCCGGCGGCGTGCGCGCCGTGAAATGCAATCCCGTCAGTCCGAAATTGCGCGCTTCGGTCGTAATGTCGGCTTCAGCATCGAGCGCGTAAGTCAGCGTCGCTGCGCCGCCCAGGGCTTTTAATTCAGCGCCGCGCGGATCATCAAGATTAATGACCGAATGCGCGGGCTGTTCGACCGAGCTTCCGATGCGACCTTCAAAGAGCCTGCGCTTGACGGCGAAGTATTCGTCCATCGTGCGGTGATAATCGAGGTGATCCTGCGTCAGATTGGTAAAAGCGGCGACCTCGAATCTCAAACCCTCGACGCGGCGCAGATCAATCGCGTGCGATGAGACTTCCATCACGGCATAGCGTGATCCGGCGTCAACGGCGCGGCGCAGGAAGTCCTGAATTTCAGAGGCTTCAGGCGTTGTGAATTCAGCATTCACCTGCTCATTGCCGATCCGGTAACTGATCGTTCCCATCATCGCGGGAACTTCGCCCGCCGCGCGAAAGATTGATTCGACCAGATGCGCCGTTGTCGTCTTGCCGTTCGTGCCGGTGATGCCGACGAGTTTCAGTTTGTGCGACGGATGACCGTGAACGGCAGCGGCGGCCTGAGCCAGCGCCGCGCGCGCATCAGCGACCTGCAACCAGACACCCTCAAAATCTGCTGGCCGTGCTTTCTCGGAAATCACGGCCAGCGCGCCGCGCTTCATTGCTTCCTGGACGAAGTTGTTGCCATCGGTGTGTGCGCCTGTAATGGCAACGAAAATGCCCCCCGGCACAACGCGGCGTGAATCGTGGGTGACAGCCGAACCCGCAGCCTGGACAACAGCCTCAGTCCCTGCGCCGCTCGCGTGCGCGCTGATGGCTGCTGCAATCTCGTCGAGTGTCACCATTCGGTACTTTCAATTACTGCAATTCGACTCTGCAAACTTCGCCCGGTCTGACGCGCGTGCCGGGCGCGGGAGACTGACGCGCGACGGTTCCTGAACCGACGACTTTCAGTTTCAGATCAAGTCCGGCGCAGGCCTGTGTTGCAGCGCGCAGACTGCGCCCGCGCAGGTCAGGCATAGTGCCGTTTGCGCCCGATGGAAACGATGTATTCACCAGTCGCTGCGGCGTGGCCGCGACAGCCACTTCAGATTTTGGCCTGGCAGGCTCAGCGTTTTTCGCTTCCGGCTTCTTCGCGGCCACGGCAACTGTGGGCTGCGGTTGAGCAGCAGCTTTCTTTGGCTGCGGCTCAGGCGTGGCAGTTGATTTTGCAGTTTCGGGTTTCGGTTCAGCCTTCGCTTCAGTGCGGGCCTTTTCCTGCACGGCGGCAATCTGCCGCTGATACTCTTCGCTGTCGGGTTTGACCAGGTAAGCAGAGATGGCGGCTTCGGCAATCTCGGCAAAGATCGGCGCGGCGACCTGTCCGCCCTGGTGCAAACCGACAGGTTCATCAAGCACGACGATGATTGCAAAGCGCGGATTCGTCGCCGGAATGAAACCAGCAAACGACGCCACGAACCTGGTGTTTGAATAACCGCCGCTCTCAAGCACCTTCTGCGCGGTGCCGGTTTTGCCTGCGACTTTGTAACCGGCCAGTCTGATTCTCGTCGCAGTGCCGCGCGTCACGACATCCTCAAGCATTCCGGTCAGGGTGCGCGCTGTCTGCTCGGTAATGACGCGCTGCGTTTCAGGTTTTGTTTCAAGCATCACGCGACCATCTTCGGCGATCACGCGCCGGACAACGTGTGGTTGCACGCGCACGCCGCCGTTGGCTATCGTGGCCATCGCGGTCACTGCCTGCAACGCAGTCACACCGACTTCGTGGCCCATCGCAATTGAAGCATACGAAGTGCCGCTCCATCGTTTCAGCGGATTGACCAGGCCGCTGACTTCGCCGGGCAGATCAACCTTTGTTTTCTGGCCGAAGCCGAAAAGCGAAACATATTTTGCCAGCCGCTCCTCGCCGAGTTTCTGCGCCATTTTGATCGCGCCGATATTCGATGATTTGGCCAGCGCATCAGCCACAGTAACGACTCCGGTGCCGAGGTGCGAATCTCTGATCGTGCGACCGTAAATCGTGATCTGACCGCCCTGACAATCAACCTTGTCATCAGGTTTCACCAGGCCTTCTTCAATGACACCCGAATAAGTCACGATCTTGAAAACCGAGCCGGGTTCGTAAACGTCAGTGATGGCGCGGTTGCGGCGAACTGTTTCTTCTTCCTTGTCGCCGCTGCGTTTCGGGCGCACGTTGGGGTCAAAGTCGGGCGCGTTGGCCAGCGCGATGATTTCACCTGTTTGCGGATCAAGCACGATGGCGCTGACGCTGCGGGCTTTGGTCGTGTTGCGGGCGCGTTCGATGATCGTTTCGACCTGATGCTGCAACGTGGCATCAATGGTCGTTTCGAGGCGCGGGCCGTTCACGGCAGGAACGTCCTGAAAGTTGACCGGCTGGCGGCGGCCATCGGTTTCAAAGATGGCGCGCCCCGGTTTGCCGCGCAGATTTTTATCCTGCACCAGTTCGACTCCGGCCTGTCCTTCTTCATCAATGTTGACGAAGCCGAGCAGGTGAGCGGCCAGCGATTTGTGCGGGTAATAACGCTGCGGCTCCTGAACGAAATGCACGCCGCTCAGTTTGTGCTGAGTAATGGCCGCGCTGATGACCCTGGCGTTTTCGTGATCGAGTTTGCGACGCAGCCAGAACGAACCGCCCGTTGAACTGGTCAGTTTCTGAATCAGTTCGCTTTCGCTCAGGCCAAGCAGCGGAGCGAGTGTGCGTGAGACTTTTTCAGGGTCTTTGATTTCGCGCTTCGAGACAAACAGCGATTCGGTCAGATTACTCTCGCCGAGGCTCTGGCCGTTGCGATCAGTAATGCTGCCGCGCAACGGGCTGATCTGCACGCTGTCGGTGCGCTGGTTTTCAGCGCGGGCGCTGTAATATTCGTGCCGCGTCACCTGCAGCCACGCCAGTTTCCAGACAATGGCGATCATCCAGAAAACGAAAAACGCAGCCAGACAAAGAAGGCGAACGCCACTGCCCTTCTTTCCTTTCTTTTTCGCTTTCATCGCTGTCGCCTCCGTTCTCTCAGGCATCAGTCAGTGCTGATCACTCTGGTTCTGTCCTGAGCCTTCACTTTCTTTGTTGTTTCGTGATTTGCGGCGTGACGAACTGACTGATCGAAGCTGACGGGAACGAGTTCGCCACCGCCGAGCCGCCGTTCAAGCTGCGCGGGGCTGCGTTCCTGATCGTCCCTGATTTCAAGACTGCGCTGTTCAGTGCGCGCCTGTTCAAGCTCGGTTCTGAACTGCACGCGGTCGCGCAGGACTCCGGCAGCAGTGAAATGCTGATACAGCCCGTACACAAATCCCGAAGCCAGCAGCAGCCCGCAGATAATCAGCGCGGGCATCGCGGCTGACCGCGACTCTTCGCGCGCACCGGTCAGGCCAGCGGCCCGCGTGGCCGCGTCAAAGTTCTGGCGCACGCGCGGTGAGGCCGGAATTGCCGCAGGCGCAACCCGTCGCATCCGCCTGGCAATCCGCCCATTCTGAATTGCGGGACGATGGTAAGTAATCATCTGAGGACTCCTTCCTGATTTCGGGCACTTGCGGGGGGTGCTTCAGCTTACCGGGAACGGGACTTCGGACTTTATGGCTTACAGTTTCTGGCAGGCCCGCAGTTTCGCGCTGCGGGCACGCGGGTTTGCTGCAATTTCTGCGGCGTCTGGCTGAACCGCCCTGCGCGTGAGGAGTTCGACACGCCGCACAGTTCCACACTGGCAATCCGGCAAAGCCGGGGGACAGAGACACTGGCCGGACTGAAATTTCAAAGCCCGCTTGACGATGCGATCCTCAAGCGAGTGAAAGGTAATCACCACCAGCCGCCCGCCTGTTTCGAGCACGTCAACGGCATCGGCAATGAATCTTTCCAGGTTGTCAAGTTCACGATTGACTGCAATGCGCAGCGCCTGAAACGTCCGGGTCGCCGGATGAATGCGCCAGCGACCTTTCGGGGGGTGTATGGCTTTGACTACCAGATCGGCCAGTTGCGCGGTGGTAGTGATCGGGGTTTCGGCTCTCGCGGCCACGATCCGGCGCGCAATGCGCCGCGAGGCCGGTTCTTCGCCGTATTCAAAGATGATGTCGGCCAGTTCGCGCTCGCTCAGCCCATTGACCAGCATGGCCGCAGTCAGCGTCTGCGAACGATCCATCCGCATATCGAGCGGCGCATCGTCGCGGCCTTCGCCTGACCTGAAACTGAAACCGCGCTCCGGCGTGTCGAGTTGCAGGGACGAAATCCCCAGGTCGGCCAGCACGCCCGCCACCGACGTGATTCCCCTGTCAATGAGCACCCGCCTGATTTCGCGGTAATCGGTATGAACGGCTTCAAAACGGTCGGCATACCGCGCCAGCCTGTCGTCGGCCAGTTTCATCGCTTCGGCATCGCGGTCAAAACCGATCACGCGATTGCGCGGCGAAGCCTCCAGAATCGCTTCCGTATGCCCGCCCAGTCCGAGCGTCGCATCGACAAATAACCGTTCGACAGACGATTCACTGCCACTCGTTTCCGCTGGTGACGCGGCCAGAAACTCCAGCGCCTCAGCGAGCATGACCGGACGGTGAATCTGCATTGCCTTTCAGCCTTCGCCTGAGACAGCCGCGAACGCTGTCGCACTACTTCAAATCCCCAGGTTCGACAAAGTGGTTTCGTCTTCCAGCGTAAAGGGCTGCGCGGTCAGCCTGGCTCTGAAGCGGTCAATGCTCCAGACTTCCAGATAAGTCAGATGACCGAGCACCGTCACTTCATCGAGCAGTTCCGCCGCACCCCGCAGCGGCTGATGAATGAGGATGCGTCCCTGCGGATCGCACTGCTGCACCTGGCCGTAATAGTTGGTGCGATCCAGATACTTGCGCCGCGTCGGATTCAGCGAAGGCAGCAGCGCCAGTCGCTGCTCAATCGCCTCCCACTCGCGCAAAGGGTAAATCCAGGCGCATTCACCGTGCAGGCTGGTGACAAAGAAATCCTGACTCTGATACTGCTCGTCGAGAACCCGCTTGAATCCCGCCGGAATCTTGAGCCGCCCCTTGTCGTCCATCTTCGCCGTGTAACTGCCTCGCAACATAAATTGTCAGAACTCAGATGTCTGTTTGATGAAAGACCGAAGCGGTCAGTCTGACCTGGTGATTACCCGGAACCCGCTGATAATCAGATGCTTAAGGGCAGTTACACGACCTCAGGTAGTTTCTCAAAAAGCCCCCTGCAAAACTCTAATTGCAGGCCACTTCTTACCACTCTTTCCCACCGATGGGGGTATGCTATGACAGCAGCTAACCGGGTGTCAAGCTTTTTTGTTAGACACTAAAATCTAATTTCCGACTTCAACCTGTGCAACCTAAAACATTGAAAATGCTGGATAACACTATTACTGCCGGTTCCCGGCCTGGCGCCTCCGGCCTGCCTGAGCGCCTTTCGGAAGTCCGTTCGACTGCCGAAAGTCACGCACTGCATTGAACTTAGCCGCTGAGGCTGTGTTATAGTGACGCCCGTTTTACCCAACGCTTCTGATTTACAGTGGCTTCCACAGATGACATCGTTTCTTCAACTTGCCATTTTCGGACTGCTGGCGGCTTCCGGCAATCTGCTGGGCGGCTTTCTGCTGACCCGCACCAAACCTGACGGTCACGACCGGCTCAAATATCTGGTGGCCCTGGGCGCAGGCTACATGCTGGCGGCGGTGATTATTGAGGTCATCCCGGTCACGATGCAGTTGTGGGGCGTTCATTCGGTCGAAGCGATGACGCTTTTTCTGGCGGGTTACCTGCTGATTCAGTTTGCCGAACACACGCTGGCGCCGCACTTCCATTTTGGCGAAGAAACTCACGCTGAAGAACTGCTGCATCACGGCGCAGCGACGACCGCCGTCGTCGCGCTTTCGATACACACCTTCTTTGACGGAGTGACGATTGCTTCAGGGCTGCTGACCAGCACGCAGCTTGGCGTGCTGCTCTTTATTGCCGTGATGCTGCACAAAATTCCCGAAGGGTTCACCGCCGCTTCGATCATTCTGGCTGCGGGGCGCAATAACCGCGCGGCGTTGCAGGCAACGGCGATTATCGCGCTGGCCACGCTGGCCGGAGTCTTTTCGGTCACGCTCTTTCATACCGCTGTGAACTACGCGCTGCCGCTTTCTGCGGGAGTCACGCTTTACGTTGCGGCTTCTGACCTGATTCCCGAAGTCAACCGGCAGGGCGGCGCGCGCACTTCGCTGATGGTCTTTGCCGGAGTGGCGCTCTTTTACCTCACTCACCTGCTGCTGCACGGAATCATTGAATAACAGCAGTATTCATGCGGCTGTCGTCATCTGTCGCGCGTTGACCAGTTCAGCAAAGCTCAACTATGATTGCCGTTCGACAGTAAAATCATCAGTCACAGTTCTGATCAAAGCTGACACGGAGTTCGAGTTATGAAAAGTTCCAACAGCGCGGACAGCGTCATCAGCGGCCCGCCCGACGAAGCGCAGCAGGAATGGGAAGAAAAATGTCTGGAGCCGTCGCTGCGCAAAATTCCCGAAAGCCAGACTGAATTCACCACCGTTTCGCTCAAGCCGATTCAGCGCCTGTACACGCCGCGCGATCTTGAAGGCATCAGCTTCACCGATGACATCGGCTTTCCAGGCCAGCCGCCATACACGCGCGGCATTCATCCGACCGGCTATCGCGCCAGGGTCTGGACGATGCGGCAGTTCGCCGGTTTCGGGTCAGCCTTCGACACCAGTCAGCGGTTCAAGTATCTGCTCGAACACGGGCAGACGGGGCTTTCGACGGCCTTCGACCTGCCGACGCTGATGGGTTACGACTCGGATCATCCGTTTTCAGAAGGCGAAGTCGGCAAATGCGGCGTGGCGATTTCATCGCGGCAGGATATGGAAGTCCTTTTTGACGGCATTCCGCTCGATCAGGTGACGACTTCGATGACGATCAATGCGCCGGCTTCGATGATCTTTGCCTTCTTTCTGGCGACGGCGGAAAAGCAGGGCGCGGCGTGGCGCAATGTCGGCGGCACATTGCAGAACGACATTTTGAAAGAATACATCGCGCAGAAGGAATGGATCTATCCGCCGCGTCCGGCGATGCGACTGATTACCGACACCTTCAGGTTCTGCGCGCAGGAAATGCCGAAGTGGAATTCGATTTCGATCTCCGGCTATCACATCCGCGAAGCTGGCGCGACCGCCGCGCAGGAACTTGCCTTCACGCTGCGCGACGGCATCGAGTACGTTGAATATGGCATTCGCGCCGGACTCGACGTTGACGAATTTGCGCCGCGCCTGTCGTTCTTTTTCAACGCGCATAACGATTTCTTTGAAGAGATTGCCAAGTATCGCGCCGCGCGCCGCATCTGGTATCGCGTGATGCGGGAGCGTTTCAAGGCGCAGAATCCGCGTTCGTGGCAGTTGCGTTTTCATTCGCAGACCGCAGGCGTCAGCCTGACCGTGCAGCAGCCGATCAACAACATCATTCGCGTGGCGATTCAGGCGCTCGCAGCAGTGCTTGGCGGCACGCAGTCGCTGCACTGCGATGGTTATGATGAAGCTCTCGCGCTGCCGACTGAACGCGCGGCACTGATTGCGCTGCGCACGCAGCAGATCATTGCGCACGAAACCGGAGTCACGAATACGGTTGATCCGCTCGGCGGTTCATATTTCATCGAGAAGCTGACAACCGAACTTGAAGAAGAAGCCTGGGAATACTTCCGCCGCATTGACGCGATGGGCGGAATGGTCGAAGCGATTGAAGCAGGCTTTCCGCAAAAGGAGATTCAGGAATCGGCCTATCAGTATCAGAAAGCCGTCGAGCGCGGCGAAAAAGTCATCGTCGGCGTCAACGAATATCAGATGGAAGGCGATGACCTCGGCGAGCCGAACATTTTGCAGATTGATGAATCGGTCGCTGAACTTCAGGCCGAAAGACTCAGGCGGTTGCGCGCTGAACGCGACAACACGGCGGCGCAGCGCGCGCTTGATGCGCTCAGACGCGGCGCTGAAGATCCGCGTGAAAACACGATGCCGCTGCTGATTGAATGCGCCCGCGCCGATTGCACGCTTGGTGAAATGTGCGATGCGCTGCGGCCCGTTTTTGGTGAGTATCAGGAACCGGCGTTCTGACATCAGCCTGGCGGTTCTGATCACTAATCTGTCTGATCAATTTACTTTGGAAAGGAGTCGGGCAATGAGAATGATTTCCCGGTTCTCGTGTTTTGTGCTGTCGTGCCTGCTGATTGTCGGCGGCACTTCAACCGGAGCGCCGAGCAGGTCACAGAAAAAGTCCGGAGCGACGAAAACAGCCGGAACCATCAACGTCCGGTTCAGAGATGTGCGTTTGAAAAACGGATTGCGTGTGCTGCTGGTCGAAGATCACAGCGCGCCGGTCATTTCGCTGGCTATCACCTATAACGTCGGATCGCGCAACGAACGCCAGGGGCGCACCGGCTTTGCGCACCTCTTTGAGCACATGATGTTTGCTGGTTCAGAAAACGTCGGCAAGAACGAATATTCGCTGCTGATTGATACCAACGGCGGACAGAACAATGCGACGACCGATCAGGATCGCACACTCTATTTCGCCACCGTTCCAGCCAACCAGCTTGAGCTGATTCTCTATCTCGAAGCTGATCGCATGCGGGCGCTCGATGTCACCAGAGCTGAACTTGATATTCAGCGCAATGCCGTTCAGGAAGAGCGCCGGTTGCGGGTTGACAACCAGCCTTACGGGCGGATGAACGAGCAGTTTGATCAGGTGGTGTTTGATAATTTCGCGTACAAGCATTCGGTCATCGGTTCGATGGATGACCTCAATGCCGCCAGTCTGGATGATGTGAAGGATTTCTTTCGCATCTATTATGCGCCGAACAACGCGGCGCTCGCGCTGGTGGGCGATTTCAATGCCACCGACGCCCTCGCCCGAATCAGAAAATATTTCGAGGCCATCCCGTCGCAACCGGCTCCGCCGAAGGTTGACGTGACCGAGCCTGAACAAAACGCCGAGCGTCGCTTTACGGTTGAAGATCCGCTGGCCCGATTGCCGATGATCAACATGGCTTACAAGGGCATCGTGGCCAATACGCCGGATGCTTATGCCCTGCAGGTGCTGGGTGTGGTGCTTTCCAGCGGTCAGAGTTCACGGCTTTATCAAAAGCTGGTCAAGGAAAAGGAACTGGTCACGCAGGTTTTCGGTTTTCCGAATCTCAATCGCGGCGTCGGATATTTTCAGATCAGGGCGCTGGCTGCGCCAAACAGGAAAATCGAAGAGATTGAAGCCGCCATCAACGAAGAGATTGCGCGTCTTCAGAAAGAACCCATCGCTGAATGGGAGCTTGAAAAGGCCCGGACGTTTTCACGTCGCAGTTCAATTCAGCAGTTGCAGAGTTCGCTGGGTGTGGCCGTGGAACTGACGGAAAATTCCATTGCCTGGAATGATCCGAATCTGATCAACACGCAGTTTCAGAAAATCGCCGCCGTGACCAGAGAGGATGTGCAGCGCGTCGCCAGCAAATATTTCAAAACCTCGGCGCGCACCGTCGGAATCACCATCCCGCAGACGAAGAAGCAGGAGGTCAGACCATGAAAAGCAACACAGGCATCTTCACGATTCTGACGACCATCGCCCTCACGGTTTGTCTTGCGGCTTCCGGCCAGGCGCAATCAAAGGGCGTCGTCATCAAGGGGCGCGCTCCGGTCAACAACAAACCATTGAAAATCACTCTGCCCAGGGCGTATGAAACAAAACTCGCCAATGGTTTGCAGATCATCGTGCTTGAGAATCACAAACTGCCGACCTTTGCCATGCAGATGGTCATCCGCAGCGGCGGTCTGGCCGATCCGGCAGGGCAGGAAGGCACCGCGCAATATGTGGCCACCATGCTGCGTGAAGGAACCAGCAAACGCAGCAGCCGACAGATTGCCGAAACGATTGATTCACTCGGCGCATCGCTGGGGGCCACAGCCAGCCTTTCATCACTGACCAGCAACGTCACGGCTTCAGGCCTGACAGATCAGTTTGATCAGATTCTGGAACTGTTCGCTGATGTGACGCTCGATCCGGCTTTTCCAAAGGAGGAACTGGACAAGCTGAAAACGCGGAGCCTCGCGCAACTGCGGTTCCAGCGTTCGCAACCCTCCTTTCTGGCCGCTGAGATGTTTGCCAGAGTCATGTACGGCACGCATCCCGGCGGGCGATTTGCGCTGAACGCCGAACAGATTCAGCGAATGACGCCGGAAATGCTCAGAGCTTTTCACGCCGCACATTACAGACCTGAGAACGCCATCTTCGCCATCGTGGGCGATGTCAAACCAGCCGCGATTGTGGCCAAGCTCGAAAAGACCTTTGGCGCGTGGCCGCGTGGCGCGGCTCCGGCGGGCAGCATTCCGTCGGTCAGCGACGTTGGCGCTTCCAGAATTTTTCTGATTGATCGCCCCGGTTCGGTGCAGACCAATCTGATTCTCGGCGCACAGACCATTGAGCGAACCAATCCTGACTATTACGCGCTGGATGTCATGAATCAGGTGATTGGCGGCGGCGCCAGTTCACGCCTGTTTCTGAATCTGCGTGAGGACAAGGGATATACTTACGGCGCTTACAGCAGTTTCAATGCGCCCCGCTATCGCGGCGTCTTTCGCGCCAGCACTGAAGTGCGCACTGACGTGACCAAAGGTTCCATGGATGAACTGATGTATGAAATCAGGCGCATCCGCACCGACAAGGTTCCGGCAGACGAATTTGACCGCGCCAAACGAACCATCATCGGCAGTTTCGCGCTGCAGCTTGAATCACCGCAGTCGCTGCTGGGGAATATCATCCTCCAGAAACTTTACGGCCTGCCTGATGATTACTGGGATACCTATCCACAGAAGATTGCGGAAATCACGCCTGAAGAAGTGCAGCGCGTGGCGCAGAAGTATCTCGACCCGGACAAAATCCAGATCGTGGCGGTGGGCGATGCCGGAAAGATTGCCGAGACGCTGAAAAAGTTTGGCACGCTTGAAGTCTTTGACACCGAGGGCAGGCCGGTCAAACAGGCTCCGGCCTCAACCAGCAGCGGCAATCACGCGGCGGCAGATGCCGAAAAACGGCCTCGGAATCAGTAACCGTGCGCTGCTCAATTAACGAATCAAACCAGCGGGGCGTCTGAAATCATTCATTCTTTCTTTGCGAGTCAGATTTCCGCGCCCCTGCCTTAACCCCTGATCGGGCCGATCACTTTATGTCAGAAGCGAAAATCAGAGTGCTGCTTGCCAAACCCGGTCTGGACGGACACGACCGGGGAGTCAAGGTCATCGCCCGCGCGCTGCGTGATGCGGGCATGGAAGTGATTTACACCGGCCTGCGCCAGACGCCGGAGCAGATCGTCAATGCCGCGTTGCAGGAAGATGTGCAGATCGTCGGGCTTTCAATTCTTTCCGGCGCGCATATGACGATCTTTCCCCGCGTGCGGCAGTTGATGACTGAACGCGGGATGGATGATGTGCTGCTCTTTGGCGGCGGCATCATTCCTGAAGACGACATTCCGAAACTGAAGGAAGCCGGGGTTTCTGAAGTCTTTCTGCCTGGCACTTCAACTGAAGCCATCATCAGCTTCATTCACGAAAATGTCAGCCCCCGCGAATAGACGCGGCCCGGACTGCGCCGCCTCACTTTGTCTGAAGGCCGCGCCTCAGGCATTCGCCATCCAGGGCGCAGGATGCACAAAGCAGGACAGGCCGGTTCACGCTTCATCTTTTGTGTCTTCTGCGCTCTTTGTGGTGAATCATCTGTTCTGAATGCTGCCCATCACCTGATCTGTGTCCGACACTGATTACTCAACCCGGCTGCTCGTTACCGAATATCAGCATTACGCCATCATCACGCTCAACCGCGCAGCGCAGATGAACACGCTGTCACAGGCGACGATGAATGAACTCGCCGCGACGGTGACCAGGCTGCGAAGCTGCAAAGATCTTCGCGCCATCATCGTGACCGGAGCGGGCGGGATTTTTTCAGCGGGCGCTGACCTGAACGAAATCGCGCAGGTTGATCCGGTCACGGCTTTTGATTTCTCGCGTCGCGGGCAGGCAATTCTCAATCTGCTCAGCCGACAGTCACCCGCAGACGCGATCACGATTGCCGCCATTGACGGGCATTGCATGGGCGGCGGGCTTGATCTGGCGCTGGCCTGCGATCTGCGCCTGGCAACTCCGCGTTCGACCTTTGCCCATCCGGGCGCAAAACGCGGAATCATTACGGGCTGGGGCGGCACGGTGCGCCTGCCGCGACTGATTGGCAGAACAGCGGCCCTGCGGCTGCTGCTGACCGGCGAGCGGATTGACGCATCTGAAGCATTGCGCCTCGGCCTCATCAATGAACTCTGTGACAACGCGCTCGAACGCGCCTGCCTGCTGGCTGAAAACGCCAGCGATGACTGCGAACAAACAAACGAATGATCAGCCTTTCTGCACACGCCGGAAAAATCGTTTCGCGGTTGCGCGATTCATCGCTGGCGCTGCTCTGTCCGCAGGAATGCCGCGTGTGCGGCGGGATGGTCGAAGCGTGGCGCGATGGCATCGCGTGCAGCACGTGCTGGCAGGAATTTGATGAAGCCCGGCAGTCAGCCGAAGTTTGTGCAAAATGCGGCCTGCGGCTGCGCGCAGCACCGATTGCAACAACTGAGCGGCGCTGTGGCCGGTGCGATGATCTGGCTTTTACCTGCGCGCGTTCGTGCGGCGCTTACGAAGGAGCGTTGCGCGAAAGTGTCATCCGGCTCAAGGAACACCCGCAACTTTCAGGGCGGATTCGTGAACTGCTGCATTCAACTTTTCTGTCGCTCACAAAAGATCAGACGGTGGAATCAGTCATTCCGGTTCCGCTGCATCCTGACCGGCAGCGGGTGCGCGGCTTTAATCAGGCTGAAGTCATCGCCCGCGCCTTAACCGCTCTCACTAATCCGGAAGTTGATACGGTTAGTCTGGTGCGGGAGAAAAAGACTGAAATGCACCGCGCCGGAATGAGTCTGGCCGTGCGCGCCAGGTCGCTGGAAATGGCTTTCAAAGTTCGCGCTCCGCGACTGATTGAAAACCGTTCGGTGCTGCTGGTTGATGACCTGATGACTACGGGTTCGACGGCGCACGAAATTGCCGGGACACTGCTCGCTGCCGGTGCGCGTTCAGTCAGTGTGCTAACACTGGCCCGCGCGGTGACGCTGTTCCAGTAACTCAAAACATCCGGCACTCCGCCGCAGTTAATGAACTACGAAGATGAAGAAAGGAGAAGGAAAAAGAAGGTACTCAGCAGCATCGGTTCAGATCAACTTTGTCGCCTCTTCGCCTCTTCCCCTTTTCTCCTCCTCTTTCTTCCCTTCGTGCACTTCGTTTCTTTGTGGTTCGTTCCGTTTTATGTCAACCCGGCCACAATCAGGGCTTTTCTGAAATCGCTTGCTAAGCGTACTGCGGGCTGAGTAACATACTGTTGCCTGCCGCCCCGAATGACTGACTCCTCGCCTGATTGTGGCGGCTGCTTCAAGCAATGACATTCATCCTGGATGGGACTCATTAACCGGGGTTCGGGTTGACTAGCAAAGGTTTTGATCAATTATGAAGCTTCCTTCCCTTAGAAGTCTGGTCACTGATGATCTGGCAGTTGACCTTGGCACATCGCGCACCCGCGTCTTTGCACGAGGACGGGGAATTGTCGTGAATGAACCTTCCCTGCTCGCTTATGACAAGGATTCACGCGAAGTGGCGGCGGTCGGAATGGAAGCCCTTGAACTGGAAGGCCGCTCATCGGATGACATTCAGATTTTCAGCCCGATGCAGGATGGCGTGGTGGCTGACTCGACCTTTGCAGGCAAGCTGCTTGAAAGTTACATTCGCAAGGCCCGCGACGGGCGCTCGCATCTGTCGCGCCGCGTGCTGATTTCAGTGCAGTCCGACGCCACCGACATTGAGTATTACGCCCTGCGTTATGCGGCCAAGGAGGCCGGCGTCAACAACATTCATTTCATTAACAAGGGTCTGGCGGCGACGCTCGGCGCGGGCTTTGATCCGGCTGATCAGCGGGCAACGCTCGTGGTGGATGTGGGCGCAGGAACGACGACGATGGCCGCGATGATTCACGATCATCTGATCTTTTCGCGCACGCTGCGCGTGGGCGGCAACGATCTGGATCAGGCGCTGGCCAACATGATCAAGTACAACCATAACCTGCAGGTCGGGCCGCGCACTGCCGAACGCGTCAAGATCGAACTGGGTTGCGCCGTGCCGGTTGACCGCGAACAGACGACGATGGTCAAGGGCCGCAGCACCGTCACTGGTGCGCCTGAAATGGCCGTCGTCAACAACATCGAAATTCACGAAGCCATTGAGCCGGTCGTGGCCCGCATCATCAAAGGCGTGCAGGACGCGCTTGAGGCGCTGCCGCCCGAAGCGTCAGGCGATATTTATGATCGCGGCATGGTGCTGGCCGGGGGCGGCGCGCTGCTGGCCGGGTTTGATGAAAGGCTCTCAAAGGAAACTGAACTGGCCGTGACACTGGCCGAAAGTCCGGCGCGGGCGGTGATTCGCGGACTCGGCCTGCTCTTTGAAGATCCGCTGCGGCTGCGGAAGGCAGTTCTCAAGTAAGCAGGCATCCTCACGATTTTTTAACTTGAAACTTCCCGCCGTGAAATTTACACTGCGTCACGTTATTGTGACAGGATCATTGCAACTGACGAGGTGCAGCCTTCTCCAGACCGATACTCGCAACTGACCATTCTCAGTTCCGACTTTTCATCAGGCGCCTGTTTTTCGCGCCACACTTTTTTGCGCGCGTAATCATTCCCCACCCGACTGAAGTTTTTTTCTTCCCGAAATATTTTTCGTCAGCCCAGACTCATTCCCGTTCAAATTTGCCATCATCCAATTTTGTCTTAAGCGAAAGGTGTGCTTATGACCGACCGGGTTCTTGTTCTCAATTCGACTTTCGAGCCGATCAACGTCTGTACCACGCGACGCGCGATTGTCCTGATTCTGAAGGGCATCGCGCGCGCCGAAGAACGCAGTGAGCGGATGTTTCATTCAGCCCGCGCCTCGCTGCCCGCCCCGTCCGTAATTCGTCTGACCGAGTACGTGCATATTCCGTTTGAGCGCAAGAGCCTGTCGCGCAAAAACATTCTGCTGCGCGATCACAACACCTGTCAGTACTGTAGTCGCATCTTTTCACCAGCCGAACTGACGCTGGATCACGTCATCCCCAAATCACGCGGCGGCAATTCAAACTGGGACAACCTGGTGGCCTGCTGCAAACGCTGCAACAACCGCAAGGGCAGCGCCCTGCCCGAAGAGGCCGGAATGAAGCTGATGAAACGCCCGCAGGCCTTCAGTCTGCACGTCAATCGCCAGATCATGCGTTACCTCGGTCGCAGCGATGCCGCCTGGCGCAAATATCTGTTCTATTGAAGGGCAGTCGGAAGTCGGGAGTCGGGAGTCGGTAGAATAAGGCATTCTGTCTTTCTGCTTACTGCCTTCTGTCGGCTGCTTTCTTCCGACTACCGACTTCCGACTTCCGACTACCGTCTGCCTTTTGATTTGCAACTTCCTGCCTGAACGGTTCAAAATATCGGCCTCACAGAAACAGTCGGCCCCGCTCGTGATTGTCCCTCACAATCTCAAGGTGTCTGCTACCTGGTATTTCTGCAACAGCAAAATGAATCATCGTCGTCTGGTTTCTGCTGACGACTGTCGGATGGTTTCAATCTGAGGAGTTTGTATGCGCAGTCAATTCACACGCACATTCATACTGGTCACGCTGCTGATGATCGCCATCATCGCTCTGTTTTCCTTCGGCTCCTTCCGGCTGCTGCCGCTCGCGGGCGCGCAATCAGGCCGGGGCACACAGCATTCCGATCCTGACGGTCACGACGATGAACTGCGAGCCGCAAAAATGAAAGAGCCTGACGCGGCACAGCGCGCAATTGAAGCCCGCCTGCGGCACGAAATCAATAAACAGCAGTACGCGGCTGGCCGCGAAGGCGCTGAATCAACCTTTCTGACCAGCATCAACAGCACCGACATCAACGACATTTCAGTGCTGCAGGATGATGGCCGCCTGGTGATTCAACCCAACTTTTTCGACCTGAATCAGCGTGCCGTTCTGTTTATGCCTTCCGGCAACGGGTATACGGTTTCCAGCCCGTCAGTGGCCTTCGACACCAGTCTGGGCAACAAACTCGACCTGACCGTTGCGCCAGCCGTCAATCCGAAACCGGCGCCGGTTGAACCCGGTGACGATGCTTACCTGACGCAGGATCTGGGATTCAGTTTCAGTTTTTACGGCGTGAGTTATTCGAGCATTGCCGTCACCAGCAACGGCTCGCTGGTTTTTCGGCCCGCCGGAATGGATGATGCGACGTTCAATGAAGCGGCAGGAAATTCCAATGGCTCGACGGCGGGCGCAAGTCTGGCCGACCTGCTCAAGCCTGTTCCGCGAATTGCTCCGCTCTGGCACGACCTTGATGCCCGCGCCAGTGTCACCCTGGGCGCAAGCGGCGTTTACCTGCGCAAGGCGAGCGACCGTTTTGTCGTGACCTGGAATCAGATCAGGGATTATCCCAACGACCCGGTGGTTGATAACGGCATCCACACCTTTCAGGTCACGCTGTTCAATGACGGCAGGATTCTGTTCAATTACTCTTCAGCCACGCTCATCAGCGACATTACGACCGGCATTTCTCCCGGCAATACGGACAATCTTTCAAGCGTGAATTTCGCCAGCCCGCCGAGTACCACCTTTACCGGCACGGCAGTCGCGGAACTGTTCACTGCCAACCGCCGACTGGATGATTTCGGCACGGTTGCAGCCTTTTACAGCACTCATCCGGGACAGGATAAATACGATTTCGTTTATATCTTTTACGACTTTGATTTCATTCTGCCGAACAATGCCTTTGCCTACTATGCTGCCATTCGCAACGAAGTGCGCGGAATTGGCCGCCTCAGCAGTGGCGCTGAAACCTTTGATTTCGATCCGGGCGGATCAACGCTGGGCACCAGCAAAATGCAGGGCTATCTGATGCTGGCCAGTATCACGAATGATTATCCTGAATATCCGACCGAGCGATTTTTCGGAGCCAACAGCCCGCTCTCAATTTTCGGTCAGGAACAGGGGCACCGCTGGATGTCGAGAATCAAATATCCTGGCGCTGACCTGAACCTGCTGCTCGGACGCGACCTGGCGCACTGGAATTTCTTTATGAGCATTGAATCAACGCTCAGCGCTCAGGCCGCGCGACGTTCTTCATCCATGGAAGGCAACGTGTGGCGTGAGAACGGCGATGGGACATTTACTTCGGTCAATCTGGTGGATGGGTTCTCACGGCTCGATCAGTACCTGATGGGACTGCGACCGGCGAGTGATGTGCCGGATATGTTCGTCATCACCAATCTGACCAGCAGCGCCGGACGCACTCGTTCATCAGGCCCGCAGCCCAACCTGACCGTCACTGGCACAAAACAAACCGTCACCATCAATCAGATCGTTCAGCAGAACGGCGCGCGTGTTCCTGATACGACCACTGCCCCGAAAAACTTTCGCGCCGCAATTGTCCTGCTGACCAGGGCCGGAACGACTCCGGCTCAGGCGACGCTCAACAGGCTGGCGCGTTACCGTCTGGCCTGGGAAAGTTACTTCGCCCAGTCAACCGATTACCTTGCTTCAATCAATACCGGCCTCGCGGATCAGACTTCATCGCGTGTCATCGCGGCAGTGTCAGCGGCCAGTTATACAACCGTGCTGACGCCGGGCGGCATTGGCGCCATCTTTGGCAGCGGACTGGCCACGCAGACTCAGGCCGCGCCTTCACAGCCGCTGCCGACCTCGCTGGCCGGAACACAGGTGCTGATCAACGGCATCGCCGCGCCGCTCTTTTTTGTGTCGCCAACGCAGATCAACTTTCAGGTTCCGACTTCAATCAATCCCGTCACGGCGATTCAATCGAATGCGGCGACCATTGAAATTATCAGCGATGGTCAGCTCATTCGCGCCGGGGCAGTCCAGATCGCGCCCGCCGTGCCCGCCATCTTCACCGCCAATGCCAGCGGTTCCGGCCCTGCCGCTGCGCTTGATGGCTTCACTTTCGCGCCTCCGCCATTCAATGCGAAGCAGGCCAACGGGCAGCCGAACATCATCGCGGTTTACGGCGCAGGCCTCGGCGCAGACGCGACCGATATTGACGGCAACGTGAATGGCAGCATGCAGGCGACCCTTGACGGAGCCGCCGTGACCGTCAGTTACGCAGGCCGCGCGCCCGGTTACACCGGACTCAATCAAACCAACATTGTGCTGCCCGCCAGTATCACTTCGGGCAATCACACGCTGGTGATTTCGCGCAATGGCATTCCCGGCAATGCCACCACGCTCGCCATCAAATAGTCTGACTGCACAATGTGCAGGTGGAAATCGCGGATGAACGGCTTCATTTCCCTGGACGCAGCAGACTGCGTCCAGGGTCGCAGGCAAATGACACAACGCTGGCGATGTTTCTGACCACCGCTCAACCGTTGTCCTTTCGCAGGCACGTCCATCCGTCGGCAAACGAGTAAGGATGACGAGCAGAATTACGCCTCATTTACCGGCTGCAAATAAACGGCGCGATACTCAGCCTCGTAATGGAATCCGGCGTGTTCATAGATGTACTGTGCAGCTTTCTCTTCCGGCTCAACCACCAGACAGATGACCTGCTGCCGCCGCAGTCGCCGGTGTGTCAGTTCCACCACGCTGCTTTTGGCCAGCCCATGTTCGCGGTGTGACGGATGCGTCCAGATGCCTTCCAGGTAGATCGCGTCCGGCGTCACGCTTTGCAGTTCGGCCTTGAAGACAACCTCTCCGTCTTCAATCACAATCCAGGTGCGCCCGCGCTCAATCCGTTCCAGCGCGCGGCGGCGAAAGCCTTCCGGATCCTTCCGGCGCGGGTCTGCACCGGTCGCTTCAATGAACATCGAGGCATGAGCCTCGCTCACCATCTCAAGATGTTCAGGCCCGGCCTGCACGAGCCGGAACTGCCGCACGGGCTGCGTCGGCTGCGCGCAGACGAACCACTGAAAGTCACGCGCCAGCCTCTGTTCGCGCCCGCAGGCGGCAAGGTACTGCCAGAAGAGATCAACCTGACGACGCAACCCGAAGATGACGCAACTCTGCAGGTGCAGGCCGGAAGTGAGCGCGGCGTCGGCAAAGTGTGCAAGCGCGGCATCGGTGGCGCAGAACATAATCTGATGGCCGATGAGCGCAACACCGGTGAGCTGTTCAGCCTCGAAACAGCCGAAGAAGCGCCCGCGCAGAGCAGGCGAGGTCAGGCCGTAATCGGCAATCAGCGATTCGAGATGAACGCCCTGCTGCGGACTGGCGGCGAGCAGCGTGAGGACAGCGCGGTAATCGAGTTCGTCAAGTTCGCGCACCTGCACCGCCGGGGCCGCCTGGCCAGTGGTGGTGACTGTCTCTGAGTGAGTGGTGGAAAGTACGGATTTCATGTTCCCTCCTGACATTGCTTCAGAACCTTCGACAAGCACCTGGCTGTCAGGTCAGGGCAGCGGAATCGGTTGCATTCCTGCCGTCGAATCGCCGGTCATAAACTGGTTCGCCCGCATGGTTCTGCCATCCGCCAGCACTACGCCGTCACTGACGATTACGCCATCACTGACAATGACGCCGTCACTCAGCACCACGCCATCACTCAGCACCACGCCATCCGCCAGCGCCGCGCCATCTGAAACAATCACCCCGTCAGACAGAATTACTCCGGTGACTCTGATCACGCCGCCACTGAGGCCAATCGTCGTGGAAGTCCCGGAAGTCAGCGTTGTATTGCGTGTCAGCACGCCGTTCACGAGGGAGGTGCCGTCGGCCAGAATCTGGCTCTGCGCGTATATCCCCTGCCAGTTCGTCATCAGCGCGCTGCCATAAAGGAAGCAGTGATCCGTAATCACGCCTTTGCCCCAGTAACAGGTTTCGCCCGCAATCGTGCTGGCCTGGGTTGGCAGTGATTTGGAAGTAATCATCGTGGCTCCGTTGGTCAGGGTGGCCGCCGTCGTTTTGATGAGCTTCGCCATGCGCGCCGCCCCGTCCACATTGAGCAGACCCGCGCCCTGTTCCAGCGTATTGAAATTCTTCAGCGGCTGCGCGGTGTACATCAGAATCGCCTTGACCAGGCCGGGCGTCAGATTCGGATTGGCCTGCAGCATCAGCGCCGCTGCGCCAGCCACGACGGGCGCGGCCATCGAAGTCCCGCTCAGATACATCGTCTTGTTGTTTTTGGTGCTGGTGGCCTGTGTGTCAAGCGCCGGAAAGAGCCGAATCAGAGTGTTGGCCGAACTGTTTACTCCATCCGATTGCGCGGCGATCAGTTTGTTGCCAGGCGCAATCAGATCAGGCTTGATGAGATTGTCATAGTGCCTGACCCCGGCAGCATCGGTGTAATAGCCGCGCGTCGGGCCGCGTGAACTGTAAGTCGTCACCATATCATCCGACCGCGACAGCGTGCCCATCGTATTGGCTGCGCCGACGGTGATCACTGACGGCTCAATGCCGGGCGAGTGAATCCCGCCATAAATTTTATTGCCGCTGATGTCCTTGCCTGAATTGCCCGCTGCGGCCACGACCACAATGCCCGCATTGTAAGCGCGCCGCGCCGCCTGGCAGAGCGGATCGTTTTTATAGCTGTCCTTTGCGTAAGTGCCGAGGCTCAGGTTGATGACGCGGATGTTGTACGCGGCCTTGCTGGTCACGCACCAGTCGAGCGCGGCAATGATGTTGCTTGAGCTGCCGAGGCCATAGTTGTCGAGCACGCGCAGGTTGAGAACATTCGCCTTGTTGGCGATGCCGCGATAGGCATTACCGGCAAAGCTCTGCGAGCCGCTGGCCAGGGTGGCCACGTGCGAACCGTGACCATAATAATCGCTGGTCGTTTCGCTGGCGCCGGTGAAATCCCTGCTGAAAACGACATTGTTTCTGTTGGAATCCACATTGGCGTTGTGGTTGAGATAGATGCCGCTGTCGAGAATGGCCAGCCCGATGCCGCTGCCATCCAGGCTGATGCTGTTGCCCAGCAGTCCGCGCACCAGTGCCGTACCGGTTGTTTCTTCAACAAAGCCCGTCGGCTCCACCAGGCGATCCGGGCTGATGTAGGCAATCGTGCCATCGGCGGCAAGCTGCCTGATGGCAGTGCGCGGCGCTTCAATCGTCACCAGTCCCGTCGTCTCGTGCCGTCGCGTCACACGCCCGCCGAATGCTGCAAGCTTCGCCTGCAAGGCTGCGCCGGAGGAGTATTCATCGAGTCGGACGATGAAGCTCTGCCGCTCTTCAGCACTGACCTGCGCTGAGGGCAGCACGATGCCGCCAGCCAGACGAGTCGCCCGCTCAAGCTTCTCCTGCCGCACCTGCGCCAGCGTTCTGTTGCTCTTTGTCGCGGCGGGTCGTGCAGCTTCGTCCTGTACGAGCAGTTCGTCCAGATCCGGGGCGATCCTGTTCAGGCGCGGTTTGCTTTCCTCAGGCTGCCGTTTGAGCGGGCGCGGGGTTCCGGCCAGACTGCCCGCCGGATTGACGGAGAGCGAGAGAACTGCCGTCAGCGAAATCGCCAGCAGTCGGTTAAGGTGGTTGAGCTTTCTGAAAATCATTGCTGCAGCCTTTTCGTCAGGGATGGTGAAAAGCCGGGGAGTTGAGCCTGCACGATGAGCAGGCATTCTGTCTGATAGCGAGCATTGTGCCGCTAATGATGCGGGTCACATTAACTGTGGCAGTCAGGAGAGATAATTAAAAAGCCGGGCAGCGCGCCAGGCAGCAGGCGCATTCACTCAGTTCGTCACTCTGACTGAAATGAATGAATCAGTCATCAGGCTGACCTGAACGAAAGAGCAGACAGGATTGCGGATTGAACAGTTCAGGAAAAGCAGAATGCTGGGTGACGGACTGAAAACAGAAAATCGCTGAAGCCTGTGCAGAATGATGAATCTGGTATCGGGCCGGGCAGGAGGTGATGAGCGCTGGTGACGGAGCGGCTAATTGATGCAGAGTTCCGGAGTGGCAATGACTGACTGCGCGGCGCTGTTTTGGTTCCGACCTGTTGGTACGGAACCGGCGGCTGACTTCAGAAAACGCGCCTGGTAATCCTCGCGGTAAATAAACCCGGCCTCAGTGAGCAGGCAGATTTCAGATTCAATGGAGGCTTCGGCCAGCAGGCTCAGCCCCGCTCGTTGTTTGAAGAGTCGCCAGATCAGCTCGGTGAGACAGTGCCGGGGCAGTTCGCTGAGGCACTGGGAAGGATGTGTCCAGATGCCTTCCAGGTAAATCACCTCCGGCGTTTCGCTGGCCAGTTCAGCCTTGAAGATGACCTCGCCGTTTTCCATTCTGACCCAGGTGCGCTGGCGCAGAATGCGTTCGCTCACGCGTCGGCGAAATCCCTGCGGATCCTTCTCTCGCGGATCAATCCCGCATTCCTCAATGACCATCTCCGCCTGTACCCTGAGCACCGCTTCCAGTTCACACAGCGTCGCCGGTTGCAACTGCAACCGGGCAGGCCTGAGGGGAGAGTGATGACAGACATAAAAGTGATGATTGTTCACCAGCCGGGTTTCATAGCCCCAGGGAAAGAGGTGCTGCCAGAAGGCTTCGACCTGGAGGCGCGGGCCATAAATGAAATGACCTTCCGTCCACGTGTCGGCAGCCATCTGCGCGAAATGCCGGAAGGCGTCCTCCTCGGAATCCGGTTCAGTAAACACCAGCAACGCGTGACCGAGCAGGGCGACTCCGGCCAGCCAGTCATCCTCATAATAACCGAAGAAGCGGCCCCGGTGCGCCGGATGCGTCAGCCCGTAATCCTCGATCATGCCGCGCAGGTGAATGCTGTAAATCGGATTGTGACCGAGCAGCGTCATGACCCGCTCGTAATCGTGATTCGACAGGGCGCGCACGGCACACTGCCGGGCGATACTGGGAAGTGCGAATGGTTCCCGGTAAACGGGCCGTCGCTCCGTTGCCGGGAAGTGCTGATTGAGCATCAGTGCCGGATGATCGCGCATTGTTCATTCCTCACTGGTGAAGGGACGGCCCGGGACAGTGAGCCGGTTCAGCCTGACCTGACTGAACGGCTCACGATGGCAGCGTTGTTTATCGTGGCTGCATACAGGCTGTATTGTCACCCAGCACGGCAGCATCGCTTTCTGATTTGAGTGTGGTGTCGGCGCGAGTCGTGCCGTCGGACAAAACGACGCCATCACTCAGCACGACCCCGTCGGCCAGGATGACGCCATCAGCCAGAATGACGCCATCAGCCAGCACGACGCCATCGGCCAGCACGACGCCATCAGCGAGCATCACGCCGCTGCTGTTGATGTTCACCGCCCCGGATTTCAGACTCACTCCGGTCGAAGTCCTGCCGGACACCAGTGAGAGGGTGAAGCCGCTGACGGCAGTTGCGTCCGCGAGCACCACGCCGTTGCCGTAAATGCCCTGCCAGGAAGTCATCAGCGCGCTGCCATAGAGGAAACCGTAGTTGGTAATCACGCCCTGCCCCCACTTGAAGGTGCAGCCGAAAATCGTGCTTTGCTGAGTCGGCAGCGAGGCGGTCAGCAATGCCGCGCCATTAGTGGTCGGGAGCGTGGCCCTGACGAGTTTGGCGAGCCGCGCCGCGCCGTCAATATTGAGTTCGCCTGCGCCCTGCTCAAGCGTATTGAAGCCCTTGAGAGGTTGCGCGGTGTACATCAGAATCGCCTTGACCAGATTCGGCGTCAGCGCGGGATTGAGTTGCAGAATCAGCGCCGCCGCTCCCGCCACAACCGGCGCGGCCATTGAAGTCCCGCTCAGATACATCAACTGATCGGTAGTCGAGGCAGAGGTTTGCGGATTGAGCGCAGGATACCTTCTGATCAGGGATGTGGTGTTGTTCCAGGCGCCGGTCGCACAGGCGCCGAGCAGTTTGTTGCCTGCCGCTACCAGATCCGGCTTGATCAGATTGTCATAGTGTCTGATCCCCAGGGCGTCAGTCGTGTAACCGCGCGTCGGGCCGCGTGAACTGAAGGACGTCACAATGTCATCGGAGCGATTCGCGGTGCCCAGCATATTGCTCGCGCCGACAGTGATGACTGACGGATCAATTCCGGGCGAGTGAATCCCGCCATAAATCTTCCGGCCATTCCCATCCCTGCCATCGTTGCCTGCGGCGGCCACGATCCCCGCGTTGACGGCGCGCCGCGCCGCCTGACAGAGCGGATCGTTTTTATAGCTGTCTCTGGCCATTGTGCCGAGACTCAGGTTGATGACGCGGATGTTGTAAGTCGCCTTGTTCATCACGCACCAGTCAAGCGCCGCGATGATGTTGCTCGCCGCGCCGAGTCCCTGCCCGTCGAGCACGCGGAGGCTGATCAGTCTGGCCCCCGGCGCAATTCCGGTGTAGTCACCACTCCTGAAGTTATCCGAACCGGCGGCCATCGTGGCGACGTGCGTGCCGTGACCGAAAATATCATTCGCGCTGCCTGATCCGGTGAAGTCCTGCCGATAAACCACGCCCGGATGACTGGTGCCTGCTTTGATCGCGCTGTGGGTTTCATCAATACCACTGTCGAGAATCACCAGACCGATGTTGGTGCCGATCAGCCCGCTGCCGCTTGCGAGGGTACGCACCTGATCGGCTCCCATCGGATCCTCAAGGAACCCGGAAGCCACCACCGGACGGTCAGGGCTGACATAGGCAATCGTGCCGTCCGCGGCAAGCTGCCTGATGGCGGTGCGCGGCGCTTCAATCGTCACCAGTCTCATTCCATCCAGCTTCCGGCTGACACGCCCGCCGAAGGCCGCGAGTTTCGCCTGGAGCGCCGCGCTCGACGAGTAATCATCAAGCCGGACGATGAAGCTCTGTTTCTCTTCCGCGCTGACCTCGGCTGAAGGCAGCACAATGCCGCCAGCCAGACGAGTCGCCCGCTCAAGTTTCTCCTGCCGCGCCTGCGCCAGCGTTCTGCCGCTCTTTTTCACGGCGGGTCGCATTGCCTCATCATTGCTGAGCAGTTCGTCCAGATCCGGGGCGATCTTGTTCAGGCGCAATTTGCTCTCATCCGTCTGACGTTTGAACGAACGAGTGTTTCCGGCCAGACTGCCTGCCGGAAAGACGGAGAGTGAGAGGATTGCGGCAAGTGAAATCGCCAGCAGTCGGTTGCGGTAGTTGATCTTTCTGTGAGCCATTGAATGACCATCCCTTCGGAAGCTCCCACTGCCAGATCAGATGTCTGACCAGAGGCTGGTGAGCGCATGCCCGCTGAGGCTTTCGCCCGCAGCAGACCTTTTCGGTTGACGGTACAAGGAACAAAGTGCGCCTGCACGGCAGCAGGAGTTCTGTCTGATGGCGAATGCTGTGCCGCTGTGGTGAGGAGCAGATTAACTGTGACAGGCAGGCAGGATAATTAGAAAAGAGATGCACCGGGCTGATGATCGGTTCAATCACGGATTCAGATCAGGCTGACCGGAATGATTGAAACAGCAGTCAGCCTGACCCCGGCTGCATCGTGGCACTTTCCGGTGAGTGACAAAGCCCGAACAAAGGCAGCCCCGCTGAGGCAGCGGAATGCGCCGGGAGACTGGCAATACAACATTTTTCTTCCGCGTGATCTTTTTGCTCTGCGTTTTTCGCGCTTCCAATGGCAGCGAGCAATCGTATGCTGACAGGCCCACAGGCTCAGGGGGAAATTCGCGGCAATGCCGACACGGAAAGCGCAGCATCAGGGTTACTTCCTGCCGTCGCGCTGTGCCGCAAGCAGGCCTGCGATGAACCGCCTGCCGGAAATTCACACAGGCCGCGCCAGGGAATGCCGGGGGCTGACACGAAATGCTGAATCCTGCCCTGTCCAACAACAATGCGGCGAACGTACTCCAGCCTGTCGCGCCGGGCGAACGCATCGCCGCGCACGAACGCAGGCATCTGGCGCAGGCGCAGCGCATCATTGAAACGCCCGACTTCCCGCGCTGATCAATGACAGGCCGGAATAACAACGGGCCTGATTACCTCGCAGGTAATGGCTGCGCCTCCGGGGCCGTGTTATGCTCGCGGCCCCGGAGGACACCTGCATGCCTGTTGCTCAAGCAAGCGCATTCGGAGAGTTGCTGCGCCAGTGGCGCATCGCGCGGCGGGTCAGTCAGCTTGATCTCGGACTTGAAGCCGAAGTCTCGGCGCGGCACATCAGCTTTATTGAAACAGGTCGCGCGCGGCCAAGCCGCGAAATGGTGCTGATGCTGGCCGACGTGCTGGACGTGCCGCTGCGCGAACGCAACGCCATGCTGCTCGCTGCCGGATATGCGCCCGTTTATCGTGAAACCGATCTGAATGATCCGCAGGTGGCGCAGGTGCGACAGGCGCTGGAACTGATTCTCCGGCAGCACGAACCTTTCGCCGCTGTTGCCTTTGACAGCCACTGGAATCTGGTGATGGCCAACGCGGGTTACGTGCGTTTTGTCAGCCTGCTGGCGGGCGCGCCGGGTCAGTTGTTCCCGCCTTTGACCGTCCTTCCGTCGCCGCGTCCAAATCTGTTGCGCATGATGTTTGATCCTGACGGGCTGCGTCCCTGCATCGTCAACTGGGAGCCGGTCGCCAGAGAAATGATTTCGCGTGTGCGGCGTGAAGCCGCCTGGCACCAGGATGAAACATCGCGCCGCCTGCTCGCAGACCTGCTCGATTCGCCAGGCATTCCCGCCCACTGGCGCGAACCCGATATTGATTCGCCGCAGAAAGCTGTCGTTCCGGTTGAGCTGCGCGCAGGCGATCAGACGCTGCGCCTGTTCACTACCCTGACAACTCTGGGCAGCCCGCAGGACATCACGTTGCAGGAACTGCGCATTGAATCGTTTCATCCGGTGGACGCCGAAACCGAAAGGATCATCCGGTCACTGGCTGAGCAGAACTGAAACGAGGATTGAGGTGATGTTTTCAACGCAAAGAGACAAAGCACACAAAGGCTGCCTGCTGTTTTCGTTCAGCTTTGTGTGCTTTGTCTCTTTGCGTTGAAGCTGTCTTTACAACCTGCTCCACTTCATCCGGGTCAGCGTTCAGCATTCGGAAAGGCAGCGAGGCGGTTATGCACCCGGCGGTCGTGCGCGGGAACAACGATCAGGTCAGGATATTTCTGCATCAACTGGTGAACTTTGATAATTGAACGCCGGACTTCGGCTTCGTCGTAATCAACCAGCCGCCGCGCCAGCCAGGGACGCTCTGCCGGAAGCTGCACGCCTTCGAGCGCCCACGTCAGATCACCCGTGAACAGGTAGCGTTTGCCCGAACGCAGATTGACGAACATGCCGGTTGAACCTTCCGTGTGGCCGGGCAGCGGCACAAAGACGATGCTGCCGTCGCCAAACAGATCAAGGCTGCGGTCAAAGTTTTCGTAAGGCCCGCTGCTGAAATCGAAGGTGCGCACCTTCAGCCTGTCAATCATCTGATCAATCAGGCCGGGCATCCGGTGCTGGCGAATGAACTCAAGTTCGGACTGCGGCATACGCACTTCGAGGCCGGGGAAATCCTCCAGTCCGCTGATGTGATCCCAGTGCGAATGCGAAATGAAAGCCACGCTGATCTGATCGGGGCTGAGGCCACCCTGCCGCAACTGCACAGCGACGGGCGTTTCTTTGACATAACTCGACAGCTTGCGCATCAGCAGCGGAATCGTCTTTGCGTGTTCATCAACATTCGCTCCGAACCCGGCATCAAAAAGAATATTCGCCTGCGGATGCCGCACCAGAATCGCCGCCATGCCGCTTTCATAAGTCACGCCCCAGTCTCCGCCACGCCACGAAAAGGCCTGTTTTGAAAGCATCATTCCGGCCTTGAGAATCGAAAGCGAAACTTCGGGCAGTTTGTCCGGCGCAGGTTTGCCATTCGTCGCAAAAGCCGCAACCGGCTGCCCCGCCACATCCAGTTTCATCGGAATGAAGGTGTAAGCGAGCAGCGCAATCAGCACAACCAGCACGCCCGTAATAACAATCAGCAACCGCTTCAGTGTTTTTTTCATCGCCTGCCCTCAGCGCTGAGTTTCAGAAATATGCCCAATCATCGCCAGTGGTTCATCTTTGCTGATCGGCGGCGTGCCGAGAATGTAAAGCACTTCGCCTGCGAACGGGGCGCGCAGTTCATAGACGCGCTGACCAAAGAAATCGGTCACGTAACCCATCAGCGTGCCTTTGGCGACGGTGTGGCCTTTTTCGACCAGCGGATAAAAGATGCCGGTCGCGGCGCTGCGCAGCACTTCGCTGCGATCAATGAACATCGGATGCTCGACCATCTGCGCCTGGCCTTCGATCATTTTCAGATGACGCATGACGTTCATCACGCCGCGTTCGATGCGCGCAATTGATTCGTTGTCGGTTGCGCCAAGGCCGCCTGATTCAATCGTAATCGCCGGTTTGCCGCGCGTCGTCGCAGTCGTCGAGCAGTAAACAGAATTTGCCGGATCGGTCGGGCGTTCGCTGTCCATGACAATGTGATCAAGGCCGAAGGCCAGCGCCATCTGCTTCGATTTCTCAACGATGTCTGCCCCGCCTGCCTTCACGTCCCAGTAACTGTAAGGCCGCAGCGATTCGTTGCCGTCGCCGCAGTGAATATCCATCACGTAATCGGCGCGTTCGATGACCTCTTTCGTAATCTGATAAGTGATGCGCTCGGACACAGTGCCGTCAGATTTGCCCGGATAAACGCGATTGAGGTTCTTGCGATCAACGGGGCTGTAATAGATCGTGCGGCCCAGAAACGACGGCATATTGGCGACGTGAACCAGAATCACCGTACCTGAAATCTGCTTCGGATCAAGGCGCGGCAGCAATCGTTGCAGCGCCAGGATCGGCGTGTATTCATAACCGTGATTGCCCGCGATGAGCGCCAGCACCGGCCCCGGCTTTGCGCCGTGAATGACTGAAACGGGAATGATCGTGGCTTCATCCTTGCCAGCAGGAACTTCAATCAGGCCGGATGATCTGCTGCCGGGTTGAGCAGTAATTCTGCTTACAGTAAAGCTGCCGCGCTGCTGTGCTGTGGCGACCAGCGCGAGTGATTGTATGAGCAGGACAAACAGGATGAACCTGTGCGGTTTCATGGGGTGGCCTCCATTTTGAAACGGATATTCGACAGGCTGACAGTCAAAGGCAGCTACGCAAGTCTGCTGTCGGTCTGCTTTTTGTCCGCGGAGCGGGCGACAGAAAAATCATTTCCACCGCAAAGAGACAAAGAGCACAAAGAGAGCCTGAAACCTTCTTTGCTTCTTTGTCTCTTTGCGGTGGAAATGATTTCACTGACCGATGCATTGAATGATCCTCATAACACTGTCATCCGCTTCGCGGATTGTGACGATTCATCGGTACGGTTCCCCGGATTCCGCTGGCGCTTCATCCGGGGCTTTATTCTGTCGCCCGCTCCGCGGACAAAGAAGCCAGGGCGTCAACAGGTGTTGTCTGCTGTCAGACTGTCGGACACTCAGCCGATCAGTTCTTCGGCTTTCTGGGTTGCAGGGTCGGACGTTTGCCTTTCTTTGTTTCAGGCGTTTGCGGGCCGCCTTTGGCGCGATAACCCTGCCTTGCGCGAACGATCAGGTCAGGCTGATCCACGCGGACTTTGATGCTGCGGTATGAACCATCCTCGGCGGTGTTGGACGGATAATAACTGAGCAGGTACTGATGCCGCAGCTCTTCGGCAATGCGGGCAAAGGCTCTGTCCACGTCTGAAAGCGTATCGGCATTGTGCATGCGCCCGCCGCTCGCATCGGCCAGTTTTTTCAGGTATACGCCGCCGTAACGATACTCTTCGTTGCCGCTGCCAATGGTCGGCGTTCTGGCGCCCGGCCAGCCGGGAATCTGAATGCCTCCGGTCGTGCCGCCGCGCCCGCCGTAATACGGATTGTTGTCCTCAGTCTCGTATTTGATCGGATAGACCACGACGTTCGCCTCTTCGACCAGACGCACGGAACCCTGCGCGGTGTCCCGGCTCGCCGTGTCCACGCCGTCCGTGAACAGCACAATCGCCTTGCGGCCTTCGATCTGATTCAACTGTTCAGTGATGGAAACATCAACGGCATCATAAAGCCGCGTGCTGCCGCCGGTTTTAGTCTGCCTGATCGCACGACGCATCACTTCGCGGTCGCCGGTGAATTCGCATTCCAGATGCACCGCACTGTCGAAGGAAACGACCATCACGCGGTCTTCAGGCTGCAACTGTTCGATGAATTTGATGGCCGCGCCCTGAATGTCTTCGAGCCGGAAGCGCGTGCTGCCTGAAGTGTCGAGCAGCAGCGCGACGTGAAACGGCGTGTTGACGGCGCGAAATTCAACGATCTCCTGCTCGATGCCGTTTTCGTAAATGTGAAATTCCTTCGGCTTGAGAAAAGGCACGTACCGGCCCGACTGATCAATCACTGAAACGGGAATCGAAACCAGCGTAGTTTCAACCTTGAAAGTTCCCTCATCACCGCTGGCCGCTGGCGGCGTGGTGGCAGCGGGCGCAGTGGTTCCGGCTGATTTCGCCGACGACGGCGATTCGGTCTTTGCTGTTGATTTTGTTTCAGTCGCGCTCGGCAGTCTCAGTTCAGACGGCTCCGGCGCGGGCTTTTTGTCTTTTGATTCAGCGCCCGGCGCGGGCCGCTGCGGTTTGCGTCCCGATTGTGCGCTGACTTCAGGAATGGACTGAATAATCAGAACAGTGATGCTGACGACGAGGAAGAGCGATACTGCCAAACGCGCGAATCTGAAGCTGGTCATCGGCGTTTCCTCCTTTGCCTTGCGGCTTATTTTCCGGCCACGACCCGCGTGGCGAACTCATCGCGTTCGGGATGCGGCTGCGGCTCCTCGCTGACCCACGAGCGGGGCAGAATTTCGCGGGCCGAAAGATTCGCGCCGAGCAGCAGAATGAACGCTGAAATAAAAATCCAGGTGATGATCGTGACGACGGCAGAGAGGTTATCGTAACGCGAACGAAAGTTGAGCATCGGCAGCAGCAGCCGGTAAGCCAGCGTCATCAGCACCCACAGCATCGCCATCGCCGCCGATGAAAAGAAGACCCGCTTGACCGAGACTTTGCCGTTCGGCAGCCAGTAATAGATCAGAAAAAAGATGAGCGTCGTACACGGCACGGCAAACAGCCCGCTCGTTGAATTGAAAATGAACCGCTGCATCTTCACAAAAGGCACCAGCCCCGTGAGCGTCTGATCCCAGATGCTCGCCAGCATTACGAAGCCCAGAATCACCGCCGCGCAGATGACCACGAGCGGCATGTAAATCAGATATTGTTTGATCGTGCTGCGCGTTTGCCTGAATCCCCACGCCCGGTTCAGCGCCAGTTCGAGCGGCAGAAAGACGCCCGTGCTGGTGAAGATCAGCGCGAAGATCGAATAGACGCTCGCGCCCTTGTGCAGGCCGCGCGTGACGTTATCGAGCGCGACAAACATCGGCTGCGCTTCACCGGGCGCAATCGCCATCATTAACCGGTAAATCGTCACGTAACCTTCGTGCCAGCCGACCTGATTTTCGAGCACATTGCCAATCAGCACGAGAAACGCAAAGAACGAGAGCAGCGCATTGAAGGCAATGGCCGAGGCGTAAACCCACGCCTCGCCCGTGCTGAGGTCATAGATTGCGGGCCACATGCGTTTGAAAAACAGCCAGATGCCGCGCAGGTAATAGAACCTTCCGCTTTCGGTGTGCAGCGTTTCAGCGTTCTGCATGGGTGTGTTTCCGGTGATGATCGGGAATGGCGGCAGACAGTTCAGCCGTCGGCATTGAGAGTCTGATTCAGTTCGGCGAGTTGCCTGTCAATTTCAGCGAGCGATTCAGCCAGCCGCTGCCGGTGGGCGTCGGAGCGGGCGCGCGACATTTGTTCATTAAGCTGGCTGCGGGTCAGGCGCAGCGTTTCGCGCCGCTGCCGCAGGGCAATTTCCTCAGGTGAAAGAGCCGTCGGCCTGCCGGTCTGAGCGCGCCGCGCTTCTTCCATCTGATCTTCGACTGCCTTGCTTTCCCAGCCTCGCGCCATCCGCTTACTTCTTCCCTTTGCGCGCCAGTTCGGTTTCTGCCGCAATGAAGCCAAACGCAGGCCAGTAGCGGCCCGCCACGATTTTGCGAAAATATTCCTCAGCCCGCGCCGGATTGCCGTTGTACAAATGCCAGTTGCCCAGGCCGTACCCGATGGTCGCAATTTCCAGATCAGTGGCCTTTTCCAGATTGACCAGTTCGGCTTCGGTTTTCAGCCCCTTGTAAAACAGCAGCCGGTCAAAGTAGGACTTGTTTTCGACCACCTTCATGTCAGGCGTGATGCGATCCAGCACCTGTTTCGCCTCAGCCTCCTTTTTCATGCGGCGATACGTCATATAGAGCCAGTCTGAAACGGCGATGATCGAATCGTCCTTCGCATTCTTTTCAGCTACAGCCAGGCAGCGCTTGTAAGCTTCAGCCGCGCTGGCAAATTCGCCTTTCAGGTAATAAGCCAGGCCGAGGTGATACCAGATGTCGAAATCCTGATCGTTGAGCTGAACGGCTTTTTTCAGGTCTTTGATCGCCTCGCCGAACTCGCGGATTGAGATGTAACGATGACCGCGATGGCGATAAAGCTGGGCGTTGTCAGGCGCAATTCTGAGCGCGCGCGAATAAGTGCCAATCGCGTCGTGATAGCGCCACAGATTCGCCTGCGCCCTGCCGAGCGCGATCAGCAGTTCGACGTTTTTCGGCTCATTCATGACCTTGATTTCGGCAGCCTTGATCTCATTGTTCGGGTCAGCCTGAGCATAATGCCTGGCACCAAGCGGAGAGACGAGTTCCATCTTCCCTTCGGTCGCCGGAGTCTGAGCCGTCCCTGAAAGTGCTGCGAACAGCAGGGCAAGTAATAAAACTGCTGCCGGTTGAAGCGATGGGTGCAGAGTTTTCATGGCCAGTCAGTGGTTCGGATGTTTGATGGCGAATCAGTGCAGCGCGCAACCCGCAAAGCCGGGAATCCGGTCGCCGCTGCGCAGCAGACTCGGCATCGGCAGCCAGCCTTCAGCAAGTCGCGCCTGCAACAGTTCCTGCGCCTCCGGGTGATGATCCCACACGGCAACTGCCGTGATCGTGCCGTGTCAGGTCGCGCCATAAACCAGCGTCAGCCCGTCGCGCCAGGGCAGCAGCAGATCGCGCGTGTATTCATCCTGCGCGACGACAGCCGCGACCGCGAGCGGCGGCGATTGCACGGCAGCCCACTGCACAAGTTCAAGCAGCGTGCCGTGCGCGGGCAGTTCGCTTTCAATCACAGCCAGCGTTTCAGCCGATAACCCGGCGCGATTAATGATTCGCATACGGCCAGTGTAGGCCTCACCGCAGACAGCGTCAAACTTCCTTTGTTTCGCTGCCGCCTTTGTGGTCAACTATCGCCGCCCATGCGAAGAGAATCATTACCAGTCAAATCGTCACGTTCAGGATTGCGGCGCGCGCTCGTCGTTGCGCTGCTGCTTATCATTGCGGCGGGCATTTTCATCAGGCTGTGGATGCTGCCGCCGAAGCCTTTCACTTCAGTTGTCACCCTGGCCGGTGTCGGGCCGAAGATCAGATCCGATCAGTTGTCTGACCCGTTCGGCGTGGCCGTTGATCGTGAGGGCAACGCCTTTGTCAGCGACGGCAAAGCCGGGCGGATTTATCGCGTCAGCAGCAACGCCGTTGCAGTCATCGCTGAGCAGCTTGAAATGCCTTCAGCCCTGACGGTCACCCCTGACGGCTCGCTGATGGTGGCGAACACCGGCGCACAAACCATCGTGCGCATTGATTCGAAAACACACGCGGTCACAGTCGTTGCCGGGCAGGCCGGAGCGAGTGGCAATGCCGACGGCGCAGCCAACAGTGCGCGCTTCAACGGGCCGACTGGTGTTGCGGTCGGCAAAGACGGCGCAATCTTTGTCGCGGACACTTATAACGACCGCATTCGTGTGATTAAGGACGGGCAGGTAAAAACGCTCGCGGGCAGTGAACAGGGCTTCAGCGATGGCCGGGGCGCGGCGGCGCGCTTCGATACGCCGTGCGGAATTGCGGTGGCCGCCGATGGTTCGCTGCTGGTGGCCGACACGGGCAATCACCGCATTCGCCGCGTCACAATTAATGGCGAAGTCACGACCATTGCCGGAACAGGCGAAGCCACCGAACGCGACGGCGCGCCGATGCAGGCGGCCTTTGCCGAACCGACAGCAATAGCGATCCGCGACGCGAATTCATTTTATGTCGCTGACGCTGCTGGTAACGCCGTTCGGCTTTGCACGCTCGACAATCAGCCGGAAGAGCCTGCGGCAGTGACGACGCTCGCGGGCGGCTGGCCGCTCGGTCTGCATGATGGCGCGCTCAGCGGTGCAAAACTCAATCGCCCGACCGGACTGGCCGTAATTCCGGGTCGCCGCGATCACGCGCTCGTGTTTGCCGACAGCGGCAACGGGCTGGTGCGCGCTTTCGTGACTGACGGTTTGAAGATCGGGCATCAGGCAAAACCGGAAACTGCGCTGATTACTGCCGCAGAGATTCGCGCTGCCGTGCCGCCGCGCTGGCCTTACAACCCGCCTGAAGCAAGGCGCGAAATCGCAGGCACGTTTGGCGAAGTGCGTGGTGAACGCGCGCCCGAACACGACGCCTGGTTTCACAACGGGCTGGACATTCCCGGCGGTTACGGCGAAACCGTGCGCGCGATTTTCAGCGAGCGCGTTTCGCGGCCCATCTCCGTCGAAGGCACAGGCGGCCCGCGCGAGCGCATCCGGCTGCCGCTGCTCGGTTACATTCACCTGCGCATCGGACGCGATCAGAATGACAAACCATTCGGCATTGACGGCATCACTTTCAGCCGCGATGAAAAAGGCAATGTCATCGCCGTGCGCGTGCGGCGCGGCACACGCATCAACGCCGGAGACGCCATCGGCACACTCAACCGCCTCAATCATGTTCATCTGATCGCCGGGCCGACCGCAGGCGAAGTCAACGCGCTCGCCGCGCTCGAACTGCCAGGCATCACCGACACGATTGCGCCGGTCATCGAAAGCGTCACGCTGCTGAATGAACAATGGCAGCCGTTGGAAGATAATTCGACAGCCCGCACTCCGCACTCCGCATTCAGCACTCCGCATTTGAATGGCCGCGTCCGCATCGTTGTGCGCGCTTACGATCAGGCCGATGGCAACGCGGGTTATCGCCGTCTTGGCCTTTACCGGCTCAGCTACGCGGTGCTGAAAGCTGACGGATCGCCCGCGCCCGGTTTTGACAAGTCGCGTGAAAACATCGTCTTTGAAAAACTGCCCGTTGATCCGGGGGCGGTGCCGCTCGCTTACGCTGAAGGCAGTCAGTCGGGTTACAGCGGGCAGACGATCTTTGCTTACATCGCTACGAATGTGGTGCGCGACGGCGCAGCACGCGAGGATTTTCTGGACACCGCAGGACTGCCGCCCGGTGATTACATCGTGCGCGTCACAGCGGGAGATTTTTTCGGTAACACAACGCGGCGCGATGTGCCGGTCATAATCAACAAATGATCTCAGGGAAAGCTTATCCACGAAGCCCGCGCGTTGCAGCACGAAGAAGAGAAGAGAAAAACCTGACTCGCTTCGTGAAGCTTCGTGCGGCTTCGTGGAGGGAGTTCCTTGAGGAGGAGAGATAAAACGAATGCTGAGTCGTCTGCTGATGAAAAACAAAGTCTGGGCTGAACGGATGCAGTCCGAAGACCCGAAGCTGTTTGAGAAACTGTCACAGTACCAGGCGCCGGAATACCTGTGGATCGGCTGCGCTGACAGTCGCGTGCCGGCAACACAACTGGTTGACCTGTCGCCCGGTGAAATGTTCGTTCACCGCAACGTCGCCAATCTGGTTGTGCATACTGATCTGAACTGCCTGTCGGTGATGCAGTATGCGATTGACGTATTGCAGGTCAGACACATCATCGTCTGCGGCCATTACGGCTGCGGCGGCGTCAACGCGGCGCTCAACAATCTGAAGTTCGGCCTGATTGACAACTGGCTGCGCCACGTCCGCGACGTGCTGGAAAAATACGAAGCCGAAATCAGCAATCTGCCTGACGACGCGCAGCGGCTCGACAGACTGTGTGAACTGAACGTCATCGAACAAACCATCAACGCCTGCCAGACAACAGTCGTGCAATCAGCCTGGGAGCGCGGGCAGGCGCTCGCCGTTCACGGCTGGATTTACGGCGTCGGTGACGGACTGCTGCGCGAAATCGGCATCACACTTACCAGTCAGCAGGAACTTGATGAAGCCATGCGCAAAGCCAATGCCGCGTCGTCAAGGCGGCGTTTGAACTGAAAGCTTTACACGCCTGCCGGACTTACATAAGCTGATCGTCAGCCTGGGCTGAAAGAACTGCTTGAAAGGAACAGAGACGATGAGTAACACCAATATCGAACCATCCCTGCCGCCGTATGCCGAAGCCGTAATCATCTCAGGGCCGCGCAAGGGCGAGTTCATCAATCTGACAGAGAATGACGAGGAACTCTCATCAGAGATGGAAAAAGCCTTTGATATTCTGCTGGCAGATGCAGATCGCCTGATTGCAACAACAAAGGGTACCAGTGAAAGGATGAACTCACTGCTTCAGTCCTTACGGCGTGTGGAGGAAATCAAATGAGCGTGCTGGATCGTTTGCTGGCCCTCGGAGAACGCCTGCTGACGATTGATGCTGAGATGCGTCGGCAGGGCGAAATCGTGAACGAGATGAAGCAGAAGACTGACCGGCTGATTGATCTGATGCAGGATACGCGGGAACGGCTGGCCAGACTGGAAGCGACTCGTGATGCAGACCGTGCGCAACTGGCTGCGGAAGTGGCCAGATTCAGAGCAGAGTATGAGCGCGCTCAGTTGAAACTCAGCGCGTTGCTTCCCGCTCCGCCTGATTTCTCGTCAGATGAATAACAATACGATCTGACTTGTTGATCGTCAGTTTAGTCATGGGAGAAAACAGCGGGAACACTCAGCCAGCCATTGAAGTTCACCAGACCCTCACCGGCTCGGTCGAACGCATCACCTTTCACAACGAACAGAACGGCTGGACAGTGCTGCGCCTGAATGTGGCCGGACACGGCGAACCTGTCACCGTCACGGGTAATTTCTCGGCCATCTCGCCGGGCGAAAGCGTGCGCCTGACCGGCATCTGGACGACGCATCAGCAATACGGCGATCAGTTCAGGGCGACTGATTATCAGGTCGTGCGGCCCGCGACGATTGCAGGCATTCAGAAATACCTCGGCTCCGGGCTGATCAAGGGCGTCGGCCCGGTGACGGCAAAGCGCATCGTTGAGCATTTCAAAGAAGAGACGCTCGACATCATCGAACACGACATTGCGCGCCTGGTTGAAGTCAAAGGCGTTTCGCGCAAACGAATCGAACTGATTCAAAAGACGTGGGCCGAACAGCGGGCGATCAAGGACGTGATGATCTTCCTGCAATCGCACGGCGTTTCGACGCACTTTGCGGTGAAGATTTTCAAGCAGTATGGCAACGATTCGATTCCGATTGTCGAACGAACTCCGTACCGCCTCGCCGCCGATGTGTACGGCATCGGCTTTCGCACCGCCGATCAGATTGCGCGCAATCTGGGGATGAAGCCCGACGCTGAAGAGCGTTTGCGCGCCGGATTGCAGCACGTTCTGGGCGAAGCGACCGAGCAGGGGCATTGTTACCTGCCGCGCGCGGAACTCATCAAACGCGCCGCTGAAGCCCTGGGCGTCGAAGATCACACGCGCCTGGCCGCTTCGGTTGATGCGCTGCTCAACGAAGGTCTGCTCAAACTTGAGCAGCATCCTGACGACCCGCTCGCTGATGATGCAATCTACCTGCCGCCGCTGTGGCAGGCCGAACGCAACGTGGCGCGGCGGCTGCGAACACTGCTTGAAAAGCCTGCGCGCATTGACGTGAAGCGCGTGAATGCGTGGATTGATCGCTTCACCGAAGCCAGAGACATCGCGCTGTCTGAAGAGCAGCGCGCCGCCGTGATGCTGGCCGCCTCAAGCCGCGTGATGATTCTGACCGGCGGCCCTGGCACGGGCAAAACAACGACGACGCGCGTCATCGTGGCGCTCTTTCACGCCATGAACAAGCGCGTGCTGCTCGCTTCACCAACCGGACGCGCCGCGCAGCGTTTGTCTGAGGTCGCCGACGAAGAAGCCTGCACCATTCATCGCCTGCTTGAATTCGATCCGTCAAAAATGGGGTTCAGGCGCGATGAAACAAATCCGCTCGAAGCCGATGTAATCATCGTTGATGAAGCTTCGATGATTGACGTGCTGCTCGCCAACAGTCTGATCAAAGCCGTGGCCACGCATTCGCAACTGATTCTGGTCGGCGATGTGGATCAGTTGCCATCGGTCGGGCCGGGCACGGTGCTGCGCGATCTGATTGATTCGCGCGCCGTGCCGACAGCCAGGCTGACGCAGGTTTTCAGGCAGGCCGCCGAAAGCCTGATTATTCAGAACGCGCACCGCATCAATCGCGGCGAATTTCCCGCGCTCATCAAACCCGGCTCGCAGACGACCGATTGTTATTTCATCGCCGCCGAAGAGCCGCACGAAGTCGCTGAGCTGATTATCAAATCAGTCGCGCAAAGCCTGCCGAAGCGGTTCGGCTACGACGCGATCAATGATATTCAGGTGCTCGCGCCAATGAATCGCGGTCAGGTCGGAGCAAACAATCTGAACGCGCTGCTGCAACAACATCTCAATCCGCCCGGCGAGCGCAAGCCTGAATACAATCGCGGCCACCGCATCCTGCGCGTCGGAGACAAGGTCATTCAGCGCGTCAACAATTACAAACTCGAAGTCTTCAACGGCGACATGGGCCGCATCGAATGGATTGATCTGGAAGATCAGATGATCGCCGTGCGCTTTGCCGACCGCATCGTGAATTACGATTACGCCGATATGCTCGAACTCGGTCACGGATTCGCAGTGTCGGTCCACAAAGCCCAGGGCAGCGAATATCCGGCAGTCGTGATTCCGGTTCACATGCAGCATTTCATGATGCTCAGCCGCAACCTGCTTTACACTGCGCTCACCAGAGCAAAAAAGACCGTCGTGCTGATCGGCACGACAAAGGCCATCGGCGCGGCGATGAACAACCTCGAAGCCGTGCATCGGTTCACCGGCCTGGTGCGCGAGCTGAAACCATAGCGTGCGGAAACGGTGTTCGGAGTTCCAGTCTCAACTCAATGGCATGAAATCAGGGAGGCATAAAGAAACCATGGCGCACCCCCGTAGTAACGAATTTATTCGTTCTGCTTCCGAAGCTGCAAAAGTTGAAAACCAACGAATGAATTCGTTACTACGGGGATGCTGCGAGTTCCTTTCAGACAGCCGTAACTTAACGTCATTGAGCTTTGGCTGGCGCGCGTTCGCTTCAGGCCAGACCAGCTAAAGCTGGAACTCCGAACACCGTCCCCGTAAAATTCCGAGCTGGCTTGAAAAGATGCCGGTAAATCAGTGCGGATTTGTGGCTGAAACTTTGGCTGAACATCGGGCGTAAGTCATCACGCCGGAATCAGCATTCAACGTGGAGGCAATTATGAGTTACAGCAAAAAGTTTGAGGAACTGCGCGACGCCGCAAAGCGCAAGGCCGAAGAGATGGGCCTGAAGGAGAAGCTTGAGCAGGGCGTCAGAGCAGCGGGCGATCTGGCCAGCGCCGCAGGCAAAGTCGCTGGCGAGGCCGCGAGCAAAGGCGCGGAAACGATCAGCGAGGCAGCAAAGACGGCGAGCGAGCAGGCCCGCAAATTCGACGAGCAGTACCGCGTGACCGACAACCTGCGCAACGCAACGACCCAGGCCGGTGAAACTTTCAAATCCGGCGCGCAGGCGGCGCAATCGGGCGTGGAGGATTTCTCAAAAGCCGCCGAAGAAAGAGCCAGAGAAGTTTTCGGCACGGCTGAGAAGTTTTATCGCCGCGCCGAACAGGCTTACAACACGGGCACGGCGGGCGCACGCCTGGCTGACGCAGCGATCAGCGGTTATGGCAAAACACGCGAATGGATCAAAAACAATCCGGGCAAAACCGCAGTCGTCAGCCTGTCGCTGATTGCCGGAATCCGCGCCGGATCAGCCGCGCTGCCAAATCTGGGCGTGACGATTCTCGGCGCAGGCGCAGCGAACAACTGGCTGCTGCACAGCTCGCTGCCCATCATCGGCCTGCGCAAAGTCACCGAGCGTTATCACGAATACCTGAAGGAACAGGAACGCCGCATCGCCAGCGGTGAAGTTGAAGAAGCCGAACGCGCGAGCATCGAGTTTCAGCGCAATCTGACCAAGTATGTCGGCGCGCCGCTGCTTGGCGCATTCAGCGTCGCCGCCGGAGCCACAATGATCGGCGCGGCATTTTCGGGCGCAACGGCCACCGGCTTTCCGGTCAGCCTGATTCTCGGCGGCAATCCGCTGCTCAACGGCATCTGGTTTTTTGCCAACGGCGTCATCTGCATCAGCGAAGGCTACAAATTCTTTATGATCGCGCTCGCCGATGAAGAAGAAGTGCAGCGCGTCGTGCGTGAAATCAAGGGGCTGCTGCCCGCAGCGCAAACGGCACAATGAAAATCGCCATCATCGGTTTCGGCAACGTCGGGCGCGCTTTCGCAGAACTGATTGAGCAGCGCCGCGACTGGCTCAGGGCAAATTACAATCAGGAATTGCAGGTAGTCGGCCTCAGCGACCGCAGCGGCGTGATCGTCAATAAAGACGGGCTTGATGTGGCTTCGCTGCTTCAGATGAAGCAGTCAGGCAGGACGCTTGAAAGCGCAGGCGCACAGGCAGCAACGCCAGCCGAAGCTGTCAGACTCCTTGCCGAAGCAGGCGCGCAAGGCCTGATTGAAACTCTGCCGAGCGGCCTGAAAACCGCAGGCGAACCCGCCATCACTTTCGCCACCGAGTCACTCAATCGCGGCCTGCACTTCATCACGGCCAACAAAGCCGTGCTGCTCTTTGCCGGGCCGCAGCTTGAACAACTCGCCGCGAGCAAAGGCGTGAGAATCGCGCACAGCGGAGCGACCTGCGCCGCGCTGCCCACGCTGAGTTTTGCGAGGCGCGAACTTGTGGGCGCGCAAATCACCGCAATTCGCGGCATTCTCAACGGCACGACCAACTACATTCTGACGCGAATGAACGAAGACGGCCTGAGCTTTGACGCCGCGCTCACCGAAGCTCAGGCTCGCGGCATTGCCGAACCCGACCCGCGCTACGATACAGAAGGCCAGGACTCAGCCGCCAAGCTCGTCATCCTCGCCAACGCATTGATGAACGCCGAAGCCACGCTTGATGACGTATCGCGCACCGGCATTGACGCGCTGCCACAGGCACTGATCGAAGAAGCGCGAAGCACAAAAGGCGCAATCAAACTGATCGCCTCAGCGCGGCTCAATAACGGTCGGGTTGAGCTGTCAGTCAGGCCGCAGATTGTGCTGCCGACCGACAGCCTGTTTGCCGTGCGCGGATCGAACAAGGCAGTTGAATTTGAGACTGATCTTTACGGCACGCTGCTCGTGGCTGGCGGCGCATCATCGCGGGTGGCGGTGGCGGCAACTCTGCTCAAGGATGTAATCGGTGTGATTTGATGATAGCTTTGGTAATTGAATCAGGCCTTTACACTACACCGGGCAAATGTACTTTGAATCCAGATCAACTCCGTAACCAAGCCTGCATCGCCTTGTATGCGTTAACAATTTTGGGAGCAGCATCTTGAACAGCCCTTAATGCCTCGTTTTTCTTTGATACTCCATCAAATGCCGCCACACTCATGGCTCCCATTAGATGATGATTCGCTCTACGCATAGCTATAAATGCTTCGTTTAGAAGTTTCCTTGTATGATCGGGCAGCTTTGCCAGACCACCATCACTCAGAGCTTTGTCGACCTCTTCTGTTCGAAAAAGAGAACCAAGTGAATCCATATTTACATCCTCAACCATCAAGGCATTTAATTCCAGTTCGGCGATAATTGAGGCAAGCTGCCTGTTTGGAATAAGCAAACGCAGCAACTCATCTCGTCTCGCAGACCGTATTCTCGTACCTTCACGCCAAGGGATCACAAGATCAGGATAGCCACCCTGACCGTGCTTTACTACGTACGGAGATTCTTGATGTGTTTCAAAATAAAGAGCAACAACTGTGCTGTCATTAATTCTCACATTGACATCAACTGCCAGTCGGGGAGCAAGGCCATCAAAGCGTTTCTGAACAGAGAAGTACCAATTCTCGCGCTCCTTTGGATCGACATCGCTCAACAACTTATTCTTTTCATCAACGCCTACAATCCAAAGAATCGGATTGCCACGAGACGCGTTAGCATGCCCCGCCAGACGAGATGCTGCCTTGTCATAATCAATCCAACAGTTTTTTAGCTCGACTCTTGAGTCTTCAACAGGTTGACCGAGCAAAACTGCACTCACTATTTCTCTTGTCCAGCTTTCAACTTCTTGTGGGGTCATAAATCACACTCCGCACTCAACGGCTTCCGCTTCTTCATCACGCGCGGTCTGCAACTCCAGATCAATGCCTTATTTTTCGGCCAGCGCAAAGTACTCTTCAAAAGAGGGAAGGCAAAGTCCACAAAATCACCTTACTCATCTCTCAGACGCGCGTGACGCAAACGCTCAAGTTCGGCTCTTCAGCGGTTGCCAGTATAGCCGGTCAGCTCCTCCCCGCCTGCCAGCGTTTTCCTCCTGCCTGAGCGCCTCGTCCAAACCAGCCTGGTCGCCTGCCAGGGCAGAACCCGAGCAAGAGGCCGCTGTTTACTCAGTTTGCGGCAAAGCACACGATGCGCCGACGCAAGTTCAAGCAATAACGGCGGGGTGCGCAATTCAAGCAACCAGAACTCCGTGTGCTGGCTGGCTGGTCGCGCTGACTGAAGTAATCGGCTTCGACCAGTCGCCGGATCATGGGCCAGTCCTTGTCGCGTTGAGTCTTCTTGGCTTTCACGAGATCGGGCAATGACAACAGTTCATACACAGTGCCATCATCCACGCGCAACGTCACCCGGCGTTGCCACAGTTTTGAAAAAGCCTCGACACCGCGCATTCTGGTCATCACGTCAACACGCAATCCGCTGGCTTCCGGAGTGCGGCAGCGGAAGTGAACTGCGTGGCCCCGGCGCAGATATTTCGCGTCAAAGGGCGGAACAGCGATGACTTCAGCGTCAAGTTCTGCGAGGGTTGCGCGGAGGCGAGTGAGGTTTGCCGGGCTGGCGAGAATGGTCATGTCCAGATCGCGGCTAAACTCTGCCGCGCCGTATAACACGCACGCCTGCCCGCCCATCAACAGGGCGCGAACCTGGTGCTTCTGGATCGAAGAAAGGACTTTGTGTATCGGGTTCGGGATCAAGCGAGCCTCCCAGCGCAAGGTACACTTCCCACAGTTTCGCCGATTCGCGCCAACGCTCCAGAGGGGTCAGCGAATACCACTCGGCCTGCTCTTCACCTGCCAGTTCTTCAGCAGAAATCATAGTCAGTGCTTCTCATCTCATTGTGCAAGCGACCGGCGGCTGATCTTCACACGCCACACTCAACGGCTTCCGCTTCTTCATCACGCGCCGTCTGCAATTCCAGATCGATGCCGTATTTTTCGGCCAGGGCGAAATACTCTTCAAAGAGTGGCAGCATCTCGTCCATCGTCTGCGAACGCAGCGCCGCCGTGCGGATGTGGGCGGCGTTGGCGACGCCTTTCAGGAACTGGGCTGAGAGCATCTTCATGCGTCCGATGACGCCGCGTTCGGGCATGTGGCCGCGCAGGTTGTCCATGTATTCGAGCAGCAGTTCGTGCATCTCGCGCGGAGTCGGGCGGTATGGCTCAAGGCCGTTCATCACTTCCCACGTCTGGCGAAAGATGTACGGGTTGGCGATGGCGGCGCGACCGATATGCACGGCGTCGCAGCCCGTTTCGTCAAAGCGGCCCAGCGCATCCTGCGGCGTGATGATGTCGCCGCTGCCTGAAACCGGAATTGACACGTTGCGTTTGATCTCCTGCACCAGATCCCAGCGGGCAAAACCCTTGTAACCCTGCACGCGGGTACGACCGTGCAGCGTGACCATCGAACCGCCGCAGTCTTCGATCAGCTTTGCGACTTCGATGCAGTTGATCGTTTTGTCATCCCACCCGGCGCGAATCTTCACGGTCATCGGAATCGTGATCGAATCCTTCACGGCGAGCAGAATTTTTTTCAGTTGCGGCAGGTCGCGCAGCAGGTTCGAACCGCCGCCGCCGTTGACGACCTTTTTCGCCGGGCAGCCGCAGTTGATGTCCACAAAATCAGCGCCCGCTTCCTGGGCGATTTCGGCGGCCCAGCGCATGCGCACTTCGTCGTAACCGAAAATCTGAATCGCAATCGGGCGCTCTTCGGGATAGAAGCGCATCATTTCGTGCGAGCGCATGTTGCCGCGCGTCAGGCCTTCGACGCTGATGAATTCGGTGACGATCAGGCCGACGCTGCCGCACTTTTTGGCGATGCGGCGAAAGGGCGAATCGGTCACACCAGCCATCGGTGAGAGCACCAGCGGCGGTGACAAACGGCGTCCGGCAATTTCGAATGAATCGGGATACTGCATAAATTATTTCCTCGGTAACGACTGAGAACGGACAGACCGTTCAGACAAACGTGAAATATAGCAGAAGACTCATCCGCGAAAAACCAGCGGGGTCGGCAGCAATTATTAAGCAGGTGGACACATCAGGACTTTTCACCACGAAGGGCACGGAGAACACGAAGAAAAGGGGTAAAGGAGAAAAGGGGAAGAGGGGAAAAGGGGAAATGAACGGGCAAAGTCTGATTCCCCTTTTCCCCTCTTCTCCCTGTCTCCCCTTCTTTCTTCATCTTCGTGTTCTTCGTGCCCTTCGTGGTAGTCAAAAAACTTTCGCTGACTGCTGAGCCTGAATCTGCGCGCCTTCTCAGGGTTGCCGAAGATGCCGGTTGACGCTCGCCCTTAAAATCGGTAGCGTTGTGGAATGGAAGCAGAGGGACACAACAGCGCAAACGAAGCGGCCCGGCTGATTGAACTGCTCACGGAACTGATGCGGCTCAAGGCAGTGCCGCGCACGGGCTGGCTGTTGCGCGGGGTGCGCGATGTTGAATCGGTCGCAGCGCATTCATTCGGCGTGGCATTTATTGCCATGCTGCTGGCTGATCGCGCCGTCAGGCGCGGTTTTCCGGTCAGCCCTGAAAAGGTGTTGCGGATGGCGCTGCTGCACGATCTGACCGAAGCGCGCACGGGCGATCTGCCCGCGACCATCAAAAAATATTTTGGCAGCGACGCGCTGAAAACCGCTGATGAGCGCGCTGCCGCCGAGATGTTGTCAGGACTGAACAATCAGTATCTGGACATCTGGCGCGATTACGAGCAGCGCGACAGCCTGGAAGCGCGGCTGGTCAAGGCGGCGGACAAACTGGATTTGCTGTTGCAGGCGCGAGAGTATGAAAAGGGCGGCGCGCGCGGGTTGCACGAGTTTCGTGAAAATTCCGATGCCGATTTTTCCAGCCTTGAGCTTGATGAACTGATCAGCGATCTGATTACTGAAGTAAGGAAGTTGCAGCATGGACTCGCTTGAGCAGTTGGTTGTCTGGCTCCAGCAACTGCCGCCACTGGGCGTGCTGGCGCTGGTTTTTGCCATTGCCTATATTGAAAACGTCTTTCCGCCGTCGCCGAGCGATGTGCTGCTGGTTTTTGCCGGAACGCTGGCCGGAGTCGGAACAGTCGGCTTTTTCCCGATGCTGATCTGTTCGACGCTGGGCAGCGCGCTCGGTTTTATGACGGCTTACCTGATCGGACGTTATTTTGAACGTCACATTGTCGAAGGCCCCTTTGGTCGCTTTCTGCCCGTCAATGCGATTCACCAGGTCGAACGCCTGTTTCAGCGTTTTGGTTACAGCGTGATTGTGGCCAATCGCTTTTTGTCAGGCACGCGGGCCGTTGTGTCGTTTGCGGCGGGCATGTCGCAGTTGAATCTGGCCGCGACAACAGCGCTGAGCGCCGTCAGCGCGCTGGCCTGGAATGCGATTCTGCTGCTGCTGGGCAAAAGCTTCGGCAACAACTGGCAGAAGGTGGCCGAGTACCTGATGCTTTACAGCAAGATTGTCACGGTCGTTATTACCATCGGCGTGGTGATTTTCGCCTGGCGTTACTGGCGGCAGTGGCGGCTTTCGACAGGCCGGAACAACGCCGCCAGAAACCGGATCAGCCGCGACGAAGCGTAACCAGTCATTCACCTTTTCACCTTATGGACATTCTGCAAAAGATCAGAAATCGCGCTGCTGCGCAGCCGCAGCACATTCTGCTGCCTGAAGGCGATGATGACCGCACGATTGTGGCGGCGGCCAGAATTGCGGCTGAGCGCCTGGCCCGCGTGACGCTGCTTGGCAATGAAGATCAGATTCGCAGCCGCGCCGATGCGCTGGGCGTTTCGCTCACAAACGTGCCGGTGCTGAATTATCAGAACTCGCCCGACCTCGACCGCTATGCGCAGGAATTTTATGAACTGCGCCGCGCCAAAGGCATCACGGTTGACGAAGCGCGCAAGCAGATGCTCGACCCGCTCTATTTTGCCAATATGATGGTGCGGGCCGGGAAGGCCGATGGTTCAGTAGCCGGAGCAACCAACACCACCGCACACACGGTGCGCGCCGCGCTGCTGACGATTGGGTTGCGCGCCGGATTCAAACTGGTGTCATCGGTTGTGCTGATGGTTCATCCGAACAAAAGTTTTGGCGCAGATGGTGCGATGATCTTTGCCGATCCGGCGATTGTCGTGAATCCGACCGCATCAGAACTGGCTGAAATCGCCATTGCCTCAGCCGAAACCTTTCGCGCTCTCGTGGATGCCGAACCGCGGGTGGCGATGCTTTCGTTTTCGACCAGGGGCAGCGCGAAACATCCGATGGTGGACAAGGTCGTTGAAGCCGTGCGCACCGTGCGCGCCCGCGCGCCTGAACTTGAGGTTGACGGCGAATTGCAGCTTGATGCCGCAATGATTCCGCACATCGCTGCCTCAAAAGCGCCCGGTTCAGCGGTGGCAGGTCAGGCCAACGTGCTGATCTTTCCTGATCTCAACGCGGGCAACATCGGTTACAAGCTGACCGAAAGATTTGGCGGAGCAACGGCCATCGGCCCGATTTTGCAGGGCCTCGCCAGGCCTGCGAACGATCTGTCACGCGGCTGCAAGGCAGATGACATTGTGGATGCGGTGGCGATTACGGCGGTGCAGGCGCAGGCGCAGAAAAAAATCTGAACTGACCCCAACACCTCACATGAAAATCCGCTGGAAAAGGCTGCTCGCCGCGCCGTTTGTTTTCCTCGCGGCTCTCATCATCATCATTGAAGACTGGCTCTGGGATGACCTGGCGCGGATGGCGGCAGCCATTGGCCGCCTGCCGGTGCTGCGCCAGCTCGAAGTGCTGATTGCCGGTCTGCCGCCTTATGCCGCGCTGCTGACTTTTGGCGCGCCGACGCTGCTGCTGATTCCGGTCAAGCTGGCGGCGCTGTGGCTGATTGCGCACGGCCAGCACGCGCTCGGCCTGCTGACGGTGGTGCTGGCCAAGTTTGCCGGAACCGCGCTGGTGGCGCGCATCTTTATGCTGACGCGTAAAAACCTGCTGCGCATCGGCTGGTTTGCGACGCTGCACACACGATTCACGGCCTTCAGCGAACGCGTTCACGCCACCATTCACCAGACCCGCCTTTATCAGACCATCCATCGCCAGTCAGTCCGCGTGAAAACAGCCGTCAGGGAATGGCTGCGCCGACGCAAGCCTGGTTTCTGGCAGCGGCGCTGGGCCGCAGCAGTGAAGCTGTCACGCCGCAAACAGCCCGATTAAAAACAAAAAGAGCAGCCGCCTGTGCGACTGCTCGAAGGAACCAAAGAAAGGAGGTTGATGCGAAAACCTGTTACCCTCTGAAAAAAACTCTGCCCGCTGCGGCGTAACCCAACCACCACAACAGACACATCGTAAAACGCCGCCGTTTGCCCTTGTGCCATCCGGCCCCAAAGCCCCAGTCACAATGACTGCCCGGCCTGCCCGACGGCTTGCAGCCGCGTTCCAGACGCTCCCCATAAAAGCGATTGATGTGCCACAACACTTCAGCCTGATTCTCATCCGGTTAAGTCTGCGTCATCACAAAGAGTTCGCGCAGCCGCTGATCATGCGGGCCGCGCGCTTCACCGGGCAGTCGGTCAGTCTGGTCTGATTGATTCGGGCAGAATAACGGGTGTGGTCGGTCAGATTGAAAGATGCAGGTTCCAGCCTCAAATCTCAGGCGCGCTGAAAGCCCTTTTCGATTTCGCGCATGGTCACGCGCAGGATGATCGGTCGTCCGTGCGGACAGGTCGCGGGATTGTCGGCCCTGAGCAGTTCATCAATCAGCCAGCGCATCTTTTCGGGCGCAAGCGGCATATTGATTTTAATGGCGGCGCGGCAGGCCAGGCTCGCGGCAATTTCGGCGCGCAGTTCATCCATCGTCAGCCCGCGCCGCTCCTGTTCGATGGCGTCAAGCAGTTCAGCGAGCAGTTCGCGCGCCGTTCCCGCAGGCAGCATCGCAGGCACGGCTTTAATCGCCACCGTGCGACCTGACAACCTGCCAAGTTCGAAACCATTCTCTTCAAGTTCCGGCAGTGCCTGATCAATCGCCGCCGCCTGCGCCGGAGTCAGATCGAGCGTTTCAGGCAGCAGCAGTCGCTGCACTTCGATGCGATGACGCGCCAGCGCGCGCCAGTGCTGCTCAAAGAGAATCCGTTCGTGCGCGACGTGCTGATCAATGACGAGCAGGCCGTTGCGATCTGCGGCGAGGATAAAGCTGTTGTGCAACTGACCAAGCGGATTGATCTCATCGGCATTGAGCGAAAGATTCTGCGCCGGTTTGAAGTTCGAGCCGGACGATTCAACTCCGCGCGCGCCGAGACAGCCGAGGCGATTGCCATAACGAAAGATGACCGGCGCTTCAGGCTTCGCTTCTTCGTCAGGCTTTGCAGGTACAGTTTCGCTTTGCATCGAAGGCGCTGGCGCTTCACCTGAAGATGACGCGACGACTCGTTCTTCCGCTGGTTCAGGCGCAAAGGTCAGATTCATTTTGCGCTGTTCCGGCTGCGGCTGTGGCGGTTTCGGAGCCTGAATGCGAAACGCGCCTTTCAGTTCTTCACGCGAAACAGGCAGCGGCTCAGGCAATTTTTCAGGAGCAGCAGGAATTTCAGGTTCGACTTTGCGAACAGCTTCAGGCGTTCGTTCAATGAACGGAGTGACGGCGGCTTTGGCTGCGCCGATGGCTTTGCGCACGGCGTCGCAAACGAGATCGTGAATGATCGAAGGCCGCACAAAACGCACTTCGGTCTTGGCCGGATGCACGTTCACATCAACTTCGTGCGGCGCGATTTCGACAAAGAGCATCGCCGTCGGATACACGCCCGCAGGCATCATTGCCCGATAAGCTTCGCTGAGCGCGCGTCCGAGCAGTTTGTCGCGCACGTAACGGCCATTGATGAAAAAGTACTGGTTGTCACGCGTCGTTCGTGTCACCGACGGCGAAGAGACAAATCCGCGCACCCGCATTTCGCCCGCTTCGCCGCTGACTTCGATCAGGTCATCAATGAATTCGCCGCCGAAAAGCTGATAAGCCCGTTCGCGCAAATCGCCCGCCGGAGTCACGCTGATGCTTTCACGCCCGTTGTTGATGAGCGTGAAGGCATGCTGCGGGCGCGACAGCGCGTAATGCGTGACGAGATTGGCGATGTGAAAACTTTCGGTGGCCTCGGACTTGAGAAACTTGCGCCGGGCCGGAACATTGAAAAACAGATCGCGGATTTCAAACTCAGTCCCGCGCGCAAAGGCAATGTCGCGCACATTGAGCATGCGCCCGCCGCTGATTTCGACTTCGGTTCCGGCCAGATCATCAGCAGTCTGCGTGCGCAGTCTGACTTTGGTCACTGAAGCGATTGAGGCCAGCGCCTCGCCGCGAAAGCCGAGCGTCGTGATGGCTTCGAGGTCTTCGGCAACTTTGATCTTGCTCGTCGCGTGGCGCTCAAAAGCCAGGATCGCGTCATCACGCGACATTCCTTCGCCGTCATCCGCAAGGCGAATCAGCCTGCGTCCGCCCGATTCAACGGCCACTTCGATGCGCCGCGCTCCGGCATCGAGCGAATTTTCGATCAGTTCCTTGACGATGGAGGCGGGCCGCTCGACCACTTCACCAGCGGCGATTTTATTGGCAAGACTGTCTGGCAGAACGCGGATCTTTGACATCGGGGCTTTGCGAAAAACAATTGTCTGAGAGAATCACACCGACCAGTCTTCAACTTTCAGATCAGGAACTCTGCTGAAATCCCGCAGGTTTCCCGATAATAACGTGGCATTGTGCGCCAGCGCGATGGCAGCAATCTTCAGATCCATCGTGCCGATGCGGATGCGAGCCTTTTTCAACTCCTGAAACTTTTCTGCGGCGCGCTCATCAAATCCCAGCAGATTAATTGCTGAATAGTACTTCAGCAGGGCTTCAAGCCGACGGTATGGCTCGATTTCCTGCAACGGAGATTTTGCCCTGGCAATCTGTGCCAGCCATCCTCTCAACTGTTCTTCAAAAGTAATTATCGTGACAAACCTGTCCTCGACTTTGACGCCGGAAAATCGAAAGCGTAATCGTTGAGCTTCGGGGCTGGTTGCCCTTTGCAACAATGATACGTGATCACTATCGAGTACGAACATTGCGCGTCTTCCGTCCTTTCGCTTTTTTACTTCCGGCTCTGCCAGAAGCTCTGGGACGGAGTGACTCTCGATATTTGCGGCCCAGTTCCACTATCTCATCAAAGACAGGATCATTGGCGAAAACTCCATACGTCTCATCCAGCCAGTCTTTTTTGGTTCTGCTGTTTGTTTCCACTTGTCCTTTGAGCTGCTCCACCTCTGCTTCCAGAGTGGCAAGACGCATCTCAATCAGATTTTTTTTTGATACTGCCATAAATTACTTCCTTTCTCCCGGCTCAGGTCAGCGTCCTGATCTTGAGTTCATCAAGCTGCTGTTTGCTGACTTCGCTTGGGCTGTCAGTCATCAGATCAGCGGCGCTTGAGACTTTCGGGAAGGCGATCACTTCGCGCAATGAACCAGCACCCGCGAGCAGCATCACCGTGCGGTCGAGGCCGAGCGCGATGCCGCCGTGCGGAGGCGTGCCGTAACTGAGCGCGTCGAGGAAGAAGCCGAACTTTTCACGCGCTTCGGCTTCGCTCAGGCCGAGCGCCCTGAAAACCTTCGCCTGAATGTCGGCGCGATGAATTCGGATCGAGCCGCCGCCGAGTTCGGTGCCGTTGAAAACCAGGTCGTAGGCCTTGGCGCGCACTGCGCCGAGGTCGCCTTCGAGTTTGTCAATGTCCTCGTCAATCGGCGAAGTGAAAGGATGATGCAGCGCGTACCAGCGTTTGTCGTCTTCGTGGTACTCGAACATCGGAAAATCAGTCACCCAGAGCAGCCTGTTTTCGCTGCGATTGATCAGGTTTTCGCGGCGCGCCACTTCAAGGCGCAGCGCACCGAGCGACGCCGCCACGACATCGCGCGTGCCGCCGATCATCAGAATCGCGTCGCCAACGTTCGCGTTTGTTGCCTGCACAAGCGCACTGACGCCTTCAGCACCGAGCGTTTTAGTCAGCGCGGATTTGTGTTCGCCTTCAGCGACCTGAATGTAAGCCATGCCGCCTGCGCCATAGCGTTTGGCGTGTTCGACGAGTTCATCAAACTGCTTGCGCGAATATTTTGCGCCGCCGGGCACGACGATGGCCTTCACCTGCCCGCCTTTGCTGACGGCATCGGCAAAGACCGTGAACGGGCTGCCTTCAAAGTTCGCCGTCAGGTCAATGAATTCGAGGCCGAAGCGCAGGTCGGGTTTGTCCGAGCCGAAACGCTCCATCGCCTCTTTGTAAGGCATCCGCAGAAACGGACGCGCCGGTTCGGGAAGGCCTGCGACCTTGAAGTATTCGCAGATCAGTGGCTCGATGATGTTGAAGACATCATCGGGCTGCACAAAGCTCATCTCGATATCCACCTGCGTGAATTCAGGCTGCCGGTCGGCGCGCAAGTCCTCATCGCGGAAGCAGCGCGCAATCTGAAAGTATCTTTCGTAACCGGCAATCATCAGCAGTTGCTTGAAAAGCTGCGGTGATTGCGGCAGCGCGAAGAATTTGCCGGGAAAGGTGCGCGACGGCACCAGATAATCGCGCGCGCCTTCGGGTGTTGATTTGGTCAGAATCGGCGTTTCGATTTCGTAAAAGCCCTGGCTGTCCAGAAAGGTTCGCGTGACGAGCGCAAGCTGATGACGCATTTTGAAATTCTGCTGCATCTCAGGACGGCGCAGGTCAAGGTAACGATACTTCAGGCGCAGGTCTTCGCCCGCTTCGCAACGCTCGATCTGAAACGGCAGCACCTGCGAATCGTTCAGGATTTTGACCGATTCAGCGACGATTTCGATTTCACCGGTCGCCATATTTTTATTGACCGTCGCGGCGTCACGAGCCACACACCTGCCGGTCACGGCCAGCACATATTCGCTGCGGACGACTTCGGCCTTGTCGTGAGCTTCGGGAAATTTCGATTCGTCAAAGACGACCTGAGTGATGCCTTCGCGGTCGCGCAGGTGAACGAAAATCAGCGGCCCGTGATCGCGGCGGGCATTGACCCAGCCGAGCAGTGTCACGGTTTCCCCAACGTTGGCAAGACGCAGCTCGCCGCAATGATGTGTGCGTTTCGTTTGTCCTAAATGATCGAGCATGAGCTTACTTCCACTTTCAGTTTGATTTGTTTCGGGGCAGGTTAGCTGGAAATGATGAAGTCGGAATGATGAATGATGAACAATAGTTGATAAATGATGAAATGCTCTACTTTCACTTCATCGTTCATCATTCATCATTCTGCCTTTCATTCGTGATGCCCGGCCAGCTTTGCAACGATGTCATCAAAGCCGAGCGATTCCTGTTCGCCGGTCGCCAGGTTCTTGAGCGCATATCTGCCGCTCGCTACTTCATCATCGCCGATGATCAGCGCGTAACGGGCATTTGATTTGCTGGCCTGCGCCATCGCTTTCTTCATTTTGCGCTCTTCAAATTCCAGCGCGACGGCGAAACCGGCGGCGCGCAGATCCTTTGCAATTTTGAAGCTCCGGTCACGAGCCGCTTCACCGAGCCAGACAATATAAACATCAGGTCTTTCAGCCGCGCGCGCTTTTTCAGCTTCGCTTTCAGCGAGCGACATCACCATGCGGTCAAGACCGAAAGCGAAGCCGAAGCCTTTGGCGGGCGGGCCTCCGAGCGTTTCTGACAGGCCATCGTAACGCCCGCCGCCGACAATCGTGTTCTGTGCGCCGAGGCTGCCGCCGATGATTTCAAACGCCGTGCGGGTGTAATAATCCAGCCCGCGCACCATTCGCGGATTGACGACGTAAGGGATGCCGCGCGCGTCGAGATGCGCCTTGAACTGCTCGAAGTGCTGCCGCGAGGCGTCGTCAAGATTGTCAGTGATCGTCGGCAGCGTGGCGATGATCGTCTGACAGCTTTCGTTCTTGCAGTCAAAGATGCGCAGCACGTTGGTTTCAAAGCGGTGGTGACAATCGCCGCACAGTTTGTCGAGTTGCGGCTCAACCGCTTCGCGCAGCTTTTCCAGATAAGCGGCGCGTGACTGCGGATCGCCAACCGAATTGATGAGCAGCGTCGTATCCGTGATGTTGAGCTGTCGCAGAAACCAGTCGAGCATTTCAATCACTTCGGCTTCGATGGCCGGGTCATCGCTTGAACCCAGGACTTCAACGCCGATCTGATAAAACTGGCGGTAACGTCCGGCCTGCGGGCGTTCGCGGCGAAACATCGGGCCGATGTAATAAAGTTTGACGACTTCGCCCGGAGCCAGGTTCGCGTACAGCTTGTGCTGAATGTAAGCGCGCACGACCGAAGCCGTGTTTTCAGGCCGCAGCGTCAGCGATTCGCCTTCGCTGTCAGCACGGGCGCGATCAATGAAGGTGTACATCTCCTTGTGCACGATGTCGGTCGCTTCACCAACGCCGCGCGCAAAGAGTTCGGTCTTTTCAAAGATCGGCGTGCGAATTTCGCTGAAACCGTAACGGCGAAAGGCTTCGCGCGCGACGGCTTCGACGCGCTGCCAGACGGGCGTGTCTGACGGCAGAATGTCTCTGGTTCCTCTGACGGTCTGAATCATAACTTTGGGGGCCGGAGGCTGGGGATCAGGGGCTGGAGCTTTCCGCTGATGCACAACTTCCCGCCAGGCAACTCCGATAATGACAGCGACAGCAGGAAATTGCCTTGCCCTGCTCATCGCGTTAAGCTGGCGATTCTAGCACACGTCCATCAGCAAAATGGAAGCAGCAAATAGTCAGGGCCGGATGGCCGGGACTTTCTCTATTCCCCGGACTCCAGCCCCCAACTTCTTTCGATTATGCTCAGAACATATCTTGGCAAACATCCGCAGGTTGCGCCGGGCTGCTTCATCGAAGCCTCAGCGCAGGTCATCGGCGATGTCGCAATCGGCGAGCATTCATCGGTCTGGTTCAATGCCGTCGTGCGCGGCGATGTCAACCGCATCGTCATCGGCCACCACACCAATATTCAGGATTTGTGCGTTGTTCACGTCGCAAAGGATCTGCATGAGACGCACATCGGCAATTACGTCACGTTCGGTCACGGCGCCATCGTGCATGGCTGCACGATTGAGGATCACTGCCTGATCGGAATCGGCGCAAAGGTGATGGATGGCGCAGTGATCGGCGCGGAATCAATCGTCGCGGCGGGCGCGCTCGTGCCGCCGGGGGTGAAAGTTCCACCGCGTTCGCTCGTTATCGGGATGCCCGCCAAACTGAAGCGACAGGTTACTGATGATGAAGTCGAGTTCATCAATCAGCACTGGAAGAATTATCACGAACTGAAAGAGATTTATCTGAGCGATGTGCCGCAGTTGTGAGGCGGCGGTTATTCGCTGCGCACCAGGCGGGCCGGGTCGAGCATTTGCAGCAGTGCGATGGCGGCTGATTCCAGCGCGGCGGCGTCCTTTGATTCGAGCGTCAGCTTGACGCGATATTCGGGCGAGGCGAAATGCGGATAAGAACCGATCATCACCAGCGGGTGCTGATCGGCCAGTTCCTGCAACCGTCCGGCAAAATCGAATTCATCCTCGTGCGTGAAAATGGCGCGGGTGAAAAACGGCGTGGCGCGAAAGCGTTCACGAATGGCGGCAAACTTCCTCCTGAACAGTTCAGGCACGCCGGGCAGAATGTAAACGTTCTCACAGGCCAGCGTCGGCCAGCGCAGGTCGGGCGCTTCAAGCAGCTCTGATCCTTCCGGCACATCGGCCATCCGCAGGTGCGATTCCTCGGCGCGTTCACCAAAATAGTTTCTGATTCTTCTTTCCAGTTCAGGATGCCGCACCACCGGGCGATTGAAAGCCTGGGCGATGCCCTTGATGGTCACGTCGTCGTGCGTCGGGCCGACCCCGCCGGAAGTGAAGACGTAAGTGAAGCGCGCAGAGAGTTCACGCGCCGAAACAGCGACGGTTTCAATTTCGTCAGGGATGGTCAGAATGCGGCGCAGCGCCACACCCAGGTCGCGCAGTTCGCCAATCAGAAAGCGGGCGTTCTGTTCCTCAGTCTTGCCGCTGAGGATTTCATCTCCGATCACGAGAATGGCGGCAGTCGGCACGTTCATGGCCGTCATCATAGCGACTTGCCGCGCGGGCAGGCAACAGCAGAACGGGTGAGCGGAAGCTGTAAATTCAGTCTTCCGCTCACCCGTCCTTTTTCTCCGACTCTGTCCTGGATTACTTCAGCAGTTTATCGAGTTCCTGGCTGACTTCGCCGTAACCGTCGGCCTGATCCGGGTCGAAGCCGACGTGTTTGTGCGCCACTTTGCCTTCGCGGTCAATGATGATGAGCGTCGGCAGGTTTTCAACGCCAAGCGCACGAAAGGCTGCCTGATCAGGGTCACGCAGCACCGGCAGCCTGAGGCCGTTCCTTGTCGCAAAGGCTTTCAGTTCGGCATCCGTTGCCGCATTGCGCGCGCCGGGTTTGGCCGAATTGATGCTGACCCAGTAAACATCAACCTTGCGACCGGCGTAACGGTCAGCGAGCTTTTGCAGCGCGGGCAGCTCTTTTGATGAGAGCGGAACCCAGGTTGCGCCAAAAGCCAGCACGACGACTCTGCCGCGCTTGTCGGCCAGATTAAAGCTTCCGCCATCGGTCGTGCGCAGCGTCACTGACGGAGTCTGCGCCAGCGCCCCAATGGCCAGAGCCAGTGTGAAAGTCAGCGTAAGAGCGAATCTGATTATTTTTTTTCTGTTCATCGTTGTGATGTCCCTCGCAATTGGCGGGGAGTACGATTGACATTGCATCAGATGCGGAATTTAAGCAACTGGTTGTGAGCCGTGAATAATTCCCGCGCGCACGAATGCCGATGGCTGAGCCGCTGAATTCTGTGTTTCGGGATGGCTGAAGCCCTGTCGTGACGGCAGGGCTTCAGGCTGGTTTGACTGAGGGGCATCGCGGTCTGCGCCTGGGAGGCTGAAGGGAGAGTTGTGTGCCGCGTCGTGCGCCCTCAACCATCAAAGCTGGAAAATCCGGCGCAAAACCGCACGGGCGCAAAAAATTTTTCAGTCGCTTTTGCGCCCGCTGGTGGTGCTATAATCCGCTCATCTTTGACCCAGACCGTAAACCATAAAGCAGAGTCACGAAGGCAGACCCTATGGCATCGTCTTCAGCTTCCCCCCAGGAAGTCACACAACTGCTGGTTGCCTGGAGCAGCGGTGATCAGTCGGCGCTCGATCAACTGATGCCGCTGGTGTACGGCGAACTGCACCGGCTGGCGCATCGTTACATGCGCCGCGAAAATCCGGGGCACAGCCTGCAAACCACTGCGCTGGTCAACGAAGCTTTTGTGCGACTGACCGAAGGCAAAAGCGTCAACTGGCAGAACCGCGCGCATTTCTTTGCCGTGTCGGCCAACGTCATGCGCCGCATTCTGGTGGACATTGCCAACGCGCACGGAGCGCAGAAGCGCGGCGGCAACCTGCAGCACGTGCAGCTTGACGAGGCGCTGGTGATTGCTGAAGACCGCGAGGCCGATCTGGTGGCGCTCGATGATGCGCTCAAGACGCTGGCGAAAATTGATCCGCGCAAGAGCCAGGTCGTCGAACTGCGCTTTTTTGGCGGCCTCAGCGTGGACGAAACTGCCGAAGTGCTGAAAGTCTCACCTGACACCGTGTTGCGCGACTGGCGGCTGGCCAGGTCGTGGCTCATGCGTGAACTGAGCGGAAAGAATCCTCATGAAACCTGAGCAGTGGCAGCAGATCGAAAAGCTGTATCACGCTGCGCTGGAACTGGCCCCCGATGAAAGATCGTCATTCATCGCGGCTGCCTGCGCTGGTGACGAGGCGCTGCGCCGCGAAATCGAATCGCTGCTGGAATGCGACGATCAGGTTGGACTGTTTCTTGAAAAACCCGCGAAGGAAGTGCTCGCTGGCAAGATCGCCAGTTTCAATTCAGTCGCTGCGCCGCTGCTGGCCGGACAGAAACTCAATTCCTATGAGATTCGCTCGCTGCTCGGTGCGGGCGGAATGGGTGAAGTTTACCTGGCGCGCGATCTGAAGCTGGGCCGCGACGTGGCCATCAAGCTGATGCCGGATTACCTGGCCCGCGATCCTGAACGGGTCAGGCGCTTCGAGCGCGAAGCTCGCGTCCTGGCGGCGCTCGACCACCCGAACATCGCCCGCATTTATGCGCTCGAACAGACCGGCGAGCAGCGTTTTCTGGTGCTTGAACTCGTCCCCGGCCTGACGCTGACTGAGCGGCTGAATCAGGGGCCGCTGACGGTGACTGAAGCGCTGCCCGTCTTTCGCCAGATTGCTATTGCGCTCAAGGCCGCGCACGACCGGGGCATCATTCACCGCGACCTCAAACCGGCGAACATCAAAATCACGCCTGATGGCACGGTGAAAGTGCTCGATTTCGGCATCGCCAAAACGCTGCGCCCGGCCTTTGCCACGGCAGACGGTTCGGAAATTTCGCTGCCGCAAAGTCCCGTCACCAGAACCGACACGCTGACACGCGAAGGCATGATTCTGGGAACGGTGGCCTACATGAGTCCCGAACAGGCGCGGGGCCGCGAGCAGCAGCTCGATCATCGCGCCGATCTGTGGTCATTCGGCTGTGTGCTTTACGAAGCTCTGACCGGGCGGCAGCCGTTTCGTGGCGAAACCGTCAGCGACACGCTCGGCGCAATTCTGAGCGAGGAACCCGACTGGCACGCGCTGCCGAAACACCTGCCCGTCAGCATTCAGTATCTGGTGCGCCAGTGCCTGGTCAAGGAGCGCGATGAGCGACTGGCTGACGCAACCGCAGCGATCAACGCCATCGAAAAATCGCTGACCGGCCAGGCGACGCCGCTCACTTTTCTGCGCCTGCTCAAAAAACGATTGTCGCCTTTGCACAGTCGCGCGGTGACTTCGCTGGCGGCGGCGCTGCTGGTCATCACTTCGTTTGCGGGCTGGAAGGAATACCGTCATCGCTCGCTGATTCCGGCGCAGAAAAGGCTGGTCGTCGTTGATTTCAGCAACGACAGCAGCGGGCCTGAAGACAGAGCCTGGAGCGTCGGCCTGTCGCAGCAGTTGCGCAACCGGCTGCTGCGCGTGTCGGGCGTGCAGGTTTTTCAGCTTCCGGCGGCGCGTGACGCGGCGCTCTCAACCGATCCGCAGCAGGCGGCGCGAACCGTGTCTGCCGGGCTGATTCTGACCGGCACGGTGCGGCGCGACGGCAGCCGCGTTCACCTGATCTGGAATCTGAGCAACGATCAGGGGCAGGTAATTGACGGCACTGAAACCGACAGCTTCAGCGGCGATGTGACAGAGATGCTGGAACAGGTGGCGCGGCGCGTGACGTGGACGCTGCGCCTGCGCGCCGCGGCGCAGAACGAAACCGTCAGCACGCATCTGCCGGGCCGCAACCAGGATGAATACCTGACCGCGCTCGGCTGGTTGCGCGAAGGTCAGGATGACAGGGCCATCGCGCTGCTTGAAAAGCTCGACCGTTCGGCGCTGGTTCGCGCGGCGCTGGGCCGCGCTTATTACTACAAATTCAATTCGACTTCAGAAACGCGCTGGATCAGGCAGGCCGAAGAAGAATGCCTGGCCGCGCTGAAAATGGACGCCGGATTGCCCGAAGTAAAACACACGCTCGGTCTGATTCAGTTGCGGCGCGGACACGCGGCTGAGGCGGGCGCGGCATTTGAAGAGGCTTTGCAGCTTGATCCGAATAACGCCGACCTGCTGCTGGGCCTGGCGGCGGCTGAAAATGGCAGCGGACAACCGGACAAGGCCGAGCAGACCTGGCTGCGGGCAACGCAACTCGCGCCGGGTTACTGGGCGGTGCATAACGACCTCGGCGGTTTTTATTTCAGCCGGGGCCGTTACGCCGAAGCCCTCAGAATGTGGCAGTGCGTCGCTGAACTGCAGCCGGGCCGCGCTGAGACATTTCTGAATCTGGGCGGCGCTTACTTCAGCCTGGCCCGGCTGGATGACGCCGTGCTGAATTATCACCTGTCGCTCAGTCTGCAACCGACGCCTGACGCGCAACTCGGACTCGCCGCCGCGCTCTATTATCAGGGCCTTTACGACGAAGCCGCCGCCGCCGCCGAAGCCGGGCTGCAACTCAACGCTGATGATGCGTACCTGCTGGGCGTGCTTGGTGACGCCTGCCGTCAGATCAGCGGCGCAGCGGAAAAATCAGCGCGGGCTTACGACAAGGCCATCGCCGCCCGCAAAGCCGAACTGCGCGAAAACCCTGAGGATGCCGCCGCCTGGTCACAGACCGCTGAATGGCTGGCCAAACGCGGGCGCACGGATGAAGCAGTCAGAACCATTGAGAAGGCGCTGCAACTTGATGCAGACAGCGTAAACAATCTGGTCAGCGCCGTGCTGGTCTATCACCTTGCGAGAAATGACCGCGATGCGCTGCGCCTGGCTGAACGCGCCGTCAGCAGCGGTTACAGCGCGGAACTGCTGGCCAGAGATCCTGAACTGTCAGGCCTGCGTCGGCAGCCGGAATTTGAACAGCTTACTCGCCAGTCGCGGAGGCCGTAACCCGGCCTCCGAATCCTGAAGCCATAAACCGAAGGAGGTCGCAGATGCCACAGACCATTCAGGTTGAAGTCAGAAACGATAACGGCAACTTGAAACTTGTCAGAAACGTCAACGGGGTGGAGCGTTCCGCCAGTCTGGTCGTGATTTATGAGGAAGAGGAGGTGCAGTGGTTTTCCAATGACGGAACTCTGGAAATTCTCTTTGGCTCGACGGAAACCAGCAACCCTTTTGCCGGTGACGGAATTTATGAATCAACGGCAGTGCAGTCCGGCGAAACCACCAATGCGATGAACACGCTCGAAGACGACGAAGGCGCAGATTACAAGTACACCGTCACGCTGTTTCCCAACGGCGGCGCAACTCCGCTGTCACTCGATCCGCGAGTCCGCGTTTACAAACGAGTTCGTTCCAATACCGACTGAACTGAAACTTACTTCAATCAGGGAGGGCCAGTATGATCAAAGCCAAAGAGCAGACCTGCAAAAGACCGCCTGAACGCAAGACCGATCCGCAGCCGGTAACAGTGGTGGTCGCGGATGGAAAGATCAGAGTTGATCAGGAAAAACTGGTGCTGCGCGTTTCCGGCAATCAGGAAGCAGCCTGGAAATGCAAAACCGGCACGCTGGACATTCGCTTCACGCCGAACCCGAAAACATCGCCTTTTGCGACTAATTCGTTTCGCGCGCCGAAAGGCGGCGTCGCGCTTTCGGGCGTGCCTGATCGTCAGAAAGTCAGCGATGCGCCCTACAATTACGTCATCATCGTGACGCAGCCTGACGGAACTTTTATCCGGCAGGATTTATCGGTGATAGTCAAAGCCTGAACCACAACGCTTTCACCACAGGCGCTGTAAGCAATGAGCGCAGGCCGCGACGCCTGCGCTCATTGTGCAATCATTGTGGTGCTTGCCTCACGGGCTGTGGTGTTTTATAGTCAGGCCGTCGCTTCTTTTAATCGAGCGCAGTTCAAACGAACTTTATGATTCAGACGCGGAACAATTGTTGTTGTTGTTATGCCTGCCTTGCGAAGCACTGTTGTTGTTGCTAGTGCGTCCGCGTCTTTGCTCGATCTCATCGGAAATACCCCGCTGCTCAAGCTCAACAATCTGGCCTCAAATCCACAGGTTGAAATTCACGCCAAAGCGGAGTGGGCAAATCCAGGAGGATCGGTTAAGGATCGGCCCGCACTGAAAATGATTCTGGAAGGTGAGCGCACGGGCGCGCTCACGCCGGACAAAACCATCATTGACGCGACGAGCGGCAATACGGGCATCGCCTACGCGATGATCGGCGCGGCGCGCGGCTACAGGGTAAAACTGTGCCTGCCAAAAAACGCGAGCGCCGAACGCAGGCGCATCCTGCGCGCTTACGGCGCGGAACTGATTCTGACTGACCCGATGTCAGGCACCGACGGCGCAATCATCGAAGCGCGCCGCCTCGTTGCTGAAAATCCCGAAGCGTACTTTTATCCCGATCAGTACAACAACCCGGCCAACTGGCAGGCACATTACGAAACGACCGGTGTTGAAATCTTCGAGCAGACCGGCGGGCGCGTTACGCATTTCGTTGCGGGCCTCGGCACCAGCGGAACATTCATCGGCGCGGGCCGCCGCCTGCGCGAACTCAGGCCCGATATAAAGCTGATTTCGATGCAGCCCGATTCGCCGTATCACGGCCTCGAAGGCATGAAGCACATGGAAACAGCCATCGTGCCGGGCATCTATGATTCGTCGCTCGCTGATGAGCAGATGGAAATTGCGACCGAAGATGCTTACGCGATGGCCAGAGAACTTGCGCGCCGCGAAGGCTGGTTCGTCGGCGTTTCAGCCGCCGCCAACATCGTCGCGGCTTTGCGAGTCGCGCAGACCATCGAAAAGGGCGTGATCGTCACCATCCTGTGCGACGGCGCGAGCAAATACCTGAACGAAAAATTCTGGGAGGAAGGTTAGCCACCGAGGCACAGAAGCCACAGAGAGAACATTGCATTGTCAGGTTAAATCGCTCCGTGTCCTCTGTGCCTCGGTGGCTGAATTTCAATGACCATCAGATTGAACAGTGAACAGATCGAAGCCATCAGAAAACACGGCGAGCAGACGTTTCCTGAGGAGTGCGGCGGGCTGCTGCTTGGCGTAGTTGAAAACGGCGTGCGTGTGATTCGTGAAGTGATGCCGCTGGCAAACGTCAGGCAGGATTCGCGGCACAACCGCGTTGAGTTAAGCCCGCTCGATTACGCGCGCGCTGAACGCGACGCGGCAAAGAAAGACCTGGGCGTGTGGGGTTATTACCATTCGCATCCCGATCATCCGGCCATTCCGTCAGGCTTCGATCTGGATCACGCGCCGTTCATTGAATGGTCTTACGTCATTGTTTCGGTGCGCGCTGGCATGGCCCAGGAAGTGCGCGCCTGGACGGTGCGCGATGATCGTTCGCAGTTTGATGAAGAAGAGATTCACGATCAGAGTGCGGCCTGATCGTGGCAACAGAGAACAGCAGAAATTCAGAGGGAGAAAGTCATATGCCACAGATCAACATTCCAACCGCGCTGCGGCAGTACGCAGGCGGCAGCGGTTCAATCGAAGTTCAGGGCAGCACCATCGGTGAAGCTCTGGCGAGTCTGACCGAACTGCATCCCGAATTGAAAAAACATCTCTACGACGCTTCGGGAAAGCTGCGCAGCTTCGTCAATGTTTACGTCAACGACGAAGACATTCGTTACCAGCAGCAGGAAAACACGCCAATCAAAGACGGCGATGAAATCAGCATCATTCCCGCCATCGCAGGCGGCAAATCAGACGCGCTGCCTGAACTTGGTCGTGAGGAACTGGCGCGTTACAACCGCCACATCATCATGCCCGAAGTCGGCCTGGAAGGTCAGCGCAAGCTCAAGGCCGCAAGCATTCTGCTGGTCGGCACGGGCGGCCTCGGTTCGCCGCTTGGCCTGTACCTGGCGGCGGCGGGCGTGGGCCGCCTCGGCCTGGTTGATTTCGATGTGGTGGATCAGAGCAATCTGCAACGACAGATTCTGCACGGCACAAAGGATGTCGGGCGACCGAAAATTCAGTCGGCAAAGGATCGTCTGGCTGACGTGAATCCGCATGTTGAGATTGACACTTACGAAACGGCGCTGCGGGCTGAAAACGCGCTCGATATTCTCAAAAACTACGACATCATCATTGACGGCACCGACAACTTTCAGACGCGCTATCTGGTGAATGACGCGAGCGTGCTGCTCGGCAAGCCGAATGTTTACGGTTCGATCTTTCGCTTCGATGGCCAGGCGTCGGTCTTTTATCCGCAGGGCGGCGGGCCGTGCTATCGCTGCCTTTATCCTGAACCGCCACCGCCGGGACTGGTGCCGTCGTGCGCTGAAGGCGGCGTGCTCGGCATTCTGCCGGGAATCATCGGCGTGATTCAGGCGACCGAAGCCATCAAGCTGATTCTCGGTGAAGGCGACACGCTGCTTGGCCGCCTGCTGCTGTTTGACGCATTGAAGATGAGGTTCCGTGAACTCAGACTGCGGCGCAATCCCGAATGCCCGCTGTGCGGCGAAAACCCGACGATCACGAAGCTGATTGATTACGATGTTTTCTGCGGCGTCACGCCACAACCGGTCGAAGTTTCAGACTGGGAAGTAACACCCGCGCAACTCAGGTCAGAGCTTGATGGCGGGCGGCAGATCACGATCATTGACGTGCGCGAACCGCACGAATGGCAGATCAGCAATCTCGCAGCTTATGGTTCAAGACTGATTCCGCTCGGACAGTTTCAGTCGCGCATTGGCGAACTCAACCCGCAGGAAGAGATCGTCGTGCAGTGCAAAATGGGAGGCCGCAGCGCGAAGGCATACGAGATGCTCAAACAGGCAGGCTTCAAAAAAATCCGCAACCTGAAAGGCGGCATCATCGCGTGGGCTGATCAGGTTGATCCGACCTTGCAGAAATACTGAAACACCTGTCACTTCTTACCTGTCAGTTGTCACCTGTTTCAGAGCAGTTACTTTTCAGAAACAGGTGACAACTGACAGGTGACAGATGACAGGTAAGGTGTTTTTGCACGACTCAGCCGAATATCGGATAATCCTGCCTCGCCCCGTCAATCATCATTTTTGAGGAGCAGTTTCGGGATGTCATCTTCACCTTCACCCGGCGCGCGTCAGTTTTACGAAGTGGCCCGCGCCAGCGACCTGCCGCCGGGCAGCGGCAAAACCGTTTATGCCAACGGTCATCAGCTTGCGCTGTTCAATTACGGCGGAACCTTTTATGCCATTGACGACAGTTGCCCGCATCGCGGCGCGCCGCTGAGCGAAGGTTATGTGCAGGGCGGGCGCGTGCTGTGTTCGTGGCACTGTTTCGATTTCAGCCTGACGACCGGCGCGTGTGAGGTCGTGCCGGAACTGAAGGTGTCAACTTATGAAGTGAAGGTCGAAGGCGACACGGTTTACGTGTTGTGCTGAGAGTGACCAGACACGCATACAATCAGCTTCTGTTCAGCGCGGCGGCGTTATTCAATCTGGCGTCTGCCGCGCTGCTGTTTTTCTTTCCGCAGCTTCTGCTGGCGCGGCTGGGCATTGCTGATCCGACGGCGGCATTGCTGGCGCGGTCGCTGGCTTCGAGCGCGACAACGTGGGGTATCGGCTATGCGCTCGTGGCGGTCAATGCTCAGCGTTATCGCCCGTTTGCGCTGCTTGGAGCGATTTCAAAGACGATCTTTGCGCTCGTTTACACGGTGGCCTGGCTGCGCGGAATGATTTCATTCACAGCCTTCGTGCCCGCGCTGATTGAACTGATCTTTGCGGCGCTCTTTATTGAATTTCTCTGGCGCGGCAGAAAAAGCCTAACCGCCGACTCTGCGGCCTGAACCTGATCGCCCGCCTGAACCGCCCGCCCGCGTGCCGGTTCCAGTGCAGATGCCGCCGGTACGATCAGGCGTGACCTGTCCGAAAAAGCTGTTCTGCCGCAACATCGCCAGATCATTTTCCAGCAGGTAAGTGCGCGGGTAGTTCTGATAACCCAGGTACATCAGCGACTGGCACGGATATTCCCAGTCTCTGGCCTGATGATTCTGACAAGTGGGTGGATGATCAAGGCCGAAGACGTGGCCGAGTTCGTGCGCCAGGCCGCCAACCCAGCGACAGATGCCCCGGTCACCCTGCCCTGTCAGACCGAGCAGGTCACCGCGATGCAGCACGGCGCGCCCCTGCAATCCGGCGCCGCCAATCTGTCCGGGCGCATGCGCGGCATCAATGTAAAAGACCGCAGCGATGGTCTGATCGTTCGGATTTACGCCGCTCGCCGCGTAACCGTCATTGAGCGTATTCAGCCAGAACCAGACAGCCTGATTGTCGCCAGCCTGATTCTGCGCGTACCACCACTCAGGCCGCGCAGTCTGCAAAACCTGCACAACCGGATTCGCCAGCCGGAACGTGGTGCCATCCTGAAGCTGCTCCCAGTACCAGCGCTGCACGTCGAGCGCGGCGTTTCTGATCGCGGTGAGATATTCATCGCGCGGCGGCAGGTCAGAGGGGACGAGATAGAAAAAGCAGACAGTCGGGTGATCCATAAAAATAAATCCTGCCCGCAGATGACGGCCATCACGACCGTTCCGGGGCAGGAAGTTCGGGTTCTTGTGATTCAGTTTTTCAGCGCGCGTGAATCTTACTTGTTCGCCAGCATTCGATCCAGAGCAACGCGCGCCCACCGGGCAGTTTCCTCGTCAACCGTGACGCGATTGACGATGTGACCATCAACCAGATTTTCAAGCGACCAGAGCAGGTTTTCAGGCGCGATGCGAAACATCGTCGCGCACATGCACAGATCAGGCGCCAGCAGCGTCACGAATTTGTCAGGGTTACGATGCGCCAGGCGGTCAACCAGATTCAGTTCAGTGCCGACGGCCCATTTGCTGCCTGCCGGAGCTTCGCTGATCGTTTTGATGATGTACTCGGTCGAGCCGTGATAATCAGATTTGCTGACGACTTCGTAACGGCATTCGGGATGCACGAGAATATTGATGCCCGGATGTTCCTTTCTTCTGTCGTCAACGTGGCGCGGCAGAAAGCGACCGTGCACCGAGCAGAAGCCTTTCCACAAAATCAGTTTTGCTTCCTTCAGTTTTTCCGGTGTGTTGCCGCCGAGTTCCAGGCGCGGATCCCACACCGCCATCCGGTCGAGCGGGATATCGAATTTGACGCCTGTGTTGCGGCCCAGGTGTTCATCGGGGAAGAAGAAGAGTTTTTCGCGCTCTCCGAGCGCCCAGCGAAACAGCGTCACCGCATTTGACGAAGTGCAGACCGCGCCGCCGTTGCGCCCGCAGAAGGCTTTGATATTCGCCGCCGAGTTCATGTAAGTGATCGGCATGATCGAATCCAGACCGAGATCACGAAGCTGTTCCCACGCGGTTTCGACCTGTTCAAGTTGTGCCATATCAGCCATCGAACATCCGGCAGCAAGGTCGGGCAGAATCACCTGCTGGTGCGGCGCGCTCAGAATGTCTGCCGATTCGGCCATAAAATGAACGCCGCAGAAAACGATGTAATCAGCCTTCGGACGCGACGCGGCCTGCTGCGCGAGCTTGAACGAATCGCCTTCAAAATCGGCGTGACAGATGACATCGCCGCGCTGGTAATGATGACCGAGAATGACGAGCCGCTCGCCCAGCGTCCGGCGCGCCTGTTCGATCCGGTCAGCCAGTTCCCGCTCATCAAGACTGGTGTAATCTTCGAGCGGCCTCACCTGATCGCGCAACAGCGCGGGGATAATGGCGTTGTGCTGACCTGTTTCCATCGTTTGCATCGTGCTGTCCATGAAAGCTGCCCTCCGTGAATCAATTCAGACTGATCAGACTTAGTGTGTTTATTACACTATGGCTGCATAGTGTACAGAAGACACTAAGCTGATGCAAGCGGGAGCCGGAAATTTTGAGAAAGTGTTTTATTCACGCGCGGGTTCTGCCGATATGATCAGCGGCAGTTCCGGGATGACAGGAGCATTGACATTGCCCCTGTCTCGTCAATAATCAGTCCCGCCATCAGCAGATCGCCGCCCCCTGGCCGACAGCCGCACGGCTGCGGCGCTTATCCGGCAGTAAAAGTCTGGCGCAGGAAGCAGTGATGGGTTCCTGCCGACAGCCCCGCAGGTCATCAAACTGGAGCGCGACCGGCTCACCCGGCGCGTTGAAGTCACGATGCAGAAATACGATCTGATTGTTATCGGTTCCGGCCCGGCAGGTCAGCGCGCGGCCATTCAGGGAGCCAAGCTGGGCAAACGTGTCGCGCTCATTGAAAAGCGCGAAGTCGTTGGCGGAGCGTGCATCAATTCCGGCACTATTCCGAGCAAAACGATGCGCGAGGCCGTGCTGCATTTGTCGGGCTATCAGTATCAGAACATTTACGGGATGAATTACCGCGTGAAGGAGAGAATTTCAGTCGGTGATTTATCCTTCCGCGTGCAGCACGTCATCAAGACTGAAACCGATGTTGTGCAGGCGCAACTGACGCGCAACGGCATTGATCTGGTTTTCGGCGCGGCCACCTTTCTCGATCCGCATCACCTGCGCGTTGAAAACTCGCGTGGCGTTTCAGAGTACGAAGCCGAAGCCGTCATCATCGCGGTCGGCACCCGCCCGGCTGAATCGCCCAAAGTTCCGATCAACAACCGCACAATCATCAACAGCGATCAGATTTTTTCGCTGCCCGATGTGCCACGGACGCTGATTGTCGTGGGCGGCGGCGTGATCGGCGTGGAATACGCTTCGATGTTTGCCGCGCTTGGCGTGCGGATTATTCTGATTGAAAAGCAGGCGCGGCTGCTCAGTTTTGCCGATGCCGAAATGGTTGAGGCGCTGTCATATCATCTGCGCGACAACCGCGTGACGATGCGGCTGGGCGAAATGGTCGAAAGCGTCGAAGAGGCCCCGGACGGCACGGTGATCGCCAACCTGGAAAGCCGCAAAAAGATTTCCGGCGATGCGCTGCTTTATGCCGTCGGTCGCCAGGGCAACACCAACGGGCTGAACCTTGAAGCCGCCGGACTTGAAGCCGACGAGCGCGGGCGCATCGCCGTTGACGGCGAATACCGGACACAACAGCCGCACATCTTTGCGGTCGGTGACGTGATCGGATTTCCGCAGCTTGCGTCGGTTTCGATGGAGCAGGGGCGCATCGCCGCTGGTCATGCGTTCGGCATTTCACTGCAAAGCGATCCGGCCAACTATCCTTACGGCATTTACACGATTCCCGAAATTTCCTTCGTCGGCAAGACCGAAGAACAACTGACCGATGAGGATGTGCCTTACGAAGTCGGCGTGGCTTATTACCGCGAAATTGCGCGCGGAGCGATTCGCGGCGACACGACCGGCAGACTGAAGCTGATCTTTCACCGTGAAACCCGCGACCTGCTTGGCGTTCACATTATTGGCGAAGGCGCATCGGAACTGCTGCACATCGGCCAGGCGGTGCTGACTCTCAAAGGGAAGATTGATTACTTCGTCAACACGGTTTTCAATTACCCGACGCTGGCTGAATGTTACAAAACCGCTGCCTTCAACGGACTCAACAAACTGACCCGGCTGACCGGACGGCTCAACACGGCTGCTGTGGTCTGAACCAAAAGGACAACCCGCCATGCGACCATCAATCGGCGTTATGATGGCAGAACACATCGCCGTCGGGCTGGTCGAAAATCATCAACTGACCGGCCCCGTGCGCGTCTTTCCTGAAGCTGAAACCGGACTGCTGATTGAACTGCCTGCCGATCAGATTACGCTGCGCCTGGTCGAGCAGATCGAAGCCGCGCGCGCAGGCCGCGAAATCAGTGCAGTTGGCGTTGGCGTGCCCGGCATCGTGCGCAGCGGCGTCATCGAAGACTCACCCAACCTGCCACAAACCAAAGGACACAATCTGGCGCGCACGCTCGGTGAAATGCTCAGTCAGCGCGGCCTCACGGTTCCGGTTCACATCTTCAACGATGCTGACGCGATGGCCGCCGGAATCGCGGCGACGCGCGGGCAGCTTGATCGCGTCGTGCGCGTCTGGTGGCTGGGTTACGGCATCGGGTTCGGACGCTATCCGCAGGGCGACGGCGTGTGGGAAGGCGGGCACATGGTGGTCACGCTCGACCCGAAGGAGCGGTTTTGCGCCTGCGGCGGCATCGGCCATCTGGAAGGCATCATGGGCCATCGCGCCATGCGGTTGCGCTTTCTCGATCTGGAACCTGAAGAAGTTTTTGAGCAGGCGCAGCGCGGCGACAAACGCTGCGCTGATTTCGTTGAGTTGTGGCATCGCGCCCTGGCCGCGGCGACAGCCAGCAGCATCCACCTGGACGGGCCGGGCAAATTTTACGTGTCAGGTCTGAATGCGCGTTTTGTGCAAACGGGCACGCTGGGTCATTACCTTTATCAGATGGTCAAGATGAGTCCGCTGCAGGGCAGCCAGGTCGAAGTCATTGCCACCAGCGACGAAACCGCCATCATCGGCGCAGCCGTCAACGCCGAACGCGCCATCAGCGAAGCCCCGCAGCCATCGGCCTTTCAGGTTCACGCTGATAATGCACTCCCTGGAAATTAAGAGAAGAGAGAGAACGGAACAGACGGAAATAACGAAACACACGGAAAGTTTCCGACGCAGTTGAGTCCTGCTTTCCGTGTGTTTCGTTATTTCCGTCTGTTCCGTTCTCACTTCCTGTCTGTCGGCTGGTCTGCAATGAAAGCACGCAACACTGATCCTGTACCGGCGCGTGTCTCAATCTTTTTCAGGTGCGGGCGGCGGTGCTGCTCATCGTGGCGGGTAGTTCCGGCGAGCCTTCCAGCACTCTGACCGGGATGCTGAGCGGCCATTGTTTGCGATTTTTGAGCAGTTCGCCTGCGGCCTGAGCCGGAACGGGTCTGGAGAAGTAATAACCCTGACCATATTTCGCGTTCAGCCCCAGCAGTTGCAGCGCTTGGTCTTCAGTCTCCACGCCTTCGGCAATCACGTCCATCTTCAGTGTCTTCGCCAGCGTGACAATGGTGCGCACGATCTCCTTGTTCTCACTGTTCTGGTTCATGCGCATGACGAATGAACGATCAACCTTGAGCGTGCTGAGCGGAAAGCGGTGGAGGTAACTGAGCGATGAATAGCCGGTGCCGAAATCATCAATGCTCAGATCAATGCCGAGCCTGCGAATGCGCTTGAGCATTTCGATGGCGACTTCGACATTGTCCATCACCACGCTTTCAGTAATTTCGAGTTTCAGGTAATGCGGATCAAGGCGCGTGTCGCGCAGCGTGCGTTCAATCTGTCCGATCAGGTCAGGATGCAGAAACTGTTTGCCCGACAGATTGACGCTCATCCTGAGCGGAAAGCTGGCCGGATACATATTGCGCCATTCGCGGGTCTGGCGGCAGGCTTCGCGCAGAACCTGGAAACCGATCTCCACGATCAGGCCCGTTTCTTCTGCCGCCGGAATAAAAACAGCGGGCGAGATCATGCCCTGTTCGGGATGCTGCCATCTGACCAGCGCCTCGAAGCCGGCCAGTTCTCCGGTTTCGAGCGTCACAATCGGCTGGTAATGCACGATGAACTCTTCGCGTTCGACGGCGCGGCGCAAATCGGTTTCCAGCTTCAGCAGGTCGCGCGTCTTTGCGTGCATCTCTTTCTCAAAAACTTCGTGCTGCGACGCGCCCCGCGCTTTGGCGCGGGACATGGCGGTTTCAGCATCGCGCAGCATGTCGTCGGGCTGCTGATAACCGAGCGCGCTGTGCGCAATGCCGATGCTGACGGTGGTAAAGATTTCCTGCCCGTTCAGCCTGAACGGCTGAGTCAGCACGCGGCGAATGCGTTCAGCCATTTCAGTCGCCTCGCTGATGTCGTGCGCGTTGTTGACGAGCAGCGCAAAAGTGCCGCCGCCGAGTCGCGCCACCTGCTCGCCGGGTTGCAGGCATTTTTCCAGGCGGCGCGCCAGGCCTGTCAGTAACTGATCGCCGATCTGATGACCCAGGCTTTCATTGATCAGCTTGAAGCGGTCAGGGTCGAGCATCAGCACGGCAAACGGGCTGATTTCATCCTGCCCGGCGCGTTCGATGGCCATTTTCAGATGCTGCACAAAGAGGGCGCGATTGGGCAGGCCCGTCAGCGTGTCGTGAAATGAATCGTGCAGCAGTTGCCCCTTGTCGCGCTGGTGTTCGGTCAGATCCTGAAGCTGTACGATCAGCCGCGCCGATTGCGGTTCGGCATCGCGCACCAGCGACACGCTCCAGTGCGCCCAGACCTGATAGCCAAGCTTGTGCACCAGCCGCTTTTTCATCTGCACCGCTGCCGTGCGGCCTTCAAAGAGCAGTTTCATCTGCTGCATCACGGCGGGCAGGTCTTCCTGATGCGTGACGTTCTGAAAATTCAGCGCCAGCAGTTCCGGCGCCGAATAACCAAGCATCCGGCACAACGGCTGATTGACCTGTAACCAGCGGCCTTTCAGATCAACGAGCGCCATGCCGGTAACGGCATGCTCAAAGACGCTGCGAAATCGCGCCGTGCTGCGCTGCAATTCAGTCGCCTGCCGCTGCGCGGTCTGCAGGTGAGGACGATAAACCAGGTAATTGACCAGCAGCGCCGGAAAAATAAAGACCGCTGCCGCAAAACCGAACTCCGCCACCAGCCACGCCACCACCGCCGCCGTCATCGCGCCGGAACAGTTGAAGGCCAGCGCGCGCAATCCGCTTTCGGCTGTGGCCCGCCAGTCTGCTTTTCCGGCCCTGAGTGCAACCGCAGCCAGCATCAGCAGCGAATTGATCAATGCCTGAAAGAACGCCAGCAGCACGAGCGCCAGCGCGTAAAGAAACCAGGTCTCTTTCTGCTGCGACAGCAGGCGCAGATCGCCGCACCACAGATTCGCCAGCGCCGTCGCAGCATAAAACGAGACACAGATGATGGCGACATTCACGGCCAGCGCCAGGCGTCGTTTCGCCTGCCGGTAATGTTCACTGGTCGCAGCGATGGCGGCCACTAGCGGCGCGGCGCTCGCTCCGCATAACATCAGCGTCAGAAAAACGAAGGCTTCTGAAAACGAGACTTCCCGGCCCCGGCCTGAAAATCTGACTGAAGCCAGCCAGCCGCCTGCCGCTGCCATCACCGCCAGCGCCAGCCAGCGCCAGTCAAACGATTCGCGCATCAGCCCGGCACAGGCCAGCACGATCACACCTGCGCCGCCGCTCACCAGCAGCCAGGTGTAAAGTCGCAGACAGGTTTCACTAATATTTCTGTTCATAGCGTCAGCCGCACGACTCCGGCCATTTACGCAGCCGGAGTTTCGGTCAGCCTGAAGGCTAAGGGCTGTTTATTACGAAAGCGTGATTGACCTGTGACAATCCTGAGGAGGTCTGGAATGGCGGGAAACCTGGTTATTTTCAATGCCTCATGGTCATCAGGTTTTTCGGTGTCAGCGTCCTGAGCGCCAGCCCCTCCTGTTGCGGCCTGATGCGCGCCGACCAGCCGGACGCGGCGCTTCCCTGCGGCGGTCAGCCATCGTTCGCCCTGGCCATCGCCAGTGTGTCGGGAACTGTGGCCGCAGATCAAAATTAAGGAACACCACCTGAACGGGCGCTGTTGCCGCAGCGGTTGAGACAGTCGTGACTTCAGGCGGCAATTCAGGCAGCGGCACCGCACTCTCATCCGGCAGCGTTTGATCGGCACACAGCAGGCTGACTTCTTCAGTGACCGGAAAGATGAACTCTTCTTCAACTGCTGTCACAGCTTCATCAAAACTCTCACAGCGCGGGGATTCAAGCTGTTCAGCCGCTGCAACCGGCTCCGGTTCAAAATCGGGCAGGGCCGCTGTCTGCGCTTCCGGCAGGTCAGATGACGGAACTGCCTGCAACTCGCTCTGAGTGGCGTGATCTTCGGTTATCTCATGGTCATTCAGAATTGAAGTTTGACAAGCTGGCAGCTTGTCGCCGGTTTCATCAATCGTATCTTCACAGCCTGACGACAGGCTGCCAGCTTGTCGAACATCGGTCGGCATCAGATTTGAATTATGGCCGGGCGCTTCAGATTCAGCCGTGACCTCCGGGCAACTGACTTCGGCTGGCGTTTCTTCAGCGATCTGATGAACTGCGGCTGCGGGTTCTTCAACTACCGGTTCTGACGGCTGACTCATTTCCTGTTGCAGCATCAGCACTGCCGCCTGAGCGAGCGGCGCAATGGGCAGTGATTCAGAACTGACTGCGCGATCTTCCGGCGCTTCTTCGCGGGGCAGCGTCAGGACAGCAGATTCCATCAGCGAATTGTAGCGATTGTAGGTCGGGAAATAAGCCACCGGCATTTCGCCGACTTCGTGCGGCAGCGGAATGAGCGCCTTGTCAGGTGAGGCAGCGCTGATCGCAGGCGCAGTTACAGCCATCGTTTCGGGTTCATCAAGCAGCATCACCAGGCTGCTCGGAAAATCTCCGGCTGGTATTTCAGACAGCTCTTCAGTGACAGGCGCGGGCGGTTCCGGCGAAGTCAGGTCTTCGATCTGACAGCCGAGTTCGCGCAACTGCTGACGCGGCCACTCAGCGTGCGGTTCCAGTCCGACCATTTCACGCAGCGACTGAATGGCCAGATCCATCCGTGAATGGTGACGGGCTGCCACGGCCAGCAGGCGCAGCGTTTCATTCAGGCGCGGCGTGTTGCCGCTGTGACGATAAATTGCCGCGAGCCGTTCGAGCGCGCCGGGATGGTGCTGATGGCGAGCCAGAATCTGGTGCAGCACCGGCACGGCACGGCCTTCTTCATTGCGCTGGCTGAGAATTTCGCTGACGTAATCAAGCGCCCGCAGCGTCAGTTCCGCGTCGCCGCCCTGGGCCAGGACAACGGCCAGGTGCAGCAGTTCCTGGTACCGCACCGCATCAAGCGTGACAGCGCGCCCGACGGCCTGCAAAGCCGCCTCGTAATCCTGCGCCTCACAGTAAATGCGACCGAGCAGGCTCAGCAGTTCCGCATCGTCAGGCAGCATCTGCAACAGGTGCCTGATCAGTTTCAGCGCCGACTGCGCTTCGTTGCGATGCAGGTAAATATTGACGGCGGCAATCGTGGCCGGGCGGCTTTCAGGTTTGATGCGCAGGGCCTTCAGATAATTTTGCAGAGCCTCTTCATATTTGCCCTGCCGCTCCAGTTCACCGGCGGCAGTAAAGAATGTGGCATAGGCGCGGCCACAGGCTGACACCAGCTCGACCTGATGCTGCAAATACTCAGACACCGGCTCATCAGTGCCCGAAATGGCCTGCCGCGCAATTTCAAGATCGTGCCCGACCTGATGCACCCGCGCCAGCAGATTCAGCACCGCCGGATCATCGGGACTCGTTCTGAGCATGTGCCGCAACAGCGTTTCAGCCGGTCTGGTTTCAGCGCGGCGCAGGTAAATATTGATGGCCGCCGTGAGGGCGCGGCGATCATCGGGTTTTGCCTTGAGCGCCTGCAACCAGGTTTTGAGCGCCTCCTCGTGCTTCAACTGATCCTGAAACTGCTCGGCAGCGGCGACGAACAATTCACCGGCCCGGTCATATTTTTCAACGCGCAGATAAGCTTCTGCGACTCTGACCTGTAGCGCGGTATTGGACGCATCGGTTTTGATCAGGTTCTCATAAAAGCTGAATGCTTCATCGCGGCGGCCCTGGCGCAACAACTGATCGGCGACCACAAGGTACTGCTGCTGCGCTTCGACGTGCAGATTCTGGCGGGAATAGAGCGTGGCCAGCTTGATGCCGACATCAGTGTTGTCGGGCGAGAGCTTGATGGCCTTGCGCAGCATGGCAATTGCCCGCGGCATCGCCTCCTGTTTGATGTACTTCTCAGCAATCCGCACAAAAACGGAAACGGCCTCTGCCGTATTGCCGGCTCTGGCGCACAGATCACCGAATACATTCATCGTGGCGACATCCTGCGGATCATTCCGCAGAATTTCGCGGTACTCTTCAATGGCCGCCTTGTGCCGCCCCTGCTGAACAAGCTTTGAGGCAGTCTGGAGGGCTTTGGTTTTATTAAATGACATGGACTCTGTTTTAACTGACAGGGCGTAAATCTCATCCTCCGGTGAATAAATGACCCACGCTGACCGGATCTGATCTCCCATTCACATGCTTCAGAATATTTCTCACATTCCAGTGATAATTTTCTGACACTATGACAAAGCTTCGATGCTGAACATTAATCCGCCTGTTCCGGCCTGGGGCGGCTGACGCGGTCACGCCTTCAAACGGCTGAGCCGGGAATGATTGAAGGTGTTGCGGAGGAATCTGAATGGAAGACTTGCAACCTCTGTGCGCAGGGCAGGCGGGGATGAATCAGAAGCAGGAATGATTCAGGCGGCGAAGTGCGCTGCCAGTCAGAAAGCGCGGCTCGCCGCCTGTTGTTTTTGTCAATACATCATCCGGCTTACGCGGCTGGTTTCGGAGCGGTCAGGTCAAACGCCACGACCTGCGACTGAAAGCTGCAAACCTTGTGCGAACCATCGCAGAAAGGTTTGTTGCTGCTCGCTCCGCACCGGCACAGAAAGATGGCTTTTTTGTCACCGAGTTCGTATTTCCCTCCGGCCCCGTCATAAAGTTCGATTTCACCTTCGACCCTGATCGAGCCATTGTTGTTGATGATGATTTTGGCAGGCATTGATCTCTCCTTGTCATGTTGATGTTTTTAATTGTGATGATGTGCGACAGATCATAAGTTGACTGTCTGATTCTCTCAAGTCAGCCGCCGCTTTCTCAGTCAGGCAGCGCGGCCATCATCTGATCAACCTCTGCGCGGGTGTTGTAAAAATGCGGCGAAATGCGCAACCGGCCCAGGCGCGGCGTCGTGATGATGCGCCGTTCGTTGAGCCGCTCATAAAGTTGTTCGGCGGTGTAATGATCGTGCCGACAGCAGACGATGGCTGACGCTTCACCCGGACGGCGCGAACTGATGACGCGATAACCGCGCGCCGAAAGCTGCTCGCATAAATAATCGGTCAGTTCGAGCAGGTAATTTTCAATCTGTTCCGGCCCGATTTTCAGCATCAGTTCAATCGCCGCACCGAGGCCGAAAACTCCGGCGCTGTTGAGCGAGCCTGGTTCGTAACGCTTGCCGCTTTCGGCAAAGCCCTGCTCCAGGTTGCCGTGATCGTTCGGATCCTTCACCGACAGCCAGCCCGCCAGCGTCGGCCTGATGCGCGGCCTCGCGCGTTCGGAAACATAGAACAGCGCGACTCCGTCAGGGCCGAGCAGAAATTTGTGCGCGTCTGCCGACAGCGCATCAATGCAGTCGCGCTCGACATCCAGCCGCAGCGCGCCAAGCCCCTGAATCGCATCCACCACAAACAGCACATCGCGCTCGCGGCAGTATCGCCCGATGGTTGCCAGGTCGTTGCGAAAGCCGCTTGCAAATTCGACAAAGCTCAGCGCCACGACCCGCGTGCGGTCATCAATCAGGCCGAGAATTTCTTCAGTTTCAAGCCGCCCGTCGCGTTCCTGCGCCCGCCGCAATTCAACGCCGTATTCGCGGCGGATGCGCAGCCAGGGATGCACATTGGCCGGAAACTCACAGTCGGCGCTGACAATGTTATCGCCCGCCTGCCAGTCAAGGCCGTTGGCGACGAGCGACAGCCCGGTTGAAGTGTTCGCGGCAAAGGCGATTTCACGCGACTTTGCATTGATCAGTTGCGCGCACAGTTCGCGCACGCGCCGGACTTTCGCGCCCCATTCGTGCCAGTCCACCAGCGCCTGCTCGCGCAGACTGCGCAGGTGCTGCTCCATCGCGTCATAAACCGGCACCGGCAGCGGCGCAACGGCGGCGTGATTGAAGTAAATGTAATTGTTCGTGATGGGAAAGAGACTGCGGATTTCTGCGTTCATAATCAGTTCTGGAATGATGAATTGTCAGCCGAATGAGCATTGATGATAAGCGTCGCTGCGCCTGGTCACAACATCAGGCTGATGATCCGGCGGCGCGGTCTGTTTCGGCAAAGCGCGCCAGCACTTCGGCGGCGGTGTAAGACATGCTGAAGGCGAAGTGAATGTCGAGCCGTTCGCGCAACGACTGCGCCAGCAACTGATCGTAAATGCGCAGCACGACCCTGAGCTGCGGATTGACGAGCCGCGCATTCAGGCCCGCTTCAAGATTGGTCAGGTCGTCATTCGTTACGCTGAGCAGCGCCCTCGCTGAAGCGAGTCCGGCGTCGCGCAGAGTGCGTTCAATACGGGCGTCACCGATGATCGTCGGAATCCGTTTTGCGTAAATCGCAGGCAGGTAACGGCCACCTTCCTGGCTGTCAATCACGACCACCGATTCACCACGCCTGAGCAGTTCTTCAACGACGCGCAGCCCGACCGAGCCGATGCCTGCAACGATGATGTGGCCTGACTGACGGACGCGGCGACGACCGAATGACAGCACCAGCCGCTTTCTGAGCAGCGAATCAGTAATCAGCGCAAAGATGACCGCCGTGTTGGTCACGCTGGCAATCATCACCAGAATGCCAACGAGTTTTGAGAGCGTCGCTGCTTCGCGCAGACTGATGTCACCAAAGCCGACCGTCGCCATCATCGTCACGACAAAATAGGCCGCATCAACCCACTTCAGATGCTCAGCGAAATGAAAGTAACACGTCGCCAGCGCAGCCAAAGCTCCAATCAGACAGACGGCGCGCACAATCAGCGGATCAGGCTGCCACCGTGCAACCGATTCTGTTTCAGGTTCAGGCGTTACGACCCTGGTCTGAACTGTTGAGGCCGGAGCCGGAGCGTAAATGGCTTCGACAAATTTTTCAGCCGCCAGTTCCGGCGGGTTGATGAATGAAAAGTTGTCGAGGTGCCGCGCCAGCTTTTTGCCCAGGCGGCTTTGCGTCAGCGTGCTGACGACCGGCACCGTGTCGCTCACGCTGCGCACGGCCAGCGCGATTCTGATGTTGAGCTTGTCTTCATCAGTGACCACGTACACCAGCCGCGCCTCGCTAATCTCATCAGGCACGGCAAAATCGCTGCTCGCGTAATCCCATCCGTTCCCGGCTTCGGGCGCTTTGTCAGCGCGATCAATCAACAGCACGCGGCGTGACTGCGCGGCCAGCCGTTCGGCCAGCCGGATGCCGGTGTGCGAAGCGCCAAAGATAATGATTTCAGGTGCAGGTTTCATAGCTTGCAGGACTGCGCGTAAATATAATCGTTTCCGCTCAGGCTTGTAACCACATAAATGATGGACATAAAACGTGAGCGGAGAATCCACCACCAAAGGCACAAAATGCTCAACGAGAGCAGACCACATAATGCTTCATCTCTCTTTTGTGCCTGCTGCGCTTTTTGTGGTGCATTACTGATCCTGAATTGAGGCCGCAGATGGAAACACGCGAACGGCTCAGAAACGAACAGGTCGCGCAGGTCGTGGCCGAAGTCACAAGGTTGCAGCAGCAGCGCGCTGATTTCGAGGCTGACTCGCTCAGCCGCGCTCAGGTCGAAGAGATTTTGCAGGAACTCAATCTGCCGACCGACCTGATTGACGATGCGCTCTCGCAGTTGCAGCGGAAGGAATCGCTGGCCAGAGAGCAGCGCCGCAAAAAACTGATGATCGCCGGTGGCGCGCTGGCTGTGCTGCTGCTGATTGCCGTGTTCTTCTGGTGGAACGCGCAGCGCAATGCCAACTTTAACCGCATCAGTGCTGACACCGGGCGCATCACGCGCACGGCAGACAGCGGCGGCAATCTGTCAACCATCACGCGCAATGGCGAAGATGTGATTTACCACGTCACGCTGCGCGATGCGCCGACGGGCGAAAGGCTTTCGCTGAGCTGCAACTGGATTGCTCCGAGCGGGCAGGTCTTCAAACAGAATCAGTGGCAGACGCGCGAAATTGATAAAGCAATCTGGCCGACTTCGTGCAAATGCCAGATCGGCGCGGCAGCGGAAAAAGGAACGTGGAAGGTTGAAATGAAACTCGGTGATCGCGTGCTGAGTTCCACCGCCTTTCAGGTCGAATGAAATGAGCGCAATCATCGGTTACTGGCACAACGGCCCGCCCGCTGACAATCAGCCATTGCTGATGAAATGCCTCGCCGCTTCAGGCCAGACCTTTCATCAATTCAATCTCTCGACGAATGACATGCAAAACCGGCGCTTCGCTGCGGCGCTGGCGTGTGCGGGTGATGGTGTCTGCATTAACCAGACCGATCAGACGCTGACCGCTGCGCTTTCGGCTGCGGGTTTGCCGGGCGCAGACGGCGTGCTGATCGAAGCCGGAACGACGGGCCTGCATTTGCGGCGCGATCCGTTCGGATGCGTGCCGCTGTTTGTGATGCGGCGTGATGATGTGATCTGGTTTGCGACGCGATTGCAACTGCTGCTGCCGCTGTTTGAGGCGGCGCGTGTTTCGTCCGAAGCCCTGTATGCTTACGCCTGTTTTTCGTGGGTTCCGTCGCCGCTTGCAGCAGTTGAAGGCATCTTCACCGTGCCTGCCGGAAGCGAAATCAGACTGACCAGTTCACAGTCGCTCGCTGCCGCGCGCAGATGGCATGAATGGCAACTGACTGAAACTGAAATCAGTGATGAATCCGCAGCCATCGCACAGTTGCGCCATTTGCTACAGCAGGCGATTGAAGTGCAAACGGCTGACCTTTTATCAGAGCCGGTTGGAGTGTTTCTGTCGGGCGGGCTTGATTCATCAGTCGTGGCGGCGCTGCTTCGGCGCGCAGGCATGAAGGTGCGGGCCTTTGCGCTCGACTTTGGCGATTATGGTCTGAGCGAACTGCCCTTTGCTGAAAGCGTCGCACAGCACCTGCAAATCCCGCTCGTCAAAGTTGACGCCACACCGCGCCGCATTCGTCGCGCTCTGACGGCAACGGCGCAGGCGCTTGACCAGCCTTTCGGTGACGGCGTGACCGTGCCGCTGTTTCTGCTCAGCGAAGCCGCGAGCCGCGAGGTCAGAGTTGTTTTCAACGGCGAAGGCGGCGATCAGTTGTTTGCCGGATGGACGAACAAGCCGATCATCGCGGCGGGCGTTTACGAACAGACGCATCCTGCCGGAGACGATTTCACGCAGGCGTATCTGAGAACCTTTCATCGTCTGCACGGAGTTGAAGCCTCGGTTTTCACCGCGCAGTTTCAGGCCGCAGCGGCGCAGCACGACCCGCTGAAATGGCTCGGTGAGGCGCTCGCTGATTCAACATCAATGCCGCTGCTGCATCGCCTGCGCCGCGCAAATCTGATGCTCAAGGGAGCGCAGAACATCGAACCACGCGCGACGAATCTGGCCTTTGCGCACGGGCTGAAGGTGCGCACGCCGTTCTGCTGGCTGCCGCTTGCCGAGTGGACATTCAGCCTGGACGGTGAACTGTGTTTGCGCGGGCCGTGCGAAAAATATCTGCTCAAACGTGCTGTTGAGGAATGGCTGCCGCCTGAAGTTGTGTGGCGCGAAAAGCGCGGAATGGGCGCGCCGCTCACGTCGTGGTGCAGCGGCCCGCTGTGGCGCGAACTGGGCCGCTGGCTCAGCCCTGCGGCGCTGCACGCTGAAGGCGTCTGGCAGACTGATCTGGCATTGCGCGTCGCTTCAGGCCGATTCGGCGCACAGTTTCAGGGACGCCGCATCGGTGAAATTCTGTGGCTGCTGCTCGCGTGGCAGGTCTGGCGGCGCACAGTGCTGCGCGCTGAGACAGCAGAAATCAGACCATCACTTTATAATCCGTTCTGGCTGCCGCCGCGCTGGTGGCAGTGGCGATACAATCCGGTCTGAACTGACTGCTCAGTCAGAATGTTTTGCACCGCAAAGACACAAAGAACACAAAGAAGAGATTCTGATTGTTCGTTCAGCTTTGCGCTCTTTGTCTCTTCGCGTTGAAGCTGTCTTTTCTTTCTGAATCATTTCACTAACCTGCAATCCACGATGATTTCAACTGAGCTTGCAGCGCAACTGATCGCAGAGTACGGCTCGCCGCTCTATGTTTACGAGGCTGACCGTTTGCGCCGGACGATTGCGCAAATCACCGGTGCCGTGCCTTATCAGCGCACGCGATTTTTCTTTGCGAGTGTTGTGAATGGCAATGTGGCGCTGCTGCGCATTTTTCGTGAATGCGGCTGGGGGCTGCACGCCAGCACGCCGGGCGATGTGTTTCTGGGCCTGCACGCGGGCTTTGCGCCGGAGCAGATCGTTTACAGCGGCAGCAACCTGGGTCGCGCTGAGATGGCTGAAATGCTTGAGCGCCGCATCGGCACGCTCAATCTCGACAGCCTGTCGCAGCTTGAACTGTTGTGCGCGGTCAGGTCTGCGCACCAGCTTTCAGATTTTTCGCCGCGCCTGGGCTTCCGGCTCAACCTGCCCGAAATCACCGGCGAAAGTCGCATCGGCGTGAGCGTTGCTGAATTGCGCGAGGCCGTAAAAATTGCCGCCCGCGCCGGACTGAAGGTGAGCGGCCTTCATTTTTATCGCGGCACCGGCACGAACGCGACTGAAGCCTTCACTGAATCAATCGCCGCTGTGCTTGCGGTCGGCGCGAATCTGCCCGACTGGCAGTATCTCGATTTTGGCGGCGGCTTCGGTTATCCGTACCGCGCCGATGAAGCGGGCTTTGACTGGCCGCAGTTCGGCGCTGAACTTTCACGGCAACTGAGTGAACTCAATCGCCCGGTTGAACTTTTTATCGAACCCGGACGCGCTGCCATTGCCGGTTGCGGCACCCTGCTGGCAACAGTCGTGTCGGTCAAATGGCAGGGCGAAAAACAGATCATCGGCGTTGATTCATCAATCGCCAACATCGCCGTCATCAGCGTGCACGGCGGCTATCGTGAAATCAGCGCAGTGAAAAATCACGACGATCAGTCGCACCTGACGGATGTCTGCGGCAACACAACCTATTCGCGTGATTACCTGGGGCGCGGCTGCCGGATGCCTGCCATGCAGCCGGGCGATGTGATTGCGATTTTTGACGTGGGAGCTTATGGCTATGCGATGTCATCACACTTCCTGCACCGGCCACGCCCGGCTGAAGTGCTGATTGAACAGGGCCGACACAGACTGATTCGCAGGCGTGAAGATTATGCGGTGCTGCTTGAGCATCAGGTGTAACCCGGCAGCGACAAGGCCGTTTTCATCAACCGCATCACTCATTGAAATTATGATCGTGAAAAGACGGTGTCTGGAGTTCCAGCTTTAGCTGGTCTGAATAAAAACAACCAGCTAAAGCTGGAACTCCAAACACCGTCACTCAATGACAGCAGGATTGCTGACTGGCCTGATTATGAGAACGCTGATTCAGGCGGAGGGCGCAGCGTGAAGTGCATCAAATGCGGGACGGACAACAAGCTGAAGGAGCGGACTGAACACCGGGGACGCTGCAAACAGTGCGGACACGCCTTTGTTTTTGATCCGAAGGCCACGCCCGGCATCACGCATACCGATCAGTTCTTTGCTCACGTAATTGCGGCGGCGACGGCGCAGGATACGTTGTTCATTACGCCGCGCCAGCTCTGGTACTTCTTCTGCGCGCGGAAGGCCCGCAACCGGGCCGGATTTATTGCCCTCGGTGTCGTGCTGCTCATAGCCGCATTTGTCCTGCTGGTGTTGTCTGCGGTGGTTTCAGGGGTTTTCCTGCTGCTGGCGCTGCTGGCCTTTGCTGCCGGAGTGGCAATGTTTCTGCCGCCCGTGCAGAAGCGGCTGAAACCGAAAGGGCCGAAAGAGCCTGCCGTCAGCTTCGAGCAGTTCAGCGAATGGCTGGCGCGCTGGCAAAAGATCAACGGCCCGATTGCAAAGCTGCTGCCGCCGCCCGCTGCGGCCAATGCTCCGGCGCAGGTCAGCAGCGAAATTACGGCTTACAGCTTTGATCGCGTTGTCGTCTGCCAGCACGCAGCCATCGCGCAGTTCCTGATCGCCAGCAACTTTCATTTTGAGCATAACTGCGCGGTGCTGAGTCTGAATCATTATCCGCAGAATATTTTTGACACGGTGATGCAGATGCTGCGGCGCAACCCTGAACTGAAGGTTTATGTGCTGCACGATGCCAGCCTGAACGGCATTCAGATGACGCACCGGCTGATGAGCGATGAGCGATGGTTTGCCGGGCAGAGCGGCGTGACGGTTTATGACCTCGGCCTGATGCCGCGCCAGTTGTTCGGTCGCCTGGTCTTTACAAGTCATGAACGCAGCGGTCAGGTGCAATCACTCAGCGCGCTGCCCGCGCCGGTGCAGCAGGGGTTGCAGCCTGAAGAAATAAAGTGGCTGGAAGCAGGCCAGAGCGTCGAACTCGAATCAATCAGCCCGCAGCGATTATTGCAGGTCATCACGCTCGGCATCGCCCGCAGCCGCGACCCGCGCGCACAGGATACGCTCGTGCCCGTCGGCACCGGCTATTACGACAGCGGCGGCGTGTACGTCTATTCATCAGACAGCTTCGGCTGAATTGACGCATCTCTCACACAGCATTTCCACACCCATACTCTTCTTCCTCTGCGCGCTCTGCGCCTCTGCGAGAAACTTATTCTCACGCAGAGGCGCAGAGGCACAGAGAAGAAGAATCCTTTTCCGAGTGTTTCGATTTATCTGCGCCGCTGTGCCTGCAGCCACAGTTCAAGGCTGACGAGCAGCCACAGCTTCACGCCGTAGCGGCCCCACGTATCGCCGCGATAATCGAGCCAGTCGCGGATCAGTTCCTGATTGAGCAGTTCTCTGATTTGCGCTCTGCGACCAAGCAGCAGCGCGCGCGCCTGCCGCTGCCAGTATTTTCTGAACCACAACTGCACCGGCACCATCATTCCGCTTTTCGGACGCGCCAGAATGCGCTCAGGCAGCAGGTCGCGCACGGCGGCTTTCAGCACGGCTTTTTCTTCGGCGCCGCTCAGCTTGTATTCGGGCGGAATCGTCAGACTGAGCGCGACCACGCGGCGGTCAAAGAGCGGCGAGCGGCCCTGCAATCCGACATACTGCGTCAGGTTGTTCACCTTGGTCAGAATGTGATCTGCGCCCTTGAATTTCGTGTTGATGAACATCAGGCGATTGAGAAAGCTGCCCGCGCCTGCAAGTTCAGGCGCGAAGACTGAAGGCTCATCTTTGATTGCGCGCCACACTTCGGCTTTCAGCAGGCGCGGCAGGTCGGGCGAACATTTCTGAAACGAATCCAGATAAGCCGCAACCGGATTGCGCGCACTGGCGGCTTCAGTCGTGGGGCGATAAAGACTGTCGAGCAGCATCGGCTGATTTTTCGGGCCGCCGAAACACGGGTCGCCGCCTTCGCCGTTGAGAATCACGTCAACGTTCTGCTTTGCGGCGCGGCCCAGAATCAGATTCGGAATCGTCAGCGGATCGCCAATCGGGTCATCGAGCGCCGCCATCGTTTCGGGCAGCAGCGACCACATTTGTTCAGTGCTGATTGCGATGATGTGATGCGTCGTGCGGCAGTGCGCGGCCACGAGGCCGGAAAATTCCAGTTCGTTCGGCGTCTCGTCACCGAAATGAATTGAATAGGTGTGAACCGGATGCGCGTGCAGCCTGGCTGCAAGCGCGACCACGCAGCTTGAATCAAGCCCGCCCGACAGGTAAGCGCCGACCGGAGCATTGCCGGGCAGGTATTCGCTGATGACTTCTTCAAGTTCGGCGCGCAACTGTTGCGCGTGCCAGGCGAGCGGCTCAGTGTTTTCAGCAAGCTGTTCGCGCACCTGCCAGTAAATCTGCTTTTCGTCGGCAGGCAGGCGCAGCAGCGTGCCGGGCCGCAGTTCGCTGATGCCGCGCCACATCGTGCGTTCACCCGGCACAAACGCGCAGCACAGATAATCACGCAGCGCGACCAGATCAGTTTCAGGCGACAACCGCCGCGCCAGTGTTTGCAGCTTCGGCGCAACAAAGCGGGTTGCGCCGGTGGTGGTGTAATAGATCGTTCGCGCGCCGACAGCATCACGCGCCAGCCACAGTTCGCGCTGCTGCTGATCCCACACGGCAAAGGCGAACATTCCCTGCAACAACGGCAAGGCTGAATGCCCGTGCCGTTCCCACAGCACCGCAATGATGCCCGCATCATCTGTTTCAGGCAGCAATCCGGCTTCGCGTAATAACTGCGCTCTGTTGCTCAGCCACACGTCACCGATAACTGCAAAACGCTGCTGCGGGCTGAAGGACGGTTGCGCATTCATCAACGCGCACTCCTCATCGCGCCACGCAAAATTTTCAGGCGCAGCCGCCGGGCCGAAAGCAAGCATCCAGCCTGTCACCGGCGCAACAGTTGGTTTGGTAAGGTGATTGAGCAGCAATCGAGCAGATTTCATTTTTGATAAATTAACCACGAAGGACACAAAGAACACGAAGGTGAAGAAAGGAAAGGAGAAAAGGGGAAGAGGTGAAGAGGCGACAAAGAATATCCGGGCTGCTGCAATAGTGCATCGCCTTTTCCCCTCTTCTCCCTGTTTCCTTTTCTTTCTTCCCCTTCGTGTTCTTTGTGTCCTTCGTGGTTGCCTGTTCTTTATTATTGTGGGCCGCATCAGTCTATGGCACACGCGGCGAATCACAAAGTTTTTGACCTGTCAGCGAGCGGCGTTATAATCGCGCTCCGTTGCCGGAACTTTTAAGCGGCAATCCACGCCGGATTAACCACTGCCCCTGCAATTCTGAGAGTTCACCGTGCTTGCCCGAACCATCACCCGCCTTGTGCTGAAACGGCTGATTCAGGCCGTGCCGACGCTGCTGATTATTTCGGCGCTGAGCTTTGCGCTGATTGGCGCAGCGCCGGGCGACGCTCTGACGGCGCTCGAACAGGATGGCCGCATCAAAGCTGAAACGATTGCGAAGCTGCGACAGGAATACGGCCTCGACCGCCCGCTGATTGTGCGTTACGGGTCGTGGCTGAAAGGCGTGCTGAGCGGCGACCTCGGCGCCTCGCTGGCTGAAAAGCTGCCGGTCACGACGCTGATTGGCGAGCGGCTGGTCAATACGCTGAAGCTTTCGCTCACGGCGACGCTGCTCGCGTGGCTCATTGCTTTGCCGCTCGGCGCGCTCGCGGCGGTCAGGCGCGGATCGTGGATTGATCGGGCGAGCAGTGCGCTCGCGCTTGTCAGCGTTTCGACGCCGCGCATTGTGCTCGCGATTCTCGCGCTGCTGTTTGCGGCGAGGACGGGACTCTTTCCCATCGGCAATGTGCGTTCGCTCAGTGCAGCGAATGATTTTTCGCTGGCTTCCATCGCTGACGGTCTGCATCACCTGGTGCTGCCTGCGATAGTGATGAGCCTGCCGCTCGCGGCGGTTTACCTGCGGCAGATGCGCGCCGGAATGATCGAAGCGTTGCAGGCCGATTTCATTCGCACTGCGCGGGCCAAGGGCTTGAGCGAAAGAGCAGTCGTGATGCGACACGCAGCGCGCAATGCCTTGAACCCGCTGATTACGCTTTTCGGTTATGCCATCGCGGCGCTGCTGAGCGGTTCGATCATTGTCGAAACGGTGATGGCGTGGCCGGGGCTTGGGCAACTGGCCGTCAATTCGGTGCGCGGGCGCGATGTGCCGGTGATGATGGGCATTGTGCTGATGACTGCCGTGATGATGATCATCGGCAACCTGCTGGCTGATGTGCTGCACGTCATTTCTGATCCGCGCCTGCGCGGAAGCGAGGCTGCGTGATGCTGCTCAAGTCTGAAGAAAAGGCAAAAATCAAAGAGCAGAAGGCAAAGGGCAAAAGTGCGGCGCGGCGTTCTTTTTTCACGCTGCGTCGTGCCGGGCTGACGCTGCTGGTTGTTTTTTATTTCGTCTCGCTGCTCGGCGGATTTCTTGCGCCTTACAACTTTCGCACGCAGTCGCGGCAGACGCCGTTTCTGCCGCCGGTGCGGATTCATTTCATTGACGCGCAGGGCGGCTTTCACGCGCGGCCATTCATTTACAAACCGAAGCTGACTGACCCGCTGAACTTCGGTTACGAAGAAGACCGTTCACAGATTTATCCGTTGCAGTTTCTGGTGCGCGGCGAAAGTTACGAACTGTTCGGGCTGTTCACTTCGACGCTGCATCTGGCCGGTGTTGCGGGTGGCGAAGCCGCGCCGCGTCTGCATCTGCTCGGCACTGACGGGCTGGGACGCGATGTGCTGGCGCGGCTGCTTTACGGCGGTCAGGTGTCGCTCGTGGTCGGGCCGCTGGGGCTGCTGCTGGCTTATCTGATCGGCGTTACTTTTGGCGCGCTCGCGGGATGGTATGGCGGCGCGACTGATGCGCTGCTGATGCGTGCGGCTGAAGTGATGATGTCGCTGCCGTCGCTGATGCTGATTCTGGCGCTGCGCGCAGCCTTTCCGCTGAGCGTGACTCCGGCGCAGGTCGCGGTGATGATGCTGACCATCTTTGCCGTCGTTGGCTGGGCCGAGGTGGCGCGGCTGACACGCGGCCTGATTGTGGCCGAAAAGCAGCGCGATTACGTAGCCGCCGCGATTGCGAGCGGCGCAGGCGACTGGCGCATCCTGACGCGCCACCTGCTGCCGAACGTCAGCACGCCGCTCATCACGCAGTTTGCGATCAGCGCCCCGGCCTTTATCCTCGCTGAAATTGCGCTCTCGTATCTGGGCGTCGGCGTGCAGGAACCGAGCGCAAGCTGGGGCACGCTGCTCGCGGATGCGACTGAAATCTCAGTGCTGAAAAATTATCTGTGGATGATGACTCCCGCCGTGCTGGTCTTTCTGACCGCATTGTCTTTTCATCTGATTGGCGAAAGCAATTCGGCTGATGATGCGCGGCGATAACAACCGCTGGCCGCTCAGTAATATTGTTCAGGATACTTTTTCACTCGTCCTTTTCATCAGGAAGCAGGATGGCAGCGGGCACTCAGCCCTTCTCCCTGCTCTCCGGCTCGCAACCTTCCAGTTCAATCGTCGAAGCGCCCTGCGCGATCTTCCAGCCCTCCGCCGTGCGCAGCAGTTGGAACGCATTCAGCCCGCAATGCGAAAAGCGTTCGTCCACATAAAAGCCGTACCGCCCCCAAACCAGCGCCAGATCGCCGTTAACCAGCACTTCGGGTTTGTACATCCGCTCCTGCAACAAGCCCTTTGTGCCGACGATCAGCTTCGCAAAGCTTTCGCCGTTGAAAACGCGGCGCGACGGTTGCCCATTGCGGCGGTCAGTGGCGATGAGCTGGCCTTCAGCGAGAAAGAGCGACTGTATCGCCGCTGCGTCTTTGGCGCGCATCGCGGCAAAGAGTTGATTGACTACGGCCAGCGCGGCTTTGGCGTCATCGCCTGTTGAAGTTTTTGACGGCTGGCGTTCGGTCGCTTCGCGGAAGGCCGCCGCCACGCCCGCGCCGCTGACGTAATCACCAAACAGAATGCGCCGCATCATCGAATCGCCCGCGAACTGCTGGCGAAACTCTTTGAGATTGACGCTCTGCCGCGTCTGTTCGAGCGTCTCGCCGCGCGCGACGGCGGCGGCGGTTTGGTCTTTGAGCGAAGCGAGCAGCCGCGCCGTCTGCCTGAGGTATTCCTGATCGCGCAGCACAGGGCCGTGCCCCGGCACGATGATTTGCGCGGGAATCGTCAGCAGCCGTTCGAGCGTCGCGCTGTAATCAGCCGGGAACGAAGTCGAGCCGACCAGCGGCACCGGCCAGACGATCAAATCGCCTGTGAGCAGAATGCCTTCCTGCGGCAGATGCACGATCAAATCCGCGCCGGTGTGGCCGCGCCCCAGAAAGCGAATGTCAATCGTGCGCCTGCCGCGTTGCAGCGTCAGGCGGTCTTCGATGGTCAGCGTCGGCGGCAGGATTCTGACCTGTGGCGCTTCATTCAACGCGCGTTCGATCCAGGCGGCGTCGCTCAGGTAGTTGATGCGTTCCTCATCGGTCAGTTCCGTGCCTGCCAGGCTTTTGTTTTCGGCGACGCGGCTGCGCAAGTGATCGGCATAACCGCGCCCGCCATTGAGCATCTGCTGGCGATTGGCTTCGCCAATGGTCGGGCGGTCGCGCAGCGTGCTGGCGTGCGCGATGAATTCGACGTTGGGAAAAGCTTCGCGGTAAACCTGATTGCCGATGATGTGATCGTCGTGCCAGTGCGTGTTGATGACGTATTTGACCGGCTTGTTTGTGAGCTTGCGTAACCCGGCCAGCAAAGCGCGCGTGCCTGCCAGACTGGCGTTCGCATCAACCACAACCACGTCATCATCGTTGATGATGACGACATTGTTCGGGTCGAAGGACATCAGCGGCGGTTGCTTGCGCAGTGCGGCATAGACGCCTTCGGCGAGCTTTTGCCATTCAAAGTCGCTCGACAGGCTCTGAGGCGATGCGGTGATCGCGTTCGGCTCAGGCGAAAGATTGCGCGTTCCTGCCCAAACCGATCCGAGCATCAGTAAGCTGGCGGCAATCAACGCAGGGCCGGATGGCGTTCGCAATTTTCGCGCGCCGAAGCGCAGTTCCTGCAATCGTGTTTGCATCATTGCTCCTCGTCGAGTTCGGCTCGTTGACAGCTATTTCAATTCTGAAGACGGCTGCTGCTTCATTGCCTGAGACAGGCCGGGAATTAACTCACTGCCCGCGCGCACGTCCAGACCCGATCCGCGCAGGTCGCTGCCGATTGGCTCACAGCGCCCGCCCAGATGAGCGTGAAAGAACGCTTCGGCGACGGCGAAAAGGGATACCCAACTCTCAGGCTGGCGAAAGTCGTGCGGCTCGTCGGGATAAAGCAGGTAGGTCACCGGTTTCCTGTGCTTTTGCAACTCAGCGACAAAGCGGTCAGCCTGGTTCTGATGCACAATCTGGTCTTTGCCGCCTTGTGCAATCAGCACCGGCCTGGCGAAGCTTGCGGCGTAGTAAAAGGGCGAAACCTTCCTGAGCAGCGTGCGGCCCTCTTCCGTTGTGTTGTCGCCGATCAGTTTGCGCCAGGCAGTCCGGGCGACCGGCTCGCCCTCGGCGATAAACGAATCCAGTTCGGTTGGGGCGTACATCGCCAGCCCGCAGGCAAACCGGTCAGAAGTCGCCAGCGCCGCGAGCGTCGCATAGCCGCCATACGACCAGCCCCAGAGGCCAATGCGCCCGCGCGTTGTGATGCCTTGCTTGACGGCCCAGTCTGCGGCATCAATCAAATCGTCCTGCATCCTGCCGCCCCACTCGCGCACGCTCGCTTCTTCCACTTTTCGCCCGAACCCGTTCGCGCCGCGAAACTCGACCCGCAGCACCGCGTAGCCGCGATCCGCCAGCAGTTGCAGCGACCGGTTCGTAAGCCAGTCGTTCCAGGGATAAGCGACCCACGGCCCGCCGTGAACGTAAATCAGCAGCGGCACAGGCCGACGGGGGCGACCATTGCCGTCCGGATCGGCAGTTCTTGGCAAGTAAAGATCGGCGGGAAGTTCCATCCCATCCCGCGTGGTGATGACCTCAAGGTGTCGCCGCCCCAGCGTGTAAGCCTCAAGCGCCCGATTGTCCGTAAACAGAAAGGTGGCGCGCCTCGCCGTGCGGTCGTAAACGTAATAGCGGTTCGGCCCGCCATCCAGAAAAACGACCAGCCAGACGCGGTCATCCAGGCTCCGCCCGCCGAATGGCGACAGGATGCCGATGTCGCCGCGCTGCACGGTGCGCAGGTAATCGAAATCAGGAATGAGCGTGGGATCAAGAAAATGCCTGCGCGCCCGACCAAAGTATGACGAAGCCGTTTGCACCCGCCCCGTCTTCGGTTGGAGTAAAACCGCCGACAACACGTCGGCAAATGGGTCTTCGACCAGCAGGGTCTTCTGCCCGGTTGCCAGATCAATGGAATGCAGCGCGGCTTTGTCGCGGTCGCGGTTATCGGTCAGGTACAGCGTCTTCCCGGCCTTGTCGAGGATGATCGGCTGCGAGGCTTTCGCTTCCATGCCTTGCCGAAAGCGGGCAAAGGAAACCCATTCGCCTGCGCCATTCGGCTGCAATAGTTCATAGCCCTGATCCGGCTTCCGCTCGGTCGCCACACGCGGTCGCCAGTCGTCATCGAAGAGAACCCGTTCAAAGCCGCGTTCATTTTTGAAAGCAACCGTGGCGGCGCCAGTGCGCAGATTGACCAGGCGATAGTCAAACCTGGCCTGCGCCGATTCCTTCACGCGCAACAACACCTCATCCGCGTGGTCGGGGCTGAGCTTTTCAATGAAGGCAACGACGCCCTTGCCCGGCGTCAGGTCGCGCGTTTCGCCGCTGGTGAGATTCAGCAGAAAGGCATGCCCGCCATCGTCGGTCGGGGCGCAGTAAAGCACCTGCCCGCTCAGGTACGTCCAGCGATAGTCCACCACTGGCGCGCCGCTTTGTTTCGTGACAGCGCGGGCTTTGGCCGGGTCGCTGACGGGCGCAACCCAGAGGTTCGGCGTGTCGCCGCTCAGCGCCCGGTAACCGATCCATTGGCCGTCCGGACTGAGCATCACTTGTTGTTTGTCCGGGTCGGCGAAAAAGGCCTGGCGCGGAATCAGCGCAGGCTCGGATTGAGACCAGGCCGTACTCGAAGGCAACCAGGTGATCAACGCCAGAAATACAAGATGTGGAAATAACCGCATTGAGTTTCCTTTCTTCCTCTCAACCTGCAGTTTTAGTCCTGACGAAGCGCGAAGCCTGAGCACAGCAATGAACGTGAAGCCCGGTTGCTTCATCAACATTCGCGCGCTGTAGCGCAGGTCCTGGAAAAAGGTCTGCATAACCTGCTCCTCTGCTCTGGTTTGTTCAGAACGATGCCCCGGCAGGCCATCAATGAAATGCAGGCGGTCAGTTTTTTTCTACAAGCAGCATACCACGCGCGGCGGCGCTGGCTCAGGCTTGCCAACAGGCGACTTGTCTTCAATCCGGCTGAGAGGTCGAAGCGTGTATTGTGCGGTTGTGGGATGCGGCGTTCCCGCTTTCGGGACGACCTGGGCGGTCGGCGCTCAGTGAATCCCAGGCGGTTTGCCTCAGCTTTCCATCCAGCGGGAAAGTGAACTGCTGAAGCTGCGCCGCGACGAGGTGATCTGGAGCGCTTACACCGACGTGATCGAGGAGCGAAAGTGCGAAGCAATGGCCGCGCTGGAGAACTTTGGTCAAAAATAGGTCAAAAGCCTGCCACTCAAAGACGAGCAGCAGGCTCTCACTGGTTGATTTCATTAACGCGCCCGGAGGGATTCGAACCCCCGACCTACAGATCCGAAGTCTGCCGCTCTATCCAACTGAGCTACGGGCGCGGATGCGGGAACGGCTCTTTCCTGAGTCAGTCAACAATGTGTGGAAATGTCAGGAAACAGGTGACGCATCTGAACTGTTCGATCAATCGGGCGTCATTCTGTCTGATGGCCTGTCTGTCGTCAAGTGAGCGACTGATCGGCTTCCGGAGCGTTTTGCTGAATTCACTGGCAGCTTTATCTGATTCATTTCCAAGCCGGAAACTGAATTGGCATTTCGGGGTTGAGCCGACAGGAATCTGATGATTGCAGTCCTGATTTGCGGCGGGCTTCGCGGGTACGCTCTGGCAGGGTTCTTTCGTCAAGCTGCACTACGCCGCATTCCAGCAGTTTGATGCGTGACGCCAGCACGACCATTTCGCTGCGGAGGAGGTTCAGTTCACCAACCGGTTCTGCCGGAGCAGGAGTCGTCGGACGCGAATTGAACCGGGTCTGCTGTTCGAGCTGATTCAGTCTGGATTCCAGCGAATAGATGCGCTGCTCAATTGTGCTGACGCGGCGATCCAGCATGTTCCAGTCCTGCGGCTGTGCGGCGGGTGTGCGAGCCGGAAATAAATCGGGGGTGGTGAGCGCCAGAATTGTAATGATGCCTGAAACTGCGGTCAGCAGCCATGATGCTTTGCCTGTGATCATCGCTTCTTCTCCTTGTGCCGAAAGTTCCTGTGTGAAGGCCGACTTTACCGGATGACTGCTGTCGTCATCTGCCGGGTAACTGATCAGCGCGTCAATGGCCGACAGGGGCAGCAGCACTGCGCCTGGGCGACAGGATAATGACACAAATTTCAGTCCTGTGCTTCAGGGTACATCAGCCGGGAATGACTTCGATGCCTGAGCCGGGCAGAAACAGTCGCCAGAAGCCGTCCTTCACTTCAGGCGGCGCGAGGTGATAGCGGATGGTCGGATCAGCCAGGAAGCTTTCGGGCGGTTTTTTACCGACAAAGGCGGCGCCGACTTCGTAATGATTGCCGCTGCCGCCGACGAATTTGCAGGGCCGGGCAAAGCGCACCAGTGCCCAGACCTGATAATTCGGCGCACTCTGATCGTACTTTCTGAGTTGCGCTGGCATGCGAATGGAGAGGTGAATGAGCTGGCCGACTTCAGGCGCGCGGGAAACGGTAAAACGCGCTCCGACTGCCGAAACATCCTGCGTCTGAGTCTGTTCGACCCAGGGCAGAAAGCTGCTTTCCATAAAGGTGATCTGAATCGGCAGCGCCATTTCCAGGCGGCGGTGATTCCGTTTTGTCTCGGCAGGGTGTCCCATTTATTTTCGACCGGCCTGAGCAGATTACTGACTGAGCGAACGCCTGGGCAGCATTGCAGAGCATATCGGCGACCTGACGTATTTCTTTAATTTCCATCCTCTCCGAAACAGAAAAAGGCCGGCAGCAAAAACTGAAAAGGCAGTCGGCGCATCTTTCAGCTTTTACTCCCGGCCTGACCGAAAGCTGATCTCATCACCTGAGATCAGATGGTAATTCTGGTGCCGTCAAATTTCGTCAGCGACATGGTGACGGTATCGTTATAAGTGAGCTTCTGCTCTTCGAGAATGCCGATGGCCACCTCTTCGCCAAGCCGCAGCGAATTGATGGCATCCGACCGCCAGTGAATGCCCGCGCCGTTACGACCAAAAGCCACGTTGGTCGCCACCTTGTTGAGTTCACCAAGCACCGTCAGCGGAGCGCCTTCATAAGGAATCAGCGCCGTGCCGTCGGCATTCGGAATCATCGGATTTCTGACAATGTCCGTTTCATCAAAGAACGCCTTGAGTACGGTCACGCAGGCACCGGCCACTGTCGCGTGGCCTGAACCATAGGATGAATGGGTCGGGCTGGCTTCGGCAAAAGCCTGCGGGAGCAGGTATGAGCCGTAACGATTGTGAACGACTTCAACCGCGCGTGAATTGAGCACGTCTGGATGCAGCGGATAGGTGGCCGCTCCGGTCTTCATCACGTGAACGCGCCCGCCGTAAGCTTCCGGCCTGAGACGATGATGCACGAACCATTTCTGATACCAGACAGCCTTGAGTGCGCGGGTGGCCACTTCAGTCACCATACTGAGAATGTGCGGGCCGCCGCATTGCGCAAATCCGGCCTGCACCTTCGAGTCATAGAGCGGCAGCCCCGGATCAAGGCGGGTATTCTGACCAAGCAGAATCAGGCAGGCGTGCAGATAAGCCTGATAGAGCGCGTCAATATGCACCCACTGCGCCAGGTCGCGGAGGTTGCGAATGTAGCGCGGCGTCGGATCGTACTGAATGTTGTCAGTCGGATCAGCACCGTTCTGCACCGTCAGCCAGTCATCAAAACTCGTCAGGTAATTGATGTCGGGCAGCACGGTTTTCATCTTCTGCGCAACCGGAACTGCGCCGAACGAGTAATCGAGAATCAGGAACTGCGAGAGCCAGTGCCCGGTCAGATCGCCCGGCGTGAGGCCGCGAAAGATGGTATTCGGCGTGACGCGCCCGGCTTCTTTCGGCCCGCGAAAATCCGAGAGTCGTGAGAGGTCTCTGGACGCTTCAACGAGCAGCGGGTGTGAATTGTATTCAGCAAAATTGAGGTCGCGCGCGAGCGCCATCCAGTAAAGTTCAACTGCTTCACCGGCGGCTTCGGCGCTGGCGAACTGCGGCGCAGGCGGCAGGGTGACGTGATGCGAATCAGGGCCTTCGAGATCCATCGCCAGGCCGGCCTGCGGGCTGGTCAGCTTGCGACCCAGGCCAAGCTGGATGGCTTCAAAATCCGCCGGGTTCTCGGTTTCCCTCGCTTTGGCGAGCGTGGCGTAAGCGTTCAGATCAACCTCGCCCAGCCGGTTGTGCGGCAGTCCTTTTGAATAGCTGCCGATCTTGTTGGCGTAACGATCATCATCACCATTGCTGAGGTGCATGACGAGCGGTCTGGAACGAGCCATTTTAGCGGCATCCATGCGGCACTTGTAGGCCTTCATGAAGCGGTTGGAAGAGTATGAGCGCGGCTCGACATTGAATGGGAAATTGACATCGTCGCAGCTTTTTCTGACCGACAGCAGCGACTGCGCCTCAGCCGTTGAACCGGTCACGCCGGCTGCGACGGTGGCGGCAGTGACCGCGCCCAGAAAGCGGCGGCGGCCTGTTGATGAAAGTTTCTGCTTTTTGTTTTCACCCGATGGAAGAGCATCGGGCTGTTCTGAGGCCGGATCGGACTGCACCGGAGCAGTTGGTTTCTTTTTCACTTTTACATACCTCCTTTGTCCGGCTGGATGCGTGAGGCAGCCGGAGTCTGACAGGGTTGGGGGATGACAACACGTTCAGTGATGGGAAGCCTGTGAGCAACGAGTGTGGCAGGGATGTTCGAAGGACTGAAATCCGACCGTTGCCGACTCAGGTATTGCCGGTTATCCAATCAGACTGAAGCTGGTTATTGCCCGCATGAAATATAGTCAATAACCGCACTTTTCCAGCGGATAAAGCCGGGTTGAGAAAGTCACTGCACGAATAAAAACATCATTGATGCCGGTGCGCGCAGCATACGCCAGTCAGGTCTGCGAAGGCAATGATTCTTTATCTGATGAGCAGCCGGAAGACCGCTGAAGTCCGCAAAAAAAAGGCGGGGTGGTGATGGAAGGCTTCAGGGGGATAAGAATATGAAGGGGAAAACAAAGGATTGCAGCCGCCGCATTGCCTCAAGGGCTTGAAAATTCCTGCTGACTTGCGATGAGACTGTCAGCGACGATGCTTTGGGGTAGGCTTAAACGGAAAGGGCGCCCGGTGGCCCCGGACTGCCGCCGCTGAACAACCCAAGCTAAACTACGACGGCAGCAACCGAACGCCTGCTTTCCGCGCTTACTCAAAGCGAATCGCGTGCCGCATTCGCTGATTACTGCCGCACCAGACTCAAATGCAGGACTGCTGCGGAGTTGTTGTAAAAGTGACCCTTCAGCCGCTGAGGCAAAGCGAACGAAACATGACGTGTTCTGTCACTTTGACCTGCCACATTGCGTCCGGCTGAATGATTCACCACAACGCCTCCTTCACATCCTGTCAGTTTCAGGCGACCTGTGACCGGCAGGCCGCCAACCGTCACCGACTTACGCCTTCTTCTTCGAAGCCTTGATCGGGTTCAGCGCACGCGGCGCACGCGCCTTCGCCAGCGCATCAGCATAAGCTTTGCAGTCATGCGTGTCGGCCTTCTCCTTAATCCACTTGTCCACATCAATCGTGTGATAGACCGACGCAAAGACAGGGAAATTGTGCTGGCATTTCGAACAGAAAATGTTATACCTCTTGACGGTGGCCATGGACTTACGTTCTCCTCACAGATGAAATTGAATCAGCAGCCTGATTCATTAAAGATCAGTACTCCCGGTCAGGTGGTCACACAGACGCCTGACCCGCTTCATAAGCAAACCCGTAATTTAGCTGCTCAGGGCGATGCGGTCAACCGCAAAAGGGCCGCACCGCTGCGTGACCGGCTGCCGGAGAATCCACCTGACAATCATGAAATCAGAAAATCTTCAGACCCGCGCAGGCATGGGCATTCTGGTGATGCGCGAGGGCCGCATGCTGCTCGGCAAACGGCGCGGTTCGCACGGAGCCGGATACTATGCCGCCCCCGGAGGTCACATTGAATACGGCGAAAGCTATGCTGAAACCGCGCGGCGCGAGGTGCGCGAGGAAACCGGGCTGGAAATCACCAGCCTGCGCCTGCTTTCAGTCGGCAATTATCTTTTCGATGGCGCGCGGCATTATGTTGATATTGACTTTGTCTGCGAAGCGCCGTGCGGTGAAGCGCAGCTTCGGGAACCGGAAAAATGCGAAGGCTGGGCGTGGTATGACCCCGATGATCTGCCTGAACCGCTCTTTATCGTGACCCGCCGCATGCTTGATGCCCTGCGTTCGGGCGTCATCCTGCGCGACATTGAAACTGTCGAGCGGCAGTAAAATCCGGCCTGTCGTGTGACCTTGTTGAATCCCTGCGGATGACCATTTACACTCTGACAGGATATTTTGAAGGGATTGTCCATTAATTATGCCACCCGTCATCAGAGCCGTTGTCCTGACCATCAGCGACTCAGCCGCCGCCGGAAGTCGTGAGGATTTGTCAGGCCCGGCAGTTGTGAGTGAATTACAGCGCCTGAAGGCTGAAATTACAGCCACTGAAATTCTGGCTGATGAGCGTCAGACCATTGCTGCGCGATTGCGCGCCTGGGCTGATTCAGGGGCAACTGATTTAATTGTGACGACCGGTGGCACAGGTTTCGCTGAGCGGGATGTGACGCCTGAAGCGACCCGCGATGTGCTGGAACGTGAAGCGCCGGGACTGGCGGAACTGATGCGCGCTGAAAGTCTGAAAATTACTCCGCTGGCGGCGCTTTCACGCGCCGTCTGCGGCATCAGAGGTCGGACGCTGATCATCAACCTGCCCGGCAGCGTGCGCGGGGCGCGGGAAAATCTGGCGGCGATTGCGCGAGTCATCCCACACGCGGTAGAGTTACTGGCCGGTTCAGCCGGTTCATAATTCCTGTGCAGACATTCTGGTTGCTGCGGGTTCGTTTTCATCAGTGCATTCAATAAAAACAGAGATGGCAATGGCTGATAAAGTTGTACCGAACAATATTGAAGAAGGCCGAAAGTGGTCAGAGCTTGAAATGCGGACTTACGCAATCGAGCGTGATGTTTCGCTGTCGGGGATTACCTGGACCGACAGCCCGCCGTCACGCACGTTTATCGTGGAAGTGACCAGCGGCGCGGGCGAACATACGATTTCGATCTCATATGATACGCTGGAAAAGTGCGCGACTGATGCCCAGACACAGTATCAGTTGCGCGAGCGCCTGCGCGGGCTGATCGGCGATCTGGCGCGGATTGAAAAACGCGGGCATTTGCGCTGACCTGCTTTTTCAGATCACCACCGACCAGGCAGGGATGCAGCCGAGACTGTTCCCTGCCTTTTATTTTTGTGGTGCCCCGATGCGGTTTTCTGTTCCTGGTTTTAGTCTCATCGTTTTTCCTTCCGGCGCAGCTTTACTTTGCGCCCTGCTGACTTCCCTGCTTGTGTTGACAGTCCTGCCCGGTGAAACTCTCGCGCAGCGCAGGCCCGTGCTGCGTCAGGCGCGACAGGATTTTCTGGCCGGAAAGTTTGCGCTGATTTCCTTTGATCAGAGCGCGGCTGCCGATCAGATGCCGCGCCTGATTGCCCGCATTGCCGATCACGATGTAGTGACGCCGCCCCGTGCGCTGCTTCAAAACGACGCGCAACTGACGGCGTGGGCCAGAAGCCTTGATTATGGCGACATTGACGGCATCATCATTCTGCCGGGCAGTCACACCGAAGCGGCAGCCGAAATAATCAGATGGATTCAGCTTCAGCACCCGCGCCTCGCCACAACCGAATTAACCGGGAATGAAATGACCGGGCTGCCTGTCGCTGATACAGCCAGCCTGCTGACCGTGCGCCAGCTTAACCGGCGGTTCGGCATTGCGCCCGGCATCGTGCCTTTTTATTCGGCAGGGCCGTCTGACAGCGCGAACGTTTCGATCAGGGCCTTGGGCGGCAGAGTGCTGAATGCAGGCGCGGCAGAGGTCAGGCGCGCTGACCTGCTGCTCTTTGTGTATCAGCCGCAAACCAGTGAAGCGCAGTTCGCGGCTTTCATCACTGAACTTGAGCGCGCCGTGACAGCCGGATACCGCGTGGCGCTCGCTGACACGGCGACCGATCAGGCCGGACGTGACCGGCTGATGAATGCCGTCAGCAGCCGCAAAATGCTCGATCAGCTTTTTGGTTTTGCGGTGGCTGATGAATTCACCAGCGGAACGGCGCTGGCCATTGCGCAGGCTTCAGCGCGGCTGGTGACGGCCCGCTTTCTGCGCGATGACGCTGACCGGTTGCGGCGCACCGAACAGGCGCAGGTTGAACTGCTGCTCAATCGCTGGCTGAAAGCGGCGGTGTATGACCCGGTGCTGCGTCCGCAGCTTGATCGTTTCGTCCGCGAACAGTTGCAGGCCGATCCTGAAAATCTGAATGCAGCGGCATTGCCGCGCGCCGAGGATTTTGTCATCGGTGAAGCGCGGCGGCGGGCCAGCGAAATTTTTTCGAGCCAGTTTCGTCATAACGTGCATTCGGTTCTGCTCAGTGATGGCTCGCGCGCTGATTTCAGAGTGCGCGCCATTCAGCACCTGCAACTTGCCTTTCCGCAAAATCGCACTGACGATCCTGAAATCAGAGCGCGTGTTTATCTGGCGCTCGAAAATTATCAGCCGATCAGACAGGCGCAGGCCGTGTGGGAACTGAAGGGCCGCGAAAATCTGGATGCGCGACTGGTCAGCCGCTCTGATGCCATTAACTTTCCCGCTTTCGATGTCGGCGCCGGAGCCGCTGAACTCAGCCTCGTTGTGGCTGGCAACGACAAAAACGAAAGCGAAAGCTACACGATTCGCAGCCGCCTGCAAAAAAAGATCCGGCGCATTGAAATCGTCGCGTCATCAGCACGCGGCGCTTTTTATGCGCTGGCCCGGGTTGAAAGGGACGGGCTGGCAGGCCGGCTCAGTCAGGACTTTCAGATCACTGAAACGCCTGAATTCGCCGAGCGCGGCGTGATTGAAAACATGGCGGGCGCGCCCTGGTCGCATCGTGACCGGCTCGACGTGCTGCGGCTGATGGGGCGCGCGCGGATGAATCGTTACTATTACGCGCCGCCTGACGATCCTTACTGCCGCGAACGCTGGCGTGAAAATTACGACGAGCCTGAACTGACGCGCTTTCATGAACTGCGGCGCGTGGCCGACGAAAACTTCATCGAACTGGTCTATGTCATCAGCCCCGGCGCTTCGCTCGCTTATACCAGCGAGGCTGATTTCACGGCGCTGACGCATCGTTTTGACACGCTCTCTGAAGCGGGCGTGCGACACTTCGCGCTGCACTTTGCTGAAGCTGAACTCACTGCTGACGCCGACCGCGCCCGCTTTCAGACGGTGGCGGCAGCGCAGGCTGATCTGGCAAAGCGCGCGGCTGAATACCTGAAACGTGCGCTGCCGAATGCGACGCTCACAGTGATGCCCGCACTGAAGGAACTGAGCAGCGCGCTGCCAAAGGAAATTCCGCTGCTGCCCGCAGGCGCTGATTTACAAACCGCACCGACAGATCACCCGCTGATTTTGCAAAATGATTTTATGGCCAATGACACCGCCCCCTGGCGGCTCGTGCTGGCGGCAAAACAGGCGACCCCGCCTGCGAACGGCACGGCAATCAGCGGAATGATTTTCAAGCCGATGAATCAGGCACACGCGGCGATGCTGCCGCTGCTGACGGCGGCTGATGAGGCGTGGAATCCGCGTGCTTACAAACCCGAAGTTTCATTTGCTGATGCGCTGAATCTGCTGTACGACACCCGCAGCCGCGAAGCCGTGCAGACGTGGGCAAGCGCCGTGCAGGACAGTGGCGCCTTCGCTGCTCTCTTTCAGCCGCAGTCAGGCGAAATCAATGTGCCGCAGCTTGAACAAAAATTCAGCGCGCTGCATTCAGCCCTTGAATCAATCAGCGCCACACGCGAACGTGGATTATTACGCGGCGAACTTGCAGCGATACTGAATCGGGCGGAAAAAGCTCTCGACCAACTGAAAAACGATCCGGCTTATGAGAAACTGCCGGACGGCAGATACCGCAAACGCTGAGTTAACGAATCATCAAAAACGGACAGAATTCGGAGAAATCATTCACCCATGTCACTAATGCTTGACGAAATCGGGCAGCAGCCTGCGGCGCTCGAACGAACGATCAAACGTGAAAAACCCCGCATCACCCGCTTTGCCACTTCACTGAAAAACAATCCGCCGCGCCTGATTGTGCTGGCGGCGCGCGGCAGTTCAGACAATGCCGCGATGTTTGGCCGTTACCTGCTCGAAATCAGCACGGGCATTCCCGTCTCACTCGCCGCGCCATCGGTGCACACGCTCTATCACACAAGGATGGATTTGCGCGACACGCTCGTGATCGGCATTTCACAGTCAGGCGAAGGCGTGGACATCAACCTCGTGCTGGAAAATTCAAAACAGTGCGGCGCGCGAACCCTGGCCATTACCAACGAAGCCGAATCAGCGATGGCGCGCCTCGCCGATGAAACCTTCCTGATTCACGCCGGACGCGAAAAGAGCGTCGCCGCCACGAAAACCTACACCGGGCAGTTGCTGATGTTTCACCTGCTCGCGCAGGCGCTGAACGAGACGAAGGGCCACGACGTTGAAAAGCTGCCGGAACTCGCCGAGGCGGCATTGAAACTCAAAACGCAAATTGCCACGATGGTCGAACGTTATGCTTTTATGGATCATTGCGTGGTGGTCGGGCGCGGGCTGAATTATGCGAACGCATACGAGTTTGCCATCAAGCTGATGGAAACGTGCTATGTGGTGGCTGAGCGGTTTTCGTCGGCGGATTTTCTGCACGGCCCGATTGCGATGGTCGAGCGCCGCTTTCCGACGTTTCTGTTTGCTCCGCCAGGCAAAACCTTTGAGGGCATGCAGAGTCTGCTGGGTCGTCTGACCGGCCTCGGAGCCGAAACAGTCGTGCTCTCAAGCGATGCCGGAATTCTCAAGTCAGCGACGCGGGCGATCAGACTGCCGAAGATGAATGAACTGCTCACGCCGATTCCCTACATCATTCCGGCGCAGCTTTTCGCCGCCTTACTGGCCGCCGCCAGAGGCCTCAGTCCCGACGCGCCGCGCTCGCTGTCGAAAGTCACAAAAACGGTCTGAGGGCAGAAGGAAGTCGGAAATCGGCAGTCGGTAGTCGGTAGTCGGTAGTCGGTAGTCGGTAGTCGGTAGAAAGCAGAAGTGAATGTCTGATTTCAACATCTGCGTTCTTACAAGCAGCGAAAGCAGAAGACAGAAGGGTAAAACCTGTCATTCTGTCTTCTGCTTTCTTCTTTCTACCGACTACCGACTACCGACTACCGACTACCGACTACCGACTGCCGACTGCCGACTGCCGATTTCCTTCCTCACGCCCCGGCCTTCTTGCTGAAATACCAGTCGGTGACTTTCAGTGATGAATCGGCGACGCGCTTTTCGGCATCGCTGAGGGTCAGCGGTGGCGGCACAATCACGTCATCGCCGGGCTTCCAGCCTTCGGGTGTGGCCACGCCTTTTGATTTGCTGGTTTGCAGCGATTGCACCAGCCGCAGAATTTCGTTGACGCTGCGACCGTTGGTCAGCGGGTAATAGACCATCGCCCGCACGATGCCTTCATCGTCAATCACAAACACGCAGCGCACTGTCGCCGTGCTGCTGGCGCCCGGATGAATCATCCCGTAAGCCGAGGCGACTTTCATATCGAGGTCAGCAATCATCGGATACTTAATCTCGACATCGAAATTCTGTTTGATGTTGCGCACCCAGGCGATGTGCGCATAGACGCTGTCAATCGAAAGCCCGATCAGTTGCACGTTGAGCTTGTCAAAATCGGCCTGCCGCCGCGCAAACTCCGAAAGTTCAGTCGTGCAGACCGGCGTAAAATCAGCCGGATGTGAAAACAGCACGACCCATTTGCCGCGATAATCCGACAGCTTGATCATCCCGTGCGTTGAATTTGCCGTGAAATCCGGCGCAGGTTCATTCAGCCGGGGCAGTGAAATTGCGGGGGTTGCAGTTTCGCTCATAAAATCCTCCTTGTTGATGGTGCTGTGAAAAATCGAAGTGAAAAACGAAAAGAAGATGGCCGCGAAAAATACTAGCAACAACAACAGCACGCAGGCGCCACGCCCTGATTGAGCGGGAAAAAAGTGCGGAAACGAATGGAGTGTGTGCGTCTCATTTGTTTGTTCATTCGATTATCAGAAAGTGGCCGTATCATAGCCCTCAGCGAAAATGATAAGCAAGCGGGCCAGCCAGAAAACTGAATCTGTCTCAGTCAAAGCTGATCTGATCACCGCTGCGGTCTGATCAGCTTCGGCGCTCTTGCCCTTCGGCGCCCGCAGGCATTAGCCTGACGGCTGTTCCTGCCAGAGCGTTTCCGTTGCGGGCTTTACCAGAAAACATAAACTGAAATCCGGCTCAGTCTCCGGCAGTGATGAGGCAACTCCTGCCGTTCAATTCTGAGTGGTGAAAACAAGATGACCGATGGCGCTTTCAATCCCTGACTGTTTCGCAAACGTGCATTCTGATTTATTAAACCGGAGCTGATGCGCTTGAACAGACAACTCAAAAACAGACAAACCCAGGCAGCAGCGACTGCCTTTCTCAATCTCTTTTCGCTGGTCGGGCTGTCGTTTTACGGCCTGCCGTTCTTTTACGATTTTATGGTGAAGGAGTTCGGCTGGTCGCGCGACACTGTGACTTCGGGCAATGCCTTCGGCAAGATCATCGTCGGGCCGCTGTTCGGTTTTATTGCCGGATGGATCATTGACCGTTTCGGGTTGCGGCGCATGATGCTGGCCGGAATCGTGATGGGCGGCGTGGCGCTCATCGGGCTGGGACAGATGACGGCGCTGTGGATGTTTTATCTCTTCTATCTTTTCAACGCGCTCGGTTATGTCTGCGGCGGGCCGCTGCCGAATCAGGTGCTGTTGTCGCGCTGGTTTGACCGGGCGCGTGGCCGGGCGATGGGCATTGCCTACATCGGCATTGGCGTCGGTGGCATGCTGGTGCCGCAACTGGCGCGGCTGCTGGCTGAAAGGTTCGGCTGGCATCAGGCGCTCGCAATGCTCGGCGTGCTGATGATTGCCATTGCCTTTCCGGTCACCTGGTTCATCAGGGAAGCGCCTGAGGATTATCAGGAACAGAAAGCCGCGCCGGTGCCGATTGGCGAGGTGCTTAAGACTCCGGCCTTTTATCTGCTGGCGATTGGCAGCATGTGTTCCATCGGCGCGGTCGGCGGAACCAATCAGCACCTCAAGCTTTTTATGGGCCTCGACCTGAAGTATTCGCAGGCGATGGCGGCCAACGTGATTACGCTGGTGCTGGCTTCGAGCATCGCGGGGCGGCTGCTGATGGGCTGGCTGGCTGACCGCTTTCCGAGAAAGTATGTGATGCTGCTGATCTATGTGCTGGTCTCGACGGCGATTCCGCTGCTCTATTTCGTTTCGACGCCGGGCGTGATTTATGTTTTTGCAGTCGTGTTCGGCATCGCTTTCGGTGGTGATTACATGATCATTCCGCTGATGGCCGCCGACCTGTTCGGCCTGAAAGTGATGGGCCGCGTGATGGGCATCATTCTGACTGCCGACGGGCTGGCCGAAGCGCTCGCGCCAATGCTGGTCGGATATCTGCACCGGATCAACGGCAATTACGTCAACGGATTTGCCGCGCTGATTGCGCTGGCCGCAATTGGCGCGGTGGCAGTAGCGATGCTGCCGCAAAAATTGTCGGAAAGCGAAATGCTGACCAAAGCTCAGACTGCGGATTGAAAGCGCACCGCGACTGATTCAATAAATCAAGCCACGAAAGCCTGGGACATGGAAAATCACCACAGAAGCCACAGAGGTTCACAGAGGAAGGATAAATTCTGGTTGCCTCTGTGAACCTCTGTGGTGATTTTGTGTTCCATTGTGGCGTGTCCTGATTCAGGCAATAAATGTTCGACAAGCTGGTGAGTTTGTCGAACATTCACCAGAGCCGAAGCTGACCCACCGATGAAAAAATTACTGCTCCTGCTGCTGATTCCATTGCTGCTGCTGATTCCGGCAGCCCAGATGCGCGCGGTCAATCTGGCCACGCTCGGCGCTCCGGCGGGTGAACGGCTGGCAACGAATGCGCCGCAATCGCCGGTGGTGCCGAATGGCCGCCTGCTTACGCCGCGCGGGCGGCACGTCACTGTTGCGGCGCACCCGTTCGGCCTTGCGCTCAGTCCTGATGAACGCACGCTTGTTGCTTCGTGCAACGGCACCGAGCCTTTTGCAGTTTCAATCATCACCGGTTTGCAGGATGCAGCGCCGCAACTGGCGCAGATTACCGCCGACCGCGAACGCTATCGCGGCAAACGCACGCCTGATGAGAGCGATGAAGAGTTTCGCTCAGTCTTTATGGGCCTCGCCGTCGCGCCCGACAACCGCACGCTGTACGCTGCGAGCGGCAATCAGGGTTCGGTTTTCATCTTCGATCTTCAGCAGCGCAAACGCATCGCCACCATCAGCGTCAACGACGCGCAGCATCAGAACAGCTTCACGGGCGCGCTGGCGATGACACGCGATGGTCGTCACCTGTTTGTTCTCGATCAGGCCAACTATCGCGTCGTCATCATTGATCCCGCAAAGCGCGAAATCATCGGCAGCGTGCCATCAGGCCGCGCGCCGTTTTCGCTGGCGCTTTCGCCCGATGAACGCAGGCTGTATGTCAGCAACGTCGGCGTCTTTCGTTATTCGCTGGTCGAAGGCTGGAATCCGAAAGACCCGAAAAATACCGGTCTTTCCTTTCCGCCCTTCGCTTATCAGTCCGAAGAAGCACGGCGCGGCGCAACCGTCGAAGGCAAACGCGTGCCTGGTCTGGGTGACGCGAACGATGAAGAAGCCGCTTCGGTCTGGAGCTATGACATCAGCAGCGAAGGCACGCTGCGCCTCGCCGCAAAAACCAAAACCGGACGTCTGATTGGTGAAGCGGCTAACGGCATTCAGGTCACTGGCGGCAGCAGTCCGAGTGGCGTGGTGGCCGGTCGTCGGCGCGTTTTCATCAGCAACGCCAATAACGACAGCGTCACCGTGCTTGATGCGGCCAGCGGTCGTGTGACGGCAACGATTGACCTGAACATCTTCAATGAAATGTTCAGCCGCTGGCGCAAACGCGGACTGCGCATCACGGTCGAACAGGAACTGACGCTCAAAAGATTGCGCGGGCAGATTCCGTTCGGCCTGGCGCTGAGCGCGGATGAACGGCGGCTGTATGTCGCTGAAGCGGGCATCAACGCGGTTGCGGTGATTGATGCTGAAAAGCTGAAAGTCCTCGGTCACATTCCGGCGGCGTGGTTTCCGTCGCAGGTTGCCGTCAGCCGCGATGGCAGATCGCTTTTCGTGGCGAATGCCAAAGGCTTCGGTTCAGGCCCGAACGGCGGGCCGAATTTCAAACGCGGCCCCGAAGGCACGTTTGTCGGCGCGTTGCAGAAGGGCGTTGTCTCGCTGCTGCGCGTGCCCGCCGACAGCGCGCTTCCGGCTGAAACCGCGCAGGTCATCAAAAACAACGGCTTCGATCTCACCGACGCGCAGCCCGATGCTTCGGTTGTGCCCGCTGAATTCGGCAGGGCAAGCGAGCAGATCAGATACATTGTTTTCATCACCAAGGAGAATCGCACTTACGATCAGGTTTACGGCGACATCGAACGTGACTCGACAGGCCGACAGTTGCGCGCTGAGAGGTCGCTCGCGCTTTATGGCGAACGGTCGAACGTTTTTGACAAGGACAACCGCGTGGCTTTTCGTGAAGTCAACGTGACGCCCAATCATCACGCACTGGCGCGGCGATTCGCGTTTTCAGACAACTTCTATCTTGACGCCGATGTGTCAGCCGATGGTCATCGCTGGCTGGTGGGCGTCTATCCGAATGCGTGGGTGGAAACGAGTCTGGCGGCAAGTTACGGCGGCCATCGTGATTTTCGCGCTGCGCCACAATCACCGGGGCGGCTGACCTTTGCCGGTTCCGCCGCTGCGCTTGCGCCGGAAGATTATCTGGAATCGGGTTCGGTGTGGGAGCATCTGCATCGCGCACAGATTCCGTTTCGCAATTACGGCGAAGGTTATGAACTGTCAGGCATCGAGGAAGAGGCCGATTATGAACCGACGGGCGCGCGGCTGCCGGTGAATGTGCCGATCCCGCAGCCATTATTTGACGCGACGGCGCGTGACTTTCCGACCTTCAATATGAACATCTCTGATCAGTATCGCTGGCAGCAGTTCGAGCGCGACTTTCGCCAGCGTTTTATCGAAGGCCGCGAACCGCTGCCGCGCTTCATTAACATTTACCTGCCCAATGATCACACTTCAAAGGAACGCCCGCAGGATGGGTACGCTTATCGCGCCTCGTTTGTGGCCGACAACGATCTGGCGCTGGGCCGCGTGGTCGAATTTCTGTCGCAGACGCCTTACTGGCGGCAGATGGCGATCTTTGTGACCGAGGACGACGCGCAGGACGGACTGGACAGCGTTGACGCGCATCGCAGCCTGCTGCTCGTCATCAGCCCGTATGCGCGGCGCGGTTACGCCACGCGCACGCACACGAGCATTGCGAGCATTTTCAGGACAATTTACCTGCTGCTTGGCATGCCGCCGCTCAATCAGTATGACGCCGCAGCCAGCGACCTGCGCGAGGCATTCACGAACCAGCCTGATTTCACGCCTTACAAATGCCTGCCGATTGACGAACGCATCTTTGACGAAGCCAGAGCCTTGAAATCAAAATCAGCCGGATCAGGCCGCGCCACACGGCTTGATGATCCTGATGATTTCGTCGAAAGTCACCGCCGCCTGGCCGGACAAAACGGGCAATGAAAAGTCGTTCTTACCTGATGACCATCATTTCACTGATTGCCGGACTGGCGTTGTTTGTTTACGTCATCAGGCAGGCCGGGTGGCAGGAACTGCTCGACCGCGTGCGATCAATCGGGCCGGGCTTTGCGTGGGTTCTGGTCGTTTCAGGATTGCGCCCGGTGGCGCGCGCGCTGGCGTGGCTGCGATGTATGACCGCCGCTGACCGGAGAGTCGGATTTTTCACGGTCTGGCGGGCGCGGGTGGTGGGCGATGCGATTGGCAATCTGACGACGGCGGGGCCGCTGCTGGCTGAACCGGCGCGGCTGATTTTTTTCAGCGGGCGCATTCCGTTTGCACACGCGGCTTCGTCACTGTCGCTTGAAATTCTGAGCTATCTGATTTCGTGCTGCGTGATGATGATTGCCGGAGTGCTGGCGCTGCTGGCGACGGTGGCCGTCAGCCCTTCGCTGCGTCGCGCGAGCGTGCTGGCGCTGATTGCGCTGCTGGTGATTCTGGCATCAGTCATCGTGGTGCTGGTGCGGCGGTGGTCGCTGGTGGCGGTGCTGCGGAGCCTGGTCGGACGGCTGGCCGGAGGCTGGCGCTTCGGCGCGCGGCTCGATCATCAGTTGCATCATCTGGCCAGATTTGAAAATCACATTCTCGATTTTTATCGCCAGCGCCCGCGTGATTTCAGGCTGCTGTGTTTGTACGAAACGGTTTTTCACCTGCTCGGCGTGCTGGAAATCTGGCTGATGCTGCGCCTGATCGGCGGGCCTGACAGCGCGACGGTGGCATTTATCTTTGAAGCATTGAACCGGCTCATCAATATTCTGTTCGCCTTCGTGCCCGCCAGAGTTGGCGTGGATGAAGCGGGAACGGGGCTGCTCGCGCAGGCGCTTGGTTTCGGCACGCTGACGGGCGTCACGATGGCAGTTTATCGCAAGGTGCGGGTGCTGTTCTGGACGCTGGTCGGACTGATCTTTCTGGCGCTGCCGCACGGCAGCAGCCGCCAGCCTGAACCTCAGGCTGAAATCATTCAGGAATAATTTCATTGGCTGTCAATCACTCATCAGAAAAAAATCAGTTGTTGTCATTGCGCGAATGGTCGGCGGCGCTCATCACGATTCTTTTCATCATCGGCGTGGCCGCGCTGACTGTCGGATTCAACGGCGGCATCAACACCGGCTCATCAAATCACGTCGGACTGCTGCCGGTGGTGCGGCGGATTCTTGATCCGAACTATCTGCCCGGCGATTTCAATATTGCGCTGCGGCTTTATCATCATCGCGTCTTTGCGTATCTGATTGCCGGACTGACAAAGCTGATGGGCGAAGATCGCGCCCTCGTCACGCTGCACGTCATCGGCGCGCTGCTCTTTTCAGGTTCGCTCTGGTATCTGTGCCGCACGCTGCGCCTGTCGCTGCTGGCTTTTGCGGCGGCTGGAATGTTTCTGGCGACGGGCTTTTTATGGACGGGCCTGGGACTCGAAGAAAATACTTTCGTCGGTAATCCTGAAATTCAGCCGCCGCTCTTCGCGCATTCGTTCGTGCTGCTCGCGGCGGCGTGCCTGCTGCGTGAACGCTGGCGACCGGCAGCATTTTTTGCCGGGATGTCGGTGCTCTTTCATTTGCAGATCGGCGTGATCTGCACGCTGATGATTGCGCCGTTTTATGCCCTCAGGCTCAGATCGTTCGGCGTGAAGGAGACAATCCGGCTGGCGCTGTTTTATCTGGTTCCGGCTTCGGCGGCGTCGCTGCACCTGCTGGCGATGTTGCAGCGCGGGCTGCTCAAACCGTCATCGGCGGTTTATTCGCTGGCCGCTTATATTGACTTTCGCCATCCGCATCATTTCGCGCTGATGTCAGCCGCGCACGGTTTGTGGGTCGGCGGGCATGTGCTGGCGCAGTTCGTGGTGTGGCGCAGCCTGAAGCGAATCAAACGCGATGAAGCGCGAATGATCGGCGGACTGCTGGCGATGAGTCTGATGCTGGTGCTGCTGGCGCTCCTTCATTTCACCGATTATTACCTGATCAGAAATGACCGTCTTGCCAACATTCAGTTCATTCGCCTCAGTCCGTTGATTACGGTCTTCGGCACGCTCGCCGTGCTGGTGATGATCAACGTGCTGCCCGGACGCAGCGGCAGAATCAGGCTGGCCGCAACGATGAATGCCGTGCTGATCTGTGCTGCGCTCGGCTGGGGAATTTATCAGGCCCGCACCAATCCTGAACGCGAGTTTCACCTGGGCGTCATCAGGTATGCCGACCGCAAAAGTTCCTGGGTGAAGATGTGCAACTGGATCAAAGCCAACGGCCCGCGCAATACTGTTTACCTGACGCCACCGGCGAGCGACGGCTTCACGGCGCTGACCGACCGCTCAAATGTGGTCGAATTCAAAATCAATCCCGATGGCGCGCTGTATCTGGCCGAATGGTTCGAGAGGTTGAAGGATCTGACCGGCGGCAGACTGGCCACCGAAGGAGGCTTCAAAAACCGCAAGCCGCTCAATAACGCTTATGCTGCGCTCAGCGCCGAACAGTTGATCGCGCTCGGCAAAAAGTATCACGCGGGTTATGCCGTGCTGCCCAAAGCATCCACCGTCAGATTTGAAACGCTGCATGAAAACGAAGGCTTCAGACTGGTAAAACTGCCCGATAAAACCGACTGACCGGAGAAAAACATGAATCGAATGAGCCGCAGAGAATGGCTGGCCGGGTTGATGCTCACAGCCGCCGCTGGCCGAATGTCGCTGGCACAACAGGGACAGGAGATGAAAAAGAAGGATTCACAGCCGCTGCCGATTACCGAATACGAACCGAAAAGCATGCTGCACGTCAGGGAAACGAAAGTTGAACGCGCACGCTTTCCGGTGATTGATTTTCACACCCACCTGTCATTCACGAACACTTCAGGTGCAACTGAGAAATCACACTCCCGCGTCCGGCCTGAAGAGATTCTGGCAGTGATGGATCGCAGGAACGTGCGCACGATGGTCAACCTGACCGGCGGTTACGGCGCGGCGCTCGCTGAAAGTCTGCGCGTCTGGCAGCAGCCGCATCCTGACCGTTTCATAGTCTTCACCGAACCCTGGTTCAAAAAGATCACCGAGCCGAACTATCCGCAGTTTCAAGCCGATCAGATCGAGCAGGCCGCAAAGGCCGGAGCCAGAGGACTCAAGGTGCTCAAGACGCTTGGCCTTTACCTGCGCGAAAACGTCACGACGGGCAGCCTGATCAAAATTGACGATTCGCGCTTTGATCCGATGTGGGAAGCCTGCGGCGCAATGAAGATGCCGGTCGCCATTCACACGTCTGATCCTGAAGCGTTCTTTCTGCCGATTGATCGCTTCAACGAACGTTACGAGGAACTCAGCGCGCATCCCGACTGGTCGTTTTATGGAAAGGATTATCCGGGTAACCGCGAACTGCACGAAGCGCGGTTGCGTGTGGTGGCGCGACATCCGAAAACGCATTTCGTACTGCTGCACGTGGGCAATGCCGAAGACCTGGCGTGGGTGTCCGAGTGGCTTGATCGTTACCCGAACACTTCGGTTGAAATCGGCGCGCGCATTGGTGAACTCGGACGGCAGCCGCGCGCAGCACGAAAGTTTTTTGACCGCTACCAGGATCGAATTATGTTCGGCACTGACGCCGTGCCGCAGGGCACCGAAACGCCGCAGCAGATTTTCGGCGATCAGCTTTATGAAATTTACTATCGCTTTCTCGAAACCGAAGACGAATATTTCGATTACGCTCCGGCGCGCATTCCGCCGCAGGGCCGCTGGAAGATTTACGGCCTCGGCCTGCCGGAAGCAATTCTGCGCAAGGTCTACCACGAAAACGCCGAGCGCGTGCTGAATCTGAAGCGATGAAACCAGGAACATTAATGAAAAACACAGCCGCTTTCCTGCTGACGTGCCTGCTGCTGATTGCAACCATTTGTCAGTTGCCGCATTCGGTTGCGTCAGCAAAGCGCCCGCCGAATTTCGTCATCATCTTCGCTGATGACCTCGGTTACGCCGACATCGGCAGCTTTGGCGCGACGGGTTACGCCACGCCGAATCTTGACCGGATGGCGCGTGAAGGCATGCGGCTGACGAATTTCTATGTCGCGCAGGCTGTCTGTTCAGCATCGCGGGCGGCGCTGCTGACGGGCTGTTATCCAAATCGCATCGGCATTCGCGGCGCGCTCGATCACACGGCAAAGTACGGCCTCAGCGATTTTGAAAAGACGATTGCTGAAGTTCTGAAACCGCGCGGTTATGCGACGGCGATTTACGGCAAGTGGCATCTCGGTCATCACCCGCAGTTTCTGCCGGTGCGTCACGGCTTCGATGAATATTTCGGCCTGCCGTATTCAAACGATATGTGGCCGAACCATCCGACGAACAAAAATTACTACCCTGACCTGCCGCTGATTGAAGGCGACAAGGTGATCAGACTCGATCCCGATCAGTCGCAACTGACGACGTGGTACACCGAACGCGCCGTCAGTTTCATTGACCGCAACCGCGACAAACCGTTTTTTCTGTACGTGCCGCATTCGATGCCGCACGTGCCGTTGTTTGTTTCCGACAAATTCAAAGGCAAAACCGCGCGCGGTCTGTACGGTGACGTAATCGAAGAGATTGACTGGTCGGTGGGGCAGATTCTGGCAGCCCTCAAACGCAACGGCCTTGATGACAGGACGCTGGTGATTTTCACTTCAGACAACGGCCCGTGGCTCGAATACGGCGATCACGCCGGATCGAAGGGGCCATTGCGCGGCAGCAAGGGCACAGCCTTTGAAGGCGGCGTGCGCGAGCCGTTCATTGCGCGCTGGCCGCAGCGGATTCCGGCAGGCAGTACTGCGCATCGTCCGGCGATGACGATTGACCTGCTGCCAACCATCGCGGCTCTGGCCGAAGCATCTTTGCCGAAAGACCGCATCATTGACGGGCGCAACATCTGGTCGCTGCTGTCAGGCGCGAAAGTGGCCGCTGACCCGCACGATGCGCTTTATTTTTACTGGGGTGATGAACTGCACGCCGTGCGCAGCGGCAAATGGAAGCTGCACCTGCCGCATCCTTACCGCGATGTGCCCGAACAGGGCAGCGGCGGGATGCCCGGCAAAACGCGCCAGGGCCGGATTGAACTGGCGCTGTACGATCTTGAAAAAGACCCTGGCGAAACAACCAGCGTGGCCACTGAACATCCTGATGTCGTGCAAAAGCTGATGGCTTTTGCCGAACGCGCCCGCACTGATCTGGGCGACTCGCTCGTCAGCCGCGAAGGCAGTAACGTCAGACCTGCCGGACGGCTGAAGTAATATCCGAACTTCCTGTCACCTGTCACTTTTCACTTCTCACCTGTTTCGATCAGGTCTGTTCATAAACAGGTGACAGATGAGAAGTGACAGGTGACAGGTCGCTGTTTTATTTTTCGATGAGAACGAAAAGATACCTGCTGATTCTGGTGTTGATGATGATGGTGGCTGGCGCGGCGAGTGCGCAGCGCAGGCCACGCGCGGCTGACCGTCATCCCAACATTCTGCTGATTATCGCTGACGATCTGGCGGCGTGGCACACTGGCTGTTACGGCAATCAGGAAATTCGCACGCCGAATCTTGACCGTCTCGCGCAGAACGGCATTCGGATGAAAAATTCGTTCGTCGTCACGCCGATCTGTTCACCGAGCCGCGCCACATTACTGACAGGCCGGGTGCCGCGTCAGCACGGCATTTATGATTATCTGGTCGCCCGGCCCGATAAAAACCCTGAGCAGGGACAGAAGGATGTGCCCGCTTCTTTCAGCCAGGAAGTCATGCTCTCTGACCTGCTGGCGGCAAATGGTTATGAATGCGGCTATGTGGGCAAGTGGCATCTGGGCAATGAGCCGGTGCCGCAGCATCATTTCACTTACTGGCGCGTCTGGCAGCGCGTCGGCAGCGGGCCTTACAACGATCCTGAAATTGGCCGCGATGACGGCAGCATTCTGAAAGAGCGCGGCTACCTGCCCGAAGTTCTGACGCGCCACGCCGCTGATTTCATCAGGCGCAGACACGCGCAGCCCTGGTTTCTGGTCGTTTCGCACTTCAACCCGCACACGCCGTATGAAGGGCATCCGCAGCGTTATCTTGATCTGTACCGCAACGTGAATTTCACGACTTTCGGGATTGAACCGAAAGCGCCGAATGCGTTGCGCGAAGCCGAATTTATGAACGATCCGATTCCGGCGCTGCGCAAAGCGGCGGCTTCGACCACGGCGCTTGACGATCAGATTCCGCCGCTGCTTGAGGCGCTCGAACGCACGGGGCAGCGCGACCACACGCTGATCGTGTTCGTCGGTGACAATGGTTTTCTGTATGGTCGTCACGGCGCGTGGAGCAAGGGCTGGGCGCAGAATCCGATTGTGATGTATGAAGAGGTCGTGCGCGTGCCGATGATTTTCAACTGGCCAGGCGTGCTGCGCGGCGGGCAGACGCCTGAACAGTTCGTCAGCTTTACCGATGTGCTGCCCACGCTGCTTGAAGCGAGCGCAACCGGAGCGCGGCTGCCTGACCGCAATCTGCCGGGCCGCAGTTTCTGGCCGATGCTGAACGGCAGAAAGCAGGCGTGGGAGAACACTGCGTATTTCAACTTCCGCTACGCTGACGCAATCCGCGATGAACGTTACAAGCTGATTCTGCGTAACGGCGAAGGGCCGGATGAACTTTTTGATTTTCAGCGCGACCCGCGTGAAAAAGAGAATCGCATTGACGACCCGCAACTGCGCGCGGTGAAACAGCGCCTGCGCGCAAAGCTGGAACAGTGGGTCAGAAAATATCAGTGAGGAAAAAACGATATGGCCACACTTGAACGCGCCATCGCCATTGCCGTGCAGGCGCATCAGGGACAGCGCGACAAGGCGGGCGCGCCTTACATCCTGCATCCGCTGCGGCTGATGATGCGCATGCAGACCGAAGCTGAAATGATTGCCGCCGTCCTGCACGATGTCATCGAAGATACCGAATGGACGCCTGACGGATTGCGCGCCGAAGGTTTTTCCGCCGGGATCATTGAGGCGATTGAGTGCCTGACGCGCCCCCCTGATGAAACGTATGACGATTTCATCGAGCGCGTCAAAACCAGTCCTGTTGCGTGGCGCGTCAAGATTGCCGACCTTGAAGACAACATGAACATCAGGCGCATCGAGATGCTGACGCCGAAGGATCTCGAACGGCTTGAAAAATATCACCGCGCGTGGCGCGCACTGAATTCCTGACCAGGGTCAGTTCCGGCCCCTGGGTACGCACGCTTCCAGCGTGCCGGGCTTTTATGAAGTCGTTGTTTCCGCGCGGCAGGAGCACGCTGGAAGCGTGCGTACCCAGGGGCAGGCATTGATCCTGTTCCTGACTTGCAACGTCCTTTCAGTTTGCTGTTAATTCGCGCGCGAGGTCTGCAAAGATGCGGCTTTACTTCGTCCTGGTGCTCATGCTCTAATTCGCACGCTTTCGGGCCAGCCCCATTTTTCTTCCTTTCTTCTACGCTGACTGAATGTTGTTTTCACACTGCGGAGGTTGATCAGTGCGCAGGAAATTTCTGTTCATCGGATTGTTTGTTTTGCTGCTGGCCATTGCTGCCTGTCGGCCCGGTTCATCACCACAACAGAGCGGCGAACGCACGACCGGCGCGCGCGGCGGGCGGCTCGTGGTGGCTGATCGCAGCGCGCCGCAAAGCTTCAATTACCTGATGGCGGCTGATGCGGTCAGCCTGAACATCAGCTTTTTTGTGATGAGCGCGCGGCTGGCTGAATTTGATCACGACCGGCAGCAGTATGTGCCGGGACTCGCTGAATCATGGCAGGCTGGCGACGGCGGCAAATCATTTACGGTAAAGCTGCGCGACGGGCTGAAGTTTTCTGACGGCGCGCCGCTGACGGCTGACGATGTGCTGTTTACGCTCAGGCTGCTCTCTGATGAGAAGCTGCATCCACCAGCCTTTTATGATGCGATGCTGGTTGACGGTCAGCCGATGAAAGCGTCAAAGGTGGATGAGCGCACAATCAGGCTTGAACTGCCGCACGCGGTCGCCGCGATTGAGCCTTATCTTTACAATGTCGGCGTGCTGCCGCGTCACAAGCTCGAAGCGGCTTACACGAAAGGCGAAGCCGACAAGCAATGGAGCCTGACCGCCGCGCCCGCTGATTTCGCGGTGTCCGGGCCGTTCACGCTGAAGGAATACGTCGCTGGTCAGCGCACCGTGCTCAAACGCAACGATCATTACTGGAAGAAGGACGCGAGCGGCAATCAGTTGCCTTATCTCGATGAGGTGGTTGTTGAAGTCATCGGTGATGCCAACACGTCGGCGCTGAAGTTTCAGAACGGCGAGCTTGATGTGCTTGACGACATTCGCCCGGCTGATTACGCGACGATGAAGGACAAGACCAGCGCGTTTGCGCTGCGCGATCTTGGCCCGCGACTTCAGACCGACTATTTCTGGTTCAATCTGAATGACGGCAAAGGCAGCGATGGCAGGCCGCTGGTTGATCCGGTCAAACGCGCCTGGTTTACTGATGTCAGATTTCGCCGGGCCATTTCTCACGCAATTGACCGCGCCGCGATCATTCAGAATGTGCTGCGCGGCCTGGGCACGCCGCTCAGGGGCGCGGTTTCGCCGGGCAACAAGGCGTGGGTGAATGACGGCGTTCCGGCTTATGATTTCGATCTGAAAAAGTCGCAGGATTTACTGAAGGAAGCCGGTTTCAGACTGAGCGAGAACGGCGCGCCGCTGATTGATGCCGGGGGCCATCCGGTTGAATTCACGCTCGCGGTGGCTGAAAACGTGGCGGTGCGCAAGCAGATGGCGACGATGATTCAGGAAGACCTGGCGAAGCTTGGCATCAAGGTCAATGTCACGCCGGTTGAAGACAAGGCGTTCAGCGAACTCTATCGCAAATCGCTGAAGTATGAAGCTGCCATTCACGGCTTTTCGCCATCGGATACCGATCCGTCAACACTCAATGCGGTACTCAAAACCGGCGGGCAGCAGCGGTTCTGGTTCATCAATCAGAAAGAGGCGAGCGCCGAATGGGAAAAGCGGCTCGATCAGTTGATGAGCGAGCAGGCGGTGGAAAGCGACAGCGGCAAACGCCGCGAAAAATTCAACGAAGCGCAGCGCATCTTTGCCGAACAGGCGCCGATGATTCCGCTCGTCGTGCGCCATTTCGTGTCAGGCGCAAAAGTTAATCTCGGTAATTTCCGCTCAAGCTTCCTGCCGCCGCGCTCGTTGTGGAATGCTGATGAACTTTACTGGAAGAAATGAGTGGTCAGTTGTCCATAGTCCGTTGTCCGTTGTGACATGATATGTCTTCAGAGTGAGTGTGAAAAACGACAGGGGGCATCCCGCCGAAACGTGCAGCGAGTCATCGCTCCTGAAGTGGACGCAGTGATGAATGCAAATGCGATTCTTTCAGAGTCGGAAAATCTGTTTGTCTGTTTCGGCGGGTTGCACCCGCCGCTATTGAATCCGTCCGCTGCGCGGACAAGACGAGCTGCCCCGGCGACTGCTCAGGACACTAACCACTGACTACTGACTACCGACTACCGACTACCGTCTACCGTCTGGCCATGACCAAAACCGAACTGCCGATTCTGAAAAAGAGCAAGCCCGCTTACGACTGCACACAATGTCCTGGTTACTGCTGTTCCTATGACTGGATTCTCGTGACAAAGCGCGACATCGAGCGGCTGGCGCGGCGTTTCAACCTGACGCCTGAAGAGGCTGAGCGACGCTTTACGAAATTCATTCCGAGTTACGGTTATCGCGTGCTGCGGCACAAGGCTGATCACGTTTTCAAAAGCACCTGCATGTTTTTCGATCAGGAGAAGCGCCGCTGCACGGTTTACGAGCACCGGCCCGGCGTGTGTCGTGAATATCCGCTGACGAAACGGTGCGGTTATTTCGACTTTCTGCGCTGGGAGCGTGAGCAGCAGGACGACCAGGAATTTATTCCGCTGATGCGCTAAAAAACTGATCGCGCGCCCGCGCAGGTGAAATATAATGACGGCCTGCCCCGCAGCATCTGAAGCAGCCCCTGAAGGAAAGCAAGGACATGCGCTGTCGCAGGGCCGGGTCAGGCAGTCGGCCATTCCTCACGGTTTCTTTCTGCCGGTCATTTTCCTGCCTCTTCTTTCTGTTATTGCCTGTCTGGGCGGCGCTGGCCGCTGACCACGATGCGTCTGCGCCTGAATACAGTCATCAGGTCTGGCAGGCCGATGCCGGATTGCCTTCCAACACGATTCAGGCGATTGCGCAAACCCGCGACGGTTATCTGTGGCTTGGCACCAAGGGCGGGCTGGTGCGTTTTGACGGAGCGCGATTCGATGTCTTTGACCGGATCAGCACTCCGGCCATCAGGTGCAACGACATTATGGCGCTGCGCGAAGACCGCGCAGGCAGTCTGTGGATTGGCACGCTGTGCGGCGGGCTGGTGCAGTACAGCGCGGGAAAGTTCACGTCATTCACCAGCAAAGACGGGCTGCCGAGCGATTTTGTCGGCGCGCTGGAAACCGACCGCGACGGCAGTTTGTGGATCGGTACTGCCGCCGGGCTGACACGCTTCAGCAACGGAAGTTTTACGACTTACACGACGCGCGACGGCTTGCCGGGCAATGCGGTGTCGAGCCTGCAAACAGACGGTCAGGGCAATCTGTGGATTGGCACGCGAGCGGGGTTGTGTCTGTTCAGAGACGGTAAGTTCACCGCTTATGAAACCGGCGCTGAATCGCCTGAAAACAATGTCCCGGCATTACTGGAAGATCAGGCCGGGCAGTTGTGGGTCGGCACAGGCCGGGGTCTGAGCCTGCTGAAAAACGGCAGGCTGATTCATTTCGCAGACTCACCGAAACTGATCAGAGCCTTGTGGCAGGATCGCAAAGGCAACCTCTGGGTTGGCACGACCGGCAGGGGGCTGTTTCGCCTGAGCGGTGAAAAGTTCATTCCGCACGACGCGCAGGACGGGCGTTCGCCCGATTTCATCGGCGCAATTTACGAAGACCGCGAAGGCAATCTGTGGCTCGGCACTTACGGCAGCGGATTGTCGCGGCTCAAGCCTGCGGTCTTTCACGCTTATACCACCAGGGACGGTCTGTCGCACAACTTCGTCTTTTCGCTGACCGAGGATCGCGCGGGCAATTTGTGGATTGGGACTTACGGCGGCGGGCTGAACAAATTCAGCAACGGGCGCTTCACGGCTTACACCACGCGCGAAGGCCTGTCGAGCAACATTGTCAGAGTGGTCGGCGAGGATCGCGCAGGCAATCTGTGGGCAGGCACTTATGGCGGCGGGCTGAACCGGCTCAGGGATGGGCGCATCACGGTTTACACAAAGCAGGATGGCCTCGCCGACAATAATATTTATGCGCTGTACGAAGATCGTTCCGGCAATTTGTGGATCGGCACTGATCACGGTCTGAGCCGCTGGGATGGCCGCACCTTCAAAAACTGGACAAAAAGCGACGGCCTGCCGCACGACATCATCAGAGCCGTTTATGAAGATCGTTCCGGCAGTCTGTGGCTTGGCACTTATGGCGGCGGGCTGGCGCGCCTGAAGGACGGGAAGTTCACCGTCTGGAACAGCGGCAATGGCTTTCCTGACGATTTCATCGTCTCGCTTGATGAAGACGAAGCGGGCAATTTATGGGTCGTGACTTACGGCAGCGGCGTGGTGCGCTTTGACAGCAGCGACCGTTTCATTTCGCTGACGACGCGCGAAGGGCTGTTCGACAATCTGGTTTATCAGGTGCTGGACGATCATCGCGGGCGGCTGTGGATGAGTTGCAATCGCGGCATCTTTTACGTTCGCCGCCAGGATGTTGACGATCTGGCTGCCGGTCGGATCAGGACGCTCAACTCGGTTGTTTACAGCACGGGCGATGGCCTGAAAACCACCGAATGCAACGGCGGCAATCAGCCCGCCGCGTGGCGCGGGCGTGACGGTTCGCTCTGGTTCCCGACCATTGCGGGCGCAGCGCGGCTTGAACCGCAGCGGCTTGACGCTTCCTTTCCGCCGCCGCCGGTTGTGATTGAAAAGCTGGTGGCAGGCGAGCAGACGCTGACAGCGCAAAGCGGGCTGACGCTTGCGCCGGGACAGAACCGCATTGAATTTCAGTACACGGCGCTCAGCTTTCGCGCGCCTGAAAAATCGCTGTTCAGATACCGGCTGGAAGGTTTCGACCGCGAATGGATCAATGCCGGAACGCGGCGCTCGGCTTATTACACCAATCTGCCGCCGGGCCGGTTCACTTTTCGCGTGATGGTCTGCAACGAAAACGGGGAGTGGGACGCAGGCGGCGCGGCGCTGAAGTTTTCAATCAAACCGCATTTTTATCAGACCGGGATTTTTATTCTGCTGTGCCTGGGCGGGCTGGCGCTGCTGCTGGCGGGATGTTACGGCCTGCGGCTGCGGCAGATGAAGCGGCGCGAACAGGCACTGATGACACTGGTCAGCGAACGCACGCGGCAGCTTGAAGAGGTCAATCAGACGCTGCATCAGTTGTCGGTGCAGGACAGTCTGACCGGCATCGCCAACCGGCGGCGGTTTGACGAATTCATTGACAGCGAATGGAAGCGCGCCGCCCGCGCCGGAGTGCCGCTGTCGCTGATGCTGATTGACATTGATTTTTTCAAGGCCTACAACGACGCGCTCGGTCATCAGCAGGGTGATGACTGCCTGCGCCGCGTGGCCGAAGTGCTGGCCGGATCATTCAAACGCGCCAGCGACCTGGTGGCGCGTTATGGTGGCGAGGAATTTGTGGTGGTCTGTTACGATCAGGATCACCAGGAAACATTGCGGCTGGCTGAAACGCTCTGCGCGCGGGTAGCGGGCCTGCATCTGCCGCATCCGGCTTCGCCGGTTATGCCTTACGTCACCATCAGCCTGGGCGTGGCCACCGAAGTTCCGGCCATTTCCGGCGCACCCGGAACGCTCATCATCGAAGCCGACGGCGCGCTCTATCGCGCCAAACACGCCGGGCGCAACCAGGTCAGATCAAGCCTGCCCGATTACCAGGAATTTCCCTGCACCGCGCTGCAATAAAACGGAAGCCGTAAAGAGAAACGACGGAACAGACGGAAGTCACGGAACAGACGGAACAGGGCCTGACCTGTTCCGTTTTGCTTTCGTCTGTTCCGTGATTTCCGTCTGTTCCGTCGTTTCTCTTCCTGACTGAATGCCGGTGCGTACACCAGTTCAGATCAGATTTCAGATCAGTGTCTGGAACTAAGCAGTGTTGCGCGATTTGCCAGAATCGCGCAGTTCACGCAATGGGCCGGTTGCAGGTGCCGCGCGATTCTGGCAAATCGCGCCACACTTTCAAGATATGCCATTGAAAACTGATTTAGCTGCCCGCCTGATTCAAACCGAATTCAGGGTTCTGCACGGAGAATTCATGCGACTCTGCGACCGGCTCAGTCAGCAGGCAACTGAGCGCGCTGCTCAGTTCGCGCTGCAACGGGCCGCACAGGTTTTTCAGATCAATCGCCGGTTCGCCATCGAGCAGGCAGCGATAAAAGGTCATAGCGCCGAGGCCGTTGCCGTGTTCATCGGTCAGCGGCAGCCGCAGCGTCCAGAACTGTTCTGATTCCAGCACCTCTTCGAGCGGTGTGTCGCCGCGTTCCCAGGTCCAGATCACCCGGCTGTCATCGCGCGCCGGAAGGCCGCCGTAAATGGCCGGATAATCTGTCAGGCGTGACTGCGCTGAATATCTTGAAGCACTGACTTCCAGCACGGCGCAATCGAATTCATTGACGGCCAGCATTTCACCGAGCGCGCCAAAGAAATCATCCAGGCAGCGCGCTTCATTCAGTTCATGGCTGACCTTCAGCACTTTGACATTGACCGCGAGCGCGCGCCGCCGCCGCGCCACGCCCTGCCTGATCTGGCTGCCGAGTTCGCTGAATTCGGCGTAGCGCAGGTGCTGCACGCCGAACACGATGCCCACGCCGAGCACAAAAAAGACGAGCGCCGCCAGATGCCGCGCCGGATTGAGCAGCATCAGCCCGAACAGCGAAAACAGCGCGCACACGCCGTAGAGCAGAATGACCACCTGCCGCTGATTGAAACCGCGCCGCAGCAGCATGTGATGAATGTGGCCGCGATCACTGCCAAAGAGCGGCGTGCCGTTCAGAAACCGCCGCACCATTGACAGCCCTGTTTCCATCACCGGCAATCCGAACGACACCAGCGGAATCGCAATCGCCACAATCGTTGAGCCTTTCTGCGATCCGACCAGCGACAGCACCGCCGCCATAAAACCCAGAAACAGGCTGCCCGAATCACCCAGAAAAATGGTCGCCGGGTTGAAGTTGTAACGCAGGAAGCCGAGCGAGCTGCCGACCAGCACCACCGCAATCAGACTGATTTCAGGATTCCCCTGCGCGATGGAAAAAATCAGAATCGAAAGCAGCGCAAAAATCGAAGCGCCCGCCGCCAGCCCGTCAATGCCGTCAATCAGATTGAAGGCATTCGTGAGGCCCACAATCCAGAAGACGGTGAAGGCGAAACCCAGCGCCGGGGTCAGTTCCCAGACGCCGCCAAACGGAATCGAAAGCACTTCGATGCGAAAGCCGAGCAGCCAGATCATCGCTGCCGCCAGCGCCTGCCCGGCCATTTTCGTCGTCGCGCTGACGCCCCGCAGGTCGTCGTAAACGCCAAGCAGAAAAATCGTCGTGGCCGGAACCAGAATCGCAATGATGACCGGCAGGTTGTGACTGAACATGTCGCTGACCATGTTGTGGAACAGCGGCACGATCAGCAGCGCCATCAGGCACGACAGAAAGATGGCAATGCCGCCCAGACGCGGCGTCGGACGCTGGTGAATGCGCCGCCCGCCGGGAATGTCAACGGCGCCCCAGTGAATCGCCTTGCGCCGCACGAGCGGCGTGATGAAGAGCGACAGCAGCAGTGAAACGGCAAACAGAATGATGTAAGAACGCATACAGCAGGAACCGAGGGGCGGGACCTGATTCGGTGGTGTCAGTCAACGGTAGTCAGGGCGGGGTCAGTTTCCGGCAGCCCGCGAGGCGCGCACTTCGGCGGCTTCGGGTTCGCTCAGCAGACGCCTGTGGCCTGAGTGGCGGCCACTGATGGCAGTCTGCAGGGCGGCAACATACTTTTCAGCGAGGACGGAACGCAGGAAGCGGGCTTTCACAAAACGTTCGCCAGCCGCGCCAAGCTGCGCCCGCAACGAGGCATCAGCGCGCAGTTGCCTGATGGCGGCGACCAGCGCCGCAGCGTTTTCCGGCTCGATGCACAAGCCTGATTCGGCGCGCTGAATAAGCGCTGCCGCTTCGCCTTCGACGCTGCAAATAATCGGCGAGCCGGTGCCCATCAGCTCAAAAATCTTGGACGGCAACACCTTTTTGAAAATGTCGAGCCGTCTGAGCGGCACCAGGCTGGCATCGCTGGCGCGGTAAAAATCGAGCAGGCGTTCACGCGGCTGTTCCTTCAGAAAAGTGACGTTGTCGAGGTGCAGTTCAGCCGCCATCTGCCTGAGCCGGTCTTTCTCAGCGCCTTCGCCGACAAAAAGAAAATGAATCGTCGCGTCATCGCGCAACTGCGCCGCCGCTTGCAGCACCGTGTCGAGCGCGTGCGACATGCCGTGCGTGCCGATGTAAGAGACGATGAACTTGTCCTGCAAACCGGATTCAGCGCGCACGCTGTCGCCGTTTGCAGCCCTGGCCTGTTCGAGATATTGCGGATCAATGCCGTTCGGAATCAGCGCAATCCTGTCAGCCGGAATGCCTTTGGCCAGCAGGTAAGGTTTCGTTGATTCAGCCACGATCACAATCAGCGCGGCCCGGCGATACATCAGCATTTCAATCGCTTCGAGCGCGCGAATGATCAGCCTATTTTTCAGCGCACCAAGTTCAATGGCCGACTGCGGCCAGATGTCGCGCACTTCAAAGACGAACGGCACACGCTTGAGCACGCTCAGCAGGTAAGCCGACACCGCACAGAAAAACTGCGGCGAAGTGCCGACCACCACTTCAGGCCGTCGCGTCAGCAACCCGCCCAGGATGAAAGCCGAGAAAAAGAACGAGAGAAAATTCAGGACGCGCTTAAAGAAGCCCTTGTTCGGCGCGCAGTAAATCCACGTGCGCAGCAGATCAATGCCGTCAACCTTTTCGCGCCGGACGAACTGACCACGATATTCAGGCCGGATGATGCCGGTCGGATGATTCGGGAATCCGGTAATGACAGTGACCTCGTGCCCCTGGCCGGCCCAGTGCCGCGCGTGTTCATAAGTGCGTGCCGAGGGCGCACCCATTTCGGGAGGAAAATACTGACACAGAAAAGTGATTTTCATGGCGATGAGGTGGAAAGCAGGAAGAGAGACAACGGAACAGACGGAAATAACGGAACACACGGAACCAGGTCAGATTCATTTCTGTCTTCGTCTGTTCCGTTATTTCCGTTTGTTCCGTCATCTCTCTTTCTGCTGAATGAATGCCATCAGGCTTAACGGGCGGGGCTGATTCTGTAACCGAAGCTTCTGCCTTCTTCGATCTGGTATGTGAAACAAACCGTCGGCGCTGGTTGTGCGACGCCGAATTCAGGGAAGCGCCAGCCCTGCACCGGCGCTTCTGAACCGCTCACGATTTCGACGCTGGTTGCGCCGAACGGTTCGATGATGAACACCGCATCGCCGCTCTGACATTCGATGGCCAGGCTGTCAGGACCAGGGCGGCGGACGCTGATGTCAGGGTGCAGATGAATGAAGCTTTCAGCGCAACTGGCGCGGCCTTCGCGTGCGATGTCTTCGATGACCCATTCGCCATTGGTCATGCGCAGGATGCGGCGGCGATGAATCAGGCGACGGTCAAAATAGGGCTGGCACGAACCTTCAAAGCTCCACTGCTGCGCTTCGCCGCTGACTTCAACGCCGAGCATTTCAGCGCGTCGGGCGAGGCGAAACGTGCCCCACAACTCTGACTGCTCCTGCCCGTCAAACATCACCGTGTTGTGCGCCCGCGTCGAACGCGCATATTCGCGGAACCGGTCGCCGCCGTAACCATGCACTCCCGAATCAACAATGAACGGGCGACCATCAAGCCACAGTTCATAACTGAGCAGATCGCAGTGCGCGTGTGCCGCGTTGTAATCAACCGAAGGCGGCCCGGCATCAACGATGATGCGTTCGCTGCCGTCACGCGAAAACCAGCAGTAATAGCCCGTCTCAGGAAAAACCGGCTGATGAAAGACCGGCTCTTCGCCAGCGATGCGCGCGGCAGCTTCAATCAGCGGCAGCGGCCTGGCCTCTTCAGTATTCGCCGCATCGTTGAAAAGCGCGAGCGTGCCATCAGAATAAGTCACGGCTTCCAGAAATCGCGTCATGGCGCGCAGGCGTCTGACGATCTCTGAAGTCGGCGCCGTCCAGGCCACGCTGCGCTTTATTCTGAAGGCTCTGAGCAGCGCAAAGCATTCCAGAAACCCGGCCAGCGCCAGCGCGTGATACATCGGTGAGCGCTCATAATGCCCGCCGTCCGGCAGCACCTGCTCATCAAATTCGCGCCACAACAACCGCTCGCCATCGGCCAGCCACTTGCGCCCGCGCTCATCATCGGCAAAGAAAAGTCCGCCGATGACCAGCGCCTTCGCGTTCTCAAGCAGGTGATTGGCCAGCAGGTGCAGTTCGAGATGATTGTTCAGAAAATCAAGCTGCTGATAAATGCTCGTGCGCCAGCGCCGCAGAAAATCGCCGTCCGGCAGTTCTTCAGCCAGCAGCGCCCACGCATAGATCCAGTTCACCACGCGCAGCGAAGTCGGGTAAGCATCCCAGCCATCGCTGACGCCGATGCGCGCCTGTTCGATCCAGCTTTCAATCTGCCGCTGGCACTGCTGCCATTCAGCCACGCGCCCCGCGCGCCACGCCCGCGCCGCCGCCACCGTGCTGCTGAAATAATGCAACTGGTAATTCCACAGGTGACTGACGTAACGCTCGTTCCAGTCAGGCTCAGGAATCGTCAGCGTGTGATTGAGAAACGTGAACCGGCCCGCCAGCAGGTCATCAAGCTTCGACTGAAATTCATCGAGCGGGCGGTGCAGGTGCGCCAGTTGTTTGTCAAAGACCTGGCGAAAGAGTTCGCTGATGTCGGCGGCTGGTTCGGGCGCAGTTTCAGGGAGCGTGTGCCAGCGCGCCGCGAGTTGCGGCACGGCGGCATAAGCGCGGAACTGCGCCACGCGCAGCGGGCGGTAAACGATCTGCTCCCACCGCAGATGCGGCAGGGTGTGAAGGACGAGCCTGGCTCGCTGACTGAGTGTGGACAAAGAGGTAATCCGCAGAAAACGGCCCGGCAGGAGGCTGTCTTCAAGGGCTTGTTGCTCGCGGGGGCGTTGCTGGCGGGCGAATGTCCGGCGAACCGCCGGACATTCATTCACGCGCTCTTTTCACCGATCAGGTACAGGCTGCTGCACAGCGACGGCCTCAGGCGCAGCAGCGCGTCAATAAGTCTGGTAAGTTGCCGGATCAGCGGACGGCTGTTTTCATAACCGGCGAAGTTCGCGCCGCGCACTTCGACATTCTTCAGTTTCAAATCTCTGGCGATGTAAAGCAGATCGTCCAGATCAGGCTCTCTGACATGGCTGCGAAAAACGGGTTTTTCGTACCACTCATCCATCGCTGACCACTTGCCTTTGCCAAGTGGCACGGTGAGACGCTTGCGCAGGTTGACGCAGTTCGGGACGCCGATCAGCAGCACGCCGCCCGGGCGCAGCGCCTGCATCATCTGATGCAGCATCTTTTTTGGCGAAGCAGGCAGATGTTCCAGCACATCGAATGAAGTGAAGGCATCAATCGAATTATCCGGGAAATCAATGCCGTCTCTGATGACATCGCGCCTGATGACCTGCACGCCGTACTCGTGCGGAAGCTGATGGCGCGGGTCATCGTTATGCGCCACGCCCGGATCACCGAAATCATCCATCAGAATTGATTCCATCCCCATCGCCGCCGCGCAGCACGCAAACGCGCCCCAGCCGCCACCGACATCACAGACAGTCGAGCCTCTGGGAATTCGTGACAGCAGCAGATCGAACTCAAAACTGTTCCTGACAATGATGGCTTCCCTGATATGCGGCGGATAGCCGGCCCAGTATTTATCAGTCATCTGCCTCATCACGGCGGCACAGTCGCTGTTCATGCGTCAGTGATCCTTTCTCTCCTCAGACCGTTTGCGGTCTGCCGGTGCGTAATGATTCTTCAATCGCCAGCGTGACTCTGGTCGTCAGCGCCAAGCTGCGAAAGCTGATCGGCATTTCAGCGCCTTTACGCGCGGCCTCAATAAACGCGGTGATTTCCTGATCGAAGCCTTTGTCCTGTTGCAGCCGCTTCGTCACTTTGCGTTTGCCGTTGCGCCACGTTTCCAGTACGCGAAAGTCATCGAGCACGGCCACGCTGCCGCCGCCGTAAACTTCGATGCGCTCTTTCGGGAAAGCCTTGTCGCCGGTCGCAAAGTAATTGATGTTGCCCGTTGACCCGTCGCTGAACCGCACCACCACGCTCAGCGTGTCATTCAGCCCGCCGTCGGTGGCCACCGCGTAAGCGAAGACTTCAACCGGATCAGCGCCGGTCAGGAATTGCAGAAAGTCAGCAAAGTGACAAACCTCGCCAATGATGCGCCCGCCGCCTTCTTCGTTCTGAATCCAGCTTTCGCGCGGAATCGCACCGGCATTGATGCGATAGCTGATCGCCAGCGGCCCGGCTTCATTGAAGTTTTCCTTCATCTCAGCCGCGAGCGATGAGAAGCGACGATTGAAACCGACCATCACGCGGCCCTTCGTTTCAGCCACGGCTTCGATGATCTGATTCAGGCCCGCCTCAGTTGTGGCGAGCGGCTTTTCGACATAAACGGTTTTGCCTGCGCGCAGAGCTTCGACGGTCATCTGCGCGTGCGCATCGTGGCGCGTGGCAATCAGCACGGTGTTGATGTTGTCGCTGCCCAGCAGTTCGCGGTAATCGCTGGTGCAGAATCCGAAGCCGTATTGTTCACCGATGGCTTTGGCATTGCGCCCGGTCGCGGTGGCAATGCCGGTCAGTTTCAGATGCGCGGCCTTTGCCAGACGCGGCAGCAGCACGGCTTTGGCAAAGTTGCCCGCGCCGATCACGCCCAGGCTGACCGCATCGTTTGTCGCGCGGGTGCGCGCCTCGCGCAGCACGACGATGTTTGACCGGCGCTTGTGCGACGAACTTTCTGAGTAAGTCAGCAGAATGCCGAGGTATGGTTGCGGCGTTTTGCCGGTAATGATGTCGTAAGCAATTTCGGCTTCGCTGATGTCGAAGCGATGCGTGATCAGCTTGTCCAGCTTTACTGCGCCCGCCGCAATCAGCCGCAGAAATTCCTGCATATTGCGCCGCTCAGTCCAGCGCACATAGCCGATGGGATAATCAATGCCCTGCTCTTCGTATTGCGTGTCGTAACGGCCCGGCCCGTAACTGCGCGACAGTCGCAGTTGCAGCTCCTTTTCGTAATAAACCTTGCGCGGAATATCCATCCCCACCGCGCCGACCATCGAAACGACAGCGCGATCACGCGCAATCACTCCGGCCAGTTCAATCGGATCATTTGAATCAGCCGCCGCCGTGATGATGACCGCATCAGCGCCGTAACCGCCGGTGAACTGTGCAAGGGCGCTTTCGACATCGCCGGAACGCAGCACCACCGCATCGGCACCGTGCGCGAGGGCCAGCTTTGTTTTGTGCGGATCAAGATCAATGCCGATGACGCGACAGCCTGCGGCCTTGAGCAGCATCACCGTTATCTGACCGAGCAGGCCAAGGCCGATCACGGCGACCGATTCGCCCAGTTTCGCGTCCGCCGTGCGCACGCCCTGCAGCGCAATTGCGCCGAGCGTGACGAATGAGGCTTCATCAAAGCTGACGTTGTCGGGAATCCTGACCGCCAGATTTTTCGGCACAAAGACCGTTTCAGCGTGCGAGGCATAATTCATTCCGGCACACGCCACACGGTCGCCGGGATGAAATTCATCAGCGCCGCGCCCGGCTTCACGCACGATTCCGGCGCAACTGTAACCAAGCGCAAGCGGCGTATCGAGCCGCGCCATGACGGTGCGAAACGTGCTGGCCAGTCCGTCCTTCTGCACTTTGCCGATCACCAGGCGCACGAGGTCGGGCCGTTCCTTCGCCTTGCCGACGAGGGATTTCTGCGCGAGGTCAACGGCCATTTTTTCAGTGCCTGCGCTGATCAGTGAAGCGACGTTCTGCACCAGAATGCCGCCGCTCTTGCAGATGGTTTCCGGCACTTCATCAACTTTGAGGACGCCGGTGCGAAAGTTCTGTAATACCTGTTTCATCTTTCTGTGGTTCCGACTGCACTGACACGGGTCTGGTGAACCATGGGCAGTGTTCTGGTGATGTACTTGCGATACCAAGTATCGAACATCAGCACGGCAAAAAGTTCATAAGCGTTGTCGCGTCGTCCGCGCCGGTGTTCGTCACGCAGGTGAGTAATGTAATCGTGATTGAAGATACCTTCGCGCTCGACGTACTGGCGCGGCAGTCTTTCATCAAAGAACTTGTCGAATCTCGTCCGCATCCAGTTGCCCAGCGGCACATTGAAACCACGCTTGTCCACCTTGCGGTTGGCTGCCGGAATCAGATCGGCAAAGCTGTCGCGCATCACCGCCTTGCTTTCACGCCCGCGCAGTTTCAACTCAAACGGAATCTGAAAGGCCAGTTCCACCACACGCGGATCAAGGTACGGCACGCGCAGTTCCAGCCCGCTCGCCATACTCATCTTGTCTGAATATTCCAGCAGGTTATCAACCAAGAAGGTTTCGACATCGAGGTAAGAGTAACGATTCCCTTCATCCCACTGCCGGGGAATCCTGTCCAGATGCGCCTGCAGGATGCGATGCGACGGCTGCACATTCTTCAGGTGTGGCCTGAGCAGGGCGGCCTTGCGCTCTTCATCCAGGTAATAGACCCATTTCATATACTGCCGCGCCGGATTGCTGTCGAGGCCGTCAAGCAGGGCGCGAATGCGGTGCCACTTGCGGTCGGCGTAACTGTCTTCGATCTGCGACAGCGCGGCATAAGCCGTGCGGGCGGCAAAGCGCGGAACATAACGCAGATACCTGGCCGCAGTGACCGCCTTGTATCGCGGATAACCGCCGAACAGTTCATCGCCGCCGGCTCCTGACAGGGCGACCGTGACTGATTGCCGGGTATATTTTGAAAGCAGCCAGGTCAGGTAAAGGGTGGTGTTGCCGAACGGCTGATCGAAGTATTCGACCAGATCAAGCATCTCTTCAGGATTGGACAGGCTGACCGGGATTTCGTGATGGTCGGTTCTGAACCGGTCAGCAATATTACGGGCCGTCGTCTGTTCGTTATAGAACTCCATGCCCTGTCCTTCGAACAGAACAGTGAAGGTCTTGACCGGACGTTCAGCCCGCTCAGCCATCAGCCCGACGATGACGTTTGAATCAATGCCACCGGACAGAAAAGCGCCCAGCGGCACATCTGAAATCATCTGCTTTGCGACGGCATCAGCCATCAGCGCCCGCAGTTCGGCCTGTAGCTCCTGCTCGCTCTGACTGCCGACCGCTCTTTGAGCGCCCCAGTCAGAAACTTCCCAGAAGGGTTTGATCTGCACAATCCGGCGAGCTTTCAGGTCATATTCGAGACAGTGTGCGGGCGGCACCTGATAAATATCCCGAAAGATCGTTTCCGGCGCCGGAACGTAGAGATAAGTGAAGAAATCGTGAACACTCTGCCAGTTGATTTCCGGAGAATAAACGCCGGATTCCAGAATGGTCTTGATCTCTGAGCCGAAGACCAGGTTGCCGCCGGTGTGAGTGTAATAGAGCGGTTTGATGCCGAGGTGATCGCGCACCAGGTAGAGCCGTTCGCGCGACTGATCATAAAGCGCCAGCGCAAACATCCCGTTCAGTGCGCGAAAAGCCGCCGGGCCGCGCTCTTCATAAAGATGCAGGATGATTTCGGTATCAGTATCAGAGGCAAACCGGTGGCGCTCTCCATCAAGCTCCTTCTTCAGGTCGAGATAGTTATAAATCTCCCCGTTGAAGGTGATCCAGATGCTGCCGTCCTCGTTCGACATCGGCTGGCGACCACGCGGCGAAAGATCAAGGATGCTCAGGCGGCGGTGGCCCAGCGCCAGCGCATCAGCCGGAAAACTGCGCACGGCTCCGTCATCCGGCCCGCGATGCACGATGCTTTGCGTCATCCGTTCGATGATCCCGCGATCACTGACCCCGACAATCCCACAAATCCCACACATTCGATGACTCCTCCCTGAGGCTTCAGGGCTTACTGACGACAACGATTAAGACGACCCTGAACCTTGCCAGCCAGTCAACCGCATTGACCAGCCGTTCATAGGCCAGACCGGCCAGATAAGTCAGCGGAGACAAACGAAGATATTCCGGCCTGCCTTCAACCAGCAGCGCCTGCTCAACGACCAGGCCGGTCCGCGCGGCATGACGGCTGACATCGGCGATGGTATTGGCTTTGTAGCGGGTTGGAAAAGTATCTTCGCTCTTGCGGCCTCTCAGCCGGTTGACAAGCTGGTGAAATGCCAGTGGAGTCAGTCGGGCAAACGTGGGAACGTAATGGTAGCGATTGGGGGTTTTTGCCAGAAATTTCCCGCCGGGCTTAAGGACTCTTGCGACTTCCCGAAACACCTCTTCAGGCTGATCCAGATGTTCGAGAACGTTATCACTGAAAACCAGATCAAATGTCGCGTCAGGATAAGGAATACTGCCTCCTGTCCCGCACACCGCTTCATCAAGAAACGGATTATCCAGCACGCGCCGATCCAGATCAATGCCACAGACACGGGCGACCTGCCCGCGAAAATTCATCTCGCTGACAATGCCTGCGCCCGCCCCCAGATCAAGGATGACGAAATCCTTTTTCAGTTCATCTTCGATCCGGGTTCTGAACATCTGATCATCCCAGTTGTCCCGGTAAGCCGGATAAAAGCGGCGATCCATGCGAGCGGTCAGCGAACTGCCGGAAAAGCGACCTTCAGGAGAGTAGCCATTTTGTTCTGCCAGAGTTTTCATCGTGTCATATCCACCAGGGGCCTCACATTGTTTTCCTGCCGGCTGGTCATCCGGCTGATTCGGCTTTCCGGAATGCCCAGCAATCTGCCCACCTTCGGCCACGCCTGACTGACATCATGCGGCTGAATGCCGATGGTAGTGTTGTAGCTTCCCATCTCTCTGGCGAGTTGCGGACTGAGCAGGAGTTCTTCCATCGCCGAAGCCAGCGCCAGTGCGTCTCCGGGCCTGACCAGAATGCCGCTCTGTCTGGATCTGATCAGCGACGGAATCCCGCCGACGGTCGTGGCGATGACCGCCAGACCCGAAGACATCGCTTCGAGCAGCGCGTTCGGCAAGCCTTCGCTGAAGGAAGGCAGAATCAGGGTGTCGGCGCGCCACAGTTCCTGCAACTTGGCTTCGCCTCTGACCCAGCCCCGGATTTCGATCTGTCTTTCCAGTCCCAGTTCGGCGCAGCGGCTGGCCAGATTGTTGTATTCATTGCCCCCGCCGCACATAGTCAGATGAAACTGATGACCCTTGTCGGCCAGCATCTGCACCGCTTCAAGCAGCACATAGATGCCTTTGGCATTTTCAAGCCAGCCCAGATAAATGAAGCGGTGTTCCCGGGTGCTGCGATGACCGGCCACTGCCCTGCCTTCCTGCTGTCTGTACCGCTCGACATTAATCCAGTTGGGAATCACATTGATCCGGTCATCTGCGGCTCCCAGCAGTTTCGCCAGATTGGTCGCCGCTTCCGCGCTTTGACACATCATGACGCTGCATCGCCTGAGCACCAGCCGCCTGAACCGGGTCAGCAGGCTGTCAGTGTCGCTGAGTCTGACTTCCGAACGAATGCTCAGCACGACGCGCTTGCCGCAGGCCCGGCCCAGCAGGCACATCAGCCCTTTTTCGAGAAAGCTGAGCGCATCCCACGAAGTGAAAATCAGAATGGCACTGACCTGATAATGGACCAGATACCAACACAACAACAAAATCCGCCGGAACGCATAACCCAGGCGCACGATCATATGCGGCTGTGGCAGCGAGCGCAGCGTGCTGTCAATGAGCAGCCACTTCACGACCGCCGACAGCGGGCTGTCGAGCAGCGAATGACAGGCAAACATCTGCCCGCCCACCGTGCCGTCTTTGGCGCTCGGCGCAAATGAGCCGACAAAAATCACACAGGGCCTTTCTTCAACCTGATCGCCATCCTTTGTCATTACTACCTCTTTGACATAATTCCTGCCTGACTGATCGCTCACTCAGGCCTCACCTGCGGGCACTCTGGTTTGTCAGGCCTCGATGCTGAACCACTTCATCCAGGCGGCCAGATGCAGCAGCGCCCAGACCTGATGAGAAGCGCGGTAAACGGAAATGTCAGCCGCATCGAACCGCCGCTCAAAACCGCGTCTGATGAGCGAGTGCAGCGCCTCTTTTGAAAAGATCCGGTTGATCAGTGACGGGCCGTCACCGAGCAGCAGTTCCTGACACAATCGGCGGTACTGCTCGTTCTGAAACATATGCAGGGGAATGCTGAAGCCCTGCTTGGGATGGGAAAAGACACATTCCGGCAGCCAGTCGCGCACGGCCTGGCGCAGAATATATTTGGCCGTGCCCTCTTTGATCAGCAGGTGATCCGGCAGCTTCATGGAAAGCTCAGCCAGTTCCACATCCAGCATCGGCGCTCTGACTTCAAGTGAAGCGGCCATGCTCATCCGGTCAACCTTGACCAGCATGTCGGAAGCCAGAAAATATTTCAGTCGGCAGTTCATCAACTGGCGCAGGCGCGAAATCCCGTCGTTTTCACCCAGCAGCTCATAGACGGCGTCCGTTTTCCGCTGCTGCCATTCGTACCTGATCTGCGGCGACACCATGCCGTCCAGTTCGCTCTCTTCAAACAGCGGCCCCAGCGCCCAGGTGCGTTCACGTTCAGGCATCGCCGCGGCATAAGCCGCGCGTGTCAGCTTGCGCAGTGTGGGAATCTGACGAGTGCCGGGCAGTTCAGCGACCCGCTGCAAAACGCTGCCTGCCGTTGCCAGAAAGTAACGCGGCACGGCGCTGGCCAGCCGGTCAACTTTCAGCGCATCCTGAAAGAAGCTGTAGCCTGCAAACATTTCGTCGCCGCCATCCCCCGACAAACTGACTGTGACGTGATCTCTGACAAAACGGCTCAGGAGATAAGTCGGAATAGCTGATGAATCCACAAAGGGCTGGCCCACATGCCGGATGATGCGCCACAAATCCTCACTGTCGAAACCGCCGTTGGTCACCACGAATTCGTGATGATCCGTGCCCAGATGCTGCGCCACCCGGCGCGCAATTTCGCTTTCATCGTAAGGCGCGTATTCAAACCTGACCGTAAAGGTTTTGATCTTCTGCCCCGACTGTCGCTGCATCGCGGCCACGACCGAACTTGAATCAATGCCGCCGGACAGAAAAGCGCCCAGTGGCACATCGCTGACCATCTGCCGCTTCACGGCGCGCTGTAGCGTCTCGCGCACTGCGACCACAGCCTCTGCTTCGCTTTCGAGCGCCGGGTCAGGCCGGTATTCAGGCTGGTAATAGGCGCCGGTCTCAAGCCTGCCCTGACGCCAGCGCAGCCAGTGTCCGGCAGGCAGCTCTCTGATGCCGGAAAACATCGTCAGCGGCGAAGGCAGATAACCAACGTGCAGGTAATAGTAGAGCGCTTCAGAACTGATCTTCCGGTCAATCGCGCTGAATTCAAGCAGACTGGCGAGTTCGCTGCTGAAGGCAAAGGTACGCTGCCCGACGACTGAATAGTAAAGCGGCTTTTCACCAAATCGGTCGCGCGCGATGAAAAATGAGTCATCTCTGGCGTCGTGAATGCAGAACGTAAACATTCCGTGCAGCAGTTCTGGCGTCTGTATTCCATATTCCTCGTAGAGGTGAAGAATCACTTCCGTGTCGCTGCTGGTCGTGAACGTATGGCGGCCTGAGGCGAGCAGTTGCTGGCGCAGCTCACGATAATTATAGATTTCGCCGTTGAAAACGATGCGGAGGGTTTGGTCTTCACTGGCAATCGGCTGATGCCCGGTCGCCAGATCAATGATCGAGAGCCGACGCATGGCGAAGCTGGCCTGCGGCGCGTCGAACTGTCCGCCGTCATCAGGCCCGCGATGATGAAGCGACTGTGACATCGCCGCCACGATTGATTGCAGGTCTTCTCTCCCCGTTTCAGAACTGATGCCGCAAATTCCACACATTGAGCGCAGCCTTCCTGAACAGATTTATACCGGCCTGCAAATGAATGCCGGGCGATGGTCGCCGCCGTCATTTGCCGGGTTGAAATCCGGTTTAGTTGACATAGCCGGGAACGGATGTCGTGCGATGATTTCTGATTCGCTGTTCAATCGCCCGGCCCAGCCACAACACTGCCAGCACCGCCGGCAGCACATTGCAAAAGAGGTCAACTTTCAGCACCGAGGCAAAGTCCCACCTGACGAATGAAATCATCAGTGGCAATGAGACAGCGTAAACCAGCGTCCGGCTCTGGCTGTCAGGCTTGAATTTCCTGAAACTGACCAGCGCGCTGGCCGTACGGCCCAGAAAGTAGCTGATCAGCCAGACGCCAAACAGGCCGAAATTGAGATAGCCTTCTGCCGTCAGCGAATAACCAAAGCCGCCCCCGCGCGCGGCATAATCCGGGTCATACTCTCTGGCGAATCGTTCACCTGGCGCGAGCGGCCTGTTGGAATAGAAGGCCGATGGAATCAGAATCTTGAAGGCATCCACAAAAGTCTCGCCGTAACTGTAGCCGTCATCAGGCACGATCTTTTTGATCGTTTCAGCGAGGGTCAGATAAACCATCTGCCCGTCGTCCACCGCGTGCGACATGTCTTCGAGCGTAAAATCATTGCGGGCATGTTCGAGCGCGGCTTCAGTGCCGTAACGCAACTGCGAACGCCATTGCCCGATAAAGACCATCAGTGGAGCGATGACGATGAGTGCTGCCACAATCTGCCAGTGACGAATCGGGCGCACCAGGTAATGCCAGACCGTCACGACGGCAATACAGGTGTCAATCACGATGCGCCGCCGCCCGGTTCGCAGCACGATCAGCGCCGCCACTACAAACAACAGAATGACTATTGCTCTTTTCCACCCTGCCTGCTTCAAAGTGGCAATAAAGAGCACCAGCAGCCCCAGCCGCAGAATGAAGACCCCGGATGACAGATACCCCAGCCCTGTTTCCATCAGGTAAGTGTCAGCGTAATCTGAATTCCAGTAAGTACTCAGGCCGACTTTGGCGATAAGCAGGTAAAGCAGCACGAATCCGGTGGCAATCAGGAAGATCGAACCAACATAAGCTTCCCTTACCGGCCAGATGCCATCGAGCGACAGCAGAAACCGCTCTTTCTTTCTTTCCTTGTGGTACTGCATGCCCTGCGCCATGGCGACCAGCCCGATTGAAACGCAAAGCGTCACCAGCAGTTCAGTCGAATCGTCCTTGTAAGTGTCACGGTAACCCAGACTGTAATTTGCATCGGTAAAGGTCACCAGTGCGATGGGCAGCAGAAACGACCAGCCCCAGTAACAGAAAAACAGGAGGCGCGCATCAAGCAGATCAGTCGAATAACGAATGACCTTGTTTCTCAGCAGCAGCAGGTACGCAATGATGTTGCCCAGCATAATCAGCCTAGGCACCGGACTTTCGTTAAACCCGACGACAACCCAGATCCAGCCCGCGACGGCAATCAGCATCGTCACGATCAGCCAGTTTTGCTCAAGCAGTCTTTTCATGAAATCAGTCTCAGCTTGTTGATGATCTGCCTCGCCGGCCAAGGACTGACACTCAGCAGCAGCACCAGCCCCGACACACTGTTGGCAATGATGAAAACCTGCCACCTCGCTCCTTCCGGAAAGAGGCTTCTCAGCAGCACCGCCCCCAGGCCCAGCCCCAGACTGACCAGCACCGGTTTGAGCAGCCGGGTTTCAGTGGCGCGCAGACTGTGTACCTGGACGGCATAGCGCAGCGTCAGCAACATCAGAACGAGTCTTGAAATCAGGTACCCTGCCGCCAGCCCCGCCGTCCCCAGATGCAGAACATAAGTCACCCCGGCCAGCGCAAACAGCGAAAGCAGCGAAAGCACCAGATTGATGGTATTGACCGGACGCTCGGTTTCACCGTCAATCATTCCGCGGACGGTGCCGTAAACGAAGGTAGGCGCAAAGGACAAACAGACGATTCGCACAATCCCGATGCCCTCAGCCTGTTGCGCGGCATACCGGCTGCCCAGCCACAGTTCCAGCAGCAGATCGCACCAGACAAACAGATGCACCGTCGCAAAGATGCCCAGATACAAAGACCACCTGATCACCTGCCGCATATTGCTGCCCTGCGCCTTCAGGTTGTTGTCCGCGGCAAGGCGCGCCGACAAAGGAATCAGCACGTAATTGAGCGTCCCCATCACGGGATTGAGTGGCTTGAGCAGCGCCAGCCCGACAGCAATGCTGCCCGCCCCTTTCAGCCCGTCAGCCGTCAGCAGCGCCAGCCCTGACATAATCAGGTCGAGGAATGGTTCGATGACGCTGCCGATGACTCGCGGCAGCCCGTAACTGAGCAGCAGACCGGCCTCCGCTCTGAGGTGTCCGATGCCGTTGTGCAGAACCCATTTCCAGATATTGACGAAGGAAGGGAAGGCCAGCACTCCGGCAATCAGGGCACCCTGAAAAGTCACCTTCGCCAGTGAATCACCGCCCGGCCACAGCAGCGGCACGATCAGCGCCAGCCCGTAAGCCGAGACTGTCACCAGGGTGGCTTCGCCAATTCGCCCGCGCGCCGTCTGCACGGCGCTGATCAGATAGGCGCAATTCTGTGCAAAGATCAGTGCCACAAACGACTGCCACAACGCAGCGGCTGACACATGCCCGAAGAGCCGGGCGATTTCCGGCGCAAACAGGGTACAGATGGCGCAGGCCAGACCGACGCCTCCGGTGCCGAGTCCGATGCCTGCCAGGGCAGAGGTGCCTGCCCGGCGCGGTGTCGAAATCAGAAACGCCACGTTGCGCTGCACTGAAACAGGCATGCCAAAGGCGGAGAATGCCAGCAGCACTGAACCCGCCAGGCGAAAGACCAGCACACTCGACAATTCGTCAGCGCCGAATCGTTCGGCGTAAATGCGTGTCGCAATCACCGTCAGCACGGCCACTGACACCGTTCCGATGCCTGTCAGAATAATGCCGCGCCGCAGTGTTGAGAGATTTGATCTGAGCAATGCTGTGAAGGCTGTGACTGTCTGTCGGGGGACTCTTCAGGCTGGTTCAGTCAGGTGTTTTTTCTCGGTCAGATAAGCTGTCAGGGCCGCGCGCCAGTGACGCAGGGGCTGGAGCATTTCGCTGCGCACCACTGAATAAGCGGGCCGCACCGCGCGCTGTTTGAAATCGGCGCTTGTGACCGGTTCGACCTCGGCGGTGAGGCCGAGTCGCCGGATGATTTCACAGGCAAATTCGTACCACGTCACTTCGCCCTCAGCGGCCAGATGATAAGTGCCGAACGGGCGGGCCGAGCCGATCAGATCGGCCACGCCATCAGCCAGGTCGCGGGTGTAAGTCGGCGCTCCGGTCTGATCGGTCACGACTCTGACCCGGCCCTCGGCGCGGGCGCGGCTGATGATGGTCTCAACGAAATTGCTGCCCTTGCCCTTTGACCCGGCCACTCCATAAAGGCCCATGACCCGAATCAGGTAATGCTGCTCATTCCGCTGCCGGACAAGCTCCTCGCCCGTGAATTTCGAGAGGCCGTAGGCGCTCAGCGGGTGCGGCTGAGCGCTTTCCAGATAAGGGGTGCGCTGGCGTCCATCGAATACGTAATCAGTGCTGAAGTGCATCAGCGGAATGCCAAGTTCGCGGGTCAGCGTAGCTATGCAGGCCGGGACGAAAGCATTAAGCGTGAAGGCTTCTGTCAGGAGGTTTTCGCAGTCATCCACGCGATTTTCGGCGGTGCAGTTGATCAGCAGTTCCGGCGCGGCGGCAGTCAGCACTGACGCCATCTGCGAGGCACTGGTGACATCCACTTCGACCCGTGTAAGCGGCGTGACCGCGTGACCGCGTGACCGCAGGGTGCGAACCAGATCAGTTCCCAGTTGTCCGGCAGCTCCGGTAATGGCAATTCTCATAGCCGTCCCAATTTCCTCAGAAAGCAGAAGCCGCGAATGTTACCAACTGTCCGCTGACTTCAAATGCCGACTGGCAGATACACTTTCTCCCATACTTAACCATAAAGGAAACCTCTGAGCGAGGCAGCATCTTCTTTTTCAGTTCAGGTGCCTTCGTCACCCGTGTACTGTTGCGAAGGCGCGTCAGTGCGCTTCAGACGACAGGCGGACAGGAGCGTGACCAGTCAGGCAGATCAGCGAAATGCCGGAGGGCATTTCACCCGACCTCATCCTGACGGTCAGGAAGACAGCAGTGATGAACGTTTCCCCTTCACCAGCGAAACTAACTGAGCGCAGCCTCCAGCGTCGGCCACTGGCAGACAGAGACTGGAGCCGGTCTTTCCATCTTCTGCATCAGCACCTCCAGCGGATTGTCGCTCACCAGTAACCGGGCGGCGTGGCTGCCGATCAGCCGGGCCGCACGCTGACAGGCCTCAGCCAGACTGACCACCCCGCGCGTGCGGTGATTGGCGCGGGTCGCAATGAAGTGAACCTGGTTCTGCTCCAGCAGATTGAGCGCGAACTTTTCCACTTCCCGGCCATATCCGCCAAGAATGCTTCTGGCATCGAGCTGAAGCAGTGCCCCCTGATTGAATAACCGGGTCAGCAGGTTACGGTCACGTCTCAGCACGCGGCTGCATTCAGGATGCGCAATAACCGGACGCCACCCGTCACGTTGCAGATCATCAATGACGCCTTCCGCCTGCGCCACCGGCTGTAGCGACGGAAAGCCCAGCAGCAGATAACTGCTGCCATTAATGGACGGCACCACCGGCAGATCAGCCAGCACTTTCGGCAGGTCAGCCGTCAGCAGCCATTCATAACCACCAGCCAGTTTCAGTTGACTGTCCGATAGTGAATGAACATCTCTGTTGAAGCGCAGTTCGACGGCCCGTCGCAGGTCAGCCAGCCGCTGCTCGAAACGCTGCAGCAGCATCAGGCTGTCTGTCGGCCCCGACTGTGGCCAGTGACAGCGGCAGGTCAGGACGATTTCACGCACACCGTCACGCCATGCCAGTTCACAACCTTCCAGCGCCTTGTCCAAGCTGACTTCCAGTCCGTTTTCGCCAAGCAGATGGTTGTTCAGATCAATCATTTCGTTACCACCAGCAGCGGGGCAGGCTCCTGCGTCAGGACAGCGAAAGGGAGCACCAGCGTGTTGTCGGCTGCTCCCTTTCATCCTTTACACTTCAACCTTCATCTCCTGCTCAGCGTCCTTTTCCCGGCGCTGTACCGTTTCAAGGTCACTGCTGCCGCTTTCATCGCCATCCTGGTGATAGTAATAGCGGCTGTAGTATGTCGAGTAATAGTAATAATCGTGCGGCTGCAGCTTGATGTGATTGACCACCACGCCTAGGACTTTGGCCCCGACAGACTGCAGGTTGGCTTTGGTACGCTGCGCCATTTCGCGGGAAGTAATGCCGGCCTTGACCACCACAATGACGCCCTCGACCAGTGATGACAGAATCAGCCCGTCGGCAAATGAGGCGACCGGCGGTGAATCAATCACCACATAATCGAAATTCTGCGTCAGCGTTTCGACCATCTGCCGCATGCGCTGCGACCCCAGCAGTTCAGCCGGATTGGGCGGCAGCGGTCCCACCGGCAGCACATAGAGATTCGGCAGCGCTGTCTGAATCAGCGAAGCCAGATCGCTGTCGCCTGCCAGATAGTTGCACGAGCCGCGATTGTTCTTGAGATTGAAAATCTTGTGAATACGCGGACGCCGCAGGTCGGCATCCACGAGCAGCACCGATGAACCGGTCTGGGCCAGCGAAATGGCAAGATTGACACTAGTTGTGGTCTTGCCTTCAGTCGGCTGGCTGCTGGTAATCAGCATCGTGCGGGGAGCATGTTCAGCAGACGAGAGCAGGACGGCAGTGCGCAACTGCCGATAGCTTTCGGCCAGCGACGAGGTCGCGTCCACCTGCGTCAGAATGACGTTGCCCGACTGCACACTGGTCGGAGTCAGTTCCTTGCCGCCACTGGCTGCTCCAGTCAGCAGTTTGCGCCCCTTGCTGCCTGTAAAGACCGGAATGACTCCCAGCGCAGGCAGTCCGAGATAACGATCAATATCCTCAACTGACTCGATCTTGTTATTCAGATAATCAAGGAAGATCGTCAGTCCCAGTCCGGCCACCAGGCTGAGAATGAACGCCAGCACCACGTTCTGAACGCGGCGCGGCCCCACCGGAATGCGCGGCAGCGCGGAATAGTGCGTCACGCGAATGTTGGTCTTGAGCGCCAGCGACGCATTGGTGACCTCAAGCTCTTTCTTGCTCTGCAGCAGGTTATCCAGCAGACGACGATTGGTGTCCACATCCTGCTGATAAATTCTGGCATTGATCGTGTCTTCGGTTGATCTGAGGGTTTCACCCTTCTGCTCGTTGAGCGCCTTGCGAATTGATTCTTCGCGCTGCAGGGCGGCACGGTAACGATTATTGATGCCGCCGATGATGCGTTGGTGCGAAGCCCGCAATTCTCCCTCAACCTGGGCGATCTGCTGATCCACCTTTCTGACATCAGGCCATTCCGGTGTATAGACGACACCGAGTTCCTGTCGCTTCTCTTTCAGTTCCGTCAGTCGCTTGTTCAGATCCCGCACATACTCATCCTTCTGCACATCAGGAATCGTTGACGGATCAGCGCTCTGCGCCAGTTGATAAACTCCTTCCAGGCTCTTGCGTTCATTTTCAGCCTCCAGCAGCGCCTGGTTCAGGCCCGAAAGCCGGGCAATCACCGTGCTTTCCTTCTCGCCGAAATCAATCACCTGATTGGTGCGCCGGTAATTGAGCAGCTTTTCTTCAGCTTGGCGCAGTTCAAGCTTGACGGTGGCAATGCGTTCATCAAGGAACTGATCAGAGTTCTTGTTGCTTTTGCTGCGGGTTTCCAGATCGTTTTTGATGAAAACGTCAGCCCAGGTGTCAGTAATCTTGCGAGCCAGATCACGATCCCGATGCCGGTAATGAATCTCAACCAGCCGCGTATCGCGCAGGCGCGTGATCTCGACTTCGTTCATCAGCTCCTCGACATAATCCGAGAGCCGGTCAATGTCAGCCTGTTCTTCATTCGAGCCGACGACCACCTGCAACTTCCGCGACCCGGCATCAGGGTTCCGGCGGTGGCGCGGTTCGAAGTTGGGGTTATGTTCAAGATCAAGCGTTCTGGCAACACTGTAGGCTACCCGCGGATTGAGCAGGTTTTTCAACTGCGTGTTGATGTAGAGCGCATCCTCGGCACCGAAGCGAAGTTCCTTGAGGGTGAAGGAATTATTCTGTTCGTTGTCAATCTGAATCGTGGTCTTGCCTTCGTAAATGGATGGCGCCCGCAGCATGTAAACAGTCATCAGTGTAACGGCAACAAAGACGACACTGAGCGGCACCCACAGGCGACGGCGGATGATGCGCCAGTAATCACGCAGGTGCATTTGCCGTCCTTCAGGCGTCGTGGTGCGCCCATAAGGATATTCGTGACGCGCATCCGTGCCCGTTCCGGCAACCGGGAGGGCGGTACCTTCGACCAGTCGAACTGGTTTCAGATGATTCTGGTTTTCGTGGCTGTTCTGATTTTCTTCCTGCATTCGTTCAACCTTATTTCAGCCGGTCAGGTCAGTGCTGGCGCAGCCGAGGGCGTGGTTCTGACTCTGGTTAGAAGTGACAAGCCTGAGGCACAGATGGCGGGTCTGTGCGCTTTACCGGCGAATAATGTAAGGAAAGAGTCCCAGCGTGGGAGCAATCTGCTTGAGCAGGCTTTGAGCGACGCTTCTGCCAGCAGAGTTGGTCACATCCACGACGTCGCTGGCTTCGAGCGCAACATCGCCGACCTTCTTTTTCTGAATGTCATCAATATTGAAGACCTTTTCTTCTACTACAGCACTGTCCGGCTTCCGGCGCAGCAGGCGGATCTTTCTTCCAGCCTCCGGCGTCAGACCGCCAGCCATGGCGATTGCCTGGGTCAGTGTCGTTCCGGCCTGCATCCTGACTGGTCCGGGCTTGACAACCATCCCGGTCACAAAAATCTGTTCAGCCTCCGGGACACTGACGACATCACCGGGTGAGATGTAAACGCTGGCCGCAGGCCCGCCGGACAGCAGATCGCTGAGCTTGTAGGAAGTAAACGAAAGCCCGTCAGCAGCGGAGTTCGAGTCTCCGCTCTGATCAGTCTGGCAGACTCCGCGCGCACTGTTGTGAATGACCTGAACCATATGTCCGGCGTCCTTCGTCGGGCCACCGGCAAAAGTCAGTAATTCAAGCAGCTTGACCCGGCGCTGCAACTGAAACTGCTGTGGTTTGTCGACTGCTCCGATGACCGCTACCGGCTGGCTCTGGTATTCCCTGACGAAAACATCAACCTGCGGCTCATTGATGTATTTACGGTATTTTTCAGCAATATTCAGCGCAAGTTCACTTTCGGTCAGGCAGGCTGCCTTCAGGTCGCCCACATACGGCAGGCGAATGATTCCCTGAGCGCTGACCCTCACCGCCCGCGAAAGTTCCGTCTGATTGAAAACCCTGACGTCAATCAGATCCCCTGGCCCGATACGATAGTTTTCATCATTGTCATTGCCTGTCACCCTGCCCGGCGATGAACTCGTAACACCGGAGGCAACGGTCATTTCAGGCAGGCTGCCGCCTGTCAGTTCTGATTTGCGAAGGCCCTGAGTAACTTCTTTACTGCTTCCGGCTGCTGTTCCCTGAGCTGATCCTGAACCGACCAGACAACTCAGCAGGCTGATTACAAGCAGACAGGTGATAAGCGAATAACTGAATGAGGACTGATCGTGGGAACTCCGCTGCATAAACCCTCCAGGCTAATCTCAATGGACGATAACCCTTCCCGGATTTTCCCCGGGGTGACGAAACCTGATCTGAGTTCAGGCAGGCCATTCCAGTGCGTTTCACTGGCAGAAGTTGCACCCGTGCAAGTCAGAAAGCCCGAATTAACGGAAAATGAGGAAAACTACGGCGCGGATCGGGTTTGGGCTATCCTAATAAAACATTAGCGGCAACATAACAGGGGCTGATTTTCAACTGATGAAAGGCTGGTGCGGCCATACTTTTCAGTATTTTCACTCCAGTCCGGCGGCAAGAAACGGGAATCTTTCAACCGCGTTTATCAAACGATGGCGAAGTATCGCTGAAGCTGACGCGATGTGTCAACAGGGAAATTTTCTCACCCTTCATTAAGCTGTATCTGCCTTTGAGTTCATTTGTTTCCGTTCAGGCTGACCGAATTGTCATCATTCTGACCTGACAGGAAGTGTTCAAAGATATTGACCAGGAGAATTTCCGGGTTATATTCAGGCCATGTTTACCATCAGTTTACAGCACCCCGTGAAGCGGCTGATCTTTCTGTCAGGACTGGCCGTTTTGCTGGGCTGGTTATCTTGGTTATGTGTTCGGACAGCGATTGGCGACAGTCTGGTAACCTATGCCAGACGGGCAGTTGAAGCAGATCAGGGGACCAGGTTACAGGCAGTGCAGGCGGCGGCTGATTACGTTTCTGATGATCCCTCAGTGCGATTCCAGAGCGGACTGGTTTATCTTGATGCCTTCAATAACGGTGCTGACGAAAGGAATCTGGCAAATGCCATTCAGGAGCTGCGTGCAGCGGCACAGATAAATCCTGAAGATTATCGCATCTGGCTGGCGCTCAGCCAGGCACTGGAACGCAGCACTGAAAGCTCGCTACAGGCCGAAGCGCAGCGCTCACTTGAACAGGCAGTCAGGCTGGCCCCCCGGCATTTCGAGCCGCACTGGACGCTGGGAAATTTTCTGCTCCGCGCCGGTAAGCGCGAACCTGCCTGCGCCGCCTTTCGGGCAGCAGTGACTAGTCGGCCTGAGGCTTTCCCGCTGATTTTTGATTCTCTCTGGGAAGCCTGGCAGGGCGATTTACCAGCTCTGATCCATGCCCTTGACCTGCCTCCGGCAGCCCGGTCGCAAATGGCTGTGGCACTGGCACACCGCAGGCAGCTTACACAGGCGCTCGCCGTCTGGCAGGAATCAGACCAAACCCAGGACATCAGCAGGCTGATGACCAGTACACTTCTGGATGGCGGGTTTTATTCAGCGGCCTTTGAGGTCTGGCGCAAAACTCCCGGCCTCAGTCTGCCAGTGCTTGATAATGGCTCGCTCCTGTCCAACGGGGGTTTTGACCAGGAGATCGCGCTGGGATCAAAAGCGCCCTTTCTGACCTGGCAGATCAATCCCTATGAAGGAGTAAATGCCGTGCTTGACGAGCAGCAACCACATTCTGGCAGATACAGTCTGCGAATTGGTTTCGGGACGAAAGACAGCGGTGAATTCGAGTTTGCCCGGCAGAATGTTCCGGTTTCTCCGGCGACGTCTTACCGTGTCAGCTTTGTCGTCAGAAGCCAGGAATTGAAAAGTTTCAGCCCGCCGCTGATTGAAGTGACAGATATGGCAGGGGCGGAAAAGCTTGGCTCGGCGGCCCCCACGGAATCAGATATTCGGGAGTGGCGCGAATCAGCCATAGATTTTACAACGAAGCCAAACACCGAAGCTGTAGCTGTTCGCATCTTCCGGCGCGCCTGCCCCGAATCGCCCTGCCCGCTGACGGGCCGATTCTGGATTGACAGCGTCAGACTGATTAAGGCTTTGCCGAAAAATAACTTGATCATTTGGTTGCATGCGGTTCAATAGTGTAATTCCATTTTGGCAACACGCGATGAGGCTTCAGATTGATTTGAGCCTTCTGCTCCCGTGTGATTTTGATCCCCGTCGCATAATGGCGGGTGTCGAGCAAAGCGCGGCAGCGAAGCCCACCCTCAGTTTTGGTCGTCCGAATGAACTTCAGTGCGGTCTCATAACTGACCAGCGGTTGCCCAGCCCGGTTCTGACTGATAAAGCAGAACAGGCGATGCTCAATCGGATTCCATTTGGAAGCGCCGCCTGGCAGATGCGTAACCGTGATCTGCAGGTCGAATTCATCGGCCAACTGCTGCAAGCCGAATTTCCACAACCAACAGCGATTGCCATTGGCGCCACCGCAGTCGGCTTCAATCAACAACCGTCTGCGCCGTGGGTAAGCGGGCCGCCCCTCGATCAACAACCAGGTGCGGATGACGGCGACGGCGAACTCCGGAGTTTGATCTGTAGTGCCGAGCACGACCAACCCCCGATTACGTCTGACATCGCAGACGCCATAAGGAATGGCCACGCCATCGGCGTCACTCGGGTAATCGTATTCCAGCACGTCCAACGGCTTGCGCCTCCAAGCGCGCCCGGCCTGCTTGAAGTTGCCGATCAGTTCGCGCTTCTTGGTATCCACGCTGATGACCGGATCGCCAGCTTTAAGGAACTCGCGGCGCTTCCGCGCCACGTAACGCATTTGCCGGTCACGCTCCGGCTCCCGCTTCCTGGTCAACCGCTTGCGATTGACGCGCAGGACGTAATCGCGGTCGTGCAGCAAGCGCCGAACCGTATCAGGACTGACTTGATGGCCACGGCGCTGCAACTCCTCGCTCAGTTTGCGCGAGGTCTTGCGCGTCCACTTGATCCCAGAGATCGGATCACCGGCCGTCGAGTCGCGCAACAGTTCATCCAGGACCTTCAGGATTTCCGGGTCTTTTTTTCAACTGCAAGGCGACCGCCCCCGGCGCGACGAACGCGACCGCGAGTGTCACGTGGTTCAATGCGCTTAATCTCATCGCGGCCTCGGCAGATTGTGTTGCGACTCAGACCTGTGATTTCCATCAACCGTTGGATGTCACCATGCTCGGCGTTGATGGCCAACAGTCCTGCGAAACGGCGACGACTCTTTTCGTCGAGGATCGCCAAGAGGCGATTGATAGCGCGATGCTCTTTAGCGGTTTCGCTTCGGGGGTAGTGTTGGCACGTTTCACAAGCGCATTGATGAAGCGGTTTCGTTTTGTACTCGTTCATTGCTCAACCTGTTGTTCCACACGATCCTTTAGTCTGGTCGGAATTACAGGTATGAGCTTAATGCAAAATCGTCAAGTTATTTTTCGGCGAAGCCTAAAGTGACGAAGTAGGCCGATCTCCACAACCCTGCACAGATGAGCATTCCTCTCTGACTTATGTCCATTCTGAATAAAATTGTTTTTTCTTCGTTGCTGCTGCTGCTGCTGCTGACTCCGCTGCCTTATGCCACGGTTGAAACCTGGTCGGTGACGGTATGGGAAATATGGATCTTCGCTACCGTGCTTTTCTGGGGAATCATGACGATTATTGAAGGACGTCTGATTCTGAGCCGCAACGTGCTGGTGCTGCCGCTGCTGGCGCTGCTGCTGACAGGGCTGCTGCAACTCCTGCCGACAGCAGGCAGCGGTGACAGACCGTCTCTGAGCTATGACCGCACGGCGACGCTTCAGACGGCAGTCAGACTGCTGGCTCTGATATTTTTCTTTGTTCTCTTCGCAACCTTTGTCCGTACCGACAAGCGGCGGATGCTGGTGGTTACCGCAATCATCAGCCTGGCTTTCATTATTGCGCTGATCGGCATCGGGCAGAGTTACATCACCAGGATTTTCTGGCAGCGTGGGACATACGGGCCGTTCGTCAACCGAAATCACTTTGCTGGTTTTCTCGAAATGAGTATTGGGCTGACTGCGGGCCTGCTGGCCGGGCGTGGAATCAGGCGTGAAAAGATCGCCATTTATCTTTCCATGCTGATTGTTCAGATTGCCGGTCTGGTCGTTTCAGCCTCGCGGGGCGGAATCATTTCATTTGTGGCCCAGGCAGTTTTTCTGGCCCTCATTATCCGGCCAGAGCGCGACGGAGAGGCTCGGCAGCGCTATTCCGGACTCGCACGCGGCGCAGCCATTACCACTCTGCTGGCGCTGACCTTGGCGGGCATTATGTTGCTTGCCGGGCCGGAGGAACTGCTGCAAAACTTCTCCCGGTTATCGCTGAAAACGGGAACAGAAGTCGGAGTAGTCGAATCAGTTCCGCTGAGCGATCAGTTCCGCCGTCGTGACATCTGGCAGGCCACTCTGCAAATGATTAAGGATCACCCGGTGCTTGGCGTCGGGCTGGGTGCTTATCCCCTCAGCTACACCCGCTATGATCCAAGTTCCGGGCTGATGCGGGTTGAGCAGGCTCACAATGATTATCTGCAAATCGTCGCTGATACCGGCATCATTGGCGGACTGATTACGCTGGTCTTTGTTGTACTGCTCTTCAGGCAGGGGCTGGCTGCGGCGCGCACGCGCGACCGGCGACATCGCGCCATCGTGGCAGGTGCGCTGACCGGCTGTTTCGCCATCGTGGTTCACAGCTTCGTGGATTTCAACCTTCAGATCACAGCCAATGCTCAGCTCTTTCTGGCGCTCGCCATCCTGGCTACCACTCCGCAATCAGCCGAAAAGGAATCCTGATTCCGGCCTGCTCAGCCAAAGACAGCAGGCAGCCCCTTGCCTGGAAATACCGCTGCTGATAACCCGCCTCAGCCGTATCCTGCCGAGCTGAATTTCACAAATTTCGTACAGGCCCTTGTTACAGATTCGCCACAGACTCTGGAACCGCCGATGGATTGGTAATTTCAACGAGGCGCAAAGTTGCATTCAACTTTAACGGCTTCGCCCTGACTGGCGCACAAGCGGCTGCCCCGTCTAGTAGTGTCGTAGTGTGTTGTCTCAGTTATGCAAGCCTTGATCCTCACACTCACAAGGAAACTTCTTAGCAAGGAGAAGAACACAATGACCTCACACAAACTCACACAGATGTTCCTCGCGCTCGCGGCCCTCGTGATGATGGCTATGAGCGCGCTGGCGGATCCCGGACAGGTTGTTCCCAGCGGCGTCGTCAGCGATCAGAAGGCCGGTTCAGTGCTGATCTACAACCTCTATGCTTCCAGCTCGACCGATCCGTCGAAGGAAAACACCCGCATCAACATCACCAACACGGATGACCGCGATGGCGTGTTCGTGCACCTGTTCTTCGTTGACGGTGGTTCCTGCTCAGTGGCTGACAGCTACATCTGCCTGTCGAAGAGCCAGACGACTTCAATCCTCGCTTCCGACGTTGACCCCGACACTCGTGGTTACATTGTCGCGGTGGCGGTGAATGATGACGGGACTCCGCGCAACTTCAACAAGCTGATTGGTGATGAGTACGTCAAGCTGGCGAGCGGCCACGCCGCCAACCTCGGCGCTGAAGCCGTTGAGGCGATCAATCCTGATCTGATCCTCAGAGATGGAGCCGGCGCAGTGACGTTCAATCCTTTCAATACTGCTGAAATGACCTTCACACTGGCTTTCGACGGCATTCACTATGGTCTGCTGCCGCGTGTGCTGGCCCTGGACAGCATCGCCAGCGCCAAGGATGGCAATGACACGCTGCTCGTGGTCAACCGCGTGGGCGGCAGCCTCGTTAACGGCGCAGCCTCAATCGGCACGCTGTTCGGCATTCTGTTCGATGAACTGGAATCCGGTTACAGCTACAACGTGTCGGCAAATGTCTGCCAGCTTCGCGCCTCACTGAGCGACAGCTTCCCGCGCACGACTCCGCGTTTCACCAACGTGATTCCGGCTGGTTCAACCGGCTGGACGAAGTTCTGGACAACCAGCGGCAATGCCATTATGGGCGCAGCGATCAACAAGAACGCTTCAACAAGCGCCACGTCCTTCAACCAGGGCCACAACCTGCACAAGCTGACTTATGGAGCCAGCGGATATACCATCCCGGTCTTCACCGCGATGTGCAGCTAAAACTGAAGGTCAGCAAACCTTTCAGTTAACGAAACGGGGGAAGCCGCTGGGCGGCTTCCCCCGTTTTATTTACTGACTGTGTTTTGCGGCGATGGCGAAAGTGCAGGCTGAATTACAACTCGCCTTTCAGAAAGGCGCGCACTTTTTTCAGGTCTTCCCAGGCCTCGCGTTTTTTATCCGGCGAACGCAGCAGAAAGGCCGGATGAAAAGTCGGCAGCACTTTGATGCCTGCAATGCGCGGGTAATCCTGAAACTCGCCGCGCAGTTTTGTAATTCCGACTTTTGTTTCAAGCAGCCCCTGCGTGGCCGGGTTGCCGAGCGTCACAATCAGCTTCGGCCTGATCACGGCAATCTGGCGCAGCAGAAACGGTTTGCACGCGGCGGTTTCATCGGCTTCAGGGTTGCGGTTGCCGGGCGGGCGCGATTTCAGGATGTTGGCGATGTAAACATCTTCGCGCTTCATCCCGATGGCTTCGATCATCTTCGTCAGCAGTTGTCCGGCGCGCCCGACAAATGGCCGCCCCGTAGCGTCTTCGTCAGCGCCCGGCGCTTCACCAACGAACATCAGTTCGGCTTTCGGGCTTCCTTCACCAAAAACAATATTGGTGCGCGTGCGCCAGAGCTTGCACCGCTGACATTCGCCCAGATCGGCGCGAATGTCTTCGAGCGTTTCACCGGCATACTGCTCTTCCGGCGCAGCATTGCCAGCAAACAACTCATCACCAAACAGTGATGAGGCAGGCGGTTCGGATGGTTTACGGGACATGGTCTTTACCGGTTCGGGAATGGAAGCCGCAGCAGGCGCGGGATTTTCAATGGCTGGCGTTGATGAAATCGCTGCCGACTTTTCATCGCTTTGTGCCACAGCAGCCTGAAGAGCCGTTTCATCCGGCGCTTCAGCTTCAGTCTGAGCGGGCGGCATCTGTTCGCCAATGTGCGTCAGGCCCATTTCGCGGTAATAGCGCAGATGCTCAGCCGCCTGCCCGATCAGTTCGCGTAATTCTTCCTGCGGATTCATTGTTCTTTTTTACTGCGCCGCAACTGCGCGATTTCATCAAGCACACGCCCGGCCAGTTCGCGTTTGCTTTGCAGCGGCAGTTCAAGGCGTGAACCGTTGCGGCGCAGAATCGTCGCGGCGTTCGTTTCGACATCAAAGCCCGCATCCTGACGCAGAATGTCGTTGGCCACGATCAGGTCAAGATTCTTCTGCTTCATTTTGCGCTCGGCATATTCGAGCAGTTCGCGCGATTCAGCCGCAAAGCCGCACACCACGCGCCCGTTGCGCCGCGCATCAGCCGCGACTGCGCCGATGATGTCTTCGGTCGGTTCGAGTTCAATCATCAGGTGACTGTCGCCCTGCTTTTTGATCTTGTGTTCGGCGCGACTGACCGGACGAAAATCCGCCACCGCCGCGCAGCCGATAAAAACCGTCGCATCGTGCAGGCGGCTCATCACGGCCTGATACATTTCAGCGGTCGAACGAACACTGATGGTTTCAGGCCCGGTCGGCGGCTGCAATTTCGTCGGCCCTGAAATCAGCGTGACGCGCGCGCCCCGCGCCTGCGCCGCTTCAGCGAGCGCGTATCCCATCCGGCCTGACGAACGATTGGTGATGAACCTGACCGGATCAAGGTCTTCAACCGTCGGCCCGGCAGTGATGATGATGCGTTCGCCTGACAGATCGTGCAACGCGGGATTTGAAATCTGAGATGTTCGATTTGAGATGATTTCGAGGGCGCGGGCGACGATGCGTTCAGGTTCGGCGAGGCGGCCCATCCCTGTTTCACCGCACGCCTGGTAGCCCGCTTCGGGATCAGCGAAATGAACGCCGCGTTCGCGCAGCAGCTTCAGATTGCCCTGCGTTGCCGGATGATTCCACATCTCGACATTCATCGCGGGCGCAATCAGCACCGGGTTTGTGTTGGAAAGATAGACCGTTGAGAGAAAATCGTCGGCAATTCCGCAAGCGAATTTCGCCAGGATGTTTGCCGTTGCCGGAGCCACGAGCAGCAAATCGGCTTCGCGCGCGACGGCGATGTGTTCGATGACCGAATGATCGGGCCGCTCGAACATTTCAGTAATCACCGGCTGACCTGACAGAGCTTCAAAGGTCAGTGGCCGCACAAACTCCGTTGCGTGGCGCGTCATCACCACGCGCACCTGCGCTCCGGCTTTCTGCAATCCGCGCAGAATCTCAGCCGCTTTGTAAGCTCCGATGCAACCTGTGACGCCGAGCAGGACTTTCATAACGAGGCGAAAATCATAAGGCGCAGGCAAACGGAAAAGAAGCAGCGCAGCAGAAAAAACCGCTCAGGCAATGACTGACAGTGTTTTTCCGCTGCGCCGGTTTTCACCTGCACCGTTTTATTTTTCCTTGCCCTTCTGAATCTCGAAATTGACCATGCCGCGATCAACTTCAGCGAGAGCCAGGCGGGTCGGTTTCGCGCCCTGAATTTCAACGCGCGGACGCGCGCCTTTCATAATCTGTTTGGCGCGGCGTGCGGCAATCAGAATTTTGCGATACTTGCTGTCAATAGTGGTCGTCATTCCGGTTGTGTTCTCCTTTGCCATACTGCGGTGTCATCGTTCGGCAACAGTCCTGCCGAAGGTTTCAATAATCTGCTCTGCGCTTTGCGCGCGTCTGTGACAACGGCAACGTTCGGCCCTGATGATGGACATCAGTTCCTGCGTCGCGTGTTCCAGTTCATCGTTGACGATGAGGTAATCAAAATTGCGGTAATGTTCGAGTTCGTGGCGGGCATTGCGCAGCCGCAATTCAAGATCATCGCGGTGATTGGCGCCGCGACATTCCAGCCGCTCAACCAGCGACTGATAGGACGGCGGCAGAATGAAAATGCCAATCGCATCGGGAAACAGTTTGCGCGCATTTTCAGCGCCCTGCACATCAATCACCAGAATCACGTCGGTGCCGCCAGCGCGCATCTCTTCGACGGCGCGGCGGCCAGTGCCGTACAGGTTGCCGTGAACTTCGGCCCATTCGAGAAATTCGCCGCGCGCGATCATCGCTCTGAATTCATCCGCTGAAACGAAGTGATAATGCACGCCGTGCTGTTCGCCTTCGCGGGCGGCGCGTGAGGTGTAGGAAACTGAAACCCGCACACTTTTCATTCGCCGCAGCGCTTCGCTGACCAGCGTGGTTTTGCCCGCCCCTGACGGAGCCGAAACGATGATCAGATTGCCTTTCATCTCACTCGACATTGTTGGCCTGTTCGCGCAGCTTTTCGACTTCCGTTTTGATTTCAATCGCGGCGTCACAGATTTCCAGTTCAGATGATTTCGACAGAATTGTGTTGGCTTCGCGGTTGGTTTCCTGCAACAGAAAATCAAGTTTCTTGCCGATTTCGCCGTCCGAATTGAGCAGCTCGCGCAACTGCGTGATGTGGCTTTTGAGCCGCGCAATCTCTTCGCTGATGTCGCTGCGTTCAGCAAGATAGGCGACTTCCTGCGCCAGCCGCGTTTCATCAATCGCCACGTTTTCGAGCAGTTCGGCCAGCCGCTTTTTCATCTTGTCGCGGATGGCTTCAGTGATCGCGCCGGAGTTGGCTTCAATGACGGTCAGCGATTTTTCAATCCGGCCCACGCGCGCGAGCAGCTCCTTCTGCAATTCGTGACCTTCGACAGCGCGCATGGCCACAAGCGCCGTCAGCGCCTGCGTCAGCGCCGCTTCAATGCCCTGCGCCACTTCATCGCTGATTTTACCCGCATCAGTCACCGGCAGCAGCACATTCGGCAGCCGGGCCATCGTCGCCAGATCGGCCTCGCCCGCCAGCCCGAATTCATCGCGCATCGTCCTGAGCGCCTCAAGATAACCGCGAATCAGCGGACGGTTGAGTTCATAAGCCGAATCAGCCGTCTGCGTGAAACTGATCGTCACATCCACGCGCCCGCGCGACACCGCCGCCTGCATCTGCTTCTTGAGCGGAATTTCCAGCGCCGCCAGTTCCTGCGGTGCGCGCCAGTGAATGTCAAGGTTACGATTGTTGACCGAACGCATATCAACCGTGACCTTGAATGTCTCACCGGTCACCACTCCCTGTCCGTAACCTGTCATGCTTTTGATCATGTCCTGATAACCTGATTGCGGAAATTGATTACCTGATGTTGCCACAGGTGAAAACGTGAACTACCGAAGCAGAATGTTGAAGCCTTCCTGAGTGAAATGGTGATCATTCGTCAAAATATCACTCATTTTCTGCTCGCGCATCACTATCATTGAAAAGCAGCCTGTCAGGCTGTAGCCCTTGTCAGGCCGTGCTTCATACAATTCGCAGGCCGCCATAAAAAGCGCTGGCGTCTGCCAGACGATTGCCACTTCCGGGTGATTAAGAATTCTGTCCACTACGCTCACTGCCCTGACTCGCATGATTTCACCAAAGGCGCTGAAGTAGTTCATCATTTCAGTCAGAACAGCATCTGTCGTAACCAGCCCAATCCCATCAAGGAGCGGTTCAAGTTCAAGCGTTTTCGCATGCCACTGATCCTTTACGTTGACCGAAGCCACCCACCAGGCAGTATCCACAAAAACGGCACTCATCTCTTCGGCGCTCCGTAAAGATAATGGTCAACATTCAATGAACCATCTTCAGGCATTTGCTCCCAGACCTGCTCCGGCACATCCCTGACTATTTCCCGAATATCTGCCCAGAGGCTTTTCCCGTGTGTCGTCGCGGGCCTGAGGCTTTCGATGAATTTCAGCACTTCTTTCTGTTGTTCAGGTGAAAGTGCGCGCAACTTTTCAATGGCAAGCTGCTCAATGTTCGCAGGCATAACTGGTCACCTCTTCTTCGGCAAACTGCAGGTCATACAGTCTGCGGTAGATTCCATTGCGCGCCATCAGTTCCTGGTGCGTGCCGGTTTCGGCGATGCGTCCGGCGTCCATGACGATGATGCGATCAGCGCGGCGCACGGTTGAGAGGCGGTGCGCGATAACGATGGTGGTGCGGCCTTCCATCAGATTGTTGAGCGCCTGCTGCACCAGAATTTCGCTTTCAGTGTCGAGCGCCGAAGTCGCTTCGTCGAGAATCAGAATCGGCGCATCCTTCAGAATTGCCCGCGCAATCGCCAGCCGCTGCCGCTGACCGCCGGACAGAATCAGCCCGCGCTCGCCCACTACTGTATCGTAACTCTGCGGCAAACGGCTGATAAAATCGTCGGCAAAGGCGGCGCGGGCGGCGGCTCTGATCGCTTCGTCGCTGTCGCGGCGGCCATAAGCGCCGTAAGCGATATTGGCCCGCACCGTGTCATTGAACAGATGAACTTCCTGCGTGACCATCGCAATCTGAGCGCGCAGACTCGACAGATTCAGATCGCGCACATCGTAACCGTCAACCATCACCGCGCCTTTTGTCACATCGTAAAAACGCGGAATCAGATTCGTCAGCGTGCTTTTGCCTGCGCCGCTGTGACCGACAATCGCCACCATTTCACCAGCGCGCACGCTGAAGGAAACGTCCTCGACAACCGGCAGATCGAAGCCCGCGCCGTAACTGAACGAAACATCGCGCAGTTCGATTTCGCACTCGAAATGCTTCAGTTCAACCGCGTCCGGTTTGTCCCGCATCTCCATCTGCTGATCCATTACCTTGAAGATGCGCGAGGCCGAAGCCAGGCCCTGCTGCAAATCGTGCTGCAACCGCGACAGCCGTCTGATCGGGTCGTAGGTCTTGAACATCGCAATCAGAAAGCCCGCGAAATCGCCGATGCTCATCTGATTTGCCGTGATGCTGCGCTGCGCGTAAATCAGCAACCCGGCAACAGCCAGAATGCCGACCGTTTCCAGCACAATCGGAGACAAAAAATAGATGCGCATCGCCCGCAACTGATCGCGCATCTGTTTGCACGCTGCGTCACGAAAGCGGCGACTCTCGTATTCTTCCATCCCGAAAGCCTTGACGACGCGCTGCGATGAAATTGCCTCCTGCGCGACATCGAGCATTTCAGCGCCGCTCTGCTGCCGCGAATCAACATACCGCCGCAGCCTGCGATTGAAGGTCGTCGTCAGATAAGCCACCGGCGGCGCAACGAGCAGCATCACCGCCGCCAGCCGCCAGTTGATCGAAAAGAGCAGCACCAGATAAACCACCAGACTCACCGATTCGCGCAGCAGGTCGCGCAGCGTGTCCGACACCGCCCGCTCCACCAGCGCCGCATCGCTCACCAGATGCGCCGTCAGCGCATTCGTCGGATGCAGCGCAAAGAATTTCGCCGCCTGCCGCATGACGTGATCGTAAAGCGACGACCGCACATCCGCGATCACGTGCTGCCCGATGTAACTCATCGAAAAGGACGAAAAATATTCCGCCACGCCCTTCGCCAGCGTGAAGCCGACAAGCAGCAGCGCAATCGTCACCAGCGAACTTTCAGTCGGCAGGTACTGATCCAGATGCAGCCGTTTGAAAACCGCGCTTTCCGCGCCCGACCCGGCCAGTTTGTTGAAGATCGGCACGATCAGCAGGTTGGTCGCTCCCTCAAACACACCCGTCGCCACCATCAGCACGATGGACAGCGCGAAGATGCCCCGGTATGGCCTGAGATAGTTGAGCAGTCGGCGGAATTCGGTCATTGCGTGATGGGGACAGCGACTCAGACAGCCTGCCAGCAACGGCTGACAATTCTGCGGCTCTGATAAATCAGGGATTATAGGTGCGTGGCGGGAGGAGGGTCAAGAAACAGATCATTCCGCCTTTTCTGCGTCCGCCGGTTGAATCAGCTATAATCACCCTGCTGATGAAGTTGATCTGATCGAAAGGCAGCAGGTTATGGCAGGAATCATTCGCAGGGTTGTTCGGGCAGGCACGACGAGGCTGGCGACCAAAGCCGTCAGGACAGTGCCGGTCATCGGCACGGCGGTAGTCGTCGGCATGGCTGGCTATGAAATGAAAAAGAAAGGCGTCTTCAAGGGGCTGGCCAATGTTGCGCTCGATGCGACTCCGTTTGTGGGCGTGGCGAAAAATGTAGTCGAGTTGTTCACCGGAGACTGGTTCCCTGACAAGCCTGAAAAGCCCTGAACATGCGCCTGCCAGCCATCCTGCAATCAGCCATTGAAAGCGAAGCTTCACGACACGGCTTCAGCAGCCTTGTGAACGCGGCGGCTGAGTTGTCAGAAAATTATCGCCTGCGCGAGCGGCCTGCCGGGCACTTCATCACTTCTGATGCACATCGCATCGCCTACCTCGCCGTTCGCCTGCCTGCCACTTTTGCAGCCATCAGCGCGGTCTTTGCCGAACTGCGCCGCCGGATGCCTGAGCTGAAAATTGAAAGCCTGCTTGATCTGGGCGCGGGGCCGGGCACGGCGGCGTGGGTGGCGGCGGAAAGTTTTCCTGAACTGCGGCGGGTCACGCTCATTGAGCAGGACAGCGAACTGATCCGGCTCGGTCGCAGGCTGGCGCAACAGTCAGAACACGCTGCATTGCGCGAGGCCGAATGGCTGGCGCTGGATTTCAAAACAGCGGTTCCGCAGCCGCCGCACGATCTGGTTGTCTGTTCCTGCACGCTTGGTGAAAGCGATGAAACGGCAGCGCGCCGGGTGATGAAAACCGCGTGGCAGGCGACGGCGCAGGCGATTGCCATCATCGAACCCGGCACGGTGAAAGGTTTTCGTCTGATTCGCACGCTGCGCGATGAACTGATTCAGTCAGGCGCGCATCTGGTCGCGCCGTGTCCTCATCAGCAGCAGTGCCCGCTGACTGAAGCTGACTGGTGCCATTTCGCCCAGCGTTTTGAACGCTCGACATTGCACCGTCGCCTCAAAGGCGCTGAGCTTGGTTATGAAGACGAAAAGTATTCATACCTCGTGGCGGCCCGGCAGCCCGTCCCGACGGCAGCGGCGCGCGTGCTGCGTCACCCGCTGCGTTATGCTGGCTACACTCAGCTTCAGCTTTGCACCAGTGAAGGGCTGATGGATTTGAAGGTGACGCGCAGAGATAAGGAAGCCTGGAAGCGGGCGAGAAAAACTGACTGGGGTGATGAGTGGGTGGGAAGTCAGGAAATGGAACACGGATGAAACGGATGCGGCGGATCAGCGCGGATTGATCTGTCTTTATCCGCCTCGATCAGTTTCATCCGTGTTCCATTTCCGTCATGAAACTGACGCTTCACTCTTCATCTTCAAATTCATCATCCAGAAGGCCGGGCATCAGCATCTGCGACATTGAATTCAGGGCTTCATCGAGCGCGGGCAGTTCATCGCTTTGCCTGAGTCTGAATTTCAGGGTCTGCGCGAGGGGCAGAAACAATTGATACAGCCGGTCACTGCGCACGCTGACCTGTTCGGGAATGGAGCCGTTCTGGACACAGCTTTCAACCAGGCTCTGCGGAATCCGGCCCCACATCTCTTCAAGCGTCGGCTCAGGCTGAGTCAGGTCAGCGCCCAGAATCATTCCCGTGTGGCTGTCGGCCACCATCATCATATAAGGCAGGTATGGCCTTTTGCCTCGTTCCGCGATGGGCGTGGGCATGCTGAAAAAATCCATTTCGAGGCTGAGTCTGACGTGCGGCAGCTTTGCGGCCTTTTCCATCAGCCCCGGTTCCATCACGACCGGAATCTGCTGCGGTTTGGGCGGCGGAATGCGCATCATCCGGTCTTCCCAGTACAGCACGCCTTCCGGCTCACGCGGGACACGCACCAGATAAACTTCATCATCCTCGTCGTTCTCGTCGAACAGAATGTCCGGGTTTTCCTTCACGCGCGGCGCGACTTCGAGCGTCTGTTCAAGCGCGCAGGCCAGAAAGCGCGCTTCGGGTGAAGTCACAAACCATGGCAGAAAGCCGGGCCGAAAGGCGCGAAACATCGGCCACGCATGCTGACCGCGATATTTCAGACCGAGCTTTTTGATCAGGTCACGATCCTGCTTTTCGAGCTGATCGCGGTCTTCAAACGAAGCCTGAAGCTGCGGGATTTCAAGAATCCGCTGCGGATCAGCAAGCGGGCCGTTCTCTTCCATCTCCCAGAAACCGTACAGGCCTTCCGGCCCCTGATAAGCCGCGACGGCAAAATGTTCGCCCGCCATGCCCATGATGCTGATGAAGCCGATTTCACCGGTTTCAGGATTCTGCACGCCGAACAAATCCGACTCTTCCATCCATTCCCAGGGCGCGAGCGCCTTCACACGGCCCGCGAGTTCATAAAGTTTTCTCGACTCCTCAGGTGAGGGCAGATTGAGCTTGTCTTTCGGCATCGCGGCCTCCGGTATAATTCAGAGTGAAGTGATGAATAACCGCACAAATTCGGGATGGCGCAGCTTACACCTTCAGTTCAGCCGTTGGCAAAAACTTCGGCGCGCAGCGGTGTTTTGTGGCCTGCTCGAAGGCATACGCATAACTGATCAGTCGGCCTTCGCTCCAGGCCGTGCCGAAAAACGACACGCCGACCGGCAGACCAAAAACATAACCCGCCGGAACAGTGATGTGCGGATAACCGGCCACCGCCGGCGGAGTCGAACAGCCGCCCGTGAAATGATCGCCGTTGGCCGGATCGGTCAGCCAGGGAATGCCGTCAGTCGGCGCAACAATCGCATCAAGCCGGTGTTTTCTGAGCGCGGCGTCAATGCCTTCAGCCCGCGAGAGGCGCAGATTTTTCGCCAGCGCCTTTTTGTATTGCGGGCTGTTCAGATCGCCCTTCGCTTCGGCTTTGATCATAATGTCCTGACCGAACCAGGGCATTTCGCGGTCACGGTTCTTTTCGTTGAATTCGATGACCTCTTTCATTGATCTGACCGGAGCTTTCGGGCCGAGCGTGGCCAGGTATTTATTCAGATCGGCCTTGAATTCATAAAGCAGCACTTCAAATTCCGAATCGCCGTACTTGCCGTTGTTCGGCAGTTCCGCCGGATCAACGACTTCAGCGCCGAGCCGTTTGATGACATCAATCGCCTCACTCATCAGCCGGTCAACTTTTTCATTGAAGCCGAACAGATTTCTGGCAATGCCGATGCGCGCGCCCTTCAGCGCATTCGGATCAAGAAACTTTGTGTAATCGCCGAGCGCGCGGCCCTCGCTCGCTTTCGTCGCATCGTCGCGCCCGTCAATGCCGGTCATTGCGCCCAGCAGGATGGCGGCATCGGCCACTGTGCGCGCCATCGGCCCGGCTGTGTCCTGGCTGTGCGCAATCGGAATGATGCCCGAACGGCTGAGCAGGCCGAGTGTCGGCTTGATGCCAACGAGCGAATTGTTGCTTGCAGGGCTGACCACCGAACCGTCAGTTTCAGTCCCAACAGCCACCGCGCACAGGTTCGCCGCCGCCGCTGCGCCTGAGCCTGAGCTTGAACCGCTCGTGTTGCGGTCGAGCGCGTAAGGATTGTGCGTCAGCCCGCCGCGCCCGCTCCATCCGCTGACTGATTTCGATGATCTGAAGTTGGCCCATTCGCTCAGATTCGTTTTGCCGATGATCACCGCTCCGGCAGCGCGCAGCCGTTCGACGATGAACGCATCACGCGGCGCAATCGAACCCGCGAGCGCAAGCGATCCGGCAGTGGTCTGCATCTTGTCCGCCGTATCAATGTTGTCCTTGATCAGCACCGGAATGCCGTGCAGCGGCCCGCGCACGCGCCCGGCTTTGCGTTCAGCATCAAGCGCGGCGGCAATGCTGAGCGCGTCAGGATTGAGTTCAATCACTGAATTGACCTTCGGCCCGTTGCGGTCAATTTCATCAATGCGCGCCAGGTACATTTCAGCAATCGCCTGAGCCGTGTGCCGGCCTGATTTCATCGCGTCCTGCAATCCGGCGATGGTGATCTCTTCGAGTTCAAAGGCGGCAGGCTTTGACGCGGCGGGCGAAGGCCGCACGAGGATGGCGCTGATGGCTGCGGCGGCGCCGGTCTGCGCGCTGTTTTTCAAAAAGCGGCGGCGGTTGTGATTCGGGGATTTGTGCTTTCGTTCTTTCATTTTGGTTCAGGTTTGGGAGGAACCCATTCTTCGCCCCGGCGCATCGCGTTGACCAGCAGGTGCGCGAGGCGGGTCGGTTCGGGAATGCGGTATTTACTGCGGCCAGCGGCGTAACCTCTGACGCATCTCAGCGCCAGATCAACGGCGCTCGGAATGTCTGCGAGGTGACCAGGTGAAATATAGACCGGCTTGACGCGGTTCTTTGTGCGCAGCGCAGCACCAATCGTTTCTCCGCGATGAATCATTGGCGACCAGCTTCCGGCCTGCTCTGCCGGTTCTTCGTATTTGCCAACGAGCACCGTCTTGGCGCAACCGACCGTCGGCAGATCAATCAGCAGTCCGAAGTGCGAGGCAATGCCCAGGCGGCGCGGGTGCGCGATGCCCTGCCCGTCAAGCATCACCACGTCAGGCCGCAGCGACAGCCTTTCCCACGCTTCGAGCAGCGACGGAACTTCGCGGAAGGAAAGCAGGCCTGGGATGTACGGAAACTTCATCGTGCCGACGATGCCCGAAGTCGTGACGACCTCAAGCTCCGGCAGCCGCAGCACGACTATCGCGGCATACACCACGTCAGAGAATTTGTTGTAGGAGATGTCTGCCCCGGCGACCAGTTGCACGTGATCGGGCAGCGGCTGAATCACAACGCGGTCGCGCAGTTCGTGCTGCACAGCCACAGCTTCAGCCGGACTCACATCCCAGGCATGCAGTTGATTGACCTGATTAAGTGCCATCGGTTCGCTGATGTTGTAGCACAGACAACCGGATTTCAGAACCGATGGCCTCACGGAATGAACCGCGCCGCTTCAGTTTTTCGCGGTTGTTTTTATCTGCTTCAATCGTTCCTGCGCCTGCTGCGCTTCGTCGCTGCGCGGGTATTTGCGCAGCAGTTCACGCCACGCTGCGCCGTCATAAACGAGGCCATCAGTGTCGGCTTCGTAACTGAAAGCGATGCCTGCGCGGTTCCAGCGGTCAAGGCCGGTGTGATTGAGCAGGTAATCGCGGCGGCTGAGGCGCGAAACGCTGTCTGATTCTTCGCCGTCAGTTCCGGCGCGTTTGCGGGCCTCGCGTGACAACCGCTGACTCGCTGCCTCTGCCGCTTCGCCCAGCAGCAGCAGCGCACGCGACGCTGACGCGGTGCGGCTGAATTCATCGGCGCAGATGCGAGCCAGCCGGGCGCGGATAAAATCATCCCTCGTCTCTTCGATCATTTTCAGCAGTCGCCGGGCGTCCTGCTCGCTGCCTGACCGCGCCAGCGATTCGGCCAGCACCCAGCCGCGCGTGCGGCGCGTGACCGCGACCAGACAGTAAGCGGGGCCGCCTTTCTGACTCGCGGTTTTGCTGATGCTGACGATGCGCCCGCGCCGCAATCGCTGCCTCAGCGTGGCCGTCACTTCGGGCTGCTCGCGCAGGGCCGATAATCTTTCGTCAATGACGACGGCGCGCTGACCGGCTCCGGGCTGATTGCGCCGGGCAGAATTTTGCGCGCTGACCGGACTGACAACCGCAATCAGCAACACAAAGGCAAAAAGGTAAAACAGACGAGTGTGCGAATGGCTGAGATGGCAAAGTCTGAACTGAATCATGATGAGGTTCTCCTGCTGAGTTGGTGAACGCCGGCTGTGGATTGCAGGGGGAAAGGAGCTGAGCTGAGAATCAGGCTCCGGTAACAGGCCAGAAATAACGCTGACTGATTTCAGCCTGCGGCCAGGCGGCGCGGCAGGCGCGCCCTGACCGGTGAAGCGTTCAGGCTGAAACGAATGAAATCGCGGCCATAACGTTCTTCCTGCGCCGCGATGGCCGCCAGATAATCGTAAATCAGTAATCCCTTGCCTGCGGGTGCAGGCGTCAGATATTCGTTGAAGAAATGATACGGCAGACTCTTGCGCGTGCTTTCAGTGCGCCAGATGGTCAGCACCTGCACGGGCAGAAAAAAAACCTGGCGATGTCGGCTGAATTCGACCAGAAACCCGGCGACCGCGCCGACCCTGGCCATGTGTTCGAGAAAGATCACCTGGTGCGCGTGCAGGTTGTCGAAATCAAGCACCTCGCGCCGCGTCGTCTTGGCATCGAAAAAAATCGCGCGACCATCAGGCGCCAGTGCGCCGCCGTAATCAGGTTCGCCCTTTGATTCAGGAACAAACGCACGCCAGTCGTGCAGCTTGTGTTCCCGCACGGCCTCTCTGAGCGATGACGAGGAAAGCCGCGCCTGCGCCGCGCCGGACGGCAGATTCATGGCCGGCAGCGCCAGGCCGCGTCGTGAATGATCGCGTTCGAGAACGAATTTGCCGGGAACGGCTTTGCGCGTGATGACGGCGCGTCCGGCTTTTTTGTAGGCTTCGTTGGTGCGGTTGATCGCCTCCTGAAAGCCGCTGCCGGTTTCTGCGCCGCGTCTGGTCATAGATCAGTGGTTAGTGGTTAGTGGTCAGTGGTTAGTGGCTGGTGGTTAGTTAAGAGTGAGCGTGAAGGAGCTGGTGAATACCCGCCCTGTTCATTTTTCACTCTTCACTAACCACTGACCACTAACCACTGACCACTGTCTTCATGCATTCTGTTCCAGAATCTGCTCGTCAATGTCGAAGTTTGCATAGACGTTCTGCACGTCTTCCTGGTCATCGAGAGCTTCATAAAGCTTGAGCATCTGTGTGGCCTGGCTGCCTTCGAGGCGGATGTAATTCTGCGGCACCATCGCCACTTCAGCCGCTGCCGGTTCGATGCCTTTGGCCTTGATCGCATCGAGGACGGCGTGAAAGTTTTCCGGCGTGGTGTAAATCTGATAGGAGCCATCCTCGGTCTGCATGTCATCAGCGCCTGCTTCGAGCGCGATTTCAAGCATTTCGTCTTCTGACCTCGCTCCCGCGTCAACGGTGATCGTTCCCTTTTTATTGAACATCCACGCGACCGAACCTGATTCGCCGAGGTTGCCGCCGTTTTTTGAAAACAGGTGACGCAGTTCAGACACCGTGCGGTTGCGGTTATCGGTGGTCGCTTCGATGATGACCGCGACGCCGCCCGGCCCGTAACCCTCGTACATGATTTCGTCGTAAGTGACGCCTTCGAGTTCGCCCGTGCCGCGTTTGATGGCACGGTCAATCGTATCGTTCGGCATGTTGGCCGCCTTGGCGTCCGTGACGACCTTGCGCAAACGCGGATTGGCGTTGATGTCGCCGCTGCCGCCGACGCGCGCCGAAATGGTGATTTCCTTGATCAGCTTGGTAAACAGCTTACCGCGCTTGGCGTCGAGCGCGCCCTTCTTGTGCTTGATCGTGTGCCATTTTGAATGCCCTGACATAACTGAACCTCTGTGTGGTGGGGTAAATAATTGATGAATTAAGACGGGAATATAGCAAAAAGCCCGCTTCGGTTGCCAGTGTGCCGTAATGATTGCGCCCCTAGCCTCTGACTTCAACCTGTGATTTTGCGATGAGGAAGTAGAGCGCAATCAGCACCAGCAGCAGGCCCTCAGCAGCAAAGACCTGAGTTGAGGAAAAGTGCTTGAGCAGCAGTCCCGTGACCACGCTGCCGAGCGGCATGCCGCCGCGAAAGGCTGTGTTGTAAATGCTCATCACGCGCCCGCGCATTTCGTCATTGACGAGCAGTTGCACGAGCGAGGCAATCGGCGCAAAGCTCGCCATCATAAACACGCCGCCCAGATAAACCAGCAACCAGGCGAGCCAGATATTCGTGGTGAAGGCAAAGGCCGTAATCAGCAGGCCGAGGATGATCTGCATGCGCAGCGCGATGCGCCCCTTGCGCGGCGCATCGCCAAGCCACGCCACCACGAGCGCGCCCGTCACAGCGCCTGCGCCCGTCATCGCCAGCAGGTGCGTGAATCCCTTCACCTGCACTTTGTCGGGCTGTCCGGCAAAGAAAATGTCCCGCGCAAAAAAGGAGAGAAAGGTCACCAGTTGAAAACCCAGAAACGAGAGCGCAAAGGCCAGCATCGTCAGCGAACGCAGCACCTGACGATGCCACACAAAAGCCAGTCCGAGCCGCATTTCAGTCCGCATATTGCGACTCTCGCCGCCCGTCTGCGGCAGATACCGCACGCTGATGAGCGAGAGCGCAATGATGACCGCGACGAATGACAACCCGTTGAGTCCGAAGCAGGCGGCAGCGCCGAGCGCGGCCAGCGCCTCGCCCGCAAACATCGGCCCGACAATGCGCGCCAGGTTGAATTGAATCGAATTGAGCGCGAGCGCATTGGCCAGGTCGCGCCGTTCAACCAGTGTCGGAATCAGCGCCTGATAGGCCGGGCCGCCAAACGCCTGCGCGATGCCTGTCAGCAGCGAGAGCAGCAGAATCTGCCAGACCGACACCAGCCCCAGCCACGTCAGCAGCGCCAGCGCAAACGCAAAACAGAGTTGCAGGTATTGTGACGCCAGCAGAATGCGCCGCCGGTCTGTCCGGTCGGCCACCACCCCGCCCACCAGCGACAGCACCAGAATCGGCCCGGTCGCCAGCACTTCGTTGTAGCCGAGATAGGACGGGTCGTTGTTCGTCAGGCTCAGAATCAGCCAGCTCAGCGCCGCCTGCTGCATCCACGTTCCGGCGCTTGACGTAAAGGCCCCGAACCAGAGCAGCCGAAAATCCCGGTAAGCAAAGGCGCGAAAAAGCCGGGTCAGCGGGTTCTGTCTGGTGACCTGATCAGCGGCAGGTTCTGTGGCGGGAGCAATTTTCATGCAGGACAGCGGAGTGCGGGAAAGCGGGCCAGCGAAGAATTGCAGAAGCCAGGCCTGCAATTCCCCGCTGTCTGTTCATTACTTCTTTGCGGTTGATGAATCGTTGGTGATGTCGTGTGAACGGCTTTCATCGCGCAGCGGCAGGTAAATCTTTTCCCACTCCTTGTGAGCCGGATGATCGGCATACGCCTTCAGCGCATTCTCGTCGGCAAATTCCATGACGAACGCCGCGTTGTAAGGACTTTCGCGCGTGCCGCCCTGCACCTTCAGCGTTTTGAGCCAGACGTTTTTCAGGCCCGGAATCTTTGCGGCCATCGTTTTGATGCCATCAATGGCGGCCCGCTGCTGTTCCGGCGTGGAATCGGCCTTCCACCTGAGCGTGACCACATGCAGCACGGTTTTCGGCGTGCCGAACTTGTTCTGTCCGATCACGACACCGGCGGCAAAAGCCGCCGCCATCACACACACCAGCACACCGGCAGGCAGAACCCGGCGCAACAACATACTTTTGTTCATGCAATTCTCCTTCATCGGTCAAAGTTTTGAGCAGGCAATGGTGCTGCCTTTGAGTCAAGAGCTTCCCGCGCAACTGATGCGCTGCGGCGCGAGAGATGAAGTGCGGTGGCCCGGATATTACTACGGCTGGCATGCCGAAAGCCACCGGTTCAGGTTACGGCCTGCGGCCTGTTTTGTTCGCAGAATTTTCTTGTCGCCGCAGATGACCTGGTTTACCCTGCGCGCGGCCCAACCGTTTATTTCAACCATTCATCAGTCCGGCCTCAGGGACGACCAGCAACCAGACAACCCGATCAGTCGAATCGGAGGATCAGTCAATGAAAACCACTACCTCAGTCGCCGTGCGTGTCATCGTGCTGCTTGTTCTGCTTGTCGGTGTCGTCAGCGCGCAGCAGGCCGGACGCCGCAAATCGCCTGCGCTGACGATGGATGATCTCGGCAACAAAAACGCGCCGGCACAAACCAGCCAGACCAGCGCGCCACAGCACGAAACGGCGGCGCTGCTGCCCGCATCAGATTTGATTGTTCACGTGGACGCGCAGCAGGTATTCAGGCTGCTGCTGCCGCAGGTCGGTTCAATGGCTCCGGCTGAACTGCTGAAAATGAAACGGCAGCTTGACGAATTCATGGCGAAAACCGGCATTGACCCGCTGAAAATTTCGAGCGTGACGATTGGCGTCAGCTTCAATGGCAGCGCCAGCAAAGCCACCGGAGCCGTCATCGTCGAGGGCATTCAGCCCGATATACAGAAAATTGCGGCGGCGCTGCGGTCAGAAAAGATCGTCTTCAAAACTCTGACCTATCAGGGCCAGCCGATGCTGGTCGGCGCGCCCAATGGAAAGACGCTGCCCAGAATGAATCTGACTGCCTCAGCGGGCAAAGCCGATGAAATGGCGCTCGCGCCGCTCAGCAGCGGCCTGGTGCTGGGTGATCCGGCCAGCGTCAAAAGCGTGCTGGATGCGCAGGCAGGCACGCGCCCCGCCTTTGCCAATGCGCTGCACAGCGAAATGCTCGCGCAGGCCAGCCCGTCAGCGATGATTCGTTTTTCGGCGGTGATTCCCGACAGCTTTCGCCAGTCACTCAAACAGCAGGACAAGAGCCTGTCACCGTTTGCCGCCGTCAGCCAGCTTGGCGGCTCATTCGCTTTTGATGCCGCTGAAAACGGCGGAATGACGCTTGACCTGCGCGCGCGCACCACATCAGCGAAAGATGCCGAACAGTTGAAAACGGCGCTCAACGGCCTGGTCCTGCTCGGCAAGGGTTTTATCGGCGGCGAAAAGGATCCGCTGATGCAACTGCTCAGTCAGGTTCTCGACGAAGTACAGATCAATGCTCAGGAAGCTGACGTGACGCTCTCGCTGTCAGTCTCCAGATCGGTGATGAACCGCTTCAGGGAACTGGCAACCTCAACCAAACGCAGCGTTGCTGAAAACAAATAAGCAGAATCACACCGTACGCGCACAGCCGCGATGAAACTGGTCTTCAGTTCGCCGCTGTGCGCGCAACCCGTCCTGCACTCCCGCCGCAACAGGTTCAATTCAGGCACCTGGGTACGCACGCTTCCAGCGTGCTGTGCTGCAAAAAGTTGTTGTTTCCGTGACGCCCGGCACGCTGGAAGCGTGCGTACCCAGGTGCCTGAATTGAACCTGCCCGCTGCAAAAGACGCTTTCGGCTTCTCGTTTCATCCGGTATCATTACGGTGCGCTGGTCGCGTCCGGCCAGCACAACGAAGTTCAGTTGAGGATTGTTATGCGACGATGTCCCGTCTGCCGCCGCGAGGTTGCGTGGGAAGGTAATGAATGGCGGCCTTTCTGTTCCGAGCGCTGCCAGCAGGTTGATCTGGGCCGGTGGGCTTCAGAAGAATATCGCGTTCCCGTCATTTATCCCGATGCCGAAGAGTTCAGCGCCGAATCGGCCAGTCCCGGACAAGGTTATGAATCCGACGAAGATCAGTAAGTTTCTGTCATCAGTCTTCAGCCTGCGCCTGCTGCCGGTGTCGCTGCTGCTGCTGTTTGCCGCCTGCAATATGGCTCCGCCGCCGCAACCCGTCACCGGAGCGCGCCCGCCAGGCGCAGCCGCAACCACCAAACCGAGCGGCGCGGTGCTGAAAGAACGTTCGATGCAGCCGGTCAGCGATATTGTTCTGCAAAAGCCTGAAGGCGGCACGTTCAAGCTGTCTGATCTGAAAGGCAAAGTCGTCCTCGTTGATTTCTGGGCGACGTGGTGCGGCCCGTGCCGCGAACAGGCTCCGCGCCTGGCGGCATTGCGCACGAAATATCAGCCCAAAGGACTTGAAATCGTCGGCCTGAATCTTGATCCGCCCAATGACAACGCGCTGGTGAAGAAGTTCATCAAAGACGCCGGGATCAATTACCCGGTCGGTCAGGGCGGGCGGCTGCTGTCAGATGCGTTTCTCAACGGAACCGAAGATGAAACGGGTGACGCCCCGATTCCGCAGCTTTTCGTTTTTGCGCGCGATGGCCGACTCGTCGAACATTTTGTTGGCAGCAGGCCGGAACACGCCGCCGCGCTTGAAAAAATCGTCAACCAGGAATTGTCAGTCACGCAGTAACAACCTGCTCAGGAATCATCCGGGTCAGGCCCGGCAATGATGAACCTGCAGCCCACAGGCTCCGCAGCTTGTCGGATGTCATTCAGAGGAGTAAACACCAATGCCGAAGTCATTCTTCACCTCAGGCAGCAGATCGTTCAAAGCTGTCTTTTCAGCTCTTGCCCTGAGCGTCGCGCTGACCGCGTCCGTGCTGGCGCTGGGCAGCGATGACGTGCCGGAACTGCCCGCCGCTGACGGCTCGTCGTACACGCCGGAAATCACCATTCCGATGCTCGACAAAAAGGAACTCAAACTTTCCAGCCTGCGCGGCAAGGTCGTCATGCTGGATTTCTTTCTGACCACCTGCCCGCACTGTCAGGATCACGCGCCGCACGTGGCCGACCTGTACAACAAATATCGCAATCGCGGTTTTGTCGTGCTTGGTCTGTCGCAGGATTTCCAGGCCACCGGCGATCAGAAGGCCGCGACCGCAGCCGTGCAGGATTTCATCAGGAAATACAAGGTGACTTATCCGGTCGGCTTCAGCAACATCGAAGCCATTGCCTACTTCACCGACAGCCACAATCGCGGCGTGCCGCAGATGGTGCTTTTCGGGCCTGACGGCAAAATGACGCTGCGGCGCATCGGCTGGAATGACGAGGTGGGCAGGGAATTTGATGCGGCAGTCGCGGCGCAGCTTGAAAAGGCCGGCCCGGCTCCGGCTCCGGCAGAAGCTCCGGCGACTCCGGCAGCCAAACCCGCAGGCAAGGCGCTCGTCAAACCCAGACCGCAGCGCCTGACCCGGCAGTAAATCAATCCATTGATCTGTCATTCACCAGTTTTTCAATCGCCCCGCCCAACACGAGGTAAAGCCACTGATGAACCTGTTTCACCTGTTCCGTTCATCCGCGCGCTTCGGGCGCGCGGCAAGGTTGACAATGCTGACGGCACTGATTGTTTCGGGGTTGCTGTTTTCGCAGACCCTGGTCACTGAGGCCGGAGGCAGAATCGGCAAACTGCCCAAAGATTCAGTCGCGCAGCGGCAGTTGAAAATGACCGACGGCAGCCAGCACAGCCTGTCGGCATTGCGCGGCAAGGTCGTTGTGCTGAGCTTTTTTGCCGTCTGGTGCGGCCATTCACGCGATCAGATTCCGGCGCTCACGCGGCTCAGCGACTCTCTGAGCAGTCGCGGCCTGCAGGTCGTCGGACTCGCCGTTGAGGACGAACGCACGACGGCTGAAAAAGTCAGCAACTTTATCGCCGCTCACAAAATCAACTATCCGGTCGGCACCGTCAGCGATCCGGTCTTTATGGAGTTTGTCGGCTCGCGCATGGTTGATGTGCCGCAAACTCTGGTTTATGGCCGCGACGGAAAGCTGGTCGCTCATTTCATCGGACAGAATCCCGGAAATGACGCGGCGCTGGCCGAAATCGTCAACCGGGAACTGGATAAAAATTAACCCGCAACCACAACGCGCAAATTGAAATGCGGAATGATGAATCATCACATTCCGCATTTCTTTTTTCCGGCGCGCTGTTTTCACTCTTACCGCCCATGAGAAAAGCCAGAATTGTTGCGACCATCGGCCCCGCGTCACGTTCACCCGAAGTGTTGCGCGCTTTGCTGCTGGCCGGAATGAACGTCGCGCGCGTGAATATGTCGCACGGTGCGCACGAAGAACACGCCCGCACGATTCAGGCGGTGCGCGCAATTGCCGCTGAACTGAAGCTGCCGCTGGCGGTGCTGCTTGATCTGAGCGGGCCGAAAATTCGCACCGGCGCGCTGCGTGACCATCAGCCGGTGCAGCTTCAGAGCGGGCAGTTGCTGACGATTACGACGCGCGATGTAGTGGGTGACGAAACGATTGTGTCCACCAGTTACAGCCACTTGCCGCAGGACGTGAAGCCGGGTGATCGTGTGCTGTTTGCAGACGGCCTGATTGAATTGCGCGTTGAGCAGGTCAGCCCGACCGATGTCACCTGCCGCGTCATCAATGGCGGCGAACTGGGCGAAAACAAGGGCATCAATCTGCCGGGCGTGAAACTTTCAGCGCCTTCGCTGACGGAAAAGGACAAGGCCGATCTGCGCTTCGGGCTGGAACAGCAGGTTGATTATGTGGCGCTGTCGTTCGTGCGTTCGGCGCGTGACTGCGTGCAGGCCCGCATGCTGATTGAACTGCTGAACGGGCAGGTGCCGCTGATTGCCAAAATCGAAAAGGTCGAGGCGCTCAACGACCTTGACCACATCATTGCCGAATGCGACGGCGTCATGGTGGCGCGCGGCGACCTCGGAGTTGAAACCGCCGTCGAAAGCGTGCCGTTTCATCAGAAGCAGATCATTGCCAAAGCCAACGCCGCTGAAAAGATCGTCATCACCGCGACGCAGATGCTCGAATCAATGATTCACGAACCGCGCCCGACTCGCGCTGAAGCTTCGGACGTGGCCAATGCAATTCTTGACGGCACTGATTCGGTGATGCTGTCGGCTGAAACTGCGGCGGGCGCTTATCCGGTGCAGGCGGTCGAAACGATGGCGCGCATCATCACTTTTACTGAAAGCCACCTGCCCGCCCTCAACCTGCGCCGCGAATCGTTTCACCTGCACCAGACCGGGATGGAAGGCCGCGCCATTGCTGAAGCCGCCGCTTATGCGGCCAGTGAAATGCGTTCGCGGATGATTGTTGTTTTCAGCAAGTCCGGCACGATGGCCCGCCACATTGCCGCGCTGCGCCCGTCACAGCGCATCATTGCCTTCACGCCGCACGAACGCACCCGCAACGCGCTGGCGGCGGTCTGGGGACTGGAACCGCACCTCCTGGATTTCAGCGGGCGCAACAAGGATCTGCTGGCGCGCGCCGATGAAGTGCTGCTTGATCTGGGACTGGTGCAAAAGGGTGAGGTCATCATTGAAATGGCCGGACGCATCCCCGAACATCAGGGTTTGTCCTCAATGATGAAACTGCACCGCGTCGGCGAACTTGAGTAATTCATCCGGCCATAAAAAGCTGAGGCGAAGTGAAAAGAGCGTTTTCACTTCGCCTCAGCTTTTATTCTGACTGTCCTTTCCGGCCTACATCTCCACTGTGACCGGCCCTTCAACCAGGCCGCCTTCGCTGGTCTTGCGGTCACTGTCCGGGTCGTATTGCCGAACCTGCGGCGCGCGCCAGTTGTCGAGCATGCCGACCTGCTGCACGCAGGCGATGGTGCAGAATTTGGCGCAGGGTTTTTCGGTGTAAAACTCGCGGCGCACATCTTCGAGCGTGTAATCTTCAAGCGGCACGCCCGGATAGCCGCGCTGCTGCGAACAGTAATGCACCAGCCCGTCTTCGCAGATGTAAAGGTAACGCGCTCCGGCGCGGCAGCGCCAGTTGTGCGGGCGACCATAAGCCAGGTCTTCCTGAAAACGATTCAGGCGCGTCCAGCTTGTTTTGCCGAAGCTTTTCAGTTCCTGATAAATCTGCTCCTCGCGTTCACCCATCGGCTTGAGCTGCCCCGTGCCGTCGTGAATGATGCCGAGCGAACTGCTGAAACCAAGCTCAACGGCGCGGCGCGCAACCGTCAGCGCATCGTCAGGATTTCTGACTCCGCCGCCGAGCACTGAATTGATGTTGATGTGAAACTCAGCGTGCTTTGACAGATTGACCAGATAACGGTCAATCACTTTCAGGCTTTTCTGCGAGACTTTATCCGGCGTGACGTTGTCCACGCTGATCTGCATGTAATCAAGACCGGCGTTGTTCAGGCGTTCGATTCTTTCCTTCGTCAGGTAATAACCATTGGTAATGAGGCCGACGAGCATGCCCAGTCCGCGCGCGTGCCGGATGATGTCATCAAGCTGCGGGTGCAGTGTCGGTTCGCCGCCGCTGATGATGATGACCGAAGTGCCGAGGGAACGCAGCTTGTCGAGCCGCCGCGTCATCACCTCGAATGGCACGGGATCGGAAACCTTGTCGTATTCGTTGCAGTAACCGCAGGCCAGATTGCAGCGGCGCATGGGAATGATGTGCGCCAGCACTGCCTGCTTTGTGGAAAGGAGTGCCCTGGTGATGAATTTCGCTTCGCGCAGATGACGATTAAGACGACGGGACGGGTTTTTCATAGCTACACCGAATCAAACAAAAACTCAGGGTTGAGCCGGAAGGCAACAGGACTGCGAACAGCCTGCTTTCTTCCCGCCTCATGAAATCCAGCAGCCTTATTGGTTTGTCTGCTTGTTAGGTTTTAATCAGCTTCTGGAAACCGCCTGAGCCTGTGCGGTGGCTCGTCAGGTTTGACAATACAGCAAAAGAGCAGTGAAGGATGAATCACTTTCACGCTTCACTGCTCTTTCTAAACGGGATGACTACAGTTTGTCAACGATGGCCGTGCCGGGCGGGAGCTTGACGTTGAAGTCGGCATCAGCGATGCGGGCGTTGAGTTCGAGCTTGTCCATTTTCAGCAGGGTGAAATCACCGTTCTTTTCAACTGTTTTGGTCTGCACCGGCAGCCAGGTGTCGTGGCTGACCCAGATTTCGATGCTCGCCACCGAGCTTTTCTCTTTCGGCGTCAGGTGCAACTGAGTTGCCGTGCGGCCATTGACGAGTTCTTCCTTTACATACTCGACATTGTAATTCGCGGTCAGCGAGCGCGCCGAACCGTTGAATCCGGCGAGCAGCCCGGACAGGCCGTTCCTGCCTTTGGTTGCTTTGGAGAGCGCGCCCCTGAAGGCCTGATTGATGCGCGGCTGATAGTAGGTGAAATTGTCACCGTCAACCGTCGCCGTGCGCGTGTCAGGTTTGGTGTAATCAAGGCGCAGCCTGATTTTGCCGTTGCCCATCGGCTTGTAAAGCATGATGCCGTAATCAATGTCGGTCGAACCGATCTGCGGGTTGTGCTTCTGCTGTGTGATGGCGGCTTTCAGGCTTTTGAGATTGCGATGAGCGGTTTCCATTTTCTGAAGAATGCCGCTCAGCAGTTGCGGGGCTGTTCCGGCGTGCGCGCGGTCACTCGCTCCGCCCGCCAGAGTGATGAGCAGTGTCAGGGTGATTGCTAAACTTACCAGACGTTTCATCAATGTTTTCGACCTTCCTGTATGGCTTGTGTCCTGTGTCAATAATCCTTCTTCGACTCAGAAAAATTCCCGGCTATTTCAGCCAGACGCGGTAACTGACCGGCTCCCGGTGGTCATCAAACCGGACTTCATAACGCTCCAGCGCGCCCTCGCGCTTTAACTCTTCCCGCAGGTACAGAACGAGCGCCGCTTCACTGTTGTTCTTCAGATCGTCAGCTTTGCCCTGCTGCTTGAGAAAAGTTGTCAGATTTTCAGCCGTAATGACCAGAGGTTCGCTGCCTGCCTGAGTTACGTTCTGAGTCGCCGTCTTGGATGCAGACCGGAGGCTTTCGTTTGCCTGGGCTGATTTCAATTCAGGCCGGTTTGTGTGCTTCATCGGGCGGTCGCGGTCACCGAAAAAGCTGCCCGGCACAAGGATGACTGTGCCGATGATGAGCGCCACCAGAACATCATACTGCCACGTGCCGCGCTCATAATCCCAGAGGATAATTCTTCTGATTGTGGTCAGGGCTGAACTCATCGGGGCTTATTACTTTTTCACAATCATCCCGTCGCGCATTTCGATAATGCGTCCCGCCACAGCGGCGGCTTCCGGGTTGTGTGTGATCATCACGATGGTCTGATGCAGCTCGCGGTTGAGCTGTCCGAGCATCTTCAGCACGATTTCGGAGTTTTCCGAATCAAGGTTGCCTGTCGGTTCATCGGCCAGAATAATGGCCGGGCGATTGATGACCGCGCGCGCAATCGCCACCCGCTGCTGTTCACCGCCTGAAAGTTCCAGCGGCTTATGGTTCATTTTATTTTCCAGCTTCAGCAAGTGCAAGACTTCGCGGCGCAGTTCCTCGTTGCCCCGGCCCCTGCCGTTGCCGTGAATGTATTCGGCCAGACGCAGATTGCCCTCTGCCGTCAGCGTCGGAAAGAGGTTGAATCGCTGAAAGACAAAACCGATTTTGCGGCGGCGAATGTCGGTGCGCTGCGCGTCGCTGACAGTGGTCAGGTCTTCGCCGTCCACAATGACGTGGCCCGAAGTCGGTTTGAGCAGCCCGCCCAGAATGTGCAGCAGCGACGATTTGCCGCAGCCTGACGGCCCCATAATGGCGATGAACTCGCCCGGCGGAACTGCCAGATCAACGCCGCGCAGCGCAGGCACGTCCACCTTGCCCACGCGGTAAACCATCCTCAGGTCTTCAGTTTTCAGAATCGGGTTCATTCCGAACAGTCATCAGAAAGCGACAACTGGCAGGTTTTTCCGACTGCCGCGCTTTCCTGTCCTTTCATTTTTCACTCATACGAGAGCGCCTTGACCGGATCCTGATTCGCGGCGCGAATGGCCGGGTAAAGTGCTCCAAGTGCTCCGGCTGTCAGCCCGACCAGCACGGCAATGACGACCCATTTCAGGTTATATTCGAGCTTGAGCGAGGTCAGCCGCTCCATCATCCACCCGGTCATCAGTGCAACTATCAGACCAGCCGTCACGCCGATGCCGCTGATGGCCAGCGCCTCTTTTTCAATCACTCCGATGATGAACCGCTTCGGCGCGCCGAGAGATTTAAGAATGCCGATTTCGCGCGTTCGCTCGGTGATGGTCGTGTACATTGCCAGCAGAATCACCAGCGTGCTGACCAGAATCGAAAGCACCAGAATCGTTCTGACAAATCCATCCAGCCCCGGAATGGCGCGCTCATAACCAAGGCCCACATCGCGGGTCAGAATCACGTAATTGCCCGGCAGTGCCTCGTTGATGCGCCGCTGCACGAGTTCCTGCTCGTCCGGGTTTTCGCATTTGACGAGAATCATCAGGCACTTGTTCGGCGCGCCAAGCGCGCGCTCCATCGCTTCAAGGGACATCTTGACGCGGGAACTGACTTCGGGCGCGTAAACTCCGGCGACTTTCATTTTGCGGCCAAAGACCTGCATTTCGTCACCGACTCTGACCTTGTTTTCCCGCGCGCGGGTTTCATCAACGATCACTTCATCATCGTTCTGAAAGACGCGGCCTTCGATGATCCTGATGCCGCTGATGGCCGAGTAGGTCGGGAAATCAATGCCTTCGACGATTTCAAAACCCAGCCCGCTCTTGCCGCTCTGCACGTGACCGGCCACCGGAGTCGCGGCTTTGACGCCGGGAATCTGCCGCAGTTTTTCGACATAGCGCGTGTCGAGCGTGTTGGCCGATGAGGCCGTCAGTTGTGAGCCGCCGCTGTCGCGCGTGAAGCGAATTTCGGCGCCGACACTGCGCTCGCGCCGGATGCGGTCGTTGAGCATGCCGCGAATCAGGCCGGTGTTGATGACGATCAGCACCACCCCCAGCGCCACACCGACGACGCTGATCAGCGTGCGCATCGGGCGCTGGCGAATGTTGGCGGCAATCAGATTATCCATGGCAGGAACTTATTAAAGCAGTTGTTACGGTGGCAGGCGCGCCGGAGTGTGACACTTTTTACGGATTGTCAGATTCCGGCTTCGACTGTTTGTCGAGATTGGTTTCCGGCAGGCCTTCCTCATTTTCGAGGACGAAGGGCCGGGCCTCGCTCAGGTCGGGATTGATGACATAGCTTTCAGCATTCATGGTGAAGGTCAGCCGCGCCGCGTAATTGTCGCGGGGCCGCGAAACCAGAATCACACCGGGCCAGAGTTGATTACTTTCAGGACTCAGTTTGCCGTAATTCGAGTATTCAACCTCGGTCGCCACCTGGCCCTGTTCATCAAAAAGCTGCTGACGGACAAACTGCGCCTGATTGAGCCGGTCAAACCAGAAGCGGCGACGAACGCGCGCGGGCGCACCGGGCTGCGCGGCGGTTTCGAGTTCGGTAATGACATAAAAGCTGTGCCACATCCGCGCGCCTTTTTTCGCGCCTTTGCGCGTGTCCGGTTCCTCAATGAGCGATTCTTCCAGACTGTAAATAAAACGCGCATCGCCGAAATGCAGCGGGCGCATCAGCAGCGCGTCGGTAAAATGAAAAGGCCGGGCATTGAGCAGCGCGCTCTGCTGTTCCTTCTTTTCCAGCTTTGCGCGCATGCGGCTGTAATCGGCGTCATTCGTGCCGATCAGGAAGCGCCGGTACTCTTCCGGCCTGTAAATGGCCACTTTGAAATGATTGCTTTCTGAAACCATGTCAGCGACTTTGGCGCTGAGGTATTGCAGCCGCAGGCGAATCCTGTCGGGTCGCTGAAAGACCAGAATCGCATCAGCCGCCGGGAGCCGTTCAGCCGACTGCGTGTCGAAGAACTGGAGCAGCACCCGCTGAGTGCGCAGCGCCGACATTTCAGTGAATTGAGTCAGGCGCGCTTTCAGGCTGTCGAAATCCTCCTGAGCCAGGGGCGTGGCCAGGCGCGGAATGCTGGTATCGCTTCTGACAAACAGACTGCGGCAGGCGCTCGTCAGAAGCAGCCCGCCTGAAAGCAGAAAAAGAAAGGCGAAAGTCAGCCAGCGCCGATAGCTGGGCAAATGCTGGAGCGGGGAGCAGGGAATTTCCTTAACGGGGCGATTCAGCGTCATACTGGCAGCGAGCATATCATAGCGTTGAATAAGTCCGTCACGCTAACAGAAGCATAATTCCCTGTCAAACTGGTGATCCGTTAAGCATAACGCCGGTTCCGGCCTGTCCGGCAGCCGCTCGGTCAGAAAAAAACCTGCAAGTTTTCCGGCTCCGGGCATTCCTGTTCTCGCAGTCCCTGAGATTCCGGCATCCGGCAGCGCCCCACGGGCGATCAGCCACTCTGGAGAACTGGCCGATGACCGGATCTGTTCCCCGAAATACGACGCTTGACGCTCCCTGTGCGCTCGCCTACACTGCTCGTCTGCAACAAACCTGCTGGTGGTTTGCGGAAGCAGGCCAGAGGCCGCGTGCCGGGTAAAAACAATCTGGAAGTTCAACCCGGACTCGAAGGCACGCCCGACGGATCGTTCCGGCTGGCATCAATGACAAAATTTCATCGCCCTGACAACCACCGGATTTCCGCTTTCGCTGCCCCGAACCGCGATCAAGGAGTAAGTCTTATGCAATCCCACAGAAAACCTCTTCGCTGGCTTTCAATGTTCCTGAGCCTGGCGCTGGTCGGTTCGTCGCTGACCGCCTTCGGCCAGGAAAAAGACAAGGACAAGGCCAAAGATCAGAAGAAGAAACAGGAAGCCGCGCGCAAGGAAAAACTCGACAAGGTCTATGAACGGTGGATGAACGAGGACGTGGCCTGGATCATCACCGACGAAGAGAAAAAGACCTTCAAGGCGCTCAAGACCGATGAGGAACGCGAACAGTTCATCGAACAGTTCTGGTTGCGCCGCGACCCTGACCCCGACACTGACGTTAACGAGTACCGCGAAGAGTATTACCAGCGCATCGCTTACTCCAACGAGCATTACACCAGCGGTATTCCGGGCTGGAAGACTGATCGCGGACGCATGTACATCATGTTCGGCAAGCCCGATGAAATCGAATCGCACCCGTCCGGCGGCAGCTATGACCGCCCGACCTGGGAAGGCGGCGGCACAACGTCAACCTATCCGTTTGAAATCTGGTGGTATCGCTACATTGAAGGCGTCGGCTCTGACGTGGAAATTGAATTCGTTGACCCGACCGGTTCCGGTGAATACCGGATCGCCCGCAGCCCGAACGAAAAGGACGCGCTGCTTTATGTGCCCAACGCCGGTCTGACCCTGGCTGAACAGCTTGGCCTGTCGAGCAAGGCCGACCGCATTGCCGGTTACAGCGGCAGCCAGAACGGCATGGGGCAGTTGTTTGGCACTCGCGCCAAGGATCAGCCGTTTGAAAAACTCGAACTGCTCTCGAAGCTGCAGCGCGCGCCGCGTGTGAAATTCAATGATCTGGCCGGAATCGCCACCGGCAGCGATTACCCGCGTGTCACTCAGGATGTGCTGCCGGCAGACCTGCGCATTGATTTTCAGCGCGTGACGGACAACGCCATCATCGCGTCCTTCACCGTGCAGATGGAAAACCAGGATCTGGTCTACAAGGACAAGGGCGGCATTCAGGAAGCAGCGGTCAATATTTACGCCCGCATTACCGGCGTTTCCGGTCGCCGCGCCGGACTCTTTGAAGATGTCGTGACCTCGCAATACACGACCGAACAGGTGCAGGCCGGAGTCCAGAATGTCACCAAGTCGGTTTACTCGAAGCGCCTGACGCTCGCCCCCGGCAATTACAAGATTGACCTCGTCGTGCGTGACGTCAACAGCGGCAAGACGGCGGTCATCCCGCACGGCTTCGTGGTGCCGAAATATCCTGAAGGCGAACTGTCGGCCTCAACGCTGGTGCTGGCCTCAAGGCTGGAACCGCTCAATGGCCGACTGCCCACTTCGCAGTTCGACGTTGGCTCGCTGAAAGTCATCCCGAACGCTTCGGGCAAATTCAGAACCGGACAGACACTCGGCGTTTACATGCAGGTTTACAACGTGCAGATTGACCAGGCCACCCTGCGTCCGAGCGTGGATGTCGAATACGTCATCAAGCAGGGCGACAAGGAAGTTTCCCGCATCAGGGAAGACGGCAGAAACAGCCTGAGCAGTCTCAACAGCCAGCAGATCACGCTGGGTCGCCTGATTCCGCTCAAAGACCTCAAGGAAGGCAGTTATCATTTCTCCGTCATCGTGACGGACAAGGTGGCGGGCAAAACCATCACGCGTGATGAATCCTTCCAGATCGTCAAGCAGGAAAGCTGATTGATTGCGGTTTGTGACTGGCGGATGGCAGCCCTGACGAAAGCGATGATTCAGGGCTGCCATCCGCAGTCTGCTTTTTCACCGGCCCCGTCTGAACGCTGGTTTCGCTGGCCTTCCGGTCAGCGCGAAATGAAGCTGAAGCGGTCAGCAATTCTCATCGGGGTATGTTATGCCTCAGCTTTACAAAGCTGTTTTTTCAACGGCCATTCTCACCGCCCTGCTGGCCTTCCTGACTCCGGCCCGGCTCTCAGGTCAGGCGACTGACGATTACCTCAAATCACTGCTCAATCAGTATTACACCGGCAAAATAGTGCGCGCCAGAGTGGCGATTCCGGCTGATAAAAAGGGTCTGGAAATCGTGGACGGCCTGATCAGAAACGCTCCGGCATCCAGAGTCGCGGCAGAACCCGGCGACCCGCTGCTGATTTCCCAGTTGCGGTTCAAAAGTCGCAGAATCGAAGTGCAGTTTGATGGCGAAGGCAATGAACCGGCAGCGGGAAAAAACTTTACGGGCAAATCGGACAAACACGCCGCACCGCGCATTATGTTGCAGTTCACGCGTGAAATCACAACCCGCGATCTGAACATCCGCACGATCAATAATCTGCTGGCCAGCGCCGTTGATGTCAGTTCACTGATGCCTAAAAGCGCCCGGCCATCGGCGGACAGTCCGACAGGTGAACCGCCGCGCAAACGAAACGACCCGTTGCAGCTTGCCCTGACGCTGGCCGAACGGCGGGCCAGAGCCGAAGGGATTCCGGCAGCCGAAATCAGAACCGAAGGCAGCGTCACCGAACCGGGCATCGGAGAGTTGACGATTGAATGTTCAGCCGGACAGGCCCGGTTTTACATTGACGGCGCTTTCAGCGGCCACACTCCGCGCACCATCAGATTGCGGGCCGGTGTGCATACGATTCTGGTGATCGGTGATGCCGCCGAAGCGTGGGAAAAACAGTTCTTCATTCCGGCTGGCCATACCTCAGCGGTGCGCGCCGAACTGTCGCCCGCTGTGCCGAAATAGCGCCTGCCCTTTCACCCTGGCATGCAACAAAGCAGCCGCTTTTTAACCGCCGAATGGCGCTGGCTGGCGATGCTCAATTATGAAGTGTCGCCGTCGGTTCTCATCCCGTACCTGCCGCGCGGAACTGAACCCGACACGTGGCAGGGCAGATACTTCGTCAGCCTCGTTGGGTTTCTGTTTCTGGATACCAGAGTGCTGGGCCTGCCAATTCCCTTTCACCGCAATTTCGAGGAACTCAATCTGCGCTTTTACGTGCGCCACCACAGCGCGGAAGGCTGGCGGCGCGGCGTCGTGTTCATCAGGGAAGTCGTTCCGCGACAGGCTGTCGCGGCGGTGGCGCGTGTGGTTTACAACGAAAATTATGTGGCGCTGCCGATGCGTCACCGGATTGATCTGAAAGGTCAGGAACTGAGCGAAAACGGCGGTGTGGAGTATGCCTGGCGCTTTCGCGGCGAATGGAACCACCTGAAGGTTCGCACCTGCGGCGCGCCGTTTTATCCGGCTGCCGGATCAGAAGAGGAATTCATCACTGAACATTACTGGGGATACGCCGCGCAACGCGATGGCGGGTGTGTGGAATACCAGGTCGAGCATCCGCAATGGCGGGTCTGGCGGGCGGCGCAGGCACAACTTGAGTGTCGGGTCAGTGAAATGTACGCCCCGGAATTTGCTGAGCCTTTGAACCACCCGCCGACTTCAGCCTTTGTCGCTGAAGGGTCGCCGGTCATTGTCCGTCGCGGAAGGCGACTTCAGCCAACGGCCACCAGGGTCAGTTCGAATCGCAGCGACTCTCCGGCCAGCGGATGATTGGCATCGAAAGTGACGGTTGTTTCAGTCACCTCAGTAATCAGCAGCGGAATCGTCGAGCCGTCAGAGGTCTGCATGGAAACTTCCATTCCCGGTTCAGGATCAACGCCGAGGTTGACCTGATTGCGCGGCACCGTCTGCACCAGCGCATCCACCCGGTCGCCATAGGCCTGATCGGGCGGAATCGTAATCGTTTTTGACTCGCCTTCACTCATCCCCATCACGGCGTTCTCAAAACCTTCGATGACCTGGCCGCTGCCCAGAGTAAAGGCCAGCGGCTCACCGCCCGTGGATGAATCGAAAACCGTCCCGTCATCAAGCGTGCCGGTATAATGCACTCTGACGTTGTCGCCTGCTTTTGCTGTAGCCATTCCTGATCTCCGATTAATGATTGTCAGTTCGGCTGAAATGAGCCGGAGCCAGCATCTCATACCCGTTCGGTGAAAGCCAGGCAGACCGGCTGACAGCGCTTGTTTTCAGTTCGTTGACATTTACTGAGGCCTGTTTTACTTTGCCCCTGCGATGCGGAATTTCTGAGGCCTGGGCGAAAATCACGATCAGTCTTTGCCGAAACTGATGTGTCTGCCGCTGGCGCGCTCGCCTGAAGTGCCAGGATGGTTTCCGGTTCTTTGCCATTATCATCATTATTCCTGGTCGTGATGTTCTGATGATTCGGTTTATTCCGGCCTGTTTTAATCGCCGGTCAATAATCACCAGTAACAGGGAGGATCGAGTATGGGTAGCAGCCTCAATTTCGCCAATAACGACGATTTCTATAAAAAGCTCCTCGAACTGGAAAACCGCCGCGAGGAATACAACATTGATACCGGCATTCGGGAGGTCAAGGATCTGCCGCTTCGCCTGCTTCATCACATCGGCATCTCAAAGGAAGACATTGCCCACAAACAGCACAAGGTCGTCGAAGAGAGCGACTTCATGCTGGATTTTGTCGAACCGCTGGTGACGAAAATCAACGAAATGATCGGTCATTATCAACCGGCACGCGGCTATGAATTCACGGTCGAGGCCGAGGATTTCGACACCATCAGGATTCACGGGCGCCCGCAATCGGCTCCGGCAGCCTCCTGACAGACCGGAGTGCCGCGCCTCGCGCCGCCTGAACGCCAGGCGCCGGGCGTCGGGGCGCGGCACTCCCAACTTTTTCTCCATTCCATTTTTCTTCTGTGCTATCCTGCGCCGCACGGTGCGCGTCCCCCCTGAAGCACCCTGTCCCGATTGTCCGGCCTCGAAGACCCGATTCACAACCACAACCCGGAAAACGGCAAATTGCGATGGCGTCTGTTCTGAATTCTCCGCAGGAACGTCAGCGTCTGATGACGCGGCTGGAATATCTGTTGCGCCAGGATGAAACCTTCAGCCTGATTTCCAGAATCCTCAGTGAAATCGCCGATGCGCCGCTGCCTGTGCGCCCGGACGGAGCGGCCCTGCGCGAGCAGCTTGAAGCGCAGCGTGAACTGATCGAACACAACGAAATTGACCGCGCCCGCCGCGCCCTTGGGCAGATTGGCGGCGCGCTTTATGCCGCGCAGGAACAGTTGCACGAACTGGACAGCCGGATTTCGGTCTTCCAGCTTCGCACCCGCTTTCAGCACACCGACAGCAGCCGCGATGAGGTCGCCGCGACGCTGCAGTTCATGCTCTCAAAGCTCAATTTTTCTGATGACGATTTTGAAAAGATTGACTATCTGACGACCCGTTTTTATGCGCTCAGCATCAAGTCGGGCGGCGGCTTTTCATTTGAGAACAAGGTGCGCGATGAATACCAGAAGATGCTCGATTACGCCGGCATCACCAGGATGGACACGCCTGATCCGGAAGGCATGGAGAGTCTGGATTTCTTCCGCGAGGAACTCAACAGCGCAACTTCATTTCAGCAGCTTGCCGCCAATGAAACGCTGGATCGCTTTCGCGCCTTCAAGGCGGGCCTGCAAAAGCGCCGCCTGCACCCGGACGTGATGGTTGAACTGGCGCGCGTCAACCTGCTGGCCGGTGAACGCTTCGATCAGATTGCCCGCCGCGCCAGCCAGCGCATTGACAACCTCGCCACGAAACTGCTGTCCGCCGGAGTCAGCGAAGCCGATGAGTTGAAGGAAGTGGAAACAACGCGCATCGAGGATGTGCTGAAAGGTTCCCTGCTCGATGCTGGTCAGCTCAACGATGATTACAAACAGAATCGCGGGCGCATCGAACGCCTCGCCAAAGCCAACGATGCGCTCGCGCGCGCGCACGAACGGCTCGGCCTTGATACACCGGTCATTCCTGCCATCGCCGTTGAAATTCCGGTACACACTGAAGAACCGGCGCTGACGCCTGCGCCCACGCCTCACGAACTGCGCCAGGATTTGCAGGCGCGACTGCAAGAGCTTGCCGCTGAGCTGCGCGCGCGTCCGCTGACAGAACCGGCTTCGTCCGCTGCAATCACGCTGCATTCCGGTGATTCAGACTTCGCGCTCAGCGCGTGGGAATCAGCCGCCTTTCAGAAAAATTATCCGGGCCTGCGGGCAGGAAACAACAGCCTCGGCAGCCTGTTTCGCGTCAGTGTGGCGCTCGTGGCCGAATTGAAAGAGAAGGAAAAACTGATCTGCCGGGGTCTGAGCCAGCCACACCTGCATCAGGCTTATCTGAACAGCGCCCGTTACCTGGTCACGTTCGGCCATCAGATGCTGCGCGAGCTTGACGCCCACAGCAGCGCTGCCCTGCCGCCCGACATCTGTCAGCAGTTTCAGCAGACGCGGCATAAACTGGCCGGAGCCTGCACTGACTTCACCGCCAGAATCCACGAGGCCGGAGCCTGACTGACGCTGCTTCCCTCCTCACCATCACGCTAAGGATCATCTGCCATGCCAGGACGCAAACAGGCCAGAACTGTCACCGCCGATCAGATGCTGCTGGAAACACCCGGCAGGGTGCAGCCCGATTTCACCGACACCGACCCCTGGCGGATTTTCAAAATCATGGGTGAATTCGTGGACGGCTTCGACAACATGGCGCACGTCGAACGCGGCGTCACGATCTTCGGCTCAGCGCGCACGCAGCCGGACGAAACCGAATATGAAACTGCCGTTGAAACCGGGCGGCTGCTGGCCAGAGCCGGTTTCGCCGTCATCACCGGAGGCGGCCCCGGCATTATGGAAGCCGCCAACAAGGGCGCGCTCGAAGCCGGTGGTCTGTCGGTCGGCTGCAACATTCAACTGCCGTTCGAGCAGGATTCAAATCCCTGGCTGACGACTTCGATCACGTTCAACTATTTCTTTGTGCGCAAGGTCATGTTCGTCAAATACGCTGTCGCCTTCATCATCTTTCCCGGCGGGTTCGGCACGATGGATGAACTCTTTGAAGCCCTGACGCTGATTCAGACGCACAAGATCAGCAACTTTCCGGTGATTCTGATGGGCAGCGATTACTGGCGCGATCTGATCAGGTGGATTGAGAACACCATGCTGCGCGAGAACAAGGTTTCAGCCGAAGACCTCAAGCTGCTTTACGTCACCGATTCGCCGCGCGACGCCGTGCGCCTGATCGTCGAAAGCCATCGCGGACAACCGCCGCGCAACGGCAACCGCGAACGCAACGGCCATCAGCGCAACGGTTATTCAGGCAACGGCAGAAAGCGATAAGCCGTTCATCCGTGTCAATCCGTCACATCAATCGCATCCGCGTTCCATTGTCTCTTCAAAGCTCAGCACAGTATCAGCCTTGCGGCGTTCCATCCGCTGACGTAATCTGAGCGGGCAGAAGCGCGGTCAGATCACACAGTTTTTTCCGTTACCAAATCCGCCTTAGATCGGATTTCAGACTGGTGTACGGAAAGTGTGGCGCGATTTGCCAAAATCGCGCGGCTTACGTCACGGGCCGATGGCGGGTGCCGCGCGATTTTGGCAAATCGCGCCACACTTTCCGTACACCAGTCTGAAATCCGATCTAAGGCAGGCTGCCACCGTATGCCATTGCCATCGAAACTTTACGCCATCACCAGCCACGACCTCAGCAACTGTTCGCACGAAGAGATAGTGACCCGGATGCTCGCCGGTGGTGCGCGCCTGATTCAGTTGCGCGACAAGGAAGCGGGCGCGCGGGAAATGCTTGATGCTGCGCGCGCCTGTCTGCGGCTGACGCGGGCGGCGGCGGCCACACTCATCATCAATGACCGCGTGGATGTGGCGCTCGCGGCTGATGCCGATGGCGTGCATCTCGGACAGGATGATGTGAGCGTTGAAGAAGCGCGACAGTTACTCGGCCCGGACAAAATCATCGGCATCTCGACACATAACCTCGCACAGTTGCAGCGCGCCCTGGAAACATCGGCAAATTACGTGGCCGTCGGCCCGGTTTATCAGACCACGACGAAGGAAAATCCTGATCCGGTGGTCGGCCTCGACCTGGTGCGCGAGGCCCGCGCGCTGACGAGCCTGCCCCTTGTGGCCATCGGCGGCATCACGCCTGAACGCGCGCCTGAAGTCATCGCCGCCGGAGCCGGCTGTGTGGCCGTGATCTCTGCGCTCTATCCGCTTGCCGGACTCGTCAGCCTCAACGACAAACCCGACATCACAGGCCGCGTCAGAGCCTTTCTTGAAGTGCTGCAATCATAAAAATCAGGCGGTGAAACTGCTGACGATTTCACAGGACTTTTTTCTTGCCTGGCCGGGGAGCTTTATGCAACACTCACTCGCCTCAATGATGACGGCCCTGCCTCACTGATCGCGGCCAGCCCCTGCTTATTCATCACTTCTGAACACCCGGCAACAGCCATAAACAGGGTTCTATGAGCTACATTGATCTGCCGCCGATTCTGGAAAAGATGCTTGGTGTGTCTGACCTCGTCAGCGATCTGAATTTTTCAGTCGGACGCCCGGCTCAGGTGGAAGTCAACGGCAAACTCGTGCCGGTTGATATTGGCGTCAAAAATCTCACGCCTTATCACACCGAAGTGCTGGCGATGACGCTGATCGGTGACAACGTCGAAGCGGCTGATCGCCTGGTCAAGACCGGTTCGGCTGATCTGAGCTACAGTCTGCCGATGCGTTCGCGCTTTCGCGTCAACGTCTTTCGCCAGCGCGGCACGCTCGGCATCGTCATGCGCGTCATTCCGCCGCAGGTGCCCACGCTTTCGACGCTGAACCTGCCCAATCAGCTTGGCGAAATTACGGAACTCAAAAACGGGCTGGTGCTGGTCACAGGCCCGACCGGCGCGGGCAAATCTTCGACGCTGGCGGCCATCATCAACAAGTTCAATCTCGAAAAGCCGTTTCACATCATCACCATCGAAGACCCGATTGAATTTCTGCACAATCATCGCACGGCGACGATCAATCAGCGCGAACTCGGCAGCGACACGCCGACCTTTGCCATGGCGTTGCGCGCCGCGCTCAGACAATCGCCCAAGGTCATTCTGGTCGGTGAAATGCGCGATCTGGAGACCACTGAAATCGCGCTCGAAGCCGCTGAAACAGGGCACCTGGTGCTTTCGACACTGCACACGATTGACGCGGCCAAAACGATTGACCGCATCATCGGCCTGTATCCGAAGAACGAAGAGAGCGTCATTCGCACACGCCTGGCGCAAACCTTCCGCTACATCATTTCACAACGCCTGATTCCGAAATCCGACAGCACGGGCCGGGTGGCGGCGGTTGAAATTCTCAAGTCCACGCCGCGCACGCGCGAATACATCGAACGCGGCGAAAGCGAAGGTCGTTCGCTGATCGAAGCCATGAATGACGGCGATATGGAAGGCATGCAGAGCTTCGACACGGTGATTGAAAAATACATCAACGACAAAGTAATCACGCAGGAAGACGGATTGTCCTTCTCGACCAACCCGCACAATCTGGCGCTGCGGCTTTCGGGCTTCGGCAAAAACGCGGCGATGAAACCCACGTCCGAGCTGGCGCGCCCGCATTCATTCGACCGGTTCTGAAACCGGTGATCTGTTCACGCCTGTCTGACCTGATTCGCTATGATTCTGACTTGTCCGAAATGTGCGACCCGCCTGAAGCTGGAAGTGGCAGCGATGCCCGACAGCAATTTCAATGTGCTCTGCCCGAAATGCCAGACCGTGATTTCAGTCGTGCCATCAGCGGTGACGCCGCGCACGGGTTCAGCAACGCACAATCAGCCGATGCCGTTCAATGAATCGCTGCCCGGCTTTGAGGCTGGCTCAGCCGCTGCTGCGCCGTCGAACCTGCCCGCTGATGAAAGTCCGAAATCAGCCGGACAGGCCGCGCCGCGTCCGGCAGGTTCAGCGCCTGATCAGCCGCAGGATCAGATGGCTGCGCTGGCCGGACTGCTCGCTTCGGTGATGTCCAGGTCAGCGGCGATGTCAGGCACTTATCAGCCATCAACCAATCCGGAAGAGTTTCTGCGCCGCCGCACGGTGCTCGTCTGCCTGCGCGTTCCTGAAGAAATGAATCAGGTTTGCGCGGTGCTGAAAAATCACGAGTACGAACTGATTCCGGCTGAATCAGCCGAGCAGGCGCTGGAACTGCTGCAACTGAGCAACAAGATTGATGTCGTGCTGCTGTCGCCTGATTTCCAGCCCGAAAATCAGGGCAGCGCGGCCATTCTGCGCTTCATCAGTTCCGTCAGTCCCGAACGCCGCCGCCGCCTGTTTCTGGTGCTGATTTCGCCCAACTGCCGCACGTCCGATGTGCGGATGGCTTTCAATCAGGGCGCGAATCTGGTGATCAATGCCAGTGAATGCCAGCAGCTTCCGCACACCCTGACCAGAAGCATCCGCGATTTCAACTATCTCTATCGCGCCTTCAACGAAGCCAACGGCTCAGCGCCGTTCTGAGAGAACTGAACAGAAAGAGAGAACGCGGAACAGGCGGAATCAACGGAACAGACGGAAACAGCGAATAACTGCTGAGTCTTTATTTCCGCGTGTTCCGTTGATTCCGTCTCTTCCGCGTTCTCTCTTCTTTCTGACTCAGGTTGTTTGCGCTTTTGACTTTTGTCGTTCGCCTTCCTACCCTGCCAGCATGATCAGTTCAGACATTCTCAGTTCACTGCAAAATATTGTGGGCGCATCGCACGTCACGACTGCGCCGGAGGTCATCACCGCCAATTCGCAGGATGCGCTCAAACAGGTGTTCTGCGCTGATGCCGTAATCTTTCCGCGCACTGCCGAAGAGATTGCGGCCATTCTGAAACTCGCCAACGAACATCGCTTTTACGTTACCGCGCGCGGCGGCGGAGTCGGTTACACCGGCGGCGCTGTGCCGGTGCGCGGCGGCGTGGTGCTGGCGACAGCGCGTATGAATCGCATTCTTGAAATCAACCAGGCTGATTTGCTGGCCGTGGTCGAACCTGCCGTGACGACTTATCAACTGGCGCAGGCGGTTGAGGCCGAAGGTCTGTTTTATCCGCCCGACCCGTCAAGCTGGAAGGAATCGTTCATCGGCGGCAATATTGCGCTCAATGCCGGCGGCCCGCGCTGCGTGAAATATGGCAATACGAAACAGTTCGTGCTGGGGCTGGATTTTGTGACGCCCACCGGAGAGATCATCAACGCGGGCGGGCGTGTGCCGAAAAATTCAACCGGCTTTCATCTCGAAAGCCTGATGATCGGCAGCGAAGGAATGCTCGGCATTGTCACGCGCGCCATTCTGCGGCTGCTGCCCAAACCTGAAGCCCGCAGAACCGCGCTCGCCATTTTTGCAACCGCGCGCGAGGCCTGCGACTGCGTGGCCGATTTCACGAGTTCAGGCATTCTGCCGGTTGCGCTGGAACTGCTCGACCGCGTTTCAATCAATGCCATTGAGGATTACGAACCATCGGGTCTGCCGCGCCAGGCCGGAGCGCTGCTGATTATCGAAGTTGACGGGCTGCGCGAAGCCGTCACTCGTGAAGCGCAGATCGTCCGCGAAATGTGCGCGAAGCATCACGCAATTCAGTTCCGCGAAGCCACGAGCGACGCCGAGGCCGATGCCATCTGGGAAGTGCGGCGCAAAATGTCTCCGGCAGTCGCCCGCACCGGCATCATCAAGCTCAATCACGATGCTGTCGTTCCGCGTTCGCGCATTCCTGAAATGCTCGAATTTCTCGAAGGCCTGAGTCGTCGCTCCGGCTTTCTGATTCCGACCTTCGGCCACGCCGGAGACGGCAATCTGCACATCAATGTGATGCTGCAAACCAGTGACGAAGCGACACGGCAGCGCGGCGCTGAAACGGTGCGTGAAATTTTCGGGAAGGCAGTCGAACTGGGCGGGCTGATTTCAGGTGAACACGGCGTCGGTTACGCCAAAGCGCCCTTTCTTGAGCTGGCCCTGAGCGGGCCGACGATTGAACTGATGAAAACCATCAAGCGGGCGCTTGATCCCAACGGCATTCTCAATCCCGGCAAAGTCCTTGAAGCTTCAATGGCCGCGCACCAGGTCGGATTCGTCAACAGCAATCAGCCCTGCTGCTGATTCGCGGTTATCCGGTTCGTGCGATTCGTGCCTGGCCACCACTGACATTTCAAATCTGATCGGGGTCTTTGCCCATTTCGCGCAGCAGCTCAGCCAGCCGCGCCGCGCGCTCGCGTTCCTGCGCCAGCAGCCGTTCTGTTTCATCAGCGCGCTGCCGTTCACGATCAGCACGCTCACGCTCCTGCCTGGCACGCTCACGTTCCTGCTCAGCACGCTCACGTTCCTGCTCAGCACGCTCTTTGCCCGTCAGAATGATCTCGCCGTGTTCGTCAGCCCAGCGCAGCCAGCTTTCGTGTTTGCCTTCGTATGCGCCTTCCCACAACGTCAGGCCAAGCCTGAGTTCGGGGAACTGAGCTTCAGTCTGGCGTTCGTACTCAAAACCGTTGAGGCGATACACGGTCAGCGCGTCCGGCATCACCTGCCGCTGCGGGTCATAGATCACGTAATAACTGACTTTCATCCGCGCATATTTTTTCTTCTTTTCGCCGTCCTCATGGCCTTCCGTGTTCGAGACAATTTCGATGGCCACATCGGGCGGCTTGCCGAATTCCCAGAGAAAATATGACCGGTGTTCCTTCTGCCACCAGTCACCAGGAACTTCGACATCAAGGCTGAGAAAGACATCAGGCACAATGGCCGGGGCGCGCAGCAGATAAAACACCCCGACATTGGCCGCCGCCAGAAAGGTGCGGCCCGCGCCCGGCCCGGCCCACGAACTGTAAAGCGGTTCGGTCAGCAGACGCTGCTGCTTTTCAGAAGGCAGGTTATCCACCGGTTCATCGTCCTCCGTGATCAGGCCGTAAACTTCAGGCGGAGTTTCAATCACTGGTTGAGACATAAGCTTCCTCGCTTTCAGCCTCTACATCTGATGACTGGCAATGACCCGCAGAATATCCATCGTCGTGATGATGCCTGCGATTTTATTGCCTTCAGCAACGACGACACGATGAATATGGCGGTTGTACATCAGTTCGCAGACTCGTTGCAGCGATTCGCCGGGCGTGACGGTTACGGCAGGTTTCGTCGCCACCTGACCGGCCTTGTCCGGCGACCACGCGCCCATTGAATTGCTTTTGCGAATAATGTCAGTTTCCGAAATCACGCCGACCAGTTCGCCCTGCGCATTGACCACCGGCGCGCCCGTGAATTTGCGGTCAATAAAGAGGCGGGCCACCTCCTTGAGCGGCGTTGTTTCATTTACCGTGATCACTTCACGAACCATCACATCAGCAGCAGTTAAAGGCATAGCTAATCTCCCTGATATTTGAAACGCAGTCGGCTTCAATAAGCGCCTGACTGCCTGATCCACCAGGCCGCCGTCACACCCCAGACGGCATTGGCGAGCAGCACAAAAAGCGGCGTCATCTGTCCCAGACTCTGCCCCATCATTCCGCGTCCGCTTTCGGGAAAGAAATAAAAAAGCTGAGCCAGCGTCGGCGCCAGGCTGATTATCAGCCCGCGCAGAAAGATGCTGCGCTTCGACATCAGCGGCAGCAGAAAGAGCAGGCCCCACAAGCCGCCCCACAACACGCGCGGCAGCAGCCATTCATAAGTGAAAGCCGGAGCCAGTTTCACGCCCATCCGCGAGGTCAGGTGCAGTTCGCCCGCGCCCCACACAGCCAGACTGTTGACCACCGCTCCGGCGCAACCGGCAGCGAAGCAGATGCTGAGACGTGACAATCCTGATCTCATAGCTTCAGTGAATCACAGAAAAGTGATCGGGAACGGATTGAAACAGAGCAGGAAAACCATCAGCCCGATGAATGCGACAATCTTTCGTTCCAGCCCCAGCGGCTCATCCGGCTCCATCACCTGCGGATGCCCGACGCGCAGCATCAGCGTCAGCAGCACCGCATAGACGACCCAGCCATACCACCCGCCGCGCAGCACCGAAAAAACGGCCAGCGCAACGACGCTCAGCCAGATGACGCGGGCAATCAGGCGATGACGCTGCTCACCGAAAACGGCATAAACCACGTGCCCGCCATCAAGCTGCCCGACCGGCAGCAGGTTCAGACTCGTCACCAGCATGCCGACCCACGAGGCCAGGTAAATCGGATTCAGTTCCATTTCACGTGGCAGGCCCATCATTTTTTCAATCAGCCTGAACAGCGGCGGATCGTTGAAAACAATCATTCCGTCCATCAGCGCACCGGGCGGCGCGGACTGCACAAACCAGAGCGAAACAATCACTGCCGGAATCGCAAACAGAAAACCGGCCAGCGGCCCGGCAATGCCAATATCAAACAATGCTTTCTTATTCGGGATCGGCGATTTGATTTTGATGAACGCGCCAAAAGTGCCAATGCCCACCGGCGCGGGAATGAAAAACGGCAGCGTCGCCCTGACGCCATACCACCGGCAGGCAATGTAATGGCCCATTTCATGCGCGCCGAGAATGCCGAGCAGCGTGAATGAAAACAGCAGCCCCGAAGAAAGCGCCGTGCCGATTTCATCAAAATAGCCGCTCCAGAACAGCAGCGAACCGATGCCCGTCGTCGTCAGAATCGTCAGGCCGAGCAGCGTGAGATGCAGCAGAATGCGCCCGAAGGTGAATTCGCGTTCGACCGGCGGCGGCTCCGGCTCAAAGACCGGCAGCGGCCAGACGGGTTCCTGGCGATACGGTTCAGCAGGCGATGGCGGAAAATAATAAGGCTGGCTCATGCGGTAAAACTCTGCCGCGCGGGAACGCGGAAACGAAAATCATTTCTTCCTGAACAGCGCATCGAAAGCCGATTTCACATCGGTCTTTGCGGTCTGCGTGCTGCTGTCGCGGGTGTTGAGCGGGACTCGCCGGTTCGGATCGAAGTAATCGCAGAAATTCGCTTTGACCTTGTCGCGCTGCCATTCAGCCGAAGTCTCGCTGCACTGATTGTTTTTGCCCGGATCAAAAAAGCGGCAGTTTTTGCAACAGTGCAGATCAGCGCCACAGTGCGGGCATTCATCCAGGCGCGCCACTCTGGCGATCAGCTTTACTTCGCGTGAACAGTTATGACAGACCATGGTGCCTCCGGCGTTGAAGTGAAATGACCAGCGCCCGTTGCTGCGCCAGATGATGGTAACACAGGGAAATGCGGAATGCGGAACGCGGAATGCGGAGTGAAAATCCGTGAAGAATTGCGGATCAGCGCAGGCGGCATTTACCGGATGATTTCTCGCGGCATTATTCCGACTTCCGACTGCCGACTTCCGACTTCGGAAGCGTCAGCTTGCAGCGCGTGTAGACAATCTGAAAGCCCTGTCGCGCGGCATTGCGATATGAGGCAGTGCCCGGCATCGTCGTCACCATTGCCAGTCTGCAACCTGACGCCGCCGCAAACGCGAGCCGCGCCTGCATCAGCGCCGTCTGCACGCCGCGATTGCGGTATTCAGGTAAGGTAGCCGCGCCCGCAAACGTGGCGACCTCGTCGTGAATGCCTACGCCTCCGCAACCGGCCACCTGCCCGTCAGCTTCGGCCAGAAACGAGGTCAGCATTTTCAGTTGCGTGAAGCACTGCGAAACTTCATTCATAAACTGCGGAACGTCGCCGTGCTCAAAAAAACCGCGTGACATCACCTCGCCATAAATCCGCGCATCTGCCGCTTCGGTCTGACGCACGCTGATGGCAGGACTGATTTTCAGGTCGGCATCTGCGGCGGTCAGTTCGCGCACCAGCACCTGTGAAAACTCGATCACGCGATAGCCGCGCTCACCAAGCAGAGAACGCAGCGATTCATCGGCCAGCGGGCAGAGTTCAATATTCACCGCCGCGCCGCGACTGTGATAGAAATCCTCAAGCTGATCCAGTTCATCAGCCGTCACCGGCCCGTCGAGTCCCAGCGCAAAAACCTGCGTCATCGGTGAATCAGCTCCGGCAAACGTCGCGCGGCTGCCCATCAGCGCAATCGAAGCTGCGCCGTTTTGCGGAAAGAGCCGACCACAGGCTTCAGTGAAATCGGCTCCCAGCGCCGCATCAGCCGCTTCCAGACGCCGGGCCAGCGACAAGTCAGCAAAAAGCATGGTTGTTTTTCTCCTGAACAAAATCTTCGACAAGCCGCCAGCTTTTGATTTAACCAGTCAATGTTTGCCGGGCTGCGCGCTGCTCAAATCTCAAATTTCAGATCGAAGGCTCCGGCGCTGACGGCTCCGGCGATGATGGCCATGTCGGGCGCGAGCGCGCGGTCTTCAACGAGCGGCGCGACCAGATGCCGCAACCGCTGATAAGCCAGTTCGACGCCGCGACCGGGCCGCAGCGGCTTGAGATATTCCAGCCCCTGGGCCGCGCACATCAGTTCAATCGCCACGATCTTTTCAGTGTTGCGCACGATCTGCCGCAGCTTGAGCGCCGAAGTCATGCCCATCGAAACGTGATCTTCGCGGTTGCCTGAAGTTGGCAGGCTGTCAATCGCAGCCGGATGCGCGAGGATCTTGTTTTCAGCGCACAGCGCCACCGCCGTTACCTGCGCCATCATCATCCCTGAATTTGTGCCCGCATCAGCCACCAGAAACGGCGGCAGCCCGCCCGACAAATCAGGATTGACGAGCCGCTCAATCCGGCGCTCTGAAATTGCGCCGAGTTCCGCCACGCCAATCGCCGCGTAATCCAGCGCCATCGCCACCGGCTCGCCGTGAAAGTTGCCGCCCGAAATGACTTCATCAAATTCAGGCGTTTCGCCTGGAAAGACGAGCGGGTTGTCAGTGGCTGAGTTGATTTCAATTTCAATCACGCGCCGCAATTCATCCAGCGTGTCACGCGCCGCGCCGTGCACCTGCGGCATGCAGCGCAGCGTGTAAGCATCCTGCACGCGCGGATCGTTGTTGCGATGCGATTCACGAATCTCGCTTTCCGCGAGCAGCGCCAGCAGGTGTCTGGCAACTCTCATCTGCCCGCGCTGTGGCCGCGCCTGGTGAATCGCCGCGCGAAAGGCCGCCGGTGTGCCGCGCAACGCTTCGAGCGTCATTGCGCCCGCGACATCAGTAGTGGCCGCGAGCCTTTCGGCTTCAAGCAGCGCCAGGCCGCCAACGGCGCACATTGCCTGAGTGCCGTTAATCAGCGCGACGCCTTCCTTGGCCTGCAATTCAAGCGGCGCAATGCCCGCCCGACGCAACGCCTCGCCGCCGCTCATGCGTTCGCTCTGATACATCGCTTCACCTTCGCCAATGGCGACCATCGCCAGGTGCGCGAGCGGCGCGAGGTCGCCCGAAGCTCCGACCGAACCACGCGACGGAATGACCGGATGCACGCCGCGATTGAGCATTTCGATGAGCGTCTCAATCACCTGCGGGCGCACGCCCGAAAAACCTTTGGCCAGCACGTTGGCGCGCAGGCAGATCATCGCCCGCGTTTCGGCTTCGCTGAGCGGTTCGCCCACGCCGCACGAATGCGAGCGCAGCAGGTTGACCTGCAATTCACGAATATGATCGGGCGAGATGCGCACATCGGCGAGTTTGCCAAAGCCGGTGTTGACGCCATACACCGTGCGGTCAGCGGCAATGATGCGTTCAATGACGGCCCGCGAGGCGATAACCAGCTCTCGTGCGGCTTCGTCCAGGCTCACGGCCTCGTCCCGCAAAGCAATATCGGCAAGCTGCCTGAGCGTCAGCGTATTTCCATCAAGTGCAATCACGGCAGGTCTTCAGCTCCTTCAGGAACGGGGCGGGGATGAGAAAACAGGGTTGCGCCTGAAACAGCAACAGCGGCGCTGAAAAAGGCCGCTGTCTGGCTGGATAAAAATTGAGCGGGGATGGCACGTCAGGACTGCAGTTCCTTGCCGGGCTTGAACCGGATGGTCTTGCCTTCAGGGATGGCGACCTCGGTGCCCGTGCGCGGATTGCGCCCGATGCCGCGTTTGCGCGGTTTGACGACAAATACCCCGAAGCCGCGCAGCTCAATGCGTTCGCCTCTTTTCATCGCGTCCTTCATGGCTTCAAACAGGGCTTCCACGGCAATTTCAGCTTTCATTTTGGGGACGCCGGTCTTTTCCGCGACGTTGTTGATGATGTCGAGTTTGATCACAGTTCCTCCGTATACGTCTGCCTGGCAGCGGGGTCAGTTACTGATGGATTGATGAATACAAGTGTTACCGCGTGCAAAAAAGCAGAGCGGATTATAGGAACGCCCCCCAGGTGTGTCAAGCCGACAAGCTTGTCCTGCAATCACTTGCGGCGACTGAACCGATTCGCTAGACTGCCGCCTCATTCGCGCCATCCGCACTTTCATTGACCAGGGAGAACATTCATTGTGAGCGTCAAATCGGATCGCTGGATTTTACGAATGTGCCGTGAGCATCAGTTGATTACTCCGTTTGAGGAAAAACTGATTCGTGAAATTGATGGTCGGCGCATTATCTCAGCCGGGTTGTCGAGCTATGGCTATGACCTGCGCCTCGCGCCTGACGGCTTCCGTGTCTTTTCACCAATCGCCAGCGTTGAAATTGATCCGAAGAATTTTGACGAAAGCTCGCTCGTCAATGCGCCGCTCAAGGTTTCTGATGATGGTTCGCAATACTGGCTGATGCCGCCGCACACTTATGCGCTCGGCGTCACGGTGGAGACATTCAATATTCCGCGCAACGTGATCGGCGTCTGTCTCGGCAAAAGCACCTACGCGCGTTCAGGCATTATTGTGAACACCACGCCGCTCGAACCGGGCTGGCGCGGTCGGCTGGTGCTGGAATTTTCCAACTCAGCCGATCTGCCCGTGCGCATCTATGCCAGTGAAGGCGTCGCGCAGGTCACGTTTTATGAATCCGACGAAGCCTGCGAAACTTCCTACGCCGACCGCAGCGGCAAGTATCAGAACCAGGAAGGTCTCGTCACCGCCCGGCTGTGAAAGGCTCTGTGACTTGAACCATCGAATGAGAATTTGTCTCACGGGATGCTTCCAAACGCAGCGCCGAATCCACCCGTGAAATTGCTGATCTGACCGTGTCAATTCAGCGTGAAGCCCGTGCCGCCGTCGAACAGATGGATAACTCCAGCCACACGGTCGGTGAAGATATGACCGGCGTCCTCTTTTCAGCCAGACAGTCAGACTGAATAATTCTTTCGGCGGACTTCGCCATTCTGACCGCTTTTTTCATTCAGCCGCATTCTTCCTGCCTGCTGATTCTGACCCCGATTTCCTGATTTAATGCCATTCATTCCTGTGCTTTACCCCGGTACGCCTGAGCAATAGCTGTTTGCTGGCACAATTGTCGCCATCAGTTCTGCGGGAACCTGAGGTTGCCACTGTGCAGCCGCCGATGCGGTAATCATTCAACTCTGTAACCAACGAGGCCTGTGTGCCTCAATCACAAATCCGAAAGAGCTGCCTGTATGACTACTCCCCATCTCCGCCAGCACAGAATGGTCGTGATCTGCGCCCTTGTCGCGCTGCTGTTCACGGCCCTCTCGTTGTGCAGCACAGCGCAGTTGACAACTTATGCTGCCAGTTCAGCGAAAAAGGTGGCAAAGGATCTTGATGACAAGGTCAAAGCCGGAGGCACGACTCAGCTCAAGGTTATTATTCAGACGCCTTCCACCCCGACCAGTACGCTCAAGACCGCCATTACCTCGGCTGGCGGCAGCGTCAAAAAGAGCTACAAGAATCTGCGCAGTCTGGCTGTCCTGCTGCCACCTGCTGCCGTCAGCACCATCGCCGCCAGAAGTGATGTGACTTATCTCGCACTCGACCGCACGGCAAAGGTGTCAGGCCACATCGAGACGACCACGGGCGCCAGTCTCGCGCGCAGTTATGGCACGGTTTCCACCGGCACACTCGACGGGCGCAACATCGGCATTGCCATTCTCGATTCCGGCATTGATGCCAGTCATCATTCTTTTCTGAATGATCCGAACAATTACACTTCCGGCAGCCGCGTGATCTACAGCATTGATTTCACCGGCTCGGGCGTGACCACCGATCTGTACGGACACGGCACGCACGTGGCTGCGCTGGCGGCTGGTGGTGCGCACGTGTCTGATGGCGCTTACACGGGCCTTGCGCCTGCGGCAAAACTGATCAACGTCAGAGTGCTTGATGCCAGCGGCCAGGGATCGGTCAGCAACATCATTGCCGGCATTGACTGGTGCATCACCAACAAATCCACTTACAACATCCGCGTCATCAATCTCAGCCTCGGCGCGACCGCTGTTGATTCGTACCTTTACGATCCGCTCTGCCTCGCCGTCAGACGAGCCTTCGATGCGGGCATTGTCGTCGTGGCCGCTGCCGGTAATTCGGGCAAGGACGCCAGCGGCAACAAACTTTACGGCGCGATTCATTCACCGGGCATTGAGCCGTCGGCCATTACGGTCGGCGCAGCCAACACCTTCGGCACTGACGGTCGCGGCGACGATGTCATCACGACTTACAGCTCACGCGGCCCGACGCGCGGCTTTTACACCGACACAGCCGGGGTCAATCACTACGACAATCTGATCAAGCCCGATCTCGTCGCGCCTGGCAATCTGCTGATTTCGGCTGAAGCCGCCAATAATAATCTGGTTGCCGCTGACCCAACCCTTGATGCCGGTGTCAGCAGCAATGTTTATCACGAACAGATGTATCTGAGCGGCACTTCGATGGCTACGCCGATTGTGGCGGGAACGGTGGCGCTGCTGTTGCAGCGCAATCCGAGCCTGACGCCGAATCTGATCAAGGCCCTGCTGGAATACACCGCGCAGCCGCTGGCCGGATTCAATAATCTCGAACAGGGCGCGGGCCTGCTCAATGTGGAAGGTTCGGCGCGACTGGCGGGTCTGATCCGCACTGACCTGACCAGTCGGGTCAAGGGTGATCCGCTGCTTTGCACGGGCTGTTCGGCACCGGCGCTGAACTCAGTTGTGGCAGGCACATCCTTCAACTGGGGAGGCGCGCTGATTCAGAAATGGAATTACCTGACGGGACTCAACCTGATCACGAAATACCAGGGCATTTACGGCCTCGGCGTGGTTCTTTCTGACGGAACTGTATTCTCGAATGGCGTGATCGTGTCAGATGGCGTCGTCCTTTCAGATGGCGTCGTCCTCTCGGATGGCGTCATGCTGGCCGACAGTCTGGGCTGGGCCAGCAGCACCGCAGTTCAGGCGAGCGGCGTTGTGCTGGCTGATGGCGTCGTACTGGCTGATGGTGTGGTGCTGGCTGACGGCATCGTACTGTCTGATTGTGCCTTTTCAACTTCCTCGACCTCTGTGGCCCAGGCCAATTCAGTCGTCAAATCCGGTGATAAAACCGTCCGCATGGCTGTCAAATTCGATAACCGGGTGGACTGATTCGATAATCGGGTGGACTGACGAAATTCCGGCCCAGGCAGTCAGAGAGACTGCCTGGGCCGACTATTTTGTAGTCAGCCTCATCGGATGATTCCAGCCGGGTCTTCTTAGATGATTCAAGTGACACTCACCGCCCTGACCCTGATGCACGCGCCCGGCGTTTGCCTGAACGCTGTTCGGTCATCTTTGGCAGAATTTCCTGTGCGTAAAATCTGAAGAATCCTTCCTGATCCGGCCCGACCTGATGCACCCAGACGTGATCGAACCCCGCTTCGGCGTATTCACTGAGTTTTGCCAGATGCTGCTCAGGATCTGCGCCGCAGATGACCTCTCTGGCCACGTCCTCCGGCGTCAGCATCTGCGCGGCCTGCTCGAAGTGCGCGGGCACGGGCAGCACCTGTGACAACTCACCCTTGATCGCCACATTCGGCCAGCATTCATAAGCGGTGCGCTGCGCGGCGGCTTCGTCTTCATCAAAGCAGACGGTCATTTCAGCGTAACAGGGCTTGCCTTTGCCACCGGCTTTTTCAAACTGCTTTCTGGTCTCCTTTGATGGCGCGGTCGCGCACAACCCGTCACCGATGCGGCCTGCCAGTTCCGCTGACTTCGGGCCGCTGGCCGCCACCAGAATCGGCGGCGGTTCATCCGGCAGCGTGTAAATGCGCGCATTTTCGACGGTGTAATAAGTGCCGTGATAACTCTGCTGCCCGCCCTGCCAGAGCAGGCGAATCACTTCAACGGCTTCCTCAAGCATCGCCTCTCGCACATCGGCTTCGGGCCAGCGATCACCGAGGATGTGTTCGTTGAGGTTTTCGCCTGAACCGACACCAAGCATAAAACGATCCGGCAGCATCACTGCCGCCGTTGCCGTCGCCTGCGCGATGATGGCCGGGTGAATGCGCACTGTCGGGCAGGTCACGCCGGTTCCGATTCTGAGGCGTTCAGTCACCTGCGCAATGCCGCCAATCACAGCCCAGACAAACGAACTCTGCCCCTGCCGGTCAGTCCAGGGATGATAATGATCTGAGATCATCGCAAAGCTGAATCCGGCCTCTTCGGCCCGCCGGGCGCATTCAATCAGTTCCTGCGGCGACTGCTCCTCGCTGCACAACTTGTATCCGAGTTCCATTGGTTCCCTCCTGACAACCTTCGATTATGCAAAGGCAGCCGCGACTGCGAGCAGACAGAACACGGCAAGCAGCAGCAGAATCGGCGCGATTCGTTGAATCTCTTCTCTGAAATCAGGACATTCAGCATTCATAACTTTCACCCCGGCTTTCGGCGCGCCGGGCGGCTTGCGCGCGAGCCGCCCGGTGGCGTTGTTTTACGCTATCGGACATACAACTGATGTGCCTCGCTGAGAAATGATGAAGCCCGGCTTCGGAGTCACTGAGACGGTCACCGACAACGCGCACAAAGCCTGAGAATGGTACTGATTGCGAACAGTTCTGTCGCCGGATCAGACAGCGCGCAGAAAAATTTGGATAAAACCCTGATTGCCTGAGTTGTTCGTCTGAAGCTATAATCCCGCGCGATGCTGAAACGAATGCTCATCATCCTGCTGCTGATTGTGCCGACGGCGCTGCCCGCGACGACCGGCCTCTGCGCGATGATGGAGCCTGGCCGGTTCAGTGACGCGCAGAGCAGCGACGAGATGAGTTGCTGTCCGAGCGATGCCAGCCACTGCCCGATGACAGCGAACGCTCAGGCTGAGCAGGCGTTCACGGCATCGGCTGATGCTGACGATCTGAAAATCTGCGAGTGCGGCGCGAGCAATCAATCAGCGCCGCCTGCGCTCGCCACCGAACGGCAGACCAGCACTCTCAAAGCTGCGCCGGACGTTATTTCTGCTCCGGCAGAACCCGATTACCGACCGGTTGCGCCGTCACATCACGCAACATTCCCGCAGCTTCCTTCAGCTCACCACCATCATTCCTGTCTGAGAATTTAACTTCGCGCTCAGGGTCGAAGTGTGTCTGCCAGCCGGGCCTGGCAGCAACTTTCTGCGCGCTGCCGCCGGACTTTTTATCGTCCGGGTGTAAGAACGGCAGGCCGCTTCCGTCAGCCTGAGTGAAGCGGTGAAGTTTGCGCAATTCCGTATTCTGATTTCAGGAGTCTCATCACTATGTCTTTCATTCGTTCCGTCCTTGTTCTCACTTTATGCGCCCTGATGCTGCTGCCCGCGCTGGCCGGTTACCGCAGCCAGGCGGGTAAAAATCGCCAGTTTCAGGAAGTCAGGGTCAGAATCACCAAGAAGGGCTTTGAACCGAAAACCTTCACGCTCAAACCCGAAGTTCCGGCGCGCATCACTTTTGTGCGCGAAACCAGTGAAAGTTGCGGGACTGAAATTCTGCTGAAGGATTACGGCATCAGCAAACCGCTGCCGCTCAACAAACCCGTCGTCATTGAATTCACGCCGCAGAAATCCGGCGAATTCAGATTCACCTGCGGCATGGACATGCTGCGGGGCAAAATCATCGTGCAATAAAAATATCCCTTCTGATTACGGAGAAAGAATCAAATGAAACGCCAGTTCCTCAACACGCTTCTGTTCATCACGTTTGTTTCAGTCTCACTTTATTTTGCTGCCTGCACCAAACCGGCTTCCGGCAGCGGTTCAGCCCCCGGCAGTTCGGGCCAGGTCATCGCTTCACAGAAAGCAGGCGATCTGACCGTCACGCTTGCCAGCGCCAGAGGCCACCTGACCGAAGGCAGCAATGATTTCACCGTTGAATTCAGAAACGCCGCCGGCCAGCCCGTCGAAGTCGGCGCAGTAACGCTGATGTTCGAGATGCCCGCGATGGGCGCGATGCCCCGCATGGAAAGCCGCGCAAAGCTGACAACGACCAGCACGCCCGGCATCTATCAGGCCACGACCAGCCTTGAAATGGGCGGCACCTGGCAGGTTCACGTCCAGTACAAAGGCGCGGCTGGCGAAGGCCGGGCCGATTTCTCAATTCAGGCCAAATGAGAGTGGTCAGTGGTTAGTGGTCAGTGGTTAGTGAAGAGTAACCAGTGACAGAGTCAGCGATTACCTTCACTCTTCACTAACCACTGACCACTAACCACTAACCACTAACCACTGACCACTGCCTTTATGATTGACCGACTTGTTGAATTTTCGCTGCGCAATCGCTTCATCGTCGTGGCGCTGTATCTGGGGCTGGCGGGGTGGGGCTGGTGGGCGCTGCGGCATACGCCGATTGATGCCATCCCGGATCTGAGCGAAAACCAGGTGATCGTCTTTACCGACTGGCCGGGCCGCAGCCCGCAGGAAGTCGAAGACCAGGTTACTTATCCGCTGACGGTGAATTTGCAGGGTCTGGCCGGAGTCAGAGTGGTGCGCTCACAGTCGGCGTTCGGCTTTTCGATGATCAACGTCATCTTTGAGGACAGCGTTGATCTTTACTTTGCGCGCACGCGCGTCCTCGAACGCCTGACGCTCGTCAGCGGGTCATTGCCGAATAACGTCAAACCCGTGCTGGGGCCGGATGCGACCGGCGTCGGGCAGGTTTTCTGGTACACGCTGGAAAGCGATCATCACAGCCTGATTGAACTGCGCTCGCTACAGGACTGGTTTGTGCGTTATCAGTTGAATTCAGTGCCCGGCGTGGCCGAAGTCGGCAGCGTCGGGGGCTGGGTGCAGCAGTATCAGATTGATGTTGATCCGAACCGGCTGCGTTCGTATGACCTGCCGCTCAGCGAAGTTGTCATGGCCATCGAACGCAGCAACAACAATGTCGGCGGCAATGTCGTCGAACAGGCCGGGACGTGGACGGTCGTGCGCGGCATCGGCCTGATTGAATCAACCGATGACATTGCCAGTGTCGTCATCGCGTCGCGCAACGGCACGCCGATTTACGTCAGAAACGTTGCTGAAGTAAAAATCGGCGGCGCGTTTCGCCAGGGCGCGCTCGACAAAAACGGCAAGGAGGCCGTTGGCGGCGTGATCGTGGCCCGTTACGGCGTGGACACGCTGAACGTCATCAACGAAGTCAAAAAGAAGATCGAGGAGATCAGGCCCGGCCTGCCTGCGGGCGTGCGCATCGTGCCATTTTATGACCGCACGGAACTGATCAACCGCGCGACCGACACGCTGAAGGTGGCGCTGCTTGAAGAGATTCTGCTGGTCACGCTGGCGCACATCATCTTTCTGTTTCACTTCCGCTCGATTCTGATTGTCACGCTGCCGCTGCCGCTCGCCGTGCTGATTTCGTTTCTGCTGATGCATTATTTCGGCATCTCGTCGAATCTGATGTCGCTGGCCGGCATCGCCATTGCCATCGGCGTGCTGGTGGATGCGGGCATTGTCGTCACTGAAAACTGCTTTCGCTGGCTGGAACAGAAACAGGTCAATCCGAAAAATCGCGCCCAGGTCTGGCAGACCGTGCGCGACGCGACGCAGTTTGTGGCGCGCCCGGTCTTTTTCTCGATGGCCATTATCATCCTGGCCTTCATTCCGGTCTTTGCGCTTACGGGTCAGGAAGGCAAGCTCTTTCACCCGCTCGCCTTCACCAAGACGTTTGCGATGATTGGCGCGACGATCATTGCCGTGACGCTCGTGCCGGTGCTGTGTACGCTGCTGCTCGGCGGCAAATTTCACCGGGAAGAAGACAACCGTGTGATGCGCGCGCTGCAATGGCTTTACAAGCCGCTGCTGCGTGGCGCGCTCAACCATCGCCTGCTGACGATTGCGCTGGCCGGAATTTTCTTTGCGCTGGCTGTGCTGCTGGCGACCTCGGCGAGCTGGCTGGCGGCGGCGCGCACGGCGGCGGCTGATGTGCCGGTGGTTTCTGCCCTGCTCAATCGTCTGCATCCGATTGGCCGCGAATTTATGCCTGCGCTCGACGAGGGCGATCTGATGTTTATGCCTGTGACCGACACGAGCGTGTCATTGCCGCAGGCGCTTGAAATCACGCGCAAACAGGATGAAATCATTCGCAGCTTTCCTGAAGTGGCGTGGGCTGTCGGCAAGCCGGGCCGCGCCGAAACCTCAACCGACCCGTCGCCAATCAACATGATCGAAACCGTCATTCACCTGAAACCGCGTGAACAGTGGCGGCCCGGAATGACGCAGGAACGACTGGTCAACGAACTCGATGCCGCAGTCAGCATGCCCGGCGTGACGAACATCTGGACGCAGCCGATTCGCAATCGCATTGATATGCTTTCGACCGGCATTCGTTCGCAGGTCGGATTGAAAATTTTCGGCAATGATCTGAAAACGCTCGAAGAGCGCGCCCAGGCCGCAGCCAGAGCGATCAGCAGAATTCCTGGCGCGAGCGATGTTTATCCTGAACAGATTGCCGGTGCGCCGTACCTCAACATCAAAGTCAGGCGTGAAGCCGCCGCGCGTTACGGCGTTTCGGTCGGTGACATTCAGGACGCGATTGAAACGGCGGTTGGCGAAACGAATCTGACGGTCACGATTGAAGGCCGCCGCCGCTTCCCCGTGCGTGTGCGCTATCAGCCGCAGTACCGCAGCGATCCGCGCCAGATTGCAGGCGTGCTGGTCGGCCCGCAGCAGATTCCGCTCGGACAGCTCGCTGAAATTCACAGCGAAAGCGGGCCGTTTATGATTTCGAGCGAAAACGGGCTGCTGCGCGCGACCGTGCTGCTCAACGTGCGGGGCCGCGATGTCGGCAGCTTTGTGGACGAAGCCAGACAGCTCATCAACGATCAGATCAAACTTCCGGCGGGTTATTACTTTCAGTGGAGCGGGCAGTACGAAAATCAGATTCGCGCCAAAGAGCGGTTACAAATCGTGCTGCCCATCGTGCTGGTCATTATTTTCATTCTGCTTTACCTGACTTACAACTCGGCGCTCGAAGCGGCGCACGTCCTGCTGGCCGTGCCGTTTGCGCTGACGGGCGGCGTCTGGCTGGTCTATGCGATGGGTTATAACTTTTCGGTGGCGGTCTGGGTCGGGTTCATCGCGCTTTTCGGCACGGCGGTGCAGACGGGCGTGGTGATGGTCATCTATCTGGAAGAGGCCGTCGCCCGCAAACGCGCTGAGAAAGCCGTCACCGGCCAGCGAATGACGCGCGCCGATCTGATCGCCGCCATCACCGAAGGCGCGCTGCTGCGGCTGCGCCCGAAAGTGATGACCGTCTCCACAATTGTCGCCAGCCTGCTGCCAATTATGTGGAGCACGCGCGCCGGATCAGAAGTGATGAAGCCGCTCGCCACGCCCGTTCTCGGCGGGATGGTCAGTTCGCTCATTCACGTCCTGATCGTCACGCCGGTGATCTTTTTCTGGCTGCGCGAACGCGAACTGAAAAAGGAAAAGCCTGAGTTCAAAGGCGACACAAGTCTCAAACCAGCAGCGCGCCCTGAGGTCAGCGAAGATGAAGAAGCCCTGGTTGAAAGATAAGCGAGCATTTCATTCACCTCCCTGGGACGTGAGCCTCAGGGAAGAAACCCGGATCACCCTCGTAGTAACGAATTCATTCGTTTTGTATCGAAGCTGCGCTTATTCAAAAAGAACGAATGAATTCATTACTACGGGAGTGCGACCCGGTTCATCGGATGGTTTCCTAACTTCAGGGCAGTGCGCCTGCTGAAAAATTATGCGCATCATTGATCTGACATCTGACAACGAAAAGGCCATTGAGCAGGCGGCGCGGTTGCTTTATGAAAGTTTCCGCGAGCATCATCCGGCGGCGTGGCCGACGATTGATGACGCGGTGCAGGAAGTGCGCGAATCGCTGGCCGCTGACCGCATCAGCCGCATCGCCGTTGATGATGACGATAATGTCATCGGCTGGATCGGCGGGCAGCCGCACTATGACGGCAATGTGTGGGAACTGCACCCGCTCGCGGTTGATGAAATGGTGCGCGGGCGCGGCGTGGGCCGGGCGCTGGTGAATGATCTTGAAGCGCAGGTGCGCGCCCGCGGCGGCCATACGCTCTGGCTCGGCACTGATGACGAAAACAATCAGACGACGCTTGGCAACACCGATCTTTACCCGAACGTGTGGGAACACGTCAGAAACATCCGCAATCTGCATCATCATCCTTATGAGTTTTATCAGCAGCTCGGTTTCGTGATCGTCGGCGTGCTGCCTGACGCGAACGGGCCGGGTAAACCGGACATTTTCATGGCCAGACGCATCAGTCACTGATGCGCCGCCCCCAACCCGATAACTTTTATGCCAGGGCCAATTTTTCAATCATTGATTCTTTCGCTTGTCCTGTGTGTTTCGCTGCCTGCGCTGACTCAGGCGCAGTCCGGTCAGACCGTTGCCAGCAGTGCGGCTCCGGTCGCTGGCGTCACGCCTGAATCGCCCGCTTACATCAATCCCGTCGCGGGTCTGACCGTTGACGAAGCGGTGAAATATGCGCTCACCAACAACAAAAGCCTGCTCGCTGACCGGCAACTGATTGCCGAAGCTACCGGACGACTGAGACAGGCCGGGCTGAAACCGAATCCGATGCTGGGCATCAGTGGCGCGACTGATCCGGCCAGCCCGGCAGACAGCGGCTTCACGGTCGGCGTGACGCTGCCGCTGGAATACGGCGGGCGGCGCCTGCGGCGCATCGCGGTTGCTGAACGCGAACTTGAACGCCGCAAATTTGAAGTCGCTGAACGCGAACGCAGGCTGGCCGCTGAAGTGCGCCTCAAATATGGCGAAGCCATCGAAGCCGTGCGCAACCTGGAACTCAACGACAAACTCCTCGAACTCAATCAGCAGAGCTTCACCATCGTCAAGGCCCGCGTCACCGAAGGCGCGAGCGCGCCGCTTGAGCAAAGTCTGTTGCAGGTCGAACTCGGACGCATCGAAGCGCAGCGCACCGCTTACACCACGCGCGCCGCCGTGCTGGTTGAAGAACTCAGGAACCTGCTTGGCATGGATTCAGCCGACAGGCTGCAATTGCGCGATGAATTCATTGAACGCCCCGTCGCGCTGACCCGCGAACAGATGCTTGAAAGGGCGATGCAAACGCGCCCTGACCTGCTGGCAGCGCGGGCGGCTGAGGAAGTCGCGGCGGCGATGATTGCGCAGGCAAAGACCGAAGGCCGCGTTGATCTGAGCGTCTTTGCCGAATACGGCTTGCAGGGCACAGGCTTCGATCAGCTTGGCCTCAACCCTGACACCGGCCATCCAGAACGAATCTTTATGCGCAGCAGCATGATCAAAGGCGGCGTCAACATCATCCTGCCCACCCGCAACAAAAACGAAGGCAACATTGCCGCAGCGGTGGCGCTGGGCGAAGAGGCGCGGCTGCGGCGTGAATTCATCGAATCGGTCATCCGGCGCGAGGTCGCGGCGGCTTACATCCGCTATGAAGGCGCAGTGAAGGTGCTGAAAACTTACAACACCGATCTGCTGGCCACGTCGCAGAACAACCTGCGCGTCGTGCGCGGCAGTTATGACCTGGGTTATGTGCGTCTGACCGAAGTGCTGAATGAACAGCGGCGGCTGGTGGATGTGCAGATGAGTTATACCGGCGCGCTGAAGGAATATTACACGTCACGCGCTGAACTGGAGAGCGTGCTGGGCGCGTCACTCAGCGAAAAGTGAGCAGTTTATGAATGACCGAACCGAAACTGAATTGCAGGCCGCAATAACAGAGCCGCGTTTCAATAAACGCTGGCTGCTGATTGGCGCGCTGGCGCTGCTGGCAATTGCCGTCGTCCTGGTGTTTGCGCTTCGCGTGCCGCAGGCCGGTCGCGCCGGTCGTGAAGTGCCTTCGGTTGAAAGCGTCAGCGGCCAGGGCGCAGGCCGCGCCGTGCCGACGGTTGAAGAAGTCACTTCACCGGCCACGCCGTCAGCAAACGCGGGCGGCAAACCTGATCTGACGATTTCGCCGGAACTGGCCGGGCGCATTCAGTTGAAGATTGAAGAAGCCCGCACGGTGCCGGTCGCCGCGCAGCTTCGCACGACCGGCACCGTGCAACCGAATGCTTACCGCGAAACGCGCGTCACACCGCTGGTTGGCGGGCGCGTCACGACGGTGCGGGCGCAACTTGGCGAAGCCGTCACCAAAGGTCAGCCGCTGGCCATCATCTTCAGTCAGGAACTGGCCGAAGTGCAGATGAAATATCTGTCGGTGCATGCCAACTACGAATTTCATCACGCCCAGGCCAGGCGCTTCGACAAGCTGTATGAAATCGGCGCAATCAGCAAACAGGAGATGGAAGAAGTCAGTGCGCGATTGCAGGAACACCACGCCGAATATGCCAGCCTGCGCCAGAAACTGAAGCTGCTCGGCCTGACCGAACCACAGATTGATGCGCTCAAAGATGCCTCGCAGGTCAGCTCTGAAGTCATCGTGCCGTCACCCGCCAGCGGCATCATCACCGCGCGCAGCGTCAATCCCGGCCAGGTCGTCAGTATGGCTGACACTCTGTTTGCCGTCACTGACCTGTCAAACGTCTGGGTGATTGCCAGCGTTTACGAAAAGGATTTCAGTTTGATGCGTCAGGGAGCGCGCGTCATGATCACTGCGCCGCCCTTTCCTGGTCGCACCTTCAGCGGCACGATTTCATACATTGATCCGCGCGTTGACCCGCAGACACGCACCGCACAGGCCCGCATTGAGGTTTCAAATCCGGGTCAGATGCTGAGACTCGGCATGTTCGTTGACGTGGCCCTGAATACGCCCGGCACACAGCAGGCCGTGGTGATTCCGCGTGCCGCGTTGCAGACCATCGGCAGCGATCAGGTGGTCTTTGTGCCGCTCGCTGAACCAGGTCAGTTTCAAATGCGCAAAGTGCAGGTCGCTGAAGACGCCGGTGATCTGGTGCGCGTCACAGGCGGCCTCAATGCCGGTGAAAAAGTCGTGACCGAAGGCAGCTTCTTTTTGCGCGCTGAAATGGGCCGCAGCAATCACTGAAGCAGAGTGCAGGCAGCTTTAAGCCGTAATGGAACGCGGATGAAACGGATGAGACTGATCAAAGCGGATGATCCGTGCTGATCTGTCGCATCAGTGTCATCCGCGTTCCATTCTGCCCTGCCTGAGCGGGTTGCAGCCTTTGGTAAATGGCGCGGCTGGTCGGCTACAATGACGGCATTGTTTCCGCATCACTTTTATTTCGGAGTCTTCAGATGAAGCTGTCACGATTCGCAAAGTTTGCGTGGGGAGTGCTGATTTACACGGTGCTGGTGATCTTGTGGGGCGCGTATGTGCGCATCAGTTATTCGGGCGACGGGTGCGGCGATCACTGGCCGCTGTGCCAGGGCCAGGTCATTCCGTCTTCGCCTTCAGTCAAAACGCTGATTGAACTTTCGCATCGCGGCACGTCCGGCCTGCTTGGAATGCTGGTGCTGGCAATGGCGGTGTGGGCCTTTCTCGCTTTTCCAAAGGGCAGCCTGGTGCGCAAGGGGGCGGCGATTTCGTTTCTGTTCATCATCATCGAATCGCTGCTGGGCGCGGGCCTGGTCAAGCTCGGACTCGTCAATAAAAACGATTCGATTCAGCGCGCCGTAGTGATGTCGCTGCATCTGGTCAATACGCTGATGCTGATTGCGGCAACGGCGCTGACGGCGTGGTGGGCTTCAGGCGGCAGGCCGCTCAGGCTGCGCGAACAGAAAGGGCTGGCGGCGGCGCTGATGGCCGGATTGCTGGCCACGCTGGTGCTTGGCATCAGCGGCGCGATTACGGCGCTCGGTGACACGCTCTTTCCCGTCAGCACGCACGCCGAAGCCATCGAACAGCACTTCTCACCAACGGCTCACGTCCTGATGCGGCTGCGCATCTTTCATCCGATGATTGCGATTACAGTGGCGGCGTACATTGTGTTCATCGCCGCGATGGCCGGGCTGTCGCGGCCTGACAAAACCACCGCGCGCCTGTCGCGGCTGGTAATCGGCCTGTTCATCGCGCAGATCGGAGTCGGCTTTCTGAATCTGTACCTGTACGCGCCGATGTGGATGCAGATTTTTCACCTGCTGACAGCCGACGCCGTCTGGATCACGCTGGTGCTGTTTGCCGCATCGGCGCTGGCTTCAGAAGCAGCGGCGGATTACCGCGCCGTCACTTCGGCTGCCGAATCTCCGGCATTGCGCTGAATCTCAGCCGCGCAGCGGCGATTGAGTTTAGCCGTGTACTTTAGTGCACGGAAACGACGCAACAGATTCCGCTCGGTCGCGTCAGCGACGATTGAAATTGCGCGAAGGCTCAACCGTCGCTGGCGCGACTGCATCGGGCATTCACGCGCAAACCGTGCACTAAAGTACACGGCTAAATTCAATCGCCGCTGCGCGGCACAGAGTTGCGCTGATCCTGTTAATCCGTAAGTTGTGCTGATCCTGTTAATCCGTAAGTTGCTGAACACTGATCGAGGAGCTTCACCCATGCCCCGTCGCTTCCCTGCTCTGCTGCTTGTGCCTGCGCTGCTGATGTTGCTGCATCCTGCCGGAACGGTTTTTTCAGCCCGCGCTGTCAGCTTCAAAAAGATCGTACTGGATCGTGAGTTTCGTTCTGAAGGCGTTGCCACAGCCGATGTCAATCGTGACGGAAAGACGGACGTGATCGCGGGCAATCTGTGGTACGAAGCGCCCGCCTGGCAGCCGCACGAGATTCAGCCCGTGCAGCAGTTCGATGCGGCGAATGCCTGGAGCAACAGCTTTATCAACTTTGCCGCCGACCTCAACGGCGACGGCTGGCCCGATCAGATTCGCATTGATATGCCCGGCACACACAAGGTCGTCTGGCACGAAAACCCGCAGGGCAAAGCCGTTCACTGGCCCGCGCACACGCTCGCCCGCAATGCCTGCAACGAAAGTCCCGCGTTTGCGCCGCTCTTCAACGCCGGAAAGAATCCGGTGCTGATCTTCGCGCTCGACGATCAGCGGATGATGTGGTTCGAGCCGGGCCGCGACGCAAACGCTGAATTCATCGCGCACGCGATCAGCACTGTCGAAAAGAAAGGGCCGGGCCGCTATCGTTACTCGCACGGCCTGGGCGTTGGCGACATCAATGGTGACGGGCGCAGCGACGTGATGATCAAAGACGGTTACTGGGAAGCGCCGAAAGACCCGCGCTCCGGCCCCTGGAATTTTGTCAAAGCAAACCTCGGCGATGACTGCGCGCAGATGCAGGTTTACGATGTGAACGGCGACGGCCTGAACGATGTCATCAGCAGTTCGGCTCACGGAATCGGCGTCTGGTGGTTCGAGCAGCACAAAGGCGCGGACGGCAAAGCTGAATTCATCCGGCATACGATTGATGATTCATTCTCGCAGTCGCACAGCCTGATGCTCGCTGACATCAACGGCGACGGGCTGAAAGACATAGTGACGGGCAAACGCTTCTGGGCGCACGGCCCCAAAGGCGATGTCAACGCGAATGACCCGGCGGTGCTGTACTGGTACGAACTCCGGCGCGAGAAGGGCGCAGCAAAATGGATCAGGCACGAAATTGACAACGATTCCGGCGTCGGCACGCAGTTCGTGATTGCCGATGTGAACGGCGACAAACTGCCCGACATCGTGACCTCGAACAAGAAAGGCGTGTTCGTCTTTCTGCAACAAAGATGATCTGCCACGAATTGACACGAATGAACACGAATTTTTCTCCCGACCTGTTCTGATTCGTGGCAATTCGTGTGAATTCGTGGCTGAAAGCAGATGAACATTCAGAAGCGGAAAATTTACGATGTCTGCGTCATCGGTTCAGGCGCGGCGGGCGGGTTTGTCGTGAAGGAACTGACGGCGGCGGGCGCTGACGTGATTCTGCTTGAAGCCGGAGGCCGGGGCAGGCCCGAAGACCTGATGATTCACGACTGGCCTTACGACCTGCCGAAACGCGGCTTTGGTCTGTACAAACAGGCTTCGCTTTATGCTGACGGGATCGGGCGCGACATTGAATATCGCGGCGATCCGGTTTCGGTTGATCGCATTCGCACGCTCGGCGGGCGCACGTTTCACTGGAACGCGGCCTGCTTTCGCTTTGCGCCGGATGACTTCCGCGAACGCTCGCTGCACGGGTTTGAAGAGGACTGGCCGCTCACGTATGAAGAACTCGCGCCTGATTACGATTACGTCGAGCGCGAAATGCACGTCTTTGGCACGAGGGAAAATCTGCCGCTCCTGCCCGATGGCAACTTTGTCGCCGAATCGCCGCGCCTGCGCTGTTCGGAATACATCGCGCAGAAAAGACTCGCGCCGCTGGGCATCAGGCTGATTCCGACGCGCAAGGCCGTGCTGCTCAAGGGTCGCGGCAGTCGCGGCGGGTGTCATTACTGCGGGCATTGCATGGATGTGTGCGACGTGCGCGCCGTCTGGTCAAGCGATGTCACGGTTATTCCCGAAGCGATGGCGACCGGCAGACTGACGTTGCGGATGAACGCGCTGGCGCGGCAGGTGCTGACTGATCGGGACGGGCGCGTGTCGGGCGTTTCGATCATTGACCGCGTGACCGGAAAGGAAGAAGAGATTTACGCCCGCATCGTTGTGCTCAGTTGCGCTTCGATTGAATCGGCGCGGCTGCTGCTCAATTCAAAAAGCGAAAAGTATCCGAACGGGCTGGCGAACTCGAATGATCTGGTCGGGCGTTATCTGGGCGGGCACGTCATCAACGGCGGCATCGGTTATCTGAAGGATCTGATCGGCACTGATTACTTCCCCGGCGACGGAATGACCGATCACGCCTACATTCCGCGCTTCAATCACACGCGAGGCAGAAAGGATTACGTCGGCGGTTTCGGCGCGCAGCTCAATTACACAAGCTGGCGCTGGCCGCAGCACGCCGGAGCCGTGCCGGGTTTTGGCGCGAACTGGAAGCGGCGCGTGCGCGAACTGCAACCGGCGACGTTTTACCTAGGCGCGTTCGGCAAGGTTGAGCAGCGACGCGACAACCGCGTGACGGTTGATCCGCACAGGACAGACAGGTTCGGCATTCCGATTCCGGTCATTGATTTCAAATGGGGCGAAAACGATCACGCGCTGTTCAGGGATATGCGCGAAAGCGCGCTTGAAATTCTCGACGCCATCGGCAGCGAATTCACGATCAAAGGCGGCACGTCATTAAGCGGCTTTGCCAGCCACGAAGTCGGCACCTGCCGGATGGGCAAAGACCCGAAAACATCAGTGCTCAATTCATACTGCCAGTCGCACGAAATCAAAAATCTGTTTGTCGTTGACGGAAGCTGCTTTACTACTTTTCCCGAAAAGAACCCGACGCTGACGATTGCCGCCCTCGCCGTGCGCAGCGCCCGCTACATTGCAGATCAAAAACGCAAAGGCAGTCTCTGAAAGATCAGCACTTCCCCGCAACTTACCGGAACTTTATCTCAGCCGCGCAGTCTAAAAGCTGTGCAGGATTTTTTCTGCCCTGCGTTCTGATGCCGGAGAAAATCCGGGCCGGAGGTTAATGATGAACAGCTTCAGGAATTTTGTGTCTCGTCTGCTGATCGTGTCTCTGCTGCTTCCCGCTGCACTGCCCGCGACGGGACAGGGCCGACGCGATGCACAAAAGCGTAAAAAGGGACAACAGGGATTGCAGTTTCGTCTGAGCGAAGGACGACAGGCCACAACGCCAAAGCCGCCCGTCGCTCCGGCCACACCGCTCGCTTCCGGCGAAATCGAAAGCGTCCTCAGCCGATTGCAGCCGATCAAAGCCGCCGCTGATGCCGAAACGGAATTCGCCTTTCGTGATCGTTCGCTGCCGCCGCCACGAACGGGAAAGACCATCACCGAAACTTTTCCGGCTGAGGCGGCAACAGAAACTCCGGTTTCAGCGAGCGGCCCGCTTGAAGTGCTGCGCTTCGCGCCGGAAGGCAGCGTGCCGGTTGCGCCGCATCTGAGCGTGACGTTCTCGCAGCCGATGGTGGCGGTGACTTCACAGGCGGAAGCAGCGCAGTCAGCGTCCGTAAAGCTCAGGCCTGAAGTGCCGGGCCAATGGCGATGGCTTGGCACAAGGACTCTGCTCTTTGAACCGGAAGGCCGCTTTCCGATGGCGACTGAGTTTGCGGCTGAAATTCCTGCCGGAACCAGAGCCTTGTCAGGCAGCGCGCTCGCTGAATCAAAGCGATGGAAGTTCACAACGCCGCCCGTCCAGGTGAAATCATTTGTGCCGCAGGGCGAAGCGGTCAGCCGCAATCCGCTCTTTCTCGTCACCTTCGATCAGCGCGTTGACCCGGCGGCAGTGCTGAAAACAATTCGCCTCAGTTCAGCGGGCAGACAATGGAAGCTGCGGCTCGCCACAACTGACGAGGTTGAAGCTGACGAAGCAATTGATCGTTTGTCGAAAGCAACACCGAAAGGTCACTGGCTGGCCTTTCGCGCAGTGAATGACGCGGCAATGAAATCTGAATTCCCGCTGCCGCCCGCGACGAAATTCGCCGTCACCATCGGGCCGGGCACGCCTTCGGCTGAAGGGCCGCGCACGACTGCGACTGAACAGAAATTTTCGTTCAGCACTTACGGTGCGCTGCGCGTCAAAAGTCACGAATGCAGTTACGACAACAAAACTCTTTGTGAACCGTTCGATGACTGGCAGATTCAGTTCACCAATCCGCTGGATGCTGACGCCCCGGAGGCCAATTTTGATGAAAAGCTGATTCGCATCGAGCCGCCGCTTGAGGGATTCAGAACCGAAATCTATGACGACACGCTCAGCATCAGCGGTCAGCCGAAACCGCTCACGACTTACAAAGTCACGCTTGCGCCCGACATTCGCGACGAGTTCGGACAAAAGCTCGGCGCAACTGCTCCGCTCATTTTCAGAATCGGGCGATCAGCGCCGCTCATCAGCGGCCCCTGGCAGGGACTGCACACGCTCGATCCCGACGGCCCGCGCGCAGTGTCGTATTACAGCATCAATCATCAGAGCGTGCGCGTCAGCCTTTATGCAGTCACGCCCGCTGACTGGGCGCGGTTCGTCAGATTTGCGCTGAGCCGGTTTGATGAGAAACAGCCTCCGCCACCGGGCCGCCGCGTCTTTTCTCAACTGATCCGGCTCAACGCGCGTCCTGAAGAAACAGTCGAAACGCGCATTGATCTGTCGCCTGCGCTCAAGAACGGCTTCGGTCACGTCGTTCTGGTCGTCAGCCCGACAAAGAATCCATACAACCGCGAACCAGAAGCCCGCGTCTGGATTCAGTCAACACAGATCGGGCTGGATGCGTTTATTGACAACGAAGAACTGACCGGCTGGGCAACTTCGCTGAAAGACGGCAGGCCGCTCGGCGAGACACAGCTCTCCATTTTTGATCCGCTCCGGTCGGGCAAAACTGAAACAGCGGTCACGAAGTCTGACGGGCTGGCGCGCCTTGCTCTGCCTGAACGTCCGGCCAGTGTGCCGAAAATCCGGTTCGAGTCAGCAAGAGTGCTGCTGGCGCAGCGCGGCGAAGACACGGCCATTCTGCCGGAAAGTTACTCAGAGCACTGGGACGGTCAGGGCTGGTACAGAAAAACTGAGAGCGACGAATTGCGCTGGCACGTCTTTGATGATCGCGCGATGTACCGGCCCGGCGAAGAGGCTCACATCAAGGGCTGGCTGCGCCGCATCGGCAGAGGCAGAAACGGTGATGTCGAAGCGACCGGCGACGCGGTGCGCAGCGTGGCCTTTACGCTGAAGGACAGTCGCGGCAATGAAGTTCAGAAGGGTGAAGCGACGGTCAACGGCTTCGGCGGTTTCGATGCTGCATTCAAACTGCCGACGACGATGAACCTGGGCTATGCGCGACTTGAACTGAAAGCACGAGACGCGAGCGAACCGGCGGCGAACGCGGCCACCACGCACATTTTCCAGGTGCAGGAATTTCGCCGCCCCGAATACGAGGTCAGCGCGTCGGCCACCGCAGGCCCGCATTTCATCGGCGCGCAGGCCGCAGTGACGGTGAATGCGGCTTACTTTGCCGGTGGTGGCCTGGCTGATGCGCCGGTTAACTGGCGCGTGACAGCAACGCCGGTGAATTACTCTCCGCCCAATCACGATGATTTCACTTTCGGCAAATGGGAACCCTGGTGGGTCAGCAGTTATCGCAGCGAAGAAGCGCGCACTGAAACGTTCACGTCGCGCACCGATGCTGCCGGAAAACATCACCTGCTGATTGATTTTCTTTCCACCGATTCGCCGCGCCCGCACAGCGTCAAAGCCGAAGCGAGCGTCAGCGATGTCAACCGGCAGCAGTGGAGCGCCGCATCAACGCTGCTCGTGCATCCGTCGGATTTGTACGTCGGATTGCGCGCTGACCGGACATTCGTGCAGCCGGGCGAAGCTCTGACGGGGCAGGCTATCGTCACCGACCTTGACGGCAAAGCGATGGCAGGCCGCGAAATCAGACTGCGTGTCGCGCGGCTCGACTGGCTTTATCAAAAGGATGAACTGGTCGAGCAGGAAACAGACGCGCAGGAATTCATCATCACGTCAGGAACTGAGGCCGTGCCTTTTCGCGTTGCAGCGAAGCCCGGCGGCACATATCGCGTGACAGCGACGATCATTGATGACCGGGCGCGGGCAAATCAGAGCGAGATTCAGATGTGGGTCGCGGGCGGCAGAGCGATGCCGTCAGCGGGCGAAGTCGAACAGGAAGAAGTCAGACTCATCCCCGACCGCAAGGAGTATCACGCAGGCGACACAGCCGAACTGCTCGTGCAGGCTCCGTTTTATCCGGCAGAAGGCGTGATGACGCTGCGCCGCGCGGGGCTGATTGCGACCGAACGTTTCACCATCAGTTCGCCGTCGCACACGCTGCGAGTGCCGATCAGAGAGGAATGGACACCGAACATTCACGTGCAGGTTGATCTGACCGGCGCGACGGCGCGCCCGAACGACAAAGGCCAGCCCGACAAATCGCTGCCGCCGCGACCCGCCTTTGCGAGCGGCGAAATCAGTCTGAAGATTCCGCCGCTTGAGCGCAAACTTCGCGTCACTGCGACGCCGCGACAGAAAGGACTTGAACCAGGCGGCGAAACAACGGTTGATGTCGAAGTGAAGGACGCGACGGGCAACGCTGTTTCCAAAGGTGAAGTCGCCCTGGTCATGGTTGACGAGGCAGTGCTGGCGCTGACTGATTACAAGCTGCGCGATCCGATGCAGACGTTTTATACAGAGCGCGGCGAAGGCGTCACCGATCATCATTCACGCGAACAGATTCTGCTGGCGAACAGGGAGGAGTTGATGCGCGCAAAACGCGCCTCTGCGTTTATGCCACCGCCACCCACGCCAGTGTCAACACCCGATGCGAAAGCAGTTTCGTCAGGAGTAGTTTCGGTGCATCCGCTAAATGGTTACGGAGCGCTGGCCAAAGCTGCGCGCTTCGGCGGCGGAAGTGGCATGGGCGCAGGTGGTGGAAGCGGTGGCCCGGTAATTCGCGCCCGCGTTGATTTCAATCCGCTCGCCGCGTTTGCGGCTTCGGTCATCACCGACGCGAACGGTCGCGCGGCGGTGAAAGTAAAGCTGCCCGACAACCTGACGCGCTATCGCGTGATGGCTGTGGCAACGGACGGAGCGAAGCGTTTCGGCATCGCTGAATCAGCAGTCACGGCGCGGATGCCGCTGATGGTGCGGCCATCGGCTCCGCGCTTTCTGAATTTCGGTGATCGTTTTGAACTGCCGGTGATGGTGCAGAATCAGACCGATGAACCGATGACGGTTGATGTGGTCGTGCGCGCCGTCAATGCCAGGCTGACTGAAGCGCAGGGCAAACGTCTCACCATCGCCGCAAATGATCGCGCTGAAATTCGCTTCGCTGCGACCACCGTCAAACCCGGCACGGCTTACTTTCAGCTTGCAGCCTCAACGGTCGTCAATGATCGCAGCTTTGCCGATGCGGCGGAAATATCCCTGCCCGTGTGGACTCCGGCGACGACTGAGGCGTTTGCGACTTACGGCGAACTTGACGAAGGCGTGATTGTGCAGCCGGTCAAGGCTCCGGCAAATGCCTTCACGCAGTTCGGCGGGCTTGCGGTGACGACTTCATCAACGCAGCTTCAGGCGCTGACCGATGCGATGATCTATCTGATGGCCTATCCGTATGAATGCTCCGAGCAGTTGTCTTCGCGCATTCTCGCCGTCGCGGCGCTGCGCGATGTGCTGACGGCCTTCAATGCTGAAGGGCTGCCGTCCGCGTCGGAGATGCAGCAGGCCGTCGCGCGCGACCTGAACCGGCTTGAAGGAATGCAGAACGATGACGGCGGTTTCGGTTTCTGGCGGCGCGGCGACAAATCGTGGCCGTACCTGAGCATTCACGTCGCGCACGCATTGCAGCGGGCGCAGGAGAAAGGTTTCGCTGTGCCTGCGCCGATACTGGAGAAGTCGAAAAAATATCTGCGCACGATTGAAAGCCGCATCCCGGCTGATTACGGCATCGAAGTGCGGCGCACGCTGATTGCCTATGCGCTCTATGTTCGTCATCGCCTGAATGATCGTGACGCGGCGCGGGCGCGCGGCCTGATGGCTGAAGCGGGACCTGATCGGCTTTCACCTGAAGCCATCGGCTGGCTGCTGCCGGTGCTCTCAGGCGACAGGCAGTCACAGGCTGAAGTTGCGACAATCCTTCGTCATCTTGGCAATCGCGTCGAAGAGACTGCGGCGACGGCGCACTTCACGACGGCTTACACGGACGGCGCGCATCTGCTGCTGCATTCATCGCGCCGCGCTGACGGCATCATTCTTGAAGCGTTAATTGACAGCGAGCCGCGCAGCGACCTGATTCCGAAACTCGTGCGCGGGCTGCTTGCGCAGCGCAAACAGGGCCGCTGGATGAACACGCAGGAGAACGCCTTTGTGCTGCTCGCGCTGGATCGTTACTTCAGAACCTATGAAAACGTCACGCCCGATTTCGTGGCGCGGGTGTGGCTTGGCGAAGCGGGCGCGGGCGAGCAGGTTTTCAAAGGCCGCAGCACTGATCGCCATCAGTTGAATGCGCCGATGAAATATCTTCCGGGGCAGCACGATCTGATCCTCAGCAAATCAGGACAGGGCCGTTTGTATTACCGCATCGGAATGCAGTACGCGCCCGCTGATCTGAATCTCAAAGCGGCTGATTACGGTTTCACGGTCGAACGCACTTACGAGGCGATTGATGATTTGGCTGATGTGCGGCGCGATGCTGACGGGACGTGGCACATTCGCGCAGGCGCGCAGGTGCGTGTGCGGCTGACAATGGCGGCTGCGGCGCGGCGTTATCACGTGGCCCTGACGGATGCCTTGCCAGCCGGGTTTGAGGCGCTCAATCCCGCGCTGAAAGTGAGCGGTGAAATTCCGAAAGACCCGAAAGACACGACGCGCTGGTGGCAGTGGTTCGAGCATCAGAACCTGCGCGATGAGCGTGTTGAAGCGTTCACTTCCTTGCTGTGGGAAGGCGTGTACAACTATGCTTACGTCGCGCGTGCAACCACACCGGGATTATTCATCGCCCCACCTGCCAGAGCTGAAGAAATGTATGAGCCGGAAGTTTTCGGGCGCAGCGCGACTGATCGGGTGATGATCGAATAACTGACATCCACCATCGAAATGAATCATCAGCAGATCCTGACGAAAATTGAAGAAGGTCGCGTTATCGCCATTCTGCGCGGCGACTTCGCGGAACTGATTGCAGAGCTTGCCGCTGCCCTGATTGACGGCGGAGTGACGGCGATTGAAGTGCCGCTTAATGCGCCGGATGCGCTGCGTTCGATTGCGCGCCTGGCCGAACTGTACGGCTCGCGCTTTGCAATTGGCGCAGGCACAGTGCTGTCGGTTGATGATCTCAGCCGCGCCACTGATGCCGGAGCGCGGTTCATCGTTTCACCAAATCGTAACTGCCGCGTGATTGAAGCCACCAAACAGCGCGGGCTGGTTTCGCTGCCCGGCTGCTTTACGCCTTCAGAAATTATCGAGGCGCTGGAAGCGGGCGCGGATGCGATCAAGGTTTTTCCGGCTGACTGCCTTGGCCCGGCGTTTGTCAAAGGCGTGCGCGCGCCGCTCGCTGACGTGCGGCTCGTGCCGACGGGCGGGGTCACGCCTGAAAATGCGCGTGAATACCTTGCAGCCGGAGCGTGGGCCATCGGTGTCGGCTCGGAACTGGCGGGCCGTGACGTTTTCGCTGAAGGCGGCCTTGAACGAGTGCGCACGCGGGCGGCGGCTTTCGTGGCGGCGATGCGCTGATTACTGATGCTGACGGCAACTGAAAATTTCTGCGCGGTCTGCATTGATGCCGGAACGACCAGCACGCGCGTCTGGCTGGTGCGCGGAACTGAAATCATTGCCCGCGCAAAGGCGATGACCGGCGTGCGCGACACTGCGCGCGAAGGCTCGAATGAAAAGCTGCGCGCTGTCCTGCGTGATCTCATTGCTGAAGTGTGCCGACAGGGTGCAGCCAGTGATCCGGCCTTTGTTCCGGCCTGTGTGATTGCTGCCGGAATGATTACCTCGCCGCTCGGTCTGGCTGAAGTTCCTCACGTTGCCGCGCCTGCGGGAACTGGTGAACTGCGGGCGGGGGTGCGACGGTTTCACTTTCCTGACATAACTGACCTGCCGGTGCTGCTCGTGCCGGGCGTGCGCAGCGGCGCGCCACAGACCACAGTTGAAAGCATCGGGCGGTGCGACGTGATGCGCGGCGAAGAGACTTTGTGCGCGGGCCTCGTTGCTTCAGCGCGCATTTCGTCACCATCCATCGTGCTGAACTTTGGTTCGCACTGGAAAGCAATTCAGCTTGACGGGGACGGGCGCATGGCCGGGAGCGTGACTTCGCTCTCAGGCGAAATGATTCACGCCGTGCAGACCACGACGATTCTGGCGAGCGCGGTGCCGGCGGGTCGGCCTGAATTCATTGACCCGGTGTGGTGCGCAGCCGGAATGCGCGAGCAGCGGCAGTCGGGACTGGCGCGGGCCTTGTTCTGCGTGCGCCTGCTGGAGGTACAGAATCACGGCACGCCGGAACAGCGAATGGCCTTTCTGACCGGCGCGTTTGTGGCCGCTGAGCTTGACGCCTGGCAGGCGCAGGGCGTGCCGCTGAACCGGATGTCCGTCCTGATTGTCGGCAGCGGCGCACTGGCAAAGGCGTGGCAGCATGCGCTCACCACCGCTGGCAGCACGGCTGAAGTGCTGAGCGAAGCGGAAAGCGAAACCGCCTTTCTGACCGGACTCAGAGCCATCGCGCAGGGTGTCTTGACAAGCCCTTGAAGCGTCTCTAAGCTTCAGATTGCTAAATCACCGACCAGCAGACACAGAGCCACGAACATTCCCCTGGTGTTCATCGCAGTACCGGCCTGATTTTTTCGGCGTCGGTGTGAATACTGTTTCCCGGAGAAGATAACCCGTGCCTTTTTTCTTTGATCTCTCTTCAGCCTTTCCACTGCTCTCGCGCAATCCGTTCGAGCCGGTCGTGGTCGCTGATGAAATTCCTGCTGAACCGGTTCCGGCTGAAATTGAAGCTGAACCGATTATTGACACCGGCCTGCCGATTCCGGCGCATTACGATGTGGATCTGATGCGCGCGGTGGTGCAGGATCCGTTTCACCTGTTTGTGTACTGGCAGTTGAAGGACAATCCGTTTGAACGGTTGCGCCGCATCTTTCCGCCGCACGAAGTTGATACCTTTCATTCGGTGCTGAAGCTGATTGATGAGACGAATTCAATTGCCGTTTACTTCGATGCCGCTTATGCGCGTGAATACTGGTTCAGCGTCTTTCCTGATCGCCGCTATCGGGTTGAACTCGGCCTGCGTTCGCCACGTTATGGATATATCAGGCAAATGACTTCACAGCCGGTCACGACGCCGCGCGGGGCGCCGTCAGATCAGGCGGCTGAAGAACCGGAGTATCAGATTCCGGCAGATGAATACGTCGAAGTGCTGCGCGAAAGCCATCTGGTGCCGGAGCGCGCTTTCACACCCGAAGGCATCATCGGGCTGCCGGGTGAAACCAGGGAAGATCGCGCGCAGCTCTGGGAACAACTGCCGGAATCATTCCGCCGCCTGCTGACCGTGATTGCCGATGTGCAGGCCGGGCGCGATTATGACCGATTGTGGGAACGGCTCAGTCAGGAGGAAGTCGCGGTGCTGGTGCGCGAGTTCATTACCATCCTGAGCGGCATGGGCCAGGGCGAGGCGGGTTACCTGCTGCTGCTGCGTTACCTGCCGGAACTGCTGCGGCGCGCCATTGCTGATGAAAGCGGCGCTGAAACTGAGATCGAAACTGACAAACCGATCACGCTGTATCTGGCAGAAAAGCTCGGTCAGACGGCTTCGGAATTCAACGTCTCACCTTCATCGGCTGAGAACGCTGTGCCAGGCGCGGTCAGAAGCGGGCTGTGGCTGCCCAGTCAGAATCGCTGAGCACGAACTCAGCCGACTGACATTTCGTTTGCGAGATTGTGCCTGAATTCAGACAGGCTCAAGGGACAATTGTTTCACGCAGTCGGGAACTTTCGGGAATCAGCAGTGCGCAATAAAACTGCGCGGTTTCCGGTGACAGTGATTATCAGCAGAAGTTGCGCTGACCATCACTTTTTTCTTTGCCTGCGTGTCGGGTCATGAGAAAGTTACGCCCGCGACCCGGTAACAGACCGTCAGCGCCTGACCCGGCCTGATGGCGATGTGAATCAAGCTGTATGTCCAGAATGACCTGTGGCCTTCCGTCTTCGCGCCTTCACCGTTTCACCATCAACGTTACCCTTGCTGCTGTCCTGTGTCTGACGTGCGTTATGACCGGCAGTGGACAGACCATCAGGATTCCGCTGCTCAGCGGCCTGAAGGAATTCACCGAACAATCGAAACCGCTCAAACCGCGCCCCGCTGCGCCGATGCCCGGCGAAACCGAGACGGCGCTGCTCGTCGCACAGCCCGGACAGCAGCCCGCGATCAGTTCCGGCGCGGCTGACACCGACAGTGGCAACGACGATAAAAACAGCGGCCCGGGTAAAAAGCCTGAAGACAAGCCGCGCGTGGCTGAGATCGTGCCGGTCATCGTTGCGCCCGAACCGCTCATCGTGCCGCCGCCTGATGCTGACGCGGCGCCGCCATCAACAGAAAGCGATCATTTTCAATGGCAGAAGGCCTATCGTCAGTCGCTGATGTTTCTCGGCATTCAGCATGGCTTCAGGCTGCTGACGGAACCGAGTACGCGCGCCGATCTGAAAGGGCCGTTTTTCAGCGACTGGGTTACTTCAGTCAGCAGGTTGCGCGGCTGGCGCGATGGTGATCCGTTCCTGGTCAATTACATCGGCCATCCGATGCAGGGCGCAGTCACCGGCTACATTCAGGTGCATAACGACCCGCGCGGTTACCGGCAGGAGATCGGGCGCGACAAGGCGTACTGGAAGAGCCGCTTCAAGGCTTTTGCGTGGAGCGCGGTTTACAGCGTGCAGTTTGAACTTGGCCCGCTCAGCGAATCATCCATCGGCAATGTGGGCCTGAAGCCTTCGGATAAATCTCCGCACCCGCAGGCGTGGGTTGATCTGGTCGTGACGCCGGTGCTGGGAACAGCGTGGATGGTCGGTGAGGACGCGCTGGATCGCTGGGTCGTGCGCCCGCTGGAACGGCACACCACAAAATATCCGGTCAAAATTCTGATTCGCGGCTTTCTCAATCCAAGCCGCAGCTTCGCCAACCTGCTGCGCGGCAAATGGCCCTGGTATCGCGATGACAGATAGTTTCAGGTAATCGGATTTCAGGTTTCAGGTTTGCTGCGGCATGAGTTACATTTGCACTGCACGAACTTGAAACCTGAAATCCGAACTCGAAACTGTTGCTTATGCCCATCGGCTATCTCAGCTTGGTCCTGCACGCGCATCTGCCCTTCGTCCGGCATCCTGAATATCCTGACTTTCTTGAAGAAGACTGGCTCTATGAGGCCATCAGCGAAACTTACATCCCGCTGCTGGTGGCCTTCAAAACGCTGCTTGAGGACGGCGTCAGCTTCCGCGTGACGATGTCCATGACGCCGCCGCTGTGCGAGATGCTCAGTGATCCGTTATTGCAGGATCGGTACGCGCATCATCTCGATAAATTGTGCGAGCTGGCGGAACTTGAAGTTGAGCGGACAAAAAATCACGCGCCGGATTTTCATGCGGCGGCGCTGATGTATCGCCGCCATTTCAACGAATGCCGCGAGGTTTTTGAAAATCAGTACAGCCGCAACATCGTGCGCGGCTTTAAGGAATTGCAGGACGCCGGGGTGCTGGAAATCATCACCTGCAATGCCACGCACGGTTTTCTGCCGCTGATGTCGAACGACACGGTCAAGCGGGCGCAGATTCAGATTGCGAAAACAAATTACCGCAAACATTTTGATCGTGACCCGCGCGGCATCTGGCTGGCTGAGTGCGCTTTCAATCCGGGCGATGACCGCTTTCTGCACGAAGCCGGAATCCGGTTCTTCATTGCCGACGCGCACGCTATTCTTTACGGCACGCCGCGCCCGAAACGCGGCATCTATGCGCCGGTCATCACGCCTGAGAACGTCGCTGTCTTTGCCCGCGACACCGAAACCAGCGAACAGGTCTGGAGTTCTGACATCGGTTATCCCGGCGATCCGCTTTACCGCGAGTTTTACCGCGACCTGGGCTACGACGCCGAAGATTACGATTACATCAAACCGTTCCTGCACTCCGACGGAGTGCGCCGCAACATTGGTTTCAAATATCACCGCATTACCGGCAAGGTGCAGTTGCATCAGAAAGAGCCTTACGTGCCCGACTGGGCGCAGAAACGCGCCGCCGACCACGCGGGTAACTTTATGTCCAATCGTCTGGCGCAGGCGCAGCATCTGAATCCCCACCTGGGCCGCGCGCCCATCGTCGTGGCGCCTTATGACGCTGAGCTGTTCGGGCACTGGTGGTTTGAAGGCCCGTACTTTCTCTACTACCTGTTCAAGAAACTGCATTACGATCAGACCGAAATTCGCCCGATTTCGCCGGTGGATTATCTGGAAATTTTTCCTGACAATCAGCCGCAGACGCCGTCCGCTTCGTCGTGGGGCGCGGAAGGTTACAACCGGGTCTGGATCAATCACCAGACTGACTGGATGTACGTTCATCAGACGGTGGCTGAAACACGCATGGTCGAACTCGCCACTGAGTTTCCGCACGCGGAAGGCCTTGCGCAGCGCGCGCTCAATCAGGCCGCGCGCGAGCTGCTGCTGGCGCAATCGTCAGACTGGGCCTTCATCATCACGACCGGCACGATGGTGCAGTACGCCGTCAAGCGCTTCAAGGATCACATTCACCGCTTCAACCGGCTCTATGAAATGATCAAAGCCCGGCAGATTGATGAGGCCTGGCTCAGCGAAGTCGAAAGCAAAGACACGATCTTTCAGGAGCTTGATTATTGCGTTTACCGGCCTGCTGCCGACACAGTTCAGTAACTCTGCCCGAAGCGCCATCCACCTGAACATCTGACATTATGATCGAAACCGAAAACCCTGTTGCCTTGCGGCTGTTTGTCCTCGTTTCACTGTTCACGCTGCTCGCGCTGAACTCAGTCAGCATTCGTGCGCAGTCACAGACGCTTTCCATCGAAGAGTACGAACCGAAATCAACGCTCGTCACAAAGGAACACAAGGTTGAGCGGGCGAAGTTTCCGTTCATTGACATTCACAGCCATCATCAGAACCTCTCGCCTGAGTATGTTGACAAGCTCGTTAAGGAGATGGACTCGATCAACCTGCGCGTGCTGGTCAACCTGAGCGGCGGGACGGGCGAACGATTGAAACAGATGATTGCCGCGATGAAGGGCCGTTACCCTGATCGCTTCGTCGTCTTTGCCAATCTGAGTTTTGATGATCTGAACGAACCGGGTTACGGCGAACGCGCGGCGGCGCGACTGGAACAGGACGTAAAGAACGGCGCGCAGGGGCTGAAGATTTTCAAGAACCTCGGGATGGATCTGAAATACAAAAACGGCGAGCGCGTCAAAGTTGATGATCCGGTCTTTGATCCGGTCTGGGCCAGATGCGCGGAACTGAAAATTCCGGTGCTGATTCACATCGCGGAACCGGCGGTGTTTTTTGAGCCGATTGATCGTTACAACGAACGCTGGCTGGAACTCAGACAGTTCCCGCAGCGCGCCCGCCCGCCTGAAAAATATCCGTCCTTTGAGACGCTGATGACCGAGCGCAACAACGTCTTTGCAAAGCATCCCAAAACAAACTTCATCGTCGCGCACCTGGCGTGGCACGGCAACGACCTCGAACGCCTGGGCAGGCTTTTTGACAAGTATCCGAATGTCTATGCCGACAACGCCGCCGTACTGGCTGAGCTTGGACGGCAGCCTTATTCAGCACACGACTTTCTGATCAGGTATCAGGATCGCGTGCTGTTCGGCAAAGACATTTACGAAGTGAACGAATACAAATGGTACTTTCGCGCGATGGAAACACGCGATGAATACTTTCCCTATTACCGCAAACGTCACGCCTTCTGGAACATTTACGGCTTCGAACTGCCGGACGAAGTGCTGAAGAAGATCTATTACAAAAACGCGCTGAAACTGGTGCCGGGCCTGAATGCAAAACAGTTTCCCAGATGATCAATCCCGCAACTGAGGCCTGATGCCTGAATCCTGATCACTGATCTGTTGAATTTATCAATGATCAGGATTCAGGCATCAGGCCTCAGTCTGTGTTCGGAGGACGCGATGAGCAATGAAGCAGTTGAGACACGCGGCGACAAGGCGCATCTGACCATCACTGAGGCGTTGCGGCGACTTGAGGCTGAAAGCGGAAAGCTGTCAGTGCTGCTCTTTGAGCACGGCACTTTGCAGGTGAAGATGTATGCGCCGCGCGGACACGACCCGCAGACGCCACACGCGCAGGATGAAATTTATGTGGTGGCGCAGGGCAGCGGAACTTTTTATGACGGCGCGGCGCGACGCCCATTCAAAACAGGCGATCTGATCTTCGCTCCGGCGGGCAGCGAACACCGTTTTGAAGACTTCACCGATGATTTCGCGGTGTGGGTGATGTTTTACGGCCCCGCAGGCGGCGAGGCGAAGTGAGTCACCAGCACAATATCATTGATCGTCGTCCCGCGTTCGCAGGCCAGCGATTTGCCATCGGGCGACCAGGCAAAGCGATAAATGCGGTCGCTGCGAAAGTCGGTCAGTTGTCTCGGTGCGCCGCCGTTTGTCGGTTGTGACCAGATATTTGAGACGCCGTTGCGCGTGTAAATGAACGTCAGCGCCCGGCTGTCAGGCGACCACTGAATGAAGCCGTAATCAGGCGTCATCGTTCCCTTGCAGATAAAGACCGGCTCTCCGCCAGCAAAAGGCATGACGGCCAGCCGTTTCATTTTGGCCGGGCGGTCGAGCAGAAACAGGCCGATCCATTTGCCATCGGGCGAAACGATGGGGCTGCCCGATTCTTCATCAGTCATCGCCACCGGCTCGCCGCCTTCAACGGGCAGTTTCCAGACAACGCGCCGGTTGTCATCCTTGCGGGCCAGGTAAACCACCCACTTTCCATCCGGCGACAGGCTGCACAGATCCTCGCCGTCACCATTCGTCAGTTGCTTCAGTTCAGTGCCGTCGGCATTCATGCTCCACAGGTGCGGGATGCCTGCGCTGTAGGAAACATACACGATCCGGCGACCGTCGGCTGAGACTGCCGGGCGCACGTCCGAATTGCCGTCGGTCGTCAGTTGCCGCTGATTGCGGCCATCGGCGTCCATCATCCACAGATCGGTGTTGCCGCCGCTGTTGCTGCCATAAATGATGTGACCATCGGGCAGCCAGGCCATGCCGAGTTCTTCGCTGTAATTGTCACCGAATCCCGAAGTGATCTGCACGGCGTGTCCGGTCTGATCGCGCGGGACGATCCAGATGTTCGACATGCGCGTGGACTGAATCGTGGTGAGCGCGCTGGCATCATCGGCAATGCTGATGCCGTTGTAACCGTCCAGGTCATTCGTAATGCGGCGCGCTTCGCCGCCCGGCCACGTAATGTGCCAGAGCTGATCGGCGTAAACCGTGTAACTCGGATGCCACGCGACGGCGGCGATGCCGCTGCCATCAGGCATCCACGCAAGCTGTCCGACCCACGTCCACTGCTGTTTGCCAATCGTCATTTCGGCAGCGTCCTGCACATTGACGCCGATCAGATTCATGTAACTGCCGCCGGGCGTGAAATGCCGCGCCGCGATGGCAATCATCTTTCCGTCAGGCGACCACGACGGCCCGGCCCACGAAAAATAGTCAGGTCTTTTGCGCAAAGCCAGCCGTCGCTCGCTGCTGCCGTCCGTGTTGACGGTCATCAGCACGACTTCGCGTTCAAGCGGAAAGTTGCGCAGAAAGGCGATCTGTCTGCCGTCGGGCGAAACGGCGATGCCGCTGTCCACATCGTCAGCAATCTTTTTCGCCGCGCCACCCAGGGCCGGAACCTGACACAGCAGGCCGTATTTGTTTGGTCGCGTCGGGTAGACCGCGTAATAGACGTAATTGCCGTCGCGCGAAAATGCCAGGCCCAGGTAATCAACTTCGGCAGGCGGGACGATCTGCACGTTGCTGGTCGTCGCGGTCTGGCGAATCCAGATGCTCTGCTGCCCGGCGTCATCAATGACGTGCGCGACATATTTGCCATCGGGCGAAACAGCCTGGTGCCGCACCTTGCCGTTCCGCGTCAGCCGCGCCATGCGCATTGTGTGAAAAGGCACGGCTGACGCGGTCGCGGCGTGGCGCTGAGTAAAGAGCCGGTAAACGCCAAACGCGGCGGCGGCAGTCACGATCAGCAGCGCGGCGGCCACATATTTTTTCCAGGCGTTGCGCGCCACAGACTGAAGCGGCGCAGATTCAGGCATCGGCGGCGCACTGCTTTCTGCCGCGCTGACCGGCACATCCTGCGGCGCGGTTTCAGCCGGTTCATCTGCCTCATTGTCTGTCGCAAATCCCACGTCATTAAATCCCGCATCCAGCACCGGAGCAGCCGGAAGCTCTGCATCGCGGCTCCAGGTTTCGCTGACCGGCGCGACAAACCGGTAGCCGCGTCGCGGCACGGTTTCGATGTACGGCTGGCCCTCGCCGCCTTCGCCAAGCGCCTTGCGAATCTGAAAGATGTTTTGTGAGAGGCTGCTTTCCTCAACGAAGCTGTCCGGCCAGAGCCGGTTGATGAGTTCGTCCTTTTCCAGAATGCGTCCCCGGTTTTCAATCAGCACCAGCAGCGTCTCAAAAACCTTTGGCGCGAGCGGCACGCTCCGGCCTTCGCGCGTCAGCATTCGCTCGGTCGCGTCCAGGCAGAAGGGGCCAAAGCGGTATAAGTGCTTTGCCTGTGTGTTAATCGCCATCTTCAGAACTCCATCAGAACTAAATAACGGTTTTATCAGCGTTCGCTCAAGACATCGGATTGTCCTTTCAGTTATCTCTCAGGCCGGGGGATGAACCTCTGGTTTCGTGACGCTGTTGCACCGTCAGAGGCAGCTTCAGATTCTGATTCTGGAACTGCCCGGATTTTAGTCCCGAAAATCAGCGGCAAACAATCAGAAAAGTTTTGCTGGGATTACCAATTCATTTTTCCGGCTGTCGGCTGGTCAGTCATTAACGTCGTCTGGAATCGAATCCAGCTTTTTGGATGAAAGTTCCGGCGCGGTGCCAGCCCTGTTGCGCAGTCAAGGAACGGATTCAGATGAAATACACATTTCGCCTGCTGGCCCTGTCGCTGACCATTCTGGGACTGATGGTGGCCGCCGAAACGATGATCGCCAGGCCGCAGGGCCAGGCTGATCACACCCGTAAATCAGTTCCTGACCTGACCGCTTTGCGAACACCTGCCCGCCTGAGCGAAAGCGTCGTTCAGGCGCAGCGCAATGCCAGCCCGTGCGGCGACGCTTATCACCACCAGTTTGATTTCTGGATTGGCGAATGGAACGTCAAAGCCGGTGGGCAGCAGGCCGGAACCAACAGCGTGCAGCAGGTTTCAGGCGGCTGCGCGCTGCTTGAAAACTGGAAGGGCAGCGGCGGCGGCGATGGCAAAAGCCTGAATTTTTACAATCCGGCCACCGGCAAATGGCATCAGCTCTGGGTCGGCAGCGGCGGCAACATTCTCGAACTCAGCGGCGAATACAAAGACGGCGCGATGCGCCTCGCGGGTGAAAAGCGCCGCCCGGACGGAGCGCGCATGCTGACGCGGCTGACTTTCTTCAATCTTGCGGCTGACCGCGTGCGCCAGTTGTGGGAACAATCCACCGACGAAGGCAAAACGTGGTCGGTCGTCTTTGATGGCGAATACCTCAGGAAAAAGCAGTCCGAATGAGCCGGTGAGGGACACGGAGGACACGCGGGAATTGCTTTGGATCAAACACAGGTCAGATCGTCGTTTCTGTCGTTCCGCGTGTCTTCCGTGATCTTCACCGGCCTTTTCCGTAAACACAGACAGTCATGCGAGCAGTTATGAATAATCAGGCAGTCATTGGCAATCTGGCAACTGACCGGCTGCGGGCGCGTCCGGCCCTGACGCGGCTGCGTTCGCCGCAGACGCTGGCAGTCGAAAATTACGAATGCTTCACCGGCATCAGCGCGCACGTTGAAGCCCTGAAACAGTTCGTCAACGTGCAGGCGACGCATCAGCAGCCCGTCCTGCTGATCGGTGAACGCGGGCTGCGCCAGGAACAGATCGCCCGCGCCCTGCACCAGGCCGGCAAACAGTGGGATGCGCCATTTGTTTCAGTCAACGTTCACAGCCTGAATCTCGAAGCGCTCAACGAACTGCTCTTCGGCCCGCAGGGTTTGTTGTCGAACTGCCAGGGCGGAGTGATTTACGTCAACGAACTGGCCGGGCTGCCGCTGCTCCTGCAACAGCGTTTCGCGGTTCACTTCGAGGAGATGCAGTGGCGCAGGCAGACCGATGCCGCCGACCGACCGCGCCTCGTCCTCGCCACTGAATTCAAACCGGCGCAGTTGTGCGCTGAAAACCGCATTGCCTTTGGCCTGATCGAAATGCTGCGGCCCTGGAGCTTCGCGCTCAAACCGCTCCGCGAACGCAGCGAGGATATTCCGTATCTGGCGCGGCATCTGGCCGAACGCATCACCCTGCGACTGCACAAAGGCCCGCACGAAATCACGCCTGAAACGATGCGGATGCTCAATGAATATACGTGGGAATCAAACATTGACGAACTCGAAGCCGTCCTTGAAAGCGCCATCAGCCAGACCGCGCCGCACAAGATCGAACCGGAACTGCTGCCCGCCCGCATTCAGCACGCCGCGCTGCGGTCAATTCCGGCAGACGGCATTGACCTGCCGCAGATCGTGGACAATTTCGAACTGGAACTGATTGAAACTGCCCTGCGGCAAACGGGCGGGAATCAGGTCAAAGCCGCAAAGCTGCTCGGCCTGCGCGTGCAAACGCTCAACATGAAACTCAAACGCTTCGGCAAACAGATCAAACAGCAGCGCGGCTGAATCTGCTCAGGCAATGATCCTGAGCCAACGAACACAGTAATTGTTGCGCGATTTGCCAAAATCGCGTGGCTTCCGAAAGAGACGGTCTGCGTGTTAAGCGCGATTTTGGCAAATCGCGCAACAATTGCACTGATCAGCCTGCTGCACCGATCAGCCGAGCTGCGGCCTGCGCCGCCAGCCGCACATAATCAGAAGCATCGTTCTCAGCCATCAGTTCAAGCCGTGACAAAATCGAACCTGAGCGCAGCGCGCCAAATGCCCGCACTGCCGCGCGCCGCACTGCCGGTCGTTCGTCATCGAGCAGCCGCAGCAGTTCAGGTTCGGCGCGATGAACGCCAAAGCGCCCGATCCCCTCGCAGATGATCGGCAGCAGATTGCCGTTCGTCGTTTCACTGAGCATTCGCTCAAGCGCAGCGGCGGCTTCGCTGATTTCAAGCTGCACAATCGTCTGCAACACTGTCATCAGCCCGGCGTGTTCGAGCGCGTCGGTGTTTTCAAGCGCCGCGAGCAGCATCGCCCGGTCAGGCTCAGGGCCGCCCTGCCGCCACATTTCAATCTGCAATCTCAGGTCGGGCAGTGAAAGCGCAGTCGTGTCAGGCTGTGAGATTTCAGGCTGTGCCTCGTGCAGTTCTGCCGGAATGTTGCAGATGATTTCCAGAATCTCAGCGCCGTAGCTTTCAATCCGGCTCGGGCCGATGCCTTTGATTTTAAGCAATGCTTCCGGTGTGCGCGGCTGATGCAGCGCAATCTCTTCGAGCATGCTGTTGTGCAGCACGAAGTATGACGGCACGTTCTGCGCCTCAGCCCTTTTGCGCCGCCACTGCTTCAGTCGCTCAGTCACCCACTCCACGCTTGCCGCGCTCGCCGCAGGCCCGTTTTTCGCGGGTTCGGAGCTTTCACTTCTGGTCACGTTCGCCTGCTGAACGCGCACTTCAAAGCCTGAAAGCGGCAGCCATTCATCAGCCGCCAGCGCGCTGCGGCCCGCCCCGGTGATGCACAAACGCGGATACTCCTCAGCCGTGACCATCAGCAACTGCTGCGCGACGAGTTCATCAATCCAGCCGATCACCTGATCGCGCGTGTGCAGCCGCAGCGCGCCGTAATTTTTCGCCTCCTCCAGCCGCAGTTCCGTGATTCGTTTGCGACGGCTGCCAGCGAGCACATCGGCAACCAGTTGACGACCCATGCGCCCGCCGAAATCTTCAGCCGTTTGCAGAATCAGCCGCGCCACGCGATCAGAAGCTTCAGTCGCTTCGGGCAGGCTGATCGGTGCGGCATCAGGTCGCGCATCAATCGCGGCGGCTTCGCACACATCGCAGCCGTCACACGGCTGCTCAAACGCCTGTCCGAAGTAATGCAGAATCTGCGCCCGGCGACAGCGCGCGCTCGCGGCATACTCGATCATCCTTTTGAGCCGTTCACCGACGCGGTTGCGCCTTTCGGCCTGCGGTTTGAAATCGAAGCGCGGATGATCCGCTTCACGCGCCGCCGCATACCGGCCTTCGGGCGTGATCGTCGCCCACTGCTGTTCATAGAGCAGTTGCAGCGCCGCGTTGACCGGGAGTTCAGACAGTTCGGCAGCCGTCACCACATCGCCCGGCGCAACCGGCAGCGGGCTGGCCCGGCGCAGAATGTCCCAGACGCGATAAATAACTTTTGCTTCAGGATAGGCGCTGTCAATCAGGAACCGCTGAATCCGCACATCGGGCTGCGAATAGAGCAGCGTACAGATGGCCGGTTGCCCGTCGCGTCCGGCGCGCCCGGCTTCCTGATAATAGCCTTCGAGCGAACCCGGAATGTTGTAATGAATCACACGCCGCACATCGGGTTTGTCCACGCCCATGCCGAAAGCTACTGTCGCAACAATGATGCGCTGGCGGCCTTCCTGAAAATCGCGCTGCACGCGCGTGCGCTCTGCGGCCTCAAGCCCCGCGTGATAGAGACAGACATCAAAGCCGCGACTCTGCAACAACTGATAAGCACAGACTGCCTCTTTGCGCGTGCTGGCATAAACAATCGCCACTCCGTCATCACGCGAAAGCAGTTCCACAAGTCGCGCATCCTTCTCTTCGCGCTTGTCGGCTCTGACGCATTCAAGGAAAAGATTCGGGCGGTTGAAATCAGAAATGACGCGCTCCATCTGCGGCAGCGCGAGCGTCGTCACAATGTCTCTCTGCACATCGGGCGTCGCCGTCGCCGTCAGTGCCAGAACGGTTGCGCGCCGCAATTCAGGCAGCCGTTCGAGCATCGTGCGGTAATGCGGGCGAAAGTCATGGCCCCACTGCGAAATGCAGTGCGCTTCATCAATCACGAACAGATCAATCTGCGCCTGCCGGATGAACTGCTGAAAGCGCGGCGAATCGCACCGCTCCGGCGCGACGTAAACCAGCTTGTACTCGCCGCGTTCGATCTCTGAATACCGCATCCCGATTTCAGCCGGAGAAAGCGTGCTGCTCAGATAAGTGACGTTGTAAAAACCGCGCCGCCTGAGCGCATCCACCTGATCCTGCATCAAGGCAATCAGCGGCGAAATCACCAGCGTCACGCCGTCAAGCATCTGCGCCGTCAACTGGTAACACAACGATTTGCCGCGCCCCGTCGGCAGCACCGCCAGCGTGTGCCGCCGCTCAAGCACATGCTCAATCACCTCGCGCTGACCAGGGCGAAAATCCGCAAAATCAAAATGTTCCTGTAATACCTGTTGCAGTGAATCCATAGTTGGATAGTGGTTAGTGGTCAGTGGTTAGTGGTTAGTAGAGAATGAAAGAATCGCAGTTCACTGTTCACCCTTCACTAACCACTAACCACTGACCACTAACCACTCCTTCACAGCCTTGCGTAATCAACCTGCACTTCAAGTTCGGGAATCGTATGCACGCCGACCACGAGCAGCCAGTGTTTGCCCTGAAAGAGGCGCGACAGACCGACGGCCAGATAAGTGGCGCGCTTGCCGTGACGGTGAAAGTCTGCGTCACTGAGCGTGCAGGTTGCGCCGTGTGATTTTTCAAGCAGCTTTCGACCGAGCGCCCGCAAACGCAGATCGGTGCAGCCGACATCGTGAATCTGCTGACCTGCAACTGTGAACGAAGCGCGCACAACCACATCTTCCCCGGTCTTGTTCTGACTGAAGGTGAACAGATAGCTTTCAGGCAGAAACAGACCGAGCGAGTGCGGCGCGACAGGTTGCAGCAGGTCGAGGTTGTTGTGCGCGTAAGCAGCCAGAAATTTTTCCTGCTCGGCCTCTGACAGTTTGTGCAAAAAGTGCGGCTTGCGGTGCGTGTCAATCACCCAGTCTTCGGTGTGCGGCGGTTCAGGATCGTGCGCCGTCAGCCAGAAACGTGTCACGCCCAGGTTGACCAGATGCGACCGCCCGCCGTGAAAGAAATCAACCGGCAGCAGACAATGATCGGTGATCGCATCGTGATTCCAGGGACGCGCCACCGCCGCCCGCACCGGACGCACCCAGTGGCTGGCGCTGTCAATGCCCGCCGTGCAAACGCCGCCGTGCATCTTTGTCACCGCCAGAATCGTGATGTCCTTGACAACGCTCATCGTGTTTTTTCAGAGATGCCTGACTTCAATTTCAGGCAACAGCGCGGCCAGGTATTCCGCAACCAGGCGGCGATGGCATTTGTCAGCCTTCGGTTCAGCGCACAGCAAACAGATGCCATCCTGCACCGGCAGCGCGCTCGCCTGCGACTGGAGCCTGCGTTCAGCGAGCAGTTGCCTGAAGCGTGTTTCATAACGCGGCCAGTCGCGGCTCGCCTTGTATTCATCGAGCAGTTCATCGGTCGGCGCGAATTCAGGATGATGCTCATAGCGAATGCCGAAGCCCGCTTCGAGCAGGTAAGCAAAATCGGGAGACTTGCTCCAGCCTGCAAGTTGCGAAGTGTTGCGCAGCCGCGTGTCAATCACCACGCGCACGCCCGCGCCGCGCAGCAGTTCGATAAATTCGCGCAGGCTCTTTTTCGTAAATCCGATGGTGAAGATGACAGGCATCAGAACAGACTCGGTTGTGCAGGCTCGAACTCTTCCTTTGTTGATGCGACCAGTTCGCCCGCGTGTGTGATGTGCTGCACCGCCACGCCGCGATTAACGAGCGTGCGAGTGATCAGGTGATAACGATGGCAGTGATGAAAATCGGCTTCGCTGCACATAAACGCCACGCGCGCCTGCGCGCCAAGTGCGAGCAGGCTTTCAATCCCCGCCAGATAAAACGGCGCCTGTGCGAGCAGGTCGTAATCAACCCTGCCGCCTAGCAGATAAAATTCGCTGCCCGGCGGACGCCCGCCAATCCGGTCGCCCATAAAGACGTAATCAATCCCTTCGTCTTTCAGCGCCGCCCGCAGCAGGTCGCGGCCAAATTGCGGCGAGTAGCGGCTGTAAGGCTGGCTGCGCGTGTCCACCAGCTTTTCAATGCCGTGTTCCTTAAGCAGCGCGAGGAAGGCTGAGATTTCAACATTACTGTGGCCAATGCTGTAGAGAGTCATAACGAAGGCTGATTATAAATCATTTGCAACTCCGCGTTTGGTATTAACCACAGGGAGTCACGGGGGAAGAGGAGAAAAGGGGAAAAGGGGAAAAGGGAATGAAATCCTGCGGAAAGTGTTTTGACAGTTGATTCCTTTTCCACTTTTCTCCTTTTCTCCTCTTCCCCTCTTCCCCTCTTCTCGCTGTCATCTGATCAGATAAAACTTCGTCTGGCGCGGGCGGAACCACTTCATGCCTTCAGGGCTGAGGTAAGCGTCATCTTCGGCCATGATTGTTACTTTCTGTCCGCCCCATTCAGGGACGGGCGTTGATGTGTTGAGTTCGATTGAAGTGTAAGACCCGGCGCGCATCAGTTCGGGCGGCGCGCCGGTGTTGCGGCGAAAATCAATGCTTGCGCCAAGCGCGTGACCCTGATTGCCGACCGAGTGCGAATAGATCATCGCTTCGATGCCTTCGCGTTTGCAGTCGGCCATCGTCGCATCGTAAACATCAGCGCCGCTCGCTCCGGCTTTGATATGGCTGAAAAGAATATCCTGCAACCGATTCGTGTTCGCCAGGGCACGCTTCAGGCCTTCCGGCACGTCGCGCTCGCCGGGCTTCAGCACGTAAGCGTGTTTCTGCCAGTCGGTGCTGAGGCCCATGTAATTGATCCCGAAATCAACGTGCACCACATCGCCGCGTTCAATGACAACGGCTTCATCGGCCACGCTCAGAAATTGCTGCGTTTTGCTGTTGTCTTTGTTCTGCCGCTGAATGCGCAAATCAGGCTGAAACCAGACATCGCAGCCCAGGTTGTTGACCTGTTGCAGCAGCCACCAGCGCACATCACCGACGGTGGTTTTGCCCGGCGTGATGACTTCGTTTGACAGGGCGCGCTGCGTCAGGATGTCGGTCACAGCAACGGCGGTGCGGTAATGCTCAAGTTCTTCAGGCAGGCGCGTGTCCAGATATTCGACAATCAAAGGCGCAGCCGAAACGAACCGCGAAGAGTAATCAGCCCCCAGCGTGTCGGCCAGAAATTTGTAAGCATCGTGCGTCAGCCCGTTCGTTGCGCCGCGTGTGCCGCCCATATTAAGCGCGATGCTTTTGGGTTTTCGCTCTTCAACGATGCGCCGCAGCGTGTCAGCCGTGTCCCTGCCTGGCGGGTTGAGGACTTCATAAAAGTTTTTCAGATGCTCTTCGGGATAACGCACGACGGCAATGCGGTCGAGTTTGTCAGCGCCGCGATCAGCCAGAATGAAAAAGTCGCGTCGCCCGACATAGGGAATCGGCGGCGCAATGTACTCAGCCACCGGATCAGGATGAAACTCTTCGGTCGTGACGATCCACATTTCAATCCTGTGCCGCCGCATCATCGGCAGCAGCAGTTCATCAAGCCGCTTTTTCAGCCACTGTTCGCGCACTCTGGTCTGTTCGCGCAAGGGCAGCAGTTTCGGCAGCGATTCGACTTTCTGATTCTGGTTTGAAAATGCCGTCAGCGCGAGAATCGCAGTGACGACACACAGCGCGGCACATCGTGTCAGCATTCGCATATTTTTTTCTCCCTGAAACAAATGGCTGATTCTGTCGCTGCAAAGAATATAACGGCAGCAGGCCGGATTAAAAGCTGAAGCCCGTCACTCGCGCCATTTCAAATGCGCAGTCATTACCTCGCAGGTAATTGCGCCGCGGCACGACTGACGGCACACTCGGCATCATCAAACATTACTGATCTGCCGCCGCTGTCTGTGGTCATCAGCCGCAAACGGCAGCGGCCCCGACACGAAAGGATGGCTGCTGATGAAAAGGGTATATCTGATACTGACCGATATTGGACTGATTGCGCCGCTCGTGCTGGTGGCGCTTTTCCTGCGCGAATACGGCTGGAACCCGGCGCTGTTCTGGCAGCAGTTGTGGGCCAGTCACGGCTCGACGCTGGCGATGACCGACCTGGTACTGTCGTCAGTCGTATTCTGGATCTGGATGGCGCGTGAAGCGCGGCGGCACGAAATCGGCCATCTCTGGCTTTATGTGCTGCTCAATCTGGGCGTCGGTTTGTGCCTGGCGCTGCCGCTGTTCCTGTTCGTCAGAGAACGAAAGATCGAAGCGGCCAGAAGTTCCGGCACAACCACCGCCCGCCCGCGTGTGGCGATGGAAGGCACAGCCTGAAGCCGGACGGGGCTTTCACCATTCGATTCGCTTACGGCAACGCAAACGCGACTACAGCATCGCCCAGCACTGATCCGAGTTTGCCGTGTCCTCCGGCAGCAACGACGACATACTGCCGGTTATTGATTTGATAAGTCATCGGCGTGGCGTTGGCCGAAGCGGGCAGTTCACCCTGCCACAGCACTCTGCCTGATTCGATGTCGAAGGCGCGCAGGGCTGTGTCCATCGCCGCGCCAATGAAAACCAGGCCGCCCGCTGTCACAATCGAACCACCCATATTCGGCGAGCCGAGACTTTGTTTGCTGCGCATCAGGGCGATCTGTTCGAGGATTCCGATCTTGGGCACCGTGCCGAGCGGAACATCCCAGCGCACTTCACCTGAGTTCAGATCAACTGCCGTCAGCACGCCCCAGGGCGGCGGGTTGCACGGCGTTTCGTGCGGCGACAACAGCACTTCGCGCACCATCCCGTAAGGCGTGCCTTTTTGCGGCGCAAATTCGGCTTTGCCTCTGGCCCCGGCGGCCCGCTGCGCGTCAAATTCAGCGCGGGGAATCAGCCTGACCACCAGCGCAATGCGATTGGTATTGGTGATGAGCAGGTTGCGCGTCGGATCAAACGACATCCCGCTCCAGTTAATGCCGCCGACGTTACCGGGAAAGGCCACAGTGCCTTTCAGACTCGGTGGCGTGTAGAGGCCTTCGTTGCGCAGCCTGGCAAGTTGTTCCGCGCACCACCTGCGATCTGACGGCAGCGCGCCCCACGCATCTTCGGGCCTGAGTTGCTGCGGCACGAGCGGGCGCGGCAATGTCGGGAATGGCTGTGTGGCCGAAGTGACTTCGCCGGGAACATCGCTTTGCGGAACGGGTCGCTCTTCAATCGGAAACAGCGGCTCGCCGGTTTCGCGGTTGAAGACGAAGAGAAAGCCCATCTTCGTGGCCACGACGACAGCGGGAACTTCGCGCCCGCCGCGTCTGAGGCTGATGAGCATCGGCTGCGCAGGCACATCGAAATCCCACAGGTCGTGATGCACCAGTTGATAATGCCAGACGACTTCGCCGGTTGCGGCACGCAGCGCGACGATGGAATTGGCGTAGCGGTTATCGCCGGGTCGTTCGCCGCCATAAAAATCAGGGCTGGGGCTGCTCGTTGGCACAAAGACCAGCCCGCGTTCAGGATCAGCCGAAAGCGGCGCCCACGCATTCGCTGCGCCGGTTTTATCTGCGCTTTCGCCGCTCCAGGTTTTGCGCGCCGGATCATCAGGTCGGTTCGGAATCGGATCCCAGCTCCAGACCAGTCTGCCGGTGCGCGCATCGTAAGCCCGCACGACGCCGCGTTCGAGTTCAACGCCGCGATTGTCGCCGATGGCCGAACCAACGATGACAAGGTTGTTGATGATCGCGGGCGGCGACGTGACCTGATAATTGCCGCGCTCAACCAGGCGCACATCGCGCGTCAGATCAACCTGCCCGTTCTCGCCAAAGTCACCACAGGGCTGTCCCGTCGCCGCATCCAGTGAAATCAGGCGCGCATCGAGCGTGGCGATGAAAATTCTTCGTCCGGATTTGCGTTCAGGATCGAGCCACGTCGAAACGCCGCGCGAGGTGGCCTCGGAATAATGCCGGGTCAGATCAATTTTCGGATCGTAGACCCAGCGTTCCTGCCCGGTCTGTGCGTCGAGCGCAATCACGCGGCTGAAGGGCGTGCTGAAATAGAGCGTGCCGTCAAGCATCAGCGGCGTGGCTTCAAAGGCGGCATATTTGCGCAGCGGGCTGGCGCTTTCGGCTTCGCCGGTGTGATATGTCCAGGCGACCTTCAACTGACCGACATTGTTGCGATGAATCTGCGTGAGCGGCGACCAGCGACTGCCGCCTGCATCCCGCCCGTAACTGGCCCAGTTCGCCTGCTCTGCTGTGACGCTGGCGAGCGCCCTCGGTTCTGCATAAGTCCGGGGAATCGAAATGAGGTCACGAAAGCGATACACGAACACTGCCGCAATCGCCAGCAGCAGCAGCCCGACAATAATCAGACTTCTCTTTCGCTTCATAATTTGTCCTTTCCGGCTGTTGACGCCGGAATGTACGAAATGAAAGACGAAGCAGTTCAATCGAGACGCGCCACAATGAAACACGAATTCACCACAGAGGACTCAGAGGTTCACAGAGTGGGGGACAGAGGATGGGGGACAGGGGCCGGAAACATACCAACCCCAATCCCCAGCCCCCAACCCCTCTGTGTTCCTATGTGTCCTCTGTGATGAATTTTCACGTCCCAGGCTTTCGTGGCCTGATTTCATTCAGGCCGGAAGCGATTCATTCAATCCAGCTTCGGATGCATCGTGTGCCACTTCGTCGCGCGTTCGTAAGCCAGCGCGACTCTGAGCGGCGCGCCTTCGTCGTACAGGTTGCCGGTGAACATCATCGCCTGCGGCAGATTGTTGATGAAGCCGCACGGCACGACGACTGCCGGATGGCCGGTCAGGTTGGTGATCAATAAACTCGCACTGCCCGGAGCCGGAGTCACAAACACATCCCATTTAGCCATCAGCCTGTCCATTTCGCGCATCAGCAGCGTGCGGGCACGCTGCGCGCGAATGTATTCAACTGCCGGAATGAAACGAGCCGTGCGAAAACTGTTCGGCCAGTCGTTCGGACTCTGGCCTGACAACTGATTGACGCGACCATCGCGGGTGATGTCGTCAAAGGCCGCTGCGGCTTCGGCATTGAGAATGATGCGCAGGCTCTGCGCGTTGAAGGCAGGCAGTTCCATCGGCTCAAGCTTTGCGCCCGCCTGTTTCAATGCTTCGAGCGCGTCCTGATACATCTTCTTTCGCTCTTCAGCATTGTTCTGATTGCCGAACTGATTGCCGCCCTCAAATTCAGCTTTGATGTAACCGATGCGCATTTGTGCGAGCGGCGCCTCAGCATTCCAGACAAACGGCACATCGCCAACCGTGATGTCGTGACCATCGGGGCCATAGATCGCATCAAGGACAATCGCGCAGTCCTCAACGCTGCGGCAGATCGGGCCGATCTTGTCCATCGTCCAGCTCAGGCCCATCGCGCCGTAGCGGCTGACGCGCCCGTAAGTCGGCCTGAGACCCGTCACGCCGCACCGCGACGACGGCGAAACAATCGAACCGAGCGTTTCGGTGCCAAGCGAAAAACCGACGAGTCCTGCCGAAGTTGCCGAAGCCGAACCTGCCGACGATCCGCTTGATCCGACCTGCGTTTCTTCCGGCTGCCACGGATTGCGCGTCATTCCGGCAAACCAGCGCCCGCCCTGCGCCAGCGCGCCCATCGAAAGCTTGGCGAGCAGCACGGCTCCGGCAGCGCGCAGCCTTTCAATCACCGTCGCATCGTAATCAATCATCTGCTCGCGGTAAGGTTCAGCGCCCCACGTCGTTTTGATGCCTTTCGTCGCAAACAGATCTTTCACGCCGCACGGAACGCCGTGCAGCGGGCCGCGATATTTGCCGCGCCTGATTTCACTGTCGGCTTCGGCAGCCTGTCTGAGCGCGAGGTCTTCAGTCAGCGTGACGACGCACAGCAGCTTCGGGCCGTATTTTTTGAGCCGCTCCAGATACATCTTCGTCAGTTCAAGCGAGGTGACTTTTCTGGTGCGAATGAGTTCGGCAAGCTGTGTGACGGGCGCGAAAGCCAGGTCTTCGACTGAACTGTATTTCGGAAGTTCGACTTTGCTCAGTTTCAGCTTCGTCGCCTTTGCATTGAACTTTTTGCCAGGCAGCGCGGGATGAAAGGCCGTTGCCGGTTCAGTGTCGAGCGGGACATCAATTTTGCGCAGGGCTTCATAGCTGGCCAGATTGCGATTCACGCCCGGCAGCGCCATCGCTTCCTGCGCGTCGGTCAGTTCAATGCCGATCAGCGTTTCGGCGGCGTGCAGGGCTTCCTTTGTGACGCGCTGCGGCGGTTGCTGCTGCGGCTGCTGAACAGATGCGCCTGCCTCAGCGTGCGGCGTGGCGATCACGGCAGCGCCAGCGGCGGGCAGCAGTTTGACGAATGAACGACGACTGACGGCGGATGATTTGCTGTTCTGACGACGTGAACGGGAATTTTTTTTCATATTTCTCCTGAATGAGAGTGGATTACGCGACTGCTCCTGATTCACGGAATATCTGCGTGACTTGCCCGGTTGTGCCTGTCCTGGGTATTGTCTCGGCGGCGAATGGTCAACTCGCCACCGAAATAACACACATCACCGGCCTGTGCCAATGCGAAGGAGAATGAATTGCTCAACCGAATCGCTCTCATCTTTCTGTTCATCGTCATTACCGCCATCCCAGCCTTCAGTCAGACAAAAAACCGCCGCCCTGCTCAGACACGCGCGCGTGCGGCGACAGCAGTCAGCCCCGAAACCGAAATCAAAAAGCTCGAACGCGAATGGTTTGACGCAGTGGTGAAGCAGGACGCGGCCACGCTTGACCGCATCTTTGCTGATGATTTTGTCGCTACGGGCAGCGATGGTTTGTTCGTTGACAAGGCCGCGATGAAAGCCACGCTCAGTCAGGTGAAGCTCGATGAAATCAAAAGCGAAAATTTCAAACTGCGGCTGTACGGCACAACGGCAGTTGTGACCGGCAATTCAAGCTACTTTCGCGGTGGCCGCAAACTCGGCACTTCGGCGCACACCGAAGTCTGGGCGAAACGCCAGGGCCGCTGGCAGGCCGTGTCGTGGACTTCGATTCCCGTGACTGGTTATGTCGCCAGCGCAAAGGCCATCACCACGCCTTCGGGCCTGAAGTATGAAGAAATCGTTGTGGGCACGGGCGAAAGTCCGAAGCCCGGCCAGACCGTGCGCGTGCATTACACCGGCACCCTCGTGGACGGCACGAAGTTCGACAGTTCGCTTGATCGCAACGAGCCGTTTGAATTTGAGATCGGCGTGGGCCGGGTGATCAAAGGCTGGGATGAAGGCGTGATGAGTATGAAAGTCGGCGGCAAACGTCGGCTGATCATTCCGCCGCAACTCGGTTACGGCGCACGCGGCGCAGGCGGAGTCATTCCGCCCAACGCCACACTGCTTTTTGAAGTCGAACTGCTCGGCATCAAACAATAAATCAGGAGAGATGACGGAACAGACGGAAATAACAGAACAGACGAAACAGCAATCAATATTCTGCCAGTATTCTTCCGTCTGTTTCGTTATTTCCGTGCGTTCCGTCATCTCTCTTCCTTATTGCGTTCACACCATGCTGATTTGACGCTGCGCCGCGCGCTGCATAGAATCAGCGGCCATCTGCAACAGTCTGTTTTTCTTTTGCACCACAGTGATTCTTCGGGAAAGGAGTCATTTTGAAATCATTCGACCGCCGAACCTTCTTAAGCCTCGCGGGCGCGTTCAGTGCAGGCGCGCTGATTACGGCCTGCCGGGGCGGCAAAGTCACGCCTGTTGAAGTTGAGACGCCGCCGCAACTCGTCCGGTTTCCTGAAAAGACCGAACTGATTCTGCTGACCGACCGGCCACCGCAGCTTGAAACGCCGCTCAAATACTTCCGCTCCGACCTGACGCCGAACGAAGCCTATTTCGTGCGCTGGCATCTGGCCAACATTCCGACTTCGGTTGACACGAAAACTTACCGGCTCAAAATCACCGGCCACGTCAACAAACCGCTGGAGCTTTCGCTTGATGATTTGCGAAAGAAATTCACGCCCGTCACGCAGGTTGTTTTCAATCAGTGTTCGGGCAATTCGCGCAGCCTCTTTCAGCCGCGTATTCCCGGCGGGCAGTGGAAGCACGGCGCGATGGGCAATGCAAAGTTTACCGGTGTGCGGCTCAAAGACCTGCTCGACGCTGCCGGAGTCAAAGCGGGCGCGGTGGATGTGGCTTTCAGCGCGCTCGATAAAGCGCCGCTGCCGAGCGTGCCGAACTTCGTCAAATCGCTGGAAATTGATCACGCGCGCGACGGCGAAGTGATGGTGGCTTATGAAATGAACGGCGAACCGCTGCCGATGCTCAACGGCTTTCCGCTACGGCTGATCGTGCCCGGCTGGTTTGGCACTTACTGGGTCAAGGCGCTGGATGAAATCAGCGTGCTGCCTGAAAAATTCAAGGGCTACTGGATGGAGAAAGCCTACCGCATTCCGGCTACGGCTGATCCGAACGAAGCGCCCGACAAACTGGCCGAACAGACTGTGCCGATCAATCGCATGCCGGTGCGCTCGATTATGGTGCAGCCCGAACCGCACGAAAAACTGAGCGCAAATCAGGCTTATGAAATCGAAGGCGTCGCGTTTGATGGCGGCGCAGGGATCAAACGTGTCGAAGTCTCGACCGACGGCGGCGCAACCTGGAATGATGCAACTCTCGGCAATGAACTCGGCAAGTATTCGTGGCGGCGCTGGCGACTGAACTGGACGCCGAATAAAACCGGCGATTACAAGCTGCTGGTGCGGGCAACGAATGCGGCAGGCGAAACGCAGCGTGCTTCGTTCTGGAACCGCAGCGGCTACCTGCGCAACGTCATCGAAGAAACCCACGTCACAGTGGTTTGATCGGGAGGAAATTGATGAACAGACAGAAAATTGCACTGAGCCTGGTTATGCTGCTGGCCGCCTCACTGGCCGCATTGAATCTGTGGCGCGCGCCCCAAACCGTCAGCGCGGCAGCCGCAGAATCACCGAGTCCCACAGCTTCGCCCGCTGCCGGAGTGGCGAAAGCAAAAGTTGAAAACGGAGTTTATTCAATCACGCTGCCGCAATTTCCGCCTGATCTGCCGGACGGCGACGGCAAGCTTGAATTTGTCGCTTCGTGTTCGACCTGCCATTCGTTTCGCTACATCACCAGCCAGCCGCGCCTGACGCGCAAGGCCTGGCAGGCCACCGTCACCAAGATGGTCAAAAACTTCGGCGCGCCGGTAGCTGATGAACCGGCGAAAAAGATTGTTGATTACCTGGTGCGGATCAATGGCCGGGAAGAATAAACGGCGCAGATTGCGGCAACAAAGCAAGCCCCTGGAAAATCAGCACTGATTTTCCAGGGGCTTGCTGATTTGCGGCGTCAGTACGTGCTGACGAAGCTTTGTCATCAGTTGGTAGTGGCGTTGAGGATATTTGAGTATCCCGAACAGCCGCTGCCGTTGCAGGCTCTGATCCGGTAACGATAAGTCGTCGCGCGGGTCAGCCCGGTGTTGGTGTAGGTCGTGGCGTTCGCCGCCGGTTCAGCAATCTTTGCGAAGTTCGTGCAGGTTGATCCGGTACAGCGTTCCAGTTCAAATTTCGTTTCGTTGTTCGCGTTGTCATTCCACGCCAGATCAATGCGGCGGGCCACAACAGCCGTTGTTCGCAGGTTGCTCGGATCTGCCGGAGCCGAGCCTGCCGACTGCGTGGTGGCTGATGCCGTGTTGGAATAATCGGAATCACCAGCAGTGTTATTGGCTCGCACGCGATAGCTGTAACTCGTGCTGGCCGACAGCCCGGTGTTCTGATAGCTGGTGACGTTGGCCCCGACGGTGGCAATCTGCGCGAAGTTGGCCGGATTTGATTCACAGCCTGCGCCCTGACAACGTTCGATTTTGAAACCATCCTCGTTATTTGCATTGTCCGTCCAGGCCAGATTGATCTGACTGGATGAAGCCGCCGTCGCAGACAAAGCACTCGGAGCGGCAGGCGGATCAGGCGGAGGCGGCGGGCCGCCAAGCAGGTAACCGATATTGAGCCGCCCGTTGGTGACGGTGATGTTGTTGAGCGAACTGGTCGGCGTGTTGATGGCCGAGTTCAGAATCGCATTTTTGATGTCAGAGGCAGTCGCTCCCGGATTGACTGATTTGTAAAGCGCCGTCGCGCCGGTCACGTGCGGCGTGGCCATTGAAGTTCCGCTGAACGAACTGTAAGTGTTGCCCGGCGTGGTCGAGTAAATGCCGCTGCCCGGCGCGCCCAGGTCAACCGTCGTTTTGCCGTAGTTGGAAAATGACGACCGCGCTCCGCTGCTGGTAATTGAAGCCACCGCAATCACGCCGTCGTAACTGGCGGCGGTTTCGGTGCTGGTTCCCTGGGTAGTGTTGTAATTGGACGGGTAATTGGCTCTGGTGTCGTTATTCTGTCCGACGCCGATCAGGTTGCCGTTACCGGCCGCCGCGCAGAACAGAATGTCGGCTTTGGCCATGCGAATGATCGCGTCCTGCAAACCCTGCGAATAACCGCCGCCGCCCCACGAATTGTTGGTGGCCACAATATTCAGCCCGTGCCGCGTTTTCAGATCGGTGATGTAATCAACCGCGCGAATCGCGTTTTCAGTCGTGCCGCCGCTGGAGCCGAGGAACTTGGCTGAGATGATTGTCACCTGCCAGTTGACTCCGGCCACGCCGACACCGTTGCCGCCGACCGCGCCAATCGTGCCTGAAACGTGCGTGCCGTGATCATCAACCGTGCCGTCGTAAATCGAATTGTCGTTGCTGTTGAAATCCCAGCCGTGAATGTCATCCACAAATCCGTTGCCGTCGTTATCAACTCCGTCCGGCGGATCAAACGGATTCGTCCAGATATTGGCCGCCAGGTCAGGATGGTTCAGGTCAATGCCTTCATCAATCACGCCCACATAAACCGTATCTGAGCCGGTGTGACCGGCGGCCCAGGCTTCAGCCGCCTGGCTGCCGTACTGATTGGCCGGTGAAGTAGTGTCGCCATACATGCCCCACAGCGAACCGTTGGTGTAATAGGGATCGTTCGAGGTTTCCTGATGCGTGTAAATCCAGTTCGGCTCGGCAAACCTGACCGCCGGATGGCGCTGTAAAAACGAGATGGCGTTTTCGACCGTGACATTCCCCGGAATGCGCGCTGATTCCAGTTCACCCGCGCCTGCATCGGCGCGAATCAGGCGTTTTCTGCTGGCTCCGGCCAGATTGCGGGCGGCCTGTTTGTCAGCGTCACTGGCTCCGGCCCTGAACTGAATCAGGATTTCACCGGAAACATATTTCGGGCTGCTGGTCTGGCTTTGTCCGCCAACCCGCCTTGCAAACGGAATCATCGCCACCGACATGGCAATGATCACAACTAACAGCACTGTTCGTTTCATGTTTTTTCTCCCTGGGTTCAAGAAACAGTTTCAGGCCCGATGTGAAGGCCTCAGAAAAGAGGACTGGAAGTTGTTTGCGCCGCACACAGTTTTCATCTGCACTGCGCGCTTCTGATCAGACAGGCGGAAGCAGGTGGCGCAAGGCTCCGCCCCTGAATCTGACGTGAAGCAACAGTTGCCGGCTGTCACAAACGAAAGAGCAGACTGAGGTGTATCCGCAAAATCTGGTGGAGTGCGGGGTAACTTAAAACTTCGGTCGTTTTAAGTCAACAGGCGGGAATTATCTTTTCTGCTTCGGATCAAGCCATTCGCGCAAGCCATCACCGACGAAGTTGAAGGCCATCACAGTCAGCATCACCGCGAGGCCGGGAAAGATCAGCAGGTGCGGCGCGACGCGCAGGTAATTGCGCGCATCGTTGAGCATCGCGCCCCAGCTTGGCGCAGGCGGCGGCACACCGAGGCCCAGAAAGCTCAGGCTCGCTTCAGACAGCACGGCTCCGGCCATGCCTAAACTCGCCTGCACGATCAGCGGCTGAATTGCATTGGGCAGAATGTGAAACAGCAGAATGCGAAAATCGCCCGCGCCAATCGCCCGCGCCGCCGTGACGAAATCATATTCGCGCACTTTCAAAACCTGCCCGCGCATCAGCCGCGCATAACCGACCCAGCCAATCACTGACAAAGCCAGAATCAGGTTGTTGAGACTCGGCCCCAGAAACGCGACCATCGCAATTGCCAGCAGGATGCTCGGAAATGAAAGAAAGACGTTGAAGAGAAACCCCGAAAAGAAACGATCAACCCAGCCGCCGTAATAACCCGACACCGCGCCAATCAGCACGCCGATCAGAGCTGAAATCAGCACGACCGTCACGCCCACGCGCATCGAAATGCGCGCGCCGTAAACAATGCGCGAAAGCACATCGCGCCCCAGATCATCCAGCCCCAGCGGATGCTCGCGCGACGGTCGCAGCCTTTCTTCAAGCGCCTGCCCCGGCGGCGCCGGATTCTGATCGCGCGGATCGTAAGGCGCAAGGAGAGGCGCAAAGATCGCCACCAGAAAAAAGACCGCGATGATTACCAGTCCGATTTTACCCAGTCGAGTCATAGCAATTGCAGATTTGAGATTTGAGATTGCTGATTGAAACGAATGAAGCTGCTTCATCCCGCAATCTGCAATCTCAAATCTCAAATCTCAGATCCATACATCATTCAACCCTGATGCGCGGATCGAGCAGGCGATAAGCCAGGTCGGTCAGAACGTTGGCCAGAATGTAAGTCAGCGCGATCATCAGAATGCAGCCCTGCACCAGCGGATAATCGCGCGCGTTGATTGAATCAATCGTCAGCCGCCCCAGGCCCGGCCAACTGAAGATCGTTTCCGTAATAATCGCGCCCGCCAGCAGCACGCCGAATTGCAGACCAAGCACCGTTACAACCGGAATCAGTCCGTTCTTGAGGACGTGCTTGTAAATCACCTGCCATTCGCTCAACCCCTTGGCGCGCGCGGTGCGAACGTAATCCTCGTTGAGTTCTTCGATCACGCTCGAACGAACCATGCGCGTCAGAATTGCCGCGAGCGCCGCGCCCAGGGTGAACGCAGGCAGAATCAGATACTCCGGCCCGTAACGACCCGACACCGGCAGCCAGTCCAGTTTGATCGCAAAGACCAGAATCGCCAGCGGCCCGATGACAAACCCCGGCGCGCTGATGCCGAGCAGCGCGATGACTGAAACAGCATTGTCCGTGAGCGTTCCCTGCCTCGTTCCGGCTGTGACGCCAAGCGGAATCGCCAGCAGAATGGCGACCACCAGTCCGGCCAGCGCCAGTTCAATCGTCGCCGGATAGCGACTCACGATCTTTTCGAGCACGCGCTCATCAGGATTTTGCAGGCTCACGCCGAGGTCGCCGCGCGCAATGCCGCTCCAGTAATTCAGGTACTGACGCGAAAGCGGCAGATCGAGTCCGAGTTTGTGACGCAGTTCGGCGACCTGCGCTTCGGTGGCGTTTTCACCAAGCGCATTCCGCACCGGATCACCAGGCACAATATGAATCAGCAGAAAAACAAGAGTGACAACCGCCCAGACCACCGGCAGCACAAAGAGCAGCCTTTTGAGCAGCGCAACGAGAAGGCTCTTCATAACGCGGGCGATGATAAGGGCTGAAGCATTGCGTTTCAACCAGCCAGCCGCTAAGTTGACGCCAGCAGCTTCGCCAGGAAAGTGCCGTGTGATGTGGCAAATCCTGACTGTCGCGTGTATGCTTCGCCCGCATCACACTTCAGAAAGCAGCGCAGATCGTCATTCTGCGTGTTTTGTCGCTGATCAACTCTTCAACAGAACAACGATCCGCCGTCAGGCGGGCAGACACCGAGGCTCCTTATGCGACCAGAACCGCAATGGATTGATTACTCGATTATCCTCATCTACTTCGTCTTTGTGCTGGGCATTGGTTTTCTGCTCAAGAAATACATGCGCACCAGCACTGATTTCTTTCTCTCAGGCCGTTCGATTCCGGCGTGGATTACGGGGCTGGCCTTTCTGTCGGCCAATCTGGGCGCGCAGGAAGTCATCGGCATGGGCGCCAGCGGGGCGAAGTATGGCATTGCGACTTCGCATTTTTACTGGGTGGGTGCGATTCCGGCGATGATCTTTGTCGGCATTTTCATGATGCCGTTTTATTACGGGTCGCGCGCGCGGTCGGTGCCGGAGTATCTGAAGCTGCGCTTTGATGAAAAGACGCGCGGCCTCAATGCCATTTCGTTTGCGGTGATGACGGTCTTTTCATCGGGCGTTTCGATGTATGCGATGGGCAAGCTGCTGCAACTGCTGCTCGGCTGGGATTTCAACTTTGCGATCATTGTCTCGGCGCTGATCGTGCTGGCTTATACCTTCCTGGGCGGGCTGACTTCAGCCATTTACAATGAAGTGCTGCAATTCTTTCTGATCGTGATCGGCTTTATTCCGCTCGTCTTTCTGGGCCTGAAGGATGTCGGCGGCTGGGACGGGCTGAAAACGCGGCTGGCGAGCGATGCGATGGTGCATTCGTGGAAGTTTATGGGCAGCCCCGATGCCAACCCGATGGGCGTGGAATGGTTCGGCATGATTATGGGCCTCGGCTTTGTGCTCTCGTTCGGTTACTGGTGCACGGACTTTCTGGTGGTGCAGCGCGCGATGGCGGCGGATTCGATGACTTCGGCGCGGCGCACGCCGCTGATTGCCGCGTTTCCGAAAATGGCTTTTCCGTTTCTGGTGATTCTGCCTGGCATGATTGCGGGCGTCGTGTCGTCAGCGACAATGACAAGCAGCACGACGATGCACGCTGAAACGACAGTGATGGCGCAGGCAGCAGAAAGCAGAGGCGTTCCGCTCACCGGCGGCAAGGGCATCATTCCGCCGAAGGTTGACGAAGCGGGCCGTCCGGTGATGCGCGATGGCAAAGTCGAACTTGATTACGATCTGGCGACGCCGATGATGCTGGTGCGGTACTTCCCTGCCGGGCTGCTCGGCCTCGGACTGTGCGCGCTGATGGCTTCGTTTATGTCGGGCATGGCGGGCAACACGACGGCTTTCAATACGGTGTGGACTTACGACATTTACCAGAGCTACATCAACAAGGGCGCGTCCGACGCGCATTATCTGTGGATGGGGCGCATGGCGACAGTCGGGGGCCTGGCGATTTCAGTGGCGGCGGCTTATGTCGCGCAGCAGTTCAATAACATTATGGACGTGCTGCAACTGGTCTTTGCCTTCGTCAACGCGCCGCTGTTTGCAACATTCATGCTTGGGATGTTCTGGAAGCGGGCGACCGGGCACGGTGCATTTTTCGGATTGCTGGGCGGCACGCTGGCGGCGGCGGCGCATCACGGCCTGACGCTGCCGCGTGGTTCAGTGCCGGGAGTCAAGGGCGGTTTCTTCGGCTCGGTGATTCACACTTATCCGAGTGAGATGGCGCAGAATTTCTGGACGGCGATCTTTGCGTGGACGACCTGCTTTGTGCTGACGATCATCATTTCGCTGCTGACGAAGCCGCGCCCTGACGATGAGTTGCGCGGGCTGGTTTATGCGCTGACACCGAAGCCGCGAGACACCGGGCTGACGTGGTATCAACGGCCTTCCTCGCTGGCGCTGGTCGTGATTGCGCTGCTGGTGGTGCTGAATATTATCTTCTGGTAAGGGGAAAAATAATGGGTCTGGATATCAGATTACCAATCGGCCTGATGTTTGGGATTTTCGGCGTGCTGCTGGTGGCTTATGGCATCGTGACCGGCGGCAGTGAAATATATGCGCGGCACAGTCTGGGCATCAATATCAATTTATGGTGGGGCCTGGCGATGCTGGTTTTCGGCATGGTGATGCTGCTGCTCGCCCGGCGCGGCGCAGCCACGATGCGTCCGGCTGAAACCAATCCCGAAGGCCGCGCCATTGAAGAAATGGAAGAACGCACCGGCAAGGAACAGCCGCACCACTGAAAACCAGCGCCGAAATAATCAGTGCGGCGCAGCGTATTCGCGTTCGTATTCATCGGCAAGCTGCCTGATCTGTCGCTGCTGTTCGGCCTCGTTCCAGTTGAGTTCCTGCGCCATCAGTGCGGCGGCAAGTGGCGCGCAGGCGAGCGTATCCCTTCCGGCCAGCATCAGCAGGCGCGTGCGTCGGGCCAGCACATCAGCCAGTGTCAGCGCCATTTCACAACGCACGGCATAAATGATTTCAGCCGCGATGTGCGGCAATCCTTCAATCAGGCGGACGCGCAAGCGTTCATCCTCGCGGGCAATTTCAGCCACCTGCGGCGCGGCGCTGCCATAAGCCTGCACCAGATGATGCGCGGTATCAGGCGGCAAAGCTTCGCTGTGCGCAAGCTGCTGCGCCAGTGAATCAAGACGGTCACGTTTCAGCGCGCCGCTGATGGCGAGGTGGCTGGTGTCGGCTTCACTTTCAGCTTTGACGCCGAAGCGTTCGCGCAACCGTTTCACCGCCACATCAACACCGCGTTCAGCCATCAGCCGGTAAGTCGTGAGCTTGCCGCCCGCCAGTGAAATCAGGCCATCGGTTGATTCAAACAATTCCTCACGCCGCGAAACGGCGGTGGTTGAAGTGATCATCGGATCGCTGACGAGCGGGCGCAGTCCGGCCCAGGCTGAAATCACATCTGAAGCTTCAAGCTGTGCGGCGGGAAAATAAGAATTGATCGCGCCGAGGATTTCGCTGACCTCATCGGCCTCAGCACGCGGCGCGTCACGGTCGCCCGAATAATCAGTGTCGGTCGTGCCAATGTTGACGCGGCCTTCCCAGGGCACGACGAAATAGAAACGGTGTCCGGTCAGCGACGGAATCAGCCACGCCGAACTGACGCGCAATCGTTCAGCCGCCACCGTCAGATGAATGCCTTTGGAGGGGCGCACACTTTTTGACTGACCGTTGCTGTTCGCGGCATTGAGGCTGAGCGTTTCTTCCATCCATACGCCGGTGGCATTGATCACGATGCGCGCCCGCGCCGTAAATTCATCTCCGCTCAGTTCATCGCGCACCCGCGCTCCGGCAACGCGCCCGTTTTCATTGATGAAGCCGGTGACGCGCGCGTAACTGGCAATAACGGCTCCGCGTGCGTGCGCTGATTTCAGCACTTCGATGACCAGCCGCGCATCATCGGTGCGGCAGTCGTAATAAACGAACGCGCCCTTCAGCCCGCGCGCGTCAAGCTGCGGCGCAAGCTGCAACGCTTCATCGCGGCTCAGGCGACGATGACGAGCGAGGTTGTACTTTCCGGCCAGCAGATCATAAAGCACCATTCCGGCCCGCATTTTCAGCGGGTGATCGTAATTACGCCGCGCCTGTTCATAAACGGGAACCACGAACGGAAAAGGCTCGACCAGATGCGGCGCAATGCTGAGCAGCCGGGCGCGTTCGCGCAATCCTTCGCGCACCAGCGCAAAATCGTAATGTTCCAGATAGCGCAGGCCGCCGTGAATCAGCTTGGTCGAACGGCTCGAAGTGCCCGCCGCAAAGTCACGCTTTTCAAGCAGCGCCACGCTCAGACCACGCGCCGCCGCATCAAGCGCCAGCCCCGCGCCGGTAATGCCACCACCAATAATCAGCACATCAAAAGTTTCGCGGCTCAGTTGCACAAGCAGGTCAGTTCGCGCGCGCCCGGAAAATTCAGTCATCATCAGAATCGTCAGAAATAATTCAGTCGTGCAGGTTCAGTTCAGTGGTCATGCGGTTTCATTAAATTTCCGTTTTCGATTATAGCTTGCTTTTAATTTCATACTCAGGTAAAGAACGCACAGCATTGCGAAATGCAGGCAGCTTTTTGACGGCTTGTCTGCTCGCGTCCCAGCCGCGGTTAATTAATGTAACGAGAAAACCTTGCTTGCAGGCTTCCCTTTCAGGGTCATCATAATTCGGAGACGCACATGAAAAGACATTCTCCCCCCGTCCGCTTTCTTGTCCACCTGATCGTATTGCTGCTCTGTCTGGCCATCACCTGGGAAATCGAAGCGGCGCCGCGCAAACGCCGGGGCCGCGCTTCCGTCAGCAAAAAACGTGGCAAGTCAGCGCGGGCCAGAGGTCGCGTCGCGCGCGGGCGGCGTGGCAAGGTGCGGCGCACCCGCATCGTCTATCGTCGTGGACGGCACGGGCGTCGCGTTGCGCAACGAGTCGTCAGATATGATTTCCCGCCCGCTTCAGGCGATGAAGGCGCAGTCAATGATGCCGAACAGGGTGGCGCACAGATCAATGATGCCGAGTTGCGCGCCCACATCAAATACCTGGCGGATGACCTGCTCGAAGGTCGCGCTCCGGGTTCACGCGGCGGCATGCTCGCGGCCAGATACATTGCAGCAAGATTTGAATCCGCCGGGCTTGAACCTGCCGCGGCTGATCGCACTTACTTTCAGCAGGCCGCAATGATCGGCACAACGGCTGATGCGTCAAACAAGCTCACCGTCAAAAGCGGCGACAAGAGCCAGGATTTCAAATTCGCTGATGATTTCGTCGGCACGACCGAACTCGAAAAAAACGAAGTCGCCATCAACAACGAAATCGTCTTTGTCGGTTACGGCATTCAGTCACCTGAAAACAACTGGGACGATTACAAAGGCCTGGACGTGCGCGGCAAGGTGCTGATGATGATGGTCAACGATCCGCCCGCGACTGCGGCTGAACCGAATCTGTTTGGCGGAAAGACGCTGACCTATTACGGTCGCTGGACGTACAAGTACGAAGAAGCGGCGCGGCGCGGCGCCGCCGGAGTGATTCTGATTCACACGACCGAATCAGCCGGTTATGGCTGGAACGTGGTGAAAAGTTCGTGGAGCGGTGAACGCTTTGGTCTGGTGCCGGATGGCAGCGTTTCGCCGCTGGCGATGAAAGCCTGGGTTACTGAAGACGCCGCCCGTAAAATCGCGCAGCTTGCCGGGCAGAATCTTGACGCCCTGCGCCAGGCCGCGCAGACCCGCGATTTCAGGCCCGTCACCTTCAATGCGCGTGTTGATTCGACGCTGAAAGTCACGACCCGCCGCGTCAATTCGCCCAACGTGGTCGGCATCTTTCGCGGCAGCGATGACAAGCTGAAAAATGAATACGTCGTCTTTTCAGCGCACTGGGATCATTTCGGCATTCGTCCCGAACAGCCGGGCGACAACATTTACAACGGCGCGCTCGACAATGCGACCGGCGTATCCGGCATTCTGGCCATTGCCAAAGCCTTCGCCGCGCTCGAAGAGAAACCGAAACGCTCGATTCTTTTCATTGCCACCACTGCCGAAGAGCAGGGCCTGCTCGGCGCTGAATATTATGCGCGGCATCCGCTCGTTCCGTTGTCAAAGACGGTCGCCAACATCAATCTTGATTCGCTCAATATTTACGGGCTGACCTCGGACATTGCGCCGCTCGGCGCTGACCGCTCAACGCTCGGCCAGTTTATTGATGAGGTCGCCAAAGAAAACCAGGTCACGATTTCACCTGACAGCCATCCCGAACAGGGACTGTTCTATCGCTCCGATCACTTCCCGTTTGCCAAAGCCGGCGTCCCGGCAGTCAATTTCGAGCCAGGCTCGAATTTCGTAGGCCATTCGGCAGAGTGGGGCAAGAAGCAGTTTGAGGATTACAACGCCACCCGTTACCACCAGCCCTCTGATGAATACAGCCCGAACTGGGATTTCAGCGGCATGGTGCAGCAGGTGCGCCTGGCCTTCTGGGTCGGCCTGCGCGTCGCCAACGCAAACGAAACGCCGAAATGGAAGCCGGGCGATGAATTCGAGCGGGCGCGGTTGCAGTCGCTCAGTTCAGGCCGGTAATGATTGCCTGCGGCAGTTTCGTGACTGATAATTTGTGTATGCTTGAAGTCAGCATCAATGAAATAGGCGCGAAACTGCCGCAACTGCTCCAGTGCATCAGGACAGGCGAAACCGTGCTGGTGACGGATGAAGGCAAAGCTGTTGCTGAATTGCGCCCCGTTGGCGAAAACAACGGAAAGAATCCGCACGTCAGAAAAGCCAGCGAACCGGAAGTTGATCGCAGTCGTGAGATGCGCTGGCTGGCGGCCCACAGCTCTGAATATGCCGGGCAGTGGGTCGCACTCGACGGCGAACGCCTGCTCTGTCACAGCGCCAATGCGCGCGAAGTCTTCGCCTCAGCCCGGCAGAGCGGAGTGGAACGGCCACTGATTATTCAGGTTCCGGCGCGTGATGCGCTGCCTTTCGCCGGCTGGTAAGATAAACCCTCTATGCCTTACCAGATCACTTTTGATAAAAGCTGTGAATATAACTCGCTTGAAGATGGAGTGACGATTCCCGTCGTCCTCAAAGTCGGCGCGACCAAAGCAGACCTGCTGGCGAAAGTGGACACCGGAGCAGCGCATTGCCTGTTTCAGCGGGAGTACGGAGAAGCGCTCGGTCTTCAGCTTGAAAACGGTCAGTTGGTGCGGCTGGACACGCTGGCTGGCAGCCTGACGGCTTTTGGTCACGAAGTGACACTCATTACGTTCGACATCGAATTTGAAGCCATCGTCTTTTTCGCCGCTGATTACAATCTGCCGCGCAACCTGCTGGGACGCTCCGGCTGGTTACAAAAAGTGCGGATGGGTCTGATTGATTACGAGAGTCGGATTTATCTGAGCGCTTACAGTTCGCCGCTGCAATAATCATCAGCACGGACTCAATCACCTGCCACTGAAATTGAATCTCTCCTGATCCACGCACTGACCACTCCACGCGCCGTCACCGCACCGATCACGATCAGCCCGCCAATCAGCGCCAGCCCTGATGGCCGTTCGCCGATCCACAGCATGACCCAGAGCGGATTCAGAATCGGTTCGATTACCGGAATCAGCACGGCTTCAAGTGCGGTGACGTGTCTGACGGCTTTGACATAGAGCAGATATGGCAGCGCCAGTTGAAAGACGCCGAGCAGCACGAGTCCGAGCCAGCTCATCGCGCCGGGCATGGCGCCGAATACAAACGGCAGCCCGATCAGCGCAGCCAGGATGTTGCCCAGAATCACTGAATCAATTGGCGAAGCGTCCTTCTGCCTGCGCAGCAGCAGCACCATTGCGGCATAACTGACCGCGCTCAGCAGCGCCAGCCCGTTGCCCAGCCAGTCGCCCGTTTTCAACCCGTCAAGCAGAAACAGCGTCATCCCGCCCAGCACCAGCAGAATCGTCAGCCAGTCAAGCAATCGAGTGCGTTCGCCCAGAAACCACGCGCCAAAGAGCGCAATGTAAACCGGCGCGGTGTATTGCAGCAGAATTGCATTCGCCGCCGTTGTGTATTTCGTCGCCGCCGGAAACAGCACCACCGTTCCCGCATAAGCCAGCGCGCAGGCGATCTGTGATGCTGAATAGTTCAGGCGCGGGCGGCGCACGGCCAGCACGATCACGATTGTCGCAATCGCGCTGCGCACTCCGGCAATGGCAAATGGATTCCAGGTGACGAGTTTGATCAGCAGCCCGCCCGTACTCCACATGGCGGCGGCAGCGGCGAGAAAGAAAATAGCCTGTCGGCGCTCATGGCTGACTGAGTTCATTGAGAGATTCAGATCACTGAAGTAATCGCGTTATTTCACCACCTGGCTGCGCACGATGCTCATAAACAAACCCGTCGGCAGCAGTCGCCGCAGCGTGAGCAGTCCCATCGTGTTGGCCTGATAACGCAGCTTCCACGAACCGTCTGTTGCGGCCCGGTAAATGGCCTTTGCCACAATTTCAGGCCCCGGCGCATTTTCACCGGTCTTGTTCATATTCGGTATCGCCTTCGCAATGAAAGCGTCATAAGCCGTCAGCCCCGGCTTTTTCATCAGATCCATCGAGCGATCATAAAAGTCAGTTTTGATCGGCCCCGGCTCGATGATTTTGACGCGCACGTTGAAGGGCTGAAGTTCATAGAGCAAAGCTTCCGTGAAACCTTCGACCGCCCATTTCGTGCCGTGATAGACGCTGTAAAGCGGAAACGTGATGCGCCCGCCCATCGAAGCGACATTGATAATCACGCCGTCACGACGTTCACGAAAATGCGGAATGATTTCACGCGTGACATTCATCAGGCCCGTCACGTTGGTGGCAAACTGCCGTTCGACCTGTTCAGGCGTCGAAGCTTCAAACGGCCCGACCAGACCGTAACCGGCGTTGTTCACGATGGCGTCAATGCTGCCAAATTGCGCAAGCGTTTCGCTGATCGCCTGTCTGATCGAAGCCGTGTTCGTCACATCCAGGCGGGCCAGAGTCAGGTTGTGCTGTTGCGCCCATTCCGCAGCCTTTTCCGGCGTGCGCATCGTGGCCACGACGTTCCAGCCTTTTTGCTGAAAGTATTCAGCCGTCGCCCGGCCAATGCCGCTTGATGAACCCGTAATCAGAATTGTTCTGCTCATGGCTCCTCCTGCTGGGAAGATGGCTGGCGCTGCGGAACATCTGCGGCGGGGCCAGCGTACTGTTGAATGTCTCCGCTTCTACTCGGCCAGTTACTAACAGGGCTTCTGACAAGGTGCAGAATTTGTCGCGCGCTTTATTGTGAACCGCAAGCGCGTCGCTCGTCTGTCATGGTGTATTCGGATCAGACCTGTCTGACTAATTCAGCGGCAAGCTAACAGTTCGCTCGCTGATCTGCAACTTGAGCTTTGCCTGCCTGCGTGGAAGAATTGCGCTTTATTTTGCGCCCTGATTGAAAGCAGAGTGAAAGCATGAACAAGACCTTTTACGTTACGACACCGATCTATTACGTCAATTCTTATCCGCACCTCGGCCATCTTTACACGACGCTGATTGCGGATACGGTCGCCCGCTACAAACGACAGCGCGGCTGCGATGTCTTTTTTCTGACCGGGACTGATGAACACGGCCAGAACATCGAACGCGCCGCCGAAAAGGCCGGGCTGCCCGTCAAACAGCACGTTGATAATTTCGTCAATGAATTCAAGCAGGCATTCGCGCCTTATCATTTCACCTTCAACCACTGGGTGCGCACGACTGACGATTATCATAAACGCAGCGTGCAGGAACTGTGGCGACGCGCCAAAGCGAACGGCTGGATTTACAAGGGACAGTACGAAGGCTGGTACTGCGTCGGCTGCAATGAATTCAAGCCTGAAAACGAAACGCACCCCGGCCCTGACGGCACGCCGATCTGCAACACGCACGAACGCCCGCTCGACAAGGTGGCCGAAGAAAGTTACTTCTTCAAACTCTCGGCCTTTCAGGACAGGCTGCTTGAACTTTACGAACAGAACCCGCACTTCATTCGCCCTGAAACGCGCCGCAACGAAGTCATCAGCTTCGTCAAAGGCGGCCTGAACGATCTTTCGGTCAGTCGCGTTTCGGTCAAATGGGGCATTCCGGTTCCTGACGATCCCGATCACACGATGTATGTCTGGTTCGATGCGCTGTCGAATTACATCACAGCCATCGGCTTTGCCAACGATCAGTTCGGCGGTGAAGAGCATTTCAAGAAATACTGGCCCGCTGACCTGCAACTCGTCGGCAAGGACATTCTGCGTTTTCATACCGTGTACTGGCCTGCGTTTCTGCTTGCGGCAGGGCTTGAACCGCCGCAGACAGTCTTTTCGCACGGCATGTGGCTCTCTGGCGGGCGCAAGATGTCAAAGACGCTCGGCAACGTGATTGACCTCGGAGTGCTGAAAAAATACTTTCAGACTGACGCAGTGCGTTATTTCTGCCTGCGTGAAATGGTCTTTGGTCAGGACGGCGATTTCACTTACGAAGCACTGATCGAACGCACGAACGCCGATCTGGCCAAAGGACTCGGCAATCTGTCGAGCCGCACGCTGACGATGATTCGCACGAACTGCGACGGAGTGATTCCTGCTGCGCCAGCAAACGTGAGCAGTGAACTGGTCGCGCAGGCTGCCGAAGTGCGCGAAGCGGTCAGGCAGGCTTTCGCTGAATTTGATCGTGAGTTTGATGGTTACGCTTTCAGCCGCGCTCTGGAATCAGTCTGGGCAGCGATTACCCGCGTGGATAAATTTCTGTCTGACACGAAGCCCTGGAATCTGGCGAAGGATCCGGCGCAACGCGGTGCGCTTGAACTGGTGCTGCACACGGCAGCAGAAGCCCTGCGCCATTTCACCGTGCTGCTCGCGCCCGTGCTGCCTGAGTCATCGCAGAATATCTGGCAGCAGATTGGCGAATCAGGCAGCGTGTCAGAAATCGTTCCGGCGGGCCTCGAATGGGGCAGCAGCGCAGGCCGCCGCATCGGTGAAGTCAAACCCGTATTTCCCAATCTGGACAAAAAGAAAATTATGGAAGAGATCAAAAAAGACGAAGAAACCAGCAAAACCGCACGTGAACAGGAACAGGCCGCCGCAGGCGAAGCCGCTGCCGTAACTGCGGCGCACGATCCGGCAAAGACCAGTCCATTACCCGTCGCCGAACCCGCGCCCGGCGTGGCTTACATCGGCATCGAAGATTTCCTGAAAGTCGAATTGCGCGCCGGTGAAATCAAAACTGCCGAGCGTGTGCCGAAAGCCGACAAGCTGCTGCGCTTCACGATTGATCTGGGCGAAGCGCAGCCGCGCCAGATTCTCGCCGGCATCGCGCAGTATTACGAACCCGAAAAACTGATCGGTCGCAAGGTGATCGTCGTCGCCAACCTCGCCCCGCGAAAACTGCGCGGCTTCGATTCGCAGGGCATGATCCTGGCCGCTTCGATTGGCGAAGAAGGCCGCCCCGTGCTGGCTGGTTTTCTTGAAGAAGTGCCGAACGGAGCGAAGCTGAAGTGAAATGATCTCACCGCTCGTCATCAACAAAGCTCTGCGCCAGCACCTCAGCCCGGTGCTGCTGCGCAACGGCTTTGATCTGGTGAAGGCGCGCAAGGCGTGGGGCTGGCATCCGCACGCGATTTATGTGCTGGAAGTGGACAATGTCGGAAACGCTTTTTCAAAGACGACAGGCTGGCCGATGCATTCGCTGCGCGCTGCGGTTGGTTTGTGGATTGAATCTGCTGCGGAAAGCGAGGTAGCACTGTTCAGCGATGAACAGGGTCGCCTGCGGCCTGACCTTGCGGCTTGTCGGCACCGTCTGCAACTGCAATGCACGCTGGATCAAAGCATCTGGCAGTCGCAATTGCCGGACGCACAGGAACGCGGACGCACGGACATCTGGCGGGTACAGGATGATGGTGGCAATCTGACTGAAGTGGTCAGAAATATTGCCGATGCTTTTCGCTCGCAGGCTGTGCCCTGGCTGACGACTTGCGAGCAGTTTGTCAAAGATCGGGTAAGAGACTGATGTTTATTGATTCCCACGCGCATCTGGATGTGCCGCATTACGACGCTGACCGCGCCGAAGTCATCGCGCGGGCGCGGGCGGCGGGCGTGGACACGATGCTGGAAATTGCGGGCAGCGATGTGGGCAAAGGTTCGCTGCCTGCGGGGTTGAGACTGGCTGAAGAATATCCGTTCATTTATGCGGCTGTCGGGCTGCACCCGCACGAAGCGAGTCTGTATGACGACGAACTTGAGCGGCAGTTGATCGCAGCGGCACAGCATCAGAAAGTGATCGGGTGGGGCGAAATCGGGCTGGATTATCATTACGATCACAGCCCGCGTGACGTGCAGCGGCGCGTTTTTGCGCGGCAGCTTGAAATTGCGCTGGAGCTTGAAATGCCCGTCATCATTCACACGCGTGAGGCTGAGGACGACACGATCAGGCTGCTGCGTGATGAATGGACGCTGAAGGGCGGGGCGCAGTCGGGCGGGATTATTCACTGCTTTACGAGTTCGCAGCGACTCTCTGACGCGGCGCTGGAAATGGGATTTCTGATCTCTTTTTCGGGCGTCGTGACTTTCAAAAAGTCTGATGAACTGCGCGTGGTGGCGAAGTCGGTTCCGGCTGAACGGCTGCTGATTGAAACCGATTGCCCGTACCTTGCGCCAATGCCTTATCGCGGCAATAGAAATGAACCGGCCTTTGTCATTGAAACGGCGCGAGTGCTGGCTGAACTGCACGGCCTCAGTCTGGCTGAGCTGGCGCGCGTGACAAGCGACAACTTTCGGCGGCTGTTCGGATTGCCGGAAGCCGCCCCGGAACCGGGCATCTGATTGACAATCAGGGTGTCGTCGGCTAAAACTCCCCGCTTGATATAACAATCGCCACAGCGCCGGTCGTTGCTGACGGCGAGCAGGATTTCAGGTCTGGCTCTGGCATTTTGCAATTCGTTTCACCCCCGCACTGGCAACCTGCAATCCGCAAAGTGATTCGCGACAGATTCCTGATGAAAAATCCGGCAGCGGGCAGGATGACGGGTTCCATTCCTGGCTGTCAGACAGCCGCACCTCCCGCACCTCTGCTGAGATCAGAGGCCCCGGCCTGTCGGCTCAGGAAGCGCAGCCTGGAATAAATTATGGCGCAGCAGAACACATTCGACATTGTCTCAAAAATCGAACACGCCGAGGTCGTCAATGCCGTCAATCAGGCGCTCAAGGAAGTCGGCACGCGCTTTGACTTCAAAGGCAGCAAAAGCAACATCGAACTTGAAGGTCACGAGGCGATCATTCTGACTTCGGATGACGAATACAAGCTGACGGCGCTCAACGACATTCTGCAATCGAAGCTGGTCAAACGCGGCGTGCCGCTGAAAGGTCTGACTTACGGCAAGGTCGAGCAGGCGCTCGGCGGCACCGTGCGGCAGCGCGTGACGCTGCAACAGGGCATTCCGCAGGAGAAGGCCAAAGAGATCGTCAAATTCATCAAGGACACAAAGCTGAAGGTGCAGGCTTCGATTCAGAGCGATCTGGTGCGCGTGGCGGGCAAAGACCGTGACACGTTGCAGGAAGTCATCGCCGCCCTGCGCGGGCACGATTTCGGCATTGATATGCAGTTCACCAACTACCGCACCAACTGACAACCGAGACCGAAAACAGCGAGTACCAATGATGCAGAACATCTTCCCCAGACCAGTTTCGCAGGCTGCGCCGATGAGCGCGCGGCAGATTTTCGGACTGGTCAAACGTGAACTCGCTGAAGTTGAAAAAGAGTTCGAGCGGCAGGCGCGCTCAAACATTCAGATCATTTCGCACATCGGCAGCTACCTGCGCGAAACCGGCGGCAAGCGTGTGCGCCCGGCGCTGCTGATTCTGGCCGCCAAAGTCTTTGATGAAGAGGTCAGCCACAACGTCATTCAGATGGCGACCGTGATGGAGTTTCTGCACACGGCGACGCTCGTTCACGACGACATCATTGACGGAGCCGAAACGCGACGCGGCCATCAGGCCGTTTCAGCCCGCTGGGGCGCTGATGTGGCGGTGCTGATGGGCGACTGGCTGTATATGTCGGCCTTTGAAACCTCGCTCGCGCAGCGCAACCTGGAAATTCTGGACACGCTGACCGAAACCACGCGGCGCATGACCGAAGGCGAACTGATCCAGTTAACGCTCATCGGCAACCTGCGCATCACCGAAGAGCAGCACCTGGACATTGTGCGGCGCAAAACGGGTTATCTCTTCAGCGCCAGTTGCCGCATCGGCGGCATCCTGCGCGGGGCGAATGAAACCGAAAAACTCGCGCTCGAAGAGTACGGCCTGAACCTGGGCGTGGCGTTCCAGTTGACGGATGACCTGCTGGATTTCACCGCCGAAGCTGAAAAGCTGGGCAAGCCCGTGCTGAGCGACCTGCGCGACGGCAAGGTGACGCTGCCGCTGATTCACCTGCTGGCGCGCAAGCCCGAATTTGAACCGCTCGTGCGCGAGGCGATGGAAGAGAAACCGGGACAGACCCGCAAAGCCCGCGAGGTGCTGGCGCTGTTGCAGAATTACGGACAACTGGACAACGCCCGCAGTGATGCTTATGCTTATGTCGCCCGCGCCCAGGATGCTCTGGCGCCATTGCCTGACAATCAGTACCGGCGCGCACTGATGGACATTGCTCAGTACGTCGTGGACAGAGACAAATAAATCCCGGCAGCCCCTGATCTGAAAGCGAATGAACGACGATCCGACAATCTCTGCATATCAGAATTCACTGCAACAATACCGCGACGCGCGGGACAAGTGTCTTTTGAAGATCAGGAAACTGGAAGAAGACCTCGCGCAGCAACGCGCGCAGGAAGTCCGGCTGGCGCGGCTGATTGATGAGGCCAAAGATGCTTTGAGCCAGGCTCTGTTGGGCGAAGAGCCGGTGATGCGTCGCGCGCCGATGCTGCCGCAGATTGACATGGAAATTTCTGCGCCGCCGCGCCAGTCACCGCCGCAATACCAGCAGCATTACCAGCCGCCTTATCAACCCCAGCGCGAGGAGCGTTACGCGCCGCCGCAGTACCAGCCGCCCCATCAGCCGCAGTACCGTGAACCGCAGGATCCGTCGCTGCAATATCAGACCGCACAGATTGAGGAACAGGTCGCCAAAGCCCGCCGCAGCGAACGCAACAGCAATGTGCGGTTCAATGATTTTCGCATTCCGCAGGCCGCCACCATCGTGCTGCGCGAAGCCGGACACCCGCTGCACGTCAACGAGATTTACAATCGCATGGCTGAAGGCGGATTTGAATTTCGCGGCCAGCACCAGTTGATTACACTCGCCGTGTCGCTCAGTCGCAGCAAGCGTTTTCGCAAAGTCTCGCCCGGCACCTTTGAACTCTCGCCGGAGTTTCTGGCCGGACAGGTGGCCTGATTGCAGATTCCGGATTGAAGATTGCAGATTTTCCTGCCTGCTGCGACCCTGATCATCAATCATCTGACTGATCCGCACTCTGACATTCCTATGAGCAGCAATTCTTCAGCGCGCAGTCATGAAATCGAAGTCAAGCTGCGCCTTGAAAGCGTCGAACCGCTCACCGCAGCGGGCATCAGGCTTGAACCGGAAATGGCCCGGCATTTTGAAGACAACTGGCTGCTCGACACTCACGACCGCCAGCTTTATGCGCGTGGCGCGGTGCTGCGCGTGCGTTCAATCAGCAGCGGGCAGGGCGTGCAGGGCCTGCTGACGCTGAAGGAAAAAGCCCCAGCTGATGCGCCGACCTCGCAATTCAAACTGCGGCTCGAAACTGAAACAACGCTCGGCGACCCGGAACAAATGCTCGAACTGCTGGCGCGGCTCGGATACCGAAAGGTCTTTCGCTATCAGAAATACCGCACCGTTTACCGCGCGCTGCTGCCCGACGGCTCAGAGCTGCATGTGATGTTCGACGAAACCCCGCTCGGTCGGTTCATCGAACTTGAGGGCGAAGAGGCGGCGCTCGCCAAAGTTGTCGCCAGCCTGGGCATCACCCCGGCTGATTACATCCTGCAAAGTTACATCGCGCTTCAGGCCGGTCACTGCCAGCAACAGGGCCGCCCGCTCGAAGACATGGTTTTTTGAAGAAGTGGTCAGTGGTTAGTGGTCAGTGGTTAGTGAAGAATGAGAAGCACTGCGCACTCTTCCCGCTTCCACTGACCACTAACCACTGACCACTAACCACTGATTTATGAAAGCAATGATTCTGGCCGCCGGACTTGGAACGCGCCTGTGGCCGCTGACAGTTGATCGCACCAAACCTGCCATTCCGTTTCTCAACCGCCCGCTGATCGCTTACACGATTGACTATCTGAAACAGTACGGCGTGACCGAACTGATCATCAACCTCCATCACGAACCGGCTTCGGTGCGCGACCAGATCGGTGACGGTTCGCAGTACGGCGTGACGATCACTTATTCAGTCGAAGAACCCGAAATCCTCGGCACTTCGGGCGCGCTCGACAAGGTGCGCGACCAGCTCGCTGACGAAACCTTTCTGGTCATTAATGGCAAGATCATCACTGACATTGACCTCAGCGCCGCGCTCGCCACTCATCGTAAAAAAAAGGCGCTCGCCACGCTCGTGATGCTGCCGAATCCGAAACGCGAAAAGTTCAGCCAGATTATCGTGGACGATGCGGGTAATTATCGCGGTTTCGGCGGCTTGCCTGACCCGTCTGACACGACGGGGCCAGCCCCGCTGATGTTTACGGGCATCCACATTCTCGAACCGGGCATTTTCAGCTACATTCCGCGCGGCGTCTTTTCCGATTCGATCCGTGACGTTTATCCCCAGGCGATGAATGCAGGCGAAACGATTGCCGCGCACGTGGCGGCTGGCCGCTGGTACGAGCTGAGTACGCTGGCCCGGTACGTTGAAATTCACCGTGAATTTCTCGCGCGCGAAGGCAAAAGCTGGATTGCCGATGAAGGCTGCGCGATTGAGCCGGGAGCTGAAATCGAAGGCTCGGTTTTATGGAAGCGCGTGCGCGTCGGACGCGGAGCAAAACTGACCGACTGCATCGTCGGTGATGATGTGGTGATTCCGGCAGGCGCTCAGTTCAGCCACTGCGCAATTGTGCGCGCTGACCTTGCGCCGCTCAGCGAACGCCCGGAAAAGGCTGTCCCCGGAGCGGTTAATGGAAAGAATCTTGTCGCATCTTTCGCGTGATGTTACGATGCGGCTGCGGTTCGATTAAGGATCATTGATGAGCGGCGGAGGCCGGGGCGTGAGAACATCCCCTTCAATTCTCATCCTTCATCCTTTTACCCTGCCCCTTTTGGTCATCGGTTGCTTCCCTCCGGGCAATGCACTTGCGCTCATAATAAAATCTGCCACAGTCAATAACAGGCTTGAACTATGACTCCACAAATCACCTCGTCCATCAGCATGACCGGCGATCTGAGCGAAAAGCGCGTGCGCAGTTACGCCGCTCGTTATTTCAATGTCGCGTCTGATGAGATCATTCTGACGGCGCTCACCCCTGACGCTTCGACCCGCAAATACTTTCGCGTGGCTTCGGCGCGACAGCCCGATGAAACTTATGTCATCAGTCTGTACGCCTCGCCGTTCAATCCGCAGGACAACACTTACCTTCAGGTCACGCACCTGTTTGAGCAGGCCGCGCTGCCCGTCCCGCGTGTGATTGACGTAGCCGGAACCGAAGGCATCATTTTGCAGGAAGACCTGACCGATTGCAGTCTGGCCCGGTGGCTCGCCGCAGCAGAACAGCGCGGCGACACGGCAGGCGCGGCAGAGATGCTGCAACACGCCATCGAACTGATTGCCCGCATTCAGGCCGCCTCTGAACTCGCCGTCAGTTCAGGCTGCATCGCTGGCCGCCTGGCTTTTGACGAGGACAAACTTGGCTGGGAACTGAATTACTTCTTCGATCATTTCTTTGGCAGCTACCGCCAGCAGAAGTTCACCGAAACCGAAGAGTCAGCGATCAAACGCGACCTGCGGGACATTGCTGCCGAACTGGCCGCCCGCCCGCGTGTGCTGACGCATCGTGATTACCACGCCATGAATCTGATGGTGGATGAGAGCGGCAACCTGCGCATCATTGATCACCAGGACGCGCGGATGGGGCCGGTGACGTATGATCTGGTGCCGATTCTGGTCGAACGCCGCCTTGTCCCCGCTGATGAAAGCTGGGTCGAAGCGCAGCAGAATTTCTTTCTCGCCGCCCGCGAAAGGGCAGGCCTGCCAGCGCTCGATCCCGAAGACTTTTGCTATGAATTTCACCTGATGACCGTGCAGCGGCAGTTGAAGGCGACCGGAACATTTTCATATCAGACCGCCGTGATGGGCCGCAGCGAGGTTTACGAGCAATACATCAGGCCCGCGATTGCCACCGTGCTGCGAGCGATGAGCAAGCCGGGAATGAAGGAATATCCGGCCCTGCGCGCGGCGCTCGAAAGACTCCGATAAAGGCTGGAGTAAAGATCGCAAACTGGATCAGTGCGCCTGCGCTGTGCGATGATTGATGCTCTTCGGCAGGTTGATGAAAATCAGTGAAAGGAGTGGTCACGATGTCATCAGTTACAGTTGAAAGCATTCTGTCGCAAATAAATCAGCTTCCACTTTCTGAGCGCGAGCAGCTACGGGCCATTCTGGCTGACCAGCCCCAAAGCAGTGCAGAGTCCCTGAAAAATCCGGATGCACCGAGCACTCCGGTGAAGCCGTTGTTTCCCAGCAAAGATCGGACTCGCGAGTTTCAGTGGCTCGCTGAGCATCAGCGCGAATATATTGGACAGTGGATCGCACTGGAAGGAGATCGTCTGATTGCACACAGCCACAAGGCAGATGAAGTTTTTGCCACGGTAAAAGCAGCAGGCATTGACCGGCCTTTGATCTGTCTGGTTGAAGATCCTGATCTGCCTTTCATCGGACTCTGAGTATGTCTTATCAGCTCAACTTCGATCTCAGATATAAATTTCAAACCACGGAAACCGGGATCACTATTCCATTCTCGCTGACGGTTGGAGAACTAACAGTTGAAGGAAAAGGAAAACTGGATACCGGCTCTGAGGTCTGCTTTTTCCAGCGAGAGTTGGCCCAGGGGCTGGGACTGGATGTGGAATCAGGCGATCCGCTTCGACTGGGAACAATGGCCGGGACGCTTACAGGATATGGGCATCGAGTCATCATCCAGGTTCTTGATCTTGCGTTTGAAAGCACTGTCTACTTTACTTCCGCTTACGGCGCACCACGCAACCTGCCGGGCAGAAGAGGCTGGCTGGACAATCTGCATCTGGCGCTGACGATGGATGACGAAATGCTTTATCTCAATCCCGCGTACTCTCAGGAAAACTTATGACGCAGACTTATATTGCTGAAATTTCAAAACACCTCGGTGAACAGGTTACGATCAGGGGCTGGCTGTACAACAAGCGGTCGAGCGGAAAGCTCGCGTTTCTCGAAATCCGCGACGGCTCCGGCATCATTCAGGGAGTCGCTTCAAAAAAAGACGTGAGCGAAGCGACGTGGGAAAGCTGCGAGAAAGTCACGCAGGAATCTTCGATCATCATCACCGGCGTGCCGCGCGAGCATCCGAAAAAACCGGGCGTTTATGAACTCGATGTCAGTTCGGTCGAGATCGTGCAACTGGCGCACGAGTATCCGATCACGCCCAAGGAACACGGCACCGAATTTCTGATGGATCACCGGCATCTGTGGCTGCGGTCGCGGCGGCAGCATGCGATTCTGCGCGTGCGGCACGAAATCATTCGCTCGGTGCGCGATTTCTTTGACAACAACGGTTTCACGCTCTGCGACACGCCGGTCTTTACTCCGGCGGCGTGCGAAGGAACGACGACTCTGTTTGAAGTTGGATACTTTGACGAAAAGGCTTATCTGACGCAGTCGGGACAGCTTTACAACGAAGCGACGGCGGCGGCGTTTGGCAAGGTCTATTGTTTCGGGCCGACCTTTCGCGCTGAAAAATCGAAGACGCGCCGCCACCTGACTGAATTCTGGATGGTCGAGCCGGAAGTGGCTTATGCAAAGCTCGACGATATTATGACGCTCGCTGAAAACTTCATCAGCTACATTGTCGGTCGCGTGCTTGAAAACAAACAGGAAGAACTCAAACAGATCGAGCGCGACACGTCGCAGCTTGAAAAAGTCTCAGCGCCGTTTTACCGGCTGCAATACGATGACGCGGTGAAGATGCTGCAGGAAGGCCACGCGGCGGGCAAACTGGAAAATCGCTTCGAGTGGGGAGGCGATTTCGGCGCGCCCGACGAGACTTATCTGGCCGAGCAGTTTGACAAGCCGGTGATGGTGCATCGTTATCCGGCGGCGGTGAAGGCTTTTTATATGGAGCCTGACCCGGAGCGGCCCGAACTTGCCCTGTGCGTGGACGTGCTGGCGCCGGAAGGTTACGGCGAAATTATCGGTGGCGGCGAACGCGCGTCATCGCTGGAATTACTTCTGCAACGAATCAAAGAACACGAATTGCCCCCGGAAGCGTTCGACTGGTACCTGGATTTACGCAAATACGGCAGCGTGCCGCACGCCGGTTTCGGCATGGGCATTGAACGCTGTGTCGCGTGGATCTGCGGACTTGAACATGTGCGCGAAACGATTCCGTTCCCCCGCATGCTGTATCGGTTGAAACCGTAGAGCGTGAACGGCAGACGGCTGGTTCTGATTTGCAGCAGCCAGCATAAAACCTCCTCTCCCGTCTGTCCGGCGCCCGCTCTGCTCAACCAGAGGAGGAGCTTTATGTCTGCTGTGGACGCCCCGAAAGACAAAGCCACACAGCACGAAGCGAAAGTGGCCAGGCCGATTATTTCTTCGCTGCTCGACCAGTTCGGGCAGCGCGAAGCCGAGGAGTTTCAGCGGCGCACCGGGCTTGATTACAAGGCCGTGATTGCCGAAGCGATTGCTGCGGCTGAACCGCAACTGGGCATGAAAGTCCTGGATGTGGCGACCGGCACCGGCGTCATTGCGCGGCAACTGGTCAGTTACGTGGGCGAGAAAGGCAAAATCATCGGCATTGATGCGACCGAGGAGATGGTGCAAAAGGCACGCCTCGCCGCACAGTCTGCCGGGATGGGCCGCAAAATCGAATGGCGCGTGGCTCCGGCTGAAAGCCTGCCCTTTGACCGTGAAGAGTTCGACCTGATCACCTGCACGATGTCATTTCCCAGACTGAGGGCGGAAGCTTTTCTGAAGGAAGCTTACCGGGTGCTCAAAAACGATGGCAGACTGCTGATTGCGACCGAACTCGCGCCGGGCACGCCGCTCGGTGAACTGCAACTTAAAATCAGGCGCGGTTATCGCCAGCTTGTCGCCCGCAATTCGCCCGCCGCAGAGTTGAAATATCATTCAGCCGATGAGGTCGGAGAACTGATCAGGGCTGCCGGATTCGGCCAGTGCCTGACCCGCATCCTGCGGCAGCCGCGCCGCCACGCCACGCTTTTCTCCCTCATCAGAGCTTTGAAATGACTGAAGAGAACAAGGTGAGTTATGGCAGTAACAGTCACACAGGCGAAAAAAAAGGCCACGATCATCGGCGTCCTGATGGATCTGGGCGCAGATCGTCGCGGCGTTGATATGGGGCCGTCAGCGGTGCGTGTCGCGGGCCTCAATCAGCGGCTTGCCGCGCTTGGCGTTGAAGTCTCTGACGCGGGCAACATCAACGTGCGCAACCCCGAAATGATGCGCGTCGAAAACCGCACGGCGAAATATCTGCCCGAAATTGCCGAAGCCGTGCAGGATTTGTGCGCCAGGGTCGAACGCATCCTGCAAACCGGCTCAACGCCGATTGTCCTGGGCGGCGATCATTCGATTGCGATTGGCAGCGTCTCAGGCCTGTCGGCCTATTATCACAAACACAATCAGCGCGTCGGCGTCATCTGGTTCGACGCGCACGGCGATATGAATACGCCGGACACTTCGCCGTCCGGCAACATTCACGGCATGCCCTTTGCCGCCATCCTCGGCAAGGGGCCGCGAGAACTGACCGAAATCGGCGGTTTCGCGCCGAAAGTGCTGCCTGAGGATTGCGTGCTGATCGGCGCGCGCGATGTTGACGTGACTGAAGCCGAAGTCATGCGCAATTCCGGCGTTCGCATCTTCACGATGCGCGAAGTGGACGAACGCGGAATGAGCGCCTGCGTGGATGAAGCCATCGCCATCGCCTCACGCAACACGGTCGGCTTTCACGTCACGATGGATATGGATTTCGTTGATCCTGATTATGCGCCGGGCGTCGGGACTCCGGTGCCTGGCGGGCCGACTTACCGCGAAAGCCACCTGGCGATGGAAAAGATCGCTGATTCAGGAAAGATGCTTTCCTTTGAACTGACCGAAGTGAACCCGGTCTTTGATGTGGCCAACAAAACCGCCGAACTCGGCGTGCAACTGATCCTGTCGGCCCTGGGCAAAAAGATTATGTAATTGCAGATTTGAGATTGCAGATTCAAAGCGCGATTCACGCAAAGCTTCAGGTGAAATCATCCCTGAATCTGCAATCTGAAATCGCAAATCTGAAATCTGAAATCGTCATTCAAGATGTCAAAACTGAGAGTCGGAGTAATTTTTGGCGGTCGTTCCGGTGAACACGAAGTTTCACTGCGCTCGGCTGAATCGGTCATCAATGCGCTGGATCGCAGCAAATACGAGGTCGTGCCCATCGCCATCACCAAACAGGGCAAATGGCTCGCGTCGCGTGAAGCCACCAGCCTGCTGCCGAGTCAGGTGATGGAGACCGCCGATCAGAGCGTGGCGATCATCGGTGATCCGACCGAGCGCGGGCTGACGCGGTTTGCTGGCACCGGCTCGCCGTCGGGCAGGCGTGAACAGCTTGATGTCATCATTCCGGTGCTGCACGGCACTTATGGCGAGGACGGCACGATTCAGGGGCTGCTTGAAATGGCCGACGTGCCGTATGTCGGCTGCGGCGTGCTGGCTTCGGCCTGCGGAATGGACAAGGTGATTATGAAGCGGCTCTTTCACGAAGCCGGGCTGCCGATAGTTGATTACCTGTGGTTCCTGCGCACGCAGTGGGAAGCCGACCCGCAGCGGATTGAAGATCGCATCACCGCTGAAATCGGTTTTCCCTGCTTTGCCAAACCGGCGAACCTGGGTTCATCGGTCGGCATTTCAAAGGCTGACGACGCGCAGGAACTGAGGGCCGCCATCGCGCTCGCGGCAAAATACGACCGCAAGGTGATTGTCGAAAAAGGCGTGGATGCCCGCGAAATCGAAGTCAGCGTGCTGGGCAACGATGAACCGATGGCGAGCGTGCCGGGCGAGATCGCTCCGGCTGCCGAGTTTTATGATTACCAGGCCAAATATGTTGATCCGAACGGCGCGCGGCTGCTGATTCCGGCCCCGCTTGACGCGGACAAGGCGGCAGAGATTCAGCAGATGGCGATTCGCGTCTTTCAGGCCGTTGACGGTTCGGGACTGGCGCGGGTTGATTTCTTTCTCGAAAAAGCTGATGGCCGGGTGTTGGTCAACGAAATCAACACCATGCCTGGCTTCACTTCGATCAGCATGTACCCGAAATTGTGGGAAGCAAGCGGCATTGGCTACAGCGAACTGATTGACCGGCTGATTGCCCTCGCGCTCGAACGTCACCACGAAAAGTCACGCAACGTGACGAGCTATGGCTGAAGCAGGCCGGTGATTACTGACCGAAAAAATAAGGGCGGGATTCGGCTCAACCGATCCCGCCCTGAGTGCTTTTAGTGATGGTGCAGGTGTCAGAACTGACTATTTTGCTTCGGTAATTTTCCTGACGGTCAGTTTCGTGTCATCGAGTTCGCCTTCGACTGTGGCTTTGATCACCTTGTCGCTTTTGCTGGCTTCCATCAGCTTGACGGCATCGGCAGCGCCTTTTGCGTCAAACTCATAGAACTTGCCATCAGCGAAAAGGCCGATGCCGCTGTCCTTGCATTTCAGGGCACAGTCGCGTGAATGTTCAGCGCCTCTGGCCGAACATTTCTTGTCAGTAATGACGCCCGTCAGAGTGACTTTTTTGCCTTTGGCCGAAGCCAGCACGCCCAGGCTGCACAGCAGCGCGAACACAGCCAGAATGGACAAAATCTTTCTGTTCATTTCCTTATCCCTTTCCGATGGTTATTGGACTTGAAGAGTTAATGGACTCAGTTGATGGTTTTCAAGACGGCGCGATTGTACCACGCCAGCCCGGCACGGCAACAGGCTCTGTGCTGAGCAGGCAGGGTGCCGGTTCCCGCCTTAAAATGAAAACAGCAGCCACTGCCATCCGGCAAAGGCTGCTGTCTGACTGCGAACCCGCTCAGGTATCAGTCAGAGCGCACGCGGGCTGCGATACTGCTCATAACGGCGAGTCGGCTCATATTTGTTATGACCGAGCGACTCATTTTTCGGCGGGCCTTCAAGGCGGATAATTTCAATCGCTTCCTGATAGACCCGTTCCAGATTTTCGGGCTGGAAGCCATTCAGACGACAGGCTCTGATATGCGCCTGTACGATCTGTTCGACTGCCTTGCGACCTGCTTCATCAAGCTCCTGAAGCGAGCGCAATGCATGTGCAGAGAGTTTCATGACCAGTCCTTTCGCTAGATAGACTAAAGTTGATAATGCCTTTTTTGATTTCTTCACCGTGAGGCGGGAACGGAGCGGAGTTTACCATAATTTCCCTGCCCGTCTACCAGAATTTTTTTCCGTTCACGAAAGAAAAAGGGCCTTTTACAGGGGTTCTTACCGGCTGCCGATTATTGTCACTTTCTGATCTCAGGCTGGCCGACCGGCTTCCGGCCCCGGGATATATCACTGGATTGCCCTGGTGGTATCCGACGGAAATGCAGGGAGATAACAATCACAGGCAGGTGAATCAGGCGCAGGTCAGACAACGCAGCACAGGCCGGAAAGCGGCTTTCCGACTTTCCGGCCTGTCCCTGATCTGATGAATTTTCAGGCGACCTGCTTCTGTTCGCTTTGCAGCAGGCTGGCGGTGCGGCGTTTGAGTGCGGCCTCAAAGACGCGGGCCTGCTCAATCGTCAGATTAAGCGTGCGAAGCTGGCGGTTGACGCGGTTGCAGTAATCGCTGATCAGCGAATCTGACACGCCCAGAATTTTGGCCAGTTGAATGTTCGACATCCGGCCCGGCTCTAGGTAACAGTGCCACAGCACATTCATCATCCGCTCTGACTGTTTCGGCTTGCGGCGCACCGAGGCGGCCAGTTTGTCCAGAAAGTCTTCAGCCAGTTGCATGGCGCTGCGCGAAAATTCGTGGCTCAGGAAGTTCTCTTCCGGGTTTTCGCGTTCATCGGGAACTTCGAGCAGGTAAGGCGTATTCTTTTCGCTGTCGTCTTCCGGTTTCGTAATCGGAACCATCACAATGTTGATGACCGGCAGCCGCGACATGACCAGCGTGCGGATGGTTTTGATGTCGGTCAGCGAATCAATGGCCTCAAAGACTTCGACAATCAGCTCCAGCATATCGGCGTTCGAGATGATGATCTGCGAATCAGCCGTACACCCGGCCTCGCGCGTGTTGCGTTTGCGCATCGGCACCTGCTGCACCAGGTCTTCCATCATCGCGCGTTCCTTGATCTCTTTGGTGTCCGGCCATTCAGCCAGGCCATAGACCTGTTCGGTCAGCCCGCGACGGCGGCGCTGCGTCCGGCTTTCGCGCATCATCAGCGTGTCGAAGCGGCGAAAACGCGGGCTGTTCTGAATCAGCGTGCTGATGCGGCGCGCCATCCGGTACGATTCGGGATACTGGCGGCGCAGGTGCGCGACCAGCATGTTGGTCAGTTCGATCTGCGCGATTTCGTGTTCGATTTCGCTGCTCGTCATGCCGGTTTCGATGTAATGCTGAAACCGCCCTTTCTGAAACAGCATCAGAAAGAGTTCCTGCGTCAGATCGTTGTAGGTTTCACCGCTGTACTGCCCCGCGCCGAGCAGTCCGGCGTTGCGTGAGGATTGCACCAGCGGATGAAGATAGACCAGCCGGTAAAGCTGATTCCAGATTCGGTTGACCTCTTCATCCAGCAGCGCCTGTGTCCAACTGAAATTCTTCATGCTGTGCTTTGCCCCAGTAGTAGTTAATGCTGTAGTTTCAGGTTGTGCATCCGAATCGGCGCAATGTGTGTGTTGCGGGGCTGCGCCGTAATGTCACGACAGAGGAGAACCCGGATGAATCAGAGTGACCGGTTTGAGAAGACTGCGACCTGCCCGGATAACGAACGGCTGCTGGCGTACCGGCGCGATCAGGTTTCGGCCTCCGACGCGGCCCGGATCGCGCGTCACGTGCAGGATTGTGAGTTCTGCCTGCTGATGCTGGAACTGCTGGCTTTCCATCCGGCTGAGCCGCTCACGCCACCATCGTCGCCGCCTGTGCCAAAGAGCCTGTCTGAAAAACTGCGTCGCTTCCGTGCGCGCGCTGACCGTCAGTCTGAATAGATCCGTTTACTGCCCCCTCCTGACACTTCCGCATTCTCGTCACGGACTTAACGGTTCCATTGCGATGCTCTGATAAAAAAGCCCGGAGATCGTTAAGGTGCAGGCAGGCTCGCTGATGTTTTGCAGGTCGCAATTCACAAACGATGCCGGGGAAGGTTCGACAAGCTGCCAGATGGTCGCGGGCTTCATCAGCCGTCATTTGCATAAAACACCATGACGGGTCGGCAGCCGGTCGAACTTCAATTTGGCATCAGAATGGGCGTGAAGGATAATGTGAAAACTTATGAGAATTGCTGCTTCGACTTATCTCAACTCAGCACCGCTGGTTTACGGTTTTGCTTTCGGCTCACAGCGCCATAAGGTCAGGTTTCTGGGCGACACGGCCCCGTCGCGCTGCGCGCAGATGCTGGCCGCCGGGCAGTGTGATGTGGCCCTGATTCCGGTCATCGAATACCAGCGCATTCCGAACCTGCGCCTGATTCCCGATGCCGCCGTTGCTTCAAAACAACGTGTGCGCAGCGTGGTTCTCGCGGCCCGCGTGCCGCCTGAAGAAGCCCGCACCGTGACGCTCGACACTTCGTCGCGCACCTCGCAGGCACTCATCAGAATCCTGTTTGCCGAACGCTGGCGGAATCAGCCGCAGTTCATCGAACGCACCCCGGATGTCAGTTTCGATTGCGAAAACATGCTCGAAGCCAGCGACGCTGCGCTGGTCATCGGTGATCCGACTTTCAGGCTGCACGAACGGGCCGCGCAAATGGGCGTGCGGATTTACGACCTGGCTGAAGAATGGCGCGACCTGACCGGCCTGCCCTTTGTTTTTGCCGTCTGGGCCGCGCGCGCGGAAGCCTGCGCCGACGGAAGCCTCGCCGGAATTGATTTCGTGGCGGCCAGACGCGAAGGGCTGGAACACCTGGCGGAAATCGCGCAGGCTTATGCAGAGAGCCTGAACCTGCCGCTGTCAGTCACGCTCAGTTACCTGCGCGACAACGTCAATTTTGATCTGGATGAAGAGAATCTGGCGGGAATGCGCCGTTACTTCGCGCTGGCGCACCGGCATGGACTGATTGAATCGCTGCGCGAACCGCAGTTCATCAGTTCAGAATCTGTCCGAGGTGGTGTTTCAGGTGGCTGAGATAATCGCGGATCACAAATTCGAGCGTCACCGGTTCACTGCTGCCAATTGTGACACGATGATTCAGGCTGGCTTCAGCCACGTGCGCGATGACATGCGCCAGGTGCAGGTTGTAACTGCGCCAGAACGTCACCAGTTCAGCCCACTGCCGCGTCTGGTATGACTGGCTTTCAACCCAGCGGTTCTGCTCATAACCCGGCATCGTCAGCCCGTCGCTGAACTGCACGCGCACAAATCGCTGGTGATTGTTGGAAGCCGAATCAATCAGGTGGCCGATGATTTCCTTCTTCGACCACTTCCCTTCCACCACACGCCTTTCGCTGTCGGCCTCGCTCAGCTTCAGCATTTCTGCGGCTGCGGCTTCGACGACCGCTTTCAATTCCTGCGCGGTGTCCTGCATCGTCACGCTCCTGAAAACACAACGCGGGAAAGAAGGCGGCACAGACCTGAGCAATTCTTTCCCGCGAATTGTTTATTTTGCGGCTTCGGCCAGCACCAGGCTGGCCAGCGTGCGCACGCAAACCCCGGTCGGGCCGGACGACAGGTAAGGTTTGTTGCTGTCATTCCAGGCAGTCCCGGCAATGTCGAGATGCACCCAGGGCGTGTCCTCGACAAACTCCTTCAGAAAATAAGCAGCCGTGATCGTGCCCGCCTTGCGCCCGCCGGTATTTTTGATGTCGGCGATTTCGCTCTTGATCTGTTCGCGGTAATCCTTGTCGAGCGGCAGTTGCCAGATCTTTTCACCCGCCCGTCTGCCCGCTTCGATCACCGCATCAGTCCATTCCTGATTATTGCCGAGCGCAGCGACATAAACATCACCGAGCGCAATTGAAACCGCGCCGGTCAGCGTGGCCAGGTCAACCAGCTTCGTCGCGCCCAGTTTGCGCGCATAAGCCAGCACGTCAGCCAGCACCAGGCGGCCTTCGGCGTCGGTGTTGATGATTTCAATCGTCTTGCCAGCCATCGAACGCACCACGTCGCCAGGCCGCTGCGCGCGGCCACCGGGCATGTTTTCGACCGCGCCAACCAGACCGATGACATTGACCGCAGGCTTGAGCTGCGCAATGGCGCGCATCGCGGCAATCGTCGTGGCGCCACCGGCCATGTCGTACTTCATTTTTTCCATCCCGTCAGCAGGCTTGATCGAGATGCCGCCGGTGTCGAAGGTCAGCCCCTTGCCGACAATCGCCACAGTTTCCTTTGATTCTTCATTCGGCGTGTAACTCAGCACAATCAGTCTGGCCGGTTCGGCGCTGCCCTGCGAAACGCCAAGCAGCGAACCCATGCCGAGTTCCTTCATCCGCGCTTCGTCAAGCACGTCAATCTCAAGCCCGAAGGTCTGCGCTGTTTCTTCGGCGCGGCGGGCGAGTTCGGTCGGCGTCAGTACGTTGGCCGGTTCATTGATCAGATCGCGCGCGAAGTTGGTGGCTTCGGCCAGAATGCGCCCGCGTTCGACGCCGCGCCGCAATTCGTCGGTGTCGCCTTCGGTTGTGGCCAGAATCATCTCTTCGATGAGGCGTTCTTCCTTGTCGCTGGTGCGGTATTTGTCGGTGTCATAAAGCGCGAGCATTGCGCCTTCAACGGCGGCCTGCACGCTTTCGCCCATCGGAATCTGCGAGCGGCGCAGAAAGGCGAACCTGCGCACGTTCTTTGCGCGCAGCGTGCGGGCGGCAGTGCCGGACATCCGGCGCACGTTGTCAGGTTTGAAATCTTCGAGCTTGCCTGCGCCAATCAGCAGCAGGCGGCGCGCTTTGATGTCGCCGGGATTGTGAATGTAAGCCGTTTCGCCTGCCTTGCCGGTCAGTTCGCCGGTTTCAATCAGCGAAGTAATCACGCCGCCGGAACGTTTGTCCAGATCGGCCAGCGCACCGGCATCGGGTTTTTCTCCTTCATAAACCGCGACGACCAGCGCGTCGCATTCAATCTCGTAAAACTTCCTTGCGTCTGCCTTGACTTCCATGGTCAGGTGTCTCCGTTCCTGTTTGCTTGTGGGGACTGGTTGTCATTCGTCTCTCATTCGATTTTTCATCGCGGTGCGGGCCTCGCGTTCCTGCGTCTTGCGCGCTTCGGTTTCGCGTTTGTCATACAGCTTCTTGCCGCGTGCAATGGCCAGTTCACATTTGATGAAGCCATTCTTGAAATAAAACCTGGTCGGCACCAGCGTCAGCCCTTTCTCTTCGGCGCGTGAACGCAACCGTTCAATCTCGCGTTTGTGCAGCAGCAGCCTGCGCGTCCGCGTCGGTTCGTGGTTCTGCCGATTGCCGTGAGTGTACTGGCTGATGTGGGCGTTGAGCAACCAGGCCTCACCATTGCTGATCGTGGCGTAAGCGTCCTTGAGATTGACGCGACCCAGGCGCGCTGATTTGACCTCGGTGCCCGTCAACTGGATGCCAGCTTCGTATGTTTCAATGATGTGGTAGTTATGATAAGCAGCGCGATTGTCGCTGATGACCTTGATTGCTGCCGCTCCCTGTGCCTTCGTCATAACTCAATCCTGCCTCAGCCGCATCTCGTCAGTCGGATCGAAACCGAGACTTTCATACAATGCCCGCCCGTCTTCAGACGGATGCAGAGTCACACGCTCGCAACCGCGTTCACGCGCCCAGGCGATGATAGTCTCCATCAGTTTTCGCGCCACTCCCCGGCGGCGATATTCCGGCTCGGTGTAAACGTTCAGAATGTACGCTTCTTCAGCGCCCTGCACGGCACCGGGGCGCGGCAGCAGACGGCGCATCATCACCCCGCCACCGGCCACAATCTTTCCGTCACATTCCGCCAGCCACGCCAGGTATTCTTCGCTTTCAAGCAACTCGTTCATCTGTCGCCGTGTTTCAGTTTCAATCGCGGCGGCTTCCTGATCGCTGACGCGGCCCAGATCGTAAAACATCCGGGCGCGCTGATGGGCAATGACAGCCGCATCTGCGACCGTGGCGCGACGGATGTGGCAGTCTTCAGTCATCCTGAAAGCCCTTCGTCCCTGAGCGGGCGTTCCATCAGTTCAACGGCCAGTTCCTGCGGCTCCTTGTTTTCATACAGCAGCCGGTAAACGCCCGTCGTGATCGGCATCTCAACGCCGGTGCGCTGCGCCAGTTCGTGCGCGGCCCTGGCGGTCTTTACGCCTTCGGCCACCTCGCGCATTTCACCAATGATTTCAGGCAGCCTGCGCCCGCGTCCGAGTTCATAACCCACGTGACGATTGCGCGAGAGCGCGCCCAGACACGTCAGCATCAGATCACCGACTCCGGCCAGCCCGGCCATCGTTTCAAGCCTGCCGCCCAGGCGCGTCGCCAGCCGCGTCATTTCAGCCAGGCCCCGCGTGATGAGCGCCGCCGCGCTATTGTAGCCGAACCCCAGCCCGTTGACTGCGCCCGTCGCAATCGCCATCACATTCTTGACCGCCCCGCTGATTTCAACGCCGACGACATCGGTGTTGGTGTAAATGCGAAACCGCCGCGATGACAATGCCGCCTGCACCTCGCGCGCCCATTCCTCATAACGCGCCGCTGCCACGACCGCGCAGGGTTCTTCTCTGGCGACTTCGTGCGCGAACGAAGGGCCGGAAAGCGCAACATAGCGCGGCTCAAAATGCCTGCCGATCACATCGCGGGCGACCTCTTCAATGCGCATCTGCGTGGCAATCTCGATGCCTTTGGTCGCGCTGACCAGAATCATCCGCGAATCAAGGTGCGGGAGCATCTGCACACAGATTCCACGAAACACATGCGAAGGCATCACAGTCAGCACGATTTCAGCGCCGCTGAGCGCCTCGGCCAGATCGTTTGTCGGCGCGATTGTCTCAGGCAGTTTCGGCCCCGGCAGGTAAATGCTGTTGTGCCGTTCGTCCCTGAGCAGCGCGGCCACTTCAGGGCTGTGCGCCCACAATCGCACACGATTGCCGCCCCGCGCCGCCACGAGCGCCAGCGCCGTGCCCCAGCTTCCTGCTCCGATGACTGCCACCTCGCGCATCAGTAACCGGCCTCTGATTTCTTTTGCGACGCTGAACCGAACTTGTTTTCAGTCCCGCTCATCAGCCGTTTGATGTTGTCCGTGTGCTTGAAAACGATCAGCGCAATCGCGCCGCCCACGCCCGCCATAATCTGCGGCAGAAACGGACTCGGAAAGATCAGCCCGTTCCACAACCACGCCCAGAAGAGCATCAGCGTCGAAGCCACAATCGAACCGAGCGAAACATAGCGCGTCTTCCAGACAATCAGCGTAAAAACGACCAGCGTGCAGACCACCGCAATTGGCGTAATCCCCAGAAACACGCCCACGCCCGTCGCCACGCCCTTGCCCGCTCTGAATCCAAGCCACACCGGAAAAATATGCCCGGCCATCGCCACGACCGCCGCAGCCGCCACAATCCACGTCGTATCCCACCCCGCGCCGGTCAGCCACCGCGCAATCATCACGGCCAGAAAGCCCTTCAGAATGTCGAGCGCAAATGTCATCAGTCCAGCCGCCTTGCCCGCATTGCGCATCACATTCGTCGCGCCCGTCCCGCCGCTGCCCGCCGCGCGAATGTCACGCCCCGACCTCATTCTGACAATCAGCCAGCCGAACGGAATCGAGCCGAGCAGATAGGCGATAATCAGTGATGCAATTTCCTGAATTGTCATAAGTCAGCTTCCGGGTTTTCGCTATACTCAACCTGAATTGCTGTGAATTGTTTTTCGTATTCTTCACGAAGTCGTCGTGCGCCATACAAACCGCGCTGGCAAAACGGACAGCCACACGGACGCTTGCCGTGTGCTTCAGGGTAGTAACGCCATCCGGTTATCTGTGGCAGCGTTTTCACTTTGTGAATTTCGTTCCTGCCAATCCGCCGGGGAATGATGACTTCAAAACCTTCCCGATTCTCAGCAGCCATCATCAGTGCAATGGCATCAGCAGCGCTCATCTGCTGATGAGCCTGACTGTAATGACCTACCCAGACTGATTCTTCATCAGGAATACGAAAATAAATTCCTGCAACTGTTGTACTCCCTCTCCGCTTCAACTCGCGCAGCCACTGATGCGAAACGTAAAAGTTCCGAGTCACTGGCATTGCGAAAACCCCGGATGGTGAACTCGTTTTCCGGCGAAGCCGGGAGATCCCATTACGAAGTATGCTTTTTATATTCTTCTCGGATGTGAGGTGAACAAACATTGCCATCACTTCACTCCTCGCTCAGTCGAAACCTGCCACTGACTGCCGCCTTCCTGTCCCGCAACTCTCCGGCGAATCAGATCGAGCGCGGCTTTTACTGACAGTTCACGAATCAGATTTCGGTCGCCGGGAAAGAGAAAACGGCGCGCGGAACTTTCGGCTTCGTCAGCGATGCCGATGTAAACCAGGCCGACCGGCTTCTCTTCAGTGCCGCCGCCCGGCCCCGCAATGCCCGTGATGCCGACGCCGATGTTTGCATGCGCGCGGCGGCGAATGCCGATGGCCATTGCTTCGGCGACTTCGGCGCTGACTGCGCCGTGCTCTTCGATCAGTTTGTGCGGCACGCCGAGCAGATCAGCCTTGGCTTCGTTGGCGTAAGCCACCACGCCTTCGGTGAAATAATCGGAACTGCCCGGCACGCTCGTGATGCGGCCCGCGAGCAGTCCGCCGGTGCAGCTTTCCGCCGCAGCCAGCGTCCAGTTTTTTTCTCTGAGCAGCCGCCCCGCGACCTCTTCAAGCTGTTCGCCATTTGTCGAAAAGATGTGATCGCGCAGCGCCTCTTCAAGCGGCCCGGCCACTTCGTCAAGCATCCGGTTCGCTTCAGTCTCGCTTGTGGCGAGCGCCGACAGGTGCAGTTCGATCTGACCATTGACGGCCAGAATCGTCGTTGAAGGGTTGGTGTATTTGCCGTAAATCGGTTCAGCAATCTCATCCACGCCCGATTCAGTCATCCCGAAAACGCTCAGCGAACGGCGCACGATGAGCATATCGCCGGTGCGCTGCCTGAGCACCGGCATCACGGCCTCAGTAAACATCGGCTTCATCTCGCTCGGCGGCCCCGGCAGCATCACCACTGTGCAGTTGCCTTCGTTCATCAGAATGCCCGGCGCGGTGCCTTTGCGATTGGGCAGGATCGCAGCGCCCGCGGGAATCATCGCCTGGCGCGCATTGATTTCAGCCATCGGAATGCCGCGCTTCGCAAAGCGTTCGCGCAACCGGGCGAGGATTTCCTCGTTGAGTTCGAGGCGGCGATTCAGCACGCGCGCAAAAATGTTTTTGGTGATGTCATCCGCAGTCGGCCCCAGGCCGCCGGTCGAGATGATGATTTCTGACCGCTTCATCGCATCGCGGATCGTCTCTTCCAGCCGCGCTTCGTCATCACCGACGATGATTTTCAGTTTGACTTCGACGCCGATGGAATTGAGCCGTTCAGTCAGCCAGAGCGAGTTGGTATCGGTGCGAAACGGCGTCAGCATCTCTGACCCGATGGCAAGAATTTCAGCGTTGAGCATAATTACACCGGTACAGTACCGCGCGCGTCAGAGGCCGGTTTATCTGCCAACCCACGCGCGTGCTGACGCGCGCGGTACTGTTTCTTTTCGTGGCTTTCCCCGATTCAGCGCCAGACCGAAGCGATAAAAGGCAGCAGGAATGATAGCACCAGCGCCCCATAAAGGCCCGCCAGGATGTCATCGGCCATCACGCCCAGGCCCTCACCGAGCGTTTCCATCCGGCGAATCGGATACGGCTTGGTGATGTCGAAAAACCGGAAGAGCAGAAAGCCGGTGAGCGAAACGATCAGCACCTCTTTGCTCAGGTGAACCGGCACGAAGGCAAAGGTGACGAGCTGACCGCAGACTTCATCAATCACGATCTGCCCGGCATCCTTGCGATCAAAAATCTTCTCAGCCCGTGTCGAAGCCCACGTTCCGGCCCACGCCGTCAGCACGGCCAGCGCCAGCACGCTGTTTTGCAGCAGGTTGGGCCGGAAGAAAAGGATCGGTTGCAGGCTGAGAAAGTAAAAGATCACGGCTCCCAGCAGCGAACCGAATGTGCCCGGCGCAAACGGAATAAAACCCACGCCGAAACCGGTCGCAATGATTACCGCGATCCAGTCAAGCGGCCCGCGCACGTTGACTGTGCGACCGCGTCTGGCTCTGATCTCTTCGAGTTTCTCTCTGAGCATTACTCACCCGCAAAGATTTTGTCCACGCGCTTCACGACTTCGCGCAGCCAGGCTTCGTGTCCGTTCTTCAGTTCCTCTTTGCTCGCTGAAAGTTCGGTCGTCAGATAGCCGTTGTAACCGATTTCACCGATGGCGCGACGGACTTCCTTCCAGTCAATGCTGCCTTCGCGCAACGGTACGAACTGCCGCGTGCGCGTGTCGAAGTCTTTCAGGTGGAATTTGACGATCCGCTTGCCGAGCGTGCGAATCCATTCCTGCGGGAAGCCGTACATCACCACGTTGCCGACATCGAAGTAAGACCGCACCCAGGGACTTTTGAATTCATCAACGTATTTCGCCATATCGGGCGCGCTCAGCAGAAACTTGTTCCAGACTTCTTCAATTCCAATGACGACATTCAGTTCCTTTGCCAGCGGAATCAGCTTTCTGATCTGCGGCTGCGAACGCTGCCACGCCTGCACGTAAGTCGTATCGGGCCTGACCACTCCCGGCACCAGCAGCACCGCGTCAGCGCCCCACAGCTTCGCGTTGCGCAGCGAAGTCTCCATCCGCTCCAGACTCTTTTGCACATCATCGGGCTTGGGGCTTGAAAGCGGCCATTCCCAGTGGCCCATATTCATCACCGAATGAATCCGCAGCTTTGTCTTGTCAGACGCCGCTTTGATTTCATCGGCCTCTTTCGGATCAGTGATGGTCTGCATCTCGATGGCTTCAAAGCCGACATCAATGGCCATTTTGAAGCGATCCAGATAGCTGATGTTATTCGGCAGCATGCCGATGAGGACAGCTTTTTTCAGTGTGCCATTGGCCACCGGTTTCGCCAGCGTCGCCATTTCATTCGCCAGCAGCATCGTGGCGGCAGCGCCGGGCGCGGTCAATTTAACGAAGTCTCTTCTGTTCATGATGTGCAGTTCTCCAATAAAAGAGTTTTAGTGCTTACCAGCTTTTGATTGCGCGCAGCAGGGTTCCGAAACCGCCGGGGAAATGCTGTTCCAGCAGTGTCAGACTCTGTGCGAGTCGCTGTGCTTCCTTTACTGCTCGTTCTGTTTCAAGCGCCAGTGAGGGGCGGTCTGTCTGGTACACAGCCTGTTTCAGTTGATTTCTGATGTCACGCCCAAGCGTGGGAGTATGGCGCTGCAGCCAGGCTGCTTCAGCGCCGCGCGGGTCTGTGCCGCACAGATACCACGCTTCAATTGCAGGTACGGCCAGCCCGATTGCCATCTTCAACAGGCTGCGCCCCGGAATTGGTTTGAGCGAGCTTCTGATTCGGGCAACCGTCGTCAGCAGGTCGCACAACCGGCAGGATTCATCTGCGCCGTCGGGTTGTTCGCGGGCTGCGTGATGCACAGTTGAATCATCCGCATCAACAACCAGCACCAGCGCCTCAGCGTCCGTGCGGTAATGCAGATGTTTGAAAACCGCAGGCAGATTGTCCCGCACCGAAGGCCAGCCGCGCCCGCGCAAAGGCAGATCAATCCGCTCAGTCTGTTGATTGAGAATCGCTTCAACGAGAATTCGAACAGCCGTTTCGTCCGCTGATGATTCGCTCAGGATGGCAACTTTCATGGGTGCGCCGGAACTCCTCCCAGAATTCCTGTGTACCACACTTCACCGAGATGAGAGTCCTGCAGAATCTCATCAATATTGGGCTGATCTGACAATCGTTCAAATCGGGTTCCCTGATCAATCTTTTCTGCGATCACCACCTCTTCAGGATGATCGCGGAACAGATCAAGGAAGTAGGGTGAATGCGTCGTTGCAATCACCTGCACAGGTTCGCGCTCTTCGCCATAATTTTCAGGATAACTCAGCCGATAGAGCGCATCCTGCACATCGCGCAGCAGGCGCGGGTGCATGACGCGATCAGGTTCTTCAAGACCAATCAACGCTGGCGGCTCAGGCAGGTAAGCCAGCGTCAGCATCGCCAGTGCCAGCAGTGTGCCCTGAGACAAATCAGTGGCTGCAATTTTGTGCTTTCCGTTTCTCATTCGCAGAGCGAACGTCCGCATTCCCTGCTTCGGCGTCTCGAAAAGTATTCGATCAAACTCCGGGAGCCATTGCTGTAAAGCGTTATTCAACGACTCAAACCTTTCAGGATGAAGGTCTCGAAGCTGATCCAGCACGGCGGCAAGATTGCCTCCATCCTTCAGCATCTCAATTCCCGGACGAAGTGCGACTGGAGCAGCAATGCTGTCGGCGTTTAGTGAATAAACACGTGTTGTCTTTATAGCTGAGATCCATTTTGCGCTGTAAAGCCCGACATATTCCTGAAAGCCAGCCTGATCAGTCAGCCACCGCAAAATCATATCGTCTGTCAGGAATGCGTTGTCAGGCGACATACAAATTTCAACCGTTATCTCTCCGGACTCCCTTTTATCTGCGCTGACGACCTGATTGAAGTGAAGTTTCGATGGATCATTGATGAGTTCGAGGGCTTTCAGGACAGTACTCTTTCCACTCCCGTTCGGCCCGACGATCAGCGTAAATCGTCCAAGCGGCAACGTCGCATTTCGCAGAGCCTTGAAATTCTGAAACCTGATGGATTTGATCATAACCATTCCTGCGCGAAATCATTCAGAGGCGTGACGAGAACGGATTATAGGCGCGGGTTCGTCAGGTTGGCAAAGCTTGTGCTGATTGCTAAGATGACTGTTCAGTAACGACACCTCTGCGTTCATCAGCGCGTCAGTCATCTGTTCATCATCAATCTCTACATGCGAAAGGAAGCTGAAATCACTATGGCGCACCGACAGGAAGAAAATGCACCGGCCATCATCCCGGCGCTGACGATGCTCTCGGATGAAGAGAAGCTCTTTGCCGCCAGCGTCCGCGAGTTTGCTGAAGCCGAAATCAAACCTTACGTCCGCGAGATGGACGAGCATCAGAAGATTCGCCCCGAAATCATCAGCAAGGCTTTTGAGCTGGGCATTTTCGGCATCGAACCGGGCGAGGAATACGGCGGTTCGGGCGGTTCGTTCTTTATGGCCTGCCTGGCGATTGAGGAACTGGCGCGCGTTGATGCTTCGGTCAGCGTGATGGTGGATGTCAACAACACGCTGGTCATCAATGCGTTTCTCAATTACGGCACTGACGAACTGAAACAGAAATACATTCCGCGCCTGTGCCAGGACACGGTCGGCGCTTATGCTCTGAGCGAGGCCGGTTCGGGTTCTGATGCCTTCGCCATGCAGACGCGCGCGGCAGCCGACGGCGATCATTACATTCTCAACGGGCGCAAGCTGTGGATCACGAACGGCAACGAGGCAGGCATTTTCATCGTCTTTGCCAATCTTGATCCGAGCAAGGGTTACAAGGGCATCACGGCTTTCGTCGTCGAGAAGGGCTTTCCCGGTTTTTCAGTTGGTAAAAAGGAAGACAAGCTTGGCATTCGCGCTTCGTCAACGTGCGAACTGATTCTGGAAGACTGCCGTGTGCCGAAAGCGAATGTTCTGGGCGAAGTCGGCAAGGGTTACAAGATTGCCATCGAAACGCTCAACGAAGGCCGCATCGGCATTGGCGCGCAGATGGTCGGCCTCGCTCAGGGCGCGTTTGAAGCGGCGCTCAGTTACACAAAGGAACGCAAACAGTTCGGTCAGTCCATCAGCGAATTTCAGGGTGTGCAGTTTCAGCTCGCTGAAATGGCCGTCAAGCTTGAAGCCGCGCGCCTGATGGTTTACAACGCCGCGCGCCTGAAGGATGCGCGCCAGCCCTTCATCAGACAGGCGGCGATGGCGAAACTCTATTCATCCGAAGTGGCTGAAGAAATTGCTTCGCTGGCTGTGAATCTGTTCGGCGGGTACGGTTATGTGAAGGATTATCCGGTTGAAAAATATTTCCGCGACTGCAAGATCGGACAGATTTACGAAGGCACATCGAATATGCAGAAACAGACGATTGCCAAAATGATGCTGGCTGAGTGAGCGAAAGGAAAGTAATCCACGAAGCCGCACGAAGTACCACGAAGGGCATTAATCAGCAAAACATCTTCGTGTCTGTGCGGCTTCGTGGATTCGTTTTTTTATCGGTTATGAAATTTCGATCCTTACTCTTCACCTTTGCTGCCTGCCTGCTGGTCGCGGCAATTGTCGTGACAGGAAAAACCGAACGCCGCGCTACGCCACAGACCTCACCGCGCGAAATCGTCATCACTTTCGATGATCTGATCGGCGCTCCACAGACCAGTGATCTGAAGCTGATCCAGACGATCAATCGCAAACTGATTCAGACAATCACGGCGCACAAAATTCCGGCCATCGGTTTTGTCAACGAAGGCAAGCTGTTCGTGAATGGCGGCAAAGAGGTCGCCGCGCGCACAGCCATTCTGAAATCGTGGGTTGACGCCGGGCTGGAACTCGGCAATCACACTTATTCACATGCTGATTTCTTCAACACCCCGCCTGCTCGGTTCGAGGCTGATCTGATTCGCGGCGAGGCAGTGACCAGAAGGCTGCTTGAGGCCAGGGGAAAGCGGTTGCGTTATTTCCGCCATCCGTTTCTGAATACCGGGCCGAACCTTGAAACCAGAACTGCGTTTGAGAAATTTCTGGTCACGCGCGGTTACACCGTCGCGCCGGTCACAGTGGATAATCAGGATTACGTTTTCGCCGCCGTGTACGCCTCGGCCCTCGCCCGCAACGACCGCGCAATGATGGAGCGCGTCGCCGAAGCTTATGTGCCGTATATGGAAGCGATGCTCGAACTGTTCGAGAAACACTCGGTCAGCCTGCTCGGACGTGAAATGAAACAGACGCTGCTCCTGCACGACAACGCGCTCAATGCTGATCATTTCGACAAACTGGTGCAGATGATGAAACGGCGCGGTTACAAATTCATTTCGCTCGAAGATGCGCTCCGCGACAGGGCTTACAACCTGCCGGATACTTACACCGGACGATCAGGCATGTCGTGGCTGCAACGCTGGGCCATCACACAGCAGCACAAACCGACTATGGAACTTTTCAAACTTGAACGCGATGTTCCTGATTTCGTCAGGCGGAGTTTCAATCAGAGATAACCACAATCGCCATGCTTTCATTCAACAGCGAACACACGACTGATCATCTTTCCGGCCTCAACGCACAGCAGCGCGAGGCTGCCGCCGTCACTGACGGCCCGGTGCTGATTCTGGCCGGAGCCGGATCGGGCAAGACCCGCGTCATCACTTATCGCATCGCACATCTGATCGAAAGCGTCGGCGTGCGCCCTGAAAACATTCTCGCCGTGACCTTCACCAACAAGGCGGCAGGCGAGATGAAGGAGCGCATCAACAAACTGCTCGCCGGTTATTACGCCAGCGGCAATCGTTCCGGCGCGCCGCTGCTTTCGACCTTTCATTCGCTCTGCGTGCGCATTCTGCGGCGTGATATTGAAAAGCTCGAAAAGGGCTACACGCGCTCATTCACGATCTATGACACCGACGATCAGCAGAAGCTGATTAAGGGCATTCTCAAGGACATGGGAGTTGGCGACGACAAGCAGATCAGCGTGCGCTCAGTACAGTCCGCCATCAGCGCCGCCAAAAATCGCGGCGAAGACCCGCAGCTTTACGCCGCCAAATCTGAATACGGCGATGAACGCCGCGAACTGATCGCCCGCGTCTTCAAGGCTTATGAACAGCGCCTGCAATCATCGAATGCGCTTGATTTTGATGACCTGCTGATTCGCACCGTGCAACTGCTCAGACATTCAGCGGAAACGCGCGAGTATTATCACCAGCGTTTTCGCCACGTCATGGTTGATGAATTTCAGGACACCAACGGCATTCAGTACGCGCTCGTGCGCCTGATTGTCGAAGGCAGCTATGCCGGACGCTCGGCGCAGCGCGGCGAACAACTGCCCGCAGACTTCTGGCAGAACCGCAGCCTGTGCGTGGTGGGCGATGTAGATCAATGTATCCCGGCTGGTTCCCTGGTGCGAACCCCCGAAGGGTATTGTCAAATCGAAGAACTCCGTAAGGGAAGCAGGGTAATCGCCGCCAGCGGGCACAGCCGGACACTCACTTCATCAGTCGAGAAGGTGCGAAAAAAACTCTATTCCGGGCCGGTCATTGAGATTCGCACCGCACACGGCAGAAGGCTGAAAGTTACGCCTGGTCATATTTTGTTCGGGAGATTGCGTCCGTTGCCGGGCAAATATCTTGTCTATCTGATGTATCGCAAGGACAAAGGTTACCGCATCGGAATCACGACCTCAGCCAGAGAGGTCATCAATGGTAAAAAAAGAAAACTGCCTGAACTGGGATTACTGGTCAGAAGCGCACAGGAAGTTGCCGATAAAATGTGGGTTCTCAGGGTCTGCGACTCAAGATCCGAAGCTTCGCTGTACGAGGCCTTGTTTGCCGCAAGATATGGTCTGCCGACTATTATCTTTCATAATCGTCAGCGAAAAATGAATATTACTCAGGAACAGATTGACCATCTCTATCAGGAAATTGACACTCGTGCACGAGTTCAGCAGCTTTTTGAGGACTTCAACCTCTTTGAGGCATACCCGCATGTAACTCCCAAGAGCCGCTTTGAATCGGAACGCTTTTACATCAACCTGACAATGTTCGGAGACGGTCGCGTGTCCACCACCTGTCCCTGGGGCGGACACCGGATTCAGTTCGCAACAACAGAGATGTCACTGCGCCCTTTGTTTGAGACAGCAGGTTTCCTGGGCCGACCTGGGAAAAAACGTACCTGGCGACACGAATCAGCAAGAGTGCGATTTGCTGAGGCCTGTTCAGTGGTTGAAAGTATGAAAAGCCTCGACTCACGAATTGCTGTCAAAAGAAACGCCTTGCTCGTAGAAGGCGCGCGTGCCTTTGCTGAAATGCCAGCCAGTCATTTTCATGCCGGGATGGAAGTCGCCGTTTATGATCGTGGACAGATTACTGAGGATGTGGTAACTGAGGTAAATACCTCAGAATATCAGGGTCATGTTTATGACCTGGATATTGCCAATGTTCACAATTTCCTCTGCGAGGATTTTGTTTGTCACAACTCCATCTATTCATTTCGAGGTTCTGACTTCAACATCATTCTTGGCTTCCAGAATGACTACGCGAGTGCGAAAGTCGTCAAGCTCGAAGAGAATTATCGTTCGACGAAACGCATTCTCGAAGCAGCCAACAAGGTCATCGCCAACAACACCGAGCGCATTGACAAGACGCTTTATTCAGGCGGCGCTGAAGGCGAACGCATCCGGTACGCCCAGGTCTTTGACGGCGATGCCGAAGCGCGTTTCGTCGTGCAGAAGATTGAAGACCACCTGCGCCGTGAACCCGATTTGCGCGCCGCCGTGCTGTATCGCACCAACGCGCAGTCGCGCCAGTTTGAAGAGGCCTGCCGTCGCGCCGGATTGAGTTACAACCTGGTCGGCGGCTTCAGCTTTTATGAGCGCGCCGAAGTCAAAGACATCATCGCGTATCTGAAAGTGGCGCTGAACACGCACGATGACATTGCGCTGCTGCGCGTTATCAATTCGCCCGCGCGCGGCATCGGCAAATCAACGCTCGATGATCTGGAACGCCGCGCCAGGGATTTCGGCGTTTCGTACTGGGAAACGATCAGCATCGTCATTGATCAGAACCTGCTGCCTGCGCGCACGGTCAATGCGCTGAAATCGTTCCGCGAAATCATCACGCGCCTCAGTCAGCGCGCCACGAGCGAGGGCGAAAAACTTTCTGACATCGTCAAGGCCGCCGTCATTGACACCGGCTACGAACGCGCGCTGAAGGCCGAAAACACTGAGGAAGCCGAGGCCCGCCTGCTCAACCTCGAAGAACTGGTCAACGCCGCTGCCGAAGCCGAAGAGCAGGAAGAAAACCTGCGCGATTTCATTGATCACGCCGCGCTCGTCGCTGACACCGATCAGATTGACGCCGCCGCGCAGGTCACGCTGATGACGATGCACGCGGCCAAAGGACTGGAATTTCCGCTGGTGTTCATTGTCGGTCTGGAAGAAGGCATCTTCCCTCATTCAAGATCGCGCGAAAACCAGAGCGAACTCGAAGAGGAACGCCGTCTGCTGTACGTCGCCATCACGCGCGCCGAAAAATTTCTGTACATCACACACGCCATTCGCCGCCGCGTTTATGGCGAAGAGACACCCGCCGAACCATCGCGCTTTCTGATGGAGTTTCCGCTGGAACTGATCGAAGACATTTCATCAGGCCCGAGCTGGCTGCGTTTTGCCAACAAAACCTCAACGCAGGAGAACCGCCACGCCCTGCGCGTGCTGACCAGCGATTCAGATTACCAGGTTGAATACGACGATGAATACCGCCGCTACAGTTCAGGCAGTTCACGTTCCGGTTCAGCTTACGGATCAAAATTCAAATCAGGCTCGTCCTCGTCAGCTTACGTGCCGCCCTCGCCACCGAAGCGCACCAGTAATTACGGCGGGAAGAGTTACAACAATACTGACAGCGTGCGCGAATTCTTTGCCCGGCAGGGAAAGCAGGTTGATGACCGCCCGGCAGGCGAAAGCAGCGGCCCGAAACCCGTCAGCCACAGTAAAACCAGCACCTCAGGCTTTCGCGCCAATATGCGCGTGCGCCACGCAAAGTATGGCCAGGGCCTGATTATCAGAGTCGAAGGCGACGGCGAAGACGCCAAACTGACCGTCAATTTTCCGGGTTACGGCACGAAGAAACTGATTGCAAAATATGCGGGGCTGGAAAAGCTGTAGTGAGCGGCTCAACGTAACTGAAAAATGTTACGATCACTCCGCACCAGGCTTACCGGTGATGATTGCCCGGGGTGAAGGAGTTGCGGAACAAAATATCTTTTACGCTGAACGCTGGAAGAGATTTTGCGAGGCAGCGCAATGAAGCGTGAAATCCATGATGATCTGTTCACAATCACACGGCAGGGAAATTGAAGAGATTTTTCGCCGCGCTGTGGCGGCATAAACGGCTGGGGCAGTCAATTGCGGCCTCGCGCGATGGCAGGGTTGTGATCATTCCGCCTGAGGAAATTCCGGTCAGCGACAACGCTGACGAAGAAAGTACGAAAGAAGTTTGATGAAGTCTGAAATTTCAAAAATTGGTTTTGTCAGTCTGGGCTGTCCCAAAAATCTGGTGGACAGCGAAGTGATGATGGGGCAGCTTCGGCAGCACGGTTACGAACTCACGACCGAACGCGAAGAGGCGGATGTGATTGTCGTCAATACGTGCGGCTTTATTGATACGGCCCGGCAGGAATCAATTGACACGATTCTGGAGATGGCTCAGCTCAAGGATCACGGCAACCTCAAGCGGCTGGTCGTGGCCGGATGCCTGGTCGAACGTTACCGGCAGGATCTGCTCAATCAGTTGCCTGAAGTTGACGCGGTGCTGGGCACCAGCGAAATCACCAGAATTGTCGCGGCGGTTGATCCGGCAGCGGTAGCGGCGCAGGATGCGGCATTTGTGGCTTCGCATACCTGGATGACGCGCGGGCTGCCGACTTATCTGTATGATGAAAACACTCCGCGCGTGCTGGCGACGCCGAAGCATTTCGCTTACGTCAAGATTGCCGAAGGGTGCGATCACACCTGCGCTTTCTGTGCGATTCCGCAGATGCGCGGTAAATACCGTTCGCGGCGCGCCGGTTCGATTGTGCGCGAAGCCGAACAGCTTGCCGCGCAGGGCGTGAAGGAACTGGTGCTGATTTCGCAGGATTCGACGCAGTACGGGCTTGACCTGGGTTTGAAGGACGGGCTGGCCGACCTGCTGCGCTCGCTCGCGCAGGTTGACGGCCTTGAATGGATTCGCGTGATGTACACCTATCCGAATTCATTGAGCGATGCGACGCTTGAAGTGATGGCTGCGGAAGCGAAGGTGTGCAACTACCTGGATATGCCGTTGCAGCACGCGAGCGCAGCGGTGCTCAAACGCATGCGGCGCGGCGGCAACCGGCAGTTGCTCGAAAAGCTCCTGCGCCGGGCGCGGCAGTTCGTGCCGGATATCGCCTTGCGCACCACTTTCGTCGTCGGTTTTCCGGGTGAGACTGAAGAGGATTTCAATGAACTGATGCAGTTCGTCAAAGACATCGAATTTGACCGCGTCGGCGTGTTCACTTATTCAGACGAGGAAGGCACGCACGGTTACGAACTTGATGACAAGGTTCCGGCCAGAACGATGCGCTCGCGCCGCGCAAAGCTGATGCGCGAACAGCAGCGGATTTCAAAGCGCAAAAATCGCGCGCTGATCGGCAGGCGATTCAGCGCCATGCTCGAAGGCATTTCGCAGGAAAGCGAACTGCTCCTGCAGGCGCGCCTTGAATCGCAGGCCCCGGAAGTTGACGGGCACGTGCTGATCAACGATGTGCCTGACGGGTTTGCTGCCGGGCCGGGTGATTTCGTGATGCTCGAAATCACCGAAGCGCACGATTACGATCTCGTCGCCAGAGTTGTTGAATCAAATGCAGAATAGAACGCAGATGGCACGGATACGACGGATTGATGCTGATCAGAATCTGTCCTGATCCGTCGTGTCCGTTTCATCCGCGTTCCATTTCTTCATCGCTTTTCAATCAGAAAATCGTCCGCAGTTCACCCGCTCCCGCTCCGGCATAGCGCAGGATTGCGCCGTCACGACCGACCGCCCAGCCTTCGCCTTCACCGCGAAAGATCACTGCCCGCAGCGGCGTCACAGTGCCGCTCATTTCGCGCTGCCACGTCGCGCCGCCGTCGCTGCTGTGAATGATGATGCCGCTCGCGCCTGCCGCCCACACCTGATTTGCGCTGATGGCCGACACGCTCAGCAGATTGCCTGGCACGTTGCTGATCTGCACCACCCAGTTTTCGCCGCCATCAGTTGTTTTCAGAATCAGGCCATCATCGCCACTGACCCAGCCAGGCCGCGCTTTCTCATCCTTGTCATTTTTTTCAGCGGGCGCGAAGGCAATGCTGTAAAGCGATTTTCGCGTGCCGCTTTCCTGCGGCTGCCACGTCGCGCCGCCATCAGTCGTGTGCAGAATCGTGCCCGATTCACCTGCCGCCCATCCATTTTTTGCATCGGTGAAAACAATCGCTTCCAGCCAGTAGCGCGAACCTGAAGCCTGCCGCGTCCAGCTTTCGCCGCCGTCAGTCGTGTGCAGGATTGTGCCGCCTTCACCGGCAATCCAGCCTTCCTGCGCACTGATAAAACAGACAGCGCGAAAGCTGTAATCAGAACCGCCAGGCTTGCTTTCCCATTTTCTGCCGCCGTCAGTCGTGCGCAGAATCACGCCGCCATCACCAGCGGCCCAGCCGTTTCTGGCGTCAATGAAATCAAGGCCGCGCAGGTTTGCTGTCGTGCCTGATGCCTGTGCGCGCCACGTTTTGCCGCCGTCATCAGTGGCGATGAGCGCGCCGTTTGCGCCTGTCGCCCAGCCGCGTTTGCCGTCAATGAAATCAACCGCGCTGAGCGATTCCTGCACGCCCTGCGTTTGCGCGCTCCACTTCTCACCGCCGTCCGTCGTGGCCAGAATCGTGCCACCTTCGCCCACCGTCCAGCCGCGCTTTTCACCGGCAAAGGTGATTGCGCTGAGCGATTGTGCGCTGCCCGAAAGCTGTGCGCTCCACGTCGCGCCGCCATCGGTCGTGTGCAGAATCACGCCGTCAGCGCCCGCAGCCCAGCCGCTTTTTTCATTCGTGAAAGTCAGGCCGAAAATATTCGTTGATGAACTGCTCTGCTGCGCGCTCCACGTGGCGCCGCCGTCGCTGCTGTGCAGAATCGTGCCCTGCCATCCGGCCACCCAGAATTTATCAGGCGCAACGGCGCACACCGCTAGCAGGTTGCGCGCTTCGCTTTGCGGCCTCGCCTGCCACGAAGCGCCGCCGTCATCAGTCACCAGCAGCGTGCCTTCGGCCCCGGCAGCGACGCCGCGCTTTTCATCACTGAATGCGACTGCATAAAGATGCTTCTCAGTGCTGCTCGCCTGTGCCGCCCACGTCGTACCGCCATCGCGCGTCGTGATAATCGTTCCCTCAACGCCGACCGCCCAGCCGCGCCTGTCGTCAATGAAGCTGACTGCGTAAAGATGCTTTCGGCTTCCGCTCGCCTGCTCCTTCCAGCTTTCGCCGCCGTTGCCTGAAAACAGAATCGTGCCGCGCGCGCCCACCGCCCAGACCTTTTTGCCGCGCATTGCCAGCCCGTAAAGCGGCACAGCCACGCGATTGCGCACCATCTGCCATTCATTGCCGCCATCATCAGTTCGCAGCATCGTGCCATCGCGCCCGACCGCCAGGCCGTGCCGGTCATCGCCAAAAGCGACTGCATAAAGCGGATTGCCCTGCGGGCGCGGATTAAGCCAGCGCCACGATCCGGGCGGCGCGGCCAGTAACCAGGTTGAAAACAAAGTAAAAAGCAGAATCAGCGCGAGCGCGCTGTGACGACTGGTGAACAACATTGGCAGATGACAGTGGGGCAGGTGTTTGATGAGAACGCTTCCGGCTGTATCCGGCAGGGCCGCTATCATAAGCGGCGGCCCCTGCGTGGCGCAAATCGAAACCCGCAGTTACAATCACTGCTGCTGTTACAGCATTGCTTGAAAAGGATGCTCAGTAAATCGGAAGCGTAGCAGGAAAGTATTTTCCACGAAGGCACACGAAGCCGCACGAAGTGAGATAAAAAGACCGGTGCGTTGCTTCGTGAATCTTCGTGTTACTTCGTGGAAGAAATTTCTTTCTCCCGAAAGCTGTTGAAAAAGGTGGTTATTGCCAAAGACTCAAAGGATGACAAAATCAGATGACCTCACATCCTGATCAAATAACAAAGCTCTGTCTGACGGTGCTGCTGCTTTGCGGCGTCAGCCTCGCCAATGGGCAAACGGGCGCAGAGAGAATCACCACTGCGTCAGGCGTCAGGTTGCGCACCGCGCCGCAAACCAGAGCCGATGAAGTCACGCGGCTGCCGCTCGGCGCTGTCGTGCAGGTGCAGGAACAATCGCCCGGCAAAGAAAAGATCGGACAGAGTGAGGATTTCTGGTATCGCGTCACCACCGCTGATAGCAAATCCGGCTGGATGTTTGGCAGCTTCAGCGCGCCTTTCGAACCGGCGCAGCGCGAAACGATTTATCAGCGCATAGCCGCAGAACGCCTGAAGGTCGAACAGGCGAACTTTGCTGAACTGAGCGACCTCGTTAACTTCCTGACCCGCGCCGCCACTGAAACCACCACGCCCGCCGTCACTGCTGAACTCGAACTCTCGCGCCTGCTCGCGCTGGGCCGTTCGCTGCTGAACCTGTCGCAGACGAACGCCGAAGCGCAGGCACAGCATCCCTGGGTGAAGGCTCACGAAAAAGAGATCATTTACAGCGAACCCGGCGGACTGTGGCTGGTGCGTTCAGAGATGTTCCGGGATTTGCAGAAGAAGTATCGCGCCCTGCCCATCGCTGATCGCATCGCGTGGGAAGCCGTCAAAAACGGCCTGCCCGGCGAATGCGAAGGCTATCTGCCGTGCAGCTTCGAGCGCCTGCTGCTCGGCGAAGGAAAGTATCTGGAACTTTATCCACAGGGCGCGCACGCTGCCGAAGCGATTGGCAACATTGATGAGATGCTCAAATTCATCATCGAAGATTCGCAGCAGCAGAAGATTTCAGAAGTCCCCAGAGAAGACCGCCCGCAATTCCGCAAACAGATCGCACAGTTCCGCGCTCTGATTCTGAAAACCGGCAGCCCGAACAAAGCTGCCATTCTGAAGCGACTCGATCAGGTCGCCAGACTCTTTCCCTGAAAGAAAATAACCAGCAATGAATTATATTGGTTCTAAATATACTCTGCTCCCTTTTCTTGAGCACGTCTTTCGACAGGTTTCTGACGGCAGCGAGAAAGTTCTATGCGATATCTTTGCTGGAACCGGCGCTGTAGGCAGATACTTCAAAAGACTGGGGCTTCAAATTATTGCCAGTGATATTCAGTACTACGCATACGTGCTTAACAAGGCTTATATAGAAATCAACACGCCACCACCTTTTGTCGGATTGAGGCACAAGTACGGGGCTGAGATTTCAGAATATCGCTCTTTGTTTGGAGACTCGATTGAGGAGGTACTTGCCTTTATCAATAGTCTCCCCGGCATCTCAGGATTTATCACACGCAACTATAGCCCTGCTGGTGATCGGCTTTATTACACCAAAGAAAACGCTGAAATAGTTGATGCTATTCGACAGTCAATTGAAGTTTGGCGCGCGGAGAAAGTAATAACTGAACAGGAATTTTTTTACATTCTGTGTTCGCTGCTTGAGGCAATAGATCAGGCTGCCAATACTGCGAGTGTATACGGAGCTTTTCTGAAAAAATTCAAGAGCAGTGCGCTGAAACCCGTCAGGTTGCGCCCCTTGGAATTAAGCAGTCATGTTACCGGATGCAAGGTATATCAGCGTGACGCTAACGAGTTAATTGAAGAGATTACGTGCGATGTGCTTTATCTTGACCCGCCCTACAATCACCGTCAGTATGGAGCCAATTATCACGTACTTGAAACCATAGCTGCTTATGATAACCCAGCTTTAAGCGGCGTTACTGGAATGCGAAATTACCCCAAAAGCCGTTATTGTCGAAAAAGCACCGCCAAAGCGGCGATGGAACAGCTTGTCCGAAAGGCAAAAGCAAAACATATTCTGGTCAGCTATAACGATGAAGGGGTACTAAGTCTGGAAGAAATCAGAGAGATTCTGAGTTTGCGTGGTGAGCCGAAAACTTTTCAAACCACCTACAACAGATTCAAGGCCGACAATGGTCGCGAGTACAAGAGAGATTCAACAATTGAATATGTTCATTATGTACGCGCTGTCATAGACGCAAACGAGTAGTGATGTCACCAAACTCCACTTGCCGCGAAGTCCCGCGTGCTGCTCCTCTTTTGTGCTTAACTTGAAAGGAAACCACAGTTCTGCCATCGATCTTAATGCCAAACTCAGAACCCACGGGTCTGCCACCTCTGGGTCGAGATGGAGTAAAAGAAATTCTGTCTTTGATCAGACCGTCAATATCTATGGCATCCAGCAAAGACTCCCATTTCACCTCGCCAGTTAAGCGATTAAAAATAATAACCTGGCTTCCATCACTGCCTTTTTTGTAACGCAGAAGCTGATGTAGCAGATATTTTGCCGCATCAATATTTTCAACCCGTGCCTGACTGAAATCTGTTGGCTGGCACTCACGGAGATCCAGCTTGCGCATCAGCACCTGAACCACAAATCGTGCGACATTCAAGTAATGTGACTTCAATTCCGCCAATGACGAAAAGCCCATCTCTGTGATTATTGCATTCAGTTCTGATTCAGAAACTCTGAAATACCGCTCAGCCCACTTTGGGCCAATATCTGGTGTTTGCCCTTCTGCTACGGCCACCCTGCTTGACTTATCTGTTTTGACTGAAACAGGCATTGACGAATCATCGGTAAAGTCAAGAATCACATCACCAGCATGCGCGTCAGCATATTCTCGCGGCGTGTGGCGTACTTCCTTCAGCGTGCGCGGCGCGGCTCTGGCCAGCAGCAGTTCAGCGCCCTGCCGCGTGGCCCGATCAATATTGCTGATTTCGCGCTCGAAGGTTGCGCGGCCCGAATGCGACTGAGGCAATGCATTGATGGCGTCCTGCATTTTGCGGCGGCTGCGCGCCAGGTCGAACGGCGACTGAGCCAGACCTGAAAGCGCGATCAGTTCATTCGCCAGTCTGATTTCTGCATAAGTTCCCAGCCCGTCGTGAAACCTGCCTTCGATCACTTCAAATTCAGTTTTCGTCAGCGCAACGCGTTCGCCCGTCGAAGTCTGCGGAACGAGGCTGCCCGACTGAACCGGCCTGCCGACGAGATGCGAAATGTAAAAGCGCATGAACTCGTCGCGCTTTGGTTCAAGGCAGACTGTGACCGGCCTGCCCCGCTCGCGGTCAATGCGCGTGAAGCCTTTGTCATCAACCGTGATCGGCAGCGTTTCGAGTTTGCCGAAAAATGCGCCGGGGCTGGCGGTTTCAGCGACGGCAAGCTGATCGTGCAAGGTCATGCGCTGCGTGCGGTTCGCAATCCATAAGCGATACAGGCATTCGAGCGAATGCGTCAGCGGTGAATTGTGTTTGCGCACCTCTTCGCGTTCTTCGTCCTTCAGCGTGACCTTTGTGGTTGCGTCAAGCGGCACGATAGTCAGCGGCAGCCCGGCACTGTAAACAACCTGCGAATCCGCCGTCGAACGCCAGACGTTATACTCAGCCATCGGTTTGTCAGGCGACCATTCAGAGCTGTAAATGCAGCCGCTCATCAGCACGACGCGTTTGACCAGCTTCGGAAGATTCGGTTCTTTGCGAATCACATCAGCGAGGTTTTCAAGCGGCCCGACAGCGATGATCGTCACCTGACCGGGATACTTTCTGACCTGTTCGATAATGAAATCGGCGGCGGGCTGGCCGATGGGTTTCTTCTGCGTGAAATCCTCGGCCCACGCGAACTGATAATGCGTGCGGTCATCGGGCGTCTGCCTGCCGACCGCCACCGGAATGTCATCGCGGCCCGCCAGGTGCAGCATCTTGCAGGCGATGCGGGCGCGATCAGCGGTTTTGCCGTCAGTGATTGTCACGCCCAGCACTTCGAAGCTTTTGCGCTGCACGACAAAGGCGAGCGCCCACGCATCATCAATGTCATCGCCAATGTCAGTGTCGAGGATGATCTTTGACGGGCCTGACTGGGCTGATACAGTGATGACGTTCAGCGACAGGATCAGCAGCAGATTGAGCAGCGCGCTCAGCAGCAGATGTTTTTTCATCGGATGTCTCCTGATGGTTTGATGGTCGTCTGAATTACAGGCTGAAACACACAAGGTATAAAAGCGATGGGCAATCAATTCAAGTGGCTGGAAACCAGAACCGAATTTCGTGAAGCGCGCGTGTCGGCGCACGGCGAAGAGATGCGCTGGATGGTCAACCGCGAAACCATTCTCAATGCAGCGACAGGCGAAACCGTTACGCGGGCGGTGATTCGCCATCCGGGAACGTGCGTGATCGTGCCTTTTCTGAGCGATGACGAAATCATGCTGATGCGGCAGTACCGCTACAGCATTGACCGCGAACTGTGGGAAGCGCCTGCCGGACTGCTCGCAGGCCGCGAGGAAAATCAGCGCGTCGTGCCGATTGAATCACCTGAAGAATGCGCCCGGCGCGAACTGCTCGAAGAAACAGGTTACACTGCGGCGAGCCTTGAAAAAATTGCCGAATGTTATGCCACGCCCGGCAGCAACGATGGAATGATGCACTTCTTTTTTGCGTGCGGGCTGACGAAGGGCGAACAGGAACTCGACGAAGGCGAAGTCATCAGTGAAGTGCGCGCTTTCAGCCTGGCTGAGATCGAGCGAATGGTCGTGACCAATGAAATCCGCGATGCGAAAACGCTGATCGGCCTCTTTCACGCGCTCACCCGGCGACCGAACGGTTTGCGAATCGCGTGACGCTGAACGGCGCGAGGTTGACCGAACTTTCGCCTTTGACGATCAGCTCACTGATGGCCTGAGCCGTGACCGGAGTCAGCAGAATGCCGTTGCGATAATGCGCCGTTGCATAAATCAACCCGTCAATCGCCGGATCAGCGCCCAGCACAGGCATATTGTCGCGGCCCTTCGGGCGCAGGCCTGCCCACATTTCAATGAGCGGCTGACCTTTCAGCGCCGGAGCGATTTCAACTGCGCGTTCGATGATCGAAACCACGCCGCCGGGCGTCACGCTCTTGTCATATCCGGCCTGCTCGGTTGTCGAGCCGGTAATCACCAGCCCGTTCAGGCGCGGCACCAGATAACCGCGACAGGAATAAATGATGTGGCGCAGCGGCGGCAGCGTGTTTTCAATCGCCAGCATCTGCCCGCGCACCGGCTTGACGCGAAAACCCGTGACTGATTTTCCGCTTTCATCACTGAGCAGGCTCGACCAGCTTCCGGCAGCCAGGACAACCGTGCGCGCCTGCACTTCACCCCTGCTGGTGGCAACTGCCACCACGCGGCGCTGACCGGCGACTGATTCAGTCACGAGCTTTGTGGCTTCGGTGCTGGTCAGAAATTTCACTCCGGCCATTCGCGCCGCAGCAATGAGCGCGGTCATCAGACGGCGATTATCAACCTGATGATCGTCGGGAAACTTCAAAGCCCAGCGCAGCTTTTCATTCACCTGCGGTTCAAGTTTGCGCGTGCCATCGGCGCTCAGCCGCTGCACGTTGAGGCCCGCCGCGTGCTGCCACTGCCAGCGCCGCTCAATCTCTTCTTCATCCTCATCTGTCAGCGCCAGATAAAGCGTGCCTTCGGTGCGGTACTCAATGTCAATGCCGGTCGCGTCGCGCAATTCACGCGCAAAATCGGCATACAGTGCGCGGCTCGCAACGCCCAGGTGAAAGAAATCATCGGCGCGGTCGGCTTCGGCCTGCGGCACGAGCATGCCGCCGGCAGCGTGCGAAGCTTCCTGACCGGGCTGGCCGCGTTCAATGACGGTCACGCGCAATCCGGCCTGGCCGAGCCGCCAGGCAATTGCGCAGCCAATCACGCCGCCGCCAATGACGGCTGCATCACATTCTTCAGTCAGAGTTGTCATCAGGGAGTAATCAGTTTTTATGCAGGATGCGGCGGGGGATTGTCTGAAGCCGTGCCTGAATGCCGATACTGCTCGCGCATGCGGCGGGCATTTTCAAGATGATGGTCAGTGGCATTGATCTCCTGATCCACCATCGAATCAACCGCGCTTCTGATGCGCGTCAGCACGTCTTTTTTACACTGCGCCAGATCGTTCGCCGTCTCTTCCGGCAGACTGGCCCAGAACGAATCAACCACGTGGTTGATGAAATTATCTGTGGCCTGAAAAAAATCGTTCATAACCTGCTCCTTGCTTCACTCAATAATGTAAGTCGCGCAGCAGTTGTCTGTTTCCCACAGACGCACTTTGTAAACCTGCACGCGGCTGTCATTGATCTGCCTTCCGACTTCGTGCAGGAAGTACGCGGCCATCTCTTCGGCGGTCGGATTGATTTCCTTATCAAACGGCGGCAGTTCGTTGATGTTTTTGTGATCCAGATAATCCACAACCTTTCTGGTCGCGGCCTTCAGATCAGCAAAATCAATCAGCATCCCGATTTCATTGAGCTTCTGCCCGCGCACGTAAACCTCGACACGATAATTGTGTCCGTGCAGGTTCGCGCATTTGCCCTGGTGCCCGCGCAGCAGGTGCGCCGAGGAAAAACTCATCTGAATCATGACTTCGTGCATTCGTTCCTGACCTCCGAAAACTGAGTGCAGCGAAAGTATAGCACCTGCGGGCGCGCAAAGTTGAATGGCTTGACGCTGCCCGTCTGATACCGCAAACTTCACGGCGCAATCGGCGGCCCCGCAATTCAAATTGACAACAGAATCGGCCACTCGTCACAGCTTTTCCGGCACGAGTGTTCACGCCACTGAATCCTGATACCTGAATCCTGATTCCTGTTTTCGACAATACACAGGAATCAGGATTCAGGTATCAGGATTCAGGAGGGAGACGATATTGAACACAGGCGCAGGAAAGAGCTGTCAGTGGCGTACAGGATCATGACTCACAAAATCACACTCATTCCGGGCGACGGCATCGGCCCGGAAGTTACCGGCGCAGTTGTGCGCATCATCGAAGCCACCGGCGTTGACATCGAATGGGAAAGCTTTGTCGCAGGCGCTGAAGCGTTGTCGCGTTTTGGCGACCCGCTGCCCGAACAGGTGCTTGAATCAATCAAACGCAATCGCATTGCGCTCAAGGGGCCGCTGACCACACCGGTCGGCACCGGCTTTGCCAGCGTCAACGTGCGGCTGCGCAAGACGCTCGATCTTTACGCCAACCTGCGCCCGGTCAGAACGCTGCCCGGCGTGGTGACTCCGTTCGGTGATCTCGATCTGGTCGTCGTGCGCGAAAACACTGAGGATTTGTATTCCGGCCTGGAACACGTCGTCGTGCCCGGCGTGGTCGAAAGTCTGAAGATCATCACCGAACGCGCTTCGACCCGCATTGCGAAATTCGCCTTCGATTATGCGCGCAGCGAAGGGCGCAAACGCGTCACGGCGGTGCACAAGGCGAACATCATGAAATTGTCGGACGGGCTGTTTCTGGACTGCTTCCGCAAGGTCGCGGCTGACTATCCTGAAATTGCGGCTGATGACAAGATCGTGGACAACGCCTGCATGCAACTGGTCATGAAGCCGCAGCAGTTCGACATTCTGCTGCTTGAAAATCTGTACGGCGACATTGTTTCTGATCTGGCGGCGGGACTGGTTGGCGGCCTCGGCATTGTGCCCGGCGCAAATATTGGCGAACTCGGCGCAGTCTTTGAAGCCGTTCACGGCAGCGCGCCTGACATTGCGGGCAAGAACATGGCCAACCCGACGGCGCTGCTGCAATCGGCCATTCTGATGCTGCGTTACATCGGTGAACGCAAAGCGGCTGACCTGATTCATCACGCGCTGCAACATACGCTCGCGGTCAGAAACGTGCGCACGCGCGATCTGGGCGGAACAGCCAGCACGACTGAATACACTGAAACGATTGTGGCTTCGATGAAGGAAGTCGAAGCTGGTTCATAAATATTCAGTAAAAACAGGAAGGCCACATCACAGCACAATCGTCTGTGATGTGGCCTTCCTGTTTTTACTGGCCTTTATTTCTGCGGCTGTGGTGCAGTGGCTGAAGGCTGCGCGGCTTTTTGCGATGCCTGCTGACGTTCAGCTTCGCGCAGTTTCTGCACGGCTTTTTCGTGTTCGCCTGATGTGGCTGAAAACTTGTGCGAGCCGTCGTTTTTGGTCACGTCAACTACGAAGTAAAGAAAGTCTGTGTCTGCCGGATTGAGCGCCGCCTGAATTGATCGTTTGCCGGGCGAGGCAATCGGGCCGGGCGGCAGACCTGCGTGCAGGTAGGTGTTGTAAGGCGAATCGCGGTCGAGGTCGCTGCGGTGAATGACGCGGTCTTTGCCCTTGCCGATGAGCAGCGCGGCGTAAATCACCGTCGGATCGCAGGCCAGCTTTTCATGCATCTTCCAGCGTTTGTGATAGACCTGCGAAATCGTTTCGCGCTCGCTGTCAACCTTCGCTTCCTTTTCAACCAGCGAAGCCATCGTGATCGCCTGCCGCGTGCTCATCCCAAGCGCGGCGGCTTTCTGCTGCAACTCCGGCGTCCAGACCTTGCGAAAGCGTTTGACCATCGCATCAATCAGCTGCTCGCGGGTGGTGGTCACGGTGTATTCGTAGGTGTCGGGGAACAGGTAGCCTTCCAGATCCTTTGCCTGCGGGTCGAGGTCAGAAATCAGACTGACCTTCTTTTTGAAGAGCGCGAGAATTTCATCCTGGCTCGGCGGCGACTGATTCAGGCCGGGCAGCGGCGCGGCCAGTTTCGCGGCGATTTCCCACTGATTGTAGCCTTCGGGAATCGTGATCGAGCGCGTGGCCACTTCGCCACGCACCAGTTTGCCGATGACCTGAAGCGGCGTGATCGGGGACTGAAATTCATAGGTGCCTGATTTGAAACTCTGCCCGCGCGCGGCGAGTCTCATCCACCACACAGTCGGCCATTCACTTGCCAGCACGCCTTCGCGGTGCAGTTGCGCGATGATTGCGCCCGTGCTGGTGCGCGGCTGAATGGTGATGATTTTTTCGGCAGCCTGGTGCGCGTGCGGCTGACTGACAGCGCTTTTGAGCCTGAACCAGCCAATCGTACCGGCTCCGGCAAGCAGGAGCAGAACGATAATCAGAATGATGACAGCTTTCTTCATCAGAGAACCTGTGGGCAAATTGTTTGCCTGAATGTTGATGGATTAGTCCTGCGGGAGGTCTGCTGAGTCGTCACCCCCCGAACTGATTGAATAAGCATCAAGATAATCACGCAGAATCACGGTTGCAGCGTATTCGTCAGAGCGTGCGCGCCGCGTTTTGAAATCAGCGCCGCTCGCACGCAATATTTCATCGGCCTCACGCGAACTCAGAAATTCATTGCACGTCACGACCGGAATGGCCAGTTGCGACTGAAGTTCGCTGATGAGCTTTTCGACCCGCAACGCGGCCTCGCCGCGTGTGCCATCAGCTTTGAGCGGCAGACCGACAACCAGCGTGCCGATTTCATTTTCAGCGACCAGTTGGATGATTCGCTCCAGCACCTGCCGTCGGTTCAGGCGCTGGCAGCGAATTGTGGTAAGCGGGCGCACGGTGATGCCCAGTTCATCGGCCACCGCCACGCCGATTGCGCGCGTGCCGTAATCAATTGCCATTGTCCGCATCGGTCTACAGTATAAGTGATTGCGCCCGCCCGTGTCGCCCGCGCTTATGGTTCGTAAAAACAGCCTGAAGAGCCAACGCCCGTGCGGCCCTTATTAAAATCAACGCCCATCATTGCGCCCTTGCTCAGACGGGCGAGCGTGTTGACCGGCACGGGTTCAGCGGCATCATCCGGCCAGAGGAACATCAGGCGGATTTCCACTTTGCTGAGTTCATCAACTTCGGGCGGCGCGGCGATGAGTGGTTCGTAGGTCACTTTTTCCTGCAACAGATAATCGGCGCGTTCGTTCTCAGGTATCGCGTCCAGATCGGCGCGAGTGATGGCGACCCTGACGCCGCTCCCGGCAAACGAAAAGAGCGGCTTGAGTACGAAATCGTTCAGATTTTCGGGATACGTTTCAAGATCGCTGACAAACCACGCGCGCGGCACTGTCGGATGGCTGAGGAAGGGCAGCGAGAATTTGCTCCAGCGAAAGAACCAGTTCGGGTGTCCGGCCCATTCAACGTCAAGTTCGTCGCGGAAGTCGAAGTTGAATCGCACCTGGCGGCTGACGAGTTCATCAACAATTGCGCGATTATAAATGCGGTGAATTTCGACCTCGCGTCCATTGTGCGTATAAAACAACCGGCGACCGCGCTTAATGATGTGAGTGATGTCTGTCGTGCGGACGCCGAGCATCTTTTCAGTGGCGATGAAATCGGGCAGCGTTTTCTGACGGTCGGGTTCAATTTCCATCAGGACGACGTTTTCAGGCGCGTGACGGCCCAGCACGGTGCGGCGAAAGAGATTCAGATAGGCCTCTTCATCAAGGCCGCCGAGCAGTGATTCAAGGCCCGTCAGATCGAAGCTGCGCCGGTAAGCGTACGCCATCAGCACCTGAAACGCATAAAGCGAGGCCCAGGCCTGAAGTTCGATCAGTTTTGGCGCGAGGCGGCCTGCGGCATCGCGGGTGATGGCGAAATCCACCTGAATAAAGTTTGGATGTTCTCCTTCATTCGGCGTATGGAATTCGGCAGGCACAGCTCTTTCAGAAGCCTTCAGGTAATCCGGTGCGCGAAGCTGCGCAATCAGCGTGCGAGCGGCCTGCTGCATTTCGGCCAGCAGATCAGACGGGACAAAAACCGGCGTCTCGCACATCCTGAATTCGATGCGGACACCGGTTTCATGTTCGAGCGAACTGACGAAGCGCTGATAACGTTCATCAGAGTACCGGGCATTGAATTGTTCACGCAGGGATGAAATCACGGTCAGTGGCCTTTCGCTTGTGCCTGACTTCCAGTCGGTCGCAGGCCGAAAAAACAGCCGCGCCTGAGTCTGGCGGAGATCACAGTTGAGTTGAAATCAGATTTTGTCCTGCAGCGCAGAGAAAATATTTTTACAGAGGAAATGATTATGCTATGATCGCGGGTGTCAGACAAAAGGCAATGGTAACTATTATCCTTTGATTCGTTCTGCCTTTTTGCCGGATAAATCCTCCTCTACCCCCGTTATCGGTTGTCTGGTGTGCCGCCCCTGAATGTTGTTCTCATATCCTCCTCTAAGCAGTTTGCACTAGTGGCAGTTTCATTGACGTTTTTTCTCAGGATCAGCCCCATCTCGTGACGCATGGATTTTATCAATCCTTTGCCACGAATCCACAAAATCAGTTGGTCACACTGAGGCCATCAAACAGAGCGCTGACTTCATTGACCGGAGTCACGCCGACAAATCTCAGTGCAGACCGTAACAGCAGAGTTGATCAGCTATCCGGGCAGCGCAGTCCCGCATCTGACCGGATGTCAGCGCAGGAACTTTTGTGGGATTACACCAGCCCAGGCTGGTCAGACACCAGGGAGAGAAGCCATATGAGTGCAGCTTTACACCTCATCAATCAGCCGGTTACATCCTCCGTCAGCGAAGCAGCCGTCGAGCGCACGCTTGATAACATTGCTTCTTTCGATCAGTCGCCGGAACAGCGGCTGCGTCGCGCCCAGGACTATATCGCCCAGCTTCAAAGTGAAGTTCGCACCCTGCGTGAGGAACTTGCCAGAGCCGAGCGGTCAGTCGAACATCGTGACACACTGCTGCGCAACGCACTGCAACGTGAACAGGAATTGCGGGCCGAACTCGTCAGAGGCTTGTTTTAGGCAACAGCTTCGCACTCTGCCTGCTGCACCGCCCTGTGCAGTTTTGCCCGGCAGACTGCGCCCTTCCGCCTGCCCCCGTCGCCACTGATTTTCCCGCATTCCTCACGCGCTCGAGTCCCCGTTGTCACGATCATCCGACGCTGTTCGCAATCAGCGCCGCCCCCGGTAAAAGCCTTTCTTCGCCCGTTGTGGTGAAGTGTGTCCGCCCGGCGCTGACCGCTCAAAAAAACAACGCGGGAATCATCAGCCGCGCGCTGCCACTTTGTCGGCAGCAGCCTCAACCGATGATCCCCGCTGAAACTTCGAACGATCTGCCTTTATTTCGCCGGGCGCACATCCCACTGCGAGAGTGCTGATACCGCCATGCCGACGACTACCCAGCGTTTCGGAGTTGACAGAAACTGCAATCCGACGCGCCACTGATCATCGCGGGCATGGGCATATTTGACGACCCCTTCAGTCTGAAACTGCCCGTCAAGTCCGGTCAGGCGCACGACCTCGCCAACCCCGACTTCGTGACTGAGCCGGATGCAGACGCCGCGACGGCTGACATCTTCCGTGTAAACTTCTTCCTCAAACGGCTGCCCCACCTGATCCTTGCCGCTGATCAGCAGTTTGAGTGAAAGCTGCAACCTGGTGTCGCGGGTTGGCAGGTCAGGATTCTGATCCAGCGACGAGGCGTTGTTGTTTTCAACCGCCTCGGCCACGATCTTCAGATCGCTTTCCGCAATCTCAAAAAATCTGATGCCGACGCCGACGCCGGGATGCACAAAACGAACCTGCCCGGTCGCCTGAACTGATGTCCGGTTCGGCAATCCCGTAATGCGCATATGCACAAGCGCCCCGACCTTGAGCGGCAGTCGCGTGGCGATGAAAATTCCGCCGAGGCTCAGATTAGTGGCCTTGACGCGATAAGTTTCGCCCTGACAGAACAGGCTGACCGGAAACAATCCTTCCACACGCCGGTAGCGACGTGATTCTGACTTATTTTCACTGGACATATCTCTTACCCCGCTTTGTGTATTGCTGCGAAACGCTGACCGGGGGGACAGGCATCCGGCAGGACAATTAGTAACCGCTTCCTGTGAACTATCTGTTCCAAACTGATGATGAAGATTTGGCAGCCGAATTAATCGAGGCTGGCGAGAGCAAGCACGAGGGCGACTGCGGCAAGACTGGCGCAGAGCCAGAAGGGTGCGGCGAGGCCGAATGCGCCGAGCATGGAAAATCCCCAGGCGGGGCCGATGAAACGCGCCAGGCTGCCAACGGACTGCGTAATGCCGAGCGTGCTGCCCTGCCTTTCAACGGCTGCGCGCCGCGAAATCAGCGCAGGCAGCAGACTGCTCGTGAGCGCGCTGCCAATCGTCAGCAGGCCGACGACAATCAGCAGGTGAGTCGTGCTGACCACTTCACCCACCAGCGCCGATGAAATCAGCATCACTACCAGCCCGACAATCAGCAGTCTTTTTTCACCGAACTGCTTTGTCAGCCTGCCGATCAGCCCGCCCTGCACGACGGCGGCAATCAGGCCGAAATAGACAAACAGCCGCCCGACCTGCTGCGGTGAATAACCGTAACGTTCCTTGGCAAAGAGTGAAAAGGTCGGCTGGTAAGTGGCGAACGCCAGCGTCAGGACAAAATAGATCAGCACCAGCATCCGCAGTTCCGGCAGGCGCACGGCTTCGGTCAGTTCGTGAAAGCGGCTGCTCGTCTGTGCCGATTCACGAAACTGCGCGCGGCGTTCAGCCGTCAGCGATTCGGGCAGCAGAAAATAAATTGAGATGACATTGAAGAGCGCCAGCGCCGCCGCAAAATAAAAAGGCGCATTCAGGCCGAAGTGGCTCAGTTCGCCGCCAATCGCCGGGCCGAGAATGAAACCGAGGCCGAAGCCCGCGCCGATCAGTCCCATGCCGCGCGCGCGCTCTTCGGGCGGCGTGACATCGGCAATGTAAGCCTGCGCCGTCGAAATGTTGCCGCCCGTGATGCCATCGAAAATGCGCGCCGCAAAAAGCAGCCACAGCGAATCAGCCAGCCCCATCGCCAGAAAGCCGAGCGACGTGCCGAGCATACTCAGCAGCAGCACCGGCCTGCGTCCGATGCGATCAGACCACCGCCCCAGAATCGGCGTAAAAATCAGTTGCGCGAGCGAATAACAACCCATCAGCCATCCGATCACCGCCGGACTGGCATTGAATTTTGACGATTCGGCATAGAGCGGCAGAATCGGAATCACAATTCCGAAGCCGATCAGATCAATCAGGATGGTCAGAAAAATCAGCAGCAGCGGCGACATCCGGCTGACTCTGTTCTGTGGCTGAACCTCTTGCATGAAGACAGTGGTTAGTGGTCAGTGGTTAGTGGTTAGTGATCGGAACAGAACTCAGGTTCTTTACTGACCACTGTCCACTAACCACTGTCCACTGTTTATTTCACAAACGTCAGCCATTCGCCGGGAGCTTCGCGGTGGCCGGTGACGGTGTCAAAGTAGGCTTTCTGAATTTCGCGCGTGACGGGGCCGCATTCGCCCCTGCCGATTTTGATGCGGTCAATGCTGCGCACCGGAGTCACCTCGGCGGCAGTGCCGGTGAAGAATATTTCATCGGCAATGTAAAGCGCCGCGCGCGGAAGCTGGCTTTCTCTGACTTCGTAACCCAGATTGCGCGCAATCTGAATAATCGAATCGCGCGTGATGCCGGGCAGAATCGCGGAACTGAGCGGCGGCGTGTGAATCACTCCGTCTCTGACCAGAAAGATGTTTTCGCTGCTGCCTTCGCTGACCATGCCTTCGGTGTCGAGCGCGATGCCTTCGGCAAAGCCGTTGACCAGAGATTCCATTTTGATGAGCTGCGCGTTCATATAATTCGCGCCCGCCTTGGCCGTCGCAGGCAGCGTGTTCGGATGCATGCGCGCCCAGGTCGCCACACAGACATCCACGCCCTGTTCGACCGAATCAGCGCCGAGGTAACGTTCCCACACCCAGCTTGAAATGTATGACTCAATCGGCAGCGGCAGCGGGTTGACGCCAAAGCTGCCGTACCCGCGAAAGATCAGCGGGCGAATGTAACACTCGCTGAATTCGTTGACGCGCACGACTTCAATGCAGGCGTTGACGAAATCATCAACTGAATATTCGGTGTCCATCCGGTAGATGTGACACGAATCGTGCAGCCGCTGAATGTGTTCGCGCAGCCGGAAGATGGCCGGGCCGTGCGGCGTCGCGTAACAGCGAATGCCTTCAAAAATTGACGAAGCGTAATTGACCACATGCGACATCACGTGAATTTTCGCGTCGTCCCAGTCAATCATTTTGCCGTTGTGCCAGATTTTTCTGGCGTGCTGTGTCGCCATTGATGCTTGCTCCTTAAACTGCTCGCAGCAGGTGAAGTAAAAGTTGTCGGGGAATCAGCGCAGTAGTTTGTCATCTTAGCCGCAGTCGCCGGGGTCAGCAAGCGCACAGCAGTTGTGCTAAGATGCGCGCCTTCCGGGTTTACTTATTCCTGACCATATTTACTGGAGACAACATGAGCGCACAAATTCTGGACGGCACGTCCGTCGCCAACCAAATCAGAGAGGGAGTCGCCGCACGCATTCAGGAATTATCGGCGCGCGGCATCAGGCCGGGGCTGGCCGTCGTGCTGGTCGGCCACAATCCGGCTTCGGTGATTTACGTCAACGGCAAGGTCAAAACCTGCGAATCGCTGGGCATCTATTCCGAAAAACACGAACTGCCCGAAGAAACCACGACCGAACAACTGCTGGCGCTGATTGATGACCTCAATCGCCGCGACGAAATTGACGGCATTCTGGTGCAGACGCCGCTGCCGAAACAAATTGATTCGCGCCGCATTCTGGATGCGATTGATCCGGCCAGGGATGTTGACGGTTTTCATCCGGTCAACGTCGGCAAACTGGTGCGCGGCGAAGAAACGCTCGTCGCCTGCACTCCGGCTGGCATCATCGAAATGCTCGACCATTACCGGATTCCGATTGCCGGAGCGAATGCCGTCGTCATCGGGCGCAGCGACATTGTCGGCAAACCGATGGCGCTGCTGCTGCTGCACCGTCACGCGACAGTGACGATCTGTCATTCGCGCACCCGCGACCTGGCCGAAGTCGCCCGCCGCGCTGACATTCTGATTGCCGCCATCGGTCGCACTGCGATGGTCACTGCCGATTTTGTCAAAGAGGGCGCAGTCGTCGTTGACGTTGGCATGAATAACGTCACGACCGTTGAAGAAGCCGAACGCATCTTCACTGACGCCGAACTGCCCAAACGCCGCGAAACTATTGCCAGACGCGGCTACACGCTGACCGGCGATGTCGAGCGGCGCAGCGTCAACGAACGCGCCGGATGGCTCACGCCAGTGCCCGGCGGAGTCGGCCCGCTGACGATTGCAATGCTGATGAAAAACACCGTCCGCGCCGCCGAAGCCAGACGCGGATGAATACAAAAAATCAAAAGGCAAAAGGCAGAAATCAAAAGGTCGGCACTTTTCCTTTTCAGATTGAAGCCTTGTTCCGAATCCCACTTTTGCCTTTTGCCTTTTGATTTCGATTTTCCTTTATGCTGCGAGTCGGACTGACAGGCGGGATTGCGACCGGCAAGTCGTTTGTGTCTTCGGTGCTGCGCGAACTTGGCGGCGAAGTGATTGACGCCGATCAGGTCGCGCATCAGGTCATTGAGCCGGGCCGGACGGCTTATCACGAAATCATTCGTGACTTCAGCGCCGACGTGCCGGGCCTCGTCAGTGAAACGGGAGCGATTGACCGCGCCCGGCTCGGAGCCTTTGTCTTCAGTCATCCTGAACGACTGAAACAACTCAACGCGATTGTTCATCCGCAGGTCTTTGCCGCACAGGAAAAATGGTTCGCTGAAATTGCGGCGCGCAATCCTGAGGCGATTGTCTTTGTTGATGCGGCGCTGATGATTGAAACAGGATCGTACAAACGTTTTGACAAGGTCGTCGTCGTTTACTGCGACGCGCAGTTGCAGCTTGAACGGCTGATGGCGCGCAACAATCTGCCGCGTGAAGCCGCGCAGGCCCGCATTGCCGCACAGATGCCCACCGCCGAAAAACTGAAGCTCGCTGATTACACGATCAACACCTCAGGCAGCTTCGATGAAACCCGCCAGCAGGTCGAGGCGCTTTATCTGAAGCTGAAGGCGCTCGCTTCAGTCCCCGCCGTTTAATTTCACCGGCAGCAAGTCGGCTCCAGCCAGTCATTTCAACTCAGCTTTTATGTCAGCGGCGCACAGTGAGGAGCGCCGTTTTCCTGTGGAATTTTGCCCGCTTTGACAGTTTCAGAGGGGAGGACAAGACAGCAGAAAGTTGTGCGGACTGCGCCGGTCACTGGGATTTTGCAGGCCTGCCGCGCGACTGCTGTGCAAATGCTCCCGGCGCACCGTGCAGCCAGACACGGTCAGGATATTCGCCGGACAACCCATTTCGGCCCTTCATTGAGTCAATCAGTTTTGATCGCGAACCGGCTGATGTCATCTGTGAGGTTGAGAGGACGGGAGTTTACCCCGAAAGCTTCGCGTGCCATCAACTCGCGATCAAAAGATTGGCGGCTTGCTCTCGAGTCGCGCGCGAGGCCGGACTCTCCAGCGTTCGCCCCGTCGCAGGTCCGGTCTGAGTGCAAGCCCCGCTGCGGGAAGGGTGTCACCTGACGACACCCTTCTCTCGCATTCCTGTTCCCGCTTTTCGCGCAGGCTCGACGGAAGGTGTCCGTTTTGCCCGTCTCCCGGCCCCGCCGAACAAATCCGTCCCGGACGTTTCAGGTCAGCTTCAAACTGTGTGATGCCTGGCCATCAGACCTCATGCTATGATGCGCTCCGTTAATATTGAGACGATGCCCCTTGATGTCCCGACAACCACGAATCAGCAACCGGCAGCAGAGCTGTTTCACGTTCCTCAGGAGTGGCTCGCTAACCAGCAATCGCTGGCCGAAAGCACGAATCTTGCCCTGCTCACCCTCGGCAGGAACAACGAAATCATCGGGGAAACCGCCAACAACACCAGCATCTGCGAATCGTTTCTCGCCCGCCCTGACAAAGCGCCGCGGTGTAAAGAATTCTGTGGCCGCGCCCGCGAACAGGCGCTGAACGCCGGAACGACCGTCATCTATCGCTGCCACGCCGGGCTGCATTGTTTTGCGGCTCCGGTCGAACCTGAGGCGAAGGCTGATTCAGCAGTCATCCTCGGCGGACGGGTTTTTCTCTCAGCCCGCGCTTACCGCGAATTTGTTGATAACGAGCAGGCCGAAGGCAGTTCAGACCCGGCCATCTTCAGCAATCTGAAATTCACTGACGAAGCTGAACTGCAACACGCCGCCCGATTTATTCTCAGTCAGGCCCGCGACATTTTCGCGCAGTCCGCGGCCAGACAGGCGGTGACGCAACCGGCAGCCACGCCTCACGACACAGCGCGGCTGCAACTGGTCAGGCCGACAGAAACGGCTGAACCGGACAGTCCGGCAGAGGGCTGGTCAGCAACGCCGCACGCTCCGGCCAGTGTGGCCCGGATAGATCAGCGTCCGTCGTTTGCGGTTCGCAATCCGGCGGCCTGGTTCAACAGCCCGTTCGATCAGGGCTGCCGCGAAGCGTTGCGCACGGTCGGCACGCGGTACGGAATCAAATCAATGGCGCTGCTGATGCGGCGCGGCGAAGGGCTGGCGTCAGTCGCCGCCAGCGGCCCGCAGCGATTGCGCCTGATCCACGCCCGCATCAGCCCGGATGATTCCCTGCTGGCACGCCTGCGCGGGCACGAGGCGCGTCCGAAACCGCTGGCGCTCGATGATTACGAAATTGCCTTTCTGGTGGATGACGACGAACTGCCGGTGGCAGAAATCGGTTACGCCTTTCCCCTGTTCATCGGGACGGAACTGCACGGCGTCCTGCTGACGCTCGATGTCAGACCGGACGCCGAAATCCGCCGGCAGATTCTGGAATTCAGCCAGAGCATCATCGTGCCGCTCGAAATGGCGCGCCTGCGCAGCGAACTGAACGAACGCAATCAGGATGGCGATGAGATGCGCGATTTTGCCAGCCACATCACCACCCTTTCCGAAGGTTCGCAAATCTGCTCGGAACTGCTGCGCAAGGCGGTTGAAGTTCTCGGCGCTGAGCGCGCCTCGCTGCTGACGCTTGACGAAAAATCCCAGTTGCTGGTCTTTCGTGAAAGCTTCGGTCTCAGCGATGAAATCGTGCAGACCGAACGGCTGCGTCCGGGCGAAGGCATTGCCGGAGCGGTCTTCGAGAGCGGCGAGCCGCTGCTGGTGGCCGACCTCAGCCTGCTTGAGCCGAATGAAGAAAACCGCTGGATTATCGAACGCGTGCGCAACCGCTTCAGCTCTGACGAGCATGCGCAGTCATTCATCAGCTTTCCGATTCAGATCGGCGGGCGGCGTATTGGCGTCCTGAATCTGATGGGCGCGGGCTTTACCGAACGTGATCTGAAATGGCTGGAGCATATCGTCCCGCACGCGGCGGCGGCACTGGATCGCCTCTGGCTGCGCCAGCAGGCCGAACGCTTTCAACTGATGTCCATCACCGACCCGCTGACAGGGCTGGTCAATCGCCGCTATCTGGACGAGCGCTTTGCCGAAGAGTTGAGACGGTCGCAGCGATATTATTACCCGCTCTCGCTGCTGATGATTGATATTGACTGGTTCAAATCTTACAACGACAAGTTCGGGCATCAGGCCGGCGATGAAGTGTTGCAGGCGGTGGCGCAGTCGCTGCGCGATTCGCTGCGCCAGTTTGATGTCGCCGCGCGTTATGGCGGCGAGGAGTTCTGCGTCGTTCTGCCGGAAACCGATGTGACGGCGGCGGCAGTGCTGGCTGAGCGGTTGCGCTCTCAGATTGAAACCGATTTCGGCTCCGCTAATCCGAACGTGCGCCGCCCGATCACGATCAGCATTGGCGTCGCCAGTCTCAGCCACGCGCTGCACACCACCGGACAGATCACCAGAGCTGCTGACCTGGCGCTGTATGCGGCAAAAAACCAGGGGAAAAACTGCGTTGTCGTGTACAATGCGGGGTACCCCATCTGATTACGGATTGTGGCTTGTGAAACATCAGCCGACTGGTGATTTTCGTCATCACGATCTGAACCTGACAACAGTTGATTGAAGCCGGTCTGTCAGTCGCGCGGCGGCGATTTGTCCTGTCACTGTCTGGCCGGGCAGTGAGCAGTGACCAGTTTCGGCTCAATCCCGGCAGCCCGCAATCTGCCAGCCCGCACTCGTCATGCCAGAATCACATCCAATCGAGCAACCTGTTCTGAGCCGCGTCGCCGGGGGAGCGTTCTTTGACCGGCGGGCGCAATTCGACAAGCTCCAGCGTGCTGCCACCGGCCCGATGCCACGCACGATTCTGCTGCTCGGCCCGCCACAGTCAGGTAAAACCGAACTGCTGCGGATGACCTTCGATCTGCTCTTCGACCAGGCGCATCAGGCGCTGCCGCTCTGTTTCCAGGTGCGCGACGAACAGTTGCCGCCGCTGAGGCTCGCGCACGATTTTCTGTTTGCGCTGCTGCGGCAGTATCTCGCCTTCATCAACCGACGGCCTGACCTCATCAATGCGGCTGATTTGTCGCTCAGCGACCTGCCCGCGCTGGCAGGCAGCGATGAACAGCCGGTCATTCAGAAGCTGCTTGACGGTTACGAACTGCGCCGCCAGGCAGGCAATGAAACCGGACTGCTGCGATATGTTTTCAGCGTCCCGCTGCGGCTGGCGGCCTCGACTCCGCACCGGCTGATGCTGATGCTTGATGAAGCGCAACTGCTCAATCAGGTGACAGCCGACGGGCGGGCGCTGGCGCTGCTTGACGAAATGTTTCAGCAGCCGCCGGGCATTTCGGTCGTCGTTACGGGATTGCGGCGCGCCCTGCTCGAACAATCCACCTTTGGCCGCGACCTGATCGGCGATTTGTGGCTGGAATGGCTGGAGCCGCTCGACCTGCCCATGCGACAGGCGCTGCTGGCAAAGTGGTGCGAGTGGATGGGCGTTGACCTCGAACACGAAACCGGACGGCTGGCCATTCAGCAGCTTGATGGCAACCTGCTTTACCTGCGCGCCCTGGTGAGCGCCGCCGCCGAACGCAAAACCGGCCTCGCCCGCCCGATTGATTTTGAACGGTTGTATGTTGATGATCTGCTGCGGGGCCGCATCGCGCATCACTTTTCGGGCCTGCTGCGCCGCCTCGCCCGCCTGACCGCGCTCAATTCACGCAGCCAGCGCGCCGCCACTGACATTGCGGAACTCTGTTACGAAGCCCTGACCGAGCGCGCGCCGGTTGAAGCCGTCGAGCAGAAATTACAGCGCAATTTCTGCGCGGCGCGACTGCTTGCGGAACTGCACCAGCGCGAACTGATCACGATCCTGGACGATCACATTCTGCCGTCAGATGACCCGGTTTTTCGGGACTGGCTGAATGCCACGCATCAGCGTTTTGCCGGAATGCCGGTCAGCCAGGTCACGCTTGACCTGCTCAGCCGCCGCCTGAAAGCCATGCCGCAAATGCTCAGCGGCAGTGAACTAAGTTCGCTGCAGACCACAGTGCTTGAGCTGCTGGCCCGCTTCGACCGCCAGAGCATTGCGCGTTCGCTGGTGGTGCAGGATGAATTTCTGGTTCGCTATGGCACCGCCACCTACAGTCAGATTATTTCGGGCCTGCAACAGGAAACCGAACGAGTCACCCTGCCGCAGGTTGTTTACGCCACCGAAATGCCGCTGGCCGCCTCTGCTCACAACAATCAGGAAGAATCGAATCTGCCGCCCTGGAGTTTCGTCATCGCTTATGGTTTTGACGACGGCATCTGCGACCGCGATCACGAAACGGTCTGGGTGCTGGCGCTCAACAGTTCACCGGCCTTTGTCAGCGAATCGAACGTGGCCGCGCTGGACGAGTTCGCCGAAGAGTTCAGTGACCCGTTCGGTTCCGGCCAGGCTGTGTCGCGCATCGTGCGCTGGGCGATCAGCAAAATGGGATTTACCGCCGATGCCGTCATTGCGCTGCGCGAACGCGGCTTTCTGACGGCTGATTACCTGCAGCTTGAACTGCTCAGCGAAACGCTCGATGACGCGCCCAGGGCCGAACGCTCCAGCCCTGTCTCAGTCGAAGTGCAGCGGCCTGACATCACCAGCGATTTCGATCTGGCCATTCCGGTTGGCGAAGACCGGGAAATCATTGCGGCCCGTGTGGCTGAACAGATCGCCCGCTCTGCCGGGTTTACACCCGAAGAAATGAATCAGCTCAAAACCGCGCTGATCGAAGTCTGCCTCAGCTTCAGCGCCGCTGATTCAGCGGCTGACGGGCGCTTGTACCAGCGCTTCCACACCAACCACGAACGAATGACCATCACCGTTGCGAGCAGCGCCACCGCGCTGAATCAGCCCGGCGGCATTGTGCTGCGCAGCAGTCCGTCAATTCACTGGCGGCTCGACGTGCTGCGCAGCCTGGTGGATGATGTCACGCTGACACAACTCGTCGGCGGCCTGCGCGTGGCGCTGACCAAAATCAAATCCACTCGCCCCTAACTCACCTGTCATTCAAATCTGACTGCTGCCCGCAGCGTTGTGAATATCCGCTCAGGTCTTGACCATTGAGTCGTGAAGTGCTGAAGTTCGAGCGCCACACAATGATGCTGAAGGCAGTGACCGCTCAGCAGCGTCAGGTTTTCACCGCACAGTCCGAACCCGGTTCAGGAGGCATTTATGTTCACCAGACGATCATTTCTCAGAGGCGTCGGAGCCGTCGGCCTCGCCACCGCCAGCTTCAATGAAAAAGGCATCGAACACGCCATCGCCGCGACCCGTTACGTCAGCGGACGCGCGCCGGAAGATATCGCCAGGGATGAGGATTTCTGGTTCGAGATTCAGCAGGCGTTCACCGTTGACCGCACGCTGATCAACCTCAATAACGGCGGCGTCAGCCCGTCACCGCGCATCGTGCAGGAAGCCATGCGCCGGTACCTTGAATATTCCAACCAGGCTCCGGTTTATACGATGTGGCGCATTCTGGAACCGCAGAAGGAAGGCGTGCGCAGGCGGCTGGCCGCCGCGTTCGGCTGCGACCCGGAAGAAATGGCGATCACGCGCAACGCGAGCGAGGCGCTTGAAAACTGCCAGCTTGGCCTGACGCTCAAACCCGGCGATGAAGTGCTGACGACCGAACAGGATTACGGGCGTATGCTCACAACCTGGCGGCAGCGCGAACGGCGCGACGGGATTGTGGTCAGAAAGGTTCAGTTCCCCACGCCGCCCAAAAGCATGGATGCGCTCGCTGACATGTTCGAGCGCGCCATCACGCCGAAAACAAAGGTCATTCACTTCTGCCACATCACGAACCTGACCGGCCAGATTTTTCCGGTCAAGAAGATCTGTCAGATGGCGCGCGCGCGCGGCATTGAAACCATCGTTGACGGCGCGCATGCCTTCGCTCACTTTCCTTACAAACACGCCGATCTGGACTGCGATTTTTACGGCACGAGCCTGCACAAATGGCTGCTTGCGCCCTTTGGCACGGGCTTTCTCTTTGTGCGCAAAAACAGGATCAAAGACCTGTGGCCGCTGATGGCTGCTGATGAGAAGCAGGACAACGACATTCGCAAGTTCGAAGCCATCGGCACTCATCCTGAAGCCAACTTTCTGGCCATTGGTGAAGCCCTGACTTTTCACGAAGGCATCGGCGCCGAACGCAAGGCAGCGCGGCTGCGGTTCCTCTTTCATCGCTGGGCAAAGCGCCTGGAGCCGATGAAGGGCGTGAAGATGCTGACGAGCTTCGACCCGCAACAGTCGTGCGGCCTTGCCAACATCAGCATCGAAGGCGTTGATATGGGCAGGCTCGGCGAATATCTCTTCAATACCCATCGCATCATCACGACGCCCATCATCGGCCAGGGCGTCAACGGCCTGCGCGTCACGCCCAACGTTTACACGACGCTGCGCGAGGTTGACACCTTTGCCGAAGTGATGGAGCAGGTGATTCAGAAAGGACTGCCAGCCTGATGGTCTTACTGCGAATTACTTATCGCCTGCGCGCGCATCACATGCCGCAGTTCGAGAAAATCTTTGCCGAGGAGATCACGCCGCTCATCCGCGAACACGGGTTGCAGTTCAAAGGCATCTGGCGCACGGTCGTTGGCAGTGTGGGCGAATACATGGAATTGTGGGATTTTGATTCGGTCGCTGATTTTGACGAACGCTGGCGCTCGCTGATTGGTGACGCGCGCCTGCAACTGATCTTTGAGCGCACCGGGCCGATGGTCGAGGATGAAAAGTGGTCTTTGATGGAAGCGGCGCTGCCCCCGGAGTCAAATGAGGATGCAGGCTGAAACCGGCAGGACGGCTTACCTGCATATGCTCTGGGGTTCGCTGGCGTTTGCGCTGATGGGCGCTTTCGGTCACGCGGCGGGTGCACGCTGTTCGTGGCAGTGGGTCGCCATTGCCCGCACGACGGTAGCCTTTCTGATTGCCTTTCTGATTGCCAGGTCAGCCGGAGTAAAGCTGGTTTTATGGGGGCCGCGCACGCTCTGGATCAGAAGCATTGCGGGCAGCATCGGACTGCTGTGCAATTTTTATGCAATCACGCACCTGCCGGTTTCTGATGCGCTGACGCTGATGAACACAGCGCCGATCTGGGTGGCAGTGCTGATGTGGGTGCTCTTTGGTCAGCGCCCCGGAGCCGGAACCTGGGCGGCAGTGCTGCTCGGCGTGGCGGGCATTGTGCTGATTCAGCAGCCGCATTTTGAAAGCGGCGTCTTTGCCGGGATGCTGGCTTTGTGCGGCGCGCTTTGCACTTCGATTGCGATGCTCGGACTGAACCGTTTGCAGAGCCTTGACCCGCGCGCCATCGTCACACATTTCTCAGGCGTTTCAAGCCTCATCACGATTCTCTTTCTGCTGCTGACCGGCGGCAGTTCAAACATCATTTCACCATCAGGATTCAGAGCCTTCGCGCTGCTGATGCTGACGGGAACCTTTGGTGTGATCGGGCAGATGGGCATGACGCTCGCCTTTGCCAAAGGTCACGCCGCGCGCGTTTCAGTCGTCAGCCTGGCGCAGATTCTTTTTGCCCTGATCTTTGATCTGGTCATCTGGCGACGAAACATCAATCTGATTTCGATGATCGGGATGGCGCTGGTCGCGGCTCCGACGGCGTGGCTGATTCTGCACGATGTCACGCGACGCGCTGAAAGAGTCGTGGAAGTTGAAGCGTAAAAGCCCGTAAAATTCATCCTGATTTTGAGCGATTGAGTTGCGTGTCAGAAAAAATGCTCAACAGTGAAAATTGTTCTTGACACGAAAAAAAAAAAGATCGTTAGCTTGTTCCCGTCACTCAGCATCCAAATCCCCCAAACAGCCATTTGACTACGCGGCTCGTAACCTGCGTCCGAGACGGCAGCTCCTGTCTTGAACGCATCAGGAAACAGCCGCAATCCTTCAGCCGAAGTTACCAACCCAAAAAGGAGGGTATCCAAATGAAAAATCTGCTGACCAATTCAGCACTTTCCCTTTGTCTGGCGATGATCCTGATAACCATCTGGCTGGTCACGACTCCTGTTCCAGTGTACGCCGCTGGTGGCTGGGACGGGTGCCAGAATGCAGATGGAAGCTGGACATCAGGTGATCCAGGCGACAAGTCTGGATGCAGTGTCAGGTACAATGGGCAACCTGTTCCGGGACTTGGGGAATATGAGTACTACAACTGTAGTGATCCCAGCAAAAATGCGACCTGCTTCTATGACTACTCTTACTATTAAATGTAAGACAGCCATCTGAAGCAGACGACTGCGGCAGGGCGTCAGGATTTATCAACGCTCTGCCGTAGCCTGCCTTGAAGACAACCCGAATGCGAGGTTATTTATGACAAGACGCTTGTCCAGAATAATTATCGTGATTATCGCTCTGCTTGGAATCCCTTCACTTACACTGGGTCAGGCGCAGAAAAGCGGAGAAACAAAAGAAAGAGAGATTGCTGCCGGAGTTGACGAAGTTGCAGAATTGAAGAAGTCTCTTCTGGCGAACTTCTTCGCGTTGGAAGCAACCGCAGACAAACTCAGGTCGCCTCTGGCCCGTGCTGTGGCAAGGATTGAGATTGCGGATGCGGTCTGGGAACTGGACCAGGACTGGGCAGAAAAGTTGCTTCGGGAGGCTTATGAGCTGGTGCTGCCGGATCAGGAAGAGCGATTGAAGTACCGCAATCTGTCCAGGGGATCAAATCCGATAGAGCCGAATAAACTGGCTGTTGCACAGAATGCAGTTCGCCAGCGTTTGCTCTCAATTGCCAGGAGAGATGCCGATTTTGCAAAGCAACTCATTGAGAGAGGGCAAAAGGAAATGGGAGTCGCTGGCGAAACGGACTCTTACAGTACTCTTGCCGTCGCAGCGATCAAGGCAGGCGAATTGCCAAAGGCCAGAGAATATCTGCTGGAATTGTTCGATACAGACCCGTCGCAGGTCAGCGCCGGAGGAGGAATCCGTGAACTCGCAAGTCAGAACAGAGAAGAGGCTGACAGGCTGGTGTTTGAATATATCAGGCGACTGCGTACATTCCCGCTGACGCGGAGCAATGCTCCGCGAATCTTCAGCAGCCTGAGTTCAGCAGTATTCCCGGTTCCTCCCTTTGACTCCCAGGGCAGAAGGATTCCTGTCGCAGGCCCTGACGTAATCAGGGCTTATCTGGGCTTTATGATTGAAAGTCTGACTGCACTTGAACAAAGAGACAGTGGCGCAGCAAAAGAGTTCCGTTCCAGAATTCTGTCTCTGTGGCCTCAGGTCAGGCAACTGGCTCCTGAGCTTGTTGAGCCGTTCCTGCTGTTGGAATCAATCAGCAGAGTGTCGGGTAAACCTGATTCCCTTCCAGACCGGACTCAGGAGGAAAAGATCAGCGCAGAGTATGAAACACGCGTGAAAACCATTTCTCAGGACAGCCCGAAAGAGACAGTGATTGAGACCTTCAAACTTGCCCTTGGACGGCAGGACTATACGGAAGCTCGCCGCCAGCTTGGTTTTGTTTCAGACAAACAATTACGTGAGAAGCATACAGAGATACTCAATCAGAGCGAAGCTGTTCATCTGACAGCGAAGGGCAACCTGATTGAAGCATTACAGGCGGCTTATCAGTTGAAAACAGCGGATTCGATTCTTCGCGTATTTCCTCAGCTCATCAAAAGATTCATCGAAAAGAAAGACCGTGATAATGCGGTCTCTCTGGTCAGCGAGGCTGTCAAAACTCTGTCTGCCATTGATGATAAATCGAAACAGAGCCTGCTGCTCAGTACTCTGGCCGGGTCTGTTGCACCAGTGGATGAGGTGCTGGCGCTTGAGATTCTTTACCGCGCGGTGCAGGCATCCAACAAAGGCGCTGGAAGGGCAGAAGATGATTACAAAATCGGGATAGACACTGCGGCCTTCACCAGAATCGCGCCAGACCGGGAGGCAGAGATCATTCAGATCGCTTATGCGCTTGATGATCCATTGCAAAAAATCGCTGCCCTGACGGCCATATATCGCTGGAAGGCCGGAGTATTGAAGAAAACACTCCCTCAGGCATCCTCAAAAAACAGTGAGAACTGACTATTACAGGAGGTTGAATAGCAATGAGAGAATTCACTCCTGCTCGAAGAAATCGGACATGGATTATCGGTATTCTGCTGATCCTGCTCCTGACAGGCGATGCGCTGCTTATCAAACAGAATCTGCGGCTGCGCGCAGACCTGGAGAAGTTCAGGCCGGATACCATCAGCAAGGGTCAGGTAGTCCCGCAATTTTCCGGCAGAACGTTACAAGGTGACGACTTCAAAATGACTTTTGCGGCTGACCAGCCTGCTCGCGTATTGCTCTTTTTCAGCCCTGGCTGACCATACTGTCGAGAGCAGTTTGCTTTCTGGCAAGAATTACTGAAGCAGGCTGACCGCAACCGTTTCACCGTAATTGGTCTGGTTTCGGATTCAGAAAAAAAGGAAAGCCTGGATGATTACTTGCGCTCTGTCGGTTGCGCCGACCTGCCTGTTATTTTGATTTCAGAGAGCGTTGCTAAAAGCTACAAACTCTCTATGACCCCAACAACATTAATTGTGGATAGCTATGGCAGGGTTCAGCAAAACTGGATGGGCAAATGGAAGCCGGATACTGTTGCCTCTGCCAGCGCCTTTTTTGGCTTTTCACTTACAAAGGAATGATTGCAGCTTACAATGGCTGATTCTGCACGATGTCACGCGACGCGCTGAAAGAGTCGTGGAAGTCGAAGCCTGAGTCAGTTGCCGAGTTGCAGCATCAGGGCGCGCTGCCGGGCTGAGAGGCCGGGCGCAACACTGATGCGCGGGCGACCGAGCGGCCCGCGTTCGATGACAAAGCCCCAGGGTTTGAGCGTGGCGGCGAGGTCAATTTCGCGTGTGCCTTCGATGTTGTCGCGGATGAAACGCTCGAAGTTTCCGGCCTTCTGCAATTCAGCGATGACTTCACGATTGCCTGTTTCGCGCCCGCGCAAACCGTAATTCTGATAAAGCCCGCGCATCACTTCCATCACATTTTTTTTGCCGTCGCTCTGCCACCGCAACTCCAGGTCATACAGCCCCGCGACGAGCATGCCCTTGCGGTAAACGAGTTCGTAATTGGCCAGATTCGCAAACTTGTCCGGCGAAGCGGCGACCAGCGAAAGCCGCGTGCGCGCCGGATTGGCCGCATACGATTCGTACTCATCGCCAAGCGCGTCGAGATATTCGCGCAGGCTGAAGGTTTTGAGCCGCTGCAAGGTCACGAGCGCCACATAGCGCGTGAAGCCTTCCCAGAACCAGTCGAAATTTTCGCGGATGTTGAAGCTGCCCGGCAGGTAGAAGTGAAACATTTCATGCGCCAGGTGGCGCGAGTAATGGGCAAACGTGCGCGCCGGATTGTCGTTCTGATTGAGCATCATCACGACCGTGTGATGCCGCGTCAGCGCGCTTGAACGCAGGCCGGTCAGCGGAATCGGATAGGGCGCCAGCGTGACCAGAAACGATTCCTGATTCTCGCCTGTATTCAGTCCGCCCATCAGCGATGCCTGCTCGCCCGCAATGCCTGCGGCCAGTCGCGCCGCCTGACTGTCGGTGAAATGCCACTGCCCGGCAATGGCCAGCCGCACGCGCACGCCGCCGGTTTCAAGCACCTGTTCGCGCAACTGTCCGAGAAAGAAGATGGCGCGGCTCTGATCGGGAACTTCGTAAAAACCGTTCTGCTCAGGTTCGGTTGTCGCAATCTGCCAGCCTTCGGGCGGTCTGATCTTCAGCCTGACGCGGTCGGCTTTTTGCGGGCAATCATTTTCACTCGCCACGCACACGCGCGGCACCAGGTCGGAGAGCAGCAGAAAACCAGCTTCAGGGCCGAGGCTCGAAGTCAGCGGATATTCGCCGGGATCAAGCGCGCGGCCCGTGCGCACTTCGTAACTGATGGTGATGGTCTGTTCCGGTTCGCTGACATTGATCAGATAAATGCCCGGCCCGCGAATCTCAGGCGTGATCTGTGCGCCGTGCGCGTCCCTGATTCTGAGCGAGTAAAGGCGTTCGCTGAGCCGCTGAATACCGGCAAATTCATCAGTAAAACTCAGCCGGTAACGGCCCCTGGTGAGCAGCGTCTCGCACGACACCCGCAGCGAACGGGTGCGCGGTGTGATGTCAGAAATTTCGCAGGTCAGCGGAAAGGCGGAAACTGAAGTCAGACAGCCGCCAGCCAGCAGCAGAAAGGCGAGGCGTAAAAAGAGGCAGCGGGTCAGCCGACCACCGAACACCGGCAATTGAATTTCACCATTCATCAAAACGCTGGTTGACCTGATACATCATATCCACAATCAGGACGATGATCGGCGGGTAAAAGAGGACTCCGAAAACAAGGTTTTCAAGACTGGGCGTGCCAAAAATCTGGCTGGTGAAATCTTCGGTCAGCATGCCGATCAGCATCCCGGTGCCGAGCGAGAGCAGATAACCGCCGCCGATAAAGGCAAGCGCCGCGCCGCGACTGAACTGTTCTTCAGGCTTGCGGTAACGCATCAGCGAAATCATCACCGGACGATAAGTGTAATGATCGAGCTGCCGTTTGATGCTGCGGCCCAGGTGCCAGACGCCGATGAAAAACAGCAGCGTCAGCCCGACCTGCCACAAAACAGGCAGCGCGCCGAAAATTGACGGCTTCAGCATGGCCACCATGAATGTTGACAGGAACAGCGCGACCGTCGTGTAAACGGCCTGGCCGCGCCACCGCGATTCCTCGCGCTCGCGTTCGAGCCATTCATTGACGATGCGATCAGCCCGCGCCTGGTAATAAGCCCTGCGCGCCGCCCGCGCCGCTGCGGCTGAACTCGCCGCCCGCCGCGACCGCGCCGCCGATGACGAAGCCGCCGTCCCGGTGCGGTCGTAATAAGCGCGCCGCTGCGGATCAATCAGCGTCTGGTAGGCTTCAGTGATGCGGGCAAATTCGCCTGCCGCAGATGGCTCGGCATTGACGTCAGGGTGATATTTGCGCGCCAGACGACGGTAAGCCGATTTGATTTCGTTTGCATTGGCCGTGCGACTGACGCCCAGCACTCGGTACAGATCAGACATCCAGTTGCCCGCAGGCAATCACTTCACCCGGAAGTGACGGCCAGGTGCGTCCCCGCTGAAATAGTGGTTGCCACGATATTACCTGCCAGCAGATCAGCCGGAAGGCCGACACGGGAAGGGGCGCAGGCATCGCAGATAAGACCGGGGCTGCCAAAGAACCAGCGTATTTTACGCCATCCGGGGCAGGTTTCAAGCAGGATGTTTTTCAGCCCTGCCGGAGCCGGAAAATGCGGGCCGCACCGCCTCTGAAAACCGCCGCTCAGGCTGCCACCGTCTGCCCGCAGCGTTTCTAATCCTGAGCGAAGTGGTACTATGTGCGGGGCCGGAAACCTGACTGAAAGGTTGCAATATCAATTCATATTATCTGAGTTACATTATGCAGCGCATTGGTATGAAGCGCACGGCATCGGAAAGTGTGAATTCAAAATCAAGCCCCCACTGCTCGATTAAGCTGATGAAGAAAAGAAATTCCAGAACTGAATTTGCCGTCTGCATCTGCAACACCGGCTACGAAGCCAGCCTGGAAGTTGGAAAGATTTACGAAGTCATTCCGGATGCAGAGGCAGACAGGCACGGGTATCTGCGTGTGATTGATGAAAGCGGAGAGGATTACTGGCATCCGGCGAAGTGGTTCTTTGCCGTTGCGTTGCCGCGAAAACTGGAAAAAACGCTGGCCGAGGTTTATCGCGCTGCCTGATCCATCAATACTGAGCTGTGCGCTCATTAACAAAACCCTGGTGATTTATGTCTGCTTCTGATCGTGCTGCTACTGTTCATCGCCTGCTGGGCCAGGAATCTCAGGGAGTGCTTTGCACGCTTTCACAAAAACACGACGGCTGGCCGTTTGGTTCGGTTACGCCTTACGCGCTGACGGCCTCAGGCGAGCCGCTGATTCTGGTCAGCGAACTGGCCGAACATACGCGCAACCTGCGCGCCGACCCGCGTGTGAGCCTTTTTATTCAGGATTCGGCGAATGCCGCCAACCCGCAGGCCGGAGCGCGCCTGACGCTGATGGGCCTGGCCGCGCCGGTTTCGGAAAGCGAATACGCCGACGCCGCGCAACGTTACCTGCAACGCTTTCCTGAAGCGCACCTGAACTTTCAGCTTGGCGATTTCACGCTTTTCAAAATCGAAGTCAGGCAGGCCCGCTTTATCGGCGGCTTCGGAGAAATGGGCTGGGTGCAGCGCGAAGACCTGATGACCAGTTCTCGCACCTGATCTGCGCTGCCGGATAACACGATCATTTATGTTCATTCAGAGCGGCTGATGACCGAATCCCAGGCTGTCACCGGCTGCCGCGAAGTGACTTGCCCAGGAATGATGCTCGCGGATACTATTTCAGACCGGAATCATTATGCAGATTGCATCCCTGGCAGAACATCCGGTGCAGTCCGGCAAAGCAGGCTGCACTTTCCCCTGGAGGTAAAAACCTATGCCTTATTCAGAATTGCTGATTAAACCAATGCGCGAAGACCTGACCCGCGCAGGTGTCAAAGAGACGCGCACGCCCGAACAGGTTGATGAAGCCGTCAAAAACACCGCAGGCACGCTGATGATCGTGGTCAATTCAGTCTGCGGTTGTGCTGCTGGCAAAGCCCGCCCCGGCGTGGTGATGGCGCTTCAGCACGACGCCAGGCCGGATCAGGCGGTCACGGTCTTTGCAGGCGCGGACATTGAAGCAACCGAGCGCGCACGCAGCTATTTCAAGGGCTATCCGCCGTCGTCGCCTTCCATCGGCCTGCTCAGAAACGGCGAACTCGTTTTTATGATGGAACGCTGGCAGATCGAAGGCAAAGACGCAGCGGAAATCGCCAGCGAACTGAAAGCGGCTTTTGATAAGTACTGTGCGCCGCAGCAGGCAGCAGTCAGTTAAGCCTCGCAGATGGTTGTTTGACCCCTTATGTCACGGGCAGCTACACTGCTGCGTCTGGTTCGGTCGCCAGACTGTCCGCCTGGACAGCCATCCTGGATCATCAATTTATGAAGTCTCTGAAATCCATCACCACTCTCTGTCTCTGCCTTGTGCTGCTGAGTCTGTGCGTCGTTGCCGTTCCGGCTCAGAAGGACAAAAAGAAAAAGGACAAGGATGCGCCGCAGGAAGTTGTCGCGCCTGCGCCGCCGACGCCCTTCAGCGACGTGAAGCGCGACACGCTGCTCAACGGCCTGCAGGTTGTTTCGCTCGCCCGCAGCACTGACGGCAGGCTGCGCTGCGATCTGGTGCTGCGCAGCGGCGCGATGTTCGATCTGGTTTACAAGACCGGACTGGCGAAACTGACGCAGGAAACGCTGCTGGCGGCCAATCCGAACCTGGCCGGAGAACTGGAGTCGTTGCAGGCAAAGATGGAATGGGGCGTCACGTCCGATCACACCTGGTTTCGGATCGAATCACCGACCAGTAATTTCGATACCGTCATGGAAATCATCGGGCGTTTGCTGGTGGTTGAAAACATCCGGCAGGATGCCTTCAAACGCGCCCAGCAGGAGCAACTGGCAAAGCTGAAAAACGCTCCGGCTCCGACACCTGCCGAACGCGCCGATGAAAAGTTTTACGCTGAAATTTACGGCGCGCATCCCTACAACCACAATGTTGACGGCACTGAAAAATCGGTCAGCAACATTCTGTGGGCGGATGTTTATGATTTTTACCGACGCTTTTACCTCGCCAACAATGCCGTCGCTGTAGTGACCGGCGACATTCGCCAGGAACGCGCCGTCAATATTTTCAAGGCGTTCTTCGGCGGCTGGGTCAAGGGGGCGCTGGTGCCGATGACCTTTCGCCAGCCTGACCGCACGGCGACGCTGAAACTGGTCAAAGTCGAAGCGCCTGAAATGTCCACCGTCGAATTGCGCGGCGGGGTCATTGGCGTGAAGTTTTCAGATCAGGATTTCATTGCCGAATCGCTGCTGGCCCGCGTGCTGGAATCCCGCCTGAAAAAAGAGAATCCCGATTTACCGGCAGGCAGCTTTTCAGTCAAAGCCGTGCCGCGTGCGCTGCCGGGGCCGTTTTATATTTCCGCCTCAATCACTGCTGACCGCGCGCCTGACTTTTCGAGAAAAGCGACCGACAGCTTTGCGGCGCTCTCCACTGCGCCCGTGACGGCTGAAGAACTGGCTGCCGCTCAGGCCGCACTGAATGCTGAATACGCAGCCCGTTCAGTCGAAGATCAGTTGCGTGAAATCGAAGTGTTCGCGCTGCCCCGCAATCACGCGCTCAATTTTACTGCCCGCGTCAGCGCCATCACTGCCGCCGAATTGCAGCGTGTGGCGAAACGACTGCTCGACGCCAACGCCATGACCGTCGTCGTGCTGGGCAAAATCAGCGAGCAGCCCAGGTCGCAGATGTAATTCAGCGGGCGCGCTTCAGCAAGGGTTCAAAAACTTACACAATGCCGGTCACCGAAGAGACATTGCCGAGTGCAGAGATGAACGCGCCGGGCAAGGGCCGTCTGGTGCGCGAAATGTTTGCTGAAATCGCGCCGCGTTACGACCTGCTCAATCACCTGCTTTCGGGCAATGTGGATAAACGCTGGCGACGCTTTACTGCCGCAAAGCTGCGCGATGTACTGGCGCGTCCCGGCGCGGTTGCGCTTGATCTGTGCTGCGGCACGGGCGATCTGACGCTCGAACTGTCGCCGCAGGCGCGAGTGATCGGCTGTGATTTCTGCCATCCGATGCTGGTGCTGGCCGGGCAGAAAGCCCGCGAGCGCAGGGCCGCCGGAATTTCGCTGGCCGAGGCTGACGCGCTGCGGCTGCCGTTTGCGGATCAGAGCTTTGACGCCGTGACGATTGCCTTCGGGCTGCGCAATCTGGAAAACATCGAAGGCGGTTTGCGGGAAATCCTGCGGGTACTGAAACCCGGCGGGCGGACGGCAGTGCTGGAGTTTTCGCGTCCCGTCGTGCCGGTCTTTCGCCAGCTTTTCGAGTTTTACTTTGCGCGTGTGCTGCCCCGCATCGGAGCCGTCATTTCAGGCTCGCAGGGCGCATACACTTATCTGCCCGCGTCGGTGCGCAACTTTCCCGACCAGAAAAAACTTGCTGCGCTGATGCAGTCTGCCGGTTACGCCAGCGTGCGTTATCACAACCTGTGGGGCGGCATCGCGGCGCTGCACTTGGGCGAACGAAAATAAATCAGCGGCCCGGAAAGAATCCTCTCCCCCCTGCCCGAATCAGTTATAATCCTTTCTGCGAGTCCCCGATCAGCCCTGACCGATAACCAGAGTGACACCGAGATGATTGCACCATTGTCCTTCTTCACCGAGCATTTCAACATTACCGTCAGCGACATTGAAAACCTGCTGAGCGTGGCCCTCTCAAAGGGCGGTGATTATGCTGATCTGTACTTTGAATATTCAGTCAGCAGCAACATCAACCTTGAAGAGCAGATCATCAAATCAGCCAATCGCTCAGTCACGCAGGGCGTCGGCGTGCGCGTGGTGGCGGGCGAACGCACCGGTTACGCTTACTGCGACGAAATTGACCGCGACGCGATTCGCCGGGCCGCGCTCACTGCGGCGCACATCGCCAGCAGCGAAGCCAGCCCCGGCCCGGTCAATGTTTCATCAGCCCGTTCGCAACACAATCTGTATTCAGTTACGCGCCAGCTCAGCGACGAACCGCTGGAACGCAAGATCGAACTGTTGCAGCGCGCTGAAAAAGCCGCGCGCAGTTATGACCCGCGCATCCGCGAAGTCCAGAGCATCTTTGTTGACAAGCACAAGATCGTGCTGATTGCGACTTCTGACGGATTGCTGATCGGTGATGTGCAACCGCTCGTGCGGATGAATGTTTCGTGCATTGCCGACGATGACGGCAACCTGCAGCGCGGTTATGCGGGTGGCGGCGGGCGCGACAATCTGGATTATTTCGACAAGGTGCGGACGCCGGAATTTTTTGCCACCGAATCGGCCCGCCAGGCCATCGCCCAGCTTGATGCCATTGAAGCTCCTGCCGGAGCGATGGAAGTGGTGCTTGGTCCCGGCTGGCCCGGCGTGCTGCTGCACGAAGCCGTCGGTCACGGCCTCGAATCCGATTTCAATCGCAAGGGCACTTCGGCTTTCGCCGGGCTGATCGGTCAGCGCGTGGCCAGCGAACTTTGCACAGTCGTTGATGACGGCACCATCCCCGGTCGGCGCGGTTCGCTCAACATTGACGATGAAGGCAATCCGACGACGCACACGGTGCTGATTGAAAAAGGCATCCTGCGCGGTTACCTGCAGGACAAGCTGAGCGCCGGGCTGACCCGCGCCGCTCTGACCGGCAACGGACGCCGCGAAAGTTATCAGCACATTCCGATGCCGCGCATGACCAATACTTACATGCTCAGCGGCGACAGCACGCCTGAAGAAATCATTCGCTCAGTCAGACGCGGCCTCTATGCCGTCAATTTCGGCGGCGGCCAGGTTGACATCACCAACGGCAAATTCGTCTTCAGCGCCAGCGAGGCTTATCTGATTGAGGACGGCAAAATCACAGCGCCGGTCAAGGGCGCCACGCTCATCGGCAACGGCCCGGTGTCGCTGACCAAAGTCACGGCGGTCGGCAACAATCTGCAACTTGATGAAGGCGTCGGCGTGTGCGGCAAAAACGGCCAGTCAGTACCGGTCGGAGTGGGAATGCCAACGGTCAGAATTTCTGAAATGACTGTCGGCGGAACCAAAGGATAATTTCTGAAATCTCTGATCCCTGATGAGTACACAAATCACAAAGGACTTTCTGTCCGACATCGTCAGCAAGGCCATCCGGCGCGGCGCAACTGAAGCTGAAGCGATTGCGCTCGAAGACACTGATTTCAACGTTGAAGTCCGGCTCGGTGAAATCGAGAAGCTTGAAGAATCGGCTTCGCGCGGCATCGGGTTGCGCGTGATTTACGAAGGCCGCCAGGCTTCGGCTTCGACTTCTGATTTTTCGGCAGGGGCGATTGAGGAACTGATTGCGAGCGCGGTTGAGATGGCGCGGCTGACTTCGGTTGATGATGCGGCAGTGCTGCCTTCGCGTGAGGAACTTTCTGCCGATGGCGGAGTCAGCAGTGACCTCGCGCTTTATGATGAAGCGGTGGCGCAGCTTCCGACCGAACGCAAAATCGAAATGGCCAGAGTCGCTGAAGCCGCCGCTCGTGACTTCGATCAGCGCATCACCAATTCTGAAGGCGCGTCCTGTTCGTCAACCATCGGCCATCTGGTGCTGGTCAACAGTTCGGGCTTTGCGGGCGAATATCGCGGAACGACGTGCAATCTGTCGGTGTCACCGATTGCCCGCGCAGGCGAACAGATGCAGGTAGCCGGGTGGGGCGATTCGCAGCGCATGCTGGCGGCGCTGGATTCGCCCGAAGAGCTTGGCCGCGAGGCAGCGCGCCGCGCGTTGCGCAAGCTGGGCGCGTCAAAGGTCGCCACGCAGGAAGTGCCGATCATCTTTGAATCAGGCGCAGCCGAAGAACTGCTGAGCGATTTTTTTGAAACGGCGAGCGGCGAGGCTGTCTTTCGCCGCGCTTCGTTTCTGGTCGGCAGAATCGGCGAGCAGATCGGCGCTGAAAAGCTGACGATTGTTGATGACGGGCGTTTGCCGGGCGCGCTCGGTTCGCGGCCTTTCGATGGCGAAGGACTGCCGACGCGCCGCACTGTGGTCGTTGAAAACGGCGTGCTGCGCAGCTACCTGCTCAACAGTTACACGGCGCGCAAGCTTGGCCTGCGTTCGACCGGGAACGCCGCGCGCGGGCTGTCGGGTCTGCCCGGAGTTGGCATCAGCAATTTTTTCATCGTTCCCGGCCCGCACACGCCCGATGAAATCATCGCTTCGGTGCCGAACGGATTTTATGTGACTGAACTGATCGGCTTCGGCTTCAATCCCGTCACCGGAGATTTTTCACGCGGCGCTTCGGGGCTGTGGATTGAAAACGGCAGGCTGAATCATTCGGTCGAGGAAGTCACGATTGCGGGCAACTTCCGCGACATGTTGCGCGGCATTGGAATGATCGGCAATGATCTGCGCTTCCGGGGCAGAATCGCGGCCCCGACCATCAGAATCAATCAGATGATGGTCAGCGGAGACTGAAAAAAACAGCGGCTGAAAAAACGAGTTCAGGGATGGCGCGAGCGTCATCGAAACTGCCGTCTCTGAGCCTGCCGGTTTCAGCCCTTAACCCCTGAAATTTATGTTTGAGCCTGAAATAGAAAACGAGAAAACCGAAGAGCGCAGTCGCACCCGTCTGATCCTGGGCGTTGGCGCAGTCGCCGCGCTGGCGCTGGCCGTGCTGGTCATCCTGTTCGCTTCGATGAAACAGCAGCAGGAATCGCCCTTTCTGAGCAATGCCGTGCGCGCGAGCCATCAGGATTTTGAGAGCAACAAAGCCAGAGTCACGATTGATAATCAGGAAGTCCTGGCGCAGAGCAATATGGTCGGCATGGTGCAGTTCACGATTCAGGCTGAGATCACTAACCACAGCGACCGCACGCTGACCGGAGTTGAAGTGATTGCCCTTGTTTACGACCTGCAGGACAAGATCATCGCGCAAAAGGTCGGTCAGCCGATTCCGCGCCAGAGTTCGGCTCCGCTCAAGCCGGGCGAGAAGCGCAGGTTTTCAATCAAAGTTGACGCTCCGGCCAAATACACCGAAAATGACGTGAAGCTGGTCAAGGCTGAGCTGCACGGATTGCAGTTCCAGTAAGAATTGCGGCAGGTAAGAAAAGCGAAAAGGCGAGCGCGGAAATCATCCGCGCTCGCCTTTTCGGTCTTGTCCGGCCTGTCGAGGCTCTCAGTTCTGATTCTTGATTTCGGTGACGATCTTCGGCTGAATTTCCATCACGGCTGTCGCGGGGCTGGAACCCGGCGTCAGGAAGCGATGCGAAACGCTGCGATAAATCCGTCCGGCAATATCGGCAGCGCGCTTGCCTGCCTCGCCTGAGCCGGTGGTAATCACCGTCACGACCAGGCGCGGATTGGTCACGCTGGAAAATGAAGTGAACAGACCGAGCTTGGCTTCAGAGCCGGTGCAGGTTCCGGTCTTGCCCGCGACCTGTCCGAGCGGATCGTAAGCGGCTCTGGCCGTGCCGTACTGAACGGCGCCGATCATGCCATTCAGCAGGCGCAGGCGATCTTCAGGCGTCATTTCGATTTTGCGCCTCAGCACCGGCTTGAAATTCTCAGCTTCCTCAGGCGTGCGCGGAATGCGCGGCACATAGAGGTTGCCGCCGTTGGCAATCGCGGCAGTGAAGTTGGCAAGCTGAATGGCCGTGAAGCCAAAGCCGTCACCGTGACTCGACATATGGCCGGTGTTCTGTTCGCCCTCTTCCGGCAGAAAGCCGCTGCTTTCGCCCAGATAATTCGCTCCGGTCGTTTCACCGAAACCGAAGTTGCTGGCGTAACCGGTCACCTTTTCATAACCCAGCCTGCGACCGACTTCCTGAAAGAACGGATTGTTCGAGTGCGCAATTGCATCAAACAGATTCAATCCCCGGCCATTGCTCGCCAGTTGGAAGTCCATGCTCGGATCAAGAATCTTTTCATGCAGCCCGGCCAGCCCGACGACCAGTTTGACGGTGGAGCAGGGCTTGACGGGCGAGCCAAGCGCCATGCGCTGGTTGACAATGCTGTAAATCCGGCCATTGGTCGCATCCATCACGACCACCGTTCCGGCCTTGCCGCCGAGAGCTTCAATGGCCGCACGGCGAACTTCCATATCTTCGCCTGTCGTGTTGTCCTTGAGAATGTTGGCTCCGGCAATGTTGCGCAACGCAGCATCGCGGGCGCGAATGGCGCGCATTCGTGCTGCTGCAATCGCAGCGGCACGACGCCGGTTGTAGGCCGCCAGCATCCGGCGTTCAGCCTTGCTGAGTTTGCCGCGTCCCTGGCGTTTCATCAGGCTGCGCAACTGCGCCTGGCTCATCTGCGGTTCGCGGTTGCGGCCACGCCGGTCTGAGCGGGCAGCAGTTTTCTGATGTTTTGATTTACCCTTTCCGGCTTTGGCCGATCCTGTGCGCGAACGCTTTTTCGCATACGCGGTGCCATCGGGGGATATGACCACGAGAGCCGTAAAAAATGCCAGCAGTATCGTGGTCGTGGTAACGCGGTTGATTAGACTCATTTTCAATACCTTTCCTGTATCCCGGCAAAACAGCCCTGTTCCGACAATAATCCACCTCAGGGGGGCGAAACCTTCAACCTGCAAACCAGTCACCAGAGGGTGACAGAGGGCAGGCTGATTGGGCAGTTGTGGGTTTGAGGTAAAGTGATCGCGTCGAGACTGGAGCGACAGGACGCCACGTTTCTCTGATTTTCAGCATCAGGATCAACATCGGTCCCAGCAGCCGTGTTGCCCGACGTCATCACTATCGGAATGACTATCGTACCTGTACAATTGAAGAGCAAGCGCACAGCAGGCTTCCCTCCGAGGCTTCCTTGTTACAAAAGCCGGGGGCAGGCGCACGCGCAGAGTCTACCAAATCAATTCCGTTGAAACAACCGGGAAGATTTGATTGCAGGGTTGAAATCACATTAACAAATTCTCCGGGATTTGCTCATCGGCAGGGCATGACTTCAATCAATCCGCTTTCCAGTTTCCGCGCTCAGATGGTGCTTTTCATCGCGGCCATGCTGCTGGTGACCACTGTGGCGCTCAACCTGATCAATCAGCGGCTGGAGCGCCGCATCAATCGTCAGGTCGAGGAACACATCGAACAACTGACGCTGGCGATTGACCTGGCGCTGCGGTCGCGGCAGAGCAGCCGTTATCTCTATGATTTCGTGCCGCAGGAAAGCCAGGGCAAACTGCTGGTCGGGCCTGATTACATCGTCAGTCACATTCTCGTCACTGACGCTTCCGGCGTCATCATTGACAGCACCCGGCAGGATGACGTGGGACAGTTGCTTCCCGCAGCCATCAACGAACTGCCGACCGTGCGCCAGGGCGATCTGCTGCGCGATGCCGGAACAGTCGGCAGCACGCAGGGACGCACCATTACTTTCACCATCAGAAGCGTCAACGATCAGGGCGACAGCGTGCAGCGCCGCATCATCATTGTGTTTTCGATGAATCGCCTGACTCAGACGCGCCGCGAAGCCAATCGTGACCGATTGCTGGCGACGCTCGCGCTGGGGCTGCTGATGATTCTGCTGGTCGCGTGGTTCAGCCGCCGCTTCAGCCGCCCGATTACTGAACTGGCCAGAGCCGCGCAGAAAGTCGCCGCCGGTGATCTCGAATTTCAGGTCTTCGTCATGCGACACGACGAAGTCGGCAAACTGGCCGAGACTTTCAATGAAATGCTCTTCGGGTTGCGCAACAAGCGCGAGCTTGAGGAGCAGTTGCAGCGCGCCGAACGCTCCGCCGTTGTCGGGCGGCTGGCCTCAGGCATCGCGCACGAGATTCGCAATCCGCTCAACTTCATCAACCTGTCAATTGATCACCTCAGGGAAAAGTTTGCGCCGTCCGCGCAGCCGCTGCCGAATGTCGAAGCCGCGCGCGCCGAATACACGCACATTCTGGTGACGATCAAGGACGAGATTGCGCGCCTGAACACGCTGGTCAGCAATTTTCTGAGTTATGGTCGCCCGTCCCGCCTCAAGCTGCGCGAGCTGGATGCCCGCCGCCTGATTGAAGAAACACTTGCGCTCGTGCAGGCGCAGGCTGAACAGCAGGGCGTCAGACTGATCGTGCAGGAAAGCAGCGACGGCAACAGCGATCATCATCTGCACGCTGATGCCGAGCAGATCAAGACCTGTTTTTCCAACCTCATTATCAATGCCGTGCAGGCGATGCCTGATGGCGGCACGCTGACCGTGACACTCAGCCCGCGTCCTGCCGACATTGAAATCACCTTTGCCGACACCGGCAGCGGCATTCCGCCGGAAGCGATCGAACAGATTTTCGAGCCTTATTATTCGACCAAGGAAACAGGCATCGGGCTGGGCCTGCCGCTGACGAGAAAGCTGATCGAAGATCACGGCGGCTCAATTGCCGTGACCAGTGTGGTGGGCGACGGCACGACCTTTACCGTCACGCTGCCGCGCGATCCGATTACTCCGGCGGCACAGGCATCACCCGCGCAGACTCAGTTGAGTGCGCGCTGAAAGCCTGATTGTCTCTGTCACATCATCGCGGCCAGAGGTTATAATGCCGGTGCAGTTTCGGCAGTCAGCGTATCAATCACTCCCCACTCAGAAACGATCATGAAACCCAAACGTATTCTCGTAGTTGACGATGAAAAAAATCAGCGTGACATCCTGCAACTGATTCTGACCGGCGAGCGCGATGAACAGGGCAATCCGCGCTATGACGTCAAAGTTGCCAGTTCCGGTCAGGAGGCGCTGCGCTTTTTCAAAACCGAACGCTTTGACCTGGTGATGACCGACCTGAAAATGTCAGGAATGGACGGCATTCAACTGCTCAATGAACTGACGCAGATTGACAGTTCAGTGCCGGTCATCCTGATGACCGCGCACGGTTCGATTGATTCGGTCAAGGATGCGCTGCGCGGCGGCGCGTTCGATTACCTGGAAAAACCGCTCGACCGCGCCAAACTGCTCGAAACGATTGCCAAAGCCGTCGCGCAGATGCAGGCCGTTGATGAAGAGATCGTTGGTGTCTCAGATGCCATCGAGCGCGTCAAGAAGATGATCGTCAAGGTCGCCGCTTCAAGTTCCACCGTGCTGATTCGCGGCGAATCGGGCACCGGCAAGGAACGCATCGCCCGCGCCATTCACAAGGCCGGCCCGCGCGCCAGCGAACGCTTTCAGGCCGTCAATTGCGCGGCGATCAATGAGAACCTGCTTGAATCTGAACTCTTCGGTCACGAACGCGGATCGTTCACCGGCGCGCACGCCGAAAAGAAGGGTCTGTTCGAGATTGCCGACAAAGGCACACTCTTTCTGGATGAAATCGGTGAACTGAACGTCAGCATGCAGGCCAAGCTGCTGCGTGCTTTGCAGGAAAAGGAGATTATGCGCGTCGGCGGCACAAAGCCGATCAAAATTGACGTGCGCGTGCTGGCCGCCACAAACCGCGACCTCGAAGCAATGGTCAGGGACAACCGCTTTCGTGAGGATCTGTTTTATCGTCTCAACGTGATTCCGATTGATGTGCCGCCGCTCAGGCAGCGCCGCGATGACATTGCCGTATTGATGGATTATTTTTTGCGCAAGCACAGCGCCAACGCCGGACGCCCGATGAAAGTCAGCGCCGAAGCCCGCCGCCTGCTGATGGATTATGCGTGGCCTGGGAACGTGCGGCAGCTTGAATCAGCGATTGAACGCGCGCTGCTGCTGGCCGAAGGCGACGAAATCACCACCGAAGACCTGCCGATGGAAATTCGCAACGCGGCCCGCACCGAAGGCACCGGCGGCTTCAAACTCCCCCCCGAAGGCATTTCATTTGAGGAACTCGAACGCTCGCTGCTGATTCAGGCGATGGAACAAACCGGCTGGAACATCACACGGGCGGCGAAACTGCTGGGGCTTTCCTTCCGCACCATGCAGTACCGGCTCGACAAATTTGAAATCGAACGTCCGGGCCGTGCGGGCCGCATTTCAGAGGAAGAAGAAGAACCGTCGCCCGCTGAGTAACACAATCAGACTGCCCTTTGCCCCCGCCTCTGACTCTGGATGGTTTGCCTGCCCTGTTTGCGCCCGCAAGACGGCGATGCTACAGTGGCGCACCTTTTATGCCTGTCAGACTTTTAGCGCTTGATATAGACGGCACGCTGCTGACGACGCGGGGCGTGCTGACTCCGCGTGTGCGCGCCAGCCTCGAAGCGGCACGGGCGCGCGGCGTCACGATTGCCCTGGTCACCGGGCGGCGCTTCAATTCGGCGCGACTGCTGGTGCAGGAACTGGAACTGCATCTGAGCGTCCCGCTGATTTCGCACAACGGCGCGCTGACCAAAGAGGTCACGACTCTTGAAACCATCAGTCATCATTCGCTCGACGCCGGGATTGCCCGTTCAATCATTCGCATCGGGCGCGAGTGCGGCGTTGATATGATCTGCTGCGATGACCCGCACGGCCTGGGCACAATGGTGATTGAAGGTATTTCGCCGGACAATGTGGCGCTCCAGCGTTATCTCGACAAGTACCGCGACGCGGTGACGGAAGTGCCCGACCTGCTCGATTACGTCCGGCACGATCCGATTCAGATGATGTTTTCAGGGCGCTGCGATCCGATGGATGAATTTGCCGATCATTTGCAGGCGCAGATGGACGGACAGATTCAGCTTTTCAAGACGCGCTATCGGCGGGCTGATCTGACGATTCTGGATGCGATCAGCGTGGCCGCGTCAAAGGGCGCAGGCGTTGAAGACATTGCCCGCGTTCAGGGCATCGCCCGCGAAGAGATTATGGCCATCGGCGATAATCACAACGACCTGACGATGCTGCGGTATGCCGGAACCGGCGTCGTCATGGGCAATGCGGAAGAGGAATTGAAACAGGCCGGATTCATCGTCACGGCTTCAAACGAAGAGGACGGCGTGGCCGAAGCCGTCGAAAGATTCATTCTGCAAAACTGAAGGTTCGACAAGCTGCCAGCTTGTCGCGGCTTCCGAAAGACACTTTCCTGTCCCGACAACAGGCTGGCAGCCTGCCGGACAATTACTGAGGAAACAAGCATGCCTGATCGTAACGCCATCATCGAAACCAGCAGGGGAACCATCAAATTCAGGTTGTATGAAACCGACGCGCCGATCACAACGGCCAACTTCATCGAACTGGCCGAAAGCGGCTTTTATAACGGGCTGACCTTTCACCGCGTCGTGCCGGGCTTCGTCATTCAGGGCGGCTGTCCGCTGGGCAACGGAACGGGCGGCTCGGACAAGCGCATCAAACTTGAAGTCACGCCCAAACTGAGGCACGGCGACGCGGGCGCAGTGGCGATGGCCCGGTCATCCGACCCGAACAGCGCCAGTTCGCAGTTTTACATCACGCTGGCGCCGACGCCGTCGCTCGATATGAATTACGCCGTCTTTGGCCGCGTCACCGAAGGCATGGATGTCGTGCAAAGCATTCGCATCGGCGACACCATCAACAGCGTGCGCATCGTCAGCGAATAGCTCAAAGTTCATCTGCCCTGTTTCAGTTTCAGCAGCAGGCGCAAAAAAGAGGCGCAGCAGTTACCTCAATGGCAACTGCTGCGCCTTTCAAACAGGCGTCGGCCCCCCGTCGCAGATGTTTTATCGGGAGGCCGACGCTGGCTGAGGACAGCGCAACGAACCGGCTACGGCTTCTTTGGCGCCGCTTCCGGTTCCTTCTTCTTTGGCCGGGTCGCGTTTTCGACTGTGGCCTCATTCTTCACTTCCCTGGCTCCGCATTTCTTTGCAATCCGCGAAGCCGCGCCCTTACTGCCCTGGTTTTTCGCCGCTCCGCTGATGGTGGCTACGCCGCCACTGACTTTGACGCTCAACTTCTGTTCCTTCAGGCTCGCGCCTTTGGCAAAGCTGTCCGTGATGCATTTCTGAATTTCATCATCCCCTTTCGGTGCTGCCGGAGCCTGGCCTGTCCCCCCGCTCTGAGCCGCCGCGCCTGCCGACAGCAAAGCCAGCAGGACAGGGATGGTGAGGGTGAAAATCAGTTTTTTCATGTCGAGATTCCTCCTTCTGAAGGTTGAGGGCCGCGTCGGCAGATTAAACTGCCGGGCGGACTGTAATGATGCTGGTTGTATGGTGAAGAACCGGAAAAACAGAAAATCCGGTCGGGGGGAAAGTGTGACTTCGGAAGTCATGGCTGCTTCCGCCAGGACAGCTTCGTGATACGAGCGAAGCGCCGCGCGGAAAGACTCCCACCTGTATGTGGGATTTTCCCGAAAAGGTTTCGGGGAAAAATTGAATTATCTGAAAAAAAACTGACCGGAATGAAGGAAAAGCAGGCAGGGTCAGGAATTGCTTCTGATCCGGTCAGGTTCACGGGCCTCAAATCGCTCAGTCGGATCTTCAGTTACGCTGCCGACAGGACTGAAAGCGCGGTCACGTTTCAATTCATTGGTATCCGGCGCCTGTTCCGGTTCATCCTGAGTTACGGGCGAAGCTGCCGGAGCAGCCCAGGCCGGTTGCGCCTGCGGAATCTGTGCGACCTGAGCCGCCGCGAGCCGCGCATTGATTTCCTGCGTCACCTGATCCACCGGGTTTTCGGTCGGCTTCGCCGCAAAGAAAATGCCATTGACCAGATGCGCCAGGCCTTTCGCTACCGGAATCAGCCCCAGCACCCACAAAGCCTGAAAGACGGGAGCCAGCCCGTACAGGGGCGTCCCGGCTTCACGAATAATCAACTGCTCCAGACTCCCCAACAGCCCGGACTGACCGGCAGTGTGAAGCAGGTAATAAAGCCCCCATGTCGCCGCGCCACCGCCGAAAATCGAAAGCGCCGCCTGCTGAAAGCTCTGCTGGCGTGAACTGCCGCCTCTGACCTGTTTGATCTTGATCGGAATTGGTCTGGCCGAAATTTTGTGGCCTGCGGTCTGCGCGGCTGAAACGGCTTCGGTTGCGGCAGTCGCCCCGGCATTGGCCGCCGTCTGCGCGGCACCACTGACCCAGTTCCAGTCACCCTTCTGCCAGTGCCGGTGCTTGTTCTTCTTGAACTCCTGGTGCACGTCCTCGAAGCTGGAGCGCAGGCTCTGCCCCAACTGGCGCAGGTCTTTTTTCAGCGTCTCGAAATCAACCGTGACCGTCTTGCCATCCATCGCGTCCAGAATGACGCCCAGATTCGTGCCGCACTGGCGGCAGTACCGCTGCCCTTCGACAGCCTGGCTGGAACATTTGGGACAGTACATGATTTGAACCTCCGACTGAAAAGCATTACGCCGCCCCAGGAGTGCGGGTTCAGGAAAACAGAAGGGAGAAAAAGAAAGGAAGCCTATGCCCTTTTTCTCCCGTTCTCCTTCAGATAGCCCGCTCTGACCACCGTTCTGATGTTGCCGCGCACGTTGAAATCCCCTTCGATGCGGACTTCAAGCGGATCACAGGCCGCCACGAAATCTTCGAGAATTTTGTTGATAACGTGTTCGTGAAAGATTTTTACATCACGAAACGAATTGATGTAGAGCTTGAGCGACTTCAGTTCAATGCACCGCCGGTTCGGCACATACATCAGATTGATCGTCGCAAAGTCAGGAAAGTCCGAGAACGGACAGATCGCCGTGAACTCCGGCATTGAAAAATTAATCTCAATTCGCTTACCCGGATATTCATAAGCAAACGTGTCGAGCGGATACAGCTTCATCTCTTCCGGCGGCGTCGAGCGAATTTCGAGCTGCTGTTCAGGAGAAAACTCTTTCACTGCGGGCAGCGCCTTTTGCGCCGGTTTGCTGCCGGTTTTCCGGCCTGTTTGTTTATGCTTCAAATTCATTCGATTCTTAAAGTTGATACAAAGTCTGCTGTCTGGGCAGCATAGACAATTCAAAGCGATTCACCAGTTCCGACGGAAGCGGCAGATTTTCCAGCGCGCGCGGTTCAACCTTAATTGCCCCGGAGCCATAAGTTTTGCCAACCAGAGCCAGATTTTTGACTGTATCAGGATGCTGAAGCACACGCCACAGCCTTTCAATAAAAGCCGATTCCTGATGTCTGGGATACACACACAAAAAGCCTGTCAGTGGCAGGACACCTGCGACATTACGGATGAAGCGGGCATTGCGCCGTCCGAGGTAAGCAAATAAAAAGGCTGGCGACTGTCGCACTTCCATCTTGTACCAGGGACGCCGTTGTGCAATGAGTGGCCGCTGGTGAAGTCCGGTCTGCTCACCTTTCCGCAAATATGCGCGCACTGAATCAGGATACAAATTCAGGTCACGTCCATCCGGTGCAAACAACAAAGTCGGTCTGCCAGACTTTTCGAGGTTATTGAGCGTTTCCTGAGTCACAATCTCACCCGGCACGTCACGAGTGCGTCCGACAGCGGGCAGCAGCATTTTTTCAGGGATTCTCAATTCCAGTGCCTGTTGCCGGGTCAGAAAGAAGAACTCATTCGCGCCTGTCGCAATTCCACGCATGACTCTGGCGAAGTCCGCCAGAACCGGATGAGCAGTTGTTGATTCCTGCGGCGGACGCGAGAGACCGGAAGCTACACCTTCTGTTATTTCCCGGCGATGAATTTGCAGATTATCGAAAAAACCTTCCTGGCAGTCTGTAGCCAGCCAGGCTTTCAGTTCAGGTGTTTCTGCCTGGACACAGCGCGCCCAGTAAAATTGCGCCTTTGGTGTGACACGACGAATCAGAAAAACAATCGGATTAGTATCCACGCCGGGGAATGGGGTGGCTTCCGGCGCAAAAGTAATGACAGCTTCCAGGCAGTAATTCCTCGTAACCCATTGCCACAAAGTTCCGGCAAAGGTGCCTTCACAGGTATCAGCGGGCATAATGAAAGCCAGCCGCCCGCCCGGTGCAAGCATTTGCAGTGCACGCAACAGAAAGTAAACATGCAGGCCTGCACGTCCGTCCAGGCTCTTACCAATCAGGGCTGTCGAGAGTTTTTTCAGTTCTGCCTTGGTGGTCTGCGACAGGCGATGGTGACGAATGTAAGGCGGATTTCCCACAATGGCCCTGTATTGTGCTGAAGGTGGGTGCAGGACGAAATCTCTGATCTCAACTTTGGCCAGGTTCTCAAAAGAAAGTCCTTCTGCCAGCGCCTGCTGTAAAACCCGCGAATCAATCTCTGTGCCCAGCAGTTCAGGCTGTCTCCCCTGATTCCGTCCAACTGCCCTGGCCGCCTGAAAGAATGCGCCCGCGCCAACTGCCGGATCAAAGAGGCTCTCACTGTCATCGGCCAGACACCAGCTCACCATGGCTTCAGCCACCCACGCAGGCGTCCAGAACTGCCCTTTCTCGCGCAATGCTTCTCGCGCAAGCCCTGATGACGGAAGTTTCTGCTGTGCCAGTCGGATCGTCATACTTTGTGATTGATTACCGCTTCTCCAATTATTCCCAATGCCTGATCACTCAAAGCAAGGTTGCCACCATCAAATTTCACATAGGGGAGAACATGGCCATTTTTATCAATGATACTCGCAGCCACCAGCAATGGTTGCTCCTTTGCTTCACCCAGTTCATAGGCGTAGTGGTAATAGATATTGTAAGTAACCTTGGTTGTCGTTTGCCCGCCCGGAGCCTGAAAAACCTGCTCCCTTGGTTCAATCAGCCCTTCAGCAATCAACCGTTCTGCTTCATCCAGCGCGATGCCAAAAGCCAGATCATAAAATACATGCCAGATGTGAATGGGAATGCCATGCTGTTGCTGCCAGGCCTTCAATGATTCACGATCCTCATCCTTGATAATGACAGTTGGCAGCACAGCACCTTTACTCAGACCCTCTCTGCCGCCCAGCCTTTTCATTGGTTTCAAAGCCTGTCCGTAGGCTGGCATTTTTCTGGCTGCCCAGAGGCTGTTTTCGCATTCGACTGCCAGGAAGGCCTTTGCCAGCAGACTCTGTATCAAAGGATGATTTTCTGAGGTAAAAGGCAATTCTGTTATCGCCTTCTCAAAATCCTCTGTGGCAAAGCCATTTGCCGCCGCAATTTCAAAGACAAGATTTTCAGCCGGTTTTCTGTCTGCTTCCTTGAAAAGAAGCAGGTCAGGGCGTTTTATTTTCCCCAGTCCAGCTTCTTCCAGACGCAGAAAGTAAAGCTCGACCTCACGCGGATCATCATCAGTCGCAACTCCGCTTGGCCCGTAAGGCAGTGCATAAAATTTTCCCGTTCGATTGACAGCATCTTTCAGCCTTAACTCGCTCCAGGCTCCCTGTGACCAGCGCATCAGGAAATCACTGCCGCGCAACTGACGCGGATTTAACCAGTGATCAGCCCACGGAATAAACAACTTCCCGCGCAACCCGGGTTCCACATCTTCTTCCAGAACACCAAACAATCCATCAAAAAGATCCATTGGCCTTCCTTTGTTGACAGTACCTCGGATCACTTCATTAAACGAGAGCTGTGCATTGGCTATGCCTGCAACTCCTTGACAATCTCTTCCGCAATCCGGCGCGCTTCATCGAGTTTTTCGGGCGCGAGCGAAATGGCCGCGACAACGGCGTGGCCGCCGCCGCCGTAACGTTCGCAGATTTTCGCCAGGTCATGCGTGCGCGGGCGCGGCGCCCAGGGGTTTGAGCCAACTGAAATTTTCGAGCGAAAGGCCGACTGGCTGACGCTGACGCTGTAAACGCTTTCAGGATGCAGGTAGTACGGAATGAATTTGCTGTACCCTTCCATGTCATGGCCGACCACGTCAAAAAAGACTACCGGCCCGCGCATCCGTGCCGCCGCGCGGATGATTTCCATTGAGCGCAGGTGACGTTCGCGGAGCGGCGCGATTCTTTCAGCCACGTAATCAGCGGCGGCGACTTCGCTCAGCGTGCGCTGCTGCAAATCCTGAATGATGCGCTGCGCGAGTTGCGGGTCGCGTTCATTTTCAATGACGAGCGCCAGTTTCAGCGCGGGCGCTTTCATTTCAACCGGCTCGGCGGCGTTTTCATAGAATGCGCCGTCAATCTTGTTGGCCCATTCAATCAGTTCACTGAGCGGCGCGGTGTCGAAACCGAACTGCTGCTGCGTGACGGTAGCGATGAATTTCGCGCAGGATTTGAAGCTCGCGTCCACGAACTTTCTGCCGCTCGTGTCGGCTTTGAAATGAGCTTCGTCTTCCGGCGTCAGAAACGCGCTCTTGTGATGATCGAACCACCAGATCAGCTTTGGCGACGGACTGTATTTGAAATCCACGACGGCGTTTTCGTCGCCATCAAAGTCCCGGTCATCGAACAGCGCGCCGGCGCGGTGCATCATCGGCTGAAAGGACTGTTCCCAGTCCGAATGAACTTTCTCGCGGTAAAACCGCCCGAAAACGGCGGCAGATGAGACTCCGTCAAAACAATTCCCGTGATAACAGATTTTGATTTTCATGCTTGTCTGTGTGGGCTGTTGAGCTTCAGGAAGTATGCGCCAGATTAAGCCGTCAGCCAGTGTGATGCAAGCGGGCCGGAGTTGGATTGAACCTGCCAGGCGTCTGGCGTATGCTGCCGCGCACGCTCTTCTATGGCGGAACGCCACGCCATAACTCAGCCCCGTTTTGTCGGAACAGGCTTTACCCCAATCAGAGGCAGAAGCGATGATGCGCCGTCACTCCTTTCTGATCATTTCATTTTTTCTGATGCTGTGTTTCGCCCTGCTGCCCGCCAGAGCGCAAAACAGCGAAACCCGCGCGGCACAATGGGACAGCTATGCGCCCGCGCCGGGCAGGTTCGTCCGGCAGGTGGATAAAACCACCGGCTGGTCGCTGTGGCGTCCCGCTGACTGGAACGAAAGCAAACGCGAAAACAGCCTGCTTGACCTCACGGCTCCTGATCAGCAGGCTTCGGTTTCAATCGGCGCGGACAATGTTCCCGAAGGTTACGGCATTGCCAGTTACGTCAGTTCCTTTCTGCGCCAGATTCGGCAGCAGCGCGTCAATCCTGAAACGGTGAAGGTTCGCCGCGTCTGGCCCGGCGGCATCGAAGGCCGCGAAGTGCTGCTTGATCTCGAACGCTCGCCCGGCGACGTGGTGCGCGAAACCATCTGGATGGCGCAGGCGGGGCCGCGCGTTTATCTCTTCTTTTTCTTTGCGCCCGCAGACAGACATGCTCAGCTTGAACCGCTTTTCAAACGGATGATGATGACCCTGCACATCGGCGCGGCAGGCCACTGGAACGCGGAGTTCGAACAACATCGGGAATACTTTGCCGGGCGTGAGACGCAGCCTGACAACAGCCCCGAACTTGAAGCGGCGCAGATTGCGGCAGCGCTGCGAACGGCGCAGGAGCCAGGCCTCACTCTGACCGGGCGGCTCGCGGCGCTCGCCAGTCGCGCTCCCGACACGGTGCTTGACCTGATGACCGATCCTGATCCGCAGGTGCGTGCTTCAGCCATCAAAGCCTTCAGCACTGTGGATGATCCGGTTGCGCCGAATGTGCTGGTCTGGGCAATGACTGACAAGGACGCTTATTGCAGCGCCGTTGCGGCTCAGGCGCTGGCGGCAAAGGTGACTGACTCAGGCCCGGTGACGATGATCTTTATCAATCGCGCGCTGCCGGTGCTGAGCGACAATCCAGGCGTGATTCTCAACCTCGCGGCGGCGCTCAGTGATGACAAGGCGCGGCAGATGGCCGATGCGCTGCTTGGCAGCGACAACAGCAGGGGGCGCATTGCCGGACTGCAACTGGCCGTGACGCTGCCGCTCAGGGGTCTGCAACTGCCTGTGGCAAAGCTCCTGCAATCGAAGGACGAGCAGTTTCTGGCGCTGCTTGCCGAATCAGTCAGAATGAGGCCGAACAGCGTCAGCGTGCCGGAACTGCTGAAGCTGCTGAAAGCCGAAACGGAATATGGCGCGGCGCAACTGCTCGGTGAAGTCGCGCCGCCCGAAGTGGCCGCGCAACTTGATCAGCACGTCAAAGAGATTGACGCAAGGCTGGAAAAGATCGCGCCGCAATTCAAAGTCACCGCCCTGGCCGGAAAGCCTGTGCAGAAGGCCGAGAAAAACAAGGCCGGGGATTCCGGCCCACCTGCGCCACCGCCGCCCGCCCCTGAAAATCCTGAAGTCAGCAAACTGGCCGAAGCGCGTGGCGCGCTTGTCACTGCTGCCGACAAGATCAGATTCCGCGACCGTTACGCCAGAGCAAAGAATGACGCTGATCGCGCGGCCATTTACCAGGAAGCGCGCAATCACACGGCCCTGTCAGCCTGGGCCGCAGTGGCGCTGCGTTCGCCCGCAACTGCTACGGCGCTGCCTGATGCGGCGAAACTCGCTGAAAAATTCAATGATGCGCCGACGACCGGCGAAACGCTCTTTCCGCAGGATGCCACGCTCTACCTGATGGCGCCGAATTTCGAGCAGACGCTGGCGCGACTTGATGCCGCGTTGTCAGGCGTGCAGATGGAAACGGTGCGCGACCAGATGACCTTCGCGCTGCTGCTGAAAATGATGAAGGCCGGACTTGCAAACAGCCTCAGCGCGGACACGACGGCGAGCGTCAGCGCCGCGCTCGGCCTTGATCTGAAAGCGCCGGTCGCAGTGGCGCAATGGAACGATGCGCAGCAGACCACGCACAGCGCCGTGCTGGCGCGCGTGACTGATCGCGCCCGCTTCGAGCGGATGCTGTGGCTCTATCAAAAACAGTTCGGCGGTCTCGGTTCATTTGCCGTAGTCTCGTCGGCACTGACCCGCTTTGCCGGAATTCTTCCGGCGGCAGCTCCGCTTTTTATGGCCGCCGCCTTCAGCGATCCTGAAGGCTTTCCCGCCCGCAGCATTGTCGGACGTCCCGGCATCGCCACCATTTCATTTCGCCAGGAACGGCTCGGCAGCCTGCCCGTGACGGTGATTGAAAAGCTGACTGTCACCTCAAAGCAGACCATCGAACGCGAACAAATCTGTCTGGCCTGGCTCGGCTCAACCGCTGTGCTGACGCCGTCACGCGAAGCCCTGGCTGATCTGCTCGGCAATGCCGCCACGCGCCCGACCATCGCGCAAAGCGCAGGCCTCGCTCAGGCCCGCGCCACCAGCGGCGAAATCATTTTCTTCAGCCACCTCGACCGGCTCTTTCAGACCGTGATTCCGAAACGGGTCAAACCCGAAGACGGTTTGATTGATTCGCTCTCTTCAGCCCTCGGTCATGAAAGCGGCACGCTGCGCGTCACGCCGACCACGTGGGAAACGGTCTTTCACCTGACTTTGCAGAATAACGACTGGCTGAAAAGTTTCAGGACGTTCAGCGTCAGAGAACTGACCGCGCCGCAAAAGCTGCTGCCGCACACAACCGTGCTGTATGCCGGAGCCATCATTGATCCGCCAATGCTGCTGAAAGCAATCAGGGCAGCCGGGACAATATCAGCGAAGAAAGAAGCCAAAGACCCTGAGCAGGAAAAGAAAGCCAGGCAGCTTGATGACGAAATTGAAAAGCTGCTGCTGCCGAACCTGCACGGCGAAGCCGCCTTTGCGCTGCTCAATCTGGCTCCGACGCTCAAAAGCAATTTCGACAAGCCGCCCGCGCTGGCTCTCGCGCTCAGACTCAAAAACAATGAACCGGCCCGGCTCTTTCGCAGCGGCAAACTTTTCGCAGGCGCAAGCCCGGCGCCGGAAAAGACCGCGCTCGGTTCGCCGGTCGCCTCTTTTGAACTGAGCGGCGACAAATTCTTTTTCACGATTACCGACGATTACCTGATTCTTGCCGAAAGCGCCGAAACGCTGAAGCTGTTTGAGGACAGGGAAAAGTTCGCTGCCACCCGCGATTACCTGCGCTCGACTGAAGCGCTGCCTGACAACCTGGCGTTCTTTACGACATACAGCCTCGATGCCGCATTCAATGAAGCGCGCCAGCTTGCCGGTAATGACGAAAACGCGCAGAGCATCATCAGCGTGGTCAGCGCGGTCGTGCACGCCTTTCACAGTCAGCGCGCCTTTATCGCGGCCAGTCCCGCCGCCGATGGCAAGGTCGCGCTTGAAGGTCGCCTCGCTGTTTCGTTCGACCGCGAAGGCCGTTACGCCGTCGGCAACATCAGCCCGCGTGATGATGAATTCAATGTCGCCAACGCGCTGATTGTGCCGAAGGGCCTGAACATCGTGCATTCAACCCGCCTTGAATCAATGAAGCTGCGCGTCACCGCCCGGCAGCCCGGCATCATCGCCCGCGTGCGCGATGACGTGAGCAAGTTTTCGTGGCAGCGGATTGACGGCAGCGAAGCTGAAAATTCGCTGGCCTTCACCACCACTGCGCGCCGCATTCCCGATCAGTTGACAATCAGGCTTCCCGTTACTGAACCGGAATTTCAGCTTTATCTGAAATCAACCGCGCGCATCAACACTGCCGCGCCTGAAATCATTCGCCTCGCCCATGAAATTGCCGGTGACGACAGGGACGGGCGCAGCGTGGCGCGCAAGCTTGGCGAATGGACGCACAACAATCTGAAATGGAAGAAAGTCGAAAGCAGCACCGTCGAAACGCTCGCTTCACGCGAGGCCGATTGCCTGGAGCATGCTGAATTGTATGTTGCGCTGGCCCGCTCGCTTGGTTTGCCGGCGCGCGTTGTGACCGGCGCGGCTTACGGCGACGGTTCATTCGGCGCGCATGCCTGGGTTGAAATTTATCTGGGGCAGTGGGTCGAGGTTGATCCGACCTGGGGACTGATGGATTACGTTGACGCGACGCACCTGCGCTTTGCCGATGATGCTTTCGTCAGTTACGCGATGCTCAATCAGCTTGAGCTGGAAATTCTGGACACGCGTTCGACGATTGCCGATTTTCAGCGCGATCCGGTGCGGCTGATCAAAGAGTTCGCCGCTGAAAGTTCGGCTGATGCGCGCGAACTGGTCTTTGACCTGTCGCTCGCGGCTGACGCGGCGCTTGGCGCAGGCGCGCTGGCAAAGCTCAATGAAAAGCAGCGCGCCGCCATCATCAATGCCTTCGACCGCATAATCGGCACAGTCACCAGCGAATGGGTCAATGACTGGGCGCATAACCCGCGCATTCTGTCGCGCGAAACCGGGCCGGATCGCGCCACGATTCTCGCGCTTTTTGGTCAGGGACTGCTGCGTTTCACGATGGTGGCGCGCAACGGCGCGTGGTACGTCACCGAAATTGAAAACGTTGATGAAGCCACACGCATCCTCAGCGAACCATTGCGCGGCACGCTCAATCCTGAAACCGACCGCGCCCGCATTGAAAACCTGGCTCCCGAACAGGCGCTGCCGCAGCTTGAAGAGTTGATCAAAAAGGAAGGCGAAAGCGCGCCTTTACTTCTGCTCAAATCAAGGCTGCTGCATACGAAACAGATCACTGAAATGCTGCTCGCCAGAACTTCGGCTGAAACGGAAAACAAAAATCAGACAGACCAGAAAGAAACGCCGTCAAAAGCGGTTCAGGCTGACAGCGAATCAACGACCCTGCTGAAACAGATCACCACGCGCTTTCCCGATTTCGCTCCCGCCTGGTATGCGCTCGCGGCAAACTATCCGGCCTGGCAGGACGACCGCGAAAAGGCCATCGAACCGCTGCAACGGTACGTCCGGCTGATGCCGTCAGACCCGCGCCCCTGGCAGACGCTGGCTGCTGTCTTCGATCATCAGAATCGCCTCGCGGAAGCCGAAAGCGCCTTCCGCGAGGCGATTGCCCGCGACCGCGAAAATCACGAACGCTACGTCACACTCGCGGCTTTTCATTTCGATCATCAGCAGACGGCAAAGGCGCGGGCTGTTCTCACTGAAGCCCTGGGCATCAGTTCGTCAGCCGATCTGGTCTTTGACGACTTCGGTTCGCAGGTCAGACTTTTCAGCGAGGAAAAACCGGACAAGGAACGCAGCCGCCGCCTGGAAGAACTGCTGACCGGCTTTCCGAAGGAACTGTCGGGCAGCCGGGCCGGTTTGCACTGGCTGGCAACGGCGCAGGAATATCAGGGCAGTAATGACGCCGCCATCAAAAGCGTGCAGCGCGCCATCGCCATCAAACCCGAAGCCGATGATTACACCAGAATTTCCGGCCTGCACCGCACCGCGCAGCGTTATCAGCAGGCGCTGGCCGCTGCCGACCGGGCGCTGAAACTGAATGCCGAATCTGCTGGCGCGCACTTTGAACGCGCCTGTGCGCTGGCCCGCCTCAACCGGAAAAAAGAGGCCCTCGCCGCGCTCAAAAAAGCTGTTGAGCTGGACGAAGATTATCTGTCCGGGCTGGATGATGAAGACCTGAAATCGCTGGCCGACCTGCCGGAATTCAAGGCATTGCTGCCCAAAGACGAGCCTGCCGAAAAACCGGCGGCCCGGCCCGACAAACCTGTCCCGCCGAAGCGGTGAAAGTTGTGGTAGGATTTCCCCGACACTGACGGGAAAATTCGACGAGGTTGCGTAAATGCCACAGTGGGAAGATGAACAGGACGGTGCGGTACAAACCGAGAGCAAACAGAAGCTCCAGAAACCGCCCCTCTACAAAGTCCTGCTGCACAACGATGATTACACGACCATGGATTTCGTCATCTTCGTCCTGGTCAGCGTCTTTCATAAATCAGAGACCGACGCTTTCAGGATTATGATGGCCGTGCATCAGCAGGGCATCGGCGTGGCAGGCGTGTTCACTTACGAAATTGCTGAGGCCAAAGTTGAAAAGGTTCACAGCCTGGCGCGCGCCAGCGAATACCCGCTGCTGTGTACGATGGAAGAAGAGTGACGCGCTTCAAATCTCAAATTTCAGATCGCAGTACCAGAGATGATTACCAGAGAGTTACAGGACACGCTCAATTTCGCCGTTAACGAAGCTTACCGGCGACGGCACGAATTTCTGACGCTCGAACACCTGCTGTACGCGCTGTTGCGCGAAAAGACCGGCAGCGATGTGATTCGCAACTGCGGCGGCAGCGTCGAAAAGCTGAAGATCGAACTCGAAAAATTCTTTGCCGAAAACATCGAACAACTGCCCGCCGGACGCGAACAGATGCCCGAACAGACGGCTTCGTTCGAGCGCGTGCTGCAACGCGCCGCCCTGCAGGCGCAGTCATCCGGCAAAAGCGAAATTGACGGCGGCAACATCCTCGCCGCGCTTTACCAGGAGCGCCGCTCGCACGCCGTTTACCTGCTCGAAAAACACGGCATCACGCGGCTTGACGTGCTCAATTACATTTCGCACGGCATTTCAAAAGTTGATTCCGGCGGTGAAAGCGGCGACGAAGAGCAGTACGCCGAAGGCGAAGGCGATTCCCGCCCGTCGCGTGACCCGCTCGAAGCTTTCACCGTCAACCTGATCGAACGCGCCAGAGAAAACAAAATTGACCCGCTCATCGGGCGCGAGGTCGAAGTTCAGCGCACGATTCAGGTGCTCTGCCGCCGCCGCAAAAACAATCCGATTTACGTGGGCGATCCGGGCGTTGGCAAAACCGCGATTGCCGAAGGCCTGGCGCTGAAAATTCAGCGCGGCGAAGTTCCCGACGCGATCAAAAATGCCGAAGTTTACGCGCTCGATATGGGCGCGCTGCTCGCAGGCACAAAGTATCGCGGCGAGTTTGAGCAGCGTCTGAAGATGGTCATCAAGGCGTTGCAGAAAAAGCCCGGCGTGATTTTGTTTATTGACGAAATTCACACCATCGTCGGCGCAGGCGCAGTCAGCGGCGGTTCGATGGACGCTTCAAACATTCTCAAGCCCGCGCTGGCAAGCGGCGAACTGCGCTGCATCGGTTCGACGACCTATCCCGAATACAAGGCCGCCTTCGAGCGCGACAAGGCGCTCGCCCGCCGCTTTCAGAAAATCGAAATCGGCGAGCCGAGCCTGGAGGATACGGTCAGAATTCTGAGCGGCCTCAAAAAGTTTTACGAAGAGCATCACGGCGTCACTTACACGGACGACGCCATTCGCGCTGCGGCTGAGCTTGCGGCCAAACACATCAACGACCGCTTTCTGCCCGACAAGGCGATTGACGTGATTGACGAAGTCGGCGCGGCGATCAAGCTGATGCCTGCCGCTGAACGCGAATCCAGAGAGATCACCGTTCACGATGTCGAACTGGTCATTGCGCGCATGGCCAAAATCCCGCCGCGTTCGGTTTCCGGCTCTGACAAGGAGCGGTTGCAGAATCTCGAACACGAACTCAAAGCGGTGCTCTTTGGTCAGGATCACGCGATTGATCAGGTCGTGCGCGCCATCAAAATTTCGCGCTCCGGGCTGGGCAATCCGCAGAAGCCAATCGGCTCTTACCTGTTTTCAGGCCCGACCGGAACCGGCAAGACGGAACTCGCCAAACAGCTGGCGCGCGTGCTGGGCGTGCATTTTCTGCGCTTCGATATGAGCGAATACAGCGAACGCCACACTGTTTCGCGGCTGATCGGCGCGCCGCCGGGTTATGTCGGCTTCGATCAGGGCGGGCTGCTCACCGATGCCATCAACAAGCATCCGTATTCAGTCCTCGTGCTTGATGAAATCGAAAAGGCTCATCCTGATCTCTTCAACATTCTGTTGCAGGTGATGGATCACGCGACGCTGACCGACAACAACGGCAAGAAGGCCGATTTCAGAAACGTCATTCTGATTATGACCACCAACGCCGGAGCGCGTGATGTCAGCAGCGCAGGCATCGGCTTCCGCAAGCCGCAATTCACTGAAGCTGTCGAAACAAACGGCGAGAACATTCAGGGCGGCGGCTCAACCGGCAGCAAGGGGCGCGGCGCAATTGAACGCACCTTCAGCCCTGAATTTCGCAATCGCCTGGATGCGTGGATCGCCTTCAATCAGCTTTCGTTCGACAACATCCTGCGCATCGTGGACAAGTTTGTGGCGGAAGTGCAGGCGCAACTGATCGAAAAGAATGTGACGATTGACCTGACCGATGCGGCCAGAAGGTGGCTGGCTGAAAAAGGCTTCGACAAATTTTTCGGCGCGCGTCCGATGGCCCGCCTGATTCATCAGAAGATCAAGGAGCCGCTGGCCGAAGAAATTCTGTTCGGGAAGCTGCAAAACGGCGGCAGGGTGCTGGCAGATCAAAGGAACGGCGACATCGCGCTGGAGTTTGCCGACAACTGAGGCGCAAAAGGTTCGCAAAAGCTTTTCACCACGAAGGGCACGAAGAACACGAAGGGAAGAAAAAGAGGGAAAAGCAGCATTCGGGTTCAGGCTTTCCTTTTCTTTCTTCCCTTCGTGTTCTTCGTGCCCTTCGTGGTGAAGATTTCTTTTCGCGGCTGCAATCAGAAACTTTCCGGCTCATCCACGACCTGCTGCGCGACCTGTTCGCGGTGATAAGTCGCATCGCCGAACATAATCTCTGACGATTTGGCGCGCTTGTAATAAAGGTGCAGGTTGTGTTCCCACGTAAAGCCGATGCCGCCGTGAACCTGAATGGCGCGGTTGCCGACTTCGCGGCCCGCATCCGAGCAGTAAGACTTGGCAATCGAAACAGCCAGCTTTGCCGTCGGATCGTTTTCTGACAGCGCCCACGCCGCATAGTAAACCGCTGAACGCGAGCTTTCAGTCAGCAGCACCATGTCGGCGCATTTGTGCTGCACCGCCTGGTAAATGCCGATGGTTCTGCCGAACTGCTGCCGCGTCTTGGCGTATTCAACCGCCATCTCAAGCGACCATTGCATTCCGCCCACCATTTCAGCACAGAGCGCAATCATCGCAATGCCCGTCGCCTGATCGAGCGCCTCTTTGGCGCGATAGCCGATTTCAAGCGCGCTCGTCACCGGCACGCTGACGCCATCGAATTCAACCGCGTACAGCTTGCGTGTCGCATCAATGCCCGGCGTGGCCGTGACCTTCAGCCCGGCAGCCTTGCGCTCAACCGGCAGCAGCACCAGATCGTCACCAGCCCGCGCCACGACAATGATCAGATCAGCAACATCAGCATCGGTGACAAATTCCTTGCGCCCGTTCAGCCGGTAATGTTTGCCGTCGCTGTCGGCTTTCAGCATGACCGCTTCAGGATTCCAGTCGGCAGTTTCTTCAAGCAGCGCAACGGTGGCTTTCATTTTTCCGGTAGCGATGGCTTCGAGGTAATGCGCCTTCTGCCCTTCGCTGCCCGCGCGGGCAATCAGCGCCGAAGCCCAGACCGTTGAAATAAACGGCCCCGGCAGACAGGCGCGGCCCATCTCTTCAGCGACAACCGCGAGTTCGACAATGCCCAGGTTCAGCCCGCCGAACTCTTCCGGCACAATGAGGCCCGTCCAGCCCTGATCGGCCATCGCTTCCCAGAGCTGCGCGTCAAACGCGGTGTCAGTTCCCATCAGTGCGCGCACACGCTCAGCCGGACATTCGCGGGCAAAGAATTCACGCGCCGATTGCTGCAACAGTTGTTGAGGTTTATTGAGATCGAAGTCCATAGTAGTCAGTAGTCCGTTGTCAGTTGTCCATTGTCAGTCATCCGTTGTCCGTATTTTTCTGCAACGGACAACGGACGACTGACGACTGACAAAATCAGTAACTCTTGGGCAGGCCAAGCACGCGCTCGGCCACGATGTTGCGCAGGATTTCGCTGGTTCCGGCTTCGATGGTGTTGGCGCGTGAACGCAGGTAGCCGTGCGCCCAGCGGTTGTCATCGAAATCACGCAACTGTGCGACGGGGCCGAGAATCTCCATCGCCGTCTGTTGCAGGCGCTGATTCATCTCGCTCCAGTAAATTTTCAGAATCGAACCTTCCGGCCCTGGCACCTTGTATTTGCTCATCTTCGACAGCGCGCGGTTGGCGTTGTGGCGAAAGACCTGAAGCTCGATGTAAGACTGCGCCAGTTTCTGCCGCGCCACCGGATCTTTGCTGACGGTTTTGCTGCCATTGACGGTGTGCCGCGCCTGAGCGATCAGCGCATCCAGATTGCGCTTGAACATAATGTAAGTGCCCGCGCCCAGGTTGGCGCGTTCGTTCATCAGCGTCGTGATTGCCGTCTGCCAGCCCTTGTTGACTTCGCCCAGCACATTCGCCACCGGCACGCGCACGTTGCTGAAAAAGACTTCGTTGAAATCAGCTTCGCCGGTCATCTGCCGCAGCGGGCGCACTTCAACGCCGGGGCTGTGCATATCAACGAGCAGCGCCGTGATGCCCTTGTGTTTGGCTGCGTCAGGGTCAGTCCGCACCAGCAGCAGACACCAGTCAGCGTGATGCGCGTAACTCGTCCAGATTTTCTGACCGTTGACGATGAAATCATCGCCGTCGCGCACAGCCTTCGTGCCCAGCGAAGCCACATCGCTTCCGGCGTTCGGTTCAGAGAATCCCTGACACCAGATTTCCTCTGCCGAAAGAATCTTCGAGACGTAACGCTGCTTCTGCTCCTCAGTGCCAGCCGCAATGATCGTCGGCCCGATGATCGCCAGACCGAGCGTGTTGACCAGCGGCGGCGCTTCGGCAAGCGCAAACTCTTCCTGCCAGATTGCCTGTTCGACAATGCCCGCGCCGCGCCCGCCGTACTCCTTCGGCCACGAAATGCCGGCCCAGCCGCCTTCGTAAACCTTGCGCTGCCACGCGCGCAGGTATTCAAAATGCGCCTTCTTCCCTTCCGGCGTCGAAATGTCGCCCTCAAACGGCGCAGGCACATTCGCCTGCAACCAGGCGCGCAACTCTTCGCGGAACCTTTGTTCTTCCGGTGTTGGTTTTAAGTCCATAGGGATTTCCTCAACAACTTCTTTTCTTCAGCCGCGTGAACGGCGTTTGATTTTAGCCCGGTCTTTCAAGGCCGGGAGGCAATACCGAACGCAATTCAGTCGCGTCAGCGGCGATTGAATAGAACCATGATTTTCAACCGTCGCTGCGCGACTCAATTCTGTTTTCAAGTTTCTTCCGGGCCTTGAAAGACCCGGCTAAGGTCAATTGCCGCTCACGCGGCTGGAAGCTGGACATATTCTGACTTTCAGAATTCGCAGTGTCATTCACTTTTGGACTGACTGCCACAACAACTCAGCCACATCCATCACCTTCACATCGCGCTCGCCTTTGCGCGCCTTGATGCTGTCTTCGAGCATTGTCATGCAGAACGGACAGCCGACGGCTACGACATCGGCATCGGTTTCGAGCGCCTGCCGCGCGCGCTCCTGATTCACGCGCTTGTCCGGCGGTTCGTCAACGAAGCTCATGCCACCGCCACCACCGCAGCAGAAGCTGTTATTGCGGCTGCGCTCCATTTCAACCAGCGCCGATTTTGAAGTGATCTGCACCAGCTCACGCGGCGCATCGTAAACGCCGTTGTGACGCCCCAGGTAACACGGATCGTGAAAGGTCACTTTCTGTTCTGCCTGCGCGGCGGGCGCGAGCTTCCCTTCGCTGACCAGCTTCGCCAGAAATTCGCTGTGATGAAACACCTCGTAATGCCCGCCGAATTGCGGGTATTCGTTGCGAAAGGTATTGAAGCAGTGCGGGCAGGAAGTGACGATCTTTTTGACGCCGTAGCTGTTGAGCTTTGCGGTGTTCTCCTTCGCCAGCAGCTCGAAGAGAAATTCATTGCCGATGCGTCGCGCCGGGTCGCCGGTGCATTTTTCCTCGCGGCCCAGAATGGCGAATTTCACTCCGGCCTGTTCAAGCAGTTGCGCCGTCGCGCGCACGACTTTCTGATTGCGTTCGAGCAGCGCGCCGCCGCAACCAACCCACAACAGCACTTCGGCGTCACGCGCTTCACTGATCGTTCTGACATTCAACCCGTCGGCCCAGTCCAGCCGCGAAGCCTGCGTGCCGCGAAACGGATGACCGCGCGATTCAAGCGAAGTCACCGCATCCTGCATCGTCTCAGGGAAGTCGGCCTCCTCCATCACCAGATAACGCCGCATCTCAACAATCTTCGGCATCTGTTCGATGAAGACCGGACACGCTTCCACACACGCGCCGCAGGTTGTACAGGCCCAGAGCGCATCAGGCGAAGTCGCAGGCACAGTGCCGATAATTGCAGATTGCTGCTCACCGGCATCCATCCCCCATCCCCCATCCCCCATCCCCTGATGCATCAGATTCCGCAATTCAAGAATGATGTCGCGTGGCGAGAGCGTTTTGCCGACCGTGTTCGCGGGACAGACCGATGTGCAGCGACCGCATTCGGTGCAGGCGTCAAAATCAACCAGGTCTTTCCACGTAAACCCGGCCAGCGAATTGACGCCGAGCTTTTCAGCCTTCTCAAAATCAATTGCCTTAAGCGATGCGCCCGACGGATAAAGCGGGGCGGTGTAGATGTTGAGCGGCCCCGTGATGACGTGCAGCATCTTCGTGTAAGGCACCCATGCGAGAAAGCCGAAAAACAGCATCGCGTGCGTCCACCAGACAGTCGCGTGCGCGGCGCGCAGAACTGCTTCGCTCATCACCGGCTTTGACATCAGCGCGACCAGATAACCAAATGGCGACCATGCGCCCCACGGATCATTCGTTGCCGCAATTCGCCAGCCTTCGATCAGAAAGCCGGTCAGCACGATCACAAAAATCAGCGCCAGAATCAGATTCGCTTCACTGGTGTAAACCAGTTTCTTCGGCTTCAGGCTCAGCCGCCGCCACAGCGCAATGCCGGTGCCCGCGAGCGTCAGCGCGCCAAACACATCAACCGTGAACGACTGAAACCAGAGGTAAAAGCCGTCGCGCATGATGTCCAGCCCGAAATCGTGATGCAGCATCACAACCGTCGTGGCCGCTGTCAGAATGATGAAGCCCGTGAAGATGAAGGTATGAAAGACGGCAGCATAACGTTCGCGCACGGTGCGTTGCTGTGCCGCTGCATTTTTGAGGAGCATCAGCAGTCGCTCAAGCGGGCGATCAAAGCGATTCGCGGGCAGGCCGCGCACCCACGTTTCCAGCCGTTGATAAAAGCCATTCGCCGCCGTCAGCAGCGCCAGCGCAAACAACACATACAGCAGCCACGAATGGCTGATGTTCCACAAAACTTCGCGTGTCGGGGAGGTCTGATTCATCGAAACAAAAAAACAGAAACGAACAAATCGCCAGTGCTGATGCGCGCCTTTATCCCTGCTGCTTCAGCGCAGCCAGTTTTTCTTTGAGCAGCGGCACGACCTTGCGGTAATCCTCGACGATGCCGAAGCGGCAGTGCTTGAAGATCGGCGCATCCTTGTCAATGTTGATGGCGGCGATGCACTTTGCATCCGAGATGCCCGCCAGGTGCTGGCTCGCGCCGTGAATCGCAATCGCCAGATACAAACCAGGCGCAACCTTTTTGCCGGTCTGTCCGACCTGCCACGAAGGCGGAACCCATCCGGCATCGCACGCCGCCCGCGAAGCCGCAACCTGCGCGCCCATCAGCGCCGCCAGCACTTTCAAATCCTCGAACGGTTCAGGCCCGCCCAGTCCCCGCCCGCCTGAAACAATCACCTGCGCATCTTCAAGCCGCGCTTCGCCGGTTGATTCCGTGCGGCGTTCGATGATGCGCACCGGCAGATCAGCAGGCAGTTCAACTGCGGCCTGAGTAACCGTCGCAGCTTCGGCCCGCGCAGGCGCAGGATCAAAAGCGCGAGCGCGCAGCCAGACCACGCCGGGCGAACGTTTGAGTTCAATCACAGCCTGAGCCTTGCCGCCATAGACGCTGCGAGTCACGCGCAAATGACCATCACTGATTTTCAAATCCAGCCCGTCACCGACCGCGCTGCCGCCCAGACGATGCGCCAGTCGCGGCGCAAGCTCCTGGCTGTAAGTGTCATTGCCAAGCAGCACCGCGCGCGGCGAAAGAGCTTTGCAAACCTGCGCCAGCGCGCTCAGATAATTTTCCGGCTGATATTCGGCCAGTGACGGATGATCGGCAACCGTGACCGCATCAGCGACCGCTTTGACGGCATCAGTCATGGCGGCATCAGGCGCGCCGATGATAACTGCGTGCAACTGATCGCCTGATTCAGCCGCCAGTTTGCGGCCCGCACCTGCAATTCCCTGCGCTGCACGGTCGTATCCGGCAGCGGCAAATAAAGTAATGATGATTACGCTCATAGAAACAGAAGGATTTCTTCAGATTTGACGGGTAATTTCTTCAGCTTCAGAAACTCACCTGATAGCCATGCACATCCATTGCTTCTTCGTTCAGATCGTCAGCGCGGCGATTGATGATTTCCAGATCGCGCGCGTTCTGCTGCTGGCGAATGAGCTGTGCAATGTAATTTCGCAGCGCTGCCTCGATGAACTCAGAGCGGTTTTTGTGCTGGCCTGACAGTTTGTCAATGGCCCTGAGCAGATCCTTTGAAATGGTGACGGAAGTTCTGACTCTCATAGCCTGGTATTATCGCACCGGAGTTATCTGAACGCAGCCACTCTGTACCGCTTAACGCATCGTCGTCTGAGTCAGCGCTGATGGTTTCGCCTGATCGGTGATGGCCTGATTGGTCAGCACCTGAAAATCCTGACGAATGTTGATGTGCGTATACGGAATGACCTGCGTCATCATAATGCCGATCAGTTCTTCCTTCGGATCAACCCAGAAATAAGTGCAGAACGCGCCGCCCCAGCCGTACTGCCCGACGGAACCCGCAATGGCTGCCTGGCCCAGATCCTTCACAACGCTGTAACCAAGCCCGAATCCGTAACCCGGCCCGGTCAGCCAGACGGGCAGATCACCGATGTGATTGACCGTCATCAGTTCGACCGTCTTGCGGCCCAGGATGCGCACGCCGTCGAGTTCGCCGCCGTTGAGCATCATCTGATGAAAGCGCAGGTAATCGCTCGCGGTCGAAACCAGCCCGCCCGCGCCTGAAAAATAAACGTGCGGCTCTTTGACAAAACGGCTTTCGGCGGTCGGCGCTTCGAGCAGTTTGATTTTGTTGCCGTTCTTTTCATCGGGCTGATAAACGGCGGCGAAGCGGCTGAGCTTTGATGCAGGCAGATAGAAATGCGTGTCGTTCATCTTCAGCGGCTCGAAGATGCGCTTGCGCAGAAAATCATCCAGCGTCAGGCCTGAAATCACTTCGACCAGTCGCCCGACCACATCCGTCGCCGGGCCGTATTCCCACGCCTCGCCCGGATGAAAGTTGAGCGGCATTGCCGCCAGGCGTTTGACCGCATCACCGATGGTGTCATTCGGATTTTTGCGTCCGTAAACTTTGCTGTACTCAGGCTGCGTGATGCCGCGATACGAATTCGGAAAGCCAGCCGTGTGCGTCAGGACGTGCTTGAAAGTGATCGGGCGCGCCGCAGGCACCAGTTTGATCGGCGCGCCGATGCGTTCATCGGGCGGCGCAATCTGCGCCACCTTCATATTCGCAAATTCGGGCAGGAACTTTGCAATCGGGTCGGAGAGCAGAAAGTGCCCTTCTTCATAAAGCATCATCAGCGCGACCGACGCAATCGGCTTCGTCATCGAAGCGATGCGAAAGATGGTGTCAGTCGTCATCGGCGCTTTCGCTTCAGCATCACGATAACCGACAGCGTCGAAGTAAACGACGCGCCCGCGCCGCGCTACCAGCGTCACTACGCCGGGCACCAGCCCCTTGTCAACATACCGCTGCATCGCCGTGTGAATGCGACTGAGCCGCTCCGCTGACATCCCGACCTCTTCAGGCTTCGCCACAGGCAGCTTTGCCGCAGACTGCGCCGCTACGCGCCCGTCACCAGTAGCGAGTGAAAACAGCATGGCCGCAATCAGCGAGAGAACAACAATGCGTTTCATCGGGATGCCTCCTCGGATCGTGAACCACGAAGGGCACGAAGAACACGAAGGGGAAGAAAGTAAAGGGGAAGAGGAGAAAAGCAGAAGCTGGTTTTATGCGTTCCCTTCTCTTTCTGTTCTTCGTGTTCTTTGTGTTCTCCGTGGTTCGATTTGTATTGTCTTCAAAGTAACTGCTCAGATCACATCGCCTGTGTGACTTCGATTATGCGCCGGGCCAGTTGATCAACTTTCGCTTCCAGCGAATCGCCGGAAACAAATTCACAGGTCGTGTCCTTCACGGGGATGCCGAGTTCGACGACTTCGTAATAGCTGTTGCCTGCGCGTGCTTCAGCGGCATCAATGCCGAGTTCATCGAGCGTCAGTTTACCCAGCGGCTGGCGAAACGACATCATTACATCGCGGGTTTTCGGCACACGCGGCACGTTCTGATCGTTGTTGGTGATGGTCAGCACGACCGGCGTTTTCGCTTCGACGATTTCAAAGCCGGTATCGGTCTGCCGACGCAGCTTCAGCCGGTCGCCGTTCAGTTCGATTGAATCAACAAACGCCACGCAGGGCAGGCCGAGTTCTTCAGCGAGCAGGCCGCCCGTCTGCCCCACGCCCCAGTCGCCGGATTCGCGCCCGACCATAATCACGTCAGGCACACCGTCTTTGCGAATCGCCGCTGCCAGCACACGCGCCACCGCGAGCGGATCAGGATGCGCGCGACCATCGTTGATGACTAGCGTTGCGGCATCAGCCTTCATCGCCAGCGCCTTGCGCAATGAATCCTCGGCGCTCTCGGCTCCGAACGACAGCGCGGTGATGTGACCGCCGCCAGCCTTCTCTTTGAATTGCAGCGCCGTTTCCAGCGCGTTTTCACAGAAGATGTTCGTCACCAGACTGGCCGAACCGCGCACGGCTTCCTTCGCTTCAGCGTCAACGCGAAAGTCCCGCGCCGGAATTTCAGGATCAGGAATTTGTTTCAGACAAACAATGATTTTCATAGTGGATAGTGGTCAGTGGTTAGTGGTCAGTGGTCAGTAAAAGCCCACAATCTGTCCTTGCTTTTTACTAACCACTAACCACCAGCCACTAACCACTGTTTTTCAGAGCTGGAGAGATTTCACTTCGAGATATTCTTCGAGGCCGAATCTGCCGAATTCGCGCCCGTTGCCCGATTGTTTGTAGCCGCCGAACGGAGCCATCGGATTGAATCTGCCGCCGTTGATATCCACCTGTCCGGTGCGCAGGCGGCGAGCCACGCGCTTTGCCCGTTCAGGATCGCCTGACCAGACGCCTCCGGCCAGACCATAGATCGTGTCGTTGGCAATGCGCACGGCGTCGTCTTCGTCTTCGTAAGGAATGATCGAAAGCACCGGGCCGAAGATTTCTTCCTGGGCGATGGTCATTTTGTTACTGACGTTGGCGAAGATCGTCGGGCGCACGAAATAGCCTGTGTTCAGGCCTTCGGGCGCGTCAGTGCCGCCAGTGACCAGAGTCGCGCCTTCTTCAATTCCCTTTTTGATGTAATTGATGACGCGCTCGCGCTGCGTGGCTGAAATCAGCGGGCCGAGTCTGGTTTTCTCACTTGCCGGATCGCCGGGCGTGAATTTTTCGGCAGTGGCTTTGGCAATCTGCACGGCTTCATCGTGGCGCGATTTCGGCACCAGCATGCGCGTCAGCGCCGAGCAGGTCTGGCCGGAATTGAAATAACAGTTCGCCACGCCGCTGCTGACGGCTTTGGCAAAGTCGGCGTCATCCAGAATCACATTGGCCGACTTGCCGCCCAGTTCGAGCGCAACGCGCTTGACCGTTTGCGCGGCCAGTTCGCTGACTCGTTTGCCTGCGCGCGTCGAACCGGTGAACGAAACCATATCCACATCGGGATGCGCGGCCAGCGCTTCGCCCACGACCGGGCCGTAACCGGTCACCAGATTGAAGACTCCGGCGGGCAGTCCGACTTCATCGAGAATTTCGGCAAGCACAAAAGCGGTGAGCGGCGCGACTTCGCTGGGCTTGACGACGACGGTGCAACCGGCAGCGAGCGCGGGGCCGATTTTGGCCGTGATCTGATGCAGCGGAAAATTCCAGGGCGTGATGCAGCCGACCACGCCAATCGGTTCGCGCACGATCAGCGAATTACCCGACTTTTCCTCGAACTGATATTCACCGAGCAGCTTTGCATACTGCCCGATGTCTGAAACCGGCAATCCGGCCTGCACGGCAATGGCGAGCGGCTTCGGCATTCCGACTTCACTGATGATGATCTCAGCAATTTCATCGCGGCGCACAGCCAGTTTGTCGGCAATCGCCTGCAAGAAACGCGCGCGTTCAGCAACCGGAGTCACTGACCACGATTCAAACGCGGCGTTCGCGGCGGCTACTGCCGCGTTGATGTCGTCGGCTGTGCCTTCGGGAATGCGGCCCATGACTTCTTCAGTCGTCGAGTTGATGACATCAATCATCCCGGTGCCGGTTGAAGCCACCCACTGGCCGTTAATATAGAGTTTGTCCTGAATCCTCACATTAGTGCTGGCGGCAGTTGCAGACATTTCTTTTTCTCCCGTTGATTGACAGAGAATGAGGTGGAGGCATAGCCTTACCGACCGGCAGGTAAATTGTCAAGACGCCGGATCAGACTCCGATTCAGAAAGGCCGATTATGAACAGAAAACTGCTTGCCGGAATGGCAGCCATGCTGCTGTTGTGCCCTGTCTTTACAGCCAGCGGACAACAATCAGCCGGAGCAAATCCCAGAATGAGCAAAGCGGACAGAGACAAAGTCATCAGGCTCCTGCACGAATCTGAACAGGAAACACTCGATGCCATCAAGAATGTCAGCGAAGCGCAATGGACATTCAAACCCGCGCCCGGCAGATGGTCAGTCGGCGAAGTGAGCGAACACATTCTGCTGGCCGAAGGGCTGCTGTTTGCGCAGGTCGAAAAGGCTCTGGCCGCGCCCGTCAATCCTGAATGGGAAACAAAGACAAAGGGCAAAACCGAATTTCTTGAAGAGGTGATGGCTCCGCGCAAGGGTCGTGCTCAGGCACCCGAATCAATTGTGCCGAGCGGCAAAATGACCAGAGCAGACTTCATCAAAAAGTTTCAGGAGATTCGCGCCAGGACGCTGAAGTTTGCTGAAACGACTGACCAGCCGCTCAAGGCGCATACTGCCGAACATCCGTTTCCGGTCTTCAATACGCTCAATGCATATCAGTGGCTGATCTACATTCCGCTGCACAATCAGCGGCACAACAAACAGATTGCCGAAGTGATGGCCACTAACGGCTATCCAAAATGATTGCGCATCAGACATTCTCAATTCTCCATTTTCAATTCTCCATTCACCTGCAAAGTGCAGCATTCCTTATCTGCCAGGAATGGAGAATTGAAAATGGAGAATTGAGAATGTCTGATGGCGAAGCATCCGGTTTCAATCAGGCGCAATGAAGGCTATGCCATCTGTTCATCGCTTCATTATCTTGATTCTGTTCTGCTGCTGGTGCAGCGCGGTGGTGCTGGCTGGTGAACTCAGCGCGGGCGTGGCGCGCGTTGAGATCACGCCTCCGGTCGGATTTCCGATGGGCGGTTACGCAGCGCGCAAGGGGCCGTCAACCGGCGTTCACGATCCGTTATTTGCCACAGTGCTGCTGCTGAAAGCCGATGGAGTGACAGTAGCCATCGTCAGTTGCGATTTGCGTTCGTTTCCTTCCGAGCGCGTGCTTGCCATAGCGCGTGAACGCAGGCTGGCCGATCACGTCCTGATTGCTGTCACGCACAATCATTCAGGCCCGCTCACCTGGGAAGATCAGTCGTGGCCGAGCCGCGAAAAATCGTGGTTTGCTGCAACCGAAAACAAAATCGTGCAGGCTGTCGCGGACGCTGCGAGGCAGATGTTCCCGGCGCGCATCGCTGCCGGATTCGGTGAAATCTATCTTGGCCACAATCGCCGCAAAGTTGAGCCGAACGGCAGCGTCACCATGTTCTGGCGCAATGCCGAAAGGCTGCCGACCTCGCCCATTGATCCGACTGTCGGCGTGATTCGCGTTGATGATGCGACCGGCGCGCCGCGTGCGATCATCGTCAATTACGCCTGCCACGCCGTCATTCTCGGCCCTGACAATCGGATGATTTCAGCGGACTATCCGGGTTATCTCGCCCGCCGCGTCGAGCGCGAACTGAGCGGCGCGCTGTGCCTGTTCACGCAGGGCGGCGCAGGCGACATCAATCCTTATCTCGACAAACAGCCGGTTGATCAGAACGGTTTTGGCGAAGCCGAAAAGATGGGCAACGCGCTCGCGGAAGAAGCCATAAAAATTGCGAAGCGCCTGAAACCACAAACAAACAATCAGGCTGCCATTCGCGCCGCTGCCGAAGTCATCACCTTCAATGATCGCTGGGATTCGACCAGATCAGTGCGCACCGGGCTGACCACGCTGGTCATCAACAATGACATTGCCATTGCCGCGCTGCCGGGCGAACCGTTCGTTGATTTGCAGATTGCACTGCGCGACAAGTCAGAAGTCAGAAACACATTTCTTTTCGGCTGCACCTTCAGCGCAGGCGGCGAATGGGCCGGTTACATTCCAACCATCAAAGCCGCTGCCGAAGGCGGTTACGGCGCGGGTTACAACACACGCCTTGAAGTCGGCGCAGGCGAAGCGCTGATTGACCGTGCCATCGTGCAGATGTTCACGCTGCTCGGCAGGCTGAAAGACGCACCGGGCCGCTGAAACAGGATTCATCCGCAGCCTGTCACTTCTCACTTGTCACCTGATTTCGTGTCGGTTTGTTTTGCGCTGACACTCTCTGACAAGACAAGTGACAGTGTGCAGGTGACAGGTGACAGGTGACAGGAGGCTGGATTGCAATGATGCAGATCGTGCGAATTTTTATTCTGAGTATTCTGCTGTCACTGACGGCAGGCGCGCAGACTCAGCGAATGACGGCAGGCGTGGCGCGGGCCGACATTACGCCGCCGCCCGGAGTTGAGTTGTGGGGTTACAGCAATCGCACCGGCCCGGCGACCGGCACGCTTGATCCGCTTTATGCGCGTGTGCTGGTGCTCAATGACGGACGCAGGGCGGTGGCCATCGTGACGCTCGATCTGGGCCGGACTTTCGGGCAGCCGCAGCTGAATGTGGTGCGCGAACGTGTGCGGCGCGAATACCACGTTGACGAGGTGATGTTCATCGCTTCGCACACGCATTCGGGGCCGGTGATTGATGAAGATTACGAAAACGGCCTGCCCGAATGGGAACGGCGCGCGCTGGATAAAATTGCCGAAGCGATTGGCGAAGCGCGGGCGCGGATGGTTGAAGCGCGCATCGGCGTGGCGTCAGGGCAGATCATCATTGGTCACAATCGCCGCTACATTCAGTCTGACGGCACGGTGAAAATGCTCTGGCGCAACAGCACAGGGCAGCCGACCGGTGTGATTGATCCGGCAATCGGCGTGATTCGCGTTGATGACGCGCAGGGCAGGCCGCTCGCCATTCTCGTCAATTACGCCTGTCATCCGGTCGTGTTCGGGCCTGACAACCTGCGCTATTCAGCCGATTATCCGGGCGCGATGGCGCGGTTAGTTGAAAGCAGCTTTGACAACAGGCCGGTCTGTTTCTTTTTGCAGGGCGCGCCGGGTGACATCAACCCGCTGATGGACAAAACTCCGCTCGCAGAAAACGCTGACGCAGAGATGCGCCGCGTCGGTGAAACGATTGGCCGCGAAGTCGCCCGCGTCGCTCAGACAACTCAGACTGAAGCGCCGACAACTCCTGAACTCGGATACCTCAGCGAAGAAATGAAATTCAAGAACCGCTGGAGTCAGGAGTCATTGCGGGCGCAGCTTACGGCAGCTTACGGGCCGAACGTGGCGCGGCGTTACCTGCGTTACCTGACCGACCCGATCATTGCGCCGGTGACAACGCTCGTCATCAATCGTCAGATTGCGCTCGTCGGTCTGCCGGGTGAACCGTTCGTCGGCTTGCAGCTTGTGCTCAAACAACGCTCGCCGCTCGCGGCGACTTTTATGTGTGGTTACACGAATGGTTATGTCGCTTACTTTCCGACGATTCGTGACGCGGTGGCGGGCGGTTACGGCGCGAACACGATCACGACGCGCGTGGAAGTCGGCGCGGGCGAACGAATGGTTGATCGCGGGCTGATTCAGATTTATCGCCTGCTTGGCAGACTGAAGGACAAACCTGAACAGCCCTGACCACAGCGCGGCATTTCAATTCCCGTCTTCAGCCTGGAAGCGACCGACAGTATCGTGCAGCAGCGCCGATTGCTGGCGCAGTTTATCGGCTGAAGCCTGCAACTCCGCCGCCATCATTTCGGCCTGCCCGACGGCGTGGCGCATCTGCTCCATCGAACGTGAGACTGCGGCGGCCCCGTGTGACTGCTGTTCGGCGGCAAAGCTGATTTCATGAGTCAGGCCGGACAGCGCCTGCGTTGACCGGGCAATCTCTTCAGCGCCGGCGCTCTGTTCGCTGGTGGCGGCTTCGATCTCGCGCGTCAGCGATACGGTCATTTCAACTGCGGTGATGATCTTTTGCAGTGCATCACGAACTGAAGTGTCAGCCGCATATTCGCTGACGATGCGATTTGATGCTTCCATCTGCTGCACGGCGGCGCGTGATTCGCGCTGAATGACGGAAATCAGTTCGCCAATCTCGCTGGTTGAGCGGGTGCTGCGTTCGGCGAGTTTGCGCACTTCATCAGCAACGACCGCAAAGCCGAGGCCGTGCTGACCGGCGCGGGCGGCTTCGATGGCAGCATTGAGCGCAAGCAGGTTGGTCTGGTCGGCAATCTCATCAATCGTCTCAACGATGCGGCCAATGTTTTCGACGCTCAGACCGAGCGAATCAATGGTCTTTCCGGCAGCTTCGACTGAACCGGCAATTCGCTGCATCCCGGCGGCGGACTGCTCAAGCGTCTGTCGGCCTGACTGCGCTGCGTCTCCGGCTGATGCTGACAATTCGGCGAGGTGGCGCGTGTGGCCTGCGATGCCGTGCAATGAGGCCACCATCTGAGTCACGGCGGCCGAAGTCTGCGTGGTAGCGGCGGCCTGAGTCTGTGCGCTGCTGGCGACCTGGCGAATGGACGCGCTCATCTGATGAATCGTGGCAGTGATCTGATTTGAAGAGTCTGACAACAGCCTGGCCTGCTGTCTTGATTCATCCGAACTGACAGCAATCTGCGATGCGGCGACGGCTACCTGTTCCGAACCCTCGTCAATCCGGCTGATTGAATCGCGCAGCGCGCCAGCCATTCTTTGAAACGAAAGCCCGAAACGATCCTGCGCTGAGCGCGGTTCGATGCTGACGGTCAGATCGCCGCTCGCAATGCGGTCAGCAACATCGGCCATTCCTCGCAGGTAAGCGGTCATCGCATTCATTGCGCGCAGGAGCTGCCCGGTTTCATCTTCTGATCTGATGGTCATCACTTCGGGCAGAATGCCCTCTGAAAGCCGACTGGCCACGCTGGCGGCCTGTCCCATCTGCGCCGCAATGCGTCCGGCCAGGAACCACAGCAATGCCAGCACGACCGCGACAAACAACAGACCAAAGAAAACCTGCTGCCACATGGCGCTGGTGGCGGGAGCAGTGATCCGGTTCATTGGAATCAGCAGACACGCGGCCCAGGGCGTCGGAGTGCTGCCAATTCGCAGCGGCATGATGACTTTCAGATTACCGCCGGTAACTTCGATGACCTGCCGACCTTCACGAATGGCAGACAAATCAGCCGCGAGTTCAGGGAAGGCTTCGCGCAGCGGTTTATTGACCAGACCGGGCCTGCCGGTCACACCGGCCAGCGCGCCGTTGTTGCTGATCAGCAGCAGCCGACCCGTGCGGTCATACAGGTTGATCTGATCGGTCAGTTGCTGAAGCACATCAATTTTCAGATCAATGCCGACAATGCCGTGAAAGGCGCCGTCAACGATGATGGGTGAAATGATGGAAGTTTCGAGCAGGTTCCTGCCCTGCACGGTGTAAAAGTACGGATCGAGAATCGTGTCGCGGCGCGTGCGCTTCGGAACCTGATACCAGTCGGCAGTCTCTTCTTCGTTGTCAGGCGCGGCATCAACCTTGACTTCGCCCTTTTCATCACGGCTGAAAGTCGTGTTCATGCGCCCGGTTTGATTGAACCCTTCGCGCCCGACGTATTTTTCATCCTGACCGTCGAAGACGTTCGGCTCCCAGTCGGTGTAAATGGCCAGGAACTGCGGGTTCTCTTCCAGCACGCGCCTGACCATCGAATTGACATTGTCACGGTTAAGCGTCGTCGCGTGGCTGGAAGATTTGGTCGCGCCAAAGGCCTGGCTCAGAACGCGCGTGGCATTGAGCGCTGATTCGAGCAGCGGTTTGACTTTCCCGATTTCGACCTGAGCCTGGGCAACGGCGATGCTGCGTGCATCCTCAACCGCAGTGTTTCTGGTCGAGATGGCCGATTTGCTGATAAAGATGATTCCTGGAATGAGCAGGCAGGCTCCGGCCCACAAGGCCATTTTGAACCGGATGGATGTGACTCGCATAAAATGCAGGCCCCCGGAAATGTGCGTTGATGAATGACTGGATGGCGAGGCGCAGCCACGCGGGCTGACTGCGCCTCAGTTGTTTGTTTTTGCAGGCGACCTGTTTCAGAAAGTGTAACCGACATACAGGAACAGGCCGTTGTTGCCGCGTCCCTGATTGCCGAAGATGTAGGCCGCGCCGAGCAGCGTGCGACTGGTGGGCGTGACAGCAACGCCGCCTGAAACATAGCCGAAGCGGTTCTTCCCGCTGAACCAGTCAGCCAGAAAGGTGACTTTTGAATGCAGCGGTTGTTCATAGCCGACAGTTGCGCCAACTCTGGTTCCGCTGCTCGCTGACGCGCCAACCAGGCCGTAAACACCGCCGGTCGCGCGCGGGCCGAATTTCCCCTGCACTTTTTTGCCAAAGTTGGTATAAAGCATGCCCAGCCGATCAGTGCCCTGAGTATTTTTCACCGGGACAAAAAGGATGCCGCCGACTGAGGCCGACAGACCGCGTTTTTCGTCGCCGAAGTATCGCCATTTAAGATTGGGCTGGATTTCAACCGGCTGGTCGGGCGCGAACGCCTGAGTGAAGGAAACATTGAGGCCGACCTCAAGATCCTTCCTGAGTCCGTAAACCACGCGCGGTATCCAGGTGCGATAACCGCCATTTTCAAAACTGGTGGGATGTGTCAGCAGATCAAATTCAACGTAAGTCGAGTTGCGAGCCACCACGTCAGTGGATGGGATATTAATGATCACTGTCTGCGCCGAAGCCATGTCACAGTTCAGCAGCAGCAACAGGAGCGCGACTGAAAAAACAGCGCGCAAACGAATTGCGGACATAGGGTATCTCCTGGTCTTTTTGCCTGGCGGAACTGATTCCGCAGCAAAAGACACTCAATATGTTTCTCATTTTGAATCGCATCGGAAAATGCAACAGCAGCACGAGTCCTGATGAGGGTGCGCCGGGGGGAAAGCAAATTCCTCCTGACTTCAACCGCCTTTTCGGCCATCAGTGCGCAGGACTTGAGCGGGTAATCCGGAGAATGCAGGATGAAAAGGTTTGTGATGTTCCTGATCGGGCTGTCAATGCTTGCCGCTTTGTCCGGGGCAGCCGAATCGCAGAATCAGCCGTCACCGGATCGCGTTGAGAACTGGCGCGGCAAAACCGTGATGGTCTTCACGCCGCATCCTGATGATGACCTGTTCGGCTGTGGCGGCACGCTGGCGCTGCTGGCGCGCAACGGCAACAAAATCATCATCGTCATTTACACCAACGACAACAAAGGCTCGTTCGACCTCGAAATGACCAGCGAACGCCTCGCCCGCATTCGCAAGGCCGAAGAGGAAGCTTCGTGCGCGGTGCTTGGCATTCCGAAAGAAAACATCATCTGGATGGGTTACGAAGACGGCGAGCTTGAATACGCTGAGCCGAAAGCGTTGTGCGGCCAGGCGACAAAACTGATTCGCCAGCACCGGCCCGATGTTCTTTTCAGCATTGATCCGGGCGAATGGTATGAACGCTGGCACAAGTCGGATCATCGCATGGCAGCCTTCAATACCATTGATGCCGTGCGCGCCGCCGAGTTTCATCTGTACTACCCCGAACACCTGCTGGTTGACAATCTGAAGCCATACAAGGTTCCGCTATTGATGTTTTATTACGCGGCGAACGAGGCCAATTATCAGGTTGATATTACCGGCGTGATTGACCTGAAGATCACCGCCGCCACGAAACAAGTCAGCCAGTTCGAGCCGTCCATCAACAAGTACCGGCCCGACTGGGATCAGAAGGATCTCGAAAAACTGATCGCAGGCTTCAAGGCCCGTGCGCCCAAAAAAGACGGTCGTTACATCGAATCATTCAGACGCGCGACCGGATTCAATCAGCAGTAACTGAAGGGTGTGCCACAATTCAGCAAAAGAATTCACCCCGGAAAGCGCAAAGGGCACAAAAGAGAAAGACAATGAAATCCAGCCCGTGCGTGCCTTGCTTTGTGCTTTCTGTGCCTTCTGCGGTGAATTTCCTTAGTAACTGGCAATGAGAAAGGACAATCGTTATGACCGCTACAGCCGGAGAGGCCAGAATTATCAGAGGCGGCAGCTTTCTTTTTGAAGACCGCGCGCCCGACGAAGTGTTCACCCGCGAAGACATCAGCGAGGAGCAGCAGATGTTCGCCCGCGTGGCCGAGGAATTTATGTTGAAGGAAGTGCTGCCGCGCGAGGAACAGATTTATGCCAAGGACTGGGCGCTGACGCGCGAGCTGCTGCTCAAGGCCGGTGAGCTTGATCTGCTGCGCGTGGACATTCCCGAAAAGCACGGCGGAATGGGGCTTGATAAAGTCAGTTCCGCGCTGATTGGTGAAAGCATTGCGCTGATGCCTTCGTTTGGCGCAAGCCTCGGCGCGCATACCACCATCGGTTCGCTGCCGATTGTTTACTTCGGCAATGAAGCGCAGCGCGCAAAATACCTGCCGAAACTGGCGACGGGCGAACTGATCGCGGCCTATGCCCTGACTGAACCCGGCGCCGGTTCTGACGCGATGTCAGCTAAAACCAAAGCCACGCTTTCTGACGACGGTACGTATTACATTCTCAAAGGGCAGAAGATGTGGATCACGAACGGCGGCTTTGCCGATGTGTTCATCGTCTTTGCCAAAGTTGACGGCGAGAAATTCACCGCCTTCATTGTCGAGCGCGGTCACGGCGTCATCAGCGGCCACGAAGAAAAGAAGCTCGGACTTGATGGCAGTTCGACGACGGCGCTGATGCTCGAAGACTGCCGCGTGCCGGTGGAAAACGTGCTGGGCGAGATCGGCAAAGGTCACGTTGTCGCCTTCAACATTCTCAATCTCGGTCGCCTGAAACTCGGCGGGCGCAATCTGGGCACCGCGAAGGTTTCGCTCAATCGCGCGATTGCTTACGCAAAGGAACGGCATCAATTCAATCGCCCCATCGCCAGTTTCGGCCTGATCAAACGCAAGCTGGCCGAAATGGCGATTCGCTGTTATGTCGGTGATGCGATTGTCTGGCGCACGCTGGGGATGATTGACCGCACGCTTGAAACAGTTGATCACGATGACCCGATGCAGGTGCTCAAAGCGATTGAGCAGTACGCCGTCGAATGCTCAATCAACAAGGTCTGGACGAGCGAGGCGCTGGGCTTTGTCGTGGATGAAGCGGTGCAGATTTATGGCGGCTACGGTTACTCGAAGGATTACCCGGCTGAGCGCGCTTACCGCGACGCCCGCATCACGCGCATTTACGAAGGCACGAATGAAATTAACCGCGTCATCATTCCTACGCGCCTGCTCAAAAGCGCACTGAAAAGCGAACTGGCGCCGGGCGCTGAAAGGATACGCGCTGAACTGGATTCATTCAGTGAAAGCGAAAAGACAGGCGGGCTTGATTACGCGAGCGTGTTGCTTGATCACGCCAGGCGCACGGCGATTCTGAGCCTCGATGCAGTGTCGCGTCAGTACGGCGATAAAATCAGCGAAGAGCAGGAAGTGCTGGGCCTGGCGGCAGACCTGCTGATCGAAGCTTACGCGATTGAAAGCGCGCTGCTGCGGACGCAGAAACTGACTGCCGCTCGCGGCGCTGAGCAGTGTCAGCTTCAGGCTGATCTGACGCTGACTTACGCGAGCGATGCGGCTGATCGCGTCACGCTGCACGCGCGCAACCTGGCGGCGGCAATTGCAGGCGGCGAAGCTGAATCACTGCTTTCAGCCGTGACGCGCCTTGCGCCGCAGGCTCCGATCAATGCGGTTGCGGCCCGGCGCAGAATTGCAGAGGCGATGATTGAGGCGGGTCGGTATCTGTGGTGACGGGAAAAAGAAACTTCCTCCACGAAGCCACACGAAGATTCACGAAGAAAAATACAAGTCTCTTTGTCTTTCTTCGTGAATCTTCGTGTGGCTTCGTGGAGGAAGTTTCCTGGACTTCAGGATGATTGATCCATAAACATCCGTCGCATCTGTTCAATCCGCGTTCTATTCCTGATTTTCACCGCGAAATAACTGCCGCTTCAGCTCCCGCGCCAAGGTATTCGTCGTGAATGTCACTCAGAAACGGAAGCTGTCTGCGGTAATCGGCCACGACCTGCGGGCTGAGTTCGGCGCTGATGAATCCTTCGCTTTCGCCTGCGTCGGCCAGAATCTCTCCGCCCGGATCAACGATCAGACTGTGGCCGTTGTGCGCGAGTTTCGGATCACGCCCGGTGCGATTGACGCCGATGACGTAAGCCTGATTTTCAATCGCTCTGGCCCTGAGCAGCGCAATCCAGTGATGAATGCGGGCAACAGGCCAGCTTGCAATCACGGTGTAAAGCGTTGCGCCGCGCCTCACGGCTGCGCGAAAGATTTCAGGAAAGCGCAGGTCGTAACAGATGAACGGCGCAACTTTGAAGCCCTGCAAATCGAAAGTCTTCACACCTTCGCCTGAAACGTAATGCTTCGCCTCTTCGCCGAGCGTGAACGGATGAATCTTGCAGTAACGCGCAAGCTCATTTCCGCCGGGCGCATAAACCACGCATTCGTTGCGGCCCTTGCCATCGGCTTGCGTCGTCACAACGCCGCCCATCACATACACGCCATAATCAGCCGCGGTGCGCGCCAGAAAATCCTGCGTCTCGCGCGTTGCGGTGTCGTCAATGCCCGCAACGTTCATGCTGAAACCGGTCGCAAACATCTCTGACAGAATGACGAGCGAACCTGGCGGCGGCGCGGCTGCGTCAAGCAGCGCCCGCGCCTTGTCGTGATTTGCCTTTTTGTTTTCCCAGACACTGTCGAGTTGCACACAGACTATGTTCATGCTTTTCCTTTCGACTCAATCCGGATTTCGGGGAACTGTGGCAGAAGCAATGGAAGAGGTGAGTGCCAACCAAATATAGCCTGACACTATGGGCTACTTTTTGCCCCTTGTCATTTTCAGCTTACCATTCAGTTCGGCCCTGGGTGATTTGAAGCGTCCGCTTGTTGGCATCCTCCATTCTCCCTCAAAAAGATCATTTGTGACCACTTTCAATTCCGCCGTCATCGCTCCCTGCCCGTCATCCACGACAAAGGTAAGCTTGTTTCCATCAAATTTCAGGTCAAGTAGCGGAACGTCACTGTATTCAGTCACTGACAATTTACTTTCCTCATCAATTGCCAGATCAGGAACCATAGCTTTTCCGGTCAGGTCTTTTCCCTGGCCCGAAAAAATCAGCGTCACTGAGCTTCTGGGATCATCACCAGAAACGGATTCACTATTCAGGGAGATCGTCAGGTTCCAGTTTCCGTCGAGGGATACTTTTGCACTGTCCCCTGCCAGCAGACCAACTGTCAGGACTGACAAAAGCAACCCCACAGAGATGACAATCTGGTATTTTCTGATTCGCTGAATGATGGTTTCTTTTTTCATAGCAGCCTCGTTTAGTTGCTGGCTGTTTTCTGACAACCGGCGATTGAAGAATGCTGAGTGTAAATCCTGCCCAGGTTCAGGAAAGATTATGGACACGAATAGGTGTTATTGATTGTTCTGCTGTCGTGAATGGTCATCGTTGGCCCCAGAGGCGTGACCTTGATCCAGGCGTCTCCAATATACCGAGGCCCGATTGGACACTTGTCCAGTCTGGCCCAGACTTTATTAGACTTGTTGCGATGAGGCATAATTGCTAACACGTTGCTACAGCTTAACTTGCAGTCTTAAAAGCAAACCGCTACGCTGCTGTCATGAAACTCTCAATCGCAGACTTAACCACGGATCGGCAATGGTGCGCGGCCACCGGATTTACTGCCGCACAGTTCGCGCACTTACTCTCATTGTTTACTCGAAGTTACTTCGAGTTATACGGGCAAACTGTCGCACAACGCCAAACCGAACTCGCTATCACGCCGACTTTAACCTCCGAAGAAGAGCTACTCTTCTTTACTTTGTTTAGTCTCAAAGCGGGTCTTACTTATGACCTCTCAGGCTTTGTCAGCGGGATGGACGCCTCTAATGCCAAACGCAATCAACAACTCGGTCTGGATGTCCTGCACCATACTTTGGCGGCAGCACAGTGTTTACCGCGCCGGGAATTTACCGACGCCGCGGAGTTCCGGCGCTACCTGCAAAACGAGACCGCCATCATCATTGATGGCCTGGAGCAAAGAATACAAAGACCCGCTGACGACGAGGCGCAACGCGATTTCTACTCCGGGAAAAAAAGTGTCACACCGTCAAAGCCTTGAATATTTGCAACCCGCAGAAGCACATTTTGTACGTGAGCGCGTGCTGGGTCGGCAAGACGCAAGACTATGGAATGTTCCAACGCGAATTTCCGCCCGGCCAGGCGTGGTTTAGAGATTTCAGCGTCCGCCTGGACTTAGGCTTTGTCGGGTTTAACAAAGATTACGAATGCAAAGAACTCTTTCTGCCGCACAAAAAAACAAAGAAACAAGAGCTAACCGCGGAACAAAAAGCGGAAAATAAAGTGCTCGCGAAGGAGCGAATAGTCGTTGAACATAGTATCGCTGGACTAAAAAGGTATCGCATCTTATCGGATCGCTTACGATTACATGACTTAGACTTATACAATCAAATCCTGGGAGTCTGCGCGGGACTCTGGAATTTCAGGCTAACTTGTTGATTCTTAACATCGCAACAACTCTACTAATGAACCCGTGCTAGAGCAAAGCAGAGTGATGCCAAGGCGAATAACGATAACAATAGCCACAGCTTGCTTGAACGTATTGATGCATATCCACCCAAGATGGCTGCAATCATTGTAGCAACAGCAAAGCCCTCTAACCCATATGGATAAGGTGCTAACGGTATCAGCCCTAGATAAGCTAGCCAAAAAGGAGCTATTAGCAAAAGGCCTGTCACCCCTGCAAGATTGGGGGCTTGATGATGTTTCATCGTTCTGTCATGTGCTTGATAAACCCGCTGAGAGTATAGGGATAAGTTTCCCCTAAGTGTATATCCCCAGATACGGGGACGGTGCCTCTCAACTGTTCCCTGTGTGTCCCGTACCGATAGAAATTACGTATTACTACCGGCACATGAAGTGTCATATGCCCCGATCCCGTCCCATCTTCATGGACCGCCTCAGTCCTATACTCCTCTGTGTCATATGTATCTGTTGAAGGGTGATCCATATTGAAATTATCTAGAAAGTGCTTGTTGAACCCTGCTCTTTCCAATGCCTGATTAGCTTGATTTGCAGAGCCATTAAATTTGAAATCCCCTGCCGCAGTCTGATTCTTTTCGAGATTACTCCATTTGAAGGTAAAGGTGAATCCAGCCAATGCGCCACTTCCTTGAATGATAGTGGGAGTCGTACCATTCTGAAAAACCCCTAACACTGACTGCTTGCTACCTTGTTGGGTAAAGTGAACTCCATCTCCTTGAACCGTTGCCGTATACTTTTTCCCATACTGATCAACCAAGCCTCCCTTGGCGTCAGAATGTATCATTGTTGCAGAAAATTTTTTATTTCCCTTTGCGTCTGTGATCGTCTTACCTACCTGCCCGCCTTGGCAGGTTGCAGAATCACCTGTACAAGTCAGGTAAAAATCCAAGCCAGTTGGATCTGTATGAATGACCGGGTTGTTTCTAACATAAGCGTAGCGATTAAGGGTCTGTGGATCCTCTTGGTGGCCTCCTAGCAGGTCAGGTGAGATAAACCGTCCTTGCTCGATACTGGCATATCTCGCTTGCCTCAGTACAGGACAAAAGCGAGTAAGTGGAATGACGGCGTGAAATAAGCTCATCGTGCGATCAGACTTTCAAGTGACCAAACGAGAAAGGAAATCGCACGATGAGAGACATTCGCTCGCTTGAGCAAACGCTGGCGCTGAATCTAACGTGGCACAAGGCCCGCATCAAGTTCGTCGCCGCCTTTGTCATCGCTTTGCTGACGGTTAAGAACGTCAACCTGGTGGAACTGGCTTGCGCCTTTGCCGGGCAGGCGAACCAGGAGTCGCACTACAAGAAGCTGCAACGCTTCTTCCGGTTCTTTGAAATCCCCTGCGCCGAGCTCGCGCACCTGCTGGTCAAACTGCTCGGTGTTGAGGGGCCGTGGACGCTCTCGCTGGACCGCACGAACTGGCAGTTCGGCCAGACGGACCTGAACATCCTGATGCTCGGCATCGTCCATCAGGGCATCGCCTGGCCGCTGGTCCGGGTGGTGCTGCCCAAGGCCGGCAACTCGCATACCGATGAGCGGATTCTGGTGCTGGAAATCTTCCTCGACCTGTTCGGTAAAGAGCAGATCGAGTGCCTGCTGGCCGACCGCGAATTCGTCGGCCGGGACTGGCTCGCCTGGCTGCGCCGCCACGAGATCAACTTCCACCTGCGCGTGCGTGAGAACTTCCAGGTCGCCAACGCGCGCGGACAGTTCGGCGAAGTCCGGCGGCTCTTTCGCGCCACGCGGGTCAACCAGCCGCTCCTTATCGCAGGCCCGCGCCGGATGTGGGACGAGGAGTGGTTCTTCAGCGGCTGTTATCTCGGCAGCGGTGAATACCTGATTCTCGTCTCGCCGACGGCGACGGCCGACGCGGTCGAGCAGTACGCCCGGCGGTGGGAGATCGAGACGCTCTTCGCCGCGCTCAAGACCCGGGGCTTCTGCCTGGAGCAGACGCACCTGCGAGACCCGGAACGCCTGAGCCGCTTGCTGGCGTTGCTGGCGCTGACCTTCTGCTGGTGCCACAAGGTCGGCGAATGGTTACATGCGCAGCAGGCTCTAAAACTCAACAAGTACGGCCGCAGGCCGAAGTCGCTCTTCCGGCGTGGCTTTGATCACCTGCGCCGCCTCATCGTCAACTTCTCACGCTTTGATCTCGCGGCGTGGCAACTGACCATCAAACTTTTGTCCTGTACTTAGGTCCTGTACTTATGGCCCGCTTAGCTCACGAAGTGCCTGATGATACTTGGATTACATCAAAACCAGCATTGGGAAGCTATGTTATTAGCGATTAAAGCAGTCCCCCACAAGGCTTTGCTACGCTTCCTGTCCGCTCAGTTGTAATCTCTCTTTGCGAACGACGATCCCTGAGTACAACTGACCTGTCATCTGGTGGACATCGTTCGCTGAGAGGGCGATCTCCTGTGCGATCTGCTCATTGGAGAGATTCAGCCCCGTCAGACGCAGGCGACAGAGACAGTCTCATAACATCTCTCGTCATCACTCAGTTGTTGAATGCGTACCCTGATGACAGTATGCTGATGCTGATTTCGGTATCAAAGACCTTTCAGGAGGACGGCTTATTATTCATCTCCTGAAACCCGAGTTGAGTCTTCATTTTATTGCAGCCGCTCCCTGACGGTCGCGGTACTGTAACTTATCCTTTCAGAATTGTTCTGAGGCCGCGTGTGAGTCGGCCCATTCCTTCAGCCACAGTTTCCTTTTGCAGCGCGCCGTAAGCGATGCGCAGGTAACAGCCGTCTTCAAGCCCGAAGGTTGAGCCGGGAATCGCCGCGACGCCGTGTTCGCGCACCAGCCTTTTGACGAGTTCGAGCGGATCAAGCTTTGTGTCGAGCCGGAGCAGAAAATAAAACGCGCCGTCAGCCGGAGCCGCAAAACAGAAATCGCTGATGGCGTCGAGTTCGTTCATGACCATCTCGCGCACGGCGGCAAACTGCGGCAGGCGATGACGGCAGTAATCGCTCCCGGCCTGCAATGCGCCGACCGCGGCAAACTGCGAAATCACCGGCGGGCAGATCAGAATCGTGTCCTGAATCTTTTTGATCTGCGGCACGAGCGCGGCGGGCACGACCATGTACCCGATGCGCCAGCTTGCAAAGCCGTAAGCCTTCGAGAGCGAATAGAGCGAAATTGTATGCTCGCTGCTGCCTGCGATTGACGCAGGCGAGAAATGATTCACGCCGTAGGTGAAGTATTCATAGGCCTCATCGCTGATGTGATAAATCCCATGCTCGCGGCAGATCTGATTGACCTCGCGCAGCGCGGCTTCAGGATAGACGGCTCCGGTCGGATTGTTGGGTGAAATGGTGACAACCGCGCGCGTGCGGTCGGTGATGGCGGCTCTGATCGCGGCGGGCTGAAGCTGATAGTTGCGGTCGGTCGCAACCAGCACGGCTTTGCAATCGGCCATCGTGATCGCCATTTCGTGATTGAAGTAATAAGGCAGTTGCAGAATGATTTCATCGCCCGGATCAGTGATCGCCAGCACGGCATTCATAAAGGCCATGTTGCCTCCGGCAGTCACGATCACCTGATTGCGTTCGTCAACAGCAATGCCGTTTTCAGCGCGCAGCTTTGTTTTCAGCGCGTCGAGCAGTGACGGCAGACCCTGAAAAGCCTGGTAAAGATGATTTTTCGGATCGCTCAGAAAACTGCTGAGCTGATCAATCGCCTGCTGAGGCGGCGCGTAATGCACGACTCCCTGACCAAGCGAAATCGTGCCGGGATGATTGCGGATCATTTCACCGACGACTTCGATCATCGGCGGTTGCACTAACTGCATTCTGTGTGAACTTCGCAAACCTGAATAGTCTCTCTTTCGTGATAAATTGCGGGGCCGCGCCATGCTACAACGGAGACTGGCGGCGGGCCAGGCGCGGCAGTATGATCAGCGCCGGAATGAACAGCAAGTTGACGGAGTAAAGCCATGTCTGAAATCAATCTCGAAACTGTTCTTGCCCAGGCGCAGCAACTGCCGCCGGGTGAACGCCAGCGCCTGATCGAACTGCTCAGCCGCGAATCATCACCACCGCCCGAGAAAAAACGTGGCAGGCGCGTCCCGCCCCCCGTGCCTTACAAGGATCGCAGCCGCGAATACCAGTGGCTGAAGGATCACGCGCGGGAATATGTCGGCCAGTGGGTAGCGCTCGAAGGCGATCAACTGGTAGCGCATGGAGCAAGGGGAGCTGAAGTATTTGCGGAGGCAAAGAGAAAAGGGGTTGATCGCCCCTTACTTCTTCAGGTTGAAGATCCTGATAATCCACCTCTGATCATTTTCAAATAATGTCTCAGCCACTGTATTTCAAAATCACTTATCGTTATCAGGCCAGCAAGGGCGGCATCTCACTTCCGGTCGTGTTGTCTGCTGCTGGTAATTCTGTTGAATGCGAGGCCAAAGTTGATACAGGTGCAGAGTACTGTCTTTTTCAGCGGGATGTTGCTGAGTCTCTGGAGCTTGATCTGGAATACGGCCACCAGCTAACGCTGGAAACCCTGACCGGAGTTTTTACAGCTTACGGCCACGAGGTCACTTTACAGACTCTCGACATCGCCTTTGATGTGACGGTGTATTTTGCCGCTGATTACGAAGTGCCGCGCAATCTGCTCGGCAGGCACGGCTGGCTTCAGCAGGTGCGCCTGGGTCTGAATGATTATGATGAAATTCTGTACCTGAGCGCTTACGATGATCTGCCGTAACGGGACAGCAGAGGAAGATGTGACTGTTATGCTCAGTGCCGATTTTTCGCAGGCGTTTGCTCAGGAGTGGATTGAATCGTGGAACGCGCACGACCTTGACCGCATCCTCGCGCATTACACCGATGATTTTGAGATGAGTTCGCCGCTGATTGTCGAGCGAATGAACGAGCCGTCAGGAAGATTGGAAGGCAAAGCGGCGATCCGGCCTTACTGGCAGAAGGGGCTTCAGGCCGAACCGCCGCTGCATTTTGAACTGCTCGGAGTGCTGACCGGAACGAACAGCCTGACCATTCTTTATCGCAATCAGGCCGGGCGCAGAGTGGCCGAAGTGATTACCTTCAACGATCAGCTTCAGGCCATCAGCGGCAATGCGCATTACGAATGATGCGCTGCCTCACAGCGCCAGTTCCGCCATCAGGCGCACGGCTTCAAGATTCGCTCCGGCACAGATCAGCGTGGTGATGTCGCTCGCCTGCCAGGCTTTGACTCTTTCGGCAATGCGCTCACGCGGGCCGCACAGCGCGATTTCGTCAACCAGTTCGTCCGGCACGGCGGCAATCGCTTCGGCCCTGCGACCTGACAGGAACAAATCCTGAATTTTGTGCGCGGCCTCTTCGTAACCGTAACGGCACACCAGGTTGAAATAGAAATTCTTTTCGCGCGCCCCCATCCCGCCGACATACAGCGCGATGAACGGCTTCACCTTGTCACGACACGCGGCCACATCGTCACCGAGCGCGATCTGAACGGAAGGCGCAATGTCGAATTTTGACAGATCCTTGCCGCCGCCCGCTTTTGCAAAACCTTCATCCAGCCATTCGCGGTAAATCTTCATCCGTTCCGGCGAAATCAGAAACGGCAGCCAGCCATCGGCAATTTCAGCAGCGAGCGCGACATTTTTCGGGCCGATGGCGGCCAGGTAAATCGGAATGTCAGACCGCAGCGGATGCGTAATCAGCTTGAGCGGCTTGCCCAGGCCGCTGCCGTCTTTGCACGGAATGTCGTAATGCTCGCCGTGATGTTCGAGCGGCTTTTCGCGTTTGAGAATCGTGCGAATGATTTCGACATATTCACGCGCGCGCCCGAGCGGCTTGCCGTAAGGCACGCCGTGCCAGCCCTCGACGACCTGCGGCCCCGATGCGCCGATGCCGAGCAGCATGCGCCCGCCCGTAAGCAGATCGAGCGTTGCCGCCGTCATCGCCGTCACTGCCGGAACGCGCGCGGTCATCTGCATAATCGCGGTGCCGACATTGATGCGCTCAGTCTTTGCCGCCACCCAGGTCAGCGCCGTCACGGCGTCTGAGCCGTAAGCTTCAGCCGTCCAGACCGAGTGATAACCCAGACGGTCGGCTTCCTGCGCCAGCGCCACGTTATCCTGCGAATCCGCTCCCCAGTAACCGAGATTGATTCCAAGCCGCATATTGATCCTCCCTGTTTACAGGGTCAGTACCACACGCCCCTGAATGTTTCCGTTTTTCATCTCAGCAAAAATCTGATTGATGTCGGCAAGCTGCCGGGTTTCGATCCGGCAGCGCAGTTTGCCTTCAGCCGCGAGCGCGAGCAGTTCGCGCAGATCATCGCGCGTGCCGACTGCCGAAGCGACAATGCGCAATTCGCCCGACACCATCGCCACAGTCGAAACGCTGATCGGTTCGGGCGACATGCCGACAACTGCCAGCGTGCCGCCGCGACGCAATGCACGCTGCGCAGTTTCGTAAGCTGCGCGACTGCCCGAAGTGACCATCGCCACGTGCGCGCCGCCGCGTGATTTGATTTCCTTGTGCGCCTGCGTCGTTGCGGCGTTCACTGTCCAGTCGGCTCCGCATTCACGCGCGAGTTGCATCTTCTCTTCGCTGACATCAACTGCGCCGACTTCCGCGCCCAACGCTCGGCCAAGCTGCACCGCGAGATGCCCCAGACCGCCGACGCCAAAGACCACCAGCCGCTGACCCGGCTGAATGCCTGAAGTCTTGAATGACTTATAAACCGTCAGCCCCGCGCACAGCAGCGGCGCAGCTTCTTCAAAACTCAGGTTGTCAGGAATCCGCGCTGTGTGACTCGCCTTTGCTTTGAGGTATTCAGCAAAACCGCCATCAACCGTGCAGCCGGTGACTTTCTGTTTCAGGCAAAGCGTTTCGCGCCCGGCCAGACAGAATTCGCATTCGCCGCAGGTGTCATGCAGCCAGGGCACACCGACGCGATCACCAGCAGCAAAGCCTTCAACGCCTGCGCCGATCTTTTCAACTGTACCGGTGACTTCGTGACCGAGCACGAGCGGCAGTTTCGTAATCGGTTTGAGCATGTCCCAGTCGCCTTCGGCCAGGTGCAGGTCGGAATGACAAACGCCACAGGCCGCGACTTTGACGAGCAGTTCTCCGGCTTCAGGTTCAGGCCTGGTCACGTCTTCAATGGCCAGCGGCTGACCGAGTTCATGCAATACGGCTGCTTTCACGATGATTTCTCCAGAAGATGATTTCAGCCACGAATGAACACGAATGTTCACGAATCAGAACGAACAATCACCAAATCAAAAGCCACAGACAGGCGCATCTCTTCCCCTCTTCCTCCTCTTCTCCTCTTCCTCCTCTGCGTCCCCTGCGCCTCTGCGTGAGATAAATTTTTTCGGTGATAATTCGTGTTCATTCGTGGACTGAGATGAATGCTTAACCGGCAATGGTGATGCCGCCGTCAATGACAATTGTCTGGCCGGTCATCCAGTTGCCTGCGCGTGAAGCGAGAAAAACTGCCGCGCCCGCGATGTCTTCGGATTCACCGATGCGGCGCAGCGGCGTCATCGCTTCAGCCGCCGCGAGCGTCTTCGGGTTTTCCCACAACGCTTTCGCAAAATCGGTTCTGACCAGGCCCGGCGCGATGCAGTTGACGCGGATGTTGTGCGGACTCCATTCAACCGCGAGGTTGCGGACAAGCTGCATATCGGCGGCCTTTGAAATCGCATAGAGGCCGAGCATCTGCGAGCCTTTCAACCCGCCGATGCTTGAAACGATGATTACCGCGCCGTCCTTTCGTTCGGCCATTTCGGGCAGCACCATGTTGCACAGCCACAGATTGCTGCGAATGTTGGAGTCCATAATCTTCGTGAAGACCTCATCGCTCGCACTGGCCATCGGGCCGAAGTAAGGATTGACTGCGGCATTGCAGACGAGAATATCAATCTGCCCGTAGCGTTTCCGCGTTTCAGCCACCAGATTTTCAAGCTCCGGCTTTTTGCTGATGTTGCACGGAATCGCCGCCGCTTCCAGGCCCTCGGCTTTGATCGCATTCGCCACTTCGTCGCACATCTCAGCCTTGCGACTTGAAACGACAACCTTTGCCCCGGCGCGAGCTATCTCTTCGGCAATCGCGCGGCCAATGCCTCTGGTTGAGCCGGTCACGATGGCGACTTTGCCGGTCAGATCGAACATTGAACTGGTCATTGATTTTTCCTTTCAGTTTTCAGCCACGAATTACCACGAATGCTCAGCCGCGATGTTGTGCGATTTGCCAAAATCGCACGACTCTCATCAGCGGCTCTTTGAATAAGCCGTGCGATTTTGGCAAATCGCACAACAACAGTGTCAGATATGTTCGGCTTCAATTGCGCTCGCGGCGGATTTGCCGAGCATGGCCACTGACTGATTGAAATGCGCAAACCGTTCGTCGTGCGTGTGGCCGTTGGCGTAGCGCCAGTAAATCTGCTGCAAGATCACGGCCAGTCTGAACAGTCCGAAGCAGTAATAAAAGAGCAGATGCGAAACGTCGCGTCCGGTCTGTTCGCCGTAACGCGCCGCAATTTCGCGCCGCGTCAGTGCGCCTTCAAGTTTCGTCGGACTGAAAGCGCCGGGATGCAGCGGGTGTTCATCGCCCTCTTCAGTCCAGTAAGCCAGCGTGTTGCCGAGATCCATCAGCGGATCACCGATGGTGCACATCTCCCAGTCGAGCACTGCAACGATGTGCGTCAGATCATGCGGATCAAGCATCAGGTTGTCGAACTTGTAATCATTGTGAACCACCGCTGCGCCGCTCTCCTGCGGAATGCGCTCAGTGAACCAGGGCAGGATCTGCTCGATTTCAGGATGCTCGTCAGTCTTCGCGTTCTGGTAGCGTTTGATCCAGCCTTCGACCTGGCGCGTGGCGTAACCTTCAGGTTTGCCCAGATCACCGAGTCCCGCTGCTTCGTAATCAATGCCGTGCAGCGTCGCCAGGTTGTCAACCACCGCTTCACAGATGCGCCGCACATTGGGTGGATCGAGCGTGATGTCTGCGGGCGGCGAATTGCGAATGACCAGCCCGCGACGGCGTTCCATCAGATAAAACGGCGCGCCGATGATCGCTTCATCTTCGCAATAAGCATAGGGACGCGGAGCAGGGCCGTAAACGCGGCACAGCTTCGACAGCACGCGATATTCGCGGCCCATGTCGTGCGCTGATTTGACGCGATTGCCAAACGGCGGGCGACGCAACACCATCTCCTGCTCGCCCACCCGCAGCAGGTAAGTCAGATTCGAGTGCCCGCCGGGAAACTGTTCGATCACGAGCGGCCCGGTGAAATCGGGCAGGCTTTCTCTGATCCACGCTGCGAGCCGCGGCACGTCAAGCTCTTCGCCGGGCCGGACAGGTCTGGTTGTGTCACTTGTTGAGTTGCTCATCATCGCTGAATCGAAAACAGTGCTTACGGCAATTCGCGGATGCGAATGTTTTTGAATTCGATGGGCGAGCCTTCGGATTCAAGACACAGATAACCTGCGCGCGGCTCACAGTTGTTTCCGCCCGACACCTCTTCGCCGTTGACCCACAACCGCACTTCGCCGTTGATGGCACGGACGTAATAATGATTCCACTCACCGACACCCTTGCTCAGTTCCCTGCGCGGAAAGCTGCGCGAACCGTTGGGAGAAAGCGGCGGGAAAGGATTCATCTTCGACTTGCCCACCGCAAAGACATCGCCGTGCGTCGTGAACCAGTCGCCTTTCTTTCCGGATTGCTTTTCGTACTGCTCCCTGAAGCCGTGATCGAGCGCCTGCACTTCGATGCCGTACTGCGGCAGCGTGTCGGGCTTCAGGTCTTTCAATGCTGCTTCCGGCGCCCACACGAAGACGCCCGAATTTCCGCCCGAACGCAGGTGCCGCCATTCGAGCACAAGTTCGAAGTTGGTGAACTGCTGCCGCGTGCGCATCACGCCGATGGGTTTTCCTGAACAGGTCAGCAGCCCGTCTTTCCACTTCCAGGTGTCTTCATAACAATTGACGTTGGCAAAGTCCTGTTCACCAAGCGACCGCCAGCCCGGCCCCGTGCCATCCACGAATGCGCGCCGAGCCTGTTGCTGCGCCTGCCGCGCCACACTCGAAAGCCCGACCAGCACCGTCAGGCAGACCAGCGCCAAAAATCGCAGAACAGACATTCGTTTCATTACTGACCTCATAAAGACTTTTTTGAAAAGAGATACTTCAACCATATTGCGGAGCGTATGGAGTACGCGGCCTGGCGCAGCGTTGCTGAATCAAAATGCAGATATTGTGGTGAATCAGGTTTCTCTGAGAGACGGTGTTCGGAGTTCCAGCTTTAGCTGGCTGGCTTTAGATTCAGACCCGACCAGCTAAAGCTGGAACTCCGAACACCGTCTCTTCAGAAAGAAGATTTCAATCAGTGTCCCGCGATTCCGGGGATTCTTATTTACCGGAACCGCGCCTGCATTCGCGCACGAGTTCGTGAACTTTGCCGATAATCTTTTCTTCCACAGTGTCAGCCCATCTGCCCGGCAGATCGTAATAGATCATTGCGCCTTCAGCTTCGTAGCCGCCTTCATTCAGAATGCGTACCGAAGGGATGTAGGCCATCACGTCGTTGCTGTAACCCGCTACCCACAGGTTGTCTGCGCCGAGTTCCTTTTTCAGGCGCAGCACATAATCAACGACGACTTCGCCGCCGAGTGCGATCAAGGTCAGGCCATCACCAAGCTGCGCGACCTGCACCGGATAGGGATAAGTCAGATTGAGTTTGCCGTCACGATCCATGCGGGCCAGCCAGCGTTCGGCGTGACGTTTGCGGTAAACGTCCTTTTCGTTCAGACGCGCCTGAAACTCTTCGCGCGTCGGCGAAGTCAGTTCGAGCGGCAGCAGCGCGAAGGCTGTGCTGAGCGTTCCACGCAACGGTTTCATCTGTCCGGCCATCGCCTTTTCGACGGCCTGCGCGAGTTCTGCGCCGTGACTGATGGCGTATTCAAGCGTACTGCGCGGGTTCGGATTGGCGTCTGCGCCGCAGCCCATCACATACATCGCCTGCGCGCCGGGATGCGATTTTTCAAGCTCCGCCTGCGCAAAGCCCGCGTAATCGCCGCTGAACTGATAGAACTCTCCGGTCAGCGTCGTGTTGTGACAGGCATAACCAAACAGCACGCCGCGCAATTCGCCCGCCGGCGATTCGATGCGCAACACCGGCACGTCACGATCAACCGGGCCTTTTTCATTGACGCCGATGCTGACATTGCTTTGCTGCCGCTGACGGCGATTCATGACAAAGCCTGCTTCGCTGCGCCCGAACGAAAGCCGCGCCGGTTTCAGATTGCGCAACGCTTCGCCGATCACCGCCACGACATTGCGCTGCAATTCGTCAGTGTAAGCCTGCACTGCCGCGACCTGTTCGGCACTGAGATCATACGCGCCGAGCAGGGACTGACCGACGACCGGCCCGGTGTGCGTGTGCGACGAAGTCAGCGCCAGTTGCTGCCGCGACAGTTTGAATCTGCGTTTCGCTTCGTCAGCAATGGCTTCGGCCACCGGGCGCGGAAAGCCGAGCAGATCAGTCGTGACAATCACCAGCCGGTTGCCTCGCGCATCCTCAAGCGCCAGAGCTTTTGCATAGAGGTCGTGAATTCTGCCTTCGGATGGTTTCGTGCGCGCCGCGTAACCAGCCATCCAGACAGGCTTCTCAGGCGTGATGACGACTTTCGCCAGCCCCGCCTTCCACTGCTGCGCCTTCGCCAGCGGCGCAGCGCACACGAGCAGCAGAACAATGACGATAATGATGAATGGCAGTCGCAGGTTCATTGTTTTCTTCAGTGTTGTGCGATTTGCCAAAATCGCACTGGCTGACATCAGCGGCCTCCGAACGAAGCTGTGCGATTCCGGCGAATCGCACAACATCGGTCAGGCGTCAACCCGCGCCTCTTCATCGGGCTTCTGTTTCAGCACCATAAACGTGGCCAGGGTTTTGGCGACGAGTCTGCCGCCATCGGTTCTGACTTCGGATTCGACGACGGCGCTGGTTCTGCCGCTGTGAATGACGCGGGCTTCAACGATGCAGTCTTCGTCGTGAACTGCGCCGATGTAGTTGATTTTCATTTCGAGCGTCGCGCACCGTTCGCCGGGCCTGAGCGTCGTAAATGTCGCCCAGCCCGAAGCGTGATCAGCGAGCGCAAAGATGGCGCCGCCGTGCATTCGTCCGAGCGCCTGCCGCAACTGTTCGGCAAACGGCAGCCGCAGCACAACGCGCCCGCGTTCCTTCTCGACCAGTTCAAAGCCCATCAGGTGAGCGAAAGGCGAGTTGGTAATCTTCTGCTGAAATTGTTCGTGATCGTGTTCAGACATTGAGAAAGTGAATGGACAGGATTGACAGGATTTTCAGGATGAATTGCAGAAGTCAGATGATTTCTCAAACATCCTGTTTATCCTGTTTATCCTGTCAATCCTGTCTGTTCTGATTCAGGCGCTGGCGGCTTTGCTCTTTTCCCGGTCGAAGTCGGCGAAGGTTTTGCCTTCTTCGGCCAGTCTTTTCAGCAGCGGCGCAGGCTCCCAGAATTCGCCGTGCTGCGCGTGGAATTCGCAGACGCGGTCATAAACTTTCTTCAGACCGACCGTGTCGGCATACCACATCGGCCCGCCGCGCCGCGCCGGGAAGCCGTAACCGTTCAGGTAAATGATGTCAATGTCCACCGCCCGCAGCGCGAAACCTTCTTCCAGAATCTTTGCGCCTTCGTTGATCAGCGCGTAAATCGTACGTTCGATGATCTCCTCTTTGCTGATCGCGCGCGGAGTGATGCCGAGTTCGGCCCTGACTTCAGTAATGATCTTTTCGACTTCAGGATCGGGAATGGCCTTGCGGTTCTCGTCGTATTTGTACCAGCCCGCGCCGGTCTTCTGACCATAGCGACCCAGTTCGCACAGACGATCAGGAACTCTGATCTGACGACGCCCTGCCGGTTCCAGATGCGCGTATTCCTTGCGAATGCGCCAGCCGACATCGAGGCCCGCGAGGTCGCCCATCGCCAGCGGCCCCATCGCCAGACCGAATTCATAAAGCGCGCCGTCAACGTCCTGCGGCAGTGCGCCCTCTTCAACCAGAAAGACGGCTTCGCGTCCGTACTGATGAATCATCCGGTTGCCGACGAAGCCGCGACAGTTCCCGACCAGCACCGGAACCTTGCCGAGCTTTTTGCCCAGGCTCATCGCAGTAGCGATGACTTCTTTACTGGTCGCTTTGCCGCGCACTACTTCAAGCAGGCGCATCACGTTTGCCGGGCTGAAGAAGTGCGTGCCGATGACCATCTGCGGACGCGACGTGGCCGAAGCGATTTCGTCAATGCTCAGCGTCGAAGTGTTGGAAGCCAGCACCGCTTCGGGTTTGCAGATTTTGTCGAGCTGGCCAAAGATTTCTTTCTTGAGCGCCATCCCTTCAAAAACTGCTTCGATCACGATGTCAGCGTCTTCAAAGCCGCTGTATTCAAGCGTCGGCGTAATCAGCGCCATCCGCTTGTCCATCACTTCCTGAGTGAAGCGGCCTTTCTTCACCGAATTGGAATAGTTCTTCGTGATTGTTGCGAGGCCGCGATCCAGCGCCGCCTGATCGGTTTCCCTGAGCAGCACCGGAATGCCCGCGTTGGCAAAGCACATCGCAATGCCGCCGCCCATCGTGCCTGCGCCGATAACCACAGCCTTTTTGATCGGAATGGTCGGCGTGTCTTTCGGCACATCGGGAATCTTGGCGACTTCGCGTTCACCGAAGAAGGCGTGAATCAGCGCCTTCGACTGATCGGAGAAAAGGCACTCCTTGAAAATTTCAGCTTCGCGTTTGCAGCCTTCTTCAAACGAAAGTTTTGTGGCCGCTTCAACCGCGTCAATGGCGGCGAGCGGAGCCATCATTCCGCGCGCAGTCTTTTTTGCCTGCGCCCGCGCGGCCGCAAAGATCGCCGCGTTTGTTTCGGCATCGCCGAGTTTGCCATTGCGTTCGCGTGTTTTCGGCGGCGCTTCGCCGCTGGCAATCTTTGCGCGCAGAAATGCGATTGCGCCCGCGAGCAGATCGCCGTCAATGATTTCGTCAATGATGCCAAGCGCGTGAGCTTCAGCGGCTTTGATCGGATTGCCGACCGCGCACATCTCAACTGCTTTTGCGACTCCGGCCAGACGCGGCAAACGCTGCGTACCTGCGGCGCCGGGAATGATGCCAAGTTTGACTTCGGGCTGTCCGACCTGCGCTGACGGCACAGCCACGCGGTAATGAAAAGCCATTGCCGTTTCAAGCCCGCCGCCGTATGCTGTGCCGTGAATCGCCGCAACGATGGGTTTCGGACAACCTTCAATCTTCAGCAGCAGGCCGAGAAAGTTGATGCCTTCCCGGCGCTGCCCCGAAGTGATTTTGCCGAACTCCTTGATGTCGGCTCCGGCAATGAAAGTATGCCCGCCGCCGATCAGCACTGCGCCCTTGAGCGAATCATCAGCGATGATTGCGTCAATTGCCGCGCCAATGCCTTCCGGCACGCCGGGGCTGAGCGCATTCACGGGCGGGTTGTTGACAGTGATAATTCCGATTTCGCCATCTCTGGTCAGTGAGACAAGTTCGTTCATAATGATTCCTCAGCAAATCTTCCACTAAGCCACACGAAGAACCACGAAGAGTTTTTGACAGGATTTACAGGACAAACAGGATGGGACAGTTTTTTGCCAGCTTCATAATCCTGCTTATCCTGTGCATCCTGTCTGATCTTTCTTCGTGCGACTTCGTGGATGGTTATTGGCTTTACTTCGGCGGCATTCTCAGCGCGCCGTCAAGTCTGATGACTTCGCCGTTGAGCATTTCGTTTTCGACAATGTGTTTTGCCAGCGCGGCGTACTCTGCCGGATTGCCGAGGCGCGGCGGAAAGGGAACCTGAGCGCCAAGCACCTTTTTGACATCTTCAGGCAGTCCGGCGAGCAGCGGCGTATCGAACAGGCCCGGCGCAATCGTCACAACGCGAATGCCCGTGCGGGCCAGGTCGCGCGCAATCGGCAGGGTCATCCCGACGATGCCGCCCTTTGAAGCTGAATAAGCCGCCTGCCCGATCTGCCCGTCAAACGCGGCAATCGAAGCGGTGTTGATGATGACTCCGCGTGTGCCGTGCGCGTCCGCTTCCTGGCTCGCCATCTGCGCGGCGGCCAGGCGAATCACATTGAAGGTGCCGATCAGGTTGACGCTGATGACTCTGACAAAAGCGTCGAGCGGGTGCGGGCCTTCCTTGGCGACGGTTTTGATCGCCACGCCGATGCCCGCACAACTGATTGCGCCGTGCAATGCGCCGAACTCTGAAACGGCTGTGGCGACGGCGTTTTTTACGCTCTCTTCATCGGCCACGTTGGTTTTGACGAAGCGGGCATTTGCGCCGATTTCGCCAGCAGTCTTCTCGCCCGTTTCGCTGTTGATGTCAGCAATCACGACGTTCGCGCCTGAAGCGCCGAGCAGCGTTGCCGTCGCCGCGCCGAGGCCCGAACCGCCGCCGCTGACCAGAAAAGTTTTTCCGTTGATTTCCACGTTGATGCCTCCGCAAAAGCCGGAACAGTACAGGGAGCGTCAGCGACCTGCCGGACTCGACAGATGAACTTTCCGGGAGCGCCGGGTCGCTGACGCTCCCTGTACTGTTCCGGCGTCTTTTTATTTCATTCGTTCAATAATCGTGCAGGTCGCCATGCCGTGACCGGCGCACATCACCTGCAACCCGAACTGCCCGTCAACTGAATCAAGCCCGGCGAGCATCTTGGCCATCAGAATCGAGCCTGTCGCGCCGACCGGATGACCGTGCGCCACCGCGCCGCCCCAGGGATTGACCTTTGCCATGTCGGGTTTCAGTTCTTTCTCCCACGACAGTACGACCGTCGCAAACGCTTCGTTGATTTCAATCCAGTCAAGGTCATTGATCGTCAGTCCGGCTTTGGCCAGCGCCTGCTGTGTGGCCGGAATGACGCCGGTAAGCTGAAAGGTCGGGTCGCTGCCGACGACGACGCGCGCTCTGAATCTGGCGCGGGGTTTGAAGCCATCGGCTTCGGCAAGCTCACGATTGGCGACGAGCACAGCAGCAGCGCCGTCTGAAATCTGACTGGAATTGCCTGCGGTCACGACGCCGTTTCCCTGCGGACGAAACACGGTCGGCAGCATGGCCATCTTTGCGGGATCAATCTTTTCGCGGATGCCTTCGTCACGGGTGAGCGAAATGTGTCTGCCTTCGGCGTCGAGTCCGGGCGTCGGAATGATTTCGGTGTGCAGTCCGGCGTTTGCGGCAGCGGCAGCGCGGCGGTGGCTTTCAGCAGAGAAGTTATCCACGTCAGCGCGTGCGAGGCCCCACTTGTCAGCGATCATTTCGGCGCTGATGCCCTGATGAACGAGGTCGTGATGTTCCTTCATCGCTTCGTAAATCTGCGGCCAGACGCCTGCGCCATCACTGCCCATCGGCACGCGGGTCAGGCTTTCGACGCCTCCGGCAATGACGTAATTGTGATCGCCCGCGACGATGGCCTGCGCGGCAAAATGAACCGACTGCTGCGCCGAACTGCAAAAGCGATTGAGCGCGACGCCGGGAACTTCAATCGGAAATCCGGCGAGCAGCGCGGTGCGGCGGGCAATATTCATGCCCTGTTCACCGACCTGGCCGACACAGCCGATGATCACGTCTTCGACCTTTGCCTTGTCAATGCGCGTGCGGCTGACCAGGCCTTCCAGCGTGTGCGCCAGCAACTGGTCGGGCCGCGTTTCACGATAGGCCCCCTTGTTTCTGCCAATCGGCGTGCGAACTGCGTCAATAATTACTGCTTCAGCCATATTGTTCTCCTGAAGATTGGTAAGAGCGGATTGCCACTGCGAAATGTTACTGACCGTTCGGTCAGCAGAGCAAGGCGACCAGGGCGTTGCCCACTTTTTTTCCTGTCTGCCCTGAATGTTGATTCTGAGAAACCAGTGCGTGGCAGGACAAGGATAAATCAAAAGGCAGGAAAGCTCATACGGCTCCCTGCCTTTTTTAATTTTTGTGACGGCTTTCAGCAGTTCAATCCATCAACTGTCCGCCGTTGATTTCAATCGTTTCGCCGTGAATGTAACTCGCCGCGTCAGAGGCCAGAAAGACGATGACACTGGCAATCTCTTCTGCCCTGCCGCTGCGCCTGAGCGGGATGCTGTTGACGAAGCCTTCCATCATTTCAGCGGAAGTGAAGCGTTCGTGGTACGGCGTGGCGATCACTCCGGGCGCGACGCAGTTGACGCGAATGCCATACGGCGCAAGCTCCTTCGCCATTGCCTTGTTCAGACACATCACCGCCGCTTTCGAGGCTGCATAAACACCCGCGCCCGGCCCGCCGCCGTTGTGTCCGGCAATCGAACCCATATTGACGATCACGCCGCTTCTGCGTTCGATCATTTCAGGCATCACGGCCTGCGCGCACAGCCAGGCGCTTTTGACATTGAGGTTCATCACCTGATCCCACAACTCTTCGGTGTAATCGCGCAGCGAACGCCGTTCGATCAGGTCGCCCGCGTTGTTGACGAGAATATCAACCGGGCCAAGCTGTGAATGGACGGTTTCGATCAGATGACGAACACCCGCGCCGCTTGAAACATCGGCCTGCACAGTGATGGCGCGCCCGCCTTTTTCTTCAATCAGGCTGCGGCATTCTTCCGCTCCGCTGGCGTTTTTCAGGTAATTGATGGCCACCGCTGCGCCGCGTTCGGCCAGCATCATTGCCGTTGCGCGACCGATGCCGCTGCTTGCTCCTGTGACCAGCGCCACACGCCCTGACATCTCACTCATCAGCGTTTCCTCTCTTTTCTGAAATTTATCCCCGAAGTGACACGAAGCAGCACGAAGTATGGCTGTATTCCTTCGTGCTGCTTCGTGTCACTTCGGGGATGATGCCTTCAGTTATGGTTTGCTGTTTTCACCATCACCAAACAGAATTTTAGCCACGCCTGCCCTGAACTGCGGCGCGCCGTAATGATCGCAGTTGACCAGCACGGCAATCGTGATGCCCTGTTCAGGATACTTTGACAGCGCCGAAGTCGCGCCGACTGAACCGCCTGTGTGTTCGATGCGACGGCGACCGTTTTCATTGGCCGTTGCCCAGCCCAGACCGTAATTTGTCGCCCTGCCATCGCGTGTTTTCTGCGCCGTGAACATCTGCTGAATCGTTGCCGGTTTGAGCAGCCGGTCTGAATCGTAAGCATTCGCGTACCGGATCATATCTTCAACCGTCGAAAGCAATCCGCCGCCGCCCCATTTGTTGCTCTGATCAACCTGCGGGACGTTTTCGATCTCGCCGTTTTTCGGCTTTGAGTAATTGCGCGCGCGGCCCGGAATGATGCGCTGCTTTTCATCAAGGTAAGTCTGCTTCAGGCTGAGCGGTTCGATGATGTGGCGGCGCAGGTAATCAGGAAATGTTTCGCCCGAAGCGGCTTCGACCACGCGGCTGAGCAGGTTGTAGCCGTAGGTTGAGTAACTGTAAGCCGTGCCAGGTTCGTTGATCAGATCGTCATCCTTGAAAATCGCCAGCGCCGCTTCGACCGAATCGTAGCGCGTGTTGCTGAGCATCTCAGCGCCCTTGTAATGCCTGATGCCGCCCTGATGACAGAGCAGTTGCCGCACCGTGACCGGCCACTTCTTTTTCGGAAAGGTCGGCACGTAAGTCTGCACTTCGGCGTCGAGATTGATTTTGCCCTGCTCGACAAGCTGCATCACTGCTGCTGCTGTGAAGGTCTTTGAGACTGAGCCGATGCGCGAAACAGTTTGCGGAGTGAACGGGACTTTGTTCTCAAGATCAGCAAAGCCGAAGCCTTTTGCGTAAATGATCTTTCCGTCCTTTGCGATGGCAATGGCAATGCCGGGCACCGATTGCTGAGCCATCGTGTCAGCGACGTATTTATCAATCAGCGCAAAGCGGCGTTGCAGATCGGCCTGTGCCGCAGCAGTGGCCGAACAAACGAGCAGGAACGTAAGCAGTAAAAACTGACGGCGCATTCTGTTCATGGCTGTTTCTCCTTTGCGCCGCCATGCTGTCCGCTCGGCTGTCAGCGGTCAACCCTGACAGAAACAAAACGCAAAGAAGCAAAGAACACAAAGCAGTGGCAAATTCTCAGAAAGATATTCACCACGAAGGGGAAGAAAGAAGAGGAGAAGAGGGGAAAGGGAGAAGAGGAGAAAGGGAGATGCACACAAGCGGCAACTCAGAATTTCTTTGTCGCCTCTTCACCTCTTCACCTTTTCTCCTCTTCTTCTTCCCCTTCGTGTTCTTCGTTTCTTCGTGGTGAAAGTCTTCTTCCTGACTTCTGTTCCTTTCCTGCTTTGCACTCTTTGCTTCTTTGCGTTGAAAAAATATTCAGTCGCTGGTGGCAGGCTGGCTTGCGGGTTGTCTGCCGTTCAGCGCCTGCACGCGGCTGTGGCGGCGGCTGTAGCTGAAATAGATCACAAAGCCGATCACCAGCCACACGATCAGTCTGATCCACGTATCGAGCGGCAGGCTCGCCATCAGCAGCAGCGAAATCACAATGCCCGCGACCGGCACAAACGGAACCCAGGGAGTTTTGAATGGCCGCTCCAGTTCGGGCCGCCGTCTGCGCAATATCCAGACGCCGATGCAGACGATGATGAAAGCAAACAGCGTCCCGATGCTGACCAGTTCACCGAGCATGCGAATCGGCAGCAGCCCGGCAAAGACCGCGATGAACAGTCCGACCACGATTGACGAAATCCATGGCGTCTTGAAACGCGGATGCACTGCGCTCGCCCATTTCGGCAGCAGCCCGTCACGCGACATTGTGAAAAAGATGCGCGACTGTCCCATCAGCGTCGTCAGCATCACCGTACTCAGGCCCGCAATCGTTCCGCTTTTGATCAGCAGACTGCCCCAGCCCACGCCCGTTTCATCAATCGCCAGCGCAACCGGCGCAGCGACATTGAGCCGTGAATAATTGATGACTCCCGTCAGCAGCACCGCGACGATCAGATAAAGAAAGGTGCAGATCGCCAGCGAACCGAGCAGGCCGATGGGCATGTCGCGCTGCGGATTCTTTGCCTCCTGCGCGGCAGTCGAAACCGCATCGAAACCAATGTAAGCAAAAAAGACGCTCGCCGCCCCACGCGCCACACCCGACCAGCCGAACTGACCGAATGAGCCTTTGTTTTCGGGCAGGAACGGATGCCAGTTGGTCGTCGCAATCTGCGGATGCCGCCAGAGAAACGCGCCTGCGATGACGACAAAAACCAGCACCGTCGCAACTTTGATGAAGACCACCACGACGTTGAAATTGGCCGATTCGCGCACGCCGATAATCAGAATCAGCGTGACCAGACAGACGCCGATGAAGGCAGGCAGATTGAAAACAGCCGTCGCCTGCGGCAGCGCATCGGGACTGAGGCCCGCCGCTTTAATCACTGGCGCAAGCGTCGTGATCAGTTCCCATCGGCCCTGATAAAAGACCAGTTGCTGGCCCGGAGTTTCGATCAGTTGCGGCGGCAGGCGGACGCCGAAATCCTGAAGCAGGCTGACCACATTCGCGCTCAGTCCCGAAGCCACCGTTGCCGCGCTGAAAGCATATTCCAGCACCAGATCCCAGCCGATGATCCACGCGATCAGTTCGCCCATCGAAGCGTAAGCGTAGGTGTAAGCCGAACCTGAAATCGGAATCATCGAGGCGAGTTCCGCATAACACAGCCCCGCGAACGCGCAGCCAAGGCCCGCCAGCACGAATGAGAGCGTGATGGCAGGCCCGGCAAACTGCGCCGCCGCCGAACCTGTAATCACAAAGATGCCCGCGCCGATGACTGCGCCAATGCCGAGCGCAATCAGATTGAGCGGGCCGAGTACACGTTTGAGTCCGTGCTGTCCTTCTGCCGCAGCTTCGGCCAATAGTTTATCGAGCGGTTTGGTAATCAGCAGTCTGTTCATAATTCGCAGTCCTTGATTTGTCCCGCAGGCTGCGGGCCTGTTGTGGTTGTGCAGGAGGCGACAGAGCGCCACTGGAGATGCGGGCGATCTTAAGCAGCAGTAGTCAGGCGGCGAAGCATTTTGTGACGAGCGCGCACGAGGTTGTGACGAAGGCGAAAAAAGACGGGACGAAGGCGGAGCGTCAGAGCGACTTGCCAAGCAGTGAGTGCAGGCGTTCGCGGTAACTGCGGCTGAGAATCAGTTCAGTTCCGTCGTGCAGGATGACCTGGTATTCGCCGTGCGACCAGGGGCGCAGTTCGCGGATGCGATCAAGATTGACGATTTGCGAGCGATGAATGCGCGGGAATCTGTGCGGGTCAAGCTGCGTTTCGAGGCTGCTGATGGTTTCGCGCAGCAGGTATGACTCTTTTCTGACGTGCAGGCAGACGTAATTGCCTTCGGCTTCGATCCAGTCAATCTCATCGGTCTTGAGAAAGAAGACCCGACCGCTGGCTTTGATGACCAGACGCTCCAGATATTTTGTCTTCGCTTTCTGTTCTTCGAGGAGCGCCAGGATGCGGTCATTGACTTCGCTGCGGCGGGCGTGGTGCAGGTGTGATTTTGTCCGTTGCAGCGCCTTGCCGAAGCGTTCACGGTCGAAGGGCTTGAGCAGGTAATCAACCGCGTGGACTTCAAAGGCGCGCACGGCATACTGATCGTAAGCCGTGACGAAAATGACCATCGGCATCTGTTTCAGTTCAACCGCAGCCAGCACGTCGAAGCCGTTGACTTCGGGCATCTGCACATCCAGAAAGACGAGATCGGGCGATTCGCGGCTGATGACTTCGACGGCTTCGTGACCGTTGGCGCATTCACCGATGATTTCGATTTCGCCATCGCCGCGCAGCATTTCACGAATGACGGTGCGGCCCAGCGGTTCGTCATCAACAATCACGGTGCGAATTCTGTTTTCATCAGCCATAGTCAAAGATTCAAACCTGAGTGTCGGCGCTGCGGGCCGGAATTTCGAGCGTTACCAGCAATCCGCCGGCGGGCGCGTCGGCCAGGGCGAAACGGTGAGTGCCGCCATAAAGCTGCTGCAACCGCGCTTCAGTGTTAGTGAGGCCGACGCCGCCGCGCGTGGCCCGGTTGCTGTTGCGCGGCAGTTGCAGGCCTGGGCCGTCATCCTGCACTTCGATCCGCACAAAGCCATTGACGCGCCGCGCGCGAATCTGAATATGCCCTGACGCGGCCCGCATCAGCACGGCATATTTGATCGAATTTTCAACGATGGGTTGCAGGATCAGGTTCGGCACTCTGACATCCAGCGATTCCGGGTCAACTTCCATCGTCACCTGCATGCGATCCTGAAACCTGACGCGCTCGATTTCCAGATAACAGCGCAGAAATTCCATCTCCTCGCGGAGCGTGACTTCCTGCGTCCCGGCGTTGTCGAGCGTGAGGCGCAGAAAATCACCAAGCCGCGCCGTCATCGCGTTCGCCGCCTGCACGTCGGTCAGTTGCAGCGCCGAAATTGAATTGAGCGTGTTGAAGAGAAAGTGCGGCTGCAACTGCATGCGCAGCGCCTGCAACTGCGCCTGCGCAAGCTGCGTCTGAAGCTGCGAGGTGCGCAGTTCACCGGCCTGATACCGTTCGTAATAATCAATCACGTTGCTCACCAGCAGGATCGTGCCGTAACTCATAAACCCGGTCGGCAGGTTGAAAAAAAGATCAGAGCCGTACAGTCCGGCGAGCGTCGGAATCCGGCGGTAAGCGTCAACATACAGCAGCCAGCAGATCGGCAGGTACACAAACCGGTGCGCGACGGTCAGCACCAGACAGGCGACCAGATGCACCGTCACCTTGCCCGGCCACGCTTCGCGCGCGAGCGGAAAGCGGCGCGTCAGGCGAAAAATCAGCGGAGCCAGCGCCGCCCATAAAATCCAGTACGGCACTTCCCAGACCAGCATCTGCACGAGCGTCGGCGGAGTCGAAAAGATTTCGACATAATGGCGCGAGAAGAAGTAATAGTTCAGCGTAAAGGACAGCGCAATCAGCAGCCACCCGGCTGCGATTGATGTCCACAGAATCCGATGCCGCTGCCACATAAAACCTCACCGTCCGCGATCTGAGTCAGGCAGATGATTCCCGTCCGTTGCTGCGGCCTATCATCTGACCGATGCGCGAGACATTCAACGGAAATTCGTCCTGAGCCGGATCAGCGGCCATTTTGTCCCATAATTCACAAGTTGCTGGACAGCGGCGCGCTGAGTGGCTAAGATTTGCAGTTCGCGGAACGTTCATAAATCTGATGAGGCCGGACTATGGGGCCAGAAGATACCAGACCCTTGTACAGAGTTCTCCGCGACGCGCCTGAAGCGGCAGATGAAATCATTCCGGCTGACGTTGATCCGGCAGTCAGCGAACGCCGCTTTCAGCGCAACACTTACGTGGTAATTGCGCTGGCGGTCACAGTCAGTCTGATCTTTGCACAATGGCGCACGACGGCGGGCGTGATGCTCGGCGGGGCGCTCAGCATCTTTAATGAACGGTGGCTGCGCTCAAGCACGGCGGTGATTCTGGGCGTGGCGGCGCAGACGCGCAATCCGCGCCTGCCGCAATGGACGGCGGCGAAATTTCTGCTGCGTTACCTGGTGGTGGCTTTGATGGCGGGCGCGGCGGTCTGGAGCGGCTGGTTCAGCATCCTGGGCATTTGTCTGGGTCTGGCCTCGTTTGTCGGCGCGCTGATGATCGAAGCCGGTTATCAGTTTTATCTGACGTTCAGAACAGTCAGGAGTGACGAACCGACAGATCACTCCCTGAAATGACGATTAATTCAACACACCTCTTATGATGTTACTGGCCTTTTTGCAGGAACACGGAACCAAAGCCGCCGAAGCGGCTCAAACAGGCGCAGCGGCCACCGAAGCGACACAGCACGCCGCCGAAGCCGGTCACGCGGCAGGCGGTCATCACGTCCCCTGGCTGGTTGAGCAGGTCAATCATTGGTTTGGCGAAGCGGTCTTTTCGATTCAGTCGCAGCTGATGCCGAAACTGTATGCCATTGTCCGCGCGCACTGGCCCGGCGAAGGCAAAACTTACGAGCAGTACCTGGATTCCGGCCAGTTGCCGATTCCGGCGCACGTCGTGATGTTCATTGTCGTGGCCATCATTGCGGTTGTCATTCTCTACTTCCTGCGCGGCAAGCTGTCGGCTGAATCACCGACGACGCGACAGCAGACCTTTGAGGTTGGCGTTGAAGCCGTGCGCAGCATGCTGCGCGATCTGGTCGGGCCGCACGGACTGAAATACTTCCCGGTTGTGGCGACCTTTGCGACGCTGATTTTCATCTCGAACCTGATGGGCATGCTGCCCTCGATTGTCGCTATTCCGCCGACGGCGAATCTGAACACGACGCTCGCGCTGGCGCTCTGTTCGTTCCTTTACTACAACTACGTCGGGATCAAGGAAAACGGCCTTTTCGGCCACATCAGGCATTTCTTCGGGCCGGTGCTGTTCATCGCGCCGCTGATGTTTCCGATTGAAATCATCAGCAACCTTGCGCGCATCCTCAGTCTGAGCCTGCGTCTGTTCGGCAACATTTTTGGTGAAGAGCAGGTCAGCGGAGTCATCGGTGAACTGACGCCGTGGATTGTGCCGATCTTTCTGATGCCGCTCGGACTGCTGACCGCATTTTTGCAGACGTTTATTTTCATTACGCTGTCAATGATCTATCTGGGAGAAGTGACCGCGCATCATGGCGAACATGAACACGGTCACGGCGAACACGCCGCCGCTCATTGAAAAGTCTTTTCAGACGGATGCCCGCTGAAACTGAGAACGGTTCTGTTCATAACCTGTCACGCGAGCGCTGTAGTGGAGCTTTGCACTTCCCAAAAGCTGCAAAGGATACCTGGCGTGGCCTTCATACCCCGAACCGCATCAACTTTCATCGGCTGCATCCTTTGAAATAAAACGGCGCGTCTGTTGCTGACGCGCCTGAACATCAACGGTAATTCAAAGGAGAATTCACAATGAACAAACTCGTCAAAGCCATTCCAGGCGCTGTGGCGATGCTCCTCGCTTCGGTTCCGGCCTTCGCGCAGAACCAGAGCGGTGTGGGTGACAAAGGTTACGGTTACATTGCGGCAGTGGTTGGTTTCGCCATTGCTGCCGGTCTGGCTGCGCTCGGTCAGGGCCGCGTCGCCGGTTCAGCCTGCGAAGGCGCCGCGCGCAATCCTGGCGCCGCAGGCCGCATTCAGGTGCTGATGATTCTCGGCCTGGCGTTTATTGAAACGCTCGTGATCTTCACGCTGCTGATCGTGTTCCTCAAGGTTCCGAATCCGTAAAACGGCTGAAGGCTGAAACTGAAAAAGGCTCGCCACTGAGGGTGAGCCTTTTTCTTTTGCCTGAACTCAGACAGCTTTACGAGGCCGCCGAATCTTCCGCCTTGTCTTTCGGCTGTGAAAGCATGGCCGGAACGTACATCCGGTCGGTGTATTCCTTGACCATGCGGCGGGCGCTGTAAGCCGGGGCGACGGTGCGAATGGTCTCCTTCATCACCTGCACCCAGCGGCGCGGCACGCCGTCTGAATCGCGCTCGAAAAAGAGCGGGACGATCTCGTTTTCCAGCACGCGATAGAGCGATTCGACATCGGCCATGTCGCGTTCATCCTCGCTCATCTGCGCCAGCGGATCACCGTCAATGGCCCAGCCGTTCGTGCCCTTGTAACCCTCGTACCACCAGCCGTCCAGCACGCTGAAACTCGGCACGCCGTTGGCCGCAGCTTTCATGCCGCTCGTCCCGCTCGCTTCAAGCGGCGGGCGCGGATTGTTGAGCCAGAGATCAACGCCGCGATAGAGATGCTTGCCGACGTGAATATCGAAATCCTCAATGAAGGCAATATGCCCGCCCATGTCGTGATCGCGCGCGAGGTTGTAAAGTTCGTGGATCAGATTGCGGCCCGGCGCGTCGTCAGGATGCGCCTTGCCCGCAAAGATCAACTGCACCGGACGCCACTGATCCTGCAAAATGTTTCTGAGTCTGGCGATGTCGCGGAAGATCAGCATCGCCCGCTTGTAAGTCGCAAAGCGGCGCGCAAAACCAATCGTCAGCGCTTCGGGATTGAGCAGCGTGCCCGAAGTCAGCACATGCGTCGGATTGGTTCCGTCGGCCATCCACTTCTGCCGCGCGCGTTCGCGGATGAACCCGTGCAGCTTGTGTTTGAGCCGCATGTGCAGGTTCCACAAATCCTGATCGGGCAGATCGGCCAGCCGCTCCCACAGCGTCGGATCATCGTGATGTTCCAGCCAGTCACGGCCCAGGAATTTGTCATAGAGCCGGTCGAGTTCCGGCGCAATCCACGTTGGCGTGTGAATGCCGTTGGTGACGTGCGTGATCGGCACTTTTTCTTCGGGCAGATGAAAGAGCGGCGTCCACATCTGCCGCGAGATTTTGCCGTTGAGTTCGCTCACGCCGTTGCAGTGATTGCTCAGCCGCAGCGCCAGCGCCGTCATATTGAAATTGTTGCTGCCGTTGCCGTCCGAATATTCACCGAGCGAGAGAAAGCGTTCGCGGCTGATGCCGAGCTGGTTCCAGTAACCTGAGAACGCCTGCTCGATCAGATGAAACTGAAACGCATCGTGACCCGCCGGAACCGGCGTGTGCGTGGTGAAAACCGAAGTCGCACGCACGATTTCGGCAGCTTCGTCAAAGCTCAGGCCTTCCTGCACAAACTGCCGGATGCGTTCGAGCATCAGAAACGCCGCGTGCCCTTCGTTGGCGTGAAAGATGGCGGGACGAATGCCAACGGCATTGAGCATCCGCACGCCGCCAATGCCCAGCACAATCTCCTGCACCAGTCGTGTCGCGCGATCACCGCCGTAAAGCCGTGCGGACAATTCACGATCCCAGGGTTCATTTTCTTCAACGTCGGTGTCCATCAGATAAAGCGACACCGAACCCAGCCGCACGCGCCAGACTGCCGCGTGAATGACGCGATTGCACAGCTCCAGCCTGAGCAATCCCCTGGCAGTGTCACGCGACATCACGGGTTCAAGCGGCGCGGTGCGGTAATTGAGCCGTTCGTAAGAAGCTTCCTGCCGCCCGGCAGCCGAGATGCGCTGTTTGAAATAACCCTGCGGATAAATAAAACCGGCACCGACCAGCGGCAGCCCCAGGTCGTTTGCTTCCTTGCAATGATCACCGGCCAGAATGCCCAGACCACCCGAATAGATCGGCAGCGAACTGTGCACGCCGAATTCAGCCGAGAAATAGGCAATCGTGCGGTCGGTCAGGTTCGGATATTTTTCTCTGAACCAGGTGTGGCTCGCCTTCAGACTGCGGTCAAATTCCATCATCACGCCGTCATAACGGCGCAGAAAGCCCGGATCAGCCGCTGCCGCTTCGAGCCGTTCACGCGGAATTTCGCACAGGACTTTGACGGGATTGTGATGAGTGATTTCCCAGAGGGTTTTGTCGAGATTCTGAAACAGCCAGGTCGCTTCAGGATGCCAGCTCCACCAGAGATTACCGGCCAGTTCGCCCAGTCGCGCAATGCGCGGCGGCAAGGGAGTGTCGCCATTTTTCGAGTTGTTCATCTTTTATGTCGTCTGTATTGCGGGGTGTGGTTACTGCAAAGTCGGGATTGTCAGGTAACTCCCGGCGCAAAAGAGGTCGCGCCCAAAGAAAAGCAAATCTACCTGACACATCACCAGGCGTCAACCACGAAAAATGTCGGAAAAATCAGCGCCCGCATGGGCGTTCTCATAATCGCAGTCACTCTCATCAGGCCTGCACTGAGGTTCGACAAGCTGGTGAGCTTGTCGAACCTCAGCCTGCCCGCTCCTGTACGCTCCTGGGCTTCGCTGCTATATTGTGGTCGCATCGGTTGTCACTACCAGATCAGGAGAAATCATTTATGTCTGCTGTCGAATCGGCGCTGTCCGGCGCTCCCGTCAATCGCGGTGAAGAACAATATCTGAACCTGCTCCGCCTGATCCTCGAACGCGGCGCCAGAAAGGATGACCGCACCGGCACCGGCACTTTATCGCTCTTCGGTCATCAGATGCGCTTTGATCTGAACGAAGGCTTTCCGCTGCTGACGACGAAAAAGCTGCATCTGAAATCAATCATTCACGAACTGCTCTGGTTTCTGCGCGGCGACACGAACATCCGCTACCTGACCGAAAACGGCGTTACGATCTGGAATGAATGGGCCGATGCAAACGGCGAACTCGGTCAGGGCATTTACGGTTCGATGTGGCGCTCGTGGCCGAATCCTGACGGGACGCACCTTGATCAGATTTCGCAGCTCATTGAGCAGATCAGAAAAAATCCCGATTCCCGGCGTCTGCTCGTCGTCGCTTACAATCCGTCGTTTGCTGACAAAGTGGCGCTGCCGCCGTGCCATTCATTCTTTCAGTTTTACGTTGCCGCAGGCAGGCTCTCGTGCCAGATGTATCAGCGTTCAGCCGATGTTTTTCTCGGCGTGCCATTCAACATCGCTTCCTATGCCCTGCTGACGATGATGGTCGCGCAGGTCTGTAAGCTCGAACCCGGCGAATTCATTCACACGTTCGGTGACGCGCACCTGTACCTGAATCATCTGGAGCAGACACGGCTGCAACTCGCGCGCGAGCCTTTCGCGCCGCCGCAGATGAAAATCAATCCGGCCATCAGCAGCATCTTCGATTTCAGATATGAGGATTTCGAGCTGACCGGTTATCAGCATCACCCGCCCATCAAAGCGGAGGTGTCGGTGTGATCATTTCGCTGATCGTGGCGATGGATGAACGGCGCGGCATCGGCTTTGAAGGCCGCCTGTCCTGGCGACTGTCAGCCGACCTGAAAAGATTCAAGGCGCTGACGATGGGCCATCATCTGATCGCCGGACGCAAAACTTATGAATCAATCGGCAGGCCGCTGCCCGGTCGCACGATGATCATCATCACTCGTGATCCTGCTTATCAGGCTGAAGGCTGCCTCATCGCGCATTCGGTTGATGAAGCTCTCGCGCTGGCCCGTTCGCGCGGCGAAACCGAAGCCTTCATCATCGGCGGCGCAGAAATTTATGCTCAGACACTTGAGCGCGCTGACCGTTTATATCTGACGCAGGTTCACGCCACCGTTGACGCCGATGTGTTCTTTCCGGCTTTTGATCAAAGCGCCTGGCGCGAGCAGGAAGTTTCGCAGCACGAAGCCGGAGAAAAAAATCAGTACCCGTCCACCTTCAAACTGCTGGTCAGAAAAACTGACTGAGGTTTTCAATCACGGAGGATTCAATGAAACGCCCCGCATTCTTTTGTCTGCTCCTTGTCGTTCTGCTTTCGCTGCCGAACGCTTCAGCCTTCGCACAGGACACCGCCGTGCTGCCCGACTGGGAAAAGGCCCGCGCCGAAGCCGTGCAGATTCTGGCCGGTCTCGTCAGAATTGACACGAGCAACCCGCCCGGCAACGAAACCAGAGCCGCTGAATACATCAAATCAATTCTCGACCGCGAAGGCATCGCTTCACGGATTTACGAACTCGAACTCGGACGCGGCAACATCGTGGCGCGCCTGAAAGGCAGCGGCAAAAAACGCCCGATTCTGCTGATGGGCCACCTTGATGTGGTCGGCGTCGAACGCGAAAAGTGGACGGTTGATCCGTTCGCGGCGCTGATCAAAGACGGCTACATTTATGGGCGCGGCGCATCGGATGACAAAGGCATGACGGCGGTCTGTCTGGAAGTTTTTCTGATGCTGCATCGTCTGAAAGTGCCGCTCGACCGCGACGTGATCTTTCTGGCCGAAGCAGGCGAAGAAGGCACAACCCGCGCCGGCATTGATTTCATGGTCAGTCAGCACTGGCCCGAAATCGAATGCGAGTTTGCGCTCAACGAAGGCGGCCTGATGTATGAAAAGAACGGCAGCGTGCAATACGTCGGCGTCTCAACCACTGAAAAAGTTCCGCGCGGCATCCGGCTGATTGCCAAAGGCACTTCGGGTCACGGTTCGATGCCGCGCCTCGACAACGCCATCACGCATCTGGCCGCCGCTGTCGCAAAGGTTGGCAGCTATCAGATGCCGATGCGACTGAACGAAACGACGCGCACATTCTTTCAGCGTCTGGCCACGATCAGCCCGCCCGACGAAGCCAAACTTTATCTGTCAATCGTCAACGACCGTGACAGCAGCGCCGCTCAGGAAAGGCTGCGCGCCACGAATATCGGCTACAATTCAATGTTGCGAACTTCGCTCGTGCCGACGATCATCAAAGGCGGTTTTCGCAGCAACGTTATCCCCGGCGACGCCGAAGCGACCTTTGACGTGCGCGCGCTGCCCGATGAAAACATTGACGAGATGGTGGCCACGCTGAAAAAGCTGATCAATGATCCGGCGGTTGAAATCATTCCGCCGCCGCAGCGCGGACGCCCGGCTTCGCCGCCGTCAGGCATCGGCACTGAACTGTTTCTGGCGCTCGAACACGCACAGAAAACGATGTTTCCGAAAGCCGTCACGCTGCCGATGATGCTCACGGGCGCCACCGATTCAGCACAGTTGCGGGCCAAAGGCGTCCACGCTTACGGTCTCGGCAGCGTCGTCACCGACGAAGAGCGCGCCCGCATTCACGGCAATGACGAAAGGCTTTCAATCGCAGGCGTCGGCAAATTCGTTGAATTCGTTTACCGCGCTGTGACCGACGTGGCAGCGACAAAATAAGACACAGTGAACGCAGACACCACAAGGAGCGCAGGCGTCCCGCCTGCTCTGTTTTTCCGCAATGGATAAATAGCCACAACAGCAGGCGGGACGCCTGCGCTCCTTGTTAACATCTGAACGGCAATGAAGATTCTGACCGCACAACAGATGCGCGAAATGGACCGGCTGACGGTCGAGCGTTGCGGCATTCCGTTTCCGACACTGATGGAAACCGCAGGCTCGTGGGTCGTGGAGGCGATCATTGAGCATTACGGGCCGGTCAGCGGAAAAAGCTTTGCGGTCTTCTGCGGCAAGGGCAATAACGGCGGTGATGGCGCAGTCATCGCCCGGCTGCTGTGGATAAACGGTGCAGTTGTTGACGCGCTCCTGTTTGGCGACATCGAAACAACAAAGGGCGAGGCCCGAACCAACTTTGAAATTATCAGACAGCTTGCCTCAACTGATCCTTCCACCTGTGGCCGGGGCGCGCTCAGCTTCACTCAGATTGCCGATGATGACGCTGATCTTCTCCAGGCCTCGCAGTTCATCATTGATGCCCTGTTTGGCACGGGACTGACGAAACCGGCTGAAGGCATTTACGCCAGAGCCATTGAAGCCATCAATGACTCACGTCGGTTGCTGAGAACAACCGTGATTGCAGTTGATATTCCTTCCGGCCTGTCCTCTGATGCGGCTCAGTCCATCGGCCCGCACGTTGAAGCTGATCTGACTGTTTCATTCACTGCACCGAAAGTCGGCAACGCGCTGCCGCCAGCCTGTTATGCCAATGGCAAACTGGCCATCGTCTCAATCGGCACGCCCGATGAACTGCTGGCAGAGTCAGGCGCACAGCTTCAGCTTGTCGCAGAAAGTCTGATTGCTGAATGGCTGCGCGCATCGCGCCGCGCGCCTGACGCTCACAAAGGTTCAGTCGGCGATGTGCTGCTGATTGCCGGGTCACGCGGCAAGACAGGCGCGGCGGCGCTTTCGGCTGAAGCAGTGCTGCGCGCCGGAGCGGGCCTGGTCACGGTCGCAACTGCACAGTCAGCCCAGGCATTGCTCGTCACGCAGGCGCGCACCGAAGTGATGACCGAACCGCTCGCTGAAACCGGCAGCGGCGCGATTGCACACGAGGCGCTCACACGCGCCGCTGAACTGTCGCAGAAGCGAACCGTGCTTGCCATCGGCCCCGGCCTCTCTTCAGCGGATGAAAGCACGCGAAGTTTTGTCCGCGATTTTATTGCGCAGCGAAATGCGCCGGTCGTCATTGATGCTGACGGATTGAACTGCCTGGCTCCCTGGCCCGATGAGCTTTCAGGTTCGGCTGAACTGCCGATCATTATCACTCCGCATCCGGGCGAGATGGCGCGGCTGAGCGGCAGGACAAATGCCGAAGTCGTAGCTGACCGCATCAGCGCGGCCCGTGAGTTTGCGATGAAGCATCACATCATCACGATTCTGAAAGGCAGCCGCACGCTGATTGCCGCGCCCGACGGCGAAGTTTATGTCAATCCGACGGGCAATGCCGGAATGGCGACTGCCGGTTCAGGCGACGTACTGACGGGGCTGGTTGCGGGCCTGCTCGCACAGCGACCGGCTGAGCCGTTGCAGGCCGCGATTGCTGCTGTTTATCTGCACGGTCTGGCCGGTGACATTGCGGCTGGCGAAATTGGAATGCGCTCGCTGCTGGCCGGTGACATCAGCAACAGAATTTCCGCCGCCATCCTGCGCGTCGGTGGCGAGGCAGAAAAAGGCGGCCATAAAGCAAATGCGGAATGATGAATGTGGAATGCGGAATCAGGAAGCGCGGTTTTAATTCAGCACTCCGCACTCCGCATTTGCTTCATTCGTGGCTGAACAGTTGAATTACTGATGACAGAATCCTCAGTCCCAACCGGAACATTCATCACGCACTCAGCCGAAGAGACTTTCGACCTGGCTTATCGCATCGGTGAGGCAATCACTGATTCAACGGTCTTTCTGCTCAGTGGCGATCTTGGCGCGGGCAAGACTGTTTTCACGAAAGGCCTGGCTGCCGGACTCGACATTGACCCGGCTGAGGTCAGCAGCCCGACCTTTACGCTCGTCAACGCGCACGACGGGCGGATGCGGCTTTATCACCTCGATCTGTACCGGCTCTCAGGCAGCGCCGACGAAGTTTATGCGCTCGGACTGGATGAAATGCTCGCGGAACCGAACGCCGTTGTTGTCATTGAATGGGCCGAAAGAATGGGATCATTTGCGATTCCGCACGCTTGTCACGTTCATCTCTCCGATTCCGGCGCCGATGATCGCCGGATCGAAATTCATCAGCAGCTCAGAGAAAACTGAAAGGCATTTTATGCGCACCCGATCGTCTGTCATCGCGGCAGGTTTGTTTCTGCTCCTGTCGCTTTTCATCGTCTCGAACGGCGCAAAGTCATCAGCGCCTGATTTCGATCTGCTCATCACCGGCGGTCGCATCGCTGACGGCACAGGCAATCCCTGGTTTGAAGCCGACCTGGCGATCAAAGACGGGCGCATTGCCGCCCTTGGCCGCTTCGCCGCTGACCGCGCAGCGCGAGTGATTGACGCGCGCGGCAGAATCGTTGCGCCCGGCTTCATTGACGTTCATACGCACATCGAAGGCGGCATTACGCAACTGCCGGTTGCCGAAAACTTTTTGCAGATGGGCGTGACTTCAGTCGTCACCGGCAACTGCGGCAGTTCGGCGCTGCCGCTCGGTGAATGGTTCGCCAGCCTTGAAAAGACCGGAGTGTCAATCAACATCGCTTCGCTGGTCGGTCACAACACGATTCGGCACGCCGGAATGAACGGCGATTTTGATCGCCCGCCGACTCCTGAAGAGTTGCAGCGCATGCGCGACCTGACCGCACAGGCGATGCGCGATGGCGCAGTCGGATTGTCAACCGGACTGGAATACATTCCCGGCACTTATGCAAAGACCGATGAGATTGTCGAACTGGCCAGAGTCGCAGCGCAGCACGGCGGCCTGTATGCGACACACATGCGCAACGAAGACGCGACCGTTGAGCAGTCAATCAGCGAATCGCTCGCAGTCGGCGCGCAGGCAAATTGTCCGGTCGAGATTTCACATTTCAAGATTTCGAGCCGCAGCCGCTGGGGCGCCAGCGCCATCACCACAAAGATGATTGCTGACGCCCGCGCCCGCGGTCAGCAGGTGACGGTTGATCAGTATCTTTATCCGGCAGGCAGCACCGGCATCGGCATTCTCTTTCCGTCGTGGATCTTTGAAGGCGGCGATGAAAAGCTGCGTGCGCGCCTGAACGACAAAACCACCCGCGCCCGCATCGTGCACGAGATGATTGCCAAAGCAGCGAGCAGCGGCTTCCGCGATTTCAGTTTCGCCGTCGTCGCCAGCCATCGCGCCAACACGTCATTCAACGGCAAAAGCATTGCTGAAATCACCAGGCTCGCGCGCCAGCAATCATCGGCTGAGGCTCAGGCCGAACAGGCGATTGAAATTCTGCTCGCAGGCGGAGCGCAGATGGTATTGCACAAAATGTCTGATGAAGATGTCGAACGCATCTTTCGCCAGCCTTTCACGATGGTCGCCTCAGATGCCGGAGTCAATGACGTTTCAGGCGAAAGCATCCCGCACCCGCGCGGCTTCGGCAACAACGCCCGCGTCCTGGGCCTCTACGTGCGCGAAAAGAAATTGATGGGACTTGAAGAAGCCATTCGCCGGATGACCTCGCTGCCCGCGCAGACCTTTCATCTGTGGGATCGCGGCCTGCTGCGTCAGGGAATGGCGGCTGATGTGGTGATCTTCGATGAAAGGACAATCGCTGACCGCGCCACTTTCGAGCAGCCGAAGCAGTATCCGGCAGGCATTGATTACGTACTGGTCAACGGACAGATCGTGATTGAAAAGGGAAAGCACACAGGCGCGCGGGCAGGCCGTATTTTACGGAACCGAAAGGATTCCTGACCGGGAATTCAACTGTGGTAGCATTCTCCTTCAGTTACAGAAAGGAGCCAGAATCAGTTATGTCAGTCGCAACTGCTTCCGATTACCTTGAGGCCATCGCCCACCTGCCGCCGGGAACTGCGCTCATCGCGGATGGTGTGTCGTGGGAAGAATACGAACAACTGCTCGAAGACCTCGGCCCTTCGTATTCAGTTCGTATCTTTTATGATCAGGGAAAGATGGAGATTATGTGCCCCGTACCGGCTCACGAAAAGCCTGTGAAAGTGGTTCACACGCTTGTGATTGTCCTCAGAGATGAACTCGACATTGACATCGAATCACTCGGCGCAACGACTTACAGAGAAGAACTGAAGGAAAGAGGAGCGGAACCGGACGATAGTTTTTACATACAGAATGCGGCGGCGGTCATTGGCAAACTCGACCTCAATCTTCGGCACGACCCGCCGCCTGACGTCGTGGTGGAAAGCGACCACACCAGTTCCTCGCTCGACAAGTTTGCGATCTATGCCGCGCTCGGCGTACCGGAAATCTGGCGCATCATCAGGAATCAGGTTCACATTCGGCTGCTGGAAGCAGGCGAATATAAAGAGTCAGCCATCAGCCGCGCCTTTCCGTTTGTATCGGCAGACAAGCTCAACGAATGTCTGGCGCTGGGACTGGCAGAAGGAGAAAGGACAGCGGCAAAAGCGTTTCGTGAGTGGGTGCGCCAAACCCATTAGCATTTGCCTGATTCTTACAGATCAGAATTACCCCGATCCATGAAGCTGTCAGCAGCAAAACCCCTGGTTGTAATTTTACTGACGACTCTGCACTGCTTTTCGACAGCCGCTCAGGTTCAGATCAGACTGAGCAAGAACGGGCGCGACTGCGCCTCGCACGTCGCATCAGAGGCCCGACTGCTGAATGCAGTCAGGCGAGGCGCACTGACCAAAGTGAAACAGCTGCTGCATCAGGGCATCAATGCCAATGCAAAGGATGACTGTCAGGTTTCAGCCCTGACTTATGCAGTCAGCATAATGAAGCCCGAAATCGTCAGGGAACTCATTGCCGCCGGGGCAGATGTCAATGCCATAGATAATTTCCATCATTATTCACCGCTGCTGTGGGCGCTTGATTCAGCTCATGAAGATGACAGGACGAAGGTTTATGAAGTCGTCAGATTGCTGGTTGAAGCTGGCGCGGATGTGAACCTGAAGGATCAGTCTGGTCAAACTGCGCTGATCTATGCCGTGCTTGCCGGAGATGAAAAAGTGACGGCTTTGCTGCTTGCCAGCGGGGCAAAGGTCAATGTCACCTATGGCAATGAAAGAACAGCTTACAGCTATGCGGCGCAGGCGGGATTCAGAAATCTGAAGAAGTTGTTGCTTGCAGCCGGGGCCGATCCCCGAATCGGTGTAAAGGAATACAGGGAAGAGTTCGGTGAACGAGCTTTTATTCAGGCAGCTTCGGATGGACGAACCGACGTTATCGAAGCAATGCTCGCGGATGGATACAATGTCGATCAGCCTAATCAGGCTGGTGTGACAGCTCTGATGAGAGTCGTGGAAGACAGTACGCTCGACACACTGCTGGAAGCTGGCGCTGATCCGAATCGGAAGGATAACGCCGGATTCACTGCCCTGATCTGGGCTGCATTTTCAGGCAGTGAATATCAGGTGAAGAAACTGATTGCTGCCGGAGCAGACGTAAACGCCAGAACGCACAAAGGTCAGACAGTGCTTGAGCTGGCATCGCCACTTGTCAGAGAAATTCTCATCAGAGCAGGAGCCAGATGATTCTGTTGCGGCAGCCGCTGTTTATCAGTCATCTCAGCACTCAGTTCGGCTTTGCATCTTTCAAATGCTGACCCTCAATACCCCACTCATCGAACTTCACCTTCACAGCCTGCCGCGCATCGGCAAAAAGACTGCCGAATCTCTCGCGGTCGAAATGGCGGCGATTGCCGCCAAATCTGATGCCCGCGAAGCGACGGTTGATGATCTGCTGCATTATCTGCCGATGCGGTACGAAGATCGTTCGCGGCTTGCGCGCGCTGCGGAACTGAGCGACGGGCAGGAGGCTTCGCTGGAAGTGATGGTGCGCGTGGGCGGCATCATTCCGCTCAAGGGCGGACGGCTGAAGATGTATGAGTTCATCGCTTCTGACGGTGAATCGCAGGTGCGCGCTTACTGGTGGAATCAGATTTATCTGAATCGCGTCTTTTCACGCGGCTCGCACGTCATCCTGTTCGGCAAATGGAAATGGAACAAATATAAAAACTACTTTGAGGTTGAAAATCCTGAATACGAAATTTTGCAGGACGAGGATGACGATCCTGAAACGGCGGCGATTCACACGGCGCGGCGCGTGCCGATCTATCGCAAGCTCGGTGATTTCAGAACGCGGCAACTGCGTTCGATCTTTCATCACATCATCAGCAACCTCAACCCGGAAGCCGAAGAACTGATCCCGGCTGAAATCATTGCGCGCAACAATCTGATCCCGCGTGTCGAAGCCTTTCGCAACGTGCACTTCCCTGCCGACGACGCGCCGGTTGAGCATTACAACGAAGCGAAATCGCCCGCGCACCGGCGGCTGATCTTTGAAGAGTTCTTCTGGCTGTCGCTCGCGCTCGGCCTCAAACGCGGCGAGCGGCTGATGGAACCGAAAGGCGCAATCATTGAAATCAGTGACCGCGTCCGCGAAGCCGTGCGTGCCATTCTGCCCTTCACTCCGACGAACGCACAGAAACGGGCGCTCAAGGAGATCGTTGACGATTTGACCGGCAATCAGCCGATGAATCGCCTGTTGCAGGGCGACGTTGGCAGCGGCAAAACGATTGTTTCATTGCAGGCGATGATCGTTGCCGTTGAGAATGGCTATCAGACGGCGCTGATGGCTCCGACCGAAATTCTGGCCGAACAGCATGCGCGCAACATCAAACGCCTGGTGGCGGCGGGCGGCGAAAGCACTCCGTACCGCGTCGAACTGCTCACCGGCAGTTTGAAGGCGAAAGAGAAACGCGAGCTTCACGAAGCCATCGCCGCCGGTGAAGTTGACATCGTCATCGGCACGCACGCAGTTATTCAGGAAGCCGTGCAGTTCAAGAACCTGGGCTTTGCGGTGATTGATGAACAGCATCGCTTCGGCGTGCTGCAACGTGCTGAGCTGCGGCGGCGAGGTTTCAATCCTGACGTGCTGGTGGTCACGGCCACGCCGATTCCGCGTTCGCTGGCGATGACGGTTTACGGCGATCTTGAAGTGTCGGTGATTGACGAACTCCCGCCGGGCCGCACGCCGATCAAAACCTTCGTGCGCGGCGAAGACCGGCGCGAAAAGATTTATGAATTCATCCGCGATCAGATCGCGCAGGGCCGCCAGGCTTACGTGGTCTACCCAATCATTGAAGAAAGCGAAAAGCTCGACCTGCGCAACGCGACCGAGATGTACGAAGACCTGCGCCACGAAGTCTTTCCCGAATTCAGCATCGGGCTGCTGCACGGCAGAATGAAACCGGCAGAAAAGGAAGCCGTGATGCAGGCCTTTGCGAAAAATGAAACTCAGATTCTGGTGGCAACAACAGTCATTGAAGTCGGCGTTGACGTGCCGAACGCTTCAGTGATGCTGATCGAACACGCCGAACGCTTCGGCCTGTCACAGCTTCATCAGTTGCGCGGCAGAGTCGGGCGCGGCGCGGCTGAAAGCTTCTGCATCCTGCTTGCGCAGTTTGCCAAAACCAAAGAAGCGCAGGAGCGGCTGAAGATTATGGAAGAGACGACCGACGGCTTTAAGATTTCAGAAAAAGACCTCGAGCTGCGCGGCCCCGGCGAAGTGATGGGCACGCGACAGTCAGGCATTCCGGCCTTTCGCGTCGCCAACATCGTCCGCGATCAGAAACTGCTGCAACTCGCCCGCCGCGAAGCCGAGCATCAGTTGACCGCCCGCAAAAACACCCGCGAAACAGACAAACTCATTCAGCACATCCGCAGCCAGCCCCGTTTTGGCCTGGCGCGTGTCGGCTGAAAAAACCCGTCTGCTCCCGCTTGACACCCGCCGCAAGCGAATGCCAGAATGCGCCTTCCTCAACGCGCCCGTAGCTCAGTTGGATAGAGCGTTTGGCTACGAACCAAAAGGTCGCACGTTCGAGTCGTGCCGGGCGCATCAGAAAAATCAACAACTTAAGGGAGCTTCTGAAGCTCCCTTTTCTCTTTAGTCCCACAGTTAGTCCCACAGACAGGTGCAAAGCTGATTTTTCTTCCTTTTGATCAGTCTGGCTCATCCGTCCCGCGCCTGCACAGACTTTCAGGTAATGATGCCCCCAGTCCCACAACACCCCGGCCAAATGGAACGATCCAGTGACGCATCGTTCCGCCGTGTGTGGCACCTTCAGGCCGGGCCTGTCAATTCTCACAACACGCATTCAGGGTAACGCGATATAGCTGGCGCGCACCGATGACGAACCCCTGACGGCCATGCAGCCTGATTCTGCGCAGGTGATCGTCCACACTGACTGATGGATCAGACCAGTTTCGCCCGCCGTCTCTGGTTACGGCAATAAGACCGTGATCACCTGTCGCCACGCCAGACTTGTCATCAGCAAAAGCAATGTCCCACCAGAAACGGGCAGGCGATCCAGCGGGCAGGCTCTCCGGCCTGTGCCAGGACTCACCCAGATTAGTTGAGTAGAAAAAACTGTTGTGGTGTCCGACAGCCCAGAGTGTGCCATCTCCCTTGAATCCTGCCGTTGAAATGCCGCCAGCGGGCGTTCTGATTTCCTTCCAGGAATTTCCGCCATCAGTCGTCTTCAGCAGAGCATTGCCATCCACCACAACGAGCGCCACCTTCTCAGATTGCGTCGTGATCTGAAAGACGCTGGCATGGCGTGAATCCTTAAAGCAAACGCGCCAGCTTGTGCCGCCATCGGTTGAGCGTAATATCTTAATTCCTGTCGTGCAGTTGTCAGTTAAGCGATCACACCGCCCGGTGCTGCCCGCCAGAAAGCCGGTTGTCTGGCTGGCGAATTGAATCTGAGTCCAACTCATCCAGACAGGGACTTTGAGCCGTTCCCACTTCTGCCCGCCATCGGAAGTTCTGATGACATACCTGCTGTTGCAGGCCGCCCAGCCGTGCAGGCTGTCGGCAAAGCTGATGGAACTGAGTGTGAATCCGCCAGTGGGCGCTTCCCTGACTTGCCAGGAACTGCCAGCGTCCTGCGAATACCACATCAGGCGCGGATCGGCTCCGTTATACCCGATGGCCCACAGGGTCTGGTCGTCAATCCAGACCAGATCAAGAAAGTCTATCCCGCCGTATGTATATGCAGGTGCAACGGGGCTGAGCATCAAATCCGGCTTTGAAGTCCGCGTCTGAACTGATTCAGCCTGCCTGGTGGATTGCCGAGTGTGGCAAATGACAACGATAGTCAGGGTGATGCCTGCTGATAATGTAAGTGCGGTAATGATGGCTGCGCGTGATGGCATGACAATGGCCCTTTCAGAGAGATTAATGTTCGGGCCTTAGTATTGCCCCTTGCCAGCGACAGCACACCGGGAGATGGCACGTCAGAAGTCTGTGGCTGGCCCTGGCAGGCAGGTCTTCATCGCAAAGCAAAGGAGCCTTCCGTCAGGAGAAAGGGTAGATCAACACCCCACAATCATTCATGGCCCGGCCAAATGGAACGATGCATCGCTGGATCGTTCCGTCAGGTGTGTCACCCGGCGCGTGGCGACTTGTGACTGCGGCAATAACGACAGGCAGAGATGGTTGCGGCGTTTTTCACTGCGCGTCTTGCGCTGTCCGGTGAAGTCAGATAATCATTCTTTTTTCTCAGCCGGTTCTCAACGACAAAGGCACGAAGGATCATCCATGACAGTTAATTCTGAAGACGCCACCCTGCTGCCATTTGCGCCCGCTTCTGAAGAGCATCTGGACATCTCTGCGCTCGAAACGTGGCTGTGGGATGCCGCCTGCGCGATTCGGGGCGCGACCGATGCGCCGAAATTCAAGGACTTCATTCTGCCGCTCGTTTTTTACAAGCGGCTGTCGGATGTCTTTGATGATGAATTTGCGGCGCAGGTGGCGGCTTATGGTGATGAAGCCGTTGCCCGCGAAGTCATCGAAGAAGATCACCGCGATGCGCTGGCTTCGGGGCGCAGGCCGATTGTGCGCTTCTACATTCCGGGCCGGGATCGCTGGGATGCGATTCGCAATCATCCGGCTGACGGCACGCTGGGCGAGTTTGTCACCGACGCAATGCGCGAAGTGGCGCGGCTCAATCCCGATTTGCAGGGCGTGCTGGATGTGAAGGATTACAACGAACGCCAGAGCGGGCAGCGCACGCTGGATGATGACCGGCTTTCGGAACTCATTGAAGTCATCAGCCGTCATCGGCTGGGGCTGCGCAATGCCGAGCCGGACATTCTGGGCCGCGCTTATGAATACCTGCTGCGCAAGTTTGCCGAAGGTCAGGGGCAGAGCGCGGGCGAGTTTTATACGCCCAAGGAAGTCGGCTGGCTGATGGCCGAACTGCTCAATCCTGAGCCGTACAGGACGGTCTATGATCCAACGTGCGGTTCTGCCGGGCTGCTCATCAAGGCGCGCATGGTCTTTGAGCAGCGTCACCCTGAACAGAAGAGCGCCGCACCGCAGCTTTACGGGCAGGAACTCAATCCGGTCACGTTCGCCATGGCGAAGATGAACATGTTCCTGCACGATTATTCTGATTCGTTCTTTGCCATCGGTGACACGTTCCGCAATCCGGGCTTTGCGGCGGCGGGCGCAGGGCTGCGGCGATTCAGTTACGCGACCGCCAACCCGATGTGGAATCAGGACAATTACGACGAAGCCTTTTACGAAAATGACAAGTGGGCGCGCTTTGTGTGCGGCGTGCCGCCGAAATCATCGGCAGACTGGGGCTGGGCGCAGCACATTCTGGCTTCGCTTGATGAAACGGGCCGGGCGGCGATTGTGCTGGATACGGGCGCGGTGTCGCGTGGTTCGGGCAGCAAATCCACCAACAGGGAAAAGGCCATTCGCCGTGAGTTTGTCGAGCGCGATTACATCGAAGCCGTCGTGCTGCTGCCGGAAAATCTGTTTTACAACACGACCGCGCCGGGCATCATCCTGCTGCTCAACCGGCAGAAGCCGGAAGCGCGCCGTGAAGAGTTTCTGCTGGTCAACGCTGCGGCATATTTTGTCAAAGAGAAGCCGAAGAACAGGCTGACCGACGCGGGCATTCGCGCCATCACCGAAGTTTATGAACGCTGGGAGACGCGGGAAAAACTGAGCCGCGTGGTCACGCTCGAAGACGTGCGCGCAGCCGATTACAACCTGAGTCCGTCGCAGTTCGTGGAAGTCAACGACAGGGTGACGCATCGCCCGCTCAGTGAAATTCTGGCCGACCTGAAGGCCGCGCGCCTTGAACGCGAACGCGCCGACGCCGAACTGAATGAAGTTCTGGCGAAGCTGGGGCTGAATGCGTAAGATTGGCTGTGAAAGGACATTTGCTGATGAGCATTGATCAAAGCGTCATCGAAATATTGAAAGACCTGCCACCGGACAAGCAGCAGGAAGTTCTGGATTTTGCCCGGTCATTGCAACAGCAGACTGCTGCCGGACAATCACGCCGTTCGTTGAAGGGTGCGCTGGCATATCTGAATATTCACTTCACCACCGCAGACCTGGCTGAAGCGCGGCGCGGGATGTGGCGCGAAGGCAGGTGAGTGCGCGGCGTCAATTGTGAAGGCCCATCAGCCTGCAAGGAGTTTTGGATTATGACCATTGAAGAAGCAGTCATTGAAAAGTTACGCTCACTGCCACCAGACAGACAGCAGGAGATGCTGGATTTTGCTGAGTTTCTGGAAGGAAAGGTGCAGGCCAGTCGTCCACGTCGCAGTCTGGAAGGTATCTGGGAAGATTTGAACGTCAGCATCAGCAGGGAAGAGATTGATGAAGCCCGCCGTGAAATGTGGGCCAACTTTCCGCGTGAGCAGTTCTTCTCAGGGGAACCCAAATGAGCAATCTGGTGACGGACACTCACGCCGCAATCTGGTACTTTGCCAAAGCCCCTGAATTGTCAGCCACAGCGCGAGCCGCCATCAATAATGCCGTACAGCAGAATGCAGTCATTTTCCTGCCGACCATCTCAATCGTTGAGATGGTCTATCTGATCGAAAAAGGGAAACTGGCGGCAGCCACGCTTCCGCGACTGATGCAGGCGCTGTCTGATCCGGCCAGCAGTTTTGTGCCAATTGAATTGACGACAGCCATTGCGCAGACTCTTCCGCAGATTCCGCGCTCCACTGTTCCCGATATGCCCGACCGCATCATTGCCGCTACCGCGCTGCATCTGAACCTGCCGCTTGTCACCGCCGATCATCAGATTCAGGCTTCCGGCATACAGACAATCTGGTGAAGGGACATCGAGAAAGAATCAGGAATGAGTCAGGCACAATGGGAAAAGAAGCGTTTGGAAGAAGTCGCTACCCTTCAAAGGGGCAAAGACCTTCCACAAGACCAGAGACAGCCTGGAAAGGTTCCAGTAATCGGTTCCAATGGAATAACAGGCTACCACTCTGAATTTGCCGTGCGGGGGCCGGGGGTTCTGGTTGGAAGAAGCGGAAGTGTGGGCAAGGTCACCTGGACAGATAGTGATTACTGGCCCCTTAACACATCACTCTATGTCAAAGACTTTCACGGCAATGATGAACGATTCGTCTTTTACTGGCTGAGTTATCTGGATTTGGGGAAATATACAGCAGGGGTAAGCGTTCCAACTCTCAACCGTAATCTTGTGCATCCACTTGAAGTGACTCTTCCCCCGCTTCCCGAACAGCGCGCCATCGCCCGCGCCCTGCGTGCCGTGCAGGCAGCCAGAGAAGCGCGGCGGCAGGAACTTCAGCTTGAACGCGAACGCAAGGCCGCGCTGATGCAGCACCTGTTCACGCACGGCACTCGCGGCGAAGCGCGCAGGCAGACTGAGATTGGTGAGATACCGGAGAGTTGGCAACTCGTCAGGCTTGGACATATTTGTAATGTTAAGTATGGACTTGGGCAGCCACCATCCCTTGATGTTGAAGGCGTGCCGATGGTGCGAGCAACAGACATCAAAACTGGTAGGATCATTTCGGACACTGTAATTCGAGTAAAACGCGAAGCTATACCTGAAAAGAAAAATGCATTCCTGAAAAGTGGTGACATTATCGTTGTTCGTAGTGGGGCATACACGGGTGACGTGGCGATGTATGACGGCAGATGGGAAACTGCGGTGGCAGGATATGATCTTGTGGTATCGCCTTCGGGCAGTGGAGTTGATTCTTCATTCGTCTCTACCTATTTACTTGGCGAGACTGCTCAAAGGTATTTCAGAAGTCAACGGGATCGTTCGGCACAACCCCATCTGAATGCAGACCAGTTGCGCAACACACCAATTTTACTTCCACCAATTGATGAGCAGAGAGCAATATCAAAATTGGGTAGGGTTTGCGATTTCAAAATGGCCATACTGGAAACCGAATCAGAATCGCTTGATGAACTCTTTCGCGCCATGCTGGAAGAACTGATGACCGGGCGGCTCCCGGCTCAGCCGCTGATTGAAGCGGCCTGAAGGCGCAGGAGCGTGGTAGAATGAGCGGCATCCGAAACGGAAAGGAGCGAGTGACGATGGCAACGACAACGCTGGACGTGACTGAAGAACTGACGCTGCGACTCGGCGCGCTGCGCGAGCGCAATCCTGAACTGCTGACGCAGATTCTTGAACTGCTGCCTGCCGGGATGCGGTCAGATGATTTCATTCCGCTTTTCAATTACGCCGTCTGTCAGGAGACGCTGGATTTTCTGGCCGCTGCACCGACGCCCGAACAGATCAGGGATTTCAAGGTATCCGCCGCCGTTCAGGAGCGACTGGATGAACTGCTGGAACGCAATCGTGAAGAGTGGCTGACTGAAGCTGAGCGAAACGAGCTTGCAGCTTACAGCCAGCTTGGTCATCTGATGACGCGACTCAAAGCCCGCGCCTTCGGGAAACTGAAATCTTCACCCGGCCAGTCCGCCGCCTAGAAAATACATGATTCGCCCACACGTCCCGGCCTACCTGCGCCAGACAGTCATTCAAAGAGCGCGAGAATGCTGCGAATACTGCCTGACGCATCAGCACCACAGCCCGTATTCATTTCACATTGATCATGTCATCCCGCTCAAACACGGCGGGCAGACAGAAGCCGACAATCTGGCGCTGGCCTGTAACGATTGCAATCAGCATAAAGGCACGGATTTCGCCACCATTGACGCTGAAACGGGCGACATCATTCCGCTCTTCAATCCGCGCAGGCATAACTGGCACGATCATTTTGAACTGGCCGGAGCGCGGATCAATGGCCACACAGCCATCGGTTCCGGCACAGTCAGAATTCTGCAACTGAATGACGCAGACCGCCTGGCCGACCGGCAGAATTTGATGGAATGGGGACTTTATCCCCCGCCTGAATTTGAGCAGCAATAACCTTGCCCCATCAGCAGGAAGTCAGCCATGTCCGAACGCTCAGCCGTCCAGAACCCGATGCTCCGCTATGCCGATCAGATCGGCTGGCAGTACGTCACGCCCGATGAAGCCCTGCAATGGCGCGGCGGCGAAACCGGCGCGCACTTCACCGACATTCTGAAAGCGCAACTGCTGCGGCTCAATCCCGGCGTGGTCAGTGAAGAAGGGGCGCAGGAAATCATCAGGCGATTGCGGCTGCTGCGCCCGACCATTGAAGGCAACCGCGATGCGCTCTCGTGGCTGCGCGGCGAGCAGTCCGTCTTTGTCGGCGCAGAGAACCGCGAGCGCAACGTCCGGCTGATTGATTTCGACACGCCCGGCAACAACCTGTTTCACGTCACCGACGAATGGACGCAGCAGAGCGCCGCCTTTCGCAATCGCGCCGATGTGGTCTTTCTGATTAACGGCATTCCCGTTGCCATCGCTGAAACCAAATCAGCCGCAAAGAATGACGGGCTGGAAGAAGGCATAACGCAGGTGCGCCGTTATCACCGCGAGACGCCGGAGATGCTGACCGCCGCACAGGTTTTTGAAGTCACGCACCTGATTGGCTTCTGGTACGGCGGCACGTGGAGCCTGAACCGCAAGAACCTGTTCAACTGGAAGGATGAAGTCGAAGGCGATTACGAACGCAAAGTGAAAGCCTTCTTTGACCGTGAGCGGTTCCTGCGCGTGCTGCGCGATTACATCGTCTTTCTGACGAAGGATGACGAACCGGGCAAGATCATCCTGCGCCAGCACCAGACGCGGGCAGTTGAGAAAGTGATTACCCGTTTCAGTGAACCGCAGAAACGTCACGGCCTGGTCTGGCACACGCAGGGCAGCGGCAAGACGCTGACGATGATTACGATTGCATCAAAGCTGCTGCGCGAGACTGCCGATGGCGAGAAGCCGACCGTGCTGATGCTGGTTGACCGCAACGAACTGGAAGCGCAGTTGTTCAGAAACATCACCGGTTACGGGATTCGCAACGTTGAAGTGGCGCAGAGCAGAAAAGACCTTCAGCGGATTCTGGCGGCTGATTATCGCGGGCTGGTCATTTCGATGATTCACAAGTTCGACGACATCCCGCCTGGCATCAACAACCGTCAGAGCATCATTGTGCTGGTGGACGAAGCGCACCGCACGACGAGCGGCGATCTTGGCACTTACCTGATGGCCGCGCTGCCGAACGCCACTTACATCGGCTTCACCGGCACGCCGATTGACAACCTGGCGCACGGCAAAGGCACGTTCAAGGTCTTCGGCGTGGACGATGAACGCGGCTACCTGGACAAATATTCCATTGCCGAATCCATCGCGGATGGCACGACCGTGAAACTGAATTACGCGCTTGCGCCATCGGATTTGCTGGTTGACCGCGAGACGCTGGAAAAGCAGTTTCTGACCCTGGCCGATGCCGAAGGCGTCAGCGACGTTGAAGAACTGAACGCCATTCTTGACCGCGCCATTGAACTGAAAGAACTGATGAAAGCGCCGGGCCGTGTCGCAAGCATCGCCCGGTTTGTGGCGCAGCACTTCCGCGAAAATGTCGAGCCGATGGGCTTCAAGGCGTTTCTCGTGGCGGTGGATCGGGAAGCCTGCGCGCTTTACAAGAAGGAACTGGACAAGCACCTGCCGCCTGAATATTCGCAGGTTGTTTACTCGCCCGCGCACAACGACACCGTTGCGCTCAAAGAGCATTACCTGTCGGAAGACGACGAGAAGAGAACGCGCCGGGAATTCACGAAAAAAGGCACGCTGCCGAAAATCCTGATCGTGACCGAAAAGCTGCTGACGGGCTTTGACGCGCCGATTCTGTACTGCATGTATCTGGACAAGCCGATGCGCGATCACGTGCTGTTGCAGGCCATCGCCCGCGTCAACCGGCCTTACGAAGACGATGACGGGCTGGTGAAGCCGTGCGGCTTCGTGCTGGATTTCGTTGGTATTTTTGAGAAGCTGGAAAGCGCACTGGCCTTTGATTCTGACGTGGTGGCATCAGTGATTCAGAACCTTGACGTGCTGAAGAATCTGCTGGCCACGATGATGCAGGAAGCTGCGCCGCGTTACCTGCCGCTGACGAAAGGCTCTGACGACAAGGCGAAGGAGCGCGCCATTGAACATTTCGCTGAGAAAGACACCCGCGAAGAGTTTTACAAATTCTTCCGGCAGCTTCAGAACCTGCACGAAATCATTTCGCCCGATGCCTTCCTGCGTCCGTTCATTGACGATTTCGAGAAGCTGGCCGAACTCTTTGCGCTCATCCGCAATGCGTATTCAACGCGGCCTTACGTGGACAAGGAACTGACCGACAAGACGCGCCAGTTGCTGCGCCAGCGCACAGACCTGAACCGGCTGGAAACGCCGGGCGCGATTTACGAACTGGGACAAAAGGAACTGGAAGCACTCAGGCAGAGCGGCGTGGCCGACACGACAAAGATTCTGAACCTGAAGAAAGTGCTGGCGGCCACAGTGGATCAGGAAGGCAGGTCAAAACCCTTTCTGCTTTCCATTGGCGAGCGCGCCGAAGCAATGGCCGAACTTTATGAAGACCGCCGCGTGTCAACCGAAGAAGCCCTGGCCGAATTTGAAAAGCTGGCGCGGGAAGCCATCGAAGCCGAAGCCGAGCGGGAACGGCTGGGCGTGGATGAAAACACCTTCGCCATTTACACGAAGCTCAGGGAAACGGCCCCCGACCTGACGGCAGCGCAGGCGCAGGCCATCAACGCAGTGTTTGCGGCCTTCCCTGATTACCGCTGGAACAAACAACAGGAGCAGCAGTTGCGCGCTGAACTTTACAAGACGCTGCGCCCGCTCGTCGGCGGGAAGATGGTGCAGGCGGCCAACGCGCTGCTCAGGTTGCAAAGAGTATGAAAACAAGCCCCGCATCGCGTGCAACAGAACGAGCCGCCCCGGAATTGAAATGGCAGGATGCCGATGAACTGCGCTGGGCCGTGCGCCACTGGGCCACAAAAATCGGCGTGCAGGTGCATCAGGTTCACATCCGGCAGATGAAGCGCAAGTGGGCGTCCATTTCCACCGCAGGCAGGCTGACGCTGGATGCGGGCCTGCTGCGCCTGCCGAAACGCCTGGGCGAGTTCGTCATCATCCACGAACTGATTCACCTGCTTGCGCCCAATCATGGCAGAGTCTTCAAGAGCTTCCTGCTGGCATACCTGCCCGACTGGGAAGAACGCGAGCGGCAGTTAAGCCGCATCAGCGTGGCAGGCTTCTGACGCACCCTGCGCCTTTATCCTGTCAGAGATGTGGACTAAAGCGATACCGGCATTCTGTGACACCCGGAGAATACAAGGCAATTTACCGATTTCAGCTATTGGGGGGATTAGTGGCTAGGTAATCGTTAATGAAGCTGTCAACGAGATCGCTCAAATCTTCGCGCACCGTGCGTAATCTGCTTTCTGCTTTTGTAGCGACAGCGCCATCTCTCCAAGTCACTGCGAAATGCAGGTCATTTACAGTTGTATCTCTTTGCATGAGATCGCGTTCAAGCAGGACTTTCTCAATGAGAAAAAGATTCAGTGCGCAGGCATAAAAACCCGCCTTATTCTTTTGAAGGGCAACGTTGACATAAAGGATAGGCACACCGGGAGTTTTGGCCCAGCCATCAAGTGACAATACGCGAATTCCCGCTTTGCGAAGTCTGAGTTCAACATCAGTTTTCAAGATTGCTGCTGTCAGTCCATCCTGTTCAGCGTCTGGTGACAATCCTTCCACAAGGACAAATACGTTCTTGAGTCCCTTGAGTGCTTTCTTCTGGTCGTCTGTTTGTTGAGCGGCTACTGGCAATGCAAGGACAATGGTGAGACACAACACAGCAGCAACGAACAGAATTTTATTAACAATCATCTGAACTTCCCTACTTCCTTTCCGATTGAGCATTGGTATCTGCTCAATACATATGAACAGGCAACCATTGCCTTTCGCGCACACATTGTTAACAATTGATCGTTGAAAATTAGTTGAGAGACTGATGGCTGACAGAACTTCTTCAGGGCAAGAGAAGTGATGAAGGTTGTCGTGAAGCCAGCGAAATACTGGCTTCCGGCACAACCATCAGGCGGCGGGATTCTATGCCGAACTGAGCATAGCGTCAACACAGAACCGTTTCAGTTTCTGCCATCGGGGGATGAATCCCGATGGTAAGAAGGAAACGCTCAAAACCGAAGCACCTTGCCCGCAAGTTGTATGAGATTCGCGCAGCCCTGAACCTGTCACAGACTGAGATGCTGAAGCGGCTGGGGCTTGAAGATGAATTGCCTTACTTCTCCATCTCAAAGAATGAGCGCGGCACTCGTGAACCAACGCTGATTGAGATTCTGAGATATGCGCGCCTGGTAGATGTGCCGATTGAAGTGCTGATTGATGATGACCTGCAACTGCCTGCCAGACTTCCCGCTCAGAAGAACCATCAGGCCAGACCGGCACATATTAAAAAGAAGAATGAAGGGCTGGATTGAAGAGCAGATTGAAGACTTATGAACTGACTGCTGCCCTGCCAGAGCAAAAAAATCAGCGCGCCCCTTACAGCATATTCTTCAGTTGTGCGGTAATTTTTGGCGAATGTTCAGCCAGTTGCACATCAGCAAATTTCAAATCAGATTTGCCTTTGTCGGCCAATATGCAGGCTTGAACGGAGTAACAGTCTTAACCCGGCCCTGTCTTTGGATCAGCCACAAGGCTCTCATTTACATCAACGCAGCACTGCACTGGCTGTTTTGGACTCTCAGATTCACACTTGCGCCTAGTGAATTCAGCGAAAATGCTGCGCGGCTTTGATGTCTGATGCAGGAGAGTAGGAAAGGGTTCATCCAAAGCTTCTTTTTGCCTGTGTAATTCAATTGGTCGAAGGGATTTCGATGCTGAGTCATTCGCAGAGAGATTTTGCGGCAAGCGCATTTATTCGTCTTTTATTACCTTCCCTTCGACTGGTCAGAGCCGACAGTCGAGCAGAAGTGCGCTTCAGGCCCGTCCCGCTGAAAGGCCATCGGTTGGCCACAGTCCACATATCCGTGACGGGCAATGCGAGTTTCAAATTCCCATCTGGCTGCGTGGCCGGTGAAGTTGCCCAGACCGTGAAATTCGCTGAAGCGATGGTCTGGTGACAGACATCGGCACCGTTGCCATCGCTTGCCGGATTCGCTGAATGTTGCGCCGCAGCAGATGGGGTAGGACTCGTTGCTGATGAGTGGCTCACGATTGAACAGTGCAGATTTGTGCGACATCAGAAGTTCACAATCCACATCAGTCAACGCATCAGCGGGCACGTCATATTCAAGCTACCCATCAACAACTGTCAGAACACAGCCGCGCCCCTGAAGTTCAAATAATAGTCTTTGAGCATTTATAGCCGCCCTTTCATATAACTGTGTTTTGCGTGGCATTGGAAATATTGCCAACATCGCCAACAGCACCAACAGGAACCTGCTGCTGGTGAGTGTTTGTTTCATCGGCAGAAGATAAACCAACAGACATACTGCTGTATACGTTGATTTTAGTCTCGCCTGTTTGTCTGTTGGCACAGTTGGGGGCTTTGGTGAATTCGGATACTTCAGGCTGTTTGTGCCAGTAAGTACCATTGCCAACAGCATAAACGTCCTTATTCTTTGCCATCTCGGAAAGATGCCAGCGAACTGTCCCAGGGTGCCTGCTGAGTTGTTCAGCAACGACTTTGGGTGTAACAGGTTCAGGAGCAGAACGGACTAAATCAATGATTTCCTGCCGCGCCATGCTAAGGCGATGCTCGTCTGCATCACCAAGCGCCAACCACAACCCGGATTCCGGGTTGAACTTCAGGGCAATCTCCTGTTCTTCAACATCACGCCCTGTCACAAATAGTGATGCGTCAGCCCTGCCACGTTCCCGCTTGAGTACGAGCGTTCCATCAGCCGCACCCGTTAGTCCGAAGCTGCCTGAGACGCTTGCCATAAAATCTTCCGCAGCCGCCTTGCGCGTATGATGAACGACAAGGATACAGATTCGCTCTTTAGCCAAATCCGCCAGCGGATGAATGCTGTCATAATCGAGCGAATAGACGCTTCCACGTTGTGACGACTCTGGCGGGCGGATCATCTTCAGCGTGTCAATTACTATCAGGCGTGCGTCGGGATGTGACTCAATCCACTTCGCCAATTCTTCAATGCCGCCATCATTCACACGCGGCCACCTGGTCGCAAAGTGCAGATTGGGCGGGATATTCTTGTTGACCATCGTCGCCAGCCTGATTTGGAGTCTGCGCGGCCCGTCTTCAAGTGCAAGATACAAAACATCACCGGATTCAACATTGATTTTACCAAGTGCCTTACCACCGGATGCTACAGCAACACTGAGATTGAGACTCAGCCATGATTTACCCAGCTTTGGTGGCCCCGCCAGGATGCTCAAACCTTCCGGCAGAATGCCCGGAACGGCAAAACGCAATGGCGGGTATTGACGAGTTGCCAAATCACTTGCGCTGATGATTTCAATCTTCGGCCCTGTTCTGCCTGATTCTTCCTGAATCGCTTGTGGAGTCCATTCTGACGCATCTTTCGCCATCAGTCGTAGTTTTTCCACATCACCCCCGGCATTCAGCCAGTCGGAAACATCGCCCTTCTCCGGCAGGTCTGGTAGTGGCAGCATTTTGACAGATGCTGCAATGCCCTTCAGTGACTGCGCGGCCTTCCTGGCGTGCTCTCTGCCAGGCTCATCATTGTCAGGCAGAATCACGACATTGCGGCCTTGCAAATACTGGCTGTACTCATCGCGCCATTTGCCCGCACCGCAGGGATTGCACGTTGCGACAAGACCCAGCGCCCGCAGGTTCTCGACATCCTTCTCACCTTCGACACAAAAAACCATTTCGCCAGGATCAGCAGCCAGCAATTCCGGCAACCGGTACAAGACAAGGCCCACATCATTCAGATTCCAAATCGAGCCGCCCATGCCGTCCGGCCTGCACTGTCTGAAATCCTTGGGTTCGTATCTGACAGCCTGAAACAGCAGCCTACAGGACTCATCATGGTAATTGTAAGTAGCGACAATTTTCTTTCTGTCGCCATTCCGCTTGTAATGCCTGTTGCTATAGTTCTGCCGTTCCTGCGGTTCTGCGAACAGATCAGACATTCTCAGTCCGCTTGCCTGCACAATCGCATCAGTCGAACAGCCAGCGTGACACGTCAGCAGTATCCGGCCATTATCACCTTCTGAAATACTCAGGCTGGGCCTACGGTCTTCGTGTGCCGGGCAGAGTGCCTTCCAACCTTTGCCACACTGTTTTACTCCTTTGAGTAGTGAAACGAAATTTTCCAGACGCATCCAATGCTCCTGAAGACAACACAAATCCCTGCGGCCAGTTATGACCGTAAAGAATTGCTGTCGGTTTATACCTGCCCGAAGCGGAACGTGGTGACGGGATTTCAGCCTGCCGGTGCAGGCAAGCGTGAAATCTGATAACCACGCCCGCTTCGAGTTGGTGTAAGGGGAATAATACTGACTTGCGTTGACGGCGCTTGCCGCAACGGTGGGCAGGAATCTGGCGGGCTATTGCTCTCGCTCACTGACCTTGCGCTGACGGCTGCCGCTTGTTTCAGGCGGGACTTCCCGGCTCATCAGGAACTCTTCAATTGCTTCTTGTGAGTAGTAAACGCGACGATTGATTTTGAAATGACGAATCTTCTTCCGCCAGCGCCACTCTGTCTGGCGACTGATGTTGAAACGCTGACTTAGTTCAGACGCTGAAATCAGGTCATTCATAATCTTTGCCCCTTCGGCAACACAAATCCCGGAACCAAGCGAAAACTCTTGCAAAGCTCCAACAGAAATTGGGAATGTGGAATATTTATCTCCGCTCGGAAATATTCCACAAAGAGAAAGATTAACTCAGCGGTTGGTTGTTGCCATAACTAACGCCGTTCAACTTTCCGTGACGCACTGTAGTAAAAAACAGTCGCCGCCGTCAAGAATATTTCATACAAAACGCATTAAATTTCGAGCGGCTTACCGACCCGGTCTGAGCAAGCCATAACGCACCATCGCTAAATCACTGAAAAAAATATGGCTATATCTGCCACCCTTCTGAAATTGGGATTGTCGGCTTAGCTGAATGTAATAACAATTTATTGCATTTGTTATAGTATTTCCGTACTATCAGATTCAGGAGTGAAGATCATGGATAATTATCAGGAAGACCAGAATGCATCGAAGGAAGGTATGCCTAGGCAGAAGCTTAGTGGAAAAACCACAAAGGGCTACCGCATCACTAATGCCTGTCTCGCTATGATAGAAGAAATCGCAGAAGATCAGGGCATTAGTGATACGGCTGTAATTGAACTGGCAGTCAGGAATTATTACATTCAGTTCAAGGAACAGTTTGGTGCATTCACGCCACTGGTTCAGACACTACCATCGCTGCGGGCTGAAGTTAATAATTATGTGCCTACCCCGCGTCCACCCAGGCAACAGAAATGAGTTCAGGGCCGTGACTGGTGAAAGGCATCCATTATTTCTGCTGCCCGCCTTGCCGTCTGATCATCGGTGTTCACATATCTGGCGAATGTATCCCATTGAGTGTGACCGCTCAGTTTCATTACTTCCATTGGTGGCATACCCTGAGCAATCCAGCGTGTAATCGCAGTGTGCCTGAGATCATGGAATTTCAGATCATCCACGCCAGCATCCCGGCAGGCCCCGCCGAATGAGCGCTTGACGTTATCAGAGATGCCGAATACACGCGCATCCGGTTCGGGCCGGGACTCTGCCTTGAAAAGATCAGACAGTCCATTAGCCAGCCTTTCCGTCAGGCCGACAGTGCGTCCGCGCATAGTCTTGGTCGTCGTCGCCCTGATGACTATTCGTTTGTTTTCAAGGTCAATATCAGACCATTTCATCTGGATCAGTTCACGATGCCGCATTGCAGTATCGAGCGCAGCAATGAGCAGCAACCGTAAATGTTCGCGCCTGCCTGTGCAGGCTTCAAGTAGTCTGGCTTCTTCTTCCGGGGTCAGTATTCTCTCCCGCCTTACTTCGTCGGCCTTGCTGACAAGTGACGCCCCTGATTCAAAGGCTGTTCTTGAAATCCAGCCTTCACGCTTCGCAAAATTCAGGCAGGCACGCAAAATTTCAAGTTCCCTGTTGACGCTGGCAATGCTTCGCTCTTTCCCCCTGACAGTTGTTGTTTTCAGCCGCTTCTGCCGATATTTCTCAACTGAAGAATGAGTAATCTCTTTAATCCGGCTGGCTCCGAAATGCTCAACCAGCGTTCGCAGAAATATTTTCGGAGCCTTGACTGAACGTAAGCCCATCACTTTTCGCTCTCCCTGGTATATTGCAGGAATCAATCTTTTCTGGTCATAAATTTCCGCCAGTTCACGAAAAGTCATTCTGTCTCCGTCAATCGTGCGCTCACCCTGATCGTTCAATTCCCGCATCATACGCTCTGCCAGTTCGCGGGCCTGTGTCTTGCTCTCTGCCAGGCGCATAACATCGCGTCGTTTGCCTGATGCATCAGTGAAGGTCACACGCGCATAAATTTTGCCGTTACGAATGCGGTAATGCTTTTCTCTGTTTCCAGCCATTGAATAATTCACTCCTTAATTACTATGTGCGGGAGATGCCTGTAGCTGTATTCACCTTGAGACTTGCACATTTCAGTTCCAAATCCAGTCCCACACTTAGTCCCACATCTGAGCATAACATCAGGCAACACGATGCAACAATGAAAAACATCAGAATGGCTGGAATGCCTGTAAACACTGTGCGAAATGTAAATCGTGAGACGGTGTGTTACAACGAGAAATACGGCTGGAATTGGCTACGAACCAAAAGGTCGCACGTTCGAGTCGTGCCGGGCGCATCAATTAAATTAAAACCCCAGGGGAGCCTTCGAGGCTCCCTTTTCTCATTGCTGACACTTACTGCCGATGAATTATGATTTTTGATTTCCAGCCACTTCTCGTCCGACCATAATGAGGAAAGAAAACCCTGGCATCGGCGATTTTGGCGGCGTTGTGGCGATGGGCTTCATTGAGCCGCTGAGGATGGGATCAGATTCACTTGTGCGAGCCGGGACTGATTCGTTCGCCCGACGGCAGGCAACTCGCCGCGCTGCTGCGTGAAAACAAACGTGTCCGTAATTCTTATGTGATCTTCCCGAATGACGAGGCGAAGACCTGGACGCCGCCGGGTGATTGTCAAAGCGAATTCCTTATCGCTTCTCAAGCCCGGTCCTGCCGTTGCCGGTCAGTTCAAGCACACGCAGTTGCAGACGCGGTGTGTTGTAAATCACCCGGCAATCCTTCCGGTCATCAAGCTGTGTGATGGCGTAAGGCTTGAGTATTGCCACATAACGCACGCCGAGTTGCTGCCAGGCTTCCCAATTCCCTGCCGGATCGTCAGCCGCGACTGACTGGCAGCCGGTGTAAAGATAAATCATCGCCGGGCTGTTTGAAGCGATCACCGCTTCAGACGGCAGATGTTCGCGCATCCATAACAGCGTGGCGCGCGTTTCCTCAAAGTTACGCAGCCATTCCGGCTGTGCTGCGGCAGGCTGGTGTTTCAGCCGCACGTATTGCGTGTGATCGAAACAGTACAACGCGATGACCAGGAGCAGAAAAATTCTCAGCACTGGCAGCGGCGAACCCTGACGGCGCAGGCGTCGCTGAATGAACTGGTGAATGCCGCCGAGTCCTGTGAGCAGGTAAAAGATCAGAAACGGCGCGAGCGGCAGCACGAAACGAAACGGCCACCAGGGCCAGATGACTGTGATCAGCAATGACACGGGCACGACGATTTCCGCCAGCGTCACACGCTGCCGCACCCTCAGCGCAAAGCCGATGACGGCGCACAGGCTCAGCAGCAGCGAAATCAGCATCGTGCCGGTCGTCAGGCCCATGCTGCCGCCCTGCATGCCTGAACTGTAGCCCATTGCAAAAACTTCTTCGCCGCTCTCTTCAGCGCCGCGAAAGAGCGCCGGAGCGATGAGGCCGCCCACGTCGCGCCCTGCAATGTCGAGCGCATTTTCAGCCACACGCCCCGGCAGGTCGCGCCACGTCGTGCGGCCTGAATTGCCATCGCCTGCCCGCTTCATCCAGAACTGATCGCCGTAGCTGTAAACGATGTTGCCGCCGTGCTGCCGCACCTGCTGCGCGGTGGGCGCGTGCGTGCGCACGTAAACGAGCCAGGGCGCAAGCACCACAAAAACTCCGGCGGCAAAGACCAGCATGGCGCGCCAGCTTTTTTCTTTCAGCAGGTAAAGCATCACCGCCGCAATCAGCCCGATGGCCACCGAGCGCGTCAGAAAAGTAAACGAAGCCAGCACCGCGCCTGCCGCTGCCAGCCGCCATTCAATCTGTCTGTCTTTGCTTTCAACGCAGGCTTCCATCACGGCCACCGTGAGCAACTGGCTGAGCGTGAAGACGCATTCGGACATCACGGTTGAAGTCGCCAGAAAAACAAAGGCAGGCATCAGCACCACGACGACCGCTGCGCCGAGCGCAGGCTGCGGCGACAGGCCACGCGAACGCGTCAGGTAACGATAAGTGACTGCGCCCGTGCCATACATCGCCAGGATTGAAACGGCCTTGAGCAGCCAGGCATTTTCAGGAAATCGCGGCGCAACCTTGAAAATCAGCGACAGCAGCAGCGGGAACCCCGGCGGGTAGGAAGGCAGAATGCCGGGCAGCGGTGAACTGATCAGACTGAAGCCCTGCCCCGTCGCCAGCGCCTTTGCCAGCAGAGCGTACCAGGCATCGTCACCGACCAGTCCGGCAGCTTCGTTGAAGCGCAGCCCGTAAATCGCCGCAAACAGCAATGAAACTGCGGCAATGATGATGGCCGCACTGCGCCGCTGACTGTGCGGCGCGACCTGTGCGGTTGAAGCGGCGAAACCGGAAGCCTGACCGGGCGTTCCTGCAAGCGGTGTTGACATCAGAAAAAAAGTGGGGCGATTCAGACAAGGCCGGGAATAAAGCGATAACGCACGCGCGCGCAGTATTCAGCATAGGCCGGATCAACGGCGCTCAGATGCCGCTCTTCGGTCAGCGCGCGCAGCACATAGATCGCCACCCAGACCAGCAGCGGCAGAATCCGCGCCGGATTCGCACCGGCCACACAAAGCGTGCCAAACGCAATCAGCTTGAACGTGTAAGCCGGATGCCGCACGATGCCGTAAAAGCCCGTCGTCACCAGTCCGCGATGACACAGATTCGAGAAATGAATGCCCAGATTGAACGTCGTGCAGGTAAACAGCGTCATCGCCACCAGCACCACCAGGCTGCACGCGGTTTCAAAAGCTGAGTTGCCGGAACCAATGAACGGCGAAGTGTCGAGCGGAAAATATCCGCTCGTGACTGTCTCAAAAGGCGGATAACAGATCAGCGCGGCGACCCAGCCCGTCAGCGTGAAATCAACCGAACGAACCGTGTTGCCGAGCGAGCGGCTTTCAACGGCATAACCTGTTGCGGCAACTGCCGTGTCCATAATTTCAATGCCGACCAGCCAGCAGAAATAAAAACCCGAAAAGGTCAGCAACTGCCGCGCAAAACCGGGCTGGCAATAACGCGGCCACAGCAGCGCGAACTGTGTGGCCACCACGTTGACCATAAACGGAATGAAGAAAATCTTGACTAGCCAGAACAGCAGGCTGACGCGTTCGGCAGGCGGCAGGTTCAGCTTTGCCGGTTCGCTTGTCGGCACCTGCATTGTCACGCGAAAGAAATGCTGAAAGGTTCTGACGGCTCCGCACACGGCCCAGTAAGCGCGATCAGCAAAGAGCGCATCGCGCCCGGCCAGACACATCACCAGACTGCCCAGCCATTGCCCGCCGAAAATCACCAGCAGCGTCCACACCGTTTCGCGCCGGAGCGAGTTGCGATAGTACGGCAGCGTGTAAATCGCGCAGAGGCTCGCACACAGCAGCGTCGCATATTTGAACCGCTGCCAGCGCGAAGCGTCAGGCACAAGCGCCGGATCAGGCAGTGCGGCAGTTCCCTTTTCCGGCGCAGCCAGCGCCACGCCTGTTTCGTGAATAATGGCAGTTCCGGTTTGTGCCATGCAGCAATTCTGAATTCAGGGCTGACAGGAAAAACGATTCAATCCGCCGCAGAAGAGAGATGACGAAACAGACGGAAATAACGGAACACACGGAACCAGAGACTGAATCCGGTCTGCTGTTTCCGTCTGTTTCGTCATCTCTCTTCTGCCGACTCAAAACTATTTGACAGCGGTTGCATTTCGCTTCAGTTCAAATCGCCCGGATCAATTCCGGCGTTGACGGCCTGGCGGCGCAGGTCTTCGATTTTGCGCATGGCTTCGGCCTTTTTATCCTGCGCTTCGGTCATCTTTTTCTGCTCTTCCTGGAGGGTGATTTTCAGGCGGCGCACGGCGAGAGCGTCGCTGGTGTTTGAGGCCCGGCCCTTTTCATCAACGCCGCCGGAGTTTTTGCGAATGCGGGTGTTGAGATCGTTCAGGCGCAGTTGAATGACCTGCTGGCGGTTCACGGCATCGTTGAAATCCTCGCGCAGTTCGGCCATGCGTGACTGGTAATACTTCAGGTTCGGACGACCATCCGCCAGTTTTGGCGCGCCCTCATTGAGCTGGAATTTATGTTCTTCGCCTTCGCGTTTGAGCGCGTCAACTTCGGCCTGCGCGGTGGCGGCCTGTTCACGCAGCGATTGCAACTGCTGCGCAAGCTGATTGATGCGCGCACTGATGGCGGCATTGTCACCGGCGTCTTTGGGCGCGGCGTCAAAAAGCTGATTGCGCAATCTGCTGATGTCAAGTTCGACGCCGTCAGCCCGCCGTTCAAGCTCCTTCGCTTTAGCCTGAGCCTGTTTGAATTTTTCATTCCAGGCGTTTTCTTTCTGCTGCTGTTCCGGGTCGGACTGATCGGCTTTCGCGGATTGTTTCGCCGCCGCCTGAACCGGTGCGTTTTCGCGCGGCGCGGGCGTGGTCAGGACGTCTTCAGTCGTCAGAGCCGGACGCGAGCGGGCGGGCGCTGACTGTGCTGCGGCGGTGATGAACATTCCGGCGGTGAGCAGGAGCGCAAGTGGCAGGATTCGGGTTTCAATTTTCATGGCTGGTTGTTCCTGAAATGGCAAACGGGAGCAGCCGCATTCGCGCTGCTCCCGGTCAGGCTGAGCCTGAAAAATTCTGCGACTAGCTGCCGCTTGAGCTGCTGACGGTGCCGTAGCCCGTCCAGCCGCTGATCGTCGTGCGGGAGCAGGTCGTCGTGATCGTCGTGCTGTTGTTTTCACGCAGCGCGCCGTCTTCAATCGCGCCGAAATCACGCGTGCCCGCGCCGCTCGTCGCACGATAGGCCAGCACTGCATAGGTGTTCGCCGCCACGTCGCTGTCGGCAAAGACATAACCTGATTTCGGTGAAGTGGTAGTGCTGGCGGTCGTGAATGAGCTGTCAATGTTGCCTGCCGTTTGCAGGTTCGCCAGCGTGCCGTAGGTGTTGTTGGTGTTGGCGTATGAGAACTCGCCGCTCACCACCGTCCGCATATTGCCTGCCGTCGCTGATTCGTTCGCTGAACGACGCGCATTGAGCAGGTTCGGAATCGCAATTGCCGCGATGATGCCGATGATCGCCACGACGATCAGCAATTCAATCAGTGAAAAACCTTTCTGTTTCTTCATTACTTATGCTCCTCTGAACTTAAGCGCCCTGGTTGAGGGGAAGACCAGTGCTGGTTTTTACCGGGTGGTGGCGCGTTGTTCAAAACTGAACTGGCGCTGATTGAGAAAGGGGAGCAGTCTTAACACCCTGCTCCCCTCGAAACTGAATCTGTCTGCTCCGGCGACTAGCTGCCGCTTGAGCTGCTGACGGTGCCGTAGCCCGTCCAGCCGCTGATCGTCGTGCGGGAGCAGGTCGTCGTGATCGTCGTGGGATTGTTGTTTTCACGCAGCGCGCCGTCTTCAATCGCGCCGAAATCACGCGTGCCCGCGCCGCTCGTCGCACGATAGGCCAGCACTGCATAGGTGTTCGCCGCCACGTCGCTGTCCTTGTAAACATAGCCGGACTTCGGCGAGGTGGTGGTGCTGGCGGTCGTGAATGAGCTGTCAATGTTGCCTGCCGTTTGCAGGTTCGCCAGCGTGCCGTAGGTGTTGTTGGTGTTGGCGTATGAGAACTCGCCGCTCACCACCGTCCGCATATTGCCTGCCGTCGCTGATTCGTTCGCTGAACGACGCGCATTGAGCAGGTTCGGAATCGCAATTGCCGCGATGATGCCGATGATCGCCACGACGATCAGCAATTCAATCAGTGAAAAACCCTTCTGTTTCTTCATTGTCTCTGTCTCCTCTGGATCTGGATTTGAGCGTCGTGGTATGTCACACCGAACGCCGCTTACGATGACTGGTGAAGCCGCTGCCCCGCTGCTTCCGGCTGTCATTTCAGCAAGCCCGGTGCCAGACCGGGGCCACCGCTGTCACCCGCAGCTAACCGCCTGAAACCTCAGTCAGATGAGACATTCAATGAACAAACGAAACCGAATCACGCCGGGGCCGCAGTGACAAATTATGGCAAACCCCCGTCCCGATATTTTGTCAGAGACCGGAAATTGCCGGTGAGCAGCGCCGCCACTGCTTCAAAGTGAATGAATCTGGGTGAATGAATCTGGGTGAATGAATCGGGCCGCGAAGATTCATGCTGCCGAAAGCCGGAGTGATGTGTATGATGTCGCGGCACGCCCCGATGATTTGAATCTGCATGAAATCTTCGGCACCGCTCGGATCCCGCGATTTTATTCCTGCTCAGAGTTCCCGCCCTGACACTTCCAGCCTGACGCTGGCTGGCCCGGTCACCCTGGTTTTACTGATCGTGCTGGCGATCATCTTTTTTGCGTACCGCGAAGCCGACGTGATGCAACTGCCGCTGCTCGTGCATGCTTGCGTGACTTCGCTGCTGCACGAACCTGTCGTGACCATTGCCGGTGCTGGTCGCAGCCTGGCCGGACTGGTCATTGCCCTGCTGATGGTGCTGGCGTGGTATGGCGCTGGTGATCTGATCGTGACGCTGGCCCGGCGCATTGCGGGCAGCCCTGCTGATGAGGCTTCGGCGTCATTCGCGTTTGAAACGTCCCGCCGCTGTGCCTTCGGTGCGGGCGCGTGGTCGTTGCTGTGGTTTGTGGCGGGGTTGCTGAATCTGTACCGCTGGCCGGTCGCGGTGGTTTCATTGCTCGCGGGACTGGCGCTGTTTGCGCGGTCTGTGCCGCAACTGTGGCAGGCATTCAGGCTGGCAGATCACACGCCGGATCAGTCGAATGATCGAATCTTCCGGCGCGTGGCACTGGTAATTGTGATCTTTCCGGTGCTGCTGGCGCTGGTGGCTGCGCTGGCTCCGCCGACGGGCAAGGATGCGCTGATTTATCACCTGGCGCTGCCGAAAGCCTTTCTGGCCGCAGGCGGCCTGGCGGATGTGCCGGGCAACATTGCCAATTACTATGCGCTCGGCGTTGAGATGAACAGCGTCTGGGCGCTGCTGCTCGGTCGCCTGTTCAATCTGAGCGTGGCCGAAGCGGCGACCGGCGCGCTGACGTTTGCTTTTTATCCGCTGCTGCTGTCGGCAGTTTATGGATGGGCGCGTGAATTGAAGCTCGGTCAGGCGTGGGCGCTCGTGGCGGCGGCGATGGTGTCAGCGATTCCGACGGCGTGGCAATCGGCGGCATCGGGTTACACCGACCTCGCGCTGACGCTTTATCTGCTGCTGACGATTCACGCGGCAGCGCGCTGGTGGCGCACGCTGCACCCGCTTTATCTGATTCAGGTGGCGCTGGCGGTGGGTTGCGCGCTGACGATCAAGCTGACGGCGGTCTTTGCGGTCTTTCCGCTGATGCTGATTTTTCTGCTCAGAGCGCGGGCCGCACAGCAGCAGTCGCTCAATCATCGCCGCCTGCTGCTCGCGGGCCTGCTGACGCTGGCGGGCGCGGGGCTGCTCGGCAGCCAGTGGTATCTGCGCAATCTGGTGCGCACGGGCAGCCCGGTCTTTCCTTTCTACGTCAGTTTGTGGAAAGGCAGTGCGCCCGGATGGGATGCCGCCCGTTCGCAGATGTATTCAGTCTTTCTGGCCAATTACGGCGGCGCAACAAAAGGGCTGCTGGATTACGCAGCCACGCCGTTTTACGTTTCGCTGGTGGCGCAGCCTGAACTGAACACGCATTATGACGGCGTGCTGGGCATTTCGTTTCTGCTCGGCCTGCCGCTGCTGCTGTTTGCCCTGCGCCGGGCCGATTTCAATCCTGAACTGAAAGTCACGGCCTGTTTTTGCGCGCTGCTGTTTGTGTGCTGGCTGCTGACGAGCGAACAGTTGCGCTTTCTGCTGCCGACGGTCACGGCACTGGCGGTGGCGATTGTGGCGGCGGCAGCGATGATGACAACCGAATCGCGCCGGAACCGCGCCGGGCTGCTGGCGTGGACGCTGCTGCTGTCGGCGCTCGCTGGCACGCTGGTCAGCACGGCCTGGTTTCTTGAACGCCATCCGCTGCGCGCCGTGCTTGGTGGCGAGTCGCGTGAAAGTTACCTGGCCAGGCAGCTTGATTATTATCCGTATTACGAAATCATCAATGCACAGCTTCCGCCTTCAGCCCGCGTCTGGCTGATCAATATGCGCCGCGATGGTTATCACATCGAACGCCCGTTCTTTTCGGATTATCTGTTTGAGGATTACACGCTGACGCGGCAGGTGCAGGCGGCGGCTGATCTGAATGAACTGCGCGCCCGCACGCGCGCCGCCGGCATCACGCACCTGCTCATCAGATATGATGTGCTGCTTGATTATGCGCGTTCGCCGGTCGTGAATGATCGTCTGCCTGAGGCCGAAAATCAGCAGAAGATGAAACTGCTGAAATCGTTTCTGACGGAAGGCACAAGGATGCTGAAAAGCGATCAGAAGTTCATGCTGATTGAACTGCCACCGGCCTGATTGCCGCAGCAGACAGAGAAAAACGGAACACACGCAACAAAGGCTGACCTGATTCTGAATTCTTCCGTCTGTTCTGTTATTTCCGTTTGTTCCGTTCTCTCTGCTTTCATCTGAGACTCAGGCCAGGTCGCCGTTGAATTTCACATCCCACTTTGCATCTGACTTGACGAGTCTGTCCCAAGTCATTTCCCTGCCGCTGTAAGCTGCCGTGCGGCCCAGAATGACGCTCAGTGTTGATTCAGCGCCCTGCTCCGACTGATTATCAAAGCGGCCTGACTTGATGCCTTCGATAAAGGCTTTGATCTTGTCAGACACCGATGTAGCCATTGCCGAAGTCGTGCCGGAATCCCACTTCTCGCCGTTGTTGAAGTTGATGAAAACCGCGCCGCCCTGGTGTGATTCCGAAGCTCCCTTCGTCCCGAAAAACCGCTCGCCGGAATCACGATAGCCTTTGTTCTTGAACTGATTTGAATTGAAGCTGATCTTCACTTCACCCGGATAAACAAAGGTCATGATGAAGTGATCCCACACATCGCCGACATCCTTGCGCACGATGCGCCCGCCCGTGCCCATCGCCCTGATCGGATGCGATTTCATGACCCAGTTGACGCAGTCAATGATGTGAATGTTCTGCTCAACCAGAATGTCGCCCGACAGCGCGCGATCAAAGACCCAGTTGCGCAGCCGCGCTTCCATTTCAGACATGCCGGGCTTTGCCTTGCGGTCAAGATCGTTCGTGTAATAGAACGTCTGACCGAGCACCACATCGCCCATCGCGCCTGAATGAATCCTTTCGACCATCTGCCGGTAAGGTTCGGCGTAACGCTTCTGAAAGCCGACGTGAATGCTGACCTTGCCGTTGTACTGCTGCCCGGCTTTGATAATGCGTTTGCAGCCATGCACGTCCGTCGCCACCGGCTTTTCCAGGTAAACGTGCTTGCCTGCGGCGAGCGCAGCCTCGAAATGATCGGGGTGAAAATATGGCGGGCTGGTCACGAGCACGACATCCACATCCTTTGACTGCACCAGCTTTTCATAGGCTTTCATGCCCTTGAAAATATTTTCTGACGGAATCTTTGCGTAGCCCTTCGCTTCGGCCATTTTGTCAAAGCGATTGCGGGTTTCGCTCAGGCGGTCGTCAAAGAGATCCATCAGCGCCGTCACGCGCGTGTCGGTGCTGCTGACGAACTGCCCGCCGACCTCGTTGCCGCGCCCGCCGCAGCCGATGATGCCGAGGCGTGGCGAGGAATTGGCCGGGGTCCCGAAAACCGAGGTTGCCGGAATGAACATCAGGCCCGCGCCCGTGGCAGTGGCGGCCTTGACGAATCTGCGACGCTCAGAGTGCTGCTTCTTCATTTCTCCTCCGTAAGATGGTTAGTGGCACAGCCGGGTGTAATTAGTTGAATGATTACTGGCTGACCAGCGGGCCGATGGCTGCGTCAAACTCCTCGTAGCTTTTGCCGCCGATCAGTTTGCCTTTGAGATTACCTGCACGGTCAAACAGGAAGTTGGTCGGCACGACGCCTTCCCAGGCCTTGTCCATCACGCTGACGAACTTTTCCGGGTCGTCTTCCTTTTGCAGGTAGTTGATGAAATCAGGAAGCTGTTTCTGCGCGAACGGCCTGACCTTTGTTTCCAGGTCTTCGAGATCATCGAAGGAAACGGCAATGACCGTGAATTTCTTATCCTTGTATTTCTGATACACGCGGGCAATGTCGGGCAGTTCCTTGATGCACGGCTTGCACCACGTCGCCCACAGATTGACCAGCACGACTTCGCCGCGATGCTGCGCCAGAATGGTGCGAAACTCGGCTGCCGTGACCGGCTCGACCCTGGCCGCCTGCTGACGGCCATCATTACTCGTCGCCATGCCGCAACCGACCAGCAATGCGGCGCCCACAACACTCAGAAATAATTTCTGCAATCTGATCATACCAGCCTCACTTGTGATTCCGTTTTTCACAGCTTTCCGATGAATCATCGGCAACACGGGCAGGAATATCAAGTGATCTGATTGATTACAAGGAGCGCAGGCGTCTCGCCTGCCTGACTTTCGGCCATGGTTTTCTGAGCGAAGCAGGGCAGGCGAGACGCCTGCGCTCCTTGTTGAAGAATCGGGGAAACCGCTGAAGCTTGCCTTACTTCAGCGCCAGGGTCTGCTCATCGGTGATTTTTTCATTTGTCGTGGCAAGCTGTTCCAGATCATCTTCCCAGTCATCGGGCCGCGACCGTTCGCGCCATTCCTCAAGCCAGCCGTAGAGCGTCGGCAGCACAAAGAGCGTCAGCAGCGTCGAAGTAATCAGCCCGCCAATCACTACCGACGCAAGCGGTCGCTGCACCTCAGCGCCGGGCGCGGTCGAAACCGCCATCGGAATAAAGCCCAGGCTGGCCACGAGCGCCGTCATCAGCACCGGTCGCAATCGCTGCGCTGCGCCTTCCAGCACAGCCTCTTTCAGCGGATGCCCTTCCTCGCGCAGCCGGTTGATGTAACTGACCATCACCACGCCGTTCAGCACCGCGACGCCGAAGAGCGCAATGAAACCGACCGCTGCCGACAGGCTCAGGTTCAGGTTGCGCGCCCACAGCGCCGCGATGCCGCCGACGAGTGCGAGCGGCACGTTGACGATAATCAGCAGCGACTGCGGCACTGAACCGAACATCGTGAACAGCAGCAGAAAGATCAGAAACAGCGCCAGCGGCACGACGATGTAAAGCCGCTTCATCGCGCGCTGCTGATTCTCGAATTCCCCGCCCCACGTGATGTAATAACCCGGCGGCAGTTTGATTTCACGATTGATGGCTTCCTGCGCGGCGGCAACGAAGCTGCCGATGTCGCGCCCGCGCACGTTTGACTGAATCACGATGCGGCGCTGCGCGTTTTCGCGGTTGATGACTTCAGGGCCTTCAGCCGGATGCACCGACGCAATCTGACCAAGCGAAACGCGTTCGCCGCCCGGCGCAGGCATCAGCAGTGCCCGAATCGTTTCGGCATCGTTGCGCTTCGCTTCGGGCAGTCTGACAACGACGGCAAAGCGGCGGCGGCCATCAATGATTTCGGTTGCGGTTTCGCCGCCGACAGCGGTTTCGACCGTTTGTTTCACATCTTCAACGCGCAGTCCGTAACGCGCCATCTCAGCGCGATTGAGTTCAATCTGCAATTCACCTGCGCCGCCCAAGGTTTCAATCTGCACGTCAGCCGCGCCCTGAATGCGCGCCATCACGCGGCGGATGCGTTCGGCTTCGCGTTCGAGCGTGGCCGGATCGTCACCGAACAGCTTGATGGCGACATCTGACCGCACGCCCGAAATAACTTCATCCAGCCGCATCGCCAGCGGCTGCGTGAAGTTGTAAGCCACGCCCGGCACGCCTCTGAGCTTTTCATCCATCTTCTGAATCAACTCTTCCTTTGTCCTCACGGTCGTCCATTCATCGTGCGGCCTGAGAATGACGTAAACATCGCCCTGGTAAATGCCCATCGCTTCAGTGGCGAGATCGGGACGGCCAAGTTTTGTGACGACCGTTTCGACTTCAGGAAATTCGCGGACGACCTTTTCAACCATCGTCGCAATTCTGACCGATTCGCTCAGCGACACCGACGGCAAACGGCGCGTTTCAATCAGCAGCGCGCCTTCATCAAGCGACGGCATAAACTCGGTGCCGAGAAACGGAACCGAACCAATCGCCAGCGCGACGAGCAGCAGCGAGCCGCCCAGCGTGACGGCGCGATGCCGCACGGCATTGGCAAGCTGCCGCCGGTAACCTTCGCGCATCCGGTCAATCACGCCCTCGCGCGGATGATGCTCCTGCCGTTTGAGCACCATCGAACTGATGGCCGGAACCAGCGTCAGCGTCAGCAGCAGCGAACCGAGAATCGCGCAGCACACCGTCAGCGCCATCGGGCGAAACATCCGCGATTCCATCCCTTCGAGCGCAAAGATCGGCAGGTAGACCGCAACGATGATGCTGATGCCGAACACAATCGGTCGTCCGACCTCGACGGCGCTGAAGCGGATTGTTTCTCTGACGGTTTCCTGATGATGTGGCGTGTCGTGCGCTTCAGGATGATGCAGGCGGCTGATGTAATTTTCGACCATCACGACTGCGCCATCCACAATCAGCCCGAAATCAATCGCGCCAAGGCTCATCAGATTGGCCGAAACACCAAAGAATTTCATGCCGATGAACGCAATCAGCATCGAAAGCGGAATGGTCGAAGCCACGATGATCGAAGCGCGAATGTTGTGCAGAAAAAGAAACAGCACGACGATGACGAGCAGCCCGCCTTCAATCAGGTTGGTGGCCACCGTGCGCGTGGTGCGGTTGACGAGTCCCGTCTGATCGTAAAACGGCGTCAGCTTCACGCCTTCGGGCAGCGTGTGTTCGATGCCTTTGATGCGGTCGGTGACGCGCTCGATGACGGCTTTTGAATTTTCGCCCTTGGTCATGATGACCATTCCGGCGACGACTTCGCCGTTGCCGTCCTTGGTCACTGCGCCCTGCCGCACTGCCGGGCCGATTTCAACTACAGCCACGTCCTGCACCAGCACCGGCACGCCTTTGGCCGATTTGACGACAACTTTTTTGATGTCCTCTTCCGAACTGAAACGGCCAAGGCCGCGCACCGTGTAACTTTCAGCGCCGTGTTCGATGTAGCTGCCGCCGAAATTGGTGTTGCTGCGCGCCAGCGCCTCGTACACATCGCGCAGCGTCAGGTTGTAAGCCAGCAGCCGCTCCGGTTCGACCAGCACCTGATACTGCCGGACAAAGCCGCCCCACGAATTGACCTCGTTGACGCCCGGCACGGTGCGAAGCTGCGGCTTCACATCCCAGTCGTGCAGCGTCTTGAGTTCCATCGCCGTGTGGCCTTTGCCTTCGATCACGTACTGATAAATTTCACCGAAGGCCGTTGCCACCGGCCCCATCGTCGGTTCCAGGCCCTGCGGAATGCGCGTGCGGGCTTCCTGCAATCGTTCATTGACCAGTTGCCGCGCAAAGAATGTGTCCACGCTGTCGTCAAAGACAATCGTGATCATCGAAAGACCGAATTTCGAGATTGATCGAATCTGTTCGGTCTTGAGAATGCCCATCATTGCGCTTTCGATGGGATAAGTGACAAGTTGTTCGACTTCAGCCGCCGCCATTCCCGGCGCTTCGGTGACGACGTTGACCTGGTTGTTGGTCAGATCAGGAAAGGCATCAATCGGCAGTTGCGTGAAGGCATACAGCCCCGTTCCGGCCAGCAGCAGCACCAGTCCGATGACGAGCAGCCGCTGGCGCAGTGAAAAATTGATCAGTGTGCGAATCATGTAAAATTTCAGGCAGTGGTAAAGTCAGCGAAGCTGCCGTAAACGAACACGGAACAAATCAGGCCGGTGAGACTCGCTCCTGACATCATTCTCCATTTCCCATTTTCCATTCTCCATTCTTTTGCAGAGAGCAATGACTGATCAGCCTCTCCGGCAAGGAATGAAGAATGCAGAATCGAGAATGGAGAATGTGCCTTGAATCATTCATGCCAGTTCGTGCGCATTCGTGGCGGCCTTTCTCGCTGCTACTCTTCGGACATGGCGCCCTTAAGAAATTCAGACTTGATGAAGAAACCGCCGCGCGTCACGATGCGTTCGCCCTTGTGCAGGCCGCTTGTGATTTCGACCTGAGTTCCCTGCTCTCTTCCTGTTTGCACGACGCGCTTTTCAAAGCTGCTGTCGCTCACGGCGACAAAAACGACGCGCTGGCCCTGCATCTCCTGCACGGCTTCGCGCGGCACGGCCAGCAGCGGCGCGGTTCTGCCGGTTGACAGGTGAATGGCCGCGTACATTTCGGGGCGCAACTGTCCGTGCGGGTTTTCGATCAGACAGCGCACCTGCGTCGTGCGGGTTTCAGGATTGAGCGATTCACCGATGTGAACGACGCGCCCGGCAAAATGCTTGTCCGGGAAAGCCTGCACCGTCAGCCAGACCGGCTGCCCCGGCCTGACCATGGCCGCGTCTTTTTCAGGCACTTCGGCCACTGCCCACAATGATGAAAGATTGGCAATCACCATCAGGTCTTCAGCCGGATTGACGACCGTCCCGATGCTGATGTTGCGTTTGGTGACGACGCCTGCAATCGGAGCGCGAATGACGGCGTGTTCGGTGTTTTCAGGAGTCACGCCGAGATGCTCCAGAAAATCTTCGGTGCGCTGCTGTTCGGTTCTGGCCTGTTCCAGTTCCGAAGTGGCGGCAGTGATTTCAGCCGCAGCCTGGCGCTGTTCGCGCTGCGACACCGCGCCGATGGCCTGCAGGCGATTGATGCGTTCAAGTTCAGCCTGCGCAAAAGCCAGCGTTTTTTCGGCGCGCGTGACCCGCGACAGGGCTTTTGAGTGATCGGCCAGCGCCTGCACCAGTTCGTGGCTGTGAACGAACACAACCGGCTGACCGGCCTTAACGTAATCACCAACCGTGACCAGCACTTTGACCACGCGGCCTTCAGTGGGTGAACCGACGCGGGCCGAAGCGTCTTCATTAACCTGAATCCGCCCGGTGGCCTCCAGTTCCAGCGGCAGCGACTGTTCGCTGACTACCTGCGTTTCAATGGCTGCGCGACGCAGCGCCAGGGTTGAGAATTCCACGCGCTCCGGCGCGTCTTTCGGAGCTTCCGGTCTGGCGGCGACCGGCGCTTCAGTCGCTGCGTTTGTTTTGCCTGACCAGCGCGACCGCAGCAGCAAGGCTGCGCCGCCCAGCAGCGCCAGGACGATCACAATCCAGATAACGGTGCGAAATCCGCGCGCGTCCCGGCGCTGCTGCGCTGCCGGGGTTGTGGCGGACGGGATCTTTGATTCTCCGGGCATGACCTTTAATCCTGTCGGCGGCCTGGCCGGTTCGCAATCAGGCAGAGATTCGCCCTGCTCACGCCGGGCCTCTGTCACGACTGCGAATGCTTCAGACGCCTGAACATAAATGTTGTATCTGAGTAATAAGACAAAATGGCGGATGAAGGCGACCAGTTGCTTCATCTGCGCTGCGATTTGTATTCGCCTTTGCTGCTGAACTTCGCTGACGGTTCATCAGACTGCTGAAGGTTCGACACAAAGGCTCTGGCGCCGTGACGCTCTGCACAGTTTTTATCGGAACCGGCCTTTTCGTCAAAGTCCTGAGCAAAATCTTTTGCGACCGCCGCCATTGACAGCCTGCAATGACCGGTCTGCAACAGAGACGTTTCAGCCAGTCAACTGCGCAGTCATGCGAAATATTGCGCAAAGCTGACCATCAGTTCAGCCGTGTCGCTGATTTTTCCCTGCCCTCTTGCCTGACAACCCTCGGCTTTCATCACGCAGCGATTACCGTGCCGCCGTGAAATAAGTTTGTTGCGCATCATTTCGTCATCAGGTCACGCGATTTCGTCGCCCGCCTCTTGCATAGCCGCAGGTTTCTGGCAGGATAGCGGTATCTGTCCGGCTGTTTCAGTAAAGTATTGGACAGGCTTTCAGCAGTGTGACGCAGCAATCACGCCCATTCATAAAACAACCATTACCTGAAGGAGATTCGTGCTGATGAACAGCAGACTATTACCCGTAGTCATCATTTCCCTGCTGCTTTCTGTTCCGGCAGCAATGGCCTTTCGTCCCGCTTCGGCTCAGACGGTTTCAGATGGCAAACTGCGGATTATCGCCTTCGGCGCGCATCCTGATGACGCTGAAATCGGATCGTCAGGCACAGCGGCGATGTGGGCTGCCAAAGGTCATCACGTCAAACTCGTGGCCGTGACCAACGGCGACATCGGCCACTGGAAGCAGGCAGGCGGTGATCTTTATCGTCGCCGCAAAGCCGAAGTCGAACGCGCCGCGAAGCTGATGGGTTACACCGTCGAACTGCTCGACAATCACGACGGCGAGCTTGAGCCGACGCTGGAGAACCGCAAAAAAATCACGCGCCTGATTCGTGACTGGCAGGCCGACATTGTCATCAGCCATCGCCCGAACGATTATCACCCCGATCATCGCTACACGGGCGTGCTGATTCAGGACGCGGCTTATATGGTCACGGTGCCGAACTTCTGCCCCGAAGTGCCGCACCTGACAAAGAACCCGGTTTTTCTGTATTACTCTGATCGCTTCGAGAAACCGAACCCGTTTTCAGCAGACATCATCGTGGACATCGGCCCGGTGATGGAAAAGAAACTTGACGGGCTGCTCGGCATGGTTTCGCAGTTTTACGAAGGCGGCGCAAACGGCGATGAATCGCTGATGAACAAAGACCCTGAGTTTGTCAAAAAACGCTGGCAGCAGGTGCGCGACCGCTTCGTGAACCGCCAGCGCGACGTGGCCAGCAAATACCGCAGGAATCTGGAAGAATGGTACGGCAAAGATCGCGCAGCCAGGGTTGAGTATGCTGAAGCCTTCGAGATTTGCGAATATGGTCGCAGGCCTGACAAGGCTGAAATTAAAAAACTGTTTCCCTTCTTTGACTGAATGTTATGAATCACGAAGAACAAATAAGCTGGTTTCCGGTTCCGAATGAAGAGGAACTGCCTGAGAACCTGCGCAAGCTGTTTGCAAAGGCCGGAGAAAGACTCGGCTTTGTGCCGAACGTCTTTCGCGTCATGAGTTACCGGCCTGAACGTCTGAGCGCGTGGTTTGCGCATTACAAACAATTGCACGAACCGACCGAAAACCTGAACGCCGCCGAACGCGAAATGATTGCGGTGGCGGTTTCAATGGCCAACGGCTGTTTGTACTGTCTGGTTTCGCACGGCGCGGCGTTGCGCGAAGCCCTGGGCGATCAGATTCAGGGCGACCGCATCACGCTTGATTACAAACGCGCCGGACTGAATGCAAGGATGCTCGCCGTGCTTGATTTCGCCGTTAAGATCACGGTCGAACCACGCGAATGTTCACGGGCCGACATTGAGCATCTGAAAAGCCTGGGCCTGACCGAACAGGAAGTGTGGGATGTGATCGAAATTGCAGCAATGTACAATTTCACCAATCGCATGGCTCACGCCACCGGCATGATGCCGAACCCGGAATATCATGCGCTGGCGCGAGGGCAGGGGAGTGAACAATGACCAGAGAAGAAGCAATGTTATTCAAGGCCAGGTGGCAACTGGTCAATGAGCGAATTGATGAAGAGATCAGGCAAACACCGATTGAGGTCAAATTCGAGCAGATGGTCAGGCTGCACGATCTCGGAAAAACTCTGGGCTGGGGCGATAAAAGGTTCAGGCAGGAGTCTGAGGTTCGCGCACGCTGGCAGCAATTGCGCAGGAGAATGAATGCCCGAAAGAAAGTTGCCTGAGAATCTGGCAACAGCATTACAGTCAGTATCTGTGTGGCTGGAAGCGGAACGGGTTCCACAAAAGTCGAAACCGACGCGACCGTCCCGGCAAAAAAAAACGCCAAAGAAACGCGAAAAGTAATCAGGCCGGTGAGGCCCTGAAATAATCAACCAAAGGATCCGTTTATGCTGAAAACTCTCAAGCTCTCAATTCTGTATTTCGCACTGCTCCTGCAACCGCTCGCCGCCTTGGCGCAACAGGCCGCGAGCGCCGACCTCAATGCCCGCATTCGTGAAGAGGGCATGAAAAGTTCGCACATTATGCGCACGATGCACTACCTGACCGATGTTTACGGCCCGCGCCTGACGGGTTCGCCCAATCACAAGGCGGCGGCTGAATGGGCCGTCAAAGAGATGCAGTCGTGGGGCTTTGAAAACGTGCATCTCGAACCCTGGGATTTCGGTCATCCCGGCTGGCTCAATGAACGTCTGACGGCGCACATCGTCGCACCGGTGAAGGATTCGCTGGTCTGTGAAGTGCTGGCGTGGACGCCGGGCACTAACGGCACAGTGACGGCTCAGGCCTTTCAGATGATTCTGCCTGACAAACCCACGCAGGAAGAACTGACGGCTTATTTCGACAGTGTCAGGGACAAAGTCAGAGGCCGCATCATCCTTGTCGGCAAAACTCAGGTCGTGCCGGTCAACATCAATCCGTCACCGAAGCGGCTTGATGACAAGCAGGCGAAAGCCCGCTTCGATCCGAACAATCCGAATGCGGGGCAGTTTCCCGGCAGGCCCGGCGGCCCGCAGCAGGAACAGGATCCGAAACGTCTGAACCCGCGCCAGATCGCTGAACAGGTTGACGAATTTCTGCTGAAAAACGGCGCGGTCGTGCGCGTTGACGACGCCGGACGCGAACACGGTCAGATTCGCGCCTTCAATAATCGCAGCTTCGACCTCGCCAAAGTCGTTCCGACAGTCGTGATGCGCAACGAGGATTATGGCCGCATTTCGCGCATTCTGGCTGACGGCACGCCGGTTGAGCTTGAATTCAATATCGTCAACCGCACTTACCCCGAAGGCCGCACTTCATACAACGTTGTCGGTGAAATTCCCGGCACCGATAAAAAAGGTGAAGTCGTCATGCTCGGTGGCCATCTTGATTCGTGGCACGCCGCGACGGGCGCGACTGACAACGCCATCGGTTGCGCGACGATGATGGAAGCGGCGCGCATTCTGAAAGCCCTCGGCCTCAAACCGCGCCGCACGATTCGCGTGGCGTTGTGGAGCGGGGAAGAGCAGGGGCTGCTTGGCTCGCAGGCTTACGTGAAGGAACACTTCGGTTCGTTCGAGAATCCGAAACCTGAGTTTGAGAAGTTCGCCGGGTACTTCAACATTGACAGCGGCACGGGACGCGCTCGCGGAATGAGCGTCTTCGGCCCAGCTGAAGCGGCCAGCGTGCTGCGCGAAGCCCTCGCGCCCTTTGAAGACCTGGGCGTGATGGGCGCCATTGCGACAAAGAGTCGCGGCCTCGGCGGTTCTGACAACACATCATTCAACCAGGCCGGACTGCCGGGCATCGGCATCGCGCAGGATCCGATTGAATACGGCACGGCCACGTGGCACACGAACCTGGACACTTACGAACGCATCATTGAAGACGACGTGAAAAAATCAGCCATCGTCATCGCCGCGGCTGTTTATGCGCTCGCCATGAGCGATGAAAAGCTGCCGCGCTTCAGCAAAGAGCAGATGCCGCCGCTGCCTGCTCAGCGCCCTGCCACCCCTGCCACAACAGCCACACCCGCAGGTCGCCCTGTAAGAAACTGATTTCCTGAAAAATGTAAAGCCTGGTGACAACTCTGAATCTGTTGTCACCAGGCTTTGCAATTACTACTCAGTCTCAATCAGCCGTTAATCGCCTGAGACGGCCCGTGAAATTTCACCTGCCCTGACGAATCCCTCCTTGACGAGGTACTCCATAATCAGCCGCGCATTCTCTTCCGGCGTGTGCGTCTCGGTGTTGAGCGTGATTTCGGCGTGCTGCGGCGCTTCGTATGGATCATCAATGCCGGTGAAGCCCTTGATTTCACCGCGCCGCGCCGCCGCGTACATGCCCTTTTTATCGCGCTGCTCGCAAACCTCAATCGGCGTGTCCACAAACACCTCGATGAAGCGATCCTTCTCCGTCATATTGCGGACATCGTTGCGCGTGGCCCGGTAGGGGCTGACGGCGGCGCAGATGGCAATGCCGCCGTGACGCACGATTTCAGCGGCGACGTAACCGATGCGGCGAATGTTGGTGTCGCGGTCTTCCTTGCTGAAGCCGAGTCCCTTCGACAAATGCGTGCGCACCACGTCGCCGTCCAGCACCGTGATCTGACGCCCGGCTTCGAGCAGCAGCACGGTCAGAATGTCAGCAGTGGTTGATTTGCCCGCGCCGCTCAGGCCCGTGAACCAGATGCACGCGCCCTGACGATGACGCGGCGGGTGCGAATCGGCCAGAATTTCAGCCACCGCAGGCCGCGTGAACCAGCCGGGCAGCAACTGGCCCTTGTTGAGATAATTCTCGCGCACCTGCGTGCCGGAGATTGAAGCGGTCTTTGCGCCCTGCGGAATCTTTGATGATTCCTCGTAGCGGTCTTCATCGGGCAGGTAAACCAGTTCGTGGAATCTGACCATTCTGACGCCGAGTTCTTCGGCATGCTTTGCCACGAGTTCCTGCGCGTCGTAAGGCCCGTAAAAAGGCTTGCCCGTCGAATCAACGCCCGGCCCCGCGTGATCGCGTCCGACGATGAAATTGTTTGCGCCGAAATTGCGGCGAATGATGGCGTGCCACAACGCTTCACGCGGCCCGGCCATGCGCATCGCCAGCGGCAGCAGCGAAAGCAGAATGCGATCCTGATCGTAATGATTACTGGCCAGCGCCTTGTAAGCCCGCACGCGCGTGAAATGATCAACGTCGCCCGGCTTCGTCAGACCGACGACCGGATGCAGCAGCAGCACGCCGTCAACTTCGGCAGAGGCGCGCTTGGTCAGTTCCTCGTGAGCGCGGTGCAGCGGGTTGCGCGTCTGAAAGGCGACGACATTCTGACGGCCATAAGTTTCAAGCCGCGCGCGCACCTGGGCCGGAGTCAGGCGCAGTTCCTGAAAATCGTAATGCTTCGGCAGTTGCAGCACGCGCAGGCGGCCCGAAATATTCAGCGTGCCCCAGCGGTGCATTTCAGCCACGAGCGGGTGCCGCAGGTCGGTCGTGCCCAGCACCTTCTGCGCCATTTCATCGCGGTTCCATTCATAAACTTCCTCGATGGTCATCACGGCGAGCAGGTCATTTTTTGAATCGCGCAGGGCGACTTCCTGGCCGATGTGAATGGACGGATCAGGATTGACCGGCAGCGTGATCGGAATCGGGAAGAGATGCCCGCCAGCGAGACGGCTTTCATCCAGCACCCGCTGAAAATCAGCCTGCGACATAAAGCGATCCAGCGGTGAAAAGGCTCCGGTCGCCAGCAGTTCCAGGTCGCACACGGCGCGCTCGGAAAGTTGCAGCGAAGGCAGGCGGCTGGCATAAGCCTTGACCGCCTCCAGTTCAGCGGATGGAACCATCAGGTCAACGAGCCTGCCGCCGCAGGGAGGAATCAGTGTGACGGCGGTTGTATCATCGGAAAACGACATTCAAATACTCCTTGTGAAGTTGGTAATGCGACCCTGGGGCTGATCTGTTCGCGGCACTGCACAATTCGCTCGCAGCCTGTCCCTGAGCCGTCAGATCAATGCGGCGGCTGATTTTCAGCCGCCTGCTTACCCGCGAGAAAGTTCGGCAATCTTCTGTTTCGCCGCGGGCGCTCGCGGAGCGCCCGGAAACCTGGCCACAAACAAACGGTAATATTTCAGCGCATCCTGTTTCTGTCCCAGGCGTTCGTGGCATTGCGCTGCTTCAAAATAGGCCGGCGCCACATTCGCATCCTTTTGCAGCGCCTGCAGGTAAGCGCCGAGCGCCTCACGATACATCTGTTTGCCTGCATAAGCTTCGCCAAGACTGAAATAGCCCGGCCCTGAAGCGGGATTCAGCTCGACGTGCTTTTTCAACTGCGCGATGGCGTCGTCAAATCTTTTCTCAGTCACGTAAAACTGACCGAGTTCCTTGTAACCGCGACTGTCACGCGGGTTGGCCGCAATGGCCTTGCGAAACGATTCTTCAGCCTTGCCCCTGTTGCCTTCGAGGTAATAAATGCCGCCGTGCGAGAGCCAGCCTTCAACCGCGTCCAGACCCACCAGCGAATCGGCCTGCTGGTGCGCCGAACGATAACTGCCGCCCAGCACCGACGGAGCCTGCACATAAAACTGAATCAGCCCCTGGTGAGCCGCAATCGAACGCGGATTGTATTGCACCGCCAGGTCAAGCTGATTTTTGATCTGCCGGGTCATCGAGGTGCGTTTGATGATGCCTGCGTTCGGCGCAGCGGCGGTGTAAGCTTCGGCCAGGCGCAAATGGTAATCAGAGTTTTTTTCGTCCAGCGCGACAGCCTTTTCGAGATACTGGATGGCCAGATCAGACCTTCTGAGGTGATAAAGGTAAAGCTGTCCGAGCCGGTAACTGGCCATTGCATTGTTGCCTTCCCTGGCCAGCACTTCTTCATAAGCTTTCTGCGCTTCGCCGTAACGGCCCTGCTTTTCAAGCGCCAGCGCCTTGTCAAAAGTGGCCTGGGCCAGCGCCAGCGTCCACATCACAAAAGTCAGCAAAAGACTGCCTGAAACCGTTCTGGTCATCAGTTTCATACTCAGTTCCTCACTTGTTGCCTGCTGTCACTTTCGTCCGGCAATCTCAGTCGCTGTTGTCGGGTCCTGGATTTGAGTCTCTGGCAGCATCGCTCAGAACTCTCAGGGTGGGCCAGATGGTGCAAATCTGCCCTGAGCAGAAATCAGGCGCGCGCGTCTGCACGCCCCGATTAACCAGTTCAGCAGCATTGCGGGATGCCGCTGACGCTGTCACAGTGATTTTCCGGATTGCGCCTGAGATTAGCCGGGCAACAAAGTGGTGTCAACGAAAAAACCCGTCACCGGCTGGCCGGATGAGAGGAGGTGCAGGTGATTTTCGTAACCAGGAAAAGGCGGGGATGAACCACTCCGCCAGGATGAAAATGGCGAATGCCCGTTCTCATCCCGGCGGCAGAAAAATTATTCCAGTGCATCTTTGACGAGTTGCTGCTGTTCAAGCTGGTGAATGGAGTATGAACCCGTGGCCGGACTCGCGCTGCGTGAACGACCGGCGTAATCGAGCGACTGGCCTTCATTGAGCACATACAGCACACGCGGTCTGATGTAACTCCACGCGCCCTGATTGCGATGTTCTTCCTGACACCAGACGACTTTATCCGCGTTCGGGAACGAACCGAGCCACTGCCGCACGGTGCGGTGCGGGAAGGGATAAAGCTGTTCGATGCGCATCACCGCCGTATGATCGTTGCCGGTTTCAGCGATTCTTTCCCTGAGGTCATAAAAGACCTTGCCGCTGCACAACACCAGGCGGGTGATTCTGGCCGGATCAGCCACCGGCTCAGCAATCGCCGGTCTGAAGCCGCCGGAAGTGAAATCATCAATCGTCGAAACTGTCTGCGGCGCGCGCAGCAGGCTTTTCGGCGTCATCACGACGAGCGGCTTGCTTTGCGGCTGCTTCATCTGACGACGCAGCAGGTGAAAGTATTGCGCGGGCGTGGTCGGGTAACAGACCTGAATGTTGTTTTCAGCGCACAGTTGCAGGAAGCGTTCAATGCGCGCGCTGGAATGCTCCGGCCCCTGACCTTCATAACCGTGCGGCAGCAGCAGCGTCAGGCGCGAAAGCTGTTTCCACTTGGCCTCACCGGCGATGATGAACTGATCAATCGCCACCTGCGCGCCATTGGCAAAATCACCGAACTGAGCTTCCCACATCACCAGCGAATTCTGCGCGACGACTGAATAACCGTACTCAAAACCAAGCACCGCCGCCTCTGAAAGCGAGCTGTCAAAAACCTGGAACCGCGCGCCGTGTCGTTCAAGCTGTTCGTGCGGCACCCAGGGCTGACCGGTTCTGGTGTCGTAGAGAATCGCGTGTCGCTGACTGAACGTGCCGCGCCCGCTGTCCTGACCCGACAGCCGCACCGAAGTGCCTTCGAGCACAAGCGACCCGAAAGCCAGCGCTTCGCCAAAGCCCCAGTCAATCGGCGCTTCGCCCGCGCCCATCTTCACGCGGCGCGCCATCTGGCTGACCATCTTCGGATTGAGATTGAAGCCCTGCGGCACTTTGCCGAGCGCGTTTGAGATCGTCGTGATTTCGGCGCGGGCAATGCCGGTATCCATCGAATCAGAGCCGTCCGGTTCCTCGATTGATTCGGGAATCAGCACGAGGGGCGCTTTGCTGGCAGCGACGTTTTTGGCGCGGGCCAGGATGCCTTCGTAATGCTCGACCTGTTCGTGAATCATCCGGTCAACTTCTTCGCGTGTCAGCACGCCTTCGCGGATGAGCTGCTGCGAATAGAGTTCGCGCACGCCGGGATGCTCTTTCACGCGCTGATACATCAGCGGCTGCGTGTAGCTCGGCTCGTCGCCTTCGTTGTGACCGTGACGACGAAACCCGATCAGGTCAATCACCACGTCCTTGTGAAAATTCTGCCGGAAGTCGAGCGCGATCTGAACCATGTTGTGCGCGGTTTCGGCATCATCGCTGTTGACGTGAAAGATCGGCGCCTGCGTCGTCTTGGCCACATCAGTCGAATAGATTGACGAACGGCTTGATTCAGGCGTGGTCGTAAATCCGATCTGATTGTTGATGACAATGTGAATCGTGCCGCCCGTGCGGTAGCCTTTCAGATCAGACAGATTCAGCGTTTCAGTCACCACGCCCTGACCGGCAAACGCCGCGTCACCGTGCATCAGCAAAGGCAGCACCAGCTTGCGCGCCTCTTCGCGCGTCACGCCGATGGCATCCTGCTTCGCTCGCGCTATCCCTTCAACGACCGGATCAACAAATTCCAGATGGCTCGGATTCGAGGCGAGCGTCAAACCGACCTTGCGGCCCTGCGTTTCGCGCGAATTGACCGCGCCCTGATGGTATTTCACGTCGCCTTCGTCGGCAGGGAAGTTCGGATGCGTCGTGCCCTCAAAAATCGTAAAGATGCGCTCGGCGTAATCGCCCAGAATGTTCGAAAGCACAGTCAGCCGTCCGCGATGCGCCATCCCGATGATGATGTCCTCGACGCCGTGCGCGACCGCGCCTTCGATCAACTGATCGAGCATCGGAATGATCGTGTCGTTGCCTTCGACTGAGAACCGTTTCTGACCGAGGTACTTGGTGTGCAGAAACCGCTCGAACTGCTCGGACGCAATCAGCTTTTTGAGAATCTGAAGCTTTGTTTCCTTCGTCAGTTTCGGCGGCGCTGATTCGATGCGCTTGCGAATCCATTCCTTCTGTTCGCTGTCGTGAATGTGCAAATACTCAGTGCCGACCGTGCCCCAGTAAAAACGATGGAGCATGTCCAGGATTTCGCGCAGCGTCGCGCGCTCAGTCCCGCCCAGGCCGAAGGTCATAAATTCACGATCCAGATCCCAGATCGTCAGCCCGTAGGTTTCCAGTTCCAGTTCGGCCTGATCGTAACGTTTCGTCATGCCAAGCGGATCAACTTCAGCAATCAGGTGGCCGACGTTGCGATAGGCATTGATCAGTTCAAAAACGTGCGCCTGTTTCTTGATCTCTTCGGCCTGGCGACGATCACCGCCAAGCAGCGCCGGGTTGAGGTCAACCGCCCAGCGCAGCGGTTTGTAGGGAATGCTGAGTTCAGCAAAAATCTGATCGTAAAAACCGTGCTGCCCGCGCAGCAGTTCATCAATGTAACCGAGAAACGCGCCCGATTCCGCGCCCTGAATGATGCGGTGATCGTAAGTGCTGGTGATCGTCATCACCTTGCTGATGCCAAGCTGTGACAGGGCTTCGGGCATCATCGCGCCGTATTCGGGCGGATATTCAATCGCGCCGGTCGCAATGATGACGCCCTGGCCGGGCATCAGGCGCGGATTTGAAGCCGTCGTGCCGAGCGTGCCCGGATTGGTCAGTGAAATCGTCGTCCCCTGAAAGTCAGCAACCTGAAGCTTGCCGTCGCGCGCCTTGACGACGATCTGCTGATAAGCGTCCAGAAATTCAGCAAAGGTCATCTGATCGGCGGCCTTGATGTTTGGCACCAGCAGCGAGCGCGTCCCGTCCTTTTTCGTCACGTCAACTGCCACACCGAGGTTGACCGTATCGCGTTTGATGCGATACGCCGCGCCGCCCGATTCTTCGTAACCGTCGTTGAGCTGCGGATATTTTTCGAGCGCCCTGACCATCGCCCACGCGATGAAATGCGTAAACGAAGCCTTGCCGCGTGAACTGATGCTGAGAAACTGATTGACGAGGCGGCGGTTTTCATCGAGCACCTTGATCTGAATCTGCCGCTGTGAGGTCGCAATCGGCAGCGCCAGGCTGGCCTGCATATTCTCAACGATCTTCAGTGCCGGGCCGCGAATCGGAGTCTTTTCGGGCGACGGAGCCGCCGCTTCAGCCGTGACCGGCGCGGGTTGCGCGGGCGCTGCCGGAGCAGGCGCGGGCGTTACGGTGCGGGCCGTCGCCGCGCCGTTGGCCGTCGTTGCGGGCGCTGGTTGCGTGGCCTGTGCTGTGGCTGTCGCCGCGCCGTTGCTGCCGAGTCCGTTGCTGCCATTGATGACTGACTGAAAGTAATCCACCCACTCTTCATCAACCGAGCGGGGATTGCTCTGAAACTGGCGCAGCAGTTCGACCACATAGGTCGCATTGGCTCCGAAATCGTTTTCAATGATGGACGAGATTTCACTTTCAGGACGCATAAATAATGCTGTAGACCTTTCTGAAGCTGTGTGGTGATTTCACCGGGGACTTGTCAGATGGGTTATCGTACATCAGTTGACACTGCGGCCACAAAGGATGATTTGATTTTCGCGGATGACAGGACGCAAAAGGCTTTCAGGAAAAGGTCTTATCCACGAAGCCACACGAAGAAGCACGAAGAAAGAAGAGGAGAAAAGGTGAAGAGGAGATAAGGCAGCCACACCACTCTGACTCCCTGTCTCGACTTCTCTCAGTTTGTCTTTCCTTCGTGCTCCTTCGTGTGGCCTGGTGGATAAATCCTTCTGAATTGTCTTCAGTGATGATTGTTCAATCTTCAGCGCTTTGATTTAGAATGGCCGGGCGTTGTTTTGAGGAGAATGGCTGATTTTCAGACTTCGGGCTATGAGTTTCAGAAAATTCACAGTTATCGCCGGTTTCTGGCTGATTGCGCTGAACGGGTGCAGCGGCCAGCTTTTCAGCGTGGCGCCGCGCCCGGTCAGTCCGGCCTCTGACCTCTCAGCGACCGCCGCAACCGGCAGTCTTGAAGTCAGCGCTTACGCTTTCACCGACGACGACCGCGCCTTTGAGCAGTTCGGCGCAAACCTGCCGCTCGCCGGATTGCTGGCGGTGGATGTGAAACTGCTCAATCGCGCTCAGACGCCGCTTGATCCGCGCGCGCTCAGGTTTGTGGTGCGCAATGCAACCGGGCAGCAACTCAAACAGATCGAACCGAAAAAAGCCCTGAAGCGGCTGATGAAATATTACGACATGAGTTTTTATCTGCTCGAAGCGCGCCGCCGCACGCTGGCTGATTTCGAAGCTCTGGCGCTGCCGCTCGCGGCTCCGCTTAATGGTCAGGAAGAGCGGCGCGGACTGCTGTTTTTTGAGACGAAGCGCGACGCTGCCACTCTGACAGGTCTGACGCTGACGGTCGAAAACAGAGAAACAAAAACCACAGTCACCACCCGACTGAACTGACCCTGCCGGAACACGATGGCTACTGTCTCTGCCGGATATTCAGCACGTTTTGCGACGTACAATTCGCGCGCGGCGAATCCAGTTTATCATTTCATTTACGGCGTGCGCTTTTATCTGGCAGGCTGGTCGCTGCTGTTTCGCAATCCGTCGCTGATCGGGTTTTCAATCATTCCGATTCTGCTGACGGTCGTCCTGCTCGGTGCGCTCACCATTGGGAGCGTCTGGGCAGTGGGACAACTGTTTGCTGAAAGTTCGCCGCTCTTTGGTGACAGCCTGCGCCTGCTGGCTCAGGCGGCGGTGCTGCTGCTGGTACTGTTTGTCGGGTTTCTGCTTTACCTGCCGCTCGCGCGCGTGCTGCTTGCGCCGTTCAGCGAAGCGCTCAGCCGCCGCGCCCACGCGGTTATTCACAGCAATGCGATGCCGCCTTCAAACCTGGGCGCGTTGCGCGCTATGTGGGAAGGCGCAAAGCTGGTCGCGCTGCAACTCGTCATCGGCGTGCTGGCGCTGATCGTCAGCCTGTTCGTTCCGGTCATCGGCCCGGTTATCGGCCTCGTGCTGGGCAGCATTTTCTGTTCGATGGATTATGTTGACGTGCCGCTCTCGGCGCGCGGGCTGCCGCTCAGACGCAAGCTTTCAATCTGGTGGCAGCACAAATCGCTGGCGCTTGGTTTTGGCTCGGTCGGCTATCTGCTGCTGCTTGTTCCGGTCATCAATCTTTTTTCGCTGCCTGCCGGAATCGTCGGTGCGACTTTGCTGGCGGGCAGCATCGAGCGCGATCAGGGGATTTGAGATCTGAGATTTGAAATTTGAGATTGGGTTTATGGCAAATCGTCTGGCAATCACTGGTGGCTCAGTCGTGACTTCATCTGAAGTCATTGAGCGGGGAACTGTGTTGTGCGAGGACGGGCGAATCACTTTTGCCGGTTCATCACGCGATGCCGAGGCTGAACCCGGATCGCGCATCATTGACGCTGCGGGTAAATTCGTAATGCCTGGTTTTATCGACACGCACGTTCACGGCAGCGGCGGTGATGACATGATGATGGACGGGCCTGAAGGCATTCGGCGTGCAGCAAAAGCGATGCTGCGTTACGGCACAACGGCGTGGCTGCCGACGACGATTGCCGCGCGGCATCACGAACTGCTCAAGGCTGTCACCGACACGATTGCGGCTGAAGACAATCCTGAACCGGCGGCTGAAATTCTCGGCATTCATCTCGAAGGCCCGTACATCAACCTGAAGTACAAAGGCGCGCAGCCCGAAGAGGGAATCCGCGACCCGAACTTTGACGAATGCCGCGAACTGATCGAAGCAGGGCAGGGAAGAGTGAAGATTATGACGCTCGCGCCCGAACTGCCCGGCGCGCTCGAACTGATTCGCTGGCTGAAATCAAACGGTGTTGCGCCCTCGCTCGGTCATTCCGAAGCCGATTACGACACGGCGCTCGCGGGCATCGAAGCCGGAGCCACGCGCGCCACGCACCTTTTCAATGCCATGTCAGGACTACATCACCGCAAGCCCGGACTCGCCGCCGCCTGTCTGAACGAACCCGGCATCACGGCTGAAATCATCCTTGACGGAGTTCACGTCAACCCGCAGATGGCACGCCTGGCCATTCGCGCAAAGGGGCGCGACGCCATCTGCCTGATTACCGACGCCGCCGCCGCGCAGGGCTGCCCTGACGGAATTTACACTCTCGGCGAATATCATCAGATTCAGGTGCGCGGCCCGCTCTGCACGCTGATGGACGGCATCACCATTGCCGGTTCAGTGCTGACGATGAACCGCGCGGTGATGAACGCTGTCGGCTTCAATGCCATGAGCCTGGTTGACGCAGCTTATTCAGCCGCGCTGATGCCCGCAGAATTCTGCGGCGTGGCTGAGCGCAAGGGATCGCTTGAAGCAGGGAAGGAAGCTGACATTGCGATTCTCAATGCTGACTTCACGGTTCACGCGACAGTCAAATCAGGCGAGGTTGCTTACCAGCAGTAAGAGATAGGACGGAACAGACGGAAATAACGGAACAAACGGAAGACATCTCTGAACCTGTTCAGCTCCTGTTCCGTGTGTTCCGTTATTTCCGTCTGTTCCGTCCTATCTCTTTTATTTTGCCAGCGCGTGATAAGCCCACAGGTTATTCAGCACCTTGTAAACATAGTCCTTCGTCTCACGCTTGCCGATTTCAATGACGAAGCGGTCAACATCGGTGCTGCGGGCGCGTTCCAGGCAGCGGCGAACGTGCTGTTCGCTGCCGTTGTAAGCAGCGGCGGCGGCCTGCGGGTTGCCGAATTCAGTGAACAGATTCTGCATATACTGCGAGCCGATCAGAATGGCGACGTTCGGATCGTACAAATCCTCCTGCTCGAAATCGCTGAGTCTGAGTTGTTCGGCAATCTGCGACGAGGTTGACGAAATGAACTGCAGCAGCCCGCGCGCTGCCGCCTCGCTTTTGACGTTCGGCCTGAAGCGCGATTCCTGCCGCATAATCGAAAGCACAAAGAACGGATCAACGTTGCGCGGCACGGCCTCGCGCTGCAATGCGTCGTGGTAAGGCGCGGGGTAAAGCATCTCGGCCATTTCACGCGGCATCAGTTCGGGCCGGTAATCGTCAGGCACTGAATTGAAAAGCGGCTCGGCAAAGCTGATGGCGCGGTCGGCGCGATCACCGCGCTCAAAATAAACCGCCAGCGAATAAGCCCACGACGCGCCGCCTTCGCCAACCGTCGCAGCCAGTTCCGGCGCGCCTTCATCGTACAGGCCCAGGAAGATCAGTTCATCAGCCAGCAACTGATGGTTGCCGCTTTCGGCAGTCGTCGGCGCAGCCTGATCCTGAGCGCGCAGCGTCGTGCGACCCGCAGGCATCAGCGTGTAACGCGGAATCTGATAGCCCGGCAGCTTCGCATAAACTCCGCGCAGAATGTCGAGCATTTCACGGCGAATCTTTTCATCTTCGGTCAGCCGCAGCACCTGATTTGCGGCAATCTTTACTGCCTGCGCATTGCCTGTGTTCGCAGTGCTGGCCACACTTTTAGCGGGCTTTTTGCCAGCTATATTTGCGGCGCTGACCGGAGGTTCAGTGGCAGCGGGAGCGTTTACAGCACGGGCCTGCGCGAGAAAACTCTGCAACCTGGTGGCAATCAGATTTCTGGCCCGCAGGTTTTTACTGAGCGCCCGCAACCGTTCAGTCGCGCGATTGCCATAATAACCACTGCCGTTGTTGCGGCCTTCAGGCAGCGCCAGATAACCCGTAATCGCTTCGTCAAAGCGGCCAAGCTGTTCCAGGCAGTAAGCGCGCATAAAGTTCACCTCTGCCGGATTCGTCGTTGCCACCAGACCGCGCACGTTCAGATTGCGCGAACGCAGAGCTTCAAAATCAGCCAGTGCCGCCGTCCAGTTGTTTTGTGAAACGTGAATGCGCGCCTGGTGAAACAGTCCCGTCGTTTTCGCAAACGCATCGGGCAGGGCCTGCGCCCGCGCGGCCCATTTCAATGCTTCGTCATCGCGCTTTGCCGTGCGCAGCGTGTCAATCGCGTTGAGGTGCGCGTAAGCGACGTACCTGCTGTTCGGATATGCCTTCAGAAACTCTTCGTAACGCGCCACTGCCCTGTCGGCATCCTTCAGGTACTGATAGCAGTGGCCGACGTAATAAAAGCCTTTCTCGCCTTCTTCACGCTTCGGGAACTCTTCAGCAACTTTATTGTACCAGGGGATGGCTTCGCTGAATTTGTCTTCAAGTTCGTACCCGCGCCCAAGCTGAAACAGGGCTTCGGCGCGGGCCACGCTGTTCGGGAACTGGCTGACAATCGCCTGCCAGTGTCGGCGCGCATCGGTGAAATAACGATTGAACTGACAGACCAGGGCGCGGCGCAGATGGTCGGCTTCGCTGATCTGAATGTTCGCCGCTTCGTCAAGTTTATCGAGGCCAAGCACGGCCTTGAGCGCAGCGTCATCCATCGAACCGCCTGAAAGCAGCGATTCAAACGTCGCCCGCGCTGCGGTGGTCTGCTTTGTCGCCATCTGTGCTTCGCCGGTGCGAGCGAGCGCATCGCGGGCGGCTGAACCGCGTGTGCCGCTGAGTTGCGCGAGCGCCGCAATGGCCTGCCCGTACTGCCCCGCTTTCAGATAGCTTGAACTGAGCCGCTGCACGGCGCGTTCGCGGTTGAGCCAGCCGGGGAACTGCGCGATCAGCTTTTGCAGCAGCGCCTGTTCATCCCTGAAATTGCCTGCCGCCCGCGCCAGTTCGGCCTGATGCCAGAGCGCATAAGGCGACAGCGCCGAATTGCGCGACACCACTTTCTGATAAGCGCGGTTGGCGTCGGCAGCTTTGCCTTCACGATCAAGCACGCGCGCCAGCAGGTAATCGTAATTGTTGCGCGTGAACCCGCCCGCATCCGCGCTTTCAAATTCGCGCAGCAGCTTTTCAGCCGTCGTCAGATTGTGACGATCCATCGCATCACGAATGTCTGCCGGTTGCGGCAGGCGAATCTGCGTGTTCGCTGAAGAACAGAGCGTGAGGAAGGACAGTAAAAAGGCGGCAAGGATACGAACATTCATGGGAGCCGGTCTCACTTCAGTAATATTTCTGATGGGGCAGAAAAATTATAGGGGGGCGGGAATCAAAACAAAAACGCGGGAGCCGCGGAACCAATGGAACACACGGAAAGGCCACGCCAGCAACCGATTTTCAGGGATTACGTCCGTTCTGTTACCACTGTGAGTTATCACTCAGTTCAATCACGAACTCGTCTGACCAGCGACTGCCGCAGTAAACCTGAACAGCAGCCCGGCCTGCTTTCAAGCCCGGCGGCACGGGCACGATGACCTGAGAATATTTCTGTGCGGCGCTCATAATGGCCGGATCAATTTCGAGCCTGGCAGGTGTCAGCCGATTGATTCTGATCGGCTCACCTGCCTTCACTCTGACTAGAGGCTCGATGTAAACAGGCGCAGTCGCATAACCGCCGACCTCAACCCGCACATCCTGTAATCCGGCATCTTCAGGCAATCCTTCAATCCAGAGCGAGAGCAAGGCAAAACGACCACGCCTGACCAGCTTCCGACCAGGCAGGACGCTGTTTGCAACCTCGCGCACGACAAGTGACGGCGCGGAATCAAGCGACGGATGCTGCCAGTGACGAAATGCTTTGATGACGGCGCTGGTCTGGTCATGGTAGATCCATTCTGTTCTGACAAACCCGGCAGCTTTCGTCATCTGCACCAGGCATTCGCTGTTCGGCCCGCACCAGTTGTCGTACTGTCCGCCCAGTTCATTGAGCGGATAAAAGATCATTGCAGGTTGTTCGCTTTTCAGCACACTGTCAGTAATGAATGAACCAATTACTGCCACATCCTTTGTCACTTCGCAGATTCGTTGCAGCCCAAGCAGAGGATGTTGCAGGTGATAGAGCACGCCCAGGAAAAAGACGAAATCAAATTGTCCGATCTGTTCCGGCGCAAGTTCGTAAACGCTCAGTTCGTGAAACTGTGCCTGTGATTTCAAAGCTTCACGCGCAAAGAAGAAAGTCTCCGGCCTGAAACAGTCAACCGCGACCACTTCTGCTCCGTGCCGCTCCGCCTCAAAAGCATAAAACCCATCCCAGCAACCAACATCCAGCACACGCTTTCCGCCCAGGTCCTCAGGCAGATTGAAGCGCCGGTAAGCGGTCTGCAAATCTTCCAGCCGATTGACTCCGTTTGTCACCTGACCGTGACCAAGATCAATGCTGTGCCACCAGCCGCTGCTGAGCAGATCAGAACGATAACGGCTGGCTGCCGCATCAATTGCCGTCATAACCTGCTTCTGGCTGTTTTCAGTTTCAGAACTTCTTTCTGCGTGGTTGGTCATCTGACGCGGCTCGTCTTCTTTTTGATGAAATCCATCATCACGTATTCACCCAGGCTGAGACTGGTCGTGAAGTAGGCTTTGCCGTGCGCGATTTCGGTCAGCTTTTTGACGAACTCGACGAGGTAATAATCATCGGTCAGCATAAAGGTGTTGACGATGATTCCGGCCTTGCGGCATTGCGCGGCTTCAGCGAGCGTCGCGTCAATGATCAGCGGGTCGAGGCCCATCGAATTTTTATAAAGGCGCGGGCCAGCGCCAGCCGCCGCTTTGCCGCGCATCATGCTGAAAGCGTCGCCTTCGACAAAGAGCGCCGAAGGTTTGCCGTCAGTGATCATAATGATCTGCTTCATATCCTTGCGCTGCGACATCAGAATGCGGCGCGCCAGTTTCAGCCCCTCGCAGGTGTTGGTGTGATACGGCCCGACCTGCACGCTGGCGAGTCTGGCGAGCGGGACTTCTTCGGCTGAATCGTGAAAGAGAATGAGCCTGAGGCTGTCGCCCGGATACTGCGTGCGAATCAGATGCGACAGGGCGAGCGCAACACGCTTGGCCGGAGTGAAGCGGTCTTCGCCATAGAGAATCATCGAATGCGAACAGTCGAGCATCACGACCGTCGCGCACGATGACTGATATTCAGACTGCCGCACCATCAGGTCGCTGTATTCCAGATTGATCGGCACGCCCAGGCCTTCGCGGCTGAGCGCCGAACGCAGCGTTTCGCTCACATCCAGATTGAGCGTGTCACCGAACTCATAGGGCTTCGATGATTCGTAAGCCTCAACGCCCGTCGCCAGGTAATTCGTGTCGTGCCGCCCGAACGATGATTTGCCGAGGCTGCCCATCAGATTGCGCAGCGCCTTGTAGCCGAGAAAATCAATGCCCTTTTCGGTAATCTCGAATTTGATGCGCGGCTGTTTGAACTGCTCAGTCTGTCCCTTGCCCTGCTGCTCGCGCATGCGCGCGCGGCGGGCTTCGCCGTCTGCGCCCTCGCCATCATTGCCCTGTTCCTGCTGAATCGCCAGCCAGCCTTCCTGCAGGAGCTTCTGAATCAACTGATCAATCAACTTTTCCAGCCGGTCATCGCGCGCGTTGCCTTCTTCGTCAAAAAGCTGATCGTACTGCTCCTGATCGAGCAGGCCCGAATTGCGCAGGGCTTCGCGGATGGCATCGCGCAATCGGTCGAGCGCGTCCTCAGGATCGAGAAATTCATCATCAAAGAAATCATCATCGTCCCAGTCCCGCGACCAGCGACGGGCCTGGCGGCGAAACTGATCCTGAAAGCCGCTTTGCAGCAGGTATTCAGAGAGCGCCTCCATCAGATCGCTGAGACTCAGATCATCCCAGCTTTCGCCCGTCCACTTTGAATATTTCGTGTAACGCATCGGCTACCTCTTTGCCTTCAGCGGCCACGCTTCCAGCGTAAAACTTGCGCCGTTCTTCTCGGCTTCAAGATAACTGCTCAGGCCTTCCGGGTCGTTTTTGTAATGCTTCTGCTCGACCCAGCGTTCATTGGTCTTTCTGACGACGACCCAGCCGTTTTTTTCAATGAAATATTTCGCCAGATGCTTTGCGCCATCGTATTGCGCGAAGTTGATCCAGCAGTCCACGTGCGCGCCGCCAAACTGCTTTGCCCTGCGCGTGCCGGGCTTTGGCCGGGCGGTAAAAGTAAAAAAGAACATCGTCTCAGTCTCAGGGGCTGATGTAATTTGAATAACAGACCACCGATGACACGGATGCGACGGATTGAAGCTGATCTGATCCGTGTTCCATTCCTGACCAGAGCCAGGCCTCATTCAATTCTCATTCGGCAGCGCCAGATCAACGATCAGCGGCAGATGATCCGAACCGATTTTACTCCCTGTCCGGCAATCCACAACCTGAATGTCATCGCTCACCAGACAATGATCAATCGGAATCATCATCGGCGGCAGAAATGTCGGCCACGTCGGCAGCACGCCAAAACCCTGGCGCGCCACCTTCAGACCCGATTCGCGCACGAACCTGGAAAAATACGGCGACCAGAGCGTGTTGTTGAGATCGCCAATCAGAATTTTCGGCGCGGGCAGTTCGCGCGCGACAATCGCCGTCGCCGCGAGTTGCGCGTTGCGTTCAGGAAATTCAAGCGCCGTCACCGGCACGGGCGGATGAATGCTGATGAATGAAACCTCGCGGCCATGCACATTGAGCTTTGTCACCAGACCGAACGTCGCGTGAACTGCCGACGCGCTGACCGCCGCATCCTCAATCGGGAAGCGACTGTAACAGGCAATGAAATTGTCAGTGCCGTCCGGCGTGATGCGCGTGAACGGATGCGAAACCGTCAGCGCATTCATCGCCCGCTGCCAGCGCGGAATCGCTTCCTGCAACACAATCACGTCAGGATCTTCCTGCCGAACGAGATTCAGCACTGCGTCGTAATTCCGGTTTGAGTACAGCACATTGGCGAGCAGCAGGCGCAGATTGCGCGATTGCGGGTCTGCCGCTTTCGCCGATGGCAGATACCAGGGCGCGACTACGGCGACATTGAGCAGCACGACAAGCGCGCTCACAATCAGCCAGCGCCACGCGCGAAAGACGGCAAAGCCGATGGCGCAGGCGACGGCGATGAACAGATACTGCACCCTGAAATGTGAAGTGAGTTCAAGGTAACGATGCAGCAGACCAAGGAAACCCGCCACGCTGAACAAAAGCACACCGACGCACGTCATTCGCAGCAGCTTCAATGCCAGTTCGCGCAGAAACTTTTTGACAACTGATGCCTTAACCACGCCGTTTCAATTCACCCTCCCTGCGCCATCAGGAATCAGCAGATCAACGATCAGCGGCAGATGATCCGAACCGACCCGCGGGCCGGTGCGACAGTCTGTTACTGCAATGTCAGGGCTGACCAGACAATGATCAATCGGAATCCGCAACAGCGGATATAAATTCAAGCTTTTCGGTTCGTCTCTGACGGCCAGAAAGTTCGGCCACGTCGGCAGCACGCCGAAACCTTTTGCGGCAGCTTTGAGTCCCGATTCACTGACCAGATCGGCAAAGTACGGCGACCAGAGCGAAGCGTTCAGATCACCGATCAGCAGCAGCGGCTTTGGCAATTGCCGTGCAAGTTGTGTGGCGGTTGCAAGCTGTTCGTTACGTTTCCTGAAGTCCCTGCCGTTTGTCGGCGGCGGCGGATGCAAGGCAGCGAGTGAAACCGACCTGCCGCCGAAATCCACTGTGGCAATGATCGCCTGAAAATTTCCATCAGTCCTGAGGCCTTTAAGCGGGTAGCGGCTGAAACAGGCCAGCATTCCGTCGTGTTCCCACACGGTCAGCAGGTGCGGGTATGAACCGCGCAGCGGTTTCATCGCTTCAAGCCAGAGCTTGTCCACCTCAGCCAGGATGAACAGATCGGGATTTTCCTGGCGCAACAGTTCGATGATTGCCGCGTAATTTTTATTCTTCCAGAGGACGTTTGACAGCACGATGCGAAAGTTGTGAGCGTGGGGTCTCGAAGCAAACAGCGGTTGCGGCACGTACCAGGGGACAATCACTGCGGCATTCATCACAAAGACAATCAGCGCCGCAATCAGCCAGCGGCGGGCGCGGAATAAAAAGAAGCTGACGAGGCAGACAGCGGCAACGGCCAGATACTGCACTCTGAAATGCGAGGCGAGTTCGCAGGGCCACGCCCGAATGTATCCGGCCAGACTGAAAATGAAATCGCTGATGACGATGATGACAAACAGCTTCAGCGTCAGATCGCGCAGCAGACCGGTGAGAATTTTTTTCAGCCTTCGCGCTTTGTTCACCGGCTTCAGTTCAGCCTCCCGCCGCTCCAGTCCTCAAACGTCTGACGCCCTGACCGGCGTTCCGGCGCAGCCTGCGTGTAACTGGCCTTGCCGCGCTCCTCGCTGCGGGTCAGTTTCTTCTGTGCGTGCAGGCCTTCCAGAATCAGTTCACAGGCCGCGATGAGCGAGCCGGATGATTCGTCTTCGAGTTTGCCGCTGCGGGCCGCGTCAGGCAGGCCCTTGACCGATTTGAAAATTCGCAGCGCGTCGTCATTGCCTGCCATTTCAGACAGGCTGACCGTTTTGCCGTGATTGAAATGATCCAGCACCTGGCGCAGATCAATGCCGGAATATCGTTCAATGAAAACCTCACCGGCAGCGCGGCGAATCAGATCCTGCGCGACGCGGTCTGAGCCAACCTGTTCGCCTTCGTATTCGAGTTCGATCTTGCCCGTGATCGCAGGCAGCGCCGCATAAATATCGCTGATGCGCGGCGTCACGGCTGATTCGTGGCTGACGAGTGCGCGGCGTTCGGCGTTTGAAACGACGCTTTCAAGCAGCGAAATCGGCAGCCGCTGACTGACGCCCGAACGTTTGTCAACGCGCTTGTCGTCGCGGGCGAGAATCGCCACCTGTTCGATGATTTCACTGATCAGCGTCGGGATTTTCACTTCAAGCTGAAGCGGCGTATGCGGATCGGCGTAACGCTCAGTCCAGGCTTCCTGGCTGGTAATCGCCATGCCCTGCCGACGACTTGCCGGGTAATGCGTCTGAATCTCAGCGCCGATGCGATCCTTGAGCGGCGTAATGATTTTGCCGCGCGCGGTGTAATCTTCGGGATTAGCCGAAAAGACCAGCACCACATCAAGCGGCAGCCGCACCGGATAACCCTTAATCTGCACGTCGCCTTCCTGCATGATGTTGAAAAGCCCGACCTGAATCTTTCCGGCCAGGTCGGGCAGTTCATTGATCGCAAAGATGCCGCGATTGGCGCGCGGCAGCAGGCCATACTGAATCGTCAGTTCATCCGACAGCAGCAGACCGCTCTTTGCCGCCCTGATCGGATCAACATCACCAATGATGTCAGCGATGGTCGTGTCAGGCGTGGCGAGCTTTTCGACATAACGCGCTTCACGGCCAGGCCACACCACCGGCGCGTGATCGCCCCTTTCAGCCACCAGCCGTCGGCCATACGCGCTGATCGGCGCGAGCGGATCGTCGTTGATTTCAGACCCGGCGAGCGCCGGAATTTCATCATCAAGCAGCGAAGTCAGAGCGCGCAGCAAACGGCTTTTGGCCTGCCCGCGCAAGCCGAGCAGAATCATATTCTGTCGCGCCAGCAGCGCATTGATGACCTGCGGAATGACCGTGTCCTCGTAACCGATGATGCCCGGAAAGAGCGTTTCACCAGCGCGCAGCTTTCTGATCAGATTGTGACGGATTTCATCTTTGACAGAGCGGCCCTGCCAGCCAGCCGCTTTCAGTTCACCGAGAGTCTGTGGCTTTGTCATCTGGGATCGTACCTCTGACTGAAAAAAAACAGATCGCCCGGTCAGGAGCGATCAGGTTGATGGTGCGGCCCGGTGATCTTATGCCTCGCTGCCACACGGCGCAAGCCACAGAAAAAAGGCCGCCTTTTCAGACGGCCTTTTCGCAGTCAGATCAATGTTGTCACGACCAGTCACCACATCATCGGATAGTCGTGATTAATGACGGTTCTTGAAAAGATGGTAAAGCGCGCCGCCACCGCCGCCGATCAGTGCGCCCACGCCCGCGCCCTTCTTGCCACCGGCCAGCGCGCCAATGCCCGCGCCAATCGCCGCCGGAGCCGCAATCGTCAGCGCCGTGCGCAGTTTGGAACTCCTGCGCCGCTGCGTGTAATAGACCGGACGATCACGATACACGACGCGCGTTCTGCCTGAACGATATGAAACCGGCTGAGCCGAATAGTGAATCGGCGCGATGGCGTTCTGTGCTGTCTGCTGCGGTTCCAGTCGGTTCTGATAGCCGTCAGCAAAACCTTCCTTGAAGCCCGCGTTGTAACCTTCGCGCGCAGTGTTTGCCGTGCCGGTTCCCTGACCGGTCAGCCCCTGGTTGTAACCTTCGCTGTATCCGGCCTTGTAATCGGTCAGATAAAACGCCTGATTTTCACTGCCGGGTTCTGCCGCAGCCGGAGTGGTGGCAGCCGCGAGATTCTGTTTGTCCGACGCTGCCTTCGGATCAGATGAATCAGTCATCTTGCCGAGCGCAAATCCTGAAATGAGCAGCGCACCTGAAAGAGCAATGGATAAGATTCTTTGTGTCCTGGTCATATTCGTATCTCCTGACTCTGGTCCTGTGGACTCGTGAAAATGGATGGGTGACACCTTCAGTTTTGCAACTGAAATGCCACGACAGGCCCGTCTTTGCTGGCCGTAAATAAACCTTCTGCTCACGCCAGATGCGCGCTCAGCAAGACCCGCATTAATGCAGCCGCAATCCTGAGGCTGTGCCATATCGGTCAGTGGTCAGCAGAAAATACACGATATGGTGGTGAAACCTTTTCCGCTCAGCCGTCACTAACCGGGCGAACTGCCTTTCGCTGAAAATTAAATTAACAGGAGAGACGAGTATGACCAGAACAGGTGTGACGAAGCTTCTGATGCTGATGGCAATGATGTGCTGTCTGAGCGTGGCCGCGCTGGCGCAGCGCGATGATCGCAGCCTGTCGTGCAATGACAACGACTGGAATGATGGCCGCAAATCGCATTGCGAAATTAAGGAACAGACCATCAGCGCCAGCGGCCCGGTCAGCGTTGATGCGCGCAAAAATGGCGGCATTTCAATCAAAGGCTGGGAGCGCAAAGAGGTGCTGGTGCGCGCAAAGATTCAGGCCTCTGCGCCCACCGAAGATGAGGCTGTCTCAATCGCCAGAGCAGTCAGCGTCGAAACCGCAGGCGCACAGATTCGCGCCGATGGCCCCGCGACGAGCCGTGATCGTCAGTGGTCGGTGAGTTATGAAATCTTCGTTCCGCGCCAGTCCGATCTTTCGCTCAAGGCTCATAACGGCGGCATCGGCATTAACGGTGTCACCGGGCGCATCGAATTTGAAACAGTCAATGGCGGCGTTTCGCTGAAGGAACTCGGCGGGTCGGTCAAAGGCACGACGACCAATGGCGGCGTCTCGGTTGTTTTGTCAGGCAATCGCTGGGACGGCGAAGGTCTGGATGTGAAAACAACGAATGGCGGCGTCAGCCTCGCCATTCCTGAAAATTATTCAGCGCGACTGGAAACAGGCACTGTCAACGGCGGCATGAATCTGGGCATTCCGCTGACCATGGAAGGCGAAATCAAACGCGAACTCTCAGTTGATCTCGGCTCAGGCGGCTCGCCCCTGCGCGTGCGCACGACGAACGGCGGCATTTCAATCAAACGCCGCGCCTGATCGCACAAAGTTCAGGCTGGAACTTTTTATCTTCAAACCAGGAAGAACTCAAACTAACCAGGCCGCACCCCGTAGTAACGAATTCATTCGTTCGCTTTCGATCTGCGCTTATTCAAGGCACAACGAATGAATTCGTTACTACGGAGGTGCGGCCCGGTGTCTTTGAATTACCTGACCTGATGGCAAAAGTTTGTGCTGCCGTTCAGTGATTTCAGAAGAAGCGGCGCGACAAATTGAACCCAATCGTCAACCCTTCGAATGACTCAGCCGCAAACGGCCCGATCAGCGAGGCACGCGTTGCTGACCGCTGCGACATTGTGGTTCCTGCTCCGTTCGTGAAGACCAGACTGAAGGCGTGTCGCCGCGAAATGCTCACCTTTTCAATGCCGAAACCAAACGCCGGGCGTGTTGAGCCGAACCGCCCCTTTTCATTCACCCGCATATTCGCTTCAGCCATAATCGCCACTGACGGTCTGAGGTTGAGCGCGCCGCCAATCCCAAGTGCAAAGGTGTTTTCACCCGGCAGGTTTTGCTCCGGCGAACCGAACGGGCGATTGCTGAATGAAATTGTCGGCACCACATAAATCTGCGCCTTTGAAGTGATGCTGCGCGCCAGCACCAGATCGAGGCTTGGCGTGAAGTTGCGCTGAAAGTTATCGCGCCCTTCGATGCCGACGTGCGCCATCGCCGTGAACGGATGGCCCCTGTTTTCATCGAGCAAACTCGCCCCGGCATAAAGCTGAATCGGCGCACCCACAATGCCCGGTGCGCGATAAGCTCCAACGTGAATGCGATCAGTCACGCCGTAAATCAGCCCGAAAGCCGGAACCGCAAAGCCGTCAAGCCCGAACAGCCCCGCCGCATCGGTCACATCGTATTCGCCAAACGGAAAGCGATGCGTGAAATCAACCCACATCGAATTTTTCGCAATAGCCTTCGCCGTCGGCAGATTGACAAGCCGCAGATCCATCGGCTGATAGACGCCCTCGCGTTCAGGCCCCGCTGTCGGCTTTGCCGCAGGCTTTGGCGTTGTGGCCGCTGTGAGCGGTTTGCTTTCGGTGACTTCGCTGACCGTGCGCGCCCTGGTATCAATCAGGAATTTCTTTCCATTGATTTCAACGACGGCCTGCGAATCGGAACCCTGAACGAATGAGACAGGCGGCGCAACTGACTGCGCAGCAGCGGGCAGCAGAAAGCGGTCGGGGAACTGTCGCCGCAATTCATCGGTGATTTTGTTGCCTGCCGCTTCAAAGGCCTTGCCGAAGGCGTTGCGTTCGCCGCCTCCCTGCGGGCTGAGATGACAGGTCGAACATTGATTACGCAGTTCAGGCCGCGAGTAAGGATCGGCGGCATAGAGTTTCAGATAATCAGGAAACGCCTTCGCGTTCAGCGCCGCCAGCGAAAGCAGCATAACGATCATGCAAAGTTTGAGGGGAGCGATTCTGGTCATGGCAATTTGCAGGTCAGGCATCTGTCGTCAGCAGTCAGCAGCCTGTCACTAACCACCAGCCACTAACCACTGACCACTGACCGTGAACTATCTTCCTTTGAATTCGGGTTTGCGTTTTTCGAGAAAGGCTTTGACGCCCTCTTCCTTGTCCTCGCTGGCGAAGCAGAGCGCAAAGAGGTCAATTTCCTGATCGAGTCCTTCGCGCAGGCCCATGCGCGCGGCGTTTTTGACGGCGGCTTTGGCCATTTGCAGCGCGACCGGACTTTTCTCGGCAATCTTATTTGCCAGTTCCATCGTCTTTGCTTCGAGGTCAGCGGCGGGGAAGACTTCGCTGACGAGGCCGATGCGCAATGCTTCCTGCGCGTCAATCATGTCGCCGGTCAGAATCATCTGCATGGCTTTGCTTTCACCGACGAGTCGCGGCAGTCGCTGCGTGCCGCCTGCGCCGGGAATGATGCCAAGATTGATTTCAGGCTGGCCGAATCTGGCGCGGTCGCTGGCCACGCGAATGTCGCAGGCCATCGCCAGTTCGCAGCCGCCGCCGAGACAGAAGCCATTGATCATCGCAATCAGCGGCTTGGTGAAATCATCAGCCGCGCCAAAGCCGCTTCTTGATTTCATCACTTCGCGCTGCTGCAAAGCGGTGCGTCCGGCGAATTCGTTGATGTCGGCGCCGGCGACAAAGGCCTTTTCGCCTGTGCCGGTGATGATGGCCACGCGGATTTCCTGGTCATCGCGCAACTCGTTGAGCGCCTCGCCCAGTTCGCGGCGCGTGGCTGTGTTCAGAGCGTTGAGCTTGTCAGGCCGGTTGATCGTGATCAGCGCAATCCGGCCTCGTCGGTCGAGCAGAATGTTTTCGGGCATGTCAGGTTCCTTCCTGAAAATGGGAATGGTTAACGTGAGGGGCTGCATTATGAATTGAGCAAAATCACAAAGGCAAGGATGGATGCTCAGGCGCACAGGCCCAGGCAAAGCCCCTGAACTGATTCCTGATTCCTGACTTCTGACTCCTGATTTTTTTCAGGAATCAGGAATCAGCGCAGTTCTTCGCGGAGTTGCTTTCAATGAGAAAATGCCTGCTTGCGTGAGGGTGAGCTTGTCGCTATAGTTCCGGTTCACCGAAGAGCGACAGCAGTCAAACCACTGATTCATCACCAGAGTCCGCGACAGAAAGGGAACTGCCATGTCCACGATCAATGCCAGCGATTTCACTTTCACCGCCGATGGAAAATCAGTCAACGGATACCTGGCCCGCCCCGCTGATCAGGCGCAGGCTCCCGCAGTGATCATCATTCACGAATGGTGGGGCCTGAACGATCACATCCGCGACATTGCCCGGCGTTATGCGCAGGCCGGATTCGTTGCGGCGGCAGTTGATCTTTATGAAGGCGCAACCACAAAAGACGCGCAGGAAGCTGCAAGAATGATGGGCGCGCTCGATCCGAAAAAGGCGCTGGCCGGAATTGAAACCGCGCTCAGCCACCTGCGCGGCGCTGATTATGTTTCAGCCGTCGGCATCACGGGATTTTGCATGGGCGGCGTTTACACGCTGCTGGCGGCCTGCAACTTTCAGTTTGAAGCGGCTGTGCCTTTTTACGGGATGCCCGATGATCTGTCAGTGATTCAGCATCTGAAATGCCCTGTGCTGTTCATTGGCGGCGAACGCGATCAGTGGATCACGGTCGAGAAGATGAACAGGCTCGATGCGACTTTCAAACAGCACGGCAAGGATGCCGAAGTGAAGATCTATGCGGGCGCTGATCACGCGTTTTTCAATAACACGCGGCCCGATGTTTACAGCGCGAGGGATGCGGCTGACGCCTGGCACCGCGCGATTGAATTTTTCTCGAAGCATCTGAAAAAAGGTCAGACAGCCTCAGCTTAATTATGCTTTCAGGTTCAGCAGTCATCATCACAGGCGCGTCGTCCGGCATCGGTCGGGCGACCGCGCTTGAACTTGCCGGGCAGGGAGCCAAACTCTGCCTGCTCGCCCGCTCAGAAGTCGCGCTTGCTCAGGTGGCCGAAGAAGCAAAGGCGCGCGGCGCGCAGGAAGCGCTGATTGCTGCGTGCGATGTGCAGAAGGCATTTGAAGTCGAACGCGCCGTGCAGGTCGCGCTGAACGAGTTCGGGCGCATTGACATTCTCATCAACAGCGCCGGGCTGAGCCTGAACGGTGAAGTTGACGGCTATGCGCTCGATGACTGGCGCACGGTGATTGACACGAACCTGACCGGAACCTTTCTGACCTGCCGCGCCGTGCTGCCCGCGATGAAGCAGCAGCGCAGCGGGCAGATCATCAATATCTCTTCGGGCGCGGGCCGCAACGGAATCAAAAACATGGCGGCTTACTGCGCGGCGAAATTCGGCGTCGTGGGCTTCACCGAATCGCTGGGCCTTGAAGTTCGCAATCACAACATTCGCGTTTCGGTGCTGCTGCCCGGTTCAGTGGCCACGAACTTTTCCCGCACAGCCAGCCGCGCTGATCAGACTCAGCCGGAGAATGCTGAACAGCGCGACATCAGTTATGCGATGACCGCCGAAGAAGTTGCTTCCGTTATTACCGCCATGCTCGCTCAACCCGCGCAGGCATGGATGAGCGAGATCGTGTTGCGCCCGCTCAATCTGGAACTGCGCCGAACCATCTGAACACACCTGCCCCTGCCGCCCCTGAAAGTAATTTTGTTATGTGGTCTGAAAGGCTGATTTGCGCCGTCTGTGGCGAAGGGCTGAATCCGATGATGCGTGTCTGTCCGACGTGCGGGCAGACACTTGAACCAAAACGTCCGACCGTTTCGAGCGCGCTTGATGCCGTCGCCCGCGCTCACGAGGGGCAGCAGCAGAAAGCTGCCGGGCCACCGCCGCTGATTGTTCCGCCCGTCAGGCAGCAAACGCAGACGCAGCGGATTCCGGTTGTAGCGGGCGAAGAGATTGTTTACGTCACGCCGCTTGAAAAACCGCCGCGCCTGCCGCGCTTCACGCCGCCCCGAATAATGCTGATGGCCATTGGCATCGGCTTTCTGGTTTTCGGTTCGATCATTGCGCTGCTGTTGTGGAACAGTTACCGGCGCGAAACGGCGCGACAGGCTGAAATTCAGGCGCGCGAACAGGCCCTGCGACAATCATTGATTCCGGCTTCAGCCACGCCTGATCCGGCGCTCGCGCCCACGCCTGCGCCGCCTGATGACAACGCCCTTGCCGAAGCGGTGAGGGCCGCGCTTGGCGCTTACAACCGCGAAGCCGCCGACAGTCGCTATCAGTTTCAGGTCAGGGATGGCGTCGTGACGATTGACGGTTATGCGCTGAATCAGCCCGAAAAGAGCGGCGCAGAAAATGTGATTCGCGCTCTGCCCGGCGTCAGAATGTTGTGCAGCAATCTGATCGTCACTGCTGAAGCTGCCGCACCCGCCCTGTCACCGGTGATGGTGCAGATCAATGAAACCGACGCCCGCAGGCTTGAAGACGCGCTGGCCAGGCAACTGGCTGCCGAACAGCCGAACAGTGCGACCACTGCGCCGCAGCCCGCACCGACGGCCACGCCGCAGGCACAGCCGGTTGCGCCGCCATCCACGCCTGACCCGCAGCGCGAGGCCGAACGATTGAAACGCGAACAGGAACTCGCCCGGCAGCGCGAAGAGGAAGCTGCCCTGCGCCGTCAGACCGAAGAGCGGCTGAAACGCGAAGCCGCCGAATTCGAGCGCCGCCAGGAAGAAGAACGTCGCGCCGAAACCGAACGCCGCGCCCGCGCCGATCAGAACCGCATCGAAGCCGGGGCTTTGCGTTCCGGCACTGTCGCCTGGAGCGGTGTGGTGGATGGCGCGGATGAAATTATTATTGCCGGTGCGAGCGCATCCATTCGTCATCTGAGCGGCGAGCCGGTGCGTGAGCCGCGATCTTCGTTCAGCGCGCCTGTGCCGCGTGCGCCGGTGAATGTCAAACTGCTGTCGGCAAACGGGCGCGGCTCAATTACCATCGTGCAGGAACCATCAGCCGCCAATGGTTACAGCACCATCGTGCGCGTGGATGACAGCAGCAAAGGCGGCGACAAACGTTATGAATTCACACTCCGCTGGTCAGCCCGGTAAAAATTACCTGCCCCGTCTCGGCGTTCACACAGGCATCGCCGGAGGGCTGCACAATTCGATCACTGAAGCACAACAGAAAGGCTGTCAGACGTGGCAGATTTTTTCACGCAACCCGCGTGGCTGGACGGCGCGCCCGCTGTCAGACGATGAGATCAAGGCCTTTCGCGCTGCCCGCGCCGAAGCCGGACTTGACCCCTGCGTGATTCATTCCTGCTACCTGATTAACCTTGCCGCCAGCGCGCCTGAGATTCGCGGCAAATCAATCGCCGCGTTTCGTGACGAAATCGAACGCGGGCTGGCGATTGGCGCTGATTATCTGGTAGTTCATCCCGGCAGCGCACGCGGCGCAGGTGTGGCGCAGGCCATTGAAAACTGCGCCGAAGCAATCCGCGAAGCATCAGCGGGACTTGCTGACAGGATGCAGCAGTCCGGCTTTCACATTCTGATTGAAAACACAGCCGGGCAGGGTGAACAGATCGGGCGCAGTTTCGAGCAGGTCAGCGACATCCTTGCGGCCTGCACCAGAACCTGCCCCGAAGTTCCGGTCGGAATGTGCCTTGATACAGCGCATTCATTTGCAGCCGGTTACGACTGGCGCGATGAACAGGCCACCAGACGCGCTTTGAAATTACTGGGCAGCACGGTCGGGTTTGACCGGGTGAAGGCGGTTCACTTCAACGATTCAAAATCAGCCTTTCAGTCACAGGTTGACCGGCACTGGCATATTGGTCTGGGTGAAATCGGCAGTGCTGGACTGGCGCGTTTGCTCAGACATCCGAAACTGCGCCGCCTGCCGTTTATTCTGGAAACTCCGCAGGACGATGAGCGCGACGACGCGCAGAACCTGGCCGCTGCGCGTGCGCTCGTGAAGTGAAATCAGGCGAACAGCAATTTGAAATTCAGGATTCGAGAGTTGTGAAATGAAAGCCCCGTCTCTCTCTGACACCGACCTTGAAACCGGACGGCGCATCGTTCGCCACGTTGTTGAGCATCTGGAAGCCGCCTGGGGCACACCGCTCAATGACAGCACTGATGATCCGCTCGACGAACTGATCCTCACCATCCTTTCGCAATCCACCACCAACGTAAACAGCCATCGGGCCTTTCAGAATCTGAAGCGGCGCTTTGCAGACTGGGAAGCCGTGCGCCGGGCGCGACCTGAAACGATTGCCGCAGTCATCAAATCCGGCGGGCTGGCCAGGGTCAAATCGGTCGTAATCAAAAACATCCTGAACGCCATCCGCGAGCAGCGCGGCACGCCTGATCTGTCATTTCTGCGCTCGGCCTCAGTCACCGAAGCCAGAAACTTTCTGCTGTCGCTCAAAGGTGTCGGGCCGAAAACGGCTGCGTGTGTGCTGCTCTTTGCCTGCAAGTTGCCGGTCTTTCCGATGGACACTCATATTTTTCGCATCACGCGCAGGATGGGTCTGATTCCCGAAAAGATCAGCGACGCTCAGGCTCACGCGCTGATGGAAAGTCTGATTCCTGAGTCAAAGCACTATTCGCTGCACATCAATCTGATTCGTCACGGCAGAAAAATCTGCCGCCCGCAGAATCCGCAGTGTGAACGCTGCTGTCTGATTGAATATTGCAGCTTCGGTCAGCAGGCGTTTTGAAGCCGACACTTTGATCGGAAACAGAGCAACGAAAAAACCGCTTTGTAAGATTTCGCTACATAATCCATTTTTCAGACTCGCTGCCCGGCTTTACTGTCGGGGCAGACAGCCTTTGTAAATGCAGCAGTTCAATCATTCCCGGAAAAAAATTCAGCCTGTCTGTTCTGTGGTACGCCTGTTGCTCTATTCTGGCGCGATAATAATCACTTCAGAAAATTGGGGTAAAAGCTCGGATACGGAAGATGTTGGGGAGCATCTAGTCGGGACTGCGATGGGGTGTCAGTCCCGCACCGTACCAGAAAAAGGATAGCTGCCCGAATGTGTGTGGTTTCGGGGGAGGTCACACAGGTTCAGGCAGCTATTCTTGTTTTTTCTGCCTGCTCTGATTCTGACCCGGTTAATAAACTCACCTGCACTGCTCAGCTAAATTTCCCGACCAAAACGACTCTTTTTTTATCTAACAGTTCGTCGCTGGCGAAATTCTTTTTGATGAGTCATGGCCAGGCAGCGAGATTCAATTTTACCGAACAGAACGGGGGACTGGAGGTTCCCGATGATGAGACCATCTGTGATGATCAATAAATTAATGGTTTTGTGTGTGGTGATGGCGCTGGTCTGCAGCGGGCCGACAGGTCTGGCGCAACAGTCTGCGGCGCGGTCGGGCAGGGCAAACGCAGCGAAAAGTCTGACGGCTGAACAAAAGGCCATTCACCTGCTCAACCGAATCACATTCGGGCCGCGTCCGGGCGATGTTGAGCGGGTGATGAAAACGGGCTGGGAGAAGTTTCTCGATGAGCAGTTGCATCCTGAACGCATTGCTGATGAGCTTGCCGGGCAAAAATTACAGACCGTTCCGAGCGCGACGATGAGCGCACAACAGATTGCCTCGACCTATCCGCCGGGCGCAGTGGTCAACCAGGCGCTGCTCGCGCGCGGCATTGATGTGAAGGCGCTCAAAGCTGAAGGGCAGGAACTGAAAGCGCAGAAGAAAGACAACGACCAGGCAGCCGCTGAACAACAAAAGGCCGATCAGGCGATCAATCCTGAAGAGCTGGTTAAGCGGCGGCAGGAAATCCGCGCGCTGATGAATGAGATGGGCTGGAAGCCGCAGCAGGAAGCGTTGTGGGACGCACAGCAGGCGAAAATCATTCGCGCCGTTTACAGCGAGCGGCAGTTGCAGGAAGTGCTGACTGATTTCTGGTTCAATCACTTCAATGTCTTTGCGGGCAAGGGGCCGAGCCGGATGTTCATCACGCCTTACGAACGCGACGTGATTCGCCCGCACGTTTTCGATAAGTTTGAAGACCTGCTGCGCGCCACGGCGCAAAGCACGGCGATGCTTTTTTATCTGGATAACTGGCAGAGCATGACGCCGAACGCGAAACTGCCGCAGGGTTTCAATCGCCGCAACAATAATCCGAATGTGCCGAACGTGATTGACCGCCCGATTCGCCGCAATCCGGCGGGTCCGGGCCGGGGCGGTTTTGGTCGGCTCAATCGCTTCCCGAACCGGCTGCCTGAAATGCGGAATCCGCAACAGGCAGAAAAACAGAATGCGGCACAGGCGCCGAAGCGCACTCGCGGAATCAATGAAAACTACGCCCGCGAAATTATGGAACTGCACACGCTCGGCGTTGACGGCGGTTACACGCAGAAGGATGTGCAGGAAGTTGCCCGCTGCTTTACCGGCTGGACGATCAGGCAGCCCCGGATGGGCGGCGGATTTTATTTCGCGCCCTGGATGCACGATGACGGCGAAAAGGTCGTGCTGGGCCACAGGATTCCGGCTGGCGGTGGAGTAAAGGACGGCGAAGAGGTCATCAGAATTCTCGCGCATCATCCGTCAACGGCGAAATTCATCGCCACCAAACTGGCCAGGCGTTTTGTCTCTGACAATCCGCCGCAGTCGCTGATTGACCGGACGGCACAGGTCTTTCTGAAAACCGATGGCGATCTGCGCCAGGTCGTGCGTTCGATTCTGACTTCGCCTGAGTTCTGGTCGCCGGAAAGTTACCGCGCCAAAATCAAGACACCTTTTGAAATGACCGTCAGCGCGGTGCGTGCGCTCAATGCCGAAACCAGCGGCGCGCAGCCTTTCCATCGCTGGATGGCGCAGATGGGCGAGCCGCTGTTTATGGCGCAGCCGCCGACCGGATACAAGGATGAATCTGAAGTCTGGGTCAACACCGGCGCGCTGCTTCAGCGCATGAACTTTGCGCTCGCGCTCAGCAGCAATCGCATCCCCGGCACGCGCGTTAACGTTGAATCGCTGACCAGCGGCATCAGCGCCACAAAACCTGAACAGGCTGTGGATCAGGTCATTAAACTTCTGCTCAATGGTGATGTGTCGCCGCAGACACGCGCCACGCTGGGCAGGCAGTTGAGCGATCCGCAGATGATGGCGATGAACAACACGAATGCCGGTGTGGCCAGGATCGTCGGTCTGGTGCTGGGTTCACCTGAATTTCAAAGACAGTGAGGTGATGAGATGTCAGTTTCAAGAAGATTCTTTCTCAAAAGCAGCGGCATTGCCCTCGCAAGTTTCGGAGCTGTGACACAGTCGCCCTCATTTCTGACACGGGCGCTGGCACAGACGAACAGCAAAGGCCGCAAAAAAATCCTGGTAGCCATCTTTCAGCGCGGCGCGGCTGACGGTCTGAATGTCGTTGTGCCTTACGGCGAACAGGCCTATTACGACCTGCGCCCGAACATCGCCGTCCCGCGCCCGAAAAGCGGTGAGCAGACGGCAGCGATTGACCTTGATGGATTCTTTGCGCTGCATCCGGCGCTTGCTCCATTCAAGCCGATCTGGGATGCAAGGCAGATGGCCGTCATTCACGCGGTCGGTTCGCCCGACAACACGCGCTCCCATTTTGACGCGCAGGATTACATGGAGTCAGGCACGCCGGGCGTCAAAAGCACTGGTGACGGCTGGCTCAATCGTTACCTGCAAAGCAGGCCCGATGCAAAGGCAACGCCGTTTCGCGCCGTCGCAATGGGGCCGAATATGCCGCGCGCGATGCAGGGCCGCGCTCCGGCGCTGGCGATCAACAACCTGAATGAATTCGGCATTCGCGGCGGCCAGACGGGCGGCGGGCTTTCGGCGCAGAGCGGGTTTGAGGCGTTGTACGATCAGGCGGTTGACGCTTCGCTGCGCGGCACGGGGCGCGAAACCTTTGAGGCGGTGAAGCTGCTCAAACGAGTCAATCCGGGCCAGTACCAGCCTGCGCCGGGCGCGACTTATCCGCGCGGGCAGTTCGGCGACCGGCTGCGACAGATTGCGCAGCTCATCAAATCAGACATTGGCCTGGAAATCGCTTTTGCCGACACGGGCGGCTGGGACACGCACACCAATCAGGGATCGTCGCAGGGACAGCTTGCCGCGCGGCTCGCTGAACTTTCGCAGGGCATCGCGGCGCTTTACACCGACCTGGGCGAACGCGCAGGCGATGTCGTGATTCTGACGATGACTGAGTTCGGGCGCACGGCGCGTGAAAACGGCAATCGCGGCACCGATCACGGACATGCCAGTTGTATGTTCGTCATCGGCGGCGAAGTCAGAGGCGGCCAGGTTTATGGCAAATGGCCGGGCCTGAAAAGCGATCAGCTTTATGAGGGCCGCGACCTGAATCTGACGACCGACTTCCGTGATGTCTTCGGTGAGATTGCGGCGCGGCACCTGGGCGCAACGAATCTCAACACGATCTTTCCCGGTTATCAGATCAGCGAAGCTAAGTTCAGGGGGATGATTCGGGGTTGATTTTTTCGAGTGCAGAGCGGTTTTAATACCCTCCTGTCTTTGGCGGGGGCGCGATCAGCAATGATGCGCTCCCGCTTTTTTCTGCGCTTTTCGGCCTGTCTGGTCGGCTCTGTAATTACTGCTTGCGACACATGGCGGCTTTGCTATACTTGGCGCGTTCGCAAGACCCAGAGCACAATTCGAAGCCGGTAACTGACGCCTGAATTTTTCGCAGGCGGTCAGTTTGACGACGCCATTGCAAGGTCTGATGACTACTGAAGAGGCAGCCTTCCCTCACTCTGATTTGACTGACTCACTGCCCTGTTGCGGCATCCTGACACCTGCCTCAGTTCATTCAACCTCGAAACCATCTGTCACCCGTTTGTAATCAACAGCCAACTTAACTGTGAATGTCTGGCTGGATGATGGCGGGAAACCGGAGGGGAAAATATGTTGTTGCACCATCTGATCCGTCAGCTTTTTGCGCCGAGCCATTTCTCTTTCATCAATCACCGGGTTCGCCTCGTTCCGTTGTGGCTGTTGATGACTGCCGCCTGTTTGCTGTGCCTGGCCGGAATCACAGGCCGCACGGTTTTCAGCGCCATCAGGCCGCAGTCATCAACGCCGGTCACGACGGTTTCAGCGGCCAGTTACGAGGCAGCGGCCATTGCGCCCGATTCGATTGTCGCCGCCTTCGGCACAAACCTGGCCACACAGACCGCAGGCGCCAATACCGTGCCGCTGCCGACGACGCTTGGCGGAACGACCGTTGAAGTGAACGGCCAGGCGGCGCAGTTGTTTTTTGTGTCTTCGGGTCAGATCAATTTTGTGATTCCGTCCGGCATCAGCCCCGGTTCGGCAAACGTCGTGGTGCGGGCGGGCAACGGCATTACTTCAAACGGCACAGTGCAGGTCGCGCAGGCCGGGGCGGCGGTGTTTTCAGCCAATGCTGACGGGCAGGGCGTGCCTGCCGCGCTGCTGCTGCGGGTGAAAGCCAATGGTCAGCAGCTTTATGAATCAGTCTCGCAACTCAATCCGTCCACCGGACGGCTGGTAACAAAACCGATTGACCTCGGCCCCGAAGGCGAGAAGGTTTTTCTGGTGCTTTTTCTTTCCGGCATTCGCAAAGCGCCTGACCCGAACAGCGACGGCAACGTGCGCGAGAATGTTCACGTGCTGCTCGGCGGAGCCGACCTCACGCCCGATTACGCCGGAGCGCAGGGCGGTTTTATCGGACTGGATCAGATCAACGTCGAAATTCCGCGCAGCCTGATCGGGCGCGGCAAAATCAATCTGGCGGTTTCGGTCAACGGCTTCGGTTCATCCAACCTCGGCGAAATCGAAATTGCAGGCGCACAGGGCAGCGCACCGCCTGTCATCAGCAGTTTCGGAGCCGCCAATGTGCTGGCTGGTCAGCCGCTGACGATCAGCGGTTCAGGTTTCTCAGCGAACACCGCTGACAACACCGTGCGAATTGCCGGAACCGAAGCCAGCCTCGGTTCAGCCTCGCCATCTCAGCTTTCAGTGACCGTTCCTTTCGGCGTCGAAACCGGCACCGTCAGCGTGCGCACGCCGCAGGGCGAAGGCACCAGCGCCAGTTCGCTGCCGGTGCGAACCTCGGTCAGCGGCTTTGTCGAAGACACCGGTCGCCAGCCGATGAGCGGCGTCACCGTCAGAGTCCTGGGCGCGAGTCCGATCACGACAACGACCAATTCCGAAGGCCTGTTCATCCTGCCGGATGTGAATGCCGGAGCGGCCCTGGTGGAAATTGACGGCTCAACTGTGACTTCGCCGCCGTACCCGAAAGTCATCCTCAAGATGAGCATTTCAGCCAACCGCGACAACCAGTTTGCGCAACCTGTCGCTATGCAGCAGGCCACCGGGCCGAGCCTGCCGGTTGGCGGCGGCAGTCTGACTGAAAACAATTCTGAAGGCACTGAGCAAACCGGCGCGGTCAATGGTTCAATTCAGACCGGCGGCGTCACGCTGGATGTGCCACCCGGCAGCGCGATGTTTCCTGACGGCTCAACCAGCGGCAACATCTTTCTGACGATCATCGAAAACAGCCGGACTCCGACCAGCCTGCCCGCCGGATATTTCAGCACTTCGATTGCGCAAATCACCCCGTTCGGCGTCAAACTCAATCCGGGCGGCAAACTGATCTTTCCCAACTCTGACAGCCTTCCGGCAGGCACGAAGGCAAAGCTGATTCGCTTTGACCAGGACAGCAACAGTCAGTTCGTCGGCCAGTTCGTCATTGTCGGCGAGGCCACCGTTTCAGCGGATGGTCAGCGCATCGAAACTGACAACGGCGCGATTACGCAGACGGGAATTTATTTTGTTTCGGTGCTGCTGCCGACGACGACCGTGATCGGGCGCGTGGTCGAAAGCGGCGGCACGGCTCCGGTGCGGCGCGTGCTGGTGCGCGTGCGGGGCAGGGAAGCCTTCACTGACGGCAACGGCGGTTTCATTCTGCGCAACGTGCCGGTCAGGCCGGGCGAAAACATTTCGGTCGAAGTCAGCTTTGTGCGACCGAATGGCCGCATCGAACGCCAGCAAAGCAACAGTGTTCCGGCAGTGCCCGGCGGCATTACGGTCATCAGACCGGCGATTGAACTGCCATCGGCAAACGCCAACCGTGCGCCGGTGTTTCTGGCTCCCTTCAACCTGACAGCCAATGAAGCCGAACTGAAGGATGTACTCTTTATGGCCGCTGATCCTGACATTGGCCAGACGGCCAATGTCACGATTGCGGGGGCGTCTTTTGCTTCCGTCTTCAAGAACAACGGCGACAATTTCGGTTACACCCTGCGTCTGCTTCCCGGTTTCACTGATGCAGGCAGCTACACGCTGACGCTGACGGCGACCGACAATCTGGGGCTGAGTACGACGCGCAACATTTCACTGACCGTCAAAGATGTCAACCGGCAGCCATCGCTGACGAGTCCCGGTAACAAGACCACTGCGGAAGGCAGCGCACTCAGTTTCAATTTGTCCGGCAGCGACCCTGACGCCAGCCAGACGCTGACTTATTCAATGACGAATGCCCCGGCGGGCGCGACGCTCAATCCCGCGACCGGAGCCTTCAGCTACACGCCGCCATTCACGGTCGCGTCGCAGGCGCAGCCGTCCGTCAACTTCAGCACAACTTTCACTGTGACTGACAATGGTTCGCCCGCCCGCAGCGCGAGCCAGACGATTTCCATTACCGTCACCAACGTCAATCGCACGCCAACGGCCAATTCTCAGGGAGTCTCACTCAACGAGGATACGCCGACGAATATTACGCTGCTTGCCAGTGACCTTGATGGCGACGCGCTGACGTGGACGATTGTCAACCGACCGCTGCACGGCACGCTGACCGGCACTGCGCCGAATCTGACTTACACTCCGGCAGCGAATTATTTCGGCACTGACACCTTTACGTTCAGGGTCAGTGATGGTCTGGCCAACAGCAACGAACCCATCGTGACGCTCAATATTGCGGCGATCAATGATCCGCCTGTGCTGACGGTGCCAGCCCTGCCAAACTCAGGCATCCTTCCCGAAGGGCAGGCCATTCGCTTCACCGTGTCGGCCAGCGATATTGACAGTTCACAGATCACGCTGAGCGCAACGGGAGTGCCGACCGGCGCGCAGTTCGACCTGACCACCGGCACATTCTCCTGGACTCCGACTTTCCTTCAGGCCGGAGATTACACGATCTCCTTCAGGGTCACGGACAATGGCTCGCCTGCGCTGAGTGACACGAAAACAGCCACGATCAGAGTGCTGGATGCGCAGCATGATTTTGCTGCTGACCCCGAAAATTTTGCGGCCTTTGGCGCAAACGGTGACGCCACACGCAATGCCGGTGACGCCACCGGCAGCAGCGTGGCCGTTGGCGATGTCAACGGCGACGGCATTCCTGATCTGATTGTCGGCGCTCCGGCTGGAGATGGTTCGGGCATTGACAATGGCCGCGCCTATCTTTTCCTGGGCAAGCTGACAAGCAGCCAGATTGATCTGCAAAAACAGTCGCCGGATGTGATTCTGACAGGTGAAGGCGTCGGTGATCTGCTCGGCACAAGCGTTGCCGTCGGTGACGTGAACGGCGACGGCATTGCTGACCTGATTGTCGGCGCGCCGCAGGCCGATGCGCTTGACGCGACGGGCAAACCCAAAACTGATTGCGGCAAGGTCTATGTTGTCTTCGGCAGGACGACATTCAGCAAGGGCACCTTTGTCATCAGCCAGGTCGCCGGGCTGACCGTGATCGGCAGCAACGGCGGCGATCAGCTTGGCGCGGCGGTAGCGGCTGGCCGCGTCACGCAAAAAAGCGGGCCGCTGGATTTGATCGCTGGTGCGCCGTTCTTCGATCCGCCTTCCATCGCAGCTTCACTGACCGACGCCGGGCGCGTTTACCTGTTTGCGGGCGGAACAGGACTGACCGGAACAATTGATCTGGGCACCAAAGCCGCGACATTTTCTGTTTCAGGCCAGTTTGCCGGCGCTCAGACTGGCCGCGCCATTGCGGCTGGCGATGTCAACGGGGACGGCTTTGCCGATCTTGCCATCGGAGAACCTCTGTTCGATCCGCAAACCCTGCGCGGCGCAGTTTACCTGGTTTACGGCTCGTCCACTTTGAGCGGAAATCGTTCTTTCGGATCAGTGACGACAGACCTGACGATTCTGGGTCGTGACAATGATGACCAGATGGGAACGGCGCTGGCGATTGGTGATGTGGACGGCGACGGCAAGGCCGATCTGGTCATCGGCGCGCCGTTGAGTGAGGGCCTCGGCAATGCCAGTTTCTGGGCCGGTGAAGTTTACGTCTTTTATGGTTCAGACAAACTGACCGGGCAGATCAACCTGGCGCAGACCAGTCCTGACCTGACCATTTACGGCCCGCCCAACGGCAACGAACTGGCCACCGGGCTTGGTTCAAGCATTGCCATCGGAAATTTCAGCGGCGGACTGCCCGGCGATTTGCGCCAGGCGATTGCGCTCGGCTCGCCCGGTTCCGCCATTGTTCCGCGCACGAACTGCGGGGCGGTTTACGTGATGATCCTGCCTGAACTGGGCGTTCAGCGCGGCACGATTGATCTGGCCAAAACGAGCGCGCCGCTGTCTGTTTATGGCGCTGACACCGGTGATTTTCTGGGTCGGGGATCAATGGTGATTGAGCGGCTGACCTCATCATCCGTGGGCGATCTGGTCATCGGGATTCCGCGTGCAGCCAGCGTCAGCAATCAGCGTCCCAATGCCGGCGAGGTCAGAGTCATCTTTGGCAAAACGCGCTAGAGTTGAGGCAGGACTGACGCACTCACTGAATCTCTGCGCTCTCTGCGTTCTCTGCGCCTCTGCGTGAGCTTAAGTTTCACGCAGAGGCACAAAAGCGCCAGGAGAAGTGTTCTGGTTTCGTGAATTCTCAGCCGATTTTGACCGCTCGCAGCAGGTCGCGTTTGAATTCCGACGCAGTCTGCTGCCGCTGAAATGATTCCTTGGCAAGCGCCTTCATAATGGCGGATTCAAGCACAGGCAGAATGCCCGGCACAAACTGATGCAGCGGCGGCGGGGTTTCATTGAGATGTTTCGCGCGCAGTTCGCTGGATCGCCGGGCGTTGAACGGCGGACGACCAGCCAGCATTTCATAGCCAATCACGCCAAGGCTGTAAATGTCCGACTGCGGGTCGGCTTCTTCACCACGCAGCATCGCCGGGCTGGCATAGGTCAGCAGCCCTGAAACCCTGGTGGCTGACCAGTGAAACTCAGCACCAGCCTGCGGAGCAGAGCCGCTGCCGGTAATAACGGCGAGCGCAAAATCATAAATTTTGATCCGCGTGCTGCCCGCTTCAACCGGCAGCACGACAATGCATTCCGGCTTGAGATCGCGGTGAACAAGTCCGGCCCGGTGCGCCACTTCAAGCGCAGAAGCAATCTCGGTCAGAATGGCGACGGCTTCATTCGGCGCAAACTTTCCGGTTCGATTCATCAACTGCCGCAGCGATTCGCCGTGCACCAGTTCCATCACCACCCACGCGCTCGCATCAGGCAGCGTGCCATAATCGTACAACGCGCCAATCTGCGGGTGTGAAAGCTGCGCGGCGATCTGCGCTTCATGCAGAAACCGATCCTGCGCTTTCGGGTCGGCGATGGCTCCGGCCCGAATGACCTTCAGGACGACATCGCGCTCCTGCTTCAAATCTCTGGCCAGAAAAGCCGTTCCGAATGCGCCACTGCCGAGCATCCGATCCAGCCGGTATTGCGAATTGATCAGACGCGGAATCAGCTCAAGGCTGATCAGTTCGACCAGACAATCAGGACAGAACTGATTGCGCGGATCAAAACAGCGCTTGCAAGAAACACAGACACGCACAGCGGTACTGAGGTCCTGAACAGGCATTGACGAACCTCCTCGGTTACTGAAAAAACACGGACTGCCGAAAATCTGATGTGCCTCAGGTTATCACAGAGCCTGCGGGGCTGCACAGGATCGCTGAAACGACTGCCTTCAGCCTGCCTTGTGAGCAGGCCAGCGCCTGCATACAATGTGCGCCTGTCTTCGGCTGTCGCTGTCCGGCGTCAGCCGCCTCCGCAAATAATCAGTCATTGATTCAACCCGAAATCGAGGAAGCACAATGTCACATCTGACCAGAAGAGAATGGAACAAACTGATGCTCGGCGCACTCTCAGGCGGGGTTGCCGTTTCGGCGCTGCGGCCTGATCTCGTCCTGGCGGCCCCGAAAATCAATTCAACTTTCAAGGGCGTCCTGATCGGCGCACAAAGTTACAGCTTTCGTGATCGCCCGCTCGACAAGGCGCTCGAAGGTTATGTCGCCGTCGGCCTGAGCAGCGCCGAATTGTGGCAGGGCCACATTGAACCGAAAGTCAGCCGCGATGAATTGCGCAAGTGGCGACTGACCACACCGCTCAGCCACTTCACCGACATTCGCTCGAAATTCAGCCAGGCCGGAGTTGAGATTTACGCTTACAACTACAGCGTCCGGGGCGATTTCACCGACGAAGAGATCGCGCGCGGCTTTGAGATTGCCAAAGCCCTCGGCGCAAAGTGCCTCACCGCCTCATCTCAGCCCGAAGTCGTCAAACGCATTGACGGACACGCCAGGAAGCACAAAATGCGCGTCGGCATGCACAATCATTCAAACATTCGCCCCAATGAATTTGCCACGCCCGACGATTTTGCCCAGGCGATGAATGGCGCTTCAGAATACATCTGCGTCAACCTGGACATCGGCCATTTCACCGCCGCTAACTTCGACGCGGTTGATTATCTGAGCAAACATCACGACCGCATCGTGACGCTGCACATCAAGGATCGCAAGCGCAACCAGGGAGCCAACGTCGTCTTTGGCGAAGGCGACACCCCGATCAAACCCGTCCTTGAACTGCTCAGCAAAAACAAGTGGAAGATTCCGGCCAACATCGAATACGAATACAAGGGCGGCGACACGATTGAAGAAATGAAGAAATGCCTGGCTTACTGCAAGCAGGCGCTCGGCGTAATGGCCTGAAGGCTCTGCGGCTGAAGCGCCGGACTGCAACCTGTTTCTTCAGTTTTGCTCAATCGCTGTGGAAAAGCTTGTGGAAGACTTGTGGGAAAAACTGTGGAAAACCAGACAAACTACGCCCTGTCATTAACTTGGCGGCTTAATCCCAGAATCAGGCTCAGATGAGGAAACTGTGGATAAGTTTTGACACGGATCTGATTTTGCTGCATCTGTCCTGCTATTTCCGGCAGCTTCAGCGTTCCGTCGCAGCCCGGCCAGCTTCGCCCGCTTGACCGGACTGCGGCGGAATTTCTCTGAAAACTCCTCCTGCGACATCCCGATCAGTTCATCAAGTTTCAGTTCCGTGATTCCCGGTCGCGGCGTGAATCGCGCCTCTTCGGTCGGCTTTGAGAACCGCGACCAGGGGCAGACATCCTGGCAGATGTCGCAGCCAAAAACCCACCCATTCAGATTCGACCTGACCGGTTCCGGCAGTTCCGCGCTGCGCAGTTCAATCGTCCCGTATGAAATGCACCGCGTCCCATCCACCTGGTAAGGCGCAATGATCGCCCCTGTCGGGCAGGCATCAAGGCACGCCCGGCATTTGCCGCAATGGTCGGGTTCGATCCGGCTGTCGTAATCGAGTTCGACCGACAGCAGCAGTTCGCCCAGGAAAACCCACGAACCAAATTCTTTTGTAATCAGGTTCGTGTGTTTGCCGATCCAGCCCAGACCGGCGCGCACTGCCCACGCCTTGTCCATCATCGGTGAACTGTCCACGCAGATTTTGCCTTCGATTTCAGGCTCGGATTCACGAATCCAGGCGAGCAGCAGTTTCAGCTTGTCGCGCAGCACGTCGTGATAATCATCGCCCCACGCATAGCGTGAAATTTTTCCGACCTCAGGCGAATCGGAGTGCTGTTCAGGCCGGTAATAATTGAGCGCCACGCAGACAACCGATTTTGCCGAAGCCATCAGTTTGCGCGGGTCAGCGCGCTGCTCAGGGTCGCGGGCCATGTAATGCATTTCGCCGTGAAAATTGCGCGCCAGCCACGTTTGCAGTTTCGCGCCTTCTTCGGTCAGCGCGGTGGCCTCAACGATGCCGACCTGATGAAAGCCGAGTTCGCGCGCTTTTTGTTTGATGTCTTCTGATCGCAGCTTTACCATTGCCCCATCATTTTACCCTGTCGGCTGCCAACTTTGCTCCGCAGTCGCAATTCACAAACGAGGTACTGCCATGAAATGCCCGGTCTGCAAAACCGAAGACCTGTCCCTGTCAGCGCTCGAAAGCAATCTGACTTCGCGCCACTGCGACAAATGCGGCGGCAACTGGATTCAGTCATTCGAATACTGGAAATGGCGCGAACAGCACCGCGAAAAAGTTGGTGAACCTGAACGGACGCCTGCGCCGACCGCGCCCAATCCACCAGCGACCGGCGCGCTCGTGGCCAGATACTGCCCCGAATGCCGCAGCATTCTGATTCGTTACAAGGTTGGTCACGGCGTCAGCTTCGCGCTCGATCAGTGCGGCAACTGCGGCGGCGTCTGGTTCGACCGCGATGAATGGGAAGCCCTGAAAGCTCGCGGCCTGCACGATGATGTTTACACCATCTTCACTTCGCCCTGGCAGTCCCGCGTCAGAAAGGAAGAATCAGCGCGCAATCAGGAACAGATTTATGTGAAGAAATTCGGCGAGGAAGGACTGGACGAAATCAAACGAATGAAGGAGTGGATAGACAATCACCCGCGTCGGCACGAAATTCTGGCCTTTCTGATGTACGGCTGATCAGCGCCGTTTTGCGCGCTCGTCGTATTCGACGTGGTGCAGAAACAATCCCGAAGGCGGCGCAGTCCATTGAGCACTCGCTTCAGTCTGCCCGTCAATCATTGCCGCGAAATCATCAACGCTCAGCCTGCGCCTGCCGACTTCAACGAGCGTGCCGACCAGCCGCCGCACCATATTCCACAGAAAGTGCGAAGCCGTGATGTGAAAGACAATCAGGTGTTCTTCCTGCACAATCTCAGCTGCCTCAACCACAACGATGGTTGATTCATCAGGCCGCGCCGCATCGCGTTTGCTGAAGGCCGAAAAATCGTGCCGCCCCGCAATCAGTTCAGCCGCCTGCGCCATCGCGCCCACATCAAGTTTGTCCTTCACCCACCAGACATACTTTTTGTGAAAGGCCGTGCGCCGCGTCGAAATCTGATAAATGTACGAGCGCGACGCCGCATTGTGGCGGGCGTGAAAGCGCGGGTCAGCCTCTTCAACCTGAATCACGTTGATGTCAGAAGGCAGCCGGTCATTGAGCGCATACAAAAGTTCCTGAGGGCGGGGAAGCGATTTGACCTTTGCCCGGCGCGGCTCGACTTTCAGATGCACCACCTGCGCGAGCGCGTGAACACCCGCATCAGTGCGCCCCGCGCCGCCGAGGTCAACGCGCGCGCCAAAGAAATCCTCAGCCGCCTTTCTGATTTCACCGGCCACCGTTCTGGCATTCTGCTGCTCCTGCCAGCCACTGTAGCGCGTGCCGTCATATTCAATCGTCAGTTTCCAGGTTTTCATGCAAAGGCGTGTGACTTTCGATAATTACCACAACGGTTCCGGGCTGAATGCTGCCCAGCGCATCAAGAGCCGACGGAATCAGCGGCTTCAGATCATCATACTTGTTACTTCTGGCGCGCAGGATCAGCACTGCAAGATTCAGAGTTGCGAGGTTCTGCTGAGCTGGCATGCTCTTGTCAACTGTGATCAGAGCATCAAACCGTCCTGAAGCAGCCTGCAACAGGCGACCATTTTTCAGACCTTTGAAGCCAGCGTCCTCAATGGTGAAGACTTCATGGCCTGTAAGATCACGCCTGAGACGGCGTGGAGTACATTCATCAAGCAGCAGCTTCATAGTCACCCATCACTCTTTCCTTCATCAGCTCAATCAATGCCAGTGCCTGTTCACGCTCAACCGTCGGGAAATCATCCAGAAAAACTTCCAGACTTTCACCACCTTCCAGATAATCGAAAAAGTTCTGAATAGGAACGCGGGTTCCTCTAAAAACCGGCATCCCACCGAGTTTTTCCGGGTCAACTTCGATAATGTTCTCTGCTTTCATTTCACACCTCCGCTGTTGCTCGGACTAACTTCAAATCGTGAAGCCTTCCAGCGTTTCGTCCCTGCGCTTCGGCTTGATGTAAACGGCCTCTTCGCGCTCGCGTTCCTGCTTTGCTTTCGTGGTGAAATACTTCTGCCACTCGGTCGGCGCGTCAATCGTTTCACCGCCGTGACTGGTGATGCGTTTGCGCACCTGGCACAAGACCGGAGTGTTCACCGCCACGCCTGAAACGATCACCTGGCCTTTGGTCAGTGCGGGCAGTTCATCAAGCAGCCTGCGGCCTGCGCCTTCGACCGATGAGGCAATCGTCTGCTGATCTATCGGATTGACGATGCGCATAATGAACTGAGTCATGCACTGTGACAGCACATCCTGATCGAGTTTGCCCGGACGCTGCGTAATCAGTCCGATGCCCACGCCGAATTTGCGGCCTTCTGAAAGTATCTGTTTGAGAATGTCGGTCGAAACGACTTTCACTCCGGCGGGCGCGTAACGATGCGACTCTTCGAGCAGCACGAAAACAGGATAAGGCAGATTCGATTCGTCATCATTTGCCACGCCGCGCACCGTCGCCACGCGGGCCTTGTTCGTGCGGCGCAGCAATGCTCCGACAATGACCTGCTGTTCGTTTTCATCAATGTCTGAAAGTTGCAGCACAGTGCATTGCCCCGGACGGAATAAATCCTGAAGCGCGATGTGTTCGTGATCCGAAAACACTTTGCTCTGCTCGAAGCGCCGCCGCAGTCGCCACTCCAGCCCGTCAATCGTGCTGACATTGCCGCCGCCCTGTCCCTTTGCGTCTTCATACTTCAGCGCCAGCACTTCATTGAGCAGATCCTGAAAGCCCCACATTCCGCGCGCCCGCGTCTTGTCATTGATCAGCGCGCGATAAGCCTGGCTGAGAAACGTTCGCATCTTCTCGGTCGTTTCGGGCAGCAGGTACTGAATGTCGTTCTCGGTCAGCGTCGAAATGCGAACCCTGATCTTGTCGGGCGTGAAGATTCTGACTTCGGGCTTGTAATTTCCTTCAGTAAACAAAGGATGATTGTGAATCTCGCGCAGCGTGTGATATTCGCCGTGCGGGTCAACGATCAGCACCGGAGCGCGATTGTGCGGCATCAGCAGTTCCTCGATCAGCACGCTCGCCGCATAGCTCTTGCCCGCGCCCGTGCTGGCCAGAATCGCCAGATGCGTCGAAACCACATCCTTCACCGAAAGCACAACCGGCACCTCATCGCGCTTGCGCGTCAGCAGCGAACCGATGTGCGCGCCGCCGTATTCGCCCTTCTGTTTTGGCGAAAGCATGCGCGCCAGCATTTCATTTGAAGCCAGATAAACCGGCTGCCCTGGCATCGGCGGAATGCGCGGATTGATGAAATCGCCGAGCGCATCGCTGAAGAAACCGATAGTCTCAACGACGATTTCATAAATCTCCGCTCCCTCTTCAGTCAGCCCGATCAGACTGGAAACCAGCGCAGGCGGCGTATTCGGATCAGCCAGAAAGCTGTCCGGCAGATTGCGCACCAGCCTGCGTTCAGTGATCGTGCCAATGATCTGCAAATCACTGCGCTCATCATCGCCGCTCTGCGCGTGGTAATAAACATACTCCCCGATGCGCGTCTGCACGTTGTCAGTCGTGATGAACGTAAACTCGTGCGGATTGTCGCCGGGGCCTTTGACTGTGCCTGTCAGAATTTCTTCCATGAAACTGATCGTGTGTTAACTACCTATTATTATTCACTTGCTACAAATTCAAGCAGACTGTTTCTGGCCATTTCGATTAGTGGTATGGCTCTTTGAACTGCTGCCATGGCATTGTTTGTAATTCTGTCGCTCAGATCTATCAAGCCTTGATTGTTGTAGCTTTTTACCGCTTCGTTTGCCCTGCTGATCTCCCCATAAGCTCTTGATATGTTCTGACGCAATTCTTCACCAAGAATAACCAGAACACCTTCGCGAATGGCCCTTGCAAACTGTTCATCTTTGAATAGAAAGCCTAGTGTTCCCCGGTTGAAATCAGATGAAATAGCAAGATTATGCTCTAATTCATCAAGTAATCCTTGCAATGGCCCAATGTCTACATTGCGATTAGCTTCAACGAATATCTCAGGTCTCATCTCACAAATGCGCAGCCATTGCTCTTTGTGCATTCTCAATTCTTCTGGTGTAAAGCAGCGGCCTCGTGGATGCTTCGGGTTGTATGCGTGAATCTCAGCGTGGCAATCGAAGCATACTGGAATTGCATTTTCTATTGAATGATCTTGGCTTTCAGCCGCTGGTACAATGTGATCTGTTTCGATCTTCGTCCCGCAAAATCTGTGACAGATACAACATCTGCGATGGCATCGAACCAGCAGTTCCGCGACTTCATTACGATTGAACCCAGTTGCCATATCTCCTCTCGAGTCCTTTTCTTCAAATCAAACATAGGTGTACTTCGTTTCTGCTATTTCTGCGTCATCTATTCTCAAATTTCAGTTTTCAGATTGAAATTGTTCCTTATCCTTTTCTGCGTTCAGTTCAGCCTGAAGAAAATAACGCTCAAGCTCGCGCAGTGGCAGTGCCGCTGCTTTCTCGCCCATCACACCGATCATCAAACGGCGCACTTCATCACGATCAACGAGGCCGGGCTGTTGCAGCAGCCACAGCAGATCAAGCTGATCCTTGCCGCGACCGCAGACGTATTTCAGGATGACCATCCATTCGGGGCTGATGACGCTCAGACTTTCTTCTGTTTCCACGGCGTCCTGCAAAGCGGCTTCGTAAAATTCCCGAAAGAAATCATTACGAACGATCCAGTCAAGATCAATCTCGCGCTGTCCGGCTGATGCAGCGTAAGTCTCGCCGCCAAAACTCAGCTTGTCTTTCGCCTGCCAGTCGAGCAGTTCGCTGGCGATCATGTCCACATCGGTGGTGGCCCTCGTGAATCCGTAAAGATGCATCGCCAGGCCTCCAGCCAGCGCGCAGATGATGCCTTTCGCTTTCGCGGCGCGACTTGCCGCCCGCGCGACTTCCAGACCTTCTTCTGTCGAGATGGACTGTCTGTCGGGCGCGATGTTGCGGCGCAGCAGTTCGCGGATTTCCTCTTTGCTCATAGGCTATGTCGTCACGTAATTCACCCTGACTTCAGTGTTCAGAAACTCACCGAGCCGTTTCGCTTCAGCCGCAATGCCGCGCTTGAGAGTTGCACCTGGCGCAGTGAACAGTTCGATCCTGGCAACGATGTGCGAGCGTTGTTTGTTGTATTCCCAGACGCCTTCGATGCGGCCATCGGCAATGACTACGGGTGAAATCCATCCGGCGGTGCGGTAGATGCGCGCTTTGTGATCGCCGGGCAGCAGGTAATGAATATGGCGCCCGACAGCAATTGTGTACGGGTCGAAGTATGGCAGCAGGCGCACGATGCGCAGCGCTCCGGCTGATTGCATCTGTTCGATGGCGGCGGTGAGCGACCACGCCTGCCAGCCTTCGACACTGACGGGCGCAATTTCATCACCGAGGCCGCGAAAGATTCGCTTTGCTTCGGGCAGTTGCAGACCGAACCAGCGGGCGAATTCGTCAGCAGTGGCCGGGCCGTAAGCGTTGAGGTAACGACGGGCGACCTCTTTCAGCGCCGATTCGGATTCAACCTGCGGCCACGCGCCGAGCCATTTTTCAGGGCGCACGAAAGTGACGTTCTGACCTTCATTCGGGCCGAAGCAGAGATGGCCCTGAAAGGCTGCGGGCTTGAGCAGCGATCCCCAGCCGGACAGCAGCATTTCACGCAGTTCAGGGCGGCGCAATCGGCGGGCAATGGCTTCGGCCAGCCGTTCGCGCGTCAGGCCGGAATCGTGCAGCGTCGCGCGCACGCCTTTGATGAGCGCTTCAAGCTCTTCAGCCGTGACACCGAAATATTTCAGCCACGACGGTCGCCGGTAATGTGACAGCGTGCTGAACGCGGCGATGTACAAGGCGAAATCTTCAGCCGCAAGCAGGTGCAGCGTGCCGCGCATCGCCCACGTTTTGACGAGCGTGCGCCTGTGCCACAACGACTGCTGCACATCGGATGGCGAAACATTCTGCACTCTCGCCCATAAAGCAAGTTCAGCCGCTGACATGACCTGCGCCTGCACGCCGCCCAGTCGTGTGACGACATCAAGCATTTTGTGGCTCTCTGCGCGCTCAGACAGAAAGTGCTGCGCGAGCCGCCACGCATTGACCTGTTTCCATTTCAGCGAAGTCACTGGTTGTTCTTTTTGCATGCGGTTCAGATGAATTTCAGCACGTCACGCAGCAGGCGCGGCTTCAGATCAACATAACTCTGATCGCCTGCGATCAGATCATTCAGAGTTTCGCGCACACCGCGATGAATGCGAGCGAACTGCACCATTCGTTCAGTGAAGGGCGCGCCCAGAAATCTGCCGCGATAGAACCGGTCAAGAATCTGCGCTGACCGCCGCATTTCAGCGCCGAACTCAGCGCGCCACATCGCCTCGTAATCGGCAGGCCGCGTGAGCATTGATGTGGCGAGCAGTTCGGCTGATTTGATGGCGTAATAAATTCCTTCGCCGGTGATCGGATCAACGAAGCCTGCGGCATCGCCAATCAGCGCCCAGCCCTCACCGGTGTGACTGACTTTCAACTGATCCCAGCTTTGCACTTCGAGCGCGGGAATCATCGCGCCGTAAAAGCTCGCGCGCGGCGTGGTGTGATGATCTGAAGCCCTGATTTCGCGGGCAATCTCCGGCTGCTGCGCGGCGATGAATTCAAGCAGATGTTCTTTCAGCGTGCGCGGAGTTTTTTCCTGATACTTTGTGGCGATGCCGTAAGAAAGATGATCGGTGCGCGGAAAGGCCCAGATGTATCCGGCATAACCATTCAGGTATTTGATGTCCACTCGCGCAGCGGCTTCGTTGTTGCCTGATGATCTGACGTGCCAGCCGAGCGCGTAAATGAAATCCTGCGGGCGAAATTCAATGCCGAGTCTGCGCCGCATTTTGCTGGTTGCGCCATCGGCTCCGACCAGAAAATCAGCGGTGAAGTTTGCGCCGTGTTCGGTTTCAAGCTGCCAGCGATTTTGTGCGCGCTGAATTTTTGCGACGCGTGCGTAATGCAGCTTTACTCCGGCGCTCGTTGCGCGTTCGCGCATCATCCGGTCAAGTTCGGCGCGTGAATAAATTGCAAAATCCGATTTCGGTTCGATGGTGACTTCTGAGCCGCGAGCCGTAATGACGCGGACTTTTGAGACAAGCCGTTTCGGCGCTGCGCCCTCGCGCAGAAAATCAAATTCGCGCAGCGCTTTGGTCGTGACGCCGCCGCCGCAGGGTTTTTCCCACGGAGTTTCGCGGGCATCGAACAACCGCACCTCGCATCCGTTTGTACTTAATTGAAAAGCCAGGTGCGCTCCGGCAGGCCCGGCTCCGACAATGGCAACTCGCATCTTTCGTTCGGCTGACCTTTCATCCGTGCTGAAAATCGCGGCGATTATATCAGATGGCCTGCGGGAAGCTGTGCTTGACAGCGTTCTGCGCGATGCGTAACTTACGAGTTCAGCTTGTCCCCGAGACGTGAGTACAGAGAGGAACGCAATGCTTGATGTTCATTATGTGCGCGAGAACTTTGATCTCGTGCGCGAAAAACTTGCCACCCGCAATTTTGATCCTGCCCTGCTTGCTGATTTCACCCGACTCGACACTGAACGCCGCTCACTGGTGCCGCAGCGCGATGAACTGAACGCCGCGAGCAATCGCATCAGCAAAGAGGTCGGCGCGCTGATGAGGGAAGGGAAGCGCGATGAGGCCGAAGCGAAAAAGGCTGAATCAAAACAGGCCGGTGAAAAAGCCAGAGAACTTGATGCCCGCATCGGTCAGATCGAAGAAGAATTGCGCACGCTGCTGACCCGCGTGCCGAACCTGCCGCACGAATCAGTGCCAGTCGGCAGCGATGAACACGCAAATGTCGAAGTTCGTCGCTGGGGTACGCCGCGTGATTTCGCGGCTGAAGGTTTTGAGCCAAAAGATCACGTTGATGTCGGCAATCGTCTCGGCATTCTTGATCAGGAACGCGCCGCCAAAATTACCGGCGCTCGCTTCGCCGTGCTGACCGGCCCCGGCGCAAAACTCGAACGCGCGCTGATCAACTTCATGCTCGATCTGCACACGAAGGAGAACGGCTACACTGAAGTGCTGCCGCCGTTCATGGTCAACTCTGATTCGATGTTCGGCACGGGTCAGCTTCCCAAGTTTGAAGCCGATCTTTTCAAGCTCACCGACGAGCGCGGTTATTATCTGATCCCGACGGCTGAAGTGCCGCTGACCAACCTGCACCGCGATGAAGTACTGAGCGAAAGTGAACTGCCGAAATTTTATACGGCCTATACTCCGTGCTTTCGTTCTGAAGCGGGCAGCTACGGGCGCGACACACGCGGCCTGATTCGTCAGCATCAGTTTGACAAGGTCGAACTCGTCAAGCTGACCAAGCCGGAAGATTCTTATGACGCGCTTGAGAAGATGACGCGCGATGCTGAAAAGGTTTTGCAGCGGCTCGGACTGCCGTATCGCACGGTCGCGCTTTGCACCGGCGATATGGGTTTCAGCGCGGCAAAGACTTATGACATCGAAGTCTGGTTGCCGAGTCAGCAGACTTATCGTGAAATTTCGTCCTGTTCGAACTGCGAAGCATTTCAGGCCCGCCGCGCTCAGATTCGCTTCAAACGCGATGGCAAATCCAAAACCGAATTCGTTCACACGCTGAACGGGTCGGGCCTCGCGGTTGGCCGCACGTGGCTGGCGATTCTCGAAAATTATCAGCAACAGGACGGCTCAGTCAGAGTGCCTGAAGTGCTGATTCCATACCTCGGTGTTGAAGTCATCTCCCCGCCCGAATAACGCACTCGAAGAGGAGACGTATTCAATGGCTCAGAAAATTCGCAAGGCGGTGTTTCCCGCTGCCGGACTTGGCACCCGTTTTTTGCCCGCGACCAAAGCGCAGCCGAAAGAGATGCTGCCGCTGGTTGACAAGCCGCTGATTCAGTACGTGATTGAAGAAGCACTTGATTCAGGCGTTGAAAACATCATCATCATCACCGGGCGCGGCAAAAACGCCATCGAAGATCATTTCGATGTTTCATTCGAACTGGAAAAGACGCTGGAAGAACGCGGCAAGGAAGACCTGCTTGAAATCGTTCGTGAGGTTTCGAGCATGGCCAATCTCGCTTACGTGCGACAGAAACAGGCGCTCGGTCTTGGCCACGCCGTGCTGACGGCAAAGGATCTGGTCGGCAATGAGCCATTCGCCGTGCTGCTTGGTGATGACATCATTGACAGCGAAGTGCCGTGCCTCAAACAGATGATCGAAGTTTACGAGCATTATGACGGCGCGCCGGTGCTGGCAGTGCAGGAGGTCGAAGGCGAAGCCATTTCGCGTTTCGGCGTGATTGCCGGTGAAGAAGTCGAACCTGATGTTTTTCGCATCAGCGATATGGTTGAAAAACCAAAGCCGCAGGATGCGCCATCAAACCTGGCGATTATTGGCCGCTACATTCTGCCGCCTGAAGTCTTTCCACTGATCGAACAGACGACTGCGGGTGTCGGCGGCGAAATCCAGATCACTGATGCGCTGCGATCCCTGGCCGGACGGCGGCCATTTTATGGGTATCGCTTCAAAGGTCGCCGCCACGATGCAGGCGACAAACTCGGCTTTCTTGAAGCGACTGTTGAATTTGCCCTCAAACGTCCTGACCTGGGCGAACCCTTCCGCGAATATCTCAAATCACTCAAACTGTAAGACCGATTATGTTCCGGAAACGCGGGCCTCCTCCCTGAGCTTTTGACTCAGGGAGGAGATGTTATTTATTGGGCAGGCTCGGATACGGAATGGAAAACTTGAATGACGGGGGCCGCTAACTTCGCAGCCGGTGTATTGATGGGTATATATTTATAGGAGAGCAGGGAAATCCTTTCACAGATAAATATTCCTTATGAAAATAAATAGTTATTCTCGCCAGTGACTGGCCACCCTTAATTACCAAAGGAGTCAGCAAAACCTTCAGGGCCGAGATGTTTTGAATGAAAATAAGGTTGTGCGAACTGTAGTCCTCACGACTCCCGGCTGTCAAGGCATCTAATGTTATACGCTTACAAGATGCGCCTGTTTATTGTCCGTCAGGGCGCGGTTCAGCAGGGGCAGCGACCCGGCGTTTCCTGGTACTGACGGGAGCTTCAGCCTGATCCGGGGCGGGTTTGCTGACTGATACCTGTCGGGGACGACTATTGACTGAAGCTTTGTGATCGGTAACCTGTCGTGGCCGGGTTTCAGCTCCGGCTGTTATGACCGGTGGCGGAGCTGAATCAGAATCAGCAATCGCGTTTCCTCTGAATTCAGGAATCAGGAGTGTTGCAGGTGAAAACGGTTCGATCAGGACACTGAGTTTGTCTGTCCCTTTGATTTCAGGCAACACAACCGGAACTGCATTTTCAGCGGCGGCTTTCGGCGCAGTCTCAGCAGGCTTACTGACCACTGGTTCTGAGGTGACGGGTCTGCTTTTCAACGGATTGATTGCGACAGGCAGTGAAACCGCTGGCGGCGATGTTCGCTTTTCAGGTATCGCCGTTTCAGATTCACGTTCCGCCGATGGGGCTGAATTTCTGATTATTGATTTAATCGGATCAGGAAGCGGAGCTTTTGTGACAGCCGCACCTTTGTCCGGCTGAACTGATGCAGTCCTTTGTGGCTCAGCTTTTCGCGCTGATGCCAGAGATGCGGGACTGGCAAGGCGCTCGTCAAGTCCATCCAGGGAACCGTGTATTTTGCGATACAGCGCTTCAATGACCGAGCGGTTGAGATCCTGATCACTGCTGCTGGCCGGGCGTTCATAAGCTGAGAGATAAAGATCAAGGGCTTCCTGCAAATCGCCCGATGATTCGCGCGCGTTTGCCAGATGCCAGCGTGCCTGCCTGCCTTCCGGCAGATCGCTGTAGGCCTCAACAGCCAGATTCAGCGCAGTGACAGCCTCCGCAATGCGACCGGCTTTCAGCAGCGCCCAGCCTTTGGCATCTGCCGCCCGCCCGCGAAAGATTCGCAGTCGTCCTTCACGATCATAATTCGGATAATCACGCAATGCCCCTTCCGGTTTCGTCGCGGCTTCGGCGTTCTCCAGCGCCTGATCAGCCAGTTTCACCCCCAGTTCAGGGGCTTTTCCGGCAACGGCCAGTTTCCGCGCCAGGTAAAGCTCACGAAATGGCGCGCGTGTCGGCTCAACTTCAATAAACTCTCTGGCAGCCTTTTCCAGTTCGGATGAAGCAACAGTGACGCCTTTTTCACCGCTGGTGCTGGCTGACTCCGGCTCGGTTTGCTTCTCAGATTCCTCGCCCGTCTGATGTTCGTTTCGGAACGCAGCATCCAGATGCAGCAGGGTTTCAGCCAGTCTGTATTGCGTGTACGTGGTGAGTGGCTCAAAGAGAAAAATTGCGGCCTGCTGTTCAGGCGCCAGCAGGTCGGCCAGCCGGTCGCTCTTTACTTCCGTCACTCCACCCAGCTTTGCTTTATAGCCATCTGCCGGACTGTAGCTGAAAGCTTTGGAAAACTGTGTGACGCTGTCATCGAAGTCTTCGACCGTCAGATAAAGCCTGCCCAGCAGGAATTCAAGCGTCGGGAAGTTGCTGTACTGTTTTGCTGCCAGCAAATGCCGCTCGGCTTCAAAGTACCGGTTTTCAGCCAGTGCAACTTCGGCGGCGGCGATGCGTCCCCAACTGAAGCGCGGTTCCACCACCAGTGCCTGATCAGCAGCCTTGCGCGCCTGTTCGAGCTGATCGTGCAGCAGATAATAGAAAGCAAGTTGTGTCTGAAAGTAATAGTCGCGGGTAATTTCGTCGTCGCTGCCCTTCAGCGCGCGAATCCTGTCCAGTTCCGCTGCGGCAGCATCACTTTTGCCCTGGGCCAGCAGCGTCAGCGCAATGCCCTTGATTGAAGCTGTCTGCGCCGGATCAATCTCAAGCTGTTTGCGATAGAGCTTCAGGGCCTCTTCATAACTGCCCTGCGCCCGGTTCAGATTGCCCAGTTCGTACCAGGCCCGCGGCTCTTCAGGATTGGCGCTGACTGCCCGCTGATATGCAGCCATCGCCTCAGGCAGGCGCAGCGCCATGCGATAAGCGCCACCGAGTGTGCGCTGAACCCGCGCTTCACTGGGAGCCAGCCCGGCGGCTCGTTCCAGTGCCCGAATGGCATCAGCGACTGCCTCAAGACTGAGATAAAACTCTCCCAGCGCGCCCAGTCTTGACGCATCACCCTGACATCTTGCTTCTATCTCGCGGGCTATGACAATCGCTTCTGCCCGGTATCCGCGGACGGCGACCGCCAGCGGAATCCGAATCAGGGTTTCGTCAAACAGCTTGTTACTGATTTGTTCCGGCACTTCAGCCAGTGCCTGACGAAACGTGGCCAGCGCCTGTTCAATCCGCTGCGAAGCCAGCATCGGTTCAGCCGTTGCGGCAATACTCTGAACCAGCAATTCCCTGGCCTGTGCGGCGTGTTCTGACTTCGGCCAGCTTTCCAAAAAGCCCCGCAAAGCCACAGCCCTGGCGTTTGCATCATCAAGCGCCAGGGCTGCATTGAATTCCTGCAACTCGGTTGACTGATTTGCCGGTGTCTGGATGGAAGGTGGTTTGTCCTGAGCCAGGACAAAGCTGCTCGGCAGCAGGAGAATTATGATCAAGGCACCGATTTGTCTGAAAACATCTCGCATTACTGCCCTGCTGATCATCACCGCCGATCAGGATGCTTTGGGATCAACAACTTTCAGGTTTTTCACTTCAGGCACAGACTCCCTGACTTTACTATCGGAACTACTCTTGCGGTCGCCCATATGGCATTTGCCATCAAATACCGCGCCATGCTCGATGACCAGATTCGGCGTGTACACATCGCCGTAAACTTTGCCTTTGCTGTGAATCTCTACCTTGGTTCTGGCGCTAATCGTGCCTTCAACGGTGCCGCTGACTGAAACTGAACCGGCCTCAATGGTCGCTTTGATATGTCCGGTTTCGCCAATCAGCAGACTGCCATTTTCTGAAGTCACTTTTCCTGAGACTACCCCGTCAACTCTGAGAATTTCCGTGAATTTCACTTCACCATTAATGTCTGTCCCCTCGCCGAGAAAACCGCGAATATCGCTCGGAACATCACCGCTTTGCGACTTACCAAATCTCATGAGACACTCCTTGATTGAAAGATTGATTATTTAGCAACTGTGGCAGGGGCAAAGTGGTTCGTATGTATTTTATTTTGCAGGACTTAATCTGCTTCCCGAGGTGAGGCCGCAGGATCCGGTTTTCGTGTGATGATGGTGAAGATGCGATCCAGTTCTCCCATCGAACTGAACTCTATCTCCATCTTCCCGCCCTTCTGACTGAAATGAATCCTGACCTGAGTGCCGAGCAGCCTTTTCAGCTTTAGTTCAGCGGCCCGGATGTTAGCATCATTCCGGGCAGGTGTCGAGATTCCTCTGACCGTCTCTTTGGCACCCAGTCGCCTGACCAGCCGCTCTGTTTCTCTGACCGATAACCTTCGATGGATTATTTCAGCCGCCAGCTTTTCCTGATTTTCAGAACCTTCAATTCCCAGCAACGCCCGCGCATGGCCCATCGTCAGACTCTCATCCTCCAGCAGCCTCTGGATCGAAACCGGCAACTTCAGTAATCGCAAAGAATTAGCAATCGAGCTTCGATCCTTGCCAACTCTTTTTGCAACTTCATCCTGCGTCACCCCCAGCGCATTTATCAGACGCTGATATGCCTGAGCCTCCTCGACCGGGTTCAACTCCTGCCGTTGAATGTTTTCGACCAGCGCCAGTTCAAGCAGGCTGTCATCAGGCACATTTCTGATGACAGCACTGATTTTATGCAAACCTGCCCGCTGTGCTGATCTCCAGCGCCGCTCCCCGGCAACTATCTGATACCTGCTGTTCTCTACGCGCCGTAACAGAATTGGCTGCACCAGTCCGTTTGCCCTGATTGACTGGGCCAGTTCTTCCAGTTTTTCTTCACTGAACTTTGTGCGTGGCTGGGCCGGATTCGGATCAATCAGGTCAATGTCAACTTCCAGCAATTCATCCCCTGGTAAAGCCTGCGTGATCTCCTGCTCTATCTGTTCCACTGCAATTGCATTATCTGAAAGCAGCGCGCTAAGCCCCCTGCCGAGTGCTCTTCTTGAGGCCATTTGCCATCACCTCCCTTGCCAGATTCAAATAACTTTCTGCCCCGCGTGACTTTATGTCATACAGAATGATCGGTTTCCCGTAACTTGGCGCTTCTGCCAGCCGGATATTTCGCGGAATCATCGTCTCAAATACCTGCGCCCCCAGAAAATCACGTAAATCCGCCACTACCTGATTCGCCAGATTTGTTCTTTCATCAAACATCGTCAGCAGAAAACCTTCAACCGCCAGATTCGGATTGAGGCTGCGCCGGATCCTGACCAGTGTATCCAACAGTTCAGTAACCCCTTCCAGCGCAAAGTATTCACACTGAATCGGGATAATCACTGAATCAGCCGCCGTCAGCGAATTCAGGGTCAGCAGTCCCAGACTCGGCGGACAATCTATAATGATGTAGCTGTACTGATCCTTCAGTTCATCAAGGATTCGTTTCAGGCGAAACTCTCTTTCCTCAAAATCTACCAGTTCTATCTCAGCGCCAGCCAGATTCCGGTCGGACGGGGCAACCTTGAACGCTTCCAGATCGGTATTTTGCAGCACATTCCCGACAGGTTCCTGCATGACCAGCGTATGGTACATACTGCGCCTGAATGATCCCTTCTTTATACCGGAACCACTCGTGGCGTTTGCCTGCGGATCCATGTCCACCAGCAGGGTCGGCATTTCAGCCGCCGCCAGTGAGGCTGCCAGGTTGATCGCCGTCGTGGTCTTACCCACTCCGCCCTTCTGATTTGAAATTGCAATAATCTTTCCCATAAGAACTATGGATCAGGACTGATCTGTGGACTGACGGTTTTCTCTTGAGGCCTGCACCTTAACACATTGCCTGCGGCAATAAAAGATGGTGAGACAGGTTTCACGTGGAACGAAGTGTTTGTTACGAGTGATTGTTTCTGTTTCACGTGGAACGAATCAGCGAAAGCAGCCAGCGATCCTGAGAGAATGGAAGCAGATAACGCCGTGCCGTGAAATCAGGAACCTGCTCGCCGGAGAAACGCGACGTCAACACTTCACTTCCAAACAGCAGCATCTGCGCAGCAGATCGGGCCTGTTCCAGAATCAATCCGGCAGCCTGCTCCATTTTTTCAATCGCACGGACGGTCACGCACTCGCGGAGAGCAAACGGCGGGAGAGTTTCAAAGCGGGTGTTTCGCACTACAAGATTATCCAGATGAAGTTCATCCGCAACTTCCCTGAGAAAGACTGATTTTTTTCGGTTTGATTCCACCAGAACAACCTCAGTCTTCGGGCACAGCACGGCAATCGGAACGCCGGGGATTCCGGCACCTGATCCAAGATCCCAGACTCTGACGACTGAAGGCAGCAGGTGCTGCGCAGCAAATACTGATTCAATGAGGTGACGCCTGACGAAGGCTTGAGGTTCAGTGATGGTCGTCAGGTGGAGCAGCGGGTTCCAGCGCACAACGAGGTCATAATAGCGCCTGAACTGTTCGGCCTGATGGCTGGTAAATTCAAAGCCGACGGTTTCACCAGACTCAGCCAGATGAAATCGAAAAGCTGAAGAATCCGGGTCTTTCACGAGGCGGCACTCCGGGCCATCAATTCAACGTGAATGGTCAGCAGAGACAAGGCCGCCGGGGTCAGCCCCGGAATTCGCATCGCCTGGCCGAGCGTCTGCGGCCTGGCCCGGTTGAGCCGCTCGACCATTTCATTTGACAGCCCCGGGATTGATGAATAAACAATTTCATCAGGAATCCGGCGACTGGCAGCTTTTTGCAGACGCGAAGTCAGATTTTCCTGACTGGACAGATACCCCTCATATTTGAAATCGGTCACCACAGTTGTCAGTTCATCCACCGAACAGGCGCGCAGGGATTCAGGAAGAAAACAGGCCAGATGCTCAGGAGAAACCTCCGGTCGCTTCGCCAGATGAGAAAGAGGAACGGCTTCCTGAAGAATCACCCCCGAACCAGCGGCAAACTCAGCATAACCCGGAGTTCTGGGGGAAATAATCGATGACCGGAAATATCCAGTCAACTCCTTTTTAATCTTTAGTTTAGCCAGATACCGCTGATATTGCCCGCCTCTCAGCAGGCCAATGCGATGGCCGATTGAAGTCAGACGGTCATCAGCGTTGTCTATGCGAAGTTTGAGCCGCTGCTCGGCTCTGGAAGTAAACATGCGATAAGGCTCGTCAACGCCCTGGGTAATCAGGTCATCAATCAGGATTCCGATATATCCCTCATCGCGCCTGATCGAAACCGGTTCCTGGCTCTGAACGCTGCGAACCGCGTTGATTCCGGCGACGATGCCCTGGGCGGCAGCTTCTTCATAACCTGTCGTACCGTTGATCTGGCCGGCATTAAACAGTCCCCTGATGCGCTTCGTTTCAAGCGAAGGCAGCAGTTCGGTCGGGTCAATCATGTCATATTCAATGGCATAGCCCGGACGCAGGATTCCGGCTTTTTCAAGTCCCGGAATCTGTCTGACAAGTTCGCGCTGCAAATCGGCGGGGAGACTGGTCGAAAATCCGTTCAGATAAACTTCGTAAGTGTGAAACCCCTCAGGCTCAAGAAAGAGCTGGTGCCGGTCCTTGTCGGGGAACTTCACGACCTTGTCTTCGATGGACGGGCAATAACGCGGGCCGATGCCCTTGATCTGACCGCTGTAAAGCGGCGACCGGCCAATGTTATCGCGGATCATCTGATGGACTTTGTGATCAGTGTAGCCGATGAAGCAGGAAATTTGTTTCCTGGTAATTTGTTTCGTAGTGAACGAAAAAGGGACCGGCACCTGATCGCCGGGCTGTTCTTCAAAGGCGGCGAAATCAATGGTGCGGGCATCAAGCCGGGGAGGCGTGCCGGTTTTCAGCCGCATGACACGGAAGCCGAATTCACGCAGGTTCTCAGCAAGTTTGATGGAAGGCAGTTCACCTGAACGCCCGGCAGAAAACCGCTTGTCGCCAATATGAATCAGGCCGTTCAGAAAAGTGCCGGTCGTCACGACCACAGCGCGCGCGCCGAGCAGGCGGCTGTCCATCAGTTCAACGCCAATGACCTGATTGTTTTCGACCAGGAGGCGAACGACTTCACCCTGTCGCAGCGAGAGATTGGGAATGGCTTCAAGTTCGCGGCGCATCTGCTGGCGGTAAAGAGCGCGGTCGGCCTGCGCGCGCGGAGCCTGAACGGCGGGGCCGCGACTGCGATTGAGCAGCCGGTACTGAATGCCCGTTTCATCAATCACCCGTCCCATCAACCCGCCAAGCGCGTCAATCTCGCGCACCAGATGGCCTTTTGCAATGCCGCCAATCGCCGGGTTGCAGGACATCTGTGCAATCAGATCAAGATTGAAAGTCACAATGGCCGTGCGCGCGCCCATCATTGCCGCTGCGTGGGCGGCTTCACAACCGGCGTGGCCAGCGCCAATCACTACAACATCAAAGTCCTCATCAAACTGGTACATACTGCCCCCGACCAGACAGGCTATTTGCCGATGCAGAAGGTGGAGAAAATCTGATTGATGATGTCACCGATCAGCGTTTCTCCGGTAATAAGACCCAGACTGTGCAAAGCCTGGTGCAGATTGACCAGCACGATTTCCTCAGTGAAACCGGCCTTCAAATCACGCTGAGCCTGCTGCATTGCTGCCAGAGTTTTTTCAAGTGCTGCGTAATGCCGCTCGCTGGTGATTATACCACCCTCAATTGCGGTTGATGCGCCGGAGACAAGGTGACGATGAATGCTCTCGCGCAGTTCATCAAGACCTTCGCCGGTCAGCGCGGAAACGGGCAGCACCTCACAATCACCTGCAAACCGGTGAACGACGGATGAATCGAAAGACAGGCCCAGATCGCATTTGTTGATGGCGACCAGGCTGACCGGGAATTGAGCGGTCAGTTCCTGATCTTCGATTGATGGCGGATGAGTGGCATCGAGAACAGCGATGATCAGATCAGCATCAGCAATCGCTGTCCGGGTTCGATCAACGCCGATCTGTTCAATCAGGTCTTCAGTTTCGCGCAACCCGGCAGTGTCAATCAGCTCAATCGGAATGCCGTTGACTGAAAAAAATTCGTTGAGCGTGTCGCGGGTGGTGCCGGGCAGGTGCGTGACAATGGCGCGGTCACGTCCGAGCAGGCGATTAAAGAGCGATGATTTGCCAACGTTGGGCCTGCCCACGAGCGCCAGTCTGACGCCTGATCTGATCAGCCTGCCGAGACGATAGCTGGCTGTTAACTGACTGATCCTGGCAATCAGTTCATCCAGCCGGTGAATGAATTTTTCAATATTGAGCGGATCAAGATCGTCTTCGACAAATTCGAGCGACGACTCAAAAAAGACGATCATCTCGATGAGCGCGTCCCTGATCGGGCGCAGTTGTCTCGATAATTCGCCGCGCAGTTGCCGGACAGCCAGTTGCGCCTGGGCAGTCGTCTGCGCGTGAATCAGATCATTGATCGCTTCGGCCTGAGCCAGATCCATCCGTTGATTGAGAAAGGCACGCAGCGAAAATTCACCAGGTTCGGCCAGCTTTGCGCCGGAAGAATTGAGCAGCCGAATGATTTCTGCCAGCACGACGGGCGAGCCGTGACAGGAAAGCTCGACCACATCTTCGCCCGTGAATGAATGCGGGGCCTTGAAATATGTGATGACGGCATCATCAATCGTCTGTCCGGTTTCAGGATGAATCAGGTGATGAAAGACAGCCTGCCTCGGAATGAAATCATCTGCGGCTGACTGCGGCAGCAGTTTCAGCGCCAGTTCAAGGGACTGCTCGCCGCTGAGCCGGATGACGCCAATGCCGCCGTAACCCTGCGGCGTGGCCAGCGCCACAATCGTCGTTTGTTCAAGTGCAGTCTGCATTCAGTCGGGTAATCCCATAAGCAAAGAACGCCAGAAGCGTCAAACAGGCTGATGGGTTCAGTCACTGTTACTTCCTGGCGTTCAGAAAATTCTGGTGCTGCTGACGAACTATGCCGGCACAATCCTGACGCGGCGTGTCTGTCCTTCGCCTTCGCTTTCGGTGCGAACGCCGGGATCGTTGACGACGGCCATGTGAATGATGCGGCGATCCTGCGCGCTCATCGGGTCGAAGACGAAAGAGACTCTGGTGCTCTTGACCTTTTCAGCCGCCTTCAGCGCCATCAGTTCCAGTTCGTGCCGCCGCTGCGAGCGGTAGCCCTGCGCGTCAAAATCAACCTGCAATCCTTCGGCCACTTCTCTGGCAAAGGCGCGGCGCGTAATGTACTGCATGGCATCCAGCAGTTCAGCGTTATGACCGAGCAGGAGCGGCAGATCAAAGCCCTTGAAGGTAATTTCGATGCTGTCGTCATCCAGCAGATCCACATCCGCCCTGAGATCAAGCGATGACTTGTCAATCAGGTCGTGAACAAATGCTCCGACTTTGTTTTTCAGTTCTTCAGCGTTCGTATTCGGCATAACACTTCTCAGGTAGTTAACTTCCTGGTTGATGAACCATCCATTCCGCCGGATCGCGGTTCAGCCCACAGTTCCCTCGGCCTCTTTCTTGCCGGGCAGCGCTGATTTTTTCTCAGAACCTGACTTTGCGCCTTCACCGGGCGGAACCGGAGCCGGAGTAATTTTATTGATCACGTACTGCTGCACCACACCGACAATATTGCCCACCATCCAGTACAGCACCAGACCGAGCGGAGCGCGAATGAAGAAAAAGATGGTGAGCATCAGCGGCATCACATACTGCATCATCTTCTGCGCCTGCGCCTGCGCCGGATCAGCCGAAGGCGGCGTCGGCGTCAGTTTGGTCTGCAAAATCATCGCCGCGCACATAATGATCGGCAGCAGGTAAATCGGGTCGGGCGATGACAGATCCTTCATCCAGAGAATAAAGGGTTCCTTGCGAACTTCAATCGAAACGGTCAGGATCAGATAGATTGCGGTAAAGAAAGGCATCTGCAGGAGCAGCGGCAGACAGCCGGTGAGGATGTTGCCCTGCTTCATCAGATCAAGCTGCTCGCGCTGCAATTCGAGCATCTGCGGATCGTCCTTTTTGAGCCGCTTCATTTTGTCCTGCAACTCTTTCATCTTCGGTTGCAGCGCGGCGGCTTTTTTCATCGTCACCGAACTCTTCCAGCGCAGCGGGAAGAAGAGCATATTGATGGCCACCGTCAAAACCACAATCGCCCAGCCGTAATTGTGCGTGAAGGTGTGAATCCAGAGCAGCGCCGCCAGCATCAGTTTCGTCAGCGGCCTGAAGACCCACGCAAACCAGGTGAAGATGCCGTAATCCAGAATATCAACCAGATTACCATCCTGGTCGCCAAGGCCGAACTCTGTGCTGACGCGCGCGAGGGTCGGAATATCCTTCGGCCCGGCGTAAATGTGGCTCACCTGCCCGTTGACAACCGGGACAGCCAGCGACAGGTAATTATGCTCGACCTCCTTGCCGTCCACTGTTTCCTTGCGGCGGACATTCATCAGGTGAAGGTCTCTGGCTTTGGCCGCAGGCACCAGCGCCATCGCAAAATAGCCGTCATCCATCCCGGCCCACGTAATCGGCGCTGCCGGGTCAATGCGGTGCGGATCAGAGCCTTTGACGCTGGCCGCGTAATCGCGCTTGACCTTGCCGCCGAAGGAATAGCTGACACGCGGCGGAGTTTTATAAACGCCGTATTCGGTCGGCTTGATGCTCTGATCGCCAAAGTTCGGGCCGATGACTGCCTGAATGGGAACCGGCTGGCCGTTCTTTTTCACTTCGGCGGTGTAAGCAATATCGTAACCTGAGCCGTCAAAAACCAGAGTCTTTGAGGCCTCAACGCCGCTGCCGTTGCTGTACGCCATCCGAATCTGCTGCCGCTGGCCCTTCTCGACATTCAGATGATCCTGCGGCAGGTCTTTGATTTCCCAGCGCGCTGAGTTGAGTTCCTTTTCAAGCGCGGTGTCAGCCGGAATGTAAAAACGCAGCGTGCCGCCAAATTCCTGGCTGTTCTTTTCTGACAGCAGCGTGACGCCATGCGGCGGATCAATGACCTTGCCATCAGTAAAGCGGGTCATGATCCACTCAGTCAGCACTCCGCCCTGATTTGAAACTCTGGCTTTCCAGAGACTGGTTTCAAGATCAATCGTGCGGGTGGCAGTCTGAGTCTGCGGCGTGGATGACTGCGCCGGAACGGCAGGCGCGGCAGGAGCAACTGAAGCTGACGGAGCCGGAGTCGGTGAAGCCGGGGATTCAACTCTGGATTGTGCCTGCTGCTGTGCCGGACTGGGCGGGAAAAACCTGGTGGTCAGGAAATGCCAGCCGATGAAAATCGTGGCCGAAACAAGGAAGAATAAAACCAGTCTTTTTTCCATTGAAAAACTCGAAGAAGTCTCAGGCACATTCACAGCGGCCTAATGCACCGGGTCAGATCCGCCTTCACAAAACGGCTGACACCGCAGCAGGCGGCGAAAACCCATCCAGCTTCCTTTCCAGAAGCCATATTTTGCAATGGCTTCAGCAGCATACTCTGAGCAGGTCGGCGTGAAACGGCACGCAGGCGGCAGCAGGGGTGAGATGAGGAGCTTGTAAGTTCGCAGGATGTAAATGGCAACTGTTCGCATCATCTCCCGGATTCGTCAGGCCCGGCTGCATCAGTTTTGACCGCTGCCGTTTCAACCGTCTGTGCCGTCCTGGCGACCGCGCCCTGAAAACGTGTCAGAACACCGATCAGCGATGCTCTGAGTTGTTCGTAATCCGCTTTGAGCATCTCCGACCTGACGTTGATTACGAGATCAAACCCGCCGGAGTTCAAAGCCGCGCGATCACGCAATCTGAAAATCTCACGCAGGCGACGCTTGCAGCGGTTTCTGACGACCGCCGATCCGATCTTGCGCGTCACCGTGATGCCCAGCCGCTGTTCCGGCCCGTCGTTTTTCAGCATAAAAGCCGCAAAGTACGGCGTGCTGAGCTTGCGGCCCTGCGCATAAACCCGGCGAAACTGCTGGCTGGATCGTAATGTTTCCTGCTTTCGTGTGCCTTGCAGACTCATCAGCAGCTTGTCAGTTCGCAGGACTCGGAACCGTGTCAGACCGGCTTAGTAATGGCTCGGCGTCAGACGCTTGCGACCCTTGGCGCGACGACGCTTGAGCACCAGCCGACCAGCCTTCGTGCTCATTCTTTCCCTGAATCCGTGAGTTTTCGCGCGGCGACGATTGTTGGGCTGAAATGTACGTTTCATAACTCTTGCTCCTTAATTGCCTCTGGCGGCGTGATTGAAAAGCGTGAGACTAACAACCGGCCTGCGGCTTGTCAAGCAAAGATGCCGGTAAACATTGGTCGAAAATGCTGTGCCGATTTGATTTGACGGGCAGATTATGGCGGCGGGCACGAAACATCCGGCGGCTGATGCCAGGCCCAGGCCGCCGGATCACAAACAGCGGTTTCAATCAGGAAGTGCGATCAATGATGAAGTGTGCAATCTGTTCGAGCACATGTGTTTCAAGCTTTGTCCGTCGCGCCGCGTCAACTGCCTCCTGGCAGACCTGAGCTGCCATGCGTCGCGCCGCGTCGAGTCCGTGAATCGTGGCGTAAGTGGCTTTATGCGCTGCCGCATCCTTGCCCGCCGTTTTGCCAAGCTGTTCGCTCGTCGCGGTCGCATCCAGCACGTCATCGGCAATCTGAAAGGCCAGCCCGGCCTTTTCGCCGTATTCAGTAAAGTGCTGCAGCGCGGCTTCATTCGCGCCGCCGATAATTGCGCCGATGCGCACCGCGCAGCGAATCAGCGCGCCGGTTTTGGCCCGGTGAATTTCGGCCAGTTGCGCGCCGTCAATCTGTTTGCCTTCATTCTGAATATCGAGCACCTGCCCGCCGATCAGCGCGCGCGTGGTTCCGGCAGCCTGGGCGACTTCCGAAATCACGCGGACTTTAGTGGCAGCCTCAGCCTTCAGGTCATCGGCCAGCGTGCGAAAAGCCTGGGTCAGCAGCGCATCTCCGGCCAGAATCGCCATCGCCTCGCCAAATTTGACGTGACACGTCGGCAGCCCGCGCCGCAGATCATCGTTGTCCATCGCGGGCAGATCGTCGTGAATCAGCGAATAGGTGTGGATCATTTCCAGCGCACAGGCCGTCGGCAGAATCCTGTCTTCAACATCGCTGCCGGTCAGCCCGCAGGCTTCAGCCGTCGCAATCGTCAGAATCGGGCGCAGCCGTTTGCCACCAGCCATCGTGCTGTACCGCATCGCCTGGTGAATTTCAGCCGGAATTTCATCAGCCGCAGGCAGCAGGCGATCAAGCCATTCATCAACGCGCGTTTTTTTCTGTTCGAAGTATTCGGTAATAGTCACGGCGGGAACAGTTTTAGAACGGAACGTGATCGTCATCCAGGTCGTCTCCCAGGTCTTCGTCAAATTCGTCTGCATCGTCGTCATCATCAGCCGTCGCAGACACGGGGCCGACGGGTTCAGCGACACGCCTGATCTGCGGCGCAGCCTTTTCAGTCACGGCCTGATCGCCGCGCGCCGGGTCGAACGGCACAACCTTCAGTTCGCCGTGTTCACGCAGCAGCAGTTCAACCTTGCGTTCGGCATCGGCAAGCTGAGACTGGCAGCGGCGAGCGAGGCCAACGCCTTCCTCAAAAATCTCCAGCGCCCGTTCCAGCGGCAGTTCACCGGCTTCAAGCTGCGCGACGATTCGTTCCAGCGAGGAAAGCGATTCCTCAAAACCCTGCGATTGTGCTTTGGCTCTTGGCATAAGCCTGTCTCACCTTCATTGGTTATCAGTCACCTGGCAATGCGCTTCGCCATCTTCAAACCGCACGCTGAGCTGCTGCCCCGGCTGCAGCGAATCGGCGCGAGTCACCAGATGGCCTGATTCATCACGCACCAGCGCATAACCGCGCCCCAGCACCGCCAGCGGCGACAGCAGATCAAGTTTATTGAGCTTCAGCGCCAGTTGATGACGCTCGCGTTCAAGCTGCAACCGGACGGCCCGCTGCAATCGCTGTTCAAGCGATTCAAGCCTGGTTGCGCCGAGTGCAATCGGAGCGCGAAAGTCAGCCGCTTCAATGCGGCGCTGTGCATTTTCCAGCCGCAGCCGCACGCGCTGAAGCACAGCCTGCAAGGCTCTCGCGGCGCGATCTTCGAGTTCGCGGCGGCGCTGCGCGAGCGAATAAACCGCACCCACAATTTCCGCAAAGCCCCGGCTTTCGGTCAGGTCGCGCAACTGCATCCGGCGCTGCAACAGGTAATAACTGATTGCCCGGCTCAGACTCGTCTGCAATTCTTCGATTCTGTCGCGCAGGTCTGCCACTTCGGGCGCGACCAGTTCAGCGGCGGCTGACGGCGTCGGAGCGCGCAAATCAGCCACGAAATCAGCAACGGTATAATCAGTTTCGTGACCAACAGCGGAAACAACCGGAATCGCTGAATTGTAAATTGCCCGCGCGACCTGTTCTTCATTGAAAGCCCACAGATCTTCGGCTGACCCGCCGCCGCGACCGATGATGATGACATCAATCTCACAGTCTTTTTTCCTGCCGTACTGATTGAGCAGTTTGATGGCTTCGGTAATTTCACCGGCGGCGGTGTTGCCCTGCACCCGAACGGGCGTGATGACGATGTCAATCTGCGGATTACGGCGTTCCAGAATCCGCAGCATATCCTGAATCACTGCGCCCGACGGTGAAGTGACGATGCCAATGCGGCGCGGCATCATCGGCAAAGGCCGCTTGCGCGTTTCGTCAAACAGGCCTTCGGCAGCGAGGCGTCTGACCTGCTGCTCAAAGGCGAGTTGCAGCGCGCCGACGCCGACGGGTTCGAGCGTTTCCACCATCAACTGATAATCGCCGCGTTCGGCATACACGCTCATCGAACCGCGCACCCGCACTTCCAGACCGTTTTCCGGTTCGAAGCGCAGCAGGCGATTCCACTGCCGAAAAAAGACGGCGCGCAACTGTGCGCCCTCGTCCTTCAGCGTGAAATACCAGTGACCCGAAGCGGCTCGTTTGTAATTGGAAATTTCGCCCTGGACGTGCAGGCTCGAAAACTCGACTTCGAGCATCTCCTTCACGCGCTCGGTCAGTTCGCTGACACTCAGCACGCGCTGTTCAGCGAAAAGGGATTCAAGCAGTCTGGAACGGGGCTTTGTCATAGCGGGCGATGTGGCGGCAAATGAAGCTGATGCCAGCGGCGGCATCTTAGCATCGGGTTCAGAAATCAGGCAATGCAATCAAAGTCCGGCGCTCACGCGCTGTACCCGTCATCGGGCTGTGATATATTTTCAGCGCGTGAACACACCGGCTCCATACTTATCAATCATCATTCCTGCTTACAACGAAGAGCAGCGCATTGTTCGCACGCTTGACGCAACGCTCGATTTTCTGGAGGCGCAAGGTTACACCAGCGAAATCATTGTCGTTGATGACGGCTCGCGGGACAGAACCGCTGAGGTTGTCAGTGAATTTGAACAGCGCGCTGCCGGACGGCTGCGACTGCTGCGCAATCCCGGCAATCGCGGCAAAGGCTATTCGGTCAGAAACGGAATGCTGCATTCGAGAGGCACGATTGCGCTCTTTTTCGATGCCGATCTGGCCACGCCGCTCAGCGAGGTTGAGAAGGTCATCGGGCCGATTGCGAATAATCAGTATGATGTGGTGTTCGGCTCACGCGCGCTCAATCGCGGGCTGATCCAGGAACATCAGTCCTGGCTGCGCGAACTGCGCGGGCGGGCGGGCAATCTGCTGATGCGCGGGCTGGTGGGGTTGAATTTTATGGACACGCAATGCGGCTTCAAGGCCTTTCGCCGCGAGGTCGTGCAGTCGGTCTTTTCGCGCCAGCAGATTGAAGGCTTCGGCTTCGATCCTGAAATTCTCTTTATTGCGCAAAAGCAGGGCTGGCGACTGCTGGAAGTGCCTGTCCGCTGGAGCCACGTCGAAGGCTCGAAAGTCACCCTGTTCGGCAGCACCGTCAAAGTGCTGCTGGAAGTGATGAAGATTCGCTGGAATGACCTCAGCGGAAAATACAACGGCAGGGCCGAACTGATGCAGGCGCGGCATCCCTGAAAACACCACGACCAATGAAAAGACTCAACGTCAACATTGATCACATTGCCACCATTCGCCAGGCGCGACGCACCAACGAACCGAATCCGGCTTCAGCCGCAGTCATCTGCGAACTGGCCGGCGCCGACGGCATCACCACACACCTGCGCAGCGACCGCCGCCACATTCAGGACAACGATCTGACCGCGCTCAAACAGGTCATCGTGACGCATCTGAATGTCGAAATGGCCGCGACCGATGAAATGGTTTCGATTGCCGCGCGCGTCAAACCCGATGTGGTCACGCTCGTTCCCGAACGCCCGCAGGAAATCACCACCGAAGGCGGGCTTGATGTCATCACCAATCAGAAAGCCGTCAGCACTGCGATTGAGCGACTTTCGGAGCAGCAGATTTTCGTCAGCCTGTTCATTGACCCTGACCTCAGGCAGATCAAAGCGGCGGCAAAGCTGAAGGCTTTTCAGGTCGAACTTTGCACAGCGAAATACGCGCAGCTTTGCGAGCATCCGGGTGATGCAACGGTGCGCCGAACCAGGGAAATTGCGGCTGAACTCGACCGTCTGCGCAAGGCAGCGCGGGCAGCGGCGAACGCCGGACTGAATGTGGCTGTTGGTCACGGGCTGACCTATCGCAACGTCGCTGAGGTGGCGCGCATTGCCGAAGTCGAGGAATTCAATATCGGCCACAACATCATTGCGCGGGCTTCGCTGGTCGGACTTGATCGCGCCGTGCGCGAAATGATCGCCGCCATTCGCGGAGCAATCACAGCCGGATGAAAAGCGATGGCCCGGAGCATTCAACAGGAAATCAATCGCAGCGCATTTCACCTGCTGCCCTGCCTGATCCTGATTCTGGTGGCGCTCTTTTCCGCGCCTGCCAGCAGTCAGCAACCCGCGCCGCAAACTCCCGCTAAAAAGACCAGACCGGTTCCGCCCAGAATCACTTCGCACGTCATTCTGATTTCAATCAGCGGCTTCAGGTCTGATTATCTGAACGAGCATTACAAAAATGAACTGGCCATTCCATTCCTGCGCGGCCTGCGCGAGAAGGGCGCGAACATTGAAGGCATCGAAAGCGTTTATCCATCGCTGAGCAGCCCGGCGCACGCGACCATTCTGACCGGCATGCTGCCAGCCGATCACGGCATCACGGCTGATTATGCGTTCAGCCAGCGGGACGGCGCGCAGGTCGGAAAGCATTATTCGCTGGCCAGCGAGATCAAAGGTGAAACGATTTTGCAGGCCGCACAGCGTTCCGGCCTGACCACTGCCGTTTCAGGTTTTCCGCTGACAAAGGCTGGCGAGGCAATGCCCGCCGCTGAGTCGCGTCAGAACAACAGGACGCGGCTTGCGCAATTCGTTTCGACCGATCAGGAACGAACCGCAGCCGCGACTTCAGCAATTGAGAAACAGAAACCTGACCTGACGCTGATCTGCCTTGAATCGCTCGAAGAAACGCAGCGCCAGTTCGGGCCGCTGGCAAAAGAATCGTTTGCCGCGCTCGCCCGCATTGATGGTTTCATCAAACAGATTGCCGAAAGCTGCGACCGGGCCGGAATCGCCAGTGAAACAACTTTTCTGATCGTTGCGCCTTACGGCAGCGCGGCAGTTGAAAATGAACTCAGCCCCAATGCGATTCTCGCAAAAAAGAAACTGCTGACCACCGATGGTCAGGGCCGCATCACTGACTGGCAGGCAGTGGCGCAGCCGCTTGGCGGAGCGGCAGCGGTATTCGTCAAAAACCCGAACGATGAAAAGCTGATCAGCACGGTCGAAGCGGCCTTTCGCGAATATCACGAGAAACCGCACAGCCCGATCTGGCGTATGATTTCGCGCCGCGACATCTCACGGCTCGGAGCCGATGCGCGGGCGGTTCTTTATCTCGATGCTGCGCCGATGTACGTCATGTCTGGTCGCGCTGGTGGCGACATCAAATCAAAAACTGATTTGCGGGCAGCAAGCGGGTATCTGCCGCAAAGATATGAAATGCGCGGCGCGATGATTGTCGCAGGCAAAGGAATCAAACCCGGAGCCAGAGTTGAATTTGCGCGGCTCGCTGATCTCGCGCCAACGATTGCGCGCCTGCTTGGAATGGAAATGAAAACCATGCGGGGCCGGGTCATTTCAGAAATGCTCACGCCATGAAAGTCAAAGTAAACAGCGGCACTCAACAGATCGAACTTGCCTGCCGTGACCAGGGCAGCGGACAGGCCATCATTTTTCTGCACGCCTTTCCGCTCAGTCAGCGAATGTGGGATGAACAAGTGGCGGCGCTCTCAACAGTCAGTCGCGTGGTGACATTTGACTGGCGCGGCTTTGGCGAAAGCGAACTGCGCGGCGGGAAATTTCTGATGGACACTTTCGCTGACGACCTGGCCGGGCTGCTGACTGAACTCGGCATCGGGCGCGCCGTGCTGTGCGGTCTTTCGATGGGCGGTTATGCGGCTTTCGCTTTTTACCGAAAGTACGCTGACCGCGTGGCGGCGCTGATTCTGGCCGACACAAAGGCCGGAGCCGATAATGAAGAAGCCCGACGCAACAGATACGAAATGGCCGAACTCGCGCTACAGGCCGGCACTTCAGTTATTGCTGACAGCATGGTGTCGCGCCTGCTCGCTCCGGTCACGCAGCAGAACAAGCCGGAAGTCGTCAGCCGCGTGCGAGCCATTATTGAAAACAACCGCCCCGAAGCCATCGCCGCAGCGCAGCGCGCCATGGCCGAACGCGCGGATTCAACGGCGATGCTGGCTGGCATCAACTGCCCCGCGCTGATTCTGGTCGGCAGCGACGACGCTCTGACGCCGCCTGCTGAAGCTGAAAAGATGCGCGATCAGATTCCCGGCGCCAGAATGACGGTCATCAGCGAGGCCGGACATTTATCGAATCTTGAGCAGCCTGAGGCCTTCAATTCAGCCATTGCAGATTTTCTGAAACAGTTCTGAACGACTCAGCTATGTTTTGTCACTCCTGCGGAAAGCAACTCATCCCCAACAGCGCCTATTGCAACGGCTGCGGCGCGCCGGTCAATCTGGCCGGTGAACGAAGCGCGGCGACGCCGGGCCGCACTTCACCGTTATCTGTTTCGATGCCGCGCCGAACTACTGAACTCGCCAGCGAGCAGATGTCTGATCAGGTGCTTTTTCGCATTCGCCCGGCCTTTTATGAAGTCGGTTTTATTTACGGCATTGCCACGCTGCTTTCGCTGCTGGCGGCAGGAATTATTGGTTATTACTTCGGCTGGCACTTTCAACTGGTGCTGATTCTGACAGCGGTCTTTTTTCTGCTGCCGGTTTACAAACACATCCAGCGCAATCGCATCGTTTACACGCTGACGCCAGGTAAAATTGAGATTGATTCCGGGCTGCTTTCCAGAACGACCCGCAACATTCCCCTCAGAAACATCCAGGATGTCACGACCAGTTCGACCATCGGACAGCGACTGATGGGGCTGGGAAACGTGATAATTGACAGTGCTTCGGACGCTGGTAAAATAACGATGCGAAATATCAGAAATCCGCGCAAATACGCAGAAATTGTTCTGGCTCAGTTGCATCGCTGGAATTGACCGATTGAAGTTTTTTTCAGATTCAGGCTCCTCTGAGCAGCGCGGCGACCCATCGGCACAGGCGTGGCACAAGTGCTACAAGGGGGCTGCATTGTTGAAAATCACATCTTTTTCCACTCCTCGTTTCTCTTTCCGAACCTTCAGGCTGCTGATCCTGATTTCAGTGCTGATTTTTTTTACGGTCACAGTCTGCGGCCAGAAACAGCCGCCGCCAGCGACGGCGAAAACAGCAGACAATCAGGCAGCGCGTCGTGAACTGCTGCCTGACGTAATCGGCAGCGCCTGGCGTGCGACAGGCCCGGCTAAAAAGCTGAGCGCCGAACAGTACAAAGTGGTTCAGGGCGCTGAGGTCTGTCTGGAATACGGCCTGCAGTCAGTGAGTACCAGAGCCTATTCCAGTCGCCAGGACAGCGCGCTCGTTGAAGTTTTCGAGATGCGTTATCCGACCGGCGCATACGGTCTGTTTACTTTCAATCGCGGCACCCTGCCGCCGGGGCGAACTGAGTTTTATACCGGCCATTATGTCGTCAGAGTGGCTGGCTCATCTGATGAATCCGCCCCCGATCCGGCGCTGGTCAGTGCGCTTGAGCAGTCGCTGGCTGAAGCACCGGCTGACCTGTCTCCGCTGCCGAGCCACCTGCCTGAAAAGAACAGGGTGGCCGAAAGCGAACAGTACATCGTCGGCCCTGTTGCGCTGACTGATCTGAAACAGTTCGCTGATTTGAAGGATGTGATCAGTTTTACCGGGGGAGCCGAGGCGGTCGCAGCTCAGTACGAAAACGGAGGCGGGCAGATGAGCCTGCTGATTGTTGACTGTTACACGCCACAACTGGCGGCAGACAATTACAACCGGCTCAAAAATCATCTTGAATCACTCAGCCCGAATGAAAAAGCCAGCCGACTGAGCAAACGCATCGGTAATTACGTGGTCACGGCAGTCGGGGTCAGGGATTCCGGCGCGGCTGAAGCGGTGCTGAAAGAGATCAAATATGCGCCGCGTGTTTACTGGGAAGGTGACCGGTTCAATTCAATTCCCTATGAATATCGCCCGCCTGACCCGCTGGCGCTTGAGGAAGCGCGCCGCACAGGCACTTTTCTGATCACTACTTTTTATATGATCAGCCTCATGATTCTGGGTTCTGTTCTGCTTGGCATCATCGCGGGCGGGTCGTTCTTTTTCTGGCGGCGTTACCAGCGACGCAGGCTTGGATTTGAGGATGCGTTCAGTGATGCCGGTGGAACCATCAGACTCAATCTGGATGATTTTCTGCTGCCAGCGGCTGACAAAGCCGGTGTCAAGATGCTTGAAAAAGGAGACTGATGAAGGAAAGGCAGTAACGGTGCGGTCTGTTTGCTGAGACAACCTGAAGACAAAAAAAACTGGCGGCCATTTTGAGAACCCACCCCAGACTCTCTATGGCCGCCATTTTATCAGGAGGTTCACCCGTGCCTGTTATAACGCGACCACCCTGGGAAAGGTTCCACGATGTTCCGCCAAAACCTGATTAATTAGGGCTAAGTACGCAATTGCCCTGCATCCTGATCACAGGCGCATGGGCATAATTACATAACGAAAATCATAGTCCGTCTCGCCCTGCGGTCTGAGCTGCGCCTGAGAGTTGCCGTCCTTGAATTCAAAGAGAACCTGCCCGTCCTGCACCACACTGAAAAAATCATTCAGGTACTGAGCATTGAATCCGGCCAGAATCGTGTCTCCGGCATAATCAACCGAAAGCGTTTCTCCGGCTTCCCCAACATCGGCAGCCTGAGAGGTAATATTGATCTGACCGCCGCTGATCTCGAATCTGATGGCGTGGGAGCGTTCATCGGCCATCAGAGCAACGCGTTTGATGGCGCTCGAAACCCGCCCGCACTCAACCGGAACCTGATTCCGGTTATCTTTCGGCAGCACCATTTCATAATTCGGAAACTGCCCGCTGAGCAGTCGTGAAACCAGCAACCGTCTGCCGACTTTGAAAAACAGGTGATTTTCATCCCGGCCAAATTCCACTGACTCTTCAGTTTCAGCGCAAAGTTTGGCAAGTTCCGACAGGGTTTTTCGGGGAATGATCACATCCACCTTCAGTTCGCCATGACCGTTGATCAGAGCTGCCTTTTTTTCAACGAATGAAAGTCGGTGCCCGTCGGTGGCAACCATCCTCAGACCACCGCCTGCCATTTCAAATTTTGCGCCATTGAGGGCGTATCTCGACTCTTCATTAGTGATGGCGAAAATCGTCCGTGAAATAAAGCTCCGCAACAGATCGGCTGGAAGGATGACAAAGTCTCCCTTGAACTGAGGAATCTCAGGAAAGTTATCCCGCGCCAGGCCGGGCATCCTGAACCTTGAACGCTCGCAAACGATGCTGACCTGATCCTGATCGCCGGTTCTGATCTCAATCTCCGCGTCCGGCAGAGCGCGGACAATATCAAAAAGCTTCCTGGCCTGGACACAGGTTGCTCCTTTGCCTCTGACCTCAGCGTCGCAAACTGTGGTAATTGAAACGTCAAGATCAGTTCCCTTGATACTGAGAGCGCCGTCTTCAGTTTCAAGCAACAGATTGGAAAGAATGGGAATTGTGTTCTTCCGTTCAACTACTCCCTGAATGAAATTCAGTTCTTTGAGTAAAGCCTGTCTGCTGACAGTTACCTGCATTTTTTCACCTCCATCAGCTTCTCTTGATTTTCCGCTTTTTACTCTTAACCCTGAAACTTAATCAGATCTATTAATCAAGTAGTAGTAATAGGGCCTGTGTAAATGTGGAAAACTATTCGTAAATGACTGAGAATAAAAGGTTCAGTACTGATAATCGCCTGTGGAAAAACCTGTGAATATCCTGTTGTGTATGTGGATCCAAGTGGATCCCTGAGCGGGTATCAAAAGGGATCCACACAGATCCACACAGATCCACAGCCCCGGCTGTGGATCTGTGTGGATTATTGCTCCAAGTCTATTTGCATGTTGCAATAAGGCTGTTAATAAGCCTGTGGAAATTTCCCTTTTGCTCATATAGTTCATTAATCTTGTTGATGCTGTGTAAAACCGTTGTGTGGTGTTTGCCGCCGAACTCGCGTCCGATTTCCGGCAGACTGGCCTTCGTCAGCATTTTGCACAGGTACATCGCCACCTGGCGGGGAACCGCAATGTTCCGGCTGTTGGATTTAGCCTTGAGGTCGGCCACCCGCAGGTTGTAATAATCAGCCACTATTTTCTGGATCGTTTCAATTGTCACGGCCCGGTCTTCTTCATCAATAATATTTTTGATCGCCTCCTGAGCCAGACCCAGGCTGATCGGTTCGCCGCGCAGCGAGGAAAGTGCCGTCAGCCTGACGAGCGAGCCTTCCAGTTCCCTGATATTTGATTTGATCTTGCTGGCGATGAACAGGGCCACATTGTCAGGCAGATTAATCTTCTCCATTTCTGCCTTTTTGCGCAGGATGGCGACTTTGGTTTCCAGATCGGGCGGCTGAATGTCAGCAATCAGCCCCCACTCAAATCTGGAGTGCAGCCGCTCTTCGAGCGTCGGAATCTCGCGGGGCGGGCAATCGGATGAAATAATGATCTGCTTCTGCGTGTCGTAGAGCGCATTGAAAGTATGGAAGAACTCTTCCTGCGTCCGCTCCTTTCCGGCCATAAACTGAATGTCGTCAATCAGCAGCATATCAATTGACCGGTACTTTTCGCGGAAGGTCATGGTTCGGTCATACCTGATCGCGTTGATCAGCTCATTCATGAACTTTTCGGCTGAGATGTAGCAGAGTCGCAAATGCCGGTGAGTTTCCTTGATGCGCTGTCCGATGGCGCACATCAGATGGGTTTTTCCCAGTCCCACCCCGCCGTAAATGTAGAGCGGATTGTAAGTGCGCGATGGTGAATCAGCGACCGCCAGGGCAGCCGCATGGGCAAACTGATTGCAGGAGCCAACCACAAATGTATCAAAGATATATTTGGGGTTGAGCGGCAGATCGAGGGGTTCAATATCAACGAAGGTCGTTCTGGTCAGACCCGGTTCAGGCGCAGCGGGAACCCGCAGGGCTGACTGGGCGCCATTCTCAGCAACTGCATTGTTATTCTGGTGCCCGTTGACTGTCGTCAGACTGGCAGTTTCAGGTTCTTCAGTTCGTGGCTTTTGAGTGGCAACTTCAAAACTGATTTCACGCCCGCCGATTTCAGCCTCATTGAGTGATTCTTCCAGAATTTCGCGGTAATTGTTCAGAATCCAGTCTTCAAAGACCCGATCAGGAACTCTCAGGCGGATGGCTGTGGTGTCACTGCCGAGAAAGGTAATGGGCTTGAACCAGGTCGTAAAACTTTCGTGATTGACTCTCTTTTCCACTGCCGAGAGAACAGACTCCCAAACATTGGCTGTGTTCATAGTGCTTCTCCTGTAGTCTCAATCATCAGCTCTTCAACGTCGGGGCTTTAATTGCAAATAACCTTCTTACTTTTCCACACCATGACGTTATCAGATGAGTCAGTGGCGCACCTGAACAGCACCCGTTTACATCAGGACATCTCCCTTTGGGCAGAGATTTTACACAGTATTTCCACAGAGCAGGGGGTTGCTGGAGGTTAATACGATATAAGTAGAAAATCTTTATATTCAGTGGTTTAGGGTAAAAAGACAACTACCATTGAATGATCCGAAGGCTAGCACAAGGAATATTTGATTGCAAGGAACTCACCGGAGCAGAAACTGTGGAAAAAAAGGATCCTGTTGATCTGTCCGCAGTTCTGCCTGTGGAAAATTTATGCGAGGTCAGAGCCGGACTCAAAGCCTCAGGCAACAGCCAGTCAGAGCCGCGATTTGCTGCAAAGAATCCAAATCGGTCTGACCAGATCAGCTTTACTACTCCGGGCCTGATTACATACAATGCGCCTGTTTCAGGCAGGACATTACTTCCGCACACATCGGTACAGACCAGCAAATCATCAGGCATCTCGCAGGCGAACAGAGGTTCACTCCTGCTGTCAGGCAAAGAAAGGGGACTTGAATTTATGAAGAAGTCAGACCTGATCACTCGCAGAAAGTTCGTGCAGGGCGGGGCTGCTCTGGCAGCAGCCTCGACATTTACGATTGTCAAAGCCGCGTCCGTGCGTGGTACAGCCGCCAATTCAAAAGTTGAAATCGGCTGGGTTGGCTGCGGCGGCCAGGGAACGCGCGATGCTTACCTGCTCGAAAAATCCGGCAAGGCCAAAATTGTCGCCATCGCCGATTATTTTCAGTACCGGCTCGACCAGGCGCTCAAACCGTTGCAGTCCGGTCAGCAGCGGCCTGATCTCGGCGGGCTTGATAAAAGTCAGGTGCATCTCGGCATTGACGCTTACAAGGCGATTATGAGTTCAAAGGTTGATGCCGTGCTGCTGACCACGCCGCCCGGTTTCAGACCCGAACATTTCAGGGCCGCCGTCGCCGCGAAAAAGCACGTCTTTATGGAAAAGCCCATCGCCGTTGATGTGGTCGGCTGTCACATCGTTGACGATGCCGGAAAGAAAGCCGCCGCCGACAAGCTGACCGTTGTGGTCGGTTTGCAGCGGCATTACAGCAAGGCTTATCGTCGCTGCAAGGAACTGATTGACCAGGGCGCGCTCGGTCAGATTGTGATGGCCCGGTCAGCCTGGGATCAGGGCGATCTGTGGAAGGATCGTCGCCGCCCGCGCAACAAGGGCGAGTCGCAGCGCGATTACGAGGTCGAACACTGGTATTACTTCAAATGGCTGTGTGGCGATCACATCGTCGAACAGAACATTCACAATATTGATGTCATCAACTGGATGCTCGGTCAGCATCCGGTCAGGGCTTATGGTTCCGGCAGCCGGATGGTGCGCAAGGAGATCGGTGAGATTTACGACAACTTCAATATCGTTTACGAATATGCAAACGGCGTGACCTCAAACGACACCTGCGCTCAGATTGATGGTTTCCCCGGTGATGTTTCTGAAACCATCAAGGGAACGAAAGGCGTCTTTACCACCACTGCCGGCAAGGGCGGCACTGGCGGCGCGCGCATCGAAGGCGTCAGAGGACGGCGGGATACCGAAAACCCGCTGATCTATCATTACGAAGGCAGGGACGATCTGCATTACGATCAGGAAGCCGAAGCCTTTGCTGACAGCGTGCTTGGTTCAGGCGAACACCGTGACGATACAAAATACGGCATGGAAAGCACACTGACCGCGATCATGGGCCGCGAAGCCGCTTACCGCAAAGAAGTGATTGAGTGGGACAAGTTCTGGAAGTCGAATCTCAAACTGAGCTTCAAGGCCACTGAAGCCTGAAAGGCCGGTGCAGCCCGGACGTAAAAACAATGGCGCAGGGAAAGAGATTTTTCCTGCGCCATTGCTGTTTGCAGCGCCAGACACCGCCTCAGCCTTTAAGCTGATCAAGCAGGTGCGTCACTTCGTCGAGCATTTCCGACATGATTTCGTTTCTTTCAAGTTCGGCTTCCTTCTGCCGCAATTCAAGCAGCGCAGCGCGGCGCGCTTCAGCCAGGCGGCGGCGTTCGTCAACTTCAGCAATCGTCCGCAGGTGCGCGTCAATCACCGCCAGGTAAGCGGGATTGCCTGATTCGCTGTAAAGTTCCCGCGCCGCGCGCAACTGTGACAGGGCGTGGCTGCGTCGTTGTTCGTCAGTCATCGAAAAGTGATTATCCGTTACAGCCCTGAACCGTGACGATTCAAAAAGCTCTCTTCGATTTCATCAGCGATTTCCTGGCCGTGTGAAATCAGTTCTTCGACTTCGGCGCGTCGCTGCCTTGAAAATTCTGAATCGCTGAGTGCAGTCAGATTGGCCAGCACGTTGTATGACGCTCCGCGAATGGCGGTCAATGCCATCTGCGCGCCAACGGTCAGATCAGCGAAGACATTCGGATTGCAGATTTCTGACAGTTCATCGAGCAGTTCGAGTACCTGCATCGCGCTTTCGGCCACACGCAGCGGAACGGCGATGGCCCCTTTCGTCGCCTCCTCGATGGCGCTGGCGCGGGCCAGTTCGCTCGCTTCGCTGCCGCGCGGCAGGCGCATCGCGGCCAGCACCCGGTCAAAGCTTTCGGCATCCTCGCGCACAGCCAGACGCAAATCCTCGCCAAGCTGATCAAGCTGCGTCAGAATGTCGCGCACTTCAATTTCAACTGCCTCGAATTTCTTCCGGCCAAGCGTCAGGTTGCAGGCCATTGCGCCGAGCGCCGCGCCCAGCGCCCCGGCATAAGCCGCGACACTGCCGCCGCCCGGTGTCGGAGTCGCAGCGGCAACTTCATCAATAAAATTTGCGAGCGAAGCCGTGCGCCCGGCTGCGGGTTTTTCGCTTTCCGGTTCCTGATCGAAAGCGGCGCGCAGCCTGTTTTCAAGCACCAGGTCTTCGCTGAAGTTTTCAATCCGCAGATAAAAATCGGCGCAGGCATTGAGCGCAGCCTGCGGCACCAGCCCGATAATTTCGCTGCCTGCGATGGCGACGCCGTAACGCTCGGCCTCGCGCCTGACCAGTTCAAAGGCGCGAAAGACTGGCGTCGCTTCGTAATTCACAAGGTTCATCGAAACCTGAACCAGACCGCGCTCCCTGAGATCGAAGCCGAGCGCCTTGACATATCGCAACCCGCCGTCGCGCCCGCGTACTGCGGCGGCAATCCGGCGGGCGATGCTCAGATCATCGGTTGCCAGGTTGATGTTGTAAGCGATCAGTGGCTGTCGCGCTCCGACTGCGACGGCGCCAGCGGTCGGATGAATGCGGGCTTCGCCAAAATCGGGACGCCGCTCCGGGCGCGTGGCGATTTCCTCGCGCAGGCTTTCAAATTCGCCGCGCCGCACATCGGCCAGATCAATGCGGTCAGGTCGCGTCGCGGCCTGTTCATACAAATAGACCGGAAGCTGAAGCTCACGCGCCAGGCGTTCACCGGCCCGCCGCGCCAGCGCAATGCAGTCATCCATCGTGATGCCCCTGATCGGCACAAATGGCAGCACGTCAATTGCGCCCATGCGCGGATGCTCGCCCGTGTGCTGATTGAGATCAATCAGCGCCACGGCGCGACGGGCGGCGCGCACGGCGGCTTCCAGCACCGCTTCAGGTTCGCCCGCGAAGGTGATGACCGAACGGTGATGGTCGGCGTCCATCGTGTAATCAAGCACGGCAACGCCCGGCACCGCGCGAATCACGGCAACGAGTTGCCTGACTTTGGCCGGATCACGCCCTTCGCTGAAGTTGGGAACACACTCAACGATTCTGTTCATTGGTCTGAGTGGCTGGCGTGGAATTCAGCGATGATTTCAATCTTTCCCACAATGTTGCGATTGAATTCCGGTAAATCTTCAGCCGGAATCCAGTACTCTGCATGAATTTCTCCACCCACAGTCTGCACTGTGTATCGCTGAAGATAGTCTGTTCTGACGTAAAAGCGTGTCACATAACCTGAACGTGAACCATACTTCGTGTTCCAGTCGCGTGCGATCTGCACAGCATAATCTTTGTTCAGGACAGGATAAAAAATCGGCTGCTCAGGTAATCGTGGCGGAAACATCGTCCAGTTGCTGGCGGCAATCAAGTCAAGTTCGGCTGGCCCGACCGGGCGATACAACACAGTGACATTTGCTTCTTCATTCATCGCCAAATGAAATTCCCAGTTCACGAGCCGAAGTGATGATGTCGGAATCGAGCGGGACTGACTTCATTTTACTGACGGCTTTTTCAAGCGGCACAGTAACGATCTTTGCGGACTGCAACGCGACCATCACATTTTTCTCGCCGCGTTCGATGGCGCGCACGGCGGCTGCGCCGAAGCGTGTCGCCAGCAGCCGGTCTGAAGTCGTCGGCTGACCGCCGCGCTGCAAATGGCCAAGCACCAGCCAGCGCGTTTCGTGGCCGGTCAGGCGCTGGATTTCATCGGACAGATACTCTGCGATGCCGCACAGTTTCGGTTCGCGGCCCGGCTCCTGCTTTTCAAGAAACATCTGCCCGCCCCTGAGCTTTGCGCCTTCAGCGACAACGACGATGGCAAAGTTGCGATGAATGCGCCAGCGTTCGTGAATCTTGTGCGCGACGGCTTCGAGGGTGAAGGGGATTTCAGGCATCAGAATGACATCCGCGCCACCCGCCACGCCTGAATAAAGCGCAATCCATCCGGCATAACGACCCATCACTTCAACGACCAGCACGCGCTCGTGCGATTCGGCAGTCGCGTGCAGCTTGTCAATCGCTTCGGTCGCAGTCGTCACGGCAGTATTGAACCCGAAGGTCAGCTCCGTCGCGGCCAGATCGTTATCAATCGTTTTCGGCACACCGATGACCGGCAGCCCCTTTTTCGCCAGCCCGCTCGCAATCCGCAGCGTCCCATCGCCGCCGATGCAGACAAGCGATTCAAGTTTGAGCCGGTGAAAATGCGCGACGACTTTATCTGACAGATCAACGAGCGTGGTCTGTCCGCGCTTTTCAACCGGAAACTGAAACGGATTGCCGCGATTGGTCGTGCCCAGAATCGTGCCGCCCACATGGGCAATGCCGCGCACGTCGAGCGCGTCAAGACGCTGCACGCGGCTCTTGTGCAGCAGCCCTTCAAAGCCGCGTTCGATGCCGTAAACTTCCCAGCCGCGACTGATCGCTCCCTTGACGACGGCGCGAATCACGGCATTCAGACCTGGACAATCGCCGCCGCCCGTGACCACGCCAATGCGGCGGGGGCGGGTGTTGGCTGTGCGAATTTCGGGTCGGCTGTTCATCGGCGCAAATGTGGCACAAGCGAAGATGAGAGACAAGTAAACCAGGCAGCACACGAAAAAGCACCTCAGTCCGGCGGTCAGAACGCAGTTCCAGCTTGCCCGGCGCAGTGGCTTTGTAGTAAAACGCTGTCACTGAATGAGCGTTCATTCAGTCCTGACCACGTAATTCTGAAGAGTTCCACCAAAGATGGAAAGCGGCTCTGAAATCGAGGTTCCGACAGGCGAAAGCACACCGCCGGAACAGACCCGGACAGCACGCCCGGAAAAGTTTGTCGCCATTCTGCGGGCGGCCACGCAGGTCTTTGCGCGTTCGGGCTTCTTCAATTCAAAGGTGGCTGATGTGGCCCGCGCTGCCGGTGTGGCGGACGGGACGGTTTACCTGTATTTCAAGAACAAGGACGATCTGCTCAGTTCAATTTTCAATGTGGCGATGGATGAATTCATCAGCCGCGCCCGCTCTGAACTGGCCGGACTCGACAGCCCGCGCGAAAGGCTGCGCCGCTTTGCGCAACTGCATTTCGAGGCGCTCGAACGCGACCGCGACGGAGCCATCGTCTTTCAGATTGAACTGCGCCACACGACGAAATTCATGGAGTTGTTCTCGACCACGAAACTGGCCGAATACCTGCAAATCATCCGCGAGATTCTGGAAGACGGTCAGCGGCGCGGCCTGTTTCGTTCACAGTTCAATGCCAAGCTGACGGCCAAGGTGCTGTTTGGCGCGCTCGATGAAATGGCGACCAACTGGGTGCTGAGTCACAACAGTTATCAGTTGTCCACGATGGTCGAACCGGTCATGGATATTTTCTTCAACGGGGTCAGCGAGCGGGCAGCAGAGTAATTCAGGACATGCCTTCGACTGCGGAAATCAAAACGCTGATTGATCTGTTCGATGCCGCGACCGCGCAGGACAAGCGCAACCTGCTTAATGTCAGGCGTGACGGCGTCTGGCAGGCGATTGCGGCGAGCGAACTGTCAGCGCAGGTGCGGGCAACCGCGATGGGCCTGCACGCCATTGGCGTGAAGCCGGGCGATCACGTTGGCCTGCTGTCAGAGAACCGGCCTGAATGGACAATGGCTGACCTGGCTGTGCTCAACTGCGCGGCGGCTGATGTGCCGATTCACACGACGCAGGCTCCGGCTCAGATCAGCTACATTCTCAACGATGCCGAAGTTGAAGTGCTGTTCATTTCAAACCAGGCGCAATACGACCGCGCGCAGTCGGCGCTCAGAGAAGTGCCGAAACTGCGCGTCATCGTGGCCTTTGATCAGATCAGGGCAAACGATGAACGCCTGATCAGTCTTGCCGAACTGCAAAAACGCGGGCGCGCCGCCGACAGCAGCGAACCCGGCGTTTACGACAGCCTGCGGCGCAGCGTTGAGCCAGGCCACCTGGCGACGCTGATTTACACTTCGGGCACAACGGGCGAACCGAAAGGCGTGATGCTGACGCATCGCAATCTGGTGTCGAATGTGATGGCGAATGCGGCCAACCTGCCGATGCGGGAAGGTGATGTGATTCTGAGCTTCCTGCCGCTCTCGCACATTTTCGAGCGAACGGGACTCTATCTTTATCTGTCCTGCCGCGTGGCGATTCATTACGCCGAAAGCGTGGAGCAGGTCGCGCAGAACCTCAGAGAAGTGCGCCCGCATTTTATGACCAGCGTGCCGCGCCTGTTCGAGAAGATTTATGCCAGGACGATGGAACAGGCCGAAGCTGGCGGCAAACAAAAGTCAGCCATCGCACACTGGGCGATGCGAATCGCGGCTGAATGGGCCGAACTCAAAACCAGCAACCGGCCCGTCAGCCTGATGCTCAGTCTCAAACACGCGACAGCCGATAAACTGGTCTTTGCCAGATGGCGGGCTGCGATGGGCGGGCGCATCAGGTATTTGATTTCAGGCGGCGCGCCGCTTTCGGTTGAACTGGCGCGAATCTTTTATGGCGCGGGTCTGCCGATTTTGCAGGGTTACGGGCTGACCGAAAGTTCACCGGCCATCACGGCCAACATGCCCGACAGCAACCGGCTTGGTTCGGTCGGCAAACCGCTGCCCGGCATCACGGTGAAAATTGCCGATGATGGCGAAATTCTGTGTCACGGCCCGAACGTGATGACAGGTTATTACCACAAGCCCGAAGCCACCGCCGAGGCGCTTGAAATGGACGCGCAGGGGCGCATCTGGCTGCACACGGGCGACATTGGGTATCAGGACGAGGACGGTTATCTCTACATCACCGACCGCAAGAAAGACCTGATCAAAACGAGCGGCGGAAAGTACATTGCGCCGCAGCCGATTGAAAATGAAATCAAGCGCAGCCGTTTCGTCAATCAGGTGGTGGTCATCGGTGACGGGCGCAAATTCCCGGTCGCGCTGATCGTGCCGCAGATAGACGCGCTGAAAAGTTATGCTGAACTCAAGGGCATTGCTTACGCTGATGCCAGCGAACTGCTCAGGCATCCCCAGGTGATTGACCTGATGAAACGCCAGGTGGACAAGTTTACGCCCGAACTGGCACACTACGAAAAAGTGAAGGCGGTCGCGCTGCTCGGCCAGGAACTGACGATTGAAAATGGCGAACTGACGCCGACGCTGAAAGTCAGGCGGCGCGTGGTCGCTGAGAAATACAAGCCGCAGATTGACCGGTTGTATGCCGAGCAGGAAGAGCGATACGCCGGAAAACAACAAACCATTCAGTAAAAGTGCTGACCAGACCCCCACTGACTGTTGATCCGGCGCTTTTGCACGCGTGCCCCGGTTATGAGTCGTGAAACCGCGATGATGCTGATCAGGATCGGCGGAATTGCCAATCTTGGCTGGCTGATCTTTCATCTGTTTTTCTGGCGGCTGTTTGAATGGCGCAGCGAATTGCGCCGCATCAGCTTTGTCAATCGCAATGTTGTGCAGATTCTCAATCTCTGTCTGAGCTTTTGCTTTTTGTTCTTTGCCGCCGTTTCGCTCAGACACCCTGAAGCGCTGCTGCGGCCTTATCCCGATCTGGGCCATACAGTGCTGGCCGGAATGGCGATCTTCTGGGTCATGCGACTGGCTGAACAGCCGCTGTTTTTCAGATTTTCACTGGCCTCGAATGTCTTCTGTTTATTGTTTGCGCTGACCGGGGCCTGTTACGTGCTGCCCTGGGCGTTGTTATAAAAATTTATGTCAGAGAGCCACGAAGCATCGCCGGAAAAGTCGCAGAAAGAGACTGGCGTGATTTCATGGCCCCACAACCGGAGAATGTTATGCAGATCAAAAAAGCTGCCGTGCTGGGTTCGGGCGTGATGGGTTCTCAGATTGCGGCGCACATTGCCAATGCCGGAATTCCCTGTTTACTGCTCGATATTGCGCCGCAGGAACTGACGCCTGAAGAACAGGCCAAAGGGCTGACGCCCGGCGCGCCGCAGGTGCGCAATCGCATCGTCAGTGCAGGCTGGGAATTTGCAGGGAAGAACAAACCCGCCGCGCTCTTTTCGCCTGAAGTGGCAAATCTGGTCACGCTCGGCAACTTCGATGATGACCTCGCAAAGATCAAAGACTGTGACTGGATCATCGAAGCGATTGTCGAAAACCTCGACATCAAACGTTCGCTGTACGCCCGCGTCGAACAGCATCTGAAACCCGAAGCGATCATCACTTCAAACACCTCAGGCATTCCGCTCGCATCGCTCGCCGAAGGCCGTTCAGACAATTTCAGGCGGCGCTTTCTCGGCACGCACTTTTTCAATCCGCCGCGTTACCTGCACCTGATGGAAATCATCACGCAGCCTGACACCGATCCTGAAGTCACAAAGTTCATGGCCGATTTCACTGATCGCGTGCTGGGCAAAGGAGTCGTTTATGCCAAGGATCGTCCGGGCTTCGTCGCCAATCGGATCGGCAATTTTTCAATGCTCAATGCCTTCAAAGTGATGGCCGATCTCGGTCTGACGTTTGAGGAAGTTGACGCCCTGACCGGAACAACCATCGGTCACGCCAAGAGCGCGAGTTTTCGCACGCTCGATGTCGTCGGACTCGACACGGCTTACAACGTGGCGCGCAATCTCTACAACAGCCTGCCCGATGATGAAATGCGCGAGACGTTCAGAGTGCCAGCCTTTATGGAGCAGATGGTCGAGCGCAAAATGCTCGGCGACAAAACCAAAGGCGGCTTTTACAAAAAAGTCGGCAAGGACATTCTGACGCTCGACACCGCGACCTTTGAGTATCGCCCGCAGCAGAAAGCAAAGTTCGCTTCGCTCGACGCCGCAAAGCAGCTTGAAAAACTCACCGACCGCCTGCCCGCGCTCGTTTATGCAAAGGACAAGGCCGGAGAGTTTTTGTGGAAGACGATGAGCGAGACCTTCATCTATGCGGCCAATCGCATTCCTGAAATTGCCGATAACATCGTCGAAATTGACAACGCGATGAAATGGGGCTTCGCGCACGAACTCGGCGTCTTTGAAAAATGGGACGCCATCGGCGTTGAGAAATCAGTCGCCAGAATGCGCGAAGAAGGCCGCCAGGTTCCGGCCAGTGTCGAAAAGATGCTCGCCGCCGGAGCGAAGAGTTTTTACAGGACTGAAAACGGCGTGCGGCATTACTTTGATTTCGCTTCAGGCGAATACAAACCCGAACACATTCCCGCAGGCGTCATTATTCTGAAGTCACTCAAAGACCGCAGTCAGGTCATCAAAAAGAATGCCGGCGCGAGCCTGATTGATCTCGGCGATGGCGTCGCGTGTGTTGAGTTTCATTCCAAAATGAATGCGCTCGGCGGCGATCAGATTTCAATGGTCGGGTTTGCGATCAAAGAGGTCGAGAAGAATTTTGAAGGTCTGGTCGTCGGCAATCAGGGCGATAACTTTTCGGCGGGCGCAAACATCATGCTGATGCTGATGGGCGCACAGGAAGGCGACTGGGACGAAATCGGCCTGGCCGTGCGGCAGTTCCAGAATATGACGATGAGCCTGCGTTATTCGGCAAAGCCCGTCGTCGTTGCGCCGTTCGGCCTGACGCTCGGCGGCGGCTGCGAAATGACGCTGCACGCTGATCGCGCCGTCGCAGCGGCTGAAACCTACATCGGCCTGGTCGAAGTCGGCGTCGGTCTGATTCCCGGCGGCGGCGGAACAAAAGAGGCCGCCGTGCGCGCGTCAGACGCCGTAGCTGACAATCCGCAGGCCGATCATTTCAGCTTCCTGCAAAAATGGTTCGAGAACATCGCCATGGCCAAAGTCGCCACCAGCGCTGTTGAAGCGCAGCACCTCGGCCTGGTTCGCCATTCAGACCGCATCGTGATGAACAAGGATCGTCAGATTGCCGAAGCGAAACAGACCGTGCTGGCGATGGCGAAGGCCGGTTACATTCAGCCGCAGCCGAAGACGGACGTGCTGGTACTCGGCGAAGCCGCGCTGACGAAATTCAAGCTCGGCATTCATATGATGAAACGCGGCGGTTACATTTCAGATCACGACGCGCTGATCGGAACAAAGATTGCCGAAGTCATCAGCGGCGGCCTGGTCACTCATCCGACGCGCGTTTCTGAACAGTACCTGCTCGATCTTGAGCGCGAAGCCTTCATCAGCCTGCTGGCGACAAAGCCCACGCAGGAGCGCCTCGCACACATGCTCAAGACCGGCAAGCCGCTGCGGAACTGAGTTCCGGCTGTCGAATATCAGTGGAGAGAAATCGGGACATATAAGGGGAGACCACCGCAACCTGACAGGTTACGGTACATCAAGAGGAGATGATTTTATGCGTGAAGCAGTCATAGTTAATGCGCTCCGCACCGCTGTGGGCAAAGCGCCGAAGGGCACGCTCAGAGGCACGCGGCCTGATGATATGGCGGCGGCAGTCGTCAAAGAATTGCTGGCGCGCGCGCCGGAAATGAAGCCGGAAGAGGTTGAAGACATCGTCATCGGCTGCGCGACCCCTGAAGCGCAGCAGGGCATGAATATGGCCCGTCAGATCGGTCTGCTGGCCGGATTGCCGATTACGACTTCGGCCATGACGATCAATCGCTTCTGTTCATCGGGCCTGCAGGCGATTGCGATTGCGGCGGAACACATCATCTGCGGTTCGGCTGAAGTCGCCATTGGCGGCGGCGCTGAATCAATGTCTATGCTGCCGATGGGCGGTTACAACCTTTCGCCGAATCCGTCGCTGGTCGAAAGCTATCCTGACACTTATCTGAATATGGGGCTGACGGCTGAGAACCTGGCGCGCAAGTACGAAATTCCGCGCGAGCAGCAGGAAGAGTTCGCCGTGCGCTCGCACCGCAACGCGGCGGCAGCGATTGATGGCGGCAGATTCAGGGATGAAATTGTGCCGCTGAAGATCACGAACCGCGAAGTTTCGGCGGCGGCCGTGATGGGCGGCAAAGCGCCGAAGGACAGATACAAGGTCACTGAAACAGTCTTCGACACTGACGAAGGCGTGCGGCGCGACACTTCGATGGAAGGGCTGGCGAAACTCAAACCGGTCTTTCACGTCAAAGGAACCGTGACCGCAGGCACCGCGTCGCAGATGTCTGACGGCGCGGCGGCGGCGCTGGTGATGTCGCGCGAACGCGCCGATGCGCTCGGCCTGAAGCCGATGGCGCGGTTTGTCTGCTACGCGACGGGCGGCGTTGCGCCTGAAGAGATGGGCATCGGCCCGGTCGTGGCGATTCCGAAGGCTCTCAGGATTGCCGGACTCAAAGCCGATGACATCGGCCTGATCGAACTCAACGAAGCGTTCGCCGTGCAGTCGCTCGCAGTGATCAAAGAGCTGGGCCTCGACCTTGATCGCATCAACGTCAACGGCGGCGCGATTGCGCTCGGTCATCCGCTCGGTTGCACGGGCGCGAAGCTGACCGCGACGCTGCTTTATGAAATGAAGCGGCGGGGTGTGAGATACGGCATGGTGACGATGTGCGTTGGCGGTGGCATGGGCGCAGCGGGCATTTTTGAAAATCTGATGGTTTAGTCAACAAAACAATTCATCCACGAATGCACACGAATTATCACGAATGTTTCCCGCTCTGATCAGAGATGCTTCGTGTGAATTCGTGGATGAAGGAAGAAAGGGAAATAACATTATGTCAGCAGCACTTGAAAAAGAAGTGGTCAAAGGCGGCAGCTTTCTGATTCAGGAGACTCTGCCCGTGCAGGTCTACTCCCCTGAAGATTTTACCGACGAGCAGAAACTGATCGGGCAGACGACGCAGGAATTCATGGACAAGGAAGTCGTGCCGCAGCACGAGGCGATTGAAAGCAAGGATTACGAAGTTCAGCGCCAGTTGATCAAACAGGCTGCTGATCTCGGTCTGATCAATGCCAGCATTCCCGAAGAGTACGGCGGGCTGGAACTCGATCACATCTCGAATATGCTGATTGCCGAAGGCATTTCGGGTCAGGCTTCGTTCTCGACCGGCTTTGGCGCAACGAGCAGCATCGGCCTGCTGCCGATTGTGCTGTTCGGGACGCACGAACAGAAGGAAAAGTACCTGCCGAAAATCGGGTCAGGCGAATGGATCGGCGCTTACTGTCTGAGCGAATCCGGTTCAGGTTCTGATGCGCTTGGCGCGCGGTCAACGGCGCGGCTCAGCGAGGACGGCAATCACTGGATTCTCAACGGCGAAAAGATGTGGATCACCAACGGCGGCTTTGCCGACGTGCTGACCGTGTTTGCGAAAGTTGATGGCGACAAGTTCACCGGCTTCATTCTCGAAAAGAACGATCCCGGTGTCGCGCACGGCAACGAGGAACACAAGCTTGGTCAGCGCGGTTCATCAACGACGCCGATTCTGATGCAGGACGCGAAAGTTCCGAAAGACCGGCTGCTCGGTGAAATCGGCAAGGGGCATCTGATCGCTTTCAACGTGCTCAACTTCGGTCGCATCAAGATGGGCGCGGGTTCAATCGGCGGGGCGAAGCGCGTGCTGGCGCAGGCCGCGAAATATGCCGCCGAACGTCATCAGTTCGGTCGTCCCATCGCCGGCTTTGGCGCGATCAAATACAAACTCGCCGAGATGCTGTCGAAGATTTACGCCGGTGAATCAGCCGTCTATCGCACTGCCGGAATGATCGAAGACAAGGAAGCGACGGTTGACAAGAAGAATCCGGCGGAACTGATGAAGGCGATTGAGGAATACGCGATTGAATGCGCCATCATCAAGGTCGCGGGAACTGAAATCCTCTTTTACTGCGCCGATGAAAACGTGCAGATTCACGGCGGCAACGGCTTTACCGAAGATTATCCGGCTGAAGGCGTCTATCGTGACTGCCGCGTCAATCGCATCTACGAAGGCACGAATGAAATCAACCGGCTGCTGATTCCGGGGCAGTTGCTCAAGCGCGCAATGAAAGGCCATCTGCCGCTGCTCGCCGCCGCAAAGCAGTTGCAGGATGAAATTCTCGCCGGGCCTTCGTTTGAGAGCGATGAGGACGATTCGCCGCTCGCGGTCGAACGCAAGCTGGCAGCGGGCGCAAAGAAAGTCGCGCTGATGGTGCTTGGTTCGGCGGCGCAGAAATATATGGCTGCGCTTCAGGAACAGCAGATGATTCTGTGCTGGGCGGCAGACATCATCATCGAAACCTTCCTGATGGACAGCGCCATCGGTCGCACGGCGAAACTCGTCGCGCGCGACGGCGCAGAGAAACATCAGGCCGCGATTGACGCGACGAAGCTGTACGTTCACGAGGCAGTCAGCCGCATCGAGATTGCCGCGCGCAATGCCGTTTCAGCGATTGGCGAAGGCGACGAACTGCGCGTGATGATGGCCGCGCTCAAACGCTTCACGAAACACGATCCGATCAATACCGTCGTGATTCGTGAACGGCTCGCGGACAAAGTGGTCGAGGCCGGTGGTTATCTCTTCCAATAAACTGGAAGACGCGGCTTCGATCATTGAAACCAGCAGGCAAAAGCCGGAAGTGAAGCAGATTCGCTTCCGGCTTTTGCCATTTTTTCGTTTACACGGATAATGCCTCGCTATGAAAATTGAACGGCTCGTGATACCCACCCCGTTTCCGGTCGGCCCGATCAATATTTATCTGATTGTGGACGATCCACTGACCCTGATTGATACAGGGCCGAAGACTGACGAAGCTGTAGCTGCTCTGCGCGAACAACTCTCGAAGCTGGGGTTCAGGTTCGATCAGATCAGGCGCATCATCCTGACGCACACGCACGAGGATCATTGCGGACTGGCCGGGACTTTGCAGCAGGCTTCAGGGGCGAAGGTTTATGTTCACGAATGGGAGCTTGAAGAGATCGGGCCGAATCGTCACGGGCGCGTGAACCGCTGGCTGCTCGAACGCGCCGGAGTGCCGCCGGAACTGCTGGAAAAGATGGCCGGGTTTTACGACAGGATTAAAACCTACGCTGACCCGGTTGATGACGTTGAGGCATATCGGGACGAACAGGAATTTATTTTTGCAACGGGCGCGCTGCGCGTCGTTCATACGCCAGGGCATACGCCGGGAAGCTGCTGTCTGCTGCGCGAAAGCAATCGCCTGATGCTGACCGGCGACACGATTCTGAAAAACATTACGCCCAACCCGATTCTCAACGCTGATCCGATCAATCCTGAGCGGCGCTTTCCGTCGCTCGGTGAATATCTGGTCTCGCTCGCGCGCATTCGCGCGATTGCGCCGACGCTGCTGCGCACTTCGCACGGCGATGATGTGACCGATTACGAGGAGCATTTTCACCGGCTGGTGCGCCACATTCACGAACGGCAGGCGAAGGTCATTAATCTGGTGCCGAAAGACGGCCTCAATGCCTGGCAGATGTCGCAACTGATGTTTCCCGCCGTCAAAGAGATCAGCCGCTTTCTGGCCGTGAGCGAAGCCGTCGCCAATCTGGATCTGGCTGTGGCGGACGGCAGACTCAGAATCGAACGGCAGAACGAGTCAGAAAAATACTTTCCGGTTTAGACGCAATTTCCCGGTGGCCGGTATTTACAGACAGTGGAACCAAAACGCCCCGGCGGATAAATAATGATTGTCGGCTGAAACCTTTTCAGGCGAGCTGTCACTGACACAGGCAAACGGGAAAGGCAGAACTTTTTCAGGCCGCAACCGTTAAGGTTCTTACAGACGACTGATCCCGTTTCGGATTAACTTTCAATTGCAGGCTGGCAGACGCGCTCCCTCGCTGTCGCACACTCGCAGGACAAATGATGCCCTGAAGGAAGCAGTAAGGAGTTCCCCATGAACCGGATCATTACGGCAAAAATCATTCAGCGTGTGCTTTTCGTCATGGTTCTGATGGTGGTGGCCCATTCGATCAGGCCGTTTACGGTCAGAGACACGACGCGACATCTGTTCCGCGCGACGCAATCACTTTCATTCGTGCTGCCGGGCGCGGCTGTGTGTACGATGGAAAGGGCCGATTACCTGGCTTCGGTCTTTGACGGCAGCATTCGGGACAGCAACGTGCAGTTCGGGATGACGGCAACTCCGCAATGGAGCGTGAAGGATACTGACCTGGCGCTGGCCGGTTCACAGCCGGATTTTAATCCTGAACACGATTCAGTTCCGGCAGCCATCAGTGACGGTCAGGGAAAGGCCGTGACCTGTCCGCTGGCCGCGAAACGCGAAGCCCGGATGCGCGCAGGCAGCGCCGCCGCAAAACCCAGGCCGAATGCTCGCCTGGCCGGAGATGCGGTGGCTGTTAATCTGACACCGGAAGTGCTCGCACTGCCGAAGCCGGTCAGCCGCATTGCTGCGCCTGAACTTCCGCGCCCGGCGCAGATGGTCGCTGTCGCATTGCCGCAGGTGCAGCACACGGATGTTCACCTGGCGATGCAGAACGACCTGTCAGCCGTGCAGGCGGCAGTGCAGACATACACCAGGGCGCGGCGTAATTACTGCGATCCCGTGCTGCCTGAAATTACCAGAGTCCGCGCGGCTCTCGAACGGGCAAAGTCTGAAACTTCAGTCAGCCTTGTGTCGCCTGCCGACCTGAGGGCGCAGACGGCAGTGCTGCAAAAAGCCGTCAGCCTGCAACTCACGCTCGAATGCCTGCCGTCCAGACACATCCGTAAAGTCACGGTGAAAGCGCCGCGCACCTGTACGCTCGACGATCAGGTAGTGAAGTGCTGAAACAGTCGCATCAGAAATAAAGAGGCGGCGGAAAAGATCATCACATCTTTTCCGCCGCCTCTTTATTTAAGAAGCAGCGTGTGGAGTGCGGTGACTTGTCACCGCTTTTGTTTTCAGAGGTCGCGTCTCTGATGAAGATTCGATGCCCGAAGGCAAAGCGGCGAGAACTCGCCGCACTCCACACGCTGAACCGATTATTTGATCTTCTGCCCCACGCGCTGCCTTCCTTGCAGCGCATCCTTGTAGGCTCCGTTGGGGACTTCGCCAAGTCTGATGGCCAGGTCGTAAGCGGCGGCGGCATCTGACAGGTCGTTGAGAAATTCGAGAATCTTTCCTGCGGCGACGTAGCTGCGCTGAGCGAGCCATTTTTCGGATTCGGGTGAGGCGTTCTGCGAGGCCTGTTTATAAAGTTCGACGGCGGCGTAAAGTTCTTCGCCGAGGCGGTCTTTGTCGGTGATTTCCTGCGCTTTTTTGCTGGTCACTTCGGCCAGGCCGAACAGGGCGCGGGCGTTGTTCGGGCGTTCGCGGCGCACGGCTTCGAGGATGGCGCGGGCGTCGTCGTATTTGCGGGCGCGGGTCATTTCGTCGGCTTCGTTGAGGCGCGCGGCAATCTGCGGGTCGGCGTTGGAAATGGTCGCGGGCAGGCGCGGCTGCGAGGCGAGTTCAGCCTGATATTTTTTGAAGTTCTCGATTTTGGTTTTGTTTTCTTCCAGCCGCTTCGCTTCGCGCTCGAAGCTGATGCGCACGGGGTCGAGCAGGCTGGCGAAATATTCGCGCAGGTTGATGCCGACATCCTCGTAAGCCTTCATCAGATCGTAAAAATGGTAGACCAGCACTGAACCGCGCTCGTAAGGCAGGCTCAGGCGGTACATCGCTTCTTCCTCGGCTGAAGCGAGCGCCTGCCGCAGCGCCTTTTCGTCGGCATACTGACCGCTGTAAATCTTCTCAAGCAGCGCGATGCGTTCATTCGTGGCGCGCACCAGCGAATCGGTAATCAGATAATAGGCGCTGCTTTCCTTACCCCTGAACTCCTCGTCCACATTTTCGCCGCGTGTGTCGCGCAGCTTTTTCAGGTCATCGGCAATGGCTCTGACTTCTTTGACCTGGCGTTCGGTCAGCGGATCAATGACAAATTTCAGAAAGCCGAGTCGCACGGCATCTTCGTTGGGCGCTGAAGTCGGGCCGACGAGCAGGTAATAAGTGTCGCGGATGACGCGCAGGTTGGCTGCGCCCGTCGAATTGAGCAGATCAGGGATGACCACAAAATGCCGCTCGCGCACGGGCGCTTTGAACGATTCCTGAACAGCGGCCTGCACGGCCTTGTCTTTGCTCTGGCGGTTTTTCGCTTCCTTCGGCGTTTCGGCTCTGGGCACGTAAAGCGGCGGCAGTTCAAGAATCGGTTCAGTGCGCAGGTAGGCGAGCACCATGCCTGCGACTTTGGCCGTCACCTCACCGTACTGATTCATGGCGTTCTGATGAGCCGCGACATATTTCGGCAGCAGCCTGGAAAATCCGGTAGCGGTGTAAAACTCTTCGAGCAGCAGCGCAAAATCGGTAATCTCGCGCACATCATCAGGCAGCCGGTCAGGCTGTGTTTCCAGCGAAAATGCCGGAGGCTCATTGAGCGAAAGCGCCAGGCTCAGGTACGGCGCAACGCTCGCCGCATCGGTCTGACCCTTCCTGTGCTTCAGAAAATAATCGCGCAGCTTGCGGACGAGTTCGGGACTGGTATTTTTCAGATCCTCGCGCAACTGCTGGCGCAGCGCCGACAACTGCCGGTTGCCGGGTTCGTAATCGTACCCGGCCACATTCAGCGCAGCCATCATGATAATAACGCGCTTGTCAGTGACGACGCTGGTGTTCAGATCACCGAGCGTGATGCGCGAGCGGGCAAACAGCGGCACTTTTTTATCCGGCGTGGCTGGCGTTTCGGGTTTCTGTTTGTCCTTTGGCGGAGTCTGCTGAGCAAAGCCGGGGACGAGCGCAAGAGCGATGACAAGAATTGCGCCACACAGACGCGGGGCAGACAGGAACTGGCGAAGATAATTCATAAGTTCGATTCCGTTGAATGAAGAAAAATCAGGCGCGCGCGGCATCGTCAGACGGGCGGCCATATTTGCGCCGGTAAGCGCGCAGAATGTAAAGCATCAGCGGATAAGAGATGATGCCGCTGATGATCGAAAGAATCGTGGCGCCGATGGCGAACGGCAGCAGTTGCGGCCACTGCGCGGCCATGGCCTGCCAGAAATCAGCCGTCAGCAGGGCGCTGAAACTGAACGCGGGCAGCTCAATTTCAGGCGCGCTGACAAACAGACGGCCCACCGCCCACGAAGTCGCAATGATCGGAGTCATCGTCCACGGATTGTTGATGTAAATTCCGGTAAAGATCGCCGGCTTGTTCAGGCGCCAGACGACCGAAATGACCGCTGCCAGAATCGTGTGCAATCCGAGCAGCGGAGAGAATCCGATGAACGCTCCAATCGAAAAGGCCAGCGCCGTGCGTTCGGGAGGATCATTCAGATTCAGCAGATTCCTGAAGGCTCTTCTGAACATAACCGCAGACGCCGGATTATAGCATGCCCGACCCGCACAGGGAGCGGGGCCACAGGAAGCACAAGGAACGCAGATAACAAGGAACGCAGGCGTCCCGTCTGCCCGGTTTCGATCAACACACCTTTTGCGGAAGACAGGCAGGCGGGACGCCTGCGTTCCTTGTTATCTGCGTTCCTTGTGTTCTGTGGGTGTCAGCAAACCATCACATCCGGCGCGGCAATGGCTGAGGCGCGCTGTGTTACGATGAATTTATGGACAACATCACACACTCACTGGTCGGGCTGACCCTGGCTGAAACGGGACTCAAACGCGCCACGCCGCTCGGCACGGCGACGCTGGTGCTGGCGGCCAACTTTCCTGACATTGATATTGTGACGGGGCTGTTTGGCAATCTTTATTACCTCGAACACCATCGCGGCATCACGCACGCGGTCGCGGTTGTTCCATTGCTGTCGCTCGTGCTGGCGGCGCTGATTTACGGCTGGTCGCGCTGGCAGCGGGGCGGCGCGCGCTTCGGGCCGCTGTGCGGGCTGAGCCTGCTTGGAATGGCCACGCATCCGCTGCTTGATTTTCTTAATTCCTATGGGTGGCGTCCGTTTCTGCCCTGGAACGAACGCTGGTTTTACGGCGACATTGCCTTTGTGATTGATCCCTGGCTGTGGGTGCTGCTGGGCGGCGCGATGTTTTTTATTACGGCCAGAACAAAGCCGCAGTTGATGCTTCAGTCAGCGGTGCTGCTGCTGATGGTGGCCGTGATCGGTTCATCACACCAGACGAGTCTGGTCATCAGGCTGATGTGGCTCGCGCTGGCTGGCTGTGCGGTCTGGCTGCGGTTTGCTTTCAGCGCGCAGGAGCGCACGGCGCGCGCAATCAGCATCAGCGTGCTGGCGGCGATGTGCCTTTATCTGGGAATGCTGGCCTGGCTGCATCAGGTGGCGCTGCATCGAACCGGAGAACTGGCTGTCGCGGCGCAGGCGCGTGATAGTGGCGCGCAGGTGCAGACCAGCGCCCTGCCGACACCGGCCAATCCGTTGCGCTGGCAGGCAGTGATTGCGACTGAACAGGCTTATTACCTGACTGACCTGAGCCTGACGAGTCCGACACCGGGTTTTGACAGTCTGGCGCGTTATGCGCGAGAAAGTGGCGATTCGTCAGTGATTGCAGCGGCGCGCCGCACGGCTCAGGCGCAGACCTTTCTGCATTTTGCGCGCTTTCCGGTCAGTGAAGTCCTGACTGATCAGGGAAGCAGTTCGGCAGAGGTTGAAATCCGCGATGTCAGGTTTCAGCATCAGGGCGTCAGCAACACCTTCCGCACACTCATCCGGCTCGATAAAAACCTCAGCCCGTTAATGGAGCGCCGGTCTCATTGAACATATCAATCAGGTGTCAGTGACGGGTCGCTGACACCTGACAAACAATCGTGCTGCCCAGATGTCCGGCTGAATCCTGAGGGTTCAGACTGGGCTTTCTTTTTTCGCGCACGGCAGCGCCAGTTAATGAAGCGTGTCCATCATCACGCCACGAGCCGGAAAAGCATCCCTGATGAAACGCAACCCCGCCCAGGTCTCCATTCGTCCGCGCCAGTCCTGGTTCTGGCTGATCAGCGCCGCGCTGCTGCTGGTCGGCCTCGTGGCTGCCGGGAATCTTTATCAGCGCGGCGTGTGGCTGTTTGCTGCTGTCTTTGTGGCGAGCCTGATCGCATTTATCTGCGATGCCGTCGTCTTTGATGGTGAGAAACTCAGGCGTCGCGGCCCCGGCGCGTGGCTTTACGCCGTGCTGTCAGGGCAGCAGCAGGCAATGACCGTTGATGAACTCGAAACGATTTCCAGTTATGTCGAAAGCCGGGGCCGCCGGGGCGCGCTGATTTATCGCACCATCATCAGCGGGGGCGGTGTGCGGTGGGAAATCAGATCAGATCAGGCGGGCTACCACGATTTCATCAAAAGAATCTTTCGCGCGGCGAGTCCGAACAAACTTGATCCGCGTTCGTGCCATCTGCTGACTTACTGGCAGGAAAGCGATCTGCCGCAACTGATGCGAAGCGGTCGGTGGGATTCGTCAAAGACCGTTCCGCCCGCGCTGTGGCACAGCCTGGCCAGTCAACTGGCGCTGGACGGTCAGTTCGATCTGGCGGCCCGATATTTTCGTCTGGCGCAGCGGCGTGAACCGCGCAATGCCGCGCTGCTTTATGAAATGGGCCGGTTTCTGCAACTGCGGGCGATGCTTGAAAGCGCGCCGCCTGAAATCAGAAAGCGCACGCCGCGTGGTTTGTCGTTGCAGGAATCGTGTGTGCGCCGCGCCGATGCGTGTCTGCGGCTGGCCGGGCGCCTGGCCCGCAACGATGCCGCGCTGCTTGAACGCATTGGCGAATCGTATTTTGAAGTTCACCAGGACAGCCTGGCCGAGCGTTATTTCACGCGTGCGCTGCGACTGGAGGCAGGCCGCCTGCGCGCCAGCATCGGACGGGCCGAAGTCGCCTTTCGCAGCGGCAGGCTGGCCAATGTCATCCACTTTTACCGGTCAGCGGCGCGGATGGTGGAAAAAGAGACTGATCTGAGCCTGGCCGGGCTGGCCGAACGCCGGGCCGGTTATTACGAACGACTGCAACACGACGACGGCTTTCTGAATGCCGAAATGTCGCGCCTGAATCTGCTCGATCACCTGAAATGGGCACGGCGCGGCGCAATGTTCGCCTTTCTCATTGCGTGGTTCTGCCATCTGACTTTTTACCGCGTAGATGCGCTCCAGACGCTCAGCCGTGAAATCAGCGCGACTGCCGGGATTGTCTGGCTGACGACACTGGCGGCCAGCTACCTTTTCTCACAACGCCGGAATTGAATCAGGCAGCCAGACCGGAACAATACCTCGCGTCAGGCAGGATACCTCTCACTTTTTTCATCTCTTTGTTTCGCTCCCGCCAGGAAAATGCTAAAGTGGCGTTCGTTCAGCCGAATGTTTGAAAAGCGAACTGCCCCTCAGTAATTCTGTTGCGACCCCCGAAAAAGCATTGATCAGGTTTTCTGCTTACCCCCAGTCAAATAACAAACAACGTGCCCTCAAAGACGACAGGTTTCGAGAATGTTAGTGTGCCGTTCCTGTGGAAGTTCAAGAATACGCAATGGCTATCAGCCGCCACCGCTGCTTTTGCGCCTCTTTTTCATCCGCACTCTGTTGTGCGACAGTTGCAACCTGCAATTTCAGGCTTTCTGCTTGCGTCCGCCTTCAAACAGCCGAAGCAAAAAGAAACGCCAGTCACGTCAGAAACCGGAATCCTTTTCTCCGGTGTCCTCCTCAGTTGATCTGAACCGCCTGAATCAGGTGACTCCTGAAATGGTCGTTTCGGTCGGAGAAGGCCGGATTACCAGTTCCGGCCTGGCGGCGGTGATGGATCGTCCGGCCCAGACCGCAATCAGTTCGCAGCCGGTCGTTCCGGTCAGAGATCACGAAATTTACAGCAGCGTCGAGGGCGGCGAAACGGGCGAAACACAGGTTCCGCTCAAACAAAGCAACCGCCCGCGCTGTCCGCGTTGTCATTCGCTGCACACGCGCCGCCGCCACCGCAATATGCTGGAACGGCTGCTGCTGATGTTCAGCGAAAATCGGGCGTTTACCTGTGAAGGTTGCGGCAGGCATTTTTATGCCCGCAAACCCGGACGTGAGGCGACGGCCTGACGGGGCCGCCTGTTCAGGGTTGCGACTGTGGCGGCGGGACGTTCAAAACCTGAGTGCCATAGACCAGCAGCACATCCTGAACATCGTCAGGCAGACGCGCGAAACTAAGAATCATTTCGCAGGCCGCACCCGGTTCCAGCCGGATGCGGCCATTTTTTGCTTCACTCTGACGCAGCGTGAGCTGACGGTTTTTCAGCTTGTATTCGCGGCAGCGTTCATCAATCAGATAGACGCGACCACTGTCATTGATCAGCCACCGCCCGCGACTCATCAGATAGCTCGGCGCATCAAATTCAACCGCGCCCTCTGACTTGTCAGGCTGACCGGCTGCGGCTGCCGGGTTGTACGCCACCAGCCGCAGCCGCGCTTCTTCCTTTTCACGCGAAAAAGAGACCACTGCCAGCCTGACCCCGGCCACCGGCTGCGATGCGCGCACACAATTCAGCAACTTTGCCTGCAACGCACTTAACGCCTCCCGCGAAGCCGCTTCAGGATCACGCTTTGAGCAACCGGACGAGAAGATCAGCAGAAAGCAGATGGCAGTCAGCACTCGGAAAAATAAACTTCTGTTTTCTTCCGACTTCCGACTTCTGACTTCCGGCTTCTGACTTCCGACAGCCATCATCTCATTGTCCTTTGACATAAGGTCGTGATTGCACGATGAAAAGTTCATTGCCGACGGTCAGCCATTCGATGTCCTGATCACGACCGCGAAAGGCACGTTTGATTTGCATGGCTGCGCGTCCGAGTCGCCGCACCATCGCATCGGTCAGCACGGCGCGGGCGGTTTCAATTTTTACTTCGCGCACGCCGCCGCGTTCATCGAACGTCAGCATCGTGTCATCGCCTGAACGGGTCAGCACGCGAATTGCGCCGGAACGCGGATGGTAAATCACCTGCTCCGGCACGCGGCGGCCTTCGACAACGCGAATGCCCAGGCCGCGTTTGGCGTTGATGTAAACCGCCTGACGATCTTCACGGTCAAAAATATTGGTCGTCATCAGCACGCCCGCCGAATCAGCGTTCATGCCTTCCTGGATCAGCACTGAAGCGTAGACTGCGGCGTGATTGAGTCCGGCGCTTTCGCGGGCTTCGTAAGCTTCATAATTCCACAGCGAAGCCCAGACGGTTTTGATCGCTTCAAGCAGCGGCGCATAACTCTGCCCGTCAGGTCGCACATTCGGCACGCTCGTATACAAACCCGCGCCGCTGAAATCAGGCAGATCTTCGGCATTGGTCGAACTGCGGGCAAAGACGCCTTTCGCACCGAACATCGCGCGAGTCTTGGCCGTCACAGTGCGTTCGAATTCAGCATTGACGCGGCCCCGCTGAATTTTGTCGCGCAGTTCGGCCAGCCGTTTTTTGCGATACGCCGGATCGTGATTGAAACGATCATTGCCGAGCATTTCGGTGATCTCATCATCAAGTTTGTTCTCGCTGATGAACTGATCGTAGTAGTAAAACGGAATGCTGAAGCCGGGCGGCACCGTCACACCCGTGACCATTCCGGCGCGCATGGCGTGCATCACTTCGCCCAGGTTGGCGGCCTTCGCGCCGAATCGAACCGCGTCAGTGCGGCGCTGATCCTTCAGGTCAGTCAGTTTTTTATATTCCAGATCAGCGTTCGGCGTAATCAGGTCTGAGCGTTCAGCCATCCGGCGGCCATACTCCGCCGTTTCGCGTGTTTCTGCCTGCCGCAGCGTGAAACCGTCCTCGCGCGTTTCAAAGTAAACGAACTTTCCTGCGAGCTGTTTGAATGTTTCGTCAGCGTCTTTGATGTAAGCATTCGGGATGCCCCAGCCTTTGGCGAGCAGGTTGACGTGCGCGAGCGGCGTCGAAAGTCTGGTTGTGATAATTCCCGAAAGCGGCGTCAGCATCAGCGGAGCTTCGCGGAAGATGATGATCTCGTTGCGATCAATGATTGTGTCATCGGTCACGCGATCAAGAATGCGCAGCACGCCCAGGTTCCTGGCCTGATTGAGCGGCACATAATTGCCCGGCTGACTGAGTTCATCAGCGCGCAGTTGCGGCACATCCTGAAGCTGCGCGGCAAGCTGTTCCTGCTTTGCTGAATTGGGCTTGAAATAAAGCGGCGCAAAAAAGTTTCGGCTCAGCTTCGTGTAAGCCTCGCGCACGAGTTCCGGCGTGACCTGATCAACTTCCTGAAATTCAAAAGTGAATTTGCCGGACTTCTGATAAGCAATCGTACCCATCAGAAAACGGCGATTTGCTTCAACGTAGTTGTGACGGAAAAATTCCCGCCCGCGTTCGAGCGTGAGATAATTTGCGTGAACGAACTCCGCGTGAAAGCTGTAGCGTTTTGAATTGACGAACCAGACTGTCGGCTGATTTTTTGAATTTGAAGCGGCGCGGTCAATGACGAACATCAGATGAGGCAGCGCATAAAACCGTCCCTGATAATAAGTGCGCGCAAGCTGATCGTAATCGGCGCGTGAACTGATCGCCGTCAGCCAGCGCGGTGATGACGCAGTGTGCTGAGACGTGTGCTGAGTTGTTGTTCTCACCTGCTGCGCCGCTGCCGAAGTCGTCAGGCACAGCGCCAGTAAAAATCGCCACATAGCTGCATTGTAACTGACATGACCAGACTGGAAAAAAAGCTGCGCGCCACGTTGCGCCGACTCAGCGTCGGTAAAGAGGCGAAAGTGCTGGTCGCCGTGTCAGGCGGCGCTGATTCGGTGGCGCTGCTTGATGCCTTTGTGCGATTGCGGCGGGCGGCGCAGATGCCGAAAACAATTTTTGCAGTTCACTGCAATCATCTGCTGCGCGGCGATGAGTCTGACGCTGATGAAATGTTCGTGCGTGAGCTGGCAATGCAGCTTCAGGTGCCGCTCTTTGTCGGCAGCTTCAATGCGGCGCTGCTTGCTGAAGAAATGTCGCGCAACCTTGAAGCCACTGCGCGCGACCTGCGCTACAGCGAGTTTCAGGCGGCGGCGACGCAGTTTGGCGCAAACGTCATTGCCACGGCGCACACGCGCGATGATCAGGTTGAAACGCTGCTGATGCGACTGCTGCGCGGCAGCGGCGCTGAGGGCTGGCGCGGCATTCACGAATCATTCGCGCTGGATTCAGAAGCCGTGCTGATTCGCCCGCTGCTTGAAGTCACGCGCGCCGAAGTCATCGCGCACTGCGAGCGTTACAAACTCAGCTTTCGCACTGACAGTTCCAATCTCATAACTGATTTCACGCGCAACCGCGTACGCCACGAACTGCTGCCGCAACTGAAAACATATAACCCGCGCATTGACGAGGCCCTGCTGCGCCTGTCGCGGCAGATGACCGAAGATGATGATTACCTGAACGGAATTGCGGCTGAATCACTACAGAAAAAAAGGTTCACGCAGAGGCGCAGAGAGCGCGGAGAGGAAGAGAGCGAGGCAGAGCAGATTAGAGACGATTCGCTGGAAGTGAAATGTTTGCGCGATGAGCATCCGGCGATCAGGCGGCGCGTGCTGCGATTGTGGCTCAGGCGCGGGCGCGGCGATCTGCGGCGGATTGATGCGGCGCACCTGCTTTCGCTTGATAAACTCGTCACGCAGGGCGAAGGCGGAAGTTACGTTGAACTGCCCGGCGGATGGCAGGTCTGGCGCAGGCGCAGGCATCTGGTGCTGGTCAAAGCCGGAAGCGAGACGGTAGAATCAGACGCGTTGCAGGCGGGCCAGAAAGAGCATCTGACTTTCACCAGGGATGATTGAGTGAATTGCCGGTAAAACCTGCCCCTTCAGAAACCACGAGTTTTTATGAACTACAAAAACAACATTCTCGAACTGATCGGCCACACGCCGCTGGTCAAACTGAACAAGCTGACCAGAGGAATGAAGCCGCTGGTGCTGGCCAAGATTGAATCGCTCAATCCGGGCGGCAGCGTCAAGGATCGCATCGGCCAGGCCATGATCGAACGCGCTGAACGCAGCGGCGCGCTCAAACCCGGCGGCACGGTCGTTGAAGCGACGAGCGGCAACACGGGCATCGGCCTGGCGCTGACCTGCGCCATCCGGGGTTATCGCTGCGTCTTTGTGATGACTGACAAATGCAGTCAGGAGAAGGTGCGCTATCTGAAATCGCTTGGCGCTGATGTGGTCGTGGTGCCTGCGGCGGCGCGGCGCGATTCGCCCGATCATTACGTCAACCTGGCGAAGCGCATTGCCGAAGAAACGCCGAACGCGATTCTGACCAGTCAGTACGACAATCCCGCGAATCCCGAAATTCATTACCGCACGACCGGCCCTGAAATTTGGGAAGCGACCGAGGGAAAGATCACGCATTTTGTGGCGGGCGTCGGCACGGGCGGCACGATCAGCGGAACCGGGCGTTATCTGAAGGAGAAAAATCCGCAGGTGAAGATCATCGGCGCTGACCCGTATGGTTCGATCTTCAAAACCTTCAAGGAGACCGGCGCGATGATGGCCGGGACGCCTTATCTCGTCGAAGGCATCGGTCAGGATCATATTCCTGAAAACGTGCATATGAAATACATTGACGAGATCATCAACGTCACCGACCGCGACGCTTTCAATATGGCCCGCCGCCTGGCGCGCGAGGAAGGCATCTTCTGCGGCGGCAGCACCGGCACGATTGCCTGCGCTGCGCTGAAGGTGGCTGAAAACGCCAGTGAAAATGATGTCATCGTTTTCATCGTCTGCGACACCGGCGAACGTTACCTGTCGAAGTTTCTGTCGGACGAATGGATGAAGGAGAAACGGCTGCTCGGTTCTGAAAAGATGACGCTGGGGCTGATGATTCAGACCAAAGAGGACAGCGAAGTGCCGCGCCTCGTCTCGGTCGGGCCTGATCAACTGGTTTCTGAAGCCCTGGGCCTGATGGATACGCACGGCCTGTCGCAACTGCCTGTGCTCGAAGATGGCAAAGCCGTTGGCAGCGTGCGAGAAAGTCATCTGATGGGCCGCCTGCTCGAAAACCGCGAACTGTTGCAGGCTCCGGTCAGGGAAGTGATGGACAAACCCTTCCCGGTCGTTAATGACAACGTCGAGATTGAACGCGCCAGACAGTACCTGAAAAGTTCACCTGCCATTCTGGTCGAGGAGTACGGGCGCATCATCGGCATCATCACCCGTCACGACGTACTCAGCATGAGCTGAAGCGAATTTACCGTTGAAAATTTTCTCGCCGCAAAGAGACAAAGAACACAAAAGTTATTCGAGGGTGATTCAGCCCTGAAGTTCGACAAGCTGGCCGCTTGTCGAACTTCAGGGCTGAATCCGCGCCAGCAAAAATGAGAGCGCAAAAAAAGCGCGGATGACAGCGGCAATATTTGACCAGCCGATTTTCATGGGTCATTCTCCCTGCAACTCTGACCTGATGCCTCAGGAGAAGATCAAGCATGGCGGGACGCGATCCGTTGTTCAATTTTATCTTTCTGATTGTGGCCATCGTCATCAGCCGCATCATTATGGAAAGAGCGTTGCGGCAGCTCAGTGTTGATGAGAAGGCCAGACTGCTTGATTCATTCTCCGGTTACAGAACGTGGAATCTGGCGGCGGTGCTGTTGCTCGCGGCGCTTTACTTTGCCGGAATGCGGTATCTGCCGGAGTGGCGTCTGACCTGGGATCTGTTGTTTCTGGCTTCGTTTCTGACCGCGATCCTGGCGGTCAGCGTCTTCAGTTATCGCAAACTGAAGATGCTGAATCTGCCGACAGGTTACATCAAAAGTTATCTGCTCAGTCTCGGCATTCAGTATGTCGGCGTTGCTTTTGTGTTTGCGCCAATGGTGGCGAATCTTGTTTCGTAGTTCCTGCTGAATTGCGCTGAACTCATGCTCAAACAACTGCTCAAGCTGCGTGAACTGGTTATCTTTCTCTGCGTGCTGATTACGGCGCTGGTCTTTTATGCCGTGCAGCCGGGCGACACCAATCGCTTTCTGACGGCTGACAATTTCAGGGCCATTCTGACAGGCATTGCGACGGACGGGCTGATGGCGATTGGCATGACGTTCGTCATCATTACCGGCGGGTTCGATCTGTCGGTCGGCTCATCGCTGGCGCTTGGCGGATATGCAGCGAGCATGGCGCTGCTGGCGGGTTACGGCACGACGGCGGCGATCTGTCTGGGCATTCTGAGCGGCGCGCTGGTCGGACTGATCAACGGATTCATCATTACCAAAATCAAAGTTAACCCGCTGGTCACGACGCTTGGCACGATGACGATTGTGCGCGGCATCGTGCTGGTCGAAACTCAGGGCGCAACCGTGACGGGCTTTCCGGCGTCGTTCAGGCAACTGGGCGAAGGCACGATGGCAGGCATTTTTTATCCGATCATTATTTTCATCGTGTTGCTGGTGATTGCCGATCTGCTGCTGCGGCACGCGCGGTATCTGCGGCAGATTTATTACATCGGCGGCAACGAGGAAGCGGCGCGGCTGTCAGGCATCAGCGTTGATGAAGTGCGCATGGTGATGTACCTGATTACCGGCATGCTCGCAGCCTTTGCCGGTGTCATCAACACGGCCAAGACCGGTTCAGCTTCACCGATTGCGGGCACGGGCGCGGAACTGCGCGTAATTGCGGCGGTGGTAATTGGCGGCGCCAGCCTGTCGGGCGGCACGGGCACAGTGCTCGGAACTTTTCTGGGGCTGCTGCTGACCGGGATGATTGCGAACGGGCTGGGCTTTCTGCGCGTGTCGTTTTATTCCGAAGGAATCATTACCGGGCTGATTCTGATTATTGCGGTGATGATTGATCAGTTGACCGGCGAACGGGCGCGAAGTTTCTGGAAACTGCTGACAACGACAAGGAACAAGAAGATGGAACGTGCGATCAATGTTGTCCTCGGACTGATTATTGTGGCGCTGCTCGTCTTTCTGCCGCGCTGGGGCGCACAGACGCCGGGCGCGGCGGCACAGGCGGTGAAAGAGGCTGATGCGAACGAGGAATACATTTTCATCGGCAAATCAATTTCCAATCCCTACTGGGTGGACGCGCGCGAGGGGCTGGAAGATCGCGCGGCGATGCTCGGCGTCAAAACAGACTTTCGCGGTTCGGCGGGCGCTGACGTGAATGAACAGGTCAGGCAGCTTGAAGACGCGCTGGCGCGCAGGCCGAAAGGCATCATCATTGCTCCGGCGGGGCCGGGCGTGACGCCGATCATCAATCGCGCGATTGATAATGGCATTCCGATCATCTGCATTGATTCCGATGCGGCAGACAGCAAACGCTACAGCTACGTTGGCACTGACAATTACAACGCGGGCAAACAGGGCGGCGAACTGCTTGGCAAAATTCTGAACGGCAGGGGCGAGGTCTTTATGCTGTCAGTGCCGGGCGAGCCGAACCTCGAAGCGCGGGTCAAAGGCTATCAGGACGCGCTGACGAAATACCCCGGCATCAAAATCATCAACGTCGGCAATGATCGCGCCGATCCGGCAGAAGCCGCGAAAGTGGCGCGCGCCGCGCTCAGCGCCAATCCGAACCTGGCCGCCTTCGGCTGTGTTGATGCGGGCGGCGGCGAAGGCGCGGCCATTGCGCTCAAGGAAAAAGGTCTGACAGGCAGGGTGAAAATCGTGGCGATGGATCGCAACGAAGCAACGCTGAATCTGATTGAGGAAGGCGTCATTGACGCTTCGATTGCGCAGCGCACTTACACGATGGCTTACATGGGCCTGGGAATGCTTTATGATCTGCATCACAACAAAGTAAGGATGGTGTCAGACTGGCGCAGCGCGGGCGTGCTGCCGCTGCCGACCAATGTTGATACGGGAACGGTGGTGATTACGAAAGAGAACGTGAAGGCATTTCGCAAAAAGTCATAAAGCGCAGTCACGAATGAACACGAAGTTGCACGAAGCCGGATCGAAACAAATCACGGGGCATCACGGGGCAGCACGGGGCAGGCACAGCTTTACTGCTTTTTTCGTGTCTGCTGAATTTCGCTGTCATTGAATTGCGGTGACTCAGTAAGAAAATCATTCGTGTTCATTCGTGGCTGACTTTTGAGTGGTGAAGATCATGCTCAGTCCCGACACAGTGCTGCAAAATCGCTATCAGATCGTTCGGCTGCTGGCGCAGGGTGGCATGGGCGCGGTTTATGAAGCGCGTGACCAGAGGCTCGGCCATACAGTAGCGCTGAAGGAAACCTTTTTCAGCGATGAAGGCATGCGGCAGGCTTTTCATCGTGAAGCCAGTCTGCTCGCGTCATTGCGGCATCAGTCGCTGCCCAAAGTGACCGATCACTTTACCGAAGGCGACGGGCAGTTTCTGGTGATGGAATACATTCGCGGCGATGATCTCTCCAGGCTGCTTGAAATGCGTGGCCGCCCGATGCCTGAACACGATGTCCTGCTGTGGGCTGATCAGTTGCTCGGCGCGCTCGAATACCTGCACGCACAGCAGCCGCCGATCATTCACCGCGACATCAAGCCGCAGAACCTCAAACTCAACGAACGCGGCGAAGTGATCCTGCTCGATTTCGGACTGGCCAAAGGCGCGGTGTCGCAGCAGGTGTCGAGCGCGGGCCTGAGCGTGCGCGGTTATACGCTGAGTTACGCGCCGCTCGAACAGATTCAGGGCCAGGGCACCGAAGCGCGCAGCGATGAATACAGCGCGGCGGCGACGCTTTATCACCTGCTGACCGGAGTTGCGCCGCCCGATGCTGTGACGCGCGCCGCCGCCCTCGTCAACGGTCAGCCTGACCCGCTGCGCCCGGCGAATGAAGTCAATCCACAGGTGTCGCCGCAGGTAGCCAATGCCTTGCAGCAGGCGCTGGCGCAGGATCGCAATCGCCGCTTTGCCAGCGCGGCGGTGTTTCGCCGGGCGCTGCGTCACGCGGCAGGCCGCTCAGACCCGGCTCCGGTTGCTGCTCAGACCGATACGCAGAATCAGCCGCCCGGCTATGAAACCGTGATGACTCCGCCCGCCACGATCACGCAGCCTCGAACGAGTGCGCCCGCTGCGGCTGCTCCGGCCATGCAGTTGCACCCGCAGCAATCAAAAACTCGCTGGCTGCTGATCAGCGCCGTTGTGGTGGTGCTGCTTGGCGCAATTGCGGCTTACTGGTTCAACCGTCGCCCTGCCGGGGGCAGAAAGGTGGCGAGGAACGGAGGCGCAAAAGCATCAAAACCGGTGCCGCTCAACACGCGCGAAATTCTGAGTCGCGGCAATGCCGAAGATCGTTACTACACCCTCACCGCCGGGCCGGGCGAAATCAAAGTGAAACTTGACCTGATCGCCAGCGGCTCGAATCTGTCAGTTGAAATGCTCGACGGTGAAAACAACAAACTGAATTTTGAGGAACAGGGCCAGGCCTTCACGCTCGGTTCAAGCGGCCATCACGAACAGGCGGCGGCGCGGCTGCTGCTTGATCGTGAATTGCCGCTGGTGATGAAAATCAGCAACAGCTATCCGAAGGATGTCAACGCCTACCGCGTGCGGCTGGATGGCGCGGTGAAGCTGCCGCCAGAAAGCAATAATGATGCGGCCTCGCCGCTGGCTTCGTTGTTTGCTGACCGCGATCAGCCGAAACCGCTGGTGGCCAATCCGGTTTTTGGCGGGCAGGGCACCACGCGGGATGTTTATTACGGGTTCACTGCCGGGCCGGGCGAAATCAAAGTGACGCTCAACGTGATTGCCAGTGGTTCAGCGACTTCGATTGAATTTTTTGATGCTGAATCCGAGCGGTTGCGATTTGCTGACAGCTCAAACACCTTCTCAGTCAGTTCGAGCGGGCACAATGAACAGGACAGCAACAGGCTGGTGCTTGATCGTCGTCAGCCGGTCGTGATGCGCATTATCAACAGCTATCCGAAAGACCTGCGCGCTTACCGGCTGCGGTTTGAAGGCCCGGTTGAAGTGGCGCAGGATTCATCCGGCGACGCCGCAAAAGTGGCCGAAGCCCTTGCCCCGGTCTTTGCCGACCGCGATCAGCCGCAGCCGCTCAAAACAAAGGAACTGACCGGACGCGGCAGCGAGAATGATCTGTATTACACCTTCAGTGCCGGGCCGGGCGTGGTCAAAGTCCTGCTCGGTGTCGAAGGCAACGGCTCAGGCATCAGCCTTGAAGTCTTTGACCAGGCCGCGAAAAAAATTCTGTTCGATGACAACGCGCCATCATTCGCTGTGTCATCGAGCGGCAAGCCTGAAGAAAAAGGCAGCAGCTTCGCGCTCGACCGCGAACAGCCGGTCGTGCTGCGCGTCGTTTATACCTATCCCAAAGACCTCAAAAATTACCGGCTGCAACTTGACGGGCCGGTGAAGCTGGCGCCGTGACAGGCTCAGGCCGGTTTAGTGGTAAAAATGGAACCAGCGTTTTTTGCGGCGCGTCTGCTCAGGCATCAGCAGCACTGATGACGAATTTGAGGGGAATGAAGATGTGCTGGCGCTGCGTTCCCGGTGCATCATTCCGCGCCAGAAACATTGCTGACAGCGATAAGGATGAAGCGAAGTGAACCAGACAATCAGCTTTTCACGCCAGTTGCGCGGGCGTGATCTGGTGACGGCTGACTGGCACAGGGGGCAGTGTTTCACGGGTGGTAAAACCTCAGGAAAAAAGATGCCGTCAGTCTGATGCCGGAGTTTCTGCCTGACAGACAGAAAAGTAATATTTTCAATGTCGCCGATTCTGCACGCTCTGCCGGAAATTAATGAGAGGAATCAGTCATGAGCCATACTTACGAACACCTGCTGATTGATACGACCCCCGAAGGCGTGCGCACGGTCACGCTCAACCGGCCTGAAAAATTCAATGCGGTCAATTCGCAACTCGCCGTCGAACTGCCGCAGGCTGTCAACGAAGCTGCCGCTGATGACACAGTGCGCGTGGTCGTCATTACCGGCGCGGGCAAAGGGTTTTGCGCCGGGCTTGATCTGACCGATGCATCAACGAGAAAAGCCTTTCAGGAAGGGCTGGCCCGCAGTCGGCACGAACGGCTGGATGATTTGCAGTGGGTGGGCCGGTGGGCGCTCGCGCTGACGCAGTGCGACAAGCCGGTGATTGCAGCGATCAACGGGCCTGCGGCGGGCGCGGGCTTCGGGCTGACGCTGGCGGCTGACATTCGCCTGGTCAGCGAAGCCGCGACGATGACCGCTGGTTATGCCCGTATTGGTTTGTCGCCCGATGCCGGAGTGACGTGGTTTCTGCCGCGTCTGGTCGGCGTTTCACGCGCCACTGAACTGATTCTGACGGCCCGCGACATCAAAGCCGACGAGGCCGAAAGAATCGGGCTGGCAAGCCGCGTCTTTGCGGCTGACAACTTTGCCGAAGCGGTCGCCGCTTATGCCGCGCACCTGGCCGCCGGGCCGCCGCTGGCGCTGGCGCTGACGAAACGACTGCTGGCCGTGACGACTGAGACTGATCTGACCACGCAGTTGAAACTGGAACTGGCGATGATTCAGCGCGGCTTCGGCACGGCTGATAACATTGAAGCGATTCGCGCTTTCGCTGAAAAACGCAAACCCGTTTTCACCGGCAGTTAACCGGATTGAGATGCTCATTCTTCTCATCTCTTCCTCTCTGTGCCTCTGCGCCTGCGGCGTAAAACTTTATCTCACGCAGAGGCGCAGAGGCACAGAGAGGAAGAGATGAGAAGAATGAGTTCTGGTTGGCGTGACGGTGATTTACTTTGATTTGAGAAAGGCAGGTTGACCCATGACGCAGGCTTCACCGGCCATTGCTGCTGCCCTGGCGCGCTGGCATCAGTGTGTGGCTGACAGGGACATGACCACGCTGCGCGATATTCTGGCTGATGATGTGCGCTTTCATTCGCCGTTTTTGTGGAAGCCGAAAGAGGGCAAAGACGCGGCGATGATGATTCTGAGCAATGTCGTGCAGGTCTTTGAGGATTTCAAATATCACCGTGAAATGACTGACGGCACGACGTGGACGCTGGAATTCAGCGCGCGCGTGGGCGAACTGGCGCTCAAGGGCGTGGATATTATCCGGTTCACTGAAGACGGCAGGATTGCTGATTTCGAGGTGATGATTCGTCCGGCGAATGCCTTGCAGGCGCTGGGCGCGGAAATGGGGCGTCGCCTGGCGGCGCAGGCAGAAGGAAACTGATGGATTCAGCAAATAACACCGACGCCGTCTGGGAACAAAGATGGCATCCGCTGCGGCGTGAATGGGTGATCGTGGCGTCGCATCGCAATACGCGCCCCTGGAGCGGCAAGACCGAAAACATTGCCGAAGCCGACGCACCCGCTTATGACCCGACCTGTTATTTATGCCCTGGCAATCCGCGCAGCGGCGGCGCGCTCAACCCGCCTTACGAGGGCGTTTTTGTTTTCACGAATGATCATCCGCCGACCGGCCCCGATGCGCCTGAAGCGAATGACAATGACGGATTGTATCGCGTGACTCCGGCCAGGGGCTTGTGTCGCGTCGTGTGTTACAGCCCGCGTCACGATCTGCCGCTGGCATTGTTGCCGGTGGAGCAGGTCGCCGCGCTCATTGAAGCCTGGCGCGATGAATACGTCAGCCTGGGCGCGCGGCCTGAGGTCAGTCACGTCCTGATTTTTGAAAACAAGGGCAAGGAGGTCGGCGTCAGCAATCCGCATCCGCATTGTCAGATTTACGCGACGAACTTTGTTTTCTCGCTGGTCGAGCGCGAAGAAGCGGCAGCGACTGAATACCGCGAACGCACGGGGCGCAACCTGTTTGCCGACGTGATTGCCGCGGAACAACGCGACGGGCGGCGCATCATTGCTGAAAATGAACGCGCCATCGCCTTCGTGCCGTTCTTTGCGCGCTATGCTTACGAAGTTTATGTGCTGCCCAAAGCGCATCGTCGCTCGCTGGCCGACCTGACGGCTGAAGACGTGCGCGATCTGGCAGCGGTCTTACAAACGGTGCTGATCAAATACGACAATCTTTTTTCAATGCCGTTTCCGTATCTGCTGGCCATTCACCAGGCGCCGACTGATGGCGGCAGTCACGATGAATTTTACCTGCACATTGAATTGCAGCCGCCGTTGCGACAGCCCGGACTGCTGAAGTTTCTGGCCGGGCCTGAACTTGGCGGCGGCAATTTTCTGAGCGACACCTCGCCCGAAGCCAAAGCCGCCGAATTGCAGGCCGCAGGCAGCATTCATTACCTGCAAAACACCCACAGGCCGGTTGAATAAAGCGATGACAACTTACGATCACGACGAAGTCAGAAAGCGGCTGGTGCGCGTGGGCGAGCGCGTGCGCGATCACGTGCTCGGTGAATTGCAGCGGCAGTCAGCCGAAGCGTTGTCTGCCGTAGCGTTTGAAAGCGCGGCTGACACGATCTATGAAATTGATCGTTCGGTTGAGAACGTGCTGCTGCCTGCGCTTGCTGAAGAACTCGCTCCGGCGCTGTCGTTCGCGCTGATCTGCGAAGGCGTGAATGACGAACAGCCGCTGGCCTTTCCCGCCGGAACTGCGGTTGATGACTGCACGGCGCGCATCATCATTGATCCGATAGACGGCACGCGCCCGATTATGTACAACAAACGCAGCGCGTGGGTGCTGATCGGTGTCGCGCCCAATCGCGGCGAGCAGACGACGCTCAGAGACATTGACCTCGCGGTGCAGGTTGAAATTCCGACCACGCGCGCGGCGGTGGCCGATACGCTGTGGGCAGTGCGCAGCCAGGGCGTCAGCGGCGAAACGGTCAGCCTGGCCGGTGGCGGGCGCAGAGCCTTTCAGCCGCAGCCATCGCGGGCGAAATCGGTGCGCGGCGGGTTTGCAATGCTCGTGAGTTTCTTTCCGCTCGGCAAGGATGTGCTGGCGACAATCGAAGAAAATCTGGTCGCTGAACTGATGCAGGGCGCGGAATTCAAGACCGCGCTTTTCAACGATCAGTACCTTTCGACCGGCGGGCAGTTGTACGAACTGATGATGGGACACGACCGGATGATTGCCGATGTGCGCTCGCTGCTTTACGACAGGTTCCGGCGCGAAGGCCGACCCGTCGGCCATTCGTGTCATCCATACGACGCCTGCACCGCGCTGATTGCTGAAGAGGCCGGAGTCATTGTTACCGACGGGCGCGGACAGCCACTTGATGCGCCGCTGGTGACGACCGCTGATATTTCCTGGATCGGTTATGCCAACGCGGCCATTCGTGATGAAATCGAACCCGTGCTGCTGCGACTGCTTGAACGTTACGAATTACTGCCATGACGCCTGCTGATCTGATCTCACCTGACACGCTGCCTGGCTATGACGGTCTTGTGGCCCGCCTGCGAACTGATGAGCGAAGTTTTTTCGATTCTGCGCAGCCTGTTTTTATTGCCCGCGCGCCGGGAAGACTGGATGTCATGGGCGGCATCGCTGATTACTCCGGCGCGACGGTGTGCGAAATGCCGATTGCTGAAGCGGCGCTGGTTGCCCTGCAATGGCGCGACGATGGACTCATTCGCGTGCGCACCACCGCTGCTGTCAGCACGCCTGAAATTTCATTGCGCCTGAATGAACTGTTCGCTGGTGGCGCAGCGCCGGATTACGCGACCGCCAGTGCGCGGCTGGCGAAATCAGCGGCGCGTGCCTGGGCAGCTTACATCGTCGGCGCGCTGATCGTGCTGGCGCGCGAAGCCGGTGTGAAGTTCACACGCGGCGCCAACCTGCTGGTTGATTCAAGCGTGCCCCTGGGCAAGGGCGTCAGTTCATCAGCCGCGATTGAAGTCGCCACGCTGCGCGCTCTGACCGCCGCAGTCGGCCTTGAGATTGATGGTTACGATCTCGCAGTGCTGGCGCAGATGGTTGAGAATCGCGTGGCCGGTGCGCCGTGCGGATTGATGGATCAACTGACTTCGGCGCTCGGTCGTGAAGATCACCTGCTGTGCATTCGCTGTCAGGGCCGCAGCGAACCTGCGCTGATTCGCATTCCGTCGCAACTGCATTTCATCGGCATTGATTCAGGTGTGCGTCACGCCGTCAGCGGAGCAAGTTACGGCGACGTGCGAACAGCGGCCTTTATGGGCTGGCGCATCATTGCCGATCATCTGAAACTGAAAGCCGAAGCTGCCAGTGATGGTCAGGTGCGAATTGATGATCCGGTTTACGGCGGTTATCTGACAAATATCCCGCCATCGGTTTTTCAGGCGCGTTATGCCGGGCGGCTGCCTGAGCGAATGAACGGCGCTGAGTTTCTTGAGCGTTACGGCGGCATCACTGATGCGGTGACGCGCGTTGATGCGAACACGGATTACGCGGTGCGTGCGGCAGCGGCGCATCCGGTTGAGGAGGAGCATCGCATTCGCCTGTTCATTTCGCTGCTTGAATCGGCGTCAACTGATGATGAAAGGCTCAGGCTGCTCGGTGAACTGATGTTTCAGTCGCACGAAAGTTACAGCCGCTGCGGCCTGGGCAGCGACGCGACGGATGAACTGGTTGAAGCCGTGCGCCAGGCCGGGCCGCAGTGTGGATTATTCGGAGCAAAGATCACTGGTGGCGGTTCGGGCGGCACAGTGGCTGTGCTGGCGGCTGGTGAAGCGGGCCTTGCCGCCGCGCAGAAGGTCGCGCAAAGTTATGCTCGCAGGCGCGGCATCAAACCTTATCTGTTCCGCGCCTCATCGCCCGGTGCCATGAGCGTGGCCGTCAAAGAGATCAGCCTGACCTGATGAAGAAAATGCTGAAACGATCCTTCAATGTCGTCATCGCCCTGCTATTGCTGGCTGGCGCGAGCGTGGCGCAAACGGTAAAGCCGGAAAAGCTCGCGGCCACTGATGAACAGGTGCGCGCTGAAATTGCAAAGTTCAAGGGCCGCGTTTCGCTCTTTGCGAAAAATCTGGACACGGGCGCGACTTATGAAATCAATGCCGATGAACCTGTGCGCACGGCCAGCACGATCAAGCTGCCGATTATGGTGGCGGCATTCGCGCTCGCGGCTGAAGGCAAAGTGAAATGGACGGATGAACTCACGCTGACCGATAAAAAGAAGGTGCAGGGTTCGGGCGTGTTGCAGGAACTTTCTGACGGGTTGCGGCTGACGCTGCGCGACGCGGTCACGCTGATGATTGTGCTGAGCGACAACACGGCGACCAACCTGACGCTCGATGCGCTCGGCGGCGGCGACGTGGTGAATGAAAAGCTTGAATCACTCGGCTTTCTCAAGCTCACGCGCTCACTCAATAAAATCGGCGGTGGCGGCGAAACGAAGGAGCGGCAGAAGGACAACAACAAACGTTTCGGCATTGGCCGCAGCACTCCGCGCGAGATGGTGATGCTGCTTGAAAAACTCGAACGCGGCGAAATCGTTTCGCCTGCGGCGTCGAAAGAGATGATCGGCATTCTCAAACGTCAGCAGTACCACGACGGCATCGGGCGCACGCTGAAAGGCGTTGAGATTGCCAGCAAACCCGGCGCGCTCGATCACCTGCGCAGCGATGTCGGCATCATTTACACGCCGCGTGGCCGCATTGCGATGGCGATCACCTGCGAAGACATTCCTGAAATTGATTACACGAATGACAATCCCGGCAACCTGCTGATGTCGCGGCTGTCACTGCTGCTGATTGACGGGCTGGGCAAATAAAACATCAGCTACCCTGAGACGCAGGCATCGAATGCAGGTATTCATTCATAAACCTGAGTTCCTCGTTCTTCTCTTCGATCTCGTTTTGCAGCAGGTCGCGCAGTGAAACAAAGCCGAGCAACTGTCCGTCCTCAACGACCGGCAGGTGACGGCAGCGCGCATGCTGCATGCGCCGCATGGCTTCGGTGTGATTCTCGCCCGGATGACAGGTCACTACCTCGCTGGTCATCACTTCGGAAATAAGCGTTTCAGCCGGAGCGCGTCCGGCCACCACAACGCGGGTCATCAGGTCGCGCTCGGAAAAAACACCGATCAGCCGGTTACCCTCGACGACCGGCGCTGCACCGATGCGTTTGTCGGCCATAAATTCAGCGGCTTCAAGCACGGTCATCTGCGGATTGATCGTCCAGGTTTCGCGTCCGCGAACGATGGAATGCAACGTGTTCATCGCATAATCCTCCCGGCCCGTTGCAGGGCCTCAGCGTGAGCCATGTCAGGCAGGGCAGGCTCACCGAACAGGTTGTGGAAGCGGGTGAATGCTGCCGACATTGTAGGCCGCGCCCTGAAAAAGCTCAATCAACAATTCCTGAGTCAAACGCGGGAGACTGGATTAAGCTTCAGCAGGTTCAGTTTGCTATGATACTCTCCAGCCGCTCTGGATTATTCAGCCTGATTACGGATAAACAGAAAGATGAAAACGAGTCGCTGGTTGATTGCCGCCTTGTTGCTGGTGCTGCTGGTTGCCGGGAAAGCGGTTGTTTCTGACCTGAAACTGCGGAGACTCAGGGCTGAGGCTGTAAACAGTCCGCTGGCCTGTGCGCTATATGCAGCACAGCGGATCGGGAAACCCGATAATGGTGAAGACCTGGCGAAATCAGCAGTGGCTTATGCTAAAGCAGGTAACTTTGATCGAGCTTCACAAATTATTGATTCAATCGAAGAGACCGCCTGGTTTGTCGTGACACCCAGGCTGAGTTTTCACCTTCAGAAGCAACTGATCAGTAATCAGGAATACAAAGCAGAATCATGCTTTGTAGTTGCCTTGTTATGTCGAAGAGCCGGATTGCAGGCGAAAGCGGAAGAACTCTTCTCCAGATACAAACAACTTTCTGAAAAGCTGACCAATAGTTACGACAGAACTGAATACCTTGAGAGAATTGCTCTCCTCTGCGCTGATATTGGAGAAGATGATCTGGCTGTTCAGATCATCAGCACCCAATACTTCGGATTACTGAAACTGAGTGATAAGTACCTTGAGATGGGTAAAAGAGAAAAGGCTGAGAGAATCCTTGCCCTGGTGGCGAAACTGATTGATTCAACAGATGAGCCGGAAAGAAAAGGCTTGATTCTGACAGATATTGCCCAACAGCATCTAAAGGCTGGAAATGAGGAAGGAGCCTTTGAAGCCCTGGAAAAGACCATTGAACTGTCTGCTCAGGTAAAAGACAAACTTTATGCTCCGAATCACACAGATCCAGCCAGGTCGCAGATGCTGGCCAGAGCATCAGAAATCCAGGCTGAAGCCGGGCAATGCGAGCGCGCACGGAAGACAACAGAAATGATTGAGGACGATGACACCAGGTCAGCATCTATTGGCAAACTGATTCCACTTTGCGTGAGGACAATGGGATTTGACCAGGCAGGCTCTATGGCAAAGACTTTGCGTTACTACGACCGGGGGCGCGCGCTTTCGGGAATTGCGAGCGCGCTGGCCGAAGAAGCAAAATACGAAGAAGCATTGCAAACTACAGCACAAATTGAATCGCCTGACCAAAAGGCTGAAGCCTTGCTTGGAATAGCCGGGCAGTATGCCAGAGCAGGCGAAAGAGAGAGTGCCGCAGAAATTCTGACTCAGGCCTCGGAGATTGCCAGAACCAGAGACTACAGGCCTTTCATCAGCACGATGACTGAAATAGCATTCAAATATCTTGAACTCGGTGAACGGGAAAAGGCTTTACAGTGTTTTGCTGAAGCAGGCAGACAAGATTGCAGTGGAGCCGACATTCTTGAAGCTGCAAATAAAGCAATCACGGCAGGAGATTACAGGCTGGCCATTGAGATAATCCACCTGATTACGTCAGGAACGTGCGTTGATGACCTATGGAATGACACAAGTCTACAGCTCAGAGCACAGGCTGTTGTCGAAGTTGCAATCAAACTTGCTGAATCCCGCCGCACAGTTGATGATGAGACACGAAAGCTGTTGGGCGAAATGGTCAGCCTGCTCTGATCAAAGCAGCAGGACATGCAATCACTCAAATCATCAGTCTCCATCTAACGAGGTCAACCATGATCGTTCCGTTGAATGAATACGATTTTCTCAAACGCGCGCTGGCTGTCTGGCCTGACAAGGAAGCAGTCGTGTGCGGGCAGCATCGGTTCACTTACCGGCAGTTCGGCGGGCGCATCAATGCCTGGGCGCACGCGATGCGCGCGCTGGGAGTGCAGCACGGCGACCGCGTGGCAATTCTGTCGCAGAACTGTCATCGCATGCTCGAAGCCTTTTTCGGCGCGCCCCTCACCGGAGCGATTCTGATGTCGCTCAACTTTCGCCTGGTGCCTGCGGATTTTGAATACATCCTCAATCACGGCGAAGCGAAGGTGGTCATTGTCGAAGAAGGACTGACGCACCTGATTGACGAAATCCGCCCGCAACTGACGAGCGTCGAGCACTTCCTGGTCGGCGCTGACGATCCGGGCAGCATCCCATCGGGCTGGCAGAGTTATGAAGCGCTGCTGGCTGAAGCCCCGGCTGAACCGGCTGAACCGGCAATGATTGATGAAAACGAACCATCGGCGCTGCTTTACACTTCGGGCACGACGGGCAAACCGAAAGGCGTGATGCTGACGCATCGCAATCTGTATATGAATGCGATCAACGCGACGATTGAATTCGGACTGCGCGATGCTGACGTTTACCTGCACACGCTGGCGATGTTTCACTGCAACGGCTGGGGCGTGCCTTATGCCGCAACGGGTGTGGGCGCGACTCACGTAGTGATGAAGAAATATGAGGCGGGCGCATTCTTTGATGTCGTCGTCAAAGAGAATGTCTCATTCGCCTGCATGCCGCCGACGATGATCAATCTGGCGATGAATCATCCGCTGGATGAAAAGACGCTGGAAGCCCTGCCAAAAGCGGTCAGGGTCGGCACTGCCGGTTCAGCCCCGCCGATGGCGCTGATCAGGGCGATGCAGGAACGCCTGGGCTGGCAGGTCATTCAGATTTACGGGCTGACTGAAACCGCGCCGTTCCTGACTGTCTCAAAACTCAAGCCGAATATGCGCGACTGGCCGGTTGAAGAAAAGTACCGGATGCAGACGCGCACCGGATACCCGATGCTCGGCGTCGAATTGCGCGTGGTTGATGATGCGGGCAACGACGTTCCGGCGGATGGTCAGACCGTGGGTGAAGTGATTGCGCGCAGCAATGTCGTGATGGCCGGTTACTGGCGGCAGCCTGAAGCGACTGATGCCGTGATCGCTGATGGCTGGTTTCACACCGGCGATATGGCGACGCTCGACGGCGAAGGTTTCATCGAGGTCGTGGATCGCAAGAAGGATCTGATCATTTCAGGCGGCGAGAATGTTTCATCAATCGAAATCGAAGGCTTGCTTTACAAGCATCCGGCAGTACTCGAAGCCGCCTGCATCGCCGTGCCTGATGAAAAGTGGGGCGAAGTGCCGATGGCGATTGTGGTGCTGAAACCCGGCGAGTCAGCAACGGCAGATGATCTGATCGGCTTCTGCCGCGAACGAATGGCCCATTTCAAATGCCCGAAGAAGATCATCTTTATGGACGCCCTGCCGCGCACCGCCACCGGAAAGATTCAGAAAAACGTGCTGCGCACGCAGCAGTGGCAGGGCAGAGAGAAGAAAGTGAATTGAAATAATGTGTTCGTTCGACAAGCTGCCAGCTTGTCGAACACGTAGCAGGAGGTCGTCTTGAATCGTCGCCACGTCTTGAAAACAGGAATCGCTGCGGGGATTACTGGCAGCATCAGCAGTAATGTGCAGGCCGCAGAAAGTGTGCATTACTACGAACTGCGCAGCTATGAAACGCGCAATGATCTGAAGCCGAATCGCCTGCCGGATTTCTTCCGCGACCACTTTCTGCCCGCGATGAAGCGGCAGGGCCTCGGGCCGGTTGGTTGCTTTACGGCGATTGCGGGAGTTCCGCGTCCCGGCCTGCTGGTTGTGATTGATTACAAATCGCTCGCTGAAATGCAGTCAGCGCACGAACGTTTGATGAATGACAGGGAATACGGCAGAGCCTTGCAGGAACTCGAAGGCGCGGGCGAACTGCCTTACGTGCGTTATGAAACGACGCTGCTGCGGGCGTTTGAAAAGCATCCGCAGATCGAAGCGCCGAAGCCGCTGCCCGATCAGGACGGCAAACCGCAGCTTCGCGTCTTTGAGTTGCGCACTTATGAATCACGCACGACGCTGTCGCTCAGGAACAAGATTGAGATGTTCAATCAGGAAGAGATCAGCATCTTCCGTGACTGCGGCTTTGCGCCCGTCTTTTTTGGCGCGACGACTGCCGGACAGCGCATGCCTTCGCTGACTTACATGGTTGGTTTCGACAGCATGGAGCAGCGGGAAAAGGCCTGGGCAAAGTTCGTCGCCAGCCCTGATTTCAATCGCATCAAGGTCAGACCGGGCTGGACTGATGCCGAAGCAGTCTCAGTCATTCACAGCGCGTTTCTGCGGCCTGCGCCGTTTTCGCAGATTCGGTGAGGATTGCTTTGCTGATTGCCGGAAGGTTAAGCTTATTGCGATTTCTGATTGTTTAGCCATATGAATACTGAGATTATCAGCCACCGGTCTTCAGCAACTGCCCGCGTCATCGCAGGCAGCTTTGCTTTTCCGCTGTTACCATCGGCTGCTGAAGAAATTTCCCTGCAGATACAAGTTCCTGATTTTGGTCTCGGCCTGACTGCATCACTCCGGGAAAAGCCAGATTTCGACAGCCGCAGATTGCTTGTGCAAGTCCTGATTGACGACGATGTCATTGCAGTTATGACAATGACTGGCCGTCTGACTGAGAATGGCAGCAAGTTTCGACCTGAGGAAATTGACTGGCAGGTTAGGCTTGAAGAGGAGAACCCGCGAGCTGAATTTGTGGCTTCGACTCTTCAGGCCGTGTTCGGGCTGACTGACGGTTTACGGCTCAGGATACCTGAATATCAGATTGATTACCGGTTGAACTTTGAGATGCCGCTTTCATCAGTCATCTGGATGCTGCAACGCCGACAAGCAGCTTACAGGCTGATGGTGATTGAACGGGCTACCGAGCGGGAATTTTTACTGCCTCCGCATTTCTCCGGCGATGATGCTGAAACCATTTCATTTCTTTATCACGCCATTGTTGAGCGTCACTGTATCTGGCCTCTTAATGGCACAGTAACAATTTTCATTCCGGCTTTACAGGAAAATCTTGAGTGGCTGTCATTGCATCATCAACCAGCACGATACCAGCTTCCGCCAACTCTCGCCAGTCGAACGCTGCTGGGGCAGGAGATTCCACTCGGGCGCGAAACAGTGATTATCGAAGATGGCATTGTAGAAGACTTGGATCGCATTATTCAGGAGATGTCGAGCAATGATGGCCACCGTGTTGAAGTAAAGCTTCGCTCGCTGAGCGGACAGATTCGTTACGAATTGCCGGAATCTCCGCGATTGCCTGTGGCAGCTTGGGACAAGAAAATTCAGATGCTGATTGATCTGGAGGACAAACTGGTTGACTCACTGGCAAATCGTTATCACGCGCTGGCCGCTTCGACACTGGCCAATCTGACTGATGAGGAGAAGGCTGAGATTACCGCTCGGCCTGAACTTGATGAAGAAGCTTTTGAATTTTGATTGGCAATCCTACCTATGCCCACAGCCCCGGCCCTCCCTGAAATCTCTCTCGTGATGGATAGCGATGTGCTGACCGACTGGCGATACAACAGGTCTGAAACGCTCAGGGCAATCCGCGATTACATTGGCAGGCTCAAAAAGCCGCCTGCCCTGACAGCCGTTGGTGTTTTTGAGGCGTTGCAGGGATTTGAAAAGATCGCTGCCAAGGCCGGCGGCGGTGATGAACGTACTCAGGAAGATCGAAAGAAGACGGAACAACTGATCCAGACATGTGAAGTCCTGCCGTTTGATCACGCTACAGCAGCAGTCGCTGCCTATATCTTCCCGCGTCTGTCGCAGAGTGACCGCAATAAACACTGGCGCGATATATTTATTGCAGCCACTGCGCTGGCTCACAATCATGGCGTTGCCACACGCAACCAGCGTGATTTTGAAATAATTGCGCAACACCTGCCGCCAGCTTATCCTTTCTTGCGGCTTGCAGTATGGAAGTCATAGCAGGGGTCACATTCCGAAAGTGGAGCCTTTTTTGATGCCGACCAGCTCCACTTCAAAGATCAGAGTGGCGTTGGGCGGGATGGTTCCGTTGCCTTCCTTACCGTAAGCGAGATCGGGCGGAATGACCAGTTTGCGTTTGCCGCCGACGCGCATGGATTCGATGGTTTTGCCGCCGTCACCGCCGATGCCGATCTGCCAGCCTTTGATGATACTGTCCATGCCGAGCTTGAAACTGATGGGCTTGCCGCCGACGCTCGATTCAAACTGCTTCCCGTCCTGAAACTTTCCGGTGTAATGCACTGAGACGGTCTGCCCGAAGAGCGGCTTCGGGCCGTCACCCACAACGAGGTCTTGATACTGCAGGCCGGATGGCGTAGCTTTCAATTCTCCGGTGGCTTTACCGGCTGATGCCTGAGCGGCTGGCGAATCTGCGGGTGAATGGCTGACAGATGGCTGCGTGGCTGATGGTGAAGAAGCCGGAACGGTGCTGCCCGCAGTTGTGTTGTCAGAATGCTGACAACCGGTCAGCAGCAGAAGCAGAGCCGCGATGATTGCAAATGTAAACTTCATAACTTTCTCCGAAGACAGCAGGGATTGATGAATGGGATCACGGGGCCGGGGCAGTGAGCGCGGAGTATCATAGCCATCACCTGCACGATGGTCAAAACCAATTGCCACCGGCCTGCTCCCGCCTGAAGATTGAATGATCGAAAGGAAGGCTGCGCTGTGAGTCAAAACAACGGTCCACAAAGCAAAGCGAAAAACACTCACCTGACCTGCGCCGTTGATCTGAGCCGGGGCGGAGTTGTGGCGGCGCTCGTTGATGAACGCGCCCGCGTGGTGACGAGCCGACACGCTGAATTGCCGGAAGCAGGCGGCAGAGCCGCAGTGCAGGCGCTCAGCAGCGGGTTGCTGGAAACCTGTGCCGCCGATGAGCGCGGCGAAAGCGAAATTCGCGCGGTTGGCATCTGCATTCCCGGCAATGTTGATCAGCGGGCCGGACGAGTGACCGCGCCGGGCCTCAGGTGGGATCGCGTGGCCTTGCGCGAAATGATCGAACAAAGTCTTGAAGCTTCAGGCGTGGATGTGCGCCGGGCCACATCGGCAAAGCGCGCGCGCGCTGAACGAATGGATTCAGCCCTGCCGGTGATTGCGCTGACTTCGGAGGCGATTGCCGGAGTCGTGGCTGAACAGTGGTGCGGCGCGGCTGAAGGCAAGCAGCACGCGATCTTTGTCAGTGTGGGGCGCAGAATTGAAGCCGGGATTATCGCTGAAGGAAAGATTATTCAGGGCGCGGGCGGCGTGGCCGGAGCGGCGGGCTGGTTTGCGCTGAGTGAAGGTTTCAGAGAAGAGTATGCGCAGCGCGGCTGTCTGGAAACGGAAGCGGCAGCATCGGCGCTGGTGCGGCGTACAATCGAGAACTGGTCGGGTGATACTGATTCGCCGCTCAGCCGTGTGGTCTCAGAAGATCCGCGCCATCTGACGGCGGAAACAGTGATTCGCGCGGCGCGCAGCGGTGATTCGCTGGCGCTTGGTGTGGTCACGGATGTCTGTGCGTGGCTTGGTCGCGGCGTGGCGGAACTGATTTCAATCTTCAATCCTGAAGTGGTGATTATGGGCGGCGAACTTGGCGTGGCGCTGCGGCCTTATCTCAATGAAGTGCGGCGCGAGGCGCGATTGTGGGCGCATCCGCTGGCAGCGCGGCAGTGCCGGATTCTGAGCGCAACGCTGGGCAAAAACACGGGCCTGCTCGGTGCGGCGCGGCTGGCGTATCAGAGTCTGAATCAGAGTTCGTGAGGTTGAGAAGGGAAGTGAATCGTCAGTTGCGGGCGCGCAGGGAATCGTCATCTTCGCGCAGGGTTTTGATCAGCAGCCGTTCAAGTTCATCCACATCTATCGGCTTGCGCAGGTACGCGCGCCAGGAAAACGCGTTGGACTGGCCGTTTTCAGTCAGCGGATCACTGAAGGCTGACAATCCGATAATCGGCACCCGGCTGAGTCTGGGATTTTGCGTAATGCGGCGAGCTGCTTCCAGTCCGTCGAGCTTCGGCATCATCACGTCCATCAGAATCACATCCGGTTCTTCACGATTGGCGACAGAGACTGCTTCCTCGCCATCGGCTGCCACAACAACTTTGTAACCCTGCATATCGAGCAGCACCGCGAGCATTTCGCGAATGTCGTCGTTATCGTCAACCACCAGCACTTTCCGGGCAGACTCTTTCGACATAGGTCCTCAAGACAGGGACACGGCGGGGGAGGGGCAATAATGACAGAACCGTACCGGACAGGAAAACTAATGCTGCTTATGTTTGCAGCATTGATTGGGCGCACAGCTCCGGGGGTGCTGGCATTCTAGTGAGTGACTGCATGAGCGTCAAGACATATCAGAGTGGACCTGGGCAGAAGCTACTGCTGATGCGGGATTGCAGCAAGTGAGCGAAGCGATTATGTGAGGTTGTCAATGAAGCTGATCTCAGACAACCGGAACTACGGCACGTTTTGAAACCAGCAGCGATCTGATGGTGTCAGCCAGCGAGCGATAATCACTGATTGGTTTGCGGACAAAACGATTGATTCCTGAGTTGAGGCGGCTGGTCAGATGATAATCATTCATATTGCCACTCAGCGCCAGAATCGGCACTGAACTGACCTTCCCCTCTTCGCTGCGAATGCGATGCGACATCTCCAGCCCGTCCGTCACCGGCATCACCAGATCGGTGATGATGACATCAGGATCACACCAGAGCGCTTTCTGATAGCCATCTTCACCATTGCAGGCCGTGACCACGTCGAACCCGTCAAGCTGAAGCAGTTCGGCCAGAGCCAGCCGGGTGTTTTCCTCGTCTTCCACCACGAGGATTCTGATTCTTCCATCGAACATAATGCTACTCCTGTGTTGCAAGACCCTCTCAGAGCCGGTAGTAACCGAAAGAAAATGGCAAAGGGTGTGCCAGGCATCGCACAGAACCGATTAATCAGCCGCACGAAGACCGGGCCGCCGCATCAGCAGGGGAGAGATTGAACAGATTCTTTGATTTAACTGCCGCGATGGGGTGCCGCAGCACGAGTCAGCCAAAAGCTGACCGGAACTTATTAACTTTGATTTCGCTCCAGTCGCCGGACAGGCAGGTATTTCCTGCTCAGTGAAGTGACACAACCAGGAAAATTCTACAGGGTGAGGCAGAAAAAATGGTTTTCATCTGCCCTGTCCGCACCCTGCCTCAGTAACCAGCAGACCGGCCATCAAGCCGCGGATCGCTGCCGCCAAGCCGGACACCGGTTTTGTCTTCGATCATGATTCCTTCACAATCGCCCATATAACGCGGACGTTCGACAAATCTGTGTCCCATCTCGCGCAGCCGGTTGAGAACGTCGGGCGCCAGGCCGAACGGCTCGTAAGTGATCTGATCGGGCAGCCACTGATGATGCACGCGCGGCGCGTCAATCGCCTGCTGAATATTCATCCCGTAATCAATAATGCCGGTCAGCACCTGCATGACCGTATTGATAATCGTCGGCCCGCCAGGGCTGCCGATGGCAAACCACAGCCTGCCGTCATTCAGCACAATTGTCGGCGTCATTGATGACAGCGGGCGCTTGCGAGCGGCAACAGCATTGGCTTCGCCCTGAACGAGGCCGTAAGCATTGGGCGAGCCGGGCTTCGGCGCAAAATCATCCATCTCGTTGTTGAGCAGGAAGCCGGCGCCTTCAACCGTGATCTTGTTGCCGAAGCTGTCATTGAGCGTGTAGGTATTGGTCGCCACATTGCCGTCCTTGTCAACGACGGTGAAATGTGTGGTTTCGTCTGATTCATAAGCCGCCGGGTTGCCGTGCCCGGTTTCCTCTGAGGTTGAAGCGCGGTCGGGGCGAATCGTGGCGGCCAGCTTTTCGGCATACGAACGCGAGGTCAGCCCGGCCACCGGAACCTTGACGAAATCAGGATCACCCAGAAATTCGGCGCGGTCAGCGAAGGCGCGGCGCATGGCTTCGACCTTCAGATGAGTTGAAGCGACCGAACCAAAGCCCATTTCCCTGAGATCGAATTTTTCCAGGATGTTGAGCATTTCAATCAGCGCGACTCCGCCTGATGACGGCGGCGGCATCGTGATGACTTCGTAGCCGCGATAAGTCGTGCGCAGCGGTTCGCGCTCGACGACTTTGTAATTTTTCAAATCCTGCACGGTCATCCACGTCTGCCCGTTCAGGGCGTGTTTCATGCTCGCTTCGATCAGTTGCGCGGTTTTGCCTTCATAAAATTCACGCGGCCCTGATTTGATCATGCGCGCAAAAGTGGCCGCGAGTTCCGGCTGACGGAAAATTTCGCCGGTTTCATAAGGTTTGCCGTCACGCAGGAAGATGCGTTTCGTTTCAGGATAGCGCGAGAGTTCTTCCTGACCTGCTTTCAGGCTGCGTTCGAGCATGTACCAGACGGGAAAGCCTTCCGTTGCCAGGCGGTGCGCGGGTTCAGCCACCTGCGCCCATTTCATCGTGCCGTACTTTTCCAGCGCATAAGCCAGACCTGCCACCGTGCCGGGCACGCCAGCAGCTTTGTGACCGAAGGTTGACGATTCTTTGATGTATTCGCCCTTGTTATCCAGATAAGTATTGCGCCGCGCGACTGCCGGGGCCATTTCGCGGTAATCAATCGCAGTGGCCCGGCCATTCGCCGTTCTGATGACCATAAAGCCGCCACCGCCCAGATTGCCCGCCGAGGGCCACACAACCGCCAGCGTCAGACCAACCGCGACTGCCGCATCAACTGCATTGCCGCCGCGTTTGAGAATGTCAACTCCGACCTGCGAAGCGATTTCGCTGACCGACGACACCATGCCGTTTTTACCGCGAACCGGTGGGCGCGACGCCGCCTGAACAGCAGTGCGTGAAGTGAAACTGACCGGCAGGGCAGCATAAGAAAACAGGAGCGCGAAACAGAGCAGAAACGAAAGTGCTTTTCTGGATGACATAGCGTGAGCTTCCAGTCTGAAAATGGTTGTTGTGTCTCCGCGAAATGGAATGCGTTTCGGGAACTGTGCGGCAGTTCAAGTTTTGTTTGCAGCCTCAGGGATGTCAAGCGCTGCAAAAAAAGATGGGGTGTGGTGCAGAGGCTGCGGGAAAAATCTCAGGACTTGCGCGGCTCAGCCGCTGTGCCTTCAAAGTAAAACTGACGCGGGGCCGCATCGGGCAGTTCGCGCCGGTCAGGCCAGCCGTTGGTGTGCTGCCCTTTGCTGTCTTCGTTTCTGACGTGAAAATCGAACAGGTCAGGGCGGCTGTAATGCCCGGTTACATCGAGCGTCAGGCTTTCTTCGTGAATGCGTTCGAGATTGACGCGAGCCATCACGAGGGCTTCACAATCGAAGGCCGGCCCGGCGACGTAATGACCATCAGGGCCGATCACGGCGCTGCCGCCATTGAGAATAAAGGCTTCAGGATTGTCTGACAGGCTGGCCACCGCTTCCAGTTCACGCGGCAGGTCGCGCGCCCGCATAATGGCTCCGGCGGCAACAACAAAACAGCGGCCTTCAAAAGCGTAATGGCGACTTGCCACCTGATGCATTTCTTTGACCGCAGGCCAGGCCGCCACGTGAATGTCTTCGCCTGCGTTGTGCATGACCTGACGGGCCAGCGGCATCCAGTGTTCCCAGCAGATCAGCCCGCCGATTCGGCCTGCCGGAGTCTCAACCGACCGCAACCCGTGACTGTCGCCCTGTCCCCAGATCAGGCGTTCGCTGAAAGTCGGCATGATTTTGCGATGGCGGTTCAGAATCAGACCCGTCGGCCCGAAAGTCAGCATCGTGTTGTAAAGCGTCCCGTGTCCCGGCCCTTCCATCACGCGTTCGTGAACTCCGATGACAACGGTCGTCTGATGTTCGCGCGCGGCGGCGGCAATGGCCTCAGTCACCGGCCCTGGAATGGTGACGCTGTTTTCATAGAGTGCGGCGTAAAGCCGCTTGACCGGCGGATGATCCCAGAGCGTGACATCACGGCAGTAATCCAGCCAGGCCGGATAACCGGGCAGCCAGCTTTCAGGAAAGACGACGAGTTGCGCGCCCTTCGTCGCAGCTCCGGCAATCAGGTTGAGCGCCTTGGCCAGACTGCGTTCCAGGTTCATGTAAATCGGCGCTGCCTGCACGGCAGCAAGATTGACCATTGAGGGAGCCATGATTTCGCTTCACCTGATGAATGGGGGACATCAGGGTCCTTCAGGGGGCTGTCAGTGTCAGGCCGCCAGAACGGCTGAGAAAAATCGGGGGCGGGTCAGATAAACATCTCTTCGTCCTGGTAGGCGCGATTAACCGGCAACCGGTTACCCGCCATCAGCACTTCAAGCGCGCGCCGGACACCGCACATGATATAGGAAAATTCCCGTGCCGGTTCGAGGATGCGGCGCTGTACGATTTCAGTCGTGATCTGGAACTGATCAGTGGCATTCGCCAGCGTGGCATGAATCTGGTCAGCTTTTTCGCGGGCACGTTCGACCTCGCGCCGGGCCAGCGCCGTGCTGTCGCCGAGCAGACCGCGAATTGAGGCAGCCTCATCCTTCGCCATTTCGGTAATGGCCGTCAGATGCTGCGCGCCCTGGGCGATGTAACCGGAAGCATCCTTGAGTTCAGTCATCAGTCCGTGTGCCATTTTCAGCACCGGTTCGGTGTTGTTGATCAGGTATTCGGCGCGGGTTTGCAACTGGCTGACTTTTTCGGCCAGGGCCATGGCGCGCCGGGCCAGCAGATACAGCCCGACAAAGACGGCGGCCTGAACGATCAGCAGAATCGTGACGATAACCAGAATGATGATGAGGTAAGTATCCAGATGAGTTTCCATGCAGCACCGACAGGGCAACACCGACAGGATGAAACGGCGACGCGGCGTGAATCAGACCGGAGAGCCGGGATCAGGGCTGCCGGATGACAGCCCTGTCGCCGTGTCATCGGCTTCGGTCTTTAGCTTTCCTCGTAGGCCGCGCCCTTCTGATCAGCATCTCTGGCTTCACGGTAGCCCTGCTTGCCAGCTTCAATAGCTGCCGCCAGTGAAGCTTTCTGGCGGGTGATGGCTTCGCGGCTGCGATCAGTCACTTCGCTGACGGCTTCGCGGCTGCGGGCGGCGAGATCTGCCGCTTTTTCAACTCCGGTCTGATAGTAATCAGTGGCGCGTTCGCCAAGCTGACGCCCGGTGTCACGGGCCTGATCGAGGCCGCGTTTGGTGGCGTCAGCAATATCCGAGCGCAGTTCGCTGCCCGCTTTCGGGGCAAACAGCAGCGCCGTCAAAGCTCCGATCCCGGCGCCCAGCAAGAAGAAAAGCAGACTGTTATTACCACCACGATCTTCAGACATGACACATCCTCCCTGGAGTAAAATACAAATTGCAAAAGACGTTTGAGTACCCGATTCAACTGCCGCGCAATATAACACCCGCACCGGCAAACAGCAAATTGAACCTGAATTGACACCCCTGCGCGGCGACGGCTACAATGCCGCGCAAAGGAGATCGTCATGAATAACATCCTGTTAATTGGTTTTGGCATGCAGGAACTGCTCATCATTCTCGTCATCCTGCTGTTTCTCTTCGGTGGCAGCCGCCTGCCGCAACTGGCCAAAGGCCTGGGCGAGAGCGTGAAGAATTTCAAGAAAGCCGTCAACGAAGACAAAGATGACGACGGCCACGACAAGAGCAAAGCCGCCTGAAGCGGGCGATCTGCCTGTCTTTCGTCATTCCGCAGTTGGTCAGTTCGCCTGTCAGCAGTGCCCGTTCATTTCAGCCTGAGAGTAGTTTCAGCATGACATGAACAACCACTGACTGAGCGCCTGTTCTTTCAAAAAACTGCATCCCGGTGGCGGTTACCCTGCCAGCCTCTCCGGGCACATCAGTGACTCATCAGCCGCGCCGCCCTGCCTGTGCGGATGGCTCACTGCACCTGCACGCCATGGCCCGCAAGCGTTTTCACAATTCACGCCGTCACGCTCCACAAACAGAACGCTCTTATCACGAGTATCTGGTTTCGACGCCTGCGCCGACCACGACGCGCGGAGAACTGGTCCGGCTGCTGCGCGGTGGCGAGGACACTTACCTTGAACTCAAGGTCAGATTCAGCAATGTCGAGAAGATCACGGCGGAACTGATCGCGCTGGCCAATACTGATGGCGGCGCGATGATTTTCGGCGTCAACGATCAGTTGCGTATCGAGGGCATCGAAGACCCCGAAAGCGTCGAGGAGCAGTTGCGCGACATTTGCGCGCATCAGATTCAGCCGCCGGTTTTTCCCTACATCAACAAAGTCGCCTTCGACAGTGGCCGCCGTCTGGTCGTGGTCGAAGTGGACACGCACAAGCGTCCGCACCGCACGCTCGACGACAAATTCTATCTGCGCGAAGGCGCGATCAAGCGCGAGGCGACGCGCGAGGAACTGTCGGCCATTTATGGCGAAACTTACCTGACCCGCTTCGAGCAGATTCCGCTTTTCGACGCGCGCATCAGTGACATTGATGAGTCGCTTTTCTGGAGCTACGTGCGCGGCGTCAATCCGGGTTACTGGGGCGAGACGGCCAAAGGCTTCCCGACTGATTACGTCATGCGGGATATGGGGCTGGCGGTGAATTTCAGGGAAGAGGTCATTCCAACGCTCGGCGGGCTGCTGCTGTTCGGGCGACAGGATCGCGTTGCCGAACTGCTGTCGCAGGCCGAAATCACGCTGACGCGGTTCAGCGGGCCGTCTGCCATTACCGCCGGTCAGCATCATCCGGTTGTCGAACGCCTGCACCTGCGGGGCAATCTGTTCCAGCTTTTTGAAGGCAGCCTGAGTTTTATCAGCCGTTATGCCGATTTGTGGGATGAGCGCCCGTCGCGCCGTTCACTACAATCAGCAGACAACCCTGAAACCGAGCCACATTTTTCGGTGGCCCGCGCCAACTATCATCGCGGCGTGCTGATTGAAGCCGTGACCAACCTGCTCGTTCACCGTGACTGGAACGCGCCGGGCCATCACGCGCGCATTCATCTTTACGATGACGCCATCGAACTGATCAATCCGGCGCGCCTGCCTGAACTGCCGATCATTTCACTGCGTTATGGCGTGACTGCCGCGCCAAGCCCGCGCCTGAAGGCGATTCTGACCAATCGCCATTACGGGCTGCCGACCGTGCGCGGTGGCATTCCGATGATTTTCGAGGAAGCGATCAGCTTCGCCCGCCGCGCCCCTGAAGGCCCGGCCATTGCCAATCACGAATTCCACCTGAAAATTTACGGACTGAAATAATGAGAACAAAAATGATGCCCTGGCTTTTGATTCTTATGTCATTCCTTGTTTCCTGCCGCAGCGACTCAATCCCTTCAGCCGCACCTGCCCTGACACCTGCTGAAAGCACGGGCAGCGCAGCGACGACGAGCGCAGGATTACCGATCTGGACTTACGAAATCGTCAACACTTACCCGCACGACAGTTCTTCTTACACACAGGGGCTGGTCTGGCACGACGGCGCGCTCTATGAAAGCGCCGGGCAATATGGCCGGTCAAACCTGCGCAAGGTTGATCTGGAAACCGGCAGGGTTCTCAAACGAACCGAAGTTCCGGCAGACTATTTTGCCGAAGGACTGGCGCTGCTGAAGGGCAGACTTTATCAGTTGACGTGGAAGGAAAATAAAGGATTCATCTACGATCTGAACACGTTCAATAAAACCGGCGAGTTCACTTACGGCGGTGAAGGCTGGGGGCTGGCCGAGGACGGCAAATCGCTGATTCTGAGCGACGGCAGCAATCAGATTCGGTTTCTTGATCCGCAGACTTTCAAAGTCGAACGCGCCATCAATGTCTTTGAAGATAACGACACGTCGCGGCCATTGCGCGAAATCAACGAACTCGAATATGTCAGGGGCGAGATTTACGCCAATGTCTGGCAGACAGATCAGATCATCAGAATTGATCCGAAAAACGGCAGGCTGCTCGGCGTGATTGATATGACCGGCATTCTGCCCGGCAAGCGCGTTGACGAAGTTGATGACGTGCTCAACGGCATTGCCTTCGATGCTCAGCATCAGCGCCTGTTTGTGACCGGCAAACGCTGGCCGAAACTGTTTGAGATTCGCCTCAAAGATAAGAAATGAAATCAGCCATTTCAAATCTCAAATCTCAATTTTCAAATCGAACAGCACCAGGCCGGAGCGCGACCGGTTTTTTACTGCGCTGCGGCCTGCTGCTTCTGGTCTGTTGTCTGCTTCATTCATCAGTGCGGGCGCAGGAGCAGATCAACATCAACACCGCCTCAGCCGCTGAACTGATGCGCCTGCCGGGCATCGGCCCGACACTCGCCGCGCGCATCATCGAACATCGCCGCAAACACGGGCCATTCCGTCGCCCGCAGGACATCGTCATCATTGACCGGATGAGCGCAAGGCTTTATCGCCGGATCGCTCCGCTGATTCGCACCTGACGAATGTCTGCGCTTTCAAATCCTGACCATCAGTTGAAATCGTAATCGCGCCGCACGCGCTCGTTGACATCACCTGCGCGCCTGACTGCCGCAACCGCTCCAGCACCTCCGCGTGCGGATGCCCGAACGGACTCGGCGCAGCGACCGAAATCACTGCATACTGCGGCGCGGCTGCCCTGATGAACGCGGCGGTTGATGAGGTGCGCGAACCGTGATGCGCCACTTTCAAAACATCAGCGCGCAGATTTTCTCCGGCAGCGAGTAATCGTTCCTCAGTCTTTCGCTCAATGTCGCCGGTCAGCAGAAAACTTCTGCCGCCATAACTCAGCCGCAGCACCAGGCACTGATTGTTGCCGTAGCGCGGCGCATTCGTTTCGTCAGCAAACGGGGCCAGCGCCACAACGCGCACTCCGTCAAGCTCGAAACTTTCGCCGCGCTGCATCACGCGCAGCGGCACCCCGGCCCGTGCAAGCGCCTGCTCGAGCGGCGCGAACTGCTCATCAGATGACGGAATCATTCCCGTCAGAGCCGCGCCAGGCCTGAAGCTGCGCACGAGTTCAATAAAACCTTCTGAGTGATCAGTGTCAGAATGGCTGACTGCAATCAGATCAAGGCGACTGATGCCGCGCTGCCACAAATAAGGCGCAACCGCCGCTTCGCCAATGCCGATGCGGTCTTCAACGAATATTTCTTCGTCGCCATCGTCATCATCGCTTTGTCGCAGCGGCAATCGCCCGCCGCCATCGAACATCATCACCGCGCCGCGCGGAAAGCTGATGACCATTGCATCACCCTGCCCGACATCCAGAAAAGTCACGCTCAAACGTCCCGGCTCATAAACGTGCCCTGCCGGATGCCATACCAGCCACACCGCTGAAATCAGCAGCGCTGCCATCGCCGCATAAATCAGCCACCTCGCCATTGTCTTTCGTTTCTCCCTTTGCCGGTCGGCCTGCTGTGAGAGCGGATTCCACCAGTTCAGCGTCAGAATCAGCAGCAGGATCAGCGCGAAATAGACTGAATAAAGAATGAGCGCTGTCAGCGGACTGTGATCCGGCATGCGCACGCTCGCGCCGCGCCAGCGCGCCAGCGGATTGGCGGCGCTGACCGTCACTGAACCGAGAGCATTGATGAGGCCTGCCAGCTTCAGCGCCAGCCCTGTGTGAATGGCATAAATGAAAAGATAAGCTCCGCCCGCAATCATCAGCAGGAACATCAGCAGACTCTCAATCACATTCGCCAGAGGTGAAACAATCGAGAAGCGATGAAAATACACAATCATCAGCGGCAGCAGCCCGATCTGCACACAGATCGTTGTCAGCAGCGTGGCCACAATTGAAGCCAGGCCCCACTGCACCGCGCGACCCGTGTGCGACAAGCTCAGCCAGCAGGCCAGCCGCGCTTTCTCAAGACGGTAATGAATCGGAGCCTTTTCCATCTCCTGACGAAAAGCGCTTTCATCCCAGAACAACACTTCAGCCAGCCAGCGCAGCGCGGGACTGACGCGCGGCGGATACGGCGTGAGCGCCGACGGCTGCCATTCACCGATGCGTTTGAGACGCATCATCAGCGGCGTGGCGGCCAGCACGATCATCAGCACGGTCAGAAATGACAAATGCAGCGAAGGATTGAAAACATCACGCGGCTGCCAGATCAGCAAAGCCATCGCTGCCGCCGCCAGCGTGTTGGCCCCGACTGCCACGCGAAACAGCAACTGCGCCATCAGCGCAATGGTCAGCATCACCACTGCGCGCGTCACCGAAGGCTGCGCACCGACCATCAGCGCATAACACCACATCAGCGCCATCACCAGCCCGTAACGCAGCCAGCGCGCTGACTTCATCCAATGCGTCAGAAACATCACGACTGCCGCAATCAGCGCAACGTGCAGCCCCGAAATAACCAGCAGGTGAAAGGTGCCGCCATCACGAAACGCTTCAGCCGTGTCACGCGACAGAAAATGCCGGTTGCCAAAGAGCGCCGCCACCAGCACGCCTGAAGTCGGCTGCCTGAAACTCCGCAGTATTGTTGCAATCGCTCGCGCCCGCATTCGGTACAGCCTGCGATAAAGCGGCGACAAGCCGCCTTTGATCCGATCATCGCCGAGCTTTTCAATCAGCAGCGGACTTTTGACCGCAGCCGACGCATCAAAGCCGCGCTGTTCGAGCATCTCGTCAAAATCAGGCGCGCCGGGATTGCGATAACCATGCGAGTTCATCAGGTTCACAAACACGCGCACCCGCGAGCCGTAATCGAGCGCCAGCGCATCGTATTCAGACCGTGCTTCAGCGTCGTGAAACGGCACGACAATCTGCACCGCGCCGCTGACCGCGCGCGTCTGTTGCAATGAAGCCGCCTGTTCAGCCTCAAGACTCAGATACAAACGGTCAGGAGCAAGTTCAGGAACAGTCGTCAGCACGCCCCACAATTCGACCGGCTCAGTCGTCAGCAGTTCACCGCGTTCAAGCAGCCGTCTGACGGTGTGATCGCTGATGCTCGCTTCGCTGACCCGCCACCACACGCCGCCGGACGTAACACAACCCAATAGCAGCAGCACTGTCATCAGCCACTTGTCATCACGCACGAGCCAGCACGCCAGAGCCATCAGCCACACGCTGAGCGCGATGACGAACCAGAGCCGGATTGAAACAGACAACCAGTGCGCAGCCAGCAGGCCGCAGATGAAAGCAGAAGTGAGGTAAACCAGTGGCTGCTGCTGAGGGGTCAGCCGCCCGAAGCTGAGGCGTCGGGGCATATGAGTGCAGAGTGCGGATTGCAGACTGAAGATTGCAGATTGCGGATTTCAGATCGTGACCTGTTTCAAATCCGCAATCTGCAATCTTCAGTCTGCAATCAATCGTGCCACCGTCTCGACGTGAAAGGTCTGAGGAAACATATCGAGCGCGGTCAGTGATGTCAGTCTGTAATTGTGATTGAGCAATAACCGCAGATCACGCGCCAGCGTGGCCGGGTCGCACGACACGTAAGTAATCTGCGGCGGCGCGAATGAAGCAATTCGTTCGATGACCTGCGCGCCTGCGCCTGCGCGTGGCGGATCAAGCAGCAGCAGATCAGGACGGCCTGCCGCCGCTGCCTTGTATTTCAGCCAGGCTTCGACTGAAACCGCTTCGTAACGAACGTTGCTGATGTTATTGGCGCGGGCGTTGGCCTGGCCGTGACTCGCCGCCAGGCGATTGCCTTCGACGGCGTAAACCTGCTCGAACCTGCCGGCCAGTTGCAGCGCGAACAGCCCGGCTCCGGCATACAGATCAACCGCAAGTCTGCCGTGCGCGTCACCGATGGCGACATTGACGAGTTCTTCAACCAGCAGGCGATTGGCCTGAAAGAACGAACGCACGCCGAAGCTGTAATCAATTCCCGCAATCCGCTGGTGCGCCGTGCCAAGCGCATCAAGTTCAGCCGCGCGGCGATTCTCTCCGCTGCCCGGCGTGACGATCACCGATTCATCGCCTGCGGTCAGAAAGACGCGCGTCGCATCGCGCGGAATCAGATGAGGTTCGCTTTGCAGCCGCTGCAATTCGCGCCGCGCCGCAGGCAGCAGAATCGGACAGTCGCTGACCTCGTGAACTTCGTGCGTCCCGGCCCTGTAATAACCGATCTGCGTGCGCCCTTCGGCATCGTGCGCCACCTTGATTTCAGCGCGCGAACGATAGCCAAACTCAGCCGCCGCGCGAATCGGGATTTCATCGCTCCAGTCAATCCGGCCCACGCGGCGCAGCGATTCGCGGATGAAGGCAACTTTGGTTTCAAGCTGTGCCGCGTAATCGAGGTGCTGCAACTGACAACCGCCGCAAACGCCGAAATGAACACAGGGCGGAGTGCGCCGCGCCGGTGAAGGTTCGATGATCTCTTCAATCACCGCCCGCGCATAGTTGCGTTCGACTTCGGTAATGCGAATGCGCAACTGATCGCCAGTCGCAGCGAACGGCACAAAGACCGCCTGCGTGCCGATGTGCGCCAGCCCGTCGCCACCATACACCAGCTTTTCAATCGTCACGTCGTGCGATTCGCCGATGCTCACCTGAGTCGGACTTTTCGGCGGAAGCGAAAATGTCTCTTCCGTCTGCGTGGCAATGCTCATAAAAATTACCCGGTTGCTGAAAGCGGAACCATCATCATCATCACCGTCGCCTCAGTCAGCCGCTGTCAGGTTACAAATAGAACAGGCTGAGTCGCGGAACGCGATATTGTTCACGCAGTCGCCGCGCAATGTAATTATTGCGGGTCTGTTCGTAAACTTCAGCTTCCATCCCCTTGCGATAAGCGCGCAACTGCTGATCGCCCTCGCGCCTGAGTTCATCAAGCTTTGCTGCGCCTGCGCTCTGTTTCAAACCTTCGAGCAGCAGGTCTTCAACCAGCGTCAGGTCGCTTTCAATTCGTTCGTGCAGCACGACTGACGCGGCTTTCAGATCAGCGATGATTTCGCTGATGCGCCGCGCCGCGCGTGAAAAGGTTTCAGAGAGCGGCGCGTCAGCTTCATGAATCGTCATCATTCGCGCCAGTTGTTCGCGCTGATCGGTCAGATACTGAATGATTGATTCACGCGAAAACGGCGCGCCGCTGTCGCTGATCGTGCTGATCGCGCCATTGCCACTGGCCTGTTCCGCGCCGTTCGTTTCATCTGTCGAATGCTGCCCGCCGACGCGCGATTCCAGATATTCGTAAAATCCGGCCTCGACTTCCTGCTGACAGTAAAAGAGCGAATTGACCTTGCGCCCGCGCCGCGCCTTCGGATCGCAGGATTCAAACGATGAGTTGATGCCGCGCAGGACAACGTGCAGCGGAATGCCGCGCTGCTGCCAGGTTTCAATCAGCGACCAGTCAAGCGGCGAAACCAGCAGATGGCTGCCGCGTCGCCTGACAAACTCTTCTTCGATTTCGGTGAAGTAATTGAAATAATTCAAGGCGGCTGTCGGAAGTCAGTGGTCAGTGGTCAGTGATTAGTTGAAAACCAGGGCGAGCACTAACCACTGACCACTGACCACTATCCACTATTTTCTGTTTCGTTCATAAATCAGGCGCAGGCCTTCGAGCGTCAGGTTCTCATCAATCTCTTCGATGTATTCAGAGCCGCGCCCGATCAGCTTTGCCAGCCCGCCCGTCGCAATCACGCGCACATGATCACCAAGTTCCGCAATCATTCGTTTGAGAATGCCGTCAACCAGCCCGATGTAACCGTAATACAAACCCGACTGCACGCTGCCGATGGTGTGCTGCCCGATGATCTGTTCAGGACGGCGAATCTCAACGCGATACAAACGCGCGGCGCGCTGAAACAACGCTTCGGCTGAAATCGTGATGCCTGGCGTGATTACGCCGCCAATGTATTCACGATCTGCCGTCACCGCATCGAACGTTGTCGCCGTGCCGAAATCAACGATGATGCACGGCGCGCCGTAACGTTCAATCGCGGCGACGCTGTTGACGATGCGATCAGCGCCCACATCGGTCGGCGGCGAATAACGAATCGTCATACCGGTATCAACGCTGTGATCAACGAACAGCGGCACGCGCCCGAAATAGACCTGCGACATTTTTTCGAGCGTGAAATGAAGCGGCGGCACGACTGATGAAATCGCCACCGCATCAATGCTGCTCGAATCCATTCCGGCCAGCGTGAACAGGTTGCGAAAGAGAATGCCGTATTCATCCACCGTGCGGTTGCGTTCGGTCGTCAGCCGCCAGCTTGTCAGCAGCCGCTCGCCTTCATACACGCCAATCACCGTGTTGGTGTTGCCGACATCAATGACTAAAAGCATAAGTGGTCGTCTGAGTGCGGGGACACTCGATCATTGCGCGATTTATCAACAGCAGCTTCAAAAGACTGATGGAAGAGAAGGACAATGTCATCTTACCGCTGAGGCGTGAGAGTGCCAAGCGATAAGTTGAAAAGTGATGCGTGCAGGCTGGTCATCATCAGACATTCATCAGGCAGGCTTCATTCATCATCTGATCGCAGACGGGAAACTTCACCGGCGATGATCGTGCGCGTTGCGCCTGATGCAGTGCGCACAAGCAGCGCGCCGCTTTCGGTCAGGCCTGTGGTCACACCGCTGATCTGTTCATCATCGAGCGTGACGACAATGCTTTTGCCGTGCGCATAACTCGACAACTGCTGCCAGCGATTAAGAATCAGGTGACCGTTACCGTGCCGCAGCGTTTCATACCAGCGCGCCAGGCTGACGAGCAATCGGTCACGAAATTCAGCGACTGCAATCTGACGACCGCATTCGATCGCAAGCGAAGTGGCGATCTGCGCGAGTTCAGCAGGGAAGTCACGATGATTCAGATTGACGCCGATGCCGACAATGATGCGCGGCGTATCAGCGCCTGCGATGCCTTCAATCAGAATGCCGCTGAGCTTGCGTTCATTGACCAGCACATCATTCGGCCATTTGATGTCGGTTCCGGCAGGGTTGTAATGCGCGATGGTTTCATTGACTGCGACCGCGCACGTCAGGCTGAGCAGCGGAATCCGTTCAGGCGCCAGCAGCGGGCGCAGCAGCACCGATAAATAAAGCCCGTCGCCCGGCGCTGAATGCCAGATGCGATCACGCCGCCCGCGTCCGGCGGTCTGCGCGTCAGCCGTCACGCAGGTGAACTCCGGCGCGTCGGTCATCTGTTTGAGCTGATCGTTCGTTGAGCCGAGAGTCGGGTAATGATGAATGATGAATGGCGGGCGATGAATAATCTGCACCGGATTCACAGTGGTTTGATTTTCAGGCTGATGTCAACGGCGGGCGCGGAATGCGTCAGCGCGCCGATTGAAATCAGATCGGCTCCGGCTTCGGCATAAGCACGCACGTTGTCGAGCGTGATGCCGCCGGAAGCCTCAAGCAGCGTGCGGCGTTCGTTCGGTTCGTGCTGATTCACGATCTGCACGGCCTCGCGCACCATCTCCGGCGTCATGTTGTCGAGCATAATAATGTCAGCTCTTGCCGCCAGTGCATCCTTCAACTGCTCGAAGTTTGCCACTTCGACTTCGACCTTGTGCAGATGCCCCGCAGCTTCTTTGGCGCGGCGCACGGCTTCAGTGACGCCGCCTGCGAGCGCGATGTGGTTGTCCTTGATCAGCACGCCGTCATCAAGGCCGAGGCGGTGATTATGTCCGCCGCCAACAGTGACGGCGTATTTTTCAAGCATGCGCAAACCGGGCGTGGTCTTGCGCGTGTCAACGATCTTGGCTTTTGTTCCGGCAACTGCGTCAGCATACCGGTGCGTGATGGTGGCCACGCCTGACAGTCGTTGCAGAAAGTTCAGCGCGACACGCTCAGCCGCGAGCAGCATCTGTGCTTCACCCGTCACGCGCCCGAACATTTTGCCTGCGGTCAGTTCTTCGCCATCCGTGACGTTGGCTTCAATCTGCATCTGGTAATCGAAGGCCGCGAAGACCGCGTCAGCGACTTCAAGCCCGGCCAGCACGAAATCCTGCTTGGCCAGAAAGCTGCCGCGCGCCCGCTGTCCGGGCCTGACTGTTGACCGCGATGTGATGTCGCCGCGCCCGATGTCTTCGGCCAGCGCGTGATTGACGGCTTCGTAAATGATTTCAGGATCGAGAGAGAAAATCATAAAAAATGCGGGGTGAGGAATGCGGAACGCGGAGTTTCAGCGCCGCAGTTCCGCATCCTTAGTATTGTCGCTGATCAGAGAGCTTCGATCATTGCTTTGAGTCTGGCGATCTGATCCTGCAATTCGACGGAGCGTTCGCGTGACTGCTCGACCACATCTGCGGCGGCGCGCGCGATGAAGTCAGGATTCGACAGCCGTTTCTCAAGGCCACCCAGTTCGCCCGTCAGTTTGGCGAGCGTGTTGCTCAGGCGCGCCCGCTCCTTGTCAAAATCAATCAGACCTGCCAGCGGCACGGCGATTTCAGCGCCGGGCATTACGGTGCGGGCCGAACCGCGCTGTGCGCTGAGCGCAGTGACGACTTCGATTTCAGCCACACGCGCCAGACGTTTGATCGGTTCTTCCATGCGCGTAATGACTTCGCTCAGGCTTTCATCGGTCGTGGCGATTTCAGCCTGAAGCGACACTGACGGCGCAATGTTGAAGGTCGCGCGAATGTTGCGCAGCTTCGTGACGACTTCAATCAGCGTCGTCATTTCGCGTTCGGCGCGTTCGTCAAGCTGCGCGGCATCAAAGCGCGGGAAATCAGTCAGGCAAATCGTTTCGCCCCGGTGCGGCAGTCGCTGCCACAGTTCTTCAGTGATGAACGGCATCAGCGGATGCAGCAGGCGCAGGCTGCGTTCAAGCACGTAAATGATGCGCTGACGCACGGCGGTATTTTCAGGAGTGATTTCAGTCGAGGCGACGAATGGTTTCGAGAGTTCGATGTACCAGTCGCAGAAATCATCCCAGAAGAAGTGATAGAGCTTCGCCGCGACTTCGTGAAAGCGATAATTCTGCAATGCCTCGTTGACTTCCTGCGTCGTGCGATTGAGGCGGCTCAGAATCCAGCGGTCAGCCAGCATCGGCTCGGCCAGTTCAGTTTCCCATTTGACCGGCTGCTGCGCGTCGAGCACTTCGCCGCAGTTGAGCAGGACGAAGCGGGCTGCGTTCCAGATCTTGTTGACGAAGTTGCGCGCCGACACCATCTTCTCTTCCTGAAGCGCGAAGCTCAGGCCCGCTGAGGTCGCGGCGGCCAGCGAATAACGCACGGCATCGGTGCCGTATTTGTCAAAGACCACCAGCGGATCAATCACGTTGCCTTTGGTCTTCGACATCTTCTGGCCTTCGGGATCAAGCACCAGCCCGTTGATGTAAACCACGCGGAACGGCACTTCGCCCATGAACTTCAGACCCATCATGATCATGCGCGCCACCCAGAAAAAGATGATGTCCTGAGCCGTCACCAGCACGTCAGTCGGGTAATAGTTTTTCAGGTCTTCGGTCTGTTCCGGCCAGCCGAGCGTTGAGAACGGCCAGAGCTGCGACGAAAACCACGTATCAAGCACGTCTTCATCCTGGCGCAGCGCAACGCTTGCGTCTTTGCCTGCGGCTTTCAGGCGTTCGCGGGCTTCGGCTTCGTCACGCGCCACGACGATATCGCCATCGGGCGTATACCAGGCCGGAATGCGATGACCCCACCAGAGCTGGCGCGAGATGCACCAGTCTTCGATGTTTTCGAGCCAGTTGTAATAAATCTTCGTGAAGTTTTCCGGCACAAAGATCGTGCGGCCCGCGCGCACTGCTTCCAGCGCAGGCTCAGCGAGCGGCTTCATTCTGACAAACCACTGCGTTGAGAGCAGCGGTTCGACCACGACGCCGCTGCGCTGACAATGACCGACGTTGTGCGTGTAATCTTCAATTCTGACGAGCAGCCCTGCCGCTTCAAGATCGGACACAACCGCCTTGCGAGCTTCAAAGCGATCAAGCCCGCGATACTTTTCAGGCGCGGCAGCGGTGATTTTGGCGTCCTTGCCGATGACTGAAATGAACGGCAGGTGGTGGCGTTTGCCCATCGCAAAATCGTTCGGGTCGTGCGCGGGCGTAACTTTGACAAAGCCTGTGCCGAACTCTTTCTCAACGATTTCATCCTGAATGATCGGCAGTTCGCGGCCTGCCAGCGGCAGCACAACTGTTCTGCCTGCGAGCGCGCGATAGCGTTCATCTTCAGGATTCATCGCCACTGCTGTATCACCAAGCATCGTTTCAGGCCGCGTCGTGGCCACCACCAGAAAATCGCCTGTCGCAGTGTGCAGCAGTCCTGATTTGCGCTCGCCTTCGTTCGCGGCGGCATAGGCTTCAGCAAGGTTTGCAGGTTCAGGCAGACTGCCATCGGCGTTTTTGATCGGATAGGCGATGTGCCAGAGTCGGCCTTTGACCTGCTTCATCTCGACTTCAAGATCGGAGATGGCTGTCTGCAGGCCGGGCGACCAGTTGACCATGTATTCGCCGCGATAGATCAGCCCGTCGTCAAACAGGCGCACAAAGACTTCCTTCACCGCGTTCGACAGACCTTCGTCCATCGTGAAGCGTTCGCGCGACCAGTCCACCGATTCGCCCAGGATGCGCATCTGACTGAGAATCGCGCCGCCGTACTGTTCCTTCCACTGCCAGACGCGCTCCAGAAATTTTTCGCGGCCCAGATCGCGGCGGCTGATGCCTTCCTGCGCGAGCTGTTTTTCAACCATCATCTGCGTGGCAATGCCCGCGTGATCGGTGCCGGGCAGCCACAGCACGCGCTCGCCAAGCATGCGATGCCAGCGCGCCATGACATCCTGAATCGTGTGGTTGAGCGCGTGGCCCATATGCAGCGAACCGGTCACGTTCGGCGGCGGAATGACCATCGTAAAGACCGGCGCGTTCTCGTCAGTCTGCGTTTCGGGCGCAAAGAAATGGTGGCTCTCCCAGAACGGATACCAGCGCCCTTCGACATCCTTTGGTTCGTAAGTTTTCGGAATATCCATAGGTGAAAAAATAAAAATGGGGACTGCTGATGATCGGCGTCAAGTGGCTAATCATCAGTGCTGACCGCACATTTTTCAAGAGGTTTGACGAAGGCTGAAGATTGTTGCCGGACAAGACCGGGAAAGTCGCCACACTTTTTACTACTGCCGTCCCATTGCACCCGGCGATTTATGACTGACTTAAACTCTGCTTCAGGCTGATCTGAGGTGGCGCTGTTACGCTCTGTCCGAAAGCCGAAAACTGAGGAACTCCCAAGACCGATTTGACGCTGACCTGAGTCGGCTGTAATCTTCGCCGCATCATCAACATCAGAAACTCCGTTTGCCAGGTTCCGTTCAGCGGCGCCGGCTGTTCATTAATCAGGAAAACAAAGGAATAACCATCATGGAAAACGACCAGTTATTGCTCCGTGTCAGACTGGCAGTCCGAATCATTTCACTCTGTCTTATGTTCTGCGTGGCTGGAACCATCACCGTGCGGGCGCAGTTCGATTCGGCGACTGTCCTGGGAACAATCAATGACAGCGGCGGGGCCGCCGTTGTCGGCGCGACGGTCAGGCTGAAAAACATTGCGACCGGCATTACGCTCACGACTCAGACCGACAGCAACGGCAATTACCTGTTTCCGAACGTCAGGATTGGCGCTTATCGCGTCAGCGCCGAATTGCAGGGCTTTGCGACGGCGGTGGTCGAACGTGTCGAGGTCGTCGTCAATGCCCGTCAGCGTGTTGACCTGACCATGCAGCCAGGTGCGGTGACTGAAACAGTGACGATCACCGAGGCCGCGCAACTGCTCGAAACTGATTCGAGCGTGCGCGGGCAGGTCGTGCAGCGACAGCAGATCGTCAATCTGCCGCTCAATGGTCGTTCCTATGCCAACCTGACGCTGCTTGCACCGGGCGTGCGCGAATCGTCGCAGAACGGCATCACGACCGCAGGCCGCGAAGCTTCATTCAACGTCAACGGGCTGCGCAACACCTTCAATAACTTTCTGCTCGATGGCGTGGACAACAATGCTTACGGCACCAGCAACCAGAGCTTTTCAAGCCAGGTCGTGCAGGTTTCACCTGATGCTGTCGCTGAGTTCAAGGTGCAGACCAATACTTACAGCGCCGAATTCGGGCGCAGCGGCGGCGCGGTCATCAATGCTTCATACCGCAGCGGCACCAACGAATTTCACGGCGCGCTGTGGGAGTTTCACCGCAACACGGTGCTTAATGCCGTCGGCTTCTTCAAACCCGCAGGCGGCGTCAAACCGCCGCTGATTCGCAATCAGTTCGGCTTTACCTTCGGCGGGCCGATCATCAAAGACCGGACGTTTTTCTTTCTTGATTACGAAGGCTTCCGGCAGATTCAGAAGAACCTGAATTTCTCGACGCTGCCGACGCTCGATCAGCGCAACGGCCTGCTGACGGTTGACGTGCGCGATCCGCTGACGGGCAATGTTTACAAGGCCGGAACGGCGATTCCGATGACAACCTTTGCGCGCAAGGTGCTGAGTGAACTGCCCGCGCCGAACGTGCCCGGAGCGACGGCGAACAATTACCGTGAACTCGTGCTTAACCGCAGTTTCAATGACAAGTTCAATCTCAAGCTTGACCACAAACTCAATGACCGGCTGAATGTTTTCACCCGCCTCAGTCACCGCAAATCGAATGCGTTTGAAGCGCCGAACATTCCCGGCCCGTCAGGCAGCAATCAGAACGGCCAGGTCAATGTCCTCAATCAGCAACTGGCGAGCGGGCTGACTTATGCCTTTGCCAATTCATCGGCGCTCGAATTCCGGCTTGGCATTTCGCGTATCGAAGCGGGCAAGAAGCCGCCGCTTTCAGGCGGGCCGAGCATGCGCGACCTTTACGGCATTACGGGCCTGCCCGAAGATCGCACGATTACCGGCGGCCTGACGACGCAGACGATTTCGGGTCTTTCGCAACTCGGTCGCCAGGCCACCAATCCGCAGTTTCAGAATCCGTTCAGCGTCAACCCGCGCGTCAATTACACCTTCAATTTCGGTCGCCACAGCCTGAAGGCGGGTTATGAATACCTGGCGGTGAATACCGATGTGCAGGATACGAATCCGCTGATGGGACTCGACACTTATGCCGGGCAGTTCAGCCGTCCGACCGGCGCAGCGTCAAATAATCTTTACAACCTCGCGGATTTTATGTTCGGCGCGCGGTCGCAGTATGAGCTGGCCAATCTGCTGGTGGTGAACCTGCGGCAGCGGCTGCATTTCGCTTACGTGCAGGACGACTTCAAGCTCAGCCCGAAACTGACGCTCAATCTGGGGCTGCGGTACGAATTCGCCACGCCGATTTATGAAGACAAGGATCGCCTGTCGAATTACGATCCGGTGACGAACTCAATCATTCAGGCAAAGAGCGGCTCGCTGTATGATCGCGCGCTGGTTGATCCCGATTACAACAACTTTGCGCCGCGACTCGGGTTCGCTTACAACCTGATGGACAAGACTGTGGTGCGTGGCGGTTACGGCATCGGCTATGTCTATTTCAATCGCATCGGCAGCGCGAACCTGCTGGCGACCAACTTCCCGCAAATTACCCGCGCCAACATTCCGCAAAGTCCGACACTGCCGCGCTGCAAGGGCACTGAAACGGGCCTGGCGCTGGAAGGCTGCTTCAGGGCCACGCAGGACGGCTATCCGTCAGGGCTGCCGAACAACGTGACGCTTTACATCCCGCGTGACACACGCACGGCCTACATTCAGAACTGGCAGGTTTCAGTGCAGCGCGAACTCGGCGCGAATATGCTGCTTGATGTCGCGTATGTTGGTAATCACGCCGTCAAGCTGATTCTGCTGGCCGATCTGAATCAGGCGCGTCCGAACAATGTCGGCGAATCGCTGCTCGTCAATGCGCGCCGACCGATTACGGGCTTCCGTTCAATTTCGGCAGTGCTGCCTGCGGCGTTCTCGAACTATCACGCATTGCAGCTCAAATTCGAGCGGCGTTTCTCGAAAGGCCTCTACCTGCTCAATTCATTTACGTGGTCGAAGGCGATTGACAACGTCAGCCAGGTCCTCGAAGACCCGAACGGCAACGCCGGCAATCCGCAGAGCCTCTACAACATCGGCGCTGATCGCGGGCTGTCGGCATATGACGAACCGTTCAATAACACGACGAGTTTTGTCTGGGAACTGCCCTTCGGTCGCGGGCGTATGTGGGCGACCAATCTGAATGGCGGGCTTGAAGAATTGCTTGGCGGCTGGTCGCTTTCGGGCGTCAACACGATGCGCAGCGGTCAGACGATCAACCTGCGTTACGCTCCGTCGGCGCTCGGTTCGGTGACGGCGAATCTGCCATCGTTTCTGGGCGGCGTGGCGCTGCGGCCAAACATCACGGGCGACGTGCTGGCGCCGGGCAGCGAGCGCACGATTGACAATTACTTCAACAAAAACAACATCTCGATTCCGAGTGTGAATCAGCCGTTTGGCAATGCCGGTCGCAACATTGCGCGCAGCGATTCGTTTTATCAGTTCGATCTCGGATTGCAGAAATCGTTTCCGCTGCCGATCAATGAGGCCACGCGCGTCGAATTTCGCGCTGAGTTCTTCAATCTGTTCAATAAAACCAATTTCGGAGCCGCCAACCCCGACCGCAGCGCCGGTGCCTTTGGCACGATTCGCAGCACCTTCCCGGCGCGGCAGATTCAGTTTGCTCTGAAAGTCGTGTTTTAGCGCGGTTGCAATTGAGCAGGCAGTGCCGGACGCATCAGCGACTAAATCGAGATGCGCAACAATGGAGCACGAATTCACCGCAGAGGATACAGAGGAAAACAGAGGAAACCAGATTTTGTGTTCACTCTGTGAACCTCCGTTCTTCTGTGGTGAATTTCCTCGTCTCAGGCTTTCGTGGCCTGGTTCAGGTTCTGGCGGGCTGGCATTTCCGGCAATGTTCGGTTGCTGAAAATAAAAGAGCGGGATCGGAATCCCGCTCACAGATAAAAATCAGACTGCTGGTGGCAGCTTTGAAAGACGCGATTCAGTGCTGCCTTTCAGCGAGTTGTTTGCGGATGATGACTTCGGCCATTTCCGGCACAACTTCCCAGGCGATCTGCTGAATTGCCTTTTCTGACAGGCGCGCAACCACGCGATTGACGATTTCATCAATCAGCGCGGGCGAGACAGTCTGCCCGGAGCCGACATTGAATTCCGTTGCCGCCGCGACAACGCCGACGCCAAGATCCTGCTTTGCACCCTCCGTCACCGCAACTTCGCCTGAAGTGTTGAATGACTCCGGCACAGAGAAGACCTGCTCAACCGGCGCAGTCTCCTGAACCGCGAAAGTTTCAGGCGCAGTGACGGGCAGCTCTTCAAGTGGCTGACCGACGCCGTGATCCATCGAAAATCCGGTGGGATGCCCAGTCTCAGCTTCAGAGGTGAAGGAAGCTGCTGGCAGTGGCGCGGCTTCATCCGGGACAAAGTCCGGCACGGTTTCGTGAAATGCTCCCGAAGCAGCGGGCACATAATCGGCGGTTCCGGCCTGGTCGAAGAGGATTTGTCCGGCATCGGACTGCGGCGTTGTCAGTTCAGCCGCACCCGCATAAACCGGTTCGGATTCTGCCGGGCCGTCGTCAGCAACTTCGGCCAGCACCGGCAGCGCTTCAGGTTCGGGCAGCAAAGCCGACGAATCAAAGTTGGCCGCGAACGGTTCCGGCGCGGGAATTTCCGCGCTTGTCTGAAGCGGCAGGGCTTCAGACAGAATGTCCATCTCGCCTACCTGATTGAACGCCGCCGACGGCAGAATGTCCTCCAGGTCAAGCACTTCTTCGGCGCTGTCAGACACAGCGCCCGGTGACGGCAACGGCGCGGCTGCCACTGGCTCAGCCGGACTGAGCAGGTCAGCGAAATCGCCCAGCGACGATCCACTCAATGGTGTTTCTGAACGAGATTCGATGATCTCAGGCGACAACACTTCAGCCGGTTCGCTGGCGGTCAGCAGATCAATGGCATCAGGCTCAGGCAGCGGTTCCGGCGCGACAGGCGCGCCGAAGCTCTGGCTGAAATTGCCGGTCGGCGTGATGGTCAGAAGCTGACCTGATTCCGAAAAACCAGAACTGATGCGGGCCGGGAAGTGGCCGGAAGTCGAAAAGGCCGGTTCGGTCGCGGGCTGAAAATCAACCACTGGCGGCATCAGCATTCCGGCCTCCGGCTGTGGTTTCAGCTCAATGACTTCACCCGAATCTGACTGAACCGGGACGGGCAGCGGCGAAGTTTCATAACCGGTCTGATGATCAAAACCGCCGGTCTGACCTGCAAAAGTTGCGGCGGCGGCGGCGGAAGCGTCAGCCGATGAAGCCTGCGACGATTCGCTGGCAGGCACCGGTGGCGCGCCGTGCTGGATCAGTTCTCTGACGGTGTTGACGAGTATTCGAATGGAATGAAAAGGTTTGGTCAGGTGCCGGTCGGCTCTGACTTCAACGGCCCGTGCCTGATCAAACGGCTCGAAGGCGTGAACGAGCAGCACGACCGGAATCCGGCACAGTTCCGGGCTGGATTTGATGAACTGACAAACCTCGTAACCATCGCGGCCAGGCATAAAGACATCGGCCATCACCAGATCAGGCTGCCAGTCCATTAACTGTTGCAGCGCCAGCTCACCGTTGCCGACTGCGACCACTTCGATGCCTTCATCCGAGAAGGTCAGCTTGACGATCTTCTGCACCGTGATGCTGTCATCGGCGAGCAGTATTTTGTGTCCCATAAAGGAGTCTCCGAAACTTAAGCGCTGCCAGTCAGAGCCTTGAAGATCTGGCAGAGGTAATCTCACCTGACGTGAGATGTCGCAAGAGCCTGGGACTTGCGATCAGACTGAAAACCCGCCCGGATATTGCGGGAAAGAACTGGCGAACATTTCATCGCCGGAAATTCGAGGGTGACTTTTCGGTTGAGTTATCAGGAGCCTGCCTGAATTTTACGGCTTTACCGGCACCGGATCAGGGCTGACCGTTCACTCGTGGCTGGTGACCGGCTGCGGGACTGGCCGGGAGGTTAACATCAACAAACAAAAGAAACAACAATAAAATCGGCTGACCAGAGGGGGGCCAAAAGCAACAGCCAGTGGTCAGACTTCAGAACTGCTGACTGACCACTGGCTGTTGTCGGCTGACCAGGTGATTACTTGAAAATGCGTCCGAAAAGTCCCTTCTTCGGTTTCTTCTTTTCTTCCTTCTTCTTATCGGTGCCGGGCGTGGCCGGAGCCTCGTTCACTGTCCGGCTGCGGGTCGCTGCCCCGTCGTTCTGAGCCGCCGGGCCGCCGCTTCCGGTCGTTCCCTGGGTGGGTGTGGCGGTCGTCGCCGCCGGAGTCGGAGCCAGCACTGAACTGGCTTTGGTGGAAGTGATGCTGCCACTGCCCACCGCTTCGGTTGGCTTCTGGAAGCTTTCGGCAGCCTGCTCCTCAGCCTTGCCGCCCTTCTTGAACAACACTCCGTCCTTGTCAATGGGCAGGCCGTTGCGACCGAGGATCAGGCCCAGCCAGTCAGCCTTGCCATAATGTTCAGGCGCGGGGTTGTTGTTGGTCGAAGCGGGGACGGGCTTGCGCAGTTTTTCCAGATAATCCCTGGCCTCTTTGGCGTGTTCGCTGTTGGGAATGTCGCGCACGAGCATCGAGAAATACTGCGCGGCCTCTTCAGGCTGTTCCTGTTCGAGCAGCGCCTGGCCGAGCCGGAAGAGCACGCGGTCGCGGTAGGTGAAGAACGGATATTTGTCGGCAATGTCGCGGTAACGGCTCTCAGCCGCCTTGTAAGCCTTGCGCTGGTTGAAATAGAAATCGGCAATATCCATTTCGTGCAGGCCGAGAATCTGCTGCACCTTGCGGAGCCGGTCTTCGATTTCGGGTTTGAGCGGTGAGGCCTGGCAGCTTTGCATGGACGCCTGCAACTGGAACTCGGCCTGTTTGCCCTTCGTCCAGTCGCGGTTATAAGCGTTCATCTGCCGCATATAGGCTTCAGCAATCTTGAGCTTGACCTCGCAGGCCAGCGGGTGAGTCGGGAAATACTGCGCGAAATCCTTGTACCCGCCAATGGCCTGTTCAAGCTGGCTCGAACCGCCTTCCAGATAGAACGAATCGGCAATGGCCAGCTTGGCCATCGGCAGCCATTCGCTGTCCGGGTAAGTCGTAATGACCACGTTGAAAAGCAGGCGGGATTCATCATAGCGACCCTTGTCGAGCTTCTTTGCCGCATCTTCGTACAGTTCCTTGTCGCGGCCTGGAATCGCCTTGTTTTCATCCTTCACGCGGTTCTTTGCCTTGTCACCGCAGCCGACGGCCAGGATGACGAAAAAGGCAGCAAACAGCAGCAGCAGCCTGCGAGAGTTGCGCTGACCAGAGCGATTGGCAAATGTCATAAGAAAAAACTCCTCGGGAATGACTTCTCAGACCTGAACGGCCTGAGCGTCGCGGCTTGCAGCATTTCCCAGCCGGGAAAGTTCGCGCACCGCCTGGGCCGGATCAGGCGCGCCGAAAACGGCTGACCCGGCGACGAAAATTTCAGCGCCTGCGGCAGCCACTTCAGCCGCGTTGTCCGGGCCGATGCCGCCGTCAATTTCAATGCGCACCTGCCTGCCGCCGCGATGCCCGAAGCTGTCAAGCAGCGCGCGCAGACGACGCAGTTTGTCGAGCGATGACCGAATAAATTTCTGCCCGCCAAAACCAGGATTGACCGACATCAGCAGGACATAATCAAGATCATCAATGACCTCTTCAACGTAAGCCAGCGGGGTGGCCGGATTCAGTACCAGACCGGCCTGGCATCCGGCCTGGCGGATGTAATTGAGCGTGCGGTTCAGGTGATAAGTCGCTTCAGGATGAACTGAAATCATGTTCGCGCCCGCCCTGGCAAATTCGGCAATGAAATTGTCCGGGCGTTCAATCATCAGGTGCGCGTCAATTGGCAGCCTGGTTGCCCGGCGCACCGCCTGGACGATGAACGGGCCGATGGTCAGATTTGGAACGAAATGACCATCCATGACATCAACGTGAATGTACGAGGCTCCGCCACTTTCGACCAGGGCGATCTGTTCGCCGAGTCGCGTGAAATCCGCTGACAGAATTGAAGGGGCAATTTCAACCATACTTTACCACTTCAATCAGGTGACGTGCCTTAACTACAAGGCTCAGTTGCCCGGACGGGCATCTTTCCTTTCAGTTCCGGGATTGCCGGTTCTGCCAGACCCGGCAGGGCCGGATGGTTTCTTTTCAGCGCCTTTGTTGCCGGGGTTGCCGCTTTCCTGCCGGTCTTCAGACTTTTTGCTGTCAGGCGTAACTTTCGGTCTGGGTCTGGGTGTCCGGGACGCTGCCGGGGCAGGTGACGACCCGGCAGTTGCATTCGGCGCTGCCGACGAAGCCGCAGGCACCAGGCCGGAACTGACAATGACGCGCACGCTCTGACCGGTTTTGACGGTCATTCCGGCCCGCGGATCCTGTTCGCTGACCTTGTCTGCCGCGACCTTGTCACTGGGGGCGCTGGTCGTTACCCGCATGCGCAGTCCCAGCCCTTCAAGTTCGCTGCGGGCTTCATCCTGAGTTCTGCCGACGAGTTCCGGCACCTTGACCTCACGACCGCCATAGGCGAAATAGATCACCAGGCCGGCGCTGACAAAGAAAGCCGCCACCAGCGCGGCTATCGTCAGCAGACGTTTCAGAACGGTATTAAAGCTGATCCGGGAAGACAACCTGGAAAAACCTCCAGTGGTGATTTGAGACCGCAGTCTAGCATCATCTTCAGCAGGCTTTCAAATCAGCGGCCCGGCGCGCAAACAGTCTTTGCGGCGCGCGATGCGGCCCGGCTGATCCGGCCTGCCCGTTAATCTTCGTCGTGAATGGTCGTCAGTCTGACGATCTCGAAATTGCGCACCCCCGCCGGAGTCGTAACCTTCACTTCATCGCCCTCTTCCTTGTTGAGCAGGCTTTTGCCAATCGGCGATGAGGTTGAGATAAGGCCCTGTTCAATGTCTGACTCTTCGGGAGTGACCAGCCGGTAAGTTACCTCAGTGTCGCGGTCAATATCGCGCAGCAGCAGGGTGGAACCGTATGAAGCGCGGTCGCGGGGCAGACGGCTGAGATCAATGCTGGAAAGTTTGGCGAGTTGCTGCTGCAACTGGCGCACGCGCGCACGCACGTAATCCTGCCGTTCGCGCGCGGATTTGTATTCAGCATTTTCTGACAAATCGCCCAGCGCGGCAGCCGTTCGCAGGGCGCGCGGCAGTTCGATGTTCAGTTCATACTCAAGCTGTTTCAGTTCGGCCAGAATCTTGTCCTTGCCTGTTAGCAGTTCTTTCTCCTCACTCACAGCGTCAAATCCTTTCTCCCCACAAAAACTGATGACATGAAAAACGCGACTGCCGCAAACTCGTCGCATCAGCGAATCGAGGCTGCGGCAGTACGCAAAAGCTACCACAGTTGCGGACGGGTGAAAAGCGGTGAATGACTCGTCAAAGTCACTCTGACAGCCCGCGCCCGGCCCGTGTTTTTACAGCTTCAGTTTGTCAACCAGTTCCTGCACCGCCGCGGCGGATTTCTGCAAAGCCGCGCGCTCTTCGGTGGTCAGGTTGATCTGAATGATTTCCTCAACGCCGCCCGCGCCGATCTTGACCGGAACGCCGACAAAGAGGCCGTTGATGCCGTATTCGCCTTCCAGGTAAACCGCGCACGGCAGAATGCGTTTCTTGTCCTTGATGATGCACTCGACCATCTCGACCGCCGAAGCCGACGGCGCGTAATAGGCCGAACCGGTCTTGAGCAGGCTGACGATTTCAGCGCCGCCGTTGGCCGTGCGGCTCACGATGGCGTCAACGCGCTCTTTGGGCAGCAGTTCGGTAATCGGAATGCCTGCCACCGTCGAATAACGCGGCAGCGGAACCATCGTGTCGCCGTGTCCGCCAAGCACAAAGGCATTCACGTCCTCAACCGAAACATTCAGCTCCTGGGCAATGAAAGTTCGCATGCGGGCTGAATCAAGCACCCCGGCCATCCCCAGCACCCGATGTTTCGGGAAGCCCGATTTTTTCCACGCTACCTGCGTCATCGCGTCCAGCGGGTTTGAAACGACGATGATGATGCAGTTGGGGGAATGTCTGGCGACTTCCTCGGTCACGCTGGCGACGATTCCGGCGTTGGTGTTGAGCAGGTCATCACGGCTCATTCCGGGTTTGCGGGCAATGCCGGAAGTGATGATGACGATGTCGGAATTGGCCGTCTCCTTGTACCCGTTGGTTCCGGTGAGGCGGCTGTCATAACCTTCGACCGGCCCGGCCTGGGCCAGATCGAGCGCCTTGCCCTGCGGCATGCCTTCGATGATGTCAACCAGCACCACGTCACCGAGTTCCTTTGACGCCAGCCAGTGCGCGGCAGTCGCGCCGACGTTTCCTGCTCCGACCACTGTAATTTTCTTGCGAGCCATGGCTTCCTCCTACTGCATGTTTTCGATGATTGCGTCACCGAATTCGCTGGTTTTGACCTTGGTCGCGCCTTCCATCTGACGTTCCAGGTCATAAGTGACGCGCTTCTGGTCAATCGTTTTGACGATGCCGCTGATGATCAGATCACCGGCCTCCTGCCAGCCCATATGCTCCAGCATCATCACGCCCGACAGAATCACCGAGCCGGGGTTGATCACATCCAGATCGGCATATTTCGGCGCAGTGCCGTGCGTGGCTTCAAAGACCGCCGCGTTGTCGCCGATGTTTGCGCCCGGCGCAAGGCCGAGGCCGCCGACCTGAGCGGCGCAGGCATCCGACAGGTAATCGCCGTTGAGGTTCGGCGTGGCGATCACGCTGTATTCATTCGGGCGCAGCAGCACCTGCTGGAACATCGCATCAGCAATGCGGTCATTGATCAGGATTTTGCCGTCCGGCATTTTGCCGTTGTGATCCTTCCAGAGTTCATCTTCGGTCACGATCTGGTCGCGGAACTCGGTCTTCGCCAGTTGATAGCCCCAGTCGCGGAAGGCACCCTCGGTGTATTTCATAATGTTGCCCTTGTGGACGAGGGTCACGACCTTGCGGTTGTGGGTGATGGCGTAATTGATCGCGCGGCGCACCAGGTTCTGAGTGCCGGTGATTGAAATCGGCTTGATGCCGATGCCTGAATCGGGATTGATCTTGTAACCCAGGTCATCCAGAAATTCGATGATCCTGCGGGCGCGTTCCGAACCTTCCTGAAATTCGATGCCGGCGTAAACGTCTTCGGTATTTTCGCGGAAGATGACGACATCGAGCAGTTCAGGACGCTTGACCGGAGCCGGGACGCCGTTGAAATACCGCACCGGACGCACGCAGGCATACAGGTCAAGCACCTGGCGCAGCGTCACGTTCAGCGAACGAATGCCGCCGCCAACGGGCGTCGTGAGCGGCCCCTTGATGGCGACCACATAAGCCTGGATGGCATCGAGCGTGCCCTTGGGCAGCCACTCGTTGAATTGGTTGTAAGCCTTTTCACCAGCGAAAACTTCATACCAGTGAATTTTGCGTCTGCCGCCATAAGCTTTCTCAACTGCGGCATCAAAGACGCGCACCGAAGCTTTCCAGATGTCGCGGCCTGTGCCGTCGCCTTCGATAAATGGAATGATCGGATTGTCGGGAACCTGAAGCTGATTATTGACAACTCTGATTGCTGCGCCTTCAGTCGGCGTGGGGAGTCCGTTAAATACTGGCATAGTCGTGAATCACCTCGTGTCTGGGTCAAGTAATGATAACAACTTCCGGGATGCTGAATTCAGGAGTGCAGGCCACCGACGCGCAGCAACCTTGTCGAACCGGCGTGTCGTACCGACTGGCAACCATTGCTTATGGTGGCGGGCATCCCTGCGAGAAGGCTCGGCAGTCTATCAACCGCTCTAAGGGGTGTCAAGCTGCTGACAATTCCGCATTTTCGGCATTCTGCAAAATGATTTGAGCCGGGGACTGCGGGGCTTCAGCGACCGGCTGCTTGACAAATCCGGCGCTGATGAATGAGCTTAACCGCAATGAATGAATCGTCAGAAAAAGCCGCCCGTCACCTGCTGGAACTGCGCGAGCAGCTTCGCGCGCGCGACCTGTCCGGCGCTGATGCAGCCCATCTGGCGTGCCAGGCTGCCGCTGATTTTCTGAACTCTTACCACGAAAACGAAACTTACCTGAGTGACGCCGTGACGCTGTTGTGCGAGCTGGCAGCGCACGATGACGGGCAGGTTGCCGCTGCCGGAATTGCAGGTCTGTTTCCGCTGCTGATCGAGCGGCTGAACGATTCATTCGAGCCTGCCGCCTGCGCGCTTTACGACCGCGTCTTTACTCAGGTCATCGAATTCTGCCGTCAGCAGTCTGCAACGCTCGATGAGTTCCTGCGACGTTTTGGTTTGCACAATTCAGCCGACATTCTGGCGCGCCGGATGCAACTTAAGAATCGCGGAACGATAACGACCGACTGGCGCAGAATCAGAAAAGCGCTGCTGCTTTCAAGAGTCACGCTCGGCGCTGATGTGGCCGTGACGAGCGTGCTGATGGCGGCGCTGCGTCAGCAAATGCCTGAAGCCGAACTGGTGCTGCTCGGTTCGCGCAAACTGCATCAGCTTTTCGGCGGCGATTCGCAGGTGCGCGTCCGCGAAGTCGCTTACGAACGCGGCGGCAGCCTCGCGGCCAGACTGCTGGCCTGGCCTGCGGTCGTGGCGGCAGTTGAAGCCGAACAGCAGGGATGCCGTCCCGATGAAATCTGCGTGATTGATCCTGATTCGCGGCTGACTCAGCTTGGGCTGTTGCCGGTGGCTGACGATGCGCGATATTTCTTTTTTGAAAGCCGCAGCTATCGGCAGCCGGGAAAGTCGCGGCTGAGTGAACTCGCCGCAGACTGGATCAACCGGCTGCTGCCAACAGAAGCGCGGGCCTGGCCTTACGTGGCGCTGCCGGAATCTGAGCGAATGCCGGGCCGGAAGCTGGCCGAAAGCCTGCGGCGCGGCGGCGCGACGCATCTGGTCTGCCTCAGTTTCGGAGTCGGCGGCAACGCGCGCAAACGAATGCCTGACCCGTTTGAAGCGCAACTGCTCAGCGCGCTGCTCGCTGATTCGACGCTGATGATTGACCAGGGCGGCAGCGAGGATGAAAGACAGCAGATCAGCCGCCTGGTTGAACGGCTTCGCGCCGAAGGCCGGACGGTGGTTGAGGTGAATGAAAACAACCTCAGTGAAATTGCGGCGGGCGCGCCGCTGCGGGCCGACGCGCTGACCTGGGATGGCGGCATCGGTGCGCTCGCCGGGCTGATTGCTGCGAGCGATGAATACATTGGTTACGATTCAGCCGGGCAGCATATCGCGGCTGCTCAGGGCGTGCCGACGCTGACCATCTTCATCAATTCCGGTTCGGAACTTTTTGCTGAACGCTGGCACCCGCACGGGCCGGGCCGCATCCGGGTTGTCAGGGCAGCGTCATCGGATGCGCAGGTCACAAAAGTTCTGGCCGAAACGCTGGCGGCGCATCGTGAACTGCGGCGCACTCAGTAAACTTTAACGGCGCACGCGGGAAACACTTCTTGACGCCTGATTCCTTAGTGGTGATACTTGGCTTACTCACGCCTGCGGTAAACCCTTTGCCGCCTGAGTGCCAGTCAGTTTGCAGTTCCGGCTGAAGCCTGAACGCAGAGAGAAGACAGACCCCTGAGTAGATTGCAGTGAACAAAGTAGTACCACCTCCAATTCTGATCCCCGGAAAGTCAGTGCTGGCGACCGCCGTTGTGATGATTCTCATCCTGGCCGTTCTGTTGTCAGGGTGCAGCAATTCGCGCAGCGCGGCGATGGCGAGCCTGGCGCCGCCGATGATTACCAGCGCCGCAGCTTCAACGCCGCGTGCAAAGACCGATTCGGCGCATTTCTCAAAAAATTTCTTTTCCGCCTTTCCGCTCGTCAGGTTGCAGGTTGGCAGCGATGCCAGGGGCAGGGCAGGGAATGATGAGACGCTCGAATTTCTCTTCGACACCGGCAATGCCGGTCTGAGCGTCGTGGATGTCAGTGTGGCGCAGCGGCTGGGGCTGGAACTGGTTCCGGCAGGCAGCATCAGCTTTGCCGGAGTGACCCTGCCAACGCTGCGCGCCAAAGCCGACCGCGTGCAGTTGCTCAATAACGACAAGGCCGAAAAACGCCTGCTGCTGCGCGACATCAGCTTTCAGGTCGTTGACCTGACGCCGTTCGCTGAACTCGCCGGGCGGCGCGTGGATGGCATTCTGGGCCGCGACATCATCAGCCGTTTTGTGACGACCGTTGATTATCAGCAGCAGTCGGTGATTTTCGGCAATCAGACCGTAACCCGTCCGGCAGCTTCGCCGTCAGCGACCGCAAGCGTTGCGCCGTCAGCCAGGCCCGCAGGCGACAACGAAATTCAGAAGCAGGGCAGTCGCATCATCATGCCGTTTGAATTGCGCGACGGCTGGATTGTGGTCAAAACACACCTGAACGGCGGACTCTCGGAAGAGATGATTCTGGACACTGGCGCTTCGATTACGACTTTCAGCCAGGATCGGGCCAGGCTGCTCGGTTTTGATGTCAGCCGGGCGCGACCGACGACGCTGATTCTGCCGATTGGTCGGCTGACCTACCTGCCTTACCGGATGCGCGAAATCGAATTTGGCGGCCTGAAACTCGACGATGCCGCTTCGGTGGTGGTGGCGACGCGGGACGGTCTGTTTACGGCAGGCACGGGGATGAGCCTGCTCGGCGCCAATGTGCTGCGGCACTTCCGGCTGACGATTGATTATGGCCGCCGCCAGTTGACGCTCGAGCGCAATGACAGCTTCGACAAAGACCCGCACGAATACACTTCGATTGGCGTGCTGCCGATGCTGCGCGACGGGCGTTTTTATGTGTCGGGCGTGGTCAATGGTTCCCCGGCTGATGACGAAGGCGTGGAGATTGGCGACGAGATCATCGAACTGGGCGGGCGAAAGATGGACGAATATTCGTTCAGCGATCTGGTTGATGCCCTGCGCGGCCCTGATGGTTCAAGCCTCGACATCACCGTGCGGCGCGGGCAGCGCATCATTGATCTGAATCTGAAGCGCGTGCCGCTGCTGTAACCCGGCGTTTCTCAAATGCAAACAGGGGAAGCAGATGAAAGTCCGCTTCCCCTGTTTTGTTGTCTGGTGATTGTTTGTTACTGCCTACCTGATTTCAATCGTCACGCCGTCCTGGCTCTTGCTGCCTGACGGGCCGTTGACAACAAGCTTGAGCGTTCCCTTAACCAGGTCTTTGGGCAAAATGGCGTTGATCTGATCGAGTCCTGACAGCGCGAAGCTCGGCTGCGAACCAATGTAAGTTGTGGACAGCGTCACTGCCGCGTCAGTGCCTTTCTGAACCGTGACGGTGACTGCGCCTGACGCTCCGTTGCGCCAGCCTGTGCCATAAATAATCAGATAACGATCAACCGTGTCGCCGGTGCTGACCTCGCAGGGCGGCAGCGAATAAACAGCAGTGTCATTGCCACTGGCATCCTTCACAATCGCCAGGCACTGCGCTGCCGCCGCGCCCGACCCGCCGCTCGTCACGGTATAAATGGCCGGTGACACATCGGCCACCGTGACCTTGCCTTTGGACAGTACGCCGTTGTTGTTGACGGTGAAATCAACCGAATCAGCAGCGGCGATGCCTGGAGGGAACTGGAAGTTGATCTGTCCCGGCGAAACGAAAATCAGCCGCGCAGCCACGCCTTTGACGGTGACGCTCACACCGGCAAGATCAAACGGCAGATCAACCGTCGGTGTGAAAGCGGTAGTGCCGGCCAGATTCGTGCCGAAAATTGCTCCCGTCGCTCCGCGTGCGATGGTGGGGAGTTTGTCGGCGGCTGGCGCGGGCGCAAAGCTCGCTGCGTTGACCAGGGTTGCCGCATCGGGGTTGACGCTGGTGACCGGGCGAATCAGGGTCTGAAAGATTTCAAAACTACGGTCAACGTTCTGGCCCGTGACATCAGCCGCCGTGTGATAAGTGATCACATTGCCTGCGTCATTGATCCACGAAACGGGCGTGTTGCTGCGTTCATCAAGAAAGCGCCCCGAAGGCAGCGTGAAAGTGATCTGCCGAATCTTCGGAGCCGTCAGACTGGTAATGTCCACGCGGTAAACCTCGCGGCTGCCATCAGCATTGTCGGCTGTGCCGTCAACGGTCAGCGTCGTCAGATCAGTCAGCACGCGGACTGAACCGAAAGTGACAAAGGTGCCTGCGCTGTTGATTGAAGGCAGGAAGTTCTGATCGAGCTTGTCAATGTCAGTCTGGGCAGGCGTGGCCGGAAGCCTTTGATCGGTCAGTTGAATGAAGGCTTTGGTGCGATCCGGCTCGGTGGTTTTGTACAAAAAGACTTCTTTGGATTTGTCGGCATTGTTGCTGGCAAAATTGCCGCTTGATTCAAAGACGAGCAGCGAACCGTCAAAGTTCAGGTGACTGGCCGAAAGCGTCATCAGATTGACCGTCTGGCTGTTGCTCAGCCTGTCGTCAACGGTCGTGTTCGTCACCTGCGTGACCGTGTTGGCCGGATCGCCGGTGCGGTAAACAAAGATCTCGCCGTTGTAATCCTTATTATTGATTGCCGCGCCGGTCGCCGCAAAGTTGTAACCTGAAATAAAGGCCAGCACTTTGCCGTCACCGCTCAGGTACGGGGCGGCATTGAAGCCCAGCACGATCACGCCCAGATCATCTTTTGTGGCTTCTGAATTGAGTTTGCTGGTGACCTGAAAAAACGAGTTGCCGGAGCGGTTGTAAAGATAAATTTCCGCGTTCAGGTCGGCGTTGTTGACGGTGGCGCTGGTGTTGGTGGCCGGAATGTTGTGAATTGAAACAAAGGCGATCACATTGCCGTCGCGGCTGATGGTTGGGGTGTAATTCTCAAAAACCTCCTTCTGGCCATTGGTGTTGGTGACGCGCTGAAAGGTGACGGTCGTCGAACCGCGCGGCACAGAGGCCAGAAAGATTTCCTGGTTTTTGTCATCATTGGCCCCGGCCAGCGTGGCGCTGTTGGAAGTAAAGACGATGTAATTGCCATCGCCACTGATCACCGGCGAGTTGTTGGTAACGTGGGTGTCAATGCCCTTGGTCGAATCGTTCGGATCAACCGGAATATCCTTTGTATCGGTAATCTGCGTCAGGATTCGTGAATCAGTGTCATAAAGAAAGATTTCCTGATTGCCGTCACTGTTATTGCCGGTCAGGTTGCCGGTTGATTCAAAAACGAAGCGTTTGCCATCATCGCTCACCGCCCGCAGGATCAGATCCTTGTCAGTTGTGTCAGTTCGCTGAATGGCTGACAACTCGTAAGTCTGCGGCGTGGGAGTTGGCGTCTGGGCCGGGGCGGCAGTGAAAAGGCTGAACAGACAGAAAATGGCTGAAGCGAAGACAGAACTGATGGTTCGTTTCACGAAGTAAAACTCCTTCTCGATTTTTCTGAAAAAGCGCGACCGAAGTGCGCCTGCGGGTTATGAACGAAAGCAGACCGCTGGTTTGCAATGAAAACAGACGGCGGATTATAGCTGAGGGATTTACTGGTTGTCGAATTGCACCGGCAGGGGTGATAAATGAAATCGGGGATGCGCCTGACACGCATCCCCGGCAATAAGCTGAAGACTGCCTTCAGTCCGGCAGCAGCGCAAACGCCCGTGCGGGCCTCAGGCTGCCTTCGGGCTGACGTACTGATCGTAATGACGCGCCGGTTCCCAGTCACGCGACTCTTCGCTGACTGGTTCGGGAAAGCGTTCTTCCAGATTGACAATTTCCATTGCTTCCAGATAAACGCGATCCAGATTTTCAGGCGGAAAACCGTTGCGATAGCAGGCCGAAACGTGACGCCGGACAATCGTCTCAATCTTCTCACGTTTGTCCCTTGAAACGCGGCTGAGCAACTTCAGCGTGTCAGTCGTAACCTTCATCTGCTCATCCCCCTTCCTTCAGAAAACTGGTCATTGGGCGCTCTCATTAAAATGCGGGTAGTACCGATTTACGCAAAGCCTGAACCACAGGTTTCGCTTCTTTATCCGGTTTTCTGTCGACAGATCACAATTTGTTCGTCTGCTGATTTCCCGACAATTCCTGTACCCTGGGGCGGGCCTGACCGGATCAGACACTCAGCCGCATTCCGGAAAACAACTCTTAGAACGGCAAAAACGGACTTCGGTTGCGCTGTGTGAAAAAGATTGCACAATTATTTTCAGTTAATTACTGTGCGCAAATCGAACACTCTGGCCGGAGCAGCACCGAAACAAGGCTTGACGCGCCTGAAATTGCTGAGGCAGACTGACGGTCATACCGGAAGCTGATTATGCCGAAGTACGAACATCATATTTTTATCTGCACCAACAAACGCCCGCCTGAAAATCCGCGCGGATGCTGCGATCCTGAGGGGCTGGGTGAACTGCAACTGGCTTTCAAACGGGAACTGGCTGCGCGCGGGCTGAAGGAAAGCATCCGCGCCAACAAGGCCGGATGTCTGGATCAGTGCGAGTCAGGCCCGACGGTGGTCGTTTATCCTGAAGGCATCTGGTACGGCGGCGTAAAGGCGGAGGATGTGGCTGAAATCATTGAATCGCACATTATGAACGGGGTGCCGGTGGAGCGTCTGAAAATGCGTGATGAATAAATGAACAGGCCGGTTGATTTGTCCGGTACTCAGGCGGTTCATTGAGAATTCAGGCTGGCTTTGGGCTATAATGACGACGCCCTGCATTAATCAAACAGATCTGATCCCCTGCGTGTAACCGGCCACGCTTCGTTCAGTCCTGCTTACACTGGAGAAGCCCCGATGGCAGATTCTTTATCACAGGCTCTGGCTCAGGAACGAGAGCGGTTGCTGCTGGCGCTGTCAGCGAGTCTCAAAACCGAGCTGGAGAAAAACCAGCAGCGCCGCATCGCGGTCAGCGATGTGCTGGGTGAACTGCCGCGCATTTTTGACCTGGTCTGTCAGGAACTGGGCGCCGACACACAGGAGCGCAGCCGCATCCGGTCGTCCACCGTTGCGCAGCAGCACGGCGCGCGACGCGTCGAACAGGGACTGGAAGTCGGCCTGCTGTTTCGTGAGTTCAGCCTGATTCGCACCCTGATTGAAGAAGTCATCCGCTGCGAGGCGCAGACGCTTGATCGTGCCAGACTGTTCGATACGCAGTCACGTCTGAGTTCGACTCTGGAACACCTGCTTTACCTCGCCGTTACCACCTACACCCACAAACAGACTCAGGAACTGAGCGATCAGGCGCGGCGCGATGCGCTGACCCGGCTGCTGAACCGCGCGACTTTTGATGAAGCCCTCAATGACGAGGTGGAGCGCGCTTCGCGTTACAACCGCGAACTTTCGCTCGTGCTGCTCGATGTTGATCGTTTCAAGCAGGTCAATGACCGTTTCGGTCATCAGTCCGGTGACGAGGTGCTGCTGAGCGTGGCGCGGATTGTGCAATCATCGCTGCGCCACAGTGACACGGCCTTTCGTTATGGCGGTGACGAATTTGCGGCGATCTGCCCTGAAACTCCGGGCGAAGTGATGGAAGGCGTGATGCGCCGCGTCGAGGCCAGCGTCCTCAGCTATTTTGCCGATTCGCCGGTCTCTGAAGAATGCGGCATCAGTTGGGGCGTGGCTTCATTTCCGGTGGATGCGAGCCGCGCCGCCGACCTGATGCGGATTGCTGATGAGCGTTTGTACGAATGCAAGAAGGCTCACCATCAGCGGCTTGATGAACAGAAAAATCCGGCTGGTGAAAAGACCGGGCAGGAACTGTCGAAAAGCTTTTCAATGTCCTCAGCGAAAACCGATCAGCCGTAAACCGGCTGTCCGCTCAGACCGAAATCACCTGAATTTCAGGATCAACGTCATGTTGCAGCATTGACTCAATGGCATAGAGCGTTCCGGCCAGCGAACTCGGACAACTGCCGCACGCGCCCTGATAACGAATCGTCAGCGTCTTGCCGTTCAGCGCCAGAATCTCCAGCCCGCCGCCATCTCCCGCCAGACCCGGACGAACCTTTTCATCCAGCACGGCATTGATCTGATCAAGCAGCGGATTTTCACCGGGTGCCGCGAGCGGCGCTGCCGCAGGCGGCTGCGCCTGCTCCGACACCGCCGGAGCCGAGCGAATCGGTTCAGCCAGCTTGCGCAGCATCTCTTCCCAGTTCACCTCGTCGTCCTTGTTGACGGTGATGAACCGATCCATATAAAAGACCGAGGTCACATTGCCCACCGCAAACAGCGACGAAGCCAGCGCGTCTGACTGCGCTTCAAATTCATTGGTAAACGACCGCGAAAAGCCGCTCGTCACCGGTTCGCGCAGCACAAACTTTACGGCATTCGGGTTGGGCGTGTATTCAATATCAGCAATCTTCGGCATAATAACTCCTCACAGTAATTATCATCAGCACAGGCTGAAACACTGATTATACGGGGCGCGGCGAGGTTGTGAAAGCGGCGTCCGTCCGCAGGAGAAAGGGCCGTGAAATCACACACGAAATATCTGACCTTCAATACAAAGAAGCGGCGCGATTACCTCAACATCACCGATGAAGTCGCCCGCGCCGTTGCCGAGAGCGGCGTGCGGGAAGGCCTGGCGCTCGTCTCAGCCATGCACATCACCGCTTCGGTCTATGTCAACGACGCCGAAGACGGGCTGATTCAGGATATTGATGAATGGCTCGAAAAGCTCGCGCCGATGCGGCCTGATTATCGTCATCACCAGACCGGCGAAGACAACGGTGACGCGCATCTCAAAAATCTGCTGATGCATCATCAGGTGCTGCTGCCGATCACAAGCGGAGAGCTTGACCTGGGCAGGTGGCAGCAGGTTTACTACGCCGAGTTTGACGGACAGCGACGCAAACAGGTCATTATCAAAATCATCGGTGAATAAAACCGGAAGTTCGCAAACCAGCACTCCGCATGAAAAATTTCTTCTGGCTGATCGTTACCGCACTGATTCCACTTCCCTGGATGTTTCTGGCTCTGACCGGCAGCGGGCATCATCTGAATCCCGGACTGATTTCATTGTTATCAGGCATCGCCATTGTCGGCGCAGCGTTCCTGCTGAGCTGGGGCGCGGAACTGGCTGAACGCGACATTCCGCGCGCGCTGGCGCTGATTGCGCTGGCGCTGATCAGCGTGCTGCCGGAATACGCTGTTGACCTGCACTTTGCGTGGGAAGCGGGAAAGAACCCTGAATACAAGACCTATGCGGTCGCCAATATGACCGGCGCCAACCGCGTGCTGATCGGCGTCGGGTGGGCGCTGGTGGCCATTGTTTATTACTTTCGTCATCGCCGCAAAGAAATCCCGATTGACCAGTCACAGGGGCTGGAACTGAGCCTGCTGCTGCTCGCCACCATCTATTCGCTGGTGATTCCGCTCAAGGGCACGCTGTCGTGGGTGGACGTGCTGATCTTTTTTGCGATGTTTCTCTATTACGCAGGCCGCGCCGCAAAGGGAGAAAAGCACGATGAGGAACTCGAAGGCATTGCCGGTGAAGTTGACCGTCGGCTCGGCAACGGAGCGCGGCGCGTGCTGGTGCTGGCGATGTTCGCGTTTGCGGGTTATGCCATCTGGCTTTCTGCCGAGCCGTTTGCCGAAGGTCTGGTCGCCACGGGCAAGAGTTACCACATCAGCGAATTTCTGCTGGTGCAGTGGCTCGCGCCGTTCGCTTCAGAATCGCCGGAAGCCATCATTGCGCTGCTCTTTGCCTGGAAGGGCAAAGGCTCAACCGGCATCGGCGCGCTGATCTCATCGAAGATCAATCAGTGGACGCTGCTCGTCGGCGCGATTCCGCTGGTCTACGCTCTCTCAAGAGGCGTGCTCGAACCGATGGATCTGGATCACCGGCAGAAAGAGGAACTGCTGCTGACTTCGGCGCAATCGCTCTTTGCCGCCGTCATCATCTCTGATTTCCGCTTTGCCCTGTGGGAAGCAATGCTGCTGCTCGTGCTGTTTTTTGCCCAGTGGATTCTGCCCGTCGCGCTGCTGCTGCCCGGACTTAATGGCAGCGTTTCAGATGAAACCATTCGTTACTATCTGGCTTACGGCTATCTGGCCTTTGCGCTGCTGCTGCTGCTGCGCTCACCCGTCAGACGACAGATGCTCTGGCGCGCCCTGCTGCTGAGAAGCTGAAGCGATCCGCGCCACCAGCAATCAAAGAACAGCAAATCAGGAGAAACAAGAAAGAAAAGGCCGCACCCCCGTAGTAACGAATTTATTCGTTTGCTTCTGAGGCTGCGATTATTCAATCACAACGAATGAATTCGTTACTACGGGGGTGCGGCTGTGTTTCTCTGAAGAGGTCGGCGTTCTATGCCGTTTTTGTTCACGCTCCGGTGGCGAGTCGCATGACTGCTTCTTCAGTTGCATTTTCGCCTGACAACTCACCGGCCACGCGGCCTTCGTGAAAGACGGCGATGCGGTCGCTCATCCCAAGAATCTCAGGCAGCTCCGATGAAATCATCACCACCGCGCCGCCCGCGTCAGCGAACCGCCGCAGCAGGTGATGAATTTCGGATTTCGAGCCGACATCAACGCCGCGCGTCGGTTCGTCAATAATCAGCACACGCGGCTTTGTCGCCAGCCATTTGGCCAGCAGCACCTTCTGCTGATTGCCGCCTGAAAGCGTGCCGACCTGCTTTTCAAGATCAGGAGTCCTGATTGCCAGATCACGCACGAATGAATCACTCAATTCCTTTTCCGCTGCGCGACTGATCAGGCCGTTGCTGCTGACGGCGGTCAGATTCGAGGCGACGATGTTGGCGCACACGCTCTGCTGAAGAAATAAACCCTGATCCTTGCGATCTTCGGGCGAATAGACGATGCCCAGCGCAATCGCTTCACGCGGCGAATCAATCCGCACCGATTTATCATCAAGCAGCATCTCTCCGGCATCGCGTGTGAGGTAACCAATCGCTGCCTGCATCGCTTCGCTGCGACCTGAACCGATCAGCCCGGCGAGGCCCAGAATTTCGCCGCTGCGCACCTGCAAATTCACTTCGCGGCATTTGCCCCGCGCACTCAGCCCGCGCAGTTCAAAGATCACTTTGCCCGGCTGCTGCGCTTTCGGCGGATAAAGATGATCGAGTTCGCGGCCCACCATCATCCGCACCAGTTCAGCGGCGTCAGTTTCAGCGCGCGCGCGCGTGCCGATGAATTTACCGTCGCGCAGCACCGTCACGCGATCAGCAATGCGAAAAATTTCATCCAGCTTGTGCGAGATGTAAACGATGCCCAGGCCGCGTGACTTCAGGCGTTCAATCACGCGAAAGAGCAGTTCGGTTTCGTGCGTTTCGAGCGATGAGGTCGGTTCATCCAGAATCAGCAGCCGCGCATTGACCGAGAGCGCCTTGGCGATTTCGACAATCTGCCGCGAAGCCAGACTGAGTTTCCTGACCGGAGTATCGGGCGCAATTCGCAATTCAAATTCGTCAAGCAGTTCCTGCGCCTGCCGGTTAAGTTCGCGCCAGTTGATCAGCCCGAAGCGGCGCGGTTCGCGGCGCACAAAGATGTTTTCAGCGACGGTCAGATTGGGCGCCAGGCTCAGTTCCTGATGCACGATGCTGATGCCGCAGTCCTGCGCTTCGGCGGGCGTTTGCGGATTGATCTCGCGCCCGTCGAAAATAATTGCGCCCTCATCGCGGCGCACAATGCCCGACAGAATTTTCATGAGCGTGGATTTGCCCGCGCCGTTTTCACCAAGCAGCGCATGCACTTCACCGGCGAGAACAGTGAAATCAACTCCGGCCAGCGCCCGCACGCCCGGAAATGATTTGGTGATGCCACGCAATTCAAGCAATGATGCAGTCATCAGCTTTCACCTGAAGGAGAGATTAAGGCCAGCCACATCGAAACGACGCTGATTTATCATCTGCCGCTGCCTGTCTTGTCAATCCTGCGGGAATGAAGCCGCCCGGCGCAGGGATATATAACGGTGCAGTCGCAACGAAAGGAGAGCGAAAGTGAACCGCACAGCAGATCAGAAAGTCAGATTGATTATCGCGCTGATGATTTCAGCCATTGCTCTGTTCTTCGCCGCCTGCTCTGCGCCGACGGGAAAATCGGCTCCAGCTCCGGTGGCTTCCGCAACCGCAGGCAGCGCGCCACGCGGAATGTTCGATCACGGCGGCCTGGAAAAAATCCTGGCGACTTACGTCAATGACAACGGCTGGGTTGATTATGCCGGGCTGCTAAATAATCGCGCCGCGCTGGATGATTATCTGAAGTCACTGGCCACTGCGTCGCCGCCGCAGTTTCCGAACGATGCCGAGCGGCTGGCCTTCTGGATGAATGCTTACAATGCCTTTACGGTGGCCGATGTGCTGGATGACGTTTACCAGAAACATCAGAGCGTGCGCGAAGTGAAAGGCTTTTTTGACACGAAGAAACATCGCCTTGCAGGCGAAGACCTGACGCTGGATCAGATCGAAAAACGCGGGCGCGAACTCAAAGACCCGCGCATTCATTTCGGCGTCGTCTGCGCTTCGACAAGCTGCCCGAAGCTGCAACGCTTCGCTTACACGGGGCCGCAGCTTGAAGAGCAGTTGAGCCGCATCACCCGCGAATTTCTGACCGATCCGTCACGCGGGCTGCGCGCTGACCGTGACCGCAACGAGGTTCATCTGTCTTCGATCTTCAAATGGTACGCAGGCGATTTCACAATGTCGTCATCCGTGCTGGCCCGCGTCAAGGCCGAAGTCTCAGGCAGCGAAGTGCTTGATTACGTCAAAAAACACGCGCCCGCCGAAGTCGTTCAGTTCATCATCGAATCGAATCCGACGGTGAAATACATTGATTACGACTGGTCGCTCAACGCTCAGGAAACGCACAGGTGAAAGACAGCAGTGATTGACGTTCAAATCTCAAATCCGCAATCACAGATTGCTGCAACCGCAGCGCGGCCCGGCGTGGCTGTCATCATTCCGGCTTACAACGAAGAAAAGTCCATCGCGTCGGTGCTGCGCGCCATTCCCGCCGCGTGGGTTGATGAAGTGATCGTCGTTGACAACGGCAGCACCGACGCGACGACGCGCATCGCCCGCGAACACGGAGCGGTCGTAATTGCAGAACCGCGCAAAGGCTACGGCGCAGCCTGCCTGGCCGGAATCGCCGCGCTGCCGAAAGATGCTGAAATCGTCGTCTTTCTCGATGCCGATTTCAGCGACTTTCCCGAAGAGATTGATCGGCTGCTTGAGCCGATTCTCGAAAACAAAGCCGACCTGGCGCTCAGCACACGCACAACGAATCAGGGCGCGCGCGCGGCGCTGACTCCACAGCAGCGCTGGGGCAACCGGCTGGCGACGACGCTGATTCGCTGGCGGTTCGGTTTTCGCTACACTGACCTCGGCCCGTTCCGGGCGATTCGCCGCGCGGCGCTTGAAAGAATCGGGATGACTGATCGCAATTTCGGCTGGACGGTTGAAATGCAGATCAGAGCGATTCAGCACCACCTGCGCATTGTCGAAGTCCCGGTCAGTTATCGCCTGCGCATCGGTCGTTCAAAAATCAGCGGCACCGTCAAAGGCACTGTGCTGGCCGGTGCGAAAATTCTCTGGACTATTTTCAGGTACGCCATCAGATGAAGATTGAAGAGGTGAAGAGGAGAAAAGGTGAAGAGGAGAGGAAGGGAAAGCCCCTTCACCTCTTCACCTCTTCAACTCTCCTTCTATTCTCTCCGCTCATCGCTTCTGAAGTTTTATATCTTGCGCTGCTGCGACTGGATGCAGTCAATGGCGCGCGTCCGGTGCTGACTTTTCTGGGAATACTGGCTGCGCTCTTTGCGATATATGGAATGGCTGCGCTGGTTATCAGAAAGATGAATAATCAGCGCGGCGTGTTCTTTGTCATGATGACTGGCGCGGTGTTGTTTCGGCTGACGCTGCTGCCTGCCGGATTGCCGCACGATGCCGGATGGAAGGAAATGATTGCCGGATTGCGCGCTGACGTGCGCGGTGACGCGGTCGCTTACGAACGCTTTCAGCTTTACGATGATGACCTGTGGCGTTATCTGTGGGACGGTCACGTTCAGGCGCAGGGCATCAATCCTTATCTGTACGCGCCGACGAATGAGAAGCTGAATGAACTGGCCGGTCAGTCCGAAGTCTGGAGCGCGATTCGTGACAACATCAACTATGCTGACACGCCGACGATCTATCCGCCGCTGGCGCAGATGATCTTTCGACTTTCGCACGCGATTGCGCCGGGCAGCGTGCTGGTAATGAAAAGCCTGATTACACTGTGCGATTTGCTGGCTGTGCTGCTGCTTGCGCTCGCGCTCAGAGCATCCGGGCAGCGGGTGTCGCTCGTACTGCTTTATGCGTGGAATCCACTGGTCGTGAAAGTGTTTGCCGGAAGCGGTCACATTGATGCCGCGCTGGTGGCGGCGATTGCGGCAATGGCTTATTTCATCGTGCGACGCGCGCCACTGCTGACTGCCGCAGCTTTTGCGCTGGCGATTCTGGCCAAGCTCAGTCCGGTTGTGCTGCTGCCATTTGTGATGAAGCGCATCGGCTGGCGTTATGCGATTCTGACCGGAGCGATTGTCATCTCCGGGTATCTGCCATTCATCGGCGCAGGCGCGACGATGTTTGATGGCTTTCGGCAGTTTGCCCGTGAATGGCAGTTCAATGCCGGTCCGTTCGCGCTGGCGCAGTGGCTGGCAGGCTTGTTTGTCGCTGATTCAGCAGTGCTGGCGCGTGCGGTTTGCGGCCTGATCGTCATTGCATTGATTGTGTGGCTCGTCAAAGCTGATGATGGACGATGCGAAAGTTTTGCGCGTTATGCAGCACTCTCGCTCGGCGCGCTGCTGCTGCTCAGTCCGGCGGTGATGCCCTGGTATGTGACGTGGCTGCTGCCGCTCGCAGTGCTGGCGGGGCAGCGCATCTGGATTTATTTTTCCGTGCTGGTCTGCGCTGCGTTTCTGGTCATGGTTGATGAAACCGAACGGGCGTGGGCCTTGTGGCTGGAATATGGCACGCTGGCTTTGCTGGGAATAATTGAATTTCGGAGGACTCTGAAAATGAAACACGTCTTTGGTTCGCTCCTGTTTCTGATGCTGCTGTCAACTGCCGCCTTTGCCCAGGGCAGCGGCTCAAGCGGCGGCATCGCTTCGGCTCGCGCTGAACGCCCGTTTGCCGTCACGAAAACCGTGATGGGCAAAATCACCGAAGTCAAAGCTTCAGGCATGCTCGTCATCATCGAAGACAGCAGGGGCAAAAAGTACGAAGTCAAAATTGACAGGAAAACAAAATTCAGCGCCGATGCGAAATCAGAAGCGGGCGGCAAAAAAGACCTCGGCTTCGATGATTTGCAGACGGGTCAGATGGTGAAGGTCGTCTTCCGCGAATCCGACAAGACTGCCACGATGCTGCAACTGCGCGCGGCCAAAGCCTGAGTCGGCGCAGCAAACATCAATGGTGTCTGACAGGCTGGTTTCAATGGGTCGTAAACAGGTCTGGAAGTCAAAGCGTCTGCAATTTTCGGATTTTCAGCCCCGACAGGGGCGCAATGTAATAGCCGGGGGTGAAGCATCAGCGAAACCCCCGGTACGTGGCCCGATAATCAGGCCAGCCCTGAAAGGGCGACAGTCATTCCGTTGACAACAATCCTGCCGGAACATCTCACGCCCTTACAGGGCTGGCGTTCCTCGCGGCGATCGTCCGGGGGTTGCGCTGTCGCTTCACCCCCGGCTATTGAATTTCGCCCCTGCGGGGCTGAAATGTTGGTCTTTCCGGGTTGGACTGAATTGTATTTCTGATTCGGACTGAAATGCTGGTGCTTCTGAATTGTCTGAGGCTCATCACTGGTCATCTTTTCGAGCAACTAATGAAGGTGTTCGTATGCGTCATCTCAAAATGATTCTGCTGATCGTGATTGCGCTGGCAGTGGTGGCGGGGTTGGCGCTGCTGCCGGTGCGTGACTGGTTTACGCAGCTTCAGGGCTGGATTGCGCAGCTTGGCGCGACCGGGCCGATTGTGCTGGCGGCGGTTTACGTTGTAGCCACCGTGCTGCTGGTTCCGGGCAGCGTGCTGACGATTGGCGCAGGCACTTTGTTTGGCTTGTGGGTCGGGTCGCTGACGGTTCTGATTGGCGCGAATCTGGGCGCCCTGTGTTCCTTTCTGCTCTCGCGCACGCTGCTGCGCGAAAGAGTGGCGAAGTGGGCTGAAGCGAATCCGAAATTCGCCGCGCTGGATCGGGCGATTGGCGAATCGGGATTCAAAATGGTCTTTCTCTCGCGGCTCAGTCCGGCCTTCCCGTTTGTGCTGCTCAATTACCTGCTCGGACTGACGAAGGTTCGCACGGGCGCTTATGTGCTGGCGAATCTGCTCGGCATGCTGCCGGGAACATTTCTTTACGTGTACCTGGGCGCAGCGGCGCGTGAAGCGTTAAGCGGCGCGCAGGCTACTGCTGCCGGGCCGTACAAACAGATTCTGACTTATGTCGGACTCGCCGCAACCATCGGCGTGGTCGTGCTGGTCACACGGGCGGCCAGAAAGGCGCTGGCAGAAAGCGGAAAGACTCAGGCGATGACACAGGCTGCGGAGGCGCAATAATGGCTGCTTTGATTGACGAAACAACCCGCAGCGCGGCTGACGTGTGGCAGCAGCAGCTTGAACACATGACCATTGCCGGTGATCAGCACGATCAGGCGCTGATTGAAAACGTGCATCCGCCGCAATGGATCAATCCGACGCCGACAGGCAAATACAATCTGGTCGTGATCGGCGGCGGCACGGCGGGTCTGGTCAGCGCGGGCGGCGCGGGCGGCCTGGGCGCAAAAGCGGCGCTGATCGAACGCACGCTGATGGGCGGTGATTGTCTGAATGTCGGTTGCGTGCCGTCAAAAGGCGTGATTCGCGCTGCCCGCGCTGTTTATGATGCGCGACAGGGCAGCGGATTCGGCGTTTATCTGAAAGCTGAACCTGATGTGATCTTCGCCGAAGCGATGGAACGCATGCGCCGCCTGCGCGCTGAAATTGCGCCGCACGATTCAGCGCAGCGGTTCAGAGATGAATTCAAGGTTGATGTTTATCTCGGCAACGGAAAGTTCACCGGGCCTGCGACGATTGAAGTCAGCGGCGTCGAACTGAAATTTGACCGCGCCGTGATTGCCACTGGCGCGCGCGCTGCTGATCCGCAGATTCAGGGACTGAAGGATGCGGGTTATTACACGAACGAAAACATCTTCACTCTGCGGGAACTGCCGCGCCGGTTGCTCGTGATTGGCGCGGGGCCGATTGGCTGCGAACTGGCGCAGGCGTTTCGTCGCTTCGGCAGCGAAGTCACGGTCATCACCGACGGCGCGCAGATTATGCCGAAGGAAGATGCTGATGCCGCTGCCATCGTGCAGCGGCAGATGCTGCGCGAAGGAGTGCAGTTTATTTTCAATGCAAAGGTTGTTCGCGCCGAAAAGCGTGGCGCTGACAAAACGCTGATCATTGCCGGACAGAACGGAGAAAAAATAATCAGCGGTGATGCGATTCTGGTTGCCACTGGCCGTATGCCAAATGTCGAAGGCCTCGGCCTTGAAGCCGCCGGAGTGAAGTATTCAAGTAAAGGCGTCGAAGTCAGCGAACGGTTGCGAACATCGAACCCGCGCATTTATGCGGCTGGCGATGTCTGCTCAAAATATAAATTCACGCACGCTGCCGATGCGATGGCGCGCAACGTGCTGGCCAATGCCTTCTTTTTCGGTCGCCGCAAAGCGAGTGGACTTGTGCTGCCCTGGTGTACCTTCACCGATCCTGAAGTCGCGCACGTCGGTTATTATGAAGCTGATGCACAACGCGCAGGTTATGACGTGGCCACGATCACACAGTCATTTGCTGATGTTGACCGCGCCATTCTTGACGGCGAAACCGAAGGCTTTGCGCGGGTGCATTACGACCGGAAAACAGGCCGGATTCTGGGCGGGACGATTGTGGCGCGCCACGCGGGAGAGATGATCGGACAACTGACGCTGGCCATCACTACGGGGCAGAAGCTCGGCGCGCTCTCAGCGACTATTCAGCCTTATCCGGTGCAGGCCGATGCGCTCAAAAAAATCGGTGACGCTTATCTGCGAACAAAGCTGACACCGACGGTAAAAAATCTTTTCAGCAAATGGTTCGCGTGGCGCAGGCGATGAAACATTCAGCCGCGAATCAGCACTAATGATGACGTTCGCGGCCCTGCCGGAGATTTTCATGAATTCAATCTATTACGTGATGACCTTTCTCTGTCATCGCACCTGTCATCACTGTTACGAAGACCGCTTTCATCCTTACTACGGCGACGAACTGAAGCGCGTGGTGGATGAAAGCATCAGTTGTCATCCGCGCATCATCGAAAACCTGCCGGATCGCCTGACTTATCTTGACCTGAACGACTGCGATGCTGAAACCGGAAAGCCGAAAGAAAAGCCTGGCCACATCATTCTGGGCGGCGGCGAAATTCTGCTCGAACAGGTGCGCGAGCGTGTGCTGTATTCGGGCCTCGACCTGCTGGATCGCAAATATGGCCGCGAAAAGCGCGTCATCATTCAGACCACCGGCGACCTGATCAATGAACGCATCGTGGACGAACTGCTGGAACGTCACGTCTGGAAGATTTCAGTTTCCGGCATTGACGCTCATCATCAGGGCCTGGAAACAAAGGAAGCGCAGGAAAAGCAGGTCGCCCGGCTGACGCGCATCTTTGAATCACGCGGAATGAAATTCGTTCCGCTCGGCCCCGGACAAAGCGAGCGCGAAACCGCCGAAGGGCGTTACTTTCATTTTTTCGGCGCGACTGAAGATGCGTGGATCGGGCCGCTGTGGCCGCGTGGCCGGGCGCAGCAGAATCAGTTGTCAACCGCGACGCTGAAGGACAATTTCTGCAATCGCTGGTCAGGCGCGCTCAATTTTTTGCAGTACCGGTACAACGGCTCAGAGGTTTCGATTGAACCGAACGGCAACGTCTATCCGTGCTGCATCAAGACAAAGCTGCCGATTGGCAACCTGATGGAAGACAAGCTGGAAACAATCATCGAACGCCTGATCGGCAATCCGGTTTACGAGGCCCTCTCAATGGGCCACCCCGAACGAATGGGAATCGCGCACGGCTGGACGATGGAAAAGTTTATTGAGAAATCAACGATCAGACTGCCATCAGGAAAGCTCTATCAGAATCTCTGCATCGGCTGCGATGCGTTTCACGAAGAGGTGCTGATGCCGCTTGTGCAGCTCAGGCGCAGGGCTGAGGTGTAAGCTGAAAGTTTTATTGAGACCTTTTGCTGTTTACGTCTGATTCCGCTTTTTACTGTTCACGTCTGATTCCGGCCAGGCGTGCTTCTTCATTGCGCTGAAACTCATCGCGCCATCGCTGCCTTTCCTGCAACCATTCTTCACGCTCCTTATTCCGCTCAGTCGCGCGACGGGTTTTGTCGTTCAGAAATCGCTGTCCTTTGATTTCAGAGTTCTGCAACGAATCGGCCCACGCCCGCAGTTGCCTGGAAATACTTTCAGCCAGTGATTTCAAATTTGAGATTTGAGATTTGAGATCGGAGAGGAAGGGAAGTTTTTCAAAGAGGCAGAGCATCGAACGCACTTCACCCGCCGAACCGCGAGCGATGTAAAGAAAGGTCAGCAGTTCCTGCGTCGTCCCGCGCTCAAAGCCTTCGGCAATGTTGTTTGAGACAGAGACGGCTGCCCGTTCGATCTGATCGCGCAAACTGTTATTGCCTTTGAACTGCGGCAGCGCGGTCAGTTCATAAACTCCGACGGCGAGTTGGAGGGCATCTTTCCAGACAGGTAAATCCTCAAAGCGTTCGTATTTCATTTTCCAGTTCCTCCAATCTCCAATCTCCAATCTTCAATCTCAAATTTCAAATCACTTCCCCATCAGCGCCTTCACCTTTGCTGACAGCCGGCTGGCAAACAGAAAACCTGTCAGGCGCAGCAGCAGCGTTTCAGTCTGCGCGGTGTATGGAAACCAGATTTGCTCGCGCTTCATTCCAAAGCGATCTGTGATGATGACCTGTTCGTGACAGAAACGCTGAATGCCGTGCGCGCCGTGACGTTTGCCGATGCCACTTTCCTTGATGCCGCCTGACGGAGCGTCGGTCACGGCAAAGCCGACGATGACATCGTTGACGCAGGTAATTCCGGCTTCGACCTGGGCGGCCAGGCGTTCGCCTTTCGCTTTGTCCTTTGTCCACACGCTCGCGTTCAGGCCGTAAATCGAATCGTTCGCCAGGCGCAGGGCTTCGCGTTCATCTTTGACGCGCATAATCGGCAGCACCGGGCCGAAGGTTTCTTCGGTCATAACCTTCATTGAATGATCAACTCCCGCAAGCACCGTCGGCTCAAAGAATCTGCCGGGCAGGTTCGGATTGCGCTGACCACCGGTCAGAATCCTTGCGCCTCTGGCGGCGGCATCGCTGACGTGATCCTCAACGGTTTCGACCTGTTTCGGAAAAGTCATCGCGCCCACATCAACGCGCCTGTCGCTCGCGGTTTCTGTCGCGTCGCTGCCCTGGCGCAACTGTTTTGTCTTTTCGACCACTCGACTGGTGAATTCGTCAGCGATGGCGTCTTCAACATAAACGCGCTCGACCGAGATGCAGACCTGACCTGAATTCGTAAACGCGCCCCACACCGCAGCGTTGGCGGCGCGTTCAAGATCGGCATCCTTCAGCACAATCATCGGATCCTTGCCGCCGAGTTCCAGGCTGACCGGAATCAGTCGGCGCGCGGCGCGTTCGGCAATCACCCTGCCGGTGCGCACGCTGCCCGTGAAAGCGATCATGTCAGCTTCGTCAACCAGCGCGCCGCCCGTTTCGCCGTAACCGTTGACGACCTGCAGAATGTCAGCAGGCAGCCCGGCATTCACAAACGCCTGCCGCAGAATCTCGCAGCCTGTTCTGGCAATCAGCGGAGTCCATTCAGAAGGTTTGATGATGACCGCATTCCCGGCCATCAATGCCGGAATCGCTTCGCCAATCGTCAGAATCAGCGGAAAGTTCCAGGGCGTAATCAGGCCAATGACGCCACGCGGCTGGTAATGAACGGTGACTTTCTTGTTGCGCAGCAGATGCGGCGTGATGCGGTGCGGTTTGAGAAAGCGGCGCACGTTCTTTGCATAAAACGTGATCACGTCGCAGACATAAGTGATTTCGACAATGGCTTCGAGACGCGGCTTGCCATTCTCGGCGCAGATCAGTTCGATCATCTCTTCGCGCCGCGCCAGAATCAGGTCGCGGGCAGCCAGCAGCACCCTGCCGCGCGTCCTGTCATCAACCGCGCTCCAGGCGCGAAAAGCCTGCCGGGCGCGGGCAACTGCGGCGCGCACATCAGCGGGAGTGTCAACCGGCACTTCGCCAATTCTGGCAAGAGTTGCCGGGCTGTGAACTTCGATCATCTGACGCGATTCAATGCTGATTCGTTGTGCCATAATTTTTCCCCGGAAGAAATGGACAGGATTGACAGGATTTTCAGGATCAGGCCTGACGTGGTTTGTATTCTCTGTATTTTCGTTTGATGTGAACTGAAGAACCGAAATTGATCAGCAGACCTGTCTCAATGCCTGTCGCGGTCAGATAATTTACAAGTTGTACCTCGTGCTCTCTGGTCAGGGCCTGAACGGCTTTCAGTTCGACGATGATTCGATTCTCAACCCACAGGTCAGCAAAATAATCACCCACTGCCTGACCCTGGTAAAGTACCCTGATCGGTTCCTGCTGCCTGACAACCAGACCTCGCCTCGTCAGTTCAATTCGCAGTGCATTTTCATACACCTTCTCAAGGAAGCCGACACCGAGCGAGTTGTGAATCTGATATGCACATCCGATGATGATTTCAGTCAGTTCATCGTCAGTCATTGTTTTTTCCCCATCCTGAAAATCATGTAAATCCTGTCCATTACGCTTTCGCCACGATTGCAAAGTTTACTATTACTTCGTTCTTCACCTTGACCGTGCCGCCTGCTGCTGAATACGGCCTGATGCCGAAATCGGTTTGCCGGAGCGTGTATTTGCCGCTGGCTTTGAGCTGCTGCGCGGTGATGGTGGCAGTGACGGGCACGGCGATTCTTTTGGTCACGCCGTGCAGGGTCAGATCGCCGTTGAGTGTGAAAGTAACATTGTTGCTGCCTGTCTCTTTTACATCACTGACTGATGCTGAGCGGAAGGTGATCTTCGGGTACTTTGCCGATTCAAGCACGGCGGTGTGCATTGAGTTGTAAATCTCGGTGCGATCCTTGTCGCTGACTTCCTTGTCGAGAACGGCGAGCGATTTGGCATCGGCTTCGAGTTCGAGCGTGGCGGCGCTGGTTCCGGTGGCGGGAATGGTGACGCGACCGGTGAATGATTTGACGCCGATTTCGTGATTGTGCGCGAGGCCTGAGAAAATTCCGGCCTTGCCGACGAAAACCCAGAAGCTGCTTTCACTGGCGACGATGGAATATGTTCTGGCTTTTGACTGCGCGCCTGCTGAAGTAAGCAGCAGCACGGCAAGCGAGATGGCGCAATGCCTGAGCGGAGTTGATTTCATTGCTCTTCCTCCTGCGGATTATGAAGCTGTGGCAATGATGGTGAAGCTGACTTTTACTTCATCACCAATTTTGATGGAGCCGAGCGCGCCGGTGTAAGGCTTCATTTTGAAATCGGTCTGTCTGAACTTTGCTTCGCCGGTGGCGCGCAGTTGTCCGTTTTTGAGCGTGAGGCTGACCGGGATGGAAACTTTTCGGGTGACACCGCGCAATGTCAGATCGCCGTTGAGCGTAAACGTGCGATTTTCGGCGGTGCGCCTAAGGTCAGTGACTGAAACCGAACGGAAGGTGATGGAGGGGAATCGCTCGCTTTCAAGCACGCTGTTGTGCAGCACATCCTGAAAGCCTTTGCGCTCGAAATCGCTCATGTCTTTATCAACATTCGTGAGCGATTTCGCAGCGGCTTCGACCGTGACCGAGGCTTTGCTTTCGTCATCAGGCGGAAGTTCGATGCTGCCGCTGAAGCTGCCGACCGCGACGCGATGATTCGGATGCAGTCGGCTGATCAGGCCTTCCTGCGTGAGCAGCACAATGATTTCGCTTTGCGCGGCGGCAATCGTGTATGACCTGGCTGATGATTTCGCGGCTGGTTTAGCGGGCCTCGCTGACTGGCTGCGCTGTGCCGGAATCACTGCTGAAAGTTGCAGCAGCGCCAGCACTGCGACCGCAAGCTGTCTGTTCAGCCGGTCATTCATTGATTGCCTTATGAATTCAGATAACCGCCCTGCTCAATCGGTTCGACGACGACCGCCGTGCCGTAAGCCAGGACTTCGGTGACGCCATTCATGACTTCGTTGGCGTCGTAGCGTGCGCCGATGATGGCGTTGGCGCCGATCTCGGAAGCGTGCTGAATCATAATATCGAAAGCTTCGGCGCGGGTCTGTTCGCACAGGCGAGTGAAAATTGAAATGTTGCCGCCGACCAGCGTCTGAAAGCCTGCGCCAATCGTGCCGAAGATCGAACGCGAGCGCACGGTGATGCCGCGCACGACGCCGAGGTGCCGCACGATGCGAAAGCCTTCCAGTTCAAAGGCCGTCGTGACCATGTGATGCGCGACCGAATACTGGCGTGGCGCGACCGGATAGGGAGCCTGACGATTGATCGGATTTTCCATAGGTTCGTTCATTCGCTGGTTATGAAAACAGATTGCCCTGAAGATCATCAGCCTGATTTGCCGCGTCATATTCGGGGGGAGTCCACAAATACCGCTTAAGATCGCAGCGGCCTTTGTCATTGAAGACAAGGCCTTCGGCTTCAAGCAGTCGCTGCTGCAAATCGGGAGGAGTCGTCAGCCCGGCAGTCGAACAACCACCCTGCGCGTTGATGACGCGGTGCCAGGGGATATTGCGCCCGTCATCGGGCGTGGCGTGCATGACATTGCCGATGGCGCGGGCATCGTAACCAGCGCCCAGCACCTGCGCGACCAGCCCGTAACTCATCACTCGCCCGCGCGGGATGCGCAGGACAAGTTCATAAACCCGTTCGCGGAAGGATGGCGATTCTTCAGGTCGTCCTTTGATGACGGGTTTGCCAGGATTGAGTTTGTTGCCAATGATGTTTTTTGCCATCGCTCGCTCATACCTGAAGCAGGATTCTTTTTCAGCAAAAGATTCATCCACGAAGCCATACAAAGGTTCACGAAGAAACATCAGACAGGATGAACAGGACGGGCCGGATTATTCTGCTGAAAGTCCTGTTTCATCCTGTTCGTCCTGTCAATCCTGTCAAAAAGTCTTCGCGCTTCACCGCGTCGGCTTCGTGGATGAGATTGATTTGCCTGAACTGTGACCTATCCGAACAGCGGCGGCACTTCTGCACCGGCAGTGCGCAGGTAAGTGTAAAGCTGGCCGCGATGATGAATTTCGTGTTCGTGCAGCAGGTGCAGCAGGGTCATCCGCGACATGGCTTTATCCGGGCCGAACGGGGCAACGGTTTCGCTGAGTTGTTCGGGCGTCAGCGCGGCGACTTTGGCAATCACCTCTCCGTGCGCCTTGTCGAAGGCCGCAATCAGTTCATCGGTGTTGTTGATGGCTGGCATGCGTTCCTTCGGAAAGACGCCGGTAATGGTGGCTTCGACCAGGCCGATTTCGGCCTGATACAGATGATTCATCAGTTCGCCCAGGGTCATCGCGGAATCACAAATCTTCCAGTCATATTTGTCATTCGGCGCGACTTTCATCACGCTGACGGTCTGTTTGTGAATGCGGTTCCAGTTTTTGATATAACTTTCCAGATGCGGTGCAGGTGCAGCCATGATGGTTCCTTTCGTGGAATGAGCGGCGAACGGGCCGCTGTGGTTTATGACAATTCGCGCAGCACGACGCGGGCCGGGCCGCCATCGCCGTTCTTCAGCTTGAGCGGCAGACAGATCAGTTCGTAATCGCCCGGCGTGACTGCGCTGAGGTTAAGACCTTCGATGATGATGACGTTGTGACGCAACAGCGCATAATGCGTGTCGGGTGAAGTGAAATTGAATTTCTCGACCGACAGATAATCAATGCCGACCAGCCTGATGCCGCGTGCGACGAGCATTCGCGCGGCTTCAGGTTCGATGTAGACAAAATCCTCGTGAAATGTTCCCGACGCGGGCCAGAACCGTGAATTGCGTGTCTTGAAGAGCACACGCGTTGCGCCATCAAGATTCGCCCGGTCAAGCGTTGCTGCGTCAATGACTGGCGCATCACCGACATCAACGACGCGCGCCCGTCCGATCAGCACATCAAGCGGCAGCTCATCAAGCGTCGCTCCGCCTGCGACGAAATGCGCCGGAGGGTCAACGTGCGTGCCGATGTGCGTGCCAAAGCTCAGTTGCGAAACGCAGCAGACATCGCCCGCCGCCAGTGACATAACCTGTCTGATTTCGATTCCGGGATCGCCCGGATAAACCGGCAGATCAGCCGAAATCGCCACAGTGATGTCGTGGATTTTCATTTGTGCTTCCCTTGTCTGAAGTGAGGCGAGTATAGGGAAGCACCTGGAGGAATGTCAAAAGGAACAATCCCCGGCGATCAACTGTCGAGATAATGCGTTTCGCTCAGTGTGCGCAGTCGCTCAGCCGCTGATTCGGGCGTGATGTCGCGCTGCGGGCCGCCGAGCATTTCAAAGCCCACCATGAATTTCTTCACTGTCGCTGAACGCAGCAGCGGCGGGTAGAAATGCGCGTGAAAGTGAAAGTGCGGATACGCCTGCCCGTCGGTCGGACGCTGGTGAAAGCCCATCGTGTAAGGGAACGAAGTCTCAAAGAGATTGTCGTAACGTGTCGTGATGCGTTTGAGAATGTCAGCGAGCGCGGTGCGTTCGTCGTCGCTGGATTCATCGAGCGCGGTGCTGTGGCGGCGGCTGAGAATCATTGTTTCAAACGGCCAGACGGCCCAGAACGGCACGATGGCGGTGAAGGCGTCGTTTTCACAAACGATGCGTTCTGCGGCCTGTCGTTCGATGGCCAGGTAATCGCACAGCAGGCAGGCGGCCCGCTGCTCGCTGTAACCGAGTTGTGCTGAATTTTCTCTGGCGAGTTCATTGGTGATGCTTTGGCTGGCCCAGATCTGGCAGTGCGGGTGCGGATTGCTCGCGCCCATCATCTCGCCGCGATTCTCAAAAATCTGCACCGAGTTGATGACATCAATTGCGCCGAGTTCGAGGTACTGCTCAGTCCAGGTGTCCACGACGTGACGAATGGCCGGAACTTCCATCCGCGACAGCGTCAGGCTGTGATTGGGCGAGAAACAGACCACGCGGCAGATGCCACGTTCGCTGGCCGCAATCAGCAGCCCGCTGGTGTCAAGCTGAGCTGGTGGCACGTCCATTCGGAGCGCCGCAAAATCATTGTCGAAAACAAAAGTGGACTGGTAATCAGGATTATGCACGCCGCCTGCCCGCGCATTGCCGGGACAGAGATAACACGACGGATCGTAAGCCGGCAGCAGTTCCTGCGCCGGTTTTTCGACCTGGCCCTGCCAGGGCCGCTGCGTGCGGTGCGGCGAGACAAGCACCCATTCACGGGTGAGCGGATTGTAGCGACGATGCGGATGCTGTTTCAGATCAAACATAATCGGATTCTGCTTTCGGTGCCGTTGATTGAGCGCGCCTATTTTACTGCCAGAAGTTGCGATCCAGTGTACGGTACTGTACCGCTTCTGAAATATGCTGCTCAAGCACCTGGGCCGATTCTTCCAGATCCGCGAGCGTGCGACTGACTTTGAGAATCCGGTCATAAGCCCGCGCTGAAAGTCCCCATTTGTTGATGGCGCGTTCCAGCATCTGCTGCGTCGCAGGCTGAAGCTGGCAGTGTCTGCGAATCAGGCGCGGCGTCATTTGTGCGTTGCAGAAGACCTTTTCACCGGCAAAGCGTTCCTGCTGAATCCGGCGCGCCCGGTTGACGCGCTCGCGGATTTCGGCAGAGCCTTCCGACGCTTCCTGTTCCGAAAGTTCGCGCACCTTCACCGCCGGAACGTCAACGTGAATATCAATGCGGTCAAGCAGCGGGCCGGAGATTTTTGAGATGTACCGCTGAATCTGCATCGGCGTGCATTTGCATTCGCGGGTCGGATCGTTGAAAAAACCGCAGGGGCAGGGATTCATCGCCGCAATCAGCATAAAGCTTGAAGGAAAGGTCAGCGACATCGCGGCGCGGCTGATTGTGACCTGGTGATCTTCGAGCGGCTGGCGCAGCACTTCAAGCACGTTGCGCTCAAATTCGGGCAGTTCGTCGAGAAACAGAACGCCGTGATGCGCCAGACTGACTTCACCGGGGCGGGGAATCGCGCCGCCGCCAATCAGTCCGGCGTCAGAAATGGTGTGATGCGGCGACCTGAACGGTCTGGTGGTCAGCAGGCCGCCGGAACTCGTCAGGCCCGCGACGCTGTGAATCTTGGTGGTTTCGAGGGCTTCGGCAAAAGTGATCGGCGGCAGAATCGTTGGAATGCGTTTGGCCAGCATCGTCTTGCCGGAACCGGGCGGGCCGATCATCAGAATGTTATGCCCCCCGGCAGTTGAAACTTCGATGGCGCGCTTGGCGTGCATCTGACCGCGCACTTCGCGGAAGTCAACCGGGTACTGATCGGCATCGCTGAGCAGCGAGGCAATATCCAGCCGCAGCGGTTCCGGCATCTGCTCGGCATTGAGCAGCGTCATGACTTCGCGCAGATCGCTGACCGGATAAACGTCAAGCCCTTCGACGACTGCCGCTTCACGCGCATTTTCAGCCGGAATCAGCAGCCGTTTGAAACTGCGCTGCCGGGCCGCCACCGCAATCGGCAGCGCGCCGCGAATCGCCCGCACGCGACCATCAAGCGCCAGTTCGCCAACCAGCATCGTGTCATCCAGATTTTCGCGCTTCAGGTCGCCGTTTGCGCCCAGAATGCCGACGGCAATCGGCAGGTCAAAGGCCGAGCCTTCCTTCTTCACATCGGCAGGCGCAAGGTTGATGGTGGTTTTGTAAACGGGAAAGAAAAAGCCGCTGTTATTGATCGCGGCGCGAATGCGTTCGCGGCTTTCGCGGACGGCCAGATCGGGCAGGCCAACGACGGTGACGATGGTTTCGTGTTGTGAATCTCCGGCGCGGGGCGTCAGATCAACTTCGACTTCGACGAGTTCGGCGTCAATGCCGTAAACGGCGGCGCTGTGAGTTTTGAATAGCAAGTCAGACCTCCGGGGCTAAGGCTTCGGTGAAGATTCGGGGGGACGCGAGGCCGTGATGGATATGGCTGAAATGAAAAGGCCGCGAAACTGTGAGTTGAGCTTCGCGGCCAGAATATAAAACGATGCGGCGGGTCAGGCAATATACGAAGAGCGAAAGTTTCGACTCTTCAGATGACTGCCTTACTTTGCGCGGGTCTGGATTCTGATGATCTGACCGGCGCGCAGCCGCGTGTTCGGGCTGATGTGATTGAGCGCCGCCAGGTCACGCGCCGAAACGCTGTAGCGGGCCGCAATGTCGGTCAGCGTGTCGCCGCCTTTGACGGTATAGGCAATGACTTTCGCGCCACCGCTGGCGGTCGTGGTGCCGGGCGCTGCGGCGCGCGGAGCTACTGCGGCCACATTACGCAGCCCGCCGCTGCCAAGCGGAATGATGACCTTCTGGCCTGCCTTGAGTTCGCCGCCGTTGATGGCCGACAGCGTGCTTTCAGAAACTCCGGTGCGGCGTGCAATCGTCGCAAAGGTGTCTTCTGACTGGGCCGGCATCAGCCTCCACTGCGTGCGCTTGTCGGGCGGAATCAGTTTCAGCGTAGCCTGCAACTGCTTGCCGCATTTGACCGGAACCCGCACCGGATGCGGAATGCCCGGCGGCGTCTGACCGCGCTTGAGTTCAGGATTGAGCGCCAGCACGTATTCGTGCTGCACGTCACAGGCATCGGCCACCAGTTTCATATCAACCGAATTGTTCACGACCACTGTGTCGTAAGCGAGCGGCGGATCAGGTTTGACCTTGAAGCCGTACTTTTCAGGATCCTTGGCAATGATGATGGTGGCGAGGATGTTCGGCACGTAGTTGCGGGTTTCAAGCGGCAGCAGCCCGCGCTGATAGATTTCCCAGAAATCAGCGTAACCTGAGCGGGCAACGGCGCGGTCAACGTTGCCTTCGCCGGAGTTGTAAGCCGCCATCGCCAGTTCCCAGTTCCCGGCGTAGCGATTGGCCAGCCACTTCAGATAACGGGCCGAGGCGCGGGTGGCTTTTTCATAACTCATCCGTTCATCAACCCAGTAATCCTGGCGCAGGTCGTAGCGTGCGCCGGTTCCGGGAATGAACTGCCACAGGCCGACCGCCGCTGCCCAGGAACGAGCAAAAGGCGACCAGGCGCTTTCGACCTGACCGAGCCAGGCCAGATCCTGCGGCACGCCCTCTTCCTTGAAGATGCGACGAGCCAGGGCCATGTAGCGTCCTGAACGGCGCAGCCCTGATTCCATCGTGACGCGACCACGACCGAGGTAATAATTGATGTAACTCTGCACCAGCGCATTCGGTTTGAAGCCGAAATCAAGCCGGGCGGAACTGACCGCGCTCTGAACGGCATCGTCCGTGGCGCCTTTGGTTTCATCTTCAGTCAGTTTGATTTTGGCGAGTTCATCAAGCGGTGAGGCGGTGTAGGTCTGATCACCGAAGCCGCGCTTGTCAGCGGGCTGTTTGGCTTTCGGCTCATCGGTCTGAATGACCTGCGAGACAAAACTGTTTTCGGCTGACTGCGGCGAACCGTTTGGTTCGAGTTTGAGCAGCGCCACCTGACGCTGGAAGATGTTTTCGACCAGCTTCTGGTAATACTGCTGCAGGCGGGCATCGCTGCGGACGTCAACGCCTGATTCAAGAATGATGTCTACCGCCCGGTCATAGGCGCGGCGGGCCTGCTGGTAATCGCCTTTTTTGAAATGTTCTTCGCCTGCCAGGTAACGTTCGTCGGCGCGATCCATGATTTTCTGGATTTCGCTGTTACGCTGCTGAACTTCGGCAGAAACGCCGGGAGCGCCTGAAACCGGCACCCGGCCCTGAGCGAATGATGAAGAAGTAAAGACGATGCCGAGGCAGACGGCTAAGAGGCTTTCAGCCAAAGGTAATAATCTGAGCTTAAGCATTAGTCGTAATTTCCTCCAGTTTTACGAGTGCAATTGAATGCGGGAATTGTTTTGACCAGTGACCACGCGGAATGAATTTTCTGAAGATCAGACACGCCAGTGTCGCTTTTGGAAACGCGCACAACGCGGCGCATTGTAACTTTTACACAGTACCAGGTCAACCCTGATTCCAGAACCTTCCGGTCAGACCGGAAAGGGCGATTGAAAACATTTCCGGGTCGCATTAGAGCTTGCGTTGACCATCGGCAGGGGCCAGGGTATAAGTGCGCTCGATGAGACTTCCATTGAAGTCAGCCCTGATTCTGCCTGCGGTCATCCTGTGCGCCTGTCTGTACACGCTGGCACAGTCCCAAAAGTTCCCCCCATATCACGGCCACGTCAACGATTTTGCCGGCGTCATTGACCAGCCCACCGAAGAACGGCTGGAGCAGTACCTGCTGGACTTTGAGCAAAAGTCCGGCGCGCAGATCGCCGTCGTCACGATCCGGTCGCTCGAAGGGCAGCCGCTTGAGCAATACGCGAACAATCTTTACCGCGCGTGGGGCATTGGTCAGAAGACAGGGCCGAACAAGGACAAGGGGGCGCTGCTGCTCGTCGTCATCGGCGACCGCAAAACCCGGCTCGAAACCGGTTACGGTCTGGAAGGCGACATTCCGGACGGACTTGCCGGAGAGATGATCCGGCGAATGCGCCCTGATTTGCAGCAGGGGCGGTATGGGCAGGCAATTACCAGTGGCGTCAGAACCATCGTTGCGACACTCGCTGAAAAATGGGGAATCACCCTCTCCGGCGACGACCCTCAGTATGCTTATCGGCAGCCGACGAATATTTCTGAACCGGACACGGGTGCTTCTGAGTCGGATCCGTTTTTATCTCTTCTTCTTGTCGCTTTCGTGGTGATTTTCTTTCTGATTGTTGCGCGCGCATCGCGGCGCGGCGGCGGCGGGCGTGGCAGGCCGGGCGGCGGGCACTGGGTCGGGTGGCCGATGATTTTCAATGGTGGCGGCGGCGGTTTCGGCGGCGGTTCGTGGGGCAGCAGCGGCGGTGGCGGTGGCTGGGGCAGCGGCGGTGGCGGCTGGGGCGGCTTTGGTGGCGGCAGCAGCGGTGGCGGCGGCGCGAGCGACAGTTGGTGACGCGCAGCATCTGAAAATTCACCTTCCGTTTTCGGGGCGAGCAATGAATGAAAAATTTGATGAACTGGTCAGGCGGCTTGCGCAGGCGCACCGTGACGAACTGGTAGCGGTGATCCTGCACGGCTCGGCGGTCGTGACGGGTGAAAGCGCCAGTCCGTCAGATTATCGCGTGCTGGTGGTCTGTTCGGCGCTGCCGGTCGAGGCCTTGCGCCAGGCGCAGCCCGTTGCCCGGTGGTGGGTCGGCATGGGATTTCAACTGCCGGTTTATTTTACGCTCGCTGAGTTCAACGGTTCGCTGGATGTTTTTCCGATTGAGTTCCGCCAGATGAAGCGCGCTTACCGGGTGCTTTACGGGCGTGATCTGCTCAAGGACGTGGAAATTTCAGCCGCGAATCTGCGCTGGCAGCTTGAACACGAACTGCGCGGCAAACTGCTCAGGCTGCGCGGGCTGTACCTGCCGGCGAGAGAATCGGCTGAAAGCCTGATGAAACTGATGACCGACAGCGTCGTGACATTTGTCCACTTCTTTCGCCCGATTCTTGAAATGCTGGGCGAGGATGCTCCGCTTGATCGGCGCGAGGTGACTGAACGCATCGGCGCAAGATTGAATTTTGACATGGCGCCGATTCAGCGTGTGCTGCGGTTGCGGAATGAACCTGTGCCACTGCTCGAACCTGAAGCGGAGGATCTGTTTGCGGATTACCTCAACTGCCTTGCGCAGGTGGTTACGGCAATTGACCGGATCGGGTGAAAGTCCGGAACCATTGACCGAATTTCAGCAGCCGCGCTGCTGACGTTCTCAATCAGACAGGGGGAGATTATGGGAAAAGCAGCTTTGGTCATTATTGGCATTATCGTGCTGCTCGGCATCATCATCTTCGGCAGCGGCGTGAGCGGGTACAACACGCTGACGACCAGGAAGCAGAATGTTGACGCGCAGTGGGCGCAGGTCGAAAACCAGATGCAGCGCCGCGCCGATCTGATTCCGAACATCGTGGCCACAGTGAAAGGCATTGCAGGCCTCGAAGAAAGAGTCTTTACCAGCATTGCCCAGGCGCGTTCGCAACTGCTCTCGACGCTGCAGAACCCGAACAGTTCGACCGAAGACAAGATCAGCGCCGATAACAAACTGAGCCAGGCCATGCGCGAGGCCCAACTGGTTCCGTCCGGCGGCGGCATTCTCGGCACCGGCGGGCGGTTTCTTTCGCTCACCGAAAATTACCCGCAGCTCAAATCGAACGAGAGTTTCATGAAGTTGCAGGACGAACTGGCCGGAACCGAAAACCGGCTGGCCGTTGCGCGCCGCGATTACAATCAGGCCGTGCAGGATTACAACACGACCCGCAACAAATTCCCGACCGTGATCATTGCAAACTTTCTGAACTTTCAGGAGAAGCCTTATTTCAAGGCCGACGAAGGCGCGCGGCAGGCGCCGAAGGTGGATTTCAGCAAGTAATCAGACAGGCTGACGGTCAGCGAAAAAAGCAGCGCGAGTCACGAAACCCGCGCTGCTTTTTCTTTTGCCCTTTACCGTCGCAGCCGCAGCCAGCCGAGTTGCAGCAGCGCCCGCGCCGCGCGCGACGTGCTGCCATCGGCTCTGGCAATGCTCAGGACAATGCGGCGATGCGCTCTGACAAGGATCCGGCTGCGGGCAAAGAATTTCGCCTCGCGCGCCAGAGTGATCAGGCGGCTGATCTGCTGCTCGCCCGTGCTGCTGTCGGCGTGAAAATCAAAGAGCGCGCCGAGCATGTCATAAACAAACCTGTCCCACTCACGCAGCCCTGACGAACTGATTTCATCAAACTGCGCTTTTGCTGCCGACACATTGCCAGCCAGCGCGTCATCCAGCACCAGCAGCAGCCGGTGTGCGCCTGACAAATGATCTTCCGGCAGCGTGAGCGCCTGCTTGCTGACGGCATAAGCCGGGCGATCCTGCTTCAGATTTCGCAGCGCGAGCGCGTAATTCCACAGCATCCACGGACGCAGGCCGTCGCGCTGCTGCCAGTCAGCGGCCCAGTTCATCGCCGCCTGATAATCACCGACCGTCATCAGCGCGTAACAGACCACGCCCCACGAATCGGCGTGACGGCGCAGCGCCTCGCGGTGTTTGCGAATGTAGCTGCGAATCCAGTTTTTCAGATTCGCTTTTGCCAGGGCTTCCAGATAAGCCTCTGAAGCGCACTGCCACGCCGGGCAGCTTTCCGGCAGCCGCCACAGCCGCCAGCGACATTTGAAAAGCCGTCTGCCGCGCACCCACAACGCGCCCGCTTCCGGGTTGGCTTCGGGATGCTCAAGCACTTCATCGAGGACTTTGCCGGTCAGCTTCTGCCAGTGTTTTTCCTTCGAGGCGTCAAGCGCCAGCGCCAGATAATCGCTGTCAGCTTCAGGCGACAGGCACAAGGCGCGGAACTGTTCCGCCGCCGCAGCAAATTCATTGCGTTTGAGCAACAGCCTGATTTCACGCAGTCGCGTGATGTTGCCGCCGATGTATTTGCGCAGAAACTCAAGCGTCCCGGCGGCATCCTTCAGTTCGCCATCTTCAAGCTGAAGGTCAAAGAGCGTGCGGCTCGCAAATTCATATTCCGGGTCGAGCATCATGGCGCGATGCAGGGCTTCCTTTGCGCCGCTGCGATCATCGTTCGTCAGCCGCGCATCGCCGAGATAGCCAAGCGCGATGGCATAATTCGGAGCCAGGCGCGCCATCGCCTGCGCCGCTTCAAGATAACCGGTCTTTGCTTCAGCTTCGCGCTGCCAGTCGGCCAGCCGGTTCCAGCCCGCGTAATAACCCGGTTCATCTGCGAGCAGCGCTTTCATCTGACTGACTGCTTCTGCGCGATTACCGCGTTCAGCTTCGATCCACGCTGCCGCATTGCGCAGTTCTGCCGGTTGCTCGTCACCGAAAACTTCAGGGCGGCAGGCGGCGAGAGCTTCATCCCAGCGTTTCGCTTCAGCCAGCAGGTAAGCGCGCAGGCTGTGCGCGTCAATCGCACGCGGATTGAGCGCCGCTGCGCGATCAAGCGCGTCAAGGCGTTCATCGAGCGATTCTGCGCCTGAAAGCGTGCGCGCCAGAATCAGCCACGACCGCGCTTCGCCGCTGCGCTGCCGCGTGATTTCGCGGGCGCATTCGACCGCGACCTCAGCGCGATTCATCTGATTCGCCCAGTCACGCAGCGCGCGCCAGCCCCAGTCATAGCCCGGCTCAATCGTCACCGCCCGGCGCACACGCTCCAGCGCCTGTTCGCGCTCGTCCATCTTCCACAACACATCGGCCAGACAGCCGTGATTGTACGGATCAAGCGGCGTGTGCGCGGTGGCGCGTTCGAGCAGTTCCCTGGCCTGCTGCAACTCGCCTTCGCGGATGTAAACGTCAGCCAGTTGCTGCGCGGCCATACCCCAGCCCGGATTGATGCTGAGCGCCTGGCGCAGTGCTTCGGTTTCACCTGCGCGATCAAGCCGCGCCTGATGCGCGAGCGCCAGGTCGTACCAGATGCGCGGCATCAGCGGAAAGCGTTCAGTCGCCTGCTGCGCGTGCGCCAGTGCTTCATCGAACTGCTGCAATTCGGCAAGCTGCCCGGTCACCGCCGACCATGACTGCCACAGATCAGGCCGCGCCGCGAGCGCCGCCTTGAGCAGCGTCAGACATTCTTCAGGTTCAAGCGTGCCTTTGGCCTGATCGCGCCACGCGAGCAGCCCGTCACCGAACATCACCTGACGCATCAGTTCCTGCCGAATGAATTCAAGCTCGGCGCGCCGCTCCTGCGCCGTCGTTGACAGCAGCATCAGTTGATTGATCGCGTAATCGGTATCAACCGACAACTGAATCGCGTGGCGATAAGAAATCTTCGCTTCGTCAATGCTGCCCGAATCAGACTGCAATCGTCCCAGCACGCAGTAATAAGACGGCTCCTGCGGGTCAAGCTCGCGGGCGATTTCAATCGCAACAAAGGCTTCGTCAAATCGCTTCAGCCGTCCGAGCGTCTGCGCCAGTTCGCGCCGCGTCCACGCATCAGCCGGATCAATTTCAATCAGCCGGTCAAGCGCACTTTCAGCGGCAGCCGGATCGTCGCGCAGCCATTCGACCAGCAACTGATGCAGCGCGTAATTGTGCGGGAAGCGTTCGGCCTTCTGCCGCAGATATTCAATCGCGGCTTCAGGATTTGCGGTTTCCGCGAGCAGTTGCGCCACGTTGCGGCTGACATCCATCGCCATCGGTTCGGCTTCGTCAACCTGACGCACCAGGGTCAGAGCTTCATTGAGTTCGCCGCGATAAACGGCAATCGCCGCTGCCGTGCGCAGCCAGTCGCTGCGCGGCGCTTTGCCCTCGGCTTTGGCGAGCAGCGATGAAGCCGTTGCAAAATCGCCCTGCCGCGCAAAGGCGTCAGCCGCAAACAGCAGCAGTTCACCGTCATCAGGACGCAGCGACATCCCGTCTCTGAGCGCATCGAGCGCCGCGACTTCCTGCCCGACCATTTCACGCGCCTGAAACAGCGTTCGCGCCGGTGCGCTCGAACGTTTGCCGAAACGGCGAAAGCGGCTTTCCAGAAATTCAAGCGCAGCCTCAGTCTGTTTGAGATGACGCGAAGCAATGAAATACGAACGGACGAATCCTTCATCCGTGTCTTTCAGACAGGAGGCAAAACGGTAGAGTTCAAGCGACTCGTCAAAGCGGCGCTGCTGCCAGAGAATACCGGCCAGCAGGTGATAATTTCCGGCTTCGAGCGGGCGACGGCGCAGCGCACGCCGCAGCATCCGCAACACGCGCGGATGTTCACGCGCATCATCGCTGAGTTCCTGAGCGTACTGCTGCCAGAAAAGCGGATCTGAATCCTTGTCGGCACAGATTGATCTGAGAAATTCGATTCTTTCATCGCGCCGCGTCAAAGCCCGCAGGAATGAACTTTTCGACAGCTTCAGATTCACGTCGTCAGGAAACTGCGCGAGCAGCTTTTCAACGACTGCAAGCATGCGGCTCTGATCGGCGTCATACGAAGCCACAGCCCACTGCGCCTGCAACGTCAGGCGGTGCTCGGCGGCAGCCTCTGTCATCGCGGCCACAATTTCACCGGCTCGTTCGCGGTCGTGCGCCGCCAGCGCCTGCTGCACCTGATACAACTGATCGTAAGCTTCGGATTCCTGCAAACTCAGCCCGTCAAGCAGCGCAGTCTTTTCTTTCGGAACCATGGCCATGCCGCGCGGCCCGGTGACGCAGTACCGCTCAAGCATTTCCTTCGTCGCCATTTCACCGACCGAACGCACCGAAGGATCACGCACGAGCAGCGTGCCGCGCCGCGTGTCGTAACCAATCACGGCCTGCAAATGCGCATTGCCCGGATCAACCGTCGTCAGCGTGAAAGCCACGCCGCGATCAATGAGCGAGACGGCGTCATCCTGATTGACGCGAAATTCGCGCACCGACCAGCCGTTGTCTTCGGCCCATTTGCGTTCACTGTGCGCGGGCGTGCCGTCGTAACAGATCGCTTCGGCCACGCTCAGGTGATCGGCAGGCTTCTGCCAGAAGCGGCTGATCGTTGAAAGCGTCGCCGGAACGCACGTCATGTGATGCTGCCGCACGAAGCCGACCGGCAGTTGCACACGCCGCGCATTCGCGTCAGCCTTGCGCATTCGTTCAGACACGATTTTGAAAAACGGATGCTCCGAAGCTTCTGCATACCTGAGCGCGCTTTCATCATCGCCGCACAGGTAGGCCAGATCAGAAAGCCTGCCGCTCAGCCACTGCTCCTGCGGCTTTTCAAGCAGCGGCGAAAGCTGACGGTATCGCTCCAGGCGCTGCCGCGCTTCTTCATACTGCCCCAGTTCAAATTGCAGGTGAGCAAGCTGTGCTTCGATCCACGCGCATTCCAGGCGCGCCGAAGCCTCTGTGAGCAGCGCCAGCGCCTCGTCGTCACGATCCAGCAGAATCAGCAGGTGGCCCGCATCCTGCACCGCCGCGCGAAACCAGGGATGCAGCCTGAGCGCGTGCTGCGCCGCCGCGAGCGCCTCGTCGTAACGATCTTCGGTTTCCTTGAGCGTTGCGCGCTCAACCCACACCCAGGGATTTTCAGGATCAATCGCTTCAGCGCGCCGCAGCCATTGTTCGGCGCGGTCAAAATCGCGCAGCGTTCCGAGCACCGTCGCGTGCAGCGACAGCCAGTCCGATTGCAGCCGCGCCGGAACATCGCGCAGTTCATCACCCTGAGCGCGCATAAACTGCCACGCAGCAAGCGGCCCGCGTTCTTCGATAATGCGTCTGGCGCGGTAGTAACAGGCTTCGCCGCTGGCGCGATCATTGCGCCACGCGCTGACGAGCAGCCTGCGACCGCGCATTTCGCCGCCGAGCGCGCGCACGAGCCGCCCCGCCATAATGCGCGCAGCGGTGCCTGCCCACTGCTCAAACGGCCCGAGCCTTTCAGCCGCCGCGTAAGCCTGAAGGTAAAGTCCCTTGTCGTAAAGTTCGGAAATCCTTCCGAGGTCAGTTGCAGAGATCATCGCAAATACAACGCATCCAGCCTCAGGCCGCGATGCGGCACGGGCTGTTCGGAATGAAACGGGGACAAGGCTGAGATGTCCAAACAGGCAGGCGTTAGTTTCTCACAGAATCAGAATTGTGCAAGTGACGATTTCTGCCGGGGAATGGAACGCGGATGGGACGGATGCGGTGGATTAATGCGGATCAGAATCTGTTTTGATCTGTTCTGTCCGTTTCATCCGTATTCCATTTTGTCTGAATGGAACGCGGATGACACGGATGCAACGGATTGAGACTGATCTGATCTGCATTGATCCGCCGCATCCGTCTCATCCGTGTTCCATTCATTTATTCCCGAAAATCAGCACCAGAATCAGCACGATAATCAACGCAGTCAGAATCGCCAGCGTGATCTTGATCCAGCTCTTCGGATAATCACCGGCAATCGCGCCGGTGTAGCCGTTGATGACGACCTGAAATTTGCGCGCGCCGTAGCTGTAACTGAGCAGCCACACCGGCAGCAGAATGTGCTTGAACGTCTGCGCCGTGTAATCAGCGTCAACCTGCAGATTGCGATGCGTGTCGCCCGGCACCTGCGCCGCGCACATACTGCGCAGCTTCGCGTCCATCACCTCGCGTGAATGCTGCGCCGCTGCGATCAGATCAATCTGATACCGCTCAACCACCCAGCCCGCCAGGTAGCCCGCGTTGTAAGGCGTCAGTTCAGAGGTCGGGAACGGTTCGATGGCGCGCAGCTTGTCGGCATCAACGCCGACCGAAGCCGGAACGAGTTCGTCATCGAAGAAATGATCGAGCGAGCCTGCGCTGTACTGCCAGCGAATGCGCTGCACCTGCCGCGACTGCTGGCGGCCTTCGTTGTCCGTGTAATATTCAGTTTCGTAGTAGTAATAGCCTGATTCCGCCGTCCAGTCAGCGTGCGCCTGCGCGTCGAATGTCCAGTAGGGCAGATAAATGCCATGCACCTGGTCGGTCATCGCCGCATTCTTCAGTTTGTTCGGCGCAAACCAGCGATTGCCGTACCAGCGGCGAATCGTTTCGCGCACCTGCGTTTCGCTCACTTTCACCGGCAGCAGACTTTCCGGCGTGAAGGCATCCTTCGTCTGTTCGTAAGGCACAAGCGCCGCCGAGCCGCAGAAATCGCACCGCTGCGCCACGCGCTGCGGATCGAAGACCGAAATTGCGCGGCAACTCTGACACCTGACCTGAATCTTCTGTGCCTGCCAGCCGCGTTCGCTGTCGGGAATGCCGCGCAAGGCTCTTGCCAGATCGTGTTCGACGACCGAGCCTGATTCATCAATCTTCGCGGGCGAAGTCGTGCCGCAGTACGGACAGACCAGCGCCTGTTTGGCCGGATTCCAGTGCGCTTCAGCGCCGCAGGCCGGGCAGGCATACTTTTGTTGTGCAACCGCTTCAGCCATAGAAAAGATTCAGCCACGAATGAACACGAATCTTCACGAATCAGCGAATGATTCCTGTCCGTGAAAATTCGTGTTCATTCGTGGCTGATGTTGCTTAACTCTTCAGAAATTCATCAATCGCCGCGCGTGTGATGCGCCAGGTGCTGCCGATCTTCTTGCCTTTCAGTTCGCCGGAATTGAGCACCGTCATCACGTCCTCTTCGCTGACGCCGAGAATTTTTGCCGCCTCAGCCGGGCCGAGCAGTTCAGGCACGCCAGCGCCTGCCGGAGCCTGCGGCGGTGCAGCCGGAGGTGTCGCCTGGCTGCCGAGAATGCCGCCCTGCTGATTCATCATCTGCTGCGCCATCGCCCAGCCGACGGCCAGTTCCGAAGCCGCGCCCGCTGCGCCGCCGCCGCCGCCTTTTTCCATTCCCTGGGCCATCTGATATTTGACGTAATCGTTCAGATTGCCAATCGCGCCCATGCTTGAACGCTTGTCAATTGCCTGCTCGACTTCGGGCGGCACGGACACGTTTTCGAGAATGAACGAAGTCATCCCGATGCCGTATTTATCCTGCACCGCCGGGTTAATGATCGGCAGCAGCGCCTCACCAATTTCGGTATACCGCGCGGCCACATCGAGCGCGGGAATCCTGGCCGAAGCCAGCGCATCGCTGAAGACGCTGACAATGCGCGAGCGCATCGTGTCGGCAAATTCTTCGAGCCGGAAACAGTCATCAGTGCCGGCGACCTCTTTGAGAAACAGCTTCGGGTCAGTCACGCGAAAATCAAAAGTCCCGAACGCCCGCAGCCGCACGATGCCGAAATCCTGATCGCGCATCATAATCGGATTTGACGTGCCCCACTTGTTGCCGGTAAAGAGGCGCGTGCAGACGTAATAAACATCGGCCTTGAATGGCGATTGAAACCCGTACTTCCAGCCCTTGAGCGTCGTCAGAATCGGAATGTTGTCGGTCGTCAGCGTGTAAGTTCCCGGCTCGAACGTGTCACCGAACTGACCGAGGTAAACGAACTGCGCGACCTGCGATTCGCGCACGACAAGCTGCGCGCCGTTCTTGATTTCCTTGTCCTCATCCGGGAACCGCCACGACAACGTGTCACGCGAATCGTCGTTCCACTGGATGATTTCAATCAACTGACCTTTGATAAAGTCCATCAATCCCATAGCTGCCTCCTTGCTGAGATGTGGAGAAATATTCCCCCTGCTGTTTCGCTGCTGTCGGTTGCCTCTTCACCGAGATTGCCACTATTGAATGCCACAAGCTGCGGCCAGTCAATTCGGCCTGACTCATCTTATCAGGCTGTGAGCGAACAAAGAATCACGACGACCTGATTCCGGCTGCACCTGCCTGTTTCAGATCACAGAGTTTGACACAGGCCTGGCGGGTGAGCATATAACTTCACCTTACCTGCTGACTGAAAACAGTGGATAATTTCATTCATCACGATCATGAACGCCGATCACTGTCATCTTTCATTTTCGCTGCGTCCGACTCAGCCCGACGATGAGGCGTTTCTGTATGCGCTTTACTGCTCGACGCGGGCTGAGGAGATGGCCGCGTGGGACTGGAGCGAGGCGCAGCAGGATGCATTTCTGCGCCTGCAGTTCCGCGCCTGGCAGCAGCAGTTTCGTCAGCAGTCGGCGCAGTCTGATGACCGGATTATTCTGATTGATGAGCGGCCAGCCGGGCGCATCGTGGTCATCAGGACTGAACCGGAAATTCGCCTGGCTGACATTACGCTGCTGCCTGAATATCGCCAGCGCGGCATCGGCAGCGCGCTGATTGCCGGGTTGCAGCACGAAGCGCAGGCAGCGCGCAAACCGCTGCGGCTGCATGTGCTGGCTGCAAATCGGGCTGTGCGGCTGTATGAAAGACTCGGCTTTGTGCGGTGTGGTGGGAATGGGGCGTACCTGCTGATGGAGTGGCTTCCGAAAAACGACGCGGCAACTTAAGATGGCAGCGTTATGACAGAGTATCCAACGAGAGAACAATTCGCAGAGAACCTGCACAGCACCTTTCGGCTTCAGACCACGGACGCGCGTGAACTGTCGCTCGAACTGATCAGCCTCACGCTGCTGCCGTCTGCACCGCAGCAGGAACAATACTCGCTCATCTTTCGCGGCCCGGCTGACACGCTGCTGTCGCAGGGCACTTACCGCCTTGAGCATGACCGCCTCGGCGCGTTCGATCTGTTTCTGGTGCCGATTGCCAGAGATCAGCAGGGCGTGCAGTACGAGGTTATTTTCAATCGCCTACAGTGAGTATGATCAGCAACGCGGAAAACCAGCCCGGCGCGTCGGCTGACGCAGTCACGATGCGCGCCGTCGAACCTGAGGACGAAAACTTTCTGATTGCCGTTTATGGCACGACACGCGCCGATGAATTGTCAGCCGTGCCGTGGACGGCTAAGCAGCGCGAGGCTTTCATCAGGTTTCAGTTTGCGGCGCAGACGCGGCATTACCAGACCGAATACCCTGAGGCCAGGCATCAGATCGTGCTGTTTCAGCAGCAGCCGGTCGGGCGGTTATATGTTGACCGGCGCGCGCACGAGATTCGCATCCTTGATCTGACGATTCTGCCGGAACACGGCGGCGCGGGCATTGACGCGCAACTGATCAGGCAACTGATGAGCGAAGCGGCCAGGGCCGGGCTGCCGCTGACGATTCAGCTTGAAAGCTTCAATCCGGCGCGGGAGTTGTTTGCGCAGCTTGGTTTTGTGCCGGTGGCTGAGTTCGGCTTTCGCACGCTGTTTGAATGGCGGGCAGCAGCGATTCGGACTGACTGATCTGTGCTGCGCTCCCTGCGCCTGCGTTGTGAAAATTTATCTCACGCAGAGGCGCAGAGGCGCAGAGTGAAGAAGAGACAGTGGCTGACTACTGCGAATTCGAGCGGTTGAAGACAGCTTCGTAATAAGTCCAGGCCTCATTACCGCCAACCGGAACAATCAGCATCGTCAGGCGACCGAGCGAGCTGTGTTCAAGCTGCACGGTCTGCTGGCCGAGCGGTTCATGACTGAAGCCGCGAAAGACCAGAATGAATGACAAATCCTTTGCCAGTGCTTCGTCCTGCTGAGTCGCTGCACCGGCAGTCGCAGGTTTCGTCGCGGGCAGATCGTTGATTTTATCGAGCGTCAGATAAACAGGCGAAACAGCCGCTGAAACCACGCGAAATGACTGGCCCAGGTATGGCGCAAATCTTGCGCGCGTGAATTCAAAGGCCTCGGTGCGCCGGGGCTTTGCTGTTGTTCGTCCGCCGCCTGAGGGTCTGTCAGCGCCGCGTTCGCGCGATTGAGCCTGCGCCGCACCGGTCAGGCAGAGCAAGGCTCCGGTTGAGACTGCTGCCATCGTTCCCTTTTCCAGAAACCGCCGCCGTGTCACTTTCCGCAGCGCCTGCGGTTGCTGTTCTGCTTCCTTCATGAACATCTTCTCCAGAATATGGCTTGTTGACTGCGCGCGACGGGCAGGCCGGAATCAAAGACAGATCACCTGGTCGTCGTGAGCAAAGTAATGATCAGGGGCCGGACAAAGGCATGGGTTGAAGTGAGGCGCGGCGCGGATTCTGGCGGCGTTGCGTAATTTTTGCAAGCACTAAATCAATTCATCCTTCATTCAGTGCGGGCGCGGGATCATTAGTGCAGATGCCGCAAAATCAGTTGTTGACTTGCGTTTGCCAACTGCCTAGAATGCGCGCCTCGCCTGATCAGAGTTGCTGCTCAATCCCTGATAACAGGCGTTGCCCTGATCGTCACGCCCCTCAACCAGTCTTCACGACACATCATTCATCATCCTTGCAGCAACTGCTTTATGGCTGAACCATTTCTTTCCGAGATCAGACTGTTCTCGTTCAATTTTCCGCCCAAAGGGTGGGCCTTCTGCAACGGGCAACTGCTGCCGATCAATCAGAATCAGGCGTTGTTTGCACTGCTTGGAACCACGTATGGCGGCAACGGGCAGACAAATTTTGCGCTGCCCAACCTGCGGGGCCGCGTCCCGATGCACATGGGCAACGGGCATACGCTCGGTGAAAGCGGGGGCAGCAGCAGCGTGACAGTGACAAGCAGCCAGATGCCGCAGCACGTCCATCAGGTGCAGGCTTCATCATCGAATGGCAACAGCAGCAATCCGTCCGGCGGCGTGCTGGCCAAAGCTCTCAACGCTTACCGTGAAGCCGATAACCTGACCACGCTCGCGCCGGAATCGGTGACCAGTGTCGGTGGCAGCCAGCCGCACGAGAACAGACAGCCGTTTCTGACACTGAATTTCTGCATTGCCCTGCAGGGCATTTTCCCAAGCCACAACTGAGCGAGACACAGGGAGGACGGACAATCAATGGGACAGCCATACGTTGGCGAAATCAGAATGTTTGCCGGTAACTTTGCGCCCGCCGGGTGGATGCTGTGCGAGGGGCAGACGCTGCCCATTTCCGAAAACGAGGTGCTGTTTCAACTGATCGGCACGACTTATGGCGGCGATGGTCAGGACACCTTCAACCTGCCTGACCTGCGGGGCCGCGTGCCGATTCATATGGGCACCGGCTCTGACGGAATTACTTATCAGCAGGGTGAAACGGGCGGCGTTGAAGAGGTCACGCTGACGGTGCAGCAGATTCCGGTTCACAATCACGCGCTGCTGGCTTCCACGGCAGAAGGCACACAGAACAGTCCGGCTGATTCACTGCCCGCCGCTTCGCCGTCAGTGACGCTGTACGTTGAAGGCTCAACGACCACCAGCCTCAGCGCGAACACGATGACCGCCGCCGGTGGCAGTCAGCCGCACACGAACTTTCAGCCGTACCTGTGCCTCAACTTCATCATTTCTCTTTTCGGGATTTTTCCAAGCCAGACTTAAGGAGCTTCATGGCCGATCAGTTTGTCGCTGAGATTCGCATTTTTCCGTTCAACTTTCCGCCGACGGGCTGGGCCTTCTGCAACGGCCAGTTGATGCCGATCAGCCAGAACACGGCGCTCTTTTCGCTGCTCGGCACGACTTATGGCGGCGATGGCAAATCAACCTTTGCGCTGCCCAACCTGGCGGGCGCAGTGCCGATGCAGCCCGATCAGGGGCCGGGCCTGTCGCTGCACGATCTGGGCGAAACCGGCGGCACTGACAGCGTCACGCTGCTGGTTTCTGAAATACCGCTGCACACGCATTCGATCCGGGTTGACGCCGCTGATTTTGCCGATGTCTCAGCGCCCGCTTCGACTACTGTGCTGGCGCGCTCATCGAACGGGCTGGCTTATCAGTCCAACACCACGCAGAACCTGGTGACAATGGATGTTCAGACGGCTCCGCCCGCTGGTGGCAGCCTGCCGCACAATAATCTGATGCCTTATCTGACATTGAATTTCTGCATCGCGCTGCAGGGCATTTTCCCGCCCCGGTCATAGCCGCGCGACAGAATTTCAAGGTGAATTACAGGCGGGCCGCAACCCACCGCCTCAACTGACAGCTCTGCCCTGAACACCTGCCCTGCCCGAAATCCGAAACAGGAATTTTCAGAATGCATATTTCATCCCTCCGCACTCGCACGCTGCTGGTTCTGTGTCTGGCTGTGCTGATCTTCGGCACGCTTTCGCTGAAGGCTGATCGCGTCTTTACGATGGGCAGGCCACACAGGTCAGCCGCGACAAATGAATCGGCGCAGTCGCCAGACAGCAGGCGGCTGAGCAGTGCGGCGCGGGGGAGCCGCTTTGCGAACTATTTCAGTCTGACCAGTCCGGCGCTCGTTCCCGGCCCGGTGCTGACCCTGCTCAAGTCACACACGCTGACGAATGATGTGAACGCCAACGGCTACGTCAATCCGGGCGACACCCTGCAATACACCGTCACCATCACCAACACCGGCAGCGATGCGACGAGCGCGACTTTCAGCGAAACGATTGACGCCAATGCCACGCTCGTTCCGGGTTCAGTCAGCACGACGCCGGTCGCGGTCAATGACAGTTACTCGACCATCGGCAATGTTTCGATCAGCGTTCCGGCAGGCAGCGGACTGCTCGCCAACGATTTCGACCCGGACGGCGACACGCTGACAATTACGGCGGTTAATACTTCCAGCACGCAGGGCACGCTGAGTTACAACGCCGCCAACGGCAGCTTCACTTTCGATCCGACGCCGGGTTATGAGGGCACGACAAGCTTTACTTACACGGTCAGCGACGGCACATACACCGACACCGCCACAGTCAGCATCACCGTCAGCGGGATGATCTGGTTCGTTGACAATTCGCGCGGCACGAATGGTGACGGGCGACTGTCGAATCCCTTCAATTCGCTGTCAACATTCAATTCAGCCAACAACGGCACGGGCAACAATCCGGCGGCGAATGACAATATTTTTCTTTATTCCGGCAGCGGTAATTATGCGAGCAGTCTGACGCTGCTGAGCGGCCAGAAACTGATCGGTCAGGGCGCGACGGCATCACTCGCAACAATCACCGGGCTGACGCCGAATGCGTTCAGTGCGACGCTGCCATCAACCGGCGGCACGCGGCCCGTGATTGCGGGAACGGTCACGCTGCACAATTCGACCACCACGCGCGGACTCAACATTACGCCCTCATCCGGCACGGCAGGCCTGGCAGCGTCGAGCAAAAGCAGCGTCAATGTCAGCGAAGTCAGCGTGACGACCACCAGCGCCACCGCCATTAATTTCTCGTCCATCACGAACGGGACTTTTTCATTCACCAGCATTTCAGCCAGCGGCGGCAGCAACGGCATTGTTCTGAGCAGCACGACCGGCAGCTTTACCGTGACCGGCAATGGTGGTTCCTGCACTTCGGGTTCGCCGACCTGTTCGGGCGGCACGATTCAGAACACGACCGGCGCTGACGGCGCGAGCAGCGGCGTCGGCGTCAGTCTGACGAACGCGCAGAACGTGTCGCTTTCGCTGATGCGCATTAAGGATCACAGCAACTTCGGCATCAAAGGCAGCAATGTGAACGGCCTGACGATGGCGAACTGCCTGATTGACGGCGCAAACGGCACCAGCAACGCAACCGATGACGGCGCGATCTATTTTGGTGGCGGCGGCGCGAGCACGGGGCTTTACGGCACAGTTTCAATCACGAACTGCGACATCAGCGGCGGGTGGGAAGACAACTTTCACGTTGATAATTCAGATGGCACGCTGAACCTGACGCTGAGCGGATGCAACATTCACGACAACAGCACGAGCGGCGGCAACGACGGCCTCTTTGTCGAAGCCGACACAACCGCCAGCGTCACGGTCACGGCCAATAACAACACCTTTGCGCGAAACGCCGGAGATCACTTTCAGGCCAATGGCATCAACAGCGCGACGCTGAGCGTCACCTTCCAGAACAACAACCTGAGCGGCGGCCATCCCGCTGCGCTCGGCCAGGGCATCACGATTGGCGGTTCGACATTCAACGGGGCGCTCAACTACAACGTCTCGAACAACACGATGACCGGCACGCTCGCAGGCGGAGCCATCAACATCAATCAGGGCAGCGGCACGGCCAATTTCAACGGCACGATTTCCGGCAACACCATCGGCAATCCGGCCATCGCCTCATCAGGCACCACGCAATCAACTGCCATCCGCGTTGAAAATCACGGCAGCGGCACGCACACCGCCGTCATCACCGGCAATGCCGTCAGACAGTACGACAACGGCAACGGCATTGACATTGTGGCGGGCGGTTCGGGCGCGAACGGCGGCATCAATGTGACGGTCACAAACAACACGCTCTCGAATCCGGGCGCGAACGCGCTGCACGGTGTGCAGGTCAACATCGGAACTGTTTCCGGCAACACCAACCAGGCCTGCATTGATATTCAGAACAACACGCTCGCGGGCAGCGGCGTTGCGCTGAACAGCGGTTATGACGTGTACCTGCGCCAGCGCAACCTGACGACCGTGCGGCTGCCTGGTTACGGCGGAGCCAATAACAACAATTCATCCGTCACTGCGTTTGTGCAGGGCATCAATCCCGGCAGCGAAACCGCGCTCGCCAGCAATTCCGTTGCGAGCGGCGGCGGCGGTTTCACCGGCGGCGCAGCCTGCGCGCAACCTTCAGCCGCGCCACCGGCTGAACTCGCTCCGGCAGAATCGCAGCAGTCCGGCGGGCAGGTTTCTGCATTGCGGTCTGGCGCGACTCAGCCGTCATTCTGGTCGCAGGCGAAACGGACGCTGCTTTCAGCCTTCATTGCGCCGACGGGTTATTTCAATCTGAGCCGCGCCTTCGATGCGCTGATGCCTGCGGCGTCGGCGGCTGAACTGAAGTCAGCGGCTGTCAGCCCGGCCATTGCGGGCGAAACCGTCAGCCGTAACTTCGCGGTCATTCCGGCTGGCAAATCAATCACGATTCGTTATCGCGTCACGGTCAGCAGCCCGTTCCCGCAGGGCGTCTATCAGATTTCGAGCCAGGGCGCGCTCTCAGGTTCCAACTTCGCAACGGTGCTGTCGAACGCCGACGCCACAGCCGTGATCGTTGCGCCGACCATCAGCAAGGCTTTCGGCGCAACTGCGATTCCGGTTGGCGGCAGCACATCGCTGACCTTCACGCTGACCAATCCGAATCCGTCACAGTCGCTTTCGTCGGTCGCTTTCACTGACAACCTGCCGTCAGGACTGGTCGTGGCCACGCCGAACGGGCTGAGTTCGACGTGCAGCGGCACTGCCTCAGCGACAGCCGGATCATCGAGCGTGAGCCTGACGGGCGGCACGATTGCGGCAGGCAGCACCTGCACGATCAGCGTCAACATTACCGGCACGAGCGAAGGCACAAAGAACAACACAACCAGCACGCTCACTTCGGCTGAAGCCGACGCGGGCAGCGCCGCGAACGCCAGCATCAACGTCATCAACCCGCCAACGCTCAGCGCGAGTTTCGGCGCAACGACGGTTCCGCTTAACGGCACAACCAGCCTCAGCTTCACCGTCACCAATCCGAACTCGACTTTCAGCCTGAACGGCCTGGGCTTCAACCTGTCGCTGCCTGCCGGGTTGCAGGTCGCTTCACCGGACGGCCTGAGCGGGTCGTGCAGCGGCACCGTCACAGCTACTGCCGGATCAGGCTCAATCAGCCTGAGCGGCGCAAGCCTGGCGGCTTCAGGTTCCTGCACTTTCAGCGTCAACGTCACCGGCACAAGCGCCGGAGTGAAGAACGCAAGCACGACGATTACAGCCACTGAAACCGGCAACGGCAACACGGCCACCGCCAGCATCACAGTGGTCGAGCCGCCGACGATCAGCGTTGCTTTCGGCGCAGCTTCAGTGCAACTGAACGGCAGCACGACGCTGAGTTACACGATCAGCAATCCGAACACGACAGTTGCGCTCAGCGGCGTTGCCTTCAGCAACTCGCTGCCCGCAGGCCTGGTGGTTGCGACTCCGAACGGCGTGAGCGGGTCGTGCAGCGGCACGGTGACGGCCACTGCCGGAACAGGCTCAATCAGCCTGAGCGGCGGGGGCGTGGCGGCTTCAGGTTCGTGTACCTTCAGCGTCAATGTCACCGGCACAAGTGCGGGAACAAAGGTCAACACGACCGGCACTGTCACTTCGACCGAAGGCGGCACCGGCGCGATCAGCAACACCGTGACGCTCACAGTCCTGGCGCCGCCGACGCTCGGTAATTACTCCGCAGCCAGCGTGACCGCAGGCGGTAACACGACCGTGACGCCGGATGCTGCGCCAACTGATCTGACCAGCGTTACTGCTGCTGCGGCTCCGGGCTTTACGGGACTGCTGACGGTCAATCCGGCGACGGGCGTCGTGCGTGTCACCAACGCGCAGCCCGCAGGCAGCCACACCATCACGGTCACAGCCACAGGCAGCGGCGGCACGGCGACTAAAACCTTTACGCTGACGGTCAGTGATCCGAACGCCTGCACTTCAGCCAGTTTCGCCGCGCCGACGGTTTACCCGGTCAGCGGCGGCCCGTACTCGGTCGCGGTTGGTGATTTCAACGGCGACGGCAAACAGGACATTGCGACAGCCAATCAGAGCAGCAACACGGTTTCAATCCGGCTCGGCGACGGGGCAGGCGGCTTGAGCGGCTCAACTGAAATCAGCGTCGGTGTCGTCCCGCGCTCGGTTGTCATTGGTGATTTCAACGGCGACGGCAAACAGGACTTTGCGACGGTTAGCGATAGCAGCAACACGGTTTCGATCCGGCTCGGCGATGGGGCAGGCGGCTTCAGCGGCTCAACTGAAATCAGCGTTGGCGTGGCCCCGGCTGCGGTGGCAGTCGGTGATTTCAACGGCGACGGCAAACAGGACATTGCGGTGGCCGATTTTGGCAGCAACGCGGTTTCAATCCGGCTCGGCGACGGAGCAGGCGGCTTCAGCGGCTCAACTGAAATCAGCGTCGGGGCTGGCCCGCTTTCTGTGGCAGTCGGTGATTTCAATGGCGATGGCAAACCCGACTTCGCCACAGCCAATAGTCCTGACAGCACTGTCTCAATCCGGCTCGGTGACGGATCAGGCGGCTTCAGCGGCTCAACTGAAATCAGCGTCGGCGTCGGCCCGACCCTGGTGGCAGTCGGTGATTTCAACGGCGATGGCAAACAGGACATCGCGGTGGCCAACAATAATAGCAATACTGTCTCAATTCGGATGGGCAATGGATCAGGCGGCTTCAGCGGTTCAACTGAAATCGGCGTTGGCGACCTTCCCTTTTCAGTCGCGCTTGGCGATTTCAATGGCGACGGCAAACTCGACTTTGCCGCCACCAGCAGCGACAGCAGCACCATCTCAGTCCGGCTCGGCAACGGCGCGGGCGGCTTCTCCGGGACGACTGAGGTCGGACTGAATGGCAGCCCCACCTCGGTCGCAGTTGGTGATTTCAACGGCGACGGCAGGCTCGACCTGGCGGCGGTGGCCACCGACAGCGCCATCTCCGTGATGTTGAGCAACTGCACCAACAACACCGCGCCGACGATCACGGCTGGCAGCACGGTCAGTCGCACGCAGGGCACGGCGGCAGCGAACGCGACGATTGCCACCGTCAGCGACAACGAAACGGCGGCTGGCTCGCTGACCGTGACCGCGACGACTGTGCCGACCGGCATCACCGTCAGCAACATCACCAACACGAACGGCACGATCACGGCTGACATTGCGGCTGGCTGCACGGCCACGACGGGTGACAACACGGTTGTGCTGACCGTGACGGACGGCGGCGGGATGACCGCAACCGCGAATCTGACGGTCAGTGTCGCCGCGAATGCTGCGCCGACGCTCGGCAATTATTCAGCGGCCACGGTCGTTCCGGGCGGTTCGCTGACCGTGACGCCTGATGCCGCGCCGTCTGACAACGGCACGATTGCGACACTCACCGCTGCGGCTCCCGGTTTCACCGGCACGCTCAGCATCAATGCCGCAACGGGCGAGGTTTCGCTCAGCAATGCGGGGCCGACGGGCACTTACACCGTGACGGTGACGGCCACCGACAACTGCGGCGCGACGAGCACCAGGACTTTCACGCTGACGGTCAGCCCGGCTGTGACCACGACCACTGTGGCTTCGGCGCTGAACCCGTCAACTTACGGTCAGACGACTTCGTTTACCGCCACCGTGACGAGCGGCGGCAATCCGGTGAATGCAGGCACGGTGACATTCAAGGATGGCAGCACCGTCCTGGCCAGCAGTGTCTCGCTGAATTCAAGCGGCCAGGCGAGTCTCAGCACCAGCACGCTGACCGCCGGGCTGCACACAATCACGGCTGAATACAGCGGCACGGCGACACTTGCCACGAGCAGCGGTACTGTTTCACAGACCGTGAACAAGGCCGTGCTGACCGTAACCGCCGATAACAAATCGAAGACTTACGGCGTGGCCAATCCCGCGCTGACCGCAACCATCACCGGCTTTGTCGGCAGCGACACGGCGAGCGTTGTCACTGGCGCAGCCGGTCTGACCACGACCGCAACGACGGCGAGCGGCGTCGGAACTTATCCGATCACTGCCGCGCAGGGCACGCTCAGCGCGTCGAATTACAGCTTCAGCTTTGCAAACGGCACACTGACTGTCAGCGCGGCGACGATTACGGTCACGGCCAGCAATGCCTCGCGCGCTTACGGCGCGACCAATCCGGCTTTCACGGCCACTTACAGCGGCTTCGTGAATGGCGACACGCAGGCAGTGCTGAGCGGTTCGCCCGCGCTTTCGACAACGGCGACGACCAGCAGCGCAGTCGGCACGTACACGATTACTGCCGCGCAGGGCACGCTCGCGGCGACCAATTACAGCTTCGCTTTTGTGAGCGGCACGCTGACGATTGGCAGGGCGACGCTGACCATCACAGCGGATAACAAATCGAAGGCCTACGGCGCGGCGCTGCCGACGCTGACGGCAAGCTATTCGGGCTTTGTGAATGGCGACACGGCGAGCGTCCTGACCGGCGCGCCGGGCCTGACCACGACCGCGACCACGAGCAGCGCAGTCGGCACTTACCCGATCACCGCTGCTGCCGGAACACTCGCGGCAGCCAACTATGACTTCAGTTTTGTGAACGGCACGCTGTCAGTGACGACCGCGACGCTGACGGTCGCGGCTGACAACAAATCGAAGGTTTACGGCGCAGCCAATCCGGCGCTGACCTGGACGATCACCGGTTTCGTCAACGGCGAAACCGCCAGTGTCCTGACCGGCGCGCCGGGCGTGACGACTGCTGCAACTGCCAGCAGTGGCACGGGCAGTTATGCAATCACGGCCTCAGCCGGAACGCTCGCCGCCGCCAACTACACCTTCAGCTTCACAAACGGCACGCTGACCGTGACGCCTGCCACGCTGACCGTGACGGCGGACAGCAAGGCGAAAACCTACGGCTCTGCCAATCCGACGCTGACGGCTTCATTCAGTGGCTTCGTCAATGGCGATACGGCAAATGTACTGAGCGGTTCGCCCGACATCACCACGACCGCCCTCACCGGCAGCAATGCGGGCATCTATCCGATCACTGTGTCTGCCGGAACACTGGCGGCGGCCAATTACACTTTTGTCTTCGCCAATGGTTCGCTGACCGTGAACAAGGCAACGCTGACCGTCACTGCCGACAACAAGACGCGGCTCTACGGCGCGGCCAATCCGACCTTCACTGTGAGCTACAGCGGCTTTGTGAACGGCGACACAGCGAGTGTCGTGACCGGCAGCGCGAGCCTGACCACAACCGCGACCGCGAACAGCCCGGTTGGGAGTTATCCGATCACGGCTGCGGCTGGCACGCTCGCGGCGGCGAATTACACGTTCACTTTTGCCAGCGGCACGCTCTCAGTGACAACCGCAGGGCTGACGATCACTGCCGATAACAAATCGAAAACTTATGGGTCAGCCAATCCGACGCTGACTGTGAGCTACAGCGGTTTTGTGAACGGCGACACGGAAAGTGTGCTGACCGGCGCGCTGTCAGTGACGACGACGGCGCTTCAGGGCAGCGGCGTCGGGGTCTATCCGATCACGGCAAGCGGGCTGAGTTCGAGCAATTACGCGATTACTTATGTCAACGGCTCGCTGACGGTGAACAAGGCTCCGCTGACTGTCACGGCGAATAATCAGACAAAGGTTTACGGCGCGGCCAATCCGGCGCTGACTTATGCCATCACCGGCTTCGTCAACGGCGAAACCGCGAGCGTGCTGACCGGCGCGCCGTCAGTGACGACGACTGCAACGACCGCGAGCGGCGTTGGCGGTTATTCAATCACTGCGGCAATCGGCACGCTCAGCGCGGCGAATTACAGCTTCACGTTTGTCAACGGGACGCTGAGCGTCACGCCCGCGACTCTGTCGGTGATTGCTGACAGCAAATCAAAAACCTACGGCGCGGCGAACCCGGCACTGACCGTCAGTTACAGCGGCTTCGTCAACGGTGATACGGCCAGCGTGCTGAGCGGCACGCCGAGCCTGACGACGACGGCGCTGACGGGGAGCAATGCCGGGGCCTATCCGATCACTGTGTCTGCCGGAACGCTGGCGGCGGCCAATTACACCTTCAGCTTTGTGAACAGCACGCTGACGGTGAACAAAGCGCCGCTGACCGTCACTGCCGACAACAAGACGCGGCTCTACGGCGCAGCCAATCCGGCGTTCACGGTTTCGTACAGCGGCTTTGTAAACGGCGACACAGCCAGCGTGCTGACCGGCGCGGCGTCATTGACGACAACCGCGACCGCGAACAGCCCGGTTGGCAGCTATCCGATCACGGCTGCGGCTGGCACGCTCGCGGCGGCGAATTACACGTTCACTTTTGTTAACGGCACGCTGAACGTCACGACCGTGACGCTGACCGTGACGGCTGAGAACAAGACAAAGACTTACGGCGCAGCCAATCCGACGCTGACTATGACTTACAGCGGCTTTGTGAATGGCGACACGGCGAGCGTCCTGACCGGCACGCCGAACGTGACGACGACTGCGACCGCAGGCAGCGCCGTCGGAACTTATCCAATCACAGTCACAGCGGGCACGCTCAACACCAGCAATTACGCGCTTGTCTTTGTTGACGGCACGCTGACCGTCAGCAAGGCCGCGCTGACAGTGACCGCTGACAGCAAGACCAGAGCTTATGGCGTGGCCAATCCGACGCTGACCGGCACGCTCAGCGGGGTGGTGAATGGTGACAACATCACCGCCACTTACACGACTGCCGCAACGACGCTCAGCCCGGCAGGCAGCTATGCCATCACGCCCGCGCTCTCTGATCCGGGCAACAAACTCGGCAACTACACGGTAACGACGACGAATGGCGTGCTGACCATTACGAAAGCCGTGCTGACCGTGACTGCCGATAACAAGTCGAAGACTTACGGCGCGGCGAATCCGACGCTGACGGCAAGTTACAGCGGCTTTGTGAGCGGCGACACCGCAGCCGTGCTGACCGGCGCGCCTGCGCTCACGACGACGGCGACGACGGCGAGCGGCGCGGGAACCTATCCGATCACTGCCGCTCCCGGCACGCTTGCAGCGGCGAATTACACGTTCAGTTTTGTGAACGGCACGCTGACGGTGAACAAGGCAACGCTGACCGTCACCGCTGATGACAAGACGCGCGTTTATGGTGCGGCCAATCCGACGTTCACGGTTTCATACAGCGGCTTTGTGAACGGCGACACAACCAGCGCGTTGACCGGCGCGGCGGCTTTGACGACGACCGCGACGACGAGCAGCGCAGTTGGTGATTACACGATCACGGCGGCGCAGGGCACGCTCAGCGCGGCCAATTACAGCTTCAGCTTCACGGCGGGCAAACTGACCGTGACGAAGGCGGCGCTGAGTGTGAAGGCGAACGATGCCGCGCGCGCTTACGGTGCGGCGAATCCGACCTTCACCGGCACGATCACGGGCCTTGTCAATGGTGACAACATCACGGCCAGTTACACGACGACTGCGACCGCGAGCAGCGCGCCGGGTGATTACGCGATCACGCCGTCGCTCGCTGATCCGGCCAGCCGCCTGGGCAATTACAACGTCACGCTGACGAACGGCAAACTGACGATTGGCAAAGCAACGCTGACCATCACGGCTGACAACAAGTCGAAGGTTTTCGGCGCGGCCAATCCGGCGTTCACGGTTTCGTACAGCGGCTTTGTGAACGGCGACACGGCGAGCGTCCTGACCGGCACGCTCAGTCTGACCACGACTGCGACCGCAGACAGCGCGACTGGCACTTACCCGATTACTCCGGCGGGAGTGACGGCGGCGAATTATGCAATCAATTTCGTCAACGGCACGCTGACCGTCACGGCAGCGACTCCGACCGTCACGCTTGCGTCCGGCAGCAATCCGTCATCGTTCGGCCAGGCTGTGACTTTCACGGTCACGGTCAGCAAAGCATCGCAGACAGCCGCCGCGCCAACCGGCACGGTGACTTTCAGAGATGGCGCGAACGCCATTGGTACCGGCACGCTCAACGCGGCGGGCCAGGCCACGCTGACGACTTCGGCGCTGACAGTCGGCGCGCATTCGCTGACGGCTGAATACGGCGGTGACGGCAACTACAACGCGGCGGTTTCAGTGGCACTGACGCAGACGGTCAGCAAGGCTGCGACCACGACAACGGTTGCTTCATCCGTCAACCCGTCAACCTTCAACCAGTCCGTGACCTTCACCGCCACAGTCAGCAGCACTGCTGGCACGCCGACCGGCAGCGTTGAATTCCGCGACGGCAGCACCGTGCTCGGCACGGCCACGCTGGCAAACGGCAAGGCGACGCTGACCGTCACCACACTGTCAGTGGGCGATCATTCGATCACGGCGGTTTATGGCGGCAGCGATACCTTCACAGGCAGCACCTCCGCCGCAATTACTCAGACGGTGAAGGAAGTCTGCACCTGGACGATTTCGCCGGTCGAACAGCTTGCTTATGAAACGGGCGGCGACTTTGAAGTGAGCGTCTCGTCACGCAGCGACTGTCCGTGGGCTGCAACCAGCAACGTCGCGTGGATCACCATCAAATCCGGCGCAAGCGGCACCGGCAATGGCAAGGTGATTTATTCAGTCACGCCGCTGCCCGATAACACAACGCGCACCGGCACGCTGACGATTGCGGGCCAGACCTTCACCGTGAAGCAGACGAAGAAGGTCGTACTCGTCAACTCGGCCAGTTATGACGGCACGGCAGCCTCCAGCGATTCATTCGTCTCAATCTTCGGCGTGAACCTGACGGATCGCACCGAAGCGGCCAGCACGATTCCGCTGCCCGACACGCTCGCTGGTGTGAAGATCAAAATCAGAGACAGCCAGGGCAATGAGCATTTCGCTCAGATGCTCTATGCCTCACCGACGCAGATCAACTACATCATGCCGTCGGGTCTGCCGCCCGGCCCGTGTGCCGCCTTCATCGTGCGCGCGAACGAAGAGATTGCCGGCGGAACGATCACCATTGCACCTGTCGCTCCGGCGCTGCTCTCAGCCGACGCGAGCGGCAAGGGACTGCCTGCGGCTTACCTGGTGCGCGTCAAAGCTGACGGTTCGCAGGTCATCGAACCGGTGGCGCGTTACGATGAATGGCTGAAGCAGTTCGTTCCGGTGCCGGTTGATCTCGGCTCCGGCAATGAAGAGGTCTTCGTGATTCTGTTCGGCACAGGGCTGCGGTATCGCAGCGATCTGAAGAACGTGGGCGTGAAGATTGGCGGCGTTGATACTGCCATCAGTTACGCCGGAGCGCAGGGCAGCTTCATCGGTCTTGATCAGGTCAACATCCTCATTCCGCGCTCGCTGGCCGGACGCGGTGACGTTGATGTGGTGCTGACGGTGGATGGAAAGACGGCGAATACGCTGAAACTCAACATCCGCTGAAGGCCGGTCACAACTCAATCACAGCAATCGGGCAGATCGGAAATTTCATTCCGGTCTGCCCGTTTTTTGTGGCCTGCAAAACAAACCTGCGGCACAGATTGAAACAGGGAAACTGTAGTTATTCCATCGTGAGACGGTGTTCGGAGTTCCAGCTTTAGCTGGCTGCGCTTGAAGCGAAGCGGCCAGCTAAAGCTGGAACTCCGAACACCGTCTCACGGAGCAGCCTGATTCATTTTCGCCGGTTGCGTGCTTTGATTCTCTTCAGGATTCAGGCATCGGTCAGCGCGGCGAAAATCTGCACCGGATCAATTTCAGCGAGGCTGGTCACGACCGCATCAGCCGCCGTGAGTTCTGCGGCGGTGTAACTGTTCGTCACGGCCAGGCAGCGCATTCCGGCGCGGCGTGCGGCTTCGATGCCTGCGACTGAATCTTCAATGACCAGACACTGGGCAGGCTCAATGCTGCGCTGCATTGTTTCATTCAGGAGTGCGAGGGCTTTGACGTAGCCTTCAGGATCGGGTTTGCACGCGCTGACATCTTCTGATGCGACGATGACGCGAAAGCAGTCGCGCAGTTCGCCGCGTTTGAGCACCAGTTCGATTTCGTGTCGCAGCGCGCCTGACGCAATCGCCAGCGGAAATTTTTCAGCCATCCGTCGCGCCAGTTCGACCACGCCGGGAAAGAGCAGCATTCGTTCATTGATTGCGTCAAGGTAGTAGCGGGCTTTGCGTTCAATCAGCGATTCAATGTAAGTCTGATCTGCGGCGCGTGCCTCGCGTCCCTGATCAGCCAGCGCGGCGGTAAAGGCTCCGCGATCATCATAACCAAGATATTTTTCGTGATAATCCTCGTCTGAAAGCGACAGCCCTTCTTCTTCCAGCACGCGACGAAACAGCTCCAGGTGCAGCGGTTCGTCGTCCACGATCACTCCGTTAAAATCAAAAATGATGGCCTTCAATCCGGCGTTCATTTCACTATCCTTTCTGTTTGCCTCTATAATTTGAGCCGTCAATCAGGCCACAAGAGGCAAAGATGAATCAACCCTGACAGGATTTTTATGCAACTGGCCCGCGTCATCGGCAATGTCGTTTCAACCGTCAAGAACTCCGCGCTCGAAGGGCGCAAGCTGCTTGTCATTCAGGCGCTCGACAGCGATCTGCGCGCGACGGGCAAACCGCTTGTGGCGGTTGATTCGGTCGGCGCGGGAGCGGGTGAGCTGGTTTTCTGGTGTCGCGGCAAGGAAGCGAGCTTTCCGTTTCAGGGCAGCGAAGTCCCGACCGACTGCACCATCATCGGCATCGTGGATTCTGACGCGCATGTGAGCGTCAAAAGCGAATTCAGGAGAAAGTGAGAACTGATGCTGCTTGCCCGCGTCATCGGCAACGTCGTTGCCACCCAGAAAAATCAGCGTTACGGCACCGCCCGCATTATGCTGGTGCAGCCGATCAATCCTGACGGCACGTCGCGTGGCAGCACGCTGCTCGCGCTCGATTCGGTTGACGCGGGCGAAGGCGATGTCGTGATTGTCGTGCAGGAAGGCTGGAGCGCCTCAACCGCTTCGACCGGAGAGCCGGGCGCGGCAATTGACACTGCCATCGTCGGCGTCGTTGATTTCATTGAAGAGGACAACGGAGAAAAGCATTGATGCCACCAGTCAGCCGGAAACAGATCAGAGAAATCGTCGCGCGCGCCCTGCAGGAGATGATGACCGAAAACGACGCCGTGCGTGAAGCCGTCGCCGGACTCGCCGCGGCAGATCAGACAAAACCGGCTCCGGCGCATTACACCGCGCCCTGGACGGGGCAGACCTATGCCGCGCAGCATCCGAGCCAGTTTCAGTTCAATGTCACCGAAGGCGCGCTGCAGGGCCGCGCGAGTGAAATCCTTGATTTGATTGAAACGAAGCTCTGCTCCATCGAAAAGAACAAATCCTGCGATCATTGCGGAATGTGCCGTTCACTCGGTTTCTGAGACAGCCACGAATGAACATGAATCTGCACGAATAAAAGAATCTGCCGATTTATGCCTTCGTGCAGATTCGCATTCATTCGTGGCTGATGATGATTATGATCACCCTCCTTGCTGCGACAGGTTTCACCGGACAACTCATCGCTCACGAACTGCACCGCCTGAAACTGCCGATGCGCCTGGCGGCGCGCAATGAAACGAAGCTGCGCGAACTTGCGGCGCAGGTCGGCAATCCGCCGATTGTCGTGGCCGATGTTTCGCGCCCGGAAACGCTCGGCAAAGTCTTTGATGAAACAAAAATCCTGATCACCTGCGCCGGGCCTTTCACTGAACTGGGTGAGCCAGTCGTGGCTGAAGCGGCGCGGCGCGGAGTGCATTACCTCGACACAACCGGCGAACAGCATTTCATCAGACTCGTCTTTGATCGTTATTCGACCATCGCCAGTGAACACGGCGCGGCGCTCGTGCCCGCTGCTGCGTTTGAATACGCGCTCGGTGATGCCGCCGCCGCAGTTGCCGCAAGGGACTTTCAGCCGTGCGATGAAATCAGCGTGACTTATGCGCTGGATGGATTCGGCACAAGTCGCGGCACAAAGAAATCAATCCTGCAGGCCATCAGCAGCCCGTCGTTTCTCTTTCAGGACGGAAAGCTGAAGCAGGTCAGCCCTGGCATCGGGCGGCGCACAATTCAACTGCCTGACGGTCAGCGAATGTCGGCCATTCCGTTCGGCGGCGGCGAAGCGATTCAGGTTCCGGCTCACGTCGAAACGCGCGCGGTGACGACATTGATGGCGATGCCTGATCTGGCGGCAATGTTTTTGCCGCTGGGCGCGGGACTGGCAATGATGCTGATGCATTCGCCGTTCGGCGGCCTGGTGACGCGACAGATTGACAGCGGCAGCTTCGGCCCCTCACCCGAAGATCGCGCCCGCAGCCGCTTCACCATTGTCTGCGAAGCGCGGCGCGGCAGCGAACAGCGCACCGTGACTGTGCAGGGCAAAGACCCGTATGGCCTGACCGCGACCGTGATTGCGGCGCTCGCCAGGCATTTGTCAGAGCAGGGCACTGAAACCTTCGGCGCGATTTCGCCCGCAATGGTCGGGGGAGAAGAGTTGATTGTGAAGGCCACGCAGGAAAGCGGAGTTGAATGGAAGGTCTGAAGCTGACAGCTCAGGCGGGCGGTCTTTCCAGCTTGTTTTCGAGCGCGCTCACGCTGTCTTCCAGGTCGCCCAGGTTGGCAATCACCTTCACGTAATTCGAGCTGAGAACTTCCATCTGGCGTCGGCTCTGACGCATCTCTTTTTTTATTTCCTGAACGTCGGTTCTGACTTCCAGAATTTCGGCCAGCGCGCGTTCCCAGACTGGGCGAGTGTCATACGACTTTGCTTCCAGCGCCGCGACACGGTCGCTGAGGTTGCGCAGTTCGGTTTTTACCGAAGAGACTTCTGCCAGCAGCAAATCCAGCTTGTCGTCAGGTGAAAGATTTCTGGTGGTGTCTTCATTCATGCGCGGTTCCTTCGAGTCAGGATCGTTCAGTCGTCTGCCGGGCGTTCAGGGCTGAATTACGAATGACAGCTTTGCAGAGTTTCGCTGGTGGCGTCAAGGTCGGCTGCGGGCAGGCTGCCTTGACACACCCGCCGCCCTTCGGCACAATGGCCGCGTCCTGATCAGTCAGGCATTTTTATTGCTCTTTTATTGATCGAGTAGAGGAGCGGCCTTCAGCAGTAACCTGTTTGAGAGTGTGAAGACTTGATGACGACAGGCGAAAGGGGCAGGCCGCCGAAGCTGGCGCAGGGCTTCACGGTTGCGTCGGCTGGTTGTCAGGGCTGAATCCCTGAGACTGTCACCGCTGGATGGTGGAGCGCTACGTCGAACCTTCAAAGTTCCCCGGACTGCCGCCGGTTGCAAACAACCGGTGTCACCGACACAGAAGGGTCAGCGTGCGTTCCGCGCTGGCCCTTTTTGATTTTGCTTTGAAAGGTTTGATTGCTGGTTATGATTGTGATGAAGTTCGGCGGCACTTCGGTTGAAGACGCCACTGCCATTCGCCGCCTGGTCGGAATTGTCAACAGACAAATTGATCGTCAGCCGCTCGTCGTTGTTTCAGCGATGGGCAAAACCACCAATGGCCTGCTTGAATGCGCTCGCCTTGCCGCTGAAGACAGGCTGGCGGACGCATTCGCCCGGCTCGATACCGTTGCCGCGCATCATTTCAAAACGGCTGAGGAACTGGCGCTGCCGCAGGAACTCGGCGCGTTGCGCGCATCGCTTGAAGCGCGTTTTGCCGAAGCGCGCGCGACGTTGCAGAACATTTCATTCACGGCCCGGATTACGCCCGAAGCGTCTGACGCCATCTCGTCAAATGGCGAACTGCTTTCATCGCAGATCGTCGTCGCCGCGTTTCGCGCCGCTGGCGTCAAAGGAGTGTGGGTTGATGTGCGCCCGCTGATGCGCACAAGTCATGATTTCACGCGGGCGGCAGTGCAGTTCGATATTGCCAATCCATTGCTCAAAGCCGGATTTGAAGCGGCTCTCGCTGATGGCGGCCTGCCGGTCACGCAGGGCTTCATCGGTTCGACTGCCGAAGGCGCCACGACGACCATCGGGCGCGGCGGGTCTGATTATTCAGCTTCAATCATCGGCGCGGCGCTCGATGCCGAAGATATTCAAATCTGGACGGACGTGGACGGCATTATGACGACCGATCCGCGCATCGTGCCTGAGGCGGTCAAGGTCAAAGTGATTTCGTTTGCCGAAGCCGCCGAACTTGCCTACTTCGGCGCGAAGGTGCTGCACCCGGCCACGCTGCGCCCGGCGGTGGTAAAGGACATTCCGGTTCACGTCTGCAATTCGCGCCGTCCCGAAGTCGAAGGCACGGCCATTGTGCGCCACGCGCCGCCCTCGCGCAGCCTGATGAAGGCCATCGCCTTCAAGCGCGGGCTGACGATCATCAACGTGGCTTCAGACCGGATGCTGATGGCGCACGGTTTTCTGGCCAGGCTGTTTGAGGTCTTCAATCGTCACGAAACTTCGGTTGATATGGTCGCCACCTCAGAGGTCAGCGTTTCGATGACGCTCGACGACACGCGCCACCTTGAAGCCATCGTCCGCGACCTGGAAGAACTTGGTGACGTGACGGTACAGAAAGACATGGCGCTGATCTGTCTCGTCGGTGAGCGGCTGAGAGAGACTCCGGGCCTGGCGGCGCGGATTTTTTCGAGCATTGACCGCATCAACGTTTCAATGATTTCGCACGGTGCATCAGCCATCAACGTCAGTTTCGTTATCGCCAATGACCAGGTTGAAGAAGCCGTCACCGCGCTGCACCGCGAATTTTTCAGCGAACCGGACGAAGAAATCTTTGAAGTCACAGCTACCGCCCGTGTCGCAGGTTAACCGATGCCCGACGAATTACGCACTGCCCGACTGACGCTGAGAAAAGTTGTCGCTGACGATGCCGTGCATTTTGCGCGGCTGCTCGGCGGCGATTCAGAAAGCGTGCAGATGATGGCGACGATGCCTGATCCCTGCACCGAACCGGACGCGCGCAAATGGATTGAAGGTCGCCTCAGTCTCGGCTTCAGAATCTTTGCCATCATTCGCACGGAGGACGGCGAATTTCTCGGCACCATCGGCGTTGGCGGGCCGCCTGACAGAATGGAACTCGGTTACTGGATCGGTCGCCCGTTCTGGGGCCAGGGTTACGTGACCGAAGCGGTGCAGGTGATGATTGATTATGCGCGGCAGCTTGGCGCAGTGAAGATGTACGCGGGCACGTGGCCGCACAATACGGCTTCAGCGCGGGTGCTGCTGAAAGTCGGCTTCAGAGATATTGGCCCGACCATCATTGATCTTCCATCGCGTGGCGGGTTGCGTGAAACCGACCAGTATGAACTGGATCTCAGATAAAAAAGCTGATGAAGATTGCAATTGTTGGTTACGGCAAAATGGGGCGAATGATCGAACAGGCCGCCGTCGCGCGCGGTCATCAGATCACGGCCTGCTTCGATATTGACAACAACGTGCGCGGCGCAGGGTTGACGGCTGAAACGCTGGCGGGCGCTGACGTGGCGATTGAGTTTTCAACTCCTGAATCCGCGCCTGACAACATTCGCCGCCTGATTGAGCTGCGCGTGCCGACGGTAGTTGGCACGACCGGCTGGTACGGGCAGCTTGATGAAATCAGATCGCTGGCCGCACAGCACGAGGCCGCGCTGGTTTACGGCGCCAACTTTTCGGTCGGGATGAATCTGTTCTTCAAAGTCGCGCAATACGCCGCCGCGTTGTATTCGCGCTTTGCCGAATACGACCCGTTTCTGGTCGAACATCATCACAAGTTCAAGAAAGACGCGCCTTCGGGCACTGCGCTCGTGATTGAAAACCTGATGCGCGAAAGTTATGGCGACCGGATGCCGCATTCGCTGAGCATTCGCGCCGGTTATGCGCCCGGCACGCACGAAGTCGGGTTCGATTCCGAAGCCGACACGGTGATGCTCACGCACACGGCGCGCAGCCGCCAGGGCTTTGCACTTGGCGCAGTAGTTGCGGCTGAAAAGATTGTCGGACGCACGGGCGTTTATGAGTTTTCACAGTTGCTTTTTGAAGAAAGGTAATGGATTTGAGATTTGAGATTGCAGATTGCAGAAAGATTCATCGGATAAATCAATTTGTATTTTCAATCTGCAATCTGCAATCTCAAATCTGCAATCAGAGGAGAATTTATGAGCAGACTTAATCAGCTTCACGGATGCGGGACGGCGATTGTCACGCCCTTCACACGCAACGAATCAATTGACCGGGACGCGCTGCGCCGACTGATCGAAATGCAGATTGAAAACGGCGTGGATTTTCTGGTCGCCTGCGGCACGACCGGCGAAAGCGTCACACTGAGCGACGAAGAGCAGTTGCGCGTGATTGAAATCACCGTCAAAACCGCCGCTGGCCGCGTTCCCGTCGTGGCCGGAGCAGGCGGTTACAACACCCGCGAAGTGATCGAGAAGGTGCATCGTTACGCTGAGTTCGGCGCTGACGCGATTCTGTCGGTTACGCCTTACTACAACAAACCGACGCAGGAAGGTTTGTATCAGCATTACCGCGCCATCGCCGCCGCGAGCGAAATTCCGATCATTCTTTACAGCGTGCAGGGCCGCACCGGCGTCAATCTGGATCCGGCCACCGTTGCGCGTCTGGCTGAACTTGAAAACATCATTGGCATCAAGGAAGCCTCAGGCAATTTCTCGCAGATTGCCGAAATTTATTCGCTCGTGCCTGAACATTTCAGAATCTTCGCCGGTGATGACAGTATGGTGCTGCCGGTGTGCGCGCTCGGCGGCGTGGGCGTGATTTCAGTGGCGTCAAATCTGATTCCGAAGGAAATGAGCGACCTGACGCACCTGTGCGAAGCTGGTAACCTGGCCGAAGCGCGCAGGCTTTATCGCCGCCTGACGCCGCTTTTCAAGGCGCTCTTTATCGAAAGCAATCCGATTCCGGTCAAGGCCGCGATGGCAATGAACGGGCTGCTCGAAGAGGTTTATCGCCTCCCGCTCGTGCCGATGAGCGAAGCGAACCGGAAGAAACTGCAACAGGTCATGGCAGAAACAGGCGTCACTGCCGATTCCGCTTTGCAGACCGCAAGTTGAAACTGACTTCAACGCAAAGAAGCAAAGAACGCAAAGCCGGGAATGCTTCCTTTTACTTTGCGTTCTTTGCTTCTTTGCGTTTTATCGCTGAGGAAAATGGCCACTACTCTCGAACAACAGATTGAATCTTTCTTTGCGCTTCCTGCTTCTGACCTGACCGGGCAGACGAAGGAGAACGCGCTCGCTGTTTTCAGTGAATTCAGGCAGGCGCTCAATCGCGGCGAAGTGCGCGCGGCGAGTCGCAATGATGATGGTCGCTGGATCGTCAACGCCTGGGTCAAGCGCGGCATCCTGCTCGGCTTTCGCCTGGGCGGGCTGACGGACTGCTCGATCAACGATGATTTTCGTTTCTTTGACAAGGACACTTATCCGCTCAAGCGTGTGACGATCAATGACGGCGTGCGCATCGTGCCCGGCGGGTCATCGGTGCGCGAAGGAGCGCATCTCGGCACCGGCGTCACGATTATGCCTCCGGCTTACGTCAACGTCGGAGCCTTCGTTGATGACGGCACAATGATTGATTCGCACGCGCTCGTCGGAAGCTGCGCGCAGGTCGGCAAACGCTGCCACATCAGCGCCGCCGCGCAGATCGGCGGAGTGCTGGAACCGGTCGGCGCGCTGCCCGTCATCATCGAAGACGAAGTTCTGGTCGGCGGCAACTGCGGCGTTTATGAAGGCACCATCGTGCGTGAAGGCGCAGTCCTCGCATCAGGCGTGATCCTGACCGGCGGAACTCCCGTGTACGATGCCGTGCGCGGCGAAGTTTACCGCCGCACCGAAGACCGCCCGCTCGAAATACCCGCCGGAGCTGTCGTCGTCGCCGGTTCCCGCGCCCTCACGGTCGGCCCGATGAAAGATCAGGGCCTGTCGGTTTACACCCCGATCATCGTCAAGTACCGCGATGAAAAGACTGAGGCATCGGTGAAGCTGGAAGATTTTCTCAGATAAGCATCAAAACGAAGATTGCCGGCATCACCGGAAAGAACAGAAGAGATGACGGAACAAACGGAAATAACAGAACACACGGAAAGCTGCTGAGTCTGTCTGGTTCCTTTTCGTCTGTTTCGTTATTTCCGTTTGTTCCGTCATCTCTCCTGTTGCTGCTCAAATTGCCGATTGAGCAGGGTTGGCGTTTTGTGACCTGCCCACTATAATCGCTCCCTCAATTCCGACTTTGCATTCCGCATTCAATCAGACTTCAAGTTATGGAAATCGTCAGCTTTCTGCGCGAATTTATGTCGGTGGAATCCACCACCTGGAATGAGGGGGCGGCGTGCCGCTGGCTGCGGGATTATCTGAGCAGCGCGGGATTTGAAGTCACCACGCAACAGGTCAGCGATGAGCGCGTGAATGTGCTGGCGAAGGTCGGTGATCCGCTCGTGACCTTCTCTTCGCATATTGACACCGTGCCGCCTTACATTGCGCCGAGTGAGGATGAACAGAATGTTTACGGGCGCGGCGCGTGCGATGCCAAGGGCGTGATTGCGGCGCAGGTGTTTGCGGCGCAGCGGTTGCGCGATGAAGGGCTGCGCGATTTCGGAATGCTGTATGTCGTCGGTGAAGAGGACGGCAGCGACGGCGCGCGCGTGGCGAATGAACTGCCGAATCGCAATCGCTTTCTGATCAATGGCGAGCCGACTGAAAGCCATCAGGCGACGGCCAGCAAGGGCGCGCTGCGCGTTGTGATTGAAGCGACGGGCAAAACAGCGCACGCGGCTTATCCTGAATACGGCGAATCAGCGATTGAAAAGCTGCTCGATGTTCTCAACGACATTCGCCGGATGAATCTGCCGACTGACGCGAAACTCGGCGCGACGACTTACAACATCGGGACGATCAGCGGCGGGCGCAAACCGAATGTCGTTCCTGATCTGGCTGCGAGTGAAATCATGTTTCGCACCGTGACTCATCCTGATGAAATTTATCAGGCAGTGGTTGAAGTCGTGGCCGGGCGCGCTGAAGTCAGGCGCGGCTTTTCGCTGGTGCCGATTCACATCAATACGGTGGCTGAACTGGCGCACATTCCGACCAACGTGGTGCGCTTCGGCACTGACATTCCGTGCCTGACGAACTGGGGCGAACCGCTGCTCTTTGGCCCCGGCTCGATTCACGACGCGCACACGACGCACGAATTCATTTCGAAGGCAGAACTGAAAAGTGCCGTGGATGATTACGCGCAGATGGGAAGAATTCTGCTCAAACGAGCAAACAGTTGAAATCAGGCGGGCTGCAATGCTGCCTGCCGATGTCTGTCATACTTTTGAAAATTACGGAGAGCTGGAGAACCAATGCCAACTGCAAAATTCACTGCTGAACCCGACACCCCTGAATACGTTGCTTCCGACTGGCTGATTACGATTCACAACGCCTACCGCCAGATTGATTTTGCGATTGCCAAATCGCCCGACCCGGAAGGCTTCATCGAAAAGCTGCGTGAAAGAGTCCGGCGCGATTACGAACAGAACCGCGAAGAGATGGGCTGGACTGAACGCAGCCGCGACATCGCCGCACGCTCACTTGAAATCGTGCTGGAAACGAGAAGATAGCCTTGTCTTTTGCTGATGCCTGAATCCTGAAACCTGAATCCTGCTTTTTCAGCATAGAAGGAATCAGGATTCAGGCATCAGGCATCAGCTATGACGTGCGCTGAAAGAATGAAGGGCAGCCGGGCACAGGCTTGAGGCGCGGGTGTTCGACGAGGGAACTTTCAGCGTGCGCAACCATCAGATAACCGCCTTCGCGCACGGTGCGGCTCAGGCGTTCGACCATCTGCCGCGCCGCCATTCCGTGCAGGTAAAGCAGCAGGTTCGAGCAGACGATCAGATCAAAGCGGCTGCTGACTCCCTTCCAGAAGATCGCATCCAGCAGATTGACGCGCCGGAAGGCGACCAGACGGCGAATGGCCGGGATGACCGTATAGCGTTCATCGAGCGGCGCGTCAGCCGTGCGCGCTGAATGCTCGAAATAACGTTCGCGCACTTTGCCGCTGACGACACGCAATGACGGAATCTGATAGCGGGCGCGACTGGCTTCAAGCAGCGCGCGGTTGCGAACGTCAGTAGCAAAGACATCTACCTGCACAGGCCCGCGTGGCGGATTGACCTGATCGAAAGCGATGGCCAGCGAAAAGGCTTCTTCGCCGGTTGAGCAGGCGGCGCTCCAGATGCGCAGGCGGTCGTCTTTCAGATAACTGCGCGCAGGCTGACTGGCGGGCTGATGAGCAGCAATGAGTTCGGGCAGGATGCGTTCGCGCAGAAAATCGAACTGCTGCGGTTCGCGGAAGAAATATGTCTCGCCGGGCGCGGCCTCTTCAACGAGCGACAGCAGTTCGCTTTCGCTCGAAGCGGCCAGGCGGCAGTATTCATCCGTTGGCACACGCAACCGCGCAGCTTTGCGCGCAATCGCCGTCGTGATCTTGGTGCGCGCCGAAGGATTGATTGCCCAGCCGTAATGTTCAGCCAGCGCTTCCTCCAGTTTTCTAAGTGAGGCTTCTTCTTCCACAGCAGCGTTTGATGATGCGTAACGCGACGTGATGACGGGTGAAACGTCACGCATTATTTTTTGTCTCCGTTTCTTTTCCAGTCTCCTGATCTGCCGCCGCTTTTGCGTTCCAGGCGAATATCGCTGATCGTCATTTCACGATCAATGGCTTTGCACATGTCATAAAGCGTCAGCGCCGCTACTGAAACGGCGGTGAGCGCTTCCATTTCAACGCCGGTCTGCGCGACAGTCGAAGCAGTCGCCGTAATCCGTGCGCCACTGCGGCCCAGCCTGATCTGCACATCAGCGTGCGAGAGCGCCAGCGAATGACACAGCGGAATCAGTTCAGCCGTGCGTTTGGCCGCCATAATTCCGGCCAGTCGCGCCGTTTCGAGCGGATCGCCTTTCGGCGTGCGGCGTTCACGAATTGCTTTGATCGTGGCCGCTGACATCGTTACAAATCCGCTCGCTTCAGCGACCCGCGCCGTTGACGCTTTCGCGCCGACATCAACCATCGTAATGCGGCCTTCGGCGTCGAGGTGCGAAAGTTGTGATGCTCCCTTTTTGTTCATCGCAACAGAATCACTTCGGCCAGTTCACCCGCTTCAATGCTTTTGCGGTCTTCAGGCACGACGATCAGCGCATCAGCCTGCATAAAGGCGACCAGGTCAGATGACCCGCTCCACTTCAAAGGCTCGGCTTCAGCGCGGCCATTGTTGATGACGATGCGCGCCGGCTGGTGACTGCGGCGCGGCGGCGCGCCTCTGGTCGTGCGCGTGACATAAGCCTGCACACGCGGCAGGCTGATTTCAGCCGCGCCCTGCATCTTCAGCAGCACCGGCAGCGCGAAGATGTGAAAGGCCACCGCGACCGAAACCGGATTGCCGGGCAGACCGAAAATTACCTTGTCGCCAAGCTTCGCAAAGACTGTCGGCTTGCCGGGGTGCATTGCAACTTTTTCAACGTGAACCTCAGCGCCAAGCTCGCTGAGCGCGGGCTTGACCAGATCGTAATCGCCCATCGAAACGCCGCCTGACAACATCACGACATCTGATTTGCTGGCAGCTTCGGCAATCGCCTGTTTCGTGGCGTCAAAATCATCCGGCACGATTCCGACGCTCACGACTTCTGCGCCTGCGGCAGTGGCATATCCGGTCAGCGAATAAGTATTCGAGTTGCGAATCTGCGACGGCCCCGGTATTGCGGCCACCTCGATGAGTTCGCTGCCGGTTGAGAGCAGCGTCAGGCGCGGGCGCGCTGAAACCGTCACCTGTGCATAACCAAAACTCGCCAGCACGGCGGCCACTGCGGGACTGATGCGCGTGCCTGCCGCCACCATCACTTCGCCCGCTTTCGCTTCGATGCCGCGCGGTGTGATGTATTGTCCCGAAGTAACCGGTTCCCCGATTTCAACTGTTTCGCCGCTGACGCGAATGACTTCAATTTTCTGCACTGCATCGGCGCCTTCAGGAACAGGCGCGCCGGTCATAATTCGCACGGCTTCACCTGAGAGAACAGCGCGATTAAAAAGCTGTCCCGCCGCCACTTCACCGACCTGACGCAGCCGCGCCGGATTTTCCGGCGTTGCTGCGGTCGTGTCAGCGGCCTGCACGGCATAACCATCCATCCGCGCGCGATTGAAAGGCGGCTGGTCAGTGTCAGCGACTGCCGCGCGACGCAGCACACGCCCGGTTGCAGCGGCCAGCACGACCTCTTCAGCCACGAGCAGGGGCGCGTGATCCAGCATGATTCCAAGCGCGTCTTCGATGCGGAGCATTGCAGGTCAGGGCAGGCCGGACTGCCCCTTTCACAAGATAGAAAAGCCGCTCACCACAGAGCGAGCGGCTTGAGAATGTATAGGGAAGATAAGAACCGCAAATGAATTCTGACAGGTTCGCTTTGAGTAAATGGCGGAGCCGACGGGACTCGAACCCGCGACCTCCGACGTGACAGGCCGGCGTTCTAACCAACTGAACTACGACTCCGCATTGCCTGCGAACTTGTCAACTGCTCTGCCAGTCAATCTCAAATTTCAAATTTGAAATCTTCTGATCAGTGGTAGGCACGGAGGGATTCGAACCCCCAACCTCCACCTTGTAAGGGTGGCCGTCTACCATTGACATACGTGCCTGAACCCTTCCAGAGCAGGCGCAATGGTACAGACCGAGTGCAGGCCTGTCAAGCTTTGAGCGCAAATCGCCATCAGGTATACTGGCCACTGCCCCTGAACCGTCGCGCAATTCACCGCATTCATTGCTTCCGGCTTCAAATTACATCGCAGGACGACAATCCATGCCTGTTTTTCCGTTTTCCGCCCGGCTGATCTGCATCGCGCTGGCAGCACTCTGCCTGCTGCTTCCGGCTGTTCAGGCGCAGGAAAAACAGGAGAAGGTGCAGGAGCAGGAAGAAAAGGTTCGCATCAGCACTGAACTGGTTTCGGTTGATGTGACCGTGACTGACCGGGCCGGACTTAAAAACGCTCCGGCGCTCAAAGCCGCTGACTTTGCGATTTATGAAGACGGTGTGCCGCAGAAGATCAGCAGCTTTTCGACCGCTGAGGTTCCCTTCAACCTGGTGCTGCTGATTGACACGTCGGGCAGCACGCGCGAAGACCTTGACCTGATTCGTCACGCGGCGCGGCGCTTTCTGAATCAGTTGCGCCCCGATGATCGCGTGGCGGTGGTGGCCTTTCACGAAGAGGTCGAGTTGTTGCAGGATCTGACCTCAGACCGCAGCCGCCTTGAAGCCGCGCTCAGCCGTCTGCCGCAGGGAGCGGGCAGCGCCGTTTATGACGCCGTGCTGCTGTCGCTTCAGGAAGTTCTCAAAAAGATCGAAGGACGCAAAGCCATCATCATGCTCAGCGATGGCGTTGATTCGTTCGGTTATTCGACTTATGAAGAACTGTTGCCGGAAGTGGAACGAGCCGGGGCGGCGCTCTATTTTCTGGAATGGGACACTGAAGCCTTTGCCGAAGCCGGAATGCTGCGCGATTGCAGCGACGATCTGCATTTCAAATTTTCGCGCAAGCAGTTGAAAAAATATTACGACGCTGCGCGCACCGGCACCATCAGGCTTGAAAACTCCTGCCTGATTCCGAAGGATCAGAAGAAACTGATCAATCATTTCCTGTACGAAACCGCCCGCAGCGAATTGCGGATAATGGCTGACAAAAGCGGCGGGCGTGTGCTGCCGGTCAAAACACTTGATCAGCTTGACCCTGCTTACGCTCAGATCGCTGCTGAATTGCGCACGCAGTATTCCATCGCCTACTACCCGATCAATGACAAACGCGACGGCACCTGGCGCAAACTGCGCGTCGAGGTCAAACGCCAGGGCTGGATGGCAAAGGCTCGTCCGGGCTACCGCGCACCCAAAGATTAAGCCCTTCTGCACACCCCAGATCGTGCGGCCAGCTCAACCATTTCCGGCGCAGCATCCCGTTAACAGCCGGTTCCCGTCATACTCTCCGGCTGAAGCTTCAGCCTAACCCGTCACACTGCAATGGCTTTTCAATCTCATCTCTCAGCGCCTGCCACAGGCACGCCCGTTGCTCAAAAGGGGGCTGTCCCGGGTTCAAATTTCTGGAGGTGTGTTATGGCCGGAATCAGCAATGAACAGCAGCAGCAGGACATGAAATCACTGACCCGGTTTCTGGTCTTTTTCAATCTCGCTCTGTTCAGCGTTTTTCTGACGCTCTGTTTTTATCGAAATATATAACGATCACCAGTCACTGCGCGGCGACTGAACCTGAACCGTCGCCGCGCACCTGCCTGAAAAAAACTCATCACTTGTCTCGCTCAATCCCAGTCCTCTAAGATGGCCATCTATGGCCGCCATTCTTTCGCTTGATGAATTGCAGCAGGAACGCCAGCGACTGCGCCGCGCCGGGCAGACGGTCGTGTTCACCAACGGCTGTTTTGACCTGATGCATCCGGGTCACGTCAGTTATTTGCAGCAGGCGCGGTCGCTCGGTGACGCATTGATTGTCGCGCTCAACAGCGACCGCGCCGTGCGTGAACTGAAAGGGCCGGCGCGCCCGATTCTCGATGAACACGAACGTGCGGCGGTGATGGCCGCGCTTGGCTGCGTTGATTACGTGACGATTTTTGATGACGTCAGCCCGCGTGACATCATCGCGGCCCTGCTGCCCGATGTGCTGGTCAAGGGCGGCGACTGGGGCGTTGATCAGATCATCGGACGCGAAGAGGTCGAAGCCGCAGGCGGGCGCGTGCTGAACCTGCCATTTGTCGCGGGCTGTTCGACTTCAGAAATCATCCGAAGAATAATTGAGCGAACAACTAGAGAAGAGTGTCATCTGAATATTGGCTCAATAAATGATTGAGGGACAACAATGATTACTCGGTTGCGTGCTAAGAATTTTAAGTCATGGAAAGACACCGGAGATTTACGACTGGCTCCATTGACAGGGCTATTTGGTTCCAACAGTTCAGGGAAAACTAGCCTTATGCAGATTTTGCTGATGCTTAAACAAACAGTTGAATCTCCTGATCGTAAACGTGTTTTACATACAGGTGATGATCGTTCGTTAGTTGACTTGGGAACCTTTTTTGATTTGATACACGGGCACAAGCCCGGCACCTCTTTGGAGCTGTCTCTTTCTTGGGAGTTGCCTGAATCACTTATTATCAATGATCCGGAAAAGAAGAAGACTTCACTTTTTGATATTCGGAACCTCTCATTTTTTACAAAGATCCGTCAAGAATCAGGTCCTGATCGTGCCGTTGTTGAATCATTTCGTTACTTATTCGGAGATAATAATGAGTTTGGAATGGTGCAGAAAAATGGAGACCGCAGGACAGATAGAGATCAATACGACTTGATTAGCAAGGGCTACAATGCTAGGCGTACCAAGGGAAGAGTATGGTCTTTACCAGCTCCGGTAAAGTGCTATGGATTCCCTGATGAGGCGATAGGTTACTTCCAAAACACAGGCTTTCTGAAATTATTCGAACTGGCTTTTGAGGAGCTATTCTCCACAATTGCATATCTCGGGCCTCTGCGCGAATCACCTAGGCGTAGTTATATATGGGCTGGAGAAAGCCCTGTGGATGTTGGCAGAAAAGGTGAGCTTGCGGTACCAGCTTTGTTAGCTTCACGAACGCATGGGAAAACTATTTCTCGTGGGTATAAAACCAAAAAGCTTACCGTCGAAGAGCGAATAGCTTTGTGGCTTAAAGAAATAGGGCTGATTCACTCCTTCTCTCTTCAGCCAATAGCGGAAAATCGAAAGGATTATGAGGTGAGGGTCAAAAAAACTGAAACCAGCCCAGAAGTTTTGATTACCGATGTCGGCTTCGGGGTTTCCCAAATCCTCCCGGTATTGGTGTTGTGCTACTATGCTCCGAAAGGATCGATACTCTTATTGGAGCAACCGGAAATTCATCTGCACCCTTTTGTTCAGTCCGCCCTTGCGGATATTTTGATTGACGCGGTAAAAAATCGAGATGTTCAGATTATAGTTGAGAGTCATAGTGAACATTTACTTCGCCGCTTGCAGCGGCGTATTGCTGAAGAAGTAATTACTATTGATCATATGGCACTTTATTTCTGTCGGATGGAGGATTCGGCTTCAGAGGCAGAAGAACTCAATATTGATCTATACGGGAACATTACTAATTGGCCCAAAGGCTTTTTCGGTGATGAGATGGGCGAGATGATAGCTGCATCTGAGGCGGTGATGAAACGTCAAGGAGCAACCATTCAATGGTAGTGGTAGATACAAATGTGGCGGTTGTCGCCAATGGGAAATCTGAACAGGCTTCAGACGATTGCGTTCTTATTTGTATTCAGCGATTAAAAGAGATTGTAGAAGGAAAGAAAAAGCTGATCATTGATGATGGATGGAGAATCATTCGTGAATATAAGAATAATCTTCGCTCACAAGGACAACCCGGATTAGGGGATGCCTTCTTCAAATGGGTTCTCACGAACTGGGCCAATCCTTTGCGATGTGAGCAGGTGAAAATCACTGAAACTGGTACCAGTGGAACAGAATTCAGCGAATTTCCTTCTGTCGCAGATTTAGATGACTTTGATCCCTCCGACAGAAAATTTGTTGCGGTTGCATTAGCACATCCCCTGCGTCCACCAATTCTTCAAGCAGTGGATGGTAAGTGGAAAGCCTTCGAAGAAGCACTTATCCGCAGTGGCGTCACTGTCGATTTTATCTGTTCTAATAGAGCGAAGAGTCCAACAGTACGTAAACAAAATCGTTTAAGCAGGAGAAGGCGTAAATCGTAGGAATAAGGTGGATTACAGTGTTTATGCAAGTGCATTTACGGTGATGCCAGACCTTTTTTCTAGGAACATGAAGTTAACGATAAACTTGGATCGACTGGTGGCCGAAGTGCGTTCCGGCCGTCGGCTGGTGCGCGTGGCGGGGCTGAACAGCGGCGCAAAGGCGCTCGCCATTGCCGCGCTGCAAAAGGCGACGGGCCGCCGTCTGGCTGTCGTTGGTTTGCGCGGGCGCGATCTTGAAGCGCTTGAATGCGACCTGCGTTTTTTTTACTGCGCGCTCAACAATCGTCCCGGCACTGAGAACTGCGAAGCCGAAGTCTTCACGCTGCCTGCTTCAGATAGCGATCCATACAGCGGCACTTCACCGCACGCTGAAATTCTCGAACGCCGCGCGCTTGCGCTGTGGCGGCTGGCTTCAGCGGAAACAGCGGCGCACAACCGCATCATTCTGCTTTCGGCCCGCTCGATGATGCGGCGTTACGTTGCGCCGGACGAAATCAGGCAGGCGGGCGTGGTGCTGCGCGTGGGCGAAGAACTGCCGCTTGATTATCTGCTTGAGCATCTGGTTGCGATTGGCTACGTGCGTTCTGATCCGGTCGGCAGCATCGGTGAGTTTTCATCGCGTGGAGGCATTCTCGATTTTTATTCTCCGAGCGCGACGTTTGACGGCACGGCGCGTCCGGTGCGCGTTGAATTTTTCGGTGACACGATTGATTCAATCCGCGATTTTGATCCTGAAACGCAGCGTTCGATTCGTGAAGTGCCGGAAAGCGTGATGGCTCCGATGCGCGACGAACGCGCCGGAGCGGGCGATTTTCGTCGGTGGGCGCAACTCGCGCGCGAACGCTGGAGCGATGAACGTTATGCGCGGGCGCTGCGTGACCGCACGGCTTTTGCCGACGAGGGCGAACCGTTTCAGGGCTGGGAATACCTGATGCCGCTGGCTCGTCCGCTGGCGGCGACAGTCTTTGATTATCTGCGCGATGCGGTGCTGGTGATTGATGAACCTTCCGAGATTGAAAAGCAGGTCAGGTCGGTACTCGAAGAAACGCAGCTCGGTTATGACCGCGCCGAAGCCGCCGATGAAATCGCGCTGGAACCTGAAAAACTTTTTCTCGCGCCTGATGAACTCAGAAGCAGAATTGATGCGGCGCAGCGCGTTGAATTGCGCCTGCTCGGCAGCGCCGCGCTGGCATTTGAAGATGAACTGAGCACCGAAGAGATTCGCAGCAGCGCCGCTGTCAGCGCGGCCAGTTCGGCTGACGCTGCGCTGCCTGCGGCTTTCACGCGCACCGATCAGTCAGCGCCGCTGTTTCTGTTTCCGCCTGAACCGGGCGTCAGTGAAATCGAAATCGGCTCGCGCTCGGTGCGCCGCTGGCACGGGCGCGTGTCTGAACTTGCCGCTGACCTCAAAGCGCAAACCGCCGCCGGGCAGCAGACGATCTTTGTGCTGCCGAGCAGCGGCGTCGTTGACCGCTTCCGCGAAATTCTCAGGGAATACGAAATCACCAGCTTCACGCCGGATAACACTGAAAGCCCCGGCTCGTTGTCAGCGTTGCGCACGCCGCTGATGCTGACCGGCGATCTGTCAGCCGGATTTTCGCTGCCCGCGTCGCAACTCACCTTTTACATCGAAGGCGATGTTTTCGATGAAGCGCTGCACGTCGAACGCCCGCGCCAGCAGAAACGCTCGAACCTGGGCGCGTTCATTTCAGACTTCCGCGATCTGAAGATCGGTGATTACGTCGTCCACATTGATCACGGCATTGGGCAGTTTCAGGGCCTGGTGCAGATCGAAACCGAGAACGCGCAAACGCCGGGCAGCGTCTATGCGCGGATGACCGGCATCGGCAACGTCGAGGCAAAGAGCGCAAAGCGCGAGTTCATGCTGCTGACTTATGCCGAAGGCACGAAGCTTTATGTTCCGGTCGAACGGCTCGATCTGGTGCAGAAGTTTTCGAGCGCCGAAGCGCAGACGCCTTCGCTCGACAAACTCGGCGGCATTGCGTGGGCCAAAACCAAAGCCAAAGCCAAACGCGCGATGCGCGATATGGCTGAGGAACTGCTGAAACTTTACGCCGAGCGCAAGCTGGTCACGCGGCGGGCCTTTCACGCCGATTCGCCCTGGCAGCAGGAATTTGAAGACTCCTTTCCTTACGAACTGACGCCCGATCAGGCCGGGGCGATTGAGGATGTCAAGAAGGATATGGAGCAGCCTTCACCGATGGATCGTCTGCTGTGCGGCGACGTTGGTTACGGCAAAACCGAAGTCGCCATGCGCGCCGCATTCAAGGCAGTGATGGACGGCAAGCAGATTGCGGTGCTGGCTCCGACAACGGTGCTGGCTTATCAGCATTACCAGACTTTCCGCTCGCGCTTTGCCGCTTTCCCGGCCACCATCGAACTGCTTTCGCGCTTTCGCACGCCGAAGGAACAGAAGGAAGTCGTCGCCGCAGTCGCCGCCGGTCAGGTTGACATCATCATCGGCACGCATCGCATTCTGTCGCGCGATCTCACTTTCAGGGATCTGGGTCTGGTCATCGTTGACGAGGAGCAGCGTTTCGGCGTCGCGCACAAGGAAAGACTCAAGCAGCTTAAAAAGCGCGTGGACGTGCTGACGATGACGGCGACGCCGATTCCGCGCACGCTGAATATGTCGCTGATGGGATTGCGCGATATGTCGGTGATTGAAACGCCGCCGCGTGATCGCCTGGCGATTCAGACAAACGTGGTGACGTTCAATGAAAACGTCGTGCGCGCAGCAATTGAGCAGGAATTGCAGCGGCAGGGCCAGGTCTTTTTCGTTCACAATCGCGTCGAATCAATTGACGAAGTCGCGGCGCTGCTCAAGCGCATCGTGCCTGAAGCGCGCTTCATCGTCGCGCACGGGCAGATGGGCGAAAAGGAGATGGAAAACGCCGTGCTCGATTTCGTGGCCTGCAAGTACGATGTGCTGGTCGCCACGACGATTATTGAAAACGGCATAGACATTCCGCGCGCCAACACGATCATCATCAACCGCGCCGATACTTACGGCCTGTCGCAGCTTTATCAGTTGCGCGGTCGCGTCGGACGCTCGAACCGCCGCGCTTACGCTTATCTGCTGATTCCGTCAGATCAGGAACTGTCACCGATTGCGCGCCGCCGCCTGGCTGCAATTCGTGAATTTTCTGACCTCGGCGCGGGTTTTCGCATTGCGGCGCTCGATCTTGAACTGCGCGGCGCGGGCAACCTGCTTGGCGGGCAGCAGTCCGGCCACATTGACGCGATTGGTTTTGATCTTTACACGCAGATGCTCGAACGCACGGTCGCTGAACTGCGCGGCGAAGAGATTGCCGATGAAACCAGCACACAGCTCAACCTGGGCGTGGATACGCGCATTCCTGATGAATACATTTTTGATATGAGCCAGCGGCTGCGCACTTACAAACGCATCGCTTCGGCGCGCTCGGACGAAGAGCTTGAGCGCATCCGCGAGGAAGTGGCCGACCGTTACGGGCGGCTGCCTGAATCGGTCGAAAACCTCTTTGCCTACGCCCGCGTGCGGCGCAATGCTGAACGCCTGGGCATCGTGACGATTGACCGTGTGGGCGAGAGTGTGGCGATTCGGCTGAGCGAAAAGGCCAGGGTCGAACCTGACCGGCTGCTGAAACTGCTGGCCGAAAATCCGGCGGCCAGCTTTACGGCCAGTGGCGTCCTGAAAGTTAAAATCAGCGAAGCGGGCGCAGGCAGTGTGATTTTCGAGACGCTCGAAAGGCTGCTCGCGCAGTTGCAGGGTTGAGGCTAAGTTCAGCGCTCCTTGCGGCGCTCAGACCCGGCAGCGTAAAATCTGCCTTTGCTCAGGCGCTCACCCGCGCTCGTTATCAGGTGATCGGAAAAGCTCAGGTATCGTCAAGGTCGTTTTCAAGGTCATTCTGCCCCCTTGTCATTATCACGATGAAGTTGTTTTACGTGCGAAAGTGGCTGCCCGTAGTTGTTGTGTTGTGTGGTCTGGCTGCGTTCTCCGGCTGCCGGTCGGACAAGAACGCCGCGAGTCAGGATGCAAAGGACAACACGCCGGTGATTGTCGAAATCAACGGCAAACCGGAACACAGCTCGGCCTTTGAAAGATTCATCAAGGCGCATCTGTCAGATTTTTATGCTGACACGACGCAAAGCCTGCCCGGCGCGAGCGACGAATCGCGCAGCCGCCTGTTTGATGAGTTCGTCAGACGCCAGGTGATCGTTCACGAAGCGCAGAAGCGCGGCATCACCGCTTCGCAGGACGAAATCACACAAGCGGTGCAGGAACAGCGCCAGCAGCTTGGCGCGACCGCGAGCGAAACTCCAGGGCCGGAAAAGACGCTGCTGACCAGCAATGAGCGCGCCGATGAAATTGCCAGCGAACTGCTGACGATCAAGTATTACCAGCAGGAAGTGCTGAAGGATGTGAAAGTCCAGCCTGAAGAGGTCGAGAAATATTACGAGCAGAACAGGGCGAAATATCAGAAGAACGGTTTTTATGTTCGTGAAATCCGCGTGGCTACAAAGGAAGAGGCTGAGCAGATGCACCAGAAGGCGCTTGCTCGTCCGGCTGATTTTGCCACCCTCGCCCGCGAACATTCAAAAGCGCCGAATGCTTCCAACGGCGGGCTGATGTATTACGAAGTCGGCCAGCTCCCGCCCGTGCTCGAACAGGAGATCGCTCCGCTCAAGGTCGGCGGCACCAGCCGCGTCGTACAGTCGAGTTACGGTTATCACATTTTCCGGCTCGAAAAACGCGCTGAACCGCTGCCGTTCGACAAGCTGAAAAAACAGATCGAAGAAGAATTGCTCTCGCGCCGGAATCAGGATCTGATTGACGCTTACACCGACCGCGTCATGACCAGCGCGCAGATCAGGGTTTTTTATGACCGCCTCGGTTTCAATTACAGCGGTAATCTGAAACAGGCGAAAAATGGAAGTTAGTGATCGGGCTGCAAGTTTCGGTGTGCCGGTTCGTTCAGTCAGCACGCAAACAACAGCTTTACAATCCGTCACCGACTTCAAACAGGAGAAGTATGATGAAGATATTCAGAGCCTTGCTGGTATCCGCTTTTATTCTCGGCTGTGCCGCATCAGTTTTTGCCCAGGAAGGCGAAGCGAAACTGGTGGACGAAGTCATTGCCCGCGTCAATGCGGCGATGATTATGAAATCTGATTATGACCGTTCACAGCGCGACGTGCTGGAAGAACTGAAGCAGGCCGGACTCAAACCGGAAGAACTGGAAAAGAAATTCGGTGAGACAAAGGCTTCGATTCTCGACAGCCTGATTGACCAGCAACTGCTCATTCAGCGCGCCAAAGATCTTTCGATTGACGTTGAAGCGCAGATCAATCAGCAGTTGCTGCGCATCATGAAGGAAAACAATCTGAGTTCGATTGAAGAACTCGAACAGAAGATGCGTGAGGTCGGCGTGGACATCAACGAAGTGCGCCGCAACTTCCGCAACAAGCTGCTGACCGATGAAGTGCTGCGCCGCGAGGTTTACGGCCAGATTTATCGCGGCCTGACCGAAGCCGAAAAGCGCGAATATTACGACAAGCACAAAGAGGTGTTCGCCATCCCGGCTGAAATTACGCTCAGCCGCATTCTGATCAAGCTGGGCAAGGATCCGGCACAGGCGCAGGCCCGCGCCAGTGAAGTTGTGGCGCAGGCTCGCGGTGGCGCTGATTTCGCCGCGCTGGCCCGCCGCTTTTCTGAAGAAGCGCTCGGCAAGGATGGCGGCAAAATGGGGCCGCCGGTCAAAATTGATCTGCTCGTCAACGAAGTCCGCGACGTCGTGGGCAAAGCGCCAGCGGGAACCGTGACCGACCCGATCAAACTTCAGGATGGTTACGTCATCTTCCGCATTGATGACCGCAAGGAGGCCAAGACGCGCGGGTACGAGGAGGAAGAAGTCAAGCAGGAAGTCATCAACCGCCTGATCTATGAACGCAGCCAGAGCGAGATTGAAAATTACCTGAAAAGACTGCGCGCTGATGCCTTCATTGAAATTGATCCGCGCTACCAGTTGCCGGGCATGAAGGTGCAGTCGGCTTCGATCAAGCGCGTGCCTTTCTCGGAAGAGAGCGAAAAGGAACGCAAGAAACGCGAGAAGCGCGAGAAGAAGGAAAAGGAAGGACAGGAAAAGAAGAAGAGCGCAGAAAGTGCGGCGGCGAAGGTGCAACAGTGAGTACCAAAATCTTCATCCGGGATTTCGTCCCGAACCAGACGGTCAGCACGACCTTTCTGGTCAAATCGAAGGAGCTTCGCAACAAGAAGGCCGGGGGGCAGTTTGCGCTGCTCACCCTGGCTGACCGCACCGGCGAAATCGGCGGGCAGTGGTGGGACAACTTCGAGGATGCCTGGGATACCTTTGAGGTTGATGATGTCGTCTTTGCGCGCGGCCTGATCAACACACATCGCAACAAGCTGCAAATTTCCGTGCATCGCGTCCGGCCCTGCACCGAACGCGAGATTGACCTGACGCATTACTTCCCGACGACGAAATACGATGTTGATGAAATGTTCGCCGAACTGATGGCGATCATTCGCAGCTTCGACAATCAGCATCTGCGGCAACTGCTTGAAAGCATCTTTGCTGATGACGAGACGGTGAGAAAGTTCAAGCGCGCTCCGGCGGCCAAGAGCATGCACCATCCTTACCTGGGCGGTCTGCTCGAACACACCCTGTCGCTCGCCAGACTGTGCCGCCAGGTTGGCGCGCATTACGAAGGCATTGACGTTGACCTGCTGCTCACGGGCGCCGTGCTGCACGATTTCGGCAAGATTGACGAACTCAGTTACGAACGCGGCACCAGTTACACCAACGAAGGACAATTGATCGGTCATCTGGTGATGGAAACCATTCTGGTTTCTGATCACATCAGGCCACTGCCTGATTTCCCGGCAGAGTTGCGGTTGCAGGTGCTGCACCTGCTGCTTGCGCATCACGGCAAACTCGAACACGGTTCGCCGAAACTGCCCGTGACGCCTGAAGCCCTGATGCTGGCTTACCTCGACGATCTGGATTCAAAGATTGAAGCCATGCAGCGCCTGATGGCTGAACCGCATGCGGTCGGCGACTGGACGCGCATTTCACCGATGTTCGAGCGTCCGATTTATCGCCGCCGCACGAATCGGCCTGAACCGCCGAATGGTCATCAGCCGCTGGCTGAACCGCTTCAGGCCGAAACTGCAATCAGCCCGGCAACTGATCAGCCGCTTCACAACCCATCGCCGGAGCGCCCGCCCGTCGCCCGGTCAAAAGCATTCAATAACCCGTTTGCCAGTCTGGCAGAAATGATGAAGGAGGAAGAAGACAGCAGTGGTTAGTGGTCAGTGGTCAGTCAAAGCGTGAAATCTGTCTTTGCTTTTGACTAACCACTGACCACTGACCACTAACCACTGCTTATAACGCCATGATCTCAGGAATCCTGCTCGCCGCAGGCGAATCAAAAAGAATGGGCGGCGCTTTCAAGCCGCTGATGAAGTGGGGCAAAACCACCGTCATTGACGCCTGCATCAAAAATCTCAGGAAAACCCGCCTTGATGAAATCATCGTTGTCCTCGGTCACCGCGAAGCTGACATTCGCATCCGGCTGGCCGGATCAGGCGTGGTTTATGCCATCAACCCCGATTACAAAAAAGGCATGATCAGTTCGGTCAAGACCGGCATTGCGATGGCCAGTTCACAGACCGATGCGTTTCTGATTGCGCTCGTGGATCAGCCGATGATTCCGAGTGAACTCATCAATCGCCTGGCCATCATTCACGACGACAATGCCGAGAGCCTGATCACCGTGCCCGTTTATCAGGGCAGGCACGGCCATCCGATCATCATCAATAAAAAGTATGAGCCGGAAATCATGGCGCTCGCCGATGACGCGCCCGAAGGCCTGCGTGCGTTTATCAACCGTCACCGCGATGAGGTCAATGAGGTTGAAGTCGAATCGCCGGTCATCCTTGAAGACATTGACACGCCCGAAGATTACCAGCGTTACGCTGGCCGGACAGAACCCGTTTACGAATTTCATAAATGGCATCCCTGAAACAGGAGGTCTGAAATGACAATTCGCTATGCCCGGATGCTGGTGCAGACGATGATCACCCTGGCCTCAGCCTCGCTTGGACTGGTCGCTGCCCTGGCCTGGAATGACGCGATCAAAGCCACGATCAAACAGGTGTTCGCCACCGATGACAATCTCGCCGGATTGTATACTTATGCCATTCTCGCCACAGCCATCGCCATCATCATCGTGCTGATTCTCACGCGCCTTGCCGCCAGGCTTGGCGGCGAAGCGGTGATTGAGCGTGAGGCTGAGGGCTGAACGAAAATCCGCAACATCAGACACGCACCGCAGACGACAGCGCCGGTTGTCTGCGGCGCCATTCTGTCTGCCCTGCCGAACGCTGGTCACAATCCGAAATAATATTAAATGAATTGACGCTCCAGAGGGGCGTCCCTATACTGCCGCCGCAATCGAGATTCCCTCATCATCGAAAAAAGATTTCCGGCAGTCACCAGCCAGGCCGCGTCATTCAGGCGTGGGAAGGCCGTTCGGCCCCTGATCAGCGCAGCCCGGCAGGGACATTCTTACGTTTACTCACTGGGTGGGAACCTCATCGCCGCCAGCACTGGTTTCCGGTTCATCATCGCCAGCGCAGCTTTAACTCTGCGCTGCTCCGGCACGGCAGCCTGCACCGACCCCGCAGTGTGACTGGCGACAGCCTGATGCCGGGCCGCTGTTCCAGTGGTGTGCCGTGAATCATTGCCCTGATCGCTGGCAACTGTTCCCTGCCCCTCGCCTGACTTTACCTCCTCACTGCCAGGAATTCGCAACCTGAGAACCAGTTTCAGAAGCCGCCTGCTTCTGTGGCTGCGCTCTGGTCTGCAACTGCACAAGTCACTCCCTCACACAACTTTCCTTCCTTCAATCAAGGAGAAATGGTATGCACATCTCACGCCAATTCACACACATTCTGCTGGCGCTCTGTGCGCTGATGATTGCCTCACAGATGGCCTTTGCCGCTGATCCGGGCCTGGTCTATCCGGCGGGTTCCGAACTCAGCGACCAGAAGGCCGGCTCGGTGCTGGTTTACAACATCTACAGTTCCAGCATCTCCACGCCAAACCTTCAGAACACACGCATCAACATCACCAATTCGAATCAGAACTCAGCCGCCTTTGTACATCTCTTTTTTGTGGATGGCTCAACGTGTGGCGTGGCTGATTCGCTGATCTGTCTGACGGCAAACCAGACGATGAGTTTTTACGCTTCGGACTTCGATCCCGGAGTGACCGGATACATTGTGGCGGTGGCGACGAACGGAACCACCGGCTGTCCGGTCAATTTCAACTTCCTGATTGGCAGCGAATATGTCAAGTTTGCTTCCGGTCATGACGCCAGGCTGAACGCCGAAGCCATCGCCGCAGTCGCGGACACGCCAGCGGCCTGCGATGCCAATACGGTCACGGCCACGCTCGCCTTTGACGGAGTCAGTTATAACCGGCTGCCGCGCGTGCTGGCGGTGGACAGCATTCCTGACCGCGCCAGCGGCAACGACACACTGCTGATCGTCAACCGCATTGGCGGCAGCCTGCTGACCAGCGCTTCCGTCATCGGCCCGGTTTTTGGCCTGCTTTACGATGAGCTGGAACGTCCGGCCAGCTTCAATTTCTCTGCCTTTGTCTGTCAGTTTCGTTCCTCGCTCTCGAATAACTTCCCGCGCACGACGCCGCGTTTCGAGACCATCATTCCGGCAGGCGCGAGCGGCTGGATGAAGTTCTGGGGAACGAGCGATGTCGGGGTGCTCGGCTCCGTCATCAATTTCAACCCGAACCGGGGCACCTCGGCGCAGGCCTTCAACGGCGGCAGCAACCTGCACAAGCTGACGCTGTCAGCCGCCGGATCGCTGACTATTCCGGTCTTCCCGCCGTCCTGCTGACCGCGCAACCAGTAAGCGGCTGACAGCACAGAGCCTCACCCCACAACTGACGAAGCGGGTCGGAATCGCTGCCGGATTCCGGCCTGCCTCGTCTTTTCCATTTCCCTTTCAGAGAAACCTCACGCCGCCGACATTACCGCCGCTTGTCATGCTCTCAGCGTGGTTGTTAGTATCTCCGCTCATTCAACCAACCTTGTCCGGCGGAGAATCACATGGCTTACGAAGACCTGCGCGAATTCATCAAAGTTCTTGAGAAAAACCGCGAACTCAGACGCATCAGCGTGCCCGTTTCGAGCGATCAGGAAATTACCGAAATCACTGACCGCGTCAGCAAACAGGGCGGCCCTGCGCTGCTTTTTGAAAACGTGGATGATGGCCGCATTCCTGTGCTCATCAATGCGCTCGGCAGCCCGCGCCGTATGGCGCTCGCGCTTGAAGTCAGTCACGTTGACGAGGTGGCTGCGCGCCTGACCGAATGGCTCGATTTCAAATCTCCGACCGGGCTGCTTGAAAAGGTAAAGATGCTGCCGAAGCTGGCTGAACTCGGCAAATACTTTCCGAAAGTTGTGAAGTCAGGCCGTTGTCAGGAAGTCATCAAACGATCAGGCGAGTTTTCACTGTTCGACTTTCCGATTCTGAAATGCTGGGAATCCGACGGCGGGCGGTTCATTACTTTGCCGATGGTTTTTACGCGCAATCCGCGCACCGGCGCGCGCAATTGCGGGATGTATCGCATGCAGGTTTACGATGAACAGACCACCGGCATGCACTGGCAGATTCACAAGCACGGCGCAGCGCATCACCGCGATCAGGAAAAACGCGGCGCGCAGAAAATGGAAGTCGCCGTCGCCATCGGTGCCGAACCGATCACGACCTTTGCCGCCACGTTGCCGCTGCCTGATGATCTTGACGAAATGATCTTTGCCAGCTTTCTGCGCGAAAAGCCGATTGAGATGGTCAAATGCGTTTCGGTTGATCTGGAAGTTCCCGCCAGTGCCGAGATCGTGCTGGAAGGTTATGTTGATCCGTCAGAGCGCCGCATCGAAGGCCCGTTCGGCGATCACACAGGTTTCTATACACTCGAAGAACCTTATCCTGTCTTTCACGTCACGACCGTCACGCATCGCAAAAATCCGATCTATCAGACGACGATTGTCGGACGCCCGCCGATGGAAGACTGCTGGATGGGCTGGGCCATCACGCGCATCACGCTGCCGGTGCTCAAACGTCAGTTTCCTGAAATCGTGGATATGTGTACGCCCTTTGAAGGCGTCTTCCACAACCTGATGCTGATTTCGATTCGCAAACAGTATCCCGGCCACGCCCGCAAAATCATGAACGCCATCTGGGGCCTCGGCCAGGCGATGTTCACGAAATGCATTGTCGTCGTGGATGAAGATGTTGACGTGCAGAATTACTCTGAAGTCGTCTGGAAAGTCCTCAACAACATTGACCCTGAACGCGACATTCAGTTCACACTCGGCCCGGTTGACGTGCTCGATCACGCCGCAAGGCAAACCGGCTTCGGTTCCAAGATGGGCATTGACGGCACGCGCAAATGGAAGAACGAAGGCTTCGAGCGCCGATGGCCGCGTGAAAATCAGACGAGCAGTGAAGTGAAGAGAATCGTGGACGAGAAGTGGAAGAAGCTGGGTTTGTAGCGCCTTCAACCGCAGGCTTCAGGCCGACTTCACTGTCGGGAATCCACCCAGAGAATAATCCACCACCAGTTCGATTACACTCTGAAGCTGAGGTGAGCAGTTTTTGAATTCAACTTTATCCAGAAAACTCTCCTGATACTTGTTCAGCGCCTCACCGATCAGAGCATGAATGAAGGATTGTGTTGCATAGCGGACAGCCGCGAAGTCAATAACAACCTCTTCACCTCTGTCGAGCGCCGGAATCAATATTTCCCGGCGAATCTGGCTGGCATAATCCTTATTCTCGGCGAAGCCCTTTACGCCTGAGTCCAATTCTATTTTTCTGATCATGTGAACCTGATCTTTCTGGCTGAAGAAATTCTTTCGGGCATTCTCTGTCTGACCCACTGAAAGAATTCCTGAAAATCAGCGATCTTTTCCGTGCAAATTTCCAGTGCCACGATGGTTCCCTGCCATTTGGAGGGGAACTGCCATAAATCATGGCGCGGTTCGTCGAAAGGATCAATGTAAAGAGCACTCTCGTCGTCCGCCGTTCTGGCTCTTCTTAATCTGTAACCGGCATCACCTGAAACCAGCAGAAAATACCCGCCAGTTCCTTTGGCAATGCATCTGGTGATGAACAAGCCTGCCCCGGCATTTTCCGGAATCCCATACAGACCTTTTAAAGCTCCTGTGATGCCAGGTCTCATGGCCAGCCCCAGGGCGATCTGGTCACTGTAAAATGCATCAGGATGGGCGTGACCGAGGTGTTCCGCAATGCCTCGTCCACAGTCTGCGACTGCGATTGTCACTCGGTGCGGCGTCGTTTTGGTATAGCGGTGAGCGCAAACAAAGGCTCCTTCGCCTGACCCGGAATGTTCCAGTACATTTCTCAGCAGTTCGCTGACGCAATATTGAACCGCTGCAAGGCTGTCAGGATCCCGGTCCAGATGCAGCAACGCCGAGATGTTAGCAATTACGGCTGTAAGTTGATGCTGATTTCTCACCTGACTCAGTGGCATGAAACGCCCGGCTTCCTCGTGTTCGGAAATTCCCGGCTCATAATCAACGCCGAGATGCTGAAACAGCTTCATGCGCGCAGCATAGTTGGCTCGACGACCTGGGTTCTTCACCTCAATTTTCAATCCTTGCCGCTGGCACCAACCGCCCCACGCGGCAATCATTGAAAGCGACATCGGATCAAAATGCATCCACCTCGAATCAAGCTCAATAACGGCTTTGGTTCTTCTCCCGGTAAAAGGGCTGTTCAGTGAGAAAAAGTGATGAGCGGAATGGATAAAGGCATTGGTTGGAACGATCATTTTCAGCATAGCTACATCCTGACGCGTTCCCGTTTTATTGGGTGTCGCTGACTACAACTGAACTGCCTGTCAGCCAGGATAAAACCAGACGAGCGCTGAAGTCAAAAGAATCGTGGACGAGAAGTGGAAGAAGCTGGGTCTGTAGGCAGAATGGAACGCGGATTGAACTGATGCGGCGGATTCATACGGATAAGAATCTGATCTGTATAAATCTGTCGCATCTGTCCGATCCGCGTTCCATTCTGCTTTGTCTCACTTGCTGATGGTCTGCACCGGCTTCTGCATTGACGGGTAGACGCTCGATTCGGCCATCTGCTTGTAAAGCGCAGGCAGGCCGCTGATCAGGGCGTTGGCTTCGTCAATCGCCTGATTCAGTCTGGTCTGCATCTCGCCCGTCATCCGCATCTGCGTTTCGGTCGGCAGCGAGGTTGAAGCCATCACGCCGCCTTTCAGCCCCGGCAACTGGAAGCGGACGTTTTCGAGACGGCTGAAATCGCCGCTCGCAAAGACTTCAGGGCCGATGCCGATGCCGAATTTCATCTTCACCGGATTCAGCTTCTTGGCGAAATCCTCAATTGCCGATTTGATTGATGCAGGCAGGTTCGGATTATCCTTCGCCATCTTTTCGAGCATCGTCACCTGTTCGTTCAGCAGAGTGATTGAAGCAATCGCTTCGTTCAGTTTGCGGTGCATCTGATGCAGCGACATTGAGGCGTCGTAAAGTTTGCGGCGGTCAGCGTCGGCAAGCTGAATTTCAGGATCGCCATTCACCGTGAACGTACTGGCTCCGGCTTCGCGGCCATCAACTGTCAGCGTGACCTTGTACGTGCCGGGCAGCACATACGGCCCCTGTGAACCGCCGCCGAAAAAGCCTCCGCCACCTCCGCCCTGTTGCTGTCCGGGCAGCGGCGGCAGCGGTTCGACGCGCAAATCCCACACCACCGAATTGAAGCCCGCTTCGGTCTTGCCCTTCACCTTGTCGCCGGAATATTCGCGCACGACTGCGCCGCTCTGATCGGTCACTTTCAATGACAGATTCTTTGCGGCGGCTTTCAGATGATAGGTGAATGCCGCGCCTTCGTCGGGATTTTTGCCGAGGAATTTCAGGTCGCCTTCAAATTCGCGCATGCGTTCACTCGACGGGCGGCGCTGTGTGGCCGGGCGCGGCTCGAAAAGATATGCATCCGCGCTCTGTGCTTTCGCAAACTGCTGGAACGGCGTCAGGTCATCGAGAATCCAGACGCTGCGCCCGTGTGTGGCGAGCAGCATGGCGTTGTCGCGCGGGTGCAGCGTGATTTCATAAACCGGCACGGTCGGCAGGTTCGCTTTCACGCGCGTCCACGATTTGCCGCGATCCATCGTGACGAACAGGCCGCTTTCAGTGCCGAGATAAAGCACGTCAGGGTTTTTCAAATCTTCAGTGATCGTGCGCACCACCTGACCTTTGGGCAGATTGCTCGCAAGCGAACGCCACGTTTCGCCGTAATCGGTGCTGACGTAAACGTAAGTGCCGAATTCATTCAAACGATGGCCATCGAACGTGGCGTACACGGTCGCTTCATCAAAGCGCGACGGCGCGACACGCGAAACGTAAGTGTTCGGCGGCAGGCCCGGCACTTTTGCAGTGACGTTCTTCCAGCTTGCGCCATCATCACGCGACACGCTCAGCACGCCGTCATCCGAACCGGCGTAATACAACCCGGCTTTCTTCGGTGATTCAGCAAACGTGACCAGGTTGCCGTAGCTGCTGACGCCGTCGTGTTTGGCGAGCGTAATGTCCTTGCCTTTGGCTCCCATCAGTTCGAGCGTTTCGCGGTCGGTGTTTGTGGTCAGGTCAGGGCTGATCGCCTTCCACGAATGGCCGCGATCAGTTGATTTGAAAACGCGATTGGCCGCGACAAAGATCGTCGCCGGATTGTGCGGCGACACCAGAATCGGCGTGTCCCAGTTCCAGCGGTACGGCTTTTCACCGGCGGGCGGTTCGGGGCGAATGGTCTTGCGTTCGTTGGTGGTCAGGTCAATGCGGCTCATCCGGCCATCCTGCGATTCGGCGTACAGAATGCGATGATCGCCCGGATCAATCTGCGCGACGAAACCATCGCCGCCACTGATCACGAACCAGTCATCGTTGCCGATGCCGTCAACATTGCGCACGGCGCTCGGCCCGCACCAGGTGTTGTTGTCCTGCAACCCGCCGCAAACCAGATACGGCGAACGCAGGTCGTAAGCGACGTGATAAAACTGGCCGATGGGCATGTTGCTCAGCCAGACGTAGGTTTTGCTCTTGTCGTAAGAGATGCCCACGCCGCCATCGCCGCCAATCATCGTGTGATTTGAATTGTTCGGGTCAATCCACATCGCGTGAAAGTCAACGTGAATCTTTTTGGCGCCGTCGGCCTTGAAGGTTTTGCCGTAATCGTCGGAGTAATGAAGCTGCACGCCGAGGACGTAAATGCGATGGTCATCATTCGGGTCAATGCGAATCTGACTGAAATACATCGGGCGCGGGTTGGTGTCGCTCATCTTCGTCCACGTTGCGCCCGCGTCTTCAGAGCGATAAACGCCGCTCTGCTTCGCGTGTTCGATGCGGGCATAAACGATGTTCGGGTCTTTGCGGTAAACATCCATGCCGATGCGGCCCATCGGGCCTTCGGGCAGACCTTTTGTCAGCTTCGTCCAGGTTCTTCCGGCGTCGGTTGATTTGTAAATCGCGCTGCCAGGGCCGCCGCCATTCATGCCCCACGTTGCGCGGCGGCGCTGATAGGTCGCGGCGTAAAGTACCTTGTTGTTGGCCGGATCCATCACGAGTTCCGTCGCGCCGGTGTTTTCATCGGTCTGAAGCACATTCGTCCAGGTCTGGCCGCCATCGGTGGTTTTGAAAACTCCGCGCTGCCCGCCCGGCCCCCACAGGCTGCCGAGGGCGGCGACATAGACCACGTCGTAATCAACCGGATCAACGATGATGCGGGCAATCTGCTTCGATTCGGCCAGGCCCATGTTCTTCCACGTTTTGCCGCCGTCGGTGGATTTATAAACGCCATCGCCCCACGATGAACTCTGACGATTGTTGTTTTCGCCCGTGCCGACCCAGACCAGATTCGGATCGTTCGGCGCGATGGCCACGTCACCGATTGACGAAGTCGGCTGATCGTCAAAGACCGGCTCGAACGTGGTTCCGTTGTTGACGGTCTTCCACAAACCGCCGGTCGCGGTGGCGACATAAAAGATGGCCGGGTTTTTCTCAAAGACGGCGAAATCGTCAATGCGGCCACCGGCAGAAGCGGGGCCGATTTCACGAAAGCTCAGCCCGTCAAAAGGTGCGGTCGGTTTCTTCGATCCGTTCTGGCCGAAGCTGCTGAAACTGAAACAGGCAAGCAGCAGCGCAAGGGTTGATAACCAGATGATCTGACTGCGGCGACTGGGGTTCATTATGTTCCTCCCTTGAAATTGTCCGACAGGCTGATGAGCTTGTCGTGGTTTTCAAAATGGCTGGTAACAGGGTTCACGACAGGCTCATCAGCTTGTCGGACACAGGTGTTGTGAACTGGTAATGCTTGTTTTCTGCGGAATGATGACGCAGGGTCTTTTATCTCACTACAGGTTCGCAATTCAACCTGCGGCGGGTTTTGCCCGCTCACTTTGCGGTATTTTCACCGGCTTCGCGGACAGGCTGGTAAAGAATGTAAAGCGGTTTTTTGTTCATCCACACTGCCCTGAGCCACGCGGGCGCGGTTTTGGGATCGCCGAGCGGTTTGAGTTCCTTCCGTTCCTTGAATTCGCGGCTGCTGATGGCCAGGTAATCGAACTGATTGTTCGCCGCCCAGTCGCGCAGTTCATCCAGCGATTTCACTTTTGGAATGAACAGCCACTCCTGACGGCTCAGATAAGCCAGATGCGGCTTGCGCGAAACGATCTTCAGCGAATGTGGCGGCGCGTTTGTGCCGAGAATGTAATCGCGCGCGCCGATTACTTCATACGGATGGCTGGCCAGAAATTCCTCGGTGCTGGCTCTGGCAATGCTGAATGAACTGACCCACATTGCCAGCACCAGCATGACCGGAACGAGCGCAAAGGCCGGGTGCGCGAGCCAGCCGCGTTTGCGCGCCAGTTCGAGCAGCCTGAACGCGGCATAAACCGCCAGCCCCGAATAGAGCACCTGAATGAAAAAGTAATAGCGCGTCTCCCAGTGATTCAAACCCATCAGCAGAAAGTAGAGCGCCCCCGCCAGCAGCACAAACAGCACGGCCTTTGAGCGTCGTTCAATTGCTGCGAGCAGCAAACCGGCCAGCGCAAACCAGCCGGTCAACTGGCTGACCAGATCGGTGGTGATGGTGAGTTTCAGACTTTCCCACAGATTGACCGGATAATAAGTGATGATGCGCTGCGGATTGTAAAAAAAGACCTCGCCGAAGGAGTGAAAGTATTTCGCCAGTTCGCGCGTGCCGTCCTGATTGGTCTTGCCGCCAACCAGATCGCCATAAAACACCGTCGCAATGTTCAGATAGTTGGTGTTGTAAAACGGCGAGCCGCGATGCTGCCAGTTCACGTAAAGCCAGGGCGAAACCGTGACGAAAAAAACAACAAGCAGCAGCGCCGAAAGAATAATCCGCTCGCGCCACGCCACATCGAACAGATTCAGCGCGACGATGCCGCACAAAAACACCGCAATCAGAAAGATGCTGTTATAACGTGTCACCCACGCCAGCCCCGTCACCAGCCCGGTCAGCGCCACACGCGCGCGCAAGCTGAACCGCCTGCTTAAAAACAAAGCCAGCGCCGCCAGCACGAGCGGCAGCGAAAACATATCGGTCGTTGAACTGATCGCAAACTGCGGAAACTGCCCGCCAACCATCACCAGCAACGCCGCGCCGAGGCCGATGCGATTATCAAAGAGCCGCGCAAACAACCAGTACGTGAGCCACACCACCAGCGTCCCGCTGATGATTGAAATCCATTTGCCCGCGATGAAAAGATCGCCGGTCAGCTTTGCCGTGAGCGCCAGCAGCGCGGGATAGCCAGGCCCCTGAAACGGATTTTCAGGAAACCGCCCCGCCGCCACCCGCTCAGCATCAGGCGCGTAGTAATGATAAAAATCTGTTTCAGTCGCGTAGGTTCCGAACGGGTGGGCGCGGGCGATGAAAACCAGCGTGACGAAATAGGCCAGACAGAGCAGCAGCGGAAGTGCAGATGGCAGATTGAAGCGTGCCTTTTTCTGCGCTGTTTGCGACTCTGTCATTTCAAATTTCAGATCTGAAATTTTCAATCGGGTCTTACAGATTCTTCTTCTTCATTTCGTCCAGCAGGTACTCCGACGCGCGCCACGCAAGGGCCATAATCGTCAGCGTCGGATTCTTGTGCGTGCCGGAAGCGAACGCGGCGGCGTCAATCACGAAGAGATTTTTCACGTCCCAGGACTGATTGAATTTATTCAGCACCGAAGTCTTTCGGCTGCTGCCCATCTGCGTTGTTCCCATTTCGTGAATCGAATGGCCGGGCTTGTCCGGTTCATCTGGCAGGCTGATGTCAACGGCTTTCGCCGCGTGAAAGAGTTCTTCGTAAGTCTGCCGGACGTACTTGAACATGGCGCGGTCATTGTTGTCCCACTGGTAATGAATCTTCAGCACGGGCACGCCCCACTTGTCTTTTTTCTCAGGGTCGAGTTCGACGAACTTGTTCGGACTCGGCAGCATTTCGCCGTGACAGGCCAGCGACACACGCGTGCCCTGCCAGCGGCGCACTTCCTTCTTGAATTCAGCGCCGAAGCCGCGCATCCGCTTCGGATTCTTTTCCGGCCTCATGCGGGTGCGGGCCGAAGGTTCGATCTGAAAGCCGCGCACGAAATCGCGTTTTTCATTGGGCCGGAAGTAACCGAACCAGGGAATGACGATGTGCGAACCGCCAATGCCGTCACCGGCTTCGCGGGTCGTGAAACTCAGATCAGGCAGAAAGGCCGTCGCTCCGGCATCGAGGTGTTCGATGAAGTTTTTGCCGACCAGTCCGCTGGAATTGGCAATCTTTGAAACCAGCAGCAGCCGCGTGCTTTCAAGCGTGCCGCAACCGATCATCACCGCACGCGCTTTGATTTCGCGCTCCTGCCCGCTCGCTTTGTCAATGTAAGTCACGCCGGTCGCCATCCCCTTTTTGTTGACGTTGACGGCGCGGGCCATCGCATTGGCAAAGAGCGTAAAAGTCTTCGGATATTTTTTGAGCAGTGGCTCGACCTGGCGGAAGGCCGAGTTATAAAACGACCACGTTTCACAGCCATCATCGCATCCGGCGCAGTAATGGCACTGCGCATAACCGTTGTAGGCTTTGGTGAGCATCGCGCGGCGCACGCGGATTGAGCGAATGCCAATCTTTTCACCGGCGCGCTTGAGCAGGTAATCGGGACATTTGAGCGCCACCGGCGGCAGAAAGTTATCGCCGTCCGGCAGATCAGGATGATTTTCCTTTGCCCCGCACACGCCCATAAAAATTTCGGCCTTGTCGTAATACGGCGCGAGGTCTTTGTATTCAATCGGCCAGTCCAGCCCCTGGCCGTCGCGCGCCCGCATTTTGAAATCGGCCTCATTGAAGCGATTGGCAAAACGGCCCCAGAACATCGTGCGCCCGCCGACGTTGCGCGCCCGCATCCATTCATAAGGCAGATCCTGCGGCGTCGTGTAAGGCTCGTCAGGATTGGCCCAGGGCGCGTAAGGATTCGGCCCGAAAACATACTGCTTTCTGATTGTTTCGGTTCGCGGCTCGCTCTCCTTCAGACCGCGATAAGGTTCCTCATAAGGGAACGGATCGTGATAGCCGAAATCCTCATTTTCGCGCCGCCGCGCTCCGGCTTCGAGCATGGCGACCTTCAGCCCCGCCTGCACCAGCACCCAGGCGGCAGTGCCTCCGGCAGCGCCGGAGCCGACAATCACAACATCGTATTCAGGTTCACTTTTTCCGGTCTGATACCACATAGAGTTTTCCTTGACGCTTTTGAATTCAGTAAAGATACCGGGTGGGAAAAGAAAATTCAGACATGACAGCAAACCGCATTGTAATTTTGCCGCCCGCAGCTTGTCCAGGAAGGTCACCCGAATGCAACCAGGGAGCGCAGCAAACAAGGAACGCAGGCGTCCCGCCTGCTCGTATTTCAATAAAAGCAAGGAGCGCAGGCGTCCCGCCTGCATAGTTTCAATCAATGCGCTTTTATTGAAACACAGGCAGGCGGGACGCCTGCGCTCCTTGTTTGCTCCCTGTGCAAAAAACAGTGCCCGCGCAGTGAATCACCACGCGGGCACTGAAAGTCATCAGTGAATCGGATTTCAGAACTGATAGCGGAGCGCAAACTGGATGTTGCGTTCGCTGCTCTTGTTCAGAATCTTGCCGAAGGTGCCGCTGCGCGGATTGGTATCCGGGCCGCTCCAGTTCGGGTGATTCACCCAGTTGAAGGCCTCGGCGCGGAACTGAATGACGTGCCGCTCCGAAAGGTTGAAATCCTTCAGCAGGCCGATGTTGTGATTCTGGAAGCCCGGCCCGTAAAGGTAATTGCGTGAATTCTGTGTGCTGAAAGTCCCCGCTGTCGGAGCCGTGAAGATCGAAGAGCCGTCAGCATTCTTGACCGCAAACCAGTAATTGGCCTGGGCACTGCTCGACGCGAACTTCTTGTCGCCGCTATCCAGCGTCGGGTTGCCGTTGATGATCCAGAGCTGCGACCCGCTGCCCGGCCCGACGCCGGCGAAATCATCGCCCGTCGCAATCGAGAACGGCGTTCCGGTCTGGAACTGCGACACGCCGCTCAGCGTCCAGCCGCCCAGCAGCTTGCCCGCCAGCGTGGCCTTGTCCTTGAAGAACGGCAACTGGTAGATGAAGTTGATCACCAGCGCGTGCCGACGATCAAAGTCTGAAGGCCCGTACAGGTTGCTGGCATCAAACGCATTCGGAATGATGTCGCGCTGCGCCGAACCGTCGTCCTTCGATTTCGACAGCGTGTAGGCCAGGCCGAAGCTGAAGCCCTGAGTAAAGCGGCGGTTGGCCGCAATCTGCAATCCGTTGTAACGCGAACTGGCCTCATTGTTCGTGCGGCGAATCGTGTTGTACCCCTTGAACGGACGCAGGAAGTCAGGATTGATGCGGCCCAGTGACGTGGTATTGGGATCAATAAACGCGCACTGACCGTTCGGGCAGGTGCCGACCGGCAACTGGTTGATGTTGCGTTCACGCTGAGCGTGCAGTCCGCGACGGCCCACATAGCCGACTTCAACTGTCGTATTGAAGCCGATTTCACGCTGGAACATGACGTTCCAGGCCCACGCTTCAGGATTCTTGAAGATCCGATCCTGAGTCGTGATGTTCTGGGTAAAGGCGCGGTTGGTTCCGCCGCCGGGATTATCAACGCTGCCATTCGAGATGGAAACGATGGGCTGGAACGGCGGGTTGCCGCCGAGGAAGACCGAATCGCTGACGCCCAGACGGGTCAGGAAGCGGCCCGCACCGGCGCGAATCACGTTCTTTTCGTTCAGCGCATAGGCAATACCCACACGCGGCTGGAAGGTATCCCAGACGTGAATGTCTGAGTACTGCTTGTCCACACCCCGGAAGAGGAAGTCGAATTGTCCGGTGTTCGCCACCGGCACACGACCTGCTCCTTTGGCCGCATCAGGCCAGCCGTCACCCGGAATCACCAGACCGTTGTAACGCGACTTGAGATCGCTCGTCAGCACAAAACCGGTGGCCGGATCAAGTTTGGCGGCGAGGGCCGGATCGTAGAAGCGTTCATCAAAGACCGCCATGTTGCGCCACAGGCTGTAATACGGCTGAATGATTGAATGACGCAGACCGAGTTCAAAACGCAGTTTCGGCGTCGCCTTCCAGCCGTCCTGAATGAACCATTCGTACATATGCCCGCGATAGGGCGTGTAGGAACGGTTGTCAATTTCAGCGTATGAACTGAACCGGCCAATCGCCGCGTTGGCCACGTCAAGGCCGGTGCCGCCGACGCCATTGCGGAACTCAAAACGTCCGTTCTGGTTGTTGGTGCCGCCGGGCACGCCGCTGACGTTGATCTGATCGAAGTCGTTTTCACCAGCGCGCTCAAACAGGAAGCCCGCCTTGAGCGTGTGGTTGCCGCGAATGTTGGTGATGTTGTCTGACAACTGATAGACCGGCCCCTTCGAACTGGACGGATACGGGCCGCCATCAAGGTCAGTAAAGACGCTGCCGAAGTTGACGGTCGGAATCTTGTCAAAGATTTCCTTGTTGTTCGGGAAGATGTACGGATAGGTAATACCGTACTGGCTGCGCTTGTAAGCGCCGCTGCGCGTGTCAACGGCGATGAAGACCTGGTCGCGGCTGGCGGCGAGCAGCAGTTCGTTGACCCAGGTCGGTGAAAGCGTCCAGACCCAGCCGAGCGAGGTCGTCTGGTTCGGACGATCAATGATCTGCGGCGCGCGGTCGGTGTTGGCGCGGAATGCGCTCACGCCCACGTAGTGATAAAGCTGAGCGCGCCACTTGAACTGATTTTTCTCGTTCGGATAGTAATCAATCGAGATCGTATCCTTGCGCTGATCGTCAGTGGTCGGACGCGACTGCGTGAAGTTCGCCGTACCGGACTGCAGGCCTGCTACCGGCACGGGATAGGCATTCAGCAGCGCCAGTCCCTGCGGCGAGGTGCAGGTCACGGTCACACCGCATCCAGCCGAACCGGCCTTCGGAATGATGTTGCCCTGATAAGGCTGACCGGTCAGCGGATCAGTGATCGTCACGACCTTCTTGTAAAAAGCATTGTTCGGATCGAGCAGTTCGCTGAAATCGCCGTTGCGCATTTTAACGGTCGGCACCGCAGTCAGCGTCGTTGAGGTCTGACGCTGCTTGACCCATTCCTGACCCCACAGCCAGAAAAGCTTGCTGCGATCCTTGTTGAAATTCGTCCCCGGAATGATGACCGGGCCGTTCAGGTTGTAACCATACTGGTTATAAGTGAACGGGCTGGGACGGCAGTTGTCGAGTTTCGGATTGGCATTGCAATCGCCAAGTCCGAGTTTGTTGCGGTTGAAGCTGTTGGCATTGAGCGCGGCATTACGCAGAAATTCATAAGCCGTGCCGTGAAAATCCTTCGTTCCGCTTTTGGTCACAATGCGCACCTGACCGCCTGCTGAACGTCCATATTCGGCGTTGTAGTTGGCCGTCAGAATCTGCACTTCCTGCGTCGAGTCAGCATCGGCCACGCCGATGGAAGTGCCGTTTGAACGGGTGCGCACGGCGACGGCGCCATCGAAGGTAATCAGGTTGTCCTGAGTGCGCGAGCCGTTGATGTTCAGACCGCCGGTCGAAAGACCGAAGCTGAAGCCGCCCAGCGCGCCGCCGTTAACGCCCGGCTTGAGCAGGGCGAGGAAAAGCGGGTTGCGTCCGTTGAGCTGGATGTACTGAATCTGTTTGCCTTCAACCACTGTGCCGACGGTGGCCGTTTCGGTCTGCACAGTACTGGTTGAAGCTGTCACGTTGACGACTTCGGTCAGTTGCCCGGTTTGCAGCGAAACGTCCGAAGTGGATGGCACGTTCGGGTCAAGCTTTTTGCCGGTTTCCTTGTAAGCCTTGAACCCGGCAGCCTCAACAGTAATGGAATAAAGTCCTGGGGGAAGCTGGGTTACAACATAATAGCCTTCGTTGTTGGTCGTGGTCGTGCGCTCGAAATCTCTGGCTTCGCTCTTGACCACCACTTTGGCATTGGCCACTACCGCCCCTGCCTGATCGCGTACAAAACCGGAAAGCTGAGTATTGTCAGACTGTGCGAATGCGACAAGCGCACTCAGGAGGAGAATCAGTCCGACACTCAGAATCTGCCCGGTGATTCTGACCCTGCTGATATTCATCAATGACCTCCGTTTCTCGATACGGGATGACCGCACTCCTCACGCCGGAAGCGGGTGAAATGACGGCCAGCAGCAACCTGGAATTGCAGAGCGCTGCCAATGTTGATTGAGAAAACTGCCTGAAAGCGCGTTTCGCATCAGAACTGTTTTCGGAATGTGAAGGAAAGCTTTCGACCCAGCAGGAGCATTGAGGCCGCCCTTGCGGGCTTTAATAATTTCGTGGCCCTGATCCGATCTGACCTCAATGGACTGCGGATTATCCAGATGGTTTGACCAGATGTCAACCCGCGAGTATGCTTGTCCGCGTTTCAGCAGGTGAAGCCGGTAAAACAGCTTCCTTGATTAATTTCGGGCTTCCTTTCCATCAACCATTTTCGGCAATTCGGGAGGATTACGGCATGACTGACAAGAGTCGGAAGACTGACAAGTCTCGCAGGGATTTTCTCAAACAGGCGGGCGCAGGCGCGACAGTAGTCGGCGGCGCGCTGCTCGCTGAATCAGCAGCAACCACAACTCTGGCGCAAAGCAAATCCCGCGTTCATTTCACGACCGGGCGCGTCCTCGGCGCGAATGACCGCATCAATATTGGCTGCATCGGCGTCGGCGGGCGCGGCACCGGCGTCATGCAATGGGCCATGAAGGTCGGTGAAAGCAGCCGCCCGGCTCAGGTCGTTGCTGTCTGCGATGTTTATCGCAAGCGCCTCAATCGTGCCAAAGAGATCAGCAAGGCCGATTTCACCACGCTCGATTACCGCGAGGTGATTGCCCGCAAGGATATTGACGTGGTCATCATTGCCACGCCCGACCACTGGCACGCGCCGATTGCGATTGCCGCGATGCAGGCAGGCAAGGATGTTTACTGCGAAAAGCCGATGACCAAAACCGTCGAAGAGGCAAAGCGGTTTTATGAAACCGCCAAAGCCACAGGCCGCGTCGTGCAGATCGGTTCGCAGACGACTTCATCAGATCAGTGGTGGAAGGCGCGCAAGGCCATTGAAGACGGCATGATCGGACAACTGCTGATGAGCCAGGGGTCATATCATCGCAACTCGATTGAAGGCGAATGGAACTGGCCGATTGACAAAAACGCCGGGCCGAATGCGAAGGGCGATGATTTCATTGACTGGACGATGTGGCTTGGCTCAGCGCAGAAGCGCAAATTTGACGCTGATCGTTTCTTCCGCTTCCGCAAATACTGGGACTATTCGGGCGGGATTGCGACCGACCTGTTTTATCACGTCGTCGCGCCGCTCAACATCTGCTGGGGCGAAGCGCAGTTTCCGCACAAGGTCATGGCTTCGGGCGGCATCTATGTTTTCAAGGATGAGCGCGAAGTGCCGGACACCTTCCACCTGATTGCCGAGTTTCCGAAAGGGCATTCGCTGGTGCTGAGTTCCTCGATGGCGAACAGCCAGCACATTCCGGGCCTGATTCGCGGTCACGAAGGCACGATTATGATGGTTCCGCAGGGCCAGTTTGAGGGCAAGGTGGATCACATCACCGTCACGCCTGAAAGAATTGCGAAGAAGAAATTCGAGGACAAGTACGGCAAATCTGAAGTCTCGCTTGAAACCGAAAAGCGCGAGGATCACATGGAAAACTTCCTGCGCTGCGTCAAATCGCGCGAGAAGACCGTGCTTGATCCGCTCACCGCTTACAAGGCGATGACCACCATCGGCATGGCTGTGCAGTCGTACCGCGAAGGCCGTGTGCTTTATTTCGATGAACGCACCGAACGCGTCACCGACCGCCCGGTGCAGCTTGCCAAAGCGTAATCACGCAGGGAGCGGAAAGAATCCGGCTCAGGGATTCTTTCCGCTCTGCTGACGGATTTCACCCGCACGTTATGTCCGAAAAAAAATCCCGCCGTGACTTTCTCAGGCAAACCGGAGCAGGCGCAGCCGCACTGACGGCTGGTGTTGTGCTGCCTGTTGAGCAGGCTTCAGCGCAGACCGGCAGAGCCAGGCAGAGCTTTGCGACCGGGCGCGTCATCGGCGCAAATGACCGCATCAATGTTGGCTTCATTGGTTGCGGCGGGCGCATGAACACGCACCTTGATTACGTTGTGCGCCGCACCGGAGAGAAAGGCGACGTGCAGCCCGTCGCCGTCTGCGACATTTACGAAAAGCGCAAGCAGTCGGCCCGTGAACGCGCCGGAGTTGATGTGAAATCGGTTCACCACGACTTCCGCGAACTGTGCGCGCGAAAGGACATTGATGTGGTCGTCATCGCTTCGCCCGATCACTGGCATCACGGGCATGCGATGGCCGCGCTCAGGGCGGGCAAAGATGTCTATCTGGAAAAGCCGTTCACTTACACGATTGAAGAAGCCGGAGAGATTGCCGCATCAGTCAGAACCGGCAAACGCATCCTGCAGGTCGGCAGCCAGTACGCTTCATTCGATCATTTCTGGAAAGCGAAGAAAGCCATCAGTGACGGGCTGATTGGTCAGGTCGTGTGGGCGACTGCCGGGTACGGGCGCAACGCGAACAAGGAAGGCGGCGAATGGAATTACGCCATTGACGCCGACGCGAGCAAAAAAAACATTGACTGGAACGCCTTCCTCGGCCCGGCGCGACGGCAGCCCTTCAGCGCCGAGCGTTACTTTCGCTGGCGCAAGTACTGGGATTTTTCAGGCGGCATTGCGACCGATCTGTTCTATCACGCGCTCGCACCGCTTGTGATGGCGACGGGGCAGCCGTTTCCTGAACGGGTTTCATCTTCCGGCGGCATTTACGTGCAGAAAGACCGCGAAGTGCCCGACACGTTTTTTATGAACGTGGATTATCCCGGCTTCAACGTGCAGTTGTCGTGTTCAGTGGCGAGCGGCGCGGCTCCGCTCGTTGCGCTCAACGGCACCGAAGGCCGCATCATCGTGGCGCGCAACGGCGAGGACTTCAGCCACAGTTTTATCGAAGTCATCCCTGACCGCGAATACCGCAAAGAGTTCAAACAGAAAACCGGCGACGAGAAACTGAACATTGAATGCCGCCCGAATGCGCGCGGCGGGCATCCGCACATGGACAACTTTCTGGACTGTGTGCGCAGCCGCCAGGAACCGAACCTCGGCGCTGACCTCGGCTATCGCGTGATGACCGCGATTCGGATGGGTGTTGACGCTTACCGCCAGAATGTCACGCTCTTCTGGGATCGCCAGCGCGAACGGGCCGTGAGCAAACCATTAACCAGAGCATAGCAGGGACAGTTATCAATCCATGCCACAGAAATCACTGCTGCTGATTGCGCTGATTGCAGTCAGCTTTGTTTGTACCTCCTGTACCAAATCGGCTTCCACTACTTCCAACACGCTGACCGAGGCCGAAAAGGCTGAAGGCTGGCATCTGCTCTTTGATGGCCAAACCCTGAACGGCTGGCGCGGCTTTCACCAGCAGACCGTTCCGGCAGCGTGGAAGGTTGAAGACAATGCGCTCGCCAAAATTCCGATGGGCAAAAATGCCGAAGGCAAGGTGATCGAAGGCCCCGACCTGATTACGACCGATCAGTACGGCGATTTCGAGCTGCAGCTTGAATGGAAGATCAGCAAAGGCGGCAACAGCGGCATCAAGTATCTCGTGTCAGAGGATCAGCCGAAAGAGGGCGGGCACGCCGTCAGCTTTGAAATGCAGGTGATTGATGACGACAATCATCCTGATGCGACCAAAGGCATCAACGGCAACCGTGCCGCCGGGGCGCTTTACGATCTGCTTCCGGCCACCCACAAGACACTCAAACCTGTCGGTGAATACAACCAGGTGCGCCTCATCAAAAAAGGCACGCACATCGAACACTGGCTGAACGGTGTCAAAGTGCTGGAATTCGATCAGGGCAGTCCCGAACTCAAAGCCGCCATCGCCCAAAGCAAATTCAGAGACAAACCCGGATTCGGTGAAGCGCAGAAAGGCTACATTCTGTTGCAGGATCACGGTGACGCCGTCTGGTATCGCAACATCAAAATCCGCGAACTGAAGTAATGCTTGCGCGTCGCGCCGCTGTCCCGGCAGAATCCTCCCGCGCCGAATCAACCTTTAATTAAACGGAGGGAAGAGTATGTCTGTCGCCAGAGTCACCGAAATTACTGCGTCATCGAAAAAGAGCTTTGAGGATGCCGTTCAGCTTGGCATCGCCCGCGCCAACAAAACCCTGGAAAACGTCAAAAGCGCCTGGATCAAGGATCAGAAAGTCACCGTCAAAGACGGGCAGATTGATGAGTACCGCGTGACGATGAAAATCACCTTTGTGCTGAAAGACTAAAAACAGATGACAGATGGCAGATGACAGATTCAGGAACCGTAGTCCTGATTGATGCTTCCGCAGACATTATCTGTCATCTGTCATCTCTCCCCTTTTATGAAACCAATCGTTCAAATCTCACTTGACCTGACCGACATTAAGGAAGCCATTGAAACCGCACGCATCGCCGTTGAAGCCGGAGTTGACTGGCTCGAAGCCGGCACGCCGCTGATTCTGGCCGAAGGGCTGCACGGCGTGCGCGCCCTGAGAAAGGAATTTCCCGATCACCCGATTGTGGCCGATCTGAAAACGATGGACGGCGGTTATCTCGAAGCCGAAATGATGGCTAAGGCCGGAGCCACGCACGTTGTCGTGATGGCGCGCGCGCACGCCGAAACAATTAAATGTGTCGTCCAGGCCGGGCGCGACTTTGGCGTCAAAGTCATGGGCGATAATATGGTCTGCGAAGACAAGGCCGCCGCGAGCCGCTGGATGCAGGATCTCGGTGTTGATTACATCGTGCATCACACGGGCTTCGACGAACGCAACGGCATTGCGGCAGCGGGCGGCCCGCGTCTGAGTCCGCTCGATGATCTGGAGGCCGTCGTCAAAGCCGTCACGATTCCCGTGCAGGCCGTGGGCGGCCTGACCATCGAAGAAGCGATCAGCATGCCGAAACGCGGCGCCCCGCTCGTCGTCATCGGCGCCCCGCTCGCCATTGACGCGCATTCATTCAAAACCGCCAGTAACGATCTGAAATCTGTTTTATCTGAAATTGTTCGGAGGATCAGAGAGTGAGGAAGGCAAAGCAAAGTTTTGGTGGTGACTGGACTCAGGAAAAGCTGGAGAGAGTCAGAAAATACCTCTCTGCTTATACGACCATCATGAGCCACTATAACTTCAGGTTTGCCTACATTGATGCCTTCGCCGGGACTGGCTATCGAACCATTAAAAAAGATAACGAGCAGGAAGAGCTTCCATTCCCTGACCTGGAGAGCTTTCTTGACGGATCCGCAAGAATCGCGTTGCAGATTCAGCCCAGGTTCACCAAATACATTTTTATTGAGCAGAACGAGAGCCGCTTTGCTGAATTGCAAAAACTGAAGGAAGAATTTCCCCGACTGCAAAGCGACATTATTCTGGTTAATGCGGATGCCAATTCATATATCAGGGAGTTATGTCTTGGCTATTCGTGGAAGACTAATCGTGCCGTCCTGTTTCTCGATCCCTTTGGAATGGAAGTCACCTGGGAAACGATTGAGGCTGTCGCTGCGACCAAAGCCGTTGACTTGTGGCTTCTTTTTCCTCTTGGCGTGGCTGTTAACAGAATGCTGACCAGAAATGGGCAGATTCGCGCCATCTGGCGAGAGAAACTGAATCGAATGTTTGGGGCTGATGACTGGTATGATGTCTTTTACCAGACCATCAGAAAGCAGACTTTGTTCGGTGAGGAAATGGTGACGCAGAAAGTAAGTGACTTTGATCTCATTGGTCAGTATTTTGTCGGGCGGTTAAAAACAGTATTTGCGGGTGTCGCAAATAACCCTCTCCCGTTGTTCAATTCCCACAATAACCCACTCTATCTGCTCTGTTTTGCTTCCGGTAACCCAAAAGGAGCAAAGACAGCAATCAATATTGCTCAGGATATTTTGCGGAGGTAATCAATGGCTACAAATTCAGCAATTGAGTGGACGGAAGCAACGTGGAATCCGCTGACTGGCTGCGACAAGATCAGCCCTGGTTGTAAGCATTGTTATGCTGAGCGGCTGGCCATTCGCCTGCAGGCCATGGGCCAGGCCAATTATGTGAACGGTTTCAGGCTGACGCTTCAGGAGCAGGCGCTTGATTTGCCATTGCGATGGAAGAAGCCGCGCACAGTGTTCGTCAATTCGATGAGTGACCTGTTCCACAAGGACGTGCCGACAGCTTACATCAGGCGTGTTTTTGAAGTGATGAACAAGGCTCACTGGCATCAGTTCCAGGTTCTGACCAAGCGGGCTGAAAGGCTTGAAGAACTGAGTGCTGAGTTGAACTGGACTCCCAACATCTGGATGGGGGTCAGTGTCGAAAATCGTGATTATGCATTTCGCATTGATCATCTGCGACAAACAGGCGCGCGGGTAAGGTTTTTATCGCTTGAGCCATTACTTGGGCCGCTGCCCGATCTGAATCTGCGGGGGATTCACTGGGTCATTGTGGGTGGAGAATCAGGGCCGGGGGCCAGAGCGATGAAACCGGAGTGGGTTAATGAAATTCGCAGGCAATGTAATCAGTCTCGCACTGCATTTTTCTTCAAGCAGTGGGGAGGCGTTAATAAAAAGAAGACTGGTCGTTTACTTGATGGACGCACCTGGGATGAAATGCCTCAGGTTGCTCCTTACAGCAATTCATACTTTCCACAAATGAGGTCAGGAGCATGAGTAAAACCATGGCTGCCGTCGTGCAGTACGATCTGAAACCCGGTTCGGTCGAAGTCCGCGAAATGGACGTGCCCGAAATTGCCGAGGACGAAGTGTTGTTGTATGTCGGCGGCGTCAGTGTCTGCGGCAGCGATGTGCATCAGTATCACGGTTCGCAAAGCTGGCCCGTCCGCACGCCGGTTGTGCTTGGACACGAATTCGGCGGCACTGTCGCCGCCGTCGGCAGTCGCGTTCGCGGCTTTAAGGAAGGCGACCGCGTGGTTTCTGAAACGGCGGCCTACATCTGCGGCAAATGCATGATGTGTCGCGCCGGAGCTTACAACCTCTGCCCGGAGCGCAAGGGATTTGGTTACGGCATCAACGGCGCGATGGCGCAGTATGTGCGCGTGCCTGAACGCTGTCTGCATCACATTCCTGACCACCTGCCGTTTGAAAAGGCCGCGCTGACCGAACCGTGCTGCGTTGGCTATAACGCTGTAGTCGAAAAGAGCAGGGTCAAACCCGGCGATACGGTGGTGGTGCTTGGGCCGGGGCCGATTGGTCTGCTGTGCGCTGAAATGGCGCGGCTGGCGGGCGCGGGAACTTTGATTGTGACCGGTATGGCGCAGGATGCTTCGCGGCTTGAAGCGGCAAAGCAACTGGGCGCGACGCACACCGTCAACGTGCAGGAAACCAACCTGAGCGATTTCATTCGCGGCATTGGTGACGGGCTGGGCGCGCATCTGGTGGTTGATGCCGCCGGAGCTTCAGCCGCGCTCAAATCGGCGCTTGAAATCGTGCGGCCCGGCGGGCAGATCACGAAAGTCGGCTGGGGGCCGCAACCGCTCGGCTTTTCGCTCGATCCGCTGGTGCAGAAGGCTGTGACCTTACAGGGCAGCTTCAGCCACACCTTCCAGAACTGGGAGATGGTGGTGTCAATGCTCGCGTCGGGCCAGATCAATCTCGGCCCGGTCATCAGCCAGATTGCGCGGCTCGAAAGCTGGCAGGATTGTTTTGACGGCATGCACAGCGGCAGATACGTCAAGGCCGTGCTGACGCCGAACAGTTAAGAGAATCATCAGGCGCACAGAAACAAAGAGCGCAAAGAACCGAAGGGAACGGATGATTTCGCTCTTTGTTTCTGCCGTTTCAATTCATCAGGAAAGCCACAAACGACCTCCACCATGCCACGATTACACTGCCTGCTGCTGTCTTTTCTTCTGCTCTTTGTCTGTGCGGCTGTAAATGCGCAGGTTGCCACCCCGGCGCAGGCTGATGAGCCTGTGCGCGCGATTGATGCGCCAAAAAATCCGCTGCCGCCTGAAGCCGCTTCAGCGGGCGTGACGAAGTTTTCCTTTATCGTTTATGGTGACACGCGCGGGCGCAGAGACGGGCGCGAACTTCAGTATGAACATTCGCTGATCGTCAATTCGGCCATTGGCAGAATCAAGGCGCTCGAAAATACTGATTATCCCGTGCGCTTCGTGCTGCAAAGCGGCGATGCCGTGCTGAACGGGCGCGTGGCTGCGCAACTCAATGTCAGCTTCGTTGATCTCATCAACCGGTTGTCGAATGAAGGCGGCGTACCTTACTTTCTGGCACCCGGCAATCACGATGTTTCGAGTTCGAGCGATCTGAACAATCCCGACCGCATCAAAGGCGTCAGGAATTTTCTGGCGATGAACGCGAATCTGATTCCGCCCGATGGTTCACCGCGACGACTGGCGGGTTATCCTGTTTACGCGCTTGGTTACGGCAACACCTTTGTGCTGGCGGTTGATTCAAACATTGCGAATGATGAAAAGCAGTTCGAGTGGATGCGGTCACAGCTTGAAGGGCTTGATCGCAACCGTTACCGTCACGTCTTCGTGGTCTGTCATCATCCGGCGTGGTCATCGGGGCCGCACGGTGGCGCGAATGTCGAACCGATGACGCAGGTGATTCGCAATCGCTGGATGCCGCTGTTCAGAAAGCATCATGTGCGCGCGCTCTTTGTCGGTCACGAACATTTCTTTGAGCACTGGGTCGAACGCTACGAACAGAACGGCAGAAAGTACCGGATTGATCAGGTGCTGACGGGCGGCGGCGGCGCGCCGCTTTATGAATACAAGGGCGACCCCGACATTCGCGAATACATCAAAGCCAATGCTGCCGAAAAGGTCACGCTCGAACGCCTGGCAAAACCTGCGGCTGAACCAGGCGGCAACGCTTATCATTACGTGCTGGTCAAAGTTGACGGCGACAAAATCAGTCTGGAAGTGATCGGCGTGGACTGGGGCCGTGATTACCAGCCTTATCGCAGCAATAAAACCAGCCTGGCTGATGAAGGCACAGAGGTCAGGCCGTAAGAGAGGCGAAATTGAATCAGTGAATAATTCGATAACTCAGGTCGCACCCCCGTGGTAACGAATTTATTCGTTCTGTCTCGGAGGTGCGCAGTTTCGGAAGCAGAACGAATGAATTCGTTACCACGGGGGTGCGACCTGGTTTCTCCGAGATTTCCTGACTTGATTTCATTGAACTGGCAAAGCAGTCAGACAGTCGAAAATTGAAGAGGCAACTCATGCACAGCAAACCGATCCGACGATTCATCACGACTTCATTCAGCCTGTTGCTGGTAGTGCTGCTCAGCGTGCCGCCGGTCGGGCTTTCGACTTATGCGCAGCGGCAGCGGGGACAGCGGGCGCGGGTGCGCCTGGTTGTGGGCATTGTGATTGATCAGTTCCGGTACGATTACCTGACGCGGTTCGAGGATCAGTTTGGCGAGGGCGGATTCAAACGGCTGATGAGTGAAGGCGCAGTCTTTGCCAATGCGAATTATCCTTATACGCCGACTTACACGGCCTGCGGTCACGCAGCGTTTATGAGCGGCACGACGCCCGCGCACAACGGCATCGTCGGCAATGAATGGTACGACCGCGAAACGGGCAAACGAGTCACCAGCGTTTCGGATGAAAAAGTGAAACTGCTCGGCGGCAGGTCTGAAGCGGGCGGCGCGTCGCCCTGGCGACTGAACAGTTCGACGCTCGGCGATCAGTTGAAGCTGCACACGGGCGGGCAGGCAAAAGTCGTCGGCGTTTCAATCAAGGATCGTTCGGCCATTCTGCCTGCGGGCAAGCATCCGAACGGAGCTTACTGGTACGACGCCTCAAACGGCGCGTTTGTGTCGAGCACCTATTACTTCAGCGACCTACCGGAGTGGGTCAAAAAATTCAACCGCGAACAAAACCCGGACAAATACTTCGGCAAAGCATGGGAACGGCTGCTGCCCGAAGCGGCTTATGCGCGTTCGCTGCCGGATGATTATCAGTACGAGAAATGGTCGTTCGGCTCAAACACCTTCCCGCATCTGATCAATGGCGGCGGCGAAACAAAGCCGGGGCCGAAGTTTTACAGCCAGATCGAATACACGCCGTTTGCAAATGAGCAGGTCACGGCCTTTGCAAAAGCCGCGATTGAAAACGAAGCTCTGGGCAAAGACGATGTGCCTGATCTGCTGACCGTCAGCTTTTCAGCGAATGATTACGTTGGTCATTACTTCGGCCCGTACAGCCAGGAGGTGCAGGACATCACGCTGCGCACTGACCGCATTCTGGCTGATTTTTTCAATTACCTGGATCAGAAGATTGGTTTGCAGAACACGATCATCGTGCTGACGGCGGATCACGGAGTCGGGCCGATTCCCGAACACGCCCGCGAATACGGGATGGGCGGGCGCGTCGAGGCCAGAGTCATTACTGACGCCATTGAAGCCGCGCTCAGCAAACGCTTCGGCAATGACAAATGGATTACTTCGTTCGTCAACGGCAATGTCTATTTTGACGACAGCGCCATCGAACGCCATCAGGCCACGCGCGCCGAAGTCGAGCGCACGGCCAGCGAAGCCGCGCTGAAAATCAACGGTATGGCTGACTGCTTCACGCGCACGCAGATTCTGGCCGGGCAAATGCCGCAGACGCAGGTGGCGCGCAGCGTCGCCCAGGGTTTCAATGCCGCGCGCAACGGCGATCTGGTGCTGGTGCCGAAACCATTCTGGCTGGTCGGTGAAACCATCGTCGCTTCGCATGGCACGCCTTATAACTACGACACGCATGTGCCGGTGATTTTTTACGGCGCACAAATCAGCGCCGGAGTTTACCTGAATCCGAGCGCCCCGATTGACATTGCTCCGACGCTGGCCGCCATTCTCAAAATCAATCCGCCCAGCAACTCGACCGGACAGGTGCTGGCCGATGCCATCAAAAGGTCAGTGGTCAGTGGGCAGTAGTCGGTGGTCAGTTGTCTGCTGTTGCACGACCGCAGGCGACTGACTGCAGGGTTCTTACTGACCACCAGCCACCAGCCACTAATCACTATTTTTTTCTATGCCAAAACTCAGTGCTTTTCCGAAGTGTTACATGGATGAACTCTGCGTCACCAGAACGATGACGCTTTTTGAATGGATTGATCTGGCCGCGACGCTTGGCGTGGACGGGCTGGAGATGTATCCGGGTTTCTTTGCGAGCTTCGAACCGGATTATGTGCAGCAGGTCAGGCAGCACGCTGAAGCCAAAGGACTGGAGATTCCGATGATGTGCTGTTCGCCCGATTTCACGCAGCACGACGCGGCGGCGCGGGCAGCGGAACTCGAAAAGGAGAAATTCTGGATTGAGCTGACCGCGCAGCTTGGCGGGCGTTTCTGCCGCGTGCTGTCAGGCCAGCGCCGCGAAGACGTGTCACGCGCTGACGGCGTGCGTTACACGGTCGAGTGCATCAACGAGGTCATTCCTTACGCTGCCGAACGCAACATCGTCCTGAACATGGAAAACCATTACAAGGACGGTTACTGGAAATATCCCGAATTCGCGCAGCATCTGGACGTGTTTCTCGACATCATCAATCAGCTTGATTCGCCCTGGTTCGGCGTCAACTTCGATCCGTCAAACTCGATCATCTGCGGCGAAGACCCGCTTGAAGTTCTCGCCGCCGTCAAACATCGTGTCGTCTCAATGCACGCTTCAGACCGCTATCTGATCAGCGGCACGATTGAAGACCTCAAAAAACAGGATGGCACGATGGGCTACGCCAAAAATCTGAAGCACGGCGTCATCGGCAAGGGACTGAATGATTATGACGCGATTTTCTCAACGCTGAAGGCCGAAGGCTTCGACGGCTGGATTTCGATTGAAGACGGCGAAAACGGCATGGATGAACTGCGCGAATCGGTGCGGTTCCTGCGTGAGAAGATCGCGCAGCATTTCGGGGCCTGATGATCCTGTTATAATCCGCTTCAGTTCACAATGCAGGGAGGTCTGAAGCAATGGGTCTGGCTCAGAAAAGTTACGACGAAATAGTTGATCTGTTCGCGCGTGGCGGGAACTCAGCCGAGATTCTGGCCTTTCGTCCGTCAAAGGAGGCGCAGGAGCGTGTGCGTTATCTGCTGGCGCGCAACAAAACCGGCGAACTGACAGCGGACGAGGCCGCAGAGCTTGACCGCTTCAGCGAACTGGAACACCTGATGCAACTGGTCAAAGCGCGTGCCCGTCGCTACGTGCAGGAGCAGCCGTGAGCGTTACGTACATTCCGGCGTCATTGCGACGACAGGTTTATGAGCGCGCTGGCGGAAGATGTGAATACTGCCAACTGGCCGAAGCCGATGCGTTCTTTTCCCACGAGGCCGATCACATCATTTCAGAAAAGCGCGGCGGCGACACTTCAGCAGAGAATCTGGCGCTGTCGTGCTTTGACTGTAATCGCTTCAAGGGATCTGACATTGCCCCAACCGATCAACTCACCGGGACGCTCGTTTACCTGTTCAATCCCCGTGCTCAGAGATGGCACGACCACTTTGCTGTGGAAGAAGGTCTGATCGTGCCACTGACTCCGGCGGGTCGCGTCACTGAAAAAATCCTGAAGCTCAATCTGACAGAGCGCGTCGAAGTTCGCGCTGAACTGGCGCGACGCGGACTCTGGCCATTCTGAAGCAGGAACTTTCATGAACCGAATGCAGAACAAAGTCGCCATCGTCACTGCCTCCGCGATGGGCATTGGCGAAGGCATCGCCCGTCTGTTTGCCGACGAAGGCGCGCGAGTCGTCATCTCTGACATCGCTGATGAAGCAGGTCAGGCCGTTGCTGCTGACATTGTGGCAAGTGGCGGGCAGGCGATTTATCAGCACTGCGATGTGGCTGTCGAAAGCGACTGCCGCGCGCTGATTGATCGCGCCGTGCAGGAGTGGGGTCGCCTTGACGTGCTGGCCAATGTCGCCGGACTCAGCACGCGCGGTCACATTGAAAACACCAGCGTCGAGTTGTGGGATCGCCTCTTTGCCGTCAACGTGCGCGGCGCGTTCATTCTGATGCAGCAGGCCGTGAAGTATATGAAGCCGCAGTTTGAGCGTGAGCAGCGCGGCGGTTCGATCATCAACATCGGCTCGGTCAACGCTTACATCGGTGAGCCGAAACTGATGGCCTATTCGGCCTCGAAGGGCGCGCTGATGACGCTGACAAAGAATACGGCGGCTTATCTGAATCAGTACCGGATTCGCGTCAATCAGATCAATCCGGGCTGGACGCTGACGCCGAACGAACACCGCGTCAAGCTGGCCGAAGGCAAAGGCGAAAACTGGATTGATGAAGCCGTCAGCACGCGCCCGTTCGGACGCCTGCTGCTGCCCGGAGACATTGCGCTGGCGGCGATCTATTTTGCCAGCGATGAAAGCGAATGCGTGACCGGAACGGTCATGGATCTGGAGCAATATCCGGTGGGCGGGCCGCCGAACTGGTAACCTTCCAGACCAGAACTCCGGGTACCGGTAAAAACGGCCTGCTGGTTCAGGCCTGACTCGACCAGCAGTTCAATCCGTAACATCAGAAGTCGGATAATTCAGCAGCATCGGCACTTCAGAGTCAGCCCTGAGCAGCCAGATGCGCCTGTCCCTGAAATATTCAATCAGGCGGCGGTTCTGCTGCTGATTTATCTCACGTGCCCAGACGATGTGCGAACCGTCAATATCAGCTTCGTTGAAAATCCATTCCTTGTGCACCGAATATTTCGGCCCGTAATGCACGATGACCAGATGTTTGCCGGGTTCGTGATTGAGCCGGTCAATGATCTGTTCACGGTAAAACGTCCACCGGCCCCAGTCGCTGACGTAATAGTCAGCCAGCGTCAGGCAGGTATTGGGAATTGACACCAGAATCGTCAGCAGGCAGATGCAGACCGCTGCCTGTCCCACCGGCCAGTTGCGCCAGCGCCACGTTTTCAGATAACGGGCGCACTGCAACACGATCAGCAGACCAACGCTCGCCACCGGCGCAGCATAATGCGGCCACATCCACGTATTGAGCAGGATGAGCGGAAAGAATAACGCGCAGATCAGCATTGCTGTGCGCATCCATTTGTCGCCGCCGAAAACCAGCGGCAGCGCCAGCAGCGGAATCAGGAGTGGCCATAACGGAAAGGCCGCGCGCGCCAGCGTCATCACCTTATCCATAATTCCCGTCACCAGCCCGGCCACTGAGGCTCGCTGCTGCGTGTGCGGCGTCAGTTCCCAGTCAACGTGAACTTCGTGAAAGCGCGCGTGGCGGTAAACAGGTTCAGGACGCGGTGGCTGCCAAATGAACGAAGGCGCAACATCGTAAGCTTCCTGGTGAATCAGGTAAGGCATGCGTAGCGCTTGGCCCGTCACGCGCCAGTTATAAAAACTCATGGCTGCCAGCGTGACCAGCATCACCACACAGACCGGCGGGACAATGCACCGGATGGCTGTGCTGATTGAAGCCCATGACTGCCGACCGAAATGAACAAGCAGCGCCCCCCCGACAAGCAGGCTCAGCACTGCGCCTTCATACGGGCGGCTGTTGGCCAGCACGGCCATTCCCAGACCCATCAGCCAAGCTTCGCGGGGGCGTGGCTCGTCAGCCAGGCGTCTGAACGCTCCGATCAGCAGCGCGCCGCCCGTCATCGCCACCGTGCCGCCCCAGTAATTCTGGCTCCATTGAAAAATTACCGGATGCGCAATCGCCAGCAGGCCGCCCAGCACAGCCCAGCGCGGCGGCAGCCAGGCCATCAGCATCCAGCCGAGCGCCGCGCAGGTCAGCGCCAGTCCGAGCCACGCCCCCACAATCGGCTGTCCTGTCAGCGCCTGCCCTGCGGCCATCAGCAGCCCCTGTCCTGGCGGATATTTTGAACTGTAAGTCGGCTGATGAATGATGCCGGGACTTTCGAAATGAACCCACATCGGATGCGTCGGATTGCTCAGCCGTCCGTGTGCAAACGTGTCAGCCGCGAGCAGGTAAGCAAATTCATCAGTGATGACCGGGCGCGGCATCTTCACGAGCAGCGACATGCCCGCGCTCGCCGCAAACGCCGTCAGCCCGACCAGCGCAATTGACAATGCGCGTCGCTGCGCGAGGCGATCAAACATACGGCGGAGTTTTTCGATGTGCCTGACGATGACCGATTGTCTGAAAATCGTCAGCAGCGCGACGCCTGCAATCACCGCGCAGGTGGGCAGCAGTGAGACCTGCGGCAGATTGATGACATTGGCGACATCATTGGCCGTCAGGTAATAAATCAGAATGATGAGCGGCACAGCGAGCAGGACAGACGTGTAACACAGTCGCCAGATGCGTTGGCCCGGTTGCGACATAAAACGAATCAGGGGCAGTAAAAGATGATTTATCCTTCAGCCGGAGTGACGACATCAGCGCGGCTTTGCGCTCAGCACCTGGTACTGCGCGCCGAATGGCCAGCGGGCGAGCGACGGCTCAACAGGTCGCAGCCAGCGCAGCGCCGCCGGAAAGATAAACAGAAAATCAGTTCGCAGGTGACGGAAGCCGCCGCCCTGCACCAGCCTGCGCGCTTCAGGCGGCGACAGCGTGATCGCATCGTGATCAAACGGGCAGCGGCTCATCACGTAGCGCGTGCCGGGATTCCAGGGATTGTTTTCCCACAATGCGAACAGCCCGCCGGGACGCAGCGCGCGATAAATAAAATCAAGGGCGGCGGCCCGCTCACCAGGCGGAATGTGATGAAAGACGCCGTTGCAGAAAACCAGATCAAATGCACCCTCAGCCTGGTAATCGCTCAGCAAACTGAATTGCGCTGAAGCAGAGCCGTAAGTCTGTTGCGCGACCTTCAGCGCCCGGGCCGAAACGTCAACTCCGCGCACTTCGGCGGCTCGGAGCAGTTCAAACAGGAAGGGCGTCGCCGCGCCGGTTCCGCAGCCGAAATCCATCACGCGCTGAACCCGCTCCTGCCGCTTGTGCAGCAGGTCAGCCAGCCACGCCAGCCGCCCGCGCGCAAAATATTCCCGGCTCTCGCCCGACACGGCCAGACCCTGCGCCAGCGATTCATCATAATTTCCGGCGTAATTGTCGAATCCGGCTTCACGCTGCGTGGCTGTTTTCATCGCTTATCGCCGCCTCAGTCCCAGAATGCTCAGAAAGAAACTCGCCAGCACGACCTGATAACCCAGCACCAGCGAAGTGATGGCCGGAATCACCAGCCGCAGCGTGACCGAAGGTTGCAGCGGGCCGTAAGAGAGCGAGTCCCAGACGACGAAGACATAGAGCGTCGTCAGCAGTCCGGCCAGCAGCAGCCCGCCGCCCGTGACCAGCCCGACTTCAAGATTGATGTAACGCAGCAGCCGGTTGAGCTTCGGGTCTTCCGGCAGCAGGCCTTCGCTGATGGCGAAAACCTTGGTGAAGACTGCGAAGATGACATTCTGAAAACCGATGACGACGGCGATGGCTGCATAGAGCAGCGTGTGAACGTCAAACGTCACGCTGCCGACGCGGCGTGGCCCCGGCATCAGCCAGATGCCAGCCGCCAGCCCGAAAAACATCATTGCTAGGCCATGATACAAAAACAGCCAGCGCGGGCTGTAAAGCAGCAGGAAGCGTAAATGCCGCCAGCCATCACGCCAGCTTCGCAGGTGCGGCGGGCGGCTGCGCCCGTCCGGCGAAAGCGTGGTCGGCACTTCGGTCACGCGCAGTTTGTGCAGCGTCGCCTTGACCACCATTTCGCTGGCGAACTCCATGCCGGTCGTGCGCAGATCAAGCGCCTCAATCGCGGCTTTACTGAACCCCCTCAGGCCGCAGTGAAAATCACCGCACGGGCTGTGAAACAGCACCCGGCCAATGCCGGTCAGCACGGGATTGCCCAGATACCTGTGCAGCGGCGGCATGGCGCCCGATTTGATGCCGCCTGCGAAGCGATTGCCCATGACCAGATCAAAACCATCGCGCAGCTTTGTAATGAACGGGCCGAGATTCGTGAAGTCGTAGCTGTCATCAGCATCGCCCATAATCACGTATTTGCCGCGTGCCGCTGCGATGCCGCCCATCAGCGCGCTGCCGTAACCTTTCGCTTCGACATCAACCACCGTTGCGCCGCAGCGCAGCGCGATTGACTGCGAACCGTCGGTGCTGCCGTTGTCGGCAATGATGACCTCGCCTGCGACATTCAGCCGCCGCAGCGCAGCGAAGGCTTTGGTGATGCAGACTTCCAGCGTTTCGGCCTCGTTCAGGCAGGGCATGACAATCGAAACTTCCGGTTCAGCGCCGGGCTGAATGACTGCGGTGACGTCGGATGAAAAGGCGCGGGCCAGTGTCGGCACAGGATTATTGCTGCTCATTCCCTGATGATTCGGTGACATCCTTGAATTACAACTCTGAGACTTGAAAATTCAGGGCCTGCTGAGATGCGAATGGGGCGGGCGTTGAAGTCCTGATGAGGACAAATCTTCAGGTCTGAGGCTGACCCGAAAGCGGCGTCAATCTACCAGAATGCGTGCTGAGTGTCGAGAAATTTGTCCGCGCCAGAGGCCGCCGACACGCGCGCGGGCCGCCGATTAAGGCCCGGTCGCAATTGTGCATTGCCGCCCGCTGACCGCTCCCCTATAATCGCCAGCTTCATTTCCGATCACCCCTCGACAGGAGCTGAACCGACATTGGCACTCAAGGATCTGATCTCATGCAACGACCTGACCCCGAAGGAAGTCAGGCAGGTTTTCGACACTGCCGCCGCCATCAAGGCCAGACCGCAGGACTTTCGTGAGGCGCTCGCAGGCCGCAGCGTTGCGCTGATTTTTGAAAAGCCCAGCCTGCGCACCCGCGTCACGTTTGACCTCGGCGCCACGCAGATGGGCGCTTCGTGCGTTTATCTCGATCATCAGGGCGTGCGCCTCGGCGAGCGCGAATCGGTCAAGGATATGGCGCTCAATCTGGAACGCTGGGTTGACTGCATCGTGGCGCGCGTCTTCAGTCACGAAGTTGTGATCGAATTTGCCGCGCACGCCAGCGTCCCGGTCATTAACGGCCTCTCTGACTTTTCGCATCCCTGCCAGGGGCTGACCGATTATTTCACCCTGACGGAAAAGGTCGGCGACAACCTCAAAGGCTTTCGCATTGCGTATGTCGGTGACGGCAACAATACCTGTCATTCGCTGATTTTCGGCGCAGCCAAAGTCGGCGCGCACATCACGGTCGGCACGCCCAAAGGCTACGAGCCGGACAGCAATGTGCTGAAGCTGGCGCGCAAAGAGGCGAAAAAAACGGGCGCGAAGATTTCAGTCGTGCACGATCCTTACGAAGCTGTCGAACGCGCCGACGCCGTTTACACCGATGTCTGGGCTTCGATGGGTTATGAATCAGAAACCGAAAAGCGGCGTGAAATCTTTTCGGCTTTCAGAGTCACCAGAAAACTGATGAACGCCGCGCACAAAGATGCGTTCTTTATGCACTGCCTGCCCGCGCATCGCGGCGACGAAGTTGACGCCGAGGTGATCGATCAGAAAGGCTCCATCGTTTACGACCAGGCCGAAAACCGCCTGCACACACAGAAAGCCATTATGCTGCTGCTCATTCAGGCCAACAGTTGAAGTGCGGAATGCGGAATGCGGAGTGCGGAACGAAAACCGGCACTCCGTCATTCACTCATCAGCAATGTTCGAAACGTAATCAGTAATACCCAGGATGAACTCCGCAGACTCAACGCTCAATTCTGAAACAAACCCTCAGCCATCCGCACCACGCGCTTCGCACTCAAAGAGCATCGCCCGTTCTGCCGGCATCGTCAGCCTGGCGGTGATGGGCAGCCGCGTGCTGGGGCTGGTGCGCGAACAGGTCTTTGCTTTTTATTTCGGCGCTTCGTTCGCCAATGACGCTTTCATCGTTGCCTTTCGCATTCCAAATTTACTGCGCGACCTGTTTGCCGAAGGCGCGCTTTCGTCCGCTTTCGTAACGACGTTCTCACAGACGCTCAAACAGAAGGGCGACCGCGAAGCGTGGCGGCTGGCCAATCTGGTCAACAATGCGCAGATCATCGTGCTCTCGCTGATTGTCCTGCTCGGCATCATCTTTGCGCCGCAGATTGTGGACTGGATGATGCACCCGCCGGAACTTTTCGGCTTTACGATGCAGGCCGCCCGGTTGCGCGATCCGGCCAAAGCCGAACTGACCACGCAACTGGCCGTCACGATGACGCGCATTATGTTCCCGTTCCTGCTGATGATTTCACTGGCAGCGGTGGCGATGGGCGTGCTGAACACGAAAGACCGCTTCGGCGTTCCGGCTTCGGCTTCGACGCTTTTCAATGTTGGTTCGATTTTCGGCGGGTTGGGCGCGGCTTATCTGCTGGCGCCGGGTTACGTCACGGCGGTTACTTCAGGATTGCTGCACGGGCACAAGCCGCCGCTCGATGTTGATGGCGCGGCGCGGGCAATTGTAGGAATGGCCATTGGAACGCTGGTGGGCGGAATGATGCAGTGGCTGATTCAGGTGCCGAGCCTGCGCGCCGTTGGTTATCGCTGGCAGCCGATTCTGAGTTTCCGCGATGAAGGCATGCGGCAGGTGCTGCGGCTGATGGCTCCGGCCATCGTCGGCGCGTCAGCCGTGCAGGTGAATGTGGTCATCAATACGACGCTCGCGGCTGGTTTGGGCGAAGGCGCGATTTCGTGGCTTGGTTATGCCTTCCGGCTGATTCTGTTTCCGATTGGCGTGTTCGGCGTGGCGATTTCAACGGCGACGCTGCCGGTGGCTTCGCGCGCGGCGGTCGAAGACCTGAACAGATTTCGTCACACCATCGCCTCATCGCTGCGCCTGACGATGCTGCTCAACATTCCGTCCACGGTCGGCCTGATGATTCTCAGCCAGCCGATCATTGCGCTGATTTACCAGCACGGCAGCTTTTCGGCGCAGGACACGCGGCAGGCCGCATCGGCGCTGGTCTGGTACGCGCTCGGACTGACGGCCTATTCAATGATCAAGATTCTCGCTCCGGCGTTTTACGCGCTCGGTGACACGCGCATTCCGATGATGACCAGCGTGCTGTCAATCGTAACGAATTACGCCGTCGCCACGCTGACCATCAATCAGTTCGGCCATCGCGCGCTGGCGCTTTCGATTTCGGCAGTGGCGATTGTCAACTGCGTGCTGCTGATGTTCTTTCTGCGGCGACGGCTCGGCGGCATCGAAGGGCGCGGGCTGCTGCTGTCATTCGGTCAGGTGACGCTGGCTTCGCTGGTGATGGGCGCGGTGTGCTGGTTCATCAGCGGACAGGCCGCGCATCTGCTCGGCACGGCATCGCTGCTGGCGCGAGTGCTGACAGTCGGCGTGTCAGTCGCAACCGGCGCGCTCGTCTTTGTCCTGGCCGCAAAGGTTCTGAGAGTCAGCGAACTCAATCAACTGATCGCAGTAGTGGAACGCAGGCTGGGCCGGAAGCGGAACAACTGATGACGACACCCGGAATAGTGCAAATCGCGGTGTCCGACAAGCTGCCAGCCAATAGTATCTGCACAAGTCAAAGCTGCCCCTGTATTCTGCCGCGCCAGCGGCAATTGATTTTAGCCCGGTCTTTCAAGGCCGGGAAAAGAGCGGGCGAAGTCAGCAAAGTCGCGTCAGCGACGGTTGAAGCGGCTGGCCCGACTCAACCGTCGCTGACGCGACTCCGAACATTTCTGTCGACTCTTTCCCCGGCCTTGAAAGACCGGGCTAAAGTCACGCAGTCGCTGACGCGACGGAGTTGTGCAGATACTATTGACTGGCAGCTTGTCGGACATATTCAGATAAATCACCTGACTTCAAACAAAAGTTTTTTTTCGGACAGCGGAACGAGAATCCGGCTGCCTTCGGCTGACGGGCGCACGGCGTAAACCTGCGCGGTGTGGCTGCCGGGCACGAGTTTCAATGTTTCGGGCGCAAAGCTGAAACCGTGAAAGGGACTGGTCGTGGCTCCGGCGCTGACCAGATCATCGCGTCTTTCACCGGCTGTGCTGACGGCGGCAAAGCGGCCATCAATGAACAACTGCACTTCGATGGCTTCACCGGGCCTGTGCGGATCGGCGGCCCATCCGGCGACGCGCTGAGCTGAGACGACATCAACTGCGCCGCGCAACTGCGGATTGAAATACCAGTACGCCGCCAGCGACACCAGCACACAGATCAGCAGCAGTTCCAGAAATGTTTTCGCCAGCACCGCGTGCAGCAGGCGCGTCGCCAGTGAAGCGCGGGCCGGTGTGATGTTCGTTGCTGAATTCATTGCTGCTCAGGCCATATCGCGCGGGCGGCCTTCGTTGTACAGACACAGATAACCGGCGTCAGCGCCGCGCGTCAGATTCCAGGCGGCTTCGGCGAGCGATTCAACCACCTTGTCATAACCGGCAAAGCGTTCATCGCGGGTCTGACCGTTGTAATAGCGAAAGTAAATCTGCTGCGCGACGACCGCGACCTTGAAAAGCGCAAAGGTTTCGTAATACGCAATCGCCGAAACATCGCGTCCGGTGCGGGCTGCGTAACGCTCAATCAGTTCGGCCCGCGTCATCCAGCCGGGCAGCACCGTGACGCTGCGCGCCGCCTGCTGCCGCACCGCCGGGTCATCGCCCTGCGACCAGTAACAAAGCAGAATGCCCAGATCAACCAGCGGATCGCCAAGTGCAGCCATTTCCCAGTCAAGCACCGCAATCACCCGCGCCGGATCGCGCCCGTCCAGCATCACGTTATCGAGCTTGTAATCATTGTGCAGCAGCGTCGGACGCTCAGGGTCAGGCGGCAGATTCTTCCAGAGCCATTGCAGCACCTCATTGAGCACCGGCACTTCGCTTGTTTTAGCGCGCTCCCAGCGTCCGGCCCAGCCTCTGACCTGCCGTTCGAGAAAACCAGCGGGTTTGCCCAGGTTTTCAAGCCCGTGCGCGTGCAGGTCAATCGAGTGCAGATCAGCCAGCGTATCAATCACGGCTTCGCTGATGCGGCGGCGCAGGTGCAGGTCATTGCCGATTTCGGGCGGCAATTCGCGGCGCACGACGAGGCCGCGCCTGCGCTCCATCAGATAAAACGGCGCGCCGATGATTGAAGCGTCTTCGCACAGCAGGTAAGGTTCGGGCGCGAGCGGAAAGACCGGATGAATGGCCGCCAGCATGCGGTATTCACGCGGCATATCGTGCGCCGTCGGAGCGACAGGGCCGAACGGCGGGCGGCGCAGCACGAATTCGCGCCCGCCAGTTCGCACCAGATAAGTCAGGTTGGAGTGGCCGCCGGGGAACTGTTCAATTTCAAATTGCAGATTGCAGATTGCAGATTGCTTTACCTCAAACAGTTCGGGCAGATGCTCACGCAGGTAAGCTGAGAGCGCCTCAGCATTGATCTCTTCTCCAGGTCGAATCGGTGCAGTGTCCATAATGATTCCCGCTTGTATGTTGCCCGATCTCAAATCTCAGTCCCAAATCTCAATCTCAAATCTCAAATCTCAAATTTGAAATTTCATCACCACCACCCCAGCAGCTTCCACCAGATCAGGCCGACGGTTGACCAGATCAGGATGTTCGGGAACGAGGCGATCAGGCCAAGCTGCCACCATTTCTGCTGCGAAACGTAACCAGCGCCGAAATAGATCGGCCCCGGCGTCGTGCCGTAATGGGTCAGCGAGGCCGAGAGATTTGAAAAGTAAGCGAGCAGCAGCACGGCCAGATACGGCGGCGCTCCGGCGGCGATGATGACGATCAGAAACGGAATGTTCATTGCCAGCGCGTGCGCCGTGATGCTGGCAAAGGCGTAATGCGCGTAAAAATAGATCAGCGCCAGCACGGCCAGCGCCGCCCACCACTTCCATCCGGCAGTGAACTTTGCCGCCGTTTCGGCAAAGCGTCGCGTGATGCCCGTTTCGCCCAGGGCTTCGGCCATTCGCACCAGCCCGCCGTACCACAGAAACACATCCCACGCGCCGCGTTCACTCAGCACGTCATCCCAGTCAAGCACCCGCGCGAGCAGCAGCACGCAGACGCCAACCAACGCGACGACTGAATAATCAATATTGTGCAGCTTCGTTGTCGTCCACAGCAGCGCCACCATTGCAAACACGCCAAGCATCAGCTTTTCGTGAGCTGAGGTCGGCCCCATTTTGCCGAGTTCTTCCTGCGCGAATTTGGTCGCGCCGGGCGTGTGCCTGATTTCAGGCGGAAAGAGGCGATAAAGCAGCAGCCCCGTGACAACGAGTGAAACCAGACCGGGCACGATGCCGCCGATCATCCAGCGCGTGTAATTCAGATCAATGCTGCTGACCTGCATGGCGAATTTCTGAATCACCAGATTGCCCGCCTGTCCGGTCAGGAACATCGCACAGATGATGACTTCGCACTGATAAATAAAACTCATCAGAAACGCGCCCAGCTTGCGCGCCGACGGGCCGGGCCGCGAGTCATAGGCTTCGGCAATGCTTTTGGCAATCGGAAAAGTGATGCCGCCGCACCGCGCTCCGTTTGAGGGAATGAAGGTCGCCAGCACCATGTCCGTGCCGACCAGCGCGTAACCGAGTCCGAGCGAACGCCGCCCGATGGCTTTGATAAAAAGCAGCGCGATGCGTCGTCCAAGTCCGGTCTTGATCATCCCGCGCGACATAAAAAACGCCGCCAGTACCAGCCACACAACCGGGTCGGCATAACCGGCGAGCGTTGATTTGATGCGCAGCGTTTCGAGCGCCTTTGCGTCGGTTGCGGTTCTGGCCAGCGCTTCGCTGACCGGCATTGACCGCGTCAGCGCCAGCGCCGTAATGCCGAGCAGCACCATCGCGCCGCCTGACAGTGGCCGCACAATCGAGCCGACAATCGTGGCAATAAAGATTGCCAGCAGCCGCCAGGATTCAGGCGTAATGCCATCGGGGCGCGGCGCGAGGGCAATGCCGAATCCGGCAATCAGCACCGCCGCCCATTTGACGAGCAGCATCTGCCGCGATGAACCGGAACGGCCTGCTGCTTCAGGCTGTGCCTGAGCCGCAGGTATGGAAGTCGGGGTAAGTTCCATCGTATTTTTTCAGCTTGTTGATTGAGTGTGATGATGCCTGTCTTACTGATCAATTGCGAGCGGGCGCGATGCTAACACCGGATGCAGATGCGCTCAAGCTTCCCTTGCAACGCCATCAGTTGCGGCTGGCAAATGCAGAGCCTGTCACGTGAAAGTAACCAGCCTCACCCCGTAGTAACGAATTCATTCGTTGCGTCTTCAGAAACGATAATCACGGAAGCAGAACGAATGAATTCGTTGCTACGGGGTGAGGCTGGTTTTATTGAAGCAGCCGATACTTTGGCCGCATCTGCAAAGATCCATCCGTGAGCGTGATTTAAGCTGAATGCCCGGCAACCGCCTTTGCGCCGGGCGCGTCTAAAGGCTTCGTCCTGGCCGGTTCAGGTCAGGGCCTCAGACGACAGACAAGCAGGCCGAATTCGGCTAGAATAGTTCTGACCCGATTCTGAAATGTGCAGTGGAGGTAAAGCAATGGCCAGAATCACGGAGAGAGTTTCAGCATTCGTTCTGACAATCGCGCTCGCGGCAGCTCCAGCCTTTGCCCAGTCAGCGCAGTCATCACAGAAAAATCCGGAGCAGTCGAAGCAGGCGACCAAACCGCTTGAGGACAAGCTCAATCCGCTGCTCATCGGCAAGCGTGACATCAACAAGGGGCAGCTTGATTTCTATTCGCTTGACAAGGAAGTTGCCCTCGGTCGCCAGCTTGCCGCTGAAACTGATCAGAGCCTCCAGTTCATCACCGATCCGCTGATTACCGAATACGTCAACCGCGTCGGCCAGAACATCGTCCTCCACTCTGACTCGAAAATTCCCTTTACCATCAAGGTTGTTGATTCGCCTGACGTGAATGCCTTTGCGCTGCCGGGCGGCAATCTTTACGTCAATCGCGGCCTGATCGAAGCTGCCGAAAACGAAGCCGAACTGGCGGGCGTGATGGCGCACGAAGTCGCCCACGTGGCGGCGCGGCACGGGATGGAGCAGGTTTCAAAGGGAACGCTGGTCAATTACGCTTCGATTCCGCTGATTTTCCTGGGCGGCTGGGGTGGTTACATCGTGCAGCAGGTTGCGGGACTGGCCGTGCCGCTGACGTTTCTGAAATTTTCACGCGGCGCTGAAAAGGAAGCCGACCTGCTTGGCGCGCAGTATATGTGGGCTTCAGGTTATGACCCGAACGCGCTGATCACTTTCTTTGAAAAGCTTCAGGAAAAGAACAAAAAGAAACCCGGCACCATTGCCAAAGCCTTCAGCACACACCCGCTGACCGAGGATCGCATTAAGGAAGTTCGCAAGCTGCTCGAACGCTTTCCTGAAAAGTCCGAATATCAGATGAGTTCATCTGAATTTCAGCAGGTCAAAAACCGGCTGATCGCGTTGCACGGCGGCAGAAACACCATCGGGCCGGACAGCAATAACAGCGGTCGCCCGACGCTCAAACGTCGTCCGCAATCGGACAGCGATACGTCAGCCGGTGATGCCGGAGACAATACGAATTCAGGTCGCCCGACGCTCAAGCGCCGTCCTGACAGCAGCGACCAGACCACTGATCCGGCGACTGACACAAGCCAGCCCGATCAGCAGCAGACGGGTCGCCCGACGCTCAAGCGCAGCACTGATTCCGGCAGCGACACAAAGACCGACAGCAGCAAGCCTGACCAGGATCCGGCTTCTCAGCGCCCGACGCTGAAGCGGAAACCCGATTCACAGAACTGAAAACACAGACGGACAAAGCAGCGGCGCGATGAAAGGTGATTTCATCGCGCCGTTTTGTTTTTCAGTAATATTCAGGATGGACAAAACGCAGCAGCGCGAAGACGACCGCCGACTGATAAAGTTGCAGGCGCGTGATGCGGCCATCCGAAAGAATGCCGATTGCCCCCTCCTGCTGTTTTGAATTGCTGCGCCCGAAATAGCGGTCATCAGCCTCGCCAAGCTCAAGCCCTTCGTCACGAATCAGCCGCGCCACTCCTTCCGGCAGCAGAAAGCGCCCGGTCTGCCCTTTGCCGATGTGGCCTTCACGATCTGTCACGACAGCCCACGCGTAAGCCCACATTCCGTCCTCAGTGTCGAGCACGCCGCCTTCAATGCCGACGCCGTAATTCGCGCCTCCAATTTGCTCAAGCGCCTGCCGCGCGCGGTTGAGCGCGCCGATGAACATCTCGTGATCAGACAAAGGCTGCGCGCTGACCATCGAATTTGTGCTGACACCGATGGCGCGGGCAGCGGGCCAGAATCTGATAATGGCCGCTTCGACGCAGCCGATTTTGACAGGGTTTTCAGAACCAACGGCAAAAATGATTTCGTGTGACATTCAGTTGAAGTGTTGCGACGAATAAAAACAACCTGAGCTTTGCGGCTCGGCATCAGGCGACGCGAACTGTCAGTTTCTCACCGGCTCGTAGTGTGAGCGGTTGTGCGAAAGCAACCAACTGTTTTTCCGCGAGCTTTGCGCTGAGCTTCTTACCGCCGATTTCTGCGCTGACATTCGTTCCGGCTCCTGTCTGAAAGCCGAAACTCTTCAGCGTCGTTTCGCCGTGAACGATTTCGAGCGTGGCAGTGGTGGCGCGGTTGCTGAGTTTCTGGCTGAAGCTGCCCCACGCGCTTCCGGTTGTGAACAGACAGCGGAAGTTCTGCTGATTGAGGCGCGGCGCAAACGACAGTTTTGCGTCCGGCGCTGAGTAATGATAGCCGCTCAGCGCGGTCAGCAGCGACCAGCTTGCCAGCGCGCGGGCATAATGCGAACCGCATTCGACTTCGTTCCACGGATTGCGCCGCAGCCCGTCGTAACGGTCACGAATCGCTTTTGTGATCGCCAGACCTTCCATCACCAGACCTTCGTAAATCAGGTGCGCGGCAACCTGGTATTCGATGCCGGTGAAGACTTCGTCAACATACACCATCGGCAGCGACGGGCGTTTGCCACGTGGCCACGAACAGACGATCAATCCTTTCTCGTCGTTGATGGCATAAATGCGCTGCGTGTTGGCGTGATCGTAAAAGCTGTGTTTGAAATTGTGTTTGTAAATTGAAAGCAGCGTTTCGCGCACGTGTTCGGCGGGCAGCACATGACCAAGCCCGACGACATCAGCAAACCACTGCCCAAGCAGTTGATCGGACAAACAGCCTTCACCGACCTGATATTTGATCTCGCCCTTTTCAACTGACGAGGCCAGCCACTTGTCCTTTTCGATGTTTTGCGGAATCGCCTGCTTCGGTTCAGGAATAAGCTGCACGTAAAAACCGTCGTGATAAAGTTCGCGGTCGAGCCTGATGCGGCCTGATTCAAAGACGCGGCGGTATGCGGCGGCTGACTTTTCATCATTCATCGCCCGCGCCATCTTTTCACCTGCGAGCAGCGCGGCCAGATACAGCGTGCCCATCATTGTGTTCGGGCCGTAAAATTCGATGTCATAAGTGTTGTGCTGTTCGCCTTCCATCACGCCGTCGCGGTCGGCGTCCCAGTGCTTCCACGCAAATTCGAGCGCGCGTTTCGCATCGGGCCACAGCGAGCGCAGAAACTGATCGTCGCCCGACAACTGCCATTCGCGATAGAGCTTCAGCACGCAGCCCATCTGCCCGTCAGCCGCAGGCTTGAAATCCCAGACTCGTTTGCCGGTGGGGATGAAAGTCCGAAAGGCCATCGAATCATCAGGCCGCATGTTGACGCTGAAATCGGTCACGCGCATTGAGCGTTCAAGCTCAGGAAAGAGATGCGCCAGCGCCTGTTCGTAATTCCAGACGTGCGTGCAGTTCATCCAGCAACAGCCGCCGTCGTCATTCGTGCCTTCGAAAGCAAAAAACTGTTTGCCTTCGAGCAGCAGGCAGGTATTGGTGCGAATGATCGAAGACTGCGACGAAACTGCATCAATTACGACCGAGGGCAGCGTGGAATCAAGCAGCGTCTGCTGAAAAGCCCGCGTGCCTTTCTCAAGCCGCGCCAGATTCGCCACCGTGTAACCCGCCACGTCCCAGGCGTCTTTGAATTTCGTGGCGTAATAATTTCGCAGCTTCGCATTCTTCACTTCAGGCTGGCCGTTCCAGTAATTTTCACGCACGGGAAAATACCAGGCGAGAATGAATTCAATCTGGCGCGACTGTTTCGGCTCAAGCGTAAAGCGCGGAGCCAGCGTGGCGTAATTCGACCAGCCGTCATCGGTCGGCTTCGGTTCTCTGGTGTCGGCCACTCTGCCGCTCGCCGCATATTCATTGAACCATTTCTGAAACGGATCCCACCACGCGCCGCCTTCCCACGCGGTGCGCGCGCTGACTTCAGCGTGCGTCGTGACGAGCGCGACCGAACCGAAATGAATGTCATCGGGCTGATATTTTTCCGAAGTCATTTCAAGGCCGGTGAAAGCTGACTCTTTGCGCCAGCGCGTCACATTTTTGCCGAAGCCTGCGAACTGATTGCCGCCGAGTGATGCCCTGCCGTCATAACCAACCGGGTTGAGCAGCGAAAAGGCGAGCGCCGCGTCAACCGGCTGGCTGGTGTGATTCGTCACCTTATAACGAAAGATCGCCACCGGAATTGCCGAGTCATCAGTTTCGAGCGGAATGAAAGGCGTGAAGGCCGAAAGCGAAACCGTGACGGGCAGCAGGTCATCATCAAACTCGATTTCGGCAATCGGGTAAGTGCCGGTGAATCGCGCTCCCCTGAAATGCGGCAGTCCCTGAGCCTGTTCGCGCCTGTACCCCTGTGCGCCACGAAACGGGGGCAGCGGCGCGGCCTCGACGACTTTCATCACCGGCTGTTCGTTCCGGCTTCGCGTCCACAGCGCAACAAAAGTGAACGGCAGGTTTTTGCCCTTGTTCGGACGATTGAAAATTTCCCAGTCGCGCAACTCGCCGCGCCCGCCAAGCGAAACGGTGCCGGTGCCGATGCCGCCGAGCGGAAAGGCGATTTCGCCAAGCTGCTGTCCGGTGAAACTGCGCGCCTGTCCCTGCGCGAGCAGTTCGCGTTCGGCAAACGGAATGACCGATCCTGCCGGAGAGCGAAAGGTGCGCGGCTGTGTTTCGGCGCTGTCTGTGCTGTCAGGCTTTTCAGCCAACCCGGTCAGCCCGGCTGCGCCGATCATCGCGCCTGAGCTTCCGGCAATGAATTCGCGGCGGTTGAGCTTTTTGTCGTGTGCCATCTGCTGCTCCGAATCAATGGAACTCAGCCGCAAAGACGCAGGCGCGAACCTTTTGCTATGATGGCCCGCTCACACGGCTGAATGAATCCGGTTGAAATGGTACTGGCGGCGTTCTGAAGGAAATGGTCTGAACGCCTGGATCTGATTCCGCATTACAGCGGCGACATGCTGGCATGACCGGCCTGTCGCTCACAACACGCTCAGGATGAATTCACTGACTGAACTGCGAACTGCCGCGCTGCAAATCTTTCATCGCACGCTGACGGCGATTGAGGTTGAATCCGTCGTGCGTTCCGCGCTGCGGACTGATGGCGGGAAAATCGTTATCGGCGAAACGCAATGCGACCTGACGCACCTCTCGCGCATCATTGTCATCGGCATCGGCAAGGCGAGTGTGGCGATGGCGCGGGCAGTTGAAGGCATTCTCGGTGATCGAATCAGCGGCGGCCTGGTGGTGACCAATGCCCTGACTGGCGCAGCGCCGCAGCGATTGCCGGTTCTGATCGGCGGCCATCCGGTTCCGAATGAACAAAGCATCGCCGCGGCTGAAGCGGCGCTGAAGCTGTTGCGCGAAAATGACAGCCCGGAAACGCTGGTGGTCTTTCTGATTTCGGGCGGCGGTTCGGCGCTTTTTGAAAAGCCTGCGGATGACTGCATCACGCTCAGCGATTTGCAGGCAGTCAATCGCGTGCTGGTCGGATGCGGCGCAGTGATCGGTGAAATGAATGTCGTGCGCCGCTTCTTGTCGGCAGTCAAAGGCGGGCGGCTGGCCGACGCTGCGCCGCGCGCGCAGCAGCTTTCGCTTTACATTTCTGATGTCAACAGCGACGACCTGGCGACGGTGGCATCAGGGCCGACGATTGCCAGCACAGCCACGCGCGCTGATTTTGACCGCATCATAGCGCGCTATGACCTGCTCAGTAAGTTCCCGGCCAGCGTGACGGCGCTGATTAAGCGCGGCGAAATTCCTGATTCAAAGCTCAGTCCCGAATCTCAGCCGCAAACTGACAGCGAAGGTGTGAAGGCGCTGCGCGCCCATCATCTGCTGCTCGACAATCAGAAAGCGTTGTCAGTCGCGCAGGGCATTGCTGAAAACGATTTCGGCTGCGTGGTTGAAGTCGCTGATGATCTGGTCGAAGGTGAAGTCGAAGAGATGGCGCTCGCGCATCTGAAACGCCTCGCGGCGCTGAGTAAAAAATATCCGGGCCGAACGGTCTGCCTGCTTTCAGGCGGCGAAGTGATCTGCCCGGTGCGCGGCAGCGGCAGCGGCGGGCGCAATCAGGAATTCGTGCTGCGCGCGGCAATGCACATCAACGGGCAGAATGTGACAGTGCTGAGCGCAGGCACCGATGGCATTGACGGCAACAGCCCCGCTGCCGGAGCGATTGCCGATGGCGCGACCGTCAGCCGGGCGCTGGCGCTCAGGATGCGGCCCGATGTTTACTGCCTCAACAGCGATTCCTTCAGTTTCTTCAACGTCCTGAATGACGCCATCATCACCGGCCCGACCGGCAACAACGTGCGCGACCTGCGAATCCTGCTGAGATGAAGCTCATTTGGAAGAACCAGGCCGCACCCTCGTAGTAACGAATTCATTCGTTTGTTTGTGAGACTGTAACTTCAGAAGCAAACGAATGAATTCGTTACTACGAGGGTGCGGCCTGGTATCCTTTGTGTGACTGTTCACTTTATGGGGTGACTCTGCGGCCTGGGTTGCGACTTCCGGTTCCGGGTGGCGTTCTGGTGACCGGGCCTGATGATCGGTCGAAAAGCTCAAGAATCGGATACCACGCGCCTTCGTTTGCGAATGGCACGTATTCAAAGCCGCGTCCGAACGGGTCGTCGTGCCGCACGGTCAGATAATTGATGCCCATTGCGGCGTAAATCGTCGCGGCAATGTCTTCGTACTGCGTCGGGCGATTCTGCGACCAGCCGGGATTTTTGACGGCTGAACCTGACTCGGTGGTTTCACCGATGATGCGGCCACCGACCACGCCGCCACCGGCAAAGACAGCGAAGTGCTGAAAATAATGATCGCGTCCGGCCTGCCCTGTGGGCGGCCCGACCGTGCGCCCGAATTCACCCATCGCCACAATCAGCGTTTCATCGAGCAGCGAGCCGCCCGTCACGCCCGGCGTGCCTGCCAGATCAGTCAGCAGATTCGCCAGCCCCTCGTCAAGCTCAGTCGCCGAGGGCCAGATGCCAGTCGTCTTGTCGTAAATGTCATCGTGATTGTCCCAGCCGCCGTGATTGATCTGAATGTAGCGTGTGCCGAGATTCGCTTTCACCAGGTTGCGTGCGACGATGCACGAATTGCCGAGGCTGCTGCTGCCATACCGCGTCTGCTCGTCGGTCGTGAATTTGAAAACAGCATCAACACCAGTGTCATACATCATCGCTTTGCCGCGCTCATAAAAGCCGCCCATCGTGGTCACGTCGTCACCGAGCGGCGAACTCGTGCGCAGGCTGGCGTCAATTGATTGCAGCACTGCATAACGCGCCTCGAATTTCACCTGCCCGTCAACATTGGCCAGATTGCCGAGTCCGGTCGGCGCGGCGGTCACATCGAACGGCGCGTAAAGGCCATTGAAATAACCCTGCCCGACGACACTGCCGCCGGTGTTGAGCGAAACGAAAACGGGCAGCTTCTGACCGGGCTGGCGCTGCGCTTCAAATTCGAGCGCGACGACGCTGCCCAGGTTGGGCGCGATTTTGCCGAGCGCAGAACTCGGGCTGCGCGCAATCTGCGCCCAGGTTTGTTGCAGCGGATGGACGAGCGCCGGGGCGCGCAGGTTGCGCACAATCGCCATTCGGTTGAGCTGGCCCGCAAGGTTCGGCATCAGGCCCGCCGGAAAGCGAATGCCGTTGATTGTCGTCGGCGCAAAATCAGTCGGCGTCCACGCGCCTTCCTTCAGATCGAAAGTGTCAACGTGGCTCGGCGCGCCCGTCAGCAGAATGAAGATGCAGTTGCGCGCTTTGCCAATCAGATGCAGATCAACTGTGGGAGCCGCCGCGACTTCAGTATCGAGCAGCGGCGTCAGAAAGTATCCGGCCACACCGGCTCCGGCGAGCTTGAAGAAATCGCGCCGACCAGGCAGTTGCGGGCCGGTGACAGGTGAATTGATCGCACGCAGCGGCTGACACTTTTCGCATTTGTGACCGTACTGATGATGACTGGCCATAATCCGTCCTCCTGATCCCGGCTAGTAATTGAAGATGAAATCCACCTTGTTGAGCAGCGCCCACTGAATCGCTTCGGTCGCATCCTTTTTGCTCATTGAGGTGTAAAGCGGCAGCAGCTTGTCGAGTTCTGACTGCGACGGATTGCGCGAGAGCGTGTTCAGATACAACTGCGTGATGATCTGCTGCCAGGACAGGCTGGTGTCCGCAAGCAGCCTGGCGACGGTTGAGCCGGTGTTGGTCTGGTGAATGCGATTCATCACGAACGAATGATTCATCAGATTGAGCGCCTGCTGAATTGAAGGTTCAAGCGAGCGCGGTTTCACATCGCGGTCGCCGCGAATGAATGAATTGAGAAACTGCGCTGCCGCCGCACTGGTGCGCGGTTCAAGCGTATCGGGCAACTGCATCGCCCAATTGACGGTGAAGGTGTTGTTGCCGGGCGTGTCACGCAACTGATAAGTCACGCCGATGCCGGTGGCCTTGAGAATCGCGTCGTGAATCTCTTCGGCATCGAGACGGCGCACGTATTTGCGGGCGTAATACGGCACGAGCGCGAGGCTCCAGTTGCCGGGATACTGCGCCGAAAGCTGGTACGCGCTTGATTTCGTCATCAGCGCAATCAGGCTGCGCAGGTTGTAATTCTGTCTGATGAATTCAGTGGCCAGCGCATCGAGCAGTTCAGCATTGGCCGGTTGCAGTGACCATCCGGCGGGCAGTTGCGCGTTCGGATCGAGCCGCGCCGGGTCAAAAGCGTTCGATGGTGAAACGAGCGCTTCGACCATGATCTTTTCCCAGATGTAATTGACTGCGGCCCGCGCAAACTGTTTGTCTGAAGTGACCAGCCGGGCAATGGCCTGCCGCCGTGTTTCACCGGCACTGGCGCCTGCACCGTTGAGGATAAAACGCGGAGCCACAGTGCTGACGCCATTGACCGGCTCACGCGGCTGCCGGTTACCGGTCGTGGTGTTGAGCTGATATTCACCGGCGTTGTTTTCTGAAACCAGGTATTTGGCGTAATTCGGCTGCGTCGAAAGCACCTGCCTCTGACGGCGCACGCGGGCAAAGAAAGCCGCCATACCCCAGGCCTCTTCGCGGGTGCGCTGCGCTCCCCACAGATTGACATTGTCGAGATGGCCCGCGCCGCTGTGACAGAACAGACAATCAAGCGAATTGATGCCCAGAAACATGCTTGCCGTGTTGACTGCCGTGCCGTCCATCGTGTCCTGCGGCGGCCCCATCGGAATGATGCCGCCAACCAGAAAGTTCGCTTCGCCATTCACGAAGTTGTCAGCCGCAGCGGGAATGCCCGCCGTCAGCATCTCGGTCGCCAACTGCGCGTAGCTTTTATTCGCCGTCAGCGAAATTTTGAGATAGTTGTAAAAGGCATCGCGCCCGCCCGTGAAACGATTGACGTTGGTTGCCCGCGCTGTGTTTTTGAACAGGTCGCCAAAGAACATCGTCCATTTGTCCACAAATTCAGGCGTGCCGATCAGCGAATCAATCAGCGCGTCGCGTTTGTTCGCATTCTGATTGCTGAGAAAACTCGTCACGACATCGGCTGAAGGAATGCGCCCGGTGAGGTCGAGATAAGCGCGCCGGATAAATTCGGCATCGGTGCAAAGCGGAGCTGACATCACGTTATCCCTGGCCATCCGGTCAAAGAGAATGTTGTCAATGAAGTTCTTTCTCGGAATCTCCTGCGGCGCAGTCAGGGCGACTTCAGCCTGTTCAGCAATTGAATTTGAAAGCGTCACAGTCGCCTGTGACACAGCTTCGCGGTGACGCGCGAGCGCGCTGCGAAAGCTTTCAGGGTCGCGCAGGTATGAACAGTCATTGCGTGTGACTGCCGGATATTCTTCAGGCTGCGGTTCACGCGCTCTGGCCGGGCGATCCTCTCTTTGCCGACCGCTGAGCGCGGCAAACGAGGTGAATGTCTGGAGCAGCATCAGGCCGGCAAAGGCCAGCGCAACCGCCAGCCTGAGTTTGCCGGAAATTCCTTTCCCTACCATCATTGGCATATCCTCCAGTCTGACTTGTTTCTCCGGGCAGGTTTTTCCTTCCACCGGGGATTGTGGAAGTCTGGTGCAATCAGAAACAAGGCATTAGAGTCTGTTGAGCGGCATCCGGCCTGAATATTTTTTCAAAATCAAAGATGAAAATTTCCGTCGTCATTCCTGTCCTCAACGAATGCGCCAGCCTGGCGGCCACGCTCGCGGCCATCAGTCGCGCCGCCAGGGTTGCAGGCAGCGAGGCTGAAATCATCGTCGTTGATGGCGGCAGCACTGACGGCACCCGCGAATGGCTCGGACAGCAACTGAATCCTGAATCCTGCTTCCTGAATCCTGATGAACTGAAAACTGCTGATGGTTATTCTCAGCAGACTTCAGGAATCAGTCTGCCGAAATTATTTGTGCTGGATGCGGAGCGCGGGCGCGGAGTGCAGTTGCAGGCGGGCGCAAAAGTGGCGACGGGTGATGTGCTGTTGTTTCTGCACGGCGATTGTCTGCTGCCGCCGGAAGGATTGAAGCTGCTGGCTGAGGTTATGAATGATGGGCAGTATGCGGGCGGGTGCTTTCTGATCGCCTTTCCTGAACCGGTTTCGTGGTCGTTGCGGGTGATTGCGCGCGGCATCAATGCCCGCACCAGAGTGACGCGCACCGGCACGGGCGATCAGGGCATCTTTGTGCGGCGCGAAGTTTATGAAGCCATCGGCGGCTTCAGAGCCTGGCCGTTATTTGAAGACGTGGATCTGGTGACCCGGCTCAAACGCAGGGGAAAGTTTGCCGTGCTGAAATCCGTCATCACGATTTCGCCGCGTCGTTACCTGGCGCACGGCCCCTGGCGCACGACGCTGCTGATGTATGCGCTGCGTGCTGGTTACTGGATCGGCATTTCGCCGGTAAAGCTCAGAGAGTGGTTTGTGGATGTGCGGCGGTGAGAACTTCGATGGTTGCGCCGGTGCGAATGCTGCCGCCTTCGATGATGCGGCCAAAAACGCCGAGGTTGCGGTAAAGGCGTTTCGGCAGGCGACGGTCAATTTTCGTGAGCGAGCCGCAGGGCTTGCGGGCTTCGGTGATTTCGATGACTGCCGAACCGACGCGCAGCAGCGAACCGGGTGCAAGCGCGTCAAGGCGGATGTTTTCAGTCAGCAGGTTGACGCTCAGTTCACCGGCTGAAAGGCTGATGCCTTCGCCGTTCACGGCCCGCAGCACTTCACTTTCAAACAGACTGATCTGCCGGTGCGGTTTGAGTCCGGCGTGACTGTCGCCTTTGATGCCGTGACCCGCAATCAGTTCGGCTGAGTCGGTCGCAAGCTTGTCTGCGCCCCGCTGCGCGCCGGTGAAAATGCCGCTGATTTTTCCCGTCTGTGAGTTCATCTATTTTCGTTCAAGCAGCACCGCCGTCTGATAGCCATAAGCTTCGGGCGTGACCGAGACGATATTGTAAATGTGACTGACCATCCGGCAGAAGTAATCAAGCCGGTAAAAGACCTGCGAATTCGGCCCGCGATAAACTGCAAACATGCCGTAATCAGCCTGAGTGTATTCGCGGTACTGTTCATTCGCCAGCATATTTCCCGCGAGCGCGTGCTGCTCTTTTTCAAGCAGCCGGATGGTGTTCTCGTCGTGAATCGTGACGTAAAGCAGCCCGCCGGGTTTCAGAATGCGCCGCAATTCAAGCAGCCACGCATCGGCCAGGTCTTCGATGTGCGTGAAAACCGAACCGGAATAGATCACGTCAAAATACCTGTCTTCAAACGGCAGGTGTGGCAGCGTCGTTGAAACCAGAAAGCTGAAATGCGGCGTCAGGTTTTGTTTGCACCAGACGATGTGTTCGGCGCTGATGTCGGTTCCCCAGATTTCGCAACCCGCCGCGTAAGGTTTCAGCCAGCGAATCATCCGGCCACCCGAACAGCCAAAATCAAGCACGCGCTCACCGGCCTGCAACGCGCGTCCTGCTCTGGTCAGCACGTCAAGCATCGTGCACGTGTCGCGCTGACCACAGGCCAGGTATTCATCGCTGGTTTTGTAGTTGATGAAAAATGATGACGGCGGAACCGGCAGTCCCTGAGCGCAGACTTCGTGAGGGCGGGCCGCAACCCTGGGAATGAAAAAGGCCGCTGCACTGCCCTGATAAGGAAAGTACTTCATCAGGTCAACCGGCAGCGGCGCGACCCTTTCTCTGATCCAGTCCTTAATGCGGTGAGGAAGAAGTTTTGTGATCATCACGCCATTCCGCACTGGTTTCAGTAAGCTGCCAGTTCAGTCACCGCCTTCAGCACATCTTCGGTCTGCGGCAGGATGGCGTCCTCGACTTCAGGGGCATAAGCCACAAAGCAGTCAAGGGCGGCGACACGCTTCACCGGAGCATCCAGATATTCAAACAGCTCATCGGCAATGCGCGCGGCGATCTCTGCGCCGTAACCCCACGAAAGCGAATCCTCGTAAGCGACAATGACGCGGTTCGTCTTTTTGACGCTGGTTTCGATGGCCTTCCAGTCATAAGGATTGAGCGAGCGCAGGTCAATGATCTCAACGCTGATGCCGCGTTCAGCCGCGAGTTTGGCGGCGTTCAGCGAACGCTGCACCAGCGCGCCGTAAGTGATCACTGTAAGGTCAGCGCCTTCACGCACGACTTTCGCCTTGCCGAACGGAATCATAAAGTTCGGGTCAGGGTACGGACTCTTGTTGTAAGTCTGGCGATAGAGATGCTTGTGTTCGAGAAACAGCACCGGATCATCACAGCGAATCGCGGTTCTGAGCAGCCCGTTGGCATCAAGCGCGTTTGACGGCATGACCACGCGCCAGCCGGGCAGGGAAGTGAACAACTGAGTGCCCGACATACTGTGATAAATCGCGCCGCCTTTCAGATAACCGCCAATCGGCACGCGCACGACCATCGGGCACGTCCAGCCGTTGTTGCTGCGCCAGCGCAGCAGCGGCACTTCATTGTGCAGTTGCATGTAAGCCGGCCAGATGTAATCGAAGAACTGAATTTCAGCAACCGGTTTCAGACCGCGCACCGCCATGCCGAACGAGCGACCGATGACGTTGGCTTCAGCGAGCGGCGTGTTGAAAACACGGGCATCACCGAATTTGCGCTGCAGATTGGCCGTGACCTTGAAAACCCCGCCCTTGCCCTTGATGCGGCTCAGGTATTCGGTGCGGCTGGCGTCGGCCACGTCTTCGCCGAGAACGACAATGCGCGGGTTGCGGGCCATCTCTTCGTGCAGGCAGCGATTGATCAGGTCAACCATCGTGCCCCCGGCCTTGTCGGAGCCTTCGGTGAATTTCACCTGAGCTTCGGTGTCGAACTGCGACGAGGTCGGATCAACATCGGGCGAATAGACATAGACGGTCGCGGAATCCTTTGGCGGCTGCGGAATCTGCAAAGCGCGTTCAGTCGCCTCGTTGATTTCAGCGTCGGCTTCTTCTCTGATTCGTCGCAGCTCGGATTCTCTGGCGATGCCTTCACGCAGCAGGAAGTTCGCAAACTGCGGAATCGGATCGCGCATGGCATCGGCGGCGCGTTCTTCTTCGGGCCGGTAAAGCTGTTCGTCGTCAGACAATGAATGTGAATAAGGCCGAATGACGTGAGCGTGAACGAGCGCCGGGCCGCGTCGCGCACGGCAGTAATCAGCCGCGCGTTGCAGCGTTTCATAACTCGCCAGCACATCCGTGCCGTCGCACTCTTCGATGTACAGGTTCGGGAATCCGCGCACGAGTTGCGAAACGCTGCCACCGGCGGTCTGCACTTCGACCGGCACTGAGATGGCGTAACCATTGTCTTCGATCAGGTACAAGACCGGCAGTCTCAGATTGCAGGCCGTGTTGAGCGATTCCCAGAATTCGCCTTCGCTCGTGGTGCCGTCACCGGCAGAGCAGTAAACGATCTCATCGCGTTTGAAGTAATCGGCGCGGTCTTTGATCGCGTCAATCAGCGAATAGCGCATTCCGGCTTCAGCCGCGCCGACAGCCTGCAGGAACTGCGGCCCGGTGGATGACCCGCGAGAGACGAAATGCAGGTCGCGGCTGCTCCAGTGCGAAGGCATCTGCCGCGCGCCGGAGTGATGATCATCGCGCGCCGCGACCGACGCGAGCAGCATTTCATAAGGCGTGATGCCGAGTTGCAGGCACAGCGCGCGGTCACGGTAATAAGCAAAAAACCAGTCGTAACCGGGGCGCAGCACCAGCCCGGCAGCCGCCAGCACAGCTTCGTGACCAGCGCCGCTGATTTGAAAATAGATGCGGTTCTGCCTTTTAAGCTGAATTTCCTTGTCGTCAATCCGGCGTGAGGCGTAAATCGTGCGGTAGAGTCCAAGGAGCGTTGCGCGGTCAAGCGCAAGCTGCCCCTCAACCTTCAGTTCAGTGACCATTGAAGTTCTTCTCCTCGACTGAGCGATAGTCATCAGGCGGGCAAAGATTTGCTTTCGACCAGATTCCTCAATTAGTGAGCCAGTCTACACAGCGCTGCCACGTTGCGCAAGACCGCATTCGGTGGCTTTCAACTTCACATGGTCATATGCGAAGATGGAAAGACCAGAGCGGAATGAACGCTCAATCTGCCGGGCTGAAACGTGATTTTGCAGGCTCGCGCGCGATCTGATGAATGACCAGCAGCACTTATGCAGACACCTGTTCACCAGATGGCCGACCTCAGTTTGCTGAGCGCCATGATTACGCCCGCCGTGCTGATTTCGGCCTGCGGGACGCTGATCTTTTCGACCTCGACGCGGCTGGCGCGCATTGTGGATCGCGTGCGCCTGATGAGTACGCAGATCGAAGAAGAATTCGCGGGCGCGGTGAGCGACTTTCCCGAAGAGCGGCGTGCTGAAGTCGAACGACAACTCGGCATCCACGCGCAGCGCAGCCGGCTGGTGCAGCGTTCGCTGACCAGCTTTTATGTGGCGCTCGGCCTGTTCGTCGCGGCAACGGTGAGCATCGGGCTGGTCGCGCTGACGCACCACCTGGCGTGGCTGCCGACGGCGCTCGGAATTACAGGCACGGTGGTGATGTTTTACGGCTGTATGCTGCTGATTGCGGAAACACGGCTGGCGCTGCGGTCGGTCAATTCAGAGATGGAATTTGTCCTGCGCCTGCGCGACCTTTACCTTGACCACCGCCGCAGTGAAAACGGAAATGCCGGTGAGCAGGAATCAGAAAATCCGAATACCCTGAAGCGCCTCACGCAGCGGCTCAGGAGTGGTCAGTAATCTTCGGTTATCTTCAGTTATCAATGAAACAGGTCAACATAGTCTGTGACGGCAGCAGCCTGGGCAACGGGCGCGGCGAAACCCGCGCGGCGGCGGCGGCAGTGCTCGAATACAACGGCAACCGCAAAATCATCGGTGAATACCTGGGCAATGCCACCAATCAGCAGGCCGAAATCATCGCGGCCTGCATTGCGCTCGAAGCCCTCCGGGAACCCTGCCGCGTCAGTCTCACCTCAGATTCGCAGTATGTGGTCAAAACCATGAACGGCGAATTCAGGCGCAAGGCCAATCACGAATTGTGGCAGCGGCTGGATCGCGCCCGGCAGCCGCACAAAATCGAATGGAAGTGGACGCGCGGTCACGCCGGGCATCCGGTGCAGGAAATCTGTGATGAGGCCGCCCGCCTGATTGCCGAAACAGGGCAGGTGAGTGAAGGCGCGCTGAATGCCATTCTGCGCCAGTAAGCGGAACCGGACATTAAACTGGCCTTCCCCTGCTTGACGGATTGTGGCAGTTACTTCTATAGTACGCGGTCTTGATTCAGACTTGCGCCTTGCGAATCTGGATTGTCAGCCGGTTGAGGCGCCGGCAGGTCGCAGTCATTCCTCCGTTAGACTGGCCTCCAATTAGAGAATCCGCCTGTTAAGTTTGGAACTGAATCCGAACCGCTGAATCACCGGAAAAGCAGTCGGGTAAAGGTGAAAGCGGGCTTCCGCAGACTGTGATGATGGAAGCCAGGGCAGTCAGGCGAAATTCTGTGAAATAATTCTCTTGCTGACTTTACAGAATTTAAGGGCCTGTGTAGGATTTGACAGGTCGTCACCGGGCCTCAGAATCTGCCCGGACTCTGCAATTTCAGGAAAAAAGCTGATATGGCTTCAAATTCGAACCTGATTTTCCCAAAGTGGATCAACAAGCTGGTGGCTTTGATTCTGGTGGGTGGCGGGCTTGGAACGTTTGTTCTGGGTGCCGCCGGTTACTATGTTTCACAGCCGACATACACCGATATTGGTTACCAGCCCGTCCAGCCGGTTCCGTACAGCCATAAGCTGCACGCCGGCAGCATGGGCATGGACTGCCGCTTCTGCCACTCGACGGTTGAAAAGACCGGCTTTGCGGCCATTCCGCCGACCCAGACCTGTATGGTCTGCCACACGGCGATCAAAAAGGACAGCGAAAAACTGGCTGCCGTCCGCGAAAGCATTCAGACCGGCAAACCGGTTGAGTGGAAGAAGGTGCACAAGGTTGCTGATTTCGCCTACTTCAATCACAGCGCGCACATCAATGCCGGAGTCGGCTGTTCGACCTGTCACGGTCGCGTTGACCAGATGGAGGTCGTCAAACAGGTCAGCCCGGTCAGCATGCCCTGGTGCATCGAGTGCCACAAAGCACCCGAAAATGCGCTGCGCCCGCTCAGTGAAGTGACGAAGATGGACTGGCAGCCGGGGCCGGATCAGGCTCAGAAGGGGCTGCAATTCGTCAAAGAGAGAAACATCAAGCCACCTGTTGAAAACTGCTGGGGATGCCACCGATGACAGAACCAATCAGGAATAATCCACACGATCACAACCAGCCTTCAGACCAGAATCCGGACAATACCTACTGGCGCAGTCTGGACCAACTGGCCGACACGCCTGAATTCCGCGAGTTTCTGCACCGCGAATTTCCGCAGGGCGCGTCGGAGCTTTCAAACGGCATGGATCGCCGCCAGTTTCTGACGCTGATGTCGGCTTCAGTGGCGCTCGCCGGACTCGCTGCGGGCTGCCGCCGCCCGGTTGAGCATGTGCTTCCGGCATCCAAAGTCAGTGAACTGACACTCGCCGGTGAAGCGCAGTATTACGCCACAATTATGGATCTGGGTGGCCAGGCGCTTGGTCTGGTCGTGCGCTCGAACGATGGCCGCCCGACCAAGATCGAAGGCAATCCGGCGCATCCGTCCAGTCTTGGCGCGGCGCACGCTTATGCGCAGGCTTCGGTGCTGGATGTGTACGATGCCGACCGCTCGAAGACCGTGCGCAAAGACGGCAGGCCCGTGCTGACCAAAGACAGCAGGGGCAACGAGAAGGACATCGGCTGGCAGGAGTTCACGAAGTTTGCCAAAGATCACTTCGAGAAACTGAAAGGCAGCCAGGGCGCGGGCCTGCGGTTCCTGAGCGAATCGTCGTCTTCGCCATCACTGCGCGAAGTGAAGGATTTTGTCCTCAAAACCTTCCCGCAGGCAAAGTGGCACACCTGGGATGCGATTTCGCAGGACAATGTCCTGCAGGGCGCGCAGCTCGCTTTCGGTCAGCCTGTTCACACGCACTACGCCTTTGACAAGGCCGAAGTCATACTGGCCGTTGATTCCGATTTCCTCGCCCTCGATCCGCAGTCGGTCAGCAACACAAAGAAGTTTTCAAGGAAGCGTCATATTTCGGGCACCGAAGGCGAAATGAACCGCCTGTACGCCGTCGAGAGTCATTTCTCAGTGACGGGAGCGATGGCCGATCACCGGCTGCGTTTGCAGAGCAGTCGCATCGGCAGCTTTCTCGCCGCTGTGGCGAAAAAGCTGAATGTCACGGCTCCCGGCGTTGACGCGCTCGCGGCAAAGTTCAGGGGCGATCAGAAGTGGGTTGATGCCGTTGCCAAAGACCTTGAAAAGAACAAGGGCAAATCCATCGTCATTGTCGGCGCGCGGCAGCCTGCGGCGGTTCACGCGCTCGGACACCTGATCAATCAGGCGCTCGGCAATGCTGAAACGGTCAAATACACTCAGGCTTTCAACAGCACATTTGAATCCTCGGTCGCTTCGATCAGAGATCTGGCGCAGGCGATGGACGGCGGACAGGTCGGCACGCTCATCATTCTCGGCGGCAATCCGGTTTACACCGCACCGGCTGACCTGGCGTTTGGCGACAAGCTGAAAAAAGTCGCCACCCGCATTCACCTCGGTCTGGAAAACGACGAAACCGCGCACGAATGCAACTGGCACGTCAATGCCGCGCATTACCTTGAAGCGTGGGGCGACGGGCGCGCTTATGACGGCACAGCGAGCATTCAGCAGCCGCTGATTGAGCCGCTTTATAACGGCAAATCGGCGCTTGATCTGCTTGCGCTCATTTCCGGCTATCCGCAACAGAAGGCTTACGACATCGTCCGCGAAAACTGGAAGAAGCAGATGACGGGCGATTTCGAGAAGGCCTGGGCGCGCGCGCTCAATGACGGCGTAATTGCCAGCACGGCTTTTGCCGAAAGCAAACCGTCAGCGAATGCCGGAAGTGTCGGCCCGGAACTCGAAAAACTGGCGGCCACTGAACCAGGCGCGATTGAAATCAATTTCGTGCAGGATTCGAGCATCTACGACGGTCGCTTTGCCAACAACGCCTGGATGCAGGAAACGCCCGACCCGATTACGAAGCTGACCTGGGACAACGCCGCCGTGATGAGCGTGGCGACGGCAAAGAAGCTGGGCGTCAAAAATGAAGACGTGGTGACGGTGACGGTCGGCAGCAACAAGCTTGATCTGCCGGTCTGGATTGTGCCGGGTTACGCCGATGATTCAGTGGCGATTCACCTGGGTTACGGGCGCACGCAGGTCGGCAACGTCGGCAAGGGCGGTGAATACACCTTCCCCGATACGATCAGTTCGGCGCTGACTTCGTTTCTCGGCAGCAACAGCCCGACTTTCAAGGGCGGCGGATTCAATGCCTACAAGCTGCGCGCCTCGTCGGCGCTCGACTTTGCTTCAGGAACGGTGGCAAAGACCGGCCTGAACTATCCGCTGGCGGCGACGCAGGATCACTGGAGCATGGAAGGCCGCCATCTGGTGCGCGAAGGCTCGCTCGAAGAGTTCAAAAAAGAGCCGAAGTTTGCGCCTGAGATGGTCGAGATTCCTCCGGCCACTGATCTTTATGACCCGGTGCTGAAATTCGACAAGGGGCCGCAGTGGGGAATGGCGATTGACCTCAACGCCTGCACCGGCTGCAACGCCTGCGTCGTGGCCTGTCAGGCCGAAAACAACATTCCGGTCGTTGGCAAGGAACAGGTCAGGCGCGGTCGTGAAATGGCCTGGATTCGCATGGATCGTTATTTCACCGGCGTGCCGAACATCAACTTCTTCGACCGCAGCGAGCCGAAGATTGATGAGGACAACATCCGGGCTGTCTATCAGCCGGTCGGTTGTCAGCACTGCGAAAACGCGCCCTGCGAAAACGTCTGTCCGGTGGCGGCGACGGTTCACAGCGATGAGGGTCTGAACACGATGGCCTACAATCGCTGCGTCGGCACCCGATACTGCTCGAACAACTGTCCGTACAAGGTGCGGCGCTTCAACTTCGCCAACTGGCACGAAGACCTCAAGAGTCCTGAAAACGAAGTCCGCAAGATGGTGTACAACCCTGAAGTCACTGTCCGCATGCGCGGCGTGATGGAAAAGTGCAGCTACTGCGTGCAGCGCATTCAGAACGCCAAGATCAAAATCAAGGCTGCCGCGCGGCAGAAGGGTGAGGAATGGAAGATTCAGGACGGCGCCATCACTCCGGCCTGTGCTCAGACCTGCCCGGCAGATGCCATCGTCTTCGGTGACATCCGCGATCCGCACAGCCGCGTCTCGCAATGGAAGGCGCAGCCGCGTGATTACAAGCTGCTCGGTGAACTGAACGTGAGGCCGCGCACTTCATACCTCGCAAAACTCCGTAACCCGAATCCCGAACTCGAACCTGCCGCCGCGCACAATGGCGGGCCGGGCGAGAAGAAGGAAGAGAAACACGGTTAAGAGCCGGGTTTGCGCTCAAGTGGCAGGGCCTGTCTGGTTAACGGTCCGGCCCGCCTGCGAGAGCTGTAACCCTGGGGCCTGAAACTGGAGAGAACAGGAATGCAGGAAGTCATTCGCACGGGTTTCCCGCTGGAACAAAAGGAAAGTCTGACCGCCCGGCCTGATCTGGTGCTGGGCAATCAGACGCACGAAACCATCACCGAAAAGATCAGCAGCGTGGTCGAAGGCGGCACTCCGCTGGCGTGGTATGCCGTCACCGGCATCACCGCTGCCCTGACCGGCGTCCTCTTTGCCATGCTCGGTTTTCTGGTCTGGAACGGGATTGGTTCGTGGGGCAACAACGTGCCGGTGGGCTGGGGCTGGGACATCACCAACTTCGTCTGGTGGATCGGTATCGGCCACGCGGGTACGCTGATTTCAGCCATTCTGTTTCTGTTCCGGCAGAAATGGCGCACCTCGATCAACCGCGCGGCAGAAGCGATGACGCTCTTTGCGGTGATGTGCGCGGCGATCTATCCGGGTTTCCACGTCGGTCGTTTCTGGATGTCGCCCTGGCTCTTTCCGGTGCCGTTTCCGCACGGGGTCTGGCAGAACTTTCGCAGCCCGCTGATGTGGGACGTGTTCGCGGTTTCGACTTACGGAACAGTGTCACTGCTGTTCTGGTATGTCGGTCTGATTCCTGACCTGGCGACGATTCGTGACCGCGCCAAAGGCGCGCTCGCCAAAACGCTGTATGGCATTTTCAGCCTCGGCTGGCGCGGTTCGACGCGGCACTGGCAGCATTACGAAGTCGCTTATCTGATTCTCGCGGGCGTTTCGACGCCGCTGGTGCTCTCGGTGCACTCAATCGTGTCGTTCGACTTTGCGACCTCGATTCTGCCGGGCTGGCACACGACGATCTTTCCGCCTTACTTCGTGGCGGGCGCGGTCTTCTCAGGCTTTGCGATGGTGATGAACCTGATGCTGATTGCGCGTTATGTGCTGGGGCTGCAGGCTTACATCACGCCGGTTCACCTCGACAACATGAACAAGATCATGCTGGTGACGGGCAACATCGTCGGTTTTGCCTACCTCACTGAATTCTTCATCGCCTGGTACAGCGGCAACCCGTATGAAGGCTTCACCTTTTACAACCGTGCGTTCGGGCCGTATGCGTGGGCTTACTGGACGATGATGACCTGCAACGTGATCTCGCCGCAGTTGTTCTGGTTCAAGGCGATTCGCCGCAGCATTCCGGCAATGTTCGTCATTTCGATCATCATCAATATCGGCATGTGGTTCGAGCGGTTCGTGATTATCGCCACTTCGCTGCACCGCGACTTTCTGACTTCGAGCTGGGGTTACTTCCGCCCGACGCTGGTGGACATTCTGACCTTTACCGGAACGATTGGCCTGTTCCTGACGATGTTCCTGCTCTTCTGCCGCTTCGTGCCGGTGATTGCGGTGGCTGAGGTCAAGGCCGTGCTGGCGCATCAGAAGCACCGGGCGCACGGTGAACACGGCGAACACGCAATTTACACGCCGCATGAAGGCGAAGCGATGGCGCACAAGTAAATCAGAGAGAGAATAGTTATGGCTGACTGGCTGACATTTCCGGGCGCGTTTGAAAGGCTGGCAAAGCTGCGCGCCGCTGAACCGAAAACCTGGGGCGTGATTGCCGCCTTCGATACTGAAGAAGGCATTATGGAAGCCGCGCGCCGGGTGCATCAGGCGGGCTATACGAAATTCGACACGCACACGCCGTATCCGGTTCACGGGCTGGAGCGGGCGATGGGCCTGAAGCGTTCGATTCTGCCGCGCATCATTATCTGCGGCACGGTGCTGGGCTTTATTACCGCCGTCGCGCTGCAATACTGGGTGGGCGCGATCAAGCAGCCGGTGGCGATTGGCAACAAGCCGCTGTTCGCCATTCCGTTCGCCGTGCCGATTATTTTTGAGCTGTCGGTGCTGCTGACGGCGTTTGGCGCGGTCTTCGGGATGCTGGCGCTCAACGGCCTGCCGCGCCTGTACCATCCGATCTTCAACAGTGCAAGGTTCAAAAGCGCGACCGATGACAGGTTCTTCATCTCGATTGAATCGCGTGATCCGCTCTTTAATCAGGACAAGGCTGCGGCTTTCCTGAAGGAAATCGGCGGGCAGGATGTCGAAGTCATCGAGTCGTAAGGTCGTCCGGCAGGCCGACTGCCGGACATTTTCAGAGGAAATGACAATGCTGCGACGCAGTTTGGTACTGCTTCTTCTGGCTGGTTCTCTGGCGGGGTGTACGGCCCTGCAGCCCGGCGTTGACCGGACGCCGATTCAGGTTTTCCCTGATATGGACAGCCAGCCGAAATACAAGGCACAGGCTGAAAGCGCCTTTTTTGGTGACAAGCGGGCGAATCGCAAACCGCCCGAAGGCACGATTGCGCAGGGCCATCTGAAATTTGACGCTGACGGCAATGATGTTTTTTATACCGGCAAACAGAACGGGCAGGATGTGCTGGTGATGCCGGTGAAAATTGACGAGGCGCTGATGCGGCGCGGGCAGGAGCGGTTCAATATCAACTGCTCGCCCTGTCACAGCCGCATCGGCGACGGCAACGGCATTGTCAAAATCCGGCAGGGCACGACGCTGCAACTCAATCCGGCTGACCTGACGCAGGAACGGCTGCGGACGAAGCCGGACGGTTACATCTTCAATGTCATTACGCACGGTTTTCAGACCATGCAGCCGCTCGGTCAGAACATTCCTGAAGCTGACCGGTGGGCAATCGTGGCTTACGTGCGTGCCCTGCAGCGCGCGCGCAGCGGCGAAGCGAAATAAGATTCTGACCACAGGCTGCAAACTTTCCGGTTTGCCATAAAGATTCAGAGGATCAGCGTGAGCGAGCATACTGACAGTTTCAAACTCGACAGCAGGGTAGCAGCAAAGGCGAAAACGCCGCTGCTGATTATTGCCGCGATTGGCTGGCTGCTGTGCATCATCGGTTTTTTCGTCAACCGTGAGCAGTTTCAGTTCTCCTACCACACGGCCTTCATCTACTTCGCCACGATCACGCTCGGCGGGCTGTTTTTCGTGATGGTGCAGCGACTGACGACTGCCGGGTGGAGCGTCGTGGTGCGGCGCATTGCCGAAGTCTTTGCGGCCAATCTGCCGATTGTCGCGCTGCTCTTTATTCCGGTGGCGATTGGCGTCATCAGTCCGCCGCATTCAACGGCTGCGCACGGTGAAGGGCATCACGCAAAGATCGCCTATTTTGAATGGCTCGATACCGATTTTGCCAAAAGCGATGAGATTCTGAGCCACAAGGCGGATTACCTGAATCTGAAGTTCTTTCTGATTCGCGCGGTGATTTATCTGGCGCTCTGGTCGCTGCTCGGCTGGATGCTTTACCGGCAATCAGTGGCGCACGATGAGGACGGCAATCCGAAACACATCAGCATTTCATTCAAACTCAGCGCGCCGGGGACGCTGCTGTTTTTTTACACAGGCGCGCTGGCCGCGTTCGACTGGATCATGTCGCTCTCGCCGCACTGGTTCTCGACGGCTTTTGGCGTGTACGTGCTGGCCGGTGGCGCGATGGGCTTTATGGCAACGCTGATTCTGATCTGTTCGTGGCTGCGCAGCCACGGCGTGCTGAAGCATTCGATCACGGTCGAGCATTATCACGATATGGGCAAGCTGATGTCGGCCTTCAATATCTTCTGGGCCTACATCGGATTCTCGCAGTACATGCTGATCTGGTACGCGAACCTGCCGGAAGAGACGTTCTGGTACAAGGACAGAATGGTCGGAAGCTGGCAGAATGTCAGTCTGTTTCTGGCCATCGGCCATTTCATCCTGCCGTTCTGTTTTATGCTGATGCGTTCGACCAAGCGCAACCCGTTCACGCTGTCGCTGGTCGCGGGCTGGATGCTGCTGATGCACCTGACGGATGTTTACTGGATGGTGATGCCGACGCTGCACAAGACGGGGCTGCACCTGCACTGGCTTGATCTGGCGGCGCTCGCGGCAGTGGGTGGGACGCTCGGCTGGTTTTTCTTCAGTCGCCTGGGCAAACATTCAATCGTGCCGACCAGAGATCCGTTCCTGGCCGAATCGCTGGCCTTCGAGAATGTGTAGTGAGGAGATTTGATTATGGCAAACGCTGAAACGAAAGATTCGCAGGGGCCGGCCACAGTTGACACCGACATTCTGGAATACGCCCAGGACGAAACCTTCAACTTCGAGCATCAGCCGCCGCGCGCCGGGCTGGTGGCGCTCATCAGCGGAACCTGTCTGGCTTTTATTCTGGTGGTGATGTTCGGGTTGCATGCTTACTGGACGTGGTACTGGGAAAGCACGATGGAACAGCAGAACCTGGGCCGCGATTCACAGATGCTCAATGACCTGAGGCAGCGCGAAGAGCAGCAGTTGAAAAACATCGGCCCGGCCATGCAGGCCATTGTGAAAGAGGCTGCTGACGGCACTTACGGCAAAAGTTATGTGGCTTCAACGGCTGCGCCTGCGGCGTCGCCGTCACCGGCTGCTGCTGCGGCTGGCGCATCTGCTCCGGCCACTCCGGCAGCGCCTGCCGCGCCCCCGGCAAAGAAATAAGGAAGCAGGGAAAGTCGTAGTTGACAATCGTGTTCACAGAAGTCAGACAAAACCGCGCAGTTTTCAGCACGCTGGTGCTGGCGGTCATCGTTCTTTGCAGTTCAGTCAGCGTTCGGGCACAGCTCAACACCGGGCTGCCCGAAGATGTCAAAGGGCTGGATGTCGAGCAGAAGATCGGCGCGCAGATTGACCTTGATCTGACCTTCATCAATGAGGACGGGCAGACCGTCGCGCTGCGCGATTACTTCAAGCACGGGCGACCGGTCGTGCTCAATCTGGCTTATTACTCCTGCCCGATGCTGTGCGGGATGGTCATCAAGGGCGTCACCAATTCGCTGCGTGAAGTGCCCTGGCTGCCGGGTCGTGAATTCGAGGTCGTCACAATCAGTTTCGATCCGCGCGAAGGCGCGCCGCTCGCCAAAGCCAAAAAAGAGGCCGTGCTGGTTGATTACGGGCGGCCACAGGCGCGCGAGGGCTGGCACTTTCTGGTCAATCAGGATGACCATGCGAAAAAGCTGGCTGATCAGATCGGGTTCAAGTATCGCTGGATTGAACGCGAGCAACAGTTTGCGCACGGCTCGGTCACTTTCATTCTGACGCCCGAAGGAAAGATGTCGCGCTATCTGTTCGGCCTGGCTTACGAACCGCGCGATATGCGGCTGGCGCTGACCGAAGCTTCAAACGGAAAACTCGGCACAGTGGTGGATAAGTTTATGAATTACTGCTACCACTACGACCCGGTCGAGCGCACTTATGTTCTGAAGGCGATTCAGGTCATGAAACTGGGCGGCGTGGTGATTGTCGTCGCCATGGTTGCAATGTTGTTTTTCTTCTGGCGGCGTGAGTTCAAAGGTCAGCAGACAACTGACAGGATTCAGTCAGGCAGCGGTGAAGGAATAATTCCGCACTAAGTACTGTCCCGCAGGGACCAAAACCCAGGGTAACTATGTTGTCGCACATTCTCTTATCTCCGTGGGCGCCGTTTATGCCTCCGGCGAAATCCGATTTCGCAAACAGTCTGGATAACCTGTACGGCTTTATCTGGTGGACGATGGCCTTCTTTTTTGTGGTGGTCGTCTTCCTGATGGTTTATCTGCCCTACAAATACCGGCGTGGCGACAAACCGACCCTGACGCCGCGCATTACGCACAACCTGGCGCTCGAACTGACGTGGAGCGGCATTCCGGCGCTGCTGATCATCGTCATCGCCTTCTGGGGCTTCAACCTGTTCGTCAAGGCTTATGTGCCGCCGGGCGGCGACGTGACTGAAATCAATGTCACCGGCAAGCAGTGGGCGTGGTCATTCGAGCACAAGGACGGCACCGTGATTCCGGGCGAACTGCACGTGCCGGTGGGCAGGCCGGTCAAGCTGGTGATGTCATCAACGGACGTGATTCACAGCTTCTTTATTCCTGATTTTCGCGTCAAGAGTGACGTGGTGCCAGGCCGTTATTCCTCGATCTGGTTTACTCCGAAGGAAGTCGGAGATCATCAGGTTTTTTGTACTGAATACTGTGGCGACAGTCATTCAGGCATGCTCGCCACGATTCACGTCCTGACTGAAGAACAGTACAAGGAGACGCTGGAGAATGGCGGTCTGCCCAAGGATGCGCCACCGGCGGAACGCGGCGCATTGATGTACCAGCGCGCCGGGTGTGTCACCTGCCACACGGTTGACGGCGTGCGGCTGGTCGGCCCGACCTTCAAGGGTGTCTTCGGGCGCACCGAACAGCTTGTCGGCGGCAGCAGCGTGACCGTTGATGAAAATTACATTCGTGAATCAATTCTGCAACCTCAGGCCAAGATCGTCGCCGGTTTTGAAGGCCAGCAGATGCCGTCATTCCAGGGCGTTTTGTCTGACAAGCAGATTGGCTGGATCATCGAGTATCTCAAGACCGTGAAATAACGCCGCACTGAACTAATAGCCCTGCAAACGGGGTTCCTCTCAGGGGAGAAGTCAATATGGCAGCAGATGCACACGCAGCACATCATCACGAGGATTTTTATGTCGAAGGCGGCAGGGGAGCAATGTCGTGGCTGCTGACGCTTGATCACAAGCGCATCGGCCTGATGTATCTCTGGTCAGTGCTGCTCTTCTTTTTCGTCGGCGGCATGCTGGCGCTGACGATTCGTCTGGAACTGATGAATCCGGGCAAGGATTTTCTGACCGCCAAGCAGTACAACGAAGTCTTTACGCTGCACGGCGCGATTATGATCTTCCTGTTCCTGATTCCGGCCATTCCGGCGGCGCTTGGCAACTTCGTTCTGCCGCTGCTGCTCGGAGCCAAGGACGTGGCTTTTCCGAAACTCAACCTGGCGAGTTATTACATTTACGTGCTGGGCGGAATCTTTATGATTTACGCCATCTGGACGGGCCGGGTTGATACGGGCTGGACGTTCTATACGCCCTACAGCGTCAAGGCGAGTTCAGCCGTGATTCCGATGGTGCTGGGTGTTTTCATCATCGGATTCTCGTCCATCTTTACGGGCCTCAATTTCATCGCCACCATCCACAAGATGCGCACGCCCGGAATGACCTGGTCGAAGATGCCGCTGTTCTGCTGGGGCATGTATGCGACCTCGCTGATTCAGGTGCTGGCGACGCCGGTGCTGGGCATCACGCTCGTCCTGCTGACGATGGAAAAGGTCTGGCACATCGGGCTGTTCGATCCTGAACGCGGCGGCGACCCGGTGCTGTTTCAGCATTTCTTCTGGTTCTATTCGCACCCGGCGGTCTACATCATGATTCTGCCCGGAATGGCGGTGATCAGCGAAATCATTCCGACCTTTTCGCAAAAACATATTTTCGGTTACAAGGCCATCGGTTTTTCGAGCGTGGCGATTGCGATTCTGGGCTTCCTCGTGTGGGGACATCACATGTTTGTCGCCACGCAGTCGCAGCTTGCCTCGATCATCTTCTCGGCGCTGACTTACCTGATCGGCATTCCGTCGGCCATCAAGGTTTTCAACTGGCTGGCGACAATGTACAAGGGGTCAATTTCGCTCAAGACGCCAATGCTCTATGCGCTGTCGTTCATCTTCCTGTTTACGATTGGCGGTCTGACGGGCATCTTCCTGGCGTGCCTGGCGGTGGATATTCACCTGACTGACACCTACTTCGTGGTCGCGCACTTCCATTATGTGATGATGGGCGGCAACGTGATTGCGTTCCTGGGCGGGCTGCATTACTGGTGGCCGAAGATGTTCGGCAAAATGTACAACGAGAAACTGGCGCAGATCGCCTGCGTGCTGGTGTTCATCGGGTTCAATGGCACGTTCCTGCCGCAGTTCGTGATGGGATCACGCGGAATGCCGCGTCGTTATTACGATTACCTGCCGGAGTTCCACACGATGCACCTGCTTTCGACGCTGGGTTCGTGGGTACTGGCGCTCGGCTTCTTCCTGATGGCCGGGTATCTGCTGGTTTCGCTGCGCTCGAAACAGCAGGCGACTGACAATCCGTGGCTCGGCCTGACGCTGGAGTGGCAGACGGCTTCGCCGCCGCCGCTGCACAACTTTGAGAAGCAGCCGATTCCGAAGATTGGCCCTTACGATTACGGCTACCCGGTTCACGAACCGAAGAAAGTCCCCGGTATCGGAGGAAAGGAGATAGTACATGGCACAGGAGATTAATCGTCTGCCCGTCACACACGGCGCGCATCACGAGGAGGAGCATCCGCCTTTTCTCCAGCATCATTTCGCCTCGATGGAACAGCAGAACGAGGCGGGCAAACTGGGGATGTGGATCTTCCTGGTGACTGAAGTGCTGCTGTTCGGCGGACTGTTTGCGGGTTATGCGCTGATGTTCAACTTCCATCCGGCGGCCTTTCACGAAGGGCATCACCACCTGGATGTCAAACTCGGCGCAATCAACACCGTCATTCTGATCTTCAGCAGTCTGACGATGGCGCTCGCGGTGCGCGCCGCACAGACGAGCAACAAACAGGCGCTGATCAAGTATCTGATTATCACCTTCGCCTGCGCGTGCGGCTTTCTGGTCGTCAAGTACTTCGAATATTCGCACAAGATTCACGAAGGCCTGCTGCCCGGAACCTATTACAACTACATCCACCAGACGACGCCGTCTGACCCGCACATCGGCACCTACTTCGCGTTCTATTTCATGATGACGGGGGTGCACGGTCTGCACGTCATCGCCGGAATGTCAGCCATCGGGTGGATTCTGTGGCGTTCGCTCAAGGGACAGTTCGACAAGAACTATCACGCGCCGGTCGAGATCACCGGCCTGTACTGGCACCTTGTTGACCTGATCTGGATCTATCTGTTCCCGCTTCTTTATCTGGTGAGGTAATCATCATTATGAGTACACACGCCGGGGCTTCCGGCCAATCACACGTTCACGTTTCGCCGGTCAGACTCTATGTCATCATCTGGGTGGCGCTGATGGTGTTCACGGCCATTACGGTTGGAGTGGCGCAGGTTGATTTCGGCTCGCTCAATATCGTCGTGGCGATGACAGTGGCCACGATCAAGGCCAGTCTGGTGGTGCTGTTTTTCATGCACCTGAAATACGACAAGCCGTTTCACGCGGTCGCCTTCAGTCTGGGCATCGTCTTTTTCGGGCTGTTTCTGGGCCTGATGCTGCTCGATGTCGGAACCAGAACCGACCCGGAACCAGCGAAGAATTTCGCGGTGATTCCGACGCCGACGCCCTTTGTTGCTCCGGCGCACGGTTCGGGCGGCGCCGCAGCGACTGAACACAGCGCTGCTCCGGCGGGCGAGAAGAAAGAAGCACCGGCAGCCGCCGCGCCTGAAAAAAGCGCCGCCCCTGCCGCAGGCGAAAAGAAAAACGCCCCTGCCGCTTCACCATCTGCTGCTCCCACCAAAGCAGCGGAACACAAATAGCATTGAAATAAAAATCGGCGGGCAGACATTCATTACTGCCTGCCGCCCGTACTGATTAAAGCCGCAGTCTGACCGCTTACGGAACACGTTGTATGGAAGTTCTGACTCCTGCCGATGCGTTTGCCAAACAGCCCGCTCCGGGGCCGCTGGCCAGTGCTTTTCAAAACCTGAGTGTGCGCGAGCGGCTGACCGCATACCTTGAACTGACCAAGCCGAGAATCACCTTTCTGGTCGTGCTGTCGGCGCTGGCAGGTTATTGCATGGGCAGTGTCGGAAACTTCGATTACCTCGGCTTCCTGCACCTGGCCATCGGCATTTCGCTGCTTTCGAGCGGCATTGCCACGCTCAATCAGTATCTCGAACGCGAATCTGACGGTCTGATGAAGCGCACCAAACGGCGGCCACTGCCTGCGGGCAGATTGTCGGCAGCGAGCGCGCTCTGGTTCGGCATTGCGCTTTCGGTGCTGGCAACCGTTTATCTGGCGCTGCTCGTCAATCCGCTGACTGCCCTGTGGGGCGGGGCGGCTTTTGCGAGCTATCTGTTCCTCTACACGCCGCTCAAACAGCGCACGACGCTTTGCACTTTCATCGGGGCGTTTCCCGGCGCGCTGCCGCCGCTGCTTGGCTGGACTGCGGCGCGCAACGAAACGGGCGTTGAAGCCTTTGTCCTGTTTGCGATCCTGTTTCTCTGGCAGTTCCCGCACTTTCACGCGATTGCAACGATGTACCGCGAGGATTACGCGCAGGCCGGAATCAAAATGCTGCCGGTCGTTGATCGTGAATACAAAGCCACCGCGCGTGAAATCGTGATCTATGCCGCCGTGCTGCTGCCGATCAGCCTGCTGCCGACGCTGCTTGGAATGTCAGGAAAGATTTATCTTGTGGCTGCAGTCATCCTGGGGCTGATGTACCTGCGAGCGGGCATCACCGCGGCCAGGGCAAAAAACATCATCGAAGCGCGCAAACTGCTGAAGACTTCAGTGCTTTACCTGCCGCTGCTCTATCTGATGATGGTGCTGAACCGGTAAAAAAAGACACGCATAAATACGAATGACCACGAATTGCTTTGAGCCGATTCGTGGTCATTCGTGTTTATGCGTGTCTGAGTTTTACTCGAACTGCTTTCTGAAATCAGCGAACTGCTGCTTCAGTTCTGACAATTCCTCGCGCAGCGATTTCACTTCTTCTTCAAGCTTCACGATTCTGTCATTGTCCGGCTGCGTGCGAACTCGCGCGGGTTCGTGACGCGGGGCGGCTTCGATTTCCTCAAATTCGGGTTTGCCTGAAAGCAGGTGCGCGTAACGCGATTCACGCGCTCCGGGCTGGCGCGGCAGGCGAATAATCAGCGGGTCAGGCTCTTTGGTCTCAAGCGTGCGCAATGTCTCTTCGACTTCGCCCAGGTCGCTGAAGTTATAAAGTGAGCCGGTGCGACTGCGAATCTCGCCCGGCGTCTGCGGCCCGCGCAGCATCAGCACGCACATCGCCGCCAGTTCGGGTGGTGACAGGTCGAATGACTTGTCAAAAATGTGACCGTATTTCGGCACGCGACTGTCCGAGCCGTGAAAGACATAAGCCAGCTTGCGGTCGCGCAGACTGCCAAGCCCGCTCATCACCGTCTGCTCATCGTAAGAGACAACCGGATCGCGGCTCGATCTCTGATTGCACGCATTCATCAGCGCGTTGAGCGTCATCGGATAATAATCAGGCGTGCTGATCTGCTTTTCGATCAGCGCGCCCAGAACGCGAACTTCGATCTCATTAAGCGGCGTGTTCACCTGTTTCCCTCTGATAATTTCGCGGGTTCAAGTCTGAGTCGTTCCTTCGAGGCTGTTTCAATCTTCGCACGACTGTAAAGCAGCGGGAAGTATTTTCCTTCGGCCCAGAGCGGCAGCAGGTCGCCGTAATGCGGGCTTTGCGGCTGCGCGGACTGACCGGGCACGCTCGTCGCCACTGAAGCGTCCCAGTTCGACACGTCCAGAATTTCGCGGAACGTTGCGCCATGATTCTGCCGGAAGTTCGGCCCGCCGGTGGCAAAGACCGTATTCGCATCGCCGCCGCGTTCGACTGCGGGCAGATCAAGGACTGCGCGGCGCGCCGCATCGGTCGAAAGCTGATGCGTGAAAGGCGCAGTGTGCAGCGTGCCCCAGCGCCAGCGGGCCGGATCGCTGCCGAGCCTTGACTTTGTTTCAGTCACCGCTTCGCTGAGGCTGGCAAGCATCACGGCGTCGCGGCCTGATTGCGCATTGCTGCCGAACCAGCGCGGCTGCGGGTTTCTGAGCGCGCTGATGGTTTTTTCCAGTGAAATGCGGCTGCTCACCAGCGGCCAGATTTTTTCGGGAATGTGCGGCTTGAAAACAGCCGCTGCGAGTTTCGTCTGCCACACTTCGTACAGCGCGGCTGCGGCTGAATCCTGACTCATCACACAATTCCATTTCGTCAGCAGTTCGACAAAAGGTTTGAGTTCATCGCTCGCGCCTTTCGTTTCAGCCAGCAGCTTTGTCAGCTCACGCGCCGGAAGCGAAACTTCGTCGTGCTGCAATCGCTCGAAATCAGCGACGGTGAATTTGCCTTTCGCTGACGACAGCACTTCTTCAATGCGCAGAAAGCGGAACGGCGCGGCCCATTCATAGCCAAGTTCGCGTTTGTAACCTGGCGGCAGAATGTTGTGATTGGCGGTGGCGATGAAATGCTTTGCCGGATTGTATGCCTGCGGCAAATCCTTAAGCGGCAGAAAACCCTGCCATTCATAACGGCCTTCAGCGCCCGGAACCGGCACCAGTCCCGACCAGCCCTTGCGAACCGGAGTCAGGCCAGCCGCGACCCAGCCGATGTTGCCGTCAACGTCAGCGTAAACCAGATTTTCTGACGGCACTTTCCAGCGTTCTAGTGACTTGTAAAATTCGTTCCAGTTGCGGGCGCGATTGAGCGAAAGCGAAGCCAGATAACCCGCCGTGCCCGGTTCGCTGCCAACCCACCGCAACGCATAAGCGCGATGACGCTGGGTGTCTTCGTAAAGCACCGGGCCGTGCTGCGTGAATTTCAGTTCAACGGTGACGGGTTCGGCTTTGCCTCTGACGTTGATCTGCTCGCGTTCGACGCGCATCGGCTGCCAGCGGCCACGCACCTTGTATTCATTCTGATTGGCGGGATTCGTCTCCTCAACATAAATGTCCTGCTGATCAATGCCGACAATTGTGAAACCGAATCCGACGCGGTCATTGTGGCCTGCGGCCACGCCGGGCAGCGCGGGTTCACCTGCGCCGATCACATTCCAGCCCGGCCCGACCAGATGCACCAGGTAACGCAGGCTCGGCAGCGCCACTGCGCGGTGCGGATCGTTGGCCAGCAGCGGTCTGCCCGTCGCTGACATCGTGCCGTCAATCACCCAGTTGTTGCTGCCGTCGCTGCTGCTGGGCCGATTGAAATTGATCGGGCCGCTCGCCGCCGTCGCCGCCGCGAGGATTTTGTTTTCAATGCCCGCGAGGTCGTTCAGATCAAGCCCCTGCGGAATTTCCAGTTTGCGCGGCGGATCGTTTTCAATGAATTCATCAACGAAGTCTTTGCCCATTTCGCGGGCCAGCCGCGCGCGCAGCAGTTCGGTCGTTGCGTTGCGCGTCATCACATAACCAGCCATCCGCGTCAGACAGACTTCCGGCGTCCACGGCTCAGGCCTCGTGCCGGTCAACTGAAATTCAATCGGCAGCCGGTCGCGGTTTGATTCAACGTAAAAATTGACGCCGCGCACAAAGGCTTCAATGATCTGTTTCGCATCGGGCGCGTAGCTTTCGTATTCAGTTTTCAGATCGCCGCGATAACGCAGCAGCCGCGCAAAGCGGTCGCGTTCAATCGCGCTTTCACCCAGAATTTCGGCAAGCTTTCCCTCGCCCGTGCGCCGCCACAAATCCATCTGCCACATCCGATCCTGCGCGGCAGTGAAGCCCTGAGCGAAGAACAGATCGTCCTGAGTTTCGGCGTAAATGTGCGCAATGCCCCATTCGTCGCGCAGCACCTGAACCGGTTTTTGCAGGCCCGGCACACTGATTGTGCCCGAAGTCTGCGCCAGGGCGCTGCGCGAGCGCGCCGCCAGGTCAGCGTCTCTGGTCTGACTGTAGAGGTATGAACCGAGCGCGACAGTACAGATGATCGCAGGAAGGAGCAGCAGGAATCTGGTTTTCATAGTGGTTTGAGAGGGCTGGAACAGCGCAGGCAATTATCTGCGGCTTTTGCGCCTTCTGCCTGCGGGCTGTTTCTTTCGATCAGTTTTACTGCCTGTTGCTTCGGGCAATTCACCAAATTGTTCGCGGTAACGCGCAAGCATCGCCCCAAGCTCTGAGGCCCGTTGCTGTGCAACTTCAGCCTGTTGCTGCGCAACTTCGGCCTGTCGTTGTGCAGCGCGGGCGGCTTCTGCCGGAGTCGGAATCAACTGGCCAGTCAGTGTTGCCCAGCGCAACCAGGTGGCAAATTCTCCGCCGTACTCGCCATCCCAGCGGCGCAGCGCCAGATTCAACTGTTCGCTGACCAGTTGTCCGTGTGCATCTGGCTGAATCGGGCGATAGCGGCCTCTTTGCAGCAGGAATCCGGCGAATTCGCCGCTGTATGGATCGTAGTAAAAATATTCGGGCACGCGGACGCGATCCTGATAGATCAGCTTCTTTTCCGTCTTGTCATATTCAGCCGTGCTGTCCGAAAGCAGTTCGATCACCACATCCGGGCCTTTGCCCTCCTGCCAGATCACCCAGCTTTTGCGATCACGGCGCGGCACATCCTGTACAACGAACACGTCCGGGCCGACGAAATCGTTTTTCTTCTGCTGCTCGACATTGAAGTACAGAAACATATTGCCGCCGACAAAAAAATCCTGCCGTTCGGCCCAGTACTCCTGCAAAGTTGAAACCAGCAACAGCATCTGCTGAACGTGTCGGTGAGATTCCATGGGGACTCCGTCACTGTAAGGCAGTTCATCCTCGGTCGGCGGCCAGGCATCAAGTCCCGGCGCAACCTCGCCTGGTGGCGGGAGCGGCTGAGGCGGAATAATCAGATTCATCTCTTCCATAAGATTACCTGCCAGGGATGATGTTGTTGCTCGGTCGAAGCCACAGCATACAGCTTGATCCGGCAACCCGGAAGCTGCCCGCTGCGCTCAGCTCAGGCTTCAGGTGCGAGCGTTGATGCCGAGGGCTTTCATCCGGCGATAAAGGTTGCTGCGATCAACGCCCATCAGTTCCGCCGTGCGTGTGATGTTGCCGTCGCATTCGGCCAGTTTGCGCTGAATGTATTCGCGTTCGTAAGTCTCAGCCGCTTCGCGCCACGAATCGAAGTTGTAACTTGAAGCGGGCGGCGCTTCACCGCTCAGAATCGGCAGATCGTCGGCTTCGACTCTGACTTCAGAGTGCATGATGATGACGCGCTCGACCGTGTTGCGCAGTTCGCGCACGTTGCCCGGCCACGCATAATTCTGCATGCGTTCGATGGCTGTTGTCGTGAATTCCTTCGGCCTGCGCTTGTTGGCTTCAGAAAATTCGCGGTTGAAATGTTCGACGAGCAGCGGAATGTCTTCGAGGCGTTCGCGCAGCGGCGGAATTTCAAACGGCACGACGTTCAGACGATAGAACAGATCGGCGCGAAACGTGCCGCGTTCAATTTCAGCCTCAAGCCGCTTGTTGGTCGCGGCAATCACGCGCACATCAACCGAAATCGGCGTGTCGGAACCGACCGGCTCAAAACGCTGCTCTTCAAGCGCGCGCAGCACTTTTGACTGTGTCTTCAAACTCATATCGCCAACTTCATCAAGAAAGAGCGTTGCGCCATCGGCCTGCTCGAATTTGCCGCGCCGCGCCTGAGTCGCGCCCGTAAACGCGCCTTTGATGTGGCCGAAGAGTTCCGATTCAATCAGTTCTTCAGGAATCGCGGCGCAGTTGACTTCGATAAACGGACGCGAGGCGCGCAGTGACTGAGCGTGCAGCGCGCGGGCGACGAGTTCCTTGCCCGTGCCCGATTCGCCGTAAATCAGCACGCGCCCGGTGGTCGGCGCGGCAAAAGTGATCTGCTGCCTGAGCGCGCGCATCGGCACTGAATCACCGATCATCGCGTAGCTGCGTTCGAGCTTTGCGCGCAGTTCAGTGTTGGCTGCTTCAAGTTCGCGCTGACGAATTGCATTGCGAATGGTGAGGACAGTTTTTTCAAGCGAGAGCGGCTTTTCGATGAAATCAAACGCGCCGAGTTTGGTGGCGCGCACGGCGGTTTCAATATTCGCGTGGCCTGAAATCATTACCACGCTGAGGTCGGGATAAGCGGCGCGGAGTTTTTCGAGCGTTTCAAGGCCATCCATTTTCGGCAGCCAGACATCGAGCAGGACGCAGGAATAGACGCGCTGCTCAAAGGCGCGCAACGCCGCTTCGCCGCTTGAGACAGCCTCGACGGCGAAGCCTTCATCTTCCAGCACGCCTTTCAGAATCTGGCGAATGCCGGGTTCATCATCAACAATCAGGACTGAATAAGACATAACGGCTCTGTGCTAAAATGCGTTCACCTTTTCGAAAGCCGGAACTTCAGTTTATCCGTCAATCTCTGTGAGGTCATATGACGCTGGCGCTTGAAAGAAAACTTTTCACTACTGCCGAATATCACCGCCTGATTGAAGCGGGAGTTCTGCACGAAGATGACCGCATTGAACTACTCAACGGAGAGCTTATTAAAATGGCTGCAATCGGCCCCAGACACGCGATGTGTGTCAATACGCTGGCTGCCCTGCTCATTACCAGACTGAAAAAATCAGCCCAGGTCAGTATTCAGAATCCGGTTCAGATTGGCAACTATTCGGAACCAGAGCCGGACATTGTCGTTGTCCGGCCACGCGCTGATCGTTATGCCGACGGTCACCCCACGACGGATGATATTCTCATCGTGATTGAAGTAGCCGATTCTTCAGTTGAGAGTGATCGGAATTTCAAACTTCCTGCCTATGCCAGTGCCGGGATTGCTGAAGCCTGGCTGGTGGATCTCGGCAATGACCGGGTTGAAGTTTATACCGGGCCGGATCAGGGCTTTTATCGTGAAATCCGGCTGGTTTCCCGCCATCAGCGCGTCACTTCCAAAGTCATTCCCACACTCAGCCTGAAGTCCGACGATATTCTCGGTTGAAGTTTCACGAGACTGCCTTTTTCAAAACCGCAATCTGCCCGGCGTGATAGATGTTGTGCTGAATGATGCCGTGCAGCGTGTAATAAACTGACACGCCGCTGCCCGTGGCCGGGTCGCGTTCCTCACCAACTGTCTGCTTCAGCCTGTCATCACTCAGATCAGCGATGGCTTTCATCAGGGCATTGTGACGCTCGGCCAGCAGCGCCAGCGTGCTTTGCCATCCGGCCTCGCTGCGGTCACTGATTTCGGGCCAGTCGCCTTCAGCAGGCAGCCGGGCTGCGTTGCCTGCAAGACGATCAAGCACCGCACCCTGCCACGCGGCGATGTGCAGCGCGATTTGCCAGATGCTGTGCGCATCCCTGATCGGCTGAGCCGCCGCCTGTTCAGCCGTCACGCCGTCAAGAATTTTCATCAGCGGCGAACCATACCAGGGATCGCCGTCAAAGGCTCGTTGCAACTGATCTGCGATTCTTCTGATTTCAGGCATAAGCTGCTCCACGTTATTTCTGCTTGTCTGCTGATGGCGCGTAAATGTAACTGTCACGCGCCCTGACCACAACTGACGGACGAGTAATGGTGACTTTGATTCGGCGGCGCTGACCTGCCTGCGGCGGCGCGGTCGGATAAAAACTGAGGCTGTATTGTTTGCGCAGTTCTTCGGCGATTGATGAAAACGCTTTGCTCAGGTTTCTGATGTTGTCGGCCTGATACAGTCGCGCTCCGGTTTTCCGGGCCAGATCGCGCAGGTAAAGATCGGCCTGTGCGTAATCGCCGCGATAAGTTCTGCCAAAGCTCACGCCGGAATTGATGCCGCGTGAATGACTGGGAAAGTTGGTCGGATCGTTCACCGCCGTCACGGTTTTGAACTGAATCGGATAAATGAAGACATCGGATTCGGCAGCGACGCGCAGGCTGGCAATCAGCGGCAGGTAACTGCCGGTGTCAACGCCGTCAGTAAACACGATCATCGCCCTGCGCCCGCGATGCCGTTTGAATTTGCCGTGCGTGAGCGTGTCGTAAACCGCATCGTAAAGCCGCGTGCCGCCGCCGGTCTTTGCTGACCGGATCGCCTTGTGCAGGGCTTCGCGGTTGCTGGTCGGTTCAGTCAGCACTCTGACCTGCGCATCAAAAGCGACGACCATCACCTGATCGTCAGGCCGAAGCTGATCGGTGAAGGCGATGGCGGCTTTCAGAATTTCATCCAGCCGGAACTCGGTCGAATCGCTGACATCGAGCAGCAGCGCCACCGTGATCGGCTCCTCAGCCGCATGAAAAAAGGCGATTTCCTGTTCAATGCCTTCCTCGTAAAGATGAAAGTCAGACGCCTGAAGATCAGGCACAAATCTGCCGTCACGATCCATCGCCATCACCGGAATCGTCACCAGCGTCGTTTCCACGCGCACGGCTTCTTCGTCAGTCTTTTTCGATGACTGCTGCGCATAAGTCACAGGCATTGCCAGCAGCAGACAGGCTGCAATAACGGTGATGACTCGGTTCATGGCTCAGGCTCCTTTCACGTCAGATTGCTTCGACCTCTGCCGTCAGTTCGCTTTCGACAATGCCGGTGTTGACGGTTCCGGCAGGCTCAAACAGCATCACGCAGACCTCTTCATCAGCAACCGGGCGATGCTCAACGCCGCGCGGAACGATGATGAACTCGCCTTCTTCGAGCGTGACTTCACGATCACGAAACTCCATGCGAAAGCGGCCCCGCACGACCAGAAACATTTCATCCTCGTGTTCGTGCTGATGCCAGACGAACGGCCCCTGAAACTTCACCAGTTTGACGTGCTGCCCGTTGAGTTCACCAACCAGTTTCGGTTTCCAGTAGTCAGTGAAAAGTGAAAGCTTGTGTGCAATGTTGATCTTGTCCATCAGGGCCACTCCTTCATTGAGCGAAAATATTCCGCAACTCTTCCGGGTGTGTCGTCAGATAAAAAGCCAGCGGTGCGACAAGATATAAGCCAGTCAGCAGGCTTGCGAGCAGCAGACGACTCAGCAAAAAATGAATCGTTCTCAGAGACTGCCACAGCGGATCAGCGGGATAATCTCCGGTGACTCCCTTCATTGTCAGAATAAACGTCAGAAGCAGGTACGAACTGATGATGGACAGCCAGATTACGCCCGCGATTTGACGAAGCAGGAAGATCGCTGCGGCCCAGATCAGAGGCAGAATCAGCAGTGTCATCAGTCGCCCTGACCATTTGCGTCTGATCGCTTCTCCACTGCTCAGGAATGTGAACCGTTCTGAAATTATCATTGTGATTCTAATCAGCCTTCGCGCCCGGCAGTTCGATGACGAAGCGCGCGCCGCGTGGCAGATTTTCCTGCACGCGGATGCGCCCGTGATGTTCGGCAACGGTGCGACTGACGATGGCCAGCCCGAGGCCGGTGCCGCGATTGCGCGTCGAAAAATAAGGCTCAAAGATGTGTTCGCGGTCGGCGGGCGCAATGCCGGGGCCGGTGTCAGTGACGATCAGTTCGACGGCTTCGCGTTCAGGCACGGCGCGGGTTTCGATGGTGATGCGACGAGCGCCGCTGGTTTCGGCTATTGCTTCGATGGCATTGTCAATCAGGTTGACGAGCGCGCCTTTGAGTTGTTCGCTGTCGAGCCGCACGGGCGGCAGGTCAGGCGCGAGCCTGCTTTCAAGCCTGATGCCGTCGAGGCGTTCTTCATAAAGCCGCAGCGTAGCCGTGACCACGTCATTGAGCGCGCCTGGTTCAAGCTGTGCGTTCGGCATTCGCGCAAAGGTCGAAAACTCGTCAACCATTCTTTGCAGCGTGGAAACCTCGTCACCAATGATCGTCGTGCATTCACGCACCAGTCTGGTTTCGCGTTCGGTCAGACGGCTGCCGTTCGCCTGGCTGCTCTGGCCGTTTGACTGCATCAGCAGATTTTTCGCCAGCCGTTCAGCCGACAGGCGAATCGGCGTGAGCGGGTTTTTGATTTCGTGAGCCATGCGGCGGGCGACTTCGCTCCAGGCTGCGCGGCGCTGCGCTTCGATCAGGTCGCTCAGGTCTTCGATGACAATCACTGTGCCGTGCCATTTGCCCTGTGGGTCAAGCAGCGCGGTCACGGTTACGGCGGCATCAAGCTGCACGTCGTTGGCCAGCTTGAAATGAACTTCGCGCGTCACTGAGTTCATGCGCGCTGCGCGGCGAATCATTCGCCACAGTTCATCGCGCTGCGTTTCGGGCAGCAGTGTTTCGAGAGCTTCGCCGCTCAGGGTTGCAGCCGGAGCCGGTTCCAGCCGCAGCAGGCGAAAGGCCGCGTCGTTGATCGTCGTCACGCGACTGGTTTCATCCAGCGAGATGACGCCTGCCGACAGGCTTTGCAGCACGGTTTCAATGTACCGCCGCCGTTCGCTGAGCGCGGCATTGCTGCTTTCCAGTTCAGCGGTCATTTCATTGAATGACAGCGCCAGCGAAGCCAGTTCGTCGTCACCGATCACTTCGGCTCGAGTGGCGAGGTTGCCGCTTCTGATCTGCTGAATCGCCTGCAGCAACTGCCTGAGCGGGTCGGCAATCGTGCGCGCCGCGTGCAATGCCATCCACGTGGCGACAAAGAGCGCAAACAGCGTCATCAGCGCCAGCACCAGAATCGTGATGCGTTTGATGGCGCGCTGCTTCGTTTTCAGTTTGTCGTATTCAGCCGACTGTTCATCAATTCTGAGCGCGCGTTCGGCCAGTTCGGGCGGGACAAGCTGCGTAATCACAACCGTCCTGATGCTGCCGTCAGGCATCACGACAGGGGCAGCCGCGATCAGATAAATGCGGTTGCGGTCTTCTTCGAGGCTGCTGGTGTAAGGCCCGCGAGCGGCGGCCTGCGCGCGCGCCTGCTGAATGGCATTGATCAGCGGCTGGCTCGACAGAGTGCCTTCAGCATCGAGCTGACGGGCGAGCAGCTTGCCGGCCTGATCGTAAAGATGAATTGAAATCAGGCGCTGATTGGTCTGTTCTTCAGCGAGCAGTCGCCTGAGCTGGTTGTCGTCGGTGCGCGCAATCATTCGGGCCAGCGTGATCGCGTCGCGCTGCAGGCCATCCATTTCGCCCGCGACATAACCTTCCAGAATCTTGCGCGCCTCGCTGACCATAATCTGCGTCGGATGCGAGAACCATTTATCCACGCTGCGATTGATCAGCCCGGCGGTCATAAAGAACAGCCACAGCGCAGGCAGCAGCGAAAGCGCGATGGAATAGATGACCAGCCGCACCTTGAAGCGCGAACCGAGCTTCATTTCGCGCCGTTCGCGCCGCAGCTTGATGATGTTGCGCACCAGCACCATCAGCAGCACGACAAAGGCAATCAGGTTGATGGTCGAGAGCGCAAACAGAATCAGCGTTTCGCTGGCCGAACCCGGCGAAAGAAACGGCAGCGTGTCAAAGGCCTGCTGCACAAAGAGCAGCGCAAAAAGAAATGCCACGACAATGGTCAGCACAATGATTCGTTCGCGGCGACCAAAGCTGCGTTTGCGGCGTGATGCTGGTGACGAAGGCGCGGGCATAACAATTATTGTGCTGTTGCAGGTCAGAAAGTTTGCGGCGCCAGTTTACCAGACCTGACCGCAGCACAGCGAGTTGCCAGCGCCGCGCGGCGTGCTATGCTGGCGGCAGCAGTCAAATCCTGACCGAAAAGAGTGAAAGTTCAATGAACCCTGCGGCCATCTTCTTCAACCCTGAACAGAACAAACTGCGCAGCGGCTGGCGGGCCTTTCTGTTTCTGATCCTGTCGCGGCTGCCTGAAATTTTTCTCGCGCTGGTGCTGGCGCTGCTGAGCCGGGGCCAGGCGCCAGGCGGCTCGGTTTTTGGCAGCGCGGGAGAAATGATTCCGATTTATCTGGTGCTGGTGGCGTGGCTGCTGGTGCTGTCGTGGGCGTGCCTGAAATTTCTGGAAGGCCTGGGCCTGTCATCGCTCGGCTTTGACTTTGCTCGCGGCTGGTGGCGCGATGTGCTGCTCGGCTGCGTAATTGCTGCCGCGATGATTGCCGCAGTTGTCGCCATTCAGTGGATTGGCGGCGGCACGCGCATTATCGTTAATCCGATGATGTGGAAGTCGGTTGATGAATCGCGCGCGATTGACCTGATGGGTGTCTGGATTGTGACGCGACGCATGGCGCTGGCGCTGGTTTTATTCATCATTGCCGGAACGTTTGAGGAACTGCTCTTTCGCGGTTATGCGTTTCAGACGCTGCTGCGCGATGTCCCGGCAGTCGTGCCGATTGCGCTGTTTTCGGCTTACTTCGGTTACGCGCATCTGGGCAATCCGAGCGCCACGCTGGTATCAACGGCAAACACAATTCTGGCCGGGGTCTGGCTGGCAGTGGCCTATCTGAAGACGCGCAATCTGTGGTTTCCGACGGCGCTGCATTTCACCTGGAACTGGATGATGGGCGCATTTTTCGGCCTGCCGGTCAGCGGCCTGAAACTCGTCAGCAGCCCGCTGCTGCTGTCAACGAGTGAACAGCCGTCGTGGCTGACCGGCGGAGAGTACGGCCCTGAAGGCGGCGTCGCAACGACGATTGTGCTGCTGATTGCCACGGTCGTCATCTGGCGCGCTGGCTGGCTGAAAAACGCGCAGAGCCAGCCCGCCGAAATTCAGGCGCAGTCAATGACTGATGCCTGAATCCTGATGACTGATTCCTTTCAAAACTGAAAATTCCTGTTCGGGATTTGTTTTACTTTCAGCAGGAATCAGCCGTCAGGATTCAGGCGTCAGGTTGTTATCTGAAACTGAAGTGATGGCTGGTCATTTCAGCGATTCGGTGAACTGCTCGAACCGGTCGTGCATTTCAGCGACTGCGCGGCTGAGTTCATCATCGCTGCCTGATCTGGCGGCTCTGGCGAAGGCGTCAACGGCTGCGCCGAATGCCTGGCGGCGTTCTTCAACGGCAGCGCGGTTGTCGGCTTTGGTGCGGAGCCGGACTTTCATAATGGCATCCTTGCGGCTGACGAATTCAGCGGCCTGGCTGCGAATCTTCGTCCACTCCTTGTTCGGGTACTGTTCGTGCCAGACCGGATGCAGCAGTTCGTGAAATCTGTTGATCTCTTCGATGTTGAATTTGTGGTTTTCGTCCTTCCGTTCCTGAGCCGGAGCCGTAAGCGCAGAGAGCAGGCAGACGAACAGGGCGGTAATGAGAAGCAGGCTTTTCATGAGATACCTCGCTGAAGGGATTTTTGAGCGCAGGGGGATGAACTCACTTTCGACTGACACCAGCATAAAGTCAAGCTGCCGGGCAGCGCGAAGGCACCTTCAAACAGGCCCTTTGCCGCTTCTGTCGCCTGCTCGACAAGCTATGGCTTTTTCGTTATTGTATCGGCTTATGGCGCTATAAATATGGCCTATCATGCAACTCATCAGCGCGTCGCAACTAACCACCGGCATTCAGGAGCAAAGTTATGAATCAATCGGGTTGGAATCCCAGCACTTATGGTCTTGCCAATCACGGCATCAGCAATGTCAGTCACGCTTACTGGAATCTGACTTCACCTGAACTTTACGAACACGCCGTCAAACGCGGCGAAGCGCAGCTTGCGCACCTCGGCCCGCTCGTCGTCAACACCGGACAGCACACGGGCCGTTCACCCAATGACAAGTTCATCGTGCGCGAACCTTCATCGGAAAAGCACGTCTGGTGGGGCAAGGTCAATCGTGAATTCGAGCAGGCGAAATTCGATCAGCTTTACGGCAAGGTGCTGCAGTATCTGCAGGGCCGCGATGTTTACGTGCAGGACTGCTTTGCCGGAGCCGACCCGGAATACCGCGTGCCGATTCGCATCATTACTGAACTGGCCTGGCACAGTCTGTTTGCGCGCAATATGTTTGTGCGACCTGACTGGAACACGCAGGCCGCGAGCCACAAGCCCGAATACACCGTCATCAATGTTGCCGGGCTGATGGCTGACCCTGAAACCGACGGCACCAATTCAGGCACGTTCATTCTGATGGATTATGGCCGCAAACTGATTCTGATCGGTGGCACTTCATACGCGGGCGAAACCAAGAAATCAATCTTTACGCTGCTCAATTATCTGCTGCCGCTGCAGGGCGTGATGTCCATGCACTGTTCGGCCAACATCGGCAGAGACGGCTCGGCGGCAATTTTCTTCGGCCTTTCGGGTACGGGCAAAACCACGCTTTCGGCTGATCCTGAGCGGCGACTGATCGGCGATGACGAACACGGCTGGTCAGATCGCGGCGTTTTCAATATTGAAGGCGGCTGTTACGCCAAGGTCATCAATCTTTCGCCCGAAGCTGAGCCGGACATTTATGCCTGCACGCGCCGCTTCGGCACGGTGCTTGAAAATGTCGTGATGGATCCGATCACGCGCCGTCTTGATCTGAACGACGCTTCGCTGACTGAAAACACGCGCGCCGGTTATCCGCTGACGCACATCGCCAACATTGAACCATCAGGGATGGGCGGGCATCCGAAAAACATCATTATGCTGACGGCTGATGCCTTCGGCGTGATGCCGCCGATTGCGAAGCTGACGCCGGAGCAGGCGATGTATCACTTCATTTCGGGTTACACAGCGAAACTGGCGGGAACCGAAAAGGGGCTGAGCAGGGAACCGCAGGCGACGTTTTCGACCTGTTTCGGCGCGCCGTTTATGGTGCATCATCCGAATGTGTACGCGGAACTGCTGCGCGAACGCATATCGAAACACGGCGTCAACTGCTGGCTCGTCAACACCGGCTGGAGCGGCGGCCCTTACGGCGAAGGGCAGCGTATGAAGATCGCTTACACGCGCGCGATGGTGCGCGCCGCGCTCGATGGCCGCCTTGCCGAAGTCGCCACTGAACCCGACCCGATTTTTGGCGTTCACGTTCCGGTGTCCTGCCCCGATGTGCCGAGCGAAGTCCTCAAGCCGCGCAATACGTGGAAGGATCAGCAGGCCTACGATGAAAAAGCGCGCCATCTGGCCCGCCTGTTCAATGAAAACTTCAAACAGTTCGCTGACGGCGTGTCGGATGAAGTGAAAGCCGCCGGGCCGATAGCTGACTGACAGTCAGGTAAATCGCAAAGACACAAAGAGCGCAATGCGAAGAATGAGCGGATGTGTTTTTTCTTCGCATTGCGCTCTTTGTGTCTTTGCGATTGTGTGGCTTCAACTCTGCTCGAAAAGCCGCAGATATTCTTCAACTGAAGCCGGAGCGATTCGGGCGAGTTCAAGGTTCTCTGCGACGTGCGCGATGTTGCTCATGCCCACAAGCGCGGTGGTGACGCCCGGCGTTGAGCGCGTGAACTGAATGGCGCGCTGCGCGTCGGTGCGCAGGCCGCTGAAGACCTGGCTCAGCACTGGCGGCAGATTGGCGGCAAGGCGTGATTGCAGGATTGAGGCGCTGCACATCACGGTCAGGCCGAACTCAGAGGCGGCGTCGAGAAATGTCAGGCGCTGCCCGCTGACCGTCTGATTCGGGCTGTTGAGCGCTTCGAGCATCGCCAGGTTGAAGGGCAGTTGCACGACTCTGAAATGATGATCGTCACCGGCAACTTCGCGGGCAGTATTGATGACGCGTTCAAGCGAAAGGTATTCGGCGCTCGTTTCAGCCACGCGGTAGCCGTTCCAGGTGGCTGTGCCATAAAACGAAATCCTTCCGGCGGCGACTGCTGATTCAAGGTATTCAAAGGCAGCACGCAGGCGCGCGTAAAAATCATTGCGGGTGACTTCGGCAAACTGCGATTCGGGATTGTGCAGGTAATAAACGTCAACGCTGCTGAGTTTCAGATTGCGCAGGCTCTGTTCAAGCTGATGCTCAAGGTAACGCGGCGTCATGCAGTGGCTGCCCTGCACGAAATCTTCCATCCGGCAGATGCCGGGTTTGACGAAGGTTTCTTCGAGGTAGCGGATGAAATCCTGACGGCTGCGCGGCGGGTGAGTGTCGAAGGGAATGAAGCCGCCCTTGGTGGTCACGATCACTTCGTCACGCGCGAGCGTCTGGTCGGCAAACATTTCATTGAGCGCGTCACCGAAACTGCGTTCGCTGCGCTGAAAGCGATAGTTGGCGGCGGTGTCGAAGACGTTGCAGCCGAGTTCAGCGGCACGTCTGACGGCGGCGCGATATGCCGCGTCGGTGCGTTCGTCAGGATCACCGAGATAAGAGCCGAGGCCGATGGATGACATCCACAGTCCCTGCGACTGGCGAAAGTGATGCTCGTCGGTGATGCCGCGCAAACGATCACGATAGCGGGCAGTGCCTGATGCTGTTGCGGCCTGAGTTGCGTTCATCGCTGCGACCTCCGCGCAAGGCCGGAGCCAGCCTCGCTAAATTGAATGCTGCCTGTTAGAGTACCTGTTGACGAGCTTAACACCAAAAATACAGGTTGTCAGTTGAGGCATTGAATGGAAAAAGAACTGGAAATAGTCAAAGACATTGCCCGCGAGGCCGGGCGCATTCTGCTGGAATTTTATGCAGGCGATCACGATGTACAGTGGAAGGGATATGACGATCCGGTGACGGCGGCTGACCACGCGGCCAGCGAATACATTGTGGCGGAATTGCAGAAACACTTTCCTGATGACGGCATTCTTTCTGAAGAGGCCACAGACGATCAGGCGCGCCTCAGCAGGTCGCGGGTGTGGATGATTGATCCGATGGATGGCACCAAGCAGTTCATCGAACGGCTGGGCGAATTTGCCGTGATGATCGGTCTGGCGGTTGACGGCGAAGCGCACCTGGGCGTGGTTTATCGCCCGGTGGATGACCGGTTGTTTTATGCGGCTCCGGGCGTCGGTGCGTTTATTGAGGAAAAGTGGACAACGAAGCGATTGCAGGTTTCGACCGTCAGTGATCCGGCGCAGATGGCGGCTGCGATGAGTCGTTCGCATCATTCGCCCAGGGTTGATCTGATCAATGAGCGACTGGGCATCAGAAATCATGTGCGTTCAGGCAGCGTGGGGCTGAAGGTCGGGCTGATTGCCGAAGGTCGCGCGCATCTGTACCTGCACCTTGGCTCGAAGACGAATCACTGGGACACCTGCGCGCCCGAAGCCATCCTGCGCGAAGCCGGTGGCGTGATGACCGACACCAGAGGCGAGCAGTTGAAATACAACACGCCGCAGACACGCAATATGTATGGCGTCGTCGCCACCAGTGGCCCGCTGCACGCTGAAGTGCTGAAAGTGGCCGCTGCGGTGATGGCTGAAACACCGAATATGAAGAACGACTGAGCAGAAAACCTGGCTGACGGGAACTTTATCTTTCCGGCGGAGTCTGAAGGCGACAACCGGCATCACTTCCGGTTGTCGCCTTTTGAATTTTATCTGCCGAACGGAGGATAGCGATGAGAACTGATCCCGTCATCAACGTCACGCCTTTGATTGATGTGCTGCTGGTGCTGCTGATTATTTTTATGGTGATCTCGCCGGTGAAGCCGTCGCGGTTTCAGGCGCAGATTCCGCAAAAGAGTTCCGGCCACGAACAGCCGCAGCCGTCGGTGGTCGTGAACATTGATGCCGACGGCGCCGTGCGGCTCAACAGCCGCGAGATGAAATCAGATGAACTGGCGGTGGAACTGGCCAGGCTGATGAATGAACGCCCGACTGAAGATCGCAATGTCTTTATCAGCGGCGCGCCGTCGCTGAGCTATCAGTCTGTCGTGCGGATCATAGACATGGCCAGAAATGCGGGCGCGCAGCGGCAGGGACTGGTGATTGATCAGGCGAACTGAAACGGGCTGAGGAATGGCTGTGACGAATCGGCTTCAAATGCTGTTGTATCCCTTTTCACGAAAGGCGAACAGATAAAGTCCCGCGCCGATGAAAGGCATCAGCAGAATCAGCGCAATCAGCACAGCCTTCGTTGCCCAGTCGCGCTTTGAGTTCATCACATCAAAAATGGCAAAGATGTCGAGAATGGATGCAACCAGACCCAGAATCTGAAACATAATTCACCTCCGGTATGTTTTCCACAAATAATGAAAGCCTGCGTTGAATGACTGCTGGTGTCTTCAATTTATGCGCAGGCACCCGGACTTACGAACTCACGCGGGCCGGTGTTCCGCGAGAAATGATGGCTGATTTCACCGCCACTGCCTCACGCGCCAAGCTTTGCCCTCACCATTCCGCTGATGACCTTGCCATCCACCGGCTGTCCGGCAAACTTCGCCATCACGGCTTTCATCGCGCGGCCCATATCCTTTGCCGAAGTCGCGCCGATTTCAGCCATTGTTTCCTCAACCACGCGCGCGATGGTGGCTTCATCAACGGCGGCGGGCAGGTACTCTTCAATAACTTTGATTTCGGCGGCTTCCTTTGCGGCGAGTTCCGCACGGCCTGCCTTTTCGTACTGCTCGATGCTGTCGCGCCGCTGCTTGACGAGCGATTGCAGCACGCGGCTGCTTTCGGCATCGTCGAGCGGAGCCATCTTTTCAATCTCACGATTCTTGAGCGCCGTCTTGACCATGCGCAGCGCCGACAGCCGCTCGGCATCCTTCGCCTTCATGGCGGCAGCGATCTCCTGATTGATCTTATCGAGTAAGCTCATACCTTTATTTCTCCCGCTGATGAATTGTCAGGGCGGTAACTGAGTTATAGCTGAAAATCCGCCAACAGTGAATAGCAAATAACCAGGTGGCGACAAGCCGTAATAAATGCGGCTGCGGCTGAGTCATTGCATCAATCGCCTGCCGAATGGCGCATTGCGGCACTGCCTGAAATTTGTTAGGCTTCCCGCTTAACCTGACTGTGCGAAAGTGGTGAAACTGGTAGACACGCGGGTCTTAGAAGCCCGTGCCGCAAGGCGTGAGGGTTCGAGTCCCTCCTTTCGCACCAGTGCGGTTACTGATTCATCCTGCCTGCTCGCGGCGCTGCTTTGTAAATGACGCTGCGAACGATCTTTTTCAGGCTGTCTGACCGGATGTCTGCGGTTGTGGTCAGGCAGTCAATCCTTTTTTGACAATCATCAACTGTTGGTAAGGAAGGTATACCTTGAGCTTGAAAATGGAAGTGGCCGTGGCCAGCACGGCTGAGACAAAAAGAGACCTGACCATCGAGGTCGCCGCCGAAGAGGTACAGAAGGAATTCGACAAGACCTACGATGCCTTTATGCGCTACGCCGCCGTGCCGGGTTTTCGTCACGGCAAGACTCCGCGCAGCGTCATCAAACAGCGCTTTGCCAAAGATGCGCGCGACACCGTCATTGGCGAGATTCTGCCGCACGCGCTGCAACACGCGGTCGGAGATCACAAGCTGCGCGTGATTGGTGAGCCGCAGATCAGTGATTTGTCGGTGAAGGAAGGCGAACCGCTGAAATTCAAAGCCACTGTCGAAATTGTGCCGGAATTTGAACTGAAGCCTTATCAGGGGCTGAAGGTGACGAAGCGCGTGCGCCGGGTGACTGATGAAGATGTTGAGCGCACGATTGAGCAACTGCGCGATCAGGCGGCGCAGCTTGTCCCGGTCGAAGATCGCCCGTCAGAACAGGGCGATTTCGTCTCGGTCAACCTGGTCGGCAAATACGTTGACCCGCAGGAAGAACACGAAAAGGAAGACCTGAAGGCCGATGACATTCAGATCGAACTTGGTTCCGAAGGCGTACAGCCGGAATTTGATGAAAACCTGCGCGGCGTGAAGGAAGGCGACGTGCGGGAATTCCGCGTCACTTATCCTGAAGATTTCAACGCCAAAGGCCTGGCTGGCAAAACAGTGGACTTCACGGCGACGGTGATGGCTGTACGAAAAAAGGAACTGCCGGAACTCGATGATGACTTTGCGCAGGAAGTCAGCGACAAGCAGACGCTCGCGGAACTGCGCGAGACGATTCGTGAAAACATGCAGAAGCAGGCTGAATTCAGCGCCGATCAGCAGGTGCGCGATGCACTGATGGAGCAGCTCACGAACGCGCACGAGTTTGCCGTGCCGGAAACGCTGGTCGAAAGACAGGCGGCGGAGCTGTCGCGGCAGTTTCTCTCGATGCTGATCAATAACCGCGTGCCGGTCGAGCAGATCAGAAGCCTGGACTGGGAAGAACGCGCAAAGGCTGATCGTGAACGCGCAGTGCGCGATGTGCGCGGCGCGCTGGTCATCGGACGCGTGGCTGAAGCCGAAAATCTGAGCGTCAGCAATGACGAAATCGAAGCTGAAATTGCGCGCATGGCAGTGGCCATGCGGCAGTCGCCGGAGCAACTGAAGGCTACCTTGACAAAGGATGGGGGGCTGGCTAGTATCGAAAACCGGTTGCTTTATCAGAAGGCGCTTGATGTGGTAGTCAGCAGCGCTGAAGTGACCGTGGAAGAGATCACTGATAATCAGGAAGCGAATCAGGCTTCAGGCGAAGCCCCTTCACCATCCGACAACCAGCCGGCTGAATAATCCTGATTGTTATCGGCCCACGCTGACCGCGCCCGTCAGAGAACCAGCAAACAACAAACGAGAATCAATCACGGACGGGTGGCTCATCTCTTGATAATTGCGTTTTCCGGCTGCCCCATTGATAAAACGAGTCCCAGGATTACTGAGGTAAAGTTAGTATGGCAAATCCGTATGCTCATCTGGTGCCGATGGTCGTCGAACAGACGGCTCGCGGCGAACGCGCATTTGACATTTATTCGCGTCTGCTGAAGGAGAACATCATCTTTATCGGAACGCCGATTGATGACACGGTGGCGAACCTGGTGGTAGCGCAACTGCTGTTTCTCGAATCGGAGGATCCGGACAAGGAAATTCAGCTCTATATCAACTCACCGGGTGGTTCGGTGACCGCCGGGATGGCCATTTACGACACCATGCAGTTTGTCCGCGCGCCGATCTCGACGCTGTGCATCGGACAGTGCGCTTCGATGGCCGCCGTGCTGCTCGCTGCCGGTGCCAGGGGCAAACGTTATGCGTTGCCGAACTCACGCATCCTGATTCATCAGCCGTCTGCCGGAGGGATTGGCGGGCAGGCGACCGACATCAAGATTGCGGCTGAGGAAATTCTGCGCATGCGGGCGCGGCTCAATGAAATTCTCGCTTCCCACACGGGACAGACAATCGAACAGATTGAGCGGGATGTCGAACGTGACTTCATTATGAGCGCAGATCAGTCGCGTGAGTACGGAATCGTTGACATGGTGATCAAGCATCGCGAATAAGCCGGCGAAACAGGGACACGGTGAGTGCGGCTTTCGTTTTGAAGGCCCGCTCACCATTTGTATCTCATCAGGCTTATGAACAATCGCCACTCTGCCAATGGATATTCGTTCGGACTGGAACAGGATCATGGATTTCAGCCTCAGCTCGCCGTGCTGTGCTGCTCGTTTTGCGGGCTGGGCGAAGGTGAAGTCGCCAGGCTTTTTGAAGGGCGCGACAATCATTACATCTGCAACGAATGTGTGGATGTGAGTATTCAGTTGCTGGCCGATTATCACGATCTGGGTCTCAAACCGCCGCTCCTGCGCGTGCCCTGGTACCGGCGGCTGTTGCGTGGCGAAAATGCGAAGATGGGTTATTGCAGCTTCTGTGGCGCGCCACAGGCTGAGGGTGAACGGCTGCTGGCGAGCCAGGAAGTGCAGATTTGCGAAAAGTGCATCAGGGCCTGCGAAGCCATCAAAACCGGAGTCGGATTCGGAATGTAGCCGCCTGGCCCGGAACAGCCGCCGGAAATCAGTTCTGCTGAGGTCATTTTAAGCCTCGCTTGCGCGCTGCTGCGGCTCTTGTTTATCATTGCTTTCGTGCCTGAAGGTTTCAGCACAGGATTGAAAAGCATGCTGATCAGTTTATCCACTATTTCTTCACACCTTAACGCGGAGACAGCAGAGCGATGAGAAGAGGCGAAGACACGTTGCGTTGCAGCTTCTGCGGAAAGAGCCAGAACGAAGTCAAAAAGCTCATCGCCGGCCCCACCGTTTACATTTGTAACGAGTGCATAGACATCTGCATTGAAATCATCAGCGATGATGTACAGCAGGAGTCTGCGGCTTCGCGTCCTCCGCTCCCGCGTCCGACTGAGATCAAGGAATTCCTCGACGAATACGTCATCGGCCAGGAAGACACCAAGAAAAAACTCGCCGTCGCCGTCTATCAGCACTACAAGCGCATCGAGATGATGAAGCGCCGCACGGATGTTGAGATTCAGAAATCGAACATCCTGCTGATCGGCCCGACCGGCACGGGCAAGACGCTGCTCGCGCAGACGCTCGCGCGCATGCTCAAGGTGCCGTTCACGATTGTGGATGCGACGACGCTGACCGAAGCCGGATATGTCGGCGAGGACGTTGAAAACATCATCCTCAAACTGCTGCAGGCCGCGAATGGCGATGTCGAACGCGCGCAGCAGGGCATCATTTACATTGACGAAATTGACAAGATTTGCCGCAAGGATGAAAACCCTTCAATCACCCGCGATGTGTCGGGCGAAGGCGTGCAGCAGGCCCTGCTCAAGATTCTCGAAGGCACCGTCGCCAATGTGCCGCCGCAGGGCGGGCGCAAACATCCGCATCAGGAATTCTTCCCGGTTGATACGACCAACATTCTGTTCATCTGCGGCGGCGCATTCGTCGGGCTTGAGAAAGTGATTCAGCGGCGCAAGCGGCAGAAGGCGCTTGGCTTTTCGGCCAAGATTCGCCCGATTTCCAAGGCGAAGCACGAGGATCTGCTCCAGCAGATTCAGCCTGAAGACCTGATCCGGTTCGGGCTGATTCCTGAATTTGTCGGGCGTCTGCCCGTCATCGGCACCCTGCACGAACTGGATGAGGAGGCCATGATTGACATTCTCACCCAGCCGAAGAACGCCGTGCTGAAGCAGTATCAGAAGCAGTTTGAATGGGACGGCATCAAGCTGCGCTTCACGGACGATGCCCTGCGCGCAGTGGCGCGGCTCGCCTGTGAGCGGCGAGTCGGTGCGCGCGGCCTGCGGATGATTCTTGAAGAACTGATGCTTGAAGCGATGTATCTGCTGCCGAGTCAGAAAAAGGTCAAGGAGTTTGTCGTCACTGCTGAAATGGTGGCCAACCGGCGAGCGGTCTTCCCACTGGAAAAAGCCGGTTAAGAGAATCGGTTTCATTATCCGAATTTCCTGACCAGGCTGTGGGCAGACACCGGCAGGCAGCGGCACACAGCCACCAGGTAAAAAGTAACCTCCACCCCTGAAACATCAGGCTGTGACCGGCGGGCAGGCGGGCCGCCGGATCAGGCAGGTTCCCAAACACAATTCATTGACAGGGCCGCAGCATCAGCGTGAAGCCCTGCTGCGGGGCTTTGAGACCCGGGTTTCCGGCCCATACTTTCAGGACGCGCAATTATCCAGCCGAGTCTGAGGACTTACTACCATGCAGGAATATAGTGACAGCACCCCGAATGATATCGTTCGTTACCCGATGGTGCCGATTCGTGATGTCGTCGTTTTTCCCGGCACCAAGGCGGCATTCAATATTGGCCGGGCCTCGTCCGTGCGCGCGCTGGAAGAGGCGCTGGCTACCAGCCGGATCATCTTTCTGGCCACGCAGCACGATGCCACGATTGAGGAACCGACTCCGGGGCAGATTTATCAGACCGGCACGCTGGCTTACATTGCCAACTCACTGCGCAAGCCTGATGAACACACGATCAAAGTTCTCGTCGAAGGCCGCGAACGCGCCCGCGCCATCAGAGTGGATGAAACAGACGGCTATTACCTCGCCACGCTGCGGCGCGCGCCGGTCGTCGTTGAAAGCGGTCAGCGCGCGATGGCGCTCGTGTCGCGCATTGCCTCGCTGATCGAGCAGTATCTGAAACTGGCGCAGGAGCCGAATCCTGAATCGCTACAGGCCGCGATGCGCGCGGCTGACGCCGGACAGCTTGCCGACAACCTCGCGCACGTTCTCAAACTTTCCATTGAAGACAAACAAAGCCTGCTTGAGGTTTATTCAGCACACGAACGCCTGCTGCGGCTGACCGAACTGCTGGAAGTCGAAATCGAAAAGCTCAACCTCGACCGCACCATTCAGACCCGCGTCAAGCGGCAGATGGAAAAAGCGCAGCGCGAGTATTACCTCAACGAAAAGATCAAGGCGATTCACAAGGAACTGGGCCGCAAGGATGAGAAGGCCGAGGTTGAGGAACTGCGCCAGAAAATCGAACAGGCCGGAATGCCGCAGGAAGCCTTTGACAAGGCGATGGCTGAACTGCACCGCCTCGAACAGATGCCGCCGATGTCGGCTGAATCAACCGTTTCGCGCAACTATCTGGACTGGCTGCTGGCAGTTCCCTGGCAGGAGCGCAGCGAGGAAATCCGCGACATCAACTATGCGCAGGAAGTGCTTGACGCCGATCATTACGGGCTGGAAAAGGTCAAGGAGCGCATTCTGGAATACCTGGCCGTGCGCCAGTTGACTGAAAAACCGAAGGGTTCAATCCTGTGTTTCGTCGGCCCGCCAGGCGTGGGCAAGACCAGTCTGGGTCGTTCGATTGCCAAAGCCACCGGGCGTAAATTCGTGCGCCTGAGCCTGGGCGGCGTTCGTGATGAAGCCGAAATTCGCGGGCATCGCCGCACCTACATTGGCGCGCTGCCGGGGCAGATCATTCAGATGATGAAAAAAGCAGGCACCATCAATCCGCTGGTGCTGCTTGATGAAGTGGACAAGGTCGGAGCGGACTTTCGCGGTGACCCGTCAGCCGCGCTGCTTGAAGTGCTCGACCCGGAACAGAATCACTCGTTCCACGATCATTACCTCGATGTTGAATATGATCTGTCGCAGGTGATGTTCATTGCGACGGCCAACGTGCTGCACACGATTCAGCCTGCCCTCCAGGATCGGCTGGAAATCATTCGCCTGGCCGGATACACCGAGCGCGAAAAGGTCGAAATCGCGCGGCGTCATCTGCTCAGAAAGCAGTGCGACACCAACGGGCTGAAACCGGAACAGATCGAATTTGCCGATGACGGCGTCAGAACGATCATTGAGTTTTACACCCGCGAAGCCGGAGTGCGGAACCTCGAACGTGAAATCGGCTCAATCTGCCGCAAGGTGGCGCGCCAACTGGTGCAGCAGCACGGCACTGACAGGGCAAGCGCCGGTGCGTCAGACTTTCACTTTGTGGCTGATTCAGCAGCGGTCAAAAAATTGCTTGGCCCGACCCGGTTTCGCCCGCAACTCGCCGCCGAGCGTAATGAAATCGGGCTGGTCAACGGACTGGCCGTGACCGAAGTCGGCGGTGATGTGTTGCAGGTCGAAGCCACGCTGGTCGAGGGCAACGGCAAGCTGACACTGACCGGCAAACTCGGCGACGTGATGCAGGAATCGGCTCAGGCGGCGATTACTTACATTCGTTCGCGGGCGGCGGAACTGGGCATCCCGGTGGATTTTCACAAGAATTACGATCTGCACGTTCACGTTCCCGAAGGCGCGATTCCGAAGGACGGCCCGTCCGCGGGCATCACGATTGCGACGGCAATGACTTCGGCGCTGACGCGCATTCCGATTCACAAGGACGTGGCAATGACCGGTGAAATCACGCTGCGCGGCAAGGTGCTGCCAATTGGCGGGCTGAAGGAAAAGCTGCTTGCGGCGCATCGCGCCGGAGTGACGAGCGTGATTATCCCGAAGGACAATGAAAAGGATCTGCCTGAAGTTCCGACTGACGTGCTGGAGTCATTGCAGGTGAATGCCGTCGGCAATATGGATGAAGTGTTACCCCTCGCGCTTGAGCGCATTCCGATGCCGCGCCCGTCCATCACTGCCGATGTGTCAGCGCCACTGTGGCAGCCGCCGGTCGTGACCGGCTCAGGTGAAGGAACCGTGACCGGCTGAGCGGGCCGGAGTCTCAGATTCACAATCTGAGATTTGAAATCTGAGACTCAACCATATGAAAGTTACCAGCGCGAGATTCATTGCCAGCGCCACGACTCCGGCTTCGTTTCCGAAAGATCATCGCCCGGAGATCGCTTTCAGCGGGCGCTCGAATGTGGGCAAATCAAGTCTGCTGAACGCGCTGCTCAATCAGAAAGGCCTGGCGCGCACCAGTTCCACGCCCGGACGCACGCAGGCGCTGAATTTCTTTCTCGTTAACGAATCATTCTATTTCACCGATCTGCCGGGTTACGGCTACGCCAAAGTGGCCAAGACGGCGCGGGCCGCCTGGGGTGACTTAATCGAGAATTACCTTGCGAAACGTCGTCAGCTTGTGCTATCTATCCTGATCGTAGACTCCAGGCACGAGCCTTCCCCGCTTGATCTCCAGATGAAAAACTGGCTTCAGCATTTCGGGCTTCCCTTTCTGGTGGTCTCGACCAAGATTGACAAGTTATCAGCGAATGAACAGCGCGCCTCGTTGCAGCGCGCTCAGAAGGTGCTGGCGACTGAACGCATCATTCCTTTTTCATCACTGACCCGACAGGGCGTCAGAGAGTTGTGGAACGAAATTCAGGCCACACTGGACAGCAGTAATGAAGCAAAGCTGACACGCGGCTCCGGTGGGAATTAAACTCTTCGCGTGTTATCTGCAACTCTCACGAGAGCAAAATCCGGCCTCTCGCACGCACTAATCCCAGGCCAGGCTTTAGCCCTGAATTTTTACTCGATCAAGCTCGGCAGGTTCGTGCAGCAGTCAGCCGCACAGAACTCAGTCAGTTCCAGACTGCACAGGTGGACTCATCAGGGCTGGTCTTCAACTCACTAATCTATTGCGGTAACAATTCCACACAATCACGAAGCTTCCCATTCACCGACCATCACGGGGCTGATCTGTACCGACAACACCGCAGCAACTGAAGGTCACAACCACTGAAAACTGATATGGCAGAAAAAACAGAAAAAGCCCGCGACCGCGAACGCGCCAGAGCGAAGGAAATCGAAGACGACGAAGACGAATATGCCGAGAGCGCGGAAGGCAAGGAATTTCTCGATATTGCCGACCTTAAGGAGATGAGCATCTCCAAGCTGACCAATATCGCCAAGGAACTTGATGTGCCCGGCGCAACCGGGATGCGCAAGCAGGAACTGATCTTCAAGATCCTTCAGGCGCAGACCGAAAAGTCAGGACTGATCTTTTCAGAAGGCGTGCTTGAAACGCTGCCCGACGGCTTCGGTTTTTTGCGCGCGCCGGAATACAACTACCTGCCCGGCCCGGATGATATTTACGTCAGCCCGTCGCAGATTCGCAAATTCGACCTGCGCACCGGCGATACGATTTCAGGTCAGATTCGCCCGCCCAAGGAAGGCGAGCGTTATTTCGCGCTGATCAAGGTTGAAGCGATCAACTTCGAGCCGCCTGATGTCGCCCGCGACAAGGTTTTCTTCGATAACCTGACGCCGCTCTATCCGAACGAACAGTTGCGCATGGAGACCGCCTCAGACAATCTGTCGGGCCGGGTGATTGATCTCGTCACGCCGATTGGCAAGGGCCAGCGCGGCCTGATCGTCGCGCCGCCACGCACCGGCAAGACGATGCTGCTGCAGACCATCGCCAACTCGATCACCGAAAATCATCCTGAAGTGACGCTGATCGTGCTGCTCATTGACGAACGCCCGGAAGAAGTCACCGACATGCAGCGTTCGGTCAACGGCGAAGTCATTTCATCAACCTTCGATGAACCAGCTTCACGTCACGTTCAGGTTGCTGATATGGTGATTGAAAAGGCCAAGCGTCTGGTCGAACACAAGCGCGACGTGGTGATTCTGCTCGATTCAATCACGCGTCTGGCCCGCGCGCACAACGCGGTCGTGCCGCCTTCGGGCAAGATTCTCTCAGGCGGTGTGGACTCGAATGCATTGCAGCGTCCGAAGCGTTTCTTTGGCGCCGCACGCAATATTGAAGAAGGCGGCTCGCTGACGATCATTGCGACCGCGCTGATTGAAACCGGCAGTCGCATGGATGACGTGATCTTTGAAGAGTTCAAGGGCACGGGCAATATGGAAATCCATCTTGACCGCAAGCTCTCGGACAAGCGCGTCTTTCCGGCGATTGATTTGCAGAAGTCGGGCACGCGCAAGGAAGAACTGCTCATTCAGCGCAAGGATCTGGATCGCATCTGGGTGCTGCGCCGCGTACTGGCTCCGCTGTCAGGTGTCGAGCAGATGGAACTCGTGCTGGAACGGCTCGACAAGACCAAGTCGAATGCCGAGTTCCTCAATTCGATGAATCAGTAATCGTGAAAAGCATCGGGGCGAAGCAGACTGCACAATCTGCTTCGCCCCCGCGGTGCTGTGATGACGGCCTGCCCGGTTACGGCTTTTTCTCCAGGGTCAGCGCCACCTGCCTGATTTCAGCCGGATCAACTTCAATCTCCTTCACCACCGTTTGAAATCCGCTGGCTGAAGCCGTGATGCGATAGGTTGCTTTTTCAGACGGCACGCTGAATTCAAACTTCCCGCCTTCGACAGAATTCGATTCCTTTTTGAATTTCCTGCCACCATTAATCCGTTCAATTTTCACCGCTGCATTGGGAACGCTGAAGCCTTCCTGATTGAGAATTGCGCCGCGAATCAGCGAGGTTTCAGACTGCCTTTCGCGCGGCAGTTCGATGGTCTTGCCGATCTGCACGGTTTCACCGCCTTTGATTTCCATCTGCCAGGTGGTGAGAGTGACGAAACCCTGCTTCTCAAAGGTCAGCGCATAATTGCCGGGTTCCAGATCAGTGAAGGCGAACTCGCCTTTGCTGTTGGTTTCGGTTTCGCGTTTGTAGGCTGACTCAGCGGCCTTTGCTGCGCGGCTGGAGGCGCGATTGGAACTCTGATCGGTTGTCTGCCTGGCTTCAATTTTTCGGGCCAGCACTTTGACGCCTTCCAGCGCCTTGCCGCCGTATTCTTTGACTTTGCCTTTGACGGCTCCTGCCGGTGACTGCGCGAATGCGCTGACAGACAGCGCCAGAACCACAGTCAGAACGATGGCGTATGATGATTGGCGAATCATGGCCTGACTCCTGTTTTTGAATTGAATGCAGCGCCCTTTTATAATGCCGGAGTGCTGCTCCCCGGAAATTATAACAACACCTGGCATGAAAATCAGACTCTCAACACTTCTTCTGCTGCTCATTACCGGTAGTTGCGCCCTGACCGGTCTGGCGGTGCAGGACGCGCAGACGCACAGACCGACCGATGCGCCGCAGCGCCCGCCCGCCACGCGCCAGGACCCGGCTGTCCGGGTGGACACCGATCTTGTCGTCATAGATGTCACGGCGACTGATGCGGCAGGCAATTATGTGCGCGATCTGAAGGCTGCCGACTTTCAGGTTTATGAAGACGGCAAGCCGCGCCCGATAGATTTTTTCAATGTCACCAGTGAAGCCACGCTGACGCGCCCGCTCGCAGTGGTCTTTGCGCTGGATTTGTCCGGCAGCCTCAAGCCGGAAGAAACAGAAACGCTGCGGAATGCGGCGCGCAGGTTCACTGAACTGCTGCGCGGAGATTCAGTCTTTGCGGCGATTGCCTTCAATTACAACGTCAAAGTTCTTCAGAATTTCACCGGTGATCCGCACAAAATCGAGAAGGCCTTTGCGCAGGCTACGCATTTTGAAGGCTCGACGCGCATCTATGATGCGATTGACCGGGCCGTGACGATGTTCAATAAAAAATCGCTGCGCACGGATAAAGGTTATCCGATGCGCCGGGTCGTGGTGGTGATTACCGATGGCTTTGATTCCGCCAGCATCATTGACCGGAAGGAGCTGATCAGACGTGCGAATGCCGCCGGGGTTACCGTGTACTCAGTCACGCTGCCTTCTTACATGCTGACGCCGACACCTTCAGGCGAGCGCGTGATCACTCCGCTGGATGCCTCAAGGATCGTGGCTTCCACCGGTGGGCGTGATTTTGCGGCTGATGCGCGTGATTTCACGCCTATCTTCAGGGCGCTGGCCGAAGAGATCAGGGCGAGTTACGGGCTGGCTTATTATCCTGATGTCCGGGATGGCAAGTACCGGACGCTGCGGGTGACGACGACACGACCGGGCATTCAGTTGCGCGCCAGCCGCAGCGGCTATACTGCGCCTGTGCCATAAAGGCGAGGCTGGCACAGTCTGCAAGGGCCTCGTTCAGCAGGCACGATCAGTAATCATCTTCCTCTTCGTAGTTGTCATAGTCATCTTCCAGTTCATCCTCCGGCGCAAGGTCAAGTTCAATCGGATCGAGACCCACCACTTCAAGGCGCGACTCGCACTCTTCACAGGTCAGCATCTCACCCTTGTCCATTTCCTCTTCGACATGGATTTCAGCGCCACACTCAGGACAGGCAGCAATCGGCACGGTTATCTTCCTCCATCATTGAAAGATTTGATCAATACAATTCAGAGACAGCAGCTTTGACAGGGCCGCGCAGAATATTGAAAAACGCCTGAGAGGCCTGTCAACACTCGTCTCGCATCGCGGCCACAGAATCTAAACCACCCGCTTCGGTTTGGCAATGCTCGCGCTGACGAACTGTCGCAACGCACAAACCTCAATAGCCATGCGGTTGCGGCGAGCAGATGATTTTGCCGATACTGCAAAATCAGGCTTTTTTCGTCTTGCGCTCAACTACAAGCTACGGTATACTCCGCCGCGATTCAGCACAATATCCAGTTATCTCAGAGTCCGCTCTTTTCGAATCCCAAAGTGGTATCCGAATGAACTGAAATGCAGGAGTATCTGCTTCTGTCAGCAGTGAGGCGCTGAGGTCTGGCTGCGTGAGCAGCAATCAACGCTTACGAGTAACCAACATCATCCAAAAGGAGCTTTCGACTATGGCAGCAAAAGCAATGACCAAGAGCCAGTTGGCTGCACACTTCGCCGACAAATTCGAACTTTCAAAGAAGACCGCCAACGAGATTCTTGATGAACTCGCCAGCGTCGCCGTCACCCAGACCAAAAAGACCGGACAGTTTGTCGTGCCGGGCATTGGCAAACTGGTCAAGGCGGCCCGCAAGGCCCGCATGGGCCGCAACCCCGCGACTGGCGCGGCGATCAAGATTCCGGCCAAGACGGTCGTCAAATTCCGTGTGGCCAAGGCCTGCAAGGATGCCGTTGTTCCGCCCAAGAAGTAGTCACAACGGCGCAGTCAATTCACAACTGTTACAAACATTAACAGCGAAGCCCGTCGCTTGCGCAAGCGACGGGCTTCGCTGTTTTGACCCCTGGCAGCTTTCGGCAATCTTATTGAACAGCCACAGTCACCGGATTGGCCTGCACCATTGACCCCTGCCCGTTGTTGACCTTCATCACTACCGCCACGCCTGACCCGGCCACGACGCCGTCAGGAATCTGCACGTTGATCTGGTCAAGACCCACATAACCCGGCGCCGCCGCCGCGTACAGCACCGGCGCATTGATGCCGCCAATCGTCACCTGCACGCTTTCAGCCACACCGTTGCCCGTGTTGTTGTCGGAGTTGGGCGCATTTCGCACGCCGGTTCCGAACAGCACCAGAAACAACTGATCACCGGCTGTGCGCGTAATCGTCACCGGCACGAATTTGCCAGTGCCTGAATCGTATCTGGCGACCGGCTCATAAAGCTGCTGACCATTTGCTTTGACTCGCAGCACGAGCGCCGCCGGAAGTCCCTGCCCGTCTGAACTGGCTGTAAACAGGCCCGGCGCGACACTGGCCACATTGATGGTGCCGCGCGAAACGACGCCGTTACTGGTGGTCACGACGACATTCGCTGTGCCTGCCGCTGTGCCTGCGGGAATCTGATAATTCACCTGGTTGGGCGAAACGAAAAACAGTCCGGCAGGCGCGCCATTCACAGTGACAGTCACGCCGCCCAGGTTTGACGGCAGCGGCACTGATGAAGCCGTTGCCAGGTTTGGCGCGAGCATCGTGCCGAAGGCCGCGACAATTGATTCGGGCGTCATCTGCGCCTGGTAATTGGCCGCGCTGACGGTCGTCACCTGCGTGGCGTTGTTTTGCAGGTTCACGCGCTGATATGAAGCCTGGAGCGTGTAATTCGCCGCTGTGCTGGTGCGTGAACTGATGCCGACGATGTAAGTGCCGGTCGTGGCGACCTGAAACGGCCCGATCTGTTCGCGGGTCGGATTGAAGCTGCCGCCGCACGTAATGCCATACGAGCAGGTGTAGGAACTCGCCAGCCGCGTGCCGCTGCCGTCGTAAAGATAAAGATCGAGGTTGACCGCCGGATTCGCCCAGTTCAGATCAAGCGTCACCCAGTCACCCGCAGTGGCGGTGAAGGAATAAAAATCCTGCACCTGCACCGGCACGCCAGTGAATGCCGCGCCGCGCGCTTCGCCTGCATCGGTGGATGAAACAGTGCCGGTCACAATGTGCGGCAGCGTGACTGCCTGCGCTGTGAGTGCTGTGCTGTGCGCTCCGCTTTCGCTGGTCTGCGCGATGGTGTTGCTGCTGTTGAGTACAATATTGATATTGTCGAGCGTCTGCCCGGCGTTGACTGACACAATGGCTGCGCTGGCGGGGCCGTCATTATTTGATTCCGCCGCGCCGCTGTAATACTCAGCCTGCCCCGGCAAATCAACCGGCGGATCAAGCGGCCCAACGCCCGAACCGCCAGTGAATTCCTGATAAACCGGCTCGACCTCAACGGTGTAATTGCCCGGCGGCAGCCCGCCGATTTCAAACAGTCCCTGCAACGAACCGTCAGCCGAACCGAAATTCGCGTTGCTGCCTGTGCCGCGATAGCGATAGCCGGAGATGGAAGAAACTGCCACCACCAGCGGATCGTCAATGCGCCGCGCAATCACATTGGCTCCCTGAAACGGCGTCACCCCGTCGGGCAGAAAGATGTAGCCGCGAATGGTGGCGGTTGTGGTCGCTGCCGAAGCCGCCGGATACATCCGCGTAATCTGCGCCTTGTCATCCTGCGTCAGCACCGGCATCTGATTGCTGACTGAAAACGGAAACATCAGCGGCACAATCTGATCGTTGCTGAAATTGCGGTCGAAGGCTGTGCCCAGATTCAACTGCGCGTGACCGACGCCCAGAAAGTGGCCAAATTCATGCACAAAGGTTGCCTTGAACTGCTCAATCGAAAGCTGCGGCGTGTCGGCAGGTCGCCCGCCAATGAACGCGCCGTTCAGCACCGCGTCAGCGTCAGAGATGGCTCCGTCAATTGATGAATCAACGCTGCTCGTCGTCCACGCTGGCGCACCGAATCCCAGAATGGACTGATGCGCACCGTTACCATAAATCGCATCAATGATGCTGCCATCAGTATCGAAAATGATCGGGTGAGCATTATCAGCACGATTGCGGTAAGTGCTCAGGTAACTGCTCGCCGTGACATCCTGCGAAAGCTGACCGCTCTGCTGCACGTCAAGGCTCGCGGTCGGCACGCTCTTCCAGACGCCGAACAGTTCATTGACCAGCGCCACTGCTTCCGTATTCGACAGCGAGCCAAGCGGCCCCTGATCAATCGTGTAAGTCACCGGCCCGTGCCAGCAGACAAGATTGCCGCTCGGTGTCGCGGCAATCGGCAGTCCGGCGCTGGCTCGTCCGGTGTGAGGCGCGCTGGCCATCGCCAGCATCAGCGCCGTGCATAAAAGCAGGCTGACAGCGCGCTGCCACCCGCGTCTGGTGAAAATCAGACGAAAAGTTCTCGGCATAAAAGCTTCTCCGGTAAATTCGTTTTCGCAGGCTGAAAAAAATGAATGGCGGCCTTAGCTGGTCTTTACCACTGAACCGCTGGTGACGAGCTTGCGCACCACCGAACGGAAAGTGTCGAGATCAGCCGCGCCACGCTGCTGCGTGATCAGTGCGCGTTCGGCGGCATTCAGTTTCAGCCGCGACATGGCCGTTTCATTTTTCAGCGGCTCAAACAGCAGATGGTTGCCGCGTTCATTGAGCAGCGCAGGCCGACCCGTGCGCGGATCGTTGCTGACCTGAAATTTGCCCTGGCCTTCGCCCACCGGACTGGTGAACCCGTAACGGCTTTCGGCATAGAGAAACAGCACGACCTCTTCACCGACGGCGTATTTCGGCAGATGGTAATTGTGCGTGCGGCCCTGGGCTGCGCCTGCAAACTGCATAAAGGTGATGCGCGTCGTGGCGCTGCCCTTGAGCATTTCAATCACATCGAGCGTCACAAAGAGGACGGCAATGTGGTTGTAATCAGGATGCACGCCGCTGCGCACTTCGCTGATGCGCCCGTAAACCACGCGCCCCGCGCCCGCCGTCATTTCATTCAGATTAACCTGACGACTGATGGCGAAGACCGGCGACGTGACAAGGCTGACAGCCAGGCACACACACAGTCCGAGCAGAAAGGATTTGAGTGAAGCTGAGAAAGGAAGCGATCCGGTAGTGGAATCATTCAGTGGATCGCGCAGGCAACTGAACATGGATGGTTACCTCGTGGATCACACGCTGAACTCAGGGCCTGCGCATTCAACGGTAGTTGGTGGTCAGTGGTCAGTGATTAGTGGCTGGTGACTGCTGATGGCCTGAAGATCCTTCACTAACCACCAGCCACTAACCACTAACCACTTCTTCAAACTTTGTCGCTGAATTTGTAACCGACGCCCCAGACCGTCAGCACGTAGGTCGGGTTGGCTGCGTCGGGTTCGATCTTGGAACGCAGCCGCATGACATGCGGATCAATGTTGCGTTCATAACCTTCATAAGAAGTGCCCCAGACCTGATCGAGCAGGGCTTCGCGTGAAAAGGCCTTGCCGGGATGTGACATCAGCAGTTCGAGAATCTTGAATTCAATCGGCGTCATCTCAATGGCAGTGTCCCTGATCATCACGCTGTAAGAATCACGATCCAGCGCCAGATCGCCGCGCACGACGCGGCCCGGCGCAATGTCCTCGGTTCTGATGACGCCGCTGCGCCGCATCACACTTTTGACGCGCGCTTCCAGTTCGCGCGGGCTGAAGGGTTTTGGCAGGTAATCATCCGCGCCGCCTTCGAGTCCGGCAATCGTGTGTCGTTCGTCGTCCTTGCGCGTCAGAAAGATAATCGGTGTGCTGACGTTCTGCTGGCGCAGGTTGCGGCAGACTTCAAAGCCGTCCATTTTCGGCATCATCACATCGAGGATGATGACATCGGCTTTTTTCTCCAGGCCGGTGCGATAACCGGCCTCGCCGTCCTGAGCTTCGAGCACTTCGTAACCGACGCGCCGAAAATATTCCGCCACGAGGTAGCGGATCGTTGCGTCATCTTCGACCATCAGAATGGTAGCGGTACGATCTGTTTGCACGGTCATACTCCTTTGAAAGAGAGGTCACGCTGCCGGTTCGTGCGGGCTGACGCCTCACAACTTCAGTCAGCCTCCGGCGCATTGCAGGGGGCAGAAACCCGAAACTTTATGGCTGATGCCATTTCGTCATCATCAGCGTCATCAGCACCACTGCCGTCAGCGCATTGACGGCAATGCCCGTCATCGCCGTGCGCCGTCGGCTGCGACGCGAACAGACTGAAGCCACTCCCACCGCCATCCCGATCATCGCCAGATGCAGGTGGCCGCGTGAGAGCATCGTGGTCAGACTGGTCGGCCACTGCCACACCGCCGTGAAATGCAGGCTCAGCAGAATGATTTCGGTGACAGCGATGAACAGCGACAGCAGCGGCAGCAGCGGCATTTCAGCCACCGCCGCGCTGAAGGAAGAACCGGCTGAAAAGCGGTCTGAAGCAGTGGCGGGATGTTCGACATCGTAAAGGTATTCAAACTTCTGATACCTTGAAAACAGCATCAGCCCCCAGTAAAGCTGGAACGGCACACCGAGCGGCAGATGGCCTTTGCTCAGCAGCGATGAATTCAGACCGCAGAGATTCATCACCGCCGCCCAGACCATCCCGAAACCGAAGATGATGAACATCGCCGGTTCTGACAGCCACCACGCACCCGCGCCAATCAGCGCCACCGTCAGTCCCCAGGTCGGCTCCAGCAGGCCGGGATAAGCGAAGCTCAGCAGAAACGTCAGCGAGCCGGTGGCCAGACAAAAGCGGCCCCACGTTCGCAGATCACGATTCATCGCGTGCCGCGCCGCCGCCGGCTGAATGCCGTAACGGTCGCGCAGTGATTTCACATAAGGCATCAGCTCATGCCGTTTGTGATTCACCGTCAGTTCATACCTGCGCCCGTCGGCAAACAGCACCACCGCGCCGACGCGGTACATGCGCTCGGCTTCGAGCCAGGAAATTTCAGCCAGCGGAATTTCGCGCTTGATGCGCGTCTGAGACAGCACCTCTTCAGCGTGCAGCGAAGTTTCGGAACCGGTGAAATCAATGATCAGGCGTCCGGCAAGCTGACGGGCCAGCCGCCTGACTTTTTTCAGCATCAGCAGCCGGTGCGTCGTAAAAAACCAGGCCTGATTATTCACACCGATCATCAGCGCCAGCGGCAGCTCATCTGCCTGCGCTGCGTCTGCCTGCTCAACCGCCTGGCGCAACTGAGCGGTTGCCACCTGCACGTTCTGATTCAGACTTTCCAGTATGCCGGGTGAGGTCATAAATCTGACTGCCTCCGTCTGCGCCAGCGCCTGCCGGGCGCGCTACGAATCAGAATGCAGAGCAATCACCGAGCCAGTCAGTCAGTCAGTTTGAATGATTTCGCAATCAGTTATTAATTCCTGGTTTCGGGGCGGGACAGCGAGGCAGGGAAGCCACAGGCGGAACACGAGGGGGTCAGGCAGGAGCCGGGACGCTGCAACGCAGCGCAGGCCTGAAAAATGGCTGTCACAAAAAAATCATCATAAAAACTGGTGTTTCGGCCATTCATTAACCGGCTTCCGGCAGCAGATGGCTGACTTTTGCCGTCCTGCCGCCGGAAGCCTGAAGCTGAAGATGCCGCACAAATTCAGCGACCGAATTTCTCTTCCATCACAGCGACGCTGTACGGGCTGTTGTGAAAAGTGTCAGAGCCAATGACAAAAGTCGGCACCTTGCGCTTACCGTTATTGACAGACCTGACGAATTCCGCCGCTCCCGGCGTCGTCTCAACATTGATCTCCTGATAAGCAATGCCGCGCCGGTCAAGCCACACTTTCGCGTTCAGACAATCAGGGCACCAGGTCGTCGTATAAATTTTCACTTCATCCATCCTGAAATTACCTTTCCTTACTTGAGTTGTTTGAGCTGAGCCAGAATTTCCTGCCGCTCGCCTTCATTCAGATCCTGCGACAGACGGCGCAACGCCACCGACACCACCTGATTATGATGCAGGTTCGGATTGTCTCTGGCCAGATCGAGCCACAGCCGGTGCGTCAGCTCAACGTCTTCCGGCGTGATTTTCGGGCGGTGCGCGCCCAGTTCATAGACGCGCTCAGTGCCGTCAAAATAGATCAGCTTCAGCACGCGCAGCTTGCGCTTGTTTTCATCCTGCAACGATTCCCAGACATCACCGATGCGCCGCGCCTGCTGATCGGCTGACATCTTGGTTGAAACGCCAGCCACCAGCGTCGAGCATTGCAACTGAATCGCCGTTTGCACAGTGGCCTGGAAAGCATCATTGGCCGGAACGACCAGCAGCTTGACCTTTTTGCCAAGCTTTTCGGCCACCGCCACCGCTTTCGTGAACAACAGTTGTTCGTAATCGGTGAACAACTCGTCTTCGTAGACCTGCTCAGTCCCGCCGCCCGGCCCCTTGATGACGCGCACGGTCATAACGATCACATCCTGCTCGTCGGTGTTGACCTCTTCGAGCGCCTTTTTCAAATAGTGCAGGCTGTTGTAATCGCGCGCTGTGACGCACACGCCGCCGGGCCGCACATCGAGCAGGTCGCGGGTTACGGTTTGTTCCGACACCAGATTGAACTGATCCAGACTGGTGTTGGCCTGCCGCCGCCGCGTGGCGCGTTCTGACAGCGTAAAGACAATGAAGAACGCGGCAGTGAAAATCGCGCCCGAAATGGTGGCGAGTTCCTTGGTCAGCAGGTTCGTCAGCGCCAGCGACAGCAGGATGGTGGCGATAATCAGAATGCCAACCGGAATCTCAACGCCGCCGATGCGAAAGTTCAGCGGCACTTTCCATTCCCGCGCTCCAGGTCGCTTGAAGCGCAGCAGCGCAATCGAACTCGTCATGAAAGTGAAGCTCCAGATTACGCCAAACGCATAAGCTTCACCGAGCCAGATCACATTGCCGCGACTGAGAATAATGATGACGACCTGCAGGATGGCCACCAGATTGATGATGCGGTAAGTCGTGCCATAACGCTTGTGCGGAGCGCGGAACCAGCCCGTCAGCACGCCGTCTTCAGACACGCGGTTGAGGACGCCGTTTGAACCAACGATGGCCGTGTTGACCGCGCCTGACAGAATCAGAAAGCCGACGATCACGACGAATGCCTGCAACAGCAGCTTCAGCCACTCCGGCCCGATGACATTCATTGCCAGGCCTGACAGCAGATTGCCCGAATACTGCTGCCGCACTGCGTCGGGAATAATCATCACCGCAAAGAACGACACGACCGGCGTAAAGCAGATCGTAAAGACGAAGATCACGACGGCGGCGCGAATCAGATTTTTCAGCTTCGGGTGTTCGATTTCACGCGACACCTGGGCCAGCGACTCTTCACCGCTCATCGCCAGCACCGAATGCCCGAAGGCGATCATGATGCCGATGACCCCGATTGACGGCAGGCTGGTGTTTTTCAGCCAGCCCAGCGGATGCAGCCCCGTTGTCGGGCTGACCTCGAAATGCAGGTTGGATGGAATCGGCAGCGGCGGCCAGTTCACGGGGCCGGGCCTGACCATCAGTGTCGCCACGCACCAGATAATAATCACCACGACCATCACGCCCGTGATCTGCATAATGCGCAGCGCGCGTTCCGATGATTCGTGCAATCCGATGATATTCAGCCGCCAGAAATAAAAGACCACCGCAATCGCCAGCACGCAGGCCGTGAAATTGACCGGCAGTTGCAGGCCGACGCCGAAATGCTCCAGCGTTGAATTGATCAGACCGGCAATGTACTGCCCGGCTGACACGCTCGAAATCGGCCCGGTCAGAATGTAATCAAAGATCAGCGCCGACACCGCCAGCTTGGCCAGCGTGCCGCCCATCGCTTCCTTGACGACGCGGTACACGCCGCCGCGCACAAACATCGTGCAGCTTTCGACGTAAACCGCGCGCACCGCCGTCGCAAACAGAATGACCGCGAGGACAAACCAGGGCGCGGCCTTGCCAATCGCTTCTTCAGTGATGCCGCCGATGTAATAGGCCGTCGAGGCCAGGTCGTTAAGAACAATTGCCGCTGCCCGCCAGAATGAAATAAATGAAAGCATGACTGAAGTCGCCACGACGACTTTCAGCCGATGATGGGTAGCTGCCGGGGGTGTCTGCTCAGTACTGGTAATTTGCTGGCTCATAAAAAGCGAGAGGACGAAGCATTGCGCTTCGTCCCTCATCCTCATAATTGATCTTCGGCTTCGACCGGCCCGACCACAACCAGAGTCAGTTTGTCAGGGGCGATCTGTTGTTGGGCCACGCGCCAGACTTCATCAGCGGTGACGCGGCTGGTTTCACTGAGAAAGCGCAGGGGGTAATCGAATCCCAGTTGATGAAGTTCGGCGCTGATCATAAAAGCGGCCATCTGCGCATTGGTTTCAAATTCAAAAACAAAACTGCCGGTCAGATAATCTCTGGCTGTTTCGACTTCTGCTGTAGTCGGCGGCGCGGCGACGATTGTTTCAATCTGTTCGCGCAGCCCCGAAACGGCCTGCTCCAGATTGTCAGGCGAAGTGCCGATGAAAGCAACGAACCGCCCCGGCTCAAGCCCCGCGCTGCGGGCCAGATGGCAGTAAGTCGTGTAAGCCAGTCCCTGCTCGTCGCGCAGGATGCGGGGAATGCGCGAGGTAAAACCCGGCGAATCGCCCAGAATCGTGTCGAGCACGCGCGCCGCGTGATAATCGGGATGCGCGCGTTCGATGCCGAGGTGACCCAGATAAATGTTGACCTGTTCCTTGTCGCGGCTGATGAAGCGCGTGAGCGGCTGCGGCTGTCGCTGCGGGCGCGGCACCTGAGGCAGGGCGAATTGCGGCGCAGGCTCCCAGTCAGCAAACAGCCGCTCTGCCTTCAACGCTGCGTCAGCCGCGCTGAAATCACCCGCGATGGCAATCATCGTGTTGTTCGGTACAAAGAAACGCTGATGCCAGGCCAGTAAATCAGCGCGGGTCAGGCTGGCCACAGTCTCTTCGTACCCGATCAGCGGGCGATGCTGCGGAGTTCCGGCAAAGATGATTTCATTGAAGGCTTCTGACGCGACGATCTGCGGTTCATCCTGGCGCGCCACAATTTCAGCCTGCCGCCTGCCGGTTTCAAGTTGCAGGCGATCTTCAGGAAACTGCGCGTTGCGCAGCAGGTCTGCCGTCAGTTCAAGCCCCAGGTCAAGGTCGCTGCTGAGCGCGGTCACGCTGACATTCGTCGTGGCATAACCGCCAGCCGTCTGCAACGAGCCGCCGGTTGATTCAATCGCGCTGGCAATCTGCTGCGCGCTGCGCGAGGTGGTGCCTTCGTCAAGCATTTCACCGGCCAGCGAAGCCAGACCGGCTTTGTCATCGCTGACAAATCGCTCGCCGGTTTTCACCACGGCACTGATTGATACCGCCGGGAGCGCCCGGTTTTCCGAGAGCAGCACGACCAGACCGTTCGGCAGTTCAATGCGCTCAACATTCAGCTTCATGACCAGTCCCTGATTTCAAATCCGACATCAGTCTTCATTCACCAGCCAGCCGACCGTTCGATTGTCAGCCGTCAGATAACGCTGCGCGACCTGCTGCACCACGTCAGCAGTCACTTCATCCAGCCGGTCGAAAAAGCCTGACAGGTATTCATAGGAATGAATCGTTTCATAATAACCAAGCGTGACTGCCTGGCTCGAAACCTGTTCGTTGCCCAGCACAAAGCGCGCGCGGATGAGTTGTCCGGCTCGCGCCAGTTCTTCATCTGTCACCGGAGCCTGCTGGCAACGATCAATCTCTTCATTAATTGCGCGCTCAACATCGGCTGCCCGATGATCCGGCCTGATTTCAGCGCGAATCAGAAACAGCGTCGGATCAATGCGATCATAATAATCAACCGAGAAATGCGTGACCGACTGATCGCGCTCTTCGAGCCGCTGATAAAGCCGCGAGGTTTTGCCGGTGCCGAGAATGGCATCGAGCACCTGCAGCGCATAAGAATCAGGATGCGCCACCTGCGGCGCGTGATAACCGGCCTGGAACCGCTCAACCTCGGTCTGCTTTTTGACGATCACGCGCCGTTCGCCGCGCTGCGGTGGTTCAGTCAGGCGCATCGGTTTCGGGATCGGGCCGGGCGGAATCGCGCCGAACAATTCTTCGACACGTTTCAGAACCTGCTCAGTCTCGAAATCACCGACGATGACCAGCGTGGCATTGCGCGGGTGATACCACTGGCGATAGTAAGCTTCCATTTCTTCGCGCGTGGCCTGTTCCAGGTCTTCCAGCCAGCCGATGACCGGATTGTGATAAGGATGCTGACGGTAAGCCGTCGCCCAGATCGCCTGATCGAGCGCTTCCCAGGGGCCGTCCAGCCCGATGCGCAATTCTTCTTCGACCACCTGTTTTTCGGCTTCGTACTCTTCCAGTTCAAAGGTGTTGCTGGTCATGCGACTGGCTTCGATTTCCAGCGCCACCTGCCAGCGGTCAGCCGCGAAGTTGAAATAGTAAGCCGTGAAATCGGTGTCGGTGAAAGCGTTGTTCGAGCCGCCATTTTTAAGCGTGATCAGATCAATCTCACCTTTCGCCAGCCGGTCTGTGCCCTTGAAAAGCATGTGTTCGAGAAAGTGAGATTTGCCTGTCTGACCGAGTTCCTCGTTGCGCGAGCCGACGCGATACCAGATGACTGACGAGACAAGAGGTTTCTGATGAACTTCTCTGGTCAGCACGGTCAGACCGTTCGGCAGGCGTGTGCGCTGCACTCCGCGTGTAATGTCGAAAGGCGGCGTGGTGGATTCAGTCAGGGTGGTGGATGACATAAAAATCGGCGGAATGATGATCAGCGCGCAGCCGTTACCATCAGGCGGCGCGGGTTAAGCCGTGATTCTATAGCTCATCTGCTGTCGCTTCAACAGCGTTTCAGCCGGAAGCCGGAGAACAAAGCGAGCCGCAGGAGCGTAAAGCAAAAATGCGGCCAGAGGCCCGAAAATCTGTTGCTTGACGCTCTATGCACCGAAAGCTAAAATGCCCTATCGCCCCTTCATCCGCGAGATTTCCATGATTCGGCCCGACGGCCACTCCGCTAAGGTTATCCCATGAACGCCGTAGAAAAAGTCATTACCAAAATCTTTGGTTCCGCCAATGAACGACTGCTGAAAAAGATTGTCCCGATCATTGCTCAGATCAATGCGCTGGAACCGCAAATCAAACAGCTTTCTGATGAGCAGTTGCGCGACAGGACGGCTGAGTTCAGGCAGCGCATCGCCGCCCGCCTGGAAGGTTCGGCTGAGCTGTCGCCGGAAGCGCGCAGGCAACTGGAGCAGGAGACGCTCGACGAGATTCTGCCCGAAGCCTTTGCCTGCGTGCGTGAAGCTTCTGTCCGAACAACCGGCATGCGCCACTTCGACGTGCAGTTGATTGGCGGCCTTGTGCTGCATCGCGGAATGATCGCGGAAATGCGAACCGGCGAAGGCAAAACGCTCGTCGCCACGCTGCCGGTTTATCTGAATGCGCTGCTCGGCAAGGGCGTTCACGTCATCACAGTCAACGATTACCTGGCCCGGCGCGACGCTGAGTGGATGGGCAGAATTTATAAATTCCTCGGCCTGGCGGTCGGCATCATTCAGAACGACCTTGATGATTTCGAGCGGCAGGAAGCCTACAAGGCCGACATCACTTACGGAACCAACAACGAGTTCGGCTTCGATTACCTGCGCGACAACATGAAATTTGATGTCGCCACCTGCGTTCAGCGCGGCCATTACTATGCCATCGTGGACGAAGTTGACTCGATCCTGATTGACGAAGCGCGCACGCCGCTGATCATTTCCGGCCAGTCCGACGACACGACCACCAAGTATTACGAAGCCAACGACGTGATTCCGAAACTGGAACGTGACATTGATTACCAGGTGGATGAGAAACAGCACAGCTCGATTCTGACCGAATCGGGCATTGAGAAGGCAGAAAAGATTCTCGGTTACGGCAATCTTTATGACCCGTCGAATATGGAGATGCTGCACTGCCTGAATCAGGCGCTGGTGGCGCACACGCTCTATCATCGTGACAAGCAGTACATCGTGCGCGACGGCGAAGTGGTGATCGTTGATGAATTCACCGGGCGCATCATGCCGGGTCGCCGCTGGTCAGACGGGCTGCACCAGGCGGTCGAAGCAAAGGAAGGCGTCAAGATCGAAAAGGAGACTCAGACGCTGGCGACAATCACGTTGCAGAATTACTTCCGCATGTATCAGAAGCTGGCCGGTATGACCGGTACGGCTGAAACCGAGTCGGTTGAATTCGCCAAAATTTACAACCTTGACGTGACGACCATCCCGACGCATCGCGCCATGATTCGCGTGGATCATCCTGATGTGATTTACCGCACGCTGGATGAAAAGTGGGATGCGGTGGTTGAGGAGATCAAAGGACTTCATGAGAAAGGACAGCCCGTGCTGGTCGGTACGGTTTCGGTCGAAAACTCCGAACTGATTGCGCGGCGGCTGAACAGGTTCGGAATCAAATACAACGTCCTGAACGCCAAACCTGAAAACGCCGGACGCGAAGCTGAAATCGTGGCGCAGGCCGGTCGCAGGGGCGCAGTCACGATTGCCACCAACATGGCCGGACGCGGAACGGACATTCTGCTGGGCGGCAATGCTGAATTTCTGGGCCGCGAACTGCTCAAGAAACAGGAAGTCAATCCTGACGAAGCCACGCCGGAACAGATTGAAGAGGCGGTCAGGCAGGCCAAACCCACAGTCGAAGCCGAACACAAGGAAGTTGTCGCACTCGGCGGACTGCACATCATCGGCACCGAACGCCACGAATCACGCCGCATTGATAATCAGTTGCGTGGTCGCGCCGGTCGTCAGGGCGACCCTGGAGATTCGCGTTTTTATCTTTCGCTGGAAGACGATCTGATGCGCATTTTCGCGGGTGATCGCGTCAAGGCGATCATGCAGCGCCTGGGCATGGAAAAGGGCGTGGCGATTGAATCGAAGCTGGTCAGCAAGCGCATCGAAGCCGCACAGAAAAACGTCGAAGCGCATAACTTCACGATCCGCAAACACCTCATCGAATACGATGACGTGATGAACAAACAGCGCGAGACGATTTACGGTCTGCGTCGTCAGTTGCTCGAACAGAATGACCACAGCGCACGCATCAAAGAGATTTCACAGGATATTCTCGATCTGCTGATTGAAGATTACCTGCCTGAAAATGCGTCACCCGAAGAATGGGATCTCAAGGGGCTGCGCCTGCAACTGCTGCATCAGTTCGGATTCGATGCTGACGAGGAAGGCGTGCATCTCGAAACGCTCGATCACGGCGAGATGAAAGAGGTGCTGTGGCAGAGGCTGGAAGAGAAGTACGCGGCCAAGGAAGCTCTGATCGGGTCTGAAGCGATGCGTTATTACGAGCGATTTTTTATGCTCAACATCGTGGATCAGCAGTGGAAGGATCACCTGCTCGCGCTCGATCATCTGAAGGAAGGCATCAACCTGCGCGGTTATGGGCAGAAAGACCCGCTCGTTGAGTACAAGAAGGAATCGTACAGTCTCTTTGAGGCGATGCTTGACCGCATTGATACTGAAACGGTGCGCGTGCTGCATTCGCTGCAGGTGCAGTCCGAAGAGCCGCCGCAGCGCCTGCAACGTCGCCCGCGTCGTGGCGAAGTCAGCTACACCAAAGCCAATGCCACCGCTGCTGCTGCCGGTGAAGACGAAGGACGCCCGAAAACCTTTGTCAGCACCCAGCCCAAGGTCGGACGCAATGATCTGTGCCCGTGCGGTTCCGGCAAAAAATACAAGAAGTGTCACGGCGCAGAGATTTGATAACACCATTCTGAATCAGGGCAGAGATCAGCCCGCAATTGCTGATCTCTGCCTTTCGTTTCCCGCTTTTCCCACATCGTTTTCATCAGCCCCGCCGAACATCAGTTGCAGTAATCGTTATGGCCAATCAGGTAGTTCAGGCTATTCGCAGCGGTGCAGTACCCAAACCGGCGAAACTGGCGGCAGCCCGCGCGATGTTGCCGCTCGCGCCCGAAGATGCGCTCGAAGCAATTGTGCTGTTGACGCAGGATGCGGACACTGAGATTCGTCAGGCGGCGCTCAAATCGCTGGACAACTTTGACCGCGCACAAATGCAGACTGTGGCGGCGAATAAACAGACGGCGCCTGATGTCCTGAAAAGGTTGTGCGCCTGGCGCAGCGGAACACGCGAAATTTACGAAGCGCTGGTGCTGAATCTGAATACGCCAGGTGAAGGCGTGGCGGAACTGGCCGGGTGGCAGCGCGACAACTCGCTGCTGGAACTGATTACCATCAATCAGCAGCGCCTGATCGAACATCCGGCGATTATCGAAGCCATCTTCGCCAACTCATCCCGCTCGCCCGAAGCCGAACGCCGCGCGCGTGAAGTCAGAGTTGAGTTTTTTGAAAAGGAACTTGGCGCCAGGCGCGTTGCTGAAGAACGCAAGATCAGGGCGGCCACTGTCTCAGCCGCGCTGGGATTGAAAGAAGCTGCCGATATTGTCGCTGACCTGGTGGACGATGATCTGCCGGTTGAAGAATTGCAGCTTGATGAAAAGCTGTTGCGCGAAGAGTTTCATATTGAACTGCCGACAGAACCTGAAGCTTTCAATCTGCCTTCAGCCGAGCCTGATCTGGTGATGGATGAATTATGGCTGCCGTCAGATGATCAGGTTGCTGCCGAAGCGCAGCGCCTTGCTGACGCGGCGATGGCGGATGGCGAGGAAGTCAGCGCCGAACGTCTGACCACGATGCAGTTTATTGCCCGCCTGAACGTCAAGCAGCGCGTTCAGCTTGCGCTCAAGGGCAACCGCGAAGCGCGCAGCATTCTGATGCGCGATGCCAATAAGATGGTCGTGGTCGGTGTCCTGCACAACCCGCGCATCGTCGAAGCGGAAGTTGAAACAGTCGCCAGTATGAAGAGCGTGCCTGAAGAGGCATTGCGCGTAATTGGCATGAATCGCGCCTGGGTACGCAGCTATCCGATCATTCACCATCTCGTCCGTAATCCGCGCACGCCGGTGGCGACAAGCCTGCCACTGCTCAACCGGCTTTTCCCGAAAGACCTCAAGGGGCTGACCGTCAATCGCAATGTGCCTGAAGTCATTCGCAAGACCGCGCAGCGATTGTTGCAGGCGCGCGGCGTCAGCCCGTCGTAAAGCCGCGCACAGAATTGACACACCTTCTGGTCAGCCGTAGCATGCCGTCAGTCTGGCGGTTCTTCACGCCTTGTGCAGACGTACAACCTCAAAACATGGAGCTGTGACAGGCTCCCGGCCAATCAACTGCATACACAGGAGGTCTGTATGGAAATTCTCTGGTTTGTCCTCTTCGGTCTGATCGTTGGTGTTCTGGCGAAGCTGATTATGCCTGGCCGAGATCCAGGCGGCATTATCGTCACCGCCATCCTCGGCATTGTCGGGTCACTGCTGGGAACATTCATTGGGCGCGCGCTGTTTCGCGGCCCGAATTACCGGGCCGGATGGATTATGTCCATCATCGGCGCCATTGTCGTGCTGGCTGTTTACCGCATGATTATCGCGCGGCGCACGACCTGATCAGACGCGTCGGCTGTATTGACCCGGACGCATGCGTGATGTATTTTGATTTTGCTCTGCACCCGTAGCTCAGCTGGATAGAGCGTCAGCCTCCGGAGCTGAAGGTCCCGCGTTCGAATCGCGGCGGGTGTACCAGATTCCTGAACTCAGAGTTCAGCAGAAGGGATGCCAGATGTGCATCCCTTTTTGTTTGCTCCTGACTGCGATCTGAGAGCTGAATACGACATCCATCCTGGCACGCCGCACAGCCCGGGCGGGTTTCGATACCAATCTTTTACACTTCGATTTAGAATGCCGCGCGTCAATCATCAAACAATCAAATCTGATGGAAGGAGAGTTGTAATGGCAGGAAAGAAGAAGACAGCAAAGAGTACAAAGAAGAGTTCAAAGCCGGTCGCCGCGAAAGCGACAAAGAGCAGCACCACGACCGCTTCAGCCAGGCAGAAGACTGTGACGGCAGCGACCGGAGCCTCACTGTCGAATGATCTCGCTGCAATTCGCCGTCGCCGGTTCGGTGCATAACTTTTCAAGTCAGACTGAACAGAACCATGAACATAAATAAAACAGGGGTGGTTTCCCACCCCTGTTACCAGATCAATTTAGTGCAGGTCAGCGCTCTGTGGCAGAGCGTCTGACACTGTCATCAGTTATTTCTTCTTGGCGGCTTTCTTCGCAGCCTTCTTCGCGGGCTTCGCAGCTTTCTTTGCGGCTTTCTTTGCAGGCATTGTAATAGTCTCCTTTCTCTCTTTTTAGCCCTGAGTACAAGATAGTGTGTTTGATTTCAACTTGTAGCCAGGTGCAAGTGACATACAATATGTCGTCCTTATAAACTTCTTCGCAGAACGTGTCAAGAAAATTTTAAGTCCGGCATTGCTGCGAGGTTCACCCGCTCAGCTTCATCAGACAAATCAACTTTCATGAAGGAGAAACCATGAACTTCAGAATCGTTCCGCATCGGTTGTTTCGCCGGAGTGTCATCACTCTGGTCAGCACCACACTGATGACTTCACTGATTGCGCCGACGGTTGCGTTTTCAGTCAATAACGACAGGGCCGCGCGCGTTTCAGCCGCTGTTGCGGCTGCGCCTGAATGGGAAGAAAAATTTCGTGCGATCCCGCGTGCCGAGTTGTTGCGCGAATACATGAAGGTACTTGCTGCTGAGCCACATCATCTTGGATCAGCGGCCGACAAGCGCAACGCCGAATGGATGCGTGACAAACTCCGGTCGTGGGGACTGGATGCGAAGCTTGAGGAATTTGAAGTTCTCTTTCCGACTCCGAAGGAAAGAGTGCTTGAACTGACTGAGCCGGAAAAGTACACCGCAAAGCTCAAAGAGCCGGTCGTCGCCGAAGATCCTGATTCCGGCGATGCGAATCAGTTGCCGGTTTACAATGCTTATTCGGCTGACGGCGATGTGACTGCGCCGCTCGTGTATGTGAATTACGGCGTGCCTGCCGATTATGAACAGCTTGAAAAAATGGGCATTGATGTCAAAGGCAAAATCGTCATCGCCCGTTATGGCGCAAGCTGGCGCGGCATCAAACCGAAGGTGGCGTATGAACACGGCGCGGTCGGCTGTCTGATCTATTCTGATCCGAAGGATGACGGTTATTACCAGGGGCCGGTCTACCCCGAAGGCCCTTATCGTCCTGAACAGGGCGCACAGCGCGGCAGCGTGATGGATATGCCGATTCATCCGGGCGATCCGCTCACGCCCGGCATCGGCGCGGTTAAAGGCGCACGACGGCTGGCGCGCGAAGACGCAAAGACGATTCTGAAAATTCCCGTGCTGCCGATTTCATACGGCGATGCACTGCCGCTGCTCAGGAATTTGAAAGGTCAGGTTGTACCTGAGGCGTGGCGCGGCGCGCTGCCGATCACTTATCGCACCGGCGCAGGCGAAACGAAGGTGCATCTGAAACTCAGCTTCGACTGGAAGCAGGTCACGCTTTACAACGTCATCGCGCGCATCGAAGGCAGCGCGTATCCTGATGAATGGATCATTCGCGGTAATCATCACGATGCCTGGGTCAACGGCGCTGATGATCCGATCAGCGGGATGGTCGCAGTGCTTGAAGAAGCCCGCGCCTTCGGTGAACTGCTCAAACAGGGCTGGCGACCGAAACGCACCATCATCTTCTGCGCGTGGGACGGCGAGGAGCAGGGACTGCTTGGTTCAACTGAATGGGTTGAGCAGCATGCCGAAGAGCTGAAGCAGAAGGCTGTGGCTTACATCAATTCTGACAGCACGGGCAAAGGCTTTTTCGGCATGAGCGGTTCGCACACGCTGGAGCATTTCATCAACGATGTGGCGCGGTCGGTCAGTGATCCACGCACGGGCAAATCGCTTTACGAAATGCTGCAAACGCGCCGCGTCGCGCAGGCGCGCACTGAAGATGAAAAACGCGAAGCGCGTGAACGTGCTGATCTGCGTATTGGCGCGCTTGGTTCCGGGTCAGATTACACAGCCTTTCTCGATCACCTTGGCATCGCTTCGCTGAATCTGGGTTTCGGCGGTGAAGGCGGCGGCGGCGTTTATCATTCAATTTACGATTCCATCGCGTGGTATACCAGATTCTCTGATTCGACATTTGAGTATGGCCGCACGCTCGTGCAGGCTGCCGGAACGGCAACGATGCGGCTGGCGGATGCACAGCTTCTGCCGTTTGATTTCACCCGGTTTGCTGAAACCATCGGTCGTTATGTTGACGAAATCAATCTGCTGCCGAAACAGGGCGTTGATCTGACGCCATTGCAGCAGGCTGCCGGACGATTGCGGCAAAGCGCCGATGGTTATGATCGCGCGCTGCGGGTGCTGGCAATGTCGGGCAGTCTGAATGCTGAAAGCTCCGGTGATGTGAAAGAGGTCAACCGGCTGCTTTATCAGTCTGAGAGAAAGCTGCTCTCTGAAACGGGACTGCCGCGCCGCGAATGGTTCCGTCATCAGATTTACGCGCCGGGTTTTTACACCGGCTACGGCGTCAAGACGCTGCCCGGTGTGCGCGAAGCGATTGAACAGAAGAACTGGAGCGAGGCCAGCGCGCAGGCGGCTGTCATCAGCCGGACTCTTGATGCAATGTCGGCGCAGATTGAAGCGGCGACGAAGAAAATTCAAAACGGCAGATAAATCATTACGACAACATAAAGAGCGCAGGGAATCAGCGGATGCCGGATGATTCTCTGCGCCCTTCGTGTCCTGGTATTCTGCAATTATTCGGCAGGTTCGATCATCTGTTCCGGCGCGGTGTCGCGGATGGGAATCATAATCGTGAACGTGCTGCCCTTGCCGGGAGTGCTGCGAACTGAAGCGTTGCCGCCGTGACCGACGGCGATGCGTTTGACGATGGCCAGACCGAGGCCGGTTCCGGCTTTGCGTTTTCCGTTCGGGGCCTGCCAGTAAGCATCAAAGATGTAAGGCGACTCTTCAGGCGAAAGTCCTTCGCCGGTGTCAGTGACGCTCAGCAGCACGTAATCGCACGGCGCATCGCTGCGGCGTTCTTCCAGAATGCGGGCGCGCAGCGTGACCTGGCCGCCACGCGGAGTAAATTTGATGGCATTGTTGACCAGATTCATCAGCGCGCGGTGCATCTGTTTGCGGTCAACGAAGATCAGCGGCAGCAGCGGCTGAATTTCACTGCCGAGCGTAATGCCAGCCTGCCTGGCTGCGCCGGCGGCAACAGCAAGCGCCTGATCAATCAGATCAAGGCAGGTGGTCGGCTCGAAATTCAGCCGCAGCCGGTTTTCACGCAGCCGCGAAAGTTCGAGCATGTCTTCAATCAGGCGATCAATCTCCTGACAGTTGCGCAGCGATTCGCTGAACAGATACTGGTAATGCTGATAATCGAGCGGGCGACCATCCAGCAGGTCTTCGTTCAGCAGGTCGAGCGTGCCCATAATGACCGTCAGCGGTGAGCGAATGTCGTGCACGACCATGCTGATGAATCCGGCCTTGGCCCGATCCTGTTCGCGTAATCTGTCAGCGATTTCCTCAAGCTCGCCAACCCTGCGGCGAAGGGCCGCAAACTCTGCCTGAAGTGAAAGCTGTTCTTCGCCGCGTTTGAGGTCTGTCTGATGCAGCAGCGACGCTTCAGCCATCGGCTGATCCAGCCGAACGCCAGCTTCAACAGCCATTTCATAACCGGGAATAACCGGAGCCGGGCGCAGCGAGGCTCCTGCTGATTCGGCGGTGAGGTTCAGCGTGTAATCTGCGACGGGAATCTCTTTTGATATTTCTGCCATGCACTCTAAGCCGATTGGGGGCATCGAGCCGGGAACAACACGATGCAGGCAGTAATGCCGGGGTAGCTGATTGCCAGTAAGCTCGTGATGGGTTTGATGGCGCGGTAATGGCGGGACCAGATGCAGCGCCGGGCGGCGGCTATTTTAGACCACAGCGTCAGACCGAGTACAGAAAATTATCAGAATTCCGGCACGATCAGCCGCGTGTGCGAGCGTCGCCAGGGAAAAAGGACGACTGGCAATAAATGAGACGGCAGGATTGTCGTGTTATCTCCGAAAAACTGAAGCGGTATACGAAATTTTGGATAAGAACGATGAAAACGCAGCCTGCCCGGAGTCGGCCGGAAAAGCTAAACGGGGCTGCCGAAAGCAGATAAGTGAGGCCGCAGGCTTAATCCCGGCTGTGGCATTACGCTTGCTCAATATGCCAGCGCAATGTGAGCCGGTCAAAGCTGTCTCACATTCAAAGTTTTCATCCCAGCAAAGCTAGCTTGGCGAGGAGAGGCATCAAAACCTCTCCTCATTTTTTTGCGGGCCTCGCACAATCAAGCTGCCACGTCTGCCGGTTCAGCCGGTGTGCGCCCATCTGCTGATAGAAGCTGACGGCGCTTTCATTCCAGTCTTCAACATACCACTGCATCCGGTCAAAGCCGCGCTTTTCAGTCTCAAGCGCGCAGGCCTCAAACAATGCTTTGCCAATTCCGCGCCCGCGAAACTCCGGCCTCACATACAGGTCTTCAATGTAAAGTTTCGGGCGCGCCAGAAACGACGAATAGATTTCATAAATGATGGCGTAACCCGCCGCCCTGGCTCCGACTTCAGCCATCAGCACTTCGAATCGCCGCCGTTCACCGAATCCATCTGCCATCAGGCGCTGCTGTCCGGCCTCGTCGGGCGGTTCAAGCTGTTCGTAGCGGGCAAATTCGCACAGCATCTCCAGAAAGATTTCCTGATCTTCCGGCGTCGCGGCGCGAATGATGATTTCACTCTTGTCCATCTGAAATGTTCAGACCTGCTCCAGCGCCTGCGCGAAATCGGCAATCAGATCAGGCTCGTCTTCCAGACCGACTGAAATTCGCACCAGACTTTCGCTGATGCCGGTGGCGCGCTGCTGTTCGGGCGAAAGCTGCAGACTCCACATCGCCGCCGGATGAACGACCAGCGTTTCAAAACCGCCGAGGCTCGCCGCGCGCGTGCCTAGTCTGAGCGAGGCAATCATCTTTTCGGCACCGCTGTAACCGCCGCGCACGTCCACGCTGAGCATGCCGGTAAAACCGCTCATCAGCGATTTCGCCAGTTCGTGCTGCGGGAACGATTCAAGGCCGGGGTAATAAACGCGCTCGATTTTCGGATGCGCTTCCAGGAATCGCGCCAGCGCCATCGCATTCTGATTGTGCCGCTCAACGCGCAGTCCGAGCGTGCGCAGACCGCGCAGCAGCAGCCAGCCGTCAAACGGACTCAGCACGCTGCCCGACACGACCGCAAACTTCCACGCTTCGTCAATGAAAGCCTTCGTGCCGATCATCGCCCCGGCAGTCACGTCGTGATGCCCGCCGATGTATTTCGTCGCGCTGTGCAGCACGACATCAATGCCCAGTTCAATCGGGCGCTGATTGATCGGCGTGGCGAAGGTGTTGTCGCACATCGTCACGATGCCGTGCTTTTTGCCGAGCGCGGCAATCGCGCGCAGATCGGTAATCTGCATCAGCGGATTGACCGGCGTTTCGGTGTAAATGATCTTCGTGTTCGGGCGCACGGCGGCGGCAAATTCATCGGCGTTCGTCTGATCAACGACCGTGCATTCGACATTGAAGCGCGGCAGGATGTCGCGGAACAGCACCGTTGACGCCGCGTAATGATTGCGCTGCGCGATGACGTGATCGCCGCTGCGAAGCCGGCACATCACCGCCGGAAAGATTGCGCCAATGCCTGAACTCGTCACCATCGCTGCCTCGCCGCCTTCGAGTGTGGCCAGCGTCGCTTCGACCTGCTGGTGCGTCGGGTTGCCGTAGCGCGTGTAAAACTCCGCGTGTCGTGGCACGGTCGCCATTTCATAAAAATGCTCGGCTGATTCGGCGCTGAACGTGGTTGTTTGCCAGATTGGCGGGCTGACGGCGTGCGTGTGATTGAAATCCTTCGATGTATAAACGGCCTTTGTCTGCGGCCCCTGCTCATTTTTTTCGGACATATGAATCCCTGAGGTTTGAAATTTGAATCAAGGCTGTGATTGTGCCACGCGCTGATTCAACTCACCAGCGGCGTCGCACAACGCCTGCCACGCGATTTCGATGTCTGCGCGTTCTGTGCGCCAGTTCGACAGCGCCGCGCGCAATGCGGGAATGCCGTCATAAATCGTCGGCGTCAGCGCGATCCTGCCGCGATCACGCAGGATCGCCAGAAACCGGCTGATCGTTTCATCAGTGAGCTGATCCTGCGCGAGCGTGAAGCAGACGACATTCATCCGCACCGGAGCGAGCAGCCTGAACTGATCTGAAGCGGCCAGCTTCGCGCCCAGCAACGCGGCAAGTTCGCAGGTTCGCTCGACAATTTCGCGGTATCCTTCACGGCCATAAGCCATCAGCGAAAACCACGCGGCCAGCGCGCGCAAACGGCGCGAACTTTCGGGCGTCAGGTGATGGTATTCAGGCTCAGCCGATGGCCTGCCCAGATACGGCGCGTTGTTGTGAAAGATTTCGACCTGAAGCTGCGGATGCCGCGTGAACTGCATCGCCGAATCGTACGGCACGTTCATCCATTTGTGCGCGTCAATCGCAATCGAATCAGCCGCGTCCAGCCCTGCGGTCAGATGACTGTATTTCGGTGAGCAGGACGCGAACCCGCCAAAGGCCGCATCAACGTGCATCCAGAATCTGAATTCATCCCTGAGCGCGGCAATCGCCGTCAGATCGTCGAAATCAACCGTATTCACGTCTCCGGCGTTGGCGACAACAATGCAGGGTTCGCCAGCCTGAGCGCGCAACGCAGCCCTGAGCGCATCAACATTCACCGCCTGACGGTCGGGCAGGCACGGAATCAGTTGCAGCGCATCCCTGCCGAGGCCCAGCATTGACAGGCATTTGAAAATGCACGAATGCGGCGCGGCGCTCAGGATTCTGATCGGCGGCACTGCTGACAGCCCGCGTTCGGCGACGCTCACGCCTGATTGCAGCCCGACCCACTGCCGCGCCAGCGCGAGGCCGACGAAATTGGCCATTGTCGCGCCGGTCACGAATGCGCCGGAATGCGCCGCTGACAATCCGAACAGTTCACGCAACAGGCTGATCGTTTCGCGTTCGATGGCCGTTGCCGCAAACGGATGACCCGTTGCGTTCTGATCGTAAACGCTGGTCAGCCAGTCACCGGCGAGCGAGGCCGGAGTCACACCGCCCGTCACAAAACCAAAATATCGCGGCCCGACGCTGCCCGGAATTTCAGCGGCATACCTGCGCCTGAATTCAGCCAGCGCCGCAGTCGCTCCGAGGCCGGAGTCAGGCAGCGAGGCAATGGCGAAATCAGTCGGCGGCACGCCGGGTGGCCGTTCATTCACGGTTTGCAGAAAGCTCACCGCTTCATCGTAAACCTGCCGCAACAGTTCGCTGACGTGGGCCGAATCTTCAGCCAGATGCCTGTCCATACTCACTTCTGTTCCTTGTAAATTTCGGTGCGCACAATTTCGAGATGACGATCAGGATGCGCCAGATCAGTGAATCCGAACTGCTGATAAAGTCCGTGCGCGTCCTTCGTGACCAGCGCAAAGCGTCGCAGGCCCTGCAAATCGGGATGATTCATAATTTCACGCATCAGCCGCTTTGACAGGCCGCGCCCGCGCCAGGCTTCCAGAATAAAGACATCGGCCAGATAAGCGAAAGTTGCATAATCAGAAATCACCCGCGCAAATCCGATCTGCTGCGCGCCGTCATAAACTCCGAAGCAGAGCGAATGCTCGATGGCCCTGCGGATGATTTCGACCGGCACGCCTTCAGCCCACCAGGAGCGGGAAAGAAACCCGTGAATGACGGCCAGATCAAGCCTGGCCTGGTCAGTTGAGATGGTGATGTCACTGGTCATTGTCGGTTACTGATTCAATATTCTGCGGACGCGCAAATGCAACGCGCTACGGCGCACGATATAAAAAAGGCGCGCCCTTTTCGCTGCACCTGTCGGCATTGTCAGAGCCGGTGCAAAGGTGAATCGAAACTGGTTCACCTGAACTGACCGGCAGCGCAGGGACAATGAAGTTGACCTGATCCACGCCGACAAAGCCCGGTGCGCGCCCCGCAAAGAGAAAGCCTGCGCGCAGCAGTCGCGCTCCGTAAATGTTCCGGTACTCAACATAAGTCAGGTACGAAGTCGTCCACGGCGGACTGGGCGGCACGCTGCCTTCGGGTTCATGATCTGAAATCTTGCCAAGTCCGGTCAGATAAGCCACCAGCGTCAGGCCCGGAGCAATTTCGGATGGAACCTGCCACGTCGGATATTCAATCACCGCGTTGCTGAAAAATTCCGGCGCGTGCGAATTGACCTTTAATTTGATCGTGTTCGAGCTGACTTTGGTGAAGCCGTCACGCAGCACCTGAAGCACGATGAACTCATAGTCACGCCCTTCAAAGTTGGCGAAGCGGCCATCCCCGTTGCCATTTTCATCAGCAAAGGGTTTATAGAAAAACATCGGCACCTGAAAGTTGATCTGATTCGGGCCGACATACAGCAGCGGCGCAGCGCGCCAGCCGCAGCGATTCCGGCTGCCGGTAATGGTCGAGTCCCAGTCTGCCGCGCGCCACAACACCTGCACACGTCCAAGCAGGCGCGGCAGCGGCGTGACGGCGGCGCTGTATTCTTCTCCGGCCTCAGAAAATCTCGCGCCCCACAAAACCGCCAGCCCGCCCGGCGCAATCATGCCGCCATAGCTGGCCGCATTGGTGACGGCTGCAAGCTGCGGACGAATCGCGCTGCTGCCCTTTTTGATTTCGACGCAGGATTCAGTGCCGTCAAGAATGAATTCATTCAGCCTGATGGCTGCTGAAATGTTTTCATCCTGAACCGAACCCTGCTGATTGCGGGAAACAATGGTCGCTGCACTGCGGGAAACTGACGCGCAGCAAAGAACAACACACAGGACAACGTGGAAGAGACGCATCGCTGAACTCCATTGAGGTTGAAGCTCAGGAAACGAATCAAAGGGGTGATTGTGATCCTGAGGGCAAATTTTTACCGACTGCCCGCACACTATAAATGAAAGTCCGCCGTCAGCCAAAAGACCCGCGTCAATTCAATTCTTCACAAGGAGCGCAGGCGTCGGGGCCTGCGGTTCCTGGTGCTGGCAGCGTTTTCAATGCTGCGACAGATGGGTGTACTGAAAAGTAATCAGCGCGCGTTTGACGGCGGCGACGGCGGCCTCGTAGCGGTTTTCATTCACCAGCACGGCGTCGGTGCTGTAAGTCGAAACGGTCAGAATGCTGATGCCTTCCCTGGCCAGAGCGCGGCTGATTTCAGCAATGAAGCCGACGACCGTGAAATCAAGCACGGCGTCAAAAAAGATCATGCGCCAGTTTTCCTGAGCTTTGGCGGCGGGAAATTGCGGCGCGATCTGATGCCAGGTCTCCCGCGTGACGATCAGCGTGATTTCGGTCTTGTCACGGGTGAGTGAAACGAAATCCGGCACGCCGCGCACCGCGTCCAGCGCCGCTGCGAAATAATGCAGCGGCAGACTGGCTACGGTGTAATGAGTGTCGGTCAGGTGCAGTGTAATTGACATGCAATTTCGCTCAGGCCGGGTTACGGCATTCCGGCCTTCTGCGCTTCCTGTTTGAGCCGCTGAATGTGGGCTTCGACTTCTTCAAGCTTCGAGGGCAGCGCGCCGGACATTACTTTCGGTTCGCCTCCGGTGACCAGCACATCGTCCTCGATGCGCACGCCAACGCCTTTGTATTTCTCAAACGCGGGTCGCACTGCCTGAATGAACTTTTCGTTTTCAGGCGTTTGGGGCAGCACATCGAGCGCGTCGGGGCGAATGTAAATTCCCGGCTCGACCGTGAAGATCATTCCCGGCGCGAGCTTTGAAGTCACGCCAACATCGTGAACATTCATCCCCAGCCAGTGGCTCGTGCCGTGCATAAACCAGGTGCGGAATTCATTGTTGTCCTTTGAAGTAATCAGGCCGAGCCGCAACAGACCGTCCTTGATCACTTCAGCGGCGCGGTTGTGAACGTCGTCTTTCGTTCTGCCAACGCGCGCCAGTTTGATGGCTTCCATCTGCGCTTCATAAACGATGCGGTAAATGTCGGCCTGTTCCTTTGTGAATTTGCCGTTCAGCGGAATCGTGCGCGTGATGTCGGCGCTGTAATGATCGAACTCAGCCGCGCAATCCATCAGCAGCAGGCCGCCGCCGGGCAGCACGTCCTGACTGGTTTCATAATGCAGCGTCGTCGCGTTTGCGCCGCCACCGACAATGCACGGATAGCCCCAGTTGTCAGCGTTGCGGCGGCGGTAGGTGTACTCAAATTCGGCGCGCACCTCGTATTCATAAACGCCCGGCGCAGCGACGGCGTAAGCGCGATTGAAGCCTTCGATGCTGATGTCAACGGCCTGCTGCATCAGCTTCACTTCAAGCGGCGACTTGATCTGTCGCAGTTCAGCAAAGACCGGCATCGCGCTTTTGATGGTCAGGCCGCTGGCGACGGCGGCGAGCTGCGAAGCGAATTTCTGTTCCTGATTATATTCGCGTGAATCGGGATTGACGGGCGGCAGCAGCAGCCAGAGCTGTGCTTCATCTTTGCTTACGGCTTCTCTGACTGCCTTGAAATCCTCATCCCACGCGGCAGGGCGTTTCGCGTCGGCATTGCCGCGCTGCCTGAGCGTCATTGAGGTGCGTGGCGCAAGCCAGGCCAGAAAGGCGGTGAACTGATCGCTGTCCAGCACGGTCTGAATGCCGGAGCGGCGGCGCGTTTCATCAGCCGTCAGCATATGACCCGTCCAGGTTTCTCTGGCCGGATTCGGGCGCGGCATAAAAAGAATTTCGCGCGTCTGCTTCGCGCCCGGAATCAGCACGAGCGTTGTGCCTGCCTGCCGGATGCCGGTCAGGTAATAAAGATTGTTCTCCTGCCGGAAGGGATAGTCCACATCGTTGGCATAAAGGCGCGGCTCGGCGCTGAAGAGAACCAGGATTCCGCGCTCGCCGATGCGCTTCATCACTTCATTGCGCCGCGCGGCAAATTCGGCCTGCCATTCCGCTTCAGTAACGGCAGGCGCAGGCGGCGCAACCTGCCACACCGTCGGCGCAGAGCGTCCCCGGCCCGGATCGTTGAAGGCCGCGACCTGCACCAACGCCGCGTTCAGTAAAATGAAAGCCAGCACGGAAAGAGTGAGACTGAGCCTTGAGTGATGTTGTTTGATTCGCATTCTGACCTCTTTTCGGAAAGTGGGATAAACCGTCAGTCGAAAGATTTCCTGCTGCTCAGCAGATGCCGGAAATATACACTGCCCGGACAAAGAACGTAATCTTCAGGCCAGTTCTCTGCCGCGTGTTTCGGGCAGCGTCAGCATCAGCACAGCGCCCGCCAGCAGAAACAGCGAGGTTACGCCGAGCGCGCTGCCGATGCCGTAACGATCAGCGAGCGCGCCGACCAGCCATGGCGCTGCTGCGCTCGCCGCTCGCCCGATGTTGTAAATTACGCCAAGCGCCGTCGCGCGAATCCGCTGCGGATACAACTCCGACACCATCGCGCCAAACAGGCTGAAATATCCGTGACCGAAAAAGCCCAGCACCGGCCCGAGCGCCAGCAGCAGCGTGGCGTTGCGGGCGAAATATCCATAAAGCGGTGTGACCGCCGCAGTGACGAGCAGGTAAAGAATGAACGCCGGTTTGCGGCCCATTCGATCAGCAATGAAACCAAAGCTGAGATAACCGAAGTACGCGCCGATCTGCGCCGGGATGATCCAGCCTGAACTCTTTGCGATACTCAGGCCCGCGCCGCCTTTCTCAACCGGCGAAGCCAGAAACCCCGGCAGCCACGTAAACACGCCCCAGTAGGCAATCAGCACGCAGACGGCCACAGCGCCTGCGCGCAGGGTAAAGTTGCGAAACTGCGGGCTGAAGATTTCCAGCGGCGAGGCGCGTTCGGCAGATGACGAATGCTCAAGCGTTTCGGGCACGTGGCGACGAATCCAGACAATCAGCAGGGCAGGGAAGACTCCGACCAGAAACAACACGCGCCAGCCGAACTGCGGCAGGATCGCGGCAGCCAGCAGCGCCGCGATGATGTAACCGATGGCCCAGCCGGATTGCATGATGGCAATCGCGCGTCCACGCAGCCGCGCGGGCCACGTCTCAGCCACGAGCGCCGCGCCGCACGCCCACTCGCCGCCCATCCCGATGCCCAGAAACGAACGCCAGAAAATCAACTGCACCAGCGGCGTAAAGAATGACGATTGCCACAAACCCACAGTCGCCGTCGCCGCGCTGCCCAGTGAATAAATCAGCAGCGTAAACGAGAGCGCCCTTTTGCGCCCGAACTGATCTGCGATGATGCCAAAGCCGATGCCCCCTGCCGCCGCCGCAAACAGCGTGGCCGAAGCTACCATTCCGGCCTGCGCGTCGCTGAAACCAAACTCGATCTTCAGTGTTGTGAGCGCGAAGGCGTAGAGCATCACATCCATCGCGTCGAGCATCCACCCGGCCTTGGCCGCAAGCAGCGTATTCCATTGCGTGCGCGTAATACCGGCAAACCAGCGCGATTCAGCTTGTTGTTCAGTGAGCGGAACAGCCATCGTTTCTTCACTTGAAATGTTGCAGCTTGACAGCGACTTTGCGGGAGTGCCTAAATCGTCGCGTCATAAATACCATTTTCACACTGAAATCGAAACCCAGGAGAATCAGATGAATTATCGAACACTAGGCCGGACGGGCATCAGAGTTTCCGAGATTGGTTATGGCGCGTGGGGCATCGGCGGCGTGCAATGGCTTGGCGGCAGCGACGACGAAGCGTTGCGCGCCCTGAACCGCGCGATTGATCTGGGCCTCAACTTCATTGATACCGCGCTGGCTTATGGCGGCGGCCACAGCGAAAAGCTGGTTGGCGAAACGCTGCGCGCCCGCCGTGAACGCATCTATGTTGCCACCAAAGTTCCGCCTAGGAATCAGCAGTGGCCCGCCGGTGACGTGCCGCTGCACGATGTTTTCCCTTACGATTACATCATCCAGTGCACTGAAAAAAGCCTGCGCAACCTCGGCGTTGACGTGATTGACATTCAGCAGTTGCACGTCTGGAACGACAAATGGGCGCACCAGAACGAATGGCTTGACGCCATGATGAAGCTGCGTGAGGACGGCAAGGTGCGCTACTTCGGCATTTCGATCAACGATTACCAGCCTGAAAACGCGCTGGAGGTGCTCGAAGCCGGATACATTGACACGGTGCAGGTGATTTACAACATCTTCGAGCAGGCTCCTGAGGAGCGGCTCTTTCCGCTTTGTCAGCAGCTCAATGTCGGTGTCATCGCCCGCGTGCCGTTTGATGAAGGCGGCCTGACCGGAGCCGTCAGACCCGATTCAGTCTTTCCCGCAGGCGACTTTCGCAACTGGTTCTTTCAGGGCGACCGCAAACAGAAAGTCTTTGAGCGCGTGGAAAAGCTGAAAACACTGCCCGGCCCCGAAGCGCCGACGCTGGCTGAACTCGCGCTGCGCTTCACGCTGCATCACGACGCCGTCAGCACAGTGATTCCCGGCATGCGCACTGTCGCGCATGCTGAAAGCAACATCGCCCTGTCAGACGACCGCAAACTCTCGCCCGAACTGCTCGAAAAACTGCGGGCTTTTGCGTGGGATCGCACGAACGGCTGGTAGCAGAAGCAAAAGAGAGATCACGGAACAGACGGAAATAACGGAACACACGGAAAGATTTTTCGCAGTTTCTTCTTTCGTGTGTTCCGTGATTTGCGTCTGTTCCGTGATCTCCTCTGATGACTATTCATATCTTAATGCTTCAATCGGGTTGAGGCGCGCGGCCTTCCACGCGGGCCACAGGCCGAAGCCGACGCCAAGCGCGACCGAGACGATAAACCCGACCATCGGCGCCCACAGCGGCACAAAAGTCGGCATCATCAGCTTGACGATTTCAGCCACGCCCCAGCCGAGCAGGATACCCAGCACTCCGCCCAGGCCTGTCAGCGTGGCAGCTTCCGTCAGAAACTGAAAAATAATGTCGCTGCGCTTTGCGCCAATCGCTTTGCGCACGCCGATTTCCTTCGTTCGTTCGGTCACGCTCACCAGCATGATATTCATCACACCGATGCCGCCGACCAGCAGCCCGACTGATGAAATTGCGACCATCAGCAGAAACACGCCGCTCGTAATTGATTTGAACTGCGTGATGATGTTGTCTGAGGTGGAAATGCCGAAACTGTCCGGCTGGCTGTAAGCCACCTTGCGGCGTTTGCGCAACACGCTGCGGATTTCATCAACTGCCTGATCCAGTTTGCCGGGTGCGGCCTGCGCCATGATGAAGTGATCTTCAAGCTGCGGATAAATCTTCATCAGCGAGGCATAGGGCAGATAGACAGTCTTGTTTTCGTTGTTCGGATCGTCTGAGCCGACAAGAAAGGTTTCGCGTTTTTTGAGAACACCGATGACGCGGTACTGTCGCCCGTTGATCGTGATTTCCTTGTCGAGCGCCACCAGATCAGGGAACAGCGTGTTGGCCACGTCGCGCCCGATCACCGCCACATCAGCGCGCGTGTCATTGTCTGCTTCGTTGAAAACGCGGCCTTCCTCAACTTCAGTGATGCCCATTCTGAAATAAGCGGGCATCGAACCCTGCACCGTCGCGTTCGACATTTCGGTGTCGCGGTAACGGATGTGAACACGCTCGGTCATCGGCCCGTTTTCGAAATCAATCAGGTTCACCGGAGAGATGAAGAGACTGACGTTGACGAGCGAAGGACATTCCGCTTCAATGGCCTTGTAATCGTCATACTTTAGCGGCTTGCGCATGCGTTCTTCATAAGACAGCGAAAAGTTGAACCCCGGATTGAATTTGTAAATATAGATCGAATTCGTGCCGAACGATTCGATCTCCTTCGCCACGCGCGCATCAATGCCTGAGACGAAAGCCGCAATCACAATCACGGTCATCGTGCCGATCACCACGCCCAGAATCGTCAGAAACGACCGCAGCTTGTGCTGCCAGAGCGTGTCAAGCGCCATCAACAGATTTTCACGCAGATCAGATCGAGTCATAAGAATTGGGGGATGAGGGATGGGGGATGAGGGATGGGGGATGGAGGTTGGGGGACAGGGGGCAGGGGGCGGTTTGAACACAGATTTTCTTCCTTCTAACCCCCAATCCCCAACCTCCATCCCCCAATCCCCAACCTCCATCCCCCATCCGCAGGTTCATTCGGATCTTAATGCGACAATCGGATCAAGTCCGGCAGCCTTCCACGCCGGGTAGACGCCGGAAATCAGGCCGACACTGCCGGAAACGAACAGCGCCGTCCCGACTGCCACCAGCGGCAGCGCGGTCGGAATCGGCGTCAGCAGCGAAACCAGTTTCGCCAGCAGCCACGCGATGGTGACGCCCATTGATCCGCCAATCAGCGCCAGCGCAGTTGATTCAAACAGAAACTGTTTCAGAATATCGCGCCGTCGCGCCCCCAGACTTTTGCGAATGCCGATTTCGCGGGTGCGTTCGGTGACGCTCACCAGCATGATGTTCATAATCACGATGCCGCCCACCACCAGCGCAATCGAAGTCACGCCGACCGCCGCCATCTGAATCGTGCCGAAGATTTTTTCGCGCAGCGCATTGATCGCGCTCGGCGTGATAATGCCGAAATTGTCCTTCGCGCTCGGAGCCAGTTTGCGCCGCGTGCGCATCACAACCAGAGCTTCGTCAATCGCATCCTGATAGGTGTCTGCGCTCGCTGAAGTCACGCTGATGTTGATCGAACGCCGCGCACCGTAAATGTTCAGAAAGGTCGAAAGCGGAATCCGCACGTATTTGTCACGCGATTGTCCGAAGACCGAACCAAGCGCCTTGCCGACGCCGATGACTTCAAACGGGCGCCCGTCAATCTTGATGGATTCACCGATGGCGCTGCGTCCCTCAAAGAATCGCTCGGCGATATCCGCGCCGATATAACAGATCAGCCGGTTCTTTTCTTCCTCGGTCGGGGTGAAGTTGCGCCCTTCAGAAAATTCCACGCGGTTGATTTCGGCCATATTCGCGGACTGACCGGCAATCGCCACTTCGCGCAGGCGGTCGGAACGATAAGTCACATCGCCCGTCTGCGCGGCCTGCGCCGCGACATCGGCAATGGAGCGACCGCGCGCGGCTTTGAGGGCTTCGTAATCCTCAACCCGAATGTCCTTGTTGCGTCGCCGGGCTTCTTCGATCCGTTCGACGCTGGAAAAATCCTCGATGGAAAACTTCTGCACCGAAAAGGCATTGGTGCCAATGTCGGCAATCTTTTCATCAACGTATTTATTGAAGCCCTCAATCAGCGACACGACCACAATCACTGTCGCCACGCCAAAGATCACTCCGAGCAGCGTCAGAAATGACCGCAGCTTGTGCGCCCAGATCGCGTCGAAAGCCAGTTTGATTGCTTCACTGATATTCATGGCCGCCAGCGTGATACGGACAGAAACCGGTTTGTGTGTGGACTCAGACTGTTTTTACGAAGTGGGGGCCTGAAAGGTTGTGAAAATGTTCTTTAAGTCTGCTGACACGATTGCCGACAACCGCAAATCAGCAGAATCGCGGCTGCCGGAATTCTCCGCTTACTTCGGAGCGTACTTTTCAAGATAAGCGCGGGTAATGGTGGCTTTGCTGGTCGGAATTTCAGTGCCGGGGTCAGTCGGGGAGTTGGCAATAATGTCAGCCACGTTCATCCCTTCGATCACCTGACCGAAAACGGTGTATTCACGATCCCACTGTTCATTGCGATTGAGACAGATGAAAAACTGCGTGCTCGCGCTGTTCGGGTCGCTCGTGCGAGCTGCGCCAAGCGTGCCGCGCACAAACGGCAGCGTGCTGAATTCCGCCGGAATCGTCGGCAGCCCTGATCGCTCGCCCTGCGGCCAGGTTGATTTGTCATCGCTTTTCGTTGCCGGATTGCCCGCCTGAATGACCACGCCCGGAATCACACGATGAAAAGCAAGGCCGTTGTAAAAACCTTCACTGATGTATTTCTTGAAACTGGCCACATGCTTTGGCGCAACATCGGGAAAGAGCCGCAGCCTGATTTTGCCGTAAACGGTTTCAAGCACAGCAATCTCTTCGCCGGGCGCAAGCGGCGGCGGTGAAGCCACAGTTTTGACCGTCGGCGCGGCAGTCGGCTCAGTCGTGGTGGTTGATTTTGAAGAGTCGCAGGCGAAAGCGAGCAGACTCAGTAACAGAATCAGGCAGAACGTGGACGTTTTGAGTGAATTCATAAGTCGTGTTTGTCAGTTGTCAGGGCTGGTTCGTTAACCTGCTCAATCGAAGTACTTCAACGAAATACTTCAAACCAGAATTTCAAATCAATCCGAGCTTTCAAAGTGACGGTGTTCGGACGACTATCTCAGCAGCCGGAGTTCCGGTTGTGGATGTTTCGCTTCAGCCAAGTTTCTGTTTGACGATCTCGTTGACCATTTGCGGATTGGCTTTGCCGCCGCTCGCCTTGAGCGCCTGACCAACGAAAAAGCCCATCAGCGCGGTCTTGCCTGCGCGGTATTTTTCGACCTGCTGCGGATTGGCGGCAATGATTTCGTCAACGATTTTTTCAATCGCGGCGGTGTCGGTGATCTGCACCAGACCTTTCTCTTTGATGATGGCGTCAGGCGCCGTGCCGGTCGTGACCATTTCGGCAAAGACTTCCTTGGCGATTTTGCCTGAGATGGTCTGGTCATCAATCAGGCGAATCAGCGCGCCCAGATTTTCAGCCGAAACTTTTGTCTGCGTGATGTCGGTATTGGCATTCTTCAGTTCGCGCAGCAGTTCCGAGAGAATCCAGTTGGCGGCGGCCTTCGCGTTATTCGCGGCTTTCGCCGTTGCTTCGTAATAATCGGCCAGCTCGCGCTGCGCCGTCAGCACGCTCGCGTCATCAGCCGACAGGCCGTAATCGCTGGTGAAGCGTCGCCGCCGTGCTTCGGGCAGTTCCGGCAGTTCGGCTTTCAGGCTTTCAATCCACGCCTCGCTGACTTCGAGCGGCGGCAGGTCGGGTTCGGGAAAGTAGCGGTAATCGTGCGCGTTCTCCTTCGAGCGCATGACATAAGTGCGATTCTCCTTTTCGCTCCACAGCCGCGTTTCCTGATAAATCGTTCCGCCGTTTTCAAGCTCATCAATCTGGCGGTCAATCTCGTACTCGATGGCGCGCTGCAAAAAACGCATCGAGTTCAGATTCTTGATTTCAACCTTCGTGCCGAACCGGGCTTCACCCGCGCGCCGCACCGACACATTGGCATCGCAGCGCAGATTGCCTTCTTCCATATTGCCGTCGCACACGCCCGCGTATTGCAGCGTTCTGCGCAGAAAGGCCATGTAATCGTAAGCTTCCCAGCTTGAACGAAAGTCCGGTTCGCTGACGATTTCAAGCAGCGGCGTCCCGGCGCGGTTGAGGTCAATGTAGGATTTGTTGTGATCGCCGAAATCGTGCGAAGACTTGCCCGCGTCCTCTTCGATGTGCGCGCGCGTGATGCGGAAACGTTTCAGCGTCCATTCGGTCGGACGCCCTGCCTCGTCGCGTTCGCTGGTCGGAATCTCGACTGTGCCGTGTTCCGAAAAGGGCCGGTCGTACTGTGAAATCTGATAACCCTTCGGCAGGTCGGGATAAAAGTAATGCTTGCGCGCAAAGATTGATTCACGATTGATGCTGAGTCCGAGCGCGAGCGCGGCCTTGCCCGCCTGCCGGACGGCCTGCCGGTTAAGCACCGGCAGCGAACCAGGCAGACCAAGCACCGTCGGATCAGTATTTGAATTCGGCTCGTCGCCAAAGTTCGCGGCTGAAGCGCTGAAGAGTTTTGATTCAGTCTTCAACTGCGCGTGAACTTCCAGACCGATGACTGCTTCCCAACCTTCTTTCACAGACTTTCGCTCCCTGATTGCATACGGTGAATGAACTGATCGAATTTTAAGCGCCGGATTATAGCACGACCATTGCGCCGCCATTGAAGCCGCCGCCGCCGAGGTTATACGATTCACCCGGAGGATCAGTAATGAACGTATTTCGCCTGCTGCCTGTCAGTCTTGCGCTCAGCCTTGCAATCACGTTTTCCTTTGCTCAGCAGAACAAAAAGATGAACGATAAATTGCCTCAGACGCCGCTTGCCGAATCGCGCCAGCTTGTCCTGGTCATCACGCCCGACTGGAACGCGGTTGACGGCAAATTGTGGCGCTATGAACGCCACAGCGCGAAAGACGCCTGGCAGCAGATCGAATCTGGCATTCCGGTCGTGGTCGGCAAAAACGGCCTGGCCTGGGGCAGCGGATTGCACGCGCCGCAACACGGTTCAGGCCCGGTCAAGAAAGAAGGCGACGGCAAATCTCCGGCGGGAATTTTTCGTCTGAGCAGCGCCTTCGGTTACGCCAGCGCAGCCGAAGCGGGCGCAATCAAACTGCCGTACACGCACCTGACCGGAACCATCGAATGCGTGGATGATGTGAAATCAGAGCATTACAACACCATCCTTGACCGAAACAGCGCCAGTGTTGACTGGAACAGTTCCGAAAAGATGCGCGAGCAGAAGGATTATTACCGCTGGGGCGTGGTCGTGGATCACAACGCCGCGCCGGTCAGAAAAGGCGGCGGCTCGTGCATCTTCCTGCACATCTGGAATCACGCCGGAAGCGGAACTGCCGGTTGCACGGCGATGGAAGGCAGAAAAATGGAAGCCCTGATGCGCTGGCTCGACCCGGCAGCAAAACCGCTGCTCGTGCAACTGACCGAAGCTGAATATCAGCGTCTGAGCAAAAGCTGGCAACTGCCGCAGCGCCGGTAAATCTCAAATTTCAAATCTCAAATCTGAAATTTTCATCGCCCGATGATTCCGATCACTGACAACGAGGCTGCGGCGCAGGCGAAGTACGACATTGAACTTGCGCTGCTCAAAAGCGCCGCGTGGCAGATGTTCGTGAATGATGAACTCGTCACTGAGCTTGAGCCGGGCAGTTATGAATTCAGTGTCGAATGGGGGCGGCTGATTTTTGCGTGGTGGGATGATGACCATTCGCAAAGCTGGCGCGTGACGAACTTTGAAATTGGTGAAGCTGAAATCAGGCTCAGAGTGTCACGCGGGCTGGCGAAGGAAGTCGCATTGATTACACTGCGCGATGCTGAAGGCTGGCGCGCCAGACAGAAGCAGCGCGAACTGCCGGTGAATGAGCGGCGCGCTGGTTACGGCGAAACTCTGGCGCAACTCGTTGCCAGCCACTTTGCCGGAGTTCGCATTCAGCGCGTGAACACGACGGGCAATCGCGCGCGGCTGATGCCGGTGCAGTATGCGCGGCTGGTGATTGAGCTGCGCCGCGAAACGGTGCTGGTGATCGGCGCCAGTGACGGCGAAGCGCAGAGCGAAATTGACGGCGTGCTGGCGGCAGGGCTGGTCTGGCTGGCCGGATACAACGAACGGCGCGAAGCCGGAAAGCAGGCAAAACGCTTGTGGCTGTGTGTCCCGAAAGGCCGCGCACAAACCACGCTCGAACGGCTGACGCTCGTTGATGCGAGGCACACGGGCGCGGCAGTTGAATGTTTTGAGGTTGACGAGGATGAATCGGCACTGACTGCCCTGCGTCCGGTGACGCAGGCTGAACTGATTAATTCGCACGAACGCGAACTGCTCTGGCCGCAGGCGGCAGAGACGCGCAGCCGCTGGCGCGAACGAATCGTGAATCTCGCGCCTGAACTGATCGAAGCCCGTTATGATGCGCTGCGCGACACTGAAATTTTTTCGATCAACGGGCTGGAGTTCGCCCGCGTGACTCACGCTTCAACTGCTCAGCGCGCCAGCTTCGGCGTGGCTGCTTTCAGGCCGCAGCAGACAACGCCAACTTTGCCGCCGGTCAAAAAACTGACTGATACAAACTTCAGCGAACTGGCGCAACTGGCGCGCTCAATTGCAACAGAGCGGCAGGCGCGGCCTGCTGACCCGCAGCATCCGTTTCATCGTCTGCGCGCCGAAGCGTGGCTTGAATCGCTGCTGCGGCGTGACATTCGCGTGCTTGACGCGGCGCTCGATCCGCGTTTTGTTTATTCGCAGATTCCGGCGTGGCGCGCTGATGAGCGTTCGGTGCTTGACCTGCTCGCGGTGAATGATGAAGGCCGCCTGGTGGTGATTGAAATCAAGGCGGCGGAAGACGCGAACCTGCCGCTGCAGGGGCTTGATTACTGGCTGCGCGTTGAGCAGGCGCGGGTGCGCGGTGAATTTGCGCGGCGCGGTCTGTTTCCGGGCGTGCCGCTCGCTGATCGCCCGCCGCTGCTTTATCTGGTTGCGCCGCGCCTGCGGTTTCATCGCACGTTCAAGATCATTGCCCGCTGCCTTGCGCCTGAAATCGAAGCGTATCAGATCGGCCTCAATTCAAACTGGCGCGCAGGCGTGAAAGTTCATACCAGAGAAAGAATCAATGAGCGATCAGAAAACTCTGCCATCTGACGGAATCCTCGTGATTGACAAGCCTGCCGACTGGACTTCGCACGATGTTGTGGCGAAGGTGCGCAGGCTGATGCGCACGCGCCGCGTCGGACACACCGGCACGCTCGACCCGTTTGCGACCGGGGTGCTGGTCGTTTGCCTCAATCGCGCGACGCGGCTCGCGCAGTTTCTGACCGACGACGACAAGGAATATCTGGCGACGGTCAGGTTTGGTTATGCGACCGATACGGGCGACCTGACCGGCAATGCGACCGGGCCGGTGACTGATGCGCGGCATCTGACGGCTGACCTGATTGAAGCTGCGCTTGCGCCTTTGCGCGGGCGCATTCAACAGATTCCGCCGATGTATTCAGCCAAAAAAGTCGGCGGCGTGAAGCTGTACGAAATGGCCCGGCGCGGTGAAGAGATCGAGCGCGCAGCCATCGAAGTTGAAATAAAGAAACTTGAGCTGACAAACGGCGCGCTTTTGCAGGCAGAGGATGCCCGCGCTGCGGGATGTGCTGATTTCAACCTGCGCGTGGTTTGTTCTTCAGGCACTTACATTCGCGCGCTGGCCGAAGATATTGGCCGGGCGCTCGGCATCGGTGCGCACCTCACGCAGTTGCGGCGCACGCGCGCGGGACGGTGCGATCTCAGCCGCGCTGTAACGCTCGAACAACTGGCGGAAATGGCTGAGGCCGGGCGAACTGATGAGGCGCTGATTTCAATGACGGAGGCTCTGGCGATGCCGGAAGTCAGGCTTGATGCTGATGAGATGGCAAAAGTTGCGCACGGCAATGCAATGCGCTGCGCGGTTGATTATCCTGCCGGAACGCTGGTGCAACTGACTGACGGGCAGCAGTTGATCGCGGTCGCCGAGTACCGGCCTGAAAACCGGACACTGCAGCCGCGCGTGGTGCTCACCGGACAGTGAGTCTCATCTGCTGGTTTGACCAGCCGGGGCGCGTCAAAAGGCTGTTTTTCTGCTGTTTGTCTGCTTCCCATCATTTGGGGCTTCGTCTATAATCCGCCTTCTTTATTCGGGTTTACCAAACTCTTTACACTGAAAAAAGGAAAACAGGACTATGCTTCCATTCAAGTCAGGCATTGCTCTGCGAGTGTACCGCTTCGTGCTGACGCTTGCCGCGAGCCTTGCCGTCGTGTCCATCTCTGCGACTGCGGCACTGGCGCAGGCACACTCAGAAGGTTCAACCCATCAACCAGGCGGCGAAGCGAATCTGAAGCTGCCTGATCTCTCAACGGTCAGCTTTCTGGGCGGCATCAATGGCCGCACGCTGCTGCTGATCGGACTGCTGGTTTCGGCGCTCGGCATGGCTTTCGGGCTGATGATTTTCATGCAGCTCAAAAAGATGGCCGTCCACCGGTCAATGCTCGAAATCTCGGAACTGATTTACGAAACCTGCAAAACCTATCTGATCACGCAGGGTAAATTCATTCTCGTCCTCGAAGCCTTCATCGCCATCATCATCGTGCTGTATTTCGGCTTTCTGGTCGGGATGGGCTTCGGGCGGGTCATCATTATTCTGGCCTTCAGCCTGGTGGGCATCGCGGGCAGTTACGGCGTCGCGTGGTTCGGCATTCGCGTCAACACGTTTGCCAACTCGCGCACCGCATTTGCCTCGCTTGAAGGTCGGCCTTATCCGATTTACGCCATTCCGCTCAAGGCCGGAATGAGCATCGGCATGCTGCTCATCAGCGTCGAACTGCTGATTATGCTCTGCATCCTGCTCTTTATTCCGGGCGATTACGCGGGGCCGTGCTTTATCGGGTTTGCCATCGGTGAATCGCTCGGCGCGGCGGCGCTGCGAATTGCGGGCGGCATTTTCACCAAGATTGCCGACATTGGTTCTGACCTGATGAAGATCGTCTTCAAGATCAAGGAAGACGACGCGCGCAATCCGGGCGTGATTGCCGACTGCACGGGCGATAATGCGGGCGATTCGGTCGGGCCGTCAGCCGACGGCTTTGAAACTTACGGCGTGACGGGCGTGGCGCTGATTTCGTTCATCCTGCTGGCGATCAATCCGAACTCTGCCGGGCCGGGTTATGAGGCCATTCAGGTACAGTTGCTCGTCTGGATTTTCATGATGCGCATTATGATGGTCATCGCTTCGGCGGGGTCATATTTCATCAACGAAGCGCTCGCCAAAGGTCGTTACGCCGGGGCGAATGAAATGAATTTCGAGCGCCCGCTGACCAATCTGGTCATCATCACTTCGATTGTTTCCATCGTGCTGACCTACATTGTCTCGTACCTGATGATTCCGACGCTCGGTGACGGGACGCTGTGGTGGAAGCTCTCCACGATTATTTCGTGCGGCACGGCGGCAGGCGCGATCATTCCCGAACTGGTCAAGGTTTTCACTTCGACTGAATCACGGCACGTGCGCGAAGTCGTCACTTCGTCAGAAGAGGGCGGTTCATCGCTCAACATTCTGTCGGGTCTGGTGGCGGGTAATTACTCCGCTTACTGGCTCGGCATCAGCATTGTCATTCTGATGGCGATTGCCTATCTGTTCGGCGTGCAGGGACTCGGCGCGCTGATGGTGGCTCCGGCGGTCTTTGCCTTCGGTCTGGTGGCGTTCGGATTCCTGGGCATGGGGCCGGTCACGATTGCGGTTGATTCCTACGGCCCGGTGACTGACAACGCGCAGTCGGTTTACGAACTGTCACTGATCGAACAGGTGCCCAACGTCGAGAACGAAGTCAAAAACCAGTTCGGCCTGACGGTGAATTTCGACCGCGCCAAGCACCTGCTCGAAGAAAATGACGGCGCGGGCAACACGTTCAAGGCGACGGCCAAGCCGGTGCTGATCGGAACCGCAGTGGTGGGCGCAACGACGATGATTTTCTCAATCATCATGGCGCTCACCAGCGGCCTGACCAATGCCGATGCCGTGCGGAACCTTTCGATCCTGCACGCGCCGTTTGTCCTCGGCCTGATTACCGGCGGCGCGGTGATTTACTGGTTCACCGGCGCGTCAACTCAGGCGGTGACGACGGGCGCTTATCGTGCCGTTGAATTCATCAAGGCCAACATTCGCCTTGAAGGTGTCGAGAAAGCGTCAGTCGCCGACAGTAAAAAGGTCGTCGAGATTTGTACGCAGTACGCGCAGAAGGGCATGTTCAATATCTTCCTGACCGTGTTCTTCTCGTCGCTGGCCTTTGCGTTCATCGAACCGTATTTCTTCATCGGCTACCTGATTTCAATCGCGGTCTTTGGTCTTTACCAGGCGATCTTTATGGCCAATGCCGGCGGCGCGTGGGACAACGCCAAGAAGGTCGTCGAAGTCGAGTTGAAGAAGAAAGGCACTTCGCTGCACGATGCAACGGTGGTCGGCGACACGGTGGGCGATCCGTTCAAGGATACGTCATCGGTGGCGATGAACCCGGTCATCAAGTTCACGACACTTTTTGGTCTGCTCGCCGTCGAACTGGCCGTGAGCCTGACAAACACGCAGGGATCAGGCCTGACGCACGCGCTGGCCGCAGTGTTTTTTGCGATCTCGCTCTTTTTCGTGTACCGGTCGTTTTACGGCATGCGAATCGGATCAGAGAAGTAAGCTGAAACTGAACTGACAATAAATCAGGCCCGCGATGATTCAGCGATTCATCGCGGGCCTGATTGCTTTCTGAAGCACAACACACCGGAATGGCATGCCTGAATTTATCTGTCACTGTTTTTCTTCCGGCGGCAGTACATTCGTCACGTCTGCGACGAGCTTCCACTGACCCTTTTCATCCTTCCGCCAGACGCGCACGTAATAGCCTTTGCCAGACTGCGCTGCGCCGCTTTTCAATTCGTAGCTGCCAATCACATAACCCAGATCACCCGAACCGGCAATGTCGGCTTTGATGGGCGAACAGTCTGGTGTCAGCGGCCTGGCTGACAAAAATGAGCCAATCGCTGCTTTGCCGATCAGCGGCATCACGTCGCTGCGATACAGCCGCCCGTCATCGCTCAGATGATTCAGGTAAGCGTCGCTGACGCTGCTCGTCCTTAATTCGGCATTGAATGCGCGATCAGTTTCGAGCAGCGCGGCAGGGTCGGCTTTGGTGGCCTTTATTTTCGGATGCAGCGCGGGCGTGTACGGCGCATCGAGCGGCGCGACGGCCTGAGGCGTGACGATGCCCAGATCAACGACGACTTTCCAGGAACGGTCAGGCTGGCGCTTCCAGACTGAAAAAAACATGCCGTGCCGCGTCGGATTCTTTTGCGGGCTGTGGTCGGTCAGCGTGTACGGCCCGGTTGAAAAGCCCAGATCGCCTGCCGCTGAAATGCCTCCGGTAATCGGCGCCCAGTCGAGCGTGACGGGCGGCGGCGCAGCCGGAGCCGGATGCTGGCTGTACCATTCCTTTGTTCTGACCGGATGCGGGCGAAAGTCAGTGCCATCGTCAGCAAAGAAAGCAATGAACGCCTCGCGCACGCCTTTCTCAACTGAAAGCCTGGCAAACGCGCGTTCAGCCTCAATCAGCGATTGCAGCTCAGGCGTGATCTTTTTCTGCTGAGCCGGAATAGTCAGCGTCAGCAGCAACAGGAGCGCAGTCAGCAGAGTAAATTTCGGCATGGCATTTTTCCGAAAACGTGTGGCAGACAGTTCAGCAGAGACAGCCACGAATGAACACGAATTCTCACGAATTGCTTGTTACTCAGCCGCGTCACTTCCGGTTTGTCATTCGTGAAAATTCGTGTTCATTCGTGGCTGCCTTTCTTTTACAGTTTATTTCCCGGCCCAGGCGAGGCCGTCCGGGCCTTTGCCGGGTTCGATTCTGGTGATGATGCTCAGGTCTTCAAGGTTGATGACGGCGACGCGGTCAGCCTGCATCGTGGCGACGAAGGCGCGTTTGCCGTCGGGCGTGACGAGAATGCCGACGGGCGTTTCACCAACCTGAATGCGTTTGACCTCTTTGCGCGTGGCGGCCTCAAGGACGATCAGTTCACCGGCCTTCGGATCAGAGATCAGCACGCGCCTGCCGTCCGGCGTGAATTTGACGCGAATCGGAACCTGACCGACCTGAATGTTTTCCTTCACCTTGTTGGTGGCGGTGTCAATGATGGCGACTTTGCCTTCGCCGTTCTGGCCGACCCACAATTCTTTTCCGTCGGGTGAAAGGTCAATGCCTTCGGGCTGTTTGCCGACAGCGATCTGCGTGATCTTTGACTGCGCGGGCGGCGGCGCAGTGAATTCAAAGGCAGTCACGGTGTCGGACGCGATGTTGGCCGTATAAATTTTCTGCTGATCGCGTGACACGACCAGCATGTGCGTGGCGTTCTGCCCGGTTCCCATCAGCCAGTCAACCTTGTCGCTGGCCGGGTCATAACGCGCAATCAGGCGATTGACCTCGCAGGTGAAATAGATTCTGCCGCCAGCTTCAACCATGCCGTGCGGGCGGCGCAATCCGCCCAGATCAACGCGGCGCAGTTCCTTTCTGGTCATCAGATCAATCACGGAAAGCGAACTGCCGAGCACCTGCTGCGTGCCGTAATTGGCCACGAACGCGAGCCTGCCATCCGCTGAAGTCGTGATTTCGTGCGGCCCTTCACCGACCGGCACGCGAGCCAGAATTTTGTAACTGCCGGGATCAATGATCGCCAGCGTGTTTTCGGCCTTGTTGAGCACCAGCAGGTAACTGGCCGGTTGCGCGGAAACGAAACCGCACAGCGTCAGAATTGAGACAAGTAAAAATGCAAAACGAGTGGGCATTGATTCGGGCCTCCATTGAATAGCCGGGAAGTGTGGCGTCCGTACACGAGTCTGAAAATACTGGTACAGTACCGCGAGCGTGAGCGAGCGGAGTCACACGGCAGCACCTTTCACCACAGACTCCGCTCGCTCACCCTCGCGGTACTGTCCCGGCGCGCCCATCTTCTCGTGTGTTTCAATTGTTCACCAGCCTGCGCACTCCGTCTGTGCCACCTGAAAAATTCCTGCCCTCCCCTCTTGGCGCAACCTGCTCCTTATGCTACATTGCGCGTCTTTCGTCCCCGCCTGTGGCAGTCCTTCTTCCGCAGGCTGCCTTGAAATGCTGCGGCAAATGGCGCAACCGCCGTGTTGCCGCGACCAGTTGGCGGCGTAGCTCAGTTGGTTAGAGCGAGGGATTCATAACCCCTAGGTCTCCGGTTCGAGTCCGGACGCCGCCATCCACAGTTTCAGTCAACCGGGACAAACTGACTCCTCACCGTCTCCGGCTTTTCATCCACTCCCGCCAGACAGTAAACTGCCGTGCTGTTTCAGATCGTCGCTGATGATTCAATGGCTGGCCAGTCATCCGGCCTGATGGCTCTGAGTCATCATCGTCAATGCGCGCAGTTGCGCACTTCAACGGCAGACAGCATATTCGGACAAATGAAGGCACTGCATTCACATCATAAATTTCGTTTCTCCCGTATCAATCATTCGTCAGCTTTCAGTTCAGCGCACGGAGCGCCACGCCAATGAAAAACACCGGCGTTTCGCTCTCGCCTGAAGTTGCTGCGCCGCCTGCGCGGTCACTGCCTCAGACGGTCGGGTATTATGCGGCTTACTGCACGCTCGGACTGCTGATTTCAGCGCTGGGGCCGACGATTCCGGCGCTGGCTGAACAGACCGCTTCACCGCTTTCGCAGATCAGTTATGTGTTTATGGCGCGGTCGCTGGGCTTCATTCTCGGCGCGCTCGTGGCGGGTCGGCTCTTTGATCGCGCCAGCGGGCATCCAGTGCTGGCGGGAGGGTTGTTTCTGCTCGCCGGGCTGGCGGCGCTGATTCCGGCCATTCCGCTGCTCTGGCTGCTGGTGCTGCTTTTTCTCGCGCTGGGGCTGGCCGGGAGCGCCGTCAGCGTGGGCGGCAACACGCTGCTGCTGTGGGCCAATCGTGAACGGGTCGGGCCGCTGATTGGCGGGCTGCATTTTATCTGGGGCGTGGGCGCGTTTACGGCTCCGATCATTATGGCGCGCGCCGTCAAATTAAGCGGCGGCATCGGGCTGGGTTACTGGCTGCTGGCGCTCGCGTCCGTGCCGGTCTGTGTGTGGCTGCTGCGGCTGCCGAGTCCGGCGCATCCTGACAAAGCGGCGCAGGCAGCAAATGGCGAAGTCAAAGTTTCGCTGGCGGTGATGATCTGGTGCTTTCTGTTTCTTTACACCGGCACTGAATCCTGCTTCGGCAACTGGATTTTCACGTATGCCGTGAAAACAGGGCTGAGCAATGAAACCGGCGCGGCCTATCTGAATTCGGCTTTCTGGGGCGCGCTGACGCTGGGACGGTTGTCTGCCATTCCGATTTCGCTCAGACTCAGACCGCGTCACATTCTGGCGATTGATCTGTGCGGCTGCCTGGCGAGTGTGATGGTCATGCTTTTGTGGCCGCAATCGCGTGTGGCGTTGTGGGTCGGAGTCTTCGGCGTGGGTTTGTCAATGGCCTCGGTTTTTCCGACCATGATTTCGTTCGCGCAGAACCGCATGCCGCTGAGCGGCAAGCTGACCGGCATCTTTTTTGCCGGATCAAGCGCGGGCGCGATGGTGCTGCCCTGGGTGGTCGGGCAGTTTATTGAACCGGTCGGGCCGCGCATGCTGCCGCTGATGGCGCTTGGCGGGCTGACGGTCGAAGTCGGCATTCTGGGTCTGATGATGCTCTTTCCGCCCCGGACTGACCGCCCGGCCTCGCCACCGCCTGAAGACCTTGAACCACCGGGCGAACTGGGTGTCTGATTGAAAATCCGTGACGAAATGGAGCGACTCTGAATGAAACCAGTCGCATTCCCGTAGTAACAAATTTATTCGTTTGTCCTGAACAGAACGAATGAATTCGTCACGACGAGAATGTGACTGTCTTTCTCCTGATTCAGTATGATCGTGATTGAAAGCAGCGATGAATATTCTTTCTCTCGAAAATGTCAGCAAAACATTCGGCATCAAGCCGCTGTTTTCAGCGGTTACTTTCGGGCTTGATGAACGCGACAAGGTTGGTGTGATTGGCGCAAACGGTTCGGGCAAGACAACGCTGCTGCGCGTGATTGCCGGTGAGGAGCCGCCCGACACGGGCCGCGTCGTGGTGGCAAATGAAAAAGTCATCGCCTTTCTGCCGCAGAATCCGGCCTTCGATGATGAACAGACGGTAATGGAAGCGATCTTTGCCGGAAGCAGCGAAACGCTGCGGCAGAAGCTGCAAATGCTGCTTGAGTATGAAACCGCCTGTCACGAACTGGCGTTGCAGAACGGCGCGGATGAAAAGCTGCTCAGGCGCGTCGCTGATCTTCAGCATCAGCTTGAACACACCGGCGCGTGGGAGCTTGAAAACGAAGCGAAGGCAATGCTCGCGCGGCTTGGCATCAGCGATGTGACGGCGCGGATGGGTACGCTTTCGGGCGGGCAGCGCAAGCGCGTGGCAATGGCGCACGCGCTCGTCATCAAACCTGACGTGCTGATTCTCGATGAACCGACCAATCACCTCGATGCTGAAACGGTCGAATGGCTGGAACGATACCTGGCTGATTTCACCGGCGCGCTGCTGCTCGTCACGCACGACCGTTACTTTCTGGATCGCGTGACAAATCGCATCATCGAAATTGATCGCGGCCACGTGCAGAGTTTCAGCGGCAATTACGCCACTTACCTGGAAAAGAAACAGGAGCAGGAAGAACGCCAGGTTGTCGAAGCGCAGAAGCTCAAACAAATGGCGCGGCGCGAACTGGAATGGCTGCGGCGCGGCCCGAAAGCGCGCACGACAAAGGCCAAAGCCCGCATTGATCGCGCCGAATCGCTGATTCAGCAGGCCAGGCAGGCCGCCTCAAACATCGCTGAGAAAAAGGAACTCGACATTCAGTTTGAAGCGTCGCGGCTTGGCAGCAAAATTCTCGCGCTGCACAACATCAGCAAAGCTTACGGCGACCGTGCGCTGATTCGTGATTTCAGTTATCAGTTCAAGCGCGGCGACCGCATCGGCGTCATCGGCCCGAACGGCGCAGGCAAAACCACGCTGCTTGAAATCATCGCGGGTCGCGTCAAACCTGACGCCGGGCAAATCGAAGCGGGCGAAACCGTCGTCATCGGTTATTACGATCAGGAAAGCCGCGCGCTCGCAGATGACAAACGGCTGATTGATTACGTCAAAGACGTGGCTGAAAACATTCGCACGGCTGAAGGCGATGTGATTACGGCGAGTCAGATGCTCGAACGGTTTCAGTTTCCGCCGCGCATGCAGTATCAGCCCATCGCCACACTCTCAGGCGGCGAGCGGCGCAGGCTTTATCTGCTGCGGCTGCTGATGGGCGCGCCGAATTTATTGCTGCTTGACGAAATCACCAACGACCTGGACATTCCGACGCTGGTTGCGCTCGAAGAGTTTCTTGAAACCTTCCCCGGCTGCCTGGTCGTCGTCAGCCACGACCGTTACTTTCTCGACCGCACGGTTGATTCGATCTTTCGTTTTGAAGGCGAAGGTCTGATCCGCGAATATCCGGGCAATTACAGCGCCTTCCTCGAAACCCGCGAACGCGAAACCCTCGAACAGGCCGAAGCCGAAGCCAGAATCAAAGCCGAACAGGCGCGTGCCGGAGTAAAGATCGAAACTCCCGCCGCGCCCGCTTCATCAAAACGCAAACTGTCCTACAAGGAACAGCGCGAACTCAATGAGCTTGAAACCCGCATCGCCGCGAGCGAAATGCGCAAAGCCGAAATCGAAGCGGCGTTGTCAGCCAACGCCACCGATCATGTAATGGTGCAGCAACTGTACGAGGAGATGCAGACGCTCAGCGCGAGCCTGGATCGTGATCTGGAAAGGTGGGCGGAACTGGCGGAATTTGCCTGATTCAACTACGCGCGAGTTGCTGATCTTCTTCCGGCCTTCCTGTCGGCTCGCTCACGCGCCAGCCTGACGGCTTCATTCAACCTTGTGGCAAAGAGTTCGCGCGAAGGCAGTTCAGTCAGATATTCAGCCACCCGAATGCCCCGGCGACCCAGTTCCAGCAGTTCAATCTGATCTTCGCCTTTTCCGCTGCACAGAATCAGACCGAGCGGCGCTTTCTCTCCGGCGCGGCGCTCATATCTGTCCAGCCAGCGCAGGTAAAAATCCATCTGTCCGGTATGTTCCGGCAGGAACGGTGTGAGTTTCAGTTCTATCGCAATCAGCCGACGCAGCCCGCGATGATAAAAAAGCAGATCGAGATAAAAATCCTTCCCATCCATCGTCATCCGCTTCTGCCGTGCGACAAAGGCGAAATCACCGCCGAGTTCAATCAGGAATTTTTCCAGTTCGCGCAGAATAGCCGCTTCAAGATCCTGCTCGCTGTAAGCCCCGGACAGACCGAGGAAGTCCAGCAGGTATGGATCACGAAACACCAGTTCAGGCGTCATCCGGTCGTCCTGCCGCAGAGCCGAGAGTTCCTTTCTGATCAGTTCTTCAGTGTTCCCTGACAGGGCCGTGCGTTCATAGAGCATTCCATTGATCTTGTCGCGGAGCGTGCGCACGCTCCATCTTTCGATGCGACACATCTCCGCATAAAAATCGCGCTTCAAATCATCTTTCTGGTAGATGATTTCAAGGAAGTGCGACCAGCCCAATTGTCTCGACAGTGTCGAGACAATTTCACGATCCGGGAAAACTTCAGCAAATCGAATCATGTGAAACAGCGACTGGCGACTGAATCCAGGGCCATACTCAGTCGTCAGATGTTTTGCCAGTGAAGCCACAATCTGCCTGCCGTATTCGGCCCGCTCTTCGCCCAGAATCTCTTTGCGAATACGCTGACCGATATGCCAGTTGAGCAGGACCAGCCCGGCGTTGACCGCCTGCGCCGTGCGTTCGCGGGTCTGATCAATCAGCAGCCGGATGTCACCGAGCAGTTGTCGGGCCACAGCGTCCGGCTTTGCCTGCGTGGTCGCGCTGACAGTTGAGGCGCCGCTGCCGGCAGGCAGCACCGGGACTCTTTTTCTCGCTCGCGTTTTCACTTTTCCAGCCATAAACCTCACGAGGTTTCAATCATTGTCATCAGATGCCGCAGAGCGCATCTCTTGCTCGTGCATCTCGCGCAACCTGAATTTCTGAATCTTGCCCGAAGCCGTCATCGGAAAATCATTCACGAAACGCACATATTTCGGAATCTTGAACCGCGCGATCTGTCCCTGACAGAAAGTTCGCAGATCTTCTTCAGTTGTGGTTGCGTCCGCTTTCAAACGCACTGCCGCTGCGACCTCTTCGCCAAAGAATTCGCTGCTGATGGCGTACACATAGGCATCAGCGACTGACTGGTGCTGGCGCAGCAGGTCTTCGACTTCTTTGGGCGAGATGTTTTCGCCGCCGCGAATGATGATGTCCTTGATGCGGCCCGTAATGCGCACGTAACCATCCGCATCCATCGTTGCCTGATCGCCGGTACTCAGCCATCCGTCATCATCAATTGCCCGGCGCGTGGCTTCGGGGTTGTTCCAGTAACCTTTCATCACATTGCAGCCGCGCACGCACAGTTCGCCGGGTTCATTCACACCGACCTGCTGGCGCGTGACCGGATCAACGATCTTCACTTCCATTTCGGGCAGCACGCGGCCAACTGTCTGCGTGCGGTTGGCGATTGAATCGTCACGCGCTGTCTGTGTGATGCCGGGCGAAGCTTCGGTCAGGCCGTAAATGATCGTGATTTCGCGCAGGTTCATTTCATCAATTGCGCGGCGCATCAAGGCTTCAGGACAGAGCGATCCGGCCATCACGCCTGTGCGCAGCGATGACAGATCGAAGCGCGCAAATTCAGGATCTTCCATTTCAGCCAGAAACATCGTCGGCACGCCGTAAAGCGCAGTGCAGCGTTCGCGCTCAACGGTTTCAAGCACGCGGCGCGCATCGAAGGATTCGACCGGACAGAGACAGACGCCGTGCGTGTATGCGCCAAGCACGCCGATCACGCACCCGAAGCAGTGAAAGAGCGGCACGCACAGACACAGCCGATCCTGCGGCGTGTAACCCAGTCCTTCGCCCAGCCAGTAACCATTGTTGACGATGTTGCGACTCGTCAGCATCACGCCTTTCGGAAAACCCGTCGTACCGGACGTGTACTGCATATTGATCACGTCATCCAGCCCGACTTCGCTTTCGCGCGCGTCAAGCTGCGCGTCAGTGATTTCAACGGCGCGCACTCGCAATGATTCATAAGGCATCAGACCTTCAGGGCAGTCATCGTCCGCGCCGCGACTGATGAAGATGGCGCGCTTCAGATGCGGCAAACGAATCTCACCCACTGCGCCGATTTCGCGCAGCGCACCGATGTAATCAACGTCACGAAAGCCGCGAATGGTGATGAGGGTCGCGGCTTCGCTCTGCCGCAGCAGATAATCAATTTCGTGCGCCCGCAATGAAGTATTGACCGTCACAAGAATCGCGCCGACCTTTGCGAGCGCAAATTGCAGCACGACCCATTCCGGCACATTCGTCGCCCACAGTGCGACCCGTTCGCCGCGTTCAACTCCGCACGCCATCAGCCCGCGCGCGATCAGCCGGGCTTCAGCCTCAAGCTGCGCGAAGCTCAGCCGCAGATTGCGATCTGCATAAACGAGAGCTTCGTTATTCGGAATGTTTTCGGCCAGCCGAGTGAGCAGCGCGCCGACAGTAACATCGCGGTAAGTTGTGGTCTGAGTGTTCATGGCAAACCCCGTTTCTACAGAGTTCAGGAAATGTTTATCCACGAAACCACACGAAGCAGCACGGAAAATAACAGCAGGATTGTTTCTTTCTTTGTGAACCTTCGTGTCTCTTCGTGGAGAAAAATTCTTTCGCTTCAAAGCTCCAGTTCTGACTGCAATGACAACTACGACCGAGCAGGCCACAGCACAGTGCTGTCAATGCTCGCAATTGAAGTGCGCCCGGTCAGCGCCATTGCCATTTCAAATTCGCGCTTCAGGATGCCGACAACGCGGGCGACGCCGTCCGCGCCGCCTGCGGCAAGGCCGAACAGATACGGGCGACCGATCAGCACGGCATTTGCTCCGAGCGCGAGCGCCTTCAGCACATCGGTGCCGCGCCGGATGCCGCCGTCAACGAGCACCGGCACGCGACGATTCACTTTCGCCACGACTTCGGGCAGCACGTCAATCGTCGCGGGCAGTGTGTCCAGATTACGCGAGCCGTGATTGGAAACGATGATTCCGGCCACGCCCGCCTGCACTGCGCGGTCGGCATCATCGGGATTGAGCACTCCCTTGAGCAGCACCGGCACGCGCGAAAACGAACGCAGCCAGTCAATGTCCTGCCACGTCAGTTTCGGATCGAGCACCGCGCTGTAAATTTCATTTTCGGGCGGCAGGTGGCTGGTTGATGAAGTCTTCAGCCCTTTCAGATTCGGACGATCCATGCCGGGCGGCAACGTAAATCTGATTCGCATTTCGCGGTTGCGCAAACCGACTACAGGGGTGTCAACGGTCACGACGAGCGCCTGGCATCCGGCGGCTTCGGCGCGCTGCACCAGATCACGAGTGAAGGCGCGGTCGGGTTGCACGTAAAGCTGAAACCAGAGCGGCTGTTTTGCGGCGGCGGCAATCTCTTCAACGCCTGTCGTCGCCATCGTGCTGACGGTCATCACCGCGCCTGCCGCGCCTGCGCCTTTGACTGTCGCCAGTTCGCCTTCGGGATGAATCATCCGATGATAAGCGGTCGGCGCGAGCAGAATCGGAAACTGAAGTTCGCGGCCAAAGAGCGTCACGCGCGTGTCGAGTTTTGAAACGTCGGTCAGAATGCGCGGGCGCAGGCGCAGCCGGTCATACGATTCACGATTCCAGCGCAGCGTCACTTCATCGCCCGCGCCGCCGCTGATGTATTCCCACGCCATTGCTGACAGGCGCGAGCGCGCCAGCGGCTCGAAATCAAACAGGTTCACCGTGGCGGCCACCGATTCCTGAACCGCCGCGTCACCGGCTGCGGTCGCGGGCGCAAGCAATGACGCGCCTGCCAGCGCACTGACTGTCTGCAATGCTTCTCTGCGCGAAGTCTTCATGGGTTCCCTTTCAGATGCTGGTGATGACGGCTGGAAACGCGGCTGATTGTACCCGCAACGTTTTGCTTTCGCCATTGCGCGCCCGCGCCGGATCGTGAAATCATCTGCCCGGAATCATCAGCATGGTTTGCAACTGACATTCACCACCAGGGGAGACACTCAGACATGAATCGCAGAACCTTTCTCAACACGGCTGCGCGCGGCGCGGTCGGCGGCCTTGGCCTTGCTGCCCTCAGTTCAGCGCACAATGCTGCCTTTGCCGGAAAGATCAATAAGGTCGGGCTTCAGCTTTACACGCTGCGCGATCAGATGCAGCAGGACGTTGAAGGCACGCTCGCCAGGGTCGCACAGATCGGCTACCAGGAAGTTGAATTTGCGGGCTATCAGAACAAGACGCCGCAACAGATCAGGGACATTCTGAAAAAGAACGGCCTGACCGCGCCGTCAGCGCACTTTCCACTGACCAGTTTTGGCGACAAGACCAGCAAGGTCATCGGCGTCGCCAAAACCATCGGCCACACTTACATTGTCTGCCCCTGGCTTGAACCATCGCAGCGGCAGAGTCTGGATGATTACAAGCGCCTGGCCGCCACGCTCAACAAGGCCGGTGAAGCGTGCAAAAAAGCCGGGATTCAGATGGCCTATCACAATCACGATTTCGAGTTCGCGCCGCTTGACGGCAAGCTGCCGTTTGATCTGCTGCTCGCGGAAACCGATCCGAAACTGGTGAAGATTGAACTTGATCTGTACTGGATTACCAAAGCCGGTCACGATCCGCTGGCCTATTTTGCGAAGTATCCGGGCCGCTTCCCGCTTGTTCACGTCAAGGACATGGACAACACGCCGCAGAAGGGTTTCACCGAAGTCGGACGCGGCACGATTGATTTCAAAAAGATTTTCGCCCAGTCAGACAAGGCCGGAATCAAACATTACTTCGTCGAGCAGGATCAGACTCCGGGTTCGCCATTCGACAGCATCAAAATCAGCGTTGAGTATCTGAAGCAACTGACCTTCTGAATCAGAACACACAACAGTCTGAAACAGGGAAATTCACCGCAGAGGCCGCAGAGGTTCACAGAGGAACCTGTATTTGTGCCCCCTCTGTGAACTTCTGCGGCCTCTGTGGTGAGGTGATGTGCCACTGTTGCGTGTCTCGATTCAGCCCGAAACAGAAAGCAGAGAGATGATGGAATACACGGAAATAAGGGAACAGACGGAATCAGAACTGACACTGGTTTGCCGGTTTCGTCTGTTCCGCTATTTCCGCGTGTTCCGTCAGCTATCGTTTGACGGCCACTGCCTGCATTTCAAAATGCCCGCCGAGCAGGAGCGGCCCTGAGCCGATGAAGGCGCGAGCCGGAAAGTTCTGCTTGAAGTAAGTGCGATAGATCGCATTGAACTGATCGAATTTCGTCAGGTCAGGACAAAAGACCTGCACCGTCACCAGATCATCCATCGTCATTCCCGCCTCGGCCAGCACGGCCTTGAAATGATCGAGCAGCAGCCGCACTTCCTGATCAGTGTCTTCAGGAACCTTATTGGTTTTCGGATCAATGCCAATCCATCCGGCCAGATAAAGCGTGTTGCCTACCAGCACGGCATCGCTGAACGGAGCCTGCAACGGACGCCCCGGCAGGTTGATGTAACGCCGCGTTGCCGACTGTTGCTTCTGTCTGAAAGCGGCAGTGGCGATGACTCCGCAAAACAGTACCGCCAGCAGCGCCGCCAGGATGATTCTTTTCATGGTGACAATCCTCCTCTGAATCTTGTGTGTCGCAGTCAGGTGATAACAGGGCGTGATCGGCCCCACACTGATTGATTGTTGTCTGATCTGAACTGATGCCTGAAGTGTCGTCATTAAACCACACTCACTATGACCTCACCAGTTGCGCTACGCAGCAGCGGCTTGAAGCAATGCGCAAACAAGGAGCAAACAAGGAGCGCAGGCGGGACGCCTGCCTGTCTTTCGATAAAGGCACATTGATTGAAACCCTGCAGGCGGGACGCCTGCGCTCCTTGTTAAGAATCAGGAGGGGCTGGCAAACACTGACCGGCGATTGCCGTTGCTGCGTCATCTCATCTACAATGCAGCCTGCCTGTAGTTTTTCTGAAGTGCCTGCATCACATCATCACTGATCCAGTTTCCGACTTTCTTATGAGCCAGCAAATTTATGCGGCTGACAGCGCGCCTGAAGTCGCTGTGGACACAACTCTCGATAACCAGGGCATCGGCGGACATCCGCGCGGCCTGACCACGCTCTTTTTCACTGAAATGTGGGAGCGGTTCAGCTATTACGGCATGCGCGCGCTGCTGATGCTTTACATGACCGGAACCGTCGCCGTTGGCGGACTGGGGTTTGAGACCAAAAAGGCAGCATCCATTTATGGCGCTTATGTCGGGTCTGTCTACCTGATGTCAATTCCAGGCGGGTGGCTGGCCGATAATGTTTTTGGCACCGGCAATTCGGTGCTGATCGGTGGCATTATCATTGCGCTCGGTCATTTTTCCATGGCCATTCCATCGCTGCCGACATTCTTTGCCGGACTGATATTGATTACTTTGGGAACAGGTCTGCTCAAGCCCAATGTGAGTGCGATTGTGGGCGGCCTCTACAGCGAAGGCGACGAACGACGTGACGCGGGATTTTCGATTTTTTATATGGGCATCAATCTCGGAGCCTTCCTGGCGCCGCTGATTGTCGGGCCAATCGGAGAAAAAATTAACTGGCATATCGGTTTCAGTCTGGCCGGTATTGGCATGGTGATTGGCGTCATCCAGTATACCCTGGGCCGCAGGCGGCTGAGAGGAATCGGCCAGCCGCCAGCCATTTCGCCACAGCAGAAACGACAAAATGCCATCAAGGGCGTGCTGTTTACGCTCAGTATCAGTCTGACCATCATTGGCCTGTATTTCGGGCCGGATTACATTCGACTCCCGTTATTGTTCATCCTGGGCGCGGCAACTGTCAGCGGGCTGATTTATCTGTTTGGCTGGTATCTCAAACCTGAGGAAAAGAAGCCGGTGGCTGTGATCGGGATTCTGTTTATTTTCTCCGCCATCTTCTGGATGGCTTTTGAGCAGGCCGGCTCAAGTCTGAATCTGTTTGCCCGCGACATGACTGACCGTGTAGTTCTGGGTCATGAATTCGCCGCCAGCATTCTGCAGGCGGTCAATGCTGTTTTCATCGTCCTGATGGCTCCGGTGATGGCCTGGCTCTGGCTGAAGCTGGGAAACCGTCAGCCTTCGAGTCCCACGAAGTTTGCCCTCGGCCTCCTGTTTGCCGGACTGGGCTTTGTCGTGATCGGCTTCGCAGCTTCAATGACAACGGGTGGCAGCCGGGTCAGTCCGATGTGGCTCATCGTCGTTTATTTTCTGCACACGATAGGGGAGTTGTGTCTCAGCCCGGTGGGCCTCAGCACGACCACCAAACTGTCGCCCCCGCGACTGGCAGGTTTGATGATGGGGGTCTGGTTCCTGTCCATTTCCATTGGGAATTATGCCGCTGGTTATGTCGCCGGATTTTTTGAAGGTGATTCGCAGGGCGCGGTGACTGCGTTGTTTTACAAGGTTGCAGGCGTAACCATCGTGGCCAGCATCATCCTGATGGTCTTGACGCCTTCCATTCGCAAACTGATGGGCAAAGTCAGATAAATCGGCTTCAGCACAGGCCGGAAGGCGAAAGTGACGGGCTGGCGGCGCCCGCCGCTTTCGCCTTCCGGCTTTTTACTTTCGGCGCAGATCAGGCGTAGACTATCGGTACTATGGATGAACGAGACTTTTACACTGAGAAGCAGGAGATGAAACGCGCGACCTATCAGTGTCCGAAATGCCGCCAGACGACTGAATTTCAGATTCGCTGGCTGCGGCGTTCGAAGAAAAAATCGCCGCCGCAGGGCATGGATGATTATCTGCGCGCGAAATTCGCCAAGGCGCGTGACTATCTGGTGCGCGTTGACGACATGCTTTACTGCCCGAACCCGCGCTGCCGTCATCGTTTCGAGATCCCCAATTCTCAAACGGTGGTTTTCATCTGAAGGGTTCAGACAGTCAGATAAACACAAAGCCAGTCGCAGAGAGAAAACTGATTTCTCCTGTGGCTGGCTTTGTGTTTATCTGACTGTTGTGAAGGAACTCTGAACGGCTCAGGCGCGACGCACCCGGGTGCCAATAATGGCCAGACCTGCGCCCAGCAGCACCAGCGTCGCCGGTTCGGGCACTTCTCCGTGCGGCCCCGGTGAAGGCGAGGGGAACGGATTCGGAGTGCCGGGCGGAGGATCAAAAGGTTTCGGATTGCTGCGCGTCGGAGTGAGTGAATCGTGCCCGCGTGTGATCAGCACGGTCGCAATAATGCCGCCGGCAATGGCCGGAATAGCCACATACCAGAGATTCGGGCGACGCACCGTCTGATCTTCAAAGCCCTGAACGCAATCATCCGTGCAGATCGCGCCGGGGCCGTAAGGCACAATGCGACCATCCGGCAGGGTGACGAATTTCGGCGACTCGCCGTCAGCCGACGCGGGCTGCTGTGTCAGTTCAGCCGGGGCGGTCGTTGTGGTGACCGTCTGCGTGGTGTTGACATAGGTCTGTTGCTGAGTCGCGCCAGGTTCGAGTTGCTGCCAGCGAACCGGATCAGCCGCCACGCCGATGCTCAGACAGACAGTCAGCGCTATTATCACCAAAGTCTTCCGCAGCATATTCACTACCCTTTCATAAACGCGGCGCTGTGTCGGGCCACAGCACTGCGCTGCTTTTTCAGGGTCATAGTCGGCGGGGGCTGTGTGAATTTGATGACACCGTCGTTGCTTTTCTGATAAGAGGCCGGACACAGCAGCCGAAGTCAGTGCGACACCGGCAGTAATTCCTCACGGCTCAGTCAATTTGACTGGTATTTGCCCGTCATTGAGCCTTTCTTACAGACGAAGCCGGGAACGGGGCATCCGGCAACAAACCAACCAGAGTTTTCCGCAGTCGGGTGAAGTCCTGCCCTGCTGATGGAAGCCGGAACAAAAAAACACAGGAGGTCAATTCCGATGCGCGAACAACGCCCCGTGATTCGCAAGGCTGTGCATTTCATTTATAAAGGGGATGAAATCGTCAGTCTCGTCAAAGCAGCACATCAGCTTCCCCCTTTTCGCCTTGAACTTGGCTTAAGCAGACTGAGAATTGATTACTATTCGATGGTCAGCCGCGACTGGCTTTATGGCTTCAATTTCACGCGCTCGCCGGGACTGAATGTCTGGTCGCTCGATGAAATCGAGTACGACCTCGGTACGACGCTGCGCCGCGCGTTGTCACAGCTTGGTGAACTGGAAGAATGCGGCCTCAGAAAGATCAAGTACGGACACTGAACACAACTGAGTATTTTCAATCCTCCCGCCATCATAAGTTTTACAGTTGCTTCCATGTCCCCCGTGAAAAAACGACAGGGTGAAGATCATTTGATCTTCACCCTGTCGTTTTTTGAGACTGGCTGCCCGACTATGCAGGCAGGCAGTTGTGAGCAGGCCACCTGATCCGCGAATGAGCAGGCCGCCTGATCCGCGAAGCGGATAAATTCAATAGCGGCGGGTGCAACCCGCCGAAGCGAAACAACAGATTGCCCGACTCTGAAAGAGTCGGATCAGATCGGATTTCAGATCAGTGTCTGGAACTAAGCAGTGTTGCGCGATTTGCCAGAATCGCGCAGTTCACGCCACGGGCCGGTTGCAGGTGCCGCACGATTCTGGCAAATCGCGCAACACTTGCCGGACACGCAATTGAAATCTGATTCAGGATTCATTACTGCGTCTGCACTTTGAGCCGACAATTCTTACTCGTCATCCTCGCGCAGTTTTTCAAGCACCGAGAAATCCTCAAGCGTCGTCACGTCACCGGCCACCGTGCCGCTCGCCGCAATTTCGCGCAGCAGGCGGCGCATGATTTTGCCTGACCGTGTTTTCGGCAGCGCGTCAGTGAACCGAATGTCATCCGGTTTGGCGATTGCGCCGATCTCTCTGGCGACGTGTTCGCGCAGGTGATGTTTCAGATCCTCGTTGCCCTTGCGCCCGCCTTCGAGCGTGACGAAGGCCACGACTGCCGACCCCTTGAGGTCATCGGGACGGCCCACGACGGCGGCTTCAGCGACGGCTTCGTGTGACACGAGCGCGCTTTCGACTTCAGCCGTGCCGAGCCGGTGACCGGCCACGTTCAGCACATCGTCCACGCGGCCCATAATCCAGTAATAGCCGTGTTCATCGCGCCGCGCACCGTCGCCCGCAAAATAGACGCCGGGAATCTCGCTCCAGTACTGTTTGCGATAACGCTCATCATCGCCCCAGATCGTCCGCAGCATCGCAGGCCAGGGCCGTTTAATGACCAGATAACCGCCTTCATTCACGCCCACGCTCTTTCCGTCTCTGGTCTGAATGTCAACCGAGATGCCGGGAATCGGTCGCGTGGCTGTCCCGGGCACGGTCGGAGTCGTACCGGGCAGCGGCGAAATCATGATCGCGCCCGTTTCGGTCTGCCACCACGTATCCACAATCGGGCAGCGTTCCCTGCCGACAATGCGGTGATACCACATCCACGCTTCAGGATTGATCGGTTCGCCCACCGTGCCGAGCAGCCGCAGGCTTGAAAGATCGTGCTTGAGAACGTGCTGTTCGCCCCACTTGATAAAAGCGCGAATCGCCGTTGGCGCGGTGTAAAAGACATTGACGCCGTGCCGTTCGATGATGTCCCAGAAACGATCAGGGCCGGGAAAGTTCGGCGCGCCTTCATACATCAGCGAAGTTGCGCCGTTCGCCAGCGGCCCGTAAACCACGTAGCTGTGGCCCGTCACCCAGCCGATGTCAGCCGTGCACCAGTACACATCCTCGTCCTTAATATCGAAGACCCATTCGTGCGTCAGCGCCGTCTGCAACAGATAACCGGCAGTCGTATGCAGAATGCCTTTCGGTTTGCCGGTCGTACCTGACGTGTAGAGGATGTAGAGCGGATGTTCACTGTCGAGTTCTTCAGCCGGGCAATCGGCATCCGCCGCTTCCATCAGTTCGTGCCACCAGTGATCGCGGCCCGGAATCATATGCACCTGCGATTCGGTGCGCCTGACAACGATGCAGCTTGTAATCGTCGGCGTATTTTTCAGTGCTTCATCAACGGCAGTCTTGAGTTTGATTTCAGCGCCGCGCCGCCAGCCGCCATCGGCAGTCACGACCACCTTGCAGCCCGCGTCATTGATGCGATCCTTGAGCGCATCAGCCGAGAAACCGCCAAAGACAATCGAATGCGTCGCACCGATGCGCGCACACGCGAGCATCGCAATCGCCAGTTCCGGCACGAGCGGCATGTAAATCGCCACGCGGTCGCCGGTCTTCACGCCCTGCCCTTTCAGCACATTGGCAAAGCGGCAGACTTCGCGGTGCAGTTGCAGATAAGTCAGCGTGCGCTGTTCGCCCGGTTCACCTTCCCAGATGATCGCAGCCTTGTTTTTGCGCCACGTTGTCAGATGCCGGTCAAGACAGTTGTAAGCGACATTGGTTTTGCCGCCGACGAACCATTTCGCGTGCGGCAGATTCCAGTCCAGCACCCTGTCCCACTTTTTGAACCAGTGCAGCCGCTCAGCCTGCTTTGCCCAGTAAGTTTCAGGGTCAGCTTCAGCTTCGGCGTAAAGCCGTTCGTACTCTTCCATCCCTTTCAGATGGGCCTGCGCCCTGAACTGCTCAGGCGGCGGAAAGAGTCGTGACTCGTGCAGAACAGATTCAATCGTTGTCTGAGAATCGTTTGATGACATGTGAATTAACCTTTCTCATCCACCAGGCCACACGAAGAAGCAAGAAGGTTTTTGACAGGATTGACAGAATGATCAGGATAGACAGAGTTCTTTCAATCAAAATCATCCTGGAAATCCTGTTCATCCTGTCTGATCCTTCTTCGTGTTTCTTCGTGTGACTTCGCGGATTGTTTTATTCAGTGCGAAACAGCCTTCTCTGCGCCGAGGCCTGTCGTGGCCCGGACGCTGAGTTCCGTGAACTTTTCTTCCGCGCGCGGTTCGCGGGCTGACAGTGTACCGATCAATGCACCGATGAAACCCAGCGGGATGCTGACGATGCCGGGGTTTTCGAGCGGAAAGATGGCCTTCGATTTCATAATGCCCGGACTGATCAGAATCAGCGCCAGCGATGACACCAGCCCTGTTGCCAGCCCTGCCACCGCGCCCCGCGTGTTGAAGCGTCGCCAGAACAGCGACAGCACAATCACCGGCAGATTGGCCGAAGCCGCGACCGCAAACGCCAGCGCAACCAGAAACGCGACATTCGCCTCAGGGCCAAGCAGAATTGCAATCAGAATCGAAACCGCGCCGACCACAAACGCCGTCACCCGCGCCACACGAACTTCTTCGCCAAGCGCCGTTCCCTTGCCGTGCTTCAGGACATTCGCCCAGAAATCGTGCGCAAACGATGTTGACGCGCTGATCGTCAGCCCCGCCACAACCGCCAGAATCGTGGCGAAGGCAATCGCGGAAATGAAAGCAAAGAACAAGTCTCCGGCCAGCGCCTTAGCCAGCAGCGGCGCGCTCATATTCGTGCCGCCATTTCTGGCAATAAAATCGCGCCCGACAATCGTGGCCGCGCCAAAACCCAGAAAGGTCGTCAGAATGTAAAAGCTGCCGATGATCACCATTGCCCAGACGACGCTGACGCGCGCCGTCTTTGCGTCAGGCACAGTATAAAAACGTACCAGAATGTGCGGCAATCCGGCAGTGCCGAAGATCAGCGCGAGGCCCAGTGAAATCAGATCGAGCGCGCCGTAAGGCGGTTTGTAGCGCAGTCCCGGTTGCAGAAAATTCTGCGTCACCGGATTACCCTGCGCGTCGTGATAAGTCACGTGCGCGATGGCATCGAAAAAGCTGCCGAGGCTGAAACCGAAATGCGCCAGCACCAGCAGGCTCAGCAGAATCGTGCCGCTCATCAGCAGAATCGCCTTGATGATCTGCACCCACGTTGTCGCCAGCATTCCGCCAAAAACGACATACACGATCATCAGAATGCCGATGCTGATGACCGCCGCGCTGAAACTGATGCCCGTGTCCTTGAGCAGCAGCGACACCAGCGCGCCCGCGCCGACCATCTGCGCAATCATATAAAACGTGCTGACCGTCAGCGTCGAAAGCGCGCCCATCGCCCGCACCGGACGCGGGCTTAAGCGATAAGCCAGTACATCGGCCATCGTGTATTTGCCCGCATTGCGCAGCGGTTCAGCCACCACAAGCAGCACAGTCAGATAAGCCACCAGCCAGCCGACCGAATACATAAACCCGTCGTAGCCCTGAAAGGCAATGATGCCCGCAATGCCCAGAAACGAGGCCGCGCTCATATAGTCGCCCGCAACAGCAACGCCGTTCTGCCAGGCCTTGAGCGAACGCCCGGCAGCAAAGTATGCGCTTGAGCCGGTATTTTTGCGGGCCGCCCACCACGTAATCCAGAGCGTGGCAACAATAAAAGCGAGGAACATCACCAGTGCTGCTGACATCAGTTCTGTCCTCCCTTCGACAACCGGTTGATGATGCTGCGCGCCATTTCATCGAAGCGCCCGGCAGCGCGCACATAGAGCGCCGCAATCAGCCACGCCATAAAGAACTGCGACAGCGCAAACAGATAAGCGAGATTGATGACGCCGAAGACACGGCACTCCATCAGCTTCGGCGCATACCCGACCAGCACGGGCAGCGCGAAGTAATAAACGATGAAAAAGATCGTCGCCGGAATGATGAACCGGCGCTTTGCCGCGACCAGCTTTTTGAATTCTTCCATCGCGGCCACGCGCTGCCAGTCAGGCACATCAGCAGCCTCGGTGGTCAGATCAGAATTGTCAGCAGCACTTTGTTTATGCAGCATCAGTATGTCTCCCTCTCAGAAGGCTGAACCGGTCATGACACCAGCCGATCTTTCATCGGTGAACTTCGCCTGCCTGTTGCTTCTGAAACCGGAAAAGTAAGGTGAGAAAACCTGTCTCAATGCGCGCGGCATTATAGGGTAACTGCCCGGCCTGCGCCAAAGGAGCAAACAGGAAGCAAACAATGGGCATCAACAATGAGCATTAACAATGATCATCAACAAGGAACGCAGGCGTCCCGCCTGCCTGACTTCCGCGAAAGGCCCGTTGAGCGAAACCGGGCAGGCGGGACGCCTGCGCTCCTTGTTAATGATCATTGTTTTTGTTCACTGTCTTGAAGTGGCTGATTGTGGCGGGTACGATAACAGTCACCTTAACATCAACCATTCAGACAGGAGGCGAGGCCATGTCAGAACTCTCGGCAAAAACCTGTGTGCCGTGTCGTGGCGGAGTGCCACCGCTCAAGGGTGAAGAAATTGCGAAGCTGCACGCGCAGCTTGAGGGCTGGCAGGTGACTGGCGAACATCACCTGGAAAAGAGTTACTCATTTCCTGACTTTCGCCAGGCGCTCGATTTCACCAACCGCGTCGGCGAACTGGCCGAGGAGCAGGATCATCATCCCGACATTTATCTGGCGTGGGGTAAAGTCGGCATCAAAATCTGGACGCACAAGATTGACGGCCTGACCGAAAGCGATTTCATCCTGGCCGCCAAAATTGATGAGTTGAAAAAAGGCTGATTCACAGAGACACAAGACACCCCGCAGTAACGAAGGCCTTTGTTACTGCGGGGTGTTTCGTGTCTCTGCCGGAATGTCCGGGCCTGATGTTACTGCGCCTTTGTGAATCTGACGGCTCTGATTTTGCCTGCCTGATCCAGCGCCGCCGTAATCAGCAGCGTCTGTTTGTCGTCGCGCTTTTCGCGCAATTCCATCCACTGCTTTCCGCCTTCGGTTTTCTTTTTGAATTTTTCACCGAAGGTTCGTTTCAGGTCTTCAACCGACCAGTCCACCAGCAGTTCGACGCTGCTCAGGGTGCGGTCTGATTTGCGCAGACTGAATTGCAGCCCGGTGTAAAAACTAAGATACGGAATTTTATAAGTCAGTTCGGTGCCCGATTCACCTGACTTTGTGACCGCCGCCGTGCGCATCAGTTCGGCCAGTTCATTGACCTTGTAATGGCCGATGCCTTCAACCAGCCGGTAAAAAAAGGTCAGCGCCTCATCGGGCCGGGCAAACATCGGTTCCTGTTCCGAGCGGCCCAGCCGGTTGACAGCGCTGCTCAGCCGATCCTGACTGAGCCGGGCGACATTCGCCTCGGCAGTGCTGCGCGGACGCTCGCTCACCGACGGTGCCTGATTGCCTGCCACCTCGGTTGAAGCCTGCATCTGCGGCAGCTTTGCCAGCGAGGTCGTGATCTGATCGCTGATCATGCCGCGCGCATAGTTGATCGGCACGGCAAAGTTGATGTTCTGCCCGCCCTGCAAAACTGAAGTCATAATGCCGACGACCATTCCCTGCGTGTCAAACAGCGCGCCGCCGCTGCTGCCCTTGCTGATTGGCGCAGTCGTCTGAAAGACACGGTGCGTATCCAGGCGTCGCATGCCGCTGATGATGCCGGTCGAAACTGAATTAGTCAGCCCTTCGGGACTGCTGATGGCAATGACCGGTTCGCCCTGCTGAACGTAATCGGAATCGCCGAGGGCCACGACCGGCAGCTTGAAACCTTTGACCTTGATGATCGCAATATCCTTGAGTTCATCGAAATCAATCACGTCTGCCGTCTTGTAAACGTCACCGTTCGGCAACTTCACCCGCAATACCGCCGCGCCCTGAATGACGTGCAGATTGGTCACAATGGCCCCGCCGGGCGTGACGATAAAACCGCTGCCCTGGCTGATGACATTGCCGCTTTCGTCCATCTGATCAATGACCACGATGGCTTCAGACTGTTCTTTCGCAATCTGAGCCGCAGATTTCGGCACTGCCGTTTGCGCCATCGCTGTCACCGACAGCAATAACAGCACGAATAAACAATTGATCTGGTTTTTCATCGGATATTACTTCTGACTTCAGGGGCCTGTAATTGCAGCGCAGGGGGACACCGTGAACCGATGCCCTGCCTGAATTAACGCGGCAGGGCGCGGGAAGTTCCATCTTAAACTCAAACGCCGCTGACTGCCACGACTGATTTAATGAACAGGCAGGGGCAATGCCTGCCCCTGGGTACGCATTGACTCTGGATGAACAGACTCGCGGCCTGAATCGTCGGCAATCCGCTCAGACACTTTTCTGAATGAATTTGAATCATCAACTGCACGCATTCTGTCGCCCGTCCGTAATCCTGTCCCGCAGGAGCTGCCGCCGGGTTTGATCCGGCTCAGTCAGGATTGACAGATAAGGTAAACTCCTGCGGCGCTCAGCCCCGATAAAATCACCAGTCATCTTCACGCATGCCCGTCACACTGACGACAGAACAGATTCTCGCGCTCGCGCCCGATGCCGGGTCGGCCAGAAACGGTCAGGCGCTCGCGGCGGCGCGACACTGGGTTACGCTCGGCTGCAATGAACAGGCCGCGTGGGGCGAATGTCAGGGCAGCGGCAAAAATCCGTATCAGACTCAGATTGATCTCAGCGAAGTGGCCTTTCGCTGTTCGTGTCCGAGCCGCAAGTTTCCATGCAAGCACGGACTCGGATTGTTTCTGCTGCTTGCATCCCAGCCTGCTGCCTTCACACAAAAGACCGCGCCCGCGTGGGTCAGCGAATGGCTTTCGGCGCGCCATACTCGCGCACAGCAGAAAGTCGAAAAACTCACGAAACAAACCGAAGCGGTCACGGATGAAGCTGCGCAGGTGAAGCGCGCCGAACAGCGACAGAAAAAAGTCACTGCCGGGCTGGGCGAACTTGAACTGTGGCTGCGCGACCTCGTGCGCGGCGGATTGATCGCCGCAAAATCACAGCCGCTCACGTTCTGGGAACAGCCTGCCAGAAGAATGATTGACGCGCAGGCTCCGGGCATTGCGCGGCTGCTGCGCGAAATGTCTTCGATGCTCTCAACCGGCAATGGCGGCGAAAATCGCCTGCTCGAACAGATCGCCCGGCTGTGGCTGCTCGTTGAAGGCTTCAGGCGCATTGATGCGCTGCCGCCTGAAACGCAGGCCGACATTCGCGCATTGATCGGCTGGACACAGAATCAGGAAGAACTGCTCTCAGGTTCCGGCGTGCGCGACCGCTGGCTGGTGACAGGTCAGCGCGTGACTGAAGATGATCGTTTGCGCGTGCAGTCAGTGTGGCTGCGCGGAACGACAGACAAACGCCACGCGCTGCTGCTGCATTTCGCGCACGCGGCGCAGCCGCTCGATACATCAATCGTGCCGGGAACGGTGATTGACGCTGAACTGGTCTTTTATCCCGGCGCGTTTCCGCTGCGCGCGCTGATCAAAGCGCGGCACAGTACGATTTTCAGCATCGAGACGTGGCCCGCTGATTCAACGATTGCGACAGCAGTTGCAGACTACGCCGCTGCACTGGCGCGCAATCCCTGGCTTGAAAGATTTCCCTTTGTGCTGCAATCGGTCGTGCCGCTGCGTGATGACGCCGGGCAATGGCTGGTGCGTGATGAGCAGCATCACGCGCTGCCGGTTCGTCCTGGTTTTGAGCGCGGATGGGAACTGCTGGCGCTGAGCGGCGGGCGAGCGATTGATCTGGCGGGCGAATGGGACGGCGATTACCTGCTGCCGCTGAGCGTCCGCGTCGAAGGTCGTTTTGTCAGGCTGATGTAAAGTCTGACGGCTGATTGTTGTTGCGCGATTTGCCAAAATCGCGCGGTTGGCGCGAGCAGACTGATCCCGAAGTCAGCGCGATTTTGGCAAATCGCGCAACTATTCCGAAATGCAGATGAGCGACAATTTGAAATGAATCTCTCGCAGGACATCATCAGAACCGCAGTGATCGGCACCGGGCGGCAGTCATTCGCGCTGCCTGCGGCAAACGGTGCGCTCGGTGAAACGCTCGCGCAACTGAATGGCGATGACTGCGAAGCCGCGCTGCTCAGTGCCGCCGCTGTGACAACGCTCTATGAACGTGTCGGACGCCTGCCAGTGATAACAAAACAGACAGCGCCGGAACCGTGCGCGACTGATGACCTGCCGCGTTGCAACCGCAGCGCAACGCAGCGGCTCACGCTGATGCTGAAAGGCGAACACAGAGAGATTCTGCCTGAATGGCTGGCCGCAGTTGCCAGCGCAGGTCAGCGCGTCAGCGAAGAACTGCTGCCCGCGCTGCTCAGTGAAGGCCGGACGCATCGTGAACTGCGTGCCGCAATTTCATCCGTCGTCGGCAAACGCGGCGCGTGGCTGGCAGCGCAGAATCCCGAATGGGATTACGTCACCGGAACGATTGATGAATCAGCGTGGCACACGGGCAGCCGCACGGCGCGGCTCGCATTGCTTCAATCACTGCGCGCCACTGATCCGGCTCGCGCCCGCGAAATGGTCATGACAACGTGGAACGAAGACGGGCCGGATGAGCGCGCCGCTTTCATTTCAGCGTTCAAAATCGGCCTGAGCCTCGATGATGAATCATTCCTTGAAAGTGCGCTCGATGATCGCCGCAAGGAAGTGCGCAAAGCGGCGGCTGAACTGCTGGCGCGAATGCCCGCATCGGCGCTCTCTCAGCGAATGCTTGCGCGCGTGCAGCCGCTGCTGGCTTTCAGGCGAAAGCGGCTCGGCAAAAACTCGCTTGAGGTCACGCTGCCTGATTCCTGCGACAAGGCAATGATCCGCGACGGCATTGAACCCAAACCGCCGCAGCATCAGGGCATCGGTGAAAAGGCGTGGTGGTTGCAGCAGATGATCAGCATTGCGCCGCCGCACATCTGGTGCGAGCAGTTCAATGAATCGCCTGCCGCGCTCGTTCAGGCCGCGCACGGTGAGTGGCGCGACCTGCTGCTTTCAGCCTTGGCGAATGCCGCCGCGCTGCATCGTGATACTGACTGGCTTGAGGCGCTGCTTGCAGAAGTTATGAAGCGGCCCGCCATCTTCAATCCTGCACAACTCTTTACCGCGTTGCCTGGCCAGCAGCAGGAAAGGCTTCTGCGGCATCTGCTGAAACTTTCCGGCGGCCTTGATGATATTGCGTTCACTTGTTTACTCAGCGTCGGCCATCAAATCTGGAGCGAAGAACTGAGTCGGGCGGTGATCAACGGGCTGATGAAACTCATCGGCAGCAGGAAGGCTCAGTTCACACTCTGGTCTTATCAGATGCCGATTCTGGCTCCGCACATTCATCCGTCGCTGGCCGTCGAAGCGACAGCAATGTTTGCGGCGGCTCTCGGCCCCGACTTTGATGTGTATCCGGCCATCAGAAATTTTCTCGACATTCTGCAATTCCGTCACGACATGCTCAGGGAGATCAGCGAATGAAGAAGCAATCGAATCACGACGACAGGCCCGCCACCACATTGCTGCGCGAACACGCCGAACAGCAGTTTGCCGAAGAACTGCACGAACTCGGCAAAGCCGATGACCGGCAGCGCCCGCCGAACTGGAAGCTGTCGCCCTGGGCGGTGGCGACTTACCTGCTCGGCGGCAGGCTCGCCAATGGTTTTGAAATCACGCCGAAATACATCGGTCAGCGCCGCCTGATTGAAATTGCGATTTCAACGCTCGCCACTGATCGCGCGCTGCTGCTGCTGGGCGTGCCCGGCACAGCCAAATCGTGGGTGAGCGAACATCTGGCCGCCGCGATTTCATGCGATTCAACGCTGCTGATTCAGGGCACGGCGGGAACCAGCGAAGAAGCGATTCGTTACGGCTGGAATTACGCGCACCTGCTCGCCAAAGGCCCGTCACGCGAAGCCATCGTTGAAAGTCCGCTGATGCACGCGATGCAGTCCGGCAGACTCGCCCGCATCGAAGAACTGACGCGCATTCCTGCTGACGTGCAGGACACGCTGATTACGATTCTGTCCGAAAAGACGCTGCCCATTCCTGAACTCAGCAGCGAAGTGCAGGCGGTCAAAGGCTTCAATGTCATCGCCACCGCGAACAACCGTGATCGCGGCGTCAATGAACTTTCCAGCGCGCTGCGGCGTCGTTTCAATACGGTCGTGCTGCCCGTGCCTGAAACCGCCGATGAAGAAGTTGAAATCGTCGAACGTCGCGTTGCCGCCCTGGGCCGCGCCCTCGAACTGCCCGCCGAAAAACCGGCCATCGAAGAGATTCGCCGCATCGTGACGATCTTCCGCGAACTGCGCGACGGCAAAACGAGCGACGGCAAAACAAAACTGAAATCACCGAGCAGCACACTCAGCACCGCCGAAGCGATTTCAGTCGTCAATAGCGGCCTCGCGCTCGCCGCGCATTTCGGTGACGGTCGTCTGCGCGCAAACGACACAGCCTCAGGCCTGGTCGGCGCAGTCATCAAAGACCCGGTGCAGGATCGCGTCGTGTGGCTCGAATACCTGGAAACAGTCGTAAAGGAACGCAGCGGCTGGAAGGATCTTTACCGCGCCTGTCGTGAAGTTTTGTGAACCAGATTGGTTTTCAATTGCGTATCCGGGAAATGTTGCGCGATTTGCCAAAATCGCGCTGAATCCGCCATCGGCCTGTAACGTGAGCCGCGCGATTTTGGCAAATCGCGCCACACTCTCTGCTAAAGAAAGTCTGGGAAGCAGCGCAGATTGTGGCTGAGCAGGGCTTTCGCTGTACCAGCACTGGAGCCGCAGAAATCTTCTGGAGCCTTGTCGGGAAGAATCCCCGAAACAGTTCAGAGGTAACAGCGAGAATTGCAAAGCATCGCGTCAGCAAAGGTGAGAAGCTGCTTGATTCCATCGACAGAAAAAAGCACTGAATCAATTCAGAGATGAGCCTGCATATTTTTGGCATCAGACATCACGGCCCCGGTTCAGCGCGCAGTTTGCGCGAGGCGCTGGAATCATTGCGGCCTGATGCGATTCTGGTTGAAGGCCCGCCGGATGCTGCCGACGTGCTGCCGCTGCTGGCGCACGCTGAGATGAGGCCGCCCGTTGCGCTGCTGATTTATGTGCCGGATGAGCCGCAGCGCGCTGTGTTCTATCCGTTCGCGGTCTTTTCGCCGGAATGGCAGGCGATTCAGTACGCGCTGCACAACTCAGTCACGGTGCGCCTGATGGATTTGCCCGTCGCGCATCAGTTCGCGGCCTCCGAAGATGAATCTGCAATCTGCAATCTCAAATCTGAAATTCACACTGACCCGCTCGGACAGCTCGCCACCGCCGCAGGTTACGGCGATGGTGAAAGCTGGTGGAGCCACGTAGTCGAAGAGCGGCGCAGCAGCGACGGCGTTTTTGCAGCCATTGCTGAAGCGATGACGACACTGCGCGAAACGGCGACGAATGATTCGCGGCGCGAGACACAGCGCGAAGCCTGGATGCGGCAGACGATTCGCGCGGCGCAGCGCGAAGGCTTTGAACGTATCGCGGTGGTCTGCGGCGCGTGGCACGCTCCGGCGATTGATGTCACCCGGCAGTCAGCGCCGTCAGCAAAGGACGATGCGGCATTACTTAAAAATCTATCGAAGGTGAAAGTCAGCGCGACGTGGATTCCGTGGACGAACGGGCGGCTCAGTTATGCGAGCGGTTACGGCGCAGGCATCGCTTCGCCGGGCTGGTATCAGCATTTGTGGGAACAGCCCGACCGGACAGCAATTCACTGGCTGGCCAAAGTGGCGCGGCTGTTGCGCGACGAAGACCTTGACGCTTCACCGGCCTCAATTATCGAAGCGGCGCGACTTGCTGAAACGCTGGCAGCGTTGCGCGAACGAACTGCGCCGGGCCTGGCTGAACTCACTGAAGCGACGCAGGCCGTTTTGTGTTTCGGCCAGGACGCGCCGCTGCGCCTGATTCACGACAAACTGATTGTCGGTGAAACGCTCGGCGCAGTGCCTGAAGCAACGCCCGCAGTGCCGCTGCAACAGGACGTGCAGCGCGAACAGAAACGCCTGCGACTTCAGGCTGAAGCAACTCACCGCGACCTCGATCTTGACCTGCGCAAAGAGAACGACCTTGAGCGCAGTCACCTGCTGCACCGGTTGTCGCTGCTCGGCATTGCGTGGGGACAGTTGCAAACGGGCGGCAGCGGCAAAGGCACCTTTCACGAATTGTGGCGGTTGCAGTGGCAGCCTGAATTTTCAGTGGCGCTGATCGAAGCCGGACGCTGGGGCAACACGCTGCGCGAAGCGGCGACGGCCTTTGCCTGTCACACCGCTGACGCGGCAACTGAACTGCCTGCGCTGACAGCATTACTCGATCACGCGCTGCTGGCCGATCTGCCCGCAGCAGTCGAGCATCTGATGAACCGTTTGCACGAACAGGCCGCCATTGCCAGCGACACGGCGCATCTGATGCAGGCTTTGCCGCCGCTTGCCAGAGTGATGCGCTACGGCAACGTGCGGCAGACTGATGTTTCAATGGTCGCCCAGGTCGTTGCCGGACTCGTCGCCCGCATCTGCATCGGTCTGCCCGGTGCGTGCGCATCGCTCAGCGACGAAGCGGCGGCAGTGATGTTCGATCATCTCGTCAGCGTCAGCGGCGCCATCGCGCTGCTGCAAAACGATGAGCATCAGTCAGCGTGGCGCGCCGTGCTGAAGCAGATGGCCGATCAGCAGGGGCTGCACGGACTCATCGCTGGTCGCTGCTGCCAGATGCTGCTTGACGCTGCGGCGTTCGACGGCGCAGAGACGGCGCAGCGTTTGAGCCTGGCGCTTTCGACTGCGAATGAACCGGCGCAGGCGGCAGCGTGGATTGAAGGACTGCTGAAAGGCAGTGGTCTGATTCTGCTGCACGATGACGCGCTGTGGCAGGCGCTCGATGAATGGGTAACAGGTCTTGACGGTGAAGCCTTCACGCAACTGCTGCCGCTGCTGCGCCGAACGTTTTCAACCTTCGCTGCGCCTGAACGCCGTCAGATGGGCGAGCGAGTGAAAAGCGGCTCGGTGAAAATAACCGCCACAGGCAGCATTGATTTCGACGCAACACGCGCTGAAACCGCGCTGCCGCTCGTCAAGCAGTTGCTTGGATTGAGCTGAAGCTCCTGGCGAAAGGGTGTTCGGAGTTCCAGCTTTAGCTGGCTGGATGATGGCGGCAAAATCACCAGCTAAAGCTGGGACTCCGAACACCGTCATTCAAAGACCCCGGTTCAGTTACAGACAATGATTCAGTAGTGAGGAGACAGCGATGATCGAAAACGAACGACAACGACGCTGGCGGCTGATGCTCGGCGGCAATGAAGCTGATGGCACGGGCTGCGCACTGTCAGGCGCAGATCTTGCGATGGACAGGGCGCTCGGTGCGCTTTACGACTCTGACCGCACGGGCGGGCTGGGCAGTTCAGCGCCGAATGTGGCGCGGTGGCTTGGCGACATTCGCACTTACTTTCCTTCATCGGTGGTGCGCGTGATGCAGCAGGACGCGCTTGAGCGGCTCAGCCTGCAACAGATGCTCCTGCAGCCTGAAATGCTTCAGGCCGTCGAACCCGATGTGCATCTGGTCGCCACGCTGGTTTCGCTGGCGAGCGTGATGCCGAACAAGACCAAAGACACAGCGCGGCTGGTTGTGCGCAAAGTGGTTGAGGAACTTGAACGCAGACTGGCCACCCCGATGCGGCAGGCTGTGATGGGCAGCCTCAATCGCGCTGCACGCAACCGCCGCCCGCGCCACAATGAAATTGACTGGCACCGTACGATTCGCGCCAATCTGAAACATTACCAGCCTGACTATCAGACGATCATTCCCGAAACGCGCATCGGTTACGGGCGCAAACAATCGGCGCTGCGCGACATCATTCTGTGCGTGGATCAGAGCGGTTCGATGGCGACTTCGGTGGTTTATTCAGGCATCTTCGGCGCGGTGATGGCTTCGCTTCCGGCAGTGGCAACGAAGATGGTCGTGTTCGATACGGCGGTGGTTGATCTGACCGAAGAGCTGACTGATCCGGTTGAATTGTTATTCGGCACACAACTCGGTGGCGGAACCGACATCAACCGCGCGCTCGGTTATTGTCAGAGTCTGGTCAGACAGCCGCAGGAAACGATTCTGATTCTGATCAGCGATCTGTTTGAAGGCGGCAACGAACACGAGATGCTCAAACGCGCCGCTGCGCTCGTTTCATCCGGCGCGCAGATGATTGCGCTGCTCGCGCTCAATGATGACGGCGCGCCGATGTACAATCACGGGGTTGCAGCAAAATTCGCCGCGCTCGGCATTCCATCGTTTGCCTGCACACCCGATCTGTTCCCTGAACTGATGGCCGCCGCCATCAACCGGCAGAACATTGCGCAGTGGGCCGCCACACGCGGGATTGTGACCGCAGGCCGAACTGAAAAATAAAAACCGGAAACGAGTGCGCGTGAAATGGCAGCCTGCGCGGGTAACGACAGAAAAAGACATTTCCACCGCAAAGAGACAAAGAACACAAAGAGAGAGTCAAGCCGGTCTGTCTTTGTGTTCTTTGCGTCTTTGCGGTGGGAATGCGTTCATTCTCTCTGCTGCCTGCAACTGAACGCCCTGCCCGTTCTGTGCCTGCCTGTGGTAAATTGCCGTCAGTTTCACGCGCGCTTTCAGAGTTCATCATTACGGAGGAGCAACCATGACAAAACTGCACCGTCTGTTTGGCTGGACAGTCCTGCTGGTGCTGGCGTTCACGGCAGCCGCCTTTGCGCAGGCCCCGGCAACAAAGCAGGTCGAAGTCTTTGGCCAGAAAATCAGCTACGTCGAAGCCGGGTCAGGCCCGAATGTGATTCTGCTGCACGGGCTGGGCGGCGACGCTTCAAACTGGGCGATGACGGTTCCGGCACTGGCGAAAAATTATCACGTCTATGTGCCTGATCAGATCGGCTTCGGGCAGTCAGACAAGCCGCTGATCAATTATCGCGTGGCCACGCTGGTTGAATTTCTCAACGGCTTCTGCAAAAAGCTCGGCATCGAGAAAGCTTCGGTGGTCGGCAATTCGCTCGGCGGCTGGACGGCAGCAGCCTTTGCGCTGGCTTATCCTGACAAGGTTGAAAAGCTGGTGCTGGTGGATGCCGCCGGATATTCGCCTGAACGCTGGGGCGGGCCAAAGCTGTCGCGCGAAACGCTGCTGCGCCTGAATCCCGCCACGCCCGGCGAACTGAAGGAGACGATGAGCGTCGTCTTTTACAACAAAGCCCTGCTGACCGATGCGTTCATCGAGCAGGCCTTTGCCGCGAAGCTGAAACGCAATGATGGTTACACGATCAATCAGTTCATCGAATCGGTGCTGCGCGGCGAAGACAACCTGGACGGCAAAACGAAAAACATCAAAGCTCCGACGCTGGTCATGTGGGGCAAAGGCGACAACCTGACGCCGCTCGCCATTGGCGAAGCCTTTGCCAAAGACATTCCCGGCGCGCAGACGGCATTCATCGAAAAGTGCGGCCACGTCCCGCAGCTTGAATGCGCGGCGGCCTTCAATGCAGCACTGCTGAAATTCCTGGCCGGAGCTTCGACGGCGCAGGGTGGAACGAAATAACAGAAGAAGAGAGATGACGGAACAGACGGAAATAACGGAACACACGGAACAGAATATTCAGCCACGAATGAACACGAATTTTCACGAACGGGTTTCAGGCGCCGGAACTGAACTGAGGCTGAGATAATTGATAACTTGAGCGACTGGTCTGTTTCGTGTGTTCCGTTATTTCCGTCTGTTCCGTCATCTCTCTTTCTTTACGTTGATGAAACTGATCATTCCTGATCCTGCGCTGGTGCTGCTCGTCGGGGCTGCGGGTTGCGGCAAATCAACTTTTGCGCGGCGGCATTTCAAACCGACTGAAGTTCTTTCGTCCGACTTTTTTCGCGGCCTGATTGCGGATGATGAAAGCGATCAGAGCGTGACGGGCGATGCCTTTCACCTGCTGCACCTGACGGCGATGAAGCGGCTGCGAAACGGCAGGCTGACGGTGATTGACGCGACGAATGTGCAGCGCGAGGCGCGCCGCAAGCTTGAAGCGCTGGCGCACAGGCTTCAACGGCCAGCAGTGGCCATCGTTTTCAATCTGCCTGAAACGCTCTGCCTTGAACGCGCAGCCCGGCGCAGCGACCGGCCCGTTGATCCGGTGGTCATTCACGAACAATACGAATCGTTACAGCAGTCGCTGCTGTCGCTGCCGGGCGAAGGCCTGGCACAAATTTTCATCTTCAATTCGCCGGATGAAATCGAAACTGCCGTGATTGAACGTCAGGTCAGCAGTGACGGCAGCGCGTCTGAATCATCAGCTATTAACCAATGAACCAGTCCGGGATCAGAGCCTTGTCCGGCATTTCGCTGCTGCTTGCGCCGCTGCTGTTGTCGCAGGGTTTGTGGGTGCGCTGGCGCACGCCGCGACTGCCCGGCGCGGCTGGGCCTGACACCGGCACTGTCGAAGCGGCAGGCGCAGCATTCAGGCTGCTGGCGCTGGGCGAATCAACAGTGGCGGGCATTGGCGCGCCGACACACCACGAAGCTCTGACCGGACAGGTGGCCGCATCGCTGGCGTACAGGCTGAAACGCACGATTCACTGGCGCGCAGCCGGGCAGAACGGCCTGACCGCGCACAGGCTGCTGATTGAACTTGTGCCGTCGCTGCCTGATGAAAAAGCCGATGCGATTGTCATCGCGCTGGGCGTCAACGATGTGTTGTCGCTGAGCAGCGCGGCGAAATGGACGGGCGATCTGACGGCGCTGATTACGGCGGTTCGCTCGCGTTGCGGGCACGCGCCGGTGGTGCTGGCCGGAGTGCCGCCGATGAATCACTTCCCTGCGCTGCCGCAACCGCTGCGCACTGTGCTGGGGCAGCGCTCACAGATACTTGATGAAGCGGCGGCGCAACTGGCGTTGAGGCTCGCAGAGGTCATTCACGCGCCGATGAATTTTGCAGGCGGCGCAGAGTTTTTCTGCGCTGACCGCTTTCATCCTTCCACGCTCGGTTACAAAATGTGGGGCGAACATCTGGCCCAAACCATTGCGGCATTCACACAACGCTTATGAAACCACAGACTATTTCCGGCACCATCAGAGTTGCGCTTTCACTCATCCTGCTTATGTCATCAGTCAGTGCACAAACGCCTCCGGGGTTCACTCAGGCTTACAGCGGCTTCAAAACTTTTTACGGGCAGAAGCTGCGCCAGCACGGCATTGTCGGCAGCAGCCTGATGCTCATTCACGACAATCAGGTGATTGCGAGAGAGTTTTACGGCAGCGCGAATCTCGAAAAAAATCAGCCCGTTGACGAGAACACGATCTATCACTGGGCTTCGATTACGAAGACCTTCACCGGCATTGCGATTATGCAGTTGCGTGATCGCGGCCTGCTCAAACTGGATGATCCGATCATCAAATATGTGCCGGAACTGAAGGAGGTGCACAATCCCTTTCGCCCGATGGAGCAGATCACGATTCGCCATCTGATGTCGCACAGCGCCGGTTTTCGTGATGCGACGTGGCCCTGGGGCGGCGACAAGGACTGGCATCCGCACGAACCGCAGCACTGGTCGCAGCTCGTGGCGATGATGCCTTACACCGAAATCCTCTTTCAGCCGGGCACGAAATTCAGCTATTCAAATCCGGGCATTATTTTTCTGGGCCGCGTGATTGAAACGCTGACGAGGGATGATTACGAGGTCTACATTGACAAAAATATCTTCAAGCCGCTCGAAATGTACCGCAGCTATTTTGACGCGACGCCGTATCACCTGCTCAAACACCGCTCGCACAGTTACTGGCTCGAAGACGGCAAGCTGCGCCCGGCGCGTTTTGATGTGGACACCGGCATTACGGTTTCAAACGGCGGCCTGAACTCGCCGCTGACGGATATGGTGAAGTATCTCAACTTCCTGATGGGTTCACGCGACGCGCGGCAGCAGGCGATTTATGAAGGCGTGCTGAAACGCTCATCGCTTGAGGAAATGTGGCAGCCGCAGGTCAGCATCGAACCGGCGGCAAAGGATGGTGAAAACCGGCGCGACGCAATGGGCCTGACATACTTCATCGAAGACAATTTCGGACAGCATTTCATCGGCCACAGCGGCGGGCAGAACGGTTTCATCTCGCATTTTTATCTGCGCCCCGACGCGCGCACAGCTTACATCGTTGCGTTCAATACGCACGCGATTCCAAAAGAGAAGGAACCCGACACTGGTCAGAACACGCGTGTGCTGGATCGTGAGATCAAGGACTACCTTTTCAAAAACATCTTCACATTGCTGGCCAGATCAAAGGCAGAGTAAGATGGCCGCGAATGATCAGATTCACGAAGTATTCACCATCAAATCATTAACCCGGCCTCGCGGAGCATTTGGAGTGCTGCGGCCTGGCGCAGCTTTCTCAGTTTCTGATTGCGCTATCAGAAGAACAGGAAATAGAAAGCTGCGCCAGGTCGCAGCACTCCAAATGCTCCGCGATTTCAGGATGGGCAGCAGCATCAAACAACATCCCGTGCGCCAGGCGGCATCAGGTGCGCGGCCTGACCCTTCAGAAAATACCTATGCTCAAATCAACTCATCGTCGTGACTTTATGAAACTCAGCGCCGGAGCCGCCGCTTCAGCCCTGCTTCCGGCAATGCTCAGCGCCGCGCCCAAATGGAAAAACATTCCCATCGCCACGCAGGCCTGGTGCGTGCGCAGGCAGATGGCCGGAGACATTCCGGGCACGCTCGCCGCCGTTGCCGCGCTGGGTTATCAGGGCATCGAACTTGAAAATGCCTTTGGCAAATCAGGGACGGAATGGCGCGGCTGGCTGGATGCCAACAAACTGCGGGCCTGCGGATTTCATCATTCGTGGCAGGAACTACAGGGCGACCGGCTCAAACACTCCATCGAATTCAATCAGGCGATTGGCAATAAAAACCTGATCATTCGCTCGCTGCCGCGTGAGGTTTACACTTCAAAAGACCTGCTGCTGAAAACCGCCGAAGGGGTCAACAAAATTTCAGACAGCCTGAAACCGCACGGCCTGCGCGTCGGCTATCACAATCACACGCTCGACTTCAATAAAATTGACGGCGAATACTGGTGGAACCTGTTTGCCGATCAGACGCACAAAAACGTCATCCTGCAATTTGACACCGGCAACGCTTCTGAAATGTCCGGCGTCACCGTCCCCGACTTTCTGAAGCGCAACAAGGGCCGCACCGTTTCAATGCACGTCAAGCCGTTCTCGCATCAGAAGCCGGACGCCTTTCTCGGTGATGACGAACTGGACTGGAAGCAGATCATGACGATCTGCGAAACGACCGGCGGCCTTGAATGGTACATCATCGAATACGAGCGCGAAGCCGTTCCACCGCTCGATGCGCTGAAGGCCAACCTCGAAAGATTTCGCCGGATGCGGGCTTAGCTAAACCAGAACACGGGGTTCATCCACGAAGCCACACGAAGATTCACGAAGTGAGGAACGAAGAAAGAGAAAGAATATGGAAAGGCCGCACTGCCGCTGCTCCTCTTTTTCCCTTCGTGTCTGCTTCGTGTGGCTTCGTGGATAAATTTTCTGAATCAATCGCATGAACAATTCAGCAGCAATTGAGCGACTGCACAGCTTTCCGCGCCTGAATTTCGGCTTTTATCCAACACCGCTGGAAGAACTGCCGCGTTTGCGCGAGGCGCTTGGCCCGCGCACGCCGCGCCTGCTCATCAAGCGCGATGATTACACCGGCCCCGGCTTTGGCGGCAACAAGGTGCGCAAGCTGGAATTTTATCTGGCAAAGGCGCGAGCCGATGGCGCTGAAGTCGTCATTACGATGGGCGGCGAGAAATCGAATCACTGCCGCGTGACAGCGGCGATGTGCGCCAGGCTCGGTCTGCGCTGCATTCTGGTGCAGAATCCGGCGGCGGTCACTTATCCGTCGCTGGCGCCGTCGAGTCTTTACCTTGATGAACTCTTTGGCGCGGAGATTCACCGCGTCAGCAACCGCGAAGAACGCATCGCCACTGCGCGGGCAATTGCTGAACGGTTGCGCGGCCAGGGCGTCAGGGTCTGCGAGATTCCGCTCGGCGCTTCAACGCCGCTCGGCGCGCTCGGCTTTGTCGCCGCAGTTGAAGAAACGGCAGCACAGTTGCAGGCGCTGAATCTGAACGCTGATTACATTTTTCATTCGACTTCATCGGGCGGCACGCAGGCGGGCGTTGTGGCGGGACGCGAGTTGTTCGGACTTGAAAACACTCGCGTCATCGGCATCAGCGCGGATGATCCGGCAGCAGCGATCAGTTCAGAAGTCGGCAGAATCATTCGTGGCATCGGTGAAATGCTGGCCTTGCCGGAAGGCGCGTTGCGCGATGACGTGACAGTGCTTGATGAATTCATCGGGCCGGGTTACGGCGTGCCGACGCCGGAATCGGCAGAAGCGATTGCGCTGCTCGCCCGCACCGAAGGCCTCGTCCTCGATCCGGTCTATACAGCCAAAGCGATGGCCGGGCTGATTGCTCAGATCAGAGCCGGAAAGATTTCAGCCGATCAGACCGTGCTGTTCTGGCATACGGGCGGGCAACTGGCGCTTTTTTATCGCCCGGTTGAGCATTGAACGCAGGACAACTTTCAGGCCTGCCCGGCATTCAGGGCAGACGACAGCCATGATGAATAACACCCGACGTGACTTTTTACGCAATGGCCTGGCCGCTGCGGCATTGGCAACAGCAGCGCGGGGCAGCAGTTTCGCCGCAGACAAAGATAATCCGGCGCTCGGCGGTGGCGGGTTCAGGCTGGGGATGGTGACCTATAACCTTGGCAAAGACTGGGACGTGCCGACGCTCATCAAAAACTGCGAGGCCACTGGTTTTGAAGCGGTCGAATTGCGCACGACTCACAGGCACGGCGTTGAGCCGACGCTGACGAAAGCTCAGCGCGAAGAAGTCAGAAAGCGTTTTGCTGATTCAAAGGTGCGGCTGCTCAGTCTCGGCTCAGTCTGCGAATTTCACGCGCCCGATCAGGCTGTCGTGCGCAAAAACATTGATGAGTGCAAACGCTTCATCGAACTCGCGCACGACATCGGCGCGCTCGGCGTCAAGGTGCGGCCCAACGGCATTCCGAAGGATGTGCCGGAAGATCAGACGCTCAGGCAGATTGGCGCATCGCTGCGTGAATGCGGCGAGTTTGCCAGCGGCGCAGGCGTCGAAATCTGGACTGAAGTTCACGGCAAAGATTCGCAGATGCCCTGGCGCATGCGAAAGATGATGGAGTCTGCCGGTCATCGCAGCGTCGGCATCTGCTGGAACTCGAACCCTGAAGATGTCGAGAACGGCTCAGTGAAAAAGAGCTTTGAGCTGCTGCGGCCCTGGCTGCGCAACGCGCACATCAACGAACTCTGGAAGCCTGAATATCCCTGGCGTGAATTGTTCGGTCTGATGAAGCAGGCACAGTACAACCGTTACTGCCTGGCCGAAATTCCCGAAACCTCCGACCCGCTCAGACTGATGCAATATTACCGGGCGCTGTGGCTCGAACAGTGCCGCTGAAGATCAGGCCTGAGGCCCGTCGGCAGTGTACGACAAGCTGCCAGCTTGTCGTGGGGGGCGAACTGGTTTCTTCGGAATATTTCACTTAACGTCAGTGAGTTTATTTCCGTCTGTTCCGTTTATTCCGTCTGTTCCGTCATCTCTTTTCTTCTGAACGCTCATCAGCCTTTCCGACTCACATTTCTGGCACGGAAAATCCTGTATTGGGGAATAATGCCGGTCACGCCGCAGATTGCGAAAAAGTCCCGGTGGCCGAATCGGAATGACGCGAAAATCCCCCCATTGCAGAGAAATATGTCGCACCTGAACGGGCGACTGACAGACCACGAATAATTCAGGAGACATCTGATGGTTACCAACGTGAGAGAACTGACTGAAGTCACCGAAGCGCCTGCGCAATTGCACCTGGCCGAAGCGCCCCCGGTCGAAAGCCCGCCGCCAGCCAGAAAACAGTCAATCACTCAATCAGAGTTCCGGCTGAGCGAGGAAGACCTCAGCCTGATCAATACCAATCGCGGTCTGATGCAGTTGCTCAAGTCACGCGACATCAGGCTCAAGAACGTCCTCAATACGCTGCGTTACGAGGATGAGATGCGGCAGCTTCAGGTTGAACTCGTCAAGCTGCAACGGTGGGTGCAGGAAAACGGCAAACGCATTGCCATTCTCTTTGAAGGCCGCGATGCCGCCGGCAAGGGCGGGACGATTCGCCGCTTCACGGAACATCTCAACCCGCGCGCCATGCGTGTGGTCGCCCTGCCCAAGCCGACCGAGGAAGAACGCGGTCAGTGGTATTTTCAGCGTTACACGCGCCAGTTGCCGAACGCCGGTGAAATCGTCTTCTTTGATCGAAGCTGGTACAACCGCGCCGTCGTCGAACCAGTCAACGGCTTCTGTTCGCAGGCGGAGTACGAAAGATTCATTCAGCAGGTACCTGAATATGAACACATGCTTTATGAGGACGGCGTGACAATCATCAAGTTCTGGTTCTCGATTGCCAAAGACGAACAGTTGAAACGCTTCGATTCGCGCCGCGAAAATCCGCTCAAGCAGTGGAAGCTCAGCCCGATTGATGCCCGCGCGCAGGAGCTGTGGGATGAATACACCTTTTACAAGGAACAGATGTTCAGCAAGACCCACACTTCATTCAGCCCCTGGATCATCGTCAGCGCCAACAACAAAATGCGCGCCCGCACGGAAAGCATTCGGTACGTGCTGAACCTGCTGCCCTACAAGGACAAGGAAGATGCCCGCACGCGGCTGGCTCCTGACCCGAACATCGTCACGCGCTTTCATCGCCGCATCGTCAAGATTGACTGAATTGCAGTCTTCACCGCCTCTCTTTTTCTCTCCTGTTCTCTGCGGCCTCTGCGCCTCTGCGTGAACTTATCCTTTCTTTCTCTTTCACGCAGAGGCCGCAGGAATAAATCACCATCCCAGGCCTGGCTGCTTTCAATTCAGACGCTTTTTGCCGACAGAGACAAAACCGGCGTGGTTGAGTATCATTGGCGCGACCTCAACCAGACTCAATCAAGGGAAAGGCCGGATGAATGGCAGCAGACAACACTCAGTCACCACTTTATGATGAACGCCCCTGGGGCAGTTTCACCGTGCTTGATGAAGGCGCGGCCTGGAAAGTCAAACGCATCGAAGTGCTGCCCGGCAGGCGGCTGAGCTATCAAAAGCACGCCCGGCGCGCTGAACACTGGATGGTCGTGTCGGGCCTCGCCACCGTCACGCTTGACGGCGTGCAAATACCCCTGTGCGCCGGGCAGACGGTGGACATTCCCACCGGCGCGGCCCATCGCATCGAAAACCCCGGCGCTGAAAAACTGGTCTTTATTGAAATTCAGACCGGCGATTATTTTGGCGAAGATGACATCGTGCGTTTGCAGGACGATTTCGGACGACTGGAAAAATAACCCGATGAAGAAAACGATCAGGTTCAGATTCACCTTGTTGCTGCTGCTGCTGTGGCTGATGGCGTCGTTGTGCGTGGCGCAGGATGCGGCAGCGAAAAAGCTGCTGGCCGGCGCAGGCAAAGCCGACATCACGCCGCCGACCGGCACACCGCTGGCGGGTTACGGCGGCAGGCTGGGCAAAGCTTCGACCGGCGTTCACGACCCGTGCGAAGCGCGCGCGCTGATTATTGACAATGGCGTTGAGAAGATCGCTTTTGTCAGCGTGGATCACCTGGGTTATGACCACGCCATGATTGAACGGGTGCGCGCACAGGCGGCGGACAAGGCCGGACTCGCGCCGGAACGCATCTTTGTCATGTCGTCGCACACGCACTCCGGCGGCGGCGCGTACCTGGAACCGTTTCCGATTCTGGCGGGAAAGTTCGACCCGAAGATTCGTGACTTTTATTCTGACCGGGCGGCTGAGGCGGTGATTGCAGCGGCCAGAACCATGCGGCCTGCGCGCCTGGCGATTGGCGCGGGCAGCGTGCCGGGACTGAGCCGTTTTCGCTCCAACTGGCCGCCGCACGCGATGGCCGATAAAACCATTGATCCTGAAGTCGGCGTGCTGCGTGTGGATGACGCCGCGACCGGCAAACCAATGGCCGTACTGTTCAATTTCGCCGCTCACCCGACGGTGCTGGGCGAAAAGAACTTTCAGTTCTCGGCTGATTATGTCGGTTACGCGCGCGCGAAACTGGAGCAGATGATCGGCGGCGACGTGCTGGCCATCTTTGCCAACGGCGCGCAGGGAACGGTTGCGCCGCGCCCGTTCCAGGGCAGCGATGAATGGCAGCGCTGCGAAAACATGGGCACGATTCTCGCGGCTGAAGTATTCAAGGTCATTCACATGATCAGGCCGCAGGAATGGATGGAACTGAAATTCACGCGCACGCCGCTGACGCTGAAAACGCAACTGCCGCCGAAAATGCCCGTGCAGGTAAAGCTGCCCGAAAGCCAGGCGTCAGAAATGAGCGCCATTGCCTTTGATCGCAAATACGCCTTTGTCACCATTCCCGGCGAACTCAGCAGCCTGCTCAATCAGCAGGTCAAAGAGCGCGGTCGCCTGCTCGGTTTTGAATCAACCTTTCTGCTCGGCCTGACCAATGATGCCGTCGGTTACATCATCACCGAGGACGAATACCGACACGGCACCTACGAATCATCCATCTCACTTTTCGGCCCGGCCTTCGGCGGCTTCATCACGAATGAGGCGTTTCAGGCGCTGGAAAGAATCAGGCCGTGAGTCAGGCAGCGAGTAACTGCAATGGGAACATTCTTTGTCAGATGCAAAATTGAAAACGTGATTGACCGCACGCAGTCAGCCGCGCTGCCGAGAATTCTGGTTGACACCGACGGTGAATACACCTGGGTGCCAGCCACAACCCTTGAAAGAATCGGCATCAACCGCGAAAAAAAAGACCTTGAATTTGTGATGGCCAACGGCCAGCGCATCACCCGCAGCGTTGGTTTTGCGATTGTCCGACTGGATAAACACTTCACCGTTGACGAGGTCGTCTTTGCCGAAAAGGGAGACTTGCTGCTCTCAGGCGCCAGAACGCTGGAAGGACTGAGTCTGACGATTGATCCACGGAAAAAGAAGCTGGTCGCTTCCGGCCCTCTGCCCGCAGCATAAAAGGCCGCCGCCTCAATTCAGCAATCAATCATCATTCACTGAGACCTGGATCAGATTTCAGATCAGGGCCTGAACGCAGCCAGGGTTGCGCGATTGAAAACTGGTCTGGTCATCGGATTGTGTCATGAATGCAGGATTGCTTCAGTGTGCCAGAAACTGCCGGACTGGCGGAGTCCAGTTTTTGAGTTTCAGAATGGCTTCGCGGATGGCGGGGGCGTTTTTATCGTCGGGTTGCAATTTCAGCCATGTTTCCAGGGCTTCGGCGGCGGCCCGGCGTTCGCCGCGCAATTCGTGGATGCGGGCCAGGTGCAGATATGCTGCGGCCAGTTTGCGATTGCTCAGTTCGAGCGCCTTGTTAAGTTCCCTTTCAGCTTCACCGAGTTTTTCCTTTCGCGCCGACTCATCAACTCTCACAGCCAGTTCAATCAATGTCAGGCCGTGTGAAAAACGCGATGACGGATTGACCGGGTCGCGTTCAATGGCCTGGCGCAGCGCGTATTCGGCCACCGCGAACTTTTCGCGCCGGGCCATAATCAGGCCAAACAACTGCCACACGCGCCCGTCACGGTCATTGATGAGACGCGCCTGTTCCAGCGACCTGATGGCCTCGTCCGTTTTATTGAGCCGATTGTATTCAGCGCCGAGCGCAAAGTGCGCGTTGAAGTAGTCAGGAAAAATTCTGATCGCTTCCTGTAACTGTGCAACGCCTTCGTCAGACTTTCCTTCCCTGAGGCTGCTGATGCCTTTCTCAAAAGCTTCACGGGCGGCGGGCGGCACGTCCTGCACGAAGCTGGTGCCGGGCGCTGCGCCTGCCTGCTCCTTCTCCAGCGGCGTCAGCCTGATTTCAACTTCAACGACTTCGCGCTGATTCATATTGCCGGGCAGGCGAAAGATGACGCGCTCTGAAACCCGCTGATAACCCTGATGACTGATGACGAGTTCATAACCGGCTGGCACGAGGCCGTTGAAATAGAAATCGCCTTCGGTGCTGGTCACGGTCTGACTGAGGTTGCTGCCGCTTTGCCATAGTTCGACGATGACGCCGTTGAGCGTCGCCCCGGACGGCGCGCGCACCTTGCCGTGAATCGTGCCCTGCTGCGCCAGCGCCGGACAGACCAGCACGAGTAACCAGATAAACGAGATGAAACCGATTTGCTTAAGCATAATGGCGACAGGCTGAGCTGGAAATCGGGCAGCCGTTCAATTGAAAACCAGCCGCGACTCAGCACGAACTGACATGAAATGAAAAGGCCGTGACCTGTGCCGCGTCCGGTCTTTCATTCGTGAAAATCCGTGTTCATTCACGGCCCGTCTTTCCTGTCTTCATCGCTGCCGAAAATTGAAAGCCGGAGGCAGCACTTCGCCCCCGGCTTTCAATTTGTGATTGAGCGCAGGTCATCAATGCGGCCTGACGCTCGTCCTCTGTTTCAGAACTGGAACCGCGCGGCAAACTGGAAGGCACGCGGCCCGCCGGTGCCGAACACGCCAGTCGCGTAAGTGCTGGCCTGGCCGAACGTGGTCGGGTTACGCAAATCACCGCCGTAACCGGCGTGGTTTGCAAAGTTGAAGAGATTGAAAACTTCTCCGATCAACTGGAGCTGGACGCGCTCTCTGATCTGCACGACTCGCGTCAGGCGCACATCCTGCGAAATGAACGTGTCGCCATTATCAAAGTCCGCAGGCAGGGTAATGGTCGGATAGGTCTGGTTGCGCGGCGTGACTTTGCCAGCCAGCGTCTGATTGTACTGAGCCACCAGATTCTTCAGATCACTGACGCTGACATCGCGCCCGACGCTGTTCACATTCGTTCCAGGCAGCGCAAAGAAGTTGATGCCCTGGCCGGTCGGGTCAATGCTGCTGATCGAAGCCGTCAGCGGCGGTTTGCTGACCATCTGCGAAATCAGCGACACCTGCCACGTATTGAAGGCGCCGCGCAGGAAGGCATTACTGCCGCTGTATTTCGGCAGTTCCATCACTCCGCTGAAAGTGAAGCGATGCGTGCGGTCAGACCCCTGGTAACCATTCGCCTGGAAAAAATTATCCGGGTTGACGACGCCATTGAAGCCCGTATACCGCGACAGCGCATAAGAAGCGGTGAACAGATAACGGTCGGTGAATCGCTTGTCCACCTTCACATGCATCCCGGTGTAGCGGAAGTTCGCACCGCCAATCGAAACGTTGATCGCTCCGTTCGAGCAGATGGCCTTCGGATCCTGCACCTGCGCCGCCGTGCAGACCGGATACAGCGGCCCGCCGAGCGAAGCGGCCCGCTGGAAGCGGTTCGCATCGTATTTGAACGTGTCGAACAAGCCGCCGATGTGAACGGCGCGCCGCATCACAAAGTCAGCCTGCACGACCAGATTGCGCGCCAGTTCGTGCTGCACGCCAATCGTCGTCTGTCCCGAATAGGCAATCGGCGTATCGGGGCTGAAGATGCCGCCAAAGCCGATGTCACCCGTCGTCTTGATGCGCTCGATGCCGCGCACCGAGAGGTCAGTGCCGTTACCGAAAAAGCCGCTGAGCAGCGCCTGATAGGTCGGCAGTCCGGCAATAACCGAGGCTCCGGTAATGTTCGGATTCGGCGCGGCCTGATTGTCCAGCCCGAAGAACGAACCCGGAATGATGTAACGGCCATTGCCCGACGGGCCGGTGTAGGCGCGCTCAACCAGCCGCGTCCAGAACAGGTTCGAGTCGTGGAAGATGCCGCCGCCACCGCGAATCACGGTCTTGCCGCCCCGCAGGCTCCAGGCAAAACCGAGGCTCGGATCGAAGTTGTTCTTGTCTCTCTTTGGCCCGCTCAGATCACTGAAAATCCGGCTCAGATAAGCCGGTCGGTCAAGATCGTGATTGAGCAGGTTATCTTCATACGCCCACGCCAGCGAATAACTGACGGTGAGGTTGTCGCTGACTTTCCACTGATCGGTGGCAAACAGGCGATAGCGGTTGTTGCGCGAAGCCTGAGGCTGGCGGAAGTTCTGCGGCTGCCCGCCGTCACCGGTGCCAATCAGCACCTGATAAACCGGCAGTTTCTGAAGATCAGCCACCGTCGGCAGCAGACCGGGCTTGAGCGGGCCGTTGAAGGTCGCATTCAGTTTCAGGCTGTCCGGCAGCGCCGCGTAAGCCTTCAGCGCATCCTGCCCGATTTTGGCGACGGCAGGATTGCTGTTGGTCGCCAGCGGAATCAGTGAAGCCAGGTGCAGCGGATCGTACAAAACGATGATCGCCGGTTTGACATACTCCCAGCTTCCGCGCCCGTAGAAATGCTCCCACTCGCCGCCCATGCGAATGCGGTGATTGCCTTTCTGCCACGACAGCGTATCGGTCATCTGATAAGTCCGCAGTTCGCGGTTCTGCGGCGTATTGAGATTGTTGCCAATCACGAAGCTGCCAATCGTGGTGCGGTACTGTGCGCCGCCCAGCCCGATGCAGGTTATCGGGTCGGGACAGTCACTCGACGTGGGAATTTTCAGCCGCCCGCTGTAATAGCCGTAAGAGTAACGGAAGTCATTGACGATTCTTGGCGTAAAGACCGAAGTGATGCCGCCGAGGGCCTGGGTCGAAACATTTTTCGTCGAAACCCAGTTCGAGGGCAGGAAGGTGCCGTTCGCCGTGTTGTAGTTGGTGTTGTTGTCGCTGCTGAAGCGGAGGAAGCCGCTGTGTTTTTCGTTGTACTTGTAATCGAATTTGATATTGGCCTGGCGCGCGTTGAGCGGATTTGACGGGGCCGAGTCGAACTGTGAAAAGATCACATTGTTGTTGGCCACCGGCACGACGCCGCGCTGGTTGTTGTTTTCGATATTGAAAAAGAAAAACAGCTTGTCCTTTTTGATCGGCCCGCCAATCGAACCGCCGCCCTGACGCCGCGCAAAGAACGGATCCTCGCGGCTCGGATCAATGATCCGGCGCGGATCGCGCTTCAGGCTCGGATACGCGGAAATATTGTGGTCGCGGAAGTAAAAGAAAGCTGATCCGTGATAATCGTTCGTCCCGCTGCGCGACACGACGTTGACCGAACCGACGCCCGTGACGCTGGTCGAAGGGTCAAAGTTGAAGGTCGAAATCTGGAACTCCTGCACTGTCTCCTGCGAAAAGTTCTGCGCCGTCCCGCCCGTCACCCGATCATTGATCGTCGCGCCATCCACCGAAATGCGCGTCATCGCCTGAGAAGCTCCCGCAATTGAAACGCGGAAGAAATTGTTCGGACTCGTTCCCGGATTGTCCACCGATTCGACCGCCACGCCCGGTTCAAGCAGCGCGAGTTGCAGAAAGTTGCGCCCGTTGAGCGGCAGGCTTTCAATCTGCTTGCGATTGACGACGCCGTCAATCTTGTAATCAGTCGTGTTGATGGCCGGAGTCTCAGCCGTCACGACCACCGTTTCAGAGGCCTGTCCGACCTGCAGATCGAAATCAGCCGTGATGGTTTCACCGACCTGGAGCGTCACGTCGCTCTGCCCGGTCTTGAACCCTCCGGCGGTCACTTTCACTTCATAATCGCCCGGCGGCAGCGTGGGAATCTGATATTCCCCTGAAGAATTCGTGGTCACCTTGCGTTCGGCGCCGGTGCCTTTGTTGCGCACGGTCACGGTCGCATTTGGCACAACCGCCTTTGACGGATCGGTGACCGCACCGCGAATCGTGCCGGTCGGCACCTGAGCCAACGCTGAAAGGGTGAGCAAACTCACCAGTAAACCGAAAATCAACGAGTGTCTGGCAGGTCCTCGCATAGGACTTCCTCCTTTGTGATTGTGGATGGTGCTCGAGTCAGAATATGGGTTCAGACTAAGGCAGTAACGCGCGCTGAGAGCGGATGGAATGCGCGTCTGAGGAAGGAAGTATGAATTGTCAGCCTGGATATTCATTACCCCGGTCTCCCGCAGGTAAAAAGGAAAATAAGTACTTTACATCTCTGTCTGACAGCTCCTGATGCGATTGAATTGCAACTGACACCTGAAGGTGAGCGGTGAAGCAGTGCCTCATCGCTCACCTTCCCCTTTTCGTTTTCGCCTGGCGCGCGCAACTGCCCGCACTCGCTCAGGCGAAAAACGGCCATTCGATGATCCGGCTCAGAAAGTGAACCGGCCACCGATCTGCAACGCGCGCGGGCCGCCGGAACCGAACACCTGTGAGGCGCGGTTGGTCGGCTGTCCGAAGGTTGCAGTGTTGCTCAGGTTGAAACTGTAACCGCCAAGGTTGGCGATGTTGAAAACATTGAAGACTTCCCCAAAGACCGAGAGCTTGTAATGCTCTTTCCAGGTGAAGCTCTTGGTGACACGAATATCCTGTGAACTGAAGTTGTCGCCAAAATCATATCTGGCTGGCAACGCCAGGGTCGGAATCGTCTGACCGCGAGCGTCCTTCTTGCCGGCATAGGTCTGGTTCCAGGCGGCCACCGCCTTGGCCAGATCGTCCTTGCTGCACCCCCGGTTGAAGCAGTTGTAATCAACTCCCGGAATCGGTTCGGTCGTCGTGCCGTCACCGTTGAGATCAACGTTTGCAATGCTCGGCATCAGCGGGCCTTTGGTGGCAAAGGCCGAGATGAAGCCGATCTGGAAGCCCCACGGCAGATCAGCGAGCGCCGACACATTCAGAATGTGCCGCGACCCCTGCGGGCCGTAGGTTTCGAACCAGTTATCCAGATTCGAAATCCCGTTGACGCCGCTCTGACCGGTCAGCGCATAGGACGCCGTGAACAGGTAACGTTTCGAGAACCGCTTGTCGAGTTTGACGAGCAGCCCGTTGTAAACGCCCCGGCCTCCCGGAGTCCAGAAAGTGATCGAACCCGTCGAACACTGCGCGTTCGGGTCATTGGCCTGAGCCGTCGAAGTGCAGCGCGGAATAACCGGCGTCTGCACGCCGTTGATGTAGCGGTTGAAGCGATTGTAATCGAGCGAGCCAAGCAGCGTGTTGACGAAAACGCGGCGCACGAAATCAACCGTCAGCACCATGTCGCTGGTGAGCTGGCGCTGCACGCCGATGTTCATGTGATAGCTGCGCTGCACCGGATATTCGTGCGGATAGAGATTCGCCGCCGACTTGCCGATCTGAATGCCGCGAATTGAGAGATCAGTCGGATTGGCCGGGGTCAGCCGCTGCCGCACCGCTGCAATCTGCGCATTGTAAATCTGCATGAACTGGCCGACCGTCAGGTTGGTCAGAATGCCGCTGGCTGGCAGCGAAGCGCCAATCGGAACAGGCTGCTGCGTGTTGAGATTGATGATGCCTGGGAAGATGTTGGTGAAGGCAGTGTGCGGAACCTGCTGCCGCCCGTTGCCGAGCGGGCCGATGTAGCCGCGTTCTTCGAGTCGCCGCCACAGCAGTTCCGTATCCCAGTAAATGCCCGCACCGGCGCGCACCACCGTCTTGTTGCTCTTGTCCACGTTCCAGGCGATGCCGAGTGACGGTGAAAAATTGTTGTAATTATTCTCCGTCGCGCTCAGATCGCTGCCGTAAAGCGGAGCCAGATACTTCGGCTTGTCCAGGTCGCGGTTAACGAGCGTGCTTTCAAAATTCCACGCCAGACCGTAATTGAGCGTGAAATTCGGTTTGATCTTCCACGTGTCCTGGCCGAAGAACCGCACACGATCATTCACCTTCGCCTTGTCAATGTTGTACGGCGGCGGCTGTCCCGGATCGCCCACACCCACTACGCCACCGGCGAACGGCAGATTCAGCAGATCCTGATTGGTGCGAATCGTCGTCGGCAGTGTCGGGAAGAGCGCGGCCACAAAAGCCGCCGGAACGACTGACTTGATGAAGTCAGGTGAGAAGCCGACCGTGCAGGCCGGGTCGCAATAGCCCCAGAAACCCGTCCCAGGCGCGTATTCGAACTCGGTGCCGAAGCGGAAGCGATGTGATCCCTTCTGCCAGCTTACGGTGTCGAGGAAGGTGAAGCGCCGCAGGTCACGGCCCTGAGTCGCGTTTGACGTGTTGCCCACCGTGACGTTGGTGCCGTTGATGTTGAGCTGCGGGAAGCCGAGTCCGACGCAGTTCGGGCAGGTCGCATCATCGGCAAAGAGGTTGCGATTCTGCCAGTAGGTGAAATTGAAACGGAAATCGTTGATCAGGGTCGGCTTCAGAATCGAAGTCACGTTGAGGACGCCCTGATCTGAAAAGTTCCGGTTCTGCAACCAGTTTGACTGCGGCACGGCCCCGCCATTCGGCCCGAATCCCTTGTTCTGATCGTGCGAATAGCGCAGAAACGCCGAGTGTTTCTCAGTCGCCTTCCAGTCAATGCGCGTGCTGAAAAGATGGCCCCGGTAAGGGCTGCCGAAGTTACCTGCCAGGCTGCTCGCGGGCGCGTAATTGGGCTGGTAGGTGACGACTGAAGCCTGGTTCGAGTACTCGTAGTTGGTGAAGAAAAACAGCCGGTCTCTGATAATCGGCCCGCCGACCCAGACGCCCGGATTGCGGCGCGCGAAAAACGGATCAGGGTTGGCCGGATTGCGATTCAGGGCCGGGTAAGCGGCCATGTTGTGATCGCGGAAAAAGAAATAACCCGAACCGTGAAACTGATTGGTGCCGGTGCGGGTTACGATGTTGACCGAACCGACGCTGGTGATGCCGGTCGAAAGATCAAAGTTGGAGGAGGAAAGCTGAAATTCCTGCACGACTTCCTGCGAGAAGTTCATGCCGGTGTTGCCTTCGATTGAATTGCGCACGTTGCCGCCGTCAACGGTGATCGCGGTCTTGTCAGATGAACCGCCCAGCACCGAAACTGAAAACAGCGAGTTGTACTGCGAGGTCGTGCCCGGCGAAGCTGTCACGCCCGGTTCGAGAAAGGCGAGTTGCAGGAAGCTGCGTCCGTTGAGCGGCAGTTCCTGAATCTTCTGCCGGGTAATCACACCGTCAATCGAATGAGATTCATAGTTGATCTGCGACGTGGCCGAGCCTTCGACCGTGACGATTTCGGTCGTCTGGCCGACTTTCATCTGCATTTCGACGTTGGTAATGGTTCCGGTTGAAACGGTCACATCGCGCTTAAGAGTGCGGAAGCCTGTCACCTGTGCTTCAACTTCATAGTCACCGGCGGGCAAAGCCGCCGCTGAGAAAGCGCCGTCAGCGCCCGAAGTCAGCCTGCGTTCGGCTCCGGTAGCCTTGTTGCGAATGGTAATGGCGGCATTGGCAATAATGGCGCCCGATTCATCGTTGACCGTGCCGGAAATCGTTCCGACCGGCGCCTGCGCCCACCCCGTCGCCGTCAGTAAAGCGACCAGGCAGAGACAGACCAGGTAATGTACAACTGTGAAGCTCAAAGACTCGTTCCCCTGCTTTGTCCGGGGCGACCCCTGAAGGCTTACCGACCGGTTGGACAGGGCCACAGACAAAGATTTAATGAACGAGTCTGTGGGGGAAACCTGCATAATTTTTCCTCCTTAAGTTAATGAACCGATGGTGCTGATGGGTTTGCTGTGAAGATTACCTTACCCGCGCGTTGCGGCGAATGCAGCGCCGGGTCAGTGCGAATGACTGCCTGGTAAAATAAATGCCGTCCTCGAATCGCCATCGTTCAGGTCTGTCGCCGTAACAGTTGTCATTGTTGCAAAGCAGGCTCAGGGTGAGTCTGCCCGGATGATGAGGTCAGTCAGCATTTTCAATCGTTCAGTATTTTACTTCCAGCTTCAGAGGCTGACCAGAATTCTGCTCGTCCAGGTTACCCCGGACCAGGCCGCACGGGAATTTCGGTTCCGGCCCGCATCACTGCTCGAAACACCTGCTCCGGGTTGATCGGAAGCCGTGCGGTTCTGTCCGACAACGTGGCCTTCCAGGGACAGGTCATTTGCGTCACACGAAGCCTCGTGCGCAAATAGAGAACCTGTCTTTGGGTGAACTCGCATCACTTTCTCCTTGTCCGAATCCGGGAGCCTGAGGGGTGCGGTGTGTCGTACAGGTAGCGACAGAGACAGAGATGGAAACCAGGGGGGTAATCGCCTCGCTGAATTCACAGAGTAAGATTCAGGAATGCTCAGTCAGCAGGGACATAATATTTTATCCCCGCACCTCATCTCCCGGTCTGGACCGCAAAATGAAACACCCTCGGTTATTTCCCAGCTCAGCTATGTCCCAGCTTTGACTTTGTATGTTTTCTCGTAATGCTGTAAGAATGATCCCACAGGAACGTCACCAGCTTCTGCACCATTGGAAGGTGCGGCGATTATAGCCCAAAAGAATAATTGGGCAAACCTTTTTGACGGAAAACGAACGAAGGAGACACCGATGGAACAACCAGTCTGGAATTTCGAGCAGGAACCTTCCCCGGAACGAATGGACGAAACCGGCGTCAACCTGCGCGCCTATTTTGACCGGATGGAAGACGACAAAATGCAGCAGTACCGGACAGAATGGACTGACGAGCAGGTCATCGCCTGGGACGGCAACTTCCGCGATGACGGCTGTCTGATGATTCTCTGCTGCGAACGCGACGTTGACATTGACGAGTACCGTCAGGTCCTTGAACAGTGCATCGCTTACCGCAACCGCGTCAGACCGCAGCTCAGCCAGGTCTGAAATACCTTAACCTGATGCTGCCGTGAAGGTACGACGAACCGGATTTCAGTAAGCTCCCTGCCGCTCGAAAATGCGACGGGGATTTTCAATCAGCATGGCGCTGATCTGCGCGTCGGTCACGCCTGCCTCCTTCAGCGCCGGAATCACATCGTTGTGAATGTGCAGGAAATGCCAGTTCGGCAGCACCGCCGGAAGCGCGCGTTCGGGCAGCCAGTCATTAAAACAGGCAGCGTCGTGCGAGAGCACCATCTGATCAGCGTGGCCGCGTTCGCACAGCCGCGCCGCCGTCTGCACCCGGTCGGCAAACGGCAGCAGCACGTCAATTCCGAACCGATCCATCCCGATGTAAGAACCGCTTGCCATCAACTCTTCCAGGTAATCAAGATCGGTCGTGTCGCCTGAATGGCCGATGATGACCCGCGACAGATCAACGCCTTCCTCACGAAAGATGCGCTGCTGCTCCAGCCCGCGCCGCGTGTGCGCGTGCGTGTGCGTTGAAATCGGCACGCCCGTCTGCCGGTGCGCCTGCGCCACCGCGCGCAACACCCGCTCAACGCCCGGCGTCACGCCCGGTTCATCGGTCGCGCATTTCAGAATGCCCGCTTTGACGCCGGTATCAGCAATGCCCTGCTCGATGTCGCGCACGAACATTTCGGTCATAATTTCAGGCCCGCCGAGCGTCGTGCCCGGCCCCTGATACTGAAAGTAAAACGGAATGTCGTTGTAGGTATACACGCCTGTCGCCACGATGATGTTGACCGCAGTCTGCGCCGCGACGCGCTGAATGCGCGGAATGTAGCGCCCCAGTCCGATCACCGTCAGATCAACCAGACTCTGCACGCCGCGTTCATAAAGCTCATTGAGCCGCGTGACGGCATCGCTGATGCGCTGATCCTCATCGCCCCACGCTTCGGGGTAATTGAGCATGATTTCAGTCGAAAGCACAAAAACGTGTTCGTGCATCAGCGTTGCGCCAAGCTGCGCTGAATCAACCGGGCCTCTGACCGTACTGATCTGAGCCATCCCGCCTCCTTCAGTATTCACACAGCCCGCTCGTGACCGTGTATTTTTTCGCGCCTTTGATCGAAGGTTCGTTGTTGTGACAGTCAAAGCAGACCGGCGAGCGCGGCGGCAGTTTGTGCCGGGCGATTGACAGTTCGTGCGAAGGCGCGTGTACCTGATGACAATTGATGCAGGTCGGATAGTCTTTGCCGTACATCACCACATCGCGCGCGTTGCGGTAAACGTGGCGGTCGCCCGGATTGAGCTTTTCGTCATCGGCCTTTGACCAGTCAACCTCGAAATCCTGAAACAGATTGTCGCCCGCAATGAAGTTGTTCGGATAAGGCAGTCCGGTCGAGCGCGATTTGCCTTCGCGCAAATGGCACTGCGCGCAGATCGAAGTGATTGCCTTCGCATCATTGCGCCGCTTTTTTGAAAGCCAGATCAGCGTGGTGTCGTTGCCGTGCTCAAGATTCACATCGCCGTGACAGGTGTAACAATCCAGCCCGAACCCCGTAAAGGTTTTTGCCTTTGCGTCCACGCCGGTCGCGTGACACCCGGCGCAGCGATTCGCAAATTTGTCCTTGTCCCAGGCCGGTTTGTCCTTGTCGAGCCATTCCCTGACTTTGCTTTCGGAATCAATCACCGCCTGGGTGTTGAGCATGGCAAATTTGCCGTAACCCTCTTTTTTCAGAAACCGCACGCGATGACGGCTGCCCATAAAATATTCAATGCCCGAAGCCACCGACGCCAGTTCCGGCGCCTTGAGCAGTTCGCGCAGTTGCGGCGCATCTTCGGGTTGCCGCACCGCCACGCCGTGCGCATTCTTCTGCCAGTGCGCGCCAATCGTGTTGCGATGACAGAACAGGCATTCGTCACCGTGAACGAATTCGGGCACGGGCTGCCCGGCGTGATTGCCGCCCCACGCTTTCGGGTCGAGCGGTTTCGGCGCGGGCGCTTCCTGCGCGCCCGACTGCTGCCCGTGCGTAGTCGCGCTCAGCACAGTCATTATCAGAACGATGGACACCACCAACAGGTACTTGAACCAGACAATGCTCTTCATCATTCCCTGTTCCTTGTGTGTTCAGATGCGATTGAAAACCTCAATCGCCTTTTGCAGCGATTTATATTGTCTGATGAAGGGATACATTTTGTTTTCGCGTTCGTCAATCTCCTGCGCCTTTTTCAGCACCTCATCAGCGCGTTCCTGCGGCACGACCACGACGCCGTCCTCATCAGCCACAATGATGTCGCCGGGGCGCACCGTCACGCCCGCACATTCAACCGGAACGTTGCGCGCCACTGTCGCGTAACGTCCGACCGCTGTCGCCGGACTTGTCGAGCGCGCATAAACCGTCAGGCCCATCCGCCGCAAATCCCACACGTCACGCACCGCGCCGTCAATCACCATCCCGGCCATTCCGCGCACCTTCGCCGCCGTGCCCATCAGATTGCCCATCGCGGCAATGTCGAGCGTGCCTTCCATGACGATCACGCCGACTTCGCCGGGCTTTGCGTTGTCAATCATCTCAACCGAATGCTTCGTCGAAAGCGCCGGCGTCGCCTGTTCGGGCGCGGCAGGCCTGACCAGCGAAGTCACCGCGCGACCGACCAGCGGCCCCATAATCACCGGCTTCATATCGTGCGCCATAAACCCGCGCTGCCCGGTCACGAGTTCAACCGCGTCAGCGACCGAAGCCGGATACGTTTTTTTGAATCCGGCAATCAGCGGATCTGTCTCCTGCTTTTTTTTCTGCACCGTCGCGGCAGTCGCAATCAAAAGCAACAGCGCAACCAGACTGCACACAATCAAAGCACGACGTTTGTTCATCAGCTTTTTCATCCCTTCCTCATTGCTTCTCCAGTCGCCTGCGGGCGCGGCGAAGAAATTTTTCCAGTTCTTCTTCGGTCGGCAGATGCAGCAGGTAACTGGAAACAAAAACGCGATTACTCAGTCCGCCGAGCGCGTACTCCACATGCGTTTCATTTTTATCTGTACACAGGATCAGCCCGACCGGCGGATTCTCGCCTGCTTCCATCTCTTCCGCCTTCAGGTAATTCAGATAGAAGTTCATGGCTCCGGCGTATTCGTGACGAAAATGACCGTTGATCAGATCAATGGCAAACAGGCATTTCAGCCGCCGGTTATACAGCAGCAGGTCAATGTAATAATGCTCATTGTCAAAGGTCACGCGCCGCTGCCGTGCGATCAGACAGAAACCTTTGCCCGGTTCCAGCAGGAAATCCTGCAAATGATCAAGCAGCGCGCGCTCCAGTTGTGATTCAGTGTAAAGTTCCTCGCGCCGGAGTCCGAGAAACTCAAAGACGTAAGGATCACGGATCATCTCTTCAGGCGAAGTAGTCAGTTCTCCCTGCTGCGCCAGTTGCAACACGCCATCTCTGTCACGGCTGAGTCCGACGCGCTCAAAAAGCAGGCTGCCAATCTGCCGCTTCAGTTCACGCACCGACCAGCGGTTGCGCCGCGCTTCCATTTCGTAAAAGGCACGCCTGAGCGGATCGTCAAGCCGGATCAGTTCGATAAAATGTGTCCACGGAAGCTCACGAAAAAGCGCCGCATAGTAATCATCGTCCTGCCAGTCCAGCGGGGCAAATTTCACACTCGAAGGGAAAGGAAGTTGCAGGCCCAATTGCGAAATCACTGATTTCGCAATTGGGTAACGCAGGTAAAACTGGCGAAACATCTCCAGGTAGCGTCTGGTAAATCCTCTGCCAGCACGCAGCTTAAGATCTTTTGCCAGTTTTTCGAGCAGTTGCTCACCGTACTTTGCCCGGTCACTACCCTGCTGTTCATATTCGACGATGTAATAACCAGTCAGCCAGTTTCGCAGTGTCAGCGCCAGATTGACGGCCTGCACGGCCTGGCGCTGCGCGTGATTGTGCGCCTGCACAATTGCTTCGACCAGCGCATCGTAATTCATCTCCGGCGCGCTGCTGACATTCCTGGTCACTGCGCGTTTGCGGCTGAGGCGTAGTTGTACCATCAGTTTTTCCTGGTCGTGACTGCGGCTGAAGTCTCTGATTCGCGCAAATTCGTGTTCATTCGCGGCTGAAAAATCTCACTGCTGCTTCACTACCGGCAGCGTGATGTGCGACGGAAAAACTTTTGATCGAAACACGCGCTGAGTTGCTGTGATGTAATCCTCTGCTTTCGCTTTGAAAATATTCTCGACGAACTTCTGCGGGTTGCGATCAATGACCGGAAACCATGTGCTTTGAACCTGCACCAGAATTTTGTGGCCTTTCAGAAAGCGGTGATCCGCGATGTGCAGGTCAATCACGTATTCATTGACCCTGTTCGGCTCAATCGGTTCAGGCTTCACAAAGCTCTTTCTGAAGCGACCGCGAAAAACATCATTCGCAATCATCAACTGATAACCGCCCATCTTCGGCTCCTTCGGATAATCTTCGGGGTAAACATCAATCAGCTTGATGATCCAGTCGCTGTCGCTGCCTGAAGTCGCCGCAAACAGATGCGCGATGATTTTGCCGGTCACAGTCACGTCTTCGGTGAGCGTGTCTGTTTCCCAGCTCAGCACGTCGGGCCGCTGACTGGCAAACCGCTGATCCTCAACGAGCCACGCACCCCAGCCTGAACCGCGCGGGTAATAAGTCGGCTCAACCGGACGCGGGCGATAAGGCACGGGGTTCGCCGGATCGGAAATGTAGCTGTCAAAGGCTTCGCCCGTCGCGGTCGGCGCGTCGAATGAAAGTTTGCCGTTTGCGTGAAAATAGAGATTGCGATCAGGCGCAGCCTCGTGCGGCGGCCACTGATCGTAACGCTTCCATTCGTTCGAACCGGTCTGAAAGGTAATCGCTTCGGTGATGACCGGCTGCCCTTTGTCTTTCAGGTAATATGCAAACCAGGGAGCTTCAATCTGTTCGCGGTAATGCTGGCTGGTGTTGCTGTCAAATTTGATGCGGCCAAGACTGCTGCCTTCGGCGCGCGCCCAGCCGCCGTGATTCCAGGGGCCTGCGACCAGGTAATTCATCTTCTGCCGGTCGTGCTGTTCGAGCGTTTCGTAAATTTTCACCGGCCCGTAAAAATCCTCCTGATCCCACCACCCGGCCACGTTGAGCATCGGCACTCTGACATTTTTCAGATACCCGGCCATCGCCTGCTGCTGCCAGAACTGATCATAGTTCGGATGATTGACGAAATCGTTCCACGAAGGAATTTTGCCGTGCAGGTATTTTTCGTTGACGTTCGAGAGCGGCCCCAGTCGCAGATACCATTCAAAAGTGTCGTAACGGTCAAAATCGAAACGCGAACTTTCCTTCGTTGTCTCCATCATCGTCGCGTATTCAAAGCCGTAACTCAGCCGGAACGCGCCGTTGTGATGAAAGTCATCACCGAGAAACATGTCAGCCGGTGAAGCCTGCGGCGAAGCGGCCCGCAGCGCCGGATGCGGACTGAGCGTCGCCATCGCCGCTGTCCACCCCGGATAAGAAATGCCGATGATGCCGACGCGCCCGTTGTTGTTCGGCACATTTTTGACAAGCCAGTCAATCGTGTCGTAAGCATCGGTGACTTCATCAACAATTTTTGGGTCGCGGCTGTCACTGAGCAGTGAAACCGGCGCGCGCTGCATGACAAACTGCCCTTCAGATTTGTAGCGGCCCCGAATGTCCTGAAAGACAAAGATGTAACCATCAGCGACAAGCGCTTTGAATTTCCCCTGCGCCCAGCCCGTGCTTTCAGACGCCTGATAAGGCGTGCGTTCGAGAATGATCGGCAGTTTCCCGCTCGCATTCTTCGGCGCAAAGATGTTGGTGTTTAGTTTTACTCCGTCGCGCATCGGAATCATCACCGTCATCTTTTCAAATTCGGGCGCAACCTGCTGCGCCTGCGCCGTCAGTGCCAGCCACATCAGCACCGCCAGACTGAGTGCATTGAAGATTCTGCGTTTCATAAAGGCTCCTGACAGGAAAGCGAGAACAAGGTGCAGAGATAAACAACAAAGCTGATCACCTGCCTGTTGTTTTCATCTGCACTGTATTCTCTGTTGAATGGTCTGTGTGTTATGTCGTCTGAAAGACCTCGCGCAGACGGCGGGCAACGATTTCAGCTTCGCCCGGCTGCATCTGCCACACGCCGACTGAAATTTCCTGCGTGGCGGCAGCGGCGGGCGATGAGCCGGGCACGATTTCGATTGAGGGTCGGCCTTCGCGCAGTCGTTTGCGGATTTCATCTGCCGTCAGGCTGAGCGCGGCCTTGTCCCATCTGATTCTGATGTGCGGGACGTGATTGGCAATCGGCAGCACGTAAACTTCGGTGGTGACCGGCTTCAGTCCGGCGACGCTCGCCGTGATGACTTTTGCGCGGCGCTCCCATTCCTTCCATTCGGCGGCGGCATCGCGTTTCAGATAGACCTCAACCGCAACCATCATTCCGACCATCTCTTCCTTGTTGACCTTCATGCCGCGCCCGATGCTGTCGCTGTTGGGCGAGCAGTTCAGCCGCGCCGCTTCGATCAGATCCCTGCGACCAAGTAATAATCCCGCGCTTTGCGGGCCGCGCAGTCCCTTGCCGCCTGAAAAAGTCACGAGATCAAAACCCATCTTCGTATATTTCGACAGATGTTCAGTCGGCGGCACATCGGCGGCGGCATCGTTGAAAGTCGGGATGCCGTGCTTCTTTCCGAGCGCGACGAACTCATCGATTTTGATTTTGCCTTTCGGGTCGGCGTCGTTGAAGAAGAGCATCATCGCGGTCTTTTCACTGACGGCGCGTTCGAGGTCTGCGGCGGTTTCGACTTCGATCATCTTCACGCCGCAGTTTCTGACCGCGTGATCGTAGCCGTACCGATGCGACTTCTGCACGATCACTTCGCTTTTCATTCCGGTCAGATCGGGAATGCGTTTGATGAAATCAGGATTTTTGCCGGTAATGCACGCTGCCGTGCCGACAGTCAGCGCCGCTGCCGCGCCTGACGTGACCATCACCGCTTCGCAGCCGATGAGTTCAGCAAGGCGTTTGCCCACCGCGTCGTGCAGGTCGTTGAGCGGCACGAACTGTTTTGAAGCGTAATTGATCGCTTCAACCACGTCAGGGTGCATCAGCGATGCCGTCAGCACCGTGTAAGTCCCGGCAGCATTGATGAACGGGCGCACGCCGAGTTCCCTGAAAAAATCGCGCCCGCCCGTTCGCGCAAACGACAAGGCAGGCAGCGAACCGATGACCGGAAGACTTGAAACCAGTTGCAGAAAATTGCGACGAGTTGACATTTGACACCTGCCGTTGTGAGCCATCACAAAGAACTCAGAACCTCTGAACTCAGTTCCTTCTTCTCTGCGTCTCTGCGCCTGCGGCGTAAAACTTTATCTCACGCAGAGGCGCAGAGACGCAGAGGAAGAGGAGAAAAACAACTACAGTTTTCTTCGCGCTCTTTGTCTCTTTGCGATGAAATGATTGTTGATGGTCACTCTGCCCGGAACACTTCACGCAGGCGACGAGCGACGATTTCAGCTTCGCCGGGCTGCATCATCCAGACGCCGAACCGCAGTTCTTCGCCCGGCCCTGACGGCTCGAAGGAATAAGCCGGAACTGCTTCAATCGAAGGCTCACCATCACGCAGCCGCTGCCGCGCCTCTTCGGCTGAAAATCCGAGCCGGTCACGATGCCAGGTGAGCATCAGATGCGGAACGTGATTGGCAATCGGCGGCGTGAAGATTTCAGCTTTGAGGTTTGCAATGTCAGCCATGCTGTCGGCGAGCAGGCGCACACGACGATTCCATTCATTCTCTTCAGCCGCCACGTCACGTTTCAGATAAAGCTCGACTGCCGCGAGCAGGCCGACGATGACTTCCTTACTCGCCTTGAAGCCGCGCCCGATGCTGTCGCTGTTGGGCGAGCAGTTCAGTTTTGCGGCTTCAATCAGATCCCGGCGACCAAGCAGCAGCCCGGCATTCTGCGGCCCGCGCATTCCCTTGCCGCCTGAGAAAGTGACGAGGTCGAAACCCATCTTCGTATATTTCGACAGATGTTCAGTCGGCGGCACATCGGCGGCGGCATCATTGAAAGTCGGGATGCCGTGCTTCCTGCCAAGCGCGGCAAACTCGGCGGCTTTGATCTGCCCTTTCGGTTCGTTGTCATTGAAAAACAGCATCATCGCCGTGCGTTCACTGATCGCTCGTTCAAGCTCTGCGGCGGTTTCGATTTCGATAAAGCGCACGCCGCAGTTGCGAATCGCGTGGTCATACATATACCGGTGCGATTTCTGAATAATGACTTCGCTTCTGAGTCCCGTCAGATCGGGCAGTTGCCTGATGGCTTCAATCTCGCTGCCCGTGATGCACGCCGCCGTGCCGATGGTCAGCGCCGCTGCCGCGCCTGACGTGACCATTGCCGCTTCGCAGCCGATGAGTTCAGCAATGCGACGGCCCGCCGCATCCTGCAATTCATTGAGCCTGACAAAGCGCGTCGCCGCCTGATTCATTGCGGCGATGACTTCAGGGTGCATCAGCGAAGCCGTCAGCACCGTGTAAGTCCCGGCAGCATTGATGAACGAATGCACGCCGAGTTCGGCCAGCAGATCACGCTGACCAGACGGCGCGGAATGCAACGCTTCACAAGAAGGAGCCTGCGACATATGCTGATTGATGATGAAAAATGACGTGAAAAAATGCTGCCCGCGTTACTGCCTGCAACCAGTGAATGAAACTGGCCAGACCTTACGCTGTGCTTCTTCGGCTTGTCAAGGTTTCAGTCCCGCAGGCTGTTGCCGACTGGCAGCGGTTCCGTATAATCACTGCCGCTATGATCCACTCCCTGCTGATTGCGAGTCTGATTCTGACTATGAACATAACTGCTTCACCTCAGCGCAAAATCATCGTGCCGGTCAATGGCGCGAAGCCTGTCGGCCCGTACAGCCCCGGCGTGCTCGCGGGCGATTATCTGTATCTGTCCGGTCAGGGCGTGCGCGATGCAACCGGCAACGTCCCTGAAGGTCTGACGGCGCAGACCCGGCAGTGCCTCGAAAACGTCAAAGCCATTGTCGAAGCCGCCGGGCTGACGATGCAGCACATCGTTCACATGCAGCTTTATCTGGAACGCGTCAGCGACCTGCCCGAAGTTGATCGCATCTATGCGACCTACTTTCCCTCGGCTCCGCCTGCGCGCGTCGTCATCGGCACGGCGAAGATGCCGACCGATACTCCGGTTGAAATGACCGCCGTTGCCGTGCGCGATCTGAAGATGAAAAAGGTCGTGACGCTCAAAAATCTGAAACCGCTCGGACACGCCAGTTCCGCTGTGGCGACGGGCAGCCGCATCTATCTGTCCGGCGTTTACGGCAAAACGCACGCCGAAGCCGAAGCCGCTTTGAAGCAGGCGCTGAAGGAAGCAAAACTCAGCCCTGAGCGGGTCGTCTTTCGCAATGATTACGGCACTTCGGCTTCAGCGATGATCCCGATGCACGAACTGCCCGATCAGATGCAGGCTGCGATTTCAGCCATCGCGGTTAAGAAAAAGCCTGCCACCAAAGATGCGTCTGCATTCTGCCGCGTTGATGGCAAAACGATCTTCTGCACCGTGCAAACGGGCGCTGAGGACGGAGCAAAGACCGTAGCCGATCAGGTCAGAGCCGTGATGCAGCAGCTTTATGCCGGACTGGAAAAACACGGCGCGACGCTGTCACAGGTCACGGCCACCAACGTTTATCTGGACGACATCCGTGAGTTCAGGGCAATGAATGAAACCTATGCTTCATTCTTCCCCGGCTCGCCGCCGACGCGCACCACCGTGCAGCCATTCCCGGTGCAGGGCCGCGCTCCGCTTGTTCGCATTTCACTCGTCGCAGTCAAAGAATAGAAAGGAACCCCGATGAACCCGCAACGTCGAAAAATTCTGAAAGCTGCCGCCGTCACTGCCGCCGTCCCGGCCTCAGTCGCCGCGCAGGACAAAACGCAAAAGAAGGTTCACTACCCCGGCGGCAGGAAGCCCGCCCGCAAACCCGGTGATCAGCCGCCGCTCTTTTCCGGCGCAGTCTCATACGGCAACCTGCTTTTCATCGCCGGCAAGGGCGCTCACTTCAAGGGCGACATCAAAGAACACACAAAGCACGTGCTGGATGAGATCGAGAAGGAACTCAAAAACGCCGGATCATCAATGGACAAGGTGCTGAAGTGCAACGTCTACCTGGCCGATGGCAAAGATTACCAGGCGATGAACGAAGTCTTTCGCGGACGCTTTGGCGATGAGCCGCCCGTGCGCACGACGATTGCCGCCGCGTGGATTCCCGGCGATTCGCTGGTTGAGATTGATGTGATCGCTTACATCTGAAGCAGAGCTTTCAGCCGGATGATCTCTCCACGAAGCCACGCGAAGCAGCACGAAGAGCACCCTGCTTTCTTTGTTCTGTCACGCAGCCTCGCGGATAAATGCCCTGATTACAGGAACCGGGAGAAAGTTACATGCATCGCAGAAAATTTGTCCAGCTTCTCGCAGCCACACCGCTGGCTGCCACTACCCGCGCTGAAGATGCGCCGCAATATCGCGTCGTCAGCAGCTACAAGCCTGCCGCCATGCCTGGAATGCCCGGCCCTTATCCCGGCAGGGTGATTTCAGTCAGATCGGCCAGGTGCCTGGATGAATCGGGCGACAGGATCAATGCCGACGTGGTGCGCGAAATGATGGAGCGCGGAATGTGCGCGCTGACCGGCAAAACGAAAGCCGTTCAGGCCTGGCGGCAGTTCTTTGCGCCTGCTGATGTCGTGGCCATCAAGGTCAACTGCGGCGGGCATCCCTGGGTTGTGTCGTCGCACGAAGTCGTCGCTGAAACGATTCGCAATCTGATGAACATCGGCCTCAAACCGCAGCAGATTTATATCTACGAACGCTTTCAGAACCAGCTTGACGAGGTCAACTATGCGCCGCACGTGCCGGAAGGCGTGCAGATCGTTGCGGCTGAAAAGGCCAATCGCAATGCTGACCGGCAAAGTTACGACCCGGCCACTTATGTCGAAGCCGATTTCTTTGGCGAAGAGGACACGCGTTCGAATCTGATGAAGCTGGTGTCGCAGACGGTCACGAAGATCATCAACATTCCGAACATCAAGGATCACGGCGCAACGGGCGCAACGGGTTGTCTCAAAAACATCGCTTACGGCAGCTTCTCGAACGTGGCGCGCACGCATTACAAGGGGCGTTCGCATACGCTGACTTACGTTGGCACGCTGGCGGCGGTCGAACCGCTGCGGTCGCGCACCGTGCTGCAGATTATGGACGGGCTGCGCGGCGTCTGGCACGGCGGGCCGTTTGCCCCGACAAAGCGTTATGTTTTTTATCCGAAGCAGATGCTGTTCGGCACTGACCCGGTAGCAATTGACCGGCTGCTGCTCGACATTGTGGACAACGAACGCAAGGCGCACGGCGCAATCTCAATCCGTGATCGTGACCCGAAATATCTGAAAGTGGATGATGGCCGCGCGCGTGACAATGATCCGAACGTCAACATCATCATCCGCGAACCCGGCCACGTTGATTACGCGGCAAAACTCGGCCTGGGCATCAGCGACCTCAAAAAAATCCGTGTGAAGGAGCTTGAAGTATGAAGCTGCTGCTCCTGCTCGCCACGCTGCCGCTGCTGTACTGGCCGCATGGAATTGATCGCGCTCCGGCGCTCGGGCAGGCCGGAATCGAACAAATCTGCGTGCCCTCCGAACAGGCGGCTGAATGGAACACAGCCGGATTCAAAGCCACGCCGATGAGCCAGGCTGAACTTGAAGCACGCACGCGGCTGCTCGCGCCGCGCATTGCATCACGTTCAGGCGTGGCCTCGCCAACGCGCTCGCCCTGGATTGATGCGAACGGATGGCTGATCGAGCGCCACAGCGCAGGCCATTTTTATTACGATCTGCCGTCAAGCCGCGCCGCGCTCGCAGCGGCTGAAGCTTTTGCTTATAACGCCGACGCCGTGCTGAAAATTGATCCGGCTGATGTTGCTGAGTTTGGCAGGATGCTCGCCTTTCTGCGTGAAATTCCCGAAATGAATCTGCCGACATTGGCTGATTTTGCCGTTGTTGATGACGGCTCATCGCTCACCGGCGAAGTTCTCAACCTGCTCTCAAGGCGCAATCTGCTTTTTCGCGTCGTCGCTGAAACCTCATCGCAATCCGGCCTCAGCATCAGACTCGGCACCAAGGAATACCCGCGCGAGGATGCTGCCGACCCGAATGCATTTGCCCTGAAGGTGCGGCGTCAGCTTGGTGACGATAAAAGATCGCTGCGCATTTACGGCAGCGAAACCGTGATCTGTCGGCTGACGAGCAATGGAACGCGCGCACGGCTGCACCTGCTCAATTACAGCGGGCGCGAGATCGAAGGCCTGCGCGTGAAATTGCGCGGCGCATACGGCAAAGGCACGGCAAGGGTGTTCGGCGTCGAACAGGCAATACTGACCGATTATCTGATGGCTGACGGCGCGACAGAGTTTTCGATTCCGCGAATGGGAATTTATGCAGTGGTTGATCTGATGACAAAGTGATTGAAGCAGAAAGAGAGATGACGGAACAAACGGAAATAACGGAACAGACGGAAGAAGCACTGAACAGAGCGCAAAGCTTTCCGTTTCTTCCGTTATTTCCGTTTGTTCCGTCATCTCTCTTTCTGTTTCAAATGCGCCAGTTTCCATCCTTTGCCAGCTTCAGGCAGAAAGAAAAAAACTTCAGTGCCGGGAAAGCGGTTCAGCAGTGTGCGACTCCGCTTCACGCCTGCCACAAAAAAAACATTGTCGAGCGCATCACCGGCAGTGCCGCTGCTTGTCAGCACAGCCACACTCAGCACGCCCTCGACAGGCCGCCCGGTGCGCGGGTTCATAATGTGTGAGTAACGCGCGCCGTTCACCTCAAAAAATTTCTCTGAACTGCCCGACACCGACAGCGCCTGATCTTTCAGATGCACAGTCATTGCAGTCTTTCGCGCATCCAGCGGATGCTGAATTTCAATCTGCCAGCCGTCGCTTTCAGGCGGTGAACCGAGTCCGTAAATCGTGCTGCCTCCGGCGCTGACCAGGGCGCATTTGATGCCCCGCTGTTTCAGCGCGCTGATGGCGCGATCAACCGCGTAACCTTTCGCAATGCCGCCGAGGTCGAGTTCGACTCCGGGCCGGTCGAACTGAATGGTCTGTTCTTTCGCATTGAGAATCAGATGGTGAAATCCGGTGCGGCTTCGCGCAGCGGCGAGTTCATCATCCGTCGGCAGATGCCCTTCGCCGCGAAAGAAACCCCATGCCTTCATCAGCGGGCCAACCGTGATGTCAAACGCGCCGTCAGACGCGCGGCTGTAACGCAGGCACTCAGCGATGAAATCGAACAGCTCGCGCTCAGCTTTCACCGGCCTCAGCGCCGCTTCACGATTGAGGCGCGAGAGCGGGCTGTCCGGCTTGTAATGGCTCATCAAACGGTCAATGCGGTCAACTTCATCAAAGGCGTCACTGACAATGCGCGACAGCGGCTGCGATTCGTCACCATAAACGACGATGGAATAAGCGCAGGCCATCGAGATGCGGCTGTCTTCATATCTGACCAGCCGCTGCCCGCGCACAGTAACAGCCGTGAACAGCAGCGCCACGATTATCCTGATCAGAAGAAATTTCATAGATTGCGGCTGTTCACGCTTTACGCCATGATGCTCAACCGTTCACCGGATCAGCACTTGTTGCGCGATTCTGGCAAATCGCGCAACATCTGCCAGACTTTCAGTTGAAGTACGATTCAGATCATCATTCAACGGAGATACAAAAAATGAAAGCGACCTGCTCACCCCGTCAGCGCAGGCTTTGTCTGCTGGCGCTGTCTGTATCTGTCCTGCTTTATGCGCTCTCGCCCATCGTTGTTCAGGCCGATGGTTCAGGACTGATTGTCAGCCGACGCGCCAAAGCTGATTTCGCGCTCACTGCCGATCCGAACGCCCCGGAGTGGCGCGGCGTCAAAGGCATCATTGCCGAACGCAACAGTCACGGTCAGCTTGTGCCCAGTCATCGCACCGAAATTCGTTCGCGCTGGACTGACAAATTCATCTACTTCCTGTTCGTCTGTCCTTATGAAGAGCTGAACCTGAAACCTGAGCCTTCAACGACGACCGAAACCAACAAGCTCTGGGACTGGGATGTAGCCGAAGTGTTCATCGGCACTGATTTCAATGACATCAAACATTACACCGAGTTTCAGGTTTCACCACAGGGCGAATGGGTGGATCTGGACATTGACCGCAAGCCTCAACCGGCGGTTCACGACTGGCAGTGGAATTCAGGCTATGAAGTAACAGCGCGGCTCGACCGTGAAAAGAAGGTGTGGTACGGCGCAATGAAAATCCCGATGGACAAGATTGATCGCCGCGCGCCGCAGACGGGTAATCTGATGCGCATCAATTTCTATCGCCTGCAGGGGCCGCCGCCTGATCGCAGAGGCATTGCCTGGCAGCCAACAAACAGCAACAGCTATCACGTCCCTGAGGCTTTCGGACGATTGAAACTTGGGAAATAAACGCAGCCACGAATGCTTCAAATGCGGAGTGCAGAGCGTGGAATAAATCTCTGTAGAAACGACTGGCGAATGTGACACTCGGATAAAACCGGCGGCCCTGATGAAACCCGTGCCATCCCCGTAGTAACGAATTCATTCGTTCTGAAAACATCGTGACTTCAGAAACAGAACGAATGAATTCGTTACTACGGGGGTGACACGGGTTATTTCCAGGAAATCTGCTCAGGATTTACAGGGTCTGCCTTTTACGGTTTCTTTGGAGCTTTCTGCCAGGGGTCGCTGCTTCTGCCGTTGAGGTCGTACATCACGCTGCCGCCAAGCACAGTCATTTCGCAGGTCAGCCGCTGTGTGCCTTTCATCATCGTCTTGTCAGTATCCACAAAGCCGAAGCTGCCGCGTTCGAGTTTCAGCACGGCCACATCGGCAGGAGCGCCGACGCTCAGGTGGCCATACTTTTCGCGGTGAATTTCTCTGGCCGGGTTCCAGGTTGATTTCAGAATCACTTCATTGAGCGGCATGCCCAGGTTCAGGAACTTCGACATCACATTGACGAGGTCTTTCATGCCCGCGTTCATGCTGCCCGTGTGCAGGTCGGTTGAAATCGAATCGGGCACAAAGCCCTGCTTCATCGCAGGCACAGCGTAACGAAAGACCAGGCTGCCGCCGCCGTGCCCGACATCAAAGATCACGCCGCGTTTTTTTGCCTCGAACTGATAAGCCCGCACTTTGCCGTTTTCATCCAGCACCGGATCGAAGGGCCGGTACATATGCGTGTAAATGTCGCCGGGCCGCAGCTTTTTCAGAAACAACTCTTCGTGCGGGCGTTCGGGTTTGATGATGCCGAAATCAATCATCACCGGCAGACCGGTCAGCCGCCCGGCTTCAAGCAGGCGATCAACCGCCGTCCAGTCAGGCGCGGCATAGTGCGCGGTCTTGAAGCCGACGATCAGGTCAGGATATTTCTTCGCCATTTCAGCGGCGCTCTGCGGGTTCATGTCATCGGTGTTCTGTTCGACTGCGCCGCCGCCCATCCCGTGACCGACAATATTGATGAAGGCAAAGACGTGCGTCCTGGCGCGATCAATCACCCGCTGTTTGAAGTCCTCGAAATTCGCCGCGCCCGAAGTCCCCGCATCGGCCATCGTGGTCGTGCAGGCGCGAAAGCTGAAGCCATCAGGATAAATGCTCTGATCGCCGGTCAGGGCTTTCATACCCGTCCCGGCGTAAACGTGAACGTGAATATCAACGAGTCCGGGCGTGACATAGAGGCCGGTCACATCAACGACTCTGGCGGCAGTGGCCGGATCAATATGTTTCTCAACCGCCGCAATCACGCCTCCCCTGATCGCCACATCGCGGCGCTCGCTGAGGTTGTTTTTCGGATCAAGAACGTGACCGCCCTTAAGCAGCAGATCATATTTTGCCTGTGCCGCAGCACTCTGAGTCAGAAGACAAAGCAGCAACAGGAGCAGCACTCTTCTCATTGGGTTGCACCTCCGGGTGAACAAAACGCAGAGGCGGCGGATCAAAACAGATCAGAACCTGAGACAGCTCCGATCCGCTTCAGTCCGCCGCATTCGTGTCATCTGTGGTCTGTTATTCTTTCATCCATCAGTCGTCAGCACGCACCCAGCCGTAAGCGGCATTGGAACGTTCACCACCGCGATCCAGATAGGCCATCTTGATTCTTTCCAGGGCATCCGCAGGCAGCGCGTTGCGTTTGGCCTTCACGTCCACCTTGTAAAGTCTGGCCGCGTTCAGCCCGAAGATCTTCGCCTTGTCTTCCTTCGTGATCTTCTTGTAGCCGAACTTCTCGCACATCTCGTCGCTGATCTGGAAGCGTTTGAAGGCGTCAATCGCCCACTGCGGCGAACCCCACCACAGGCAATCGGTGCCCCAGACAACGTGATCTGCGCCGTAATATTTGATGTTCTTGCCCATGCCGTGCATCGCCATGACCGGATCAGTGACGGCGAGGATGTTGAAGAAGCTGCCGATTTCGCAGTAGACGTTGTTCATCTTCGGATTGCGCTTCCTGATGTCCATCAGCACTGAATGCCACAGGAAGTCGCCGGTCGTCGGATCGTACTGGTTCGATTCCTTCCAGTTCGGTTCGTTCGAGCCGTGCTTGATGGCCGAGTGATAGACGACGAAGTTGAAGTCGGGATTGCGCAGCGCGGCTTTCTCGACATCCTTCGGATTGGCCAGATGACCGAGCGTGCGCGACTGATAGGAATAGCCCTTGTGCGTGCTGATCAGCCTGACGCCGCGTTTGCGCGACTCTTCGATGAACCACTGCGCGTTGTCATCATCAAGCTGAAAGCCGTTGCCCGACTGCCCCGGATCGGTGTGGCAGTACCACTTCCAGGAACTGATGCCGTACTGTTTGATCTCACGTTCCATCTGTTCCAGGCAGGCGGCCTTGTCAATCCGGTTGTTGACCTTGTCCCAGTAATGATTCGGCGCGAGGTTGCCCTGGTTGAGGGCGCGCTGTGAACCGGCCAGGTCGTTGATCTCCTTGCGCGCTTTGGCCATCACCCAGCTCGGCAGCACCTTGCCGGCAGCGCCGGGCGTGCGGGCTGCGCCTTCGAGCACGTTGCCATCCTTGTCGCGCAGGTTTTCCTTGCCAGGCACGCCGGAGATGACGACCATTGAGGTTTCGCTGTCAAAGAACATCTCCTTGACGAAATTGCGGAAGCTGTAGGATTCGGAATCGTCCTTCAACTGAAAGCCCATGTTCTTGACGAACTCCATCGTGCGGAAGCCCTGAATCGGCAGCCCGTTGGTGAAGTGCGCCTGCACGTCAATGATGAAGTATTCGCCTTTCGGGAACTTCTCCCCAATCGGCGCGGGTTCCCAGCTTTCGATTTCATCCACTTCCCAGACCTTGCCGAAGACCTTGTTCGAGGCCAGGAAGCACGTGGCCAGGCCCATTGAACTGGTCATGAATGAACGACGATCCATTCCGAGTTTCTTTGCTCTGACCTCCGCCATTTCATTGATCAGATGCTCAACCATTTTCTGCGGCTCTGATTGCGGACGCGGAATGAACTCTTCGTTGGAAACTGCCTGAGTAGGCATCGGTGAATCAACACCCTTTTTTCTGTCACGCTGAAATTTGCGAATCCACATAAATCTGGCTCCTTGTGCAAAGATGGTAGACCGTAACCTGACAGGTTGCGGAGGTTGTCTGAAATGCAGTGATGGATTGAACCTGGTTCTCGAACGACTGCGCCGACTGGCAGCTTCCGCTACAGACCAAACGCATAGAGTTTGTTGTTGCCTTTACCGACTCGCAGGAACTTGTAACCGGAACCGACATAGACCGTGCCATCAACAACGGCAGGCCCGCCGCCGACTGCGCCGCCCGTGTCGTATTCCCAGAGAATCTTTCCGGTGCGCCCGTCATAAGCGCGCATAAAGCCGCCCGCTGATCCGGCCCAGACCAGACGATCATTGCCCCTGCCGGTGACGGTGATCGGGCCGAAGTTGGCTTTGCCGTCCGGACTCGGCGTCTGCCACAGAATCTTTCCCGTCGCGCCATCAAGCGCGCTGACTGATCCCTGTTTCGGCACGTTGGAAATGGCAGCATAGGCGCGTTCGCCATCGCTCGCAATGCCGAACTCAATGCCGCCGAGTTTGCCGCCCGGCCCGACCTCTGTTTTCCAGGCCAGTTTGCCCGATGCCGGATCAACGGCATAAAACCAGCCGCTTTTCTGCCCCGCGCCAAGCAGGCGTTTGCCGCCCGGCCCCTTGAAAAAGATCGGCGCAGTGCCGAAATCAACGTCGAGGTCATCACAGTCGGGCGTGTTGCGGCAGTCGAAATTCCAGATGTCGCGCGGAATCGCCTGATATGACCAGACCTCTTTGCCGGTGTTCAGATCAAGCGCGACGATGGCGTTGGCGTTTTTCGCCACCGGGCCGGTGTACTGATTGCCGGTGGTGACGTAAACGCGCTTCGCTGCCGGATCAAGACTGACGGTTGACCAGACCGCACCGCCTGACGGGCCTCTGACTTTCTTCTTTCCGGCCTTGTCCAGGCCGAGTTCTCTGGCGGGTTCGGGAATCACATACCAGCGCCAGATTTCATTGCCCGTAGCGCCGTCAAAGGCGACGACGCTGCCGCGAAAGGTGCAGCATTCGTAATTGCGGTTGCGCAGCATCGCGCCCTCTTCGTGCGAGGCGACGCCGATGTAAATGCGCCCGTTGTAAATAATCGGTGAACTCGTCGCGACAGTGTTGGGATGCGAATCAACGCGCTTCTTCCATTTCGCCGCGCCGGTCTTTGCGTCAACCGCGTGCAGGAATCCGGCAATGTCACCGAAATAGAGCGTGCCGTTTTCATAAGCCGCCGCGCTGCGCGAGGACTGGCCGCAGTCATATTCCCAGATTTTCTTTCCGGTCTTTGCATCAACGGCGTATTCCTTGCCGTCCCACGAACCGAAATAGACGACGTTGTTGACGATCACAATCTGACTGGAAATATCATCGAGCGCCTCAAAGACCCATTTGACTTTGAGGTTCGCCACACTGGCGGGCGTCAGAATCTTTTCGTCCGGGTTGTAATGCGAACCGTAAACATCGCGGCCAAAGACCGGCCAGTTACTGCCGTTCCCGTTTGGCGGGCTGGCAACAAAGCGGCGACTCTGAGCCACGCCGGGCAGCATCAGTCCGGCAGTCAGCAGCAGCAGCAACGCAGGGGCGTAACGACGGAACCACTTATTTGAGGTCATAAGTTTTGTTCTGTTATCCTTTGATCTGTAGTCAGAGAAAATAACTCTGATCTGATGGTGAAGGTGGACAGCGAATGATGGATAATGTCCGTACTGCTTCTGCCACTAACGGCAATAATCAACGACAGCGGCGAATAACACTATGAATAAAAGCTCCCGACGCCTTGTTCTGCTGATGATGCTGACGGCTGTGTGTCTGATGCCTGCGCTGCGGGCACAGGAGCCTGAGTCAGCGACCGCTTCCCGCGCTCAGGCGCAGCAGCAGGTGATTTACATCTGCCCGCTGCACCGCGATGTGTCATCCAAAGTTCCCGGCCAGTGTACCAGATGCGGCACCACGCTGGTCGCCTCGACGCAGGGCCAGGAGGATGAATTTTATGTCTGCCCGATGCACGCCGATGTGATGACGACGCAGCCGGGCAAATGCCCGAAATGCAATATGGCGCTCAAACGCATGGCCGCGCCCGTCACTGATGAATTTCAGGTCAGGATGGAAACCACCCCGAAGCCCGTCAGGCCGGGCCGCAAAACCACACTGCGCTTTTCAGTCTTTAATCCGAAAACAGGCGAGCAGGTGAAGAAGTTCAACATCATGCACGAAATGCCTTTTCACCTCTTCGTTGTCAGCACTGATCTCAATCACTTCGATCACATTCACCCGGAGCAGCAGCCGGATGGCAGCTTTGCGATTGAAACGCTGCTGCCGCAGGCCGGACTGTATCAGATTTACTGTGACTTCTTTCCGTCAGGCGGCCTGCCGCAGGTGATTCATCAGAGCCTGATTACTGCCGGGTTTACCGGAGATGTGATCGCCTCGCGGCCTCATCTCGTCCCCGACAAACAACTGATCAAAACACTTGATGGATTAAGATTTGAACTGAAATTTGATCCTGAAACGCCGGTGGCAGGCAAGTCAGCCATTCTGAAGTATCACATCACCGACGCACAGACCGGACAGCCGGTCACTGATCTGCAACCCTATCTTGGCGCGTGGGGTCACACGCTGATTCTCAGCGAGGATGCGACCGATTACCTGCATTCGCATCCGACCGAGATGGTTCCTGAAGAAGCAGATCACAGCAAACTCAGAAGCGGCCCGAATGTTGATTTCGACACTTTCTTTCCGCGTCCGGGCAATTACCGCATCTGGTCGCAGTTTGAACGGAACAACAAAATCACGACCGTGTCATTCAATGTTTCCGTGCCGCGGATGAACTGATCAGCACGGGCGATTTTGCACCAGCGATCTCTTTTCGTGAAGACTGCGCCAGCATAATTTCACACAAGGGGCCGCTGAAGCGCTGCAATTTAATTTTCTGTTCCGCGAGATTGCGATTGTGATCTGAATTGTCCAGGTAAGCCGTCACTTCAAGCCTCGTTCCGGCAGGCAGCGTGACCGGATTTTTGAAGTAATAAACCGGCTGCCAGTCATACCGATAACCTTTCACCACGATCAGCACTTCAGCCGTCCCGTCAGGCCGCCACGCCGTCACTTCCACCGATTTGCCGAGCGGAAACGGCAGCGGCCTGACGGCAACGGCTTCGGTTTGTTCGCGCACCTGCCACGTCGCTTTGACGCGCTGGCTTTCAGCGCCTGCGGGAACAGCAGTCACCGGCGCAGCGATTCTGACATCCCTGACCGCATTCACGTTCTCTTCCTTCGCAAAGTACAAGCCGATGGCGCTGCGATCTGTCGCGGCTTCGCCTGATTTGCGATAGCGCACTTTGAGGGCAATTCTGGCATTCGCGGGCAGCAGGCGTCCGATTCCGGCGGGCAGTTTCACGGTCGTCTGACCTGGCGCCCACTGGCCGAGTTTTTCACCGGCAGCAGAGCCGCATTTTTCAGTGCCCGCTTTTTCCAGCGTGAATTCGGCGCTGTCAACAGTCGCGGTGTTGCCAGGCCTGAAATCAATTGCGCTCAGCCAGCGGCTTTGCGCCTGTCTGACCGGCAGCATGAAACAGCGCGTTTCGCGGCCTTCACCGGCTTCGATTCTGGTTTCGTTTTCAGGTTGCAGAATCAGGTCGGGCTGGCCGAGCGGCCACTGACCTTCCACTGAATTATTCGGCAAATCCTTCGCCTCGCCGCGCGGCGCACCGCCTTCGACCCACGACACGATCAGCTCAATTTCACGCTGCGTCAGCCGGTAGCCGTTATGAAAGCTGCCGTAACCGATGACCGCCTGAAACGGCGGCATGCGTTTTTCGAGAATCTCTTCCTTGATTGCTTTGGCCCAGGGACGAGCCTCTTCATAGGTCGTCAGCGGAATGCCGGTCAGGCTGCCGGAACTGTGGCAGCCGAAACAACTGCGCTGAAAGATGCGCACCACTTCCTTGTTGAAGGTGACGCTCGTGGTAATCGGTTCGTGCGAACTGACACCGGAAGCCAGCGCCAGCAGGCAGATGGCAACGGCAGAAACAGGGATCAGCAGTTTCACGATGGGACTTTACCAGAGATTTTTCACCGCAGAGACGCTGCGTTGTCGCTGTCAGTTCAGGCGTTCTCTGCGGTGAAATCACGAAAGACAATCAGCACCGAAAGTGAAATGAAAAGCCGGACGATCACTTCCCGCTCGACACCGCAGCCGCTGGTTTGTTCGGCTTTGCGTCATCGAAATAGAAGCTGATCCAGCCAATCATCATCTCTTCCCAGGTCTGATCGCCCCAGCGGACTTCCTTCGTCGGGTCAGGATTGAATTTGTTGCCTGACGAATTGTCGTAATGCGCCACGCATTCAATCCGCGTCCCTTTGGGCAGCGCGACGGGTTCGCTCAGCACGTAGTAAGTCTGCCAGTTGAAATCATACTTCGGCACTGAAAGCAGCGTCTTTGTCGTGCCGTCAGGCAGCACGGCGCGATAGAGAAAATCCTTGCCGCGCAGGTGCATGTGCGGCATCAGGCTCGTCAGATGCGCGTCGCGCGTGAAGGTGTAGGTTGATTCCACTTTGTAATTCGCCTCGCCGGGCGGAATCGCAAACTTCATTTGCAGCACCGGGCGGGTATGCACTTCATGCTCGACCGGCTTCTTTGTGAAGATCAGGCCGAGGGTCGTGATGTCAGTGGCTTCCCTGCCGTTCGGCGTGTAATGCATCTGAAAAACGAGTTCCGACCCGGCGGGAATTCTCTTGGCATAGCCCGTCGGAAAGATGGCCGGTTGTTCGCCCGGCGCAGTGCCGACGAGCAGCCGCTGACCTTCGCCGCCGCCCGGTTTGTTCGGTTCTTTCAGGAAAACAATCACGTGATGCACGGCTGAACGACCCGTGCTGCGAATTTCAGCGGCGCTGATCCAGCGGTCTTCAGTGTAACTGGTCGGCACGGTCAGGTACTGATACTTGACCACGCCCGAAGCCGGAATGCGCTGTTCGGGAATCGAAAAGGTCTGATCGGGTTTGCCGATGTTCCAGCCGTCGACAAAGTTCGGCGCGGGCGGCAGGTCTTTCGGACTGCCTTCCTTTGCGCCACCGTCAACCCAGGCTGTGATCGTGTCAATCTCAGCCTGCGTCAGGCGGCGGTCATTGCGAAACTGTCCGTGATTCGGATCAGCGTGCCAGGGCGGCATGACTTTTTCGACGACCTTTTCGCGGATGGATTTGGCCCAGGGGCGCGCATCCTTGTAACTCATCAGCGAAAACGGCCCGATTTCGCCCGTGCGGTGACATTCAGCGCATTTGGCGTAAAAGATCGGCGCGACATCTTTGGTAAAGGTCACGTTCCGTTTTTCGGTTTTCGCGTCACCGCTGGCGCTGACGGAGTCAAGCAGCAGCGCAGCGGAACAGACTGTCAGCAGCAGGGTCACAAGCAGAATTCGTTTCACGGCTGATACTCTCCTGTCAAAAAGGTTAAGGGGTTTGCCGAAGCGGATTCACCACAAAAAGCACCGCAAGCCACAAAAGAGCGATGAAAAATCATCCCGCCTGTCCTGCTGCTTTTGCGCGTTTTGCGCTTTTTGTGGTGAATCCTCCATCCATTATTTGTCTGACTTGCTGGTATTCATCGCGGTGGTGTTTTTGACGCCCTGATTGTCCACCGTGTAGTTGATCCAGCCGATCATCATTTCGTCGTAGGTCGGGTCGCCCCAGCGCACCGTTTTGGTCGGGTCGGGGTTGGCTTTGTTCTTTGCTGAATTGTCGAACCAGCCGGTGACGACGATCTTCGTGCCTTTCGGAATCGCGGCGGGCCGCTTCAGGTAATAAACCGTCTGCCACGAAAAGTCGTAATTCGGCACGTTCAGCAGCACTTCGGATTTGCCGTTCGGATAGAAGGCTTCGATCTTCTGCGCCTTGCCGCGCACGTGCATGTGCGGCATCAGCGTCAGAATGTGAATGTCCTCGTTCACCGTCCAGCAGGCCGTCGCCTGGTGATTGTCAGCGCCGGGCGGAATCAGAAAGTAATTGTTCGAGACCGGCTTTGTCAGCACCAGTTTTTGCGGCGGCTGTTTGGAGAGCACCAGGCCGACCGAGGAACGATCCTTCTGCACTGAACCGGCGACTTTCGAGTAATGCATCTGGAACATGATCTTCGAGCCAGCCGGAATCTTCTGCACCAGGCCCGATTCCCACTTCGCCTGATTCATCCCCGGCGCAAACCCGGCCAGCATCATGCCCATTTCTTCTGAAGACCTGCCGCCGCGCTCACGCACATTGCGGCTTGAACCTGACCCGCCGCTCGGCAGTTCGCAGCCGTTATCGAAGACCGGTGCATCCATCTTCACGCGGGTCAGAAAGCCGTCCTTGTAAAAGATCGAATCCTTCTCCATCTGCGCGCGCATCTTTTCGATCTCTTCCTTACTCATCTGCGGACGCTTGCCATCCTTCGACGGCGGGATGATGAAGGCAATGATGTGGTGCACGATCTTGCGATTGCCCGGACGCGCTTCGGCCTGCTGCACGTAAACATCTTCCTTGAAGCCGGGGTTAACCTCGAAATACTGATATTCGTCCGGCCCGCTTGCTTCAAGCGTGAATTCTTCCGGCATCGAAATCACCAGATCAGGTTTGCCGATTGACCAGCCGTCAGTGAAGGTCGGCATCGGCGGCAAATCTTTCGGATTGCCTTCCTTTGCGCCGCCGTCAACCCAGGCTGTGATCGTCTCAATTTCAGCCTGCGTCAGACGACGATCATTGGCCCATTCGCCAACGTGCGGGTCGGCGTGCCAGGGCGGCATGGTTTTGTTGATGACTTTTTCGCGGATGGATTTGGCCCAGGGCCGCACATCCTTGTAAGTCAGAGTTGAGAACGGCGCAGCTTCGCCGGGCCGGTGACATTCGGTGCAGGCCTTGTTGAAGATCGGCGCGACATCTTTGGTAAAGGTCACGTTTTTCGGCGCGGTTTTACTTCCTGTGGCCTGACTTGTCGGCAACGTAAACAAGGCGACTGCCACCAGACAGGCCAGCGCGATCACGGTGATGCGAGTTTTGTTCATGGCGATTCGGCCCCCTGAAATTCAGCACAGGCTGCGGGAATTGATCCCGGCAGCCTGTGGTTGATGGTTGACTGACAGACCCGGCGGGTCGCTGACGCGGATTATTTATTCGCGCCGTTGCCGCCCATTCCGGCAGCAGAAGCGGGACGCAGATTCTGATTGTCCACCGTGTATTCGATGAACCCGATCATCATCTCGTCATAAGTCGGATCGCCCCAGCGCACGGCTTTGTCAGGCGCGGGGTTGTATTTGTTGTTCTTTGAATTGTCGAACCAGGTCGAGACGAGGAACTTCGTGCCTTTCGGAATGGCCTTCGGCTCCTTCAGTTCATAACTGACCTGCCACGCAAAGCTGTAGGTCGGCACGTCGAGCAGGATTTCAGACTTTCCGTCGGGATAGAAGGCTTCGATCCGCTGCGCCTTGCCGCGCAGGTGCATGTGCGGCGTCATCGTGTAGATGTGAATGTCTTCCTTCGCCGTCCAGCAGGCCGTGACTTTCTGATTGTCCAGTCCCGGCTCAAGCTTCATAAACGGATTGGCCACACCGGCCATATAAACTTCCTTCTTCGGCGGCGTCTTCGCAAAGATCAGACCGACCGAGGAACGATCCTTCTGCACCGAACCGGCGGCTTTCGAGTAATGCACCTGGAAGATGATGCTCGAACCGGCGGGAATCTTCTTGACCACGCCCGGCTCCCAGGGCTGCACGATGTTGCCGGGCGCATAACCGACCAGCCAGTTGTTGTTGCTGCCGCCGCCTTCGCCGCCTTCAACACGACGCTTTTTGTATTCCGATTCGGGCACCGCGCAACCGTCGTTGTAAACGGGCGCATCGGCTTTGGTGCGGCGCAGGAAGCCGTCCTGATACTGAATTGACTGCTTCTCGGCCTCAGCCCGCAGTTTCGCAATCTCTTCCTTCGAGAGCTTCGGACGATTCGGATTCTCTTTCTGCGGCGGCTTGATGAAGGCGATGATGTGGTGCACGATCTTGCGATTGCCCGGACGCGCTTCGACCGCCTGCACGTATTTGTCTTCGGTAAAGCCGGTCGGAATCTCGAAGTACTGATATTCATCCGGCCCGCTCGCTTCGAGCGTGAATTCCTGCGGCATCGTCAGCACCAGATCGGGCTTGCCAATCGTCCAGCCTTCGACGAATTTCGGCGCGGGCGGCAGGTCTTTCGGATTGCCCTCCTTTGCGCCCTGATCAACCCAGGCCGTGATCGTGTTAATTTCCTGCGGCGTCAGACGGCGGTCGTTGGCAAACTGCCCGTGCGCCGGGCTGGCATCCCAGCGCGGCATCTGTTTGCCCGCCACCTGCTCACGGATTGATCTGGCCCAGGGGCGGGCATCCTTGTAAGAGAGAATCGAGAACGGCGCGCTCTCGCCCGGACGATGACATTCGGCGCAACTCTTGTAAAAGATCGGCGCGACATCCTTGCTGAAAGTGACTTGTTTGGCAGGCGTGGTCTTTGCACTGCCCGCTGTCTGCGACCAGAAAAATCCTGCCCCGACCAGTGCAATGAGAAGACTCGTGGTGATGGTGCGTTTCATAAAATCCAAACTCCGCGCAATAAGGGTTCGAGTGAAAGTGAAATGGATACGGCAGAGCGTTCCTGCCGGGTGATTTGCGTTTTCAGTGAGAACTGACAGTTACGCCCGTCGTGCGTTCCCGGTTCATTGATTATTGCGGATGCGCTTTCAGTAATTATTCACCAGCCTCTTACGTTCACCACACCAGTCTGAATGCAATTTTTTTCAGCGCCTGATCGCGTCCCAGCAACTGGTTTCGGACTGCTCAATCACTTCCGGCGTTATTTCAAACCGCCCGTTGCGGCTGGCTCTGACCAGCCCGACATAAGCGCCCCAGACGATGCTCGCCAGGATTTCGGCTGAAGCCTCGCGCGCAATTTGCTGGCGCAGGCATTCTTCAAAAAAACCGACCAGGGCATTGTGGCCACGCTCTTCGATGGCGCGGCTCGTTTCGTCCAGATAGGGCGCGTGATAATGCAGTTCCAGAAAAGCGAAAGCCGTCGGGTAATGCTTCGCAAAATCCACCAGTCGCTGCCAGTAAATATGAAACTGATCGCGCAGCGGAATGTCGCAGGGCACATCCCTGGTGATCGTGACCAGTTGAAATTCGTTCCAGTACTGATACAGCACATTGACCAGCGCTTCCTTGCTGGCAAAGTACCGGTAAATGGTGCCGGCTCCGACCCCGGCCAGTTCGGCCACGAGCGGCATCGCCGTGCCGTGAAAACCGCGTTCAGTGAACAGTTCCAGGGCGGCATTCAGAATTGCCTCGCGTTTGCCACCGGTTTCGCTGCTCTCGTATAAGTGGGTGACTTTCGAGTGTCCAACGTTGCTCATTATGAATAATTCCAGTCCAGCCTTCCGCGTCAGGAGAGGGTAGATGGTGCAGACGCGGAATGAACGTTCATTCTTCTACCCCGACCACCCTCCCGCCGTCAAGCATGGAATCAGAACGCCCGCAGATTTTACATTCAGCTAACAACTGTCCCTGCCCAACACAGGGCCTGAATCAGTTTTCAATTGCACGGATGGAAAGTGTTGCGCGATTGGCCGAAATCGCGCTGACCTCGCAATCGAATCATTGTGAGAGCCGCGCGATTCGGTAATCGCGCACACTCGCTGCTTCCCTGCACTGATCTGAAATCCGATCTGAAAGCAAAGAGGGCCGGAAGCTCACCTGCTCTCAGCCCTCTCTGCCTGCCGACTTTCAATTCCGCCTGGCGGCTTACCGCTTTGCCCGGCGCGCCGAATAACCGGCCAGGGTTTTCGGGAAGACCTGCACCCCGGCGGGCGCTTTGGCGCGGCCCGTTTTCAGGACATCCTGCGCTGTCACGTTTTCGCCGTAAGTGCCGGTCATATCGCTCTGATCTGGTTCGATGACCACGCCTTTCAGTTCAAGACCGGCAAACAGCCCCTTGCTGCGCGAATATGAAAGAATCTGCGCGTTGAGTTTGACATCAGTTTCAGCGCCTGCCTGACGCCCGACCGGCCCCGCCGCCACCGAAGCGTCGCCGCCCACCGTGAATTTGCTTGAGAGCAGGCTGTTGAGGCCCTGCTCATTCATAAAAAGCAGGACAAAATCGGTGGCCTGCGCGCCGATCTGCAAGCCGAAGCTGCCGCCTTTGAGACTGAAATAGGCTGGCGCGCTCCATCCGTTTGCGGTGCGACAGCTTGCCACGCCACGACCGCCGCGACCGCCGACCACAAACCCGGCCTTGATGACGTTCGGGAAGACGGCGACGCACTCAGCGCCGTCCAGCACGTTTTTCGGAATCGCCTTGTCCGGCGCGGCCATAATTTCGCGGAAGACCGTCGCGGCCTTGTTCGCCTGTGAAATGCCTTCTTTGGGGTTTTTGCCCTGCGCCAGCACCGTCACGCTCAGGGTCAGCAGCAGACAGACTGCGACAGCAAAGCGGGAAGCTTTTCGAGTATTCATAGAGGCTCCTTCTCGTGGTTGGGAACTGCTGTGTTTGATATGTGGCCGCGCCTGCGTGACGCAGCCTGGTGTGATCTGAAACTGCCTTACTTCGGCACATCGAGCGCCGGATTGCGGCTGAAAAAACCGTTCGGCATCAGTTTGAATCCGGCCTTGTGAACCGGCATCACGGGCCAGTCTTCGGGGCGCGGAATGTGCGTTACGCCGAACGTGTACCAGATGACCACGTCCTGATTTTCGAGCGGGCGATCAGCCTTTGTCCATTTCGCCAGGCCCTCGCCGCCCTTGCTTTGATTGATGTAAAAACCGGCGGCGTTCATTTCATCGGGGGCGAACTGCGTGACCCACAGATGATTCGTCATAAATGCGGCGCGCCTGAAGATGGATGATTTCGGCCCGGCATAAGGCACTGAGTTTTCGCCCGTCACCAGTAAATAACCAGTCGGCTGTCCCAAAGAATTTCTGACTGTCGGATTGATCACCTTCCAGCGGCGCTGCGAAGCCAGGTTGAGTTGCCGCTGCGCTTCCTGCTCGCGGCGCAGCGGGGTTTCCTTCATCGTGAAAGCATTGTTGTACGGATTATTCGGGCCGGGCGGCAGAGTTTCGGTGTTCTGCTCGACGACCGTATTGCGGCTGCCGTCAACATCCAGATCAAGTCGGAAGTTGAAAAAATGCTGGTGATGAATCGCTTCAATGCCCGGCGCGACGAGATGGCCGTAACTGATCGCATTGCCGTTGCCGTGCGCGTGTTCGGCTTCGACCTTTGCGGCCACGCCTCTGACGGCCATATTGCCTGTCAGCAGCACTTCCATTTCCAGCGTGCCGTCCTGGTGAAAGACCCAGTTGAAGGCATAATCGTAATTGCCTTCGAGCGCAAAACAACTGAGCACCAGTTGGCGCGCGCGACGCGATTCATTTTTGTTCGTCAGGTAATCAACGTGTTTCCACAACACGCCGCCGTCGCGTTCATAAATTCCGATGACGCCCTTTTTCTCGACCGCGCCGCCGCTTTCGCTCGCCAGCACGGCATCAAGCACGGTGGCGTTGTCGGGCAGATCGGTCTTTGCTTCCAGCGAGACGGTCATCACGCCAATGCCGTATTCGCCCTCGTCAAAGGCATTGCGAAAGAACCAGCCTTCATCGGGCGAACCGTAAGGCACGACCATTTCCGACAGCGAACCGCGATAAAGCACCGGACGCACGCGGCCCTGATCTTCATAACCGACCGTGTAAAGCACCAGGCCTTCGCGCGGGTGCAGCGCGTAACGAAAGCGCCAGTTCTGCCAGCGGATTTCGTTGCCGTGAATTTCAAAGCTCGCTCCCGCAGGCTGCGTAATCACGAGCGGTTTCGGCGCTGTGCGCGGTTTGCCCGTTGATGCGGGATCAAGTTCGCTGCTTTCCGCGAGCGGCGCGGTGCCCGCTTCAACCAGGCGAATAATTTTTTTTGCGTTCAGATCAACGTCAGCGTAAACGCCTTCGACGGGCCTGCCGTAAGGATTCTTTCCGCTGCCGCGATAAAACGAAACGGCGCGAAAAACCCGGCGGCCTTCTTCATCAGGAAAGCCAAAGCTGCCCGCCGACCAGGGATCAACCTGCACGTTCTGAAAATCGCTGATCCCGCGCTTGCGCATCGCCGCCTGCCACTGCGGATCTTTTTTGACGATGGACGACACCAGCAGCGCATCCTCGACAAGCAGCGCGGGCTGCACGCCGGGAATTTCCCGCCACGACAGCACGCTTCTGTTTTTCACATCCACGACGGCCTCAAAGGTCTTGTTGATCTGGCGTTCATAAACGACGACGAAAGCCTCGCGGCGCATCGGGTCGCCGGGTTTGAAGTTCAGGACTTCGGCTTTCGGCGGCTCTTTGAGTACGATGGTCGAGTAACGACTGCTCGCGCTCGTTTTGCCTGCGGCTTTGAGAACTTCAACGGTGGTGCGGATTTCATCGCGGCTCAGCGGGTCGAGCGGGTGAGCCGGAACGCCGGACGTTTGCGAATGAACGGCAGGATTGAAACAGGCAGCCAGAAAAAGTAATCCGAAGCTGCCGCCGAGCCGGATAATCAGCGCACGAGTCGCCTTCATCAGGGTTGCTCCTTCTCAAACCGGAAAGAATTTAATGGTAATACTGCGCGGTGTGTCGGGCCATTGTTGATGCAAGCGGGCTTGAAAGGCAACTGCTGACGGACTAAAGTGTCAACAGTATTGAAAGGGCAGGATCAAACCTGCCTGCAATGAGTCCACAATCAGGTAGTCGAATGAGCTGGCATCCGAGTGTAAGAACTCGTCACCTGCTGGTCATCGCCGTGCTGGTGCTGGCCGTCGCAGTGACACTGACCGTCTTCAATCTGGCCCGTCTGGCAGGCAGCCGGATTGCGGCCACGCGCGCCGCTGAAAAGGTGACTTCCGTACAGATTTTCGCGCTGGCGCAGCAGGCCATTCTGCGCAATTCGCAGATGTCGCCGCAGGAAGCCATCCGCAGCGATGAGGCCGTGCGGCAACTGCTCAGGGCCGGCACCGAAGAGAATGGTGATTTCGCTTACCTCGCCATCATCTCAACTGATGGAGCCACGATTGCCCAGGCCGATCCGCTCAACCTGCGCCAGACGCCCGCGCTCATCAGATCGTTTGAAGACCTCGAACGCGCCCGCTGGTTCAGCCAGTTGCGCGCCCTGCGACAGAGCAACGCAGTTTATGAAATGGCCAGCCCCGTCAGCCTGAGCGGTCATCCGTTCGGCAAAATCCTGCTCGGCGTGCCTGCCGCCACGATCTTCGGTGACACCTCAACGCAGTTGAAACAGTTGCTGTTTGCCACGCTTGCGGTGGCCGGTCTGGCGCTGCTGATTTCGCTGATGAGTTCCAGCTTCGTGCTGCGCCCGTTGCGCGAACTGATGAAAAGCATCGAACTGCTCGAAGCCGAAAGCGCCGCAATTGCCGCCAGTGAACAATTGCCGCAGGAACCGGCCAGCGAACCGGCCCTCGCCAACGGCATTGATTCAAACAGCGTGACGCAGCGTTTGCGCGTGCTCGGCAAGCGTTTCGCGGGCAGCCGTCTGGAACTTGAAACCATGCGCGATCAGTTGCAGCAGGTCGTCGGCAGTTTGTCAGAGCGCGTCGTGCTGATGGATCGTGAACGGCGCGTGCTGATGGCCAGTCCCGAAGCTGAGCGGCTGCTGAGCGGCGGGCATTTCACCTTGCGCGGGCGGGTCATCAATGAATCGCTCGGCGCGCATCATCCGCTGAGCGCGCTGACCGAAAAGGCCTTTGCCTCGCACCAGTCGTTGCAGGAAACGGCGCTGGTTTCGGCCAATGGCGACGAACCGCAGAAGGTCGTTGCTTCGGTGCAGCTTTTTGAGGATCACGGCAAACCGGCGGGCGCGCTGCTCACGCTGCGCGATTTTGAATCGCTCAGGCAGCTTGAAACGCAGCTTGATTACGCGACCAAACTGGCCGCGCTGAGCCGCATCACTTCGGGCGTGGCGCACGAGGTCAAGAATCCGCTGCACGCAATGGTGCTGCACCTTGAACTGCTCAACGCCAAACTTGAAACCGGCAATGACCCGAAAACACACGTTCAGGTGCTGACCTCAGAAGTCAATCGCCTGAACCGCGTGGTGCAGACCTTTCTGGATTTCACGCGCCCGGTCGAATTGAAACTGGTCGCCACCGATGCCAACACGCTGGTGCGCGAGGTCATGCTGCTCGCTGCCGATGCGCGGGCCGACAACATTGAAATTCAGGAGCGTTATGCCGAAGGCTCATTGCAGATCAAGGCCGACGCTGACCTGCTCAAACAGGCGATTCTCAATATCGTCATCAACGGCTGCCAGGCGATGACCGAAGGCGGGCAGTTGCGCATTTCAACTTCGAGCGATCCGAAGGGACAGGTGCAGATTACGGTGAGCGATCAGGGGCCGGGCATTCCTGAAAACGTGCGCGACAAGATTTTCAATCTCTACTACACGACCAAACCACAGGGCAGCGGCATCGGCCTTGCGCAGGCCTTTCGCGCCGTTCAGTTGCACAACGGGCGCATCGAAGTTGACTCGCAGCCCGGCGCCGGTGCGCGCTTCAGAATCACCCTGCCAGCCGCCTGAAACCAGAGAAAAACAGACCACCGATGACGCGGATGCAGCGGATAAAAGCTGATCTGCTCCGCACTGATTCGCCGCATCGGTGTGATCCGCGATCTGTTCATCCTGCGCTTTTCAATTCTCAACCATAAAAAAAATGAGGAGGCTTCTCAGCCTCCTCGTTAACGGGTCCGAGACGACTCGGACTCCTCACCCTGAAACACCAGAACAAACACACTCAACAAAATTGATGGCCGGACGCGCCGTGAGCGCAGCATTCAGCGACGCTCTTCGATTTTCAGCGTCTGCTCTTTGCGGTCGCGGACAATCTGAATCGTCATTTCACCCGTGTCCGGTTTGTCGCCCGCTTCGCTGAACAGGCGATTGACATCGGCGCTGTTCTGCACTTTCTGGCCATTGATGGCGGTGATGCAGTCACCGGCTTTCAGACCGGCGCGCGCAGCAGCGCTGCCCGGCTCGATTTCAGTCACCAGCACGCCCCGCCCATCGGCAACATTAAAGTATTTGCCAAGCTGTTCGCTGAGCTGAACCGTCTTTGCGCCCAGGCGATAAGGCTGACGCGCGCCTGGGAACCCGTTGCGGCCCGGCACACCTGAGATGCGGCCTTCACGGCGAGCCTTTTCCAGTTCTTCGCGGCGAGTTTCAGCCAGTTGATGGAACTCAGCGGCCTGCTTCATCAGTTCCTTCGATTTTTCCAGCAGCTTCTGATCCGCCTGACCGCCGCTGTCGTACTGACGGCGCAATTCCTGCGCGTCCTTTGTCATTTTCTCGGCCTGTTCGAGCAGCAGATCAAGCTCATCACGGCCCCGGTTATTGAGTGGCTGAGCCTGCCGCTCGCTGGTTACGACTGAAACATTCAGCAGGCTGCCGCCGCGACTGAGTCCCAGCGTCACGGTGCGCCCCGCCGGTGTTTCAGTCAGCAGGCGAAAGACGTGTGCGGCAGTCTGCACCGGTTCATTGTTGTAACTGAGAATGACATCTTCAGCCTTCAGCCCGGCCTTTTCTGCCGGACTGTCCTTCAGCACCTGGCCGACCACCGCGCCGCGCACTTCGGGCAGCTTTAATTCTCTGGCACGGCTCTCAGTCACATCCGAAAGAAACACACCCAGGAAGCTGCCATTTCCCGCCTGCTCCTGGCTCCGCTCAATGACGCCCGTCAGCGCACTGCCCGACCGCGCCAGCGCGCCGCCGGTCAGCGCGCCAGCCAGAATCAGGGACACTGCTGCCGTCAGAAAACCTGTTCTTTTCATCTCACTCATTACCTCATAAATGTCCGAACATTGATTGCGAGACTGCCTGCCGAGGCCTGAAAAGAATCGGGAAAGAAGACCGGAGATTTGACCAGTTCCGGTGGCGGCAACTCACTGAACACACCAGCTTGCACGATTCAGAATGGCAAAAGTTCCGAAAAATAACCTGAGCGACAGCGCAGCACGCGCCGGGTTGCGCGGGAGTCGCACCACACAAAGCGCAGACAGCACAAAGCAGGGCAGGCCGGGTGATTTTTCGCCGTACCCTGCGCCCGCTGCGCTTTGTGTGGTGAAACGCTGCTGGCCGATGAAGTGTCAGATTGGAATTCAGTTGAATGAACGGATGCCGCCCGCTGATCCGGCCCGGACCAGACGATCATTGCCCTTGCCCGTGTCGGCTGGTGGAATCGAGGACTGCTCTCAGCTCCGTCAGGAGCGGCCTGTGTCCGGCTCGCCGCATCTGCCGCTCCTGTCGGAGCTGGTCGGTTATTTCTCACGCGATCTGTAAACAGCACGCTCCTGACGGAGCTGAAGATGATCTGCGATCCTTGTACACGCGCCTCTCATCTGGTTGTCCTTACTTTGCGGCCTGGGTGTAAGTCGAGAGCGGTTTCATTCTGAGGCCGAAGACCTCGGGGTTTTCGCCCACAATGGCGGCGGCAAAAAATTTCGGCACGTATTTGAGATTTTCCTGGAAGTAATGATCCAGCTTCTGATCGTTCAGGACGAGCGTCCAGAAGCTGCGTTCCTTGTCCTGACTGTTCAGCACCGTATGCAGGTCGCGCCGGACAGAAGCCGGACTGCGGTTATAACCGGCAATCGCCAGGCCCACGCTGGTCGCATCGCCGCCAAATTCTGAAATGCGTTCCCGCATGTATTTCGCTGCTGCCGGAGCCAGTTTCTCAACGTTGCAGCGATCAGCCGGAGTCAGCCCGTAACCCCGCGCCGTCGCGGCCAGGAACTGAAACATTCCGGCAGCCCCCGCCGGGTTTTCATTACAGATGTTCTGAAACTCGGTTTCGATCATGGCAATGTACAGCCCGACGAGCGGGCTGATGCCTTCTGCATCGAATGAACGAATGATCAGCGGTGCGTTGGCAATGCCGCGCGCCGTCACAATGTTGAGATCAGCGCCCCAGCCCTTTTCAACTTTGTTGCCCACCCGTTTGGCATAACTGTCCACAAAATTGACGATGCGTTTTCTGATCAATGGTTCATCGAAGGTGCAGGGGCGATTACCAACGCTGGCCGATATTCGGCGGGCCTGCTCATAAACATAAGCCTCGCGTTCCAGCGGAGTCATCTCACGGTACAGTTTGAAGGCCCCGGCAGCGCGACTGCCGGTACCGGCAGCAGGCGGCGGATTCGGCGGTGTGTTCGGGCCTGGCAGCAGGGACGGCGTAACCGGCGGCAGGCTCGGCGGCGTCAGCGACCCGGCAGACGGAAGGGGTGAAGGGGTGAAATCAGGCGTCGGCGTGGCCGGGTCATCCGGTTCGGGACTCGGCTCGGCGCTGCCTGTCTGACTGTCGCGCTCAGGATTTGAACTGAACCAGCCGCTGAAGGCCCACACTCCGCCGCCCGCCAGCAGCATCAGCGCCAGCATTGAAATGGCAATCAGCGGCGTCCGCGTGCCGCCTGAACTGCTGCTGCCTGAGGCTGTCGCTTTTGCCGGTTGCGGTCTGGCGGCTTTGGGCTGGCCGAAGCTGATGCTGATCGTGGTTTCATTGCCGAGGGTGATCTGATCGCCATCCTTCAGAATCGCGCCGCTCGCGGCTGCCGGTTCGCCGTTGACATAGCTGCCGTTGGTCGAGCCTTCATCGAGCAGCCAGATGTGATCGCCTTCACGATGAATGCTGGCGTGCAGGCGCGACAGTCCCTGATCATTCAGGCACAGTGCGGCCTCTTCGCCGCGCCCGATGGTCGTGCGCCCGGCCCTGAGCTGATGCTGACTGGTTTTACCAGCCGTGCTGACAAGCAGTGTGACATCCATGCTGATTATCGCTGAGCTGATTACCGCTGATTACCTGGTGGCTTCATTGATGGCCTGCTGACCCGAAATCCCGGCAGCGAAAAAACGCGCCACGCGGTCAGCGCCTTCGCGGGCATCCATCCCCGGCGGCACGACACGCGGCCACATCGTCCAGAAATCGCGGCGCGCCTGACCGGGCGGGTCAAGCTGATCGAGCCGCGATCTGACATCGGCGACCTTGTCGAGCGAGTAACCGTAACAGGCAATCGCATATATAAAATCATTGCGCCCGGTAATCGCCAGCAGCTTTTTCAGATAACCGGCTCCGATTTCGGCAGCCGTCTTCGGACTGAGCGGGGCAGGCAGCGTCCCTGTCACCTGCGCGCGCGGCACCTTCCAGTAACCGACGAGCGGCGCAGTGCCTGCCGGGTTTTCGAGAAAGCGGCTTTCACTCAGCGCGACGACGAAACCAAGCTGCGGCGTGTTGCCATCACCGCCCGTGCGCAGAAAGGCATCCGCCATCTCCTGACAGGAAATGCGTTCAGGCAGTTGCGGATTCTGATACTGCGGCAGCCATTGCCGGATGCGGTCAATCAAAGCCGGGTCAAACACGTAATCGCTGCTGCCCCCCACGATGCCCGCCAGAATACTGGCTTTCACCGCAATCTGATCGGTCGGGACAGCCTCTGTCACGACTGGCGAGGGCGGGGTTGAAGGCGGCTCAATCGTCCGGGTCGGGGTTGGAGTGGCTGTGCCCCAGCCATTGATCGGCAGATAACCGCCCGCGAAAATCGCCACAAAGAGCGCGACAATCGCCAGCCCGGCAACGGCTCCGGCAAATTTCGCGGCGAATGATCCTTTTTTCGGTTCCGCTGGTTTCGACTCCCTGCTGGCGGATTGAGAACCGCCAGCGTCGGCGTCGGGCGCAGCAGCCGTCTGATCGGCGTCACAGAAAAATTCCAGCGCGCTCGTGCCGCCGAATGAAATGGCATCACCGTCAGCGAGCTGCCGTTCAGCTTTCAGCCTTTCGCCATTTACCCAGGTGCCGTTGGCGCTGTCCAGGTCGCTCAGCCACCAGCCATCGGCGCGCTCCTCAATCAGCGCGTGGTAACGCGAAACTCCGGCTTCCGACACACGAATCGTGTTGTCGGTGGCGCGCCCGATTGACGCGCCGCCCGACAGGGTCATTTCGCTGACAGTTTCATCACTGGTTCTGACAATTACTCTGGCGTCCGGCATATCTTTTCAGTTCGACCATCGGCAACGGGGCGACAGATACGGCGCTGATTACTGCGTGGTTGAAGGCAGATTCCGCCCGTAGCGGTCAATCAGCCTTCTGATCAGTTCTGATTCCAGGCTGACCTGGCGTTCAGGCACGATGTAGCAGATGTTTTTGCCGCCCGCCTGGCGAATGGCAATCTGCGCTGAAGCTTCAACGCCGGTGCCGGAAATCATCTGCGGCGTCAGCACCAGCAGCGGCTGTTTCTGCCCGTCGGTTTCAGACAATCTGACCTCGCCGTTTTTGATTTCGAGTTCGCCCGTGCGCGGGGTTTTCCATTTGCCGACTTCGACGGGTTTGTTGCCGGGCTTTCTGATCTGGTTGAGGTCGTACCGAACTCTGAAGCTGACCTGACCGCCGCGCTCCAGCGCCTGCCGCATCAGTTCCTCGGCCCGGCCATAATCCTTCAGGTCATTGAAATAGATGCGCCCCAGGTATTCATAAGCGGCAGGTTCGTTCGGTTCCTGCGCCTTCAGTTTGTTGAGTTCCTCAACGGCCCTGACGACGTTGCGATTGTCGGTGTTATCAAGCCAGCTATTGATGATCTGCGCCATCCGCTCACGATAACCAATGCTGCTGAGGCCCTTGTGCCGGAAGGCGAATTTGTACCTGACCTGCTGCTGCCGGGCATCTGCCGAATTGAACTGCACGCTCAGGCGGTAAGGCCCGGTGCGCGTCACCACGCCGGAGCGCGTCACCTGGTAATCCTGTCCCTGCGCTTCCCTGATCAGCGGCAGTTCCTGATTGTTCTGCGGGTCGTAAAGCCGCACCGAAAAATAGCCCGCCGTTTTGGCATCCTCCGGCATAAATTGCAGCATCACGCGGTCAGATTTGCTGAGCGTCACCAGGTAATCATCAGCATAGGTCAGCGCCCCCGCGACCGCCGGATTCTGGCTCTGCCGCGAAGTCTGCCAGTGAATCGTGCCTTCAGTGAGATCATCAATGCCGGGTTGCAGCTTGCGCGCCCGCAGCGCATAAGCAATCGGTTCCGGCTTTACTTTGCTGGTGCTGTATTGCACCCGCACCAGGAAACTGCCGCTCGCTGGCAGCACACCACCGGGCGGGGCGGGCAGAAATTCACTGGCGCTGACCCGCCTGAGCGGAACCAGCGGCGTTTCAGGATTTCTCTGATCGAAACTTTTCTGGTCGGAATTTTTCAGTTCAAACAGCAGCACTTCGCATTCCGGCGCTGCCGCTGCGAACTGGAGCGAAAACTGTGCATTCGGCGGCGTCTTCAGCGCGTAATCCTGGTAATGAATGTATGACTTCACGCCCGGCGCACTTTCAATGATCTGCAATCCGGCAGTCTTCACATCCAGCGATCCGCTTTCGGTCGGATTGAACGGCAGCGTGAGTGTCTGTTGCGGATAGTGCGCGCCAACGGTCGGCGCCGGAGTCGGTGTTGCTTTCGGAGTCGGCTTCGATTTCGGAGGTTTTTTTGGCGCCCTGGTCGGCTTCGGCTTCGTGGTGGTCGGCGTTTTGGGCGGACAATACACACCTGGCGGGCACTGTGCGCCGAGTGTTCTGGCAGCCAGCGTGGCGGCGTCAATGTACCAGACAACCAGCAGCAGCCCGGCCAGGATGATGCCTGTTCTGACGGTCATTCGGAACCTGAGTTTCATAACTGTTTTTTTCTCCCGCTCGATCAGTTCTGAATCAGCCCGCGCTGGCGCAGGTAACTTTGCAACTGCGGATTGCTGACCGGGACCACGCAACGAAAGCCGATCAGCCAGAAAGTCTTGTCATTGAACTTTCGGGCGCGCGGTTCGACTTCACGCGCCGTCGTTCTGGCGGCATCAAGACTGTGAACGCAATCAGCGCCGCGAATGACACGAAAACCTTTGCCAAAAAGCGGGTCGGTCGCCGTGCTGCCCGGATAGGCGGCATAGATGGCATTGACCCATTCATAGGCATTGCCGGCCATATCCATCAGGCCCAGGGCGCTGCGGTCGCCCGGCGAACTGCCAACGGCGGCAAACTGCGGCTGCGAGCGGCCCAGGTTGACTTCACCCGGCGCGGGGCCGTCGCCCCAGGGCCATTTGCGTTTCTTCTGCTGTGCCGGATCCCACGCGGCGGCTTTCTCCCATTCGGCTTCGGTGGGCAGTCGTTTGTTGACCGATCTGGCATAGGCATCGGCTTCGTCAAAGCTGATGCCCACGACCGGCGACTGATCCTGACTCAGATAATTCGTGTCGAATCCGTTCTTCGGCAGCGGGCGACCGCTGGCCGCGCAGTAGCTTTTATACAAGGCATTGGTGACTTCATTAACATCAATGTAGAAATCCTCAAGCTGCACCTGATGCGGCGGGCCTTCATTCGGCAGCGCGCCTGGCTCACTGCTGCCCAGCGTGAACGGGCCGCCCTCGATCAGACGCATGCGAGTGCCGCCGTATTCGATTTCATCCGGCAGCTTTTTCGCCACTGTTCCCGCGACGTTCAGCGCCACCGTCTGACCATGCGATTCGCCAGTGACATCCGGGGCTTCCGTGCCATCGGCAAAGCGCACCTTCTGTTTGCCGAGCGCCAGATAAGGAACCCGCAGCGTCCCGTCAGTACCGGGAATGCCGCGATGGACGCCTTCAACCACGACATCATTGACGGGCGCAGCGTTCGAACTGCCCACGCGCAGCGTAAAGCCCTGCGGGCGCGGGCGCAGAAAAAAGTATGAGGCCAGCGTCATAATCAGCAGCAAGCCCAGACCGCCGAGCAGCCACCACCAGATTTCAGAGCCGCGAAACGGCAGTCTCATTCTTCGTCCGCTGCGCTTTGGTTTTGGCGGCGGGCCGGGTTCCATCGCGTGCGGAATCTTCAGCCGCTGCGTCCCGCCCTGGCCGGGCGACAGTTGCATCGTGGCATCACCAGGCGCGGCGCTTCTGGCTCCTGCCGACTCATTGTCGGAGTGTTGACCGTTCATTTTTCAATCGCTTTTGACCTGGGGTTTGTCGCTCCGAAAAGATTCAGGCTTCCGGCGCTGACAAACAGTTGGGCAGTCTCTCGATGGCTTCTGTAAACGCAGCCGCATTATAAACCCATGACGGCTGACATCAGCTACAGAAACCTGACGGCAGCCATGAGCGCAGGCTAAAACAGGGAACGCAGGCGTCGGGGCCTGCCTGACTTCGGTAACGAGTTCCTCGATTGAAACAGGGCGGGCGTCACGCCTGCCCTGCTTAATACCATCCTGAAAAAAATCTGCTGCACACGCGCGCAGCGGCGTCCGTAACTGCTCCTGTCCCCGGCGTGTAGCTGTTCATCCGGCAGATGTCCGCGTTTTTCGGTCTCAGGGCATCTCCGTTACGCAGCCTTTGATTCATCAATCACGGCCTGAGCAGGCGCGGTGTCATCGCCGCCCGCGCTCGAATTGAAGAGAGGTTTATGAGCAGAAAGGAGATTTCCATGACTGACAAAACTGCCACCGGCAGGGTGCAGAAAGATCCGCCCGTGCTGAACGGATTGTTCATTGTCGGCGTTGACACCGGCTATGGCAACACCAAGGTTTACGCGACCAAAGCCGGACAGCCGAAGACGGTAATTTTTCCGTCAGTGACCGGGCGCACCGCGTTCACTGACGATTTTATGCGCACCGAAGCCGAAGTCGAATTCATTGCGCGCCAGCCGCGCTTTCACGACAGCCCGCTCAATTACGGCGAAACCGCCGTGCGGCTCAATCGCGGCGGCCAGGCCAGCAATGACCGCGCCCGCTTCACGCGCGAATACAATCCGCTGCTCACCATTGCCGGTCTGGCGCGTCTGATCGTCAAGGAGCAGTTGCCGCAGAAGGTTGATACGCTCGTCGTTGGCCTGCCGGTCAATTACTTCAGAACCTGGCAGAACGAAATCACCGAAGCCCTGACCGGCGAACATCCCGTCACGCTTTACCGCGAAAGCGGCGCAGTTGTGCGCGATCTGAAAATCACGGTTGATAACGTGCTCGTGATTCCGCAGGGTTATGGCGCGTACCTGTCGTGGGCGCTCAATGAACAGGGCGGCAAGATCGCTGACCGTCTGGTGCCGACAGCCGTGATTGACGGCGGCGAAAGCACCTGCGACATCGTGGCGGCTGAAGGTCGCTATCTCGACAACCTGTCAAAATCAATTCCGTCGGCGCTCGACGAGGTCTATCACGAACTCGAACGCCAGATTGACGAACAGACCGGAACCTTTGTCGCTCGCACGCAGATTGAAGCCTACATTCGCCAGAACAAGACGCTGCCCGCTGCCGGTCGCCGCCTTGACCTGGCTGAAATGCGCAAACAGATCATCGCGCACAAGGCCGAAGAGATCGTCAACCGCATCCTGACCACGGTGCGCCCGATTCAGCCCGAACACGTCCTCGTTTGCGGCGGCAGCGGCATGGAATTGTATGAGGCAATCAAAAAGGTTCTGCCGATGGCTGAGAAGCTGGAACCGATGGTGATGGCCAATGCGATTGGCTATTACAGGTACGGCGTCATGCGCTCGCAGGTTGCCGTCGCAGCCTGACGCCGGACAGATTTCATCCACTAAGCCACACGAAGAAGCACGAAGAAAAAACAGGCGCAAACGCTGAGACAGGCTCCCTGATCTCCTTTTCTCCTTTTCTTTCTTCGTGCTTCTTCGTGTGGCTTAGTGGATGAGCTTCAGAGTTTCAGAGGATCGAACGCACCACGCCGCCGTCAACTCTGAGGGCCGCGCCGTTGGTGGCGACGGCGAGTGTGCTGCACAGGTACACGACCATTGAAGCGACCTCTTCAGGCGTGGCCAGGCGGCGCAGCAGCGACGAGGGCCGCGCGGTCTGAAAGAATTCCTTTTCGACGACGTGCGGGTCAACGCCTTTCGCTTTGGCCATTTCGACCATGAACGTGTGCACGCCTTCAGAATTGGTCGGGCCGGGCAGGACTGAATTGACGGTCACATTCGTTCCGGCGGTCAGTTCGGCCAGGCCGCGCGCCAGCGCGAGTTGCGCGGTCTTGGTGACGCCGTAATGAATCATTTCGGCGGGAATGTTGACAGCGGATTCGCTGGAGATGAAGACGATGCGCCCCCAGTTGCGCTTGAGCATTTTCGGCAGATAAAACCGGCTCAGCCGCATGCCGCTCAGGACATTGACTTCGTAAAAGCGCAGCCATTCCTCATCAGTAATATCGGCCAGCGACTTCGGCTCGAAGATGCCCAGGTTGTTGATCAGAATGTCCACTGAATCAACGTTGGCCGTCAGTTTGTCAATCACCTCGCGTTTGCCCAGATCACCGGCAAAACCGGTCACGCCCGCTCCCTGATTGATTTCACGCAGACTTTTGATGGCCCGGTCAACACGTTCCTGCGTCCGTCCGTTGACGATCACCGACGCGCCTTCTGAAGCCAGCACCGAAGCAATGGCAAACCCGATTCCGGCAGTCGAGCCGGTGACAAGCGCGCGCTTTCCCTGAAGTCTCAGATTCATCGAAACCTTCCTTGCTGTGACGGGGCGGTGGATTAAAAGAGTGCTTTTTCAGTGAGTCCGGGTCAGGTCGGATTATGCCTCAACACTCGCCTCATTTCACCAGGCAAATGATGAAAGAGCCGGGGATGACGATGAATTGTGCAAGGCTGTGCTACATTAACGTTACTATGCAAAACGCGCTGATTGATCTGAGCCACACGGTCGAACACGGCATGATTACTTACCAGGGACTGCCTGCGCCCGTCATCTGTGATTACCTGAGCCGCGAGTCGTCGCAGTCGCATTACGCCGCCGACACCGCGTTTCAGATTGGCCGCATCGAGATGGTCGCCAACACCGGCACTTATCTGGACAGCCCGTTTCATCGCTTTGCCGAAGGCCGGGACTTGTCCGAACTGCCGCTTCAGTCGCTGGCCGATCTGCCGGGCATTGTGATTCGCGCGGAAGGAAGGCGCGAGATTGACGTGGCTGCGTTTGCGGGTCTTGAACTTAAAGACAGAGCCGTGCTGGTGCATTGCGGATGGTCGCGGCACTGGCGCACTGAACATTACTGGTCGGGCCAGCATCCGTTTCTGACTGAGGCGGCGGCGCGGCATCTGGCCGCTTCGGGCGCAAGGCTCGTCGGCATTGATTCGTACAACATTGACAGCACCGCTGACCGGCGACGCCCGGCGCATACGATTCTGCTTGGCGCTGAGATTCCGATTGTCGAACATCTGCGCGGGCTTGAGCAGTTGCCTGATGCGGGTTTCAGATTCTTTGCCGTGCCGGTAAAGGTGAAAGGCTTCGGCACTTTTCCGGTGCGCGCCTTTGCCATTGCTGATTCAGCCGCCTGACGCGCGCGCTGCGTCTTCGGCCTGTTTGCGCGCCCGCCCGATGCGCCCGTCATAAGTGATGAATTGCGGCAGCAGCAGCGCCAGCACGCCCGATCCGATCACGCACAGCACTCCGCCCGACACTACCGAAGCGCGCAATCCGAACAGGCTGGCCACCAGTCCCGCCTCGGCATTGCCGAGGTAGGGGCCGGTCAGGTAACTGATCATTTCAATTCCGGCCAGCCGCCCGCGCAGGTAATCAGGAATGGTCTGATTCCAGATCGTCATGCGAAACACACCGCTGATCATATCCGCCGCTCCGGCCAGCGCCAGAAAGAACAACGCCAGCCACAAACTGCTGACCAGCCCGAACCCGACAATCGCCACGCCCCACGCCGTCGCCGCAATCGTCACCGCCAGCCCGTGCCGGTTGATGCGGCCAGTCCACCCCGAAGTGAGCGCGGCCACCAGCGCGCCGACCGACGGCATGGCATAAAACAATCCGACCGAAGCGTTGCCGAAACTTTCAGCAATGGCCGGAAACAAAGCGATGGGCATGCCAAAGAACATCGCGTTCAGGTCAATCAGGTAAGTGCCGAGCAGTTCCTGGCGGCGGCGCGCATACTTCAGCCCTGCGGCGACGGATTGCAGGCTCGGTCGGTCGGCGTCTTCAGCCGCAGGCACAGCGCCGATCAGCAGCAGCGCAATCAGCGAAACAATGTAAGTCGCCGCGTCAATCGTGTAGGCGAAAGCCGCGCCGAGACTCGCGGCAATGATTCCCGCCAGCGTCGGGCCGACGATGTGGCCGAAGTTGTAGCGCAGCGAATTGAGCGCCGCGACCGCAGGCAGATGTTCAGGCTGCACAATGCGCGGCGTCAGCGCTTCAAGCGCCGGACGCTGCAACGCGCTCAGCGCCGCAAACAACGAGGCAGTCAGAAACAGCACCCACACGCGCGGCTGAGATTGCAGCGCATTGACAATCAGCAGCACACAGCAGGCAGTCAGTCCCGTTTCGGCCAGCAGGATCATGCGCCGCCGGTCAACGTAATCGGCCAGCGCGCCGCCCACAAACGCCAGCAGAAACATCGGCACAAACTCAGCCACTCCGAGCATGCCAACCAGGAAAGATGATTTCGTCAGCCGGTACATCTGCCAGGGCAGCACGACATAACTGATGGCCGAGCCAAAAGCCGACACGAACTGACCCAGATAAAGCAGCCTGTAATCGCGTGAACTTCTGAGCGGCGCAACATCCAGCGTCACCGCCCGGCTGATGCGCCGCACCAGGCTGCGTGGTGCAGGCGCAATGTTTTCTGCCGTTTCATCACTCGTCTGTGTCTGTTCATTCATCGTGAATCTCAGATCCCAAAAAAAAGAAATGACGGAACACACGAAATCACAGCGTTTTCAGTGCAGGTGTTCAGCGTCACCTTTCTGCTGATTCCTGATTCCTGCTGCCTGAATCCTGTTCTTTCTGTCAACAGGCATCAGGTAACAGGCATCAGGAATCAGTGGCGTGGCATTCAGGCTCCAAATGTCATCGGGCCTGAACCCGGTCTGAACTTTTCGTCTGTTCCGTTATTTTCGTTTGTTCCGTTCTCTTTCCTGATCAATCAGCCGGAAACCGAACCGGCCAGCGCCGCAGTTTCGGGCAGGTCCTGAGGCTGCGCGATGAAACGCCGCGTGAAATGCTGATTTCCGGCTTCGGAAACGAGCGTCATTGATGACAGCCGCGCTTCGCCTGCCGGAGTCTGCGCCTGAATCAGGCGGTCAAAGACGGCAAAGACCGTGTTCACGCCTTCGTCAAAATCATCGAAGCTTTTCAGCGCATCGCCGATGTCTTTCAAGGCGTTCTCGAAATCGTGCGGGCCGATCATCTGTCCGGCTTTGATGAGGCTGGCCAGTTGGCGCATTCCGGCGATCATCCGGTCTTCGATGAAAAAGAGCGTGCTCAGCAGCCTGATCTGTTCCGGCGGCAGCACGGCTTTGTTCGGCGCGGCAAGCTGCGCAAAGGGTGATTTGCTGATCGGCTTGAATTCACGCGCTGAAATCACGTTGGTGAAATCGGCCTGGCCCTGCTTCCACAAATCGTAAACACCCGGCGTCCAGTAACACCACCCGACGGCGGCGAGGCCCGCATCGCGCGCGTAATTGGCCAGCACGACCTGACGCATCACCTGCCGCACTTTGTTTTCAGCCGCAGCATCAAACGGCGTCGAGAAAAGTTTGCGCAATCCGGCTTCGGTGTAACGCGCTTCGTATTCGACCGAAACCTGGCCGAAGTTGTTATCGTCGCCCGGCTGATGCGGCAACAGCGGCAGCACCTGGCTGAGCGTTGCGCCCTGCGCGGCGAGGCCGAATTCAGCGGCGAAGCTCAGGTAATAATCCAGTTCATCGCGTGTCGTGCGGGCATCATCGAAACTCAGCCGGTAACGCGCCGCCATGCCGGTCAGCGTGTCAATCAGGTATTGCTGATTGCGCTCATCGAATTTCAGCACGCCGTGCGCTTCGCCCAGAAAGCGCAGCAGAAAGTTGGTGTACATCCGCTCGCCGGTGCGGTTTGATTTGCGTTCTTTTTCCTTCGTCAAATCAATGGTCGTGAAGACATTGAGGCGACCGTTTTCAGCCGCTTCAATCTGCTGTTCGGTCTGCACGAGCACGAGATCCATGCCCTGATAATGCCAGCCGCTGTGCCAGCCGATGACGTTGATGTTGAAGCTGCTCTGCTTCGAGATGCGATGCGTCAGCAGGCCGTGATTGAGCCGCACTACACCGGCATCGTAAACACTGAGCGCATCCTGAAAATCGCCGTGTCCGGCGGCGCGCATCAATTCCCTGCCCCGTTCGGTCTGCAAATTGAGCATCAGATCAACCAGCGCATCGCGGTGATCGGCGCGCGTGTATTCAGCGTGCAGTTGAAAGCTCGCGCTGTGTTCTGCCGCTTCCTTCAGTTTGCCGTACAGTTTTTCTTCAAAGTTTGCGACGGCATCGAGCAGGCGATGCACCCGCGTGATGGTCGCGCTGAGTTCGCTGTTTGAGAGCGCATTGACGGCCTGCCCGGTCAGCCGTTCGACAAACGCGCCGAGCCGCTGACTGGCAATGGCTTTGAGTTCAGGCACCGTGTCCACCTGAGCCAGTTTTTGCAGAAAGCCATCAAGCGGAAATTCAGATTTCGCCAGTTTGATCAGCCCGCGAATGGCAATGTGGCCATCCTCGCGCAGCAGGTCGAGCGTTTGCGTGGCCAGTTCCTTCAGCTTCGGCAGCGTCGGGATTGTGACGACGTTGCCGTTTTTGTCTCTGACTTTGATTTTGCCGAGAATCCAGCCGAGCGGATCGCCGCCGGTCAGTTGCTGCACGATGCGCCACAGATGTTCGTCAACTTCGCCCTGCAACCGATCCCACGAAGTCAGCGCGATCAGTTCATTCAGCTTGTCTTCCAGAATGTTGAGCTTGTCGAAATACTGGTCAAAAAGCGTAATGGCTGAATTGTCCAGGTTCTCGTAACTCGCAATGACCGGATGAACCTTGTTATTGAGAAACTCACCGAATTCAGTCTGCGAAAGTTCGTCGAAAGCCCTGCCGATCCACTGCCCGAGAAAGTCCTTCGCCAGCGCGTCGAGTTCACCCTTCAATTTATCCAGATCACTCAGTTCGCGCACGCGGGCAACGACATTGAGCCAGTTTTTGACATTGACGCCGAGCATGGCGCCCAGAAATTCGCGGCCTGAACCGGGCAGACCTTTCAGGCTGCCCTGCGCCAGGGCGTTCACATCGGCGGCGATTTTGAACTGACTGTCGCGTTTTTTGCGGACTACGACTCTGGCCCAGCCTGGCAGCGGCTGACCATTGCTGTCAGTGGCCGCGCGCACTTCGACCGAGAATTCACCGGCCAGGCTCGCATTGAGCGCCAGTTTGCCCAGCACGCTCAGCTTGTAGTGCTCCGACAACTGAAGCTGTCCGATGTCGAGCCGGGGCGCACCTTTCATTTCATATCCGGCAGCCAGATTGACGCCGAGCCTGAGATAGCCGCCGTAATCGAAGGTGATGACTTCGCCGGGTTGCGGCGGGGTCGTGATGTGCGCGGGCAGTTTCAGATTTTGGAAAAAGTCAGTAATCATCGGCTGCACCGGCTGACTGGCCGGATAAGCCCGCAGGTGCGCGTAACCGGCGCGGCCTCCGGCATCGAGCGTTGAATTGATTTGCAGCACGGCATACCTGAACGAACCAGCCAGGCTCAGATCAGCCTGCGCGCCGATGATGAGCGCCAGCACGAGGTCGTTCGGATGGTCATTGAAATACTGATCAAGGCCGTAATTCGCCAGCGTGGCGAGCCGCTGCTGATCGCTTGACGGCCACAGCGGCAGCAGTTTCAGCGTGGTTCCGGCGCTGATGCCGAGTTTGATGGACTGATCCGCGCCGAACAGAAACGGGTCGCCGCCCGCTCCGAATTCAACACTGATCAGGTCGCTGTCAGATGGCGCAAGCGGCTGATTGAGCTGCGCGCCGGTGACGTGGATCGTCAGATTGCCGCTCCCGCCTTTCCACAGCGGCAGATCCTGCTTCTGCAAATTGAAATCAGGCATGGCGAAATACTCCTCTCGTGAAGGTTGTCGTGACTGCCGGAATGTAAATTGAGTCGTTGTTGGCAGGCAGGATACTGACTGTCACTCGTCAGTTCAATGCATTAATCTCGCAGCCCGAATTAAGACAGAAAATGGAACAGACGAAAACAGCTAAATCGGGACAGGCAGCAATGGCGCACAAGCTCACCACAGAGGACGCAGAGGTTCACAGAGGGGAATTAAAATCTGTTTTCCTCTGTGAACCTCTGTGTCCTCTGTGGTGAATTCCCTTGTCCCAGGCTTTCGCAGCCTGATTCAGTCACGTTGCATTCTGTTTTCGTCTGTTCCGTTATTTCCGTCTGTTCCGTTTTCTCTCTTTCAGCTTCACAAATCATCTGACGGCAACCACGCCCTGATTGCGCAGAGCGGTGATGCGCGCTTCGTCGTAACCAAGTTCGCGCAGGATTTCTTCGGTGTGCTGGCCCAGCAGCGGCGCGGGGCGCTGAATGCGGCCCGGTGTTTTCTCAAAACCAACCGGCACGCCGGTCAGGCGCAGCGGGCCGATCAGCGGATGACTGATGACCGGATTCATCTCCATCGCCGTCACCTGCGGGTCGTGAAAGAACTGCGCGTAGCTGTTGACCGCGCCGCACGGCACGCCCTTTTCGAGCAGTAGCGATTCCCATTCGGCGGTCGTTTTCTGTTTGAAAAGCGGTTGCAGCAGCGCCGTCAGTTCCGCCGCGCGCGAGGTGCGTTTGCCGTTGGTGTCATAAAGCGGATTGGTGCCCAGTTCCGGCGCGCCCAGGATTTCGCACAGCATCTGCCAGAATTTATTGGTCGCAGCGGCAATGAAAATGCGGTCATCCTGCGTTTCAAAGAGGCGGTAAGGATAGATGCCGATGGCTCCTTCCTCTTCGCATTCGAGCGCCTCGACAAAGTAATGCGCGTGAGCCGACAGCACGCCCTGCAACAATGAAGTTTCAATGCGCTGTCCCGCGCCCGTGCGTTCGCGGTGATAAAGCGCCGCGAGAACTCCGGTCAGCACAAGCATCGAAGCCTGGTAATCAGACACGGCAACGGGACAGATGGCGGCAGCGCCGCTGAACCTGATGTTGTCGCGCACGATGCCGCTGACCGATTGCAGCACCGGATCGTAACCGGGCCGCTCGCGGTGCGGCCCCTGTGAACCAAAAGCAGTGGATGAACAGTAAATGAGACGCGGGTTGATTTCGCGCAGCGTGGCGTAATCAATGCCGAGCTTTTCAGTCACGCGCTGCCGGTAATTTTCAATCACGACATCAGCGCCGCGCACCAGGTCATAAACGATTTCGCGCCCGGCAGCCGCCGTCAGGTCGAGCGCGAGGCAGCGTTTGTTGCGATTCCAGGCCTGATAAAAGCGGCTTTCACCCTTCAGAAACGGCCCCCACGCCCGCGCCAGGTCGCCGGTCAGCGGTTCAATCTTGACGACTTCAGCGCCAAGGTCGCCCATCAGCGCCGCGCTGTATGCGCCGTTGATAAAGCTGCAAAAATCCAGCACTGTGACGCCGGTCAGCGGGCCTGACGGGGTCTGTGCATCGTGACTGGTCATCGTTCGCACTCCTGAAAAGATGAAATGGCGACCAGTTGAGGCCGCCATCCTTCGGCTGCTGCGGTCAGCCAGTGTTCATTGAGGTCTGGTAAAAATGAAGGCGCTGATGGCCCCTGCAGGATTCGAACCTGCAACCAATGGATTATGAGTCCACTGCTCTGACCGTTGAGCTAAGGGGCCATAAAAACTGATGTGACGACGATCAAAGGACTGCCCGACTGCAATGCCGCCACATCTTAGATGAGGGTCAGAGGAGCGTCAAGAAAGCCATTTCAGCGACTGATTGAGGCGGCTCCCAACTTTGACCTTGAATCACTCTGAGCGGCTGTGCTAGGTTACGCATCCCTGGTCGTCAGGCTGTAGCGAGACCAGATCTGGCAAGCCCCTACAGGATCTCCGCAGGCAGTTGTTCCCCAGCACAGATCCCGAACCTCACAATCACGGATGGTATGGCAGGAACCGCGCCGCCTGTTCCGCACAACCGACCAGTGCCGTCCGGGCCGTCGTCATGCGATTGCTGATTGACACCCTGATTCCCAAAGCCTCCTGTCCCGGTATGGAAAGACTGATCCCGTTCAGCATGTGTCGCTATGGCAGACAGCAAAAAACGCGGGCTATCGCTTGAGTGGTATGTCATCTCAAAGCGATCCATTTATCTGCTCGTCGCTGCGGTGGCGGGCCTGATTGCCGTGACCGGCGGCGCGTACTGGCTCTATCACACGACCAGAGACAGTTTGTCGAATCTCGATCAGATCGGCAGAAAAAGCGCCCGGTTCATTCAGATTGAAGGCCGCGTCCGGCTCAAGCGAGCCAACGAAACGGAATTTCACGAGGCGAAGGATGATATGACGCTCGAAGCCGGGGACACGATTCAGACGCTTGCTGATTCAGTGGCCCGTGTGCAGTTCGTGGATGGCAGCAGCTACACGATCAGGCCTGACACGACGCTCGTCATCAAGGATAACTCGCTCAACGCTGATCGCAGCACCCGCGTGCAGGTCGCGGTCGGCGTCGGTCGCATCAACCTGGCGACCGGCGAACAGGCTGCCGGTTCGAGCAACGTCGTGCAGACCAGCACGGCTTCGGCCAGCATCGGCTCGCAGACCGAAGCCAGCGTTGCGGCTGACGGTCGCAGTGAAAAGACCGAGATTCGCATCGCGCGCGGCAGCGCGAAAATCAATACTCAGTCCGGGCAGTCTTACGATGCCCGCCCGAATGAGCGCATTGAGATTGCCGCCAGCGGCCAGGTCGTGCGTGAAAAGATGCTGCCTGTGCCAACACTCAATTCACCTGAAAACCAGCGCACGCTGAAAGTCGCGGCGGGTCGGCCCGCCCAGGTCAGCTTTGCGTGGAGCGGCATTCCGCAGGCCAGAAATTACCGCATCGAAGTCGCCACGTCGGCCTATTTCGGCGACACGGTCGTGGCCACGCGGGATCAGCTTGGGTCAACGAACGCGGTTTTTGACAACCTGCAACCCGGCAGCTATTACTGGCGGGTGCGCGCCAACAGTGAAAAGGAAGGCGCGGGCCAGTTCAGCGAACCGTTCAAGTTTTCGCTCGTCACCAATGCCGCAGGCCAGACGCTTCAGATCAGCGTGACCCGCCAGACTCCGCTTGGCGGTGATGTTTACAAAATCGAAGGCCGGAGCGAACCGGGCGCGCGCGTCAGGGTCGGCGAAACGCTGGCGCGCGTCAGTGCTGATGGCAGTTTCACCGCGCTCGTCACCGTCACGAACGGGCGGCGCGAAGTGCTGATTGAAGCCGAAGACCAGGACGGCAATACCGGGCAGAAGCGCGTGCGGTTATGACCGCGCAGGATTGTGATTTGAACTCTGAGGATTGAGATTCGGAATCAGCCGGATGGAGAGCGAGCGAAAGGTAACAAACGGGGCGCGGGTGGCCGTTTTCGCCACCGAAGAGACCACGCAAACATTGCGGAGCGTGCTCGACGTGTTGCCTGCCACCGAAATCCACGCGCTGCCCTGGCCGCCTTCGGGGACGATCACTGAACTGAGTGAAACCGCCTCGGCGCCGGATCTGATTGTCTGTGAAATCGGCAGCGAGTTGCAGGCGCGCGATCACCAGCGCGAACTGGGACGCCTCTGGCCGGAAACGATGCTGGTGTCGTGCGAAAAGGGACTGCCGGGGTTTGATCGCGGCACCGGCTCGCTGCTGCTCGCTTCGCGCGAGGCCGGTTATCACGGTCACGTGCTGATTAACGAGGCGGCGCTTCATTTGCCGTTCTTTTTGCGTTATGCTGCACAACGTCGTCAGAATGAGGCCAGACTGAGGCAACTGGAGCGAATTCTGAATGCGTTCAGTCAGATTCTGATTTCACTTGATCTGCAGCGTGTCGCCTCAAGGATCATTGAAGAGTTCAGCCGTCAGGTGCAGGCCGATGCCTGGCTGCTTTACACGGTGGCGGAAGATGGCCAGTCACTGGAACTGGTTCTGGCAGAAGGAATGCGCGTCCGCCCGCATTCACTGAATCTGACGCTTCACAGCTCCGGCCCTGGAAACACAGCCCTGCCTGGCAGCGAGATGAAAATAATCACTCAGGGGAACGCCGGCGAAATCAGTGTGGCCATTGAAACACTGTCAGCCGATGAGAGCGTGCAGCAGAGTTCGGTACTCTGCCTGCCGCTGACGGTTGAAAGCCGGGCCATTGGCGTGATTGAAGCCATCCGGCATCACGGCGGCTTTGAAAAGCCGGACAGCGAACTGCTGGGCGAACTCTCGCGCATCGCTTCGATTGCGCTCAACAACGCCCTGCGTTACGAGCGCGCCGAACGGATGTATATGCAGGATGATCTGACGCGGCTTTACAACAGTCGTTACCTGCGCCAGTTCATTGAACGCGAGATCAAACGCGCGAAACGTTACGGGTCGCAGTTTTCAGTTGTCTTTATTGACGTGGACGGTTTCAAGGAAGTCAATGATTCGCTCGGTCATCGCGTCGGCAGCGAAACCCTGTGCGAGATTGCGGAACTGCTGACGAGTTCCGTGCGTGATACCGATGTCGTGGCCCGTTATGGCGGCGATGAATTTACGATTGTGCTGCCTGAAACCGGGGCGGAACTGGCGCTGAGTACCGCCGAAAGAATCCGTGTCCGGATGGCTGAAATGGCCTTCAGCGGCGGCAGCCGGTACAGTTTCAGACTGACAGCAAGCTTCGGTGTGGCGGCATTTCCCACTCACGCGGAAAATGCGGTGGATCTGCTCGAAAAGGCTGATCTGGCGATGTATGAAGCCAAAGCGGTCGGCAAGAACCAGGTAAAATCAGCAAAGTAATGCTTCAGCAGTCAATGGCCCGGAGTCCTGAGATTGTCTCTGATCGAATTCAGACCTGATCCTGCGGAAGCGGCAATATCAACATCCATACCCCGGAAAGGTTCGATTCAAGTCGAATGAATCTACGTTCTGTTTTCAGCCTTTTTTCCAGCGATCTGGCCATTGACCTCGGCACGGCGAACACGCTCGTTTATGCCAAGGGTCGCGGCATCGTCGTTTCCGAACCATCCATCGTGGCGATCAACAAGATCACCCATAAACCCGAAGCCGTCGGCGCTGAAGCCAAGGAAATGCTGGGCCGCACGCCCGGCAACATCGTCGCCATCCGTCCGATGAAGGACGGCGTGATTGCGGATTTTGAAGTCACTGAAAAAATGCTGCAGCACTTCATCCGCAAGGCTCACAACGGCAAGACGTGGGTCAGCCCGCGCATCGTCATCGGCATTCCGTCTGAAATCACCCAGGTCGAACGCCGCGCGGTCGAGGACAGCGCCTATCGCGCCAAGGCCTCTGAAGTCTATCTGGTCGAGGAGGCTATGGCCGCCGCCATCGGCGCGGGCCTGCCCATCACCGAACCGCACGGCAACATGATCGTTGACATCGGCGGCGGCACGACCGACATCGCGGTGATTTCGCTTTCAGGGATCGTCTATTCGCGTTCGGTGCGTGTCGCCGGCAACGAAATGGACGAAGCCATCACGCAGTACATCAAGCGCAAATACAACCTGCTCATCGGTGAGCGCACGGCTGAACAGATCAAAATCGAAATCGGTTCCGCCGCGCCGCTTGACGAAGAACTGACGATGGAGATCAAGGGCCGCAACCTGATTGAAGGTATTCCGAAAACCATCGTCGTCACGGACGAAGAGATTCGTGAAGCACTGGCCGATTCAGTGGCGACGATTGTCAACGCGGTGCGCGTCGCGCTCGAACGCACTCCGCCGGAACTGTCTGCCGACATCGTGGATCGCGGTATCGTCCTGACCGGCGGCGGCGCGCTGCTCAAGAAACTCGACGTACGCCTGATGCAGGAAACCGGACTGCCGGTTTCAATGGCCGAAGATCCACTTTCATCAGTTGTGCTGGGCGCGGGCGCGATGCTCTCGGATTTCGATCTGCTGCGGCGCGTGCGCTGGGACAGCACGACTTTGCCAGCCCAATAAAACAGTGATCAGTGGTCAGTGGTTGGTGGTCAGTAAACGGATCAACCGGCTGCTCACTAACCACCAGCCACTGACCACTGACCATTAATCACTGCCTTTGTTTTTCACCAACGAATTGAAAAAGAAACCCTGGATTCTGCTGATTGTGCTGCTGGTGGCGCACTGGGTTGTCGTGTCGCTCAATGAAGCGCCGGGACAGGGCGGCAGACGGCTGATTCAGGTCTGGGTGCTGACGGTCTTTGCGCCGATTGAGGAAGGCTTTACCTGGTTTACTTCGGGCATCAGCTATACCTGGAACAACTATTTTGCGCTGCGCGGAGCGAAGGAAGAAAACAAGTACCTGCGCGAAAAAACCGCGCAGCTTGAGGCCGACCTGGCCAGAACCCAGGACGCGCGGCAGCGCCTGGCCACCCTCGAAGCGCAGCTTAATCTGAAACAGGCGCAATCCTGGCCCGCTGTTACGGCGCGCGTGGTGGGGCGCGATGCCAATCAGTGGTTCAATACCATCATCATTGATCACGGTTCATTTTCCGGCATTACTGAAGGCCAGCCGGTCGTGACGAGCGAAGGGCTGGTGGGGCGCGTTATTCAGGCGGCTCCGAATGCCGCGCGGGTGCGACTGCTGACGGATGAGCAGAGCGGAGCTGGCGCAGTGATCGGACAACTGACTGAATCGCGCGTTTTTGGCGTGGTCGAAGGTAAAAATGCCAGCCTGTGCAAAATGAATGTAGTGTCTGCCGGTGATGCCAAAGTGCAGACCGGTGAAATCGTGCTGACTTCAGGCCAGGACGGCGTCTATCCGCGCGGGCTGATCATTGGCCGGGTCGCTCAGGTCACGAATGACGCCGGAGGCAATCCCTCGCAGGTTGATGTGATTCCGGCAGCGCCGCTCGGTCGGCTGGAAACGGTCAGCGTGCTGCAGGTCAGCCGGGAGCAGATCAGGGCCGCGCTGGATGAATTGAAGCGCCAGGAACAGGAAAAACTGGATAAGGAAAAACAGTCAAAGACTGGCGGACAGAAAAAATAGTGCCGGAAAGCCCTGAAGCTGTGGTTTGCCACAGTGACAAGGCCGGGCCGATTGAGGCTTAATGTCACAAGGTACAATGATCTCTGTGCCGACCGTGACAGCTTGAAACCGACAGAAATCAAACCGGGCTGCGAGTTGAGTTTCCGCCTTCCTGTTCATTACGGAAGTGCCGGGACCCGGACAGCCCGCCAGAGGACAGAAGCGCGCAGAAAGCTTCTACAGCAGTGTTGGAGAAAGAATCTCAAAGTTCAGCCCGAACGATCAGAATCGTGGTCTGCCTGGTGGTGGCCGCGTTTCTGAATACCAAATTGAAAATAGTCAGCGGCTGGCTCGGCTATATTGACTGGCTGCTGCTGGTTGTTCTTTACGTCGGAATGCTGCGCGATCCGTTTCAGGCGCTGATGACCGCCACGGTGGCAGGAATGCTGCAGGACGGTCTTTCAGGATCGCGTTTTGGCATCAGCGGCATCGCCCATCTGCTGGCCGTCTGGTTCACCTTTCAGGTATCGTCGAAATTCTTTGTTGAAGGGCTGCTGATCAGAATTCCCATCGTGACCGGAGCCACCCTGATTTATCTGCTCACCCGCGTCTTTCTGTACCGCTATCTGGGTTTTCAACTGCCTCCCGTGATGGAAGTCAACCGGGGTTTTATGGAAGTCTTTTTCGGAGTTTTCATCAACCTGCTGGCGTCGCTGCTGCTTTATGCGCTGCTTGACCGATTCTTCCGGGTCGGGTTACGCCAGCGCAGCCGCCGCGCCGAGGCCATGCGGGGACTGCGACGCAGCCCATGGAACCGGATATAATTGCAGGTGGAATCCGGCCTGCCTGATGGCGGATCAGGCGTGACATCAGTTCAGTGCAATGAAAGCAATGCAGCCCCAGCGGGGGATAGACAGTTTTGAGGACGTTCGCCAGACCGGCCTGCGGCTGGAAGTTTTGCGGGTGCTGGCCATCATCATCTGCCTGATTCTCGGCATCCGCCTGTCCTGGCTCCAGGTACTCAACCGCGAAAACTATTCACTGCTGGCCGAGCAGAACCGGGTGCGCAACCTGACGATTCCCGCACCGCGCGGCAAGATTTATGACCGCAAGGGCCGCCTGCTGGTCAACAGCCGGGGGTCTTACAATATCGTCCTCAGCCGCGAAAAAAAGACCCCGCTGGAAAGCAAGATTGACCTGATCGTGGAAAACCTCGGCGTTGACCGCGAATGGCTGACGAAAAGGTTCGAGGACGCGAAATACGAACCGAAGTATGAATACATCGTCGTCAAGGAGATGGCTACTCCGGCTGATGTCGCCTGGGTCAGAGCGCACAAGGACGAGCATCCTGAACTGATGGCCATTGATACGCCGCAGCGGCTTTACCTGCACGGCAAACTGGCGGCGCACGCCATCGGCTATGTGGGCGAAGTCAGTAAAAAGGAGTTGCACGATCCGAACTCACCATTCAACGAATCCAGGGGCTTCAAACTTGGCGACATCATCGGCAAGTCAGGATTCGAGCGGTATTACAACGACATTCTGACCGGGAAGGATGGCGAACGCCGGGTGCTGGTGGACAGTCGCGGGCAGATCAAGGATGAACTCTCCAGAGTCGAGCCGATCCCGGGCCGCGACGTTTATCTGACGATTGATCTGGATATTCAGGTGGCGGCGGAAGAACAGGGCGACACGATGCCGACCGGGCGCGGCGCCATTGTCGTAATGGATCCGAACAACGGTGAAATTCTGGCGATGGTCAGCCGTCCGGCCTTTGATCCGAATGTCTTTTCGCAGCGCTCGAAAACCCTCGAAGGCCGCGAGGAAATCCGCGAACTTTACGAGGACGAGGACAAGCCGCTGTATAACCGCGTCATCCAGGCCGCCATGGCTCCGGGTTCAACCTGGAAATTATTTACGACCGTCGCGGCGCTCAACGAAGGCGTCATCACGCCGGAAAATTCCAAAATCCAGGACGGCAGCATCCAGCTCGGCAGTTATTACATGACTTCGATGTCGCACGACTATTACCCGGACGTGGTGCGCGCCATTCTGCATTCGTGCGACGGTTATTATTACCGGCTTGGGCTGAAGATGGGACCGGAGAGGTTCGAGAAATGGGTGCATATTTTCAAGTTCGGTGAAAGAACCGGAGTTGATCTGCCGCACGAACGCGCCGGACGCCCGCCCACTCCGTCAGAAAAGAAGCAGTTCTGGGAAGCGGTTGGCCGCAATATGAAGAAAAAGCGCGAAGAGGCCGGGCAGAAATGGACTGAGCGGGACGAGCGCGAATACGAATTTCAGAGCCGGTGGACTGATTACGATATGGCGGCGTCGGCCTTTGGTCAGGGCCGGAATGAAACGACTCCGATTCAACTGCTGCGTTACGTCGGCGGGCTGGCCAACGGCGGGCACATGCTCACTCCGCACCTGCTGCTGAAAGTTCCGGCGGTTGAACGTGACGGCGCGATGCTGCCTGAATTGCGGTACGAGGACAGAAACAAATTCACGATTCCGATGAGTCCTGAGATTCACGAGATCGTCAGGAAAGGGATGTGGGGCGCAGTCCACGACGGCGGCGGCACGGCAGGTTCAGCGCGGGTCGAAGGCTTCGACGTGTGCGGCAAAACCGGCACGGCGCAGGTGGCCTCAAAGGCCAGAGCCGGCGCCAACAGCAAGGACAACGCCTGGTTTATCAGCTTTGCGCCACGCGACAAGCCCGAAATCTGTTCCGTTATTCTGACCGAGAATGCCGGGTTTGGCGGCAAGAATTCCGCGCCGCGCGCCAAAGCGATTTATGAGGGCTATTACCGCCGCACCCGCAACCTGCCTGTGGAAGTAGCGAAAAAACAGTGAAAACCGGAGTCTGAGTTTTTCACTTATGGGTATTTTCAACCGCAGATTCATCACTGATTTCGACTGGGTGCTGTTCGGCCTGGCGCTCGTGATCTGCGCCATCGGAGTAGTGCAGATTTCCAGCGTCGAGCCGCTGCCGGGGATGTGGCACAAACAGTTGATGACGATTCTGCTGGCCGGGCTGCCAATTCTGTTCGTGACTACGCTGCTTGATTATCATAAGATAGTTAACGCGGCTCCGATCTTTTACATCATCGGGGTTGTCCTGCTGATCGCGGTGCTGCTCTTTGGCAAAGTCGTCAATGGCAATAAAAACTGGCTGGAAATCGGCCCGGTCAGAGGTCAGCCGTCAGAAATCGTCAAGATTTTCACCATTCTGATGCTGACCCGCTTTCTGGCTGATGTGCGCAAACGTCCGCTGGATCTGCGCGCGATTGCGATGACCTGCGGTATCTGGCTGGTGCCGGCGGTGCTGGTGTTTCTGGAAAATGACACCGGCAGTACGCTCAGCTATATGTCCTTTCTGGCCGCGATGCTGCTGATTGGCGGCATCAGTTGGCGCTGGGTGGCGGCGGGTGCGGCGGGACTGGTGCTGGTGGTGGCGCTGGCGGGTTTCTGGCTGTCGCATCTGGACACGGTCAAATACAAGGACAATTACAAGATTCAGCGGATTCTGGCCGTTTACTTTCCTGACAAGGCTGAGAAACGTTACACCTACCAGAATGAACAGGCTGAGATTGCCGTTGGGTCAGGCGGAGTCACGGGCAAGGGCTTCGGTCACGGTTCGCAGGGTTCGCTGGGATTCCTGCCCGAAGTTGAGACCGACTTTATTTTTGCAGCACTGGGCGAAGAGACCGGGTTCATTGGAACGATGGTTTCACTGGTGCTGTATGCGATCATTATCATGCGACTGATCGGTATTGCGCGCTCGGCGCGCGACCGGACAGGGTTACTGCTCGTCACCGGCTATGCGGCACTGTTGTTGTGCCATGTCGCAGTCAGTATGGGAATGGTGCTGCGGCTGTTGCCAATTATTGGCATCCCGCTGCCGCTGATGAGTTCTGGCGGATCGTCGCTGCTGGCGACGTTTTTCGCCCTCGGCCTGGCGCTCAATGTGCGTCAGCGCCGGTTTGTCAATTAACGAGATGATACGGGAGGCGGTGTTATTTTGCTTCCCGTCCTGCGCGGCAGCGCCACGCGCTGGTGGCAGCCGCAGGTTCTGAGTCCGCAATTCCGGATTCCCGGATTCCAGTCTGATTGACGTTCCCCTCATTTCAGCACTGCTCAGTGAACACTCAGAACACCTGTCACTGCCGCGCCCGAAAAGAGTTTCCTTCATGTTTCAGGCATCAGTGCTGCCACTGCCCGGATTGATTGAGGGCAACGGCAGAGGCTTTTACACATTGGGTCGGCGAGCGCCGCAGAGCTGTCCGTCATCTCCTGCCATCACGGCTGAGATGACTGTGCGCCTGCGCCTGCGCTCCCGGCCTTTTTCTTTTCAGCATTGAAGCGGGCTTCTCAGTCCCGCTCATTTATCGTGGTGTGATCGCTGGCAACAGCGACCGGTGGCGAATCGTCGCGGCCCGGTCATACCCAGGAGAGATCAATGGCCAAAGAAATGATTGTCAGCGTCAACGGACGCGAAAAGAAAATTGCCATCATCGAAGATGACGTCGTCACTGAATTCTACGTCGAACGCGGCGATGAAAATCAGGGGATCGTCGGCAATATTTACAAAGGCAAGGTCATGAAGGTGCTGCCTGGCATGCAGTCCGCCTTTGTGGACATCGGACTTGAACGCGATTCCTTCCTTTACGTTTCTGACTTTCTCGAAGATGAAGAGTTTGAAGGCGTCTTTACCGAGGAACGCCGCGAATCGCAGCCCAAACCACAACGCCCGCTGAGAGCTGAAAAGTCCCGCCCCGCGCGCGAAGCTGAACCTGTCATTGAAGAAGCAGAAGATGACAAGGAAGCCGAGTTGCAGGCCGCCGCGCTGAGCCACATTGAGGAAATCAGCGAAGAGCCGGTGATCGAACCTGAACCTGAAGCTGAGATGGCCGCTCTTGAGGCCTCCGAACTGCTGCTTGAAGCCGATGAGGAAGAAAGCGCGCGTCTGCGCCGCCGCCAGCGGCTGAGTTACGAGGAGGCCGATGAAATTCCTGAAATCGCTGCCACACCGGTAATTGAAGAGGTCGCGGCTCCGACTGAAAAGGCCGCGCCTGAGGTTGTTTATGAGGCCGTGACCGATGTAGTGGAAGAAGCCGTTGAAGAAGAACCGGCGCGTGGTCGCCGCCGCCGTCGCGGTGGCCGTCGCCGTCGCGGTGAGGAAGCCGGTGAGGTCGCTGAAACAGTTGAAGCCGTGGAACCGGCTCCCGCAGTTATTGAAACCGTCGCGGCACCTGTCACCACACCCGAACAGGTCGAAGTCTTTGAGCCTGCGCCATACGTCACCGGCCCGCAGGAATCCTTTGAGCGCGTCGTTGATGACGAAGCCGCAACCGATCATTCAGCCGCCGCTGAGCCGCAACCCGCTGAAGAATACGTCACGACCCTGCTTGAAGTTGAACCGACTCCTGAAGCTCACGTCGGTTCGCTCAGGGCTTCGCTCAGGGCAGGCTCTGAGTTTGAGCGCGTCAGCGATGATTCAGGTGAACCAGCCGCAGCAGAGTCACAGCCGGTTGAAACCGAACAGTCTGAAGAACCGGCAGCCGCACTCTCGCTGCACGCCGCGCAATCACCTTCAGAAGCAGTGGAAAAAATCGAAGAACCGCCGCTGCAGGATGCCGAGGCGGAACTTCGTGAAGCGCGTCCGCGTGAGGAATTCGCCACCCGTCGCGGCGGGCGTGGTCGCCGCTACCGCCAGCGCGCCGCCACCACCGACGCGACCGCTGAAGCCGAAGCCGCTACCGCCGCCGCTGAAGATCACGAAGAAGATGAGCCTGTCGTGGCGCCGGTCGCTGTGCCCCGCACCAATGGCCGCACGCATCGCCCGGTGATTTCCGATCTGCTGCGCGAAGGCCAGGAAATTCTGGTGCAGATTGCCAAGGAACCCATCGGTCAGAAAGGCGCGCGCATCACTTCGCACATTGCGCTGCCCGGTCGTTACATCGTTTACATGCCGACCGTCGAACACATCGGCGTCTCGCGCAAGATCGGCACTGACGAAGAGCGCCAGCGCCTGCGTCGCACGCTGCATCAGTTGCGCGCTGAAGACAACATTCCCGGCGGTTTCATCGTCCGCACTGCGGCTGCCGGTCGCACGACTGATGAACTGCGCGATGACGTGCAGTACCTTTTCCGCACCTGGACTGAAATCCGTCGTCGCGGCGACAAATCAAAGGCTCCGGCGATCATTCACCGTGACCTTGATCTGGTGCAGCGCATCCTGCGCGATCAGTTGTCGGGCGATTTCAGCGCGATCCGCGTGGATAATGAAGAGGAATATGAGCGCGTCGTTGATTTCGTCAACCGCTTTGCGCCGAAGCTGGTGCGCCGCGTCAAGCTTTACACCAAGGACACGCCGATTCTTGAGGAATACGGCGTGCAGGCCGAGATTGATAAAGCCGTCAAGCCGCGCGTCTGGCTCAAATCGGGCGGCTACATCGTCATCAATCAGACCGAAGCGCTCGTCGCCATTGACGTCAACACCGGCAAGTTCGTCGGTCGCTCGAACCGTCTGGAAGACACCATCGTGAAGACCAACATCGAAGCGGCCAAGGAGATTGCGCGTCAGATCAGACTGCGCGATCTGGGCGGCATCATCGTGCTGGATTTCATTGATATGGAGGAGCGCCGCAACCGCGTCAAAGTCATGCAGGCGCTCGAACAGGAACTGCGCGCCGACAAGTCGCCTTCAAAGGTGCTTCAGTTTAATGACTTCGGCCTGGTAGCGATCACGCGCAAGCGCGTCAAGCAGTCACTGGAACGCACGCTCTGCACGCCCTGTTCGTACTGCGGCGGCGGCGGCATGGTCAAAAGCGCGCAGACGGTCTGTTACGAAATTCTGGCCGAAGCGCGCCGCATCGCCCGCACCAATGACGATTACAGCGAAGTCATCCTGCGCCTGCATCCCGAAGTTGCCAAAACATTGCGCGCCACCGAACGTGACGTGCTCAATGAAATCGAGGCCTACTTCGGCACTCCGCTGACAATCAAGAGCGATCCGACCGTGCATCAGGAACAGTTCGACATCGCGCTGGTGTAATCAGGCAACCGCAGGCAATCAGCCGGAAACAGAATCGGGAGCAGATATATTTTTTCTGCTCCCGATTATTTTTGTCTGCCTGTCTGAAACTGTCATCAGTCATCCGGTAAAAGCTGCCGGATCAGACTGACGAAGCGCACGCAGCCAGTCACGAAACGCTCGCGCCGCTGCGCTCGTTCCCTGTCTGAGTCCCTGTTCCAGAAAAGCATTGAGAGTGTCGGCTGAAAGAAACGGGAAAGCACGACTGGCAGTTGATTCACTGTAGCGTCCTGTTTCGAGCAGATGAATCCGCACTTGTCGGTTTGAAATTCGCCAGATTTCCGGCACGCCCAGACTGGCGTAAATTGCAAACTTGTCCAGCGAACTGCTGGTGTGGTCGCTTTCAATGATCACGTCGGGTGGCGGGTCGTGCTGCAGATCAAGATCATCTTTCCCGATAATCAACCGGGCCTGCTGAATATAAAAGCTGGCATCAGGTTCTGCTCCCTGTTCTTTCATTTCAGCTTTCAGCGTCGTCATTCCGAGCGGTTCAATGTCAATCTGAAGTTCATCGCTCAGCACGCCCATCAGTCGGGTGATGATGCCTGTGGGAGCTTCGTGCATCCGTGACGGAGCCATAATTTCGAGCCTCCCCTGATCGTAATAGATGCGAACTGAATGCTGATCGCTCAGTGACTCAAGCAGTCGTTCGTACTCTTCCCAGGGCACTGCTTCTTCATAATAAACGCCGCCCGGACGCATGTGAGCGATGACATTGACAAGCTCACTGGTTTCAGTTGCGACAGTCATTGAAATCCGGCCTCCCTTCTTCCAGCCTCAAGCAAAAGGGTCAGGCAGATGCTAACACACCTGGTGAAGAGCAATCCCGATCATCATGAACTCTTCAAACTGCTGCGCCGGTTATCCGCCGCAGCGCCTCTTTATCAAATCCCACCACGACCTGCTTCCCTTTCCGCACAATCGGACGTCGCAGCAGATTCGGCTCAGCGACGATCAGGGCGATCAGTTCATCACGCGCCGGGAGCGCCGAGGCAAAGCCGCGTTCCTTATAAATCGCGTGGCGCGTGTTGAGCATTGCTGCCGCGTCGCCATTGCCCAGAATCTCGCTGACCTCATCCGGCGTGAGCGGTTTGCGCGCATAATCGCGCTCGATGATTTCGCCGCTTTGATCAGCCATTTCGCGCAGGAAACTCCTCGCGTTGCGACAGGTCGTTCAGGTGCTTTTGAACCAGAAAGTAATCTTCTGCATCGCGCCTTCCCTTTTATTGTTTCTGTGATGACTGTGAATTTGCAGTTCCGGCAAGCTGATCGAGCGCGGTTCTGATCGCGGTCATCTCCTTCATCAGATCGTCGTAACGCTCAAAGGCGTCTCTGCCGACTTTCTGATCGGCCTGGCCGATCATTCGCGCAATGTTTGAGAACTGGTCAATCAGCATCGGCTGCGGATATGCGCCGCCTGCGGTGACGACGCGGGCAGCGAGGTCGCGCAGTTTTGCACTCGCTTCGGCGTTGTCCTTCATTCGCTCGCGGGCTTCGCGGATGCGGGCGGCAAGTTTGCGCGCCTCGCTGATCGCGGCGTTCACCTTCAGGCTGAAATCGAGTTGTTCGCGCAGATCGGCAATCGTCACGCCGTCGGCTGCAACACGCGGATCAATTCTGATTTCAAGCGGGCGCGTCTGATTCCAGCTTCCGATTGAAAGCCTGACCTGATACCGGCCCGGCACAGCGAGCGGGCCGAAGCCTGCGCCCTCCGCGCCCGGATAACGCAAATCCCAGGCGAAGCGATTCAGCCCGGCTTTCTTTGTCGGCCTCGTCGCACCGCCGCCACCACGCGGGCCGCGCATTCCCTGCGACTGATCGGCATTCGCCTGCTGACCGCTGGTGAACGAGCGCACGACTTTTCCGGCAGCATCGAGGATTTCAAGCTTCACTTCGTCCGCTGGTTCTGACGCGAGGTAATAATCAAGCTGCGCGCCGTTCGGCGGATATTCCGGCGCGGTTGCGCTCGGCGGCGATGGGACGTAATGCATCCGGTACGCTTCACGCGGCTGGAACAGATACGCCTGAGCCGTCGCATCAAAACGCGGTTCCGCATTCGTGCGCGCCGCTGACTGCGCTGCGGCAAGCTGCTGAAGCGGCGTGATGTTGTCCATAATCCAGAACGAACGGCCCATCGTTGAGATTACCAGATCCCTGCGATGCACCTTGATGTCAGTCACCGGAGTCACCGGCAGGTTCTGTTGCAGCGTCTGCCAGTGCTTTCCGTGATCGAACGAAACAAACGCGCCGAACTCAGTGCCCGCGTACAACAGCCCTTCACGATCAGGGTCTTCGCGCACGACGCGAGTTGGGTAATCTGCCGGGATGCCGTTCCTGCCATCGGTCAGCCGCGTCCACGTTGCGCCGTAATCGTTCGTCACGAAGATGTAAGGCTGCCAGTCGTTGAGTTGAAAACGATAAGCCGCGATGTAAGCCGAGCCTTTGCGATGCGGCGAATCCTCGATGTTCTGAATGTGGCTGTCGCGCGGCAGATCCTTCGGCGTGACGTTCTTCCACGTTTTGCCGCCGTCGCGCGTGACGTAAACCGGCCCGTCATTCGAGCCTGTCCAGATCACGCCGCGTTCGAGCCGCGATTCCTTAATCGCATACAGCGCGCTGTAAACTTCTTCGCCCGTAATGTCGCGGGTGATCGGTTCGCCTGAAAGCACCTGCTTGTCGGGATCGTTTGCGGTCAGGTCGGGGCTGATTTTTTCCCACGTCACGCCGTCATCGGTCGTGCGGTGCAGATACTGCGAGCCGTGATAGACCACTTTCGGATCGTGCGGCGAAACTTCAATCGGTGATTGCCGCACGAAACGATACTTCATATCCTTCGGGTTGTGGCCGTAACGATTCTGCGGATAGATCCAGTAATGTTTCTCCTGCCCGGTTGCGACGTTGTAGCGTCCGAACTCGCCCTTGCACACACCGTAAACAATTTTGCCGTTCGGCTGCGGGCGAATCTGACCGGTCTCGCAACCCGGCCCCTGCATCCACGTCTTTTCAGGCTCAGGACTCCAGGTGTATGGCGGCAGGCTGTCAACGATCAGCGTCGAGTTGTCCTGCTGCGGGCCGTAGAGGCGATACGGAAACTGCTCGTCCACATCCACCATATAAATTTCGGCAGTCGGCTGATTGAGAATTGATGACCAGCTTTTACCGCCATCCTGCGTGACGTTCGCGCCGCCATCGTTGCACTGAATCGCAATGTTCGGGTTGTCAGGATTGAACCAGATGCCGTGATTATCGCCGTGGGGCACGCGCACGCTCGTCCACGATTTGCCGCCGTCAACCGATTTCATCACGTTCAGACTGTTGACCCAGACTTCATTTTCATTTTTCGGATTAACGTCAATGTTGTTGAAGTAAAAAGGCCGCACACGCAGCGACGCATCAGAACTCATCAGCCGCCACGTTGCGCCGCTGTCATCTGAACGATAGACGCCGCCTTCATCGCCCGGCGCTTCAATGAGCGCATAAACCACATTCGGTTTCGAGCGCGCCACATCGAGATCAATCTTGCCGATCAGTTTCTGCGGCAGCCCCGCAGTCAGATGCGTCCAGTTGTCGCCGCCGTCGGTTGATTTGTAAATGCCGCCTTCGCTCGCCGGGCCGCCGCTGATGATCGTCCAGGGTTTGCGCTCGCCGCGCCACGCGCCCGCATAAATTTCATTCGGGTTCGACCAGTTGAGCGCCAGCGCCACAAAGCCCGTGCGCTCGTTGATGTACAAAACCTTCTGCCAGGTCTTGCCGCCGTCTTTTGTGCGAAAGACTCCGCGTTCTGAGTTCGGCCCGAACGGATTGCCAATGGCCGCGACATAAACGAGGTCAGGATTGGTCGGATGAACCACGACCGCGCCGATCTGCCCGGCGTCTTTGAGTCCCGCAAACGTCCACGTTCTGCCCGCATTGACTGACTTGTAAACGCCTTTGCCGATGATGACATTGCTGCGAATCGCGTCGCTGCCCGTGCCGACATAAACGATATTCGGATCTGAATCCGACACATCAATCGCGCCAATCGAAGGCGTCGCCATCTGCCCGTCGCTGACCGGTTCCCACGTGATGCCGTAATTGACTGTCCTGAAAACACCGCCGCCGGTTGCGCCCATGTAAAAAACATTCGGCTGCGTGCGCACACCGGCAACAGCCGTGACGCGCCCGCCGCGATGCGGCCCGACCGAACGCCAGCGCAGGCTTTGATAATGCGCGAGCGGCACAATCACATTCGGATCAGACTGCGCCCGCAGCGTTGTTCTGGTAATCGCGCTGTAAATTGAAATGCTGACCAGCGCCGCAGCAATAATCAGCAGCGCCGAAAGAAAGTAACGTCGGGTAACAACTCGCCTGGGCATAAGGGAACCTCGTATTTTGTATTCAGAAGAGAGAGAACGGAACAAACGGAAATAACGGAAGAAACGGAAAAGAACTGAACACGTTCAGAAGCTTTCCGTCTGTTCCGTTATTTCCGTTTGTTCCGTTTACTCTTTTTGTTTTCGACTTAACCTTCAGTCCTGCCGATGATGGTGACGCCAACCGGCAGCGAGCCGGATTTGGTGGGCAGGGCGACCTCAAGAATGACGTGGCTCTCTTCGGTCGTGACCACTTTCGGCAGCCCGTCTTTTGAAGTCACTGAAACCAGGCTCCAGGGCGAAACGTGCGCGGAACCGGCAGCCTGGCTGCTCAGTTTGACGAGTGCATCACCTTTGATCTGCGCGTTAGGATCGGTGTCTGCGCCTGCCGGACTGAGCACAAAGAAATCGCGCGTCGGTGAGACGCCCATATGCGAGCCATTCACCGGCATGATGGCGTAACGCAGCGTGTAATAACCCGCCTTGATGCCCTGGCCGCGATAATCTGAAGTCGCTGCCGGAAAGTTGATGACGCCCATCAGACTGCCGTCCTGAAGCTGCGCGAAGTTTGCGCCTTCGACTTCGGCTTTGGCAGTGGCAATGTCCTTGCGAAACCAGATTTCACAGATCGTCTTGCCGCTGCCGTCAGTGACGCGCAGCCCCTTGTTTTCAAGCACGCCGCGCACAGCAGCAGGCACGGCATCGGCTTTCACTTCGCCGATGGCTTCAACCTTGTAACCACCTTCGGCTTCCGGCTGCCGGGCCGGAACTGAAACCGCACAGGTGAAGAGCAGAAGAAAAACAAACAACGGTCGAAACATTGAACCTCTCGAACTGAAGTTGATAAAAGTCAGGCCACAGAAACTGACCTGCAACCAGAGTCTGACGCGTGCGCCGCGCCTTTGATTGACGCTTCAGCCTCTCAGGTTGTCTGCCTGCTTACTGTGGCCGGTTATTTTTCTGAATCACCGCGCAAACGTGCCGACAAAGGCGCTGCGCTTGCCGTTGAGCGACCACGACACGCCGAGGCCCTGGCCCATAAACTGATCGAGCGTGGCGACCGAAGGCATCGCGTGCGTTGTGGCGGTCAGCGGTTCGTAAAAATTCTCTTCGTGGCCGCAGATTTTATCCTTCGGCGTAATCATCCGCGTGCTGATGCCCGCGAGTTTGCCAGCCTGAACACGCCCGGCGACGCTGTGCTCGCCGTGATATTCCATCTCGAAGCTGATCGGCACGGCTTCAGTGCGCACGATGTTTTCAAACATCCTGCCGCCCATCGCCTCAACGAAAGCCCGCAGTGCGGCGCGCTGTTCTGCCGAAGCCTTCTCATCAACGATCAGCACGGCTTTGGCCGGATACGGATCGTTGTAGTTGCTGCCGAGCGTCGAAGCGGCTCTGACAACGCCGACGACGCTCAGGCCGTCAAGCCTGACGCCGTTCCAGGTTCCCTTCTGAATGCGCCAGGCCAGAATCGCCTGATCTCCGACCAGCCCGATTTCAGCGTTGGCGAAACACGCGCCGGTGTAAACATCGGCATTGCGCGTTTCAAGGTATTCGCCATAAATCTGCGCATCGGCTTTGGCGTTCGCCTTGCCATGATCGTGGTCGGCCAGCACAACCACAGCCGAAAACATCATCAGAAACATTGCCGCGAGAAGAGTCAGTTTACGCATACTCTTTCCTCTTTTGATTACGCTGCCTCGACCTCTTCAGCCGTACAGCTCAGATAAGCGCGAATCTCTGCCTGCATCCTTTCAATCTCTGCCAGACAGCCTTCAGACATTGCCTGATAGTTAACAGGCGAGTAAGTCTTTCGCGCCTCGACCAGAATATTCTCAAACAGCCGGATTCTCTCCTGCATTGCCTGAAGTTCAGCATCGTTGTGAATCATAAAGGCGCCTCAACGATGAAAATCCTCGGGTAAATCACCTTTATTTTATCATCCTGCGAGTCGTGCTTCTTCATTGACCCGCTGCGCCAGCGCCACCCCTGCATTGTGGCATTTGCGACCGGCTTTGTCACATTCGCCCGGCTCGGCCAGTCTGCCGTCAGGGCCGATGCAGTTCTGCGTGTGCAGGCACCAGAAACTGCCGGTGTTTGAGGGCGGCACGGTTTCATCCTTGTCGGCCCAGATGAACATCCCTTTCCAGCGCAAATTGGCGCACAGGTTGGGACGCTCGGTATTGAAGCGATCAGCATCGGGAAGATCTCTGTTCATCGAACCAGTCTCCTTGTTCGGCTGCCGGAGGATGCCGACAGCTCAATTCAGCAAATGAATTCTGCGGACAAATTCGTCCAGCGAAGCGACCGTCAGCGCCTCATCCATCAGGCGCTCCATCTGCTCCACGCTCAGGCCTGACAGTTCAGCCCGGACTGACTCCGCTTCGTCACCGAACCGCAAATGCAGCAGCCGCAGCAGCAGACGCTGCGAACCAATCTGCTCGCCCTGTTCCATTCCCTTTTGAATTCCCTGTACCAGGCCCTCACGCATCGCTTCCTGGTACCAGGGGGCTTCTCTGATGACTGCCATATCCCACCTCATAATCTGCCGGATGAGATCAACATCCATGACGAAACTGGCAAACAGAGCCAGCACTGTTTCCAGTTCTTCCGGCTGTTGCTCATCGCGCAGAGTTTTCAAAGCCTGTCGGATAATTGTCTCATCACTCCCGCCGCGCATGACAGGAGCTAGCGGCAGCAGTCCCGGCAGGTGTTCGCGGAAGATGATCTCCACATCGGTTTCCCACAGATTCACGACGCGGAAATCCTGCCGCGTTTCCAGCCCCATGAAAACTGACTGGTAACGCGGCTCGATCACTGTTCCTTCCGGCGGAGGCAGCAGGTTCAGCAGCACCGGATAGACCGGCAGTTCGAACTTCTCCATCGCCAGCGCGCTGTAAGCGTTGACGCGCCGGGGAACACGGTCGTTATAACGCAACTGCACCTCATTCAACAGCAGGAACTCACCTTCACGCGGACTCGCCACCCGCATCAGCGTATCGCTTTCGCGGCTGACAAACTGAAACTCGGCGGAGACGATCTCTCTGACAACCAGATCGCGGCGGGCTGTAATCCAGCACGCCCACGCGTTTGGATCAAGACTGATAAGCCTCTTGCTGCTGATGTCAGCGCGTTTAGCCATAAATTCAATGGTGAAGCACAGCCGGATCAGTCAAAGAACACTGTATTTCATTTATCCGGCAGCCTGCAAAATCGCGCGTTTGACGGCGACTTTGGCCAGTTGAATTTTGTAGCCGTTGCGGCTGAGCGCCTTTGCTCTGGTGACGGCGGCAGCGCCTGCGGCTTCGGCGGTTTCCTCGCTGATCGTTTTGCCGACCAGCGCGTTTTCCGCTTCAGTCGCAGGCCAGGGCACGGGCGCGACGTGGCCGAGCGCGATCTTTGCTGATTTGACGGTTTTGCCTTCAAGCTTCAGCGCGACCGCAGCGGCGGCGAGCGGCCAGTCGAGCGCTTCCTTGTGACGGACTTCATAGGTTGCGCTTTTCACACCGCTCGCTGACGGGATGATGATGTCGGTCACGATTTCGTTTGACGCCAGCGTGTATTCGCGTTCGCCATCCGATTTCGGCGCGGTGAAAAACTGATCGGCAGCGATTTCGCGCGCGCCTTTCGGGCCGTAGACTTTGATCTTTGCCATCAGCGCGACGAGCGCGGGCGCGAGACTCGACGGATTGACGAACTGCGCCGGGCCATCGTTGCCCAGAATCGCGTGATAACGATTGTCGCCCGTCGGCACGAGCGGTTCGCCGTTTTCACCTTTGGCGAGCAGGCCGAATCCGGCGCGGTAATACCAGCAGCGCGGGCGCTGGCACAGGTCGCCGCCGACCGTGCCCATATTGCGAATCTGCGGGCTGCTGACTCCGGCGACGGCCTGCCAGATGGCCGGATAGTTCTGTTTGATTTGCGCGTTGTCGAGCACTTCCTCAAAGGTCGTGAGCGCGCCGATGCGCAGCGCGCCGCCCGACATCTGAACGCCTTTGAGTTCCTTGATGTCCTTCAGGTTGACCAGGCGTTTCGGCGTGACGACGAAATCCTTCATCAGCGAGAGCAGATCAGTTCCACCGGCCAGGACTTCAGCCGTGCCCCATTCATTGCCGAGCAGCGCGACGGCCTGCTGAATCGTGGTCGGACTGGCGTACTCAAACTTTTGCATTGCTCTGTCCTCCTCTCTTCCTTTCGAGCGCGGCCAGCACGCGATCCGGCGTCAGCGGAATCGTCGGCACGCGCACGCCGATGGCATTGGCAACGGCATTTGAAATCGCCGCGCCGGGGCTGTTGGTCGGCGGTTCGCCCAGACCAATGACGCCGCGTTCGTCGTAACCCTTGCCGGTCATCATGTGGACTTTGAATTCGCCAATGTCCATCGCTCCGGCCAGCTTGTAAAACTCCATGTTCGGGTTGAGCATCCGGCCCGTGGCGCTGTCCATGATCTTTTCTTCAAAGAGCGAATAGGTCACGCCCATAATCATCGCGCCGAAGACCTGGCTTTCAGCGGTCTTGAGATCAAGCACCAGACCGCAGTCCTGGACGGCGACGAATTTGTTCATCTTCACGATGCCGGTTTCGATGTCCACTGAAACATCGGCCATCTGCACGCCGCCGACTCCGGCATTGGTCAGTTCGCGGTCGCCCTGTTTGTTGACGCCGCGCGCGGTGATCGGCTGCGAGCCGAGTTTGCGGCAGGCTTCAGTCCACGACAGGCTCTTTGACGGATTTGCGGCCACGCGGATGCGACCTTCGACCGCTTCAAGTTCTTCGGGTTTTGCGCCAAGCGAATCAGCGACTTTGGCAAAGAGCTGATTGAGCGCATCAACCGAACCGCGCCGCGCCGCAGAGCTGACGCCGCCAACGGTCGTTGAGCCGCCGGACGCGCCTGAACTCGGATATTTGTTATCGCCGATGTGAACCTTGATCGCTTCAAGCGGCAGGCCCAGTGTTTCAGCCGCGACGATCATCAGAATGGTTTTGGTGCCGGTGCCGAGATCCTGCGTGCCCATCTTCAGATCAACCGAGCCATCAGGATTGATGATCACATCGCAGTTGCTCGCGTGACCGCCGCCGCCCCACGTATGCATTGAAACGCCGAGGCCGCGCTTGACGGTCTTCGTGCTGCCCGGCGCGCCTTCGCCGCGTGGCCGCCAGTTCTGCTTCCAGCCGATCATCTCTGCGGCTTTGGCCAGTTCCTCGCGGTAAATGTCTGAGCGCGGCTTGAACATTTCGATGTTTTTCATCAGCAGTTCAACCGGGTCCATCTTCAGTTGAGCGGCCAGGTCTTCGAGCGCGCCCATCGTAATCAGGGCCATCTGCGGATGGTTCGGCGCGCGCCAGGCCCGCTGCGGGCCGGTGTTGGTCGTGACGTTGATGAAGCGCGTCCGCTGATTCGGAATGCCGTTCGCGGTGTTGAGCATATACGGCAGCGGCGGCGCGCCGAGGCCGCCCGGCCCGCCCGTGCCCCAGGCTTCAGACTGCCAGGCGACGAGCGTGCCGTCTTTCTTTGCGCCGACTTTGACCTTTGCATACATCGAAGGCCGCGAACCGGCGACCATCAGTTCGGCGTCGCGTTCGAGCATAAGCTTGACCGGCTTGCCACCGGCCATCTTTGAGACTTTGGCGCATTCGACGCCCCAGCGATCAATCGGAAACTTGCTGCCAAAGCCGCCGCCGATGAAGTCCATCTTCAACTGCACGTTGCCTGCCGGAATGCCCAGGGCCTGCGCCAGTTCATTGCCGATGACCGACACGCCCTGCGTTGACGGGTGAATCAGCACGTTGTTTTCATCTGTCCATTCGATGGTCTGCCCGTGCGTTTCCAGACAGCAGTGCGTGATGACCGAATTGCCGTACATTCCTTCGACGACGACATCGGCTTCAGCAAAAGCCTTGTCAGGATCGCCCTGCACGCGTTCATTCGCGGGCTTCTTGCTGGCGTCAGGAACGGCGGAGAGGTCTTCCTCGTTGACGACGTGCGGCAGTCTTTCGTATTCGACTTTGATTGCGCGAATCGCATCAAGCGCCGTCGGTTCATCAACGGCGGCCACGGCGACGACTTCATCACCGGCCCACTGAATTTCGGTGCCCGGCCCCTGAATGACCTTGACGGCTTTGACGCCCGGCATTCTTTCAGCGGCGCTCGTGTCAATGCTCGTAATCTTCGCGTGCGCGAAGGGAGCGCGCAGGATTCGGCCAAAGAGCATGCCCGGACGGTTGATGTCGAAAGCATATTTAGCCTTGCCCGCGACCTTGAGCGGGCCGTCAACACGCGAAATGCGTTTGCCGATCAGGCGGCGTTTTTCAGCTTCGGGCCATTTATATTCAGCCATTGCGCTTGCCTCCTTTCTTCATCTGCGCGGATGCCTGCGCGACAGCGGCGCGAATGCCGACATAGGTTCCGCAGCGGCAGAGATTGCCGCCGAGTCCCTGTTTGATCTGTTCCGGCGTCGGGTCAGGATGCTTGTCGAGCATCGCCTTGCAGGCCATCACAAAACCCGGCGTGCAGAATCCGCACTGCTGACCGTCGTTGTCCACAAAGGCCTGCTGCACCGGATGCAGACGGCCATTCTGTTCGAGTCCTTCGACGGTCTGAATTTTTTTACCCTGCGCTTCGATGGCGAGCACCGTGCAGGCATAGACCGGCTTGCCGTCCATCATGACGGTGCAGGCGCCGCACGTGCCGCGATCACAGACGCGCTTGGCGCCGGTCGTGTCGAGATCATTGCGCAGCGTATCGAGCAGCGTCACGCGCGGTTCGACACTCGCGGTCTTTTTGACGCCATTAATGTCGAGCGTAATTGAAACCTTGTTCGGGCCGAGGACTTTGACCGCCTGGCCGTTGACTGTAATCGTCTGCGACCCGGCCACGAGCGGCACCGAGAGAACCAGTCCGGTTCCTTTCAGAAAGCCGCGTCGGGAAACGCCGGAGTCCTGCCCGCCGGTTTTCCGGTCTGGCTTTTTATCGGAACTCATCAGCATACCTCCAGTTGAGATTGAGTCGGTTGATCAGTGCAGGTGGCGGCTGGTTAATGAATGAGCGAACGCCTGACCAGTCCTCGCGCCGCCTGCTGCAGAGTTCGTGCCTTGAAAGATGATTACCTGTTGTCTGGATACTTCAGTGACAGCGTCTGGCGGCCAGTATAACAATGAGCTGAAAAAATCAGCAAGGCAGCGGGGTTGTTAATATCGGCAGCCGCCCGGTCGTTAACTGATGTGCGGTCGCAGGACGCCATTTTCATTCTTTAATGACGCCCTTTCGGCAGAGAGCAAATGCTTGTGCAAAAATTGTGTAAGCGCGTACAATCAATATTCATTTTATGAAACATGGCTGCCGGAAGGGACGTATACGCCAGTGGTTCATGCGGTACTGACCCGAATTTGCAGTCATCATTCCTGGAGGCATCCACACCAATGGCCGTTTCGAAAAAGAAAAAAATCATCATTACTGTCGTCGTGCTTCTGATTCTCGGAGCGATCATCGGCGCCAGTGTCTTTGCCCGCCGCAGCGATCTGCCGGAAGTGCAGACCGCCAAAGTTGAAAAACGCGCGATGCTCGAATCGAAAGTGACCGCCAACGGCGAAGTCCGCCCGATTCAGTTCATCAACCTGACGGCGGAAGTCACAGGCCGCGTCACCGATGTGTACGTCAAGGAAGGCGATCAGGTGAAGAAGGGCGCGGCGCTCGTGCGCGTTGATCCGACGCAGCAGCAGTCACAGACCGCCGTGCAGGAAGCTGCCGTGCGCGCCAATCAGGCCGAAGTGCAGAATCAGCAGGTCGCCATCAATGCGGCTGAAAACGCCATCAACACCGCGCGCGCGTCGCTTAACAGCGCCCAGGCCGATCTTGACCGCGCCAAAGTTGATCAGGCCAACGCCGGAATCGAATTGAAGCGTAACACCGAACTGCTCGAATCCAATGTCGTTTCGCGTTCGGTCTATGACACAGCCAAAGCGCGTTACGATTCGGCCACTGCGGCAGTCAATGCGGCCAGAGCGCGCGTCGAACAGTCACAGTCGCAGATCAAGGATGCCGAAATTCGCGTGGGTCAGGCCAAATCCAACCTTGCCGCCGCACAGGCCCGCGTGGCCCAGGCCGAAGCCAGTCTGCGCAGTTCATCTGACCTGCTCCGCAAAACCACGCAATACGCCACCATCAACGGCGTCATCGTCGGCCCGCTCGTGCAGGTCGGTACCTTTGCGCTGGCCAATTTCTCATCCACGCCGCTGATGATCATCGCCGATATGTCAGTCATCAACGTTGAGGTTCGCGTGGATGAATCAGACATCGCCAATGTCAAAAACGGCCAGAAAGCCAAAGTCAAAGTGGACGCTCTGGGCGACACTCAGGTAGATGGTGAAGTGGTCGAGATTGCCCAGTCAGCCGTTGACCGCAGCGGTAACAGCATTGCGCAAACGCAACTCAAGCCGTCACAGGAAGCCAAGGATTTCAAGGTCGTCATTCGCGTCACTGACACCCGGCAGGACATTCGTGACCGCCTGCGTCCGGGCATGTCGGCCACCGCGACGATTTACACGGACAAGCGCGAAAACGTAGTGGCCATTCCGCTGCAATCGCTCGTCGAACGCGATCAGTCGGAACTGAAGAGCGAAGCGAAACCCGGCGCCTCACCGGCTCCGTCACCTGACAGGGCAAAGGACAAGAAACCGGCGCGCGGCGTGTTTGTCGTCAGGGATAACAAGGTGCATTTCACGCCTGTCGAAACCGGCATCACCGGCGACAACGACATCGAAATCACCAAAGGCCTGAATATCGGTGATGAAATCGTCACCGGCCCGTATCGCCAGCTTCGCAGCCTGAAGGACAACACCGCCATCAAACGCGAAGACAAGAACAAGAAGGGCGCGCCCGCGAAGGACGAAACAAAATAGTGATTAGTGGATAGTGGTCAGTGGTTAGTGGTTAGTGATTAGTGGCTCGTGGCTCGTGGCTGGTGGTTGGTGAAAAGTGAATACTCTCCACTCTTCACTAACCACTGACCACTATCCACTAACCACTGCTTATGGCCCCCGAATGCAAAGGAAAACATGGTGACTGAAGATAAACTCACAGGACTGGAAACCAACGTCATTCCGAAAGTCAACACGGCGCGTGACGGGCTGGAAACCAGCGTCATGAAACCCGTCTCGCAGGAAGTCCTGATTCGCACCAGCGACCTCTGGAAGACTTACGTCATGGGCGAAGAAGAGATTCACGCCCTGCGTGGTGTTTCGTTCGAGATCAAAAAAGGCGAATACGTCGCCATCATCGGCCCGTCAGGTTCAGGCAAATCAACGCTGATGAATATGATCGGCTGTCTCGACACGCCATCGAAGGGCGAATACTGGCTCAACGGCAAGCAGGTGTCCAAGATGGACGATGACGAACTCGCCTGGATTCGCAACAAGGAAATCGGCTTCGTCTTTCAGACCTTCAACCTGCTGCCCCGCGCCAGCGCGCTGCACAATGTCGAACTGCCGCTGATTTACAACGGCACTCCGGCCTCCAGGCGCATCGAGATGGCCAAAGGCGCGCTCGAAGCCGTCGAACTCGGCCACCGCATGAATCACAAGCCGAATGAACTTTCCGGTGGTCAGCGCCAGCGCGTCGCCATCGCCCGTGCCCTCGTCAACAATCCGTCCATCATCCTGGCCGACGAACCGACCGGCAACCTTGATTCCAAGACCTCGGTTGAAATCATGGCCCTGCTCGAAAAGCTGCACGAACGCGGCAACACCATCATCCTCGTCACCCACGAACACGACATCGCCGCGCACGCACACCGCATCATTTCAATTCTCGACGGCAGGATTTCAAAGGATGAGATCGTGAAAAAGTAGGGAACGAGATCAGAAGAAAGCAGCCAGCAAAAATGATGCCGACTTTTGGCCGTGACCATCGAACAGGTCGAAAGTTTCAAAGGCATCTAAGGCTTGCTGGCTGAGCCATGATAACCCTGCTTACGCAATCTGCTCATCTGATGCTGGCAGAGTGTAAGAATTGCCATGCCCCTTGTTTCAGGATCATCAAGATTCCTGAGTACCTCCAGTACCTGATCAAATCTCTCGTCAGAGAAGCCAGTCACCCCTGCCTGCCAGCCAAAGTCGTGGTAGCTGTATGTGAAGTCAGGAAAATCAAGGCCTGATACTCTTATCGCCAGAGGTGGTCTTGAATCCTCCGAGTAAGAGACCATATCAGATTTCAGATGCCTCGTAATGTAGCTCAACTTCTCCAAGGCTACGGGTTCGTTGAACTTCGACCAAGCAGCCACCAAACCTAAGGCAACCTGTCCCCACTCTTTATTCAGCGGATTTGCAGCTTTAATCTGCTGAAAGGCCTCACTCAACCAGGATTCAGCCTGAGAAAAATTCTTCTTTTCTGCGGCTGATCTGCCCGCAAAAATCAATGCTGATGCGTGCTGGAGCGGATTCTCAATTTTGGCCAGCAGGCGATAAGCTTCCTGCATTTCCTGATTCTGGAAAAAATGTAGTGCCGCGCGGTAACGAATCAGATCACTAATATTCTTTTCAAGCTCTTTATCTTCAATTTTCCTTGTGATTGCCAGTCCTCTTTCATAGTCTGTCACCTCGGTTCTGATCGCGGCTCTGGCAAGCATTATATCTCGTCCCAGAGAAGTAGATTCCTTCTCTGCCCTTTTGACCATCTCATCAATAATTCTTCCTCGATATTCTTTGCCAGATTCGCCTGATTCAGGCGTTATGATTCCTGAGGAAGTTATAGCTGGCTGGTTCGTGAATTGGGCCTGAGAAATCAACAGATTCTGTTTTTGAGACAGTGCTGGAATAAGATCAGCGGCATACAGTTCTGCTTTACCAAGAATCAGGTTTATTGCAGCATATTGCTCACGAGCATATCGAATCAAATCAGTCTGCTCGCTGGGAAGCGGCATATTGATAAGGAGTGCAGAGGCGATTTGCACGAACCTTCGAGCAAGCTGCGGATTGGTTTCTGCGGCAGATCTGATTTGAAACTGATTACGACTAAGCGCAACCTGAAATGATGTCCGGTTTTCAGTTGTATTCGGAGCCAGAATCCGTCCTGGCGTAAAGAGGTATGAATACAGGATAAGCAATTCGCCTGCATCGAATGTCCCCCGCGACCGAAGTCTGTCGAGCGCAACTTCAAATACTCTTTGGGCAAGCTCAGGTCTTTTCTCCTGAACTGCAATCAGAACATTTTGAAGACCAAAGGAAATTCCATCACGGAGGCTGTCAGTTGCCAGATCAGCCGCCATCTCAGGATTAGTGCTAGCGGCTTCGAAAGCTAGTTGAAGAAGAACATTACTGCGGGCGGAACGGTCATCAAAAATGCCGCCTTGCATCTGGCGCTGGTCGCCCTGCTTTATCTCCACCAGATCATCAAGCCACTTCTCTGACAAGTCAGGAAATAACTTTCGCGCAACCCCAATAACTTCTTGTGCAGCAGCATTACGTTTCGATTCATTCCTGTATTTTGAGGTTCCCTGCCCTTCATCCTTAACTTTCAATGCAGCTTCCCAAGCTTTTTCAAGGTATTGTCTGGCCGCATCATTCTTAGACTCATAAATCAGTTCTGCAACCCGCGCCAGGAATTTTGCCGCCGAAGCATTATTCTTCCAGCCTTTGACAGATTCACACTGGGCTTCCAAGTTGATTAGTATTGTCTGTCTTTGATTGTTGATAGTATCAGGCACGGCAACATCAAGCGGCGCAGAAAGTGTTTGCTTCCTTGTCTGGGAAAAGCCGCCGGATGCCAAAACAGCAGGGATTATCAACATCAGCCACAAACGGTTTCCATTCCTGATCCCGGGAAACAGCATCTTCTTTTCCTTTCAAATGGCATGTCAGATTGATTTCAGCCAGTTCCGAAAATCATCCCTGGCTTCTTGTGTCAGAGTTGCCCCGCCCTAGGCGCGTTTGATAAAGCCATCTTCTACATATACTTTTATTGGCACCTTATGAAGGCCAACCGCTCCCCCCAGTCGAAAACCTTCGTCAAAATAAGACTGAAAAGCGAATTGTTCTGCGGCACGCGATAAAGATGTGGATTTGGTGCCAAAGGATATTATGCCCAGGAAACTAATGTCTTTTCTCACGTCCATCATCGCTTTGATAAATTCCCCCTCTGCTTGACAGGGGCCACATTCAGGGGTCATGAAGATCAGAACATAGCGCCCTTTGCGGAATTGCTGCTCAGACAACACTTCTCCAGAAAGATTGACGAGATTAAAGCGAGGCAGGGCTTTATCATTAACTGACTTGCCAGTAATGAACGGTTGCGTGGACTTTCTGAATTGCGAAACACACCCAGAGTACAGGAGAGAGGTTGAGGTGATAATCAGAACAACAAACTTGTAAATCTCCTTTTTCATATCATAATCACCATTCTTCAGAGCGATAATCACGTCGTATTTGAGAGCGATAGAGATCTCCGTCCTGAGTAATAAAGAAGTTCAGGAAAAGATCCCGCCTGGCAGTCATCTGCCCGCGATCCAGCTCCTCGAAGGGATTGGTAATGAAATAGCCGGATTTATATATTGTTTTTTCGAGGGTGGCATCATAAACCTTGAATGAGTATACAGTAGCAAGGGCGGCAAATCTGGTTTGGAGTTTCTCCGGAATTTTCTTCTTAAAGATGATGTCGCCCCTAACCCGCCTTCTGTCAGGGATATTTTTCAGCATCGCATTTCGGATTTGACCTTCAGCTATAAGAATACGCTCCTTATGCTCTTCTGGGAGAGCCGCCTGCAACCCCTGGCTTGCCCGTTCTTTAATGAGACTCCAGTATTCCATTTCCGGCAGAAAATAAACCTTGTAGGTCAACTCGTAGTAACTCCCGTCTGCCTTTGCGCCGGGAAGGTTAACAAGACAGGCCGTAAGCCTTAGCATCTCGGAATACAGCTCCGGCGAGTAAACATTCGGCTCAACACGGCGAAATGTATTTATTCTGCTCTTTTGAGGATTGCTCTGCGCGACGACCGGATATGTCACCACGATAAAAATCGCGAATAAGGTGATAATAACGCGGCAAAACGCCGAAACCACTCCTCTCATAATAAGACCTGAATACCGTAATCGAACAGGATGTTCAGAGCAGGGCAGCGATCATGCAGGTGCTGATCAAAAGAATCTACCTGCCAAAATGCACCGACCCGCTCTCTATAACCTTCAACCTGGCCTGTGGCAGGCTGGTGCTTAGTTATCGATCAGACCTAATTGATCATACACCTTGTCACAGTTGCTCAAGTCTCCGCTACATGTACAATCATAGTAGCACCACTGCGAGTCCTCACCTGTGAGTGTGCAAGAAACGTATGTTCCATCTTTTCGCCCAAGAATGGTGTCCAAGCAAGCAGCACCGGTAAGAATTGCCGATTTAGCCAGCAGCATCAAAACGGCAACGATGACGCACATCATCTTCAACGCTTTCATTGACTCCTCCTCTATAAATGCCAGCCAGCAAGCTCCCTGCTGACTGAATGGCAACAGTTGGGCAGGTAAATTGCCACAAGGGCCGAGGCTGCCTGGGCAGAAGCTCTCCAAGCCAAGTTTATAGTCAATTTCAGTATGGAAACAGGGTCCTGGGGAAGTGTGTCGCCAAGTCGTTTCTTCCCTGCGCACCATGGCCCAGGTACTGCTTACTCATTTGAAAACACTTTTATCTGTTCACAGAATCTAGGAAAAGAACAGACTGATGGAAGTTTGCTCCGTGTGGCGGCTTCAAACATCAATAAGCCCCAGTTCGCCGTAAATCTGGTCACATTCACTCTGAGACCCGGAACAATTGCACTCATAGTAGCAATAGTTTTCTCCTGATGCATAAAGCCGACATCCTACGACCGATTTTCCAAGCGATCCTGCGATGTTATCAAGGCAATCAGCCTGCGGATGACGCCCACTCTGGCTGAATGTTTCTGTGGAGACGCTCATTACAGCGAACAGGATAAGGCTGCTTATCCAGAATCTGAAACTGTTTCTCATGGTTGCTCCTTTTGTTAAGTCTGTAGGCGAACTCTGCAACTAGGCTCAACACCTTACATTGCCAAGTCATCACCACCAGATGGCTCAGATGGCTCAGATGGCTCAGATGGTTCAGATGGCTCAGATGGTTCAGATGGCTCAGATGGCTCAGATGGCGGGGACGATTATCTACAAATCCGGATTTTAGTCAATAGTCAGTTAATAAAATCTGATCTATGTTCTGAAATTACAACACCCGGGAAGCTACCCTGTTTTACCGCATCACCTCCAGCGGAATCTTATTCACATATACGAGGAAATGAAGTAGAGCTACTGCCATCCCGCCTGTAGCGACAACAGGGTCAGTAGCAGAACCGGGATCAGCTCGCGGCTTTTGTTTCTGCTCTGGTTCAGATCAGCCTGCGCGGCGGTAAACATACAACACCGCGCCGAGCGGGTCGCCGATTTTCAATTGCTGGCTGATGACTTTGGGCTGGCCGTCAATCATTATGGTGCGCTGAGCGTGGCATTTCAGGCAGGCTTCCTGCGAAGCTCTGACGGGCCGCGCGGCGACCTGCCAGGCGCCGATTGAAAAATCATACTGCTCAGTCCGTTTGAATGCGGCCATTGCGGCGCGGGTCTGATCCCACAGTTCGAGTGGTTTCGGCAGTTCGTCAAACTTCGCATCCTTTGTCAGCAGGATTGGATGGTTGATCGGTTTGCGCGCATAAAAATTCTGCGGCGACTCTGCCCACAGCGATTTGTCCGGCTTCGCTTCGAGTACGCTGCGCCCGGCCAGGTAAAAGCTCACTGTCCAGCCGTTACGTTCAAGTTCAGCGATGACGTTTTTTTCAGCCTGATTTTCCGGGGTGAAGTGCTGAAGGTGAAACGGTGAAGTAATCACGCGACGAATGCCGAAACGATCCATGGCGCTGAATCGCTGCTGAATAAGATTGTGCAGTTCAGCGACGGGGCTGCAATCGTGCGCGGGGCTGCTGACTGCTGTTTTTCCGGCAGGCTGCTGCATTGATAATGCTGTCGCAGCCGCCAGACTCAGACTGATGATGACCGATACTGAAATCATTCGATGCCGCATAAATCAGTTCTCCTGATGTGTGAGGTAATGACTGACTCATCAGTTTTGCGATGAGGTGGCGACCGGCGCAGATTTTCTGAACCATTCTCTGACCATGCGCCGCAACGCAAAGCGCCAGACCAGCCACACCGGCAGCACGATGAAAAGCAGCACCGGCACCAGCACGAAGGCCAGGCGAATGAAACCAAGGATGATTTCAGCAGCCGTTGTCAGCCCGTCACCAAAGGCTTCTCTGATGTTGTGCCAGAAGCCCGGCGTTGAAGTGGCCACCAGCGGCGCGGGCGTCTGCAAATGAATGGTGATGGTTGAGAGCGATGACTGGTTTTCGAGAAAGCGGCGGCGACCTTCGAGGCGTTCGATTTCACCGCGCACTTCGGCAAGCTGGCTCTGCACTTCGAGCGCATCAGAAATTTTCTGCGCGCGTTTCATAATCTCCATAAACTGCGCTTCAAGCGCCTTCTTCGTGCGGATGCGGGCTTCGAGGTCAATGTACTCTTCGGTCACGTCCTGCCCGCTGATCTTTTCGTGCAGGATGTGCGCGCCGCTGCCAAGGCCGCGAATCTGATCAATGGCTGCCGCAAACTTTTCTGAAGGCACGCGCACGATCACCGTGACGTTCAGGTGTGACTGCTGACCGTGAGATTCAGTCTGCTGCGATTCGGAAGTGACGACAAAGCCGCCAAGCGATTCGGCAATCGTGGTGATGCGGCGCTGTGCGTTGTCAGGATTATCAAGTTCGATGGTGAGTTCGCCGTTGCGAATGATTTTGCGGTCGGTGGGAACGACAGGCGACTGCGCCTGGTCAGCCGCATCAAGTTTTGCCGGAACAGCCTGTCCGGCCTGTGAGTGTTGCACAGCGGTGGTCGGCGCAGATTCAGACTGTGGCGCTGGCGTTGACATTGGAACTGGCGCACTGCCTGCCCGATCTGACATCTTTTCGGCGCTGCATGCGGAAAGCAGCAAAGCAATGGCGATCAGAAACGCGGTCATAATTTTCATAGCTCTTACCTCCGCGTTCTGAACGCCGATGCGTTTGGGGCTTGCAGAAAATTCTTATTTTTCCTGCCGGATTCGATCTGACCGCAATCGCTGCCGGATGCGGGCCGGTCAGAGCGACAGCGCAGCAATGATGAGCAGAGAAAAATCTGTCACGCGGCAATCTGTGGTGGTCACAGCCCCGTAACCATCTGTGAGACTCAATCACAAATTTGCCAGGCCGAAAGCCTGCTCTCGTCCGGGAGCGGGGGAAGGTGTCTTTAACGAAAGAGGAGAAGTATGCGTATTGTGAAGTCATTATTGCTCGTCGTCGGCATCTGCGCGCTCCTGAACCTGAGCGCACCTGCACAGGAAAAATCGCTTTATGAAAGGCTCGGCGGCAGGGACGCGATCACAGCAGTCGTGGACGAATTTGCGAGCCGCGTTCTGGCCGATGAACGCATTAACAAAAAGTTCGTCAAAACCGATGCCACGCGGCTGAAGTTTGAACTCGTGCAGCAAATCTGTATGGTGACCGGCGGCCCGTGCCAGTACACGGGGCGCGACATGAAAACAGCGCACCACAATATGAAAGTCACGGATGGTGAATTCAATGCGCTGGTTGAAGACCTGGTCGGCGCGCTCAATAAATTCAACGTGCCGGAAAAAGAGAAGAACGAATTGCTCGGCAAGCTTGCGCCGCTGAAACCGCAGATTGTCGAGGTCAACTCAAACGCCACGGGCACGCCGCTGCCAGCCGGTTTCAAGCCCGCGCCGCCGCTCAGCCCTGAGCAGATGAAGATGAAGGAAAAGAAAATGGATAAAAAGAAAGAGAAAAAGCCCGGCGCAAAAATGTAGAACCGCGCTGCCGGAAAAACAAAATCATCGGAACACACGAGAAAGAGCTGAGGCTTCCGTGCGTTCCGATGATTTCAGTTTTCAAGACTCTTTTTTTCACCTGAAGCCGGAATGCCTCAGGCATCAATCTCCAGTTCAGCAATCAGGCGCGGATCAAGTTTGCCGGTCGTGCGGCGCTGCCCCGGACGGTAAAGCTGATGAATCATCTTGGCGACGAGGCCCGTCCATCCCGTCTGATGGCTGGCGCCAATGCCTGCGCCGTTGTCGCCGTGAAAGTATTCATAAAAGAGAATCAGGTCGCGCCAGTGCGGATCGTCCTGAAACTTCGCCGCGCCGCCATAAACAGGCCGCTGCCCGTTTTCATCGCGCAGGAACAGCTTCGTCAGGCGCTGCGACAATTCCAGGCTGACATCCCACAGGTTCATCATCCTTCCTGATCCGGTCGGGCATTCGACTTTGAAATCATCACCGACGAACTGATGAAACTTCTGCAGCGATTCGATAATCAGAAAGTTGACCGGGAACCAGACCGGGCCGCGCCAGTTCGAGTTGCCGCCAAACAGGCCCGTGCTTGATTCCGCCGGTTCATAATCAACGCGATGTTCCTCGCCGCCCACCCATAAGACATAAGGATGATCGCGGTGAAAGCGCGAGACTGAACGAATGCCGTAAGGCGACAGAAATTCGCTTTCATCAAGCATCACGCGCAGCAATTGCCGCAGCCGCTGCTTGTTGACGAGCGCAAGCAGCCGCTGCACGTTGGTCGCGGTCGTTTCGGTTTCAATGTAATCCTCAAACTCCGGCAGGTTATCAATGAACCACTGCATCCGGCGCTTGAAACCCGGATGCGTGTCCACGACTTCTGATTCAAGGCTTTCGACGGCAAAGAGCGGAATCAGGCCGACCATCGAACGCACCTTCATCGGGAAGTGCGAGCCGTCGGGCAGGTGCAGCACGTCGTAATAAAAACCGTCCTCCTTGTTCCACAACTCAATGCCCTGCCCGGCAATGTTGTTCATCGCGCGCGAAATGTAGACGAAGTGTTCCAGAAACTTTGACGCCACGTCTTCATAGACCGGATTGTATTTCGCCAGTTCCAGCGCAATCACCATCAGGTTGAGCGAATACATGCCCATCCAGCTTGTCGCGTCGGACTGTTCGAGATAACCGCCGGTCGGCAGTTTCGAGCTGCGATCAAAGACGCCGATGTTATCAAGGCCCAGAAAGCCGCCTTCAAAAACGTTGTTGCCTTCGGTGTCCTTGCGGTTGACCCACCACGTAAAGTTGAGCAGCAGTTTGTGAAAGACCCGTTCGAGAAATTTTGTGTCGGTGCGGCCCCAGTGTTTCTGCTCGATTTTATAAACGCGCCACGCGGCCCACGCATGCACGGGCGGATTCACGTCCGAGAAATTCCATTCATAAGCCGGGAGCTGACCGCTCGGATGCATGTACCATTCGCGCAGCATCAGAATCAGTTGCTCCTTGGCAAAGTCAGGATCAACGAGCGCGAGCGGAATGCAGTGAAAGGCCAGATCCCACGCGGCAAACCAGGGATATTCCCACTTGTCCGGCATTGAAATAATGTCTTCATTGTAAAGATGCCGCCAGTGCGAGTTGCGCCCGGTGCGCCGTTGTTTCGGCGGCTCAGGCCCGCCCGGATCGCCGCGCAGCCAGCGGCGGACGTGATAATAATAAAACTGCTTCGACCAGAGCATTCCGGCAAAGGCCTGGCGCTGCACCTGATGCACATCATCGCTCGCGCCGACTGACACAAAGCGATTGTAAAATTCGTCGGCTTCCTCGCGGCGCGTCTCAAACAACTGATCGAATTCCGCGCCGAGCATCCCGTCAGCCGGTGTGTCCATCGTCAGGCGCAGCTTGATGACTCTGGTTTCGCCCGCGCCAACGCTGAGGTGATAACGCGCTGCCGCCTTCGTGCCAATCTGCGCGGGGTTGACAGCCTGCTGCCGCCCGTCAACCACGTAATCGTTGATGCCGTCCCTGACGTAAGGCGATTCGTTTTCGACGCCGTAAAGCCGCCGCAGATTGGTTTCGTTTTCGGTAAAGAGCAGTTCCGGCGCGTCATCGCAAACCAGATAGCGCAGGCCGGTTTCAAAATGGCGCAGCCGAATCACGCTCAGGCCGGGAAGGCTGATGTCAGGATCGCGGCGCAGGCGCGGGCGGCGCTCATCAATGCCCCACGACCAGGTATTGCGAAACCAGATCGTCGGCAGCACATCAAGCTCAGCCGCTTCAGGGCCGCGATTGATGACCGTGAGGCGAATCAGAATGTCTTCGATGGAGGCTTTGGCGTATTCGATGAAAATATCGAAGTACCGGTCTTCATCAAAAACGCCCGTGTCGAGCAGTTCATACTCAGCTTCACGGCGATTGCGGCGGCGGCCTTCGTGGACGAGCTGGGCGTAAGGGAAGGCGGCCTGCGGGTATTTGTAGAGCGCCTTCATGTAAGAATGGGTCGGCGTCGAATCAAGGTAAAAGTAATACTCCTTGACATCCTCGCCGTGATTGCCTTCGTTGCCGGTCAGGCCGAAGAGGCGTTCCTTCAGAATCGGGTCGCGCCCGTTCCAGAAGGCCGGGGCAAAACAGATGATCTGACGGCGGTCAGAGATTCCGGCAATGCCGTCCTCGCCCCAGCGATAAGCCCGCGACCGCGCGTGATCGTGCGGCAGGTAGTCCCACGCCGAACCGTCCGGCGAATAATCCTCGCGCACGGTTCCCCACTGTCGTTCGCTCAGGTACGGCCCCCAGCGTTTCCAGTGGCCCTTGCGTTCACGGGACTCGCGCAGCCTGATCTCTTCTCTGGTCATGGATGGTTTGCCTCCTGAGTTTCGGGATGACTGCTCTTTGCGGCCCATCCTCTAACAGAAGCCCTGGCGGGTCAATCCTGAATTCAGGCGGAGGGGTGGCGCTCAGGTCAGTCTGACTGGAGATACTGCGCGATTGAGCATTTCAGGTGACTGGGCGAACAAGTGCGAGCGGAGCGTCAGGTGCTGGTCGAAAGGACGACAGCCGGGAACGTTAAACCTGAGCCTCACCGGAAATTTACCTTGCGACTGAGGCTGATCCTGTGTTAGTTTTCCGGCGTTCAATCAAGACAAAGTGCGTCCCTCACGGCCAAACCAGACAGCACTTTTCCTGGCAGTTCTGCTTTCCTGGTTTCACCCGGCGTCCGAAGGTGCCTGATTGTTTCACGAGCCTGACCTTACGCCCCACAGGCAGGACGTTTCATTCTTTGATTTTTCTCTGGTGTTGACGCCACGCTGCCGCCATTGGCGGTGACAGCGTGCCTCACGGACTGCCGCGTCAACCCGCCGCTGATGCCTGATGGCGCATCGGGCGGCGTTCCGGCAACTCATCCTGGAACTGGTCACGACACTGGGCCTCCGGTTCCTGCTTGCAGAAGACCGCAGTTCCTCACCGGCTGCCTGCGGTGTGAAACCTGCATCTTTTCGGTCACGTCCTCCGGCTGGCGGCGGGACAGGGTCGCGGTTGTCACAGCGGCCTGCGTCCGCGCTCCGATTTCCTGCGCCGGAATCACGCGACTGAACTTCATCGAACTCATTCAACCGTCATTCAGATATTCAGGGGCGAACCGGAAGCTATCAACCCGGAAGATCCCATTGCTTGCTACCAGGAGACTCGATCATGCAACCCAGGCTTTACGCACACACATCCGGTCTGAAACGATCCCAGACCTCCTCACGCCCGTTTCGTCGAGCCGTTATGACAGCCTTGCTGCTCGCAGTCGCCGCGCCAGGCCTGCTGCTGGCCGCGTGGCGTTCGGTCGAAGCCGCTCGCGCCGTTACCGCCAGAGCGAAAGCTCCGCTCACGGCGGCGCTCAAACCGGCTCTCGCGCTGGTGGACGAGAATCAGCCGTCCATCGGGCCGGGCATTCCGCAGGTTGGTTCCAACGCGCCGCGCAGCAATGCCAGCAGCACCAAGGCGGGCAGCGTGCTGTTCTTTCACCGCTATACGAGCAGTTCAGCGCAGAGCAGTGCCATCAACACGCTGCTGTCACTGACCAACACCAACCCGCGCGACGGCGTGACGGTGCGCCTGTTTCTGGTCAGCGACTGTCTGGTCAAATCCAGCGAAGTGAACCTCTCGCCCAGCCAGACGGCGACGCTGCTGGCCAGCGACCTTGACGCCGATCACAACGGTTACATCATCGCCACCGCCATTGACTGGCGCGGCGTGCCGACGCAGTTCAACTGGCTGATCGGCGCGGCCACGATGCGCGATTCGCTCGGCCACGAAGCCACTTACAACGCTTTCTCGGTTGCCAAACGCACCGGCGGAGCGGTTGCTGCCGCTGACGGCGCGGTGACGGCTGATCTGCTTTTTGACGGCACGGTGTATGACCAGTTGCCGAAAAATGTGGCCGTGGACAACATCCCGGTGCAGACCGGCCCCGCAGGCGCTTTCAGCGATGTGATTCTTTACTCGCCGTCATCTAATCTGACCAGTGGCATTCACGGACAGACGATTCAGTTCAACGGCATTGCCTATGAACAGAACGGCACGCCTTACCTCAAAACGATTGACGGCAGTTGCGGCACGATGCAGCGGCTGACCGACATCTGGCCGGAACTGATGACCATCGTCACGCCTGAAAAACCGGCGTGGGCCAATTTTGCGGCGACCGATCTGGTCAGCAGCACGGCTGCGCCACTGCTCGGCCTGAGCCTGACGGACAAGGCCGGAATGCCGCTGCACAATGCCCGCAACACGCAGGTGCTGTCGTGGCTGCCGAGTTACAAGATCACTGTCCCGGCCACTCCGCCGAACAATCCGGCCCCGGTCGCGCCAACTTCTGACCAGGCGCTGCCGGTCGGCACGGCAACCGGCATCAGTGAAAACAAAGCGGGCAGCATGCTGCTCTATGCCAATTTTGCGAGCGGACAGTTCGGCTCATCACAGATCAATCTGACCAACACGAACAAGGTCGAAAAGACCCGCGTCCGCGTCTTTTTCGTCGGCCTCAACCCGGTGGGCGATCCGGCAGCGATTCCGCCTGCCTATGAAAAGCTGGTGACGCTCTTCCCGACGCAGAGCCTGACGATCAATGCTCAGGATGTCGCGCCCGATCAGCGCGGCTGGGTGCTGGCGGTGGCGATTGACAACAACGCGCTGCCGCGCCAGTTCAATTACCTGATCGGCAGTGCCCAGGTGATGGAAGCAACCGGCCAGGCGGCGACCTTCAATGCGCTCGGCATTGCGAAATACACCGATGGTTCAGTGCCGCGCAACGATGACGTGCTGACTTCGGATCTGAAGTTTGACGATGTGGATTATGACCGCCTGCCGGCCACGGTGGCGATGACGGCGCTGCCCGCGCAGAGTGATGTCACGACGCTGTTTGGCTTCCGCCGCCCGAATGACAATCTGACGCTGCCTTCGTCAGCGCGCGGCAGCGGCAACATTCAGGTCTTTGACGATCTGCTGCGCCAGGTTTCCGGCGTGATGGGGCCGTATCAGACCACGCTCAGTTCAGTCAAAACCGGCATCCCGTCCGCGCCGATCACAAAGAACATCACCTCAGGCCATCGCGGCTGGCTGAAACTACAGTCACAGACCCCGGTCTTTGCCTGGTTCAGCAACCTCGCGTCCATCTCGTTCAGCATCCTCAACACCGGCACCTGGGCGGGCGGTCACAGCGGCGGGGCCAACCTGTTCATTCTGACTACGGCGGACTCGTTCCTGCTCAAGACAGTTTCGACCAATCCGTCCACCAGCGCGCCGACGGCTGTTTCCGAAACGATTGGCGTCTATGTCGAGCAGCGCACGGCGGACGGCACCATCGTCCGGCTCGATGGCCGGGCTTCGCACGCCGAAGATCCGGCGGCGCAACTGAAGTATGCCTGGTACGTTGATGACGTTCTGGTTTCGACGGCGAAGGTCGGTGATTACAGACTGCCGCGCGGCCAGCATTACATCAAGCTGGTCGTCACCGATCCGGCAGGCATTCCGAGCGCGCCCGATGAACAGTTCGTTGAAGTGCGTGACACGACACCGCCCGTCATCAGCGGACTGCCGTCAGTCATCAACAAACAGGTCTCAACGACTTCGCCCGGAGCTTTCATCAGCTACGATCTGCCGGTCGCCTGGGATGCGATTGACGGCGCGGTGAATGTTTCGACCTCGAAAAATTCCGGCACCTCGTTCCCGGTCGGCAAAACGACGGTGACTTTCACCGCCAGAGACAGCGCGGGCAATGTGGCGACAGCCACGCTGACCGTCAACGTCACGCGCAGCACGAGCGGCGGCACCTTCCCGCAGCAGGGCGGCCAGGCCGGCGATCTGGCGCCGAAGATGGCCAACATCAACGACCAGTACGTGCCTGCCGGAACGACCCGCAATCTGGTGTTGCAGGCGACGGATGATGACAACGATGCAGTGTCATTCACCGTGCAGGGTCTGCCCGCGTTCGCGCAGATCGTGGACGTGAACCCGATTGCCCGCAAGGCGACGCTGCGCATCACGCCGACGCCGGGCACGGCTGGCGGTTCAACCAACGTGCGCGTCATTGCCAGCGATGGCAAGGGCTTCAGCGTGGCCACTGTGCCGTTCCGCATTCTGATTGATGAAGTGCCCAATGACGACACCGGCAGCGGTGGCGGTGTTGGCGGCGGCGGCGATGGTGGCGGCGGTGGCGGCGGTGGCGGCGGCGGCGGTGGCACCAACAATCCGCCGACGGCCAGATCGAAACCGATTGCCTCACCGGTGCAGGCCACCAGCAAGCAGGGCGCGCTGATTCAGCTCGACGGTTCAACCTCCAGCGATCCTGACCCGGATGATCGTCTGACCTTTGAATGGCGCGACGGTGAAACAGTGATTGCCCAGGGTGCGCTCGCCGAACTCTGGCTCAAACCCGGCAGACACTCCATCACCCTGAAAGTGGCTGACGGCAGAGGCGGCTTCAGCACGACCGATCCGCAGATTGTGGATGTGCTGCCGCGCGACCTGACGATTACGGCAGTCAGCCCGTCAACTCAGGTTCGTTCGCTGGCCAGGCAGATCACCATCACCGGCACGGGCTTCAACGAAGGCTCGAAGGTGACGATTGACTGCAACACGCTCTGTTCCGGCGGCTCGAAGATCACCATCAAGAGCTACGATCTGATCGAGGAAGATACGATCATCATCACGATCAATTCGTCGCAGGCTCCGATGGGCTGGCGTGATCTGACCGTCACCAATCCTGACGGCAGGAGCTTCGAACGCAAAAAGGCCATCGGCATCACCAACTGATTTCAATTGCGTTCCTCCAGACTGCGGGCCGGACGATTCACCAGTCGTCCGGCCCTTTTCTTATGCCGACTCAGCCAGAGCAGGAAAATCAGCCTTTTCATGAGCTGATTCGCCATCCTTTTACGCATCCCAGCATGAAGTGTTTTTCTGCCCGAACAGGTGCATAATCCGGGCGATTCATCAAAGGCGGCTCTGATCTGACGCGCCCCGCCTGCGGTCACTGCTTTCTTCCGTCAGCGACATCCCTCAGTCCACGCCCGGCATCACCGGGCAGTTATTTGAACAGCAGTATCCAGCCAAAAGGAGACTTCAGCATGAAACGCTTCCACATCACACTGCTCGCCCTGGCCGCACTCGCCCTCTGCTCGTGCGCCACAACCACCCCGCAGCCCGCTGCCGCAGGCTCCGCTGCCTCTCCGACCGCATCCGCCGCTGCATTGAACCTCGCGGAAATGGAAAAGACGGTGATTGACCTTGAAAAGAAAAGCTGGGAGCTGTATCGCAGCAGGAATGCCGAGGCAGTGAGAAAACTCAATGCGCCCGGGTACAGAGCCATCTATCAGGGCGAAATCAAGGACGGCGAGGTGGATATTCAGGGGATGACGGATTATGACATCAAGAGTCAGACCTTTTCAGATATGAAAGTTACTTTTCCAGTCAGGGACACGGCGATTCTCACCTACAAATACACCCAGACTGCAGCTTACAAGGGAAAAGACAACTCTGGCAGCTACGTTGCTGCAGCCGCCTGGGTAAACATCAATGGTGAATGGAAACAGTCCTTCTACACCGATGCAAAGGCGGAACCGCAACCTGCCAAATAGATCACTGACATTCGAGCCAGCAGCAGAACAGATGACCGATGCAGCGATGACCGCTGTTTTCGGAATTTATCCGACTCATCGGCCCCTGCCTGCGTGACAGATGGCCCCGCGAAAGTTATCTTCTCCGGGGCAATCTGTCACAGGAAGCGGTAACAGGCTGGCAGCCGGTGTGCCTGCACGAGTCATGCAGTCAGAGGCGCAGGTTCAGGATTCTTTCCGTTTGTTCTGTTCTTTCCGTGTGTTCCGCGCTCTCTCTTCCTGTCTTTCTCAACAATCGTTATGTCTGAATGGAAAAACAGAACGGCGCTGATCACGGGCGCGTCCTACGGCATTGGTGAATCGTTTGCGCGACGGCTGGCGGCTGATGGCGCGAACCTTGTCATTACGGCGCGGTCGCGGGAACGGCTTGATGCGCTGGCGGCTGAATTGCGCGACCAGCATCGCGTTGCAGTGACCGTCATTGAAGCCGATCTGGCACAGCCTGAAGCTGCTGAAAAAATCTTCAATGCCACCGAAGCGGCGGGACTGCAGGTTGATCTGCTCGTCAACAATGCCGGGTTCGGCCTCGTCGGAGATTTTGCCCGGCAGCCGCGTGAAAAGATGACCGAAATGATTCAGGTCAATGTCACGGCGCTCGTTGAACTGGCGCATCTGTACCTGCAACCGATGCTCAGGCGGCAGTCAGGAGCAATCATCAATCTGGCTTCGACGGCGTCGTTTCAGGGTGTGCCCTACTTTGCGGTTTATGCAGCGACCAAATCATTTATTCTGATCTTCAGTGAATCATTATGGGCCGAGTGCAGTGGATCCGGCGTGCGAGTTCTGGCATTATGCCCCGGCCCGACGGCGACCCACTTTCAAAGTGTTGCCGGGACTTCACATCGCCGGTTGCCTGAGAAGATGCAGACCGCCGATGAGGTTGTGGAAATCGGCCTGAAGGCGCTCGCGCAGGGCCGCAGCCACGTCGTTTCGGGCCTCAACAATAAACTGATGGTCGAAGCCGAACGGTTCGTGCCGCGCAAAGTGGTGACGCGCATGGCTGAACGACTGTTCCGGCAGTTTTCAGAACAGGACAGATAGCGGAAAGAGAGAGTACGGAGCAAACGGAAAAAACAGAACAGACGGAAAAAGCAGCGGCATTCAGTTTCGTCTGTTCCGTTCTTTCCGTTTGCTCCGTACTCTCTCTGCTTCGCGCAGCACTCATCAATGAATCGCCAAACAAGTCATACACACAATCAGGCTACATTCTGGTCACCCGAAATTGCCGCTGAGTTCAATCCGGCGGCTGAAGTCGCGCTCACGCCCGGCGACTGTCTGCCGACACTGCGGCAACTGCCCGGCGAACAATTCAGACTCATCATCACTTCACCGCCCTACAACCTCGGCAAGGCTTACGAGGAGAAGCTGCCGTTTGACGAATACCTGACGCGCATGGAGCCGGTGATTGATGAATGCGCCCGCGTGCTCTCTGCCGATGGCTCGCTGTGCTGGCAGGTGGGCAGTTACGTTGAGAAGGGCGAAGTTTTTCCGCTCGATGTTTTCTTTTACCAGATGCTCAAACGGCGCGGCCTGAAGCTGCGCAACCGGATGATCTGGCATTACGAACACGGGCAGCACGCGAAACACCGCTTTTCAGGCCGCTATGAAACGCTGCTCTGGTTTACCAAAGGCGACAGCTACACGTTCAATCTCGATGACGTGCGCGTGCCGTCAAAATATCCGCACAAGAAATATTTTCGCGGGCCGAAACACGGTCAGCTTTCGGGCCATCCGCTCGGCAAGAATCCGAGCGATGTCTGGGAACTGAAAGTGTCAGGCGAACAGATGGCCTTTCCGGTCGAAATGCACCGCTTCAACATCACGCCCGCCGCCTTTCACGATTTCAGCAGCTTTGTGGATCTGATTGTGCGCAAGCTGGCCCACGCCGCAGGCAGCGGGCGCGCCAGTCATCAGCAAAGCTTCGATCAGCGCGCCGAATTTTTGCAGGCCGTGCCGCACCAGGCCAATCTGCTGTTTGTCGGCGGGCATCCTTACACCACCATCACGATTGAACGCTCAGCCGAAGAACTGAGCGTTGAATTCGGGCGCAATCACTGGACGTTCACCTGCGCCACGCGAATGCGCAAAAATGCTGAACGCGCCCAGGTCGAACGCTGCAGCTTCGCCGTTCACACGCAGTACGAAGGTTCGCCGCTTGTGATCCTGCTCAACTTTCTGGCGGGCTTTCCGCTGCCGTCCACGATGATGCAGCAACTCGCCGTCTTTCGCCGCCTGACTTATGGCGAAGCCGGGCTGACACCGCCGTTTTATGCGGCGCTCAGCGATTACGAGGCTGACGAAATCGGGCTGATCAGAACTGACAACGCGAAAATCTTTCTGGTTGAAAGCTTCCTCGCGCTCGCGCTGCAACACAGCCGCGTGCCGGTGCCGCAGCGACAGCCGGGCCTGTTTGGTCATGAATTCACCACGCCGCGCCGCCCGTCGGTCGTCACGCTCGTCCACGAACTGACGAATGAGGACGGAGCCAATACGTGGCAGATCATCAAGAACGACTGGGAATCGGCCTTCTGGGCAATTCCGAACGTCAAGGCCGGGCACGCTGAAAAAACGATTCATCCCTGCCAGTTCCCGATTGAACTGGTCGAACGCTGCGTGCTGGCTTTGACGAATGAAAATGACTGGGTGCTTGATCCGTTCGCGGGCGTGGGGTCGGCAATGATTGCGGCGCTGCGCCGTCGTCGTCGCGCCCTGGGCTGCGAAAAGGAAGAACGCTTTGTCAGAGTGGCGCGACAGCGCATCACCGATTTTTATGCCGGAAAGCTCGGCTACCGCCCGCTCGGCAAACCCATCCCGCAACCGCGACTGAAAGTGAAGGTTCGCGCGACGCCAATGGAACTGCTCGAAGTCCCGTAAGTGAGACAGGCCGGGACACCACTGCGACAAAATTTCCCGCCCGCAGCCGTGCCAAACGGCTAAACCTCAATCAATTCGCAACTGCCGCGCTGGCATATTCATTGCCTCCAGGTGAGCGGAACTGCTGGCAGCGCGGCCTGATTCTGTCGTTCGCTGCGCTGGTTCTGCTTTCAAAACCTGCACCAGAAAACGAAAGGAATCGCAAAATGAAAACTCCCTGTCTCAGAAATCTGTTGTCAGCGGCGGGCCTGCTGGCTCTGCTGATGGCTTCAACAATGGTCACACCGGCACAGTCGGTCGCGGCGGCTGACACTCGCCATGCGACTCGCGGCAAAGTGGTGTCATCGAAACCGGCAACTGCCGGAATGGCCGTCACGCAGAACAAGGAAACTCAGACCGCCATGACTCCGGCGCAGGCGCTGGAAATGCTGAGGGCCGGTAACGCCCGCTTTGCGAGCGGCAAAATGCTGCGGCGCGACCTGTCGAAGCAGGTCAAAGAGACTGCCGAAGGCCAGTATCCGTTCGCTTCGCTGGTCAGTTGTCTGGATTCGCGCACCTCATCCGAACTGCTCTTTGATCAGGGCCTCGGTGACATTTTCAATGCGCGGGTGGCTGGCAACATCGTCAACGAAGACATTCTGGGCAGCCTCGAATTTGCGAGCAAAGTCGCCGGATCGAAACTCATCGTTGTCATCGGCCACACCAACTGCGGCGCGATCAAGGGCGCGATTGATGACGTGAAACTCGGCAATCTGACGGGCCTGCTCAGTAAAATCAGACCCGCGCTTGACGAAGCCGACCACCATCACACGACGCACACCTCAAAGAATCACGCGCTGGTCGAGGAAGTGGCCGAAATCAATGTGAAGCGGATGATGCGGGAAATCCGCGAAAAAAGCCCTGTCCTCAAAGAGATGCTCGACAAAGGCGAGATTATGCTGGTCGGCGGAATGTATGACCTCAGCACCGGCAGGGTGACGTTCTATCAGAAGTAAGTTTGCGGACCGAAAATCGTGTAAACCGGATCAGCCTTCAATTGAATGTCCGGGAGGAACTGCGCGATTTGCCAGCATCGCGCAGTTCCTCCCCTGATTATTTCTCCTGAACTGCGGTGGCCTCTCTGATGGCCTTTTCGAGTTCGCCGAGATCATCGCCGGAAAAGACTTTCACCAGGCGGCCACTGGCGCTGTAGACGTGAAAGGTCGGCGTGATTTCGATGTTGTACTGTTTTGCCACTTCGGTTTCGCCGTCACCGATGTTGATCTTTTTCAGCGTCGCGTCGGTGCGTGTGCGCATCATCTGCCGCAACCCGGCGTCAATCTTCCGGCAAACGCCGCACCAGTCGGCGTAAAACTCAAAGACTGTCACGCGACCGGCAGCCAGGTGCGCCGACAGTTCGACCCGTCCGCCTCTTGAAATCACTTCCGGTTCGTCGGCTGGCGCGCTGTTTGTCTCAGCCGGTGAGGCAGTTGTGACGGCTTCACGGCTGGCTTTTCTGCGCAGCGGGCTGAATGCAAATCCGGTCGTGATACCGTAAGGCGCGACCAGTTGCGCCCCGTTGACGTTCTGATAAGCGGGGAGCTGAAACTGAAGGAAGTAACTGACTCCGCCTCTGGTCTGAAAGCTGATCGAAGGCAGCACGAATAACCACTGCCCGCCGGTGTTGCCGATGATCTTTCCCTGGTCGTAATCGTGCCCGCTTTTGACGCCGTGCAGGCGAATGCCGAGCTGAGCGCCCGACAGAGCCGCAGACAAAAAGTGCGGGACTCTGACCTCACGCGTGAGCGCAAGACCGCCCTGGACTTCATTGCCGAATCTGATGCCGTAGCGGTTTTCGCCACCGCTCAGGCGCGCCAGGACATCGGCTGAAAGGGTCGTCTTTCCGACCGTTTTGAAGCAGCTTGCGCCAAACAGCGGGTCGAAGGTTCCGTGTCCGGTCTGCAGCACCGGGTCGCGTGAGAGGCTGCCCGCAAAGGTGTGATCCGGTTGTGCCCTGCCCGTCGGAAAGCGCAGCCCGAATTGCAGCGAGGCAGTGAGGCGTCCGGGGCTGTCCGGCAGTCGCACCTGCCAGTTACCGAGCGCAATCAGGTCGCCGAGTCCCTTGAAAGAGCGCGTGACCCGTTCACCTGGATGAATATCCTTCGGCGCAGTCACCAGGCGCACGGGCAGCAGCGCCGAGAGCGAGAATCTGCGGCTGGCCTGATAATCGAGCGCGAGAAACGAAGTGCGAATCATCGTCTGCTCGTTTTTGGGATTGTCGACGGGCCGGGTGCCGGACTGAGCCTTGTTGAAATACTGGTAATCGAATGTCCAGCCAACATTCAGTTCACCCGGATTGCGCGTGACGTTCGCTTGTCTGAGGCTTCCGACCGGAAGCGTTGACGGCGCTCACTTCACCTGCGCGAAAGTGGCAGCCGGGTTAAGCAGCAGCAGCGGCAGCAGCAGGGCAGGACGCAGCAGAAACAGGCAGGGGCGAAAGCAGTGGGACAGCATGTTTTACCTCCGGGTGAAATTGTGATGGGCACCGGGCGTCCTGACAGAACTGACGCCGCCATCAGTGATTGACTCGACCACACTGCCTGTTTCTGATCTGAGGTGCCGGGCAGGAAGGCGAACGGATGATTCGTCACTTTCCGTGAGGATCAGGCGGCGGTCAGCTCGGAAATTCCTGAGTCGTCGGCAATATCCACGCTCCGCCGACAATGGGCAATGATCTGATTGCATCATTTTTGTGATGAGGAAATACGGATGGAAAGTTCTACCGCCGGGCAGGGACTTTGTTGTAATATCCCCCGCGCCCTGCGATCCCCCCCACCCGGACCAAACCACACGCCCTGGACACTCTCACCGTGAACTGCCATGCCAGATGATTTTCCTCGTCAGGGACAACTTGCTGCGCTTCCATTCACTGAACTTGCGCGCCGGATTCACCAGCGCCAGCTTTCAGGAACGCTGACGCTCGCGCAGGGCGCGGTCAAAAAAATCATTCAGTTCACGCAGGGCGATGTCTGCGGCACGGCCAGCAATCAGTCGCAGGATTCCATTCTGAGCGTCCTTGTCAGCAACGGTCATCTCAGCCAGGCGCAGGCCGGTGAAATCAGGCAGCAGGTGGCCGCAGGCCGCAAACTCAGTCAGGTGCTGCTTGAAAACAGCCAGCTTTCACGCGAGATGCTGACCAGCGCGCAATTCGATCAGGTCACGATCATTTTCACTTCGCTGTGCGCGTGGCAGGAAGGCAGTTACAGTTTCGAGGAAGGCAGTCCGGTGGAAAATTCCTCCCGCCTGCGAGTTCCTGACCTGCTGCTCGGCGTCGCCCGGCAGGTCAGCAGCCCGGAAATTCTCGATCAGTTGCGCGGCGACGGAACGGCTCGTGTGCAGCTTGCGCCGGGCGCGATGGAACGCTGCGCGCAATTCAGGCTGAAGCCGCAGGAAGGTTACCTGATGACGCGGCTTGATGTGCCGCTGACGATTGCTGAACTGCTGATGGTCAGCGGCCTGGCGGAAATCGAAACGCTGCGCAGCCTTTACACGCTGGAATGCGCCGAACTGATTGTCATCAGCGGACGAACGGCAGTGGCCAGCGCGGCGGCTGCCGCTTTCACCAGCCGTCCGGTCACGCCACCGCCTCAACCGGCTGCGGCTGAGACAACTGCCGCCCCTGCGCCGCCCGCCAAAGCCGCGAATGCTGAAGAAGCTTCGCTGGATGAAATCATGCAGATGGCGCGCCTTGTGGCTGAATCCGACGATGACGCGCTGATTCTGGGACTGACGGCCAGCGCCACCAGGGCCGAAGTCAAAAACGCCTACACCCGCCTCGCCAAAAAATATCATCCTGATCGTTATCAGAAGAGCGCCGACGAAGCCACCCTGGTCGCGCTCAAAGACATCTTTGCGCGCATCAGAAAGGCTTACGAGGCGATGCGAACGAGCGCCCCGGAAGCTGCGCCTGAGGCAGCGCCGCCCGTTCAGCCGCAGAAAGAAGCGGTTGAAGAACCGGTTGTTGAGACTTTCAATCACGGCACAGCCGCCCCGGCTTTCAATGTCAGGCCGGTGATCTTTGAAACCAACTCGACCGACAGTTCCGAACCTGCCGCTCCAACTGTTTCCGCGCCGCCAGCCTTTGAAAACTTCGCCGCCACAAAGCCGGTGACTGACAGCGCGCCGCCCGTCGCTGAAATGACGAGTGAGCCGCCGACTCAGCCATCAGTCACAGAAGCAGTCACCGACGAAGCGCCGCCTGAAGCTGTGGCTGAAGGCGCTGAAGCGAGCCGCCCGGCCACCGGCGATCTGAATTGTCAGGGCGCGGAACTGAATTTTCAGCATGCCATTGCCCGCTATCAGAGCGGCGATCTCGTCGGCGCACTTGAACTGATGAATACAGCCGTTGAACTCGCGCCGGACAATGCGTTTTATCACGACCAGTTGGCCACGCTGCTGGCCATCAATCCGCGTCGCCGCAAGGACGCCGAAACGCACCTGCTGCGCGCCATTGAACTGGAACCGGAAAATCCGGCCTGGCTTATTCACCTCGGCCTGCTCTACAAGACTCTCAACTTTACTGCCCGCGCTGAAGTGCAGTTCAAAAAGGCGCTCAGCCTCGATCCGCAGAATCAGCAGGCCCGGCACGAACTGCGCGCCGTCGCCGCCCTGAAAAATCAGCCTCAGGCCGCTGCCGACAAGGCTTCGGCCCCTGAATCACCCGCAAGGAAAAACGAACCGGCCAAAACTCAGGAACGCTCAGTCAGCGACCTGCTGGCCAAAGCCAAAGAAACCTCAGTCAGCGATCTGTTCTCGAAGCTCTTCAAACGAAAATGAGCCTGCCGCTGATGCCGGACTGCGGCGCAATGGCGTCAAATCAGGTATCTGAAAGAAACCCGGTCGCACCCTCGTAGTGATGAATTCATTCGTTCTGTTTCTGAAGCTGTGATTATTCAAGGCACAACGAATGAATTCGTCACGACGGAGGTGCGACCGGGTTTCTCTGTCAGTCTCTGACTTCAGGTTGCTGGTCGGCGGCAGGCTTTTGCCTTCCGGCGCGTTCATCTGTATCCTGCCGCCGCGTCAGGTCTGACCAGTCAATCAGCAGTCGGCACCTGGCCAGACCTGTCTTTCTGAAATTCAACCTTCATCACTGCGGATTGCAACTGCTGCTTATGGCCCACGCTGCCGATTCCCATCCCCGGATTGCTGCGCTCAAAAGCGCCGATGATTTCGCCAGCCACCTGGCTCAGGCCGGAATTGAACTGAGTTTCGACCGCGAATTGCACTCAGGCGCAGACGCGCCGCTCGCAGCAGCTTTTCAACTCGGTGACTTCACCATCGGCAATCGTTTCTGCATTCTGCCGATGGAAGGCTGGGATGGCGCCGAAGACGGCAGGCCGTCTGAACTGACCGTGCGGCGGTGGCGCAATTTTGGCGCAAGCGGCGCCAAGCTGATCTGGGGCGGCGAAGCCGTTGCCGTGCGTCACGACGGGCGCGCCAATCCGAATCAACTGCTGCTCAGTGATGACACGCTCGGTTCAATTGCAGTGTTGCGCGACGCGCTGCTTGAAGCGCACCGCGAAAAGTGCGGCACAACCGATGACCTGTTCATCGGGCTGCAACTGACTCATTCGGGCCGCTTCGCCCGCCCCGCTGACAAGCGCAAACTGGAACCGAAGATTCTTTATCATCACCCGATTCTCGACCGGAAGTTTGGCATCGGCGCTGATGATCCGCTGCTGACCGATGCTGAGATTGATCAACTCGTCGGGGATTTCGTCAGCGCGGCGAGGCGCGCACAGGCCGCAGGCTTTGCGTTTGTGGACATCAAGCATTGTCACGGCTACCTCGGTCACGAATTTCTGAGCGCGACCACGCGCGCGGGCCGGTACGGCGGCAGCTTTGAAAACCGCACGCGCTTTCTGCGTGAAATCGTCGCCGGAATCAGACGCGATGCGCCGGGCCTGCTGATCGGCGTGCGGGTGAGCGCGTTTGATCTGCTGCCTTTCAAAATGGGCAGCGACCGGCGCGGCGTGCCGGAAAGTTACGAAGGCCGCTACCCGTTTGCCTTCGGCGGTGATGCTGATGACCCGTTGCAGATCAACCTGACGGAGACGTTTCAGTTTCTCGACCTGCTCGATGAATTGCAGATCAGGCTGGTCTGCATCACGGCTGGCAGCCCGTATTACAACCCGCACATTCAGCGGCCCGCGCTCTTTCCGCCTTCAGATGGTTACGAACCGCCCGAAGATCCGCTTGTCGGAGTGGCGCGGCAGATCAGCGTGACGAGTCAGCTCAAGGCGCGTTACCCGCAACTCGCCATCGTCGGTTCAGGCTACACCTATTTGCAGGACTGGCTGCCGCACGTCGCGCAGCATTACGTGCGCACCGGGCAGGTTGATTTCGTCGGGCTTGGACGAATGGTGCTCGCTTACCCTGAACTGCCTTACGACGTGCTGCACGGCGCGAAGCTGCAAACCAAACGGCTCTGCCGCACCTTCAGCGACTGCACGACAGGCCCGCGCAACGGGCTGGTGTCGGGCTGCTATCCGCTCGACCCGTTTTACAAAAAACATCCGCAGGCTGAACTGCTGAAGCAGGCCAAACAGCGGATGAAAAGCTGAGGCATTCATCTGCTGTTCAGCAGCGATTTCAGATTTCAGATTTGAAATCCGAAAAAAGTTTCTTTCCCACAAACAAAACCATCCCTGTCGCGCATCTTTACCTGCGAACAGGCAGTCACAAGTCAGCATTCACGCACACGCGCAAACTGAGACATGGACGAGAAACAAACCATCGAGTTGTTTCTGACGACCGGCAGCGAAGAGGCTTTCTGCGCGCTGTTTGAGTCGGTCTATCCGCGTGTGCGTCGTTACTTTCTGCTGCGCGGGCTGGACGGAATGACGGCTGAAGACCTGGCGCAGGAGGTGCTGCTGATAGTTTATCGCCGGGCGGCAGGCGTGCGCGATCTGAAACTTTTTCACGGCTGGCTCTTTGCCATTGCGCGCAACGAACTGATGCGCCACTGGCGGCAGCAGCAGGCCCGTCCCGCAACCACCGAACTTGAACCGCTCAGCGATGAACTGACCGACACGCTGTTCATCGAACCGGCAGTGCTGCGCGATTCGCGGTTTCAGTCGTGGCTCGCCTGGCTGGAACCCGCCGAGCGCGATTTGATCGTGCTGCGGTTCGTCGAGGAACTCAGTTACGAGGAACTCGCCACAGTCTTTGACATTCCGACGGGAACGGTGAAATGGCGACTGTTCAATGCCAAAAAGAAACTCTCGCAGATCATTATCGCGGAGTTGCCGCACAACGCGGCGCAGAGAATCAACTGAGCCGGGATGAGATTTATGAAGCACGGAATTTCAGAACAGGAGTGGGAAGCTTACCTGGAAGAACAACTGACCGGCGAGGCGCGTGACCGCGTGGAAGCGCACATGCTCGGTTGTCTGGCCTGCTGGGAGCATTACGAACAACTGAAGCTGGCGACACGGCAGATGCACGCTGCCGGAGCCGAAGTGCGCCGCCTGCTGACGCTTTCGGATGAACAACTGCAGGCCGGGTTGCGCGGCGTCTTTGCGCGCATCCGGGCCGCGCAGTCCGGGCGCGCGTCGCACAGCGAGATCGGTCAGCGGCTCGAATTTCTGGCCGTGATTATGGCTCCGATGTGCGGTTCGCTGACGGCAAGCCGCGCCCTGCGCGCCGCCGCCAGTTCATCACCGGCGCGGTCGCTGGAGTGCGTGACGCCCGACAACTGGGAGCCGTTTATGGAAAGCCTGACTTCGATTGCGACCGTGATGTGCGGCGACACCGGCGCGCATCTGGTCAGAGTCAGCGGCCAGGTTTCAGCCCTCGATTCCGAATTCTGAGGGCCTGTTGTGGAGTGCGGCGAGTTCTCGCCGCTTTTGCCCGCTCCATCACAGAAAGCGGCGAGAACTCGCCGCACTCCACAGTCTGAATAAAGTTATGTTTGCAGCGCGACTGAAACCGAGACTGATTATCACGGGACTCGTCCTGCACCTGGCGCTGTGGCTGGTGGTGAGTCTGCCGGTGTCGTTCAGGCTGCTGCCGGAACTTTATCCGGTCAGTCTGGGCGTGCGCGTGTTTGCGTCGTGCGTAGCTTTTGCGCTCGCGCTGCTGCTGAACGTTGAGATTGCCCGCGAACACCGCAGCGCGCCCTGGCTGCGCGTGGCGTGGCTCGCGCTGGCGGCCAATGCGGGCATTTCGATTTTCAGAATGATTTTTGAAAGCCCGCTGCTGACGCTCATCTGGCCTGAATACACCACCGAACTGCGCGGATTATGGCAGCATCTCGCCATTGTCCCGGCCAATTTCTCGCTGCTTGTCGGCGTGGTGGCGATGTGCCTGGCTTATCACCGCGTCGGGCTGGGCTTTGAGATTGAGCGGCGCGATTACGTATTGATGGCCGCGATTGCCGCGCTGCTGATTGCGCTGATGGTCTTTCGCGGCGGGCTGAGCGAAGCGCAATCGCCGTATCTGAGCAGCCGCCTGCTGCAGCAACTCGGCCTGCTGCTGCTGGCGCTCGTGTCAGCCGTGAGCGTGGTGCTGCACCGGATGACGATGCAGATGGGCGGCGGCAAACTGGCGCTCGCACTGCGCGTGCTGACGCTCTATGCGCTGCTGCGTTCGCTGCTCGTGCTGCTTGGCGCGCTGAGGCCGGAGTTTTCGCCCGTTGTTGAATCCATTCGCAGCCATCTGCTGACGCTCGCGTGGCAGGCTGTGTTGTGGCTTCCGGCGCTGGCGGCAGCTTATCGCGCACAGTTGACGCTCAACGCAGCCAGAGAACTGCAACAGCTTGAAGCGCGGCAGGCGGGCCGAACCGCTGCCGCCCTGGTTTCCTGATTTTCACCGTTTTATTCAAATTACGTCGCAGTCAGACAGGCACGACTGTCGGCCAGACACCGTCCGATCAGCCGACTCAGCGCGCAGTTCATCCGTCATTTCCTCAAAGTCGGCGTTGCCGGAAGCACTGATCCTTAAACCAGAATCCGGGTACAGCTTTGCACGGCAGGCGGCGAACTGTCAGCCGCAGGGCCGCGCTGTCAGCAGGCTGTACTGTTCACGATTACCTTCTTCGATGGAGATTGCCATGCACCTGATTTCGATTCCCCGCTCTTTCAGACGTGCGCTGACAGCGGCGTTTGCTCTTGTGCTGCTGTGCAGCCTGACGGCTTCGGCGCAGACCATTACAGGCCGCATTTCCGGTGTGGTGACTGACGCTTCCGGCGCGATTGTTCCGAACGCTCAGGTAATTGTCACCAACGAGGCCAATGATCTGAAGCGCACGGCCACGACCAGCGCTGAAGGCTTTTACGTCATCACCAACCTGCCGGTGGGCCGCTACACCGTGACGGTCGAGCAGCAGGGCTTCAAAAAAGTTTCCAGAACCGGCTATGACCTCGGCGCGGATGGCCGCCTGACGGTGGATTTCAAACTGGAAACCGGATCGGTGAGTGAAAGCGTGGACATCGTGGCGGCGACGGGTGAAACGGTCAATTCAACTTCGGGCGAACTCAGCCGCGTGATTGACGGCACGCAGGTGCAGGAACTGGCGCTCAACGGGCGCAATTACCTGCAACTGACGACGCTGATTCCCGGCTCGCCGCTGGTCAATGACAATCAGCTTGATCTGATGACTTCACTGAGCGTCTCACAGCCGATCAACGGCAATCGCGGCAACTCGAACTTTCTGGCGGTGGATGGCGCATCCAATCTCGATTCCGGCTCGAACGGTTCACAAATCAACAACGTCGGCATCAACTTCATTCGTGAAGTCAACATCAAGACCTCGAACTTCTCGGCTGAATACGGGCGCAATTCCGGCGCGGCGATCAATGTCGTGACGCAAAGCGGAACGAGTCAGTATCACGGCGGCGTCTGGGAATTTCTGCGGAATGAAAAACTCGATGCCAACAATTTCTTCGTCAACCGGACTCCGCTTTCAGCCGCGCAACTCGCCGCCGGACTCGACAAACAACCGCGCCCGCCGCTGCGTTACAACAATTTCGGCTGGAGTTTCGGCGGGCCGATGCCGGTCAAAAAAGATCGGTTCTTTTTCTTTGCCGGGATGGAGTGGAAGCTGATTCGCCGCTCGGCGACGGCGGTTCTGCGCACGCTGCCGACGCGGGCCGAACGCGCAGGCGACTTTTCATTCCGGCTGCGCGGCACTGATGGCGTGGTCGGCACGGCTGATGACGGCGTGCTGAAAGATCCGACCAGCACGCTGCCCTGCACGGCGGCAACGGCGACAGTTCCGGCTGACCGGCGCGGCTGTTTCCAGAACAACATCATTCCGACCGCGCGCCTCACCGCCGATGGCAAGGCGCTGGCCAATGTTTACAACGTCATGGAAAAGGTCGCCTACTCCTACACTGACACGCCGACCGGCAACAATGCGCTCTATCAGCCGCCCAATCCGTTCGACGTGCGGCAGGATTTCATCCGTCTGGATTATCGCTTCAACGAGCGGCACAGCATCTATGGCCGCTACCTGCACGATGATTATGTGCTGACCGATCCGTTCGGTGTTTTCATCAGTTCACAACTACCGACCGTGCCGACTGAGCGGCGGCGTCCGGGCTTCAGCTATCAGGTGTCGCATACGTGGCTGATTTCGCCCACGCTGATCAATGAAGCCAAAGTCAATGCCGCGTGGAACGGCCAGCGCATTCCGCCGGTCGGTGAAAACTGGAAGCGGTCAACCTACGGCTTCACCTACCCGCAGCTTTTCCCGTTCGGGCGTTTTGAAGAGAGCATTCCGAACGTCAGCATTTCAGGCTTTGCCAGCTACAACGGCGCGAACGCTTCGCTGCTTTCACCGACGACCGACATTTCGCTGTCGGATAACCTGACCTGGATTCGCGGCGCGCACACCGTCAAATCGGGCATTCTGGTCATTCGCAATCGCAAGGATCAGAACGGGCGTCCCGTCTACACGGGTTCTCTCGGCTTCAATCCGAGCGGCAACCCGCTGTCCACAGGCAATGCAATGGCCGATGCGCTGCTTGGCAACTTCCGCAATTACTCTGAAGCTGAAAATGATCCGGTCGGCTTCTTCCGCTTTACGCAGGTCGAAGGCTTTGCGAGCGACAGTTGGAAGGTGTCACGCAGGCTGAGCATCGAGGCCGGGCTGCGCCTGCAATACGGGCTGCCGACTTACACGCAGCAGAACAATATGGCGAACTTCGATCCGGCGCGGTACAGCGCAGCGAGCGCCGTGACGATTCTGGATAACGGACTGATTGATGTCTCAAAGGGTGGCAATCGCTTCAACGGGCTGGTGCGCGCCGGTGACGGCGTGCCGAAGGATCAGTCTGGCCGCGTGCCGTTTGCCGACAGTCAGCGCGTGCAGGGCGTCCCGACCGGCGCGCCACGCGGTCTGTACGATCCGCAACTGCTCTTTGGCCCGCGCTTCAGCTTTGCCTGGACGCCCTTCAGCAATAACCGGACGGCGATTCGCGGCGGCTTCGGCATCTTTTACGACAAACCCGAAGGCAACATCGTCTTTTCGCTGGTCAACGTTCCGCCGTTCCTCGACAGCGCGTCGTATGAGAACGGCAACCTGAGCAACATCAAAGGCGGCACGGCAGCGGCGCTGGCTCCGTTCGGGGCCATCGAAGCGATCAATCCGAATCTGGTCGCGCCGCGCACGATGAATTACAGCCTCAGCGTGCAGCACGAACTGCCGGCGGGCATCTTTTTTGAAGCGTCTTACGTCGGCAATCAGGGTCGCCATCTGATTCGCCGCCCGGACATCAACGCGCCGCTGTTTGCGACGCTCGTGGCCAACGCCGCGCTGCCGGCGGCACAGCGCAAGGCGACCAACGCGCTGCGCCCGTACAAGGGTTTCTCGACCATCAATATGTACCTGTCGGATGCGAACTCGAATTACAACGCGCTACAGCTTTACGTCACCAAGCGCAAAGGCAATTCCACCTTTACCGCGAGCTATACGTGGTCGAAGGCGCTGAGCGACACGCCCGGCGGCGGCATCGGTGACGGCGTGCCGGTGGGCGAGGATCCGGGCGACCGTCACGTCAATTACGGCCCGCTCAGCTTTGATCGCCGTCACATTCTGGTGACGACCTACACTTACCGCGTGCCGTTCTTCGAGAAATCGCATGCGCTGATTCGCAACGTGCTGGGCGGCTGGGAAGCGAGCGGCATCACGCGCTGGCAGACGGGTCAGTATCTGACCGTCAACAGCAACAGCTCGATTGGCGGACGCCGCGCTGATTACATCGGCGGCAGCATTACGGTGAGCGATCCGAGCTATACGAAGTGGTTCAATACCGCCGCCTTTGCGCAGGTGCCGGACACGCGGCGCGGCACGGCAGGCGTGGGCATCGTGCAGGGGCCGGGCCGCTTCCTGACCGATCTTTCGCTGCGCAAGAAATTCTCGATCACCGAACGGTTCAAGCTGCAGTTCCAGGGCGACATGTTCAATGCCTTCAACCAGGTGCTGCTCAACAACCCGGACACGAATTTCAGCAACACCACGACCTTCGGCACGATCAACGGCACAGCGCCAGGCCGCAACGTTCAGCTTGGCCTGCAACTCACTTTCTGAACAAGCCCGGTACAGTACCGCGCGTGTCAGCAGGCGGCTGTTATGACAATAACCGCTTGCTGACGCGCGCGGTACTGCACCGATGTCTGAACCATCAGGACTTTATGATCGCGGCGCGATGATTGAACTCAATTGTCGCGCCGCTGTTTGTATGCTAAACGAGCGATATGGCACAGCAATCTCACCAGCAGATTTATGACGCAATCATCGTGGGTTCAGGCGCAGCCGGAGGCATTGCCGCGCACGTTCTGGTTAATAAGGGACTGAATGTGCTGCTGCTTGAAATCGGGCCGAAGTGGAATCCGGCAGAGATTTATCACACCGAACATGCGTGGCCTTACGAAATGCCTTATCGCGGCCTGGGCAGGCCCGGACAATATGACGGGCTGTGGAAGATCAACGCTTACACCGAACATCTTTACGTCAATCCGCGTGTGGATAAATATGCCGTTGCGCCCGGCACCGATTTTCACTGGACGCGCATTCACGCCGTTGGCGGGCGCACCAACACGTGGGGCCGCGTCAGCCTGCGCCTGTCTGAAGATGATTTCAAACCGAAGTCGCGCCAGGATGGCGTTGGTGATGACTGGCCGATTTCGTATCAGGACGTTGCGCCGTATTACGACAAGGCCGAAACGCTGATGGGCGTGTTCGGCACACGCGAAGGTCTTGAAGTTCTGCCCGATGGAATTTACCTGCCGCCGCCGCCATTGCGGTGCGGTGAAATGAAACTGATGGCAGGCGGTAAAAAGCTCGGCATCCCGGTCATCACGGCGCGCAAGGCGATGCTGACGCGCAATTATGACGGGCGCGCCGCGTGTCATTACTGCGGCGCGTGTGATCGCGGCTGTGCGACTTCATCACGTTTCAATTCGCTGGATGCCATCATTCCGAAGCTGCTCGGCAAATCGAATTTCACGCTGCGGCTGCACGCGGCGGCGCATCGCGTGCTCATTGATCCGAAGACGAACAAGGCGCGTGGCATTGCTTACGTTGACACGCAGAACAAACAGGAATACGAGGCCTTCGCCAGAGTCGTTGTGCTCGGCGCGGGCGCGATGGAATCAACGCGCATTCTGCTCAATTCAAAAACCCGCGAGCATCCGCGCGGGCTGGCCAATTCATCGGGCGTGCTTGGTCATTACCTGATGGACAGCATCAAGTCGGGCTTCATCAGCGGCTGGCTGCCCGCTTTGAAGGGCGGCAAAGTCACCAACGATGACGGCGCAGGCGGCGGGCACACTTACATTCCGCGCCACACGAACATCAAAGGCGGGCGCAAATCAGCAGTGTTGCGCGGCTGGCAGTTTCAGCCCGGCAGCGGCGCTGAAATGTTTCCGGGCTATTCAAAACGAATGCCCGGCTTCGGATCAGCATTCAAGCAGAACGTGCGCGAACGACTGCCCGCGATCATATCGCTGGCGGGCTTTGGCGAATCGCTGCCTGACTTCAACAACTATTGCGAGATTGACCCGCACGGACTGAAGGATCGTTACGGCATTCCGCAACTGCGCTTTCACTGCCGCTGGGGCGCAAACGATCTGAAGATGGCTGACGTGATGTATGACAGCGCCGAAGAACTGCTGCGCGCTGCCGGAGCTGAAATCATTCCGTATCAGCGCCACACGCCGCCGCCGCACGGTGATTCAACGCACGAAGTCGGCACGGCCAGAATGGGCGACAACCCGAAAACATCGGTGCTCAACCAATGGTGCCAGGCGCACGACATCAGTAACCTGTTCATCGCTGACGGCGCATCGTTTGTTTCAGTCTCAGAAAAAAACTGCACGCTGACGATTGCCGCGCTGGCGTGGCGGGCCTGTGATTATCTGGCTGAAGAATTTCGGCGGGGTAATTTGTGACTGTCCGGCTGAAAGCGAACCGGCAGACTGATCTGGTTTTAATCATCACCTGCGAGAAAAGATGAGTGCGTCAGCGGCTCTGTCTTCCTCATAATTTTCGCATTTACTTCCCGCCTCAATCCGGTTTACGATGGCGCAGCCTCGACGGTCTCACACTACTGCCTGAAACTTCTCTTTGATGACTGCCCTTGCATTGAAAACCCATGAGCAGGTTGTTTGACGCTCTGATTTTATCGGTCGCGCTGTGCGTGACGATGAGTAATTCGGGGTTCGCTCAGAACGACGAAACGCCGGTTGCCATCGTCAAAAAATTCTATCAGCAGTTGCACGCGCGCAAATATGTCGAAGGATTTCGCCTGTCGGTTTACAGCCCGGCGGTCGAGAGCCTGTCGCCGCAGGAGATCAGCGAGCTTGAGCCTGACTTTCAGCGACTGGCTGAACACCTGCCTGAAAACGTCGAAATCAGCGGCGAACAGATCAGCGGCGACACGGCCACTGTGTTCATCAAAATGCCCGGTGCCGATAAAACACAGGAAATCACGCTGGTCAGAATTGACGGGCACTGGCGCGTCGGCGACCGCGACACTTACCGGGTCGTCAAAAAACAGGGCCACGATTTTTTCTTCAACGTGCGCATCAGCGTCAGCGAAAACGAAGCGGCTGAATGGCTGGAAGAAATTTTCGGAGCCGAAATCATTTACCAGAAGGCAAAGTCGAAGTTCACCACCCTGGAAGAACTGATTCAGCTTGGCGGCGTCTCAAAACAACTGACGAGCGGCGCTGAAAGCGGCTACCGTTTTGAACTGAAGCTGGCGACTGACGGACAGAGTTTCACGGTCAGCGCCGTGCCTGCCGAATACGGGCGCACCGGTCGCCGCAGCTTTTTTATGGACCAGACCGGCGTTATTCGCGCCGAAGACAGGAAAGGACAACCGGCAACCGCTGCATCATCGAAATTTCAGCTTGAAAAGCCGTAACAAGGCGCTGTTGGATTGCGGGTTTTGAGATCATTATCTGGCCGGTCACCTGTCATTATTGCTGTGATCAATTCGCAATCCAATTCTGAACACTGAATCCCCCTCACTGCTTTGCCCACCCAATGCCCTGATTCACCCGTTCAGACTTCTGTGGGTGTAACTATGACCAGATCACTATTCAGCCATCGTCTGCCTGGCTTTCTTCGCAGCCTGATTTTCAACCGGCGCGCGGCCCGGCGCATTTCCCTGTCGCTGCCCGTTCGTTTTTCCATCGTCTGTGAACATTCGGCCACACAACCACGCCGTTCACGCAGCATCACTGCCATCACCACTGACCTCAGCCAGTCAGGACTCGCGCTCGAAACCAGCATTATTCAGATTGATAACTTTCACGTCACGCACAGTTCGGACATGACTTCAAAGCAGTTTCTCGAAATTGAACTTGATCTGCCCGAACGCAGCATCACGATTGAAGGCCAGCCGCTGCGTTATGAACGCCGCGCTTCAGGCCGGGGCAATTATCTGGTGGGCGTGAAAATCATCAGTATGTCCGACGAAGACCGGATGACTTATGAAGATTATTTGAAACACGCAGGCAGGTAATCGGCACGCATCCGGCAGATGACGGATGGCGGAAGCAGGAATCGTTTCAGCAGGGCTGCGCAGGCAGGACTGGGACTTGCAGAAGCGGCCACTTCCGCCATCCGCCATCTGCCCGGAATGGCGTTACTGCGCGTCGCGCACACAGCGAAAGCCGGTGTTGTTGAGCGCACTGTCAGGCGTGGCGTGGCTGCGCGCCGCCGGACGAAAGTTGGTGCAGTAATTTTCGCTGCACAGCCACGACCCGCCGCGCATCGCTCTTTCCTGACCCGACTCAGGCCCGCGCGGATCAACCGCCGGGCTGTTTTCATAATACCTTTCAGCAAACCAGTCAGCGCACCATTCCCACACATTGCCGGTCATGTCGTAAAGCCCGTAACCATTCGGCGCAAAGCTGCCCACCGGAGCGCGGCCCTTGAAACCATCTTCGCCCGTGTTGCGCAGCGGGAAATAGCCCTGCCACCAGTTGGCAACGGGTTTGCCGCCGGGCCGCAGTTCATCGCCCCAGATATATTTCTTTCCGGCCAGCCCGCCGCGCGCGGCATATTCCCATTCGGCTTCGGTCGGCAATCGCCTGCCTGCCCACTTTGCATAAGCCGTCGCATCATTCCACGAAACGTGCGTAACCGGCTCACTGGCCGGAGCGACCGATTGCGGGCCTTCGGGATGCCGCCAGTTGGCGCCATCCAGGTTGCGCCAGACGCCGAGCTTCGCATCAAACACTTCTGATGAACCGATGCGTTCTGATTCAGTCTGGTAATTTGTGGCTTTGACGAATTCAGCGAACTGCGCCACCGTCACTTCATACTTGTCCATCCAGAACGATTTCACCGTGACCTGATGAACAGGCGCTTCGTAAGGCATTTCGTCATCAGCGCCCATCAGAAACGTGCCGCCTGGAATGAAGATCATTCCGGCCTCTTCGCGTGGCTTGTCCATTGGCGGCGCGGGCATTGAAGCGGCCACCGGCTGAGTGGCGGCAGGCGACGGCGAGTGATGGTGAGCCGATGAAGTGACAGCGCGCTGACAACCACTCAGGATCATCAGCGCGACAAAAGGCAGCAGGCAGTGTGCAGCGCGTGAAATCAAGGCAGCCTCTTACCCGGCAAATTCAACTGTGACCTGGCGCGGAATGACGCCCCTGCGAAAGCCCTCGTCAAGCATCAACTGCACAGCCTTGCGGTCAGCATCGGTGTAACCGAGCGTGCTTTTGTTGACCCACATCGCCACGAACTGATCGGCCAGTTCCACCGGCATTTCACGCGCAAACTGCATCGCGTAAGCGAGCGCCTCCTGGCGATGATCGAGCGAAAACTGAATGCTGTAATGCAGCCAGTGCGACACCTGCCGCTGCAACTGCGGCCCCAGATCGCGTTTGATGAAGTTGCCGCCCATCGGCAGCGGCAGCCCTGTTTCCTGCTTCCACCACACACCCAGATCAACAATCTTTTTCAGACCGTCTTCCTGATAGGTCAGTTGCCCTTCGTGAATCAGCAGCCCGGCGTCGTAATTTCCGGCCACGACTTCATCAATGATTTTGTCGAACTCGACCACGCCGTATTCAAATTCCGGCGTGTGCAGCCGCAAAGCCAGATACGCGCTCGTCAGCGTGCCAGGCACAGCGATGCGTTTGTTTCTGATTTCAGTTTCAGGAAAGGCTTCGCGCGCCACGACAATCGGCCCGTAACCATCACCGATGCTCGCGCCGTGCGGCAGCAGCGCGTAATGATCCGCGATGTAAGCGTAAGTGTGAAACGATGCCGCCGTCACGTCATATTCCCGCGTCGTCATCGCCACCTGATTGAGCGTCTGAATGTCTTTGAGCACGTGCGTAAACTTCAGTTCATCCGTCTCAATTTTGTCAGTGGCGAGGCCGTAAAACATAAAGGCATCGTCAGAATCGGGGCTGTGTGCAACTTTGATTTCTCGTTTGTTCATAAGAAAACTGTCCACGAAGCCACACGAAGAAGCACGAAGAAAGATCAGACAGGATTCACAGGATCAGCAGGATTTTTGCGTTGGAAAGAATCTGTTTTATCTCGTCAATCCTGTCAAAAAATCTTCGTGCGACTTCATGGATAAAGCAAAACTGATGCAGATAACATCAGGACACTGATTGAAAATTCCTGTTTCAGAGAGACGGTGTTCGGAGTTCCAGCTTTAGCTGGTCTTATCAGTCTGCAACACAGCCAGCTAAAGCTGGAACTCCGAACACCGTCTCCTCGCGTGACCTGATTCAATAACCGTCTCAATGTTGTGTGCCTTGAGTCAGGCCGCTGCATACTCGCGCAGCGGATGATAAAGCGTGTCGCGTTCGATGGCGGTAAATCCGGCTTCGCTGATGAGTCTGATGATCTCTTCCTTCGTCGCTTCGTTATCGCTGCGGTTTTCGACGAGGTAGGATTCCATCAGTTCGCCGCCTTTCATAATCGTGCCGTCAAAATCGTTGGCGCCGAAATGCAGCGCGGTCTGCGCGAGGCGCTTGCCGAGCATCACCCAGTAGGCTTTGATGTGATCAATGTTGTCGAGCAGCAGGCGCGACACGGCCATGACTTTCAGGCTGTCAATGCCGGACGGCCCCGGCAGATGCGCCAGTTGCGATCCGGGCGGATAGAATGCGAGCGGGATGAAGCACTGAAAGCCGCCCGATTTGTCCTGCTGTTCGCGCAGCCGGACGAGATGATCCACGCGGTCTTCGTAAGTTTCGATGTGACCGTAGAGCATCGTCGCGTTGGTTTTCAGGCCCGCCGCGTGAACCTTGCCTGCGAGGTCGAGCCAGCGCTGACCGTCGGTTTTGTGCGTGCAGATTTTGCGGCGCGTCTCTTCGGCAAAGACTTCAGCGCCGCCGCCCGGACACGAATCCATGCCTGCGGCGCGCAGCTTTTCGATGACTTCCTCATCGCTCATCTTGTAGAACTTCGCAAAGAAGTCGAGTTCGACCATCGTGAAGGCTTTGAGGTGAAGTTGCGGATAATGTTTCCTGAGCGATGAAAGCAGATCGGTGTAATAAGAAAACGGCAGGCGCGTGTTCAGGCCGCCGACGATGTGCAGTTCGGTTGCGCCCTGCGCGACGGCTTCACCGGCTGTCTGCAACGCTTCCTCAAGGCTGTGCGTGTAACCGCCTTCCTGATTGTGCTTGACGAAAAAGCCGCAGAATTTGCAGTCGGCGTAACAGTAATTCGTCGGGTTGAGATGACGATTGACGTTGAAGTAAGTTGCCAGACCGTGTTTGCGGCGGCGCACGATGTCGGCCAGGCGACCCGTGCCGTGCATATCGTCGCTGTGAAACAGGGTCATGCCATCCGCAAAGCTCAGCCGTTCGCCAGCCATCACGCGGGCGGCAATCGGTTCAAGCTGCGGGTCAAGAAAGTAACTGTTCATGGTTTGAGACTCCTGGCAGCGTCGGCTCATTTCTGTTTGCCTGACAACTGCTGTCTGATGAAATCCTCGACTTCTGATTTGTTCATCTCACCTGCCACGACGCGCGCGCTGATCGTCTGCGCGGTTCCGTCGCTTGCGTCTTTCGAAGCGTTCAGCGCTTCGGCGCGAAAGAGCAGCGTGAGCGGCGTTCCCCATTTGCGGTCTTTATCGCCAGCCTGCATCCGCATTTTGTAATGCGTCGTCACGGTGCGATCTTTGAGCTGATCGTCGCTTTCGAGACAGACGGGATATTCGGTTTTATGCTGACTGACAAAGTCGCGCAGTTCTTCTTTGCTCGAATATTCGCAGACGCCGATGACGGCAAGACCTTTTTTGCGGTATTTGTCGTGCAGCGATCTGACCGTTTGCACGTCAAAGTTGCTGTTGTGACACCACGCGGCGAAGTAAGTCAGCAGCACCAGTTTCTGCCCGCGCACCGCTTCGCGCAGGTTGAGCGTTCGACCTTCTTCAAGCGCTGGAAAGGTAAAATCAGCGAGTTCGATTTCAGCTTCCTTCAGGGATGCAAAATCGTGATCGTTCAGATCCTGCACGAAACGATCAGCGTGCAATGGCAGAGCGCACAACAGCACGACGCACAGGGCCGCCACAGTTGTTCGCAATGTTTTGCCCGATCTGTTCATCGCATCAGAAAAATGTCAGCCGCCACAGTCACAAACAGAATCACGCTGACGAAAGCGTTGGTCGTAAAGAAAGCCGCATTCAGCCGCGTCAGGTCATCGGCCCTGACAATGCTGTGCTGATAAACGAGCAGCGCGGCAGTCGCCATGACGCCGAGCAGCCCGATCCAGTGCAGCCCGGTCAGCACGTAAACCGCAACGAGCGCGGCAAACATTCCGGCGTGCAGCAATCGCGCAATCCATAAAGCATTCGCAATGCCGAACCGTTGCGGCACTGAACGCAGCCCGGTTCTGACATCAAACTCGTAATCCTGACATGCATAGATCACGTCGAATCCGGCAGTCCACAGCATCACTGACAGACTGAGCAGCAGCGGAACCGGCGAATCAATCGCGCCGCGCACGGCAATCCACGCTCCCGTCGGCGCAATCGAAAGACACCAGCCAAGCACCAGATGCGCAAGCGAGGTGAATCGCTTCGTGTACGAATAGACCAGCACCGAAGCGAGCGCGACCGGCGCAAGCAGCAGCGTCAGCCGGTTGAGCATCGCTGCCGCAAAGAAAAACAGCAGCGACGAAGCCAGCGTAAAGAGCGCGACAAACCTTGCGCTCAGCAATCCGGCGGGCAGTGCGCGCATCGCCGTGCGCGGATTGGCTGCGTCGTATTCACGATCCACCAGCCGGTTGAAAGCCATCGCGGCTGAACGTGCGCCAACCATTGCCACGACAATCCAGAAAATCTGCCTGAGCGAAGGCAGCCCGTTCGCCGCCAGCACTGCGCCGAGAAAGGCAAAGGGCAGCGCAAAGAGCGTATGCTCAATCTTGATCATCTCAAGGGTGATTTTCAGGCTGCGAAACATAGCTTCAGTGAAAAGTGGAGAGTGAAGAGTGAAAAGTCAAAAGGAAAGAGAAGAAAGGAGTGCTGTGCGCTTTACTCTTCACTTTCCACTTTTCACTTTTCACTCTTCACCGCCTTTCTGCTTCCCTGCCAGCGCGTCGGCTGATCGTGCGCCACGCCCAGGTGATCGAGCAGGCGAAAGACAAAATGATTGACCAGATCATCAATCGTCTGCGGAAAATGATAAAAGCTCGGCATCGCCGGAATGATACGCACGCCCATGCGCGCCAGCTTCAGCATGTTTTCCAGATGAATCGCGTGCAGCGGAGTTTCACGCGGCACCAGAATCAGCGGGCGGCTCTCCTTCATCATCACGTCAGCCGCGCGATGCACCAGATCACGCGCAATGCCCGACGCAATGCAGGCCAGCGTGCTCATGCTGCACGGCACGATGATCATGGCATCCGACAGGTAAGAGCCGCTGGCAATCGTAGCTCCAATGTCGCTGGCCGGATGCACGATCACCTTTTCAGAATCGCTGCCCAGCAGTTCAGTCACCACGCGCCGCTCGGTTCCGGCGACATTGAGGCCAAGCTCTTCGCCCACCACACGCACACCGGCCTTTGACAAGACCAGATCAATCCGTCCGACCTGCGGGCTTTCGTTCAGCTTTATCAGCAGCCGCTGAGCATAGATTGAACCGCTCGCTCCGGTGATGCCGACTGTGATTGATTTCATGTGTTCCGGCAGAATCTCCGACCTCTTTTCAGATCAGCGCGGCTTGTGTGAAGTGAGCCGACACTATAACTTTGCCAAAGCTTGTCAGGCAAGCTGCCCGCAGGCTATAACCAGTGTGATTGTCGGCGCAGAGCGGACGGCCTGCGCGTGGCGATGATTTCACGAAGGATTCACAAACGGACTGTCAGCGATGGATCAGGAAAAGCTCAGAGAACTGCTGCTGGAATTCAGGGAAGGCCGCGCCGGTCTTGATGAAGCGATTGAACGGCTGCGCCATCTGCCGTATGAAAACCTGGGTTACGCGCACGTTGATCATCACCGCGCCATCAGGCAGGGCTTTCCCGAAGTGATCTTCGGGCGCGGCAAGACACCGGAACAGATTGCCGGAATTGCCGGGCGGCTGCTGACCGGCTCACCGAACCTGCTCATCACGCGAACCGACAGGCAAACTTACGAACAGGTCAAAGCGATTGCCGATGACGCGGTTTTTCACGAAAGCTGCGGCGCAATCACTGTCACGCGCGATCAGACCGTCAGAGGCAAAGGCCTGATTGCCATCGTTACCGCCGGGACTTCAGATATTCCGGTGGCCGAAGAAGCAGCAATTACCGCTGAAATTATGGGCAATCGGATCGAACGCCTGTTTGATGTCGGGGTCGCCGGCATTCATCGCGTGCTGAGTCGGCGCGAACTGCTGCAATCGGCGCGCGTCGTGGTCTGTGCGGCGGGAATGGAAGGCGCGCTGCCTTCGGTTGTTGGCGGGCTGGTCAGCGCGCCGGTCATTGCCGTGCCGACGAGCATTGGTTACGGCGCAAGTTTTGGCGGAGTGGCCGCGCTGCTTGGCATGCTCAATTCCTGCGCATCGAACGTGACGGTGGTCAATATTGACAATGGTTTTGGCGCGGGATTTGTGGCGAGCCTGATCAATCGTGAGTGAGTTGTGCTGATTGTTTTTCGGGCTTGCGCGGATGTGTCACCAGATATTTGAGCGCGCGGCGAAACCTGCGGTTCGACAGACCGCGCCAGAGCAGCGTGAATTCATCCAGCAGCTTTTCCTGTTTCTGCCGGTAATCATTCAGCAGGTCTGCAATCGCCGCTTCCTGTTCATTACTTCCATCATTACTTTCGGCGCTGTTCTGTTGGCTGGCGTGTCGCGTTGTCAGGCGCGCCAGATCGGCTTCAATGATGGTGCGCTGCGTTTCGTAATCCTGCATTTCTCCCAGCACATCCTGTAACTGCTTCAGCAGATTGAGCAGCAGCGCCAGCCGGTCGGGATAAAACTCGCGCAATGATTCCGCGCTGTAACGCAGCCGCTTGCCTGAAATGCGCAGCGCGTGCAGTTGTTCGGCATTCGGCGTCACGTCCGCATCAGGCCAGCGCGAGAAAAATTCGCGCAGCCGCGTCTGCATAATCCGCGCCGCCGCTTCAGTGCTGTCATCATCCGCTGAAACCTTCCTGATCCTGAATGCCTTCGCCATCCCTGCTCCTGCTTCACCTGTTCAAATTCAATCTGCGGCCTGGCTCCGGGCGGCCATCAATAAGGGGAACTGCTGCTTGAAAGTGGCGTATTCATCGCCCTGCAAATACGCGAGCAGTTTGCGTCGCCGCCGCCGCCTGCGCGCCCGCAGTCGCCTGATCAGACCGCTGACATACTTTTTCTGCTCCGGTGAGAGTTTGTTTTTCTGCTGCTCCAGCGCCTCAAGCATGACATCCAGATCACGCACCGCGCCGAGCGCGTCGGCTGTCTGACCAAGCTGCGTGCGCATTTCGCGCCGTTTTTCAGCATCGAAGCAGGCGGCAAAATTGCTGAGCGCCACGCGCAGGCGGCGAGTAGCGACGCGCATATCGTGAACGGCTTCAGCGTCACCGGCGGTCACCATTTCTTCCTGCGAGATGATGGTTTCATAAAACTGCCCGCAGACACTGCGAGCCAGCGCGGCAAGGCTGTCGGACGGAGATGAATTGTTGCTGTGCGATGTCATGTTCCCGAAGTATTAAGCGCGCTTCGGGATTCTAAGGGGTGTTGATTTACAGCCTCAAGACAGCGGGATGAAAAAGGAACGTTGACGGGAAAAAAGAAAATGGCAGGATGGAAAAAAGGTCTTGGAAGAAAAATCACATTCCGCGTTTTCTTCAAGTGCCAGCAGGGTCTGCTGGTGTCGAGCAAGTGGGCGGAGGTGAATGCCGGTTATCCCCGCTGATGCTTCTCGATTCGTTCTTTGGCGTGGAGGGACTGGTTGTACCCAGTGAGCAGCCTGATCCCTCCCTTCCTCATTCTTATTTATTCCAATTCCACTTACCTTCCGGCTTCTACCGACCGAGCGTTACCCCAAATGAAAAAAAGATGAACGTCATCAGCGGTCGCCCCGTTGACTGCTGATGACGTTCATCCTGACCAATGAAACTACTACCGAAAAAGCAGGCGCAGCTTACAGGTCAAATTGCGTTAAAGCAAGTTCAAAAATTTTAGCGATATTCTAAATTGCTCAAATAAAATAAGTTATTGTTCCAGCGAATCCCGCCACCCGTTCAACACAAACCAGAGCGTTTTGCAGGTATTCCCGTAAAAGCCTCTCTTCCAGCAACTTACACCACCCGGTCAGAATGACCATTGTTGAACGCCCTCACTGCTGTCCGGTCAATCTGACTGGCAGACCAGTAATTTCCCGATAATTCTTCAGGCATTTCCCGCCGGATTTATCATTTCGGACTTTTCCTGCGTATAATTTGCGTGGAGATAATCAGCCATGCGCACAGACCTTGCCGACTGGATTGCCCTTAATATGGTTCGCCGCATCGGGCCGCGAACGGCCAACCTGCTGCTTGATCAGTTTGGTTCCCCTGCCGGGATTTTCACCGCTTCAAGGCATGACCTCGTCAGCGCCGGATTGAAACCGGACACGATCAGCGAACTGCACGAATCCGGCATTCTTGACAAAGCCAGCGCCGAGATTGAGCGGCTGGAGCAGATGGGTGCGCATGTCATCACGATAGACGACGAAGATTACCCGTCCCTGCTGCGCGAGATTTATGACCCGCCAATTGTGCTTTACGTGCGCGGTGATCTGAGGCAGGCGTGTGAGCGTCCCTGTCTGGCGGTGGTTGGCTCGCGGCGCTGCTCGACTTACGGCATCAATGCGTCACAAAGCCTGTCGCGCGCGCTGGCGGAACAGGGGCTGACCATTGTTTCCGGCCTGGCACGCGGGATTGATGCTGCCGCACATCGCGGTGCGCTTGAGGTTCAGGGGAAGACTGTCGGAGTGACTGGCACCGGGCTTGACGTGTTTTATCCGAAGGAACACGCAAAGCTGACTGAAGAGATTGTGGCCAGCGGAGCGGTGGTGACGGAATTTCCGCTTGGCACGCCGCCGCTGTCGCAGAACTTTCCTTATCGCAATCGCATTCTCAGCGGCCTGTGTTTTGGCGTGCTGATTGTTGAGGCTGCCGAACACAGCGGCTCACTGATTACGGCGCGGATGGCTTACGAACAGGGGCGCGAAGTTTTTGCTGTGCCCGGCAACATCACTTCGCAGACTTCATTCGGCCCCAATTTTCTGATCAAGGATGGCGCGAAGCTCGTGCAGCACTGGCGCGACGTGATCGAAGAACTGCCGCGCGAGTGGAAGGCGCAGATAGCTGTTCAGGACAGTCTGGCAAAAAGCAGTCAGCCGCAGGAGCTGCAACCTGCCTTTGAGGTGGTCGCGCTGACCGGGCCTGAACAGAAGGTGCTGGAACTGCTCTCTTTCGATGTTTCCTCTCACATTGATCAACTGCTGATGACGAGCGGGCTTAATTCCTCTGACCTGATGAACGCGTTGCTTGGGCTGGAAATGAAAGATAGAATCAGACAGCTTCCGGGCAAGAGCTTCGTCAAAAGGCTGTAAGTTGCGCCATCCTGCCCTGATGCCGGTTGTAATCCCTGACGCAAGAGATCAGTAAAGATGTTCGAGTGGCTCAAGCAGTGGTTTCTCAGTATTACGAGCCAGGTATTATTGATGCCTGTTTATCTGGCTGCTCCGATGATGATTCTCATCGGGGCGCTGGATTCCTCACTGCTCTCGCTGCCTGAGGTCAACGACTACATCACGATTTATCGTGTGGCGCACGATCCGGGCGAGGTGTGGTACTTTCCGCTGTTTCCGGCAGCCGGGTCGGTCATCGGGTGTCTGGTGCTTTACAGTATTGCCCGGCGCGGCGAAGAGTTCATCAAACGACGCTTTCACCCGGCGCACCTTGACAGCGTGCAGGAACTCTATCGTCGCTGGGGCCTGCTGGTGCTGGTGATTCCGGCGCTGCTCCCGCCGCCAATGCCCTTCAAGATTTTCGTCGTCACTGCCGGGGCCATGGATTACCCGCGCGGCAGGTTTGCGCTGATTGTGATGATTGCGCGCACCGTCAGGTATTATTTCTGGGGCATTGCCGCGTATATCTGGCGCGAGGAAGTGCTCAAGGCGCTTAAGTTTCTGGAAGAGAATTTCTTTACCGTGCTGGGCATTCTGCTTGGTCTGGTCGTGCTGTTCTTCCTGATTCGCTGGCTGGTTCTGGCGCTCAGACCCCGCTCACCCAAACCCGGCAGCACCGAGGCTTCATATACCGACTGAAAAAAATCGAAATTACTTTTACTCTGGAGAACCCGTTTATCAATGAAAGGCTTTTTCCTCAGAATCAAAGACTGGCTGATTGGCTTTGGAGCATTCGGAGTTTTCGGCATCGCGCTGCTTGATGCGGCGCTGATACCGATTCCCGGCGGGCCGGATGCGGTGGTGATGACGCTTTCGCATCTCAATCACGCGATGATGCCGGTCTATGTGCTGGCGGCGGTGCTGGGTTCGACGCTGGGCTGTCTGGTTCCGTACTGGATCGGGCGAGCCAGCGGCGAAGCAGCGCTGCGCAGGTTCAGCCCCGAAAAACGCGAGCGCGCCACCAGACTGATTGACCGTTACGATGTCTGGGCCATGCTGGTCGGCGCGGTGCTGCCGCCGCCCTTTCCCTTCAAGGTTTTGCTGATCTCAGCCGGGGTGTTTCGGATGAAGGTCTGGCGCTTTCTCGCGGCGCTGGCCATCGGACGCAGCCTCAGATTCGTGCTGGAAGGGGTGCTGGCCGTGCGCTACGGCGAGCAGGCGATGGATGTTTTCAAGCATCATTACCCGAAAATCGGACTGGGACTGGCCGCCGCAGTAATTGTCGCCCTCATCATCAACACGCTGATCAAACGCAGGCAGAAGGAAGAGGAAATTTCCGATGGTGATCTGAGAACTGCCGGATAGTTTTACAGTCAGACGCAGCCGTTTTCCCGAAACCACTGCACGGCTTTTTCCAGCGCACCTTCAATCGGGCTTTGCGGCAGCCCAAGTTCGCGGACGGCTTTGGTCGAGTCGTAATACATGGCGTGACGCGACATCTGCACTGAATAAAAAGAAACCTGCGGCGTTTTCCCGAACCACCTGGCCAGAATCATCTCATCCACGAAAGCCACCGTCAGCGGCAGCAGATGCGGCACGGCAAAGCGCGGCGCGGGCTGTCCCGTAATGTCTGAGAGCATTTCGAGCATAGCCTTCAGCGTCAGGTTGCGATGGCCCAGAATGTAGCGTTCGCCGGTGCGTCCCCTGCGCCACGCCAGCAGATGACCGCGCGCGACATCGGCCACATCAATCAGATTCAGTCCGGTGTGGACATAGGCAGGCATGCGGTGCTGCAAAAACCGCAGAATGATTTCGCCGGTCGGAGTTGGTTTGATGTCATACGGGCCAACCGGCGTCGAAGGATTGACGATGACTACATCGAGTCCCTCTTTGATCGCGTCGCGCGCTGCTGCTTCAGCCAGAAATTTCGATTTCTTGTAATCGCTGACGAGTTCAGCGCAGGTGGTTTTTGTCTCTTCGGTGCCGGGTATTCCGGCGGGAGGGACGCCAATCGCGGCGACTGAGCTGGTGTGAACGAAGCGACTGACGCGGGCCGTGCGCGCTGCGCGCAACAGATTCTTTGTGCCTTCGACGTTGACCTGGTAAATCGAAGCGCGATCACGCGCCCACAAAGAGTAATGGGCTGCGACATGGAAAACCACATCGCAGCCCCCGATTTGCGCGGCAAGCTGTGGCACGTCGTCCAGCGAGCCTTCAACGATTTCAACCGGCAGGCCCGCCACGTTGCGCAGGTCGCTGCCAGCTCTCACCAGCGCCCTCACCTGGCAGCCATCCGCCAGTAACTCCCGCACCAGATTACCGCCCAGAAATCCCGTCGCCCCGGTAACAAATGCGCGCATAAACTCAGCAGCCAGTCAGCCGCAATCAAAGACCGACGGGAATCCTGTGCCCAGGGCCGCCGACTGATCGCCAGTGACTGGCTGCTATTTTTCAGATGCCCATGACCTGAACGTGAACCTTGCGATTATTGGGGCCATCAAACTCAGCGAGGACAATGTTCTGCCAGGTGCCGAGTTTCAGCCTGCCATCAACGACGGGTACAGACACATTGAGGCCGGTAATGATGGCGCGCAGATGTGAATCAGCGTTCTTGCGGTCACAATCCGACAGCAGCGGATCATTGTGTTTGTAATAAACGGAGCGTGGCACCACCTGCTCAAACAGTGAAACCATATCCTGCAGCAGGGCGCCCTGCGTTTCGTTCATCAGAACGCCACAAGTGGTGTGGAGCGAGGAAACCTGAACAAAGCCATCCCGAACCCCGGCCTGCTCAATGAAAGCAGCGATGTCCTTCGTAATACTCTGCAGTTCAAGCCGCTCGTTTGTGCGAAAGATGAGCGTGGTCGAGGAAACCTTGTAATTACCTGCTCTGGTGTTGATCTGGAGTGGCTCTTTCTCTAATGAGAGTGCCGTGTCACTCATTTGCTGTTCTCCTTGGTATTGATTTACTTTTCGTATGTGGAGAGTATCCGGCATCACACCGTTAATGTCTCTGTGGCGGCAGGCGTCGAGCGACGGGGCCGCACTTTGTCAAAACTGCTCTCGGAATAACCGCTGATGTTAAAAATTCAATGCGACACTCTAGCGAGCCGCTCGTTCCTTGTCAACCGTCTGAGCCTGTTGCCCCTGGCCATTCCAGAGCGGCGTTCTGGTCAAGCCAGAATATCAGCAACAGCCCCGGCTGCCTGCTTCAGCGCACCCATAACCCGCCTCAGATTGAACAGGAACCGCAGCGCCGCGACTGGCCTGGCCAGCATCGCCAGGGCAGCTCTGCCGCCCGACATTTTTCCGTCACGATCAAGCGCCCGGTTGAAATCCGGCAGATCGTGTCCGGCAGCGTCGCTGACAATCCTCAAAGCCGCGCCAGGCACATTGAGGCGCGCGCAAACATCCAGCACCTGATAAGTTTCCATGTCAACCACCGCCGCGCCGTAATGCTCATTCAATGCCCGCTTGTCAGCCGCATTGACCACAATGCGATTGAAACTCAGCCCGTTAACCTGTCGGCACCTAATGTTGCGGCTTCGCAGTCCGGCACACAGGCGGGCCGAAAGTTCAGGATCACATCTGATTCCGGCAATTTCTTCACGGGCGAATCGTTTCACTCCGGCAGATGAACCTGTAGAAAGCTTTACGCCAGTGTCTTCAATTCGGATGCACGAATCATAGATCACCACATCGCCCGTTCTGAGTTGTGCGTCAAGCCCGCCAGCCAGCCCGATGACCAGCACTCCGTCGTACCTGCCGGCGGTCAGATGAGCAGCCAGCCTGTCCGCAAAACCGGGTGCGCCAATTTCAGAGATCAGCACCGTAACCTCCTGACTTCCTGCCCGTCCCCGGCAGAATTTCAATTCCCGGCTGTGCAGAAATACGGCGTCCTTCAGTAATCCGGTCACGGCCCTGAACTCGACTTCCGCCGCCGTCACCAGGCACAGCGCGGCAGGCCGGGGCTGCTTCGCGGCACCAAAGGTCACAGCATCGGTGAGGGGGTTTTCCAGATAACTCATCATTTCATTCTGCCCCCGGCTGAAAGCCCGCGCTGCGTGACCCATTCGAGCAGCCTGCCGCCGATCACGGCACATTGCGGCGTCAGTTCCTCAAGCCGTGCGCAGCCGCAGAGCATCAGCGCCACGCGCAACTCGGCGCAGAATGATCTGAGAAAGATTTCAGCCCCCTCAACTCCCGCCTGCACCCAGGCGCGCATCACCGGCAGGGCCACACCCACCAGCCGCGCTCCAAGCGCCAGCGCCTTCGCCGCCTGCACGCCGTTTCTGATGCCGCCTGAAGCAATCAGTTTCAGTCTGAGGTCGCGCAGTTCACAAACGCTCGCTGCCGTCGGAATGCCCCAGTCCCAGAAAGCCTCGCCCAGATGCTGCAATGCACGATTGCGCAGCGTTTCAACGCCCACCCAGGAAGTGCCGCCCGCGCCTGACACATCAACCCATTCCACGCCTGCCTCAACCAGGCGCACTCCGGTTTCGTGCGCAAAGCCGCAGCCTGTTTCCTTGACAATAACTCTGGCTGAATCCAGCACGGCAATGGCTCGCGCAATGGCCGATAAGGAACCGCGAAAGTCGTGGTCGCCCTGTTCCTGAATAATCTCCATCGCCGTGTTGAGGTGCAGGCACAGCGCATCGGCTCCGATGTCCTGCATGAGGCTTTTGAGTTCACGGCTGTTGAGTTCACGCGCCTGGGCAATGCCGATGTTGCCGAGCAGCAGCACATCGGGCGCGGCTTCACGCACCTGAAATGTTTCGCTGATTTCAGGACGGCGCAGCATCACGCGCTGCGATCCGACACCGAACCCGATTCCCATTCGTTCAGCCAGGGCGGCCATTTCACGATTGAAGCGGCCCGTTTCGGCAGTGCCGCCTGACATGCCGGTAATGATGACCGGATAAGCAAGCTGTTTGCCCAGCACCCGCACGCTCAGGTCAATGCCCTGCAGCGCAGTTTCAGTCAGCGGCTGATGCACCAGCTCGACATCTTCAAACAAGGTCGTTTTCTGTCGGAATTCGACCTGCTGACGGGCGCACAGATCAAAGTGGCTTTGCTTGCGCTCAGCAATGGCGTTCACTGACTCTGAAGCGGATTCAGATATAAGACTCATTCAGCCTGAATGCCTCCAGACTTTCGAGGTCGGGGAGTTTTCGGGTAGCGACCAGCAGGGTCTCCGAGTACTGCATTGCGGAGAGGGTAAGTCAGAGTCTATTATGCTTCCCGTTTTACAGCAAGACCGACTTCGGCCCGCGCAAGCCGTTAATTGTGTTTTTCGATCCTGCATTCTTCAATTTTGCATGAGTCATCGTCTGCCCGTTATTCTGCTGCTGGCCTTCACCGCCATCATTTTTATCAGCACTTCTTTTCAACCGGCCCTGCTTGATGATGCCGATTCAACTCACGCCGAAGCAGCCAGAGAAATGATCGAACGCCGCGACTATGTGACGCTGCACGTCAACGGCGTGCGCTATCTCGAAAAGGCGCCGATGATTTACTGGATGGTGGCAGGCGCCTTTCATCTGTTCGGCATCAACCAGTTTGCCGTCCGGCTGCCGACCGCGCTGGCCATTGTGGCGCTCGTGTGGATGATCTTTGTTTTCGGACGCTGGGCCTATTCAGAAAAAACCGGACTCTATGCGGCAGCCGTGATTGCTTCCTGCGTCGGCATTTTTCTCTTCACCCGCGTGATGATTCCCGAAGCGATTCTGACGCTGTGGTTCACCATCGGGCATTACTGTTTTCTGCGCGGCTTTTTTGGCGCGGGCAAAGAGAAGAATTTTTATTACGGTTTTTATGCCGCGATGGCGCTGGCCGTGCTGACGAAGGGACTGATCGGGATTGTCTTTATTGCCGGGCCGGTCTTCTGGTTTCTGCTGCTGACCAGAAATTTCAGCGAACTGAAAAATATGCGGATCGTAACAGGCGTGCTGTTGCTGCTGGTGATCGCCGCGCCCTGGCACCTGCTGGCAGGTTATCGCAATGACCGGTTTCTCTGGTTCTATTTCGTCAACGAGCATTTCAAGCGTTTTCTCGGCACGCGCGAACCGAAGGATTACAACCGCGTCCCGTTTCTGAGTTACTGGCTGCTGCATCTGGTCTGGCTTTTTCCGTGGAGCCTGGGACTGCCGCTCGGCTGGCCGAAACATTTCACGCCGTTCTGGAAGCTGCTTGACCGGCGCACGATGATCAACCTGTATCTGTGGATTCAGGCGCTCTGCATTCTGATCTTCTTCAATCTTTCGACGAGCCAGGAATACTACACCTTCCCGGCCTATGCGCCGCTCGCGCTGCTGCTTGGCGCAGCGTTTCATTCGGCGCAGGACAGCGCGCTCGGTCGCCGCTATCTGACGCTTGCCAACGGCGCGCTGGCCGTGATCGGACTGGCTGCCGCTGCGGTGCTGTTCACGCTGGTCTGGCAGGCGCGCCACATTCAGCCGACCGGAGACATCTCATCGCTGCTGAATATGGTGGCTTCAGATTCAGAGCAGTACACGCTGGCGCTCGGCCATCTGTTCGATCTGACGACCGCCGCCTTCGCTGAATTGCGTGGCCCGGCCATCGGCGCGGCAGTGGCGCTGAGTGTCGGCTTTGTGGTGGCGTGGATCTTTCGCTGGCGCGGTCATCACGGACGGTCAGTCGGCACAATGATGGTGGCGATGGGAATGCTGTTCGTGTGCGCCAATCGCGCACAGATCAGATTTGATCCGGTGCTGTCATCACGCGGGCTGGCGATGGAAATTGAAAGGCGGTGGGAACCCGGCGCGCAGATTGTTTTCAATGGCGAGTATGAAACCGGGTCTTCGATTGCCTTTTACACGAACCGTCAGATTCTGCTGCTCAACGGCAAAGTGACCGGGATGGCATTCGGCTCAACCTATCCTGACGCGCCGCCGGTCTTTCTCAGCTACGATGACGTGCGCCGTTTGTGGAACGGGCCGCAGCGCATTTTTCTTTTCACCGAAAATTCCAAACGGGACACGCTGCTCAAAAATCTGAACGTGCCCTTTCACGTCCTGGCCGACAAGGGCGGCAAAAGCGTGCTGATGAACAAGCCGTAACCCCCCGGCTGCCGTCAAGTCAGGAAGTTCTGGAAATACCCCGCACCATCCCCGTAGTAACGAATTCATTCGTTGGCTTTGAATCAACGCAGCTTCAGAAGCAGAACGAATGAATTCGTTACTACGGGGGTGCGGCCTTGTTTATTGAATGGCTGCCGGGTCTGACGACAGGACGTGAAATGTCTGTGCTTCAACTGCCCGTTCCCTGCCTGCTCGCTTCCGGCCTGCCTGGCAGTTCGGAATGATAGACGCGGGCGATGCTGTAAATGCTGCGCTGTTCCGGCGCGTAATAGAGCCGCGCAAAGAGATCACCAAGCAGCCCCAGGCCCAGAAACTGCACGCCGCCCAGAAACGCGACGGCGCTGAAAAGCAGCATCGGGCCGTTCTGAATGAAAATGTTTTCCTGCCACCAGACTTTCTTGAGCAGCAGCCAGCCCGCCAGCAGTACCGACAATGAAATCATCGCCGCGCCGATGCCGCCAAAAAAATGGAGCGGGCGCGAAAAGTACCGCACCAGCAGCCTGATCGTCAGAATGTCGAACATCACCCTGAACGTCCGCGACAATCCGTAATGCGAACGGCCCGTCGCGCGCGGCACGTCCTCAATCGGGATTTCAGCAATCAGCGCGCCCTCAATCGCCGCCATCGCCGGAATGAAGCGATGCATCTGGCCGTAAATCGGAATACGTTTGAGCACCTCGCTGCGATAGGCCTTGAAGGTCGTGCCGAAATCATGCAGCGGCACGCCTGAGGCTTTCGCCATCAGCTTGTTGGCAATTCTGGAGGGAAAGGTGCGGCGAAATCCGTCGCTGCGGTTCTGCCGCCAGCCGCTGACCACGTCGTAACCCTGCGCCAGCTTTTCCAGAAAACGCGGAATGTCTTCCGGCTGGTGCTGCTGATCGCCATCCATCGCAATGATGATGTCACCACTGGCGCGATCAAATCCGGCTGCCAGGGCCGCCGTCTGGCCAAAGTTGCGCCGCAGCCGCAAACCCGCCACGCGCGGGTCAAGCTGAGCGATGCTTTTCAGTTTCACCTGCGTTTCGTCGCTGCTGCCGTCATCCACGAAAACCAGTTCATAATCCTCGCCAAGCGATTCCATCACTGCTGTCAGGCGGCGGTAGAGCGGTTCGATATTTCCCTCTTCATTGTGGAATGGCACCACGATTGAAAAGCGCATTGAAAATGTCTCCGGGCCAAAGGGGGTCAAAGTAGTCTGGTGTCACAGGCTGCTGAGCGTAGCACAGAGTCGCATCAATGCAAATTCAGCGCGCCGCCTGAGCGCCGCTCCCGTTACTTGCGAAACTGACTTCGGGTTGCTAGCTTGTCCGGTATGCAGAAGATTATTTCAGTCGTTGTTTTTGTCTCTTTATTCACCCTGCCGACGTTCGCGCAGCGCAAAACCACAGTGCCGAACAAACCGGCGCACGTCGCGCCGACGGCAACATCTCCGGCTCCGAATCCGCTGCACGACGCTGACCGGCTGTTTTCACACGGCGAAGACGTGGCGCGTGACCGGCAATCATTATCACTGCTTGAAAATGCGCTGACAGCCGATGCGAATAATTATCAGTTGCTCTGGCGCGTGGCGCGGTCGTGTTATTACGTGGGCGACGAAGCGCCGCAGGCCGACAAACTGAAATATTTTGAGCGCGGCATCGAAGCCGGACAGAAAGCCGTCGCGCTGCAACCCGGCGGCGTCGAAGGCCACTTCTGGCTGGGCGTGGCTTATGGCGGCTACAGCGAAGTCAAAGGCGCACTCAAGGCGCTGCAAACCGTCAAAAAGATTCGCGCTGAAATGGAGACCGTGCTGCGCCTGAATGATCGTTACGAGGACGGCAACGCTTACCTGGCGCTCGGTGAAATGGATCGTGAACTGCCGCGACTGTTCGGCGGCAATATTTCGCGTTCGATTTCATATCTGGAAAAAGGCGTCAGCCTTGCGCCGAAAAACACCAGCCTCAGACTTTCGCTGGCGCAATCCTATGTTGACGCGGGCCGCCGCGATGACGCGAACCGGCAGTTGCAGGAAATTCTTCAGACGCCCGTCAATCCGGCGCGGGCCAGAGAGCAGCGTTCGGTTCAGGAAAAGGCGCGCAGGCTGCTCAGTCGGTGACGATGACACCAACAGATTCAATGACCGAAAAATCCGAGACAGACAATCAGGCAACGTGGCTGCGACAATGCCGCTGCGGCTTCAACCGGCATCATTACCTGGTCGAACCGATCTGCCAGTATAGCTGGTGGGGCTGGGTGCGCCTGGCGATGGGCGTCACGGCGCATCCCGTGGCAGTCGGCTATCAGTGCCTGCAATGCGGCGAAATCATCGAAACAACCACCGATCCCGAAGTGTTGCGCGAGCAGGTCTGACCCCGCCATGAAAGCTCTGCGGTTTGAAAATAACCGATTACAACTGACTGCCGCCTGCCCGCTGCCGCAGCGCACAGGCGAAGCCCTGGTGCGCGTGAAGCTGGCCGGGATCTGTCACACCGATCTTGAAATCGTGCGTGGTTATGCGGGTTTCAGCGGCACGCTCGGTCATGAATTTGTCGGAGTCGTCGAAGATTCGCCCGACAAATCACAGATCGGACAGCGTGTGACCGGCGAAATCAATACGGGCTGCGGCCATTGCGAATTCTGCCAGGGCGGCGATGCGCGCCATTGCCTGCACCGCACCGTGCTGGGCATTCGCGGGCGTGACGGAGCCTTTGCCGAATATCTGAGCCTGCCGCCGCACAACCTGCTGGCCGTGCCCGACAGCATCAGCGACCGGCAGGCAGTCTTTACCGAACCGCTGGCCGCCGCCTGTGAAATTCTCGATCAGGTTGAAATCAGGCCCGCGCATCGCGTGGCCGTCATCGGTGATGGCAAACTCGGTCAGTTGATTGCGCGAGTGCTGGTAACAACCGGCTGCGAACTGACGCTGATCGGCAAACACGCCGACAAGCTGCGACTGGCCGCGCAATCAGGCATCGGCACTGCCGAACTGCACACGCTCAAACCTGATCCGGCGCGGCGTTTCGATTTTGTGATTGAAGCGAGCGGCGCAGCGAGCGGCCTGCCGCTGGCGCTCGAACTGGTCAAACCGCGTGGCGCAGTCATGCTCAAATCAACCTTCAACGGCGCAGTCAGCCTCGACACCTGGCGCATCGTGGTGGATGAAATCAGCGTGATCGGTTCGCGCTGCGGCAGATTCGATCAGGCCCTGCAACTGCTTGACTCCGGCGCAGTGCAGGTCGCAGACCTGATCGCCGACGAATACCCGCTGAGCGATGGCCTCGCCGCCATGCGGCGGGCGCAGACGCCAGGCACGCTGAAGGTGCTGCTCAAAATCTGAATCAGGTTATGTATCCCAAAGGCAATCTTTTCATTCCCGCTCCGCACGGTCAGCTTGAAGCGATCTATCGCCCGCACACGGATGCGGCTGAGCGGGTCGCGCTGGTGCTGCACCCGCATCCGCAATTCGGCGGGACGATGCATAACAAGGTGGTTTACCGCGCGGCTCAGGCTTTGCAGCAGTGCGGATTCGCCACGCTGCGCATCAACTTTCGCGGCGTCGGCCACAGCACCGGGCAGTATGACGAAGCGCGCGGTGAAACCGATGATGCGCGGGTGGCGCTTGATTACCTGCTCGCGCAGCAGCCGCACGCCCGCGAAGTCATCATTGCCGGATTTTCATTCGGTTCAGCCGTCGGCCTGCGGCTCGGTTGTGCGGATGATCGCGTGCATCGCCTGATTGCGATTGGCGCTCCGGTGAAATATTACGATTTTGATTTTCTGGCAGCCTGCACCAAACCGAAACTTTTCATTCACGGCGTCAAGGACGAAATCGCGCCGCTCGCCCCGCTTGAGCAGATGCTTGACCGCCTGCCGCCGGACAATGACTTCCGGCTGGTGCGCATCGAAGGCGCAGGCCACTTTTTCGACGATCAGCCTGCTGAACTGATGCAGGCCATTGCCGATTACGTTCAGATTTGACAGCAGTTCAATAACGAAAAAACCCGGCCACGAATTGACACAAATTTTCACGAATTAACGACCCGGCGCAACGTCGCTGCCGGGAGCTTTCAATTCGTGAAAATTCGCTTTCATTCGTGGCCGGGTTTTCCTCTGTTTTTTCTCTTTCGTCCGGCGTGCTGCGCATTTATCATCCCGTTATGCGCTTTCGTGAATTTCAGGTTGCGCGGCTGTCGGGAGTGCCGCTCATCATTGATTACACCTGGCCGCTGGTGGCGCTGGCGCACGTCTGGCTGCTGGCGAATATCTTTCTGCCCGCACAGCTTATGCACCTGCCGTCGCCGCCGCGCTGGCAGATGCTGACGGGCGCGCTGCTCACCACGCTGCTGTTGTTTGCTTCGATCATCATTCACGAACTGGCGCACGCGGGCGCGGCCAAACTCGAAGGCATTGAAACGCTGGAAATCCGGCTGCATTTTTTTGGCGGCTGGGCAAAGCTCGCATCGCAGCCGCAAAAGCCGATGGCCGAATTTCGCATCGTCGTGATGGGGCCGGTCAGTTCCTTCCTGCTTTCGCTGATCTTTCTGGCAGGGCGTCAGATTACCCTGGCCTTTGATCCTGAACGGTCACTGATTTCAGAAATCTTCAGCTATCTGTTTCTGGGCAATCTGCTGCTGGCGATGTTCAATCTGCTGCCGGGGCTGCCGCTGGATGGCGGGCGCGCCTTTCGCGCCTGGCTGTGGTACTGGAAGAAAGATCATCTGGCCGCCACGCGCACGGCCACGCGGATGGGAGTGGCGCTGGCTTACATGATTATGTCGCTCGGCATCTACCTGCTTTTCAGGGACTGGAATCTGGTGTCAATCCTGGCTTCCTTCGGACTGGTGATGATGGGTTACTTCCTGAAAAGCTCGGCAGAAAGCGATTACCGTTATCAGCGGATGCTGCACGATTATGAGCAGGCCGTGACGCAGGCCGGGCAGGCCAGCCGCGATCAGTGGAACATTGCCGGGACAGTCGGCACGGTGATGAGTTCGCCGGTCGTCAGTGTCGCGCCTGACCTGCGCATCAGCGAATTCGTGGATCAGGTGCTGGCCAGCCACCGGTTCACCAGTTTTCCGGTGGCGCGCGACGGGCGTTTGCACGGCATTCTTTCGCTCGAACGGCTGCGCGCAGTTCCCCCTGAAAAATGGGATCAGCTTTCGATCAGCGAAGTCATGCAGCCCGTTGACGATTCGCTTTTTGTCAGCGTCCGCTCATCCATCGAACACGCCGCGCACAAGCTGCGCCTGAATCAGCTCAGCCACCTGGCCGTGCTGGATGGCGACGGTTATCTGATCGGCTATCTCAGCGCCAAAGACCTGGCGCGTTAACTGTGCCATCAATCTTTTTCATCGCTCCGATAATCAGGCATCATCTCTGCCGCCGGGTATGTTATGCTTAAACCACCTGACAGCAGATCGTCTTCAGGTTCCTGATAAATTATTTGCAGCAGACGGTGCGTTGGCTTTTGCTTCGGCAACCGGTTTTTCACGCCTGACTATGCAGCAGTTCTGGGAACAAATCTGGTGGTTTCTGCGCTCGCTGGAGTGGCTGAACCTGATTGATATTCTGATCGTCGCCTTTCTGATTTATGAACTGCTCAGACTGGTGCGCGGCACGCGGGCGGTGCAGATGGCGGTCGGACTGGGACTGATTGCGCTGCTTTATGAAGCGTCAAGCCTGCTTGGATTAAGCACGCTGCAATGGGTGCTGCGTAACGTGGTTGTCTATCTCGGCTTTGGCGTGATCGTGCTGTTTCAGCGCGAAATTCGCAATGCGCTGCTGCATTTTGGCCGCAACCTGCGCATGCCGCTCTGGCACGTCAGACGCCGCGCTTCAGCGCACGAACAGCACTGGTATGATGAAGTCGTGCTGGCCGCCACCACGCTGGCTTCTGAAAAAATCGGCGCACTGATGATCTTTGAACGCGATGTCGGATTGAAAACCTACATTGAAAGCGGCATCCGGCTGGATGCGCGCCTGACTTACGATCTGCTCGTCACGATCTTCAATCCGAACACGCCGCTGCACGACGGCGCAGCCATCATCAGCGACAATCGCGTGGCGGCGGCTTCGTGCTTTCTGCCGCTGACACAGAATCCGCGCATTTCGCGCGATATGGGCACGCGCCATCGCGCCGCCATCGGCATCACTGAAGACAGCGACGCATTTGCCGTGATCGTTTCAGAAGAAACCGGAGTGATTTCATTTGCCATCGGCGGCGGCGTCATTCGCAATCTTGACGGCCCGAAACTGCGCGTGCTGATCATCAAGGCGATGGAACCCTGGCAGCGTCCCGAAGATTACGCCGCTTACGAAGCCGATGACCGGCGACACGAACAGGAACTTGATGAGATTCTCACCCGGCGCGACAATCAGCGGCTTCCGGCCCACAACGAAGGTTTGCGCGAAAGCCTGCGCGAAGGTTCCACGCTCTGAAATCATCAGCCCGCAGCGATGAGAAATGTCCGTTCCAAAACCCGCGCCTCGTCTCTCAGAAAGCTGCCGATGGGGCAGTGGCTCAAACACAACCTGCGCAACTTCGTCACTGAAAACATCGGCCTCAAACTGATTTCGCTGCTGCTGGCCATCACGCTCTTCGGCATCTCGCGCCAGCCCGTCAGCGAAGTGACGCTGGTCAACGTCCCGCTTGAATTGCGCGGCCTGCAACCGGGCCTTGAAATCAGCGGCGATGTGCCGCAGACCACCGTCAGCGTGCGGTTGCGCGGCCCGCAGAATATCATTCGCACCACAACCGCCAATCAGATCGGAGTCGTTGCCGACCTCAGCCACAAAGGCCCCGGCGAGCGCGTCGTGCAACTTAACCCGGCTGATGTGTCGCGGCCCGATGATGTCGAAGTGCTGCGCATCGAACCCTCAAACATCCGGCTGCTGATTGAACAGACCACCCACAAGGCAGTGCCCGTGCAGCCGCAATACATCGGCAAAGTGATGGATGGTTATGAACTGCGCGGATTCACGGCGCAGCCTTCCACCATCGAGATTTCCGGCCCGCAATCGCACGTCGCCGCCATCACCAGCGCCTCGACCGAAAGCATTCAGCTCGATGGTCGCCAGAATACTTTCACCACCACTGTTGACGTTGATCTGCGCGACCGCTTCATTCGCGTTCACAACCCCGGCCCCGTGACCGTCATGGTCAACATTGCGCCGAAGCAGTGAGCGCGGAGCCGCCGATTTTTATCAATGAACTTTTCTGACTGATCGTTTATCATCGCGCTTCTCCGCCCCCGACCACACACCAGACCCCGACTCTGAATCAATCAACATTATGGGTGAGTTTTTTGGCACAGACGGAATTCGTGGCACCGCCGGACAGTTTCCGCTTGATGAGGCAACCATCGAACGCATCGGCTGGTCACTGGCAAAGGAACTGACAGTCAAAAACGGCAGCGCGCCGCTCGTCATCACTGGCCGCGACACGCGCGAATCGGGCGAATGGATTGAAGCCGCCATCGCGCGCGGCATTGCTGCCGCCGGTGGCCGCTTTCGCAGCGCCGGAGTCATTACCACGCCGGGCGTGGCTTATCTGTCGCGCCTCATCAAAGCCGATGCGGGCGTGGTGATTTCGGCTTCGCACAATCCTTATGAAGACAACGGCATCAAGGTCTTCGCGCCTTCGGGGCAGAAACTTGATGACGCCACCGAACAGGCCATCGAACGCGATCTGAAAGCGGACGCTTCAATCTTTCCGGCCTTCAGCGCCGTGACCGTCACGCCCGAATCCGAACTGCGCGAAATGTATCCGGACTTCCTGCGCGCTGAACTCGGCTCAGGGCTTGATCTGCATGGCCTGCGCATTGTCGTGGATTGCGCCAACGGAGCTTCATCGGCGCTCGCGCCGCGCCTGTTTTCAGGCCTCAACGCCAGCGTCACGGCCATCAATGCTGATCCGAATGGCCGCAACATCAATCTGGATTGCGGCTCGCTGCATCCTGAAAAGCTGCAACAGGCAGTTCGTGATTTCAAAGCCGACCTGGGCATCGCCTTTGACGGTGATGCTGACCGTTCACTGTTTGTTGATGAACGCGGCAACCTGGTTGACGGTGATCAGGTGCTGTTTGTGATGGCCTGTTACCTGGCCGAACGTAATCAACTGGCAGGCGGTCGTGTCGTCGCAACGGTCATGAGCAACCTCGGCCTGGAACTCGGCCTGAAAGAACGCGGCATTACGCTGGTGCGCACGAGCGTCGGTGACAAGTATGTGCTGGATGAACTGCTCAAAAACGGCGGCAGCATTGGCGGCGAACAATCAGGCCACATCATCTTTCCCGGCATCAGCCTGGCCGGTGACGGCATGCTGACCGCGCTTGAAATTCTGCGCGTCATTGCCGACACGGGCCGCACCCTGCATGCGCTGACGAGCAGTTTCACGCGCTATCCGCAGGTCGTCATCAATGTCAGAGTGGCCCGCAAACCGCCGCTTGACAGCGTTGCGCCAGTCAAAGCCGCGCTCGATCAGCTACAGGCAGCACTCGAAGGCAAAGGCCGCGTCCTCGTTCGTTACTCCGGCACCGAAAACCTCGCGCGCGTGATGATCGAAGGTCAGGATGAAACGGTGATCAGAAAGCAGGCTGAAGAGATGGCGCAGACATTGAAAGAGCATCTGAGTTAAAGGAACCAGGCGATGGCCCACCGAACCCGGATTATGTATATCGAAGATAAAAGCGGAGGTCTGTCAGGATCAGCCAGGATTGGCCGGGTGATTTACTCTAAAACGGGCCGATCCCTTTATTATCAGGGTCGCACCTTCTATCCTCTGGCGGGACGCGGCTTCAAGGCGAACTATTATGAGGTCGAGACCGGCGCTCATTACTGGATTTCAGGCTGCCGGAAAGACGGAACTGATGCACTCTATTCAACCACAATCGAGATTGATGATGATGTCAGAGAGGAGTACTGGACAGTCATTCGTCAGCAACCTGACTCGAAAGAGATCAGATCGTTCAAGTCTCCAGGCAAATATACCAGATAGCCTTCCCGTGTCAGGGTTGCGCGATCTGCCCGGACAATAAACTGCACGCTGACGGCACAGGCTCAAACAAAAAGCGAGCGGGCCGCAGAATGATCGAACTGAAAGCATTGTTCATCACGGCACTTATCCCCTGCTTTCAGCCCGATCATTCTGCGGCCCGCTCGCTTTTATCCGGTCGGCCTTTCGACCGGCTGCGAGAAGCAGATGACGTAACCGTTGCAATCCTCAACGGCAAATTCCCGCGTGTCGTATTCCGTTGTTTCAGGCTTTCTGACAATCCGCGCCCTTCTGGCCTTGAGTTCGTGATAGAGCGCGTCGAGATCAGCGACATTGATGTAAGCGTCACAATCAACACAGCGATGAACCCGGCGTTTGTCAGGCGATTCAGTGCTGAGTCGCCGCCTTTGGGTTTCGCCGCGACTTTTGAGCATAATCTCGATGCCGTCACGCAGCACTGAAGTAAAGCGCGGCGGATAGCCGCAGTAACCATCAATGTCGAAACCGAGCTTTTCACGATAGTATTCGGCTGACTCTTCCACATCAGCAACTATAAAGAGTGGTGAGATGCTCCGCAGTTGCTTTGATTCACACTGATTCTCTCCCGGCATAACTGCTCCCTCCCCCATCAAAGCAAGGACTGATTGGGCAATGATCGAATAGTCACACATCAGCGGCCCGCAGGCTCAGGCCACCAGCTTTTGCAGAATGGTCAGGCCTTTCTCTTCGGCTTCGTGAATCTTTCTGACGTGGCTGCTCAATTCATCGAACAGGGCGCGCGTCTGCTTTGCGTTCAGCGGAAAATCCTTTGCGGCTTCGGCCTCGATGGCCGCCAGGCGGCGATTGATCTTCTGCATCTGCGAAGCGGCGGCAGGGCCGCGCGCGGTGAACAACTGATATTTGGCGGCGGTGACTTCTCTGGCTTCGCAGAGCAGATCAACCGCATCGGGCAGCGCGGCTTTGGCGAGGCTGCTCCAGTGTTTCGCGGCGCGGCGATACTGCGCGGCGGCATCGGCAAACAACGGCTGTGCCCCCTTGCCCATCACGCTCGCCGCTTCGTCAAGAAAGTCAGCGTACAGCGTGCGAAATGCGCTGCCGCCTGTTCCGGCAGTTTCGATGTAATGAAAGGTCGCCAGCAATGCACGATAAAGCTGCACGCCCGGCCTGAACAGCTTCGGCCAGCCCTTCGGGTCTTTGGTGTCAGTCAGCAGTTCTTCCCATTTCGCCAGCGATGACAAGCCGATATTTCTGATCGGCGGATTGAGCATTTCAGTACAGCAGTCGCTGATGCCCGCGATGATGGCCGATTTCAGATCCGCAGTTTTTTTCGGCCTGGTCACGGTCATCACTCTGTTTTTGAGCGAAGTGATGGCCGCGCGCGAACGGGCGAGTTCCGGCGGTGTGACGTGCCAGGCGGCGACTGAACGATCATCAATGCAGATGCGATTGCCGCGTTCATTCCAGCCGTAAACCACAAAGACGTGCACAAACATTTTGAGCAGGTCTTCCGACAGCCCGTAATAAGGCATTCCGGCCAGGCTGCCCCAGGTGATTGCCGGGCGACCTGCCGCGAGCGATTCTTTCAGATTTGCCTCAGCGGTTTTGAGTCCGCCTGATTCTTTGACGGTCACAGTTGCGCCGATGCGTTTGCCGATCTTTTGCAGAAAGTCGGGGCCGGTGTTCTGCCACTGATGCCGCGTGCCCGGCACGAGCCACGTGCCGTCGCACATCTCAAAGACGAAATAACCCGCGCCCACGCCGCCGCCAATGCCAAGCAGCATCGCTTCGGTGTATGGCCTGCCGGTGTGCGGCGCACTGACGCCAGCCTGGGCCAGCACATTTTTGAGCGCCGCCGTTTCGCTGTGCGCGCCGCCGAATTGTTTGTAATTCTCAATGATCATTCTCAAATTGCCCTACAGATCGGGTCTGATCTGTCACTGCACTTCAGGACTATCCGGCAGCGTGTATTCAAAATCATATGAATGCTGTCCGTCAGCCATGCTGATTGTCATCCGGCCCGTCAACCCGGCCAGTTGCTCAGTGCCTGAATCGGGAACAACCGTGATGCTCAGTTGCGCTGCGCCGCGCGTCATTGTGCCGCTGTGCTGAAGCACAAAAGTTCCCGTGCGCCCGTTGAGCGTGCCGCTGACTTTTTCGAGGGCAACATAACCCGCCGAACCTTTGACCGCAGTTCCGGCAGACAGCATCTGCCCTTTGCTGACGGCTTCGAGCGCGCCGTGAAATGATTTGTCAATCAGCATTCTGGCCGGAACTGCTTCAGCAGGCTGATCGGTCTGAGGCGTCAGTTTTACTTCAAATGTTCCACTCGCAATGGTCATCACAATCTTCCTCTCAGGCGCTTTCGGCCTGATAAAACTGCCAGCAAACTCCCGAAGGAACGATCAGGTGAAACTCGCGCCTGCCCCATGCTTTCATTTCGAGCGGGCCGACCTGCGCCGGCAGTTGCCGATACTCTTCATAAAGTCCGTCAAGATCAGACACGCCAATACTGAAGCTCGCGTTTTCAGCCCATTCCCGATTTTCATTCACCACCAGATTGAAGGCGACGTTATCACGCTCAATCCCGGCCATGCTTTCGCCCTGCCACACAATCGAGAAGCCCATGCCATCAGTGTAAAAGACAAGCGCCGCCGCCAGGTCAGGCCCGGCGGGAATCAGCGGCGTGTCGGATTGAAAACGGACTTTCATCAATTACCTCCTGCGCCTGATCAGACGGCATCAGCCCTGTCCCACATCATCCATTCAGAGAACGGCTGATCCCTGCGCGGCTCAGAACCCAGGCGCAGCACGTGGCCGTCAGGATCCTGCACGTGCATCTCACAAGCCCAGGGATAGTTGACCGGCGCGAGTCGGATGTTCGCGCCGGTCTTTGTATACTCAGCGAAAAGGCGCTCAGCGTCACTCACGCCAATCCAGACCCACGTGCCGGGATTGCCCTGATCGCCTTCACACAGCATCAGGTTCGCCCTGTCACGCGACACCGAAGCCATGACGCCTTCGTGCTGCCAGTCCACGCTGAAGCCGAGGACATTCACGTAATGCGCCACACTCGCCTCAAGATTCCGCACCCGCAGAATTGGTGATGCGCCCTCAAAGTGAATGGTCATCGTTTTTGTCTCGTCTGCTTCAGGCATCGTTTACTCCTGTCAGCGCGCTGAATCGTCAGATTGCATAATGCCGAAGATGTTGCCTTCGGTGTCCTTGAAATAGGCCAGCCAGCCGACGCCCGGCACGGCCATTTTGGGCACGACAATTTCGCCGCCGTGCTGGCTGATCTTCGTGACGTAATCATCTACGGACGACACATCAATCGTGTTGACGACCGGCTGATCAGGATGCCTGCGTTTCATCAGACCGCCGTTGATGCCGGGCTGATTGTTATCGCCGGTGGCGATGAGCCAGTAAGGTTCCGGCCCGTCCCATTTACTGGTCTGCCAGCCGAACACCTGCTGATAAAAGCCGATGGCGCGGTCGGTGTCATCGGCGGGAATTTCAAAATGAACTACTCGCGGCATAAGTTTCCTCCCTGGGTCATGGTTTGACCGGCCTGGGCAGACAGCTCAGCACTGCTGCGCGGCCATGTGTTTTTGCATCTCTTCAAAAGTCACGTCTCTGACGTGAGTTCCGATTGACCACACATGCCCGAACGGATCAGCCAGCGTGCCTGTGCGGTCGCCGTAAAACTGATCCTTGACCGGGCGCAGTTCTTTTGCTCCGGCCTCAACGGCGCGCTGAAAGGCGGCATCAACGTCTTCCACATAAACCATAAAAGAGACTGCCGTGCCGTTGAGCGTTTGCGGTGACGAGAATCCTTCTTCCGGCATTTCATCGGCAAGCATGAACATTGAATTGCCGATTCTCATTTCAGCGTGTCCGATTTTGCCGTCAGGCATCGGCATTCTGAAAACTTCTTCAGCGCCCAGTGCCTGCTTGTAAAATTCGATGGCCTGCGCGGCGTTCCTGATAATCAGGTACGGCGTCAGCGTGTGATAACCTTCTGGAATCGGTTTGACTTTCCCGGACATACACTCTCTCCTTTCGGCTGTTTCAGCCGGTTATGTGACTACAGATTGAACAGGGTGGATTGCGAATATCCGGCGCTTACGAGTTTGCCGGAGGTTCCCAGAGTTCGATGCGATTGCCTTCAGGATCCATAATCCACGCGAAGCGACCGTATTCACTGTCTTCGCGCTTTTCATCAACCTGCACACCTTCGCGGCGCAGTTCCTCAAGCAGCGCATCAAGGTTTTCAACGCGGTAATTGATCATGAATGGTTGTCGGCCCGGATCGAAACAATTCGTGCTGTCGGGCATCGGCGACCAGACGGTTGCGCCGACGCGCTCGGGATTTTCGTGATCGCGCCACTGAAAAATCCAGCCGCCGAATGAAGGATCGGGCGTGATGCCGAGGTGACGCTGATACCACGCCCGCTGTTTGTCTGCGTCAGCGCACTTGAAAAAGATTCCGCCAATGCCGGTGACTTTTTTCATCTCTCCTCCGGGGTTTGTTCGACAAGCTGGTGATTTTGTCGCACGAAAAAGCAGGCGCGCATTTCAGTTTGAATGCAGCGCAATGCGATTGCCTTCGCTGTCAAGCACGATGGCGCGATGGCCGAACGGGCCGATCTGATGTTTCGGTTCGATGATTCTGCCGCCGTTTGCTTCGACCGCCGCAATGGCTTCATCAAGGCGACCATCCACGCTGAAGTAAATCAGCGGGCCGTGCGCTGACGGCTGCGCTTCGGCATCAACAACCAGGCAGCCGGAAACATCATTGCCACCATGCGCAAACACAGCCACCGGCGTATCCGGCCCGAACTCCTGTTCGACTTTGCGGGCCGTCACCTGGCGATAGAAATTCATCGCGCGGTTGAGGTCAGTCACGGGAATGTCAACCCAGCCAATCAGGTTTGCCATCACATTTTCCTTTCTCACTGCTCAAGCGTTCGGCGCAGCCGCGCAGTTTTTACGGATACGCCCGTTTGTAAGTGACCAGGTAAAACTTCGAGTCAGCCTGTGTTTTGAATTCAGCCGGTCGCGTGTCGCCTTCGAGCGCGTAACAAACCGTCAGGCGGTCGCCGCTGAGTTCGTAAATGGCGCGAATCGTGCGGCCTTCATTCGGGCCGCTCGTGCCGGTAATGTCCATCACGGCAGGCACGCTGCGGGCATTGATTTTCACCAGTCCCTGGTCCGACACGCCGCCCACATTGGCCACGTATTTGCCGCCGAACATGATGAGTTTCATTGACCTGAGACTTTCGTGCGGCAGTTGCTGCCCGCTCAGTTCGGCAGTCACCGGAATCCATGTTCCATCAAGCATGCTGCTGTCCTCCGCGCATCACGCCACCGAGCAGGACGCCGCCCACACCCAGAATCGTGGCCACCAGTTGATACCATTTCGGCTGAGCCGCCGCTTCGGGCAGGCCGCGCGTCGCAATGAAACTGACCACCGACATTGCCAGCACCAGCACACTCAGCGCGCCTGCGTGAATCATCGGCTCACGCCCGGCCATCGCGCCCGCGACCCATCCGCCAATGATCGCCGCCACCAGGCTCAGCGCCAGATTGACGATCAGATAAGCCAGGGGCGGTTGCACAACTGTTCCGGCCTGCACCGGGCCGATCATAAAACCAGCGGCGATGGTGGTGCCGAAACCGACGAACATGACCATCACCATAAATCCCGCAATCACTGCCAGAATGCTCCGCAGCATGACGTGTTGTTCTCCCTCTTGTGAATTACACGTCGCGGTCATAAGCGAATCTGAGCCAGCGTCTGACTTCATCATCAATCTCAGCGAGCGACGTGATGGGGATACGATGCGTGATGCGGTCTTTTTTGGCAAAGCCGCCCGTCTCAATCAGCCGTCCCGTCACTGGTGTGTCGCCGAGCGCAAGGCCGAAATCAATGCGCGTGCGCGTCGCCGGTTTGATCTGCGCAATCACGTGACGCCGGTAAATCGGCACAATCGTTTTGCACGGACAGGCTTTGACATCAGCGGCCATTCCCAGACTGAGCTTCAGCAGTTCATCGTACAGCGGTCGCAGCGCGGCCTTCGATCCGGCGAACATTTCTCTGACGTAAACGTCAGCGGCCTGTAAATACATTCCAGGATCGCTGTCTTCGCCGCCTTTGCCTGCGGCGCGTTCAGCCAGCCACCATGCGCTGTTGGCGCCGAGTTTGTATTCCGACTTCAGCCAGTCGCGGCATTCCTTTTCGCTCGCCGGGCCTGACGTGCTGATCAGTTGCAGCCATTCATCCAGCGAGCGTCCGGTCTGTGCGGGCAAAGTCTCAACCCATTTCTGCACCATCACGACCGACGGATGCACGCTGTAAAGCGACTGTCGTTTTGCTTCGCGTTGTTTAGTCGCCATGCCGGGTGTCTCCGGAAATTACTGTTGCGGGAGCGTGAGTCCACTGTCCGGGAGTCACGTATTCATTCAAAAGATCGGATCACACCCTCGTAGTCACGACTTCATTCGTTCCGGCTCCGATGCCACAGGTTTTCAAAACAAACGAATGAAGTCGTGACTACGAGGGTGATTCGGGTGTCTCTCAGGCCGCCTCAACTTCAGGGCAGCGGACTCGCACTGCCAGGGGTAATGCTGTCAGCCGTTTATTTTCGTGCGGCAGCAGCGCGTTTCTCCAGTTCTTCGGGCGCAACGTCTTCGACGTGTGTGGCGATGCACCAGTAATTACCGGAAGGGTCTTTCACTGCCCCGCAGCGATCACCATAAAACTGATTCTGCGGCGGTGAAATTGAAACGCCTCCGGCACTGATGGCACGCTCGTATGTCGCATCAACTTCCCTGACGTAGAGGTACAGCGTCGTGGGCATCGCCTTCCATTCTTCGGTGGCTTCACCGATCATCATCGGCGAATCGCCGATTCTGACTTCAGCGTGCCTGATGCCGCCGTCGGGGCTGGTCATGCAGTGTATGACCTGCGCATCGAAAGCCTGTTTCAGAAATTCGATCAGCGCCGGAGCGCCCTGCACGGTCAGATGCGGTGTGACGGTATGATAACCATCCGGGATCGGTTTGACTGCCATTTCAGTTCTCTCCTTTCGCTTGTTGTCTTTTCGCTCTGACAGGTTATGCGCCTGCCGCTTCGGTCATCGTCCACATCTCATCGCCGCTCGGCCCGTAAATGGCCGGAACCTGCGCGCCCATCGGTCGCAGGTACGCGCTCAACTGGCCGCGATGATGCACGGTGTGGTTTTGCAGGAAGGTCAGATAAACCACTGCCGGATAGTTGAAGACATTGAAGAAATTGAGCGGCGCAGCGAGTTGTTCGCCGCCGAGTTGTCTGAGTTTTGCGATGCCCGCCCTGAATCCGCTTTCATAGAGCGCAATCAGTTCGGCCACATTCTGTGTGGGGTTCGGCGGATCTTCGCCGCCTTCGAGCGAGCCTGCGGCGATGCCTTCAAGAAAGTAGAGTTCGCAACTGACGATGTGCCACGCCAGATCGCCCGCCGTGCGGGATTTCGGATCAGGCCGATAATCAGCGCGGTCGTCCGGGATTGCGGACAGCACTCTTTTCGTCAGCTCAAATTCGTTTTCAATGCCGGAAAGCAGGAAATCGCGCAGGTACTGAGCCTGCTCAGGTGTCATTGCCGTCATTACTCTTCCTCCGATTGATGATGGTGTTGTGATGAAGTCGGAGTCGGTACTGCAAGGCTCCGGGATGCGGGAGAGGATCGGACTTGTAGTGGCGACTTCAGTCGGCAACCCACCCGCAGCCGACTGAAGTCGTTACCACAAGGACAACCTTGTGCCCCGGTAACTCGCTATGCTTTTTCGGTATTTCAATGACCGCTTTCAGAGTGAGGGGATCAGTGCGCCGCCAGCCAGTCGCTGAAGACTTTCGCGGCGTCGTGTTTGCCGCTCCAGCGGGCGCGGTTTTTGCCCGTCAGCGCCAGCACCATCGCGTGATGCTGCCCGGCGCGGTCGCCGATGCGCTCAAAGTAATTGTAGAGCCGCTCGATTCTTTCAATTGAACGGCGCGCCGCTTCGACGGTTTTGAAGGCCAGCACGTTGCGAAAGAAACGCGCATAAAAATTCTGATCGCTCGCCGTCGGCGTATACAGATCGTAATAGCCGTTGATCAGTCCGGCGTTCTGCAAAACCTGCGCGACATACGAAGGCCGCGCGCCGACCTGATAAACGATCTCGGCAATGTCGGTGATGCCGCTCTGATAAAGCTCGACGATCTGTTCCTTCTTGGTGCGCCGCTTCGGTTCAGGCTCAGCGGTTTCAGTTTCGACCGCTTCGGTTTTGTTTGCCGGATCAATCGCCAGCGCGTGCAGCCACCGCTCCATCTCCATTTCGTCACCGAACCATTCCTGAAGCGTCGGCCCGGCCTGCTGCGGCTGTTTCATTTCCTGAGTATTCATTACTTCCTCACCTCCGGAATTCGCGGCGAAAGGCTGCCGCAAACTTCAGCGTGACGGCAGCGATTCACGCGTCCAGAACACAAAATCGGTCACCGCCGGATCGCCGCCGACTGAACGAATCAGCGCGGCAATCTGTCCCCGGTGATACCACGAATGCCCGAACAACTGCGTCAGAATGTCTTCGATGGTGTTGCGATACCAGCCGCCTTCGAAGCTCTGATACTCGAAGCTGCGCGCAAGTTCAGCATCGTCAAGCCCGCTGAGCCACGCCGCCCACGCCGCGTGCATTTCATTCACCAGTTCCGGCAATTCCGCCAGCGCAACATTCTGCGGAAAGAGTTCACGCGGCCAGTCGGGCGCAGCGCCGAAACGAAACAGCCACATTTTGCGGGCAGCCACCAGATGCGCCATCAGATTCACTGCCTTCTGAAACGAAGGCAGTGAACGAAGCTCGCTGTGAACAGTCTCAAACGAGGCCAGCGTTTTAAGGTGGCTGTCCTGTTCGTACTCAAACCAGCGGCGATAGCGGTCAGCGGCACTCACGACTGCGTAACCTCCTTAACTGGCGCGCAGCAGGTCGTCATCTTCTGACAGACTGTGCTGCTTCTCGTCCTGCTTGCGCTTGAGGTAATCAATGAACCTTGACGCGGCCTGCTTCGAGAGTTCTTCAGTGCCGCAGCTCATCAATGACTGGCATTCCTGTTCGATGTCCAGCCCGATTTCACGGCCCAGGGCACGAATCATGCCAAGCTGTTTCGGCGTCACCAGATCGGCCAGCGATTTCGCCAGCGGATCGCGCGGGAAGCCGCTGCCCGGCGTGTGCGAACCCTGCCGTTCGATGACTTCTGATTCGCGCTGATACAGATCGCGGGCGATGCCGAATTTGATCGCCGCGCGTTTGAGCGCGTCGTGTTCGGCCTTCTTGATGCCGGTTTCACTTTCAGCCGTGCCGGTGCCGACGCCTTCGCGGGTCACGCCGTCAATCGTGATGGCGGCAGTCACAGCGACCATTTCGCCAATCTGCACGACATTGCGCACCGAATGCGACCAGTTCGGCGCGACGCGGTCGAGAATGTCAGCGACCGTGTGCCATTCAATGTATTCGACCAGATGCGTGTTGCCCTGGCGGTCAGTCCAGCCTTCGCGTGTTCTGACCAGCTTCGGATCAATCGGCTGGCGCAGCGTACGCAGCACACTGGCAAAGGGCAGCGAGTAAACATTACCTTTCGGCTCCTCCGCCGGAGCAGTTTCGGGCTGCGCCTGAGTCTCGTGGCTGTTCATTTTTTCGGACGGCATTTCATCTTCCTCCCTTTTCCGGATGATCTTCGGCACTGGTTCTGCCGCAACCGGAGCGACTGCAACCTGCGGCGGCTGAGGAGTCGCCACAGTCTGTGTTTCCTGAGTCTGCGCAGTCAGCGTGTGCTTGACGGCGAGAATGTGTTCGCACCGGAAAGCCGATTCTGAAGCCGCCTGCTCCTCGAATTCGGGACAGGTGCAGCGCACGCGTCCGGCCTCATCGCGCCAGACTTCGTAAGTCACCTGCTTTCCGCGCGGCGCGGGAGTCGTCACACGAAAACGATCACCTTCGCGTGAAACCAGCCCCATCGCCGCCAGGCTCTGTGCCCGCTTGTGCCGCTGCACAGCCTTCTTGATGGCGAGTTCCCTGCCGAGCGCGCTCTGCGTTGAGCTTTCGGCAACTCTTTCGGCTCTGTTTTCATTGGATGTGATCATCGTTCTTTTCCTCCCGGCAATCATCTACGGCCATCGCATTCGCCCTGTGCAGCCAGCCTCAGCTTCGCTGTGAAATGTCGTCTGCTTTCTGACCAGATTTCAATTTACCGTTTCATTGCCTGTTTCAATGTTGCAACAATGTACCACACCATTTTTCTCATTGCAAGTATGAAACAAACTCTTGCATTCTTTTTTTTCTTTATGCTATGTTTCGCCTTGCTTTAGAGGTAAAGTGCCTTCTGCGGAAGGTTCAACACCTCGAAAGGAGGTCTCAGAGATGCAACATACAGACGGCGATCATCAAAGCAAAGGCGTCATCAATACGAGCGAACTGGGGCGCGCCATCAAACGCAAGCGCGAAGAGATGAAGATGAGTCTGCGGGCCGTGGCGCAGGTCACAAATGTTTCGGCCTCGACGCTCTCGCGGATTGAGAACGGCACGGTGCAGCCGGATGCCGACAATCTGGCGCGACTGGCCGCGTGGCTCAACATCCCGATGGAACGGGTAATTATGGACGGTCGCGGCCACGACCGGATGAATTCACTGACCGGCGAGGGCGAATCGCTGCCGGTCATCTACTTTCCGCACGAACCCGTGCCCGACATTGTCGAAGCGCACCTCAGAGCCGACCGCAATCTGTCGCCCGAAACCGCGCAGGCGCTGGCCGAAATGTTCCGCGTCGCCTATTCGCAGTTCAGCCGACTCGGCGGCAACAGTTCCGACAAGGCACATTCCTGAAATCGTTGCGGCAAGAATCAGCGGGCTGAAGACTTAAGCTCTGAAACTCAGTCTTCAGCCCGCAACTGCTTTATCCCGCCGCAAGTCCACGTATAATGCCGTTGTGGACTACTTCGAACAACCACCAACTCCGAAGGGCCGGATGTACGAGCAGCGCGCTCGCAGCCTGCGCGAGTTTGCCGGATTGCGCCGCGACGATGTGCCGCTCGATCCGTTTGCGCTGGCGCGGCTGGCGCGGATTCTGGTGGTGAACTTTGACGAAATTCAGGGCCTGTCGCAGGCAGCGCGTGACCACCTGCTTGGTGAAGGTTCAGGCGACTGGTCAGGCGGCGCGAGTTCGCGCATGCTGCCGGACGGGCGCAAGCTGGTCATTCTGAATCCAAAGCACGGGCGCAATCGTCATCACGCAACTTTGATGGAAGAGGTCTGTCACGTCCTGCTCGGACACGAAGCCAATCGCCTTTCAGTGGCCGCTGAACACAATGGCGGGAAAACTCTGTCGCGTGATTACAATGAAGCGGATGAAGAGGAAGCTTACGCGGTCGGAGCCGCCGCGCTGGTGCCTTACACGGCGCTGCGGCGGTTTGTGCTGGCGGGCAGAACGGCGTCGCAGATTGCGCGGCATTTCAATGTCAGCCGCCAGCTCGTCACTTATCGCCTGAAAATTTCGCGCCTCTGGGCTGAGTACAAAGCCCGGCATCCTGAAGAGGCTGAGCAGTATTCACAACGCCGGAACGATCCTTCAGAAAATTCTTCAGCCTGAGCTTTTCGCAGGCAGCACCACGCCGCGACATTCACCAAAGCCGATGCGCGCAAAACCGGCGCGTTCACACCAGCCGCGAATGATGACTTCATCGCCATCCTCAAGAAATCGTCGCGTCTCGCCGGTCGGCAACTGAACAGGTTCAGTTCCGCGCCACGTCAGTTCGAGCAGACAACCTCGTTCGTCCTTATCCGGCCCCGACACGGTGCCGCTGGCAATCAGATCGCCCGACCGCAGGTTGCAGCCGTTGCTGGTGTGATGCGTGAGCATCTGCGCCACCGTCCAGTAAACATCGCTGAAGTTGTGATGCGTCAGTCTGACCGGCGCAACGCCCTGCTCGCGCATCTGCCGCGTCAGCAGCAGCAGTTCCATTTTCAGATCAATGCCGCCGCGTTCACGATTTTCAGGCGAATCAAGATAAGGCAGCGGGTCAGGATCGCCTGCGGGCCGTTTGAAAGCCGGAATCCTGAACGGCGCGAGCGATTCCATCGTGACGATCCAGGGCGAAATCGTCGTCGCAAAACTCTTGGCCAGAAACGGCCCCAGCGGCTGATATTCCCAGGCCTGAATGTCACGCGCCGACCAGTCGTTGACGAGGCACAATCCGAAGATGTGAGCTTCGGCATCCCCAATATTGACCGGCTCGCCAGGCTCATTGCCCGGCCCGACGAAAAAGCCGACTTCGACTTCGTAATCAAGCAGGCGACTCGGCCCGAATGTCGGCTGTTCAGCCTCAGGCGCTTTCGTCTGCCCGTTCGGACGATGCACCGGAGCGCCGCTGACAAAGACCGACGACGCGCGCCCGTGATAACCAACCGGCACATACTTGTAATTCGGCAGCAGCGGATTATCAGGGCGAAACATGCTGCCGACATTGGTGGCGTGAAAGATTGAGGCGTAAAAATCAGTGTAATCGCCGATGGTCGCCGGCAGCAGCATTTCAGCTTCAGCCATCGGCACCAGCGCGGCTTCAATCAGTTCGCGGTGATCGCGCAGTTCCGCGTTGTCAGCCCGCAGCAGGTCGCTCACGCGCCGCCGCAGTTCAGACCAGCTTTCAGGCCCGAGCAGCATCAGGTAATCAAGCGATTCAATGCTGCACGCGTCAGCAATGTCATCCTCGAAATCCTCAGCCCACAATTCCTCTGCGACGACTGAAAGATCAAGAATCCGGTCGCCAATCGCCACGCCAATGGCTGGCAGGTCATCGCTGTCGGCTCGCCTGAACAGCCCGAACGGCAGATTCTGAATCGGAAATTCGCAGCCCGGCTCGTTGGCCGATTCAACCCAGCTTTTCAGCTTCGGATCGTGCGTCTCATTGATTGCGTAACTCATAACTCACATCAGGCCGATCTTTCTGAGATCGGCAATCGGCTCATCAAACGAACAGGAACCGTAACCCATCGCAAAGGTGTGGCGCACGACTTCGATGCGTTGCAAAGTCAGTTCGTGCGTGCGCCAGATAATGCCTTCACCATCGAAGCGGAAGGCGGCGGGCGAAGTCTCTTCGAGCAGTTCTCTGATGCCGTCATCGCTCAGGCCAAACCGCGCGAAAGCTGCGGCCAGAAAGACATTCAGAAAGCCGTGCATCACGGCCAGTTCGCTGTCGGGTTCGTAAGTCAGACGGTAAATGGCGCGCAGCGGATGATGCAGCCCGGCAGTGGCCTTGAACGCCACGCGCTCAGCGGCGCACGCGCTGATGAAGCGGGCCAGATCAGTCGTTGAAGGAAAAGCCTGGGCATTGACGCCGCCGGTTCGCACTTTGGCCAGCGCGCCGGTCTGCGCCAGCGCCAGCACAAGTTCAGTCGGATCAGCCGTCACCGGAATTTCAAAATACGAAGCCAGCGAACGCGGCAGCAGCCTCATTGCGCGTCTGATTTCATCGGCTTTTGTGGCTTTCAGTTCGACGGCATCAATCACGGCGGCTCCGGCATTTTCGTCTGTGGCATGCAGGTAGTTGAAATCACCGATGCGATTGAGATCAGTCGTCAGATCAGATCCGGCCAGCGCGCTGATATGCCAGGGCTGCACCGGATTGCCTTTTGGCAGCAGCGGCGTGGCGGCGCGCTCGAATTCATCAAGCCGGTTCATCGGCACAATGAACCGCCCCAGCATCCAGGAATGTTCAGCTTGCAGGTATTCGGCGTAATGCCTGACCGCCGTTTCCATCGTCAGCGCGGCAGGCGGAAAGAGTCCGGCGTAATCAATCAGTCCGGTCAGCAGTGCTTGAAGCGAGTTGTTCATCTCCTGTTCCTCGTGGCTCAGGGCGCTGTTGATCATGCTGTCAGTCCGCTCGGCCTGTCGAGCGAGGTAGTCTCAGGCGCGGGTAATGATGAGGTCAGCGATGGCTTAAAAGCAAACTGAGGCTGCCCGGTTTTCACCGGACAGCCTCAATCGTTTTTGTAAATTTTTCTGCCGTTTCAGAAAATGCCGTTGAGCCGCAGCAGATGGCCCATCTTTTCCTTCTTGGTCATCAGGTACTTTTCGGCGTTCTTGTGCGGTTTGACTTCAAGCGGAACGCGCTCGACAACTTCAAGGCCCGCTTTCTGAAGCGCGCGCAGTTTGTCAGGATTGTTCGACATCAGCCGCACACGGCGCAATCCGAGCAGTTTGAGAATCTCAGCGCACTGCCGGTAATCGCGCGCGTCAATCGCCAGGCCCAGCCTGACGTTGGCTTCAATCGTGTCAGCGCCTTCATCCTGCAAGGCATAGGCGCGAATCTTGTTGACGATGCCGATGCCGCGTCCTTCCTGCTGCTGATAAACAATCACACCTGCGCCTTCGGCCTGCACCATCTCCATCGCGCGGGCGAGTTGCGGGCCGCAGTCGCATTTCAGCGAATGAAACACGTCGCCGGTCAGACACTGCGAATGAATCCGCACGAGGGTCGGAGTCTCAGGATCAAGGATGCCTCTGGCCAGGGCCACAAATTCCTCGTCACTGTTGGTGCTGCGAAATCCAATTATCCTGAAAGGGCCGAATTCAGTAGGCAGGTTCGCTTCGGCCTCCTTGCTGACGGTCAACCCGACTGTTGCTCGGTCTGTCTCTTCCATAGTCACCGTATTCATCTGCATGCTCCTGTTTTTACCGATGTTGCGCAGGGTTTTAATTGAATTATCAATGTGGCCTTTTCGGGTGTCAAACTGCGGTCACGATGTTTCATCCGTCGGGTTAGAGAAAATATTCCGGGTTCAGGTTGTCCTGCGCCGGAGTTTTCCTTAACCACTGCTGATGCGCACGGCTTCACCACAGGTTTGAGAACTCATCCTGGCTTCCTGAATTCTGTTTTTCTCAATATCACGTATCAGGAGTCAGTGAACCGGGTCGAAGGTGAGAACGCAGCATTGGCTGCGCCGGTCAACGGGGTTATGATCTGTCGCTGCCGGATCAGCCCTGACCAATTCAGAGAATCAACCGATGGGAACATTACCTGTTCTGCTTACGCTGCTGGCTGTCGCTGACGGATGGCTGCTGACCTTTCTCTTTCTCGAACGAGCTTCATTCTTCGCCCGGCTGTGTTATGGCGCAGTGACGGGGCTGCTTGCGCTCTCGTGGCTCAGCCTGCTGGTGTCATTGCTGACCGGACTGAATGGCGTGGCCATTGCCGGAACAACATTGATGCTGATCGCCGCAGGAATTGCGCTTTACCGAACGATTCCGGCTGACCGGTGGCGCGAATCGCTGCGCGCGGCGGCGCCTGATCGCCGGGGAGTGGTTTATTACCTGGCGTGGGCTGCGCTGCTTGGCTGGCTGTTCAGTCGCGTGGTGAGTTTCAGCGATGACGGAATGCACACCGCGCCGATGAACAATTACGGCGACCTGCCGTTTCACTTCAGCGTCATCACCTCGTTTGCCTTTGGCGAAAACCTGCCGCCGCATAATCCGATCTTCAACGGGCTGCCGTTCACTTATCCGTTCCTGATTGATTTTCTGACGGCGTTTTTCAAACGCGCCGGAGCGGGCTGGCCGCTCGCATTCTTTATTGAAAACTTCGCGCTCGCGCTGGCGCTGGTGGGCAGCATTGAACTGATGACGATGAAACTGACGGGCAGTCGCCTGGCTGCGCGACTGGCTCCGGTCATTTTTCTATTCAACGGCGGATTCGGATTCATCTGGTTTTTGCGCGACCTGGGCGGATCACTGAGCGACCTCACCGGATTTCTGACGCACCTGCCGCGCAGTTACACGATGAATGCCGAGTTGCACCTGCGCTGGGGTAATGTTTTTACGACGCTGCTGATTCCGCAACGCTCGCTGCTGTTCGGATTGCCAATGGCCGCGATGATCATTGCGCTGTGGTGGCAGGCGATTGAAGCAGGACGCAGCGACACGGAAACACAGCAGCCAGGCCGGACAGAAACGCAGCAGGTAAATGAATCGTCGCGTCACCGTGTCGCGTCGCCGCGTCGTGCGCTGCTCGCTGCCGGAGTGCTGACCGGGCTGATGCCGATGGCGCACGCGCATGGGTTCTTTTCGGTCATGCTCGTCAGTGTGCCGGTGGCGCTGCTCTTTTTTTCATGGGACTGGCTGTACTTTTTCATTCCTGCCGGAGTGTTGTCATTGCCGCAGGCGTTGTGGCTGCGCGCCACGCCGACGCGCAGTTCGATGTTTGAGTGGCATCCGTACTGGGAAGCTTATGATTTGTGGATGTCGGGACAGATGTCGCCGCTGCGGTTCTGGCTGCTCAATGCGGGTGCGTTTCTGGCGCTGCTGGCGGTGGCGCTGCTGGCGCGAAAGATTGTGACCGGGCGCGTGCAGCGTTTTTATCTGCCGTTTCTGCTCTGCTTCATTCTGCCGAATCTGGTGCTGCTGGCGCCCTGGGCGTGGGACAACATCAAGGTGCTGCTTTACTGGTATCTCGCTTCGGTTCCGCTGGTCGCGGCGGTGGTGGCAAAGCTGTTTTCATCAAAGCTGATCACGGCGCGCATTGCGGCTGCGGCATTGCTCGTCACGCTGACGCTTGCGGGCGCGGCTGATGTGTTGCGCGCGCTGTCGCCGGTTGAAAATGTCGTGCTCTTTGGCCAGGCCGAACTTGACGCTGCCGAGGCGATCCGCCAGCAGACGCCGCCGCGCGCGCTGATGCTGAATGCGCCAATTCACAATTCAGTCGTGGCGCTGACCGGGCGGCAGACGCTGATGGGTTATCCCGGCCATTTGTGGACGCACGGCATTGATTACAAGGATCGTGAAGGCGATGTGCTGGCGATTTATCGCGGCGGCGATGAGGCGGCACAACTGCTCAGGCGTTACGGCGTGGATTACGTCATTATCGGCCCGGTTGAACTCAATCAGTTCGGCGCGAACGAAAGCTTCTTTAAGGCAAAGTATCCGACTGTAGTTGATGTGGGCGGTTATCGCGTGTACCGGGTGCGGTCGTAACACGGGCTGCCGGAAAATTCGAGCGGTGCCGCACAGACCTGATTCGCGTCTGCGCGGCACCGCTGCGGTTTGTCTGCCTGCGCGGTTCAGCAGGTTGGCGGGAAGACAGGCATGCGCAGCGTGGCTTTATCCGTCCGCGTCAGCGTGTGCAGGCTGTGTCCCTGGTTGTAGAACTGCGGGTTGGTTCCGGCACTGGCATTGAAGTTGATCGCCGCTCCGATCAGCGCGGCGTCTTCAGTTCCCCACAGTTTCATCCAGCCGACGCGGCCTGCCGGAATGATCTGATTCAATCGCGGATTGGTGCGCGGGAACTGATTGTCAAAAGGTTTATTGAGCTGACATCCTGTGCTGAAGCTGAAGCTGTACGGGTTTTCGACATCGCTGTAGGCAATGCCGAAGACCTGTCCAACCGGATCAAGGCCAGTTCCCAGGTTGCCGCCGATGCGGTCAAGCACCAGTCGCATCGAATTGCCGTCAGCCAGGCTGGGAATGCTGTCGAGCGCCACCACACGCGGCAGGGCGGCGTACATCTGGTTATCAAACCTCAGCGTGGCCGTCGTGTCATTGCCGCTGCAATTGAAATTCGCGGTTGGTGTCAGGGCCTGCACCATCTGAGCCGGAAGATTGGCGGCATGACCTGAACTCAGTTTGACGTATTCATCTCCGATCAGATGATTGAAATTCACCGGGCAACCGGTCAGGCAGTCAACGGTGACGGCAATCAGGTAACCCGTCACGCCCGGATCAACATCCGAAGCCGTCATGGTGACAGTCTGGTTCGGCGTCAGACAGATAAACGAATCGGACACCGAGCAATTGCTGCCATCAACGAAAAACAGATGCACGCAGACAATACGTTCAGGACTGGTGTTGGTCAGATTCAGCCGGGTGTTTTCAGCGCCCGGATTGGACGTGTTGGATGAGTACAACGGATAAATCAGCACTGACCCGCCATCGCCGGGGTCATCGCTGCCGCCGCCGATGGGCGAAGCAATGGGGCCGTCAGTGTCAATGGCTCTGTTGTTGGTGGAATTTGTTTCAGTCACTCCGGGTGGCGCGCTCACAGTGGCAATGTTGGTAATCGCACTCTTCGCTGTATCGGAGACTCTGACCCGCAGAGTGAACGTGGCCGAAGCGCCATTGCGCAGCGTGACGGTCGTATTGATGCTGCCATTGCCGCTCGCCGCGCCGCACGCATTGGTCACCGTACCATTGCCTGCGGTCGTGATCGCGCACGTCCACGTCGCCGCCGACAATCCCTGAGGCAGGTTGTCAGTGACGGCGGCTCCGGTCACATCGCTTGGCCCGTTGTTGGTCACGGTAATGCGATAAATCAACTGATCGCCCGGCGTGTAATTGATCTGCCCGTCAGATTTCGTGATGGCCAGATCAGCCTGCGGTGACGCCGTGTCAGTATCGGTCGCCGTGTTGTTACTCAGCTTCGGATCAGTCGTTCCCGGCGGCGCACTGACGGTGGCAGTATTGACCAGATTGCCGGACGCCCCGGAAGGAATGCTCGCGGTGACGGTGAAAGTCGCCGCCGCGCCGTTGCGCAGCGTGACGGTCGTATTGATGTTGCCGCTGCCACTCGCCGCGCCGCACGCATTGACGACTGAGCCGCTGCCCGGCGCTGTAATCGCGCACGTCCACGCCACACTGGTCAGCGCCGCAGGGATCGTGTCGCTCACGGTCGCATTGGTGACATCGCTTGGCCCGTTGTTGCTGACAACAATCGTGTAAGTCAGTGAACCGCCAGGCAGGTAAGTGGTCTGGTTATCGGTCTTCGTGATGGCCAGATCAGCCTGCGGTGCAGCCGTGTCAGTATCGGTGGCCGAGTTATTGTTGAGATTTGTTTCCAGAACTCCGGGCGGCGCGGTCACAGTCGCGGTGTTGGTCAGATTGCCGGATGCGCCGGACGAAATGCTGGCATTGATTGTGAAGGTCGCGGCTGCGCCGTTGCGCAGCGTGACAGTCGTATTGATGTTGCCGCTGCCACTCGCCGCGCCGCACGCATTGACGACTGAGCCGCTGCCCGGCGCGGTAATCGCGCACGTCCACGCCACACTGGTCAGCGTCGCGGGTATCGTGTCGCTCACGGTCGCATTGGTGACATCGCTTGGCCCGTTGTTGCTGACAACAATCGTGTAAGTCAGTGAACCGCCGGGCAGGTAAGTGGTCTGGTTATCGGTCTTCGTGATGGCCAGATCAGTTTCGGGCAATGGCGTGTCAATGTCGGTGGCCGAATTATTGTTGAGATTGGTTTCCACGACACCGGGCGGTGCGGTCACGGTGGCCGGAATCACAAGTTGCCCGGATGCGCCCGGATCAATCATCACCATCAGCGTAAAGGTCGCCGCCGCGCCGTTGCGCAGCGTGACGGTTGTATTGATATTGCCGCTGCCGCTCGCCGCGCCGCACGCATTGACAACCGAGCCGCTGCCCGGCGCGGTAATCGCGCACGTCCAAGTTGCGCTCATAATTGCCGCTGGCAGCGGAACGCTGACGGTGGCGTTTGTCACATCGCCCGGCCCGTTGTTGCTGACGACAATCGTGTAAGTCTGCTTGCCGCCCGGCGCATAAGTCGTCCGGTTATCGGTGTTCGTGATCGTCAGATCAACCTGCGGCCCGAAACCGAAATCAAAAGTGTGATTGCTCTCGCCGGCGGCTCCGGTTCCCATATCAATTATGGCGGCATTGCCCGACATCAGACCGTCTGAATCAATGGCTCTGTTTGAGCCGACCAGCGCCGCCGTCAAAACCGTTCCGGCCAGCGGCAGTTGTGATTTATCAATCAGAATCCGGTAACGTGTGCCAGGCTGCAGGCCGCCCGTCACATTGGAATCGTTGAAGTAGTAATGGCCATTCGCATCAGTCACCGCTGAACCAACCTGATCACCGTTGAGGTCAAATAACAGAACCTGAACCCCGGCCAGTCCTGGCTCGCCTGCATCCTGAATGCCGTTGGAATTCTGATCGAGCCAGACCCGATTACCGATTTCAAGCGGCGCGGGATTGCACAGCGCGACCATTCCGCCCAGGCCGTTCGCCTTGCCGAATGACGCGCTGGCGTCATAAATCCGGTAGGTTTTCTTCACCGTGCCGTCAGCATGACGGAACCACCCGACACCCCCTTCTGACGAAGCGCCCAGCGGATCGTAAATGGTGCTGACAACATCCGGGAAGCCGGGAACCTGCACGACGCTGCCCATCGTCAGTTCATCGTGGACACCGGGCAGGTTGTCCTGAAAGTAATATTCACCATTGCCCGGCCCCTGTGCATTGCCTGCTCCGGCAGTAGTCACGCTGCCTGCCGAACCGTTGTTTTCAATCGTCCACGTACCACCGCCAGCCGGAGCCGCGCGCAACAGGTCGCTCGCGCTGATGCTGACGTAAACGTTGTTGTCAGTCAGATCAGTGCCGCCGAAAAACCGCCCCGTCTGATCGCCGTAACGATCACGCACCGCGAGTACCATAAAGTCACGATCAAAGGCGATGTCAGCCAGCATCGGCTGTGCATAAACCGGCAGGCACACATTGCCCTGCCCCGGAGCAGGACAACCGGCTGATCCGAAGTTGCCTGCAAAGGTGCTGATCCAGGGCCGCCACTGAGCCGGATTGTTGCGCGGCACATCGGCCAGCCCGCGCGGGTAATTGAGCGCGAATTGCAGCACCGGCGCGGGTGCGAAGGTGTTCGTCGCCGGATTGAAAGCGTAAACCGCCGCCTTCAGTTCGCTGGCATTCTGCGATGTCTGCGCGGTGCAAACTGTGCCGACATAGACCTGACCGCGATAAATGCCGAGGCCGAAGGGGCGCACGTCATTCGCACTTGTGCAGGCCAGCGTGGTCGGCACCGGAACCCTGGTAATGTCGGCTGCATTTGCGGGCGCGGTCGGCGGGTTGCCGATGGGAATGCGGTACAGTTCGCGCGAAGCCAGGTTGACCGTGTAGAGCGTCTGCTCGTCTTCAGACAGTTTCAGTCCGCCGAGCGCAACCTTGCCGACGGCATCGAACGAAGCTGAGTCACGATAAAAATCGGTTCCCGAAGGATGCGGATCAGCGCCCGTCGTGCCTGCGCCGAGCAGCGTATTAAGGTTGAGAAACAGGCTGACATTCGGCGTTGCGCTGGTGACACTGGTGACACGATAAATCGCGCCCGTGCCGCCCGGCCCGAATCCTGAATGCCGCTTCATAAACGCGGTGGCAAACAGGCTGCCCGATGACCGCTGCCACGCCAGACCAAAGACCGGCCCGACCTGCTTGCTGGTGGCCGGATGAATCGGCGGCCCCGGACTGCCTCCGACCGAGTTGTAAGGGAAACCAACAATGACCGGATCATTTGCCGCTGCACCGTTGACAGCATCGCCGGAAACATAACAACTGGTCATAATCACCGGGTTGTCAGCGCAGTACTGCGAAGCGCAGACCAGACCCAGGTTGACATTCGCGGCGCTCGCGCCCGCGACAAACTGCACGGTTGTGCCTGATCCGCTGGCCCCTGCCGCCGCCGGCCCCGGCGTGTAATCTGACGAAATGCCTGTGAACTCGATGCGGTACGGGCCGCTGCCGCTGACCGATAACGAATAATTCCCGCTCGCATCAGTGGTCGCGGTTCCGGCTGCTGCGCCGCTGCTGTCATAAGCCGTGACCTGCACCCCGGCGACGCCTTTATCAACCGCCACAGCCGTCGTGCCCGCGCCGTTGTTGCTGATGGTACTGGTCGTGTCCTGTACGCCATTCGCATTGTAATCGTGAAAGACCGTTCCGGTGATGGTTCCGGCAGGCGCAGTCATTGCGCGGTGCGCCGGAGCAGGCCGGAAATAATGGTGCAGCGCCTCGATGCGCTGAAGGGCTGCCGCGCCCGGCGCGACAGCCGCCGCGCGACGCACGCCAAAGCTGCCGAGCGCCACCGCGCCTGTCAGCAGCAATAATGACAGCAGCCAGAACAAGCCGCGAAACGAGACAGAAGACCGACGACCAGGGCTGGCAGAACGAAATGACAACGAATGAAGTGGTGAACGCATAATTTTCGGGCTTTCGTAAAACTGGCCACAGCCGGAAATGCCAGTGACCAGACCGCTGCCGGGGCAGGCAGTTCGGAATGACGATGATTAAGCTGCTGGCGCGTCTGTTGGATTGGGGGGTGGCAGGAAAACTGCCTGAACCAGTGATGTGATACTGTCGCGGGCCGATTGCGCAGACAAAGCAGCCGCCTGCCACGCAATCTGAAGGTGTTTCAGCGACCAGTGAACGCGAAAGATAAGGCGGTGAATTTCACCAGGGCTGCTGCCGGAAGTGAGGTCAGCCCGTTGACAGTATTGAACTGATAAAGCACGCGCAGTTTACGATGTGGCCGCGCAGCAGGTCAACAGAATTATCATTGCCGTTACCATCTCAGGCCCGCCCCGCCCGCCTTCTTCCCTTCACGTCACCGGGCCTGTACAATCACCCTGGTCGCCACGCCAGCAGCCACACCTGACACTCAGACTGAGGAGCCTCAATCCGCGCATGAACCAGATCGAAACCGCCGCAGAAAATTACACCGAACGATTCAACGGGGTCAGGAATATGATCGGCAACACGCCGCTGCTTGCCGTTCATTTCAAATTCAGGGGCCGCCGTCGCGTGATCTATGCCAAGGCCGAACACCTGAACCTGACCGGCAGCATCAAGGATCGCATGGCCTTCTATATTCTGAAGAAAGCCTATCAGGAAGGCCGCATCCGGCCCGGCGACATCATTGCCGAAGCAACCAGCGGCAACACCGGCATCGCCTTTTCAGCCATTGGCCGCGCGCTCGGTCACCCGGTCATTATTTTCATGCCTGACTGGATGAGTCCTGAACGCGTCGCGCTGATTCGCAGCTTTGGCGCTGACATCATTCCCGTCAGCCGCGAACAGGGCGGCTTTCTCGGCAGCATTCGCCTGACCGAAGAGCTTGCCGCCGAAAAGGGCAACGTTTTTCTGCCACGCCAGTTTTCAAATTCAGCCAACGTCGAAGCTCACGCGCACACCACCGGCCCGGAAATCCAGGCGCAGTTGCGCACGCACCGCATCAGGCCCGATGCCTTCGTTGCCGGAGTCGGCACCGGCGGCACGATTATGGGCACGGGCCAGTACCTGCGCGAACAGAACCCGCACATTCGCCTGCATCCGATTGAACCGCTCGAATCACCAACCCTGTCAACCGGCCACAAGGTCGGCCATCACCGCATTCAGGGAGTCTCGGACGAATTCATTCCCGCGATTGTCGAACTCGACAAACTTGACGAAGTCATCAGCGTGCCCGACGGCGATGCGATTCTGATGGCGCAGAAACTCGCCCACGCGCTCGGCCTGGCGGTCGGCATTTCATCCGGGGCCAACTTCATCGGCGCGCTGATGGCGCAGAACGAAATGGACGCTGATGCCGTGGTGGCCACCGTCTTTGCCGATGACAACAAAAAATATCTCAGCACAGACCTGCTCAGAAACGAGCCGGTCAGAGACGGCTATCTCACGCCCGAAATCGAACTGACACATTACGAAGCCTTGCGGCGCGACTGCTCACTGTGCCTTGACCCTGAAGTCATCACACACTTTTCGTTCGCTCCCTGACTGTGATTCACAAAACAAAAAGCCTGCTTCACGAGACGGTGTTTGGAGTCCCGGCTTTAGCTGGTCTGTTTGTCTTTCAACGCACCAGCTAAAGCCGGGACTCCAAACACCGTCTCACTCTGTAAGTACCTCCGGGAACAAAAAGAGGCACGCATTTTCTGAAACAGTCAAACTTGACTCATTTCAACTGCCCGCCTAATCTCGCCTGCGATGTTTGCCGAAGTCGCCATTCCTCTGCACGTTCATCAGACGTTTACCTATGTGCTGCCGGAAAGTTTTGCCGCGCAGGCCGCGCCGGGCTGCCGCGTCCTCGTGCCGCTGGGCAAACAACTCATCACCGGTTACATCACCGACCTGCACGCGACGCTCGAAGAGGCGGGCATTGACGCCGAAAACACCGAAGTAAAATTCATCGAGGAACTTTTTGACACCGAGCCGCTCGTCACCGCAGAAATGCTCGAACTGACGAAGTGGATTGCCGATTATTACTTCGCGCCCTGGGGCGAAGTCATCAAGGCCTGCCTGCCCGCCGGAATCAACGCCGAAGCCGAAACCATTGTTTCAATCACTGCTGAAGGCCGCGCCGCGCTCGCCGCTGCAATGGCCAGGCGCAATCAGCCGACCACGAAAATTCAGGCGCTCGCCGCCATTGCCGAAGAAGGCCTGCTTGACGCCCGCATCGTGGCCCGGCAATTCAACAAGGTCAGAGCCGGAGCCATCATCCGCGAACTCGAAAAATCAGGCTGGATCACCGTGCAAAGACAGATGCAGGACGCGGCGGTGAAACCAAAGCGACAGCAGGCCGTGAGATTGCGGAATGCGGAATGCGGAATGCGGAATGAAGAGCAGAGTGATGCCGTAAATGTGGCGAACCCGGCAGGTGAAGATAATCTGCAATCTGCAATCTCAAATCTCAAATTAAGCGAGCAGCAGAAGCGCGTCATCACCGTTCTTTCAGCTTCGCCTGAACCGCTCGCGCTCAGCGACCTGACCGAATCAGCCGATGTCAGCGCCTCGGTCGTCAAAACGCTCGAACGCAAAGGCGTCGTTGAAATCTTCACCCGCGAAGTTCGCCGCGATCCGCTCGCGCATCTCAAAAACCTTGAAGCCGACGACCTGGCGCTTTCACCAAAACAGCAGACGGCGCTTGATGCAATCAAAGCGAAACTTGACGAAGAAAAGTACGCCGCCTTTCTGCTGCACGGCGTGACGGGCAGCGGCAAGACTGAAGTCTACATTCGCGCCATGCGCGCCGCGCTCGAAAAGGGCAGAACCGCGCTGATGCTCGTGCCTGAAATTTCGCTGACGCCGATGTTCGCCCGCCGCCTGAGCGCGCATTTCGGTGATGGCGTGGCCATCCTGCATTCATCGCTCTCTGAAGGCGAGCGCCTTGATGAATGGAATCGCATGCGGCGCGGTGAAGCCCGCGTCTGCATCGGCGCGCGTTCAGCCGTCTTCACGCCGCTTGAAAATCTGGGCGTCATCATCGTTGACGAGGAACACGAAGCCGCCTACAAGCAGGACGAATCGCCGCGCTATCACGGACGCGACACCGCGATTATGCGCGCGCTCAAAGCAAACGCGGTCGTCATCCTCGGCAGCGCGACGCCTTCGATGGAATCGTTTTACAACGCGCAGACGGGCAAGTATCAGTACATCGAAATGAGCGAGCGCATCGGTGGCCGCCCCCTGGCAAAGGTCGAAGTCGTGGATATGCGCCAGGTCTTCGCTCGTCACGGCAAACAGCAGGTCTTTTCGGACGAAATGAAAGAAGCCATCCGCGAAAATCACGAACGCAGCAAACAGACGCTGGTGCTGCTCAACCGGCGCGGCTTCTCGACTTTTCTGCTCTGCCGCAGTTGCGGCCATCGCGCCGCCTGTCCGAACTGCGACGTGACGCTGACTTACCACAAATCCGATGCCCGCCTGACCTGTCATTACTGCGGCTATCAGGAGCGCGTCCCGCGCAGTTGTCAGAACTGCGACGGCCCGTACATTTATTACGTCGGCGAAGGCACCGAACAGATTGAAACGCTGCTCAAAGAGATGTACCCGCAAATGCGCATCGCCCGTCTTGACCGCGATACGACGCGCAAACGCGGAGCTTTTGAAAGACTGCTCGGTCAGTTTGCCATCGGTGACCTTGATCTGATGGTCGGCACGCAGATGATTGCCAAAGGCCACGACTTTCACAACGTCACGCTGGTCTGCGTCATTTCAGTTGACGCGGGGCTTTCAATTCCCGACTTCCGTTCAGCCGAACGCACCTTTCAGTTATTAACTCAGGTCGCCGGACGCGCCGGACGCGGCGAAGAGCCAGGCCGCGTGATTTTGCAGAGCTATCATCCCGAACATTACGCGCTCGAATACGCCAGCGATCAGAATTACGAAAAGTTTTACAGCCACGAAATTCACTTTCGCCAGGAGATGCGCTACCCGCCCTTTGTCGCGCTCATCAACGTTCTCATTCACCACAGCGAATACGCCAAAGCCTCAACCGTCGCCGCCGAATTCGCCCGGCTGCTGAAAACCGCCGACACCGACCGCGCCCTGAAAATATTAGGCCCCGCGCCCGCGCCCCTGTCGCGCCTCAAAGGCGAACATCGTTTGCAGGTGCTGATCAAGACAAAGAATCGCCGCGTCGCCAGAGAAGCACTCGACGCAGCCATGCTCGGACTGAAAGAAGCCGGGTATGATTTGCGGATGCTGAATGTTGAGGTTGATCCGGTGAGCCTGATGTAAATTGCCTGGCAGTATTGCACTGCTGAATCAGTTCTGCGCTATTTCTCTGCCATCCTGCTGGTCAAAAGTTGTGCTTCGCTCTGCGCCTCACTGATGACTTTGGTTTCATCCATCGTCAGCAGTTTTCTGTCCTGCATGACAACCTGGCCGTCAATGATGACTGTTTCGACGTTGGCGGCTTCGGCGGCGTAAACGATGGTCGAAACCAGGTCGGGATGCGGAGTCGTGTGCAGGCGGCTGAGGTTGAGCAGTTGCAGATCGGCGCGTTTGCCTGCTTCGATGCTGCCGATTTCATCAGCCAGGCCGAGGGCGCGTGCGCCGTTGATGGTCGCCATTTGCAGGGCTGTGAGCGCAGGCAGCGATTGCGGGCCGCGACGCACTTTTTGCAGCAGTGCCGCGGTGCGCATTTCGGTGAACATATCCAGCCGGTTGTTGCAGGGCGCGCCGTCGGCTCCGAGGGAAACTGAAATTCCCTGCTCCAGCATTTCAGTGATCTGCGCGATGCCTGAGGCGAGTTTGAGATTCGATGACGGGCAGTGCGCGACGTGCGTGCCGGTTGAGCGCAGAATTGCAAATTCGCTTTCGTCCAGATGAATGCAATGCGCCAGCACAACATTGGGCGCGGCGAGTCCGACTGTATTCAGATAAGCGATGTTGCGCTGCCCGGTGCGGCTTTCGACAATGGCAATCTCTTCGCGGTTTTCTGAAGCATGCGTGTGCACCAGCACTTTGCGTTCGCGTGACAACTGCGCGACACGCTCAAGCAGTTCGCGCGTGCAACTGACTGCAAAGCGCGGCGCAAAGCAGTAACGAATGCGCCCGTCAGCGCGATTGTGCCAGCGTTCGAGCAGTTCCAGCGATTCGGCAATCGAACGCTCAGTCTCTTCCTGCAACGCTGCCGGAACGCCTTCACCGGCATCCATCATGCATTTGCCGACTGTGGCCCTGAAGCCTGTTTCTTCGACCGCGCGAAAAACGGCTTCGGTATGATTGACGGTTTCCATCGTCAGCGCACAGGTCGTGCCGCCGCGAATCAGTTCGGCAATGCCGAGACGCGCCGAAGCATCGAGCGAAGCGAACGAATGCGCCGCTTCCATCGGCCAGACGCGCTGCCTGAGCCAGTCAATCAGCGCCAGATCATCAGCCGCGCCGCGAAAGAGCGTCTGGCACAAATGCACGTGCGTCTGCACAAAACCGGGCAGCAGCACGCGGCCACGCGCTTCAATGATTTCATCGGCTTCAGCGGATGGAATTGAAGGATTGATCTGAGCGATGCGGCGATCACGAATCAGCACGTCACCGCTGATGATGCGGTGGTGCTGATCGAGCGTGATGATGGTTGCTTCTTTGATGAGCAGACTGCGGTTCATTCGTGTCATTGTCCTGCGGAATCTGATTTCTGATTCGTTGATTTACCACCGGACAGTTTACACGAACTGCGAAGCAAAGCGGCATCCTGCCACAATCACTGATGTCTGACCTTTGACAACAGAGAAACCAGGCTGCACCCCCGTAGTAACGAATTTATTCGTTCTGCCTCTGAACAATCGCAGTTTCAAAAACAGAACGAATAAATTCGTTACTACGGGAGTGCGACCTGGTTTCTCTGCGACTCACGGGCTTGATGCTATTGGCTTATGACGGCCTGGCTGCGCTGTGATCTGATTGTCCTGAGTGATTGGCCGAACTGGCAATGACTGTTGTCTTCGCTGATGTAAGCATCGGCGTGCAGCACGCGGTCGAGGGCAAAGAGGCTGAACAACTCGTAGCCGCGCACGACTTCAGCCAGCGGCTGGCGGGTGGACATGGCAAAGCCTTCGCTTTCGCCGCGCCCCAGATTGCCGTGCGTGGCGCGCAGCGTGGCGACGGTGTCGAAAAACTGATTGCCGATGTACCAGCCGTCTTCGCAACTGACGATCACATCGGCCAGCGTGTGCACGTGCGCGCTGAGGCTGTCAAAGATGCGATGCAGCGGATCAACGTATTTGTGCTGACTGGTGGCGCGCAGCCAGGCTGATTCAGCGGCAAATCCGGCGGCGTCAATTTCACCTGCGGCGCGCAGGTTCTGAATAATCGGATTCAGTTCCAGCGGATCGCCGCTGATGGCTTCGTATCTGAATCGGTGCGGCTCGCTGGTCAGGCGCGCCGTGCCGCGACGGCTGACAACAATAATGCAGCGCGAATCAGCATCGCCGTCATTCGGCGCGACGTAAGCAGCGAAATCAATGCCCGGCACGCGGGCGCTGATTTCAGCGACGGCGGCTTTGTTTTCGGCGGCGGTGAACAACGCGCCTGACCCGATCAAACCGTATTTCGGCAGCACGATGCCGTGCGGCTGCGTCAGGCTTTTCTCAAACGTAAAGCCTGCTGCTCTAAGCGGCGTGTTGAGATCAACCTTGCGATAGCTCGTAAAGTCGTTGCCGTGATCCGAAAACATTTCGACTTCGAGCTGCCCGCCTGATTCGGCAGTCAGTTCCTCGATAGCGCGATCAAGCGACCGCAGAAAGTTTTTCTGCGCTTCCCTGCCACCGAGGTGCGCCAGTCCGTCGGTTTCGCCAATGTAGCCGATGAATTCAGACGCAGTGGAATGACGAAACGCACGCTTCAGCGCAAACAGATCAAGCTGCGCCACGATCATCGCGCCAACCGGCGCGGCCACGTAACCGAGCGCGCCCTTGATGGCCGGAGCGTGATAATCAAACTCTTCGCGCCACGTTCCGCGAATAAAGCTGCCGCCGCTCAGACGGCCCTGAATGCCTCCGGTCAGGCGGTTGTGTTCGCGGTCATAAAAATGATCTTCGTAACCGGGCGAGGCATTCGCGTGCAGAATTTCAACCATCGCCGGATTCGTGATCGAAGGGAAAGTCGAAACCTGACGGGCCGGAGCGTGAAAGCGTCTGAAGCGGCCTTCAGCGCGCAGCTCGGCCATCACCTGGTAAGGCACGCCGTCGAGCGCAATCACCAGCCGCTGCGGCGTGTGCGCAGCCTGATCCTTCAGCCACAACGATTGAAACGGCGGCGTCAGACAACAGGCCACAAGATAAAGCGGCAGTAAAGCGCGCCGCCAGTTCAGAGATTTCATTTTACTTTGCACTGATGACAAGCGGGCCGTTGCGGCGTGAATTCTGATTCGACGCAATGGCCGCAATCACAATCAGGGGCACGGCAATCAGCGCCATTCGCACGACGAACGGCGAAACGTGAAATTCACGCGGAGCCTTTACTTCAGCGACCTGCGCGTAATCCACGCGCGTATCCTTCACCGTGCCCGCCTGCCTGATGACAAAATCCTGTTCACCCGATTCCTTAATATATCCCTTCAGCCCTGAGCCATCGCGCAATTTAATAACGACGCGGGCCTGCGGGCCTTCACCGATTTTAGCAACGGCGGCTTTGATCTTTTCGATCTGTTCAGGCGACGGCTGCTGAGCGGATGAACAAACCGCAGCCGGAACTCTGACGGTCGCGCCGCACAACACAAATACGAGCATCAGACACAGGAATTTTCTGCGCATAGCCACCTCCCGGTTAATCGAGACTGGAAACAATCGCCCACAGCACCAGCAGCGTGACGCCCGCGCCAATGGCTGCGCCGATGGCAATTTTGGCTCCGGTCGAAAGGTTGTTGCCCCTGACGCTTTGCACGTCGGGATAAGCAACCTGTGTGGCGCGTCCGTTTTTCAGATCAGTCACCGTGAAATTTTCATCGGTGATTTCACTGATGAAGCCATTCAGTTTTGTTTTATCGCGCAGTTTGATTTGCACACGGGCCTGCTGTCCCGTGCCAAGCCCGGCAATGCCGCTTTTGACTTTTGCCGACAGCGCCGCAGCCTTTTCTTCCTTCGACGCGGCCTGTGCTGTTTGCAGGCTGAAAGCGGTGATGAGAACTGCACTGAGTAACAGGCAGATATTTTTTCTGAACATAGGGGTGTCCTTTCAGGTTGATCAGTTATTGGTAATGGCCACCAGCAGGAATATCGCTACCACGCCAATGGCGGCCAGCGAGCCGATTGCGACTCCGGCGGCGATGTCACCGGCACTGCCTTTTTCAGAGATGCCTTTGATTTCGCTGTAGCGCACTTCGCGTGAAGTCACTTTGCCTTTCTCCACAAACTGCACGGCAAAGTGTTCGTCGCTGATTTCGGCAATCCGGCCTTTGACCTTTTCGCCGGATTTGAGTTTGACGGTGACGTTGCGGTTAGTGCCCCACTCGACGACTCGTTTTTTCAATGCTTCTTCCTTTGCGGCATCCGCAGTCGCGGTCTGCGCCAGCGCCGGAGCCGTCGCCAGCAGCAGGCACAGGGCGAATGAAGTGAGATGTCTCAACATAAGTTCCTTTCGATTCAGGGTGAATGACAAAGCGACCGCGCCACGTCAGGCCGAAACCGCAAGCCATACGTGAACCGGCTCAGTTCTGAAGCAGCGCGGCCCGATCAGAATTTCTGAGCGATGACACTTTTAAGATGAGCAACAGCGATGCCAGAAAAATCAGTGAAGAAAAATGCTGTCAGCAGCGGTTCTGGCGGGCGTGTCAGAGAAAACAGGCAGGCAGTGTCGCCGGAAAATTGCGTCAGGTGTCAGATGAATCCTGCACCTCAGTCGCTGTAAATCAGAAACATCACAATCTTCATCCGGCCTTCAACGTTCGCCATCGTAATGCAGAATGGCAGCGGGTCGGCGTGGAGCATCCTGGTTCCCTGCGGAAAACCCAGGCATTGATCGTCACAATTCTCCGCGCTGAGCTTTGCATCAGCAGACAGCCGCCTGATTTTTGAAAGGGCCTTCGTGAATTCGTCCTCGCGTTCAGTCTTCAGCCGCAGCAGATCATCACGCGTGGCAATGAAGACTTTTTCCAGCGAATCTGTCAGAGCGCGCAGTTGCGCCACATCTTCAATCTGCGGTTCGTCCTCACCATCACCGAGCAGGGCCGACAAACGCTGATCTTCTCTGGTGATTCGCAGCGCGGCTGGCGGCAGACAGATTGCACAATCATCGTCTTCCGGCAGTGTGGTTTTATAAAGACCGGCCACAAAAGCCAGTCGCATTATCATCAGGTAGTATCGTTCGTACTCGACAGGATTGCTGAGCGCGAGTTCGCGGCTGCCCGACAGCAGCAGAATGCCCGGCGAATCCTCGCTTTTCAGGCGCTCGATCAGCCAGTTCTCCGCGCACAGATTGTTGATCGCTTCGGCCACGTCCAGTGTTTCTTCCAGTCGGCTGGCGAAAGTGGCCAGGATGCGCTGCGCCTCAGCGCGCTCACGAATTGTCAGTTGCTTCGCTGCTTCCTGCTGCCGCGTGCCCGCTGTAACCGTGAGCAGCGGCATGAAGGCGAGAATGAGGGCGAGAATTGTTTTCATGGCTTCCTCCTGCTGAATGGTGACTGCAACGGCAGCCCCGGCGCAGAAGTGTGCAAGCCGGATGCCGGGCCGCATCCGCCCTGTCAACAGGCGTCGGCACATCAACGCAGGAGTGGAAGTGAAAGGTAAAACTGACAGTACACCTGGTCAGTTGTCGGCTGAATCCGGCACCTCGTCATCAGTGATGACGAAGCGGCGGCTGAGGCCCAGGTCTTTGAGTTTCTGTTGCAGGCTCTGGCGATGCATGCCGATGCGTTCGGCGGCGCGCGTGACATTGCCGCCGGTTTCGGTCAGGCAGCGTTCGATGTAGGCGCGCTCAAATTCGCGGCGGGCTTCGCGGAAGTCTTCAAGGTAAGGAATGCTGAGCTGATCGTTCAATTCAGCAGCCGGTGATGCAGCGCGAACAGCGGAAGCTGCGCCCTTTCTGCTCTGAATTTCTTCGGGCAGGTCGGTGGCCTGCAACGCTTCGCCATCGGCCAGCACTGCGCCGCGTTCGATGGCGTTGCGCAGTTCGCGCACGTTGCCGGGCCAGTCATACGACACAAGGCGCGTGATGGCTTCGCGGCTGACTTCGCGGCATTTCAGGTTGTATTTCGCAGCGTATTTTTGCAGGAAGTGTGCGGCGAGCAGCGGAATGTCTTCGCGGCGTTCGCGCAGCGGCGGCAATGCGATCTGCACCACGCGCAGGCGGTAATACAAATCAGAACGGAATTTTTCAGCGGCAATGTCAGCTTCAAGATCACGATTGGTCGCGCTGATGACGCGCACATCAACCGGAATCGAATGCGAACTGCCGAGGCGTTCGATCTTTCTTTCCTCAAGCACGCGCAGCAGCTTGGCCTGCGTGGTCGCGCTCATATCACCGATTTCATCCAGAAAGATTGTGCCGCCGTTCGCCAGTTCAAACTTGCCTTTGCGCTGAGTGGCCGCGCCGGTAAAGGCTCCGCGTTCGTGGCCGAACAGTTCCGATTCGATCAGTTCACCGGGCAGCGCGGCACAGTTCATGGCAATGAATTCGCCTTTGCGACGATGTGCGCTGCGGTCGTGAATGGCGCGGGCAGCGAGTTCCTTGCCCGTGCCCGATTCGCCGCGAATCAGCACCGTCACGTCCGTTGCCGCGACTTTATTGATCAGATCGTAAACGCGGCGCATCGGTTCGCTTGAACCAAGCAGATCACCGATGCCCTGTGCGGCTTTGAGTTCTTCCCTGAGCTTTTCATTTTCGCGGCGCAGCGTGTGCGCTTCGAGCGCGTTTTTGACGACCAGCCGCAGTTCATCAACCTCAAACGGCTTGGCCAGATAATCGTAAGCCCCTGCCTTGATCGCTTCGACCGCCGTGCGTTCAGAACCGTGCGCGGTAATCATCACCACCGGCAGAGCGTCTTTCATCGCCGCCAGTTCGCGCAGATATTCAAGCCCGCTCGTGCCCGGCAGATTGATGTCGAGCAGCAGCAGATCAGGTCTGTCAGCCGCGAGGCGCAGGCGCGCTTCAGCGACGCTGCCAGCCTCACTGACTTCATAATTTTTCAGCGCGCGTCGCATGCCGTAACGCGCCGCTTCTTCGTCATCAACAATCAGAATTTTTGCTGGTTCCATTTTGACTGCTCATTTACGTGGCAACTTCCATTTCAGGATGTTTTCTCAATCAACTGTTGTGCCAGGAGCAGCAACGATCCTTTCAAGCCGCGCCTCACGATCACGCTCAACGGCAGGTTCGGTTCTGACCATCATCAGTTGATGAAGTAAGAGAACAAAGCTTGTACCGCGTTCGCCATCAACCGGACTGATGAGTGCGATGCTGCCGTCGAGGTCACGGATGCGGCGGGCAACGATGGCGAGGCCCAGGCCCGTGCCGCGCTGCTTTGTGGTGAAAAACGGCTCGAAGACTTTTTCCTGCATTGTGCGCGGAATGCCTGCTCCATCGTCAGTGACGCTCACGCGCAGGCGGTGATCCGGTTCAGTGCGGCTTTCGATTTTCACCTGACTGCTGGCGGCCTGCACGGCGTTGAGCAGCAGGTTGCTGATGACTTCCCTGAGTGCGGCGGCGGTTGCGCCGTCAAGCGACGGGTCGGCGGCCAGGTGCGATGAAACGCTGACTCCGCGCTCTTCGATTTCGGGACGGGCGAGCGCGATGACGCCGTTGATGACTTTGCTCAGACGGGCAGGCGAAGCGGCGACGACGGCAGGACGCGAAAAGCTGAGGAGTTGTGTGACGCTGCGGTTCAGACGATCAATTTCGCCGTTGATGAGATCAAGGTCGCGGGCGTATTCGCGGCTGACCTCTTCATCTTCGCGCATCACCTGCGTGATTGATTTGATGGCCGAAAGCGGATTTTTGATTTCGTGAGCGACGGTTGCGGCCATCTGACCGAGCGAGGCCAGGCGTTCGCGTTCAGCCAGGGCGCGTTCAAGTCTGACTTTGTCCTCAAGCAACTGACAGCTTTCAAGCGCAGCGGCGATGTGGCCTGAAAGCACCGTCAGCACTTCGCGTTTGTCGGCGGTCAGATGCTGCGCCGGGCCGCTCACGGCAAGCAGTCCGACAACACGGCCTTCGCGCCTGAGCACGTCGCAGTAAACTGCCCTGAGACTGGCAAGCAGCGATTCATCTTCAACCTGCGACCACTGATAATTTTCAGCGAGCGTGCAGATTTCAGCCGCTGCGCCACGGGCCTGGCTTGCCGGAATGAGCTGAACGCCGCTGAGTTCGAGAGCTTCAGACAGACGCTGTTCGATGAAATCAATCAGGTGCGACATTTCGCCGTAACTGGTCGCGGCCTTGCCGACCTGTGCGACCAGGTCGCGGTACAGTCCGACTTCGCGGACGAAGATGCGCCGGATGTAATGTTCAGTCAGGCCGCGCAGCGGAGCCGCCAGAAAGACCATCGCCAGAATCAGAATCGCTTCGATGACGCTCGCGCGCAGGCCGTAGCGGGCCGCCAGAAATTCGCTCAGCGTGCGAATGCCGTAAAGATAGATCATCATCACGATGACGGCGACGGCGGCGTAAATCAGACTCTGCCGGATGACGATTTCAAGATAACGATAGCGATAAATGTAATAAGCGATGATCGCCGTCGGCACGATGGAACCGAGCATGGCAATTGCTTCGACGTAAGGGCCGATCACCGACCAGTGCCGCGCGCCGAAAATGTAAGTCGTCAGATTCAGCACGCCCTGGATTGCCAGCACTGCGCCGAGCATCGTGAAAAAGCGCCGTTCACGCGGCCCGCTCAGTTTGTGACCGAGCCGGAAGCTGATGCCTGCGCATTCCCACAGCACAATCACCGACCAGAGCATAAACGCAAAGACCAGTGAAAACGGCGTGAATGGCAGTTTGAGATTCGACAGGCGTTCGACCGGATGGATGTAAGGCTCGCTCCACATCTGCGCAATCACCCAGGGCAGCAGCGCGAGCGGCACATAGCCGAACCAGATGAAGGGAGTCACAAAACGACGCGGCGCGTGTTCATCCATCAGTTCCCACACGCGCATCTGAGCGTGAAAACCGAGCGGCGCCAGCAGCGCGAGCGCCGAGTAAGCGATGACGTGGCCTGATTTCAGCCACCACAACGCGCCCGGCACCTGAAGCTGTTCATAAATAGTGGCGATGAAATTGCCGAGATGCCAGAACCCGACACACGCGCCCAGACCGAGCACCACGCGCTCGACCGCACGCAAGCCGCCACGCCGGATGAAAAGCCAGCAAAGATACAAATGCAGCGCCGCACCCGTCGCAAAGCCGACCAGTTTGAGAATGGCGAGTGGGGACATAAAAAACTGACGCGGCGAGCGAGCAACGCGGCAACGCGGCGAAAACTCAATCGTGTTCGCCCGGTCGCCCGCGTCGCTCGCTCGCCGCGTCCATTGGTTTCGCGTCTGGCGCGCTTACTTCACTTCCGACATGGCCGCGATGTAACAGCCGCGAGCCGTGGCGGTCAGCGGGTCGCTGGCCATGCGGATTTCCGAAACCGGAATCGGGAAGTTGCTCGCCTTGAGCATCGTCTCGAATTTCTGCAAAAAGCCGCGCGGTTTGGCCGTGCCGCCTGACAGCACAATCGGGATGGGGCGATCCATCTTCGGCAGGTTGCGCGAACTTTCAAAAGCCTCGCGCAGCCCTTCGATCAGGGTTTGCAGCACGTCTTCGTAATAGATGTGCAGCGCGCTTGAAATCTTGTCCTTCGGCGCGCGTGACAGGTCGAGCGATTCTTCCTTGGTCAGGCGCACTTTGGTCACGCTTTCATCAACGACCGCCGCGACGCTGGTGTCAACGTAATCGCCGCCTTTCGGCACGCTGAAGGTCAGCATCGGCACCGACAAAAACGAAAGACAGACGTTGCACATGCCGCCGCCGCAACTGATGCCGATGCCGGTGAAATTCTCGTCCTGAAGTTCGGAAAAGATCACGGCGAGTCCTTCGTTGATGGCCTTGGCCGTGTAGCCGAGTCCCTGCAGGATGTTTTTCAGGACGGCTTCGTGATAGACGAGGTTGGTGTCAGCGCCTTCGCCCCGGCCCGGCACGCTGAAGCAGAGCATTTCATTCTTGCGGGCACGCGGCACGACCTTCTCAATAATCGCCTGAATGATCTGCTGCCCCATGACCTCCTGCGCATTCAGCACGCCGTGCTGCATCGGGCGGCGCGGCACGGCATTGAAGAAGCTGGCGAATCGCTCTGAATCGTTGCCGTAAACATACAGATCCTTACCGTTGCGATAATAGACCATCTTGTTCTGCTGCATGATGGTCTCGGTCATCTTCGTCCAGGGGACAGTCACAAAGGCGTTAAGCTGCGTCTGCGCCTTGTGGCTGTTGCTGTCCGTCGCCAGCACAATCCGGCTGGTGCCCACATCAAGTCCGAGGGCGTTCGCTTCGCCGGTCTCCGGCGCGCCCGAGGCCTGTTTGTTCTCTTCCATCTTTCCTCCGTTGTTTTTTGGCTTGTGCGGACGCTTGTGTCGCTCATCCGCGTGTGGTGATTTCATAGGGGCGGGGTTGATGATTGATATTCGGCCTGGGCCTGACCGTTCTCGCGCAGCCGACGCCCCAGGTCATATTGCTTCAGGTACACATCGCGCATCTGCCGACGCAGCGCCTGCGGCTCCAGGTTCATGGCGGCAGCACGCTGTTTGAATTCCTCAGCGGCCACAGCCACGCCCGGCCATAACGGGCCGCCAAGCTTTGCCAGCAGCGTGTCGTCCCACGTAAAGCCGTATTCGCTGACCGTCACCGGCGCGATTTTGTACTTGTCTGAAATGCCCATCGCTTCAAACGGAAAATCACGCGCTCCGTCATAGTGAAAACAAATCTGCATCTTGTCAGGATTGACCGACACCATGCCGTGCGTCACACAGTTGACATCGTCAATCTGATAGAGACTGCGCAGCACCGCCGTCAGCAAGCGCCCGTTGATCAGTTGCGCTTCGGTCAGTTGTTCGGCAGTTCCGGCCTGCTGCATACTTGATTCAAAGCAGATGCCCAGGAAACTTTCATTCAGCCCGACATACAGATAATTCTGATCGGCCCAGACCGAATTGCCCGCGTGATGCGCGGCCTGCTGATCGCGGACGATGCGGTAAACATTGCCGACGCGGTCAATCAGATAGTTGTAAGCCCTGATCTTCTGAATGTAACCGAGCAGCCCGCGAGTTCTGGCCTGGATTGAATCATTGTTATCCGGCCTGAACTCGACCATTTCATTTTCTGACGTGTGATAGATGATGCCGACCGGTTCGTGATAGACCTTGTTTTCAGCCGGAACTTCGGCCCCGCGCTTGAAGACGTAATACTGGCGCGGATGATTGTCCACCTCATAACTCGTCAGAATGCGCAGACTGTTGCTGTACTGTTCATAGTCGGATTCGCTTTTGACCAGCCAGACTTTTTCAGGCTTGTAATCCGGCAGATATTTTGCCGGATTGGCCAGCACCGTCCCCGGACTGACGGAATTCTGGCCGGAAGTGCGGGAACGCGCCGCCACGTAATCGCTGACATTGCGCGCTGACCACATCACCAGCAGATACAGCCCGAACAGCGCGAGTGCCGCCACGCCGACGCCTGCGCCGTAAAAGAGGTAGCGAAATTTGTAGAGTTGAAAAAAGATTCTGGCCGGGAGCGGCGCTCTGATCTGATTCAGCAGCGGGCGGCGGTCAGCCGGAATTGAAGGCAGGAAGCTCTGAATCTCCTCGAAAATCAGCCGGTACAGGCCAAGTTCAAGGAGCCAGGAATACAATCGCGTGCGGCGCAGAAAAGCGAACTGCCGCAGCGATTCGTGCAACTGCTTTTCGCGCTCGGTCTGCCGGGCCAGCGTTTTGTTGAGAAAACGCAGCCGGATTTCCGGGCGCTCAAAAAACTGAGCGTAACGTTCGACGATCCGGGTATACGTCAGCCCTGAGTTTCCCGCTTCCGTGTTCATCTCGGACACTGCGCGCTGGCGCAGGTCGGATTGCAGATCACGGATTGAAAACGCCGGGTTGTTCCTGTCAATCCGCATGAAGTTCGGGCCGCCTGAGAATGTTCAATTCGCCTGATAACCGGTCACCATAAATTCCCTGATTGAGCCTCTGGCCTTCAACTGGGCGGCATACCGCGAGGCCTCTTCACGGCTGGTGAAACGTCCGGCCTGAACACGATACCACGTTCCCTTGCCCGGAATCTCGGCTTTGACCACGCGGGCGTCAACTCCGGCTGATTTCAGCGCACTGACTCGCTGGGTGGCTTCGTTCTGGTTGTTATATGAACCGAACTGCAAGGTCAGGCTGCCTTCGTTGCGGTTCACTGACGGCCCGGACGGCCCTGACTGAACTGTCTGAGATGTCACATCCGTCTTTTTGGCCGCCACGCTCGGTGAAGGTTTCGCTGTCTCGCTGCCAGCCTTAGCCGGTTCAGGCGAGGTCTGTGGTCTGGCTGAAGGCGCAGTTGTCGGACTTGTCGCAGCCTTTGTTTCAACCGACGCGCCGGGCTTCACCGCCGGACTGCCCGAAGGCGCAACTGAAGGCGCAGTGCTGGCGCCCGGTTTCACGGCCAGTCCGCTCGCGGCCTTTTCGCCTTTTGCAATCTGATCCTTCTTTGAAACTTTGTCGCTCAGGAAGTACCACGCGACAGCGCTCAGGCAGGCAAAGACCACAATCGTCAGCAGCGTCGGCACCATCCAGCGACGATTACCGCCTGAACTGAACATCGGATTATCGGCGTTGTTCTGTGCGGCAAAGGAATCTTCCGGCAGCATCGGCCAGTCGCTGTGATTCGTCTCGGCAGCGCCGTTCGATGCCCAGGCCTCGTTCTGCATCGGCATTTCCGGCCAGTCGGCTGACAGCGCGGGCTGCGGTTCCGGCTCAATCAGCAGCGGGTCATCATCGCGCTGTGGAAACGGCATGACGACCGCCGGAGCCGGAGCAAACTGAAGTGGTTCATCTTCGGGCAGCGCGTCAAAGCCTGCGGCAGAAGGAAAATCATTCGCGTGCGAGGTGACCGGCATGGACTCGGTCGCCGGAACCACCGGTTGCGCAGACGGCGCAGTCAGCACTTCGTCAAAGACCGCGCCTGATTCAGCGATGGGGTAGACGCCGTTGCTGACGCGCGGAATATCAAGCACCTCGTCCGCTTCCGGTTCAATGCGCGTCGCGTAAGGATCACGCCGCAACGCACCATTGGGCATGGCGGAAGCAGGCAGGTTTGACATCGGCCTGGTCACCCTGGGCGGCAGTTCAGTGGTGCCCCAGTGGCTGGCCGGTGCGGTCTCCGGCGTGTTGCTGGCATCAATCAGCGTGGCACAGCGCGCGCAGACCACCTTGGCCGTTTCGGCGTTGTTCTCAAATTGGCACTTCGGACAAATGACGATCATAAAATCAACCTCTCTTCCTGCCATCATGGCAAGCGCCAGTCAATGGGAAAGACTGCATTGGATCCTGAGGCGACAAGCATGGTTTGCACTGAGGTCGCGCCTGTTTGCGATTGCGCTTCGGGAGGCTTTATCGGTCAGTCCCCGCCGGTTCGCTGACGCCAGGCTCAGACGCTGATGCTGAACGACAGGACTCAGAAATCTATGGCCAGCAGCAACCGGAACCGACCGTTTCGGGGACGGTCTCGCGTCATCAAAAACCGACGCTCTTTCATCTGGTTAATCTCAAGGGGCAAGGCAATACTCTGCTTGCAGGCAGGGATTCTAGCGCGGCAGCCATCGCCCAGGCAAGGATAAATTCAGGCAGGGCTTGCCCTTCCACCGCTGCGGCGGCAGGAGAAAGCAGGTCGTCGGGTTCTCTGCGGCAAGGCTGCGAGCCTGATCACTCACCCGTGCGCCATTACTGGCGGCTGCCGCGCCAGGCCTGACTCAGACGCGCGCGCTGTTCGGCCTGCCTGATCAGCCGATAGTAATAATGAAGCCGCAGCAGATTGGTGCCTTCAGCCAGCCCCAGAAACAACCGGCTGGCTTCCATCAGCCTGGTGCCTTCGGCTTCGGCAATGATGACAAAAACCGCGTCCAGCATCATCACCAGCGCAAAGGCCGCCAGTTGCCGAATCGTGATCCTGAGCCAGAGCAGTCGCTCACCTTCGACCGAGTATTCATTTTCAGTCCCGGCAAACCGCTCGACATCCTGACCGTCAAGCCACGCCGTCAGGACAAAGAATGCAATTCCGACAAAGCTGCACAACCATACTGTGGGGAGATTCATAACGTGAAAAAAAAACTCCATGCTGTAATAAGAAATTCCGTGATCAGCCACTGGCAGACAGGCATTAACGGCTGAGTCTGGCAGGGCGGGTGAGTCGCCGCCTGCTGCTGATCAACTGATGTGCCACAAAAGGTATTAATCCGGGGCCGGGACAAATGGCAGGTTTTCAGGTGAACTGGCAGTTCTCTGACGCCTGCTCAGGGGGCATGCTGATTCAGTATAACAATTTTCGACTGGCTGCTGACATAATCCGGCAGGCATTAATTCATGAAAAATCCGCGCTCATTTTCCGCGCCCCTGCGCGCCTCCAAATCAGTGATTGACATCTGCTTTTTAACTGATGATAATAAAGCAGTTCGCCCCTCAGGATGATCCGGTCATCATTAACTACCCCGCGAGCATCGCCGGTACTAACAACGGAGGGTCATAGTGGTTCACGATAACACCCAGAGTCTGGAAGAAAAACTGCAGCAGCAGGTCAGTTCGCTGCTGGCCAAACGCTTCAGTTCGGTTGAAGGCGAAGTGCAGCGTCTGCAGGCATCAATCAACGAGTTCTGCGAACGTCTGCTGACTTATGCAGGAAACAGGGAGGTCGCCACCGAAGAAGTTGCTGAGCTGAACACCGAACTCAGGCAGACGCTGAGCGAGGAAGCTGATCGCGCCTCATCACGCGCTGTTGCTGAAGCGGTGGCCAGAGTTGAAGAGGATTACAGGCGCAGGCTGGACGAAGCTCAGGCTGAATCGGAAGCGCAGATCAGCGAACTGCAGACACAGCTTGCTGCCAGTCAGGCCGCTGCCGCTGCCGCCGTGCCAGCGCCTGAACCAGTGGCGACAGCGCAGGGTGGATTTGATCAGTTGCGAAATGCCATCGCTGAGATTGATGCCCAGCGCACGCAGGCCGAAGCGCTGACCACACTGGTCAGACACGCTTCACAGTTTGCGCCGCGCATCGTCTTTTTTGTCCTCAAGAGTGGCAGCGCGATTGGCTGGAAGGCGAGCGGCTTTGATAATGGCCTGAATGATGAAACTGCGCGTTCACTGAATATTCCGGTTTCCACGGTCAGCCTGCTGCACGAAGCAGTTGAGCAGCAGCATACGGCCACCACCACCAGTTCAGAAGACAGCGCGGCGCTGCTCGGCGCCTGGGGCACGGATCATCCGCAACAGGCAGTCGCCATGCCGCTGACGGTGCGCGGCAAGGCCGCAGCCGTGCTGTATGCTGATTCGGGGACGGCAGATCAGTCAGCCATCAATACCGAAGCAATCGAAACGCTGTTGCACGTAACCAGCCTTGTCGTCGAACTGCTGCCTGTGCGTCGCAGCGCCGACCAGTTTCGTCCTGTCGCGCCGCCGCCGGTTCAGCCGGTCGTCAGCCAGCCGGTTGTCAGCCAGCCGGTCGCAGAACCCGAACCCGAACCTGAACCCGCTGCGCCAGTCACTCCGGTGGTGACGCCTGCACCGGCTCCGGTCTTTTATGGCGGACTCGGTGACGAACAACCGGCCAGGACTGAAGCGCCGGAAGAAGCAGCCGCGATGACCACTTCGGTTCCGACTACGCCGATGCCGGTCACGACTGTCGCTCCGGCCATTACGGAAGCGCCCGCCTCGCTTGTGTCCACGCCGACGCTCAAGCCGGTGGAAGAGGTCGCGCCGGAACCGGCAGTAGCTGTCGCCACGACTCCGCTCGGCGGCAGTGTGGGCCAGGCGCAACGCTCATCCGGCATTCTGCCGCCAACGGCCAGCGAACCAGAAGTCAGAGCGCACAATGACGCGCGCCGTTTCGCCCGGCTGCTGGTGTCTGAAATCAAGCTTTATAACGAAGCCAAAGTCGCTGATGGCCGCCGCAGCCAGGATCTGTATGAACGGCTGAAGGAAGACATTGATCGCAGCCGACAGATGTATGAAAAGCGCGTGCCGCCTTCGGTCGCATCGCGGTACGATTACTTTTACGACGAACTCGTCCACACGCTGGCCGAAGGCGATTCCGGCAAACTCGGTCACGGCTGTCCTGGCCCGACCGTGCCGGTCAGTTAAGCAGATAAAGAAAAGCGCCGGGCAACTTATCCTGCCCGGCGCTCGTCAATAGTCCGGGTGAACGGTCTGCTCCCTTGTTCGCCCGCTTCTTTGCCCCTGATTACAAACCAACAGCTCCAGGGAGCCACACCGATGAAATTTTTTTCAACCTCCTCGCATCGTCTCCTGTTCAGAGTTTCGTGTGTCGTATTGCTGCTGAGTCCGCTGGCGTTCACATCTTCATCAGCCTCAGCCGGTAAAGCCGCGCCGTCACAATCGCGCGTGCAGTTGCGGGCCGCTGTGATTTCCGGTTCTGAAGCGGAACTACAGAAAATCGAACAGTCCTTTCCCCGCACGCAGGAAGCCGCGCTGGCGCGACTGCTGCGCGGATACCTGCGGTTGCAGGCGAAGGATTACAGCACTGCCGCCTCGCTGCTGAGTGATGAAACCACCGGTCGCTACAGCGATCTTGGCGATTACGCGCTTTATTATCGCGGCCAGGCATTGAAGGAAGCCGGGCGCAGTGACGAGGCCGAACGGGTCTACCGCCAGTTGGCGCAGGGCTATCCGACTTCGCTGTTTGCGCGTTCGGCGAGATTGCAGGCCGCCGGGTCGGCAGTGCTGCGTAATGCTTACGATGTTGCGCTCAAGGATCTGACGCCGCTCACCGAAGACGAGAAGGACGGCACTGCGCTCAGGCTCAAAGCCGATGTGCTTGAAAAACTGGGCCGCACTGATGAAGTGATTGCGACGCTGCGCCGAATCTGGTTTGAGGCTCCGCAATCGCCCGAAGCTGAAAATGTGGGCGCCAGGCTGATGGCGCTCGGCGCTTCGACTGCGCCTGCCGATGCGGCCATGCAGCGCAATCGCGCCGACAAGCTTTACGAAGCCGGGCTGCACGTGCTGGCCGCGCAGGCTTACGATCAACTGGCCCGCCTCTTTCCTGCCGCCGCGACCACCGAAGTTCAGATGCGCGCCGCGATCAGTTACTACAAGGCGAAGACTTATCAGCAGGCGCTCAACTCGCTCAGCCAGGTGCGCGCCCGCACGCCGCAGGAAATGTCTGAAGCGAATTATTATCGCGGCCTGTGCTATCGCGCGCTCGGTCAGGAAGCCGCGATGTTGCAGGCGCTCGCTGATCTGCGCCGCACCGCGCCGGACAATGAACGCACAGGCGATCTGCTGTATGAAATCGGCAGCTTTTATGACAAGCGCAATCAGTCGGCGCAGGCGGCGGCTTTTTATGATCAGATGGTGCGGCAGTTCCCGCGTGACAGTAATGCTGATGAAGCGCAGTTTTATCTGGCGTGGCGCGAGCATCAGGCAAAGAACTGGCCTGCCGCTGGAAAGCTGCTGCTTGAACACGTCGCGGCTTACGGCGATGTGACCGACAATCGCGGCAAGGCCGCTTTCTGGGGCGCGCGCGATCTTGAACGCGCCGGTGACAAGGCCCGGGCGCTGACACTTTACAAGGCGCTGATGCTGCGTTACGGCGCAGGCTGGTACGGTTACATCTCAGAAAAATACATCGCGCAGATTGAAAGCGCAGGCGTCAAACCGATTCCCGCAGGCAGCGACATCACGCTGGATCGCGCCGTTGCCAAGTTGCAGATCAATCGCCCGGTCGTTGAAAACCTGCAGCCTGATGATCAGGAACGACTGACGAAAGCTGAACAACTCAGCCTGATTGCGCTCTACACGCTGGCGCTCAATGAAGCTGAAGCCGCCCGCGCTGAATATCCGACTTCACCGAAAGTGAATCTGCGTATCGCGCAAATCTTTCGCGCCCGCAACGAAAACGCCGCAGCCATCAATGCGCTGAAGCGGGCTTACCCCGATTACGCGCAGGCATTGCCGCAGGAGATGACGCGTGAAGTGTGGGATATTTTCTATCCGCTTGGCTGGTGGGACACGATCAAACAGGAAGCGAAGCGACACAACCTTGATCCGTATCAGGTCGCGGGACTGATTCGCCAGGAATCAATCTTCAACCCGCAGGCGCGCAGTCGCGCCAACGCACTCGGCCTGATGCAACTGCTGCCTTCAACTGGCAGGCTCGTGGCGCGGCAGTATGGCGTCGGCAACGGCGCGGTCAGCAATGGCGATCTGTTCAATCCGGTGCTCAACATCCAGCTTGGCACGGCCTATCTGGAACAACTGATCAGACAGTTCGGGCGTTTTGAATACGTCGCCGCCAGCTATAACGGCGGCCCGACGCGCGTCGGGCGCTGGATGCGCGAACTGCCTTCAGAAACAATTGAGGACTGGGTCGAAAGCATTCCGATTTCAGAAACCCGCCTCTACGTTCAGGGCGTCTATCGCAATATGCGTCAGTATCAGAAGCTCTATGACGATCAGGGACGCTATCGCAGCATCGTTCCTGAATAACAGCTTCAGCTTCCACGAAGACACACGAAGGGGCACGAAGAAATCCGGTCATTCTTCGTGCCCCTTCGTGTGTCTTCGTGGAAGTAACTATTTTCCTTTCGCGGCTTCAATCTTTTCGCTCAGCATCGCCACGAAATCCTCTTCGCGGGCAATGCCGGCCTGCCGGTATGAGACGCGGCCCTGACGATCAAAGATGATCGTTGTCGGAATCGAATCAACGCCGAAATGATCGTTCAGGTAATCGGCATAAGCCACCGGCAGTTTGTATTTCTGCTGCTTCAGATAAGGCTCAACCAGCGCGCGGTCTTCGTCGGTGCTGAGCGCGAGAAAGACCACATCCTTGTCTGCGCTGTATTTCTGCATCGTCTTTTCAAGCAGCGGCATTTCAATGCGACACGGGCCGCACCACGTCGCCCAGAAATTCAGCACGATGACCTTGCCCTTGTAATCACCCAGGCTGATTTTTGTGCCGTCCAGTTTCGTCAGCCTGAACTGAAACGGATCGGTGGCGCCTTCGTTGATGTTCGGCGTTTCGATTCTGGCGAGCCGTTCCTGCTGTTCCTTCAACTGCGCGTCATAAGCTTTCAGAATCAGATCGCCAAGCCCGGCTTCAGAACCTTTGCGCGCCGCGTAAAGTCTGCCCAGGCGACGGCGGATTTCATCGCGTTCGGCTCCGTCCTTTTCTTCCATCGAAAGCACGAAGGCCTGCACGTAATAATCAATCGCTTCGTCAGTGGCCTTGCGCTTTTCGGCCATTTCAGCCAGCACCATTGCGGCTTCTGAAAAGCGCGACAGTTTGTAACTTTTCACCAGATCAGCCGCCGCTTTGTCAGCATTGCCGAGATCGGCCTGCACCCTGCCGCGAATCAGATAAACCGAAGCCAGCCCGCGTGCCTTGCGGTCTTCCCACTGCGCGGCGCTGATGCGAGCGGGCTTGCCGCCTGTAAACAGGTTCTCGAATTCCTCAACCAACTGATTGGCATAACCGAGCGCCCTGGCCAGATCGCCTTCCGCGCGACGTTCGCGCAGCATCGTAATCAGCGAGGTCAGCGTGTCCACATCGTTGACCTCGGCTTCGACCATCTTCGTGGCGTAAGTAATCATCCGGTTGCGGTCGCGCAGGCGGCTGCTCATTTTATAAAGCTCGCGTTCAAGTTCGGCGCGATGTTCGCTGTTCGGATATTTCTTCAGATACGCTTCCAGATTTTCAACCAGCAGTTGCTCGCTGCCGCCCGAACTCTGAATGGCCTTGCGCAGGTCGGCGTCAGAATCCTGTGCCGCAGGCTTCTCAGCCTTTTCATTCTTTTGCGGCGCGTCCTTTTGCGGCTCATCGCTCTGCTCTTCTTTGGCGGCGGCTTCAGCGCGGCGTTTGATCTCTTTCTTTTCAGCTTCGGATTTGCGCTGCATCTTTGGCCGCGCCGTCTCTTCCTGCGCGACGGCAGGCCGCGCGAAAGCTGATGAAAGAATGATGGCAGCAAGTGACAGGCTGAGTAAGGTAATGAGTTTCATGTTTTTTATTCGTGTCATCCGGCAATCAGTTCGCCTGAGTGCAGCCAACCACTCCCATCAGGCGTCCGATGTGCTGTTCGTGGCCGCGTTCATAGCGATAGCTGAAGAAAAGATCGTTGCGCTCAACAGTGCAAAGACCGCTGTCATAAATCTGACCGGACGGCACGCCGCATCCGGTCAACTGGCGAAGACTGGCCTGATTGAGATTGAGGCGGCCCTTGCCGTTCGGCTGCTCGCCTTCAATCAGTTCATCCGCGTAACTGAACGCCTGGCGAAAGGCGGCGAGAACTTCCGGCCCGACTTCAAAATGCCTGACGCTGATGGCCGGGCCAAGCGCGGCGTGCAGGTCGCCGGGGCGCGAATCGTACTCGCGTTGCATCCGTTCAATCGTTCGTGCGACGATGCCCGCGAGCGTGCCGCGCCAGCCCGCGTGAACGGCAGCGCAGGCTTTTGTTCTTTCATCCACGATCAGCACCGGCAGACAGTCAGCCGTCTGAACAGCCAGCAGAATCTGCGGAACCCGGGTCACCAGCGCGTCACCGGTTTCAGCTTCGCGCAGCGCATCAGTGCGACTGACGACCGCGCGCACATCAGCCGAATGAATCTGCCGCGCAGTCACCAGCGGCCATTCCGGCGCGCCGATGGCCGTCAGAAAGCGCCGCCGGTTCTCAAGCACCAGTTCGCGCTGATCGCCCTGCGTGACTCTGGTAAAGTTGCCCAGGCTCAGCGCATTTTCGGGCAGCGGGCTGACGCCGCCGAGGCGCGTGCTGAAGGCATTTGTGAATCCCGCCCGCTCCAGCGGCTCGCAGACCACATAAGTCAGCCCCTCGTGCTGGCGGAAGGAAAAGTGATTCATCGCAATGATTGTCGGAATCGGTGTGGACATCCTCGAAGTTGCGCGCCTTGAAAAGGCCATCTCGCGGCACGGCGCGCGTTTTATCAACAGAATTTACTGGCCGCAGGAAGCTGCTTATTGCGAACAGAGTGGCCGCAATTTTCAGCGTTATGCCACGCGCTTTGCAGCTAAAGAGGCAGCCCGCAAAGCCATCGGCGCAGCCACACCCGTCACGGCGCTCGACTGGCACGACGTCGAAATCATATCATCAACCGAAGGCGCGCCACAGCTTGAATTTCACGGTCGCGCCGCCGAATTAACCAGGCAGCTTGGCGTAACCCGCGCCCACGTTTCATTATCACACACGGCAGAATCAGCCATCGCCTTTGTCGTACTCGAACGAGCCTGACCCCGGAGAAAGTTATGACGAAATCCTCAGTCGGTTCCGGATTTTCATTTTTGATTCTGTCTCTGCTGCTCTGCTTCAGCGCGGCGACGGCGCAAACGCTGCGCGGCTTTCAACCTGAAGACATTTACGCGCTCAGAGATGTTTCTGACGCGCAGATTTCGCCTGACGGTTCGCGCGTTGTTTACACCGTCAGCGAAGTCAGCCCCGATCACCGGCGCACCATTTCTCATTTGTGGATTGTGCCGACAGCGGGCGGCGAACCGAAACGCCTGACCAGCGACGAAGCCAGTGAATCAGTGGCGCGCTGGTCGCCTGACGGCAAACTGATTGCTTACTTTTCTGACCGCGACAAACAGCAGGGCCTGTGGATTGTCAATGCCGATGGCAGCGCGCCGCAGCTTGTCGCGCACATTGCCCGCACGAATTTCTTTCTGACCAAAGCCGGTGAAAGTTTCACCTGGTCGCCCGACAGCAGGCGCATCGCGTTTCTCACTTCGCCCGAAAGCGTCACCGTGGCGGCAAAGCTGGCGGCCACCGATTCAGCCATAGCCGGAATCCCCGAACGCCTGCGCCGCCCGCTCACCGTTGATGAGATCAATCAGTTGCCGCCCGAAGTCCGCGATATGATTCTGCGCGCTCAGGGTCGTTTGCCGGGTTCGCCATCAAACACCGCTCCAGTGACTGCTGCGCCTGCGCCGCAAACCGCGTCGACAGTTGAATCCGACAAGACCGCATCCGACGATCCGCGTGTCATCACGCGCCTGCAATACAAATCGCGCACGGCGTTTTCCGACAACCTGCAATCGCACATCTTCATCGCTGATCTGACGACAAAACAGATCGTGCAACTGACCGACGGGAAGTATTACGAGCATTCCATCAACTGGTCGCCAAAGGGCGATGAAATCGTCTTCGTCTCCAATCACGAACCCGATCCGGACAAAGTCAACAACACTGATTTATTTGTCGTGAACGTGACGAACGGCAACGTGCGCCAGTTGACGAAAACAAAAGGCTGCGAATGGCAGCCCGTCTTTTCACCCGATGGCAGTCAGATCGCATACCTCGCCACAAAACGCGAAGTCACCACGATTGACAGCGTGGCTGAAGATACACAGGCATATTCAATTTCTGTCCAGGGAGGACAGCCCAAAGATTTGAGCAGCGTTTTTGATCGTCGCGTCAGCCGAATTGAATGGACTGGCGCCCTTCCGGTGTTTGCCATTTCGGATAAAGGCAAAACGACGCTGCTGCCCGGCGCAGTCACGGGAAGTCCGAATAATGTGTCTCGTTTTATGGATTCAGCGCCTGGCGAGCAGATTGTCGGCTATTCGCTGCCGCGAAACGGTAATCAGTCTGTTTATCTTGTGGCGCAGGATACGCGCCCTGCGGAAGTCTGCGTAATCGGCACGCGCCGGGAAAAAGACAAAAGCATCAGCACATTTACAGTCATCAGCAGGGCCAATAATGAACTGCCGGGCAGGGTGGCCTTTTCACCGATGCGCGAGTTCAGATTCAGCAACGATGGCTTTGAAGTTCAGGGCTGGCTCGTTCCACCAGTCAACCTTGACGAAAAGAAAAAGTATCCGGTCATTCTCAACATTCACGGCGGCCCGCACGGGATGCACGGTTACAGTTTCAATCCGACGGTGCAGGCGCTCGCGGCGCGGGGTTATGCAGTGCTGCTTATCAATCCGCGCGGTTCGTCAGGTTATGGGCAGAAGTTTGCTGATGGCTGCGTGGGTGACTGGGGCGGCGGTGATTACCGCGATCTGATGCGCGGCGTGGATGAAGCGCTCGCGCGTTTTCCGTTTCTCGACAAAGACCGGCTGGGCGTGATGGGCGGCAGCTACGGCGGCTATATGACCAACTGGATTGTGACGCAGACGGATCGCTTCAAAGCGGCTGTCGCTTCGGCGAGTTTGTCGAATCTGATCAGCTTCTATTCGACTTCGCTTTATCAGGATCTGATTCACGCTGAATTCAATGGTTATCCGTGGGACAACTACGAACTGCTGTGGGAACGTTCGCCGCTCAGACACATCAAAAAAGCGAAGACCCCGCTGCTGCTGATTCACGGCGAAAACGACCACGACGTGCACATCACGCAGGCCGAAGAGATGTATACTGCGCTCAGGATGCGCGGCGTCGAAGCGATGCTGGTTCGCTATCCGCGCGAAGGTCACGGTTTGCGCGAGCCGATTCATCGCGTGGACAGCCTGAAGCGCACGATTGAATGGTTCGACCGGCATCTGAAATGAATTACTGGTGCACCACAAAAAAGCGCCGCAGGCACAAACAAAGGATGAAGCCTTATTCGGTCTGTGCTGCTCGCTTTGCGCGCCCTGTGCCTTTTGCGGTGAATGTTCACTCAGTACCCGACAGGCTGCTGATCTTTGCCCCGCTGCTGGTAATCTGAATGCGCGTCTTCAAAATACCGCAACCAACTGACGAACCCGATGCTGCGACCGGCCCTGCGCCTGCGCTGCTTTCGCTGCGTGTGGTGACGCTGATGGAAGTTGCTTCAGTGGTCTTCACCGTGCTGATTACGGCGTGGGTGATTGTGCCGCTGCGCCTGGGCAACTGGTGGCTGGAATCGCTGCCCGGAATGCTCGCGCTGCTGCTGATGATCAATTCGCACCGGCTGCGCGGCGAAACATTCCGCAGCCTCGGTTTTGGCGCGTCGCATTTTTTTCAGGCGTGGCGGCTGCTGATTATTCCGATGATCGCGGCGGCGGCGATGGTGCTGCTGATCGGGCGGGCGCTTGGTTCGCTGCATTTCACGACACATTTCTGGGCGAGTTTTGCGGGGCGCGCGGCGTGGGGACTGATTCAGCAGTACGTGCTTCAGGCTTTTATCTTCAGGCGGCTGCGGTCGGCGCTGATAAATGAAAGCGCCACTGAAACCAGGTTGTCACCGCGCCTGGCAATTCTGGTGACGGCGCTGTTGTTTGCGCTGGTGCATGCGCCGAACGTAACGCTGATGGCGCTGACATTTGTTTCGGCGCTGCTGTGGACGTGGGTTTATTCGCGCGCGCCGAATCTGTGGGCGCTGGCGCTGTCGCACGGACTGCTGAGCGCCATCACCGCCATGTCGCTGCCTGACTGGATGCTGAAGGGAATGATCGTCGGGTTGCGGCATCTGGTTTATCAGGCGTTCTGAAATTTCAGATTTGAGATTGCAGATTTCAGAACAGGATTCGGGATTTTACTGACTACTAACCACTAACCACCAACCACTGTCCTTATGGCTGAGACATTCATCGAAAAACGCAAGCTGGCGTGGAAGCGGCTGGAAGAACTGGTCGGGCGCATTCGCGGGCGCAGCGGGCTGCAACGGCTCAACCGCGATGAAGTGCGCGAACTGGGTCGCCTCTATCGCCGCGCCGCGTCTGATCTGGCGATTGCGCGGGTTGAATCACGCGATCAGCGACTGGTGAATTATCTCAACAGCCTGGTCATTCGCGCGCACGGTGAAATCTATCGCACGGCGGCGGGCGGTTTACGCAGCATCGCTGATTTCTTTCGCTATGAATATCCGGCGATCTTCAGAAAGACATTTCGTTACACGCTGGCTGTGTTTCTGGTCTTTGTGGCCATCTCCGTTTTTTCGTTTGTGGCGACGTGGCGCGATGATGACTTTGCCGATTTCGCTTATCTGGATCGCGGTACGGTGCAGATGATCAAGCAGCAGCGCATCTGGACTGACATTCTCAACAAGATTGCTCCGGTTGGCGCGGCGCAGATTATGACCAACAACATCGGCGTCGGTTTCAGAACCTTTGCGCTGAGCGCGATTCCGGTGGTCGGGACGATTTATGCGCTGCTGCCATCGGCGCTGCAGTTCGGCGCGGTCAACGCGCTGGTGGTCAAATACAAAATGAAGCTGCTGCTGTGGTCATTCGTCGCAGGTCACGGCGTGCTTGAATTCACGGCGATCTTTGTGGCCGGAGGCGCGGGGCTGATGATCGGACTGGCGATGATTGCGCCCGGCGAACGCACGCGCCGCGAAGCATTGCTTGAAAAAGGCAACCTCGCCATCAAGCTGCTGGCAGGTTCCATTCCGATGCTCATCATTGCCGGATGCATCGAAGCCTTCATTTCGCCCGCGCACATTCATCCGGGTTATCGCTTCGGCGTCTCAGCCGCCACCGCCATTGTCCTCGCCGCATACCTGCTCAAGCCCGAAAAGCCCGAAGCCGGACAACCGCAGGCCTGACCTGCTGTTTCTTCTCTCTTCCGCTCTGCGCCTCTGCGTGAGAATAAGTTTCACGCAGAGGCGCAGAGGCACAGAGAAGAAAGAGTATCAGCTCACTTTTCAAGTGCGTGTCCGGGAAGTGTTGCGCGATTTGCCAGAATCGCGCGGCTTGCACAGCAGTGCGATTGCGAGGTCAGCGCGATTCTGGCAAATCGCGCAACACCTGCGGCTTCCGGACACTGATCTGAAATTCGATCTGGTACGCGATTCATTTCATCCTGCCTGTCCTGTTAATCCTGTCCATTGAAAATTTCATTGCAAGCTCGCCTGACTTCGGGCGTTCTCGCCTTGTCAGCCATCACTGACTTACTCCTCAAACCATCCACGCAGCTTTGCAAGGGAGAATGACTATGAATTCAGGATGTTCAGATTCTGGCAGTGAATCCTTTTCGCTGCTGTTTGCTGATGCGCCGCTACCTGCGCGGCTCTGGCGCGAAATCAGGCAGGCCGGTTCTGCTTTCAGCAATGATCCGGCAGACTTTCTTCAGGCTTTGATCAGGGGCGACGGCATCACGCGACAGCGGCTCGATCTGTTGCAGTCAGGCGTGGCGCTGGCTGTTGCGGCTTATGCGGTAGTCTTTGTGTTTCTCACGCTGCTCGGACTGCGCGCACCTGTGCCGGAAGCTTCAGTTGCTAAAACGCCTGCGCTTCAGGCCCCCTGCGAAGATTGTGAAATCACCAGTCTCGCTCCGGTAAAAACAGTGAAAGCCGCAACCGGCAGAGCGCAGGCAGCGGGCGTTGCCGCCGGTGGCAGCAGCCCCGTCAGACGCGATCCGCACGGTGGCGGCGGCAGCGGTCAGCAGCAGCCGAAGCTCGCTCAAATCGGTGTGCTGCCGCCGATGGTCAATCATCCGCCGATTGTGCTGGCAAATCTCAATCAGCCGAACTTTGTGCCGAGCCTGCCCGTCCTTCCAACCATCGAAGGCGATCCTGAAGCAGTCAGCCGAATGAAAGGCCGCACGGGCGACCCGACCGGCGAACGCGACACCAGTTCAAACGGGCCGGGCAAAGGCGGCGCGATGGGCAATGGCAACGGCCCCGGCATTGGTGATGGCGACGGCGGCGGCGCGCTCAAAGGCAGAAACGGCAATATCGGCGGTGGATACAATTCAATCGGCTGCTGCGCTCCGGGTGGCGCTGGTGGCGGCAGTGAGCCGCCTTACACCTCGCGCGTGGTGATTACTTACCGCGAAAAAGCGCAGTACACCGAACTCGCGCGTCTGAACAGAGTCATGGGAACAGTTGTGCTGAGTGCGCTGTTCGGCGCAGATGGTCAGATTTCTGACATCAGGGTAGTGCGGCAACTGCCGGACGGGCTGACTGAGGAAGCCATCAAGGCGATACACAAAATGCGGTTCAGACCTGCGACGAAAAACGGTCAGCCGGTTTCAGTGCGGATGAATATTGAATTTTCATTCAATATTTTCTGAAGCGATTATTCGGCGAGCGCATCACGATTGAGAAAGTCGCGCGGGTCAAGGTGATCAAGCGCATCGCCGATGATGCGCGCGGCGGTTTCACTGGCAAAGGTGCGCCAGAGATGGCGGTTGTCTTCGTCTGCGCCGTTGAGCATCAGCAGGCGGCGCAGAATGCCGACCGTGACGGCGACTGACAAACCCTCGTGGCTGTCGGCTTCAGTCTGAATCTGATCGAGCTGCGCGTTTTCGCGGCGCACGCGCTCAAGTTCATCAGCATCCTTGTCGCGTTCAGGTCGCGGCAGTTCACGATCCAGCAGATCAAAGGCAGTCACGGCGAGCGGCTGCTGGCGAGCAGCGGCAAAGGCGGCCAGTTTGTCGCGCAATTCGCCGGAAAGTTGCAGGTCAACGAGCGGCGAACCAGCCTGGGCCAGACGTGACCTGATGCGCGCCCTGATGATGAGCGCCGACACAGCCAGCGCCATCAGCCAGTAACACATAAAGAGCACGGCGATCAGTTGCGCGCTGATCCAGGGCCATCCGTTCTGGCGCATCCAGATGCCGCCAATCGGAATCGCCCAGGGCAGCAGCAACACCATCACGACAAACCAGCGCCAGCGCGGTTCAACTCCATTGCTTCTTTTGCGCGGCTCAGCCATAGCCTTTGATTCAGACAGCCGCAAACGGTTTGAGGTTGTCCTGTGCGTCAAATGACAATTCAACTGCGTTACTGATGATGGTCAGATCGCTTCGTGATTTTACCTCATCCAGGTAACTTTCTGACATCTCAATTTCGGCCAGCGCCAGAGTATTCTTAATGCGCACGACCCGGCCCCGGGTCAGGTCTGCGACGCCTGCGCTGCGCAATCCTTTTTCAATCGCTTCGCGGTCATTGCGAAACCAGATCGGCAGCTTGGCATTGAATGGCGTCAGCGCCGTCAGCACGTTGATGACGGTGGCGTTCAGGTCGAGTTTCTCCATAAACCGCGCCGTCGTGAAATCGGCCATGCCGATGCCGACTGCATTGCCGTTGCTTTCAGGCGTCAGGTCACAGACCAGCAGGCGCAGGATGCGCGGCGTATTGTCGTGCGTCGGCACACCGGTGATGTAACCCTGGCAACTGCGCCCGATGATGTTGGTATCAAGCCCCGCGCCGCTGATGTTCTTGCCGATCTCATCCACAATCAGCAGGTCAATATCATCGCACGGAATGCGCGGCATCATGGCTTTGGCTTCTCTGAGCAGTTGCTGATCTTCAGCAATAAAATTGTCTGCGGCAACGGCTTCTATCCTGGCGGTTTCGTGCAGCGCGTTTTCCAGAATTCCGACGCCGCCGAGCAGCCGCCCGGCGCTGAGCATGACCTGCGCGACTTCCTGAAAGACACGCGGGTAGCCCAGGTGAAAAGCCTGGCGATGATACTCTTCAGCGCCCGCGAGTTTGCCAAACCCGACCGCCGTCATCTTGACGAGGCCGCTTTCATTTTCACCCTTGAAATCGGTGTGCGGCTTGACGCGATTAACGGGCAGCATGAAATCAGCTTCGGCAGCGTGACGATCCAGAAAGACGCGCACGCCACCCGGCGTCTGACCGAGTTCAATCACTTCCATCGAAGCTTTGACCGGCACGCCCATGGTTTCTTCGGTGATGCCGTATTCGGCCAGAATATGGCACTGCCCTTCGGCGGTCGCGCCTCCGTGACTGCCCATGGCGGGAATAATGAACGGCGCAGCGCCGAACGACCTGAGCGTGTCACAGACGGCTCTGATGATGTCCGCAATATTTGAAATGCCGCGACTGCCTGCGCCAACGGCCACTGTGTCGCCGGGTTTGAGGCGGGGCCGCAGTCGCTCAAGCGTCTGCGCCACCATCTCCGGGATGTTTCCAGGGCGAGCGGTCTCAAAGTTCTGACGGACGCGAAAAAGTTTCGGCAGCGAGTGCATAAGTGATCTTCGTGCGGTTGTGGGCGGAACGATTCGGGTTGTTCATCAAAGCACCAGCGTGACTGCGGGGAAGCGATGCGTTTGATGGCTTTCTGATCAGGCCTGTTGATTGTAATTCCTGATCTCTCCGGCAGCAATGCAGGCCGAACGGTCTGACAATAATCATGCGCTGACACCAGCGCGTGCTGTCGAACCGCCGTGCTGAGTTTTATTGTCCGTTGGCTTTGAGTTCTCGCACGGTCAGCAGCGAGGCTTTGGTGGGAAATGAGTTTTCGACTCTGACTTTCAGCAGCGCCTGGTAATAGCGCGGAGTGCCGGAGTGTTCTCCGGTCTGACGCAGACGCTGATTGAGTTCATTCAGGTGTTCGGTCGCCGTCACGAATTCAGCCGCTGCCTCAGTGCCTTCGCTGTAAATCCCGGCCAGCACCATCACCGTCGTATCGCCTGAAAAACCCGGCGTCACGGTAATCAGCGCATAATCTTCCAGCAGACTGCCGGTGGTCTGATTAAAGACCGCCCGGTATTCGCGCTCCTCGCCAGGCAGCGGATTGAGGTTTTCAATCGTCGTGCGGCTGGTGTAAACGAAATTCTCTCTGACTGAGAGGGGCTTCGACCACTGATTGGCATAGACGCTGCCGAGCAGAATCACGTCATAACTTTTCAGATCATCGGGGCCGATGCTGCGGCTCTGCCTGAGAATCGTTCTTTCACCCGCCTGATGCAGCAGCCCCGACAGGCGATAAATGCCAATCGCTTCGCCAATGCCCGTGTACATATCGAAGGCGGGAATCAGTTGCACCGGCTGATCGGCCCTGAAAGGCAGCCTGTTTCCGGCGGCGCTGGTCAGCACACCGGCCTGTTCGGGCGACAGCCTGATTCCCTTTTTCGTCAGTACTTCAGGATCAGCGCCATTGACCGGGCGATGCACGGTCGGATTGCTGAGAATCAGCATGGTCGGCGTGTTGTTTTTCAGGAATGGTTCCCAGACCGCGCCATACTGACTGCGTTCGGCGGCCAGCCTGGCTGCCGACTGGTCAAGCTGCTGCCTGAGGCTGCGATTATTGACAGCCAGAATGATGACCGACAGCAGCAGCACGGCAGATCCTGCCAGGGCCAGCCACAGCCACCTGCGCTCACTAACCGGGTCTGAACCGCTCTGCTCAGTCGCCGGGCTGACCGGGTCAGGCGACAGAACTTCATGATTCTCCCCACCCGGAACGACCTCGATGGCCTCAGGATTTTCGTGGACACAGGTACGGACAAAGGTCGGTTCATAACTGCCTACCGGAATAATCAGGCGAATGGCATCCTGAGCGCCTTCATTCTGGTAATAGAGTTCGAGTTTCTTTCTGACATCGTGAGCGCCCACCCGCACAATCGGATCAGCCGCCGGGTTATAACGATCATCCCGCTCGAAGACTTCACGCCCGATCAGGTATTCATTGAGTTCACCAGCCCGGCCATTGAGATAAAAGTCACAAATCAACTGAATGAACTTCTGCTTCTTCGGAGCATGCACAAAATGCCGACTTCGGAGGATGCGTTCCAGCACCTGATGCATCTCTTCCGCTGACACAGGTGCCTGGGGTTCCTGCCTGAAGCGATTAATACGGGCAACCATAACAATTCAGGTCTTGGTCATTCACATAACCGTCTTTCAGCACACCGGCAACACTCATCAGACAGGACACTGATGCCTGCACAAGCAATCAGCCCCTGAACCGGGAAGCCTCTGAGAAACAGTTACTTAATTGACGTTAGGAAGACGGACTTAACGGTTAGCTATCGGTAAGGTGATTGACTGCACAAATCTTTCACCTTAAGTTGCCAGACATCAGTTGGCGGAGCCAATTATAACTGATGCAGATAAGCTCACCAAACTTTGCTGGGTATTTAATTCATTCGGACATCACTTTAGCCTTTCAGTTTCGGATTGTCTGAGTTTGCAATCCACTGGCTTTTTCAGTCACTGACTTCGGAGCCGTGTCAGGTTCCGGGTCATTCATTTTCGATCAATTCGGACTCTGTCTTCAGTAACCACCCGGAGACTGAAGTCAGAATCAACTCTGAAGCCGGGGAAGTACTGACCGGAAATTCAAAATATCTGGAGGGGATTGGTATGTTGAACCTGCCCGTTATTAATGGCTGCAGCGGTCATTCACCCGGCCACCGTCACCGACCCGGAGCGATTGCTGCGGTGGCGAGCCTGGGGTTACTGCTGCTGTTACTGCTGACTGTCGGCACGGTGACATCAGCTCAGACCATCGGCAGCGCCACGATTCGTGGCGTGGTCAAGGATCCGTCCGGCGCAGTTGTCCCGAAAGCGACCGTCACAGTCACCCTGCTCCGCACCAACACGGAGCGCAGGACGGTGACGAGCAACGATGGTATTTACACTTTCGCGGCGCTTGATCCGGGCACTTACACACTGACGGTTGAATCAGCCGGATTCAAGAAGTATGTCCAGACCGAACTGGTGCTCAGCCCAAGTGAAACCAAAGGCCTGGACATCACGATGGAAGTCGGCGCCGCGAGTGAAAGCGTGACGGTCACGGCCACAGCGGCTGAAGAAATCAAAACTGAAACCGGCGAGCGTTCCAATACCATCAAGGCGGCACAGATCGAAAACCTTTCGATCATCAGCCGCAACAGCCTTGAACTGCTGCGCATTCTGCCCGGCGTGGTCGCGCCGGACGCTTCAACTTACCAGGTTTCCGGATTCGGCGATGCGTCAGCTTACGCCGTCAACGGTCAGCGCGGGCAGAACAACAACGTCAGCGTGGATGGTTCGCGCGTCATTGACATCGGCTGCAACTGCGGCAGCATCGTCAGCCTGAACAACGACATGGTTCAGGAAGTGACGGTGCAGACCAGCAACTTCGCCGCCGAACACGGCAACAGCGGCGTGCAGATCAGCGGCACCACCAAATCAGGCAGCCGCGATTTTCATGGTTCGGCCTACACTTATGTCCGCCATGAAGCCCTCGCTGCCAATGACCGGTTCCGCAACTACATCAAGGCTGGTGATCCCAATTCGCTGGCCGGGCAGAAACCGGTCGGTCAGTTTTACTATCCGGGCGGCACCATCGGCGGCCCGGTGACGCTGCCGAAGAAGGTGTTCGGCCCGCTCGGCGGTTTCAATGAAGGCCGCGACAAACTTTTCTTCTTCGTCGGCTTTGAAATCCAGCGCCAGACCTTTGGCGCGCCGCCGCGAATTTCGAGTGTTCCGACCGCCGGTCAGCGCACCGGCAATTATGCGGACGTGGTCAATTTCGCCAGGGTTGTTCCCTATACCATTCCGGCTGGCGCAAAGGCTGGTGACACGGTCTGCAAAGGTGTCCTCTCGACACAGACCGTCTGCGGCGTGCTTGATGCCGGGCTGAAGCCGACCAATGAATACGTGCAGCTCAAGGTTCCGGCTGGTTTCCCCAATGCCGGAAACAACATCATCAACAACAATCTGGCGCCTTACATCAACCCGCTGGGCCGGACGCTGATCAATCTCTATCCGCTGCCGAACTTCAACGATCCGACCGGCGCGCACAACTACATCTCCAACACGACGCAGACTCAGCATCGCAAGGATCTGAAGATGCGCTTCGATTACAAGTTCAGCGACAAGACCAACCTCTATGTTCGCATCACCCGCGAGACACAGGGCGAAGTCAATCCTTACGGCATCTGGTGGGGGCCTTCGACCTACGAACTGCCGTCGGCCAACGAACAGCTTGACCTGGGCCGTTCAGTGGCGGTCGGCCTGACAAAAGTCATCAGCCCGACGATGACCAATGAATTTGTCTTCAGCGGCAGCAAGCTGAAACTGGACAATCAGTATCAGGATCCGAACAAGGTCAAACTTTCGACGCTCGGCGTGGACAACCTCTGGCGGCTGCCGTTTGACAACACCCAGTTCGGCAGGCAAAGCCCCTTCATTTCACTCTCGCTGATCAGTTGGGCTGAAGGCCAGCTCTGGTCGCCGGGCACCAACCCGATCTTTGCTTACAACGACAGCTTCTCAATCACTGACAATCTGGCCAAGGTGGCCGGCAGTCACACGCTGAAATTCGGCGCGCTGATCGAACAGGGCAACAAGAAGCAGAACTTCCAGGGCGATCCTGACTCGCAGGGTCTGATCGGCTTCAATAACTGGAACGGCAACGGGACGGGCAACGACTGGGGCGATCTGCTCGTCGGTCAGCTCACTGATGTGGGTCACGGCACGCAGCCGCCGGTCGGCAACTACCGTTTCTACAACTACGAATTCTATGCGCAGGATTCGTGGAAGGTGCGTTCCAACTTCACGCTGGAATATGGTCTGCGCGCTTCACACATGACCATTAACAAGGAGCGCAAGGGCTTTGACATTCTCTTCAGCCCCAGCGCCTACAAGAAGGGCGCAGGTTATTACATCAATGGCGATCCGTTCCGCCCGAATGGTGTGCTGTCAGCCGCGCGCGGAGAAATCCAGAAAGGCGCGATTGATCCCCCGGCAGTTGAATGGGGGCCGCGTCTGAACTTCGCCTGGAATGTCTTCCCGCAGAATGACCGGCTGGTGATTCGCGGCGGCGCGGGCGTTTTCTACAACCGCGTGCAGGGCAACTTCCAGTACGACGCCACACTGCGTTCAGCCCCCAACGGAAACGTGGGAGCAACGCTTGGGCCGGGCACCAGTATTCCAGGCGCTTTCAAACCGGACGGGTCACTCTATACCTTCAATGACCTTGGCGGTCTGACGCTCAGTAATATGGGGATGGTCACGCTGCCCAACGGGACGAAGGTGCCGGTCAATCCGCTGAAACTGGCCAATGGCGGAGCGACGATCATTTCACCTGATCCGAACTCGAATCAGTTCCCGACAACCTATACCACCAGTCTCAGCGTTGCCACGCGCATGCCGTTCCAGACTGTGCTGGAAACCGGTTATGTCGGCACGTTCGGGCGGCATCTGGCAGCCCGCCTGCCCATCAACGCGATTCCGCTTGGCGCGCTGCTGAAGGGTGGCGTGGCCGGTGATCCGGGCAGCCCGATCACCTTCCTGCAAAATCCGAACTGCGATCCGGGCGCAGTTGACACCAATGGCAATGTGACCCGGCGCGGCAACTGCGTGATTCAGACAGCCAAAGTCGCGGCGGATCTGACCAGTCCGCTGGTTCGGCAGTCGCTGGATGGCAGCGCCGTCAACAAGTTCAGACCCTTCCCGGATCTGAGCGGCGTTCGTTATCAGCAATACACCGGGACATCGAATTACCATTCATTGCAGATGACACTCAGTCGTCAGACGGGCAAGAACCTGCAATTCTTCGCCACCTACACCTTCTCGAAGGTGCTGGGAACGAGGGGCGGTGAATTCAATGACCTTGATCCGCTCGACACGCGCGGGCGCGGTTACGGTGTGCTGGATTACGACCGCACACACATCTTCAACCTGTCATACAACTACAACCTGCCGAACCTGTCGCCGTTCAGCAATCTGCTTTCACGCGGGCTGCTCAATGGCTGGCAGTTGTCAGGCATCACGACTTTCTCCAGCGGCACGCCGGTCAATCTGAGGTTCTCCGGCGATGTGGCTGGCCTGTCCATCGCGGCTTTCGGGTCTGACGCCTTCTCGACGGCAGGTTTTGCCGCCGGGTCAATTGCGCCGCTCTTCAGCAAGAACCCGAATCTGGGCGGGAAGGATGTCGGTGAAAAGGTACTCGATATCAGCGCCATCAGCATTCCGGCGTTTGGTTCATCGGGCGCGACCATTTCACCCTTCTACTTCCGCACTCCGTCGCGCTCCAACTGGGACATCTCCCTGTTCAAGAACTTCAAGTTCAAGGAGACCAAAAACCTCCAGTTCCGCGCCGGATTCTTCAATATCTTCAACCAGGCTTTTGCGAAGAATATTGACAACCAGAACGCCAGCAACAGCGACATTTACCTGACGCTCCAGACCACCTGTGTGAGAACGCCGGTCAATCAGACGCTGGTGCTTGCGGATGGAACCAAACAAACCTTTACCCAGACCTTTGCCAATGGCATTGGCGGCACCGGACAGGGTGTGTGCGATCCGTCGAAAGGCTTCAAATTCACGGATGACACGCTCAAGAACTTCGGCACGATTACGACCAAGCGCGGTCAGCGCGTGATCGAACTGGCCCTGAAGTTCACCTTCTAGCCCCGATTCAACCGATCTGACTTTTCTGGTGCGCGGGAGTTGAAATCTTCAGCTTCCCCGCACCAGATTTTATTTGCACAGGGATTTCTGCGGCTCCGGTAAAGACCGTCTGAAAGCGGCTCAGGCCGGGCGCCTCATCCGGTTTCAGCCTGGAGCCTGCCGAACGGCGATGCTATACTTTTGCCGTTCGTTTCACTGCCTGTGGTCAGCAACCTCGCTGAAAATTTCTGCGATTATTTATGCTCGTCAGTCTTGTCCTTATTTTTTTACTGACGCCTGCGCCCGTGCAGGACCGCGACACGGTGCGGCAATCCGAGGCGCATTTCGAACGTGGCGTCGAGTTGCAGCAGCGCGGCGATTATCAGGGCGCGCGCGAAGCCTATGAAGCGGCGCTGAAGCTGATTCCGCGCCGCGTTGATGCGCTCTCGAACCTTGGCGTCGTTCACGCCCGCCTGGGGCAGTACGAAGCGGCCATCAGTAATTACAAGGCCGCGCTCGCCATTGATCCGGCTGAACACGGCATTCGCCTCAATCTTGGCATCGCTTATTTCCAGATTGATCAGTTCGGCCAGGCGGAGGCTGAACTGGCCAGAGTCATCAGGGCAATGCCCGACAATCAGCAGGCGCACCTGCTGCACGGTCTGTGCCTCTTTCAGACCGGCAGGCTGAAGGAAGCCATTGCCGAACTTGAACCGCTCTACCAGGCGCAGCCCCGCAATCTGTCCATCGCTTATGCGCTGGCCAACGCTTACATTCAGGACGAACAGATTGTCAGAGGCCAGGTGCTGGTGGACAAGGTTTTCAAAAATCTCAACTCGGCTGAATCGCACCTCATCATCGGCACTTTCAATCTGGCGCTGAAGCAGCTTCAGCCAGCCTTTGAGGAACTCCGGCAGGCCGTGCAGCTCAATCCGAATCTGCCCACGCTGCATTCACAGCTTGGCCTGGTTTACCTGCTGACGGGCAACCGCGAAAAGGCGATGGAGGAGTTTCGCCAGGAGTTGCAGATCAATCCGCGTGATTTCAACGCCAACACGCGACTCGGCTGGCTGCTGCGCGAAGATGGTCATCTGGATGAAGCATCGGCGCTGCTCAGGCGCGGGCTGGAACTGCGTCCTGATGATCCCGGCCCGCTCTTTCAACTGGCGCAGCTTCTTCAGGCGCAGGGCAAAACTGAGGAAGCCGCCGCGTTGCTGGAAAAGGTGACGAGGATTCTGCCTGATTACAGCCCGGCCCACGTGCTGCTGGCGCGGCTTTATTTCAAGCTCAAGCGCGTGGATGATGCCCGGCGCGAACAGGCCATCATCGAACGACTGACCATCGAGCAGCAGAAAAAACAGCCGAGTGCTGATAAAAACCCGCTGCTGCGCGATCCCTTCGACCGCGTGATTCCGAAACCGTAAATGAAATCGCACGTCCGACACAGGTTCATCTCGCTGCTGGTGCTGGCCGCCTTTCTGCTGGCGCTGCTGGCTGGCGCGTCCGACCCGCACGCGCAGGATCAGGCGACCGCGCCGCAGGGCCGCAAATTCTGGCGTCCGACCTTTGTTCCGGTGGGCACTGAGTTTGTCGGCTCGCAGGCGTGCAGCGAATGTCACAAGAGCCGCCTCAGTTCTCAGTTGCAGAGTTCGATGGGGCTGGCGATGGAACCGGCGGCTACGGCCAAAATTCTGATTGCCAATCCGCAGCTTCAGTTCCGGCTGGGCAAATACACCTGGGAAGTCGTGCGCAGCGGCAATCAGAGCCTTTATTCCGTCACCGACGGCAGCGCCACCATCACGGTTCCGGTGCGTTATGCCTTTGGTCAGGGCAAGGCCGGTCAGACTTACGTGCTCGAATATAAAGGTGACTTTTACGAAAGCCGCCTGAGTTTTTACATTGACATCAAGGGTCTTGATTTCACGCTCGGCGTGCCGCGCACAGAACCCGATTCGCTGGTAGCGGCGCTCGGCAGGCCGATGTCAAAGGATGAAACGCTGCAATGTTTCTCGTGCCACACCACCGGCGCGGTGATCGGCACGAAGCTGCATCTGGATAAAATGATGCCGGGCATCGGGTGCGAATCCTGTCACGGGCCGGGCGGCGAACACGTTGCCGCGAGCCAGGCCGGACGCCCAAACAAGGATAAGATTTTCAACCCCGCCCGCCTGAACGCTGACGATATGGCCCAGGAATTCTGCGGCGCCTGTCATCGCAGCGCCGAAGATATTCTGTCCAAGCCCAGCCTTTACGGCCTCAACAACGTGCGCTTTCAGCCGTACCGCATCTTCAACAGCAAATGCTATTCGGATGATCGCCGGATCAGTTGCACGGCCTGTCACAACGTGCACGAGCCGGGCATCGAAACCGAAGCATATTACGATGCGAAATGCCTGGCCTGTCACCAGTCATCGGCTAAAGCGGCTGCGCCCGTCACCGGACAGCGCACGGCTCCGGCCTGCCGGGTTGATGCGAAGCACTGCGCATCGTGTCATATGCCGAAAGTTGATCTGCCCGGCGCGCATTTCAAGTTCACCGATCACCGCATTCGGATTGCCAGAGAAGGCGCTCCCTATCCGTTCTGAGCTTCATCGTGAAAGAGGTTGCAGTGAAAGATTCATTGATCGCCCGCACTGTATTGATTCTCTGCCTGGCCGCCCTGCTGACTGAGCCTAGTGCAGCGCAGCAGCGCCGCACCAGATCGGCCACGAAGCCTGCCACGTCACAGAATTTCGAGCAGTTGAAAACTGACGCCGACCTTGCGCGCGAAGCCGGAAAGCTCGAAGAGGCCATTTCACTCTATCGCCGCGCCGTTGCCGCGCAGCCGAAGTGGGTCGAAGGCTGGTGGTATCTGGCTACGCTGCTTTATGACCGCGATCAGTATGCCGAAGCCGCCCGCGCTTTTCGCCAGGCGACACTGTTGCAGCCAAATGCCGGAGCGCCGCTCGTGATGCTTGGACTGTGTGAATTCAGGCTCAGCGATTATGACAATGCGCTGAAACATATTCGGCAGGGTCGTCAGCTTGGACTGCGCGACAATCAGGAACTGAACCGCGTGATGCGGTATCACGAAGGCGTGCTGCTGCTGCTCAAGGGCGATTTTGAAACGGCGCAGAATGTATTCAGGGCGCTCAGCTATGACAACGTCAATCACGAAGACCTGCTGATCGCGCACGGGCTGGCCAGTCTGCGCCTGCCGATGCTGCCTTCGCAGGTTTCTCAGAATTACCGCGACCGCGACCTGATTCGCCGCGCCGGACTGGCGGAACACCAGTCAGCGCAACTGAACGCTTCAGACGCGCAGCATGAATTTGAAAGGCTGGTCGCTGATTACCCGAAAGCGCCCAACCTCAATTATGCGCTGGGCCAGTTCATGCTTCGTCAGCGCAATGACGAAGGCGCGCTCGCGGCCTTTCAGCGTGAAATTGAAAACTCGCCCAGCCACGCGCTGGCCCGGTTGCAGATTGCTTACATCAGATTGCGCAACAAGGAAGCCGAGGCCGGTCTGAAACTGACTGAGGAAGCCATCAAGCTGCATCCGCGCCTGCCGCTCGGCCATTACATTCTGGGCCGGATTCTTTACGACACGGGCGCGAATCCCAGAGCCATTGAGGAACTCGAAACCGCGCGGCGGCTGGCTCCGAATGAACCGCGCGTTCATTTCGCGCTCTCACGCGCTTACGCCAAAGCCGGGCGCAAGGCCGAAGCCGAACAGGCCCGCGAAACCTTTGCCCGCCTCAATAAACAGGCCGAACAATCGGCTGCTCAGGGCGTCGCGCGCGGCGAAGCCATTGATGAAAATACCGAGAAGCCCAAACCCGAACCGCAAAAATAAGCAGCCGCAAAACGAAAGTACGGCACAGACGGAAATAACGAAACGCACGGAAGAATGCCTGACCTGAGATTTTCCGTGTGTTTCGTTATTGCCGCCTGTGCCGTACTTTCTCTTCTGCCTTCACGCCAGCGCCGAGCGCAAACGAGCGCAGCGACCGCACGCGAAAATTCGCTTCGCCTTCCTTCAGTTCAATAAACTGATTGACGCCCACATTGCGAAAGGTCTGCTGAGTTTTGCTCGCGGGCCAGAACACTTCGAGAGTTCCAATCTGCCCGGCCCTGCCGAGTCCGATTTCCTGTGTGAGTGATGATGCGCCGAATGAGCCGCCGCTGCTCACTTCACGATATCGCAGCGACTTTGCGCCGTTCGCTTCAGCCAGCGTGATTCTGATCTTTGCTCCAATCGCGGCCCGGCTGGTTTTCGTCCCTGTCAGTTTGATTGAAATCCAGTTGTTGTCGTGGCCCGGATTGGCAAACAGCGCCTTGTTGTAAGCATCGCCCGGCAGAAAGCCGCCGATATTGACGTAAAGATCCTGGTTGCCGTCGTTGTTGATGTCACCAAATGCAACACCGTGACCTTTCTGCAAATGGCCGGTGCCGGTGGCGGCAGTAACATCGGTAAAGCTTCTGCCGCCGCGATTGTGAAACATGAAATTCGGCATCAGCGCCGCATACGATGGCGCGCCGGTGCCGAGATAAAAATCCAGAAAGCCGTCATTGTCGAGATCACCGAAATTCGCGCCCATTGTCGGCACAACGCGATTCAGCCCGACCTCTTTCGTCACATCCTGAAAGCCGCCTTTGCCATCGTTGCGATACAGCTTCATCGTTTCGGCCTGTGGCGGCAGATTCAGAAAACCGCGCGCAACTTCAGTCACCGAAGGCACAAAGCTCGCCACAAACAGATCAGGCCAGCCGTCATTATCATAATCAAAAAACCAGGTCGGAAAGCTCATCACCGGTTTTTCGACGTGAAGCTGCCGGGCCATTTCAGTAAAGGTGCCGTCGCCGTTGTTGCGATAGAAAAAGTTTTCACCGCCATAATTCGAGACATACAGATCAGCATCGCCGTCGTTGTCGTAATCGCCCCACGCTGCGCCTTTGGTAAAGGCCGCGCGACCGACTCCGGCTTTTTGCGTCACGTCCTCAAATGTGCCGTCGCCGCGATTGCGAAACAACTGGCTCGGCGTTTCTTCGTGGCCGATGAACACATCCAGCCAGCCATCATTGTCAAAATCGGCCCACGCGGCTGAATGCGTGCGGTGCGCGCCGCTCAGGAGTCCGCTTTGTGCGGTCACATCAGTAAAAGTGCCGTCGCCATTATTGCGCAGCAGCGAATTGCGCATCGGGAATTCCCAGCCGCCGCGCATCACAAAAATATCCAGCCAGCCGTCGTTGTTGTAATCGGTCTGCACGCAGTTGATGCCGCCGAGCTGATCGGTCAGCCCCGCCTGTTTTGTTCGCTCGCTGAATGTGCCATCGCCGTTGTTGTGAAACAGGCGCAATGAATCGCACGCGCTGACGCTTGAGATGACCACATCGGCCCAGCCGTCATTGTCGAAATCATCCACAATCGCGCCGCCTGCATCGCTGACCGGATCAATGCCGAGCGAGGCCGCGACATCAGTGAATTTCGCCATCCGGTCTTTTGCAGCAATGGCGGCAGGCGGAATCAGAAACGCGGCATGTACGGACTGCGGGTATTTGCCGAGCGCCTGGTAAGCCAGGTTCAGCAGCCAGCGCACCTCAAGGTTGTCAGGCCGCTGCGCCAGATGCTTTCTGAAATATTCGATGGCCTTTTCAGCTCCGGCGGGATGATGATGCTGCGCGGCTTTGCTGAGCGGAAAGATACAGGTTTCGGCGTTGTGATTGTGAACGCAGTTTTCCAGTTCGCCACTCCGCAGCCAGGCCACACCGAGAATCTCCTCCATAAAAATCTTGTCTTCGGCATATTCAGGATGCTGCGGCAGGCTCGCAGTGAGCAGGTCATAAGCGGCTTCAAAGTGTTCGATGGCCTTTGCCATTTCGCCGCGATAAGAGGCCAGTTGTCCCAGCTCATTGTGCAGCCGCACCATCTGAAGCGCGTACTGGCGGCGGTCAGCGGCCTGCGCGAGCGAATTCAGATAACCTTCGGCTGAAACGGTGGCGCGCCGCCCGGCTTCGTTTTTGGCGGCGCAGATGGCGCGCAAATCAAGCGGGTCAGGCAGCGTGAAGAAGCGGCTGAGTTCGATGCGACCTGAAACTTCCAGAACAATCTGATAATCGCCTGCACCGGGCGGGCGGCGATTCCAGCTTTGATCCTGCGGCGCGTTCTGACTGCTTTGCGGCAGGCCCAGGCCGAGCAGCAGAACAAGCAGGAGCAGCAGCACTGTTTTCATATCAGGGTTCAAGCGTGAAAGCCGCCGAGCGGCTGACTGTGCCTTTGGCATCGCTGACTGAAATCCTGAGTTCATAGCTGCCCGGATTCAGGCTTTCCAGCGGCAGCGCGCTTGCGTACTGAATGCGCCCCTGCTTGTCAGGCGCGGTCAGTTTGAGCGCCACACTGGCCAGCGGTTTGCCGCTCTGCAACACTTCAAGCGTCAGCTTCGGAACCTCTGAGGTTCCCTTTGCCGGGTAGACATTGAAATAAAAGCCCATCTGCTTTCCCGATTTATGCACCGGCTCACCCAGGTTCGGGTAAACAAGCAACTGATCGGCCACCACAAACGGGCTGTCCATTTTTTCCTTGAGCTGTTCAGCGCGCTGAATGATGGAAATGCTGCTCAGGCGCAGCCGGTTTTCATCGGCGTCAGGAACTTCGACTTTCGTTCTGCTGACTGAAGCCTTGTTGTTGAGGGCATCGTAAGCGACGGCTTCGATTTCGTATTTGCCGGGCGGCAGTTTCGCTTCGCGGTAAAAGAGAATCTTTCCCTTCTTCGCCGCGTCCAGCGATTTGAGCGCGCCGACCAGCACGTAATGATAACTGAGTTTGTCCACGACCTGCTTTGCCTGATCGCGGATCAGCGCCACGATGCTGAAATCGGTGCTGTAAATCTTTTTCTCTTTATCCTCGGCAAAAGTGAAGGCGCTGGCCGGAACCTCGACTTCAATGGCGGTGCGCCCGATCTGACCGGCTTCAGGGAAATTCAGGCCGCCAGCCAGCAGCGGGAAATCCTTCGGCGGGTTCGGGCGATTGAGCGCGGCGAGCGGCAGAGCTTCGTAATAAAAGAGCGGCGAAGAGCCGGTCGGCGTAACGGCGTAATAGCCCTTGCGCGACTGAATCTCGACATCCGATCTTCTGACTTTGACGGTAATGTTTCTGAACTTCCCGTCATAGTTCTGATTGGTCGGCGCGTAAGTCAGCAGGTAATAGGTGTTCAGTTCCTCATCAATCTGCTTCAGCTTCGGCGCAATTTTGTTGGTGTCGCCAATGAACTGGCCGCCGGTTTCAGTGGCAAGCTGCGTCAGCCCGCTTTGCGGGTCGTATTTGAGCAGGTCTTCGTTGCGTTCGAGTCCGGCAGTCAGCGGGCCTGAAGTGTTCATCGCGCGATCCAGCGTATCCATGCGTGTCCGCGAACGCCGTTCGATTTCATCGCGGGTGCTTTTCAGCGTGCTTTCGGTGCGCAACCCTGCCGCGTCAATCGCATAAACGCTCACACTGGCGCGATTGGCCGAGTTGATGACCGAGCGAAAATGCTGCTGCACGTTGGGCGGCAGCGCCATCCCTTCAGAAAAGAAGATCACGGCCTTGCGGCCCGGCAGGCGGCGCATTGAATTGACGATGGCCAGCAGACTGTTGGTCGTCGCATAGCCCTGCTGATCGCGTTGCAGCACCTCGAAGGTTTCAGCCGTGCGCTGCTGCATCTCGGCAAACTGCTGATCAACTCTGGCCGCGCCTGCCGCGCTGCCTGCGGCTCCGGCGGCGGCGCCATTGCCTGCGGCCCCGGCTGATTGCGCGGCGTTTTCAGCCGCAACAATGGCGGCGGCGCGCTGCGATGCGCTTTCGGCGCTGCCCGGCGCAACCTGTGCGGCTTCGAACGACGATGAGGCCAGCGAGCCTGCGCGCTCAACGGCTCGCTTCACCAGACCAATATCGGTCGTGTAATTCTGAATCGTGTTGAGTGACAGGTTGATGGCGAAGACGCCGACAAAACTGCCGAGGTTCGCGTTCTCGCCAACGTAGCTGAGCGCCGCATCCATGGCCCGCTTGCGCGCATCGGTCGAAAGCCGGTCAAAGACCAGCGCAACCACGCTGACGCCCACATCCGGGTCAGCTTTCCTGTCGGCAGTGACCGTGCTGGCAGCGGTCGGCGCGGCTGCGGTTTCAGTCGCCTTCTCGCTGCGGACTGAACCGCGCGTCACCAGCCGGAATGATTCAACCGGCTGCCGGACGCCGTCTTCCAGCACTTCAAAATCATCGCGCTTCAGATCAGCCACCGTGCGGCCTTTTTTATCTCTGACGATGACATCAAGCTGCACTTCGCTCGAACTGATCCGCAATCTTTCGTCCTGCTGAAAACCCGCGAACGGTGTCCGGCTGAAAGCTGGCAGCAGGGACGAGACAATCAGAATGACAGCCAGCAGCAACGTAATCTGAAGACGCATGACTGGAAATCTCCGCTGAAAATGGCGCTGGAATCGGCGCAAATTATGGAATGACGACGGCGCTATGATATGCGATCCGGGCAGCATTGTCATTGCTTGCGAGGCCTTTCCTGCCGCTGTATATTGGCTGCGGATTTCAATCCGTCCTGTCCGGTCGGCGGTTATCAATGACTCTCTCAGGCAGCATTTGCGACCCATGAAAAAACTATTTCTGTTCTTCTCCGGCCTGTTTGCCCTGACGCTGTGTGCCTCGTCACCGTCACACTCGCAATCAGCCGTTCAGACGGTCACTTTTGAGGAAGTGCCGGCCAGCAAAAGCGGCATTACGTGGGTTCACGACAACGGTCGTTCTGATCAGCGCCACCTGCCTGAAACCTGCGGCGGCGGCGGATTGTTTTTCGATTATGACAATGACGGCTGGATGGACATTTACTTCGTCAACAGCGGCCCGTCAGATTTCTATTCGCCCAAAGCTCCGATCAGAAACGCGCTCTACCGCAACAATCACGACGGCACTTTCACTGATGTCACTGAAAAAGCCGGAGTCGCGTGCGGAAAGATGGGGCATTTCGGAATGGGCGCGGCTGCGGCTGATTTTGACGGTGACGGCTGGCAGGATTTGTACGTCACCAATTACGGCAAAAACGTGCTGTTTCGCAACAACGGCAACGGCACGTTTACTGACATTACCGACAACGCCGGAGTCGGCGCGCCCAACTGGTCAACCTGCGCGACGTGGTTTGATTATGACAACGACGGCAAACTCGATCTGTTTGTCTCAAGCTTTGTGCAATACAGCGCGGCGGGCAATATTTTCTGCGGCGATAACAAGCAGGGCCGCCGTTATTACTGCATCCCGCGCGTTTTCAAACCGCGTCCGAGCTTTCTCTTTCACAACGATGGCAATGGCAAATTCAGCGACGTCAGCAAAGCGTCGGGCATTGCTGCCGCACCCGGCAAATCGTTTGGCGCAATCGCCACGGACATCAACAACGACGGGCTGATGGATCTGTTTGTCGCCAACGACACGACGGCCAATCACCTGTTCGTCAATAAAGGCGGCGGTAAATTTGAAGAGATCGGCCTTGCGTCAGGCGTCGGGTACAGCGAATCGGGCAGCCCGCGTTCAGGCATGGGCGTTGACGCTGCCGATTATGACAATGACGGCTGGCAGGATTTGTTCGTCGCCAACATTGATCAGGAACTGTTCAGTCTTTATCACAACGAAAAAGACCTGACCTTTACCGATCAGGCCGGTGAAATCGGGCAGGCCACGCGGCTGCTGTCGGGCTGGGGGCTGAAGTTTTTTGACTACGACAATGACGGCGACCCCGATCTGTTTTTAGCCAACGGCCATCCCGACGATATGGTTGAGATGCAGGTGTCGAAGGTGAAATACAAAGAGCCGCTGATGATGTTCGAGAATATCAACAGTAAATTCAAAAACGTCAGCGCGCAGTCCGGCGAGGTTTTCAAAAAGGACTTCCCTGCTCGCGGCATGTCGGTCGGTGATTTCGACAATGACGGCGACCTTGATCTGCTGATCATCAACAATGGCGAAGCGCCGGTGCTGCTGCGCAATGAAGGCGGCAATAAAAACAACTGGCTTGGTCTGAACCTCGTTGCGACAAAGAGCAATCCCGGCGCGGTCGGCGCCATCATCACGTGGACTGCCGGAGGCGTGAAGCGTTCGCGTCTGAAAACAAGCGGCGGCAGCTATCTCGCTTCGCACGACCCGCGCGAAATTCTCGGTTTCGGCAAAGCCGCAAGGATTGACAGCCTCGAAATCAAATGGCCGAGCGGCAAAGTGGACAAGCTGACCAGCCTGCCCGTCAACACCTACGTCAGAATCGTTGAAGGCGAAGGCGTGGCAAAGAACGTCGCCACGGCTGCAAAGTAAAAAAACATCACGAGGAGAACCCCAACAAATGGAACGACGAGATTTCATCAGGACTGCCGCCGGAATCACGCTTGGCGCAGTGGCCGCAGACAGCGCCGCGATTGAAAGCAGCGCAGCCCCGGTAAAACCGAAAGGCAAATATCACATTCGTTACGCGCCGCATCTGACGATTCTGAGCGATCAGAAAAGACCCGATTACCTGACCATTCCGCAGCGGCTCGAACTCGTGGCCGAACACGGCTTCGATGCGGTCGAATACAACAGCCTCTATCAGCACCCGTTCAGCGAAATCGAAGAGATCAGAAAGAAGATGGACAGCCTCGGCATCGAGATGGGCATTTTCGTCTGCAATCCCGACGGCTGGACTGATGCCGGAGTCGTCAATCCGAAACACCACGAGAAGTTTCTGCAACAGGTCAGGCGCGCCATCGAGATTCACAAAATCATCGGCAACCGTTCAGTCACGACGCTGACCGGGATGGCTGTGCCGGGGATGTCGCGCAGCGTCGCGCGCGCCAACATCGTTGACGGCTTCAAAAAAGCGGCTGACCTGCTCGCGCCGACAAAACTGCGGCTCGTCGTCGAACCGCTCAATCACCTTGACCATCCGGGTTTTTATATGACCCACGCGGATGAGTTGTATGAAGTGATTGATCGCGTGAACAGCCCGAACGTGCGAATGCTCTTTGATCTTTATCACCTGCAGATCACGCAGGGTAATTTAATCAACAGCTTCCGCCAGTGTGTGAAACTGGTCGGCTACATTCAGAGCGGCGATGTGCCGGGCCGTAAGGAACCAGGCACCGGTGAAGTCAATTATCGCAACGTGCTGAAGGCAATTTACGATGCCGGATACACTGACATTCTCGGCATGGAACACGGCACTTCGCTGCCCGGCAGGGACGGAGTGCTGAAGATGTTTGAGGCTTACAAGCAGGCCGACGCCTGGTAAGCCGCCACTGCCGGAACCGCACGGAACCGCGCGCCCGCCCCGAACGTAAATCTGCACGTCAGTTGAAATCCTCTTCACTGCGGCTGCCACAGATTCAGAATCATCACAGGCAGCCGCAGCAATTTCATCAGCTCAGATTGAACTTCCGGCGAAAGGACTGATTATGAGAAAGCTGACGTGTGCTTTGTCTTTGATCACAGCCCTGTTTTTTGGAACCACTATGATTAATGCTCAGGACGATTCCGTTCCCGTCAAACCGCCCGTCGCCCGCAAAGCGCCGAAAACAACCACGACGCACGGCGACACGCTGACCGACGATTATTTCTGGCTGCGCGAAAAGAGCAGCCCCGAAGTCATCAAATTTCTTGAAGACGAAAACAAATACACCGATGCGGTGATGAAACCGACCGAAGCGTTTCAGGAGTCGCTTTATAAGGAGATGCTCGCGCGCATCAGGGAAACCGATCTGAGCGTGCCGGTGAAGGACGGCGAGTATTTTTATTATTCGCGCACCGAGCAGGGCAAACAATACCCGATCTTCTGCCGCAAAAAAGGCAGTCTGAAATCGCCGGAAGAGATCACGCTTGACGTGAATGAACTGGCCGCAGGCAAAAAGTTCATGTCAGTTGGCTCATACAATATCAGCGATGACGGCCACCTGCTGGCTTATTCAACCGATGACACAGGCTTTCGTCAGTACAAGCTGTTCGTCAAGGATCTGCGCACCAGTCAGACCACGCCTGCGATTGCCGAGCGCGTAACTTCGGTCGCGTGGGCGGCTGACAACAAAACGCTCTTTTACACGACCGAAGACGCGGTGACGAAACGCTCTGACAAATTCTTTCGCCAGGCGCTTGGTCAGACAACAGGTGAACTGCTCTTTGAAGAGAAGGATGAACTCTATCGCATCTTTGCCGGAAAGAGCCGCAGCAAAAGCTACATCTTTCTGACTTCGGCGAGTTCGACGACTTCAGAGACGCGCTACCTTGCGGCTGACAAACCGACCGGCGCGCTCAGGGTGCTGCTGCCGCGCGAACAGAATCACGAATATTACGTGGATCATCACGGCCAGTATTTTTACATTCGCACGAACGACAAGGGCCGCAACTTCCGTCTCGTCACTGCGCCGGTGAGCGATCCTGACAAAAAGAACTGGAAGGAAGTGCTGCCGCATCGTGACGCGGTGATGCTTGAAGACATTGACTGCTTCGCAGGGCATCTGGTGATTTACGAACGCGAGAACGGTTTGCAGAAACTCAAGATCACCGACCTCGCCAGCAACAAATCGCATTACATCGAATTTCCCGAACCCGTCTATTCAGCCTTTGGCAATGCCAACCCGGAATTCAACACCACGAAGTTCCGCTTCAGCTACCAGTCATTCATCACGCCGAATTCGATCTTCGAATATGACGTGAAGACGCGACAGCGCGAACTGCTCAAGGAACAACCGGTGCTTGGCGGTTATGACCGCACGCAGTACCTGTCAGAGCGCGTTTATGCGACGGCGTCAGACGGCACGAAGGTTCCGATTTCGCTCGTTTATAGAAAAGGCGTGAAGCGCGACGGCAGCGCGCCGATGCTGCTTTACGCTTACGGTTCGTATGGCATTTCAATGCCGGTCAGCTTTTCGTCAACCCGGCTGAGCCTGCTTGATCGCGGCGTGGTTTACGCGCTCGCCCACATTCGCGGCGGCGGCGATATGGGCAAAATCTGGCACGAGCAGGGTCGGCTGATGCACAAGAAAAACACCTTCACCGACTTCATCGCCTGCGCCGAACATCTGATTAAGGAGAAGTACACGAACAAAGACCGGCTGGTGATTCAGGGCGGCAGCGCCGGAGGGCTGCTGATGGGCGCAGTCACCAATCTGCGGCCTGATTTATTCAAAGCCGTCGTGTCGCAGGTGCCGTTTGTGGACGTGATGAACACGATGCTTGATGCGTCACTGCCGCTGACGGTGGGCGAGTATCTGGAATGGGGCAACCCGAACGAGAAGGAAGCATACTTTTACATGAAGTCTTATTCGCCTTACGACAATATCGAAGCGAAGAATTACCCGAACATTCTGGTCAAGACTTCGCTCAACGACAGTCAGGTGATGTACTGGGAACCGGCAAAGTATGTGGCGAAGCTGCGCGCGATGAAGACGGATCAAAACGTGCTGCTGCTCAAAACCAATATGGGCGCGGGTCACGGCGGCGCTTCGGGTCGTTACGATGCGCTGAAGGAAGCGGCGTTTGATTACGCGTACATTCTCACTCAGGTAAGCATTACGAAATAACTGATATCGAAGCGGACATCATCGGAGCCACGACTACACACTCATTACCGGAAGACGGTGTTTGGAGTTCCAGCTTTGGCTGGCTGGTATGAGTTCACAATACAGCCAGCTAAAGCTGGAACTCCAAACACCGTCTTCCGGCGTAACCTGATTTGCTCAATGGCTCAATCCGGTGTGCCCTGATTCAGATCTCATCAATCTCGGCCAGCAGTTCAGGATCAGCATTCACTGGCACTGTGAAATACCACCAGTTTTTCTGCGGCGTCCAGCCTTCTCCTTCCGCGACTTCATCACCCCACAGACATTTGCCTGCGGGACGTGTGACAGATTTCATTGCGGCATCAGCCTGGCGCACGCGGTCAGTGACAGCCGCGCGCGCGGCGGGCGTGGCAACGGCGAGGGCGTCTTCAAGAAGCTGGCGCGCATCCAGATCGTTCAGGTAATCATCAAGTCCGAGCGTGTATCCTGCGCTGACTGCGTCAACGATCTGTTCCCATTGTTCAAGCAGGCCGTCAAGCCCGCCTGCCACGATGCCTGGCGGGCAGCCTTTCTCCTGCAAATACCGGCGCACCGGATCGTCTGCCGTCATAGCTTCAGGTTCCTTTCAGTGTGAGCGTTTGAGTTGCCGACGAAAGTAAGCTTCACCATCATTCGGTTTGAAAAAGGTGCGAATCGTCAGGTCATCATTGAAGGCGAGAAACGCGCCGCTTTTTCGGTCAAAGCGCGTCGCCACACCGTCAGCGCGTTTGGACTCAAGCACATCGCCACCCGCCGGACGGTCGCGCAGCGATTGCGCCAGGCGCAGGTATTCAGCCTTTGAGATCGCCCCGAATTCGCTGCCGTGTTTGTCGTAATGCTCATCAAGATTGCGTTTCGCGCGAAAGCCGATGTCGGTCTGAATGACCGGACTGCCTTGCTGCGCAGCGGCAGATGACGACTGCGGCTGTGAGGCCGGAATGGTCGCTGTCCGTGTGGCTGTCGAGCGACACGAAACCAGCAGCAGGCCGCACGCAAAGGCCGTTACCAGCAACACAGAGGCAATAATTTTCATTTATGGTTTCTCCGGTCTCTCAAGGTTGACGGCTGCGCGCACGAAACTTAACATCGCTGCGTCACGCTGGCGTCGCCTGAGTATCCTTCCATCAGTTGCACGCGGCAAGAGCTGTCATCAGAAGTTATCATCACCTCAACAGGAGCATTCCCATGTCTGACGATCTTCACAAGCAGGTCTTTGATGCAATCGTGGTCGGTTCCGGCGCAACCGGCGGCTGGGCGGCGAAGGAACTCGCTGAAAAAGGGCTGAAGGTGCTGGTGCTCGAAGCCGGGCGCAAGGTTGATCCGAACAAAGAATACACGATGCTTGCGTGGCCGTATGAGCTTGAGCGGCGCGGCTTCGGCAATCGCGCTGAACTCGAACGCACGCAGCCGATTCAGAGCCGCAACTATGCGTGCAATGAATACAGCCGGCAGTGGTTCGTCAACGACCTGGAAAATCCCTACACCACTCCGCCCGACAAGCCGTTTTACTGGATTCGCGGGCGTCACACCGGAGGCCGTTCGCTGCAATGGGGGCGGCAGTCATATCGTCTGTCGAATTTTGATTTCAAGGCGAAATCGCACGACGGTTATGGCGATGACTGGCCGATCAGTTATGAAGACCTGGTGCCGTATTACGAAAAGGTCGAACGCTTTGTCGGCATCAGCGGGCGCGAAGAAAAACTGCCGCAACTGCCCGACAGCGTCTTTCAGCCGCCGATGAATTTCACCTGCGGCGAATGGCTGCTCAGGCACGCCGTCGCAAAGATGGGCGATCCGTGGAAGCGCGTGACGATTGGCCGCGTGGCGATTCTGACGAAACGAATTCACGAAGGCACGCCCCACAGCCGCGCCGCGTGTCATTACTGCGGCAACTGCGAACGCGGCTGCGACACGAAATCCTATTACACCAGCATCGGCTCAACGCTGCCTGCCGCTGAACTGACCGGCAGAATGACGCTCGTGCCGCACGCCGTCGTCAGCCACGTGGTGCTGGATAAAAAGACCGGCCTGGCGAAAGGCGTGCATTACGTTGACGGCGTCACGCGCGAGCATCGTGAAGCTTATGCGAAGGCCGTCGTGCTGTGCGCCGGAACGCTTGAATCAACGCGCATCCTGCTCAATTCATCGCCGCGCGAAGGCGGGCGGCAGGGGTTGTGCAACAGTTCCGGCGTGCTTGGACATTACCTGATGGATCACGCGGGCGGCGGCGGCGCAAGCGGAATGATGCCGATGCTGACCAATGATTATCAGGGTCAGTTCGGACGCGCCAACGGCATCTATGTGCCGCGCTTTCGTAATCTGGATGCGAAATCGAAGCAGCAGAATTTCATTCGCGGTTACGGCTTTCAGGGCGGGTCGAATCAGCCGCTGCAAACCGCGAAGGAAACGCCCGGCTTCGGCGCGGAACTCAAACGCCGGGCGCGTGAATTTCATCCCTGGTATATCAGCCTCGGCGGATTCGGCGAATGCCTGGCGCGCTTTGAAAACAGGGTCAGCATCAATCGTGACGTGGTTGATGCGTGGGGCATTCCGGCGCTGCACATTGATATGCAGTTTGGCGACAACGAACGCAACATGGTTTCCGACATGGGCGAAACCGCTGCTGAAATACTCGAAGCCGCCGGAGCGACAGGCATCAAAGTCAGTCACGGCCCGACTTCAGTTCCCGGCATTCTGATTCACGAAGTCGGCACGGCCAGAATGGGCAGCGATCCGAAAAAATCAGTCCTCAACAAATTCAACCAGGCGTGGGATGTCAAAAACCTCTTCGTCACTGACGGCGCGTGTTACGTCTCAAGCGCCAATCAGAATCCGACGCTGACGATGATGGCCATCACCGCGCGCGCCATGGATTATCTGGCCGCCGAACTGAAGGCTGACCGGTTGTAAGTCGTCGCTTATGGATTCAGTCGTCACCTCGACAACTCAGGAAGTTTTTCTGCGACTGTCGGCGGCAGTGGCTATCGGCAGCGTCATCGGCCTGAACCGCGAACTGCACAGCAAGCCTGCCGGATTGCGCACGCACGCGCTGGTGACGCTCGGTTCAGCAGTGGCGACGCTGGCCTGCATTCATTACGAAATGACAAACCACCTGCCGGGCCTTGACGCGCTGAGCCGCGTTATTCAGGGCATCATCACCGGCATCGGCTTTCTGGGCGCGGGCGTCATCATGCGCGAACAGAGCAGCAGCCGCATTCACGGCCTGACGACAGCGGCCACCATCTGGGTGGCAGCGAGTCTGGGCATTGTCTGCGCGATTGGACACTGGCAACTGGTGCTGCTGGCGACGGGCTGGGTGCTGGTCATTCTGGTGCTGGGCGGCACGCTCGAAAGGTTCATCTCGAAACTCTGGAAAAGAAATCAGGACGGCTCCGGCAGCGATCACGAAAGCTCCTGAAGCAGTGCTGCCAGCCGCACAGAACATCTGAGGCATTATGAAAAATACCTTCTTCGCTCCTGCCTTCATCCTGCTGCTGCTGCCGGTCGCGGCATCGGCGCAGCAGAAAAATATCGCCGCCGACAAATCAGCCGCTGCGACTTCAGCCAGAGTCGAACCGACGCGCACCGCGAGCGGCGTGATGAAAGACCGGGTGATTTCAATCAGGCGCAGCGACTGGATCAACGACGGCACACCGCTGCTTGATTTCAAACTGACCGGAGCGCGGCTGACCAATGGCCGACTTGAGTTCACCGGAACCGCTCAGACCGCAGGCCAGACCAGGCCCCTCACGGCTCTGCTTGCTTCAACCTCTGCCCGCAGCGCCAATCCCTGGCCGAACGCCAGTTCCAACACGGCGAAAGACCGCAAAGCAGCTATAAAAAAAGAACGCGGCGAAGTCAATGAACAGACCCAGTCACTTTACAGCGCCGCCGAAGCGGGCAGCGGCTGCGAACTGCTCTTTCTGAAACTCACCCCGCCGGGCGCAAAGACTCCGCTTCAGGTCGGCGTCGTGCTGGCCCACCAGGACAACCCGCGCGGCGAAGAGATCAATCACGCCGTCTGCCGCGTCGTCAGGGCATTGAATAACAAAAGAAACACGGCTGAGGCCATAGCTGGTCTGAACCGGTTGCTCAGCCGTGAGTGAACTTCCACCACGCGCCATTACAAGTCAGGATTTTTCTCTGCTCCTGTTGGCAGATCAAAGCGATTGGGACCTGGTTATTCCAGCCGCTGTAGATGTATTTTTATTCACGCCTCAGATTATTTCGTAATTACTCACGGGGGTTCGGTTGAAAGGAGTCAGTATTCATGCGGGTTTCAGCCGCCTAAGCAGCTTGAACTATCACCGAAGAGCATAGATTCGCCAACCTGTACCGCAACGCATTCAATCCGCTTTTGCTGGCCACACAAGATATTGCGGCTCCCGCTCGGTTGACCCCGTGAGTAATTACGATTATTTCTATCCTTATCGTTGCTTGGCCCAACTGCGCCAATATGTCAAATAATGTTCCTCATTATCATTATAAAGATCCACTGCCGCCCCCCATGAATACTGTTCTGTGATTTCAGCAAGTCCCATAACAGCCTGATAACGTACTCTCCTTTCATCATCGTAAAGCGCCTTGATGAGAGGAGCAATGGCAGCAGGATCACCGGTGTTACGCAGCGCACAAGCTGCTGACTGTCTTACCCGCGGGAATTTGGAATTCAACAATGGCGTCAGCGACGGAATTGCTTGTGGGTTGCGGATTCCTTCCACAGCAACAGCTAAAGTAGCCAGCAAGTGCTGATCCATATTGGCAGGTGGATCAGTCAAAGTCTTTACTGCGGTATCAAGTCTGGAAATATCATTGCGCTTCAGAAGCGCCGCAACAACAGCTATCCGCAGTTTCTGTTCAGGGCTGTCTGCTGCCTGACGTAATGCATCACTAACCGATGGAACCCTCACCCGATCCAGTACTGCAACTGCCTTAACCTTGTCCTCTGTAGAGGATCCTGAAGAAACAAGGACACCGATCACCTCTGAGATCACCCTGTTAAGGGCATCCCCGGATAACGGCGCTGCTTCTGGAGAAGCAACAACCATAGGGTGGTAAGGATTCGTAACAGTCAATTCATTTCCGGCGTCCCTTTTTAGGAAGAACATACCGAACTGATTGGCGGACACAGTTTCATAGCCTATAAAAATATCTGGTTGAATGAAATAAAACTTGGCAATGTTTCCTGTATCTGCCCCCTTATGAAATCTGGATGGCTGCACTTCTACAATAAATTTACGTGCTGGGAGTGAGTGCCCCTGCCACAAGTGGGCAACTTTCTCCCCACCCCGAACTGCAATGACTTTGCCGATAATGATCAGGCTAGATTCCCGTGTTAGTGTTGGCAGGTCAAGACTAGGGATGATCGTGGCAGTGGCAGGCAGCGCGAGATTAATGAACAGCAGTGTGAAGATTCCCGCGATAAAAAAGTAGCGCATATATCTCCTCATTCGCTATTGGCCAGCCTTCGCTATATAGCGAAGGCAACTATGGCGGAGGCTGGCGTATTAGTTACCAATCTGTGTCTTACGGGTTAGGATATGGCGTGACAACATTCTCGTGTGCGCCATGATCAATATAATACTGTTGTGTATTGCCTTGTACGCGCCTTCCAATCCCTACTAACTCGCTACCAACATAAAATTCCTGAAGCCTGTGAAAGACCCTGACATTACTTAATGGCAGCCCCGGAAAAGTGGGAACAGGAACCTGCCCGGCAAAACGTCCGGGAGTCATGAGATCAGCCACATCATCCGGCGGAAGAGTCAGGCCGTTTGCTACACTTTGTTCCCAGTTCATGCCGGGGTAGTCAACAGTTATGGGAAATACAAATTTCTCATTGAACGGAACATCAAAGGGCAATAAATTCCCAAACTGATCAAGAATTCTGTATTTGTAAATAGACTTGAATATTTGCTGGCTGTCAGCCAGATGCATTGGTTCCCCAAAAGGTTCCAACTGATATGGGGTACGGACAGTCATCTGGAGAGCAGCACTTGACAGCCCATTGATCGTAACTTTTACCCTTATTTGGTTCGGGCTTGTACTGAAATTGATGGTTTTCACAGTCACCTCATTTGAGGATGTAACTTTTAATGTGGAGTTGTCATCAAACCGGAGTTGATCGGTACCACCGATGATCTCCCAAGAGTACAATGTTGAGTTTGACGAAGACGCTGTTAGTGTGGTGCTTGTAGCGTAATTTTGCGGATTTTCTCCACTAAACCACCAGAGTGCATTGGGGCCGATAATTTGAGGTTGTACCGTGCAACTCGCGGTACAGTCCGCAGTATCCGGAGTCGAGTTGCAAAAGCCCGTCTCGATATTTTCGAGATACCAGTAGTCAACGTTCCAGGTCGCGTGAAAGAGCGTTGACCCCGCTCCTGTGGCAGTGCTGAATCCTGATGAGTTGATCGTTGCCATGTGAAATCATCTGTAATCAGCGACGGCGTACCAAGTGGATATTCAATATATATCTCCTCGTCCCGGGACCATAGAACAACTGCCAGGATAGGTTCGCTCCATGATCCATTGTCGCAAACGTGTTGACCAGGATATCTCTCGCTTTTTGATTTGTTGCTCCCTGCCGATTCTGGCGTCGGCTAAACCAATTGTCGGGAATCGTACCCAATTCAACAGGGATACTGGTCGCTCGGCTAATAGCTCCACAAAGGCTCTCCAGCTTTTGCAAAATCGTTCTCTCGCCTGCGGGCAGAGAAATAACCGTGTCGAGTACTGATCCCTGCGGAACTAGTTTTCCTTCTTTGTTTTTAATTGCAGCGGGCACGACATGCAGGGCTATTCCGCTTTTTTCCAGCCGAAATCTGCTGCCGTGACTGCTGGCAGCTTGCGCGTCCAGCAATCTTTGTACAACTACTACAGGGTCAGTCGGGAGTTTTGTGTCCGGCGCTACGTCATATGTGAATTCCAGTATCCCTCCCCTCGGAACAAGTACCTTTGGCGCTTCACCGGGTTTATATTTATCGAGGTCCCTGCAAACTTTCAGCGTCACGTCTTCTATGTCGTTGGCATAAACATAGCGTGGGTCTTCATAAGTGATGACCCAGCCGTATTCTTCTTCCAGCATCTCAATCAGTTTTGCGACGGGGCGCGGGTCTTCGACAGACAGCTTTACCTGGCGCATGCCCTGTGAACTTCGCGCACGGGCAGCAGAGTTCATCAGAATGAAAAGTCCGATTATTGTTATACACGTGGCTAAGATAGGTATTGTGCGTTGGTAATTAGCAGTAAGAGACTGTTTAGCTTGCATGATTACCTCCTCCAAAGGAACGGCTGCTTTTACCTGAGTTCAAACTAAACCCGGCCAACTCGAAAAAAATCTCTGGCAATCTCTCAGGGTAACCGCATTATAAAGTGAAGACTGGACAAGTGCTTACGCCAAGCCTGATTTTACTGTTCAAAATGATGGCAGCGATGAAGGCTCCCGAAGCCTGATTCTATTGGTTGTCGCGTCGCCCGATGGGGATACGCTCAGGAGCCGCATATACGGGGTGCTCGCAAGCCCTTTTCTCGCAACCGCATATAATGCGTTTGCCCTGAGCAATCTCTGGAACCAGAGTCGCACCCGGCATCAGGTACGACTCTGGTTACCTACTACAAATAGTCAGGGAAAGGTGCGCTCAACTCGCTGCCCGGCACGATAGCTCATCACTGTAGTACTGTTAATAGCGGCTGCGAGATCCTGAATGATATACTGTGTCAGCGTGTTTCCACAGTTGATAACCATCCTCTGACGAAACGATGTGCTACAGGGAGCGCGCCCCTGTGCGCGATAATAAGTCACGGCAGCGGGACTCCACCCAATTACATCCGGCCCCCACTGGTTTGTCCCCTGGGCAACAGTCCAGTATTGACTGGGATCATTAGTTACAGCCTCGAACTTAGCCCTTTCCGATCCCGGGAACCAGCAAGTGTCCGGGCCACCGCCACCCGGATCCTGCTCATATACTCTGCGCCCGGCGAAGCTGGTAGTGGCTGGTAAGAGCCGCTGGATAAATTTATGTTTACTTCCGGCAATATCATCCCATCCGACAGGTACGGTAGATTCGCTGGTTGGAATTAAGCATTCTACCGTGCAACTCGCGGTACAGTCCGCAGTATCCGGAGTCGAGTTGCAAAAGCCCGTCTCGATATTTTCCAGATACCAGTAGTCAACATTCCAGGTCGCGTGAAAGAGCGTTGCCCCCGCTCCTGTGGCAGTGCTGAATCCTGATGAGTTGATCGTCGCAACGCCGGAATTATCGGAACCGAAGCTGATCCCGTTGCTGAGGGTATACCACGCGGTTGCCGCATTGTAGCAGTTGACATCCTGCTCCTGGGCAAGGAACTGCTGCGTGTCGCCGATGAATCCGGTGATGACACCGGGTAACAAACGACTGCCGTAGAAGCTGTTCGGGCAGGTACACTGACACTCATAGGTCGCGGCCAGGCCGTTCGTGAAATCCACAGTCTGCGCCCTGCCGATCAGCACTTTGTTTGTGCCGCCGCGCACGCTCCACGCAACGTGGCCGGAAGCGGCATCGGGGGAAATGATGTTGCCGTCCGCTCCCTTTTCCTGTTCATCGCGGACTTTTCTGATGTCCAGGAGATAAGTCTGCCCTGGCGCAAGCGTCTTCAGGTTCGATCCCCACTTGCCGCCCTGATAACTCAGCGTCAGGTGAAACTGCCTCGGCTCGGTTGTCGTGTTCTTGATGAAGACAACGGTAGAAGCCGTGCCGTTGATGAACCACGGATAACCGCCCGTGCTGCTCAGTCCTCCCTGCGGGTCTTTCAGTGGCAAAGCGAAGACGTGAGTGCCGCTGTGGGAAACGCTGCAGGCTGAAGCGATCACGCGGCCCGGCGCACCAGTGTATTCAAGTTCAAGTCCGGCGGTGGCAAAGTCGGCCTCACCCAGTTGAGGACTGGACGTGTCGAGTAATCTGATCTCGCCGGGAGCGAGCGAAACCGACGGCAATGAAATCGTTCCCGTGCTGCCATCCTGCTTTGCATAAGGGATGCGCGCCGTTACGCTGGCTGCGCTGCTGCCGAGGTTACGAACTGCGATCACGGGTTTGAGCGTATCGCCGAAGACATTGCCAAGCCGCAGCCCGGCGCCGTGTAGCTGAGTGGTTTTGCCCTGCGCTGGATCATTGAAATTGACGGCTGCGGAAAAGCCCTTGTTTGGCTCCTGTACGTGAATCATTGCCAGCAATGCGCCCTTCCCGCCGTTGTGACTGAGCGAGACTGCGCCTGCACCGGACTGTCTGAGCAGGCCGGGCGGCAGATCAATGATCCGCGATTCATAAGGTCTGAGAAAGCCATTGACCGGATGCTGCGCGCTGATCCCGGCAAAGGTTGCGCTGCCACTGACGGAGAGCAGTTGCGCGGTCGTGTTGGTGATGATCACGCTCACTTTCACCGACTCAAGCGGAATGGCATAGACACTTTCGATCTGGGCCGATGAAAATTTCATTCCCGGTTCCAGCAACTGCTCATCAAAGATCAGGCTGCGTGCGGTATCAATGATCCTCAGCCCGCCGCCCATCTCCAGCATCCTGCCGGTGTAAGTGAATTCAAAACTGCCGGAGCGAAACTGCGGCCCGGCGCTCGCGGCCAGTGCGTTCAGATCGACTTCAAGTGATGATTCGCCATTGACCGTGACTGGTGAGCTGCTGAAAGTCTGTCCCCCTGGCTGTGCAGAATCGGCGTGACAGCAATCTGATTCGGGCCTTTGTTATTGAGGATCAGTGTGGATCTGAAATTGTTTTCAGTCGTGTAGTAAGTGCCGGTCATCCGACGCAACGTGGCCGGGACATTGCTGCAACACCCCTGCCCCTGCTTCTTTGCTGAAGCAGTAATGAGGCTGTGCGCTGCTGAACGGCGCGTGGCGAGGCGCGGCACAGCAATTGTCAGAGTCAGGATCGTCATCGCTAATCCGGCAATAACCAGCAGACGTTTTGAGCCGAAAGCCGCCTTGACGGTGTTTACTGGTACAGATACTATTTGCATGACACTTCCTCCATTTTGGAAAAGGATTTGTTGTGAAAGCGGCAAACCTGCTTCTGGCGACCAAACCGAAATCGGGTTTTCCGCTTTTGCTTTATGCGAGTGCAGTATTGGCTTCAAAGAGCATCTGTGAAAAGGGCGAAACTTCCGCCACCCCACAAACGAACTGATAGGCGGAACAAACGAACTGATAGGCGGAACAAACGAACTGATAGGCGGAACAAACGAACTGATAGGCGGAACAAACTTCACGCCCCGGCAATATGGCAACTGAGGCAAAGGGGCTGCACTGTCTTGATTGCTTTAGCTGATTACGTTGCGGATTATTCTCAGTGTGACTTGCTTCGTCAAGCAGAAAAGGTGTTGAGGCTGCCCTTTTAATTCACCTGTTCATAAATTCACTCACTACAACCAGTCAATCCACACGACGGCTTGCTAAAAATCAAATGGCGAGCCTTATCGCTCTCTCAGCGACAACGCAGTGCAACCGGCAAAGACTCTCTGTGGCGTCGTTAGAGCCTGACCACAAAGAGCAATGCTGGCGAGGTGACTGGTCTGGAATAATTCATTTCTGAAACAGGCGTTCGCCAAAAACTCACCTCGCACTTTCCCACTTCACAATCTTGTCAACCGAGGTCTGCGCAATCGGGTGATAGCCGGGTCGGGCCTGGCGATAAATCTTCAGGGCGCGCTCGCGGCCTTCGGGAGTTTTGACGAGTTCTTCGTAAAGCGGCTTGATGAGTTTCTGTCTGCCGATTGAGGTCAGGTACTGCTCAAGGCGCGGATAGGCGGGTTCGTATTTGTTGCGAATGGCCATCAGCAGCCACTGGTGCGCAATTTCAGCGTTGCCCGTCTTTGTCAGGTTGAAGGCGCGGTCGAGTTCTTCAAGCTGCGGGCGACTCAGTTGCGGCGGCAGGAATTTGAGAAAGTGCAGCCATTCCTGCGTTGACCAGTCTTTTGTGTTCAGCTTTGCCGCAGCCGTTTTGCCATCCAGCCACTCTCTGGCCTGAGCTTCGACCTTTGCAAACGCATCTGATTTCGGCTGCGGCGCATTCGCAGGCAGGCCCGGCTGATAAAGCCATTCATCCAGATTGACCTTTGCCGCGAGCTGCGGGTTCGGCTCGAAAAGATTCTTTTTCAGATACGCGACGAAGTCTGCGGTCGTGATGCTCTGAAAGGCGAAGTGATCGAAATAACCTTTCAGAAACTGATCGAACTTTTCGCGCCCGAAAGTCTCTTCAAGGTAACGCAGAAAGAGCGCGCCCTTTTCGTAAGGCACTCCGGTAAAGCCTTCGTCCGGGTCGCGTCCGGCGAGATCAACGTGCAGGATTTCATCGCGGGCATCGAGTTTGTCCATCTCTTCCTTCAGTCCCTGCACGGCCAGGGCGGCTTCCATCTCTTCGCGCTGACGCCCGTAGATGGCTTCGATGATGCGGCGTTCAAGATAAGTCGTGAAGCCTTCGTTGAGCCAGAAATCGCGCCACGTCGCATTCGTCACCAGATTGCCCGACCACGAATGCGCCAGTTCGTGCGCGATCAGCGAAACCAGGCTTTTGTCTCCGGCGAGAATGGTCGGCGTGGCAAACGTCAGGCGCGGGTTTTCCATTCCGCCAATCGGAAAGCTCGGCGGCAGCACCAGAATGTCGTAACGGCCCCAGCGATACGGGCCGTAAAGTTTTTCGGTCGCCTCGATCATCTTTTCAGTGTCTTCAAGTTCGTGCGCCGCTTTGTCGAGCATCGAGGGTTCGGTGTAAACGCCTGTGCGTGTGCCGAGCGATTTGAAAGCAATGTCACCAGCGGCGAGCGCGATCAGATAGGACGGAATCGGCTGCGGCATATTGAATTTGTAATCGCCAGTGAGCGGCGCATTCGCGTCCTGTTCGGCGCTCATCACGGCGCGCAGTTCTTTCGGCGTGCGAATGCGGGCCGTGTAAGTCACACGCACGCCGGGCGAATCCTGCAGCGGAATCCAGCTTCGCGCGTGAATGGCCTCTGATTGCGTAAACATATACGGATGCTTTTTGCCTGCGGTCTGCGCAGGTTCGAGCCACTGCACGCCGGATGCGTTCGGGCTTGATTCATATTCAATGCGCACTTTGCTGGCATTTGCCGGAATCTGAACGGTGAGCGGTGCGCCGAGAATCGGATCAGCATCACCGAGCGCGAATGACGCAGGCGTGAAGTTCGTCCCGTCAGTCGAAGCTTCAGCTTTGAAGATTTTCAGATCGCGCGTGTCGAGTTTGAGCGGATGCTCGCCCTGAGCAGTGTGTTCGAGCGTCAGCGTTGAAGTGCCCTTGAGCGCCTTGCGGTCAAATAAAACTTCAAGGTCAAGGTCAACGTGTCTGACGCGCACCTGATCGGGGTTTGAGTATGAATGCACATCACGCGCTGCTGACGGCGCTGCGCTCTGACTGGCTGGCTGCTGGTCTGGTCTGTTTTTCATTTGAGATGATGAGTTGTTCTGACAGGCGGCCATCAGGCCAATGATTACGGCGCAACAGGTAACAAACGAAAGTTTCATCCTTCCCCCCTTTGACCGCGTGTGAGCAGGAACTTTGCCTGCCTGAAAAACTGGTCTGATTGTGCCACGATTCGACCGCTTCGGGACAGGCGCAGGAATCCGAAAAAGCAAAGGGGCGAGTCGTCAAATGACTCGCCCCTGGCTGGATGAACGATGATTTGCTGCCTGCTTCAGCGGGAATGAAAGCAGTCTCACGTCAGAGATGCTTTCGTTTCACGAAGCGGGCCAGTCCGAGCAGTCCCGTGCCGAGCAGGACCAGCGTGGCTGGTTCGGGAATTTCAGCGGCGCTGACGGCTGACGGGTTGGTGTAAATCAGCGCAGCGCGAATGTGAAGCGGCGCATCACCGGGATTATTGATCGGCGTGACCGGTTCGACGACCAGCGTGAAGGTGCCCGCCGTTGGTGAAATGAACGTCAGCGTGGTGGGCGAAGTCCAGTGCAACACGGTGGTCGAAGCGTTGGTCGTAATCAGTCCTGACAGTGTGGCGCTGAAAGTTTTCGGCGGTCCCGTGTCACCGGGCATAGTGAAATTGACGCCCAGCGTAAAGGCTGCGTTATTGAAGCTCACGCCTGAAGCGGTGCCGGGACTGGCCGTAAAGGTTCCCAGATAAACGATGCTGGAATTGGGGCCGTTTTCAGTCGGCCCGACCAGCGTGACGTTGAGCGCCGGGTTGGCTGACGAAAAGGTAATGGTGGTGCCGCCGCTCGTGATGCTGCTGCCGCTGGCGGTGCAGGCCGCGCATCCGGCAACACTGAAAGTTCCTGAAGTGGTGGCGACGAAAGTCACCGGATCGCCGAATGCTGCGATGGTGCAGATCAGCAACCCTGCCGCGCAGCACAGCGCGGAGGTGGTGAGTTCCCTGAGAGTTTGCATATTTACTTCCTCCTTCCGGCTGCGTCCTGAGATCCCAGAGGCGGTGAGGACAGTCACGCAGCACTGGCCCCGGCACAACCAGTGACTGGCGTCCGGGGTGAAACGCGGTTTTCCGGCGCAGGCGCCCTCAGGCTGTCAGTTCAGGCAGTCTGTCAGCGAGGAGACCGGGTCGGTTTGCATGCGGCTTTGTCTTTAACAGCGGGTTATGCCAATCAACAAAACCTCGGATTTTGCGGTGGGGACTATCCTGCGTGGGTGAAGAACCAGGGTGAAGAAAAGCGGGAGTAGACTTTGATCAGTAGTGGACGGCGGAAAATATAGCCCACCTGAAATTAAGATACCAGCAGAAAATCAGGGCAGCAGGGGAATTAATCATGCCGTCCGGCGCGGCTTTGTACGCGGCGCAACAGGCTTTGTCTCAGGCCTGCTGCGCCTTTCAGGGCCAGTGGTTGACAAGACATTTTTCCAGGAGTAGAAGGGGCGCAATGCCGACCGGAAAGAATGCAGCGCCAGAGCTGAAAAACGCCGCCCGCACTGGTTATTCACCTGCCGGATGGTCGTCTGGTTCTGATGCCGTCGGCAGAAATCGCCGGGGAGACTGAAAAGATGTATGGAAACACGCGCTACAATCTGGGCATCTCGCTGCTGAGCGAAACGCCGGGCGGAGAGGCGACGCAGATTGCCTTCTTCACTTCACCATCATCCTTTCAGCCGTTTCAGCCAGGCGACAAATACGTTCATCAGCATGATCCGCCGCTGGTCTATGAAGTGCGCTACAGCGCGCACACGATCATCGAAAAGGACGGCGGGCTGGTGATGGCGACAGTCGTGTACGTGTCAGAAATCAGTGCCGACGTGTTCCCGTCAGAACTGTAGCCCGGCCTTTTATGGTCTTTCCGGGTTGAGTGTACAACCGCTCCCTGACGGTCGCGGCACCGCTGTTGCGCGTGAGTCGGTAGTTTCTGAACATTGCAATCAATCAGCATTCCTGAGATCAGCACAGAAAGGAGCCAGGCGCATGGACAACCAGAGTGCAGGCGGGCAGCCCGTTCCGGCGGCGCAGTTGCTCAGAAAGCTGAATGCCGAATGGGTGGCGGCGCTCGTCAATCGTGACACCGACACGCTTGACCGGCTGATGGATGAAGCGTGCGTTTTCACTGACGCACTGTCCGGCGACGACAAGGCGCAGTTCATTTCAGATGTGAAATCAGGCGATCTGGAAGTGGCTTCGCTCAAGCGGGAAAATGTCGAGATTCGCGTTTATGGCGCCACCGGAGTAATGACCGCGCTCGACACTGCCGACTGGCATTACAAGGGCCGACACCTGCAGGGTCATTACCGCACAATTCACGTCTATGCCGAACGTGACGGCGTCTGGCAGATTGTGGCCATTCAGTCGAGCCACATTGCTCTGAAATAGGGTCAATGCCTGTCCCTGGGTACGCACGCTTCCAGCGTGCGGTGTTTCCTGGAAACAACGGCTGCCCGCAACCCTGCACGCTGGAAGCGTGCGTACCCAGGGACAGGCATTGACCGAGGCAGTCGCAGAATCAGACCGGATTCTTTTCGGAAAAGAAACCATGAACTTTGCAGAAGCCGCAGCACAGATTGCGAAATCACGGCGCATTGTCGGTTTTACCGGCGCGGGCATTTCGACCGAATCCGGCATTCCCGACTTTCGCAGCCCGAACGGCGTGTGGGCCACCAACCGCATGATCGAATATCAGGAGTTTGTTTCGAGCCGCGCCGGACGCATCGAATACTGGCGGCAGAAGGCGCTGAGCTGGCCTGCGATGCGCAATGCCCGGCCCAATGCCGGACACCTGGCTTTCGTCGAACTTGAACGGCGCGGACAACTGCTCGCGCTCATCACACAGAACATTGACGGCCTGCACCAGCGCGCCGGGCAGCGGCCTGAAAACGTGATCGAACTGCACGGCACTTCAGCCTCAGCCGTCTGCCTGACCTGCGGTGATCGCCTTCCGATTGACGAAGCCCTGGCCCGGCTGGCAGCGGGCGACCCCGCGCCGAACTGCGAAAAGTGCGGCGGTTATCTGAAGCCCGCCACCATTTCATTCGGTCAGGCAATGCCCGAACACGAAATGCGGCGGGCGGCTGAAGCCTGTTATGACTGCGAAATTTTCATCGCTGCCGGTTCATCGCTGGTCGTTCATCCGGCGGCTTCATTGCCCATCCTGGCCAGACGCAACGGCGCCAGGCTGATTATCATCAACCGCACGCCGACGCCGCTTGATGAAATCGCTGATCTGGTCATCAGCGATGAGATCGGTCAGGCTCTGCCGCAGTTGATCGGAATGAATCCTCAGCCGGTCTGCTGATTTCTCCGCTGGTTCCAGACCTGCCCGGCAATTGTCCTCAGTGCTGGGAAATATCACTCTGAAAATTCCATAGCTGCCCGGCGAGAATGCGAAAAGATTCCCGCTTCAGGCGGGTCTGCGGTCTGGAACATAAGTTGCCGACAAAGCATTCGGGCATTCGGCCTCACTTGTGAAAGGGTGCCGAGTTTTGTCTTTTTCCCGTTCCGGCTGGGTCAATCACAGAGTCTGGATGCCTGCCCCCCTGAGTGTCTCTGTTTTTCTGTCTGTTCGTCGAAAACTTTCAAGGAGGAACTTTATGATTCATACCCCTGTTTCGATTTCCCGCCACGCTGCTGCGATGCGTTATCTGCTCGGCACCGTATCACTGATGATCTTTCTTTTTGGCATCGCGCCAGCGCAGGGTCTGAACTGGGAAGGCCAGACCGGAGCTTTCATCACCCCGTTTGCTTATAACAGCCAGTCACCCAACAACGGCATCGGCCACCCGCAGATTGCTTTTCATTATCTGAACGCGGGCAGCGTGATTGGCAATGACTTTCAGGCTTCGATTACGGTCGGAGTGATGGGTCGCGCCGAGTTCGGCTATACGCGAGCCTTTGTCTCAGCAGGCAAAACCCCGGTGCTGAGCGGCCTCTTTGACAGCGGCTTCAATACGGTTCACGGCAAGGTCAATTTTGTGCCTGAAAATGCCGCCAAAACAAAATGGGTTCCGGCCATCAGCGCCGGTTTCGTCGTTCGTTCGCAGGTGCGCCGCGTGGGCGGCATGCTTAACAGCAAGGACACCACGAATGGTGATTTTTATGTGGTCGGCACCAAAACCGTGACGCAGGTCAAGGGATTGCCCTTTGTGTTGAACTTCGGCGTCAAGGGAACGAACGCTTCGATTATGGGTCTGGCTGGCAACGCGCCCGACTGGCAGGCTCGCGCTTTTGGCGCAGCCGCTTTCGTCGTCAAAGGGCCGGGCAAGAGCCAGTTGATTTTCGGTTCGGAATTCGCGCAGCAGCCGCGTTACATCAAGGATCTGCCGGGTGCGACAGTGCCGACGACGCTGACCTACTTCGTGCGCATCGTGCCGATGCCTGAAAAGCCGTTCAATCTTGATTTCGGCGTCGCGCAGGCTGCCGGAAAGATCGCTCCCGGCGTGGACGTGAAAGCGCGCGCGCAGTTTGCAATGGGCGTTTCGTATCGCTTTTAGTCTGATGAACTGATTTATCAGCGTGTTTCAGACTTCGGGCCGCAGCAGAGTGCAGACTTTGCTGCGGCCCGCTGTTTTTATGCCTGCTCTTCCGCCTCTGCGACCTGGGTACGCTGCTGTCTTGCGCGTAAACAACAACTACCCGCTGCACAGCACGCTGGAAGCGTGCGTACCCAGGTCAATGATTTGTCCCTCTGCCGTCTGAGTTCAGCTTTTCAAAAAGCAGCCTTCGTCCTATGCTGCGAAATCCAGATCGGATTTCAATCGCGCAACACAGATTGTTTTCGTATACCGATCTGAAATCCGATCTGATTCTGAGGCTTCATCCACCATCTGACCTGACGGAGGCATGCAGTGACACGACCTGATTTGCGGCGCACGTTCGCCCGGCTTTTCTGCCTGCTGCTCGCGCTTGTGTGCAGCGCCAGTGCTGCGCCGACCTTTGACGATTACCCGCGCCAGGCGGCTCTCAACGCGATTCATTACCGCCTGCACCTGACGCTGACTGAAAACAGTGAGGAGATTCAGGCCGCGACTGAAATTCTGTTTGAATTCAACCGCGACGGAGTGCGCGAAATCGCGCTCGACCTGGACGGCCTGACGGTTGATCAGACGACTGAAGCCGGGCGCGAAGCGAAATTCACGCACCGCAGCGGAAAGCTCACCATCGCGCTTGCGGGCAGTTACAAAAGCGGTGATCGCTGTCTGATCGGCGTCAAATATCACGGGCGTCCGACTGACGGGCTGATCATTCGCAAAAACAAGTTTGGTGATTACGCGATTTTTGCCGATAACTGGCCGAACCGCGCTCATTACTGGTTTCCCTCGATTGATCATCCTTATGACAAGGCGACGGCTGAATTTCTGGTGACGGCTCCGGCGCGTTTCGATGTGGTGGCGAATGGCCGTCTGATTGAAACGCGCAGCCTGCAAAACGGCGCGAAGCTGACGCACTGGAGCGAAAGCGTGCCGATTCCGGTTTATTGCATGGTCGTCGGCGCAACCGATTTTGCGGTGGTCAGCCTGGGCGAAGCGAAAACGCCGGGCGATGAATTTCAGGTCTCGGCATGGCTCTTTCCGAAAGATCGCGTGGCAGGTAAAGATTACGGGCGCGCGGTGCAGATGGTGGAATTTTACAGCGACCTGGTTGGCCCTTATGCTTATGAAAAGCTCGCGCTGGTGCAATCATCCACGCGCTTTGGCGGGATGGAAAATTCAAGCAGCATCTTTTTCGGTGAAAACGCTTTTGGCGAAGGCACGGTCGCGCACGAAATCGCGCACCAGTGGTTTGGTGATTCGGTAACTGAAAGCGACTGGCACCACCTGTGGCTGAGCGAAGGCTTTGCCACTTACTTCGGCCACCTGTTTTTTGAGCGCGCCGACGGGCGCGACAAATTCATCAAACTGATGCTGGCCGACAAGGAATCTTATGTGCAGGCTTACGGCAAAGACCCGCGCCCGATTTATGATCCGGCCATTACTGATCTTTTCCGGCTGCTCAATGCGAACAACTATCAGAAAGGCGGCTGGGTGCTGCATATGCTGCGGCACGTGATGGGCGATGAAAAATTCTTCGCGGGCATTCGTGATTATTACCGCACTTACCGCGACCGCAACGCGCTGACTGACGATTTGCGCAAAGTCATGGAGTTTCATTACGGTCAGCCGCTCGACTGGTTTTTCAGGCAATGGATTTATGAGCCGGGCTGGCCGGTTTACGATGCTGTCTGGAAGTGGGATGAAAGCGCGAAGGAGTTGCGGCTGAGAGTCGCGCAGAAGCAAAGCCCGACCATCTTTCGCATGCCGCTCGATGTTGAAATCAGCACCGGCAACCGGTCGCAGCGCGAGGTCATTCAGGTCAGCGAGCGCGAACAGACTTTTACTTTCAAGCTGACCGCGAAACCTCACAGCGTCACGCTCGACCCTGACGAATGGGTGCTGAAAACTCTCACGCTGCGCAGCGAATAATTCAGCTGAAGAAAGCCACAGCGCAACTGTGGCAATTGATTATTCGTAACGCAGCGCCTCAATCGGATCAAGGCCAGCCGCTTTGCGCGCCGGGAAGAATCCGAAGATGATGCCGACGGCGGCTGAAAAGATCACTGATCCCAGAATGGCCGCCGGAGAAATCAGCGTCGGCCAGCCGAGCATTTTCGGAATCAGCACTGAAATCGCCACGCCAAGCAGAATGCCGATCAACCCGCCCGCCACGCTCAGCACGATGGATTCAATCAGAAACTGCGTCTGCACGACCGACGAACGCGCGCCGATGGCCATTCTGATGCCGATTTCGCGGGTGCGTTCGGTGACGCTGACGAGCATGATGTTCATAATGCCGATGCCGCCCACGAGCAGCGAGACTCCGGCAATGCTGCCGAGCAGCATGGTCATAATGCGATTGGTTTCATCCGCCGCTTCGGCCACGTCAGTCATGTTGCGCACGGTGAAATCATTCTCCTGACCCGGCCCGAGTTTGTGCCGTTGCCGCAGCAGGTCAGTAATCTGCTGTTCGGCCAGTTTGGTCGCTTCGGGTGAAATGGCCGAAGCATTGGCGAATTGCACGTAAGTAATCGCCAGCAGCTTTTTCTGCACGGTCGTGTAAGGCGCCATCACCAGATCATCCTGATCGCGGCCCTGCTGATCCTGGCCGCGCGGAGCCAGCACACCCACCACGCGAAAAGGCAGTTCGCGGATTCTGAGCATCTGCCCGACCGGATCCATTCCGGCAAACAAATTATCCGCGATGGTCTTGCCGATCACTGCCACGCGGGCAGCAGTGCGCACATCGGCTTCAGTGAAAAACTGGCCGCTTTCAACTCTCCATTTGCGAATCTCAGGGAACTGTTCGTTGACGCCCTGCACCTGGGTATTCCAGTTCTGATTGCCGAAAACGATCTGTGAACGCGCCGAAACGGAAGGGCTGGCCATGGCCACGCTGGGCACTTCGCGTCTGATGGCTTCAATGTCTTCGACGGTCAGCGTATTGGTGCCGGACTGATCAGTGCCGCTGCGCACGCCGCCGACATTCTGTGAACCGGCGCGAATGAACAGCAGATTGGTGCCGACGCTGGCAATCTGGCTTTGCACCGAAGCCTGCGCGCCCTGCCCGATGCTGACCATCGCAATCACCGAAGCCACGCCGATGATGACGCCCAGCATCGTCAGAGCCGAGCGCATCTTGTTGCGCGCCAGCGCCCTGAAAGCCACTCTGAAAATAACCAGCAGATTCATCTCACACCTCAACTCAGCCCTGCTGTCCGACGAGCTGACAACCGGTAGTATCTGCACAAACCCGGACGGCGACTGCTTCCTTGCTGACGCAACGATTTTGTACAGTTCCTCTGGCTGGCAGTTTGTCTGACATGCACAAAAATCTTTTCTTTTACGCCGCGCATTCGGCCATCAGTCCTCAATTTCATCCTGAGGCAGCGGCATGTGCTTCAGTTCTTCAGCCGCATCGCGCGGTTTGTCAATGCGATAATCCTGTCTGATTTTGCCGTCCCTGAAGACAATGACGCGATTGGTATATTCGGCAATGTCGTGTTCGTGCGTCACCAGCACAATCGTAATGCCGTGTTCGCGGTTGAGCCGCTGAAAGATTTCCATCACCTCAACCGATGTGCGCGAATCAAGATTGCCGGTCGGTTCGTCAGCCAGAATCAGCGCCGGTTCATTGACCAGCGAACGCGCAATCGCCACGCGCTGCTGCTGGCCGCCTGAAAGCTGATTCGGATGATTCTGCTCACGCCCGACGAGACCGACGGCAGCGAGCGCCTTCATGGCGCGATTGTGCCGTTCAGCCGTGCTGACATTGGCATAGAGCATCGGCAGTTCGACGTTTTCAAGCGCCGAAGTCCGCGACAGCAGGTTGAAGCCCTGAAAAACAAAGCCCAGTTTGCGATTGCGAATGTCGGCGCGCTCGTCCTTTGACAGTTCCGAGACATCCTGACCGTCAAGGATGTAAGTGCCGCGCGTCGGGCGATCAAGACAACCGATGATATTCATCATCGTTGATTTGCCGGAACCCGAAGTTCCCATAATGGCCACGAACTCGCCGTGATTGATCGTCAGCGACACGCCGCGCAGCGCATGCACTTCCACATCACCTGTTTTGTAAATTTTATGCAGGTGATCGAGCACAATCAGCGGGCGCGCGCCGTTCTGCGACACACTCTGCTCACCGATCACAGCGGTTTGCATTTCTTCAATCTCTCCTGCCGGATTCATGTTCATCAGCCTTTGCAAACTGCGCCTGTTTGTTACCTGCGGCCACCGCCGCCGAAACCACCGCCGGGCTGACCGCCGAATCCGGGCGGGCGCTGCGATCCGGTTGTTGCGGCCCCGTTGCCGGAGATTTTCTGACCAACGATGACCATTTCACCTTCCTGCAAATCGCCGTCCCTGATTTCGGTCACTGAACCATCAGTGATGCCTGTTCTGACGCGGCGCGGCTGCGGCTTGTTATCCGGCCCCAGCACCCACACGATGCGCCACTGACCGTCCTGGCCGCCACTGCCGCCCCGGCGCGGTGCGGCATCGCCCGTGCTGGCGCGGCTTCCGGCTTCGCCATCTGCCGACTGCTGCCGCCGTCTCTGGCGCTGGCCATCATCAGTTTTTGTCGCTGACTGAGTGCCGGGCGAAGCTTTCGTTTCTGCTTCAGGCGGAATCTGCAGCCCTTCGCTGCCATTGCGGGAGCGCAGCAGCTCGCGGATTTTTTCCGGCGTGACATCCTTTGGCGTGAAGCGCAGCGCGGCGTTGGGCAGTTTCAGCACGCCTTTGCGCTCAGCAACGGCGAACGTCAGATTGGCCGTCATTCCCGGCATCAGTTTGAGGTCGGGATTCTGCACATTGATGACGACGTTATAAGTCACGACATTCTGCACGTTCTGCGGATTCAGGCGAATCTCCTTGATCGTGCCTTCAAACTTCCGCCCGGTGAAAGCATCCACCGTGAAGGTAACGCGATTGTCCTGGTTGATGGCGCCAATGTCGGCCTGATCAATGTTGGCGATAACCTGCATCTGCGTCAGGTCGTTGGCAATCGTGAACAGCGTTGGCGCTGACAAACTGGCCGCGACCGTCTGGCCGACATCCACGTTGCGCGAAACAACGACGCCGTCAATCGGTGAAGTAATGGTCGTGTGGCTGAGATTGACTTCGGCCAGTTTCAGCGCGGCTTCGGCCTGTCTGACCTGGGCCTGCGACTGTTTGACCTGAGCTTCAGCCTGGGCGAGTCCTGAAGTGGCTGAGGACTGTTCGCTGGTGCGCGCCTGTTCGACCTGCGCGACGGCCTGAGTGTAGCGCGCTTCAGCGGCGCGGTAACTGGTCCGGGCCGTTTCAAGGTCGCGTTCGGGCACGACACCGCTGGCGGCAAGCGCCTCCTGACGCTTGAGCAGGCTGGCCGCGTCATCAAGCTGCGCTTTCAGGGCAGCCACATTTGCGTTCGCGCCTGAGACTCCGGCCCGCTGGTTCTGAATCGTTGATTTCGCGGCCAGCACTTTGGCCTGAGCGTCGGCCAGACCCGCGCGCGCCTGTTCGAGATTGGCCCGCGCCGAAGCGACCTGAGCCTGAAAGATCGAAGGATCAAGCTGCGCCACGACCTGTCCCTTGCGCACGTGCGTATTGAAATCAGCCGACAGCGATGAAATCGTGCCTGACACCTGACTGCCAACCTGCACGGTTGTCACCGCCTGAAGCGTGCCGGTCGCAAAAACATTGTTACGAATGTCGCCGCGCTCGATCCGCGCCGTCATAAAATCTTCGGCGCTGGCTTCGCGGTTACGGAACAGAAACCACCAGACTGAAAGTAAAGCCGCCAGTCCGATCACCACCATGACCATGTATTTTCTGGTGAGTTTCAATTTCATTTTTTCAATCTCCGTTGCCGCCGCCATCTCGCGGCTGGCCTTCAGCCATTAATCTTCACTGACAACCAGTCTGCCTGCTTAAGTCCGTCTCGGAAATTAAGCAGAAATCATCATTGCCTGCGCACACGGGCGAGCCTGCACGGCAACAATCATTTGACGCTGATGATGAAGACAGGTTGCTTTTATTTCCACTGCTGACAGGCTGCGAGTGACTCAAGAAGCAGGATTTCAGCTTCAGGCAGGCCTCTGACTCAGAGTAATGTAAAAGTTGTAAAAGCAAGCCAGCAGCAGCCCGCTCAGGAGCCGGAAGCAGCGGGACATTTTTTCCGCAGACCCGGTCACGCGGCGCTTTCACGAGTCCAGCCTGCCGGGACACAGATCACCGGCAGACGCGATGCGCGAATCACCTTTTCAGCAGTTGAGCCGAACAGCAGTTCTTCGAGATCAGAGCCGCGCCGCCCGCGTGTGCCCAGCACCAGCAGGCGAAAATCGAGATCATCAGCCACGCGCAGGATTTCAGCGAACGGCCTGCCGATGACGATCATCGGTTCAAGCTGCGGCTTCGGATCAGGAATCGCACTGATGATGTCCTGCAATCGCTGCTCGGCTGATTCACGCAGTTTCGTGGTGGCGGCCTCAGCACTGGTGAAGCCTTCCTCACTGAGCCTTTCCACAAACTCAGTGTCCACGACATGCAGCAGACAAATCTCGCCATCGGCTTCGACCAGCGACACGGCAAATTCAATGGCGCGTAATGAATTCGGTGAAAAATCGGTTGGCACCAGCACATCCCTGATCTTCATCTCAGACCCTCCGAACTTCAATGACTGCTGATCAGTGATGCAACCTCCTTCGGCGGCTGATGCGCAGCCTGCCAGTCACTGATCAGAAATCTGCCGGGCGATGGTGTTTTTCCTGTTCTATCAAAACTCCTGCTCTCCCGGCAATAGTTTACCGGTTTGATGTGCAAATGAGAGGCCAGATCGAAGGGCGCAGCCGCCCCCTGGCTTTCGCCGTTTCAGGCCGTCACGACGGGCGATTTCACGCACACTGCCGCACCGCGCTGTGGAACTTTGCCCGACAATGTCGCTCTGCGGTTTGCAGACTCAGGCAAACAAAGCTCTGTCTGCCTGGCATATCTCTTGCCCGACTAAAGGCAGACATCAGGCGCTGAAAAAAAATATCGGATACCTTACCGGAAAGGTGTGTGCTGCATTCGGAGCGTGGCTGGCAGGGTCGCCAGCCGGACAGAGTGTGTATTGAAAATTGCAGCAGTCGTGGAAGGAGGTATGCAATGTATTACAAATCTGACGAACAAATCAGAAACGAAGTGATGCGCGAACTGCGCTGGGATACCCGTGTGGAGCCGCTGGAAATTGCTGTCATTGCCAGCAAGGGAGTCGTGACGCTGACGGGAACGGTCAGCAGCTATGCCAGAAAGATCGCCGCTCAGGAAGCCGCCCACCGCGTTTATGGCGTGCTTGATGTAGCCAATGACATTCAGGTGAAAGCTTCCGGCGCGCGGGCGCGCACCGATACCGAAATTGCACGCGCGGTGCGCCGGGCGCTGGAATGGGATGTTCTCGTCCCGGATGAACACATTCGCTCAACCGTCACCGAAGGCCGGGTCACCCTGGAAGGTGAAGTGGAGATGATCAGTCAGCGCGAGGATGCTGAACGCGCCGTGCGTTACCTGCACGGCGTCAGCGGCGTTCATAACAGGCTGACTGTCCGCCCGCCCGCCATCAACAGCGCCGATGTCAGGCTGCTGATTGAGGAAGTGCTGGAACGTCGCGCCGACCGCGAGGCTGAACGCATCGCCATCGCAGTGCGTGACGGCGAAGTGACGCTGACCGGAAACGTGCGGTCTTATTCTGAAAAGCGCGCCGTCATTGGCGCGGTCAGCCACACTCCTGGTGTCCATGCCGTCAACGATCACCTGCTGATTCAGGCTTTCGGCTGAAACCGGCAGAGTGAAGGAGGTAACATTATGGCAACCACAGAAACAGCAACGAAGGAAAGGATTCTTGAAAAAGCCGCTCACGCCGGAGCCGCGCACGCCGCTCAGGTGGCTGTCACGGCTGAGCGCGTGAAGGAACAACTCAATCAGGTGGTTGAGGACAGTCTGAATGCGGCCAGGCGCACGGCGCGCCGGACTCGTTACGCCGCCGAAGACCTGGTTGATGAAACCACCTATCGCATCAAGCGCGAACCGCTGCGCGCCGTCGCCCTGGTGCTGGGCATCGGGTTCGGGCTTGGCACTCTGGCCGGAGCGCTGATCACACGGGCTGTCAGCAGGAAATGTGAAGCAGAACACTGAGGCCGGTTCAGTCAGCCTTGCCGTGACCGCCGCCGCCCGGAGTCTCAATCACGATGCGGTCGCCGTTGCGGGCTTTGATTGAAAACTTGCCCGGCAGCTTTTTGCGCCGCCCGTTTTTTTCAATCAGAACAGCGGTTCCGCATTGCGCGGCTTCGCCACCACTGAGTCCGTAAGGCGCAAAGCGACGCCGGTCAGCAAGCAGTGAGACCTGCGCATCAGTGAGCAGTTCGATTTCACGAATGATGCCATCACCGCCGCGATGTCGGCCCGCGCCGCCCGAATGGTGACGAATGGCGTAACGCCGCACGCGCAGCGGAACTGAATATTCCAGCGCTTCAACGGGCGTGTTCAGTGAATTGGTCATATGCGTGTGAACGGCTGAAAGGCCGTCCAGATGCGGGCGTGCGCCCATTCCACCGGCCATCGTTTCGTAATAAGCGAATTCCCTGCCCCGCGCCGCGTCCCATCCGCCAATCGTCAGGTTATTCATCGTGCCCTGCGAGGCCGCCGGAATCAGTTCAGGCGCAGCCGGAGCGAGCGCCTTCAACAGCACGTCAACGATGCGCTGTGACGTTTCGACATTGCCGCCCGCCACTGCCGCCGGGGGCAGCGCATTGACCACTGTTCCTGCCGGAGCGATGACTTCAATCGGCGCCAGAATGCCCGCGCTGGCCGGAACGTCACCCGCAATCAGACAGCGAAAGACATAATAAACAGCCGAAACCGTGATCGCTTCGACGGCATTGACCGGGCCGCGCACCTGTGGCGCGCTGCCGGTGAAATCAACCCGCGCCGTTTCGCCGCGAATTTCAATGCGCACGGCAATGCGTACCGGGTCAGGCGATTCGCCGTCATCGTCAAGAAAGTCCTCAGCCTCATACACGCCATCGGGCAAAGCGGCGAGCCGGTGCCGCATCAGTCGCGCCGCATAAGTGACCAGATGCCCGGCGTACTCGTCGCATTCCCTGAAGCCATACCGTTCGGTAATTTCAAGCAGCCTGTCGCGCCCGACCTGCAACGCGCCAAGCTGTGCCGCCAGATCACCGCGCCGTTCCTGCTGCACGCGCAGGTTGGCAAGCAGCAGGTTCATCAGTTCCTGATTCATCACCCCGCCCTGCGCAATGTGAACCGGAGGAATGCGCAACCCTTCCTGATAAATTTCCGTCGCCGCCCCCATCGAACCCGGAGTCGCGCCGCCAATATCGGCGTGATGCGCGCGATTGGCCACGTAAAAGAGCAGACGCGGCAATGCGCCGCTCCGTCGCTCCGTGATTTCATAAACCGGCGCGACCATCGTGACATCGGGCAGGTGCGTGCCTCCGGCATAAGGGTCATTGAGCATGACAACATCGCCGGGCTGCATCCGGCACTGCTCAATGGCCGCGCGCACAGACATCGGCATTGACCCAAGGTGCACGGGCATATGATCGCCCTGAGCAATCAGTCGCCCGTGCCGGTCAAAGACCGCGCAGGAATAATCACGACGTTCCTTGATGTTCGGAGAAAATGCGGTGCGTCGCAGCACGACGCCCATCTCTTCGGCAACTGAGGTGTAAAGCGAGCGGAAGATTTCGAGTCGGATGGAGTCCATGGTCAGTGGTCAGTAGTCAGTAGTCAGTGGTCAGTGGTCAGTGGTTAGTGGTCAGTGAACGAAACAGCCTGCTGCCGATTCACAAAATACCACTGACTACTGACTACTGACTACTGACTGGCGGCCTGTTTCTTGTCGAGGGCGGCAAGGGCGTCTTTGGCGGCCTTCTGAACGCGGGGATTCACGTCTTTGGCATCGGGTGCGGTCATCTGTTCGAGCAGGAAGCGGGCGTCTTCGATGCCCAGCCGACCAATCCAGTTGGCGGCGAGAATCTGAAATTCAGGATAATGACTCTGCTTGAGAATGCCCGTCAGTTCGTGTTTGCCGTTGCGCGTGTCCCTGAGCGCATACATCGTCTCTTCAACAATCTTGCGCAGCGGTGGTTCAGGATATGACAGAAAGATCAGCATGAAGTTGACCGCCTTGCGCGAGAACTGCACATCGCGGAGCTGATTGACCAGCAGCACCGCGTGGCAGCGCGTTTGCAGTTCGATTTCATCATTCACTTTCTGCGACTGCGGATTGGCAATGGTATTGAGCAGGGCATAGCTCGCGCGGTAAATCTGAAACGAGGCCAGCGCCGCAGCGTAAACGTCCTTCACCTTCCAGTCCTGCTCCTTGTAAAGAGCATCTATCATCGGATCAATCGCGGCGCGGTCGCCCAGCCGGCCCAGAGTTTCGACCACTGCCATGCGCACTGCCGGATCGTTCTCGCCAAGCATCGCCACCAGCGATTCAGTCACGCGCTTGTCGCAGGCGCCGGAAAGTTGTTTGATTGCCTGCTCGCGCACTTTCGGGTCACTGCTTTTGAGCGCATCCAGACTCTTTTTTGCCGCCGCGTCAGGCGCACCTTCGCCCTGCAGCGTCTCACACTGCGGATAAAACGTCTGCGCGCTGACCGCTCCGGCTGAAACGAACATCAGCAGCGCACACCAGATCAGCATTGTCTTCTTCATCATTACAATCCTCATTCTGCTTTCAATTAACGGGCCGTGTGCTGGCGCTCAGCGTGGCCGTATCGGGGTTTTCCGGCGTCAGCAGTTTCATGGCCCGCGCCGCGTGACCGAGCGCAATCACAATATCACTAACAAACTTGCCGTTCCGCTCAAAGTTGCGCAGCGGTTCCAGATCCATCGCCCGCATCCGCACCAGGTATTCGTAAAATTTCCTTTCGCCTTCCACCAGCAGCTTCTTCTGCTCAGGCGTGACCGAAAAGAGTTTGTGCAGAATGGCGAAATTGATCGCCTCAAAGGCGTGACCGAACAGTTTGACCTGAGCGCGCACCAGGAAGGCTTCACCGAGTTGCTCATAAGTCAGCCCCATCGCCTGCAATTTCGCCATCTCAGCGGGCGGCAGCGGCTGCTGTGCGGCCTGCTGAAACTCACGATCCAGCGCCGCCGAATCACCCCGCAAACGGTGAATCGTCAGATCGAACAACTGCGTCAGCCGCGCTTCGAGGTTGTTGATGCTGTATCCGTTTTTCAGGCTGGAGAAGAAACCGTAAACCGCATGCAGCCCGAAACAACTGTGCTTGCGCATCACGGCGCGAAAGGCTTCAGGTTCGTTCTGATTCGCTTCAATCGCTTCGAGCACGCCCTTGCAGTCAGCTTCGTAATTCGTCACGCCGCGATCAATCACGTCTTCGAGATTGATCTTTTCGCCCCAGGCATTCATCCACACCGGATTTGAGGTCGGCGTCAGCGTCGAAAGCGCAATCAGACACCAGGGCAGATGTTCGTGATAGAAAGTTGATGGCGGCAGTCCGGTCGGCGCAGGAGCCATTTCGGAATAGTAGGCATCGAACTGGCCGAAGTTGTTCGGATTGCAGCGAAAGATCAGCTTCGCGTGATCGCCCAGTGTTTTCAGCGTGTAAGTGTTGCCGCCCGTTTTGATCGTCTGCTCGGGACTGACACCGGCCTCAAGAAATGTTTTGAGAAAGCTGTCGTGGTGAACTTCGACCGGGCGCGGGAAGTAAATATACTTCTGCCCGTTGATCGTTCTTTCGGCGGCAAAGTTGTGACACAGCCAGTCAACGGCCAGGCTGCCGTCAGGCATTTTGAAATCACGACCGAAGGCGCGCACGGCGTGAATAGTGGCTGACGGATTCTGCAAAACGTGTGAGTAATGCTCGATGATTTCGTGCGCCGCGCGCAGCGCATTGGCCCGGGTCGGCGTCATTGTCGCCGGTTTGAGCGGCGGCAGATTGACGGCGATTTTCGGCACCGGAGTCGGCGTGCTCGCCGGTGTGGGGCTGACTTTGGCGCCTGATGAACTGGTGTCACAGCCGACGCTCGCCAGCGCCAGCGTGGCCAGCCCACCCGCGCCGGTCAGCAGAAACCGGCGTCGCCCGATGTCAGCAGACGAATGCGAACGTGAAAAGAAACGATGACCTGAATGACTGCTCATGAGGAAAATCCGACGGGCTAAAACCTTGCGGTTGGTGATTAAAAACCGGGGCCGGTGCGAGGCAACGACGGGAAGTTAAGGCCTGGCAGTGGCAATGTCAAGAAAGTTCCGGCTGTCGCTGTGTGGCCTGAAGGAATCAGAAAAACCTGTGTCTGAAGGCTTCGTGACGCTCTCGCGCCAGTTCCATCAGGCGCGTGTATTCAGGTTCGCCGCGCAGGTTTTGCAGCAGCGGATCGCCGACAAAATAGGGGTAACAGAAAAAACCGCCTTCAATGCTGCGGCGCAGCACGCGCAATGCTGCCGCCCGGTCGCCCAGCACGGCCCAGGCCTGCGCGATTTTATAAATCCCTTCAGCATCGTTGACGCCGCGCTCTTCGATCATCTTTTCAGTCTCCTGCAACAGCGCCAGGCCCTTTGGCGATTCACCGGCCAGGCCCAGCCTGAGCGCCCTGCCGATGCGCGGCTGCAACTGCATGGGACTCTGCTCCCACGCCTTGTCAAACGCTGCCGCCGCCTGCGTCATCTGCTTCAGATGGTAATAAGCAAAGCCGCGATAGAAGGTGATGAAAGGCGAGGTTTCACTGGTCGGCAGGCTGGCCAGAAACTTTTCGTACTGCCCGCTGTAAAGATAGCTGTTGAAGGCCGAACTGGTGATCTTGATCAGCGGATCAAGCTGGCGCGAACGCTCGCCCTCGGCCACTGATTCATTCAGCATTCCGGCGTAACGATAAGCGTAACCCAGTTCCCAGTGCGCTTCGGCGTGCTGCGGCGTCCGGCGAATCACTTCACGCAGCAGCGGCACGGCCTCTTCGACGTGGCCGGTATCAGTCAGCAGATTCGCCTTGAAAATCAGAGCTTCGGCCAGTTCAGGGTTCAGCGCCAGCGCCCGGTCATAACTTTCGCGCGCGCGGCGATAATATTCCTGCCCGCCAAAATCAATCGAACCTCCGGCAGTGTAAGCGCGACCGAGGTGCGCCCAGGCCTGAGCATAATTCGGATCAATCGTGACCGACTGTTCGAGCATGCGAAAAGCCGATTTGAATTCATTGCTCCAGTACAAATCCACGCCGCGCAGAAAAAATTCGTAAGCCTGCGCATTGTGTGGCGCGTCGCGTTGCAGGCGCTGCGCCTCCGCCGGTTGCAGATTCAGTTGCAGCGCCTCGATGATGCGCTGCGCCACCTGATCCTGCACGGTCGGCAGCTTGTCGTATTTCAGCGTGATCGCTTCGGCCCACAACTGCGCGTGGTCGGTGACATCAAAAAGCTGCACGTTGAGTTTCAGTTCATCACCCTCATGCAAAAAGGTACCCGTCAGCAGCGTGTTGACGCGCAAATCTTCAGCCACGCGGTCAGGATCAACTTCCTGATGCCGGTATTTCTCAACGTATGACGAAGGCCGCACCGTCATCTCGCCCACATAACCCAGCTTCGTAATAACCGCATCCGCCAGCGAAAAACCCAGAAAGTCTGTTTCAGGATCAGGTTTGATATTGCGAAACGGCAGCACCGCCAGAGTGCGCTGTTTTGAATGGCTGATTTTTTTACTGAATGCCAGGTAAGCCGCGACGGCCAGCGCCGCCACAATGATGAAGGCCGCCGCCAGCAGCGCCGCTTTGGTCAGCAGAATTTTCTGTGACAACGACACTGCGGCAGTCTGCGGTTTCGCCTGCTCCGGCATCAGCGTCTGATCAGTCGCCTGCATCGTGACCATTTCAGGCGCGTCACCGGACATCTCGCCTTCATCCGCCTGATCCTGGTCAGCGCCATTTTCAACCGTCGTCTGATCGGTGGCTGAATCATTGAATGCCGGTGAATGAACCGGGACTGGCACGGCCTCAGGCTGTGAATCAGGAGTGATTTCCCGGACGGGAGCGACAAAACGATAGCCGCGTTTGGAAAGCGTTTCGATGAATTTCTGTCCGTCCTTCCCTTCGCCAAGCGCGCGGCGCAGCATCGAAATGTTCTGCGCCAGATTCGATTCCTCAACAAAGCTGTCCGGCCAGATGCGCGCCATCAGGTCTTCTTTTTTCAGCACCCGCCCGCTGCCTTCGACCAGCACTTTGAGCGTCTCGAAAACTTTTGGCGGCAGGCTGACCAGTTCGCCGTCGCGCATCAGCACACCCTCGTCCGGGTCGAGCCGGAACGAACCGAATTCATAATAATGCCGGGGCCACTCTGACATGGGTATTTCGCAAACTCCTCAGCAAACCTTCCACGACAGCACACGCCGGATCACGAAGACCAAAGCCTTTGTGTTGCCTCGTGGATGAGACTTTCATTCTTTCAGCGCGCCGGAAGGCGCTGAACATCTCTCCTGAAAAGACCGGATTCAGGGCAAGCTGATTAATGTAGTCGAATACCGGTGAGTTTAGCATCGCCCACAGCCTGTCACCAGGCGCGCGCAATCAGCCCGGCCACAAGCTGACAGAAGATTGCTCCGACAATCGCCATTGACAATCCCCAGAACAGCAGCCGCCGAAAGAGCGCCTTCGCTTCGTCAGGGTCGCTGACGGTTGCAATGCAAAGCGCGCCGAGAGTCGAGAGCGGCGAGACATCCACCAGCGCCGAGCCGACATTGATGCTCAGCGCAATTGCCAGCGGATCGCCGCCGATCTGCTGCGCCAGTCGTGGCGCGGTCGGCAGAAACGCAGGCAGCACCACGCCCGAAGTGCTGCTGTAAGTCGAAATCGCGCCGGTAATGAATGCGATCACGCCATTGATGCTTGCGGGCGAAGCCACGCGCGCCAGCAGCGCGGTGAAATGCTCCATGCCGCCCGTCTTTTCAAGCAGCGCAATCAGCAGCGAAACTCCGCTGACCATCACAATCACACCCCAGGGAATATTTTTGATGACCTGTCTTTCATCAGTCGCATTCGCCAGAATCAGCAGCGTCGCGGCGGCAAAGGCGCTCAGGCCCAGGTTCAGTTTCAGAACCAGCACTCCGGCAATCCAGAGCAGAATCACTGCAACCGTCAGCCACTGCTGTTGCGTCAGTTGTGACTGTGCCTGTTCATCGGGCAGCAATTCATCAGTTCGCGCCATCTGCTTTCGGCCAAAGAGCCAGTAAGCCGCAGCCGACACCAGCGCGTGCGCGATGAAGTTGGCGAACCAGACTTTCCATTCGTGCCCGCCGATGCCTGCTTCGGCCATCTTCGTGTTGGCAATGACTCCGACCGAACTGATGGGCGAAAGATTCCCGGCATTTGCGCCGTTCGCCACCATCAGCGCCGTCAGAAAGCGTGAAACTCCGGCGCGATCACCCGTTGCCATCGCCAGCGGAATCACCAGCGCAACGCTTGAAATCGCGCCCGGCCCGACGGTTGAAATCACCAGCGCAATCAGAAAGAAAAGCACCGGCAGCAGCCGCCTGTTGCCGCGCACCAGGCCGACTGCGCGATGCGCCAGATGCTTGAGCGTGCCGTTCGCTTCGGCGCACGCAAAGAGCAGCGTCACTCCCGTCAGCGTCAGAAACAGCGTTGCCGGAAAGCCCGCCATCACGGCATCGGGTTTCTGCCCCGCGATGTAAACTCCGACCATCCACGCCAGCGCAATCGCCACCAGACCAACGTTGATGCGCGAAAACATTGAAAGAATGATGGCGACAAGCAGCGCCAGCAGCGACGCGATGGCCGGATTCATGCTGATCTCCAGGGTGGCAGCAGATGTTTTTGTATTTTGCCAAGCGCCGTGCGCGGCAGCGTGTCAACTCGCACGAAAGCGCGCGGCACCTTGAATGAAGCGAGCACGCGGCGGCAGGCTTCAGTTGCGGCATCTTCATCAAATCCTTCGTCAGCGACGATGTAAGCGACCGGCAGTTCGCCGCGCCGTTCATCAGGTACGCCGCAGACAACGGCTTCGCGCACGCCGGGCTGTTCAAGCAGCACTTCCTCAATTTCACGCGGATAGATATTGAAGCCGCCCGAAATAATCAGCTCAGTCCGTCGCCCGCGCAGCGTGTAATAACCGTCATTGCTGCATTCGGCCAGATCGCCCGTGCGAAACCAGCCATCAATAAAGGCTTCAGCCGTCGCGTCGGGCCTGCGCCAGTAACCGGCGCACACATTCGGCCCGCGCACATAAAGCTCGCCGGTTTCGCCTTCAGCGACAGGCTGTCCCTGCGCGTCGAGAATCCGCACCGCCACGCCGGGCAGCGGAAATCCGACCGTGCCGGGCCGCCGCTCGCCCGCATACGGATTGCTCAGATTCATCAGCGTCTCGCTCATCCCGTAGCGTTCCAGAATCGTGTGACCGAACTTTGCGCGAAACGCTTCGAGCACCTGCGCAGGCAGCGGCGCAGAGCCTGAAACAAACAGGCGCATCTGTTTTCCGATGCTGTCAGCCTGTTCGTCCGTGAGTTCAAGCAGTCGCACATAAATCGTCGGCACGCCGAAAAGCAGCGTTGGCCTGAATGAATCAAACAGCATCGGCGCGCGGCTGATGTCAAAGCGTTCGACCAGTCGCATCCGACATCCGCTCGCCAGCCACGCATGCACGCCGTTGCCAAGGCCGTGAACATGAAAGAGCGGCAGCACCGCCAGGTAACGATCCGCGCTCGTGATCTGCCAGCAGGTCACGATGTTCACGGCATTCGCGGCAAAGTTGTTGTGCGTCAGCACCGCGCCTTTCGAGCGTCCGGTCGTGCCCGAAGTGTAAACAATCGCCGCCGCATCATCGCCCTCAAGCGTCATCCGCACACCTGCGCTTTCCTGCGCCGCCGCAGCCGCCGCAAACTCAGTCACGTCCCACACCATCGTTTCATCGGGCATGTGCATTGCCAGTTCAGCCGTCGTCACCACAGCTTTCGGTTCAGCGTCAGAGATGATGTGACTGATCTCGCGTTCGCGGTACAGCACATTGATCGGCACTACGATGACGCCGAGTTTCACACAGGCCAGAAACAGTTCGATGAACTCAACACAGTTCGGCAGAAAGAAACCGAGCCGGTCGCCGCGCCCGATGCCGCGCGCCTGCAGCAGCCGCGCCGTGCGATTGCTGCGCGCCTCAAGCTCGCCAAAGGTGAGCGTCCCGGTCGTGCCGTCAGCGCGGTCATATTCGAGCGCATCAGCCGTCGCCCGCCCGATCAGCGAAAGATTGAAAATGTCGGTCAGTTGCATAGTGGAACAATCATCAGACTTCCGGGCGCGTTATTGAATCAGGCAACTCAGGAGAAACAGGTCGCACCCCCGTAGTAACGAATTTATTCGTTCTGTCTCGAATCAGCGTGGCATTGAAAGTAGAACGAATAAATTCGTTACTACGGGGGTGCGACCTGGCTGGCTTAAAGCTGTCGTTTATTCATGTCAGGTTGCAGAACTTTTCAGTGCGTCTCTGAAAAATTTTCGGCTCGCCTGTTGCGGAGCCTGCACAGCGCGAGCCGAAAGTTACTGCTGAGACTGCGTGCTGCTTAACGCCCCGCAGCGCTGGCTGTCGGAGCGGCTTGTTTCACGTACTTGTCAAACCAGCTCAGCATCTCCCACAGCACATGCTCGGTCGTTTCGCGCGCGGCGTAACCGTGCGATTCAAAGGGCAGCGTGACGTAACGCACGTTGCCGCCGTTGCCCTTGATCGCCTGATACAACCGATCACTCTGAATCGGATGCGTTCCCGCGTTGTTGTCGGCTTCGCCGTGAATCAGCAGGATCGGCTCCTTGATTTTGTGGGCGTACATAAACGGCGAGACTTTGAAATACATCTCCGGCGCTTCCCAGAACGTGCGGCGTTCGCTCTGGAATCCGAACGGCGTCAGCGTGCGGTTGTAAGCGCCGCTGCGCGCAATGCCCGCTCTGAACAGGTCGGAATGCGCCAGCAGATTCGCCGTCATAAATGCGCCGTAGCTGTGACCGCCCACGCCAACGCGGTTGCGGTCAGTCACGCCCATCTCAACGGCCTTGTCAATCGCCGCCTGCGCGCTCGCCACAATCTGCTCAATGTAGGTGTTGTTCATCGTTTCAGGATCACCGATCACCGGCATCGTCGCGTTATCAAGCACGGCGTAGCCCTGCGTGACAAAGAACAGATGCGAATAACCGCTGATCGTTGTGAAGCGATTCGGTGAGCCGGTCACCTGTCCGGCAGTGCTGGCATCGCTGAATTCAAGCGGATAGGCCCACACCACCGTTGGCAGGCGCGTGCCCTGCTTGTAATCGGCGGGCAGGTAAAGCGTGAACGAGAGATCAACGCCGTCGCCGCGTTTGTATTTGACGAGCTGCTTTCTGACGCCGCGCAGTTGCGGCACCGGATCGGCAAAGCTGGTCAGCGCCTTTGCTGATCCGGCTGCATGCAGAAAGTAATTCGGCGGTTCGCTCGGACTTTCGCGGCGGGTGATGAACTGAGCGCCGTCATTACTCATCAGCGCCACGACCGATTCGTAATGCGTTTCGTCGCAGCGGAACAGGCGATCAGCCTTGAGTGTTTTCAGATTGAAGCGATCCAGAAACGGGCGATCACCCTGCGGCGTTGCGCCCTGCCCGTCAAGAAAGATTTCATCACCGTTCATCAGCATCGCGCGATGCCCGGTCGGCAGCATCTTCATCATGGGTGAACCGGGATTGCGATAACGATCCTGCGATGACAGATCAAAGATCACGCGCGCCTGCTCGGACGGATTGTCAATGTTGACGAGCTTCGTGCGGCTCCAGCGGCGGTTGCGATCAAATTCGCTGACGAGCGCGACTCCGCCTTTTTCACCGAATGTCAGTCCGGCAAAGCGATGTTCGGTCTTTGTGATTTCAACCGGCTGACCATTGAACGGAGCCTTGAGCATCAGCACATGGTCGCGCACATCAGCTTTCTTTTTCGTGTCGCCGCCATCGAGCGCTTCGACCCAGACGAGCGTGGCCGGATCGGTCGGACGCCACTGATAAGCGCGCGGCCCGGTCGGCACGCCTTCAATCGGAATCTGATCCTGCAACGGCAGGCTCGCCAGTTTGTAAACAACCCGGCCCGCGTGATCAATCACTTCGACTTCCTTCGGGAAGGAAGAAGCAGGCAGCAGGTACGAATACGGTTTGTGAATGCGCGCCGTCAGAATGTGCTGACCATCGGGCGCGGGGTCAAGCTGCCCGTAAATCGCGGGCTTGCCGATGGTCGTGATTTTTCCGCTGCGGGCATCAACGAGGGCGAGTTGCGAGGTGGCGTAATAATCGAACAACGCTTCATCGTGCGCGTTTTTGAGCAGATCCTGATAAGTCCAGGTGGGCGACTGCTTGCCGTAACTTTCCTGCACGGTCGGCCCGGTCGGAACCTTCGGCGCAGCAGGCGGCGCGCCGCGCTTTGCATCAACAAGCTGAATCAGCAGCGTGTGAGCATCGGGCATCCACTGCAACGGCTCACCGTACACGGCGTTGATCTGTGCGCCTTTGATTCTGGTCAGCTTTCCGGTTGCGGCCTCGCCAGTCCACAACTCAATGCCGGTCGGCGTCGTATTGGTAATGGCGAACAGCTTTCCGTCAGGCGACCACACAGGCATGCCGAGCTTTGCACTGGTCGGCAGGGTCAGTTTCTGCTCTTTGCCATCAGCGATGTTTTTGATGGTGAGTCCGATGATCGTTGCGCCGAAGCGGCCTGAGCGGTGCGGCCCCCAGGTGTTCGGATTGACGCGCTGCCCGGCCAGGCGCAGCATCGGTTCGGCCAGTTCAGCGATTGACGGATAGCGTTCGGTTTCCGCCAGCAGCATCCGGTCGCGCACCGGAGAAACTGAGACCAGCGGGGTTGAGGGCGCGTCGAGGATGTCCGTGACGGCTTTCGGTGGTTTCTGGTAGCCTTGCTGGGCTGCGGCGAGCGGCGCAATAATCAACAGCATAATCAGCAGGGCCAGCGAACGTGACAGCGTGCCTGTTCTGAGCTTCATAAATTTGTTCTCCTGATGTATGACCAGTGAAATCGTGCTGACAGAAATTCCGGTAATACGCACGGCGCGGCTGCTGCTGCGGCCATTTGCGCCGGAAGACCTGCATCCGGTCTTTGGTCTCTACAGTTCGCCGCGCGTGATGGCTTACAACATCTTCCCGCCCTTCAGAAGACTTTATGAGGCGCAGGATCTGCTCTCTTACCACGCACTGCTGTTTGAAACTCATCGCGGCATCCGCTGGGCCATTGCGCGTCCTGAAGACCGGATGCTGATCGGAACGTGCGGCTATCATAACTGGCATCAGGCGCGTCGTGAAGCCGAACTGAGCTACGAACTCGCGCCCGATTACTGGGGCCGGGGCCTGATGAGCGAAGCCCTCGCGCCGGTGCTTGATTTCGGTCTCGGCAAAATGAAACTCGACTCGATTCTGGCCAAAGTGATCAGAGAAAATGCCGTCTCAGTCCGGCTGCTGGAAAAGTTCGGCTTCGTGTTTGCTGAAGGTCTGAACGGGCGCGAACCAAAAATTCAGAACGGGCGCGAAGTGTGCTGGTACGCTCTGAAGAATCATCAGAACGATTCAGGGCGTGGTTTCAGAATGTGATAAGCTCGTGCCTGCGAGGTACTTTTATGACCACTACTATTCAACTGATGACCGCTGAAGAACTGGCCGGAATGCCCGCTGACGGCTTTCATTATGAACTGGTCAGAGGAGAACTCAGGAAAATGGCTCCTGCAAGTCACAAGCACGGCAAGATAACTGTCAGACTGACCTGGCGTCTGGCTCAATATGTCGAAACCCGTAAGCTTGGAGTCGTGTATGCTGCTGAAACCGGCTTCAGGATTGCCCGCGACCCCGACACTGTCCGTGCCCCTGATGTTTCATTTGTCAGGCAGGAGGTGATTGAAAAGCTCGGAGAGCCTGATGAAGCATACTGGCCCGGCGCGCCTGATCTGGTAGTTGAGGTCATTTCGCCTGGCGATATTTACACCGAGGTCGAGGAAAAGATTTCTGACTGGCTGGAAGCCGGAACGCGCATGGTCATTGTCATCAACCCGCGCAAAAGAATGGTCAAGGTCTATCGTTCGCTTAATGATGTCAGACTGCTGACTGAAAATGACTCGCTCGATGGCGAGGACGTGGTTCCCGGCTGGCAGATGGCGGTGAAAGATTTGTTTGCCTGATGTTTCAGGCCGATCTCAGGTCATTGCAGTTGAGTTGAAAAACGAGATGACGGAACACATGGAATGAACGAAACAAACGGAAGCTGATCGCCTGAATTCAGGCTCTGTTCCGTCTGTTCCGTGATTTCCGTTTGTTCCGTCATCTCTCTTTGAATACAAACAAACTTACTTCGGCTCAGTGTCCCACCAGTACTGCGGCGTCAGCTTCTTCTGCCCCGGCCAGACCTGATCGAGCGTCTCGCCTTCAAACAATTCGCCATTCTTCATCACAAACTTAATCGTGTTGGTGTTGCGAATGTCGAGCAGCGGGTTTTTATCCAGCACGATCAGGTCAGCGAATTTGCCCGCTTCGAGTGAACCGACATCACGATTCAGCCCGATGGCTTCAGCGCCGAAAATCGTCGCGCAGCGCAGGGCGTCGTGCGTGGACATCCCGCCTGATTGCAGGTTCCACAACTCCCAGTGACAGCCGATGCCCTGCATCTGACCGTGACCACCGAGGCAGACGCGGCCTCCGGCTTTGACGACCTTTGCGGCTCCGGCGGCGATACCCGTGTGGCCGTATTCATCGGGATGGAACCACTGCCCGCGACGGCGCAGCATTGTCATCAGCAGTTCACGAGGAATGAAGCGCGACAGTTTTTTGTTGCCCACCGTGTCGGTGTTTTCAAAGTAATAGTTCTCAGTCCACGGCGCGCCGTAAGCGACCAGAATCGTCGGCGTGTAATAGGTCTTCGACTGCGCGACGAATTCGGCAATGTCCCTGTAAATCGGCTGAATCGGCAGTGAATGTTCATTGCCCGAAAAGCCGTCAATCATCTGTGACAGGTCGAGTTTCATATCCAGCGCGCCTTCAGTTGTCGGCGTGATCTGAAACTCCTTGCAGGCGAGCGCCACCCACTGCCGCACGATGCGATCACCGGCGACGTATTCCTTGAGCGTGTCGGTCTTGTACGCCTCGCGGTAGCGTTTGATGTAATTGCGCGTCGAGTCCTTGTCATCAAGTCCCGAACGATCAAAGACGCCCGGCCCGGTCGTCAGAATGCGCGGGCCGATGATCTCACCCGATTCGACCAGATCGGCGTAAGCATAAACGTCGGTCGTTGACGATTGCGGATCGCGCGTCGTCGTCACGCCGTAAGCGAGGTTCGCCAGGTACTGCCAGACCTGCGTCTGATGCACGTCACGCGGCGGCCACATATGCGCGTGCACGTCAACGAAGCCCGGAATGATCGTCTTGCCGGTTACATCAATGACCTTCGCGCCTGCCGGATAAGTCGCTTTGCCTTTGGCCGGAGCCGGTCTGATTTCAGTGATGCGATTGTCAGTGATGATGACATCGCCTTTCTCGATGACCTCATCGCCTTTCATCGTGATGATGCGCGCGCCGCTCAGCACGACTGTGCCTTTGGTTCTGGCGCGCGGCATCTCAACCGTCAGTTCAGTGCTTTCAGGTTTGTCGGCGGTGATGTTCTGACGATAGAACTTCGTGCCCCACGACCACGTCACCCCTTTGCCGTCAGCCGACCAGTTCAGATAATCGCCGCCTTCGGCAGACATCTTTTTGACCGGCACTGATGAAACCGGGCCGTTGACACTGACCGTGACCGTTTCCTTGCCTGCTTTCGGAATTGTGACGAGGTAATGTTTGCCCTGCACTTCGCAGAAAGCCTGAGTGCCATCGGGTGAAACTTTGATGACGCTGGCCGAAGCCTGCTGTGGCGGCGCGCCGCTGCCATTCACCCGCAAATGCGTGCGCCGGTCGAAGCCGTCAAGTCTGACCGAGGTCAGCCCCTGAAATGTCGTCACGTACACGCGCTGCGGGTCGCTGCTGAAATGCGGGTAACGCCCGCCCTGCGTTGAAGCAATCAGCGTTGAATCGCCGCCGCCTGCGGGAATCCAGCGCAGATCGGTTCCGGTGCTGCCCCCCACGCCGGTAATTTCGCCTTCGGTTTTGCCGTGCAGCAGGGCTTCAGTTTCAGAACCGAATTCATGTTCCTGCCGCAGATCGGCAAAAAGCTGATCGGCCACTGCGCCCGAAACAAAAACGAGCTTCGAGTTGTCGGGCGAATAAACCGGGTAAGAGTAAAACGCGGCGCGCTTCGTCAACTGCTCCGGCTGCCCGCCATCAGCCGAGACGCGGTAAATGTGACCGCCATCCTTCGTCCACGTCACAAAGGCAATGTAGCGGCCATCGGGCGACCACGCGGGCATAAATTCACCGACCGTCAGATTTGTCAGACGGCGCGGCGTGCCGTTCGGCAGGTCGCTGACGTAAAGTTTATTGAAAGCCGTAAACACAACGCGCCTGCCATCGGGCGACATTGCCGGATAGCGAATCAGCCGCGCTTTCACGTTGTCGCTGTCATCGAGGCGATAATCAAAATGCAGCCGCGCCGCCAGGTCATTTTCGACTTTCGCCGTGAAGGGAATGACCGTCGCCTGTCCCGTTTCAAAATCAACGCGCTTGATTTTGCCGTCAATTGGCACGATCAGCGATTTGCCGTCGGGCATAAAGGCGTAAGTCGGGAAGGTGTCGCGGGTCGCGCGCGATTCCTGATCGTCGCGCGTCACGCCATTGATCAGCCAGCGTTCATCGCCCGTTTCCAGATCGCGCACGCGCATCGCTGTTTTGCTTTCGTAGCGCGTCACGTAAACCAGTTTCTTTCCGTCGGGCGACAGCAGCGGGCGCATCGCGCTGCCCTGCGCGTTGGTGATCGTCGCGGTTTCGCTGGTCTCGCGGTCAAAGCGCACAATCTGCCAGATCGGAAACTGCGCGTTGTAATTGAAGGCATTGACGCGCTGCGCGTAATAAATGAACCGCCCGTCAGGCGAAGCGACTGCGCCCATCTTGTTCAGTTGCGGCTGCGGCGGGCCTGACGGCGGTTGTCCCGGAACGGGTGGCGGCGGAGGCGGCGGGCCAAGACTGACGCCCGTGCCGCCGTCCTTGTGCCACAGATAAACGTGGAATGTGCCAATGCCGCGCTCTGATTTTGAAGCGATGATGTAATTGCCATCCGGCGTCCACGATGGCGACAGGTAATAAAGCATCCCTGCGCCGCGCCCTTTGGTAATCGCCTTCGGTTCGCTGCCATCGGGTTTGCAGACCCACAACTGTTCAGCGCCGCTGCGGTCGCTGATGAAGGCAATCAGTTTGCCATCGGGTGAAAACTTCGGCTGCGATTCAAACGACATGCCGCCGATGATGCGCTTTGCCTCGCCGCCCGCCATCGGCATCGTGTAAACATCACCGAGCAGGTCAAAGACAATCGTCTGCCCGTCGGGCGAAACATCAAGCGACATCCACGTGCCTTCATCGGTCGTGAATGAAACCTTGCCTTCGGGCTTGAGCAGCAGTTCTTCTTCCTTCTTCTTTTCGTCCTTCTTCTCTTCCTGCTGTGCAAAGGCAGCAAGCGGAGAGAAGGACGGAGTCACTGTCAGCAGTGCGATCAGCAGAATGCAAAGGATTCGCAAGCGTGTCATTGGAGTGTCTCCATGGGGTTGAAGTGTTGGAGGTCAGATAGCAGCAGTCAGAGTCAGGCTTCTGAATTCAGATTCCCTTCAGAACTGCGCTCCATTCTTTTTCAGACAGAACTTTGCCTGACGGCGTTCGGAGTTCCAGCTTTAGCTGGTCTTTGCTGACGCTTTCCCGAACTTTACTGCTTACTTCGCCGCCGCTTTCGTCATCGCTTCGCCTGGATGATAGGCGCGTTCGAGATTGGCTTTGATTTCATCGAGCGTGAACCACGCGGGCTTGAACTGCTGTTTTGAATACAGTTCGGCCTGGTCGAAATAATGCTTTGATTGCGGGTCGTGCGTCTGACCGAATTGCAGCAGCGAACGCGCCTGCACCTGCGGGCCGAATTCGACGACGCTGACGAACGAATGCCCCGCGATGCCGTAGCGACGCTTCTGCCCTTTGGCTTCGGGCGAATAGAAATTGAAGACGATGCCGACCGGGTCGCCGGGGCCGCCTGCGATGGGCAGGCTTGGCTTGTCATCACTGAAGGGTTCAAGCGCGCCGCTCGTATGCACGCGCTGAATGCGGTTGATTTCGCCCCACGCGACCTGCCACTTGCCCCACTTCTTCGCCAGATCGCTGAGCGTGTATTCGAGAACCGCGACTTTCGGATAAGGATTATCTTTCACCATGCGCTGCGCGGCGGCCTGCGTCGAAGTGTAAAACCAGAGCGTGAAGACCGTCATCGGCACGGAATCAATCGTGCTGACGCCGTTCCACGATTTCAGCATCGCCACAGCTTCAGCCGTTTTTTCAGCGCGCGCGGGATCAGCGGTTTTCAGCTTTTCCCATTCAGCGACGAGCGGCGGAATCTGTGTTTCGGCTTCGATGACTCTGGTATCGAATGCGGCTTTCGCCCACGTATCAAAAGTGAATTTGTCGGTCTGCGAAAGAATGCGGCGCGAAATGCGTGAACGGGCGTTGTCTTTTTCACCGACCATGTAGTTCGGATACTTCGCCGGATCGGGATTGCCCCGGCCTTCGTCGGTGGCGAGGAACGGCGTGGCGTTGCAGTTCTGCGCGTAACCTGACGGCGGATTTTCGATCTGCGGCAGCTCTTCCATTTTGTGATAGCCCTTCCATTCAGCGCCGGGATCGCTGCCGTCAACGGGTTTCGTCCAGTCATATTTCTGATCGCGGACCGGAACCGCGCCGTTGTAGAGATACCAGATGTTGCCTTCGCGGTCGGCATACATCGTATTGAACATCGGCACATCGAGCTGCGACATCGCCGCCTTGAACTCGCGCAGGTTGCGCGCTTTGCCCATCAGGTAACGCTGTTCGATCACGCCGAACGATTCAAATTTTGCCATGCGCACGGTCAGCGGCTTGCCGTCGCGCACAGTCACAACGGGGCCGTGATGCGTTTTGCGGAATTTGAAGGTGCGCGTTTCAGTTCCCTTGTCAGTTTTGACTTTGACCGTATCAGTCCATTCGGTCGCAGCGCGATAGCTGTTGCCGTATTTGTAATTCAGCGGATTTTTCGGATCGTCGAACTTCTCCACCCACAGATCAATAATGTCGGGCACATTGACCGTGTGGCTCCAGCCCAGGTTTTCGTTGTGGCCAAGGCTCGGAAACGGCGAACCGGGAAAAGTCGCGCCAGCCATATTCCAGCCCGTGTCGCTGTGAACGTGGCCTTCGATCCACTGTCCCGGCCCGAAGAAAGGCTGATGCGGATTGACGAGCAGCATCGCGCGACCCGATGCGCTCTTTGACGGCGTAACCGCCCAGGTGTTGGAACCAACAATGCCCGCATCCCACGCCTGCTGCGCGTAATTGTTTTCGGCAATCTCATCCGTTGATGGCAGCGCGAGCGAGCCGGTCATGCCGTTCGCTTTGACCTCCTGCACGGCGGTGCGGATTTCGGGATCTTTGATTCCGGCGCGTTTGTAGATGAAAAGCTGATACTGCGCGAAGCGTCCGAAAGCGAGCAGGTGCCACGGCTCGAATTTTGTAATCAGGCGCGGCTTCACTTCCGGGTGCGTTTCAAGGTAATAGTTCAGCCCGTCCGCCGTCGCCTGGCAAATCTCCTTCATCATTTTGCTGATCTTCGGATACTCCTCCTGCGAGAGCCTCGCCACGCCGAGCGCGCGGTTGAGCAGGTCGGCGTCGAGCATTTTGTCGCCGTAAACTTCGGCGGCGCGTCCGAGCGCCTGAATGTAGCTGTCTTCGATCTGCCAGAAGTTGTCTTCGGCCTGCGCGTACATAAACCCGAAGATCACGCTCGCATCCGTCGGCCCGTAAACATGCGGCACGCCGAATTTGTCGCGGTAAATCATCACCGAAGCCGCAACTTTGCTGAGCGCCGCTGAACCTTTGCCTTTAGCCAGCGTGGCCGGGGGCAGTTGCGCCAGCAGCAACGTGATGATGAGGACTGCGCGTAACAGGCTGGATGCTTTCATGGATGTCTCCTTGTGACGAATGTCAGGTGATTTGTCGGAAAAAGTATTCGCGTCGCAGGCCGCACAGCAGCGATTGAATTCAGCCGTGCAATTCCCTGCCGCAGAGCGGCGGTTGAGTTCAGCCGTGTAATTTTCTTTGCCGCAACGATTGAATTCTTTCTTTGCCGCAGCGGTCGAGTTCTTTAGCGGTCGAGTTCTTTCTTTGCCGCGGAGCGGCGGTTGAGTTTAGCCGTGTACTTTTAGTGCACGGAAACAGTCGCAAAGACAAACATTCAGTCGCGTCAGCGACGATTGAAAATCATCCGCGCGGTCATCAACCGTCGCTGACGCGACTGTGCGGCGCTTTTTGCCGCTTACCGTGCACTGAAGTACACGGCTAAACTCAACCGCCGCTCCGCGGCAGAGAATTGCACGGCTGAATTCAACCGCCGCTCCGCGGCAAAGAGATTGAATATTCAATCGTCGCTCTGCGGCGATGCATTCATTTTCTCAATCGCCGATTACTTTTCACTGCCCACTGATTCGGCTTCCGTCTCTTCCATTTTTTTCAGCTTCCACAACTGCCCGTTCCAGGGCGGGATGACGATTGAGACGTTGCCGTGACAACGCACCTGACAGGCCAGGCGAATCGGCGAATCGGGCGCGGCGGTGAAGCCCGGATAACAAAAGACGCTGTTCATCTTGTCAACTTCCAGGCGGGCCGGGGCTGAAACTTTTGAGGCTTCAGACAACACGCCGACCCAGCACGTGCCGCACGCGGCGGTGCGGCATTCAACCGGAATCGGGCCTTCACCGGCCATGCAACGCGCATCCTTCAGGTGATGCGGTCGCTCGTCGAGCTTTGCGGCCATCGTCAGATCCTGCAAATTCACCACCGGGAATTTCGCTGCTGCATCGTTTTCGTCAAAGGTGACGGTGAAGCGTTTGTCCACCGTTCTGAGAAAGGCAAGTACTCCCTGCGAATCATCGGTCGCACGTTCACGCACAATCTGCTCAGGCGATCTGGCAGGCCTGGCGGGCAACGGCGCTGACGGTTGTTTGAATAATTCGTGACCGACCTGCTGCAGGGTCATAAAGGCAACGGCAGTGACGGCGGCAAGCAGCGGCCTGTCAGCCCTGACTTCACCGGCCACCTTGCCTGCAACTTCAAGAATCTGGTCTTCGAGCGACAGACTGTGCGGCGCGCTCGCTGATTCAGCATAAGCGGCGACTGCCTTTTTCACCTGCGGCCACCAGCGATAGCCGTACAGAAAGTGCGCGGAACTGTCCACCTGATCGGCAAGTTTCCAGTTGCCTTTCAGCACGAGGTCGCGTTCGAGCCGGACCGCGTCAGCAGCGCGGTCAATGGCGCGTTTGAGCTTCAGCGGAAAAAAGGCAAACCAGATTTGCACAGCCCGGCGGTCAACTTCGTGAACTGACGGCAGCAGCCTGAAGACTACCTGCGCCCAGGCTGCGTCATCGTGCTGATTCAGCCAGGCCTCAAACAAAGTCTGATGTTCAGTCATCGGTCAATACTCTCCGTCTTCAGAGATGAAATGTTCGGTAAGAATGAAACCAGGCGGTCAGCAAGCAGGGATGCAGCACCGTGACCACCCTGTATTTATTACGCCCAATGATTACTGGCAGATGTGAAAAGATACCCGGAAGGACTGAGCCTCGGCAAGGCCTGAAGGGAAAACGAAAGGCCGGATGGCAGGCGATAATTAAGAAACCGATTCCTGAATCCTGGTTCCTGATTCCTGACTTGCAAGCAACAAGGATTCAGGTTTCAGAAACCAGGACTCAGAGAATGAAATGACGGACATTCACTGCTGCGGTTTCAGATATCGCTCAGGATTTTTCTTCACTGCGTCGCGGCAATTGGCGCAGCAGAAATAAACCGTGCGCCCGCTGATGTCGGCGCTGACATTTTTATCCACCGGTTCGCCGGTCACGGGGCAGGTCGTGATGCCGTCGCCTTTGCCGAGAAATGTTTTCGCGGCGGGCGCGGCATCGGGCAGCGAATGTTCCTTGTGCATCACAGCCATTCCTTCGGCCACGAATTCAGAGACTCCGTCGGCATGCGACTGAATCAGTTTCACGACGTAAGCATCGTCTGAAGTCTCGGTGACTTTGACGCCCTTCGGAGTTTTCACGATCTCCATTCTGATCTTGTCGGCGTTCTTGAAAAGCTCGACAAAGAGCGGATCCCACAGGCGGATGGGCTGTTTGTTTTCGAGCCGTTTCTGCATCGCCCAGGCGTGTTCAGCAATCATCGCCTGCACTTTCGGGTCGTCGGATTCGGTGATGGTTTCGACGCCGCTGCTGATCTTTCTGACGGTGCGGGTAATCTTTTTGTGATCGGCAAAGAGCGCGTGAATCGTCTGCATATCCTGCATGCGGCCTTCCTGGCCCATCATTCCCGGCATCTGATCTTTCTTCTGATTGTCGCTCTGGCCCATTTTGCCGCAGCAGCCTTTGCCCTGCTGCTGCTGCTGACTGTGATCCTGCGCCAGCGCGGGCAGGCTGATGAGCAGGCCGGACAGCAGCGCGGCGACGATGACAGCGGTTCTGGTGAACGGTTTCATAAACGTATCCTTTCTTTGAATGAATCAGGCAATGAGCCGCTGGCTGGCGGCGATTTGTGATTGCAACACCCGGCGAATCATCTGGCAGGCCTGCTTGACTTCCGGCATCGCCAGCGAGCAGAAAATCTGCTTCCCGGCGCGGCGCGTCGAAACCACGCCGACGGCTTTGAGCACCGCCAGATGCTGCGAAACGTTCGTCCGCGAAATGCCCAGTCCCTTCTGCAACTCTGAGACGCTGCGTTCGCCTTCGCTGAGCAGATCGAGCAGGTGCAGCCTGACCGGACTCGAAAACGCCTTGCAGATCTGCGCCTGCCGTTCATAGATTTCGAAATCCACCTGCTGATGTCCGCCGCTGTTGTTCATGGCTTCCTCCTCAATGAATGTGTTCGACAGGCTGGTGAGCTTGTCGTTGCTTTCAGAAGCGGCCTGCTGCAACGACAAGCTCGCCAGCCTGTCGAACTCTGAATGCTGAGTAACTCACTCAGCGCCGCGCGCGGGGCCTGCCGAGCGCGGCATTGAGCGGATCGCCTGCGTAACCGAGCGCCTTCCAGTCCATGCGCCCCTGCGGGCTGTGACAGTCCAGGCACTGCAAAGCCCTGCCCGCAGGCTGCACGCCGTGAAAGATGCCCATATAACGCGAAGTGTCTGTCCAGGTGTACTGCGGGTCGTCAATCCCGTACATCTCCTTCGCGGCCAGTTTCACTGCCGGATCAATCTGCCCGCTGGCAAAGAAGTGTTCGACCGTGATCGGGATGATCCAGTTCCTGCCAGTCAGCAGCGGCAGTCTGCCGCGATGCAGCTTGAAGGCGTAAATGTGCGCCTTCGGATCAGAGCGCGATCCCTGCGGCACCATCATGCCGACTGAACCATCGCCCAGGCGCTTCACCGGTTCGCCCGGCAGTTGCGCTCTCGTGTAGCCATTGAACCACGCATAGACCGGCCTGACATCCTTTTGCAGCGTGATTTTTGCCGTGTATTTATCGGCCTCTTCCTTGTACACGGACTGCGACCAGTCGCGCATCATATCGGTCGGTTCATCCCGCGCAAAGCTCGGAATGTGACAGACCGTGCAATTGACGCGGCGGGCGTGATGATTGAGCACTTCAACCTTGTGCGGTTTTGCACCGTGACATTCGGTCGTGGCGCAACTGAGCGGTTTATCGGGCAGATCGCTGCCCGATAAATCAGCGCCGCGCCCGCGCACCCGGTGCTTTTCTCCGGCGTGGCAGGTGACGCATTGCATATTCTTTCCCGCCGTTGCCATATGCACATCGAAGTCGCGGTCAGGATCAGCAAGTTTGTATTCAATATCGCCGCGTTTGTAATTCGGGCCGCCGCCCGAAGCCGAATGACAGCGCAGGCACATCACTCTGGTCGGCAGCGAGATGCGTCTGGAGACTGAATCAAGACCTTCCTGATTCTTCCAGAGAATCGGCTTCCAGACGACTGCGCCCTTTCCGTCATCGAACAGGTCGCGGCGATAACCGCTGGCGTGACAGATCAGGCAGTCAATGTTGCTGAGTTGCGCGTCGGTCATTTTCTCAGCCGGAAGCTCGCCCATTCCGGCGTGACAGGCCGAACAGCCCTTGCTGATGACATCGCCGCGCGAGTTGCGCACAAACCCGATCCAGTTGCCGGTCGGGCTGGTGCAGAAGTCATTAATCGTATTCAGCTTGCCGAGTTTGCGCCCTCTGGCATTGACGATCTGCGGCGCATTGCCGCGCCACTGATAATGCTGCGAGTGAAAGAAGCTTTCGGCCTCTTCCCGGTGACACTGCAAACAGGTGGCCGTTCCTTCGTAATGCTCGAAGTAGGTGGCGTGCGAATACTCCTGATCCTGCGCCGGAGCATGGCCCGCCACCACCATCAGAGCCAGAAAGCCGACAGCGACAAAGGATTTGAACAGGGCTTTCATGGCGTTTCTCCTTCAGAAGCGAACGATCAGCCCGGCAGTGACCATGCGCGCACGGCTGTAAGTCGGGAAACCGAGAATCGGATTTTCATCCAGTTTCTTCGGCGCGCCGATGTGCCAGCCTGAGCCGGAGTAGTTGTATTTGTAATGAATGTAGTCGGCCTTGAAAACGAACCGGCTGTTGATGCGATGCGTCAGGTAAGTTTCATAAACATCGCCGCGCGTGTTGGTCTTCGGCGCAATGATGTCGTCTTCAGCCTGCGCGAAGTTGAACCAGTATTTCGAGCCGTGATTGAACTCGAAGCCGATTTTGGTTCGCTCATCCTGGCCGAAGTTATACCGCGCGCCGACATAAATCATGCTGCCGTTGCGGTTCTCAGGTTTCTCGAACGGGTCAGCGCCCATGCCGCCAAACGGCGTCGTGATGCTGTTCGGCCTGAGGCCGACGTAATTGGCGCTGATGAATGTATCGAGCTTCCACATCCGGCGCGTCACGTTGATGCCGGCGAGGTTGATGTTGCCGAGATTGGCCGAAGGCGTGAAGCGCATAATCACCGGCGCACCGACGCTTTCACCCGTCAGCGGATTGTTCGGCAGCACCATCAGGCCGTTGAAGCCGTCGGTCACATCGAAGGCGCGGGCCACAGTCAGTTGCACGAGCGTCTTGTCAGTGCTCCAGAGGTCAACATTGCCGCCCAGGAAATGAACGTCCTTCAGCCTGTCCTGCGGCATTCTGAGCAGATCGCCGTTGCCGAAGCCCGATTCATAACCGAGGCCGTAACACAGCCTGAAAACGGTGCTTTCACCGAGGTGATAACCGAACGTCAGACCGTCGAACTGATAATTGATCAGCGCGCCCGATGGCGTGCCGCCGCGCGGTTCATCCTCGCGGTAATTCATCGGCGGCCCGTAAGTCGAAGGGCGACGCCCGATGGAGAGGAAGAATGGCGAGCCGCCGATCTTGTTCCAGGTGAAAAATGCGCGCTCGACGCGCACCTGATCCGAGTTCGGCGTTCCGGCGGTCGTGCCGTCCATATTGAGCGTGTTCGGCTGACCGTTGAAAACCTGCACGCCGGTTGAATCACCAAACACCTTGTACATACTCAGCCGCGCCGTCACGCTGAGATTGTCGCTGATGGGCGCTTCCATGCGGATGCGCAGCCGATTGGTGTAGAGAATTTTGTTGTCGGCCTTGTATTCGGGCACGTAAGCTGACGGCAGCAGCATGCCGAACAACTGCTGTTGCAGTTGCGGCGGGAACTGGCCCATTGCCTGTTTGAGCTGATCGAAAGTCAGGTTCTGAGTGAAATACTGATAATCGCTGAAATGCCCGGCTACGGCCTGGTTGATTTCATTGAGGCTGGCGGGCGGGCGACCCAGCACGCCCATGGCGAACATGCTTCTGACGATCAGGTTCTGAAACCTCATCCCGTCAAAATGGCCGGGCACGGTGCCGCTGATTGAATGCGCCTGAAAGCGGTAATCGCCGCCCCAGCGCACGCGGCTCAGGGCGCTGTCGCGTTCGGCTTTGGCCACGCGGCGTTCCAGTTCCTTCACATCAACGGTCTGTTCGGCGGGCTTCTGCGGCTGTTCGGCAGCCTGGACGGGTTGTTTTCTTTCCTGAGCAGCCAGCCGCTCTTCCATTGCGGCAATGGTTTTCTTCATCTGCTCGATCTGTTCACGAAGCTCTTCATTTTCTGATTTCTGTTTCCGGACTGATTCATCTGACTGGCCGGAAGGCACAGGGGTCTGCGCCAGGGCAAGTTGTCCGGAAACGAGGACTGCGACAAGCAGGATGCGGATGAACGTGTACATAAATTCCTCTTCTTTCCAGACGTGATCACGGATCTGACTCTAGCTGCAGGATTGCGGCTGCTCGGAGTCGGCGGCGTGGTCAACGCAATATTTCTGAATGGCCTTGATCTGCTCCGGCGTCAGCGCCTCAAGCAGCTTTTTGTTCTGCCCCGGCAACAGCACTTCCTGGTGGGCCGGGATGAATTTTGTCGTAAAGAATTTCTTCCACTGATCCTGGATCAGAGTCATCGGGCTGTATTCCCCGTGCGGAGAATTCTTGTCGTGACAAACGCGGCAGTTTTGTTTGTAGAGTTCCTTCGGCGTCGGGCCTTTGTCGCCCGCGCCTGCCGGAGTCAGACCTGCCAGCAGAAACAAGGTAAGCGAGATCACGGTAAGTAATATTTTGACTGATCGCATGATGGTCTCCTTTCACCATCCATCAAAAACTGAACACAACCTTCAGCCACTGCGGTAAAGGTGATGGCAAAGAGCGGCGGTTTGAGGGTTGCTGTTTTCAGATGAGGCAAACCGAAGGCCAGCCCGCGCCACTGCCCCGGCGTCGCCTGCGCAGGCAGCACCATCAGAGCGCGGCATTCATCATCAAGTCACGCCGCAACAGATGGTTTGCCGGGTTTTCAGCCCTGCGGAAGGCAGCGTCAGGAATGAAACCGGATGACCGGCAGCGGGGAAAAGTTCACAAAGTCAGCAGGTGATTTTCAACAGTTGCGTAAGTTCGCACATATTGGATTCAGCCATCCCGCCTTTTTCTGTTCAGCGCAGAAATTTCTGGAATCACCGATGAATTCATGATTTCACCCGGTTCAGCCGGTAACTCTGTACAGCCGCCTTCCTGACTGCTCCCTGTGCGTCAGGCCCGGAGAGGTTTGTCCTGCGACAAATGGCTGCCCTGATTTCAGCGGCGCTCAGGCGTCGCCGGGACAGGTCTGCGCCAGGCAGGCGCGACTGTGCGGGAACATATTTTTCAATTCCCCGGAGGATGGAGTTATGAAGATCAATGGCAGGTCAATCCTGTGGCAGATGATTCTGGTGGCGGCGCTGATGGTGGCTGGATTGATCAGCGCCTCGGCTGACCCGGTTCAACTGACCGGCACGCCGGGTTTCAGCCTTTCAAAATCGGGCACGCTGCCGTGTCAGAACTGCATCGTCAGCGGGTCGGGATCAGTTCAGTCAGTGACGGCGCAGAATCCGACTGCACCCGGCACCAGCACAGTGACAGCGAAACAAAGTGACCCGCAGTTTACCGCGCAGCTTGCGCCCGGCCAGTCGGTCAATGTCACGCTGCTGACGATTGTGACGACTTCAAATGTGCCTTACGGAAATCAGGGGCCGCTCTTCGGGCTGGATCTGAAAATCGCCCCGGTGCTGCAGGTCAGCGGCATCACGATTCCGCTGGCGGCAGGCAGCGCGAGCGCCTTCACCGGCACCATCAGCGGCAGGTTTTCGCAGGATTACTCAAATCTGGTCATCAGCTTTTCAGGCCCGCAGACGCTGACATTCGTTTCACCGACGCTCGGCACTTTCACGCTGACGATTGACGACGCCGCGCGCGTGGGCGTGCCCTGCACGACAACGCGACTGACCGGGACGCTGACTTACACTTCAGGCCCGGCGATTCCCGAACCGGCCACGCTGCTGCTGCTCGGCACAGGCCTGATCGGAGTGGCCAGCGCATTCAGGCGGCTGAAAAAGTAACGCCACAGGCAAACAGGACGCGGGCAGAATAATTCTCTGCCCGCGTCACGACAGCTTTATTCAAAACCTGAATTCAAAGCTTGACAAACTGCCCCAGCAGCAGCGCGAGCAGAAAGCCCGTCACGCCGACCAGCAGCGCGCCGACAAAGCCGACGACGAAGGGTTTCAGCCCGACGCCTTTGAATACCGAAAAGCTGGTGCCAAGCCCCACGGCAGCCATCGCCGTGCCGAGCAGGTAACGCGCGCCCCACACTTCACCCACCGTGGTCGTCAGCGATTTCCACGCCGCGCTGTCCCACAAACCAAAAGCCGCGCCGTGCGACAATGTGGCATCACCGACTGACCGCAACGCGGCCATCGCGACAAAACCCACGACGAACAGCGGCAGCAGTTGTTTGTAATCAATGCGGGTGCGCGCTGACGGATCATCAGTCTTGCGCTGCCTGCTCAGATGCAGCCACGCCAGGCCGGGAACCACGACCGCCAGAAACAGATTGCGCGTCAGCTTCGTGACCGTCGCCGCCTGCAATACCTTGTCGTCATGAAAGACTTCTTTGTAAGACATCGCCGCGCCGACGACCTGCGAGGTGTCGTGAATCGCCACGCCCATAAACATCCCGATCTGTTCAGACGTGTGCAGCAGCAGCGGCGCAAGGTACGGATAAAACAACATGCCCATCAGCCCGAAAATCGTGATGTTGGCGACGGCGTAGGCGACTTCTTCATCATCGGCTTTGATGGCGGGCGCCGTTGAAACAATCGCCGTCACGCCGCAAATGCCCGTGCCTGCGGCAATCAGTACGCCCAGGCGATCAGGCAGTTTCAGCGCGCGATTGAACCACGTAATGAACAGCAGTCCTGAAGTGATGGCAATCATCACGACCGGCAGCCCCCACGCGCCGAGTTTCAGCACATCCAGCACGCTCAGTTTGATGCCGACCAGAATGATGCCCAGGCGCAGCAGCTTTTTGACGCAGAACTGAATGCCCGACTGAAATGTGGCCGGGATGCCGGTCAGGTTGCGCAGCAGAATGCCGACGATGATGGCCAGGGTCACGCCGGAAATCGGGCTGGCCTTGCCGGTCGGGTCAATGCCGCGCAATCGCAGCAGCCAGTGGCCTGATAAATCAGCCAGTGGCAGCGCCGCCAGCATTACGACGGCAGCGAGCAGCAGCCCCGGCAGCAGTTTGAAGACTTCAGCAGCGGTGTTAACGCCAAACAACCCGCGCAGGAGAGGGTTCGGTTGCACAGTGGCGCTCAATGGTGGCAGTTCCCTTCGTCAGCCCTGAATACCGGCTGTGGATTGTTGTTCTGGAATAAGAGTTCAGAATGTCTGTCAGTTTATCCCTGGCAGGCAGTGGCGGCAGCGCCTTCAGTTTCATAACCGGCGCTGATCCACGCGGCAGTGCCGCCCGTGACGTTGAGCAGATCGCGGAAGCCGTGTTGCGCCAGAATGCCAGTGGCTGCGCTTGAACGATAGCCGCCCGCGCAAATTACGGCGGTCTGGCGCTGCGGGTCAAACTGCGCAACGGACTTTTCCAGATGCGCCAGTTGCGCATTGATCGCGCCCGGCGCGTGACCATTCACGTATTCACCCGGACGGCGCACGTCAATCAGTTGCAGGTCGCGCCCGTCATCCATCATGCGCTTCAATTCATCAACCGTAATCTGTCCGACCGTCGCCACCGGCAGTCCGGCTTCAGCCCAAGTCTGCATGCCGCCGCTCAGATAACCTTTCTCGCTTTCAATGCCAACGCGCGCGAGCCGCGTCACGGCCTCTTCGACCTGAGCGATGCTTTCGGCCACGATCACCATCGGCGTGCCCATCGGAATCAGCGTCCCGGCCCACGACGCGAACTGCCCGCCGAGGCCGATGTTGAGCGCGCCGGGTACGTGCCCCGCGCCAAACTGTTCGGGCGCGCGCACGTCGAGCACCAGCACGCCCTGCTGCATCAGTCGGCTGACTTCCGGCGGCGCGAGTTCAGCAGGTCGCGGAATTTCATCAAGCGCCTGCGCGCCGGTGCGGTTGATTTCAGCATCCTTCGGAAAGTACTGCGGCACTTCGGGCAGATCGGTCGTCATCATTCGCACGAATTCATCGCGGCTCATCGGTTGCAGCGCATAGTTGAACTGTCGCTGCTGACCGATGGTTGACGACGTTTCCTTCGACAGATTCTTCCCGCACAGGCTGCCTGCGCCGTGCGCCGGATAAACTTCGACGGCGTCATCGAGCTTGAGCAGTTTCTCGTGCAGGCTGTCATAAAGCATTCCGGCCATCTGCTCAGGCGTGTACCCTTTCGAGCCGGCCAGATCAGGCCGCCCCACGTCGCCGATGAACAGCGTATCGCCGGTCAGCACCTTCTGCGGCTGATCTGAAACTTCGTGATCAATCACGAGAATCGAAATGCTTTCGGGCGTGTGGCCCGGAGTTTCGAGCAGGCGCAGCGTGACTTTGCCAATGCTCAGTTCATCGCCGTCCTTTGCCGCAAAGTGCGGAAACAGCGCGCCCGCCCGCTGTCCGAACACAATCTGCGCGCCGGTGCGTCCGGCCAGTTCACGATGGCCGCTGACGAAATCGGCGTGCAGGTGCGTTTCAATGATGTATCTGATTTTCAGTCCCTGCGCGGCGGCTTCAGTGAGGTACTGATCCACATCGCGCTGCGGATCAACGACAGCGGCTTCGCCTTCGGAGCCGATCAGGTACGAGGCGTGAGCAAGACAACCCAGGTAAAACTGTCTGAAGTACATAGCTTCCTCCCCGTGGTCAGGCGTCATTACGACAGGCAGGCGGTGAAAGCTCCTGCCTGCGTGCCGGGAGCTATCTTCGCGCCGAAGGCTGGAAACATCAATCTCTCTGAAAAGTATCAGCGCCGCCGTCGCGCCGCCGCGCGCGCCGGGCCGGTCAGCAGACTCGCCTGCGCCGCAATCCGCTGCTGCAGGCTGGTGCAGACCAGATCGCACATCTCGAAAATCGTCTGATCCGCCACCGCGTAATAAACCGTGTTGCCTTCCTGCCGCCGCCCAACCAGCCCGGCGGACTGCAATATCTTCAGGTGCTTGCTCACGTTGGGCTGCGTTGATTCGACCGCCGCCGTCAGTTCGCTGACGCTCATTTCGCCGTCTTCGAGCGCGTGCAGCAGCCGCAGCCGCAGCGGGTCGGCCATCACTCTGAAGCGCGCCGCCACCAGCTCCAGCACTTCGGCGCTGAGCGCCCCTGTTTTTCTTTCAGCCATCGCTTTCACTTTTCTCCGTTTTCAGATTTGACAATATTCCAATGTGGTTATATAGTCACGCCGTCAGTATAGCCCGGATGCCGGTTCGAGGCAAGAATTAAAGTAATCGGGCAGCGTCCGGGAATCTTTGCGCAGCCGGGCGCGCAGCGGCGGGGATTATCACTCAGCCGGGCGCGTTTTTTCAGGCCGGAGCAGTCGCTCCCCGGCGTGGCACGGCAGGTGCTGACAGACAAATTACGGAAGCAGGCAATCAGTGGAGTAACAACCATGAATCAGAATGCGGTTTCAAATCAGAAAAATGAGATCAGCTACGGCTACAGCCGGACGATTGGCGCGCCTTACAGCGAGGTCGTCGCCCGCACGCGCGAGGCGCTCAGGCAGGAAGGCTTCGGCGTGCTGTGTGAAATTGATCTGAAGGAAAAGCTGAAAGAAAAGCTCGGCGTGGACTTTCGCAACTACGTCATTCTCGGCGCGTGCAATCCGCCGCTCGCTTACCAGGCCTTGCAGGAGGAACTGCCCATCGGGCTGCTGCTGCCCTGCAACGTTGTCGTCTACGAGCAGGACAATCAGTCAGTCGTGGCGGCCATTGATGCCGAACGAATGATGAGCGTCATCGGCAATCCGAACCTGGCCGCTGCTGCCGGAACGGTCAATGAAAAGCTGCGCCGCGTGATTGACAGCGTCTGAAACAAAGGAAGTTTATGCCTGAGTGGTTCTGGTTTCTTTTATTTTTCGCCGCTTACATCGCGCTGATGAAGTGGGTGCTGCCGCGCGCGGGAGTGCCCACCTGAATGGCCGATGCGTGTGATGTCGGGTCACGGCACCAGAAATCCAATCCCGAAGAAAACCCCGAACGGAGGATACAATCATGAACGTCGAAAGAGCCTTGAGACTGATTGCCGGAACATTCGTGCTGGCGAGCGTTCTGCTCGGTTATTACGTCAGCCCGTATTTCTTTCTCTTCACCGGCTTCGTCGCGCTTAACCTGATCCAGTCGGCCTTTACGAACTGGTGTCCGATGATGACCTTTTTACGCCGCCTCGGCGTCAGGGATGATCACGCGCACGGGCAGATCTGAGGAGCAGCCATGCGACAAATGACCAGCCGAAAGACAAAGCTCGTGATGGTCGCGCTCGCTGTTGCGCTCGGCACTGGCGCAGTGACCGGGCAGGCTGACAAAGCGACGGGGCCGCAGGATGCGCGCCTTGAACCCGCGCTGACCGAAGCCCGCAGGGTTGCCGATGAACTGACGGTAAAGGTGCGCGGGCTGCTGATGAGTGAACTGGACAAGGGCGGTTTTGACGGCGCGGTGCGGGTCTGTGCCGAAGTCGCGCAGGACATTACCCGGCAGTTCAATCAGCAGCCGGGCCGCACCGTGCGTCGCGTCAGCCTGGGTTATCGCAACACGCGCGACCTTCCCGATGCTTATGAAGCGCAGAAACTGAAATCGTTCGACACGCTCAATCGTGACCAGAAGCTGCCGCAGGAAAGTTACGAAATCGTCCGCGAAAATGGCCGCGAATACCTGCGTTACCTGCGCCCGGTGATCGCCGGAGCCATGTGCCTGAAGTGTCACGGTCAGCCGGACGAGATTCCCATCGCAGTGCAGCGCGTGCTTCAGGAACGATACCCGAATGACCAGGCAACCGGGTATCACGCCGGAGACGTGCGTGGCGCAGTCAGCGTCAGAATCGCCCTGCCGAAGCAGACCGGGAGGCAGAAATGAGAATGATCGGCATGACATTTTTGCGGCAGCCGCGCACGGGCAGAAAGTTCCCGGCCCTGCTGCTCAGCCTGCTGCTGCTACAGTCAGGCCAGCCCTTTGTAGTGCGCGCCCAAACGACCGGTGAAGGTCTGACGCTGCCGCTCGCGGTGGACATTGCGCTCAAGTCTAATCCGATGGCGCGCGCCACAAACATCGGGCGCGAAATTGCCGACGCGCATCTTGCCGAAGCAAAGGCCGGACGCTGGCCATCGTTACAGGTCAGCGAGAATTTCATGCGCAGCAACAATCCGGTCTTTGTTTTCGGTTCGCTGCTCGAACAGGGCCGCTTCACGGCGCAGAATTTCGATCTGCAATCGCTGAACAATCCCGATTCGCTCTCGAACTTTCGCACGTCGCTGAATTTCAAAATGCCCGTCTTCGATCAGCGCCAGGCCGCAACGCGCATCGCACAGGCGCAGATCGGGCAGCGCCAGGCCGACACGCAGACCGTGCAGGTGCAGCAGCAGCTTCGTTTTGAAGTGCTGCGCGCCTTTTACGGCGTGCTGCTCGCACAGGCCAGAAAGGAGGTCGCGGATGAAGCCGTCAAACTGGCCGAAGCCGATGTCAAACGCAGCCGCGACCGTTACGAAACGGGCCTCTCGGTCATCTCCGATCTGCTCGCCTCAGAAGTGCAGCTTGCCGATTTCAGACAGCAGCAGATTGCCGCCGATGGCGACATCATCACTGCTGTTGCCGCGCTCAACACGGCGCTTGGCCTGCCGGTCAGCACGCCGCAGAAAGTCAGCGGCGCGCTGCTCGAAAAAACCTTCGCGGTCGCCAGCGAGGATGAACTGATGCGCCTCGCGCTTGAAAACCGGCCTGACTTTGCGCGAGCCGGACTCGTGCAGCGCGAACGCACCGAACAGGTCAAAGGCGCGCGTGGCGAACTGCTGCCGCGCGTTGATGTCTTTACCAGCGTCGGCGTCAGCAGCCGCAATCTGACAAGCGGCAGCAGCGATTACCTGGTTGGCGCCAGCGTCACTTTCAATCTCTTTGACGCGGGCCGCAGTGCGCGCATCAGTCAGGCGCGGGCCGCGCAGTCGCTCGCGGCAACTGAACAGGAAAGCCTCGCCAGTCAGATTCGCTTTGAAGTCGTGCGCGCACATCAGCAGTTCATTTCAGCCCGCGAACGCCTGGCGGTGGCGAGCCGCATCATCAGTCACGCAACCGAAGCGTTGCGCATCGTACAGGATCGTTACCACGAAGGGCTGACGACCATCACTGAAGTGCTGCGCGCTGAAACTGCGCTCGTGCAGGCGCGAATGAACGTGCTGGCAGCGCGTTACGATCATTACATCGGCTATGCCAGCGTGCTGCTCTCAAGCGGACAACTCAACGATGTGCAGCCGTTCGTTTCCTGAACGAAGAAGGCGAGGGTGACATTGAAAAGGTCACGGACGATGCAGGCTTTCACCGGTTGTTATCAGGTGATTTTGCATTAAATGTAGTGAACCAGAAGTCAGCGCGTGCAGGTTCACGATTTTTCAGAAGTATGGAACACCAACCCATCCTGCTTCAGCTTTTCCGGATTCGGTATTAACAGGAAAGGAAGGATGGTTATGAGAAAATTCGTTCACGTATTGATTGTTATCACAATTGCAGCGCTGCTGCTGGTCAGTTCTGTGGCGCAGGCGCAGGCGCAGGGTCGCGGCGGTAGTCGCCGGGGCACTGCCACACCACCTGCGGGACAGTCCGGACAAATGGGCAAACAGGGACCGCAGACACCGAAAGGTCAGGGCAGCGGTGATCGTGTTCAGCAGCGCATTCACGCAACCGATCAGCAGCGCGATCAGCTTCGCACCTGCACACAGTCGGCTGACCGGGTACGTCAGCAGACGCGCGATCTGTCGCGCCTGTCCGGCGGCTCCGGCTTCAATGCCGATCAGGCCCGGCAGCAGCGCGATCAGTTACGTGACCGCATCAGAGAAATGGAACAGGCGCACGATCAGTTCAGACAGGGAATGAGTGCTGAACAGCAGCAGCAGTTGCAGGATCGTTTGCGCCGGATGGATCAGGAGCGTGACCGCCTGAGAACTCATTTGCAGCAGATGGATCAGGAACTCGGCCAGCCCAAACCGAACCGTGAGCGCGTCGCGCAACAGGCGCGGGAAATGGAGCGGGCGATGAATGAGTTTCAGAAGCAGCAGCGCGAAATGCTCAGGCAGATGAATGTCAAACCATGAGAAAGGAGAGGGTATGAGAACGAGAAATGCAGCAATCCTGCTTTCTGCGGCCATCAGTGCCCTGCTGCTGGTGGCAACCGCTCTGGCACAGAACAGCGGATGGCGCAATTACAATCCATCAACTGAAACAACGATCAAAGGAACAGTCGGGGAAGTAAAGCAGATCACCGGTCGCGGAGGCGGCCTGTCAGCCGGGACTCACCTGACAGTCAGAACCGACAAGGGCAACCTGCAGGTACACGTCGGCCCGGCAGCATGGCTGGAAAAACAACGATTCACTTTCGCCAAAGGCGATCAGCTTGAAGTACTCGGCTCGAAAGTCACGCAGGCTGGTCAGGAAATCCTGCTGGCTCGTGAAATCAGAAAGGACAGCAAAACTCTGACGCTGCGTAACGCGCAGGGGATTCCCGCCTGGTCGAGAGGATGGCGTAACCAGTAACTCACGAGGATGCAAATGAAACAGACAGTCATCCTGATCGCAATCACGCTGGCATCAGTCGCAGCAGCTTCCTGCTCTAAAAAGCAGGAAGCTGCTTCACTCGAAAAAACGCCCGTCGCCAGAAACGTGCCGACCGAAACAGTAAAGACAACGCCGGTCGCGGACTTTTATGAAGCGGTCGGCACGGTGCGTTCGAAAACCACAACCACGCTTTCATCCAAAGTTGTTGGCAGCGTGATTTCAATGCGCGTGCGTGAAGGCGACCGCGTGCGCGCCGGGCAACTGCTTGCTGAAATTGACAGCCGCGATGCCCGCGTGCAGACCGACAAGGCGCAGGCCGGATTGCGCGAGGCGCAGACTTCGGTTGATGAAGTTGAAAAGAACATTCGCGCCGCTGAATCGGCCAAAGCTGCGGCTGAAGCGAATCGCAGCCTGGCCGCCGCGACCTTCAAACGCTATCAGGCGCTGCTTGAAAGAAAGTCGGTCAGCCAACAGGAATTTGATGAAGTGCAGGCGCGGTACAAAGTCGCGGAAGCCGAAGTCGAGCGCGCCGACAGAATGCTGCAATCAATGCAGGCGCGCCGCAATCAGGTCACGGCCCGCATTGATCAGGCCAAAGCCGACGTGGCCGGAGCGCAGGTGTACGCTGGTTATTCGCGCATCACTGCGCCCATCAACGGTGTGGTGACAGTAAAGCAGGCTGATGTCGGCACGCTGGCTGCGCCGGGCGCGCCGCTGCTGACAATTGAGGACGGCAACAGTTTCAGGCTCGAAGCCGCCGTCGAGGAATCGCGCATCAGAGACGTGCGTTTGAATCAGCCGGTCACGGTTCTGATTGACGCGCTCAGTGGTGAAGAACTGAGCGGGCGCGTGGTTGAAATCGTGCCGTCAACTGACCCGGCCAGTCGCAGCTACACGGTCAGAATCGAACTGCCGCCGCGTTCGCTGCTGCGTTCCGGTCTGTTCGGCAGGGCGCGCTTCACGGCTGGCGAGCGAAAGACCATGACGATTCCGCAAAAGGCCATCGTGCAGCGCGGGCAACTGACCGGCGTTTACGTGATTGATTCATCCGGCATCGCCCGCCTGCGCCTGATTACCATCGGTAAGGCGACTGGTGATCGCATCGAAGTGCTGTCAGGCCTGAGCGACGGCGACCGCGTGGTAACTGATGCCAGTGCCGGTGTGAGCGACGGCAGCAAAGTGCAATAGTCAGTCAGGAATGGAACACGGATGAAACAGATGCTGCGGATCAGCACGGATTGATCGGTCTTTATCAGTTCTGTTCCGTGTTCCATTCCCGACTGATGACCGGGCTTTTCAGAAAAAAGTGAAACTATGAAAACCGAATTCGGACTGGCCGGAAAACTGGCGCGGGCATTCATTGATTCAAAGCTGACGCCGCTGGTGATTGTCGCGGCGATCCTGCTCGGCCTGGGCGCGGTCGTGATGCTGCCGCGCGAAGAAGAGCCGCAGATCATCGTGCCGATGATTGACGTGTTTGTGCAGATGCCCGGCTCATCAGCAAGGGAAGTCGAAGAGCGCGTCACCAAACCGATGGAAAAGCTGCTCTGGGAAGTTCCCGGCGTTGAGTATCTCTATTCGACTTCGATGCCCGGACAGGCGATGGTCATTGTGCGTTTTCTGGTCGGGCAGAAGGAGGAAGACGCCATCGTGCGGCTGAATCAGAAGATGCTGGCGAATTACAATCTGATTCCGCCCGGCGCTTCGCCACCGCTCATCAAGCCGCGTTCGATTGACGATGTGCCGGTGATGGCGCTGACGCTTTCGAGCGACCGTTATGACCATTTCACTTTGCGCCGCATCGCCGCTCAGGTTCACGATCAGCTCAAACAGATCAATAACATTTCTGAAGTCACGATCATCGGCGGGCAGCGGCGACAGTTGCGCGTGACGCTCGATGAAGCGCGAATGGCCGCTTACAACATTGCGCCCGCCGCCATCGTGCCGATGCTCGAACAATCGAACCGGCAGATGCAGGCGGGCAGCTTTTCAGCGGGCAATCGTGAATTTCTGGTTGAAACCGGCGGCTTTCTGCAAAACGCTGACGACATCGGCAACGTCGTTGTCAGCGTCTTCAGCGGGCGTCCGGTTTACCTGCGCGATGTGGCCACCATCACCGACGGCCCCGAAGAACCTGCTGATTATGTGATGTTCGGTCAGGGCAGCGCAGCAACGCGGGAACACGGCGACGCGGCAAAGCAGTCTCCGGCTCCGGCAGTCACGCTGGCGATTGCGAAACGCAAGGGCACCAACGCGATTGCGATTTCAGAGCAGGTGCTTGAGAAAGTCGAACATCTGAAAGGCACGCTGATTCCTTCTGAAGTCACTGTCACGACCACGCGCGATTACGGCGAAACGGCGAGCGAAAAATCGAATGAGCTGCTGCTGCACATGCTGATTGCGATCTTTTCAGTCGCGGCGCTGATCTGGCTGACGCTGGGCTGGCGCGAATCGGGCATTGTGGCGACGGCGATTCCGGTCACGCTGGCGCTGACGCTCGCGGTCTTTTACTTCTACGGTTACACGCTCAATCGCATTACGCTGTTTGCGCTGATCTTTTCCATCGGCATTCTGGTTGATGACGCCATTGTGGTCGTCGAAAACATGGCGCGCCATTACCGCCTGCCTGAAAACAGGGGGCGTTCGATTATTGACATTGCCATTGAATCGGTTGACGAGGTCGGCAATCCAACCATCCTCGCCACGTTCGCTGTGATTGCGGCGATTCTGCCGATGGCTTTCGTCGGCGGGCTGATGGGACCGTATATGAAGCCGATTCCGATTGGCGCGACGGCGGCGATGGTCTTTTCGCTGCTGGTCGCTTTCATCGTCACGCCCTGGGCCAGTCTGCGCCTGCTCAAACGCGAAGGCGGGCATCAGCACGACGAAAATCAGGAAGGCCGGATGACCCGGCTTTACCGCGTGGTGATGGGCAGACTGATTCGCGTTCCGAAATGGCGTTATGGTTTTCTGGCGGCTGTCGTGCTGCTGCTGCTGGCTTCGCTGGCGCTGGTCGGCCTGAAACTGGTGCGCGTCAAGATGCTGCCGTTCGACAACAAGAGCGAGTTTCAGGTGATCGTGGATATGCCCGAAGGCACGACGCTCGAACAGACCGCCGCTGCCACGCGTGAAATCGGCGATTTCATTCGCACCGTGCCCGAAGTCGTCAATTACCAGATGTATGTCGGCACCGCTTCGCCGTACAACTTCAATGGTCTGGTGCGGCATTACTTCATGCGACGCGGCGCGAATGTGGCCGATTTACAGGTCAATCTGGTCGGCAAGGGCGACCGCGACGCGCAGAGCCACGACATTGCCAAACGTGTGCGCCCGCAGATTCAGGCCATTGCCAGGAAATTCAATGCGCGGATCAAGGTGGCTGAAGTGCCGCCGGGGCCGCCCGTCCTGCAAACGCTGGTCGCTGAAATTTACGGCCCTGATTACGCGCGGCAGTTGCAGCTTGCGCGGCAGATTCAGGCGGTCTTCGATCAGACGGACGGCGTTGTTGATGTTGATTCTTATGTTGAAGATGATCAGCCGAAATATCGTTTTATCGTGGACAAGCAGAAAGCCGCGCTCAATGGCGTGTCAGAAGAACAGGTCGCGGCCACGCTGCGGCTCGCCGTTGAAGGCGTCAATGTCGGACTCGCGCACCAGTCTGGCGAAAAGGAGGACGTGCCGATCACGCTGCGCCTGCCACGCGCCGAACGTTCAAGCGTTGATGACCTGAAGCAGATCAAAGTCATGGGCCGCAACGGCGCTCTCGTCCCGCTCGGTGAACTCGTGCGCGTCGAAGAGCAGATTGCCGAAAAGAACATCTATCACAAGAACCTGATGCCGGTGACGTATGTCACGGGCGACATTGCAGGCAGCGTCGAAAGTCCCGTTTACGCGATTCTTCAATTGAACGAGGCGATTGACAAACTGAAGCTGCCCGAAGGTTATGCGCTGGAACGTTACGTTGCATCGCAGCCGTTTTTGACGGACAAGTACGCGATGAAATGGGACGGCGAATGGCACATCACTTATGAAGTCTTTCGTGATCTCGGCCTCGCGTTCGCGGCGGTGCTGGTGCTGATCTACATTCTCGTCGTGGGCTGGTTTCAGTCATTCAAGATTCCCTTCACGATTATGGCGGCCATTCCGTTTTCGCTCGTCGGCATTCTGCCGGCACACGGACTGATGGGCGCATTTTTCACGGCGACTTCGATGATCGGCTTTATTGCCGGAGCCGGAATCGTCGTGCGCAATTCGATCATCCTGGTTGACTTCGTCGAACTGCGGCTGAAACAGGGAATGCCGCTCGCTGAAGCGGTGATTGACGCCGGAGCGGTGCGCTTTCGCCCGATGATGCTGACGGCGGCGGCGGTTGTGGTCGGCGCGACGGTGATTCTGTTTGATCCGATCTTTCAGGGGCTGGCGATTTCGCTGATGGCCGGTGAAATCGCGTCGCTGCTGCTTTCGCGCATGACCGTGCCGATTCTTTATTACCTGAGCGAACGAAAGAAACACGAGGCGCACGCCCCGGTCACGCTTCCGCCTGAAGCGATGGATACGGCGGTGATCGCGCCGGAACCGCCGATCAGCGCAGATCAGGCTTCAGCACACTGAGAGGTAAAAATGAAACGCAGTCTGACCAGGGTACTCAGCAGAGCGGTTCTGACCGGCGCGACACTCGCGCTGATCGTCGGGGCAGTCTGGTTCTGGTTGCGCCCTGTGCAGGTGACAATGGCTGCGGTGACCACGCGTGAAATCAGCCCTGCAATTCAGGGCGTCGGCACGGTCGAAGCCAAAGTCGTCGTCCAGCTTGCCGCCAGAGTTACCGGCAGAGTCATCGCCATCAAGGCCGATCAGGGCGACCGGGTGCGCGCCGGACAACTGCTGATTGAACTGGAAAATTCCGAAGCCCGCGCCGAAGTCGAACGCGCCAGCGCGAGTCACGAAAAAGCCAGACTCACCGTCCCCGCACAGCAGGCCGCTTTGCAGCGCGCGCAGGCCAATTTATCCGTCGCCGATGCTGCCGTCGCCAGAGCAAGGGCGAATCGGGCGCTGGCGCATGCGAACGCCGAACGCTGGCGCAAACTCGCCTCAACGGGCGATGTACCACAGATGGATGTGGAGGCCCGCGTCACGGCGGCTGAGACTGCCGACGAAGAATTCAGGAGCGCCGAAGCGCAGCGGCAGAGCGCGCTCAGGGAGATCGCCGCACAGGAAGCCGCGCTGAAAATCGCGCAGAACGAAATCGTCGTGGCCGCAGCGGCGGTGGCTTCAGTGCAGGCGGAAAAAGCGGACACCTTCATCGTCAGCCCGATTGACGGCTTTGTCGTCAGCCGCGAACTCGAACCCGGCGCAACGGTCAATCCCGGCACGCCGATTCTCAAGCTCGCCGATCCGGGCACGGCGTGGGTGACAGTGTTTGTAGACGAACGCGAAGCGGGGCCGCTGGCGGTGGGCGATGCCGCAGATATTGCGCTGCGTTCGCTGCCCGGAAAAAAACTCTGTGGCAAAGTCGCGCGCATTCGCCGCGAAAGTGATCGCGTCACCGAACAGCTTGCCGTAGACATCACGTTCGACGAGCCGCCGCCGCGACTGACCCTCGGTGAACAGGCCGAAGCGACGATTCGCCCGTCAGGCACGAACGCCGCCGCGTTGCCGCTCGCAGCGGTCGTGCGCACGCCCGACGGCACAGGCGCATGGACTGTCGTGAATGGAAAGCTGCAATTCCGGCGCGCACGCCTCGGCACGGTTGATCCTGCCGGATGGATTGCCGTCATCGAAGGATTCAGGGCAGGCGAACAGGTTGTGCTTGCGCCGGGCAAACTCGCCGACCTGAAAAACGAAGGACGCCGCGTGATTGCCGCAACCCAGCGAACAGAAGCACGTGCGGCGGAGCAGCCATGAACCTCGCCATCAGAGATGTCGAATATCGCTTCGGCAGATTTCTGCTGACTGCATTTGGTCTGGGCCTGCTGCTGGCGACAGTGATGGCGATGGGCGGCATTTATCGCGGGATGGTCGAAGACGCGCTGAGCATTGTGCGTGCGCCGGGCGCGGATTTATGGGTCGTGCAGAAAGATACCAACGGCCCGTTTGCCGAAAGCTCGCGCATTCCCGACGATCTCTACCGTGTCATTCGCGCGATTCCCGGCGTGCGCGAAGCCAGCCCGATTGCGTTTCAATCCATTCAGCTTGAATACGCCGCGAAAACAGTGCGTGTGCAGATCATCGGTTATCGTCCCGGCAGTCTCGGTGCGCCGCCTGCTGTGGTCGCAGGCCGTCCGCTGATTGCAAGCCGCTACGAAATGGTGCTGGATCGCAAGGCAGGCATTCCGCTCGGCGCACAGATTCCGTTTGGTCGTTTGACATTCAACGTCGTCGGTTTGACCGAAGGCATCGTGTCGAGTTCCGGCGATTCGACTGCGTATGTGTCGTTGCAGGACGCGCAGGAACTTCAGTTTCTGAAAGCCAGCGAAGCCATTCGCAACGAACGCGCGCGGTTGCAGGCTGATTTGAAGGCGAATCCAACGCTCGCCAGTGTTCCGGCTGCGACGCTGGCGCCGGTTCTGCAAAACACGAATCTGGCGAACGCGATTCTGGTGAAGCTGGAAGCGTGGGCAGCGCCGCAGGAAATCGCGCAGCGAATTGAGCAATGGAATCACTACCGCGCAATGACGACTGCCGAGCAGGAAGACATCCTGGCTAAAAGCGTGATTGAACGCGCGCGGCAGCAGATTCTGCTCTTTCGCATCATTCTGCTCGCCGTTTCGACGGTCATCATCGCACTGATTATTTACACGATGACGATGGAAAAGACGCGCGACATTGCGACGCTCAAAATCATCGGCGCGCCAAACACAAAGATCGGCGGCCTGATTTTGCAGGAATCGCTCGCGCTCGGCTTGCTCGGTTATGGTTTCGGCGCGGTGCTGATCAATCTGACGTATGAATATTTTCCGCGCCGCGTGGCGATTATGACGTTTGATCAATGGGTGCTGCTTGGCATCGTCGTAGTTATCTGCGTGCTGGCCAGCATTATCGGCATTCGTCGCGCCCTGCACATTGATCCGACAACAGCGATGGGAGGTGGCGCGTAATGCCTGCCATTGTCGCGGAAAATGTGACCAAAATTTTCGGGCAGGGTGAGAGTCAGGTTGTCGCCCTCAGCGGCGCAAACATCGCCGTCGAACCGGGCGAAGTCGTCGCGCTGATGGGGCCGAGCGGATCAGGCAAAACCACGCTGCTGCGCGCGCTGTCATTGATTGATCCGCCGACGTGCGGTCACATCGCCATCGGCGGTGATCTGGTCTTTGGAGAGGAACAGGTGCTGACCGATGACCGGCAGATGCGGCGGCAGCGCATGGGCATTATTTTTCAGGCGTATAACCTGATTCCGTTTCTGACGGCGGTGGAAAATGTCGCGCTGGTGCTGACGCTCAATCGCGTCTCAAAGCGCGAAGCGATCAAGCGCGCACACGCCCTGCTGGAGCGCCTTGATCTGGGCCATCGCGCCGACACCTACCCGGCCACATTGTCGGGCGGCGAACAGCAGCGCGTCGCCGTCGCCCGCGCGGTGGTGAATGATCCGGCAGTGATTCTGGCCGATGAACCAACAGCGGCGCTCGACACCGAACGCGGCAAGGCAGTGATGAAGCTGCTGCGGCAACTGGGGCGTGAACAGCACGCCGCCGTCATCGTGGTCACGCACGACGAACGCATGATCGCAGGCTTTGACCGCATCTATCACATGACCGACGGACGCATTACGAACTGATGAGACGGAGGGAAATATGGCTCGCTTACTGATACTTGGCGCGGGCATTGCCGGACAGACGGCGGCATTGCACGCCCGCACGAAACTTGGTTCGGCGCATGAAGTCGTGGTCGTTTCGCCGAACAGCCAGTGGAACTGGATTCCATCAAACATCTGGGTCGGCACGGGCTACATGAAACCTGAACAGGTGACGTTTCCACTCGCTCCGGTCTACAGAAAAACCGGCATCACCTTTCACCAGGCCAAAGCTGTCAGCATTCATCCTGAAGGCGACGCGACGCTCACGCAGCCTTTCGTCACCATCGAATACACTTCGCCTGAACAACGGGGCCGGACTGACCGCATCACTTACGATTACCTGATCAATTCAACCGGGCCGAAGCTCAACTTCGACGCGACCAAAGGTCTTGGCCCTGAAAGAAACAGTCACTCAGTCTGCACTTATTCGCACGCCGATCAGACCGCCAGGGCGCTGAAGGAAGTGATTCAGCGCATGAAACAGGGCGAGCAGCAGACGCTGCTGATTGGCACGGGGCACGGCAACTGCACCTGTCAGGGCGCGGCTTTTGAATATCTGTTCAATGTCGAATTTGAACTGCGCCGCCAGCAGGTGCGCGACAAGGCGCGCATCATCTGGATTTCAAATGAACTCGAACTCGGCGACTTCGGCATCGGCGGCATGTTCATCAAACGCGGCGGCTACGTTACGCACAGCCGCATCTTTACTGAATCGCTGTACACCGAACGCGGCATTGAATGGATCACGCAGGCGCACGTTAAAGAGGTGATGCCGGGTGAAACCTTTTATGAAAACCTGGATGGCGAAGAGAAATCCATCAAACACGATTTCGCCATGCTGCTGCCGCCTTTCAGCGGAGTCGGGTTGAAGGCTTATAACCGCGCGGGCGCTGAGATCACGGCTGAGCTGTTTGCGCCAAGCGGGTTCATGCTGGTGGATGGCGATTACACGAAAAAACCTTACGAAGCGTGGAAGCCGTCAGACTGGCCTGAGACTTATCAAAGCCCGAAATACAAAAACATCTTTGCCGTCGGCATCGCCTTTGCGCCGCCGCACGCGATTTCAAAGCCGATGACCAGCGCCAAAGGCACGCCCATCTTTCCGACGCCGCCGCGCACCGGCATGCCGTCGGGCGTGATGGCGCGGCAGGTGGCGCACAACATCGCTGACCTGATGACCGGGCGCGCGTCAGAACCAGTGCGCAAAGCCTCACTGGCCAGAATGGGCGCGGCCTGCATCGCTTCTGCCGGTGCGGGTTTTCTGAACGGAACGGCAGTAGCGATGACGCTTTATCCGATTGTGCCGGACTTCAATAAATATCCCGACACGGGCCGCGAACTGCGTTACACGTCGGGCGAAATCGGACTGGCCGGGCACTGGATCAAACACCTGCTGCATTACGCTTTCATTTACAAAGCCAAAGCCAATCCCTTCTGGCGCGTGGTGCCGGAATAACCGGAGAAAGAAAATGAGCCTCAGAAAACCATTCGAGCAAAGCTATTACCCGCCGGTGCCGACTGGCATGACCAGATTCTTTCGCACCAGCCTGGTCTGGCAGTTCGTGCGCTTTCTGATTCTCAACGTGAAAATGCTGAGAATGGTCAGAAAGCATTGAGTCAGTCGCAATACACTTTTTCACCACGAAGGGCACGAAGAACACGAAGGCAGGAAAGAAGAGGAGAAGAGGAGAAAAGGGGAAAAGGGAAAAAGGGCTATCTGAATCGCTGTTGTTTCAAATCTCCTTTTCTCCTTTTCTTTCTTCATGGTGAGACGGCGCATTCAGAGCTGCGGGCGCAGCCGTTCCCAGGTTGGAAACGGGTGTTGTTTTTTCAGCCGGTTGATGGTTTCGCGGTCGGGGGTGAATGGATTAGGTGAAGGGTCGCTTTCGGGCAGCGCGTGTGACGCGCGAAACGGCGTGCTTCCAAGCTTCAGGTTGTAGGCTTTCACGAGCAGCGTTTCCAGATTCAGCACATCCTGCGCGTTATAGGCGAGCAGCGTTTCAAGCGTGCGGTCGCTGCGGCTCCGCAGATAATCCTGCCACAGCAGCACGGCAAAATAACCGTCAACATCGGACAAATCCTGCCGATCAAGGCCGAGCTTTTTCTCGCAGCCTTTCAGCCCGCCCGTGTAACCCAGGCTGCGCAGCACGTACATCAGATCAATGTGGACGTGACTGAGTTTAGTTTTCAGATAACGTTCGATGAACGGCACGTCAAACGCCTTGCCGTTGTAGGTCACGAGTACCTTGTAATCACGAATGTCGCTCAGAAATTCGTGCAGATTCTGTTTCTGCACGTAATGCCTGACGCGATGGCCGTCATAAATAGCGATGGTCGTAATCGCGGCTTCACGGCCCAGGCCGGTCGTTTCAATATCGAGATAAGCAATCGAATCACGAAATTCGGGAAAGAGCCGCCACGTCTGATCTGACGGCAGCAGTTCGCCAAAGTAAGCGGCATTCTGCTGCGCGAGATGAACTAGCGATTCACTGACATAATCAGTCAGCGCCCCGCGCCACCCGCGCAGCCACGCCATGCGCTGCACTTCACCGGCCTGCTGCCACGAATGAATGCCTGCGTTCCAGAGTCGCTGTTCGATTCTGGCGCTGATGCCGGGGATGTGACAAAAAGTATTCTGAAGCATTGAATCCGAATCCGCTCAGTTACCTGTTTTCAAGAAAGTCACCAGGTCAGTCAACTGCTGGTGCGTGTATCGCGTGCCGTAATTGTCAGGCATCGCTGAAGTCTTCAGCCGCTCAGTCCCTGCAATCTCAGCTTTGAGAATCGCCCGCGAAACCGGCGGCAGTGTTGCCGTGTCATAAATTCTGATCGTTGTCGCGTCTTCATCGCGTCTGACGCCGATAATGCGCTGACCGGCGCGGGTTGTGATGGCGATAGTTTCATATTTCGGCGTCACGACTGCGTGCGGGCTGATAATGCTTTGATAAATCTCTTCGGCTGAACGGCTGCCGATGCTGCTCAGGTCGGGGCCGACCATTCCGCCTTTGTCATTGAAGGTGTGACAGACGCGACAGCTTTCAAAAACATACGGATTGAAAAAGAGCGCGCGGCCCGCTTCAGCATTGCCGCCTTTCAGAAATTCACGGTCGCGTTCGGTCATCACCGCTTTCGGTGCGCTCACCGCAGGCGCGTCAGCAGTTTTCGCCACATCAGGGTTGAAATGCGGATCAACTGCGCCTTTTGTTTCAGGCGAAAGCGACAGCACATAAGCGACGAGTTGTTCGATTTCATCGCGGCTGTATGCGCCCTTGAAGGCAGGCATCGCCGTGCCTTTGACGCCTTCGCTGATGACGCGGGCGATGTGTTCGGCGGTGAAGTTGCGATTGACGAGTTTCGGCCCGCTGCCGCCTGCGCCTTCATTGCCGTGACAGTAGCTGTTGCTGCACGCTCCGGCAAAGAGCCGTTTGCCACTCTCAATTCTGGCCTGCACCGACTGTTGCGCGGCAATGCTCCCCGGATGATTGAAAGCAATCTGCGCGACAATGAACAGACAGACGAGCATCAGCACGGTGACGCGATGAAACGAAGTTCTGCGATTCATAAGCTTGTCACCTCCGCGCCCGGCTGACAGTTGTTGATTTGCCGCCTGAAGTTTCAGGCAGCGCAAAGACGAACAGCGTTGAGGCGCGTTCGGGCCATTTCTGCGCGAGTTCCGGCCAGATCACTGTGGCCACTCCGGCGACCAGCGAACCGATGCCGGAAGGCACGGCCACGTACTGCCGCCCGTTGACTGAATAAGTGATGGGCGAGCCGCTGATACCGCTGCCGGTATTGAATGACCAGAGCTTTTCGCCCGTCCTGGCGTCAAGCGCAAAGGCATTGCCTTCGAGGTCGCCCGCAAAGAGCAGATCGCCAGCGGTCGAAAGCAGCGACGACACGACCATATATTTCGGCGTGTGCCGCCATTTGCGCGCACCGGTCAGCGGGTCAACTCCGTCAATGTGCGCCGATGGCTTCACGTTCACCGGCGGCTTGAAATCAATGCTTCCGGCAAAGAGCGGCTGACCTTCGCGGGGCTGCATTTTTTCGGGCCTGATGACGTTGCAGATTTCCCAGGCTGAGTTGTACCAGAGTCCGGTGCGCGGGCTGAAGGCGGAATGATTCCAGTTGCGCCCGCCAATCGCACCCGGACAAACCAGCGTTTCGCGGTCGGGCGGCACCGGCTGACGATCAACCGGGCGACCATTCGCGTCAACGCCTTTCATCCAGGTGATGACATCAACGTGCGGATAAGCGCCGATGAACTTTCCGTTCGTGCGATCAAGCACCCACGAATAACCGCCCTTGTTCGCGTGCAGCAGCAGCTTTTGCCTGCGTCCGTTGCGATCAAGGTCAACCAGCACGCATTCATAAGCCGAGTCGAAGTCGTACAGATCGTGCGGGACTTCCTGAAAATACCATTTCAGTCTGCCGGTGTCGGCGTCGAGCGCAACAATCGAATTGGTATAAAGATTGTCTCCGGCGCGTTCATCGCCATAAAAATCGGATGACGGATTGCCCACGCCCCAGTAAACCAGATTCAGTTCAGGATCATACGATCCGGTCAGCCACGTTGGCGCGCCGCCCCACGTCCACGAATCGCCCTGCCACGTTTCAGCGCCCGGCTCGCCCGGCGCGGGAATGGTGTAAAAGCGCCACGCGAACTTTCCGGTCCTTGCGTCAAAGGCCGTCAGGTAGCCGCGATGCGCGTGTTCGCCGCCCGTCACGCCGACGATCACTTTGTCTTTGACGACGAGCGGCGCTGAAGTGATGTTGCAACCGCACTGCCGCGTGTCTTCGACTTCAACATCCCACACTTCGCGTCCGGTCTTTGCGTCAATGGCGACCAGGTGATTGTCGAGCGTGCCGAGGTAAGCATTGCCGTAACCAAGCGCGATGCCGCGTGTGCCGGTGGTGTAAGGAACCGGGCGTTCAGGCAGCTTGTAAAAATAGCTCCACAGCTTTTCGCCCGTCGCCGCATTGATCGCAAAGACGCGATTCATCGGCCCGACCAGATACATCACGCCGTCCATCACCAGCGGCGTGGCATTGAGTCCGCCGCGCAGTTCGCCGGTCTGAAAGGCCCAGACCGGCGTCAGTCTGCTGACATTCTCGCGGGTGATCTGTGCGAGCGCGCTATGCCGCCACGCGCTGTAATTGCCGCCGTAAGTGAGCCAGTTCTGCGGCTCGCTGTCAGATCTTTCAAGCCGTGCGGGTGATGGTTCCTGAGCGTTGACGGTGAAGGTCGCAAGGCCAATCAGCAAAAGACTGAACAGCCGTGATATTCGTCGCATTGCCTGCCGACGCGGGAAAGCTGCTGATGGGTATTCGATCATCGGGTTTGACCGCCTGTTATGGTTTGGGATAAAGGCCGACATCGTGGGCCAGTCCGCGCGACGAAAAAATCTGAAGCACTTTAGCACGGCGGGAAGGATGTGGGCAGGCGGCGCGACAGATCACGATAAATCAGGTCTTCAATCTCCCGCGCTTCGATTTCAAAGCTGATATTGAGATAGGCTTCAGTCCACGACTGCGTGCGCAGCAGATGCCACAGCCACGAACTGACGTAACGAGCGCGAAAGCCCCAGGTGCCGTGCCGGTGATATTGCCAGCAGTGCGTGACTTCGTGGCCGATCAGCGCAATGCCCTCAACCGAACCGGGATCGTATTTGCCCGGCTTGAAATAAATGGTGCAGCAGTCAGTGTACCCATCGGCATCCATCAGCACGTACCAGGGAATGCCTTCGCGCACCACGACGCTGCCGAGATCGAAACCGGGAAAGTAAGGTTTCAGCATTCGCCGCAAATGCCAGGGCAGATTTTGTTGTGAGCTTCGGCGAAACACGATTGTCGTTCACTACGTCAGTTTCCAGAGTTGTTGCGCGATTTGCCAGAATCGCGCGGCTGACTGAAGGCGAATATCAACAGACACACGAAACTTGCAAATCTGATCACTATGATGAAAGTTCGGCCATACTTCGTGAGCGGCTCTGTTTTCAGCCGCGCGATTCTGGCAAATCGCGCAACGCCATTTGACGTTTGCGTTATTTTCCCTTCCAGCACGGAGTCCGTTTTTCGAGAAACGCGCCGATGCCTTCCTGCGCGTCTTCGGCCATCGCGTTCAGGCTCATCACTTCTTTCGCATAGGCATAAGCCTTCGGCTGATCGAGATCAATCTGGGCATAGAACGCCTGTTTGCCGACCGAAAGCGTGAATGAACTGGAAGCGGCGATCCTTTCGGCCAGCGCCATTGATTCGGCTCGCAGCTTGTCAGCCGCGACCACGTGATTGACGAGGCCCCATTCCAGCGCGGTCTGCGCGTCAACGGGCGTGCCGGTCACGAGCATTTCAAGCGCGCGTTTGCGTCCGATGGCCCGCGTCAGCGCGACCATCGGCGTCGTGCAGAACAGCCCGATCTTCACGCCTGGCGTGGCGAACTGCGCCGTCTGCGCCGCTACCGCCAGATCGCAGGTGGCGACAAGCTGGCATCCGGCGGCAGTGGCCATTCCCTGCACTTCGGCAATGACCGGCTGCGGAATGCGCTGAATCAGTTCCATCATTTCGGTGCAGACATCAAAGATTTCGCGGTACTCATTCACGCTGCGCCCGGTCATCTCCTTCAGATCATGACCGGAAGAAAAGACCGGCCCGGCAGCGGCCAGAATCACGGCGCGATTGCGGGCTGAACTGCCAATCTCTTTAAGACAGACAATCATCTCTTTCATCAACGCCAGCGACAGCGCATTGCGCCTTTCGGGACGATTGAGCGTGACGATGGCAATCTGAGAGTCTGAATCAACAAGCAGATTTTCGTAATGCATGACAACTCCTCACCTGTGACTGATTCCTGAATCCAGGCTCACAACCCCGGCTTACCTGCTGCGTCTTTCTCTGCGTACTCTGCGCCTCTGCGTGAGCTTGAATTTCACGCAGAGGCGCAGAGGCACAGAGAAGAATCAGGGTTACTGCCGCGTCATCTGATAAATCGGCGCGGGCACTTTTTCGCTGGTGGTGACGATGGCTTTGCCGTCTGCCGTGTAAGCAATCGCTTCGCCCTGGCGTTCAAGCGGGATGCTCACCGCTGTTGGCGCGGCATTGAAAATCGTCTCGAACGCTCCGCCTTTGGCGCGCTGCAATTCAATCGCATTGAAGTAAGTGCGAATCACCACGCGGTTGTTATCAGGCGAAGTCGCAGCGCCGGTCACGAGCGGCAGTTTTTCAATCTCACCGACCGTGCCGCCCTTCACCCGCTCAAGCGTCACCTGTTTGCCTGGCACAAGCGGCAGCGGAAAGCGATAAACGCCGCAACCGCCGTTTCTGATTTTGGTGACGACGTAAATGCGCCCGCTCTGCTGATCAATGAAGATCGCTTCGGCATCGTGCTTTCCGTCAGGGTAGATGAACGGGAAGGCTTCAGCAGTTTCAGTGCTGCCGGTCGTTTCGTTTTTATTCACTGCCGGTTCAGGCACTCGATAAACGACAAGCTCATCACGCACGCGGCCATTGTCGCCAGTGTCGGCAATGTAAAGTGCCGGATGGCCATCGCGCTCCGGCCCGCTGCCGATGTCTTCCCAGTCCACGTTTTTTGCGCCGGGAACCGAAAAGGTAGCAATCAGCTTGCCGCTCTGATCGAGCGCATAAATACGGGCTTCGTCGCCGCTGTCGTTATGCACCCACCAGATGCCGTGATTGCGGCGTCCGGCAGTGATGCCTGAAACTTCGCTCAGTTTCTTATCAGTGATCGTGCCGATCTGTTTCGCCAGTTCATAAACGCTGTCACCTGCGCGGCTGCCCTGCGCGACTTCTGACCAGGGTCTGACCGGCACTGCATCGCCTTCGCGCGCTTCTGAATGGCCGCTGCAAGCTGAACCGAGCAGGCTGACGATTGAAAGAACAACCAGTGCAAAACTGAATCTGAGATTTGAAATTTGAGATTTGCAATTTGCCATCAGCAATCTTACGACTTTCCGGCTTCCCTGCGTTCGCCCTTCAGCCCGAATGAATACACATTCGAGGCCCAGTCAACGGCATACACTCGCCCGTTTGCAACTGCCAGGCCGCTGAAGTGAACCCATTTTTCCATCGCGTCGCCGCTGCTGTAAAGCACCCTGCCCGTGCGCGCATCAAGCGCATAGAGCGTGGCCCGCTGCGTGTTGCCCGCGCGGTCGGCATTCGTGAGCAGGCTCAGTTTCGACTGCTTGAAAATAATGCCGCCCTCTTTCGTCTGCGTGACGTTCTCGCCGGTTGACAGAACAAACAGCACGCCGTTGGCGATGACCGGCGGATCAGGAATATTGAAGTTGCCTGAAATCCACGCCGGTTCGAGCATTGGTTTGCCGGTGGTTGGATTCATCGCCGTTTTGAAAGCCATCACGCACCCGTGCGGATTGTCGCCGTTAGTGAGCGGAAATTTCGGCGCATGCTTTGACACCGGCCCCAGAATCGGCACGTAAACCCAGCCCGTGCCCTGTTCATCAACATACGCTGACGGCGCGCCCCAGATGCCCTTGCCCTCGAAAGTGTCCTCGTCATTCGACAGGCGCGGCGTGATGTAAAGCGGCGTGTGATGATCCTTGTCGCCCAGGTGATCGGCATCCATCAGATAAAGCACGCCTTCCTTTGCGCCCATCGAAAGCAGCCGGTAATTCTGCCACGAGAAAAAGACCGGACTCGTTGCGCCAAGATCCCAGTCATAGAGATTGATCTGATCCCAGTTGCGCGGTGTGTAATAGTCCACCAGTTTCAACTGCCCGGCTGAAGCGGCCACAAAGGTGCTGCCATATTGCCCCGTCGCCGGATCCCAGGGGCCGTCACCCGTCGCGCCGTAAACTTTGCCGTTCGTGCCGACGACCGGCCCGCCGCGTCCCCAGATGCCGCCGCCGCGCAGGCTCGTAATCAGGTTGTAAGTTACCGGGCGCAGCGGATCACGAATGTCCATCGCATACAAACCCGACTGCCCGCCGCCGCACCCCTGCGACAGCGATGTGTAGATCACGCCGTCAACCAGATTGAGGCTCCAGTTTTTCGAGAAGGCCGGAACGAACTGCACCGGGCCGAATTTGTTTTTGCCCGTGCCGAGATCAACGCCGAGCAGCTTGCCGTCAAGCGTTATCAGATAAAGCGTGCCTGCGCGTCGGTCAATCACGGGCGTGGCGTTGAGGTTGTTCGGACAGAGCCAGTGATCTTTTTCAGTCGGCGCAACGTAGGATTTGAATTGCCGCGTCCAGACAATCGCGCCCGTCTCAGCATCAATCGCGTGCAGGTTGTTCGAACTGCCCGCGACATAGACGAGTGTTTTGATGCCCTGCGGCGTGACGACTTCAGTGGCCACGAGCGGCGCGGTCAGCGAAGCCAGCGCGCGCGGTTCATTCTGCACCTTCGTTTTCCATTTCAGTTCAAGGTTGCCGACGTTTTCAGGCGAAAGCGTTCTTTCTTCCCGCGCCCAGCCTGACCGCTGCGGGTCGTGGCCCCAGGTCAGCCAGTCAGCAGCTTTGATGACAGTCGAAAAACAGACGAGCAGCAGAAACAGTCGGAATGAAACAAGTCTCCCGTGAGATTGACGCAGCATGGCAGAGTCTCCCTGAATTCGGATCTTGAAGCTGATACAAAGCATTCACCAGTGTCGGCGTGAAGGATCGCGCGGAATGTAGCATTCACCGGACAGGGAGTCCAGCCGGGGCATTGATGCAGTTTGGTGACGGCGGGAAAAAACCACCGGCAGACAGCCCTCAGTTTGGCTCAGCGAATCTGTGCAGGGCCTGTGTCAAGCGGTGAGTTCTGCGAAATCAGTCGCACGGGCGGCGAGTATTGTCCCGGCATGCGCAGCGCCATATAACCCGGATAACTCCCCGGCAAACCATTAATCGGAGACGTCAAAGTAACCTGCATCGGGCCTGCCGCCCGCACGAAGATGCAGTGGTCATAGGTTTCAATGTCGTAATAATTGCGAATCACTTTCCTGTTGCTCCCGCTGACAATCCCCACAATCGGGGCCTGCTCGTTCGGAGGAGTGGCCGGGCCTGGAGTGTCAAAGCTGATTCCGGTATCAATTTTCGCCTCCGGCCTGAGTTGCGGGAATTCAAGTAACAAAGTACTGGCCGGATCATTCAAAGGGAGCAGCGCATTCGGAGTACCCGGCGGTGGCAGGCGCACGCCGGGCGACATTGGATACAACGCCGCTTCCGCCGGATGACGCTGCAGGTAGATTTGGATAGTGTGGATGAAATCAACCAGCAGCGGATCACCAACCCGCACAGGCCGCCAGGGCTTGCCCGTCATCGGATCAGTCATCGCTGAAGGCCGCACCAGATGAATGCCTTTCAACCCCTGCGGTCTGGTGAGTTCCTCAAGGCTCGTGGGATAACGATTGCCATTCATCATCCTGAACATGCTGATGGCAAACATGACCTGTTCGGCGCGCCAGAACATTTCCTCTTCTTTTTCGCGCTGCATTTCGTGCTGGATGGCGGGCAATGCTCCGGCAATGATAATCAGCGAAATCGTCAGCCCGGCCAGAATCGCCAGCAGCGAATATCCGCGTTCACCGCGACGCGCAGAAACCTGTTGCGCACGGTCTGGTGCGAGTTTCATCACACGCTTCATAAGTTATGGCTCCCCCTGCTCGATCTTTTTTCAAATGTTTGTCGGCCACCGGCGCTGAGACTGTGGCCACAGTTTTTTGGGTGAGGCGGCGAAAGCCATTCTGGTGAGGAGCAATGAGGATCAGGCCCGCATCAGTTCCCGGCAGAAATCAGGTCGCGGGTCATCAGCCCCGGACGAATGTCCCAGGCTGGAGTGGCAAAAAAAGAATGACTGAATTTCGATGGCGCGCAGTCTACGCCTCATTCTCAGAAAGTGTCAATTAATCTTTCTGTTTCGGTGTGTCGCGGCTTTTATTTCGGCAGAGTGCGGGAATCATCGGCCCCGCTTCAGGCAGGGCCATCAGCCAGGCTACAATCAGCAGTAATGGATTTACTGGCTGGCAAAACAGAAGACGAACTGATTGGTTACGTGCGCGGAATCGGTGAAGCGCCCTTTCGCGGCAAACAGCTTTACCAGGCGATTTATCAGCGGCGCACAACTGAATTCGATCAGATTACCGAACTTTCAAAATCATTGCGCGAAAAGCTCAGCGCGCAGGCGGCCATCACGGCCACGCAGGTCGAACACGTCTTTCATTCAACCGACGGCACGCGGCGTTACCTGCTGCGCCTGGGCGATGGCAAAGAGGTTGAAGCGGTCTTTATTCCCGAAGAACACCGCGACACGATCTGCATCAGTTGCCAGGTCGGCTGCGCGGTGGGCTGCAAATTCTGTATGACCGCGCAACTCGGCATCAAACGCAACATGACCGCCGGCGAAATCATTTCGCAGGTCATCATCGTGCTCAACGACGTGTACGGCGCTGGCGAGGAGCCGCCGCACGGCACGAACCTGGTCTTTATGGGGATGGGCGAAAGCTTTCTGAATTATCACGAAGTCACGAAAGCCATTCGCATCCTGGCCGATGAAAAGGGCCTCAACATCAATCCGAAGCGCATCACGGTTTCGACTTCGGGCATCGTGCCGAAAATTTATGCCTTCGCGCAGGAGCCAGTCCGCGCGCGGCTCGCAATTTCGCTTTCGGCCACGACCGATGAACAGCGCACCCGGCTGATTCCGCTCAATCAGAGATATTCGCTCGCTGAACTGATGAAGGCCTGCCGCGAATACCCGCTGCGCGAACGCGAAAAGCTGACGTTTGAATACGTCATGCTCGACGGCATCAACGACACTGACGACGACGCGCGCAGGCTGGTGAAACTGATTACTGAAAACCGGCTGAATGCGATGGTCAATCTGATTCCGCACAACCCCGCGCCCGAACTGCCGTATCGCGCTTCACCGATGAACCGCATTCTGCGCTTCCAGAAAATTCTGACTGACGGCGGCGTCAAAGCCTTCATTCGCACCCCGCGCGGGCAGGACATTTCAGCCGCGTGCGGCCAACTGGCGGCGCGGCAACAGGCGGCTTTATCCTGAACAGGAGCTTATGCCAGCAAAAGACCGCTACCACAGTACAGTGAAACTGGCACTTATCAGGGATGGCTGGACGATTACACACGATCCTTATACGCTCACGGTCGGACAAAAAGATGTATTTGTCGATCCCGGCGCTGAACGCCCGATAGCGGCGGAAAAAGGCGGTGAAAAGATCGCCGTTGAAGTCAAAAGTTTTGTCAGCCCGTCCGATATTCGTGATCTGGAAAACGCGGTCGGGCAGTATGCCTTTTATCGTTCGCTGCTCGCTCGTTATGAGCCTGATCGGAGGTTGTTCCTGGCCGTGCCGCACAGTGTCTATGCCAACACTTTCAACGAGCCGATTGCACGTCCTGTGCTGGAAGACCTGCAGGTTGCAATTGTCGTTTTCGATCCACAAGCGGAGGTTATTGTGAAATGGACACCCTGAACCAGTATCGGCAGATCATACGCAACGTGATTGAGCATTACGCACAGTTTGTTCCGGCATTGGGCGAAGTGCAGATTGAAAGAATTTTCGATGAAACGAATGATCATTATGAACTGATCTATGCCGGCTGGAACGGCATCCACCGGATTCATGGCAGCGTGCTGCACCTCGACATCCGTGATGGAAAAGTCTGGATTCAGCACGATGGGACGGAAGACGGAATCGCTGAGGAACTGGTCGAGGCCGGGATCCCGCGTGAACACATTGTACTTGCCTTCAAACACCCTGAGTTGCGGCCTCACACTGATTTTGCAGTAGCCTGAATTGAAACATCCTATGCAACCATCACCTGATTACATCGTTATCGGCAGCGGCGTGGCGGGATTGCGCGCGGCGCTCGGACTGGCGCGGCAGGGGCGTGTGGCGGTGCTGACCAAGGATCGCCTTGATGAATCGAACACTGAATATGCGCAGGGCGGCGTGGCGGTGGCGCTCTCTGATGACGATGAAATTGACCTGCACGTTGAGGACACGCTGAACGCCGGAGCCGGGCTGTGTGATGAAAAGGCCGTGCGCGTGCTGGTTGAGGAAGGGCCGCGTTACATCACTGAACTGATCGAATGGGGCGCGCAGTTTGACCGCGAAGGCGGCGAACTGGCCTTCACACAGGAAGCAGCGCATTCGCGGCGGCGCATCCTGCACGCGCACGGCGATTCGACCGGGCGCGAAATCGTGCGGGCGCTGCTCAGACGGGCGCGGCAGGAACGCCATATTGAATTTCACGCGCACGCGGCTACCATCGGCCTGATCATTGAAGACGGGCGCTGCACCGGAGTGCAGTACATTCATCCGAACGAAAGCGTGCGGTGCGAAATGCGGGCGCGGGCCGTGATGCTGGCAACGGGCGGCGCGGGGCAGTTGTTTGCGCAGACGACGAATCCGAGCGTGGCGACGGGCGACGGAATGGCGATGGCTTACGCGGCGGGCGCGATGATGTGCGATCTTGAGTTCGTGCAGTTTCATCCGACGGCGCTGGCTTTGCCTGACGCTCCGCGCTTTCTGCTTTCTGAAGCGTTGCGCGGCGAAGGCGCGATTCTGCGCAATCACGCGGGCGAGGCTTTTGCAAAAAATTATGATGAACGCGGCGAACTGGCTCCGCGTGATGTGGTCGCCCGCGCCATCGTGGCCGAGATGGAACGCACCGGCGCGCAGTGGATGTACCTTGATCTGACGCACCTGAAATCAGCTTTTCTGCGTGATCGCTTTCCGAATATTTTTGAGACGTGCCTGCGTTACGGGCTTGATCTGACGAAGGATCTGCTGCCGGTCAGCCCCGCAGTGCATTACGTTATGGGCGGCGTGCGCAGCGATACGCACGGGCGCACGACACTGAAGGGCTTGTATGCGGCGGGCGAAGTAACCTGCACCGGAGTTCACGGCGCGAACCGACTGGCGAGCAATTCCCTGCTTGAAGGTCTGGTCTTCGGCGCGCGCGCGGCTGATGCAGCCATCGCGGATGACTTGCCGCATTCAACGATTGCTGAAGCCGAGCCGGTTGATTTTGATTTGTCGCAGTGGCGGCTTGACCCGCGCACCAAAAGCCGTGTGCAGGAACTGATGTGGAAGAAGGCCGGGCTGATTCGTCGCGGCCCCGATCTGCAAAGCGCCGTTGATGAACTCACGAAACTGGCCGCCGATGAAAACGTCAATCAGCGCACGCGCAACTTTGCGATGCTGGCGGGGCTGATGGCTGAAGCGGCGTTGTGGCGGCAGGAAAGTCGCGGCGGCCATTACCGGGCCGATTACCCGCAGCGCGATGATGCACACTGGCGCGTGCATTCAGCGCAGCAACTCAATCACTCCATCACCTCACTGACCGACATCAGCTAATCTGAAACAAAGCCGGAAGAGAGAAGACGGAACAGACGGAAAGAACGGAACACACGAAAAACAATTCTGAACTCTTTCAGGCAGTTTCGTGTGTTCCGTTCTTTCCGTCTGTTCCGTCTTCTCTCTGCTGCTGCGTTCAAAATCATTCCTCGTCACCAGCCGAAAGAAACTCTGATTCAGGTCATTTTGATGATTCAGTCAGAATGACCTGACCATTCGCGTAACTGCCGTGCCGCTTTGCGGCGAACGGCCACGCCTGAATTGTTGCGGCGCGATGACAAGAAATTTGCGGGCGGCTGACTGATCTGCGCGGCGTTCAGGCCGCAGAATTTTTTATCCCGTGCCGGGCATTGTAATTCCGGCAATCGCGCTGACCTGCTGACCTCACCATCATTCAAACATTAAATCGGGGAACACAGCTTGCACTGTTCGCACGCGGTCTGAACGAGCGCGACGGCCTGTTCAGATCAGTCGGTGTGACTGATTTTCGGCGTCGTCATCATTCCCCACGCCGGACCTGATCGCAGCGAGATGAAATTGTACGACCAACAAGCTAACCGAGAGGAACTCACCATGCCCAAATCATTTTTCAGATCGGCGCTGACCATCTGCGGTCTGCTGCTGCTGCTGTGCGCCTTCACTGGCAGCACGCTGGCGCAGACAAAGGATTTCGTCAGTGTTGATGCGGCTCGTTATTCACTTGTCGTTGCTCCGAATACCATCGCGGCGGGCTTCACCGTCGGCGTCACTTCACAGACCTATCTGGCCGATGACGCAGATGCCAACACACCGGGCATTCAGTTGCCGACGAGTCTGGGCGGCGTCAGCGTCAGCGTCAACAACCGCCTCGCCGGACTCTTTTTCGTTTCACCCAATCAGATCAATTACGCCGTGCCGTCTGACACTGAAACCGACGGCCCGGCGACAGTGGTTGTGACCGATGCCGCCGGAAGCGTGCTGGCGCAGGGCACGCTGAATGTGGCGCGGGCGATGCTGAGCCTCTTTACCTCCAACAGCGCAGGCACGGGCGCACCCGCCGCGCTCGTTACGGCTGATGGCATCAGCTATTCAAATGTGGGCAAGCCCGACGGTTCGTCAAACGTCGTGCCTGCCGGTCAGTATCTGGTGCTGTTCGGCACCGGCATTCGCGGCACGGTGGATGACATCAAATGTTTCATTGGCGGCGTTGAAGCGCCGGTGGCTTATGCCGGTTTGCAGGGCGGTTTTCTGGCGCTCTATCAGGTCAACGTGCAGGTGCCGCAATCACTGGCCAGTCAGGGGCCGGTTGAAATGTATCTGACGGATGGCAGCACGGTCAGCAACACCGTAACGATTGATATGGGCGGCAACCCGACGGCTCCGGCCAATGCGCCGATTGTGACCGCCGTCAGCGCGAACCAGGTCAGCGCCGGTCAGGTTGTGACGCTCACCGGCAGCAACTTTCCGACTTCAGCAAGTGAAGCAACGGTGCGCGTAGGCGCGAGCTATGGCCGCGTCGTTTCAAGCAATGCCACGCAAATGAGTTTCATCGTGCCTTACGGCATGGCCAGCGGTCGCATCGCGGTCGGCAATGTCGCCGGTGAACGCCTGAGCAACACGACGCTCAACGTGACGACTTCAATTTCAGGCACGGTGCTGGGGCCGGATGGTTCGCCGCTGCCGGGCCTGTTCGTTTCAGTTTCGACCGCAAATGTTTCGACGACCACTGACGCAACGGGCCGCTTTCTGATTGCCGGTGTGCCGTCGGGCATTACCCGCGTGGATATTGATGGCAGCAGCCTGCAATACCTCAGCGAATCGCTGTCGCTGGTGGTGAGCGACAACCGCGACAACGAAATCGGCGTGCCGGTCACGCTGTTGCAGGACGTGGGCACTGATATTCTGCTCGGCAATGAACCGGTTGAAGCAACAGCCGGTGATCCGACCACAGTCAAAACCATTGATCACGACGGGCTGCGCCTGACGATTCCGGGCAAAGTCACTTTCCCGAACGGAACCAGTCAGGGCAGGCTCAGACTCGGACGCATCCCGCGCGAATCGAAGCTGCCGGTGTCGCTGCCCGCTGGTATTTATCCTTCCGTCATTGCCTTTATCGCGCCTCCGGGCACGACGTTCGGTGATGCCGGTCAGAATCTCGCTTCACTCAGCTTTCCCAATGTGGATCAGCTTCCGGTTGGCACAAAGCTCGACCTCTATGCTTACGACCGCAAGGCCGCGCCGTCAGCCTTCGTCAAAAAAGGCGATGCGACGGTCAGCCAGGCAGGTGACAAAATCGAAGCCAATGGTCTGATTGACGTGGCGACGATCTGGTTTGTCGGACTGCCGTCAGACAGCAGCCTTGTGACCAGAGTGACGGGCCGCGTGCTTGACGCCAGCGACAAGCCGGTGAGCGGCGCGCGCGTGTTCGTGCGCGGTCGTGACGCCTCAACCGACGTGAACGGCAATTTCGTCATCACCAGCGCCCGCGCCAAAAATGGCGATGATCTCAATGTCGAAGTCTTCTTCTTCACGCCGACCGGAGTTCCGCTCAGGGCCGTCAAAACGGTCAAGGCCGTAGTGCCGGGCGAAACCAGCGCCGGTGACATCAAGCTTCCGGCTGAACCGCCGCTCGTCGTGCTGATTCGTCCCGGCGAAGCGAAGGTTGAGAACGGCAAATCGGTTGATCTGAAAGTCGTGCTCTCAAGGCCGCTCTCAGCCGATGCGACCATCAACCTGGCCAAAGCCGACGGCGTTGATGTGACGATCAATCCGGCTTCAGTGAAGATTGAAGCGGGCAAGACCGAAGCTTCATTCAGCGTCAGCGGCAGCAACGCCGGGCGCGCGGTCATTGCCGCCACGCTGGCGACAGCGGTTGACGGCATCACCGCCGATCAGGCGCGCGGCGCAAAGGCAGTCGTTTATGTGCTGCCCACCGCTCCGGTCATCAGCAGCGTGACGCCGAACAGCGGCTTCCCTGGCGCAGCGTTCCTGATTACGGGCAGCGGATTCAGCGCCGAAGCCAAATACAACCAGATCATCTTCAAACAGGGCGAACGCTGGATGATGGTTGACCCGGCAAAGGTCAGCGTCGTCAGCACGCCGAATGTCGGCCTGAAGGGCGTAGTGCCGGGCCTCAAGCCGGGCGAGTACGATGTCTTCGTGCTGGTTTACCGCGAAGGTTCGCCGGGCGTCGCCTCGAATTCAGTGAAGTTCACCATCACCGAAGCGCCGGGGCCGCAACTGACGGCGATTGATCCGAAGGAAGGCAAGCCGGGCACGCAGTTCACGCTGACGGGCAGCAACTTCCACCCTGAAGCGAAATACAACGGTGTGTTTTTCAAGGTCGCTGATCGCGTCTTCCCGGTTGATCCGTCCACGCTCAAGACCATTCTCTCTTCAACGCCGAACAACGAAGGCCGCTTCCCGGCCATCGGCCTGACCGGTCAGATTCCGCGCATGCCTGCGGGCAGCGCCGAAGTTTATGTCGTGGTCTTCAGGGACAGCGCCATCAGCGCGACATCAAACAAGCTGGCCTTCAATGTGCTCGGCGAAGCAGCGCCGAAACTGACCGCGATTGATCCGGCTGAAGGAATGCCGCGCACTGCTTTCACGATCACGGGCAGCGGCTTTGCGCCTGATCGCACGCTGGTTTTCTTTGCGCAGGGCGACAAGAAATTTTTCCTCGATCCGAAAGCGACGGTCGTTACTGCCGACAGCATCAAGGGCACAGTGCCCGCCTTCCCGGCTGGCCTGTACGATGTTTTCGTCGTCGTCAACAATGACAACGTCGCAGGCACGCTCTCAAACAAGCTGACGTTCAGGATGCTGGCGCTGACTCCGCCAGTGCTGAAGTCGCTCAGCCCGACCGAGGGCGCGCCGGGTTCGACTTTCACGATCACTGGCGAAGGCTTTGGCGAATACAACCAGGTCACTTTCAAATTCGGTGACAAGTTCCTGACGCTTGAAGCTGGTCTGGTCAAACCCACACCGAACGGCCTCGTTGTGACCGTGCCGCGCATTGCTGCCGGAGATTATCAGGTCGTGGTGCGGGCGCTGCAGGGCGGCGCGTCAAGCGAACCGTCAAACGCGCTGGCCTTCAAGGTGCTGCCGCCGCCTGCGCCTCCGGCTCCACAACTGACCGCCATCAAACCTGCCGAAGGGCAGAGCGGCGCGCCCTTTGCGATTGAAGGCACGGGCTTCGCCGCCGATGCAGGCCGCAACGGTGTCTTTTTCAAGGCGGGCGACAAGGTGGCGCGCGCTGATGTCAGAGTCACGAGCGCCGGACTTGAAGGCTTTGTGCCGCCGCTGCCTGCCGGTAATTACGAAGTTTCGGTCGTGATTTTCCAGGACAATGTCCAGAGCGCGCCGTCAAACATCCTGAGCTTCAAGGTTCTCGCCCCGCCCGCGCCTGCCGCGCCGGTGCTTGAATCGCTCAGTCCGGCTGAAGGCAAGACCGGCGAAAAGTTCATCATCAAAGGCAAAGGCTTCGCGCCGAATGCCGCTCAGAATCGCGTCATCTTCAGACTTGGCGATCTCAACATCCACGTTGATGAAGATGCCGTGACTCTGACCGATGCCGGACTGGAATGCGTCGTTCCCGAAGTGCCGACGGCTGATTACGAAGTCTTCGTGGTCGTCAGTCAGACCAGCGCGCCGGGCGTCGCTTCAAACAAACTCGCTTTCAGGGTGAACGGGCCTGTGCCTGCGGCTTCACCGAAGCTCGAATCAGTCACGCCCGGTGAAGGCAAGCCTGGCGACAGCTTTGTGATCAAAGGCAGCGGCTTTGCGCCTGAAGCTGAAAACAACATGGTCGTTTTCAAGATCGGTGACCAGATGCGCGATGTGCCGCACAGCCTGGTGAAAGTCACGGCTGACGGTCTGGCGGGTTCGGTGCCGTGGATGCTGCCCGGCGATGCTGAAGTCTTTGTCGTCAGCGTCATCAACGGCAGCATGAGCCTGCCGTCCAACCGGCTCGCGTTCAAGGTGCTGCAAACCGCGCCTCCGGCTGCGCCGAAACTTGAAGCACTGAGTCCGGTTGAAGGCCAGCCGGGCGCAGTCTTCAAAATCAAGGGCACGGGCTTCGGGCCTGAACCCTGGATGAATTATGTTGTCTTCCGGCAGGGCACTCAGGGTACTCAGTGGTTCGCAGTTGACAGCAAATCACTGAAGGTCACGGCAGACGGGCTGGAAGGAATTGTGCCGCAGGTTCCTGCCGGGGTTTATGACGTGATGGTCGTGTTTCACTCCGATGAATTCAGAAGCGAGCCATCGAATGCGCTGCAATTCAAGGTGCTGGCCGCTCCCGCTCCGGCAGCGCCGAAGCTGACGGCCATCAATCCGGTTGACGGCGTTCCGGGCGCAACCTTCACGATCAGCGGCCAGGGCTTTGCCAATGACCCGCTCGGCCACGCCGTAATTTTCAAACAGAATGACAAAGTGTTCTTTGCGGACGTGAAAACGCTGCAGTTGTCAGCCAACGGACTGTCGGGCAAAGTGCCCGCCGTTGCGGCTGGCGATTACGAAGTCTTTGTCGCGCTCGTTTTCAATGGCCAGATGGTTCCGTCCAACGGACTGAAATTCACGGTCAAGGCTCCGGCGAATTAACGATTTACTTGTAGACTGCACCGAATAAGCACCACTCACGCCTGCGAAGACCCGTAAACTTCGCAGGCGTTTTTTTGTTTCCAGTCAGGCCCGGCGCGGCTGAAAACGGGAATGCTGAACCAATCCACGAAAGCAGGGAACGCGAATTCACCACTGAGGACACAGAGGAACACAGAGGGAATATCAAATCTGATTCCCTCTGTGTTCCTCTGTGTCCTCAGTGGTGAATTATTTGTGAATCACAAAAATTAAAGGCTTCAGGATTGCTCCTGAAGCCTTTGCTCAAAGCAGGTGGATGATTGTTGCTTATTCGCCGCGCACGTCAAGCTGACCATCCACGATGTCAACGGTGAAGTTCGTGAAGGCTTTCCACAGATTGGTGATCGGCAGTTTGACATGCTCATCAATCGTGCGTTTCAGGAAGCGCGCACCGTAAGCCGGGCTGAAGCCCTTTTCAACCAGCCAGGCCAGCGCGGCGTCGGTGATGGTGAGCCGCTTGCCCTGGCGTTCCATGCTGCGGCGCAGGCTGCCGAGGTAAAGCTGTGCAATCTGCTTCACTTCATCCTCAGTCAGCGGCGAAAAGATGACAATCTCATCAATGCGGTTGCGGAACTCCGGCGTGAACCGGGTTTCAGCCGCCTGCATCACCGCGCGCTTGATCTCTTCGACATCGGCGGTTGTCTTGGTTCCGAATCCGAGCGGCTTCATATATTTCTTGAAGTTCTCAGACCCAAGGTTCGAAGTCATGATGATGATCGCGTCAGAGAGATAAACCTTCTTGCCGCGACCGTCAGTCAGCCAGCCTTCGTCAAACGCCTGAAGGAAAAGATTGAGCAGGTACGGCGAAGCCTTTTCGACTTCGTCAAGCAGCAGCACGGTGTACGGATTTTCGCGCAGCCGCTCGGTCAGAATGCCGCCGCGTTCTGAACCGACGATGCCGCGCGGCATGCCGATCAGTTTTTCAATGGCGACGGTGCCATCCTGATATTCGCTCATATCAATGCGCACCATTTTGTTCTCGTCACCGAACATCGCTTCGGCGACCGACTTGGCGAGTTCGGTCTTGCCGACGCCGGTCGGGCCAAGGAACAGCAGCACGCCATCGGGTTTGTAGAAGTTCTCCTTGAGCGGGCCTTTGTTCAGGCGCAGGCGCTGCGCGACGGCCCTCACGGCCTCCTTCTGACCGATGACGCGATTGCCAAGCAGCGCTTCCAGGTCGCGGAAGCGGTCGGTCGTGTCGCGGAAGATCAGGTCTTTCGGAATGCGCGATTCCTGCGAGATGACATCAATGATGTGTTCCGGCTGCACCTGCATCAGTCCCGGTTCGTTGATCTCAACCTTGACGGCGGCGGTGTCGAGCCAGCCGATCACCTTGTCAGGCAGATGCAGGTTGCGAATGTAACGCGGAGCCATCTCAAGCGCCGTGTCAATGGCCGCATCAGTGATCTGCACTGAATAGTTCTTCTCCAGTCGCGGACGCAGCCCGTGCAGGATCTGCCGCGTTTCAATCAGACTCGGTTCGTCAACCTTGACCAGGCGGAAGCGGCGGGCCAGAGCTTCGTCTTCGGCAATGTATTCCTTGTACTCAGTGAGTGTGGTTGCGCCGATGATGCGAATTTCGCCGCGTGCGAGCGCGCTCTTGAACATATTGGCCGCATCGGATGATGCGCCGAGCGCCGAGCCTGCGCCGATGATCGTGTGCGCTTCATCAACGAACAGGATCAGGTCAGTCCGCTCCTTGACCTCGTTGATGATGCCCTGCAACCGCTCCTCGAACATACCGCGCAGCATCGTGCCGGCCACAATGCCGGCCATCTGCAACTGCACGATGTGGGCGTTGCGCAGTCGCGCCGGAACCTTTTCGGGTTCGAGTTCAATCAGCCGCGCCAGGCCTTCAACGACTGCCGTCTTGCCGACTCCTGGTTCACCGACGAGCATCGGTGAATTGGCGCGTTCGCGGTGGCAGAGGATTTCGATCATCTGCCGGATTTCGCTTTCCCGCCCGATGGTCGGCGGCAGTTTGTCCTGACGCGCCAGTTTATTGAGCGAAGTACCGAAGTGCTTCAGATACGGCGGCAGTTCAAATTTCTTCCGCATCGTTTCATCGTGTTCTTCACGCTGGCGAACCTGCTGCGTGATCTTTTCGATGGCGACGTTCGGGTCAGCGCCGAGCCGACGCAGGATTTCAGCGGGCGAACCAGCCGGATCGGCAAAGAGCGTGGCAAACAGATCAAACGATTCAATGGTCTGCCGCCCGTTCTGGCGCGCACGTTTGAGGGCGCGATTGAAGAGTTCGCGCGTGGTATCGGCGATGTACATCTTCTTGCCGACATACTGACGGCTCTTGGCGAGTTCCTGTTCCAGCATCTGCGAAACCATCTGTGGTTCGACATTGATCGAACGCAGGATTTCATTGAACAGGCTGTCTTCGACCTCACCGAGTGCGGTAAAGATATGCTCGACCGAAAGGAAGTTGTGATCGCGGCGGCGCGACTCTTCAATCGCGCGGTAAATCACCTTCTGCCCCGATTCCGAAAACTTGTCTGTCAGTGGTCCTAAGTCCAACACGTTTTTCCTCTCAGTGTTCGTGCCGCATCAGCAGTGCGGGATGATAAATGCGATTGTGGGGAAAGCTGTCTGATTCTCGTAAGCAACGCTCTGTTTTCTGACGGGCACAGTGAAATCAGAGTCTGAAATAAGCCTGGCCGGTGCGCCATAAAGCTACCGGGCGCATCATTGACTGTCAAGCAGCGACTCCGGCAGGAGATTATGTCAATGGTTTGTCAATAATGTTGCCACTCCGCGACATCCTTCTGGCAACCGGCTTATCGGCACAGGTGATTAAATTCTCAGGCCCCCATAAAGATCGAAAGCCGCGCTGCAACGGCTCACCCGTTCAGATGCAGCACGGCTCAGGAAGGATTGCCGACTTACAGTTCGCCTGCCCGTCCAACACGCACACGCGCCGGACGCAGCAGGCGATCACCGAATTTGTAGCCGGTCTGAAGTTCCTCAACCACTCGCCCGTCCTGCTCAGGGGCGCAGGCCACCAGTTCCACTGCTTCGTGAACTTCAGGATTGAAAACCTCGCCCACACTGACAATCGGCGTCAGTCCGAGGCTGTTCATCCTTGCTTCAAACATCTGCGCCGTGACGCGCACGCCGCCCAGCAGGTTATCAAATTCAGGCCCCCTGCCCTGCTGCGATGAAGCGGCAGCAACCGCGAGTTTGAGGTTATCAAGCACATCAAGCAGGCCAGCCACCATATCACCGCGTGCGCTTTCGAGCTTCTGCTCAAAGTTACGCTGCAACCGCGTCCGCAGTTCGTCGTTTTCCGCGCGCAACTGCACCTGGGCATGCCGGAAGCGTTCAGAGAAATCCCGCACCTGGCGTTCTGCCTCTTCGCGCTTTGCTTCTGATACTTTCAGTTTGCTCAGCAACTCTGTCACTGACGGCTGTGATGCAGCCGCCCCTTCAGCCGCGTCATCAGGTGCCGGATCATCCGCACTGACGCGCCGCTTGTCAGTAATATTGATTCCTTCACTCTGCTCACCCGACTGACCGGCCTGAGTATTTTTTGCTTCGGTCTCCGCCACTTCAGCCTCCACTCTCTTCACGACTGCCCGGCGCTGATATAAATTTCCGGCGCTTTCGCGTTCGCTGGTCAGTTGCTGCTGACAACTGACTGAATCACCGGCAATCTAACATCGCGGAGCAGTTGAATGCAATCAGGATAATCGGCGCAGTAACCTCACAAAATACCTGATCACTGCGCCGTCCGCATTGAGCCGTTACCGGCGTGCAGCAGCGCCCTGATCTTCAGGAGCAGATGACACAAAAATCATCTGTCCCCGGTCAGGATCACCCTTCACCGTCACGGCATCGCCCGGCTTGATTTCGCCGCCCAGCAGCTTCATCGCCAGCGGATTCTGAATCAGGTTCTGAATCGCCCGCTTCAGAGGCCGCGCGCCGTAAACCGGATCGAAGCCTTCGCGCGCCAGCAGTTCCTCCGCCGATGGATCAAGCGTCAGCGTAATCTTGCGCTCTTCCATCATGCGCCTCAACGATTCAAGCTGAATCTTAATGATCTGACGAAGCTGCTCCAGACCCAGCCGCCTGAAGATGATGATGTCATCCACGCGGTTCAGAAATTCGGGCTTGAAAGCGATTCGCAACTGCTCCATCACGCGGGAGCGCATTACATTCTCATCACCTTCCCACTCCTGAATCTCACGCGAGCCGAGATTGGAAGTCATGATGATCACGGTGTTCTTGAAATCCACCGTGCGCCCCTTGCCATCGGTCAGCCGCCCGTCATCGAGAATCTGCAACAGGATGTTGAAAACATCGGGGTGCGCCTTTTCAATTTCATCAAACAGCACGACCGAATAAGGCCTGCGCCTGACGGCTTCGGTCAGGTATCCGCCTTCGTCATAACCGACATAACCCGGAGGCGCGCCGATCAGCCGGGCGACGGAGTGTTTCTCCATAAACTCCGACATATCGAGCCGCACCATCGCGCGTTCGTCGTCAAAGAGAAACTCAGCCAGCGCGCGCGCCGTTTCGGTTTTGCCGACACCGGTCGGGCCTAAGAAGATAAATGAACCGATGGGCCGTTTCGGATCCTGCAACCCGGCGCGGGCGCGACGCACGGCATTCGCCACCGCAATCAGCGCCGCATCCTGGCCAATCACGCGAAGGCCCAGCCGCTCTTCCATTCTGATGAGCTTCTGCATCTCGCCTTCGAGCAGTTTTGAGACCGGCACGCCTGTCCATTTCGCCACGACTTCGGCCACGTCTTCTTCCGTGACCTCTTCCTTGAGCATCCGGCTGCTGCTTTGCAGTTCAGCGAGCCGGGCCTGATCGGCATCGAGTTTCTTCTGCAACTCGACCATCTGCCCGTAGCGAATTTCGGCGACCTTGCCGTAATCGCCTGCGCGCTCGAACTGCTCGGCCTGCACCTTAAGCTGCTCCATCTGCTCCTTCGCGGCGCGAATGCCTTCGATGATGTCCTTTTCAGAATGCCACTTGGCCTTCATCGCGCCGGACTTTTCCTTCAGGTCGGCAATCTCTTTTTCAACTTTCGCCAGGCGTTCCCTTGAAACCGGATCGTCCTCGCGCAGCAGCGCCTGACGTTCAATTTCGCGCTGAATGATTTCGCGCTCGACTTCGTCAATTTCAGTCGGCAGCGAATCAATTTCAATACGCAAACGCGATGCCGCTTCGTCAATCAGGTCAATCGCCTTGTCCGGCAGGAAGCGGTCAGAGATATAGCGATGCGAAAGCGTCGCGGCAGCCACAATCGCGGCGTCCTTGATGCGGACACCGTGATGCGTTTCGTACTTGTCCTTCAGGCCGCGCAGAATCGCAATCGTGTCCTCAACGTTCGGTTCACCGACATAGACCTGCTGAAAGCGGCGTTCGAGTGCTTTGTCCTTTTCAATGTATTTCTGATATTCGTTGAGCGTCGTCGCGCCCACGCAGCGCAATTCGCCGCGCGCGAGCGCCGGTTTGAGCATATTCGACGCATCCACCGCGCCTTCCGCGCCGCCCGCGCCGACGAGCGTGTGCAGTTCGTCAATGAAGCAGATGATCTGCCCTTCGGATTTTTCAATCTCGCGCAGCACAGCCTTCAGCCGCTCTTCAAACTCGCCGCGATATTTCGCCCCGGCGAGCATGGCGCCGAGGTCAAGCGCGACGAGTTTCTTGTTGCGCAGCGTTTCAGGCACATCACCCGACACGATGCGCTGCGCCAGTCCTTCGACAATCGCCGTTTTGCCGACGCCCGGTTCGCCAATCAGCACCGGATTGTTTTTCGTGCGGCGCGAGAGCACCTGCACGACGCGGCGCACTTCGTCATCGCGCCCGATCACCGGATCAAGTTTGCCCTGCCGGGCCAGTTCGGTCAGATCGCGCGAATATTTTGACAGCGCCTGGTAGCTTTCTTCGGCGTTCTGGCTGGTGATGCGCGTGTCGCCACGCATCTGTTGCATCACCTTCAGCAGCGCATCCCTGCTGACGCCGTGCTGGCGCAGAATCTTTCCCGCCGAACCTTCCTTTTCATCCGCCATGGCGAGCAGCAGATGTTCGGTCGAAATGTATTCGTCCTTGAAAGTATCGGCTTCCTTTTGTGCTTTGGTAAAAATGGCGTTGAGACGCGGGCTGATATACTGCTGCCCGACGCCCGTGACCTGCGGGAATTTTTTGATTGCGGCTTCAACCTCGGTGAGGATGGCCTGAGCGTTGGCTCCGATTTTGCCCAGCATCGGGCGGGTCACGCCTTCCGCCTGTTCAAGCAGGGCGGCCAGCACATGCTCCGGCTCGACCTGCTGATGATGATGGCGTTCAGCCATGGCGACAGCCGATTCAATCGCTTCCTGTCCCTTCAATGTGAATTTATCCAGCCGCATAAAACCTCTCTGATTACGATCACGGCGGCAGACCCTGCAAAGCCTGCCGCCGGTGTCAAACTGCCGGAATCTGATTGTAAGCTGCCCTTGGCTGATGCCTCAATGCAGTTCTTCTGCTCCCGACACCTTTCCGGCCTGTCGGCTTACTGAGCCGCAGCTTCCACCTTCGGCGCTTCACCTTCACCAGTGACTTTCACCTGAATCTGCCGGGCCTTCACTTCCTCCTTCTTCGGCAGCACCACCCGCAGCACACCATCCCTGAAATCCGCGCTGACCGCATCAACATTGACCGTTGACGGCAATGTGAAGGTGCGGGTAAAGCTGCCGTAGCTGCGTTCAACGCGATGATAGTTGTCGGTGTCGCTCTGCTTTTCGAACTTCCGTTCACCCTTCAGAGCCAGCACACGGTTTTCAACCGACAGTTCAAAATCGCCCGGCTTCAGACCCGGCAGGTCGGCTTCCAGCACAATCTCGTTTTCACCTTCGCGGATGTCCACACTTGGCATCCACTTTCCGCTCGTCAGACCTTCCTCGCCAAACAGGCGCGGAAAAGCCGTCCCGAAAGTCCGGTTGAAATCTTCCTGCAGCGATCTGAGTTCATTGAATGGATCACGTCTGAGAATCAGTGACATAACTCTCTTACCTCCATAAATCTTCTGATAGTCATTCTTTCGCGCTCCGCCCTGCTTGAGCGCAGGAGAAATATAAACTCTGAGTGTAATACTGTCAACTATCTTCTTGTTAGAATCATCATAGTCTGTCGGTTGGCACTCCACCCACGCCTCCCGGCCAGTTTCAGATTCGGGCGGTCAATTAATGTGCTGTCGAAGGACGAAAATCCGGGTCTGGAGGGGAAGGCTGTGATTTTAAGGATTGCAGGAGCGGGATTCAGCCCTGACAAAACCGGCTCCCGGTTCCTGAAATTCAAATTTCAGGAACCGGGAGCCGACCGTCTGTTCACGCAAATTACAGCCCGGCAGCTTATCTGACGCCGACCTGCATGCTGCCGACGTTGGCATTGGCGTCGAAGGCCCGAAAGGCAATTACATGCGCTCTGGCGTCAGGCAGTGTGACTGTGACCTTGAACTCCTCGTGACGTGAATCGGCAATGCCATCCACCGGAAAGACTGCCCGCCACTGACCGCCGTCAAGCTGATACTCAGCGCGACGAATGATCGAAGTCGCATCGCTCGCACGAAACACCACTTCGGCCCTGCCGCCTGACACGACGGGCGTTCCGGCGGTGACGACCGGCGCAGTGTTGTCCACTTCAATCGGCTCGGTTTCCTGCTCATCGGTCAGGGCGATGCCGCCCGGATTCGATGGCGCATCGGTGGCCGTGATTTTGAAAACGTAACGCCCGTCGGGCAGCGCGTTGGCATCCACCGTGTAGTAGTTGTCCTTCATCCCGGTTTTGAGCGGGAGCCATTCGCCGCCTGCGACAGTGCGATAAAAGACCGAATACTCAAGTGAATCGCCGTTGCGGTCTTCGGCTGTCCATTGCAGCGAAATCGCGCCACGCTGAAAGAGCTTGCGGGGCGGAATCTGGACTGAAGTTCCCAGCACTGCCGGATCAATCCCGGCCTGTTCGGCGGCGGGGTCGGGCTGCTGCTGTGGCAGCGCCTGCAGGGCGACGCCGACCGGCAGGATGGTCAGCGAGTTGATCGAAGGCGCCACGTTGCGCGGCAGGTATGAAACAGTGACTTCACGCAAAGCGGGCGCAGTCGCGCCTTTTTTGAGCGTCGCTCGCCACTGAATGAAGCGGGCACGCGGGCTGGTAATGGCTGCGCCGTCGCGGCCACCTTCAGCGGCGCGATAAGGCTGCGACCAGTCGCTCCAGGTCGAATCGGGCAGGGCCGTGTTGCCGCTGCGTGTCTGCAATTCAACGTCACCCTCGCCAATCCAGGAAATGCGACCCCAGGTTCCCAGCGTCTGCGCGTCACGCACCGATGACGTATAAGTTCCGCTCGCAGTTGTCTCGCTGCCGAGACGGAAGAGTTTGCCCAGGTTCGATGAGGCTGCGTAAATCCGGCCTCCGGCTTTGACGAAGCGCGAAGTCTGCGCCTCGGTTGACTGTGACAGCAGCACCGGATTGCGAATGCCTGCGTCAGTGACCGCCGTGCTGTAAATGCGGCCTTTCTGTCCGGTGCCGATCAGCGCCCGCCCGTTGTCATTGAGCGTGACAGCGAAAGCCACTACATCCTTTGAATCCCACAGCACATCGGTCAGGCCGCTGGCGTCAATGCGGTAGAGTGCGCTTTTGGCCTGATCACCGGCATTGCGCGCGGTTGAGGTCGTGGTGCTGCTCGTCGTTGCCGATTCGATGACCTGCACATCGCCGATGGTCACGGTCACGCCTTCATCAGCGCCGATGACAACCGGCGCCGAGGCCGGAGCGGGCGCAGGCGCGGCATTGCTGCCGCCGCTGCCAGCCGATTCTGAAATGGCCAGCGCATAAATCTCGCCGTCTTTGCCCGTCACCAGATCACGCACTTCGCGCTGCGATGAATCAAAGAGCGTGAAAACCCTGTTATCAGGCGTGATGCGCAACACCAGCCCGCCCGGATCGGTTCCGGCAATGATGTTGCCCGCAGCATCAACCTTCAGCGCCGTGATGTTCGTTTGTGTCGTTGTCACGAGCGGCGCGCCTTTGCCGTCCGGGGTGATGCGCCAGATCACGCCCTTGTCGCCCGTGCCGACCAGTAACCTGCCCTGCTGATCGAAAGTCAGCGACCAGATGTATTTTGTCTTCGGCTCGAAAAAGACTTTGCCTTCGCCCTGCGGCGTGATGCGATAAATTTTGCCGTCCGGCGCGGTGCCCGCATAAACATTGCCGTTCGCATCAACGGCCAGCGCCATCACGTCAAGTTCGCCGGTCTTGTAAAGCAGCGCCCCCCTGCCCGTCGCGTCAACCTTGAAGATACGCCCTTCGTGTCCGGTGCCGAGATAGAGGTTACCGGCATTGTCAGCCGCTGCCGACCAGATATAAGCCTGCTTTGTGTCAAAGACTTCAGTAAACGCCGGAGCCAGCGTCAGCGCGCCGTTTTCAGCGACTGAGACGCCCTGCGCGTCACCCTTCTCAATTTCGGCGCGCGTGTTGACGCGCCAGAAAAGCGGGCCACCGGCAAAGGCTGTCACGATCAGCAGTGATGCGAGGCAGAGTGAGCAAAGAAGAATGGAAGTTCTGGACATTGGGTTCCTGTTAGAGGCCGCGCTGTTTCTGAGTTTCGCGGACTGCGGCAATGCGGCGTTTGATTTCATCCGGGGCTTTCGGGTCGGGTTCGGTCTGTTCGAGAACTTTGATGGCTTCCTCGTATTGCAGCGTGCGCTGATAACAGTCAGCCAGCAGCAGCGAGGCGCGCCGCCTGATCTCCTTGTCAGGCGACTGTCGGACAACTGCCTGATAAACCGGGATGGCGTCTTCAAAATCTCCCAGCAACACCGAAATGTTGCCGATTTGCAGGTCAGCGCGCTCGGCCAGCGAATCGTAAGCGGCATCCCTGGTCACTTTCTGATACTCAGTGCGCGCCTGCCTGAGATCGTTCTGATCGAAATACAGATCAGCAATATCGAGCCTGACCCGGCGTTTGTCCACCTGGTCAGGAAAGGCAATCAGCAGGTTTTCGTATTCACTGATGGCTTCGCGCCGCTTGCCCATGCCGGCATAACTTTTCGCCAGCCGCTGCCGCGCCGGCAACAGATTGGGCGAACGCGGCGAACCTTCAATAAACTGAATGTAGTGGGTGACGGCTTTATCGTACTGTTTCAGATTGAACAGGTAAATGTTGCCTGCCTGAAAGTGCGCGTTGCCCGCCTGGTCGTGCGTCGGATTCTGCTTGAGAAACTCTTCGTAACGGTTCGTCGCGCCCTCATAATCGCCGCTCTCAAAAGCCTGCTGCGCCTCATCGAGCAGCGCGCGGTTGCGACAGGCCGAAAAAGTAAAAGACAAAAGAAGGGCAGACAGCAAAAGACAAAGGTAAAACAGGCAACGCGCTCCTTTGCTGAAGAAAGGAAGCGCCCGCCCTTTGCCCTTTACTTTCCGCTGTCCGCCGATTGCGTTCTCCATCACTCTTACTTCACAGCTTCTTCTTCGAGTTGTCCGGTCGTGCGTTCGACGAGCGAAGCGCCAGCGACCAGATCACCGGTGGAAGTGTCAATCAGTTTCACGCCCTGCGCGCTGCGGCCTGTGGCGCGAATCTGTTCGGCTTCGATGCGAATCAGCTTGCCGTTGACCGTGATAATCAGCACGCCGCTCTCTTTGGTCACGGGCATCACCGCCACGACCTTGCCATTGCGCTCGGTGGTCTTGATGTTGATGACGCCTTTGCCGCCGCGTCCGGTTACGCGATATTCGCTGATCGCGGTCTGTTTGCCGAAACCGTTGGAAGTCACGCTCAGCATCTGCTCGTCGCCTTCGACCGCGCAGACGCTGACGACGTAATCATCCTCGCGCAGCGTGATACCACGCACGCCGCGAGCCTGGCGGCCCATGTCGCGCACTTCATCTTCATCAAAGCAGATGGCCTGGCCTTCGTGCGTGGCGAGAAAGATTTTCTTCTTTCCGTCAGTCATCTCAATCGCAATCAACTCATCATCGTCATCCACGCCCATCGCAATGATGCCGTTTGAGCGGATGTTGGCGAAATCAGACAGTTCGGTTTTCTTGATGACGCCCTTGCGTGTGACCATCACGACAAACTGCCCTTCGACAAAATCGCGCACCGGGACGACTCCGGCAATCTGCTCGGTGCCAGGCAGGTTGATCAGATTGACAATAGCCTTGCCTTTGCCTGCGGCCTGAGCGTCGGGAATTTCGTGAACCTTCAGCTTGTAAACCTGGCCCTTCGTCGTGAAGATCATCAGGTAACTGTGCGTCGAAGCGACGAAGATATTCGAAACAATATCCTCTGACCGCGTGCTCATGCCCTTGCGCCCGGTGCCGCCGCGCCGCTGCGATTTGTAAGTCGTCACCGGCGTGCGCTTGACGTAACCCGAATGCGTCAGCGTGATCACCACGTCTTCATCAGCAATCAGGTCTTCGAGCGTCAGCTCAACGCTGCTGTCCACAATCTGCGTGCGCCGCTCGTCGCCGTAATCCTTCTGCACGGCGCGCAGTTCTTTGATGATCACGTTGCGCAGCACGCGCTCGTTGGCCAGGATTTCTTCAAGTTCAGCGATCAGCTTGATGATCTCTTCATACTCATCAATGATCTTCTGCCGTTCGAGCGCGGCCAGGCGGCGAAGCTGCATATCCAGAATCGCCTGCGCCTGCAAATCAGAGAATCTGAACTGACCGATCAGCCCTGATTTCGCTTCTTCGGTTGATTTCGAACCGCGAATCAGCTTGATGATCTGGTCAATGATGTCAATCGCCTTCTTCAGACCTTCCAAAATGTGCGCGCGCGCCTTTGCCTTTTTAAGTTCATACATCGTGCGGTTGCGCACGACTTCGCGGCGGAAGTTGATGAACTCATTGAGCGTGTCGAGCAGATTGAGAACGCGCGGCTGGCCGTTGACGATTGAAAGGTTGATCATCCCGAACGAGGTCTGCATCTGCGTCAGCTTGTAGAGCTTGTTCAGAATGACCTGCGCAATGGCGTCGCGCTTGAGTTCGATGACGATGCGGACTTTCTTGGCCGCCGTTGATTCGCGGTCGGTTTCGTCGCGGATTTCAGAAATGCCTTCGATGCGCTTTTCGTTGACGAGGTCGGCGATCTGTTCGATCAGCTTCGCCTTGTTGACCTGATACGGAATTTCGGTGACAACGATGGCATCGCGTTCCTGCGCGCCGCGCCCGATCTTGTCAATTGCCGCGCGCGCCCGCACCTGCATCACGCCGCGTCCGGTTTCATAAGCCTGCCGAATGCCCTCGCGCCCGTAAATAAAGCCGCCGGTCGGGAAGTCAGGGCCGGGAATGAACTTCATCAGGTCAGCGACTTTGGTGTTCTGATGCTGAATCAGGTGAATGGTGGCTTCGATCAGTTCATTCAGATTGTGCGGCGGAATCTTGGTCGCCATACCGACCGCGATTCCTTCAGCGCCATTGAGCAGCAGGTTGGGAATGCGCGTCGGCAGCACCGTCGGTTCCTGCCGCGACTCGTCGTAGTTCGGAACGAATTCGACCGTCTCTTTTTCAATGTCGGCCAGCATCTCGGTAGCGATGCGGGTCAGGCGCGCTTCGGTGTAACGATAAGCGGCAGCGTTGTCGCCATCGAGCGATCCCCAGTTGCCCTGGCCGTCAATCATCGGGTAGCGCAGCGAAAAATCCTGCGCCATGCGCACCATCGCGTCATACACCGCCGAATCGCCGTGCGGGTGATAGCCGCCCAGCACGTCACCGACGACGTTGGCCGATTTCTTGAAGGGCTTGCCGGGCAGCAGCCCTTTTTCATTCATCGAAAACAGAATGCGGCGATGCACCGGCTTGAGGCCGTCGCGCACATCCGGGAGCGCGCGTCCGATGATCACTGACATCGCGTAATCGAGATAGCTGCGGCGCATCTCGTCCTCAATGTTGATCGCCTGTTTTTGCAGATTCTCCATGAACTTTTCCTTCTGTCCTTAATCAGTTGTTGTTTCGCCGTGATATATCAGTGCATCATTTCTGCCGATCAAATCAGACACCGCAGGCGCACCAGTCAGTGCGGCAGAAGCTGAGATGAAAGGCTGGCTCGCGGCTGGATGCTGCTGCGGAAATGATAAGTAAAGGCAAGTATAACTGCCGTTTGGGGTGTGAACAAGACAGGACAAAATCAGATTTCACGCGCTTTTGACGTGCGCCTCCAGACATTCCTTCGAGCAGAAATTCGCCGCCCTGCCGCGTGAAGTCACGGTCATCGCGTCGCGCGCAGCAACGAATGCTCCGCAGGAGGCACAGCGCAGCATCTCCGTGCTGACCGCCTTTGACTTTGCCTGCTGCCCGCCCGGCGCAGTGCTGATTTCATCGCGCAGCGAGCGCACATCCCGCACTGTTTTACGGACATTGAAGCTCAGGCGTGCAATGGCTTTCAGCACGTAAACGACAAAGCTGAAGATGATGAGGATGAGAACTGCGCGAAAGATGAAGCTCAACGTTTGACTCCGCTGTTTTCCTCAGGCCCGTGTGACAGCGTGGTTTTGGCGTCACCGGTTTTGCCCTTGCCGCCCTGTTTTGCTTCCTGCAACCGGGCGCGCATTTCGGCAAGAGCCTGCTTTGCTGAATCAGGCGCGCTGGTGCTGGTGGCCTCAAGCTCACCGAGCATCTTTTCGGCTTCATTCAGATTCTGGCCGCTCAGAATCAGCGAATAGGTCAGATAGAATTTGGCGGGAGCATTCTTTGCATCCTTTGCCAGCGTTTTGCGCGCCCAGTTGATCGCGTCGGGAAACTTTTCCTGAAAGAAATAAGCTCCGGCGAGTTCAGCCATGACATCAATGTTTTCAGGCTTGAGTTTGTTGGCCTGTTGCAGAAACTCCATCGCGCCTTCAGGGCGGCGAATCTGCATAAACTGGTCGGCGGCCTGAATCTGCGCGTCAAAATCGTTCGGATTCTGCCGCGCCTTTTCAATAATTGCGCGCGTCTGATTGATCATCTGCTGCGGATCACCGGCCTGCCCGCTGCTTTGCAACTGCGACGCAGCCTGCAGGGCCTGAGCCTCAGTGCTTTTGCTGATGTTGTCACGATATTTGTAATTGGCCAGCTTGAACCCGGCAATCAGCCCGACGCTCAGACCGACCAGCGCGTAAACCAAAGCCTTTTTAGTTAATGAAGCGATACCCTGGTAGAATGCATTTGACATAAATAATTTCCTGTCCCTGAGAAGTTTCGGAGCTGACCTGTAAGCCGAATTTTGTGCCTGCCCTGAAAGAGCAGCGGTGATCATTCATCTACGCAGTCGCATTACTGCGCCGCTTGAGCGACCTACCCGGAAACGCGCCACGCTTCGCTCAATTTCAAATCGCGGATTTCAAATTTGAAATTGAGCGAAGCGTGAACTGAGCCGGACCAGACTTCATTGACGTTTCTCTATTTGGTCTTGCACCGCAGGGGGTTTGCCTGGCCGAGGATGTCGCCACCCTCGCCGGTGATGCCTTTACCTCACCGTTTCACCATCGCCCACGCCTGCACGGGCATGCCCGTGCTTCATTTCGGGCTGTCTGTTCTCTGTTGCACTCTTCCGTCGGGTCACCCCGCCTGGCCGTTAGCCAGCCTGCTGTCCTGTGGTGTTCGGACTTTCCTCTCGCACGGCGCCGCATCCCAAATCTCAAATCTCAAATTTGAAATCTGAAATCCGGAACCAGCGCCGCGCCAGCGATCACCCGGCCTGCTCCGAAATTCTCAAGCCGGAAGTATAGCATCAAAGCGCACTCGTGTCTGAAGCAGCGGGCGTGAAAAAACGGGAAGGGCGTTATTCCATCCTGACCGCCACCAGTCTGGTGACTTTCTGCGCGGGTGAAAAAACGCGCAGCACCAGCACGCTGCCGGGTTTGAGCGGGTCAATGATGCGCTGGAAATCTGTTGTGGCCGTGACCGGCTGGCGACTGGCTTCAACGATGATCTGGCCGACCTGCAAGCCAGCGTCTTCGGCGGTGCTGAGCGGATCAACGGTTGAGATGATGACACCGGCGGGCAGATCGCTGCTGTTGCCGTCACCGACTTTCAGCAGGCGCTGTGTTTCAGGCGTATTGTCGCGCACTGAAAAGCCGGGTCTGAGCGAGGTCTGTTGCAGCGGTGAGGCTTTGGCGGGCGGCACGCCGTCAGGATCGTCAGGACGCTGATCGAGCGTGGCTGTCAGTTTCAGCATCTCTTTGCCGCGCACAACTTCGAGTTCGACATCGCGCTGCGGCGCGGTTGCGGCCACGAAGCTGAAAAAGTCATCCTGCGTTCTGATCGGTTTGCCATCAAAGCTGGTGATCACGTCATACGCCCTGACTCCGGCGCGCGCGGCGGGTTTGTCTGCCGTGACTTCGACGACCAGAACGCCGTGCAGATGCTGATCGAGTCCGAGGCCTTCACGAAATTCAGGCGTCAGATTCTGCGGTTGCAGCCCCAGAAAACCGCGCGCAACAAAGCCCTGAGCGCGTAGTTGCGTCACGACTCTTTTGACGACATTGCCCGGCACGGCGAAGCTGATGCCGCGCCCGTCAACGCGAATGACGGTGTTGACGCCGATGACTTCTCCCGCCAGGTTCAGCAGCGGCCCGCCCGAATTGCCGCGATTGATGGCCGCGTCGGTCTGAATGAACTCCTCATACGGCGCATTGTTGTAAACCTTGCGGCCCTTGGCGCTGACGATGCCTGCCGTCACCGAGTATTCGTAATCGAGCGGGTTGCCAATCGCAATGACCGGATCGCCCACACGCAATGCGTCGGAATCGCCAATCGTCAGCGGCGTCAGATTGTCGGCATCTATTTTCAGCAGCGCCAGGTCGGTTTCGGTATCGCTGCCCTGCAACGTCGCCAGCCGTTCGCGCCCGTCGGCCAGTTTGACGCGAATGCGGTCGGCATCCCTGATGACGTGATTGTTGGTGACGATGAATCCGGCTGGATCAATGATGAATCCGGTTCCGGTGCCGCGCTGTGGCTGGCCGTTTGTGTCGGGCGTGTCCTGCTGCGGTTCGTAATTTTCTTCGCTGACGCCGTTGTTGTCGCGCAATGCGGCATCGTGCCGGGCCGCGCGCCGGGCCACGACGATGACGACGCCGGGCCGCGCCCTGTCCACGACTTCAGCATTCAGACCTGTGGCCGGAACAGTGCGCACCGAACGCGCCAGCGAAGCCACCCAGCCCGACAGCAGGCGCGGGCGCAACAGCGCGGTCACGACCAGCAGGACGGTCAGAGTTGAAACCAGAATGGCCGTGAGGAGAAGATAGTGCAGTCCTCGTTTCATGCGTCAGCGTCTCCTGATTCATCACTGCCCGCCATTATGCCAGAAGCCTGCCACGCAATCAGCCGGAAAAAAACAGCCCTTCAGTTCGCGTCCGTTTTGTCAGCGTCGGAATCAAGCATCAGGCGAAAGGCAAAGTGCAGTTGAATGGCCGCAATCTGCTGCTCACTGTTCACTTTTATCAGGCAGAACAGGCTGCCTTCCCTGAGCATCACCTTGTACCTGAACCAGCGACCGTCATTGTCTGCGGCGCTTTCAATCAGCGTCATTGCGCCGACCGGGCCGAAGGCTCTGAGGACGCGGCTGGTCTGCGCAAGTTCTGCCTTTGAAATTCCGGCGCGGGCGGCAGGCGTGAACGGCGCCTGATCGGCTGTGCCTGCGGCGAAATTTTTCAGCATCGCCTGCACGAGCGCGGTGATCTGCGGCTGTTTGTCTTCAGCCACGCGCTCGGCGTAATCGGGATTCCAGATGGCCGCGACGCCGTGCGCAATGTCAGCGGGCCGGGCCTGCGCGAGATTGGCAAAAACGACAATCGTCAGTTTGTCATCGGTGTAACGCGCAATATGTGCCTTGAAGCCCTGCCACGATCCGCCGTGTTCGATCAGGCGATGGCCGTTGACATTATCCATCGCCCAGCCGAAACCGTAATAATGACGCACGCCGCTGCTGAGCCGGAGCGGCGTCCACATCTGCGCGAGGCTCGATTTTTTCAGCAGCTTTTCGGTGTCGAGCGCCGCGTCCCACTTCGCCATATCCAGCGCGGTCAGATAGAGCGGGCCGTCAGCCGTGGTGTTCAGCGTCGGCGCGACCCATTCCTGATTTTTCAGTTCGCCTTTGACCAGCCGGTAACCGGCGGCGCGGTTCGGCACAATGTCGGCTTCGCTGATGATGCGCGCGGTGGTCATGCCGAGTGGTTTGAAAATTCGTTCCTGCAAAAACTCGCCGTAAAACTTTCCGGTGACTTTGCTGACGAGCAGGCCGAGCATCACATAGCCCAGGTTGCTGTAGCTGAATTTCTCGCCGGGCTGAAAGGCGAGCGGCACTTTTGCGGCAGCCTTGAAAAGTTCGGCTTCGGTGTAATCACGCCGGAAATCGAAATCATCCGGGTAATCGGTCGTTCCAGCAGTGTGCGTCAGCAGATGACGAATGGTGATCTGCTGCCAGTGCGGCGGCGCGTCAGGGAAATATTTTGTGATGTGATCGTCAAGCGCCAGGCGGCCATCTTCAACCAGCATCATCACTGCCGTTGCGGTGAACTGCTTGCCGACCGAACCGGACTGAAAAACCGTTTCAGGTCTGACCGGCACCTGATGCTCGACATTCGCCAGGCCGTAACCTTTCACATACGCGATCTGCCCGGCTTTGATGACCGCGAGCGACAGCCCCGGAATGTGCTGTTTCTGCATTTCGGCAGCGATGAATTCATCAACCTTGTCAGTAACCTTTGTCTGCGCCGCGACAGGCAGCGCACCCAACAACAGCCACAGCACAGCGCGAATGAAGTGACGATTCATAGTTGAGCCTCCGGCACTGAATCAAAACACACCATAATGGAAGGCGACTTCACCGCAGCGGACGGAGAGGAACACAGATTATGTTTCCCCTCTGTGTTCCTCTCTGTCCGCTGCGGTGAAGTCGCCTGTCCCAGGCTTTTCAGATGTCCAGTTTTTTCCAGATTGAAATCTGCACCGGCCCGGCAAACATCGCTGCGCAGTTCTGTCTGAAAGACTGAATGTGCGCTGAACGCGAATGTTCATCGAGTCCGGCGCGGCTGGCCCAGTTTTCATAAGCCACAAACTTTGCCGGATTGTCGGCGGACTGATGGAAATCATAACTGAGGCAGGCCGCTTCGGCGCGCGTGGCCGTAATCAGGGCGGTCAGTTGCTCCCTGAAAGCCTCGATGGTTTCGGGTCTGACTTCGATGTATGCGATGACGGTAATCTGCTGATCGTTCATGTGTGGCTCCGTATGGTTTGATTTTCCGGCTGACCGGACTTGTCCGATGCGCCCCCGCGTGTGGATAATCCAGCCTGATCATCAAATCACGTCATCCGACGGATGACAACCGGAGTCATTATGTCACTCAGCAAAACAACAATTTTCCTCTTCATCCTTACTGCGCTGGTGTTTCTGCTCAGCGTCGCCTGTCAGTCGGGCCAGCGCCAGTCACAGAACTCACCGGAAAGACGCTTCGAGGTGAAAGGCACTGTGCTTTCAGTTGATCAGAACAGGAAGCGCATTGAACTTGACCACGAAGCCATTAAGGACGCCGCTGGCAGGAACTTCATGGACGCGATGAAAATGGAATTCACCGTGAAGGACGATCAGGCGCTGGCCCGGCTCGCGCCCGGCGATCAGATTCAGGCGACGATGGTTTACAACGACACCAACAACCTGCGCTGGCTTGAAAAAGTATCAGTCATCAGGGCAGCCCGGCCCTGATTGCCCGGCAGATGGTTTGTCAGGCCAATGCCGTTACACGATCAGTGCTGAAGGGCGGCAATTCTGTCCGGCAGGCTTCCTGCGTGCAGGTGGCTGACCTGGATCAGATTTCAATCGCGTAAACGGAAAGTGTGGCGCGATTTGCCCGCAGTCGCGCGGCATCCGCCATCGGCTCATTGCGTAAACCGCGCGATTCTGGCAAATCGCGCCACACTGGTTGTTTCGGTACACTGATTTGAAATCTGATCCGGGTTCAGCCTTTGAGCAGATTTTTCAGCACGAACCAGACGTTGGCCGGGCGTTCGGCCAGGCGGCGCATAAAGTAGGGATACCAGAATTCGCCATACGGCACGTAAGTTCGCATGCCGTAACCTTCCTGCCGCAGCTTCACCTGCAAATCGCGGCGAATGCCAAAAAGCATCTGAAATTCATAAGCCGATTGCGGAACCTGTTCGCGCGCGGCAAATTCCCTGGTCGCCGCAATCATCTTTTCATCGTGCGTGGCAATGCCGTGATAGATGCCGCTTTTGAGCAGCACTTTCATCAGCTTCACGTAACTGGCGTCCACTTTCTCCTTTTCAGGAAAGGCGACTTCGGGCGGTTCCTGGTAAGCGCCCTTGCAGAGCCGGATGCGCGCGCCGATCTGAAGCAGTTCGTCAATGTCGCGCTCGCTGCGGTAAAGATAGGCCTGAATGACGATGCCGACGTTTTCAAATTCGGCGCGCAGCGTGCGAAAGATGCGCAGCGTGGCATCGGTCTTTGGCGAATCTTCCATATCAATCCGCACAAAGTTGCCGCGCCGGTGCGCTTCTTCGACAATGCGCCGAACATTTTTCAGACACAGCGCCTCGTCAATGTCGAGGCCAAGCTGAGTCAGCTTGACTGACACATTGGAATTGATGCCGGTGTCTTCAATCCGGGCCAGCACGCGCAGGTATTCGCGCACTTCGGCGTCGGCTTCGGCCTCGGACGCAATGCTTTCGCCCAGATGATCGAACGAAGCCGTAATGCCCAGCGCATTGAGTTCACGAATGGCGGCGATGGCATCGTCAATATTTTCGCCAGCGATAAAGCGGCGGGTTACTTTGCGGGTGGCGCTGAAACGCCCCATCAGATCCTTGAGGCCGTGCTGTCGTGAGAGGTAAAGCAGAGCGGTTCTGGTGATCATAAGTTCATCAATAAGTGCGGTGCAGGAACTGCCGGGTGACTGATTGACTGCGTAAATGCGAGAATAAATCAGGCTTATGATGGAAAGCAACCAGCCCTCGCAGGCTCATCTGAACTGCTGATTGCCGCTGACTGACGGGCGATGTTATGATGCCGCCTGCCACACGCGGCAGATGAAAACTTATGAACCTGCTTCTGATGATTGCGCTGCTGCTCTATCTCGCCGGTGCGATCTATTCACTCATCACTTTTGCCCGACAGGAACGGGGCCGCAGTCTGACGCTGCTGACCATGCTGGCGCTGGGCTTTGCCTCGCATTCATCCTGGCTGACGATGCGCTGGGTTGAACTGGAACACTTTCCCATCGTCAGTCCGAAGGAGGCGGCGTCATTCATCGCCTGGGCCATTGTGGCCTATTACCTCATCATCGGCCCGCGTTACCAGGCGCGCGCGCTGCCCGCTTTCGTGCTGCCCTTTGTCTGCCTGTTCACGCTGACCTCGCTGCTGCTGCCGGAATCGGATCAGCCGATTTCAGTCGCGCTGGCCAATGCCATCAGCATCAGCGCCATAACTCAGGTCATCTTTCCGGTTCACGTGACGCTGGTCATTTTCGCTTACGCGGCCTTCATCGTGACCTTTGTCAGCGGCGTGATGTATCTGGTGCAGGAACACGAACTGAAAGCCAAGAATTTCGGCGGCACTTTTCAGCGCCTGCCCGCGCTCAATACGAGCGACGAACTGAGTTACCGTTCGCTGACCATCGGCTTTGCGCTGCTCACGCTGGGCATTCTGACCGGGATTATCTGGAATCAGCAGCGCGACGGGCGATACTGGCACAATGACCCCAAGGAAGTGCTGTCGCTGGTGACGTGGCTGATTTACCTGACGATGATTCATTACCGCCTGACCGCCGGATGGCGCGGTCGGCGCGTCGCGTGGCTGTCAATCGCCGGTTTCGTCGTCGTCCTGTTCACCTGGGTCGGCACGCGGTTTATGGGCGGCTATCACATCTTCGGCTGATTATTTTGCGAGGTGATTTATGGCGCTGCCACAATCAGAACTGATCTTCACCGAAGAAGAATACCTGGCCTTTGAGCGCGCCTCAGCGGAAAGGCACGAATACCTTGACGGCCACATTTACCTGATGGCCGGTGAAAGCGATGAACACGGTGATATTTCAATGAACCTGAGCGGCATTTTGTACGCTCAGTTGCGCGGCAAACCGTGTCGCGCACGCGCCAAAGACCTGAAGGTTCGCAGCGGCCCGCGTCCGCGCAATCCGCGCTTCCCCGGCGGGCTGTATTCTTATCCTGATCTCGTGGTCATCTGCGGTGAGCCGCAGTACCTGGACAGTCACCGTGATGTGCTCATCAATCCACAAGTCATCATCGAAGTGCTGTCGGACTCAACCGAAGCCTTTGATCGTGGCGAAAAGTTCCGGCGTTACCGGCAGTGGCTGCCGTCGCTGACCGATTACCTGGTCGTCGCGCAGAACAGGCCGCTGATCGAACACTTTGCCCGCAATGCCGAAGGCCAGTGGGTCATTGCAGCTTCGGTGACTGAACTCACCGACCGATTGCGCATCGCATCAGTTGATTGCACGCTGCCCCTGAATGAAGTTTATGACCGGAGCGAATTTCCGCCTGATGAGCAGGAAGCCGAAGCGTTTGAAAATGAGGAATGATCCGCAATCCGTTACCGTCCCCGACTCGTATTTTCTGCTGTGAATAATATCGTTCTCATCGGAGTCAGCCACAAAACCGCGCCCGTCGAAGTGCGCGAGCGGCTGGCTTTTTCTGAAACGCGGCTGCCTGAGGCGCTGCGCTCGCTGACCGAACGCCCCGCCATCAGCGAAGGCCTGATTATCTCGACCTGCAACCGCGTCGAAATTGTTGCCGCCACGCCTGAAAATACTGAGCAGGCGCTCTCGCATCTGACCGACTTCCTGCATCGTCATCACGGGCTTGCGCCCCATCACTTCACCCCGCACCTGTACCAGCACGCGCAGGTTGAAGCGATTCGCCACATCTTTCGCGTAGCGGCAAGCCTGGATTCAATGGTCGTCGGTGAGCCGCAGATTCTCGGTCAGGTCAAGGAAGCCTATCACCTGGCGCAGTCCGAAAAGACGCTCGGTCAGACGCTCAATAATCTGATGAGCCGCGCCTTCACGATTGCCAAACGCATCCGCACTGAAACCGGCATTGGTTCGAGCGCCGTCTCGATCAGCTACGTGGCGGTCGAACTGGCGCGCAAGGTGTTTGATGATTTGCGGGGCCGGACGGTGCTGCTGCTTGGCGCGGGCGAGATGGCTGAACTGGCCGCCAAGCATCTGATGACGAGCGGCGCGAGCAAGCTGCTGATTGCGAGCCGCACCTTTGAGAACGCCGAACGGCTGGCGCAGGAGATGGACGGCCAGGCGATTCGCTTTGACGAAATGGAAAAGGATCTGGCCCGCGCTGACATTGTGATCTGTTCGACCGGCGCGCCGCATTACCTGATTCGCGCCGAACACGCGCGTCGCGCCCTCGCTGCCCGTCGCAACAAGCCGGTTTTTCTGATTGATATTTCAGTCCCGCGCAACATTGACCCGGCCACCAGCGAACTCGACAACGTTTTCGTATTTGACATTGACGACCTGCAGGCCGTCGCCAGTGAAAACCGGCAGCAGCGCGAACGCGAAGCCGCCCGCGCCGAAGAGATCATCGAAGCTGAAGCCCGCCGCTTCATTGAAACCCTGGCCGAAGGCGACCTGAACGCCGTCATCGGCACCTTCCGCCGCGAAATCGGCGCGCTCGCCATGGCCGAATTCGAGCGCAGCCGCAAACGCCTGGGCGACATCAGCGAAGATCAGGAAGAAGCCATTCGCGTCATGATCAATTCCATCGTCAACAAATTCGCCAACCCGATCATCAGGGAACTGCGCGAATCAGAAGACGGCCATTCGTCTTACCTGAAAGCCTTCCGCGAGTTTTATCGGCACAACAAGTAAATGATTCTTCCTGTCCGCAGAGCGGACGAATTCAGATCAGATTTCAATTGAATATCCGGGAAGTGTGGCGCGATTTTGGCAAATCGCGCCACACTTCCCGGATATTCAATTGAAATCTGATCTGATAGCGGCGGGGTAACTCATCGCAGCGCAGGCACAAAGATCATCATCCCTTTCAGGAGCGTATTGATAAATCACACTGCGACTCCTTCAGAGTCGAAAAACCCGTTTGTCCGCTCCGGCGGGTTACACCCGCCGCTATTGAATAAATCCGCTTCGCGGATAAAACAGATTCTTCAAATCGCTCTCACTTCCCCTGCGTTTTCTGATTGAGCATTGCCAGTACCGCTTCCTGAATCACCGGCCACTCCGCCGCCTGCGGCGAGACGAGTTCAAAGTGCGCGGCGTTTTCAAGCACGGTCAGCCTGACCTGATCGCCTTTCTTTTTCGCGGCGGCTTCGTAACTCGCCCCCTGTTCCAGCGGCACGATGCGGTCGCGTGCGCCGTTGATGAGGTGCTGCGGAACGCCGAGCGGCAGCAGTTCAAGCGGTGAGGTCTGCTGATAACGCGCTGGCATTTCTTCGGGTGTGCCGCCAAGCAGTTTCGCAATTGCGCCGCCGCAGCCGGGAGCGAATTTTGCCAGGTCGGTGACTCCGGCCAGTGAAATCACGCCCTGCAATGGCAGCGGGTTCACCGTGTAAAGCTCGCTGTTTTTCGGCAGTTTCTTTCGCGCCGCCAGCCACAGGGCCAGATGGCCTCCGGCGGAATGGCCGATGACGATGACGCGGCTGAGATCAAGCGGATACTTTTTCGCCAGTTCGCGCACGTAATCAGCGCCCTGCGCCACGTCCTGAAAGGTGCCGGGCCAGCCGCCGCCAGGACTGCCGACGCGCCTGTATTCAAGGCTCCAGGTCGCCACGCCCGCTTTGGTCAGCGCGTCGCTGAAAGCTGACAGGTGTTCGAGGTTGTATTCAGCCAGCCAGCAGCCGCCGTGAATGACGATCACGACCGGATGCGGCCCTTTGCCAGCGGGCAGGCGCAGATCACCGAATTGCAGCGGGTCTTTGCCGTATGCAATGCGCGCATCGGCTTTCGGTTTCGGCAGCTTGTCAATATCACCGAACCGCAGGTTCTGCGCGCAGGCAGGCAGCGTGGCGAGCAGCAGCGCTGACAGCGCCACGCCGAAACTTGTGAGGATTGACTTGTTCATCATTGCGTTCTCACCGGCAGCAGCATGTGTGAAGGATATTTCTTCGATCTGAAAACGCGCTGTGTCGCGGCGATGAAATCAGATTCCTGCGCCTTGAAGATGTTTTCGACATACTTCTGCGGGTTGCGGTCATAGAGCGGAAACCAGGTTGACTGCACCTGCACCATAATCCGATGACCTTTTTTGAAGGTGTGATCGGCCCAGCGCAGATCGCATTTATATTCGTTCACTTCGTTCGGTCTGACGGGTTCAGGTTTCTCGAAACTTTTGCGATAACGCCCGCGCAGAATTTCGCTCGCCACCATCAGTTGATAGCCGCCCATCGTGCGATCCTGGGGCCACTCTTCCGGGTAAACGTCAATCAGCTTCACAATCCAGTCGCTGTCTGTGCCGCTTGTTGACGCGAACAGATCAGCGATGATCTGACCCGACACGGTGATGTCATCACTGAGGACATCGGTTTCCCAGCTCAGCACGTCCGGGCGGTTGTGCACGAAACGCTGATCCATCGTCAGCCAGATGCCCCAGGTTGAACCCTGGCTGTAAGTCGCCTGCACCGGGCGCGGACGATAGGGCACGGGATGTTTCGGGTCGGAAACGTAACTGTCGTTTTCATCATTGCCCTCCTTTGTCGGCGCGTCGAATGACAAACGACCGTCGCTGTGAAAATAGAGTTTGCGCGGCGTGTAATTCTGTTTCGGCGGCCACGCTTCATAGGTTTTCCATTCGTTGCTGCCGGTTTCAAAGGAGGTGACTTCGGGCAGCTTGAGCGCGCCTTTGTCCTTGAGGTAGTAAGCGAAGAACGGCGCCTGAAGTTTTTCGCGGAAGTATTTGCCCGTGTCGCTGTCAAAGGTGATGCGGCCCAGGCGGTCGCCCTTGCCGCCCCAGCCGCCGTGATTCCACGGGCCGACAACCAGGTAATTCAGGTTCTGCGTGTCGTTCTTTTCAAAGGCCAGATAGGTTTTGACCGCGCCGTAAAAATCTTCCTGATCCCACCAGCCCGCGACGTTGAGCGTCGGCACGGTCGGTTTACCCGCGACCACATCGAGCGCCTTGCGCTGCCAGTAACGATCCCACGTCGGATGCTCGATGAAGCTCTGCCACGTCGGCAGTTTGCCGTGAAAGTATTTTTCATTCGCGTTCGAGAGCGGGCCGAGTTTCAGATACCAGTCATAAGTGTCATAGCGGTCATGTTTGAATGACGCGCCGTCCTTCGAGGTTTCAAGGCTGTAGACGTATTCAAACCCATAAGTCAGCCGGAACGCGCCGTTGTGAAAGAAATCATCGCCCATCCACGTGTCGCCCATCGCGGCCTGCGGCGAAGCGGCTTTCATCGCCGGGTGCGGATCGAGGATGCCCATCACCGTCGTCCAGCCCGGATATGAGACGCCGAAAATTCCGACGCGCCCGTTGTTTTTCGGCACGTTTTTCAGCAGCCATTCGATTGTGTCGTAAGTGTCGGTCGTTTCATCGGTCGCCTTCGGGTCGCTGCGGTTTTCGCGCAGCGGGCGATTCATCACAAACTCGCCTTCTGATTTGTAACGCCCGCGAATGTCCTGAAAGACGAAGATGTAACCATCGGCCACGAGTTCAGAATAAGCGGCATTGACGTTTTTCGAGTTGCGCCCGTCAACGCCGTAAGGCGTGCGCTGCATCAGCAGCGGCAGCGGTTCAGCAATCTGTTCCGGCGCAAAGATCAGCGTGTGCAGTTTCACGCCGTCGCGCATCGGAATCATCACTTCAGTTCTGGTGAAAGTGACTTCGCCGGTTTTCGTTTCCTGCGCGGCCTGAGCCGCAGCAACGACCGGATAAAACGAGAGACTGGCCGCAATCAGCAGCCACAGGAACAGCGCATTCCTGAACCGCAGCCCGCACTCTCTTTCTTCTCTGCGCCTCGGCGTCTTTGCGTGAGATAAATTTTCACGCAGAGGCGCTGGGCGCGCAGCGGAAAGTTGATTCAGAGAAAAGGACGGTGTTGAGTAATTCAGTCTGGATTGACGAGGCATATTTCTTCCTTTGACTGGAACACCGGGACAGTACCGCGCGCGTCAGCAAGCGGTTATTTTCTGAGTAAATCCGCTTGCTGACGCGCGCGGTACTGTCCCGATCTGATTATTTCGGAATGACCGAAGGGATAAGGTAAGCATAAATCATCACGATGATGCCGACTATGGCGGCCAGCACGATGCTGTGTTTGAAAACGGCCTTGAAGATCGCCGCCTCATTGCCCGTCTGCTGTGTCGCCGCGCTCGAAACGACGATGGACTGAGCATCAATCATCTTGCCCATCACGCCGCCCGCCGAATTGGCCGCGCCCATCAGAATCGGACTTAAATTCAACTGCTCCGCAGTGACCTTCTGCAAGTTGCCAAACAGCGCATTCGATCCGGCATCGGTGCCGGTCAGCGCCACGCCAAGCCAGCCGAGCAGCGTGCCGAAGAACGGAAACAGCCAGCCCGTCCCGGTCAGGCTCAGACCCAGCACCGTGTCCATTCCGGCGTAGCGCGTCACATATGCCAGCCCGACCATAAAACTGATCGCCAGCAGTGACGGAATCAGTTGTTTGAGCGTCAGCGCAAACAGTCGCAGCGCCTTGCCCAGTGACATTCCGGCCAGCAGCGCCGCGATCATGCCGCCAATAAAGACCGCCGTGCCGGGGATGCCGATGAAATTGAAATCAGCTACAGCCTCTTCGGGCTTCGGCACTGGCGCAACGGGCGGCATCTTCAGCACGGCGTTGTGCAGCAACGGCATTTCGTGCGCGAGCGGTTTGAAGGTCAGATATTTTTTGACCGTAGGCAGCCCGGTCACAAAGATCAGCACGGAAGCGAGAATAAACGGCGACCAGCCTTTCAGCACTTCAGCGGTCGTGTGCGGCTTCGTGATTGCGGGCAGTTCGCCGCTGACCGGAATAATCTCCTTCGGCTTCCAGAACTTCAGAAACGCGACCATCACGAGCAGCGAAAAGATGGCCGACACCACATCAACCAGACCTGATTCCTGAAAGTTCGACCAGTAAAACTGCATCGCGGCAAACGAGAGTCCGCTGATGAGCAGCGCGGGCCAGACCTGCACGGTTTCCTTCCAGCCGACCAGACTGCGCACGAGCCACAGCGGCAGAATCAGCGACACGGGCGGCAGGATGCGCCCGGCCATCGCGCTGAACTGCGCTTCGGGCAGGCCCGTCACTCCGGCCAGCACGCGAATCGGATTGCCCACGCCGCCCCACGCCACCGGCGCAGTGTTGGCAACGAGGCACAAAGTTGCCGCCTGAAACGGATCGAAACCAAGCCCGATCAGAAAGGCTCCGGCAATGGCGACCGGCGCGCCGCCGCCGCCCGTGCCTTCGAGAAACGCGCCGAAGCAGAAGGCAATCAGCACCAGTTGCAGCCGCTTGTCTGACGACAGCCCGGCAATCGAATCCTTCATCACCTGAAACTGCCCAGTCTCGCAGGCCACGTTGTAAAGAAAGATCGAAGCCACGATGATCCAGGCAATGCGAATCATCCCGAAAATAAAGCCGTGCACGCCCGCCGCCGCCACGAGCAGCGCAGGCATGCGAAAGACCGCGAGCGCCACCAGCACGGCCATCAGCAGGCCGCACAGGGCCGACACCCAGACGCGCTTTTTCAAAACCACCAGCACAAAGAAGAGCGTCAGCACCGGCAGCGCCGAAACCAGCGTCGAAAGAATCTGACTGTGCAGCGGATCGTAATTCTGCGGCCAGGTCATAGGGCGATCTCAGATTTGAGATTTCAGATTTCAGATTTCAGATTTCAGATTTCAGATTTCAGATTCAGGCTGCCAGGCGCGTGGTCTGATGCGCCACCATCTGCCAGCGCCCGCCCTGTCTGATGTAAACGTGCAGTACGCGGGCAGTGAAATTGACCGGCTGTTCTTTGTTGAGCAGTTTGATGGCCGCCTTGCAGGTAACAATGGCGGTGTTGCCGTAAATTCTGACTTTGACCTCATCGCGGTCAAGCGCCAGATATTTTGTATTGCCGGATTTCAGACCAGCGAGGTAAGAGGCTTTGGTGTCCACCACGCCGCTTGAATGCGTATAGGTCAGATCGTTGTGGTAAATGCGTTCGAGCGCCGCCGTATCGGCTTTGGTGAGCGCCTCGACCCATTGCTGTTCAAGCTTCAGCACCTGCTTTTCATCAGCGGTCTGAGCCGTCGCCGCAGCGGTCAGCGCAAGCGCCAGAATGATCGTGGTCAGAATGTGTTTCATCGGGTTCTCCGCAGGGTGATTCATTTATCGGCGCACGGTCACAGTAAAAGTTGAACCGCCTCCCTCAGAAGCTGCGGCCCGGTACTGACAGAGTTTCAGCAGATAAAACGTGCGCTGCGATAAACGGAAGAGAAGATGCGACCTCGCAGGCGAGCATAGCGAAAGCCGGACTGATCGCGCAAGCGTTCAGCGCGCATCCGGTTGCCGGGTGGTGAGTGTGCTCCAAAACACGAGGGCCGGACGCACACAGACAGAACAGGATTGATTCTGCCTGTGCGCGTCCGGCCCTCGTGTGATGAAGCCAGTCTGATTCAGCCGGTCAGTGACCAGCGATTGAAATTATTGCGCTCAGTCTGTGCGCGTGTTCAGTCACGATGCCACGACACGCGCGCCAGTTTGTTTTCGTGCGAGAAGTCGTAAAGAACTTCGCCGTCAAAGGCTTTTTTGAGCGCGTGACCGAGCCGCTGCGCCAGGTGTTCAGTCGTCGTCGTGACCGTCAGGCGGTCGGTGTTGTCCCACTGCCAGTCCATGATGCGGGCCAGCGGATTGTCTTCTTCCGCGCGCGTTGTTTCATTGCGCAGCAGATGTTCGATTTCGTCCCGGTGAGCCAGCAGAAAAGCTCCGTCGAGATAAACGAAACCGCCGGGTTCGCCTGTCTGCTGGCGTTCGCACGCCGGACAGACGACTTCCTGCGCGGGCCTGAAGGCCGGATGTCTGGCGCTCTGCCGTTCAGGATCGGGCGCTGACCAGCGCCGGTCAGCATACACATCGCCGCAGATTTTGCAGACTGCCGGTTCGGGCACGGCCCGCGCCGTGTGATGGCGACCGGCTTCGTGATCTACCCGCTTCGTCCAGGTCTGATTGGTGTAACGTTTACTGCCCTGCATATGCGTTCCTCCTTTCGGAGCTTCAATTGCCGGTTATGTGGCTCGCACGATTTCAACCGAGCAGTGGGCGCGGGCCGCAACCGCCGATGAAACGCTGCCGATCAGGAAGCGTTCGAGCCGCCCCATGCCTCTGGCGCCGACAAAGATGCAGTCGGCGCTCCATCTTTCGGCTTCGTGAACGAGCAGGTGTTTCGGCTCCTCTTCCCTGACCAGGCAGGATGTTTGCAGACCGGCGGCCCGCAAACGACGCTGCGCCGCGTCGGTCAGTTCCCTGACTCTGGCCTGTTCTCTGGTAATCCACGTTGTCACCTGACCGATGACCTGATCGCTGGTGACCGGAGGCAGCGTCCAGGCGGCATTGACCACGCGCACCTCTGAATCCTTTGGCCAGTGGCGCGCGGCGATGGCTTTGACGGCGGCTTCAGCGCCTTTCGAGCCGTCCACGCCAACGATGATGCGGGCCGGAGCGTCGGGTTCCTGCACGCGACCACGCGCCACGCGCACCGAACAGTGCGATTCATTGACGATGCGCTGCGAAACGCTGCCGAGAAAGAAGCGGCCAAAGACCGAACGCCCGTGCGAACCGGCAATAATCAGATCGGGCTTCCACAGGTCGGCTTTTTCAACCACGACGCTGCCCGGCACGCCGAGGCCGGTTTCTGCGCTGACTTCCCATTCGGGAAAAAGTTTTTGCAAACGTCCGGCGGCCCGCTGCGCCTGTTTCATTATCTCCTGCTCCTCTTTGAGCAACTGCTGCGAGAAGTCAGTGTCCACCATGCCGATGCTCGCGGGCAGCGGCATCCAGTAATCGAGTACTGACAACACAGTGGCATTGATTCGGCGCGGCAGTCCGGCCCGTCTGAGATCATCAAGCGCAGCTTCGGCGCATTCCGAGCCGTCATAAGCAATCAGAATTTTCATTCGCTCCTGCATCATCAGTTCCTCCTTTCAGCCGCGTTGTGTTGCTGATGAATTCGCTTCAGAACAACGCCAGCCACCTGTCCTGTCCTGAACCGGTGGCTGGCGATTTGTGAGAGCCGGTGTGTTGTGCGCCCTGACCGGCCCTCACCGGATTTATTGCACCTTCACTTCAATCTGTTTCGGTTTGGCCTCTTCGCGTTTGGCCATGGTGACTTTCAGCATGCCGTCCCTGAATTCAGCATTGACTTTGGCCGGGTCAATGAAGGCTGGCAGCGTGAAGCTGCGGGTGAATTCACCGTAGCGGCGTTCGAGGCGGTGATAATTCTCCTTCTTCGTTTCTTCAGAAAACTTCCGTTCGCCGTGAATCATCAGCACGTTGTTTTCAATCGTGACTGTCACGTCCTCTTTTCTGACTTCGGGCAGTTCGGCCTTGACCACAATCTCGTTGTCGGTTTCATAAATGTCGCAGGCCGGTGCCCAGGTGGCGAGTGACCAGTTCTCTTCCAGCTTGAAAGGTTCAAAGCCTTCGCCAAACAGGCGGTTGATCCGTTCCTGAAAATGCCTGAACGGGTCCATCACGAAAATGTCGCCCATGCGTTTCGGAGCAAGGGCAGCGCCGGTTTTGTTTGCCATAATGCTCACCTCCATTACTTTCAAATTGCTTTTCTCTCGTGAAACAATCAGGGATCAGCCCTGGTGAATGACCGGCTTTCACCTTGTCGCTGTCAGCGTTTGATGTCTGTTCAGTTGGGCGGATTCCATGCTGTAAACGTGCAACAGTTGTGCCGCATCAGGTGGAGGATGATTCCAACAGGATAGAATAGTATGGCCAGGTGGTCTGAGTGTTTTCGCTCACTTGTCGCGGAACTTCGCCCATTTTCGGGGCAGCATCCGGTTGCAGCCCTGGCGGTATCAGGTTTGCTCTTTCATCAGGACACAGGCCGAAACCGTGCGGAGAAACGATGAAGATAAGTTCCAAAGTAATCACGCTCTTTCTGATCAGCACGGTCATGACCGCCCTGCTCGCGCAGCCCTGCGCGGCGGGCAGTTCGCAGGTGTCGCTGCCGGGCGGGACTGAGTTGCGTCCGGCGCTTCGCTGCTTTGACGTGACGATTTACTATCGCCCGCCGGTCGAACGGCTGGATGTCTGGGACTGGGGCCACATTCTGCTTTACGTCAGAAATGATGCGACGGGCGAATCAGCCTACTTTGATTATTACCCTGAAGACGATTACTCAGTGCTGGGCGCGGTGGATCAGGCCCGCATTGATGCGCACGCGAGCCTGACCATTGAAACCACGCCGGAGCAGGAGCGGGCGATTCTGGAAGGAATCAGGGAGATGCAGCAGAAACTGCCTGACTGGAAGCTGCGCATCATCGCGGTGCTTTTTGGCAGCAGTTCAACCTGCGTCAGCCGTTCGCTGGAACTGCTGCAACGCGGCGGCATCAATCTGAAAGGGCGCGATCCGCGCGGCGTGTGGGCCGATGCGTGGCAGAAATACAGCAATGAATATCTGACCTGGAAAGAGAGTCAGGGCAGCCGGAAGGGTCGTTATCGTCCCGGCTCCGGCGCAACCAGCCCGCAAATCGGCCTTGAATATGGCCGCGATCCGCACAAACAGGCGCGCCGTGCCGACCCGAAAGCCATCAACAATCAGACGATGTATTTCAAAAATGGCAGGCGCGTCAAATAACGCCTGCCGACCGTTTCAATCACAGCGTTACGGCCTGTCAGTTTCGCCGGAATCGCCCGTCCGGTGATCGCTGATCTGAAAGCGCAGAAACTGGTGAATGGCTTCGAGCGCTTCAGCGTTGCTCGTTAACAGCCGGACGCGCCCGCCTTGTTCCGTTTCTTCGTACTGATATTTGATCGCAGTTTTCAGACGCTTCATCACAGGCACGCCGGGCGGCGCCTGCGCGTGAATAAAGAGCGGCGCGCTGAAATCGCCTTCGGCAAAGGCGCGGGCAATGTGTTTCAGGTGCTGGCGAATCTGATCGCGGCTGGCGCTGTCATTCGAATCATTGGCGGCAACTTCAATCGCGCCGCCATCAGTTTTGAGACGAAAATGATGCGTGGTCTTCTGCTGCGAAAAGCCCATCGCCTCATCGCCCCGTTTATTGACTCCGGCGTGATGATCGTGCGCTCCAGCCTCTGATTTCTTCTGGTGTGCCGCGTGCATCGGGCAGTTATCGTGCGACTGCTGCGCCCTGGTCACAGTCGCCGCAGTCACAAGCAACAGTAAAACAGCCATCAGCCGACAGATTGCTTTCATAGTTCTGATTCCTTTCATTTTCGTTTTCGTTTCTGCCAGGCGACCGGCAGCGCCGGAGTTTCACTCAGCCGACTGTCTGCCGCGCCCAGCGATTCAAGCAGTCCGGCGGGTTCACTGGCCGCCGCTTCCAGCCGCTGATCCCATTCCTTCAGCAGTGCGCGCAGCCCGTCACGCGCGGCGGTCAGTTCCCGCAGCAGCGTTTCAAGCTCATCCAGTTTCGCCGCTGCCAGTTCGCGCACCTGACGGCAGGGCGCGCGTCCCTGATCACGCGCCCTGAGAATGCGCGAGAGATCATCCAGCCTGAAACCGAGCGCCAGGGCGCGGCGCACCAGCCTCACCCGCGCCACTGCCTGCGGCGGATATTCACGATAACCGTTGGGCAGGCGATGCGGCCTGAGCAGCCCGCGCCGTTCATAATGCCGCAGCGTGTCAGTGCTCACGCCTGCCAGGCGGGCCAGTTCACCCGCGCGCAGCAGACCCTTTTTTCCGGCTTTGTCAGTCACGCGGGGATTATAAAGTCTGGAACAGATTCCAGGGTCAAGCGCAATCTTGCTTAAAATATCTGACAGGCAGATACTGTCGCCGCTGGGACAGGACTTTTCTCTCTGCGCCGTAGTCGCGCCCATACAAACATCATCCAGGCAATCAACGGAGGCTCATCTATGAACCGCACGTTCTCACTTCGGCTGCGCCGCCTCGGCGTGCATCTGGCGCTGGCAGGTCTGACGTTCTCAGTCAGCTTCAGCCCGGCGCTCGCTCAGAGTGCGAAAACAAAGACCAAAGCCGCACCGGCACAGCCGTCTCAGTCGGCGGCTCAGCCGGTTGACCGCGAATACACTGATTCAATTCTGAAGAACACAACCGAGAAATTCTTTCTCACGGAACTGGTTGATCACCTTCCGGCTTCAGACAAAGTTCCGACTCCGGCGAAAGTGCTGGGCTATCCCGTCGGCACGCCGAACAAGCTGACCTACACCAAAGATCAGTACCGTTATTACCGCGAACTTGAGAAGGCCACGCCGCGCGTGAAGGTCTTTACCGCGCCTGAAAAAAGCGAACTGGGCCGCGAGCAGTTGCTCGTCGTCGTGGGCGATGAAGCGAGTGTGGCGAATCTGGCGAAATACAAGGACATCACCGCCAGGCTGGCCGACCCGCGCCGCACGAATGATGAAGAAGCGCAGAAACTAATCGGTGAAGGCAAGGCGATTTACTGGGCATCAGGTTCGATTCACTCGCCCGAAACCGGCAGTCCTGAAATGCTGATGGAGATGGCTTATCGCCTGGCCGTCGAAGAAACGCCCTTCATTCAGGCGATTCGCAGGAACGTGATTGTGCTCATCACGCCGACGCTCGAAGTGGACGGGCGCGATATGATGGTTGACCTCTATAACTGGCGCAAGGCGAACGAAGGCAAACGCGCGCCGAGCCTGCTTTACTGGGGCAAATACGTTGCGCACGACAACAACCGCGATTCGATGGGCATGGCGCTCGCGCTGACGCGCAATCAGATGGCGACGTTTCTGGAGTTTCATCCGACCGTGCTGCACGACCTGCACGAATCGGTGCCGTTTCTTTACACCTCGACCGGCACCGGCCCCTACAACGCCTGGCTCGATCCGATGGTGGTCAATGAATGGCAGATGCTCGCTTACCACGAAATTGACGAGATGACCAAACGCGGCGTGCCTGGCGTGTGGACGCACGGTTTTTATGACGGGTGGGCGCCGAACTATATGTTTTATGTGGCGAACGGTCACAACTCGATTGGCCGCTTTTATGAAACCTTCGGCAATGGCGGCGCCGACACACAGGATCGCACGGTCGGGCCGCAGTCGCAGCGTGACTGGTTCCGCCCGAATCCGCCGCTGCCGCGTGTGAAATGGTCAATTCGCAACAACATCAACATGCAGCAGAGCGCGATCCTGTTTGCGATGAATTATGTTTCGGCCAGCAAGGAAAAGTTCCTCAACAACTTTTACCTCAAGAGCAAACGCTCAGTCGCCAAAGCCAGGACTGAAGGCCCGGCGGCTTACGTCATCCCCGGCGACGACCCGCGCCCGAACGAAGCCGCAGACCTCGTGAACCTGCTGAAGATGCAGGGCTGCGAAGTGCATCGCGCCGACCGCGAATTTGAAACGAAGGATGGCAAATTCCCGGCGGGCAGTTACGTCGTGCGGATGGATCAGCCCTATTCGCGTATGGCCGATATGCTGCTCGATACGCAGTATTACAACGTCAACGACCCGCGCCCGTATGACGACACCGGATGGACGCTCGGCCCGCTGCGCAATGTCAAAACCGTGCGCGTCAAAGACACCGCCGTGCTTGATGCGCCAATGACCCTGCTCAGCAGCATGGCGAAAGTGACGGGCAAAGTCACCGGCTCAGGCACAGCAGGCTGGATCATCAATCACAACGCTGAAAGCGCGCTCGCGCAGCTTCGCTTTCGTCTGAAGGATGTGAAGATGCTCGCCGCCGAAGACACTTTCAAGATGGGCGAGCGCAGCTTCAATGCCGGATCGTTCATCATCAAAGCTGAAGGCAATTCATCCGATACAGCATCGCGCCTGGCCAGGGAAGCGACCGAACTTGGCATCACCGTCAACGCCGTGGACAAGCTGCCCGAAGTGGCGACGCACCCGCTTGCCGTGCCGCGCATTGCGCTCGTGCATACGTGGACGAACACGCAGAATGAAGGCTGGTATCGCATCGAATTCGACCGCCTGGGCATTCCGTATGATTACATTTCTGACCACGTGATTCGTGACACCGCGAACCTGCGCGACAAATGGGATGTGATTATTTTCGGCCCCGTCGGCGGCTCGGCGCAGGCCATCGTGCGCGGCGTGCCGAAACGCGGCGACAACGAAGCGCCGATTCCGTGGCAGAAGTCCGATGTGACGCCGAATATGGGTCAGTCGCCCGACACGACTGCCGATATGCGCGGCGGAATGGGCATCACGGGCGTGGCCAGTTTACAGAAGTTCATCGAAGCGGGCGGGCTGTTTGTAACGATTGGCAGCAACTCGGCGCTGCCGATTGATTTCGGCATCACCGAAGGCGTTGCAATTCAGGAGTCGCGGCAGTTGCAGGCGCGCGGGTCTGTTTTCAATGCGACCTTCGCTGATCGCAAAAGCCCGATTGCTTACGGATACGATGAAAAGCTCGCGGTCTATTTCAACCAGGCTCCGCTGTTTCAGGCTGGCGGGCTGGCCGGAATCGGCGGTGGTGGCGGTGGCGGACTCAATCCATTCGGTCAGCAGCAGGGGCGTCCGAGCGGGCGCGGCGGAGTGAATGATCCTGACATTCCGCAGGGGCGGCCTCCGGTCGTGATGCCACCCGCGCAGCCGGGCGAGGACGGCATCCCGCCTGAATTTCGTGAAGCTCTGGCAGGCCAGATGCCCCCGCCGAATATGCGCCCGCGTGTGGTGCTGCGCTTCGCGGCTGAAAAAGACCTGCTTGTGAGCGGCATGCTCGCGGGCGGCTCAGAACTGGCGAACCGTCCGGCAGTCATTGATATTCCCGTCGGCAAAGGCCACGTCGTAATGTTCGCCAGCAATCCGATGTGGCGGCATCAGACGCACGGCAGTTTCTCGCTGCTTTTCAACGCCGCGCTCAATTACGACAATCTGAGCGCCGGACGCACACCCCCGCGCCGCAACAATGCGATGCCCGCCGGGCAGAATTGAATAGTGGTTAGTGGCTGGTGGTTAGTGGTCAGTGGTCAGTTGCTGAGTTTCCGGGCACCTCCTGACAACGGACAATGGACAACTGACAAATGACAACTAACCACTGACCACTGACCACTAACCACTCTCAAAGATACTTGATGAACATCAGTTCGTTGCACTTCTCGTTGTAAACCAGTTCATCCACCATCTGACTTGTCAGCAGAATGCCGAAGCCGCCGGCGCGCATGCCGAGTTCCTCGCGCACGAGCATGTGATGGGCCGGGTTGTCGTCGGGATTATTGATCGCGGCGTGCGCCAGTTGCGCCGGGTCGAAGCCTTCGCCGGGATCCTTGATGCGGTAGATGATCGCCCGCTTCAATCGCACGTAGCTGACGGTGACGAAGCGCGACGGGTCGAGTTTGCCGCCGTGTTCGATGGCATTGTTGAGCATTTCGCGGAAGGCGTATGAGACTGATTCGCGGACTTCCTGCGGCAGATCGGACTTGAGCTGCTTCATCAGCTTTTGCAGCATCGGCACGGCATCGAGCGCGCAGGGAATGCGCAGTTCAATCCATTCCGGGCGGGCCGAAACGACTTCGATGCGGGCGGCTTCGCAGGTCGTGAGCGCCTTGCTGACGGCAGCGCGCAGTTCGGCAATCGTGAAGGGCTTGAGCAGAAAGTCGCAGACCTGTTCGCGCAGGGCGCTGATGACGGCTTCGGGCGTGCCGTTGGCAGTGATCATCATGCACTTGAGCGTCGGATGATCGTGCCGCAGCCGGGCCAGAAATTCCGCGCCGTTCATTTCCGGCATGATGAAATCGCTGATGACCAGATCGAAATTTTCCCGCTCAAGCAGTTCCAGCCCGTCCACCCCGTTGGGCGCGTGTCGCAACTGATGACCTTCTCTGGTCAGCGCCGCTTCAATCAGATCGTGCATCAGTGGATCGTCGTCTACCAGAAGAATGCTGCTCATCATTCGCCTCCCTGAAGACCGCGCCCCGTGTTGCGAGCCGATGTGCCAGAGACATTTCGGGCAGGTAAAGACAACCTGTGCTGCCGGTTGCAATGCCGGTATTATGCCGCCGCGCTGCGCACTTCGCCAGCCGCGCGCCGCAATCGGCACTGACCCTTTGCGTTTTTGCGGCGCTTTGCCTTAAATTACGCCAGCGTTTTTGACAGACGCGCCCGTAGCTCAGTTGGATAGAGCATCTGCCTTCAAACGGGAGCCTGTGCGGAGAACAAGTAATTCGCACAGTGGAGGGTGCTGTATCGGTGAAACTCTAAAGGAGCCTCACGGCTTCCATGACAACACCGAGGGAACCCTGCTCAGGCAGGGACACCGTAGAGGCCACACGCACCCAGGCTGAAATGCCTAAGATATGGTCCAGACCACAACCCGGAATCGGGGCCAGGGAAATCTGGAGTGGTAAGCTAAGCAGAGGGTCGCAGGTTCGAGTCCTGCCGGGCGCATCAGCAACAGTTTCAGATTTGTGATTCAGGGTCTGAAACTGTTTGCGCGGTAAATCTTCACTTCAGCTTTTCATCTCTTTTCCGCTGCGACAGCGGACACCCGGACAAATGCGATACATCATTCACGGCGCAGGAGCAATTGGCGGGCTGATCGGCGGGCGGCTTGCTGCCGGTGGCGCTGAAGTGCTGCTGATTGCGCGGCAGGCGATGGCTGATGCTGTCAATGCTCACGGCCTCATCATTCGCAGCCGTGACGGTGAAGAGCAGATCAGAGGCATCGCTGCCGTGACTGATCCGCGTCAGATTGTGCCGCGTGAGGACGATGTCATTCTGCTGACGGTGAAATCGCGGCAGACCATTGCCTCAGTCCAGGCGCTGCACGAAGTATTCAGACAGGAGACGCCGGTTTTCTGCCTTCAGAACGGAGTGCGAAACGAAGAGGCTGCCGCCGCGCGCTTTCGGCGCGTGTACGGCGTGATGGTTGATGTCAGCGCGACGCTGCTTGAACCGGGCGTGATTGCGCATACCAGATCGGGTTCGCTGGCGATGGGCTGCTATCCGCTGGGCCGCGATGAACTGTTGCGGCAGGTGGCCGCCGAATCCGGTCGTGCGGGTTTCAAAACGACCACGCACAATCACATTATGGCGATCAAGTGGGCCAAGCTGCTGCTCAATCTGAACAACGCCACGCACGCGATTTGTGATTATTACGTGCAGCTTTCGCACGTCCTGCCGCCGGTTGCGCGGTTTATGGCCGACGTGGTTGAAGAAGGCTTGCGCGTGCTGGAAGTGGCGGGAATTTCCGTTGAAGAAGAGCACAATCCGTTTGATGTCAAAGCGCACATTGCGCGGCTGCGCAACCTGACCGAAGATGAAGCGGCGATTCGCGCGGCCAGCAGCCTGCCGTTTGATTTGCGCACTTATCCTTCGACCTGGGCCGACCTGAAACATCAGCGTGGCGAAACCGAAGCCGGATATTTCAATGGTGAAATCATTCTGCTCGGTGAAAAACACGACATCTTCACGCCGTTCAATTCCACCCTCTTCACCACCGTCGAAACAATGGCCCTCCAGAAACAGCCGCCAGGCCGCTACACGATTGAAGAGTTGTCAGAACTGGTCGAACAGAAACGCCTCGAACTTTACCACGCCCACAGCGAAACGCTGCCGCAGTGAAGGCAACCGGGAGAATTCGGGTGCGCGAATAAAAAATGCGGTTGCGACAACAGGGATGGTTGTGCCGCAACCGCTTCGATAACTGTTCATCCTGTCAGAGACGAATCCCGGTCCGATCAGGCAGCCTGATCAAACAAGCCGCAGGTTCTCATTTGTCTGCTGTCCGTTGCCGCAAAACTTCCGCACAAGTTTTCGCCCGGACAGCAGACAAATGAAACTCAATGAAACCTTAGCTGCCCGCCACCGTCACCGCGCCGGAGCCTTCATCCTGCTTTGCATTCAGGCCGCCAAGCTGGACGAGTTTTTGTTCCGCGCCGCTTTGCTTCAGCACCGACTGCATATAGAGCTTGCGCATCATGGCCTGCTCTTCCTTCGCCGTCTGCGGCAACTGGCCCTTTTCACGTCCGCGCGCGGCATCCTGAGCGTTGACCGTCAGGCGGTGATCAAGATCGCTGAGTTTGACGCTGTGATTGTTGGCAAAGATTTCGTGACGACCATGCTCCTGATACCACTTCGCCACCGTCGCGTTCTGGTGCATGTTTTCGATAATGTTGCGCCAGCCGATGCCGGTGTTGTAGGCGCAGAATGAAATCTCGCCTTCCTGCGTGCCATAAGGAATGATGCACATTTCGGTGCGGCGGAAGTCGTAGTTGAAAAGATCCTGGAACCACATGCCCGCGACAAACAGGAAGTTCCACGGATCGTTGCGACGTTTCTGAATGTCTTCAATCGAACGGTCACCGTCAACGCGCCCGTAATCCTTGCCTGAGAGTCCAAAGGTTTTGTCGAACTTCTTAAGCAGATCGGTCAGCTTGAAAGTCTTCGGCGCCCTGAGCGAGTTGTAATTCTTGAGCAGCGCCAGCGCGATCATGAAATTTGACATCGCCTTGCTGCGACCGGCATCGGTGATTTTGGTGATGTCTTTCAGAAGTTGCGGAATGTTGATGAACTCCGGCACCGGAGCCATTTCTTTCGTTTCCTTGTGAATCATCAGCGCCGTGCCGACGCCGCAGTTCGGATGGCAGCCGCAACTCATCTGGCCCCAGTCAGCCTGCGGGCCGTGAACCAGATCGGCGAAATCAGCAAACGTGGACATAATCGAAATCGGGAACCAGTCGCGGTGCGGTTCGGTGATGCCCAGGTGTTTGCGCACGTCGTGAGCCATGTGCGAGAGCGTGTAACGCTGACGCAGACGGCGATCATCGGTGATGTCTTCATCGCGTCCGGTAAATGACACGGGCTGGAACGAGACGAAGGAAATCTTTTTCGGATTGTCGAGCGCGAAGCGAATAACCGGGCCGACTTCGTCATTGTTGACTGTGTTGACGAGCGTCGTCACCAGCACGATTTCAACGCCCGCTTCGTGCAGGTTGTCAATCGCCTTCAGCTTCACGTCAAACAGATTGCCCACCTGGCGATGGCCGTTGGCCGCATTGCCGATGCCATCGAATTGCAGGTACACATAACGCAGCCCGGCTTCGGCGGCCTTGCGGCAGAATTCCTTTGACTTGGCGAACTCGATGCCGTTGGTCGCGGCCTGCACCGAGTTGTAACCGACCTTGCGCGAATAACGAATCGCATCGAGAAAATACGGCGAGAGCGTCGGTTCACCACCCGAAAACTGCACCGACATCTGACGGCGCGGTTTGATCGAAATCGCGTTGTCGAGAATTTCCCTGATGTCTTCCCAGCCGAGTTCGTGGACGAAGCCGACCTGGTTGGCGTCCATAAAGCAGGGATCGCACATCATGTTGCAGCGGTTCGTCAGATCAATCGTCAGCACCGAACCGCGTCCGTGCTTGATCGTTGAGGAGCCGTGCTTGTGCAGTTTCTCGTCGTTGTGCGCGTCAATGTCGCGGCCCGGATACATCGCCTCGATGTGTTCCAGGAATTTCGCGTCAATGGCCATCATGTCTTCAAAGTGACCGTGAATCGGGCAGTCCTTGACCATCCAGATCTGACCATCGCGGTTGATGATCTGCGCCTTGATCTCGCCCGGACGATCTTCGATGACCCTGAACGGATCTTCACCTTCTTCAATGATCCGCTTGCGGGCTTCCTTGACGCACTGCGGACAAAGCGAATCGGTCGTGCGCGGCCAGCCAAGCGTGGGTTTGGTCTTCTGCCAGGACTTGAGCAGGGGCTTGTCTGACCACTTCGGGGTGAACGACGGGTTGGGTTTGTACTGATTGAAAAACTGGATCGAATTAAAAGCTGTCGCAGCGGCTTTGGACAATCCCTTTTCAATGTACTTGATCGGTCTGTGCATTTCGCCTCCTCGTATTCTTGTTTTCCTGTTTGATCAGTTGTGTCTGAAGCGATACAGAATGATTCCGTGCAATCCGGACCTGAACTGTTCAGTCTCCGGCATTTGCAGTTATCCATCCGTCCAGCCTGCGGCATTTGCCGGTGCTGACGGGATGCGCACTCAAATTTAACGTCTTGACCAGTTCGACCAGAGACTGGTGATTGGAAGATACGTCATAAGACGGTGCTTCAAGCATGCCGCAGGCCAGAACTCGGAACCTGACCGGAAATTTTTCTGACTGCCAGCCTCACTTGCAGCTAAACCGTTGACTGTACTCTGCAAAACCGCACTGTTTTTATTTGCTGCCGACCTGGTTCAATCGCAGCGGATGAGGCTCAAACGTGAGAATATTTATTAATTCAATGCCGACATCGAGCCAAAAAGAAACAGGCAACGCGCATCCGGTAAAACGCGCGCAATATTGACACACATGCTTTTATGCTGCAAGCAGTGGCGTATCCAAATGTCCGACAACCTGAAATCGCCTGCCTGCACAGTTGACATCCACAATATCTCAACGCAGATTTAACTGTAGTCCAATGTATTGTAGCTGACACAAACGCCTTATTTCAGGCGCACATCGCTGATACTGACAGCGAAGGAGCAGAACGTGAACATCCATGCTGAAGCAGTCCGCGCCGAAGCGCGCATCCGGCCTTACCTGCGGGAAACGCCGCTTGATCACTCACTGCCGCTGAGCGGGCAGGCTGAGGTTTTTGTAAAACTTGAAAACCTGCAATACACCGGCTCCTTCAAGGCGCGCGGCGCGATGAACAAACTGCTTGCGCTCACGCCCGAACAGCAGCAGCGCGGCATCGTGACGGCTTCCACCGGCAATCATGGCGCAGCGGTGGCGTTCGGTCTGCGCACGCTCGGCCTGCCAGGCCTGGTCTTTGTGCCGGAGAACGCTTCAGCGACCAAGGTTGAAGCGATCAGGCGTTACGGAGCTGAAGTGTGTCATTACAGCACCAACCCGCTTGAGACCGAGCTTTATGCCCGCCGGTATGCCGAAGAAAAAAATCTGGTCTACATCTCTCCCTACAACGACCCGGACGTGATTGCCGGGCAGGGCACGATTGGCGTTGAACTGGCGCGACAGTTGCCGCAGGTTGATGCGGTTTTCATTGCGGTTGGAGGTGGCGGGCTGGCGGCGGGAGTCGCCGGTTATCTGAAGGCTGCGCTGCCGCGAAACATCACGGTCATCGGCTGCCTGCCGGAAAACTCGCCTGAGATGGCGGTTTCTGTCCGGGCCGGGCACTTTGTCGAGATGGTTCCGCAACCGACGCTTTCAGACGGAACAGCCGGAGGCTTCGAGCCTGGCGCAATCACCTTCGATCTGTGTCGCACGCTGATTGATGATTACGTTCTGGTTTCAGAGGCCGGGATTGCCGCCGCCATGCGGCAGTTTATGGAAGCTCATCACATGCTGATCGAAGGTGCGGCAGGCGCGGCCCTGGCCGGATATGCCAGGCTTCAGGATCAGTTTCGTCATCAGAACGTCGTCATCATCATCTGCGGCGCGAACATCAGCCTGTCCACGCTGAAGTCAATTCTCTGAATTCCTGTCGGCTGGAAAAATTTTCCGGCGCGGGAATAATCTTTGCCATCGCCCGGATTTTCAGATGTGAGCGTGTTTCCTGCCCGCTCATCCGGTACATTTCACCCGCCGCAGTGCCGATTATTCATCAGGGGGATGGAACGCATGAATGTCATCAGTTTTGAGCAGAAAGTCTGTGAGCGAATCCGCAAGTCGCTGGATTCTTATCTGAGCAATGAACTGCCGGTCGAAAACCGCCCTGAGATTCAGCAGCATCTTGGGAGCTGCGCCGGGTGCCTGGCTGAACTTGAAACCCGCGAACGCCTCAGAAAACGGCTGAGGGAAGCGGTCACCAATGAAGTTATTCCCGCCGGACTGGAAGCCCGGGTCAGGCGACGGCTGCGGTCTGAACCATCAGTCACGCACTGGTTCTATGCTGCGGCAGCAGTGCTGCTGCTGACAATTGGCGGCGCGCTGGCAGTTCGATATATGAATGTGCAGCGCGCAGACGCGACGCTGGCAAACAATGCTGCCGTCGAAATGCTGCCGCTTACTGATCGCGCGGCACAGGTGCTGAAGGTCGGCGCGGATGATCACGTTTACTGCGCCTACGATCACGGCAACAAGGATCGCGTCTTCACCTTTGCTGAAATGACCGAAAAGATGGGGCCGTACATCGAACTGGTTTCAGTTGCGCAGCAGCAGGCGCCGGCTGATTACAAAGTCACCGTCGCGCACCGCTGCCATTATCAGGGTCGCCAGTTCATTCACCTGCTGCTGAAAAATCAGACGGGGAATGTGCTGTCAGTAATTCTGACCCGCAAGCAGAATGCTGAATCGCTGATGGCTGACGCGCCACACGAAGCCGGAAAAATTCAGATGTACCAGGCGCGGTTGCAGAATTTCGCCGTTGCCGGATTTGAAGCCGGAAGTTATTTCGCCTTTGTCATCTCTGACCTCAATGACAACCAGAACCGGATGATCGCTGCGTCGCTCGCGCCTCAGGTTCATCGCTTCATCGCCGCAGCGCAGGCAGTCTGAACCACTGATCCTTCGTCATTGCTTTTCAATTTCACAGGCAGGCTTTCGGGCCTGCCTTTTGTTTTCAGTACTGACCAGCGCCGGGAATAGTTCACTGTGACAGCGGCATTATGCAGGCGAAAGGAAACTGAAACGGAGCAGACTGAAATGATCGAGCGACTGAAACAACACTGGCCTGAATACCTGATCGAAGCCTGGGGGCTGGGCTTGTTTATGGTTTCAGCGTGCGTGTTCGGCACACTGCTCGCGCACCCGGCTTCGCCCGTGCATCAGGCGATTGGTGATGCCTTCACGCGGCGCGTGCTGATGGGAACGGCGATGGGGTTGACGGCAATCTGCATCGTCTATTCGCCCTGGGGCAAACGGTCGGGCGCGCATCTCAATCCGGCGATGACGCTGACGTTTTTTCGTCTCGGCAAAATCGAAGCGCCGGATGCGCTCCTTTACATCGCGGCACAATTCATCGGCGGAGTAGTCGGCGTCGCGCTTTCATCGCTGATTCTGAAAAGCGCGCTCAGTCATCCGTCAGTCAGCTATGTCGCCACACAGCCTGGCAGGTTCGGCGAAGCGGCGGCTTTTCTGGGCGAGATCATCATCACTTTCATTCTGATGACAGTGGTGCTGAATGTTTCCAACCGAATGCAGATTGCGCGGTACACAGGGCTGTGCGCGGGCGCGCTGGTGATGCTTTACATCACCTTCGAGGATCCGGTTTCAGGAATGAGTATGAACCCGGCGCGGTCATTCGGTTCTGCCTTCAACGGGAATATCTGGCACGCGCTCTGGATTTATTTCACGGCTCCGCCACTGGGGATGCTGCTGGCGGCGGAAGTTTACCTGCGGCTGAAAGGCGCGCACGCCGTCCTGTGCGCGAAGCTGCATCATCACAATAATCAGCGCTGCATCTTCAGATGCAAATGGCAGCACTGTAACTGATGACGGTTGCGCGCAATCGTCCTGAAGACAACACAGACAATCAAAAGGAGAGTAACCATGACGTTTCGCAAATCAACAATGACGCTGCTGGCAATGGCTGTTTTAGTCGGCGCGCAATTCACCTTTCCGTCACTGGCCCGCGCGAAGCGGGAAGACAAGGCAGTGAAATTCACCGTGCGGATTGAGAACGTTTCGAGCAAAGACTTTCAGACTGCTTCGGACGGCACCAAATGGCCCTTCGCGCTCTCGCCGGGTTTCTTTGCCGTGCATGAGAAGGAGGTTCGTTTCTTCACTGAAGGCAAACCGGCCTCGCCAAACGGTCTGGAGATGCAGGCCGAAGACGGCAATCCGTCAGGCATGGTTGATTTCCTGATGGGCCATCACAGCGGCATGCAGCACGGTGTTTTCAATACTCCGGCTGGCGCTGAAACGCCCGGCCCGATTGGCCCCGGCGGCGTTTATGAATTCACGCTCTCGGCCACACCAGGCATGAAGATCTCACTGATTACGATGTTCGGTCAGTCGAACGACTGGTTCTATGCGCCTGAACCTGACGGCATCAAACTCTTTGAGAACGGCAAACCACTGAGCGGCGACATCACTTCAAAGCTGATCCTGTGGGATGCGGGCACTGAGAAGGACGAAGAACCCGGCATCGGCCCGAACCAGGCTCCGCGCCAGAAAGCGCCGAACACCGGCGAAGCCGAAAACGCCAGAGTTCATCGCGTGAAGGACGCGAAGTATGCCGGAAAGAACAGCGAATTCTTCAGAGTGACGATCACTCCGCAGAGTTAAGCAGAAACAGACAGGATTCACAGGACTCACAAGCAATCAGGCTCTGCGCTGATTCTGTTCATCCGGTCAATCCTGTCTCTGAACCTGCGTGATCGGGGCGGGTCGCGCAATGAGCGGGCGCACGGACACTGAATGCTCCTCCAGCAGAGTCTCGTGCGCCCTTGTTACAGGCAGTTCACCGTTCAGGAGAAAAACTTATGAAGGCATCATTCAGAATCTTCACGTCTGCGCTGGCGCTGGTTGCACTCGCCGCGCTGGCTCAGGCACAGATCACCGAAAAGAAATCGCTGACGCTTGACGGCGCGCGGCGCGTCATTGACGCAGCCAAAGCTGAAGCGAAAAGACTCAGTGCGCCCGGCGGCGTGATCGCGGTCGTTGACGAAGGCGGCAATCTGATGGCGCTGGAAAGACTCGACAACACCTTTGCCGCAGGCGCAAACATTTCAATCGGCAAGGCGCGCACCGCTGTCCTCTTCAAGCGTCCGACCAAAGCCTTTGAGGACATTATCAAAAGCGGGCGCACGGCGATGGTCGCGCTGCCTGATTCATTTTTCACGCCGTTGCAGGGCGGCATTCCCATCATCGTTGATGGTCAGATCGTCGGCGGCGTCGGCGTGAGCGGCGCGGCGTCGGCGCAGCAGGATGAAGAACTGGCCATTGCCGGGGCGAACGCGTTCTCAACCAATCCTGAACACAGCATCACGAACGGCCCGGTTTCATATTTTGAAAAGCGGCAGGTGACTGAAGCCTTTGCCAGAGGCGCAGTGCTTTTCAAAGACAGCGACAAATACATGGTTCACGCCAGCCGCCGCGAAAAACCGGGCGTCGCCGAAGTTCACACCAAAGATGCCGACATCATTTATGTGCTGGAAGGCGAAGCGACATTTGTCACGGGCGGCACGGTCGTTGAGCCGAAAACCATCGCGCCCGATGAAATTCGCGGCGCTGAAATCAAAGGCGGCGAAACCAGAGTGATTGCAAAGGGCGACGTGATCATCGTGCCAGCCGGAACTCCGCACTGGTTCAGGGAAGTGAAAGGGCCGGTGCTTTATTACGTCGTCAAGGCACGCTGAAAAACGAAAGAGAGATGACGGAACAGACGGAATAAACGGAACAAACGAAAAGCAGACGACAGCAGGCATTACTTCTGCTCCGTCATTCAGGGAGGCAGCCAATGAGAATGCGTGATCTGATCAAACTTGGACTGGCATTGTTTGTGCTGGCGCTGGCCTGCATCAACACCAGAGCGCAGATTGCTGCGCCGTCAGGTAAGCCCGAAGCGGTGATTGACCTGGCGACTGATGAAGGCGCCAGGCTGGTCAAAGGCGAGTGGCGTTACAGCGACACAAAAATCATCGAAGTTGATTTCAAAGGGCCGGGGCCGGACAAACAGCCGACGGGCGCGCCGATCAGAACCTATGATTACACGCCGAAGGCAGGCCCGGCTGATTTTGATGATTCGCAGTGGCCGGTCATCGCTGCGGCTTCGCTCAGTGACCGCCGCTCGACCGGCAGGCTTTGTTTCAACTGGTACAGAATCAAATTGACGATTCCCGAACGCATCGGCGGTTACGATCCGACCGGCTCGACTGTGGCCTTTGAGACGGCGCTCGATGATTACGCCGAAGTGTGGGTGAACGGCGAACTGTCGCGTTACCTGGGGCAGATGGGCGGTTCAGTCATCGGCGGCTGGAATGCGCCGAACCGGCTGGTGATTGGCCGCGATGTGAAACCGGGGCAGCAGATTCAGCTTGCTGTCTTCGGCATCAACGGGCCGCTTTCAAATCCGCCGACCAACTTCATCTGGATGCGTTACGCGAAGCTCGAATTTTATCAGGGCGTGAAAGGCCCGCTGGCTTTGACGCCGAGCGAAGTCAACGTTGAGATCGTCAGAAAGGATCCGGCGATTGATTTAATCACCGGGCCGAATCCGAAAATCTTCAAGCTGGCCGAAGGCTTCAAATTCACTGAAGGGCCGATCTGGATTGCTGACGGCGGTTATCTGCTCTTCAGCGATCCGAACAGCAACACCATTTACAAATACACGCCGAACGGAAATCTGAGCGGCAGGCTTGAAATCTTTCGCACGCCAAGCGGTTACGCGGGCGCGGACATTGCCGAATACGGTCAGCCCGGCTCAAACGGGCTGACGCTCGATCCGCAGGGACGGCTGACGATCAATCAGCACGGCAACCGTCGCGTCATCAGACTTGAAAAGGACGGCAGCGAAACAGTGCTGGCTGATCGTTACGAAGGCAAACGCCTGAACAGCCCGAACGATCTGGTTTACCGCTCGGACGGCACATTGTTCTTTACCGATCCGCCATTCGGATTGCCGAAGTTCTTTGACGACCCGCGCAAAGAGCTGGCATTCAGCGGCGTCTATTCGATCTGGAAAGGCAGGGTGCAACTCATCAGCCGCGATTTCACGGGGCCGAACGGCATCGCGTTTTCGCCGGACGAAAAATATCTGTACGTCGGCAACTGGGATGAAAAGAAGAAGGTCGTGATGCGTTATGAAGTCACGGCTGACGGCAGACTTGAAAACGGCAGACTCTTTTTCGATCTGACGAGCGCAAAGGGCGAAGACGCGATTGACGGCATCAAGGTTGACCAGGCAGGCAACCTCTATGTTTCAGGTCCCGGCGGTTTGTGGGTACTCTCGCCTGAAGCGAAGCATCTGGGTACAATCGTCGCACCACAGCACATTCACAATATGGCCTGGGGCGACGAAGACGGAAAAACGCTCTGGCTGTGCGCGCGCAGCGGCCTGTACAAAATGCGGCTCAGCATCGCAGGCGTGCGCCCGGTGCAGGTGGCCGCGCGATAGTCGCCTCAGCTTCGGATAAAGGAGGGCAGATGATCAGAGACTTCATTGATGAATACGAGCGCTACCGGATTCTGGGCGACAAGGCGATCAGACAGGTGCCTGATGAGGCGCTCAATCAGAGCGTTTATGCTGACGGCAATTCGGTGGCAGTCATCGTGCGCCACATCAGCGGCAATCTGATTTCGCGCTTCACTGACTTTCTCACCAGCGACGGCGAGAAACCCTGGCGCGACCGCGAGACTGAATTTGCCGAAGTGCAATATGACCGCCAGCAGGTTGAAGAGATGTGGGCCAGGGGCTGGCAGGTGCTGCAATCCGAGCTTGGCGCGCTGAGCGACGATGATCTGAATCGCAGCGTGGCCATTCGCGGGCAGTCGCTCACGGTGCATCAGGCGCTCTGCCGTTCGCTCGCACACACGGCCATGCACGTCGGTCAGATTATCCTGCTCGCGCGCCTGCTGCATCAGGGCGAATGGCAATGGCTCAGCATTCCGAAGGGCCAGTCCGCGCAGTACAACCTGAACCCGACGATGGAAAAACGCCCGCAGTAATGTTTTTGACGCGACTGGCGCGCAGGCCATTCACTGGCAGATAATCGCCACACGGAATAAAGACACGCCCCTGACGGATTTCCCTGCTGAGACAAGGCAGGAACGCTGAAAAATCACCATCAACCTTGAGGGATGCATGAAACTGAAAGATAAAATCGCACTCGTCACCGGCAGCAGCCAGGGCATCGGACGCGGCATCGCGGAACGCTTCGCCCAGGAAGGCGCTGATGTCGTCATCAATTATGTCGGCAATGTCGAACGCGCACAGGAAGCATTGCGCGCCGTTGAAGCAGCAGGCCGTCGCGGGCTGATCGTGCAGGCCGATGTTTCGAGAACCGATGAAATCAGAAAGATGTTCGCCACGGCGCTCGAACATTTCGGCAGGCTCGACATTCTGGTGAATAACGCGGGCATCGAAAGCCACGCGCCGTTTCAGGATGTCACCGAAGAAAATTATGACCGGGTGCTCAACGTCAATCTGAAAGGCCCGTTCTTTGCCGCGCAGGAAATGGTCAGGCACCTGATCGCTACCGGGCGGGGCGGCAAAATCGTCAACATCAGCTCGGTACACGAAGAACTTCCCTTCCCCAACTTCACCGCCTACTGCGCCAGCAAGGGCGGGCTGAAGATGATGACGCGCAACCTCGCGGTCGAACTCGGACGCTACGGCATCAACATCAACAACATTGCGCCCGGCGCGATTGAAACGCCGATCAATACGCAACTGCTGAACGATCCGGTCAAGCTGAAGGCGCTGGTGTCACAGATTCCGCTCGGTCGTCTGGGACAGCCGGGCGATGTCGCCGGACTCGCCGCATTCCTCGCGTCAGATGACGCTGATTACGTGACCGGCGCGACCTTCTTTGTGGATGGCGGGCTGACCTGGCATTACGAAGAACAGTAATCAGGCATTGCCGGGCAGAGCGGGTTTGAAGACTGCGCCTTCGAGACGGTCAAGCCGCAATTCGACTGAGCCAGGTCGTCGGTCAACTCCGTCGAGGCGAGCATTGACCGTCTCGAATTTGGCATCCATTCTCCCGCTCAGGCCTTCGACTTTCATTTCAAAGCGGCGGGACAGTTCATCAACTTTCAGTTCGAACCGCTGTGAGAGTTCATCAACTTTGTTATCGAAGCGCAGCCCCTGTTCATCAAGTCGTTTCTCAAGCTGTTCAATCAGCTTGTCAGTATGTCGCTGATTCAGACAGACCGCGCTGAAGATCGTGAGGATGAACGTGGCGGCTGAGATGCTGGCTGTGATGATGATCGGATTCATGTCCGGGTCTCTTTATGCCTGTTCATTATGCACGCAGAATTGCTGAAGCTCAATTTTCTTTTGCCCGGAAATGTCTCTGGTGAAATCTGAGCGCAAAATCGGACTGCTGCTGACGGGCCTGGCTTACCTGGGCTTTGTCAGCATCGGCCTGCCTGACGGATTGAACGGCGTGGCGTGGCCTTCGATTCGCGCGGAGTTCCGTTTGCCGATTGATGCGCTGGGCGCGCTGCTGGTGATGACGACGAGCGGTTATCTGGTGTCGAGTTTCAGCAGCGGACGACTGCTGGCGCGCATGGGCGTCGGCGCGCTGCTGGCGCTGAGTTGCGCGGCGACGGCAGTCAGCCTGATCGCTTATGCGCTGGCTCCGGCGTGGTGGGTAATGGTGGCGTTCGGCGGGCTGGCCGGACTGGGCGCGGGCGCGATTGATGCGGGTCTGAATACTTTTGCGGCCACGCATTTCAGCGCGCAAAGAGTCAACTGGCTGCATGCGTGGTACGGCATCGGCGCGCTCAGCGGGCCGGTGCTGATGACGGCTCTGCTGGAGCGCGGCCATCGCTGGCAATCGGGCTATGCGCTGGTCGGCCTTGCACAGTTTGTGCTGGCAGTTGGGTTCGGGCTGACGCGCAGGCAATGGTCAGACGGCAGCGCAATGGTTGCGACAAATGAAGCAGCCAGGCCTGAGCGCGCGGCTTCGATTTTGAGTACGCTGCGGCTGCCGGTGGTCTGGTTCAGCATTGCCGTATTTTTTGTTTACACCGGCCTTGAAGCGACTGCCGGAGCGTGGGCCTACAGTCTGCTGACCGAAGCGCGGGCGGTGCCGGTGATGACTGCCGGATTGTGGGTCAGCGTGTACTGGGGCGGCCTCACCGCCGGTCGCGTTGTGTCGGCACTGATGGCGCGGCGCGTGCCGGTGCGCGCGTGGCTGCGCGGCTGCGTCATCGGGCAGGCGGTCGGCGCGGTTTTGTTGTGGACTGATCTGAGCAACCTGAGCAGCTTTGGCGGGCTGGCGCTGCTTGGTCTGGCATCGGGGCCGATCTTTCCTTCGCTGATTGCGACAACTCCGGCGCGGCTGGGCGAACGACATACAGCCAACGGCGTCGGCTTTCAGATTGCAGCGGCAGTGCTGGGACAATCGCTGCTGCCTGCCTTTGTCGGCGTGCTGGCGCAACAGTTCGGACTTGAAATAATCGGCCCGGCATTACTGGCGGCAGCAGTCGCGCTGTTTGCGCTGCACGAAGCTTTGGACTTGCGGAATCACGAACCATCTTCAGCTCCGTCAGGAGCGGCCTGTTGATGGAAATCAGTTCAGCAAAATGCCCGCAGCTCCGTCAGGAGCGGCCTGTGTCCGGCTCGCCGCATCTGCCGCTCCTGACGGAGCTGGTCGGGTGAATCTTGCGTGATCTATCAACAGGTCGCTCCTGACGGAGCTGAAGTCCGGCTTTCACACCGTCCCTGCTCGAAATCTGATGCGGGTAAGCCAGCATCCTGAAAGGTTGGTCAGCGCCTTCACACCCTGCAGGTTCGAAATCTGATTTGACGGCAGCGCGCTGTTGCTCACGGCGCGATTTCCCGCTCTTTTTCCCCTCTCTGTAAAAAAAGTTCCGCAGTGGAACAAAACTCCCGCCCTTCAGGATATAGAAGTGTCACAGGGCTGATGCGTGATTCACGTTGCGGCATCGCACCGGCAGCCCGATCAATCATCATTCGCATCTGTCAACCGGATCAGCATGATCGGCACAACCATTTCACATTACCGGGTGCTCGAACGCCTCGGCGCAGGCGGGATGGGCGAAGTCTGGAAGGCCGAAGACACGCGGCTGCACCGGCAGGTGGCGCTCAAGCTGCTGCTCACTGGCCAGCACCACAAATCAGACGCGCACAGAGCTGAATTGCAACAGCGATTCCTGCGCGAAGCCCGCACCGCCGCTGCGCTCAATCATCCGAACATTGCGACGATTTACGAAATTGATCAGTTCGAGCGCGACGGCGCCAGCCACAGCTTTATTGCGATGGAATATGTGCCTGGTCAGACGCTGCGCGATTACGCGCAATCGCGCCGCCTGAGCGTGGACGAAGCGATTGACATCATCCGGCAGATTGCCGGGGCGCTCGACGCCGCGCACCAGCGCGGCATCGCCCACCGCGACATCAAACCCACCAACATCATCGTCAGCAGCGCCGGTCAGGTGAAGGTGCTTGATTTCGGGCTGGCGAAACTGACCGAAGTGCGGAATGCGGAATTCGGAATGCGGAATGAAGAAGGCACAGAAACACTGTGGCCGTCGGCCTCGAACACTCCGCACTCCGCACTCCGCACTCCGCACTTCACCACGCCGGGTCTGGTGATGGGCACGCCCGCTTATATGTCGCCGGAGCAGGCGCGCGGCGAAGAGGTTGATCAGCGCAGCGATATTTTTTCGCTCGGTGTGGTGTTTTATGAACTGCTGACCGGGCGGCTGCCTTTTACCGGCCACAGTCCGGCTGACGTGATCAGCAGCCTGCTGCACGCTGAACCGCCCGCACTGCAGGTTTCAAATTCGCAGGTCACGCCGGAACTGGAACGGCTGGTGCGGCGGATGCTCGAAAAGCACCGCGACCGTCGCTGCCAGACGATGCGCGAAGTGTGGCGTGAGCTTGAAACGAATCAAAGCACGCGGCGGCTTTATGAGTTCGGCCCGTTCGAGCTTGATGTGGCTGAACGCAGGCTCGCGCGCGATGGTCAGCCGGTGGCGCTCAAGCCGAAAGTCTTCGACCTGCTGACGGTGCTGATTGAAAATCGCGGACGGCTGCTTGAAAAGGAGCAGTTGTACCAGGCGCTCTGGCCCGACAGCGTGGTTGAGGAGGTCAACCTGAACGTCAATGTTTCGGCGCTGCGCAAGGCGCTGGGTGAAACGCCCGCCAGCCCGCAATACATCGAAACAATTCCGAAAAAGGGCTATCGCTTTATTGCCGCCGTGACTGAAAAAGCCATCGCTGCGCCGCCCGTCAGAACGTTTGTGCGCGCCGACCCGGCAGCCACCCAACTGATGCCCGCAGGCGAACCGGAACCGTTGCCGGTCGCAAATATCGTCCAGCCGCTCACGATTGCGGACGCGCCGCACCCGCAGCATTCACCGGCGCGACTGACGCGCCTCGCGCTGCCGCTGGCGGTGGTCTTGTTGTCTGTGGTCTTCGCCGCAGCGGTTTACGTGCTGCGTTCACGACCGGAAAAAACAGCCGCGCCGGGCATTCGCACGATTGCGGTGCTGCCGTTCAGATCGTTGCAGGGTGGCGAAGCCGATCAGGCGCTGAGTCTGGGAATGGCCGATGCGCTGATTACGCGACTCGGCAGCCTGCATCCGCTGACCGTGCGCCCGACGAGCGCAGTGATGAAATATGCCGCCGCTGAAACCGATTCGCTCTCTGCCGGAAACGAACTGAAAGTTGACGCCGTGCTGGAAGGCCGCGTGCAGCGCGATGACAAAAAGATTCGCATCAGCGCACAGATGTTGCGCGTGCCTGACGGCACAGTGTTGTGGGCGGGCAAGTTCGATGATTTCTTCACCAATATTTTTGCCGTGCAGGATTCGATTTCCGAAAAGATGGCCGAGATGCTGGCCGTGCGGCTCACCAGAGACGAGCAGCAGGCGATGAACCGCCGCTACACTGAGAACACCGAAGCTTATCAGCTTTATCTGCTGGGCAGTTATTACCATCACAAACTCGGTCAGCAGAATTTGCAGAAGGCGCTCAGTTATTACCAGACGGCGATTGAGAAAGACCCGCACTATCCGCTGCCCTGGGCGGCGATGGTCGGACTGTATATTGGCTGGAGCAACGCCGGCCCTGATCAGCAGAAATACCGCGAGCAGGGGCGGGCCGCAGCCGACAGGGCCATCAGCCTGGCGCCTGAACTGGCCGAAGCTCACGCCGCGCTCGGCACTGTGCAGATGGCTTTTGACTGGGACTTCAGGGGCGCTGAACAATCGCTCAAACGAGCCATTGAACTTAATCCGAACAGTTCAGACGTGCGGGATGATTATGCTGTTCTGCTGTCAGTGCTGGGGCGCGCTGATGAAGCGTTGCGCGAAGTCGAAACCGCCAGGCGAATTGACCCGACCTCGGCTTACCTGACCAATCACACGGCCATGCTGCTGCTGCGGATGGGACGGGTTGACGAAGCCATCGCGCAGGCGCAGAAGGCGCTCGAACTTGATTCGCAGTTCATTCCGGCCCTGAGCCTGCTGGCCGAGGCTTACAGCCGGAAGGGGATGTACGAAAAGGCGCTGGAGACAATCAGAAAGTTCCGCGAACTTGGTGGAATCAATGTGAGTCTCAGCACGGGGCTGATTTATGCGCGGGCCGGTCGGCGGGCCGAAGCTGAAGGAATCCTCGCGGAACTCAGGCACAGGGCCGACAAAAATGAGATCAGCCTGATCACTCCGGCAGCCCTGGCGGTATCTCTGGGTAATCGTGAGGAGGCGCTTGAATGGCTGGAAAAGGCTTACCAGCAGAAATCCACCGGGCTGCTGCTGCTGAAAAGACACGAGCAATTCGACCCTCTGCGCGCCGATCCGCGTTTTCAGGATCTGCTGCGGCGCATCGGCCTGCCGCAGTGACACGGTGAACGCATCCCTGCCGTTTGCCGATCTGAACCCTGACCTTTATCCTTGCGTGAATGAACCCCTGGCGCGGACTTGGCGATTTACCAAAGGAAATCTGGATTCTCTTTACGGCCACGCTGGTGAACCGGGCGGGGCTGATGGCGCTGCCGTTTCTGGTGCTGTACCTGACGCAGCAGATCGGGCTGACGGCAGGCCGGGCCGGATTTGTGCTGACGGTTTACGGCATTGGCGCGCTGCTCACTTCGCCGCTCGCGGGCCGGTTGTGCGATCACGTCGGCGCGCTGCGCATTATGAAAATGTCGCTGCTGCTGACAGGCCTGCTGCTGCTGCTCTTTCCGCTGACCGGCAGCTTTGCCGGGATTGTGGCGCTCACCTTCATCTGGGCAGTGGTGAGCGAAGCGTTTCGCCCGGCCAGTATGACGATGATCGTTGATGCGTCAGCGCCCGATCAGCGCAAACAGGCCTTTGCGGTTTATCGCCTGGCCGCCAATCTGGGGATGAGCATTGGCCCGGCAGTGGGCGGGCTGCTGGCGACGGTTTCGTTCGCGTCGCTCTTTCTGGTGGACGGAGCCACGACGCTGGCCGCGTGGGCAGTGTTGCAGTTGTCAAAGTGGCCCGTCATTAAACCGGCTCATCACACGGCACACACCGGCAGCACAACCGGCGCGGCCCATTCAGGCGGCATTCTGGCTGATCGCGCTTTTCTGTGGCTGCTCGTGTCAATGCTGCCGGTGGTGATGGTCTTTTTTCAGTTTCAGTCATCCATGCCGCTGTTTCTGGTGCGTGATCTGCACTTTTCAGAATCGGCTTACGGGCTGCTTTTTACGATCAACACGCTGATGGTCGTCGGGCTTGAAATCCCGATCAACACGGCGACGGCGCACTGGCCGCACCGTGTCACGCTGGCGCTTGGCGCACTGCTGTGCGGCACGGGTTTTGGTTCGCTGATGTTCGTTCACAGCTTTGCGGGCGCGGCGCTGGCCAGCAGCCTGTGGACGCTGGCAGAAATCATTCTCTTCCCCGGCCTCTCGGCAACGGTGGGCGACATTGCGCCGCCCGACCGGCGCGGTCGTTATATGGGCGTGTTTCAGATGACCTTCAGCCTGGCATTCAGCCTCGGCCCCTGGCTTGGCACGCAGGCGCTCGACCGTTACGGAGCGCGCCTGCTGTGGAGCGGCGCTTTTCTTTGCAGCCTGCTTTCGGCGGCGATGCTGTCCCGGATTTCAGCCAGGCCGTCGCACGAAACGTCTTCAGTTGCGTCAGCCGCTGAATGAAAACATTCCGGCTGAAATCACGTCAGCAATTGTGCAGGCCGGTCTGAAGGCTATAATTCCCGAACCTCCCCGCATTGCGAAACGCCGATGGCCGCGGATATTCGGCTATTCAATGTGGCCGATGCCGCCGCTCAGAACCATTCAGAAGGAGGCCGCGAAATGAAATCACCGGCTGAATCAGCAGCAGCAACCGTCGCCATCACCGACAGTCTGCCATTACGTTATCGCGTCATCCGCCAGGCAACCGAACAGCTTTGCGCGCCGCTTTCTGCCGAAGACTGCGCGGTGCAATCCATGCCCGATGCCAGCCCCGTCAAATGGCATCTCGCGCACACAAGCTGGTTTTTTGAAACCTTCGTGCTGGAACAGGCCATCGCCGGATACGCTCATTTCAATCGTGATTTTCGCGTGCTGTTCAATTCCTACTACAAGACTGTGGGTGAACAGTATGCGCGCCCGCAACGAGGGCTGCTGACGCGCCCTGCGCTCAGCGAAGTGATGCGTTATCGCCTTCACACCGACCGCCTGATGCTCAGAATTTTCAGCGAATACGACATCACGCCGACGCTGGCCGCGATCATTGAGCTTGGCCTCAATCACGAACAGCAGCATCAGGAACTGATTCTGACCGACCTCAAGCACCTGTTTTCATTCAACCCGCTGCATCCCGTTTATGCCGCACCCGCAGAAGCTTCAAACGCTGAACCGCCGCCGCTGCGCTGGTTTCAATTTGACGAAGGCATAAGACACATCGGCCACGACGGCAGCGGCTTCAGCTTTGACAACGAAGGCCCGCGCCACCGCGTCTTTCTTGAATCGTTCGCGCTGGCTTCGCGCCTTGTGACAAACGGCGAGTATCTTGAGTTCATCGCAGACGGCGGGTATGAGCGGCCTGAATTCTGGCTTTCAGATGGATGGAATGCCGTGCAGCAATTTAACTGGCGCGCGCCGCTCTACTGGCAGCAGCGCGACGGTTACTGGCTGAATTACACGCTGTCTGGTTTGCGCGAACTGAACCCGCACGAGCCTGTCTGTCACGTCAGTTTTTACGAAGCCGACGCTTACGCCCGCTGGAAAGGTGCGCGCCTGCCGACTGAAGCCGAATGGGAAGTCGTCGCCAGTGAATTACCCGTCAATGGCAATTTCGTCGAAAGCGGTCAGTTTCACCCGGCATCGCTCAAGCCTGCTGCAACGGCTGAAGTTCCCGCGCAGATGTTCGGCGACGTGTGGGAATGGACGCAGAGCGCGTATTCACCGTATCCGGGCTTTCACCCACCGGCGGGCGCGCTCGGTGAATACAACGGCAAATTCATGTGCAATCAGATGGTGCTGCGCGGCGGTTCGTGCGTCACGCCCGAATCACACATCCGCACCACTTATCGCAACTTCTTCCCGCCGCAGGCCAGGTGGCAGTTCAGCGGCATTCGCCTGGCGCGCGACGTGAGATGAGCAAAGCCGGCCTGAATTGACTGATCCGGTGACAACACTTATGGTATGCCGCGCAAGACCCGCTCGACCGTCAGAACCCAACAATTCATCCAGGAGAAACCATGACCCCGAAAAGACTGCCGTTTCTGCTGTCATTCACGATGATCGTTGCCGTCATCGCGTCACTCGCTGCCTGCTCCGCGCCGAAAGAAACGCTCAAGCCTGCGGCGGCGGAAAAGAAATCTGAACCGGAAAAGGCGGTGAATGGCGAAGTGAAGATCATTCGCCACGATCCGAAACTCGACAGCCTGATTTCCAAAGACGCGAAGGTGGAGAAACTGGCCGATGGTTACAAGTGGACTGAAGGCCCGGTCTGGAACAAAAAGGAAAGTTACCTGCTCTTTTCTGACATTCCGAACAATCAGATTGTGAAATGGCAGGAAGGCAAAGGCGCGGCGACATTCATCAAACCCGCCGGTTATATGAGCGACAAGGCCTTTGAAGGCAGAGAGCCGGGCACGAACGGGCTGACTTATGATGCGCAGGGCCGCCTGGTCGCCTGCGCGCACGGCGAACGCAACATTGTCAGAATCGAGGATGACGGAAAGAAGCGCACCGTGCTGGCTGACAAATACGAAGGCAAACGCTTCAACAGCCCGAACGATCTGGTTTACAAATCGAACGGCGATCTTTATTTCACCGATCCGATTTACGGTCTGCCGAAAGGCGCTGACGACCCGCAGCGCGAGCTTGATTTCTGCGGCGTTTATCGCCTGGACACGAAAGGCAAAGTCACGCTGCTGACTAAAGAACTTTCGCGTCCCAACGGCATCGCGCTTTCGCCGGATGAAAAGACTCTCTACGTCGCCAACTCCGACCCGCCGAACAAGGCCATCTGGATGGCTTATGACCTCAAGCCCGATGGCACGATTGCGAATGGTCGCGTCTTTTTTGACGCAGGCTCGTGGGCCAGAGAAAACAAGCCCGGCGCGCCTGACGGAATGAAAGTGGACAAGGACGGCAACCTGTGGGCGACGGGGCCGGGCGGCGTTCACATCTTCGCGCCCGACGGCAAACACCTCGGCACAATTGACACCGGAGTGCCAACCGCCAACGTCGCTTTCGGCAATGACGGCTCGACGCTGTACATCACTGCCAACACCGCGCTGCTGCGACTCAAAACCACGACGAAGGGCAAAGGCTTTTAGCCAGGACAGGAAGAGAGATGACGGAACAAACGGAAATAACGGAACAGACGAAACAGTAACAAGCCTGATTTTTCCGTGTGTTCCGTTATTTCCGTTTGTTCCGTCATCTCGTCTTTCTTTCTCTCCGAACGACTCAATGGCAATCTCAAATGCAAATCGTGTGGCGCTCATCACCGGGGCTTCGCGCGGCATCGGCAAAGGCATTGCGCTTGAACTGGCTCGCGCCGGTTATGATCTGGTGATCAATTACGCGACGAATGCAGCGGCGGCTGAAGCTGCACGCGCTGAAATCAGTGCGGCGGGCAGTCGTCACGAAACGCGAATTGAACTGTGCCGGGGTGATGTTGCGAGCGCGGCTGATCGCCTGGCGCTCATTGATTTCACCCGCGAAAGGTTCGGGCGGCTTGATCTGCTCGTCAACAACGCTGGCGTCGCGCCGGAAAAACGGGTTGATCTGCTTGAAGCGACTGAAGAGAGTTTTGATCGTCTGATCTCCGTCAACCTCAAAGGCCCGTACTTTCTGACGCAACTGGCAGCGCGGTGGATGATCGAACTGAAAGCATCCGGGGCCGTTGCTGATTACTCGCCTGCCATTGTCAGCATCACTTCGGTTTCAGCTTACACGGCTTCGCCTGAGCGCGGCGATTACTGCGTGGCCAAGGCGGGGCTGGCGATGATGACGAAACTGTTTGCGGCGCGGCTGGCCGCTGAAGGCATCAATGTTTACGAAGTGCGACCCGGCATCATTGCGACTGACATGACAGCGGGAGTGAAGAATAAATACGACCGGCTGATTGAAGCAGGGCTGACGCCGATTGCGCGCTGGGGCACGCCTGAAGATGTCGGGCGCGCCGTGGCCGCGATTGCAACAGGCGCGCTGCCCTTTTCAACCGGCGAAGTCATCAACGTTGATGGCGGCTTTCACCTGCGGCGACTGTGAAGTCTGCCTGCCTGAGTTTACTCCTGATGCTCAAAAGGAAACTCGAGACACCCCCGTAGTAACGAATTCATTCGTTCCGTCGTGAAGTTCGACAGTCTTACGACAAAACGAATGAATTCGTTACTACGGGGGTGCGACCTGATTGCTCTGAGAGCCGCTTTTGTGAATCAACCTGTAAATTGCGAATTCTGATCAATGACTGACACAACATCACTGCTCGCAAACATCGAACACGCCTTCGCCTTTGCACAGCGACAGGTGCGCGCTCTGATTGAACGCGATCCAGGTTTTTATCCGCTCTACACTGACGGCGGCAGGTGGCGGCACGCGAAGCCTGCGTGGACGCACTGGTGCGACGGGTTCCTGCCGGGAATGATGTGGATCTTTTATGAAGAGACGGGCGAGCATTACTGGCGCGAGCAGGCTGTTCAGTATTCACGGGCGCTCGAACACCGCAAGGATGACCGCGAGGTTCACGATCTGGGTTTCATTTTTTATCACGGCACATATAAACGCTGGTACGAGGCGACAGTGTGCGAAGACGCGGCGGATGAATCGCTCAAAGACGTGGTTATTCATGCGGGCCGCACGCTGGCGCTGCGGTTCAATGAACAGGCCGGATGCCTGCGTTCGTTTCACGGCGCTGATTCGAACTTCATAGACATTATGATGAACGTCGGCATCATCTTTTATGCGGCGCTCGAAACGAACGATCACGCGCTGCTTGAGTTGGCCCGTCGTCACTGCCTGACGACGCGGCGGACGCTGGTGCGCGGCGATGGCAGCACTTCGCACGAAGGCATTTTTGATCTCAGGACAGGCGAATTTCTGCGGCAGACCACGCAGCAGGGCTGGCGCGGCGACAGTTGCTGGTCGCGCGGTCTGGCGTGGTCGCTCTACGGCTTCGGCACCTGTTATCAGTTGACGAAAGACCCGGTTTACCTTGAGGTCGCGCAGGCCAACGCCGATTACTGGCTGGCGAATGTGCCGGATGAAGGCAGGAACGCAGGCATTGCGCCCTGGGATTTCGATGCGCCGGAAGGCGGCGAGAAAAGCCGCGCCCTGGTTGATACCAGCGCGTCAGCGATTGCGACGGTCGGGCTGCTCAATCTGGCTGAAATGTCCACAAGCGCGGCGCGGCGCAGGGCGTATCGTGATTTCGCGCTCAGGACGATGCACTCGCTGACGACCGGTTATCTCGGCGACGCACCGGACTGGGAAGGCATTCTGCGCGGCGGCGTCTATCACCTGCACAAAAACCTGGGCATCAGCGAATCGGTGATGTGGGGCGAATTCTTCTTTGTCGAAGCGCTGCAACGCACGCTGCGGCTGCTGCGCTGACGACAAAACTTCTCGCGCTCTGCCCGGTGTGGTGGGCTGGCAGCGCGGTGAAGATTGCCGGATGTCACTGAAAACAGCGTGCAGTGCTGCATTGCCGGGCAGCCCTGAAATTATTGTTGACGCTCACCAGGACATTGCATAGACTCTGCCGCGTCATTGAACTTTACCGCCTGTGTCGCGTACTCAATGATGGCTGGCATGACCGGCTGCCGCGAATAAAACAATCAGCGCGGAGATCGCACCTCATCGCTCCTCCCCGCTCCACTTTGTGCCCTTCAGTCCAACCCCCGATCAGCTTCACGGTTCAGTGTCCCAACCTCTGAAGAACCATCAGGCAGCGCGGAATGCTGTCTCCCGTCACCGTTGCTGCGACTTGCCCCTGGAATGATTCCCCGGCGTGTGAACCTCGTGTAATCAGTGTCCCACACAAACCTCAGTGCCAGGCTGATTATTCCCACCCCTGTCAGCCGTCGGGAACTTTGCAGGAGAACTCTGTTATGCATTACCGGAAGAACCCTCAGCGACTGATCTTCACCCTGCTGATCACCACCGCGCTGGCCCTGACGCAGGCCGCCCGCAGCCAGGCCGGATTACTGTCCGTCATCGCACAGGCCAGTACTTCAGGAATTTTTTCAGCCGGCCTGTCGGGCGCAGCCATTGGTGACAATGGCGCGTCAATCACCGCCACTGCCACCGACAGCAGCACGTCAACGATCCGCTTCAGCAGCCTGGCCAGCCAGATCAATGTGACGCTCAACCCGGACGACAGCACCGATGTGCAGCTTGGCGAACTGCTCGTGACTTCAAATTCAAACCTGCCGCTCACGCAGGCGCCGAATTTCGGCGGCGCGCGGTTTGCCGTCACGGTGAATTTCACTTCGCCGTCAGGCACGACGGCCCAGACCTTTTCCGGCGTGCTGACCGGGCGTATTGCCGCCAGCAGCGCAGCCGCAGAAATACAGTGGCTCAGCCCGCTCAGTCACACTTTTATGACAGGCAGCGGCGAACAGTTGAAGCTGACCATCGAACCGACGACTTTTCTCAATCAGGCGCCGACCAGCGTAACCGGCAATCTGAATGTTCCGATCAAAGCGCAACTCCTGCTCGTCAAAGCCAACACTCCGCCGTCAGTGCTGGCCTCGACTCCGACCATTGCCCAGGGCAGCGCGGCATTTGTGCCGGTGGCGACTGTCTCAGATCAGGAAACAGCGGCAGGTAATCTGATGGTTTCGGCCTCATCACTTTCGCCCGGCCTGCTTGTGAGCCGGGTCATCAACAACAATGGCGCAATCAGCGTCGAGGTCAGAGCCGCCTGTGATGCGCCTGTCACGACCAGTCCGGGGCCGGGCATTCAACTGACCGTGCAGGACGGCGACGGCGCAACCACAGTCGCACAGGTGGCGGTCAGGTATTCACCAAATCCCGCACCGACACTCGGCGGTTACAGCGCGGTCAGCCTGGCGGCGGGCGCGTCAGCCGTAATTCTGCCGGGCGCACCGCCAGTTGATAACGGCGTGATCACGGGCATCAGTGCCGCGGCTCCGGGCTTTGGCGGCACACTCAGCGTCAGCCAGGGCAGCGGCGCAGTCAGCATCTCGAATGCCACGCCGACAGGTAATTTCACGGTCACGGTCACAGCCACTGATAATTGCGGCGCAACCGTTTCGCGCAGCTTTGCGCTCGCGGTCGGACAGACGCCGCCCATTGCCGATCCTTCCTTTTCAGCCGTCAGCAGTCAGGTTTCAGGCACGAGCGTTGACACCACGACCGCTGCTGATTTCACGCAGGACGGCATTACCGACGTGGCGACGCTCGATTCAGTTCAGACCGGCGCAGTTTCGGTGCTGCCCGGCAACAACAACGGATCGGTTGGCGCGCCCATCAAATCAGGCGCAGGATCGCTCAACGCTCCGGTTGAAGCCGGAAACATTCAGGCCGATGCCAACACTCTGACGCCTGTTTTTGAGGCGCGGGATTTCAACGGCGATGGCAAGCCTGATCTGCTGATTACGAGCGGCAACAACATCATCGTTCTGATCGGCAGGGGTGACGGCAGTTTCAATGCGCCGCAGTTCGTCACGGCTGAAGGTCGTGATTATGCGGGTGATTTCAATCAGGACGGGCTGGCCGATCTGGTGAAATTCAACTTTGACGCGGCAACGATGACCGGCAGCATCAGCGTTCAGTTGAGCCGCGCTGACGGCACGTTCAGCGATCCGGTCACGACATTGCTTGAAACCGGCAACGGCCTGTCAGCACAGGCCGGAAAGTTCGGTGATTTCAACGGCGACGGCAGGCCCGATTTTGCAGCCATCACCGACCGCTCACAGTACAGCAACGGTCAGCTTGTGACGCGCAACTTTCAGGTTTCGATCTTTCTCGGCAATGCCAATGGTCAGTTTGATCACAGCCAGGAGATCAGTTCGGGCACTTATGACCTGGATGCGCTGATCGTCGGTGATTTCAATCAGGACGGGCTGAGCGACGTGGTGACGACTTCGCCTGACAGCGGCGCTGAACATTTCCTTTACCTGAGCAACCGGCAAAGCGGTCTGCTGCTGGCCGGGTCGCTGGCGGGCGCGCTGCCTGCTGTTTTCAGAGTCGGAGATTTCAACGCCGATGGCCGGGCCGATCTGGCTTTTGTCACCAGTGACGGCGTGACGATTCGCTCAGGCGATGAAAACAGAGTCTTCAGCCAGGAAGTCAGGCTCAACGTCAAAGGCGGGCTGAATGTGGGCGATTTCAATCACGATGGCCGGACTGATCTGATCGTGACCGACAGCGCGGCGAGCGCGGTCAGAGTGCTGCTCAGCAACGCTCCGGCCAACGATGCGCCCGTCATCACGGCGGCAGCGCCACTGACGCGCCAGCCCGGCAGCGCAGGCCAGACCGTCACCATTGCCACCGTCAGCGACACCGAAACACCGGCGGGCAATCTGACCGTCAGCGTCGCGTCGGCTCCGGCTGGCATCATCGTTTCAGGCATCACCAACAACAACGGCACGATTACAGCCAGTGTGGCTGCCGAATGCAGCACGGCCACCGGCGCAAATCAGGTAGTGCTGAGAGTCACTGATGGCGGCGGGCTGAGCAGCACGGCTGCGCTGACAGTCAATGTCGGACTCAGCGATGTGACCGCACAGGTCAGCTTTCTGCTGTCAGGTCTGATTTATGACCGGGCGCATCGCACCTTCAACGGCACAGTCACCATCACCAGCATCAGCAGTCAGCCGATCACCGGCCCGCTGCGGCTGGAACTGACCGGCCTGAATGGCAGCGTCGGACTGGTCAATGCCACCAGCCTGCGTTGCAGCACGCCATTTATTACGCTGTCAAATGTGACTGCGATTGCGCCGGGACAGTCGGTGGTGGTGCCGGTGATCTTCAGCAATCCGGGAAATATTCTGATCAGCTTCACACCGCAACTGCATAATAGTAATCTGTTCGTGCCAATCGAAAACCTGCCCCCGCCCCTCGCCGACAATCGGGAAAGTCAGACCAGGCTCTCACCAGGTCGGATCAGGAGGCCGCCAGAAAGGAGAGTTCGATGAAAGCGCCCAGCTTCTCACCCGGCAGCTTTCCGCAGTTCATCATCGCCTGCGCCCTGCTGCTCTTTGCGGCCAGCGTCACCCAGGCCGATCCCGTCACCTTTACTGTTTCAGTCAACACCAGCGCGCTGAGTGGAACGAACGGCTTTATCAACTTTCAGTTCAATCCGGGCGGCGCTGGTGCGCCGACGGCCACCGCCACCATCACCGGATTTACTTTTGCAGGCGGCACGCTCGCAGGCACCGCTGACCTGACGGGCGGCGCTGCGGGCACGCTGCCTGGCACAGTGACCATCAACAACAGTTCGCAGCTCAACGATCTGTTCCAGGGCTTTACCCTCGGCAACAGTTTCAGCTTTACGCTGACGCTGTCAGGCAACGCGCTCAACAATCCCGGCGGCAACATCGGCAGCGCGTTTGCGCTTTCGCTGTTCGGCCCCAATCAGACGACGCCGCTGCTGACGCTCGATCCGAACGGCACGCTGCTGACGCTGCTGCTCAATCCGGGCGGCACGATCACGTCGCTGACCTTTCCCACAGGCAGCGGCGCATCAGTGGTCACCATTCAGCAGCAGACCGCCGTCCCCGAACCGGCAACAGTGCTGCTGCTGACAACCGGCCTGTTCAGCCTGGGGTTCAGAATCAGGTGCCAGCGCCGCAAAGACAACTGATCACGCGAAACAGGACAGTCCGACGGGCAGCGATCTGATTCGCTGCCCTTTTTTATTGGCAGGCCGCACCTGAAACTTTCACTCCGCAGGGAACAGACCGGACGACGCGGCACAGCACTTTTGTGCCGCCTGCGCTTTTTGTGGTGAATCAAATCCACTGAACCGGGGCGGCACTAATCTGCATCCATTTCAGGTCAGTTTGCGTATCAGTTTTGTACCGGAAAGGTGTTGCCATCACCATTACTGAATCGTCTGCATCGTTGCCGTCTTGTGGGGCAACGATGCAGATGTGAAGCACCACATTCGACAAGCTGACAGCTTGTCTGCAACTTTGACAGGAGAAATTATGGAACATTCAGTTATGCCAGCCACAGGCGCAGCGATGACGGCTGCGCCTTCTCCCGAACAGGTTTTTGAAACGCTGACGGCCTTTCAGCGCACTGCCGCGCTGCGCGGCGCGATTGAACTTGATCTGTTTACTGCCATCGCTGAAGGCGCAAGCACCGTGCAGGCGATTGCCGCGCGCTGTCAGGCTTCGGAACGCGGCACGCGCATTCTCTGTGATTACCTGACGATCATCGGATTTCTGAATAAAACCGGACAGACTTACGCGCTGACGCAGAACAGCGCCATTTTTCTTAACCGTCATTCACCGGCTTACATTGGCAGCGTGGCGCGATTTCTGAATTCACCATCGCTGATGGATGCTTTTCAGAATGTGGCTGAAACCGTCCGGCGCGGCACGACGCTGCTTGGCGGCGCAGGTTCGATGGATCCTGAGCATCCGATGTGGGTTGAATTTGCGCGGGCGATGATGCCGATGATGGCTCCGGCAGCCGAAGGCATTGCCACGCTGCTTGAAGCTGAAAAAGGTGAAAGCTGGAAGGTGCTCGACATTGCCGCCGGTCACGGCATCTTCGGCGTGACGCTGGCGCGGCGCAATCCGCAGGCGCAGGTGACGGCGCTTGACTGGCAGAACGTGCTGAACGTCGCGCTCGAAAATGCCCGGGCCGCAGGCGTCATTGATCGTTATCACCTGCTGCCGGGCAGCGCGTTCGAGGTTGATTACGGCACCGGTTATGACGTGGTGCTGCTGACGAACTTTCTGCATCACTTCGATCAGCCGACCTGCGAAACGCTGCTGCGCAGGGTGCAGGCGGCGCTCAAACCCGGTGGCCGCGCCGTTACGCTGGAATTCGTGCCGAACGATGATCGCGTCACGCCGCCAATGGAAGCGACCTTCAGCCTGACGATGCTGGCCACAACCGCCGCCGGAGATGCGTACACCTTCGCGGAATATGGTGAGATGTTCCGCCGCGCCGGATTTGCGCGCAGCGAAATCCATCAGGTGCCGATGTCGCCGCAGCACGTCATCATCAGTCACAAGTAAGCCTCAACAATTATCAGGCCACTCAGACAAACAGGCCGGATGTGCTGTCATCAGTCAACAACACATCCGGCCTGATCCTTATCCGGGGTGATTCAGAATTTCAGCCTGATTAATCGGACGAGCCGTAATCGCCCGAATCCGAACTTTTCTGGCGGCTGTTTCGGCCTGAGGTGATTTCGCTGACAAGCAGCTTCCACACATCGGGCCGCTGCTGCGTTGCGCTGTTGAGCAGGTGATTGATCCAGTCGAGCGGTTGCGCGGCGGCCAGTTGCGCCGTGCGTTCGGGCAGGCGGCAGTTGACGGTCTTGAAAATTTTCAGGCGCGTGACCGTTTCTGATTCCAGCCACCCGCGCGCATTCAGGCTGCCTTTGACCAGTTCAGCCACATCCTGCCAGGGTTCGGTGCTGTCTTCCTGCAACAGCGTATAAATCAGATCGCTGACTTTAACCGGGCCTTTTGAAACCAGCGCACAGACCTGCGCTTCGAGGCTGTGGTCAGGAAAGCGAAACGACGGCTGGCCCGGATCGGCAAACAGCACCGTCACGGTGCGCAAACCGAACAGAGCTTTTTGTGTGCCCACGCGCAAACGAATGCCGCCGGAATGTTCGCAGGCAAGCAGCGTGGCGGCCAGAATTGCCTGGCCCAGTTCCGGCGCGGAGACTTTGGCCTCCTGATGCAGCAGCTTCACTTTGGCGGTAAGCATTCCGGCAGGCTGAGCATACTTTTCGCCGTGCAGATAAATCAGTTCACTCGGCGCAAACTGCAACCCCGTCTGGCTGGCAGAAGCGCCGCCGGACGGACTCTGACTCCCGATCATCTGGTATTTCCTCCTTAACGAAATGAAGAAAGGTTATGGATAAATGTTGGCGGGGGCCGAAAACCAGCAGGCGCGCACCATAACACAAGCCCGTCAGGCCCCGGCACAATTTAATGTGTGCCGGGTGACCTGGCTTACCGGATGCCGACATTGATGGTGGCGCTTTACAAACGCTGCTCTATGGCTGACGCAGCGGCGCAGTGGTGAAATTGACGTGATACTGACGGTTCCAGATTGTGACGGCGCGATACCTGGCAAGGTCAACTTCGGCGGGCACCTGATAAATCAGTCTGGCCTGACCAGGCCGCCACTCACCGAGCGGCACAAAGGCTGCGCGTTCGACCGCTTCATTTTCATAAGCATCAGGCGCGGCAATCAGGCCCACCATCAACTGCTGTCCCGCCCCCGTAACCAGGTCATCAAGCGCCAGCATGCGCTGCCCGTCAGCCGTCCGGTAAAGAATCGCCGTGCCGCTGCCCTTGTGCGCGACCTGATGAAAACGACCAATGGCAATGATGCCGGCCATTGCCTGCGAATGTTGACGGCGCAATGCCACCGTTGCCGCAGTCAGCAGCACTGTCACCAGCATAATCAGCACGAGTTTCAGCCTGTTCATCATTCACCCTCCGTTTACGCCGCCTGCGAAGCGGCGCGCACACCAGCCGACCTGGCCATTTCTGCGAGTTCAACGCGCAACAGCCTGCGACCGCGATTGAGCCGCGACATCACCGTGCCGATTGGAATGCCGAGCGTTTCCTGAATTTCACGATAAGAAAAGTCATGCACGTCGGCCAGCACGACGACTTCAGCAAACTGCTGCGGCAGCTTTCTGAACGCGGCAATCACCTGCTCATCGCTGATCTGTTCCTGCACGACCGGCGGCTCATACGCGACGGTGTTTTCGACGACCTCAAGATCATCACTCATGGCGCTCCAGCGGAACCATTTGCGGCGATGATGTGAAACGACGTGAAAGAGAATCTGAAAGAGCCACGCGCGGCAATTCGTGCCAGGCGTGAAGCGGTGAAATGATTTCCAGGCCTGCAGGTACACTTCCTGCGCCACGTCTTCGGCTTCGGTGCGATTACGCAGCAGGGCGACTGCCGTCCGAAACAGGTCTTTCATATGCGGCATGGCCACAGCTTCAAACTCTTCCATTCTGGCATTGTCGTCGCGTTCGTTCTGCATACAGTCTCCTCCACGTCCGGTGCATTCCCGATGAAGCCGCAACCTGGCGGTGTGCTGCGGCTCGTCTGATGAGCGCACCTTACGCAGTTCCGTCCCCTGAAGTCTTAAAAGCGCACCGAAAGAGACTTAAATAAAAACCTAACGCACTTAACGACTATGCCGACACGAACTTAAGCGAAACCGGAATTACTGTTCCTGATTCCTGATCTCTGTTTCCTGACGCCTGCCAAAATTAAAAACCAGCCGTCATTATTCGTTGACAGGCTCGCCAGCCGGGATTCCAGGCGCGTGTATGAGATGGAAAACCACAGCTCCGTCAGGAGCGACCTGTTGACAGCTCGCGTGAGCAATAACCGACCAGCTCCGTCAGGAGCGGCAGAACACAGACCGCTCCTGACGGAGCTGCGGGAATTACGCAGAGCTGATTTCTATCAACAGGCCGCTCCTGACGGAGTTGAAAGCGGCTCCCGATTTCACCAGCCAACTCCCTTCTGTGACGTTCGCGCAAGCAAAAATTGACAACTGATTGATGGATTGTTAGCCTGCAGTGGTCAAACCAAATACAGTCTGGCAGACGCCTTCACAGCAATTCCTGACTCCGGTCAGACCGGACGGATTCACAACCTGAGACTGAAATGAAGAATGCTTCCTTTCGCCCGCTGCCTTCGCGGCTTAAAGTCGTCATCCCTGTGGCGCTGATGCTGATGGTCGTGTGCGCGCAGTTCTCTGCCAGCGCCAGACTGTCCGGCGTCCCTGCTCAAAGCAGCGAGCAGGCTGAGTTTTTTGAGAAACAGGTGCGGCCCATCCTCGTTCGCAATTGTCAGAGCTGTCACAACGCCAGATCGGGCGTCGCCGGACTCGACCTGACTTCAGCCGCAGGGTTCAGACGCGGCGGCGAAAGCGGCCCGGTCATCAATCAGGGCAATCCTGACGAAAGCCGTCTGCTCAAAGCCATCAGTTACCAGGAAACGCTGAAGATGCCGCCCAAAGGCCGCCTGAAGGACGAAGAGATTGCCGTGCTGACGGCGTGGGTAAAAATGGGCGCGCCATGGCCCGTGCAGGCCGAAGCTGTCAGCGAGGCAAAACCGAAAAGCAAAACCACCGTCAGAGAATTCACCGAAACTGAAAAGGCTTTCTGGGCTTTTCAGCCGATGCAGAATCCGGCAGTGCCGCGCGTGAAAAATCAGGCGTGGGTGAAATCGCCGATTGATGCCTTCATCCTGCAAAAGCTCGAAGAAAAAAATCTGACGCCCGCGCCGCCCGCCGACAAACTGACGCTGCTGCGCCGCGCCACATTTGATCTGACCGGACTGCCGCCGACTGAAACCGAGATCAGAGATTTTCTGGCTGATCGTTCGCCCGACGCTTTCGGCAAAGTGGTCGAACGACTGCTGGCCAGCCCGCGTTACGGCGAGAAATGGGGCCGCCACTGGCTTGACGTGGCGCGTTACGCCGATTCGACCGGCAACGATGAAGATCATCGTTACCCGCACGCCTGGAAATACCGCGATTACGTCATCGAATCATTCAACCGCGATCTGCCTTACGATCAGTTTGTGCGTGAACAGATTGCCGGTGACCTGCTGCCTGCGCCTGATGAATCGGGCGTCAATCGGCGCGGCATCATTGCGACGGGCTTTCTCGCGCTCGGCCCCAAAGCGGTCGCGCAGCAGGACAAGAAGAAGATGCTCTATGACGTTTACGACGAACAGGTGGATGTCACATCGAAGGCTTTGATGGGCCTGACGCTCAGTTGCGCCCGCTGCCACAATCACAAATTCGATCCGCTGCTGACGCGCGATTACTATTCGATGCTCGGCATCTTTGCCAGCACGCGCAGCTTCACCAATCCCGATTCGCACGTTTCGGTCGTGCTTGAAAAACCGCTCGTGCCAAAAAATGAATGGGATCGTTACCAGGCGCTGAAAACCGCGCACCTGGCGAAACAGAAACGCGCGAGCCTGGCGATTGATGAAATCGTCAGCGCCGTGAAGGAACCTGCCGCCGATCAGCACGCCGCGCGCCTGGCCGATTACATGCTGGCCGCGCATCGCGTTTATCAGGGCGGCAAATCAACCGCTGAAGTTGCGCAGCAGATGAAGCTCTTGGAAGAGCTGCTGAAAAAATGGGTCGAATATCTCAAACCCGGCGACCTGACACCGCAGCACCTGCTCGAATGGCGCAACGCCCCGGCTGACAAACTGAACGAAACGGCGAGGGGTTATCAGGAACGCTTTCAGAAGCGCCTGAATGAATGGCACGAAACCATCAGCAAGTGGCGCGCTGAATACCGCAAAGCCCTCAGCACTGACGGCGCAAAACTGCCCGACAAGCCCGGCTTTGAGGAAGGCATTGATCGCTTCTTTGCCGAGGTTTATTTCAATCAGAACGGCCCGCTCTCGCTTTCAGCAAAGGATCAGGCGCGTTTCTCAAACGAGCAGTGGCAGCAGATCACCAGGCTTCAGCAGGAACTGGAGCAGTTGAAGAAGAACGCGCCGCCTGAACCTGACCTCGCCTGCGCGATTGAGGACGGCGAAATTGTGGCGCAGCCGGTCTTCATTCGCGGCGATTACAACAACCCCGGCGAAGACGCGCCGAAATCATTCCCTGCGATTCTGGCCCGTTTTGACAACAAGCCGACCTTTAATGGCAGCGGTCGCCTGCAACTGGCCGAATGGCTCACGCAGCCCGCGCATCCGCTCACCAGCCGCGTGATGGTCAATCGCATCTGGCAATGGCATTTTGGCGAAGGCATCGTGCGCACGCCCGACAACTTCGGCAAAATGGGCGAACGCCCGACGCATCCTGAACTGCTCGATTTTCTGGCGCAGCAATTCATCAAAAACGGCTGGTCGGTCAAAGCCCTGCACCGGATGATCATGCTTTCAAGCGCGTATCAGATGTCATCCATCAACCCGCAGCTTGCGCCCGATGCCGATGCTGACAACCGCCTGCTCACGCGCTTCAATCGTCGTCGCCTGTCGGTCGAAGAACTGCGTGACGGGCTGCTCGTCATTGACGGCACGATTGATTTCACGATGGGCGGCACGCTGCAAAAAGGGCGCGGCACCGATGGCGAAAACAATCAGGGCCGTCTGAGCCTCAATCCTGAAAAGCTCAAACGCCGCACGGTCTACCTGCCGCTGCGCCGCGCCAACCTGCCGACGCTGCTTAATCTGTTTGATTTCGGTGACGCGACTTCAGAATCAGGCAAACGGCAGCTTACGAACGTCGCCACGCAGGCGCTCTTCTGGCTCAACAGCGAATTTCTGACCGAGCGTTCAGCCGACCTGACGAAAGCATTGCTTGAGAACAAATCACTGACCGACGCCGCGCGCATCGAAAGCGCATACCTGCGCGTGCTCAATCGTCACGCGGACAAAGCCGAAATCGAACAGGCGCTGAAGTACCTCGCAGGCTTCACGCAAAAGTTTCCCGGCGAGCAGTCCGCGCAGAAAGCATGGCAGAGTTTCTGCCGCGTGCTGATGGCCTCGAACGATTTCATTTACGTTGACTGAAGATGAAAAGCTTTCAGAACTCCGATGACACGAAAGAGATCATCGAACGAGTGCGCCGCGTGCGGCCCGACAGTCGGCGGCAGTGGGGCAAAATGAATGCGCATCAGATGATCTGCCATCTCAACGATTCATACCTGGTCTGTATGGGCGGCAAGAAAGTCAGCCTGGCGACAGGGCCGTTGCAGCGCACGCTGATGAAATGGTTCGCGCTGTGGCTTCCGCTGCCCTGGCCCAAAGGCGTCAAAACCAGACCCGAAGTTGATCAGGAAGCAGGCGGCACGCCCCCGGCTGAATTTGAGCGCGACCGGCAGGAGCTTGAAAAAACCATCATTCGCTTCACGCAGCCGAACCGTGATTTTGAATGGCATCCGCACCCGATTTTCGGACTGATGCCCGACCGCGACTGGATGCGCTGGGGCTGGCTGCACGCCGATCATCACCTGCGACAGTTCGGATTGTGAACGTGACAACAGGCGTGAAAAGAACAGGAAGAGAGATGACGGAACAAACGAAAATAACGGAAGGAACGGAAAAGGATTTTGACTCTGGTCTGCACTTTTCCGTCTGTTCCGTTATTTCCGTTTATTCCGTCATCTCTCTTCCCTTTCACCTCGCTCCATCACCACATTGTTTATGAATAAAGCCGCGAAAGAACTGCTTCAGTCCTCTTATCAGCGAATCGAAAGGCCCGTGTCACGCCGCGCCTGGCTGCGGGCTGCCGGGCTTGGGTTTGGTTCGCTCGGTTTGTCGGCGCTGCTCGCTGATGAAATGAATGCCTTCGCCGCGCCACAAAGCAACCCGCTCGCGCCGCGCGCCCCACACTTTGAACCCAGAGCGAAGCGCGTCATCTTTCTGTTTATGCACGGCGGCCCTTCGAGCATTGACACTTTCGACCCGAAGGAACGGCTCATCCGCGATCACGGCAAGCCGCTGCCGATCAAGCGCCCGCTGGCGTTTGCTGACGGCCCGGTCGGCCCGCTGATGAAACCGCTGTGGGATTTCAAACCCGGCGGCACGTGCGGCACGCCGGTCAGCGATCTGTTCCCGCACGTCCGCGAATGCGTTGATGAAATGTGCGTGATTCGTTCGATGGTTGGCGAAGGCGTGGATCACGGCGCGGCACTGCTGCAAACCTTCACCGGCACTTCGACCTTCACTCGACCGAGCATGGGTTCGTGGGTTGTGTACGGCCTCGGCACTGAAAATCAGAACCTGCCCGGCTTCATCACGATCAAGCCCGCGCTTTCGCACGGTGGCGCGAAGAACTGGAGTTCAGCCTTTCTGCCCGGCGCTTATCAGGGCACAGCCATCGGCAATTCAGGCCTGAAAGTTGATGACGTCAAAGACGAGCCGATTGAATACCTGCTGAGCAAACATCTCTCGCCCGACGAACAGCGTTACGAACTCGACCTGCTGCAAAACATCAACCGCCGCCACGAAGCGTTGCGCCAGAACGATCCGCAGCTTGAAGCCCGCATTCAGGCCTTTGAACTCGCGTTCAAGATGCAGGCGCAGGCGCCCGAAGCCTTTCAGGTCGAAAAGGAATCTGAAGCGACGAAGAAACTGTACGGTCTGGATAATCCGCTCACGCAGGATTTCGGCTGGCAGTGCCTGCTGGCGCGACGACTGGCCGAACGCGGCGTGCGCTACATTCAATGCACGCACAGTTACAAATGGGATCAGCACAGTGAGCTTTACAACCTGCACACAAAGAACGCCCGCGAAGTTGACCAGCCGATTGCGGGCCTGCTCAAAGACCTGAAGGCACGCGGTCTGCTCAAGGACACGCTGGTGATCTGGGCTGGCGAATTTGGCCGCACGCCCGTTTCAGAAGCAGGCGACGGGCGCGATCATAATCCCTATGGCTATTCAATCTGGATGGCGGGCGGTGGGGTGAAGGCCGGTTTTATTTATGGCGCAACTGATGACATCGGCTACCACGCCGTCGAAGACCGCATGCACCTTCACGATTTTCACGCGACGGTGCTGCACCTGCTCGGCCTCGATCACGAACGCCTGACCTATCGTTACAGCGGGCGCGATTTCAGACTGACGGATGTGGCCGGAGTCGTGGCAAAGAAAATCATCGCCTGACTCGGTGGCTGATGCTCATTCATTTTACCAGGAGCTAAGGCAGACACTGCAACCCGATACTGTAGGTGCCTGTACTCACGAAGTTGCTGGCGCGGATCTGAATCACGTAGGTTCCTCCCTCCGGCAGGGTCAGCGGCTGCTGGTTGTTGGCATTGAAGGTGATCGGCGAGGCCGTCGGCGGAAAGATCGTGGCGGTAGCTGTCGCCCCCAGCGGAAAGCCGCTCGCCGTCAGCGTCACCACCTTTCGCTCATTGGCCTGCCCGCTGAAGGTGACCTGATCCACCTGACCCGCTGCGTTAATGGGGCGATCCGATAACAAAGTTCCGCAAGCCAGAGTTGCATCCACCGGACTGATGGGCAGCAGACATTCCTGACCGATACTGTAGGAACCTGTACTCACAAGGTTGCTGGCGCGGATCTGGATCACGTAGACGCCACTCTCTGACAAGGTCAACTGCTGCTGGCTGTTGGCATTGAAACTGATCACTGTTTTCGCTGTCGGCGAAAAGACCGTCGCCGTAGCTGTCGCGCCCAGCGGAAAACCGCTGGCTGTCAATGTCAGTGTCTTCCGTTCATTGGCCTGTCCGCTGAAAGTGATCTGATCCACTTGAGCTGAAGCATTGATGGGGCGATCTGACAACAAAGCGCCACAAGTCAGAGTCGCATCCACCGGACTGGCAGGCAGCAGGCATTCCCGGCCCAGATTATAAGAGCCAGTACTGACCAGATTACTGGCTTGAACCTGGATGATATATGTACCTGTTGTCGGCAGGGTCAATTGCTGCTGGCTGTTGGCATTGAAACTGATCAAGAGAGTTGCTGTCGGCGAAAAGACTCTGGCAGTCGCTGTCGCTCCCAGCGGGAAACCGCTGGCCGTCAGCGTCAGCGTCACCTGATCATTGGCCTGTCCGCTGAAAGTAAGCTGATCCACCTGACCTGCTGCATTGATTGGGCGATCTGGCAACAAGGCACCGCACGTCAGAGTTGCATCCACCGGACTGGTGGGCAGCAGACATTCCTGACCAATGCTGTAGGAACCTGTACTCACGAGGTTGCTGGCGCGGATCTGGATCACGTAGACGCCGCTCTCTGACAAGGTCAACTGCTGCTGGCTGTTGGCATTGAAGCTGACTGGCGGTGCTGTTGGAGAAATGATTGTCGCAGTGGCCGTTGCTCCCAGCGGAAAGCCGCTGGCCGTCAGCGTCAGCGTCACCCGCTCACTGGCCTGTCCGCTGAAAGTAAGCTGATCCACCTGGGCGGCTGCAGAAATGGCGCCAGCCCGCAGCGAGCCGCAGGAAAGTAAGGCCGGGCTGACCCTCACTGAGACTTTATGCGTGGTTATTGTCTGATCGTCCCGGGACGTAATGACAATCTCAAAGTTACCGGTGAGTCCGACGCGCGGCGACAAACGCATCGTGTATGAATCGTTGCTGCCCCTGACCGGGGACGAGGCGAAATCCGGTTTTGTCACTTCAACCTGAACAGTCTGGCCATCAGGATCAGAGGCAGTGAAGGTGAAATCAAATGTGTCACCTGCGCTGACGGTCAGATCCAGTGGCGCGATGATCACCGGCTGACGATTGGCTGACTCTCCCGGCAGCGCCAGATCAGGCGTGACGACAGTAACTCCGCCGACCACCACCACGACGCCGTCGCGTTGTACGCGATCAACTCGTTCGCTTGGACGTACATAACTCGCTTCGACTGTCAGCTTGTCGTTCGCTGCCCTGACTGGAATGTTGCGCAGCACGAAGCCGCCATCCCCATCCGTGAAGGTTTCCTGGCCGCGCACGCGCACTACGGCCAGACGCACCGGAGTTCTGCCATCTGCGTCTGTGACGCGCCCTGTTACTGTTGTCGTCGCCTGCGCCTGCGCCACAAAGTAATAACTGGTTTCCTTCACAGCGTCAGCGGCTGTTTCAATCCGCTGGCCGTCTGCTGTCACAGTCGCTGTTCCCGCTTCGATAAAGCTGCCCAGTGTCGAACTGCTGGCCGTCTGGTCAAGACGGAAAAGTGTCAGTTGCGACCCGGCGGGATAGCTATCAGGATTCGGAAAGGTCAATTTGCCGCCTGGATTCAGCGCCGCTCCGAAGGGCGAAATCTGCGCGATCACCGAACTGAAGATGCCGGGCGGCAGATTCACCGGCGTTCGGCTGTTGGCGACCAGCGTGAGTGTGAGAATGCCCCTCGTTGTGCCATCCGGGAAGCGGACTGTGGTATTCGCGGGAACTTCAAAACTGACATTGCCCGACTGAATTCTGTCCGCAGGAGCACTTGCCTCTGCCGGAACCGGGACGCGGGCCACTGTTTCGGTCAGTGAGTTTCCGCCAACGGGAATCGTCGCGCCGGTGTTTTGTTGCAGCGAGATCGGGCGTGTGAACTGATTGTCCTGATCTGCGCGTACAATGGTCTTGAGTATTACCTTTGGGAAGGGCGGAGAAACGGGAATCGTCGTCCCGTCCACTTCGACCACCGCCGGGCCGGGAGCAACATCGGGCAGGATAAAAGTACCTTCGGCTCCGGTGCGCGCCGTGATGCTGGTCCCGGACACTTTCACGTTCACGCCGCTCACCGGCTGACGATCAGTGTTTTCAATCACACCGCTGACCGAAGTCCGCACCGCGAGCGGGTCAGTACTGGCGCCTTCGCCATTCGGTGTCCGCACGCTGAGCAAACCGCTGCGGGCGCCAAACGGCACTTGGACTGAAAGCTGCGAAGCCGACACCGAGAGTATCCGGCTTTCGACGCCAGCCACGCGCACCAGCAACTCTGCCGGACTGGCCAGCAGGCCAGCGCCGTTCAGTGTCAGCATCTGACCGGCCAGCGTCGGAGCCGGGCCGAAGCCGCTGATCACTGGCGGCGCAGAGCCTGGACGCGCCCCAATCTCAATCTCCGCCGGATTTGAGGCGATGAATCCATCGCCAGCCACTGAAACATTCACCCGCCCGCGTCCGATCAGGCTGCGCGGAATTTCGACGTTGATCTGATTGAGGCCGACAAAAGTCCCCTGCGGGCCGGCATAAGCGGGAATGATTTCGTTTCCGCCAATGACCACATGAACATTTTCATTGAGATTGCCGTCGCCATTGGGATCAGGCGCGCGACGGATGCCGGAGAGGAAAAGTATCAGGAAGACGCGCTCGCTTTCAGGGCCGAGATCAAATGCTCTGGCCGTACAAACCCTGGGCGAGCCGACACACTGAGCCACCTCTTCAGCCTGCTGACTGGTATCCCTGACGCGCAAAAGAAAAGCGGCTGGCACGCCCTGGCCATCGCTGTTGGCGGTAAAAATGGCCGGTGCCACATCGCGCACCTGAAGCGTGCCGTTCGAGATCGTTCCATTACCGGACCGCACGACTACATTCGCGTTACCAGTCTCAGTCTCTGCCGGGACAAGGTAATTGACCTGGAACGGGCTGACGAAAAACAAACCTGCTCGCCGTCCATTGACTTCAACCGTCGTGCCACCAAGTTCGGTCGGCAGCGGGAGAGCAGTGGCCACGCTGGTCTGCGTGGCGAGTTGCGTGCCGAAAGCTGCCACAATCGAATCAGGAGCAATGGCGGCACCTTCATAGCTCGCGGCTGAAACAGTCACAACAGGTGTTTGCTGCAGCCCGGCAACCAACCCGAAATGCGCTGACGCAGTCAGCGCCAGATGCGCCTGCCCCGGCAATGCGGCACTAAAGATCAGAGCGATCACCAAAGCGAGCAGGATAACTGCTGTTCCAGCCTTCAACCACCCTGGTTTCGTCGGTTTCCTCAGGTTCTTGTCTCTCAAGGTCACCCTCATTTTTCCTGACGCATTTCACCTTTGGTGAAGTCCGATCTCCGCTCACCACCTGCCTGATGCAATCCTGCTGATAATCAGGCAGTGATTGAGCCTTGTTCTCCGACAGGCTGGTGAACTTGTCGTTGCTTTGCAGGGGCGCGCCCGATGGGAACCGCGACAAGCTCACCAGCCTGTCGGACACTCCCCACATCCATTCTGAGTCACGACCGATAATTGACAGCCTGCTTCAATTGTCAGGCGCAGATTTCAGCAAATCGCTGCCCTGGCCGCCTTCGCTCTGAAACTGACTCTGGCTGTTATTTATTTCCGGCTCTTGCGGGATATTCGCTCGCGGGACATTTTCTGTGGCTCCCTGCTTCGGCTGAATCAGAAGTCCGAATATGAATATCCCTCCAAACATGAAAATGGTTAAGATCACGCTAAGGGTAATTGCTTCTTCCTCCGAGTGGATACTGGTACTCATAGCGGCCACAGTCAGCAGGATCTTGAGGACTATAAAAACCAGCACACCGATAAAGGCCCAGCCTGTCGCATTCCTGCCCGCCCGGCTCGCCCGATAGCCAAACCAGATTGCAGCAAACAGTATTGCCAGCATCTTGTAATCTCCTGATCAGATACCTGATCCGACTATCTTCCGGATGCACCGCTCACAAAATTCGGAGTTGCTTCAGCCAGTGCGTTAACAGCCAGGCAAAGCTTATCGGCCACACCACATACCACGAACAAAGCCGCCAGTGCGGCGATTGCCCCAATGATCGGGATAAGCGTCAGCACCGAGAGAACCGCCAGTGCCTGAAAGGCCCCTTTCGTCAGCCGTCTGACAGGGAGGTTGGTGCGCTCAAGATACGAGTTGTATTCATCGGCAAATCCGGGAATTGCCCGGAACACCCAGTACCAGTTAAAAATCGGGATGAACAGAAAACCAATTGCCTGTCCAGGCTTGGTTCGCGTGACCCCGTCCTGAATGCAGCCCCACGCTTTATAAAGTAAAACCAGAAACACGATATCCGCATAAACCAATAAAAGGACTCCTGCTGCCAGTAATACCGCCGGAGTGGGATCAGCCGGGCTGACAGAAGAAGTAAATGCCCCGATAAAGACAAGCATGACTCCCAGGAGAAGGCCGCCTGCTATCGAACCATCAAAAAAGCCTGAAGATACTTTCTTCACGTTCTTCATCAGCGCCTCCGTGCAATACTGGTGCGAACTCAGTTAATGCGGATTGTTTCAGCGGGCCTTCTGCGCAAGTTTCTGCAATTCCCCTGACTGCCTCATCGCTTGGGCTGACTTGTCAGCCAAGTCTTTTCGGATCGCCTCAAGCATCTTTCGCTGATGTTTGCCGCCGGTGAAAAGATTTCCCATCTTTTCTTTGGCATTGCCTTCGACTGTCTGAACCCAGCAGACCTTCCCGGTTTCATCAGTGGCTGTCCATTCAACCAGCAGGACCATCTTTCGTTTGCCAAAAGCGGTGGCAGTCATGGTGGCTTCCAGATCAACGAGTTTCGGCGTCAGGATAAGTCGGCCTGGCGCACTTCCCTTTTCCGGCGGAGTTTCGACGCGCGTGTATTTCTCAAAGACCTGCTGCACCGCCGACTCGGCGGCAGGGCATAACAGTTCTTTCATGTCGAACTTCTCCGTTTTGACCATCAGGTTTCCCTTCTTCGTTTTGACTGAACATTGTTCCGGCGTTAAGACCAGGATGGCTTCAAGCGCGTACCGGCCATCTGCGGTCTGTTTTGCCGGAGCAGACTCCTGCGGTGGAAATGTCGCCAGACAACAGGCCGCGACTACAAACGAGAGCATGCTTTTCATGAAAATGCCTCCCTACTTTTTGTTGCCGCCACCAGGAATATCCAGTTCAAAAGTGAAAACAAATTCGTCAGGGCGATCAGCCAGAGTGAGTGCGATATTCAGCGCGACCTTGCGCTGCTCGGTGGCTGGCTTTCCGACTGGCACATAGAGAAAACCGCTGCCTGTTTTGCCGGGGCTGATGGTTTGGCTTCGCAGTTCCCTGACGAGGATGTTCTGCTTGACCTGGCTGGCGGCAGCAATCATCTTCAGCCCGATAAACATCATCGGAACCGAGCCTCCCAGCACTGTGCCGGTTGCCATTGCCACACCGGCCACAGCCGCTACTGACTGACCGGCCTTTGACCCGACGACAGGAGAACCGGCAGAGCCGCCTTTGATCTGACTGTCTCCAATGTGGTAGGTGATCTGATCTCTGAGCAGCAGCAGGCCGCTGTCTGCCGCTTCGTTTTCCAGAACGACCAGCACCGGAAGAAAACCCTGCGACTCGAATTTAGTCCCGAAGTATTTCTTCTGCATATCTCCGTCACTGACCGGCTCAATGGCGATGCTGATTCCGCTCCGCGTCTGACAGGACGCATACTGCGATGCGCGCTGAACCGGGTATTCAGGAAATTTGTCGGCGGCAGCCACTACGCTCAACAGAAGCAACAGCGAACCTGCCCGTCTGAAGCCGCGACGCATAGCATCCTCCGGATCTGAAAGCCTGTAATTATTTCAGGAATGACATCCAGCAAATGATGTCTCTGAACAGAACACGGCGACGACTTCTGCCAGCCCTGTTCAATCAGACGCTTTGTTTCTGGAATTTGTGTGACGCTGCGATTATGGAACCGGCGGGATAAGAGACAAGCGCGCTTTCACTCTGATTTGCGGCGGGAATTACTCATTTTCGCTGAGTAGTTTTACTTATCGGCTTCGCTGCTGATGAGCAGTTCCGTTTTGTGTTCGATGGCGAATTTGAGCAGGTGATTGTGGCCTTTGAGGTTGAGTTTGCCGCGCAGGTGGTTCAGATGGTTTTCGACTGTCCGGTGAGAAAGCGTCATCGCGGCGGCGATTTCTCTGGCGGTCAGGGCTTCGGCAAGCAGCAGCAGGATGCGGCGTTCCTGGCGACTCAGTTCATTCAATGCCGGATACTGCTGCTCAAGGGTCTGCGCGCGATGATGCAGGTCAACCATATACGGGGTCAGTCTGCCGCTGAAGTAACGCTGACCGGCAGCCACCGCCCTGAGGCCGTCCAAGATTTCAGAGGAAGAGCCTGATTTGAGGACGAACCCGGCGGCTTTCAGTTCCAGCGCGCGATGGACGAATTCACGCAGCAGGGCTTCGGAATAGTCCTGCCCGGACATAAAAATCACTTTGACGGGCCACTTGCGCGCCTGCATCTCACGCGCCACTTCAAAGCCGTCATCGGGGCGGCCCATGCTGATGTCGAGCAGGGCGATGTCGGGTTGATGCCGTTCGATCAGCGCCAGAGCTTCAGCGCCGTTTTTCGCTTCGGCCAGCAGGCTGATGGATGATTCCCTCATCAGCAGACTGTGCAGAGCTTCGCGCATCACGGGATGATCTTCGGCAAGAACGATGCGGATCGGATCATTCATGGCTTTCTCTCCGGTTGAGTGATGATCACGGTGACAGTTATTCCCTGTCCGGGCATCGAGCGAATTTCGGCTTTGCCGCCGAGCAGGCGCGCGCGTTCGGTGATGCCGGACAGGCCCAGACCAGGATCGGTTCCGGCAACACCGCTCAAATCGCAGCCCTGGCCGTTATCGCTGATTTCAATCTTTACCGTTCCGGCTTCGCGCCGGACGATGACCAGCGCTTCGGTGGCCTGTGAATGACTGATGATGTTGTTGAGGCTTTCCTGCACGATGCGGTAAAGATGCACTCTGCCGTCATCGTCAAAGGCTGAATCAATCTGATCGAGCACGCGGGTGAATTCAATCGCGGACAGGCGGTTGAAGCGGTCAATCAATGCGTCAAGCGCGCGCGTCAGGCCGAACCGGTCAATTTCAGGCGGGCGCAGGTTGTGAGCTACCAGGCGCAATTCAGCAGCCGCGTCTCCGGCCACTGCCGCAATGCGGGCAAAATGCTCTGTGGCAAGTTCGTCATCATCGGCAGTGGCCAGCCCGTCCAGCGCATAATGGCTGATCAGGTTGACAAGCTGCCCGGCGCTGTCGTGCAACTCACCGGCCAGGCGCTGGCGATCACGCTCCTGCGCGTCAATCAACTGACGCGCATAGCTGTCGCGCAGAGACTGCTCACGACTGAAGCGCGCCTGCCGTCGCTCGAACGCCAGCAAGATCAGAGCCAGAGCGGCAATCACGATGCCTGCGCTGAACCACCACGTCTGCCAGAATGACGGCAGCACTTCGAGGCGCAAACTGGCGCCGCTCGTGTTCCAGATGCCGTCACTGTTGGCGGCCAGCACAGTAAAGGTGTAACTGCCCGGCGGCAGATGGCTGTAATAAGCGGCGCGGCGGCTGCCGACTTCAATCCAGTCCGGGTCTATGCCGGTCAGCCGATACCTGAAACGCTGTTGCGCAGGTCGAATAAAACTCAGTCCCTGATAACGGATTTCGAGGCTGCCATTCTGCTCCGGCGCAATCGTGATGACCTCACCTGGCGGAACTGTTTTGTTGTTCAGGCGGCACTGCTCAATGACGACTGGCGGCGGGTGCTGATTGAGTTCAAGCCGCAACGGATCAATGACGGCGGCCCCGCGCGCCGTGGAAAACCAGAGCCTGCCGTCACGCGCCTTCCAGCCCGCAGGCTGGCGACCGCCGTTGCATTCAGCATCCAGCAGTCCGTCCGCTTTGCCATAAGCAATCGTGGTAATGGCGTGAATGCGGCCTTCGGCAAAATCATTAAGTTCCTGTCGCCTGACCCGGTAAATGCCCCGGTTGCAGCTCATCCAGAACGAGCCGTCTTCGTCTTCGAGAATCTGAAACACGCCGTTGTCGAACAGTCCGTCTTTCGTCGTGTAACTGGTCAGGCGGCCATCCCTGAAGCGGCTCAGCCCGCCATCATAAGTGCCGATCCAGAGCGTGCCTTGAGCATCCTGATACAGCGTGCGGATGTGATTGCTGGCCAGCCCGTCGCGTTCGGTATAAGAAGTGAACTGCCCTTCAGCCAGGCGGCTGAGTCCGCCCCAGGTGCCGATCCACAGCGCGCCGCGATCTTCCAGAATCGCTTTGATTTCATTTCCGGCCAGACCATCGGCGGTGGTGTAGCGCGTAAAGCGGCCAGCCTCGTATCTGACCAGCCCGAAATTTGTGCCGAACCAGAACTGCCCGGCCTGATCCTGATGAATGGCCCACACTCCGCCGCGAAACAGACCAGCCGGAGCAGGCAGCGCGCGCAACCGGGCGGAGCGGCGACAACCCGGCGCAACTGGCTGATCGAAACGAAACGCCCCTGTCGCCGTCCCGATCCAGATTCTGCCGTCGCGGTCTTCATAAAGCGCCGTGATGTTGTCGGCATCAATGCTGCCCTTCATCCGGTAGCGAGTCGCGCAACCATCCTTGTACCGGGTCACGCCCTGGCCCCACGTCCCGAACCAGAGTTGCCCGGCGCGGTCTTCGTAAATGGAATAGACGTTGTCAGACGACAGACCATCCTGCCGGGTCAGCACACTGATGACTGTCTCTCGCACCCGATAAAGTCCTTCATTGGTGCCAATCCAGAAATTACCCTCGCGGTCTTCGTAAAAGGTCTGAACAGAAAAACCATGAATGGCAGGAGCAGAGTTGAATTGCGTCAGTTGATCATCGCTGAACCGGCGCAACCAGCTTCCGGCATCTGACAGCCAGATATTTCCCCGGCGGTCTTCAGTGGCCAGAAAGGGCAGCCGCGTTCCGGCCTGCACCGGGTAAGCGGTGAAACGCCCGTCTTTCAGGCGCACAAGCCCGGCATCGTCAGTGCTGATCCAGATGACGCCGTGCTGATCTTCAAATAATGATCTGATGCTGAGGCTCGGCAGCCCTGACTGAGGCGAGTAAGTGGTCACGCGGCCCTGCCGGTAAACAGACAGGCGGCGGCTGTTGAGCCGGGCCAGCAGGTTCTGTTCAAAGCCTCTGTCATCCGCCTGCTGAGGCATCAGGTCTGCGATGGCACAGGTAATGACCCAGCCGTTGCGCCACTCTGCGATGCCCTCGCGCGCAACGACGCGGAGGTTGCCTGCGGCATCTTCCTCAAGCCGCACAATGATCAACGGCGGCAGACCTTCCTGCGGAGTGTAAGTCGTAAAGACGCCCGCCTGATATTTAACCAGCCAGCCTTCATCCGTCACAGCCCAGAGCGTGCCGTGACGATCTTCAAAAAGCTGATCGAAGCGATTACTGCCAATCCCTTTCGTATTCCCTTTATTGAAAACAGTGAATTGCAGACCGTCAAACCGCACCAGCCCGTCAAAGGTCGCCAGCCACAAATAACCATCCCGCGACTGCCGAATCGCTTTGATCGTGTTCTGCGGCAGGCCATCATCAGTTGTCCAGTGATTGAACTGATACCGCGACGGCGCGGCAGCAACGACGCACACCATCAGCCAGCCTGCCAGTAACACTGCGCAGGCGCGCATCAGCCATTCAGGTTGAGACGGAAAGGCGCGCATCACCAGCCCACCTGATGAACTGTGATTGTCTGGCTGTTATTTCACCGGATTCGGCGGCTTCAGATATCCGGCCAGAAAACGCCAGATTTCAGCCCGCGATTCCTTTGCGAGCTTTGTGTCTATCCGGTTGAAGGCGTGGCCGCCCGGCGCATTCTGATAGATTTTTGATTCGAACTTTTTGCCTGCCGCCTTGAGCGCCGTCATCAGATGCTCGACTTCCAGCACATTCACGTCCTCATCGTTCGTGTTGGTGTGAATGAGCAGCGGCGTTTGCAGCTTGTCGGCATTCCACGCGGGCGAGCGGCGCTTGTATTCGTTGACGTTGTCTTCGGCTGATTTGCCCAGGTGATAGGGCGCTGAATAAAGATCGCGGTAGCTCTGACTCTTGTACCCCATCCGCGCCACAAGGTCACTGACCGGGACACCGGCATAGGCGACCTTGTAATCCTGCGGGTGATTGAAGATGTTCCAGAGCGTAATCATTCCGCCGTGACTCCAGCCGATGATGCCGACGCGCTCAGGGTCAATTTCAGGATGGTTTTCAATCATCCACTGTTTGCCTGCATACACGTCATCGTTTTCCAGCCCGCCGTAATCAATCAGCCGCCAGAATTCGCGTCCGTATCCGGTGCTGCCGCGATAGTCAGGCGCAATCACCGCGTAGCCCTGCTCAATGAGTTCACGCACGATATGCGCGTTGCTCGTATTGAAATCGCCATGCACTCCGCCGTGAACGAACACGATCAGCGGAATCTTTCCTGAATGTTTTTTCGGAACGAACGTGTAGGCATTGACGATGACCGGATTGCCCGCGCCCTGTCCGGTCGGATTCGGAATCACACGCGGCGGCGGGCCGGTATACTTCACCTTGTCAATCTCGGCTATGTCACCGAGCTGCTGATAAAACATCAGGTCATCAATCTGTTTGTTGAGCCGCTGTTCCATAAAGCTCAGCCGCTCTTCAAGCGCGCGCATGCGCTGCTGCGCCGGGTCTTCCTGCGTCCGGCCTTCAGGCTGCTGCGCCAGGGCAGTCAGCGTCAGCAGTGAAATCACTATGAACAGGGTGAACAGGTGCTGAGGTCGAATTGGCATAGGACAGGCTCCGAAGAATGTTATCTGAATTATCAGGATGTCAGTGCTTCTCTGCCACTGCTTCAGCGGGCAGCGCATCAGCGGCAGACCAGCGCGTCAACACGGCATCAAAGGCGATGCCCGACATAATCAGCGCGAGTGACAGAACCGTGCGCCACCCGACCGGCTCATTGAGCAGCAGCCAGCCGAGCAGCACCGCAATCGCAGGCACGATGTAATCATAAAGCGAAACCGTAATCGTGCTGAGCCGCGAGAGCGAAAAGACGTAAGCCGAATAGGCTCCGAGTGAACCGAAGATGGTCAGAAACGCAAAGGCCGCCAGGGTGCGCGGCGTGAATGAGAAATGCGAAACCTCGCCGCTGACGAGTCCGAGCAGCGAGAGGACTGTGCCTCCGGCGAGCATCTGAATCGCTGAAGCCGCAAACGGGCGCGCCTCGAACGATCCGTACTTTGACCAGACTGAACCGATGCTCCAGGCAATGCCCGCGACCTGCAACGCCGCGACTCCGGCAAAGAACATCGGTTCAAACGACTGCGCGCCAAATCGCGGCGCAACGAGCAGCAGCACGCCGACAAAACCAGTAGCGATGCCCGCCAGTTTCGGCGCGGTGATCTGCTGATGATTGCCGCGCAGCGATTCGATCAGCACCATCCAGAACGGCCCGGTTGAAAGCAGCAGCGCCGTCCAGCCGCTCGTGATGTAATGCTCGGCCCACACCACCGCGCACGCGCCCAGACCGATCATCATTGTCCCTATCATCGCGTGCCGCGACCATTCAGACCGGCGGCGCGGCAGCTTCTGTTTTGTCAGCAGACAAAAGAGCATCAGCACCGCGCCCGCAATCGCGTAACGCAACCCGGTGAGCAGCAGCGTCGGAATCGTTTCAAGCGCGACGCGAATCGCCAGAAAATTACTGCCCCAGCAGAGGCTGGTCACAGCGAAGGCCAGATATGCCGGAGCTTTGCGATGTTCAGTCATTCAATCCAGTCAGACCTGATGCCTGATGCCTGAGACCTGATTCCTGTTTTCATAAGAGCATTAGATCGGATTTCAGACTGGTGTACGGAAACAACCAGTGTGGCGCGATTTGCCAAAATCGCGTGGCATCCGCAATCGGCCCGTGACGTAAGCCGCGCGATTCTGGCAAATCGCGCCACACTTCCCGTTTACGCAATTGAAATCTGATCTGGTTTTCATTACAGCTTTTCAGAAAATCAGGAATCAGTTTTCAGGAATCAGGAATCAGTCAGGGTGTTACGGTTTACCGACCTGCGGCCATTGCCTTGCCGCGCGTCAGTGTTTTGCGCGCGGTGACGTGTTTGAGCAGTTCGGCTTTGTTCAGAAAGTAGGTTGATTTGGCGCGGCCTTTGCTGAACAGCTTCTCGGCCTGATCGTCCCAGTGACCTGATTCGGGATGATCGCTTTCGCCGAGGGGCAGAATCGTGAACGATTGCGGCGTCTTTGTCAGAATCACGATCTGCGTTGAAGTCTGGCCGCCCTGCCCGACCATTTCACTGCCGGTCTTTTTGTAACTGATCGCGCGCGGCGTGGCCATTCCCGCTTCAGCAACCGTGCCGCCCGCGACCGGATACGTTTTGCCGCCCGTGCGACCAACGCGGAAGTAGCGACCGTAAGGCACTTCAAGCGAATTGAAATTGCTCCTGAGCCACTGCGCGGCCTTGTCGAGAGCTTCAATCAGTTTTTCGTCAGTGAGCGTTGCAGGCACGCTCACGGCAGTCTGTTCGGGTTTGGATGGCAGCGACATCTTGAAGGCATAAAAGGCCAGCGCGCCTGTCGAATCGCTGTCGCTGCGACGGTTCCAGTTCTGAATCTGATTGTACACAGCCGTGGCGTCGGCGCTGTGGCCGTTTGTGCTGCCGCTCTTTTCCCACGCGGCTTTCAGACGCGCCTGCCACTCTTCGGCTTTGTAAACCTGCGGGCTGAAGGCGATGCTGATCATCTGATCAGGCGTGACGTTCTGCGCCGCGTGCAGTTGTTCGAGCGTCATCGCGGCGCGCTGGTGCGGTTCGCGCTTCGCGTCGTTGTAAACCCAGGGACGATCAGCATATTTTTCAGGCACGAGCGGGCTGTCTTTCATCATCGTCCAGGGCGAGATGTTGTTGTTCTGCATGTAACCGCCCGGCGGATTGGTGATCTGCACCAGGTCTTCCATCGGATGAATGCCCTTCCATTCGCTCGCCGATGTATTGCCCGGCACAGGCTTGCTGAAGTCGAAACCTTTGGGACGAATCGGCACGCGCCCGGTGCGCTGGTAATAAATGTCGCCTTCGGTCGTGCCGACCATAATGTTCTGCGCCATCAGTTGCAGGTGCGAGAGCGCCTTTTTCATCTCCGTCAGGTTGCGCGCGGTGTACATCTGATAAATCTGATCGGTCAGGCCGATTTCGTTGAAGTACGGAATCGCCATCGCATAGGCCCTGCCACCACGCCGCGCCACCACAGGGCCGTGATGCGTGTATTCAATCTCGACCTCCTGGGTTTTCATCACACCGCCGTCAGAAACTTTGATCTGTTCCTTTCGCACGGTCATGTCTCGCCACTGCCCGTCGTATTTGTACTGGCGCGGGTTCGCGGGGTTGATCTCTTCCTCGTACACATCCGAAGTGTCAGGCCCGCCCGTCGTCATCGCCACTGAACACCATTTGCTGTGGCCGAGGCTGGGGAACGGCACGCCCAGAATGCTGACGCCTGAAACGGCAAAACCGCCCGCGTAAATTCTGACTTCGTAAAAACGAAACTCGCCGTACCAGCCGAGGTGCGGGTCAATGACGGCATACGGCACTTTCAGTGAAGTCTTTGACGGCGCGAGCAGCATTTCATTCGAGCCGCGATAAGCGACCGGGTCAGGATCAATCCCGGCGCGTTTCAGATCGCCTGCGGCTTCGCCTTCGGGCCAGCCCCAGATGATGTAACGACCGAGCGCGATGACCTGCGCCGGGTGCAGTTCGGGCGCCCATTTCGGCACCTGTTCGGGATGTTCGCGCATGAACTGTTTGATGCCTTCCTGATAGGCTTCAATGCAGGCGCGCATCTTCGGGCTGACCTCGTTCCAGCGGGCGCGGCTGATGGCGGCGTGCTGCCAGGCGCGCTGTCGCCAGTCGTGGCGGAACCATTCCGGCCCGAAGGCTTCTGACATCGTGCCTTCGGCCTTGCGGTAATTGCGCAGCAGTTCTTCCAGGCGGTCTTCGGCCTGCGCGTAACCAATCGCAAAAGCCGCATCTTCAAGCGTCGCGGCAAAGATGTGCGGCGCGCCGAACTCATCGCGCAGGATTTCAATCTGCCCGCCCTTCGCCGCCATCTTCTTTGTTTGCGGCGTCCGGGCGCTGGCATCAACAACGATCAGGAGCAGTAACAACGGAAGCAGTTGATGGATTCTTTTCATAATCAGCCGTCCTTGTCTGTGAGGTGAAGAGAGATGACGGAGCAGACGGAAAGAACGGAAGAAACGAAAAGATCAGGTTGTCATCAGACCTGTTCCGTCTGTTCCGTTATTTCCGTGTGTTTCGTCATCTCTCTTCTTCAATCAGTCGCAATAAAGCCAGATGAACCGCTTTGGCATTGAGTGATGATTTGAAAACCAGCACGCTGGCCGGAAGCTGTGCGGGCGCTTCGCGGCTGCAGCGCAGTTCTTCAGAAACCGCAATCAGAAAATCGCTGAACCTGCCGCGCTCGAATTCCTTCAGCCGGTCATTCAAATAACGCGGCGTCCAGTAACCGGGCAGTTCAAGATAAACTTTTCGCCCCTGCGGATGAACCAGCACGAGATCAGGGACAAAGGCCGTTTCGCCCAGATCCAGCACTTCGCGGCAGGCGCGCAATTCCCATTCGCTGCCCGTCGCGCTCCAGCCTTCGATTAATTTACTGAGCAGCGGATTGGCTGCGGGAATCTCTTCAATCAGGTAATGCGACCGCAGTTTATGCTGTTCGCTGTCGAGTTCAAAGAAGGCTGTGCCGTTTTTAGTCGTAATCTCGGCTTTCATGCGCCAGCCCGGATAAAGCAGCAGCGCGGGCAGAAAGACAGCCATTTGAATGCCGTATTTCTGCGAACGATGAAAGAGCGAAACGGGGCCGTTCAGGCTGATTTCATAACCCTTCGCCGGATTGCCGCTGATCGTGTGAATCAGCCCGCGACGGCGAATCTCCATAAACAAACGGCGACTGACTTCAGGCTCCTTGTTGTCAAGCCACAGCCGCAGTTCAGTGCAGCGATACAGCAGCGCCTGAGCCTGCGCGACGTTGTAATGATCGAGCAGTTCGCGCCCGCCCGGTTCATCAAACCTCGTCAGCCGCTGCTGCTCGGTCAGGTCGGCATACAGGCCGGCCATCACTTCGTCAGGCGTGCATTCAAGTTCTTCGGCGACGGCATCAATCACCTGCTGCCGCGATTCACTGCTGACGGGATGATGCTGCGCGGCTTTGACAAAGAGCGCCTGGCGAATCTCAGCCGGGTCTTTCGCGCTGACCGTTTCAAGTTCGCAGCGATCCTCAAGCAGTTTGATCAGCCCGCGCAGGATGCGGTAATCGGTTCCTGTACCGACATATTCATCCAGCGCACGCACAAGTTCAGCGCGGGTTTTGTCGAGATGCTGGCTGACAATGAAGATCAGGTCTTCCGCCGTGCGCAGCAGCGCCGGATCGTCAGCGTCAATGTAGCGCGGCCCCGTGCGGCGGCCACGCTGCCAGCTCATTGCCAGGTCAGCGGTCAGCATCTGGTTCTGATCTGTCAGTCTGAATGGAACACGGATGAAACTGATCCGACTGATCAAAACAGATTGATCAGTTCTGATCTGTCGCCTCCGCTTCATCCGTGTTCCATTACGACTTCATTTCCAGCTTTCATTCATCACTTATCGCGGCTCAAGCCAGCCTGTATCCAGCACTGGTTCGTCATCACGATCCTGCCGGAACTGCGCGGCATCGCTGCGTCGTTCGCTGATGCGTTCTTCAGTCGTGCCTGCGGTGACGACTTCGTACAGGATGGCTTCCTTGTCGGGCGTTTTGCGCAGGATGCGACCGAGGCGTTGAATGTGTTCACGGGTCGAACCGGAACCTGACAGCACGACGGCCACCGACGCTTCGGGAATGTTGACACCTTCGTTGAGAACCTTTGAAGTGGCGAGCGCAAGCAGGCTGCCGTGATTGAAGGCTTCGAGCCACTGCTTTCTTTCCTTCACCGGAGTTTCGTGCGTGATGGCCGGAATCAGAAACTGTTCCGAGATGCGATAGACCATCTCGTTTTCAGCGGTGAAGATCAGCACGCGGTCGCGGCGATGACGGTGCAGCAGTTTGCTGAGAACCTCAAGCTTGGCTTCGGTGCCGAGCGCGATGCGCTTTGATTCGCGGTAAGCCTGCATGGCGCGGCGTCCCGCTTCGCTGCGGGCGCTCGCAAAAACGAATGACTGCCAGCCCTGCAACCCGCCGAATGAAATTCCTTCGGACGCAACAAACTGACGAAAGATGGCGCGCTCGCGGTTGTAGCGGGCCTGCTCCTGCGGCGTCAGTTGCACGGTGATCTTTTCAATTGTGTAATCGGCCAGGTATTCGCCCGCCAGGTGCTGCGCTTCGCGGCGATAGACTATCGGCCCGATCAGCGGGACTAATAATTCTTCGCCGCCATCGGCGCGGTCAGGCGTCGCCGTCAGCCCCAGGCGAAACGGCGCGATTGAAAGTTCAGCGGCGTAACGATAAACGCTGCCCGGCAGGTGATGGCATTCGTCAAAGATGATCAGCCCGAACTGATTGCCCAGGCGTTCCATAAACCGAAACGCCGAAGCGTAAGTTGTCACCGTGATCGCGCCGGTTTCAAAATAGCCGCCGCCGATCAGCCCGATTTCGGCCAGAAAGCACGACACCAGCAGGTCGTACCACTGATTCATCAGATCAATCGTCGGCACAATGACCAGCGTCGAACGCCCGCACATTTCAATTGCCATCTGCGCGACGAAGCTTTTGCCTGCGCCGGTCGGCAGGATGATGACGCCGCGTCGCCCGGCGCGCTGCCACGCGGCAATTGATTCCTGCTGATAGGGTCGCGGTTCAACTTTCAGATCGGTGCGAAACTGAAATTCAAGGTATTTGCGGGCCTGATCCTGGTGCGGAATCTTCTGCCTGACCAGCTCGGTCAGCGCCTGGCGGTAAGCGATGGCAGGGGCGCGCCAGCGGCGCACGCGCTCGTCCCACTGAAAGACAGCAGGCACCTGGGCACTGGCTTCAGCGCCTTCCAGCACCAGCGTTCCGGCATCGAATTGCAAAGTTAATTCGTCAGGCATGACAGACCAGACTTCATTTGCCACAAACGGCCCGGTCTGGTCAATGTGCGGGCAGCCACAGCTTCAGCGTTCGCTGCGGCTGGCGGCGCTGGCAGGGCGACGATGGCGGTCGGCAGCGGCGTAATAGCCTTCGCGGGCGCGCACGATGATTCTGGGTGAGCTGGCTGGCGGAGTGACTTTGACTTTGATTTTGCGCCATTTGCCATCAGCGATGAAAGCTGACGGAACGTAACCGATGGAATACTGCTGGCGCAGTTCGAGCGCGATTTTCTCGAAGGCTTCGGCCATCCGGTCAGTATTTTCGGCCAGAAAATACTTGCCGCCTGAAACGCTGCTCAGTTCATCCATCACCAGATCGCCGATGCCGCGCGGTACGTATTCCCTGATCAGGATGCCGTAAATCATGACATCGGCCTCTTTGACCATCTGGCGGATTTTCTTGTAAGTCATCCGCGAATTGTTGTCTTCGCCGTCACTGATGATGATCAGCGCGCGCCGGGGCCATTTGCCGTGACTGATCTGTTCAAGGCCAAGCACGACGGCATCATAGAGCGCGGTGTCGCCGCCCGGCTGAATGCCCGCGAGCCTGTTCATCAACGCTGCGCCGTCGCTCGTGTTTTCCATCAGCACCTGCGCGTGATCATTGAAGCCGATCAGGCAGTATTCGTCATCCGGGTGGCTGGTCTGAATGAAATGACTGAGCGCTTCGCGGGCGCGCCTGATTTTTTCGCCCTGCATCGAACCCGACAGGTCAAAAACGATGCCAATCGAAGCAGGCGCATCGTGCGCGCTGAAAAAGCTGATCTCCTGCGCCACCTTGTCTTCGTAAACCTGGAAAGCGTCTTTGGGCAGGCCCGTGATAAAGCGGCCCTGCGCGTCGGTAATGCTGACGGTGACGGAAATGACTTCGGTGCTGATGGCGACGCGGCCATCGTCGGCAGTCGCAGGAGTAAAGGCAGTGCGGGGCTGCTGCCCGGCGGCAGGGTTCAGGACAGTCGTCAGCGTCACGGTCACCAGACACGCAACACACAGCAGTCTCAGCAAGGTGCGGGGCCGATCTTTCATATCGCTGACCTCCGGCAGACGTTCGCGGTCATTGTCCCGGAATGAAGTCCTGTTCTGCTGACTTCAGCCTGGTTTCTCAAAGATGAACATTCACAATTCGCGGCGTAATCCATTCATGGCGAAACCAGCGGCTGATTTTTCCGGCCTGAAGCAAGGGAAGCAGGCACAGGCCGCGCGGTTTCGACCACGCAGAGAGTGTTCTTTTCAGCCGTTTCGCGGGCAATGCTTCGCTGTGCGATGATGACGCCGCTTATTTCACCACATCAGGAGGAAAACCGAAATGAACGCTGTTCGTGCGCTGACTTTTCATCTGCTGCTGTGCCTGTGCTTCAGTTGCGTTTCAGTCCGGGCGCAGCAGTCCGACGCTGATCATCAGGCGCAGTCAGCGCAGAAAGCCGCCCGCCTTTCGCCCGGCGCGCAGGAAGCCGCGCAACTGATCGGCGTGGCCGAACTGATTGAACGTTATCAGCAGTTGCCCGCCGCCGAACGTCAGTATGGCCGCACCATGAGTCAGGAAGCGCTGATGTTGCGACTGCAGATCAATGAAGCCGTGCTGACCGCATCACTCGAAGCTGACGGTGTGCTGGCCGAACTCGACAGCGAAATCGAAAAGCTCAATTCGATTCGCGCCTTTCTCGAATCGCGGCGTGACCACGCGCTCGCCATCAGCGCCATTGCCAGCCTTGTGACGGGCGGCGTTGGCGGTGTGGTCGGGACATCACTTCAGCTCAGCGAAAACACTTCGCGCACCGGCAACATCATCGGCGTCGCGGGCGGCGCAATCTCAACCTTTCTTTCAGCTTTGGGCATTCATCAGCAGCACGGCGGCAGGCGCGAATTTCACGACGCGCCGAATATGCTGGCCCCGTTCTTTGACCGCAAAGGCGAATATCACGCGCGTTATCCCGATGCGTTCTGGCAATACCTGAACTCACCCGTTCCGACTGAACCGCAGAAAGGCACGCGGCGCGAACGGCTGCACAGGGATTGGATCGAAGCCGGGTACATCGAAGCCGCCGACAGCGGCAGGGGAAAAGACAAGATCGCCTTTCTGACCAGCGCCAGTTCTGAAAATCGCAGACTGACGCTCGATCTGCTCAGCGACCGCGCCGCGATGCTCGCGGGCATTCGCGTCTGGGCGGAACTGATGAAGCGCGACCTGAGCAAGCTGATGCTGGCCCTGCGCGCACAGTGACGCGGGCCGGACGAAAACATTGAGCGGACTTCAGATCTGTGTACGAACTCAGCAGGTGTGGCGCGATTACAAACCAATCTGATTTGCGGTTTCGGATTTTGTCTGTCGCGGGAATTTTATTGCGCGCTCGCCGGATTATACCTGTGCGCGACGCTGTCATCGCGTCAACAAAACATCGCTCAGGAAAGGATTCGACCAATGGAACTGGCACACAATCAGACAATGATCCTGACCCGGCGGCAGAACATTGCAAGCTGGACGCTGCGCGTGATCGTCGCCGTCATTCTGCTGCAAACGCTCTTTTTCAAATTCAGCGGAGCCGCTGAATCGGTCTACATTTTCTCGACGCTCGGCGCTGAACCCTGGGGCCGCCTCGGTTCCGGCGTGATTGAGCTGATCGCCTCGGCGCTGCTGCTCTGGCCGCGCACCGTCGCGCTCGGAGCGTTGCTTGCGCTCGGCACAATCAGCGGCGCAATCCTCGCGCACCTGACGCGGCTCGGCATCGCGCTGACTGCCGTTGACGATCACGGCGAACTCTTTGCGCTCGCCATTGCAGTTTTTATCGGCAGCGCGCTGACGCTGTTCATTCATCGCCGCGAAATTCCGGTAATCGGCAGCCGGCTCTGAATCAGCCACGAATGAACACAAATTTTCGTGAATGGAAATTTCATCAATTGTGTTGCGCCCGTTTTCTCATTCGTGTCAATTCGTGTTCATTCCTGGCCTGTTCCACAGCTTCCTCTGCTCCGTGCCTCTGCGCCTCTGCGTGAGATATTTCTGCCGACCTTCATCAGTGAATTGCACCCGCCTGACGCTGCAACACATAATCACTCTGTGCTGCGATGGTTACTGCCCATTGTGATGCTGCTTCCCTGCCCGGCCTTTGCTGCCACTCCGCCTGACCAGACAATCGAACGAACGCAGCAACTGATTGATGAAATCAGAACCGCATCCTTTCCCGAACTGAAAGATGTCATCATCAGAGTTGAACTGCTGCGCAGCGATTCAGATTACTTTCGCACCCGGTTTGCCATTCCGCAGTTTTTGTCCGGGCGAATGATTTACCTGCTGCGCGTCAGGCCTGACGTGTTTGCGCTTGCTGCGCCTGAAGCGGGCATTCGCGCCATCATCGCGCACGAACTCAGCCACATTCTCTGGTTTCGACGGCGCAACCGCCTGCAACTGCTCGGCCTGATGAGGCTGGCTTCGGCTGATTTTACGGCGCGGTTTGAAAGGTGGACTGATTTGCAGGCCATCGCGCGCGGTTACGGCGACGGGTTGAAGGAATATCGAATGTGGCTTTATCAGCACATTTCGCCGCAAAAGCTCAGAGAAAAGCAGCGCAACTATTTTTCGCCCGTCGAGATTGAAGCGATTCAGGCGCGCACGCGAAATCATCCTGAACTCTTTGCCGCGTGGTTCAGAAAGGTTCCGCTGAGTCTCAGTCAGATTCTCAGCCAGCGGCCTTCCGAAAATGTTCACGGTACGAATCAACAATGACGGCGGCGACGATGACGAGGCCGGTAATCAGGCGTTTGGCGGGTTCCTGCGCTCCGATCTGTGACAGTCCGGCGCTCAGCACTGCAATCAGCAGCACGCCGAAAAATGAATTGATGACTGAACCGCGCCCGCCCGCCAGACTCGTGCCGCCAATCACGGCTGCGGCGATGGCCTGCAATTCAAAGCCTGTCCCCGCGTTCGGATCTGCCGCTGACAAGCGCGCACTGTGCAGCACGGCAGCCAGCCCCGTCAGCAGCCCGCTCAGACCAAAGACCGCAACTTTGACCGGATGCGGAGCAATCCCAGCCAGGCGCACTGCTTCTTCGTTTGTCCCGATGGCCACAATGTAGCGACCGAAAACTGTTCTGGTCAGCACGAACTGCCCGGCCAGCACGACCACCACCGCCAGCAGAAACGGCAGCGACACTCCAAGCAGTGATAATTCAGCAACGCGCTCAATCGCCCCGCCGATGTAACGGGTCTGCGAACCCGTCGTCAGATAAGCCCCGCCACGCGCAATCTCAAGCATGCCGAGCGTGACGATGAACGATGGCAGCCGCCAGCGCACCGTCACCAGACCATTGACCAGCCCGCACAGCAGGCCCGTCAGCAGGCACGCCACAAGCGCCAGCGCCAGCGGCCATTTGAAATCAACCAGACAAACGCCCAGCACCGCGCCCGCCAGCGCCAGCACTGAACCAACTGAAAGGTCTATACCACCCAGAATCAGCACGAACGTCATCCCGACGGCAATCAGCACGGCATCAGGTATCTGATTTGTAATCGTGCGCAGCGTGGTGAGCGAAAAGAAATGCGCCGTGCTGAAACTGAAAACAGCGATCAGCGCGCCAAGCGCCAGCAGCAGGCCGAGATATTCGCGGATGATTTTGCTGAATGCCTGTCCGCGCTGCCTGAATGCTGATGCACCGGCCTGGCTTTCGATTTCGTTACGCATTCTCCACCTCAGCGACTGATGGCGCAGCGCGTGATTGCAGCATCGCCTCGACTTCAGCGCGGGTCGGAATCGAATCCTGCGCGCCCGGCCTGGTCACTGCCAGTGTGGCAGCAGTCGTGGCGAAATGAATCGCGTCTGTCAGCGTCTGCCCTTCAGCCAGCGCCGCTGCCAGCGCGCCATTGAAACAATCGCCTGCGGCTGTCACGTCCACTGCTTCCACACGCAGCGCGGCAAAATGACGGCTGCACTTTTCATCGGCCAGCCAGACGCCTTTTTCACCAAGTTTCAGAATGACGCGGCGCGGCCCCATTGCCAGCAGTTCGCGGGCAATGTTCGGCGCTTCGTCAAGCGAAATGTCGCTGCCCGTCAGTCCGAGCAACGCCCGCGCTTCGCTTTCATTCGGCGTCAGAATGTCCACGTCTGCCAGCAGTGCGGCATCGAGCGGACGCGCCGGAGCCGGATCGAGAATAACCTGCATCCCACGCGCGCGGGCGTGACGCGCTGCGGCGGCGACGGTTTCAACCGGCGATTCAAGCTGCAGCAGCAGGTGCGATGCCGCAGCCGCATCAATTGCGGCGATGACTTCATCGGGTTGCAGGCATTCATTCGCGCCCGCCGCGACAACGATCTGATTCTGTCCTGACTGCTCGACGGTGATGAGCGCAACGCCGGTTGCAGCGGCGGTCGTGGTGCGAACGTAAGTGACATCAACATTCGCGGCGCGCAGGCTCGCTCTGAGCTGTTCGCCGGAGGCATCAGCCCCGACGCAGCCAACCATCCGCACAATCTGATTGCGGCTGAGTCGCCCGACGGCGCAGGCCTGATTGGCGCCCTTGCCGCCGGGCAGCGTTTTGAATTCTGCGCCCGGCACAGTCTGACCGCGCTGCGGCAGGTGTTCGACCCGCACGACGAAATCCATATTCAGGCTGCCGACAATCAGGATGCCTTTCATGCGTTCTTCCTCGCAGTGGCGTGTTCGCTGAACGCGGCGCGCAGAATTTCGTCCTGACTCCACGCGCCGCGCTCGAAGGTGGCGATCAGTCTGCCGACCGACAGCACAGCGATGCGGTCACACAGCGCCATCAGTTCTTCCAGTTCAGATGAAGCCACGACGATGCAGCAGCCCTGCGCGGCCAGTTCGTTCAGCAGCCGCCAGATTTCGAGCTTTGCGCCAACATCAATGCCACGCGTCGGCTCGTCAAAGAGCAGAATTTCAGGCGCACGGCAAAGCCATCGGGCAATGACGGCCTTCTGCTGATTGCCGCCGCTCAGTTCCGCTGCGGGCTGTTCCATCGAAGCGCAGCGCACCGCGAGTTGCTGAATGAACTGCTCAGCAGTTGCGCGTTCGCGCTGCCGGTCAATCACGCCGAAGCGACCAGCCAGCGTGCGCAGTCGCGCCAGGGTGATGTTGGCGCGCAGGCTTTGCGGCAGCAGCAATCCCTGCGTTCTGCGATCTTCGGTGACAAAGGCCATTCCCTGCCGCACGGCATCACGCGGGCTGTCAATGCGCGCCGGACGCTCTGATCCGTGCAGATAAATTTCGCCAGCCTCGCACCAGTCAGCGCCGAAAATTGCGCGCAGCGTTTCAGTGCGGCCCGATCCCATCAATCCCGCCAGGCCCAGAATCTCGCCGCGCCGCGCCGCAAAACTCACGTTCCGTACCAGCGCGCCGGACTTCAGCCCGGCAATGCGCAGCGCCACGTCACCGATTTCGCGCTGTCGCGTGACGGCTGCGCTGATTTCGCGCCCGACCATTTGCCGCACCAGTTCAGGAATCGTCACGGCATCGGCCTGATGAGTGGCAATCATCTGCCCGTCGCGCAGCACCGAGATGCGATCAGCAATGCGACGAAGTTCTTCGAGCCGGTGCGAAATGTAAAGAATGCCTGCGCCCTGCGCCCGCAATCGCCTGATCTGCGCAAAGAGCAATTCAGTTTCCGTTGCAGTCAGCGCCGCTGTCGGCTCATCAAGAATCAGCAGTTCCGTGCGTCGCGCCAGGCTCGCGGCGATTTCGACAAGCTGCTGCTGCCCGATGCCGAGCGCGCCTGCGGGTGTTGCCGGATCGAGCGATTCAAGGCCGACGAGTGCGAGTACGCGTTGTGCGTCAGCAGACAGTCGCCGGTAATTCACCACACCGAAACGGCGCGGCATCTGATCAAGAAAAATGTTTTCAGCCAGGCTCAGGGTTGGAATCAGATTGAGTTCCTGCAACACCAGCCGCACGCCGCTGGCTTCAGCGACAGCTTTGTTTGTCGGCGCGAACCGCTGCCCTTTCCAGCGCATTTCACCGGCATCAGGCGCGACCAGCCCGGCAATGATTTTCGCCAGCGTGCTTTTGCCTGCGCCGTTTTCGCCGACCAGCGCGTGAACTTCTCCGGCGCGCACCTCCAGCGAAACGCCCGTCAGCACAGGCGCGGCGTAAGCTTTGTGCAGGTTGTCAACAGTGAGCAGCATCGCAGCGGTTCACTTCAGCGTCGCCGCCGTAATCAGATCAACCGGCGTTTCGCGGTCGGCAGGCGTGCTCTTCTGCTTCAGGATTTCGAGCGCGTACTCGATGCCATAAACAGCAAGCTGGTCGCCGTGCTGATCCACTGTGGCCAGCACTTTGCCGTCTTTGATCAACTGCTGCACGGCGGAAATGTTGTCAAAGCCGATGACTTTGACCTGCCCGGTTTTGCCAGCAGCGCGCAAGGCGGCGACTGCGCCCAGCGCCATTGAATCATTTGCGCACAGAATGCCCTTCAGATCGGGCTGTTCAGTCAGCAGCGCCGCGACGACCTGATTGGCCCTGGCTGTTTCCCAGTTGCCCGCCTGCGAACTGACGACATTCATTCCGGCAGCCTTCATCGCCTCAGCAAATCCGGCCCTGCGCTCAATGGCATTGAAAGCGGTCGGCACGCCTTCAATGATTGCGACCTTGTCGCCGGGCTGCAAAGTCTTCGCTAAAAATTCGCCTGCCAGTCGCGCCCCCTTGCGATTGTCGGGGCCGACGAAGGGAAACTTCACCTGTTTGTCAGCCAGCACCGCCGCGTCAAAACGGTTGTCAATATTGACGACGACGATGCCCGCCTTCTGCGCCTTCTGACAAACGGCAACCAGCGCCCTGGAATCCGCCGGAGCGATGACGATGGCGCTGACCTGCTGCGCAATCATCTGCTCGACCAGTTCAACCTGTCGGCTGACATCGAGTTCATCCTTGATGCCGTTGGCAATCAGGTCGTATTCAGCGGCGTGCGCCTGCTGATGCCTGCGCGCGCCCTGCTCCATCGTCTGAAAGAATTCGTTGGCGAGCGATTTCATCACCAGCGCAATGCGCGGCCTGCCAGCAGAGTTCGTCGGCGCAGCAGGAGGCGTGCAACCCGCCAGCAACGTCACCACGCCGAGCAGAAAAGCGGGAAAGCAATGTGCATTTTTCATAGGAGATTTCAGAGCATCAGGGAAAGTCAGATCAGATCAGCAAACGGAAACAGCCAGTGTTGCGCGATTTGCCAAAATCGCGCGGCATCCGTGATCGGCCCCTTGCGTGAGCCGCGCGATTTTGGCAAATCGCGCAACACCTTCCGGATACGCAATTGAAAACCGAACTAATGCCAGTTCTTCAGAAGAAACACTTTCTACCACGAAGAAACGAAAAACACGAAGAGGGGAGGAAAGACGGGGAGAAAAGGGAAAGAAGGAAGAGGAGAAAGGGAGATAAGGAACCGTCAAAGTTCGAGTTCTCCTCTTTCCCTTTTCTCCCCGTCTCCTCTTCTTTCTTTCAGCGGGCGCGGAACTCAGCGATCAGGCGCAGCAGTTCAGTTATCGAAGCCGGTTTGAAGCCGCGGGCGCGATTCTGTGCGCCGATTTCAAAGGCGATGCGCCACTGTTCGCACAGCACGCGCCACGCCGTGAAGACGCTGTTTTTCGGGTCGTAAATGCTCGTCGCTTCTGAAGTCACGCCGTTCAGTTCGATGACTTTGAAATCGCGGCCCTGCTGAAACGCTTCAATCGAAGGCACGCGAATGTCGTAGCGGCCAAAATAAAATCCGTCGAAGCTTTTGCTGACGCGATCAATCGCCGCTTCCATTGCGTCTGTCTTCAGCCACGTGCCATCCAGAAAGAGTGCGCCCCGGCTGTGCGTGCCGAGTTCGACCAGTTGCACGCGCTCGCCCGCCACAGGAACCTGCCACAAACGATCCTGCATTTTGTCGCAGTAAAAACTCGCCATGCAGACGGCTCGTTCGTCAGCGAGAATCAACTGCTCCAGCGTCCTCACACCGTCACCAGTCACGGCAGGAAATCTTTTGTCAGTGATGGCAAAGATTCGGCCCGTCGCTTCGTTCGGGAAGCGGTAATAAAACACGCCGAATTCAAGACCCGGCACATACTCCTGAATGATCGCATTGCCGCTGAAACCTTTGAAAAACTCTGCGACTTCATCATCTGACCTGACGACTGCCACACCTGCGCCGCGTTCACCCACATCAGGCTTGAGCACTATCGGGTATTCAAATTTATGCTGCCGCATCAATGCCCGCGCCTGCGCGATGCGCTCTGTCGCGTTTGCTGAAGCTGCGATGAGTTCTGAGCGGGCAATAAACTCGCCTGCGCCGGACAGACCTTTCAGAATTTCAATCTTCGATTCACCGACGAACCCGCCGCCAGCCGGGAATGCCGGATTGGCAATCGTGAACAGAGTCAGGCTGCGATGCCTGAATGCCAGCCACGCGATGTAACAAATCACCGGAGGATAGACCGCCCACATCGGCCAGAATTCCCAGCGCGTCAGCCTGCGCCACTGTGACAACAGCATTCGCCGCCCGCGCGCCGTCACTGACAATGCCAGCGCGCGCACCAGCGGACGAATGATCAAAAGCAGCGCGACCCCGGCGAGCAATGTCTTCAGCAGAAAATGCTGCCCGCCCGAAAAGACGCGGCTGACTACTTCGCCGCCGAGCAATGCCGACAGCGCCACCAGCAGCGGAGTCCACACCGCGCACGCCAGCGCAAAATAGAATGCGAACCACCAGAAGTTCGTCCGCAGCACTCCGGCAGCAAAGTAAGTCGGCAGTCGCGCGCCGGGCAGAAAGCGACTGACCGCAATCACGCGCAGCCCGTTGCGCGCAAACCACTGTGAGCTTCGTTCAACTGCCGCCTCGCTCAGAAACCAGCGCAGCGGCGCACGCACCAGCGCCGGTCGGCCCAGCCAGCGCCCCGCCAGGTACAACATCACATCGCCAACGAAGATGCCCGCAAAGCAGGCCAGCGTCCCGAACAGAAAACCGATCCTGCCCTGCGCCACCATCACGCCAACGCTGATCGTCGTCAGGTCTTCGCTGACCAGCGTGGCCGTCACGATCAGCAGCAGCAGCACGAGCGCCGCGACGCCAACCACCTGCGGCAGATTCGCGGGATCAAACGGCTGCATTGATCGTGCAATGCGCGCGGCGTCTGCACGGTCGCGGGTGACGGCCTTGCTCTGTTCGACGCGGGCTGTGAAATCGCTGATGAGCGCGGCGACGCCCGAATCCTTTCTGAAGACCATGAAATGATCGCTTTCGATCAGGTGCAGTTCGCTTTGCGGCACGAGGCGATGATGTTCCAGCGCGGCTTCGACCGGAACCAGCGGATCGCGCCGCCCGTGAATGATCTGCATCGGCCCGCCATAACGTTGCAGCAATTCGCGCAATGGCCGCTGATCTGAATCATAAAAGTTGCGCGCATACGAGAGGTCGAGCATCGCGCCATCGAACCAGCCGAAATGCGGCGTCGCTTCAAAGAGCAGCCAAAGGCCCGCGAGCTGCGCCCCGTGAATCGCGTGATTGAGATGATAATCACCGAGCAGTTCCATCTCCTGCACGCCGATGGCCGACAGCATCGTGAGCGAAGCCACGCGCTCAGGCGCAATATCGGTGATGTTGAGCGCCACTCCGCCGCCCATACTGAACGCGACAAAATGCGCCCGTCGCACCTGCAACGCATCGAGCAGTTGCAGCACGTAACGGGCGTGCGCGCGAATCGAGTAATCAGGAATGTGGTGCGATGAAGCGCCGAAGCCGGGCAGGTCGGGCGCAATGATTTGATACTTGTCAGCCAGTGCGGGAGCAGGATTGCGAAAATCCTCGCTGTGGCCCGGACTGCCGTGCAGCAGCACAATCACCGGACGCGACGGATCAATAACTGATGGATAACTCTCATAAGCCAGCGTGACCGGTTCACTGAGCAACTGGTCGTGGCTGACTGCTTTGATTGTGACTGTTGTTTTGCTGCTGACTGCGGGCTGATGAAGCTGGCGCGAACGAACGAAATGCGAAAGCAGCAGCAGCACGGCGTAACAGGCAAACAGCCACAGCCACCAGCGACGCGGCGATTGAGAACGCACACCGGAAGCCTGCCTGTTTTCCGCAAGGACTTTCATCATCAGATCGGGCGCTGGCACAGGCTCAGCGAATGCGAGGTGTGCGCGCCATCAGTGCAGGGCGCGGCTGAGTGGTAATCAAACCGAATTGCGCCGTCAGCAACGCTGATGCGGCTGAAACTCACAGTGGCAGCATCGGCGCGATGCATGCAAACAGAAAAAGGCCCGCGCTCCGGCGCGTGGCTGCGATGAAACTTCACCAGCAGGTCGGCAGTGATCTTTCCGGCCTGCTGCTTCATCTCGGCAAACTGCTGCTGACGTGATTCAATCACGCGCGCGGTTTCATAAGATGATGAAGTCAGCGGCATCTGCGCTTCGGCACTGCTGCCATTCAATAACTCGCGGCCAGTCCAGTGAATAATCAGCGCGGGCGTGCCGGGCGCAAGCGCCAGCAGCGTGAAAGGCTGAAAGCGAGTCAGATCATTTTGCTTTATTCGACAACTGACTTGCGCCGGTGAATCACTGTCCATCAATTCAGTCAACAGCAGACCGCGACTGACTGGCTTTGCCAGCGGTTCCACGGTTTCATCCTGATAACGGTTGAGCAGGCACAGCGACAGGCCGAATTCACTGACACCAATCCACGACCCGCCGTGATCGCCGTCAACCGGGGCGATGAAGTTCACGCCTGCGCGCTGGTGCAGTTGCGGCGGCGCGGCATGCCTGCGCGTGTGGCGTTCGTCGCGGTTGCAGAACAACTGATAGCCGCCGCCCTGATGCAGCCAGCTCACTGTACACATCCGGCCTCTTCCTTCCAGTATTCAAGCGTGGATGGCGCCACACCGAATTCAGCGGCGGGCGCAAAGCCCTGCGCGCGCAGCATCAGCGCAATCAGCGCGTAATGATGCACCGTATGACTCAGCAGAAACTGAAGCTCGCGCTCGAGCGAAGTGCGGCCCCAGTGCGGCGAATCCTGCCGGGTTTCAAGCTGCGCTGAATAATCGGACAAGGGCAAATGCTGCAATTGCGTAATCGTGTCTTCAAGGCGGGCAATGGCGCAGTCGCGGTGATGCGCAATCAGTTCATCTCTTTCGCGCCGGTCATAATCAATGCGGCCTGTGGTCAGGCCCGCAAAGAAGCAGCGGTATGAATCCAAGCAGTGCCGGAAGTGACTGCCGACGCCGTATTCAAAAAGCGGCGGCACAAGGCTGGTGTATAGCTGATCGTCAATCTGCCGCAGCAGATCGCGGCCCTGCGCGAGGATCTGACAGTTGGCGGTTATGAGCGACCGGACTGGTGCATCGCGGTGTGTGTTGCGGGACTGCATTCATCCTCCCTTGCTGTCACTGGAATAAAAATCCGCTGCACGGCCTCTTGCAGCCTGGCGGCGAGGAGCTTGCGGTCATCAAGCTGCATCGTCACTGCGCCGAAAGTCACGATGGCTTCAAAGCGGCGCAGTTGCAGCAGCTCAAACAGATGCGGCGCAAAGGTCATCTCGCCCCACCAGCAGATCGCCATGTGCGCCGGTGTTTCGTCAGGCGGCGTGCGATAACTGATGCTTGCATACGACACCGGCCAGGCTGCGGCGGCGGCAGGTTCCAGCAGGCTCGGCCTGAAGGGAATGACCTCTGCGCCCTTTGTGCTTGTGCCTTCAGGAAACAGCACCACGCCCCAGCCCGTCTGCCGCGCTCTTTCAATCAGCGCATTGACGCGCGGAATGTCCTGGCGATTGCTGCGATCAATGAAGATCGTGTTGAAGCTGCGCGCGCAGAGTCCGAAAAACGGCCAGTGCGCGATGTCGCTTTTCGCCACAAAGACACAATCCAGCAGCGCCGCATAAACGATGATGTCCACATAGCTCAGGTGATTCGACACCAGAAAGAACGGCGCTCGCGGCGGCATGCCGCGCACAGTCAGCCGCATCCCCAGCAGCCTGATCATCGTGCGCGCCCACGCATGAAAAATCAGGCCGCGCCACCAGCGCGCAGCCCGACTGAAAGCAAGGAGGAACAGATTCACGATGAGCCAGAGCAGGTAAAAACCCACTGACAGCACGAAGAACAGGACAAGTTTGATTGTGGCCCGCAGCTTTCTCATCGCCGGTCTGATCCTGCCTTCGTAGTAACTTCTTCCGGCTGAATAGTCAACCAGCGCAGCTTCAGTGCAGGCGATGAACGCAGCTTCAGACTTCATTTGCCAAAGAACAGTCGCCGCGAAAACGGATCGAGCGCGGCAATGTCGAGCAGCACCAGAAAATCAATCGTGCCGAACTGCCGGTCAATCGCCGGCGGCCCGCACACCTTTGCGCCGACGCGCAGGTAAGTCCTGAACAGCTTCGGAATCTTCACGTCAGGCAGCGCGCCCTCAGCAGCATCCTGCGACCAGCATTCAAAGCCGGGCTGCGGCGGCGCATAAAACGTCCGGTGCATCTGACCGTTTGCGAGCAGTTGCTGCATCACAGCCTGCCCTTCGCGCGCGTCCTGGCTCGTCAGCGAGCAGCAGCCGAACAGATAACGTTTGCCCGCGCGCCGCAGATAAGCCGCAATTCCCTTCCACAACAGCAGCAGCACCTGCGTGTGACGATGCTCAACCGCAATGCAGGCGCGGCCCAGTTCGATTGAATCGCTGAGAACCTGCGGCGGCAGGTGCGACAGATCAAATTCACCCGCTGAATAAAAGCCTTTGCCTGCCGCTGCCATTTCGCCTGTTTGCAGGCGATAGGTTCCGATCACGCTGCCGCTCGCGCGTTCAGTCACCATCAGGTGATCGCACGTCTGATCGAATTCGTCCTCATCACGCCCGGTCAGAAACGATGCGGCCAGCCCTTCGCCCAGTTCGAGATTGAAGACCTCGAAGCGCAGCCGCAGCACGGCATCCAGATCATCAGCCGTCTGCGCCAGCCGCAACTGATAACGCCCTTCGCTGATCTCAGGCAGCGCGACTGCTGTTGTTCCGGCAACGGCGAATTTTCTGAACAGCATAAGCGGCCTCCCGATGATCTGATCATTTGCCCACCCGTATATCAGCAACTCAGCAGCTTTTATTCCCGCAGGCGGCAACATTCGCCGGGCTGAATCCTGACGCCTGATCGCTGATTCCTGATTTTCAGAAGCAGGGATTCGGGATTCAGGCATCAGGATTCAGCGGGCTTTCTCTGCAATACATTTTTTCGGGCGCTGGAATTTTTCCGTCACCTTACGGCATTTCAGCAGCGAATGCCATCAGGCAGGCCGCATTAACCGCTGAACGACAGGGAGAACGTCATGACTCAGAGCAATCACTACGATGTCATCATCATCGGCACTGGCGCAGGCGGCGGCACGCTCGCCTACAAACTTGCGCCCTCCGGCAAAAGGATTCTGCTGCTTGAACGCGGCAGTTATCTGCCCCGCGAAAAGAAAAACTGGGATTCAAAGTATGTCGTGACCGAAGGCGGGTACAACGCCAGAGAAACCTGGCGCGATAAAAACGGAAAGGATCTGCACCCGCACACGAACTATTACGTTGGCGGCAATACAAAGTTCTATGGCGCGGCGCTGTTCAGATTGCGCGAACAGGATTTTGGTGAAATCAGGCATCACGGCGGCGTCTCGCCCGCCTGGCCGATCAGTTACAGCGATCTCGAACCATATTACACGCAGGCCGAAAGTCTTTATCACGTTCACGGCAATCGCGGCGAAGACCCGACCGACCCCTGGGCGAGCGCGCCTTATCCGCATCCGGCAGTCAGCCACGAACCGCGCATTCAGAAACTCGTTGATGATCTGACGAAACTTGGTCATCAGCCGTTTCACGTCCCGCTCGGCGTGATGCTCGATGAAAGGAATCCGAATAAAAGCAGATGCATCCGGTGCAGTACGTGTGATGGTTTCGGCTGCGTGACCAATGCGAAATCAGACGCGCAGGTGGTCTGCGTTGACCCGGCGCTCGAATATCCGAACGTAACGCTGCTGACTGACGCTTACGTTGAGCGACTGGAAACGAATGCCTCAGGTCGCGCAGTCACCAGGGTTCACGTCACGCGCCACGGTCAGACTGAAACTTATTCAGCCGATATTTTTGTGGTTTCGGCAGGCGCGATCAATTCCGCCGCGCTGCTGCTGCGTTCAGCGAACGACAAACATCCGCACGGGCTGGCGAATGGTTCAGGCGTGGTCGGGCGGCATTATATGGGCCACAACAATTCAGTCCTGTTTGCGATTTCGCGCTGCGAGAATCCGACGGTCTTTCAGAAAACGATGGGCATCAATGACTTTTATTTCGCGTCGCCGGAATGGGATTACCCGATGGGCCATATCTCGTTTGTCGGCAAGTTCGACGCCAATATGTTCGCCGCCGGAGCGCCGCCTTTTGCGCCGCATCTGACGCTCGAATACATTGCCAGACATTCGCTCGATTTCTGGCTCACGTCCGAAGATCTGCCTGATCCTGAGAACCGCGTGACGCTCGACCGCAAAGGCAAAATCACGCTCTCGTATACGCCCAACAATCTGGAAGGTCACAAGCGGCTGTACGCAAAGCTGAAGGAGATCGTCAAACAGGCTGACTGTCACGAACACCTGATTCCGCTCAACGCCTTTGTTGGTGATCGTCTGCCGCTTGCCGCCGTCGCGCACCAGAACGGCACGATTCGCTTTGGCCGCGACCCGCAGACTTCGGCGCTCGATGTCAATTGCCGGGCGCACGAAGCAGACAATCTGTATGTCGTTGACGGCAGCTTTTTCTGTTCCAGCGCGGCAGTCAATCCGGCGCTGACGATTATGGCCAATGCGCTGAGGGTCGGAGATCACCTGCTGGAAAGGCTTGGCTGAATTCAGTCGGCTGGTGGATGCCATCCTGCCGCAACCCGGATGCGGCGGGATGGCACAACGAATTCATTGTTGAGGCGCAGAGCCGCAATTGTCGCCCGTCCGACAGGCATTCTGGCCACAATTCTCGTCCGGTCTTCACTCCATTCGAAATGATCCTGCCAGATTTGCGTTCGCGGGTTGAAGAGCGGCGCAGTTTCGCCTGTTTCCGGGTCAGCAGCGTGTATCTGCGTTCCTTTGTAACCATTGCAGAGGGGGCAGGCCAGCCAGAGGTTTTCTTCGACTGTCTGTCCGCCGGCAGCCAGCGGGATGAGATGCTCGAAGTGCATGGGAACGGCAACAATGGCTTGTTGTGTGAGGCAGTAACCGCACCGGGAGCGAGCCTGCGTTGTCACCCGGCGACGGATTTCAATCGGAATGTATTCCTGACTCATTGCCGGGTGGGATTGGAAAGATCTGCGGGAACAGGATAACCACGCGCAGTCAGCAGCGCGACGGCCTGAGATCGGCGCAGCATATGACGGCCATATTCGGCCATCAGTCCTGCCAGTTCACGCTCACCTGTCTCGTCCAGTTCGCCGCGCCCCTGGCTGTCCAGCAGCCACGTCAGCCGCTCCTGACGCTCGACAGCCATTGTACTGTTCGCCAGTTCCCACAAGGCCTCATCGCTCAGATAAGTCATCGCTGTCAGTTCACCTGCCATCTCTGTCGGCACGTCATCCAGCACGGGCAGATTCGAAGCCAGCGTATTGACAAGGATTTCTTCGAGCGGTTTTTGCAGAGCTTCGGCGGCGTGTCTGGCCCGCTGATAAATCGGTTCCGGCAGATTCAGTGTGACGACTTCAACATCCATTTATCACCTCCACAGGCCTGAAAGTTTCAGCCTGCGCAGGCATCTTACTCTGCCTGCCAGACGTATGGAAGATGTCGCCTTGTTTCGCGCTCTGCTGCCCGCCAGCCGCCGTACAAAATCACGCACAGTTTCTTTCACCGGGAATTTTTCCTTCCACTGCGAGCATTTCATTGATGACAACCGCAGGCGTCTGCGCTTCGGCGCAGGCTGTGTTTATTGATGAAATGATTCAGCAGCAATGAACAAAGAACACACAATTCTGTCTTTCTCCTTTATGAACTTACGACGTACGCTGCGGCTCCTGCTGCTGGCTGCACTGCTGCATGGATTGCTGGCGATTTCAGCAGTGGCGCAGGTCACGGCGATTGATGCCATCGGCATTACTGTTTCAGACCTCGACCGCTCGGTTGAATTCTTTACACGGGTGTTGTCGTTCGAGAAAGTCTCAGAGGTCGAAGTCGCAGGCAGCGAGTACGAACATTTGCAGGGTCTGTTCGGTGTGCGCATGCGCATTGCCCGCCTGAAGCTCGGCAGTGAATTCATCGAACTGACTGAATACCTCGCGCCGAAAGGTCGCCCGATTCCGCCTGATTCGAAAAGCAATGATCACTGGTTTCAGCACGTCGCCATTATCACGAGCGATCTGGAGAGGGCTTATCAGTGGCTCAGAAAGAACAGGGTCACGCACGCTTCAAGCGGCCCGCAGCGGCTGCCTGACTGGAATAAAAACGCGGGCGGCATCAAAGCGTTTTATTTCAAAGACCCTGACGGCCACGCGCTTGAAATCCTTCAGTTCCCGCCCGACAAGGGTAATCCGAAGTGGCAGCGGCTCGCTCAAGACAATCCTGACCGGATGTTTCTTGGTATTGATCACACGGCCATCGTCGTCAGTGACACTGACGCGAGCCTGAAGTTTTACCGTGACGTGCTGGGCCTGAAAGTCGCAGGCGAAAGTGAAAACTACGGCACCGAACAGGAACACCTTAACAATGTCTTCGGCGCGCGGTTGCGCATCACTGCCGTTCGCGCCGCTGAAGGGCCGGGCATTGAATTTCTTGAATACCTCGCGCCGCGCACTGGTCGCGCTTATCCGGCTGATGCTGCCGCAAATGATCTGCTGCACTGGCAGACAAAGCTCGTCACACGCGATGTCAGCGCGACTGAACGCCGCGTGATTGCCGGGCGTTACGCGCTGCTGTCATCAGGCGTAGTGGCGATTCCTGAAGGCGAAACGGGATTCAGAAAGAGTTTTCTGGTGCGCGACCCCGACGGTCACGCGATGCAGTTGATTGAAAAGTAATCACCGGGAAATGGAGACAGTCAGATGAACAACGAACACAACTACGTTTGTCCGACGTGCAAAGTGCAGATGAAGCGGCACACGCCAGTCGCGCAGCCGCGCAAGGGTTCGGGCAGGCTGACGACCACAGCAGCGTTCAGTGGAATTCTTCAGGAATTCCACGCCTGCCCGAAATGCGGAACCACTGTGACACAGCACGATTGCGCAACGAAATAACCAGAAGAAGTGGATTCACCACAGAAAGCACAAAACGCACAAGGGCAGCAACTCTTCATCTTTTGCGCCTTCCGGGCTTTTTGCGGTGAATCCTCTGTTCTGAATGCTGCATATCCTTAACCCACGTGAACCGACAAGGCAGTTATGAAACGCAGAAATAATTCACTGATCGAAGTCAGCCCGACCGCTGAAGAGCAGCGCCTGCTTGAAGCTGAAGCCCGCACCGCGCACTGGAAGCGCTGGGGGCCTTACCTGAGCGAACGCGCGTGGGGCACGGTGCGCGAGGATTACAGCGCCTACGGCGCGGCGTGGGATTACCTGCCGCACGATCACGCGCGGTCGAAGGCTTATCGCTGGAATGAGGACGGCATTGCCGGAATTTCTGACAATCATCAGCGCATCTGCTTTGCGCTGGCGCTGTGGAACGGGCGCGATCCGATTCTGAAGGAACGGCTCTTCGGACTGACGGGCAGCGAAGGCAATCACGGCGAGGATGTCAAGGAGTATTACTTCTATCTCGACTCGACGCCGACGCACTCGTACATGAAATATCTGTACAAGTATCCGCAGGCCGCCTTCCCTTACGCTCAACTGGTCGAAGGCAATCAGGGCCGCGACAAACGCAGCCCGGAATTTGAGCTGATTGATACCGGCGTTTTCGCTGAAGATCGTTACTTCGATGTTTATGTTGAATATGCCAAGGCCGATGTTGACGACCTGCTGATTCGCGTGACGGCCATCAATCGCGGGCCTGAAGCGGCCACGCTGAACCTGCTGCCGACCATCTGGTTTCGCAATACGTGGAGCTGGAACGGCAACAGCGCGCGGCCTGAGATGAAAGCCGTCGCGTCAGCAGCCGGAAATCTCTCAGTCATCGAACTGAATCACCACGAACCCGGACGCCGCTGGCTTTATTGCGCGGGCGCGCCCGAACTGCTCTTTACCGACAACGACACCAACACGCGCAGGCTTTACGGCGTGGATAACGGCACGCGTTACGCGAAGGACGGCATCAACGATTACATCGTTCACGGCCTGACTGAAGCCGTGAATCCGGCGCAGACCGGAACGAAAGCTGCCGCCAACTATCCGCTCGCCATCGCTGCCGGTGAAACGGTGACGGTGAACCTGCGCCTGACCAGTGCCGCTTTATCTTCCCCCTTCGCTGATTTCGACAGCATCTTCACTCAGCGGCAGCGCGAGGCTGATGAGTTTTACGACACGATCATTCCAGAAGACCTGAATGACGATCTGAAGAACGTGCAGCGCCAGGCCTTTGCCGGAATGCTCTGGTCAAAGCAGTTCTATCATTACGTCATCACGGACTGGCTCAGCGGTGATCCGGCGCAGCCCGCGCCGCCAGCGGAACGAAGGCGCGGGCGCAATCGTGAATGGACGCATCTTTACAACGCTGATGTCATTTCGATGCCCGACAAGTGGGAGTATCCCTGGTACGCGGCGTGGGATCTGGCCTTTCATTGCGTGCCGCTCGCGCTCGTTGATTCAGACTTTGCGAAACAGCAGCTCATTCTGATGCTGCGCGAATGGTACATGCATCCGAACGGACAGTTGCCCGCTTATGAATGGGCCTTCGGTGATGTCAATCCGCCGGTGCATGCGTGGGCCGCGTGGCGCGTGTACAAGATCGAAAAGAAACAGCGCGGCACGGGCGACATCGAATTTCTGGAGCGCGTCTTTCACAAGCTGCTGCTCAACTTCACGTGGTGGGTCAACCGCAAGGATGCCGAAGGCAATAACGTTTTTCAGGGCGGATTCCTGGGCCTCGATAACATCGGCGTCTTTGACCGCAGCGCGCCACTGCCAACAGGCGGCCACATCGAACAGTCAGACGGCACAAGCTGGATGGCGATGTATTCGCTCAATCTGATGGCGATGGCGCTCGAACTGGCGCAGCACGATCAGTCCTATGAAGACGTGGCGAGCAAGTTCTGGGAGCATTTTCTTTACATCGCCCGCGCAATGAATGATCGCGGGCACGATGGCGTGACGCTGTGGAACGAAGAAGACGGATTCTTTTATGACGTGCTGCACTGCCCTGAACACGGCTCGTTCCCGATGAAGGTGCGTTCGATGGTCGGCCTGATTCCGCTCTTTGCGGTTGAAACGCTCGAACCTGAAATGCTCGACCGGCTGCCGAATTTCAAACGGCGAATGGAATGGTTCATCGCCAATCGCCCCGACCTGACCAGAAACGTCGCCTGCATGTATGCCGAAGGGATGAAGGAACGCAGGCTGCTTTCAGTTGTCAACAGCGATCAGTTGCGCCGCGTGCTGCGCGTGATGCTCGATGAAAACGAATTCCTTTCGTCACACGGCATTCGCGCCGTGTCGCGTTATCACCGGGACAATCCGTATGTGCTGCGACTCAACGGCAATGAATACCGCGTTGATTACGAACCGGGAGAATCGAGCACCGGCCTGTTCGGCGGCAACTCGAACTGGCGCGGGCCGGTCTGGTTTCCGGTCAACTATCTGCTGATCGAATCGCTGCAAAAGTTTCATCACTACTACGGCGATGAATACAAGGTCGAATGCCCCGCAAATTCAGGCAATGAGGTTTCGCTGTGGGATGTGGCCACTGAACTTTCGCAACGGCTGACGAGCATCTTTGTTCGCAACGGTGACGGGCGCAGGCCGGTTCACGGTGCGATTGAGAAGTTTCAGACCGACCCGCACTGGCGCGATCTGATTCTGTTTTACGAATACTTTCACGGTGACAATGGCTCCGGCGTCGGCGCGAGCCATCAGACCGGCTGGACGGGCCTTGTCGCCAAACTGATTCAGCAAAGCGGGCCTGCGCTGAAGCGTCAGGTGTAACCATCATTCAGGGAGAATCAACATGCAGTTTGCAGGTTTGCACATCAGAATGACCATTATTGTAATGATAGTTCTGCTCGCAGCAGGGGCGCTGGCCAGGGCAGGCGGCAGGGTCGAGCCGGTCAATCGCAATCTTTTCGGCACGGCAGTCAAAGGCTATGACGTGGTGGCCTATTTCACGCAGGGCAAAGCTGTCAAAGGCAGCAATGAATTTCGCCACGACTGGATGGGCGCGAAGTGGTACTTTGTCAGCGCGGCCAATCGTGATGAATTTGCGAAAAGCCCTGAGAAGTACGCGCCGCAATACGGCGGTTACTGCGCGTGGGCAGTCAGCAACAACTACACCGCCGACATTGACCCCGAAGCGTGGAAGATCGTGGGCGGCAAACTCTATCTGAATTACAACCGCGACGTGCAGAAGATGTGGGAAAAGGATCAGTCCGAGCGCATCAGGAAGGCTGACACCAACTGGCCGGGCCTGCACAAGTAAAGCAGGCACTCTGATAATTCAGACGCCCGATAATTCAGGCACTCTGATAATTCAGGCACTCTGGTAATTCAGGCGCTTCAATAATTCAGCCCCGGAGGGGCGCAATTCAATAGCCGGGGGTGAAACGTCAGCGCAACCCCCGGTACGGATTGCACGACAATGCCAGCCCTGACAGGGCGTCAGAGATTTGGCATTGATCCATTCCGGCTGGTTTTCTGTCGCCCTTTCAGGGCTTGCGTTTCGGGATGGCACTTTCCGGGGGTTGCGCTGGCGCTTCACCCCCGGCTATTGAATTGCGCCCCTCCGGGGCAATGGCATTGAAGCGGCGTCTATAACCGCTTGCTGACGCGCGCGGTACTGTACCGCGACCGTGAGGGAGCGAGGGAACATTCAACCAGAGCAGGTGCGAATATGATCGAATCCGGCAGAGACGTGTGCAGCGACCTGACGAAAGCGTCACAGCTTGAATGGCTGGAAACCAACGGCCTCGGCGGGTTCGCTTCGTCAACCATTGCGGGAATCAATACGCGGCGCTATCACGGACTGCTGGTGGCGGCGATCAAACCTCCGGTCGTGCGCACGGCGCTGCTGGCAAAGCTTGAAGAAACGCTGGTCATTGACGGGCAGCGTTATGAACTCTCAGCCAATCAGTATCCCGGCGTCGTGCATCCGCAGGGTTATCAGTTTCTGAAGCGGTTCAGGCTCGATCCGTTCCCGGTCTTTACTTACGAAGTTGCGGGGCTTGAACTCGAAAAATCCGTCCTGATGGTGCACGGCGAAAACACGACCGTGATTCAGTATGAAATCATCGGCCACACTGCGCGCAGCGTTTCGCTTGAACTGCGCCCGCTGATTGCCTTTCGCGATTATCACAGCCTGACGCACGAAAACGGCGCGCTCAATGCCGCAGTTCAGACGGCAGCCGGACTGGCAACGGTGATGCCTTACGCCGGGCTGCCCGCGCTGCATTTCGCGCACGAAGCCGATGAAATCGAACTGGCGGGCTGGTGGTATCGCAATTTTGAATACGCCATCGAACGCGAGCGCGGGCTTGAGTTTCGTGAAGACCTGTTCAGCCCGTTTGCGCTGAAATCCGATCTGACGCGGCGACAGTCTGTTTCAATTATTGCTTCGACTGAACAGCGCGAAGCGGCTCAGGCAATGTCGCTCAGGCAGGCTGAAATCAGGCGACGGATGGCAGTCACAGCGATGGCAGCGGTTGATGATGAACTGGTACGCACGCTGACAGCCGCCGCAGATCAGTTCATCGTCGCGCGCGGCGATCACAAAACGATCATCGCCGGTTATCACTGGTTCAGCGACTGGGGCCGCGACACGATGATTGCGCTGCCGGGGCTGACGCTGGCAGTCGGGCGCGCTGATGCGGCGCGCGACATCCTGCTTGAGTTTTCGCGTTACGTTGATCAGGGCATGCTGCCGAATCGCTTTCCTGACGCGGGCGAAGCGCCGGAATACAACACGGTTGATGCGACGCTGTGGTTCTTTGAAGCGGTGCGCCAGTTGATCGCTTACACCGGCGATGAGGATTTCGTGCGCGAACATCTGTATGAAGTGCTGAAGGAGATCATCGCCTGGCACGAACGCGGAACGCGCTACGGCATTCGCGTTGACGACAACGGGCTGCTGCATTCAGGCGAGGCAGGCGTGCAACTGACGTGGATGGACGCAAAGATTGGTGACTGGGTCGTGACGCCGCGCCAGGGGCTGGCCGTTGAAATTCAGGCGCTCTGGTATAACGCGCTGTGCGTGATGAAAGAGCTGGCGATGAAGTTTGATGATCCGGCTTCAGAAAAGAAGTACCGGCGCATGGCGGCCAGAGCGAAGCGCAGTTTCAATCAATTGTTCTGGAACGAAGCGGCGGGCTGTCTGTATGACGTGATTGACGACGCGATGCGCGATGCGGCGATTCGCCCGAATCAGATTCTGGCGGCCAGTCTGGAACATTCGATGCTCGCGCGCGAGCGGGCAAAACAGGTTGTGGCAGTGGTCGAACGCGAATTGCTCACACCGGTCGGGCTGCGCAGCCTGGCTCCCGGTTCGCCTGATTACAAGCCGCGTTATGAAGGCGGCATCTTTGAACGCGATGGCGCTTATCATCAGGGCACAGTCTGGGCGTGGCTGATGGGGCCATTCATCACGGCATACATCAAAGCGAATGGCGACACCGGCAAAGCGCGCGAACAGGCGCGGCAATGGCTCGACAGCTTTCAGGCGCACATTTTCAGCGAAGCCTGTCTCGGTCAGGTGGCTGAAATTTTTGATGCCGATGCGCCGCACGCCGCGCGGGGCTGCGCGGCTCAGGCCTGGAGCGTGGCCGAACTGCTGCGCGCCGCCGTCGAAGACGTTTACGCCGTCGCCCCGACACACGGCGCAAACAAATCAGCGCGCCTGAAAGGCAGTTCAGCGAGAGCAGACAAGATCGTGAAACCGCGCAGGAGATAAATTCATCCAGGCAGGACTGACTAACCACAGGAACAGCAGTCTGAACTTTTATCTGTTCTTCCCCGTGTCACCCTGTGTTCCCCGTGGTTAATTCCGTCCTGATGACTTCAATCATCAAAACGGTCGCGCAGGCGTTTCGGCACGAGCGGGCAGGCAGCGGCAGGCGCGGGAAAGATGCGATGGCGAACGGCTGCAATCAAGTCATAAACGCGGTCACGCAGCGCAACCGGAATGACTGAACCGAGCGCGGCGAGGACGCGCCACACACCACCAAGCTTTTTCATCAGATAAAAAACGGCGGATGAGCGCGTGAGCAACTCCCCTTCAGCGGTCTGCACAATCACGCTGTCGGGCAGCGTGGCGCGCACCCGTTCAGGCACAGTCCGGCGAAATGTTTCGCTTTCAAGCGGCGCAAAACGAAACCTGCCAGCGCGGTCACGCGACAACACGAACCGCACTGTGAAGTGGCACAGACCGCAATGACCGTCATAAAAGACGCGCTCAGTGGACGGTGCGGCGGGCGGTTCGGTTCCTGCTGATTCTGAGTTCATCAGCCGTCACAACCAGAGTTCAGAATTTGTGGCCGCGATTGTTGCGGATTTTCAGGCGGTAATCATCGCCCTTGATCATCACGACCTTGCACATTTCGTGCAGGCGCGAGCGCAGGCGCACGCCGACGCGGTCGGTCAGCGTCTCTTCGCCGGGCGTGGTGATTTCGTCGAGGTAGTTGGAGGTGAAGATCGTCACCTTGCGGTCGTTGTAGCGCGTGTTGATGATCTGCGTCATCGTGTCACGCACCCAGTCAGTCGGCTTCGATGCGCCGAGTTCATCGAGCACCAGCACTTCAGCTTCGTAAACCGGTTCCAGCACCTTCAGTTCAGATGACTGCGAAACCGGATTGTAGCTGTCCTGAATTTCCTTGAGCAGGTCGCGGAAGTCATAGAACAGACAGGTGACGCCCTTGTTGAGCATCAGCGCCTTGATGATGGCAGTGGCGAGATGAGTCTTGCCGACTCCGCACGGGCCGATGAACAGCAGCCCGATGTCGAGGTTCGGGTATTCATCAACCAGGTGCTTCGAATCACGCAGCGCATAGGCCTGCGACAAAAAGTTCGGCATCGTCGGCGCACCCTGCGGATGATAGTTGTCGAACGAACATTCCTCGTAACGCCGGGGAATGCGAGCCGCCTTGAGCAGGTGCGAGCGGCGGTCAGTCGCACGACAGCGGCACGGTTTGACCCCCTTCCCGTCAACATATTCCCAGCCGGTGTCCTGGCAATATGGACAGGGATTAACAACAACTTGCAGGTTGCTCTGATCGAAAGCCATCAGGAATGTGTCAAGTGTGTCAGGAACGGAAAGGCGTGTGAACTTTCCATGAGTCCGTCAGTTTGTGACCGTAATGACCGAAAGCGATGCGGAGTATATGAGAGGCATGAAACCAATGCAAGATGAAATCTGATCGCAGCAGAATTGAATCAGCATTTAATTTCGTTGAGCAGCCGATGCCCCGTCAAAGCAAAAGCCGCAGCGCTCACCGGGGTATCAGGGAATCGCTGCGGCTCTCGGACAAACGTCCATCTACGATTTGATTCAAGTTTGAATGAAGAGCTTGTTCCAACCGGGAATGATTAACGATGAGTGGCTGTCAGATGGAGCGGGAGACGGGACTCGAACCCGCGACGTCCAGCTTGGGAAGCTGGCATTCTACCACTGAATTACTCCCGCTCGATTTGCCTGAGACGAGCGTCAAATTACCACAGGAAATCCCGGGCTGCAACACGGCCCCCGCCTGTTACCTGCTGTAGCAGGCAGCGGGCCATTCAAGCTTTATCTCAGAAGATACACAGACCGCTGATGACACTGATCGCGTGGAGCACCGCTTGATCCGTCCTGATCCTGCTGATCTGCGTCATCTGTGGCCTGTTCCTTTCAGCGCACGCTGAAATCCATCCACTGTTCGACGCGTGAAAATCGGGGTCTGGCCAGAGCGTCAGTCACGACCAAGTGGAGCAGATAATCGCCCGGCTCAAGTCCCGATAATTTCAACTGCCCGCCGATCACGATGCGTTTCGGATCGCTGGTGTCGGGGACGGAAACGGCTCTGTCCGGAGCCTGATAGATCGCCCTGCCGTTGCGGTAGATTTCAATCTGCGCGTTCAGCCGGGGCTTTCCCGTCGCCTTGTCCATCGCCGGGTTGTAAACGATGGCGGCGTAATCAATGAACCCGCTGCGCGCAAAGCGACGCACGTGCGGCGTGGGCTGCACGTCATCGTTTTGTTCCGCGCTGTCCTGCGGTGTCGCGGCGGCGTTCTGCTGCCTGTCCTGGCCTTTCGTCAGCACCAGGCCGGAAACGGCCAGCCGTTTTTTGTTCAGATCAGGAACCTGAATGAACTGACCGGCAGAACCAAGCCGCGTTGATTCCGCATCCCGAATCACCGTGCGGAACTGATAAGCGCCCGGCTTTTTTACCGCTACGTCATGCTGATAATCAATGCCTTTCTTCAAGGCCCGCTGCCAGCTTTCCTCATTGAGCGGCAGCGTCCACATTCGGAGATCTGATTCAATCACCGCACCTCTTTCATCGAAGGTGAAAGCGGCCAGATCGAACGTGGCGACTTTTTTTCCGTCCGGGCCGTCTCTGAACGTCAGCCCGGACGGATCAATGTGCAGCAGCGAACGAATGAACGAACCGTCCTGCGCGCTGTTGAAGAAGGACGAGGTCATCTGCACCTGAATGTCGCGCGCGCCGAAAGGCGAAAACAAAGCGCCCAGAATCTGCCGCTCGCGCGTCTGCGGCGGACGCTCTCTGGCCTCGGTCTCAGGAATGCCGAAGTAACCGGCGCGCGTGCGCACCTGCAGGCCGGGACGTTTCAGTTTCACTTTGATCGTATGAAAGCGCCCGTTCCACTGCTCATTGTCAGGATCGAAGCCGAGCAGGTAATAGCTCTGGTTATCCTTCATCACCCGCTGCACGGCAAAGTTCAGATCGTTGTTATTGAATACGGCAAAGCCGCCCGTTTCTCCGGCAATGAACGAGAGACCTTCCTGTGATTCAAAGAGCGCCTGCGAGGCCCGGCTGTATTGTTCGGCGATCTGTTGCGGACTGAGGCCGCTCAGATTGTCAGCCGCCGTCGGGCCGATTGTTTGCAGGCCTTTGGCATCGAGCGAGTAGATGACCACGCTGGAACGGTTGGCCAGATCCACCAGCCGCCTGACCCGTTGCAGAATGAGCGTATTGTCGCGGTCTCTGCCAAAGAGCGGAAAGCCGTCAGAAATCAGCACTGCGATTTTGCGCCCCGGCAGTTCGCGCATGCCGCGCACGACAAAGTTCACCGCGCCAAGCGTCCCATAGGTGAAGACCGTTTCACGAAAATCCTCAATCCGGTCGGAGTCCACCTGCTTGCGGTCGTCCCTGTCGCGCGGCTGGCGCTGGCTGGCGGGGTTGCCTCCGTCGCCGCCACGCGGTTCATCGGCACTGGCGCTGCCGAAGCGCGGAATCATTTCGCGGCTGTTCGGGTTCCACACCAGTTTTTCAATCGCGGCGGACAGAATGCGCTTGTCGCTGGTGAACTGCTGCAGGGCACCGAGGCCGCGCCCGGTGCGAACGATTGCCACCAGATCGCCCTCCTGCATCTGTGTGCTGACGAATTTTCTGAGCGCCTCGCGCGCGTAATAAGTGCTGTCAAACGACAAACCCAGATCGTCAACGACGAAGGCGATGGTACGGCGCACCTGCTCCTGCGCGAGCGGTCTGGTCGGCATCATCTGATCTGGCGCAACGCCCTTTGGCGCGGGCGGCGTCTCAGGACGTTTTGCTTCGGGCAGCCTGATGGTCCTGAAAAAGGAAAGCTTCCGTTTTTTGCCGTCGACAAAGAGTTCAAAATCATCTTCGTTCAGATCGTCAACGTGATCGCCCTTTTTGTCTGTCACGACGGCATCAATCTGGACGAGCTGAGTAGTGATGCGAAAGACCGGCTCAGGCTCCTGTCTGCCCGCTGGCGGAGTTTGCGGCGAAGCCTGCGACTGCTGTGGCAGCAGAGCAGCGCGGGTGATGACTGAAACCAGCGCAGCCAGGGTCAGCACGAGAATGCAGGAAGGACTTTTCATGGATTCAGTTCTCCTGAAGAGCGATGGATGGTGATGGCTGTGTTCAGGGGTAATGGCCGGGCGCAGTATACCCGGATGCTGGCGCCCGGTGAAGTGAAAGTGGCGACCGCGTCACGCGGAACGATAATTTTGCCGTCCTCTGATGGCCTGTTGTTGCAGCGATTCCGTAAATGGCATCTCGCGTCAGTTCGCCGGACTGGAAATTCCGACCGTTTCCCTGAGGGATTGCAGCTTAATTGAATTGTCTCCGGTTGAAGTCAGCAACCCGTCACCGTCGTTCGGCGCGCTGTCACGCGCCTGCCAGTAAGTGACATAAGCAACCTTGCCGGAAAGCTCGCGCAAGGCCCAGGCCAGCCGCCGCGCCGCCATTTCAGCGCCATCCTGACGGTCATAAAAACCAAGTTCTCCGATGATGATTTCACCGGCCCGCCAGCCGTAACCGGCGAGGGTCTGCTGCGCCTGCTGCCAGCGGTCATGCCCGATTTCACTCGCGCTGCGCGGATTGAAAACATCCCACGCGCTCAGGCTGACGTAATCAGGGCGCACCTTCATCAGCGGCAGGACTTCGGTCAGCGCGTAATAGTTCCAGCCGGGCATCAGGCGGGCGATCTCAACTCCGCATCTGACATTTGGCACAGCGGCGCTGCGCACGCCCTGCACGCGCGCTGACAGCCAGTCGGCCATAAATTGCGAAGCCGCCGGATTCCACCGCAGAAACGGCAGCACCGCATTGTCCGCTTCCCAGTTGAGCAGCACGAAGCGTTTCTGCGGATACGCAGACGACAGATGCCGGGCCAGTTCAGCAAAATCCTGCCCGACCTGTTCAGCCTCTGCCGCGCTCAGACTGTCGGCCCACTGGTGATCGGCGCAGACCTGCGAATACGTGGTCAGCAGGTAATCAGTCAGGCGCGGATCGCTGAACAGTTCGTGATAAGCCGGATGAGCGGCAACTTCAGCCAGGCGAATGTCCGGCCTCAGTCCCAGTAAATAAATGTCCCTGACGCTCAGGCCGACACGGATCATCGGCAGTCCGATATGGGCAACTGTCTGCTGTCCCCAGCGCAGCAGGTTGAGGTCACGCGCCGGATCGTAGGCTGTCTGATCAGGATTCCAGTGATAACAACCGTTGATGGTCTGGACACTCCGGCGCGGAACCGGCGGACGCGGAATCGGCGGGCGCACAATTCTGTTCATAGCTTTTACTCCCTTGTCGAACACGCCTCGCACGATGTCTGCTCTGTCAGAGCGCCGACGTGCGAACGCGCGACTTATGTAATCAAAGGGGGAGGATGTATGGTGAGGACTGACAGGTTCAATGGGGCAGTCGTTCAGGAATGGTAAATGTCATCTTCAATCAGTGCCACAGCGCGACCGGCAGCGCCGCCGACTCCGGGTGCGCGGTCTTCCAGAATGGCCTGCACGAAATCTTCAATCAGCGGCTGTTGCAGGTTCGAATGCGGCGGGTGAGATTCGGTGCGCTCGCCTTCAGCCGTGCTGACCCGTAATAGTCCCTGATTGAGCACCGGAACGTGCAGCGAACCTGCCGTGCCGAAAATATCCAGCGTGTCCTGGCTTTCAAAAACAGCGTGCGTCACGGTCAGCGTGGCGCGTGTGCCGCGCTCGAATTTGAAGAATGCCGCGCTCGTGTCTTCGACCTCGCGCGCAAAGCGCAACTGATCGGTGAAAGCCTGCGTCCCGGCAAGCGGGCCAAATAAATTCAGCAGCACTTCGATGCGATGACAGCCGAAATCCATCATCGGCCCGCCGCCAGCCTGCGCCCGGCTGACAAACCAGTAACGCGGATGATCGGGCGCAGGGTTGAAAAACTCGAAGGCATTCATCTGCGCCAGCATCGGCTCTCCGATTTCACCAGCGGCGATGATGTTTTTGATGCGATTGATGACGGGATAAAAATGACGGTAATAAGCCACGCCGAGTCTGACCTGATGAGCTTCGCACGCCGCAATCATCCGGTCACATTCCGCCGCATTCAGCGCCATCGGTTTTTCGCACAGCACGTGTTTGCCAGCGGCAGCAGCGGCGATTGTCTGTTCGGCATGCAGATTAACCGGCGTGGCAATGTAAACAGCATCAACTTCGTCATCAGCGAGCAGTGCGCGCCAGTCAGCGTACCATTTGCGCGCGCCGAATTCGCGGGCGAACGATTCAGCCAGTTCAGCCTGACGACGACTGACGGCGATCAGTTCGCTGTTGACGGAATCGCGCAAAGCCGGAGCCACGCGCTTGCGTGCAATGTCGCCACAACCGATCAGTCCCCAGCGAATTTTGTTCATGGCTGTTGAGCCTTCAGATAAGCAATCAGCCGGTCAGGCAGATTGGTGCAGATGCCGTTGACGCCGCGCGCAATAAAACGCGCATAGCCTTCCTCGCCATCCACCGTCCAGACATAGACGCGGCGGTGCTGCTGCTGAATCTTTGTCACCAGCGCGCTGAAACAGATTTCGTCCCAGACACTCAGCACGTGGTAATTGATCCGGCGCAGCGCCAGCCAGGGAAACGATTCGCGCCACCGCACACGCGGATCAACTGTCCGATGACCGATAATAATGCCCAGTTCAAGGTCATTCACCTCCTGACCAAGCTGCTGCATCAGTTCGATATTGAATGAAGCGATCATCACTTCATCCTCGCAGTTCATCTGCCGCACGAGGCGCAAAGTCTCAAGCCCGGCGCGAGCGTCCTTGATTTCGAGATAGAGCCGCACGCGACCGCGCGCGAGTTCAAGCGTTTCTTTGAGCGACGGCACACGTTCGCCTTTGCCCGCATCAGCGCGGCGCACTTCGTCAAAGCTCATCTCGTCGGCGCGACCTTTGAGATTCGTGGTGCGGTCAAGCGTGTCATCGTGCAGCACGATGACCTGCTGATCGCGGGTCAGTTGCAGATCAAGTTCGATCATCTGCGCGCCCTGTCGAATGGCCAGTTCGAAGGCGCGCAGCGTGTTTTCGGGTTCGGCCCGCGATGCGCCGCGATGCGCAATCACCAGCGGCGACTCTGGATTTGAAATCTGATCTTTCAGATTGAATGCTCCCTGTTGATTGTCAGCCCGGTTTTCAGATGAATGCGGTAAAAGATGGCTGTGATGGTATGCAAATGTGTGCGGGCTGGCAACATTCTGAGTCGTGTCTGGTCAGTTTCATCATACTTTTGAAAGCCCTGTCACACAGCCCTGGCTTACTCTGCCCGCGTCAGAAGCTGGCGCCGGTTTTGCCCCGCCCCGTGTTAATAAAAAGGTCATCCGAAAGAGCCAGCCTGAGAACTACCGAACAGAGATGCGCCATCCTCATTTTTCAGCCTTTGCCCCTCGTACCCTGCGGTTGTGGCAGGTCATCGTCATCATCGGCGCTGGCTGCCTGCTGTTCAGCCTGACCGGATTGCCGCGTCTGGGGCAGTCGCAGTTCTGGCAATTCACCACGCTGACGATTGTGGCCCTGCTCAGCACGCGGCTGGCCTTTTTAATGCCTGGCAGCGTCGGAGTCGTTTCACCGGCTGATGCCTTTGTTTTTCTGATCGGCCTGTTTTTTGGCGCGCCGACTGCGACGATGACCAGCGCCGCTTCCGGTTTCATTGCGGCGCGCCAACTGAAACGCCCGCTGCCCGAAGCCATCTTCAACGCCAGCGCGCAGGCAATGGCCACGCTCGCGGCTTTCACGACTTTTTATCATCTGCTCAGTCGTGATCAGCTCATCAAAGTCACCACTCTGATTCAGTATCAGAGCGCGCTCGGCGGCATTGAATGGACGCTCATCAGTTCAGCCGTGATGGTGCTGTCATATTTTGTCATCACGTCGGTGCTGACCGCGATCTTTCAGGGCTGGCAGCGGCAGCAGGCCGTCAGTGAACTGTGGATTCATAATCACCTGTGGACTTCGCTGCATATTTTTGTCAGCGGCTTTGCGGCGATTCTGGTCAGCCTGCTGGTGGACAGTTACGGGCAGCTTTACATTCTGGCCATTGCGCCGATGGTGGCTGCCGGGTTTGCCACCTGCCGCACCTGGTTTGACAAGGTCGAAGCTTCGGCGCGGCATCTGACCGAAATGCAGCGGCTGCACCTGGCAATGGCTGAAGCCCTGGCGACGGCGATTGACGCGCGCGATCAGACCACGCACGAACACGTGCGCCGCGTGCAGATTTATGCCACCACGCTGGGCCGTCATTTCAATCTGACCGATGCCGAAATTGAAGCGTTGCGCGCCGGCGCCCTGCTGCACGACATCGGCAAGCTCGCCGTGCCTGATTACATTCTCAACAAACCAGGCCGCCTGACTCCGGCTGAGTTCGAGAAGATGAAGGTTCACACGACCGTCGGCGCTCAGATTCTGGAGCGCGTCGGCTTTCCCTTTCCCGTGGCGCCAGCCGTGCGCTATCACCACGAAAGGTGGGACGGCAAAGGCTACCCGGAAGGACTCAAAGGCGAAGAGATTCCGATTACCGCGCGCATTCTGAGCGTCGTGGACTGCTTTGACGCCGTGCGCGAAGACCGCCCGTATCATCGCGGCATGTCGCGTGAACAGGCCTGTCAGTTGCTGCGCAGCCGTCACGGCAAACATTACGATCCGCAGGTCGTGGACGCCTTTTTCGAACTGCTGCCGCAGATGGAAACTGAAATCGCCAGGGAAACAGGCGTCAATGACCCTGAAGCGATTTACGCCGCGCAGCGCCGCGAGGCCGAGCCGCCCGTCATTATTGATAACTGCGAACCGGCCTGCGCCGGTGATGATGGCGCGCCTTATCTTGAGCAGATCAAATCGGCGCACAGTGAAATCTATTCGCTCTATGAAATCGCCCGCACCTTCGGCAGCTCGCTCAATCTCGAAGACATTATGGCGATCTTCGTCAACAAGCTGCGCCACATCGTCCCCTTCGAAACGTGCGCGATCTTTCTGTGTGATGAAGATGACACGACAGCCAGAATCGAACGCGCTGCCGGTCACAATGCCGAAGCACTGACCGGACGGCAGATTTATCACGGCGAAGGCGTCACGGGCTGGGTGCTGGCCGAACGGCAGATGTTCTGCAACGCTGACCCGGCGCTCGATCTGAGAATTATGAATCTCGATCCGGGCACGTACCGCACGATGACAGCCTTTCCGCTCGTCAAGGACGGCGAACTGCTCGGCGCAATTTCGCTCTATTCATCGAGCATTGAACGGCACACAAGCGATCACATCCGGCTGCTTGAAATGATTTCAGAGATTGCGGCTGATTCGTTTCACAACGCGCTGCGCCACGCGACGACGACCGAATACGCGCTGACCGATCCGCTGACGCGCCTGCCCAACGCCCGCGCGCTGCACCTGCAATTCCGCAAGGAAGCCAACCGCTCAATCCGCGAAAGCCAGCCCTGCTGCGTGCTGATGATGGATCTCGACGGCTTCAAGGCCGTCAACGACACGTGGGGTCATCAGACCGGCGATGAACTGCTCGGCTCGGTCAGCCGCGTGATTGCGGGCGAAATGCGCAGTTACGATTTTCTGGCCCGCTATGCCGGAGATGAATTCGTCGCCATCCTGCCCGGCATCACTGAAGACGCGCTCGAAGAACTGACCGGACGCATCGTGCAGGCCGTTGAATCATTCAGGCTGTCGGTGCGCGATGATCGCACGGTCGGCGTCGGCGTCAGCATCGGCGCGGCGCGTTACCCGGCAGAAGGCACCACGCTTGAACGCCTGCTCCGCATTGCCGACCGGCGCATGTATAAAAACAAGAGCGTCCGCAAACAGGAATTCATCATCGAAGCAGGCGAAACCGGCGCGCAGGTGCTGAGCCTGAAAATGCACACGCGCTGACCAGCACATCAGAATCAGACAGCCGCACCTGCCAGTGGAAATACTCACTTCAGGAGACGGCGTTGGGAGTTCCAGCTTTAGCTGGTCTGTTGATGATTCAAAAGCCAGCTAAAGCTGGAACTCCCAACGCCGTCTCCTGAA
>JAXLQP010000003.1:0-889689 GCA_046331565.1 Blastocatellia bacterium
AGGGTAAGATTTCCACGCGTTTCAATTCCACATTGGTTCGATCAAGGCTTCAGCGTCAGAGGTTCCGTAGTCATCACACAGTCTGGTTTCAATTCCACATTGGTTCGATCAAGGCTGGTGGGGTTGTGCCTGCCCGGAAGTGGGCTACTGGGTTTCAATTCCACATTGGTTCGATCAAGGCGAGACAGCCCGTGCGCTCGCGGAAATATCCGGCATGGTTTCAATTCCACATTGGTTCGATCAAGGCCAGCAGCGAGCTTGGCGACATGGCCGCCAATGTCTTGTTTCAATTCCACATTGGTTCGATCAAGGCATGATTACCGCACGGCGGCGGCGCAGATTGGGAACTAGTTTCAATTCCACATTGGTTCGATCAAGGCGTTCCTGAGCCGCGTCATCAACCGCGTGGAAGAGAAGTTTCAATTCCACATTGGTTCGATCAAGGCGAATATCCTCAAGCGAATTGCCGTCACGCTGAATGTGTTTCAATTCCACATTGGTTCGATCAAGGCTGTCAGGGTGCTTGATGACGGCAGCAATGTTATTTTCGTTTCAATTCCACATTGGTTCGATCAAGGCACCGGCACGGCCACCCTGTCGGGCGCAGGCGTGTTTCGTTTCAATTCCACATTGGTTCGATCAAGGCAAAACGTCGCCCGGCGTGAGCCAGATGTAATTGCCGTTTCAATTCCACATTGGTTCGATCAAGGCCGCAAGCTGGGCGAGTACCGCTTTCGCCAGGGTGCGGTTTCAATTCCACATTGGTTCGATCAAGGCGAGCTGGGCAATTTTAGGACGGCGCACTGATGAGGAGTTTCAATTCCACATTGGTTCGATCAAGGCCTGGTACCTCAAGGGAGGCTTGCATATTCCTGTTCGTTTCAATTCCACATTGGTTCGATCAAGGCCGCTTGCGCGGTATCTGCCAGCTTGCGCCCTTGCAGGTTTCAATTCCACATTGGTTCGATCAAGGCCCGGGGCAGCGGCCCGCGCGCTGCCCGAATTAAGAAGTTTCAATTCCACATTGGTTCGATCAAGGCTCAAGCTGAAATTCGAGGCGCCGCTGGCATTCATTCGTTTCAATTCCACATTGGTTCGATCAAGGCCAATGTCGGTAACAGCAGCGCGGGCGTTGCCAATCGGTTTCAATTCCACATTGGTTCGATCAAGGCCGACGCTCGCCCAGGCCAATGAAAAGCTGCTGCCTGGTTTCAATTCCACATTGGTTCGATCAAGGCTCGCTGAATCCTGATACCAGACCTGGTAGTAACTCTGGTTTCAATTCCACATTGGTTCGATCAAGGCCTGCCGCCCGGATAATGCACCGTTGCGGGACGCGCATGTTTCAATTCCACATTGGTTCGATCAAGGCGTCCGACCAGGCGGCTTTTGATAACACCTATGCAGGTTTCAATTCCACATTGGTTCGATCAAGGCCCCCTGTCCCTGGTGGCTCTCAATTCGGCCTGCGCAGTTTCAATTCCACATTGGTTCGATCAAGGCTTGTCCTGCTTTACCAGTATTGGAGCGTATTGCCAGGTTTCAATTCCACATTGGTTCGATCAAGGCTAGCGTCATTGATCAGCCCGTCCACGCCGATGCTGTGTTTCAATTCCACATTGGTTCGATCAAGGCCGGATCAGCGGGCGGCGAGTTGTCGTCTTCAAAGCGTTTCAATTCCACATTGGTTCGATCAAGGCGCGGGCAGGGGCGGCACTGGCCATTTCAGAAATAAGGTTTCAATTCCACATTGGTTCGATCAAGGCGTGATGGGCGGCAGTCAGGTCAGTCTGGGCAACGGCGTTTCAATTCCACATTGGTTCGATCAAGGCTGTGCGCGATGCGCTGGGGCTTGTGGCTCTGCATCGTTTCAATTCCACATTGGTTCGATCAAGGCCCAGCCGCCCTTTTTCTGTTTGCCCTGCTGGTAGGTAGTTTCAATTCCACATTGGTTCGATCAAGGCTCTGCCGGACGTGATGCCGCCTTCAGGCGGATGGTGTTTCAATTCCACATTGGTTCGATCAAGGCTCTACCGCATCAGTCCGGCAGGATGTAGCGGACATGAGTTTCAATTCCACATTGGTTCGATCAAGGCCACATGGGCAACGCATTGTCATGAAGACTATGTAAAGTTTCAATTCCACATTGGTTCGATCAAGGCCCGTGCGCAGCAGGGCGTAGAAGTTTTCGAGAAATTGTTTCAATTCCACATTGGTTCGATCAAGGCTCTTCATTGTCTTCCTGGCCGGTAGCTTCCGCCACCGTTTCAATTCCACATTGGTTCGATCAAGGCCCGACCGCGTAAGCGTCGGTTTCGCCGTACCATTTGAGTTTCAATTCCACATTGGTTCGATCAAGGCCCGGCCAATCCGTTCGATGAGCGCGCGGTCACGCGACGTTTCAATTCCACATTGGTTCGATCAAGGCGCGCTCATTGAGCCGCGCGTTGCGGATGAGCAGTTCGGTTTCAATTCCACATTGGTTCGATCAAGGCGAGACATTGGAATGACCCATCAGGGCCTGAACAACCGTTTCAATTCCACATTGGTTCGATCAAGGCGAAACTGATTTCGCTGCGGCTCGTGGTCACGACAGAGTTTCAATTCCACATTGGTTCGATCAAGGCCATGACGTTGCCCCTTTCAGCGCAGCGCTTCCAGGTTTCAATTCCACATTGGTTCGATCAAGGCCCTTCGAGCAACTGCTCAGAACCGTGACGGATTTCCGTTTCAATTCCACATTGGTTCGATCAAGGCGCTGGCCCTCCGATTTCTGATCCGGCTGGCGTAAGAGTTTCAATTCCACATTGGTTCGATCAAGGCAACGCGTTCAGTGTTGTGCAATCACCTCTCTCCGTCGTTTCAATTCCACATTGGTTCGATCAAGGCAAGAGCTTGGCTCGTTGCAGTATGAGCTTGAATACAGTTTCAATTCCACATTGGTTCGATCAAGGCGCTGACCGACTGCGACCCGCACTTCTGGCAGGTCTGGTTTCAATTCCACATTGGTTCGATCAAGGCGGAGCTGGATTACAACAATAACCCCCTGGCCGATGAGTTTCAATTCCACATTGGTTCGATCAAGGCGCCTCAAACCGACCTGTTTCAACATCAAGGTCAGAAGTTTCAATTCCACATTGGTTCGATCAAGGCTATGACCCCCATACCAGTTATTCATCTGCAACATTAGTTTCAATTCCACATTGGTTCGATCAAGGCGTCCTCGTCTCGCGTCACCTGCCCCGGCATCGCAGACGTTTCAATTCCACATTGGTTCGATCAAGGCCGGAAATGAACCAGACACCCTTTACCATCACTCCCAAGTTTCAATTCCACATTGGTTCGATCAAGGCAATCGAACCTGAACCGGATGCCAGCCATCTGCTGGGTTTCAATTCCACATTGGTTCGATCAAGGCCCGGTCACGCGACACGGATGGCAATCAACGCTCCACCGTTTCAATTCCACATTGGTTCGATCAAGGCGCCATTTCGGTAATGGCTTCGTCGAGTTCGCGTTCGGGTTTCAATTCCACATTGGTTCGATCAAGGCTCGAATCGGCTCAGGACGACAGAATTGATGTTGTGAGTTTCAATTCCACATTGGTTCGATCAAGGCCTGGCGTGGCTGCCTCCGAGGTGCGTCCTCGATCCTGGTTTCAATTCCACATTGGTTCGATCAAGGCCCAATTGTTCGGCGCGCAATCGCTGTGCTGCGCCCGGTTTCAATTCCACATTGGTTCGATCAAGGCCCTGTTTGTCGCGGTGCGGGACGATGAAGTTGTCAAGTTTCAATTCCACATTGGTTCGATCAAGGCCTCCGGCGTTGGGCGGCTGGCGGGTCGCTGTTCATAGTTTCAATTCCACATTGGTTCGATCAAGGCGGCCGCACTGGATTGCGGTGCGGCTCAGGCGCACGAGTTTCAATTCCACATTGGTTCGATCAAGGCTGGAGGTTTCCCGTTCCGCAATCCGGGATCTGTTTGCGTTTCAATTCCACATTGGTTCGATCAAGGCCGTCGTCAACAGGTAGAGGTTGCGGGAACTTCGACGGTTTCAATTCCACATTGGTTCGATCAAGGCTTGCGTGTGAGCGAACCAGTGCGGTGAGGAAAAATGGTTTCAATTCCACATTGGTTCGATCAAGGCCGCGCAGCACTCTGTTGTGGGCGCGGGCCATTTTGTGTTTCAATTCCACATTGGTTCGATCAAGGCATGGCTTTACGCATCCGACAGTGGCTTACCTGCTGAGTTTCAATTCCACATTGGTTCGATCAAGGCGGCGTTAACTTCATAGACCTTCGCGCCCGTGCTGTTGGTTTCAATTCCACATTGGTTCGATCAAGGCTGCTCTATGAAGGCGACGATTGACAAAGAAACGCTGGTTTCAATTCCACATTGGTTCGATCAAGGCCGAGGCAGTTGCCCGCGTGGGGGTTTGGTGAATACCGTTTCAATTCCACATTGGTTCGATCAAGGCCGTCATCTGCACGCGCACAGCACGGGCCGCGACATCAGTTTCAATTCCACATTGGTTCGATCAAGGCTTCGCCCGACGGCGCGCGCCTGCTGGAAGAGATCGAAGTTTCAATTCCACATTGGTTCGATCAAGGCATTGTACTGCCCGGATTGCGATACCTGCCCTGAATGGTTTCAATTCCACATTGGTTCGATCAAGGCCAGCGAGGGCAGCGTGTCCTCGACGCTTGAGCGTCGTTTCAATTCCACATTGGTTCGATCAAGGCCAATGATTTTTCCTGAGAAAGACCGGCCCGGAAAACGTTTCAATTCCACATTGGTTCGATCAAGGCCCCGGCCCGGCGTACTGCCACCGACGCATGGCTTCGTTTCAATTCCACATTGGTTCGATCAAGGCGTCAACGCGGTCAGCGACCCGAAGGCCGCAGACGCAGTTTCAATTCCACATTGGTTCGATCAAGGCCCCACTCACCGCAAGCGCAGTCAATTGAGTAGTCAAGTTTCAATTCCACATTGGTTCGATCAAGGCCATGATCGTGGCCATCGTTTCGCACAAGGGAGGCGTGTTTCAATTCCACATTGGTTCGATCAAGGCGTTGACTGGTTCCTTCACGGGAACCGGAATCAACTGGTTTCAATTCCACATTGGTTCGATCAAGGCAACGGCGCGGACTGGTTTTCTCTGATTTAATAGACCGTTTCAATTCCACATTGGTTCGATCAAGGCCCCGTCGCTCCAGGCATCGGCGCGGACGATAGCCTGGTTTCAATTCCACATTGGTTCGATCAAGGCTTCCCCCGCCTCTCGGCTGAAGATGCCAAGCAGCTTGGTTTCAATTCCACATTGGTTCGATCAAGGCTGTTGGTGTTGTCTGACATACGATGACCCTTCCTGCGTTTCAATTCCACATTGGTTCGATCAAGGCTTCCGTTTTCGATCAGATACCGGGCCGTCTGGTCGTGTTTCAATTCCACATTGGTTCGATCAAGGCTCGGGCTGGCGGGCATTTCAGCCGGCGCCGGGATCGGTTTCAATTCCACATTGGTTCGATCAAGGCCGCCGGGACGCATTACCGCATTGCCAGCGCAAAGCACGTTTCAATTCCACATTGGTTCGATCAAGGCCGGCGAAATCCTCGCGCGTGCCGCCGGAGAGAGCGTGTTTCAATTCCACATTGGTTCGATCAAGGCTGATCGCTCCAGGTCAGCACCTGAAGGTTCGATGGCGTTTCAATTCCACATTGGTTCGATCAAGGCTTCAGGAATTTCGTGCGGGAGCTTCAGGATCAGTCAGGTTTCAATTCCACATTGGTTCGATCAAGGCCGGCGCAAGTCGTTCGCCAAGTTTGAAGTCAAGCCAAGTTTCAATTCCACATTGGTTCGATCAAGGCCTGGTTATTTGTCCCCTTCCGGTGACTGGTTGAATGGTTTCAATTCCACATTGGTTCGATCAAGGCTTCACCGGCACGGGATTGCCTCTCTTTTTTGTGCCAGGTTTCAATTCCACATTGGTTCGATCAAGGCCTCTCCTTCGTGTTTGCCCTTGCTCTGCCCTGTCTCGTTTCAATTCCACATTGGTTCGATCAAGGCAGAGACAGGGCGTTGATCCGCGAGGATTCGGCTTCAGTTTCAATTCCACATTGGTTCGATCAAGGCTTTAAGGTCAGGGAAGCCCGCATCAGGGCGCATGAGGTTTCAATTCCACATTGGTTCGATCAAGGCAAAACCGTCAGCCCGGACACGCTGATGGCTGAAGAAGTTTCAATTCCACATTGGTTCGATCAAGGCCGGTTCGCTGACGCGAGCCAGCATCGGCGGCAGATGAGTTTCAATTCCACATTGGTTCGATCAAGGCCCCGCGCAGGGGTGAACCCCCCGAACCCCCCGTCAAAGTTTCAATTCCACATTGGTTCGATCAAGGCCCGATGTTGCAGGCCGGATTTTGCGCCGCGAATTTCCGTTTCAATTCCACATTGGTTCGATCAAGGCATCAGTGTCTGCACCTCGTTGATCAGATCGCGCTTTGGTTTCAATTCCACATTGGTTCGATCAAGGCTTGCTCGCAGCAGTAACCTTCAGCCGTCGCGTAAAGGTTTCAATTCCACATTGGTTCGATCAAGGCCGCCCGGCGAAGTAAAAAGCAGTTGCCGCAGTTTTCGTTTCAATTCCACATTGGTTCGATCAAGGCTAAAATCCTTCCCCCTGACCAGTTCGGCATAATCAAGTTTCAATTCCACATTGGTTCGATCAAGGCTGGCGGCGGGTGTTTTCATTGTGACTCCGGTACTTGTTTCAATTCCACATTGGTTCGATCAAGGCCCCATCGTGAGGGCCAGATGCAGGATCGGCAGTTCAGTTTCAATTCCACATTGGTTCGATCAAGGCGCCGTTGTGAAGACGGTTGCGGCGTCCTTCTCGATTGTTTCAATTCCACATTGGTTCGATCAAGGCGCGTGGGAGCGCTGGGGGCATTGGAACGGCGCATTCGTTTCAATTCCACATTGGTTCGATCAAGGCGAAGAAGCTGCGCTTCGCATCAGGGTTTTCTGTTGTGTTTCAATTCCACATTGGTTCGATCAAGGCTGAGCGCAAGTGGATCGCCTTTGCCCGACGCTACAAGTTTCAATTCCACATTGGTTCGATCAAGGCCTGGTGTCGGAGCCGGTTTGACAGGCAGGTCAGACACGTTTCAATTCCACATTGGTTCGATCAAGGCCCGGGATCACGATTAAGTTTGTGAACGGTGACAAGCGTTTCAATTCCACATTGGTTCGATCAAGGCTAAAGAACAAAGGGGCTGGCTGAGTCGGCTGCATGCGTTTCAATTCCACATTGGTTCGATCAAGGCTTTGCCTGTATGTTGTGTTCCAGTTGTGCTGGAAATCGTTTCAATTCCACATTGGTTCGATCAAGGCCTTTTTGCAAAGCCTCCCAATATTGCGAATTGAAGAGTTTCAATTCCACATTGGTTCGATCAAGGCACCAGCCGACCGGAGAAAAACCAATGAATCCAAATTCGTTTCAATTCCACATTGGTTCGATCAAGGCCGTCCCGGTGATCGTTTTGCCGCAGTCCGTGTGTGGTTTCAATTCCACATTGGTTCGATCAAGGCTCGAGTTGTTGAGCAGCTTGTTGATCGTCCCGGAATGTTTCAATTCCACATTGGTTCGATCAAGGCACAGCCTCGACAGGAACGGCCCGGCGGGCGTCAGAAGTTTCAATTCCACATTGGTTCGATCAAGGCTCCTGTGCGCAGGCAGCAGCTTTCCCGCTTTGATCGTTTCAATTCCACATTGGTTCGATCAAGGCCGAAAGCGTGATCTTGCCTTTGACGACGTGGATGCGTTTCAATTCCACATTGGTTCGATCAAGGCCCTGTGCGTCAGGGACAAAGCCCCTCGCTTTAGCGAGTTTCAATTCCACATTGGTTCGATCAAGGCGCGGCGTCACAATTCACTGCCACGCCTGCAACGGAGTTTCAATTCCACATTGGTTCGATCAAGGCCTGTGGCCTGCGCCCTGCCCGACTTCAAGATTTTTTGTTTCAATTCCACATTGGTTCGATCAAGGCATCGCCAGGCTGCCCAAAGTGGCTATTGCACAGGCCCGTTTCAATTCCACATTGGTTCGATCAAGGCCGCCGCCGCAAAGACCACGATCACGTAAGCTTATCGCCTTTCAGGTTTCAATTCCACATTGGTTCGATCAAGACATCGGCGCGACCGTCGCCGGTCACGCGCCGCTCCACCGTTTCAATTCCACATTGGTTCGATCAAGGCCGCACCTGCTGCGGCAGACCTTGAAGGTCGCTAACGGTTTCAATTCCACATTGGTTCGATCAGGCGAGGCCGAAACTGACCTGATTTACCGTAAAGGTCAGGTTTAATTCCACATTGGTTCGATCAAGGCGGGTGATCAATTACTGTTTCAATGACTGCTTCCTGCGTTTCAATTCCACATTGGTTCGGTAGGGGCTTGACGTGGAGCGACATTTGCTGGGATACTCCGCGGTTCAATTCCACATTGGTTCGATCAAGGCACAGCAGTTTCCTGGATAATACGGGCTACAACGCTTTCGGATTGAATTCACATTGGTTCGATCAAGGCACGCCTGCTCCTGATTGATTTCACCGGCTGGCTGTGGTTTCAATTCATTGGTTCGATCAAGGCAGGGGCCGTTTTGGGTGTCTGACTGGTCTGGAAGCGGGTTTCAATTCCACATTGGTTCGATCAAGGCGGCATCGCGGGCCTTCACTGCGTCTGACCAGTCAGGTTTCAATTCCATTGGTTCGATCAAGGCCGCTGGTCACGCCGGACACATAACCGAGTTCAGTGTGTTTCAATTCATTGGTTCGATCAGGCGCATGAACGCATCAACCGCAAGACAACTGATTTAAGTTCAATTCCACATTGGTTTGATCAAGGCACCCGGAGGCAGGGGCTGGGTGGCGCTGATTTTCAAAGACATAGGGGGACTCTGATGGTCAGATTTCTGGTTCCGAAGTCGTCGGGTGGCGATAATGCAAAATCTCCGGCAGGCTGACGACGCAGCGCAAGCTTTTGCGTTTACCCGACATCGCGGCCCTGACGGCGCTGCTTATCAACGATCCGGGGCGTCAGTCCATAATCATTCGGGACGGGCTGACGACCAGGATTATGCCGGATGACGGCGGCACTTTACAGCAGATTGCTGGTTTCGCCGCGTTCGAGGCCGATCACTTCGCGGGCGAGCCAGCGGGCTTCGCGGGCGGTAAAGAGCAGGACGGAATCATACTCCTTGTCCACCAGGCGGCTCAGTCCGGCTTTGACGGTTTCGATCTGCGCTTCGGTCAGTTCGCCTTCAAAGACTGAATTCTGTACCCAGTGCAGATGGCGCTTCAGGAATTTATGCACCTTCGTCACCCGGTCAACTTCCACATCATAAACGATCAGGACGTACATACAGGTCGCTCCGCACAAGCTGCATTATTACCACCACGCTCTGAACCCGACATAAGGTTCATCGTTCAGCAGGTGCTTCACCAGTTTGTAACACTCCAGCCGGATCAGGCGTTCGTAACTGACTTTGCGTTTCAACCGCCGATGCTCAATCGTGGTCTGCAAACGTGCGTCCCATTCCTTCAGCACTGTCTTGCGGCCTGCATCCTTCAGGTAACAGCAGTTCAGATCCTGCGCGAAGTCGCGTTCGCTGAGCATCCGGTTGTTGAGCATTTTGAAAATCAGCCGGTCGGCCAGCAGCGGCTTGAAGACTTCGGCCAGATCCAGCGCGAGCGAAAAACGCCTGACGCCGGGTTCGTGCAGAAAGCTGATCGTCGGATCAAGCTGTGACCGGTAAAGCTGCGTCAGGCACGATGAATAAACCAGCCCGTTGGCATAAGAAATCATCGCGTTGACCAGATTATCGGGCGGGCGTTTCGTGCGTTTCGTAAATTCAAACCGCTCGCGCAGGATTTTATTGAAGCCCTGATAATAGGCCGCCCGCGCCCGGCCTTCGCAACCCATCAGTTCGGCCACGTCCCTGACCGATTCAAGCCGCAGCATCTCGGCCTGCACCGTTTCGGTTTCAGCCTGCAATTCAATGCCGCGCGTGCCGTAATAACGCAGGTTGCGCAGAATGTTGTGCATCGCCGCCGCAATGAATTCGCGCGCGATTTTCAGCCGCAGCCGCCGGTTCGAGTAATGCCGCACCTGCCGCACCGTCAGATACCCGGCCTGCAGGTATTCGCGCGGATAGAACGACCCGGCATAGAACCCGTAGTAGTTGAAAAAATGCGCGGGAATTTTCTTCTGCCCCAGAAAGACGAGCACGCGCGCATTCAGGTCAAGCTCACGAAAGACCCAGAGCGCATCAACATCTTCAACCGGAATCACGCGGCGTTCGCTGACTCTGACCGGAGCTTCGTGCTCTTCCTCCATTTCCATCATCGCCGCAGCGTCGGCATCAGCTTCATCATCACCTTCCGGGTCAAGCGCCAGATCGCCCATTTCATAATCAGCGACTTCAATCTGAAGATCAGCCTGCAGCGCATGTGAATCACCAGCCATCGCGCCGCCCTCAGCCTCTGCGTCAGCAGCCGGCTTCTCTTCTTCAGACACCGGCTCAAAAGCCAGCGTATTATCTTTGCGGCGCAACCGCCCGGAGCGGGTCAGGTAGTAATGACGAGCCATAATCACCCCCAGCAGAGTTCAGCATAACTGCACGCCCGGCAGATTTTCATCCATTGAATTTCGGGCGGACGCCCGGCGCTGACGATGCGCCGCATTTCGCTGAGCGCCGCCGCCAGTTTCGCTTCCAGTTCCGGCGTCAGCTCAACATTTTTCGTTTCGCGCAGCTTCGGATAATCAATCTGCCCGCGCAGGTTCTCGACGCCCTTGAGTCTGAGGTAATACAGGTAATAAGCCAGTTGCATCTCGTGCGCCTCTTCCATTGCCTCAGTCAGCTTGACCTCGTGAATGACGCCATCCTCGCGCCAGTCAAGCACGATTTTGTCGTCAATATTGAGTTCCCGCTTTTTGCGCGCATAACTTTCCTGATGCACAAGCCGACCCATCTTCACGCGATCAGACTCCTGCTCCATCTGCACCCCATGCGCAAACCACCAGAGCTTTTTCGGGCAGACGAAGTAATAGCCGACTTCGGTGCCGGTGAAGGCGGGAAGATCGGCGATGGCTGTTGTGTCACTCATGGCTGATCCTCAGATAATGCAACCGCCTGTTTCCAGACGAATGCCTGTTTCGCCTGAATAGTCGTCCGGGTCGGCCAGTTTGCGAATGCCGAGTATTTCGCCTGAAAACTGCGGCGCGGATTTCCCTTTCGGAAGCCGGAATTGCACCAGATCGGCTGACATTTCGCGGAGCCTGATTTCAATTGCAATACGTCTTTTCTTTGCTTCGGCAAAACTGTGGCCGCGTGTTACTTCAGTCAAACACTTCAGCTCTTCAAAGCGTTCATCATCCCAATTGCGCGGAATGAAATAGCGATACTCTTCGCCGAACTCCTGTTCATCTATCAGCCGAAACCTTCCCAGCTTGTCGAACTCAGCTTTGTTGATGTGCCTGATCAGGTTCATCTGAATATCATTCTGTTCGTGTTCGCCAACGGCCAGATTTTTACCAACGAACTCAAAATAGGCTTCCTGCAGGGACTTCATTTCGCTTTCAGTCACTTCGTCGGGGAAACAGTCGCGCCCGAAATCCAGCAGGACTTTATCGCGCCCGCGATAGATGGATTGAGCAGACAGGGTCTTGCCATTCCCTCGCTGCAAGGCAATGAAATGAACCTCGCCTGTGGTCAGCTTTCCATTCCGATTACACCGGCCTGCCGACTGAATCAGATTCGGCAGCGGGCACAGGTCGCGGTACAAAACCGGGAAGTCAATGTCCACGCCCGCTTCGATGAGTTGCGTTGAAACCAGAATTATTCTCTCGTGATCAGCCAGTCGTTGCTGACAATGTTGTAACTTCTTTCGCCGGTCATTCAGCGTGAAGTGTGTATTGAGTAACACACATTCATCCCCGCTGTAATTCCGGCTTAGCAGGTCATACAGGCTTCGCGTGTCGCCAATGGTGTTCAGAATCACCAGACAGGATTCGTCACACCCTTCAATTTGCGCGGCCAGTTGCTCAATGGTCGTAATATGCCTGTCGCGTTTGATGCGGTAGCGATTGAAGACAGGGGCGCTGAAGTATTCCGGGTTTAGTAATTCAGGCGGGCACTGGTAATTGACAAACAGCTTTTCCGGCTTTTCGTAATCAGGCTGATTTGTGACGTGAACTTTCGGTTCAATCTTCAGATAAGGCATCGTTGCCGTTGAGATGATGGCGTAACTGTCGAACTGCCGACAAAACTCATCCAGCAGGGCAACGAAGAATGTGTAAAGTCGCGGCGGGAGCGCCTGAATTTCATCCAGCAGGAAAATGGAGCGCGAGAAATTGGGCAGGCGCAGCAGCGTTGCGTTCCGATTGCTGACCAGCGTTTCAAAGACCTGAACAAAGGTGGTGACAATAAATGGGTGGTCGAATGTCTCGGCTGAGAAATCCTCACGCAACAATTCCGCCAGCTTGTCATCGCTTTGTTCTGTTTCCATCTCTCGCTGTAAATTCTCAATGCGCTTGTTCTCTGCCCGCGAGTCAAACCGCAAAACAGCCGTCTCACTCGCAAATTTCCCGCCCTCGGTTTCGCTGAAGTTGTCAAAGATGCTTCTGCAAACGGCCTCAACCTGCTCGGTGATGGAAAGAAACGGCAGCGCATAGATGACGCTCAAATCCGGCCTTGCGGCAAGGATCTCCTGCGCCAGAGACAACAGCATCAACGTCTTGCCTGCGCCAGTCGGAGCGGCCAGCGTCAGGACACGCCGGTTTTCCTGTAATTGTGAACGCAGATTTGCGACAGCCTCTTCGCGCATCAGCGTCCGCACTCGATTGAGTTCACGATTGCTCAGCCTTTCCTCTGCTTCGCGTGCAATCGCTTCCAGCCTGGAGAATAGTTGCGGAGCGAAATTACTTTTGAAATACGGCCTGAGTTCTTCCCTTTTGTAACTTTGATTGTCACCGGCATCACGCTTGTCGGCCTCCAGCAAACAGGCAAATCCGAATTGAGTTTCAAGGAAAAAGTCGAGCGGGTGCCTGACTGCATCCGGGCCTTTTGACAGCAGGACACAGCATTTCAATAAATGTTCCCGGGCTGGCGGAGTGCATTGCAAAGTGAATTCGATATGTGTCTCAAACCCTTTGAGCAGACGCAGAAACTGCGATACCGGAAGATCAGCATAGTCGGCTAAGAAGGCTGTCAGCCTCCCGGCTTCCTGCTGATTAAAAATACCCTCGCCAAAATCCGGCAAATCACCGTGATGTCGGGCAATCAATGCCGCGACCTGCTTCAGGTGAAGCTGGAACGAATCGCCGAACCATTCTTTCAACCGCTCTGCATTCTTCATTGCAAAACAGAACCAGGCGAAGGCTGAAAGATAGGCGTGGCTGGAATAACTATTGGTTTTTGCGCCGGACAACTTTGCCTGAAAGTGCGGGTTGAGTTTGCCGATGTCATGAAAGAGCGCGGCAATCTCAGCGGTCTTCAGGTTCAGGCAAGTCAGTAACCCGGTTGTGCGCCGCAAAACCTTTCCGGCCACGCCCTGCAAGTGATCCGGCAGCAGCCGGGTCGGATGTGAATACTGTTTTGTTATATCAATGCCCATCTGCTCTGGTCTGAGTATTGAAAGTGCTCACCGCGCGCCTTGAGCAGCCCGCCTTCCGACGGATAAATCACGCGTACATACCTTTCAGGCAGGTTCCAGAAATCATCATTCTGGAATGTCGGCAGGCGCTCGACTCCGAGCCGAAAGCTTTCTGTCCCGCGTTGCACGATTTCATGCCGCCCCGTAACGAACGCCTGTGTCTCAAACTCGCCGGTCTCTGCTGTAAACTCGCCCGCGCTGACGAAGCTTAGTTCAGCCGGGCAGTTGTGCAGCCCCAGCACTGGAGTGAATCTCGCCTCCCGTTCTTTCACGGCAGCCTGGAAGGCAGCGAAGATGTCGCCCGAACGCTCCCCGCGCAAAGCCAGCGCGATGCGGTTCTCCGGGTTCTTTAGAAACTCCATCTGCTTTGGAGCTTTCTGGAAGAAGTCCGTCACGTACCGCAGGGTAAAGGCCCACGACTCTTTCCGCACCTCGTTCTTGACGCAGACGCCGTACAACAGGTCTTCAGAAAGCTGCGGGAAGAGTCGCGCCATCTCCCGCCGCTCGACGCCCAGCACCGCGCCTATCAGCCCAAGCACCGCTGTTTTCGTAATGAAGTCGTGTGTCAGCGGATTGTTGTTGGTTTCAGGCTTGCGGTAGTGCGCCCAGTTTCCTCTGAGGTCGAACAGAAAACCATTCATAAGCTCATCCCGGCGAATTTGGGCAAGCCTGCCAGTTCTTTTCGCAACTCGTCTTTGTCAGTGTAGAAGTTGACGAAAGCAACCACCTCCTGACTCGACTCCTTTTTCAGGTTCGACAAGTCGAGCGCGTAATCATCGCTGTTGCGAATCTGTTCCTCACGCTTCTCTGATTTACTCCGGTCAAGCTGAATCAGGCGATCTGCGCCGTAAAGTTTCTTTGTCGGCCCGGCGTAAACGATCTGCAGCAGCAGCAGCGAATTCTGATTTGACTTGGTGCGCGTGTTGGCGTTGTTGATGCTCTCCCACAGCGCCTTGAACATCGCTTTGATGTCGTCCTCAGATAACCCGGTGTGACGCGCCGAGTACGGATTGATCCACCCGTGAATCTGATTCAGCGAGTACGGTACAACCGTGGTCGTGCCGATGGCCCCGCGCGACTTGTCTTCGCTTGATGAAAAGACAGAAGTGTTTTGATGAATCCGCAAATCAACCTTGTTGAGTGAAGGATTGAGCAGAGCGAATTGCACCGGGCCAGTGAGATTGACCGCATCTCCTTCTTCTGTCGAAATGCCTCCGAACAGGCGCACGTCAATGCACTTCTGCATCAGCTTCAAGGCATCCACTTCGGCTTTGCCTTTGGCATTGCTGCGCTGAACCGCCGCCTCACTGCCGTACTTTGTCTTGAGTGCCTTCATTCGCAGGGCTGCGCCTGAGCCTTTCAGCTTTTCGTCAGCCACCAAAGCGCTCCTGTCGTTGATGACAAAGACTTCTTCGCCGTTCTCGGCGAAGTAATCACGGATGAAGCGTTTGATGCGAACATCGCTGACCAGTACCTTCTTTGTCTCATCGTCGTAACGTTGCTCACCGGTAAACGGGTCGCCATTGGGAACCGACCAGGTGCTTTCGTAAAGAAAAAGGATTTCTGACTTCTGTACGGGAAGATTATCGTTGCTCATCATTTCGCTCCTTTAGTTGTTCTCTGATTCAGAGGCTGCGGCGGCATCTGTTCTGGCCGGAAATTCAGTCCTGCCGAAATAGCCTTCGAAAAATCCGAAGGCGCAATAATCGCGGTGATAGTCAGCATCACGCATTCCGTTCAGGAGTTGCGTCAGTTCGATGAACTTCTGCTTCAGGCTTGGATAAGCCCGCTCGTGAATGGCCAGTTTCTCGTTAATGAAGTTTGAGAAGGCGATCAGCCCTTCCTTGTCGGCAATGCGGCGCGACAACAATCCGACATAGTTTTTCTCAAAGGATTTAATCTCCCACCCGACAGGCTGCGCGAGTTGTCCAAGCAGCTTGCCGATCTGATAGCTGTTTGAGTCCGTCATAATTTGCATCTCCTTGTCTCCATCAATTCGCAGACGAGTCAGAAACTCGTAGTCGAACTTCAGCAGGTTGTAGTTCTGTTTCTCACTCCGAATGTTGAATTCATTCTTCTCGATGAAGGCGGGCAGCAGGAGGTCATCCCTGCGATAAACTCCCGCATAAATCTGCGGCAGCACTTTGAGCAGATGGCTTTGGTACTTTTTCTTGTCAGTCGTCACATCGCCCAGAATATTGAGGAATGATCGCCGCACATCGAGTGGGGCCAGTTCTTTCCTGGCTTTGATGAGTGCATCCCGCACGTCCTGCACTCTGGCGCGAACTCTTGCAATGTCCCGGCCCACTTTGGCGAGATGGCTCTTCTGCAATCCAGCCAGTTCAACCATGTCCACATCAGGTGCAGACACGCCGCCCGCTTTGCTGAAAATGAAATCGAAGGACTGGATGTTTTCGCCTGTCTCAAACAGAATCATCGGGAAGAGACTGTCAGGCAATCCCCCTTCAAAAAGGCTGTCAAAGATTTTCTGTTTATCTTCTGCTGACAGCTTTTCTTCTGCTGCCTGCTGCGAAGTTGCTTTTGCAGTGTTGCCCTTCTTCTCATCCTTATCCCGCTCGAAAAACTCTTCGATCTGATCGGCCTGCAAATTCTCACCTTTGGGCAGAACAATAATTTTGATGTCACGATCTGACAGTGCCGCTTTGGTTGAATAATTGATGGCATAGAGCAAATCCATCACTTCGGCAGAGTCGGCGAAAACCTTCGCCTTGTACATGCCTGCTGCCGTGAAATTCGGAAATGGAAGATTCTTTTCCGGTGAAGCCAGCGTCTTGTACAGGCTCTTGCGCAGCACAAGTCTGCCGTTTTGCATTCCGACAAATTCATCCAGCAGCTTGTTATTGACAGCCTGCAACTCATCCGCGAACTCGTACCAGTGCTTTCCGCCTGGAAAGTCGAAATGCAGAAAGCAGAGCTGCTCCTGACCGTTCTCTTTCAGAAAGCTTTCGATCTCTGATCGTTTCCTGGCATAACCTGACCGGAACTGTTCAATTCTGGTGCCGGTAAATTTCTTTGCATCTTCAACGCCCCGCACAAATGAACTCAGGCCAAAGGCATTTTTGATTTCCGGATTTTCCATCCGGTAGTATCCCTGTTCTTTGCCTTTGGTGACTCCGTACAAAATGTCACCCCAGATATATTTCATCAGGCTGTCTGCGTCTGAAGACTTGTAAGCAAGATAAAAAAGCTGATGCTGAATGTAAGTTTCGTCTGTGATCTGAGAAACCCGGTCAATATCCGGGTTGAAATCCTCGTCCACCGGCACGGAAAAACAGACCACCGGCATCTTCTTATCGCCCTGCGGCGCACGCTTGATGTAACGGTGATGCCTTAATCGCCCCGATTCGCGGAGTGTTTTACCAATCTGAAGAAGTGTTTCAAGCATAAGCAAATCTCAGCTACTTGCGGCTTTGGCCAAACTGCCTTAAGATCAAAAAAGAGTGGGGCAGGCGGGACTCGAACCCGCAAGACCTGCTGGTCGGCTGTTTAGGAGACAGATGCGTTTACCAGTTTCGCCACTACCCCACATCAGGAGTGCGGCGAAGAATTTCCGTGCAAAAGAGCTTCTTCGCCGCGCCTCATTACTCCCAAGGAAAACCACAATGGTTCGATCAATTTGCAGGACTTTAGCTAAACGCCAAAATCCTATCATTTCAATTCCCTTAGCAGTTTCCCCGGATAGCATTTTGCGTTAGCAAAATGCTATCCTTTCGAAGCGCGGCAAAAATTAGCAAGCTCAATCCGTTTTGTCAAGCAGAGACTGAATTACCGCCATTCCAAATCCCATCGAATTCCGGTTGCCAAACCCAGCTTCATAGCCAAGTTCAATTAACTCCCTACTACCTCCAATCGTGAATGGTGCGAGCCAGCCGCGCACTTTGATGTCGTTGATGGTGACCAGGGCTGAAGCGCGGCGGCCTTCGGCGCTGAGCCTTTGCAGATAAGTCTGATCCCACTGCCAGTACAGGCTGCTGTCAGCCGGATCGTGGCCGTGCAGGGCGCGGTATTTGCGCAGCAGGTTGCGCTGCATAACGGCTGACCAGTCATCTTCGGGCGACAGATAACGAACGCGGTTCTCATCATCACGCACCGATTCGGTAATCGGTGATAAAGCGCGAAAGCTGGTTGCGCCTGAAAAATCGGGCGGCGGCAGTGTTTCGGCGGCGGTCAGGACAAAGGGGGTTCCGGCGAGGTGAAACTGCTCGATCTGGAAAAGCCCTGTCACGAAATGCTCAATGAAATCACTGACCGGAGAGCTGATCAGCAGTTCTGTCACCGGGTCATCAAGCACGATCCGCTGGCCAGCATGATGGCTGCGGCGGAACGACAGGCGCGAGAAGGTGAAAAGTTTGAAGCGGCGGCCTTCGTCAGCAAAACCTTCGTCGTGCAACCGGGTGGCAAACTGCGCGGAAGCCTGGCCGAGAATACGATAGACCAGCCCGGCGATGGCGTGATTGAGGCTGACCGGCAGCGACGGGTGGCGAAGCTGTGCCTGAAATGTCAGTTTCACTCGCATTGTTATGGCGCGCCAGGCAGCCGGACGGGCTGCATCGCGCGTTGATTCGTGGCCTCCTGATTTGAATATCGTCCGTTATCGGGGGCGGACGCTTAAGAAGAAAGCGATTGTGCTGGCGCTGTGAGGCCGATGTCAAAAACGATTCTCAGCAGAGAAAAGCTGAGCCTGCTGTTGTGAGCGTTATTGTGAAAATGCCAGCGGCTGAACACCGGCAACTGCATCGGGGCAAAAGCTGCGTTCAATGCTGATGACGCCAGCGCGTCACGGGAAAAGACCGGAATGGCCTCCGATCAGGCTGAATACGGGGCCGGAACACTGTGTTCCCGGACGGGGCGGCAAAACGAAAATGTTTAGTGGCTAAATCCTCGACTATCCAACGCGGCAGATGATACTTGCGGCCCGCTGCAGCGTCAATCCTGTGCAGGTAAAAAAAATGAGGTCGCTGAAGGCTTGTTTGGAAGGAGGGTTTCAGCGACCTCTAGCAGAGTCCACGAGATTGTTAGTGCCTTTGAGATACTGACAATCACGCCTGACTTCCAGTGTCGCTGATTCAATGCCGGAAATACGAAGAGGCAGCGAAAGCGCCCCGTTTCTTTCGCTGCCTCTCCGCTCCACCAATTGGAGACTTTCAATTGACAGGGCGAATCATACGCTTCTGAAAAATTCGTTCAAGTTGATTGTTTTTTGCCAGCAGGCAAACCCTGCGTGATCAGTGGCTTACAAATTCAACGATTTTCAACAGTATTTAACGCAATCTTTCTGGCAAATAGCAAGCTTTGTGTTTGCAATGACTTGCGTCTTAATACTGGTTTTCGAGGCTGCGCCAGAGGAACCACGAGGCGACGGAGCAGTATGGATGCCACTGACGATTTTCGGCAACCGTGTGGATCTGTTCGGCGTCGGGCAGACCTTCAATTCCGTAAGCTCTTTCGATGGCTCGTCTGACGCCGAGATCGCCGACCGGCAGCACGTTGAGGCGACCGAGCGAAAAGATCATGAACATATGCGCTGTCCACACGCCGATGCCTTTGACGGTGGTCAGCATTTCGATGATTTCTTCATCGCCCATTCGCGCAATGCGTGACAGTTTCAGCGCGCCGTCTTCGGTTTTTGCCGACAGGTCTTTGATGTAGGAAATTTTCTGCCCTGAGACTCCGACGCTGCGAATCCGTTCATCAGGTGTGGCCAGAATCTGCGCGGCGGTCGGAAAGCGCGCGGGCGCATACAGCGCCTTGAAGCGATTGAGAATTGTTTCTGCCGCCTTCGATGAAAGCTGCTGCGAAATGATGGCGTCAACCAGCGTATCGAAGTAACGGTTGTGCGGTTTGATGCGGCACGGGCCGTATTTTTTGATGAAGCCGCGCATCACCGGATCGCGGCGCGACAGATGACGCTCGGCGGTGCGCAGCGCGTCGCTGAAGGGCAGTTTGTTGTTTTCAGTTTTGCTCATCGTAATTTTTCAGGAACGGGTCACAGGAATTTTCGGATGCGCTTTGCTCATCCGCTGAAGGTCTGGTAATCAGTGTCTCTGATGCCGTGACAATGTAGCGGCGCTTCCCTGCTTTGGCAATCAGCGACCGGCCCGGATCAGGTCAGGCCGCCACTTCAACTCTGAAGACACAACAATGAAAGTACATCTGCAATACGGCGCGGACGGTCTGGAAGCTGAACTTCCTTCAGCCAGCGTGACCGTGCTGGCACCACGGTTTATCGAAGGTCTGAGCGACGAAGCCGCAGCTTTCACTGAAGCTGTGCGCGCGCCGATTGCCGCCAGGCCGTTGCGCGAAATCATCAGCGCCACTGATCGCGTGGCGGTTGTCATTCCTGATATTACGCGCCCGCTGCCGACTGACCGGCTGCTGCCCTGGCTGTTTGCTGAACTCGCGCACGTGCCTGCCGAAAACTATACGATCATCAACGGCACAGGTTCGCACCGGATCAACACGCCGGATGAACTGGCGCGCATGGTCGGGCGCGAGGTTGCCGCGAATTACCGCATCGTCAATCACAACTCGCACGAGGCAGCGACGATGAAACTGGCCGGAAAGACTGCCGACGGGCACGACGTTTATTTCAATCGTGAATACGTCGAAGCCGACAGGCGGATTGTGCTGGGTTTCATCGAGCCGCATTTTATGGCCGGGTTTTCGGGCGGATACAAGGGCATCTTTCCGGCGGTCGCGGATATTGATTCGATCATGCATTATCACCGCGCTGCGGTCATCGGTGACGCGCGCAGCACCTGGGGCGTGCTTGAGGGCAACCCGACGCAGGATCAGATTCGCGCCAATGGGGCGCTGCTGCCGGTGGATTTCTGCATCAACGTGACGGTGAACCGCAAGCGGCAGATCACCGGATTTTATTGCGGCGACGTGATGCAGGCGCATCTGCGCGGCTGCGAATTTTCAAAGGCAACGGCAATGGTCGCGTGTGACAGGCCGTTCCCGATTGTGGTCACAACCAACAGCGGCTACCCGCTCGATCAGAATCTTTACCAGGCAGTCAAAGGCATGTCAGCCGCCGCGCAGATTGTCGCGCCGGGCGGGCTGATTATTCAGGCGGCGCGGTGCAATGACGGGTTCCCGCATCACGGCAACTTTCGCCAGTTGCTTTTTGAGCATGCGTCACCACAGGCCATTCTCGACACCATCCTCGCGCCGGGCTTTTCAATGTACGATCAGTGGGAAGCGCAACTGCTCGCCATAATTGCGCTCAAAGCCCGTGTCGCCCTGCTCAGTGAAATTCCGGCTGACGAAGTGCGCCGCGCCCATCTTGAACCGATCACGGACATTGCCGCGAAAGTCAGTGAAGAGTTGCAGCAAACCGGCGCTGATGCGCCGATTGCAGTATTGCCGGAAGGGCCGATGACAATTCCTTATCTCAACCAGCAATGACGCAGATCAAGCTGATCAGTTCATTTCCTAACTGTACTTCAGCCACTTTGCGAGTTCAGGCAGCGTCGGGCGTTTGCCGTACATCAGCACACCGATGCGGTAAATTTTTGCGGCGAGCCAGGCAATGCCGATGATGGTGGCAGTGAGCAGCACGATTGACAGGCCGATCTGCCACCAGGGCGGCTGCTTGATCGTGATGCGCAGGAACATCAGAATCGGGCTGAAGATCGGAATCAGCGACATCACCGTTGAAAACACGCTGTCAGGATTGCGCAGCACCGTTGATGAAATCACCATCGGAATAATAATGCTGAACGTCACCGGCATCTGCACCTGCTGCCCGTCCTCTTCGCTGGAAACAATCGCGCCGACTACGAGGTAAAGCGTCGCGTACAGAAAATAGCCGAGCAGGAAGTAGACGACGAAAAAGACCATCGTCATCACCGGAATCTGCGGCATCTTGAAATTGCCGAAAGTGAAAGCCTGAGTCGCCGCGAGGCTGCTGATGACCAGCGCGCACACGGCCCAGGTGATGTACTGCGTCAGCGCGACCAGACCGATGCCGAACAGTTTGCCGAGCATCAGTTGAAAGGGTCTGACCGAGGAAAGCAGGACTTCGATGATGCGCGACTGTTTTTCTTCGACCACGCCGCGCATCACCATAATGCCGTATACCAGCGTCGTGATGTAGATAATCATCAGCAGCGCGTAAGCCAGAATGAACGACTGCCCTTCTTCCTTTTCGCCGCGTTCATTGATCGTTTCCAGATCAACTTCCTTACTCAGTTCGTTGACCTTTGCCGGATCAATTCCGGCCAGCGCCATACGGCGTTCGACGACGGCTTTGCTGAAGGCATTTTCGACGCGGCGGCTGCCGATAAAATCGCTGACGTTTTTGGCGTGATAATAAATCTTTCCTTCCTTCAGCACGTCGGGCGGCACTTCAACATAGGCTTCAAGTCGGTTGGCTGTGATTTCCTGATTGAGTTCCCGCTTGCGCGCTTCAAGCTGCGCGTCGCTGATGTTTTCAATGGTGATTTCAAAGCGGTCTGACCTGGCGGTTTTGTCTTCATCCTTTTTCGTCAGTTCCTGCCTGGCGCGTTCGCTGAGCGCGGCGTCTCCGGTGCGATTGAGGACGACGATGCGGTGCGTGGCGCGTTCGCCTTTGCTGAGCAGCATAGTCGGCACCAGAATGAATGAAGCCATCAGCAGCGGGCTGAGAATCGTGCCAATGATGAAGCCTTTCGATCTGACCCGCACCAGGTATTCGCGTTTGATGATCGCCAGTATTTTATCCATTGAGTTTTCGCTCCGGTGGCCTGTGTTACTTCAGCGATTTCAGAAAGCGCCGGGTGAAGGGCGCAGTTTCAGTATCGGCTTTCAAATCAGTTTTGAGTTGCGCCAGCGCTTCCGGCGTGTCCACGTCGTACCATTCAGGCAGCAGTACGATTTTCAATCCGCTTTCGTTCGCGCGCTGCTGCGTGGTGGCGAACGCCTGATCCGTGCTCCAGGGAATATCTTCAAAAAGCCTGCGGTGCAATTGCCGCAGCCCGATCAGGTAATAACCGCCGTCCGTGGTCGGGCCGATGACAACGGTGTTTTCATCTTCGAGCGCATCGAAGGCGTCAGCGAGATATTCGCCCGGCAGCGTCGGGCTGTCGCCGCCGATTACGACGACTGATTCGTAACCAGCCGCGAACAGTTCATCGAAACAATTCGTCAGACGTTCACCGAGATCAGCGCCGCGCTGCGGCATCATCAGCGAGCCTTCGCGTTCGACCTGCTCAAAGGCTTCTTCTGCGCCTGCGGGCGTGTAATTCAGCACGACTGACAGCGTGTAATCAATCTCAGCATCTTCAGCTTCGGCTTCGATTTCGTCACGCACGGCTTCGGCCAGCGCAAAGGTGTCGTTCAGAAAGGCGACATAAAGTTTCATCGCGTTTGCCGCGCCAAGCGTGCCGATCAGGCGCGTCTTTACTTCGCCTTCGACCGGAGCTTTTGCCATGACGACCAGAGCATCTTTCATACTGTGCTTCTCAAATTCAGTAATGGAACACTGATGACGCGGACGACGGCGAATCAGCGCGGATCATCTGTGTTGATCTGTCGCATCAGTTTCATCTGTATTCCATTTCAGACAATGAATGGAACGCGGATTCAAACAGATCAGGGCTGATGAAAACAGATGATCTGTTCTGATCAGCCGCCGTCCGTGTCATCTGTGTTCTCTGGGAAAGATCAGCAGCGCATCGCTCACTGCCCGCTCGCCCGTTGCGTCAGAAGGTTTGTTGACAACCCTGTTGCTGATGACCATCGTGGTCGAACCGCCGCCATCAAGATTGATCGCATCGGTGCAGCCGAGTTCGCGCATCAGTTCCGTCAGTTCGCTGATCGTCATGCCAGTGCTGTGCTGCGGCTGACGACCGTCAACGGTAACGAAAACAAGTGTGCCATCGCTGCGCCAGCCAAAGGCCGTGCGCGGGTGGCGCTGTTTGAATAACGATTCGCTGTAACGCCCGGCTTCGGCTTCGGCAACGGCTTTGCCTGCGGCCAGCAGGCGCGGGCCGCCGCCGATGATGAAATCAGCCGCAAACGGCAGCGGCGGGTCAGCGACGAGTTGTGTGCTGAGTTCGACACGCGAGCCGCGTTTGAGATTTGCCAGCATCCATTCCCGCACGGCGCCGCTGCCTGAAAGCACCAGACCTTCACGCGGAATCGTCACGCTGCCGCGACCATCGTGCAGCGAAATGACGCGGCCTCGTTCGACGATGACTTCAATGCCATCGGGCGCGGTCAGCGTCGTGCGGTGAAATTCCGGCGTGAAGACAATCAGTTCATTTTTTTCACGCGGGCGATTGAAGCCGCTGACCGGATGGCTTTTTCCGGCAGTTTTCAATTCGGCTTTCAGATCAACGCTGGCAATCGCGGCGCGAATGCGCCCGTCATTTTGTGCAACGGCGAGCGCGGCGCGGCGGCGTTCGGGTTCACTCAGCACTTTGCCTGCGCTCACCAGCACGCCGACCGATTCGCCGCGATAGGTTCCCGTCGTGCGAAAGTACCCGCCGTTGATCGCGGCCAGCGCGCCGTGACGCAGCGCGAGTGAACTGGTCGTTTCAGCGCCGACCATTTCATCCATCGCCCGCGCCAGTGTGAGCCGCGCCCGTTGCGGATCAACAATCAGCGCGTGAATCATCTGGCGCGCCTGATTGTCATTCGTGCTGAAATCGCCGCGACGAATGGCGCGATGTTCGATGCCCGGCGCGAGCGTTTCAGTCTGCGTTTCATCAGCAGGCCTGGTCGCCTGGGCAAAGACTGACGCGGCCAGCAGCAGCGCCAGGCAGGTCAGCCGCCTGAAATTCCTGAATTGAGTTGTGAGGTCAGACCGCAGGTGTGAGCGTTTCATTCAGCATCCGGCGCGCCGCTGCCCGGCGTTTTATCCTGCGCCCTGATTTCGTTCCAGAATTCATCCATTTCGGCCAGCGTGGCTTCGGCGCAGGTGCGTCCCTGTTCGGCCAGCCGCTGCTCAACGTAGCTGAAGCGGCGGCGGAATTTGCGATTGGCCGCCTTGAGCGCCATTTCAGGCTCAACGCCAAGCTGGCGCGCAATGTTGGCGGCGACGAAAAGCAGATCACCGACTTCTTCGGCAACGGCGGCCTGATCGCGTTCGGCGCGGTCAATTTCGGCGCGCAGTTCGCTGAGTTCTTCAGCCAGCTTGTCGAATACGTCTTCAATGCGCGGCCAGTCGAAACCGACGCGCGCGGCTTTGGTCGTCAACTGGTGCGCTTCGAGCAGCGCAGGAATTTTCTTTGATACTCCGTCAAGCAGCGATTTGTGCTGATCTTCGGTTTTGCCTGCGGTCTTGCGTTCTGCGGCCTTGATCGCTTCCCAGTTAGCCAGCACTTCGGCAGTGTTTTCGACTTTGCTTTCGCCAAAAACGTGCGGATGGCGGCGGGTCATCTTTTCGTGAACGCGGGTGATCGAATCGTGCAGGTCGAATTGTCCGCTCTCTGCCGCGACCTGACCGTAAAAGACGATCTGGAACAGCAGGTCACCCAGTTCATCGCGCAATTCGGCCCAGTCTTCAGCCTCGGCGGCTTCGATGACTTCGTAAGCCTCTTCAATCAGCATCGGCGCCAGCGTCGCGTAATTCTGCTCCCGATCCCAGGGGCAGCCATCAGGCGCGCGCAACCGGGCCATCATCTCCATCAGATCCTGAAAGTTTTTTTTCTGAGTCATGAATGCTGAAAAACGGGGAAGGTCACGCGCACCTGATCGAACGGCGCGCAATCAGTGTCAGTCTCAATGCAGGTTATCTTACCGGACGGGCACTATAACAAACCGCCCCGGCAGCAACAAGCAACGCCCCGGCAGACAGAATCAAGCCGCGCTTCGCAGAAGAAACCCGGATCACCCCCGTAGTAACGAATTCATTCGTTCTGCTTTTGATCAGGTGCGACTTTAGAACGAAAACGAATGAATTCGTTACTACGGGGGTGCGGCCTGGTTCAGCGGATGATTTCTCAATTTCATTGCGGCTCGCGGCCTGACGGCCTGATTTGACAAGCGCGCTGCCGATTAACAATAATGCGGCTTCCCTTCAGTCACTACCGACACCACACTGAGAACCGATGATCTGCGGATCGTATAGTTACCAACTGCGGAAAGTTTCCACCTTCGTGCTGCTGCTGGCGCTGCTTGGCGCAAGCCTGCATTTCTTTGCGCATCTGGGCGACACGGTGAACACTTCGGCGCAGACGATCAGCGGTTCAGCGCCGGATGACGAAACATCAGGCGGGGCTTCGTTCAGCAGCAATCACACCTGCCTCGCCTGCCAGTCATTGCAGCACCTGTCCGCGAAAGCGTCGGCGGCCTTCGTGCTCCTGATTGACAATGATCGCGCGGGCGTTGACCGGCACAGGCTGCCGACACACACCGACGCGCTTTCCGGCACTGCTCCCAGCCGCGCTCCTCCGCTCGTTTAATCCAGACAATTCGCTTCAGATTCGCAGCCTGCCCGCGTCCGGCAACGGACGAGTGCAGTCCTGCCAGTCAGATTTCGCTGAAGCCCATGCTGTTCACCTGTTCAGCGTGATCACGATTGTTTCAGCGCAGACATTGTCTATTGTCCCGATTCAACGAACCGAGGAAACAATTTATATGTTCAGTCGCATTTATCTGTTATGCACAGCACTGCTGGCCCTGAGCGCGCCGGCAGTGCTGTGTTCCGGCGCGGTCAGGGCACCGCAGGCCACCGGCACATTGCGCGGTAAAGTGACGCTCGAAAGCAACGATTCACCGCTGCACGATGTGACGGTGAGCATCAGCAAACTCAGGCTGTCGGTCAGAACTGATGAAAACGGGGTCTATGAATTCACCGGCGTGCCAGCCGGAACCTGGTCAGTGCTGGCGCATCTGGACGGCTTTCCTGACGTGGTGCGCTCGGTCAGTGTCAGCAGCGGCGAAACGGCCACTGCCGACATCAGCATGAAACTTGGCGGCATCCGCGATCAGGTCACGGTGTCAGCGTCGGGTCAGGAGCAGTCAACCTTTGATGCCTTTCAGTCAGTCTCATCGCTCGACAATGTGCAACTGACGCAGAAGGGCGCGCCCTCGCTTGGTGATGCGCTCGACGATCAGCCCGGAGTAGCGCGGCGCAGTTTCGGGCCGGGTTCGACGCGGCCTGTCGTGCGCGGTTTTGACGGCGACCGCGTGCTGGTGTTGCAGGATGGCGTGCAATCCGGTTCCATCGGCGCACAGTCGGGCGATCACGGCGAACCGATTGACACGCTCAGCCTCGAACGCCTCGAAGTCGTCAAAGGCCCGGCGGCGCTGCTTTACGGCAACAATGCCATTGGCGGCGTGGTCAATGCGATTTCCAGTCACGGCAGCGAAACGCATCCGCATCCGGGCCTGCGCGGTTATCTGAGCCTGATTGGCGCAACCAACGTCGGCCAGGCCAGCGGCAGCGGCGGCCTTGAATACGGCACCAGCAAGGCCCTGGTCTGGGCGAGCGGCAGCGGCATGCGGCTCGGTGATTACACGGCGCCCAAAGTCGGCGTGATTGAAAATTCACGGCTCAATTCAGCGAGCGGCGCGGGCGGCGCGGGTTATTACGGCGAGCATCGGCACATCAGCGGTGAATACGCCTTCGACTCGCGCAATTACGGCATTCCCTTCGCGGGTCTGATTGCGGGCGAACCTGACGCGCAGACGAGCATTGACATGCGCCGTCACAACCTGCGCCTGAATGCGGGCACTGACCAGCTCGGCAGCTCCATTGACAACCTGCACCTGTCGCTGAGTTACACCGATTACCAGCACAAGGAACTCGACAACGGCGCAGTCGGCACGGTTTTCAATAACAAGGTTTTTACCTGGCGCAGCGTGTTTGAGCAGAAACGGCGCGGCTTCTGGTCGGGCAGTTTTGGTTTCTGGGGCACGCACCGCGATTATGAATCCATCGGCGCTGAAGCCCTGGCGCCGCCCACGCGGCAGAATGCGGTCGCGGCTTTCGGGCTTCAGGAATTCGATTACCGGCGCATCAGTTTTCAGCTTGGCGGCAGGCTCGAACACAACAGCTATACGCCGGACGGTGCGCTGGCCCGCGATTTCACGGGCTTTTCAGGCGCAGCGGGCGTGCGCGTGCCGCTCTGGGAAGGCGGCACATTCGTCGCCAATTACAGCCACACCTACCGCGCTCCGGCGCTCGAAGAACTTTACAATCACGGCCCGCACGTCGGTAATCTGACGTTTGAAATCGGCAACGAGAATCTCAGGCGCGAACGCGGCGACGGCATTGATTTATCGCTGCGACACACGCACAGCCGCATCCGCTCGGAAGCGAATTTCTTCTATTACAACCTGAAGGATTTCATCTTCCTTGCGCCAACTGGAAAAATCACTGACAACCTGCCTGAAGCTGATTACAAGCAGGCCGATGCGCGATACCTCGGCGCTGAACTCAGATTCGATGTCAACGTGCTGCCGACGCTGTGGCTCAACACGGGACTGGATTATGTGGATGCCGAACTGAAGGCGACAGGTCAGGGGCTGCCGCGCATTCCGCCATTGCGCGGGCGCATCGGCCTTGACTGGCACTGGAAGAATTTCAGCCTGCAACCCGAAGTCGTGATGGCGCACGATCAGAGCAAAGTCTTCACGAATGAAACCCGAACGCCGGGCTATACGGTCATCAATCTCGATGCGTCATACACGCTGGCCAGCCAGCATTACGCGCAGATTTTCGGCGTGAATGCCTTCAACCTGAACAACCGGCTGTACCGCAACCACACTTCATTCATCAAGGATCTCGCCCCTGAAATCGGGCGCGGCGTGCGCGTCAGTTATACCCTGCGCTTTTTCTGAAGGCAGCAGGCTCAGCGCAAAGCTGAAGCGGGCGAAGCTGAGGGCAAAGCCACACGGCTTTTCCCCCTGCTTCGCCCGCTTCAGCTTCAGGCAGCGAATCAGACCGGCTTCAATTCAGGTTTTGTCCTGGCCCGGACATTCGCACGATTTCAGCCCGCGAAGGCGGGCGGGCAGAATAAAGCCCAGGGTGGAGCGCGTCAGCGCGAAACCCTGGGACAGCGTCAGCAGGAGGTAACAGCCCGCGAAGCGGGCGGCAGACCTTTGAACGCATACCATCTGTCGCCCGCCTTCGCGGGCTGCCCCTGCAATTGCTAAGGTTCCCAGGGTTCCGCGCTGACGCGCTCCACCCTGGGCTTTATTCTGCCCGCCCGCTTCGCGGGCTGAAATCAATGGCGTGTACGTTTCGTGCAGAAGTACGTTTTCAGACCTTTAGCTGGCCGCTGCGCCTTCTGAGGTTGATTCTTCGGTGGATTCAGCTTCGCTCGCTGGTGCAGCTTCGGCCACTGCTTCGGTTTCATCGGCTGATTCAGCTTCAGCCGTCGCTTCGGTTTCAGCGACAGCTTCGGGGGCAGCGGCTTCAGCCACAGTTTCAGGTGCGCTTTCTTCAGCAACGGCTTCGGGGGCGGCAGCGGCTTCGGCAGCGGCGGCTTCGGCGTCGAGCAGCACGAAAGGCAGGACGGCGCGAACGATCTCCGGCCTGGTCAGGCGGGCTTTCTGGAACAGCCCGGCCACATAACCTTCGAGCGTCTGCCGCAAATCCGCAGGGCATTTGGACGAAGCGAGCAGCGCGGCGATGGAATTTCCGACTTCGTTGTGATCATTGGTTGGATTGAGCATCACAGTCCTCCTGAAAGAAAAGTTGAGGTAATGACAGCGCGGTGTGGTGAGGCGCTGCCGTGAACGGAGTGCTGACTACAGTGAGGAAAACTTTTGCCGGAAGTGATGCGGCAGGCTGTCATCCTGCGGCACCGACGAATCTGATTGTCCGGTGTCAGTCGGCGCTCGCGCCCTGCTGACTGCCCGCGCCGAAGACTTCCCTGAGTTCTTCGGCGGGCAGGTTCGGGCACATCAGCATTCAGGCGGCGCAGCATGCCCGCGAGGCCCGTCCTTCAGTTTTTTGAGCGGCGCAGGGAGTTTGCAGTAAAACTGCGGGTCGGGCGCCTGCAGTCCAAAGAGCGGCGTCCTGCCCTTGAGCGGCGGCCACTGCTGCACGCGGCCTTCGCTGACCAGCCGTCTGAGTATCTGCTTCAGCAGCGCCGCTGAACAACCCGCCAATTGCGGCTTACAACCGGATGCGGATGGACGCGACCATTTGCCACCACAGAGGGACACAGCGCAACAAGTCAAATCTCTGTGTTCATCTGTCTCCTCTGTGGTGGCGTTGAGCGAATCATGTTGTGTTCATTTGCAAACTGATCTGCTTCCGCATTCGCGCATATTCATGGCCGTTTTTTCTCACCTGACCGTCCTGCTGTCGGCACAGTCTATGGGAAATGTCTCGTCAGATTCAAATCAGGACAGGTGGCGGCTGTCGCTATTTGATGCTGAGGCTGACGGTGTTGGTCGTGACGTTATCGGCTGTCAGCGAGACGTTCACTGTTCCGGCTCCGATCAGGCTGCGCGGCATGACCACGTTGACCTGATCGAGTCCGACAAAACCGGGCGCGATGCCTGCGAAATCGGGCTGCTGGCTGGCGCTGCCCATCGTTACTCTGACGGATGAGAGCGCACTGCGGCTGCGAATGCCGGTGCCGAACAGCACCAGCACCACCGTGTCGCCGGTCGGGCCGAGGTCAATCTGTTCATTGACGAACTGCGGCGGCGAGGCCGTGTTGTCAAAGCGAATGACCGGGATCACGGTCTGCACACCGGCGCGCACGCGCACGGCGTAAGCTGCCGGTGCGCCGCTGCCTCCGGCATTCGCCGTAAAAAGCGACGGGGCAACCGCACCGATGGTTTCGCTGCCGCTTGAAATCGTGCCGTCGCTGCTGGTGATCGTGATCGCCACCGCGCCCGGCTGCGTGCCAGCGGGAATCTGATAGTTGACCTGATTCGGTGAAACGAAAAACAGCGGCGCGAGCCGTTCAGCGCCGCTCACATCTCTGACTTTCACGGTCGTGCCGCCAAGCGAGGTCGGCAGCGGAACCGAAGGCGCAGCCTGCGTCACGGTGGCGAGGCCGGTGCCGAAAGCCGCCGCGATGCCTTCAACCGCGAGCGATGAGCGGCTGTAGTTGGCGGCTGAAACGCTTGTCACGGCGCGGGCCAGTGAGAGGCGATAAATGCCGCGCCCGTGTGTGGCGGCAATCAGGCTGCGCGTGGCGCTGTGGTAACGCACCATATAAGTTGCCACCTGCGGCATGCCGTTGCTGAGCCTCGTCCAGGTCGTGCCGCCATCGGTCGTCTGAAAAACGCCAATGTCAGTGCCGATGTAAATCGTGCTGGCGGCAAACGGATCAGGCGCAACCGAAGTCACCGGAATATCCGGCAGGTTGCCGCTGATGTTGGTCCAGGTCGCGCCCTGGTCGGTGGTCAGAAAGACGTGGCCCGGCGTCGTTGCCGTGTTGGCATTGAATCCCGAATAGACCACCCAGGCTTTTTTCGGATCAGTCGGGTCGGTGGCGATATCAGAAACAAAGCGATTGGGCAGCGGCGCTTTGGTGACGTTGGTAAAGGTCGCGCCGGAAAGCGCCCCGGCATTCGTCGTCACCTGCACATTGCCGTCGCTCGTTCCGGCCCAGACGATTTCGCCCGGCGGGTTTGAAGTCGTGTCGAGTTTGGCAAAGGCCGCGATGGCCGACAGGCGACCGGTGCCTTTGGACAAGTCCTGACCGAAGTTGTCTGAACTCGGCCCCAGGCCTGTCCACGTCTGGCCATTATTGGTTGAGCGATAAATGCGGTGCGTGCCGAAATAGATCACATTGCCGTTCGGCTGTGTGGTGAAACCCGGATGCAGCGCCATCGGCGAATAAAAGCCCATCCGGTCGCTCGGATTCATATTGCCGACGACTGACGCGCAGCCGCGACAGCCGCGATCAATCCAGGTTCCCTGGCTGCCGCCGTTGAATGAAACTTCAGGCCCGAAATCAGCGGTCGCGCCCGATCCGCTCTGATTGAAAAAGGTATGGTAGACAATGGACGGATTCGACTGGTCAATCAGCGTGAAGCCGCCGTCGCCGCCCTGCACGCGCGTCCAGGCGGTGTTGCCTGTGAAACGATTCGTGCCGTTGTCCTGCGTGCCGCCAATCAGAAAGTTGCTGTCGGTCGGATGCAGCGCGATGGCCTGAAACTGCGTGATGTTGAGCGCCTGATTCAGATTCGTCCAGCCGACTGTGGCATCGGTCGCGGCATCGGAACGAAAGATGCCGCCATCATTGCCGATAAAAATCTGATTGCGATTGTTCGGATTGATGACGATGGCGTGATGATCCACATGCAGCCCGCCGTTGCCGTTGCCATTGCCGTTGAGCTGAGCCGTCCAGGTCGAGCCGCCATCGGTGCTGCGATAAAACGAGACTTCGCCAAACCAGATCGTGTTGGCGTCCTGCGGATCAATGGCGAGCGTCAGGTTATAGAAAGTCTGCCGCACGTTCGGCGGATTCGTCAGCTTCGTCCAAGTCGCGCCGTTGTCGGTCGAGCGATAGATGCCCAGCAGCCCGCTCCCGGCTGAATCGGCAAAGGCCGCAAAGAAAGTCGCATTGGTCGAAGGCGCGAGCGGCGGCCCGACGGCCAGCGCAATGCGGCTGAAACCGCTGTCAGGCAGCCCGCTGCTGACCGGCGTCGTCAGTTTTTCCCACGTTCCAGGCTCGCCCCCGCCGACTGAACGATAAATGCCCTGGCTCAGAATGGCCGCGAAAACACGGCTGGAATTTTTCGGATCAATCACGACATCGGTGCCGCTGTTGGCTCCGTTCGTCCCGCTCGGATCGGCGTTTTTCCAGGTCGCGCCGCTGTCGGCTGACTTCCAGATGCCGCGCTGCCCAAGCGGAACCGCGCCGCCACCTGCGCCGCCTGCCGGGCCGTGCGTGGCTCCGGCCCTGGTCGCAATGAACAGCGTGGATGTATTGTTGCGATCAATGGCAATGCGCACGATGCAGGCATTGAGAAACGATGGCTGCGATGGCCCTGTTGCCGAAATCGGCCCGGTAATCTGCGTCCAGCTTGTGCCGCCGTTGATTGATTTGAGCAGGCCCGCGCCGTAATAGCTGTCAGCCGCGCCGTTGCCTTCGCCCGTGCCGACATAAATCGTACTGGCATTGAACGGATCAATCGCAATCGAACCGATGGCGAGCGAAGCCTGGTCATCAGTGATCGGCGTCCAGGTGGTGCCGTTGTCCCTTGAGCGCCACACGCCGCCGTGCGCTGCGCCGACATACACAGTCTGATTGGACGCGCCGTTGTAGGCCGGATCAAGCGCAATCGCTGAAACGCGGCCCGACACGGGGCGATTGGTCGAACCCGTATTGCCGTTGCTGATCGGCATCGGCCCCAGGGCTTCCCACTGCGGCCCGGCAGCCGCTTCATCGGCAGTTTCAGCGGCATTCAACTGATGCCGCTGCCGCAGGCGCAGTTCTTCGCGTTCGACCTGTTCGATAGCGCGCGCCCGTGCGCGTTCAGGGATGGTTTTCAGCGGGTAAGCGCGCTGTTCCAGAAACCATTCAGCCGCCAGCGGAATTTCACCGGCTTCATCTTCTGTTTCGTGTTCCGCGCGCTCGCTGAGCAGCCCGACGCTGCCCGCAATCAGCAATCCGACAACCAGCATCAGCGCCAGCACAGCTTTCCAATCCGTTTTCATACTGCTCACGGCCTGTCCTCCGAAACTTGTGTCCGAATGTGATGGCTTCAATTCGGTGCAGGATGCGCCGCAGTAAGGGCTGGGCGACGCAACACCTCGTCAGTTTGTGGCGTAAGGCTACCACAAAATCCTGCTCATCCAGGGCAGAAAAATTCTGTTCGGCTCCGGGCAATCCGACCGGGCAGGGGTCTGCGTATCTGCTGGTGTTCCAACCAGGGAGAAAAATTATGCCTGCCAATGAGTATCAGTTTCTGACCGCGTGGCACGTTGAAGCGTCGCGCGAAGTGCTGTTCGAGATTCTGAAGGAAGGAAAGGATTATCCCGTCTGGTGGCCCGACGTTTACCTGGCCGCGCGCTTTGAACCCTCAGGCCGCGCCGACGGCATCGGTGACAAGGTGCATCTGCTGACCAAAGGCTGGCTGCCGTACAAACTGCGCTGGACGGCGGAATCGGTGCGGCGCGAATTTCCGGTTGAACTGGAAATCAGGGCCACCGGCGATTTCGACGGGCGCGGCATCTGGCATCTCGAACCGCGCGGAGATGATGGCCGGGAAACTTACGTCACTTTTGACTGGCGGCTGCGCGCTGACAAGCCGCTGCTGCGCTGGCTCTCACCAGTCTTCAAGCCCATCTTCAAATGGAATCACCGCTGGGCGATGAAAACCGGACTCGCACGCCTGCGCATCGAAGCGCAACGCCGGATGAACACCGCCCGCACCGCCACCGCGACCCGCTGACACAAACGAAATCAGCCACTGTGGGAAGGAGAAGAGGGGAAGAGAGGAAGAGGGGAAGAGGGGAAGAGGAGAAAAGGGGAAAGAGAAAACTCTGGTTTCAAATTCTCCCCTTTCCCCTTTTCTCCTTTTCCCCTCTTCCCCTCTTCTCTTCTTCCGTCTGCCTTGTCAGGTCAGGGGCGGAAGGTTAGCATTACCGCGCCTGCCGTTGTGATTAAGCAGTTGTCAGCAAACCTTCAACCCCGGAGAGACTGTCAATGGAACGTCCTGCCCCGCTGACTGATGCCCTGCCTGCTGGTGCTGCCCTGACTGATTCGGTCGCTGACCGCGCGCGGCGGCGCATCACGCGGCGGCTGATGCCGTACCTGCTGCTGCTTTACATCATCGCCTTCGTTGACCGCACGAATGTCGGCGTCGCAGCAATTATGATGAAAGATGATCTCGGTTTCACTGATGCCGTCATCGGCACGGGCGCGGGCATCTTTTTCATCGGCTACTTTGTGCTGGAAATTCCGGGCACGCTGATTGTCGAACGCTGGAGCGCCCGCAAATGGATTGCCCGAATCATGATTTCGTGGGGCATTGTCGCGGCAGCCATGGGCCTGATCGGCACGCACTGGCTCGACTTTGCCAGCCCGCAGAACCAGTTTTACTGGCTGCGTTTCATTCTCGGCCTGGCTGAAGCCGGATTCTTTCCCGGCATCATTGTTTATCTGGCGCACTGGTTTCGTTACGAAGATCGTGCCCGCGCCAAATCACATTTCATGATCGGGCTGCCAATTGCGACCGTTATCGGAGTGCCGCTGTCACAGTTGATTATGCACAACATTAACTGGTACGGCCTGGCGGGGTGGCGATGGGTCTTCATTCTCGAAGGCATCCCGTCGGTGATTCTTGGTTTGATTACGCTCTTTTATCTGACCGACTGGCCGCATCAGGCGAAGTGGCTGCCTGAAGACGAAAAGAAATGGATCGTGGCTGAACTTGAACAGGAACGCCTGGCCCGAAGTGAAACGGGCCGCACCGGAGTCTTTGACGGACTTTTCAACGGACGCACCTGGCTGCTGGCGATGATTTATCTCTCCATCGTGACGGGTTATTACGGGCTGACGTTTTTTCTGCCTTCGATTACGGCAAAGATGAAAGGCACTTCGCTGACGACGCAGACCATCGTCACGATGCTGCCTTATGTGCTGGGCTTTCTGGCGATGCTGATCAACGGCGCGCATTCTGACCGCACCGGCGAGCGGCGCTGGCACACGGCCCTGCCGATGCTGACGGGCGCGGCGGCCATGGCCCTGAGCATTCTGTCCGGCGACAACCTGGCGCTGATCGTGACTTTCTTCTGCCTGCTCGGCATCGGCGTGCATGCTTACCTGCCGGTTTTCTGGACTCATCCGACTTCGTTCCTGACGGCTTCATCAGCCGCTGCGGCCATCGGCCTGATCAATTCACTGGGTAACCTCGGCGGTTACATCGGGCCGAAAATTGTCGGTGAACTCAAAACGCGAACCGGATCATTCACCAGCGGACTGTGGTTTATGGCAGCCTGCATTCTGGTGGCCGGGCTGCTGGCCACGATGCTCAGACCGGTGCAGAAAAAAACCTGAAGTCCGGCCTGATTGTCATCGCCTTGAATGACCCGGCGCGCAGGTTTGAATTACCGGTTTCTGCCGGTCAGCGGCAGTGATAGAATGCCCGCGCGGACGCATGCTGCGTCCGTGTTTTTCTGGTTCGCACTATGTCACTGGAATACGCGATTGAATATCAATGTGAGATGCGGCGGCGTTATGACGAAATGACGCTGCGGGCGCTGGGACGCACGGGGGCGCTGATCGCGCGCGTGGTGGCCGAATCGGTTGAATCCAGCCGCACGCCGTCTGAAGAAAGCGTCCGGTTTGCCACGCGCTATGCTTCTGAAATCGAGCGCGCTGAAGAAGTGGCCGATTACTGCCGCGCCCAGTGTGCGGCGCATCTTGACTGCACCGATTCATCCGAACAGATCGGCTGTCTGGGTCGCATCACTTATCCGATTGAAGACCGCTTTGAAAGATTTCTCGCTGACCGCGTGCAACTGACTTATGATGTCGTGCCGCTTGAGGAATGGCCGCACCTGCTGCGGATTCTGGTGGACGCGGAATCACCCTTTGACGGCGAAGTAACCAAAGAATTGCGCCGGGTAACGACGGACGAAGGATTGCGCTTTTTTGAGCGACGGCAGCCGATTCAACTGGCCCGCCGGGCCGCGCGGCTCACAACCGATCACATTTTCGATGCGCTGGCCGGGTTCTCAGCTTCCGACAACGGAGCAGCGGGTTATCAGCGCGAGCTGCCGGTCATCGCCCTGGGCGATTACGCCGACTTTCTGGAAACGATGCTCGTCAACGACCTGACCGATGATGAAATGCTGCGCCTGAAATCATCCGGCAAAACCTACACGCAGTACCTGCGCTTTGCCGCCGCCGTGCGCCGCGCTGAAAGCCTGGGCGTCAGAGTCCTGATGGACTGAAGTCTCAGTAACCGCAAACTCCCCCCATTTTTTGAAACCACAGCCAGCCCTGCGAACTGACCATTTGCATGCCTGATCTGACCTGTCTCAATTTTCAACTGACCGACCGCATTGCGCGTCTCGAACTGAACAGCCCTCCGCTCAATATTCTGAGCCGGACGATGCTGGATGAAATCCGGCAGGTGCTTGAATCAATCGCTGACCAGCCGGGCATCTGCGCGGTGCTGCTGACGGCGGCGGCTGAGGCGCGGGCCTTTTCGGTCGGCGTTGAAATCAGCGAATACCGCAGCGCGACGGCTTACCAGATGCTGATGGCTTTTCACGACATCTTCCGGCTGCTGGATGAAATCGGCAAACCGGTCGTGGTCGCCATTGATGGCGCGGCGCTGGGCGGCGGGTGCGAACTGGTGGCATTCGCCGACATGGTGATTGCCACCGAACGGGCGACCTTTGCGCTGCCGGAAATCAGAGTGGGTCTGTTTCCGCCCTTTGCCGCAGTCTTTCTGCCGCAGGTGATCGGGCACAAACGCGCGGCTGAAATGATGATGACCGGAGCGCAGGTCAGTGCGCGCACGGCGGCGGCGTGGGGCCTTGCGGGTCACGTCGTTGCGCCGGAACAACTGACCGCGAAAACCGAAGAACTGCTCAACGGCCTGCGCGGAATGAGCGCCGCATCACTGGAACTGACCCGGCGCGCGCTGCACCTGAATGCCACGCTCGATTTTCACACGGCGCTGGAACGAGTCGAAAAACTCTGGCTGGAACAGGCGATGTCGCTGGATGACGCGGCTGAAGGAATTGCCGCGCTGGTTGAAAAACGCCGCCCGGTGTGGAAAGACCGCTGAGGCGCCGGATGAAACACTCCTGCTGTGCCCTGCCCTGAAGCAGGGCAGGCAGTGGTCACGAAAACTGATCGGGCTGGATTTCAGCTTTGCGTCAGAGCAACGGTGGACGAAGGCACTTTGGCCGCTTCGCCTGCTGGCTGAGGCTTTCCGGTTTCCCTGGCTTCAAGATCGCGTTTGATGGCATCGAGGATGCCGTTGATGAACTGAGTGGCTTCCTGAGTTGAGAAACGCCGCGCAATTTCGAGCGCTTCGTTGATGGCCACCGTCCGGGGCGTATTGGGCTGATGCAGAAATTCATAAACTGCCAGCCGCAGCAGATTGCGATCCACGACCGCCATCCGCGAAATGCGCCAGTGTTCGGTTCGCAACCTGATCAACTCATCAATTTCGCTGAGATGAGTAATGGCTCCGACCGCCAGTTCTGTCGCAAAGTCGCGCACATCATCTGCGGCCTCGGCCATCTCGCCCCAGTAAGTCGTCGTCAGTTCCTCGACCGGCTGACGCGCCACATCAAACTGGAAAAGCATTTGCAGCGCGCATTCACGCGCTTTCCGCCTTGCACCCATAATTATTCCACTGATAAAGCAGTTTGTGTTGTTGATCTCTTAATTACTGCGACAAGTCTGGTGATGCCTGGTACGGGGCAGAAGTTTGAAATGCCTGTCTGAAGCGACGACGGGGGATGACGCTGAAAATATCAATTCGCTTCACAATTCCTGCAACAGCCTGGCCATCTCGACAGCCGACATGGCCGCCTCGAAGCCTTTATTACCGGCCTTCACCCCGGCGCGATTGATGGCCTGTTCAACCGTATCCGCCGTGATGATGCCATAAGAAACGGGCACGCCGGTACTCAGTGAAACCTGGGCGATGCCCTTGGTAACTTCGGCAGCGATGTAATCAAAGTGCGGTGTCTCGCCACGAATCACCGCTCCCACACAGATGATTGCATCATAACGTCCGCTCTCAGCCAGCTTTTTGACCGCCAGCGGAATTTCAAATGAGCCGGGAACGCGCACCTGCGTAATCTGATCTTCGCGCGCGCCCAGGCGCAACAGCGCATCCTGCGCGCCTCCGATCAGGCGACTGACAATCAGATCATTCCAGCGGCTGGCCAGAATCGCAAAGCGCAGGCCATCAGCTCGCAGTGCGCCTTCAAGAATTTGCCCAACAGGATTGCTTCTGGTTTCCATTTGACGAGCCAGTATATTGACCGAGTCAGGATCGGTCAAGGAAATGAAAGTGCAGAAAACTTCGCTGCTGAACTAATCTGCCTCAGCGCCCTGTGAATTGCGGCGGACGCTTTTCCAGAAACGCGCGCGTGCCTTCCTGCATATCGCTGGTCGCAAAGCAGAGGCTGAACAATGACGTTTCCAGAAACATGGCATCGTCTTCATTCATCCGCATTCCGCGATTGACCGCCGCCAGCGCAAAGCTCAAAGCGAGCGGTGCATTCCGGCAGATTTTTTCCGCGAAGCTTTCACACGCCGCCAGCAGCTCGCCCCGATCTGCCGCAACCTGATTGAGCAGCCCCAGGTTCAATGCTGCCTCAGCGGTCAGACAGTCTGCCTGATTGAGGTCGCCGCGTTCGCGCTGATTCTTTCCGGCTTCATGCCAGCCTGTCATCAGCCCGGCAGTGAAAGATTCAAAAACAGCCTGCGCCACAGCCACGCGCAGATGGCAGTTCAGCGCCAGATCAGCGCCCGCGCCGACAGCCCGGCCATTGACTGCTGCAATCACTGGTTTGCTCAGGCTGGTCAGCGTGGCACTGAGCCGTCCCCGTTCATTGAGATCAGCATCATCAGGCCCGCTGGCAAAACAGGCTTCGCCTGCGCCGGTGATGATGATGACCCGCAATTCAGGATTCCGCTCAGCCGCGCCGAGCCACTCTGTCAGTTTGCGCAATGCGGCAGCATCGAGCAGATTGTTTTCAGCTTCACGACTGATCGTGAGCAGCACGACGCCCGTGCCGCGCGGCTCAACCGTGAAGTAATCATTCGTCTCAGTCATCACAGCAAACAATCCTTCGGGCAGACTTTTCCACGAAGCCACACGAAGAAGCACGAAGAAGAATCAGACAGGATTCACAAGACAGACAGGATCAGCCAGGTCTTTCAGCCGCATCATCCTGCTCATCCTGTTCATCCTGTCTGATTCTTCTTCGTGCTTCTTCGTGTGGCTTCGTGGAAAAATTTCCTTTGAAAGAGGCTGTCGTCAGATCAGCTTTGCAGGCTGCGGATTTTTCGGGTCGCTGTAATCGTAAAAACCCCGGCCCGATTTACGCCCGTACATGCCGGCCAGCACCATGCGTTTGAGCAGCGGCGGCGGCGCAAAGCGCGCTTCTCTGAATTCCTCGAACATAATGTTGCCGATGTGATAAAGCGTGTCGAGGCCGACAAAATCGCTCAGCGTCAGCGGCCCCATCGGATACCCGCAACCCAGTTTCATCGCGTTATCAAGATCAACGATTGTCCCCAGCCCGCCCTCAAAGGCGCGAATGGCGTCAAGCAGGTACGGCACCAGCAGCCGGTTGACGATAAAGCCGGTGCTGTCGCCCGTGCGCACAACGGTCTTGCCCAGGGCCGCGCCAAGCTGCACGGCTTCCTCATAAACCGCGTCATCAGTCACAATCGTGCGCACGACTTCAAGCAGTTTCATCAGCGGCACCGGATTGAAAAAATGCAGCCCGATAAAACGCCGCTGCCGTTCGGCTGAAACCGCCGTCATCAGTTCAGTGATTGAGAGCGATGAAGTATTGGAAGCGAAGATCGCTTCGGGTTTGCAGATCGCGTCGAGCTGCCGATAAGTCTCTTTTTTGATGGCCGGGTTTTCGATGATGGCTTCGATGATGAGGTCAGCATCCGCCAGGTCTGCGAGCGCGGTTGTGCCTTTCAGGCGCGCCATCGTCTCGTCTTTCTGCGCGGCAGTGATCGTGCCTTTTTCGGCAAACTTCGCCAGCGATTTTTCGATGCCGCCGATGCCTTTTTGCAGCAGCGCGTCACTGACTTCAACGACCGTGACCTCAAAGCCGTTTGCAGCGGCCACCTGCGCAATGCCCGATCCCATCAGGCCCGCGCCCAGCACTCCGATTTTTCTGATTGTCATTCAGCCTCCTGATAAGTTTGATTGAATCGCGTGAAGTAAAACGACCTGCGGCGCGCGCGCCTTGCGTGGCAGGTATTTGCCGCTTTGCTGATAAGCCCGCGCAAAGCTGTAAGCCACGACCGCGACACACAGCGCCAGCAGCGCCAGACCGAAATTCGTCGTGCGCTCCTCGCCCGGTTTGATCCAGGGAATGACGAGCGCCAGCACGATGCCCGTCAGCAGCCCGCCAATGTGCGCCGCATTGTCAATGAACGGAAAAGCAAATCCGATGTAAAGATTGAGCAGAATCACGGGCAGCACGCCCGCGCCAAAAGCGCGCCGGAATGGTTGCGGCAGTTCGGCGCGATACCTGAAACCAAACACAGTCAGCACGCCGAACAATCCGAACAGCGCGCCCGACGCTCCGGCCCCCGGCCCGTCAGGGCGATGCAGAAACTGAATCCCGATAAAGCTGCCGACCACTCCGCCCGCGCCCGTCAGCAGATAAATCAGCGCAAATCGCGCCGAGCCGTACAGCTTCTCAACATACGGCCCGATCATCCACAGCGCATACGAGTTCGACGCAATGTGCAGCAGCCCGATGTGAATAAAGATCGGCGTAATCAGCCGGAAGTAATCGCCCTGCAGCAGCAGGTAATTGGTCTTGGCTCCGAACGCAAGCAGCACCGGCGCGGTTGCGGGAGCAATCAGCCGCTCCGGAAACTGCGAGCCGTGAACCGCCGCCATCAGCACATAAATAATCAGATTGAAAACGAAGATGACATAAGTCACCGGCGTCGCCCGCGAAAAAAAAGCGCGAATGAATCGTTCCTCGCGGCGCGCCTGAATGACATCGGCCACTGAATGCAGCGACCGCGTCCCGCAATGCACACACTCCGGCGCTTCAGCCGGTGTAATCTGACCGCAGTTCTGACAGGTGCGAAAGTGGCGGGTGATGTTCTCGTTGCCTGCGTCGTTCACGGATCTTCAGTCGTGGATGATGAATTAAGAAATGCCAGTTTAGCCGAAGACAGCAGGGCTGTCACATCAGGATCAATCCCAGACAAGCAATAAACAAGGAACGCAGGCGTCCCGCCTGCTCTGTTTCGATCAATGCGCCTTTAGCGAAAGACAGGCAGGCGGGACGCCTGCGTTCCTTGTTTGCTCCCTGTTCAGAAGCTGCCTGTTTTTCCTTCAACCGCCAGCCTCAACGCTGCATAATGAAGCGCCGTTTTTCCCGGAGTACCAGACAGTGAAAAAGTCATCAGCCTTCATTGCCGTCCGGTTCATTGCGCTGTGGTGCGGCCTTTTCAGCTTCAATGCCACAACTCAGGCGCAGCATCCGCCGTCGCATCAGCCTCAGACTTCAGCGCAGAAACCGAAACCACAGTCATCTGAAACCGAGCCTGCGGCTGAAACTCACGCGCATCATTCGCACGCTGAACACGCGGCGATGACCACGCTGACCGGCGGGCCGTTTCGTTCGATGAATGCCATTGGTTCCGGCACGGCTTTGCAACCGGCTTCAACGCCGATGACCGGATGGCATTTCAGTCGCGGCGAATGGCTGCTGATGCTGCACGGTGAACTGAAGGCCGGATTCAATCAGCAGGGCGGCGCGCGCGGCGTGGGCAAGGCTGTTTCGCAGAACTGGCTGATGCTGATGGCTGAGCGCAATGCCGGACGCGGGCGGCTGATGCTGCGCGGAATGGTCACGGCTGAACCGCTGACGGCGCCGCACGGCGGATTCCCGCAGCTTTTTCAGACCGGCGAGACTTATCACGGACGCCCGATCATTGACGCGCAGCATCCGCACGATCTGGTGATGGAACTGGCGGCCAGTTACACGCTGCCGCTCTCTGAAAGAGTTTCGGTTCAGCTTTACGGCGGCCCGGTGGGCGAACCTGCGCTTGGCCCGGTCGCGTTTATGCACCGCGCTTCAGCGATGGAAAACCCGGCTGTCCCGCTCGGTCATCACTGGCAGGATTCCACGCACATCGCGCACGGAGTCATGACGGGTTCGCTGACCATCAGCCGCTTCAGGCTTGAGGCTTCAGGCTTTCACGGGCGCGAGCCGGATGAAAATCGCGCGGCCATTGACCTGGGCAGAATTGATTCGTACAGCTTGCGCATCGGCCTTGTGCCCACGCCGAACTGGGCGCTGCAATTTTCGTGGGGCCGGTTATCGAATCCCGAAACGCTGCATCCCGGCGATGTCGTGCGCCGGACGGCTTCGGTGATGTGGAACCGCCCGCTGCCGCATGGCAACCTGGCCAGCACCTTTGTGTGGGGACGCATTTCTGAAGTTCACGGCGTTTCCAATTCATACCTGCTCGAATCAACGCTCAACTTTCGCCGGAAGAATTACGCTTACTTTCGCGGCGAACTGCTCGACAAAACTGGCCTGCTCGAAGACAACATCTTCGGTCGTCCCGGTCTGATCTGCATCCTCGTCAAAACCAGGCTCGGCCACTCACAACCGCAATCGGTCATCACTGCCGGAGAGATCGTCAACGCCAGTCAGCCCGTCGAGACACTCGTTTGCCAGCCGGGCAATCCTGTCCTCAACAGCGTGCGCAACAATCTGCCCGCTCACGTCATCGAGCCGTCAACGGGCGGGCGGGTTTATCCGCCGAATATTTATAACCAGTGGTTCCGCGTCGGAGCCTGGACGCTGGGCGGCGTGCGCGATCTGCTGGCGAATGAAAAGCTGAAGGTGGGTCTGGGCGCTGACGTGACTTTTTATCATCAGCCTGCGGCGCTCAACCCGATTTACGGGCGCGGCGTGAAATCGTATCAGGTCTTTCTGCGCTTCAGACCAGGCGAGATGAAGTGAAGGATAAGGGAAAGAAAGGGAGAAGAGGAGAAAAGGAGAAGAGGGGAGAAGGAGAAAAGGAGACTTGAAGATAAATCCCCTGTCTCCCTTTCCCCTTTTCTCCTCTTCTCCTCTTCTGCTTTACGACTGCTGCTCGCCTTCGGTCTTCGCGGGTGCAGCTTCCTTTTTCGCGTAACGCCGTCTGAAGCGATCAACGCGACCGGCGGTATCAACGAGTTTCTGCTGGCCCGTGTAAAACGGATGCGACGCGCTGCTGATTTCCACCGTGTAGAGCGGATATTCCTTGCCGTCTTCCCAGACAATCGTCTTGTCGGTCTTGACCGTCGAACGAGTGATAAAAGCGAAATCAGTCGAAACGTCCTTGAAAACCACCGGACGATATTTGGGATGAATGTCTTTCTTCATTGCAAAATGCCTCCAGTCAAAGTGTACAGCGAACTGAAGCGAAGTTCGCTGGCTGCTTCTGCCACATCACCACAGAGCGAAATTTCTGAGTGACAACTTCAGGCCAGCCCGAACTCTTTCAGAGCTGGCACAAAATTCATATGTTCATGGCCGGGCCGGTACAGCTTGACGAGCGCAAAGCGTTGCAGCGGATCAAGCGCGGCCCACTGCTCAGTCGTCATCGTCACGCCGTATTCACCTGCACGCTGCTGCAACTCTGCGGGCACGGCTGAAGTGTCAGCCCAGGCCGGATGCGCCTCAACCGGAATCTCTCTGGCCGCAGTGCCGTATCGCGTCTGAATCAGTTGCGTCAGATGCGCGTGATAATTTTTCAATTCGTCAGCCGTCGCGCCCGGCATTTCAGCCAGTTCGCGCTTTTCCTCCGGCGACAGGCGCGCCCATTCCTTCAATCCGAGCTTGATGCCGACGGCATCGAGTCTGAAGCGCACCTGCATCGGAATGCAGCGCATCGTTTTGACGAAATCAGACTCGAACTCGAAATACTGAGCCATAACTGCCCGAATGGCGCACAGACGACGCTGGCCGCCCAAAACAAGTCGCACAGTATAAGTGCTGCCGCCACTGTTGGCAACCAGCGCAGAAATCACCGCCGCCTGTCACAATCCCCAACTCCTGAAAGAGACTCGATCCACCCCGTAGTAACGAATTCATTCGTTCTGTCTCAAAACAACGTGACTTCAGAATCAGAACGGATGAATTCGTTACTACGGGGGTGTGCCTGGGTTGGCTGCTGACTGTGCAGCTTAATGACAATGAACCTGCGCGCCTGGTTTCCGGTTCATTTCATCGTGAAGCTATCGTTTGATCTTCACCCATTTGCCGCCTGATTTTGCGCTTTTCGTTATGGCTTCGATCAGGCGATTTGATTCCAGGCCGTCTTCAAAGGTCGGGAAGTCAACTTTCTTTGCGTCCTTTTCCATCGAACGGCCTTCGGCAATGAAGGTGTAAACGTTGCGCAGCAGGTTGCGGAAGGCGTCGGCCCACGCTTCGCCGTGACCGCCGGGCAGCGCGGCGTAATGCGCGATGGACGGGTCAAGCAGCGACGGATCTTTGAGCAGGCAGCCGTTGGCTTCGCTGCGGCGACCGATCCAGAGTTCGTTCGGGCGTTCCTGCTTCCAGGCGAGCGCGGCCCTGCGACCGTCAACATTCATTTCCAGACCGTTCTTGCGCCCGGCGCTGACCTGCGAAACCGAGAAGACGCCTTTCGCGCCGTCCTCAAAACGCACCAGCACGCTGGCGAAATCTTCAGTCTCGACCTTGTAGTTTTTGTATTTCTGATCGGCACCGGCCTTGCCGAACGCTTCGACTGAACCGGCGGGTTTCTGACGGGTCGGATAGACGGTGGTGTATTCGGCGCAGACTTCGGCAATGCGCTTGCCGGTAATGTATCCGGCCAGGTCGCACCAGTGCGAACCGATGTCAGCCACAGCGCGCGACTGCCCGTTGGCATCTTCTTCAAGCCGCCACGAATAATCGGTCGGATTGAGCAGCCAGTCCTGCAAATAATGGCCATGCACAAAATGGACATCACCGATTTCGCCCTTTTTGATCATCACGCGGGCCTGCTGCATCAGCGGGTTGTAGCGGTAATTGAAAGTCACGCAATGCACGACGCCTGCCCTGCGCGCCGCGTCGAGCATCTTTTTCGCGTCGGCTGAATTCATCGCCAGCGGCTTGTCGGCGATGACGTGCTTTCCCTTTTTGATCGCAGCCATCGTCACCGGCAGGTGCAGGTTGTTCGGCGTGCAGTTGTGAATGACTTCAACTTCGGGATCGTCAAGCAGGGCTTCGTAACTGCCATAGGCTTTCGGAATGTTCATCTTTGCGGCTTTGGCTTCGGCTGAAGCCTGCGAACTTCCGGCGACGGCGACGACTTCGACAAAGCCCAGACGGCGGGCGGCTTCGATGTGATGCGGGCCGACGAAACCCGCGCCAATCAGAGCGGTCTTGACTGTGCGCATAATTCGAGTGAACTCCTTCAGAGATTGATTTGTCTTTGAGAAATTGAAGCGGAATGGCACGAATGAAGGCGGATACTATGCGTCGCGGCGGAAGAGTGTCAAGCTGAGCCTCGCTGAAATGCCACGTCACGGCATTGATCGTGCCGCAGACCGAAATCTGATTTCCGGGAGACTGGAAATCAGATTTCGGTCTGCGGCTGATCCGGCTCAGTTACCGTAAACAGTCAGGATTGACTGGTTGTTGCTGTCGCTCGGATCAATCCTGATGTGCAGCGAGACTCCGGCGACTTCATACACTTTGGTGAAATACGAATTGCTGCTGAAATCATCGAGGTATCTCAGGCCGGTATCAGGCCCGCCCACCGTCGGCCCCGAATAAACCCAGTAATGGATACTGCCCGATCCGTTGACCGTCCCTGAGAAGCGAATCTTTGCGTATGGGCTGATGTCAATTGAGGGAATGAACGCGCCACCGGTCGGGAAATTATTGAAATCCTGATTCAGCAGCAGCTTTGTCCCGCCTCCGGCAATCCTCACCACGTTGTTGAGCGAATCAATGGCGACCGTCGGGGTTCCATTGATGCCAACATTCCAGACGCCGCTTTGCTGTGCCTGCACGGTTCCTGAAATGCCTGCGGTGCCCTGCAGGCTGACCGGGACAGCTTCGGCAGGTGTGTTGACGACTCTGACATCCTTGGGGCTGTCGCCGTGACTCACAGCGGGTTGAAAGAGCGCTATCGCTCCGATCAGCATCACGATGGCAGCGACGGCGAGCGAATATCTTTTCAGCCGGTTCATGATTCAATCCTCCTTGCTCGGTTAATTGCAGTCCGTTGACGATCAGGCGCGCAGCGGAAAATGCGCGCAAAGAGCCGGGCGCAAACCAGAGCGCACCACGCCGGGCTGTCCTGAGCCTCGGACAGATGGACGCGCTGACGCAGTTGGGGAATCTGATTGTGCCTTTGGAGTTGAAGACGACCGGAAGCGTAAAGCTCTCTCACCCGGATCGGAATTTTTCCGGCCTGCTTGCGGAACAGGTTTTCGGCCTGTCCCGCTGTAGTTGAAGCCGAAGTGTCAAAGGCGATCTCATTTCCACTCGCCCTGCAGGATGAAGCCTGACCAGTACCAGGGCGCTGACCAGCGCCGGTCGCGTGAGAGCGCCAGTTGCGCTGACCGCAGCGCCGCCGCCGGAGTCTGCCTGTCCACCAGCATGGCCCGATAAAATCGCTTCATCAGTTCCGCCGTTGCCTCATCGTTGACATTCCACAAACTGGCAACGACGCGGGCGGCTCCGGCATACATCAGGCCGCGCGTCAGGCCAACCAGACCTTCGCCTCTGACCTCTTTGCCGAGCGCCGTGCGACAGGCCGACAGCACAACCAGATCAGCATTGAGTTTCAGGTTGTAAAGGTCGTTCAGGCGCAGAAAGCCGTCCTGCGCCTGTCCCTTTTCATCCACCAGCGACAAGACCACGCCCGACAATTCAGGATGCCGACTGTTGAGCAGCCCGTGCGTGGCGAAATGAATGATCCGGTATTTTTCAAGCTGACTGTGCAGGGCCTGGCTGCGGCTGGCCGTGAAATCGAGGGCTTTCAATGACTGCGCCTGCGGGATCAGGGCGGTAATCGCTTCGGCCTCCTGGCGGGTGAACGCGAGCCGCTCAAACCGCGTCAGACCGGCGTCCTCTGCCGAACGGGTCAGGGCGCGCTGCGCTGGCGAGGCTGATCCGGGATCAGTTCTGAGCGGTGGCGTGACGCCGTTTGTACCGGCGCTTTGCACGCGCGGATCGTTCGCCTGAAAGACCGGATCAGAAAACACGGCGAGTTGCTTTTCGGCGGTCTTGCGGCCCCGCAGTTCATCGCGCAGCACGGCCAGCACGGAAGCTGACGGCAGACTGATGATTTCGTGATCGGCAATCAGCGGTTGATTGTCCGTTGTCCGTTGTCCGTCGTCCGTTGTCGGATGTTGTTTTTGTGCTGCGCTGTGCCCGGCAACTGACAACTGACTTTGGACAACGGACAACGGACGACTGACTGCCGGTTCCGGCAGCGCCGCGAATGGCACGTATTGCAGAATCCCGTCGGCCACGATCAGCCATCGCTTCCGGTTCAGATATTGCGCCGCCGGCTGAAGAATCAGACGACTCAGTTCGGCGGCAGCGAGTTCGGTTTCACGCTGATATTTTCGTTGTGTGCTGCGGGGCAGCAGACTCAGCCAGCGGCGGGTGGCGGTCGTGATCTCATCAACTCCGGCCAGGGTAAAACTGTGCAGCGTATCGCGGCTGACAACCCACAAATAGCTGTGCTTTTTCCCCGGCGAATATTCCAGCAGCAGCGTGTCGGCATCCAGCACCTGCTGCTGAATCTCACTGACCGTCAGCGGCTGCGGCTGCGTCAGCGCCGCATAGCGGGGGCCGGACTGCCGAATCTGCGCCTCGACTTCCTGATATTGTGCGGTTAATTCTGTAATCTCCTGCTGTATGGCTTCCGCCTGTTTTTCCGTGCGTTTGTTGCCGAGCAGCGCGATGCGGGTCGCATCTCTGGCATTGATGCGCTGTTGCAGCCGGCGTTCCCGTTCCAGCAAATCAGGAGCCACTCCCTGCCGGATGTCAGTGCCGGCCTCGGCCAGCAGATCAAGCAGATTGCGCGCGCGGCTGCGCTCGCTGATCTGCAACGCCGCCATGTCAAAGCCCTGAGTCGGTTGCTGCTCATGCAAGCGCATGAGTAATTCGATATAAAGCGCGAAAGTATTCTGCGACGCGGCAAACCATGACTGTCGCAGTTCCCCTGCTGAAATGCGGGCGCGAAAGGATTCCTCAATCTTCAGCGCGGCTTCAAGCTGCTCGCGCGCCGCTGACAGGTTTCCCTGCGCGAGACTGAGTTGCGCCAGACTGCGCAACGCCACCGCCTCACGATGGTGTTCTCCGATCTGACGAAAGATCTCCAGAGATCGCAGCAGGCATTCCCGCGCCTGCGGTTCGTCGCCTGACAGCAGCGCCAGATCACCGCGTAATTTCAGCGCGGTCGCTTCCCCCAGGCGGAACCCGGCGTGTTGCGCAATCTGCCGGACGGCCAGATAACAATCCGTCGCCTGACGATAGTCACCCAGCAGGCGATACGTTTCACCAGTTCCAAATAAAGAGTTGGCCTCATCCTCCGCATCGCCGGATTTGCGGGCCAGGGCCAGCGCCCGTTCGTGATATTCCAGCGCCTTTGGCAGATCGCCCGACGCCCGGTATGCCGCTCCCAGGGTATTGAGGTTCAGGCACTCAAATGAAACGAACCCTGTCTGTGCGGCCACCGGCTCTGCCTGCTTCAAATATTCCAGCGCCAGTTCAGGTTCCCCCAGTTCAAGATAAGTTTCGCCCAGCGCCCCGTTGGCCATCGCTTCGCCCATCCGCGCCGAAAGGCTGGCGAAAATCCGTCGCGCCTGTAAGTAATGATCAATTCCCTGCTGAATTTCTCCGCGATTTCTGGCCATCAGCCCAAGCGTCATTAAAAAGTTGGCCTCCTGGTAACGATCTCCGAGCGCCTGCGCCAGCAGTCTGCCCTGTCGCGCATACTCTCCGGCGCCCTCATAATCGCTTTGAGATTTCGCCCTGCCGACCAGCATGGCCAGAATTCGCTCCTCGCCCCTGCGATCACCGAGCTGCTGCCAGAGACGACGCGCCTGTTCCAGAACAGCCATGGACTGCCGGGTGTCGGCGGCGCTGTTGTAGCCCGCCTGCCGTCCCTGCATTTCCGCCTGTTCCGCCGCGACCAGAAGCTGATCCCGCTCCGTGGCCTGGCGCTGCTCGACAATCCTCACCGCATAATGTCCCGACCTGGCTGCCGCATCCGGCAGGCGAATGACCAGCCGGTAATTCCCTGCCACCGCCGCGATGAGTGACACGGTGCGCAGCCCTGCCGAAGTCGGATAGCTGTAAGCGCCTGTGGCAGTGGCGCTGTCCGGGGCAAAGAGTTGCGGGTCAGGCTGAATTCCCGGCGCGAGAATCTCAAGGCGCAGATATTGCCCGGCGACCAGCGCAATGAGATACGAATGCGCCTGCCCGCCCGCGATTTCGCGTTCGACCGACGCGCCGGGCGTGAGCGGTCGCACTTCATCCTGCGGCGGCGCAGCGAGAACCGATAAAACAGGCAGCAGCAGGACGAACCTGCCAACTGACAACTTCAGCCCGGAAGACACCACAGACGAGCCGTTTTTTTTCATCTCATTTCCTCTTTTGCCGGGGAGGCTCAGGGGTGGGGGAACTTGTGCTTATGGCGGGGTGACGCGATCCTGTTTTTTCTGTTGAGAGTGATAATTCACCCGGACGTTGTAGCGGGCAATCAATTCCTTCTTTCCGTCCAGTCCGAAAACGCTGATGCGATATTGTCCGGCAGGCAGGCTGCGTTTTGCCAGCGTCAGCGTGAAGGTGGTTTCACCATCCTGCCGCCGCTGCCCGCTCCAGACTGTTTTGTTTGTTCCGGCGTCAGTCAGTTCAATCAGGTAATGCGGAAACGGTCGGCTGCCTGCGCCCGGCAGGTTGATGGTGAATGAAGCTGCCTGGGCCGGAACATTCAGGATGGCCGTCTTTGCCTGATCGCTGCCCGCGCCGCGTGTTTCGCTGTTCGGATCAGGATCAACCTGCGGGATGTCGAGTTGTGGCCGCGTGAGTTCGGCAAGTTCATTTTTCAGCCTCTCAATTTCAGCCTTCATCTCGTCCGGCCTGGATGCAGGTTGTTTTTCGAGTTGTGATCTGAGTTCAGCCTCACGGCGCTGCAGTTCTGCGAGCTGCTGGCGGAGCGCGGCATTTTCAGCGGCTTCAGGCTGTTGCTGATTCAGTTGCGCGCGCAACTGCCGCCGCTCGCGCACCAGCCACGCACCGAGCGCGACACTGATGATCAGCAGCGCGGCGGTCAGCGCCGACAGGAGCGGATTGAATCCGGTCAGACGCGGCCACCACGATGCCGCATTTGCGCGGGCCTCAGTTCGCGCCGGAAAGATCGCGGCGTGATCAGTCGCTGCCTGCGCAGCCCACTCTCTGACCGAAAGCGCCAGGCGATAATCGGCGGCGCACCTGGCGCACTGTGAAAGATGCGCGGCCACCAGTCCGGCCTCATGCGGACTGAGTTCATCAGCACCTGCGCGGGCCAGCACTTCGGCTGAAAGGCAGTCGCTCTGACCCATGCCGCGCGCGGTGGCAGCCTGCCAGAGCTTTTTCAAATCATCTTCACTGAGGCTCATACTCAATCCCCGCTTCCTTCAAAAACTGACGAATGTCGCTCAGTCCGCGATAAACCAGGTTGCGGGCTTTCGGTTCGCTCCAGCCGAGCAGTTCAGCAATCTCAGGCGTGGTCAGTCCTTCCAGATAAAGCCCGACGGCGGTGCGCCGGTTTTCGGGCAGGCCTGCCATCGCTTCCCTGATTTTGCTGACGATCTGCTGCCGCTCGGCTTCACGATCAGGAGCCTGGCCTGGATCAGTCATCAGATGATGCGGGGGGATACTGCTTTCTCCCGCTTCGTCGCCCTCCGACAGAAGCTGCTCTTCGCGCTTGCGCCGGACTTTTCTGACCGCGTCGAGCGTCGCGGTCACAGCCACCCGATAAAGATAAGACGACAGATCGCGGATTTCCCTCTCACTTTCGAGCGCGCGCCACAGCCTTAATCTCGCTTCCTGTTCGATTTCGTCAAACTGCAAACCGAGATCCTTCGGACAGACTCGCCTGATCGTCTGCCGCAGAAAACGGCTGTATTCGCGGACGACAGCCTCAAAACGGGATTCGGTTGAACTGACCGACTTCATTTCCATGGCCGGAATCTTCGGATGCGCGTGAGAGGAACTGCCAATCCGCGTCGTCTTCACTGGTGCAGGGCAAATCTGAAGCTGTCGTAGTTAGTAAACGAAGCGCCGCAAAAGCGCAAGAAGAGGCGCTGATTACTGCGACCAGGCAGGGATTGCCCGCCTCTGCCCCCTGACGGCTGTCTCACGGCTCAGACCAATCAAACGCACAACACAAGGAGGCTGGTTATGTCGCAAAGCAATCCTCAGCGCCATCGTCTGCCGGGCAAATGGAAAATTCTGGTCATCAGCCTGTGTCCGGGCATACTGGCGCTGCTCACGCTGCCCTCGCTCGGACAACTCGTGGATAAAACGCGGTCGCCCAATACTGCCGATTCCGGCATTGCCAAATCGCTGGCTGAAGAGATCGGCGCGGGACGCGGCGACCAGGTGACGCCTGATTCCTCAGCATTCATGATTGCCCGCGACCCGTTTCGCTCAATCCGGCGCGGGCGTCAGTTGTTTCAGCGCAAGTTCACGCGCGCCCAGGGACAGGGGCCGCTGGCCGGTGACGGAGCCGGTGATGTCAACACCAATCTGGCCATCGGCGCCGGGCTGGCCGACAGTTGCGCTTCCTGTCACGGTCGCCCGCGCGGTTCCGGCGGGATGGGCGGCGTGGTCGTGACGCGGCCTGACAGCCGCGATGCGCCGCACCTGTTCGGGCTGGGCCTGAAGGAAATGCTGGCCGATGAAATTACGGCTGAGTTGCGTTCGATTCGCGCCCGCGCCCTGGCTGAAGCCGCGCAGTCCCGCCGCGACGTGACGAAGCGGCTGGTGAGCAAAGGCATCAGTTACGGGCTGATCACCGCGCATGGCGATGGTTCGGTTGACACTTCGCGCATCAGCGGAGTTGATGCTGATTTGCGGGTGCGGCCATTTTTCGCGCACGGCGGCAAAATTTCGATTCGTGAATTTGTGATCGGCGCGCTCAATGATGAAATGGGTTTGCAGGCAGTTGATCCTGACCTGATGGCGGCGCACAACGGCGCGCGCGTGACGACTCCGTCGGGGATGGTGCTTGATGGTTCGCTCGATCAGATCACTGCGCCGCCAACCGATGATCCGGCGGCTGATCCTGACGGCGACGGCGTGGCGGATGAAATCCCGGCCAGCCTGGTGGATCACCTTGAGTTTTATCTGCTCAACTATTTCAAGCCTGCGCTGTATGAACAGAACCACGTCACCGAGACAGGCAATCGGATCTTCACGCAGATTGGTTGCGCGCAATGTCACGTCCAGAATCTGACGCTTGATCACGACCGGCGTGTGGCCGATGTTGAGACGGCTTATGATCCTGAAAACGGCGTCTTCAACAGCCTCTTTGCCGCCGTTCTGCCGCTGTTCGCTGAAACCCGCGACCAGAACGGCCTGCCCACGCTGAAGCAGCCAAAGGGCGGAGAGTTTCCGGTCAGAAATATCTTCACCGACTTCAAACGTCACGATGTCGGCCCGGCGTTTTACGAGCGCAATTACGATGGTTCGATGCGCCGGGAGTTTCTGACCACACCGCTCTGGGGCGTCGGCTCAACTGCGCCTTACGGTCACGACGGGCGCAGCATCAATCTCAGGGAAGTCATTCTGCGGCACGGCGGCGAAGCGCAGCGAGCGCGTGACGCATTCGCCCGGCTGCCCTGGATGAGTCAGCAGATGGTGACTGAGTTCCTCAATTCGCTGGTCATCTTTCCGCCCGATGACACAACCTCAACGCTCGATCCCGGCAATCGCCAGGCGACCGGCTTTCCGCAATTCGGTCACGGCAGCATCAGGCTGACGGCGCTGTTCAATAATCCGATGGATCCTGAGTAAATCAGGATCGGGACGCGCGGCGGGTTTGTCTGATGCCTGTTCCTGAAAAACCCGGGAGTCAGGGTTCAGGCATCAGGCATCAGGGTGTGAATGTTCAGGCTGTTTCCTGTGTCGCTGTTTCTGAAGGCTGACTGTCGGGGCTTTGCTGTTCCGCCATTTCCGCGCTGACGGGTTCCAGGTCTTCAATCGTGGCATTCAGGTCGGCTTCGGGCAGCGGTTCAGGTTCAACGAATTGCGGCGGCGGTTCTGACGGAAGGATCAATGGTTCTTCAACCGGTCGGCGTCGCTGATAAAAATCCAGTTCAGCCGCGTAATGCGTGATGCGCGTCCAGATGCGCGCCATCATTGCCATCTGTGCGAGCGCAAATGCCAGCAGCACCGTCACCATTGACGATTGCGTGATCCCGTTGCGCAACCACGCCAGCAGCGCAAACAGCGCCAGGCCCAGGAGCGCAATCAGCAGGTACAGCCCGCAAACACCCGCGAAGTGCTTCAGCGCAAAGCGCACGGCGCTGATCGCTTCACGAAACATCCGGCGGCGGTCGTTGACGACAGTGCTGATCTTTGCGTAATCAAAAATCAGATTGACCAGCCAGATCATCAGCACCAGCGCCAGTGTCGCAATCCACTGCCGCCTGGCAACCGGCTGATAAGCCGTCGCCTGCCGCTGCATCGCGCCGGACGGGCCGAGCAGCAGGTAAATGATATAGGCCAGCCCGTAAAAGATCAGCGACACCAGCAGCAGCCGGAAGAACCGCCCGAAATATGCGCCGCATCCTGCCCAGAATCGCCGCGCGCTGAATCGCTCGTCATTCGCCTTCAGCATTTCAATGATGCCGCCGGCAAAAAAAGTATTGAGCAGCACATAGCCGATGCCCATCACCAGCAGCAGCAACCCGACCTGCGCGGCGGCGGATTCGAGCGAAGCGCCCGTGAACTGCTGATTGACCGCATCAATGAACCACAGCACATCCAGTTTGTCGGCAAACATTCGCTGCGCTGCCAGCGTGTCACTGCTCGTGCGCGTGATGAGCCAGAAAATCGGCACCGCCACCGGCACAGTAAAAAGGATGCTCGCCACCAGCAGCAGCGTCATCATCTGCCACTGCCGAACAGACTGCCTGATCCCGCGCAGAAATGAGCTGATCATGGTTGCCCTCCTTAACCGAGCGAGCTGATGGTTTGCAGCAGCGCCTGCAGCCAGAACATCGCGCCCGTGGTCCAGCGCACCGCCGCGCCCACACCTGACGCCATCGTGCGGCTGTTGTTGGTCAGATTTGCATCCAGCAGAACCTTCTGTTCAGGATCAACCTGCGCCATCTGCAGTTCGGAAGCGGTGAAGAATTTGAATTTCTTCCAGCGGTCTTTGACAGCCCAGCTTTCAGTCCATCGCTGGCCGGTTCTGCTGCTTTCAAGCTGATATTCGATGACGCCGTCGCGCACAGCCACAGGCCGGGCCGAAACGCGCGAACCGTCCTTGAAGGTGAAGAGCAGTTCCACCGGAAACCACGCTTCACCGACGCGGCGCACGTCAATTTCATTATCGTAAGGAGCATTCCTGTTTTCTTCCGGCTGCTCCGGTTCCTTCACTTCAACGCGCTGACCATCCTTGTCATAAATTCCGGCGGCAGTGTCGGGCTGCGTGCTTTTCGTTTCGGCAACCTCGTAATCAAGCGTGTTTGTGCCTTTGACAAACTGATCAAAAAACCAGGTGAAATCCTGTCCCGTCACCTGATTGACCACATCGAAATAATCCTGCGAAGTCGGATGGTTGTAACGCCACCGCTGCTGATAAGTGCGCATCACCCGCGCCATCAGGTCTTCGCCGAGGTATCGTTCCAGCGTGTTCAGCGTCAGGCCGGTGCGCGGGTATGAATTGATGCCGTAACTCTGAGCGTCATAATACTTCCACGCCGCTGTCAGAATCGGATCGTTGAATTTGCCTTCCAGCGTGCCCAGGCGGTCTTCGTAAGGGTGCGGCACCTCGAATGGCAGATAAAAGAGCGGCACGCCCTGATAACGCATCGGAAAAACATCAGGCCCGTAAGCGACCTTCAGGACTCTGGCCGTTGAATAAGTATTGAAGCCTTCGTCCATCCACGACTCTTCAAACTCATTGCTGGCGACGAGGCCATACCAGAACTGATGACCGAATTCATGCACGATCACGGCTTCAGGGTTCTGGTCGCGGCCCGCCCACCACGAAGTCCCGGCGGTAATCAGCGTCGGGTATTCCATCCCGCCCGCGCCGTCGCCGTTGTAAGGCGGGTCAACGACGGTCAGCGTGTCGTAAGGATACTGGCCATACCATAATCCGAAATATTTGATGGCGTTGAAGGCTGCGCGAAAGTGCCGCTCCGTCTGGCTCTGATGTTCAGGCTGAATGAGCAGCGTGACCTCAACATCCTTCAGCCTGATCTGTTCGGCGGGCAGACCGAGGCGGCGCGACCATTCATTAATTTCAGCGGGCCTGACCCATTCATCGGCCCGGAATGGCCGCGTGACTTTGATGTATTTCGAGTCAGCCGTCCACGCAAAGTCATGCACATCGGCCTGGTAAAAATTGTACGTCACCGTGCCGTCCGAACTCGCACGTTCTGATTTCAGCTTGCCGGTCGCGCCCACCTTGTCCCTGTATGCTGCGGGAACCGTCAGGCTGACATCGTAAACGCCGAAATCAGCATAAAACTCGCTGTTCGCGTGAAACTGATGACAGTTCCATCCGGCCACCTGGCGGCGACGTTCACCGACCGCTTCCCACACGCCGATTTTCGGGAACCACTGCGCGACCATCGCAAACGATCCCCAGTACCCGGTGCGCGCATAAACGCGCGGCAGTCGCGCAGTAAATGAAATGTCGAGCGTGATTTTTTCGCCCGGTTTCACAGGCCGACTGAGCGGCACGCTGATCACCGTCCGGTCATCAGCGTTGTCATCATCGGGATGAATGAAGGTGATCTTTTTCGTCAGGTCTTCGCCCGCAAGTTTCATCGAGCTGACATCAATCCAGCCCCACTCGCCCGGCGCGAATGTGTCACCGCGAAGCTGCCCGCCCGATTCGCGGAAGAACGTGCTTTTCTCGTTTTTGAAGGCGTTGAGGTAAAGGTGAAACTGTAGTTCGCTGATCGTGTCAGGCGAATCATTGAGCCAGGTGAGCTGTTCCTGCGCCTCAATATTTGTCGGATGCTGTTTGTCGTCGAGTTTCAGGCGGGCATCAATTTTGTACCAGACCACCGGCTTTGCCACCGGATCAGCCCTGCTCTGAACAATCAAAAGGAAGGCACAGACAGACAGGAGAAACAAGCGCAGCGAAGCTCTGACGGGGCTGGTCATAAGCGAACCTCCGCAAATTCCGTGATGGCAGGATTACCATATTCGACTCACACCGGTAATGAAGCCTCAGACCTGGTGTGCAACAAGCTGCCAGCTTGTTGCATATTTTCCGGCATCATTGTGGAGTCTGATTTACAGGTTCTGCGCACCGCAACTGATTACGCCTCAATCAACCGCCAGGGCGCGCGGTACTCGCGGGTCAGCCATTTTGAAGCTTCGGCGTCACCGATGATCTTTTCGTTCTGCCCGTCCCATTTGATCTTGCGTCCGGTGCGCAAGGCGATGTTGCCGAGGTGCGGCGCGGCGGTCGAGCGATGGCCGATCTCGACATCTGAAATCGGGTGCGCGCGCGACTTGACGCAATCCAGAAAGTTGCGAACGTGCTGAAAGTGTGACGGGTCGCCGCGCTGCACGCTCATCCTTGCCGCAGCGGTGCGCGCCGTAAACAGATCGTCGCGTTTTTTGCCGTCGTATTCCGGAAAGATTTCAAAGCCGCCGCGATCCACAAACATTGTCGCGTCCGTGCCGTAAAACAGAATGCCGTATCCCCACCGCCCGTCCTGCGGACGACTGTTGAGAATGCGGTTTTCATAAGTCATCACGAAGCCCGGATATTCAAAGGTGACGTGCAGCGTGTCGGGCGTTTCGCGGTTGTCGGCAATGAAGTATTTGCCGCCCGAAGCTGAAACCGCCGTCGGCGCGTCAACATTCATCGCCCAGTGAACGATGTCAATCAGGTGCGTGCCCCAGTCAGTGATCTTGCCGCCCGAATAGTCCCAGAACCAGCGGAAGTTTTCGAGAAAGCGATTCTGATTGAATGGCGCTTTGGGCGCGGGGCCGAGATAAAAATCCCAGTCGAGTCCCGTCGGCGGATTTTCATTCGGCGGATTGCCGATGCCGCGCGGGTATTCGTCATCATAATTCCACGTATGCACGCGCGTGATTCTGCCGAGTCTGCCCGCCTGCACGATTTCGACGGCTTTCTGAAAGTGGCGCGCTGAACGCTGCTGCGTGCCGACCTGAATGACGCGGTTGTGTTTGCGCGCCGCGTCAACCATCCGGCGACCTTCGACGATTGAAAGCGCGAGCGGCTTTTCAACGTACACATCCTTGCCCGCCTGGCAGGCCATAATCGTCGGCAGCGCGTGCCAGTGATCGGGTGTGGCGACGATCACCGCGTCAATGCTTTTGTCTTCGAGCAGGCGGCGAAAATCCTTGTGCTTCGGCGTCTTTTCCGCATCCAGTCTGAGCGTCTGATTAGCGAGCGTGTTTTTGATGCTGCCATCATAAACATCGCACAGCGCGACGATCTGCGCGTCAGGCTGCTTCGCAAAATCCGAAGCGTCCCAGTTGGCCTGCCCGCCGCAACCGATCACGCCCACGCGCACGCGTTCATTAGCGCCGATGATGCCGTATTCACCAGTGCTGACCGCAGGCGCGCCGGTGATTTCATCGGCGGCGGCATTGACGGAGTTTCCAGCCAGACCACTGGCAGCAACGATTGAGGTTTTGATGAAGTCTCTGCGTTCCATAGTTTTTCGATCTGACTTGCGGGTTACCGGCTCAGCGGATTTGTGATGGCATTGAGTGACGGAAACTCGATGCGGTCATAGACGTTCGCCAGTTTGAGTTTGCATTTGATTGAGGCGATGACGAGGCTGCCGGTCAGTTTCGTTTCAATGACCACTTCCCAGCGGCCACGCGGCTTGCGCATGAAATGCTGAATGTGCGGACGCTGCTGCGAAACCAGCAGGTAATCCGTCAGCGATTTGTTCTGCGCGTACTTCTCAAATTTCTCTTCGTGATCGTAACGCGACGTGGACACCTCAATAATGACTTTCGGATTGACGATCACATCCCTGTGCTGATCGTGAAAGGCAGGTTTGCCGCAGACGACCAGCACATCAGGATAGGCAAACAGGCCCTTCGTACTTTTGCCCGGCGCCAGTTCAGCGCGAACCTTCATGTTTGGCGAAAAGACTATGCAGGGTCTGCCGCGGAACTGAATATTCAGTTCCGCATTGATGTTTGAGCAGATGATGCTGTGATTCGGGCTTTCGCCCGACATTGCGTAAACCAGCCCATCCAGCCATTCGTGCCGCTCGAAGGCTTCGCGCTCCTGAGCCAGATACGCTTCAGGCGTGACGAGCAGTTGCGATTCCAGTTTTGATTTCGGCAGGCTCATCTGATGGCCTTACTTCATCTGCCCGGTGCCCCATTTGATCGCGTTGACGATCATCGTCTGATACCAGTCGGTCGTCCACACGTCAGGACGATGGCCCATCGCGTTGTACATCACTTTGCCCTTGCCGTAATCGTGCCACCACACGAGCGGAAAGTCTTTGGCTTCGACGCCCGGCCTCGTCATATCGGTCTTTGTCTGATCCAGACTGACGAGAACGTGCGTTTTGTCGCGGCCAATGAAGTCCTTGATCTGATAAATCTCTTCCTTCATCGTCCAGCCGTCGGGCAGATGGCGCGTGACCGGATGCGACTTGTCTTCGGTTTTGATTGTGACTTCGATGTTTTCAGTCCAGGGATGCTTGTTGAAATAACCGCCGATCATCTGCCCGTACTCAGGCCACTTGTAAAAGGTGTCGGTCGCGCTGTGCAGGCCGAGAAAGAATTTGCCTGACTTGACGAAGTTGAGCAGCGCGGTTTCCTGTTCGGCTGAAAGCGGCAGTTCGCCGGTCGTATAAAAAACGATGGCGTCGTAATTTTTCAGGTTGTCGGGCGTGATGTATTTCTCAGCCATCTGCGTCAGCGTCACATCGAATCCGTGCTGCGCGCCCAGGTTTTCCAGAATCCCTTCCGACTGATGCAGCGAGGCGTGACGAAAGCCCTTCGATTCGGTGACGTAAAGCACTTTCAGTTTCTTTTGCGGCGCGGCGCTGACCGGAGCAGCTTCAGCGCGGCTGACTGTGTTTACATCCACACAGGCGCAACCCGGCGCTGCCAGCCACACGGCGCTGAGCAGCAGCGCCACGACACTCGACATCCAGCACAAACCTTTCAGTCTTTTCTTCATTGTGATCCTTTTATCAGATGGTCAGAAAGTGCAATGCAATAACCTGCGCTTTTCCACGAAGCCACACGAAGCAGCACGAAGAGTTTTTGACAGGATTTACATGATGATCAGGATGAGACAGCTTTATCAGCGATGTAATCCTGCTGATCCTGTGAATCCTGTCTGATGTTTCTTCGTGTTTTCTTCGTGTGGCTTCGTGGATAAAAAAATCCTTCCGGTTTATGACCGGTAAGCCTGGCGACCGATGCCCTGCACCGGAATGCCCTGGGCTGCGAGAACTTCGTTTTGCAGCGCATACATGCAGGCCGCCGCCTCATCAATCCGGCGCGTGAAGGCAATCGAACCCTGAAGGATTGGTTTGAGTTTCTCCTTGTCCTGAATGCGCGCCTTCGGATATTCGTGTTCGACAATCAGGAAGGTGTTCTCAACATCAAGCTGCAACAGTTCGCGCGCCGCCAGTTGATGATCGAGCCAGTCCACCGTGCGGTTTTGCAGATAAGCCAGCGGATCGTGCTTTGCTGTGCCGGGCAATTCGTGCTCGCACAGCACGACCTGTTTTTTCCAGGCATTCAGATGATCCACCACGTTCGGTGAAGGTTTGCCGTCAATCATATCGCCGCGCTCGACGGTCTGGCCGCCGTAACCCCACGCTGAAACACCCTTCGCGTCAACGACCTGGCCTTTGACGTGGAAGCCGCCGATCAGGAAGTTGTAGCCTTCGTCCTTCAGATACTGAAACAGCGAGCGCGTGTCCTGGCCCATCAGAATCGCGTGCGACGGGTCGTAATGAATCCGGAACTGATCGCCGACGCCGTGCTTTTCACAAATCCGGTGCAGGGCAATCCAGGTGCCTGGCGTGTAGGCAATGTTGTTGTGCCAGTTGTCGCCCGGAACCCAGCCCGGCATCGGACACTGCTCGATGCGATAAACCAGGCCACGCTCCTTTGCGGCCTTGAGCAGCGGAATGAAATGCTCTTCAAAGTCGAGCAGGTTCTGATCCATGTTCGACTGCTGATTGCGCCCGACGAAACCGCAGACTGCCGTGACATCAAGCTCAACCGCCGCATCCATCGCGCGGAGCATAAAGTCATGCTTTTTCTGCCGCAGCGCCGGATCGTGATGCAGCATGTTGTCGAAGTAACCGACTTCGGAAATGCCGACTTTGTATTCCTGCAAACAGGCGCGGACGCGGCGGGCGCGGTCTTTCGTAAAGGGCTGGCGCAGGTCGAGGTGATTGGCCGTCGGGTCAAGCATCGCTTCTGCGGGAATGTCAGCTTCAGACGGATGCAGTGCGGAACCAAGCTGGATGTAATTGACGCCGAGTTCGCTGGCAAACTGCACCCATTCCTCAATCGCCAGATCGGGGTCAGGATCGCGTTTTTCGCGTGGCGTGAGTTCCTGCAATGCGGCGGTCAGGACACCGACCTTCATAAATTTCGGCTCGAATGCTGTAACTGACATGGCTTGTGCCTCCTCGGATGATGCTGCTGATTCAGCCGCGCTGCCGCTGCCGAATCGGACGTGATTTGAATTAAGATAAGGTTTGAATTGCTGCTGACTCTTTGCGAACAACAGGAATGCATTACGACGTGCGAGTGTGCCTGACGCGCTGAGAAAGTGTCAAGGTATGCCTGGACTAACCAATTTTGGTTTTCAAATTCGGATTTCAAATCACAAGGCAAAGCGGCACCAGGCTGCCGCACTCCACACGCTGCCGCGATTCCGTTGGGCTGAATCTTACTGAAAACTGTTGTCACCGGAGGAAACCAGAATGCCGCAGATGACTGCTGCTGAACTCGAAAGCTTTCTGACCACACACTTCCCGCAGGTCGGGGATTTTCTCTTCAAAATCGAACGGGTCGAGGACAAGGCGGTGCGGGTGCGGCTGCCGTTTCACGAAATGCACCTGCGGCCCGGCGGCACGATTTCAGGCCCGGCATTGATGACGCTGGCTGACACGGCAATGTACGTGCTGGTGCTGGCGCAGATCGGCCCTGTGGCTTTGGCGGTGACGACGAATCTCAACATCAACTTTCTGCGCAAACCGGCGCAGCGCGATGTTCTGGCCGAAGCGCGGCTGCTCAAGCTCGGTTCGCGGCTGGCCGTGGGCGAAGTGGCGATGTTTTCTGAAGGCGATGCTGAACCGGTCGCCCACGCCACGCTGACCTATTCGATCCCGCCCCGCCGGAATGAGGCGTAACTCATTCCGGCTCCCAATTTCATGACAATCTTTACAATTTGATGAAGAAAAGTCGCGGCGACCGATTTGATGCAGGAAGCTGCGGCGCGCTTCGTTCAGAAGGGTGATTGTGCGCGGGCAGAAGCGATGGTTATAATGGCCGAACCGTCGCTGGTTGCAGAAAATTCAAGACCGCCCCAATTGATGACAGCAGGCAGGAGTCCTTGCTCATGGATCAGCTTTTCCAGTTTCTCTTCAAACACAGCCGGACAGTTTTCGCCAAAGGGCAGTTTGCCTTTGCCAATCGTCCGTCGCTGCTGGTAATCGCGCTGGCCGTCCTGCTGGTGTTCGCGCTGGCTTACTTCATCTACGTCCGGCCAGGTTATCGCATCACGACCGGCACGCAGATGGCTTTGACCGGCCTGCGCGTGGCGCTGCTCGCGCTGCTGGCGCTGCTGCTGCTGCGTCCGGTGATGGTCGTCTCGTCGGTTATTCCGAAAAGCACCTACGTCGCGGTGCTGGCCGATGATTCGCGCAGCATGAAGCTGACCGATGAACCGGGCTACAAAGCCGTCAGCCTGTCGCCGCAGGGTTCGCGGCCATTCGAGAAAACGACCAGTACCGCCCAGCCCGACAACAGCCGCATTGCCGCCGTCAGTAATCTGCTGAGGCCTGAGAGCAGCTTTGCGCGCGGGCTGGAAGAAAAGTTCAAGGTCAATCTCTATTCCTTTGCCGCACAGACAAACCGCATCAAATCCGTGGTCGAGTTGAATTCGGACGGCACCGCGACCGACCTGGCCGGAGCGTTCAGGGATGTCGTCAGAGATTCAAACGGTCTGCCGCTGTCGGCCATCGTGCTTGTTTCAGACGGCGCAGCCAACACGCCGCGCGACCTGGCGGCACAGTTGCGTGACCTGCGGGCGCGCAATCTGCCGGTTTACACCGTCGGCGTCGGCAGCACCGAAAAGTTCCGCGATGCCGAAATGGTGCGCGTGACGACGCCGCGCCGCGTGCTGATCGGGTCAGCCGTGATTGCTGATGCGCTGGTGCGGCTGAACGGGTATGACAACCAGAAAGTCTCAATCGCCGTCAGCGAAGACGGGCGCGCCATCAAAACTCAGCAGTTCGACCTCAAAGGCGGCGAAGCGCAGACCGTGACGCTTGAATTCACGCCGTCAGCGCCGGGCGCGCATCGTTACACCTTCGCCATTGCGCCGCTCGAAAACGAAACGACCACCGAAGACAATTCGCAGGAAACGCTGATCGAAATCACCAGCGACCGTCCGAAGATTCTCTACATCGAAGGCGAACCGCGCTGGGAATACGGCAAGATGCGATTCTCGCTGGCAAAGAATGAAAAGAACGTAGTGCTTGTTTCGTCGCTGCGGTCAGCCGACGGCAAGTTTTACCGGCAGGGCGTTGAAAGCGGCAGCGAACTGGAAAGCGGTTTTCCGAAAACTGAAGAAGAACTTTTCAAATATCAGGGTCTGATTCTCGGCAGCATCGAAGCGAATTTCTTCAGCTTCGATCAGTTGAAGATGATCGAGCAGTTTGTGGCGCGGCGCGGCGGCGGGTTTCTGGCGCTCGGCGGCCCGCGTTCATTCGATGCGGGCAAATACGCCGGAACGCCTGTGGCCGACCTGCTGCCGCTCGTGCTTGACGGCAGCTTTGATGAATCATCGGCCACGCCGTCGCTGAGCAATTTCAAGGCGGTGCTGACCGGACGTGGCCAGACGCACGCCATCACGCGCCTGGCTGAAGAACGCAGCCAGAGCGCGAAGGAATGGGAAGCATTGCCGCCGGTTTCAATTCCCGAAGTCCTGGCCCAGACGAAACCCGGCGCGACGGTGATTCTGGAAGGCCGCGACATCAATAATAAAAATCGGCAGATTCCGCTGCTGGCCGAAGAGCGTTACGGGCGCGGGCGTTCGCTGGCGCTGACCGCCAGCGACACCTGGCGCTGGCGCATGCAGATGGAAGCCAAAAACACTTCGCACGAAACCTTCTGGCGACAACTGCTGCGTTACACGATCAGCCTGACGCCGAATCAGACCGAAGTTTATTCCGAACGCGATGTGTACGCCGTGAACGATCCGGTGACGATTCGCGCCGATGTTGAGGATGCGAAGTACGAACCGATCAGGGACGCGCAGTCCGTCGCCCGCATCACCAAACCTTCGGGCCAGTCGGTTGACGTGCCGCTGAATTTCGATTTCAGCGAGGAAGGCAACAACTTTCGCGGTGATTTCACGCCCGATGAAATGGGCCTTTACAAAATCGAACTGACCGCCCGCAAGGGAGCCGCGACAGTTGGCACAGCGCAGTCAGGTTTTCTGGTCGCGGAACTCAACCGCGAATATCACGATGCGGCGCAGAATGTCGAACTGCTCAAACGCATCGCCGCTGAAACCGGAGGCAAATACTTTCCGCTCGCCCAGGCCGGTCAGATGCTCGAAGAGATTCAGTACCTGGAAGGCAGCAACTCCGAGCGCGTCAGCAAGGATTTGTGGGATATGCCGATCAACTTTCTGCTGATCATCGGCCTCGCCAGCGCTGAATGGTTCCTGCGCAAGAAGAAAGGGCTGGCCTGAAATCAGATTTGAGATTTGAGATTGCAGATTGCCGGATGGACTTCAACCGTGAATTTTATGAACTATCTGCTGACCACTTTTCTTTATACCTTTCTGGCCTGCCTGGCGGGCTGCACACAGCCTGCGCAGCAATCAGGTCAGAACAAGGTCACGACGCCGAAGGTTGAAGCGCAAACGGCACCTGCCCCGTCACCTGAGATCAAAACTCAGGTCTCAAATCAGCAGCCGCCCGACCTGACAAAATTCGCGCTCATCATCAGCGGCATCAGCGGCGAAGAGACTTATGCCAAACAGTTCGACAAGTGGACGAACGACCTGCGCACGGGCCTGCTCGAACGCCTGGCCTTTGCGCCCGATCACGTCACCGTGCTGAACGAAAAAGGCACGAACGGCGCAACCAGAGCCTCTGCCGAAGAAGTCAGAAAAGCCTTTGCCAGCCTGCGCAGCGCAGTCAGAGCCGACAGTCACGTTTTTATTTTCTTCATCGGTCACGGCACGTTTGACGGCAAGATCGCCAAATTCAATCTGCCCGGCCCTGACCTTTCGACGCAGGATTACGCCGCCTTGCTCAAGGATTTTCCGAGCCGTCATCTGGTCATCATCAACACCAGCAGCGCGAGCGGCGAATTCATCAAACCGCTCTCAGCGCCGGGCCGCGTCATCGTCACTGCCACGCGCAGCGGCATGGAACAGAACGCCACGCGCTTCGCTGAATACTTCATCGCGGCGCTGACCAGTAAAAAATCAGAGGATGTCAAAGCCGATGCTGAAACTAACGGCGCTGAAGCCGACGCCGACAAAAACGGGCGCGTCTCGGTGCTGGAAGCCTTTGAATACGCCGTCAAACTGACGGACGAGTTTTACAAGCAGGAAAACCGCCTCGTCACTGAACACGCCCTGCTTGACGACAACGGCGACGGCACGGGGCATCAGAAAGCCGAAGCGGGCGACGGCGCGCTGGCAAAGACAACTTACTTCGATTCCCTGCCCGCGCAGCTTGCCGGTGGCGACGAGGAACTGAAGAAACTCTTTGCCGAAAAGTCGCGCCTTGAAAGCGAAGTCGAACAACTCAAGGCCCGCAAGGAGCAGATGAAGGCGGAAGATTATGAAGCGGCGCTTGAAAAGCTGCTGATCGAACTGGCGCAGGTGAATCAGAAGATCAAAGCGAAACAGAAGTAACGTTCTTTCTCAAACGAAATCGTAGTGGCCGAGGTAGAGGGCTGAATCGTAATCCACAATGGCCAGACGGATTTTCTGCATCCAGCCTTCACGACCGAGCAGGTTGCGGGGCAGGCGATCATTGGCCGCAAAGTAAACCATTGAGTCGAAGTCCAGACCGACCGTGTGCAGAGTGACGTGATGCCCGTAAGCAGTGAATGATCCGGTCAGCGTTTCAAAGGGTCGGCGGTGGCCGCTCTCAATATTCAATCCCAGGCTCTCACCGAGTTCGCGTTCAAAGAGACAGACCTGCGCGCCAGTGTCAACTTTGGCTTCGCAGTTGACGCTCAGGCCATTCAGACTGAGTCCGACCGGAATGGTGATGCCGTCTTTCAGCGCGTTGTACTCAAACAGAAAGTTGAAGTTGAGTGAGTAGTTCATCATCAGCCCCAGTTTATGATGGCCGTGCCTTCAGGGGGTTCAGGGGTGACCAGTTTGATAAAGGCATCCGGGTGTCCTGCTTCTCTGGCCGCCGCGATGACGGCCCGGCCATCCGGGCCATGGCTGATAAGCCGGTCGCCTTTGAGCGCGACCCACTGCCCGGCGAATTCGTGGCGATGTTCTTTCAACCACTGATGCTCCTGTTTAAGATCACGCAGGCTCCAGGCCTGAGCGAGAGCGCGGGCGATTTCGATTCTCCGCTGCTCTTCATCGGGCACATCAATGATCTGACGCAGCTTTTCGATCTCTTCCGGCGGCAGCGACTGAATGCCGTACAGGATTTGCTCGAATGTGATTTGTGACATGGCTCTGACTCCTTCAGGTGAATTCAGGGCTGAAGTTTAGCACAGCAGTAGTTTTTGTTATGAGATTTACCTTCAGATTCAGGCTTCATCAATCCGGCTTTATCTCCGCCTGTCTGGCGCTTGCGGCGGTCTATTTATTCCTCGTCGTGGCCTGCGCGGCGGCGAAGGCTCCGACCATTCAATCGGCGGATGAGGAACTCCGGCGCGGCAACTATTCAGCGGCGGTTGCGGCGTTCAATCGTCTGCTTTCGTCAAATCCGAATGATGCGCAGGCACAGGCCGGACTGCTGCGCGCTTATCTTGAAACCGGAAAGTATGTCGAAGCCGAAGAAGCGGCGAAGAAGTTCATCACCGCAAATGCCAACACCCCTGCGGCGCTGCTCGCGCTCGGTGAGGTTTACGCGGCGACGGGGCGTTATGCTGAAGCCATTACGCAGTTCGGCATTGCGGGCCGCACGAATCAGCCTGTCGCAAAACTGCGCGCTGAATTGCGGCGCGGCGAAATGCTCCTGCTCACCGGCAAAGAGGAAGAGGCGCAGCCGATTTTTCAGTCGTTCATTGGTTATTACAATTCAAAGTCGAATCACTCAGCCGAGGAACTGACGCTGATTGCGCAGGCGCTCATTCACCTTGAAAAGTACAAGGACGCGAATGAACTGATTCTCGATGCGACGGAAAAGGACAACGCTTTCATCGAAGCGCACCTGGTCGGCGGCGAACTTTTCACCACCAAATACAATTACGCTGACGCCGCGAAATTCCTTGAAGACGCCTTCAAAATCAACCCGAACAGCGCGCGGGCGCATCTCGCTCAGGCGGCCAACAACAAACTGACGGGCGGCGAAGCGATGCTGGCGGCGCTCAACAAGGCGCTTGAAATCAATCCGAATTACGTCGAAGCGAAAACGCTGCGCGCTTACACCGAAATCGAAGCCGAACAGTACGACAAAGCTGCGGCTGATCTCGACAGCGCGCTGAATATCAATCCGAACTCGCTCGATGCGCACGCACTCAGGGCGGCGATGTTCTGGGTTCAGGATCGCGCTGCCGATTACGAAAACGAGGTCAAAGCGACGCTCGCCATCAATCCGCGTTACGGGATGCTCTATGAAACGCTCTCGCACTTTGCGACGAATAATCGCCGCTACCAGCAGGCGGTTGAATTTTCGGCGCAGGCCGTGAAGCTTTCGCCGCGCTTGTGGCAGGCGCATCTGAGCCTCGGCAATGCGCTGATTCGCACCGGCAAATCTGAAGAGGGCCGCGAGGCGATTGAGACATCATTCAAAGGCGATCCGTTCAATATCTGGGCCAAGAATTCGCTCGACCTGATGGATCAGATGAAGGATTACACCGTCGCCACGCACGGCCCGTACATCATCAAGGCGGCGGCGAAGGAAAGCGGCGTGGTGATGCCCTACGCCTCGGCGCTGCTTGACGAGGTCGGCGCGAAGCTGGCGGCGAAATACAAGTTCACGCCGAAAACTCCGATCACGGTTGAAATCTTTCCGAATCACGAAGACTTTGCCGTGCGCGCGCTCGGCCTGCCGGGGCTTGGCGCGCTTGGCGTCTGTTTCGGGCAGACGCTTTCGATGGATTCGCCGTCAGCGCGCAAGACCGGTGAATTCAACTGGGGCAGCACGCTCTGGCACGAATACATGCACGTCATTTCGCTGCAAATGACCGATTACCGCATCCCGCGCTGGTTTTCTGAAGGCCTGTCAGTTTACGAGGAGCGACGCGCAAGACCGGGCTGGGGCGATGACTGGAACATCGGTCACATCAAAGCCTTCGCTGATGGCCGCTGGCTGAAGATTGCTGATCTCGACAACGGCTTCATTCGCCCGAAATCGCCGGAGCAGGTCAGCCTGTCATATTTCCAGGCTTCGCAGGTCTGTGAATTTATCACTGACAAGTTCGGCTTCGATGCGATTCTGGATATGCTGCGCCGGTATCGTGACAAGCAGAAAACGCCTGAGATTCTGCGCGCTTCGCTCAAACTTACCGAAGACGAATTTGACAAATCATTCAACGAATACATTCGCGGCAAAATTGAAAAGTATCAGCGTTCATTACAGCAGGCCGCAAATCCGGCCTTCGCGCAGATGCCGAAGGAAGCAGTGTTTTCAGCGGTCGCGGCGAACCCTGACGATTTTGCGCTGAACGTGCGCGCCGGGATGTTTTACAGGGAAGCGGGCGAAAACGAAAAAGCCATCGCGCATCTGAAGCGCGCGATTGAGCTGTTTCCGTTCTCAACGACGCCGTATGAGCAACTGGCTGAGCTTTACGAAAAGAAAGGCGACCGGGCCGCAGCGGCTGACGCGCTGGCGCAGCTTGTCAAAATTGACGAAAACAGCCCGCTTGCCAGAAAGCTCGGACAGTTGCGCCTCGCGCTCGGCGACAAGCCCGGCGCGCTCGAAGCCCTGCAACTGAGTTTCTTTGTCAGCCCGTTCGACCCGGCAGCGCACACGACGGCGGGCGATCTGTATCTGGCCGCTGGCGATTCGGCCAGAGCTGCAATGGAATTTCAGGTCGCGCTGGCACTAAATCCGCCGAATCTGGCCGAAGCGCATTACAATGTCGCGCGCGCCTTTCTGGCCGCCGGTCGCACGAGCGACGCCCGAAAAGCCGTGCTGAAATCGCTCGAAGCCGCGCCGGGATTCGACAAGGCTCAGGAACTGCTGCTGAAGCTGACGAACAAGTGAGGGAAGTTATGACAAGCGAAAGAGAACTGATTCTTTCTCAGATCAAAAGCCTGGAAACACAGTTGCGCGTATTGCAGGCCTGTATTGCAGCATTGCCTGAAGACGCAGAACCGGCTTCCTGCACATTCGCCGATTTGTACGGAACCCTGCGCGGGCAGAGTCAAAGCAGCAGCGAAGAAATTGAGGCTGTCCTTTATCAGATTCCTGATGCTCTGATGCCGGAGGCGCGCGGATGATTTATATCCTCGATACACATCCGATTGTCTGGTTTCTTGAAGGCTCGCCGTTACTGAGCACTGAGGCGAAAAAGGCAATGAGTGATGTAACAGCGGAACTGGTGATTCCAACCATCGCGCTGGTTGAGATCAGTTTTTTGTATGCGAAAAAGAGAATCAGAACTGATGTCAGCATTGTCAGACAGAAACTTCTGGCAGCAAGTAACTGCTCGATCTACCCTCTCGATGAGCAAATCGTTTCTTTGACGCCTTTGTCGCTGAACATTCACGACGCAATCATCGTGGCAACAGGGCTGGTTTATCGTGATGTCCTGAAGCGGTCTGTAGCTCTGATTACAAAGGATGGTGAAATCACACGCTCCGGTCTGATTTCTACTCTGTGGTAACTTCAGGACGTTCATATTGCCGGAACGAATGACAAGTGAGGCAGGTAATGAACAGACTTTTCCGACAACATTTACTGCGTTTTCTCGTGGGTGTTTTGTGCCTGTCGCTGATGATCGGTCTGGCTGTGGCGCAGCGGCGCGGCGGCGGGGGCGGTGGTCATCAGAAGCGCAATGCTGAAGGCATCGGGCCGATTTACGAAGTGCCGAAAAACACTGAGGATCTGTCCGGCCAATTCATTATGGGCCGCATCAGGTTCGATGTCGGAATGTATGCCGGGTATTACGGCATGCACCTGGGCGACGGCGGCTATCCCTGGTCGCACGATTATCCGGGCGCGGGAATGCACCTGATGAAGATCGTCAAGGAGCTTTCCAAAGTTGATGCGGTGCAGGACAAATACGAACCGATCTTCAGCCTTGAGGATCCGGATCTGTTCAAGTATCCGTTCGTCTACCTTTGCGAAGTCGGGTTTATGAATCTGACCGACAAGGAAATTCAGGGCCTGCGTGAATACTGCCTGCGCGGCGGGTTCATCATCGTGGATGATTTCAGGGGCGATTATCAGTTCTACAATCTGCGGAATCATCTCAAGCGCGCCTTCCCTGAATATGAGATGAAGAAGCTCGACATCAGCCATCCGATCTTCAACTGCTTCTTTTCGATCAAGACGCTCAATGTGCCGCCGCTTTATGGCGGCGCTTATTCCGGTCAGCGGGTCGGGCCGCCTGAGTTCTGGGGGCTTGAAGACAGCACCGGGCGGCTGATGATGGTGATTGATTACAATTACGATGTCAGCGATTTCTGGCAGTGGTCGGATGATCCGTTTGCGCCGATTGAAGAGACCAACGAATCGTACAAGTTCGGTGTGAATTACATTATGTATGCGCTGACGCATTGAAGTCCGGCAGGCTGCCAGCCTGCCGGGGTGTGAAATCAGCGCCCCATCAATTTCAAAAGAGTCTTCAGTGTAAGACCTCGACAAGCTGGCAGCTTGTCGAACTGTGCGGGGAGATTACATGGCAATTGACACACAGGCTTACCGGGATGAAGAGCTGCTTGACAAACTTTCGGATGCGCGCGACCGCATTCTGCGCGAAATCCGCAAGGCCATCATTGGCCAGGATGAAGTCGTCGAACAGGTGCTGATTGCGCTGTTCGCGGGCGGCCACGTCATCCTGACCGGCGTTCCCGGACTGGCCAAAACCTTACTCGTGCGCACGGCGGCGAGCGTGCTTGACCTTTCATTCAAACGCATTCAGTTCACGCCCGACCTGATGCCCGCCGATATTACGGGCACTGAAATCATCGAGGAAGACCGCACCACCGGTCATCGCAAACTGCAATTCATTCGCGGCCCCGTGTTCGCCAACATCATTCTGGCCGACGAAATCAACCGCACGCCGCCCAAGACGCAGGCCGCGCTGCTTGAAGCCATGCAGGAAGGCAACGTCACCGTGCAGGGCCAGACGTGGCCGCTGCCGAAACCCTTCTTTGTGCTGGCCACGCAGAACCCGATTGAAATGGAAGGCACCTACCCGCTGCCCGAAGCTCAGCTTGACCGTTTCATGTTCAATGTGCGCATCGGCTACCTGCCCGAAGAGGACGAGGTCGCCGTGGTCAGGGCCACGACCGCACCGCAGAATCTGAACTTTGAGCGCATGATGTCGGCAGATGAGATTCTGGCCTTTCAGCGTCTGGTGCGAAAGGTTCACGCGGCTGATCCGGTGACGCGATACGCCGTCAATCTGGCGAGTTCAAGCCGACCCGGAACGCCCAAAGCGCCGGACTTCGTTAATAAATACGTGACGTGGGGCGCGTCATTGCGCGCTTCGCAGTTTCTGATTCTGGCGGGCAAGGCCCGTGCTATTCTGAGCGGGCGGTACAACGTCTCGTGCGAAGACGTGCGCTTCGCCGCTGCCCCCGTGCTGCGCCACCGCATCCTGCTCAACTTCCAGGCTGAATCCGAAAAAGTTGATTCCGACCAGGTCATCAGACGGCTGGTTGAAATAGTGCCGGAGCCGAAATCCGGCCTTGAGTAATTTACTGTTTATTGTTTCAGATCAGACACAGTCACCCCGATGAATTGCGAATGGGATGAAGACAAGAACGCGCAAAACATCAGCAAACATGGTCTGAATTTCGCTGATATTCAGGGAGTCTTCACCAGCCCGCTGCTGGTTGATCTGGATACCAGAGAAGATTATGGTGAAGATCGAATGATCGGCATTGGTATTGTTCAGAATACTGTGATTGTGGTCGTTTTTGCAGAGTGCCCCAATGGCACTATTCGTATTATCTCGGCCAGAAAGGCTTTGAAGTATGAACGCATCAAATTCGAGCAGTTCCTCAGGGACGAACTGGGAAACGATCAGGAATATGAAGGATGAAGAGATAGACACCTCTGACATTCCGCCTCTCGGTAAAGAGTTCTTTGCCAGAGCCAGATTGCGTGTTCCGGTCAGAAAGGTTTCCGTCACCTTCAGCATAGACGAGGAAATTCTGGAGTGGTTCAAGTCACAGGGCGAGGATTATGAAAGCCGTGTGAACGCCGCTCTGCGAATCTATGCGCAGGCCCATCAGGAGCATGTGCGCTGATCGAATAACAGACTTTATAATCTCCCCGCCCCCGGATCAGGACTCGACAAATGAATTACTGTCCACAATGCGGCACCGGCAATTTTGAAGGCACGCGCTTCTGCACCAAATGCGGCGCGAGCCTGGCAGCCACAGTCGCGGTTGATCATCCGGCAAAAGAAGAAGCTGCCGACCCGCTGCTGGGGCGCACGATTGAAGGCAAATACCGCTTTGACGCAAAGCTCGGTGCTGGTGGGATGGGCGCGGTTTACAAGGCGACGCGCCTGCTGATTGGCGACATCGTGGCAGTCAAGGTGCTGCATCCCGAAATGATGTCCATCACGCAGGCGGGTGAGCGATTTCGCCGCGAAGCGCAGGCCGCCGCGCGCCTCAAGCATCCGAATGCGGTGGCGATTTACGATTTCGGCGTGACCGGCGACGGGCTGCTCTATCTGATTATGGAACTGGCCGAAGGTCAGAGCCTGCGCGATCTGATCTATCAGAAAGGCGCGATGCCACCGGCCACAGCGCTTGAAATCATGCGCCAGGCCTGCGGCGCACTTGAAGAAGCGCACCGCCAGAATATCGTGCACCGCGACATCAAGCCCGACAACATTATGATCAAGCAGACGGCTGCCGGGCCGCAGGTGAAGGTGCTTGATTTCGGCATCGCCAAGCTGCGCGACCTGACCGGCACCGATTCGCTGACACAGATGGGCAGCGTCATCGGCACGCCGCATTACATGTCGCCCGAACAGTGCCTCGGCGAAGAACTCGACGGGCGTTCGGACATCTACAGTCTGGGCGTCGTGCTGTACGAAATGCTCTCAGGTGTTGCGCCATTCAACGGCAACACTTCGCGCGAGATTATTTCCAAACAGATTTCAGCATCGCCCGCGCTGATTCGTTCAATCAAGCCCGAACTGCCGCCCGAAATTGAAGATGTCATCAAACAGGTGCTGGCCAAGGATCGTGAAGATCGCCCGCAAACGGCAGTCGTGCTGGCGCGAATGATTGAGAATGCGCTGAAGCTGAGCGCGGAAACCAAAACTCCGCCGCAGGCCACAGTGCGCGTGACGCCGCCTGAAAATTCACTGCCGCGCCCGATGAATCAGCCGTCACCGCCGCCATTTAATCCGACAAGCGGCCCGCAGCGTCCGCCCAGTGGCCCGCAGCGCCCGCCGAGCGGCCCGCATTCCGGTCAGTATTATCAGCAGCCGGTGATGCCGCCCAACAGCGGTTCATACCAGGGCGGCTATGCGCCTTCGCCACCGGCGAAAAAGCGCGGCTGGTTTCTGCCGTTTTTTATCGGCGGAGTGCTGATGTTCATCGTCATCTTTATTCTGCTGCTGATCATCGGCCTGATGGCTGACGACAGTCAGAACCAGAATCAGCAGGGTCAGCCGACCACGCCTGCGCCCGTGCAGGCTTCTTCACCGTCATCCTCAGTCTCTTATCGGGAGACAGTGAATCAGGCCACCCAGGATCAGCCTCAGACTGCGCCGGTTCAGCCGGAATCTGCCGCGCCTGTTCAGGTCATCGCTTCGGCATCTTCAACGCGCGCGCCGTATCGCGGCATCAGCTATGCGCCCGATCAGGCGCTCGACGGCAGCATGCTGACAGCATGGATTGAAGGCGCGCCCGGCCCCGGCATCGGTGAATGGCTGCAATTCGATTTCAATCACGCCGTGAAGCTGCGGCGCATTCTGATTGCGCCCGGATATTTCAAAAGCGCCGAAGCCTGGACTAAAAACAACCGGCTCGCCACTGCCCTGATTCAGTTTTCTGATGGCAGTTCGCATCAGTACCGATTCAGCGACGCGATGCAGGAACAGGCGATTGACACCGGCGGCATCACGACAAAGCTGGTGCGCATCGTTATCAGCGAAATTTATCAGGGCACGACCGACTTTGAAGACACGGCCATTTCGCAGGTGGCTTTTGAATTCGACCAGTAACCATTTGTGAGGTAACACGCATCGTGTGGCGCAAACCGCAGAAACAGTCAGCCGCAGAACCGGGCAGTCCCACTCCGCAATCCGCGGTCACTCCGGCCCGTTTTCTCTCGCCCGAAGTGCTGGCCAGCATCAGTTCGCTGGAACTGCTTGCCCGCACGGTGGTCGAGGGTTTCATCTCCGGCCTGCACCGCTCGCCCTTCACCGGCTTTTCAACTGAATTTGCTGAGTACCGCCAGTACCTGCCCGGCGACGATCTGCGCTATCTGGACTGGAAGCTGCTCGGACGCACTGATCGTTACTACATCAAAAAATATCGCGCCGATACGAACACGCAATGTCACGTCCTGGTGGACGCGAGCGCCTCGATGAGTTACACGAGCGGCACTGTGACCAAGATGCAGTATGCGCAGTTCCTGGCTTCGGCGATGTCGTATCTGGCCAACAAACAGCAGGACTCGGTCGGCCTGATCGCCTTTGACGAAGAGGTGCGCGCCCACGTTCCCGCGCGCAGCCGCACCGGACATATGCAGACGATCTTCGGCCATCTGTCGCAGCTCGAACCGGGCCGCGAAACCAGACTGGCGCAGATGCTCGACGCGGTCGCTGAAGTCCTGACGCGGCGCGGCATCATCATTGTCATCTCGGATTTTTACGATGAACCCGAAGCGATTCTGCGCGCGTTGCAGCACCTGCGATTCAAGGGCAATGACGTGATCGCTTTTCACGTGCTGGATAAAAACGAACTGACGTTTGAGTTCAATGAACCGGTGCTGCTCGAAGACCTTGAGACAACCGAACAGATGCACGTCCTGCCGGACATTCTGGCCGAAGGCTATCGCTCAACAATCAACGCCCACATTCAGCGCCTGCGCGAAGGCGCGACGGCGGGCCGGATTGATTACGAACTGCTGACGACCGACAGGCCGCTTGATTACGCGCTGTTTTCGTTTCTGGCGCGACGTGCGCGGCAGTGAAGATGATTTCAATTCGCCACGAACAACCCGGCGACTTTGCGGCCATTCGCAGAGTCAATGAACTGGCCTTCGGGCAGCAGGCCGAAGGCGACCTGGTTGACAGGCTGCGCGCGGCAGGCAACGCAATCCTGTCGCTGGTGGCGGTCGAAGACGATCAGGTGGTCGGGCATCTGCTCTTCAGCCCGGTCACGATTGAATGCGAGGCTGAAAACATCGCGGCCCTCGGACTCGCTCCGATGGCAGTGCTGCCTGAATGGCAGAATCGCGGCATCGGTTCGCAGCTTGTCCGCGCCGGGCTGGATGAATGTCGCCGCGCCGGTCACCAGTGCATCGTCGTGCTGGGCCATCACGAATATTACCCGCGCTTCGGCTTCGTCCCGGCGAGTCGTTACGGCGTCAGCAGCGAATACAACGTGGCTGATGAAAATTTCATGCTGCTTGAATTACGCGCCGGATCGTTGCCGGGGCGGAAAGGAATCGCAAAGTATCAGCCTGAATTCAATGAGTGGAAATGATGCCGGAAACAAGCTGTTAATGAGGGCCCCGATCTGCTGCTGACCGCGTGATAAAATGTGAGGGACTTTTACCCGGAGGAGATGCTGACGATGGAAAAACAGGAGACTATTACGGCGGGGCCAGTCATTCCGCCGCTGAAGCAGCCGTCACCAGAATCAGGCTTCAGCCTCAATCCAATTGACGTGGCCGCGACAGTTTCACTTCTCGAATCTTTTTACGATGAAGACGAGGCTGAACAGCGCGAAACGTGGGAAACGCTGAAACGTGCGCTGGAAGAGGAACGCCCCTGATTGACAGCAGACCCGATGAGCAAAATCATTATCCTTGATTCCACCCCGCTCGGTCTCGTTTCCAATCCCCGCAGTTCACCGGAAGGTGATGCCTGCAATCAGTGGATGCAGGCGCAACTGCCTGACGGAGTACTGGTGGCGATCTCTGAAATAGCTGATTACGAAGTCCGCCGTGAATTGCTGTGAACAGGCAGGGCGCGCGGTATTGCCAGGCTTGATGCATTGAAGAGCCAGCTCAATTATCTGCCCCTGACAACTCCAACAATGCTCAGGGCCGCTGAATTGTGAGCACGGGCCAGACAAATGGGCCGACCGACTGCTGCTGACCACAAGCTTGATGCGGATGTCATTCTTTCAGCTCAGGCGGCGCTGCTGATGGCTGATGGACACGAAGTGATGGTCGCAACAGGAAATGTTTCTCACATTGCGATCTTTGTTCCAGCGGCGGTCTGGAGGGACATCAACTGACAGAGTATTTCGCGCGGACTGATTTGAAATAAGTTCTGAAATTTCACGGCGAGCCTTATGTCATTTCTCAATCCATTATTTCTGCTCGGTCTGGCGGCGGTCGTTGCGCCGATCATTGTGCATCTGGTGCGGCGGACGAATGCGCGAAAGGTTGAGTTTGCTTCGCTGATGTTTGTGCGGCGGATTCCGCAGCGCACGATCAGGCGCAGGCGGCTGCACAATCTGCTGCTGCTGCTGATGCGGTGTCTCGCGCTGCTGCTGCTCGTGCTGGCGTTTGCGCGGCCTTACTTCAGCAGCGCGGGCGCGGAACTCGGCAAAAACAACCGGGCGACGGTCGTGCTGCTTGATGATTCATTCAGCATGCGCTACGGCAACCGCTTCGAGCAGGCGAAGTCGCGCGCGAAGGCGATCATCAATGAAGCGAGCGGAGACAGGATTGCGCTCGTCACTTTCGGCAACGGCTACGATATTGCCAGCCGCTTCACGACTGAAACGGCCAAGCTGCTCTCGCTCGTTGACAGCGCGCAACCCGGCCTCGGCGGCACTGATTACACGCAGGCTTTGCGCGGCGCTGAAGGCTTGCTCAGGGAAGCAGGCACAAAGGAGCGCCGCATCGTCCTGATTTCTGATTTTCAGGCTGCCGGGTGGAATCAGGCTGAAGCGGCATTTCGTCTGAGCCAGGATGTCAAACTGCTGACAAACGATGTGGGCGAAAGCGACGCGGCCAATCTGGCCATCACTGAAATCAGCGCGCAGCCGGTGCTCTATCAGCAGAAATACACTGACAAGCTCGCCGCCCGCATTGCCAATTACAGCGACCAGGCGCGCAACGGCGTGCGCGTTGAATTTCAGCTTAACGATCACACGGTCGAGAAGCGCGAAATCAGCATTCCGGCGCGCGACGCGACGCTGGTTGAATTCACCGACTTCAATTTGTCGGACGGCGTCAATCGCGGAGTGATTCTGATTGATGACAGCACTGACCGGCTGACGGTTGACAACAAATTCCACTTCACGCTGCGGCGCGAAAATCAGGCAAAGGCACTGGTCATCGAATCAGCCGTGCGCGGTCGCAGCGAAAGTCTCTATTTGCAGGACGCGCTGACCACGGGCGATAACCTGCCCTTCACCCTGACAGTCAAAACCGCAGGCTCAGTCAATCCCGGCGAACTCAGTGATTACCGCGTCATCATCATCAATGATGCCGGCGAAATCAGCAGCGCGCTGGCCGATGGCCTGAAAAAGTTTGCTGAAACGGGCGGCGGCATAGTGATTGCCGCTGGTCGGCATACTGAAGCCGAAGCGTTCAATCAGGCATTCAAAGACATTGCGCCTGCGACGCTGGGCGAAGCGGCTGAGGACAGGGCGAATCCGGTGTCAATGAGTGAAATCAAAACCGATCATCCGATTTTTGAAATTTTCAGACAGAGCGGACGGCTGGCGGTCGCGCGCGTATACGGCTGGCATCGTTCGCAGCCGAAAGAGAAATCGTCCGTGCTGGCGCGCTTTGAAGACGGCAGCCCGGCGCTGATCGAAGGCTCGTTCGGCAACGGCAAGGTGCTGCTGTTTACTTCGACGCTCGACGCAGGCTGGAACGACCTGCCGCTGACGCCGACATATCTGCCGCTCGTCAGGCAGATGGTGCGTCACCTGGGAGAACGCGAAGACCGCGCGTGGCACCTGCTCGGCCAGCCCTTCACGGTTCCCGCAGCAAAGGATGGCAGCCTGCCCGCAGTTGACGCGCCGGGCGGAGGTCGCCTCACCGAACGCCTGCAAACCGCAAGCGGCGACCTGATCGTGAAAGCGCAGGAACCCGGCTTTTACAAGCTTCGTTATCCTGATCGTTCAGACTTTGCGGCAGTGGATGTGGACGGGAAGGAATCAGATTTATCGAAGCTCGACATTGCCGCCTTCACTTCAGCCGTCACGGGCGCAGACGCGCAGGGCACGCAGGCCGCAGGCGCAGCCAGCACCGGGCCGGACAAGGAAGAACTTGAATCCCGCCAGCGCGTGTGGTGGTCGCTGCTGATCGCCTCGCTCGCACTGTTTGTAACCGAAGCGATTCTGGCGCGACGCACGAAGATGGCGCGGGTGATTGGATAACCGACTTAACGCATTTCCGCCTGTACAGGCAATCCAGACTGTGAGGACTTTATGCCGAATCAGAATGATCAGCTTTTCAATCTCATTCGCAGTGTACAGCGTCGGCTGAAAGCTCTGGCGACTTTGCGCGGGCTGGCCTTCAGTCTGGCGGTCAGTGCGGCGCTGCTGCTGCTCACGGGGCTGGCGGCGTGGCGCTGGCGGCACAGCGGCGGCGCGCTGATTTCGCTGCGGCTGGTGGCGCTGTTTGGCGTGCTGGCGGCAGTCTGGTTTTTCATTGTGCGCCCGCTGCGGCGACGGGTGAGCGATGCTCAGGTGGCGCGGCTGATTGAAGAAAAACATCGCGGGATGGAGGAACGCCTGGTCAGTGCGGTCGAAGTCAGCGACGGCACAGCGCAGACAATGCCTTCGGCGGTGACTGAACGGCTGGTCAGCGATGCGAACCTGCGCGCATCTGAAGTGGCGCTTGATGACGTAGTGCCGAAACAGCGGATGTGGAAGCTGGCGGGCGCGGCGGCAGTGTGTGTGCTGGCCTTTATCGGCGCGCTGATGTTCGGGCCGAAACAGCTTTCGGGCGGCGTCAGCCAGTTGTTTGTGCCTCCGACGGTCACGGCGACCGGCAAGGATGCACTGCTGATCAAGGTCAGACCCGGCACGGCTCGCGTGCCGAAAGGATCGGATCAGCAGATCGTCGCCACGCTGGCCAACTTCAGCGCCGATGCGGTGACGTTCTTTTTCCGCAAGGTCGGCGAGAACGATCAGCAGTGGATCGGACAGCCGATGGAACCGGCCAAAAACAAGGCCGACTTTCAGCACTTCATCTTCAACATTCAGGATGCGGTTGAATATTTTGTCGAAGCGAACGGCGTCAAGACCGAAGTTTACAAGCTTGAAGTGGCCGATCTGCCTTACGTCAAGCGGATTGACGCGACGCTTGACTTCCCTGCTTACACCGGGCTGCCGAGCAAAACGCAGGAAGACAGCGGCAACATCGCGGCCCTGAAAGGCACAGTCGTCACGATCAAGGCGATTCTGACCGGCGGGCAGACGGTCAAGGCCAAAGCTGCATTCATTGTGCTGAAGGACGGCAAAAAGATTGAGATGAAGCCGTCTGAACAGCGGCTTGAAAGCGGTCAGGTCGAAAGCTTCTACACCGGCACGCTTACGGTGAGCGCAGATACGAGCTATCACATCGAACTGCACAGCGCGGACGGCGATGTTTACAACGGCTCGAACGAATTCGACATTACGCTGCTCGAAGATGCGCCGCCGACTGTGAGCTTTGAAAAGCCGGGCCGCGATATGCGCGCAACCAATATTGAAGAGGTCTTTACCGAAGCCAAAGCCGAAGATGATTACGGTGTGACTTCGCTTGATCTTTACTTTTCGGTCAACGGCGGCGAGGAAAAGAAAATTGACCTGCAAAAGCTGAAAGGCGCGGCCAAAACTCTGACCGGAGCGCACACTTTCTTTCTTGAAGAATACGATCTGAAACCCGGCGATTTCATTTCGTATTACGCGAAGGCCCGCGACGCGCACAACGAAGCGACGAGCGATATTTACTTCATCGAAGTCAAACCATTCGAGAAGGAATTTCGCCAGGCGCAGCAGCAGGGCGGCGGCGGTGGCGGCGGCGAAGAGAATCAGAACGCGCTGACCAAACGACAGAAAGAGATCATTGCCGCGACCTTCCGCGTCAACCGTGAACAGAACAACTATTCGCCCGAAGAAAAGACCGAAAATTACAACGCCGTCGCGCTCAGTCAGGAAAAGCTGCGCGACGACACACGCGCCCTGATCGAACGCATCAAGCGGCGCATGGGCGGACAGCTTGATCAGCAGAACGATTTCGCAAAACTGGTTGAGTATCTCGAACAGGCGCACAAGGAGATGGAAGGAGCCATCCCTGAACTGCGCGGGCAGAAGGCCGACAAGGCGCTGCCGCCTGAGCAGAAGGCTTTGCAGAACCTGCTGCGCGCTGACGCGATCTTCCGCGAAATTCAGGTGGCGATGGGGCAGCAGCAGGGCGGTGGCGGTCAGAGCCAGAATGCCGAAGAACTTGCTGACCTGTTCGAACTGGAACTCGACAAAATGAAGAACCAGTACGAAACGCTGCAACGCGAACAGCAGCAGCAGGGCCAGCAGCAGGACGATGAACTCAAGCGCAAACTTGAGGAACTCGCCCGCCGCCAGCAGCGCGAACTTGAACAGCAGCAGCGCCGGATGCAGGGGCAGCAGAGTCAGAGCGGCGGTGGCGGCGGCAGTCGCCAGCGGCAGCAGATGATCGAAGAAGCCCGCAAGGCTGCGCGGGAACTTGAACGCCTGTCACGCGAACGGCGCGATCAGCGATTGCAGGAACTCAGCCAGCAGTTGAATCGCGCCGCTGACGAAATGCAGCGCGCCCAGTCAGCTTCGCAAAACAACAATCAGCAGGAATCAGTCGCGCAGCAGTTGCGCGCCCTTGAAAAGCTCGAAGAGGCTCGTCGCCGAATGGATCAGTTGCAGCGTTCGCGCGGCGGTCAGTCGGCGTCAGACCTGAAGCAGCGCGCCGCTGATGCAGCTTCAAAGCAGCGCGAGATTCAGAAAGACGTTGACGAACTCGCGCGCCGCAGCAACAACGGCCAGAACAACGACCAGGCCACGCAGGAAGCCCGACGCCGCCTGAGCGAACGCAAGGAATCGCTGGCCAGCGATGTCAACAACCTCGAAAAGGATCTCGATCAGGCTGCGCGCGGAATGGGTCAGGATCAGCAGAAAGCTGCTGATCAGATGCGCGAAGCGGCTTCGGACCTGCGGCGCAACCGTGTGGCTGAACGCATTCGCCGCAACAACCAGAACATCCAGGACAACCAGTTCGGCGCGGCCCGCGAAGGCGAGCGCGTTATTCAGGATAATCTGGATCAGGTGGCGCAGCAGCTCAGGCAGGCCGAGCAGAGCGCAAAGAATCAGAAAGGCGCGGGCGGCGATACCGAAGAGGCGCTTGACCGCACCCGTCAGCTTGCCGACAGCCTCGAATCGCTGCGCCGCCGCATGGCCGAAAATCCGCGCCAGCGCGGCCAGCAGTCTCAACAGAATTCGCAGCAGTCGCAGCAGGGCCAGCAATCGCAGCAAGGTCAGCAGCAGTCTCAGCAGCAGGGTCAGCAGCAGTCTGCCAGCAACCAGAACCAGCAGGGGCAGCAGCAGAACCAGCAGCGCGGCCAGCAACAGGGTCAGCAGGCCGGGCAGCAAAACCAGCAGGGCCAGCAGCGAAACGGACAACAGCAGGGCCGTCAGCAGGGGCAACAACAAGGACAACAACAGGGACAGCAAAATCAGCAGGGCCGTCAGGGACAGCAGCAGGGACAACAAGGCCAGCAGGGACAGCAGGGGCAGCAACAGGGTCAGCAGCAGGGACAGCAGTCGGCCCAGGGCGGGCAGCGTTCGCAAAGCTCCAGTCCCAGCCAGCAGAATCCCACGATGCCGATGGGCGGCGGGCCTCCGGTCGGCGGTCAGCGGGCGGCTGATTCTGATCGTCAGTTGAAATCAGAACTGGCGGAAAGGCTGCGCGACGCCGAGGAACTGCGAAAACAGGTGGGGCGTGAACGCGGCGACCTGGCGCGCGATCTGGATCAGGCAATCAGCCAGCTTCGGCAGATGGCCGAGCAGATCAATCGCAACGACATCCGCGACGACCTGCAAACTGCGGCCCGACTCAAGACTGAAGTGATTGACCCGCTGCGGCAGATTGAAGTTGAACTGAGCCGCAAACTTCAGGCGAAGCTCGGCAAAAACAATCTGCGGCTGTCAGACGAAGGCGCAGCTCCGGAACGCTACCGTAAGCAGGTCGAGCAGTATTACAAGCGCCTTTCAAGCGGCTCCGGTCAGCCGAAATAGAGGGTCAGATTAAACACTGCCGCAAAGCAGTACTCTGTTTATCATTTTGACCGAAAGCCAAACCATTGAAGTCAAATTGATTAAACAGTTCTTTCAAAATGGTTGAAAAATTCTCTTGCTTCAACCGAGTTTAATGAGTATATTGCGCTTGCTTATTCGGTAGTAAGTTTACTGGAAGCAAAGTGAACAGGGGCCACCAGAGAATAACGGGGCGTTCTCAGTGGCCCTTGTTCTTTATCAGGACACACTTTCCTCCACGCTCAATCCATTTCCACCGGCAGAACAGAGTTCGCGTTTTCGGGCGCAGGTATCTATTTGAGATACTGGCGTTCGATGGCAGTGATTTTGGCGACGCGTTTGCGGTGGCGGTCTTCTCCGGTTTCGGTACCGAGCCAGGCACGGACGATTTCCTTCATCTTTTCCACTGAAATCATTTTTCCGCCGAGGGTCAGGACGTTGGCGAAGTTGTGTTCGCGGCTGTTGCGGGCGGTGGCTTCGTCGTAACACATCGCCGCGAGCACGCCCGGCACTTTGTTGGCAGTCATGCAGGAACCGATGCCCGCGCCGTCAATGATGATTCCCAGATCGCAGGCTCCGTCAGCGACGGCTCTGGCGACGGCGTGCGCGAAATCGGGATAGTCAACCGCTTCGGTCGAAGAAGTCCCGAAATCGCGCCAGCGGTAGCCAAGTTCCGTGAGCAGCCGCTTGACCTGCTCCTTCATTTCAAATCCGCCGTGATCTGCGCCGAGGGCAATCAGGCGCTGCGTGTTGCCGACCTTTGCTGAACGCGCGCGGCGAATAATTTCAATGCGCCGTTCACGAATCAGATCCTGCGCCGACGGCGTCACAATCGCATCGGTGCGAATGACCAGTCGCCCGCCTTCAGGCACGCCGCGCACGTCAACTTCAGCGATGACATCCTTGTTTGATTCGTCAATGGCTTCACTCATGGCGGATGAACCAGATGCTTACAACTGCGCCGAACCGCTGCGAGCGGAAGCGCCGCTCAGAAAGGCTTTGATTCCGCGACAGGCCTGGGCCAGGCGCTGCTCGTTTTCGATCAGCGCAAAGCGGACGTAACCTTCGCCGCCTTCGCCAAAACCGATGCCTGGCGAAACAGCCACCTGTGCCTCGGCAATCAGGCGCTTGGCAAATTCAACCGAACCGAGGCTGGCGAACTGTTCCGGCATCTTTGCCCAGACGAACATCGTGCCTTTGGGCGCGGGCACGTCCCATCCGGCTTTGGCGAGGCCGCGAACGAGCGCGTCACGGCGGTTGCGGTAGGTTTCGACAATTTCCGGCACAACGTCATCGCAATCGCGCAGCGCGATCACTCCGGCAATCTGCACCGGCTGAAAGATGCCATAATCAAGATAACTTTTCAGCCGCGTCAGCGCGGCAATCACCTGTTTGTTGCCCGCGCAGAAGCCCATGCGCCATCCCGCCATCGAATAACTTTTCGACATCGAGAACATTTCAACGGCCACATCCATTGCGCCGGGAATCTCGAAAATGCTCGGCGCGCGGTATCCGTCAAAGACCAGATCGGCGTAGGCGAAGTCGTGAATGATCAGCCAGCCGCGCTGCCGGGCCAGGTCAACGCATTCGGCAAAAAATTCGCGGTCAACACACACCGTCGTCGGATTGTGCGGGAACGACAGCACCAGCACTTTTGGCTGCTGCGAGGGCGCGTAGTCCAGCTTTCTGAGTTCACTCAGAAAAACATCCGGCCCGTGATTGATCGGCAGTTTGATCAGTTCGCATCCGGCAATCGTCGCGGCAAAGGAATGAATCGGGTAACTCGGATCAGGCACGATCACCTTGTCGCCCGGCTCAACCAGCGCGAGCACGAGATGAGAAAAGCCTTCCTTCGCGCCGATGGTTGTGATGACTTCGGTTTCAGGATCAAGCTCGACATTGAAACGGCGCGCGTACCAGTTGGCCATTTCGAGCCTGAGATTCGGAATGCCTTTTGACATCGAATAGCGGTGATTGCGCGGATTGCGCGCCGCTTCGATGAGTTTGTCAACAATCGGTTCGGGCGTGGCCAGATCAGGATTGCCCATTCCCAGGTCAATGATGTCTTCGCCGCGTCGGCGCGCTTCCATCTTCAACTGGTTGACGACGGCGAACACGTAAGGCGGCATTTTTTCGATCAGCGGAAAACGGTAATTCATACGATTGCAGATTGCAGATTGCCAGTTGCGGATTTAGATTGTCACAGCAGTCGTTCAATTACTTCCCGCTGTGCCTTCAAACATTATTGCCAAAGGAGACAGACCGAATATGAATTCCGGCCCGGTTGCCACATCCGAGTTCAATAACCCGAATCTTGAAATTCTCATTCCTGCCGACGTTTTGCAAGCCCGCATTCGGGAAATCGGCGCCGGGATTGCCCGTGATTATACAGGTCGCAAGCCCGAACTGATCTGCATTCTCAAAGGCGCAATGATGTTTATGAGTGACCTGATGCGCGCCATTGATCTGGAACTGACGATTGATTTCATCGCCGTTTCAAGTTACGGCAAGGGAACGCGCTCGACGGGTGAGGTAAAGATCGTCAAGGATCTGGATGAACCGCTGGAAGGTCGTGACATTATTCTGGTCGAGGATATTCTCGATACCGGCCTGACACTCAGCTATCTGGTCAGCAACTTCCGCTCACGCGGAGCGACTTCGGTCAGAATTGCCACGCTGCTCAACAAACCCTCGCGCCGCAAAATCGAAGTTGATGTCGCGTATAAAGGCTTCGATATTCCTGACAAGTTTGTCGTTGGGTACGGTCTGGATTACGCCGAGCGTTACCGCAATCTGCCCTACATCGGAGTCGTGCGAAACCCCTGAAGAAGAAAACGGATGGGGAAAAGGAGAAACAAAGATCAGAAGCCTTTGTTTCTCCTTTTTCTCCCTTCCCCATCTTCTCCGCTTTCCCAATCACGTCAGTTCGTTTTTGATGACGGAGTGGCTGGCGTGGGTGAAGCGGCGGGCTTTGCCTTCGATGCTTTGATATCGAAAGTAATCACGCCGCTGACCTGGACTGGTTTGCCTTCGAACAGCGCAGGCTGGAATGTCCATTTGCGCGCGGCGGCCACAGCAAGGCCGCCGATTTCAATTCGTCCGCTGACCTGCCTGGCAAAAATCACGTTGCCATCAGTCCCCACCAGCACTTCAACCTTGACGATGCCAGGCACAAGCTGACCAAAGAGCGCGCCGCGTCCCGGCCCGACCGAAACTGCGCCGCCGGTTGAGGTGACGCCTTTTGAGGCCGGGTCATCGGAATCGCTTTTCTGCGCCGGTGGGCGCCAGGGTGGAATCACTGCGGCGGCTCGTTTGATCGGGCGACCACCCTGAAGTTTGAGCAGCATTGCATCAGCCAGCAGTGCATCTTCATCAGGGGTGCCGGCGAATTCACCGACCAGCACGGTGGGCGCACCGAAATTGGCTGAGGCGGAGCCTTTCGTCTGGCTGGCCTGCTGAAAATATCCGAATGCTTTGCGCAGGGCTTCGAGCGCCTGTTTGCGTTCATCAGCAGCCTGGGCTTCATCTTCGGCAATCAGCGCAGCTTCAGCGTGCAGCAGGTTTCTGACATTCAGCGCTTCAGCATAATCAGACTTGACCTCCAGCGCGCGCTTCACCGCTTCCAGCCCCTGCGCGATGTACTCTCTGGCGCTGATCAGTTCCTTATCCTTGAGCTTGTAAATTACCCGCCCCTGCTTCAGGTCACCGCCTGCCGCTATCAGGTCGTGAACCTGACGCCAGTAAGTCAGCGCGCTCCAGTAATCACAGTAAGCCTTGACCGAAGGTTTCTGTTCCGGCAGTTGCGCGCGCCGCTGAAACATTTCGCGCGCTTTTGGCTGCAAATCCAGGCGAAAAGCCGTGACGGCAGCCAGGCCGAGCGCTTCATCATTCTGCGGCTCAAGGCGAATGGCCGATTCAAATTTTTGCAGCGCAGGCCTGTATTTTTCGGTCAGGTAAAGTTTTTTGCCCTGATCAATCAGGTCTCTGGCAGTCGGCGTCGGCTTGTTCTGAGCGGGGGGTTGAGCGCCTGTAGTGGCAGTTGAGCCTGATGACTGCGCGGCTCCGGCGGGCGCCGGAACTGTTTTTCTGACCGGGGTTCCGACAGACGCGGATGTTTTCTTTTCCTGCGCCGGAACACCTGTGGCAGTCAGCACAATCAAAGACAGCCCAATTACTGAACAGCCGACCGGAGAGTTAGATAATTTCTTCATAAACCAGCCTCCCGCGATCTGGTGATCTTTGATGAATCAGGCGTCCCGCCCTGATCGGGGCGGGACGCCGTCCGGGTTGATGTCAAAGAAGCTCACGAATGTTCAGGCGCGCACGTCATCGCTGAATATCCGCGCGGTGACGCACACGCCTGATTCCGGCTGATAAGTTCAGCAGAATTCCGTCGCATTGAAAAAGTAGCTCAGTTCGATCCCTGCGTTCTCAGGCGAATCAGAACCGTGAACAGCGTTTTCGCCAACGCTGGTGCCGAAATCGCCGCGAATGGTTCCTTTCGGCGCTTTGGTTGAATCGGTCGGCCCCATCAGGTCGCGCCACGCCTGCACGGCATTCTCTTTTTCGAGCGCCATCACAACGACCGGCCCGCTGATCATAAATTCGACCAGTTCACCAAAAAACGGACGCTCACGATGCACGGCATAAAAGCCTTCCGCGACGGGTTTCGTCAGGTGCAGCATCTTCAGCGCGCGCACTTTGAATCCGGTGTCAGTAATGCGCTGAACGATGTTGCCGATGTTGCCCGCGCGCACCGCATCGGGCTTGATGATTGCAAAAGTCATTGTTGGTGTTTCTGCCATAGCTCCTCAAAACAGGTAATTGATCTGATCGTTACAGAATTGTCAGTGGCGTTGTCAGGTAGTGAGGGATGATAACATTGATGATCGCGCGATTAGAAGCGCACGGCAGCGCCGGAATTGTTAATGGCCGGTCACTTTGATATTCAGCCTGAACAGTTACTCATCAGAGGGCTGTGAGAATTTTCAGAGTGTCGCATATAATTCTGCCTTCCCGATCACAGTTGCATCGGCTGACGGGCCTGCATCATTCAGAACACGCCCTGACAAGTCCGAAGTCACAGGCACGCGACAGCTTTACATCCACCCGGGAGAAAAAGCGCATGACGAAAAGGGTCATTACTCTCAAGACAGTTCTCGTGCTGACGGTCATCAGTCTGCTGCTGACAAGTTCATACCGCGCTGCCCGCTCCGCCGGAAACGCTGAACAAACAATGCCGCCCGCGCAGGCAGGCGCGGAATTCTTCGAGAAAAGGATTCGCCCTGTCCTCGTTGAAAACTGCTACGGCTGCCACAGCGCGCAGGCGAAAAAACCAAAGGGCGGGCTGCTGCTTGATTCACAATCCGCGATGCTCAGGGGCGGCGCATCAGGTCTGCCTGCCATCGTTCCCGGCGATACTGAAAAAAGCCTGCTCATCAAAGCGATTCGTTACGGCGATGCAAAGTTGCAGATGCCGCCCGCAGGCAAACTGTCAGATCAGATCATCAGGGATTTTGAGGAATGGATCAGAATGGGCGCGCCCGACCCGCGCCGGTCAGAGACAATCGCCGCTGCTGCCAACTGGTCGCCTTACGATTACAACGCAGCGAAAAAATTCTGGTCGTATCAGTCCGTCAAAGACTCAGCCCCGCCGCAGGTCAGAAACGCCGCCTGGCCCAGGTCGCCGATTGATCAGTTCATCCTCGCCAGGCTTGAAGAAAAAAATCTCAGGCCGACTGGCGACGCTGACAAACGCACGCTGATTCGCCGCGCCACATTTGACCTGACCGGACTGCCGCCGACGCCTGATGAAGTCGAAGCCTTTCTGAATGACAAATCACCGGACGCTTTTGAAAAGGTGATTGACCGGCTGCTCGCCTCGCCTGCTTACGGCGAGAAATGGGGCCGCCACTGGCTTGATGTCGTGCGTTATGCCGATACCGCCGGAGACAATTCTGATTATCCTGTCCCGGCGGCTTATCGCTATCGCAACTACGTCATCAAATCATTCAATCAGGACAAGCCATACGATCAGTTCATCCGCGAACAGATTGCCGGTGATCTGCTGCCTGCAAAGACCGAAGCAGAAAAATATGAGCGGATCATCGCCACTGGTTATCTGGCTGCGTCGCGCCGCTTCGGTTCGCGCAACAAGGAGATGGATCTGACGATTGATGACACGATTGACAACCTCGGCAAGGCTTTTCTCGGCCTCAGCACCAGTTGCGCGCGCTGTCACGATCACAAGTTCGATCCGATTCCGACGCGCGATTATTATGCGCTCTATGGCATCTTCAACAGTTCGCGCTATTCCTTCCCCGGCGCTGAAATTTATCCGCACCCGGCTGAGATGGTCGCGCTCGCGTCAGGCAAAGAGGCCGAAAGGTTTTACAAGTATCAGAAAGAACTGAGCAGCCTTGATGACCGCAAGGAATTTCTGACCGCTGAAAAGGGTTACGCCGCCCGCAACAAAAAGCTGAAGGAACAGCAGGCGCAGAACGCAAACGGCGAAAACAAAGCCACCAACGCGAACAATCAGAGCGGCAGTCAGGCTGAGACGAAAAAGCCTGAACCGCCCAAAGAGCCTGCGAATGAACTGAAGCCCGCTGATTTTGATCGTGACGCCGACATCTGGGGCCGCGCCGGAAAGACCACGCGAATGCCTGAGGAAGTTGACGCCGAAATGAAGCAGGTCGAAGCCCGCATCCTCGAACTGCACGCCAGGCCGGTCAGAGTTGACAAAGCCTATGCCGTCACCGAAGGCCTGCCTGCCAACGCCCGTATTCATCGCAAAGGCGAACGCAACAACCTGGGCGATGAAGTGCAGCGCGGCTTTCTCACCATCCTCGGTGGGCAGAAAGTCCCGGCTGATTACAAAGGCAGCGGGCGCGACCTGCTGGCCGGATGGATTGCTGACGCGAACAATCCGCTGACCGCGCGCGTGATGGTCAATCGCATCTGGCAATATCATTTCGGCAAAGGTCTGGTGCAGACGCCGAACGATTTCGGCACACGCGGCAAAGCGCCGACGCATCCTGAACTGCTCGATTACCTGGCGGCGCGCTTTATTGAATCAGGCTGGTCAGTCAAAAAGATGCACAAGCTGCTGATGCTTTCGCGCGTCTATCAGCTTGCCAGCACTGATGACGCGAAGAACGCGGCCATTGATGTCAGCAACGATTATTTATGGCGCTTCAATCGCCGCCGCCTGCTGGCCGAAGAGTTCCGCGACGCCGTGATGAGCGTCAGCGGCACGCTTGACCGCACAATGGGCAGCGAACATCAGTTCCCTGCCGAATCAACCTGGCATTTCACACAGCACGAACAGTTTTTCGCCACTTACGAAACGAACCGCCGCAGCGTGTATATCATGCAGCAGCGGCTCAAAAAACATCCGTTCTTTGAAGTCTTCGACGGAGCCGATCAGAACTCAACGACTGACAAACGCAGCGCCAGCACGACGCCGGTTCAGGCGCTGTATCTGATGAACAATCCGCTGATGCACGAACAGGCTGACCATTTCGCCGTCCGCGTCGGGATGGCTTTTGACACGGTGCGCGAACGCATTGATTACGCTTTCCGCCTCGCTTACGGACGACCGGCCAGGCCTGAAGAGATCAAAGAAGCGCAGGCTTATCTGCAACAGGTGCGGCAGGATTTGCAGGCCGTCAACACTTCGGCAGAACGCCTGAACCGCGCGGCGCTGGCCAGTTATTTGCGTGTACTATTAAGCAGCAATGAGTTTTTATATGTTGACTGAGCAGTGATGAAAGCATTCAGAAATTTCAAAATCAAAAGCAGCAGTAAACGGATCAGGAATCATATTCAGGATTTGTGCAGACAAATCGTGCGTGCCGTGAATCCGCAACAAATCATCCTGTTCGGTTCCTACGCTTATGGTCAGCCGAATGAGGATTCAGACGTTGACCTGCTGGTAGTGATGCCGTTTGAAGGCCATCCGGCCTATCAGGCGGCTGCCATCAGAATGCAGCTCGATACGCCGCTGCCACTGGATTTGCTGGTCAGAACGCCTGAACAAATCGCTGAACGAATCGAAATGGGTGATTATTTCATGCAGGAAGTCATGGCACAGGGCAGGGTTCTTTATGAAGCCAATCACGCAGGAGTGGATAAACAAGGCCGAAAGCGACTGGGTAAGCGCGCAGCGTGAAGCTCGCGCTCGCAAGCGCCCCAATTATGATCTGTCCTGCTTCGCGGCTCAGCAATGTGCTGAAAAGTATTTGAAAGCCCGTCTGGCTGAGGCTGGTATCATTTTCAGAAAGACGCACGATTTGTCAGGGCTGCTGAATTCAGCGCTCCCGATTGAACCGGGCTGGAATGTGTTGCAATCGGATCTTTCATACCTGAATGCTTTTGCCATTGATTACCGCTACCCCGGTGTCAATGCCACGAAGACAACTGCGCGAGATGCGCTCAAAAGCTGTCGTCGCGTTCGTAAAATTATTCGCACCGCCTTTGGTTTGCCTGTTTGAATAACCGGACGAAAACGAACTATGACTTACGAACAATCAAACCTTTCTCGTCGCCACATGCTCCGTTCGCTGTTCAGCGGTTCAATTCTGATGCCCGCTGTTTTCTCGCACCTGCTCACCGCCGAAGCGCGCGGCGAAGACAATCCGCTCGCGCCCAAAGCTCCGCACTTTCCGGCCAAAGCGAAGCGGGTGATCTTTATTTATCTGCCCGGCGGCTTCTCGCACGTTGATTCGTTCGATTACAAACCGAAGCTGATTGACGACGCGAAAAACAATCGCCTCTATCAGGGCAAGCGCATCCTGCTGGCGCCGCTATGGGAGTTCAGGCCGCGCGGCAAATCGGGCGCGATGATCAGCGACCTGTTCCCGCACATCGCTGAATGCGCCGACGACATCTGCCTCATCAATTCGATGCACGGCGATCACAACGATCATTTTCAGGCGACGCTCGGCATTCACACCGGCTCGGTTACGTTCAAGCGTCCGAGCATTGGTTCGTGGGTCAGTTACGGCCTCGGCACTGAAAACCAGAACCTGCCGTCATTCGTCGTGCTGGCGCCGCAACTGCCTTACACCGGCGGGCAAATCTGGGATTCCGACTTTCTGCCTGCCGTGCATCAGGGCGTGCGCGTCGTTGCGGGTGAAGAGCCTGTCCCGAATCTCAATCGCCGTTCTCCGTCACCGCAGATTCAGCAGGAAGAACTGAGCCTGCTCGACCGCTTCAATCGTCGCCACCTGCAAACACACGCTGCCGATCCTGAGCTTGCAGCGCGTATCAAAACCTATGAAACAGCCTTCGGCATGCAGCGCGAAATGCCCGAAGTTTTAGACCTGTCGAAAGAAACTGACGCGACGCTGAAGCTGTACGGCCTCGAACGCGGGCAGACGAAAGGCTTCGGCTGGCAGTGTCTGGTTGCGCGCCGGATGGTCGAACGCGGAGTGCGTTTCATCGAACTGATTGATGTCGGCGCGTCGAAAAACTGGGATGCGCACGGCGATATGAAGACTCACGAACCGCTGGCCCGCAACGTGGACAAGGCCACTGCCGGACTCCTGAAGGATTTGAAATCACGCGGCCTGCTCAATGACACACTCGTTGTCTTCACCACTGAATTCGGTCGCTCGCCCACCGCTGAAGGCGATTACGGACGCGGCCACTTCAATACGGTCTTTTCATCGTGGCTCGCAGGCGGCGGCATCAAAAGCGGCATCGTATACGGCAAGTCAGATGATTACGGGATGAAGGCAGCCGAAAACGAATGCCACGTGCACGACTTTCACGCGACGATTCTGCACTGCCTGGGGTTCGATCACACGCGCCTGACCTTCCGGCACGGCGGGCGCGATTTCAGGCTGACGGATGTGCATGGAAATGTGGTGAAGGCAATCCTCGCCTGAGGTGAAATAAGATCAGCGATCAGTTCTTCACTGATTCCTTTCATAAGCCCGAATGAAAAACCCTTCGGGCCTGATTGTCGTTGCGGTGTCCTGTCCGAAAACTGCCTTCAAATGATAGTGCCCTGCAATCCACCGCATCAGTTCCTGATTGTAATCACTCCCGAAAGTCCGGTCGCGGAACTCTGACATATCAATACTGGTAACAAGAATCAGCGGCACTTTCAGTCGGCTGATGCGTTCGATGGCGTCAGCCTCCTTCGCTCCGGTGAGAAAGCCGGGATGCACAATCTCCTCGCGCAGCGGGTAGCGGCGTTCGGCCAGAAAGTTGATGCTCGTTCCTTCGGGCAGCACCAGCACGTAATCATCCGGCGCGGTGTGCTGGCGCGTAAAGCTGATCGCTTCAGCAAGCGGCCTGCCGATGGATGGCAGCGTCAGAAAGCTGCCGCGCTCTGCGGTCACACGATACGTGTTGCGTTTGTGCAGCCGCAGGATCGAGCCGGTTCCAGTAGCGATGATGGCAACGGCAATAACGCTCATTGCCGTTCGGCGGGCCAGGTCGCGTGCGCGATCATCATCGAGCAGCCACGACGGCGCAGCGCGAAACAGCAGATAAAGCACAACGATGATGACAGTGGGGATGAAGAACGGCGTGTAAGGCCCGCTGGTCGTCACGTTCAGCAACACTCGCGCAATTGCAGCAAGGCTGAATGACGCCATCACCAGCAGCACTGATATTCGGCGCTGCTGAGCCTTGCCAGCTTCGCGCACCTGCTGCCAGCGCGCAGCACTCATAACAAATACTGCAACAAGCAACAGCGGCGCAGCGGCGAGCGGGCTTGAATCGCCATTTGCGCCAAACAGCCTGACCATTCCAAGCCATAACGCCAGCGCAACAGCCAGCACCTTCCAGATGCGTGTGGCATCAACGTCTGCTTCTGGCTTTCTGCGCCTGGCCATCAGCCAGCCCGCCAGCGCGCTGATGGCGCACAGCAGCAGAAAGGTTCCCGTTGCAGCCAGAATATTGACGAGCGAATGACGCCAGTTCGCAAAGCCGCCGATGTTGCGATTGTAATAAATAAGCTGCGGCGGAAAATTGAAAAAGAGCGCGTAGTTGTCTTCAACCAGCGTGCGCCACCCCACGCGCGTCAGAATCAGCGCATAAGCTCCGCCGCCAAAGATGATGACCGACGCAATCGCCGCCAGCGCCGCCCGCCACTGAATTTTTCTTTCAGTTATCGAAGCAATCAGCCACGACACGGCCAGCGCCACAGCGGCAGGCAGAAACAGATCGAGCTTGCACGCGAGGGCAAGCCCCGTTGCAATGCCGGCGAGCAGCATCCAGCCTGCCTGATGCCTGTGCAGATAACGCACCGCAGCCCACAGCGCCAGCAGCGCAAAGACCAGCCCGTAGAGCGATGCATAAGCGTAAGGTGAAATGTAATTCGCCGTCGCCTTGAACGCGCACAGCACAATTACCAGACCAGCGGCAAGCGCGGCTTCGCGTTCATTCATCAACTGCCGCGCCAGCAGGTAAACCAGCAGCACAATGCTCACAGCACACACGCCGCCGCTCAGGTGCAGCACGCTCAGATGAATGCCGAACAGGTGGTAGAGAAAGGCATTGAAATAAGGCGCGAACGGGCCGTACAGAAACTGCACATCGGCATACAACTGTTCACCGGCCAGAATGCGCGTCGGCAGATTCATTTCGCGCCCGTGATCAATGATCGGCTGTGTCCACCGCTGCCACGTGCCGGTGAGCATCACGGCAAACAGAGCAGCGAGCGCCAGCAGAAACGGCGCATCACGACGAGTGAAGAAGGCTGATTGTTCACTGGTGAATGATTCAGACGGGGCTGGCTCGCGCATCGGTGATTACTTTCCTGGCAGCGGCGACCGCAGTTCAGCTTTCAGCAGGCGGCCCCACTTTGCATCGAACGGATGAACCTGACTGACCTGCTGACCATCACGATAAACCGGGCGGCCTTCATTGGCCCACTGAAAGATCGAGCCTTCAAGGTTGCTGACATTCGCGTAACCGCGCGCTTTCAGCTTTTGCGCAAGGGCTGATGAACGCCAGCCAACCGAACAGTAAACCACGATTCGGTGATTGCGGTCTGCATCGCTGAGTTCTTCCAGCGCCTGCGCTTCATCTGCTGCCGGTCGCGCATTCGGCAGGTGGCTGACTTCAAATTCCTCAGGGCTGCGCGCATCAAGCAGGATCGGGCGTTCAGCTTCAGGCGCTGACAACCACTGACTGAGCTGTGCGGTCGAAACCTGCGCCACATCAGGGAACCGCTCACGCACTGTTCGTTTGATCTGTTCCATCTCTGGCTGCTCAGTGCGACCAGCGCACGCGGCCAGCAGCAGGGCCGAACAAATAAGGATAAATCTGCATTGGCTGATCTTCATGATTTCTCTCCGGTGCAGCCTGAACGATGACGCAGTATAATTGCCCGGCCAGAGCCATCGCAATTTGTTCTCAATGCAGTATCACAACCCAGGAGACTTTCTGATGAAATCATTACGCCATTTCTGCCCCGTCGTTTTGCTGTCCGTGCTGGCGCTCGCGGGGTGCGGCCCGCAGGGCACCGAAGCGCAGAAGAAGGAGGAAACAAAGATGTCTGCGGAATCGTCACTCCAGGCAAAGATCAATCGCTTCGCGCCGACTGAAATCACTGCCGATGTGTCGCACCTGTCAGCGGGCGACCGCAAGGCACTCGACAAAATCATCGAAGCCGCCAGGCTGCTCGACCCGCTCTTTCGCCGTCAGGTCTGGAGCGGCAACGATGCGCTTTTGAAAAAACTCGAAGCCGACACTTCACCCGAAGGCAGGTCAAAGCTGCATTACTTTATGATCAATGTCGGCCCCTGGTCGCGGCTCGACAAGAACGAACCGTTTATTGCAGGCGTCCCGCCCAAACCGCACGGCGCAAATTATTACCCCGAAGACATGACCAAAGAGGAATTTGAAACGTGGGTCAAAACGCTGCCCGAAGCCGAGCAGAAACGCGCCACCGGATTTTTCTGGCTCATTCGCCGCGATGAAAACAAAAAGCTCAAACTTGTGCCTTACAGCCAGGAGTACCGCGAGTTTCTTGAGCCTGCGGCAAAGCTGTTGCGCGAAGCCGCTGACCTGACGACCAATGCGACTCTGAAAAACTTTCTGACGAAACGCGCCGATGCTTTCAAATCGGATGATTATTACGCCAGCGATGTCGCGTGGATGGAACTTGACGCGCCGATTGATGTGACCATCGGGCCGTATGAAACTTACGAGGATGAACTGTTCAGTTACAAGGCTGCGTATGAAGCTTACGTCACGCTGCGCGATGAAGCCGAATCAGAGAAGCTGAAAAAATTCAGCGGCTGGTTGCAGGAACTCGAAAACAATCTGCCCTTTGATCCGAAATACCGCAATCCGAAACTCGGCGCGGCGTCACCGATTCGCGTGGTTGATGTGGTCTTCAATGGTGGCGAAGGCAATCGCGGCGTGCAGACAGCGGCTTTCAATCTGCCGAACGATGAGCGCGTCGTGAAGGAAAAAGGCTCGAAGCGCGTGATGCTCAAAAACGTGCAGGAAGCGAAATTCAAACAGACGCTGATTCCGATTTCAAAAGTCGTGCTTGAACCGTCACAGCTGGCCGATGTTGATTTCGATTCATTCTTCACGCACATCCTCGCGCACGAACTGATGCACGGCCTCGGCCCGCACAACATCAATGTCGGCGGCAAAGACACGACCGTGCGGCAGCAGCTCAAGAATCTTTATTCCGCGCTTGAAGAAGCCAAAGCCGACATCACAGGTCTGTGGGCGCTGCAATATCTGATGGACAAGGGACTGGTGGACAAAAAGATGGAACGCACGATGTACACCACCTTCCTCGCCAGCATGTTCCGTTCAGTGCGCTTCGGCATCACTGAAGCGCACGGCAGGGGCGTCGCGCTGCAATTCAATTACCTGACGGACGAAGGCGCTTTCAAAATCAACGAAGCAAACGGCACGTTCAGCGTTGACACGGCAAAGATCAAAGACGCCGTGCGCAAGCTGACCGGCGAGATTCTGACCATCGAAGCCGAAGGCTCTTACGACAAAGCGAAAGCGCTGCTCGACAAATACGCCGTGATCAGACCGGTGATGCAGAAGGCGCTCGACAGGCTGAAGGATGTGCCGGTGGACATTGAACCGAAATTCCCGCTGGCGCAGATTTCAGCGACTACGACCAGGTAAACTCCAGTAAAGCGGGCACGAACGAGATGCGGGACGGTTGCTGTGTGTCGTGGGGCAGGCTTTGTGACCGTAAATTCTCTCACTCCACAACCAGATGCTGATTCGTTGCGCCAGACAAAATTTCCGCTTGCCCTTGTGGCTGGCGTGGGTATTGCTTTGGGTAAGCATTAGTGCAGTCACCCCGGCCCAGGATTTTCAGCGGATCACGACCGATCAGACGATTTCTGAAGTGGATGTTACCGACATCGTACAGGATCAGCAGGGCTTTCTCTGGGTGGGAACGAGGTCAGGACTCTTCCGCTACGATGGCTATCGCTTTGCCCCGTACGTTCACGACCCGCAGAATCCGGCCTCCCTGGGGCGCAACGAAGTTTACAGCTTGTTTCTGGATCACGCAGGACGGCTCTGGATCGGTCTGGATGATGGCGGGCTGGATTTGTATGATCCGCAAATCAACGGCTTCATCCACTTCCGGCACGATCCCAACGATCCTGCCAGCCTGAGCCACAATACGGTGCGCGGAATATGGGAAGATCAGGCGGGCCAGATCTGGATTGGCTCCCGCTTTGGCGGGGTCAACGTGCTTGACCCCGCGACAGGCAACTTCACGCGTTACCGCCACGATCCCCGCAATCCAGACAGTTTATGTGCTGACATCGTCTATCAGGGGTTGCAAGACCACGCCGACAATCTTTGGTTGGCGACCTACAAGGGGCTGGAACAATTCGACCCGGCCACCCGACGCTTCATCCACCGAACGCCTGCACCAGACGGCACACAACTGGTCGGAGCAAATGTGATCGTTACGCTGGCTGAAGATCGTGCGGGGTATCTCTGGCTCGGCAGCCTGGGCGGCGGGATGTACCGGTATGATCGCGCAACTGACAGCTTCAAAACTTATCGCCACAGCCCCAGCCAGCCCGGCAGCCTGGGATCAGATCAGGTCTTGTCATTGCTGGTGGACAGCCACGGCGTGTTGTGGGTGGGCCATAGTGCAGGCGGCCTGGACAGATATGATCCTGCAACCGAGAGCTTTATTCATTTCCATAAGGATCGCCAGAATCCGCGCAGTTTGCCTGACGACCGCGTACATGCCTTGTTCGAGGATCGAACGGGCATCATCTGGATTGGGACGATGCAGGGATTGTGCAAATACGACCCTTTATCCACAAACTTTGTGACCGCACACCCGGCACTCGATTCGGATAAGTTGAAGGAGGCTTCCGTGCTGGCCCTGATGGAGGACCGAGCCGGGCAATTCTGGATTGGCACAAACCGGGGCCTGGCGCATTTCGACCCGGCGAACGGGCGCGTCATGGTTTATCAGCACGACCCCGCGCGTGCCGACAGTCTGAACAATAATAACGTCTCCGTAATCTACCAGGACAGCGCCGGTCGCATCTGGATCAGTGGCGACTTCAACGAATTGAATTTATACCTGCCGTCCCGACAAGGCTTCAAACGGTATCCCCTCCTTTCCAGTCTGAGCAGCCAGTCGGTCTTTGCAATGTATGAGGACAAACAGGGGCGGTTGCTGATCAGTCTCTGGCTCAATGGCCTGCAACAATACGACGCTGCGACTGACAGCTTCGTGCCTTTTCAGCCACGCGGGTTGCCGCAGTGGGTCAACAAAGACACGGCGATAGCCCTGCGCGAGGATCACGATGGGCAACTCTGGCTGGGCATGCGGTTTGGCGGCGCCCTGCGCTACGATCCCGCGACGGATCGCTGGACGAATTATCGCCAGCAGGCTGGCGACCCACGCAGTCTCAGCGATAATCAGGTCGCCGATTTGCTGGTAGATCATCAGGGGCGCGTCTGGGTGGCCACGGCCAACGGGTTGAGCCGATTCGAGCCGCAGACTGAAAACTTCACGAATTACACGATCCGTGAAGGGCTGCCAGATAACACGATCAATTCCTTGCAGGAAGATGCGCTGGGACGATTGTGGATCGGTACCAACAAAGGGCTGGTCAGATTCGATTCCCGGACTGGCCTGATGCGCATTTATGATGTTAGTGATGGATTGCCGAGCAATCGGTTCAGCGATCATGCGGTGATGCGTGCGCGTAACGGAGAGATGTACTTTGGCACCCTCAAAGGTTTGTTGCGCTTTCATCCTGACAACTTACAGGCGCGGGCTACACCCATCACAGTAGTCCTGACCGAGATTCGCAAGTTTGAGCAGCCTTTCCAGTCTGGCCCTGACGTCAGTCGTCTGACGTCGCTCGCCTTTTCCTGGCGGGACGATCTGTTGTCGTTTGATTTTGCGGCGCTCGGTCTGGCGCAGCCGCAAAAAGCGCAGTATGCCTGGAAACTCGAAGGGAATGATCAGGACTGGATTTTCGGCGGCACGAAACGCACGGCGACGTATTCGAATCTGCCCGGCGGACGTTATACCTTGCGCGTCAAGGCAACTGATGAAACAGGGCGCTGGCACGAAAACCAATTGGCCGTGCAGGTCAATATCGCCACCCCGCCCTGGCAACGCTGGTGGGCGTATATGCTTTACGTGTTCGCTTTGACGGGAATCGTGAGAGGCTACCTGCGCTATCGAATCAATCAATTGCATGCAATTAACGAAGCCAGGACACAATTCGCCCAACAGCTTATTACTTCGCAGGAAGCCGAGCGCAAACGCATTGCTGCCGAATTGCACGACGGCCTGGGCCAGAGTTTACTGGTCATCAAAAACCGCACGATCATCGGCAAGCGAATGGTGAATGGAGATGATAAGGTGTCAGCACAACTCGAGGAAATTTCCAAAGCTACCGGGCAGGCGTTGGAAGAAGTGCGCAGCATCGCCTACAACCTGCGCCCCTATCACCTGGAACGACTGGGACTGCGTGAATCCATCGAAGCGATGATTGAAAAAATCCGCGAGGCAACAGAGCTGAAAATCAGTGCGCGCGTGGCTTTATTCGACGAAGTGTTTTCCAAAGACGACGAAGTGCTTTTTTATCGCGTGATTCAGGAATGCCTGAACAACATTATCAAACACGCCGATGCGACCACCGTCGAAATCAGCATCGTGCAAACCGAAACCGACGTCACAGCGCGGATTCAGGACAACGGGTGTGGCTTTGCTGTGAGTGCTGATTCGCCTGCTGGCGGCTTTGGTTTGATTGGCCTCGCAGAGCGGGTGCGGATGCTGGGCGGCACGCATTCGATTTCTTCTGAGACAGGCAAAGGGACAACAGTGATTGTGAAAATTCCGAGGGACAGGGAATGACGGAAAAAATCAAGGTCTTCATTGCCGACGATCATCCGATTTTTCGCGGCGGGTTGCGGCAACTGATCGCGCTCGAACTGAATATGGAAGTGATCGGAGAAGCCAGGGATGGTGCGGAAGCGATTGAGCGGTTGCTGCATAGTCAGACGGATGTGGCAGTGCTGGATATTGATATGCCGAAGGCGAGCGGATTTGAAGTGCTGACCGCCGTGCGTGAAAAAGGCGTGGCGCTGCAATTTATTTTTCTGACGATGCATAAGGACGAACAGTTTCTGAACGCCGCGCTTGATCTGGGCGTGAAGGGATTCCTGGTCAAAGACAGCGCCGCCGAAGAAGTGATTGACTGCATCAACGCCGTCGTGAACGGAGAAGAATTCATCAGCCCGCAATTGACGAGTTTTCTGCTCAAACGAGTTCGCCAGGCGCAGCAACGCTCGACCCAGGCTTCACTGCGCGATCACTTAACCCCGACCGAACGCAAAGTCCTCCGCCTCATTGCCCAATACAAAACCAACAAGGAAATCGCGGCTGAACTGTTTATGGGCGTGCGCACGGTCGAGCAGCATCGCCTGAACATCAGCGAGAAATTCAATCTCAAAGGACGACATGCGCTGATGAAATTTGCCAGCGAGAATGCAGCAGGAATAAAAGACGAAGATTGAATTAACAGCTCTTACCCACCCTGGATCGCGTCTCCCTCAGTTAAAACCTCTCCATCCGTACAGCTACGGAGAAAATACCGTAGTTCCACAGCTCACATACCGTAATTCAGCGGATTCTCAACGCTCCTCAAATCGCCGATCATCCCTCCATCAATGAATATCCTGATTGTGGAAGACAACCCATTGATGCGCGAGATTATCCGCGAAACGATAAGTGACCTGGCTGAGATCATTACCGAATGTGAAGACGGCGATGAGGCTTTCGTCGCCTATCAGATCAATCTTCCGCAGTGGGTTCTGATGGATTTGCAAATGCCGCGCGTGGATGGGTTCACCGCGAGTCGGCAAATCAAAGCCGCCTATCCGGATGCGAACATTTGCATTGTTACGGATTACGGCGATGCCCGCACACGCCATGCTGCCAGGGAGGTTGGCGCGACGGCGTTCGTGCTGAAAGAAAACCTGGAAGAGTTGCGTACCTTACTCCGCGCAGACAACTGAAGACTGCGCCGGGTTATTTACACCGGAGGAGCAAACCTATGAAACGCGAGGAAACAATAATGAAAGTATGGAAGATGGTTGTCATCACTTTTGCCACCTGCCTGATTCAAAGCACGGCCACTGCACAAACTGCGCTCGAACAGCAATGCTACGAGGCAGTACAGGGCAAAGTGGCCTGGAATCAGGAAGGAAATAAAACCTGGAGCGAAGGAAATGTGCGCAATCTTTGTCAGGGCACGACGAATCCGAGCGCGACGATCTCGTGTTTTCAGAACGAAATTCGCAGCCACAACGATTGGAGCCGCGCCATCACAGCCTGCAAAGCCAAATCTGCGCCAACTCCAGGCGGCGGTTCGAGTCAACCATATCAACAGTATGTCAGCAACGCCCCCCGTAAAAGCGAAGTATTTGAGAAAAAAGAATTCGTCGTCAGATTAGGCGCGGCAACCGGTGATGGGCCATCTGCTACCACCGAGACAACCGTCAAGTTCACCGGAAACGACGAAAGCGGGCTTCCTTTTACGGATTTCAAAAACTATCCGGATTTCTATGTCATTCCGCCTGAAAAGCGCCCCCGAATCATGAATCAGGGGGGGTGCGGAAGTTGTGTCGCCTGGGCTTCTTCAACTGCGCTGGCAAGCGTGGTGGCTGTGGAAGGGAAATATAAGCTGTTCATTTCGGGGATGCACATGCCCGATGCGATCCAGCTGTTTATTTTGAGCGGGCGGCTTTGCTCGCCGGGACTGCCGCAATACGCCTGGTATACCCCGAAAGGCGTAGAACGATTAACCAGTACTGGCATCATGGTATCTCTCGTCGAGCCAGTCTCCAACAATGGAGTTCTCGGTGGGTCACTTGCCGTGCCGGTGCAGGGTGATGGTGAATTCTGGTGGATAAAAGCAGGAAAAAGCGGCTCCCTGACCAACAAGGACGCGATGCGAAAATTTATTGCGACGAAGGGGGCTTTAGTCGCCGACTTTGACGTCACCCCCGATTTCAACTACTACGAAAAAGGCATCTATAACCATCAGGAATTTGTCTCTCTCGTTATTAAGCCGTTGCAAATCGCCAACCAGGCTGGTGCGGCCAAATCGCTGGAAGACGAATTCAATAAAGTGCAGGGCGGTCACGCCGTCACGGTAATTGGATATTTCAAAGGTGGCAAGCTCAAATTGCGAGATTACATGCGGCCAATCGTTGCGCCTAACTTCAATATGGAGGCAATTCCAGATGTCGAGCTGCCGAATATGCCTGCCTTTTGGATTGTCCAGAACAGTTGGGGGAATGGTTGGGGCATGAATGGCTTGTTTTACATTGCCGCCGACCAAAGTTACAAAGTGCTTTACTTCAACAACAAGACAAATCAATGGGAATCTAATCCTACAAACCCAATTGATGACCGGATGTATTACATGCTGGAGCCGAGGGTTACCTTCAAAGGAAAGGATATTCCGTAAGTAATTCCGATGCAGCCATTGCTCGCTGTTTTTGCGATCACGCGTTTCAAAGAAAAGGCTCTTGTCTGACTCGCGCTTTTCCATTGCTACACGCGGCGTGACTTGTTTCTGTTCGGACTGACCTGCTTCCGCTTCGGCGAGAAATGCTTTCACGGAATCCGTTGTCACCGTTTCAGCTTTCCCGGCTTTGTCGAATTCAGCGACTGCCTCGATCGCACTGGATTTGAGCAGCTTAGGCCAGAGCCTCATAAACAGGGTGTGTGACGAGCAAACATCGGCACTGTTCACTTGCACGTGGGCACACCGAATCTCCCCCCTGGCGGCTGGGTACATAGAACACGCCATTGACCCGGCTGACGGAACGCAGTGGGTAATTGATGCAGACTTTTCCATCTGGAAGATCAGAGCGAAGTAGCCGCCTCAGCAGTTTTACGCGGATACGCAGACTGAAAAGGCGAGCCTTGCTATGAATTATCGGTTGCACGTAAACAGCAGGTAAGTTTTCCAACAATCGAGGAACTGGACTTATGCAACGCGAACCAGGCGAAAGAGTAACTGATGACTTCCTGGCCGGAGGTCAATTTATCAGGAATTCAATAGCAACCATCGCTGTGCTGACACTGGCATTTTTATGTGTGCCTGGACAGACGCAGGAGCGAGCTGCGCTGACACCACAGGAATATGCCTGCTTCAATGCGGTACAAGGCAAGGTTGCTTATGATCAGGCAGGTAATAAGAATTGGAGCGCATCTAATCTGCGGAAACTCTGTCAAAACACCATCAATCCAAACGCAACGATTGCCTGCTTTCAGGCGCAGATTAACGCTCATAATAATTTGGAGCAAGGTATTGCGGCCTGTCAAGCCACTATCGTGAGTTACACCGAGCGAACCCAGATGCAGGGGACGGCAAGAGATATTGATGCCAAAAACGGTCAGGTTTGGATCATCGGCACGGGGGCGGTCGGGAATGACTACGAAATTTATAAGCTGGCAGGATCAGGCTGGACAAAGGTTGATGGAGCCGCCAGACGTATCGCCGTCGAAAAATCAGGTATCCCATGGGTCGTTAACTCGATCGGAAACATATACCGACGAGTCAATAACGTGTGGCAACTGATGCCAGGGCCACATAGCGTAACCCCGGTGGATATTGCTATTTCAACCAGCGATGAGGTCTGGATTACCGATAATTATGGACAGGTTGCCCGCTGGACTGGTTCCGGGTGGACAACCCTGATCGCAATCAACGCCAAAAACGTGATCTTCACCCCGAACCCCGACAGATTCCTCATTGTGGATAATGACGGTAAGAGCTTCGTCAGAGAATCAGCGACTTCCTGGATAACTGGAAAGGACACTACGGGCCTGGCGGATCAATTCATTGAGTATGCGGTTGAACTCAATGGGACGAAATGGGGAATTGATTCGTCATTCAGGATCTGGAAGATGGCGACGGTGACGGCCATAGAAAGACCTGCTGTCAATAACCGCCCGTCCACCAGCAATGAACCGGTGGAAAGAGCAGGTATCAAAGTTTGCAGCCCGCGTACCTTCCGCTCAGTCAGTGAACACTCCTGGGTTGAGTTCCGACTCCCCCAGGGGCGCGAAGGGCAGGTCATTGAGATTCCTGGGGGTGCATATAACAAATATGTCTTACCCAAGTGTAATCGGGTCTGGTGGAGCGACCTGACTTTCTCCTGCGGGAGCAACGGGACCTGGGAAAAAACACGCGGCAACTGGGATGCCGATGGACTCTGTCACGGCTCGCCTGGCTCCAGCCCTTATGTGGTGACGGGAGATCGCTAAGCAACTATCTCAAAACGGGAACTGACAACGAGATGCTGCAGCCCTGTGATCCTGTGAACTCAGGCTGCTGCCAGTCGCCGATCAGGGTGCAGGCCAGCCTCAGCAGCCCGGGAATGTTAGCTGCCTTCTTCTCGTACTGAATCAGCAGGCCCCGGCTGAGACGATCGTCAGTTCTGCCACCTACCGCCGCGCCGGCGGCTTTTTCGTCTCACGCGCAGGCGGGGCCTGAATGCCGGAACGGATGTTTCGTTCAGTTCGTTTCAGCGTTACCGAAGCTCACGGCAAAGGCGTCGCGCTGCAATTCAATTACCTGAACGAAGTAACTGAATCAGCCGCTGCCAACAAAACAGCCGACACAGTTCTGCTCAGCTCTCAGTGGTGGTTCAGAAAAAACCACGGGGAACACGGGGGACACAGAGAGACAATTTCCATTGCTCTCCTGCTCCCCCGTGTTCCCCGTAGATGATGTGAATGTCACCCTTCGCCATCCAGCAGGCCGTGACTCTGTGATTGTCTGCGCCGGGCGGGATCAGGAACCAGGAGTTTGAGATGTCGCAGGTGCGCACCAGTTTTTCGGGCTGAGTCTTCGCCAGAATCAGGCCGATGCTCGAACAATCCTGCTGCACTGATCCGGCCACCTTTGAGTAATGCATCAGAGTAACTGACCGTTTTCACTCTCCTGCCCCTCTTCGCGCGCCAGTCTGCCGCCGTTCGGATTTGAGCAGCCGTCATCAATGACCGGCGCATCAGGTTTGGTGCGAATCAGAAAACCTTCGCGGTAACGCGGCGATTCCTTCTCCATCTTCTGTCGCAGTTTCTCCATCTCTTCTTTGCTCAGGTTCGGACACGGCTTGTTGCTTTTGTCAGGAGGCCGAACGAAGACGATGATGTGATGGACGATTCTGCGATTGTCCGGGCCTGCACATAAACATCTTCCTTGAAGCCCGGATCAACCTCGAAGTACTGATACTCGTCCGGGCCGCTCGCTTCGAGGGTAAAGGTTTCGGGCATCTGAATAACGATGTCAGGTTTGCCAATCGTCCAGCCATTAGTGAATTTCGGCGCGGGCGGCAGGTCTTTTGGATCGCCCTCCTTCGCGCCGCCATCAACCCACGCGATGATCATCTCAATTTCGGCCTGCGTCAGTCGGCGATCATTGGCCCACACACCGTAATGCGGATCGGCGTGCCAGGGCGGCATCGTTTTGAGCGAGACTTTTTCGCGAATTGATTTGGCCCAGGACCGCACGTCCCTGTAACTGAGAACCGAGAACGGCGCGCCTTCGCCGGGCCGGTGGCATTCGGCGCAGCTCCTGTAAAAAATCGGCGCCACATCCCTGCTGAAGGTGGCCTGTCTGCCTGGCGTGCCGCTGGCGCTGCTCATCGCTGTGAAAGGAAGATTCCTGCAAGCGTCAGCGCAAGGAGTCGGACAGATTCCGCACGACTGACCACAGGATTCCTGATAAAAGCATCTGATTACCGAAGTCTGCGACGGACATTTATTGATAACGCTGCATTCTGTCGAATCCGTCGGCTTCAGGCGGTTAATGCGCAGGTCGTGTACCTCAAACTATCGCCTGTGAGCGCGAGCCGGACGCTCACTCAGGCTTCGATCAGGGGGCGTTCTTCACAGGACAAGCGAGCGGGATCTCTCCCGGACCTGATTCTATTGACCTGGCTGCCCTGCGGCAGGCATTATCTTTCGTCAATTTGTCGTCAAATTATTGAGCAAGGAGTTTTCTGGATGCGCTGGTCACATTATTTCATTCCCACTTTACGCGAAGATCCGGCTGATGCCGAAGTCGTCAGTCATAAACTGCTGCTGCGCGCCGGTCTGATCAGGCAGCTTGGCGCGGGCATTTACTCGTATCTGCCGCTTGCGCAGCGTTCGATTCTGAAAATCACACAGATCATCCGCGAAGAGATGAACGCCATCGGCGGTCAGGAATTTTATCTGCCTGCGCTCAACCCGGCTGAAATCTGGAAGGAATCGGGCCGCTGGACGGTGATGGGCGACAATATGTTTCGCCTGAAGGATCGCAAGGGCGCAGACCTGTGCCTGGGGATGACGCACGAGGAAATCTTTACTGACATTGCGCGCAGGCACCTGCGTTCATACAAGCAGTTGCCGCAGGTCTGGTATCAGATTCAGACCAAGTTCCGCGATGAACCGCGCCCGAAATCGGGCCTGCTGCGCGTGCGGCAGTTCACGATGAAGGATGCCTACACTTTCGACATTGATTTTGCGGGCCTCGACAAAGCCTTTGACGATCAGCGTCGCGCTTACTGCCGCATCTATGACCGCTGCGGGCTGGATTACGTCATCGTCGAAGCCGACACCGGAGCAATGGGCGGTTCGGCATCGAATGAATTTATGGTTTACACCAGTGCGGGCGAAGACCTGGTGGCGAGTTGTCCGCAGTGCGGTTACGCGGCCAACACTGAAAAGGCGCAGTCGCGCATTCCGGTGATTGCTGATGAAAACGCTGATGCACCGATTGAGAAATTCCCGACTCCGGGCGTGCGCACGATTGAAGACCTGGTGACGTTTGAAGGCGGCGCAGCGGCTGACCGTCAGATCAAAACGCTGGTTTACGTCGCCGTGACTGAAGACAGGAAAGGCACGCACAATCAGATTATCCTGGCACTGCTGCGCGGCGATCATCCGCTTAATGAAGCCAAGCTGGCTTCGGCGGTTGGAGCATTGCTGCGGGCTGAGAAGACCGAATTGCAACAGTTGCGTCCGGCGCATCCCGAAGAAATTTTTGACGCTCTGGGTGCGCACGCGGGCAGCCTCGGCGCGGTGGGTGTGACGAAATACAAAATCATTGCGGATGAATCGCTGCGTGGTCGCGCCAGCATGACCACTGGCGCAAACGAAGACGACCATCACCTGCGCGGCGTCAATATTGAACGCGACATCAAAGTGACGCAGTGGGCCGATTTACGCACCGTTGCCGAAGGCGAAGGCTGCCCGAACTGTGAAGGCACGCTGCGCCTGGGCAAGGCGCTTGAGATCGGTCATATTTTCAAGCTCGGCACCAAATACAGCGATTCGATGGGCGCGCGTGTGCTGAATGCTGAAGGAAAGGAAGTGCCGATTGTCATGGGCAGTTATGGCATTGGCGTTGAGCGCATTCTGGCGGCGGCGATTGAACTGCGCCACGATGAAGCGGGCATCATCTTTCCGATGACGATTGCGCCGTTTCAGGTTGTGGTCACGCCGCTCAACAGTAAGGATGACGAATTGCGGCGCACGGCTGACGCGATTTATGAAAAGCTTCAGCACGCCGGAGTCGAAGTGCTGTACGACGACCGCGACGAACGCGCCGGAGTCAAGCTCAACGATGCCGACCTGATCGGCATTCCGTACCGCATCACGATTGGCGCAAAGAAGCTGAAGGAAGGCAGGGTTGAATTTACTGATCGCGCCACGCGGCAGGCCGAGGATGTCGCAGTGGATGCAGCGGCTGAACTGGCGATGCAGCGCATTCAGCACGCCCTGAGAGAACTCAACAAACCCGCGCACTGAACACACGCGCGCCCGCAGGCTGAGACATCAAACCTGCGGGCGCAGTATTACAATGCAGTTGGAAATGGAGAGTGAGTCCTGATGGAGGGTAACGACTATCAGTTGAGCTTCACCATTCAGGCCGACGCAGCATCTTCGGTTTCACCTGCCAGACACACTCGGTTACGACCTTTCCGCTTGGCCTGATACAACGCATCATCAGCCGCTTTGATCAGCCTTTCCGCAGTTGTTCCGTCCTTCTGATAAATCGCCACACCGACACTGGCGCTCAACTGCCAGCCGGTTTCAAGCCTGATTTCATTGATCGCCGCGCGCCACGATTCAGCGGCAATCAGCGCGCCTTTGGGTGGGACGTGCGAGAGAATGGCGCTGAACTCCTCGCCGCCGTAACGCGCTACCGTGTCAATTTTGCGATGCAGTCGGCCAAGTGTTCTGCCGATTTCACGAATGGCGGTGTCACCGGCCTGATGCCCGAACTGATCGTTGATCAGCTTGAGATGATCGAGATCGAGCATCACCAGCGATAAAGCGTGCCCGTACCTCTGCGCCCGTTCCAGTTCGGCGTGCAGCACCTGATCGAAGTGGCGGCGGTTGTAGAGTCCGGTCAGCGCGTCGCGCACGGCCTGTTCCTGCACCTGCTGATAGAGGCGGGCATTGCTGATCGCCATCGCCATCGGCTGCGCAATTTCACTGAGCAGTGAAACCTCTTCTTCCTTCCACTGTCGCGGGCCTTCGCAGTGATGAACCCCGATTGTGCCCAGCCAGTTGCCGTGATAGAGCACCGGCACAGTCATCAGCGCGCGCACTTCAAAATGCACGGCCAGCTTTCTGAACTGATAATCGGGCAGGTTGTGATGCTGATTGAGCAGGTCATCAATCGCCTGAACGCCGTGACTGGCATAGGCTGCGCTGATTTCGGACAACTCAACCGGAAACTGATGCGAACCGAGCGGCCTGATGCCTGGCGCGGTATATTCGCCTGCCACTTCCTGCACCTTCTTTTCAGTATCGAACAGCAGCACGAAAGCCCGTGAGGTCTGAAAGAGCGTCTGAAGCTGCCGCGCCACCGAACTGAGCCGGGCATTCAGATCGGGCGATTCGTTGAGCGAGCGCAGCAACTGATTGAGTACCTGCTCGCGCTGAATGTGCCAGCGCATGCGGCGATTGATTTCCTTGTTCTGCTCGGTTTTTTCCTGAAGCGATTTTTCAAGCTGCAGGATGCGTTCTCCGGCCCGGATGCGGGCTTCGAGTTCGGCGCGGTCAAACGGCTTGCGCAACAAGCCGTCGGCCCCGGCATCCAAACCTTCGAGCAGGTCATCGCGGTTGTCATCCGTCGTCAGCAGAATGATGTATGTGTAATCGTGATTTTTCGACTTGCGAATCCGGCGACACAACCCCGGCCCGTTGAGTTCCGGCATTCTGAAATCAGTGATGACGAACTGATACGGTTCGGCGTCATACATCTGCCAGGCGCGTTCACCATCGGGCGCGACAATGACTTCGTGTCCGAAATGCTGCAATGTTTTCGCCAGCACCAGCCGCGAGTTGGAATCATCATCAACGATCAGGATTTTCATGGCTCTTCACTTTCCCGGAATGCGACTGTCTGTGGCACACGCAGTCGTTCAGGAGTCAGCGGGGCGGGTCAGTAATGAGGCAGGGCTGTCGAAGTGGGGGGATGGGGCGGGAAAATATAACACGGCTCAGGCTGAGAGCCGGAACAAAAAATATTGCCGCGAAAAACAACGCGGCGCTCACCCGCGAGCTTTGACCGGCGACCTCACTTTCGCCTGCCGCGTTCAGGCGCGGTGACAACTGAAAAATCCACCAGATGCCGGTCAACATTGACGCGGTCAACCCGCACGCGCACGCGATCACCGAGGCGGTACGTTTTGCGGCGCTGTCGCCCGGTCAGTGTGTGCGTCCGTTCGTTGAAGTCGTAATAGTCGTCAGTGAGCGAAGCAACGGCGACCAGCCCTTCGATAAAGAATTCGCCAAGCTCGACAAAGAAGCCGAATTCGCGCACGTTGACGATCATCCCGTCAAACTCTTCGCCCAGGCGTTCGGCCATAAAGACAGCCTTGCGCCACTCGTCAATCTCGCGTTCAGCATCATCGGCGGCGCGTTCGCGCTGGCTTGATTCATCAGCCATCACTTCAAGCTCAGAGGCCGGAATCGGAGTCCTGATCCGGCCTTTGCCTTTCGCGGTCTTTTTCTTTTTGCTCTCTTCATCACTGCTTTCAGCCAGGCTGGCGAACACGCTGCTTTCACCGAGTTGCGGCGATTGTTGCAGCAACGCCCGCAGGATGCGATGCACCAGCAGATCAGGATAGCGGCGAATCGGCGAAGTGAAGTGCGTGTAAACCGGCGCTGCCAGTCCGAAATGTCCGGCATTGAAAGCCGTGTAGCGGGCGCGCTGCAATGAACGCAGCATTGCATAGGCCAGCACGCGCTCTTCAGGCTTGCCCGCAAGCTGATGCGACAGCCGCTGATAATCATGAGAACTGACGCCTTCAACCGGAAAGCGATAACCATACGCCCGCGCCAGCTCAGCGAATTCAATCACGCGCTGCGGTTCGGGTTCTTCGTGAATGCGATAGACCGAAGGCACGCCCAGGCGTTCCAGATGGCCTGCGACGGTTTCATTCGCCAGCAGCATGAACTCTTCGATGATGCGGTGCGCGATGTTGCGTTCGGCCTTCAGCACTCCGGCAATGCGGCCTTCATCATCGAACTCAAAGATTGATTCCGGCAGGTTGAAATCAATCGCACCGCGCCGCTCGCGCATGCGAATCAGAATGCGCGCCAGTTCTTCCATCGTGCGAAAGAGTTCAAGCAGATCGGCGTAACGCATCGAGAGCGCCGGGTCTTCGTGCCGGAGCAGTTTGTTGACATTCGTGTAAGTCATCCGCTCGTTGCTGCGAATCACCGTTTCACGCAGTTCACAGCAGACCACTTTGCCGTGCTGATTAACTTCCATCAGCGCCGACATTGCCAGGCGGTCAACTTTCGGATTAAGCGAACAGATGCCGTTCGACAAATTTTCAGGCAGCATCGGAATGGCGCGTTCAGGAAAGTAGACCGATGTGCCGCGCAACCGCGCTTCAGCGTCGAGCGCCGTCCCCTCGCGCACGTAATAGCTGACATCAGCGATGTGAACGCCGAGATGAAAGTTGCCGTTGTCGAGTCGCTTCAGACTGATGGCATCATCGAAATCGCGCGCGGTTTCGCCATCAATCGTCACGGTCGGCACATCGCGCAGATCGAGCCGCCCGGCGCGCTGTTCGGCTGTGACTTCAGGCGAAATGTTTTCAGTTTCGGCCAGCACTTCAGGCGGGAAGATGTGCGGCAGGTCGTGTTTGTGGATGACGATTTCAATGTCAATGCCCTGCTCTGCCGATGACGCGCCGAGATACTGCACCACGCGCCCTGCCGGATCAGTTCCGGCCACCGGATAGCGCGTGACTTCGATGACGACGATTGAACCCTCGCTCAATTCATCAGGGTCAACTTCATCGCTGAACTCTTCGACATCAATTTCATACGGGAACTTTTCATCGAGCGATTCAACAAAGCCGTGATGGCGAAAGGTCGTCTGGTAACGGCCCACAATCCTCAGCGTGCCGCGTTTGAGCAGCAATTCGACCTTGCCTTCGCGGTCATCGCCGCGATGATGCCTGAACAGACTGATCACAACACGGTCGCCATCAAAGGTGCCTGCGGCTTCTTCGGGCGCAATGCGAATGCGGCCCCGCGCTGCTTCAGCCCTGTCATCAGGAATGAAGCTGATTATTTTGCGCCGCCGCTGTCTGATCGTGCCGATGAGGGCGCGATTTGAATCGGCCCAGCGAAAGTCATTGCCGTATCGCCGCAACAGTCCCGCGCCCTGCAAACGATTCAGAATCCAGGTCAGTTGCTTCTGCTGCGCGCGGTTGAGGTTCAGATACTCAGAGAGTTCCTTTGCTGACAACCCATCAGGGAATTCGCGCAATGCCGCAATGACTGCGTCCGGCTCGAACGTCGCTTCAGCTTCCTTTCGTTTGTATTTCTTCTTCATCGTGTGACCCGGTAATAAACACAAAGGACACGCGGAATCATCCGGCGTGTCCCTGTTGTAAAGAAATTCGCCAGGCTGTCTGTCTTACCTGGCGCGTTCCTGCTGCATCCGGCTGATGCGTGCAACGGCCTGCTGAATCGCTGCGAGCGAATTGGCATAAGACAATCTCAGATAGCCTTCAATGCCGAACGCAGCCCCTGCACTCAGCGCAACGCCGTAATCGCGCAACAGCGTCTGCTGAAGCTGTGATGATGATTCAAAGCCGCAGTCCTGCATCAACTGTTTCACGTTCGGAAAGGCATAAAACGCGCCTTCAGGCATTTCGCATTTCACGCCGGGAATCTGATTGAGCGCAGGCACCAGCCATTCAGCGCGGCGCTGATATTCGGCAAGCATTTCGGCCACCGACTGCTGCGATTCAGTCAGCGCCGCGATGGCGGCTTTCTGCGCGATTGAGTTCGCGCCCGAAGTTGACTGAGTGGAAATCTTCAGCACTTCGGCAATCCATTCCGGCGGCCCCAGCGTAAAGCCAAGCCGCCAGCCGGTCATCGCATAGGTTTTGGAGAACGATCCGGCAATCAGCACGCGCTGGCGCAATTCAGCGGGCAACGAGGCGGCTGATTGCGGCTGTCGCGGGGGATAGACGAAATGCATGTAACATTCATCTGAAATCACCCACAGCCCGCGCGCGACTGCCGCTTCGATGATCTTTCTGAATTCATCCTGAGCGATGACACGGCCCGTCGGATTCGATGGCGAATTGATGATGAGCAGCTTTGACTGCGGCGTGATGGCCGAGCTGACCAGATCAGCGGTCAGATGAAAATCGGTGGCTTCGGTGTCAATCGAAACCACGCGGCCTTCGGCAAAGTTGACGATTTCAGGAAACGAAACCCAGCACGGGCGTTCGAGCAGCACGTCATCGCCTGGATTGATGAGCGCCATCACGGCATTGAAAATTCCCTGCTTGCCGCCGCTCACGACGCAACAGTTCGCCACTTCGTAATCGGAGCCGAAATCGTGATTGATGCGTTCGATGATGGCGCGACGCAGCGGCAGCGTGCCGCTCGTCGCGGTGTATTTGGTGAAGTTTTCATCAAGCGCGCGTTTCGCCGCGTCCTTGATGTTTTCAGGCGTTGGGAAATCAGGCTCGCCCGCGCCGAGGTCAATGATTTCGATGCCCTGCGCGCGCAATCGTTCGGCTTCGGCAACGATAGCGGCAAGCGCCGAGGCCCTGGTGTTCTGTGCGCGATGCGAAGGCTGAAAAGATGTCTGAGTCATGTTGCTGAATCAAAGATGAAATGTTTGTTATGACCGACCGAGTTTGGCGCGCATGCGTTCAATCACCAGTTCCGGCACCAGCCCGTCAACCGAACCGCCGAGGATGAAGACTTCCTTGATGAGCCGCGAGCTGACATAAGAATAATCTTCGTGCGACATCATAAAGACGGTTTCAACCGACGGATTGAGGCGACGATTCATCAGCGCCATCTGCAATTCATATTCGTAATCCGAAATGGCGCGAATGCCGCGCACGACGGCGTGCGCCTGATGCCGCGCGGCGTAATCAACCAGCAGCCCGTCAAAAGTATCAACCTGCACCTGGGGAAAACGCGAGTTGAGGACTTCGTTGAGAATGGCAATGCGTTCATCGAGCGTGAACATCGGGTTCTTGCCCGGATTGATCAGAATGGCCACGATGACTTCATCAAAGAGCCGACAGGCGCGCTCAATGATGTCAAGGTGTCCGTTCGTGACCGGATCAAAAGTGCCAGGGTAAATTGCGCGGCGTGTCACAGGGCGGCGATCTCCTTCTTATCGGGATTCAGACTGCATGCGCAGGATGGTAACACAGGTGATTTGAGATGGCAGACGGCAGATGACAGCGCGATGTCTCTTTCAATCTGTCATCTGTCACCTGCCGTCACGCAATTCCGCGTTCCATGCTGAAAAAGGTCAGCTTCGTATCGCCCTGCACGATTTCGCGCCAGGGGCGCAGGTGATCGTAACTGGGCGCGAGCAGAATTTTGCTGCGATGTTCGACGATCACCATTCCGGCTTCAGCAATGATCTTTGATTTTGCCAGCGTCCACATCACCTGACCGTACAGTTCGGAATCATACGGCGGATCGAAATAAAAAATATCGAACTGAATCAGGTGCGAGGCAAAATATTTGAGCGTCGAGATCACGTCACGATTGATGACTTTGAAATTCTCTTCGATTTTGCAGTGCTGAAGATTTTCCTGAATGACTGCGGCTGCGCGCCGCGATGATTCAACGAAAGTAACGTGCGCCGCGCCGCGCGACAAGGCTTCGATGCCGACTGCGCCGGAACCAGCGCACAGGTCAATGAACCGGGCATCTTCAACCGTTCCGCGCAGCACATTGAAAAGCGTTTCGCGCAACCGGTCAGAGGTCGGGCGCACACTTGAACCTTCGACCGATTTCAATCTTCTTCCCTTGTACAGTCCGCTGATGACTCGCATAAGAACAGTGGTTAGTGGATAGTGGTCAGTGGTTAGTGAAGAGCGAAGAGCGAAGAGCGAAGAGCGAAAGAGTTGCTGACCGCGCACTCTCTCCACTCTTCACTGTTCATTCTTCACTAACCACTAACCACTGCCCACTAACCACTACTCTTCATATCCATTCGGGTGCGCCAGATGCCAGCGCCAGGCTGATTCGATGATGTGATCAAGTTCGCTGTGGCGCGGCTGCCAGCCGAGATTGAGCATGGCCCGATCTGCGCTGGCAATCAGCACCGGCGGATCGCCGGGACGACGCGGCGCGCGTTCGGTGCGAATGTCGCGGCCCGTCACCTGGCGCGCCATTTCGACGACTTCGCTGACTGAATAGCCGCTGCCGTAACCGAGGTTGTAAATGCAACTGCCTTGTTCAAGTGCGCGCAGCGCCAGCACGTGAGCTTCGGTCAGGTCGGTGACGTGAATGTAATCGCGAATGCAGGTGCCATCCGGCGTCGGGTAATCCTCGCCAAAAATTTTCACGCTTTCGGCTTTGCCCATGGCCACGCGCAGCACCAGCGGAATCAGGTGTGATTCAGGATCGTGATCTTCGCCGCACCGTTCAGTCGCACCGGCAGCATTGAAATATCGCAGGCTGGCGTAACGCAGCCCGTATGCTTCATCGTACCAGCGCAGGGCGCGCTCAAAAGCCAGCTTCGATTCACCGTAAGGGTTGGTTGGTTTTTGCGGCGTGTCTTCGGTAATCGGCACCTGCTCGACTGCGCCGTAGGTCGCACAGGTCGAAGAGAAAACGATGCGCTTCACTCCGGCAGTGACCATTGCGCCAAGCAGCGAAACGCCGCCGACCAGATTGTTGAGATAATACTTGTGCGGATTGACGACTGATTCACCAACCAGCGCATTGGCGGCCATATGAATCACGGCTTCAACCTGATGTTCATTGAAGACGCGAATCAGATGATCCTGTTCGTGCAGGTCGCCTTTGATGAAGACCGCTTCGGGAATGACAGCGGCGCGATGTCCCTGCGACAGATTGTCGTAAACGATGGCGCGGTGTCCGTGCGCCACCAGTCGCTCAACCATCACACTGCCGATGTACCCGGCCCCGCCGGTAACCAGAACATTCATGCTCATGACTCCTCAGGAATTTTTGCCAGCCGTCTGACCGCCGCAAAACCGCTGTGTTCATTGGTTGCGCGCAATCATCAGTTCCGGCCAGGATGGTGCGACAGTATCGCAGAATTCATTCAGCAGCGAAACCGCTGGCGAGCGGATGATGGCGAATTGACGGGACAGTTCAGGCGGGTTGCGTGTGGAAGGCAATGAAAAAGGGGATGGTGGCCCATCCCCTTCGCTCACGAATGATTGAGATCGAAGCTATTTCTTTTTTGAAGTAGTCTTCTTTGCTGCCGTCTTTGCTTTGGCCGGAGCCTTCTTGGTCGCAGTGGACTTGCTGGCAGTCTTGGTCGCGGCCTTCTTCGTTGTTGTCTTCTTTGCTGTTGGCATAACTAACATCTCCTTTGAAAAACGCTTCGGCCACAAGATATTGAACTCAGGTTTGTCTTGTAGCCAGGAAGCAGTTACATACACTGGGTGGTTATATAGTGCTTCCTGATGCAGCGTGTCAACATTTTTTTCTCATCTCGTTGAAGTGACGCACCAACCGCAAACACATTTCTCAGCCAGGCAAGGGAAAAGATATGAAGCGGAGAAATGAACAGATCAGCCGATCAGTAACAAGCATTTTTTGCCAGATCAGTGCATCGGAGTCAGCAGGCAGGAGGCATTTTTACACTCTTATTTTTATTTTGCAGGAACATTTTACATCTTTGACTCACTGGCTTCCGATTACACGATAATTAGCCCGTCTGAAAAATCAGGATGAACTGACAGCTTATCAGCCACTTCCCTGCAATCCGTCAATCAATCGAAAGCCGAAGGAACAGTTGTTGCCATATGCCTGAGCCGTAAGCTCAGTCTCACTACACGACTCATCAAGGCCAGTGAAGTTCGTGTTAATGGGAAACCACAATCTCGCAAACAAATAAAAGCGGACAGGCTTTGCGATTCAGTTTGACGACCAAAGCAAAGCTGCCCGCTTAACAACAATTCCCTTTTCCTGTTAAGGAGGAAACTGTCGTGAAAACCCTATCTTCAACGTTCTTGCCTGTCAAGACAATTGCCAGCATATCCGAAAGTCACATGCTGCGCATTTGCCTGTCATTAACATTGGTCCTGCTTGCCATTTTCGGCCTTCACTTGAGCATCAATGCACAGACACCCAATGATATTGATGGTTACACTCCTTCTGAGGCCACCAGTTGGAGAATCACCATTTCCGAATCCGATTACAACAACGGAATCTCATTCCAAGCCTCTGCCCAATGGATGACTGTCAATTTACTCAAGTTCAACTCAACTCCCGGCGGTTACAACGCGCAGTTCAATATTGCAGCCAATCCTGATGGTGCAGTGAGAACAGGATCATTCAGTTATCAGATTGTTGGCGAGCCAAGAAGATCGGTCTCTGTTCTTCAGGCTGGTAAGGCTTCAGTGACAACACCAGGAAGTTACACTGAAGGCACAGCAGCACCTGACAGCATTGCCGTCATTTTCGGAGCCAGTCTCTCAGCTAGCACCGCCGATTCAAACAGTACGCCACTTCCGACAACTCTGAATAATACTGTGGCCAAGATATTCAAGGCGTCAGGGCAATTTGTGGCAGATGCTGAACTCTTTTTCGTTTCCCCCGGACAAATCAACTTTCACATTCCACCCAATCAGACTGATGGCAACTACTACGTGAAGGTTAATAACACAGGTGCCAACTCAAACGTTGCAATGAGCAAATTCACAATTGCCCAGATCTTCCCTGACGTGTTCTGGGCTTCATATGCTGCCGACCCACCACCAGCAATGTTGATTCTCCGTGTCGGACAGAATGGGACACAAACATATGAAACCCCTTTGCTGGATGCACAGGGTAATCAATTGCCTATTGAGGTCAATCGGCCTGGTGAGACGGTTTATTTCATCATCTACGGCACCGGCATGAGAAATGGAATCAATCTCAGCCAGTGTTCAGCAGAGCTTCGCACGGGAACCACAGTTACCAATTTACCGTTGCAGTACGTCGGGCCTCAGGGGGGATACGTAGGTGAGGATCAGGTTAACCTGCAAATTCCTCCTTCACTTGCCGGGCGGGGAAAAACATCTCTTCGCCTCCTCATCAACGGCACAGATTTCTCAAATGCCACTTTCCTCAACTTCCAGTGATTAAAAATGCAGAGCCTGACCAATACTTGGTCAGGCTCTGCATCTCTTCTTATCGGCAAAGTGGATTCTCCCTCAAAAAGTAACGAATTTACGGTTTCGGCCCATCACCTTTTGGTCTGCACCTTTCGTCGGTGGGCGGACACTGACCCGGATAGAGGTACCCTGTACAAACGATCTTGCCGTCAATCTCAAAGGGAATTCCGCCTTTGGGACAGCGCGGATCAGTTGGTGTTTTGGTCGTGGTTGCGGTTCCGATACCGGCCACCAGCGGGATGCCGGGAGCGATCATCTGATTCGGTGTCGCCACTCCGGCCACGATCACGCCTTTGTCATAGGTTTCAATGCCGTAGTAATTGCGAATGATCTGATCCTTACTTTTGCTGGCGACGCCGACAATCGGCCCTGCTTCACTGCCGAGTTGCGGCTCGCCGTCCTTCTTTGCGTCCTGACTGTCGCCGGTGCCGGTGTCGAGCGGCAAGCCGCCGGGCGTGATCAATGCAGCCTGAAGCACCTGCGGCAACTGGCGCGGATCCTGCATCTTCATCGCCTTCATATAAGCCAGGGCCAGTTCCTTCAGCGCCGGATCGCCAGCGCGCACCAGTCGCCATTCGCCTTTCAGCGTCAGCGGGTCGCGCAGCGCCGACGCGCGCAGATAACGTTTTTTCGTGAGCGGGTTGTATTCGGTCAGTTGCGCCAGGCTGGTGGGCGGCTGCCTGTTGTCCTGCTGAAAGAGCATAATCGCAGTAGCGATCTGTTCGCCGCGATAGAACATCTCTTCTTCACGTTCGCGCTGCATGTTGTGTTTCAGCGAAGGCAGCGCTGCCGCAATGAAGATCAGCGAAATCGTCATCGCCGCCAGCAGCGCGATCATGGCATAGCCCTGTTCGTGACGACGTGAACGGCGCGAAACTGAATGAATGCCTGTCTGAGTGAGGATCATACCTGCTGCCTTTCTGTCCTGCTCACCGCTGACACACTGTCCTGTCAGCCTTAACTGCCTTCGCCGCTGAACGGCACGCGATGACGGACTTTGATGTTCGTGTCTTCAAATTCGATCTCCTGCGGCGTGATGCTGACTACCTTCCAGTGACCGCCAAGCACTGTGTCCTTGCGCACGTAATCCAGCTTTTCATCCAGATCGAATTTGAGGGCCGCCGTGGTCACGCCGTCCTTGACGATGATGCCCAGATATTTGTAAGGCGGCGCAGGCGGCGGGGTGATGTTGAGGTTGAAAGGATTGGAATAAAGTTTCGGGTCGCTGGCGCTGCGCACTTCAACCGGCAGCGACCCCGGATTGGCAATTGATGAGGCCGGAACCTGAACCTTCAACTGCGTGTCGCTGACGAAAGTCGTTTTGAGATCGCGGCCCGCGACGAACACTTTTGCATCAGACGGAAACTTCGCGCCAAACAACGTCATCGTGAAATCACCCGTCTTGCCAATCACTCCGGCGGGATTCAGGCCTGAAAGCGTAATCGGCGGCGGCGGCGGCGTGGGTTGCGGCGGCAGCGGTGTCGGCGTGGGCGGCGGCGGATAAACGAAGATGTTGCGACCCGCGCCTGGTTCCTGCGCCCGGCTGGTCATTGCGGCCAGTTCGAGCGGCTTGTCAATGACGGGCAGTTCGTTTTTGCCCGGCGTCGGTGTCGGACTCAGACCTTTGGATTTGTTCTGAGTCTGCCCGTTCTGCGTTCTGGTCGGTGTGGCCGGTGTGTCGTCTTCAGTAAAGAAGTTGTAATACACCACGCCGCCCAGCACCGCGAGCAGCAAGCCCATCAGCATCAGTTTCTTGTTCTGTTCCGTTAAGTTCATGACAACCTGTCTGAATCAGTTCAGTCGCGGGCTGACCGCTCATTACTTTGCGGTCTGCGGCGTGACCGAAGGTGTGACGGCAGACGCCGGGTACATAAAAGTCCGCATTCCTTCGGGCTTCTGGAAGTACGCATCCAGTTCAATCTTGAGCGCAATGTTCTGCGTCACCTGCTCCGGCATATTACCCGCAGCGGTCGGCACCATGCGGCCCCGGCCCTGCCTGGTTCTTTCATCAACGCCCTGAAAGGCCACGGCATTGATGATGAGAAACTGCCGACTGCGTTCAAGGTCGTAAATGAATTTGCGCAGGTTGCGGTAATCGCCTTCGACTGTCGTATCAATGCCGAGCGAGGGATAGACGTTCAGTTCGCGGCTGAGTTTCACGGGCGGTGTCGGAGTCGGGCTGCTGCCGGGTTCAGCCGAAGCCGCCACAGTTGGCGAGGCCGTCGCCAGTTCTGATGAGGTCGGCTGAAAGGTGAAGCCGGGCGTCATCAGCATATGCGCTCTGGCCAGTTGATTGATTTCCGTGACCATCTGCGTGTGACCGGCCACGCGATCCTTGAGCATCTCTTCAAATTCGGTCAGGCTGCCCAGGATGTTTTCCTTGTGTTCGCGCTGAGTCGTCAGCGCCGCCGCGCGGGTTTTCTGCTCGGTGATTTTCGTTTCAGCCGTTTTCAGACGACTTTTCAGGTCAGCAATTTCAGAATAGCGCGGCTGAATCCTGGTCAGATAAAAGAAGGCGACCAGCGAGGCAAACAGGACAGCCGCAATCAGAAAGACGCTTTCAACCAGCGTCAGGCGCAGGCCGCTGAAAAAGCTGCGCACGCTGTCGAGCAGATCAGATGAGTTGAGCCGAACTGCCATTACTCCTTACCTCCCTTCGCCACCTGATTGCCGGGCACCGTTTGCGCCGCGCGCCGCAAAACCGGCGGGTAATAGGTCACGCCCAGTTCAAACTCGACCTCTTCAGTTCCTTCCAGCACATTCTCCTTGCGCGCAACCACGTAAAACTGTCCCGTCTGATTGAACGCATCCATCATCTTCACGACTTCAGTATAATTTTTCCCGGTGACTTCAAAGGTCAGTGAAACCGCTTTGGGCGCGTCGTCATTGCTCACCGTGACGGCCTGCGGACTGCCGGCGTTCTGCTTGTCTTCAATCTTGCTGAGCGCGATCTTGCGCACGCGCACGGTGGCAGGAATCAGCCGCTCGATTTCGTTGAAAAGCTGCGACCACGAAAAAGTCTTGCGCTGAATCAGGTCTTTGGCGGCGAGCATCGAAAGCGTCTGTTCCGGCGTCAGCGCGGGCACGGTGACTCCGGCTGATTCCAGCTTTTTTGCTTCTTCCTGTTTTTTTCTGACTTCGGGTTCAAGGCGGGCAATTTCGCTGTCCAGATCATTGATCGTTTGCAGCGTTCTGAATCCGACCAGCGCCGAGACACCGAAAATCAGCAGGATGGCCAGCCAGAAAAGTCGCCGGTTCCGAAATGGTCGGCTCGACAGGTTAACTAATGGTTTCATGATTGCTCAATCTGTGGTCTTTAGTTTCTCGCGGGGCGGCGTGGGTTCCAGACTATAGCATAAAGACCAGGCAGGCGGATAGTTGATAATGACTGCCTTCTGTACCAGCAAAGATCAGTCGGGACAACTAATTGGCGCGGGAGAAGGACGGTTGACCAGAGATAAAAAGGAGGTGATTCAGTCCCGCCCCCGCGCGACTGATCACCTCACACAAACTACACACAGCCTCTCTCACGCCCGCTCTGAAAAAAGGTTCCCAAAGTTTTTCATTTTTCCATTTTCGGCAGCCGATTGCAGATCAGGCGGAGGTCAGGGCATACTTCAGATCAGCTCTGAAGCTGATGGAAAGCGGCAATTTATCAGTTCACAACCGGAGATGATTTGAAGACCGGGACGGCGACAAAATATCTGAGCGTGACGCGCGGGCTGTCGGGCGCGCGCTGGCGGCTGGCGGTTTGCGATGAACTGCTGCTGCAAAGATTGCGGCGCGAAATGCGTGAATCACCGCTGCTGCTGCGCTGCCTGATCAATCGCGGCCTGACTGAACCTGCCGCCATTGCGCAGTTTCTGTCGCCTGATTTCGGCGCGCATCTGCACGACCCGGCGCTGTTGCGCGATATGCCCGTCGCGGTCGAGCGTTTGCACCGCGCCGTGAGCAATCGTGAGCGGGTGCTGGTCGTCACGGATTTCGACGTGGACGGCACGACATCAAGCGTCATTTTGTCGAGCGTGCTGAAACTGATCGGCGGCAACGGGCTGATTACCTGTTACGTGCCGGATCGTTTTACCGAAGGTTACGGCCTGTCAAAACAGATCGTCGAGAAGGCGGCGGCTGAAAACTTTCGCGTCATCGTCACGGCTGACATCGGCATCAAGTCGCACGCCGAAGCGCGCCTGGCCCGCGAACTGGGCATTGATCTGATCATCTGCGACCATCACCTGCCCGATGGCGAAGACGTTCCGGCAGACGCTTATGCGGTGCTGTGTCCGAAAGGTTCTTCGGGGACTGACTATCCGAACAAACACCTGGCCGCGTGCGGCGTGTCGCTCAAGCTCGCGGATGCCCTGCTCGAAGGCCACGCCAAAAGAACGGCGATGCTGGCCTCGCTGGCCAAGCTGACAGCCATCGGCACCATCGCCGACCTGGTTGATTTATCGGCCAGCGAAAACCGCGCCATCGTCAGGCATGGACTGAACGCCCTCAGCCAGCGCAGCAGCAATCCGGGCCTGCGCGCACTGCTGGAAATTGCCAAAGTCGGCAGGACGCTGACGGCTTTCGACATCAGTTACAAAATCGGCCCGCGCATCAACGCCGCCGGGCGCATTGCGCATGCCAGCGCCGTGCTTGATCTGTTTTCAGCCAGCACCGATGCTGAAGCCACAGCCCTGGCGCGGCAGCTTGACGAACTCAATGCCGAACGCCAGCAGATTCAGCACGCGCTCGTCGAAAAGCTCTTTCACACGGTCAGTCAGCAACAATCGCTGGATCGCGTGCTGGTATTTGCCGGAGCCGAACAGGACGGCTTTCATCGCGGCGTGGTCGGCATTGCGTGTTCCAAACTGGTCGAAAACACAGGCCGTCCGACGCTGGTCTGTTCGATTGATGCCGACGGCATCGCGCACGGCAGCGCCCGTTCGATTCACGGCTTTCATCTGGTCGAAGCGATGGACAGCGTTTCCGGGCTGCTGGTCAAATACGGCGGGCATCCGATGGCGGCGGGCTTCACGATTGCGGCTGACCGGATTGATGAATTTCGCTGGCGGCTGAACCGGTACGCCGCCGAATACCTCAGCGATGATGACCTGGGCCGGACGCTCGACGCCGAAGGCGAGATTCAGTTCAGCGAAGTGAACATTGAAACCATTCGCACCCTGATGCGGCTGGAACCGCACGGCATGGGCAATCCCACGCCGCTGTTTCTGCTGCGCAATGTCGGCCTTCATAAGGTGGAGCGGATGAAGGAAAAACACCTCAAGCTGTTCGTCGGTGATCAGGCGCGCCGGATTGAAGGCGTCTGGTGGGGCGCTGCGCAGCATTACCAGGCGCTGAGCAGCGCATCACGCATCAGCCTGCTGTGCAGCCCTGAAATCAGCACCTGGAACGGAAAGATTCAACTGAAAATAAAAGACGCGACGCCTGACTGAACTCCTGATTTCAGGCCGGAGTGCTGCGGCCTGAAGCTTTGAAGATCATCGTGGCGCAAAAACAAAAGGGGCAGGTGATCCGCGGATCACCTGCCCCCTGGTTTATCAGGCTGTTTCAGATGTTATTCGTCATCGTCGCTGCCTGAGGCGCGCTTGCCCCGCTTCTTGCCACGCTTGCGGGCCGGAGCGGCCTTCTTTTCAGGTTCGACCGGGCCAACCGTTGCCGCCTCTCCGCCAGCCGGAGCCGGAGCGCCAGCCTGGCAGATCGAAAGCTTGATGTGGCTGGTGTCGGTCGTGACGCCGCCGGTACGAACGACGATCCGGTTCGGATCAATCTGAATACCGACGGAACCATCGGCCAGACGGTCGCGCACGTTCTTGGCACGTTGCAGATCAAGGCCGGCTTTCTCCTTCTCTGAACGGAAGCCATCAACGTAAAGCGTCGCCTGCGGATCGGCCTGCATCTGACGGGCAACGTCCTGCAGGATGGACTTGCAGGCATTGTCCACGCGCGCGCTGTTCTTCTTGAACATCGGGCACGGCGTCAGACTTGAGCAGGTCGGCGGCGGCGGCGGCGCCTGATTCGTGGTCACTGTCGCCGAACCGGTCGCGGAGCATTCGCCTGAAGCATCGCGCGCCGTGACGGTCACAGTGATGGTCGTGTTGTAGCCCACGCCGGTCGTATCGAGGCGAGCGCTGGTGCCGCTGCCCGTGATCTGACCAGCCGAAGCCGTCCACGAGTAAGCCACATCGCCGTAATTCTCACCGCCACTGACACCCGGCGTTGAGAAGCTGACGGCCTGACCCGGATCAACACGGCTCGTCGCTGGTGTCACATCCAGATTGCTGTTGAAGCAGACCTTGAGCGGCGGGCAGTTTTCAACCGTGATGGTTTTGGTATCAAAGGCCACACAGCCGCAGCCGTCATCAACCTGAGCCGTGACGGTGTAAGTGCCCGGCGCAAGTCCGGTGCTGTCGAAGGAGACATTCGCGCCCTCGCCCACGATGCGGCCACCAGTGGTCGTCCAGGTGTAAAGCAGCGTGTCGCCGTCCGGATCGGACGCATTCGCCCGCAGCGCGACCTTGTCACCCACGCAAACGGTGCTTGCCGAAGCACGCTTGACGCGATCTGAACCCGGTGTCACAGCGCCGACTTCAAGCGTGATGGTCGGCGGATTGTTCGGCACAATCGGCTCTTCACGCTTGTTGACGTGACCGGCGGTGATGCCGAAGATGAAGCCATCCGGGCCGTGTACCTTGTCAAAATTCTTCATCCAGTTGAGGTGACGCTGGTACGCGGCATTGATGGAGAACCAGCGGGCCGGGAAAATTTTTGCGCCGACCACCAGATCAACCGGATTGTTTCTGAGCAGGCTCGGCGTGCGGGAACCGACCGCGTATGAGCCGCTGATTTCAGCGATGAATTGCAGGTACTGGCTGAGCGGGAAATCAAAACCGATACCGCTGCGCAGTTCATTCGGCAGATCGAGCGCACGCTCGCTGCGGCCAAAGCCCTGAATCACGCCCGTGCCGCCAGCCAGCGGGCCAAGCCGCATGTCCTCGGCACGCGGGTCGCCCTTCTTGATGAAGCCGACGTTGCCGCTCAGGTTGACATATTTGTGCAGACGGCCATCAATCGCGGCGATCACGCCGTAATCGAAAGCGCCGGTGCTGCGACCGCGCTCCAGTCCGGTGTTCAGTTCACGCGTGGTCGGAATCTTGAACACAGGAATCAGCGCGAAGCCGAAAGGATTGTTCGGGCCGGTGAAACGAACCTTGGCACCGAGCCAGACATCGCCCACGCCTGAACCGGTGAACCGGGACAGGAACGGGACTTCAGTTGAATAATTCGGAACGCCATTGGGCGGCAGCGCAGGCAGAATGCCTCCGACTGCTGCGCCAAGTCCCGGATAGACGGCAGTATCGTTACCACTCGGACGGGCGGTAAACGGGCCGTACTGCGGCTGGCCTGTGACCGTGCAGGGGCCGAAGAAACCGCCATTGCCGCAGGGGTCAGTCACGGTGTTGACGACCACTCCGGCGCCGGTGCCGCTCGGAATAATTACCGTGCGGCCTGCTGATAATGTTTTGGTGCGCACATCCGGCAGGTAAAAGCCGCTGAGCAGCGACGGTAAACCTGAGGTCGTGATGCGCTGAGCCTCGAAGTTGACGAAGAATTCGAGATGGTCGTTGAAGCCGACCTGGAAGTTAATGGGGTAAACCTGCCTGCGCAGGTCGCCCGGATCGCGGTGAAAATGGTTGGCAAAGAAACCGAAATTGAACTCGCCCTTCCGCAGGGTCTGAGCATCATAGACCGTAAAGAGACCAGTTCCCCCATTGACGGTGGGCGCCTGATTTCGCGGGTCTTCTTCGGAGCGAGGTGTCTGAGCCTGAACTATGGCACTGCTGATTAACAGCAGCAGCATCAAAAGCAGTCCAGGCAATCTTCTCGCGGAACTCATCATTGTTTCTCCTCCTGGAAGTGGGTGAATCGTTAAAGCCAAGCTGGTTAATTAAAATAATTGCGCCTGTACGCGCAGGCGGCGCCGCACAGCTTTTTATCTGGGGGACTGTAAATAGTTGTCAATGATGATACTTTGATTTAATTCAGGCAAAATCTAGCCGATAGACTGACTGGTGTCAATGTCAATCTCATTGACTGCCGCTGACGTGCTGATGCGCGCAACGTTCAGCCTGGGCGGCGATTCTCACTCAGGTCTTATTCAGTCCCGGCTCTGCGTCACACCTCGTCCGTCCGGCCATTGATTAACTCCCTGAGGCTTCAGTGCGGCAGATCAGTGCACCAGCCGTTCACATCACCCACTCATCATCCTTGTCTGCCCGCACCGATTTTTCCGCAGGCAGTCCCTGTTCAATGAGTTCGAGACGCCGACGAATATTTTCATGTTCAGCCTGTGTCCACGCCCGCAACCCGGCCAGTTCCTCCCTCAGTTTTCTAACTTCATCAGCCAGGCGCTGAATGACTGCCTTCAGCAGGAGCAGTTCAGATTCCATTTCCTGCGCCCGCTCCCGGCTCTGCCGCATTTCCTGAATGATGACGCGGACGCGCCGAACAGAATTAAGGATCTGCCTGAGTTTCATCACGACTACACTTTCTCCGGCACGGTGAACGGGTCACGGTATTTTCGCCGCAACATCTGATTCGCCTCGTTGTCACTGACAAAGGTTTCGGTCTTCGGATCGAAGTTCAGCGAACGTCCCAGACGATACGAAATATTCGCCAGATGAACGAGCGCCGAAGAGAGATGACCTTCTTCAATCGGCGCATTCTGCTGCTCGCGTTTGCGGCTGCGCACCACTTCAATGAAGTTCTGCCAGTTGTTGCCGTCGGCCTTTCGGCCCGGCCCCGGCTGCTGCTCGCGGCCCAGGAACGTCTTGTAGGTGTGATAGCCCTCAATCGCCAGATAGCCTTTCGAGCCGTAAAAAATATTGCCGATGGTGTTTGAATCAGGCGGGTTCTTGCCTTCATCAATGCCCGCTTCGTGATTCGTCATCCAGTGGCGCACCTCGAAAACCAGGATCGCCTTCTTCCCGTTTTTATCAAATTCGAAGGTGGCAATCTGTGTGTTCGGCGTCTGCTGATCGTCATCGAACATAAAATGCCCGCCCATCGAATGCACCTTTGTCGGCAGCGTCACGCCGAGACCCCAGCGGGCAATATCCATTTCGTGAATGCCCTGGTTGCCGATGTCGCCATTGCCGTAATCCCAGTTCCAGTGCCAGTTGTAATGAAACCGGTTCTCGTTGAAAGGTCGTTTCGGCGCAGGCCCCAGCCACAGATCATAATCAACGCCCGCCGGAACCTGGCCGTCAGGCTTGCGGCCAATCGTGTCGCGCCATTTGAAACACAGCCCGCGCGCCATATAAACGTCACCGATCAGGCCTTCGTGACACATCTTCTGCATCGCTTCACGAATCGCCACGCCGGAACGCGAATTGGTTCCGTGCTGCACGATGCGGTCGTATTTTTTCGCCGCCGCGACAAGCTGTCGGCCTTCCCAGTAACTGTGTGAGCAGGGTTTTTCAAGATAGAGATCCTTGCCTGCCTGACACGTCCAGACGCCCATCAGCGAGTGCCAGTGATTCGGCGTGGCGATGGACACGGCATCAATGGATTTGTCATCGAGCAGTTTGCGAATGTCCTTGTAAATTTTCGGTTTCGACTGACCGGCAGTTTCGATGGCTTTCAGGTGATGCGCAAACTGTGCGTCGTCCACATCGCAGAGCGCGGCAATCTGAACGTTGGGCATTTTCAGATAACTGCTGGTGTGAGCTTTGCCCTGTCCGCGCAGGCCCACTACTGCGACACGCACCGTGTCGTTCGGGCTGCCGACATAGCTGGCCGGATTGAAACCAAGTGTGCCTGTGACGGCCACACCGGCGGATGTTTTGATAAAGTCGCGGCGATTAAGAGTGGTCATTGGTGTCTGGCTCCTGGAAATATCCGACAGACCGTCAGCCTGTCAGACCGGCATCGCGCCAGTTAAAAAGACCGCCGAAGCCACAGCAGAGGTCGTTCCTGCTGAACCTCGACGGTCTTTGATTTTTCTCTGAAAGTGGGAGGCACTGTCAAAGAAAGACTCCGAACTCAAGTGTCGGATTGGGGCAACTCAGAACCTGGTGCGGCGCCCGCTCAGTCGAACCGGCAGCGGAGCGGGCAGCAGTTTTGTCACGCATCCTTACCAGTTTGTCAGGCCGAGCCGTTTGAGCGCGTGCGCGGTCGGATAACCTGTGGCGTCAATGCGCTGACTGATCTGAAACCGCTTCATGGCGTCATAGGTCACGTCATCCCAGACGCCGGTCGGCTCGCCGGTATAAAAGCCTTTCTGGCTGAGCGCCTGCTGAATTTCAGTGATGCGCTCGCGGTCTATGCTGACTTCAATGCGCTTGCTCGAAATATTCGGAGCCGTTTCAGCGTTATTGAAAGCCCGCAGGGCGCGGCGCGCGACACTCGAATTATCAGCGCCCGGACGCGCCGGGTCATATTCCTTCACTTCAATGATGTCAGGGACAGCGGCCACCGGCTGCGCCGATTCTCTCGCCGCCTTTGTCGTCTCAATCGTAAAACTGGTGACGTTTGTCTCGGCTTCCGTTTCGTCTCGTCCGGCTTTGCTGCCGAATTTGCCTTTGCGGGCGGGCGTCATTTCAGCCTCAGGCTGTTCGCGGACGACGCGCTTCTCGGTGACGGCCTTCTCGGCTTTGACGGTTCGTTCCTCGCGCTCAGCCGGACGTTTGATCTTCTCAGCCTTCTCTTCCCGGTCGTTCCGGTTTTTCTTTCTGGCTTCGAGCGCAGCGGCGCGCCGGTCAGCGGCTTTGCCACGCGATTTTGATTTTGCCAGCGTGCGCTCGTCTTCGGCGGCCTGCTTTCCTTTTTTTCCTTTCCGGTCACGAGTGTTGCGCGCCGCCGCCGCTTCGTTATCTCTGCCGCGTTTCTTTCCGGCTTTCGGCGATTCAGCTTTGCGCGCACTCTCTTTCTGCTTTGTGTGCTTCTTTTCTGCGGCAGCCTTTTCCTTGGGCTTCCGGCGTGCGGCCAGAGTGGTGGACGAACCGGACAAAACAAAAGCAACCAGCATCAGGCTGGCAACCAGACAGGAAAAATTACGGCGAATAAACATGAGGGACCTCCGTGCAATTCCGATCCCGCGAGGAGAAATGATGAATTTTGTTCGTGGCGAATAATTACTGCTGATCGTGACAACCGCGCAACACAAGGGGTGCGGCGTGATTATATGCAGAACCCTGAATGACTGCCAGCCCTTTTGCCGTTCTAATGTGCGAATAAAAATAAAAGGCGCGCAGAAGCCGGTGACTTCTGCGCGCCCGTGAAAGCTCCTGCCCCGGGCAGTGCTTATGGTTTTTTCTTCGTGGTGGATTTGCTGCCGCCCTTTTCAGATTTGGGCGGCTGCAGGTTGTTGCCGACGACCAGATCCTTGATGACGACCTTGACTTCTTCAACGTGCGGGTTTGTCGGCGGAGCCTTGTCAAGGAACTTTTGCAGCGTGTTGGCTGATTCCTGAAACTTTCCGGCACCGGCATAGGCGAGACCCAGTTCGTAAAGCGCATCAAGGTTTTCAGGGTCGCCCTGCAAAATTTCCTGATAAGCCGTGATGGCCTGTTCGGACTTGCCCGATTCAAAGTAAGTCTTGGCGCTCTTGACCATCATGGTCTTTTTGGCTGCCGGGTCTTCGGTCAGCGCCGCCGCTTCCTTGTAAGTCACCGCCGCCGTGTCAGCCGCCGCGCCATCACCATACTTGGTCGCCAGAATGTAATTGGCATCGGCCTTGCTCTTGGTAAAAGCCGCAAGATTTTTCTTCAGCGCCGGATCATTGGCTTTGGCCGGATCGCTCATCAGCCCCTTGAGCGTGGTCAGCGCCTTGTCGGCAGCAGTGGCTGAATCAACGAAATCCTGTTTGGCCTCGTCACGCTGACCGCCATTGATCTTTGTCACGCCGCTGTTGAAAAGCGCAATCGCCAGGTTGCCCAGGAAAACCGTCTGATTCTGATCGTTCGGATCAGGATTGAGGTTGGCCGCTTCACGATATTCGGTCGCTGCCGTCGCATAATCATTCTTTGCGAGCGCCGCCTGACCGGCTTCGAAGTGTTTCTTCATCTCTTCGAATTTGGCCTTGTAATCGTCAATCTCCTTTTTCTTCTTCTCGTATTCTTCCTTCTGCTTCTTGTACTCGGCCTCGGTCATCTGCTTCTGCTGACCACCGCCCTGTTTGGCTGCGGTCTGCGCCTGTTTGACCTGATCCATCGTCAGCTTGCTGCCATCACCGGCATTCAGGACAACCGGTGAAATCGGCTGGTCAGGTTTGACATCCGAAAGGTAGGTCGGCGCATAGCCGGGCGCTGAAATCAGAATCGTATATCTGCCGACAAACGGCACGCCCGCATGCAGGTAATGACCTTTCTTGTCGCCCTGCGCTTCGTAGTTGCCTTTGATGTCGGTGCGGACGATTTCAACCTTCGCGCCGACAACCGGTTCGCCCTTGTCGTTCTTGAGATCAAATTCGATGCGCCCGGTCTGGGCCAGGGCGCTGATGGCAAAGAGCGCGCTGACCACCAGGGCCGCCATAAGATTTTTGATTTGCATGATTTCCTCCGTTGGGTGCTGAAGATTCACTGAAGACCTGATAACCGCTGCTGACGTTGCCGCCCGGTCGCCGACGCACCGATTTCGTGCGCGCCCTCAGATGCCCGGATAATGCTGTCCGTTGCAACGCCCGCGCAAACTTTGTGCAGCCCGGTCTGATGACGGGCCGTGACTGATGAACTGACGTTGATAACCAGATTGATGATTCCGCCTGAAGATCATCAGGGTGAAGCAAATTCTACCCCGCGCACCAGCGGGTTTCAAATGCTTCAGACGGCAATCGCATAAGGAATCGGGTCGCGTGCGCCCGCTTCACGAAAGCCGCGCAGTCTGAGCGCGCAACTGTCGCATGCGCCGCACGCCTGGTCTTCGGCCTGATAACACGACCAGCTCAGCTCAAGCGGCGCGCCAAGTTCAAGCCCGCGCCTGACGATTTCACTTTTTCTGAGATGAATGACCGGCGTCACCAGGCTGATAACCGTTTCAGGCCTGGTGCCGATGCGAATGGCGCGCTCGAAGGCCTCATAAAATTCCGGGCGGCAGTCAGGATAGCCGGAACTGTCTTCGGCCACCGCGCCAATGTAGATGCGCCCGGCGCCGATCACTTCAGCCCAGCTTGTCGCAATCGCCAGCAGGTGCGCGTTGCGAAACGGCACGTAGGAAGTCGGCATCTCCTGCGCTTCAAGGTTCGCCCGGCTGACTGCGATGTTGTAATCAGTCAGGGATGAACCGCCGATCTGCGCCAGATGCGCGATGCTCGTCGTCATCCGGTATTTCGCCTGATAAAAATCGGCAATGTCATTGAAGGCTTTCAATTCACGCCGCTCAGTGCGCTGCCCGTAACTGACGTGCAGCATCGCCAGGTCGCATTCCTGCGCGGCAATCGCCGTCGTCACACAACTGTCCATTCCCCCACTCGCTAAAACCACTGCCAGCATTGGTCAATTTCAAATTTGAGATTTGAGATTCAGACACCCTTTGTGTCCGGCCCCCAGATGAGTTTGTGCATCTGCAACTGCAACCGCGCCCGCGCGCCCGATTGCAGAATCCATTCGGCCAGGTCTTTCCATTCCACCGCGCCCCAGACCGGCGACATCAGCACGAATGGTTCGCGCTGATCGAGGCGATACTTTTCAATCACTCCAAGCGCGTAATCAAAATCAGCGCGGTCTGTCATGACGAACTTGATTTCATCCTGCGGGTTCAGGCGTTCAAGGTTGGGCCAGAAGTTGCGCGCTGCTTCGCCGCTGCCGGGACATTTCACATCGAGAATTTTGACGGCGCGATTGTCAAGCACGCTCGCATCAAGGCTGCCGCCGGTTTCGACCAGTACGGTAAAGCCTTCATCGCACAACCGCCGCACGAGTTCCGTGCATTCGCGCTTCTGCACGAGCGGTTCGCCGCCGGTGACTTCAACCAGGCGGCAGCCGTAACCGCGCACCCGTTCCAGCACTTCATCCACGCTCATTTCAGCGCCGCCCGTGAAAGTGTATTCACTGTCGCACCACGCGCAGCGCAGATTGCACCACGTCAGCCGCACAAACGCGCACGGCAGCCCGGCATAAGATGATTCACCCTGAATTGAATAAAAGATTTCGGTAATCCGCATGCTCGAATGATGAGTGATGAATGCCGTCATCCATCACTCATCGTTCACAGTTCGTCGTTCACAGCAGTCTTTCATTTGGCGGCTTGACGCCCTTGAGACGAATATAAATCGTCGTCTGACCGCGATGATGAGTCTGATGCTCGAAGGCCTTGGCGAGTGCAACGGAGCGCGGCATGTTCGTATTGAAGAGTTTCATGCGCTCATCAAGTTTCGCATCGTTGAGCGTTTTCAGGCCGCTGATCATCAGGTCATAACTCTCCATCACCACTTTGGTCAGCGCGGCTTTGCTCTTGAGTTCATCCATCTTTTCCAGGTTCTTGCCCTGATACGGATTGGCCTGCCCGGTAATCCCCGCCCCAAAGCCGAAATTGCCGCTCGCCAGATGCAGCATCTGTTCAGCGAAACTGCGGATTTCAGGCGTCGGCTTGAAGCTGTAGCCATCTTCCGGCATCGCGTCGAGATATTCCTTTGTGTAATCCCGCGCCCGCGTCCATTCAGCCACCAGCCCGTCAATTCGTCCGGTCGGAAATTCCTTCGTCGGGGCCGCCTGCGCCGGTGCCGCCTTCTGCTGCCCGCCAGCGGCCTGCTGCGCCACACAAACCAGTGAAAATGCCGCGCTCAGCGCCAGCGTGCTGACCAGGTACCGCAGTGCTTGAATTCTCTGCTTCATAGAGGTCTCCTTATTGGTGTTGTTGCTGGAAAAACTCTGCTTTGGATCGCAGTGATGATGGCACAGCCCGGCCAGACGCAGCAAATGCCCCACAAGGCGCGCCAACAAGGAGCGCAGGCGTCCCGCCTGCATGGTTTCAATCAAAGAGCTTTTCTCGGAAGACATGCAGGCGGGACGCCTGCGCTCCTTGTTGGCATGCGCTCCTTGTTGGCGCTCCTTGTTTGCCTGCTGTTCTGGTTCGTTTCCTGTTTGTCCGGCCTTTTGCCTTTTCGGTTTCCCTGATAACTTAGCGGCTATGGAAGAAATCTTCGGCCCGCGCGGCCTCATTGCCCGTCATCATCCTGATTATGAATATCGCCCTGGCCAGGTGGCGATGGCCGAAGCTGTGGCGGCGGCGCTCGAACAGCGTCATCACCTGCTCGTTGAAGCCGGAACCGGCACGGGCAAGACGCTCGCTTATCTTGTTCCGGCTGTCGGCCTCGGCAAGCGCGTCGTGGTTTCGACCGGCACGAAGAATTTGCAGGAGCAGCTTTATTTCAAGGACATTCCGTTTCTGCAAAAAGTGCTGTCGCGCAAATTCCGCGCAACTTACCTCAAGGGCAGGTCGAATTATCTGTGCCTGCAACGTCTCAAACGCGCTGAATCAAATCCGATACTCGATGGTCTGGATGAGGTTGATTATTTCGATCTGGTGCGCCGCTGGGCTTTTGATTCGCAGACGGGTGATCGCGCCGAGCTGACTGAACTGCCTGAAAACATCGGATTCTGGCGGCACATTGATGCGCGCTCGGATACCTGTCTCGGCTCGAAATGTCCGAACTTCGATCCGTGCTTTATCACGCGAGCCAGACAAAACGCGCTCGATTCAGATGTCATCATCGTCAATCATCACCTCTTTTTCGCAGATCTCGCGCTGCGCGGCAGAGAGTGGGGACAGGTGCTGCCCGATTACGCCGCCGTCATCTTTGACGAGGCGCATCAGATTGAAGACATCGCCGCGACCTATTTCGGTGCGATGATTTCGAGCTATCAGCTTGAAGACCTGATCGGTGACATTTCGCGCCTCGCCCTGACCGACGTTGACGCCGCGCGCGAAGTCACAAAGGCCGGTGCGCGCACGGTGAAGTTTGCCGAAAATTTCTGGATGAGTTTCGATTCAGCGAGCCGCCTGCTGCCGGTGTCAGCCAATGCTGAAGGCCGCTTCACGCTGCGCCCGCAGATGTTCGTTCGCACTTCGCGCACAGGCGAGCAGCAGGCGACGCCCGCTGGTGAACGCTTCATGCAGTTCCGCAATGCGCTCGAACGCCTGATCGGTTCGCTCGGCATCGTCAAAGACCCGCCGCCCGAAATGGAAGCCATTCTGCGCCGCGCCGAACAGTTCCGCTTCGATCTGGAATTCATCATCGAAGCTGCGGATGCCAATTTCGTGTACTGGTGCGAACGGCGCGGGCGGGGCACTTTTTTGCAGGCCACGCCGACCAATGTTTCCGGCCTGCTCGAAGACCGTTTGTTCAGCAAAACCGAAACCGTGATTCTGACTTCGGCCACGCTGACCAGCGCCGGGTCGTTCGATTTCATCCGTCAGCGCCTGGGCCTTGAAGAACCTGCTGAACTGATTGCCGAATCGAATTACGATTACGAAAAGCAGACGCTGCTTTACCTGCCGCCGCGCATGCCCGACCCGCGCGATGCCGGATTTACTGATGCCGCCGCTGAGGAGATCGTGAAAATCCTCAATGCCAGCGAGGGCCGCGCCTTCGTGCTTTGCACCAGCAATTCGTCAATGCAGGCGCTGCGCCAGATTGTCGAGCCGCAGATTGAATTTCCGGTGCTGATGCAGGGCGAAGGCTCGCGCACCGGTCTGCTCGACAAATTCAGACGAACAAACAACTGTGTCCTGTTTGCAACGGCGAGTTTCTGGCAGGGCGTGGACGTACGCGGCGAAGCGTTGTCGTGCGTGATTATTGACAAGCTTCCGTTCGCCGTTCCGACCGATCCGGTAGTGGCGGCCCGGCAGCGACAGATTGATCAGCAGGGCGGCAGCAGCTTTACTGAGTATTCCGTTCCGTCAGCCATCATTTCACTCAAGCAGGGCATCGGTCGCCTGATTCGCAGCGCCACTGATCGCGGCGTGCTGGCGATTTTAGACCCGCGCCTGACGACTAAAAATTACGGTCGCCTCTTTCTCGAAAGCCTGCCTCCCTGCCCCGTCACGCGCAGCATCAGTGACGTTGAGGAGTTCTTTTCCTGAAAGCAATCTGCTGCAGCCCAAAACCAGATCACTGATGACACTGATGCAGCGGATTAAAGCAGATCAGATCAGCCTTCATCCGTCGCCTCAGTTCAATCCGCGTTCCATTCAGATCAGAACAGACTGCCGACGAAAGGGACAGGCCTGAGCAAAACAGATGCTGATCCGCGCTGATCCGCCGCATCCGTGTCATCCGCGATCCATTCTCAAAGTTCGAGCGAACCGGATGCCCGGCACTTTCGCCCTGACTCACACTCGGCTACAATCGCGCCACTATTGGCTTAACCAGTTTGCATCAACTTTATCAATTCAGGAGTCAGCAATGAGTAACCTTCAGCCTGCAAAGGAACACAAGTTTACCTTCGGCCTCTGGACGGTCGGCAATCCGGGCCGCGACCCGTTTGGCGAACCGACGCGGGCGCAGATTTCGCCTGTGACTATCGTCAAACGCCTGTCTGAACTCGGCGCTTACGGCGTCAATTTTCACGACAATGATTTAGTTCCGATTGACGCGACAGCGGCGGAACGTGACCGCATCGTGCGCGATTTCAAGGCCGCGCTCAGCGATTACGACATGTGCGTGCCGATGGCGACGACCAATCTGTTTGGCGATCCGGTTTTCAAGGATGGCGCGTTCACTTCAAACGATCCGCGCGTGCGCTTGTACGCCGTGCAGAAAACGATGCGCGCAATGGATCTCGGCGCTGAGTGCGGCGCAAAAATTTACGTTTTCTGGGGCGGGCGCGAAGGCGCAGAAGTTGACGCCGCCAAAGATGCCCGCGAGGCCGTCAAGTGGTTCCGCGAGGCGCTGAATTTTTTGTGCGAATACAACATCGCGCAGGGTTACGGCTACAAATTCGCGCTCGAAGCCAAACCGAACGAACCGCGCGGCGATATTTATTTCCCTTCGACCGGAGCCTATCTCGGCTTTATCAACACGCTCGATCATCCTGAGATGGTCGGCGTCAATCCCGAAGTCGGCCACGAACAGATGGCGGGCCTGAATTTCTATCACGTCGTCGCGCAGGCCATCGAAGCGGGCAAGCTCTTTCACATTGATCTGAACGATCAGAAGGGGCCGCGCTTCGATCAGGATTTGCGCTTCGGTTCGGAAGGCATCAAGAATCTGTTCTTTCTGGTGAAGCTGCTCGAAGAAGCTTACGACGGCCCGCGCCACTTCGACGCGCACGCCTACCGCAGCGAGGATGAAGAAGGCGTCTGGGATTTCGCCGCCGGTTGCATGCGCACTTACCTGATCTTTAAGGAAAAGGCGCGGCAGTTTGCCGAAGACAGCGAGATTCAGGCGCTGCTGGCTGAAATCAAAGCCACCGATCCGGCGTTTGAACCCGTGCCGCTCAAGTTCACAAAGGAGAACGCCGAGAAGATCAAAAACCTGCCGCTTGATCGCATTGAACTGGCAAAGAAGCGATTGCCTTACGAGCGGCTGGATCAGCTCGTGGTTGATCTGCTGCTGGGTGTAAGATGAGTCTGACCTGGCTGAGCAATGAACAACTCATTGCTCAGCCAACTTCCCTGAAAGGCTGAAGCAGTATGAGCGCGACACTGACTCTCATAACGGCGGATGAGCTGTTGCAGATGCCGGATGACGGGTTCCGCTATGAACTGGTCAAAGGAGAACTGCACCGTATGCCGCCCGCTGGATTTGAGCATGGAAATATTGCTCTCAACATTGGTTCGAAGCTGAAAGAACACATCAATCAGACCAGTCAGGGAAAAGTCGTCGCCGCAGAAACAGGCTTTCAGATTGCCTCTGATCCCGACACCGTGCGCGCGCCTGATGCGGCTTTTGTCAGCCAGCAGAGACTGGATGAGATCGGCAGAATCAAAGGCTACTTTCCCGGCGCTCCCGATCTGGCTGTTGAAGTGGTTTCTCCGAATGACATCTACTCTGAGGTTGAAGAGAAGGTGCTGGAATGGCTCGATGCCGGGACGCGTATGGTGATTGTCGTCAATCCGCGCAAACGCACGGTGACGGTTTATCGTTCGCAAACTGACATTACCATTCTCAAGGAAAACGATACCTTGTCCGGCGGCGATGTGCTGCCGGGCTTCTCCTGCAAAGTGGCAGAACTGTTTGTCTGAATCCTTTGCCCTGCCCATTCGCAAGCCTGATTAACCGACCATCCATTTATGTCTGACACACACGCTGCTCAGCCGCCTGTCACGAAAAAGGAGATCCTCGGCTGGTGTATGTACGATGTCGCGGATTCCGCTTTCACTACGGTCATCGTCACCGCGCTCTATGCGCCATACTTCAGCAAGATTGTGGTCGGCAATTCAGCGCAGGCCGATTTTCTGTGGGGGACGGCGGCTTCAATTTCAGAAGTCATCGTCGCGCTGCTCGCCCCGATTCTCGGAGCCATTGCCGATTTTTCGGGCAGCCGCAAAAAGTTTCTGGGCGTCTGCGCGCTGACGATCATCTTCTTTACGGCTTCGCTCTGGTTTGTCGGGCCGGGAATGGTTTCGCTGGGACTTGGCCTCTACATCATCGCCAACATCGGCTTTGCAGGCGGCGGCGTCTTTATTGACAGCTTTCTGCCGGGCATCTCTGATGACACGAATGCCGGAAAGATTTCGGGTCTGAAGTGGGCGATGGGTTATACGAGCGGCCTCATCTGCATGGTGCTGTGTTATCCGCTGGCCGGAAACATCGTTGACAATCCCACGCCGCAACAGCTTTCGCTGGCGCGTCTGATTCCGGTTGTCGTCGCGGTTTATTACGCCGTCGCCGTGCTGCCGACGTTTTTATTCCTGCGCGACCGCAGCACGCCGCAGCAACTGCCGCCGGGCGAAACCTACCTGACCATCGGCTTTCATCAGCTCAAACGCACGCTCGGTCACATTCGCCGCTACAGCGAACTCTTCAAACTGCTGATTGCCTTTCTGGTCTACAACGACGGCATCGTGACGGTCATCTATTTCGCCGCGCTCTATGCCAGCACAACGATCAAAATGACGACCGGAGAGATTGCGGTGATGTTTATTCTGCTCAATGTCGTCGCCGCCGCCGGAGCGTTCACCTTCGGCTTCGTCGCTGATCGCATCGGCCAGAAGACCACAATCTATTTTTCGCTGACGATCTGGATTCTGGCTGTCAGCATCGCGTACCTGGCCAAAGACCGCACGACCTTTTACATCGCAGCCACGATGGTCGGCATCGGCATGGGTTCGTGCCAGTCAGTCACGCGCAGCCTGCTCGCGCTCTTCACTCCGAAAAAGAACGCCGCTGAATTCTTCGGCTTCCTGGGCATCGCAGGCAAGGCCCTGGCCTTTCTCGGCCCGCTCGTCTTCGGCACAGTTTCAAAAAGCACCGGCAGCCAGCGCCCGGCCATCCTGTCAATTGCGGCTTTCTTTGTCGTCGGGATGATTCTGCTGTCGTTTGTGAATGAGAAGAAAGGCAAGGCGGCGGCGCAGATTCCGGTGGATGAGTAAATCAACCAAGGATGGTCAGCAATCCGATCACCGAATCGGTTTCAAAATCAGCAATCTCCTGTGAGCGCCGCCGAATCGCTTCTTCAACCTGAGAAGTGGTGCAATTGCCCAGTTTGATCCAGATTACTTTGGGCGGATGTCCGCGCAGCAGACTGAGATCGCTGAAATCGGAATCTTTGGTCACAATCGTATATTCGTTCTGACGCGCAAACTCCCAGATTATCGGGTCAGCCACCCGATCCATTCCCAGCAGAAAAACATGTGAAGAATCCGGGTAAAGATCACCCAGTCGCTCAGCCAGTTTCGGTGATAACTGATGATCGAAGAGAAGCTTCATGAGGTGACAAGCATATTCTGCTCACGATCAGCGGCGTAACTCAGGCTGGCCAGAATGTCTTCTCTGGTCAGATACGGGAAGTCAGCAAGAATTTCATCAATCGTCATTCCAGCGGCCAGGTAAGACAACACGTCATAAACCGTGATGCGCATGCCGCGAATGCAGGGTTTGCCAGCGCGTTTGTCCGGCTCGATAGTGATGATTTTTCTCCAGTCAGTATTCATACAACTGTTCTGTGCTGTGAACTGAAGAATGAATCAGCCTGTTCATCTTTGCAAGAAGAAGTTTGAAGATTGACCGGGGACAAAGGAAGGAATCAAACCTGCGGCGACAGCGAATGAAACTGTCGCCGCATTTTTTCAGGCAGGTTCATTTCAGCTTTCTGACTGAAACGACAACGATCATCGCTTCATCCGAAACGCCCAGGTTGGCTGTGCCGACAACCACCTTTTCATCTTCGCGCAGGCTCAGGTCGGTGTTCACTCCGCTGTCCTGATATGAAATGTTCCCTTGGCCAAGCGCCACCGGAGTCTTCACCCTGAAAGCAAAGTTTCTCAGCCTGAGCGTATCCTTTCCGGCTTCATCAGCGATGCGCAGAAGATCGGCCCGGTATTCGTAAAAACATTTTCCTGAATCAGCAGGCAGCGGAAACATCGGATCAGTGATTCCCTTGCCTGAAACTGAACCGCTCTCTTCCACGCGATTCACAAAGGTAGTGATGTAACGATAGCCCTTGTAGCGCAGCGTTTCCTGCAACTGAGTCATCACCGGTTCGAGGCCCGCAGGCAGGGTCGTTTTCTCAGTGGCGTTGCGTGAAGTGGCGACCAGATAAATCTGCACTTCGTAACTGCGCTTCGAAGGCGGCGGCGGCGCAGGCACATCCAGCCGTTTGAGAGCTTCTTCAATCGTCGCAATATTCTCAGGGTAATCACGCACGGTCAGGGTTTTGAACTCATCACTCGAACTGATGCCTGTCCCTGGCGCTCCGCTCAGCAATCCTCTCAGCACCTGCCCGACTTCTCTCGAATCACGATGCCTTACTTCCAGCATCTTCGTCTTCAACCCTTCAGCGGGCATTACCGGAGCGGTCTGCGCTGGTTTCTTCTGTTCGTTGTTTGACTGTGCCGCTGCTGTCAAAGGCAGGGCCAGCAGCGCGGGAATAATCAGCCATAAAATTGCTTTCAGTTTCATTGTTCATCACCTCGGTATTTTTATTCGGATGCGGTGCGACGCGTTTCCTTATTCACAAACCAGATGATGCGAATGTTCGGGTCGCGCGTCTGAATTTCCATTCTGATCTTCTGTTCGTCATTCGCCGGAGCGGGTGCAGTTGCGGCGGCTGGATTCATCAGTCCTGGGTCGGGAATCATTTCAGCTTCAGGCTGCTTCGCCACAGCGGCCATCTGATTTCGGGCTTCAAACTCAGGAGCTTTCACAAACCTGGCGTGCGCAGTTGATCGGTGACGCCGCTGCTGAGTTACTCCGGCCTGCTGTGATTTTGCCTCCTGCGCCGTGAGTGCTTTCACGTCGGGCGCAGGCGCGCCGGGAGCCTGAATCCTGACGCTGACCGGCTGCGGGTCTGGCCTCGACAGATAAAAGACCGACGACAGAAAGAGCAGCGCCAGCGCTCCGGCGAGCGCGGCAAATTGCCAACTGAGCGGCCTGAAAAGACGACGCCAGAAATCCGGGCCTGACGATCTGACAGCAACCTGATTCATCACCGAACGCCGCAGTTCGGCATAGACCGCTTCTGAAAATTCAGTCTCGCTGAGCAGATGCACCGCCGCCTGGCTGGCGCGCATTTCAGCCGCGAATTCACGGCACGCCGGGCACGCTGCCAGGTGCGCTTCAACCTTTGTTGTTTCCTGCGGCGGCAGATCGCCTTCGACCTGGAGCGCAATCAGCAATTCAAATTTTTCGCACTTCATCACGGCTTCCTCACACTTTTCCGCGCAGCACCCGGTCGCGGTACTTTTTGATTTTGACGCGGGCCATGCTGATCTGGCTGCGCACGGTGGATTCGCTGGATTCAAGAATCCGCGCCACTTCGCTGGTTTCAAGTCCCTCGATGTCACGCAGCACGATGGCGGCGCGTTCCTTTTCTGACAGCGTGGCCAGCGCGGCGGCGATGATCTGCCGTTCCTGCGCGGCGCGAATTTCACTTTCGATGTCGTGATAACTGGCCAGATGATCGAGCGCGCCCTGCGCCTGCTGCTGCTCGAATGAAACTGTCACTCCCGCACGACGATTGCGCCCGATGTCGCGGCAGACATTGACCGTCACGCGATAGAGCCAGGGCGCAAGCTCCCGCGCCTCATCAAAACGGTGCAGGTATTTGTGCAGCCGCAGAAAGACTTCCTGCGCCGCATCGCGGGCGTCGTCAGTGTTGCCAAGCATCCGGTGAGCGATGCCGAGCACCTGCCGTTCGAAGCGCACGATGATCTCTTCAAAAGCTTCGGCCTCGCCGTTGCGGGCGCGAGTGACGAGCGTTGACAACAGCAGTGAGGAAGCGGCGGGCGGTTCATCGTTGCGCCGTTCGGCCATCGCGGAAATAGCGGCTATGTTGATCGTTAATTCGTTTTGCATCGGCTGCCCTGAGTTCCGGCCTGTCTCTGTCATTTACTTATACTGCCGGGCAGAGCAAATCGTTGAGTTATTTTTTCTGATAAATCAGGCGGGAGCGGGATGGTGCGAGGCCGACAGAAACAAGCCACTAATGAACACGAATTTTCACGAATCAACAACTCAAAGCGACCCTGTCAGTCACACGACTTCAGATCAGTTTTCAATTGAATGCCCGGAAAGTGTTGCGCGATTTGCCAGAATCGCGCGGCTTGCACAATGGGTTGATTGCGAGATCAGCGCGATTCTGGCAAATCGCGCAACACCTGCTGCGGCTATACGCTGATCTGAAGCCCGATCTGATTCGTGAAAATTCGTGTCAATTCGTGGCGGCATTTCGCTCGTTCATTTTCGCGGCTCGAAATAACTGGTTGAAATTGTCGCGCCGGTCGCGTCGAGGACTTCGCGCTTGTAAGTGTGGCCTTCCTTCAGCAGCCACTTTTCGTCGTGTCGTCCGTCGCGGTCGAGGTCAATTCTGAACTGCGACCACTGGCTGTCGAGGCTTGAAAATTTTTTCGCGTCGGCTTCAGGAAACCTGATGGCATCGGCTCTGAACGATTCCTGCGGCAGAATGTCACTGACGCGCATGCGGCCCTGGCGGTCAGGGTTGGCCTCAAGCCAGCGTTCCAGCTTTTCGCGCAGCGCCTCGGTCGTCAGCGGCGCAGGTCTGGCTTCAGCCACAGTCGCAGTCGGCGCAGCAGCAGCTTTCGACACAGCAGGTTTCTGCACCGCAGCCTCTTCGCCAGGTGAAAGGATCAGCCAGCCCAGGCCGCCCAGCGACAACACGCCCGTCGCCGCCAGCAGGCGGATGAAGGTTTTGTATTTCATGATTTTTGCCATCACACTGCTCCTTCGTTGAGGCGGATTTGCAACCCGGAATCAGCCGTCAGGAAATGTAACCGTAGCTGCTTTCGGTCACGCCTGACGATGTGTCTGATGAATAACTCTGCGACTCAGCCGCGCCGAACCAGCCGCTGAGTTCATCGCGGGTCGAAGTGTCAAGCCAGTAATAATTTTCGTGATAATGATGAATCACTGCGGGCGATGAGTCGCGGTAAGAGTGCACCGGGCGCTGCGTGACGACTCTGGCGTAATCATCCGGCACGCTGTCCTGGCGGCTGCGGCGCGCTCTGGCCAGAATCTGCTGCAAAGCGATCATCTGATCGTGAATGCGGCTGCGCAGCGGCTGCAGTTCGTGGCTGATCTTTTCTTCAAGTTCAGACATCGCCGCTTCAATGCGCGAGAGTTCGCGCAGACGCGGATGTTCACGCGAAGCCAGATCAAGCTGTGCGCGCAACCGTGTCCGGCACAATTCCAGCACGTCGTTTTCGACACTGCCGAGCGCGGCGTTCAGGTTCAGATACTGCTGCCGGTTCTGTTCGAGTTGCTGCAACTGCGCGGCGGCCTCGTCTGAGGCGGCTTTGGCGGCGAGATAACCTTCGCGCAACTGCATAAACACATCGCGCAGTTTGCTCCAGCTTTCGTAATCGAGTTCCGCGACGATTTCATCGGCCCGCTTCCAGTCCCGGTAAAATTCGGGCTGCCAGAATCGCGCCTGATAGCCCGGCCCTTCGTAATCCCTGTTGATGAGGCTTTCCAGCCCTTTTGTTTCGAGCATCGGGCGGTAGCCGGTTTCGATTTCACTCAGGTCTTTGCGGGCGGCATCGGCTCTGACTTCGCGCTGCAACCTTTCGCCTTCGTACCAGTCGGCATCAGCGAATGATGACAGTTCGGCCAGCCTGGCGCTGATTTCAGCACGGCGGCGCGCCATTTCAGCCTGCGGCCAGGACGACTCCAGCGCAAAGTTCCATTCGCGTTGCAAACGGGTGATGGTTTCCGGCTTCAGATCGCGCAGCAGTTCCACAGACAGTTCATTGAGCGCCTGCTGCCGAAGTTCGCGGTATTCGGCCATGTCGGTGTGACATTTCTCAATCGCCCGCGTGGTGTCATCAAGCCACTGTTGCAGGCTTTCAATCTGGCTGCTGCCCTGGGCAATGAAATCTTCGGTTCTCAAGCGGCTTTCTCCTCTCCGTCAGCTTCCGCGCCGTCTTCGTTGCGCGCAGCAAAATAGGTTCTGAACCACTCGGTCATTTCGCGCTTTGCGGTCTTCCATTCCAGGCATCGCCCCGGCTGCGCCGCAATGTCAGTGAACGGATTGAAGCCAAAAGCCGCGAGTTGTCGAAAGCGTTCAAGGTAACGACGATCCTTCAGTTCACCGTGCCACAGGTGCAGCAGCGTGCCCGGCGCGGCGGCAATCCGCCCTCCGGTTTCGCGGTAAAACAATCCGGCCCAGTCGCTGAAGTGATCCTGCTGCGGCGGATTGCCAGGCATCATGCGCTGTATGCACAACCCGTCAGTATCGCCAAAGACCGCGTGCGCCATCGCGTGATCAGCGCCACCGGCCACGCACGCTTCATACAATCCGACGCGACCGAGCAGTTCACGACGCGCAGCCCACGCAAAGCCCGTGTGCCCGTGATCGTCAAACCTGCCGCTGCTTATCGCCACCGGATTTTTTGACATCACTGAAGCGAATGTTTCCCAACTGTCGCCTTCGCCCCGGTAATCAAAATGCCCCTGCGGCAGCCTGATGCCGAAAGTGAACGGCTGAACGATGGCGTATTGCTGCAACAGCCGCACGGTCTGAACGGCCCAGTCAGGGCTGGTAAACAGCACGTCGCAATCAATCCAGGCCACGTAACGAACCGCAGGCGGCAGCCACGACACAGCCAGATTCAGCAAGCGTTCCTTCTGCCACATCAGGCTGCGGCTGCGCACCTGAATCACATCGGCAGCAGCAGGCAGCGTAAACGGCTGCTGATCAAAGGCGCATTCAACCGTCAGACATGGCAGCCCGGCTGCGCGCAGGGCGTGACGGAAGATTTCATAATTCAGGCGGCGGGTGCAGTAATTGAACGGATTGAAGTAGCTGGTAATGACCTGAAAATCAGGGACGAAGTGATATTTGAACCGCGTGGCGGTCGAAAGTTTCAGTGCTTCCGGGTTCATGCGGGCGTTAACTGTGGCTGGTCAGCGTTGCGGCAAAACAACAGTGTGCGCTCTGACCGGTGACAGAGCCGCGACAGTATGAGGCAGACCGGGCGCGATGCCAATACTGTCAGTCAGACGCAGAGTCAAATCACGCGCCTGGGTACGCGCCGGGTTTCGGGCAGTCGTCGTTTCCGCGCACTCCAGGCACGCTGGAAGCGTGCGTACCCAGGTGACTGGCGAGCCTGCTGACTGGCCGGGAGTCGCCGCTGCGGAAGAACATGATTCAGGAAGAGCGTGCATTATGCGAAGAGTTCTGCCAGCGCGGGGCGCAGTTCGGGATAGCGAAATCTGTATCCGGCATTGAGCGCGGCCTGCGGTACGGCGCGCTGACTGGCCAGCACGACCGCCGCCATTTCACCCATCACCAGTTTCAGGCCGAATGCAGGCGCGGCGAAAAAGGCCGGGCGATGCAGCGCCTGAGCCAGGGCGTCAGTAAATTCGGCATTCGTCACAATGCCAGGCGCGGCAGCATTGACCGGGCCGCTGCCCGGATGCTCAAGCGCGAAACGAATGATGCCGACCACGTCATCGAGATGAATCCACGGAAACCACTGCCGCCCGCTGCCGAGTTTTCCGGCCAGGCCCAGTTTGAAAATCGGCAGCATCTGTGCGAGCGCGCCGTCCTGGCGACTGAGCACCACGCCGATTCTCAGCAGCACCACACGCGCGCCGAACTCTGCGGCTCGCTGCGCTTCGCCTTCCCATTCCATGCAGACTTCGCTGAGAAAACCGCGACCGGGCGGTGAGTGTTCATCCAGCGTTTCATCCCCGCGATCACCGTAAAAGCCGACTGCCGAAGCTGAGATGAAAACCCTGGGCGGCGCAGCAAGCGCCTGCATCGCGGCAACCAGGTGCCGCGTGCCGAGGACGCGTGAATCGCGCACGCGGCGCTTGTGTTCGTCATTCCAGCGGCGCGCAGCGACTGACTCACCGGCCAGGTGAATCACGCCGTCCACTCCTTCAAAGGCTGCGGCGGGCGGCATTCCGGCTTCGGGCTGCCACGCAAAAACGGCGTCAGCCTGCGGCACCCGCGCCGGGTCAGGCGTGCGCGACAGGGCCGCGACTGAATGCCCGTCATTTTTGAGCGACCGGCACAGTGCCCTGCCTACCAGTCCGGTCGCGCCTGTGATCAGTAATTTCATATGCTGTTCATTGGTTACCGACGAGAAGGTTGCGCCAGCGTTCGTCATCGTCGCGGCAGTTTAGCACGCGGGTTCGACGAAAAGCTCACGTTCGCCGTGCGCAGGTGTTGACGGTTCTGCATTGAAGACTTACATTGCGGGCGCTGATGCCTGCAACTGGTATTGATTCCACATCTTCAGTTCGGAGGATTCACGAATGATTTACGATCAGGAGAAGCTTTCCCGCCGTTCTCTGCTCAAAATGACTTCAGCGGCAGCCGGAGCCGCGCTGCTTACGTCCAACGGCCTTGCGCGCGCTTCAGCCGCGCTGCTCGCTGCGCCGCAGAAAGTCGTCACCAAAGGCCGCATCAGACAATCGGTCTGCCGCTGGTGTTACGACTCAGGCAAAAACAAAATTCCGATGGAGGATTTTGCCAAAGCCGTCGCTGAAATGGGACTCGTCGGCATTGATCTGGTCGCTCCGGCTGACTGGCCGATTCTGAAAAAATACGGCCTTATCAGCACGATGAATTACGGCTGCGGTTCGCTGACCGAAGGCGTCAATCATCTGGATTCGCACGACAAGGTCGAAAAGCAGTTTCTCGAAACCGCTCCGCTTGTTGCTAAGGAAGGCTGGAAGAACATCATCTGCTTTTCAGGCAACCGGCGCGGCATCAGCGAAGAGGAAGGCATCAGCAACTGCGTGACCTTTTTCAAACGCGTGGTTCCGGCGGCAGAAAAACTCGGCGTGACGCTGCATTTCGAGTATCTCAACTCGAAGGTGGATCACAAGGATTATCAGTTCGACCACATGAATTACGGCGTCGAAGTGGCAAAGCGGATCAACTCACCGAACTTCAAAATCCTCTTTGACATTTATCACGTTCAGATCATGGAAGGCGACATCATCCGCTTCATCAAAAACTACCATCAGTGGATCGGCCATTACCACACAGGCGGCAATCCGGGTCGTCACGAAATTGACGACACGCAGGAACTCAATTACGCCGCCATCGCCCGCGCCATTGCCGAAACCGGCTACACGGGCTTTATGGCGCACGAATTCGTGCCGACCCGCGACCCGCTGACTTCGCTGCGCCAGGCTGTGAAGTTGTGCGACATTTAAGAAATCGCGGAAGACGCGGAAAAAAACTGAACACGCTGAACAGAATCCCTGCCTGAAAGTTTCAGCTTTATTTCTGAAGTGCCATTTCGCGTGTTCTGTTTATTCCGCGTCTTCCGCGTTCTCTCTGCTCTGCAATGACTCAGACTGAAGACCTGAAAAAGAAGACGCGCGAAATCATTCGCCGTCTGCGGCGGATTTATCCTGACGCGCACTGCGCGCTCAATCACAGCAGCCCGTTTGAGCTGCTGATTGCGACCATCCTTTCGGCGCAATGCACCGATGAGCGGGTCAACATCGTCACGGCTGAACTGTTTCGCAAATATCGCTGCCCGGCTGATTACCTGAAGGTTCCGCAGTCTGAAATCGAGCAGGACATTCGCTCGACCGGATTCTTTCGCAACAAGGCGAAGTCGGTGCAGGGCACGGCGCGGATGATTCACGAACGATTCAATGACGAGGTGCCGCAGACGATTGATGAATTGCTGCTGCTGCCCGGCGTCGCCCGCAAGACGGCCAATGTCGTGCTCGGCAATTCGTTCGGCAAACCTGACGGCGTGGTGGTTGACACTCACGTTTCGCGCCTGTCGCAGCGCCTGGGCCTGACGACTGAAACGAATCCTGAAAAGATCGAACGCGAGTTGAATAACCTTGTGCCGAAAAAGGACTGGACAGACTTCCCTCACCTGCTGATTACGCACGGTCGCCAGGTCTGCAGGGCGCTCAAACCGCAGTGCGCCGAATGCGTCCTCGAACCTCTCTGCCCGGCTTCAACACTCAGGCAGGAATAGAACACGGATGAAACGGATGCGGCGGATCAGCGCCGATCTGATCCGCTCTGATCCGCCGCATCCGTCCAATCCGCGTTCCATTCTGATTTCTCCGTTCAGTCTTTCGCATAAATATCCAGAAATTCGTATCTACCGCTGCTCATCACTTCAGCCCTTCAGACATTCACTTAAATTCAATTCACCCGCACAGGCCGCTTCAACGTGAAGCAATGACCACGCACACGACAGCCACAGCGCGGCGTGGCGAACGAATTGCATATTGACCCGTGCAGCTTTGCATTCACAGCCTGTGAAGCGCAGCGCGCAAATGCTGATTAGTCGGCACAGGCAGTCAATTTTTCTGAATCGGTTTCCAGTTTTTCGATCACCTATATGAAAGCACAGGACAGCATCAGCCGCAGACTCATTCCCGTTCCGCATCTTCACCCCGGAGTTCCGGTCAGTGGCCATCTCGCCTTTGCGCCGGTCAGGGCCGAACTGAAGCTGCGTTCAACTGCGCCCGCTTCGTCGCCGGTCACCACGCCGCTGCTGGCGACGGCCAGCGACCTGCGCGAAATCGTCAAGTTTCTGCGACGGCGGCCCGACGGAGTCGGCATTGTCGAAGCGATGGAAATCAGCCGCCGTCAGACGCTCGACCCGCGCAAGATTGCCGCTTATGAAGCGTGGGGCCTGATCACGCGTGATCGTGACCGGCTGAAGCTGAGTCAGTTCGGCCAGGTGATTGCCGAATGGCTGCAACCCGACACACAGGCCTTTCGCGCCGTTCTGGGCCGCGACGAACTTTACCGGCAGACGCTTGAGTGGATCAGCGACAGCGGCAGCGACCTGGTGACGCACGGCGATGTTGCCGGTTACTGGCAGAAACATTTTGCCGAAGCTGCTGACAAAAACAACGAACAGGTCATCAAAGGAAACGTCCTCAGCTTCTTTCACCTCTGCCACGCGGCAGAGCTTGGCACGCTGACCATCGGCAAGCGCGGCCAGCCGGCCCGCCTGCGCGTGGATCACGAGGAACTGCTCAACTGCCTTTCAGCCGATGCTGAAATCACTGCCAGAGAGTCGCTCACGCAGCTTCGGCAGGCAGCATCAAAAACAGAAGCAGCCAGCCTGGCGTTGCTGCCCTCTGACGCTGCGCTGCGCGTCCTCGTCATTCAGCCTGCCCCGTCAGAAATCAGCAGCCAGGTCAGGCTTTCGCTCGAACTCGCAGAACAGGAATGCCTGCTCACCACGCGCTCAGAAACCGCCGGAGTGCCGATCAGCGAATCGCTCTCAGCCACAATGCGCAGCGCCGATGCGGCCATCATCATCATCAGCGAAAGCGACAGCGCGACCAGTGAATCCGGCAGTCTCATTCCGCGCTCGCAGGTGCTGTTTGAAATCAGCGCGGCCTGTGTGCTCTACAGCCGCCGCGTGCTGCTGCTTTGCGACCGCCGCGTGAAACTGCCCGACAGTCTGACCGCGCTCAGCCGCTGCGATTTCGACGGCGCACAGCTAAGCTGGGAAGCCGGGCTGAACCTGCTCAAAGCCATCAGAGATTTGAAAAGCGACCAGTCAGCTTTCCAGGCCGCGACCTCATCGCTGCTTCAGTAAACAGCCGGGAATAAATCGAAACACGCGGCAGGACAATACGGCCCAGCCAAGCCGCCCCGGAAGAAACAGAGCGCACCCCCGTAGTAACGAATTCATTCGTTTTGCCTTGGATCGGCGCAACTTGAAAGCAAACGAATGAATTCGTTACTACGGGGGTGCGCTCTGTTGCCTGCGAAATTCCAGTGTGGGGAGCGCAAAGAACAAGCCTGAAAAGTCCGGCCTGTTCTTTGCGCTCTGTGCTTCTTTGCGGTGAACAACCCTCTCTCCTCACTCAGCCTGATTCGTGAACATTCGTGGCTCGATAACCTTTCAGAACTCGATTCGCAATGCGAACTGCATCACGCGCGGCGTGCCCTGAATGCGGGTGAATTTGCCGAAATCGGCTGACGGCGTGCCGTTCAGGAACGGGTCTTTGCCGAGGCGGCGGTTGTCTGAAATGACGCCCGTGAAATGCTGTGTGTTGGTCAGGTTGAAGGTGTCCCAGCGGAACACGACGCGGCGGCCTTCCCACGGCAGGCTGAACGATTTCATCACGCCGCTGTCGAACTGCACGAAGCCCGGCAGGCGCAGCACGTTCCGGTCTCCGACTTCGCCCGGATACGGATTGCGATAGCTGCGATAGGCCGCCACCGGATCGCTGAACAGATTCGGATCGCCCGTGCGTGTCGGTGACGCTTCAAGGGGTCTGATCGCCACGCCGTTTGACTGCACGTTCCAGTTCGTCGCCCAGCGCCCGTCATCGTAAGGCTGATCTGACGGCAGCCCTGAATTCCAGCGAAAGATACCCGTCACCTTCCAGCCGCCGAAAATCGCATCGGCCCACTTTGACGCGCCGCTGAAAAATGCGCGGCCACGACCAAATGGCAGGTCATAACCGAAATTCGCATTGATCAGATGCCGCACGTCAAAATCAGAATTGGCCCGCTGCAATTTCAGATTCAGCGGATTGATCGCAAAGACCGAACCTCCGGCCAGATAACCGTTGTCGGTCGGCTCGGCAAACTCGGCACCTGAAGTGATGTCGAGCGAATGGCTGAGCGTGTAGTTGAAATCAAAATACAAATTCTGGCTGAACCGTTTGCGCAGCGTGAACTGTGCCGCGTGATAATCGGACGTTCCCGCCGTCGTGTAAGCCGCAAACGTCGCATACTGCGGATGAAAGAACAGGTTGTTACCGTAACCCAGCCCGTCATCGAGCAGCGATTGCAGGTAAGTGTAATCGGTCAGGTCTTCGCCGCCGACCGACCGCTTCGCAATCAGCGAATAGATCGTCTGTGTCGCGGTCAGCCCGTCATAACCGAAAGCGCCAGGCGCGAGGGGAAACAGGTTTTCAAAGTACGGAATCTTTTGCACCAAACCAACCGGCGCATCCCTGTAGCGCAGATCAATCAACTGCCGGATGGCCGTGTACCAGTCGGCTCCTGACTTCGGATCGCGCAGATTGTTGAGATGCGCCACGTCGCGCGACACGAGCAGGTTGCGCCCCAGCCGCCCGACATAGCTCGCCTCGAACGAATAGCCCCGCCCCAGATCGCGCCCGATTGAGAAATTGAAACTGTAGCTGTAAGGCGTCGTCAGCCGGTCATCAAGTGACTGCTCAATGCGCTGCGCCTGATCGGAAGGAACCTGCAGCGGAAAGCTGAGTTTCGGATCAATGCTCAATCCCGGCAGCGAACGCACGTTCTGCCCCAGGCCCGTAAAGGCAGGCGCGAGGCGCGAACCGACGTTGTAGGTGTTGGCCGAAACCTGGCTGCTCGCTGTAAATCCGAGCGTCGCGTTCAGATCAAAGGCCACCGCCAGCGCGCTGCCGATGCGGTCATAGTTCATGCGAAAGCCGCCACGCAGCGTCGTTTTGTTTTCGCCAAAGATCGTTTTGAGCAGGCCGTTCTGAAAGTTCGGCGTCCACGCGGCAGCGACGACGGGAGCAAAATTGTTCCAGTCCTGCGCGTAATAGCCGCTGCGGTTATTCGCCCGTCCTGCCAGATCAACTTTGATCGGATCGTTGTACGGCACGCCGCGTTCGGCGCTTCTGACGCGGTTATTGAAGAAGTCAGACAGGCTGATGGTCGGCTTGACCTGCAAACCGCTGGCTTCATAAACCGGCGTCGAAGTTGACCAGCGCACGCCGTAAGTCAGCGTCAGGTTGTGCCGCATGCGCCAGGTGTCCTGGCTGTAAAAATCATACTCCTGCGTCTTGAAGCTGCGCCCGATGCCTGTGCCGACCGGGTTGACCGAGCCATCGCGGTTGTAACTGAGCAGTGCGCTGTATTGCGAAAAACGCCCGATCACCGCCGTCAGCGCATCGCGCAGATCAGTTTCAGAACGCGCTGAAACATTCGGAAAGATCGGGTTGGCATTCGCCTCATCAAACAGCACCACCGCGCCCGAAGCGTCGTAATAAGACGGATTGGTGATGGCCGAATCGAAAGCCGCCGTAAAGGCCAGCCGGTTGTTCGTCACCAGCCGGACGTTCGTGCCGAACTGCATCGAATGCGCGCCGCGCGTCCACGCCACGTCATCGGTGAAGTTGTGCACCGGCGTCGTGCGGCTTTCAGTGCGCGAGAAATCGAACGGCTCGAAGATGAACCGGAACAGAATTTCGTTCTGATCGGAATCGCCGCCGATGGTGAAGGCATCGCGGGTCAGGCCATAGCGAAAATTATTGACCAGGGTATTGGTGAACGTCAGGCTGTGACCGAGCGCCAGGCCTTTCGGCTGCGCCCACAAACGCCGCGCCGGAGTGTCAGGCAGCCACTGCGCGCCGACGGCCACATCGTTCTGGTAATTGAGCCGCGCAAAGGCTGTCTGACGGCTTGAAAGGTTTGCATCAAAGCGCGCAATGAAAGTGTTCTGCCGCACCGGAGCCGACGCATTGAAACGAAAACCGGCAGTGTTGAGGCCGTCACCGAGCGAAGTGCTGTTGGCCGGGTAACGTCGCGCCGCATCGGCCAGCACTGCCAGCGCGGCTGAGTTCGTGCCCGGATCAACGCCATTCGCGGCCAGATAATACTGGCTGATCTGCGCCCGCGTCAGACAGCGCACGCCCGCCGGAGCTCCCGCCGGACACGTCGGGTCGCTCGAACCATCGGCAGAGAAATAGCGCACGATGCCCTGTCCGAGCGTCGGCAGCGGAACTTCCTGCACGACGTTCTGACTTTTGGCTTCGCGGAAGCCTTCGTAGTTGAAGAAGAAGAAATACCTGTCCTTCCTGATCGGCCCGCCGATTGAACCGCCAAAGTTGTTGCGAATCAGCGCAGGCCGCGCCACGCCATCCTTGTTATTGAACCAGTCATTGGCCGAGGTCACGGTGTTGCGGTGATATTCATACAGCGAACCGTGAAACTGATTCGTTCCTGATTTGGTCACGAGCGCGACCTGTGCGCCCGATGAACGGCCCTGATCGGCATTCGGGTTGGTGGTCGTGACGCGAAACTCCTGCAATGAATCCGGCGTCAGGCGCAGCACACTGAAAAAGGCCGCGCCGCCCTGCTGTTCGTTCACATCCACGCCGTCAAGCGTGACATTCGACTGATCCGAACGCGCTCCGTTGACGTGGCCACCGCGTTCCTGATCGAGCGTTGCGCCGGTGGCGGGCGTCACTCCGGTCTGCAGCGAAAGCAGGTCAGGCACGTTGCGCGCATTGAGCGGAAGTTCAACGACTTTGGTTGAATTGAAGCTGTTGCCAATCGTCGCATCAGTCGTATTGATCGCGGTTTCGCCGCCGCTGACGGTAATGGTCGCCTCGACTCCGCCGATCTGAGTGAAAGCCAGATTCAGCGTCAGCGGCGTGCTGACCAGCACCTGCACATTTTCATTCACGACCGGCGTAAAGCCCGGCGCTTCGACGCGCACGCGATAACTGCCCGGCGCAATCTGCGGCAACTGATAAGCGCCGTCAGCAGTCGTCGTGACCGTGCGGCCTGCGCCCGTCGCCTTGTTGGTAATCGTCACGGTCGCGCCCGCCACGACATTGCCCTGCGGATCGGTGATCGTGCCCGACACGATGCTGCTCTGCCCGAACGCTGCAACAGCAGCGAAGCTCACGAACGCCGCTGTCAGCAGGCTCTGCCACAATGTTCTGTAGTGTGCCATTTCGCCTCCTGAAGTGAAGCTGCAAAAATCAGGATACGGCAGCGGTGTCAGACAGCCTGTGCGCCGCCTGTCTGGTCGCCAGATGGAAGGAATAAAACACCACTGCCGCAGATCGCTGATGCAAAGCGCAACGGTCGTGCCATTCAGGAGCGAATGATTCAAGTGACTGATGAAGGCAGGTTTATTGAAGGCAGGCGAAAACGCGCCGTCAGCAATCACAGCGCGCTTTCATATCGGATATGAAATTCCGAATTTGAAATGTTATGCAGGCCTGTACACAGAGAGATGAAATGCGGCATCACGCTGCTGAAAGAAATCAAGGCGCCCCCCCGTAGTAACGAATTCATTCGTTGCTTTTCAATCTTTGCAGCTTCAGAAGCAGAACGAATGAATTCGTTACTACAGGGGTGGCTCTGGTTTGGCTGATGCTCCGCAGCTCAATCACGCAGCCCTGACAGGCGGCAGCAGCGACCGGGAGAGTTCAGCATTCTGTCGGGGTCGGTTCACTGACACAGCCCCGACAGGGGCGGGATTCAATAGCCGGGGGTGCTTCACCCCCGGAAACGCGTTAACCATAGAGAGCAGCCCTGAAAGGGCGCCAGATAATGATTATGTACGTTGAATTACTGACGCCCTTTCAGGGCTGGCCGGTTTTGTTCATCACGTACCGGGGGTGAAGCACCCCCGGCTATTGAATCCCGCCCCTGTCGGGGCATAAAGAATTATGGTTCGCGGATTGTCACGCCCAGCTTGTGGCGTCGGCGATTACACTGACAGGCATAAAGAATTGTGGTTCGCGGATTGTCTGCCCCTTGCACAGATTGAATTGCGCTCCTTACGGGACTGACAGGTGATAAGTGTCAGGGTTGTTCAGAACAAGTCCCTGATTCAGGCTGATTGTTCATCCTGCAAACGGCGGGCGATCTGCTCAAGTATGTTCAGGTAAGCGTCGGCTTCCGCGCTGCCTTCAGCAGGCGACCAGGGCGCGAAGTTTTTGGCGGACTCTTCGACATAACCGCCTGACGGGTGGCCTTTGACTTCGTAAATCACCGTGTCTTCGAGCGCGACCAGCGTGTGCCAGATGTGCGGGGCAATATCCATGCCGAACTGTCCGGCTGTCGCATCGAGGATGCAGCTTTCAGATTCGATTACGCTTCCCGCTTCATCAAAGATCAGCAGCGCCAGGCGACCACGCAGCACAATGAAACCTTCGCTGTTGTGTTCGTTCATGTGCCGGTGCGGGCGCACGTAAGTTCCCGACTTCAGTGCATTGAGCATGCGGTGGCAATGTTCGTGGTCGCCTGAGTGCAGACGCAGAATCGTCCGGCGGCGCGGTGAATCAGCCGCTTTGCAGAGCAGTTCGTCAAGCAGTTGCGCGTCAATGCGCTGAATCCTTCGTTCGTTCATAGCCGGTGAATCTAAGGCGTCCTTGTCTTTTCTGCAACAAGTGATGAAAATTCCCGGCACGTCGTCTGCTGGCTCAAACGAATCAGGAAAAAATGCGATAGTCACCTCAACGATCATGCCGGAAAAACTGCCGCCTGAAATTGAAAATTACCGTGACCACACCTGGCAGCGCGATCCGACGCAGCGCGTCGAAACCGTGCAGCAGGCCGAAGCCTTTATTGAGCGCGTCGGCTTCTGCGCGACGCTCACCGATGCGCGACAGCCCGGCCCTTCGCTTTACGTCGCGGTGTGCGGGCGACGCGATGCGGTGATGCCGCGCAACGTGCAGAAAGACCCGGAAGCCTCAGCCGCCTGGGTGCTGAAGGATGAACTCGTGCAGCGCGGGCGCGTTTATTACGGCAAACTGGCGCGGGGCCGCGCAATGTTTCTGGCTCCGCGCATGGTTGCGCCGTTCTTTGCTGTCCGGGGCGTCAGCCGCCGTCAGGAGAAAAACCGTCTGAGCAAGCCTGCGCAGGCCATTCTGAAAGTGCTGCGCAAGGAATGGGAGATGGCTTCAGGCGATCTGCGCCAGGAAGCAGGCATCGCTGATCGCAAGGTCTTCAATCAGGCGCTGGATGAATTGCAGGCGGCGATGATCGTGATTCCGGGCGAAGTGGTTTACGTGCCGAAATTCACCTACATCTGGACGCTCGCTGAAGCGCGTTTTGCCGGGCAGCTCAAAACGCAGCCGGTGAGTGAGGCGCGGCGTGAAATTGCGCGCTGCTTTCTGGAAGGCGCGGGGCTGACGGTGCCGGGCGAACTGGCCAGAGTCACGGGTCTGTCGCGGCCCGAAGCAGGTCTGGGCAACCGGGCGCTGGTGGCGGAAGGTTTCGCCGTTTCACCTTCACGCGGCACTTATCATCTGGCTGATCTTGATGAACGCCTGAACAGGCTTGAGGGAACCTGGCCCGAAGCCGCTGCCGGAAGCTGAAAAATCATCGCGTCATGAGCGTTGCGCCACCTTCCAGGTTAGAATGCCTGACGCATGCGCTGATGGACAGTTACCACAACCACCTGCTCCGGCCCGCTGACCGGCAGACAGGGCGCTGTGACCATTCACTCCCCCTGATGCTTTTATTCGCTCTGCAACAGATCATTGCCGACTGTTATGCGAAACCACCTGTCGCTTATTTCACAGGAAGACTTTTCCCGGCTGGCACGGGATCTGCTCGATCAGTGTGGCGATGCGATTCTCTTTCTGCTTCCTGATGCGCGCATTGCTTATGTGAATGATGCCGCCTGCCGCCTGCTGGGCTGGTCGCGCGAGGAACTGCTGTCAATGACGCTGCCTGAAATTGATCCGGCCTGTTCGGCAGCGAAGTGGGCGCAGCAGTGGGAACAGATCAGGCAGCAGCCCCTGACGGTCGAAGCGGTCTATTGCACCAGAGACGGACAACCGATTCCGGTCGAACTGACGGCCAGCTACCTGAAATACGACGACCACGCCTGCGTCTGTCTCATTACCCGTGTGCTGATTGAACGCCGACGATTCGAGAATGCGCTGAGTGAAAGTGAGGAACGCTTTCGCGCGACGTTCGAGCAGGCGGCGGTCGGCATTGCGCACGTCGGCCTGGATGGCAGATTCCTGCTGGTCAATCAGAAGCTGTGTGAAATTCTCGGTTATGCGCACGCCGAATTGCTGGCGCACACGTTTCAGGAGCTGACCTGGCCCGAAGACCTTGAGCACAATCTGAGGCAGATTCGCCGGATTCTGGCCGGAGAGGTTCAGACCTATTCGATGGAAAAGCGATACATCCGCAAGGATGGTTCGCTCGTCTGGGCCAATCTGACGGTGGCGCTGGTGCGCGACGGCGCCGGGCAGCCCAAATACTTCGTCTCCATCGTGCAGGACATCAGCCAGCGCAAACAGGCCGAAGCCGAATTGAAACGCAATCAGGAGATGCTGGCCGGGGCTGAGGCGCTGGCGCACGCGGGCAGCTTTGAATGGGACATCGCCACCAATCGCGTCACCTGGTCAGATGAAATGTACCGGATTTATGGCCGACAGCCGGAGCAGTTCAAACCAACCCTTGAAAACTTTCTGGCCTGCCTGCACCCGGACGACCAGCCCGCCATCCGGCAGCTTGTGCAGGCGGCGCTGGCAGGACGAAAGCCCTTTGAAATGGAGGAACGCATTGTTCGCCCTGACGGAACTCATCGCACGCTGGTAACCAGAGGCGCAGTTCATTTCGATCAGCAGGGCCAGCCGGTCAGACTTGTCGGCCTCTGCCAGGACATCACCGCACGCAAACAGGCCGAAGCCGCCCTGCGCGAAAGTGAAGAACGCCTGCGCCAGTCACAAAAGATGGAAGCCGTCGGCAGGCTGGCCGGAGGCATCGCGCACGACTTCAATAATCTGCTGACGGCCATCACCGGCTACAGCCGCCTGCTGCTGCAACAAACCGGCGAACGGAGTCCGTTCCGGCACGACCTTGAAGAAATTTATGCGGCCAGTGAAAGAGCCGCTTCGCTGACGCGGCAGTTACTCGCCTTCAGCCGCAAACAGATTCTGCAACCACAGGTGCTTGATCTCAACGAAGTCATTACGGGCGTCAATCAGATGCTGCGCCGTCTGATCGGTGAAGACATTGAACTGCTGACGCGCCCGACGCCCGGACTGCACAAGGTCAGAGCTGATCCGGGGCAGATTGAACAGGTGCTGATCAACCTGGCCGTGAATGCGCGCGAAGCCATGCCACAGGGCGGCACGCTGACGATTGAAACTTTCAACAGCGAAACGAAAGCATTGAATGGCGCGCCGCCAAAGGCTCGTTACGCCTGCCTCAGAGTCACCGACACCGGCTGCGGCATTGATCCGGCCATTCAGCCGCGCATCTTCGAGCCGTTCTTTACGACCAGGGAACCCGGCAAAGGCACGGGCCTCGGCCTCTCAACCGTTTACGGCATCATCGAACAAAGCGGCGGCCACATCACCGTCAGCAGCGCGCCGGGCCAGGGCGCGTCATTCACGATTTACCTGCCGGTGATTGAAGAGACGGGTGAAACGCCCGAAATCGCGGCCAGGATGGCTGAAATGCCTGGCGGTTCTGAAACCGTGCTGCTGGTCGAAGACGAAAAGATCGTGCGCGATCTGGTCAGCCAGACGCTGCGCCTGAGCGGTTATCACGTCCTCGAAGCAGGCAGCGGCCCGCAGGCGCTGGAACTGTGCCAGCGTTACGCCGGCCCCATTCACCTGCTGCTGAGCGATGTCGTCATGCCGCAGATGAACGGCCTCAAACTGGCCGAGCATCTGAAAAGTTCGCGCCCCAATCTGAAGCTGCTCTTTATGTCCGGTTACACCGAAGACCGCATCACCCTGCACGGCCTGTCAACCGCCAGCCTCAAGCTGTTGCAGAAACCGTTCACGCCTGAATTGCTGACCAGCCGTGTGCGCGAAGTCCTGGATGCCCTGCCACCCGCCAGCGCCTGACCACTGGTCAGCCGGATTTTTTTCTGTCTCAGCCTGAAACCTTCCGCCTGCTGTCGCCACTCACCCCGCGTCACAGCAATTACGGGTTCTCAAAAAAACTGAAAGGACATCCATCGTTTATGAACAGACATTCGTTTCGCCTGCTCGCCCTTTCCGCGCTGCTCACCCTGGCCGCGACCATCACTGCTTTTGCGCAGGACTTTCAGCGCAGCTATCAGCTCAGTCCCGGCGGTCAGATCAGCATCAGAAATGTTTCCGGCAATGTTGACGTGATTGGTTACGAGGGCAATGCCGTCACCGTCACCGGCATTAAGGAAGGCCGCGACCGCGACCGTGTTGAAATCGAAGACCGCAGCGGCGGCAATCGCATCGAAGTCGGCGTGCATTATCCTGAAAGATGCAACTGCGATGCGAGCGTCAGATTTGAAGTGCGCGTGCCGCGCGCGATGAACTTTCAGTTCGATTCGATTTCCAGCGTCAGCGGCGAGGTCAGGGTCGAAAACGTCACCGGCACGCTGCGCGCCAGATCGGTGAGCGGCGAAGTGACCGTCAGAAATGTCAATGGCCGCGTTGACGCTTCGGCAGTCAGCGGCGATGTCGAAGTCGGCAACGTCGCCGGAACCGTCAGCGCCAAATCAACGAGCGGCGATGTCAAAGTTGAAATCACGCGCCTTGAAGGCGGCGACGGCATGGAATTCGCTTCGACGAGCGGCAACGTCAGCGTCAGAGTGCCTGAAAACCTTGATGCAAACGTTGAAATGTCAGTTCTGAGCGGATCGCTGAAAACCGACTTCCCGCTGCAGATCGAAAAACCCGAATACGGGCCGGGTCAGAAAGCCTTCGGCCAGCTTGGCAGCGGTTCGCGGCGGCTCAAGATGTCATCGGTTTCAGGCAACGTCAGCCTGGTGAGGTAAGAAACGAAACACGGATGAAACTGAAGCGACAGCCTGGGGCAGATCCAACCCGCCCCGCTCAGTCGCCTCAGTTTCATCCGTGTTTTGCTGCTGAGACTTTTCCTGCCTCGATTATTTTCTGGATTTTTTCTGTCGCCCGCGCTGCTGGCGCAAAGAGTCACGAAAGGTGCGCAGCGCGGCTGACTGGCCTTCGGTTCTGGTCCGCTGCATAAAATCCGCCAGCGATTCGGCAGTCAGCCAGGGAAAAGTGAGGCTTTTTCCGGCTTCCACATAGCGGCGTCCTTCCAGTTGATAAATGCGGAAATTCTTTCCGTCATAACGCCACAGTTCCGGCACGCCAAAGGCAGCATAGATCAGCGATTTGTTGACTGATCCGCTCGTGATGTCCACTTCAAAAATGACATCCGGCGGCGGATCGTTCTTCAGATCAACTTCGGTTTTGCCATGCATCAGCGCTTCGTTGCGAACATAAAAACAGGTGTCCGGTTCCGCGCCGCGCTTCTTCCCTTTCAGCTTCAGAGTCGTTGACCCGGCATTGATGATGTCAATGTTCAGATCCAGCGTCATCACTCTGATCAGGTCTGAAATGGCGCGGTTGTAGATTTCCTGTTTGAGCGAGGGTGACATAATTTCCATTGTCCCGTGGTCATAACACACGCGAAAGTGGCTCTGATCCTGCAGGTCGGCAATCAGTCTTTCGTAGGTTTCCCAACTGACGTTACGCAGGACAAACCGCTCCTCGCCGGACGATTCATTTACACTCGCCACTGTCTTTTCAGCCGGAATCTTTAAGGCCGCGCCCATACTCAGAAATTTCTGTTGAAGCTGTGGCGCAGGCTGAGTCATCAGCCTGCGCCACAGGCTTTGCTCAGGCCGTGGCAATCAACTGCCGCAGCACGTAAGGCAGAATGCCGCCGTGCAGGTAGTAATCAACTTCAATCGGCGTATCAATGCGCAACGTGACCGGCACTTCCTCGCGTTCACCGCTCGTGCGATGAATGACCAGCGTCACATCCAGGCGCGGACGGAGGCCGCTTTCAAGCCCGGTAATGTCGAAGCCTTCAGTGCCGTCAAGATTGAGCGTCTGCGCGGTTGTGCCTTCCCTGAACTGCAGGGGCAGGACGCCCATGCCGACCAGGTTGCTGCGGTGAATGCGCTCGAAGCTCTGCGCAATCACGGCCTGCACGCCAAGCAGCCGCGTGCCTTTCGCCGCCCAGTCGCGTGAACTGCCGGTGCCGTATTCCTGCCCCGCGATGATGATCAGCGGTGTGCCTGACTGCTGATATTTCATCGCCGCATCGTAAATCGGCAACTGCTCGCCGCCCGGCTGCAGCCTCGTCACGCCGCCTTCGACGCCCGGCACCATCAGATTCTTGATGCGCACGTTGGCAAAGGTGCCGCGCGTCATCACGCGATCATTGCCGCGCCGCGAACCATACGAATTGAAATCAGCGGGCGCGACGCCTTTCTCCTGCAAATAGAGTCCGGCGGGCGAAGTGGCCTTGATCGAACCGGCGGGCGAAATGTGATCGGTCGTGACCGAATCGCCAAAGATCGCCAGCGCGCGCGCCTGCGTGATGTTCTTCGCGGCTCCGGCACTGAGGCTGAAGTTCTCAAAAAACGGCGGCTGCTGAATGTAGGTTGATTCCTCATCCCACGCATAAACGTCACCGACGCTGCCCGGTATTTCATTCCACAGCGGATTTTCAGAAGTGAAATCGCTGTACAGCCGCCGGTAGGTTTCAGCATCCATCGCCGTGCTCATCGCTGATTTGATTTCATCAGTTGTCGGCCAGATGTCTTTCAGATAAACGTCCGAGCCGTCGCTGCCCGCGCCGATGGGTTCATTTGTCAGATCAATGTTGACGCGGCCCGCAAGCGCAAACGCCACCACGAGCGGCGGACTCATCAGGAAGTTGGCCTTGATCGAAGGATGCACGCGCGCTTCAAAGTTGCGGTTGCCGCTCAGGACTGAAGCCACGACAAGATCGTTTTTGACGACGACATCTTCGATGCCTGCATCGAGCGGGCCGGAATTGCCGATGCAGGTCGTGCAGCCATAGCCAACCGTATTGAAGCCGATCTGATCAAGGTACTGCTGCAGGCCTGTTTTGCTGAGGTATTCAGTCACAACGCGCGAGCCGGGGCCGAGCGAAGTCTTGACTGAAGCTTTCGGTCTGAGGCCTTTTTCAACGGCCTTCTTGGCGACGAGTCCGGCAGCAAGCATCACGCCGGGGTTTGAGGTATTCGTGCACGAAGTGATCGCGGCAATCAGCACCTCGCCGTGACCGAGTTCAACCGCCTGCGCTGCCGCCGCGCCGCCTTCGACGCGCACGCTTGTGGTCGCGGCAACGCGATGCGTCAGTTCTTCGGCGGGTTTGTTGTAGCCGCTTTCATTGATCGGCCTGCTGAAGAGTTCAGTGAATTTGTTCCTGAGATTGCTGAGTTCAATGCGATCCTGCGGGCGTTTCGGCCCGGCCACGCTCGGCACGACATCGGCCAGGTTGAGTTCGACGACCTGGCTGTATTCGATTTCGCCCTTCTGCGGCACGCCAAACAGCCCCTGGGCTTTGAAGTAATTGCGAATCGTTTCAACCTGCTCCTCGCTGCGCCCGGTGGCTCTGAAGTAGTTGCACGTCTCTTCATCAATCGGGAAGAAACCCATCGTCGCGCCGTATTCAGGCGCCATATTCGCAATCGTCGCGCGGTCAACGGCGGAGAGCGACGCGGTGCCTTCGCCAAAGAATTCAACAAACTTGCCGACGACCTTTGCCTTGCGCAGCATTTCGGTCGCGGTCAGCACCAGATCAGTCGCCGTCACGCCTTCGCGCAGTGAGCCGTGCAGGTTGAAGCCGACGACATCAGGAGTGAGGAAGTAAACCGGCTGACCGAGCATTCCGGCTTCGGCTTCGATGCCGCCGACGCCCCAGCCGACAATGCCCAGACCATTGATCATCGTCGTGTGCGAATCGGTGCCGACGAGCGTATCGGGATAGCAGACGCCGTCTTTTTCCAGCACGCCTTTGGCGAGATATTCCAGATTGACCTGGTGAATGATGCCGATGCCCGGCGGCACGACCTTGAAAGTATCGAACGCCTGCATGCCCCATTTCAGAAACTGGTAACGCTGGTAATTGCGTTTGAATTCAACCTCCATATTCAGCCGCAGCGCGTCATTCGTCCCGGCGTAATCCACCTGTACTGAATGATCAACGATCAGATCAACCGGCACGAGCGGTTCAATCAGCTTCGGATTTTTGCCGAGCGCGTCAACGGTCGAACGCATCGCGGCCAGATCAACCAGCAGCGGCACGCCCGTGAAATCCTGCAAAACAATGCGCGCCACCACAAAGGGAATTTCAGCCGTGCGCTCGGCCTGCGGCTGCCAGCCAGCCAGCGTGCGCACGTCCTCTTCGCGGATCTTTTTGCCGTCGTAATTGCGCAGCACCGATTCCAGCACGATGCGAATGCTGACGGGCAGTTTTGAAATCGCGCCGACACCAGCGGCTTCAAGCTGCGGAAGTGAATAGAACTGTGCGGCGCGCCCGCCGCCAGATGTGAACGATTGCCGTGAATTGAAAAGATTGTGAGCCATAGCTTCCGATTGGGGTTGGTGGTTGAGCAGTCACCGCGCCGTCACCAGCGTGCAGACGCGGCCTGAATAAGAAGGCATTCTAAATCGAAACCGGCGGGATTGGTACAGCAGGGAGAGGAATGAAGACCTGCGAAACAGCAGGATGGCAACTGTGTTGCCAATCGCATTCTCAATCCGCCACAAATTGCTCCAGAATGTTTTTAATGCAGCTCCGGCATCTGGCTCTTCAGAAACGCTGTTTCACTGTGATTGCCCACTGCCCGTTTCTGGTACCGCAGTTCAGTCCCGCCTTCCAGATTTTTTTATTTGGAGTGAGCTGTTTTGCGCAGGATTTACGCACCATGTATTGAGAGTGAATTTCTGGTCATTGTTTGCTTTCAGGAAAGCCAGTCTCCAACAGAAGGGAAACAATTTACTTGCTGTTTTTTCCTCATCTCTCCTGGACGCATCTGAAACTGGATTGTATATGCTGAATAAATTTGTACTTGACGGCATCTGTCAGAATCGTCAACTAACAGAGTCAGCTTTCAGTTCGCTCGACCTGGTCGGACAGTGTATGGCTGACGACACCCGCTCCGAGCATTTCGATCAGGCTATTCACAACGTCGTACAATCCCATCATACAGTAATTGATGTGGGTACGGGTTCCGGCCTGCTGGCGCTGTTTGCCGCCAGAGTCGGGGCACGTCAGGTTATTGCGATTGAGCTTGATGGATACATCGCGGAAGTGGCACGGGCAAATATCAGAAACAACGGCTATGAAAGTGTCATTCAGGTAATTGAGGCCGATGCACGCTCCTGCCGGTTTGAGCCGGGCATTTCGTTTGATGTGGTGATTATGGAGATGCTCACTACTGGAATGATTGACGAATTTCAGATTCAGGCCATCAACAATCTGCACAGGCAACAGGTTGTCAATTCATCAACTGTCTTCATCCCCTGCCGTCAGGAAACATATGCCACGCTCGCGTATACCGAATTTGAGATTTATGGTCTCAGAATGAAGATGGTCAGACACATCTGGGAAGACTTTTCTGACAATCAGAAGGTCAGATGCCTGAGCCGTCCGCACCTGATAAACCTGGTGGATTTCTCGATTCCGGCGACGGAAGCAGTCTCATGGATTCTGGAGTTTGAAGCAGAAGAATCCGGCCTGATCAATAGTATCTATCTGACTGGCAGAACCTTTCTGACTCAGGACATCAGCCTTGCGAACACTCTGACGCTGAACGCTCCGGTTGCCATTCCGATTGAGGAACGAAGGGTTACAAAGGGTGAGCGCGTGACAGTGAGTATCTCTTACCATTTTGGCGGCGGGTTCAAGAATTTCATAAGTCATTATCTTCCCCCCCCCTGCAAAAACCTTGCCGGAGAAGACTTATGAGCTGGGTCAATCCGAAAATTCGACCAGGCATAACACTGCGGTATGGGAAGGGTGTCTTTGCCGCTGAGCCTGTCGCAAAGGGGGAGTTGATTGTTGTCTTCGGCGGCCATGTGGTGACGTTCGACTTCTTCGAAACGCTTCCGCAGGTGTGCCAGGATTATTCGTACCAGATCGCTGATGATCTGATTTTTGCCTTTATCAGCCCGGATGAAATCGGAGAGATTGACTGCTTCAATCATAGTTGTGCCCCCAATGCCGGTTTCAACGGACACATTGAACTGGTCGCCATGCGCGACATAGCTGCTGGCGAGGAGGTAACTTTTGATTATGCGACCTGCCTGACTACAGGTTTCGGCGATATGGATTGTCTGTGTGGAACCTCCAATTGTCGCGGGCGCGTGACTGGTGAAGACTGGAAACTGCCGGAGTTGCAGCAACGTTACAGGGGATACTTTCAGCCCTACATCGAACGAAAGATTGATCAGATACAGGCTACATCTACAGCGTCTGAGGCAGAGCAAATCTGAAGATTCCTGTTATGAATATATATTTGGCACTTTTACTCCGCCAGGGATAAATATCCTGTTACTCGTCAACGCAGGGAAAGGGCCAGGTCAAATTCACGGTTTTGGTCTCATTGCGCATCAATTTATTCCCATGCGCACACGTATCTGGCAGTTTCATCCCGGATTTGATCTCGCTCTCAGCCCCGCTGAGCTTCTTGCCTTGTCGTCAGTCGCACGCGAACAAGTGCTTTATGGCAACAGATCCGATGAGCGGTACAGTACCGGGAGCGTGAGCGACCGGTGCTCCTGTCGGGGGCCGCTCGCCAGGCATCCGGTCGCTCACGCTCCCGGTACTGTACCGCTGTTTGCACTGGCTCAAGCGAATTGCAGCCTGCTGTGAGACACATCCGGTCTTGTCCATTCGTGTTCATTGGCAGCTATTTTTTCCTGAATTCCATATGTGGCTTCTTTTCGCGCTGCTCTGTCCACTACTCTTTGCTATCGTCTGCGTGGTTGATTCTTACTGCGTGGAAAGGGTCTTCGAGCGTCCGTGGATGGGGGCAATCACCAGTTCACTGGCTTCAGCCATGGTCTTCCTGATTGCGCCGCTCGCTGTAGCTGGATGGCATCCGCCGGGATGGAAGATTACGGCACTGGCCCTGCTGGCCGGGGTACTGACGCAGTTATCACAGGCGCTCTACTTTCAGGCGCTCTCGTACAGCGAAGCGGGCATAGTCGCCGCTTACATCAATCTCGTGCCGGTCATTCTGCCAGTGGTCAGTTATCTGCTCTTCAACCAGGCCTTCGGCTGGTGGACGTATGCGGGTATCGCTGTGAATATCGTGGCAGCGGTCTGGATGTGTCTGGCTGATACCAACCTTGAAGCGCGCTGGCGGTCATTCTTTCTGATGCTCGTGGTCTGCCTGTTTTACTCCGCCGGAGTGCTGCTTGAAAAACAGGTTTTTGATCATATACCTGTGCTGGAAGGCTTCCTGCTGATTACGACAGGCATTGTACTCAGTGGAGCATTGCCCCTGGTGGCGCCTGACATCAGACGAATATTCATAAGTAACCTGGCAGTGCTGAAACCCGCCATCACCATGCTGCTCGGAATTGAAGTCGTCAATCTGCTCGCAATTTATACACGGCATCAGGCGCTCAGTCGCGGTGATCCGTCACTGACCGAAGCCATTGCCACAACTCAGCCTGCATACACCTTTCTGCTTTCATTCGGTCTATGCCTGATCGCGCCACAACTCGGCGATCCGCAGGCAAAACGGAAGCTCTGGTTGAAACTGCTGCTGACTGGCGCAATGGCGATTGGCGTCAGGCTCGTTTCGTCAGGGTGAAGTTCCAGCCGTGAAAGCAATCACAGTCGCTGCCGGGCTGTTTGCAGCGACTTTCCGCAACCGCCATTGGGAAAAACGCCGAATCAGAACGGCAGACTCTTGCAGCGCCCGCATTGACACGTCTGACTGACGCTCCTAAAATCGCTTCCGTTCTTCCCCCCGATTCCGTCACAGGTCAGATTCGCAATCATGACAGCGGCAGAACATCTTCATCAGTTCTGTCCGCGCGGTGTGCGGCAACAATTCAGGCAGCCGCATAATATTTCTTCCGTAAGTTTTCTGTCTCAGCAACCGAACTGATTTTCGATCAGTTCGGATTTCAGGCGCGGAAGCAGACTGCCTGCCCCCATGGAGTCTCTCGCACCGTTTTTCTCTTGAGCGCGGGTGAGTCGTTTCCCCCGGCCCGTCTCGTTTCATCTCCCATCCCGGATTTCGCCGCCGAAGGTTCACGCCTTTGACGACCGATCCTGATTGACGACAGCCCAAAAGAAGGAGGACTAAAATCAATGAGCAACCGAGCAATCATGCTTTTGTCGGCACTGGCGTTTGCCGCACTCTGCTGGTTCTGCCTGACACGCCATCAGGCGGCTGAGGTGGCCGTGGCTCCCCCCGTCGCGGCGCTGACCCCGCCAGCATTCAATGTCAGCAGCGCGGGCGGCAAAGTCACGCTCAACGGCACGCTGCCGGATGAAGCCACCAGAACCGCCATCGTCACGCGGGCCAGAGAACTGTATGGCGAAGGCAATTTCACCGACAACCTCAAAGTTTCGGGCGGCGTGGCGAAACCGGCCTGGCTGGCTTCGCTGCCCGGCCTGCTGCCGCTGCTCCGGCTGAAGGATCGTCCGAACGGCAGCGCTGAAATCACTGCCACTGATGGCAGCGGCACCATTACCCTGTCCGGCCAGGCCGCCAGTCAGGAAATCAGAAACAGCATCGTCAGCGAAGTCACCAAAGCCGCTCCCGGCGGCTGGCAGGTGAAGGATGCGATGTTTGTTTCATCCGGCCCGGCCCTCTCCGGTGCGGCGCTCGAAGCGCAGACCGCCGTCAATAAGGAACTCGCCGGTAAAATCATCGAATTCGACACCGGCCAGGCCACCGTTCGCCAGGGCGCCAGCGGGACAGCAATTCTTGAGAAAGTGGCTGAGATTTTCAGCCGCTACCCCGACACGGCCTTTGAAGTTGCCGGGCATACCGATAATCGCGGCAATCCTGCCGGAAATCTCAAACTCAGCCAGGCCCGCGCCACTGCCGTCAAAGCCTGGCTTGCCAGCAAGGGCATTGCCGCCAGCCGCATGACCTCAGTCGGTTACGGCGATCAGAAACCGGTTGCCGACAACAACACACCGGAAGGCCAGCAGCGTAATCGCCGCATCGAATTCCGCATTCGTGACCAGAAAACAACTACTGAAAACAAACCGCAGTAATAAGGAGGACAAGCAGCTATGGACTGGGAAAGATTACTTTGCCTGATCGCAGCCGCAATACTGGGCGGGATTTTCGTCTGGGCCTGGCGCTTTCGCGGGCGCAGCCGCGTTACCGATGACTCAAACCGCCTGGGTGATCTCGAACGGGACTGGTCGCTGAAATACGACCGTCAGACCCGTGAACTCGAAAGCCTGCAGACCCGTTACAACGAACAGACAGCCCGGCTGGAAACTCTCGGAGCCGAACTCAGCACTCGCGCCGACGCCGGAATCGGGCTGCAAAAGGAAGCCGACGACACAAAGTCTGAACTGGCAGCAAAGCTTGCGGCGCTGACCGCGCTTGAAACCGAACACGCCACGCTGCAACAGAATTTCGCCGGAGCCAGCAGCGAACTGACCGGCCTGCGCGACCGCCTGGCACAGCTTGAACCCCTGACGTTTGTCGTCAGCGATACCGAAGCGAAGGTCAGGGAAAAGGAAGCCGAAATTGCGCAACTGAGAAAAAGCATCGGCGACACCGAGGCCCTGGCCGCCAGACTCAGAGAAACAGAACACAAATATCAGTTCGCCTCCACTACTGCCAGAGAGAAAGACGAACAGATCAGCAAACTGAAAGCCAGTCTCAGCGCCCTGACCGGTATCGAAGCTCAGGCCAGCGCCGCCGCCGCACAGCATCAGGAGGCGCTGCAAAGCCGCGATCAGGAAATCAGCGGGCTGAAAGCACAGCTTGCCACGCTCGAAGCTGCCAGCAGCGAAACAGGCGCCGCCAGAACCGAACTGACGGCGCAACTGAATGCTGCACAGGAAAAGAGCGCCGCGCTTGAGGCAGAACTCAGGGCCGCGCAGCAGGCCGCACAACACAGCGCCGATCAGGCAGCCGCATTACAGGCACGCCTCGGCGAGCTTGAATCGCTGAACGCCCAGGCCTCTGCCAGTCAGGAACAGCATCAGCATGCGCTCACTGAGCGCGACACTGAAATCAGTCAGCTCAGGCTGCGAATCAATGAATTCGCCCCGCTGATGTTCCAGCTTGAGGATTTGCAGGGCCGGTTCAATTCAACCAGTTCCGCTCTCAATGACCGCGAAAGCGAAATCAGCGAGCTGAAGGCCCGGCACGAATCAGCCGAACAGTCGCTGAAAACCAGGGAACACGCGATCAGTGAACTGACCGCGCGCATTGCCACGCTGGAAGCGGCAGCCACCGAAGCATCTGCTGCCAGCGCCGAACTGACGGCGCAACTGAATGCCGCGCAGGAAAAGAGCGCTGCGCTTGAGGCACAGCACAGCGCCGCGCAGGAGTCTGCGCAGCACAGCGCCGCCGAACTTGCCGCGCTGCAATCGCGCCTGCGCACACTTGAACCGCTGCCAGCCAGGCTCAGCCAGTGGGAGACAAAATTCAACCTGGCAGAAACATCGCGCCTTGAAAAAGAGTCTGAGATTGAACAACTCAACCGCCGCATCAGTGAACTCGAAGCCAGCGGCAGCGATGCCGCCAAACGAGCCAGTGAACTGGCAATGAAGCTCGAAACCAGCGTTGCTTCATTGCACCGGAAAGAAGATGAACTCAGTCAGGCCCGCCAGCAGATCGGCAATCTGGAACCGCTGCCTGCCCGCCTGAGCGAAGTTTCCGGCCAGCTCAAATCCACTGAAGATGCGCTGCACCAGCGCGATGACGAGATTGGCAGACTGCGCTGGCGCATCGGCGAACTTGAAAGCGACCTCAGCGCCCGGCAGCAGCAGACAGATCAGTTGTCATCTCAGCTTGCTTCCACGCTCAACGCAGGTCGCCAGGAAGCCGATTCCCTGCGTGCCCGCGTGGCCGAACTTGAACCGCTGCTGATCCGCGTCAACGAATTAGGCACGCAGCGCCAGGCTGCCGAAACCGCCCGCAATCAGGCCGCCGAAACCGCCGCGCAGCAGCAGGCCCGGTTGCGCGACAGAGAGGCCGAAATCGAACAACTGCGCCGCCGGATCAGCGAACTCGAACCGCTCGGCGCGCGCCTGACGGAATGGGAAGCGCGCTACCGCACGACTTCAGCAGAAAAGGACAGCGAAATCGCCGCACTGAAAAAAAGGCTCAGCGTTCTTGAACCGCTGGAAGCCGAAGTGCGCGACCGCGACGCCAGAATCAGCAGCCATGAACAGGAGCTTGGGCGGCTGCGTCAGCGCATTACCGAGCTGGAACTGATGGCTCGTCAGAGTCCCGCCGAAACCGCGCAGCCCCGCCATCAGCTTCTGTCCAGCGGCAACATGGTTCCGGTCTTTTCTGCGCCTGAATCATCAGCTACCGTCTCAGCCGATGCCGTCAGATTTCACATCGAACCGGCGCAGCCCGAACCGCCAGCCGACACGACACCCGCCAGCCGCCGCCGCACCAGAGGCGGTGACGGTCAGGTGGATGACCTCAAGCTGATTTACGGAGTCGGCCCGGTACTCGAAAAAATGCTCAATAACCTGGGCATTTACTGGTTCCGTGATGTCGCGCTCTGGACGGAAGAGGATATTGACCGGATTGACTCGCAGCTTGAACACTTTCACGGTCGCATCCGCCGCGAAGACTGGATCAGCAGCGCCAAACAGGAGCATCTCAAAAAATACGGCGAGGAGTTATAAGCCGTCACCATAACACCAGAACAACAGGCGGGATTCAAGCAATTGAATCCCGCCTGTTTCATTCTCTGCCCGAATTGTTCGACAGGCTGGCGGCCTGTCGAATCAGATAAATTCAAGGTCATTTCAAACGCCAGGAAACTAGGAACACAAAGCCGGAACAGGCTGCCCGAAACCATCTTTGCGGCTTTGAGTCTTTGCGTTTGAAATGCCTTTTCTGTCGCCCGGCACAGCCTGAAATGTGATTCCCGGCTCGTGCTGTCAAGCGCATCAATTCTGTCTGAATTTTCTGCCTGCGCCTCACTTCACGCACGCCGCCTTGCGGGCTTCAAACCGGCAGCCGCTCGTGCCGTTCCGGCTGATGTTCTGCCACGCCACCTGAGCGCCGATCAGGTTGGCGCGGGAACGAATGTTGAGGATGCCGTGCCCGGTGGCTGAATGCGGCTGGCCGTCAAAACCGGTGCCGTCATCAGTGATTTCAATCACCAGGTCGCGGCGAGTGTGAGCGTCAGTGGCTTCGGCTCTGACGCTCATTCTGACCTGCCTGGCCCGCGCGTGACGGCAGATGTTATTGATGGCTTCCTGAACAATGCGATAAAGCTGAATGCGTTCGATTTCGCTCAGCGCCAGGCGGTCTTCAAGGTCGCCTTCACAAATAAATTCCCAGGTAAATTTCTCTTCGGCGGGCAGGTGCGCGACGGCATCGCTCAAGGCCCATTCGAGCGCGGGCAGAAAGCCGATGTTTTCAAGCACCGAGGGGCTGAGGTCTTCGCAGATGTGACGAATCTCGCTGGAGATGCTTTCGATTTCGCGCCGCAGCGTGGCCGGGGTCGGCAGCGTTGCGCCTGACGCAGCACCGCCTTTTTCAAGCTGATCGGTCAGCACCAGCAGGTGACGCAGATCGGCCAGCGTCTGATCGTGCAGATCGCGGGCAATGCGGCTGCGTTCGGTTTCGGTTTCATTCGCCAGGCGCAGCCGCGTTTCCTGCAACTCAGTGTTGGTTTCTTCAAGCTGCCGATTGGCGCGGGCAATGCGGCGATTCTGAATAAAAGCGTATCCGGCAGCGCCGAGCGCGACCATCAGCAGCGTGGCCAGAATCACCTGCGTGCGCGGGAACGGCGCGTTCGGAATGCGAAAGCGAACCTTCAGCGGTTCTGAATAAACCAGGTCGCGGCTGATGGCGCGCACCCAGATCGCATAAGGCCCGCGCGCCAGGCGTTCAACTGCAAACTGACTGTCAGTCGTCAGCAGCGTTCTGACCGGTTTGCCCAGTTTGTCGCGCAGCGTGAATTCATACTGAAACTGCCCCGGAAAAGTGCGGCTGCCGAGGCCCGCGACTTCAAGCAGAAAGTTGGCCTGCGTGTGTTCCAGTCCGATTTCGGCATTGAGGTCTTCGGGCGTGTAAACGCGGTCAGCGACAAAGCGGCGCGCTTCGATGCGCGGCGGCACGTGGCCGGGCTGATGCAGCACGATGCCGCGATTGGTGCCGATCCAGACGCGGTCTGACTGCTGATCGGCGGCCAGGGCAAAGACCTGCTGGCTGCTCAATCCCTGTTCGGTGTCGAAGCGAATCATCACGCGGTCACGCGCCAGCAGCTTGTACAAGCCGGCATTCTTCGTGCCGCACCAGATGACTTCACGCGGCGGCGGCGCGCCTTCAGCATTTTCAGTGAACCCGTCACGCTCCGCTGATTCGGTTGATTGTGCGGCCTGGCGGCCCGGCACGAAGCGGCCCAGCGCGGCCTGTGGCTGCACTTCGGCAATCTGCTGTTCACGCATGGCGAGCAGCGCAAACACATCGGCCTGCGCAATCACCGGCGACAGTTGCGCAGTCTGAGCATTCCATTCAAACAAGCCGCGCTCAGTGCCAAGCCAAATGCGCCCGCTGGCAAAGGCGATGGCGCGCACGGCGGCGCCGCTGATGGCCGCAATTTTGTCGCGCGGCAGCACAGAAGTTTTTTCGCCATCGAAGCGCGCGACTTCGCCGTTTTCAGTGCCGATCCAGATGGCGGCGTCGGGATTGCCTGCCCCGCCCGGCTCAACCGCCAGGCAGAGCGCACGCCGGATGTTTTCATCACTCAGCACCGGCACGCGCCGCCCGGCCTCAATGCGTTCAAGCCCGCGCTCAAAGAACAGCGCGTAAATCTGCCCGCGAAACTTCACAATGGCGCGCACGCTGTTGCGAGTGCGCGGCTCAGCGGATTCAGCCGCAGTAACATCCTGTTCCGCGATTTCAGGCGGCGAAGCCGAAGCCTCGCCAGTCGCCGGAACAAACGCCGCGCCCGCGCTGTGGCGCACAAACAGGCCGCTGCTTGTGCCTGCCCAGACCGCGCCCGCGTCGTCTTCGGCCAGCGCATAAACAGCGCGTTCGCCGGGTTCACCGAGTTGCGTCCACGCCGCAGGTTCAGCCGCGCGGGCCAGCGTAAACAGGCCGCGATTCGACCCGGCCAGCGTTTCGCCCTGGCGCGTCACCAGCATCGTGCGAATGTAATTTGAATTGCCATTTGCGCTGACCCGAACGGCGCGAAAGCTGTCGCGGTCGTAACGACAGACGCCACGATCAGTGCCAAACCAGACGATGCCTTCGTGATCGCGGAACACCGTGTTGATGTGATTCGACCGCAACCCGCCCGAAGTGTTTTCAAAAGTCAGATGCTCAAGCGGCTGTTCATTGCGCAGCAGAAAAGCGCCCTGATTGTTCGTGCCAATCCAGACATCGCTTTCATCGCCGTGCAGGCTCGTGACGGTGCCGGTGCTGAGCGGAAACTGCACGAGCGCGCCGTCCTGCTCGAACCACAAGCCGCTGCCCTGCTTTCCGGCCTGCGCGCCAATCCAGACGCGATGGCCTGCGGCAAAAACCGATTCGACGAAATAAGGGCGCGGATTGCGCAACATCGCTTCGCGCACGTCGCTGCCCTTGTTGACGAGCGCGCCGCGACTGTGCGAACCAATCCACCATTCACCCGATTTTTCACTGAAGGCAATCGCCGTCAGTTCAGTCGGGCGCGATTCGCCGCCTGCGCTGCCGGTGCTGAGCTGCCAGTGTGACGCTGCGTCAAATTTTCGCGTGACCACCCTGCCGAAATCAGGATCGGCATAAGGCGAACTGCGTTTGATCGCTCTCTCATCGCCGCCAGCCGCCGCAAAATGCAGAATCTCGCCGCGCTCAGTCACCACCGTAATTTCGCGGCCCGGCGCTTCGGCAATGCCTCTGACCGCGCGCCCCTGTGTCGCGGCAATCAGTTCAAGCTGCCCGTTGAAAAGCCGCGCCGCGCCGCCATCAGTGCCGATCCACAAACCACCAGCGGCATCGAGTTTCAGCGCCCGGATGCGCGACGACGGCAGCGCATTTGCGCCTTCGCCCGTGACAAGCTGCGTGCGCCGCCCGTCATAACGCACCAGTCCGTTGTCAGTGCCAAACCACAGCGCGCCGCTTGCGTCTTCAGCAATCGCATTCACGCGATCAGAAGGCAGCCCGTGAAAAAGCGTCACCGCGCCCCAGCGGTGCAGATTGAGCGTGGCATTGTCAGAAGCAGGCTCCGGCGTGTCAGCCGCAGGAATTGAGGCAGGTTCAGAAGTTGAAGGGTTTGATTGCGAAAAGACGACCGCCGCAATGAGTGCAATAAGCAGGAAGGAAAGAATCGCGGCTGATTGTCTTTGAGATGAAAACACGCCGGGCATTTACGGAACTCTGATCTTTCATCAGGCAAGGTGCTGGTAAAGCTCTTCGTTCTTTTCAACGATGTATTCAGCCATCTGGCGAAACTCGCAGTCTTCTCTGGCGCGGGCAGGTTTCTCTTCCACGCTGATCTGCAACAATTCCTGAGTTGTCAGGCCCTGCGCTCGCGCCATCTCTTCAAACTGAATGAAGACCTGTTCCGGCAAAGTCACTTCAAGCGTTTTCATCTTTCCACCTCCGGCCCGAATTATACAATCAGGCTTTGCCTGACGTCTGCTCTGACGCAAACCTGCGGCGATCCTTTTCCATCCACGCATCCAGCGATTCACTCGCTTTGGCCAGTTCATCTTCATTGATCAGGCCGCGACGCAGGGCTTCAAAATAGGCGCGGGTGCGGATGTTGAAGGCGAGTTTGTCATAGGCTTCATCGGCTGTGCCTTCGGCGTCGGTGGGCAGCAGCTTTTCATAGAGCGTCGTCAGGCGGCTTTCGACTCCGCGCTGGCTGAGGTGGCATTTGCGCGCAATCGCCCAGTTCGACAGGCCAAGCGCAAGGTAATACAAGGCTTCGGCTTCAAAGTCAGTGAGCAGCGGCTGCGTGAATGAATCCTTGAAATTCGGATCAATCATATCCGCGCCGTCTTCAAGCACGGCGGCGATGAAGCGCAGAAAGCGGCTTTCAGGATTGTTCTTGTCAATGAACCCGTAAGCCGGCGGCGGTTCGACGCTGCGGACGATCTTGCGAATTTCGTTGATGTAAATTTCGTGCGGGAACTGCGTCCAGAAAATGATGCGCGCTTCGGGAAAGCCCTTCCAGATGGCCTTTGCGGCTTTGACGCCTGACAGGCCCGGCATCTGAATGTCGAGCACGCACAGCTTCGGATGCTCGGCCAGCGCGAGCCTGACGACGCTTTCACCATCGGCAGCTTCGAGGATTGGCTTGTAGGAATTGAATTCGCGTTCGAGCAGTTCACGCAGGTACGCGCGCTGGGCAACGTTGTCTTCAGCAATGAGGATTGACATGGGGGTAATCGGGTTGTGACTGGTTAAGATTTCCATCGCCCGCAGCTTATCGAATCCGGCGGGTCGCCAGCCAGTGTCTGCGCCACAGCGAGTGACGTGGACAACCACAAAGCCAGCCACGAATGCGCACCAATGAACACGAATGAAAACTCAGAAGAGTCAAGATTCCGGCAGAAGATCATTCGCGCTCATCGGTGCGCATTCGTGGCTGAAGGCTAATTTTCGTCGTGATCCTGACCGTCGAAATGCAGCACGAGCGGTTCGTTATCCACCTTCGTTTCCAGATGCACCGGACGGCCCCACAGGGCATACACGTATTCCAGCACCTTGCGCGCATATTTCAGATCAAGCTCGGCGGCTTCGTAACGATGCGTCAGATACAGTTCGCGGTTGCGGTCGTAATCGCCATCGGTGATTTCGATGTACGGGAACCCGAAGTTGGTCATATTCGCCACAAGCTGATCGCGCACGCGCTGCCAGCGTTTCTCAGTCACCGTCCATTCCTCTTCGTCAACCAGCTCATACACAAACAGGTCAAGCTCTTCGCACAGCTCTTCGGTCAGGTAGTTGCGCAGGAAGGAAACGTCATTATCAACTTCGCGCACTTCAAAGAGCTTCTCCATGCCGCTGCCCGGCCTGCGGCCCAGTTTTTCCTGTTCCTCTTTAGTCGGATTGTTCCAGCGGCGTTCGATGTCTTCGTAAATTTTATAACCCAGGTAATATGGATTGAGCTGCCCGCGATGTGGTGAAACCACGCCGGAATGCAGTTCAGCAAACTCCAGGTGTTCGTGCGTCGGCAGATCAAGCTCGCGCATGATGCGTGAATGCCAGATCGAATTGTGATTGACGAATCCATTGGCCACGTAAGCATGCCGTTCGTCAACGGTAATGTCGTAGACATCGTTATAACTGTGTTCGATGGAAACGATGTCATCAGTCAGCTCTTCCCTTTTGAACCACTGATGACTTTCGATGTACTGGCACAGAGCCTGCTTCTTGCGCTCCAGCCCGAATCCGATTTCATCACGGAAGCGTGCGGCTGAAAGACCGGTGATTTCAAGCTGCGTGCATCCGTCGTTGTGCGGGCGCTGCGTTGAAAGGATCCCGTAATTGAGCAGCACGATCTGCACCGTTTGAATCAGTTCCTCGCTTGCCGAGGAAAGTCTGATGCCTTCCCTGCCAGCATAAGCGTCGGCATCAAAATATCCGCGCAGAAATGCCGACATCACTGATTTCGGTGAGCGCAGGATTGAGGCCGGAATCTTCTTCTGCGGGGCTTTGTCGTCGAGACTGATCCCGACGAATTCAAGCAGCCGCCAGATTTCACGCGAATAGATCGTCAGCCGCCAGCGATTGTGCCCGCCGCTCTGATCCAGTTTCACGAAAGGCTGCAGCCCGAACAAGGAGCCTGTGCTGGCGCGCAGCTTATGAATCAGCACTTCATCGCCTGTGGTCAGCCCGATTCCTGACTGGTTCAGATTGCCGTCACCCACAAAGTAACCAAGAAACCAGGCCAGTTCCTCATTCAACTCATCGGGCAGCCTGAGCGGATAACGCGTGGCCAGAACTTTACCGGCGCAGCCCGGCTGATACTCCAAAGCAGCAAGCGCAGCATTGATTGCCGCTGAGTGGCGTGATTTTTTCAGTTCGTGCAGATGGCGGAAAGCTGTTGAATAAGAAACTCCGGCCAGTTCCGCGACATCACGCAATGTCGCGCCGGGCGGCGTCCCTTCAGGGTTCAGTTTCTGTTTTTCCTCAGGCCAGATGTCAGTCCCGCGCGCCAGCACGATGCGTTCACCCGGATTGACATTTCGCAGATATGCCCAGCTTCCATCGGCCATTTGCACACGATGTTTTTCAGCGCCTTCAATCGTGAAACCCCGCCGCGTGCGAATGCGAATGGTCGGAACAAACTCTTCCTTATGAAAGTCAGTAATGAAGTTCAATTCATGTCGCCCGCCACTCGCAACGCGAATCTTTTTCTGAGCTTCATACAGCTCATCAAATCTGATGAAACCGTCTTCCGTCACCAGCAGCGTATCGCTTACGGCGCAGGCCCAGCCTTCGTTCATGATCTTGGTCTGCATCTGCGGCACGAAATAAAGCATCTCGTCGTGAATCATGCTCATCACGTCGCGCTGCCAGGGTTGCAGGATCGGCGAGTTCTGCATGATGTACCAGACAATGTCCTTTTCCGGCTGCATCTTCTCGTCCTGCTTTTCGGCTTCGGTCTTTTCGGGCGGCTTCTTTTCACCGAGTGAAAGCAGGTCTTCATAGCGGCCTTCCTTGCGACGGGTGTCGGGTTCTTCCTGTTTCGTTTCGCGGTGTTTTTTTCTGATGAAGAAGTTCGGGTCTATGTGTTCCTCAATCGAAAGCACGGCATCGAGAAACTGCTCAACCACCTTGCGCCCGTATTTGAATTCGTATTCGGCAATGCGCTGCGCGTGCGTTGCGGCATCGTCGAGCATGCGGCGATTGGTCGGCGCAAACCATTCATTGTGCTTGAAAAAATCAACGTGGCCGAGCACGTGCGCGATGACCAGCTTGTTTTGCAGGAGCGAATTGGTGTCGAGCAGGAAGGCGTAGGACGGATTGGAATTGATGACGACCTCGTAAATTTTTGAGAGGCCGAGGTCATACATCATCTTCATCTTGTGATAGGCCTTGCCAAAGCTCCAGTGCGAATAACGTCCCGGCAGCGCATACGAACCGACTTCGTACATCACGGTCGAAGGCACGATCTCAAACTTTGTCGGATAAGGATCAAGACCGAATTTATTAACGGCAATGTCCCAGATCTGCTCAAGCGCCTTTTCCAGTTCCTTTACTTCCTTGTCCATAAAACCTCCCGGCTCGCGGGCGAACCCTGCCAGTAAAAACGGGGGCAATAATGGCCCCCACTATAACACACCGCCAGGATTGAAAGCCGACCGAGTTTTGCGCCATCATTCATCCCAGCGAAAGCGTTGTTCGCGCCACGGATCACCGTTCATGTGATAGCCGCCGTTTTCCCAGTACCCGGCCCTGTCCTCGCGCAGAAATTCGATGGCGCGAATCCATTTGGCGCTCTTCCAGGCATACAGGCGCGGCACGATCAGGCGCACCGGGCCGCCGTGTTCGACTGAAATCGGCTGTCCGTCGTGCTGCCACGCCAGCAGTGAATCTTCGGCCAGAAAGGCGGCAAGCGGCAGATTCGTCGTCCATCCATTATCGTAAGCATGCGCCAGCACAAAGCGCGCTTCGGGTCTGACGCGGCATCGCTGCGCCAGTTCACGTGTTGCCACGCCCGCCCACAGGTTGCCGAGGCGTGACCATTTCGTGACGCAGTGAAAATCTGAAAAGACCTGCACCTGCGGCAGCGATTTCAATTCATCCAGCGTGAAGGCGAGCGGTTCTTCGACCAGCCCGACGAGTTCAAATTTCCAGTTTGCCAGGTCAATGTGCGGCGGGCCGTAAGCATCCAGCACCGGCCAGCGCCGCGTGCGCGACTGCCCCGGCGGAATGCGGTTTTCGCGTCGCGTGTCAGGACTGATGATGACACTGGCAGGCTGATTTTCCGGGCGTGGCGGCTCACCGGCCTGATACTTCTCATCACCAAACGGATTATCGAACAGGCTCATTGCACCTCCTCAGCAGTTTATCCACGAAGCCACACGAAGAAGCACTAAGAAAGAAGGGGAGAAAAGGAGAAGAGGAGAAGAGGAGAAAGGGTGATGAAACGTTCGGACATACAGTGTCACTGTTATTTTGCCTTTTCTCCCCTTCTTTCTTAGTGCTTCTTCGTGTGGCTTCGTGGATAAAATTTTATCTTCAACCTTTCGCTCATCAAGTATCCGGCTCTGAAATCACAATTACAACCCGGCGTATTCCCGCGCTGTGACGGTCGCTGCCTGGCAAAAGCAGCCGGGATTATTTATCCTTGAATTCCTGGTTCGACGGTTTCAATCAGATGATGCACACGAACACACAGCCCAAAAGAATTTACCTCGACAACAGCGCCACCACGCGCGTTGATGATGAAGTCGTGCAGGCGATGCTGCCGTATTTCACTGAAATTTACGGCAACGCTTCGAGTACGCATCAATGGGGTCAGCGCGCGCGGCAGGCCATCGAAGAAGCGCGGCAGCGCGTGGCGCAACTGCTCAATGCCGACAAGACCGAAATCACTTTTCTGTCCGGCGGCACCGAGGCCGACAACCTGGCCATCAAGGGCATTGCCGAAGCGCACGCCGACAAGGGGCGGCACATCATCACTTCGCAGATCGAGCATCCGGCAGTGCTGACGACGTGCGGGCATCTCGAAAAACAGGGCTGGCGCGTGACGTACCTGCCCGTTTACCGCGAAGGCGTTGTGCGCGCTGATGACGTGCGCGCGGCGCTGACTGATGAAACAACGCTCGTGACGGTGATGCACGTCAACAATGAAATCGGCACGATTCAGCCGCTTCAGGAAATCAGCGCGCTCGTCAGAGAACGCCGCGAAGCCGGACAGCGGCATCTGCACCTGCACACTGATGCGGTGCAGTCGGTCGGCAAAATTCCGGTTGACGTGAAGGAACTCGGCGTTGATCTGCTGTCGCTGTCGGGTCACAAGCTGCACGGGCCGAAAGGCATTGGTGCGCTGTACGTGCGGCGCGGCGTGCGTTTGCGTTCGCAGATGCACGGCGGCCATCACGAACGCGACCGGCGAGCCGGAACTGAAAGCGTGCCGCTGATTGTCGGACTGGGCAGGGCGGCGGAACTGGCGCGGCTGCGGCTGCCTGAATTTATGACGCGCACGCGCGAGTTGCGTGATTATCTGGAAACGGAAATTCTCAGACGCATTCCCGACACGATTCGCAATGGCGACGGCGAACGCCGCGCGCCGCATATTTCGAGCATCAGTTTCGAGCATGTCGAAGGCGAAGGGCTGATGATTTCGCTTGATCTGAAAGGCGTAGCCGTTTCGACCGGCTCGGCCTGTTCATCAGGTTCGCTCGAACCTTCGCACGTGCTGATGGCGATTGGATTGCCGAGCGACACCGGGCGCGGTTCGCTGCGGTTCAGCCTGAGCTGTAACACCACCCGCGCCGAAATTGATTACGTGCTGGAAGTGCTGCCGCCACTGGTCGAAAAGCTGCGCCGCCTGTCACCGCTGGCCCGGCAGAAACGCAGCGCGCAGCCCGAACCGGCGACAGCCTGAATGTTCACGCGATCTGATTCCTGAATCCTGGCGCCTGATTCCTGATTTTCCCCGGACGTGATTCAGGCATCAGGCAGCAGCAGGGCAACGACCCTGAACACCTGATTTCAAAAGGCTGTATGTACAGTGCAACGGTGCTTGACCATCTTGAAAATCCGCGCAACGCGGGTGAACTCGCTGACGCTTCGGCGCGTGGTGAAGCGAGCAATCCTGTCTGCGGTGATCTGCTGCACCTGTATCTGAAAGTTGATGGCGGCAGAATCAGCCGCGCCGCGTTTCAGGTCAAAGGCTGCCCGCCGAGCATTGCCGCCGGATCAGTGCTGACTGAAATGATCGGCGGCCTGACGCCTGATGAAGCGCGGGCGCTGACGCCGGGTGATGTGACGCGCGCGCTGGAATCGCTGCCACGCCACAAGGAGCATTGTTCGATTCTCGCCATTGACGCACTCAGAGCTGCGCTGGCTCAACTTCAACAATCATGACTGCATCCGTAACTGAACGCCCACCCGAAAAGATCGCCCAACGCTGCATTGAAGTTTTTGGTCAGGATCGCGTGCTGATGACCACTGGCGATGCTTATCGCATTGCTCATGAATCGCAGCGTGTCGTGGCCTTTCCGCGTCACATCGAAGAACTCAGCGAAATGCTGCGCTTTGCCGGAAGCGAGCGCATGTGCGTGATTCCTGCCGGTGCGGGAACGTGGCTGGAGATGGGCAACAAACCCGTGCGCGCACATCTGGTCATCTCGACCGCGCAGATGAAGCGCGTGCTGGAATATGAACCCGCTGATCTGACCGCAACGGTTGAAGCCGGCTGCACGCTGGCGGAATTCAATGCGCGAGCGGCGGAACACAATCAGCGGATTCCGCTTGACCCGTTCGGTGATGCGCGCTCAACGATTGGCGCAGTGGTTGCCACTGCCAGTCACGGCCCGCTGCGCTGCGCTTTCGGCACGCCGCGCGACTGGGTGGTGGGGATGCGTGTCGCTCACATTGACGGACGCATCACCAAAGCAGGCGGCAAGGTGGTCAAGAATGTGGCCGGTTATGATTTGTGCAAACTTTACACCGGCAGTTTCGGCACGCTCGGCATGATTGGCGAAATGAGTTTCAAGCTGCGCGCCCTGGCGGCGACTGAACGCACGATGTTTTTCTTCAGCCAGGACGCGGCGAAGCTGTGCGCGCTCGCGGCCAGCCTGATGAATTCAGACGTGCAGCCTGCGGCAATGGAACTGTTTTCGCTGGAATTTGACCGGCTCAGGCTTGATTACGGCGAAGGTCGCTTCACGCTGGCGCTGCGCTTCATCAACGAAGCCGGAACGATTGATGCACAGATTGCCCTGGCCACGCGGCTGGGGCGTGATTTCAGGCATACGGTGCTGTCGCCTGATGAGGCGCGCTCGTTCTGGCAGGATTATGCTGAAGATGAATCGGCAGCGGGCTGGGACATTATTCTGCGCATCGGCGTGCTGCCGTCTGACACGGCGATGATGATTGGCGAAATCGGCGCGACGATTCCGCAGGCTTCATTGCGCGTGCACGCGGGCAACGGCATCATTCGCGTGCACGCCCGTTCATACACGCTCGAAGAATTCAAGAAACGCCAGCGTCCGATGCGCCTGGCTGAATTGCGCCAGCACACGCACCAGCGCGGCGGTCAGATGATGATTCTGCGTCTGCCCGTCGAACTGAAGAACCAGCTTGATGCCTGGGGCGATCCCGGCCAGACCGCATCGCTGATGCAGGCGCTCAAGAAAAAATTTGATCCGCAATCATTACTCAGTCCCGGTCGCTTCGTCGCCGGAATCTGAAAGCAGTGGTTAGTGGGCAGTGGTTAGTGGTTAGTGAAGAGTGAGCTGTGAGCAGTGACAGCGCCATGAGTACCAGTTTTTTTTTACTCTTCACTAACCACTGACTACTGCCCACTAACCACTGATCACTGACCACCATCAATGCGCAAACAACTTTCGATTCTGCCAAACGCGCTCAATGCTGAGATGGACAAGGTGCTCGGCTGCATTCACTGCGGCCTGTGCCTGCCCGCGTGTCCGACTTACAACCAGCTTGGCAATGAAAACGACAGCCCGCGTGGCCGCATTTACCTGATGCGCGCCGTGGCTGAAGGTCGCCTGGAAACTGACGATCAGAAATTTCAGCGCCACATTGATCTGTGCCTGGGCTGCCGCGCCTGCGAAACGGCCTGCCCCGCCGGAGTTCATTACGGCTTTCTGCTCGAAGCCGCCCGCTCTGAAATTCTGGCGCAGGACAAGGGTCTCAAGCCTGATCCGCAAAAGCGCGCGCTCAAAACCGCGTTGCAGAAAATCTTTCCGAACCCGCCGAAGCTGCGCCGCGTGCTGGCGCTGACCCGCTGGTTCCGTGATAGTAACCTGATTCTGCTGCCGCTGCATTTCGGGCCGCTGCGCTGGCTGCTCAGAAAGATTGTGCCGCAATCGCATTTCGCCTTGTCGCTGCTGATGGCGACCAAACCGGTCTTCAGAAAGGCGGCGCGCATCAGAAAGAAATTTCAGGGCGTCACCGTGTCAGTGGCGATTGATGAAAAGCTGCCCGATGAACCGCGCATCGTTTCGGTTTTCAGAGGCTGCGTAATGGACGGGCTGTTCAGGCACACCAACGAAGCAACGGCTCGCGTGCTGGCGGCCAATGGCTGTATGTTTTATCCGGTTGAGACTCAGGTCTGCTGCGGCGCGCTGCACGCACATTCGGGCGACCTTGAAACAGCGCGCGAACTGGCGCGGCGCAACATTGACGCTTTTGAGGCAGGCGGCGAAACAGAGATTCCATCCACGATCATCATCAATTCAGCCGGGTGCGGAGCGATGCTCAAGGAGTACGGCGAACTGCTCCGGCACGATGGCGCGTATGCGCACCGCGCTGAGCTTTTCAGTTCGCGGGTCAAAGACGTTTCTGAATACCTGAATGAAATCGGCCCGCGCCAGGGTGCGCCGATGCCTGAACGAGTGACTTACGATGCGCCGTGTCATCTCTATCACGCGCAGCGCGTCACGACCGCGCCGCAACAGGTGCTGAAGGCCGCGATTCCTGAGCTGAAGCTGATTCCGCTCGAAGGCCTGAGCGATTGCTGCGGCGGCGCAGGCATTTACAACCTCAGCGAACCGCAGATGTCGGCCCGCATCCTGAGCGACAAGATGGAGAAGGTGAAAGCCACCAGAGCCGAACTGCTGCTGACGGCCAATCCCGGCTGCCACATGCAGCTTGGCGCAGGCGCCAGAATTTACGGCGCTGAATGCCAGGTCGCCCACGTCATTGAACTGATTGATGAATCGTATCGCCGCGCCGGTTATTACGAAAACAGCCCGGAATAAGTCAGGTCTGCCGCAATGACAAATCGCGGCACCTGCCAAAATTCGTTTCTTGACTCAGCCTGTGACATTTTGTCAGTATGCGCGTCAGCAAAACGCAACCGGAGCGGCCTCCTTCGGTAAGCAGTTTCGAGGAGGTTATTTGCCGTGCGTTTCACCCTTCATCCCGTCATCAGATCACTGAATAAAGCAATCCTGCCATCCTTCATTCTTGCAGTTTCGCTCGGCTGCTCAGCCGGTACTGCGTCGGCGCAGGCGCTCGGCCAGCGGCAGTTACCTGAAAACCTCAGCATCACCGAAGCCAACGGCAACGCCGAGACCAGAATGCCGATGCCGCCAAAGGCAGCAATTGGCAATGATCTTTACTGCGCCGGTTTCATCAATTCGCGGCCTTCGCCGAATTACTTTCAGATCGTCGGCGCGGAATTTGAAAACACGCGGGCGCACTTCGGCCAGGGTGATGTGGTCTATCTGAACGCGGGCCGCGCGCAAAGCGTCGAAGAAGGCATGCTGTTTTCAATCGTGCGCCCGCGCGGCGATTTTCGCAGCCCGTTCAAGCACACTTCGGGCCAGCGCGACCTGGGCGTTTACACTTCGGAACTCGGCGTGCTGCGCGTCATTTCGGTGCAGCAGGATTCGGCGGTCGCCCGCATTATTTTTTCGTGCAATGACATTCAGTTCGGCGATCAGTTGCGCGCCTTCGAGCAGCGGCCTTCGGTCACAACCGAGCTGAGCGCGCCGCTGCCGCGTTACCAGCCGACTTCAGGCAAAAAGCCGGGGCGCATTGTGCTGCAACGCGAACAGAAGGAAGTCCTCTCGCCGCGTGACGTGATTTACATTGACCTGGGCAGGGATAACGGCGTCAATCCCGGCGACAAATTCACGATCTTTCGTTACTTCCCTGACGACGCCAATACGGCGCGCTATGACGATGACGACGTGCAGGTGCGCCGCAGCGGAGGCTTTCAAAGCGACACTTACAAGGGCGGCACTTTCTCGAACGATCATCCACGCGAAGGTCGTCAGGCCGTCAAGAATGCGCGGAAGGAAATTCCGCGCACCATCGTGGGCGAACTCGTCATCATTGCGGTGCAACCGAAATCTGCCACAGCCGTCATTACCCGCACCACGCAGGAAGTTCACACCGGCGATCACATCGAAGCTCGCCAGTAACCATCGGGCGCTCTCGCGCTCGCTCACAACCCGACTGCCCGGACAGGAGTTTTTACCGTGTCGAAGTCCGTTCTTTTTATCACCTCCCTGCTTCTCATTGCGCTGACCACAGGCTTTCAGGAACCGTCACGCGGCAAAAAAGGATTCGTCAGCACTGACAAATCCAAAGCCGCAACCGAGGGCAGCGATTCAGCGCAGCCTGCCGCCTGGGGCCGCTACGCTTCAGTCAAAGGCGCGTTCCAGGTGCGCTTTCCCACCACGCCCGAAGCTCGTTCCGAACTGATGGAGTTTCCCGTCATCGGTGAAGCCGACTTTCATATGTTCAAGGCAACCGATGGCGATGAAGTTTATATGGTGGCCTGGGCTGATTTCGCCACTGCAACCAAAGGCAAAAGCGAAGAGTTCGTCGCAGGTCTGCGGCAGAACATTCTGAACTATGCCTGCGACACGATGAGCGAAAGTGTGGATGGGAAAAAGCCCGGCCAGACTGAGACTTCACTGAATGGTTATCCGGGCCGCGAATGCCGCATTGAATCGTCTGCCGGACTGGTCACAACCAGAATCTATGTCACCGACAAACGCTTCTATCAGGTCATCGCCATCAGACCGGCGGGCAAAAAAGATGCCGCCGGAGCGGCCAGATTCTTTTCATCATTCAGCATCACCGCTGAATAAAATCAGTCACAAAAAACAGACAGGATTGACCGGATTCACAGGAAGACAAATGGCGTCAGAAATTTCTTCTGCGCCTGTCCTGTGAATCCGGTCAATCCTGTCTGACTGTTTTGCGGTTTGCCTGAGAAATCAGACTTCACGTTTGACGACGGGCAGCGAAGCAGGGCGCTCCCTGTTGCGCCCGAACTGTGCGCTTGCGCCCAGGTAGAATTGCCGGAAGTAGCCATACATTGACCAGCACGACGAAATCACCACGACCCACAACACGCCGCGCCCAAGCCCGTAAAAGATCACGCGCAGATCAAGCGAAGTCACATCGCCCGGGCCGAACAGATGCCCGATGGCCGTGTGCATTTCAGGCACTGTCCAGAATTTGATAATCGGGAAAGCTTTGCTTTCGACCGGCGGCCCGCCCGCAACCGAGGCCATCATCAGCAGCGTAATCGCCACCACCTGCGAAACCATCTTGAATTTGCCCGCTGCTGACGCAGCAATCACCCATCCCTCAGCCGCCGCAATCGAACGCAGTCCCGACACCGCAAATTCGCGCCCGATGACGATCACCACCGCCCACGCCGGAGCCAGGTGATTTTCAACCAGTGAAATGAACGCCGACGAAATCAGCAGCTTGTCAGCAATCGGATCAAGCAGGCTGCCAAGCCGCGAAACCTGCTGCCGCCGCCGCGCCAGATAACCATCCAGCAGATCAGTCAGCGCCGCCGTCAGAAACAACCCCACAGCCGCGATGTGCTGCGGCACACCAATCCAGTCTTCAGAAAACTTCGTCAGCAACACCACGACCAGCAGCGGCACAATGAAAATTCGCAGCAGTGTGAGCGCGTTCGGAAGATTCATAAGACAGTGGTCAGTGGTTAGTGGTCAGTGGTCAGTGATTGGTGGTCAGGGAATTGTGCCATCACTAATCACTAACTACTGACCACTAACCACTGACTTCTCAGCCGCGAAAGCGGTTGGTGATTGGCATCCGGCGATCACGTCCGAAAGCCCGCGTTGTAATCTTGATGCCTGGCGCAGCCTGACGGCGCTTGTATTCATTGAGGTCAACGTTTCTCGCCACCCAGCGCACCGTCTCTTCATTGAAGCCTTCGGCCACGATGGCTTCAATGCTCAGGTCTTCTTCAACGTACAGTTCCAGAATTGCGTCCAGCACGGGATAGGGCGGCAGCGTGTCCTGATCGGTCTGATTTTCGCGCAACTCTGCCGAAGGCGGTCGCGTGATGATGTATTCGGGAATGACCGGTTTGCCGCCGCGCCGGTTGACGAACTCGCACAGTTCATAAACCAGCATCTTCGGCACATCCCTGATGACGGCAAAACCTCCGGCCATATCGCCGTACAGCGTGCAGTAACCGACGCTGTTTTCGCTCTTGTTGCCGGTCGAAAGCACCAGCGCGCCGAACTTGTTCGAGAGCGCCATCAGAATGTTGCCGCGAATGCGCGCCTGAAAATTCTCTTCGGTCACGCCCATCGTCGTGCCGGCAAACAGCGGCTGCATCATCGCCAGGTATTGCCTGAATGTCTCTTCAATCGTGACGACGTGATAAGCCACGCCCAGATTTTCGGCCAGCAATTCAGCATCGCGCGCGCTTTCGTTCGATGAATAGCGCGTCGGCATAAAAACGCAGGTCACGTTTTCAGGCCCCAGCGCATCAGCCGCAATGCAGGCCACGAGCGCCGAATCAACGCCGCCCGACAAACCCAGCACGGCGCGTTTGAATCCGTTCTTGCGAAAGTAATCGCGCGTGCCGGTGACCAGCCCCAGATAAATTTCTTCAGCGCGACTGAGCGGAGCCGCAATTGACGGCGTGACGCGATCAATCCGTTTTGCCGGGCCGCCCGCGTTCAGCGTAATGCGTTCGACGCACAGCCCGCTGGCTGAGATTTCAGGCTTTTCCTGCCGGTGGCGCGGGTCGTGCAGCCGTTCGCTGAAGACGCGTTCGGCATTGATGTCAGCCAGGATGAAATCCTCATCGAATGTTTTGCCGCGTCCGATGATCTGACCGCGCTCGTCAATAATCAGACTGTTGCCATCAAAGATCAGTTCGTCCTGACCACCGACCAGATTCACATAAGCGATGGCAACAGCATTATCTTCGGCGCGCGTGGCAATCATGCGCTCGCGGTCGCGCCCCTTGCCCGCATAATAAGGCGAAGCCGAAATGTTGATAATCAGGTGCGCTCCGGCCAGCGCCTGCGCCTGTAGCGGCCCGCCCGGATACCAGATGTCCTCGCAGATGTTCACTCCGATGAGCACATCGCCAAGCGCAAAGACCGGAGCCGCATCACCGGCTTTGAAATACCTGAACTCATCAAAGACGCTGTAATTCGGCAGGTAGGTTTTGTGATAGACGCCCTTCAGTTCACCGTCGCAAATCACCGCCGCCGCGTTGTGAATATCCGAAGTCCGGTCAACAAACCCGACAATGCTGGTGATGCCCTTTGAAGCAGCAATGATTTCATCGAGCGCCTTCAAATTCGCGCTGATGAACTGCGGCTTGAGCAGCAGGTCTTCCGGCGGATAGCCGGTCACAGACAATTCCGGCACCGCAACAATGTCAGCGCCAGTAGCACGGGCGCGGTCAATACTGGCAATAATCCTCGCCGTATTGCCCGCAAAATCGCCAACGGTCGTATTGATCTGTGCCAGTGCCACGCGAATGATGCTCATTTCAGTTCACCAGTAAGTCAGAACAATCAGCGCCGGGTTCAGTTTTTCCCGGCCTGTTCACGCAGCCACCTGCGCAAATCAGCCGCGCTCTCGAAATCAAGCAGCGCCTCACCCAGTGCTTCCAGTTGCGGTAATGACATCCGGCGAATCGCTTTCTGCTGCGCAGCCGTAATCTTCCCGACCTGCTTTTCCAGCAGGCGCAAAGTCAGATCAGTGTATGCCTCCTGTCGGCCCTCCTGTCGGCCTTCCTGCCTTCCCTGCTGAAGCCCCTGCCGAAGTCCCTGCTGAAGTCCCTGATCAATCCAGGTTTGTAAAAATGATGCCATACGTCCTCCATCATCTTTGCTGAAAACACGGCGCAGCGCGGATTTCACTTCCGGTTCCTTCAATCCGCCACGCACGGCTGAAATATAAATCAGCAGTGTGCGCAGGTAATCCATCACCCGCGCTTCAGGCAGCAGTGAAAGCAGCGAGAAGATTTCCGCCAGTCGTCTGCCCAGGTCAGTGCGGTGAATGTCTTTCATCACCAGCAACGCCACTCGCAACAGCACTGCGCCTTTGATTTCCACTTCATCATACGCCGAAAGGTCACACAGATGATACTCGAAATCAGGCACGTGCTTTCGCAGCAGCGCGGCCACCACAGCGTCACTGTCTTCGATCTGCTGCCAGTCAGTCAGCGCGCTGAACTGCGGCCTGATCTTCCAGCGAGTGCGTCCGTGATAAAGCACCAGCGGAAAGATGACAGGCAGCTTTTTTGCGCCTTCGCTCAGCGCCTGCTCCCAGATGCGAACAAGGTAACGCAGGAGCTGGAACGCCACCCATTCATCAGGCGCGCTCTTATGCTCGAACAGGACATAAACAAAGAGTGGCTGCCCGGCATTCTTCAGCCCGATGTGATAGAGCAGATCGGAAAAATGTTCCTGCAACTCGTCATCAATAAACGAATCTTTGGCAAGTTGAAGCGTGGTCAGATCAAGCGCACCGGCAAGGGCTGCGGGCAGGTAGCTGGCCAGAAAGTCAGCCGCGATTTCGGGCTGTCCGAAGACTTCCTTGAAGAATCTGTCGTGTGGATTGCCGAGGTCGGGCATGGAGTCAGTCGGTGACTTCCACTGTGTCAATAATGCCGATAATGGCCGCATCAACCGGACGATCCTTCATCCCTTCGGCCATGCGCGCGCTGCTGCCTGAGACGACCAGCACCTTTTCACGGTAGCCTGCGCCAACCGTATCCACTGCAACAAGGTAATTGTTCTCGTCTTCGCCCTTGAGCGTAATCGGGCGAACGAGCAGCAGTTTCGCGCCCTGAAGCCGCTCATCCTTGCGCGTGGCGACGACCGTTCCGAGAATGCGTCCGATGATCATAAGTCAGTGGTCAGTGGTCAGTGGTTAGTGGATAGTGGTCAGGGCTTCAGGTCTTCACTAACCACTGACCACTGACCACTATCCACTGACTTCTACTTTCTGCCGCGTGATTCGTGGGTGACGGGGAGGCTTTCGTCAACTGAGGAATGAGGACGGGGGATGACGTGAACGCTCACGAGTTCACCGACGCGGCGGGCGGCGGCGGCTCCGGCATCAGTGGCGGCTTTGACGGCGGCGACATCGCCGCGCACGATGGCGGTGACGAAGCCTGCGCCGATCTTTTCATAACCGACCAGCGTGACATTGGCGGCCTTGACCATCGCATCGGCGGCTTCGATCATCGCCACCAGTCCTTTTGTTTCAATCATGCCGAGGGCTTCCATCGGGGTATGACTCCTTTCAATGTTTCACAGTTACTGATTCATCAGCCTGACTGACTGCATCAGCAGTTCAACCAGTTCCGCGCGCGTCAGCGTGATCTGTTCATTGCCGTCAGGGGCGGCTTCACCCTGTCGGCCAATCCCGCAAACCTGTCCGGTTCTCGCTTCGGGGCGCATCATGCCGCTGCGTTCGCGGATGTCGAAGAGTTTTTCAATCGCCCGGTCGGGAATCGTGTTTTCATTGCCGAGCGAACGCGCGATGAAACTGATCTTACAGGTATGTTCGAGCGTTTCGAGTTTATTGAAGGCCTTCTCCAGCGTGTCAGCATACGCCACTGCGCCGTGATTCGCCATCAGCAGCGCGTCGTGAAAGGGCAGAAACGGCTCAATTGCATCGGTCAGTTCGCGGGTCGAGGGCGTGCCGTAAGCAGCGAGCGGCACGCAACCGAGTGTCAGCACGACTTCGGAAAGAATCGCCTTGTCGAGCGACAGTCCGGCAACGGCGAAGCCGGTCGCGTGCGGCGGATGGGCGTGAACGACTGCGTGAATGTCAGGCCGCGCCTGATAAATCACCTGATGCATCGGCCATTCCGACGAGACGCGGTAATCAGTCGGTTCAAGCGGCTGGCCTTCGAGGTTGACCGTGACCATCATTTCCGGCTTCATCCAGCCTTTGCTGACGCCCGAAGGCGTCGCAATCAGGCGATTCGGCCCGACCCGCACGCTGATGTTGCCATCGCCCGCGACCAGCAGACCGCGCTCGTAACACCGCGTCGCAATGGTCACGATCTCGGCTCTGATTTTCTGTTCATCAACTGTCACGTCAGCCCGTCACCTGCTGATTGCCGTCGGCCTCTGTTCCGACAGCATCCTGATACTGAAAGCCATTGAGCGCGTCTTCTGCTTCACTCGCTGTCACGCTTTGCGGGCGCGCCAGAAAGTATGAAAGGCTTTCGAGCGAGATGGACATATCCACGCTTCTGACTCTGACTCCGGGCCGCGCATTGAGCAGCACCGGAGCGAAATTCAGCACCGCCCTGATTCCCGCATCCATCACCTGCTCAAAAACACCTTCGGCGGCGGAGGCAGGAACGGCGATGACCATAATATCAATGCTCTCGCGTTTGATGATTTCAGGAAGCTGCGCAATGTCGTAAATCGGCAGTCCGGTGCGCGAGATGCTGCCAGCTTTTTCAGGGTCGCTGTCAAAGAGGGCCACGATCCGAAAGCTGTTGACATTAAAGCCCTGATAATTGGCCAGCGCCAGGCCCAGATTGCCCGCCCCGATCACAGCGATGCGATGCTCGGTCGTGAGGCCCAGAATCTGCCGGATGTGGTCGCGCAACTCTTTCACATAATAGCCGACCCCGCGCACTCCGAATTCACCAAAGTAAGCCAGATCCTTGCGAATCTGCGCCGAATTAAGATTAAACTGCTCAGCCAGAGCCTGCGAGGAGATCGTCTCCACACCCGCCGCGTTCAGTTCATTCAGGCAGCGCAGGTAGACCGATAAACGGTTGGTCGTCAGTTCAGAAATCTTTTCCGTTTTCATCGGATAAATATCAGATAAAGTCCTGGAAACAGTGCTTGTCAGTAAGTTCACAAGCAATGATCGCACGATAGCGCAGCGGCGCGCTGACTGTCAATCAGCGGTCAGTGTTCCGTCTGCGGACAGCATTAAAGTATGGCCCGGAGCCTGATTTGACAGGGTTCCCGGCACTCCTTACACTGCCTGCGGGCAGAGCTTTCAGCACCGACCAGATGCACAAATAACCATCGCAGTCCGTCAATGAAACGGGAAGGAGCAGTCTGATTTGATCGCGCACATCACGGGCAAACTGATGCAGAAGCAGCCGAACTCAGTGATTGTGGATGTCGGCGGCGTCGGCTATGAACTGATCGTCCCGGTTTCGACCTTTTACGAACTGGGCGACCCTGGCAGCGATGTTTCACTGCGCGCTTACACTTATGTGCGCGAGGACGCATTGCAGCTTTACGGCTTTCGCACCGAACGCGAAAAGCGGCTGTTTCTGCTGCTGACGAGCATTTCCGGCATCGGCCCGAAACTGGCCATCACGATTCTTTCAGGCATGAGCGCGGATGAGCTGATTCCGGCCATTCGCACCAATGATCTGGCCCGGCTGGTGGCGATTCCCGGCGTTGGCAAAAAGACGGCTGAACGCCTGGTCGTGGAATTGCGCGACAAGCTGGCGCCGCTTTCGACGCCTGAACTGGAACAGCAGTTTCAGTCCGCAGCCGGAACAGGCATGACGCCTGACGCATTGCGCGACGATCTGATTTCCGGCCTGCTCAACCTGGGCTGGCCGAAACCGGCAGTCGAAAAGGCCGTGACCGCCACGCTTAAAGAGATGCCGGACGCGAAATTTGAAGTGCTGCTCAAACAGGCCATGCGAAAACTGGCGCGATAAGCGATCAGATTCCGAACCTGAATTTGCACTATGGCGCGAAGGAAAGAGACAGCAATGAATGCAACTGATTCAGTTGAAGAACGAATCGTGACCGGTGATGTGACCGTCAACGATGAGCAGCAGGTCGAACTCTCGCTGCGCCCGCAATTCCTGCGCGAATACATCGGGCAGAAAAAGGTCAAGGACAATCTCAACATTTTCATCAAGGCCGCCCGCGCACGCGGCGAGGCGCTCGATCACGTCCTGCTCAATGGCCCGCCGGGACTGGGCAAAACCTCACTGGCGATGATCGTCGCCCGCGAAATGAACGCGAAGATTCATTCGACTGCCGGGCCGGTGATTGAAAAGCCGGGCGACCTGGCCGCGATTCTGACCAATCTGGAACAGGGCGATGTGCTCTTTATTGACGAAATTCACCGCCTGCATCCGGCCATTGAAGAGATTCTTTATCCGGCGATGGAGGATTTCGAGCTTGATCTGGTGATCGGGCAGGGGCCGTCGGCGCGTTCGGTCAAACTTGATCTGCCGCACTTCACGCTGGTCGGCGCAACGACGCGCGCCGGGCTGATTACTGCGCCGTTGCGCGGACGGTTCGGCATCAACTTTCATCTTGATTTTTATCCGGTCGAGGATTTGCAGATCATCGTCACTCGCTCGGCTGGCATTCTGAATGCAACGATTGATGAGAGCGGCGCGCACGCCATTGCCCGCCGTTCACGCGGCACCCCGCGCATTGCCAATCGCCTGCTGCGGCGCGTGCGCGATTACGCCGATGTCGAATACAACGGCGAAATCACCGAAGCCGTCGCCAACGATGCGCTCAACCGCATGGAAGTTGATCGTTATGGACTGGATGAGACTGACCGCCGGATGCTGACGACGATCATTGAGAAATTCAACGGCGGCCCGGTCGGTGTCAGTTCCATTGCCGCCGCGATCAGCGAGGACAAGGAAGCGATTGAAGAGATTTATGAACCATATCTGATTCAGATCGGTTTTCTTAATCGGACTCCGCGCGGACGCATTGTGATGCCTGCGGCTTATCAGCATCTCGGCATCAACTGGCATCAGAACGCGCCTGTGCCGCCGACTGATCAGCCGGACTTGTTCGGCAGTCGCTGATCTGGTATCTCAAATCCTGGATTTCAAATTTCAGATTTGAAATCCGAGATACCGTTTTTGTATGCACATTTCCGAATTCGATTACGAACTGCCGCCTGAACTGATCGCGCAGCATCCGCTCAGTGAGCGCGACCGTTCGCGGATGCTGGTGGTTGATCGCGCCGCCGGAACGTGGCGTGACAGTTCGTTTGCCGAACTGCCCGCGCTGCTCAGAAGCGGCGATCTGCTGGTACTCAACAACACGCGCGTCTTCCCTGCCCGCCTCACCGGCCATCGCATTCGCAACGGAGAGCGCGGCGCAAAAATTGAAGCGCTGCTGCTGCGCCGCACATCAACAGAACCGAACGAATGGGAAGTGCTGGCCAAACCGGGACGCGCGCTGCGCACGGGCGCTGAACTTGAATTCGGCAATGGCCGTCTGCGCGGTGTGATTGTCGCGCAGCTTGAGGAAGGGCGGCGGGTTATTCGCTTTGAAGCGACTGATGATTTCGATCAGATCGTTGATGAGATCGGCAACACGCCGCTGCCGCCTTACATCCGGCGCGAGTCTGATGCTGAAAAGGTCAGACTTGACGAACCCGAATACCAGACTATTTACGCCCGGCAGCGCGGAGCCATCGCCGCGCCGACCGCCGGGCTGCACTTTACCGAACGCGTGCTTTCTGAACTTGCGGCGCGGGGCATTCAGACCGTTGAAATCACGCATCACGTCGGATTCGCCACGTTTCAGCCCGTGCGTGTCCAGCAGGTTGAAGAACACCACATCGAAGCGGAACGCTACGAAATTTCAGCCGCCGCCGCTGAGTCGCTCAATGCTGCGCGACACGAAAACCGCCGCGTCATTGCAGTCGGCACGACCACCACCAGGGCGCTTGAAAGCGCAACTGACGATGCGCGACTGACGCGCGCCGGACGCGGCACGACTGAGCTTTTCATCTATCCGGGTTACAGCTTTCGCGCGATTGACGGCCTGATCACCAACTTTCATCTGCCACAATCCTCGCTGCTGATGCTGGTTTCAGCCTTCGCCGGGCGCGAACTGACTTTGCAGGCGTACCGGCATGCCGTAAGATCACGCTATCGTTTTTACAGTTACGGAGATTGCATGTTCATTTCGTAAGCACAGCCGGATTACCGATGCAGGCACTGAAAGCACCATCCCGACCCTTCAAAGGCACACTCTATCCGATGACGCTGGCCGACGTGCCTGAACTGTGGGAACTTGACCTGCGCTGCTTTCTGGATGGTGAGGCTTACGAACGCGAAACCTTCCGCTATCTGCTTTCCAACCCGCAGACCATTTCACGACAGGTGCGCGATGAATATCATCAGATGTGCGCCTTTGCCATCGGCGTCATCGAAGCCGACGGGGTCGGTCACATCACGACCATCGGTGTCGCGCCTGAATGCCGTCGGCGCGGTCTGGCGCGGCTGCTGATGCACGAAGTTGAACTTGGATTTATGGAACGCGGCGTGACCACCGTCCGGCTGGAAGTCAGGGTCGGAAATTTTTCAGCGCAGCGATTATATGAGCAGACTGGCTACATCGCAGTGCAGCGCATGGATCGGTATTACTCAAACGGAGATGATGGCTATCTGATGGTCAAGTCGCTCGACAGCGGCGCGCCCGTGATGCGCTGGTAAGATTTGCCTTCAGGCTCCGACGCCCTTGCGCAGATCGGTCAGCACCTGTTTGGCCACCAGTTTCAAGGTCTCGAACACGCCGACGCCTTTGGGCGCAACAGCCTCAATGACCGGCTCATCCTTGCGATTGAGTTCCTGCCTGAGCGCATCCACCGTCAGAATCCCCGGCAGGTCGCGCTTGTTGAGTTGCAGCACGTAGGGGATTCTGGCGAGATCATAGCCCTGCGCCTTCAGATTTTCTTCGAGGTTGTAAAGCGACTCAATGTTGGCATCCATGCGTTCGCGCTGCGAATCGGCAACGAAAACCACCCCGTCCACGCCCTTGAGAATCAGCTTGCGACTGGCATCATAAAAGACCTGACCCGGCACGGTGTAAAGATGAAAGCGGGCCTTGAAACCGCGCACCGTCCCAAGCTCAAGCGGCAGGAAGTCGAAAAACAGCGTGCGATCAGTTTCCGTCGCCAGGCTGATGAGTTTGCCCTTCTGCTGCTGCGCCGTCGAGTCGTAGATGTATTGCAGATTGGTCGTCTTGCCGCCGAGTCCCGGCCCGTAATAAACAATCTTGCAATTGATTTCGCGCGATGCGTAATTGATGAAAGTCAACTTCTCTACCCTCTCTCAAATGGGAAATGGGGAGTTGGCAGCGGGTAATGGAATACGAGACTGCCGGTCAGTATTTCATTCCGCATTCCGGTTTCGCTTAAATGCCCAGACCGTCCTCGCCAAAAAGGCGGTCAATATCTTCGTCCGTAATCTCGGCAAAGGGAGTTTTCGGCCCGCCGTTGAAATTGTTCTTCTCCTGTTCGACCTTGCGCACCAGCGCATCAAAAACCTCGCTCAGTTCCGCCGAAGCCCGTTTGACGCGCAACCTGACCAGCCCCAGACTCGAACGCTGATCGAAAATCACGACCAGAATGACCCGGCCATTGACGACCGTAATATGCAGGTTGTCCCGCTCACCTTCGTGAGAGAGCACCGGAAATTCCTTTTCGCCGATCAGCCGGGCCAGCCCATCGGTCGCAGCCACATTGCCAGCCGTCAGCGAAGCCAGACTTGTTGTATCCAGTCCATTGATGTCACCGCTGGCGGCAATCTGCTGGCCGTTTTTGTCAATGAGAAAGACCATCTTCGCATTCGCGTCCGCACGGAGCCGGGCGATGACCGCCTTGATCCGCTGGTACTCTTCCTCATACATGACCATTGTGGCTTCTGGCATTAGCGTGACCTCTTCTCGTGACTCTCAGGAACTGCCTGACTCTGCATACCTGGCCCGGTGATCTGCTGTATTCTCTAACTCTAAGCTGTTGAGGGCGATACGAGCGGGGAACTGATTTCTCTGGCAGGGCTGACGCAGTTTATAACACATTTAACATTTTTCTTTCAAGCACATTCACAGTTCCCGCCCTCCGGCTCCAAGCTCATTTTATACAGCAATTTATGGTAAAATGCACGTCACATCTCCGGGCCGGTCACAGCATTTCGCCGCAGAGTTTGACATCTGCCGCGTAATCAGTTATAAATGAGGCACTTAGCAGCTAAATGGCAGCGATGCCCGGTAACTGATGTGTTCCTAGATGTATCTTTGAATACAGGATGAATACAGGATAACAGCGCGAGATAATCTCGCCAACCCCCGAACGGTCGCAAGGCATGCCGAAGATCAAACATACCAAAACCAGAACCACCGCTGGTACATCCCGATCCAGAGGTAGTGCGTCGTCCAGACAGAACGCACAAAAATCACGTCCGGCCAGAACAGGCTCGGCCAAAACCAGACAGGCCGCCAGCCCCCGGACAACCAAAGGCAGGAAATCATCTGTTACGCCTAAAGCTGCCACCAAAGCTTCGGCCCGCCCGGCCAGATCAGCCAGGACTGCTCCAGGCGGCAGAAACAAAACCGCCGCGCCTGCTCCGGTTGGCAGCAAGCTGAAGGCCAAAGCACCGGCTGGCAGAAGAACCAAACCAGCAACCAGAGCAAGCAGCAAAAAATCCAGCAGCAAATCACTCAGACAGGTTCCGCACGCCGTACAGTCACCGGCTCCTGAACCCGTCCGCACGCCGTCCGTGCCCGGTGTCATGCGCGCCTTTGAGCATGCCGTCAAAGTTTTCAATCGCCGTGATTTCGCTGCCGCCAAATCGCTGTTTGAGACGCTGATTAACCGCTATTCCGGCGAAGTCGAAGTCGCGGCCCGTGCCCAGACTTACCTTCAGGTCTGCAATCAGAAACTGGCGCACAAACAGTCATCGCCGCGCGATGCTGATGAACTTTATGACCGGGGCGTTTTTGCCCTCAACATTGGCGACTTTACCCAGGCCCGCAGCTTTTTTGAGAAAGCACTGAGCCTGAAACCCAACGAACCGCACGTTCTGTATTCGCTCGCAGCCACGCACGCTCAGTCAGGCACGCACGACCAGGCGCTCGACTATCTGACCCGTTCGATTCAGATGCAGCCCCGCTTTCGCTCGCAGGCGCTCAACGATTCCGATTTTTCGGTTCTGCGTGAAGACAAAAGATTTCTTGAGCTGACCGGAGTCGCCTCACCTTTCGATCTGCTCGAATCCCGTCGGTAAGCTGACAGCCTGCTCATTAATCGCCGCTTCCCTCAGTCAGCTTTCACTCAATATTTCCCTGCCCTGCCGCTCAGATCGCCGCACAGGATCTGCGTCCTGAAAGTCGTTGTGTTTTCTTTGCCGGATGTCAGGAACCCGGAGTCAGGCAGACAAAAAAACAGGGCGATGAGCAGGTGCGCTCATCGCCCTTTGTTATCAGGTGGTCTGAAAAATGATCAGAAGACCAGTTTCAATGCCAGTTGAATCACGCGGCTGGATTCACCCGTTTGAATGATGGTCTGCGTCGTCGGCGGCGCAACAGCCGCACAGCAGGTCTGACCGAACACGGTTGACAGGATGTTCGGTGAACCCGTTGACGCATCGCGCGGGTTATCGAAGTTCGTGTGGTTCAGCGCATTGAACATCTCCGTGCGGAAGTTGAGCTTGAACCGCTCAGTCAACTGGAAGGACTTGTTGATGCCAATGTCCAGATTCCAGTAACTCGGCGCAATGAAGATGTTGCGGCCTGCGCCGTCTGATCCGGGAGCTGGAATAGCAAAGGCACTCGCGTCGGCAAAGACCACCGGGCCGAACACATTTGGCTTTGTACTCTCCTGCAACTTCGCCTCAATCGGGCGGATCACGTCAGCGCGTGAAACGTGCGAGAAATTCGCGGTTCTGACGCCGCTCGTCACGCTGAACGGTTCGCCGGTCATAAAGGTGTAAATGCCATTGAGCGACCAGCCGCCGACAATCGTATTGAGGAAACGATTGTCAGTGTTCAGCCACTTGCCTTTGCCAAACGGCAGTTCCCACACGCCGCTGGCGGTCAGCACGTGCGTCCGGTCGAAGTCTGAGCGCGATCTTTCACCCTTCCAGTTATGAGCATTGGTCGGCGTGCGCGAGTTGGTGGTGGACAAGCCGCCGCCTGATGATGCGCCCACCGGGTCAACTGACTGGTTATCAATTGATTTGCCGAAGGTGTAAGCCATGCCGAACAGCAGGCCCTTCTCGAACCGCTTGCGCAACGTGAACTGCGCGGCGTGATAGTAGGAATCACCACCTGCATCAAGATAAGTGATGACGCCGAACTGCTGATTCGGGCGCAGCTTCAGCGCCAGCGTTGTCTGTTCGATGCGTCCGGCAAAGTTGCCCGCGCCGTTCTGACTGAGATCGGTGATCGTCGTGCCGGAATTGACGAAGGCCTGAGTCAGCGGGCCTTTCGGACTATTCGGAATGGAACCCGGATAGTTGACGATGGAAATCAGCCGACCGCCACTGCACGTCGGGTAAGGCTGATTGGTCTTTGGATCAATCCCGGTCAGGCGCTGGGTCACGCCATCCGGGTTGCAGTTGGTGGCACTATTCAGATTGAACTGCATTGCCAGGAAATCATTCAGAATCGGCGCAGCATCAGTCTGATTGATGTCATAAGCGCGCATCAGGTGCGTCCCGCGACGACCGATGTAAGCTGCCTGCGCCACGAAGCCCATCGGGAGTTCATATTGCAGGTTCAGATTCCACTGATGCACGGTCGGCAGTTGAATTTTGGGATCAAACACCGCCACCGGCGGCGAATTGCTCAGCAGCGTCGCAGGCAGTGTAAAGAATGACGAAGGTTTCGTCGTCGGCGCGGGCAGCAGCAGCGGGAAGCCTTCGGCAATGCGCTTGTCAACCGGCACGCCTGCACAACCAGCCTGCGCAGTCGTGCCGACGGTCGCAGTGCAGGTGCTGATCAGTCCCGGCGGGCGGCCCATCACCGCCGTCACCTGGAATGACGAGATCGGGTCATAAGCGATGCCATAACCGGCGCGCACCACAAACTTGTTGCTGCGGCCCGGACTCCACGCAATGCCGATGCGCGGGCCAAAGGCCAGGCTGTGATCATCTTCATAAAAGCTCTTGCCGCTGCCAAAAGTCACCAGCCCCTGTGACCCGTCAATCGGCTGATTCGGCACATACACACGCTTGGCGGCCTCCTTCGGCGGCGTGTTCAGTTCCATGCGAATGCCGTAACTGATGCTCAGGTTCTGACGCACCTTCCACTGATCCTGCGCATACAGGTTGTACTGTTTCAGACGAGTGCCCACATCGAACAACGATACCTGCCCATCCTTGATGAAGGGCAGAAAAGCATCGCTCTTCAGATCACCGATGAACGGCTGAGACAGACGCGCCGGAATGCCGAGAATGTCGTTGATCGTTCCGCGCAGGCGCGTCAGGTCAGTTGAACCCATGCCGGTAGTCGTCCCGCTCGGAATCGTCGGCGGCAGCACGCTGGCGCTGAATGACAGCGATGGCGTCACGTTCACGCCGCCCGGCTGTCCGCGCTGATCGTTGTGCTGATAGAACCGCACGTTGAGGCCCGCGCCAATCTGATGCGCGCCTTTCAGAATGCCCACGTTATCAAGGAACTGCGGCGTCGTGACGGCGCGGGCCGTGCGCGGAGTGTTGATGAAGGGCAGGCTCGCATTATTGAACGAGAACGGCACGATGTTCGGGAAGTCCGGATTGGCTTCGCCCTGCGTGAAGAGGAACGAGAAGCGCGCAAACCCGAAGATAAATTCGTTGTTGATGTTCGGCGTCAACTGGCTGCGGAAGCCGATGGACAGGTTCTTGGTTGCGCGGAAAACCTCACCGAGCGCCGGGAAGCCGGGGAAAACCTGCGGGCGGCCATTGAGCGGGTCGCCTTTTTTGGTGTTCTGATCGGCATACAGGAAGCGGCCAAACATCGTGTGCTTTTCGCTGATCGTGTGATCAATGCGGATGGCGTAATTCGGCCCTTCGTTCTGCGTCGGCGGATTCCACGAATAGGTGGCGGTGTTGAGGCCGTCACCGACCGTGTAATCATTCGGCTTCGGATAGGAGCCAAACAGTTTGGCAATCACCGGGTCAATGCCGATCTTGCGCGGGTCATTGGCAAAGATGTCGTAAGTGGCGATACAGCCGGTATCGGTGGCGCTGCTACATTCGCGGACACCGGATTTAAGCGCGCCGGTCTTCGGGTCAACGAGCGCCGGGCTGTTGGCGCCGCCCTTGAAATAACGGTATTTACCGGCCAGCACTGACGGCGTGTAAATCACCGGGAAGCCGAAGGTCTGGTCAATCGGCTGCGTGAATTTCACGTTCTGTCCCTGCCAGCTTCCGAAAAAGAAGGTCTTGTTCTTTCTGATCGGGCCGCCGACTTCAACCCCGTACTGGTGCAGTTTGATGTCCGGCTTGACCGTGCCGCGCGCATTGGCGAAGAAATCATTGGCATTGAGCGCGGTGTTGCGGAAGAACTCGAAAACCGTGCCGTGAAAATCATTCGTCCCGCTGCGCGTGGCAATCGCAATCGAAGCGCCGCTGTTACGTCCTTCCTCTGCCGTCGCGTTGTTGGTCGTGACCTTGTATTCCTGCACGTTGTCAGGATTGATGCGGTACAGGTTCGACACCGGATTGGGCACTGACGACTCATTGGCTTCAATGCCGTCAATCGTCACGTTGTAGGCGCGGTCGCGTGAACCGTTGACGTGAATGCCCGATCCCGCGCCGCCGAATGAACGCTGCACGACGCCCGGTTCCAGCGTAATCAGCGTCAGCGGATTGCGGCCATTAAGCGGCAGCGATTCGATGGCTTTCTGCTCAACCACATTGCCAATCGTGGCGTTGTTGGTCTGAACTTTTTCGTACCCGCCTTCGACCGTCACGACGTCGGTCGTCTGACCGACGGCCAGCGAGACATCCACGACCAGCGGCGTTCCGGCTTCCAGCACGTTGCCCGTCTTGTTGATGGTCTTGAACCCCGGCATCTCAACCGTGATCGCATAACTGCCCACCGTCAGACCGGCAAATGAATACAACCCGGCGTCGGTGGTCGTCTGAGTGTAGGTCACTCCGGTAGCTTCATTTTTGGCGGTCACTTTGGCTCCGGGCACGACAGCGCCGGAAGCGTCGGTCACGGTTCCGCTGAGCCGCGAGGTACCGGTCTGCGCCGAAACGTTGATCAGCGACAGCAGCAGCAACAGCAACAACCCGGCAACCGTCAGCAAAGGCCTGGCAATTGATTTATTAGGCAGCATGGTCGTTTTTCTTCCTGTGTTGGTGGTTGAACCTGGCTTCGTGCAGCACAGCCACGGAGCGTTTTAAGGGAGGTCAGGCAAGTTATATTCCAGCCTGGATCAGGATAAGCCGGTTCCGGGGTGTCCGGGGCCTGCTCAGGAATTTGCCCTGAATTCACTGAGTTTCTCTCGCCGGGGGTGAAGTGCCGCTGCCAGTTCCGGCCAGCCCGGCGGACGGGCCATACGAAATTTCATACTCTCATCCGAAAATCTGGAATCCGGTCTGCCGCCGGTTCAGACAATCGGCAGGTCATTCCTCACCCGCTTGAAATCTTCAGGCGGCTCACAACATAATTTGCGCGGCTGCCAGTTTCCGCGAGCAGCGATTTTCCCACGCTTCAACCGAATCAATCATCACCTCAAAGGAGTCATTCGCCGTGCGATCAAAGCGCCACTCATTGCCCCTTACTCTGCTCTCGCTGCTGCTCATTCTCAATCCGCTGCCGCTGCTCGCCCAGGACAACCGGCCCGCGCAGGAGCAGAAGCAGGAAGCGAAACCTGAAACCAGAGCTGAAGCGCCCAAACCACCCGATCCCTGGGCGCCTGGAAACTTTGCCGGGCTGCGCCTGCGCAGTATCGGCCCCGCCGTCACTTCGGGCCGCGTCATTGACTTTGCCGTTGATCCGAACGACCGCGCGAAATATTACGTCGGCGTCGCTTCAGGCGGCGTCTGGAAGACCGTCAATGCGGGCACGACCTGGACGCCGGTCTTCGACAACGAGGGCGCATTTTCGATTGGCGACATTGCGCTCGATCCGAAAAACACTGCCACCGTCTGGGTCGGCACTGGCGAAAACAACAGCCAGCGCAGCGTCGGTTACGGCGATGGCGTCTATCGCTCGGACGACGGCGGGCGGTCGTGGAAGAACGTCGGCCTCAAAAAATCAGAACACATCGGGCGCATCGTGATTGATCCGCGCAACAGCGATGTTGTTTATGTCGCCGCGCAGGGGCCGCTGTGGTCAGCGGGCGGTGATCGCGGCCTTTACAAAACCACCGATGGCGGCAAGACCTGGAAAGCAGTGCTGGCGATCAGCGAAAACACCGGCGTTACTGATGTCGTCATTGATCCGTCAAATCCCGATGTGCTGTATGCTGCGTCGTGGCAGCGGCGGCGGCATTTTTACACGCTCATCAATGGCGGGCCTGAAAGCGCGATTTACAAATCAACCGATGCGGGCGCGACCTGGACCAAGTTGCGCGCCGGACTGCCGCCGGGCGACCTGGGCCGCATCGGCCTCGCGGTTTCACCGGCTGATCCGAACGTGGTCTATGCCACCGTCGAAGCCGCAGGCACAGCAAGCGGCATCTTTCGCTCGCAGGATCGCGGCGCAACGTGGGAGCGCATGAGTCCGAACATTGCGCAGGGGATGTATTACGGTCAGATCATCTGCGACCCGAAGAACGTTGATCGCGTTTACATTCCGAACGTGGTCTTTCAGGTTTCGGATGACGGCGGCAGAACGCAGCGCCCGCTCGGTGAAAGACTCAAGCACGTTGACAATCACACGATCTGGATTGATCCGAACAACACGAACTATTACCTGGTCGGCTGCGACGGCGGCATTTATGAAAGCTTTGATCGCGGCGCGAACTGGAATTTCAAATCGAACCTGTCCATCGCGCAGTTTTACGATGTCGTCGCTGACAACGACTATCCGTTTTACAACGTCTACGGCGGCACGCAGGACAACAACTCGCTCGGCGGCCCGGCGAAAACGCGCAGCACCGCAGGCATCGTCAATTCAGACTGGTTTGTGACCAATGGCGGCGATGGTTTTCGTTCGCAGGTTGATCCTGAAGATCCGAACATCATTTATGCCGAAAGTCAGAACGGCGGGCTGGTGCGCTTCGACAAACGCACCGGCGAGCGCGTCAGCATCGTGCCCGTTCCCGGCAAAGGCCAGGAATCGGAACGCTACAACTGGGATTCGCCAATTCTGATCAGCCCGCATTCGCGCACGCGACTCTATTTCGCCGGGCACAAGCTCTATCGCAGCGACAATCGCGGCGATGACTGGAAGCTGATCAGCGGCGATCTGTCGCGCGGACTCGACCGCGACAAGCTGCCGGTGATGGGCAAAATCCAGGGGCCTGATGCCGTCGCCAAACACCAGTCAACCGCGCTTTACGGCAACGCTTCGTGCATCACCGAATCACCGAAAAAGGAAGGGCTGATTTACGTCGGCACCGATGACGGGCTGATTCAGGTGACTGAAGACGGCGGCAAAAACTGGCGAAAGATTGACAAGGTTCCGGGCGTGCCTGAACAGAGTTACGTTCATCGCGTGCTCGCCTCGCAGCACGATGTAAACACCGTCTACGCGGTTTACAACAATCATCAGAACGGCGATTTCAAACCGTATCTGATGAAAAGCACCGATGCCGGAAAGACCTGGACCTCGATCAACGGCAATCTGCCTGAACGCGGTTCGACCTATGCGATTGCCGAAGATCACGTCAATCCGAACCTGCTGTTTTGCGGCACTGAATTCGGGCTGTTTTTCTCAATCAACGGCGGCGAGAAATGGGTGCAGTTGAAAGGCGGGCTGCCCGTCATTGCCGTGCGCGACATTGCGATTCAGAAGCGCGAAAACGATCTGGTCATTGCCACGTTCGGACGCGGCTTTTACGTGCTGGATGATTACACGCCGCTGCGCAATCTGAAGCCTGAAACAGTCGCGCAGGAATCAACGCTCTTCCCCGCCCGCGACGCACTGATGTACGTGCGTTCGTCAGCCGCTGTCGGCAGCCAGGGCGCGTCGTTCTTCACCGCGCCGAATCCGCCTTACGGCGCGACGTTCACTTACTTTCTGAAGGAAGCGATCAAGACCAGGAAGCAGCAGCGCCAGGAAGCCGAACGCGAAGCCGAACGCAAAAAGCAGCCGATCACTTATCCGACTCGTCAGCAGTTGCGCGACGAAGCCGAAGAGGAAGCGCCCGCACTGCTTTTCACCATCAGCGATGCCGAAGGCCGCGTGGTGCGCCGTCTGAGCGCGCCGCCCATGCCCGGCATGCAGCGCGTGACGTGGGACTTTCGCCACGCGCCGCCCGTCGTGCAACAGCCGCCACAACTGCCGCCGGGTTTTGAAGGCGTCGAAGGATTCGGTTTCGGCTTCGGGCCGCAGGGCGAACTGGCGATGCCTGGCAAATACACCGTGACGATGGCGAAGAAGGTCGGCGGCGTCATCACTCCGCTGCCCGGCACGCAGTCGTTCAGCATCGTGGCCGAAGGCACTGAAAAGATGACAGCGGCTGATCGCGCTGCGCTCGCTGAATTTCAGCGCAAGGTGACGAAGCTGCAGCGCGCAGTGACGGGCGCGCTTGACGCCGCCAGTTCAGCCAAAGGCCGTCTGGCGCTGATGAAGCGCGCCGCTCAGGAAGCGCCCGGCGCAAACCAGAACCTGCTCAATGAAGTCAACGCCCTGGATGACAAGGTTGATGACATTCTGCAGGCCCTGCGCGGCGGACGCGAACTGACAGACATTCCGCCGCCCGCCATCAATCAGCGCGTCAACACGATTGCGCAGCGCATTCGTCTGTCGGCGCTGCGTCCGACGCAGTCACAGCTTGAGAACTACAACATCGCGGCAGAAGAGTTCAAAGCCGTGATGACGAAGCTCAAAGCATTCATTGATAGCGACCTGCCGAAGCTTGAAAAAGCTCTCGATGCTGCCGGTGCGCCGTGGACGCCGGGCCGTCTGCCGGAATGGAATGACCGGTAAACGGGCGGCGGTCACGTTGCCATTTATTCTCAATCAGGCCCGGATCGCGTGATCCGGGCCTGATTTCGCTGCCGTTTCATTTCCCCCCGGCGGTGTTCACTGAAATTGCAACACGCAGGATCGTGCTGCTCAGGTTCTTCTCTTCTTCTCTTCTTTCTCTGTGCCTCTGCGCCTCTGCGTGAGATAAAGTTTTACGCCGCAGGCGCAGAGGCACAGAGAAAGAAGAGAAGAAGCTGAGCAGTGAGAACAGCAGTCCCGGTGGTTTCGGTTGAATTACCGTTCAATCAATTCAAGGGGAGGATTTATGGACTGGAGAATCATTGCCCTGAATTTCATTTATGCGATTCTGGGCGTTGTGCTGATGTTTGGTTCCTACCGCGTCATTGACTGGCTGACGAAGGACGTGGACTTTCCGGCTGAACTCAAAAAAGGCAATATTGCCGTCGCCATTTTCATTGCGGCGCTGTTTCTCTCAATTGCCATCATTATCGGAGGTGCACTCAATTGAAAAACATCCTGCACAAAACACTCGCACTCACTGCCCTGATGCTCGTCTGCGGCACGCTCACGGCGGCTTCGGCTGAGCCGGTGACGGATCGTTATGACGACACTTTTCGCAAATACTCCAAGCGGTTTTTCGGGCCGGGTTTTGACTGGCGCGTCTTCAAGGCGCAGGCGATGGCTGAAAGCAATCTGAGCATGACGGCGAAAAGCTGGTGCGGCGCGCGCGGCATTATGCAACTGATGCCTTCGACCTTTCAGGAAATCAGATCAAGGCATCCCGAAATGAAAAACATCAATCACCCGGAGTGGAACATCGCTGCCGGAATTTTTTACGACTCACAGTTATGGACACAGTGGGAAGCGGATGCCGAAGAGCCGCATCGCCATCGCTTCATGCTGGGCAGCTACAACGCCGGGCGCAGAACGCTGATGCGGGCGCAGGATGTGGCCCGCGCGCGGCAACTCGTGCCGGGCATCTGGCCGAGCATTCAGACCGTCGCGCCTGACGTTCCGGCCTGGCGGCACCAGGAAACACTCAGTTACATCGAACGAATCGAAGCCGGACTGGCGCGCATGGATGAACACGGTCGCGTCGTGAAATAAACGCCACGCCTCATCTGTCGCGCCTTCATCATCACTGAGGCCCTATGAAAAGAATCATCATTGCCATCACCCTGCTCGCGCTGTGCGGCACTTCACTGCTCGCGCAGAAAGGCGACAACATTGCCGAACGCGCGCGCAAAATTCATTTCTCGTCGCTCGTGCTCGACACGCACATTGACGTGACACCAAAACTTCAGACCGACTGGAAGTTCACCGAACGCCACCCGAACGGCCACATTGACCTGCCGCGCATGAAGGAAGGCGGCCTCAACGGGCTGTTCTTTTCAATTTATATGTCGGGCAACATCACCGGCCCGAAAGCCGTCAACGACGCGCTGCAACGCATCGCCGCCGTCCACAAGCTGGCCGAAGACCTGCCCGATCAGGTGATGCTCTGCACGACTGCTGATGACGTGCGACGCGCACACAAAGCCGGAAAGATCGCCGCGCTGATGGGTATGGAAGGCGGGCATATGATCAACAACAGCCTGCCCGTGCTGCGGATGTATGCCGCGCTCGGCGTGCGGTACCTGACGCTGACGCATTCAGTAAATACCGACTGGGCCGATTCATCAGGCGATCAGCCAAAGCACAACGGCCTGACCGATTTTGGCAAAGACGTGGTGCGCGAACTGAACCGCCTGGGCGTGATGGTTGATATTTCGCACGTCTCGGACAAGACGTTCTTCGATGCGCTGGAGGTAAGCAAAGCGCCGATGATCGCGTCGCATTCTTCCTGCCGCGCCATCAGCGGCCACGCGCGCAATATGACGGACGAAATGATCAAGGCACTCGCGGCAAAGGGCGGCGTGATTCAGATCAACTATCTCGACAGCTTCATTGACAACGATCTCTATCAGTGGTCAGAAAAGACCAGAGCCGTGTCGCGTGAACTGATGCAGAAGCTCGGCGGGCCGAGCCGCGAAAACTTTGCGAAGGTCAGAGAGGAACTCGAAAAACAGTTCGGCCCCGCGCCCAAAGCCAGTTGGGAAAAGATCGTCGAACACATTGATCACGCCGTAAAGCTCGTCGGCGCTGACCACGTCGGACTCGGTTCAGATTTCGATGGCGGCTCAATGCCCGTCGGGATGGAAGACTGCACGCAACTGCCAAAGATCACCGAAGCCCTGTTGCGCAAAGGCTACAGTGAAACAGACATCAGAAAGATTCTCGGTGAAAACACGGTACGCCTGCTCAGTGAGGTCGAGCGCGTGGCAAAGCAGTTGAAAAACACGAAATCCTGAAAATTCCCCCTGTAGTGCATTGCTGCGCTACAGGGGCGTTGCTGTCAGAATCGCTGTCAAAAACAGCCGACCATCAGCTTCATTCGCCGGGGACTGGCCAGTCTGTTCAGCCCCTGCCCCTTGGACACCCCGGCCAAAGAGATCAGAAAGCGCCTCGCTGCCATTCGCTGAATGTGCAGTGTGATCATTCCGGCCTGTACGTTGGAACAATCCTTTCCACATTCTCATATTGTCAGGGTCGAAGGTTTCTGATTCTCTGTCAGGCAGGGGACTCAACTACCGGGCAGTTCAGGATGGTAAATACCCGGTTCTGCTTTTGTCGGTCTTCATCCACCAGAAACGATAACAGCCACCTGCGCGGTGGCTGTCAATCGTTGATTTGACTGATGGGCCGTGTAGGACTCGAACCTACGACCCGTTGATTAAGAGTCAACTGCTCTACCAACTGAGCTAACGGCCCGCTGAAACTTTGTGGTGGGTGTTACCCTCGCCAACGGAAGCGACTTTATACAATACCGATCAGCCATCGGGCAAGACCCGTTGAAGATTTCACTGATCATTAACTGCCTGACTGCAAACGCTGGACAACTAATCAATCACGGTGTAAGTTAACGGCATCTGCCTCACAGCCCTCACGGAAAAAATATTTCCCCTGCATCAACGGGATCAGAATTCAGTAAGGAGGGGGTCAAAACCCGTGCGTTGCAAGAGCTGTGACTATTCAATCTCAAAGTATGCCCGCTGCTGTCCGATGTGCGGGCACACAGTTGAAACTCAGATCGTGCCCATTGCCGATTTTCGCGCCCAGCGAACGCGAGCAGATTCCTGGTGGCATCAGGTGCGGAGAATTTTTGGTCAAACACGTTCCTGGCGGACGACTTCTGCCTGACCAGTTATGAAGAGTGCGGGCGGAGAGGAGGCCGGGGACGTGGCCCCGGTGCAGGCGTCGGCTGCTGAGAACGAATGATTTCATCAAGCAGCAGGCGGGTCAGGCCGATATATTTTCTGAACTTCCGTTTCTCTTTTTCGGGCACCGGCAGTCTTTCCAGTTCAAGTTCGATCCGCCACAATTCCCCCAGATCCTCTTTTGCCATCCGGCCAAAATCACATTTCCGGTTTTCGAGCAGCGCCGTGCCGAGTCCGAAAATCCAGGTACACAAATGATCCAGATCGCACTCGATGTGCCAGGTTGAAACTTCGTCATAACCCAGCCGAAAGTTATCAACCGGCGGCGGTGTGTTCTGCCAGATGCGCCAGGCACGCACAAACTCGCGGCTGACTGGTTTTTCGACTGGTGCGAGCCACAACTTTCCCGACATACCTATAACGCCACAGCCTGTTCAGCCCAGACCTGAAATTCACGATGCCGATTGATCTCGGCTCCGACCTGAAGTTCGCCGGAAGCGACTTTCAGCAAATATCTGAACAGTCGCTCGCCAACCTGCTGAATGGTCTCAGTCCCGTCAATGATCGTTCCCGCATTGATGTCCAGATCACTTTTCATCCGCTCGAACGTTGCCGTGTTCGATGACATTTTGACGACCGGCGCGATGGCATTGCCAATGGTCGTGCCGCGTCCGGTGGTAAATACCACAATGTTTGCCCCGGACGCTACCAGTCCCGGCGTTGATTCCTGGTCATAACCCGGCCCCTGCATCAGATTCAGCCCGCGCGCCTTCACCCGTTCGGCATAACCGATTACGCCTTCGACGCGCGAAGTGCCGCCTTTCGCTACCGCGCCGAGCGATTTGATCGTGATGTTGAGCAAACCGCCCGCCTTGTTGCCCGGACTCGGATTCTGATTGAGTACCGCGCCGAATTTCGCGGCGTAATCCTTGTACCAGTCAACCATCGCGTACACGGCGCGGCCTGTTACGGCGTCCTTTGCGCGCTGCGCGAGCAGGTGTTCAGCGCCGCAGAATTCGGGCACTTCGGTCAGCAGCGCAGTGCCGCCGCAGCGAACCAGCAGGTCTGAACACGCGCCGAGCGCCGGGTTGGCCGAGAGTCCGCTGAAGCCATCCGACCCGCCGCACTTGAGGCCTAAAACAAGTTCACCTGCCGGAACCGGTGTGCGCGCGGTTTTATTGACTTCGGGCAGCATCGCTTCGATCAGTTCAAGCCCGCGTCTGATCGCTGCCTGAGTGCCGCCGACTTCCTGAATGCCGATGCGTTCGACTGGTTTGTTGAGTTGCAACTGATGATGGCCGAGGTAGCGCGTCAGCAGTTCGAGATTTGTTTTTTCGCAGCCGAGATCAATCAGAATCACGCCGCCGACATTCGGATGATCGGCGTAATTCGAGAGCGACCGCATCAGAATCTCGACCGTCGAACCGTCGTTGCAGCCGCAGCCCTTGTTGTGCGGAATCGCGGTGACGCCGTCCACGTTCGGATATTTGTCACGATTCCAGAGCGTGAATTCAGCGAGCGTCGAAATCTGCGCGGCTTCGTGCGACGCGCACATCGAAGTCGGCACGACCAGAATGTAATTGCGCGTGCCAGCGCGCCCGTCCGCCCGGCGATAACCCAGCCAGGTCGGAATTTCACTGTCAGCAAAATACTGCGGCGCGGGCGTGTGCAGATTCTCAGACAGTTCACGGACGACCGGCACTTCGTTCGACATATTGCCGTGCGTGATCGGCTCGCCTTCCCTGATCCCGCGCGAAGTGCCGATGGGCTGACCGTATTGCAGCACAAATTCGCCTTCAGGAATGTCGCGTGTGGCAAAGCGATGGCCCGGCGCGACATCGCCCGTGACGGTAATGATCTTTCTGCTGAATTCAAGGCGCAGCCCGGCGGTGACAGGCGTTTTGACTACGGCCAGGTTGTCGTGATCACTGACGACAATCGCGTAGTCTTTCAGTAATGCGTAACTGCTCATTCCTTACTCTCCTGGCAAAGCGTCGGCCTTTACCTGACCTCCTTCAGAAACTGCTGATACAACGCTTCAGTCTGTTCCTTCGTCAGTTTGCCTGAATGAATCAGGATACGAAAGCGCAGCGTCAGTTTTTCGCCCGGCTGCAAAGTATAGTTCAATGTCTTTGCGCCTTTGGTGAAATCGTGCGCGCCAAACGGATTCGCGGCGAACAGGCCGTAACCGCGCGCGTGCCAGTAAGTCGGATAAGTCGGATTCCGGGGATGATCGAAAATTCCGATCACCACGTCTTCGCCTTTGACGTTGCCGGTCAGGGTCATCCATTTGGCGCGTGTGCCCCAGCCTTCCTTTTCTCCGACTTTGCCTTCGCTGCTCAGATACTTTCCGTCAACGCCGGTGTTGTCGAGCACCGGAACCTTTGTCGGGTTGCCGCTCGCGTCGGTGAAGACTTCGGGCTTGTCGGCAGGTTCCTCAAGCTGACGCGCCACGCGAATGCCAAGCGCGCCTTCCTTCGTGTCGCCAAAGACAACCTTTTTATCCTGCGCCGTCAGCGTAATGATGCGGTCAATCACGCGCACGTCCCTGCCGCCGCGAAAGAACATTGTTTCGTCCTGCTGAAGAACCTTCGAGCCGTCGGGCATCATCCAGTCAGCCGTGACTTCAAGCTGCGCGCTGTCACTGCCGTTTTTGATGGCTTTGACGGCGCGGTGTCTGATCCGGCCCATGTGGTTGTTCGGTTCACCTTTGACGCTGTCTGAAGGCGTGTTCCAGAAATCAGTGCCGTTGACGTTGCCGTAAGTGAACCATGACGAAATGTGATGCGGATGATCGGTGCGTTCGCCCGCGACTTTCGTAATCGGAAAGCTGCGCGTCACGACCGTTCCCTTCGCGGTTTTGAGCGGATAGAGAATCGGTTTTTTCTGATCGTCCCACCAGCAGTAGGAAGTGAACAGTTCGCCGTCAACATACACATCAAGCTGTTTCTTCTCTTTGTTCTCAACGATCTTCACGCCTTTGCCACCGGCTGAAGCCACAGGCGCAATCACCAGATTCAGAATCAGTGCGAATAAAAACCATCGTTTCATAATCAACTCTCAGCCATTGAAACTGAGGGGCAGAGAGAAACTATTTTTCTTCCGCCCCTCGTCTTTCCTTTTCCTGAGCCGATTATTTCAGCTCATCACGACATCCTGCTTTTTATCATCAAACGTCACCTTCTTGCCCGTATGCAAAGCGGCAATCGTCATGCAGAGCGCGACTGAATGATCGTATGCGGCCTGAATGTCGGCGTTCGTTTTCTGATTGCGACTGCGGACGCACTCCATCCAGTTGCGCATGTGCGCGACGGTCTGCTTGTCAACGCCCGTGTTGGCGGCGGTTTCGATGCCGCCTTCATCGGTCAGCGTCAGCGGGTCAAGCAGGTTCGCTTTCAGGTTCATCTCTCTGGCGTATCGCTCGGTCAGTCCGCCTTCGGGGCCGACCTTGTTGGTGTCGAGGTTGAGCGTGCCGCCGTTGGAATAATAAATCTCCTTGGTGCCGCCCGCCTCGTTGGTCTGACGCGAAGCGTACAAGACCTGAAAGCCCTTGTTCGTTTTCGGATTGTTGTATTCAAAGACCGCCGTCATCGTGTCGAAATTGGTGCGGCCATCCTTCCACAGATAGATGCCGCCGTTGGCCACCACGCTCGTCGGATGATGAATGCCGGTGAACCAGTGCACGGTGTCAATCTGATGAACCATCCACTGATCGGGAATGCCTGACGAGAAGGGCCAGAACAGACGAAACTCAAGATGCTTGCGCGCGTCGAACGGAATCTTTGGATCGCGGTTGATCAGAAACCGCTTCCAGTCGGTGTCCTGCTCCTTCATCAGCGGCACCACATTCGGACGCCGCCAGCGGCCTGGCTGATTGACGTTCCAGGTCATTTCAGCCATCACGATGTCGCCGAACCTGCCGGAATCGAGATACTCCTTGGCGCGCATGTAACTCGTCGTCGAGCGGCGCTGCGTGCCGACCTGAAAGACCTGCTTCGATCCGCCGATGACTTTGAGCGCCTCGCGCGCATCGGACATGATGTTGGCGAAAGGCTTTTCAGCATAAACATCCTTGCCCGCACGCACGGCTTCAGTCGCGTGATAGGCGTGCTGAAAATCAGCCGTCGCAATGATCACCGCGTCAATGTTTTTCATCGCGTAAAGCTCGTCGGTGTTGCGAGCCGTGGCAATCTCCTTCGCCTTTGCCTTGTACTTCGCGTTCGCGGTGATCTTTGCCGTATTCGTTTCGCGGTGATGCTTCCAGATGTCGCAGACGGCGACAAGTTCAAAGTTCAGCGCATCGGCGCTGAGCATAAATGCCGGAACCAGCGAACTCATCATGCGGTCGCCCGCGCCGATAATCGCCACGCGGATGCGGTCATTGGCGCCGCGCACGCGGCCCGTGCTGTAAGCGGGCAACCCGCCGAGCGTCAGCCCGGCAGCGGCGACCGAAGTTGTTTTGATGAAATCCCTGCGTGATGTTCTGTCATCATGTTTCATAACGGTTTCCTCGAAAGATGTTCGACAAGCTGCCAGCTTGTCGCTGACTTCATTCAGGATTATCCGGGTGGAACAACGACAAGCTGGCAGCTTGTCGAACACTCTGAAGCGATCATTTCAGATAAGTATCAAACCACTTCCAGATTTCGGGATAGTTTTCTTCAATGCCAAACCAGAAGGTGTGCCCGCCGCCCGGTTTGATAATCAGCTTCACGGGGCGTTTCAGTTCCTCGTATTTTGCCCTGAGAATATGCGACTGCTGCACCGGCACTGTCTTGTCGGCGTCACCGTGAATCAGCAGCAGCGGAGGCGCGTTTTCACCGGCATAATAAATCGGTGAGATGGTTTTCAACTGCGCTTCGAGTGAAGTGACTTTGCCGAAGATGCGCGTGAAAAGTTCAGGCTGCGCCTTTTCGAGTTCCTGAAAGCCCTTGTCTTTTCCCCAGTTGATCAGATCGGTCGGCGGAAACCACGCCACCACAGCCTGCACGCGGCTGCTCACGCGCTCAAGCGGATCTTTGGCATCAGGCTTTCCGTCATCTGCCGTCAGCGCGGCCATCAGTGACAGATGCCCGCCTGATGAACCTCCGGTCAGGCCGATGTGGTCAGGATCAATGCCGTATTCTTTCGCGTGCAGGCGCACAAAACGCACAGAGCGGCGCACATCATCAATCATTTCGGGCACAAAATAACGCGGGCTGCTGCCGTGCCGCACGACGAAAACGGTGTAACCGCCCCGCAGCAGGCCGCTGACCCAGTGCTGCGCGCGCAGTTTCGCTTCTTCTTCGGGCAGCGATTTGCGCGACTTCCAGCTTCCGCTTGAAAGAATGATGACGCCGAGCCGTTTCGCGTTCTGCTCCGGCACAAGCACGTCCATCGTCAAAGCGAGTCCGTCCTTGTTGCCGTAAACAACATCTTCGACGGCGCGGAATCTGACCACCGGATCATTTGCCGCCACTGCGACGCACAGCGTCAGAAGTAAAAAAAGAGTCAGGAAAATTCGTCTGGTCATTTGATTGAAAGCAGGTCAGTCAGCGTGAAACTGCCGGTCATCACGCTGACTGACGGTGACGGGTGACGCTCCGGTTAGAAACCAAGCCGCAGTCCGAAGCGGAAGATTCGTTCACCACTCACGCTGGTGTTTTCTCCGAAGCTGCCGCTGTCGCGGTTGCCGTTCGGATTGCCCCACTGCGGCGTGTTGGTGAAGTTGAAGGCTTCAGCGCGGAACTGAAGGTTGAATTTCTCAGTGATGCGGAACTGCCGGAACAGCCCGAAATCCCACTGCGACCGGCGTGGCCCGCGCAGGATGTTGAAGCCCGCCGTGCCAAAACGCGCCCGGTTAGTCGTATCAGGATCAGAACCGACCGCGCGGAAAGCCGTCACATCGAAATATTTCTGCCCCGGCCCGTTGTTGCCGAACACTTCGACCGACGACTTGATCAGGTCGGCGGTCTGACTGTTGCCCGGCGCGTTCAGGGAAGCCCCGGATGAAGTCACGGTAAAGGGCAGCCCGCTGAAAAAGCTCAGGATGTTGTTGATCTGCCACCCGCCCACGATGGCTGACAGGATGCCGTGATCACTCAGATACCGCCGCCCCTTGCCAAAGGGCAGTTCCGTGATGTTGCTGATTTGCAGGTTATGCGGACGGTCAAAGCTGCTGAGCGAACGGTTCAGTTTGTAATACTGCGGGATGTTGATGCGCAGCGTGTCGTCACTGTTGTTCGCGCCCGAAGTGGTGATTGACTTCGACCACGTATAGTTGACGTTGAGTTGATAGAAGTCCTTGAAGCGGCGTTCAAGGCGGGCCTGCATGCCGTCATAGTGGCTGTTGCCGATGGGCGCGACCTGCAGGGTCGAAGCCGTCCGCCCGAACTTCTGCGCGAGTTGCCGCCCGTTGTTGCCGCCGCCGATGTTGGCATAGTTCAGTTCCAGAAAGCCCAGTTGCTTGATCTGTCGCGTGCCGATGTAGGCAATTTCGCCCGTGAAGCCCCACTTCAGTTCCTTTTGCAGCGACAGGTTCCACGACTGAATGTAGCCGCGCTCGAATTTGTCGGGCAGCGTGATGGCCGAGACATTGCCCGGAATCGCAATGATCCCGTTGCCGAGATCGGGCGCAGTCGCAACGGGAATGCCCTGTTCAAGCCGACTGACAAACAGGAATCCGTTCTGTCCGGTCGAGGCTTCGTTGTTCAGATTGAGCAGAATCGGGTAATTGGTGCGCAGCGGGCGGGCCAGCGCATACGGATCGTTCGTGATGCCGTAACCGGCGCGCACCACGAAAGTCGGCCTGATGCGATAAGCCACACCGATGCGCGGCGCAAACAGTCCCTTGCTCACTTTGACACCCAGATCTTCCGGCACTGAACCGACTCCGCCGATTTCAATCTTGTTGGTGGTGGGGTTGTATCGCTCAAGCCCGCGATCAGCGCGCGTCGGAATCGGGAAGTATTCCCAGCGCGTGCCGAAAGAGAAAGTCAGCTTCTGATTGATCTGCCACTGATCACGTCCGTAAAAACTGTATTGCCAGTTGCGCGTGCTGTAAGGCGCTTCCGTCAGGGTCAGTTTGCCGATGCGATCCGGCAGGCCGAGCAGGAAGGCCGCAAAGCTGTTGTACTGATTTCCGCTCGCCCCGCCCCTGAGCGCGGTAGTCCCGGTTCCGAAATGGAAGCCGCCGCGCGCGCCGAAACTCGTGTCGCTCGATTCCGGCTGCGTGTGGTTGAGTTTCTGCCGGTACGCGTCCATCCCGAAGCGAATGTTGTGCGGCCCGCGCAGCCAGTTGGCGTTGGTCACGATCTGATACTGATCGTCGCGGCGCGTGTAGGGCATGAAGGTGTCAACGGTGCCGTAATCAGCATAGGTTTCCAGATCGAAAAACGGGAAACCGCCTTCAAAGTCTCTGCTGCCGTTCGTTCCCGGAATGCCCAGGAAATCCAGCCCGCGTTTCTCTTTGAGGTCAGATTGCGCAACATCCGTGTTCTGGCGGAACAAGCCAAAATTGGCGTCCACGATGAAGTTGGGCGAGAAGGTATAGACGCCGCCGACTGAAAAGCTGTGCGTCTTGCCCTGGCCCGTGCCCGGATTGGAGCTGTTGATGGCGCGCCCCTGCAGCGCCTGACCAAAAACAGTTTCGTTGACCGTGAAGAAATTGAGAATGCTGTAACGGCCAAACATATTGAATTTGCTGTTGACGTTCCAGTTCACCTTGCTGTCAACCGTCCAGCGATCAAACAGAAAGCCCGCCGAAGCAAAATAGTTATTCAACCCGTTGGCGTCACCGGGCAGATTGGGCGCGGGAATGAGCGGCAGAATCTTTTTGACAATCGGGCTGATGCGATCTGCGCAGATGACGTTCTGCACGCCGTTGCAACTGATGATCTGCCGCCCCGTGCCATCGGCATTGCCCGTCAGTGGATCGTAGATGTTAACCGACAGGTTGCGGAAATCACCGGTGCGAATCGCCGCCGTCGGGACATTCACAATCAGGCTGTCGTTCTGCCGGTTTTTGGTGCCTTCATAGCTGCCGAAAAAGAACAGCTTGTTTTTGATGATCGGGCCGCCGAGCGTGCCGCCGTACTGATTCTGAATGAACTTGCCTTTCGGGTTGGTGGGCGGACGGAAGTAATCTCTGGCCTTGAGGTGCTGATTGGAATGATATTCAAAGGCGGAGCCGTGAAAATCATTCGTTCCGCTCTTGATCTGCACGTTGATGGCCGCGCCTCCGGCAAGTCCCTGTTCGGCGTCGAAGCTGTTCGAAACAACGTTGACGGTTTCGATGGCTTCGAGCGCGGGCACGTAAGCCGTGACGTGCGGCAGCCAGATATTGGTCGAACTGATTCCGTCAATGCGCGTGTTGTTCGATGAGCGGCTCGCCCCGTTGACATTGAAGACCAGCGAGCGTGACGGATTCGACGGCACCGAGTGCGCATCTTCGGGCGGTGTAAAGCCGGGCAGCGTCTTGAACAGGTTCTGGTAATTGCGGCCCAGTGGCACCGGCAGGTTCTGCAAAGGCCTGCTCGTCAGTTCGGCGCTGACTTCGGCGCGGTCAGTCTTGAGCTGTGCGGTTTCGGCAGTGACAATCACTGTTTCAGTGACCTGCCCGACTTCAACCGCAATGTCGGCGCGGGTAATGGTGTTGAGTGTCACCGCTACATTGTCCTTTGAGGTCGTCTTGAACCCCGGCTTGCTGACTTTGATGGCATAAGTCCCGGCCAGCACGGTCGGGAAATCATAGCCGCCACTGGCATCCGTCACACCTTCGCGCGAGCGCCCGGTTTCCTTGTGCAGAATCGTCACCGTCGCGCCAGGCACGACGGCGCCGCTCGTGTCAGTGACATTGCCGGTGATTGAGCCATACAAGACTTGGGCGTGGCCTGAAACCGTCATCAGCGTCAGCACGATCAGCGCCAGACAGGCCGACAGCAGGCGTTCAGACAATCTTCTGCATCTGTGCGTCGAAGTCATACTTAACCTCCCGAATGTAATGTTAAGATCCCTGCTTCTTTACCTGCGGGCAACAGGCCCGGCGCACAGGCGCCTGCTGATCAGGCTCCTGAACCGCGAGCGCATTCCCGCCGATGCAAAATCTGCACAGCAGTCTGAGCAGACGAAGACAGATGTGGCGCCATCTTCATGGTCGTCTTCTCATCCCGGCAATAATCCAGCAATGATGATTTTCCTGACCGTGTGGTGATCTGTGGTCAGAAGTCAGTCGTCGAGGTGATTTATTTGCCCGGCCCGCGCTGACGCGTGGTCGGCGTTTTTTTCAGACCGTTGCGGGCGTCGCTTTTCGCCCCAGGCAGCTTCTCGCTTTCCCAGCCTTTTTCTGCGGCGCTCAGATGACGGAACATCATCTCTCTGGCGCGCACCTTGTCGTGATTGCTGATGGCGTCATAGATACCCTGGTGCCATTCGGTCGCGGCATCCAGATCGCTGGCGCTTTTGATCGTGTCGCGGCGCACTTCATAGAGCATCTGCATCAGCGTACTCATCACGCCACTCATCACCGGATTGCCGGAAGCGCGGGCAATGGCCCAGTGAAAGCGGACATCGTGTTCGAGAAACTTTTCCGGGTCATTCGTCGTGTTGCGCATGCCTTCGACTTCCAGGGCAAGCGCCTTCAGGTCAAGCACCGTCGCGCGTTCAGCCGCGAGTTCAGCCAGTCCGGTTTCAATGATGCGGCGCGCCTCAAAGAGTTCCGCTGAACCGGACTTGTGAATCAGCGTCATAAACTTCATCGGCTGATGAAAGATTTCGCGCCCCGTATCAGTGATGTAAGTTCCCGCACCCGGACGCGCGTGAATGATGCCCATCACCGACAACGCCTTGAGCGCCGTGCGCAGCGAAGGCCGACTGATGTGCAGCATTCCGGCCAGTTCGCGTTCCGGCGGCAGGCGACTGCCCGCCCTCAGTTCTCCCTGTTCGAGCAGTTCCTTGATGCGCTCAACAACCAGTTCCGTAATGCCCGAACGATCAATCGGAGCCAGCGCCCGTGTGAAGTGAGTGGTTACTGCCTGTGCCATCTTGCCTCCTGCTCAATGTCCGGCAGGCTGCCAGCCTGCCGCCAATTCCCGCTCCTGACAACCTGGCAGCTTGTCGCACAACTTTTCATACACCAAAGGCCAGATAACCGCCATCAACCGTCAGAATCTCTCCGGTCACAAATTCAGCCGCGTCCGAAGCCAGAAAGATCGCCGCACCCTGCAATTCCTCCACCCGGCCAAAGCGACCTTTCGGCGTGCGCGCCAGAAAGTGCTGCCCGCGCGGTGTCCCGTCCAGCAAAGCCGCATTCAACTCGGTGCGAAACACGCCCGGCGCAATCGCATTGACGTTGACGCCGTCCTTGGCCCACTCGCAGCCAAGACATTTCGTCAGCATCGCCACGCCGCTTTTGCTGACGCAGTAAGCCGTCACTTCCGCGAGTGAAACAAAGGAACTGAGGCTGGCAATATTGATAATGCGACCATACCGCTGCGCCAGCATATGCCGCCCGACAATCTGACAGCAGCGCAGCGTGCCGGTCAGATTGGTTTCCAGAATGCCGTTCCAGTCCTCTTCGCTCAGTTCCAGCGTCGGCACTTTCTTCGTGCGCCCGGCGCAGTTGACCAGAATGTCAATGCGTCCGAACTCATCGAGTACCCGCGCAACCATCGTTTCGAGCGAAGCCCGGTCATGCACATCCGAAGTCACGGCCAGCGAACGCCGCCCTGCAGCTTCGATTTCGCGGGCGGTTTCAATCACAAGTTCCTCGCGGCGGCTCGTCGCAATGACATCCGCCCCGGCGGCAGCATAACCGCGCACAATCGCCCGCCCGATGCCGCTCGTGCCACCCACCACCAGAGCGACTTTGCCTGTCAGTTCAAGTTTTGAATAAGCCATAAGAAGTGGTCAGTGGTCAGTGGTCAGTGAACAGTGAAGAGTGAACAGTGAACAGTGGAAGAGTCGCTGACCTTCGGTTCTTTCCACTCTTCACTTTTCACTAACCACTGACCACTGACCACTAACCACTGAATTGGTATGACCAGCGCAATATAGAGCCGTGCTCCGGGCTTGTCAACGTAATGCCGTGACAGCAGCATTTTCTTCCGCGTGACCGTGAATGAGCGCCGCCGGCCACAGATTATTCAGCCGACAGTGTCGCGTCAGAACAACAAGGCGAGGGTAAAAAACAGGTCGGGCCGCAACGGTTGACAGACTGAGCGTCTGAGGATCAGTCGTTGCCGGTTATCGGTAAGTGATGGCGCGCTGAATGACGATCTTCCGGCCTTTTGAACGCGCATCGGCATCCGGGCGCGTGACGATTCTGACCGTATGCGCGCCGGGTTTCAGATCATAGACATGCCACAGATCGTTGTCGTGTGTGCGTTCGACGATGAAGGCATCAAACTGTCCGGCCTTTCGACCATCCAGATAAACATCGGCGCGCCCGCCCGATTGTGACAGAGGGCCGACGAGCGCGAGGGCTTTGCCGTTGAAAGCCAGCGTCACCTCAGCGCCCGCGCCGTCAGCAACTTTGCCGGTCACAATCTTTTTATCCCTGCCGCTCGTTTCATCCGACCACGCGCCCTGCCAGCGCCACGCCGCGCCATCGAAGCGGATGATTTGATCGGGCACGCCCGGATTCCATTGTTCCAGTTTCCAGGGCTTCGGCTCCTGCACCGGAATGTTGATCTCATCGCCGCTGACTTTGCCGCCCGCCATGGCAATCACTTTCAGGGCGCGCTGCACTGTTGATTCACAAATTGAATTGAAAGAGTAGTTCGTATAGTCGAATTTTTTATCAGCCAGCGCGGCGATGCCGGACTTCCATTCATCAGGAATTTTGTCGTAACCGATCATCACGCCGAGCACTCCGGCGGCGCTTGACGGATTGCAGTCCGAATCCTGCCCGGCGCGCGTGGCGACATCGAGCGTGCGGGTGAAATCGCCTTTGCCATAGAGCAGGCCGAGCGCGACGTGCGCGCCGTTGAGTCGCGCGTCAATATTGAAATCATTCAGCGCGCCGTCAGTGCAGGGGTCATCCCGATCCCACTTGTCCTTCAAAAGCTGCCACGTCTTCTTCCAGTCATCAGGATGCTGCGCCGACCAGTCAAGCACATCCTGAATCACCTGCGCATAACCGCTCTGCGTCGGAATGCTTTTCAGTCCGAGCGCAACAACCCGGCGCGGATCATTCTCAAAAAACGCAGCGGCATACATTCCGGCAAAAAACATCCCGCCATACACGCCGTCGCCGTAATTCATCACGTGGCCGACGCGGTCGGCATACTTATTCGCTTCCTGCGGCAGTCCCGGCGTCATCAGGCCGATGAAATCCGATTCGATCTGGAAATCAATGTCATTGGCGTGAATGTTGTATTTCGGATGCCCCGACCAGGGCGCTTTGATGCCCTGATTAAGCTGACGCCGCGCTCCGGCATTCGCGTGCCAGAGCTGATACTTTGAATCCCTGAAAGCTTCGCCGTACTGTTCGGTCGTGGCGTTGAGGCCGAGGCGATCCATCACTTCGGTAAAGGTCATTTCCACATACAGGTCATCCTGCACAATCGCATTGCTGACCATCTCAGGCTGCCATTTGATCGGGCCTTCGATGATTCTGCCGTTGGAATGAAACTCGGTCGGCGCGCCGAATGAAACGCCAATCATCTGCCCGGCCCACCCGCCGCGAATTTTGTCTTCGAGCTGCCGACGCGATAACCGGCGCGTTTGTGCGTTGCGCTGTGCAGTCGCAGCCAGTCCGAGCAGCGCCGCGAGCAGCAGTGCGACCACCACGATTTTCATTCGCATACGAGTGCCTTTCTGTCAGCCGGGAAAATCAGACAAACGAAAATAACGAAACAGGCGAACTGCCGTCAGCAAAGCACGTTCGCCTGTTTCATTGCGTCACAGTGATGGCAGTTCAATCCAGCCGTTTGACTCTGATGTTGCGATAGCGCACGACGCTTTTCGGATCGTGCGCCTGCAAAGCAAAAGTACCTTTGTCAATCACGCGCTGAAAAGTTTTGTCCGGGTGATAATCGGCAGGCTGCTCCCAGTCCACCACAACCTTGTCATTGACTTTGACGGTGACGTGTTTGCCTTTGACGATGATGTCGTAGGTGTACCATTCATTGTCTTTCACCACCTGCTCTTTGACATTGACCACGTCATACAGGCTGCCGGTGCGCTTCCAGTCGGTGTGGGTCTGATTGACCTGCACTTCAAAGCCCTTGCGCGGCCAGTCGGTTTCCTGCCACTGCGTATGAAAGTAGATGCCGCCGTTCGAGCCGGGCTGAGTCATGACATCAATTTTGAGTTCAAAGTTAACGAATGGCTTCTCATCACCGATGTAATAAAGATGGCTGCGCGGGCCGTTGGCGACAAAGGCTCCGTCCTCGACCTTCCAACTGTTCTTCTCCGGCTCGCTGAATTTCCAGCCCTTGAAGCTTTTGCCGTCAAAAAGCTGCACAAAGCCTTTCTCCTTTTTCGGCTTCTCTTTTTTGTCTCCCTTGTCTCTGGCGCTGACCGTGCCTGAAACGGCCAGCAGCAGCGCAATCATCAACAGCATTGTCCTTGTTTTCATGACACAAGATTCTCCTGGGGGAAAGGCGACGCACCCGACCGGCGCGCGCAGTTTGCATTATTCTGATTTCGGTTAAGACTAATGATACGGGTGTCACCGCGAATGCGATGGCGCACAGCATAGCCGCGCCACTGCGCCCTGACAAGTCAGCCGGACAATCCTGTCTGATTCAGAACCCGTACTGACCTGCTCACTCAATCTCTGTCTCTCTGCGTTCTGCGGCGTAAAATTTTATCTCACGCCGCAGATGCCACAGGACGCAGCGGGAAATCAATGTCTCAACCCTTCTGATTCAGTCAGCGACTGTCGGTTCTGAGTTCGCGCTTTCATCAGTCTCGCCGTTCCGTCAGGTTCTGTGTTAATGTCGCCGTTACTGCGCCACCATCATCCAACACAAATTGAAAAGGACACTGGCATGTTGCTGGGGATAGATTTGGGGACAACTCGAACCGTTGTCGCGGCAGTTGATCGCGGCAATTACCCGCTGGTCAGCTTTCAGTCTGAAACCGGCGACACTTATGAATGGTATCCGTCGCTGATTGCCGCGCGTGGCAATGAACTGGCCTTCGGCTTTGAAGCGGCAGCGCGCCAGGCTGAACCGGGCTGGACGCTGCGGCGCGGTTTCAAGCGTGAACTCTCAACGCTTGGGCCGGATGATCTGGTCAGAATCGGCGAATGCGAAATTCCGGCGCTTGAACTGCTGACCGATTTTCTGGCGCAACTGCGGCTTGAACTGCTGGGCCGCTCAAACCTGCGCCTGCGTTCGCGGCAGAAGCTTGAAGCGACCATTTCAGTTCCGGCCAATGCCAACAGCAATCAGCGATTCATGACCATCGAGGCCTTTCGCCGCGCCGGTTTTGAAGTGCGCGGGCTGCTCAATGAACCATCCGCTGCGGGCATTGAATATGCTCATTACGCCCAGGCCAACAACATCTCGTCGCGCCGCGAAAATCTGATTGTCTACGATCTTGGCGGCGGCACTTTCGACACTTCAATCATCAGTATTGCGGCGCGACAGCACGAAGTCATCAGCAGCGAAGGCATCAGCCGTCTCGGCGGTGATGATTTCGATCTGCTGCTGCTGAGCCTGGCGCTGAAGGAAGCGGGCATTCGCGTCGGTGAAGTTTCTGATCCGGCCCTGACGTGGCTGCTGGAAGAATGCCGCGAAAAAAAAGAAGGCCTCAGCCCGAACACGCGCCGCGTGGTGATTGACCTTGAACGCATTCGCCCCGGCGCTGGCGAAGTGATTGTCAGCGTGGCCGATTTTAATCACCAGTGCCGCCTGCTCATCGAACGCACCATCGCTACCGTGCAGCATTTGCTGCAACAGACCGGACTCGACATCAGCGAAGCCGCCGCCGTTTATCTGGTCGGCGGTTCAAGCGATCTGCCCATCGTCGCCCGCACGCTGCGCGAACATTATGGCCGCCTGGTGCGTCGTTCGGCTTACCCGCACGCAGCGGTGGCAATTGGCCTGGCCGTTGCCGCCGACAGCGAAGCCGGATACAAACTGCGCGAACGCTTCACGCGCAATTTCGGCGTCTGGCGCGAAGCCGATGATGGCCGCGCGATTTCATTCGATGTGCTGTTTGCCAAAGACACCATGCTGCCCGCCAGAGGCGAAGCGCCGCTCGTGCGCACGCGCCGTTATCATCCGGCGCACAACATCGGCCACTTCCGCTACCTTGAATGCAGCGGCCTCAGCGCGACCGGACAGCCGCAGGGCGATCTGACGCCCTGGAATGAAATCTGCTTCCCGTTCGATCCGGCGCTGCAAAATCAGGACAACCTGAAAGAACAGCCCGTCACGCGCTCAGTTCATTCCGACAGCCTGATTGAAGAGGTCTATTCGTGCGATGCCAGCGGCATCATCGAAGTGGCCATTCAGGATCTGACCCGATCTTTTGGCCAGCACTTCAGATTACGCGGCAGCAAATAACCGGAAACAGGACAGACACAGCTATCCAGTCAGAGCAACTCGAAAGAACCCAGGCCGTTCCCCGTAGTAACGAATTCATTCGTTCTGTTTCTGAAGCAACGATCATTCAAAGCAAAACGAATGAATTCGTTACTACGGGGAACGGCCTGGTTTTTCGGCGGGTTCCTGACTTTACGGCGTTGTGATGATGCTTCCTGTAATGCTCTGGTTCGGAGTGATGAGAACGAAGCAGGCTGATCAATCGCCTTATTCCATATCAGCGATGCCGCATTTCAGGCGGGCGAGGGTGAGCGCATAACCGCGCAGGTCGAAATGCAGCACGCGCGTCTTTGGTGGCCGCTGCAACCAGATCGGCAGCAGGCCGAGTTCGAGCGCGGCGGCAATCAGCGTCGCTTCGTCAGGGCCGAGCAGGTGCGCGGCATCGTGGCCGTTCCAGCCGAGGCGATTGTGATGCACGGCAATGCCTCCGGCCAGGGCGAAGGCTCTGGCCTCACGCACCCGCTTCCATTCAAACCAGCGCCATTCAATTTCAATTCTCTCCAGGGTCATGCGGTTGCGGCCCGCAAAGACGCTGCTTTCGGCGTCTCTGCGCATTTGTTATGATTCGTCATTCAGAACTGAAAGCGAGTTTAGCAGGATGACAAACGAGAGAACAATCAGTGTGATCGGCGGCGGGCTGGCCGGGTCAGAAGCCGCGTGGCAGGCCGCAGAGCGCGGCGTCAGAGTGAAACTTTACGAAATGCGCCCGCAGCGTCCGACCGGCGCGCACCAGACAGACAGGCTGGCCGAACTGGTGTGCAGCAATTCGCTCAAATCGGATCAGCCCGACACCGCGCCGCGCCTGCTCAAGGATGAAATGCGCGCCGCAGGCGGATTGCTGATTGAGCTTGCTGAGGCAGCGGCAGTCCCGGCGGGCGGCGCGCTGGCGGTTGACCGCGAGAAGTTTTCGGCGCTCGTCACTGAAAGACTTTCATCGCATCCGAACATTGAAATCATTCGTGAAGAAATCACGGCAATCAATCCTGATGAAATCACGGTCATCGCGTGCGGGCCGCTCGCTTCGCCTGCGCTGTCGGCGGCGATTGCAAAACTTACGGGCAGCGACGGGCTTTATTTCTTCGATGCGATTTCACCGATTGTTGACGGCGAAACGATCAACTTTGACATTGCCTTTCGCGCGGCGCGGTACGGCAGGGGCGGCGATGATTACGTCAACTGCCCGATGACGAAGGATGAATATGATCGTTTTTATGACGCGCTGATTGCCGCTGAAACGGTCAGACCACACAGCGATGAACTCGCGGAAGAAAAGTATTTTGAAGGCTGCCTGCCGATTGAAGAGATTGCCCGGCGCGGGCGCGACACGCTGCGGTTCGGGCCGATGAAACCCGTCGGACTGCCTGACCCGCGCACCGGGCGCGAGGCTTATGCCTGCGTGCAGTTGCGGCTCGAAAATCTGATGGCCGAGGCGTACAACATTGTCGGCTTTCAGTGTCATCTGAAGTACGGCGAGCAGAAGCGCGTGCTGCAGATGATTCCGGGACTTGAGCACGCTGAATTCATTCGCTTCGGTCAGATGCACCGCAACACTTACATCTGTTCACCGAAGCTGCTGCGCGAAACGCTGCAAATGCGTTCGGCTCCGCACGTTCTTTTTGCGGGCCAGGTGTCGGGCATCGAAGGTTACACCGAAGCGATGGCGACGGGGCTGCTGGCCGGAATCAATGCGGCGCGTCTGGCCGGAGGGCTTGAAACCATCGCGCCGCCGCGAGCTTCGGCCATCGGTTCGCTGGTCTTTTATCTCGCCAATGCCGAAGCGAAAAACTTTCAGCCGGCGAACACGACCTTTGCGCTGCTGCCGCCGCTCGATGCCGCCGAGCGGAAGAAAACGAAACGCAAGGCTGATCGTCATCGTATTCAGGTCGAACGAGGGCTGGCCGCGTTCAGAGCGTGGCTGAATGAAACCGGCGAAACAACACAGGCCGGTGAACTGACGCAGGCTGTCATCGGGTAAGAAAAGTTTCAGCCCAGGGCAGGTATCATCAATGAAGTTCCACTCCCCGCAATCAAAGCGCGCTGCATTCACCGCATCGCTGCTGGCCCTTGTTTCGCTCCTGGCGGCTGGCGTTTCGGTTTCAGGTCAGAGCGGGCGCAACACGCAATCCGACAAAACAGAGAAACGCCCCGCCCGCGTCAAGCCGGTGCCGCCGCCACCGTTGCAGGGAGGCCATCCCGACGGGCCGCAGAAACACGATCCTGATGAAACAGCCGTGCGAATCAACAGCGACCTGGTGACGGTGCTGGCCACCGTCACGCCTCCGGCAGGCCTGAAGGCCGGAATGCTGACCCGCGATGATTTTGAAATTCTGGAAGACGGCGTGAAACAGGAAGTGTCCGATTTTGTGCGTGATTCAGATGCGGAATTGCGGATGGTCATGATCTTCGACACCAGTCTGAGCGTTGCGCCGCGAATTAAATTTGAGCAGCGCGCCGCCGCCAGATTCTTCGAGCGCGTCATGCGCCAGCAGGATCAGGCCGCGCTCTTTTCGGTGGATACGGAAGTGGCAGTGGTGCAGGATTTCACCAGTCGCGTCTCGCAACTCACCCGCGCCACAAAGCTGCTGCGGGCCAAAGGCGCGACCTCGCTTTACGATGCGATTTATCTGGCGGCTGAATATCTCAAACCCACCAAAGGCCGCCACATCATCGTGCTGATCACAGATGGCGGCGACACCACCAGCGCGAAGGATTTGAAGGCCGCTCTGGCCGCGACACACGATGCCGATGCAGTCATCTACGCAGTCTTCACAGGCAATCTGTCAGCCTCGCTCAACGTGCAGGATCTGGCTGCCGAACGCGCGCTGGCCACGCTGACGACTGAAACCGGCGGTGAAGTTTATCGCCCCCGCATCAGCCCCGAAGCCACTGACGATCAGATTGACGACCAGTCCATCAAAGAACTCGACGGCGTCTTTGAACGGCTGGCCGAGCAGATGCGAACGCAATACCTGCTGGGCTTTTATTCAACCAACGAAACACGCGACGGCAAGTACAGAAAGCTGACTGTGAAGGTCAAAAAGACAGGCTTTGCCGTGCGGGCGCGCACAGGCTATTACGCGCCGAAAGGCTGACGCGATTCCGGCTGGCAGAGAGACATCCCAAATAAAAAAGCCCGAAGCTGCTTCGGGCTTTTTTATTTGCATTGAGTTTGCCGTTAACGTCCGTTGCGCTGCTGAGCCACGACCTGGCGTTTCGACAGATTGTAGGTGCGCAACCGGCGATAGAGCGTTGACGGTGAAATGCCAAGCAGTTCAGCCGTCCGGCCCTGATGCCAGTTGGTGCGTTCGAGCGCGGCCAGAATTTCGCGCTTCTCAATCTCTTCAAGTCTGGCGGCGCTCGCTCCGACTCCGGGCATTGACGGCACGCTGCTGCCCACACCGAAATCAACGCCCGTGCCGTTGAGGCCACCGTTGTGATGATAACCCGGCAGGCCCGCGCCCACTCCGGCAGCCACTCCGGCGCTCAACCCGGCGAAGGGGCCGACCACCTGACCGGCCTGTTGCGCAACCAGCCACGCCGCGGCTTCCTTGTAGCTGGTTTCAATCGGCAAATCCTGCGGCCTGATGATTTCACCGTTTGAGAGCAGCGCGGCGCGCTCCATCATATTGCGCAGTTCACGCACATTGCCCGGCCAGTGATAAGTCAGCAGCACCTGCTGCGCTTCGGGTGAAATCTGCAATTTGCGCTGCGGCGCAAACAGCGTCAGAAAGTGTTGCGCAATCAGCAGCACATCTTCGGGACGTTCGCGCAGCGGCGGCAGCACCAGACGAATGCTGTTGATGCGATAAAACAGATCAGCGCGGAACTTGCCCTGCTTGACGGCGACGGCCAGATCAACGTTCGTCGCCGCGATGATGCGCACATCAACCTCGACCTTGCGCGTGCCGCCAACGCGAAAGAAGTTCATCGTTTCCAGCACACGCAGCAGCTTCGATTGCAGTTGCGGCGAAAGCTCGCTGATTTCATCCAGAAAGAGCGTGCCCTGACTGGCCAGTTCAAAAAGTCCGAGTTTGCGGTTGCGGGCGCTCGTGAAGGCTCCGGCTTCGTGACCGAACAGTTCCGATTCGACCAGCGTTTCAGCCACCGCCGCGCAGTTGAGATCAACGAACGGTTTGTTGCTGCGCAGCGATGAACTGTGAATGGCGCGCGCGATGAGTTCCTTGCCTGAACCCGATTCGCCGTTGATGAGCACCGGCGCATTGCCGGGCGCAACACGTTCGATCTGATCGAGCACTTCACGCATTTTCGCGCTGCGCGTGATGATGCCTTCATAGTTGCCGTTGCGCACGACCGGCGCTTCCTGCCGCTGCGCGACCAGGCTGCGCAGGACGAGGTTTTCGCGGCTCAGGCGATGCTTTTCATAAGCTTTGCGCAACAGGCCCGTCACTTCATCCAGGTTGCAGGGTTTGGTCAGATAATCGTAAGCGCCCAGTTTCATCGCCTGGAGCGCGGTTTCGACGGTGGCGTGCCCGGTCATCATCACGACTTCCGGCGGCGGTTCCTGTTCGCGCAACACGCGCAGGATGCTCAACCCGTCAGCGCCGGGCATCATCAGGTCGAGCAGCGCCACATGAAATTCATGCGTGCGGGCAATATTGATGGCCGTTTCGCCATCGCTGGCCACCATCACGTCAAAGCCATGGCGGCTCAATTCCTTTTGAAAAACGAACGACAGATTGCGTTCATCCTCGGCAATCAGCAGCTTGATCGGTTCTGATGTCATTGGCGTTTACTGCATGATGAATTCAGAACAATGAATGGTGAAGTGAGAGCCTGTCTTGCAGCATTCAACGTTCAGCGTTCAGCATTCATCCTTTCTGTATGGCGGTAGTAGTACGCGCATGGTGGTGCCGCGTCCCGGTTGTGATTCAACTTCAATTCTGCCCTGGTGATCTGAGACGATGCCGTAACAGACAGCCAGGCCGAGGCCGGTTCCCTGACCGAAGGGCTTGGTGGTGAAAAACGGTTCGAAAATTTTAGCAAGGTTCGCTTCGGTAATGCCGCTGCCGTTGTCCACGATTTCGACGCCGACAAAGCGCTGCCCCTTGCTGAAGTGCCAGCCGGTGCGCAGCGTCAGAATGCCGTTTTCGTGCATCGCGTCGCAGGCGTTGGAAATCATGGCGATGAAAACCTGCTTCATCTGTGCTTCATTGGCAAAGACCGTCGCCAGATCGCTGCTCAGTTCTCTGACAATCTGCAGGCTGCGGAATTTCGGATGATGCCTGACCAGTTGCAGCGTCTGCTCGACCAGGTAATTCATCTCGTGTTCGATCTTTTCCGCCTGTTTCTGGCGGCTGAATTCAAGCAGGCTGTTGGTAATCGTTTTGCAGCGGAATGTTTCGTCGTGAACAATTTTCAGATATTCGTCAAAATCGGCGCGCACTTCCGGCGGCAGTTCCGTGATCTCGCTCAGCCGTGACTGCAGCGCGGCGGCGCAGGCGGCGATGGTCGCCAGCGGATTGTTGATTTCGTGCACGACGCCTGAAGCCAGCCGACCAATGCCCGCCAGTTTTTCGGCGTGGATGATCGTCTCGTTCATCTTCTTCTGTTCGGTAATCTCTTCGCCAAGCGTGACGACGTGCGTGACCTCGCCCGCTTCGCCATCCAGCCGCATCGGGATTTTGCTGATCTGCCAGTAGCGTTTGACGCCATCCACGACCGATTCCTGCTCGAAACGCAACGATTCGCCGCTGCTGAAAACCTGTTCGAACTCTTCAATCAGCCGTTCACGCGACATGCGCGAAAAGACTTCTTCAACGCAGCGGCCAATGACGTGCTGACGATCAATGCCCTGGCCGCCGACTTCGCGGTTGCGGTTCCAGGCGACGATTTTCAGGTCGCGGTCAACGACGTACAGACTGACCGGCAGCGCATCAATCACCTTTTCGGTGAGCCGCTTCTGCCATTCAATTTCGTGAATCAGTTGTTCACGCGAACGACCTTCGGCGTGAGTTTCATCGCGGCGCACAGCGCGCACGACGGCATTGATCACGGCGGCGTGATGGTCGTGTCTGACTTCAAAAGCTTCGGTCATGACGCACCCTGAAACCGGGTTGCGGGTTGTTGTGACAGTTGAAGCAGGCCGGGACAGGGCCTGCCGGACGGGGGGTGGCAGTTCAGTTTTCTGCCAGATCAGAGCAGTCGCCCAGCGGGTAAGGGAACCCGCAGGATGGGCAGGGAGATTTACGCCCGCAAATCACTCCTTCAACCGGCGCGTTGCATCTGATGCATTGCAGGATCAGCTTTCCGGTGGCGTACGGATCGCTGCTGTTGTCACCGAATCCGGCGCTGGCGGCCTGCGCCTTCACCGGATACTGATCGTCATCCCTGCTTATCGGCATAATCTTTGTCCTCTTTACCTGCCGGACTTCACCTCTGCTCAATCCGGTCTGCACAAAAAGCGCGGCGGGTCGCACGATGTTCGTCACCATAGCATGCCGAGGCTGGCGGTTGCAGGTTGTTCAGGAGTCCGGTGATCCGTGGGCTGGAGCCGTGAGGAAGAAAGCTTGTCCGGGAATTGCGCGGTCATTTTGCTTCGAGTTGAGGAAGCTGCTGACCACTGCTGGCCGAAGCCGGGCGTAATATAGAGCAATGCCATAATCAGGGCAAGCACAAAATTTGTCAGCGAGTTAGACACCACAGGCCGTGAATCCACACGAGGCACGGCTCTCATAAAGCAGTCTTTCTGAAGCCTTTTTTTCGAGCCTGCGCTTTCATTCGTTTTGCCTGACGCTTCATCCATCATGTCGTTTTGATGACAATGACTGCCAGATTTCCGTCTCGCCTTTGCTGTGAATCAGCGCCTGCACGCGCCGCCAGGCCATTGCATAAAGCTCGCGCATCTGTCGGACTGAAGCGGGCCGCGCCAGTTTTTTTTCCAGTTCATCAACCGGCATCGCCTCAGCAGTCTTCATCTTTGAATACTGCGTTCCCTCGCCCGCCACTTCAATCGCCAGCCCTTCGGCCAGCCAGCGCGGAACGCGCCCGCGACTGAGCGCCTCAATCACCACGTGCGCATATTCGTGCCGCAGCGTCGCCGCCAGCACGCCGCGCCGCTGCAATGTGCTGAGCGGTTGCAGGTGAATCGTGCGCCCCTGCGTCACCGCCGCTGCCCACGCCGGTTGTCCGGTCGCGCCGGTGAAATCTCCGGTCGTCGCATAAATCAGCAGTTCGGTTTTTGCTGCAACCGGCATCGCCAGCGAAGCTCTGTTCAGTCGTTGTTCCAGATTGCGATATGCGGCCTCAAGCGTGCGCAGCGCCGCTTCAACTTCGCGCTGATCGTGCGCGCCTGCAAACACAGCGCGAAAGTGTTCACTCGATAAACTTCCGCGAGTCTGCGCAGAATGATCAGCAGCCAATGATGAAGCAATAAAGGACGCCGGTGAAATTCCGGTCTGCTTCATTTCACCAGTCGTTGTGCCTGGAAAGTAATGCTCCAGAATGCGGCGATAATTCATCCCGCGCCGCGCCATTACGTGCGCGCCCGACTGGCACAGGCCCAGGCCGTGACCGAAACCGCTGCCGCGAAAAATAAAATTCGCTCCGGCGCGCGAAACTTCAAAGCGCGAACTTTTGATCAGATTCCAGCCGAGAGCGCGCCCGACAATCAGCTTGAAATCCCACCCGCGCAGCACTCGGCGGCGTTCACCTTCAAGCGAAATCACCTCAGCGCGCCCGCTCGCATCGCGCTTCAGCACTCTGATTTCATCGAGCCGTAACCCGACATCGCTTTGCTCATCGCTGTGCAGCGCCCGCGCAAGCTGCATCGCCGGAATCGCCTGCACCCAGCGATGATTTGGCATCGTCGCGCAGTAATCATCGCGCACGCCGCGCAGATAAGGCTGTGCCGGAAAGCCCCACAGCGATTCAACGTTCGCCGTCATCCCGCCGCACGCCGCGTGAAAGTAAGCGTCAGCCAGTTGCCCGTTTGCATCGCGCAACACTTCACCCGCCGTCACACGCACAGCCTCGCGCGCCCGCCGCAACACAATGCTTTTCTCCTGACATTCATCATTCATCATTCCGCATTTCGCATTCGCAATGAATCGCTGGCAATGCGTCGTGCTGCAAAAATCGTAACCATCCGCTGCGTGCCGCCCGCGATTTTTCAAGGCAAACGTGCGGCTCGCCACCGCCTGCGCCTTGAGCGCCTCGCTTTCATCCTCGACGCCTGCCTCAGCCGCCAGCACTCCGCGCGTGTAAGCTTCAGGCGATAACGTCTGAGTGACGTTGCGGCTGACCAGATGAACTTTGATGAGTGCGGAGTGCGGAGTTTGGAGTGCGGAGTGTTCGGAATCTGAAGTCTGCGCTTTGAAATCCGCGTTCTTTGACTGAGCTTCGGCGAATGCGGCCAGCACGGGTTTTGCCACTTCAGCGCACTCTGCGCCGTGTGCGCGTTTGAGAAAAACCAGCACGGCGAGTTGCACATCATCAGGTTCGGGCACGCGCTGTTGACGTGGCGCGGCGGCAAAGACGACAAACCAGCCGTTCGTGCGAAAGCCGTTGCTTGCAGTCGAAGTTCCCGTCTTGCCGAAAACATTCAGCGGCAAAGCCGCCAGCCCGGCCTTTGCCGCTGTGCCGTATTTCACTGCACCACGCATTCCTTCAAGCAGCAGCGCGCGATGTTCCGGCGCAATGCTGATGCGCCCGCGTTCTTCAGGAGTGAAAGTTTCAGCCCTGCTCTGCTGCGGACGGTAAAGATGGCCGCCATTGACGAGCGCCGCATAAGCCGTGAGCAACTGCACCGGCGTCACCAGCAGATGCTCGCTTTCACCAAGCGCCACGCGCACGCCCCATTGATTGTGCGGCAACTGCCCGGCAGCCTCATTGCCTGCATTGATGCCGGTTCGTTTGCCGAAACCGAACGAACCAAGCGTGGCATTGAAGGCGCCTTCGCTCAGTCGTTCACCGACGTGAGCAAAATAATCGTTGCACGAATATCCGAGCGCCTGCGCAAAGCTGAATGGCGCCTTGCTTTTCGGATGCGAGCAGACAATCTCAAACCCGTCACGCGCATAACCGCCCGCGCACTGCCGCCGCGATTCACGATCAATCATCCCGGCGCGCATCGCCGCAAGCGCAGTAAAAGGCTTGATCGCAGACCCCGGCGGAAACGTCTGCTCAAAAGCCAGTCGCGGATTGACGACTGCCCGCAACCTGCCACTGCGCACATCCATCACCAGCACCGCCCCTTCGCGCTCACCGAGCGCCGCCGCAGCCGCGCTTTGCAGCAGTTCATCCAGGTTGTTTTCACTGATCTTTTCGCTGACAGGTTCAGGTTTGTTTTTTTCAGGCTTCGGCGCAGGTGAGCAGGCACAGAGGACGAGACACGGCAGCAAAAGAAAGAGACTGCGTGGCAGGCCGAAATTGAAAATGCGAGTAATAAAAAACACTGGCAGGAATAACGCTAATGGCTACGGCCAGACCATCTTCACTGTCCCGGCAGGGACAAACGAAAATAGCCCGGCAATTGATTGCCGGGAACACATTGCCATCGGACGCAAGTCCCGTCAGGGACGGCTGAAAATTACATCTTCAGTCGTCCCTGACGGGACTTGTACCTGTGTGCCAACTCTCCCGGCAATCAATTGCCGGGCTATTATCAACAGCCCCTGCGGGGCAAAAACAAGTAAATCGCAGATTCAACGCTAATGTTGAAGCTGCGCCGCCTCCGATCTGTCCCGATCAATTTTCGCCAGCGCGCCAACCGTCACAACCCACCCAAAGAAAATAATCAGCAAGGCCATCACCAGTCGCATTCCAAGCAGACTCATTTCAAGCCACGCATTCTTTGCCGGAGTGCGGGTAAAAAACAGGAAGTAAGGAATCACCGCAAAGATGACGAAGCCGATCAGGTAAGTCAGCAGCGAACGCAGCGACAATGCACGCACCAGACTGCGCCCCATCCCTTTGAGCGCCGCGCCCCAGGCTTCACGACTCGCGGCAATCCACAACTGAATCGCCATCAGCGGCAGCGCGATGTAAAGCACCACGAACCGCAGCACATTCAGGGCAGTGAGAGCGAACTTCGCCCCTCCGCCTTCGTGCGCCTGATCTTCCAGTTTCGTTGCGCCCTTATCAAACAGCAGCGTCAGCCCGATTGCCAGCAGCAGCAGCGGCAGACTGATGAGCAGCAGTTTCCACCAGTCGCGCAATGCCTTTTTCAGCCACGCGCCCGTGTTCAGTTCCCCGGTCGCATAACTGACGCTCATCGCCTGAAGCAGAAAGAAGAGCAGCGGAACAATGACAATCAGCGCAAAGGTCAGCACCACCTGCCACACCGTCGCCACGCCGGTCGTGAAAAACCAGTACAGCGCCAGCAGCAGCACCGCATAGAGCAGCACCAAAACCGACAGCGTGCGCCAGTTACTGAACAGATTGCGCGCCGCTACAGCCAGAGCATTGATGATGTTTTTGAGCATAACTTTTGCCTCAACCACGAAGAAAGAAAAGGAGAAAAGGTGAAGAGGAGAAGAGCCGACAAGGAATGTCCGGGTTGTTGCTGTCGTATATCACCTTTTCCCTCTGCTCCTTTTCTCCTCTTCTTTCTTCCCTTCGTGGCCTTCGTGGTTCCTGTTATTTCTTGTCCAGGATTTTCAGCCCCGCGTTCGCGGTGTTCGATTGCACAGTCGGCTGATACATCCGTTCGGCGCGGGCCGGAGCGACTTTGAAATCGCCGGGTATCTGCACGCGCAGCGCATACTGATAAGTGGCGTCACCGTCAAAATACTCGATGAAAAACGCCGTTCGCTGGTCGCGGAATTCGCGGGCGCTGTACCAGTCAGTCCACGAATTGTTTGTGTAATCGAAAGCCAGGCTGCCGTCACGTTCGATCTGTTCAGCGCCTGCCGGAATCGGATCTTCGATCAGCAGTCTTTCAGCGCGATGGCCGGTCAGATGCAGTTTCACGACAATCAGATCACCTGAGCGAACTTCGCCGCTTAACGGTTCAAGTTTCCACGATGGCTTGTCGCTGTCGTGGTTCACGCGCAGCCGCAGATATTCGCGGGTCAGGCGCAGATCGTCAGAACCGGCGGCGGCCACCTGCTCGCTGCCCTGAATGCGCGTGTAATAATCGAGCGTCGAAGCAAACCACAGCGTCCCTTTGCCACGCTTCACAATGCGCACCTGATTGCTGCCTGCGAGTTGTGCGCCTTTGCGTTCGATGACGAGCGGCTGCGCGCTGGCCGAAACATCGGCGGCAGTGATGCGCTTCGTGATGACCTGTTCGCCGTTCAGATAAACCTCAACCGTGTAATCAGGCGAGAGTTCCTGACTGACTTTCAGATAATCAATCAGACCGAGCAGCGCGAATGAAGTGTGTTTCGTTGACAGCCAGTAACCGCCGAAATGCCGGTTGGCCAGCAGCCAGCGCGCAGTCTTTGCGAGCAGCGGACTCTTCGGATTGATCTGCGCAAGCGCCTTGAGCGAAAGCGCAGTCGCTTCGATTGTGTGATCAATCGTGCCGCCCCACCATTTCTTCTGCTGCGAATCCCAGTAGGCTTCAAATTCATTTGCCCGCGCTGAGCGTTCGATTTCACCAGCGACCTGCGCGGCGCGGCTGTCACCGCGTTTTTTGAGCGCCAGCGCGAGCAGGGCGCGGCCATAAGGTTGCAGGTTGCCGCGAGCATTGAAGAGTTCATTCAGATACTTCGCATCCTCTTCGCCTGCGGCATAGAGCGCATAAATCATGTAAGCGCGCTCCTCGGCATCAATGGCCTTGCCGTTCTCGTCCTTGTTGGCTTCGGTCATCTGCCTGAGCGCGTTGCGGGCGCGTTCGATGCGCCAGTTGTCAATCGCATATCCGGCAGCGCGAGCCTGCGTCAGACCATCCACGACATAAGCCGTCATAAACGGATCGCTCTTGTCATTCTTCCACCAGCCCCAGCCACCGTCTGAATCGGTGTGCTGATAACCGTAAAGCTTGTCCAGGCCGCGCTGCACTTTCTGATTGAGATTGTTTGTAGTGCGAATCGTGGTGCCCTTCACTTCCTTCAACGCCTGCGCGACGACGATGTTGGGCAGGAAGCTCGACATCGTCTGCTCGGTGCAGCCGTAAGGATAGCTGGTCAGGTAATCGAGCGCGCCAAACATCGCGCCTGCGATTGACGGCGAAGCTTCAATGCGCAGCGAACGCGCAATGTTGTTGGCATTGGCGGGCAGGTTCAGGTCAATTGTCTTTTCAGTATTTTCATCCGCCAGCGTCAGCGTGTTGCCTTTCACCTGGCGCAAACCCTGCGGCACGATCTGAAGCGGCAGTTCAATCGCGTCTGATTCAGTGTCGGTCAGAGCTTTGGCCAGCAGCTTCACTTCACCGACCTGCGGCGCAGCCACGCGCCAGTCAATGCGCGTCTCGCCCTGCTTTTTGATCGTCACTGTCTGTGTCGGATTGTCGAGCAGTTGCGCGCCGGTGACTTCGATTGAAATCTTTGTCTGCTTGTCGGCATCAAGGTAGTTGTGAACGATGCCTGACAATGTGACCGTGTCGCCTTCGGTCAGGAAGCGCGGCGTTTCAAGGCGCAGAATCAGATCCTTGCGCGCGAGCACCTTGCTGATGCCTGAGCCGACCTTTGTTTCGGCAGTCACGGCGCGGGCCGTCGCGCGCCACGTTGTCAGGTTGTCGGGCAGATTGAAACTGACTGTGGCTTTGCCATCCGAGCCGGTCACAACATCGGGCTGCCAGAAGGCCGTGTCCTTGAACTCCTTGCGAATCGTCGGTTCGGCGTACTGACTTTCGTTCTTGAAATCGGCAAGCTGATAAGCGCGCTTGTTTTTTGCAATCTGCACCGGCTTGTCGCCTGAATAACCGGTGAAGCTGTAGGCCGTTGAAAAATTCGTCTGCACGTGATTTGACTGCACGCCATAAAAAGCGCGGCGAATGTCACCAGCGTTTTCGGGCCGGATGCTGTAAACGGCTTCATCAACCACGCCAAGGCTGACCTCTGCGCCTGAAGCGGGCGAGCCGTCAGCGTTGCGCGCCAGAATCGTGTATGAGGCCACGTCACGCGGCTTGTATTCCTTCCGGTTCGGAATGATTTCAAGGCTCAGGAATTTGTCACGCGCAGGCACGGGAATCATTTTGTCCGAGTTGTAAAGCTCGCCGTCTTTGACATAAGACACGCCGAGATAAAAATTCGGCGCGTAGCGGGCTTCAATCGGCACTTCGATCATCACGGCGCGTCCGGCGGCGGCGATGCGGCGCGCCGTCATCACGCCGGTCAGTTCAGTCGTCACCAGCAGATGCGCCTTGTCTGACGGCAGCATCGCCAGCACCTTCGCCGTTTCGCCCGGCTTGTATGATTTCTTGTCGGGAATCAGTTTGATCGAATAGTCATCGCGGTATGCCACATCGCTCCAGGCGTTGCCGCGATCAGCCACCCATAAATAACCACCGTCGGACAGAATCTTTTTTCCGTTTTCATTGATGATGGTTTCGATATTGATGCTGCCCGTGATCGGCACCTTGTAATCGTAAGCGGCTTCGCCCTGCGCGTTCGTCGTCACATCAGCGGTGGCCAGTTCGGTTTCGCGCATCTTGTATTCATAGCCGCGATACGCATCCGGGTTTTCGACGCGCTCCCATTTGCGTTCGACAAACCGCAGCGTGACCTTTGCCGGTGCGGGTTTTCCTTCATAAGTCGCGGTGCGAACCTTGATGCGGGCCGAATCGTCCTTGTAATAAACGTAACGCTCCGGTTCAGCAGAAGCGACGATGGTTCCGCGTGTGCCGACAAAACTGGCGCGGCCTTCAATCACGCGGCGCGAGGCGTCTGTCACCTGAGCTTCCAGCCGGTAGGTGTAATCGTGCGGATCTTTCGCGTCCGGCTCCGGCACCTTGAAATCAACGGTCAAACGGCCATTGGCGTCAAGTTTCGCTTCCTGCTCCTCGACCATATCGTTGCCGTAACCATACGCGCCTTCCTCATCGTCTTCGCCTTCAGTGTTGCCGATGCCGTCGTCCCAGTCCTCGCCGCGCCACCACCAGTGGTAATAACGCGAACGATAGATGTAATACTTCACTTCGGCATTGGCGACGGGCGCGCCGAAAAAGTATTTCGCTTCGACATTGAATTTTGCGGTTTCGCCAACCGGCACAAATTCCTTCGAGGCTTTGACCGTGACTTTGTATTCAGGCTTTTTGTATTCCTGCACTTCAAAACCGCCCTGCGCCCTTGTGCCTCCGGCTTTGACGACGATGCGGTAATAACCAAGCGGTGCGCCGCCTGCGATGTCAACGTCGCCGCTGAACGTGCCGCGCGCCGAAAGCGGCAGTTCCTTTTCAAGCAGCTTGCCATCGTTCGGGTCTTCAATCGTCACATTGACGGTGCGGGCTGCGACTGATTCATAACCGTTGTCTGTCAGGCGGCGCAGAATGCCCTTGAAATAAACCTTCTGCGCCGGACGATAAACCGGACGGTCGGTGTAAATGTAACTCGTCACCAGTTCGCGGCTGCCGCCTTCTTCGCCTTCGTCGCCTTCGTTTTCGTACCAGCCGAAGTAATACGGCTCAAGATCAGAGATGGCGAACTGATCTTTGCCGCTGAGCATAATCAGGTAATTGTCTTTGCCGACTTCGCTGCGTTCTTCGACCGATTCAGGGTCGCGGTCTTCGGGCGGAGTGTTGTCCTGCGGCTTTGCTTTGGGCTGATCTCTTTCGATCTTTGTTCTGAGGATGCCGCTGGCATCGGTCGTGCCGTCGGCCAGCGTCTTTTTGCCTTTGACGATTTCGACTTTGACATTCGGGCGCGGTTCGCCTGATTTGCGATCAACGGCATAGACCAGCATTGAACCGTCAGGTGCAGTCTTGTTGATCATCGTCAGGTCGGTGACGACGGCAATCGTGTAAGCGCGCAGATCGCCATTGACGGCTTCGATCAGATAAACGCCCGCGCCGGGCTGACCGAGCGAAATCATGCGGCTGTCCCATTCGTTTTCGAGCGGCGTGAGCGGCTGCTTCCAGCGCGCCTTGATCTGCTGCGAGTTGAGCAGCGGCACGCTGGCATAATCGGCAAAATTGAGCGGCAGGCGATCACCTTCGCCGCCCTGCCCGCGCACCTTTTCATTGAAGACCGTGCGCGATTCGCGTTTGAGCTGACCGCGAAAATAGTTTTTGACCGAATAAAAGATGCCGCGCTTGAAATCGCTCAGGCGTTCCAGAATGGTCGGGCCTTTCTGCTGATTGTAGGTCACGGCCACTTCGGTCTTTTCCTGCTCGCCCATCTGATGCGGATCGTTGAGCTGCCTGAAAAACTTCACCGGATCGTTGATGCGATAGACGCGAAAATCGAGCGAATCAATGTTCTGGTAATTCACCCAGATGCGCGCCCGATCATTCGTGCCAAACGTGCGATTAGTCGAAAGCGAAAAGAACGGCTTGCCCTTCGGCGTCGCGCTCGGCTGCGGCGATGCAGCAGGCTGATTGCCCTGCGCCCGCAAGCCGATGACCGCCAGCGAAAACGTGGCAGCGATGACCAGCACATAAATCGCCCCGGACGTGATCAAACCACGGGGGACACGGGGAACACGGGGAAAACCAGAATCAGATGGAAACACGTTTGATGCCCTCCTTGAGCCACTTGCGGTTGAAGTTGAGCAGATAACCGCGCTTGAAGCGAAGCAGCTTCAGATAATTCATCACCTGTGCCAGATGCAGTGAGGTGAATGCGTCAACCGACTTCAGTTCCAGGAGCAAACAATCAGCAACAATGATGTCTGCTCTGAACCCAACGCCCAGATCACGACCACGATATAACGCCGGGATTTCAACCTGCCGCTGCGCCGGAATCTTCATCTCTGCCAGTTCCATCATCAAAGCCATTTCATAAACTGATTCCAGCAGCCCCGGCCCCAGATGCTCATGAACCATTGTTGCAGCGGTCAGCACCTGATCAATCAGCCATTCCTCAGCATCTCTCAACCCACCAGCTTCACGATAGTAAGGAAGATTCATAACATTTGATTCCCCCGTGTTCCCCGTGTCCCCCGTGGTTCGTTTCACTCCAGAATCTTCAGCCGATAAAAGCCCAGGAAATTCCGATTGCCTTCAACCGGACGCCAGCGTTTGTCGGGGTGCTGATCGAGCACGGCGAGTCTGACTTTTTTGATGGTGCCCGCGTCATCGGGTGATGAGCCGGTGTGATAAACCACCCAGTCTGAGGCGCCTTCTGAAGCTTCGCGCGCCTGACCGAGGAAGATCATGACGTGATACGGATATTGCTGAACGAATCGCTGCTCGAAAAACAACAGGTCGCCCGGCTGTGCCTGGTGACGGTCGCGGCTGACGAATACGCAGTTGTAATTTTTGAGCGTTCGGGCGTCGGCAAACTCCGAAAATTTTCCGGCGCTCAGGTCGCTTTCGCTGAATGAACCGAAATCGGTGCGAAAGAGCTTTTCACCGAGCAGACCTTTTTCAAGGCTGGATGAAAGAACATCCGGGGCGACGGATTCGTAACCTGCGCCCATCTTTTGAAACCAGAGCCGGTCGTGACGGCGCAACGCTTCGCGCCACGCAAAGCGCACGAGGCCCGCGCAATCGCGCTGCGTGGTGTTCCATTCATCGCTCAGGCTGTAAAACTGCATTTCGGCAATCGCCGTGAACCAGCGGCGAAAGTTCGCGCGGTCGGCGTAGGAATGCAGTTCCGCGCCATCAGGAATCCCGTCCTGATCGGCATCGCTGAATGGTGAAGATGAAAGCAGGCGCGGGGCAGTCCGCTCAGCTTTGGTGCGCGCCGCTGAAGCGCCACCGCACGCCGCCATCAGCAGGCTGAGCGCAAGCAGGAAAAGCAGTATTGATGAGGAAGCAGGTTTCATATCGAAACCCAAAACCGCACGCGGCACACAGCCTCGCGTCCGGTCTGGCAGCCTTTGTTTTGAAGACGGCGGTAACTATAACAAAGTCACCTGACGGGGCGAAGCGACCGCGCCGCACTCAGGCAGGCGGGCAGTAACACGGGGCGGGTGTGGATAGCCACTGTGAAGGGTTGAATGGAACACGGATGACACTGATGCGGCAGATAAAAACCGATCCGATCTGTGTCAATCCGTCTTATCAGTTTCATCCGTGTTCCATTGTCTTCATCACAGAATAGAATGCGGATGAAACGGATGCGACAGATCAGGACGGATCAGATCAGCTTTCATCCGCAGCATCTGTTTCATCCGTGTTCCATTGGCTTCGCCACAGAATAGAACACGGATTTTACGGATAATGCGGATGAGAACTGATCCGTGCTGATCTGTGTCATCTGTATCATCCGCGTTCCATTCTCTTATTCAACTCTGAGTCTGCCCCGCGCCTGGTTCGGCCACAAAGCGATAACCAAGCCCGCGCACGGTGAGCAGGTGGCGCGGGCGGGCGGGGTCGGGTTCGAGGTACTTGCGCAGCCGGACGATGAAATTATCAATGGCGCGGGTGTCGGTGTCCTCGTGCAAATCCCAGACTTCTTCGAGAATTTCCTTGCGCGAGACGGCGCGGCCCTGGCGGTTGATCAGATGGCGCAGCAGCTTTGCTTCCATCAGCGTCAGTTGAATGACTTCGCCGTTGTGCGCCGTGTGCAGTTCCAGCTTGCTGAAATCAATCGTCCGGCCATCGAATGAAAACACATCTCCGCTTTCAGGCGCGGCGGGCCTGAACTGTTCGCGCTGGCGGTCGAGATGAAACCATTCGGAACGGCGCAGCAGCCCGCGCAACCGCGCCAGCAGAATCGCCAGCTCAAATGGTTTCGGCAGGTAATCATCCGCGCCCGATTCAAAACCGCGCAGCACATCTTCGGGTCTGCCACGCGCGGTCAGCATCAGAATCGGCACGAAACGCCCGGCAGCGCGCAGTTCTGAAGCGACCTCAAAACCATTTCTGCCTGGCAGCATCACATCCAGCACGACGGCATCGAACCTTTTGTTTTCAGTCAGCAGAAGTCGCAGGGCGATTTCGCCGTCAGAAGCAACTTCGACCTCATAGCCTTCAGCTTCCAGGTTGAAGCGCAACCCGTCGGCCAGATGCTGTTCGTCCTCGACTATCAGAATTGCGTTCATTCTGTTTTCAGGCTCGCGGAAGATAAACGGTAAAGGTGCTGCCGCGCCCTTCGCCTTCGCTGTCGGCAAAAACGCGGCCACCGTGACGTTCGATGATTGAGCGGACAATGAACAATCCCAGGCCCGTGCCCTTGATGCGCGCCAGCACGGGCGCGGGAACGCGATAGAACCGCTTGAAGATGCGCTTCAACTGATCGCGCGGAATGCCGATGCCGCGATCACTGACCTGCACGGCGATGCGGCGGTCATCAGCTTCAGCAACGGTCACTGAAACATCAATGTCCCGGCCCGAATATTTGATGGCGTTATCAATCAGGTTTGAGAAGGCGGCGCGCAATTCGTCCGGGTCGCCGGTGATTGAGGCCGGGTGGCTGCCGTTGAGCCTGCTGGTGAATTTCAGCTTTTCATCATTCAGGTGATAGCGCGTGCGCGCCAGTTCCACGCATTCGCGCACCAGTTCAGCCGGATCAATGCTGAGCTGCTGCGTGCGGCGACGACGATGACCTGACTGGCTGGCGCGCAGAACCTGTTCGACCGTGTGCAGCAAACGGTCACTGTCGGCCAGCATAATGTCATAAAACTCGCGGCGCCTGGCCGCATCAACTTCGCGGGATTTGAGCGTTTCGAGATAGAGCCGGATTGAGGCAATCGGCGTTTTCAGTTCGTGCGTGACAGCGTTGATGAAACTGTCGTGCTGTTCATTGCGGCGAATTTCGCGCACCAGAAAGATCGTGTTCAGCACCAGCCCGGCGATGATGACCACAAAAAAGATCGCGCCCAGAATCAGCAGCGCGACTTCGCGCCAGTTGAGCAGAATCCAGCCGATGTTGAGCGCCACAGCCAGCGCCACCAGGCACACGCCGAGCGCGATGAAAAACATCGCCTTTTTCTGATCAATGACGGTTCGCATTGCGGTCATTGTAAGAAAAGCCGCACGCTGAAAACAATGAAGCCTGCGGGAAACGAATCACCGCAGGCTTCATTGTTCTGGTCAGGATTCAAAACTGATGTCCGGGACTGTCTGACAAGCTGCCAGTTTGTCAGATTTCAATCCAGGTATTCGGCCTCAGGCTGCCTCAGCCGCTGCGCCGGACAGGTCAGCACTGTCGGCTTCAATGTTTTTCAGATCAATGAGCCGGATGTTTCTGGCCAGGCCAAGCAGTTGCAGGGTGCGAATGCCGTACCAGTTGACATCAATTTCATACCACTTCAGCCCGTGCCGGGCCGCTGCCGGAAAGGCGTGATGATTATTGTGCCAGCCTTCGCCGTGACTGAGCAGAGCCACCCACCAGAGATTGGTGGAAGTGTCTTTCGTCTCAAAGCGCCGCGATCCCCAGCGGTGCGCGGCTGAATTGACAAACCACGTCGCGTGCCACGAAACGACGATACGCATAAACACGCCCCACAGCACAAAGCTCCAGCCGCCGAGCGCAAACAGCACGACCGCCAGAATCACCTGCGTGATCCAGTGCCAGTGCGTCAGCCAGACATAAAATCTGTCTTTGGCCAGGTCAGGCGCGTACCGCGACAGGCCGACGGTTTTGTTGTGCATTCCGTCGCCTCTGATGATCCAGCCCATGTGCGCCCAGAAAAACCCGTCGCGCGGCGAATGCGGATCGCCGTCCTTTTCAGTAAAGGCGTGATGAATGCGATGTGTCGCCACCCAGGCAATCGGCCCGCCTTCCAGCGCCAGCGTGCCGCACACAGTCAGCGTGTATTCGACCCATTTCGGAGTTTTATATCCGCGATGAGTCAGCAGCCGGTGATAACCCATGCCAATGCCCAGGCTGCCCGCCACCCACCACAGCAGCACAGCCACCGCCAGCGCCTGCCACGAAAAGAAAAACAGCGCCGCCACCGCTCCCAGGTGAATGGCCGCAAGAAAGAAAGTAATCGTCCAGTTAAGGCTCAGATTGTCTTTGTTGATAATCGCCTGTTTTGCCATCAGACAATGCCCTCACTCTGCTCACACGCTGAAATTCAGCCTGCGCAGATCGTCTTTGCCATCATACTGATTTGAGTGGAATTCAAATTCAGGGGGAAACGCGAACCGGCATCATAGCAGGCGGTTAGAAGGCGAAATGTAATAGTTGTGTAAGGATTGCGGCAGCCGGGCGGGAATCAGGAGGACGCAGCGACGAGTCGGTACAGCGATACGGCGACGCGGCGAGGCAGCGAGGCAAAGTCTGTTTCTCTGGTTTCTGAATTTCTTTCGCCGTGTCGCCCCGTCACCGTGTCATTCTTTCGCCTGCTCAGTCTTTCTGCTGCTGCTCGGCAAAACGCTTGAGTTTCATATTGAGCGTCTGCACGCGCAGGCCGAGCAAGGCGGCGGCTCTGGTCTGATTGTTGTTGGTCTGATGCAGCGCGGTTTCAATCAGCGCGCGTTCGTAATCATCAACCATCTGCGGCAGGTCAATGCCGGTGGCCGGAATTGATTTGAGCGTGGCGTAACGAATGCGCGTCGGCAGCAGCGATTCATCAATCTGGTGCGGCGGCGTGCGCGAGATGGCGCTTTCCAGCACCTCTTCGAGTTCGTCAATGTTCCGCTCCCACAGATATTCGGTCAGCATCTTCATCGCCATCGGTGAAATGTCGTGTGCGCCCTTGTTGAGCCGCAGCGCGATGCGTTCGACCAGGCGATTGGCGATGTATGGAATATCCTCGCTGCGTTCGCGCAGGGCTTTGATCGTGAAGCTTGACGTGCGCAGCATTTCAATCAGGCCGAAGGCGATGCGATTGCCGGCGTTCATCTCGCCCGGATTCCATTCCGTCGCAAAGATCAGCCGCTGTCGCGTGGCCTGGTTCGACTTGCGCCAGCGCTGCTCTTCCAGATAAACGGCGAAACGCTGTTGCAGCAGCAGCGGCAGGCTGACGAGTTCGTTAATGAAAATCGTGCCGTGCTGAAAGGTTTCCATCACGCCCTGCGGCCCGAACAGCAGCGCGTGCAGCGCATCGCTGCTGAGTCCGTGCGCGTTGACAGCAAAGAAAGGCTGCGCCCAGTGTTCGCTCGCCTGGTGCAGCGCGCGCGCAATTTTTTCCTGACGCAGTCCGCGCTCACCGATCAGCAATGTCGGCTGCCATTGCGACGCCTGCACGCTGATGAATTCCTTCAGTTCGGTAACATTGCTGCTGACGCCGAGGAAGCATTCATAATCCTGCAACGAAATCGAACGCGGAGTGCCGACCAGCGATAAGGCAGGACGAGGTTGCGGAGGAATTGCAGCAAGATTCTCGTTGGGCCTGTTCGTCATGTTTGCTCCTGATGGTTGCGACTGACCTGAAAATGAAATGATCCGGGGTTCTTCGGCAGCGGGTTGCTCACAGTCAGTGGTCAGCACTTATTACGGTCAGCAGCGCCGAAAGTTCCACTGAAAGATCGGACTTACTGATTATTCATCAGCACTTTCCCGCCTTGTCCGAAAGCGAACAACTGCGCCCGCGCGCCGTCTCAAAAATGGGAAATGCGAACACTCAGCCGCAATCCTCAGCCGGTGTCACTGTCCGAACTGTTCCCTCAGCGTGACGGCGTTCGGAGTTCCGGCTTTAGCTGGCTGGTCTGCTTTTGAAAAAGACCAGCTAAAGCCGGGACTCCGAACACCGTCAGGCTGAGAAGCCTGATTTATTCAATGACGCGGGGAATAAGGGGTGAGCTGAATGATGAGTTACTGTTTTTTGATTTTGATGCTGGCGCTGAAGCCGGTCAGGTTGAATTGCGCGCCGCCCTTGCCGTGTGTGGCTTCGAGTTTGCGCCGGACGCTGCTGAGATCAGAACCCGGCCCAAGCTGCACGGGGAAGTCGGTTTCAATGTCGCCGCTCGCGGTTCGCGCGGTCAGATTGAAATCGGTATTGGCTGGCAGCACGATCACGACTTCGCCGCTGAAGCTGTCAAAAATGTACCGACCCTTGTCAGAGACGCGGCCCTGAAAGCGCACCGCACCGCTGAAGCTTTTGGCGCGCACTTCATCGCTCTCAACATCGCGCAGCACAATGTTGCCGCTGGTCGAATCAGCGCCAATGCCGCCTTTGACCGCAGTCATTTCAATCGTGCCGCTGACGGTGCTGGCGCGCACGCCTTCCTGCACGTCACGCGCCAGGATGCGCCCGCTGATGGTCGAAGCCGTGACGCGGCCTCTGACTCTTTCGACCGTGACGTTGTCGCTGGTGCTGCCCGCTTCAACATCGCCGGAAACATCGCTGACATAAACCGAGCCGCTGACTGAGCGCGCACCGGCGCGCCCGCCGACACGTTCGATTCTGATATTCCCGCTGGTTGATGAAAGGTGCGCGTCGTCTCTGATTTCGATGGCGCGAATCGTGCCGCTCGTGTTGGTCGCGCTGAGGTGCGAACTGATTTCGCTGAGTTGCAGGCTGCCGCTGGTTGAGCGCACGGTCAGCGCGCCCTTAATGTTACTGGCTGTAATGTTGCCGCTGGTGGTCGAGAGACTGGCATCGCCGCCGATTGACTGCGCAGTGATTTCGCCGCTCGTGCTGCGGGCAGTCGTGCGCGCATTGACGCCGCTGACGCTGATGCCGCCGCTGACTGAAGTCAGCGAACTGATGGCCGAACGCGGCACCCTGATGTCGTAATCAACCGAAATGTCAGTGTTGCGCTCAAAGCGCGGATAGATTGTGCGAATTTCAACGCGATCAGCCGAAGCTGAAACCTGAATCTCGACGCGGCTCAGGTCTTCGGTACGTCGCTGCGATCTTTTGACGGCATCAACTTTGACCCGGTTTTCATCCCAGCCGGTGACGCGAATGTAACCGCTCACGTTCTGCACGCTGACCGTTCCGCCCGCATTCAGATTGTAGCTTTCGTGAAACTCAGCGCCGCTCTGCGCGGTGGTCTGCGCCGGAACGAGAGCCGCAGACGCCGCAAGCAGGGCAAGCAGCAGCACCGACTTCAGCACAGAGGCGAAACGATGATGAATTGTGAGGCTGACGATGTTCATGATTTGACTGTTCACAATCTTTACTGAAGTTTGATGAATCCTGTAATTACTGCAATGCAATTTCCTGCATCAGCTCAACCTTTTTGGCATAAGCCGCAAGCAGGTACTGTCCGGCAGCCGGATCGTTCGGACGGTCGCGCAGCGTGCGGCGACTTTCGGCAATCGAACGATTGATCAGATCAATGCTTTTCTCGTACTGCGCCACCACTGCCGGGTCGAGCGAATCGCGGCGGCGTTCGATTTTGCGTTCAAGCAGCACGACCGCGCCCTGGTATTCGCGGACGGCCCGCGCCACCTGGCGCTGAATCAGTTCATCCTCGTTTGCCGTTCCTGCCAGCGGCGCATTCGGCTTCTCGCTGAATTTCGCCTGAACCGAACGCGGCGACTTTGTCACTGAACCTTTCGGCACGCTGGCCACTTCAGGTCTGACCGAATCAGGTTCAGGTCTGGCCGAATCAGGCGCAGGCGTCGGCGTTGTCTTTGGCTGTTCAGGCGCGGGCTGCGGCGGCGGAGTTGTGCGCGCCACGTTGTCATCATTTGAGCGATTATTTTTCAGCGTGAAATAAAGCGTCGTCGCTGCGACTGAAATGATGACGAGCAGCGCGGCGAATGCCACCTGGCGCAGCATCGCCGAAGCGAGCAGTCGCTCAACGCTCAGCCATTCGCCCAGGCGCGCCAGCAATCCGGCACGCGGCTCGGCTGCGGGCGCTTCGGCAGCGATGCGCGACCGGATGGCTTCCCACATTTCGGGCGCCGGGTCGAGCGCGGTCTGTTCATAAAATTCAGCGAAGATTTCATTCTCGCGTTCGAGCGTGTCGCGCGCCGTGCGGCAATCAGCGCACCCGGTCAGGTGCTGTCTGATCGCAGCCGTCCGCGCGGCGCTCAGTTCGCCGTAAAGAAAATCCTCAAGCTCTGTCCGGCATCGTTCACAGTTCATTGCCACACCCACAGTGAAACAGCACACAAAATCACGGCAGCCGTGCCCAGATAAGGCGCAATGCGTTTGCGCATCTCGGCGCGGGCGCGGTGCAGGTCGGTTTTCAGTTTGCCAATCGAATGGCCCGTGATGGCGCTGATCTCTTCGTAACTCTTTTCGTGAAAAATCTTCAGGCTGAATACCAGCCGTTTGTCTTCATCGAGCGCCAGCAATGCTTTCTGAATTGTGGCATTCAGTTCCTGATCCAGCATCGCGCCCTCCGGCAGCACTTCCTCAGATTTCAATTTCAGACTTTCCGGTTCATCCAGCCCGACGCGGCGTTCATCGCGGCGCGTCTGCCGCATGGATTCGCGCGCCACGTTGCGGGCAATGCCAAAGAGCCAGGTCGAAAGCCGCAGTTCATCCTGCAATCCGGCCAGATTGCGGTAAGCCCGCACGAAGGTTTCCTGCGCCAGTTCCTCGGCCAGTTCACGGTTCTGCACCAGGTTGTGAATAAAGCTCAGCACCGGACGACCATAGCGGTTGAAGATCAGGTGAAACGCCTCTTCATCGCCGCCTTTCGCGCGCGCCACTACGCCGGGGGCTAATTCCGCAAACGCCATTACGCCTCGTTTGACTGCGGATTGCGGATTGCAGAGTGCAGGGTGTTTACTGCCCGCGAGTTCACCGCTGTAATCCTTTTCAATCTGCATTCTGCAATCCGCAACCTGCCATCAGGTCAGTTTCTTCGCAAGGTGATCGAACCATCGCCGGTGCGCACCGTCAGCAGCCTGCCGCCCTGATTCAACTGCCCGCGCAGCGTGTTGCCGAGCTTGCCCGAAATCGTCACCGGCAGTTCGGTCGAAATCGAACCATCGCTGGTATGCACGTCCAGTTCGGCAGCAAAATCAGCAGGCAGCGCCAGCATAATCGAACCATCGCCGGTTTTCAGCGACCAGGGCGCATTCATCTGCGAGCCGGGTTCGATGGTCACTTCCATTGAACCGTCGCCGGTGCGGGCGTCAAGTCCGGTAAAACGGCCTCGCAGGTGCATCTTTCCGTCGCCGGTCTGGGCCTGCAACCGCCCGCGCACGTCGGTCAGGTCAACCGAGCCGTCGCCGGTCTGCACGGTCACGCTGCCGCTCAGGTTGCTGGCCGTCACGTTGCCGTCGCCGGTGTGCAGCGAAGTCTCACCGCTCAGACCGTGAGCTTCGATGCTGCCGTCGCCGGTGCGCGCCGTCAGCATGGATTCACGCGGCACGTGAATCGTCAGATCGGCCCGCGCCTGCAGGTTCCAGTTGACCCGCGAAGTCAGTTTCGCCTCAAAGCGAATCTCGTCGCCCGTCTGGCTGGCAACGATTTCAATGCGGTCAAGATCGCCCTGGCTGCGCGCGCGTTTTTCTGCCTGACAGAGAACCTCCGCTCTGTCCCAGGCTTCGACTCTGACCGCGCCATCAAATGTGCTGACCAGCACTCGCGGCACGCCGCTGACGCGAAATGATTTTTCCTCCTGAGCCGTCACTCTGCCACGCGACTGTGCGGCGGCGACGGTCAGCCAGCAGGCCAGCAGCGCCAGCGCCCATAACATCCGGGTGATTCGTTTCAGTTTGCCTGATCCGGTTTTGTCCATTATCTGAGTCCTCATTTCATCTTCCGCGCCAAAGCACTTTCGGCGGGGAAATTTTCCTCCTGTCACCGGGTAAGTGAAGAATGCAATCAAAAGGTTTCAGCTTTCTGGTGCAGCAATTGCAGCAGCCTTCCTCAGAATTCAGGCCAGGCGTGCTTTTTCAACCAGCAATATTTTTTTCGCAGCTTGCATGACATCGTTTAACGTGGTAGAACTCTGTTTGCAACAGGACAGCATAAAGATTGAACTGAGCAAAGCACTGATGATCTGTCTGCTGCGGTAATTTCTGCCCCCAAGCCCCGCTGAATGGACTTTATGTTGATCAATGAAGGCAGGGTTTCCTCACACAACCTTTCCACCATTCAACAACCTGTCTGGACGACCTGGCTCAGAAAATCAGCAGCGACGGCCTTCGATGAAGCCTCTGATGGAGACAGCGCGGTGAAGGATTTTCTGCATCTGGCTGAAGCAGCGCGCGCGGCTCTGTCGTCAGGCCGCAGCAGCGCCATCGGCCTGTTGCGGGTCAGGGCCTTGTCCCGGCTGTCGTTCGAAGCCGCCCACACCGACACCGTCGCCGGACACGGTGACGAACACACCGCCATGCGGCAGCGGACTGTACTCAATGACCTTGCCGATTTTCTGGCATCCCGGCTCGACACGGTCTTTTCGCCCGACTGTCCGGGCGTGCCGCTCAGGGCAACGGCCATTTACGGCGCTTACACTTTGATGATCTGGCAGCCGGATTGTACGGATGAAGAATTGTCGGCACGCCTGCAAATCTGGCGCGAGGAATATCGCTTTCTGAAACATTCAGATTTCGTGGCCGGCATTGCCGCCGCGCCTGAGATCGCCACCGATCTGCTCAGCCTGATTGGCGCGGCTGACGATGCGCTGACCGAAGCCCACGCGGCCCGCCGCATCGTCTGTTACGATTCAGCCTCAGCCAGCACCGTCAGAACCCACGCCAGCCATCAGCCGACGCTGCTGATTGTTGACGATAATCGTGACCAGGTTGAGATTCTCGATCTGATTATGCGCCAGCACAGTTACCACACCCTGCGCGCCTACAACGGCGAGCAGGCGCTTGAAGCCGTGACCCGCCACAGTCCTGACCTGCTGCTGCTCGACATCGGACTGCCGGAACTTGACGGCTTTCACGTGCTGAGCCGCCTGCGCGACCTCAATGGCGGGCGACTGGATCTGCCTGTGATTATGATTACCGGCAGCGACGCCGAAGAGAGTGTGCTGCGTGGTTTTGAACTCGGCGCGCGCGATTATGTCATCAAACCCTGCGATCCGCACGATTTGTTGTCACGCATTCAGAACATCCTGTCAGTCAGCAGCCGCCTGTAATCAGGCCCCCGCTCGATCATCCTTCTTCACAGGGAGCGCAGGCGCGCTGGAGCCTGCGGCACTTTCAATTGAGGCATCTTATTGAAAGCAGGGCAGGCGGGACGCCTGCGTTCCTTGTGTCACTGCGCCACTGACAAAAGCCTGAAGCTTTGCTATAAACCCGCCTTATGAAAGACAGAAAATTTCTGGTGACGGGCGGAGCCGGATTTATCGGCAGTCATCTGGTTGATTACCTGCTGGCGAATGAGGCCGGGCGGGTGGTTGTGATTGATGACTTCAATGACTTCTATCAACCGGCCATCAAGCGGGCCAATGTCGCGGCACATCTGAAACATCCGGCATACCGGCTGATTGAAGCCGACATTCGCGATTACGAAAGACTCACGGGCGTTTTCCGCGAAGAAAGCTTCGACGCCATCGTCCACCTGGCCGCGCGGGCCGGGGTGCGGCCTTCGCTGACTGAAGCCCGCCTTTACCAGGAAACCAACATTGCCGGAACACTCAACCTGCTCGAACTGGCGCGGCTGAACGGCGTCAGAAAATTCATCTTCGGTTCGTCAAGCTCTGTTTACGGCCCGACGGCGGTTCCGCCATTTCGTGAGGATGCGCCGCTCGCACCCATCTCGCCTTATGCCGCGACCAAAGCCGCCGGTGAACTGATCGCGCACACGTACAGTCACCTGTACGGCCTGCAAATCGTCTGCCTGCGCTTTTTCACCGTTTATGGAGCGCGGCAGCGGCCTGATCTGGCGATTCACAAATTCGCCCGGCTGATTGCCGCCCGCAAACCGATTCCGGTCTTCGGTGATGGTTCGAGCGAACGTGATTTCACTTACGTTGATGACATCATTCAGGGCATTACGGCGGCGCTGCGTTACGAAGCCACGCCGTTTGAGATCATCAACCTCGGCGAGCAGCACACGATTACGCTGGCGCGGCTGATTGAACTGCTCGAAGCGGAACTTGGCCTGGAGGCCATCATTGATCGCCAGAGCGCGCAGCCCGGCGATATGCCGCGCACACACGCCGACATCAGCAAAGCGCGGCAACTGCTCGGCTACGAGCCTTCAACGCCCATCGAAACCGGCATCAAAAAATTTGTCGAATGGTTCAAATCCACGACAACCTGACTCCGCCATACCCTGTAAACACAGGCTGGCGGCGGATAAAAAATAATCTTCAGGTTGACAAGCTCCGGCTGCGGCGTGTAAAAAGCCTGCACGCTGAAACATTACGATGATTCATCATTACCGCCGCAGTGATGAGCCGGACTGATGAACATCGGAGCAGTTAACGCAGAATCAAATTGAAAGCAGGAAGCACAATGGTTTTACAAGCAGGTTTCAATAACTGGGCCAGCAGTGGCAGTTCACCTTCAGTCGTGCTGAGTCCGAACGTCATCACCCTTCCCGTCTGCCTGCCTTTCGCCGCCTCCTGTCGCACCTCCTGTTGTTGTTGCCGCTAATTCACCTCTGCCACGTTCGCAGAGACTCCTGTTCAATTCCCGAATCAGACCCTGCTGAGTCATCACGCAATTCGCCTGTGGTGTGATTGCGCTGAAGCCTCTGCCTCTGAGTCCTGAGCCAGGAACTGAACCAAGGCCATCGTCTCTGCCTGACATGTCAGATCGCCACATCACTGCTGCCGCTGCTGAAGCGGGCAGGGGCAGGACTATTTGCCATCACGCAAGGGGAAATTTTTATGGCAGACGCAAATTCCAAAGAGAACAGAGCCGAACGCATCAAGCGTGAAAAGGACGGACTCAATGTCCGCGCTGACATTGAACGATACGCGCAGACCGGCTTTCACGCGATTGATCCCGATGACCTCGACCGTTTCAAGTGGTACGGCCTTTACACGCAGCGCCCGGCAGAAGAGGGCTTGTTTATGCTGCGCATCAGAATCCCGAACGGCGTCCTCAGCTCAGAACAGCTTGAAACCATTGGCTGGCTGTCGAAGGTCTATGCCCGCTCAACCGGCGACATCACCACGCGCCAGGACATTCAGTTCCATGACATTCGCATTGAAGATGCGCCGCGCATCCTCAGTGAACTTGACGGCATCGGCCTGACCACGCAGGAAGCCTGCGGCGACGTGGTGCGCAATGTCGTCGGCAGCCCGCTGGCCGGAGTTGAAGCCGGAGAACTGATTGATGCCCTGCCGATTGTCGCTGAAGTGCACGAGTTGTTTCTCAACAACTATGCCTTCTCGAACCTGCCGCGCAAATTCAAGATTTCGATTTCGGGCAGCGCGCAACCGCAGGAACAGCACGAAATCAATGATGTCGGACTGATCGCCGTCAGAAATGAACGCGGCGAAACGGGCTTCGATTTGTGGGTCGGCGGCGGGCTGGGCGCAGTGCCGCACCTGGCGCGGCGGCTCAATGCCTTTGTGCGCCCGCACGAAGTCAGCGAAGTCATTACGCGCATCGTTGAAATCTTTCGTGATCACGGCAACCGCGACAATCGCAGGAAAGCGCGGCTGAAATTTCTGGTGGCGGCGTGGGGCCTTGAACGCTTTCGCGCTGAACTCGAAGCGCGGCTTGGTCGTCAGCTTGAAGATTACCGCGCCACCGAAATTACCGATTTTCCAGCGCAGCCTTATCTCGGCGTCGGCTTGCAGAAAAATACTGATGCTGATGGCAGGCCGCTTTATTACGTCGGCGCGGCGGTGCTGCGGGGCCGCATTTCAGGCGAGCAGATGGTTCGCATTGCCGGGCTGGCGCGCTTTTACGGCAGCGGGCGCGTGCGACTGACGGCGACGCAGAATCTGATTGTGCTGGATGTGCCGCAGCGCCTGATTGAAGAACTGACCACCGAACTCGCCGCGCTCGATCTGCACATTGAAGCCTCGCCGTTTCGCAAAGGCACGGTGGCCTGCACCGGTCGGCAGTTCTGCAAGCTCGCCATCGTCGAAACCAAAGACCGCGCTGCTGAAATCGTTCGCCACCTCGAAGAAACCGTGCCCGGCTTTCGTGACGACCTGCGCATCAGCGTCAGCGGCTGCGTCAATTCGTGCGCGCAATATCAGATTGCCGACATCGGACTGGTGGGCGTCAGGGGACAGGAAAACGGCGAGGAGGCTGATTACTTTCAGATTCACCTCGGCGGTCATCTCGGTCGGCACGCGCGATTCGGACGCAAGCTGTCAAAGCGCGTGCGCGTCAGCGAAGCGAAGTATTACATCGAACGCCTGATTCAGGTCTTTCGTGAACGGCGCAGGGATGGCGAACGATTCCACGAATTCATTGCGCGGCACGAAACAGCGGAACTCGAAACGCTGGATGCCGCCATTCCCGAACTCATTTTCGCCTTCGGTGGCGAAGCATTGTCGGCCTGATTTTCAGGTCAACGGAGGCAGCAGCGATGACTGGCAGAAGCAAAGGCAAAGTTTATCTGACTGGCGCGGGGCCGGGCGATCCGGGCCTGCTGACGCTGAAGGCGCGCGACCTGCTCGCGGCGGCTGACTGTGTGATTTACGACTATCTGGTCAATCCTGAAATTCTGCGGCACGCGCCGTCCCGCTCCGAACTGATTTACGTGGGCAAGCGCGGCACTGAGATTTCCTGGACGCAGGCCGAAATCAACCGGCTGCTGATTGAGAAGGCGCGTGAACATCGCTTCATCGTGCGGCTCAAGGGTGGCGACCCGTTTATTTTCGGGCGCGGCGGCGAGGAAGCAGAAGCGCTGACCGGCGCAGGCATTGAATGGGAAGTCGTGCCGGGCGTCTCAGCCGGGGCTGCGGTCGCCGCTTACGCGGGCATTCCGGTGACGCATCGCGGCCTGAGCAGTTCGGTGGCTTTTATTACCGGCCACGAAGATCCGGCCAAAACTCAGTCAGCGATTCACTGGGAACATCTGGCCACCGGCGTTGATACGCTCGTGTTTTTTATGGGCGTCGGGCGCATTCGTGAAATCACCGAAAGCCTGATGCAGCACGGTCGCACGGCGCAGACGCCTGTCGCCGTGATTCGCTGGGGCACTTATGAAAATCAGGAAGTTTACACCAGCGACCTAGCGAATGTGGCGGCGCTTATTGAACGCGAACGCGTCAGGGCGCCGGCCATCATTGTTGTTGGTGAAGTCGTGCGATTGCGTGAACGGCTGCAATGGTTCACGCCACAACTGATCGAAGCTGCGGCAAATGCGGCTTAAGCGAGGAAGTTTTATGCGTTATTACCCGATTCATCTTGATCTGCGCGGGCGCGAGGTGCTCGTCACCGGCGGCGGCGCAATTGCCGAAGGAAAAATCGAACAACTGCTTTCTGCCGGAGCGCGGGTGCGCGTGGTCAGCCCGACGCTGACAGCGCGCCTCGGCGAACTGGTCAATCAGGGCGTGATTGATTACCGCTGCGGCAGTTTCATTGAAAACGATCTGAACGGCGCAACGCTGGTCATCAGCGCCACAAACGATCAGGCCGTCAATGAAAAGGTCGCACGCGCTGCGGCGTGGCGCAGAGTGCCGCACAACATCGTGGATCAGCCGGAGCTGTGCAGTTTCATCACGCCTGCGCTGGTCACGCGCGGCGAATTGCAGATCAGCATTTCAACGAGCGGCTCTGGTCCCGTCGTCGCGCAGCGCGTGAAGCGCGAGATTGCGGAACTGATCGGCCCGGAATACGGCGAACTGCTCGAAATTGCCGCCGCGATGCGTGCTGAAGCCCGCGCGCTGATTGACGATTTTGAGAAACGCCGCGACCTGCTGCGCGCCTTCGCTGAATCCGCCGCGATTGAACTGCTGCGCGCGGGTCGTCGCGCCGAAGCTGAACAGCTTGCCCGCGAACTGCTGAGCCACGCCGCACAGCAGCAGACACTGGCCGCCTGAACCTGAACGGAACATCCAGAGAGCAACGGCACAATGAATCTTTCAGAGTTTGAGATCAGACAACTGTCGCATCATTTTGAAACCCGCAGCGTCGAGGAAGTGCTGGAATGGGCGGTGGCCTGTTTTGCTTCCCGGCTGGTGATGACATCGAGCTTCGGCGCGGAAGGGCTGGTGCTGATTGACAAACTGTCGCGCATCAGGCCTGACCTGCCGGTGATTTATCTGGACACCGGGTTTCATTTTCCTGAAACGGAAAAACTCAGGGAGCAGGTCAGGACGCGCTTTAATCTGAACCTGATCGAACAGCGCGCTGCGCTCACGATTGAAGAGCAGGCTGCTGTTTATGGTGACAGGCTTTATGAACGCGACCCTGATTTGTGTTGCCGGTTGCGCAAGGTCGAGCCGCTCGGTGAAGCATTAAAAGGTTACGATGCGTGGATTGCGGCGCTGCGCCGCGATCAGTCGCCGTCGCGGGCCGGGATTGGCGTCATCGAATGGAATGCGCGGCACTCAATGGTCAAGATTAATCCGCTGGCCAACTGGACGCGGCGGCAGGTCTGGGATTACGTGATCCGGCACGAACTGCCTTACAACCCGCTTTATGATGAAGGCTACGCGAGCATCGGCTGTGCGCCGTGCACGCGGCGCGTCACGGCAGGCGCGCACGAACGCAGCGGGCGCTGGGACGGAGTGGTGAAACTGGAATGCGGCATTCACCAGTAAAGACGCGGCCCTGACCCGCCCCTGGTCTGACCAGGGGCGAGCGGTCGGACGCATTGACATCCTTCTGACGAAACGTGTATAACGGCGCCGTTCTTGCGGTTAAAGATCAGCTCAGAGTACAAATCAAATCAGGCTCAAACGACTAACGGATACTGACTGAAGCTACTGATCAGACTGTGCATGGATAACGAAGAGCTGGCCGGGATGGAAACGCAAGGCAGCATGCGAGTTTAATTGACCGGATTCCGTGGTTCCTCATCACCTCGCACCCTGGCGTTCATCTCTGCGTTTTCACCCCTCAATTCAGCTTCCGTTCTGCCAGCATTCATCGCCCCGGCAGTGTTGCTTTACGATTTCGGACTGACTCTCTGAATGCCCTGCTCCCGGATGAGTTCTGTCCCGTAACCGGCTGGCGGCAACAGGCCGAGCGCCTGATCCGCGGCACAGCCTCTGACGACCACGTGAAATCAGGATTTCGGACACAACCAGCGAACTGCGCCAGACAGGTGGCGATGATGATCATCACGCTGCTGATCGTGCTGACCGGCGCGACCTGCCGCAAGGAGAAGCTGGAAGGCATGCACGAAATCACGATTACGGTTTACGGCTTCAGCATTCTCAAGGAACCGCTCGACAAGGAAATCTTTCCTGCCTTCAGTCGTCGCTGGGAAAACCGCACCGGGCAGAAAGTGATCTTCGCTTCATCCTTTGCCGGTTCTGAAACCGTGACCAATCAGATTCTGGCCGGAGCCAAGGCGGACGTGGCGATTCTGGCCATTGAACGCAATGCGGAACGGCTGCTCAAAGGCGAGGCAACGAGTACCGACTGGCGCGAATTTCCGCATCAGGGCATCGTCAACCGCACGCCGATGGTGATTGTGGTCAGGAAGGGGAATCCGAAAGGAATTCGTGATTTTGAAGACCTGGCCAAACCCGGCGTCCGGGTAATTCATCCCGATCCGGTCTCTTCAGGCGGGGCGCAATGGTCGCTGCTCGCAATTTACGGTTCGCAACTGATAAAGTCAGAAAAACAGACCGGCAAACGCGATGAAGCCAGGGCGACAGAGTTGCTCAAACGGGTGTGGAAGAACGTCATCGCCACGCCGGAATCGGCCCGCCAGGCCCGGACGCAGCTTGAAACCGGCTTTGGTGATGCGCTGATTACTTATGAGATTGATGCGCTGCAACTGGTCAGCCGCAATCCGGAATTTGAAATCGTGGCCCCGCAAAGCACGATCTTCAGCGAGCATCCGGTCGTCATCGTGGATCTGGGGATGACGCCGTCAAAACGGGCGCTCGTCGAACTGTTCATTGATTATCTGTGGAGCGAACAGGCCCAGCGCGCGTGGGTCAAATATGACTTCCGGTCAGTCACCGATGAAAAGCTGAACGAAGAGCATCGCAGCTTTCTGAAAATTGCCCAGCCGTTCGGCATTGATTATTTCGGCGGCTGGTCCAGGGCTTATCCTGAAATCATTGAAGGCATCTGGAAGAAACAGGTGCAGTCAGCCGTCAATCAGTAATTCAGTAATTATGAGCGCAGTTACGACTACCAGAAATTCTGCCGCCCTCGGTCACGGCGCTGATGCCGCCCGACCGGTCGGCATCGGGCTGGTGATTCTGGCGATGATGCCGCTGGTAATTATGCCGATGGCCTCGGTCTTTATTTTCGGGCTGAAGGAAGGGCCGATTCATTTCTGGCAGGTGCTGGCAGCGCCGGAAGCGCTTTTTTCGATCAAGCTGAGCCTGATTACCAGCAGCGTGGCAACGATCTGCAACGTCATCTTCGGACTGCTTGCCGCTTACGTGCTGAGCAAGTATGATTTCGCCGGAAATTCAGCACTCATGATTGTCATCAGTCTGCCGACGGCCATTCCGACTGCCGTTGCCGGTTTTGCGCTGCTGCTGCTCTGGGGCAAGCACGGGCTGATTGGATTTTACCTGGAACGTTACACCGATTTTGAGGTGATGTTCACCACTGCCGCCATTATCCTGGCGAATATTTTCGTAACGTTCCCGCTGGCTTTCGGAGTCATCAAGCCCGCCCTTGATAACTTCGACCGCAGCTATGAGGACGCGGCTGAAACAATGGGCGCCTCGCGCTGGCAGACATTTATTTATGTCGTGCTGCCCAGCCTGCGCGGCGCAATCATCACCGGGGCGCTGCTGACTTTTGCGCGTTCGATTGGTGAATTCGGTTCGACCATCATGGTCAGCGGCAATCTGGCGCTCAAAACGCAGACCGCGCCGCTCTATATTTTTACGAAGTTCAATGAAGGAGATGTCGAAGCCGCCAATGTTATTGCGGTCGTGCTGGCGGTCATCTCCTTTGCGGTATTTTCACTCATCATCTTTACCAGGAATCGTCTGGAAAGATAAGACAGGGATGAAGCATGCCGAGGCGGAAGGATCGCCCCCCAACCGTGCTTTATCCTTCAGCCTCATCATTCATCCTTCCTGAAAGTGAGGTGTGCGATGGCGAGAGAAGTAATGGTGACCCTCTTTCCTGAAACTCAAGCCTTCGCCGAGCGCCGCCCGGAAGCCCGCGCGGCCCTCAGCGTCAGTCATCTGACCAAGCGTTTCGGCGCTGAGCCGATTCTCAACGATGTCAGCTTTGCTGTCGAAGAAGGCGAAAGCCTCGTGCTGCTTGGCCCGTCGGGCAGCGGTAAAAGCACGACGCTGCGCCTGATTGCCGGTCTTGAATCGCCCGATGCCGGGCAGATCAGGATTCGCGGCAAGCAGGTCGAAGGCGTTCGCGCCCGTGATCGCAATGTCGGCGTGATCTTTCAGCATTACGCGCTCTTTCCGCAGATGACCGTCGCCGAAAACATCGGCTTCGGGCTGAAGATTCGCAAGGTGAAAGCGCGTGACCGCGAGCCGGTCATCAGCCGCCTGCTTGAACTGATCGGACTCAGCGATCAGCGCGACAAATATCCGTCACAGATTTCCGGCGGCCAGGCGCAGCGCGTGGCCATTGCCCGCGCGCTCGCGTATGAACCCGACGTGCTGCTGTTTGATGAATCATTCAGCGCGCTCGACCCGCAAACGCGCGTGCCGCTGCGGCGTGAAATTCGCGCACTGCTGCGCAAGCTGCGCATTCCTTCGCTGTTCATCACGCACGATCAGGAAGAAGCGATGGAACTGGGCGACCAGATTGCCATTCTCAATCGTGGCCGCATTGAACAGATCGGTTCGCCTGCCGATGTTTACAACGACCCGCAGACGGAATTTGTCGCCACCTTCCTGGGCGCGGCGAACGTTATGCAGGGCGCGTGGCAGGACGGGCTGATTCGTCTCGACAGTGACCGCTACCTTGCGCCTGCCGGTGGCATGACGCCGATGGTCAACGGCACACGGGCCAGGGTCATCTTCCGTCCCGAAGACGTGTCGCTCGGCTCGGCAACGGGCCTTGTCGAAACTCCTTATCACCTGGGTCGCGGCGAAATCACCGATGTCAGTTTTACCGGGGCGACTGAGAATCTGACCGTCAGGCTGGTGACTTACACGCAATCCGGCAATCTCGTCATGCCGCGCAATGAACCAGGCCGCAACAGTTTCGCTTCGTTTGGCAGCGCGACCAGTTCTGAATTTGTCATCAAGGCGGTGCGGTCAAAGTGGGATGCCCGCAAACTGAAACTGCGCACGGGCGACCGGGTGACAGTGGGGCTGAAATCCTACAAGGCACTGCACACGCCGGACGCCGACTGAAACGCGGCGCGCTGTCCGGTTACGGCTGACAACTTTCCTGCCTGATCATCTCTGCGGCCTTTTCGGCAATCATCATGACTGGCGCGCCGGTGTGGCCGGTGATGATTTCCGGCATGATCGAAGCATCCACCACCCGCAGGCCCGCAACACCGTGAACGCGCAGCCGTTCATCCACCACTGCCATCGCGTCGCTGCCCATTTTGCAGCTTCCCACCGGATGATAGAGAGTTTCGGCTGTCCCGCGTAAAAACTGACCAACCGCTTCATCGCTCCTGTTCGCAGGGCCGGGCCAGAGTTCCCTGCCTCTGAAAGCGTCAAGTGACGATGCCCCGGCGATGCTGCGCGCAAGCTGCGTCCCTTCGATCAGCGCAGCCTGGTCAGCTTCGGCGGCCAGGTAATTCGGCTGAATCAGCGGCGGCGCGGTCGGGTCAGCAGAACGCAGCCGCAGGCAGCCGCGACTCACGGGATGTTGCAGGATGGCTCCGATAGCAAAGCCGTGTCCTGCCGGATTATCGAAACCGTGCCCCATATAAAAAGTCGGCGCAAAGATCAGTTCAATGTCAGGCGCAGGCGCAGCGGCGCGGGTTTTCAGAAACGCTCCGGCTTCGGCCACGTTTGAACTGAGCGGGCCTTGACGAAAGAGCAGGTAATTGACTACATTCCCCAGCCTCTCGGCGCTCGCCATCGTGACCGGCTGCGTGCATTCGTACTGCGCGGCGCCGATCAGGTGATCCTGCAAATTCCGTCCGACTCCGGGCAGATCAGCGACAACCGGAATGCCCAGGGCTTTGAGTTCATCAGCCGGGCCAATGCCTGAAAGCATCAGTGATTGCGGTGAATTGACCGCGCCGCCCGACAGAATGACTTCGCGTTCGGCGCGCACCTGCAACAGTTTTCCGTCCTGCACGTACTCAGCGCCGGTGGCGCGGGTGCCGTCAAAAAGCAGGCGAGCAAGCAGCGCGCCGGTTTTGATGGTCAGATTCGGACGTGGCCGGGCAGGCCGCAGATAAGCGACCGCCGCGCTGCATCGTTTGCCGTTTTTCTGCGTGACCTGAAAGAACCCTGCGCCTTCCATTTCAGGCCCGTTGAAATCGTCGTTGCGCGGCAACCCGTATTCCCCACAGGCGGCCACGAAGGCCTGCGAAACAGGGTTGGTGCAGCGCAGATCAGCGACATTGAGCGGTCCGCCCGTTCCGTGCAGTTTTGACGCGCCGCGTTCCTGATGCTCTGATCTGATGAAATAAGGCAGCACATCGGGCCAGCCCCAGCCGTCGTTGCCGAGTTCGCGCCAGCGGTCGTAATCGTGCTGATGACCGCGCATGTAAATCATCGCGTTCATCGAACTGCTGCCGCCGAGTGTTTTGCCGCGTGGCCAGTACAGGCGACGGTGATTGAGTTGCGGCTGCTCTTCAGTGAAATAGGCCCAGTCAAAATTGCTTTTGAATAATTTCGGCCACGCCGCCGGAATGTGAATTTCCTGTTTCTGATCGGGACTGCCGGCTTCAAGCAGCAGCACACTGATGTGCGGATCTTCGGTCAGGCGCGCCGCCAGCACACAGCCCGCTGAACCTGCGCCGACAATGATGTAATCAAACATGCCATCCTCACTTTTTCAGGTCGGGTGTGACTGCGCCCTGTAATTTTGAGCGCCACCGCCAGCCTCAGGACTTCCCCGCATCCCGAAGCTGGCGGTGGCGCAACGTGAAGGCTGCAAACGACAGGCAGTTGGCTTCATCTGAAAACCGGACTCCCTTCTGCCCGATCTTCAGGTTGATTCTGAAGCCTGATGCTGCCGGATGCCAGCCTTCAGTTAATCGGAAACGGCCTGGTCGAAGCGTCAATGGATTTCAGAAACTTCACCAGCGCCGCGCGATTTCTGGCCGAGTTGAGCGGATCAGGCGCAAAGGTCGGCAGCCCCGCGCGCCGATGCTCAACGTTATCCAGCACCTGATCAATCGTCAGCGCCGAACCGTTGTGCAGGAGCGGCCCGAACGCCCACGCGCTGAGCAGCGACGGCGGCGCGAAACCATCGGCGCCGAGCGGCGGCGCGCCGTTCTGACGAATCTCGTTGACATCCGCCGGATTGAAAGTGCCAACCGGTCGCAGCAGGCGGAAGAGCTGACCTCTGACGACATCGGTTGCCGCTGGCGGCGGCGTGTAATCGCGGCGCGCGACCGACCAGCCGGGGCCGCCGTGACATTGCACGCATCCGGCCAGTTCGAAGAGTTTGCGCCCCTTCGCAATCTCGCGCCCTTCGCGGAAGAACGGCGGCACATTCGAGAGCGGTGAAATCGGTGAGCGAATGCCGCGCGCAATGAATTCCCTGAGCGCATCGAGTTCGACACTGCGCCCGGCGTTCGGCGCGCCGAGTCCGGCGTTCTGCACGCCGTTCTGAATCAGCCCCAGCCCGCCCTGTGTGTCGCGGATGTTCGATTCAAAATCCTGAATCTCATCGTTGACCGCCGAGTAATTGAAAATCTTCTGATCGGTCGGATCGTGCGGATTGAACGAGCCGTTGAAAGGCAGCGAGCGACGCGGCCCCGTGCCGAAAATCCAGACCACACCATCCGTCAGGCCGAAAGCGTGACACGACACGCACCCGCTCCAGCCTTCGCTTGAAACGCGATTCGGCGGAATGACCGGCCCCAGCGTCGGCAGATTCACACCCGCCGAAGTGAAGAAGATTCCCTTGCCGTACTGCACAGTCGCCGCGAGCGTGCCCGGCGCGGGCAGCGGCGCGGAACTGACGGTCGCAATCACCTGATTGGTGTCGAGGTTGACGACTGACAGATCGCGCGAGACTTCGTTGATGACATAACCGCGCTTGTCAGTTGAGTTGATCGCCACGCCCACCGGCTTCTGTCCGACGAAGATGCGAATCAGATTGCCCGGATCACCGGCCTGTTTCGGCGCGTTGATCGTCGGCGTGCCGTCAGCATCAAGCACCACTTTGACCAGCATGTTCGATCCCATCGAGACCACATAGCCTTCATTGCTGCTGCGCCTGAAGGCGATCTGCCAGGGCATGCCGAGGAAAAGTTTCTGGTCGCCCGGCGGCTGAAAGTTGATGCCGCGATTCATATTGATCGTCTGCCGCTGACCACTGGCCACACCTTCCTGGTCGGTATTGGTGTCGAGTACGCTCAGAACGGCCTGGACATTGACGTTGAAGCGCGTCGGCCCGTCAGGCGAAGCGGCGTTGCTCGGCAGATAAGCCCGATTGCCCTTGATCGCCACGGCGTTGAGCGTGTTCGGGAACGCGCCCGTCTTCACCGTAAAAGTCGGCGGACTGGTCGCCGCAATGCGCTGCAATGCCGAACCGTTTGAATTGAAGCCGACATCCGCCAGCGGATTGAGGACGGCTTCGCCAGTCACTCTGTTACTGGCCGTCGAAATGACCGTGACGTGACCTTCCTTGTAATCATCCGCGCCGATGATTTTGCCCGGCACATCAACGGCGAGGAACTGTGTGACGTAAACTTTTTCGTCGTTGTCGTTGTCATCGCCGTCGTTGGTGATTGCAATGCCGCGCGGTTCAAGGCCGACGCCGGAAATGACATCGGTCACAAAACCGAAACGCGGATCAATGACCGAAATGTCATTGGAGCGCGCATTGGTAACGTAAAGTTTGCGGCCATTCGGCGTGAACGCCAGCCCGTAAGGTTCAGTCCCGACTTTGATTGCACCAAGCAGGCGGCGCGCGTTCGCGTCAATGACCGAAACCGTTCCGCTGACCGTGTTGGCGACATACACGAACCGGCCATCCGGCGAGATGGCCAGGTTGTTCGGTTCCCTGCCCACGCCGATTTCGGCGACTTTCGCATTGGCGTCATTTTCAACATTGAAGACCGAAACAGAATCACTATCAGTGTTGCAGACCCAGACGAATTTATCGTCCGGCGTGACGACCACCGGAGATGACTGGGTGGGAACGCCCTGCGCTGCCTGCGCGGCAGCCAGGTCTGATTCCTGAACAACAGCTGGTGTCTGGCTGACTTCGGCTGAAGTTACTGTCGGAGTTCCCGTCCCGGTACGTTCACGCTCGCGGTCGGTCTGCGCTGAAGATTTGAAAGCCAGATCGGTTCCCTGCCAGGCCAGCAGCCCGGCGGCAATGATCGTGATGCTGACCAGTAATTTGATCCACTCCCTGATTCTCATCTTTTCCTCCTGCAATTTGAGTTTGCTGATCGGGGGATAAAATCTGACTGTCAGAACCGGAGCAGAAATCACAGGCACTGATCAGCCCCAATGGCACATTCAGGCGAAGGAAACTGTGATTTCAGGAAAACATTTCAGTTCGACGCGCAACTTAGCGAAAGCGGGCCGTAAAAGTCTTCAACCCCGGATCAGGTTCTTTTGAGTTTTTCTTCAGGAAATTCTGAAGACGCTATGCGCCACAAACGGCAGCAGTTAACCTTCAGCGCCAGGGCAGTGTTGCTTAACCGCTTCGTTCAGGGCTATAAACTGACTCGCGGTAAAAATCGGACTTGACGGAGGGACTGTGTGAAAAAACGGGGATTCAGGCTGCTGATATTATGGCTGCTGCTGATCGTGCCGATTAATTATCCGGCGCAGCAGCCATCGCGCGAAGCGCCGCCGAAAGAGCAGGGCCGTTTTCGGGAGGCTGATTTGGTCGAACTGATTAAAATTGATCCGACATTCAAGCTCGATATTCGTTACGCCACGTCAAACAATTTCGTCGGGCGGCCTGTCTACACCGAAGCGCGCGCCTTCTTGCAGCGCCCGGCTGCCGAGGCGCTCCGGCGCGTCAATCAGAAATTGCGCAAACAGGGTTACGGGCTGCTGATCTTTGACGGTTATCGTCCCTGGGCCATCACGAAACTTTTCTGGGACGTGACTTCGGGCGATCAGCGCAATTACGTTGCCGATCCGGCCAAAGGCTCGAAGCACAATCGCGGCTGCGCCATTGACCTGTCACTCTTTGATCTGAAGACCGGCAAAGAGGTCGAGATGCCGAGCGCGTATGACGAAATGACCGAACGCGCCTGGCCGACTTACAAAGGCGGCAGCGCCGAAGCGCGCCGTCTGCGCGACCTGCTGCGCGCCACGATGGAAGCCGAAGGGTTTCGTGTCAACGAATACGAATGGTGGCACTTTGATTACAAGGACTGGAAGAAATACCCGATTCTCAACATCAGCTTTGCCGAGGTTGACCAGCGCCACAGCCGGTGAAGCGGTCGCGGTTCAGGTATTGATGACAGAGTGCAGTTCGACAAACTGTCAGCTTGTTGCTGACTTTGCAACGGGCTGTTTGAATAAACAGCGCAACGAGCAGCATCCGGCCCGAATGGGAACCGCCATCGAACGGCTGGCCGGACTGATGGCTGATCAAAACGGAAAGAAAAAATCCTGAGCCGACCTTCAGCCGGGACGCTGTGCTGAAACCGGCGACAGGCAGACAAGCCTTGAATCCATCCTTTTTCACTCAGTCCTTATCCCGCTCAAATGTTCGCGCTTTCGCCTGGCTCGCGCTGGCGGCGGTGACCGGCACGGCGATGGTGTTTCTTTACAAGGACAGTTATCAGCAGGACGGGCCGATGCACTTTCTGTTTGCGCGCTGGGCCTGGAAACATCAGATGAATTTTGTTGGTGTCTGGGGCCGCCCGCTCTTTACCTTCCTGTATGCCTTCCCTGCGCTGATCGGTTATCAGGCGGCAAAGCTGCTGACGGTGGCCGTGACTGTCGCTGCGGCCTGGCAGACGTGGCGGCTGGCGCAGCAGCTTCAGTTCACGCGCACCGAACTCGTCATCCCTTTTCTGTTTCTGCAACCATCGTTTCTGCTGCTGTGCGGTGACACGATGACCGAACCGCTGTTTGCGCTGGTGCTGGTCATTGCGCTGCGGCTGCACCTGAGCAAGCGAATCCTCGCGGGCATGCTGGTCGCGTCGCTGTTGCCGCTGGCGCGGCCCGAAGGCTTTTTTATCTGCGTGCTGTGGGGCGTGTGGTATCTCTTTGAGCGTCGCACCGGGCGCACATTTTTTGAGCGCATTCCGGTGACGCTGCTGCTCGCGGCAGGCACTTACCTGTGGGCGTTTGTCGCGGTGTGGATTATGAATGATCCGCTGTGGCTGATTCATAACTGGCCGCGTGACTGGCATCCGCAGGGCGGGCAATACGGCAGCGCCGACATCTGGTGGTACTTTCACAAATCGTCATATATTTTCGGTCTGATTCTGAAATGGCCGTTTCTGCTCGGCCTGCTCGTGCTGGCGTGGCGCAGGCGCTTTCTGACAGGCGTTTCGGCGTTTGTGTTGATCTTTGCGCTGCACGCGCTGATGTACGTGCGAGGTTCGTTCGGGTCGGCGGGTTATCCGCGTTATTTCGTCTGCGTCTCACCGCTGATTGCCATCGTCACGCTGGCGGGCTGGAACGTGGTCGCTGATCTGCTGGCCAGGGTCTGGCGTTTTGCGCCCGTGCCGGTGCTGGCTTCGCTGCTGATCGTCAACGGCATTCACGCGGCGCATTACGTTGACGGATGGGGCTTCACGCGGGATGCGCGAGCGGTTGATGAGATGGCGCGCTGGTTTGAGAAAAACGCCGCCGCCACGCATCCGGTCACGAACCTGATGTGGAGCCAGGCTTATATGTGCATCGTCTTTGACACCGATTTGTGGGAGCGGGCTTTTCTCGCCGGTGACCGCGAGGAGAACCTGGAATTTCTGCGCAATGCGCGGCCCGGCACGCTGGCCTTCTGGGACAATGACATCGGTCTGAACTGGCATCACCTCAAACCCGAAGATTTCATCGCCACCGGTTACGTGCATCTGAGGTCGCAGCAGTACCGCCTGGACGGCTGGTTTTTCGATGAAAAGTGGCAGGAACACGGCGGCCCGCGCTGGCAGGAACTGCATCTGTTTTACAAACCACTGCCCGGCGAAGCGGCGCGCTTTGCTCAGGCGAGGCGCGAACAATAACCACAAACGCCTGCGTTCTGCGCTGAAATCAGCGCGCCATCTGATAAACCAGGCCGCGCCCCCGTAGTAACGAATTCATTCGCTGACTTCGAGCCAGCACAACATTGAAAGCAGAACGAATGAATTCGTTACTACGGGGTGAGGCGAGTCCCTTTCATGACGCCGGAATTTTATGACAGCGCGTTGATGCTCCATTAACTCAGACTTCCCCATGACCGTTCTGCATCTTGATCATCTCTCGGCGAGCTATGGCGACAATCAGGTGTTGCGGCGCATCACGCTGGAGATCAGCGACGGCGAACTGGTCGCGCTGCTCGGCCCGTCGGGATGCGGCAAGACGACGATTCTCAAACTTGTCGCGGGCCTGCTGCAGCCGGTCAGCGGCGATCTGCGGTTCAATGCCGAATCGGTTTTGTCGGTTCCGGCTGAACGACGCGGCGCGGTGATGGTATTTCAGAAGCCGCTGCTGTTTCCGCATCTGACGGTGGCTGAAAACGTCGCCTTCGGTTTGAAGATGCGCCGCACGGCAAAGGCTGAAACGCAGCAGCGCGTGAATGAGGCCTTGCGCCTGGTGCAACTGGAAGGATTCGAGCGACGCAAACCGCACGAATTATCGGGCGGTCAGGAACAGCGCGTGTCGCTGGCGCGGGCGCTGGTGACTGAGCCGCGTGTGCTGCTGCTGGATGAACCGTTCTCGGCGCTCGATGAAAGCCTGCGCGGTGAAATGCGGGAACTGGTGCGCGAACTGCAACGACGGCTGAAAATCACCACGCTCTTTGTCACGCACGATCAGGCCGAAGCGGCGATGATGGCTGACCGCATTGCGCTGATTCTGAATGGCGGCGTCGAACAGTTCGGCGCGCCGCGTGATTTTTATCTGAATCCGGCGACGCCCGCCGCCGCGCAGTTTTTCGGCTGGCGGCTGATTGAGGGACAGGCGAAAGGCCACATCTTTGAAACGTCAGTCGGCAGTTTTGTGATGCCGCAGGAAAATGGCAGCGCGCCAGACCTGATTGCTTTTCGCCCCGAAAGCGCGCGGCTCAGAGAACGCAGCATCAGGCTGCTCGCCAACACCGCCAACAACCTGACCGGCACGGTCGAATCGCTGACCGATCTGGGCACGCGGGCGCGTTACCGCATCGCGCTGCCATCAGGTGACACTATCGAAATCGAACAGGACAATCTGACGAACGGCGCAGACCTGTTTGATCCGGGCGCAACCGTCATCCTGCACATTCCGAGTCACGCCACGAGATTTTTCAGGCGCAGGTGACAAGCCTCACTGGTTCTTATTTTTCCTTCTGAAAATAATCAGGCAGGTTTTTCTTTGTATCGCGCAGGATTTCAAGCACGGCAGCGCGGTCGGCGCCGCTCAGGCGGCTGAAGTCTTTGTCTGTCGCCTGTCCGGTCAGCACCAGCCACAACCGGCGATAGAGATAATCAAGCGCCGGTGGCGGCAGCGCATCGAAGGCGGCTGAGTAAATCAGATAACTGCACGGATAACGAAACAGCCGCTGCTGCAAATCCAGTTCGCGCAGCGAACGGCCCTGTTTGTCCTTTGGCCCGGCAGCGGCAAATTCCCTGGCAAAATCCGCAGTGCCTTTGACGGACGATTGCAGCTTTGATTCTTCGACCATCAGCAGGTATTTGAGCAGTTCATCGGCCACGTTCTGAATGCGCCGTCGTGTGCTGTCAGAAAGCTGATCGTTCGGCTGACCGAGCGCCTTGTTGATGGCTTCCTGCTGGCTGAGCGCGATGCGGGTTTCATAACCAAGCCGCGTGATCAGGTTGTGCATCTGCGTCTGATGTTCAAGCACCATCAGCGCCACGATGTCGCTGTGCGATGAAAGGTAGCCGCTCAGATCAACCTTTTTATCAAGGCTGGTCAGATTGAGGCCGCTGCTTTGCGTGATGTGATCAGGGTTGTCCTTTTCAGTGAACAGCAGATTGCCGAGATGCTTTTCAGCGCCGTGCGTGCCGGTGACATACCAGCCGCCCCAGCGTTCCTTCAGCGGATTGAGATGGCTGATGACGCGCGAACCGAGCGGCGCAATCGGGTAGCCGCTGTCATCAGGAAAGACCGAGCGCACCAGATGGCCCGGCACTCCGCGCGTGTTGCCCGACACGTGACATTGCAGGCATTCATCGTTGCGGCGAAACCTGGGCTGTTCGCTTCTGGTCTGGTCAAGCATATAAAACACGCCGCCCAGTTGCGGATCAACGGCTGAAACTTCCAGCACGTCGCCGCCGCGCACCCAGCCCACATAGACTTCATCGTTGAAATAAATCGCTCGCGGATTGCGCGGCGAAATGCGGTGCAGTTGAAAGCTCGTCTTTGAAAAGACCAGCCCCTGCGATGACACAGGCACTTTCAAAAGTTTCAGCACCGCAGGCAGGTATCCGCCCGATTCGGCGTAATCAAGTTTCACTTCGCCGCGTTCCAGCCGCTCCTGCAACCGGGCGACGGCATCATGACGAACGGCCTGCTGATAATTGATGACGGGATGATCCTGAAGCTGTTCCTGCCCTGAAGCTGAGGACGCGAAAAAACCATAGCTGCCTGCCAGCAGCACGGCGAGCAGAATGCAGAGTGAACCGAAACGCTTCATCGTTTTTTCTTTTGCTGATCCCGAAATCAAGCGGCTTTACGCCTGAATGAACTGCCGGGATTTGACCACAGGTGATGAGCGGCCTCTATGACTTATGTCACACCGCAAACTTTTTTCAGCCGCAGGCCAGACGGGATTTGCCACTCACACACAAATGCCCGCGAAAATAACCGGAGACGTTCCCCTGACAAATCAGGCAGCTTTGTTCGTCAAATGGTACTACGCAGTTCCAGCTTCAGCTCATCAGACACTCATGGTGGAACCGGACCGCCCCCGTAGTAACGAATTGATTCGTTCTATTTTTGCAACCACGCTGATTCAGCAGCAGAACGAATCAATTCGTTACTACGGGGGTGATTCGGGTTCCTTTCAAAACGCCTCTACTTCAGGCCAGTGAGTTGAAGCTGTGAACACCGACTGACAGGAAAACAGGTTCAGCCAGTGTCACGACTCTGCCTGTCCTGCCATCAGGAATCTTCAGTGTTCTTTGAGCGAGCGCGCGACGAGGCCGATGCCGCCCGCGAGCAGCACCAGCATGATGATCGTATTGAACAGACTGGCTGGCTGAAAGTAAATGTGCAGGTTGGTGATGATGCCGAACAGAATGATGACGGCTCCGGCAAAGGTCAGCAGCCAGCCGATGACTGATCTGCCATTGAAAAAAAGCAGACCGATCCCGAACAGCAGCGGCAGCAGCGACAAACCGAAGGCATTGTAACCACCAATCAGCCAGTAACCGCTCGTCACCGTCACCTGATTTGTCAGCAGGTAACCGCCGCCAATCGCCATCGCCAGGCCAAGCAGGAACTGCCCCGTCCCGCCCGACGTGCCGCCTGCGCCGCGAAACTTCTTTTCCATGTCGGGTTCGTAATCCATCAGTGCTGCCCTGTGTTGATTGTCTCCCTGATCCACCCGTCAATCAGCGGGTACGAATCGCGGGGAACTTCGTGTTTCGTGGCAAAAAATTCCAGCCTGACCGAGCGGGCGCGATGTTTGAGGGCTTCGGCATTGCGCCTGATCTGTTCGGGCGCGTAATACTCATCGCGCTGAGCGCCAAGGTACAGCACATCGGGGCCGTTGCTGTGATACTTGCCTTCAACGGCCCAGTCACCGGGGATGCCGCCGCAAATGGCGACCATTCCGCGAATGCGTGCAGGCTGCGTGAACGCATAACGAAAGCTGATGCCGCAGGCCTGCGAGAAGCAGACCAGAAAAACATTCCGGGCGTCGGCAAGGCCCTCACCTGTCAGCGTGTCAATGATCTGAGTGACAGCGCGATGATGCAGCGCGACCGATTCTTCGGGCTTGAAATTCGTCACCCACCCGAACCCGTAACCAGGGCCGCGCTGCCGGGCGCGTTCTTCGTCAGACGGGATGACGAGGTGCTGGTGCGGCCCCTGCAACGCGGCAATCACATAATCGCGTTCGTTGATGCGGCGCGCGAGTTTCATCATCGAACGCTTGTCGCCGCCGTAACCGTGCAGCGCAATCACGAGCGGGCGCGGCCCGGCGCCGGGCACATAAAGATCGTAATAAACCGGAAATTCCTGCGCCATCCGGCGCTCAACAGGGTCAGTCATAATGAATCCGTGCGGTTCAGTTCACCCGAAAATGCTGTTGCCTGTGACGCGCGGCATTCTAAGGTTGGTTGAAGTGACAGCACAAGGTTGAGCGGGTCGGCAGGTGGCAATAACAGAAGGCGGGAACAGCAGGAGTGCAATCAGCAGCGCCAGTTACCGGAAGAAATCCTGAGAACAGGCTCCGGCGAGCAGGGGAGATTGGCTCGCGTGAGTCAGACTCGCCGGAACAGGAATCAACCGGATTGTTCCGGTAACTGGCGCTGCTGATTGCCGGAAATGTCACTGCCCGATCAGCAGGCGCACGGTGACAGCCAGGGCTTCAAAATCAACCGGCTTGGGCAGCCAGGCCTGCAGCCCTTCAGTCATCAGTTTCTGACGCTGCACTTCATGCAGCGCCGAAGAGAGCATCACGACCGGCACATTGGCTTCGATGCCGCGCAGTTGCCGGTACAGATTGACGCCCACTCCGTCAGGCAGCAGGTAATCAAGCAGGTACAGATCAAAACGCTCGCTGCCAATGCGCTGCCAGGCTTCGGCAATCGTGCCCACCGTCACCACCTCGTAAGCAGTCAGAAAGGTGCTGATGACGCGAGCGTAGCTCTCATCGTCCTCAACATAAAGAATTCTTTTCCTGACGGCAGACATTCCGTACTCCTGTAAAATTCGGATCAGATTGAGCGCGGACAGCGAAATTCAGGGGAGCTGAAAATCAGTGGGCGCAGTCACAGCGTTTTCAGCTTATCGAAATCAGGGCGGGGCGTCTGCCCGTTATCAAACAGAGTGTGAATCGGTCAGCCTTTTCTCAGGAGCAAAGAGTTGCTCATATTCATTGCGAACGATGCCGTAACATTCGCAGGCGCTGGTCTCAAGGCCCTGCGGATCGAGGATGGTGATGCGCCCGCGCCGGTAACGAATCAGACCGGCAGCCTGCAACCGGCCCGCCACCAGTGAGACTCCGGTGCGCCGGACGCCGAGCATGCTGGCGGTGAGTTCCTGCGTCAGATTCACCGTATCGTTGCCAGCCTGGTCGCGCAGAATCAGCAGCCAGCGACAGAACCGCTCTTCAATCGTATGAAAGTGATTGCAGACGCCTGACTGAGTGAACTGCACGATCAGCGCGTAGGTATAACGCAGCAGCAGATCGTGCAGCGCCGCACCAGAGTTGAATTCGCGCTGCAGCACCTCCATCGGCACGCGATAAGCTTCGCCCGACAGTTGCACCATCACACGGTAGGGCAGATGACTGCTTCTGAGCAGAATGGGCAATCCGACCAGTCCTTCATTGCCCACCATCCCGACTTCGACCGTGTCGCCGCCGAAGGTTGTGGACAACATCGAAGCGACGCCGCGCGTGATGAACCAGCCGTGTGCGAAAGTCTCGCCCGCTTCACACAAAATCTCGCCCAGTCGCAACGAAACCGGTTGCAGATGCGGCAGCAGGCGTTCATAGCTCTGCTTCGGCAAAGCACTAAGCAGCCGATTGCTTAATGGACTTTGCGCGCCTTGAGGGACAGACATCCAGGCCTCCTTGGGATTGTAAGGTGACAGGAGTAACGAAACTTCATCAGTGATTAGTAATCAACCGGTCTCTTTGGACTGCCAGTCAGCAAGGGCAGTCAGCGGGAAGGTGAAACCGTGATCAGTGACAAGTTGGCGAGGATACACAAACAGACACAGCACGTCTGCCTGTTATCGAACACAAAGACAGGACTTAAGAGCTGAAAGCGAAGTCACGCAGCAAAGAGGCGGGCGTATGCGGCCCTGACAACGCGGTAGCATTCACAGGCGCAGGCTTCAAGTCCGGCCCGGTCAAGAATCGTGATCCGGCCCCGACGATAACTGATCAGCCTGGAATCCTGCAGCATTCCGGCCACCAGCGAGACTCCCGTGCGCCGCACACCCAGCATACTGGCAATCAGTTCCTGCGTCATCTGCACCGTGTCGGTTTCAGAATGATCGTGCAGAATCAGCAGCCAGCGACAAAGTCGCTCCTCGATTCGGTGAAAATGATTGCAGAGATTCGATTGTGTGAACTGCATCATCAGCGCACTGGTAAAACACAGAATCAGGTCGTGCAGCGGCCCGCCACTTCCGAACTCTTTTTTCAGGGTATGCATCGGTACTCGCAGGGCAGTCCCGGCCACCTGCACTCTGAGCTGATAAGGCACATCCGGGCTGCCAAACAGGATCGGCACTCCGATCATTCCTTCATTGCCGATCACGCCGACTTCGATGGTTTCGCCGCTCGTCGTGACAGAGAGCAGAGAGACCACCCCCTGCGTCACGAAATAAGCGTGCGCAAGCGATTCGCCCGGTTCGCACAGCACCCTGCCCAGGCGCAGCGAAACCGGCTCCAGGTGCGGCAGCAGACGCTGATAATCTTCCGCAGGCAGTGACCTGAGCAGGCGGTTGTTGACCTTCACCCTTCCCATTTGTGGCGCTGACACAGACGTTCCTTTCACAACAAAATAATCGGACGGGGAGTTTCACTGTCAGTATAGTGGCCTCCACCGGACAAAGCCAGATTTCGCCTGGACTGAATGCGCGCGGGCATAGTAGCCTTGCCTGCGATGACCTGCCTCGGAACTGTCAAAGACGCCTTCGGACAACTCGCTCAGGAAGCGGCTGCCTGCGTGCGCTGCGAACGAATGCGTGACCGCCAGGCTGTGCTCAGCGCGCTCAATGGCCGCGCCGATGCCCGCCTGATGTTCATTGCCGAAGCGCCGGGCCGTCAGGGCGCTGACCGCACCCGCATTCCGTTTCACGGCGACACGTCAGGCCGCAACTTCGAGGCGCTGCTCGCTTCAGCCGGCCTCACGCGCGCTGAAATCTTTATCACCAATTCAGTGCTGTGCAGCCCGCGCAAACCCGGCGGGGCCAATGACCGCCCGACCAGAGCTGAGATTCACAACTGTTCTGATTTTCTGCGGCGACAGATTGAACTCATCAACCCGCGCCTGATTGCCACGCTCGGCGCCGTCGCGCTCGAAGCATTGAAGCTGATCGAACCGCATGCTTTCACGCTGCGCGAGCACGCGGCAAAAAAACTGCGCTGGAACGGGCGCACACTGTTTCCGCTTTATCATCCCAGCCCGCAGGTCATCATCACCGTGCGTTCGCTTGAACAGCAGCAGCGCGATTACCGCGCACTGCGCCGCGCCATCAGGCAGATCGAACAGTCAGGCAGTTTGGAAGGAGCTTCGCCATGCCACTCAGAGGCATCAATCACATCGTTCTGAAGGTCAGAAACCTGGAAGAGTCTGACCGTTTTTATCGCGGCGTCCTCGGTCTGGAAAAAGCCGGTGAACGCGGCAGGATGTGGTTTTATCGCGCTGGCGCACACCATCACGATCTGGCGCTGATTGAAGTCGGGCCGCACGCCACATCGCCGCACTGGCAGCAGACCGGCCTGTTTCACTTCTGTCTGGATGTCAGCGATGAACACGCGCTGGCTGAACTCCACGAACGCTGCCGCAATGCCGGAGCTGAGATTCAGGGCACAGTGGATCACACGATCATGCGTTCATTTTATGTCGCTGACCCTGACGGCAACATGGTCGAACTTGGCGTTGATGTGCCTGAATCAGAATGGGCCACGCTGCCCGACCCGTTTGCCGCAGACAAACCTTACGCGTTGAGAAAAACAAGATGACCATCAACTCTGCCCTCTTACCTGCGCTGCTCATCTGCGTGGCCCTGACCATCTGCGCTGCGGCGCAGGTCAGAACCTACACCGCACAACCGCCCGAAGGCGCAGACCGCCCGCAACCAGTGCGTCTGTGGCCCGGCGATGCGCCGCTCGCCCAGGGCAGCGCGCCCGCCGATGTACCGACCATCTCGCTTTATCAGCCGCCTGCTGACAAGGCCACCGGCGCAGCCATCGTTGTCTGTCCCGGCGGCGGTTACGGAGTTCTCGCAGATCACGAAGGCCACGCCGTCGCGCAGTGGCTCAACAGTCTGGGCATCACTGCCGCAGTGCTGAAATACCGGCTTGGCCCGAAATATCACCACCCGGCAATGCTGAGCGATGCTGCCCGCGCCATTCGCACGCTGCGCGCCCGCGCTGCTGACTGGAAGCTCGATCCGAACCGCATCGGCATTATGGGATTCTCTGCCGGAGGTCATCTCGCTTCGACCGCTGCGACGCATTTTGACGATGGCAACGCACAGTCATCCGATCCGATTGAGCGCGCAAGCAGCCGTCCCGATGTGGCGATTCTCTGTTACGCTGTCATCACGCTGACCGAGCCGTACCTGCACAAAGGATCACGCAACAACCTGCTCGGTCAGAATCCTGATCCGGCATTGATCGAACTGCTGTCGAATGAAAAACAGGTCACGCCGAAAACACCGCCGACATTTTTATTTCACACTGCCGATGACGCGGGCGTGCCGGTTGAAAACAGCCTGATGTTTGCCGCCGCCTGTCGCAAAAACAAAGTGCCGGTCGAGCTGCACGTTTATGAAACCGGCAGGCACGGCGTCGGCCTCGCGCAGGACATTCCGGCGCTCAAAAGCTGGCCGCAGATGCTCGCTGACTGGCTGCGCGGTCGCGGCTTTCTCAATCAGACGAAGCACTGAATTGCAACAACAGAAATCAGGACAATGATTGAATCCGCCCTCTGGAGAGACGGTGTTCGGAGTTCCAGCTTTAGCTGGCTGGTTTTGAATCCGGGAGACAGCCAGCTAAAGCTGGAACTCCGAACACCGTCTCCTGAATAAAGCGAATTTACTGAACGCCCCGGTGTCACGGGCTTTAATTCTGATTGAATTACGCCGCTATTGAATCTTTTTTTCTCTTCTTTTCTCTGTGTCTCTGCGCCTCTGCGTGAGCCTGTCTTTCACGCAAAGGCGCAGAGAGCGCAGAGATAAATCAGAGTCCAACGGAGAGCCATGAAACTTTCTCGCCCCTTTGCAATCACTTCCTTTCTCGTCATCACTGCCCTGCTCTCGACGCTGACGGCCAGCACGCAGCGGCGTGAGAGGCCCGAAACAGCACGCTTTGCCGAGCCGCTTGAAGCAGAACTCAGGCAGTTGCTGCGCGCCGCGCTTGACAGTGACTATGCGCTCAGGCAGACCGCGTATCTGTGCAACAACATCGGCCCGCGCCTGAGCGGTTCGCCGCAGGCCGCGCAGGCCGTTGACTACATCGCCGCTGAAATGCGCCGCCTCGGCCTTGAAGTGAGGCTTGAAAAAGTCATGGTTCCGCACTGGGTACGCGGCGTCGAAACCGGCGAACTCATCGAATTCAAAGGCCAGGCTCCGCGCACGACGCAGAAGATCGTCCTGACTGCGCTCGGCGGCAGCGTGGCCACTCCGCCCGAAGGCATCACGGCTGAGGTGGTCGTCGTCAGCAACTTCGATGAACTGAGCGCGCTCGGACGTGACAAGGTCGCGGGCAGAATTGTGCTCTTCAATGCGAAGTTTGATCGCCAGCTTGCCGCGCAGGGACACGGCGGCGAAGCTTACGGGCAGGCCGTTGCTTATCGCGGCGGCGGCGCAGTCGCAGCAGCAAAGCTTGGCGCAGTGGCCGCGCTGAATCGTTCAGCGGGCGGCGCTGAATATCGCCTGCCGCATACCGGCGGAATGAATTACGCTGAAGGCGTGCCGAAAATTCCGGCTGCCTCAGTGACCGCCGAAGACGCCGAACTGATGGCTTACCTCGCGTCGCAGGGCCGCGTCAGAATGCGTCTGGTGCTGACGCCGCAGACACTGCCCGATGCTGAAAGCCACAACGTCATTGCCGATCTGAAAGGCAGCGAACATCCTGAACAGGTCGTCATCGTTTCAGGCCACCTTGATTCGTGGGATCTCGGCACCGGCGCGCTCGATGATGCCGCTGGCGTGGCGGTGGCGATGCAGACAGCAAATCTGATCAAACAGCTTGGCCTGAAACCAAAGCGCACGATTCGCGTGATTCCGTTTATGAACGAGGAGAACGGATTGCGCGGCGGCACGACTTACGCCGAAAACCACAAGACCGAAGTGGCCAGTCACATTGCCGCCATTGAAAGCGACCTTGGCGCAGGCCACCCGCTCGGCTTCAGCGTTCACGCTGCGCCCGAAGCCGTCAACCGTCTGCGTCCGGTTTCAACGATTCTGCAAAGCATCGGCGCAACGCTCATCAATGTTTCAGCAGGTTCGCCCGGCGCTGACATCGGCCCGCTCGATGCGCTCGGCGTGCCGACCTTTGCGCCGATTCAGGACAACCGGACTTACTTCGATTATCACCACACACCCGCTGACACGTTCGACAAGATCGTGCCGCACGAACTGGCCGAAAACGCGGCGGTGATGGCCGTGCTGGCTTATGCCATCGCCAGCCTGCCCGAACCGCTGCCGAAAAAGTAATCAGAGTTCCACCACTACAACAGGAGAAGAATCATGCAGGAAGAGATGCTGAGTCTGCTCGGAGAAAAGGCCGAAGTTGATCGCCGCAAATTCATTGTCACATCCCTGACCGCCGGATTCGCGCTCGCCGTTCAGCCGATTCAGGCGCAGTCAGTCATCACCACTGATACCAATGGGCTGATTGCCGGTGAAGTGAAAATTCCGGTGAAGGACGGCGAGATTCCCGCTTATCGCGCCATGCCGGACAAGGGCAAAAACTTTCCGACCGTGCTGGTCGTGCAGGAAATTTTCGGCGTGCACGAACACATCAGGGACATCTGCCGCCGCTTCGCCAAACTCGGTCATCTGGCCATCGCGCCGGAATTGTATGCGCGCCAGGGCGATGTCTCGAAGCTGCCGATGAATGAGATTCTGTCGAAGGTCGTCAGCAAAGTTCCCGATGAACAGGTTATGTCTGACCTTGATGCCGCCGTCGCGTGGGCGGCCAAAAACAAGGTCAACACCAGCAAACTCGGCATCACGGGTTTCTGCTGGGGCGGGCGCATCGTGTGGCTTTATGCCGCGCACAATCCGAAGCTCAAAGCCGGTGTCGCGTGGTATGGCCGCCTGACACCGCCGCCGCCCGACCGCGCCAATCCGCTGCAGCCGAAAGCTCCGCTGGAACTCGTCGGGCAGTTGAAGGCTCCGGTGCTTGGATTGTATGGCGGCAAGGACACTGGCATTCCCGTTGCTGACGTTGAAAAGATGCGCGCCGCGCTCAAAGCCGCTGGCAGCAAATCTGAAATCATTCTTTACCCCGAGGCTCAGCACGGCTTTCACGCCGATTACCGTCCGAGCTACAACAAGGAAGCCGCGCAGGACGGCTGGAAGCGGTTGCAGGAGTGGTTCAAAAAATACGGCGCAGCATAAATCAGTCCGGGCTGCGCGGCGGTCACGCAGTCGCGCCGCCCTCATCAGGAGATCATTGTGAGTTACGCCCACAAAATTACCGGCAGCAAAAAAATCCGCCTGAAGAATTTCGATTCCGAAGCTGATGGCGGGCTGCAACGCGAAGAGGCCGAAGCGCGGCTGGCAAAGCTGGTTGATGAACTCGTCGAGTTGCAGGAAATCCTTTACGCCGCTTCGCAGATGAGCGTGCTGATCGCGCTTCAGGGAATGGACACGAGCGGCAAGGACGGGACGATCAGGCTGGTGACGGGGCCGCTCAATTCGCAAAGCTGCGATGTTGCTTCATTCAAAGTGCCGACGCCGATTGAACTCTCGCACGACTTTCTCTGGCGCGTGCATCAGCAGACGCCCGCGCGCGGCTTCATCAGAATTTTCAACCGCTCGCATTACGAGGACGTGCTGGCGGCGCGCGTGCTGAAGCTGGTGAAAAAGAAGGTCTGGAAGGCCCGCTACGAACAGATCAACCACTTCGAGCAACTGCTGGCCGACAACGAAACGCTCATCCTGAAGTTTTACCTGCACATCAGCAAAGACGAGCAGGAAAAGCGACTGCTCGCCCGCGAACAGGACAAAACGAAGTTCTGGAAGCTGTCGGTCGGCGACTGGCAGAACCGCGAGTTGTGGGATGATTACATCGCCGCTTACGAAGACGCACTCAACAAATGCAGCACGAAGGCTGCGCCCTGGTACGTTGTCCCGGCCAACAAAAAATGGTTTCGCAATCTGGCAGTGGCTGAAGTGATCGTGAATGCGCTCAGGCCATACAAAAAACAGTGGCTCGACAGCCTGAGCGAACGCGGCGAAATTGAGAAGGCAAGAATTGAGGAGTTTCGCCGGAGTCGGCTTCAGTCCTGAGCGCTGACCGTCTGCCGCCCCGCTCTGGCGCGCAGAAATTCAATGATGCCCGGCAGCAGCGAAACAAAAATGATGGCCAGCACCACGACCGTAAAGTTTTTCTTCACGAACGGAATGTTGCCGAAAAAGTAGCCGGCATAAACGAATGCGCCGACCCACAGAATGCTGCCCGTCACGCTGAACGTCAGAAAGCGCAGATAGCTCATCCGCCCGATGCCCGCGACAAACGGCGCAAACGTCCTGATGATCGGCATAAACCGCGCAATGATGACCGTCTTGCCGCCGTGCCGTTCATAAAACTGGTGCGTGCGTTCAAGATACTTTTTATTCAGCAGCCTTGAATTTTCGCGGCTGAAAACCTTCGGGCCGACAAAATAACCGGCCCAGTAATTGACCGAATCGCCCAGAATCGAAGCCGCCGCAAGCAGCAGCGAGAGCCAGTGAACCTTCAGTCCCGCATCCGGCAGCGCCGTCAGCGCGCCCGCCGCAAACAGCAGCGAATCGCCCGGCAGAAACGGCGTCACCACCAGCCCCGTTTCGCAAAAGATGATCAGAAACAGAATCGAATAAGTCCAGACTCCGTAATTCGCCACCAGTTGGTTGAGATACAGATCCAGGTGCAGAACGACATCAATCAGATTTTTGATCCAGTCCATAAAGTCCGTCAGCCATAATCAGGGTGTGCAATGAAGCGCCGATGGTAACGCACCGCCTGGCGATTGCCAAAGAAAAAGGCCATCACTGAGGATGGCCTTTCGATATGAATAATTATGATGGTTATGAAAGCGGATTGCGGGGGCGGGATTTGAACCCGCGACCTTTGGGTTATGAGCCCAACGAGCTACCAGGCTGCTCCACCCCGCGTCACGAAAGCGGAGACTGTACCGGGCGCGGGAAGCTTTGTCAACAGGCCATCAGGGATTATCCAATTAAATTCAATTCACCGGCCTGACGGCAGCTCCGGTTGTCAGGGTGCAAACTGCTGGCTATGATAGCCGCGCTCTGACTTTTGACGCATGCTGGATCGCATCAGCAGCAATCTGCCTGAGAAGCAGGAAGTTTTATGCGGCTCATCTGAGTCAGCCGGAGGTATGAAATGGCACATGCGAAAATCGCAGGCACAGTGGAAGAGAAAATCATCGCGCTCGAACAGGAAATTTTTGCGGCCATCAGCAACAAGGACGCCGCTTCGCTCGGACGCCTGATCACGGATGATTTCGTTTATCGCACCGCGACCGGAGATGAATTTGACCGGGCGACGTTTCTGCACAACATTGCGACGCTGCCGATGACGATTCTGGCTGTGCAGGGCGAAAATCTGAAAGCAAAGACTTTCGGTGAAACTGCCGTGCTGACGGGATTGCAGAAAGCCAGGGTGCGTGATGACAAGGGGCACGAAATCATCAGCGCGGTGGCTTTCACTGATGTTTTCGTCAAACGCGGCAGGCAGTGGCTGATGGCGCTGGCTTACGGTGTCGAATTGCCAGCCGCTTCAGACTGACCGCAGTCAGACCGGTGCAGAGCAATTATCATGGTGAGCAGGAGCAGAAACTGAATGCCTTCAATTGACCTGAAACTGCGCGTGCGCTGGGCCGATGCGGACGCTGCCGGGCGCATCAACACGCCGCGTTATTTTGAATACTTTGAAGACGGAGAGATTGAACTGCTGCGTCAGCGCGGGCAGCCGCTCAGTCGCAGTCATTATGACTTTCCGCGTGTTCACATCGAATGCACCTTCAAAAAAATGCTCGCGCTCGATCAGCCCTTCACGATGCGCGTGACTGTCGGCAAACTTGGTCGCACTTCGATCCGGTATGACTATCTGTTTTTCACCGAAGACGATTTCACCGAACCGGCGGCAATGGGTTCAATGACAGTGGTCGCGGTCAAAGACGGCAGGCCCGTTGAACTCCCGGCTGAACTGCGGGCAGCGCTGTCTGATTGAATCCCTGGGGGCAGTACTTTTCTTCTCTGTGCCTCTGCGTCTCTGCGTGAGAATAAGTTTCACGCAGAGGCGCAGAGGCACAGAGAAAGAAAGATCCAAATGATGACTGACTCAAAGAGCAGATTTTCCAGTCGCGTTGAAAATTACGTCAGATACCGGCCCGGCTATCCGGCAGACGTGATTGAAACGCTCAGGACTGAGTGCGGGCTGAGGCCGGATTCAATCATTGCTGACATCGGTTCCGGCACAGGGCTGCTGACTGAAATGTTTTTACGCGCTGGTCATCGGGTCTGCGGCATTGAACCCAACCGCGAAATGCGTGAAGCGGGCGAAAGGTTGTTGTCGGCTTATGCCAGATTCACCAGTCTGGCGGCTGAGGCTGAAAACACCACACTGCCTGATGGCAGTGTTGAGTTCATTGTGGCGGGACAGGCCTTTCACTGGTTCGACCGCGTGCGCGCCAGGGCCGAATTTGCGCGCATCCTCAAACCCGGCGGCTGGGTCGCGCTGGTCTGGAATGAACGGCTGGTGTCGGTCACGCCGTTTCTGGCCGATTACGAGGAATGGCTGAAAACTTATGCGACCGATTACGCGCAGGTGGATCACCGGCAGATTGATGAGCGCGTGCTGGCCGATTTTTTTGCGCCCGGCAGTTTCACGATGAAGTCATTTCCCAACCGCCAGGTCTTTGACGAAGCTGGCGTGAAGGGCCGGGCGCTGTCTTCGTCTTACGTGCCTGAAGCTGACCATCCGCGCTTTGCTGAAATGCTGGATGAACTCACGCGAATTTATCAGCGCCACGCTGAGGCTGGCGAGGTCAGCTTTGAATATGAAACGCGCCTGTTTTACGGGCAGTTGCACTGATATGCCGATGATGAAAACGAACAGGCTTTGCTCAATGCTGGTGCTGACGGTCGGACTGCTGGCGGGCGGTTATTCTATTTTCCTGCCGCTTTCCATCGGCAGCGCGCAGACGCGACCGCAGGCGAATCAGGCGGGCGATCCGGTGGCGCGGTTGCAGCAGCGAATTGATCGTGGCGAAGTCAGGCTTGAATACGCAGTTCCGGGCGGCTGGCTGCAATCGGTGCTGAAAAATCTGCGCGTGCCGGTTTCATCACAGGGCCTGGTCTTTTCAAAAACGAGCCTGCAATCCAATCACATTTCGCCCGCCAATCCGCGCGCCATTTACTTCAACGATGAAGTCTATGTTGGCTGGATTCGCGGCGCTGAGCTGCTGGAAGTTTCGGCGGTTGATCCTGACCTCGGCGGAATTTTTTATACGCTGGAGCAGCGGCCCGGCGATCAGCCGAAGTTCGTGCGCAACGAAAGCTGCATGCGGTGTCACGGAACCGGAAATACCAGATTCATTCCCGGCCATCTGATGCGCTCGGTTTATGCCGGAACCGATGGCTTCATCAATCCTGAAACCAATTCCTTTGTGACCGATCACGCCTCGCCTTTCAGCGACCGCTTTGGCGGCTGGTATGTGACCGGGCAGCGCGGGCCGCTTCAGCACCTGGGCAACACTTTTTTCAGCGGCGAAATCAGCGCGGGACAGTTCACCGGCAACCTCACGAGCCTGGCGCAGAAAGCCGACCTCAGCGGTTACGCTTCGCCCCACAGCGATATTGTGGCGCTGATGACGCTGGCGCATCAGACGCAGATGCAGAATACGCTGGTGTGGCTCGGTTATGAAACGCGCATGGCTTTGCACGAACAGGCTGATCTCGACAAAAAGGCTGGCCGCAACACAGGCGAACTCGCCGTCAGTGTCAGGCGGCGCATCGAATATGCAGTCAATGAAACGCTCAAGTATCTGCTGTTCGCTGATGAAGCCGGATTACCGGCAGCAGTGGCGGGGACTTCTGATTTTGCGCAGGAATTTGCCTCAGCCGGGCCGTTCGACAAACAGGGTCGTTCGCTGCGGCAGTTCGATCTTTCGCGGCGGCTCTTTCGTTATCCGTGCAGTTACCTGATCTACTCCGAGGCCTTTGACCGCGTTCCGCAACCGGCGCTTGATGATCTTTATCGCCGCCTGTGGCTGGTGCTGACGAATCAGACGCAGGCAAAGGAATTTGCCGCGCTCAGTGAAGCCGACCGCCGCGCCATTCTTGAAATTCTGCTTGCCACGAAAAAGAACCTGCCTGCTTACTTCCGCGCTCAGATCAGTGCGGGCAGTTGATCGAGCCGCACAATGCGCCGCGTGTCGTCAGGCGGTGCGCCGCTCTCAGCCGGATCAAACCAGACGGCCTGCAATCCGGCGCTGATAGCGCCCTGCACATCCTCGCGCAAACTGTCTCCAACGTGCATCGCCTGTGGCGGCGTCAGCGCGAAAGTTTCAAGCGCCGTCTGAAAAATCAGCGGATCAGGCTTGGCTGCGCCGATTCGACTCGACAGGTGAACAGCTTCAAAATACCCGTCAATGCCGAGCGCGCGCAGCACGTCATCCAGCCGCGAATCAAAGTTCGAGATGATGCCGAGCCGCAGCCCGCGCGCGGCCAGGGCTTCCAGCACCGGCACGGTTTCAGCAAACAGCCGCCACGCTGCGCGGGTTCTGAAAAATTCATACAGATCATCAAAGAACTCAGCGAAGCCCGGCCACGAAGCCGCGTCGGCAAACACGCGCTGCACCAGAGCGCGCCACCATTCACGTTCCAGATTGTGCAATTGCGATTGAGGCGTGTCGGGCGGAAAGGCCAGCGGAGGCTGTCGGCGAAATTCACGAATGAAGCGAAGCTGAATCTGCTGCGGGTCGGTTTCAATGCCGTAACGCAGCGCGGCGCGGCCATAAATTTCACCGACGCTGCCGCGCGTTTCAAACAACGTGCCGCCCGCATCGAAAAAGACTGCCTGAATGCCCTGCCCGTTCATCACGCCACCCGGTTCACCAGCGTCCCAATCTGATCAATCGTGATGCTGATCTCATCGCCGTGCGCAAGCGTGAATTCATCAGGCGGCACAATGCCGGTGCCGGTCAGCAGAAAGCAGCCATGCGGAAAGCTGTTGTCGCGGAAAAGATAATCAACCAGTTCCGGCGGTTTGCGTTTGAGCGCCGATAATTCAGTCGTCCCGGCAAAGACCGTCTTTTCGTCGCGCCTGATTTCAAGCCTGATCGCCGTCGCATCAGGCAGCGGTTCATCGCTGAGCAGCACGCCCGGCCCCAGCCCGCAACTGTGCAGGTAAACCTTGGCCTGCGGCAGATAGAGCGGATTCTCGCCTTCAATGTCGCGTGAACTCAGATCATTGCCCACCGTGTAACCAATGATCTTTCCCGCCGCATTGACCGCCAGCGCCAGTTCCGGTTCCGGCACATTCCATTTTGAATCGCGGCGAATGCGCACCTGCTGCTGATGTCCGGCCACGCGGTGCGGGGTGGCCTTGAAAAACAGCTCAGGCCGCTCGGCGCTGTAAACGCGATCATAAAAGCTGCCGCCGCCCGCGTCCTTCGATTCTTCCATGCGCGCCGTGCGGCTGCGATAGTAAGTCACTCCGGCGGCCCACACTTCCTGACTGCCAATCGGCGCGAGCAGTTCAGCATCGAGCGAAAACGCCGGAAGCGGCACGAGCCGCCGCGTGCGACTGACCAGCGATTGCAACAGCTCAGGCTGATTGAAAAGCTGATCCCAGTCATCTGCCGGAAGCTGAAAAAAACCGGCCCGGTCTTCAATCACCACGCCCTGTCTGGTTCGGTAAAGTTTCATAAGTGGTCAGTGGTTAGTGGTCAGTGGTTAGTGGTTAGTGGTCAGTGGTTAGTGAACAGTGAGAAGATTTCAGCGGCTCTTTCGCTGTTCACTCTTCACTAACCACTGACCACTAACCACTAATCACTGATCACTACATCGTTCCGCGATAAAGCCCGCCGTCAACGAGGATTGAAGTGCCAGTGACGTAGCTGGCGCGTTCAGAAGCGAGAAAAGCGACGACTTCGCCAAGTTCGCGCGGGTCGCCGATGCGCCGCAACGGAATCTGCGCGGCGGCCTCCTCGAAATACTGTTCATAAGTGATGCCGCGTTCCTTCACGCGCACGTCGGCAATGTGGTACTGCCGGTCAGTCATAAAGTGGCCCATCAGCACGGCATTAACGGTGATGTTGTCCGGCCCGACCTGACTGGCCATGGTCTTTGTCAGCCCTGACAGCCCGGCGCGCAGCGTGCTTGAGATTGTCAGATCATCGAGCGGCTGTTTCGCCACAAATGAAGTCAGGTGAATGATGCGCCCCCAGCGGCGCTGCTGCATGCCTGGAATGACCAGGCGCGACAAACGCACCACATTCAGCAGCGTCGAATCAACTCCGGCCTGCCACTGCTCGTCACTCAGATTCATAAACTTCGAGACCGGAGGGCCGCCGGTGTTGGTGACGAGAATATCAACCTGGCCTAAAGCAGCAGTGGTCTGCGCGAACCAGTTGTTGAGGTCATCAGCAGATGAAACGTCAGCCTGCACGGTCAGGATGTTGCCGGTGGCACCAGTGGCGCTGATTTCGGCGCGGGCTGTTTCAAGTTCTGCGGCGTTTCGGGCGCACAGCGAAACGTGACAGCCTTCAGCCGCGAGCGCCTGTGCGCAGGCTTTGCCGAGGCCTTTGCTGGCCGCCGCAATCATGGCGACACGGTTAGTGATTTCGAGGTTCATGGTTTTTGTCGGGTTGTAGTGATCTGTCGAAAACGACGCGGGCAGTTTAGTGATGAGTTGCCGCAAAGATCAAGGCACGGGCACAAACAATAACCGGTGCCCGACCTGAGAAATCGAACACCGGTCTGTGATGCGTGGAACTGAGACTGCTGCGCAGTGACTCAGAAGCCGAAACGCAGGCTCATTTCGAACTGCCGCGCGGCGCTGGCGCTGTTCGAAATGCCAAAGTACGGCGAAGTCAGCGTGCCGCTGTACTGGCCGAAATTGACGTGATTGAACAGGTTCGTGATGTTGGCAGTCAGTTGCACGGTGTAACGCGCGCCTTCAGGCCCGCCGCCACCCATCATGCCACCGCCCATGGGGCCGCCCATCATCCCGCCCGGGCCGCCGCGCATGCCGCCACCGCCACCACCGCCGCGACCACCACCGCCGCCGCGACCGCCCTGGGCCGCGCCTGAATCGCGCTTGCCAAAGCCCCAGGTGCGGCTGATGTTCAGATTGACGTTGATGGAGCCGGGGCCAATGGCATTGACGCCATTCGGAAAGACTGCGGCCAGATACTGCCCGAAAGTCTGCCCGCCGGTGCAGGTGCCGGGATTGTTGCGGTCAGGAACGCCGCTGCGACACAGCGTCAGTTGCGAATAGAGGCTGGAGGACAGATCAGAGTTGCGGCTGATGCCTCCCGGACGATCAGTAAAGCTCGTGTCGCGGTTCACATCCTGACCGAGCGTGATGTTGTAGGGTCTGCCGCTTGACGCAAAGATGAACGGCGAGAGCGTGATGCCTTTGGGCAGTGTGACGCGGCCACCGACAAACAGGGTGTGGCGCGCATTCACTGATGACGGCCCCCACTCTGACCGCAGATTGTAATTGTCCGCCGGAGTGGTGCCCGTGCCGTCTGAATCATTATTGGCAAACGACAGCGAATAGTTGCTGAAGACCGTGAAGCGACGGCTCATCATCCGGTTCAGACCAAAACGCAGGCCGTGATAAACCGAACTGGCCGATGATTCAACCTGGAAGATGTTGCCCTTCGTCGGATCAGGCCGGGTGCAGTTGACATCGGTCGTCTGTCCGGCGCAATTCGGAAGCTGGCTGAGCAGTTCCGGGCGCGGCGCGTTGATGTTGCGCGAGCGGTACTGATGCACGCCGCGTGAAAAGATATAAGTGGCCGAACCGACCATGCCCAAAGGCAGTTGTCGCTCAACGCCCAGGTTGACGCTGTAAGTTGACGGAGCCTTGAGGCTCGGATCAAGCGTGCGAATGATGGAATTCTGCACGCTGAGATTTGAATTGCTCGCCAGCGGCAGCGGATCGCCCGATTTGTAATTCGGATTGTAAACCGGGTTTTCAATGATGATGCTCTGCTGCGTCAGGCCGTTGTAACGCAGCGCCAGCGCATAGGTGCCTTCGCTCAGACGCTGATAAAAGATTCCGGCTCCGGCGCGAATCGTCGTCTTGCGATCCTTGAACGGCGACCAGGCAATGGCCATCCGCGGCGCGAAATTATTCTTGTCCTCCAGGTGCGTCTGAAATTCGTGCCGCAGCCCGAACGAGAAAGTCAAGGACTGGCTCAGCCGGTAATCATCATTGACGAACCAGGAATATTCAGTCTGGCTGTACCGCAGCCGCGGATCGCCGAGGCTGGTGGTGAACTGATAACGGCCCCGCGTGCTGGTCACCGGAATCGGTTCGCCGTTAAGCACGGCGCGATAGGCGTCGAGACTGGGGAAGGTGTAAGTGCCGTTGAAATTGCTGGAGCTGTAATCGTTGTGTTTGACGTACTGAACCTGCACGCCACCCTTGATGGTGTGTTTCTTCAGGCTGTAAGTCAGATAGTTCTGCAATTCATAATCGAACTGCCGCGAATTGCTCAGGCCGGTCGGCGAACCGCCGCCGTTGAAAGCATCGAGCACATTGATCGCCACGCCCGGCGTGCGCGCGCGCGACTGGCTGGTGTCATAACCGAGCCGCAGCCGCGCTTCGTTAATCAGGCGCGTGGTCAGAATCGTCGTGTTGGAAATCTGAAGATCGTTGTTGACGCCTTCTGAATCAGTGCCGCGCTCAGGCAGGATGAAGTTGGTCACGCCGCTTGCGCCGCCACCGCCACGACCACCGCCGCCAAAACCGCCGAACCCGCCGCCGCCAAACCGGACGGCAAATTCCTGATTGAACGATTCGCGCATCGAACGATGATAATTGACGCTCAGCGTGTCCTTGTTCGTGACGAGATAATCGGTGCGAACTCCGAAAAAGGTGTTGTTGTTCGGGGCCGGAACGTTGGCGACAAAAGGCCCGGCCAGCGTAATGGCGTTGGTCGTGCTCGCGCCGTCAAGATTCGTCCGATCCATAAAGGCAAAGAACGACATCTTCTTTTTGATGATCGGGCCGCCGATATTGAAGTTGTAACGCTGCTGTGACAGGTCGGGTTTGGTGACGGCAAAGGCGTTGCGCGCATCGAGCGCCGAGTTGCGGAAGTTCATGCCGAACGAACCGCGCAGCGAATCAAGACCGGGCTTGGTGATAATCTCAACGCGTCCGAAGCCGGGCTGTGAGTATTCCGGCGAAAACGGATTCTGATTGATCTTGATCTGCATAATGGCTTCCTTGGGAGGCAGCCGCGTGGCGCTGAAGCCGTTGACCATAATCTGTGCGCCGCCCTGCCCGCCGCTTGCGCCGCCTGCCGCCGGGCCGGCCAGCGCCTGCAGGTAATCGCGCAGATCGTCTTCGTTGTCGGGCAGATTGGCCTTGATGAATTCCTCATTCAGCACGACGCCGTTCTGATTCTGATCAGGATCGGTGTTGACGGTGTTGAGTTCCGCCTGCACTTCGGTCTGAATTTCGACCGCCTTGACCGTCAATGTAACTTTCAGCGCATCAGCCATCGGCAGTTTCAGATCGGTTTGCACGAAGGGCTGGAAGCCGTTGTATTCAACCTTCAGGCTGTAAGTGCCCGGCAGCAGATTCGGCACGACGAATTCACCACCGGCATTCGCCACCACCGTGCGCGGCTTTCCGGCATTCGGGCCGCTTGTCGCCGTGATCGTGACGTTTGCGCCCGGAATCACCGCGCCAACTTCATCCACCACCTGACCGCGCAGTGAACTCGTGCCCTGCGCATAACTGACGGAGCCGGGCAACAGCGCTCCTGATAAAACCAGCAGAATTGTGAGCAACAGTCTTTTCATTACCAGTCTCTTTCCTGATCTTGATTACTTGATTGTTTGTGGGACCAGACCCTGATTCAAGGTCGCGATTATATGACGATCTGCCAGGACAGTTGGTTTCAAAAGTGTCAGGATTCCGCCTCAAAACGCGCAATTTGCCTGTAAAACCGGCTCGTCAACAGCTTTGATGTAAAAGTTGTAAAGATTTCCGTGTAAAGAATGTAAAGCGTAAAGAATGTAAAGAGATCGCGGGTCTGACCTGAGGCTGAAAAGCATTCCCGGCAGCGCAGCAACACCTCGTCGTGGACAGGCCGATCCGTGTTGCCATCCGCCCGCGATCAGCAGAGAATAGCCACCTCCGGCTGGCAGCACTGCCAGCTTCTGCTGTTCCGTTACGCGCCGACTCACTCACAGCAGTTTGTCCCTCTCACTCAGCCCGACAGCAGGCACCGGAGCCGGGCGGCTGAGTTACACCTGACCAGACCATTTATGCTGACCGAAGGAACCGTTCTCAATCATCGTTATCGTATTCTCCGCGTGCTGAGCGATCAGGGCGGGATGGGTGTTGTCTATCAGGCGGCAGACCAGAGTTTCAGTGATGACACCGTCGTGATCAAACAGTCGCGCTTCAGTGACGACGGGCTGCACCGGGCCTTCGAGCGCGAAGCCCGGCTGCTTTACAAGCTGCGGCACGACGCCCTGCCGCGCGTGATTGATTATTTTGCACTGGCTGACACCGGGCAGTTTTTCGTCATGGATTTCATTCCCGGCAAGGATCTGCACGAACTGCTCGAAGAACGCCTGGCCAGCGGACAGGGGCCGTTTCCCGTCGAACAGGTTCTGCGCTGGGCTGACGGGCTGCTTGAAACGCTGCAATACCTGCACACGCAGGAATCACCGATCATTCACCGCGATCTGAAACCGCAGAATCTGAAACTGAGGCCGGACGGCAAACTGTTCCTGCTCGATTTCGGGCTGGCCAAAGGCGCAACAACCGGCATGTCAGCCGCGAGTCTGAGCGTGCGCGGTTACACGCCGCACTATGCGCCGCTCGAACAGATTCGCGGCAGGGGCACTGATGCGCGCAGCGATCTTTATGCGCTGGCGATCACGCTGCATCACCTGCTGACCGGGCAGCTTCCGCCCGATGCCGTCTCGCGCGCGACTGAAACGCTCAATGGCCAGGCAGACCCGCTGCAACCCGCGCACAAACTCAACCCGCAGGTTCAACCGGCGGTGGCCAGGCTGCTGCAAAAGGCTGCCGCCCTGAATCAGCAGGAGCGATTCGCTTCAGCCGCAGAAATGCGCGAAGCGTTGCAGCGCGCAATCAACGATAACGCTGAAGCTGCGGCTGACGACTTTGAAGATGATGAACCGGAGAATGACGAAGCTGAGAATGACGAGCCGGTTCCGACACTGGTAGTCGGGGATGAAGCCGGATCAGGCGCGACGGTCAAAGCCGCAGCCGCAATGAATTCAGGTTTTGACAAGGTCTTTGGTCTGCTCGCCAAACTCGGCAGCGTACTGCTGTTTCTGGGGCTGACGCTGTTTGTGGCAATGAAGATTCCTGCGGTGCGTGATTACGTGACCTCGTTTGTGGTGAAAGCAACGAGTCCGGCGCAGCCTGCCGCCACGCCCCACACCATCGCGCCTGGCGAACTGAAAATCGGCAAGCCGATTTCGCTTGCGCCGCAATCGTCACCGACTCCGATCATTCGCCTGGCGATGCGGCTCAGTCTGCAGGCCAGCGGAGGTGTCTGCTGGGTGAAGGTCAGAACCGATGATGCGGCAAACCCGGCAGTAAGGCTGCTCAGGCAGGGCGAATCCGTTGATTTCACCGCCCGCGAAAAATTCGTCATCAGCGCAGGCAATCTGAAAGCGCTGGCAGCCACGTTCAATGGTCGCACGCTGAAACTGCCCGGCAGCAGTAAAAACAGTCAGGCGGCTGAAAACGTCGTCATCACCAGAGAAAATTATGAACAGTTTGTCCAGTAGCCGACCAGTTTATCCCGCCCGCTGAAAGACCTGACCACTTCTGACACGGCTGCCGGTTCAGGGCCGCTGCCGTTTACTTGCCGAAGCCGGATTGATGCTATACTGCGTCCGGCTTTTTCGCTTTGCGTCAATCCCGAAAGTAAATCCAGGCAATAACCACTGCGGGCCGGTCGTGTCAGCGCCCGCATCCCGACCTGCAAGGAGACCTTTATGAAACGCTTCCTGCCCGTCACCGGTCTGATCTTCATCCTGGCCCTGTCAGTGACTGCGCTCGCTGCTGACGCCGACCTCGACAAACGGGTCGAACACGGCTATGCCGATTCAAACGGCGTGAAGATTCATTACGCCGCGCTCGGCAAAAACACCGCGCCGCTGATTGTGATGATTCACGGTTTCCCTGATTTCTGGTATTCGTGGCGCGATCAGATGCAGGCGCTCGCAAAGGATTATTACGCGGTCGCCATTGACCAGCGCGGTTACAACCTGAGCGACAAACCGAAAGGCGTTGAGAATTACGATATGCGGCTGCTGGTCGGTGATGTGGCCGCCGTCATCAAACACCTCAAACGCGACAAGGCGATCATCATCGGCCACGACTGGGGCGGCGCGGTCGCGTGGACGTTTGCGATGACCATGCCGCAGATGACCGAAAAACTGATCATCCTCAATCTGCCGCATCCGAAAGGCCTCGCGCGCGAACTCGCCGGTAATCCGCAGCAGCAGAAAAACAGCCAGTATGCGCGCAACTTTCAGCAGGAAGGTTTTCACACGAAGCTGACGGCTGAAGGCCTGGCCGGGTGGGTCAAAGACCCCGAAGCGAAAAAGAAATACATCGAAGCCTTCCTGCGGTCTGATTTTGAAGCAATGCTGAATTATTACAAGCGCAACTATCCGCGCGAACCTTACACCCAGAACAGCGCGTTCCCGGACATCAAAGTCAAAGCGCCGGTGCTGATGATTCACGGGCTTGGTGACACGGCGCTGCTGCCCGGCGCGCTCAACAACACCTGGGACTGGCTGGAAAGTGATCTGACGCTGGTGACGATTCCCGGCTCCGGTCATTTCGTGCAGCAGGACGCCTCTGATCTGGTCACGCGCTCAATCACGATGTGGCTGAAACGATAAAAATGACAGGAGGGATCCACGATGCGACGATTGATGATCTGTATTGTCCTGGCAGTCGGCGTGCTGACCGCAACGGCGCTGGCGCAGCAGGATTTCGGCAAGGTTGAAATCAAAGTGCAGCAGGTCGCCGGGAATGTTTATATGCTCGAAGGCGCGGGCGGCAACATCGGCGTTTCAGTCGGCAGCGATGGCGTGCTGATTATTGACGATCAGTTTGCGCCGCTTGCTGACAAGATTCGCGCGGCGCTTAAAAGCATCAATCCCGGCCCGCTCAAATTCGTCCTCAACACGCACTGGCACGGCGACCACACGGGCGGCAATCCGGTCTTTGGCCGCGAAGCCGCCATCATCGCGCACGACAATGTGCGCAAACGCCTGACCGGCGAACTCAAACCCGCCACCGGCAATCAGAACGCGCAGCCGATGGCCGCCGAAGGTCTGCCGGTTGTCACTTACGCACAGTCGGTGTCGGTGCATTTCAATGGCGAAGAGATCAGAGTCACGCACTTCCCCAAAGGCCACACCGACGGCGACAGCGTGATGCTGTTTACAAAATCGAATGTCGCGCATCTCGGTGATGATTTCTTTGCCGGGCGCTTTCCGTTTGTTGACCTCAGCAGCGGCGGCAGCGTCGAAGGCCTTGAACGCAACATTGGCGAAGTCATCAGAATGCTGCCCGCCGGAGTCAGAATCATTCCCGGTCACGGCCCCGTTTCATCGCTCGATGACCTGAAGGCTTATCATCAGATGTTGCAGGAAACGATTGGCGTGGTGCGCGAGCAGCTCAAAAGGAAACAGCCGCTCGAAGCCGTCAAAAAACAGGGTCTGCCCGCAAAGTACAAAGACTGGGGATCAGGATTCATCAATACAGACCGCTGGATTGAAACAATCTATAAAAGCCTGTCGCCAGCCACGAAGTAAGCAGTCACACGGATGATTCAGCCCAATGGCGCGAAGTTAAGCCCCCTTAAGAAGCCGGGGCGCACCCTCGTAGTCACGAATTCATTCGTTCTGTTTGTCGCCTGTAGCTTTGAAGCAGAACGAATGAATTCGTGACTACGGGGGTGCGCCCCGGTTCCATCCTGACGCCCTGAATTAACATCATCGGGTTTCAAATCAGTAACCATTCTGCCCCGCGCTGCTCATGCCTCCTGAGCCTTCCGTGTTTGTTCCAATCTTCAGCCCTTTGTTTTAGAGTGGAGTGATTTCAGACTGAGGGGAACGAGTGTGATGACACGTCAGATTTCGCGGTACCGGATTATCAGCCAGCTCGGCGCGGGCGGGATGGGTGAAGTCTGGCTGGCCGAAGACACGCAACTCGGACGGCTGATTGCGCTCAAGCTGCTGCCGCCGCGCCTGGCCGCTGATGACGATCTGGTGCAGCGCTTCGAGCGCGAAGCCCGCGCCGCTTCGGCGCTCAATCATCCCAACATTCTCACGGTTTATGAAATCGGCCAGGCTGACGGAGTGCATTTCATCGCCACCGAATACATTGAAGGTCGCACGCTGCGCCAGCGCCTGAATGATGGGCCGCCCGGCATCAGCGAAATCATCGGCATCATCGTGCAGGTCACGACCGCACTGACCGCTGCTGCTGCTGCCGGACTGACGCACCGCGATCTGAAACCCGAAAACATCATGCTGCGCCACGATGGTTACGTGAAGGTGCTTGATTTCGGCCTCGCCAAACTGACTGAAGGGCGGAATTCGGGATTCGGGATGCGGAATTCGGAAGACGCAGAGACCGTGACGCAGGCAGAAGCCGACACTCCGCACTCCGCATTCCGCACTCCGCATTCGACTGTGCCCGGCATCGTGGTCGGCACGCCCTCTTATATGTCGCCGGAGCAGGCGCGGGCGCAGAAAGTGGACGGGCGCAGCGATATTTTCAGCCTCGGCATTGTGCTGTATGAAATGCTGACCGGGCTGAAACCTTTCGACGGCGAATCGAACGCCGACATTGTGGCCGCGCTTTTGTATCGTGAGGTGCCGCCGCTGCCGCCGCACGTCAGCGCGCAACTGCCTGCTGATCTGGAACGAATTCTCGGCCTGATGCTCAACAAGGATCGTGAGCAGCGGTATCAGAGCGCGCAGTTACTGCTGGCCGATTTACAGCAGTTGCAGGCACGGCTGAGCGCGACGGCGGGACTCGGACGCACCGATGACCTGATGCGTTACGCCACTGTCATCAGCAGGCCGACGGCTGACACGGCTCCGCGCCCGACCGCCGTTACGCAGGTCATGCCGCCTCGCCGCCGCCGCCGCCGGGCCATCAATTCGCTGGCCGTGCTGCCCTTCATTACCGGCGGCAGCGAATCGGGCGCGGCTTATCTGAGCGACGGCATCACTGAAAGCATCATCAACAACCTGTCGCGCCTGCCGAAACTGCGGGTAATGGCGCGCAGCACTGTCTTTCGTTATCAGGGGCGACTGGCTGATCCGCTCGCGGTCGGGCGTGAACTGAACGTGCGCGCCGTGCTGACCGGGCGCGTGATGTTCATCGAAAACCGCATCGTCGTCAGAACCGAACTGGTTGACGCCGAAGACGGCGCGCAGTTGTGGAGCGGGCAGTACAATCATCCGCTCGCTGATGTCTTTGTCATTGAAGAAGAGATTTCACGCGGCATCTCTGAACAGTTGCGCCTGAAACTGACCGGCGAAGAAAAGAAGCGCATCGTCAAACGTTACACGGCCAGCAGCGAGGCTTATCAGGCTTATCTCAAGGGCCGCTATTACTGGAACCAGCGCACGCCGCAAAGCCTGAAAAAAGCCATCGAATCATTCGAGCAGGCCATCGGCTTCGATCAGAATTACGCGCTCGCTTATGCGGGTCTGGCCGACGCTTATTCGGTGCTGGGCATTTACAGCGCCGTGTCACCAAAGGCCGCGATGGCGAAGGCAAAAGCCGCCGCATTGCGCGCCATTGAAATTGACGAGTCGCTGGCCGAAGCCCACACCGCGCTCGCCGGGGCGCTGATCTGGTTTGAATGGGACTGGCAAGCCGGTGAGCGTGAATTCAAACGAGCGATTGAACTCAATCCGGCTTCGGCTTATGCGCGGCACTGGTACGCGTCGGTTTACCTGACCGCGCGGGCACAGTTTGATGAGGCGCTGCAACAGGAACTGCACGCGCGCGAACTCGAACCGCTCTCGCTCGTCATCAACACGCATCTGGGCTGGATCTGTTATCACGCCCGCCGCTTTGATGAAGCCATCGGCTATTACCGGCAGGCGCTGGAACTCGATCCTGATTTTGTCCCGGCTCATTTTTATCAGGGACTGACGCTGGCGCAGCAGGGCAGTTTCAGCGAAGCCATTGCTGAACTGCGCCGCGCGCTCGACCTGTCAGGGCGCGGCGCGATGATTCTGGGCGGGCTGGGTTACGCGCTGGCCAGGGCTGGCGCACGCGATGAAGCGCTGGCGTTACTGGATGAACTTCATCAGTCAGCAGAACGTAAATACATCGCGCCATTCTATCCGGCCATGATTCACCTGGGCCTCGGCCACACCGATGAAACATTCGCGTGGCTCGACAAAAGCTGCGATGAACGTTTCTGCTGGCTGGTGTGGCTGCGAACTGAGCCAATGTATGACAGACTGCGCGACGATCCGCGCTTCGCTGAACTGTTGCAGCGGGTCGGCCTCGCGCAGTGAAAAAGTTGCAGGATGAAGGAAGCAATGTCGGCCAACTCGACCATTTCACATTATCGTCTGATCTCACAGCTTGGCGTGGGTGGGATGGGTGAAGTCTGGCTGGCCGAAGACACGCGGCTTGATCGCAAAGTCGCGCTCAAGCTGCTGCCCGCGCAATGGACGCAGGACAGCGAACGAGTGCGCCGTTTCATGCAGGAAGCCAGAGCCGCCTCGGCGCTCAATCATCCGAACATTCTGACGATTCACGAAATCGGGCAGCACGAAGGCCGGCATTACATCGTCACCGAATACATCGAAGGCGCGACGCTGCGCCAGCGTCTGACAGGTGCGCGCCTCACGCTGCCTGAATCCCTCGACATCGCCGCGCAGGTCGCAGGCGCGCTTCAGGCCGCTCACACCAGCGGCATCGTCCACCGCGACATCAAGCCGGAAAACATCATGCTCAGGCCCGATGGTTACGTGAAGGTGCTTGATTTCGGCGTGGCAAAACTGATCGAAGCGCGGAAGTCGGAAGCCGGAAGCCGGGACGAAGAAGAGGCAGTAACACTGTTGCAGACTGAGTCGGGCGCTCCGCACTCCGCACTCCGCACTCCGCACTCAACCGCGCCCGGCACGGTGATGGGCACACCGGCTTATATGTCGCCGGAGCAGGCGCGCGGATTATCGGTGGATGCGCGGTCAGACCTTTTCAGCCTCGGCATTGTGCTTTATGAAATGATTGCGGGGCGTCTGCCATTCAACGGGCCGACGATGAGCGATGTAATCGTGGCGATTCTGACCGCGCAGCCGCAGCCGCTCGTGCAGGTTTATCCCGCCGTGCCGCCGGAACTCGACAGTCTGGTGATGAAGGCGCTCGGCAAAAACTGCGCTGAGCGTTACCAGTCAGCAGGTGAACTGCTCGTCGAACTCAGACAATTGCGGCAGCGGGTTGAAATGAATGAAGCCGTCACGCTGGCCATCAGCAGCGCGAATGCCATCTCAGCTTCGCGCCAGTCTTTCACTGCGCAGCCTTCCGGTCGTCGCGCCAGGGCGCGCAAGGTGATTGATTCGCTGGCCGTGCTGCCGCTCGTCAATGTCGGCGGCGATGAAGAGTTCGAATATCTTTCCGAAGGCATTACTGAAAGCATCATCAACAGCCTGTCGCAGGTGCCGAAACTGCGCGTCGTGCCGCGCAGCGTCGTCTTTCGTTACGGCGGGCGCAGGGTTGACGCACAGCAGGCGGGCGAAGAACTGGGCGTGCGCGCCGTGCTGACCGGCAGGATGCGCAAGCTGGCCGGGCATCTGGTCATTCGCGTCGAACTCATTGACGTGGCGAAGCAGGCGCAGCTCTGGGGCGAACAGTACCGCCGCCGCCTGACCGATATTTTTGAATTGCAGGAAGAGATTGCGCGCGAAATCAGCCAGCAGTTGCGCCTCAAGCTTTCCGGCGAAGAGAAAAAACGCCTCGCCCGCCGCCACACCGACAACACCGAGGCTTATCACCTGTACCTCAAGGGGCGTCATTTCACTTCGACGCGGCGCACTGAAAACTGGATTCGCAAGGGCATCGAACACTTTCAGCAGGCGATTGATCTTGATCCGAATTACGCGCTGGCTTATGCGGGAATGGCCGATGCTTATGCGTTCCTGGCCTCTTCGACCGGCGGCCTGCCGCCCCGCGAGGTCTTTCCGAAAGCGATTGCCGCCGCACAGAAAGCGCTGTCGCTTGATGAAACGCTTGGCGAAGCGCACTGCTCGCTCGGTTTTGCGCGGCTGCTTTATGAATGGGATTTTGACGGGGCCGAACGCGAATTCCGGCGCGCCATCGAACTGACGCCGCATTACGCGAACGCGCACGATGGTTACGGTTTTTATCTGAAGGCAACAGGCCAGTACGAAGCGGCCATCCGTGAATGCGAACAGGCGGCAAAGCTCGACCCGCTGTCGCCGTTCTCTGCCCTCAGCCTGGGGTGGGCGCATTACTTTGCGCGGCAGTTTGACCGCGCGATTGACTGCGGCCTGAAAGTGCTGGAACTCAACCCGCACTTTCCCTTTGCGTGGAAGGTCATCGGCATGATTTACGGGCAGCAGGGCGCCTTTGACGCGGCGATTGATGCGCTGGAAAAAGCCGTCGCCCTGGCCGAAGACGTGACTGATTTCAAAGTCCACCTGGCCTATGTCAGTGGCCGGGCAGGCCACCGCGAAGTGGCGCAGCGCGTGCTGACTGAACTCGAACAGCTTGCCGGGCGGCGTTACACGCCATCGTTTTACTTTGCGCTGCTGTGGCTCGGCCTGGACGACCGCGATCAGGCGCTTCGGTGGCTCGACAAAGCCTGCGATGAACGCTCCGGCTTTATGGCCTTTCTCAATGTCGAACCGCTGCTTGACCCGCTGCGCAATGATCCGCGCTTCATTGAACTGCTGCGCCGGGTGATGCCGCTGCCATAATCAGCCACAAACAGCTTCGCCCGAATCATTCAACTCAGCAGCCTGGCAGAAAGCCCGGCCCTCCCTCGTAGTAACGAATTTATTCGTTGTGCTTTCAACTCAGCACTTGATTCAGATAAACCAGCAGCCTTGTAGAAAGCCGGGCCATCCCCCGTAGTCACGAATTCATTCGTTGTGTCTTTGAAAGAAGGCAGAGTTGAAAGCAGAACGAATGAATTCGTGACTACGGGGGTGTGGCCTGGTTACGCTGAAGTAGTCAGGGTCAATGCTGACAGAATGAATCACCTGCCAGGGTGGACAAATCAGCGACCCGTCACTAACATCCTGCCGTCATCACGATTCACCTTCAACAATCTTTCTGACAATCCGAAAACACGAACAGCAACTATGAGAAAACCACTTGGCATTGGCTTTATTGGCAGCGGCTTCATCACCCGTTTTCACATCCAGTCCTTCCTCGCCGTCCGCGATGCTGAAATTCGCGGCATCTGGAGTCCGAACAAAAAGAATGCGCAGAGCGCGGCAGACCTGGCCAGCTCGCTGCGCCTCGGCGAAGCAAAGGCATTCCGCTCCATTGAAGAGATGGTCGCTTCGCCCGACATTGACGCCATCTGGCTGTGCGGCCCGAACCACGCGCGCATTGACAACATCGAGCGCATCGTCAGAACCATCAAATCAGGCAAGGGCGCGCTCACCGGCATTGCGATTGAAAAGCCGCTCGCCCGCAACGTGGCCGAAGCGAAAAAAGTCGTCGCGCTGATTGAAGAGGCAGGCGTGCTGCACGGCTATCTTGAAGATCAGTTGTTCGAGCCGGGCATCGTGCGGGGCCGCGAAATCGTCTGGCGACGCGCCGCAGCCCTGACCGGTCGCCCGTACCTCGCCCGCGCTGCCGAAGAACACAGCGGCCCGCATATGCCCTGGTTCTGGCAGGGCGATTTGCAGGGCGGCGGCGTGCTCAACGATATGATGTGCCACAGCGTCGAAGTCGCCCGCTTCCTGCTGACCGAACCAGGCAAGCCGCGCCACAGCATTCGCCCGGTCAAGGTTTCAGCCACCATCGCTTCGCTCAAATGGTCGCGGCCTGAGTATGCAAAGCTGCTCAAAAAACGAATGGGCCGCAATGTTGATTACCTCACGCGCCCGTCTGAAGATTTCGCCCGCGCGACGATTCATTACGTTGACGACAAGGGCCTGCCGCTGATTGCCGAAGTCACGACCTCGTGGAGTTTCGTCGGCGCGGGTCTGCGCCTGAGCACTGAACTGCTCGGCCCGGAATATTCGATGAGCGTCAACACGCTCGAAAGCGGCCTGAAACTTTTCTTCAGCCGCGAAGTGCAGGGCGCGGCAGGCGAAGACCTGGTTGAAAAGCAGAACGCCGAGCAGGGCCTGATGCCGGTTGTGGCGAATGAAACGGCTGATTACGGCTACGAAGGCGAGAACCGTTATTTCGTCAACTGCTTTCTCGACGGCATTCAGCCCGAAGTCGGAGTCTATGACGGACTCGAAGTCACCGAACTGCTGATGACCGCCTACCTGAGCGCCGAACAGGAACGCACGGTCGAGTTCAGGCCGAAGAACCTGGACAAATACATTCCGGCAGTAGCGAAAGGCACGTGGAAGCCATAAGAGGCGCTAAACCGGAACAGTACAGGGCGCGTCAGCGACCTGGGCTGCGGCGAAAGAGCCTCTCCCGGACGCATCGGGTCGCTGACGCTCAATGGCATTAAGCCGGGACTGTCTGAAAGGAACTCGAAACACCCCCGTAGTAACGAATTCATTCGTTCTGCTTCTGAAGCTATGACTATTCAAAAACAACGAATGAATTCGTTACTACGGGGGTGCGGCCCGGTTCCACCACGAGGCCTTAACTTCAGGCCACTGGGCTTTAGTCCGCTGCTTTGAGAATCTGGAGTCATGCTTTCGTGCAGAATTGTGCTTTCGCGTCCGCGTGATCCGAACAACATTGGCGCGGCGGCGCGGGCGATGAAAAATTTCGGCTTTACTGATCTGGCCGTTGTTGCGCCTTACGCTCCGGTCTGGACTGAAGCCGTTTCTGCGGTCAACGCGACTGACGTGCTGAGTTCGGCGCGCGTCTGCGCCACGCTGGCTGAGGCCGTTGCTGACTGCACGCTGGTTGTCGGCACGGCAGACCGCACGCGCATTGAATGGAAGCAGCCGCTTTTCACGCCGGTTGATTTGCAGCGTGAACTGAGCGCAAACAGTCACCGCACGGCGATTGTCTTTGGTTCTGAAAAGCACGGCCTGACGAATGAAGACCTGAGCTTCTGTCATCGCGTGCTGAGCATTCCGACCGCGCCTGACTGCCCTTCGATGAATCTGGGCCAGGCCGTCGCCATCTGCTGTTATGAACTCAGGCGCGATGAAAATCAGAGCGGCGCGCAGGGCTTCACTGATTCAGCCACCGCAGGCGCAATCGAAACCGGATTGCGGCTGATGATTGAAGTGCTGCGGTTGTCGGGCTTCCTGCTGCCCGGCAACGAACCGGTCAGAACGCGCAGGCTGCGGCAAAGCCTGCTGCACGCCGGGCTGAGCAGCCAGGAAGTCAGCTTTTTGTGCGGCGCGCTGCAACAAATCAAATCACAACTGGAGAAAGGGAGAGATGAAACTTAAGGACAAAGTGGCAGTCATCACCGGAGCAGCTTCGGGCCTGGGTCGCGCCATGGCGCTGCGTTTTGCGGCTGAAGGCGCGCGCATCGTGGCGGCTGATGTCAACGAAGCGAAGAATGAAGAGACCATCGCGCTGGTTCACGCGCAGGGCGGCGAAGCCTTTGCCGTCACCGCCGATGTGGGCAACGCCGCAGCCGTCACGCAGCTTTTTCAGATAATTGATGATCGCGGCTGGCCGGTTGATGTCCTCATCAACAATGCCGGTCAGGGCGGCACGCTGACTCCGGTTCACGAAATGACCGATGAAATGTGGGATGCCATTATTGCCACGCACCTGAACGGAACTTTTTACTGCACGCGCGAAGCCATCAGACGGATGCTGGCGCGCGAATCCGGCGGAGCTGTTATCAACCTCGGTTCCGTTGCCGGATTGCGCGGGTTGCCGGGCGGCGCTTCGTACACTGCCGCCAAGGCCGGAATCATCGGTTTCACGAAAGGCGTCGCGCAGGAAGTGGCGCGCTTCGGCATTCGCGTCAACTGCATTGCGCCGGGCTGGGTCGAAACTCCGATTCTCGAAAACCTGCCGCCGCAGATGCGCGATGTCATCGTGCAATCAGTCCCGCTCGGTCGCATCGGACAGCCTGAAGACATCGCCGCCGTCGCGCTGTTTCTGGCCAGCGCCGAATCCGGCTACATCATCGGCCAGACCATCAGCCCGAACGGAGGGCTGCATACATAAACATAAACCCGGATCAGATTTCAGATCAGCGTCTGGCAACAAACAGTGTTGCGCGATTTGCCAGAATCGCGCATTTCACGCCACAGGCCGGTTGCGGATGCCGCGCGATTCTGGCAAATCGCGCAACACCTTCAGGATACGCAATTGAAAATTGATCTAATGGCTCAGCAGTGTGTTGGACAAGCTGCCAGCCTGCCCAACACCCGGCATCAACTTTGAATTACGACAATCGAACAGTCATCAGCCACGAATGCACACGAATGTTCACGAATGAATTTTACAAAGACAGCCTGACAGTGAGCCACCAACAGCCGACGCATCACCTGATGCTGAAAGGACTGATGCTCCTGCTGTGGCTTTGCGTTTTTGTTCCCCCGGAAGCGACAGCGCAGGATGCCAGACCCAAAGAAGAACGATGGTGGCAGAAGGTGCGCACCATTCATTCAGAGTCCGAGTTCAAAAAGCTCACCCAGGGAAAAGTCAGCATCAGTCGGGCGCGCAGCATCAGCTTTGTCGGAGGTCAGTTGCTCGGTTCTGACAGCGGCATTGTGCAGCGTCTGCCTGATGGCACGCTGCGGCCATATCCGACACTGGCTCAGTTGCCCTGCCCTGAAGTCACGGTGCTGGTCGAAGATCAGCCTTCAGTCATGCTGATCGGCACAAAATGCGGCTTTGTCGTGCTCAATGAACTGACTCAGGCAGTCAGTTACCTTGCCGGTCGGCGCTGGCTGCCGGACGATCACGTGACAGGCATCGGGCATGAGAAACACGATGTCATCTGGATCGAAACGCCCAAGGGTTTCAGCCGCATCGAATACAAAGAGATGACGCTCGCTGACAAGGCGAAGCATTTTGAAGCTCGCGTGCGCGCCCGCCACGTGCGGCACGGTCTGACGGCTGATTCGCTGCTGCGTGTGCCTGGTGATCTGAGCAGCAATAAAACCGTGTCGAGTGACAATGATGGTTTGTGGACGGCGATGTATGTCGCGGCTGAATGCTTCCGCTACAAGGTCACGGGCGAAGCTGAAGCGCGTGAATTTGCGCGACAGGGGATGCAGGCTTTGATTCGGCTGGAAGCCATCACCGGCATTCCGGGCTTCCCTGCCCGCTCGTTTATCAGAATCGGCGAGGACATTCAGCCGCAGGACGGCGAATGGCACACGACGTCGGACGGGCAGTGGCGCTGGAAGGGCGATACGTCATCGGATGAAATCGTCGGCCATTATTTCGTCTGGCCGATCTATTACGACCTGGTCGCGGACGAAAACGAAAAGCGGCAGATCAGCGCGCTCTCGGATCGCGTGACGACGCACATTCTGGACAACAATTATCAGTTGATTGACGTTGACGGCAAACGCACGCGCTGGGGTTTCTGGGGGCCTGATGAAATCCAGGATGACCCTGATGAAACGGGCCTGCGCGCGCTGCACATCCTCGCGCACCTGCGCGTAGCGATGCACCTGACGACTGATGCGCAGAAGCGGGCGCGGTATCAGGCAGCTTACGACGAACTGACGACGAAGCATCGTTATCACCTGCTGACGCGCAATCAGAAGATCATGGTTCCGGGTCACATCAATCATTCAGACGATGAACTGGCCTTTCTGTCTTATTACCCGCTGCTGCGTTATGAAACCGATGCGAAGCTGCGCGAGGTTTACCTGCAAAGCCTCGAACGAAGCTGGCAGATCGAACGGCCCGAACGCAATCCGCTCTGGAATTTCATTTACGCTGCGGCGAGCGGCAGCCGCGATTTCGACCGCGAAGAAGCAGTGCTGACTTTGCGGCAGATTCCGATGGAACTGATTGAATGGACAGTCACCAATTCGCACCGGCGCGATGTGGTCTTTGACCCGATGAATGACCGCTTCAAACGCAGACAGTCGCTGATCGTGCTGCCTTACGATGAACTGCCGATGACGAAGTGGAACGGCAACCCGTACAACCTGGATGGCGGCAACGGCGGGCGCAGCGAGGACGACGGCGCATACTTTCTGCTGCCGTACTGGATGGGCCGGTATCACAAACTGATCGGCGAGTAACGATTCATTCGCCTGCTGAAGTATCACTCAGACAATGTCAGCAGGCGATAACGCCGTAATTCCCGTATACCTTGTGAAATCGGTTTTATTGAAAGTCATAAGGCTGGCGATGCCGTGCACCTGCATTACTGCAACCAGCATCGCATCGTGAACCTGTACGCCCTGCACAGAATGAGTTACCACCAGCCGCCGCCATTCCTGATGAGTAGCAAAGCTTTCTGTGCGCAGTCGAAATCGTTTCTCAATCAGCCGGACTTTTCGATCTGTCAGATCAAACGAGAGTCCCAGACCGCCACGCGCCGTTATCGGGCGGGTGCAAACATTCCAGAACTCAACCAGCACCTGAGTGGTGTAACAAAGATCTTCATTTTGCCCCCGAAGTTTTCGCAAAGCCTCAAGCGCAATCTGACGATCAGGGTCATTTTTGCTGGCAGCCCTGATGAAAATATTGGTGTCAATCAGGAAAGCCATCAGTCGTGGTCAAAGTAAATATCTTCGCGTGAATACGTCAGACGCGCTGGCGGAAGATGCTCCGTTCCTTCAGCCAGTGCCTCCAGATCGGCCATAAAAGCATCAGGACTCGACTCCGGCAGGCGACTGTCATCCAGGCCAAGCAGGCGCTTCAGATACTCTTCGACTGACAGGCCATTCATCGCAGCCTGGGCCGTCAGGCTGCGGGCGGTTTCGGCTGAAATTCCTTCAAGGTTCATGGCTCTTACCTCTGGTTTCATTCTGCCACCTGCGGTGCGGCAGGTTCAATCAGTAACGCCGTCTGAGTTCTTCGTTGAGCGTTTTCAGAAAAGCCGTGAGCGGTGCAATGTCATCTTCGCTGAGGCTGATTTTCTTCAGTTCATCGTCGGCTGAGCGCACCTGCCCGGAGCGGGCCAGGTCGCTCAGGCGCCTGATTTCATTGAGTGCGCCGTCGAGCGGGACGTAATCGCCGTTGTGCATGTACGGATAACTCGCGTCAAGGTGGCGCAGCGTCGGCGTCTTGAAGGTGCCGATCATCCGGTCAAGCAACTGGTCGTCGCTTTCGCCCGGACGACGCAGCGGCGAGGTTCTGAGGTCAATAAAGTTCCAGTAACCGAGATCGGCTTCGGCGGGTTTCTGGCGGTTCGGGTATTCACGGAACTGCGGCGAAGGGCGCACGGCGCTCGCGGCAGCGGGAATTTTCAGCGCGGCAAACGTTCCTTCGCCGTGCACGCGATCATATTCGGCCTGCGCCATGCCGATGTTGTGATAGCTGAAATCGGTAAAGTATGGCGGCGCGTGACAGGCCACACAGTTGCCGGATGAGTTGCGGCCATCGGTGCGATAAAAAATCTTCAGTCCGGCCAGGGCCTGTGCCGTGAAACTCTTCGGGAATCTGAGCGCGCCTTTGTTTTCGAGTTCCGCAATTCCGGCGAGCATTCGCGCAGCGAAGGCCTGGCTGCTTTCGCCCTGAGCCGGTGCCGTGTCGAGATTGTTCATGCGCACAAACTGATCGTAAGGCGAATTCATCCGGCTGTTGAGCGTGCGCATGAAATCAGCGACGGCGCGGGCGACGGCATTGACGACCTGATCGCGGGTGAGCTTTTCGACTTCGAGGCTGTAAGCTTTGCGAAAGAGTTCGCGGTAACTGCCTGCGCCCGATTCATCGCCCTTGTCGCTGAGAATGACCGCCTGAATCTGCGCGAAGGCCTGCGGCTGTTCACCGGGCAGCCAGCCCATCGGGCGACCGGCGAACGTGCCTCTGACCAGGTCTTCCAGCGAAGCAAATTCGCCGTCGTAATGCAGGCGCGGCATGCGCGCAACATCCATCAGCGTCGGCGCGTTGCGCAGAATCAGGCGGCGCGGATCTTCAAAGCGAAACGACATCCAGCTCCGGTTGAAAAAATCGGTGTAAGCGCGAATGCCCTGCGGGTCTTCGTCAAAGAGGTGGCAGGTGTTGCAGCTTGCCGGCAGGTCGCCTTTCGGCGTTGAAAAGCGCACATCGCGGAATAACCGCTCACCCAGCGCCGCCTGCGACGGCGACACCTGAGCCGACTGCGCGCTGCCGCGAAACAGGCCGGACAACGTGACGACGACAAAGGCGACGAAAGCAGCCAGCGCCGCCCGCCGCAACAGTGAGCAGGCACGAAACACGCGTGAATCAGTTCTGGTCATCGGGGTGATCTCCACTTTGCTGACAATGAATGCTGCGCGCCGATTAGACCACAACTGCGCGGCCAGGTGAACAGAGCCTTTTCAAAAGCGAATCCGTGAAGTCTGAACAGGGGCCTGGGTACGCACGCTGCCAGCGTGCCGGGTTTCGGGCGGTCGTGGTGTCCGCGAAACACAGTACGCTGGAAGCGTGCGTACCCAGGAGAGGCGAGCCAAACATCCGGGTGACTGAAAGACGGCTGCCGTTGTATAGTGCACAGGACTCGATCACCCGGCAAAGGAGTACGGAATGTCCGACAAATCAGCCACCATCGAAGTAACACAGACCGGCAGAATGCGAGTGACCGTGTTGCGGCGCGCGCTGGGCACCTGGGGCGCAGCGGCTTTTGTCGTCACCAATATGGTCGGCACCGGCATTTTTACGGTTCCGGCTTTTGTGCGCATGGCGACGGGCAACGGTTTGTCGGCGCTCGCGGTGTGGATGACGGGCGCGGGTTTGTCGCTGTGCGGCGCGCTCTGTTATGCCGAACTCGCCACGCGGATGCCTGAAGCCGGGGGCGAGTATCATTACCTGACGCGCATCTATGGTCGGCTGTGCGGTTTTCTGAGCGGCTGGATTTCATTCTTTGTCGGCTTTGCGGCGGCGATTGCAGCTTCGGCGCTGGGCGCTTCGGCTTATGCGGGCAAGGTGCTGCCGGGCTTTGATCCGAATGTCGTGCTGATTTCACTGGGCGGATGGCGGGTGACGCTCGGCGCGGCGGCGGCGGCTCTGATGATCGGGTTGCTGACACTGTTTCATTCGAGCGGCGTGCGTCCGAGCGGCAAGCTGCAAACGCTGATTGCCGGATCGGTCATCGGCGCGGTCGTGCTGCTGGTCGTCGCCGGAACAGGCAGCGGGCGCGGCGAATGGAGCGGCGTGGTTCAGGGTTCGCCTTCAACCGGAACGTGGTGGGTGGCGCTGATTCAGGTCAGCTTTGCTTACAGCGGCTGGAATGCGGCGGCGTACCTGGCCGGTGAAGTCGTCAACCCGCGCCACACGCTGCCGCGTGCGCTGATCGGCGGCACGCTGGCAGTCGGCGTGTTGTACCTCGCGCTCAATGTGCTGTTTTTATATGCCATCCCCGCTGATTCGTGGCAGGCCATCATCGCCGTCGGAAATGATGCCGCGCAGCGTTTGTTCGGCTCTGACGGCGCGCAGATCGTCAGCTCCATCATTGCGCTGACCATCATCGGTTCAGTCAGCGCGATGGTCGCCGCCGGGCCGCGTGTTTATTATGCGATGGCGCGTGACGGGCTGGCGCATTCGGCTTTCGGCGATCTGCACCGGCGCACCGGCACGCCCGTGATTGCGCTGTTCACGCAGGCGGTGGTTTCGATGCTGCTCGCGCTGACCGGAGCCTTTGAGGCGCTGCTGACTTACGCCGGAGCCGCGCTGTCGCTGTTTACGGGCCTGGCGGTCGCGGCGCTTTATCTCATCCGGCGCAACTCGAAAGACAATCCGCCGCACGTCTTTCTGACGCCGGGTTATCCGGTCACTCCGGCCATTTTTCTGTCGCTGACGCTGATCGCCTTTATTGAAGGCCTCAGGGAACGCCCCTGGCCAACGGGCGCGGCGCTCCTGACCGTCCTGGTCGGCGTCGGAGTCTATTTCATTGCCTGTCGTCGCGGCTGGCTGAGCGAAGGGCAGGAAGAAAACTGAGCATCACTGACTCTCTCTGTTTTACCTCTGCGCGCTCTGCGCCTCTGCGAGAAACTTATTCTCACGCAGAGGCGCAGAGGCACAGAGAAGAAGAAAAGAAGAGAAAAGAGAGAAGAAAGAGTTCAGGTGAGAAGGCCAGCAACTTGCAGTCAGTTCATCAAACATCATCCATTTCACATCCGGAGCAACTACCATGAAAAAGCTGGGCATTATTCTGCTCGCCTTGTTCGTCATTCCCGTCATCGCGCAGCAGCCGCAATCGGGGCAGTCGCGCGGCAATCGCACGCCTGATGAGTACGTCAAACTGCTGGAATCAGAACGCCGCGTCAGCGAGCTTCAGGTTGACCGGGTAATTGAAGCGCTGAAGATCAAACCAGGTCAGAAGATTGCTGACCTCGGCGCAGGCTCAGGGCTTTTCACGCGACCCATTGCCGCCAAGCTGGCAGGCAAAGGCATCGTTTACGCGATTGACATTGACCCCGAACTGCTCAAACACATCGCAAAGACCGCCCAGGAACAGAAACTCTCAAACATCCGCACGGTACTTGGCACTGAGACTGATCCAAAGCTGCCTGAACCGGTTGATCTGATCGTCATCATTGACACGCTGCACCACATTCAGAACCAGCCGACCTATCTGAAAAATCTGAAACGCTACCTGCGGCCTGACGGACGCCTGGCGATTATTGATTTCACGAATGACTGGCCCGTCGGGCACGAGAAGATGAAATACACGCTCGACGATCTGGAAGGATGGATGAAGGCCGCCGGGTACAAACGCACCGAGAAATTCGATTTTCTCAACAACGATTTCTTCGTCGTTTACAAATAGGTCATCCCGAAAAAGTCGTTTCTTCCTGGGAGCGCGGACATCCTGTCCGCATGTTTCTGCCTGTGGCTGGTTGCGGGAACATGCGGACAGGATGTCCGCGCTCCCAGGAAAAGATGACTTTTTATCGCCACTCGCCCTGAATGACGAACGCGGCCCAGTAATACGGTGACTGCCACTGCTGCTGCTGCCACATTTCAATCTGAGCGGCGCGCAATGCGGCTGCCGGACGCTCGCCATCCCTGAGCATCTTCCGGTAAAACTTCGTCATCAGGTCTGCGGTCGCCTGATCATTGACGTTCCACAAACTGACGATGACTCTGGCCGCACCGGCATACATAAAGCCGCGCGTCAGTCCGACGAGTCCTTCGCCTCTGACCTCCCTGCCAAGTCCCGTCTGGCACGCGCTCAAAACCACGAGTTCAGCGGGCAGCTTCAGATTGTAAATGTCACTCGCGCGCAGAAAGCCGTCCTGCCTGCGGCCCTGTTCGTCAACGAGCGAGAGGACGAGCGCCGACAAACCCGGCTGTTCACTGTCAAGCCAGCCGTGCGTGGCGAAATGCAGATAGCGATATTGCCCAAGGTCGCCGTTGATGGCAGTTGCGCGGCTGGCCTTGAAATCAACTGCCCGCAGGCTGGCTGTTTCGGGTGCGAGGGCGAGAATCTGATCGGCTTCCTGGCGAGTGTAAGGCAGCCGCGAAATCACCAGACTGCCCGCCGCAAACTTCACCTGACTGGTGTCTTCGTGTTCGATGATTCGCGCTTTGCCCGCAGTGACAGCCTGCCGACTGGCAGCGTCAACACCTTTGTTTCGCCCCCTGCTGCGTTCATCGTTGAGACTGAAAACCGGATCAGCGAAAACGGCCAGCAGTTTCGGCGCGGGCTGACGAGCAGCAAGTTCCTTTCTCAGTTCCGCCAGCATCGAGGCCGACGGCAGGCTGATGATTTCGTGATTCACGATCAGGGGTTGATTGTCCGTCGTCCGTTGTCCCTCGTCAGTCGTCAGTTGTCCCTTGTCGGGTGGGCGTTGGGCATTGCCTTTGACAAGTGACAACTGACCACGGACTACGGACAATTCCGGCAGCATCGCAAACGGCACATACTGCAACGCGCCGTCAGCGACGATGAGCAGGCGTTTATTGCCGAGTTGCGAGGCCGCCGGAGCGAGAATCATCTGACTCAGTTGCCTGGCTGTTTCCGGCAGTTGCGTTTCGGCGGCGGTGACGCGGCTCTGCCATTGCTGAGACGTTTCGCCCCGGCGCCGCTGGCTGCGGGCGGTGAGCTGTGCGTAAAGCTGCCGCGCGGTCTGTTCGATCTGCTCGCGTTTCGGCAGTTCGTAAGCCGTGACTGAATTGTGTGTCACGGCCCATAAATAACTGCGTTCATCGCCGAGCGCGTATTCAAGCAGCATCACATCTGCGCTCAGAAGCTGCCGCTGAATTTCCTCAGTGCTGAGCGGAACGGGCTGTGTGATGGCGGCGTAATGCGGGCTGCGGCGGCGAATGTCGGCCTGCACCTGCTGCAATTCATCTTCGAGCGCGCCGATCTCCTTTCTGAGTTCGGCGAACTGTTCCGGCGAATTGCGTTCAGTCAGGCGCGCGGCAGCGGCCTTGATCTGCTGCGACAGGTCGCGTTCACGTTCGAGCAGCGCGGCATCAGCCCCCTCACGAAAATCCACGCGGGCTTCAGCGAGCAGTTCAAGCAGTGAACGGGCGCGAGTGCGTTCGCTCGCCTGCAATGCGAGTGCGGCAAAACCTTCAGCCGGATGCGCCTGATCGAGCCGCATCAGCAGATCAATATTGAGTTCATAATATTTCTGCACCGAAGCGAGGTATGCCGCGCGCAACTGCTGCCCGCCCGCACTGGCACGCACGGCTTCAACCAGGGCAAGTGCGGCTTCGATCTGCTGGCGCGCCGACATCAGGTTGCCGCGTGCGCGTTCAGCGAGGGCAAGGCCGTACAGCGCGTTCGCTTCGCTGCGCCTGTCACCGATGGCCCGGTAAAGCGCCAGCGACTGATTGAAAAATTCCTGCGCCCGCTGACCGTCGCCCTGTGAAATGTGCAGAAAGCCGAGGCTGCCGAGCGTGAGCGCCTCGTTCCAGCGGTCTTCGATGGCGCGGCAGATTTGCAGGGCCTGCTCAAAATATCCGAGCGCTTTCTTGTGATCAGCCGATGCGGCGTAAAGTTCTCCGATCTTTTCGAGCGTGGCGGCTTCAAACCGGCGATTGCCGAGCTCGCGGTGCAATCTGAGCGCCTGCTGAAACTTTTCGAGAGCTTTCTGTGGTTCGTCGAGCGCGGCCCACGCGCTGCCGATGTTGGCGAGCGCGGCGGCCTCTTTGTAACGATTCCCGGCGGCGCGCCAGACCTGATGAGCCTGGGTGTAATAACTCAGCGCCTTCCGCCATTCGCCGGTCAGGCTGTTGACGTAACCGATGCTGTTGAGTTCGTCGGCCTCCCGGTCGCGGTTGCGCAACTTTCGCTGAATGGCGAGCGCCTGAAAATAGTGATCCAGCGAATTCTGAAATTCACCGAGCGCCTCGTAAACGCCGCCGATGCCGTGCAGCGTAAAGGCCATGCCGGAAAGATTATTGATCTGCCGCCACACGGCGAGCGCCTGCGTGTGATGTTCGAGCGCGCGGCGGGCCTGCCCCAGAAACAGCCAGGCCACCGCCATATTGTCGAGCGTTCTGGCTTCGGCATAAATGTCTTTCAGCACGCGCTGCTCGCGGCGGGCCTGTTCATAATCTTCAAGCGCCCGGTGCGGATTGCCGAGGTCGTTGTTGACGTTGCCGATGAGAAAAAGTGTGTTGGCCACTTCGCGCTGCGCGGCGCCTGATCGCTGCAATTCCAGTGCCTGATGCAGGTAATCGAGCGCCCGCTTTGGCTCGCCCAGATCGCGCCAGGACTGACCGAGCGAAAGCAGCGCGTGGGCCTGCATCACGCGGTCGCCGGTCGCCTGCCAGTGCGCAATGGCTTCCTCATACTTCGTGACTGATTTCGGCAATGATTCCGCTGTGCCCTGCTCGCGCAACTGCTCGCCTTCGACATACGCGCGCTGAGCGTCGATCCACTGCCGATCCTGCGCAGTGGCCGCCTGGATGGATTCAATTCTGACTGCGTATTGCCCGGTCGGAACGGCTTTTGAGGCTGAGCTGATTTCAACGCGATAATTACCCGGCGGCCCGGCAATCAGCGCGACGGCTTCAGGCCCCTGCGTGCCGTTCAGGCTGTCGGCTTCAATCACCTTTTGCCCGCCTGGCGCAAAGAGCCGCAGCACCACGTCAATGCCGCGCTGCTCCGCGCTCACCCGCACGAACTCGCCAGCCGCAAGCGCGATCAGAAAAGCCTGCGTTTCACCGCCTGACAACTGGCGTTCAATGATCCGGCCTGCTTCCAGCACCGGCAGGTTGTTTTGCGGGTCGCGGGCAGAGGCAGTGAGGGCACAGCAGGGCAGGAGGCCCGAAAGAATGATCAGGCAGACGAGACTGAAGCGAAGTTCACGACGCATTGAGTGAAGAGCGAAAAATCACAGCGGTTCAGGAGCGCGAAGGACGGAACAGTACAGCGAGCGACAGCGCGCCGTACTGTTCCGTGTCAATTCAACTGCCGCTGATTCTGCTTGAATTGCCTCCGTCGCCGCCGCCATCCTCAGGCTGTTTTGGCTTTCGGGGCTTTTTCACCAGGGGTTTGGACGGGGCCGAAGCTTTGGCGGTTTGTTTTGTGGGGCCTTTCCTGGGCATTGCGGTTTCTCCTTGTGTGAAGAGTTATTGGTTCAGGCGATCTGCAAACAGACCGCCTTCAGTCAGACAATCGGGTCAGGCATCGGATGAATCCTTTGCGAGTTGCTCCTTCGCCTCATCGCGCAGCGCGTCCTGAAACTCTCTGGCTGAATAAGCCTGCCAGGGCGAAAGACAGGGCGGAGCGGGTGGAATCGGAATCAGAATGTCCTTCTCGTGGTCGTGAGTCTGTAACCAGACCGCAAAAACTCTCATGGCATTGATGCGCAGCACGGCGGGCCGGAATGACGCCGCGCCCAGTTTGCGCGCGAGCGTCTGATCCCTGAGCACCTTGTACATGCCATCAATGTACGGGCCTTTATCCACTTCGGACAACTGATGACCGCTGCCGTCCTCTTCGTGCTGCACTTCGACGGCATAGTTCCGGTCGCTGCCTGAGCGGGCCAGATAACGCCAGGCCGTCTGTTCAGCGCGGCGCAGGCCACCGGCTGAAGCGATGTCCCTGAGGCCGACAACATAGACCGGATGCGGCCAGGCCTGATCGGGATGAGCCACCACCTGACGAATCATTTCCGCGACGTGTTCATAGGTCTTCGGCACCTTCCGGGCAGCGGCCTGCAATGCCTGAAGCGATTTTTCCGGTGGCTGCTGACATTTGATGGGCATCACAAACCTCGCTCTCAATCAGGTGCGGTATTCTCATTTCCTGCGCTTCGCGTCGCGGCGTTCTCTTTCCTTCTGAAAAATGTAGGAGTGCGTCCAGCGCCCGGAACCTTTGTAGCGGTTTTTGAGCGTCTGCCAGGTGATGTATGAAGCGGCCTGATCAAGCGGATCGGAGACTCTGAGCCAGCTCTGCATCTCACCTTCCGGGTCATCGAAGACAGCCGTAATCAGCACGAAATGGCCGCCGCCGCCGCGCCAGCCAATCCGCACGCCCACCGGCACTCCGGCGTGAATCTGCTGCCGTACCTCGTCAAGCGTGAGGGCGTAATTGCAGCGCGAGAAGAGCAGTTCCATTTCATCGAGCGCATCCGGCAGCTTGAAGGTGCGGTTGCAGGCTTTGCTGCGGCTGTGCTGCACGCAGTCAGTCGCGGCGCTGTCAAAATCGTTGAGCAGGCTCAGGCATTGCTGCACCACCTGACACTGTACGAGTGAGCTTTCCTCGTTGAAGAAATTGAGCAGGCTGGTCGTCACGGCGGCCCAGCACCAGTTCGACTGCTGCTGTCGCTGCAAATCGAAGCGCATAATCGAAGCCGACCTGAGCAGCACATCGGTTGCGGCTCCGGGCGAAAGCCTGACCGTAATCAGGTTGCTGCCCTGGTGCAGCATGTAATGCGGCAGATACCACGACATTTTCTGAAAGTGCAGGTTGTGCGGATCAATATTCACCGGCCATTCGTGCCCGTTGACATTGATGATGAACGGATCATCAGCCTGTTCACCGGCGATTGTCCGACACAGATTCAGAATCAGCACCAGCCCGAACTGGTGTGGCAGTTTCAGCCTGAACTGCAGCAGGTCATCAGGGTCGTCAAGCAGCCAGGCGCCGGAAAAATGCAGCGCCTTTCTTTTCTTTTGAAACGTCACGCCGTCGGTTCTGGTGATTGAAAAGTGCGCCGTCGGCTCCGGTTCAGCGACCGACAAATCAAGCGTCTCAATGCCTGAGAAACCACCGGCGCGGCTTTCCAGAACAATGCGGGGCAACGGGCGCGTCTGCAATTCCGGTCTGCGCTCTTCTTTGCTTTCCATAACCGACTCCTGCTCGAAAGCGGCGACTGGCAGGGACACACAACCCCGGTTTGTCACCCGACCTCTGATGGTGTGAGCGCAATCGAAAGGCCGGTTCCCTCACGCGCGAAAATTAAGGTTGAGCAGAACAACGAATGATGCGAGCCGCTGAATCAGCGGGAAAGAGTGTAATTACGCTCTCGCCGGGAGCTGTGACAAAGCCATCAAACCCGGTCAATGTGCGGGGACAGTTTACTCCTGCCTGCGGGCAGAACAAAAGGATGGAGGTTGAATGTGACGCCAGGGAGTGGCTGTGGCCATGAAGGTTGCCGGAAAATCAAAGGCGCAGGCTTGTCAGGTGAAGCCACTGGTCGTTTTCCGTTCACCTGACGGGCCTGCGCCCTTGTTGCGCGGCAGAGGGAGAGCGCACGTAAACTGTCGTGATCAGTGATGCCGACAATGGCTGTTAACGATGAAATGCTCCCCGTTCCGCCATAGACAAATGGTCGGTTCTGATCTGTGAAAATCAGATTGTCAAATCATCCGGCTGAACCCGTGAGGCGGGTTCAGCCCATTTCTGCATGCTGCTGTGCCGGAACCCTGTGTCCCTTCGTACTGCCGGGAAACTGAAGCTCTCTGACTTCCGGCACGAAATACATACCCGGTCGGGACAGCACGATCACAAACTGATCGGTTTTATCGCGCTGCACCGGCTCACAGCGATAGGAGGCGACCAGCCTGCCCGGTTTGCCTTTCTCGCTGGTGTAAACATAGAGGCAGTCTTCGCCTCGCGCCATCCGGTCTTCATCGTGGACGACAATACAGGAGCCTTTCAGCAAGGTTCCTTTCAGTCTGACCAGATCGGGAAACATCACGGCAATTTCTTCGCGGCCTGAGCCGTGATCGTGAGCCTGCGGACTGACCTGCCGGGCCAGACCAGTTCCTGATACACTCAGCGCAGCCCCGAATATCAGCAGTAAAACCAGTCGTCTCAGGATACTCGCCTTCTCAAACCTGAAGTGCCATTCGATGGCCGTTGTTCCCGTCGCCTGAAAACCTGACGACTCATCTGCGCACAGTATCAGGCCACCGCCGGAAGCCCGGCAATGATGAGAGCGCATCATTTTTGTGATGAAGATTACCGCGTCGGCAGGCATTTACTTTCACCGGAGTGATGACAATAATGCCTGCGCCTCACTGTGCGGTTCAGACCTATGCTGTTGCGCGAACTCAGAGAACTTGTCCGGAGCACTGCCGACGCGGCTTTCGCCATTGATCACACAGGCACGGTTGTCGCCTGGAATGTGGCGGCTGAAGCGTTGTTCGGCCTGACTTCTGCCGAGGCGCTGGGCCGTTTCTGCGGCGCGATTCTGCACGGCGCTGATGAATGCGGCGTGGTCTGTGCGGCGCAGTGCAGCATCAAGGATGCCGTGCAGGCGCATCACCCGCCGGGCAATTTCGACCTGCTGGTGCAGACGGCGCGGGGGCATCGGTGGTGCAACATTTCCGTGCTGACCGCGCAGGTGCATGAGTCAGACTTCCTGCATTCGATTCACGTCCTGCGCGAAGTTGACACCGGCAAGCGGCTGGAACTGCTGATGCGCGATTTCATCGTGAATGAAACCGGGCTGCCGTCTGAATCGGCACAGCCGCTGGCCGCCGCGACTCGCTCACCATTGCGCGAAGCTGATCTGACGCGGCGCGAACTGGAGGTGCTGCAACTGATGGCCAGAGGGCTGACGACTGAAAAAATGGCCACGCAGTTGCACATCAGCCGCACGACCGTGAACAACCACATCCAGCACATTCTGCAAAAACTCAACGCTCATTCCCGACTCGAAGCCATCCGGCGCGCAGAACGGGCCGGGCTGATTCGGGGATAAACTTGCATGCCAGTCAACAGGTGCGTGGTGGTCATCAAACAGACAGCACTGGCCAGAGGCGGACGCGCGGCGCGCATGGCCCGCTCCGGCGATGCCACCGCCAGCCGCCTGATCAGCGCCAGCGACGAACATCACCGCACGATTGCCGAAGTGCGCGCCGCGCTTGCCCGGCAGCAGATCGCCTTTACTGAACTCTCGCTGCAGCACATCACGGCAGCCACAAGGCGCGCCCTTGCTGCCGCCGATCTGGTCATCACCATTGGCGGCGATGGCACGGTGCTTGGTTCATCGCATTACGTGCGGAATGGCATGCTGCTCGGCGTCAATTCAGCGCCGGGCGACAGCGTCGGATATTTCTGTCACGCCACGCGCCTGACTTTTGCGCGCGGTCTGAATGACATTCTCGCAATGCGCTGGCGTCCGGTTGAACTCTCGCGCTTGGCCGTCACGCTGGATGGCAAACCGCTGCCTGAACTTGCGCTCAATGACGTGCTGATCGCGCACGACTGCCCCGCCGCAACCACGCGCTATCTGCTCAGATTCGGCAATCAGGAAGAAGAACAACGCAGTTCCGGCCTCTGGATTTCAACCGCTGCCGGATCAACGGCGGGCATTCATTCGGCGGGCGGCACAGTCATGCCGAAGCGGTCGCGCCGGTTACAATTCCGTGTGCGCGAACTTTACCGCGAACCGGGCCGCAGCTACCGTCTGACGCACGGTTTCATCGCGCCCGGCCACGAGATTGGCATTGCGTCAAAAATGCCGCAGGCGCATCTTTACATTGATGGCGCGCGCACCACTTATCAGTTCCCTTTTGGCGCACGCGCCGTTGTCAGACTGGCCGATCACGGCCTCAGGATTTTTCTCACCTGAAATGTCCGACAGAAAGGCGGCGATGGTGATCGGCCCAGGTCCGTAATGGTTTCCCTGTTCGCGGAGCGGGCGACAGAACAGACATTTCAACCGCAAGGAAGCAACGAGACAAAGAGAGCTTTAATCATCCGGTTCCGGTTTTGTGTTCTTTGTCTCTGTGCGTTGGAAACGATTTCACTGATCGGAATGATCACAGGAAAGGCACGATTATGCGTATCGTCATCGGCTCTGACCACGCCGGTTTTGAATTGAAGCAGCGGCTGGCTGACGACGTGCGGCAGTTGCAGCACGAAGTCATTGATGTCGGCACCGGCAACACTGACCCGGTTGATTATCCTGATTTTGCTGAAGCGGTCGGGCTGACGCTGCTTGACGGGCGCGCTGAGCGCGGCATTCTGATCTGTGGCAGCGGCGTGGGCGCGTCGGTGGCGGCGAATAAACTCCCCGGCATTCGCGCCGGGCTGTGTCACGACACTTATTCGGCGCATCAGGGCGTCGAACACGATGAAATGAATGTGCTGGTGCTGGGCGCGCGCGTGATCGGGGTTGAAATGGCCCGCGAACTGGTGCGCGCTTTCCTGGCCGCTGAATTTACGGGCGAAGAGCGCCACGCCCGCCGTCTCGCCAAAGTGCAGGCGCTCGAAACCAGATACCGGAGCTGACCTCAGATGACCTGGATTCACACTGTTCCCGTCACCGAAGACGACAAGCTGCGCGCGGCGCTCGAAGCCGCCCGCGCCCTTTATCCGCCTGAATACGCGGTGCCGGTGCTGCCGGATGATTCAGGCACGGGCAGCATCACTTTTTCGCACAGCCTGATGCCCGATGTGCTTTATCACATCTTTGCGGCTTACGGGCGACTGCTGGCGCCTGACCTGCCGCTTTCGCGCGCACAGCACGAAATGATTGCCACGATGGTTTCAGTCGTGAACCGGTGCTTTTACTGAACGGAATCGCACGCAGAGTTTCTGCGTCGGGTTTCGCTGGATGAAAAGCTGGTGGCCGCGTTGCGTGAGGATTATACGACCGCGCCGCTGGAACCCGCCGACCGGGTGATGCTTGATTACGTGGTGCAATTAACGCGCGATGCCACGCGCCTGACGCCGGGCGATCATGATAAATTGCGCGCCGCAGGCTTTGACGACAAAGCCATTCTGCAAATCACGCTGATTGCCGCGTGGTTCAATTACATCAACCGCGTGGCCGATGCGCTGGGCGTCGGTCGCGGCAGCCGCGAAGACTGGCAGCAGTCCGGCCAGCAATAAAAAATGGGTTACAGGGAAATCAGTCAGCAGCTTGAGCAGGTTCTGTACCTGATTACCGAACTGCCCAGTCTGAGAAACGATCCGGCGGATTCGACCGGCACAATCAGGCTTTTTGATGGCGGGCGTGTCATCGTCATTACGGGTTCGACGCGCTACGAATTTGCTGACGGAACCATCGCCAGCGTCGGCACGCAGCCAGGTTCGCCGCTCGTCGTCACTTTTCCCGACGGCTGGGAAGTCTCAATCAGGCTGCGCCGCCGCGTCTGTTACAGGTGCGGCGAACTGCTGCGTTCGACCGCCAAATTCTGCCCTGTCTGCGGCGCGCGGGCAGCCCGCGTCGGCACTCAGCCATCAGTCGGTGATCCAACTTCTGACCTGTGACGTTCAGCGCGGTTTGTTTACTTCGCGCCACAATGACTGCCACGAAGCGTGCAGCAGTTCATCAATCCGCTGCCAGTCGGCTGCGCTCACGCCCCCGGCTTCGGCCTTGTCATCGCGCAGCACCATCGCTTCAGCGCGCAACCGCGCATGCTCCGCGAACCGCTCTGCCGGAAGCTGATAAATTTCAGCAGGCAGATCGGCCAGCGCGCGATCCAGCGCCTCGCGGCCATATTTTTTGCGCTCGCGGTGAATGATCCACCATTCCAGTTCCAGTTTCGCGGCGCGATCAACATCGAAATTCACATCGCCCACCTGATGAATGGCGCGATAAAAACTGACCAGATCGGGCAGCGCCTTTTCATAATCGCCGCGCCCGTGACCGCCCTTGAAAACAAACGCCGCCTTCGCCGCGTCATAAGCCACCACGTTTGACCTGAGGTAAGGCAGCCGGTACTGCGTTCGCATCAGTTCAGCAAGCTGGCGAAACAGCAGCAGCCGCTCCTTGTCGTAATAAGACCGCCACATCGCCGTTTCGAGCCGCGCCACTTCATTCGCATCAAACTGCCTGAGACTGGTCGAGCGCGGGCCGAACAGATCGAACGCAGCCCAGGCAGCCAGAACAATGACGACAGCAATAATTGAAAGCAGAATTTTGCGGGAGCGGCGCGAGGTGGTTGTCACGTCTGCTGAACCGACGGCGGATTGCTGACTGGTGCGGGCTGATACGCTGCTCATAAGGCGTCCTCCGAAGTGGCAATAAAATCAGGTTCCTTTCAGCCACTACGCAACCGGACGCCAACTGGTTTTGCAATCAACGCCTCATTTTTTCGAAATCAGCACCAGCCCGGCCAGGCACAGGATGACGCCCAGCACATTCCACACCGACAGCCTTTCTCTGAACAGCGCCAGCCCGACCGGAATCAGAATCACTGCTACCGAAACATTGACGATGATCGAAGTCACGCTGATCTGCCAGCCTGCGCGGTAAGCGAGCAGAAAGCCGACTTCAATCATCGCCGCGCCCGCGCCGATGCCAATCGCAGTCCAGCCGATTTCTTTGAACGACGCAGTGAATGATTCATCAGCCTGATAAAACAGCGCGGCAACAAGACAGAGCGCGATGGCTGCGGCATAAGCGATGATGATGGCCGACAGCGGATGCAGCGTGCGCGGGACTGACTTTGATGACAGGTGATAAATCACGCCGCCAATGATGGTCATCAGCAGCGGCAGCAGTGAATGTCTCATAACGCTCGCTCCATCCACCAGTCGGTCTGCGCGTCGTTGCCCATCATAAAGATGTGTTCACCGACCTTCTCAAAGCCCCATTTGCGATAGAAAGCCTGGGCGCGATGATTGTCTTCCCAGACGCCCAGGTAAACGGTGCGGTGGCCGCGCTGACCGGCTTCGTCGAGACAGGCCTGCATCAGCGCGGGGCCGACGCCGCTGCCGAGGTGCTGCTGCTCGACATAGAGCCGCGAAAGTTCAATCGCCTGCGGGTCGCTGATGCAGTCAGGAGTCTCGCCCGCCTGCATTTTCGCGTAGCCTGCGGGCGCGCCTGCGACTTCGGCAATCAGAAACAGCGATTGCTGATCGTGCAGTTCATTTGTCACCTGCTCAAGGGTGAACCAGGTCGAAAGATACAACTGCATATCTTCCGCCGAGCAGGCATTCCTGAAGGCAGCGTAAAACGTGCGCGTGCCGAGTTCGACGAGCATGGCGGCATCGTCAGGTGTGGCGCGGCGAATTGAAATTGCGGCGCTCCTGTCCGGCTGACTCATTTCTTTTTCGGTGTTTCGAGTTTCTGCGCGAGCATCCATTTCATCAGCTCCGGTTCGGCATAGGCTTTCACCCACGAATCGTGTTTGACGCCCGGATATTCGGTGTATTTCACGTTGCCACCGGCGGCCTTCAGGGCTTCATCCATCTTTCGTGAGCCTTCGACCGGGATGACCGGATCAGCATCACCGTGAAAGATCCAGACCGGAGTGGCGCCAATGCTCTTTGCGGTCAGGGCGTACAGATCAACGCCTTCATCGGGCACATTCATGCTCGGCATCGCCTTGCGCAGCCTTTCGGGAATGATCACGCCGCCGCAGATCGGCACATATGCGGCGAATTTGCCCGGATGATTGCGCGCCATCGCCCAGGTGCCGTAACCGCCCATCGAAAGCCCGGTCAGGTACAGCCGCTGCGTGTCGCCGTTGAATTCCTTCACGCTGCGGTCAAGCGCGGCCAGAGCCATTGCATCCATCTTCGCGTCCATCCACCAGACATCCTTGCGGCACTGCGGCATCACGATAATTGCCGGGAAGCGGTCGCGGTATCTGCGAATCGCCGTGCCGATGCCGATATCGGACTGCATCAGCCCGTCATCGCCGCGTTCGCCTGCGCCGTGCAGAAACAGAATGACCGGCCATTTCTGTTTCTTGTTCCAGTTTTCAGGCACGTAAACCTGGTAACGGTAAACATCCTTGCCCATCGTCAGCGTGCGATTGAGAAAGCCCGTTTCACGCCCCGCCGCCTGCGCGGTCATTGCCAGCAGCAGCATTGCGAGCGGCAGCAGCAAACGGTTTCGATATTGAGTCATGTGTGTGTCTCCTCGTCAAAATGGTGTGAATGATGGCGCGGATTTTATGGGCAGGCTCGCCTGAAAAGCAAAGACGCAGCGCAATCAGTTAATGATTCACGCTGCGTCAGGATGAATGACTACCTGAAAAACAGGCAGAGAGAAGACGGAACAGACGGAATGAACGAAACACACGGAATCAGAGCTGAAGACACGATGTCTGTTTCGTCTGTTCCGTTATTTTCGTTTGTTCCGTCATCTCTCTTCTGATCTGCTTCCGGTTGTGATCAGGTTATTTTTTCGCCAGCACGACCGGAGCCTGTTCAGCGGCCCGGATGCGTCCGTAAAAATCGCGCACCATGTCGTAATGCTCAGCCGGAACGCTGGTCGCCTGCACCACAAAGCTGCGCGTGAAAATCAGGTGACCGTCTTTGACTTCATAAGTTGCGGCGTAACGGCCAAAGGGTGCGTCGAGCTTTGCGGCATCGGGCAGTTCGTCAACCTCGAAACCTTCCGGCAGTTTGACGCGCACGACTTCAGTGTACATCTGCGAATCGAGCACGACCGGATGTTTGCGTTTGCCTTCGGTCAGAAACAGTTTGTCGCGGCGCGAAACGATGGCGGGTTTGAAAACCAGCAGTTTGCCGCGCATGGACTGCGCGTAATTCGGCACGGCAAATTCAACATCGAGCGCAAACTTTCCGTCGCCGTGACTGTCGGCAGGTTCGACTCTGGCGACCTTTGCGCCGGTCGCGCTGCGCGTGACCCAGACCTCAATCATCTTCAGATAATCAGGGCGCGGCAGTTTGCGAAACCGGGTGCGTTCAAGCACGGCGGCCTGACCGATTGAACGCTCGGTGATTTTTGCAGTGATTGAACCATCGGCGGTCAGCGTGACTTCGGCCTGGCGTTCCAGGCGGTTCGCTTCGGGCGGAGTCACGGGCATTTTGAGCAGCGCGCCCTGTTCACCCGCAACAACGAGCGCCAGGCTGCCCTGTTCGTGATCGGGCAGATCGCCCACCGGCGTGTCGTCATCGGTCGGATCGAAGATCAGCAGCCGACCGAGCGCCGGATGTTTGATGATCGTGGCCGCCTGGGTTTCATCGCTGACGCGCACGGCGATGATGCAGTGATTGAACTGCTGCGGCGACGGCCACTCTTCGCGCACATAAAACGGATCGCCGGAATAGATCGAAACCAGATACGATCTGATGTTGAGCGCCCGCAGCATCGCCCGCATCAGATTGGCCTTGTCCTTGCAATCGCCATAATTTCTGGCAAAGACATCGGTCGCCGCGTGCGGGCGATAACCGCCGCCGCGCCCAATGCCGCTCTGAATCGAAATGTAATGCACGTTCTGCGCATACCGCCCGATGGCCTGAATCCTTTCGAGTTCGGTCTTTGCGTTCGTGGTCAGTTCGTGCGCTTTGGCCGCAAGCGGATCATTCAGATCGGCCTGGCTGTCGCTCAGACTGCTCAGCCAGCGCGAAACTTCGGCCCAGTTATTGAAGCTGTTACTGGCGCTGAGTTTTGCGCCCTGGGCCGGAAAGAAGCTGACCGCCAGGCGCGGCGCAAGGTTGGTGACTTTCGGCCCGGCGGGTTCGTCCTCAATCGGCGACAGATCGCGCAGTTCCCAGGTGTATGACGAACCGCTGACGGATGGTTCAAGTTTGGCGCGATTGAAAGTCACACCTTCAGCGCGCCAGCCCGTCGGCAGCAGCAGCGAAAAACGCGACAGCAGCACTGGCAGTTCGTGCTGAAAGTCCCAGCTCCACTGCGTAAAAACCGACTTGTCTTCGGTCACGATTTCGCAGCCGAAAATTGAGCCGGGTTCGGCTTCATCGCGCGCGGTGACGGCGCGGATGCGGTATTCGTTATAAACATCATTGTCGAGCGCCAGTTCGACAACGTATTCCTTGCCGAGCTTTTTCACTTCGCCCGAAGGTCTGATGATCCAGGCCCGCAATTCCTTCACTTTGGCAGTGTCGGTCTGGTAAGTGACCGCGCCGATGGCTTCACCGCGACCTTCGCGGTCGAGCACTTTCACGGCGCGCCAGGTCGTGGTCATCACCTTGCCGTCTTCGCCCACCGCAACGCGCTGTTCGTTGTGCAGCACGACGGCGTGAACATCCTTGTTATAAACCGGTGGCCGGGCAGCCGCTGCCTGTTGCAGCCAGGCGGGCGCGTCATCAGCGAGCGCCGGGCCGGTCACCGCCAGCAGCAACAGCAACAGCATTGAGCATCTGATCAGGTGGCAGGACATAAAATCTGGTCTCCGCATTGTTGATGGCTGAAGCGTGAGCAGTCAGAGGGCAGGCGCGGGAAAGGACTCGTGCGCCTGCGCTCTGACCAGCAGGACTGAGAATCAGTTGCCCGATCCTTTGGCGGCAGGCGCAGCCGCCTGCTTGAGCGTGATGGTGTGACTGTCAAGCTGGTGATAGGCATCAAACAGCTTTTTCAGGCTCGCATAACTGGTCACCGGAAACAGAATGTCCCCATTGCCGCCGAACTGAAAATCGCGTTTGAAAATCAGCGTTTTGCTGTCCGGCGTAATGCCGAGCACCAGTTTGTACCAGCTTGTCTGCCCGGCATTGATGCCCTGCGGCGCTTCGGCATTGTCGAGCGCATAACCCGGCGGCAGCTCAATTTCCACTTCATCGTATTCCGCCCAGGGATAGTGAAAATAGATCGGGTAGCGACGTTCGCTGGCAGTAAACATCGGCCCCCGGCCCTGCATGAAAAATGACGGTTGCAGGAACAACCGCTTGCCGGTGCGCTGTGCGTAACCCGGAACCTTGACGTGGTATTTGTGAACGTAAGGTTTGACCGGGTCAGTGACGTTCTCAATGCTGATGTTTGAGAGTTCAGCCGTACTCATCTGCGCCCGAACCTCATCGCGCAGGCTCTGCTCACGCTTTTCAGCCGTGTCGTCATCATCAGAATTTTTCTTCTCGATGGCGAAATGCCCGCTGTATTCAATGGCGACATCGCCTTCCAGCGTACCGTCTTCGTGCAGCTTCATTTTCGCCGTGCGCCGCATCATTGACCGGCTGGAGGCTGAGATTGGCGTATTGATGAAGGACGGCGCTTTCGGGTCAGTAATCAGCGCCTTCACGCCTTCCTGCTGCCAGCGCAGCATGCCAAACGGAACATAAGTACTCGACGGATCGAAGAAGCGCCACTCGTCACCGACCCGGACGGCAATATCAATGGCGATGACTCTGGAATAGAGGCGCGGCGTGTTCGGAGTAAAGAAAATGTCGCTGCGATCCGGCAGAAAAGCCAGGCGGGCTTCAAATCCTGCCGCTGCCGCAAGCGCGGCAAACAGCATATCCAGATCAGGCCCGCTGCCATAACCGCGCTTGAGCGTGTCAGCCGGGGAATTATTCTTTTTCAGCTTTTTCTTCTCCTCGGCGCTCAGACCAGCCGTGTCGGCGCTGGTGTTTCTGATTTTCGTGCGGACAAAACCGAGAATGCGCTGGAGCTTTTCGTCCGGCGTGGTCGCGCCACTCGTGATTTCAGCGGCAGCTTTGCGCACGTCGTCATTGACTTTCAGGTCATCCTTCGAACCTTCGTAAAGCAGCCTGCCGAAACTGCCCCAGAAAGCCTGCGGATTCGAACCGTCATCATTTGAGTAATAAACCAGCATCCACGTCCTGACTTCATCCACCGGCGGCATGCGCGGTTCTTCACGATAAGCCGGCATGTTGTTCATCGTGACGCTCGAAAAACCGTTCTTTTCCTTGACGAAACTGACGTCCTTGCCGTGGAAGGTGATGGTCTTCATCCCGCCAAACATGGCGGATGAGGGCTTCAGATAGTACCTGACCATCTGCACCGGAATTTCGCGCTGAAAGTGCAGCCGCAGGTTGTTGGCGGATGAATAGGTGTGCGCTTCGCGCCAGCGGTATTCAATTATCGCGCCCGGCTCGACGCCCGGCATGGCGAAGGTTTTGGCTTTCAGCTTGACGCCGCTCGCCTTGACGACCGTGCGGTCATAGATCGAATCCTTGCTGAGTTCCACGATTGAGCCGTCCGGTTTGATCGTCCGCGCCTTGATGTCCTTGATGCGTTCGTCATTAAAATACGGGATTTCGACCTTGCTTTGTGATTCGACGCCGCGTTCATTAAAGACCTTGATGCGAATGTAATGATTCAGCACCAGGTCTTCGCTGGCGTCGTCCACATAGACCTCCCAGAAGATGGCTTCGGCATCGGCATCCTTTTCAACCACCGGCGTTTTCATTGACAGGTGCGCCGGGTCAACCGGCTTCCAGTCCTCACCGGCCAGCGCGGCGAACGTCAGCACGCAGAGCAGCACCAGACCGGCTGAAGCGCAGGAAAATGTACGGGTGTATGACATAGAAACAGACCTTTCTCCAGGTCGGCAATGCGGGGGCCGCCCGGTTTTTGAAATGTGGCGAAGAGCGAATTCAATGGCTGATACTCTGATTCCGGACAAGGGGGGCCGAACGCGCGAAATCTTATGCCGGATAAAGTTACGGAATCAACCTGATTTTTTCGGCGCGGCATTAATCCACCGCAGCGCCTGCCTGCGACTGCGCTTTCACGGCTGATGTAAGTAAGCACTTACAAAAGTCGCTTGCGCTCCCGGCGGCCCGTATGGTAAGCAGGTACTTACTTACAACTCAGAGAGCAGCGCCGAACAGGGATTAAGGCGACACCAGCTATGGCAAATCACCAGGCACAGGAAAAATTCTGCACGCGCATGTCGGGCGAAGACCGGCGGCGGCAAATCATTGATGTGGCGATCAGGCTCTTTTCGCAAAAAGGCTTTCGCGGCACGACGACCCGTGAAATTGCGCTCGCGGCGGGCGTCAATGAAGCGATTATCTTCCGGCACTTCGCCACCAAGCACGAGCTGTATTCGGCCATCATTGATCAGATCGCCAGTTCGGACGAGGCGCAGGCAATTGAGGCGCTCGTGGATGAAGCCATCCGGCAGCGCGATGACCGGCGCATCTTTGAAACCATCGCGCTGCACATTCTGGAACATCACGAACGCGATGATTCGCTGATGCGGCTGATTTTTTACAGCGCGCTCGAAGGCCATGAACTTTGTGACATCTTTTTCCGTAATCAGGTATCACGGCGACATCGCATGATTGCGGATTACATCAGACAGCGCATTGCCGAAGGCGAATTCCGCCGGGTTGACCCGCTGACAGCGGCCCGCGCCTTTTTTGGCATGGTGCTTTATCACGCCCAGCTCAAGGCTCTGTATGCCCGCCAGCACGGCGCTGGTTCACTCGATATTTCAAACCGCCAGGCCGCTGAACGGTTCACCGATCTGTTTCTCAGCAGCCTGAAACCTGCTGATCAGAAAGAGACGACTCTGCCCGTCCGCCGGGCAGGCAAAAAGAAAGCCAGATAACACACGGCAGGCCTCAATAATCAATTCTCCAGCGAGAACAGCATGAAAGAAAGAAGCACGACCATCGCAGCCGAAATCGAAGACCTTAACCAGACGCAGCCATCAGCCGCGCGGCACGGGCAGGCGCTCAAGGGTGAAAGCAGATCAGCGGGCGGCCTCGGACGAGTAATCGTCATCGGCCTGCTGCTCGTGGCGCTGCTTGGCGGCGGCTACTGGTTTTTCGGCGGACGCAGGAATGCGAAAGATAAGGCAGCGGGCGCAGCCGCACCGAACAACACCGCCGTTGCCGCCGAAGCAGCGAAACCGCAGCCGGTCGAAGTCAGCACTGCCGCCGCCATCTCACGCGAACTGCCGCGCAGCATCGAAGTCGTCGGCTCGCTTGCCGCCGATGAGGAAGTCGTCGTCGGCGCACAGATTGCCGGCGAGGTTTCAAATCTCAATGTTGATTTCGGCAGCTACGTCACCCAGGGCCAGGTCATCGCACAGATTGATCAGCGCGACGCAAAGCTGAAGGTCGAACAGGCCGAAGCCGCTTTGAAACAGACGATGGCGCGGCTCGGCATGAAAGACGGCGAAGGCTTCAATGTCGAACAGAACTCCGATGTGAGAGTGGCGAAATCACAACTCGACTGGGCGAAGATGGATCTCGACCGCGCGCAGGCGCTGGTTGACAAGGGCGACATTGCGCGTTCGCAGTACGATCTGGCCGTCACGAATTACAATTCAGCCAGAGCGCGTTACCAGGCGACGGTTGATGCTGCCAATCAGCAACTGGCGCTGGTCGAACAGCAGCGCGCCGCGCTCAACCTCGCCCGCAAAGGCGTCACTGATACGGTCGTGCGCTCACCGATCAGCGGCGCAGTCAAAGAGAAACACGTCGCACGCGGCGCTTACGTGGCTATCGGCAACCGCATTGTGACGCTTGTCCGCATCAATCCGCTCAGGCTGCGCGCTGACATTCCCGAATCATCAGCGGCGGCGGTGCGCGTCGGCCAGACGATGACGCTGACAACTGAAGCGCTGCCCGGTCGCACCTTCACCGGCAAAGTCGCCCGCATCGGCGCCTCGCTTGACGAAAAGACCCGCGCCCTGACGGTTGAAGCCACCGTTGCCAATCCGGGCAATGTGCTGCGCCCTGGGATGTTCGCCAAATCGCAACTTATTTTGCAGCAGCGCGGCGCGGCCATTATGGTTCCGCAAAACGCCATCGCGCGCATCGCGGGACTGACCAAAGTCTTTGTCATCGAAAATGGCAAAGCCGTCGAACACCTCGTCAAAACCGGCGTCACCGATGGCAGCCTGATTGAAATCACCGAAGGCGTGAAGGAAGGCGACAAGCTGGCAACCAGCAATCTTGACAGGCTGCAGACAGGGTCAGTTGTCCATAGTCAATAGTCAGTTGTCCTTTGGTACAGCAAATGAAGCCGAATGCGGAAGGATTGCTCATGGCCAGTGCCGGTTTTGAGAATCTGCATGTTTATCAGCTTGCTGAAAAACTGAGTGATGAAATCTGGCGTGTTGTCAGCGGCTGGGACAATTTTGCTCAGGCCACTGTCGGCAGGCAGATCGTCACGGCAGCAGACAGCATCGGAGCCAATATTGCGGAAGGCTGCGGACGAGGCAGCTTTCAGGACAACCGCCGCTTCGTCAAAATTGCCAGAGGTTCTCTCAATGAAACCCGGCACTGGCTGAGGCGGGCTTTCAGACGCAATCTGCTGACTACTGATCAGATTGAAACACTGACTCCGATCATTGCAGAACTCGGCCCCCGGCTGAACGCTTACCTGCGTTCAATCGGCCCGATTGATAAAACCGAGCCGGATGTCGAAGAACAACTGACAACGGACAACTGACAACGAACCACGGACAATTATGCAGAAACTTGCAGAACTTTGTGTGCGGCGTCCGGTTTTTGCCACGATGCTGGTGATGACGCTGGTGGTGCTGGGAATTTTTTCGTACAACCGACTGACCATCGAACGCTTCCCGCGCGTTGAATTTCCGATTGTCACGATCACGACGCGGCTGCCCGGCGCGGCTCCGCAGGAAGTCGAAACCGAAATCACCGACAAGATTGAAGAGGCCGTCAACACGATCAGCGGCATTGAGGAACTGCGTTCGACCTCATCCGAAGGCGTGTCGCTCGTCTTTGTCACCTTCGAACTGGAGCGCAATCTGGATTCCGCCGCGCAGGACGTGCGCGACAAGATCAACACGATCATTCCGCTGCTGCCGAACAACATTGACCTGCCGACGGTCGAAAAGCTCGATCCTGACGCCTCACCGATTATGACCATTTCGGTGGCGTCGAACCGCTCGGTGCGCGAGATGACCGAATATGCTGACAAGGTGCTGCGCCGACAGCTTGAATCGGTCAACGGCGTCGGCCAGGTACTCATCCTCGGCGGGCGCAAACGACAGGTCAACGTCAACCTCGATGGCAACAAGCTGCGCGCCTATAACCTGACGGTGGCCGACGTGTCGCGCGCATTGCAGGCGCAGAACCTCGAAGTCCCCGGCGGGCGCGTCGAAGCGGGCGCGCGCACGCTCACGCTGCGCACGCTTGGACGGCTGCAAAAAACGGAAGAGTTCAATGACATCGTAGTCGCTAATCGCAACGGCTACCCGATCAAAATCTCGGATGTCGGTTACACCGAAGACGGCGTTGAAGAAGAAGTGACTGCCGGGCTGCTCAATGACAAACCGGCGCTGCTGATGAACATCCGCCGCCAGTCGGGAACGAACACGGTTGATGTCATCAACGCAATCAACGAGCGGCTGGCGCAGGTGCGCAAGGCGCTGCCTGCCGGATACTCGCTCGATGTCGTCCGCGATCAGTCAGAGTTCATTCTGGCTTCGTTTCACGCGATTCAGGAACACCTGATTCTCGGCTCGATTCTGGCGTCGCTCGTGGTCTGGCTGTTTATGCGCAACCTGCGCGCGACGATCATCTCCTCGATTGCCATTCCGACTTCGATCATTGCGACCTTTGCGGTGATGGAATATTTCGGCATCACGCTCAACGGCCCGTCAATGCTGGGGCTGACGCTTTCGGTCGGCATCGTGATTGACGACGCGATTGTGGTGCTTGAAAACGTCTTCCGCTACATCGAGGAAAAAGGCTATCGCCCGTTTGAGGCCGCGATTGAAGGCACGCGTGAAATCGGGCTGGCGGTCATGGCGACGACTTTATCGCTCGTGGTCATCTTTCTGCCGGTGGCATTTATGCAGAGCATCGCGGGGCGCTTTTTCAAAAGCGTGGCGCTGACGATGGCCTTTGCGATTCTGGTTTCGCTGATCGTCAGCTTCACGCTGACGCCAATGCTCTCGTCGCGGATGTTCAGCAAACTGAAACGCAAACAGGCCGATCCCTGGGATCTGACCTCGGATTCGACAGCCGGGGCGCATTCGTCAAAGGAATCGTGGTTCTTTCGCATCCTCGATCACGGTTACACCTGGCTGCTGACGAAATCGCTGCATCACCGGCTGCTGGTTTCCCTGCTCGCCCTGGCTGTGTTGTTCTCGCCGGTACTGCTGGTGCGGTTTATGGGTTTTGAGTTCTTCCCGAAGGACGACCAGAGCGAGTTTGAAGTCACCTTCCGCGCGCCCGAAGGCACTTCATTACAGGCAACCAGAGACCTGGCCGCCAGAGTCGCCAACGAAATCCGCCAGTTGCCAGGCATCAAATACACGATCACGACCATCGGCGACAGCCAGCAGCGGCTGACAAACGAGGCCAAGGTTTACGTGCGCATGGCGCCGCTTGAAGATCGCCAACTGACGCAGTTCGACCTGATGACAATGACGCGCGAAAAGGTCATGGCGAAATATCCTGACCTGCGTTCGGCGGTGCAGATTGTCGCGGTCATCGGCGGCGGTGGACGCATGAACGCCGACATCGCTTACCAGTTGCGCGGCCCTGACCTGGACAAGCTCGGTCAGTATTCGCAGGAGATTCTGAAACGGCTGAAGGCGATTCCGGGCGCGGTGGATGCTGACACTTCGCTTGAACTGGGCAAGCCGGAACTGCGCGCGCGAATTGATCGCAAGAAGGCTGCCGACCTGGGCGTGAGCATCGCCGACGTGGCGCAGTCGTTGCGGCTGCTCGTTGGCGGCGATCAGGTTTCGACTTACAACGAAGGCGGCGAACAGTACGAAGTTCACGTGCGCGCTTCAGAAAATTACCGCACTGACGCAAGCGGCATCAGCCAGCTCAATGTGCCTTCGCAGCGCGTGGGCAGCGTGGGCCTTGACAGTGTCGTGAAACTGGAAGAAGCGAGCGGCCCGACGCAGATTGAGCGTGTCGCGCGACAGCGGCAGGTTTCAATCACAGGCAACGTCAAACCCGGCGTGCCGCAAAGCGCCGTGACCGGACGCCTGACGCAGGAATTCAAATCGCTGAACCTGCCGCCTGAATACATCCTGGCGCCCGCCGGCAACGTCAAGGAAACGGCGCGCACGGCGCGTGGTTTCGGCCTCGCGTTTCTGCTCTCGTTTATTTTTATGTACATCGTGCTGGCCGCGCAGTTTGAATCGTTCCTGCATCCGGTGACGGTGCTGCTGGCGCTGCCGCTGTCGCTGCCCTTTGCGTTCGTCTCGCTGATTGTCGCGCGGCAGCCGCTGAATATGTTCACGCTGCTCGGCCTGCTGGTGCTGTTCGGCATGGTCAAGAAGAACTCGATCCTGCAAATTGACCACACCAACGGACTGATCAGAAAAGGTCTGGAGCGACACGAAGCCCTGATTCAGGCCAGCCGCGACCGTCTGCGTCCGATTCTGATGACGACGATTGCCTTCGTTGCCGGGATGGCTCCGCTCGCCGTCAGCAACGGCCCCGGCGCAGGCATCAACCGCTCGACTTCAGTGGTCATCATCGGCGGCCAGAGCCTGTGTCTGCTGCTCACGCTGCTGGTCACGCCGGTCGCCTATTCGCTCTTTGACGATCTGATCAACGCCACCATCTGGGGCCGGATCAGAGCATGGCTGTCAGGCACGGGCGCATGGGTGCGGCGCAAGGCGGCGACGGCAACATCCTCTTTCCTGAGCCTGTTCAGGTGAAAGGTCTGGCAATGGACGCGAGAATCATTGTCTTTGCCATCCTCAGTCTGATCTGGGGTTCAACGTGGATCTTTATCAAACTGGGTTTGCGGGATCTGCCACCAGCCACGTTTGCGGGCACGCGGTTTCTGATTGCGACGGTGCTGCTGTGGCTGATCGTTGCCTGGCGGCGCGCGCGCCTGCCGCAGCGCAAAGGCGAATGGGGTCTGATTCTGATGACCGGACTTTTTGGCATCGCGCTCAATTACGGGCTGCTGTTCTGGGGCGAGCAGCACATTTCGTCAGGGCTGGCGGCAGTGATTCAGGCGATTATTCCGGCCTTCGGCTTGCTGATCGCGCACTTTCACCTGCCGGATGAAAAGATCACGCTCGTGAAACTGACCGGACTTTCAATCGGCATTGGCGGCGTGGCGCTGATCTTTTCCAATCAGATCAGGGTTGAAGGAAAGATGGCGCTCGCGGGCAGCGCAGCCATTCTGATCGGCGCGTTCTTTGTCGCGTTCTGCAACGTGATGGTCAGAGCGCACGGCAGCAATATTGATCCGGCGATCTTTGCGGCGGGACAGACTTCGGTGGGCTTTGTGCCGCTGCTTGCATTTGGCGCAGCGTATGAAGGTAATCCCTTCAGCTTTCACTGGTCGCCGCTCGCGCTTGGTGCGCTGCTCTACCTCGCGCTGTTTGGTTCGACGCTCGCGTTCATCATGCTGTACTGGCTGATCAAGCGCATGGAAGCGACAAAGGTCATGCTGATTTCGCTCATCACGCCGGGGATTGCGGTCACGATTGGCATGCTCACGCTCAACGAAAAGCTGACGTGGCGCATCGCTGCCGGAGGCGCAGCAATTCTGGTCGGTGTCGCGCTGACCCTGGCCGAAAAGCTGAGAGTGAGTTTTGCAAGCGCGCGTAACGCTGCCGCAGCCGCGCCGAATAAATAACGGGCGCAGAGTCCGACAAGCTGGTGAACTTGTCGCTGACTTGCGGTAACGCCTGATGCGGAAGACAGCGACAAGCTCACCAGCCTGTCGCACATTATTCGGGAACGATAACCATGAACTACCGATTGCTTGGCCGTACAGGATTGAGAGTTTCGGAACTGTGTCTGGGCACAATGACCTTTGGCGCAGGCTTTTTCAACATCGCCACCGTTGACCAGACTGGCGCGGATGAAATGGTCAGACGCGCCATTGACGCGGGCATCAACTTCTTCGACACGGCGGATGTTTATTCATTCGGGCAGTCTGAAGAAGTCACCGGGCGCGCCCTCAAAAATTCAGGCAGCACGCGCGATGCGGTCATCATTGCCACCAAGGTTTTCGCGCCGATGAGCGAAGCGGCGTGGAAGGGCGAAGGCGATTTCAACAATCGCGGGCTGTCGCGCAAACACATCATCGCCGCCTGCGAAGCCAGTCTGAAAAGGCTCGACACTGATTATATTGATCTCTATCAGGCGCACGGCTTCGACACGCTGACGCCGATTGAAGAGACGCTGCGCGCCTTTGACGATCTGGTGCGACAGGGCAAGGTGCGTTATCCGGGCCTTTCAAACTGGACGGCGCGGCACATTGCCAAAGCGCAGACGATGGCGGACGAGCGCAGATGGGAAAGATTCGTTTCGCTCCAGGCTTATTACTCGCTGGTCGGGCGCGACCTCGAACACGAACTGCTGCCGCTGTGCCGCGAGGAAGGCCTGGCTGTGCTGCCCTGGTCGCCGCTTTCAGGGGGCTTTCTGACCGGCAAGTATCGCCGCGATGCCGATTCACCCGAAGGCGCGCGGCGCACCGGCTTTGATTTTCCGCCGATTGACGCCCGCGCTTACGACGCCGTTGACGCGCTCGATGCGGTGGCGCAGGCAAAGAACGCGAGCATCGCGCAGGTCGCGCTGGCGTGGCTGCTGCATCAGCCGGGCGTGACTTCGGTCATCATCGGCGCCAACAAAATGTCGCAACTCGAAGACAATCTGAAAGCCGTTGAGGTGAAGCTCACGGCTGAAGAACTCGAAAAACTTTCAGCCACCACCGCGCCGCCAGTGCTTTATCCGCAGTGGATGGTCGAACGACAGAATGCAAGTCGGCGGTAATGGCTGCCGAATCGTTTTTGAATTTCAGGAATCAGGCAGCAGGATTCAGGATTCAGACGGACAGCAGTTTGATCGCTGACACAAATCACGTGAATTATCATGAAGAACTTCAGATATCTGTTTTTATCTTCAATCCTGGCGGGGCTGCTGATCGCGCAGGCGGCATCAGCTCAAACCGCTGAGCAGAATGTTCAGACGACACAGCCGCGCGTTGGCGTCAGTCCGGGTCAGAAGGTTTCGCTGACGCTGCGCGACGCCATCACGCAGGCGCTTGAAAACAACCGCGACCTCGAAATCGAACGCGCCAACGTGCAGATGAATGAAGCCGATCTGCGCGCCGCGTGGGGCTGGTACGATCCGACGCTGACAAGCAGCTTTTTCTACGAACGCCGCAATACGCCGCAAACCAACACGCTGGCGGGCGGGCCGCTTACGACCAGCATCTCAAATTCGACCGCGTTGTTTCAGCGACTGCCCTGGCAGGGTTCGAGCGTGCAGGGAAGCTATGACACCAATCGCGCGACCGATCAGAACACGTTCAATGCGCTCAATCCGCAGTTCCGCAACAATTTCAATCTGACCTTTACGCAGCCGCTCTTTCGCAACCGTCAGATGGATCAGGGCCGCCGCCAGATCACGATTGCGAAAAAACGGCTCGATCTTTCCGACAGCCAGTTTCGCCAGCGCGCCATTGAAATCATCACGCAGGTGCAGCGCGCTTACTGGGATCTGGTCTTTGCGCGCCGCGATTACGAAATCAAACGCGAATCGCTCGACATCGGCAAAACGCAGCTTGCCCGCAATCAGCGGCTCGTTGACGCGGGCACGCTCGCACCGGCTGACGTGATCTCAACCCGCGTCGAAGTCGAACGCCGCACCGATGAACTTGAAGCTGCAATCGAAGGCGTGCAGCGCGCTGAAAATGCGCTCAAGAATCTGATGCTGCAACCATCAAGCGGCGAAATGTGGAATGCGGAACTTGAACCGGTCGAACAGCCGCAGGTTTCCAGCGGCGAAATGCTGCCGCTTCAGGACGCCGTCAGACTGGCCTTTCAGAATCGCCCGGAGCTTGAACAGTTGCGGCTGCGCGGCGATGTCAACCGGGTTGACGTTGATTTCTTTCGCAATCAGACGAAACCCCAGGTTGATTTCTTTGCGACTTACGGCACGGCGGGCCTCGCGGGCAGCCAGCGTCCGCAGACACCGGGCCAGACCAACGTCTTTGCTGATCTTTTTGTGCGCGTCAATGAACTCTCAGCCAAAGCCGGGCTGCCGCCGCTGCAGGGCGCAACGAGCAGCGCGATTTCTGATTCATTCATTGGCGGGTACTGGCAAAGCCTCGGCAATCTGTTCAAGAATGAATTTCGCACTTATCGTTTCGGCCTGAACATCAATCTGCCGCTGCGCAACCGCACGGCGCTCGGCAACCTCGGCCACGCGCTCGCTGAAGGTCGTCAGATCGAAGCTCAGCAGCAGAAGATTCAGCAGCAGGTCGAAGTCGAAGTTCGCAACGCGCTGCAAGCGGTCATCACCGCCGCCCGCCGCGTCGAAGCGGCAAAGAATTCGCGCCTCAACGCCGAACTGCAACTGCAAAGCGAGGAGCGCAAGTTCGAAGCCGGACAGTCAACCAACTTCTTTGTGCTTGATCGTCAGAACGCGCTGATTGCCGCGCGTGGCCGCGAAGTGCGCGCCCTGACCGATTACAACAAGGCGACCGCAGAACTTCAGCGCGTCATGTCAACCACGCTTTCAAGCAATAACGTTCAGGTCAGGAAATAACAGACCGGTATCGCTGATTCCTGAATCCTGGAACCTGATTCCTGATTTTCAGCATAAATCAGGAATCAGGTTCCAGGATTCAGGAATCAGCAGCGTGATCGCACGCAGATGATGTCTCTTCAGAAAAACTGCACGTCTGCATATTTGATCGTCAGTTTTTCACACGCAGTTTTTCAGTCTATAATCCCGGCGTTGCCGTTCCCCTTACGGCCCGATCATCACTTTTCCAGGCTGAATAACGCTGTTGTTTCAGGTCACTGAAACTGATCGCGCCTGCCTGGCCAGTCGTAAGGAGTGCTCAATGAAAAGCCCTGTGCCTGTTGTGGCAGTTGCGCTGCTGCTGTTCTTTGCCGGAATGTCGCTCTCAGCCCTGGCGCAGTCGAATCCGCCAGCTTCATCGCAAACCGACAAGCAGAAACCGAAAGTGCCCGGCGCTGAACCTTCTTCAGAAAACGAAACCATCAGAATTGACACGACGCTTGTCACCATTCCCGTCAGCGTGATTGACCGCGATGGCAAATTCATTCCGCATCTGACGAAGCGCGACTTCCGGCTTTTCGAGGATGGCGTCGAACAGGAAGTCGCCGATTTCGCTTCGGTCGAAGCGCCGTTCAATGTCGTGCTGCTGCTCGACACTTCGCGCAGCACCCGCTTCAGAATCGAGGATATTCAGCAGGCCGCCATCGCCTTTGTCGAAGAACTGCACCCGCAGGATCGCGTGATGGTCGTGTCGTTCGACAGTGATGTGTACATTGATTCTGAATTCACCAGTGATCGCAATCAGCTCAGGCGGGCGATTTACGGCACGCGCACCGGCGGCTCGACCAGGCTTTACGATGCGGTTGACCTGGTGATTACGGAACGGCTCAGGCGCGTGTCGGGACGCAGGGCAGTCGTGCTGTTTACGGACGGCGTGGACACTGACAGCCGCCTGGCGAGCGCCCGCAGCACCATTGACCGCGTTGAGGAATCGGGCGTGCTGGTCTATCCGATTGAATACAACACCGAAGGCAGCGTGGCTGATCCGGTCTGGCGGCGCAGGCGCAATGATCCGCCGATTATGTGGCCCGGCCCGCGTTTTCCGCGCTTTCCGGGCGGCGGTCGTGGCAGGCGGTGGCCACTGGATTCAATGATGAATTATCAGGGGCCGCGTGGCACGTCGCCTGCCGATTACGCCCGCGCCGCGCAGTACCTGCGCGATCTGGCCGAACGCAGCGGGGCGCGGCTCTATCACGCTGAAACGCTCAGCAATCTGTCGCAGGCGTTTTCGCAGATTGCCGAAGAACTGCGCCATCAGTACACGCTCAGTTATTATCCGACCAACACGCGGCGCGATGGTTCTTACCGCCGCGTCAAAGTGCAGACCACACAGCCCGGCCTGATCGTGCGTGCGCGTGACGGTTATCGCGCCGCCAGCGATCACGCCGCTGAGACCGGGCAGAGCCGTCAGTTCAAAGCGCAGCCATAAGCTGACAATGGCTGCTGATTGCGGGAGGATGCTGATGATGGAAATTCTGGTGCGCGCAGTTCAGCCCGACGATGCCGCCGCCATTGTCAGCATCTTCAATCCGATTATCGAATCCGGCTTATATTCCGTCTTTATTGATCCGTTCACGGTCGAAGAGGAGCGTGAATACATCCTGAATTTTCCGGCACGCGGCGTTTTTCAGGTCGCCGTCAATGCGACCGATCAGCGGCTTGTCGGTTTTCAGAGCATCGAACCGCTGGCGACGTGGACTTCAGCCTTTGATCATGTTGGCGTCATCGGAACTTATGTTGATCTGGCGCAGCGCAGGCAGGGTATTGCCAGTCATCTGTTCGCCGCGTCGTTTGCCGCTGCGCGCCGAAACGGATTTGAGAAGCTGTTTACTTACGTGCGCGGCGATAATCCGGCAGCCTTGAAAACTTATCTCAGCCATGGCTTTCGCGTGATCGGCACGGCCACGCGACAGGCTCGCATCAATGGCAGATATATTGACGAGATAATGATCGAGAAATTTCTGTAACCCTCACTGCCTGTCATTTCTCCGGCTGTCTTTCCAGCCGCCCGCTTAACGAAGCCCGGCCCTGAATGCTACACTGCGCCCGTTGTCTGACCCGTCACCGAGGATTCAATTAGCTCAAAAACAGGATCGTCACTTCACAAGGAGCATCGTCATGCATCGCATCTCACGTCGTCTCAGTGTCTGGCTGGCATTGCTGCTGGTCATTGCGCCGGGTCTGCCGCTTCAGGCTTCGCGCGCCGCAGACAAACGGCTGATTACCGAGATGGATTTATTCAAATTCGTCTGGGTCGCCGATCCGCAGATTTCGCCTGATGGTTCGCGCGTCGCCTTTGTGCGCGTGTGGGTGAATCAGAAGGCTGATCGTTACGATTCCGCGCTGTGGATTGTGCCGACCGCAGGCGGCGCGCCGCGCCAACTGACCGCCGGGCCGCGCGATGCAAATCCGCGCTGGTCGCCCGATGGCAAAACGCTCGCCTTCATTCGCTCGGCTGAACGGGAAGGCCGCCCGCAGCCGCCGCAGATTTATCTGCTCACCTTCGATGGCGGCGAAGCGCAGGCGCTGACCGAAATGCCGCGCGGCGCTGCCGGATTTGAATGGTCGCCGGACGGCAAAACGATTGCCTTTATGACTTCTGAAGAGATCAAAAAGGACAAGGCCATGACCGAAGGCGGCGAGGTGAAGGAGAAACCGCCCGAACACACGAGCGATGTGCGCGTCATTACCAAAGCGACCTATCGCTCGAACGGCCCCGGCTACGTCAATCCGAAATTCAAAGCGCACATCTGGACGGTCAGCGTGCCAACAGTGCCCGGCGAAATGCCGAAGCCAAAGCAGATCACCAAAGGCAGTTTTGATGAAGGCAATGTCTCGTGGTCGCCCGATGGCGCGCGGCTTTATTTCGTCGCCAATCGCACGCCTGAGCCTTATTACAACCCGCCGCACACCGATCTTTATTCAGTCGCGCCCGATGGCAGCGATGAAAAAAAGATTCTCGGTTTCGATGGCGGCATGCGCGATTACACGTTCAGCAATGACGGCAAACGCATCGCCTTTGGCGGCGCGGTGGCGCACAAGCCTGTGCAGTCCTACACACAGCCTGATCTGTTTGTCGTCAGCAACGAAGCGGGCGCAGCGCCAAAGAACCTGACGGCGACTTATGACTTTGACATCGGCGGCGGCATTGGCGGCGATCAGCGCGCCCCGCGTGGCGGCAGTCCCGGCGGCGTGCTGTGGAGCAAAGACGACCGTTACCTTTACGTCAACGTGGCCGAACACGGGCGCGCCAATCTCAAACGCATTGATGCCGCGACCGGCAAAGTCGAACCGCTGACCAAAGGCGATCACGAAGTGCAGGCCTATTCAGCAACGCCTGATGTGTCAAAGATGGCGCTGCTGATTTCGACTTCGGTCAATATTGGCGATCTGTTTCTGCTCGACACCGCGTCAGGTCAGATGAAGCAGTTGACGAACGTCAACGAAGAACTCTTTTCACAGCTCAATCTGACGCATCCTGAAGAAATCTGGTACACCAGCTTTGACGGCAAAAAGATTCAGGGCTGGATTCAGAAGCCACCGAACTTTGACCCGTCAAAGAAGTATCCGTTCATTCTGGAGATTCACGGCGGGCCGCATTCGGCTTACGGTTTCACCTTCACGCACGAATTTCAGTGGATGGCGGCGAAAGGTTACGTGGTGCTTTACACCAACCCGCGCGGCTCGACTTCATACGGGCAGGATTTCGGCAACATCATCCAGTACAACTATCCGGGCGATGATTACAAAGACCTGATGGCCGGAGTGGATGAGGTATTGAAGCGCGGCTACGTTGATGAAAAGAAGATGGGCGTGACGGGCGGCAGCGGCGGCGGCGTGCTGACCAACTGGACTGTCGGCCACACGCAGCGGTTTGCGGCGGCAGTCTCGCAGCGTTCAATCGCTGACTGGGCCGGGTTCTGGTACACGGCTGATTTCACGCTCTTCACGCCGACGTGGTTTCGCGCCGCACCGTGGGAAGACCCGGATGATTTCGTCAAACGTTCACCGATCACTTACATCAAAAACGTCACCACGCCGATGATGTTTATTGAAGGCGAGGTTGATTACCGCACGCCTCCGGCAGACGGCGGCGAAGTGATGTTCCGCGCGCTGAAGTACCGGAAGATTCCGACCGTGATGGTGCGCTTCCCGAACGAATCGCACGAACTGTCACGTTCCGGCGCGCCCTGGCACCGCATCGAACGGTTGCAGCACATCCTGAACTGGTTTGATCTTTATTTGCAGGACAAACCAGTCAAACTTTACGAAGTGGAATAGCAGCCACTTCATCAACCCAACAGCCTGAAACACAGGAGTCGCGGTGGAACCGGGCCGCACCCTCGTAGTAACGAATTTATTCGTTCTGCTTCGATGCAGCGATTATTCAGGGCCAAACGAATAAATTCGTTACTACGAGGGTGCGGCCCGGTTCCACCGCGACTCTCTGTCCTGACGCTGTTGTTCTGATTTTATTTGATACTTACCTTCAGCGGATTTGCCGCCTGGCCGTCCACCTTTACTGTCACCTCAACTTCGCCGCGTCCGGCGAGCGTGCGCGGCAGCAGCACATTCATCTGATCGAGGCCGATAAAGTCTCCCTGCGGCCCGGCGTAATCGGTCAGCGCATTCACGCCGCCAGTCGTCACTGTTACACCCGGTAATCCGCTGCGGTTGCGCCAGCCGGTGCCGAACAATAACAGATAAACCTGATCAGTCGGCGGGCCGGGATCAATCGGCACGGCGACGACTTTGTTCTGCGCCGGGTCGAATCTGGTGGCGGCTTCGTAAAGCTGCGTGCCATCGGCTTTGATGCGCAACACCAGCGCCGCCGCAATTCCCTGCCCGTCGGCATTGGCGGCAAACACTCCGGGCGCAACACTGGCAATTTCAATCGGGCCGGTGGCCAGCGCGCCATCGCTGCTGCTGACCGTGACGAACGCCGCGCCGTTCGCTGTGCCTGCCGGAATCTGATAGTTGATCTGACCTGGCGAAACGAAAAAGAGCGGAGCCAGGCGTTCGACGCCCGCGCTGTCTCTGACCTTCACGTTCGTTCCGGCCAGCGTCGTCGGCAGCGGCACTGAGGCGGCAGCTTCAGTGCCTGCGGACAGGCCCGCGCCAAAGAGCGCGGCAATTGATTCGGGCGCGAGTCGCGCACCGTTGTAGCTGGCCGCCGAAACGCTGGTGGCCGGGCCGGTGAAGGCAAAAGCCGCAACCGGCAGGTCGTGATCTGAAATGCGTTCGGGCCGGTTCGGGTCGTTGCGATACGTTTCAGGAAAGTCGGCATCATTGCGCGCATACTCAAACCGCCGCACGCGCGGCAGCAGATTCGCCGTGATCAGAATGTGATCAAGCACCTGCGCGCTGCCGTTGAAGCTGTAAGAATACTGCTGCGCCGCCGGAATCGTTTCGACCAGATCGGTCAGATCAGGATTGACCAGATCGCTGCTCGCGAGCACGACATTGTTTGCCGCTGTCGGCGTGCCTTTGATTGTGCCGAGGACATCAACGTAACCATCGCTGAACTGATAGGCATTGAAATCACCGACGACAATGATGCGCTCAGCGGGATTGGCCGTCTGCCGCGTCTGAATCAGATTCGCCAGATATTCAGCCTGTGCGCGGCGTTTGGTGCGCACGCGATTGCCGTCCGTCGCGTCATCAATGCCGCTCAGCGAACGCAGGTGATTGACAATGACAGTGACGGCCAGCGGTGAGCCGACAGGAGAGTTGATCGTGGCGCGCAGCACGAGCGGCGGGCGGTCGTTGAGCAGTTCCGGCTGATTGTTGTTCGGGTTGATGTAAGTCGCGTCCTTTCCTGCCTGAGTCACCTCAACGACGTTCACTCGTGAACCTTTCACCAGAAAACCAGCGTCAATCCCGCCCGGATCGTTGCCTTCGACCAGATAAGCCTGGTAATTCGGATTCGTCGCACCGCTGGCAACCGCGTCATTATTGATTTTCGTGGCAATCGCCTGAAGCGTGGTCAGGTTCTCAACTTCCTCAACGCCGATGATGTCAGGTGCGCGCATGACGTTGCGCACAGCCAGCGAAGCCTTGTTCAGGCGATTATTGAAAGCCGTCTGCGTCAGCACCGCATCGCTGATGGTCGGGTCATTCACCGTGTCAAAAAACCGCTCCATATTGAACGAGGCAACGGTGAATTCATCGGCGGCAGGCGCAGTCACAGGCGCGGCAGTAACGTTGCCGGAGACAATCGGCGCAGGCGAGACCGCAGGCGGGTCAATCAGAATCGTCCAGTTGCGCGAACCGTAATCCAGCACGCCCGACAGGTTGGTGACCAGTGCGCCTGCGGTCACTTCAATTGCGGTGGTGCCGCTTAAGGCATCACTGTCCACGCGCAGCCGTTCCGGGTTCGCATCGAAAACCGGCACACAACACGGCGCGCCTGCGGGCGGCGACGCAGGCGCTTCAATGCCCGGTTCACGAAACGGTCGCGCCAGGCCATCCGGCACGCCAAAGAAAATTCCGTTCGAAGTCGAGGTCGCATTCGCTTCGCTGATGTTGCCGTCAGTCGGCGCAACCACGCGCAGGGCGGCCACATTCACGCGCATGCCTTCATAACGTTCAAGCTGTTCGAGGACGCCTGCGGGACTGGTATCAGAGGCTGAAATGATCACCGGCGCAGGGAGCGGGTTTCCTGACGAAGAAGTGAAGACGATGGTCAGCGGCGCAGCGAGTTCGGTCAGCGTCGGCCCGACCCCGTCAGCCGCAGCCCGGAATTCCTTCACGACTCCGGTAACCTGCAACTGATTGCCCACGACCGCGCTGGCGGGCAGCAGCGAGCCGGTAAAGACAAAGATCGCTTCTGAAGTATTCGGGTCAGCATCAGCATTGCTCTCCGGCGCCTGCAAAAAGAACCCGCCGCTCGAACCCGGACGCACGGCAGTCACGATGCCGACGGTCGTGACCGTCTGATCAAGCAGCGGCGAAACCGTGCCGCTGCCCTGAATCGTGTGGATGGGGATGACTGCCTGTGCGGTGACGCGGTGAATTGTCAGCCCTGCCAGCAGCGCAATGATTGTCAGCAGCAGGACGATGGCCAGGCGCAGGTGTCTGGTGCGAGGCGTAATCATTGAGAGTGTCATCATAGCGTTGTCCCTGATGACAGGCAGAATGATTCAGCCGCTGCATCGCGTCAAGCGTCGCCAGACAGCGCATTTTTATTTGAAATGAACCTTCACGGTGTTGGCAGGCCTGCCATCCACCGTCAGGACCAGTTCAGCTTCGCCGCGCCCGATCAGCGCACGCGGCACCAGCAGGTTGAGCTGATCCAGTCCGACAAAGCCGCCCTGCGCTCCCGCGTACAGGACTTCGGCATTGACGCCGCCGATTTTCACGCTCACTGCCGACACTGAACTGACCGCGCGGAAGCCTGTTCCGAACAGCACCAGCACGACCTGTTCCCCGCCCGGCCCCAGGTCGAGCGGAGTCAGCACGAATTTGTTCTGCGCCGGATCAAAGCGTGTGAAAGCTTCGTTGAGTTGCGTGCCATCGGCTTTGACGCGCACCGCGTATCCGGCAGGCGGCCCCTGCCCGTCGCTGTTGGCGGCGAACAATCCGGCTGCCACGCTGGTAATCTGCACGGTTCCGGTTGAGGTCGCGCCTGCGCCGCTCGTAATTGTCACGGTTGCCGTTCCGGTCGCGGTGCCGGGCGGAAGCTGATAATTGACCTGCTGCGGTGCGACAAAAAAGAGCGGCGCAAAACGATCAGCGCACGCGCTGTCGCGCACGCGCACGGTGGTGCCTGCCAGCGTCGTGGGCAGCGGCAGGCTGCTCGCGGCGGCGACATTCGTCGCCAGTTCAGTGCCGAACGCGGCGACAATTGAATCGGCAGCGAGTCCCGCGCCCTGATAACTGGCGGCTGAAACGCTGGTGTTCGCGCGCGCGAAGTTTGACGGGTCGAAGGCCTGGCCCGGCAGCGCCGACAATGTTTCTCCGTCAAGCGGCCCGAACGCAGCGGCAGCCACGATGGGCTGATCGGAACTGAGCGTGAAGGAACCTCCCACCTGACCAAACGAAGCTTCGATGATGGTATCGAGCAGGTTTGAGTAATGCGCTCCCGCAGGAACCGCGACCGTTGCCCTGCCGGTTTCGGTGCCATCGGCACGCAGCACCCGCACGTCAACGCGCGCCGCCTGTGCGCCGGGATTGAAAATTCCGACATCGGTAAAAGCCGATTCGCCATTGTCCAGATGCGCAAAGACGAAGTTCTTTGCGGCTTCACTCAGCAGCGGCAGCGCGGCCCGGAATTTGAAAAACCCTGCCGGGTCGTAATAACTCAGACTGCCGACGACGCCGCTGATGCTGCTGTCAATCACCAGCGAGCCGTAAGTCAGATCGCCCGGACTGAGGCCGAAAAGCTGCGCCACATCCTGCTGCACCTGCTGCCCGGCAGCTAATGGCAGGCTGACGGGCGGGGCGAGATTTGCGCCCGTTTCACCCGCAAAGCGAATCGTCAGGTTCGCCGCCCTGGCTGTCGGATTGACCAGGTCAAGCCGCGTCGTAATGGTTTCACGATCAGTCAGCACGTAAGGCGCACAGAGTTTCGTCGGCGTGCTGCTCACGAGCGCAATTTGTCCGGGCAGCGCAGTGATTTCAGTGTCAGTAATCTGCAACGCGGCGGCAGACAGGTCAGTGTTGCCGCGCACCACCACATAACCGGTGAAAGGCTGCGGCATGGCCGTAAAAATATCCTGCACGCGATTCGCAAATTTTTCTTTCGGGGCCAGCGCCGTTTCACTGCTTCCGGCCAGCGTTCCGGCTGTCGTGCGCAATTCGAGCGTCAGATTCGTCACGAAGCGCGTCACATTCGCCACGTGAATTTCGGTCGTCGTGGTCGCGTCGTATTGCACGCTGGTCAGCACCTGCGTGCCCGCCGCCAGCGCGGGCAGGCTCAGCCCGTCAAGGCGCTTGCCTTTGCCAAGCATCTGGTATCCGGCAATGAAGTTTTTATCCGCCTGCGTCTGTACCCAGCCGCCCTCAAGCGGCGCAGTGAATTTGAAAATTTCACCCGCCAGACCTGACAACGCACGTCCGGCAGGCAGCATGGTGGTCAGCGGATTGACGAGGCCGGTTCCGCCATACGACGTTCCGGCAGGCGTAAAAGCGCGCGCGGAAAGCCCGGCGCTGGCGTTGCCGAAACTGGCGAAATTCAGCCGCGTCGTGAAGTCGTCGAGGCTGCGCAGCACCGGGAAGTTCAGTGTGCGATGCGCAAAGGGGCCGATCAGACCGAGGGAATAGAGCGGCATCAGTTCGTTGACGCGCGCAGTCGCCGTTTTCGCGCTCAGGTCAAGTGTGGTCGGGTAACTTTCGAGCCTGCCGGTCGCCGGATCGAAGCCGATGACTTTCATCGCGGCCTCGTTGAAATTCGGATCGTCGGGCAAATCGTCGGCGCGGTAATAAAACTTCAGATCGGCGCTGAAGCTGCCGTCGGCGGGAATCGCCGGATCAAACTGCCAGGTCGCTTTGAGGCCGACGAAGTCCTGCAGGAGCGATGAGGCCGCCAGCGTTTTCACCGCCGCTTCCGCCAAACCGCTTTCAGGTCTTGTTGGCGGCACCCTGGATTTCAGCAGCCCTTCGACGACGGTCGTCTTCGCATCCTGGGCGCTGCGCCCCTGCGCAATCAGGCGATTGATTTTGTTTTCAACGGTCTCCACGTCCACGCCGAGGCCCTTGATAAACTGCCGTTCCTCGGCATTGAACCGGAAGGCAGGACGGTCAAATTTCACCCAGGCTGCGGGTTTGCCCTGCAGGCTGTTCGTGAAGAAAAAAGCTACCCGCAATTCGATCAGATCCGGTGGAAGGTCAAAGGTGAACCTGAACTCTTCGCCGGTACTGTCGCTGGCTCCTGCCGCTTTTATTCCGTTGCTGAACTCTTTGATCTCTGCCCGCTGCCCGACGACCGCCAGGACAGACGTGACCTCTGCGCTGATGGTTCTGGGCGGCGTCGTATTGTAAGCAACGCGAAAGACAAACTCCTGCTTCGTGCCTGCCGCCAGCCGACTGTCGGTGGCCGGGGTGACGGAGACAATGTGAATGCGATCAATCAGGAGCGCATGGATTTCGGTTTCGATCTGCGGAGCGTTGTTCGGCGGGAGAATCAGCAACTGAAATTCCCATTTGTCCACATCTTCAGGAATCATCCCCCCGATGCTCAGCCGAAACGAAGGCTTCGGGAACTCATCCTCCTCGACAAAATTCACGGTGGCAGGGCCGCGCACCAGTTTCCCGTCATTGAAACGTTGCGCCAGCAGCACGATGAACCTGCTGCCGCGAAGATTGTCCGGCAAGGCGTCTGTGACCTTGAGTGCCAGGCCGCCGCCGATCAGGTCGTCAATCCGGGTTCCGGCAAGAATGTGATCGCCGCCTTCGAGGGGAAGAAAGGTTCCGCCCTGTGGTTGCGCTCCCGGCAGGATGTGTATTTTGTTGCGATAAAACAACGGCGTCGAGCTTTTGAGCACCGCGCCGCTTTCCGTCAGCAGCGAGGCGACAATGCTGACTTCATTCACGTTCGGCGGCACGGTGAATTGAAAATCGAGCGGCGTGTTCCAGCTTGTGGGCTGCGCCGTTGCCGCAACTGCCGGGCTGAGGTCTTTGCTGGCAAGCTCTCCGCCGCCGCTGGCATTGAAAGCCTGCAACCTGATTTTGCCCGTCACGTCACTGGTCAGGTGATATTTGATGGCGCTGGTGAAATTGATCGTTCCATTCGACGGCAGGCGGCTGCCATCGGGCGCGTCCTGCCCGTTGATTTTCGGCGTGCCGTCAAAGGCGATGACATCGGGGATGACGCGATAACTGACATCGGCGCGTTTGATGAGGCCGCCGTTGCGTCCGCTCATAATGGCTGAAAGTGTCAGGCTGGTGACAGGAACGCCATTAAGCGGCGTCAGGTCAAGCTGGCTGCGATCAAAGACGAAATCCTGCGCCGATTCCTTCGGCGGGCATTGCGTGGATTTCGTTACCGTCATCGAACCCGCATCGCCGCGCGTGTTGCCGTCCTGATCAAAAAGCCGCACGACGAGCGTCGCATCGTTCTGGCTTTGCAGCAGCCACGTCACCGTGCCTTTCAAGCCGCCGATTTTCAGACTTGCGCCCGACACGACGCTGCCATCCGGCGGCAGGACATTGCTGAGCGCGAGTTTGTCAGAATCGGCGGCGACCGCTTCCGGCGCAGTCGGGCAGATCGGATCGTCACCGATTCTGACGATGAATGCGTCATACGTCGCGCTGCTGGCGAGGGTCGGTTGCACGGGGTTTCTGGTCGGAAAGTTGGTTGAGCGCGTCTGCCCCGTCACGTAAATATTGCCCGCCGCGTCCAGCGCAATGGCCCGCCCGTTGTCATAACCGCTGCCGCCAAGAAAGGTGGAAAAAGTGAGCGCCGAACCTGCCGGATTGAATTTCGTGATGAAGGCCTCGCCACCGCCGTTGTTCGTGCCCTGCAACGGATTCGCCACCGGAAAATTCGGCGAGGTCGTGTAACCCGTCACATAAACATTGCCCGCCGCGTCAATCGCAATGCCGCGCCCGGCATCGCTGTCATTGAAACCGCTGTTGCTGCCGCCGAGATAAGTTGACCAGGCCAGCGCGCCTGCCGTATCGAATTTCGTCACAAATGCGTCAGTGCCGCTGCCGATGGCTGGCTGCAACGGATTTTTCAGGGGAAAGTTCGCTGAGAACGTTTCGCCGGTGACGACGGCACTGCCAGCCGCATCAACCGCAATGCTCAATTCATCTTCGCCGCGCGAGCCGCCCAGATAAGTTGACCAGACCAGCGCGGAACCGTCGGCATTCAGCTTCGAGACAAAACCATCGCGGCCACCGCTGTAAGTCGCCTGCACCGGGTTGCGAGTCGGGAAATTGCGCGAGGAAGTGTCACCGGCCACATACGCATTTCCGGCAGCGTCAAGCGCAATATCCGCCGCGTCGTCAGTGTCGCTGCCGCCGAGATAGGTGGAATAAACCAGCGCCGAGCCTGCCGGATTGAATTTGGTGATGAACGAATTGGAAGCGCCCGGCCACGCGGACTGGAAAGAACCCGCCGTTGTCGGGAAACCCGGCCCGGCGCCTCCGGTGACATAAGCATTGCCAGCCGCGTCAACCGCAATGCCCCGCCCTGTGTCAAAGCCGGTGCCGCCCAGATAGGTTGAATAAACCAGCGCCGAACCCGCCGGATTCAGCTTCGTCACAAAGGCCTCGTCGTTGCCGCGTGAAGCCGCCTGAAAAGGACTGGCCACCGGAAAATTCGCTGATCTGGTCAGGCCCGTGAGAAAGGCATTGCCTGCGCCATCCACGGCCAGGCTCACCTCGCCTTCATCCGCGCTGCCGCCCAGGTAGGTTGAATAGAGAATGGCCGACCCGCTCGCGTTCAGCTTCGTCACGAACACATCCTGATTGCCACGATTCACCGGCTGCACGGGGCCGACCACAGGGAAATTGGTCGAAAGCGTGGTGCCCGCCACATAAACATTGCCCGCGCCGTCAACGCCAATCGCCGAAGGCACGTCATCATCCAGCCCACCCAGGTAAGTTGAATAACTCAGCACCGGATCAACGATCAGCGGTTTGCTGTCATCATACCGGCCCAGCGCAAAGCGGGCCTGCGTTCCTTCAAGCACAAAGCCGCCCGCCACCTCCGCGCGCGCGCCGTTCACTTCCTGCCAGATGAATGGTTTCTGCATCGTCACAGCGCCGTCGCCGACCCGCAGCACCAGTCTGCCCTGCGGATCGGTTTTTATTTCGTCCGCGTTTTCAAAAGCGAGACGGATGACACGCGGATCAGCGCCCGCAGCCACAACGAAGTCATATTCCAGTTGCCGCTGGTTGCCGTAATAAACCAGATTCACGCCGGGCCAGACGTTCCGGTATTCAACCTTCGCGTAACGTGAAACGTTCGTGCGCCAGCGGGCCGGTTCATTGCCCAGGAAGTAATGACTCTTCCCCGGCAATTCCTCGCGCCCTGAGGCTGGCGCGGCTGGATTCGCGCCCACCAGTTTCATGCTGACGATGGCGTTTGCTGGCGTTCCGCGTTTCACCTTCCGCAAGTGCAGCACTGCGGTTGTGGCCGTCAGTGAAAGCTGATAGCCGCTGCCACGCGCGAGAAACTGCGCGGCGCTGTCGGCCTGCCCCTGACCGGCTTCAAAGCTGAGCGGAAGCTGGCCGTAATTTTCACTGAGACGCGCGCGCGTTCCGGCGTCAGGCGGCAACAGTCCGAAAGTCGTCCCGGCATTGTGTGACGGCGATTGCTGGCCGGAGCGCGTGACAGGCTGCGAGGCAGGCGTGCTGAGGATGAACCACAAGACCACGAACACACAGACGGAGCGGAGCAATTTCATACAGCCCTTTCAGTCTCAGGTCAGTGAACCAGACGAACTGGTGCGCGCGCCTGCTGCCGGCTGTAGTGACGGCGCACCAGTTCAGGGGGGGAAAGCTCATTGCACGCGGCGAAAGACAATTCACCGCCTCAGCCAAACAGCGAATCAAGGCAAACCCGCCAGCCGCCGCTCACCAGCGGAATCGCGTGAATGCGCCCGGCAGCCATCAGTCCGGCCAGTTGCCCGCTGTCCACTTCGAGCGCGACGGCGGCCTCGCGTGCTGAAAGCGTTGTCACCTCACAGGCGCAGACCGGGCAGACGGCGCGAATGACGGACGCGCGCAGGCGGCGCGTGGTCGTAATCGTGATGCGGCGAATTTCTCTCATCGAAGGTCTCCTGCCGGGCGTGCTATACTCCCGGCACCGTCTGAAACTTTTTGTCTCCGGTATGCTGATTGTTCTCTTTCTCACCAGCGACGGGGAAAGTAACGACAAAAGCACGAAATTCTTCCGATATTTCACCGGGAGGTGGCGATGCAGTTGCCCGGCCAGCCTGTTTATCTGATTGGGAATTTTGAGGTTGATCCGGCGCGCAGGTGTGTGCGGCAGGATGGCGAGGAGTATCTGCTGCGGCAGAAAAGTTTTCAGGTGCTGCTTTACCTGCTCGAACACCGCGAGCGACTCGTCACCAGAGAAGAGCTGATGCAGAACATCTGGGACGGCGCGGCAGTCACCGACGATGCGCTGGTGCAGATCATCGTCGAACTGCGCAAGGCTTTTGGTGACAACTCACGCCAGCCCCGCTTCATTCGCACCACTCCCAAGGTCGGCTATCGTTTCATCGCCCCGGTCAGCGAACTGCATCCCGCGCCAGCCCCCGCAGCCGCGCTCGTCGAAATCGAGGAAGTCACGACCGTTCAGGTCGAACAGATCACGGATGCGGCGATGGAAGGCCGGGAAGACTCCGGAACCGGGCGATGGAACAACGCTGAGAAAAAACTTCCGGGTCGCAATGTTGCCGTGTCACGACCTCTCAGCGTCGCCGCGTCACTCTTTCGCCGTGTCGCTGCGTCGCCGCGTCGCCGCGTCGTTGTTCTGGCGGCGCTTGGCCTGATTGCCATTCTGACGGCAGGCTGGCTGGTGTTGCGGCGCACGGGCGAACACGTAACCGCCAGCGTGACGCTGCCGCGTGTGCCGGGCAAAAGGCCCGTCGCTGTAATGTATTTTGAAAATCGCGCCAATGACCGTGAACTGGACTGGCTGCGTGAAGGCCTCGCCGACATGCTGATCGTCAGTCTTTCGCGTTCGCAGCGCCTGACCCTGCTCAGCCGCCAGCAACTGGCCGCGCTGCTCAGCCACAGCGGACAGCCGAATGCGGCGCCGGTCAGGCTTGAAGACGGCATGGAAATCGCCCGCCGCGCGCAGGCCGAGATGATGATCCTTGGCGGGTTTGCGCGGCTGGGCGACAAGGTGCGGATTGATGTCACGCTGCACGATGCAAAGACCGGACAGTTGCAGGCCGCCGAATCGCTGATTGCCGATACGCCCGCACAAATCCTCACACAGATTGATCTGCTCTCGCTCAGACTGGCCACGCACCTGGGCGCGACGCTGGCCGAAGCTGATGCGCAGCGCGGGCTGGCGGCGGTGATGACCAGTAATCTGGATGCGTACCGTTATTATTCGCTCGCACTCGAACAGGCGCAGATGTTTCAGTTTCACGAAGCCATCGCGCTGCTTGAAAAAGCCCTCGCGCTCGACCCGCAGTTTGCGCTCGCGCACGCGCGCATCGGTTATGTTTATGCGGTCAGGATGGGACAGGGCGAAAAGGCCGGGCCGTATCTGGAAAAAGCCCTGTCGCTTGCTGACCGGCTGAGCGAAAAGGACAAGCTGTTCATTACGGCGTGGCAGGCGACGGCGGCCCGCGATCCGGCCCGCGCCATCGAGGTTTATCGTGATCTGATTACGCGCTATCCGATGGAAACCGAAGCGTACCTGCGCCTGAATTATGTGCTGCAAACGCAGGATCGCAATGAAGAAGCATTGCAGGTCATTCGGCAGGGACTGATCACCGACCCCGAATGGAAAGACCTTTACAATCATCTCGGCGGCGTGCTGATGCGCCTGGGGCGTTACGACGAGTCGCTGGCGGCTTACCAGCGCTGCATTCAGCTTGCGCCGAACGATCCGAACGCCTGGGATTCGCTGGCGCTCCTTCACCAGTGGACGGGACGCTATGCCGAAGCTGAAGCCGCCTGGAACCGCGCGCTCGCGCTCAATCCCGAATCCGGCGTGGCCATCATTCACCTCGGCAATCTGCGATTTCAGCAGGGGCGATACCGCGCTGCCATCGAACAGTTTCGCCGCTACATTCAGATTGCGCGCGACGATTCGCAGCGAGCGCGCGGCTTTATGTCCTGCGCGTGGGTGTATCTGGCGCAGAATGATCCGGCCCGCGCCCGCGCTGCAATCAGGGAAGAAGTGAAATACAACCCGACATCGTTATGGAATTCGCTCGCGCTCGCACTGCGCGAACACGATCAGGCCGCCGTGCCGAAACTGAGCGAAGGAGTCTTTACCACTGCCAGTTATGACTTCCTGCGCGAACGCGGTTTTCTGCGCACGTGGGAATATCAGCGCGGCACTGTGGCGCTGCACGAGGGGCGCGCCGAAGAAGCGATCAGTTATTTCCGCGCCGCCCTCCGGCATCGCGCCGTTGAATGGCATATTGATTCGTTTGAGGATTGTCTGGCGAAGGCGTATCTCGCCCTGGGACGCACGGACGAAGCCATTGCCGAATACGAACGCATCCTGAAAATCAATCCGAACTATCCGCTCGCGCACTATCATCTCGGCCAGGCTTACGAACGCACAGGCGCGCGTGATCAGGCGCGCGCCTCTTATGAACAGTTCCTGCAATGCTGGCGTGAGGCTGATGCCGATCTGCCTGAAGTGATCGAAGCGAAAAAGCGTCTGGCCTCGCTGACACAATGAGCGGCAGGATCAACTGCCGCTCATTGCTTCCGGGCTGTTCATTTCATATTGATCTTCACCAGACTGGCCGCCTTGCCATCCACGGTCACGGTAATGTCAATTTCGCCGCGTCCGGCCAGGGTGCGCAGCAGTTCGACGTTCATCTGATCGAGTCCGACGTAACCGCCCTGCGGCCCGGCGTATTCAACCGGCATCTCCAGGCCCCCGATCTTCACACTCACACCGGAGAGCGAACTTCGTCCGCGCCAGCCCGTGCCGAACAACGCCAGCACGATCTTCTGCGTGTCGGCGGTGAACTCGACCGGAATCGCTACCGTCCTGTTCAGTGCCGGGTCGTAGCGGAAGATGAATTCCAGCGACTGCGAGTTATCCTGCTTCACCCGGATGAAGTAAGCCGCCGCCAGGCCGCTGCCACTTGAATCCGCCGTGAAGATGCTCGGCGCAACACTGATGATGCTGATCGCGCCGCCTGACACTGCGCCGTCGCCGCTCGTGATCGTGATGACCGCCTGGCCTGCGACCGTGCCCGCCGGAAGCTGATAGTTGACCTGGTTCGGTGAGACGAAGAAGAGCGGCGCGAGTCGTTCATTCCCGGCGCTGTCCTTCACCTTCACCGTCGTTCCGGCCAGACTGGTCGGCAGCGGAACTGCGCTCGCCGTCTCGACCCGCGTCGCCAGCCCGACGCCGAAAGCCGCGATGATGGACTCAGCCGCCAGATCAGGCCCGCCGTAATTGGCCGCTGAGACAGAAGTCACGAGGCGCAGCACCGCGACCGTTCCGCTGGTCAGACTGCCCTGACTGAGCGTCTCCTCGTTGAGGACGAACTTCTGCCACGTCAGCGCACCTGAGGCATCAGACCCGATCACCTTGAAGTTGAGTCTGAGCAGCGTGCCTGCGCCGCTGAGCGCGCTGGTGCCGAAAGCTGACACGCGCAACCTTCCCGTTGTCGCATTCGGCGTGATGGTCATCGCCGCTGAAATCGTGCCTGCCGCATCAACCGGCGCAGCGAGCGCCTGCAGCAGGTTCGCATCGAAGGTCAGGTCGAAGTCATAGGCGATGATGTTTTTGCCGGTCAGATCACCAATCGTGATCGGGATGGAAATATTCGTGCCTGGCGTGGCAGTGATGGACGGCAGCGAAACGGTGGTCTGCGCAATCACGCTCGCCGAATCAGTTGTGAAGGTGTAATGACGCGACGGCGCGATGGCTGCGCCCGGCGCCCAGTTGCCCGACACATCACCGACCAGCACAGCATCGAAATTCTGGCTGGTCATCTCACCGCTCAGGGACGGATAGCTCCGGTTCGGCGGGATGAACTTCCACGTTCCGGCCTTGTTCACCGGGTTGCTGATGCCGACGACGTATTGCGCAATCAGCGCGGCATCAAATGATGACAGGCTGCCGTCACCGCTGGTGTCACCGGCCACCTGCTGGCACTGACTGAGCGTAATCAGGCCAACCACGTGCTGCGCCACCTGCGCCGCATCAAATGATGTGATGCCGTTCGCGTCGCCGGTCTTTGCGGGCGTCAGCGTGTAAGCGCCACCGCCCAGGCCTGTCAGTTGATAGGTTCCCGCGCTGCTGGTGACAGCGGTCATCTGCGGCGTGCCGACTGCTGTCATCTGCACGCCAGGCACAGCCTTCGGTGAGATGCAGTAGCTGACCTGCCCCGAAATTGAACCGCCGACAGCGCAGATGCGACCATTGCTCGTTGTCGAGCAGGGCGTGCCTTCATTGAATCTGAAGCTCGTCCACGTCAGGTTGCTGCACGTCGAAACCGCGCCGATCAGATCGAACTTCAGATTGAGCAGCGTCCCGCCGCCTGTGAGCGGGCTGGTGCCGAAGGCCGAAAGCCTCAGTTGCCCCGGCGTGCCGGTATTTGTGGTAATGGTCATCGCGCTGCTGAGCGTACCTGTCCTGTCGAACGGCGTGCTTTGCAGGCGCAACACCGCCGGGTCGTAGGTGAGCGTGAAATCGTAAGACAGCGCGCCCTGACCGGTCGTGTCAGACGCCATCACCGGAATCGTCACGCCGCTGCCCGAACTGCCCGTGAGCGTGCCGGAAATCGAAACGGTAATGCACGGGCCGGTGGTGACGGTGAAGGTGCTGGTCTGCACATCATTGCAACCGGCTTTGCTGATCGTGATCGGCCCGGTCACTGCGCCGTTCGGCACCGTCACCGTCAGGCTCGTGTCACTGCTCGCGGTAATGGTCGCGGCAACGTTGCTGGCAAACTTCACTGTCACGCCCGTCAGATTCGTGCCGTTGATTGTAACGCTGCTGCCGACCGCACCGCTCGCAGGGTTGATGCCGCTCACGGTCGGACAGGCAGGCGTCACAGTGACGGTGAAGGTTCCGGTCTGCACGTCATTGCAACCTGCCTTGCTGATCGTGATCGGCCCGGTCACAGCGCCTGCCGGAACAGTCGCGGTGATCTGCGTGTCACTGTTGATGGTGAACTGCGCTGTGACATTGTTGGCAAACTTCACGGCGCTGACGCTGGTGAAATTCGCGCCCGTAATGGTCACGGTGCTGCCGATTGCGCCGCTCGTCGGATTGATGCCGCTCACCGTCGGGCAGGGTGAAACCGTGCGGCACTTGCCCGCGCTGCCGACGTTGTAAATTGCCTGCGCCTCAGTGCCCGAAAGCGCGCGGTTGTAAATGGTCGCTTCGTCAATCAGGCCGGGGAAGAATTCGGTGCAGCAACTGTCGCCGCCGATGTAAGTGCCGGAGGTCGCGCCGGTGTAACCCGATGCCACCTGCGCCGAGCCTTTCAATTCGCCGTTGACGTAAATGCGCGCCGTCGTCCCGTCAGAGGTTCCGACCAGGTGATACCACGCGCCCGCAACCGCCGCCACGCCTGATGTCAGCGTATCGGTACACGCGCCGGAAGCAGGTTTGATCGCCAGTCCGAACCGGCCATCCTGCAAAACCAGCGCCCAGTCGGCGCAGTTATTGACGCCGCCCAGAATGGCCCGGCGTCCCGCTGGCACTGATGAAGGTTTGACCCAGGCTTCCAGCGTCCACTGACTGCCAGGCGCAAACCCGCCCAGATCAACGTAATCATCTACCCCGTCCAGTTGGAATGCCTGCGAGACAAACCCTGCGGCATAAGTCGCGCCGTTCTTCAGCGTGCCGTTGTGCGCCCCGGTCAGGTCACTGGTATTGCCATCGCCCGGCCACCAGCCCATCACGCCTGAAGGCGGCGTGAGGCAACTGGCATCAGCAGTGACCGTGAAGGTGCTGGTCTGCACGTCGTTGCAACCGGCTTTGCTGATTGTGAGCGGGCCGGTGATCGCTCCCGCAGGCACCGTCACCGTCAGGCTCGTATCGCTGCCGCCGTTGATGATTGCGGTGACGTTACCGCCAAATTTCACCGTCACACCTGTCAGATTTGTGCCCGTGATGACAACGCTCGAACCGACCGGCCCGCTGGACGGACTGATGCCGCTCACGGTCGGGCAGGCTCCCGAAGTGCCGGACTGATTGACCGTGAAGGTCAGTCCGGCAATCGTGATTGTGCCGGTGCGCGCATTTCCGGGGTTGGCCGCGACGGTGAAGCTGACTGAGCCGTTGCCGCTGCCGGTGCTGCTGCCAATCGCCAGCGTAATCCACGCGACGTTGCTCGTCGCCGTCCAGACACAACCGCCCGGCGCGGTGACATTCACGCTGTCATTGCCGCCACCAGCGCCGAATGATTTGCTCGTCGGTGAAATCGAGAAGGTGCAGTTGCTGCTTCCGTCCTGACTGACGTTGAAGATCTGCCCGGCAATCGTGATCGTGCCGGTACGCGGCCCGCCGTTATTGGCTGCGACCGAATAACCCACCGTTCCGCTGCTGCCGCCGCTGCCGCCCGAAGTGACGGTGATCCACGCGGCATTGCTCAATGCTGTCCAGTTGCAGCCGCTCTGCGTTGTCACGTTCACGCTGTTTGTGCCGCCGCTCGCCCCGAATGACTGCGAGGCCGGTGACAGTGTGAAGGTGCAACTGCTGCCGCCCGATTGCGTGATCGTAAAGGTCTGCCCGGCAATCGTCAGCGTTCCGGTGCGCGCGGTCGCGGTGTTGTTGGCAGACACGGCGTAACCGACTGTGCCGCTTCCCTGACCGCTGCTGCCTGAAGTAATGACGACCCATGGCACATTGCTCGTCGCCGTCCAGATGCAGCCGCTTTGCGTATTGATGCTCACGCTGTCAGTGCCGCCGCCGCTGCCGAACGATCTGCTGTCGGGTGCAAGCGCGAAGGTGCAGCCGCCCGGCGCGGTCAGACTCAGCGTGTAATTGCCGGTCTGGCTGTCAAAGGCAGTACCGACCTCGATGATGTAAGTTCCGCTCATCGGCAGCGTGAAGTAGCCTGTGTTTTCAGGGATGCGGGAATTCAGCCCGCCGCCGCCGTCATCGTCAGCGGCAATCAGTTCTCCGTCAGGCGCGATGAGGTAAAGGAAAGAGTCAAAGTCGGGCGAGGTCAGCAGGATCGCCACCTGCTGCCCGGCTGCCGCGTAGAAGGAATAGCGGTCGGCATAAAACGGCTCGCCATCAATCGGTGACCAGCAGTCACTCGTCGTCAGCGCGCCGTTCACCGTCTGGCCGATGCTGATCGGGATAATGATGCAGCCGCCGCCGGTGGCGCTCTGCGTGATGGTGAACGAAAGCCCGGCGATGGTGAGCGTGCCGACGCGGGCCTGACCGCTGATGTTATTGGCGACAACATAACTCACCGTGCCGCCGCCGCTGCCGTTGCTGCCTCCGATGATCGTCACCCAGGGAACATTGCTGACCGCCGTCCAGCGGCAGTCGCTCTGAGTGAGAACCGTCACGCTGCCGCTGCCGCCCTGATCAGTGAATGACTGCGCGGTCGGAGAAAGCGCAAAGGTGCAACTGCTGCCGCCTGTCTGTGTGATGGTCACAGTCTGCCCGGCCACAGTCATTGTTCCGGTGCGCGAGTTCGCGCTGTTGTTGGCGGCCACAACGTAACTGACCTGCCCGTTGCTTGTGCCGCTGGCCCCGGCGGTGATCGTAATCCACGCGGCGTTGCTCAACGCTGCCCAGTTACAACCGCTCTGCGTCGTCACGCCGATGCTGCCAGTGCCGCCGCTCGCCCCGAAAGACTGCGAGGTCGGAGCCACGTTGAAGGTACAGTTGCTGCCGCCCGTCTGTGTGATGGTGAAAGTCTCTCCGGCAATCGTGATCGTGCCGGTGCGCTGACTGCCGGGATTGGCCGCGACTGAGAAGTTGAGTGTGCCGTTGCCATTGCCGCTTGCGCCCGAAGTAACGGTGATCCACGCATCATTGCTTGCCGCCGTCCACGCACAGCCGCCCGGCGCTGTCACATTCACACTGCCACTGCCGCCGCTTGCATTGATGGTCTGGCTGGTCGGGCTGATCGCGTACTGGCAGCCGGTGTTGCCGAAGATGGTCAGGTTCACATACACGCCGTCAGGATAAGGACTGCGCGGCGTGTCGTTCGAGGTCACAAGCAGACGGTCAGCATAGTTTCCGGCACTCAGTCCTGTCGCATTGACGCTGACGCGCACCCTGACGGAAGAGCCGGGCGCGATGTCGAACGGAATCGGCGCGGGCGGCGTGAACGCGAGCCAGGCCGAATTGTTCTGCTTCGTGATGCCGGTGATGCGCAGCGGGCTGCCGCCGTCATTGAAGATCGTGAAGCCCTGCTCGCCGCCGGTCTGAATTACCCACATCCCGCGCCCGTGCGTGGCCACGCGCAGCGCGCCGGAGATTTTGTTTACAGCCATGTCAAAGATGGCCACGTTCGGCAGGTTCGTGCCGTACAGCGCCCAGCTCTGCCCCTGATCGGTCGAGCGATAAACGCCGAGATCAGTGCCCGCATAAACCGTGCTGGCATTGTTCGGATCAACCAGCACGACGTTGACCGGGATGTTGGGCAGCCCCGCGCTCGCGCTCGTCCACGTTGCGCCACCGTCAGTCGTTCTGAAAACGTGATCGGTATCGAAGCCTGAGAACGAAACGTAAGCGGTCTGCACATCGCTCGGATGCGCGGCGATGCGCGTCACGTAACGGCCCGGCAGCGGAGCCTTGTTGAGATTCGTCCAGTTCCACGAACCGCCTGAAAAATCGCCGCGCCACACGCGCGCGTCGCTCGTGCCAACCCAGATGCGCGAACCATTCGCGGCAATCGTGATGGCTGAGATGAGGCCGCCGCCACCCAGATCGCCGCTGATGTTCGTCCAGTTGTCGCCGCTGCTCGTCGTGTACCACACGCGATAACTGCCGAAGGCGAGCCGCTGCGAATTTGACGGGTCCATCGTGAAGGGCGCATAGAAACCGACGCGCGTATCAACGCGGCCATCGCTGATCGGAATGCCGCCCGTCGCCGCCACCCAGTTGTTGCCGGAATCAGACGAGCGGGCCATGTTGCCGTAAATATAAGTCGTGAAGACCGTCGTCGGATTGCTGAAGTCAACAATGGTCGTGCCGCCGTCGCCGCCGAAAATCTCACGCCACGTCTCATTGCCGCTGTAACGCTGCGTGCCGTTGTCCTGCGTGCCGCCGTAAGCGATGCGGTCATCGGTCGGATGCAGCCCGACTGACTGAAACTGCATGATGCCGAGTCCGTTGTTGCAGTTGACCCAGGCATCGCCGCCATTGTCCGAACGCCACACGCCGCCGTCGCAGCCGAGCCAGACGACCGAAGGATTCTGTGGACTGAAGGCCAGCGTGTGCTGATCGGGATGCACGTCGCGCTGATAGCCGTTCGGGTTGGAAACGTTCGCCCACGTCGCGCCGCCGTCAACTGATCGCCAGAGCATCACGCCGCCGAGGAAATAAACATTCGGATTGGCCGGGTGAATCGCCAGCGAAATGTTGTAGAAGCCCTGCCCGCCGAAAACTTCGGGCGTGCTGCCGAGCCGCGCCCACGAAGCCCCGCCGTCAGTCGTGCGATACAAACCTTCCATCCGGCTCGCCCCGTCGGCAAAGACCGCCAGCAGCGTGTTCGGTGATGAACCCGAAATCGCCAGATGCACGCGACGAATATTGGTCGCGGGCAGCCCGGCGGTCAGCTTCGTCCAGTTCGTGCCGCCATCGGTTGATTTGTAAACGCCGTCAGAATAGATGCCCGCATAAAGCGTGTTCGGCGCGCCCGGCGCAGCCACAATGTCGGTGGCGGTGGAAGTGCTGCCGGCCAGCACGCGCGTCCAGTTCGCGCCGCCGTTCGTGCTGCGATAAAGCCCCCGGTCAGCAGCGGCAAAAACCACCTGGCTGTTCTGGCTGACCAGCACACGGCTGATCGTCTGCCGCACGAACACATCAGCGCCAAGCAGGTTCCAGCTTGCGCCACCATCGGTCGTTTTCAAAACTCCGTTGCCGTAATAACTGTCGAGTGAAAAGTGCTGCTCGCCGGTTCCGGCATAAATAATGTTCGGATTCGTCGGGTCGAAAGCGAGCGCGCCCATCGCCAGCGAAACCTGATTGTCAGTCAGCGGCGACCACGATGCGCCGTTGTCAGTCGTGCGCCACACGCCGCCCTGCGCGCCGCCCACAAAAACAGTGTTCGGGTTGTTCGGATGAACGATGATGGATGAAACGCGCCCGCCGACGTTGTTCCAGCGTCCGCCGGTCGTCTGAGCCGGGCCGATGAATGACCACTGCGTCGGGCTGATGGCTGCGGCCTCTTCGGCAGCGGCCAGTTCGCGCGCTCGTTCCTGCTGAAATGTCCAGGCTCGCCGCAGCGCACCTTCGGGAATCTGCCCCTGCGGATACTCGCGCTGCTGATAGAACCATTCCTGGAAGTCGCGCCGCAGTTCGCCTTCAGGCTCGTGTTCATTTTCAGGTCGCGGCAGCACGCGCGGTTCACGCTGCCCCGATTTGTCTGCCGCCTGCGCCCGCGCCGTATCAGTTCGCGTCTGCGCAGGCGGCGCGGCAGCAGCCTGATCGGCGCTGCTCGCCGGAGGTTTCGGCAGATTGAAATCAAGCGTCGTCGGCACAATTCGAATCAGCGGCCCTGACGCGCCAGTGCCCGACTGCGTGACCGTGAAGGTCAGTCCGGCAATCGTGATGGTGCCGGTGCGCGAATCCGTGCTGCTGTTGCCCGCAACTGAATAACTGATTGCGCCGCTGCCCTGCCCCGGCGTGCCCGAAGTCACCGTGATCCAGGCCGCATTGCTTGTTGCCGTCCACGCGCAGCCCGCCTGCGTCGTCACATTCACGCTGCCGGTTCCGCCACCAGCGGCAAAGCTCTGACTGGTCGGAGCAATTGACCAGGTGCAACCCGGCGAACCTGCATCCTGCGTGACGGTGAAAGTCAGTCCTGCAATGGTGATTGTGCCGGTGCGCGCCGGGCCGGTGTTGGGTGCGACCGAATAGCCTACGGTGCCGTTGTCAGCGCCGGGCGTGCCGGACGTGACCGTGATCCAGGGCGCATTGCTCGTCGCCGTCCAGTTGCAGGCGCTGCCTGTGACTGAAGTCGTCACCGGAGTGCCCTGAACGGGAGTGACGCTGGTCGCTTCGATGGTGTAGTTATTGTTATTGATGATCGTCCCGCCTGAGAGCGAGCCGCTGACGCTGACTGTGAATGAAACCGTTCGCCCCGTCACTCCGGCGTTGAGTGTGCCGATATTCCAGGTGACAACGCCATTTGAAAAGATGCCGCCATCAGTGGCCGAAACAAAGGTCGTATTGGCCGGGACGGTGTCTTTGATGACGACATTCGCCGCATTGGCTGTGCCCGTATTGCCGTAGCTGAGGGTGTAAGTCAGTTGCGCTCCGGGAGCAACTGTTGCCGGAGCAGTCTTGGAAACTCTCAGCACCTGAGCCGCCGTGATTTCGCCAAAGACCGTAATGCCGCCAAGCACACTCAGCGGCCCGGCATTCCAGTTGGCCACGACTGCGCCGGTAGCGATATTGAAGCGATAGACCTGTCCGGTGTTGTAATTCGCGCTCCAGAAAGTCTGCCCGTCCGGGTCGAGGTTGACGGCAAACCATTTGTCTTCGCCTGGCGCGTCGTAGGTCTGAGCGACATTGCCTGAAGCGTCCAGCCGCAGAATGCTTTCCCAGTCCGCCACAATCACGCCGCCACTCGGCAGAATCCGCAGGGCGAAAGCATACGAGCCGGGCAAAGCCGCCTGATTGAAATTCGCCAGTTGCGCTTTGGCCTGCAGGTCGTAGCGTTTGATGGTCTTGCCTTCAGAGGTATAGAACAACGTGCGCTGATCCGCCGCCAGTTCAATCCAGTCGGTGCCGCGACTTTCGATGGTGGGTGAAAAGGTATCGAGCAGCGTGCCAGCCGAATTGAATTTGAGTACCTGCCTTGAACCGTCAGGCTGGCCGATATAGACATTCTGCGCGAGGTCAATGGCGATTGATTCGGGATGGATATTGTACCCGCTGCCAAAGAGGCCGAGCAGCGTGCCGTTGAGATCGAATTTGACCACCTTGTTGGCCGTGAAGCCCTGCGTGGCATACAGATTTCCCGCCGTATCGAAAGCCATGCCGTCTCCCTCGTTGGCTCCCGATGCGCTGTCGAGCGTTTGCAGCAAAGCGCCGGCGGGGCTGAACCGCTTGACGATTCCCCTGCCCACCGAAGCAAACACATCGCCCGGATTGAATGCAGTTACGGCGCTCGCCGCTTCACTGCGGGATGCAATGGTTCCTCTTTGCGCCGTGACATTGACGCTGCCGGTTCCGCCGCTGGCAGGAAATGGCTGGCTGGTCGGAGAAAGCGTGTAAGTGCAGTTTGCGCCGCCGTTGCCGGAAAGCGGAACGGTCACTGACGGACGATTCGGATCGTTGTTATTGATCGTCAGCGTGCCGGTCTGCGGACTGCTGCTGGTCGGCGCAAAGCGAACGCTGACGGTCTGCTGCTGCCCGGCGGGCACTGTGAATGAAGTCGCGGTCGTCACGCTGAACAGCGGATTGTCGCTCGTAATCGTTGTCACCGAGAGCGGCCCGGCGCCCGTGTTCTTTACCGTCAGATCCAGAGTCTTGTTCTGCCCGCTGCTCACCGTCCCGAAATCGAGACTCGCGGGCGTGACCTCGATGACCGGAGCCTGGTCGAGCGCGAAGTTAACCGTTGCCGTCTGACCCGCAATCAGATCAACGGAAGCAGTCTTGCTGGCATAGCCGCTCTTTGAGGCTCTGACCAGAACCAGCCCTGCCGGAACGTCGTTGAGTGTGTATTTGCCGTCGCTGCCGGTCTGTGCATCAACGATCCCGCCTGCTGACACCGTTGCCCCGGCGAGCGGCTGCTGAGTGGCGCTGCTCGTTACGGTGCCGGTGATTGTGCCCTTCTGCGCGGCGGCTTTCGGATTGACGAGCAGCTTGACGAAATCAATCGCATAGCCATCGCCTGCCCCGGTCGCCTTGTCATCAATGTTGATGGTCAGTTGCCCGCTCGCCACCAGATTCAGATAAGACGGCGGAATCTGCACGCTGATGAGTTTGCCAATCGGCCCGGTCTGATTGAGCGAGTTGATGAGGTCTTCGAGAAACTGCGCCCTCACGCCGTTGATCGTCACCTGATAGGAAGCCCGCCAGACCGGAGCCTGAAAGTCGTCCACAAACATCTGCAGCCGCGCCGAGGTGACACTGATGCCGCTGAGGCTGTAACTGAGAACGATTGACTGCACGTTGTTGGCCGGTCGTGAGGTCGTTGAAGTGTAGCCGTCCTGGCCAGCCGGAGGGTTTCCGGTATAACTGGTAATCACCATAATCCGGTCAGTCCCGGCGGGATCATTCGGATCAACTGTCCAGGGAAAACTGTGAACCGGCGTGCTGTTGCCGGAAAATGGATTGAAGCCGGAAGGCCAGCCGAAATTGAGGTTGTCAATATCGCCGGTGCGCGCCATCAGATCAGCTTCGGGCGTGCCCGTCAGCGTGGTCGTTTTCGCGGCCCAGTCGCCGTCTTCCGGCGTAACAGGCGCGGACTGAGTCGGAAGGTGTCGCGCATAACCGGCGCTGATGTTCTGAACAAAGCGCCAGTTGAACGGCAGTACCAGCGCCAGGGTGAGGACAAACAACAGGTAAAACTGCCTCGGGTGTTTCATAACTCCTCCTTACTCTCTTCTCTGGCAGGCCAGGACGCAGGCGGAGCAGATCAGCCACACGAGGACACACGCCGCACGAATAATCCCTGATTGATTCGTCCAGTCACAGGTATCCTGTCCGTGTCCTGATCTCTGTCTGCGAAGTCAGCAACTCGACAGCAATGCGAGGTAAGACAACCAGTCGTCTCCATTACAGAGGGACAGGTATTACTTTGAATTTATAAACTGGCCGGCTTGTTTGTTGATCCTGCCGATCCGGGTGCAATCCTTATGCCGACACTAATCATTCGATGGAGGGCCTGCTTTCGCCGCACGGCAATGCACTGTTGTGCAATGTCCCCCATCAGGCTGAGTGAAAATCACCAGTCAGGCGTTTCTGCTCCTGTCGCATCAGTTGCTCAATTCAGAATCATGCTGTGATGCAGACAGTGTGGCCGAGGCGGTTATCTCATCAGTGGCCTGGAAAGTAACGAAATTCTTCCGAAATTCTTCCGAAATTTACGAGCAGGACTCAGTCAGCAGGCGGCAGGCAGTGAAGGCCGGAAGCAATGACCTGCGAAAGCTGTTCGCAGGCGCCTTCTTGTCCCGCTCTTTGGCACGATGCTAATATCGCGGTTCATTCATAATTTCACTCAGGGAGCAACTTCAATCTATGGCTGAACACAATCCCGAAGAAATCAAGGTTATTGATCGCCGGATGTTCAATCCCGATGGTTCATTGCGCGATGATCTTCAGTTTGAGGAGCAACCCGCGCCCGTCGCTGAGCCGCCCGCCGCGACAGCCCGGCCTGAAACGCAGGCGCCGGAAGCGATGCCTGAAGCAGATGAAGCGGCAGCGGATGAAGAACCGGAAATGAACGAGTTCATGGAGTTTCTGATGCAGCTTGCCTCATCCGCCTTTATTTATCTGGGGATGATGGAACACCCGGCCACCGGAACCCGCCAGGTCAACCTGCCTGCCGCCCGCCAGTCAATTGATATGCTGGTGATGCTGCGCGAAAAAACCAAAGGCAATCTGACGCGCGATGAAGAGCGTTTTTACGAGGGCCTGCTCGGCGATTTGCAGATGCAGTATGTCGCGCTGACCAGTCGCGCCGCCGGAGGCATTCCGGGCCTCAGAAGGTAATTTCAGATTTCAAATCCCGAATCTCAGATTTCAAATCTCGGATTTCAGCTTCCCCGCGCTCCAGACTCCTCCGGCCCGCAGCCTTATGAAAATTGTCTTTCTCGGAACCGGAACATCAGTCGGCGTGCCCATGATCGGGTGCGAATGTGCCACCTGCCAGTCGAAAGACTCGCGCGACAAACGACTGCGCACGGGGCTGCTGATTGAAAACGGCGGCGAGCGGCTGATCGTGGATGTCTCGACCGATTTCAGACAGCAGGCCCTGCGCGCCCGCCTGACGAAACTTGACGCGCTGCTCATCACGCACTGCCACGCCGATCACGTCTTCGGACTTGATGACATTCGCCCGCTCAACTTCCGGCACGGCCCGCTCGATGTTTACGCGAGTGACAGCACCTGGCGCGAACTGCGCCGCGTTTTTTATTACATCTTTGAAGCGAAACACATCGGCGGCGGGTTGCCGCAGATCAATCCGCGCATCATCAACGGCGAATTTACCGCGTGCGGGTTGCGCGTCACTCCCGTTCCGGTCATTCACGGCAAAACCGAAGTCACAGCCTTTCGCTTCGATGACGGGCAGCACGCCGCAGCTTTTGTGACCGATTGCAACATCATTCCTGAAGCGTCGCTCGCACAACTTGGCAACCTTGATCTGCTGATTCTCGATGCGCTGCGCCTGAAGCCGCATCCGACGCACCTGCATCTGGAACAATCGCTCGCTTACATCGAAAGGCTGCGCCCGCGCCGCACGCTGCTGACGCACATGGGCCACGACATCAGACACGCCGAAACGAGCCGTCACCTGCCGCCCGGCGTCGAACTGGCGTGGGATGAACTCGAAATTGAACTCAGGCGCACGTCGCAACCATCAGCGCTGACCTTAACGACTGACCAGTAAACTGCCGATGAAAGTTATTCACGGAATCGAATCTGCTGATCTGGCGCGTCCGACGGTGCTGACGATGGGCGTTTTCGACGGCCTGCACCTGGGCCATCAGGCTATCGTCCGGCAGGTCGTCGAACGCGCTCTGATCGTTGACGCCACGCCAACGCTCGTCACCTTCGACCCGCACCCGCGCCGGGTGCTGCGCCCTGAAACCGCGCCGCCGCTGCTGCAAACATTTCATCAGAAGATCGAAGGCCTCAAGCTGCTCGGCATGCAGCAGGTCGTCGTGCTGAATTTCACGCGCGAACTGGCGGCGATGACGGCTGAGGATTTCGTGCGCGTTTACCTGCACGAAGCCCTGCAGGCCCGCGAAGTTTATCTGGGCAAAGGTTTCTTTTTCGGGCGCGACCGCCTGGGCAATATCGAAATGCTGCGCGCGATCAGTCAGCGCCTGGGCTTTTATGCTGACGAAGTGCCCGAAGTGCAGGTGCGCGGCCACCGCGTCAGTTCAACGATGATTCGCCGTTTGCTCAAGGCCGGGCGCGTCAACCTGGCGCGTCGTATGCTCGGACGCCCCTACGGCATCGAAGGCGTCGTCGTCGAAGGCCGCAAGGTCGGGCGACAGATTTCATTTCCGACTGCCAACCTTGAAATTCAGAACCGCGTCATTCCGGCAGACGGCGTCTATGTCACGCTCGCGCTTGTGGGTGACACGTGGCACCGGAGCGTGACAAATATCGGCCACCGTCCAACGCTCGTCGGTGACGAAGAATCAAAGGTCGAGGCGCATCTGCTTGATTTCGATGAGGATTTGTACGGGCAGACGATTCGTGTGCGCCTGCTGCACCGGCTGAGAGGCGAGAAAAAGTTTTCAGGCATTGACGAACTGCGCGCTCAGATTGCGAGCGACCGCGACCGCGCAGTGAGATATTTCAATTCAGAGTTTGTAAAGCGCAACCTGAGTTTTGTCTGAATCGTACAGTTGGCAGGGGCAATGCCTGCGCCTGGACAGCCGGATGGGTTTCTGAAAGGTTCGCCCCGATGCGTTATGATACGACTTTGAAAGAGCTGCTTCAGGCAGGCACGCCGCAGTTATGGCGGATGCTGACAGCAGGTGAATCGCTGGCTGACAGAACATTGTCCGTGCTGTTTGCGGACAGGCTGACGCTGAATGATCTGCACGCCGTCACCGATTCAATCGCCGCGCTGCCGCGCAGGGAGCAGCGTGACTGGCTTGAGAAACTGCTGATCCTCGCCGGTGTTCGCGGCGGTGGATCGCTCGTCAACCAGGAGGCTAAAAAAATGGGACTCGATATTCGTGATCACTTCCTTTACCGCGAGGGAGAAATTGATCTGTTACGTCAAATGCTCGAACGCCGGTTCGGCAAACTGCCGAGGTGGGTGAGCAGGCTGCTCGCGCAATCTGACCGCGAGCAGCTTTCGGCGACGGGGCTGCGCCTGCTTGATGCAGAGACGCTCGAAGAAGTCTTTCAAAAAACTCCGTCGAAAAAACGCGCGACCAGAGCGAAGCGCTGACGATTCGGCTCTCCGGCTCCTTCACAACTCTATGGCTTTAGCAAAATATCGGTTCAGGGAAAATTTCGCGGCGCAGGAGCAAGCGGCGCTGCAACCTGTCACGCCCGCCCCCGTCATTGACATCACGGCGTCAGTGACGCCGCGCTACACGGCGCGGTACAACCCGAATGTCGAAATCAAGGGCAGCGGGTGGCGCGGGTGGTTGCGCGCGCTGCACATCATCTGGACATTCGCGCTCTATCACGCCTTTGTTTATATCTATCATCGCGGCTGGTTCATCGGCCACAAGGACGAATCCGAAGAAAAGCACCTGCAATGGCAGGGCGAGTGGCTGACGCGGCAACTGCTCAAACTCGGCCCGACTTTCATCAAAATCGGGCAGGCGGTTTCGACTCGCGCCGACCTGCTGCCGCTCGCGTACATCAGGGAACTGAGCAAGCTGCAGGACAGCGTACCGTCATTCCCGAATGAAATTGCTTACGCCATCATCGAACGCGAACTTGGTCGTCCGGTCAGCGAACTTTTCGCCGAAATTGAAGCTGAACCGATTGCCGCCGCTTCGCTCGGTCAGGTTTATCGCGGGCGGCTGCATTCGGGCGAAACAGTGGCGATCAAGGTGCAGCGTCCGAATCTGGAAGGTGTGATCAACTTCGATCTGGCCGTGCTGAGAAGGCTGGCGCGGTTTGCGAAACGCTTTCCGCAAATGAATCGCGGCGTGGACTGGGAAGGCACGATTGATGAATTTGCGGCGGTGATCTTTGAAGAGATGGATTACGTGAAGGAAGGCCACAATGCCGAAACTTTCCGCGATCATTTCAGCAAATGGAAGGAAGTTTACGTTCCGAAAATTCACTGGTCGCACGCTTCACCGCGCGTGCTGACGATGGAATTCATCGGCGGCACCAAGCCGCTCGACCTGCAAACGCTGCGTGATCGCGGCATTGATCCGCCCGATGTCGTGCGGCTGATTGCGCGCACCTACCTCAAGCAACTGCTCGAAGACGGTTTCTTTCACGCTGACCCGCATCCGGGCAATTTGCGCGTGATGGATGACGGGCGGCTCGCGTTTTTTGATTTCGGGATGGTCGGGCGTATCACGCCGGAACTTCAGTCAAAGATGATTGACGCCTTCTTTCATATCGTCGAACGCGACGTGCGCGGCCTGACGCAGGATCTGATCAATCTGAAATTCCTGCCGCCCGATATGGATTTTGAAGTCATTCGCCCGGTGGTCGAAAAACTCTTTGGCGATTACCTGAACCTGAAGCTTGGCGAAATCCGTTTCAAGGATCTGACCTACGAACTGGCCGAAGTGATGTATGAATATCCGTTTCACCTCCCGCCGAATTTCACCTACATCATTCGCGCGATTATGACGCTCGAAGGCATGGGCATTGCGATGTATCCGGGCTTCAGTTTCTTTGAAGTGGCGAAGCCTTATGCCAAGGAATTCATGCTCAAACGCGAGGGCCGTTACTTCCGCGATCTGATTCTCAAAAAGCTGATCTATGGCGAAGGCGGCGAGATTCAGTGGGGCAAGGCGTGGAAGCTGGCGAAGATGGCTTTCAGAATGTATCTCGATGAGTGGACGAAAAAACCGGAACCGAAATCGTCGCTCACACGCGCCGAATAACGGCTCCGGCATTCCCTTCCGGTCTGCCTGATGATTCCGAAACCGAAGCTGGATCCTGTTCGCCTGCAAAAATGCTGCTGTCCCTGATCACCGTGCTGCCTGAGCGCAGCGCGACAAAGCCCGCCGTAAGTGTTCGGTGGTTTCGTTATTGCGCCATCAGGCGAACGAGGCCGAGCGGTCGTAATGATCAATCACGTAACCTTCGCCGCCGATGGCTGCGCGTTTGACCTGCTGACCTGTCCGGCTGGCAATAAACAAGGATGCCGCACAGCGCCAGCAACAACACTGTCAGCGGCAAGCCTGCAACAGTGACACATGACCTCACCACAGAGGCCACAGAGGAACACAGAGAAGAACAGATTTTATTTCCGCTCTGTGAACCTCTGTGGTGAATTTCCCTGACCCGGCTTATTTTGCTTCAGGACTGAACGATCAGCAGGTTTCATATCAGCGTGAGTTGCAAACGAGTCACCGAAGCGGGCGCAAAGCTGCACGTCACCACGCCGTCATTGCGCAGCGTGGCGCGCCCTGCCTTCAATTCGACGCGGCGCGGATTCTCAAATGTGTTATGCGCCCTCGCTTCGCCGCCAAGCGTGGTGACGCTGACCTCTTTGATTGTCGCGCCGCGCAGGGCGATTTCGGTTTCGCGTGCCTGCGTCAGATCAGGATTGGTGACGGTCAGCGTCACCTGCCTGTCTTTGCGCGAAGCCGAAGCCGACAGGCCGCGCAGCGTGGCCGCCCTGCCCGCGCGCGTGTATGTCGGGCGCGGCGCGCTGATCAGCGTGCGCAAAGCTTCAGCGCCCTGATGCGGCAGGTACAGATCAAAGACGTGATAGGTCGGCGTGACGGCGAACCTGTCTTCGTGGGCAAAAAAGAGCGATTGCAGGCAGTTGATGAGTTGCGCGATGTTGGCCATCGCCACCTTGTCAGCGTGGCGATGAAAAGTGTCGAGCGTCATTCCGGCCAGCACGGCGTCGCGCATCGTGTTCTGCTGGCCGAGCAGATGTGTCGGGTGCAGTTCGGTGCCGGGTTTGTACCACGCGCCCCATTCGTCAACCACAAGTCTGGCGCGATGCTGCCGGTCGAATTCGCCCATCACGGCCCAGTGGTCGGTAATCAGCGATTCCATTTTGTCGGCTTCTGAGAGCAGTTCGTAATACTCGGCGTCTGAAAAATCGAGCGCGTCACCTTTGCCCTGAAACCAGTCAGTGGTGCGGCCCTGACTGACATTCCACGAATAGTGATGCAGCGCCCAGCCCCACATCCGGCCAAAGCCGCCCTTTTCGGCCAGCTTGCCAAAAAAGCGCCGCGACCAGCCCAGATCACCGCCGTTCGGCCCCGACCCGATGAAGGCCAGGTTCAGCCCGTAACGCGGCACCCATTCGGCAAAGCGGCGATATTCAATCGCATATTCGTCGGCTGAAAAATTGCCGCCGCAACCCCACGATTCATTGCCGATGCCCCAGTAACGCACGTTGTACGGTTCGCGCGAGCCGTGCGCCGCGCGCAAATCCGCGAGCGTCGTCGTCGCAGCCGGAGAGTTGCAGTAATCCACCCACTCATAAAAATCCTTCGCCGTCAGACTGCGCAGATTTGCTGCAAGATAAGGTTGCGCTCCGGTCAACTGGCAGAAGCGTGCAAAATCATCCGTGCCGAACTGATTGGTTTCGTACTTCCACGGCCCGTCCGGCGCGCCCTTTGGCCATTCCGGGGCATCAACCCAGAAATTCGGTCGGCGCGGACGATCCTTTTTCGGCCCGACGCCATCGCGCCAGTTGTAGCTGTCAGCAAAACAGCCGCCCGGCCAGCGAATCACCGCAGGTTTGATTCGTTGCAGCGCCTCAACCAGCGCCCTGCGAATGCCGCCGATGTTTGGCACTCTGGAATCCTCACCAACCCAGATGCCGTCATAAATCACGCCGCCCAGATGTTCGGTGAAATGGCCATAGATTTCGGGCGCAATTCTGCCGACGGGTTCAGCGAGCAGGATTTCAATGCGCGCATCGGCCAGCCGCGACTGCGAGGCGGCAAAACGGCTGCGCGTAAGCAATGCGAGTGCGCCCGTTAAGGCAGCGGCGGAAAATTCTCGTCGTGTCACCATTCAGATTCCCTGACGTCTGATAGATCGGTGCAGTACCGCGTGCGTCAGCAGGCGGATGTTTGCGGGATTACCCGCCTGCTCACGCGCGCGGTACTGCGCCGATGGTCTGATTCAATCTGGTTATGTCCTCCCGGCTGGCTTGCCGGGTCAGGATGGAAACCGGCTTTACGCTGGAACCGCGCAAAGCATCGTGCGCATTGCCGTTGCTGACGGAAAGGTTTCTGAACTCGCCCCGACCAGCGGCTTCTCGCCTGGTTTGTCAGCCAACGGCCAGCGGCTTTATTTCGTCCGCGAACTCAACGAAACAGGTTTGTGGCAGGTCATGACGCAGACGGGCGAAGTCTCGAAAACTGTGGAAGGACTCATCCCCGGCTGCACGAGTTGCCGGGCGCTGACCGGACAGGGCATTTATTATCTGAGCGGCGCGAGCCATTCCTTCGATGCGCAATCCGTCTGTTATTACGATTTCACCACCCGGCAGAAACGCGAAATCATCAAATATCCCGAACCGCTCGCACCGCCTGGGAGCGGCCCCTTTTCCCTTTCGCCTGACCAGCGTTACCTGCTCTGCGTCAGGGTTGATCCCTCCGGCGGCGACATCATGCGAGTCGAACCTTTCGAATAATTCAGCACAGTGCAAAGAATATCAGCAATCCGGCGCAGCGGGGAGCGCCGCCAAAATTTATTTTCGCCTGGCCCTGTCTTTTCTCGTACTTCATGTCTCTATGCACATGAGCGCCGGAGACGAGACAGATGGCTGCGCAAACACGACCCGACAAACAACCTGACGAATCGCTGGTGATGGCGGCGATGCTCGGCGATCTGCGTTCGTTTGATGAACTGGTGATGCGCTATCGCACGGCAGCCTTTCGCGTGGCGCGGGCCGTAGCGGGCGCGGAACTGGCCGAAGATGCCGTGCAGGAAGCATTGCTGCTGGCTTTCAGGGCGCTGCCTTCGCTCGAAGAACCGGCGAGTTTTGCGGCGTGGCTGTGCGCCATTACCCGGCACGCCGCGATGCGATTGAGCCGGAATGCGCGACGCGAAAATGATCGCCGCGTCGAACTCGATGAAGCAGTCATCAGGTTCAGTGAGGCGCTGGCGCGCCCTTTCACGCTGCCAGAGTCGTTTGAGAATGACGAAATCAGAAGCGCGCTCGATGCGCTGCCGCCTGATTTCAGGCTGATCGTGCAACTGCGTTTTTATGACGATCTGCCGCTCAAACGCATTGCCAGCTTTCTGGATTTGCCGCTCTCGACTGTCAAGTGGCGGCTGCACCGGGCGAAGCAACTGATGCGTGAACAACTCCGACCCGCCAGGGGCGCGTCGGCGCTGCTCGCTGAAGCCGGGTCATAACTCAGAGGTTTTTATGGAACGAGAACAGGAACTCAGAAAACTCATCAATGTGCTGCATCGCACCGCCCGCGCCGCACAGCGCGTGCAGTGGATGGATGCCGGTGAAAGCGAAGCGCGCTACACGGTCGCGCAATACAACCGCATTCTGGCGCGGCTGACTGAACTTGATCCTGAAATCGGACGAGTCTTTACGCCGCTTGCGGATGACAGTTCGCTGCTGACGGTGGCGATGGCCTGCCGCCAGATTGTTTCTTATTACGAGGACGAAGTGCGCGCCGAACACAGCGGCTGGGGCTTTGGCTTCGATGCCGGGCCGGTTTTCGGTGTCGGCGTGGGGCGCTGCGGCCCGAAGGATTTTGATTTTGAGAACCTCGGCAACTTCGTCCGCGACCGCATTCAGGAAGCAATGCAGGAGTGGAAACGCCGCGAACGCGAATGGCGCGAAGCAGGCAAACCCAAATGCTGAAGAAAACCGGCCACGAATGAACACGCATTTTCACGAGTCAAAGCACAACATTTGTGACCGGAACTCTGACTCTCTCTTTCTCTCTTTTCTTCTCTGTGCCTCTGCGCCTCTGCGTGAGAATAAGTTTCACGCAGAGGCGCAGAGGCACGCAGAGAAGAAAAGAGAGAAAGAGAGAGTGTTTGTGTTTTGATGCGTGAGAATGAGTGTTCATTCGTGGCTTGTCTTTGCCGGAGTTACTGCTGATCGAGGCGGTAGATTTTTCGGGCATTGAGTTGAAATAACTTCTGCTGATTTGCTGCCCCGGCTTCATTTGTCAGTGTCATCAAAGCCGCCACCCACCTTTGAAAATCCGCCGCCAGCGTGCAAACAGGCCAGTCGCTGCCGAACATCACCCGATCCCAGCCGAACGCGGCAATCACTTCATTGACGTAAGGCCGCAAATCTTCAGGCGTCCAGTGCTGCCAGTCGGCATTGGTCACAATGCCTGAAATTTTGCAGGCGACATTCGGATAACCCGCCAGTTCTCTGATCTGACTGCACCAGGGTTCCATGACCTGCTCTTTGATCAGCGGATTGCCGCAATGATCCAGAATGAACTGTACGTTCGGACACGCGCGCACCAGCCTGATCGCAATCGGCAACTGTCGCGCCAGCACGCACAGGTCAAATGACAGGTTGTATTTTTCGAGCAGCCGCAGGTTTTCAGTAAAGCCCGGAGTCTCGCTCGTTTCATCAGGCGCCACGTGCAGCACGCGGCGAATGCCTTTCAGTTTCGGATGCACAATCCCGCGCAGGTAATCTTCAAACCCCGCGTGTTCAGGCCGCGCACACGCCACTACGCCTTCCAGCGGATTGTCGTCGCGTTCAGCCAGCGACAGAATCCAGCGCGTTTCACCAGGCATGTGCGGCTCGTCAACGTCGGCTTCGAGATGCACGGTGCAGTCAATCTCAACCCCGCGCGCCGCCGCCAGGTAATCTTCCATTCTGAAACTGCGATTGAGCGCCGGAATGTTCTTTGTCCATGAATAAGAGAACTGCTCCAGGTCCCACAAATGCTGGTGCGTATCAATGATTTTCATTTCTCCTCCGAAATCAGCGGGCGCGGTAATCTAAACACCGCGAATGGCATTGACCGGATCAAGCCGCGCGGCCCGCACCGCAGGCCACATTCCGGCAATCAGTCCGACGCTGACCGAAACCAGCAGCCCGACAACGATGGCCCACAACGGCACAGCCGCCGGAAAGCTGATGATGAACCGCAGGGCAAACGCAAAGAGAAAGCCGAACGCAATGCCGATCATTCCGCCCGCGCCGGTCAGCGTGGCGGCTTCAATCAGAAACTGCATCAGCACATCGCGCCGCCGCGCCCCGATTGCCCGCCGGATGCCGATTTCAGAAGTGCGCTCGGTCACAGTCACCAGCATGATGTTCATCACCCCGACGCCGCCGACGAACAATCCGGCCAGTGCAATCGGCACAACTATCGCGGCCAGTCCGACGATGATCTGCTGCACGGCTTCAAAGACCTGCTCAGCCCGGTTGACGCCGAAATTGTCTGGCGCATCGGCAGGCACGTTGCGCCGCACGCGCAGCGTGTACGTGACCTGATCAATGACTTCGTCAACCTGACCGGCCCGCGCGCGCACGACGATCACTGTGCCTTCAATTTCAGGATACATCGCGGCAATCGTCTCGAACGGCGCGTAAACAATGCGTTCGTCTATGTCATCGCTGCCAATCACGCCTTCGCCCGAAGCCTGAGCCAGCACACCAATGACGCGGAACACGCGGCCATCAATGCGCACCTCTTTATCGAGCGGATCTGTTTCCTCAAACAACTGCCGCGCAATGCCCGCGCCGATCACCACGACACTCGCCCGCAGCGTTCTTTCGGCCTGCGTGAAATAACGCCCGCGTTCGACGCGCACTGAAACAATGTCAGGAAAGTTCTCCCACACGCCCAGAATCAGCGGATTGATCGCTTCACGCCCGCGCGCCGTCATCGTCGCCTTGTCTGCCGAAGGCCCGTAACTGCCGCGAATTTTCTGCGGCGAAACGCCGAGCGGTTTGTCGAGCGCGGCCACCGCAAGCGCGTCTTCATAAGTGATCTCTTTGCGCGCCCGCTCTTCCGCTGACGGTCGCCTGAACGACGGCCCGATCTTTTCCTCTTTGGTGAAGTAGATGACATTGGGCGCGCTCTTTTCAGTAATGGCAGCCACCCGCGCCGAAAGCCCTGTCAGCACTGCGCCGACCATCACGACAACGGCAGTGCCGATAATTACGCCAGTCAGCGTCAGCGCCGCCCGCAGCTTGTGCGCCCGCAGCGAATCAAACACGGTGAGCATGATGTCCCTGAGTAACTGACGCTGCATAAAATTCACAAAAGGCAGTAACAACCTTCAAGACAGGGCGTTTTGAAAGGATCTCGGAACACCCCCGTAGTAACGAATTCATTCGTTGGGTTTCAATCTTCGCAGCTTCAGCAGCAGAACGAATGAATTCGTTACTACGGGGGTGCGGCCCGGTTCCACCACGAGGCCTTAACTGAATACCATTGAGCTGAAGCTGGAACTCCGAACACCGTCTCGCCGGACAAGTGATTTCCATCAATGTTTCAGTGTGTCGGCAGATTTCATTCCGTTCTCAATGCTTCAATCGGATCAAGGTGCGCGGCGCGGCGGGCCGGGAAAACGCCGAAGACGATGCCAACCACGCTCGAAACAACGATGGCCAGGACGAGCGCCCAGAGTGGCATGCGCAGCGGAAACTGTGTGAGCTTTGCGCCGAGCCAGACAATCAGCCACGCCAGCATTGCGCCGCACGCGCCACCGGCCAGCGTCAGCAGCGTTGATTCAATCAGAAACTGCGCCAGAATGTCGCGCCGCCGCGCACCCAGGCTTTTGCGAATTCCGATTTCACGCGTTCGTTCAGTCACCGAAGCCAGCATCATATTCATTACGACGATGCCGCCGACCGCGAGCGCAATGGCAGTCAGCGGATAAAGCACTGCGCCAACGATGCCGGTCAGTTGTCCGGCAAAGGCTTCGATGCTGCGGGCTGTGGTCAGGCTGAAATTGTCTGCCGCGCCGGGTTGTAATCGTCGCTGTTGCCGCATGGCAAAGCGCACGGCGTCTTCAATCTGCTCACGCGACATTTCGCCGTCTGACTGTTCGACGGCTTTGGCCACCAGCGCGACCGAACGCGAACGCGCACCGAAAACTTTGGCAAACGTGCCGAGCGGCATCTGCACGATGGCATCCTGCGATGCGCCGAATGATGAACCGCGAGCCTTCAGCACGCCGACCACTTCGTATGAAGCCGCGCCAACTTTGATCGTCCTGCCCACAGGGTCATCGGTCGGGAACAGATCATCAGCAATGTCAGCGCCGATGACGCAGACCGGGCGGCGATAATCTTCATCAGGTTCGGTCAGCTCGCGCCCACGTTCGATTTTGAGCGCCGACAGTTCCACCAGGTTCGGCGTCACGCCCTGCACGGCAATGCCGCTGAGCGTCTGATTGCCGCGCTGCACGGGCAGCGAAGCGTCAACCTGAGCGCCGACTTCAAACCTGTCGCCCAGCCGCGCACGCAATCCTTTCAGGTCTTCAATCGTGATGTCCGGGCGTCTGGCCAGCGCTTCGACAAAGGCCTGCCCGTCGCCGATGAAATCCTGAAACGAGGCCTTGTCAAGGCGTACTGACTTTGGCCCCAGCTCTGCCGCTTCCTGCGCGACATAATTCTGTGCGCCTTCAAGCAGCGCCGCGACCAGCACGACCACCGCCACACCAATCACGATGCCCAGCACCGTCAGACCCGAACGCAGCCCGTGCGCCCGAATCGAATCAACCGCCAGGCTCAGCGCTTCGGCCTGCCGCCGCGCTCCGGCCAGCCACAAACGCCACCAGCCGGTACTGGCACTGACAGTCGCCCGGCGCTCGCGTGACGCATCAATGTGATCGGGAATGATGGCAGTATCTTTCAGCACGACGCTGGTTGTTTTCAGTTTCAGAGTTGATTACCGCACTGTCATTTTAATGGAGGAGCCTGGCTTTTCCGTCACAGCCGTTTCAGGCTTTTGTTCAGATGAACCGGTTCGCAAAAAAATCAGGCGGAAGATCAGCAAGCGATCTGACGACGTAATCAGCCTGCAATTCATCGTGCGTGGTCAGCACGCCGATGGTGAACATTCCGGCCCGCCGTCCGGCTTCGATGCCCGCCGGAGCGTCTTCGACCACAATGCAGCGCGCCGGGTCAGTATTGAGTTTGGCCGCTGCCGCCAGAAAAACATCAGGCGCGGGCTTGCCCTGCTTTACTTCCTCAGAAGACATCACGGCATCAAAGAGCGGTTCGATGCCGGTCGCGGCAAAGACCGCGTCAATATTGCCTCGCGGCGCTGAAGTGCCAAGCGCCTGCCGCCAGCCTTCGGCTTTCAGCTTTTCAAGCCAGTGCCGCCCGCCCGGCAGCAGGTCAAGCCCCTGCGTGCGAATCAGCGCGCGATACTTTTCTTCCTTGGCCAGCGCCAGCCGCGCCACTTCGCTGTCGGGCAGATCAGGCCCGAAGTATCCGCGCAGAATTTCATCGTTGCGTTTGCCGAAATCAGCGACGAACTGCGCGTAAGTGAAAGAGAAATTTTCAGCTTCCATCACGGCGCGCCACGCCTGCCAGTGATATTCGACCGAGTTGATGAGTGTGCCGTCGAGATCCCAGATGACGGCCCGGTGATGATGATTCATTGAGCGATGATGATTCCTGTTTGTTGAAATGCTGCTGTAGTTCGACAGTCTGCATGATTTATGAGCCGTTTGTCGAGCGTGGCGGCCTGTCACCCGAACAAGGAACGCAGGCGTCCCGAAACGCCGAAGACGACGGTGATCATTACCTTCCACTGTCACCTGAACAAGGAACGCAGGCGTCCCGCCTGCCTGATTCCAGTCAATGCGCTATTGAAACACAGGCAGGCGGGACGCCTGCGTTCCTTGTTCAGCCCGATCATAAATTGACAGCCTTTTGCGGTGCGTGCCAGCATGCGGCGGCCCCGATGAATGAAGTGATCCAAAACTCAGCACCAGCCATCCACGAGCGCATCAGAAAACGCGGCGCGTTGCGCACATACATTGAATACGCGCTTGCCTGGACAATTCTCAAAAGCCTTGGCGCACTGCCACGCACAGTGGCAATTAAAGTGGCGCAGGCAGTCGGCGCGCTGGCCCGCACGCTGCGCCCGCGCCTGAGCCGTCACGCTGAAACGAATCTGCGCCTGGCCTTCCCTGACCTTGATGAACGCGAACGCGAGCGCATTCTGCGCGGAGTCTTCAGCAACCTCGGACGACTGCTTGGCGAAGTCAGTCAGTTTCCCCGCTTCAACCGCGACAACATTTCATCAATCGTTGTTTACGAAGGCCTCGAAAACTTTCTGGCCGCGCGCGATGAGGGGCGCGGCGTGATTCTGCTGACCGGACACATCGGCGCGTGGGAACTTTCGGTCTTTGCGCATTCGGTTTATGGCTATCCGATGTCGTTCCTCAAACGCAACGTTGACAACCCGCTGGTTGAACGGCTGGCTGAAAGTTACCGTTTGCGTCACGGCAACCGCAGCATTGACAAGCGCGGCTCGGTGCGTGAAATCCTGAAGACGCTGAAAGCAGGCGGCGTGGTGGGCATTCTCGCCGATCTGAACGCGACGCGTGAAGAAGGCGTGTTCGTTGATTTCTTCGGCGTGCCTGCCTCAACCACTGCCGGAGTCGCCACGCTTGCGCTGCGCACGGGCGCGGTCGTGCTGCCCGGTTATATCGTGTGGGACGACAAGGCGAAAATTCATCGCCTGCATTTTGAAAAGCCGATTGAGACCATCAGCACCGGCAATCAGAAGGAAGATGTAATCACCAGCACACAGCGTTACACGAAAGCGCTTGAAGACATCATCCGCCGCTACCCCGATCAATGGCTGTGGATTCATCGCCGGTGGAAAACGAGGCCGGAAGGTGAAAGGGATATTTACTGAAGGCTGGTGCAGTACCGCGAACGTGAATGAGCGGCGCTTGTGCCAGCCTGATTATTGAAACCACCGCTCGCTCACGCTCGCGGTACTGTACCTGATCTGAACTCATGGATTTGAAAGTTCTGCTGACAACCTTTGGCATGATCTTCCTGGCTGAAATGGGAGACAAGACGCAACTCGCCGCCATCACGATGGCCGCGCAGACGCGCAAGCCGGTCGCGGTCTTTATTGGCGCATCGCTCGCGCTCGCCGCAGTTTCACTGATCGGCGTCGCACTGGGCAGCGTGCTGGCGCATTACATCAACGCCGAACACCTGCGCAAAGCCGCTGCCATCGCCTTTATCGTGATCGGGGCGCTGATGCTGTGGGGCAAAATGTAAGCACAAATGCGGAGCGCGGAATGCGGAATGCGGAATCAGCACAGAGCAGCGAGACTGAACAGGCTTCATCTGCCTTCAACTCCGCACTCCGCACTCCGCACTCCGCACTTCGCCTGATGCTGGTCGCGGGTGAGGCTTCGGGCGACAAGCACGGCGCGCATCTGGTTGAGGCCTTGCGCGCGTTGCAGCCACAGGCTGAATTTGAACTGTTCGGCGCGGGCGGCGATGAAATGCGCGCTGCCGGAGTCGAAACGCTGGTGGATGCCCGCGACGTCGCCATTATGGGCGTGCTGGAAGTTGCAGCGGCGATGCGCAAATTCCTGCGCGCCTTTCGCACTTTGCGCGATGCCGCCCGCGAACGAAAGCCTGATGCGGTGATTCTGATTGACTGGCCGGAATTCAACCTGCGCCTGGCGAAAAGGCTTCATCGTGACGGGCAGCGCGTGGTCTATTACATCAGCCCGCAGGTCTGGGCGTGGCGCAGCTATCGCGTCAGGCAGATCAGGCGCGATGTCGAACGCATGCTGGTCATCCTGCCGTTTGAAAAGGATTACTACGCCGGTCGCGGAGTGCAGGTTGAATACGTCGGTCATCCGCTGCTTGACAGCGTGCGCGTCACGGCCACACGCGCAGAGTTCTGTGAAAAGCACGGCTTCGATTCTTCAAAGCCGCTCGTCGCGCTGCTGCCCGGCAGCCGCCGCAAGGAACTGGCCTGCATCCTGCCGCCGATGATTGCGGCTGCGCGGCAGTTGCATTCATCGCGTCCTGACATTCAGTTCGTCCTGCCGCTTGCGCCAACCATCACCCGCGCCGAAGCTGAGCAGGCCATTGCAGCGAGCGGCGGCGCAGCCAGTGTGCGCATCATTGAAAACGACACTTACAATGCCGTCGCTGCTGCAACGCTCGCAGTCGTGGCGAGCGGCACGGCGACGCTTGAAACGGCCATCATCGGCACGCCGCTCATCGTTGTTTACAAGGCATCGCAACTCAACTGGCGTTTGTTTCGCCCGCTCATCAACGTGCCATTTGTCGGAATGCCCAACCTGATTGCGGGCCGCGAAATCGCGCCTGAACTTTTGCAGGATCAGCTCAGCGCCGACAACCTGGCCGCGCAGATCACGTCATTGCTGAATGACAACGAACGACTGATGCAGGCCCGCGCCGATCTCGCCACAGTCCGCGCCAGACTCGGTGAAGCCAACGCCTCACAACGCGCCGCTCAGGCCATTCTCGATCTGCTCAGCGAAAAATCAGAGAGATGACGGAACAGACGGAAATAACGGAACAGACGAAAAAGACAAAGAAACATCAGTTCAGCGTTTTGTTCCGTCTGTTCCGTTATTTCCGTCTGTTCCGTCATCTCTCTTCTGCTTTCATCATTCATCACTCATCGTTCATAATTTTCCCGTTATGACTCTCGATGAAAAGCTGCAAAATCTGCCGACGCAGCCGGGCTGTTATCTGCACAAGGACAGCCGGGGCCGGATTATTTATGTCGGCAAGGCGAAGAACCTGCGCAACCGCGTGCGGCAGTATTTTCAAAGCTCGCGCACGATGGATGCCAAGACGCAGAAACTGGTTTCGCTGATTGCCGACTTTGAGTTCATCATCACTGACACTGAAACCGAAGCGCTCGTCCTTGAATCCAATCTGATCAAGCTGCACAAGCCGAAATACAACGTGATGCTCAAGGACGACAAGCAGTACCCGCACCTGAAGCTCACGCTCAACGAACCGTTCCCGCGCATTATGAAAACGCGCAAGGTCGAAAAGGATGAGGCTGCCTATTTCGGCCCCTATCTGCCCGCGTCGCTCGCGGATAAAACCGTCACGCTCATCAACCGCGAATTTCAGTTGCGCACCTGCTCGGATGAAGTTTACGAGATTTACAAACGCGCCGGGCGACCCTGCATGGAGTATCAGATCAAACGCTGCCTCGGCCCGTGTCAGAAGGATTTGTGCAGCCCGAAGGAATACGATGAAGTCGTGCGCGATGTGAAGATGCTGCTTGATGGCAAGGACAAGGAACTGGCCGCCAGTCTGGAAGAGCGCATGCTGAAGGCTTCAGAAGAAATGCGGTTCGAGCAGGCGGCCAAGTATCGTGATCTGCTCAAAACCGTGCGCGCCCTGGGCGAACAGCAGAAGATGATGACGATGCCGGATCAGGACATTGACATCTTCGGTTATTACCGCGAAGGCGCGCAGCTTGCCCTGCAACTCTTCACGATGCGCGAAGGCAGGATCATCGGTCGCCGCGAGTTTTACTGGGAAGACCTGCCCGAAGACAACTTCGATCCGAGCGAATTTCTGGGCACGGTGCTGGAGCAGTATTACACCATCGGCAATTACATCCCGCTTGAAATTCACGTTCCCGTTGACTGGGAAGACCGCCCGCTGCTCGAACAGGCTCTGACGGAAAAGCGTGGCCGTCGCGTTCACATCCTCGACCCGCAGCGCGGCAAAAAACGTGAACTGATTGATCTGGTCGAAAAGAACGCCAAGCTCGGCTTCGAGCAACGCTTCAGAGTCATCAAGCCCGACTGGACAAAAGTCCTCGCCGAGTTGCAGGAAATCCTCGGCCTGCCCGCTTACCCGCATCGCATCGAATCATTCGACATTTCGCACATTCAGGGGTCAGACAACGTCGCGGCGATGGTCGTGTGCGTGGACGGCGAAATGAAAAAGAGCGATTACCGCAAGTTCATCATCAAAACGGTCGAAGGCGCAGACGATTTCGCTTCAATGCACGAAGCCGTCGGACGCCGCTACGCGCGTTTGCTGAAAGAGGAAAAGCCGCTGCCCGATGTTGTGTTCATTGACGGCGGCAAGGGGCAGCTTTCAGCGGCGGCGGCGGCAATGCACGCACTCGGCCTCGGCACACTGCCGCTCGTCGGCATCGTCAAACCGCGCGGCAAACACGAAGAGATCAGCCACCTGTTAGTCAAAGGCCGCGAAAACGAACCCGTCGTACTCGAAAAACCTTCGCCCGTGCTGCGCCTTGTGCAGATGATCCGCGACGAAACGCATCGCTTCGCCGTGACCTATCATCGCAAGCGCCGCGCCATGCGCGATTTCAAGTCAGAACTGACTTCGATTCCCGGCGTCGGCGAAAAACTGAAGGAAAGGCTGCTCCGCAATTTCGGCAGCCTGAAGCGCGTGAGCGAAGCCAGCGTGGCCGAGTTGAAGCCGTTTGTCGGCCAGCAGCAGGCGGAAAGAATTGTCGAGCATTTCAGGCAGATAAATGGCGAAGTGAAGGATAACTCAGGCAGTGAATGAAACCACTTCTCATTTCGCTTTCTTCTGTCTTGTTGTTCTGACTGTTGCAGGCTTCTCAACAACGTCAGCCATTGGCAGCTTTCGCGGCGGAAAAACCACCGGGTCATAAATATCAGCCAGTTTCAGCCTGCATTTGATTGAATCAATCGTGATCTCAGCCGACATTTCGGTGGCGCTGTCGAACAGCCACTGGCGTTTGCCCTTTTGTCGTGAGTAATGCTCCACGCCGGGACGATCCTGCGCGATCAGAATGTAATCCGTCAGCGACTTCGTCTGCCGGTAATGCGCAAACTTTTCACCGCGATCATATGATTCCGTCGTGGGTGAGAGAACTTCGATAATGACTCCGGGATTGAGAATCACGTCATTTTGTTCATCGTGGTATCGCGGTTCGCCGCAAACAATCGTCAGGTCGGGATAGGAGAACAGATCAAGCGGATCAGTCCGCACCTTCTGGTCTGACGTGTAACCATAACAGGAAGTCCCTCTCAACCGACTGCCGATGGCGACTGTGACATTGAAGCAAATCTGATTGTGCAACGGGCTGGCTCCCGCCATCGCGTAAATCTGCCCGTCAAGATATTCGTGCTTCGTTTCAGACGCGCGCTCAAAGGCGAGATATTCTTCCGGGGTGAAACGCATTCTGGATTGCGGCAGTGCCATTTCAGTCAGCCTCCAAAACAGGATACACAATCGGTTGGTATTTTACTGCTTCCGCTAAAACTTCGGGATCAGTTTCAAACAGACAGGCGCGGGGATTTCGGTCATCTTTCCGGTCGGCGTCAGGCGACCTGAGTGCTGGTCAATGCGGTAAGTGATGACGCTGTCTGATTTCTGATTGGCGGCGAGCAGAAAGGCTCCGGTCGGATCAATGGCGAAGTTGCGCGGCCAGCTTCCCTGCGTTGAGGCGTGTTCGATGAAGATCAGACGGCCTGTTTTCCGGTCAACGCCAAAGACAGCAATGCTGTCGTGGCCCCGGTTCGAAGCGTAAACGAACTGCCCCGACGGGTGAACGTGAACGTCAGCGCAGTAATTCGTGCCTTTGAATCCGTCAGGCAGCGTGGGCGAAACCTGCAATTCAGTCAGCACGCCATTCGTTTTGTCATACGTGAAAGCGACAAGCGTTGAGTCGAGTTCGTTGATGACATAAGCAAATTGCCCGTCGGGATGAAAGGCAATGTGGCGCGGGCCTGCGCCGGGTTTGAGCGCGACAAAGGGCGGCGTGTGCGGCGTGAGTTTTCCCTTCCTGGCATCAAGACGGTAAATCATCACCTTGTCGAGTCCGAGGTCAGCAGCAAGGACGAAACGACCTGAAGTGTCAGGCACGATGCAGTGCGCGTGCGGCCCGGCCTGGCGATCTTTGTTAACGCCTGAACCTGTGTGCTGGATGGTGTCAGTCGGCGGGCCAAGGCTGCCAGCCTTTCTGACCGGCAGCACGGTGACGCTGCCGCCGCTGTAATTCGCCGTCAGCACGAATCTGCCGGAAGAATCAGTCGCCACGTAACAGGGCGCAGCGCCCATTGACGGCTGCTGATTGAGGGCTTTCAGATCGCCGGTTTTCTGATTGATCGCGTATGCGCTCACGGCGCCGCTTTTTCTGCCATTGAATTCACCGGTTTCAGCGACTGAGTAAAGGTATTTGCGGCGCGGGTCAATGGCGACGAAGGACGGGTTGACGATGCCGCCGGTGGCGCTTTGCCGCTTCAGTTCGCCTGACGCGAGGTTGAGGCGGTAAACATAAATGCCTTCGCTTTTGCCGGTCGTGTAAGTGCCGATGTAAACGAGCATCTCTCTGGTGTTCGGCAGCGGCTGTGCCTTCAGGCGGCGCGCGGTCAGCAGGCTGATTGTGCCGAGGGCTGTGGCGCTGAAAAATTCCCGACGGGTGAAATTGTCCTGAGTCATAACTGATCCTTTGCGCTTGTGGTTTGCAGTGGCATAACACACGCTGACGACTTTGCACAACCGCCGCCTGGCTGACCTGGCAGGTTTTGTTCAGTTCGGCAGTTGTTCGGCAGAAATGCGGCCTGGCCATCAACAGGCTTTTGCTCTGCCTTCTGCTTTGCTATTATTTGTCCTCGCCCGGAAGTTTTTGGCATCCGGTCATCCCCTCTTCCCTGGATCAGCAACGGCATTCATTAAAGGGCAGGCAGTTATGGCTCCTGCTCCAGGTATATTTACTGATCGGCTTCAAAGGCGCTCCATTCCTGGGATCGGCCTGGTGAAGCGTTTGTTTGCCCCGTCCATCAACAACACAGAATGCAGGCCTGAACTGAGGCGCTGGTCGCCTTCGCGCTCAGGCATTCAGACATCGTAAAAGAGTCACGACATCAGGTGGCCAGCCCCATCATTTGCGCACCACAGGCCACCATTCCCTGAGGTCGCGGCTCATCCTGAACATTTCGATTTCAGTGGCAGGGTCGTGGGTTATGCCCTGCCAGCAACCTGTATTTCTGACTTCACCACTATCTGACACTATGGCTTTTCAATCCACCAATCCCGGTTCACCGAATCAGCAGGCCGAGCAGCAGAGCAGCCAGCCTGCCGAAAAAGAGGCTGATCGTTCCTTCTGGCGCAAAGTATTCGGGCTTGGCCCGGCGCGGCCCGTCGCTGAACGGCTGGAAACAAGCCTGCGTGAAAAATGGAAGTTCACCGACCTGAAGCGCTATCAGATTGAGTCGCTGCTGGCGCCGGAGGCCGATGAGAAGCTGCGCTTCTTCCTGGATGGCTTCAACGCCTCGCGCTACCTGAAACTGAAAAAAGTTTACGGACTGGCCACGCCCACGCGCAGCGGGCGCGTCGTGGACGATGACATTCAGTTGATCGGGCAATTCGGCCCGGAACTGCTCAAGTCCTATGACATGCTCAGGGATGACGAAAGCCGCCGCATCGTGTCCCGCTACTTTGCCGGTTATTACCGCGACGGCAGAATCGGCACTGAAACGCTCGTCAAAATTGCGTCCACCAACTGGCTGGGCGTGTTTATGCGCAAGCGGTTTGTGATGTATGCCGAACTGCTGCACACGCGGTTCAATCTGCCGCAGGCGGTGTGCGGCCCGCTGCTGGCGGGCATTGGCGATTCGTTCATGCTCTCGAACATCCTGTTTCGCAAATCAGGGCCGGAAGACTTTCGCCGCCTCGTGGATGTGATTGCCGCGCCGCTGCCTGAAGACAAGCATAACGACGTGCTGGTTCCCGCGCTGCAACTGCTGGTGCTGGCCGCCAAGCAGAACATTCCGGTTTCCGGCGTGGTTTCGTTCGTGCATCTGATGAAGCTTCAGCCCGAACACTTCCGCGCCTTTTCGGCCATCGTCTATACCCTGTGGGCGCACAATCACGATGTGGACATCAGTTGCCCGATCTTTTCGGCCTTTATCCGCAAGGTGCTTGATGAATTCGGGCCTGACATTGATCTGATGAAAGCGCCGCTGTTCGTCAAGGCTTATTATGATTTCAAGCGCGACGGCGAAAAGCTGCGCGTGTTTTTGTCTCCGGCTTACAGCGAAACGAAAGCGTTCATTCGCAAGCTGGGCGTGACCATTCCGGCCAATATGTGGGGGATGTCGCGCGTCGTCGTGCTGGCCCAGGATTTTCAACGAGAGAAAGTCACGCAACTGATCCGGCAGCTTGGCGAAGAAGTCACGCTGTCAGACCTGATTTTTCTGGATCGAATCTGCCGCAATGATGAAGAAACCGCGCTGCTGCTCAATCGCCAGGCGCTGCTGGCCCGCGTCGAAGGCATCAAGATTGAGCGCATCGTCAAACGCCGCCATAACGATCAGGTCGAAGACCTCAACAAACAGATTGATTCGGCAGTCTCAATCGGCTTTCTGCGCCTGGTGCGCAGGCTGACGGGGCTGCGCGATGAAGCGAAGGAAAAGTACACCGAAGAAGCTGATCTGCGGCGGCTGACCAACATTCAGCTTTGCCAGCTTCACGTGCTTGAACGGTCATTCGATATTCCCGGCATGGATGAACTGCTTGGCTGGGAAGTCTCCAGAGACATTCACGACAAAACGCGCGAAGGCGGCGGCTATTTCGATTACGACCGCGACCTGGCGCTGTTTGTTTCGGTGCCTGCTGAACAGGTCTCGAACAAACGTTATCAGGCTTCGATTGTGTCCAGGTCAGAAGCCGCCATTGCCATCAGCCACTTTCACGCGCTGAAGGTTGACACGGGCAGTTTCGCCGGGCCGAGCGGCTGGCCGGGCGCGCAGTCCGGCGACATTGACAGCGCTGCCGAAGCCGCCATTTGTTCGGTCATCGTCACGACGCTGGGTCATCCGCGCGGCCAGAACGGCGCACGGGATACCAGCAGAGTGCTGGTGGACATTGATTTTCTGTTCATTGACCGGGAAAACGGCGACCCGCTGATTCGTGATCGCGGCGTGCGCAGCCTGCCTTATTACGCCAGAGACGAAGTTCCCCCGGCGGGCCGGTTATCAAGGAAGGAAAAGAAACGGCGGCGCATCGAAGACGCCCGCTTCTGCCCTCCGGTCGCGCTGCCCTGATCACCGCGCTGACCGAAGCCTGATCTGCTGATGACAGAACAGTTCGACAAGCTGGTGAGTTTGTCGAACTGTTCACGACCTTGCCAGTCTTATCCTGAACTCTCACACTCCTGACGCTGTCGCGTAACAATTCATTGCCCCTCACAATTGAGAATCACCGTAAATCCGGTTTTCCTGGCTGAAACAGTTGGCGCGATGCGCCAGGCTCAGCCAAATGCGGGTGAATCTTTCGGCTGAATTCCATAGAATGCCGTTTTGAATTTATCCCGTTCAATGAGCAATTATCGGAACTGTTATGCAGAGTCCTGAAACAGTGGAGCCACCCGAAGCGCCGGAAGCAGTGATGACAGTCACGGCCTCGCGGCGCGCCGGCATGTTCCGCGCCATGCATTACCGTGATTACCGGTTGTTGTGGGCGGGCGCGTTTTTGTCCAACATCGGAACGTGGATGCAATCCATTGCGCAAAGCTGGCTGGTGCGCGAGCTGACGCCTTCACCGTTCCTGATCGGCTTTGTGTCCTTTGCCGGATCGTTTCCGCAACTGGCGTTTGCGCTCTTCAGCGGCGTCTATGCTGATATGTTCGACCGGCGGCGACTGCTGATTGCCACGCAGGCGGCGCAGATGATCTTTTCGGCCTTTCTGGGCATGCTGGTGGCGCTCAGAGTCGTCACGATCTGGCAGGTCATTGCGATTTCATTTGCGAGCGGCCTGGCCACGACGCTGAGCAATCCGGCTTATCAGGCGTTTGTGCACGACATTGTCGGGCGCGAGGATCTGATGAGCGGCATTTCGCTCAACTCAACGCAATACAATCTGTCGCGCATCATCGGGCCGACCATTGGCGGCCTCGTGCTTGGCAAAATCGGAACCGCTGGTTGTTATTACCTGAACGGCATCAGTTTTCTGGCGGTGATCATTGCGCTGATGCTGATGAATGTTCATTCGACTGCGCCCGGCGAGCATCTGCACCTGCGCGATGTTGTGCGGCAGATGACTGCCGGGCTGCGTTATGTGCGCGGGCGTCCGCGTGTGCTGGCGCTGCTCGGCATTGCTTCAGTGGTCAGCGTCTTTGGCATTCCGTATCTGGTCTTTCTTTCGGTTTTTGCGCGCGATGTGCTCGGTCGTGACGCGCAGGGGCTGGCTTATCTGATGGCGGCAACCGGCACGGGCGCGGTGCTGAGCGCGCTGATGCAGGCGTTTCTCGGCAACTATCGCGGGCGCGGAAAGTTTCTGCTTGGCGGCACGCTGTTTTTCGGCACGGCCATTATGGTCTTTGCGCTGTCACACACGTTTGCGCTGTCGCTGGTCTGCCTGGCGCTGATTGGCGGAGCGATGGTCAGCATTACGACAACCATTAACAACCTGCTGCAAATGCTGGTCACGGATGAAATGCGCGGGCGGGTGATGAGCATGTATTCGCTGGCCTTTATGGGCCTGTCGCCGGTCGGCAGTCTGGTCATTGGCACAGCGGCTGATCTGATCGGCCCGCGCTGGAATCATCACGGCGTACAGCTTGCGCTCGCCGCCAGCGGCGCGGTCGTGGCGCTTTTTGCCTTGTATGTGCTGATCGCCCAGCCGCGCGTGCGGGCGCTGGAGTGAAGGGATTTGAGATTTGAGATTTGAGATTGAAGCTTGAAGATTGGAGATGACAGATGACAGATGACAGGATGAAGGAACAGATGGAATCATCAACTGATAAGCTCAAATCCGCCATCTGCCATTCACTCATCTGTCATCTCAAATCTCAAATCTGTCATCTCCAATTCACTCATCTGCCGCCGTCAATGGCAAAGATTTCGCCGGTAATGAATCCGGCCTCGTCCGAAGCCAGGTAGGTAATCAGTTCGGCCACTTCTTCGGGCGTGCCGGCGCGGCGCAGCGGGGTTTCATTGATGACTTTCTGCAACGTTTCAGGCTGCGAAAACTTTGTCAGAAACGGCGTGTTGATGATGCCCGGCGCGATGGCGTTGACGGTGATTTTATCGGGCGCGAGTTCCCTGGCCAGACCTTTGGTAAAGCTGTTGACTGCGCCCTTGGCTGAAGCGTAAGGCAGCGCGCCGCCGAGTCCGCCGGTTTGAGCGGCGAGCGATGAAATGTTGATGATGCGCCCGCCCTGCTGTCGCCTGAGGTGCGGAATCACGGCCTGCGAACAGAGAAAGACGCTTTTGACGTTGACGGCCATCACGGCTTCCCACAAGGCCTCGCTGCATTCCTCAATTCCGGCGCGCTGCACCAGGCTTCCGGCATTGTTAACAAGAATGTCTATCCGCCCGAAATATTCCAGCGTCGTCAGCACAAGCTGCGAGACATCGCCGAGCATGGTGACATCCGCGCGCACGGCAAAGGCATTGCGCCGCAGCGCCTGAATTTCCGCGACTGTTTCATGCGCGCCCGGTTCATTGTTGAGGTAATTCACGACCACTGCCGCGCCACTGCGGGCCAGCGAAATCGCGGCGGCGCGGCCAATGCCGGAGCCTGCACCAGTAACAATGGCGACCCTGCCTTTCAGATTGAATTCGGCCATAGCGATGATCTTTTCTGATGGTTCTGATGTTCAGTCTGCAAGCTGCGGCAACAATACTTGAAATCCCGCCGGAACAACAAGCGCGCCTGCCGAACTGAGCTTCATTCGGTCTGGCGGCTTCGCTTCGGCAAGCGGGCAGATTACAATCAGGTCAATTCAGGACAACGGTATTCCGTGCGACCAGTCTCACTACTATCCGAAGGGTTTGATGATGAGTCAGGCAGATGATTTGACAACACAACTCAGGCAGGAGGTGGCCGAACTGCGCGCCCGCCTGCATCAGCTTGAGGCTGAGCGACGACACGATGAGGCGCTGCGCCGGAGTGAAGTGCCGCTCAGGCAGATGGCCGAAAATATTCGGGAAATGATTTTTCTGGTTGAAGCCGACGGCAGCCGCGTGCATTACGTCAATCCGGCTTATGAACAGATTACGGGCTGCACCTGCGCCAGCATTTATGAAAAACCGGAGTCCTGGCTTGACGCAGTGCATCCGGATGATCTGGGGCGAGTGCGTGAGGCTTATGAAGGGCTGAAGCAGGGCGACCAGGGATTCACGCTTGAATACCGCATTGTGCGCCCTGATGGCTCGATTCGCTGGATCTGGGATCGCACCTTTCCCATCTCTGACGAAACCGGCCAGGTGCGCCGACTGGCCGGAGTTGCGGAAGATATTACTGACCGCAAGAAGGCTGAAGCCGAACTGCGCAAGAGCGAAATGCTGTTTCGCGCCGTGGCTGAAACAGCGCCCTGCTCGATCATCATTTACCGGGGGGATGAAATCTGTTACGTCAATGCCGCCTCAACCGAAATTTCCGGCTACTCACGCGAGGAACTGTTGCGGATGACACCCTGGCAGATCATTCATCCCGATCAGCAGGAGATGGTCAGAACCAGAGCGCACCTCAGACCGCAGCAGCAGTTGCCGCCAACCAGCGAAGAAGAACGGATCGTGACCAGACAGGGCGAGGAACGCTGGATTGAGGTTTTCGCCACTGTGATTCCTGACTATGAAGGCCGCCCCGCCGGACTGGCCATCGCACTTGACACCACTGAACGCCGCCGGGTGGAAGCGCAGAACAAGGATTCGCGGGAACAACTGCGCCAGTTTGCCGCGCGCATCGAAGGCGCCCGCGAAGAAGAACGCAAGGCCATCGCGCGTGAAGTGCATGACGAACTGGCACAGTCGCTCACGGCGCTCAGATTCGACCTCTGGTGGCTCGACCACCGCCTGGCGTCACTGCCCGGCGAGGAGATCAGCCAGTGCCGCGAACGGTCGGCGGATATGATCGGCATTGTGGATCAGACCATCAAAGCCGTGCAGCGCATTGCGACCAGTCTGCGCCCCAGCATTCTGGATGATCTGGGACTGGTGGCTGCCGTTGAATGGCTGGTGCAGGACTTCCAGGCCCGCACGTCCATCAGCCTGCGGCTGAATTCAGAATTCGATGACGCCAGCCTCGATCATGCTTCGGCCACCGCGCTCTTTCGCATTCTTCAGGAATCGCTGACCAATATCTCACGTCACGCCGGAGCCACCGAAGCCACCATCAGTCTGAAGGAAGAGGCGGGGCATCTGGTGCTGGAAATCAGCGACAATGGCCGGGGCATTACCGCTGACGAAATCAACAACACGCGCTCGCTCGGTCTGCCTGGCATGCGCGAAAGAGCGCTGCTGCTTGGCGGCGATCTCAGCGTCACGGGCCGCGATCAGGCAGGCACCACCGTGCAGGTGCGCCTTCCCTTGCGCCGCACCTCATCACCCGAATGAAAAAATCATTACCGCTGGTCATTCACTGATTCGGCAGATACTCACAGGCCTGGCAGTCTGTTATATTCAACCTGTCAGCAGGAGGCGACCGATGATTCGAATTATTATTGCCGATGATCACGCCATCGTGCGCGAAGGATTGCGGCGGATCGTTGAAGATGACCCTGAAATCACCATCACCGGTGAAGCGGCGACGGCCCGCGAAGTTCTCACTCTGCTCAACGAACAGTTCTGTGATGTGCTGGTGCTGGATCTCAATCTGCCCGACAACAACGGCCTTGATCTGTTGCAGACGATCAGAAAGGAACGCCCGCAACTGCCGGTGCTGGTGCTGAGCATCTTTCCCGAAGATCAGTACGCGTTGCGCGCGCTCAGAGTCGGAGCCGCCGGTTACATCAACAAGCGAACGGCCCCGGAAGAACTGCTGACGGCAATTCGCCGGGTCTATCGTTCGGGCAAATACATTTCGCAGTCGCTGGCCGAAAAGCTCGCCTTTGAACTTGACCCGCTGACCCGCAAGCCGCCGCACGAAACTCTCTCTGACCGTGAATTTCAGGTGCTGCGCCTGATTGCATCCGGCAAATCGGTCAGTGAAATTGCGGCTGAATTCTCACTCAGCGTCACGACCATCAGCACCTACCGGGCGCGCATTCTCGAAAAGATGGGCTTCAAAAACAACGCCGAACTGACCCGCTACGCACTCGAACACAAGCTGATTGACTGATCCTGTCCTTCCTGGCCGCCAAATACCCTGCCGCCTTTGTAGTTCAAACAATGACAAGACCCCCGCAATAATCCTACAGACAACTTTAAGTTCCGACGATTCTCTTAATTTTCCGTTCAGCGATAATAGACTGGCATTACGAACTGGCCTGATCAGTTCAGAAATGCTGACTGTCGGCTGACAGTGTTGAGTTAGCAGGTCGCCAGATTCCTCAACCAGCAAACAAAGTTCGCTCAAGCAGGTTTGCAGCCAGCCCGACAAAGTACCAGAGTTTTCTTCAGGCAGAGCAGCCAGTCGCTTTATCACCACACTGGCCACCCTGAGATCTCGTTTTGGCAGGTCCCCCCATGGCAATGCCTTGATGACGAATCACAGGCGGTGTTCCAACCTGCCAACAATATCATCAGGAAAATGCGGCAGCGCCTGTGGGCCTGTTGCATCCGTCAGACATCCGGTTCCGGTGAGCGGGAAAGCTGAAACCGGATGTCTGATTTTTTTATCTCTCACCAGCCATTCCGCGCCGCTTCATCCGGGCTGACATTCACTAAAGCAATCCTGACTTGCAGGGCGTTGCTGCGCCCTGACCGCAGCAAAGAAAAACAGCCCGGCAAATTGCCGGGCTGTCTGATCTGTTCGCTCCAGGACAAAACCAGCCGTGTCCTGCGCGTCAGTGATGGCTGCTTTTCATCATCACGTTCGGTGGCGGCTCAGGCTCATCTCTGAGGTCAGTCGGCAGCGGCTCAACGTGAATCGTGACGGTCACTGCGCCGAGTTCATTTTCAAGCCTGCGTTCGATCTCCTCGGTGACGGAATGGCTGGCGATGTGATCGTGTTCGATCTCAGGGCTGACGTGCAGGTGCATTTCCACAAACATTCCGTTGCTGCGGCCCCGCGAGCGAATGTCATGCACCGAATGCACGCCGGGCACGCTTTCGACGACGCGCGCAATTTCGTCGGCTCTGACCGGCGCGGCATCAACGAGCACCGGCACCGTCGCCTTGAAAATCTGATAACCGCTCCACGCAATCACGACCGCCACGCAGAGCGCCAGAATCGGATCGAGCCAGACATAACCCATCCGCACAAAGAGCAGTCCGGCCAGAATCGAACAACTGACCACGACATCACTGCGCGTGTGCGTCGCGTCGGCAATCAGAAAATCGCTTTGCAGGCGTCGCCCTTCGCGCTGTTCGTAAACCGTGACGATGATGTTGACGACAATCGTCACGATCATCACGGCCAGCGTCAGACTGCTGATTTCAGGCGGTGTGCTGTCACCGGCAAAGAGGCGTTTGATCGCGCTGACGGCAATCTGATAGCAGGTCACGAACAGAAAACCGGCGATGGCAAACGCCGCGAGCGTTTCAAATTTCTCGTGACCGTAAGGATGCTCATCATCCGGTTCCTGCATGGCGAAACGCATGACCGCCAGCCCGACGATGTTGTTGATTGAATCAACCGAGGAATGCACCGCGTCGCTGATGACGCTGAGGCTGCCGGCCATCAGTCCGGCGATCAGTTTGCCGACCACCACCGCAATGTTCAGCGCGAGCGTCAACAGCAGCACGCGCTGAACACCACGACTGTAATCAGGCCGACTGACGCCACTCGCGGGCGCGCCGGTATCAGAATCTCTGCGTGAATTCGAGGTAAGCGAATCTGGCATTGCGGCCTTCCGGGTAAATGCTTCCGGCCACCCCGCCGCCACGCACGCCGCCCAGATAAAAAGTCAGCGTGGTGCGCGAGGTAACGTTGCAATCAACGCTCACGTCAGCCAGCGTGCCGAGCGATTGTCTGCCATTACTCGGACGCGCCGCGTAACCGAAAGTCTGTGCCTGAAATGCACCGCCGCCAGCATACCACAGGTCTTTTGCGCTGCTTAAGCGCAGGTGATGCACGTCAGCCCGCAGCGCCAGTTTCGCGTGCGGTTTCAGGCGCAACTGCGCAAAGGCATCTTCGTTGTTCATCTGATTGAAGAACGGGAAGCGCGCATAAATGCGCGGCGTCGGCAGCACCTGAAAATATGTGCCGTGCGTCGTGTCGGTCGCGTCGCCATCGCCGCTGCTGCGGAAGTATCCGGCGCGCACCCAGGGTTTGATTTTATCGGCCAGCTTACCGCTGAACTGATAACCCGCTTCAGCCGCAATCGCTCCGGCGCGATGATCGAGCCGTCCCCACTGCCCGAACTGTCCCGCGCCCCACAACAGCACGTCAACTTTGCCGCTGCCGGCCTTGTAAGCGCCGATGTAATGCCCGCCGAGCGTCGTGATGCGAATGTTGTCAACATCGGCAGCGCGCAGTGCCGCTGAGCGATTGTCAACTTTCAGCACGCGACGGCCATCGTGATAATGCAGCGCAAAGGCGCGCATTTCGCTTTCGCCTTTTTTGAATTTGAAAGGCTTCGTGAAAGCGCCGTAGTAAAAATCAATATCCAGTTCCTCGTTGCCTTTCAACTGAAAGACGCCTTCGGTCGGTCGCGCCGCAAGGAAGGTAAAGTTGCCGGGCCTTGCGTTGCGCCCGTATTGCACGCCGTCAAAGCTGCGTCCGATGTGCGAAAAACCAAACGTCCCAATCAGCCGCTGTGCGATGTGGTCGCGCTTGATTGTGGCCAGCGTGGCATCGGTCGGCGTGATTTCAGCGCCGTCATTGAAGTCAAAGCGCCCCAGTTTCAGGCTGCTCGCCTTGTCGCCGCCGATGCCTTTGAAGCGCACATAAGCCTGTTTGAGAATCGCGCTCGCATCCTGCCGCCCGCTCGCGGCGAAGTAGTTGCCGCCGAGTCCAAGCTGCCCCTGCGGCGCAGGCGCGATGGCGTTGTCCGGCACATTGATCAGCCAGGGAAATTCGCCTTCGACCTGCCACTCAAATTTTTCCTGCTGCTGGCCAATGCCCAGGCGCAGCGTCACCGCGCCGAAGTTGTAATTGTTATTTGTCGCTGAAGTGTCGAACCAGTCCCAGCTTTCCAGGCGCGCGCGCACGCTGCCGCTGATGGTCAGGCTGCCGACCTTGAGCGGCGCAGGCGTCGGGGCCGGAGTGGGTTTCGTCGTGGCGGACAGCTTTTGCGGGGCCGGGGTCGGATCGGCTTTCGCCCCGGTCAGGCTCTGCGCCTGAATTGTGATCAGTGTCAGGGTAAACAGGGAAAGAATAAGAAAAGCCCGGTGAATAATCAGTTTCCGCGTGGTCATGAAATTCCTCAGAATGTGTTCGACAAGCTGCCAGCTTGCCGCTGACTCATCCAAAAGATCGGTTTCGGCAGATACCGACAAGCTGGCAGCTTGTCGAACATTACAAAGCGCACAGTGAACAAAACTCTGCCAGCGCAATCGCGGAGCAAGGCTTGTGCCTGCCCGGTGCAGACAGTTTTATCCGGCAATATTCCCACCAGGAATCAGCAGAGCGAAGCAGGCTGGGGATAATCGCTCAGATGGCTGAGAAAAAGTGCGCATTCAGCGCGCCTCTTCAGGGCGGTAGACTGAAACTATCGGCAGTCCGGTCAGAGCGCGCAATCCGGCTTCGATCTGTTCGGCCTGGGTGTGGTCAAGAACCCTCAGCCGGACGGCATTTTCAACCACCGGCGAATGATTGCCGCGCGTGCCGAGCGACCACTGGCGCGGCACCGGGCGCAGCGGAGTGTTAAGCTGCACTTCATCGGGCCTGATTTCATTGAGCAGCGCGGCGAGCGATTCGATTTCCCTGCTGTTCATCGGCATCAGCATCGTCTGCACGGCCAGTTCGCCCTGATATTCAGCGCGCAGCTTTTTGATGCCTGCCACCACGCTCTCCAGCGTGACGCCTTCAACCGGGCGATTGACGATTCTGAACATGCGTTCGTCAGCCGCATCCAGCTTGCAGAAAACCCTGTCGGCCTCGCTGAGGTCGCGCCGCACCGGGGCATCATTCAATATTGTCGCATTGGTCAGCACAATCACGGGTTTGCCGGTGAAGGCTTTGATTTCGCGGATGACTTCGCCCAGATTAAGCGCCAGTGTGGGTTCACCGTTGCCTGAAATGGTAATGACATCTGCCGACTGCCAGTCACTGGCCCGCAGATCAGCCATCACCTGCGCGGTCGGAACATAAACCCGGCGCTCCATCGTGTGGACATTAATGCGACCAAGCTGGCAGTAGACGCATTTGAATGAGCAGATGGAGTTGATGAATAACAGATCAACGCCAAGCGACGCTCCGAGCCGCCATGATTTGACGGGGCCATACACAGTTGATTGCGGAATTTGATCAGCCGTCACGAAAACCTTCCTCCGAAAACGTAAAAAACCGTCAGCACTTTCACCCGCTGTTGAGCGAATTTTCTCACGCTCTGCGCAAAAAAACTCAATCTGATTCGCTGTCCTGTTCCGACACCTGCCTTCGGCACCTGGCATAAGTACTGCAACAACAAGGCCAGAACGTGTGTCACACGGTCTGAAATATTTCAGTTCGATGGTTTCGATTTTGAGCAGCATCACCCCGACCCGGAACAGGCGAAAGGAAGGCATCATCATGACCACCGTACTTGCTGAACCCGATGCAGTCATTCTGGAAGAAAGAGACAGGGAGAGCGTGCTGGCCCGCAGCGCTGCTTATGCGCTCTTCTCGCAACTGACTGCCCCGCCCGCCAGGGCGACAGACGATCCCGATCACTTCCTGCCCGGCGATCTGCCTTACGCCCTGGAAGAGATTGAGGAGGCGCTGCCCTGCGACGTTGATTTCTACCCGCTCGCCAAAACCGCCTGGCGACTGAGCGAATCCGATTACCACGCCCTGCGAGATGAATACACGCGGCTTTTTGAAACTGCCGCTGACGAGTTGCCTGTGCCGATTTGTGAGAGTCAGGCCAGAGGCCGCTCAGCACGGTCCCGCGATGAACTGCTCAGCTTCTATGAGTTTTTCGGCTACGCGCCCTGCGAAGAGAATCAGGCGCAGCCCGATCATCTGTCGGTGATGCTTGAATTCATGCATTACCTGGCCTGGCGCGAAAGTCAGGAACCCGATCCGGTCGAAATTCTGTCGTGGCAGTTTGCGCAGCGCGACTTTCTGGAACGGCACCTGACCGACTGGTTTTCGCAACTGCTCGTCGGCGTGCAGCTCAACGGTTCGTCGCTCTTTTACCTGCGGCTGTTTGAATCGCTCGGAGCTTTTCTGCGCGCTGATGCCAGGTGGCAGCAGCAGACGATTGATGAGGCGCAGAATTCGTTATCGCCCGCGTAAGCAGGCGACTCTTTCTTAATTATTCTGCTTTGCGCCGCTCCACGCCTGCTTATGCTGACTGTGCTGTGCGGCATCTGTCCGACCCTGCGGGAACACTAATGAACAGAAATCTGACCACGATTGACGGCAACGAAGCGGTGGCTTACGTCGCTTACCGGCTGAGTGAAGTAATTGCCATTTATCCGATCACGCCTTCGTCACCGATGGGTGAATGGGCTGATGCCTGGGCCGCTGAAGGCAAATTCAACATCTGGGGAACCGTGCCTTCGGTCATCGAGATGCAGAGCGAAGGCGGCGCAGCGGGCGCGGTTCACGGCGCGCTGCAAACGGGTTCGCTCGCCACGACCTTCACGGCGTCACAGGGCCTGCTGCTGATGATTCCGAATATGTACAAGATCGCCGGTGAACTGACGCCGATGGTCATGCACGTTGCGGCGCGGGCGCTCGCGGCGCAGGGGCTTTCGATCTTTGGCGATCACAGCGACGTGATGGCGGCGCGGGCGACAGGCTTTGCCATGCTCTGCTCAAACTCGGTGCAGGAGGCGATGGATTTTGCGCTGATTGCGCAGGCGGCGACGCTGGAATCGCGCCTTCCGTTTATTCATTTCTTCGATGGCTTCCGCACTTCGCACGAAGTCGCCAGGGTCGAACTGCTCACCGAAGACGACCTGCGCGCGATGATTGACCTTAATCTGGTGCTGGCGCATCGCGCACGCGGCCTGTCGCCTGATCGGCCCGTCATTCGCGGCACGGCGCAGAATCCCGATGTTTATTTCCAGGCGCGTGAAAGCGTCAATCCGTTTTATCTGGCCTGCCCTGAGATCACGCAGCGGGCAATGGACAGATTCGCGCAACTGACCGGGCGCAGCTATCACCTTTTTGATTATCACGGCGCGCCGGATGCCGAACACGTCATTGTGCTGATGGGTTCGGGCGCAGACGCCGCGCACGAAACGGTTGATTACCTCAACGCGCACGGCGCAAAGACCGGCGTGCTGAAGGTGCGGCTTTATCGCCCGTTCGACGCCAAACGCTTCATTGCCGCCCTGCCCCGCACCACAAAATCAATTGCCGTGCTTGATCGCACGAAGGAGCCGGGCAGCGCGGGCGAGCCGCTGTATCTGGATTGCGTCACGGCCATTCACGAAGGCATCAGCCAGGGCTGGCTTGAACTCGAAGCGGTGCCGCGCGTCATCGGAGGCCGTTACGGGCTGGCATCGAATGAATTCACTCCGGCGATGATCAAAGCGATCTTTGACAACCTCGCCGCCGATCAGCCGAAAAATCATTTCACCATCGGCATCAACGACGATGTCACGCATTCGAGCCTTGCTTACGATCAGAACTTTTCGACTGAACCTGACGCGGTCGTGCGCGCCCTGTTTTACGGCCTCGGCGCTGACGGCACGGTTGGCGCGAATAAAAATTCAATCAAGATCATCGGCGAAAACACGGATCATTTCGCCCAGGGATATTTCGTTTACGACTCCAGGAAATCGGGCGCGATGACGGTTTCGCACCTGCGCTTCGGGCCGGAGCCGATCAGATCAACTTACCTGATCACGCAGGCCAACTTTGTCGCGTGTCATCAGCCGGTCTTTCTGGAACGTTACGACATGCTCAGCGCACTGGTGCCGGGCGGGACGGTTCTGCTCAACACGCCTTATGGCAAAGATGAAGCCTGGCATCATCTGCCGCGCACGATGCAGCAGCAGATCATTGAAAAGCGCCTCAGGCTTTTTGTGATTGACGCGACAAAAGTCGCCCGCTCAAGCGGCATGGGCAATCGCATCAACACGGTGATGCAGGTCTGTTTCTTTGCGCTCTCAGGCGTGCTGCCGCACGACGAAGCGATTGCCTCCATCAAGGAAGCAATCAAAAAGAGCTACAGCAGCAAAGGCGATGAGATTGTGGCGATGAACGTGCGCGCCGTTGATCAGACGCTCGCTGAGCTTTTTGAAGTCACCGTTCCGGCGCAGTTCACGAGCGACATCACGATGCCGCCGCCGGTTGCGTCTGATGCGCCGCCGTTTGTCCGTGACGTGCTGGGGATGATGATTGCCACGCGCGGCGATGAACTGCCGGTCAGCGCGCTGCCGTGTGACGGCACTTATCCGAGCGGCACGGCGAAATGGGAGAAGCGCAACCTGGCGCTTGAAATTCCGGTCTGGGATCCGCAGGTCTGCATTCAGTGCGGCAAGTGCGCGATGGTCTGCCCGCACAGCGTCATTCGCATCAAGGTCTATGATTCGCAGCACCTGACCGGTGCGCCCGCGACTTTCAAATTCTGCGATGCGAAAGACCGCGAATGGCACGGGATGAAATACACCATCCAGGTCGCGCCCGAAGACTGCACCGGCTGCGGCGTGTGCGTTGATGTCTGCCCGGCCAAAAACAAATCGCAGGCGCGGCTGAAGGCGATCAATATGATGCCGCAACCGCCGCTGCGCGAGGCCGAGCGCGAGAACTGGAATTTCTATCTGAAGATTCCTGAAATTGACCGCCGACTGCTGAAAATCTCGAACATTCGCCAGCAGCAGTTGCAGGAGCCGCTCTTTGAATTTTCGGGCGCGTGTTCCGGCTGCGGTGAAACGCCGTACATCAAGCTGGCGACGCAGCTTTTCGGTGATCGCATGATCATTGCGAACGCGACGGGCTGCTCATCAATTTACGGCGGTAATCTGCCGACAACACCGTACACGACGAATGCCGACGGGCGCGGCCCGGCGTGGGCCAATTCGCTGTTTGAAGACAATGCTGAATTCGGTCTGGGCTTTCGTGTGTCGCTCGACAAACAGACCGAATTTGCCACGCAACTGCTCATCAAACTCTCGCCTGTCATCGGTGACAGCCTGGTGCAGGGAATCCTGATTGCCGACCAGCGCGATGAAGCGGGCATTTATGAACAGCGCGAACGCATCGCTGTGCTGAAAGAGAAACTGCGCGGCCTGAAATCTGACGAGGTGAAGCAACTGTCTGCTCTCGCTGATCTGTTTGCCAGAAAGAGCGTCTGGATTATCGGCGGCGACGGCTGGGCTTATGACATCGGCTTTGGCGGCCTGGATCACGTCCTGGCCAGCGGGCGCAACGTCAACATCCTGGTGCTCGATACTGAAGTCTATTCCAACACCGGCGGTCAGATGTCGAAATCAACGCCGCGCGGCGCGGTCGCCAAATTCGCCGCCGGTGGCAAGCCTGCCGCGAAAAAAGACCTCGGTCTGATTGCGATGACTTACGGCAATGTTTACGTCGCCCGCGTGGCGATGGGCGCGCGCGATGAACACACGCTGAAATCGTTCATCGAAGCCGAAGCTTACAACGGCCCGTCGCTCATCATCGCCTACAGTCACTGCATCGCGCACGGCATCAACATGACAACCGGCATGCAGAACCAGAAGGCCGCCGTTGATTCAGGGCAGTGGCTGCTTTATCGCTTCAACCCCGACCGCGAGCGGCAGGGCGAGAATCCGCTGCAACTTGATTCGCGCGCGCCGAAAATTCCGCTCGAACAGTATCTGTATCAGGAGAACCGTTTCAAGATGCTGACCCGCAGCCATCCTGACGCAGCCAGGCTGCTGCTGAAAGAAGCGCAGGAAGATGTTTACACGCGCTGGCATCTGTACGAATACCTGGCTTCGCGCAAGCCCGACGCGCCAAAGGAGAGCGACCCGCAGGAGAAACCCGAAGCGGCGACGATGAGCTGAGCAGGGCGGCTTTCAGTCAGAAAGAAGAGAGATGACGGAACACACGGAAAGAACGAAACAGACGGAACGAACCTGCGCCAGGCCTGGGCTTTTCGTGTGTTTCGTTCTTTCCGTGTGTTCCGTCATCTCTCTTCCCTGCCCTATTCTCAGAGTGGAGAAATTTTATGAATCTGAAAACAAATTATCTGGGCCTGAATCTGCGGACGCCGCTGGTGGTGTCGGCGTCGCCGCTGTCTGAGGAACTCGACGACATCAGGCGCATGGAAGACGCCGGAGCAGCAGCAGTTGTGTTGTATTCGCTGTTTGAAGAACAACTGGTGCGCGAGCAGTTCGAACTGGAACACCATCTGACGCAGGGCACTGAAAGTTACGCCGAGGCGCTGACTTACTTTCCCGCGCCGACCTTATTCAACATCGGGCCGGAAGGTTATCTCAATCACATTCGCCGCGCCAAAGCCGCCGTTGACATTCCGATTATTGCGAGCCTCAACGGCGCTTCGATGGGCGGATGGACAAGTTATGCGCGGCTGATGGAAGAGGCCGGAGCCGACGCGCTGGAATTAAATATTTATTCCATCCCGGCAGACACTGACATGTCAGGCGCGCAGATCGAGCAGAACTGCCTGGAGATTCTGGCTTCGGTCAGGTCACAGGTCAGCATTCCGGTGGCAGTCAAACTCAGTCCTTTTTTCAGCAGCCTGGCGAATATGGCCAAACGGCTGGATAATGCAGGGGCTGACGCGCTGGTGCTGTTCAATCGTTTCTACCAGCCGGATATTCATCCTGAAACGCTTGAAGTGCGGCCCGGCATCATTCTCAGCACTCCGCAGGCGCTGCGGCTGCCGATGCGCTGGATTGCGATTCTCTACGGGCGCATCCGCGCGTCACTGGCGGCGACGAGCGGCATTCACACGGCGTCGGATGTGCTGAAGATGCTGATGGCCGGAGCCAGCGTCACTATGCTCTGTTCGGTGCTCTATCGTTACGGCATCGGGCAGATTCGCGTCATCGAACGCGAACTGAGTCACTGGCTGGTCGAACACGAATATGAATCGGTCAGTCAGTTGCGCGGCAGCATGAGTCAGCTTCACTGCGCCAGTCCGGGCGAGTTCGAGCGCGCCCAGTACATTCGCGCGCTCCACAGCTTCAGGCCCGCACAGGGACACGAGTCAAATCACCGGTAAGGCAGAGGAGAATACTAATGAGTGCAAACACACTGACCATCACTGACAACCGCACGGGAAAGCAGTACGAGATTCCAGTTCAGGACGGCACGATCAAAGCGATGGATCTGCGCCAGATCAAAACTTCAAGTGATGATTTCGGGCTGATGAGTTATGACCCGGCCTTCACCAACACCGCTTCGTGCAAAAGCCGCATCACCCTGATTGACGGCGATGTGGGCATTCTGCGTTATCGCGGCTACCCGATTGAACAGCTTGCCGAACAAAGCACCTATCTTGAAGTCGCTTATCTGATTCTGCACGGCGAACTGCCTGATGAGCAGCAACTGAAGGACTGGACGTGGAACATCACGCATCACACCTTCATCAACGAAAGCATCAAGAAGGTGATGGACGGGTTCCATTACGACGCGCACCCGATGGGCATGTTCATCAGCATCGTCGGCGCGCTGTCGTCGTTTTATCCTGACGCCAAAAATATCTTTGACGCTGAAACGCGCCGCAAACAGATTTATCGCCTGATTGCCAAGGTCGCCACGATTGCCGCTTTTGCCTATCGTCACCGAATGGGGCTGCCATATTCTTATCCTGACAACGATCTCAGCTTCACGGGCAACTTTCTCAACATGATGTTCAAGAAGACTGAGCTGAAATATCAGCCCAACCCGGTGCTCGAACGCGCGCTTGAAGTGCTCTTCATCCTGCACGCCGATCACGAACAGAATTGCAGCACCAACGCCATGCGCAGCATCGGCAGTTCGCACGTTGACCCGTATTCGGCTCTGGCCGGAGCGGCAGCGGCGCTTTACGGCCCGCTGCACGGCGGCGCGAACGAGGAAGTGCTGAAGATGCTCAATGAAATCGGGTCGGTTGAGCACGTGCCCGAATACATCAGGCGCGTCAAGGCCGGTGAATTCCGGCTGATGGGCTTCGGTCATCGCGTTTACAAGAATTACGACCCGCGCGCCAAAATCATCAAGCAGGTGGCCTATGAAGTCTTTGAAGTGACCGGCAAAGACCGGCTGCTGGATGTGGCGCTGGAACTGGAACGCATCGCGCTTGACGATGATTACTTCGTCAGCCGCAAGCTCTATCCCAACGTGGATTTTTATTCCGGCATTATTTACAAGGCGATGGGTTTTCCGGTGGATATGTTCCCGGTGCTGTTTGCGATTGCGCGCACATCGGGCTGGCTGGCGCAGTGGGAAGAGATGCTGCTGGATTCAGAACAGAAGATTGCGCGCCCGCGCCAGATTTATCTGGGCAGCGATGTGCGCGATTACGTCCCCATCGGGAAGCGATAGCGCCACACAAATCGAACGCGGATAACACGGATGCAGCGGATCAGCCCCGATGATCCGATCTGCTCCGTTGTGTCCGTCTGATCCGTGTTCCCCGAACTGCTGAACCCGCGCAGACGGTTATGGGCGAGCATAACATCTCAACTGAACACGACGAGCAACAGCAGCAGGCTTTTATGAAAGCCCTGCTGACTGACCTGACGGCGCTCGAACAGATGCTCGAAACCGGGCGCATCGAAAGCGGCGTGCGCCGCATCGGCGCTGAGCAGGAGATGTTTCTGGTTGACCGCACCATGCGCCCTGCGCCTCTGGTCGTTGAAGTGCTGCGCCGCACTGGCGACCTGCGCCTGACCACCGAAATCGGCAAATTCAATCTCGAAGCCAACCTTTCGCCGCTGCTTTTTGAAGATCGCTGTTTGCGCGAACTGGAGCAGGAAATCACTGAAGTCGTCACCCTCGCGCGCAAACTGGCGCGGGATTGCGGCGCTGACGTGCTGCTGACCGGCATCCTGCCCACGCTGCGGCAGTCTGATCTGACGCTCGCCAACCTCGTCCCAAGCCCGCGTTACGAAGAGATGAATCGCGTGGTCAGGCGGCTGCGCGGCGACACTTTCAATGTCTACATCAAGGGCCTCGATGAACTGCGGATGACGCACGACAACGTGCTGCTCGAAGCCTGCTGCACGAGCTTTCAGATTCACTTGCAGGTCGGCCCGCAGGAATTTGCCCGGCTTTACAACCTTGCGCAGGCGATCACGGCGCCGGTGCTGGCAGTAGCGGCCAATTCGCCGCTGCTGCTTGGGCACCGGCTGTGGCACGAAACGCGCATCGCGCTCTTTCAGCATTCGGTTGATGAACGCTCAAGCGCGCGGCAGTTGCGCGGCCATCCGACGCGCGTCAGCTTCGGTGAAGGCTGGATCAAAGATTCGGTGATGGAAGTCTTCCGCGAAGAGATTGCCCGCTTTCGCGTGATTCTGACCCGCAAAATTGACGAGGATTCGCTGGCCGTGCTGGCGCGTGGCGAAGTGCCGCGCCTGGACGCGCTCAGGCTGCACAATGGCACGGTCTGGCGCTGGAATCGTCCGTGTTACGGCGTCAGCGACGGGCTGGCGCATCTGCGCATCGAAATGCGCGCGCTGCCGGCGGGGCCTTCGATTCCTGACGAGATGGCGAATGCGGCCTTCTTTTTCGGCCTGATGGCGGCGCTGCCTGAAGAGTACGGCGACGTTTCGCAACTGATGCCTTTTGACGATGCCAGAGACAATTTTCTGTTTGCGGCGCGGCAGGGCCTCAAAGCGCAGTTTACGTGGACGGGTGGCCGCAGCATTCCGGCTTCGACGCTGATTCTCGATCACCTGCTGCCGCTTGCGCACGAAGGGTTGAAGCAGGCGGGCATTGATTCAGAAGACCGTGACCGATATCTGAATATCATCGAGGAACGCGTGCGGCGCGATCAGACCGGCTCGCTGTGGATGCTGCGTTCGCTGGCCGCGATGGATGGCCGGGGCACGCGCGAACAACGTCACCGCGCCCTGACCGCTTCAATGCTCGAACAGCAGCAGTCGGGCTTTCCGGTTCACACCTGGCTGCCCGCTGAACTGGCTGAAGATCAGGAATGGGGTCAGTCCTTCCGCACTGTCGGGCAGTTTATGTCCACCGATCTGTTCACGGTCAGACCCGATGATCTGGTTGATCTGGCCGCCTGCATGATGGACTGGAAGCACGTGCGACACGTCCCGGTCGAAGACGACGAAGGCCGTCTGGCAGGCATTGTCTCGCACCGCGACCTGCTGCACCTGCTCGCCCAGGGCCTCGCCTGCCATGGCACCAGACCCGTTTCAGTCAAAGAGATCATGACACGTGATCCCATCACCGTTCTGCCCGAGACGCCAACGGTCGAAGCCATCCGCCTGATGCGACAGCACAACATCGGCTGCCTGCCCGTCACCAGCGAAGGCCGCCTGGTCGGCATTCTCACCGCTTACGATTTTCTGGCCATCTCAGCCGAACTCATCGAAGAACGACTGAATCAGTTGAAGGACAAGTAAGCCAGCTTCATCTCAGTGATTTTCAGATGAACCGGCCTGACAAAGGCGCGGAGCGTGTGGAGTGCGGCAACCTGGTGCCGCTTTGGCAAAGAAATTTCCTCCACGAAGGGACACGAAGATTCACGAAGCGAAACAACGGCCTTTTGATCTTTCTTCGTGCTGCTTCGTGTAGCTTCGTGGAAAACACCAAAGCGGCACCAGGCTGCCGCACTCCACACGCTCTGCGTAATCTGAAATGGCTTTCCTGTTTGAAGCCGCTGTAAAGACAGGCAGTTTATTTAACCAGCCCTTTGCCCTGCTCGATCACCACGAACTGATCTACCTTCGGGATTTCGTAAGTTTCGGTTTTGCCGCCCGCCCAGCGCACTTCGAGCTTGTCAGGTTTCGTTGCCGCGCCCAGGCCGAAATGCAGGCGCAGATCCGACTGTGAATTGTAGCTGCGCCCGCTCGCCGCTTCTGCGCGCAGCCTGCGGCCACCAACAGTGCAGAATGCAACCGTGCCAATCGCATCACGCGGGCATTTCTGCTTCACGTCACCGATCAGCCTCACTGTCAGCCAGTGGCCTGTTTTATTTGCGCCATCGTTGCGCAGGAGCGTCGGCCCGTCGTCCATATTGTTGAGCAGAATGTCAGCGTCGCCGTCATTATCAAAATCACCGATGGCTGAGCCGCGCGCTGAACGCGGCGTGTAAAGAGCTTCGCCCGCGCTTGCGCCGACTTCGTGAAACTTTCCCTTCAGGTTGCGAAAGAGCAGCAGCCGCTGTTTGTAACTCGTCCCCCAGCCTGCTCCGTCAACTGCCGGGTAAACGTGTCCGTTCGCCACCAGCAGATCGAGCCAGCCGTCGTTGTCGTAATCAAGAAAGTTCGTGCCCCAGCCGAGAAACGGAATTGAGATTTCGCCCAGTCCGGCCTGAAAGGTCGTTTCAGTGAAATTGCCTCCGCCGTCGTTGCGATACAGCACATTCGAATCGTCAGAGAAGTTGGTGATGTGAATGTCATCGCGCCCGTCACCGTCATAATCGCCAATCGTCACTCCCATGTGCGCCTGTTCGCGCCCGTTTTCATTGAGCGCAACGCCCGACACATAACTGACATCCTCAAATGTTCCGTCACCTTTGTTGTGGTAAAGGTAATTCGCCGTCGAATCGTTGGCGACAATCAGATCGGGTTTGCCGTCATCGTCATAATCGAACCAGGCCACACCGAATCCGTACAGCCCGCCCTTGTCCTGCACGCCTGCTTTGACAGTCGTTTCAGTGAACGTGCCATCGCCGTTGTTGCGAAACAGGTGATCCGGCGCGCCTTTCAATCCGCGCGGGCCGCACATCACACGCTGCCCGCGATACTGACAAAACTTCATCCCGGCAGTGTACGTTGCGCCCATGCCGCTGCCAGCCTTTTCTTCTTCCTTCTTGTCCTGGCTGCTCTGCCCCGTCACTTTCGCTGAACTTTCACCGGTCGCAGGCGGCGGCGGGTTGTTGATGTCAAAATCAACATAACCGGCCACGAACAAATCCAGCAGCCCGTCACCGTCATAATCGCCAAACGCGCAGCCCGTTGACCATTCACCGATGGCTACGCCCGCCTTTTCAGCAATGTCGGTGAATGTGCCGTCGTGGTTGTTGCGATAGAGACGGCTTTTGCCGAAGTTGGTGACGTACAAATCCTCCCAGCCGTCATTATCGAAATCGCCCGCGCAAACGCCCTGCCCCCAGCGTTCATTGGCGACTCCGGCCTTGTCGGTTACATCGGTGAACGTGCCGTCTTTATTATTGTGAAAGAGCGCGGCGCGTGGCGCTTTTGCCCTGCCGCGCAGTGCTTCGATGGTCGAGCCGTTGACCAGATAAATATCCAGCCAGCCGTCATTGTCATAATCCACAAACGCGCAGCCCGCGCCCGGCGCTTCGATGATGTAATCCTTCGCCGCCGTGCCTGAAATGAATTTGAAGCTGCCGAGTCCCGCCGCTTTAGTCACCTCAGTAAACCGCACGCCCGGCGCAGCCTGCGCTGAAGGGCCGGGAATCTGCCGCGTGACTGGCACATCCTGCGACAGCGTCGAAAGCGGCAGCGCAACAAACAGCAGCCATAACCAGCACCGAAAAGTTTTTGCTGAATAAGTCATCATTGAATTTCTGAAATCGCGGCAGTGGCTGGCTTTCAGGAAGAAGAAATTTCATCCACGAAGCCACACGAAGATTCACGAAGAAAAACAGCGGCCTCCTTTTACTTCGTGCTGCTTCGTGTGCCCTGCGACATCGCCGACAAATCTGATTTGCTCGCAATACCGGCAGCTTTGATGAAACCAGCGCCACCCCCGTAGTAACGAATTCATTCGTTGTGTTCGCAAGCTCATCACCTCAAAGGCAGAACGAATGAATTCGTTACTACGGGGGTGTGACCAGTTATTTTCAGATGACCGGTTTTGAAATTTGCGGATTACCGGGTGCCTGCGTCCTGCCCCTGCGGGGTGATGCGCAGCCAGTCGAATTTTCCGGCTGCGCCTGCGCTGCCGCCTGCGGTCAGGGCCACGCGCACGCTCAGATCCCAGGGCGGCAGATAGCTGCCTTCATCTTCGCCTGCGTCTTTCCATTCGCGCCCGTCGGTGCTGATCGCAAAGCGAAAACGGTTGCCGCCGCTCGCAGTCATGCGCAAATAAAGCGCCGGTGCCTGGGGCGCATCAAGCTCAGTCACAACCTTGTGCTGTCCTTTTTCGCGCCGCCACAATCTGATCTTTCCGTCACCGACAGCGATGCCAAGCGCGTTTTCAGGATTGCCGTAAGCCGCGAGTCCGGCCACTGCGCCCGCTTTCATTCCGCGCAAATCGAGCAGCGTGGTTGCGGTGTAATCACCGAGCGTGGTCGAACGCGCCAGCACTGCGCCAATCGGATCATCAGCGTGCGCGGCATTCGGAGAAAGCAGCAGGCTGCCGTTTCTGATCGTCACCGAAGGCTCATTCGCCTGCGGCCATTGCCAGCCGGGTTGCAGGCGCGGCGATTTGAAATCATCGAAGAACGCATATTCAGCGTTGCGCTCAGGTCGCCCGAATGGTGAAGCGGCCTGTCTGCTCGGCCCCTTGCCTTCGTTGATGACGGGCCAGCCGTCAGCGTTCCACTTCACTTCATCAAGCAGCGCCTCGCGCCCGGTGTAAACGAAACTCTTTGGATGATAGGCGTGATAAAGCAGAAAAGTGCGGCCACGCGGATCAGTCACGATGCTGCCGTGACCGGGACACTTCCAGTCATCGTTGCCCGCCAGAATCGGATTGTTCGGATTCTTCTCCCAGGGGCCGAGCAGCTTTTTTGAGCGCGCCACGCCGAGTGCGTAATTGCACTGCCGCCCGCAGCAGGCATTGCCCGAATAGAACAGATAAAAGTAATCGCCCCGCCGCAGAATGTACGGGCCTTCGATCAGGTTGCCTTCCCAGCGCGCATCGTTGCGCATCAGTTCGTGTTTTTCACCAGTCAGCTTTGTGCCATCAGCAGAAAGTCGCTGCGCCCACAGCGGCGTTGGCTGATTGCGACTGTTGCCGTCCTCCTTCCAGACCAGATACCGCTCGCCGTTTTCATCAGTGACCGGCATTGCATCAATCGAACCGGCATCCTGACAGACGAGCGGCCCGTGATCGGTGTAAGGCCCGGCTGCTTTGTCTGCCGTCGCCACCGCCACACACAGCGGCCCGCCTTTTTTGCGCCCGGTGTAGTAGATAAAGAAGCGGCCCTTGTGTTCTGAAATCTCAGGCGCCCAGTAACTGCCGTCCGACCATTCAGGCCGTTTGTGCATCGCCGCGCCGACAAGCTGCCAGTTGACCAGATCGCGCGAATGCAGAATCGGAAACAGCGGCGCCCATTGCGAAGTCGTCGCCGTCGCCCAGTAATCATTGCCCACGCGAATTACCGACGGATCAGGATAATCACCCGCCAGCACCGGATTGGAATAAGTCACACCCTGCGCCCGGCCCGCCGTCAGCAGCAGGCACAGCGCGCACAGCGTCAATGCGCAACGTCGTATATCGTTCATCATTGATTGATTGGTCATGGTCGTCATTGCCTGAAGAGATAAAAATCATCTGCCGCCGCAAAGCCCTGCGCGCCCGCTTTGATCTTTGCGCCGAAAGCGACGGTCACTGAGTTGTGTCCTTTGCCGACTTCAAAATCAACGCTCACGCGCGTCCATTTTTCGCTGCCTGTGGCGGCGCGCTTTGCGGCTGCGCCCTGCGGAGTCACGTTTATTTCTGATTCAACTCCGCCGCTGTTGATGAGCCAGGCGATCAGCGTGTAGCGGCCCGACTCAAGACCAGTCACCTGCTGCCGCGCTTCGCCGTCGCCTCCGGCAATCAGCAAACGGCGCAGCCCCGTGTGCGCGCAGCATTCATTCGGGCGCGCTTTGCCTGACAACTTCCACACATTGCTCGCGGCGTGTTCGCCCCACTGTTCCGTTTCAAAGCTGCCGTTGAGCAGCAGGTTCTGCGGCACGATCAGCCGCTTCATCGCACAATCATCGAATGCAGCGCGCATGCCTTCAGTAAACAGGCCCGGACGCGCTGCGCCAGGATTGAAGCGGGCCGCCGCAATCTCTTTTTCATCCAGCCAGAAAGTAAACGCCGTCCCCTGCCGCACGACGCGAATCGTGTGGTAAGCGTCGTATTCAAACCCGCGCGGCAGATCAACGCTGAATGATTCCCTGCTTTCGCCCCTGGCCACGCGCTGAACGTGAAAGCGGGCGAATGGCCAGATGTTTTTATCAAACCCGGCCAGAATCATTTCATCAGCCTCATTCGCCGCCGCCACAACACCCGTTTTCGCTGTTACTGAATCAGCATCGCGCACGCGCACGCTGGCGATGAATTCATAATTTTCAGCCGCATCACCCTTGAGCGCGATGCTGCGCCCGCTGCCGCCCGCGACCTGATGCAGCGCGCCCTCTTCAGCCACCCAGACGCCGCTCTTTGTCGTCCAGTTGAAAGCCGGATCATCGAATGTGTCTTCGTAAGACGAGGTCAGCGCCACTCCGTCAAAATCGGCCTGCGTGTTGATGGTCTGCAATCCGGCCACGCCCGCGCCAATCTCGAAGCTGCGCGTTTGCAGATTCACGCCATCGAGCGCAACCGTCACGCGCCCGCCGTTTCTGGTAATCAGCAACTGATGCCACGCATCGAATCTGAAACCGGGCGGCAGCGCCGTCTGTTGCGGCGCGATGTTTTCGCCCTTCAGTCGCCCGGCAGTAATCAGCATCCGGTCATCACGATCAAGCCAGACATCAACGCGATTGTCAGCGTCAGCATAATAAGCCACCACCCCAATCGCCGCCCTGATTGAATGATTCGCCTGCGCGCTTCTGAGATTCACTTCAAGCACATAGTTGTTCAGCTTTTCAGTGCGCAGCAGCGCAACTGACTGGCCTGAAGCTGCACGCGCCTGCCGCGCCTCGTTGCCGGTCACGCGCCAGTCACCCGCGACCGTCTGCCAGTTGTCACCGAGCGGCCCGTCAGCGCGATTGAAATTGTCAGCAAACAACGGGCGATCAGGCGGCGCGGTTTCAGCCAGCGTGGGCGGCTGCATCCACATCCGGTCGTGTATCCAGTAGAGGCGATCAATAAAGGTCAGCCGGTCGCCCGGCCCGTAAAACGGCACGACGCGCGCGTGATAAGCGCAGATGTCATCCACATTGTTCGGCGCTTTGACCAGCGAATTGTGGCCGGGGGCTTCGACAAAATTCGTGCTGCGCAGAATCGGCGGCACAACCTTGCGCCATCCGGGACCGCTGAGTCCGCCCTGCCACACGCTGTCACTCACCGCATAAGCCAGCGCGTAAGTCGGCAAATCCCACGACCCGCCGCTGTACATCAGATAATAATGCCCGTGCCGTTTGATGACGGTCGGGCCTTCGTTGGTGTAACGCAGTGTGCCGTTGTTCGGATCACCATCCTTGTCTTCCCAGGCTTCGCTGCCGCGCACGATGTGCGAAGGCCTGCCTGCCACCGCATCCCACGCCGTCATCCGATCAGCGACAATGCCCGCGCCCGGCAGTCGCGGTTCATAGAGGTAACTGTAAAAAAGAAACTCTTCGCCGGTATCAGGGTCTTTGAAAACGTGACCATCAATGCCCCAGCCCGGCGTCACCGGCTGCCCCGCATCAACAAACGGCCCGGCAGGCGAATCGCTCACCGCAACACCGACGCGCCGCGTCATCTCGCCCACGCGCCAGTCAGGCGAAGCCTTCGCTGCCGTGTAGTAAAGATAGAACCTGCCGTTGCGGTAAACGACTTCGGGCGCCCACACATCAGCCTGATTCCAGGCGTCAGCGTTTTTCGATGATGACAGCACCGGCCCGATAAAATCCCAGTTGACCAGATCGGTCGAGTGATAAGCCGTGATCGGATCACCAGTGCAGTACAGGTAATATTCGCCGTTCCATTTGAGAATGAACGGATCAGCAATCCCGCCACCCGGCTTTTGCGGATCGCCCACCACCGGATTGGTGTACGGGCGCTGCGCGAAGGCGGGGGAGGACAGGAGAAGGAGAAGAAGAAGGTTCACGCAGAGGCGCAGAGACGCGGAGAGAAGAGAGGAAGAAGGAGGAAAAGAGGAAGAAGAAAGAGAAGTGAACAAACCTTCAGCCTTTCCTTCTGCTCTGCTTTCCTCTGTGCCTCTGCGCCTCTGCGTGAACCTTCTTCTGTTTTCCTCTGTGCCTCTGCGCCTCTGCGTGAGACTGTTATTCCTTAAGCCCGTTGACGACTCTTGAAATTCCATCTTTGATCAGCTCACTCCCGAAGTTGATGAGCAGACCGACGCGTTTATCGGCCAGCCTGAGATATGTCAGCAGTTGTTTTCTGTGTACGGGCGCCATGATTTCGACTGATTTGATTTCGACAATCACCTGATTTTCGACTATCAGATCAGCGCGAAAGCCCATTTCCAGATGAACCGTTTCATACACCACCGGAATCGCCTGCTGCCGCACAACTTTCAAACCGCGCTTTTCCAGTTCGTATGCCAGCGCCGCTTCATACACAGATTCCAGCAGCCCCGGCCCCAGCGTTGTATGAATGTGATAAGCGGCGTCAACGATGATTCCCGTAATTTCATTTTCACGCATGGCAGCTTCCTGAAAGGTTCACGCAGAGGCGCAGAGACGCAGAGGAAGAAGAGAGAAAAGAGAGAGAAGAGAGAAGAGAGAACCAGAACGAGCAGGGCAACGAAATGCATCGAGCAGGGCAGCAGGGGCAAACACTCAAACCATCTCACACTCACTTACTTCCTCTCCTCTCTTTCTCTTCTCTCTTCTCTCCGCGTCTCTGCGCCTCTGCGTGAGACTATTATTTCCCCTTCCCCTGCTCCTCCGCTTCCACGACTTTCACCATCTGATCAGCCTTCACATCTGCCAGGCGCTGCACGATGCCGCTCGGCCAGCGGATTTCAATGGTCTTTGCCATCCCCTCCGCGCCCAGCCCGAAATGCACGCGCCGGTCGCTGGCTGACTGGTAACTCGATGCTGTCGAAACATACTGATACTGAGTTTTGCCTGAAGAGCTGATGAGTCTGACCTGCGCGCCCAGCCCGTCATGATTCGATTTTGTCCCGCTCAGGCTGAGCATCAGCCAGTGCTGTTTGTTGCCGCCATCGTTGCGCAGCAGCACAGGCCGCCCGTCCAGCGTAGCCATCACAATGTCAACATCGCCGTCATTGTCCAGGTCGCCAAAGGCTGCGCCCCGGCCTGCATAAGTTTCATTGAAGGCCTTGCCCATGCGCGCCGAAACATTCACGAAGCGTTTGCCATCATTGCGCAGCAGCAGCGGCGGCAGCAGGTATTTCAGACTCGGCGTGGTCTTTTCGATAGTGTCGAGGACGTGGCTTTGCGACACGAAAATGTCCTTGAGTCCGTCATTGTCGTAATCGAAAAACTTAATGCCCCAGCCCGACATCAGCAGCGTTGATTCACCCAGCCCGGCTGAACTGGTCGTGTAATTGAACGTCCGGTCGCCGTTGTTGCGAAAGAGCGCATACATTTCATTGCCGAGCGCCGTGTCAACAATGTCGGGCCAGCCGTCGTTGTCGTAATCGTTGAAATCGGTTCCCATTCCGGCAAAGGTTCTGCCATCTTCGTTGTAACCGACTCCGGCCACCAGCCCAACATCCTCAAAAGTGCCGTCGCCCTTGTTGTGCCACAGATACTGCCGGATCGAATCGTTGGCCACGAACACATCAGTCCACCCGTCGTGATCGTAATCATTGAAAGCCACGCCGAGCGCCTTGCCTTCGAGGCTGGCAATGCCTGACGGCTTTGACACGTCAGTAAACGTGCCGTCGCCGTTGTTGCGAAAGAGCAGGCTCGTGATGCCCTTGTAATTGTCAGGATGACAATAAGCGCGCCAGCCCGGCTCCTGCTTGCCGCACCAGACATTCGCTTCCCACGACCACGTCAGGTAACGGCAGACAAAAAGATCAGGTCGCCCATCATTGTTGTAATCAAAAAAGCCCGCGCTCGATGACCAGCCGCCGCCCGCGACACCAGCCTTCGCCGTTACGTCAGTAAACGTGCCGTTGCCGTTGTTGTGATAGAGCGTGTTGCCGCCGTAACCGGTCACATACAAATCCGCGTAACCGTCATTGTCGTAATCAGCGACGGCTGCGCCGAAATCGTAGCGTGTGCCTGCGACACCGGCCTTTTCAGTCACATCAGTAAAAGTGCCGTCAGCATTCTGCTGATACAGACGGTTCCAGTATTTCGCTTCGCGCTTGTCGGGCTGCTGCGCCGAAGTCATCTTTTCATCGAGCTTCGCGCCATTGGTGAAGAAAATGTCGAGCCGCCCGTCATTGTTGTAATCAAACAAAGCAACGCCGCCGCCCATCGTTTCAGGCAGGAATTTGACTGATGTCTTTGAAGCTGCGTGCTGAAAGGTAATGCGGCTGGCAGCAGTGATGTCGGTAAACTGCACTTCACTCTGCGCCAGCGCGGCGAGCGGCAGCAGCAGGATTGAAATCACGGTTCTGACTGCTTGCAGAATCATTGTGACATTCTGTTTCAGAGTAAAAAGAGAGATGACGGAACACACGGAAATAACGAAACAGACGGAACGCTTCAGACGCTGTTCAGTTCTTCTTCCGTTCATTCCGTGATTTTCGTTTGTTTCGTCCTCTCTCTTTCTGCTTCATTGCTCATCTGCGCCTGCCGAAGCCGAGCAGATGTAAATTTCCGGCGTGTAACCTGTCGCCTGCTGATAGCCGTTCATCACGGCCTGCCTGAAGTCATCCACGTTTTCCGCGCTGACCAGATTGATGGTGCAGCCGCCGAAGCCGCCGCCGGTCATGCGCGCGCCGTAAACGCCTGCGAACTGTCCGGCCAGATTCACCATCAGATCAAGTTCATCGCAACTGACTTCGTAATCGTCGCGCAGACTGCGGTGCGATTCATTCATCAACTCACCGAAGGCCGCGAGGTCTGAACGTTCAAGCGCTTCAGCGGCAAGGAGGACGCGGGCGTTTTCGCTGATGACGTGACGGCAGCGGCGATAAACCACTTCGGGCAGATCGCGCCCGTATGTTTCAAGTTCCTGAAGCGTCACGTCACGCAGCGCGCGAATGTCAGGCAGATGCTGCGCCAGATGATGCACGCCTGCTTCGCACTGTTCGCGCCGCCGGTTGTATTCGCCGCTGGCGAGTTCGTGTTTGACCATCGTGTTGCAAATGACCAGGCGCACCTCATCTGACAGCGGCAGCAGGCGGTAATCGAGCGAGCGACAATCGAGCAGCAGCGCGTGTCCGGCCTGACCATTGCACGAAATGAACTGATCCATAATGCCGCACCGCATGCCGACAAATTCGTTTTCAGCGTGCTGGCAGAGTTTAGCCAGTTCCACGCGGTCAACGCCGAATCCGGCAACGGTCAGCAGCGCGAAGCCTGTGGCAACTTCAATCGCGGCAGATGAACTCAGCCCCGCTCCAATCGGCACTTCGCCGCGCACCAGCAGATTTGCGCCCGGCAGCCGAAAGCCCGCCTGTTCGAGCGTCGCCGCCACGCCGCACACATAATCGCTCCAGTGTTCCTGACCGGACGGGCGCGAACGACGCGCAGTCAGTTCAGACAAATCAAAGTCGGCCTGATCGTCAAAGCCTTCGGAACTGATCACCAGACGACGGTCAGTGCGCGGCGCAATGGCAACGAAAGTTGAAAAGCCAATGGCCGCAGGCATCACAAAACCATCGTTGTAATCGGTATGCTCACCGATCAGATTGACGCGGCCCGGCGCGCGAAAGATGCGCGGCGGCGTGCCATAAAGCGCCTCGAATTTCTCTTTCAGTCCGGTTGTCTGATTCATCTTTCCCTTTTCTGATTCAAGCGCAGAAAGTTTGTCGGCAAATCCTTTCACCACGAAGAACACGAAGGGAAGAAAGAAGAGGAGAAGAGGGGAAAAGGGGAAGAGGAGAAAGGGAAAAGGTGATGCACACAAACTGGAACTCAGAAGTTCTTTGCGCCTCTTCACCTTTTCTCCTTTTCTCCTCTTCTTTCTTCCCTTCGTGTTCTTCGTTTCTTCGTGGTTGTCAAAGAATTCTCTGCCGCCTGCTTTGTCGCTTTCATCTGCTGCGGCTGATGTTGAGTGTGATGACTGAAACCGAATGCGGCGGCAGGTCAACGCTGAATGTGCGCGCGGCATTGACCGCTGCGCGTCTGATCGAAACCGCTGCGGGTGTGGCGAAGCTGTTGAAGTCGGTCAGTGAATCGGCATTGATGGTTTCAATTTCGCCTTTCGGTTCAACTTCACATCCGTTCAGGGTGATGGTGGTCTGCAATGTCTGCTGGCTGGTGTTGACGGTTTTGATAAAGATCCGGCTGCCGTCTGCTGAACGACTGGTGACAACATCGAGGACAGAAATGCCCGCGCCTTCGCGGCTGCTGTTGAATGCCGGGCTGCTGATTTTTGCGGCCAGCCGTTCAGCGCCGAGCCGCGTCGCGTAAAGCTGATTGACCCAATAAACCGGAGTCACAAAAACTCCGTGACGACTGGCCTGAATGATGCCGCCCGGCCAGCCGTTGATCAGATCAGACACTGCGCTCATCGTCACGAGATCGCCCTTGCGCTCAAAAACATTCATCAGCCGCGCACCGTAAAGCGCCGCCAGCATCGAATGCTGCTGCGGTTCGGGCAGATCAAGGCCCCACTCATTGATGTTCAGTCTGATCTGACGACGCGGCGCAAGTTCGCGGATCAGCTTTTCAACTTCGCCGTAAAAGCGTTCGTAATGCAGCGGTCGCGCCATCAGGTTCAGCACGTCGCCGCGCATTTCACGCGTGCCGTAATAATGATGAATCGCCAGCCAGTCAATTTCATCACCGGCCAGTTTCAGCACCGTGCGGTTCCATTCCTGGTTGTTGTCACCAACGGCAATGAATCTGATCGTCGGATCAACCGCGCGCATCGCGGCCACGTAGCGTTTGTAATTGCGCGCATAGGTCGTCGCGTCAGAATGCCCGCGCACCCAGTCGCCCCAGATTTCATTGCCGATTTCCCAGTATCTGACGCCGTAAGGTTCAGCGTGGCCGTTGCGGGCGCGCATTGCGCCATACTTCGATGTGGCCGGGCCGTTGCAGTATTCAACCCACGCGGCAGCTTCAGCGGCTGTTGCGCCGCGCCCTTCGACATTGACCGTCAGCGAGGGTTCAGCGCCGACGTTGCGACAGAAGCGAATGAATTCATCAGTGCCGATGTCGCCCGGTTCGGGTTCATTCTTCCAGGAAAGATTGATCCAGGTCGGACGCTCATCGCGCGGGCCAATGCCCCATTGCCAGTGATAATCCTGCGCGACATTGCCGCCGGGCCAGCGAATAAAGGCCGGATGCAATGCTCTGACTCTTTCGAGTACATCGCGGCGCACACCATCAATCGCATCGCCCGGCAGCAGCGAAACCTGATCCACCCACAACCGCCCGCGTCCATTGAATAAGATCGCCAGCCGCGCCAGCGCATCGTTCTTTGATGGCTTCAGCGTGAATTCATATTTCTTCCAGTCGCCGCTGACACTGCCGATTTCAGTTTCAGCATAAACTTCGCCGCCCGTCACATCGGCTTCGAGCGCCACGCTGACGCTGCCCTTGTAATCATCGGACTTCAGCCACACGTAACCGCGATAATCCAGACCCTGCCGCACCGGAAAGCGGCTCTGATAAATGCCGTGACGCAGCACAACGCCGGGGCCGGTCTGCACGCGCAGCGAATGACCGCCAATCAGACCTTCGGTTTTTGGCGCGTTCGGATAAGACACCGCCTCGTCGTAATGAAACGACAAGCCGTAATCATCGTTGCGGTCGTCGGGGTAACGCTCCCAGTACCGCGACAGGCCAGGCGCATTCGGCGGTTCTTCAAAGCTGCGATTGCGCACCAGTTCAGCCGACATTCCACCCTTGACGCCCTCGAACATAAATTCAATGAACTGCCCGTAAAGCGTCGGGCTGATGCGGCCTTCAATTCTGCCCGCATCAATTTCAATGCGCGCCGCAGCCGTCTGTGCAGGCAAACGAGCATTCAGCCCCGAGAGCAGCAACAGCACCACAACCAGCCTTGCCGCGCGAATCAAATGTTCAGATACAAATTGCATGAAGCACAGAATTACAGCCGGATTCGATGATCCGACAATCAATGGAATTTGCACAAACCAGCGTTGCAGCTCTGGCAGAGGCTCAATTTAATCAGGGAAACGCTGGCTGAAAGAATCATTCACTTATCGGTTTCAGCCCCGAAGGGGCGCAATTCAATAGCCGGGGGTGAAGCGGCAGCGGAACCCCCGGTACGGATTTACAAAAGAGCGCCAGCCCTGAAAGGGCGTCAGTGTTTCGGCAGATGTGTTCCTGACAGGTTTACTGTCGCCCTTTCAGGGCTGCGTTGTTTCGATAATGCGTACCGGGGGTTCCGCTGCCGCTTCACCCCCGGCTATTGAATTGCGCCCCTTCGGGGCTGGAAGAACACAGGCCAATGATTCTCCGCGCCGTTCTCAAAATTCATCACAGCAGCCATGCCAGTCAGGGCCTGAGAAAACTCAGCCCTCAATTTTCTGCCTTGTTTCGTCCTGATGTTTACAAGTCGTCTCTTATCGCTGATTGAAAATCTTCGCAAACTCTGCCGGGTCGGCTTTCGGTTTGCGGTCATACGTCATCAGGCCGTTGATCTCCTGCTCGACATCGGTCAGTTGCGTGTAGCAGTAACCGGCCCACACGGGATTTGCGCGCAATGCTCTGACCAGACCATCCAGCCTGCGCAGGAAGGATTCCTTACTCGGCTCGATGCCGGAATAGCCCCATTCGTTTTCGGCGGCCTGCGTTCCGGCGCGGTAGGCGATGCCGCCGAATTCAGTCATCAGAAACGGCGTGCCGTTGTACTGATAACCGTAAGCCAGAGCTTCGCGCCCGTTGCGTGGAATGACTGTGCCGGGCTTACCCAGGTCTTTGTATTTCGCCGTGAGTTCTTCGCCGGTGCGGGCGTAATCGTGCAGCGTCATCAGGTCGGTCGCGTCAGTGTGTTCCCAGCCGTCGTTGTCAATCACGAAGCGCGTCTGATCGAGCGATTTGACAAGGTGATACATCGTTTTGGCGTGTTCCTGCTGCGCGCGGTTCGTCAGAATGTAATGCACGCCCCAGCTTTCATTGATCGGCACCCACGCGATGATTGACGGATGGTTGTAATCGCGGGCAATGATCTGCTGCCATTCATCGGTGAAGCGGGCGACGTATTCAGGGCTGTAATCATAGGCGTTCGCCATCTCGCCCCAGACGATCAGGCCCATTTTATCGGCCTGATAAAGCCAGCGCGGGTCTTCGACCTTCTGATGCTTGCGCGCACCGTTGAGGCCGAAGGATTTGGTCATTTTGATGTCGTAAATGATCGCTTCTTCGCTCGGCGGCGTCAGAATGCTTTCGGGCCAGTACCCCTGATCGAGAACGAGTTTGAGAAAGTAAGGATGATTGTTGAGATAAATCTGACCGTTATGCACGCTCAGCTTGCGCATGCCGAAATAGCTTTCGACGCGGTCAATGACTTCGCCCTTTGCGTTAATGAGTTCAAGCGTCAGGTCAAACAGGTTCGGGCGTTCAGGACTCCACAGAATCTGCTGCTCGAAGCTGTCATTGAGTTGCAGCGTCAGCGCGGGCCTCGTGCTGGTGCAGGCAATTTCAGACTGCGCCTGAATTTTATTCTGAAAGCGCGCTGTCGCCCGCAGTTTCAGCCCGTCAGCAGACTGAGTGAGCGTTGCGTCAATTGCGGCCTGCATGGTGTCCACATCGGGCGTCACGCGAAAGCCTTTGAGGTGTGTGGCGTCAACGGCTTCCATCCAGACCGGCTGCCAGATGCCTGACGTGCGCGTGTACCAGATGGCGGCTGATTTCGGCTTCCAGTACTGCTTGCCGCGCGGCAGCGACAGGTCGGTTGACGGATCGAAGGCGCGCAGCGTGATGACGTTGTCGCCCGGTTTGAGGTAATCGGTAATGTCAACTTCAAAGCCGACATTGCCGCCGCGATGCTGTCCGGCCTGTTCGCCGTTGACCCAGACTGTCGCTTCATAATCCACCGCGCCAAAATGCAGCACGATGTGGCGGCCCCGGCGATAGCTGTCGGGAATGCTGACGGTGCGGCGATACCAGACGACATCGTGAAAGCCCGTGTCGCCAATGCCGCTCAGGCGGCTCTGAAAGCAGTAAGGCACGGTGATGTTTTTGCTGAAAGCCCTGCCCTTTGCTTCATACCAGCGTTCAGCCAGGCCGCGATTGTTGTCGTCAAATTCAAACTCCCAGCGCCCGTTGAGCGTCTGCCAGTCGGCGCGCATCACGAGCGGATTCGGATGCTCTGAACGGGGAATGGCGGTGGTTTGAGCGAAGGCACAAAGTCCTGCGACAGAGAGAAACGCAATGAGCAGCAGGCTGAAGATAAATCGGTGATTTGTTTTCATGAAGTAACCTGTTTTTCGTTCGTGAAGATTCGTGTGCATTCGTGGCGGCTTTTCTCAGTCTTCAATCGTGACGCCTGTGACTGACCGGGCCGGTTGATTCGCGCACGATGAGGCGCGTGCTGACTCTGATTTCACGACCGATGTTATCTTCCGCTGAGATGGTGTGCAGCAGCGCATCAACTGCGGCGCGGCCAATTTCAGCGGCGGGAATCGCAATCGTCGTCAGCGGCGGATCGGCCAGCGCCGCGAAGGGAATGTCATCAAAACCGATGACTGAAATATCCTGCGGCACGCGCAATCCGGCAGACTTCAGTTCACGCAGCGCGCCAATCGCCATCAGATCATTGGCCGATAAAATCGCCGTCGGGCGCGGCGTCAGCCGCAGAATCTCAGCCGCCGCGCGCTGCCCGCCGGTGGTGTGAAAGTCACCCTCAAAGATCAGCGGCGTCGTGTGCAGCGAATCGTCATACTTTTTCATCGTGCGGGTAAAAGCCCGGCGGCGACGCTCGGCTGATTTCAGATTCGACGGCCCGCTGATGTAAGCGATGTGGCGATGACCGAGCGCGAGCAGATGCTCGACGCCCTGGCGAATGCCTTTTTCATAATTGACGTTGATGTTGCTTTCGTGCGGGCCGACGGTGCCGACATCGAGAAAGACGACTGAAACCTTCCGGGCCGCGAGTCGCCGGGTCAGTTCCATATCCATTTCTGAGGTCATAATCGCCACGCCGCCGACGCGCTGTTCGATCAGGCGCTGCACGCAGGAAACAGTGCGCTTCGGGTCGTAATTGGTGTTGGCCAGCGTCACGTCATAGCCGTGTTCGATGGCCTGTTCCTGAATGCTTTTGATGATTTCAGGAAAGAACGGATTGGCAATGTCTGAGACGATCAGACCGAGCGTGCTGCTGCGTCCTGAAGCCAGCGTGCGGGCGTGCGCGTTCGGCGTGTAATTGCAACTGTCAATCACCGCCAGCACCTTCTGTTTTGTTTCTTCACTGACGAAGCGCGTGTGATTGATGACGTGCGAAACCGTCGCGGTCGAAACCCCGGCTGCTTTGGCAACATCCTTGATCTTCATGGTTTTTCAGGCGCGGCATTCTGCGGCGGGTGAATTTCAGGCCCGTTTTCCAGCAGGCGCAGCACGACTCTTCGCTGATTTTTCTCTTCGCGTTCCAGTTGCGCTGCCCGTTCAGCTTCACGCGCCGCCGTCACCTTGTCACCAAGCCGGGTACAGGTGAGGCTGAGGTAATAATGAGCCTTGGCCAGCGATGGTTGCAGTGCGATGACCCTTTCCAGCACTGATCGCGCCTGATCATACTGTTTGCGTTTGAAATGCACCAGACCCGCGCCGAGCAAAGCTCCCGTATGATCGGGCGCGCGGGCCAGCACCCGCTCAAACCAGGCTGCAGCCTCGTCAAGATTACCTGCCGCATCAGCCAGCAGTCCCAGTTGCCAGGGCGATTCGGTCTGCTCAGGCCGCAACTCCAGCGAACGTTTGAAAGCCGCCGCCGCTTCCTCGTTGCGCCGCAGCAGGGCCAGTGCGTAACCCAGTCCGTAATGCCCCGTCGCATCCTGCGGACGCAGTGCGGTGTAGCGTCTGAATAATTCAACCGCTTCGGGCAGCGCGCTCAGCGCGAGGCGGGCGCGGGCGAGCGCATAAATGAATTTTGGTTCGTCCGGTCGTTTTTCGTGCGCCATTGCCAGCGCCTGCGCGGCGTCTTCATCCAGCGACAGACTGAGCGCGGTCATGCCGAATTCAAACAGCACATCGGCATCACCCGGAACCGCAGTTTTGGCGCGAAGCAGCAATGACAATGCCTTTTCACGCTCACCTGCCTGAAGCGCGGCAGCCGCCGCCTGTCGCAGCGAATAAATCAGACCGGTCAGCGCATCGCGGCGGGTGGCGTCAATTTTCAGCGCGGCTTCAAAGGCGGCGGCAGCGGCTTCGTGCTGCTGCTGCGCCTGGCAAAGCAGTCCCAGGTTGACGTGCGCGCCAACCAGTTGCGGCTGTGCCGCGAGCGCCTGTCTGAATAACAGTTCGGCGTCTGCCGCGCGGCCCTGCTGCGCTCTGACGACGCCGAGCAGGTTGAGCGCGCGGGCTTCTGCCGGATGATTGTTGAGAATGGCGCTGAGTTCGGTTTCAGCGCGCGCCAGATCGTGCGCGGCAATGAAGGCCGCGGCACGCTGCAAACGTGTCAGTGCTTCCTGATTGCGCGCCTGTGCCTGCGCCTGCACGGCAACGAGCACCAGCAGCACAGCCAGCCTGATTGTGGCGAAACAGCAGCGGGCCATGTGAGATCTGAAAAAGACAGTGATGATTCAGCGTTGATGTTCGACAAGCTGGCAGATTGTCGTTGTTCCCACGAGGCGCGCTTCCGCAGACCAGATCGAGACCGGCACAATGAAACACGAATTCACCACAGCGGACTCAGAGGAACACAGAGGGGTTGGGAGCTGGGGATTGGGGTTGGTATGTTTCCAGCCCCTGTCCCCATCCTCTGTCCCCCGCTCTGTGAAACTCTGAGTCCTCTGTGGTGAATTTCCATGTCCCAGGCTTTCGTGGTTTGATTTGACGACGCGCTCACCCGTTTGCCGAACATTTCCCTGATTGTAAATCACGATCCAAAAAGCCGGAGGAGCCTGAAGGCGATAACCCCGAAGCTCCTCCGGGAAAAAGGACTCAGGATTCCCTTCTGACCAGCACCGTCAGAAAAGAATCTTGAGGCCGAACTGAATGGTGCGGGGGTTGTTGGCCGTCCCGTAAATCCGCCCGAAATCTCCGGCGTTGACATCCGTCACCGGGCGGCGCAGCACCACCCGGTTGAAGGCGTTGAAGATTTCAGTTCGGAACTCGACGGTTGCCGCCTCCCTGATCTTTGTTTTCTTGATGATGCTGAAGTCTTCGTTCTTGAAGCCCTGGCTGCGCACTTCAGCGGTCGTGCGCGACATCGTGCCGAACCGGAACGGATCGGTCGGTTTGCGCCCGGCGTTCGGGTCAGCAAAGGCTGCGCGGTTGAAGAATGTGCCATTCAGCACATCAAAGTTATCGCTTCTGGCTGCCGGGGTCAGAATGTCCACACCCGCGACGCGATTGAAGCGAATACAGCCTTCAGTCGGAATGCCACCCGCACAACCGAAGCTGAACGGCTGACCCGACTGGTAACGCAACACCCCGCCGACCTGCCAGCCGCTGACAAACTTGCTGAGGACTTTGTTCGAAGGCGCAAGCGATTTGCCTTCGCCAAAGGGCAGTTCGTAAATGAAGCTGGTCACGAAGATGTGCGGAATGTCCTGGTTGCTGATTGATTTCTCGCTGCGCCGGTCATACGGGTTCTGCTCCGAGCCGCCGCCTGAGAACGTGGCGAAGATCGGCAGCGCCGAATCAGAATCCGTGATCGTCTTCGAGAAGGTATAAGCCGCCAGCAGGTTCAGCCCCTGCCGGAAGCGCCGCTCCAGTTTGACCTGCAGCGAGTTGTAATTTGAGTTGCCCAGGTTTTCGAGACAACAGTCGGTGTTGATGAAATTGTACTGCGGGAAGGGCCGCAGCGCCTGAAAGACCGAACCCTGGAAACCGGCATAAGGCGGATTGATGCCTGCCGCTCTGGCTTCGGGCGAGCTGATGTCGGCAAAGAGCAGATCGCCGAGCCGCAGAAACTGCGTCGGCAGCGCGTTGGTGTTCTGCAACTGCGAACGCAGGTGATGCCCGTTTGTGCCCACGTAACCAACCGTCAGAATCAGGTCAGTGGCCAGTTCGCGCTGCACTTCCAGGCTCCAGTTCTGAATCATCGGCGGACGCCCGTGATCCTTCTGGATGTATTCAATGTCGCTGCCGTTGAGGATGGTCGAATTGCGCACCAGCGGCTGCTGCGGCACACCCTGGTCGAGGAAGAACGCCGGGTCAAAACCGTTCAGGCTGGGGAAGTTGACGGATCCGGCAAAACCGGCCACCAGTCGCTCGCCGAAATCGGCGTAAATCAGCGGCTGATAGTAGATGCCGTAACCGCCGCGAATAACAGTCTTGCCCGCGCCGCCGAACAGTTTGCCCATCACGCCCTCGCGCCGGTCAGGCGACCACGCGAAACCGACACGCGGCCCGAAATCCTTGTACCAGACATCGGCAAAGCGTTCGTTGTCATCGCTGGCAAAGGCGAGCGCGCCCGGACGATTGCCTGCCGCCGGATTGGGCAGCGTCGGATCGAAGCTTGAGAAGCGGTTGTGCAGTTCGCGGCGCGGCACATCCACATCCCACCGCAGGCCCAGGTTGAGGACGAAATTCTTCGTCACCTTCCAGTCGTCCTGCGCAAACAGCGCGTAATACCTCGACCGCCACTGAATGAGGTTGGTGGATTGTTTGTCCGAACCGCCGCCGACCGCGCCGAGCAGGAAGCTGGCAAAGGCAAAGCCGGTGCGGTCGCTGAAGGTCGGACTGACTGCCGTCTGTCCGCGCCCGAAACCGAAATCACCCGAATTGGCTCCCTGATTGGTTGGCGTGTAACGCTGCTCGCGGTAATCAGCGCCGAACTTGAAGCTGTGCTGCCCGCGCACCCAGCTCACGCCGTCATTGAAACGGTAGCCGTTGTCAATGTTGAGCGCATTCTGCGTGCTGCCAATGCTGGTGATGCCTTCACCAAGATTGAAATGCGGAAACAGATCGCCGCCTGCGCCTTTCAGCCCGATGCGATCAGCCCAGCCCTGATTGGCTGCAAACGAGAGGTTGGAACTGACCGTCCGGTTGACGCCGATGTTCAGGTGATTGAGGACGGTCGGCGTGATCGTGTAATCGTGCGCCGCCCTGAAATAATGCGTCCCGAAGTTCTGATCCCACGCGCAGGTTTCAAGGGGTTCCGGCAGGCTCGTCACGCATTTGCCGTCCTTGTTCAGACGCCGCGAATAGCTGCCCGAAATCCGCTGCTTCGTCGTCAGCGTGTGATCAATTCTGGTCGTCCACGTGTAGGTGCGAACGGAGTTGGTGCCGTTGAAATCGAAGTTATTGAACCGGCCCGCCCGCGTCGGGCCGGGAATCAGCGCCAGCACGTTTTTGGCCACCTGGCTGAAGCGTGCGGTCGGAATCATGTTGTTCAGGAACGGATCACGCACAAGCTGGCCGTTGACTGTGCGCGTCGTCAGCGGATCGTAAATCGCGCCTTCAAAAATCGGACGCCCCAGCGCGTCAGTGCCAATCCGATTGGTCGTCAGCACCGAGGAAAAATCGCCATTCCTGAAGGCCGTCGTCGGCAGCGTGTTGGTCTGCGTTCCCGCAGCGTTGCGACGAAAACCTTCATACGAGAAGAAGAAGAAGGTGCGATCCTTCCCGCTCAGCACAGGCGAGCCGCCCGTGCCAAAGCGCGGCAGGTAAACCGGCCCGCCAACCGTCCCGCCGTAATTGTGGAAGTTGTCGAGCGGGCGGTCGAGATGGCGCGCGTTGTTGAAGAAGCGGTTCGCGTTCAGCACGCGGTTGCGGTAAAAGTCGTAAAGATCGCCATGAAACTGATTCGATCCTGATTTGATGGCGAAGCTCGTGATGCCGCCGCCGGTGCGTCCGAATTCAGCAGGCAGGGTCGAGGTGTAGACCTTGAATTCCTGCACTGCCTCAATGGACATCGCGGTTTCGTCGAAGGACGAACCGTTTTCTGAACGGAACATGCTGGCCCCGTCCACCAGCACCTCGTTTGAGAAGTTCTGGCTGCCCGAAAACTTCGACTGAAATGCGCCGCCGTTTTCGCCTGAACCATCGTTGCGGACTCCGGCATCGGTGGCCGTGCCGGGGCCGACCACGCCGGGCGCCAGAAAGGTAAAGGCTTCAGGCGAACGCAGCCCGCCGACGCCATTGACGATGAGCGGCAGTTCCAGCACCTGCCGCGGACGCACGACGGTGCCGACATCCGAAGTTTCGGCCTGCACCGTTGGCGCATCGGCCACGACTGAAACCGTGTCAGTCACCTGCCCGGCTTCAAGCGCAATATCAAGCGCAAGAGTTGAATTGACTTCGACTCTGACCCCCGTGCGTTCGGCAGTCTTGAAGCCGGGAGCCGTGACGGTCAGGGTGTAAGTTCCTGCCGGAAGTTCGGGCAGTTTGTAATTGCCTTCGCTGGTTGATTCGACCTCGACGGTGACGCCGGTGGCGGTATTGCGCGCGACGATTTTGGCGTGCGGCACGACTGCGCCGGTCGAATCCACCGTTGAGCCGGCGATTGCGCCACGACTGCTTTGAGCTGCTCCGGGCGGAGCGAGTCCGGCCAGCAGCAGTGCCAGCAGCGCTGCCTTCAACAGCCTGTGAAACCTGATCATGTTTTTCCTCCATGATTGTTTGGGTTGCCTGCGTGCTGATTGAGAGCGATCAATCGAGTTTTCATCCAGCTCCTTGTGACTGGCGGTGTTCAGTTCGGCATTCGTTTTTTGATCTCTTCAAGTTTGTCTGTTTTCTGCTGCTCGCGTTCGTCCTTCAGCTTTTGAAACGCGAGCAGTGCCTGCTGCGCTTCAGCCTGCCGCCCGACTTTGCGGTAGACGCGCGAAAGCTGGTAATAAGCTGATTCCTTCAACTGCCCGGTCGGATTGCCCGCGACGACTTTTGTCAGATTCGCAATGGCCGTTTCATTCTGACCAAGCAGCCCCTGCGCCTTGCCGAGGTAGTAATAGGCGTCAATCAGATCGGGACTCTGACGGATGGCGGCCTCAAGCAGCGGCAAACCTCTTTCCGGCTGTCCGCGTTCGACGCGCATGCCGCCCGCCTTGTACATCACCAGCGCGCTGTGCGGGTCGAGTTTCAGTTCTTCCTCAAACATCCGCTCGGCGTCATCCATGCGGTTATTTTTCCAGTACAGGCTGCCCAGGGCATCGCGCACGCCGGGCAGGTTCGGCGCGATTCTGATGGCGGCTTCGTATTCGGCAATGGCTTCGGCGTCGCGGCCCGATTCCTCGTAAGACTGCGCCAGCACCTGATGCACGCGCGCCGATTTCGGATCGGCCTTGTACATCTGCTCATAACTTTCCTGCGACAGCTTCAGGTGAGCGCGCCCGCGATGATAGAGAATGTCCACGTCAGCGGGCTGCAAGGCCGCCGCCGCGTCCAGATGCTTCGCCGCTTCAGCCGCCTGCCCCGCAGCCAGGTGCGCCACGCCGAGCCACATCAGCGCCCGCGCATCCTTTGGCAGCAGCCTGACCGCTTCATCAAGCGCGGCAATCGCAGGTTCAAGCTGACCGAGCGAGTACCTGGCGATGCCCAGGAAAAGGTGCGCTCCGGCCAGTTGCGGCTTCAGGGCGATGGCCTTCTCAAAGAGCTTCACCGCCTCGTCATACTGTTTCTGTTCCTGCCGCACGAGTCCGAAATTGACGTAAGCCTCAGCCAGCGCGGGCCGCAGTCTGATGACTTCGTTATAAGCGGCGGCGGCTTCCTCAAAGCGTCCGGCGCGCTGCGCTTCAGTCGCTTCTCTGAACTTTGCGGCGAGCCTGGCGTCATTCGCCTGCGCGTTCGCCACTGCCGGGAGCGCCAGCAGGACGGCCAGCAGCCAGCCTGAATTGATCGTCACTTTCATGGTTTTCCTCTGCTGCCCAGTTGTTCGCTGATTTCGAGTTCATGTCGCGCCTGCTCAGCCTTGCCGAGGCGGTGATAGAGCCTGCCCAACTGGTAATGCGCGCCTCTGTCTTTGGGGTCGAGTTTCACTGCCGCTTCCAGTTCCCTTTCGGCATCGGCCAGCCGTTCCTGCCTGAGATAAGCCTTGCCGAGTTGAAAGCGCACCTGGGCCGAAGCGGGATTGACCGCAACCGCGCGCGTGAGAATTGAAATGGCTTCGGTGACTTCGTTTTTTTGCAGGAGCAGCGCGCCGAGATTGAGCAGCGGCAGTTCACCTGGTTTCTGCGAGCGACTGTCGAGTTCGACGGCGCGACGATAAGCGGCCAGCGCGCCTTCGGTGTCATTCTGCCCTTCAAGCGCCTGGCCGAGGTTGTTCTGCGCCCTGACGTGCTGCGGGTCACGCTGCAGCACGGCCCTGAACTCCTTGATCGCATCGGCAAAACGGTTCAGCGTGAACCAGACGCGGCCCAGGTAATAGTGCGCTTCGAGGTTGTCAGGATCAGCCGCAATCGCTCTGGTCAGATAGTTCGCCGCCTGGTCGTAATTTCCCAGCAGGCCATAATTGAGTCCGATGATTTTCAGATCATCGGCAGTCGGCGCTTTCAGATTCGCAGCCTGTTCACAGACCGCGAGCGATTCGCGCGCCCGGCCCTGCCGGAACAGCACGTATGCCAGCAGGTAAAAACCTTCGTCATTTGCCGGACGCTCAAGCGTGAAGCGGCGCAATTCAGCCTCAGCCTCGCTGAACCGGCCCAGGTTGATGAATGATTTGCCCAGCCAGAGCCGGGCTTCCACGCGGCCCGGTTCTGTCGCCACTACCGCCGACAGTGCGGCGGCGGCCTCCGTGTAATCTTTCTGCCGAAAGAGCATCAGCGCCTGCTCGAATCGGCCTGAAGGCTGCGCAGTAACGACAGTCAGACAGACCACTGCCACCATCAGCGACAGCAGTGCGCTGACCAGGCGCGGCCAGTGCCGGATTGAACAAATCAGCATACCAACCCCGGCCCGCTGTAACCGGCCTGATGCCCGGTTCGCGGAGTTCATCAGCCCTGAGTCAGGCACAGTTCCGGCCTGCCTCAGGAATGGAGATCACATTGAAAAACCTGGGAGGGGAGTAACAGGGGTATTTCAGCAACGCTGTCTGACTTTCACGCCGGAGCAGATGGTGCCAGTACTCCGGGGAGCAGGACAGTCTCAGTGGCAATTTACTTATTTACGTAACCGATTAGCTAACCGGTTACGTAATGTAGCCTGGACACCTGTCAGCGTCAAGGAAAGAAATGAGAAGCGTCACAGCCGACGGTTTTATGCGCGCTGCGGCGAAGGGTAGTTACAACATTCTGGCGGGAGTGTTCAGAAACGATTTCTGCCTGACGCCTGATACCTGTTTTCTGAATTCTGTTCCAGAAAATTCAGGGTTCAGGATTCAGGCGTCAGCGGCAAAGCGGTGATTTCAAAAATTGCTTTTTGCCTCAGTCCTCTTCCAGCACAAAAAAGCCGGTTTCGCCGCCGCCTGAAGTCACATTAACAACCGGCGAGGCAGACAGCCGCACCATCACGCCGTCAGGTTCGCCACGAAAGAGAAACGGGTTGGTGTCAACGTACATCGGCTGCAATCGCCATTCGCGGTCATTAAAGACAGGGAAATCCTCAGTGCGCAGTGCGATGAGTTCCTGCACCACGTAATCGCCGCCAAGGGCTGTTTCAATGGCCGCGTCCCATTCGGCTTCATTCAGGCGATGACCGAAAAAGATTCCGCGCCCGCCGTAATCGTCGTTGGGTTTGAGGATGAACAGTGCGCGCTGTTTTCGGATCAGTTCGATGAGGTCGGTTTCAAGGCCGCGATAGGTGGTTTTGCGTTCGCTGACGCGGCGCGTCCAGGGCACGCACTGGCTGATGACTTCGTGCTGCGCCGGGGTGAACCAGCGATGATGAGCTTCATCGGTGAGCATTTCAAAGCTGGCTTTCTTGTGCAGGATTTTGCAGCGGAACGGATTGATCAGGCAGACATCGTGATTGAGATACGCCCGCACGAGCGGGTGCGTGTCGTCGTAACAGGAGAGGAATTCGTGAATGACGATGCGCTTGTAAACCAGGTCAATCACGAAATCGCCGCGCCGCAGTCTGCCGTGACTGTATTCGAGTTCATCGGGCGTGCAGATGATCGTGGGCAGGCCGCTGCTCGCAAAATAATTGCGCAGCAGCAGAAATTCGTGTTCGGTCGGCAGACTGGCCCAGTCGAGAATGGCGATGTGCGGCGCGCCCGTGCCGCCCCATTCGCGCCACGTTTCCATCAGGCTTTGCAGCAGGCTGACAACCGGCGTGAACTGGCGCAGCCGGTGGCGTTCAGACAGCGACTGCATGGCGCGAATCTCAAAGAGAATCTGATTCAGCCCGGCCTGATCCATCAGGCTTGACGGGTTTTCAGCGTTGTACTCGACAAACTTCACTTCATCGCCAAAGACGAAGCCATCGAGCCGCGTGTTGATGGCCGGATGCGCGTAACCCGGATGAATCAGCGCGAGGCGGCGTTCTTCTTCGGTCAGGCCGAGGCGATCAAGCAGTGCCGGATCGGCCAGCGCCGCTTCGGCAACGGTGTCGAAAGCGGCAGTCAGCAGGCGCGCTTTGTGAGTCAGGCTGTCGTATTGTCGCCGCGTCAGCAAATGCGGGCGCAGCGACACGCCCAGTTCGCGCTCGCCATACAACATCCTGAAGGCGCGCATTTCAGATTTGAGCCGCGCAAACAGTTCGGCATTCAGGCTGTCATCAGCCGCGAGACTGGCGTGATATTCAGCAATCACCTGTTCGCGCATATGAACTCAGAAAGAAAAGCCTCACACGAGAGGCACAGAAGAGAAACAGACAAAGCCGGGATATTGCCTGACACTCCTGCTCCGGAGTGACGGTGTTCGGAGTTCCAGCTTGAGCTGGCTGTTTTCGCTTCAGACCCGGCCAGCTCAAGCTGGAACTCGAACACCGTCACTCCGTGAAACCTGCTCAACTTAATGTCTCAATCCTGTGTACCCTGATTCAGATTCCTCTTTGCGCATCATTCGTGTGACTGTTTCAACTCAGACCGGTGATGTGGCCTTCGTCATCCACATCCATTTTGAAAGCCTGCGGTGATTTGGGCAGGCCCGGCATCAGCAGCATTGATCCGGCGACCACGACCAGGAAGCCCGCGCCCGCTGACAGAAACGCATCGCTGACCGTGAGCGTCCAGCCTTTCGGCGCGCCGGGCAGTTTTGCGTTGTCTGACAACGAGGCCGGAGTCTTGGCCATGCAGATCGGCAACTGACCGAAGCCGAGAGCCGCAAATTTTTTCAGTTTTTTGCGCGCTTCGGCTTCGATGTAAACATCCTGCGCGCCGTAAATTTCTCTGGCGATCTTTTCGACCTTCTCTTCAGGACTGAGCGTGGCGGCATAGAGCGAGCAGACCTCTTCGGGGTGGCTTGCATCGGCGGCTTTGATGACCTTTTCAGCCAGTTCCATTGCGCCCGCGCCGCCCTGCGCAAAGACATCCGTGATGGCGCTCGCCACTCCGGCTTCGTCGCAGAAGGTGCGAATGACTTCAAGTTCTTCAGGCGTGTCGGTCGTGAAGCGGTTGATGGCAACCACCACCGGCACGTTGAATTTTCTGAGATTTTCGAGATGCGCGGCGAGATTGCACAAACCGCGCTGCAACGCCCGGCGGCCCTCTTCGGGCGTGGCGTCAGCCGGAACGCCGTGCGCGATCAAAGCTCTGACCGTCGCAATCAGGACGGCTGCCGCAGGCCTGAGGCCGGACGACGGCATTACGATGTCGAAGTATTTTTCTGCGCCGAGGTCAGCGCCGAAGCCTGATTCATTGACGACATAATCGGCCAGCGTGAGCGCCATCTTCTGCGAAATGATGCTGCTCGTGCCGTGCGCGATGTTGGCAAACGGGCCGGTATGAACGAGCGCCGGAGTGTTTTCAGTCGTCTGCACCAGGTTCGGCATGATCGCTTCATTCAGCAGCACCATCATCGCGCCGGTCACTTTCAGATCGCGGGCGCGAACGACTTTGCCATCCAGATCGTAGCCGATGACGATTTCATCAAGTCGGCGGCGCAGGTCTTCGCGTGAACTCGCCAGACCGAGAATGGCCATAATTTCTGACGCGGCGGTAATCACGAATCCGGTTTCACGCGGCACCCCGTTCGCCTTGCCGCCGAGTCCGACGACGATGTGACGCAGCGCGCGGTCATTCATATCAATCGTGCGCGGCCAGAAAATGTTGTCCACATCAATGCGCAGTTCGTTGCCGTGATGAATGTGTGAATCAATCGCCGCAGCCAGCAGGTTGTGCGCGGTCGTGATGGCGTGAAAGTCTCCGGTGAAATGCAGGTTGATGCGGTCAGCCGGAAGCACCTGCGCCTTGCCGCCGCCCGTTGCGCCGCCCTTGAGGCCGAAAACCGGCCCCAGCGACGGTTCGCGCAACGTCGCCAGCACCTTTTTGCCGTGCCGCGCCAGCGCCTGCGTCAGACCGATTGAAACAACCGTTTTGCCTTCGCCGTGACTGGTCGGCGTGATGGCCGTGACCATAATCAGCCGACCTTTCTTTTTGTTCGGCCAGTCCTGGAGCAGATCAAGTTTCAGTTTGGCGGTATGCGCTCCGTAATAAACCAGATGATCATCAGAAAGACTGAGTTTGTCGGCAATCTGCCGAATGGGAAGCATGGTATCGCTCATTGTGTGACCTCCGAAAAGCAGCGTCCGCTGCATCACTACTCAGGCGACTGCCTGCGGCGTGTGACGATCAGCGTGCCTTCCTTCTGTGAATGTTTGCGGAAGCCCATCAGGTGACAGACTTCAATCACAAACCAGCGGGCGATGCGGGTATTGATAACGAGTGAATCAGGGTGTCCCGGCAGGGCGTGAATGCCCGGCAAACGGGGCAGAATGCGGTCAGCCCGTTTGTGACGCAGCCACGCGGCCACTTTCAGCCAGACGGGATTGATGCGGCGAATCAGAAAGAATCCGTCATCACCGAGCTTCTGATAGAGCGGCATAAACAGATAGCCGCTCTCCGGGGCGCGAATCTTTCCGTGCCGGTCAAGCGCCAGCAACTGCCCTTTGGTGACGGGGTGAAAGTTTTTGAAGCCCGGCTCCATCACAAACTCATCGTCGCGCTGCAACCCGTGCCGGTAACGCAGTTCGAGCACCGACGGCAGCGCGGCGGCGCACTGAGCCGTGCGGCGGCGCATCTGCTCGAAGTCGGGAACTTCGTGCGGATCAAGACACCCGGCGACGACCAGCGTCGTCCAGATCGCGGCTTCGTGATTTCTGATGGACGACAAAGCGTGGTGCTGCCCGCCCTCGAAACCGATGGCCGCGTAGCCGAGTTCGTTGATGTAATTGAGAATCGTGCCGTCAAGATTTTCTTCGAGGCCAAGAATGACGGGCACGCGAAGCTGAAAGGCAAAGCGGCGATTGACGAGCGTATCGCTGATGAGCGCGAACGGCGCGCCTTCGGATGAAGTCGTATGCAGATCGAGAAAGACCGGATCGCCCTTCTTTCTGGCCAGCGCGGATTCGATGGCTGAGAGCAGTTCGTGCTGTTCGAGGTCTTCGGGAAAAGTGTCTTCGACCAGCGGATGCGATCTGATCATCCGGACCCGTTCAGGTTTCCACATCCGGTTCAGGTCTTTGTGCAGGTAACGGCAACTGTGATTGAGCGCCCGCACGTTACCGGCCAGCGCCACCAGTTCGCCCCTGAAATGTGGCCGCAGTTTATCAAGCTGTCTCAGCACCCGTTGCAGCGCCAGCGTTCCGGCAGGCTCATTGCCGTGAATGCCGCCAATGCAAACCACCAGCGGGCCGGGCGCATAACCACCGTAAGAACCAATCCGGCGCTGAAACCTGCGCCTGGTGATGGGTTCTGCCGCCATTTGTCCGGTCATTGTCTCTCTCCTCAAAAAGCTGCCAGCAGGTAAAAAGAGTCAACATTCGTGCCAGACACTCAGAGCGTTTCTGAACATCTCAAAGCAGCGCGCTTCTCGCTGAACCAGGTTGCAGCCGCGCAGCGACGGATTTATTCGTTTGCTTTCAGAAGTGCGCGGCTTTGGAAGCAGAACGAATAAATCCATCACTCCGCGGGCGTGGCCTGGTTTCTGTCAGGAGGTGGGACTGAGCGTGCGAGGCTGAAGCGCGAAGAGATCAGGGGTGTGACTTTTCACCCATGACTGTGTGGAATATTTCGCGGCGTAACAGCAGTGATCAGGTCAATTGTGGATAAATTCGCTGACTGACGCGCTGACAGCTACAGGAACGCGACTTGCTCAGGCGAAGGTAAGGAGAAGTAGCTATGACATCTCCTTAATGCTGTTCTCTTCCCAATACTCATCATCCGGGCCGACTGTTCGGTAACTGGCGGTCAGCGAACTGAAATGTGTGTGGCAAAGATGGTTTATGGTCGTCAGTTCGGTCAGTCCGGTGATGAGTATTGGGCCTCTTCATTTTGATCCCTGTCAGAGTCTGATCTGCTGATTCCCTGAAGCCATGTACGAAGCCATCAACACCGCAACGGCGCTGAAAGAAAGACCGGCGGCAGAGGCCGCGACCGCGTGTTTTCATTGCGGCGAGCGGTGCGACGACGATGTGCTGCTGAAGGATGGCAAAGCGTTCTGCTGCACGGGCTGCCGGACGGTTTACGAACTGCTTCAGGAAAACGATCTCTGCGCTTACTACAATTTCGATGAACGCGGCGGCATTTCATTCAAGCGCGGACGGGTCGAGCGGTTTGAATATCTTGATGATGAATCGGTGCGGCGCGCGCTGATTCAGTTCAGCGACGGCACGATTGCCAGAACGACTTTTCGCCTGCCGCAGATTCATTGCGCGTCGTGCATCTGGCTGCTCGAAAATCTCTATCGCATCAATCCCGCCATTCTGCGCTCCGAGGTCAATTTTCTGAAAAAGGAGATGGCGCTCACCTTTCGTGAACGCGAAGTCTCGCTGAGCGAAATTGCCGGGCTGCTGGCGAAGCTCGGTTACGAGCCTGAAATCAGGCTGGCACAGCTTGATGCCGCGCACCGCCGCAGCGAGCCGGACAATCGCCGCCTGTGGCTGAAAGTCGGCCTGGCCGGATTTGCCTTTGGCAATGTGATGCTCTTCAGCTTTCCCGATTATCTGGACAGCACCAGTAATCTGGGCGCGCAGTTCAAAACGCTGTTCGGGTGGCTGAGCATTCTCTTTTCGGTTCCGGTGCTGCTGTTCAGCGCGTCGGATTATTTCGTTTCGTCGTGGTACGCGCTGCGGCAGCGCAACATTTCGCTGGATGTGCCGGTGGCGCTCGGCATCGTGGCGCTCTTTGCGCGCAGCGTTTATGACATCGTCAGCGGCACGGGAACAGGCTATCTCGATTCATTCAACGGGCTGGTCTTTTTTCTGCTGATCGGCAGGCTGTTTCAGAAAAAGACCTTTGATTCGCTGTCCTTCGACCGTAACTATGCGGCTTACTTTCCGCTCTCGGTCACGATCAGAAAGGACGGCGAGGAGAGAGCCGTGCCGGTTTCGAAGCTGCGTGCGGGCGATCTGATTTTTGTGCGGCATCGTGAACTCGTTCCGGCTGACAGCGTGCTGCGATCTGAGTCGGCTCAGATGGATTACAGTTTTGTCACCGGCGAATCAGAGCCGGTCACGATCAGCAGCGGCGCAACCGTTTATGCCGGCGGGCGCATCATCGGCGCAGGCGCAGAGCTGACCGTGATCAGAGAAGTTTCGCACAGCTATCTGACGCAGCTCTGGAACAACGACGCCTTTCGCAAGGAGAAGCGTTCGTCGCTCGTGGATCTTTCCGATGCCTTCGGCAAATACTTCACTTTGATTGTCAGCCTGATCGCCATCGGCGCGGCCTGGTGGTGGCTGCCTGACACAGACAAAGCGATCAATGTTTTTACCGCAGTGCTGATTATTGCGTGCCCGTGCGCGCTGACGCTGGCGGCGCCGTTTACGCTCGGCGCGGCGGTGGCGATTTTCGGCAAGGCAAAGTTCTATCTGAAAAACACCGGAATCGTGACCGACCTGGCGGCGCTTGACGCCATCGTTTTCGACAAGACCGGAACCCTGACGCACGCGGGCCGCGCAGTTGTGCGCTTTGACGGTGCGCCTCTCTCAAATGATGAATGCGCCCTGATTGCCGCGTGCCTGAAGCATTCAACACATCCCCTCAGCCGCCAGATTCTCGCTGCGCTGCCGGTGTCAGCATCGCCTGACCTCACCAGCTTCAATGAAATCGCCGGGCGCGGCATTGAAGCCGTCATCAGCAATCATCGCCTTGCGCTCGGCGCGGCAGCCTGGATTGCCGAACGCAGCGGCGCAGCAATTGACGCACAGCCTGGTTCATCGCGCGTCTGCGTGGAAATTGACGACGCTTATCGCGGCTGCTTCATTGTAAGCAATGCTTATCGTGAAGGGCTGACCGGGCTGATTGAGGCGCTGCGGCCTGAACGCGAACTTTACCTGCTCTCCGGCGACAACGATCACGAACGCGCCACGCTGCAGCCGCTGTTCAGCGATGAACGCAACCTCGCGTTTCACCAGTCACCGGCTGACAAGCTGCGCTTTGTCGAACGGCTGCAGCAGTCAGGCCGCGTCGTCGGCATGATCGGCGACGGGCTGAACGATGCCGGAGCCTTGAAACAAAGCAATGTCGGCATCGCGCTGACCGAAGACACAGGCGCCTTCTCGCCCGCCTGCGATGCCATTCTGGCGGCGGAAAATCTGCCGCGCCTGCCCGTTTATATCGGCTTTGCGCGTTATGCGCGGCGCGTGCTGATGGCGGCTTTTCTGCTGTCGCTGGTCTATAACGCAGTCGGCCTGGCTTTTGCGGTTACGGGTCGGCTTTCGCCGCTCGTCACGGCGATTTTCATGCCGGTCAGTTCGTTTTCGGTCGTGGCGGTCGCGTGGGGCGCAATGAAGGTGCGTGAACGTCAGATTGTCAGTTCTCAGCCACCCGGCGCGCCTGCTCTCAGCCTTGAATAAAAGCCTTTTGCAGCAGTCCTCAGCCTTCTGCTCTTCCCTGAAAATCCCTTTCTTGACAGGCCCTGATGCGGGGCATATAGTGGCTTTCGTTAAAGGTCTCCAGGACACATTTTCGTTACGAATCGCACTACAGGATCAATCCTGAAGGTCATTTTGCTTTGTGCGATTTTGTCAGGAAGCGGGTAATTCCGCTTTGTGGAAGTGTGATTGTGCGAACCGGCAGCCGCAAAAAGAGGAAAGAAAAGCCAGCTCTTCATTCAGGCTCAAAACCTTCTTTCCAGGACCTTACCAGCATTATCCGACTACTGAAAGAGCGACTCTCAGGCCATCACTGACTATCCGCCACCAGGCTGCCTGAGAACTACCACACCTGGCCTTCAGCCCTCAGGCCGTTCAGGATGAAGTGTGGTCAGTGCAGCCTGCCCGTCAGCGGTAAAGGTTCTGGCTGAAGCCGCAATCAGTTCTCTCACAACACGTCTTTCTCTGCCGAAGCAGAAGGATTTCTGGCAGAAAGGATTCAAATCAAGGAGATCCCAATGAACGCAAGAAAAATTTTCTCCGCCACGCTGCTACAGACTTTGATCGCTGCGCTGTTTCTCACCCTGCCGCTGCTGGCAGGCAACGTTCAGGCCCAGACTCAGGTTGCGGTCGTCGCCACCGTCACCACCGGCGGACAGCCGACCGGCCTTGGCATTGATCCGAGCAGCAATCTGATTTATGTCGCCAACAAGTCGGGCAACTCAGTCGCCGTGATTGACGGATCAACCGATACCGTTCTGGTTTCAGCGATTCCGGTTGGCTCAAACCCGGTTGCGATTGCCGTCAGCCGCAGCCCGCGCCGCATCTTTGTGGCTAACACCGGCGACGCCACCCTTTCCGTGATTGACAGCGACACCGCCAGCCCGACTTTCAATACGGTAATTAACACCATCTCGCTGACCAGTGCGGTTCCGCTCACCGGCCTGAACAATGTGCGCGGCATCTGCGTCTTTCCCGACCCGACCAACGGTGCGCCCAAAGTTTACGTTCCGGCAACCACCGGAACCGCCGGGAAACTGCTGATCGTTGATCCGGCCACCAACGGAATTACAACCGTCAGTCTGCCGAGCGGCGGTAACAATCCGGTCACGGCTGTCGCTCAGCTTACCGGTTCTCTGCGCGTGATTGTCGGTTATGCCGACCGCGCCCGCCTGAGCTATGTTTCGCCTCTGCTTCCCATTCCGGTTAACGGGGCCAACGTTGGCGATCAGCAGCAGGCCGTCGGCGTCAATCAGTGGTTCAATAAAATTTTCGTGCATCGCCGCACGGGCGGCGCCAACAGCGTCTGGGAAGTCAAAACCGTTGACGGCACCGGAGTCGGCACCACTGTTGTGGCCAACGGCACAACGACGGTAACGAAGGGATTCGGGGACATTGGTGTGGCGTATGGCCGCAACTACGTAGCCAACGGAACCGATAACACCGTCAGCGTGATTGACACTTACTGCTCGGCTCCCGACCCGAACGGCGGCAGTGAACCGAGCGCCCCCTGCCCCGTCCCGAATCCGAATCCGAATCCGAACCAGTATCTGATCATTCAGACAGTTACTGTCGGGACGACTCCCTGGGGAGTTGCGGTCAATGGCAGTTCAGGCAAAATCTACGTGGCCAACAGCGGCTCAGGCACAGTCTCGGTGCTGGCCAAACAACAGAACTAAACTTCCCTGACCAGACTGACGCAACTGAAAAACTGTCGTCAGCCTTAAGCCGAAATCAGCAGGCCTGGCGCGATTATTCGCGGCCAGGCCTTTCTTTTTACCCGCATCCTGAAACCGGGTGCGTACTTTTCCCCGGCCTGATTAGCGACTCAGCCTGCAACCAGCATAATCTTTGACACCTCCAGGGATTTTTCCGCAATCCCACAATCAATCCGGGAATTTTCCGCACCTTCGCCTGCGTAAGTCCTGTGAAATGCACGGCACAGAAAATGCCGCAGACAGGTTGCTGAAGCGCCGGAATCATCGTGCGACCCGCAAAGTTTCGGCGCTCATCTTAATGGTCGGCAGCAGTCAGAAGGTCATGAATAACGAAACTGTCCAGTTTAATCTTGCCGGTGAACAGGCCGTGATTTCAGCGGCGCTGCTCGATAAATACAATCAGCCCGGCCCGCGTTACACGAGCTACCCGACAGCGCCGGAATGGAATGATGATTTCGGCGTGACTGAAATGGGCGCAGAGCTTGAAGCGACAGGCGACAGTGACGCGCCGCTGTCGCTCTACTTTCACCTGCCCTTTTGCGAATCGTTGTGCCTGTACTGCGGCTGCAACGTCATCATCAATAAAAATCACGAAGTCGCCGCGCCTTATCTCGAACGACTGAAACGCGAGATTGAAATGTTCAGCGAGCGCGTTGCGCCAGGCCGCAAGGTCGCCCAACTGCACTGGGGCGGCGGCACACCAACTTTTATTTCAGCCGCGCAAATCGAAGAGCTGTTCAATCACATCAGCGATCATTTTGAGTTCGCGCCGGATGCTGAAATCGGCATTGAAATCGAACCGCGCGTGACGAGCCAGGAGCAGTGCCGCGTGCTGCGGCGACTCGGCTTCAACCGCCTGAGCATGGGCGTGCAGGATTTCAATCCGCTGGTGCAGCAGACCGTGCGGCGCATTCAGCCGTTCGAGATGACCAAAGCGCTCTTCGATTACTGCCGCGAACTCGGTTTTGAAAGCATCAACATTGATCTGATTTACGGGCTGCCGCATCAGACGGTCACGAGCTTTGCTGAAACGGTTGAGAAAGTCATCAGCATCAATCCTGACCGCATTGCCCTGTTCAGCTATGCGCATGTGCCCTGGCTGAAAAAACAGCAGGGCAGTTTTGCGCGTCACCTGCCGCCCGGGTTCGAGAAATTCCGCATCTTTCACACGGCGATTGAGAAATTCACTGAGGCCGGATACCGCTACATCGGGCTGGATCACTTTGCGCGGCCTGACGATGAACTTTGTCTGGCGCAGGACGACCGCACGCTGCACCGCAATTTTCAGGGCTACACGACGAAGTCGGGCTGTGATCTCTACGGCCTGGGCGTCAGTTCGATCAGCGGCTTCGGTGACGTTTACGCGCAGAACTGGCGCGAGCTGCCGAAATATTACGAAGCCATTGATGCGGGCACGCTGGCGACGATGCGCGGCGTGCGCATCAGCAGTGATGACCGGCTGCGGCGGGCCGTGATCAACCGGGTGCTCTGTCATTGCGTGCTGGTGAAATCAGAAATCGAACGCGATTACGGCATTGTTTTTGATGAATACTTTGCGCCGGAGCTGGCGCAGTTGCAGTTTCAGGAAGCTGACGGTCTGGTGCGCCTGTCACCTGACCGCATCGAAGTGACCGCCATCGGTCGCATATTCATTCGCAACATTGCGATGGCCTTTGATGCCTATTTGAACCAGGGGGCCGGGAAGCAGAAGTTCTCACGCACGGTTTGAAGGGTCGTTCTGATCGTGGCGCGACGCACTGCCGGAATGAAGAAACGGCTCGTCTTCAAAGGTCTGGATTGATTTTGAGGATCGTCCCCTGATCAGCGACGCGGCAGCGCCTGGGTGCGCAGGCTGGCGAGCGTGTCTGATTCGGTCGGCTAGCTGCTCAAGGCAAAGCGGCCCTTTCCCGTGGCAGCCCGCTCGCCAGCCTGCGCACCCAGGCGGTGATTTGTTCAGACAAAGGAGTGGATTCTGGCGGGTTCGGTTTCATTTGTTTGTAGTGCAATCACGACAGGGTGTCGAGATATTTTCAGCAGAGCGGGTATTTTCACTCAGCCCTGAGCGGAAAAGTTCGCAGCCGGGTCAGTCAAATTCATTATTTCACAAGGAAAACTGCGAGGCACAAGAAATGCTCTCGCAGGGTGGAAAGTTTTATTCTGAAGGCGGAGTGTCAGAATGGAAGTCCTGTTCATGCTTATCGGATTCAGTCTTATGGTAGCGCTGCTGTTTCTGGGCCTGTTCATCTGGGCCGTCAGATCAGGGCAGTATGAAGACCGCTATACGCCCGCCATCAGAATGCTGTTCGAGAACCATCAGTCAGAAGCACCGTCAATCTCATCTTCCAAAACTTCGGAGGAATAACCTATGCAGAGTGCAAGTCTGCCCCTGGACCGCAGCGTGGCTGAAGGTCTGCGTGTGGAGAAGTTTGAATACGACAACAAAATTGTCCGCGATTTCGCGGTGGCGATGGTCATCTGGGGCGTCGTCGGCTTTCTGGTCGGTCTGCTCGTCGCGCTCAAACTGGCGCCGATCCCGTTCCTGGAAAAATATACGGGGGCGAACTTCCTGCCATCCATTCCCCAGCTCTCCTATGGTCGTCTGCGTCCGCTGCACACGAATGCCGTGATCTTCGCCTTTGCAGGCAATGCCATCTTTGTCGGCGTCTATTATTCATTACAACGCCTGTGCAAGGCGCGTATGTTCAGCGACCTGCTCAGCAAACTGCATTTCTGGGGCTGGCAACTGATTATCGTGTCAGCCGCGCTGACGCTGCCGCTCGGCTTCACGACGAGCAAGGAATACGCCGAACTGGAATGGCCGATTGACATTGCCATCACGCTGGTCTGGGTGATTTTCGGCGTCAACATGATGGGGACGATCTTCAAGCGCCGCGAACGGCATATGTACGTCGCCATCTGGTTTTACATTGCCACCTTCGTCACGGTGGCGATGCTGCACGTCGTCAATTCGTTCGAGTTGCCGGTGAGTCTGCTCAAGAGTTATTCGGCTTATGCCGGTGTGCAGGACGCGCTGGTGCAGTGGTGGTACGGGCACAACGCGGTGGCCTTCTTCCTGACCACGCCCTTTCTGGGCATTATGTATTATTTCATCCCCAAAGCGGCTGACCGCCCGGTTTATTCATACCGGCTGTCCATCGTGCATTTCTGGGCGCTGATCTTTTTATACATCTGGGCGGGGCCGCACCATCTGCTTTACACCGCGCTGCCGGACTGGGCGCAATCGCTCGGCACGGTCTTTTCGGTCATGCTGATTGCGCCGTCGTGGGGCGGGATGGTCAACGGTCTGATGACGCTGCGTGGCGCGTGGGATCGCGTGCGCGAAAGCGCCGAACTGAAGTTTCTGGTGGTCGGCATCACGGCTTACGGGATGTCCACGTTTGAAGGGCCGATGATGTCGCTCAAGAACGTCAACGCCATCACGCATTACACCGATTATGTCATCGGTCACGTGCATCTGGGCGCGCTGACGTGGAACGGCGGCATTGCCTTTGCGATGCTCTATTACCTGCTGCCGAGAATTTACCGCACTGAACTCTACTCGAAGAAGCTGGCCAACTGGCATTTCTGGTTCGCCACGCTCGGTGTGCTGTTCTATGCCGTGCCGCTCTATATCGCGGGCATTACGCAGAGCCTGATGTGGAAGGAATTCACGGCTGACGGCGCGCTGCGCTATCCGAACTTCCTGGAAACCGTGACACAGATTCTGCCGATGTACCGGCTGCGCGTCGTGGGCGGCACGCTGTATCTGACGGGCGCGCTCTTTGCGGTCTGGAATCTGTATAAGACGGCGAAGCATGGATCGCTGCTGGCCAATGAACCGGCTGAAGCTCCGGCGCTCGAACGCACGCCGGTCGCCGAACACGGGCCGGAAGCCTGGCACCGGCTGCTCGAAAGCCGTCCGCTGCGGTTCACGGTCGTCTCGTTCATCGTCGTGTTTGTGGGCGGCGTTATCGAATACATGCCGACGGCGCTCGTCAAATCGAACATTCCGACCATTGCCAGCGTGCATCCGTACAAGCCGCTCGAAGTCGAAGGCCGCGACATTTACATCCGCGAAGGCTGCAACACCTGTCACTCACAGATGATTCGCCCGTTCCGGTCTGAAACCGAGCGTTACGGCGAATACTCAAAGGCCGGTGAGTTTGTTTACGATCATCCGTTCCTGTGGGGATCGAAGCGCACCGGGCCGGATCTGCACCGCGTCGGCGGCAAATATCCTGATTCGTGGCATTACCTGCACATGCAGGATCCGCGCACGACTTCGCCGAACTCGATTATGCCGGCCTACACCTGGCTCTATGATGATCAGACCGATCTGAGTCACACCGAAGGCAAGATCATTACGCTGCGTCGCCTCGGCGTGCCGTATCCCGAAGGTTACGAGGCGAAGGCTGTCGCTGACGCAAAGGCGCAGGCTGCGGAAGTGGCTGAACGCCTGAAGCAGCAGGGCTTCCCTGTTCCGGCTGACCGCGAGATCGTCGCGCTGATTGCCTACCTGCAACGGCTCGGCACTGACATCAAGGCCACCGCGCCGCAACCGCAGGCGCAAAACACCGGCAGCAGCGAAACCGCTCAGAAGTAACAGGAGACAACGATGTACAAAAACGTCATGGAGTCCATCGAAGGCATCGGGGTTTATCCGATCATCTCGCTGCTGATGTTTTTCCTGTTCTTCACGGCGGTCCTGATCTGGTTTTTCAGGGCCGACAAGAACTGGTTGCAGGAGATGTCACAGCTTCCGCTCGAACAGTCAGACGCATCTGACATCAATCATCAATCACAGCAGGGGGAATAATCATGCGCGGATTCGAGAAAGACAAACTGCTGGAAAATCACGAGGCGGACGGCATTCAGGAGTTTGATAATGACCTGCCGCTCTGGTGGTTCGTCGGCTTCATCTTCACGATTGTTTTTTCGTTCGGTTATCTGGTCTATTACCACGTTTCGGACGGCCCGTCCTCAAAGGCGGAGTATGAACAGGAAGTCGCCGTCTGGACCAAACAGCCGCAGGGCGGCGAAGCGGTCGCGGCCAAAGCTGACCCGACTGAACCGCTCACCGATTTTGCTTCGATAGACAAGGGTCGCGCCATTTTCACCGGCACTTCAAACAACTGCTTCGTCTGTCACCGGCCTGATCTCGGCGGCCAGGTCGGCCCGAATCTGACCGATGAATTCTGGATTCACGGCGGCGACCTGCCTTCGATTATGAAGAGCATCAGAACGGGTTACCCCGACAAGGGCATGCTGCCCTTTGGCAGCGGTGCCAGACTCAGCGATGAGCAGGTGTTGCAGGTGGCGAGTTTCGTGCTGTCAATGAAAGGCTCGAACCCGCCCAACCCGAAACCGGCTGATCTCGCCCGCGAAAAGAAGTGGATTGACGGTCAGCCCGCTGATGAAGGAGCCAAACCAAAGGACGAAAAAGCCAAAGGCGACAAGAAGGATGAAAAGGTCGCCTCACTGAAGAAGTAATCAGAGCGCGCCTGCAGCGCACTGCCGGATATATCTGTGTCAGCTTTTACTGGTGACTGTTGCAACAGCGGTGGTTTCTTAACACCTTAGCCATTACAGCCAAATGGCCCCAAAATAAGGAGACAGACATGAAATCCTCAGCTTACGCCAAGTCCCTGATTCTTCTGGTAACAATGTTCCTTCTGCTCATTACTGTAGGTATTGTTGCCTCATCCCGTTCACCACAAAGAAAACCAGAACTTCCGAAAGGCAGCTGGTCTTTCAGCGCGCATCCTTATTTGGGAGCAGATCTGGAAGAGCGTCCGGTTATCGTCACCAGCGTTGAGACTGCTGCTGACCGCGGAATCAGGCTGACGAGAGTTACCATAAAAAACCGATCATCCAAACCAGTAACAGCAATCAGATTAAAATGGGAGCTTTCATATGAACAGTCGCGGGAGATCGCGTTAAGCAGCGGAACCAGCGACTGGTTTGATTTGCCCAGAATCCTTTCTGCCGGAGATAAAGTAACACTGCGCTTTGTCGGCCAGCCCCTTTCCTTTGCGGCAATGAGCGGCGCGCTGGTGAAAAACGGTGGACTCGATGGGGATTTCCATTCCATTGTCGCAGTTTCGGAGGTGCGCTATGAGGATGGATCATCCTGGATAGTCAGGAGGATGGGTAGTGGCTACCTGATTAGCGCCTCAATGAAATACAAGCCTGTTCAGGCCGGCTGTGCAAAACAAAAATGCAAGAACCTGGGTGGGAGTGGATACACCTGTGAAGGCAGTAGCGACAGCGAATACTGCACCAACCGCCAGACAACTTGTGCCAATACTTTATGTGGCGAGAAACCGGGGGGTGATGAGTTTGAATTCGAATGGTAATAATCGCGCCTGATTAAGTTCACCGGATGTACGTGATGAAAGTGGCCAAACTGCTACTTTCGCATCGCACATTCCGGTGAACTTAATCTTTTCTCAGGCAGCAGGGAAGTACAGTAATGTCAATCATTGAAGCACCGACCAACGAACCTGACAGTTATCGCAATCTGACCGCCAGCCTGCGCAAGGACGGGCAGCGCAAGTGGATCTTCCCGAAAAAACCGAGTGGCAGGTTTTATACCGCCCGCACGATTGTGAGCTGGTTTCTGCTTGCCTTTCTGTTTGGCGCGCCGCTCGTGCGCGTGGACGGGCATCCGTTTATGATGCTCAACATCATCGAACGGAAGTTCATTCTGTTCGGGATGATCTTTTTCCCGCAGGATTTTTATCTGGTCGTGCTGGCGGTGCTGATGCTGCTGGTGTCGGTCTTTCTCTTCACTGCCGTTTTTGGCCGCGTCTGGTGCGGCTGGCTCTGCCCGCAGACTGTCTTTATGGAGATGGTCTTTCGCAAGATCGAATACCTGATCGAAGGCGATGCGCGGCAGCAGCGGCAACTGGATGAAGGGCCGATGACGCCGGCCAGGCTGTTCAGGAAAGTCCTCAAGCTCGGCATCTTTTACGCGCTGTCATTTTTTATCGCCAACACCTTTCTGGCCTGGATCATCGGCGTTGATGAACTGCGCAAAATCGTCACGGCGCCGCCGACTCATCACCTGACCGGATTCATTGCAATCAACATCTTCACTTTTCTTTTCTTCGGCGTCTTTGCGTGGTTCCGCGAACAGGCGTGCGTGGTGGTCTGCCCGTATGGCCGCTATCAGTCGGCGCTCGTGGACGCCAACACGATTGTCGTCGCCTATGATTTCAAACGCGGCGAACCGCGCGGCAAACTGGTCAGGATTGAAAAGCGGCTGAAGGAAAATGAACCGCTGCCGCAGCGCGGCGATTGCGTGGACTGCAAACAGTGCGTGGAGGTCTGTCCGACCGGCATTGATATTCGCAACGGCATCCAGCTTGAATGCGTCAACTGCACGGCCTGTATTGATGCCTGCAATACGGTCATGGACAAGATCAAAAAACCGCGCGGGCTGATTCGCTTCACGTCGCTGACGGCGATCAGAGAAGGCCACCCGCACTGGCTGACGCTGCGGGTGATGAGTTACGCTGCCGTCTGGGTGCTGATTACGGCGATCTTTCTGTTCTTCTTTTTCAAGCGTCCGATGACCGAGGTGCTGGTGCTGCGACAGCCCGGCACAATCGCGCAGCAGCAGGCCAATGGCGATTACATCAATTTCTACGTCCTGCAAATCGTCAACAAACATAATTATGATGTGCCGGTCGAAGTGAAACTGATCTCGCCGCAGCAGGGCACGATTACGATGCTCAATGAGATGTCGCCCGTGCCTGCCATCAGCGAAAAGGGTGGCCGCTTCATGCTGCTGCTGCCAAAGGCTGAGATCGCTTCTGCCGCGATGAACGTGAAGTTCGGCATTTATTCAAACGGCCAGTTGCTCAGTGAAGTCGAAACCCGATTTCTGGCGGCCAATATCAAGTGAAGGGAGAAAGCTGACGATGCCTGCTGAAACCATTCGCAAACCGCGAAAGTCGCTGTGGGGCTGGGGCATTGCTGCCGTGTACAGCCTGTTCGCGCTCGGCACACTCGGAGTCGTGGCTTTCACGATGACGCAGAAAGTCGAACTCGTCTCACAGGATTATTACGCCAGCGAGGTCGCTTACGAACAGCAGATCGAACGCATGCGCAACACCAGCGCCAGCGAGCAGCAGGCCGTGTGTGAACTCAGCCGGGACGGACAGTTTATTGAAGTGAGCTTTCCCGCTTCAATGAAAGACGCGCGCGGGACGCTGCTGCTTTATCGTCCGTCAGCTTCGGCGCTTGATCGCACGATCAGCATTGCGCCTGATGCGCAGGGCGCGCAGCGCATTCCGACTGGCCGGATGGCCGCCGGATTATGGCGCGCAAAACTGCTCTGGAAGGCAAACGGGCAGGAATTTTACCGCGAATACCTGCTGCACCTCAGCAGACCGCAGGAAGTGAAATGACCGCATTACTGGCTGCACTGGCGCTTGGACTGTTTGGCTCGCTGCACTGCGTCGGCATGTGCGGGCCGCTTGCGCTTGCGCTGCCGCGTGGCAGCGATGCGCGGCGGCATCTGATCGTCGGACGATTGCTTTACAACCTGGGTCGCGTGATGACCTATGCGCTGCTCGGCCTGCTGTTCGGGCTGCTCGGCAGCGCGGCGCGCATTGCGGGCATTCAGCAGGCGCTTTCGATTGCCACTGGCACGAGCATTCTGCTGTGGCTGCTGCTGCCAAAGCGCATCACGCAGCGCGCTGCTGCAATCTCAGGCGCGACAGGCGGCATTGCGACGCTCAAGGGATGGTTCGCGCCGCTCTTTCGCCGTCGTGGTTACACCGCGCAGTTTCTGATTGGCGCGCTCAACGGCCTGCTGCCGTGCGGCTTCGTTTACATCGGACTGGCCGGAGCACTGGCGCAACCCGGCATCATTCAAAGCGCCGCGTTTATGGCGCTCTTTGGCGCTGGAACCTTTCCGGCCATGTTTGCCGTGTCGCTTGCGCCGGGCTTTCTGTCACCCAATGCCCGTCTTTCAATCAGACGCCTGCTGCCTGTCGGAACCGCCATTGTCGCCGTGCTGCTGATTATGCGCGGCCTGTCGCTCGGCATTCCCTACGTCAGCCCGAAGCTGACTTCATCACCCGCCGCTCAAAACACCGCACCAGCCTGTCATCATCACTGACATCGCATCACTACAGGAAAAACAGCAGAGAGAGAACGGAACAGACGGAATAAACGGAACACACGGAAGCTTTCATCCTCAGTTCAATTCTTTTTCCGTGTGTTCCGTTTATTCCGTCTGTTCCGTTCTCTCTGCTTTCCGTTCGCGGTCGTGCTGTTCGGGTGTCGTTTCATTTCATCGATTTTTCATCCGGCACGATGGGCAGCGGGTGCGCCACGATTCTGAAGCCGAGGTCGTGATGACTGACGGCGGGCTGAAAGGCTTCGCGGTACGAATTGCTGAGAACGGCGATGCTGGCGCTGTACCACGAACCGCCGCGCACGACGCGGGATTCGACTGGTTCGGCGTTGTTGCGTTCGCTGTCAACATACGGATGTTCGCGGCTGAATGGCCGGTTGACCGAAGCTGTCCATTCAGCGACGTTGCCGGTCAGGTGATACAACCCGTAACGGTTCGGCTGGTAAAGGCTCGCTGATTCGCGGACGCCGATGACTGTGACCGGAGCCAGAGGATTTTTCTTCCAGTTATAAAGTTTCGTTTCCTGATCGCTGATTGTGCGGCTGAGCTGGTATTCAAAATCGTCAGGGCCACGCGCGACTTTTTCCCATTCGGCTTCTGACGGCAGCGCAAAGAGCCAGCGCCCCGCGCCGATTTTGCGCGTCAGCCACCTCGTGTAAGCCTGCGCCTCAAACCACGTCACCCACGTGACCGGCTGATCGGGCTGACCGAAGCGTTGATATTCAGGCGATGCAGGGCTGAGCCGCGCCGTCGCCTTCGATTCGTTCGCCGCCTTCCACTGCCGACCGGAGGGCGTCCAGTTGGCCTGGTCAGCATACCCCTGCGGGTCACGCATAAACTCGCCGTATTCGGCATTCGTGACTTCAAACGGGCCGATGAAAAAGGCGGGCAGCCAGACGTAATGCGGTTCACGCGGATTGAGGCGGTCGCCAATCAGAAAGCTGCCGCTCGGAATGTAAGCCATCACCGGCTGACCGGCATTCAGTCGCGGCGGCGCTTCAGCAGGCATCTGGCGAATCGTCACACTCAGCACGCCATCAGTGTCAGGCCCGGCGCGATAACCGCTGATCGTCACCGGATAAAAAACCGTGCTGCCGTGCAACACGGCCTGCAAAAAATAATCGCCCCGCGCCAGCCACACGCGCTGTCCATCGAAGTCCGGTATTTCGGCGGCTTCATTCAAACTGTGTCCGGCCCTGAACAGTCGCACGTTCGCGCTCGCCGCATTCGTCACGACCAGTTCCGTTTCTTCGCGCTCGAAGTGGAGCCGGTCGGCCAGTGAAAGCTGCAACCGCCCCGAAAAAACCAGTTCAGCAACCACGATCAGCAGCAGCATGGCTGCGGTCAGCAGGATAATGCGTTTTCGCATGGTGTTCTCCCGGCAACTTAATGCCAGCGACACGGAGTTCAGAAGAGAGATCGCGGAACACACGGAAAAATTCTGACGCTGGTTTGTCTGTTCCGTTTATTTCCGTGTGTTTCGTCGTCTCTTCTTTTCAAGCAGGTGTCACTCTTACAGAAACGCTCCTGACTTGTGAATGATCCTGAATACTGCCTTGTTCGCGTCTGACCAGTGTCAAAAAACAGGGCAGACCTTGCGGCCTGCCCTTTACAGGAGAGATGCGTTGTTGCGTTGAGGGAAATCAAATGTCCTGGCGTTTGAGCACCCGCTGCGAAAACAGAAACGGGATGACTGTCCACACCAGCAGGCCACCGGCGAGCAGCAGGATGCTCGCCGCTTCGCCACCGAGCGCGCGTGTCAGCGCGGCTCCGGCGGCCCCGAAAATCTCCTTGCCATCCAGTGTCATGAGGCTGGCCACACGCACCATGTCCACCGGATTGCCAAAGAGCGAAGCGAAGATGAAATTATTGGCTGTGCGCTCACGCATCAGAAATGTGCCGCCAATCACCAGCAGGTCATAAAACAGCACGAAGAAAAACCACAGAAACAGCACCACGCCGAAGGCTTTGGTCTTGCGCTGGCAGAGCGATGAAATCAGCGCCGACAGGCTCAGAAAGATCAGCCCCAGCATCAGCGCGAACCCGACAAACAGCGGATAGCGCAGCGCACCGTCGCTGCCTGCCTTGAACGCAATCACGATGCCGGCCAGGCCGAAACCGATCACGGTTGAAGTGCAGAGCGAAGCAAACAGGCCGAGCAGTTTGCCAAGCAGAATTTCAGTGCGCGTGACGGGCTGTGAAAAGAGCAGTTCGCCCGCGCTCTTCTCGCTTGTGAAACTGAGCGTGCCCATCGTCAGCGCCACGAGCGGCACAATGTAGAGCACCAGATTGAGCAGGCTCGCTGAAGTGCGCGTGAAGCCCTGAAAGCCGATTGATCCGGCAGTCAGCAGTCCGAAGTAGGAAATGCCGAGCGCCAGCACGCTGAAGACTGCCGCAAACGTCAGCGTCCATTTGTTGCGCACGTTGATGGTCAGTTCCTGCCGGGCAATGGTGACAACTGAATTGATGTCCATCTCATTCTCCTGCCTTCCCTGCCTTGTTGATGACTTCAGCAAACGAGAGCAGTTTGCCCTGATTTGCCTGTGCGGCTTCCTGTGCTTTGGCCTTGTCTTTGAAAGCCACGATGCCGCCGCTCATCGGCGTTCGGAATTTTGCTGAACTGACGAAGTGTGCGTCTTCGGCCTTCAGCCACTGTTTCGATTCCAGATCAACCACAAAGTAAGCGGCAATCGGCTCCTTGTTCTTTCTGGCGGTAATGAAATCAACCAGACAGCCGATGTCATCGAACTTGTAAGCGTCGCCCTCTTTCGTCAGTGCTTCGGCGGCGTACTGCTTTTCTGAAATCGCCATCTTGCATGACGAGCACATATCTTCGGCCACCAGTTCGACCGGCGTCAGCGAAGTTGACTGACAGGCGGCCAGCATCAGCAGCAGGGCTGAAGCGGCGATGACGAGCATCCGGCGCGTGATGGCGGTTGTTTTGAAAACGTGACTGACTTTCTGACTTCTCACTGCTCCTGACTCCTTCTCAGTGCGACGGCTGCTCGCTGATGTATTTGAGGTAGATGCTTTCAAGCGACAGCTCTTCGGTGGCAAAGCGGGCCACGCGGCCACCGGCGGTTTCGATGCGGCGCAGAATTTCAAGGCGGTCTTCGGCCCGCGAGGTCAGCAGCAGCGCATCGCTTTCCATCGTGACTTCGGTTGCCCCGGCCTGCTGCGCGGCGGCGATCCATTGCCGGTCAGGATTCGTCATCACCACGCGCATCCGGCAGTTGCGCATCAGACCTTCGCGCAGCGCGGCGATTGATTCGACGGCCACCAGCCTGCCGCCCACGAGAATCGCCACGCGGTCGGCCAGTTGTTCGACATCGGCCAGCACGTGCGACGTGAAAATAATGGTCTTGCCAGCGGCCTTGAGTGATTGCAGATGTTCGCGGAACTCAATCGCGCGCGCCGGATCAAGGCTCGCCGTCGGTTCATCAAGCAGCATAATCGGCGCGTCGGGCAGGCAGGCGACGGCAATGCCCAGGCGCTGCACCATCCCGCCTGAATATTCGCTGACGGGTTTATCGGTGAAGCCGTTGAAGCCGAATTGTGAAGTGCCGAGAACCTGTTCGATGCGGGTGGCGGGCAGCTTTCTGAGCTGGCAGTAAAACTGCATTACTTCGCGGGCGGTCAGGTTGTCGTGGAAGCTGACGTGCTGTGGCAGGTAACTCATCAGGTGACGCGCCGCGCGGGCCTGCTTCCACGCATCCAGACCGTTGATGAAAATCTCGCCTGAACTCGGCACGGTCAGCCCGACCAGACATTTCAGCGTCGTTGTTTTGCCGCTGCCGTTCGGGCCAAGCAGCGCGAATGTTTCACCCTGCCGAATCTCAAACGAGACATCATTCACCGCCGTGAATTCGCCAAATCTTTTGGACAGATGTCTGACTTCAATCATTTTCTCTCCTGTAACAGTTTCCGCTCTGTCGGCGGATTGTTTTTTATTTCGTCAGTCGTTCAGCGAACCGGGAGTTCGCTGAACTTTCTGCGCCGCTGACCTTTCCAGATCGCGGCCATTCCGGCCACGAGCATCAGGGTGGAAATGCAACCGAGCATAACCTGGGTACGGCGTTGCGGCCTGACCTGATCGAGCGTGACATTCATCGCCACGGCGCGGGCCAGCGGCGCGGTGTCGGTTTCATTCGAGCCTTTGATGATCGGAAAGGTTTTCTCAGCCGTCGCCAGTGACTGCGCGGCGGCGCTGCTCAGATAAAGACGCAGGCGCGGGAAGTTGCCTTCCAGATACTCAAACACGTTCTGCACCTTGTGCGCGACATCGCCCACGCCGTTGCCGTCCAGATCGTAGCCGTCGTAATCGCTCCAGTAATTGCCGCGCCCGTTTTCCTGCCACTGCGTCGTCGTGTTTTTGCCGACGAGCGAAAGCGGACTGAGATTTTCGATGAAATTGTTTTCGGTAAAAATGTTCTGCGCCGAACTGCTGAAAATCTGCAATGCCAGATCGTTTTCGGCAATCACGTTGCGGCGAAAGGCGCTCTTGCGCAACGCTTCCATAAAAATGCCGGTCGCGTTGTCAATGATGTAATTGTCTTCGGCGCGAATGTCGTCGCAGTCCTGAAAGAGAATGCCGAAGGAACTGAAACCGCGATTGTGCGTGAAGGCGTTGCGCCGCAGTTCGATGCGCCGCGAATACATAATCGCCGCGCCCGCCACGTTGCTGGCAAAGATGTTGTCTTCGAACCGGTTGTCATCCGAGTTCATGTAATGCAGCCCGTAACGCAGCTTTGACACGCGATTGCGGCGAATCGTGTTGCCTGAACTCGTCTGAATGTACATCCCGTCGCGGGCTTCGGTGATCGTGTTGTCTTCGATGACGTTGTCGGCTGAATTCCACAGGTGCAGCCCCGCGCCGCGTTCACCGGCTTCAAGCTGGCTGCGACCGCTGACCACATTGCGGCGAATCGTGTTGTGCTGCGCGTGATACAGATAAATGCCGTAAAGAATATCGCGCAGTTCGTTGTCTTCGATCAGATTGTCCTTCGATCTGAGCAGCAGGCCCGAATCCTCGTCCTGCAAACTGCCGCCGCAGTGTTCGATGATAAAGCCTCTGATCGTGCAGCCGGAGGCCGTGACCACCACGACGCTGCCCGTGCCCGTGCCGCGCAGCACCGGCTTGCTGATGCCTTCAAGCGTCAGCGGTTTGTCGAGCGTGATCTGTTCAGTGTAAGTCCCGGCCTGCACCTGAATCGTGTCGCCGGGCTGCGCGGCATTGATCGCAGCCTGCACGGACTGAAAACGGGCCGACGACTGAGCGACAGTCAGCACTTCGGCAGCGGCATCAACCCCGATCAATGCCGTTGCCAGAAGAATGAAAACTGAAGTCAGCGTCAGCCCGAACCTCATGCCGCGACCTCCTTTGATTTGCGCGACAACAGAATGGCCACGAACAACAGGACGGCGAAACCGATCAGCGCAAATGAAGCAATGTCGGGATAGCTGTAAACGGTGAAGTTGCCGACCTGCTGCTTGCCGATCAGCGGCGGCGTAAAGGGCTGCACCTTGATTGCCGCCTGCGGGTCAAGGTGATGGCCGTAAGTGTAAAGCCGGTAATAAAAGCTCCAGAACGAATAGATGCCGAACCAGGTAAAGAGGACGAAGACATCAATCAGCTTTGACATTTTGCCCAGCACCATCGCCCGCAGCGCCAGCAGTCCGAGCGCGCCAAAGGCAAACGGCAGCCAGACAAATTCGCTGAAATCGCTTTCGAGCAGCGGACGCATCCCGATGTAATGATTGAGCGCGTTGATTTCGCGCAGGTCATCGCGGTTGGTCGTCTTGCCGCCTTCCAGATGATAGGCATAGACGTGCAGGTTCAGCCCGTCCGTGTACTGATTCGAGAAAAAGCTCATGTTCCAGAGCGGAAAGAAAAATGCGGGCAGCAGCACCAGCACACTCAGCAGAATCGTCACACGGCTGCCGAGCGTCAGCGGGTTATCGAAGAAGGAGACTTCCCTCATCAGAAAACTGCCAATGCCTGAGCGGCTCCCGGCGGTTCTGGTCTCTGCTCGTTGAATCGTTTCCTGTGCGCTTGCCATAAAGCTCCTGAAGTAGTGATTAGTGGCCGGTGGTTAGTGGTTAGTGAAGAGCAAAGCTGTGAGCGGTCTTGTCACTCGTCACTCTTCACCAACCACTGCCCACTAACCACTAACCACTGTTTTGTTACTTCTTCGCCAGGGCCGTCCCGGTCGGCTTCACCAGCAGGTAACCCTGCATCTCCTGGTGCAGCGCAGAGCAGAAGTTGGTGCAGTAGTACGGGAAGACGCCCGGCTTGTCAGCGGTAAACGAAATGGTCTTCGTTTCGCCCGGATCAACAACGATGTTGATGTTGTATTCGTTGAGTCCGAAGCCGTGCAGTTCATCGGTGGTCTGTTCGATGTTAGTGATGTGAATGGTCACTTTGTCGCCCTGGTTGACTTCCAGCTTGAAGGGCGACAGCGTGCTGCGGACGGCGACCATCTTGACGGTCACGTTGTTGCCGCTGCGTTCAACCTTCGCATCCTTGATATCCCACACCGCGTTGGGATTCTTGTTCTCCTCTTTCGGATAGACCTCGATGGGTTTGAGTTTGTCGGCCTTGATCATCTGCGCGTAATGCGGCTCCGGTTCGGTGAAGGCATCATAGAGCACCTTCATCTTGTCACTCTTCAGGTCAATGAGTTGTGACGCTTCGGGCTGTGACGGGCCGACGCTCAGATGGCGACCGTGTGAAAGTTTGTTGAGGGCCACCAGGAATCTGCCATCCGGGTTGACCGTGTCGCCTTCAGCCGTGCAGAGGTGACCGATGTTGTAAGCCACCGGCACTTTGTCCACGACTTCCCAGGTGCCGAGTTTCCACTTGGCGACGGCGCTTTCGACAAAGAGGCTGGTGTAGGCAAAGCCCTGGTTGTCGAACTGCGTGTGCAGCGGGCCAAGACCGACGTTGACTTCGGCTTCCTTGACCTTGTCGTAATTGAGCACCGGAATGCCGTCTTCATTGCCGCTGAAGTCTTTCGCCTCAATCGCTTTCAGCATCTTCTCGACACTGAAGGCGGTGGTGATGGACTGCAGTTTGCCGCTGCCGATGAAGTATTTGCCATCGGGCGTCACGTCCACGCCATGCGGACTCTTGCTGCACGGCACCAGGTAAACGACGCCGGGCACTTCCTTCGGATCCAGCACCTTCACGCCACCAATCATCTTCACCTTGCCGGCGGCCACAGCCTTCTCGGCTTCCTTCCAGTTCACTGCGGCGATGTAGTCGCGGTCTTTCTGCGTCGAAGTGACTTCAAGCTGTCCGGTCGCGCGTTCCGAGTTGTAGCAGGTCCAGAATGCCCAGCCTTCGCTCGCCAGTTTGCCCGCATCGCCGAGGTCGAAGTTGAAAGGCGGCATGATGATCTGCCAGCCGACGCTCATTTCGCCCGACTGCGGATCAATCTTCACGCCCGACACCATGCCGTTGTATTTCGTCGCGTAATCTTCAATCGGCTGCACCGTGCCTTTCGGCAGCGGCACTGAGAAGCGTGACGCGGCCAGTACGTATTCAGTATTCGGCGTCACGAAGGCGCCGCCGTGCAGGCCCGAAATATTCGGGATCGGCCCCAGAATCTGTTTCGTTTTGAAATCGCGCAGGTCAATGCGCGCGACGCGGTTATTGGAATTGTCATTGACGAAGAGCCAGCGCCCGTCATAGTCGCCCTTGGTTTCGCTCAGTGAGGGATGATGCACGTCGCCCCAGCCGAAACCGCCCATCATCTTCTTCGTTTCATCATCGAAGCCATAGCCGGTGGCGGGATAGGCGGCAAAAACGGGAATCGTCGAGATATGACGCATCGAAGGGACACCGGCCACATAGACGTTGCCGGAATGTCCGCCGGAATAAAACAGATAATATTCATCAAGTTCGCCGGGCGCGACGTAAGTTGCCCCCGCACCACCCGCCGCTGTGGCAGGCTGCACGCCACCGCTGCTGCAACTGGCGACGCCAAAACCCAGCAATAACACGCCGAGCGCACCGGCAATGAACCACTTCAGGCTCATCCTGCCGAATTGTTCAGACAGGCGTTTCATAAGATTCCTCCTTGTTCGGGATAGAGATGGTTGTTTTCAGCAGATGCTCACGGGCGTTACCCCTTGCTGGCAACGCGCTGCGCCTGTTACTTCTGAGCTTTCTGCGGCCTCTTTTCGTAAGCTTCCTTCAGCAGATCCAGCGCCTGCTCCTTCTCTTCGGGCGTCAGCTTGATCTGTGACGACAGCACCAGTTGCATCGTACCGGTCGGATTCTGCCAGAACATATCAAGTGATTTGCCGAACCGCTTCGGCGCATCTTCCACCGCGTAGCTGAGGTCAGGGCCGACGTTCGTCTGCGACTTGATGTCAAAGGCGCTGATCGAATGGCACTGCACACAGCCTTTTTTGACGAAAAACTGATGATCGCCGCCGGAACGCTTGCAGGCGGCAATCCACAAGGCCGCCGACAATGCGCCGAGCGTGAGTACAACTTTGCTGAATCTGAGAATCGAGGACTGATTGAATAATGCAAACGGGCGTTTCATACGTTTTCACTCCTAAGTTAAAAGTCAGTTCTACTGATCTGACATCGCTCACCATTGGGCAACAATCGTTCCACTGAAAATTCCGCACTTCCCCCGGACAAACCTCCGGTTTACCTGCCTTCCGGTGAGCGAAACCACGCATTTATTAGCGGACTATTTCGCACTGCGCCCTGGCAGCGCGTGTTTTCACTCGGCCCGTCGCTCAGGCCTGTGGATGACTGAAGCAGTGATGTTCACAGTTTCCTGTCGAATTCCCCGCCCATGCGGATTCGGCCCCACCTTCCATTTCAATGGCGCGGGGAAACAGGATGTTGTTTTCCAGATGAATGTGCTGGTGCAGATCGGCTTCAAGCGCCTGCAATCCCTGATAGAGCGCGCCATAGCTGAAGCAGGCATCGGCGGGCAGCCGGTAATCATTCGCCGTTTCACGCAGCAGCCGCAGCAGATCACCGGCGTTGTCGTGTTCCGTCATCATCATGCGGACGGGATTGCGGACGGTTCTGAAAAATGGCGGCGGCACCGGCAACCCGGCAGTGACGGCATCTTCCATTTTCAGCACCCAGGGAAACAGCACCTGTTCTTCCTTGAGCAGGTGGGTAAAGAGTTCGTCCCGCAGTTCAAGAAACAGTTCGCGCAGGCGCGTCAGTTCAGGATGATTTTTGCCGTGAACAGCCGCGACCTTGTGGCTGAGCTGATCGAGCCGTTCCAGTTCGTGTCTGGTAAACTCGTGATGCTGGTCAACGATAAAGTTCACCAGCGCCGTCAGCGATTCCTTCTGCCAGTCGGTCAGCGGCGCTTCATCACTGGCCGCGCCGACCTCGGCCAGCAGTCGCATCGCGTCATCAAGCGGCACTCCGGCTTTCTGGCAGGCATCGGCCAGCGTCCGGCTGCCGCCGCAGCAGTAATCAATGCCCAGCCGTTCAAAAATGCGCGTGGCGTCAGGCATCGTGGTGACCACTTCACGCACGGTGTTTGTCGGATTGATCGTCATATCTGTAATTCCTCCCTGATGAATGTCTGGTTTTGACGATGTCCGGCAGACTGCCTGACATCAGCCCTGTTGAGAGCGTAGTCTAGAAACACCGCGCCCCTGCCGCAGTGACTTAAGTCATAGCCGCAAAAAAAATGCTGTGGTGAAATTTCCGCGTGGTCAGCTATCGGGAAAAGCAGGAGTCACGACGATGAGCTTTCTGGCAATGCTTGAAATCCACGAACAGTTGAATGAACTGTTTTTGCAGCATCAGGAAGCGCTGCTGCAACGCGATGTCACCGCCGCACAGCAGCGCCTGCGCGAATATGAGCGGGAACTGCACGCGCATATGCAGGTCGAAGAGGAATTGCTGATGCCGGTCTATGAACGGGCCGGGCGAATTCCCGGTGGCCCGGTCGAATTTTTCACTGGTGAACACTGCCGGATGCGCGAATTTCTGTCCCGCTTTGCAACGACGCTGGAAGAAATGAAGGGAAATCCGGCAGACCTCAGTCGCCGCATCATCCGGCTGTTTGACGAAGAGGCGGTTTACAAGCAACTGGCCGAACATCACGACGCGCGCGAACGCAACATTTTCTTTCCCGCGCTCGACCGCGTGACGACCGATGCTGAACGGGAACAATTATTGCAGGCCTGCCGGAGCGTCAGCTTCAAAACAAGCTGACTGCCTGGCCGGATCAGTACCGGGAGCGTCAGCGACCGGGTACTGGCGAAGATGGCCGCTGACGAAAGAAAAAAACCATGAATCTGCGAACTGCGATGAGACTGCCCAGGGAACACGGCGCCTGGGCAATGCTGTATGTGCCGTTTGCGCTGGGCGCGCTGGTGGCAGGCGGGTTCAACCTGCCTGCGCTGCTGCTGCTTGTGGCGGCTTCGGCAATGTTTATTTCGCGTGAATCGCTGCTGATCTGGTGGCGGGCGCGGCGACGCAAACGGCAGTCCGGCAATGCCGGATCGCTGCTGCTGATTTATCTGGCGGTGGCGACGCTGTTCGGCGCGCCGCTGATCCTTTTTTATAAGCTGTATCTGCTCGTTCCGCTGGCGCTGGCCGGAGTCGCGCTGCTGGTTTTCAATGGCCGCGAAGCCGCGCAGATGGAAGACCGTTCAATCACCAACGAAGTGCTGGCGATCTGCGCGATGACGCTGACGGCTCCGGCGGCTTATTACGTCGTGCGCGGAGCGTGGGACGGCACGGCCTTCTGGTTGTGGGGCCTGAGCGCGCTCTTTTTTGCGAGCAGCGTTTATTACGTCCGGTTGCGCGTCCTCAGCCTTAATGAACGCCGACAGGAAGCGCGGCGGCAGGTGTGGCAGCACTGCGTGCTTTATCACGGCTCGCTGCTCGCGGCGCTGCTCGCGCTGGCGCTGACCGGAAGGCTGCACCTGTTTGTGCTGATTGCCTTCACGCCCATTCTGGCGCGCACTTTTATTGAACTCATCCGACCTTCAAACCGCGTCAACTTCAAACGCGCCGGGCTGCTTGAACTGGCCTGGTCGCTGATCTTCCTCGTTTTCATCACACTCACCTTCCGCGCGGCCTGATCCTGCCTTGAACAACCTGCGGCGCAGCGCGAAAATGCCGGGCGATGAATACCGACAAAATTTCCGCGCTGCGCCGCACGGCGCTGTTTGGCGAACTGCACGAAACCGAACTGAGCGCGCTGGCTGAACGGGCGATTGAACGCCGACTGGCGCGCGATGAACTGCTCTTTGTCGCGGGCGATGAAGCGCAGGGCGTCTTTGTCATCGCGTCAGGTTCGGTGCGCGCTTACCGCGAAGGCCTGGACGGACGCGAACAGGTCATTCACGTCGAACGCGCCGGAGCGACTGTCGCTGAACTGCCGGTCTTCGATGATCAGCCTTATCCTTCCACTGTCGCCGCCGAAGAAGAGACGCTGGTGCTTTTTATTGACAAACGCGACGTGCGCCGGTTGTGTCTCGAATATCCTGAAATCGCGCTGGCCGCGCTGAAGCTGATGGCGGGCCGGTTGCGCAAATGCGCCGCCCTGGTCGAAGCCTTGTCATTGCGCGAAGTTGATCAGCGCCTGGCCCGCTGGCTGCTGGGCGAAGCCCGTTTGCGCGGCAAACGCACCGGCAACGTGATTGAAGTCGCCCTGGTGCTGACCAATCAGCAGATCGCCGCCCGCATCGGCTCAGTGCGCGAAGTCGTTTCACGCGCCCTCGCCAGGCTGCAGCAGAACGGTCTGGTCACAGTCGAAGGCCGCACGGTAAAGATCACCGATGAAGACGCGCTCGCGGTCTTTGCTGAAGGCTGAGGCTCGCAGGAAAATACATGATAAAACTTAATCAGTCAGTAGCATTTTTACTGATTCTGACAAGTCTGATGGTCAGTATTCCCGCCGGGACTCAGCAAAAAGCTGCACCATACTGGATTACCGGGCGAGCAGTTGATGGGAAAGGCAGGCCGGTTGTCGGCGCAAAAGTTCTCATCAACTACCCGCCTTGCAAGGGCTGTATTGACCAGCTTCTCCCATCAGCCCTGACGCAGGAGAACGGAGCTTTTGCTTTAAGCGCAGAAGAGCTGCCTGCAAAGGAATTGAAGCTTTATATTGAAGGCCCCGTGCCTGAGGGCTTTTACAGCCCATTATCTCCACCCTTTGATGTATTGCGGCACAATCCAAAGTTCAGCGGATATTCCCTGCCCGTAAAAAGTGGCGTCTGGAAGGATGATATAGGCAATGTACCGGTAAAAATCCTGTATGCAGGAGTGAAGATAGACCTCGTCAGTGTGTTTGAAGGGAAATATCAGGCAGACGTGGCAGAAGCCCGAAATATAGTCTTCAACTTAAAGGATGGCTGCGGAAAGGAGGTTTATAGTGGCTCATTGCCCGAAGCTATGGCCTTCGATCCGACTTTTACCTTCGCCAGGATCGCCCTGCCCAAAGGAAGATGGACTTTGCTTTTCACACTCAACGATCAGCATAAGATGGTGATGTCGCGTCGGCTGTTTGTGAGAACAAATAATTCAGGATGTACAACCGTGACCTTCAGAAAGGGGCGACAGCATTTATCCGGATGCAGCAGATTTGACAAATGATTATCAGGTCATAGTCATTGTCCTGCGGCGACAACCGAGATGATCCTCACTCGACAGCGTGACAATGCCGATTTGATTGAAGAGGTAATGATCTGGGGGAGAAAAGTTTCTCCTGAGCAACCTGTGAGCTGGAGGTGATATTTCTGACGCTGAAAACAAGATCAATAATTGAATCACCAGAAAAGCGTAAATTCGCCTTGTTTGTGCTGGCGGCAGCGATCAGCCTTTTTTTTCTTTCAATCTGGAGACAGACAAAACAGCCTGCCGAAAAGGCTCAAAGAACACCGTTTTCATTCAGGATTCTGGAAGACTTTGATGATGGACAGATCAGAAGAATGCGCATTCTGTTACCAGTGGAGACTTACTCAGGGGAAAAACTCAGGCCGCTCTTCGAGCAGCTTATTGAGCATCACTTGCCCAAAAACGAACTCTTGTTTGAAGTATTTGTCTATGTTGATGCTGTGCCCAACAATCCTCCATTCAAGGATTCTATTTACGCAACAACACAATGGTCTGAAGAGGGCAAATATGCGATGGCGGCCTGGTTTGAATGGAACCTAGGGGTTGGTACCAAGGCACCCCTTACAAAATTCTATGTTTATGCACCAGATTACAGGAAAACGTCACTTGATGATCTGAAATCAGAGGTATTTTGACGCCCAACCAGAGTAGGGCGGGCAAAAAGTTTTTCGGGAATTATCAGCCCACAGTTACATCACCAACTCTCACGCGGACGACAGGCGTTGTTGTGGCAGCCGCAATGATGTTCATTACAGAAGTGCAGCGATGCCGATTTGATTGAAGCGGTGATCCGGCAGGCGGGGAGTGCAGCAAAGGGAAGACAGCTTATTGCGGTCTTCCCTTTGCGTTTTTGATACGGCTTCATTGATGAACTGATGAAGCGTCCTGTGATCGGCTCTTACTTTTTCGCCACTGAGTTCGGAGCCGGTTGCTGCGCGGTGACGGGCGCGCCTTTGGGCTGCGAGGGTTTGTCAATCTTTTTGCCCATCAGGACAAGCTGGCCCTTGCGGGAGAAGTTGATTGATTCGCCCAGAATGCGCGCGGCTTCCTGCGGCGCGTGGAAGCCGGTTGAGTTTTCGGCTTCGACGAAATCCAGATAGAACTGTGCGTACCGCTGGAACTCCTGCGCTGGAGCAAGTTCGGCATCAGGCTTCCCTGCCGTCTTTGCCGCCTTGAGATCAGCGATCAGATCCATCAGCGCATCCATCGCCTGATTGCGCAGGCCGAAGGTGCGTTCCTGAATCGTTTCGACGCGGGCCTTGAGTTCGGCTTCGGGCCATTTGTGGCAGGTCTGGCAGGCGCGGTTGATATTCAGTAGCGGGCTGCGCACGTGATGGTCGCTGATCTTCTGCGCGCCTTCGCGCTTGTAGGGCATGTGGCAATCGGCGCAGGCCACGCCCGACCGCGCGTGAATGCCCTGGTTGTACATTTCAAATTCAGGATGCTGCGCCTTGAGCACCGGTGCGCCCGTTTCAGCGTGCGTCCAGTCCTTGTGTTTGACTTCGTCGTAATAGGCCATGATCTGTTCGACCTTCAGACCATTCTGCCAGGGATAGACGAGGCGTTTCTCAGGCCCCTTGAAATAATACTCAACGTGGCACTGACCGCAGACGAAGGAGCGCATCTCCTGGCGCGTGGCCATCGTGTTGACGTCGTAATTCTGCACGCCCTGCGAGGCTTTCCAGGCGCGCATGCCTTCGATGAAGCCGGGGCGCGAAATGCGCAACTGCATATTGACCGGATCGTGACAGTCAATGCAGGCGACCGGATGACTGACCAGTTTGCGCGCTTCGGAATACGGCATCTGATTCATCTTCTCGAAACCTTTGGTCAGGTCGCCGTCACCGAGTTTTTTATAGACCGTGTAGATCGAAGCGTGACACTGCATGCAGGTGCCCGGCTGTTTGACGACCTGCTGACGCTCGGTGTAGGTCTGATCTTCGAGCATGTAAGCGTGGCCGCGCTCTTCGCGGAAGTCTTTGGCAAAGGCATAACCGGCCCACATCATTTTCAGGCGCGGGTCTTCTTCAATCTTTGACTGCGCGACAACGAGGCGCGGGTCAGCCTGGGTCGGATTATGGGGCAGGGCTTCGCTGCCGCCGTAACGGGTGCGCACCTGATCCACGGTGCGTTTGTAATCGTCGTATTGCAGCGGAAAGTTCTTGCCCCAGATGGCCGGGTCATCGGTGTTGTCGTTGAGTTCGACGACCCGGAAGAATGGATTTTTCCCTTCCTGCCTGCGTTCGATGATGTTAACGAGCAGGGCCGTGCCGCCCAGGGCCGCCAGCAGCGCAATCACGGCGGTCAGCAGGATGAAACGACCCGGTCGCATCTTCGAAAGCCTTGAACCGGAAGGTGTGGTGTTTTGCTCGGTCATGATTTTCTCCTGGAATAATTCGACAGACTCAGACGGCCTGTCAGCAGAACCTGATAAGGACGATCAATAAATTTGCGCTCAGCGTTGATGCCCGACTGAGTTGTGACAACGAATGCAGGAAAGCTGCGCCTCGCCTTTCCCGGCGTGCGCGCCATCAAGATTGCTGACCACGTCCTGGTGACAGTTGCGGCAGGCGTTTTCAGTGATTTCACGATTATGCTGCTTGATCTGCAGCGGCTCGTGAAAGCGCCCGGTCGTGAAGGCGAACGAATGCCAGAAGCCGTTGGAAGCCTTCGCCAGGTACTTGCCCGCGAAATTCTGCGGCGTGTGGCAGTCGTTGCAACCGGCAACGGAACGATGGCTGGATTTGACCCAGCCGTCATAATGTTCCTGCATAACGTGGCAGTTGGCGCAGGCTGCCGGGTTGTTGGTCAGGTACGACGCGCCTTTGGCGTAAATGAATGTGTACATCCCCAGCCCGGCGATCAGGCCAATCGCCGCTCCGATGATGATGCCTTCGACTTTGTTCAGTCTCATGCCTGCTCCTGATCACTTCCGGCCAGATTATTTTTCGGCTGCCTTCAGCACTGTTGCCCAGTTTCGTGCGGACTATTTCGCAGCCGATGAGGATAATTTACCAGTAATATTTTGTGGAATTTCACGATTTCCAGATTCCCGCAATGAGGCCGGGCTGCGAGTTGCGTCTGACTACATTGCCTTTTGCTCTGTCCTCACTACACTTAAGGGTGTGCAGCGGGAAGCGGAAGCCGAGCAAACAATATGCCAGCGGAATCTTTCGCCGGTTTCAATCACGCGTCCGGCGCGTGGCAAAGAAATTGCAGCAGCCTGACCAGAATGATGGTGCAAAAGAGCGGTGTTCGTCCCTTTCCGATAGCTCAGCTTCGAACACCGCTCATTCCATCTGGGGGCGGGTCTGGTGATTGCTGAAGGGTGAACCAAAATCATGGCAAAGGAAAAAATCCTGGTTGTTGACGATGAACCCATGATCCGCTGGACGCTGACTGAAGCGTTGCGCGGATGGGGTTATGAACCAATTGAAGCCGGTACGGTCGCGGGCGCGCTGTCAGTGTTTGAAGGCGAACGCCCGGCAGCCGTGCTGCTTGACATCAATCTGCCCGACGGATCGGGTCTGGATGTACTGACCGAAATCAAGAGCCATCATCCGCAGGCCGTCGTCATTATGATCACGGCCAATGTGATGGTTGAGGATACGCTCGCCGCACTGCGGGGCGGCGCTTACGATTTCATTGGCAAACCGATCAACCTCAACGAGCTTCAGGTCACCATTCGCAACGGCATCGAAACCGGGCGGCTGCGCCGCGAAGTCAGCCGGATTCAGCGCGAACAGCGCCGCGAATTCAGTTTTGATCAGATCATCGGCCAGTCTCCGGCAATGCAGAAAATGCTCGCCCTCGCGCGCAAGGTCGCCGAAAGCGAAGCCTCATCGGTGCTGCTGCAGGGCGAAAGCGGCACGGGCAAGGATCTCGTCGCCAAAGCCATCCATTACAGTTCGCGCCGCGCCGACAAGCCATTTGTCGCCATCAACTGCGCGGCCATCCCAGGCACGCTGATCGAATCAGAACTCTTCGGGTACGAGAAAGGCGCGTTTACTGACGCCAAGGGACGCAAGGAAGGTCTCTTTGAGCAGGCCGAAGGCGGCACAATCTTTCTGGATGAAATCGGGGAACTTGAACTTGGGTTGCAGGCCAAGCTGCTGCGCGTACTTGAAGAAGGCGCGTTCCGGCGCGTCGGCGGACTCAAGGACATTCCGCTCGATGTGCGCGTCATTGCCGCGTCAAACCGCAATCTCAGATCCGAGAGCGAAGCCGGGAAGTTCCGGCTGGATTTGTATTACCGCCTGTCCGTGATTCAGATCGAAATTCCGGCGCTGCGCGAACGCGGCGATGATGTGCTGATTCTGGCCGATTATTACATCCGGCAATTCAATGAACGGCTGCGCAAACACATTCGCGGCCTGTCGGCGGAAGTGGCCGACATCTTCCGCCGCTATTCGTGGCCGGGCAATGTGCGTGAACTGCGCAACGTCATCGAGCGCGTGATGATTCTCGAAGACAGCGATCTGATCACCGAAACGTGGCTGCCACGCGGCTTGTCAGAGGAACAGGCGCCGGTCGCGCGTCCGGTTGAACCCCCTGCGGCAGCAACGGCCAGCGCAGCGGTCATCCCACTCCCACCCGTTCACGAACCGACGCCGGATGAAAGCCTCGCCGCACAGTTTCGCCTGCCAGCTCACGGAGTTCAGCTTGAAGCCGTCGAAATGTCGCTTGTCGCCCAGGCGATGGAACGCAGCGGCGGCAATCAGACGCGAGCGGCTGAACTGCTTGGCATTTCCCGCGATCAGTTGCGCTACCGTTTGAAAAAGCTCGAAGGAGTTGCGGCTGAAACAACGACATGAGTGAACATACCTCGCTACCGATCCTGCCAGCTCCCGGTCCTGTTCTCCCCCCTGCCTGGGAAGCCCTGTTTGAAGCCATTGAGGACGGCGTTTGTGTGCAGTCGCTGGATGGGCGAATTGTGCGCGCCAATCGCGCCTTCGCGGTCATGATCGGTCTGCCGCTGAATGAAATTCTTGGTCGCCCGTGCCTGGAAGTGTTCGGTTGTGGCAACGGCAGCGGTTCAGCGCCGCCCCATTGCGCCCGCGCCATGTCGGACGTTACGGGTGCAGTTGAAAGCGAGGAAATCTGTGGTCGCCTGCCCGGTCAGCGGCTGCGTTCGCGCCTGTCGCCGGTGCGCGATGAAACGGGTCAGGTCATCTGCTACGTCATGGTCGTGCGCGATATTACGGATGTCATCGTGCGCGAGCGCGAACTGGCGCGGGTCGAACAACTCGCCCGCTTCGGTGAACTGGCGGCGGGGCTGGCGCACGAAATCAAGAATCCGCTGGCGGGCATTCAGGGTGCGGTTGACATTCTGATTCAGCGGCGCAGCCCGAATGACCCTGAACGCGGCGTGCTGGAAGGCGTGCGCCGCGAAGTGCGCCGGATTGACGCCACTGTTCACGCGCTGCTTGAACGCGCCCGCCCGCGCGGGTTCAGCTTTCAGACCGCTTCGCTCACTGACGCCGTGCAGCGCGCCGTCAGCCTGGCCCGGCATCACGCCGCCGGAGTGGCCGCAGCGAGCGGCAATCAGATCAGAGTTGATCTGATTGCCGACGCCGCGCCCGTCATTATGACGATTGATGCGGTGCAGATCGAAGACGCCGTGCTGAACCTGCTGCTCAATGCCATCGAAGCGATTGACGATCAGGGCACAGTGACTGTCCGGTTACGCACTGACAAGGCGGCAGGCTTTAATGGCAGCAGTGGCGGCCCCAGAAATGAAGCCGTCATTGAGGTCAATGACAACGGGCGCGGCATTGCCGACGAAGACCTGGCGCGCATCTTCAGCCCTTTTTTCACGACTCAGCCCAACGGCACAGGTCTGGGACTGCCCGCCGTGCGGCGCATTGCCCGCGCTCACGGTGGCCGCGTCGAAGTGGCTTCGCGTCCGGGCCAGGGTTCGACCTTCACCATCCGACTGCCCCGTGATTATTCCCCGCATGCCTGAATCCGGCTCTGCTGCTTCCTGCTCAACCGACTGAGTATTTTCACGCCGTCTCTGGTTATATTCCGCAGACCTTTGCTCCGGCGCTGCTTTTCAGCAGCAGTCAGAATGCAGGCACAGGGGTTGCAGCTTCCGTGACGACATATATCGCCACTGGAGGAACCTCTTATGGTCAGCATCAAACGAATACTCTGCCCCACCGATCTTTCGGCGGAATCAGATGCGGCGCTGCGTTACGCGGTCGCGCTGGCTCAGGCTTATCAGGCCAGACTCTTCATTTGCCATTGCACCGACCCGGCGTCGTTTGTGGACACGCTGGCCCGCGACAGCTTTCAGGAAAGATTTGAAGCGGCGATCGAACCTTACACCACCCTCGCGGATGAAACGGCCAGCCGGTGCGAAGGCATCATCATTGAAGGCGACCCGGATCTGGCAATTTCACGAGTGGCGGCTGAACGATTTATTGACCTGATTGTCATGCGATCGCGGCGGCGTCCGCTCGCAGCGGCGCTGCTTGGTTCAACGGCTGAAGCCGTCTGCCGCACTGCGCCCTGCCCGGTGCTGGTCACGCATCCGCAGGAACACGAATGGGCCGGACTCAGTACCGGCGAAGTGGCGCTGAAAAAAATTCTGGTGGCGCACGATTTCTCGAACGATTCAGAACTGGCGCTCCAATATGCGATTTCGCTGGCGCAGGAATATCAGACCGAGCTGCACCTGATGCACGTCCTGCCGGTCACGCTGGCCCCGGCCACGACAGGTCTGCCGCTCTCCATCGAAAGCGACTTTCAGCGCGCGGCCAGGCTGCTGCAACAGGCCGTGCCTGATGAAACGCATCTGTGGTGCAAGGTCGTTCACGCGGTCAGAGCCGGTCAGCCTTACCGTGAAATTCTGACTTATGCCGAAGAGCAGGAAATTGATCTGATCTGCATGGGCGTTCACGGCGCCGGTTTTGCGATGCGCGCGCTGTTCGGCTCAAATGCTGACCGCGTGCTGCGTCAGTCATCGTGTCCGGTGCTGATTGCGCGCCCGCTCAAACCGTTCAGCGAACCAGACGAGTCATAAGCCGGAGCAGAAAATGATTGCTGAAATGGGACACCTCGAAGCCCGCGACCTGCTGCGCGAGCAGCGGCTCGGTCGGCTTGGCTGCTGCGATGATGACGGCGTGCCTTACGTCATCCCCGTCAATTACCTGTTTGACGCCGAACAGATTTTCATTCATTCGCTGCCGGGCCGGAAGATCAGCCTGATGCGCCGTCATCCGCAGGTCTGTTTGCAGGTGGACGACATTCAGGACGAATACAACTGGCGCAGCGTCATCGCCACCGGCTTTTTTGAGGAAGTCACCGAAGACAGTGAACGCGACCAGATTCTGGGCGCACTTTTCAGACGCATGCCGCACCTGACCCCGGTTGAAGCGAAAATGACCAAAGGCCTGCCCGAAACCATCGTCTTCAGGATTCGCATCACGAAAATCACCGGCGTCAGCGAATGCTGGCAGCCGTGAGTTCAACTTTGACAAGGTGAAAGTCACCTGAAAGGAACCCGTCTCACCCGCGTAGTAACGAATTCATTCGTTTTATCTGAAAACCATAGTCACGGAAACAGAACGAATGAATTCGTTACTACGCGGGTGAGACGGGTTCCTTTCAATTCGTGAACATTCGTGTTCATTCGTGGCCTGTCTTTGCAGAAGCTCCTGTTCCCCTGCCCCTGACCTGAAACGGTTGACGAGGGGCCGCCGTTGCGGTCACGATGTTGGTGATGAAAGTACTGGTTCTCAACTGCGGCAGTTCCACCATCAAATTTCAACTGATCGAAACTGACCTCGATCTGATCGAGCAGAATGCCGACCGGCGGCTGGCGCGCGGCATCATCGAACACATCGGCGGCGAAGCGATTATTGCCGTGCAGGCTGAAGGCCAGGCCAGGCAGCGGTCAACCGAACAGTTGCGCGACATCAGGACGGCGATTGATTACATCATTCGCTGGCTCTGTTCCGAAAAGGCCGGCATCAGCGAAATCAGCAGCATTGCTGATATTCAGATCGTCGGTCATCGCGTCGTGCACGGCGGCGAGCAGTTCAAGCAGTCGGTGCTGATTACGGATGAAGTGCTGCGCGGCATTGAGGATTGCATTGACCTCGCGCCGTTGCACAATCCGGCCAATATCAAGGGCATTCTGGCGGCGCGTGACCTGCTCGGCACGGGGCTGCCGCAGGTCGCGGTCTTTGACACGGCGTTTCACCAGACGCTGCCCGAACAGGCTTATCTGTACGCGCTGCCTTACCAGTTTTATCGCCGCTACCGTCTGCGCCGTTATGGTTTTCACGGCACGTCACATCGTTATGTGGCTTATCGTTACCGGCAGCTTCGCAATCTCCCGCGCGAACAGGTCAATATCATTACGCTGCACCTCGGCAACGGCTGTTCGGCGGCGGCGATTCGCAACGGCAATTCGGTTGACACTTCGATGGGCCTGACGCCGCTTGAAGGGCTGGTGATGGGCACGCGCGCTGGTGATCTTGATCCGGCGATCATCAATTTCATTGCGGAAAAGGAAGGACTCTCAGGCCGCGAAGTCGAAAGCCTGCTCAATAAACTGTCCGGGCTGCTTGGCATTTCGGGCCTCACGCACGATATGCGCGAACTGCTGGCTGAAGCGCAGGAAAACAATGACCGTCGCGCCCGGCTCGCCATTGAAATTTTCTGTTACCGCGTGCGCAAATACGTGGGCGCTTACCTGGCCGTGATGGGCGGAGCCGATGCGATTGTGTTTACCGGCGGCATTGGTGAAAACTCGGCTGAGATTCGGGCGCGCATTTGTGACGGATTGCAATGGATGGGGCTGGAACTTGAAGCCGACCGCAACGCCACTCATTCCGGCGGGCGTGAAGGCATCATCAGCACCGTCGGCTCACGCCTCGCAGCCTGGGTGATTCCGACGGATGAGGAACTGCTGATTGCGCGCGATGCGGTGCGCTGCGTGCGCGGCGCGCTTTAGCCTGCACTTTTACTGCCACAGTCAGTCTTCATCCGGCAGGTCTTCATCGCCCTGCGTGAAGTCGCGCAGGAATTCATCCTCGGCGCTCCACAACTGCTCATCCGTCCCGTCAAAGACCACCTTGCCATTGTTGATGACGATGAATTTCGTGTTGACCAGACAGACCTGACTGCTCTCTTCGCGCACTTCGACCTGATCGTGATCAGTCCTGACCGCAAAGTGCGAAGCGAGGTAACGCACATCGGCCAGGCGGTGAGTCACAAACATGGCCGTCACATTATCGAGGTCGCGCAAACGAATGGCAGCTTCGCAGAGCTTGCGCGCCGTCGGCGGATCAAGGCCGACCGTCGGTTCATCAAAGAGAATAATTTCAGGGTAATCAACGATGGCCCGCGCAATGGCGACCATGCGACGTGTGCCGCCGGAAAGAGCTTCAGGCAGCAGATCAGCGGCCTCTTCAAGTCCGGCAAAAGCCATCACCTGTCCGGCACGCGCGGCAATCTTGTCTTCCGGCCAGTGCAGTTCATGCGGACGATAAGCGATATTTTCATAAACCGTCAGACTGTCGAACAGCGCGCCTTCCTGAAAGACAATGCTCATGCGCTGCCGCACACGATTGAGTTCTTCCTCGCTCAGGTGGGCAATCTCTTCGTCGTTGATGAAAATCTGCCCGCTGTCAGGTTTAAGCAGGCCCAGAATCAGCCGCAGGATCGTTGATTTCCCGGAACCTGACTGGCCCAGGATGACTTTCATCTCGCCAGGCTCAACTTTGAAGTTAACGCCGTCAAGCACAACCTTGTCGCCAAATGCCAGGTGAACATCACGAAATTCGATTTTCGGCAAAGCTTCACTCCCTTTCCTTTACTCAAGCCGCAGCACCAGCCACAAAGGCACATCGTTAAAGCACAACTGACTCCCGCATTATAACCAGGTCACTCCTGAAATCTTTGCTCTGGGAAGCGCAGGCTTCCGAGTTGTCCAGCTTCGATCAAAGCGGCCTGCCCGGAACTCAGGCAGGCCGCGACGCCTGCGCTTCCGGTTCAGAATCAACTTATGCTGTTCCTGAAAACAGGATGAATAAGCGGGATCAGCGTGTTTATTCGGCTGAGCCGTGCAATTTCTGTTTTTCCGGCCCGGCGGCTGATGCGGCGCCCGCGACTTTAATGTTCATTCATTAAATTTTGATTGACGCTGCGCAGCGACAGGTATAGCCTAAGACCGATCCTCATCTCCCAAACCGGCAAGCAGTACCAGCGAGAGACCTGGATCACGCTGACAATCTGGTCAGGTGAATTCTGCGGGGGTTGTTCCCTGCGGAAGCGCTGATTGCGGTGGCAGTGCCTGATTTTCCTCACTGGCCCGAAAGACTGCCTCGAATCCGGGATGACCTGATCTGAAACAGTCTCCTCACAGAGATCACGACCGGTTAATTCTTTACCTGCCGTCCCAGGCGACTGATTTCCTTAGCTTCTCGCGATTCCAGCAACAGCTTCAGATAACTGTCTGCCGCATTCCCCCGGCGTTGTCACTGACCCGTTTGCCCTGTCCCCGGATCGGAACAAAGAAGAGACCACGATTGCCCCAACAATCATTTCCGATCTGTTGCTGACCACCCCTGTTCCCCTTCGCTCTTTGACCAGCGATCAGTTCCCCCCACGTCTGTCCTGACTGCCAGGTTCAGCCGTTCGTGATTGCTGTGGCGGCAGGAGTTCACTAACTGGCCTGACAAAAATAAATCGGAGAATTGTCCTCCAGGAAGGTTTGCTATGAGGGACAGATTATTGCGCGCGCGTGTCGCCATGATTGTTGTCGGCCTGCTGCTGGCTGCTGTCGGTTATACGTGGATCGTGAGAGCGAACTTCACCAGCCCGGTAGCAGTTCAGGTGACTTTTCCGAAAACGACTTCCGGCACCACTACGGTAGGCGGCACTGGTGATCATCAGGTCGCTCGCCCGAATGCGGGAGTTCCCGGTACAGGCATTTTTTCGGGGCTGAACCCGAAAGCCGACGGCCTGGCCATTTTCTATCCCGGTTTTAATGCCGCCGGCATTAGCGCCAATGACTTCGTTTATTTCTTCCGTATTACCAACACCACCGGCACCGGGGCTGGTGGCGCGCCGGTTTTCCCCATCAATGTTTTCCAGACCGGGTACTGTGCATCAACAATCACCAGTGTGGGCATTTACAACAAACCGGGAGCGAATCCGACCACGGCGGGACAGAACCCGCTGGTGATTCCCGGCCTGGTCTCTTTCTTCTTTACTGTTGATGTCGTTGATCCGGGCGAAGACAGTGCCATTATGTTTTTCACTTCGCCGGATCCGCCAGTCCGCCAGACTGCCACCATCAGCGGCGGCGGCGGCGGCAGCGGCGGTGGCGGCGTCTCATCAAATGGCCAGATTCCCGACACGCTGCCGCCCAATGCCAATGATCCGGTGACGGCTGATCCGAACAGAAAGCTGCCTGTTTACGGCCCCTGCACGCCGAAAATCGAAGTCATCAAACAGGTCGCCTGCGCCGATGACAACAACAATCCGGTGCTGCCGTTTGTGGATGCCAAAGACGTGGTGCCAGGATCAAAAGTGGTCTATCGCATCACCATCAAAAATACCGGACTCGTCGTCCTCGGCAAGGTGCAGATCAACGATACTCAGCTTCAGAGCGCCAGTGACAACAGTCCCAACGGCAACCTGACCGATGATTTCTTTCCCGGAACGCCGACAGGCGGAGTGCTCAATGCAGGACAGATAATTTCCAGGGATTTCGTTCGCACGGTAGTCAATTCTGCCACCCCGATCATCGGCATTGAGGTTAACTCGTCAGCCCCGCCGCCAGTCACCGTGACGAGCCAGTATTTTATTCCGAGCCAGGACGGAACGATTCCGGCGGTCAATCCGCCCTGCGTTCCGATCATTCCTGATCCGGCCACGGTGCCGACTGTGACCACGCCTGATCTGACGCTGAAACTGCCGAACATTGCCGCCATCAAGGAAGTCGGCACGACGCCGGGTTCGCCAAATTCGCTGACGCCTGATGCGGTGGATCCGAACAAGAACTCGTTTACCGGATTCCCGATCACGATGACTTACACGCTGAAGGCGACGAATAGCGGGCAGACGAATCTCGGCCCGGTCGTGATTGACGACACGAAGCTGAAGGCAATCATCGCTGCGCCACCGGCGGGCATCACCGTTAACAGTGTGGCGATTCAGGGCGGCGCGGGCTTTGCCGCCGGAACGCTCGCGGGCGGAACCAACCTGCCTGCCACCTTCAGCCTCGTCAATCTGACGACGCAGACGATGGCGCAGGTCAATGTCACGCTGACGATCAATAACCTCGCCGCCTACCAGGTGATTGCCGACGCGGCAGACAAATCAAAATTCACGAACACGATGACCGCCACCGGCCTGGTTGCTTCGGGTGAATTCTGCGTGACCAATGCCTCAAGCAGCGCGACCGGCGTGTTTGCGCAGGATTTTGAGCAGATCATGTTTATGCCGCCCTGTTCGATTACGCTGCTCAAGGAAGTGGCCTGCCAGACACCTGGCACCTTCAGCCAGAGTCTGACGGCGCTCAAGGGCGCGTCGCTGATTTATCGCTTTACCGTCACCAACAGCGGTCAGGACATTCTGAGCAATATCAAAATCAACGACAACAAACTGGCCGGGTCACCTTTCACCGTTCCAGGCACGCTCAATCCGGGCGCTTCGACCAGCATCACGGTCAATGCCACTGCGCCTGGTACTGCCGGGCCTTTCACCAACACCGCGACGGCAACGGCCAGTTGCCAGTTCGCCAACACCTCGGTGACAAGCAATCAGTCGAGCGCGACTGTCAATGTGCTTGATCCGACCCTGGGCTGTGACAAGTCGGTGAACGGCGCAAAGAGCGTGGTGGATTATGTCTTTGGCAATCCGCTGAATTACAAACTGCTGGCGACCAACACTTCATCCGGGCCGGGGGCCACGAACCTTGATCTGACCCTGAATGATCCGACGCTGAAGAATCTGCCGGGTGTCTCGTGCAAACGTGATGACACCAATGCGGCAGTAACGCTGCCGTTCACGTTCACCGCTGTCCCGCCCGGCAACTCGCGGTCAATCACCTGCACCGTGTCATTTGCCAATGAAGCCGCTTTCAAAGCGGCATCCGGTGGCAGCACGACGCTCATCAATACGATGACAGTCACCGGTGCGCTGACCGACCAGACAATCTGTGTGACCGGCGCACAGCAGTCGCAACTGACCTGCTCCAGCCAGGCCAGCGTTTCAATTCCGCCGCCACCGCCACCGCCTTCTGATTTCTGCATCGTCGTTCCGTGCACCGGCCCGGATTGTCGCGGCAGTGAGCCGGGACTGCCTCCGCCGAGCGATTCGCCGGTAAACGATCAGAAGGCCGGATCGGTGCTGTTCTACAACTACTACAATTCCAGCGCCGTCAATTCGAGTTCCGAAAACACGCGTTTCAACATCACCAATACCGCGCAGGGAACGGTGTTTGTGCATATGTTCTTTGTGGAAGGTGAAACCTGTTCGGTGGCCGATTCATTCATCTGTCTCTCGCCCAATCAGACAATGGCGATTCTGGCTTCGGATATTGATCCGGGCGTCAGCGGCTATGCGATTGCGGTAGCAGTTGATGACAAAGGCTGTCCGATTCAGTGGAATTACCTGATTGGTGATGAATACATCAAACTGAGAGCCGGGTACTCAGCCAACCTCGGCGCTGAGGCCTTCTCGGCAATCACGAGTCCTCCGGTGCCCTGCAGTTCGACCAGCACGGTAGTGCCGCTCAACTTTGACGGCATCAGCTACAGTGCTGCGCCGCGCGTGCTGGCGCTGGATAACATCAGCAGCCCGGATGAAATCTCAACCCGCCTGATCATCAATCGGGTGGGTGGCGACCTCAGTTCAGCGGGCGATACCATCGGGCCGCTGTTCGGTCTGCTCTACGACGATCTGGAAAAAGCCTACAGCTTCAATTTCAGAGCAGCGACCTGCCAGACCGTACAGACGCTCTCAGACAGCTTCCCGCGCACGACGCCGCGCGTCAGAACGGTCATCCCGTTCGGACGTTCGGGCTGGATGAAGCTGTGGTCAACTGACGGCAAGGGATTGCTCGGCGCAATGCTGACGACCAGTTCCGCTGCCGGTGGTACAACCAGCGTCTCGCAGGGACACAACCTGCACAAGCTGACGCTTGGCGGAAGCGCGGTCTATCAGATGCCGGTCTTCCCACCGAGCAATTAAGCCTTTCAGCCACGATGACAGCGGGGGCGCTGCGGCTTTGATGATTCAAAGCCGCAGCGCCCCGCTGTCTGACTGATGGATTGATAATTCAGGAAGTGAGGCTGCCCGGATCAAACAGCAGCGGAAAGAACTGCCCGCCCATCTTTTCACCCCTTGCGATCACCGGCACACCTGCAAGCAATGGCTCATCAGAGGCCGATTCCACGCCGTCACGAAAGACATTGATGACAGTCGCGCGCCGCGCCCGGTCAGACTTGTTGCTGAATGAACCATGCACCAGCAGCGGATGATGAAACGCGCATTCGCCGGGTTTGAGTTCAACGGCAACGGGACGAAACTGTTCACGCTGCTCGTCATTCAGCACCGTTTGAATCGCATTCATATCTCCCGCCAGTCCGGTAATTGGCAGCAGGTTCCATCGCTGACTGCGCGGCACGTAATGCAGACAGCCGTTTTCAACCGTCGCTTCATCAAGCGCAATGTGACAGGTCAGGTGCGCCATCGGGCGAGTGCGCGTCCAGTAAGAATAATCCTGATGCCACGCCACCACGCCGCCGTGCCGCGCCGGTTTGCAGAACAACTGATCGTGCCAGAACCGCACCGCGCCGCCGAGCAGTTGTGCGGCGGCCATCGTGAACGCCGGATGCCACAGCACGTCGTGCAGTCCCGCCCTGATTCGCCACGCGCCGAGCGCATGAAAAAGAATCGTTTCAGGATCAGCCGATTCGTTCGAGTGGTGTTCATACCAGAGCGGATGATCCGCGTGAGCCGCTGACATCAGTTCATCAACTTCAGCGCGCAGCGCCGCAGTCTGAGCCTCGGTCAGCACTCTGATGCCGGTCAGATAACCGTATTCCTGCCAGAACTGCACCTGCTCATCACTCAGCCGGTACTGCTCCCATTCAGCAGGCGAGGCAGGCGTTCTGAAAAGATCACTGACCGGCGCGTGACGGGTGGACAGGTCGTTGTTCATCGGGTTATTCGGGTTTGAGGTCGGCTCTTTTTTTCGTTTCCTCAATCATCTGCTGCCAGTAAGCCGTCAGGAACGGCGGATGGTTGAGACTGTCGAGCACATACGACCGGTCGGCGCGCGCCAGATCAAGCACGGCAGTAATCATCTCTTCCTGATAATACCCGGCTTCGGCCAGCGGAATGCCGTTCGGTTCGCGGATGAATGACATTCCGCTCGAAGTCTGCAAACCATCAGGCGATTGCCCGATGGTGTTGGCGACGCAGTGAAAGATTTTCGAGTTCGGCCCGACCGGCTGCTGTGCGCGACCCGAAGTCCGCTTCCAGCAGACGGCTTCGATTTCATCGGAACTGCACGAAGGATGAAAGAGAATCTGCGCGCCCGCCATTGCCGGAATGCGGTAGAGTTCAGGATGACGACCATCACGACAGATCACCAGCGTGCAGGTAATGCCGTCAATTTCAAACAGCGATAGCTTGTTGCCGCCGCGACAGTATTTCGTTTCGTCGCGCCCGGCCATATTGACCTTGGCGTATTCGTGAATGATGCGGCCCGCCGGATCAATGACGTGCATCAGATTGAGAAAGCGGTCGTGCGTTTTCTGAATCGTTCCGGCAATCACGTAAATCTCATTGTCAGCCGCCGCCTGGCAGGTCTGTTCCAGCGCCCGCGGCACGGCTTCAGGTTCAAGATTGATGAGATAAGGAAAGTAATAACTCGTCAGATTCGCTTCCGGGAAAAGAACCACGCGGCTGCCTTCAGCGGCAGCGGCTTTGATGTAATGAAGCGTGCGGTCAAGATTGAATTCAAGTGATCTCGCCCAGTGCATCTGCACACACGAGACCTGCAGAGTTGAAGACATCATTTCTCCTGTCTGAAATTCACCATTCAGCATTATTCGCAGGGGGAAAACTCACACTGTGAATAATGGTGAATGGTCAATGGTGAAGGTGTTTATGTGCGGCTGCGGGGGTCGGCTGATTTGCCGATTGAGCGCAGCAGTTTTTGCAGTTCATCACAATCATTGCTGATTGAATTGAAGTGCTTTTCATCAAGGCGCTCAGCATCGCGCAGCAGGCACAGCCGGAAACCCGTGCGCACGGCATACTGCAACGCAGTGTTGATTTCCTGCGCAAAGCCGGGCCTGGAGGCCGCTTCCTGCGCACAGGCAACGTGTTCGCCAATGCTCGTGCCGCAGCGCAGCGTTTCTCTGCTCAGGGTGAATTCCTTTCTTTGCAGAGATATTTGTGCAGCTTCACGATGCGCAGAGCGAATTTGTATGACTTGTCGAGGACAATATTTTCGCTCACGGGTTCCTCACGGGCGGATGTTGTACGACTTGATCTTGCTGTTGAGCGTGGTGTTGTTCATGCCAAGCAGACGGGCGGCGCGGCTCTGATGACCGCCGGTCATTTCAAGAGCGCGTTTGATCAGTTCGACCTCAAAGCGTGAGACTTCGTCGTAAAACGAAATGCCGCGTGACAGATCAATTTCACCGGCAACGGCGCTCGCTCCGCTGTCGGCGGCAGCGCCGGACGCCACGGGCGGACGCAGGATTTCCTCGCGCAGACAGTCAAGCGTCAGCGTGTCACCGCGCGCAACGATGACGGCGCGCTCAATCGCGGTTTCAAGTTCGCGCACATTGCCGGGCCAGGAATGAGTTTCAAGCGCCTTGAGAACTTCGGGCAGCAGTTGTTCTGACACGTGGCGTCCGTTTTCAGCGTTGTATTTGTGAATGAAATGCTGAGCGAGCGGCAGAATGTCCTCTTTGCGTTCGCGCAGCGGTGGCAGATGAATGTTGATGACATTGAGGCGATAGAACAGGTCTTCGCGGAAATCGCCGGTCTCGACGGCCTTGCGCAGATCAATGTTGGTGGCGGCGATGATTCGCACATCAACGCGGCGCGGCTGAGTGTCACCGAGCGGCGTGAATTCGCGTTCCTGAATCACGCGCAGCAGCCGGGCCTGAGTTTCCGGCGGGATGTTGCTGATTTCATCCAGAAAGATGGTGCCGCCGTCAGCAACTTCAAAGAGTCCTTTTTTCGCCGCGACCGCGCCGGTAAACGCTCCGCGGGTGTGGCCGAAAAGTTCTGATTCAAGCAATTCAGACGGAATGTTGCTGCAATTAACCGCGACGAACTGCCCTGATTCGGCGCGGGGGCTGGAAAAATGAATCGAGCGCGCGATGACTTCCTTGCCGGTGCCCGATTCGCCCGTGACCAGCACGGTTGAGCGGGCAGGCGCGACCTGTTCGATCAGATCAAAGACTTCGCGCATGGGTGCGGAACTGCCGATAATCTGGCTGCGGTCAACTGAGCTTTTCAGCGTGCGCCGCAGCACGCGGCGTTCTTCATCACCGCGACGACGCGCAATTCCGGCAGCGACGATCCTGAGAATCGCTTCGTTCTCAAACGGCTTGCGGATGCAGTTAAAAGCGCCAAGCTGCCACGCGGCAATGGCGGTGTCGAACGTGGCGTAAGCCGTAATCATAATCACGACGGCTTCGCGGTCGAGTTTGAGAATCTCTTCAAGCGCACGCAACCCGCCCATGCCCGGCATCGAAACATCGAGCAGCAGCACGTCGTAAGCGCGCTCGGTCATTTTCTGAATGCCTTCCTCGCCGGTCTTTGCCAGATCAACGCGATGACCTTCCTGCGAGAGCAGGCTTTCCAGCACGTCGCGCATGATCTCCTCGTCATCTATCACCAGAATACTGCCTTTTTTCGCCATAGTTTCGGATTGAATGGTTCAGGTGTGAAATCAGGCGGCGAAGCGGATTCATCATGCCACAGATGAATCTGTCAGTTCCGGCTTCGCTGCCCGCAGACGCTGATTATCAATCATCATTGAAAGCTTAACAAGAGAGGCTTCCGGCGCGCTCACCGGGCGACGGGTTTTGACGAAAAACGGGCAGGTACAGTATCTTTACGCCTGCTTCAGCACCGAATTAACCGCACCTGTTCGGTCATCATTTCAAAGAGAAAAGGCCTCGATTTCATGAAAAAGATCAAAGCTGATTTACCCCGACGTGTGGAAAGTGCGCTTGTGACTCAGGCTCTCACGACTGAGTCCTGGGCGAATCAACTGCGCCTGCTGTTTGCCGTCACGAGCCTCGCGCTTGCGGCGTGGTACTGGCGATTCGAGCAGCCGACAAAGCTGATTTATGCCGGGCTGGCCGTCGCCTGGACAGCCGCGATGCTGATGGTGGCAGCGCGGCGCAAGGGCAGTCATCCTGAATCGCTGATCGGCAGTTCAGCCCTGATTGACGTGACGATCATCAATCTGGGTCTGATTGTTTTCGGCGCGCTCGGACTTTTTCATCAGGGCGGCGCGGGACTTTATTTCTTTTACCTTCCGGTACTCGCGCTGACTGCCGCGCGTCATCGCCTGCTGCTGCCGCTCAAGGCCGGAATCTATGCGGGCGTGGTGTATACGGCGGTGGCGCTTTTTGCAGGCAGCAATCCCTGGCTGCGGCTGCTGACGCTGCTGGCCGTAACGCTGATTGCGACTGGCATTGCAGCACGCACCAAAGGACTGGTGCAGAACTTCACCACTGAGATTGCACAGGAAGCTTACGACAGCGGACGCAGTGAACGCGAAGTTGAAATGGCCGTGCTGCTGCACGAAGCGTTTATGTCCCCGGCCATTTCTGATCTTGAAACGATCTGGTGCAGCGCCAGGCACCTGGCCGGTACTGAAACGAGCGGCGATTATTATCACGTCTTTGATTTCGGCGCTGAGCCGCTGCTGGTCGTGGGCGACCTGCCGGGGCGCGGGCTTGAGGCGTCAACCGACGTGACGCACCTGCACCGCAAAATCACACAGATCGTGCAGCGCGAAACAAACCTGACAGCGATTCTGACGGAACTCAACGCTTACGTTTATGACCGGTATCAGGGCAGGCGACAGTTCAGATGCTTCATCGGTCGCTGGGAGGGCAACGATCTGCATTACATCAACGCCGGTCTGCCGCCGACAATTCAGGTCGGCAAAAGCGATCAATACCTGCTGCCGGTAAACAGCGGCGCGGCGGGCGCGCAGCGTGAAGCGTCATTTGCTGAAAATGTTGTGTCATTCCCGGCCCGCGACCTGCTGCTGGTTTACACCGACGGGCTGTATCAGGGGCTGACGAATGATCCTGAGCGGGGCGTCGCCGAAGTTGAACGGCTGACCGAACAGTTCAGATCGGGCGAAGTCAATACGCTGTGTCATCGCGTTTTTGACTGCGCGCATCCGGGGCTTGAGCCGCCGAAAGATGATCGCACGCTGGTCGTTGTGCGACGGCAGCCCTCAGCAGTTGCTGCCCCGGCGGAAAGCAAAGCATAATTCGACCAGCCGCAAACTGAAGGAGGCATCTTATGGCGCTGCCGGAATCCGCACTGCTGGTCACTTTTGAAGAGTATCTGAGCCGCGAACGCACGAGCAAAGAGCGTCACGAATACATTGACGGCTTTGTTTACGCTATGGCTGACGAGAGTGAAGCGCACGGCATTATCAGTACAAATCTGACCATTGCCATTGGGTCAGAATTGCGAGGTGGCAACTGCCGGGTTTTCTCAAAGGACATGAAAGTTCGCAGCGGCCCGGCAGCTTTGCCGCGTTCGGTCAAAGGGTTCTTCTCTTATCCTGATCTGGTCGTGGTCTGCGGTGAAAGGCAGTATCACGATGAACACCGCGATGTGCTGCTCAATCCGAAAGTCATCATCGAAGTGCTGTCTGATGCCACCAGAAACTTTGACCGCAGCGAAAAGTTTCTGCGCTATCGCACGTGGCTGCCGACGCTGACCGATTACCTGCTGGTCGAACAGCACCGGGTGCTGGTTGAGCATCATCAGCGGCAGGGCGAAAATGTCTGGCAGATGACCATCCTGGAGAATCCCGATCAGACTATTTTCATCGCTTCAATCAACTGCACGCTTTCGCTGGCTGAAATTTATGAAGGCGTGGTCTTCCCGCCTCCGGCTGAAGAAACTGAAAGCGAAGAACAGCCCGCCACCTGAATCGAGACACGCCGGGACAGTACGCGAGCGTGAGCGAGCGGAGTCACACGGCAGCACCTTTCACCGCAGACTCGCTCGCTCACGCTCGCGGTACTGTCCCGGCGTGTTCTTATTCTTGTGTGTTTCGATTCAGACCGGGTTTCAGTTACGCACCTGAAAGTGTGGCGCGATTTGCCCGCAATCGCGCGGCTCACGCCAGGGGCCGATGGCAGATTCAGCGCGATTGCGGGCAAATCGCGCCACACTGGTTATTCCGGACACTGATCTGAAATCTGAGCTGAATCTGAATGCTTGTTCTCGGAATCGAAAGTTCGTGTGATGAAACCGCTGCCGCCGTGATCGAAGACGGCACGCGGATTCATTCAAATGTCATTGCCTCGCAGATTGAAACGCACCGCCGCTTTGGTGGCGTCGTGCCGGAACTGGCTTCGCGTGAACACCTCGAAAAAATTGAAGGCGTCGTTGATGAATCGCTGCAACGCGCCGGGGTGAAACCGGCTGACATTGACGGCGTGGCCGTGACGCAGGGGCCGGGGCTGGTCGGCTCGCTGCTCGTCGGCATCAATTACGCAAAGGGTTTTGCCTTTGCCGCGCGCAAGCCGATTGTCGGCGTCAATCACATCGAAGGCCACGTTTACTCGGTCGCGTTTGAATTTCCGCCGCCTGAATACCCCGCGCTGGCGCTGATTGTTTCGGGCGGGCATACGAATCTGTTTCTGATTCCCGAACCTGAAAAATACAAACTGATCGGACGCACACGCGACGATGCGGCGGGCGAGGCCTTTGACAAAATCTCGAAGCTGCTTGGTCTGGGTTATCCGGGCGGGCCGGTGATTGATCGTCTGGCGGCGCGTGGCAACAGGCGGGCAATTATTTTTCCGCTCGCTGAAATCAGAGACGAAGCGCACCGGCTGGATTTTTCATTCAGCGGCCTCAAGACCGCCGTGCTGCGTTACGTCCGCGAAAACAGCATCAGCACAGTGACTGATCCTGCCGCTCCGTCATCGCAGGTGCTTGATCTGTGCGCGAGCTTTCAGAATGCCATCGTGCGCGCGCTGGTGCGCAGTGTGCGCAAAGCCGCCAAAGTTTATTCACCCCGGACACTGATTCTGGCCGGAGGCGTCGCCTGCAACAGCGAACTGCGCGAGGCGATCAGGCACCTGGCTGATGAACTCAGCATTCCCGCCTTTATTCCTTCGCCGGTTTTCACGACTGACAACGCCGCGATGATTGCCGCCGCCGGTTATCCGAAACTGCGGCGTGGCGAACGGGCCGGACTCGACCTGAGCGCCGACGTTTCACTGCGATTGCAGAACGTGGATGTCGAAAGCGCCGCGTGGCAGAAAAAACAGCGATACAGATTGTGAGATAACCTCAAACATCAGCAGAGAATTCATCACAAAAGGCACAAACCACGCAAAGGGAGCAGAACGGGTCGCCTGACGTTTCGTTTCTCCTTTGTGCTTTCAGTGCTTTTTGTGATGAATTGCCTGCCCTGAATTCAGTGGTTGGACAGTACAAAGTTTCGCGTCTATAGTCCGCTCAGCCGTTTTTCTCCCCTGCTTTCTGCGGTCTGAAGTTTGCACTGTGTTCTCTGACACAGTTAAGTGCGGAATAATCCGCAGCGCAATCAACAATGGTCAGAACCGACGCACAGCCGGAAATAATTCCGCACCTGGCGCCGCACGCGCCTGAACTGCTGAACGCGCCGCATGCACAGGCGGCTGAAGCGGTGGCGCAGGCGCAGGGCGTCAATCCGGCAACAGGACTGAGCAGCGATGAGGCCGCGAGGCGACTGGAGCAGTTTGGCGCAAATGCCATTCAGCAGATTCGCCCGCGCGCTGCGTGGCGATTGCTGCTCGATCAGTTCGCCAGCCTGATTATCGGCCTGCTCGCGGTCGCCGCGCTCGTCGCATTTCTGACCAGCGATTTTGTCGAAGGCCTGGCCATCGTTGTCGTGCTGATTCTGAATGCGCTGATCGGATTTGCCATGGAATGGCAGGCCGGGCGCGCGCTCGATGCCCTGCGGCGCACGGCGCGCACCACCGCGCGCGTGCGGCGCGATGGCCGCGAAGCAATGATGGATGCGCTGGAACTGGTGCCGGGTGACGTGGTTGTTCTCAATCCCGGTGATCGCGTTCCGGCTGATGCGCGCCTGCTCCATGCGGCCAGCCTGCGCGTTGAAGAATCGGCCCTGACGGGTGAAAGCGCGAGCGTCGAAAAGTCTGCGGCTCCGGCAGCGGCTGATGCTCCGGTCGCTGAACGATATTCGATGCTTTACCTCGGCACCAGCGTGACCGCCGGGCGCGCTGTTGCAGTCGTTACGGCCACGGGCGGACAGACGGAGCTTGGCCGGATTGGCAAACTGGTCGCTGATGCGCCGGATGAACCCACGCCGCTCGAACAGCGACTGGCCACGCTGGGGCGGCAACTGGTCTGGCTGATGCTGGTGATTATGGCGGTGGTGGTCGTGGCCGGAGTTTTGCGCGGTGACAACTGGTGGATGATGGTTGAGGTCGCCATCAGCCTGGCCGTCGCCGCAGTGCCGGAAGGCCTGCCCGCAGTGACGACGCTGATTCTGGCGATTGGCGTTCTGCGAATGGCGCGGCAGCGCGCGATTGTGCGGCGACTGCCTGCGGTTGAAACCCTGGGCAGCGCCACAATCATCTGCACCGACAAGACCGGAACGCTGACCGAAAACCGGATGACCGTCATTGAATGCCGCCTCGCTGATGGTCGTGTTGTCAGTATTGATGAACGAACAAACATTGAAAACGACGATCTGTTATTTCGGACTGTTCGCGCTAGTGTGTTGTGCAACGAAGCGTCTTTTGAAACTCAGGCCTCAGGTGCGGCGCGCACGATTGGTGATCCGACTGAAACAGCATTGCTGGAAAATGCCCGGCTGCTTGGCCTGAATGTCAGCGAATTGCGCGCTGATTATCAAAAGCTCGCTGAAATTCCGTTTGACGCTGTCACCAGGCGAATGCTCACGGTGCATGCTGCGCCCGACGGAACGCAGCTTTATTCATTGAAGGGCGCACCCTCGGCGGTGATGGGTCTGTGTCGTGATCTGAGCAGCAGCGATGGTGAAGTAATGCCGCTTGATGAAGCAGCACAGATGCGGCTGCTGACAATCAATGAAGCGATGGCTGATCGTGCGCTGCGCGTGCTGGCGCTGGCCGAAAAACGACTGCCGCCCGGCGCTTATCAGAAAATGCCGGACTGGTCTGAGAATGATTTCACTTTTCTTGGTTTTGTCGGGATGATTGATCCGCCCCGCGCCGAAGTGCCGCAGGCGGTGGCGCGCGCGCACACGGCAGGCATTCGCGTCGTGATGCTGACAGGCGATCAGATCAATACGGCGCGGGCGATTGCGCGTGAATTGCGGCTCAATGACCGCAATGACCCGCTGGTGCTGCACGCCCGCGACCTTGACGGCACTGATCACACGGCGCTGGCTGATCTGGCGCGGCGCGCTGATGCGTTTGCGCGCGTTTCGCCGGAAGACAAGATGCGCATCGTTGAAGCATTGCAGCAGACCGGCGAAATCGTCGCGCTGACCGGGGACGGCGTCAACGATGCGCCCGCGCTCAAACGCGCCGACACCGGCATTGCGATGGGACAGCGCGGCACCGAAGTCGCCAGAGAAGCCGCTGATGTCGTGCTGACGGATGACAACTTCGCCACCATCCTGCACGCGATTGAAGGCGGGCGGATTATTTATTCGAATATCGGCAGGTTCGTGCATTTGATGTTTTCAAAGAATCTGGCCGAAGTGCTGCTGATCTTTGCGGCGCTGCTGATTGGCTGGCCGCTGCCACTGCTGCCGTTGCAGATTCTGTGGATCAACCTGGTGACTGATATTTTTCCAGGCCTCGCGCTGGCGGTTGAGCCGGGCGGGCCGGATGTGATGCGCCGCCGTCCCGCTTCGCCGCAGGCATCGCTGTTGTCGTCAGATTTCATCAGACTGATTGTCTGGCAGGGCGTGATGCTGACGGCGATTATTATGGGCGCTTACGGCTGGGCGCTGAATGAATACGGCCCCGGCGCGCACGCCCGCACGATGGCCCTGTTCGCGCTGATTGGCGTGCAGCTTGGTCATACGTTCAACTGCCGTTCGCGCACGCGGTCGGCTTTTGACGGGCTGTTTCGCAATCCCTGGGTCTGGCTGGCAGCGGCCCTGGTGGTTTCGCTGCAACTGCTGGCGGTCTGGTTCGGCCCGCTGGCGCGCCTGCTGGATGTGACGCGACTGACGACGAGGGACTGGATGATCACGGGGCTGTCGGTCATCAGTCCGATTCTGATAGTTGAAATCACCAAACTGGTCGCGCGCCGCCGCCTGGCGCGGCAGCCGCAGGCCGAAGAAATTATGATCTGATCCGCATCAACAACGAGGAGTAAAAGTCTGATGTCTCGACCAACTCATATCCTGCGACACGAACATCGCGTCATTGAACAGGGGCTGCGCGCCCTCGATGGCATGTGTCTGACGCTGAGAGCGGGCGGCAGCGTGCCGCCCGAAGCGCTGAGTCAGATACTTGATTTCATTCAGAACTTTGCCGACCGCTTCCATCACGCGAAAGAGGAAAACTGGTTCCTGCCGGCGCTGAAGGAATCAGGCGTGCTGGATGAAGGCGGCGCGCTGGCGTTTCTGAAAAAGGAACACGAGATGGAGCGGCACCTGCTGGCCGAGCTTGAGCTGGCGACTGAGGAATACCGCTACGGCGATGCGGCGGCGGCTGATAATTTCGTCAATGCCGCTGTGCAGTTCCGCGATCATCTGGTCGGGCATATGCAGCAGGAAGAGGCGCTGATCTTTCAACTGGCCGAAGAGATGCTTGATGAATCGGTCAAGAGCGCGATGATTCAGTCGTTCGTGCAGGAAAACAATAAAGCAGGCGAGGGCCTGACCAGGCGCTACGAACAACTTGCCGAGGATCTGGAAAAGACCTGGGCCGTGTGACCGCAGCAGAAAACAGCCACGCATCAACACGAATCTTCACCAACTGAAGATCATCCGCAGGGTCGTGACTGGTCTTTTCCGGCCTTTATCTGAATAACAGCCGTCGCAGATTGCCGCCGAGAATCGCCTGCGCCTGTTCCTCGCTGACACCAGCCTCAAGCAGCGCATTGATCTGCGTGTGAAAAATTTCAGCATTCCAGCCACGCGGAAAGAATGACGAATCAGTGCCAAACAGCAGGCGTTCATGCCCCAGCACCGCCAGCGCCCGTTTGAAGATCACAGCCAGATCAACGGGCGCAGCTTCGTAAGCCATCCATTTGTTGCTGCTCGAACTGTCCACATACACATTCGGACACAGATCAGCCAGCAGCATCGTTTCGCGGAACAGGCCCGCGCCGAAACTCGGAACGATAAAACGCGCCTGCGCAAACTCAGCCGCCAGCCGACACAAATCAAGCGGATTGCCCCGGCTCAGATCGAACGGACTCGGCAGTTGCAATTTTTTTCGCACGCCAACCGACAGCGCGCCGCAATGCACAAAGACTGCTGTTCCAGACCTGGCCGCCGCGAGCGCCGCCACAGCCCGCACGCCTTCACATTCAGCAATCGAAAAGTGATGCATCGCCGGAAACAGGCACACGACCCGCAATCCGAATTCATCAAAAGCGCGACGGGCGCGGGCTTCAGCATCGGGCCGCGTCGGATCAAACATAAAAGCTCCGGCCAGGCGATCAGGAACAGCGGACACGGCAGCGGCCACTGACTCTTCATCATTCGGCACGCTGGCGATCAGCAGCGCCCCCTGAATTTCGTGACGGTCAAGCTCATCCTTCCACGCCGCGCCGAGCAGTGCCGGATCATCCGGCGGCATCACCCAGCCGGTCAGTTCACCGATGCGACTGACCGGATCAGGCAACTGCCTGAGCTGCGGCGACTGCCCCGCCAGCGTGGTAAAGAACCGATGCGAAAAGAAGTGACAATGCGCATCCAGAATCTCAAGGCTGCCGAATGGTGTGATCTTGTTCATAGCTCTCTCGCCAGGTTGTTGCACGTACCAGATAGTGAACGCAAAGTAGCGTATTCACATTGACACTGCAACACTCGACCCCGGCTCAATCGTAAACGTGAATCATTGAAACCTGCGCTCTGAAGAGACGGTGTTTGAGTCCCGGCTTTAGCTGGTCTGGCCTGCATTGAATAACGCCAGCTAAAGCCGGACTCCAAACACCGTCTCTCGCCAATACTGTCTCTGGCCGGGTCGCTGACTGGTGCGAAAAGTTACTCAGTGGCTGAGTGAAAACACACTTTGCCGTTTCGGTTGTCCGTCAGGATGAGTTGCAACTCAGCCGTTCCGCGCAAAAACGCGCGCGCCTCTGACGGCATACGAGTTGCCCGTTAACAAGTCCAGAGTGATTCAGCTCTGTGGTTCTGAAAGGAGGGTTTTATGAAGATTCTGCTGGCAACTGATGGTTCAGCATACAGCGAGGCGGCGGTGCATGAAGTAGCGCGACGTCCCTGGCCCGCAGGTACTGTGATCAAGGTTCTGTCGGCGGTTGAACTGCCGTTTATTCCGACGACTGAAACCTGGGCTTTGCCTGACAGCTACTATTCGGAGCTTGAGAAATCCGAGAAGGAGAAAGCAAAGCTCGCGCTCGACAAGGCGATTGAGCATTTGCGAATTGCGCAGGGGCCGACGGTGGAAATCACTTCGGAAATGCACGAAGGCAAGGCCGAAGAGGTGATCCTTGATGAAGCCGACCGCTGGGGCGCTAATCTGATCGTGCTGGGTTCGCACGGCTATCGCGGGTTCAAGCGGTTCCTGCTCGGTTCGGTTTCGCAGAATGTCGCTTCGCACGCGAAATGCTCGGTTGAAATCGTGCGGGTTCCGGCCACGACCGCATAACAGTGGTTTGCATAAAAAGGGCTGCGTATGGCCAATATTCTTGTCCTTGGCGGCGGCTTCGGTGGCGTGACTGCGGCTGAAAGTCTGGCGAAAAGGCTGAAGCCTGATCATCAGATCACGCTCATTTCGCGTCAGCGCGAATTCATCTTTTATCCGGCGCTGGTGCGACTGGCTTTCGGGTATTGCGCGCTCGAAGATGTTTCGTTTGACCTCTCGCAGGCGATGCATGAGCGGCGCGTTGATTTTGTGCAGTCAGAGATTGCATGGCCTGATCCGGGCCGCCGCGAAGTGATCGTGACGCACGGTCAGTTGCAGGGAAAGATGCCATACGATTACTGCGTCTTTGCGCTCGGTCGCAGGCTGGCCACCGAACAGGTGCCGGGTTTTTATGAACACGCGCATCACCTGCTGACGGTGAAGGCGGCGCTGAAATTCAGGGAAGCCCTGCACAATTTTCACCGGGGGCATGCGGTAATCGGTTATTGCCGCGATGCGCGGTTGTCTGTGCCGGTTTATGAAACGGCCTTTGCGCTGGACAGAATGCTCAGGGAACGCGGTGAGCGCGATCAGGTCAGAATTACAGTGGTCAGCCCTGAAAAACCGGGCGGGCAACTGGGCGGGCCTGAAGCGGTGCCGGTAATTGAAGAGGCTCTGGCCGATCACGGCATTGAATTTCGGGCCGATTTTCCGGTCGCGCAGGTGCTGGAAAAAGAGATCAGATCAGACACCGATGAGCGGCTGGATTATGATCTGCTGATGCTGCTGCCGCCTTTCAGCGGCCCCGGCGAAGCGATGTACACGGGCATTACCGATTCTGAAAATTACGTGCGCGTCAATAATTACATGCAGGTCACGGGCGCGCCGGGGATGTATGCCGCTGGTGACTGCGTCAATCTGATCGGGCCGAAAATGGGGCATATGGCCGTGTTGCAGGGCGAAGTCGCGGCGGCGAACCTGGCGGCTGAAGTCAGCGGCCACGAACCGGCGATCAGATACGATCACGAACTGATGCTGGTGATTGACGAAGGCGGTGAAGACTCAATCTTTCTGTACAAGGATCTGTGGGAACGAAAACATGCGCGCGTCAGCCAGGGATTGTTCTGGGGCTGGGCCAAACAGATCAATCAGAAATACTGGCAGCGCAAGCACTCGTAAGCGCCGCAGGCAGGGGCACCATCGAACTGACCGAAATTAAAGCCTGATTGTTCACCCGACAATCAGGCTTTTCTGCTGTATCCATTCGCGCCATCCCAGGCTAGAATTTCCGCCACAGGATTGAGCGGAAATTATAATGAAAAACTCTTCAAAGAATACTTTGCAACCGCCTGAACTTTCGGGCAACACAACTCACGATTACCGCGCGCTGCTGGAAGATGCGCGCGTGGCTGAGTTGCTTGAAAACGTCGCGGATGGTTTTATCTTTCTCGATCCGGGCTGGCGAATTACGCATCTCAGTTCCGCCGCCGAACGGCACTGCGGCAGGTCGCGGTCGGAGGTGGTCGGGCACATCATCTGGGAAGCCTGTCCTGATGTCGCCGGAGGCACGTTTGAGACTGAATGCCGCCGCGCCATGACCACGCAGCAGGTCGTGGTGTTTGAGGGCTTCTTTCCTGTTCCTGACACGTGGTTCGGCATCAAGGCCGTGCCTTCACCGACCGGGCTGTTCGTTTCGTTTTATGACATTACTCGCCGCCGCGCGGCTGAAACCGCGCTGCTCGAAAATCAGCAGCGCGTGGCCGGCATCATCAGTTCCGCAATGGATGCCATCATTACGGTGGATTCAGCGCAGCGCGTGACGCTTTTCAATGCCGCCGCCGAAAAGATGTTCGGCTATGTCGCCGCTGAGGCCCTCGGACAGCCGCTCGACCGCTTTCTGCCGGATCGCTATCGTAAAGCGCATCGCCGTCACATTGAAAGCTTCGGCGAAACCAGAGTCACACGCCGTTCGATGGGTTCGCTCGGTACGCTTTACGGCCTGCGGGCGAACGGCGAAGAGTTCCCGATTGAAGCTTCGATTTCGCAGATGGAAAGCGGCGGGCAGCGTTTCTATACCGTCATTCTGCGCGACATCACCGAACGCAAACGCGCCGAGGAAAGATTGCTCGAACAGGCGGCGATGCTCAACCTGGCCAAGGACGCGATCATCGTGCGCGACCCGCAGGGCCGGGTCATTTTCTGGAATCAGGGCGCGGAACGAATGTATGGCTGGGCCGCTGAAGAAGCCGTCGGTCAGGACGTGCGCCTGATGCAGTTTCCCGCTTCAGTTTCGGAATTTGAGAAAGCCAACCGGGCCGTCATTGAACAAGGCACCTGGTCGGGTGAATTGCAACAGCTTGCCCGCGACGGGCGCAAGCTGATGGCTGAATGCAACTGGACGCTGATTCGTGATGCCTCAGGCCAGCCGAAATCAATTCTCGCCATCAACACCGACATCACCGAAAAGAAGAAACTCGAAGCTCAGTTCCTGCGCGCTCAGCGCATGGAATCAATCGGCACGCTCGCCGGCGGCATTGCGCACGACCTGAACAACGTGCTTTCACCAATGCTGATGGCCGTGCAGATGCTGCAACTGAAAGTGACCGACGAACAGGGACAGCGGATGCTCGATCTGTTGCGCACCAACGCCGAACGCGGCGGCGAAATGGTCAGGCAGGTGTTGTCATTCGCCAGAGGCATCGGCGGAGAACGCGCCGCCATGCAGTCCCGGCATCTGATCAGGGAAATCGTCAAGATTCTGAAGGAGACTTTTCCGAAATCAATCGAGATCAGCTTTCGCCTGGGTGAAGACCTGGCGATGGTCAACGGCGACACGACGCAGCTTCATCAGGTGCTGATGAACCTCTGCATCAATGCCCGCGACGCCATGCCCGATGGCGGGCGGCTGACGATTGAGGCCGAAAACAAGGTGATTGATGAAACTTACGCGCAGATGATTCTGGATGCGCGTCCGGGCCGCTTTGTGATGATTACGGTGACTGACACCGGCACCGGCATTCCGACCGAACATCTGGATCGCATCTTCGATCCGTTTTTCACGACCAAGGAAGTCGGCAAGGGCACGGGCCTCGGACTCTCAACCGTGCTCGGCATCATCAAGGGGCACGGCGGTTTCATCAATGTCTACAGCGAACCGGGCAAAGGCACACAGTTCAGAATCTACCTGCCCGCGCTCGAAATTCCGCAGCTCGCGCCGTCTGAATCGGGCAATCCCGCGCTGCCAGCCGGACGTGGCGAGACGATTCTGGTCGTGGACGATGAACTGGCGATTCGTGAAATCACCAGTTCCACCCTCGAAGCCTTCAATTACCGCGTCCTGACCGCGAACGATGGCGCTGAGGCCATTGCGCTGTACGCGCAACACCGCAATGAGATCAGGGTGGTGCTGACCGATATGATGATGCCGTTTATGGACGGCCCGGCGCTGATTCGCGCGCTGCGCAAGATCAACCCTGAAGTCAGAATCATTGCCAGCAGCGGCCTGACTGAAAACGGCAAGGCCGCAGAGATCACGCAATCCGGCGTCAGAACATTTCTGGCCAAGCCTTACTCGGCTGACAAACTGCTGAAGGCCCTGGCTGAAGTTCTCAGCGACAAGTAAGCCTTCAGCTACTGAAGCGCTACTGATTGATTATCGCCAGCCACGATGAAAGCCTGCCTGCTGCATTCAACCGCACCGATTGAAACCAGTCCGCTGGTTTACACTGACGCGCCGAAGCCGGTGATTGCGCACAGTCATCAGGCGCTCGTGCGGGTCAGCGCGTGCGGCGTCTGTCGCACCGATCTGCACGTCATCGAAGGCGAACTGCCGCCGCAACGCAGCCCCGTCATTCCGGGTCATCAGGTGGTCGGTCGCATTGAAGCCACTGGCGATGCCGTCACGCGCTTCAAACCCGGCGACCGTGTCGGCATTCCCTGGCTGCACGAAACCTGCGGCGTGTGCGAATACTGCCGCGACGGCAAGGAGAATCTGTGCGAACGCGCGACGTTTACCGGCTGGATGGTGGATGGCGGTTATGCTGAATACATCGTCGCTCCGGCTGATTTTATGTATCCGATTCCGGCTTCGTTCAGCGACCTTGAAGCCGCGCCGCTGCTGTGCGCCGGAATCATCGGTTTTCGCTCGCTGCGGTTATCAGGCCTGACGGGAGCGAGTCCGGGCCGCCGTCTTGGGTTGTATGGCTTCGGCGCGGCGGCGCACGTGGCCATTCAGGTGGCGCGGCACTGGGGCGTCGAAGTTTATGCCTTCACGCGCGACGAACGGCATCAGCGGCTTGCGCTCGAACTCGGCGCAGTGTGGGCCGGTGGCGGGCTGGACGCGCCGGACGCAAAACTCGACAGCGCCATCATCTTTGCGCCTGCGGGTGAACTGGTGCCCGCCGCGCTGAAGGTTCTGAAAAAAGGCGGCACGCTCACGCTCGGCGGCATTCATATGAGTCAGATACCGCCGCTTGATTATCAACTGCTCTATCACGAACGCGTGGTGCGCAGCGTCGCCAACAACACCCGTCAGGACGGTCACGACTTCCTGCGCATCGCTGCCGAAATTCCCGTCCGCACTCAGACACAAATCTTTCCGCTCAGCGAAACCGGCGCGGCGCTCAATGCGCTCAGGCACGATGCGATTCGCGGCGCTGCGGTCATCAGCGTCAGCGATGCGGCCTGACGTTTCCTGCCTGACCTGCCCGGACTCAATGGCGTTGCAGAAAGGCCATGGTCTGCTGATTGAACTCTTCCGTCTTTTCGTAGATGGGGGCGTGCGCGCAGCCCTCAAAAATCAGCAGTTCGGAGTCGCGGATGCCGTTTTTCAGCCTGTCCGCAAACCGGGTCGAGGTCAGCGCGTCGTGACGCCCGAACGTCAGTTGCGTCGGGGCGCTGATTCGGGCCAGTTGCGTCTCAGCATCGTGAGCAAGCACCGCATTCGACTGCTGAAGGAATGCCGCGAGTGGCTGAACCGGACGGCTTCGCACGAAGTCAGCCAGGGCCTGAATGTAATCCGGCCTGGCGGCATAAAGTTCCGGCGTAAGGCACCACGGAAAGATGCACTGAATAATCATCTCAGGCACACTGTCCAGTGTCCTTGCCATCACCTGCCATCCTTCGACCACAGTTTTCAAAAACAGATCCGTCTTTGTCCACGCACTGTGCAGCGACAATGACCTGACCTTGTTGGGATACGCGGCGGCCAGCCACAAGCCGGTTGCCGCGCCAAGCGATAATCCGAAAATGTGCGCTTTCTCGATGCCGACAGCCTGCATGAAGGCAGCGACATCATCGGCGTAAAGTTCCATCGAACACACACCTTCGGGTTTGTCTGACTCGCCTGTTCCCCGCAGGTCAGGTGAGATGCAGGTAAAGTGTCTGGCGTAATCAGCCACTTGAAAGGCGTAACAGGCGTGATCGGCGGCCAAGTAGGGAATGAGAAGCAGTGGCTCTCCGGTTCCCTGATGGTCATAGTTGATGGTGACATTGCCGACTCTGACTTTTGGCATGGCGGATTCTCCTTTCAGATTAACCCGTGAGGCGCAGTGCTGCTGGCATAATTGTCGTTCATCATGCAGCTACCTGACACCATTCTCAACAGCAGTTGCGCAGGGTTACTCACGCGGTTGCGTGAAAACACTCATCACTGACTGCGCAGCCTGGCTGATTTCGCGTAATTGCGCCGGTCTCTGCCTTCCTGACAGGCGGCACAACTGTTGCACATTCAGCTAACGGGAACCTGTGAAGCACTGATAGACGCGCATCAGCAGCTTATTTCAGGTGCGGTGAGGGTTGGAAAATACCGCACCCAGGTTCCCGGATCTTTGCCGGAAGAGGACGAACCGAAGCTGGGATCGGTTCGTCAGGGTAAGCGAAAGCGGAGGCGTGGCGCATCACAGCTTTCGCTCCCGTCCAGCCGCAGTGGCTGCTGAAGCGCTGCGGCTGGACTTACCAGCAGGCAGCCTGATCCGGGCAGGGCATCCCCAAAGGAGGGAGCGATGGAAGAACGGATGAAAATTCTGGTGGCGTATGACGGTTCTGAATGTGCTGATGCGGCGCTGGAAGACCTGAAGCGATCCGGCCTGCCGCACCACGCCGAAGCGATGGTTTTGTCAGTCATTGAAAGCTGGCTGCCGCCGCCGTCAAGCCCTGAAGTGCTGGAGGCAGTGGACAGGCGACTTGAAGCGCAGGGGCTGGCGCGTGGCGCGGCCTTGCGCATCGGCACGATGATGCCGGGCTGGAATGTGGCCATCGAAACCGGATTCGGAGTTCCGGCAGCGGTGATTCTTGACAAGGCAGTTCACTGGAAACCCGATCTGATTGTGGCCGGATCGCACGGCAGATCGGCAATGGGCCGTTTCTTTTTCGGCAGTGTGTCGCAGAAACTGGCGCACGAAGCCGCCTGTTCCGTCCGCATTGCGCGGGGCAAACACCGCAGTCCCGATGCACCGGTGCGAATCATCATCGGAGTGGACGGCTCGAAAGGCGCTGACGCCGCCATCAGGGCCGTCGCCGCAAGGGAATGGCCCGCTGGCAGCGAAGCGCGCCTGGTCAGCGCGGCGTGGACGATTCCGCCAATGGCCGCGCAGCATATGGTGGCGCAGATTGCTGAATGGCTGGCTGCTGAAAATGCCAGAGTGAAACAGATGGTGGAAGAAGCCACCGGCAGACTCAACGCCGCCGGGCTGGCGACTTCGACTGTGATGAAGGAGGACGACCCGAAACGATTGCTGATTACTGAAGCTGAAGGCTGGGGAGCGGATTGCATCTTTATCGGCGCGAGGGGAATGAATGCTCTCGAAAGATTTATGATCGGCAGCGTCTCATCGGCAGTGGCGGCGCGCGCACACTGTTCGGTTGAGATCGTCCGGTCTTTCAGGCAGTCACAGGGAGGATAAGTTATGGGCAGAAGACTCAGTTTCACTGACAGTGAAGAGTTCTACAAACAGCTTCTTGATCTGGAAAATCAGCACGAGGAATACAGCATTGATACCGGCGTCAGAGAGGCCAGGGACTTTCCGTTGCGCCTGCTGCATCACCTCGGCCTGACCCGGGAAGAGATCGCTCGCAAGCAGCACAAGGTTGTTGAAGAGAGCGATTTCATGCTGGATTTTGTCGAGCCGGCCCTGATGAAGTTGAATGCGATGATTGGTCGTTACCAGCCCGCGCGTGATTATGAATTTGCGGTTGAAGCCGGGGATTTCGATACCATCAAAATTCACGCTCGCCCGCAACTCGTCGCGGTTTGAAAAAACTCTGATTCCGCACTGGCGGAATCACAGCCATAACGCAGGTGATCACAGTTCACGCGCTCGCCAGGGCGGCCAGCAATGCGGGCGTGCAACAGATTACCTGCGTTATTTGTTTGCAGGGCCGGAATGATCATCTGAGAAACTGTCTGATCTGTTCGTCCGTCGCGTTCCAGAACATCTCATCTTCACGATTAAAGATAATCCGCGCGTCGGTCAGCATCATAATGCGCGTATTGGTCAGGCAGAACTGATCAGACTCTTTGCGCAGCACCGGCTGGCCGTCAGCTTTCAGTTCATAAAGGTGAGAACAAAGATAGCGCACTTCATCAAGCGTCTGCGTTACATAGATTGAACTGACCTCGCCCAGGTCGCGCTGCCGAATGATTTCACGCAGCAGGCGACGGCTGACAATCGGATCAAGCCCCGCACACGGCGAATCGTAAAAGACAATTTCAGGCGAACCGGCCAGGGCGCGGGCAATCGCGGCGCGGCGACTCATGCCGCCGGAAAGTTCATCCGGCATCAGATTCAGCGCGTCATCAAGCCCGACGATGTGCAGCACCCGCCTGACCTCGGCATCAATTTCGTTTTCATCCATGCCAAGCTGCGCCAGACGGTAAGCCACATTCTCAGCCACGCTCATCGAAAAGAGCGCATCGGTTTGCAGCACGACGCCGGTTTTCAGGCGCAGCGTCAGCAGTTCCTCTTCAGGCAGCGCCGTGATTTCGCGGCCATCCAGAAAGATCAGCCCGCTGTCAGGCTTCAGCAATCCGATGGCGAGTTTGATGATGGTTGACTTGCCGCTGTTACCTGGCCCGACAATGATGCGCATCTCACCGCGCGGCACGGTGAAGCTGATGCGGTCAAGCAGCGTCCAGTCATCGAAGGCCAGGGAAACATCCCTGAATTCGATGGCTGGCCTGACTGCTGGCACTGGCACAGAATGAATCAGGCTCTCTGAATCGGGCATGCAACCTCCCTGCGATGAGAGTCAAAAAGACAGGCCGCGAACTCACACGAATAAAACGCCGCAACACGGCAGGTGAAGGTTATCAATTCGTGAAAATTCGTGTCCATTCGTGGCTGATTTTCTTCTTCAGTATTTCGTCGCGCTCACGCTCAGTCGCGCAGATCAATGATCCAGGCCTGCGGCAGATGCCTGTCAATCAGCGTGCGATTGAAATTGATCCAGTGCGCTGCGCCGTCCAGAATCATCGAATCAGAACTGACCGCGATCAGACCGGAAGTGACAATTGTCCTGTCCGGGTTCATCACCACTTCAACCTGCCAGGGCCAGCCCCGCGCCTGGGCCAGTTCCCTGATCTGCTGCGCCAGCCTGCCGCTGTTTGAAACGGGCTGATCGAGCAGCCACGTCACAGCCTGCGGGTTCATCTCCATCAGCGTTTCGCCAGCGAGCAGGATGGCTCGTTCAGTTTCCGCGACTGACCGGTAAGAACCGTGAACGCTGGAAAGATCACGAATGCATTCATCGCGGCAGCGCAGCAGCACGCCGCCCGACAGGGCCGCTTCGATGGTGATGATCAGATTGAAGCCGTCAATCAGCAGAGTGCGGGCACTGATCTGAGCAAGGGGCAGGCAGGAGTGCTGACGCTGTTTTTTCTGCGCATCGGTGCAGGCCGCACGCGCAACGGCCAGCCGCTGCCGCTGAGTCAGATGATAACGATCACCCGTCAGTTTGAGCGCCGCCGCCGTCGCATAACCGCGCCCAAGCAGCCACGATAAATCACTGACCGCCTGCCGCAGCCGCTCGAGCTGCGCGGGCGAAAAAAGATGCTCATCTGCCGGATGCGCGCCGCGATGTTGTCGGTGGTCAGGGCACACTTCTTCAATCCTGCCTTGTCCGGGTTACTGTGGTGCGGCACAGCATACCCGGCAAGGCAGACTTCTGGCTACCTGACGGTGTCATCACACAACATTCGCAGGGCAGGAGGCTGAGAAAGAATGAAAGGAGATTAGTGCAACGCCTGCGGGCCGACTTCCTCAAAGATTCTCAGCCAGCTTTCGACTTCATCTTTTTCGTGATCGGTAATCCGGGCGATCTCGTACACCGAATAGCCCTTGTTTGAGAGCAGCACGGCCTCGTAACGGGCGCGTTCTTCCTCATCCGCAGCCCGGGTTGTGGCCTGCATAATGGCGCCGGATTCTTCACTGCTGAGCTGATGCACGTGATAACCGGCAACGGGCTGAACCATCCAGTGCCAGCGGGCAAACAGCCAGATGCCGCCAATGATGGCTGTCAGGACAGCGCCAAAAACCACGATGATCAGCGTCAGCCAGAAAAGCGGATAGAGAACCGAATTGGCATCACCGGCAGTCAACAGAAATGCGAGCATTTTTTCCTCCTTTGCGGTTGCAGAAAAAAAAGGCGACACGAGGTTCGCATTAACTGTCACTCAATGAGCAAAACCAGTACCAGTTCAGATGAAGCTGTTTTACCGCCGACCGGCCTGACCGGACTGGGTGATCCTGCACGGCGGCAGGGAAAAATTCGCAGCCGCTTCTGAAAATTCACAGGCTCAGCCGAAGTCTGAAGCCGGGTGTTTTTTCTCAATCATTGAGTAACTTTGCTCAGGGTATCTGCCGTGACGCTGATTAATCTGCGACCGGAACTGCGGTTGACCTGTGGAATGAAGTTTGCCGTGAACTGGCCAGCAACAGCTCTTCACCAGTGCGGAGTACAGCTTGTTTTTTTCGGCGCGTGGCGGGTTGTATGCGCTGACCGGGAGCAGGATTATGCCGGGAGAAAAAATACTGATTATTGATGACGAACCGCTGATTCGCTGGGCGCTCGGTGAGGCATTGCGCAACTGGGGTTATCAGTCTGTTGAAGCGGCGACTGCCGCCGAAGCGCACCGGCAGTTTGAGCAGTCGCATCCGGTCGCGGTGCTGCTGGATATTAATCTGCCTGATGGTTCCGGCCTCGAACTGCTGCGCTCATTCAAGCGCCAGCGGCCACACACGGTCGTGATTATGATTACGGCAGAGGTCATCATCGAACACACCATCGCGGCGCTGCGCGGCGGCGCGGATGATTTCATCGGCAAGCCGATCAATATTGATGAACTGCATTTTGCTCTGGAGGATGCGCTGGCGGCGCGGCAGCAGAAACGCGACCTGATGATTCCGGGGCGGCCCCGCCTGCTGATTATTACCGACACAAGGGAACGGCTCAGTTATCTCACTTCTGCGCTCAATACTTCACGCAGCGAAATCACCAGCGCGAAATCGCGCGAGGAAGTGATGCGCGCCTGCCAGGAACGGCACGATCTGGTCATCGTTGATGTCGCGCCCGAACAGTTGAAGGATGTGCTGGGCATCGTTCGCGCCAGCGCCAGACATACTGAAATCCCGCTCCTCGTCGCCATCGGCAGAATTGCCGCAGAACCCGGCGTCACGGGCCTGCTGCCACAATACCGCGCCATGCCCTGCGGCCCGGCGGAACTTGTGGCGCTTGCGCGGCGACGGCTGACTACCATCACCGAACGTCAGACAGTGCGACAGATCCTTTAGACCGGTTCTCAATTGCGTATCCGGCAAATGTTGCGCGATTTGCCAGAATCGCGCGGCTTACGTCACGGGCCGATCTCGAATACAGCGCGATTCTGGCAAATCGCGCAACATAAGCGGCTGACACTGATCTGGTAAAAAAAGCAGAAATGAAAACAGCGGCGAACCAGTGATTCGCCGCTGCGTTTTTTTACAGGTGGGAACTGTTCCTCAGGCATAAATGCCGCGCGTGCGGGTGATATAAGCCACGCGGTCAATCGCCAGCATATAAGCCGCGATGCGGTTGTTGACGCCGTGAGCTGCGGCATACTTCACCACATCGTTGAAGCTGGCCACCATAATGTCCTGCAACCGCTCGTTGACCATGTCCTCGCGCCAGAAATAGCCCATTCGATCCTGCACCCATTCAAAGTAACTGCACGTCACGCCGCCCGCATTGGCCAGAATGTCGGGAATGACAAACACGCCCTTGCTTTCAAGAATGTCATCGGCGGCGGCTGTGGTCGGGCCGTTGGCGCCTTCGGCCAGAATGCGGCATTTGATCTTGTTGGCATTGTGGCTGGTGATCTGATTTTCAGTTGCCGCCGGAACCAGCACGTCACAGTCGAGTTCCAGCAGTTCCTGATTCGTCACCGGATCGCCGCCCTTGTAGCCTTCAAAGGTGCGGTGCTTTTGCAGGTATTCGAGCGCTTCAGGAATGTTGATGCCCTGCGCATTGTGGATGCCGCCGCGCACTTCCGACAGGCCCACGATTTTGTAACCGGCCTCGTACATCAGCTTCGCGCCGATGCCGCCGACATTGCCTGATCCCTGCACGACAACGCGCGTGTCCTGGGTCTTCATGCCGAAATGCTTCGTCGCTTCATTGACGACAAACATCACGCCTCTGCCGGTCGCTTCGCGGCGACCACGCGAACCTGACAGATCAACCGGCTTGCCGGTCACAACGGCAGTAACGGTGTGGCGGGCGTGCATTGAATAAGTATCCATAATCCACGCCATCGTCTGCTCATTGGTGTTCATATCGGGCGCGGGCACGTCGCGTTCGGGGCCGATGAAATCAATCAGTTCGGCGGTGTAGCGGCGGGTCATGCGTTCCAGTTCGGTCTGTGACATATGCTGCGGGTCGCAGATGATGCCGCCTTTTGCGCCGCCAAACGGGATGTTGACGACCGCGCATTTCCAGGTCATCCACGCGGCCAGGGCGCGCACTTCGTCAATGGTCACGTCCGGCGCATAACGAATGCCGCCTTTGGCCGGGCCGCGCGCAAAGTTGTGCTGCACGCGGTAGCCGGTGAAAACCTCGATATGCCCGCTATCCATCTGCACCGGAATATAAATCGTGATCTCGCGGTTCGGCACGCGCAGCACCCGGTACAGGTCGGGATCAAGCTGCAGGAGCTGCGCCGCGTGATCAAAGCGCGACATCATTGACTCGAAGGGATTCTCTTCCCTGATGAATTTAGGATCATCCACGAATGCGTTGGTTATCACTTTTACCTCCTCAGAATCAGCCGCGCGAGTTGATGGTTCGCACGGCTGCGGCTGGTGCCTGGACAAAAACAAAGGGCCGGGAATTTCGACTCCCGGCCCCGGCGCTTTATTCTTCTTTTTTAATCGCCTCGTTGAGCGCGCCCTGACGATAGCCGTCAAGGTCAAGTGCGACATACTTGAAACCAAGTCCCCTGAATTCCTTTGCCATGCGGCTGGCCATTTCAGGATTGAGCGCGCGCGGCATTTCATCCGGCGCAATTTCAATTCGCGCAATTTCGCCGTGATGCCTGACGCGCATCTGACTGAATCCGAGCCGGCGCAGAATTGCTTCGCCGCGCTCGATGACTGAAAGTTTCTCAATCGTCACCGGCAGCCCGTAAGGAATGCGCGATGACAAACAGGCCGAAGCCGGACGATCCCAGACCGGCAGGCCCGCGGCCCGCGCCAGTACGCGAATGTCAGACTTCGTCAGCCCGGCCTCAACCAGCGGGCTGCGTACCTGCAACTCTGCGGCGGCCTGTCGGCCTGGACGATAATCCCCGACATCATCAGCATTATTCCCGTCACAGACGTAATTGAAGCCGCGCGCCCCGGCCATTTCACCGAGTTTCGTAAAGAGTTCGTGCTTGCAGAAGTAACACCGATTGGCCGGATTGGCCTGATAATTCGGATCGTCAATCTCTTCGGTGATGATCGTTTCGTGGGCAATACCGAAGGCGCGCACAAATTCCAGCGCGTCCTGCCGCTGAAAATCAGGATAGCTCGGACTTTCTCCGGTTACGGCCAGCGCCCTGACGCCTGGCTCGCTCGCGGCTACCCAGGCCAGATAGGCGCTGTCAACGCCACCCGAAAAAGCGATGATGACGGACTGCATGTCCCGCAGGATGTTTCTGAGTTGCTGCTCTCTGGCGAGAACTTCAGCGGCTGGCGGCTGAGTGGCTGACGGTGATGAGAAAGTGTTTGATTGAAGCTGAACCAGTTGCATGAGTAAAAACGTTTTGGATTCGCACCCGGTCTTTTTCAGAAAAACCGCGCGCTGAAACTCCGGCCTAACTCCAGAAGACTGAATATCCCCTGACGCCCACCGGGACGCGGTAAACGCGCTGCGTGCTGACGACAATCAGATTGCCGTGTTCATCAAAAGCCAGCCCGACCAGGGTTGCGCCTGAAACGAAAATTTCAGCCCGCGTGCCATCCGCCCTGATCTGCACAATGCCGCGATAACCGCCGAGCGAGGCCGCGACGTACAGGTTGCCCGCCGTGTCAAAAGCCATTCCCTGCGGACGCCCCAGGCCGGTATAAAACTTCGTCACATTGCCCATCGCATCAATCCGCATCACGGCATCAAAGGATGAAACCGTCGGCCCTGTCACATACAGATCACCATCCGGCCCGATGGCCAGATGATAAGCCGACACGCTCGGTTCCAGACTGGCAAAGGGGCGCGTCTCACCGATTTCATTGACGCGATAAATCGTCCCGCTGCGGTCGCCCACATAAATCGTGCCGCGCCGGTCAATGGCGACGCCTGTCGCAATCCCCAGATCCGAAGCAATCTCTTTCGCCTCGCCAAACGGATTGAAGCGGTACAGTGTGCCGTCATTGCGATTGGTCACATAGAGCGAGCCTTCACGATCAAAGGCCAGTCCGGTCGGATTAAGGATGTCTGAACTGAACGGGGCGAGCGTGCCGTCAGGAGTGATTTTGTAAATTGACACCGGCACTTTCTGACCGCGTGAACCTGACAGGGTGACATAAATCGTGCCGCTGTCGTGATCAATGGCCGGATTGGCGACCGGATGCAGATTGTCAGCCAGCAAAGCGCCGACCGCGAATGGCGCAGTGTTGCTGCCCGAAGCGCTTTCCAGCCTGAGCGAATGCGCACCCACGCCCTGCGGCAGTTCCGGCACAGCAACAATCACGCGAGAAGATGAAGCGCTCACCAGCCTGCCGCGATGCTCATCAAAAAACACGCGGCAGGCGCGGTAATCAGATGTGTCATAGCCATCACAACTGATGACGACCTCGCCGCCTTCGACTCCGGCGCGCGGCTTCACGCTGTTGATGACACCAGTCATCATGTCTGACATTGGCACTCGTGTTCTCCCTGGGGATTCGCAGTAAGTCGTAATCATACGCGAGCCTCTCGCGGCTTGTCTATCAGCGTTTGCGCCCGGCCTGACAACTCTGCAAGTGTCGCTCTGGCCGCGCTCCCGGTAGTCAGCCGTCCGGCCAGGATCAAAAATATTCTCAGTCGCCTGGCAACATCCGCGCTGATGGACTCATCTCAAACGGCGCATTTGAAGAGAAGAGGAATTTGCAGAAGGAGAAGAAGGCAACTATGAAAACCAGTCAGTTTCTGAAGAAAGTTACGGTTTCAATGCTCGGCGCGGCTTTGCTGGCAGTGCTGGTCGTCAACCCATTGCTGGCAACTCCGGTCAGTCCTTCCGGCGAAGTTCCGGGCGCTGAGACGATGAAGAAGATCCGGAAGGAACTGGTGACGCTGCCTTATTACGGCGTCTTTGACAATCTGGCCTACAAATATGAAGACGGCGTGGTGACGCTGTATGGTCAGGTCGTGCGCCCGACCACCAGGGCCGATGCCGCGCGCCGGGTCGAGCGACTGGCCGGCGTGGATCAGGTCATCAACAAAATTGAAGTGCTGCCGCTGTCGAATTTCGACAACCAGATTCGCCTGGCCGCTTACCGCGCGATTTATCGCCAGCCCGGCCTTGACCGCCTGGCGCTCCAGGCCGTGCCGCCGGTTCACATCGTGGTGAAGAACGGCAACATCACCCTTGAAGGTGTGGTGCCGACTGAAGGCGATTCAATCCGCGCATATATTGCCGCGCGCGGCGTTCCGAATTCTTTCTCAGTGACGAACAACCTGCGGATTGAGAAGACGAAATAATCACGCAGGCAGCATCAGGACAAAGCAGGAGAAGCAGGCCGGTGAATAATTCACCGGCCTTTTATTATTTTCACGCGCCACAGCAAACAGGCGCCGGTGGTTGACAAAGCCGACACGGCATCAGTAAGATGCCCACTCGTTTTGATCGTCCTGATCATAACGTGACCGTCTGACGGGGCGTGGCTCAGCCTGGTAGAGCGCTCGGTTCGGGACCGAGAGGTCGAAGGTTCAAATCCTTTCGCCCCGATTTTACAGATTAAATACTAAAGGCTTCCGGTCGGAAGCCTTTTTCTTTATGCCTCACCCGAAAATCTGAAAGTGGTCAAAAGAGCGGATGATCCGAATTTCAGGCGAGAAGGAGATGCAGCCTGCTCTTCGTTTCCAGTAAAAACTTCCGCACCAGATGGGAAGCTTCTGCGGCATTGCCGGTTTGCAGGGCACTGACTGCCTGCTCCATCGCCGCAGCGCTTTGCTGCGAAACCTGCAGGTGGGCTTCGTGATTGAATTTTTCCGTAATCACATACAGGGCGAACAGCGGGGCAACCAGACGTTCCAGCGATTGCACGAGAAAACGATTCCCTGACAACTCCCAGATCCGGCGCCGACAGGCAAGGTTGGCTTCAAAAAAGCGGGTCAGGTTCTCCTCTGCCACATGCTTTTTCATGGCCGCTACCAGTTCTGACAGCGCGGCGAGTTCAGCCGGGCTGGCTTGCTCCCCGGCCAGTTTGTACGCCAGCGGCTCAAGCTCAAGGCGAACCTCAAAAATCTGTTGCGTGTCGCTCAGGCTGAGACTGGTAACGTGTGTGCCTGAAAAAGGTGTGCGCTCGACAAAGCCCTGATGCTCAAGTTCAATCAAAGCCTCGCGGATCAGGCCCTGACCCACGCCGAACTGTTGCGCCAGCCTCGTCTCGACAATCTGCTCGCCCGGTTTCATGGCGCCGGAAAGCATCGCTTCTCTGAGCAGCGTCACCACGCGCGCTTTCTTGGAGATCGGTTCGACTTTCTGAAAACTGATACTCATTCCTGAAACTCCTGTTTCAACCCGTTGCTGCCACCCTTACCTGAGCAGGAGATACAGCTTGTCTTTCGTCTCCTGCAAATACTTCCGCGTCAGCCGCCCCGCCTCCTCCGCATCAGTCTGCAACGCCCTGAACACAGCTTCCTGTTCCGCTGCGCCTTCCACCATTCGCTGCTGCGAAACCGGATTGAGCGGTTCACGCATAATGTAAAGGGCAAACAGCGGAATGACCAGATATTGAAGTGTCTGCGCAAGGTATTTATTGCCCGCCATCGCCCAGACCCGGCGGCGGTAATCGAGGTTCTGCTCGAAGAACTCGCGCCGGTTCGCGGCAGCGGCACTTTGCTTCATCGCCGCCACCAGTTTCCCTGGTTCCGCAAGTTCTGCCGGGGTCGCCCTCTGCCCGGCAAGCGTGAAGGCCAGCGGTTCAAGTTCCATCCGCAGATCAAAAATGCGGCTCACATCCTCCCGGCTGAATTGAGTTACCTGCGTGCCTGAAAAAGGTGTGCGCTCGACAAAGCCCTGATGCTCAAGTTCAATCAAAGCCTCGCGGATCAGGCCCTGACCCACGCCGAACTGTTGCGCCAGCCTCGTCTCGACAATCTGCTCGCCTGAACTGATCTCTCCTGAAAGAATCGCCTCCTTCACGATGGCCAGCACCTGATTTTTTTTGGAAACCGGCTCAATCTTCTGAAATCTGTTATTCATCCCGGCAATCCCTTCTGATTGAAACAGTTAATTGATTACTGCCACCTCATTGACGGGTCTGATTATCGGATAATCTATTACCTGAGTCAAGATTATCTCATAATTCTGATTGACATCTGGTCTGACCAACTCTATAATCCGCGCCCATCAATCTTCCGGTAATAGATTATAGATAGACAGTTCGCGCAGCAATCGTTCATTCAGGCGGAAGACACGCTCCGCAGGAACTTAACCAGAATCGTTGATCGGGTTCGCTTCGATCCCGCAGGAGGAACTATGAGACTGAGATTTTCACAGATGATTGTGACTGGCGCGCTCTTGCTCTGGCTGGCTGGAACCGGCGCAGCGCAGGCCATCAAAGGCACCCTGCTCGGCAATGTGACGGATTCATCAGGCGCTGCTGCCGCCAGTGCCAGTGTGACCATTACGGAAACCCGCACGGGCGTCAGCAACACGACGACAGCCAATGCCGACGGCTATTACGTCTTCTCGAATTTGCAGGATGGCGTTTACCGTGTCGAGGCCACTGCCCAGGGCTTCAGGAAGGTCATCCGCGACAATATCGAAGTCAAAGTCAACACGACCCTGCGCATTGATCTGGCGCTTGAAGTCGGCGCTGTGACCGATACGGTCACGATCACGACCGAAGCGCCCCTGCTGCAAACCGACCGCGCCGATACGGGGCGGCTGATCGAAGCGAAGCAGGTTGCGGAACTGCCGCTCGGCAATAACCGAAACTTCCAGAACCTGCTTGTGACGGTGCCGGGAGCGACGCGCCCGACACGCCCGCACTCGGAGTTTTTCAATCCGCAGGACAGCCTCGAATCCAAGGTCAACGGACAGTCGCGCCTCTCAAACAATTTCCAGATCGAAGGGGTGGATGATAACCACCGGACGGGATTACTGACGGTGCTGATTCCGGCGGCGGACGCCATTGAAACCGTGAGTATTGCGACCAGCAATTTTGACGCCGAGTTCGGGCGCGCGGGCGGCGCAGTCAGCAATGTCACGCTCAAATCGGGCACCAATGATCTGCACGGCAGCGCCTTTATCTTTGGCAACAATGACAACACGCTCGCCAACGGGTTCTTTACGCGCCGGAAAGCGGCGACGCATTATCGGCAATATGGCTTTACGCTGGGTGGCCCGATCATCAAAAACAAGCTGTTCTTCTTCGGCGATTATCAGCGCACGTCGGATAAACTGGGCAGGGTGAATCTGCTGACGATTCCGATTGCTGACTGGCGTGCGGGCAATTTTGCGAACATTGCGACTAAAATTTACGATCCTTTGACCGGCAATGCAGACGGCACGGGACGACAGCAGATCAGTTGCAACGGTGTGCTGAACGTCATCTGCCCGAACCGCATCAGCCCGATTGCGCAAAAGCTGCTGGCCTTTCTGCCAGCGCCCAATATCGCCGGCGCCGGGATTGGACAGAACAACTTTCGCATTGACACCGTGCGGGTAAAAACGATTCACGCCTTTGACGTGAAGCTCAACTTCAATCCAAATGACAGGAACACGATTTCAGGTCGCCTGAGTTTCCAGCAGCCGGAAATTTTCGATCCGGGTTCCTTCGGCGTCTACGGCGGCCCGGCCAATGGCGGTTTCGCGGGCAGCGGCACGCAGCGGACGTGGAGTACGGCAACCAATTACACGCGCACCTTCAATCCAACGCTGATTGCGGAATTCCGCTTCGGCCTCAGCACCTACCGCAACACGGCCCTGTCACAGGGCGACGGACTGAAAACGAGCGAAGAGGTCGGCATCAAAAACGCCAACCCGGATGCGTTTACGAGCGGTCTGACGCAGATCAACATCAACGGATTTTCCAATCCGCTGCTCGGCTTTTCTGCCAGCCTGCCCTGGGATCGCGGCGAAACCACCGTGAATTTCACTGGGGTCGTCACGAAAATGGCAGGCAATCACACCCTGAAGATGGGCGCGGAATGGCGCCGGAACCGCGACTTTCTGCTGCAATTGCAGGATAACGGCGGCGTGCGCGGGCGCTTCACCTTCGGTGGCGCACAGACCGGCCTGCCCAGCGACAGCGCCTCGCTCAACGGCCTCGCCAATGCTTTCGCCTCCTTCCTGCTCGACGTGCCCGGCAGCATCGGACGTGACATCAGGGTTATTGATAATCCCGGCACGCGGCACAAAGCGTTCTTCTCCTTCGTGCATGACAAATGGCAGGTGTCGAAGAAAATGACACTTGATCTCGGCCTGCGTCATGAATTTTACACGCCCTTCACCGGCATTGAGTCCAAAGGCGGCCTGTCGAATTATGATCCGACAAATAACACCGTGCGTGTGGCCGGATACGGCAGCGTTCCCGACAATCTGGGCGTGAATCGCGTCTACACCAACTTTGCGCCGCGCCTGGGCGCTTCGTATCGCTTCGCCGACAAGACTGTCATTCGTGCGGGTTTCGGCACCACGATCATGCCGTTCCCGAATAATGTCTATGCCTTCAACTTTCCGGTGAAACAGAACAATCAGTTCAATCCGCCAAACTCCTTTGCGGCGGCTGGCTCGATGAATGCAGGTTTTCCCGCGCCGGTGGTGTTCAATATTCCGGCAGATGGCATCATTGATGCGAGCAACGCACTGTTGCGAAATTCCGGTCTGATCTACATTCCGTCAGATTTACGCGAGGGCAGGCTGCATGCCTGGAACGTCGCGTTCCAGCGTGAATTGTGGTTCGGCTTTTCCGGTGAAATCGCCTACGTGGGCAATGTGGCGAAAGGCGCAATCTATTTTACCGACCTGAATGCCGGACAGACGCCGGGACAGGACAATGCCGGACGTCCGTTCAATGTGAAGTTCGGGCGCACCGCTTCCGTCAACAGCACCATCGGCCTTGATTCGCCTTACCATTCCCTGCAGGCCAAGGTGGATCGTCGTTTCAGCAAAGGACTGCTCATCAATACGTCCTATACCTTCGGGCGTGCGATCAACTATGCCGAAGACAATGGCAGCATCGCCACGCCGGCGAATATCGAACTCAGTCGCGGACGCGGCGATTTTGATCGCCGCCATATGTTCTCAACGAATTTTGTCTGGGATCTGCCGTTCTTCAGGCAGGGCAATCGTCTGGTGAAAGGCGTGCTGGGCGGCTGGCAGGTGTCAGGGATTTTCGTGGCGCAATCGGGCACGCCGATCAGCTTCACGGCGGATGCGGCCTCGCTGCGCGCGCCGGGCAACACGCAGCGTCCCAACGTGAACGGCACCCCGAAAATTCCCGGCGGCATCGGCCCCGGCGCGTTGTATTTCGACACCTCCGTATTTTCAGCTCCGGCGGCGAATACCTTTGGCAATATGAAGCGCAACGATTCGATCACCGGGCCGGGTTATGTCAATCTGGACGGCTCGCTTTTCAAGCGCTTTGCCTTCACCGAACGAATCAGGGCGGAACTGCGCGCCGACCTGTTCAATCTCACCAACACGCCGCATTTCAATAATCCCGGCGGCGCGTATGGCAGTTCCACATTCGGGCAGGTGACGAGCGCCTTTGGTGAACGGCTGGTGCGTTTTGGCGCGCGCGTGACGTTCTAAATCAGGTTTCAATTGTGTCCGGGAGCAGCCTGTGTGGCGCGATTTGCCAGAATCGCGCGGCACCAGCAAACCGACTCGTGGCGTGAACTGCGCGACTGCGGGCAAATCGCGCAACACTTCCCGGACACTGATCTGAAACCTGATCTGAACGCCCAGGAATGGCAGGATCGTGAGAGAGGAGTTTCCGGTCAGCAACAACCAAAGCCCTCTCTCACTGTCCGCTGCCTGGCCATCACATCTGATACAGGAGTAATTATGAAAAACAGAGTAAGCAGAACAAGTCCGGGACTGCTGTTTCTGCTGCTGATCCTGACCGGGACAATGCAGGCGCAACAGCTTGTCATTCCGTTGTACTCCGGCGCTGCGCCCGGATCTGAAAGCGCGAAACAGAAAGAGACTGAGTTCATCGGCGCTGACCAACAGAAACGCATTCGCAACGTCGTGCAGCCGACTTTGACGGCTTATCTGCCTGAACGCGGCACAGCCAGCGGCGCTGCGATCATCGTCGCGCCCGGCGGCGGCTTTATGCACCTGGCGATTGACAAGGAAGGACACGATGTTGCCCGCTGGTTACAGGCGCGCGGCGTGGCGGCCTTCGTGCTGAAGTACCGCCTGATGGATACGGGCGCGACCGAAGAAGAGTATCAGCAGCACCAGGCAACGCTGTCCCGCGCGACGCGACCGCAGCCGAATGCGACTGATCCGGTGGCGGCGCTCGCAGAAAATCCTGAATGGCGGAAGGCCGTCGAGCGCGCAACTGCTGATGGACTCCAGGCTGTCAGAATCGTGCGGCACCGCGCCACTGAATGGGGCATTGCGCCTGATCGGATCGGCCTGATGGGCTTTTCAGCCGGTGGCATGCTGACGATGGGGGTCGCGATGAAACACGACGAAGCGAGTCGTCCGAATTTCGCTGCGCCGATTTATGGCGGCGGCACGAACGGTTTGCCCGTTGCGGCGGATGCGCCTCCGTTGTTTATTGCCGCCGCTCAGGATGATTCCCTTGCGGCAGTCAGCAGCGCGAAACTTTATCTTGAGTGGAAGGCCGCCGGGCGCAGTGTCGAATTGCATATCTACTCGCAGGGTGGTCACGGCTTCGGCCTGACCAGACGCGGTTTGCCGGTGGACACCTGGATTGATCGCTTCGGCGACTGGCTGCAATTGCAGGGGCTGCTGAAGGCGCACTGACTGACAGGAGAACCGCGCGATGCCATTCACTACCGAATCAGCCGCTCTGCCTGTTGCTGACTGTGAAGAAAAGGTACCTGCTCATTCCGATGCGCACATCGGGCATTACCGCTGGGTCATCTGTGCCTTACTGTTTTTTGCGGCGACCATCAATTACATTGACCGGCAGGTGATCGGTATTCTCAAGCCGACGCTGCAAACGGAAATCGGCTGGACGGAAATTGAATACAGTTGGATCGTCTTCTGGTTTCAGATGGCCTATGCTGTCGGGCTGTTACTGGTCGGGCGGGCCATGGACTGGCTCGGCACACGCCGGGGTTTCAGTCTGACGATCATGTTCTGGAGCGTCGCGGCAATGGGGCATGCGCTGGCGCAAAGCGTGACAGGCTTCAGCGTCGCGCGTTTTCTGCTGGGTCTGGGTGAGTCGGGTAATTTTCCGGCTTCGATCAAGACTGTGGCCGAATGGTTTCCGAAAAAAGAGCGGGCTTTGGCCACCGGCATTTTCAATGCGGGAACGAATGTCGGAGCGCTGGCGACGCCGCTGGTGGTGCCCTGGGTCACGCTGATGTGGGGCTGGCGGTGCGCTTTTATTCTGACGGGCGCGGTCGGTTTTATCTGGCTGCTGTGCTGGCTTGCGTTCTATCGCCGTCCTGAAGAACATCCGAAATTGTCGAAAGGCGAACTCGCTTACATTCGCAGCGATCCGCCTGATCCGCCCGCGCGCATTGCCTGGGCGCGATTATTGCCGCATCGGCAGACGTGGGCATTTGCGCTCGGCAAGTTTTTGACTGACCCGGTCTGGTGGGTCTACCTGTTCTGGCTGCCCGATTTTCTACACAAACGACACGGCCTGAGCCTGAAGGATTTCGGGCTGCCGCTGGCGGCGATCTATATCATCGCTGATGTCGGCAGCATCGGCGGCGGCTGGCTTTCCTCGACGCTGATCAAACGCGGGTGGAGCATCAATGCCGGACGCAAGACGGCGATGCTGGTCTGTGCGTTGTGCGTGACGCCGATTGTCTTTGCTTCGCAGACCTCGAAACTGTGGGTGGCCGTGCTGCTGATCGGACTCGCGGCGGCGGCGCATCAGGGCTGGTCGGCGAACATCTTCACGATGGCTTCGGATCTGTTTCCGCGTCAGGCCGTCGGCTCGGTTGTCGGCATTGGCGGAATGGCGGGTTCGCTCGGCGGCATGCTGATTGCGCGACTGGTCGGCGAGATCCTTGAGCGAACGGGAAGCTATGTACCAGTCTTTATTCTTGCAGGTTCGGCGTACCTGCTCGCGCTGCTGTTCATTCACCTGCTCGTGCCGCAACTGACCGCAGTCCGCGTTGCGGCCTCTGAAACGTAAATCAAAAGGACGACTCCCGTGATTGCATCAAAGATGACTCAGTTGTTATCGCGTGCGCTGACCGGCGGATTTGCGGTTGTGGCGCTGATGATGATTTGTCCGGCTCAGACTGCAACCCAGCCGGAACTCGGCTCACGCGTGGTGAAAGTGCTGCGCGTGAATGGCCTGCTTTTCAAAGACCTCAACAAAAACGGGCAGCTTGATAAATATGAGGACTGGCGGCTGCCGGTTGAGGTGCGCGCGAATGATCTGATCGCACAAATGACCACCGAAGAAAAGGCCGGGCTGATGGTCGGCCCATCACTGACCGTCGGGCCGAATGGCGGCGTCAGTGAACAGCCGACCTTTATGGTCAGCCCGTTCAATCCCGGCCCGCCGATGATGGTTTCGCCCGCGACGGCGGATGCGCTTTACAAACGCCACATCGTGCAATTCATCAACCGCGATAACCTCGCGCCGAAAACAATGGTGAACTGGCTCAACGCCGTGCAGCAACTGGCTGAAGGCACGCGCCTGGGCATTCCGGTCATCTTCGTCACCAATCCGCGCAATACCTTTGGCACGGGCGCGATTTTCGGCATTACCGAAGCAGGCAGCGCCTTTTCGCAATGGCCCGGCAACCTGGGACTCGCCGCGATGCGCGACGCGGTGCTGGTCGAGGAGTTCGCGCGCATCGCCGCGCAGGAATATGTCTCCGTCGGACTGCGCGGCGCATATCATCCGACCGCTGACGTGGCGACCGAACCACGCTGGAACCGCTTCCGCGAAACTTTTGGCGAGGATGCGAATCTGACGGCGGAAATGATTACGGCATACATTCGCGGCTTTCAGGGAAAAACACTGGGGCCGCACAGCGTCGCGCTCGTGACGAAACACTTTCCCGGCGCAGGCCCGGCAAGCGGCGGACAGGACGCGCATTTTCCCTGGGGCAAAAATCAGGTCTATCCGGGCCGGAACCTTGAATACCACCTGCTGCCCTGGAAAGCCGCGATCAGAGAAGGCACGGCGATGATTATGCCGTATTACGCTGTGCCCAGGGGGTTGACGAGCGAAGAGGTCGGGATGTCTTACAACAGAGAAATCATCACTGATCTGCTGCGCAACAAACTGGGTTATGACGGCGTCGTCAATTCCGATACCGGCATCACGACCAGCATGCCCTGGGGCGTTGAGAAACTGAGCGTCAGGGAACGCTACAAAAAAGCGATTGAGGCGGGCGTGGATCGCCTCGGCGGCGACCTGACGCCGGAAATCATTGTTGATCTCGTCAAAAGCGGCGAACTGACCGAAGCCCGCATTGACGAATCGGCGCGGCGCATTTTGAAAGTGCATTTCGCGCTTGGCATTTTTGAAAATCCCTACGCCAATCCTGACGAAGCCGCGCGCACGGTACGCCAAAAAGAGTTTCAGCAAAAGGCCGATCTGGCGCAGCGCAAATCCATCGTGCTGCTGAAAAACACCAGCAGCATTCTGCCCCTGAAAAAAGGCGTGCGGATGTATGTTGAGGGCGTTGATCCGGCGGTCGCGGCGCAGTATGGCTACGTTTCGACGAACAATCCCGACGATGCAGATGTCTGCATCGTGCGCGTCGCTGCGAGCGCCGATGCGGGTTATCTCGGCACGAACCGTGACGCGCCGATTGATCTGACCCTGCCAGCAAAACAGGTCGGGCCGCTGCGTGTGCTGATGAAAAAGAAGCCGACGATCATCGTCATGCAATTTGAACGACCGCTGGTGATTCCTGAACTGGCCAGCGAATCCGCCGCCCTGCTCGCCACGTTCGGAGTCAGCGATGAAGCGGTCTTCGATGTGCTGACGGGCAGATTCAATCCGACGGGCAGGCTGCCGTTTGAACTGCCGTCGTCAATGGACGCGGTGCGCGCACAGCTTGAAGATGTGCCGTATGACTCAAAAGCGCCGCTCTTCAAATTCGGCTTCGGACTGTCGTATTCGTCCGGGCAATAAGGATGCGAACTTCCATGCAACAGAGACCCTCAGATAAAACCGCCTCAGAAATAACTGACCTGACGCGCCGCGACTTCCTGCGTCACAGCGCGCTCGGTGTCAGCGCGGCCACACTGCTCGCGCAATCTGCCAGTGCTGAAAATACTGCGCCGCCATCCGTGTCGCGCGGCAAAGGCCTGCTCTGTCCGCAGCAGAATCAGGTGCGCAATCTGACAGACCTTTCAGGGCTGTGGCAATTTCAGACTGATCCGAAAGACGAGGGCGAACAGAACGGCTGGTTCAATGCCCTGCCCTCGCCGCGCCAGATTGCGGTGCCGTGCAGTTGGAATGATCTGTTCGATGATGCCAGAAACTATCTCGGCACTGCGTGGTATCGGCGCGAAACGTGGATTCCGCAGGCCTGGCGCGGGCAGCGCATATTTATCCGCATCGGCTCGGCCAACTATGCCGCGAAAGTCCGGGTCAACGGCAAAGTCGTGGCCGAACACCAGGGCGGTCATCTGCCTTTCGTCGCCGACATCACGAATCAGGTAGTGTGGGACAAGCCCAGCGTCATCGCCATTGCGGTTGAAAACAAACCCCTGCCCGAACGTGTGCCTGCCGGGCCATCACCGGGCGGCAGCCCTTTCAGCGGGTTGTTCGGCGGCTTTCCTGAAACAACGTATGACTTCTTTCCGTATGCCGGCCTGCATCGTCCCGTGCTGCTTTACTCAGCGCCTGCCACGCACATTGATGACGTGACCGTGATCACGAAGATCGCAGGCAGAGACGGCCTCGTTCACCTCAGAGTCACCACCAGCAGCGATTACGACGGCAAAGGCACCGCGCAACTGAACGGCAGCGAAACGGAACTGAACTTTCGCGGCGGCGTGGCCGAAGTTTCATTGCGCGTGCCATCCGCGCGCTTCTGGAGTCCGCAGGATCCGCATCTTTATCCGCTGGCCCTGACGCTGAACGACGGCGCACGCGTCACTGATGCTTATTCACTCGACATCGGCATTCGCACGGTTGAAGTGCGCGACGCGCAAATTCTGCTCAACGGGCAGCCGATCAAACTGACGGGCTTTGGCAAACACGAAGACTTTCCGATCAACGGGCGCGGGCTGAATCTGCCGCTTGTCGTGCGCGATTACGAACTGCTCAAATGGGTCGGCGCCAATTCCTATCGCACGTCGCATTACCCGTACAGCGAAGAAGCCATGACGCTCGCCGACAAACTCGGCGTGCTGGTGATTGACGAAATCCCTGCCGTCAGTCTGAACTTCAATGACAGTGACGAATTGATTGCCGCCCGCTTCAAACAATGCGCGCAGCAGATCGAAGAACTCATCACCCGCGACAAAAATCATCCGAGTGTCATTATGTGGTGTGTGGCGAATGAACCGATGGCAGGCAATCCGATGGGCGGCGGCGGTTCACCCAAAGCAACGGAAGCGGGCAGACAATTCTTCAGCCGCATGTATGCGCAGACGCGCCAGCTTGACCTGACGCGCCCCGTCACGATGGTTGGCGTGCAGAACGGCCCCCCGGAATGGCTCGGCATTTTTGATGTCATCAGCATCAATCGTTATTACGGCTGGTATTTCGGCGGCGGGCGACTTGAGCAGGCCGGACAGTTGCTGGAAAAAGAACTCGACGCGCTGCACAAATCCTTCGGCAAGCCCGTCATCATTACCGAATTCGGCGCGGACACCGTCGCAGGCCAGCACAGTCAGCCGGATGAAATGTGGTCGGAAGAATATCAGGTGGAATTCCTGCGCCGTTATCTGGATGTCGCCGCAGGAAAGCCCTTCGTGGCGGGATTGCACGTCTGGAATTTCGCGGACTTCAAAACCGGGCAGGGCATCATCCGAATGGGAGGCCTGAATCTGAAGGGCGTCTTTACACGCGACCGCCGCCCGAAAATGGCCGCGCATTTTCTGCGCTCGCGCTGGAGCGGCCAATAAAGCTGAACCTGTGCCGGGGCCGGAGTGCCCTGAAACTTCACGTCGCTCAGGTCAGCCTGCATTTGCCAGTTGCACGGCCACAATGCGAAAGCCGATGTGATCATAACGACGCTCCGGTTCAAACCGTAAGCGAAAGGCTGACCGGCAGGGCCAGCCGTCATCGGCCCAGCACCCGCCCCGGCGCGACCGTGACACGTCTCCGTGCTCGCTTCTCGTCGCTGTTGACTTCGCATCGTGCAGGTCAGGATCAGTCCCGCCCGGCAGTTTCGCGTGATACCAGTCCCGGCACCACTCGAAGATGTTGCCGTGCATATCGTGCAATCCCCAGGCGTTCGCAGGGTAACTGCCGACTCTGGCGGCCCGGTTCAGCGATGGCCCTGGTTCAGCGCCGTTGTAAGGCTTGCCCTTGAAATTCGCCTGTTTGCTGCTGAGCTTGTCACCAAAGGCTGTCGCGGTTGTGGTTCCGGCCCGGCAGGCGTATTCCCACTGCGCTTCGGTGGGCAGCCGGAATTCCCAGTTCTGCGGGAGCGCGCCGGACTGGCGGGCAAGTCTGGTGAGCTGGCGACAGAATTCTTCCGCCTCAGTAAAATTGACGTTACCCACCGGGAAGTCATCGCCTTCAGGCAGTTCCGCTGTCAGCGGGCCTGGCAGCTTTTCCATCACTCGTTTCCAGTCTCCCTGCGTCGCCTCGTATTTAGCCATCCAGAAGCCCCTCGACAGGGTGACTCTGACCTGATCTTCACCGGGACGCCGTTCCGGTTCGCCAGGCGGACTGCCCATCAGGAACTGACCGGGCGGACACCAGCAGAGCCTGATCCCGGCAACCTCTCGTTCATCTCCGGCCTTCGAGCCACTGAAGGCCGGAGCGATCTGCAACCTGTTCTGATCGTCAACCGGCTTCCCCGGCTGGCTGCTGAAGAAAGCGGATGCAAGCAGGACGAATGAGACAAGGTGTCTGGTGAGTGACATAACAATCCCCTCCGCTGCGGTAACGCTGGTCATCATCAAAGCTCTGGTGGCGCGTTCCGACGCAACAATGTCGGCGCTGACCGAAACATCTTACCCTTTTTCCAGCGCCCTGGGACGGCCCCTGAATCCGTTCGTCAGGAATCTGAACCGAGCCGACCCGCGAGGCTGGCGACGACGATCAGCAGTTCCGTTGGTTCGACCGGCTTCGACAGGTGCTGCTGATAGCCTGCGGTAAATGCCTTCAGCCGATCCTGTGATCGTGCATAAGCGGTCAGCGCGACGGCGGGAATCTGTTTTTCACCATGCTCTGTTTTGTACTGCCGCAGGCGGCGGATGAATTCATAACCGTCTTCGTGCGGCATTCCGATGTCAGCGACAATGACGACAGGTGTCCACTCGGACAGGATGGCTGTGGCTGCTGCCGCGCTGTCCGCCGTCCTGACCTCGGCTCCGCTTTCGACCAGCAGCGCAGCGATGATCTTCCGTGTGTCCTCTTCGTCATCCACGACCAGCACCCTTACTTTATCAAGGCGCGGCGCGCCATCGGCAATAACGGAATGCGAGTGGTGGATGGTGGATGGCGCAGCCGTCATTTCATTCGGTGTTTCGCGTTCCGCTGGCCGCACCGGCAGCGTAACGGTAAAGGTCGCGCCACGTCCCACGCCTGCACTTTCGACGCTGACTTCGCCGCCGTGCAATTCGACCAGATGACGCACGATGGCAAGTCCCAGTCCCAGCCCGCCGTGCCTGCGTCTGGGCGAACCGTCGGCCTGGCTGAAGCGGTCGAAAACATAAGACAGAAACTCCGGTTCAATGCCTTCCCCGGTGTCGCTTACCGAAAGGATGATGCGGGCGTCTGCCTGAGTCAGCCGCACGATGACGCGGCCACTGGCGGGAGTGAACTTGATGGCATTCGAGACCAGGTTCCAGACGACCTGCTGCAATCGGTCGGCATCGCCATGGACTGTGTCCACGTCCGTTTCAGAGTCGTTGACGAGGATGATGCCTTTGGCTTCGGCGGCGGGCCGCGCAGAAGCGACGGCGGCTTCAACGACTCTGGCAATGGCCACTGGTTGCAGTTCGAGTCGCAGCTTGCCGGTAATGATGCGCGAAACATCAAGCAGGTCTTCAATCAGCCGGTTCTGCGCCCGCGCATTGCGCTCAATGGTGGCCAGAGCATCAGCCGCCTGGCCGGACGAGAGGCGACCTGCGCGCAGCATCACAATCCAGCCGAGCATGTGATTGAGCGGCGTGCGCAGTTCGTGCGAAACGGTGGCGAGAAATTCATCCTTCAGGCGGCTGGCCTCTTCGGCCTGTCGTCGTGCGGCCTGCTCCTGCGCAAGGGACTGATCGCGTTCGATCTCGGCCCGCTTCCGGTCAGTAATCTCAGTGACCAGGACAGTCAGATTATCCGACGACGGGTAAATCCGATTCTCAAACCACCGCTCCCAGGACGGATAATAAAACTCCAGGTAACGGGGCTGCTGTTCCGCCGCAGCACGGTGCAGTTCCTCATGCAGGATGGTCCCGACTGTATCCGGGAACAGTTCCCAGATGTTGCGGCCCAGCAACTCTTCCCGGCGCAGCCCGACAACCTGCACCACACGTTCGTTGACGTAACGGTAACGCCACTCACGATCCAGCACCAGAAACTGATCATTGATGCTCGCCAGAACTTTTTCGAGCCGTTGCCGCGCGTCCTCAGCCTCAACGCGCAGGGCCTGTTCACGAATGAGCGTTTCGCGGCGCAACCGCGCCAGCTTCAGATTTGATTCCACGCGGGCCAGCAGTTCACGCGCCGAGAATGGTTTGATCAGGTAATCATCCGCTCCGGCTTCGAGTCCCTCCACGCGCGACTCTTCACCGGCCCGCGCTGAAAGCATAATCACCGGCAGATCACGCGTGCGTTCGTCCGCGCGCAATGCCCTGAGCAGCCCGAAGCCATCCAGTTCCGGCATCATGACATCGGTCAGCACAAGGTCGAAGCGATGTTCACGCACCGCTTCAAGCGCCGCCCGCCCGTTGGCCACCGTGACCACATCGTAACTTTCACCGAGCAGACGCCGCACGTAATCGCGCATGTCGGCATTGTCATCAGCCAGCAGAATCCTCGAATGCGCGGTGCGGCGTGCGGCGTGCGGAATCTCTGATGTGCTGTCCGATTTTTCATTCCGCATTGCTGAATCCGCCTGCGACGCTTCCGGAAGCCAGCGCAGCGCCTCTTCAACGTAAGCGTCGGCCCGCAGCGCGGTCGAACTGCGCGCGCGCGTCGCGCCAACCCGATCAGCAGGCAGATGCGCCCTGCCGACCGGAATGCTGACGGTGAAGATCGAGCCATGGTTGATCCGGCTCGTCACATTCACCTCGCCGCCGTGCAGCCGGACGAGTTCCCGCACCAGCGAGAGTCCGATTCCGCTGCCTTCAATGCTGCGCCCTCTGGCGCCTTTGACCCGGTGAAAGCGCTCAAACAGGTGCGGCAGTTCTTCAGCGGGAATGCCTGTGCCGGTGTCGCGCACCGACAATTCGACCCTGCTGCCGACGACGCGCTGCCGGATTTCAATCTCGCCCGCAAAGGTAAACTTGAAGGCATTCGAGATGAGGTTGAGAACAATCTTTTCCCACATCTCGCGGTCAACGTAGACGGGCGACTCAAGCGGCGGGCAGTTGATGATGAATTTGATTCCGGCCTTCTCGACCGCCGAGCGAAAGACGCTGGCCAGTTCGGCAGTGAAGGTGGCGAGGTCAACCGGCTCAAAGCTCACATCGGCGCGCCCCGCCTCAATGCGCGAAAAATCAAGCAGTGTATTGACCAGCTTGAGCAGCCGCACGCCGTTGCGGTGCGCCGTCTCAAGCTGCTCGCGCGTCTGCGGCTGAACTTCGCCATTGCTCGCCAGCGCGTCTTCCAGCGGCCCGAGCATGAGCGTCAGCGGCGTGCGAAATTCGTGCGATACATTTGAGAAAAACATGGTCTTGGCGCGGTCAATTTCCGCGAGGGCTTCGGCGCGTTTGCGCTCTTCCTCGTAAGCGCGGGCATTCGAGAGCGCCGAAGCGATCTGACCGGCCAGCAGGTTGATGAAGCCGAGGTAAGACAGATCAAGCGGGCGGTACGGGTTGATGCCCGCCACCAGAAATCCGGCGGGCCGCTCCTGGCCCTGCTGCGCGATGGGAACGACGGCGGCCTGCCGCGCGGGCTTGTCCCACGGCCCGGTCGGGAGCGCAGCGAAGCGCGCCGACAAATCCGTGACCGTCACGGCTTCGGCGCGGCTGAGGATTTCGCTCGCGGGCCAGACCACGTTGTCTGCGGTCACTTCAATGGTCAATGGCGCAATCGCTTCGCCGGGCGCTGTCCCGTGCGCGCAGGCCAGACGCGCCTGTTGCCCGTCTGCCTCAAACAGATAAACCAGCGCGAAAGGCAGGTCTTTGTTGTGCGCGCCGAGTTGTCGCCGGACAGCGTCAAAGAGTTCCGGCTCTTCGTTGGTGTCGGTCAGGTCGGCGGCCAGTTCGCGCAGCAGCGTCATCCGCCGCTCGCCGATCACGCGTTCAGTCTCCTCCGTCACCACGCACAGCATGCCGCCGATTGATCCGTCGTCATCAGCGACCGGGCTGTAGGAGAACGTGTGATAAGTCTCCTCGGCGTAGCCGCTGCGTTCGAGAAAGAGCAGCAATGATTCATCCCACGTCGCGTTGCCGGTCGCCACCACCGATTCGGCGCGCGGCCCGATGTCGGGCCAGATCTCAGCCCACACCCTGCGCGCCGAAGCGCCCAGCACCCAGCTCTCCTTGATGCCGACCGTCGGCAGGTAAGCGTCATTGCAGAAGAAGTAAAACTCCGGCCCCCAGCCCATCCACATCGCGTAGCGTGAAGTCAGCATGAGTCGGACGGTCAGCTTCAGGCTCTGCGGCCAGCCTTCAATCGGGCCGAGCGGATGACTGGCCCAGTCGAACGCACGAATGCGCGCGCCCATCCTGCCACCGCCGGGCAGCCACTTTTCCGCACTTAATGATGGTCTGGCATCAGTCGTCTCGGTCATCACCAGTTCCCTTCTCTCATCACTGTGTCAGGGACAGCGCCGGAAACAGCGCCCATCGGCGATTGCGCTGTTCCTGGAACAGCTTTCAGATCAGGATACGGAACAACCAGTGTTGCGGGATTTGCCCGCAGCCGCGCGACACGCGCAATCGGCCCGCTGCGTGAACTGCACGGTTGCGGACAAATCGCGCTGACCTCGCAAGCGAACTGTGGTGAGAGCCGCGCGATTTTAGCAAATCGCGCAACACTCGCGGCTTCCCTGCACTGATTTGAAATCCGATCCAGGAATCCGGCGAATGCAGAATGGCGGGCTGGCACGAAGTCCACACTCTGATCTGCCGCTGAGAGACTGGAAATACGAAGCATCTGCCTGATGCGTTCTTTACCGGAACACTCTGTCCGCTGAGCCGACAGAGATTTGCCCTGGATTGCTACGACAGGTGTTCCTGTTATCCCTGATCTGTAGTCGCTCCGGTTTTGTGCAATTCCCAGACCGGGAGGAAGGCGCTGATGTGAAACCGAATGGTCGGAGAGTTTTCAATCGCCACGAATGCGCACGAAAAGTTCAGCTCAGCATTGCTGCGCCACAACGCTGCAATCTGTCTTTCATTCGTCAGGGTCTGTGTGCATTCGTGGCTGTTTTGCGCTATTCACAGCGCAGCGCGGTCAGCGGGTCGGCCTTTGCCGCTCGCCGCGCCGGAAGGTAACAGGCCAGCATGGCGACGCCAAACAGCAGCAGCGTAATCACGCCAAAAGTCAGCGGATCGGTCGCGCTCAGATCAAAGAGCAGCGTGCTGACCAGCCGCGTCAGTGCCAGCGCCGCCACCAGCCCCAGAGCTGCGCCCGGCAGGGCCAGCCGCATCCCCTGACTCAGAATCAGCCGCACGATGTCTGACCTTGAAGCCCCCAGCGCCGCGCGAATGCCGATTTCGTGTGTGCGCTGCGTGACTGAGTAAGCCAGCACGCCGTAAATGCCAGTCGCTGACAGCAGCAGCGCCACGACAGCGAAAATCGTCAGCAGCAGCGTATTGAATCGCTGCCGCGCAATCGAACCGCCCAGAATGCTGGTCAGCGTGCGCACGTCCGCGACCGGCTGTTGCGGGTCGAGCCGCTGAATCACCTGACGCGCCGCCGCCGCAACATTCTGCGGCTCGCCCTGCGTGCGCAGCACAAAGGTCATGTTGTTGTAAGGCAGTTCGGCAATCGGCCAGTAAGACATCGGGTCAGCGGCCTTGTCGAGTTGCGCGTGCTTAACGTCAGCCACAATGCCGATGATTTCGCAGGGCACGTTTTCATCCTTCATCCTGATCGTGATGCGCTGACCGAGCGGCTCTTCACCGGGGAAATACCGGCGAGCCAGGGCTTCGTTAATGACGACCACGTGGCGCATCTCTCTGACTTCCTGCTCAGTGAACATGCGCCCGCGTTTGAGGGCAATCTGCATCGCCATGAAAAAGTTCTGGTCGGCCACGCAAACGCCCGTCGTCAGCCCCTGCCCCGGCAGCGGCTTTGGTCGCCCTTCGATTTCAAAGCCTGTGCCTGCGCCCGGCCCGGCAAAGGGCAGAAAGTTGATGACGCCAGCGGCGGCGACGCCGGGCAGCGCCTGCATCTGCGCGACAGCCTGCGTGAAAAAGTTGATGCGCCCGGTGTCTTCATTGTAGCGACGAATCGGCAGCGACACGCGCATCGTCAGCACCTTTTCAGCATTGAAACCGGTGTCCACCGCCTGCAACCGCAGAAAGCTGCGCATCAGCAGTCCCGCGCCGATCAGCAGCACCAGCGCGAGCGCGATTTCAGCCACCACCAGCGCGCTGCGTAACTGCTGGCTGCGTCGGCTGCCGCTCAGGGTGCGGCCTGCTTCCTTGAGCGTTTCGCTGAGCCTGAGGTTCGAGGCCTCAAGCGCAGGAGCCAGGCCGAACAGCACTCCGGTCAGCAGCGCAATCAGCAGCGTGAAACCAAGCACCGGCGCGCTCAGTTCAATCGCCTGCGACAGTCCCGTTTCAGGCGGACTCAGACGCACAAGCGCGGCAGTGCCCCACCACGCGAGCAGCAAACCAGCAACGCCGCCGAGCAGCGACAGCAACAGACTTTCAGTCAGCAACTGCCGGATAATGCGGCCCCGGCCCGCGCCCAGCGCCGTGCGCACGGCAATCTCTTTCTGTCGCGCCGCCGCCCGCGCCAGCAGCAGGTTCGCCACATTCGCGCACGCAATCAGCAGCACGAACCCGACCGCCCCCATCAGCACGCGCAACGCCGGGCGCAATTCGCCCGCAAATTGTTCGCGCAACGGAACGACCGTCACGCCCCAGCCTGTATTGAATTCCTTGTACTGTTCGCGCAACCGGCCCGCAATGGCATCCATTTCAGCCCGCGCCTGCGCGACGCTGACGCCGGGTTTGAGCCGCGCCACGGCGCTGGCAAAGCGGCCCCGGCGCTGTTTCATCGACTCAGAGATGGCCCAGGGCATCCACAATTCAGCCGCCTGGCTGGTCAGCGAATTGCCCTGAATGTGCCATTTGAAATCAGGCGGCAGCACGCCGATGACCGTGTTTTCGCTGTTGTTGAGGATGAGTTTGCGCCCGATGATCTGCGGGTCGCCGCCGAATTGCCGCTGCCATAAACCGTAACTGAGAATGACGACATTATCCTGCCCCGGCCTCGCGTCTTCGGGCGTGAAGCTGCGGCCCAGCACGGGCGCGACACCCAGCACACTGAACAGATTGTCAGTCGCGGCCTGGGCCGGAATTTCGACCGGTTCGCCGCTGCCCGTCAGGTTCGTGCGAATATCAACGAAGGTGGCCATCTCGGTAAAGACTGTATTCTGCGCCTTCCAGTCAAAAAAATTGCCGAGATTGATGACGTTCTGTTCGCGCCGCTGACTTTTTTCCCAGACTGTGACAAGACGTTCGGCTTCGCGGTATGGCAGCGCGCGCAGCAGCACCGCATTAACGACGCTGAAAATTGCTGTATTCGCGCCAATGCCGAGCGCCAGCGTCAGCACCGCCACGAGCGTAAAGCCCGGCTGCTTCCACAACATTCGCACGCCATAGCGCAGATCCTGCAATAATCTTCCCATTGCGAGCCTCCGATTAAATCAGCTTGTTATTGCGTATCCGAAAGGTGTTGCGCGATTTGCCAGAATCGCGCAGTTCACGCAAGAGGCCAGTTGCAGATGCCGCGCGATTCTGGCAAATCGCGCCACACTGGTTACTCCGGACACTGCTCTGAAATCCGTCTGCCGATAATGACCAGATGCACGGCCAGCCTGTTTTCATTACCAATTCGCGTGCCGCCGGGCGCTGACACAGCCTGTCCTGCTCCGGCAATGGGTTAGGCGCTGAAAGTCCGGAATGAATGATGAAGGCTTGTGCGGATATGGGATGAACGGATTCCGAAAGCGCACACTGCGGCGAATGCGCTGAAGTTAAGAAGAAAGAAGATGACGGAACAAACGAAAATCACGAAACAGACGAAACCGACAAACCAGTTTGAGTTTTATTTCGTGTGTTTCGTTTATTCCGTCTGTTTCGTCACCTCTCTTCCCTGTCTTTCACTGTCGCTTCATTGAGCGCGTGATGGCTGCGCGACGATGACTGAGGCGAGTTCAGCGATGACCCGGCTGAGCGGCTTTCCGGTGGCGCGCGGCACGCTGGTATTGACCTGCACGGCGACGGCCATCTGATGTTCGGGGAAATAGATCATCTCGGTGATGTAACCCGGAAAGAATCCGCTGTGGCCGTAAGTGATGCCGAGCGGCGACGGTCTGATGATGACGCCCAGGCCATACTTCGAGTCCGGCCCCAGCTTTGCCGGAACGCCATTGAGCATTTCATGCAGCATTGATCGGTCGAAAGCGCGCCCCTCATAAAGCGCCTTTGCCCAGCGCGCCAGGTCTTCAGTCGTTGAAGCCATCCCGCCGCCGCACCATTCAAACTGCGGATTGATGGCGAACCTGCCGTTCACAATCATCGCATCAGTGCCACCGAACGGATTGTTCGCTCCGGCATAACCCTGAATCAGCCCCGGAATCACGCGGCTGTCAGACGGAACCGTGTGCGTCAGCTTCAGCGGCCTGAGCAGTCGCTGCCGGGCCTGATCGTAATAATGCGACTTCGTAATGCGTTCGATGATCATGCCGAGGACGATGTAATTGGTATCTGAATATTCCCAGCCCTGCCCGGCAGCGAAAGGCGGCCTGGTATCGAGGATGTAAGCGACCAGTTCTTCGGGCTGCCAGCGTTTGTCCGGGTCAGCGGTCAGGTCTCTGGTGAACTGCTCTTTGAATTCATAACGCACGAGTCCGCTCGTGTGATTCATCAGCATGCGCACAGTGATGTCGCGCGCATTCGGCAGTCGCGCAAACCATTTTTCGCGCCCCAGGTAGCGTTCGATTTTGTCATCCAGGCCGAGCCGCTTGTCGTGAACAAGCTGCATGGCCACCGCCGCGACATAGGTTTTGCCGACGCTGCCCTGCAACATCAGATCAGATGGTTTCATCGGCGTGCGCGCTTCGACATTCGCCCAGCCAACCGCGAGGCCAAAGGTCGTGCCATCGGCCAGCGCAAAGCCTGCGGTCGCGCCGGGGAATTTACCCGCCGCGTGCCATTCGCTCAGTTTTTCCTGCAACTGCTGCCTGAGTCGCGCCTGGCGTTCGGCCTTGGCCTCAGGTCGCGTTTGCGCCTGGCCAGCCGCAACCACGATGAACAGAAGCAGATTCAGCGCCAGCGCGCGAAGCCGCAGGCGCGATGATGCAGCGCATGAAAATTGATAAACCTGCATTTCACTTGTTCCTTTGTCTGCTGAAAAGTCAGTCCTGCCGGATTTCTGCATATCGTGGCTGAAGCTGTCAATCAGTCTGCCATCAAACCGCCTGAAGTTTTCTGCCTGCCCGTTGCTTGTCGAAGCCAGCGAATCCTGCTAGAGTCCGCCACTTGCCGGAAGCGAAAAGTAAATCCGCGCATTCCGGCTCTTCAAAGGCCGATGGCTGACTGCCTGGCTTTGTCTTTCACGTTGTTCTGGTTATGCTGGTGGCGAGGCGTTTTATCATTGATGGCGATGTGCAGGGCGTCGGGTATCGTTTCTTTGCACTGCGCGCGGCGGCCCGGCATCAGATGCTCGGCACGGTCAGAAACCTGCCCGATGGTCGCGTGGAAGTCATCGCTGAAGGTGAACGCGACGCCATGGACGAATTCAAAAACGAACTGGCCACCGGGCCGCGCCTGGCTGTCGTGACCAGCATTGATGAAACCGACATCGCGGTGACAGGATTGTTCCGCGATTTCAGAATTGACCACTGAGCTTTCATAAACTGCCGACTGGCAGCCTCTGATTCAGGAGAAAGATAACTAATGTCAATCCCCGTGACGCCGACCCCGGAAGAGATCGAACTCAGAAAACTGATCCGCGAAGTTCCTGACTTTCCCAAACCGGGCATTCTTTTTTACGACATCACGACGCTGCTCAAGGAAGCGCGCGGGCTGCAGATTGTCATCAACCGCATGACCGAGCGTTTCAGCGGCCAGAAAATTGATTCGGTCATCGGCATCGAATCACGCGGCTTTATTTTTGCGCCCGCGATGGCTTATCACCTCGGAGCCGGGTTCGTTCCCGTGCGCAAGCCGAAGAAGCTGCCTGCGGCGGTCGAAAGCTGCAGCTACGAACTGGAATACGGCACCGACACGCTGGAAATTCATCGTGACGCAGTGGGCAACGGTCACAATGTGCTGATTGTTGACGACCTGCTGGCGACCGGCGGCACGGCTGGCGCAGTCGTCAAACTGGTCGAAAAACTGGGCGGCAAAGTGGCGGGTCTGGCTTTCGTGGTCGAACTGGAATTTCTGAACGGACGCGAAAAGCTGGCTGGTTATGATGTCTTCTCACTGCTAAAATACCAGTCCTGATTTCGGGCCTGTAGCTCAGGTGGATAGAGCGGCTGCCTCCTAAGCAGCAGGTCCCGCGTTCGAGTCGCGGCAGGCCCATCAGTTTCACAGCAGTAATTCAACGGCGGTTTGTTTTCACGAAGCTGAAAATGAATTGCCGTTTTCACTTCTGCCTGAACCAGAACTCGTAAAACTTTCCGGCCACCTCAGCGGCATCCTTACCGGCAGCATCCTTCAGATAAACGACCAGCGCGATTTCGGGGTCAGTAGCGGGGGCGTAAGAAATGAAAACAGCCTGGCCGTTGCCGCTGCCAGTCTTTCCCGCAACTTTTTTCGCGGGGTAGGCGGCGGCTCCGGCTTCGCCTTCCTCAACGGCTTTGAGCAGGCCGCGTCTGACGACCGACAGGGCGCGCTGATTGAAGGGCACAACCGGCGGCGCAACGACTCTGGCGCTGGCCATAATGTAAGCGGCAAATCGTTCTGAAGCAGTCACTCCGCTCGCCAGCGATGAGGCCAGTTGCGCGAAATGCAGTTCACGCGCTTCCATTCCCTCGCCTTTCACGGCAAGGGCGGCAAAGGTTGCGGCGGTGAATTGTTCAGGCAGCTTTGCCGGAATCGGACGAATCAGCGTCTGATCGTAAGTCGGCGATTCGATGCCGAAATAAGTGAACCCGACCACAGCGGCAGCGCGGGTGAATTGTGCCGGGGTGATGCGACGACTCAGTTCAGCAAAAAATTCAGGGCAGGAATGCGCGAGCGCCGCAGTCACATCAATCGGCCCGCCCTGGCGACAGGACAGCAGCGTGCGGTCATCAATCAGACCTGCATCAAGCGCAGCATAAGCCGTCACAATCTGCGCCAGGCCAAAGGGTGAAGAGGCAAACTGCGCATCAGTGCCGCGACTGACACGTTTGATGACGCGGCCATAACGCGGGTCAACGACGATTATCGCTCCGGTGCGATGACCGATGGCCTCGTAAGCCATATCGCTCAGTTCGGTTTCGCTGAGAGTCGGACGCGAGGGAATTTGCGGGCGATAGCCGGGCGTGCAGGAGATGCAGCCGACGACAATAAAAATCAGCAGCCACAGGCAGCGCCGCCCCGGCAAAGATGACACCAGCAATTTCACGGCTGCAGCAGACATGTTGGCTCAATAAAAACCGGAGCAGTGCAAGTTTGATTCGGTGCGCGGATACTACTGTAGCGTTAAATGGAGTGTCAATTTTTTCATCCTCGCAGGCATTTTCTAATGAAAGATGGCCGAAAGCCGCGCGCCTGATTGACTGCGCGGTACTCATCATCGAAGATGCCAGGCGTACCAGTTCAATCAATCACAGTTATTCAAATACAGTTATTCAACCACAGTCATTGCTGCGCTCACTGCCGATGCCGCTGCTGACCACATTCATCATCATCATGGCTCTGCTCTTTCTGCTCTGGCTGCTCAGCCTGGCGCTGAAGGACGCGAGCATCGTGGATATTTTCTGGGGATGCGGCTTTGTCATCATCGCGTGGTTCTGCCTGCTGAACGTGAATGGTTACGGGCCGCGCCGGATGCTCGTGACAACGCTGGTGACGATCTGGGGTGTGCGGCTGGCGGGTTATCTGTTCTGGCGCAATCACGGCAAAGGCGAAGATTATCGTTACCAGGCGATGCGGCGGCGCATCAGCAACTTTGCGCTGGTCAGCCTGTTTCTGGTGTTTGGTTTTCAGGGCGTGCTGATCTGGATTATCTCGCTGCCGGTGCAGGCGGCGCAGGCTTCAGCATTGCCCGCGCATCTGACGTGGTTTGATCTGAGCGGCGCGCTGCTGTGGGTTGTCGGGCTGACGTTTGAAAGCGTCGGTGACTGGCAACTGGCGCGGTTCAAATCCGACCCGGCAAACAAGGGCCGGGTAATGGATCGCGGGTTGTGGCGTTACACGCGGCATCCGAACTATTTTGGGGATGCGCTGGTCTGGTGGGGCCTGTTTCTGATGGCGCTGGCGACGCCGGGCGGCTGGCGCACGGTGATTTCACCGATGGTGATGAACATCCTGCTGCTGAAAGTTTCCGGCGTGGCGCTGCTTGAAAGGTCGCTGAAAAAATCCCGCCCCGATTACGAAGCTTACACGCGCCGCACCAGCGCCTTCCTTCCCTGGCCGCCAAAATCATCTGACTAACCCCAGGCTCTCAGGGCCAGTTCACCAGACTTTTCTCCTCTCTTTCTTCTCTTCTTTCTCTGCGTGCTCTGCGCCTCTGCGTGAGATTAAGTTTCACGCAGAGGCGCAGAGGCACAGAGGAAGAAGAGGAACCTGAGGCCGAAGACGACAGAGGGCGGAACAGAGACTGGCATAGAGGCACAGAGGAAGAGGAGGAACAATCCTGAATCTGGTCAATCCTGTAAATTCTGTCTCAGTGTCTGCGGCTCTGATTCTGTCGCGCCGGAACGGGATTTGCCGATCAGTCAAAGGCTGCGCGAAATTTCAGGCTCAGGCTGACTGAATGCGCAATTATCCGCAGTTTTCATCCAGCCGCTGCCGCCTGCCCTGATGAAAATCGCGCAGTCTTTTACTGTCGGGTTGTGCGCGCTGCGCGGAATTCCGGCAACAGGCAGTTTTCGGACAGGCACTTTATGGAAGATACAAAGCTTTATTCCTGGTTTCTTGGCCCCAAAGCCGAGAACGCTGACATTCTGGAACGGCTGATCCTCGAAGCGTTGCGCGACTGTGTTTTCTGGCGGCGCAACTTTCACCCCGAAGATGAAATCATCATCACTGAAAAAGCCCGCCGCGATGATGAATTTCAGGATTCACTGGCGCTGATTCAGCAGGAATTTCTCAACCTGCTGGCCAATCTCAAGCGCGACATTCCGTTTTACAGCCCGCGTTACATCGGTCACATGACGGGCGAACAACTGCTGCCTGCGATTGCCGCTTATTTTGCGGCGATGCTGCACAATCCGAATAACGTCAGCCTCGAAGCCTCGCCGATCACCACCTTTTATGAACTGGAAGTGGCGCGGCAACTGGCGCGACTGATGGGTTACACGGGCGAGACCTGGGGCCACATCACTTCGGGCGGCACGATTGCGAATTTTGAAGCGTTGTGGGTGGCGCGGAACCTGAAATTCCTGCCGCTCGCCGCGCGAGATGCGGCGCGGGCGCTGGGTCTGGCTGAAATCATGTTCACTGCGCCGACCGGCGAAGTGCTCGATCTGGTCACTGAAAAAAGCAACTGGCGATTGTGCAATCTGGATGCTGACGAGGCGCTCGGACTGCGTGCAAAATTGTGCGAGGCTTACGCGCAGCGTCGCCCCGATCTGACGCGCGTGCAGATCGGCAGGCAGATTGATCAGGAACTGGCTGCGCATTCAATGTCAGGCAAAGGCATTCAGCGATTCTTTGCCGAACTGAAAAACGACCCGGTCAGTTCCGGCATTATGCTGATTCCGGCGACGGCGCATTACTCGATGCAGAAAGTCGTGGAGGCGCTCGGAATCGGCAAGCAGCAGATTGAAATGGTGCCGGTGGACAGGCACTTCCGCTTGGATATTGATTCGCTCGGCGAGCGGTTGCAGCGTTGCGCGCGCGAACACATTCCGGTGCTGGCCGTCGTGTCAGTGCTCGGCACGACTGAAGAGGGCGCGATTGATCAGCTTCACAAAGTCGTCGAACTGCGCACCGAAATGCGCCGCCAGGGTCTGACCTTTCATCTGCACTGCGACGCGGCGTGGGGCGGTTATGTCAGAACGCTTTTTTATGATGCGAATAATCAGCCGGTCACGACGCCGAGTTCGATCAGAGAACTGACGCAGACCTGGCCATCGGATGAAATCTTTGAAAGTTACAGCGCGGTGCATCACGCCGATTCGGTGACGATTGACCCGCACAAGCTCGGTTACATTCCGTACCCCTGCGGCACGATTGTCTTTCGTCACGAAAACGTCCGCGATCTGGTTTCGACCGAAGCGCCGTACATCTTTCACGGTGAGGAAGACCGCCAGCGGCCCTTTATCGGCAGGCACATTCTGGAAGGCTCAAAGCCGGGCGCATCAGCGGCGGCAAGCTGGTTTGCGCATCGCATCGTGCCGCTCAATCAGAGCGGTTACGGCCTGCTGATCGGGAAAAGCATTCAAAGCACGCAGGCGCTGTGTTACCGCATTGGCCGCGAACTGTCGCCGGAACTGGCGCGCCAGGGCATTCTGCTGCGCATTCTGACTTATCCGCCCGATGGCAACATCTTCTGCTTCGTCGTCAATCGCCGCGACAACTCCGACCTGACAGAGATGAACCGCCTGAACCAGGCGATTTACGATCAGTTGAAATTCACGCCCGAAAGCGTCATTCAGCAGCACAATTTCATCATCTCCAGCACCGAACTGATGTTCGCTCAGTACGGCCTGCCCACCGCTGACGGAAAGAACAGCATGGCAGAACACCTCAGCGCGCTCGGCATTGCGCCGGAGCAGTTTGCCGAAGTCGGCAAAATCAAGGTGCTGCGCTGCACGGTCATGAATCCCTGGCTTGGGATGTCGCGCGGCAGCCATCCTGATTACGGCCTCGCCTTCGCGGCAGTGCTGAAACAGACCATCGAACGCTTCATCAACGCATAAACCGGGATCAGCGCCGGGAGCGTCAGCACAATGGCGTTAAGTTAAGCCTGCTGGAAAGGAACTCGCATCGCCCCGTAGTAACGAATTTATTCGTTCTGCTTCCGCAACTGCGTGGCTCAAAACAGAACGAATAAATTCGTTACTACGGGGGTGCGGCCCGGTTCCACCACGACGCCCTGACTTCAGGCTGTTGAGCGTCAGCGACCAGGTGAGCGGCCTGCGCTGAAAGCCTCCGGTCGCTGACGCTTACGGTACTGATTCACCTGCCTTCCTGATTATTCGCCAGCCGGGAATAAACCGCCTGCCAGACCGGATGTAATCATTCTTACAATCCAACCGGGAGGCTGGGCAATGCTGCTGGCACAATGGATCATCGGAATCATCACCGCATATTTCATCATCGGCGCAGTCTTTGCGCTGCTGTTTGTGACGGTCGGCATCGGTCGCTTTGACCCGGCGACCAGAGGCGCGGGTGTCGGCTTTCGTGTGCTGATTGCGCCGGGCGCAATGGCGCTGTGGCCGGTGCTGGTGCGACGCTGGATGGCAGGACGTTTGCCGCAGGAACAGAACGCGCATCGCCGCGCAGCACAGGAGGCACAGCGATGATTCGCCCGCTCAGACAATTTCATCGCCGGATCATTCCGCTGCTGGCCATTGCGCTGCTGATGCTGTTCATCGCCGGGCTGCTGTTTCGCCAGTCCGTCCCGCCCGCGAGTCACCTGCCCGAAACGTGGCTCACGCCAGGAGGAGCAAAGCCATGAGTCACACTTATGCCGCCGTAAGCTGGAACCGGCAGAAGCGAATTTACGATCTGCTGATGATCTCAGGCATCGCGCTTTACCTGGGCTGCTTTGTCGGACTTGGCGCCATCGTGCATCCGAACGCCACGATTGAAACGCTGCTGATTCGCGGCTTCGGCACCTGCGCGCTGCTGCTGCTGCACATCGTTTTGTGCATCGGGCCGCTGTGTCGTCTGAATGCGCGCTTTCTGCCGCTGCTTTATAACCGTCGTCACCTCGGCGTCACAACCTTCGTCCTGGGACTGGCGCACGGCGGTTTTGCAATTTTTCAGTTTCACGCGCTCGGCGATGTCAATCCGCTGGTCAGCGTGCTCATCAGCAACACACGTTATGCGAGCCTTGCGAATTTTCCGTTTCAGCCGCTCGGCCTCGCCGCGCTGCTGATTCTGTTTCTGATGGCCGCGACCAGCCATGATTTCTGGCTCAACAACCTGACTGCGCCGGTGTGGAAGCGGCTGCACATGCTGGTCTACTTTGCTTACGGGCTGCTGATTGCACACGTCATGCTCGGTGTGCTGCAAAGCGAAACGAACCCGGTTCTCGCCGTCGCACTCGGCGCAGGAATGATCGCGGTGCTGACGCTGCACCTGCTGGCCGCGCACCGCGAACGCAGCACTGATGAACTGCTGACGCAAAGAAATGATGACGGCCTGATTGATGCCTGTTCGGTGAATGAAATTCCGAACAATCGCGCCTGCATTGCCACCATCGCAGGCGAGCGCGTGGCGATCTTCAAATACGACGGCAAAGTGTCGGCCATTTCCAATGTCTGCCAGCATCAGAACGGCCCGCTGGGCGAAGGCCGCATCATTGACGGCTGCGTGACCTGTCCCTGGCACGGCTACCAGTATCGCCCCGAAACAGGCGCATCGCCGCCGCCATTTACCGAAAAGGTTCCGACCTTCAGAGTCAGAGTCGTCAGTGGCCGCGTACTCGTTGACCCGAAACCGCTGCCGCCAGGCACATACACTGAACCGGCGAATGTGAAAGATGAACGATGAATGATGAATGATGAGTGATGAAGAGAGATGACGGAACAGACGGAAATAACGGAAGAGACAGAGAAGATATTGAAAGCCTCAGATGTATTTCCGTCTGTTTCGTTATTTCCGTCTGTTCCGTCATCTCTCTTCCTGAGGCTTCGTTATGACTGAACGTGAGCACGAAGAATTTTATGTTGGCTACCTGCCGCAGATGCCTTCACGACTGACGGCGTTCGTGCGCCGCGTGATTGTGGCGCTGCTGCTGATTGCGACGGCGACGGCTGTGGTGCTGGTCTTCGGGCAGCATCGCTTTCCGGCGGCGTTTTTTGAATTCGGTCACGAACGACAGTTTGAAGGCACGCTCAGATTGCAGCCGTATCCCGCGCTCATCACCGGTCAGCAGACCCGCTACACGCTGGTTGGCGCAGGCAAGCACGGAGCCGGGCAGGAACTGGCCGGATTCGACCACCAGCCGGTCAGACTGCGCGGCACGCTGATTTACCGCGACCGCCTGATGATGATTGAAGTCACGCCCGGTTCAGTGGCTGCAATAAAAGCTGCGCCTGCCGCACAGTCAGCGATTGAGGATTTCGGCACGCAGACACTCACGGGTGAAATCGTGGACAGCAAATGCTGGGCAGGCGTGATGAATCCGGGCAATACCAAAGTTCATCGTGAATGCGCCGTGCGGTGCATCAGCGGCGGCATTCCGCCGATGCTGATTGTGCACGATGCCGCGGGCAGCACGGCTTCGCTGCTGCTTGTTTCCGCTTCAGGTCAGCCCGTCAATCAGGACATCCTCGATTTCGTCGCTGAACCCGTCACCATCACCGGCCAGGTCGTCAGGGAAGGCAGTCAGCTTTTCCTGCGCGCCGATCCGCAAACCATCCGCCGTGTGCCATAATCCCTGAGCCGCAAAGAAGAGAGCTGACGGAACAGACGGAATGAACGGAACACACGAAATTTCAGAAATGCGTTCAGAGATTGTTTCGTGTGTTCCGTTCATTCCGTCTGTTCCGTCACCTCTCTTCCTGATGAATCACCTGCTCAGGGAAATTTATGAACCAGCGAATCACTGCCATCATTCCTGCTCGTTACGCTTCAACGCGCCTGCCGGGCAAACCGCTCGTTGAGATTGCCGGACGCCCGATGATTCTGCACGTCGTCGCACGCGCCAGAGAAGTGTCCTCAATCAGTCGCGTCATTGTCGCCACCGATGACGAACGCGTGCTGCAGGCCGTGCAATCAGCGGGCGCAGAAGCCGTGATGACTTCGCCCGATCACGTTTCAGGCACCGACCGCCTGGCCGAAGTTGCCGCGCAACTCGATGCTGAAATCATCGTCAACGTGCAGGGCGACGAACCGCTGATTGCGCCTGCAACAATTGAAGCGGCCATTGCTCCGCTCCTCGCGGATGATTCAATCGTGATGGCGACGACGTGCGAGCCGATTGAATCAGTTGAAGACCTGCTCAACCCGAATGTCGTCAAAGTCGTCACCGATCCCGCCGGTTTCGCCTTATATTTTTCGCGCTCTCCGATTCCCTTCCCCCGCGCCGAAGCACTCGCTTACGGCTCACCGGAAGCCGCCCTGCGCGCCCGCCCCGAACTGCTGGCGCGTTTCGCCAAACACACCGGGCTGTATGTTTATCGTCGTGACTTTCTGCTGAAGTATGCCGGGTGGGAATCAACGCCGCTCGAACGCACCGAATCGCTCGAACAACTGCGCGTGCTGGAACACGGCTGTCAAATCAAAGTGGTGAAGGTGGCGCACCGCTCGCCCGGAGTTGATACGCCGGAGGATCTGGAGCGGGTCAGAGAGCTGATGAAGGCGCAGCCATCAGGCTGAGTTTCAATGCTGGCCAGGCAGAACAGTGATTCAGCGCCAGATGCGATCAAGCGGCAGGACAAAGCCGGGCAGTTCAGGCTCGCCGCTCACCGTCGCCGGATGGTCGAGGCACTCAACGCTGCTGTTCGGGCGATAAATCCAGACCTTTCTTTCCAGCGGATCAATCAGCCAGCCGGACTGCGCGCCATTTTCAATGTACTCTTCCATCTTCTCCTGCAACGGGCGCAGCCGGTCAGTGTCGGAGCGCAGTTCAATCACAAAATCAGGACACAGCGGCGGAAACTTTTTGCGCTGCCCGGCGGTCAGCGCTTCCCACCGTTCACGCCGCACCCAGGCCACATCAGGTGAACGTTCTGCACCGTTCGGCAACCGGAAAACAGTGGATGAATCGAAGCCAAGTCCGGTGTTGTCTTTCTCAGCCCAGTTTCCAAAATCAACAATCAAGCTGAAGTTGCGGTGTCCGGTTTCTCCTCCGGTGGGCGGCATAATGACCAGGTCTCCTTCCTTTGTGCGTTCGATGCGCAGATCAGGATGCTTCTGACAGAACTCAAAGAACTCGTCGTCAGTCATTCGCTGCACGACCGGGCCGAGATGCAGCACCAGCGCATCAGGCGCAGTGTATTCGAGAGTAGGATTCATCTGTTCACCTCCTGTCGCAGATAAGACAGGACAAGTCTACCATGGTTGCAAAACAGACTGTGGTCAGGCCATCTGGAATTGCGCTGATTGCTGTGAAGTCAGGCGGACAGATTATGTGGTCATCAGGATTGTGAATCCATCATCGCTGCGCCGCACCCGGCCTTCGCCTTCGAGCTTTTCCAGATGCGCCAGCACCGAGAGTTCGGCCAGTTTGTGCAGCGCTTCGGGAACGTCGGTGTAGACGGTTTTGACGATGGCGGGAATGGTATGCGGCTCATCAGCGCTCAGGGCGGCGAGGATGTGGGCTTCGCGTTCGTAACGGTGCTGGATGTATTCCTCAATTTTTGCGCGGGTGTCGGCCAGCACGGGGCCGTGCGCGGGGAATAATGCCGTCAGGCGCGGCAGTTCGAGGTAACGATGCAGCGAGGTCAGGTATTCGGTCATGTTGCCTTCGGGCGGGGCGATGACGACCGTGCCCATCCCGACGACGCAATCGCCGGTAATCAGGCTGCCTGAATTTTCCTCGTAAAAGCTCAGATGGCCGCGCGCGTGGCCGGGCGACCACAACGCACGCAATCGCCAGCTTTCGCCGGGATAGAGTTCGCGGCCTTTGAGTTCGATGATTTCATTGTCATTGATCAGGCGATCAACGCGAATCGTGTCAGCGATGGCTTCAGCGGTCAGGCGATGCGCGGCAACCGGAACGTTGTAACGTTCAGCGAGGTGATTCACGCCGCCTGTGTGGTCAGGGTGCAGGTGCGTGATGATGATTTCGCGGAAGCTGCGGCCTTCGATTAGCAGCAGGTCGAGCAGGTCATCGAGTTTCTGCTGCTCTTCGGGGTACGGCGAGCCGGGATCAATCACGACAAATTCATCGCCGCCAACGATGAAGCAGTTGGTGTGCGTGGCGGGCGGCAGCGTCGGCGCGCGCAATGAGCAGAGCAGAAAGCCTGAGCGCAGTTCGACGCGCTGGTGAGCATCGCGTTCGTGCTGCGGAATCAGGTGCAGCCGTTCGGCAAAGCCTGCGATGTTTTCATTCAGGGCTTTGATGACATCCAAAATCGGCGTGGCAATCAGCGTTTCGCCGCACTTCCATTTATTGAGTGCTTCACGCGGGCGCAGCCATTCGCCGCTGTGCAGTTCACCCGAAGTCATCCCGGTTTCCTGGCCTGCGGGCAGCCACGCCGAAAAGAAAAACGTATTGTAGCGGCGCGGCATCGTCGGCGGCGTGACGTAACGCGGCAGTTCAGTCAGCAAGGCGGCGTCAGGCGTCAGGCCTTCGCGTTCGAGCAGCGCGGCAAAGCTGATCGTGCCTGCGGCAAACTCTTCGCGCAGCGCGGCGACCTGTTTCGCCGTCAGCTTTTCAACTCCGCGAGCAATGAGCGCGCCGGTTTCCTCAAAGACTTCGCGCACCACGCAGGCGCGCATCGCGGCGGCCTCGGCATCATCGCAGTTGAGGACGCGCACTTCGTAATCGCCCGCGTCGCGCTGACCGCCGGGAAAGGCGTGCCAGCCGCCCATGAATTTCAGCGCCAGCGAACGCCTGACCCAGTAAACCTGCGGGTCATCGGGGTTGCGCAACAACACCATCGCGGCGGCATCTTTCGGAGTGACAGGGGTATGTGTCTGTGTCATCGCCGCGAATATACACGAAAACCCGCAGCGCGGCGAAGCACAGCGGGACAATGAATGTACGTGGGCAGGGTCAAATCATTTCCCTGGGTACGCACGCTGCCAGCGTGCTGTATTTCGCGGACACAACAACTGCCCGCAGCCCGGCACGCTGGCAGCGTGCGTACCCAGGGAAATGATTTGATCCTGGTACGGGAGCGCAAAACGATCAGCGCTTTTTTTCAGCCAGGGCGCGTTTGATCTTTTCGATGACTTCGCGTGTCTGCGCGGCGAAAGCGCCTTTCGGCGCAAGGCGCAGATAAGCCTCAAACATCGGCAGCGCATTTTCAGGCCGCCGCGCACGCAGCAGGATGTTCCCGGCCAGCAGGTGAGCATCGGCAAAATCGGGCTTCAACTGAATGGCCCGCCCGGCCTGCGGCCCCGCCTTCGCCAGATCGCCCGTCGCATAATAAACACGGCCCAGCGTGAAATGGCCCTGCCACGAATCAGGCTCGATTTGCAGTCCTTCCTGAAGCGTTTTTTCGGCCTCCCGGTAATGCGTCTGATGCAGGTAAACCGCGCCCAGGGCAAACAGGGCCGGAGCCGTGCGCGGCCTGATTTCCAGCACGCGACGCAGTGCGCGCTCAGCCTGTTCCCATTGCTGCGCATCCATCAGCGCCGTGCCAAGCAGCAGTTGCGCTTCGACAAAATCAGGATCAAGGCTCACGGCCTTTTCCAGATGCCCGATGCCTTCCTTCACTTTGCCGTGCTGCATCAGCGCATCGCGGCCTTTTTCAAATTCCCGGCGCGCTTCAGCCGGAATCGCGGCATCAAGCAGTTCAGTCGTCGTGGCTGCGGCAGGCGGCTCATCGCGCTTTTCCGGCATCAACTGAATAGACAGATTCGCTGAAGGCGAAGTTTGCAGATCAACCTGCTGCCGCACTTCGATAAAACCCGGATGCCTGATGACCACGAGATAAAGCGACAGTGCCAGGCCTGGAAATCTGAACTTGCCGCTGCGGTCGGTCTGCGTCTGCGCGATAAAGCCGCCGCTGAAGGCTTCGAGCCGGACAAGAATATGCTCTGCCGGAGCGCGGCTGTCAGCGAATCGCACCTGCCCCGTGATTTCGCCCGGAATTGGTGGCGAGTGAAACGCCGACGAGCCAGCCGGGACTCCGGCAGTCAGAATGAACACGATCAGGATTGCGTAAAGCCTGTGCAAGCGCATCAGCCCTGCTCCATTAAAGGTCACAGCGAAAATGAAACAAAGGGGAGAGGCATTGCGCCCCTCCCCGTAACATCGGCTTTTCAGGCCAATGTCCTGAAGTCAGAAAGCCCTGGTGGAACCAGGCCGCACCCCGTAGTAACGAATTCATTCGTTCTGCCCTGAAGGCTGCGACTATTCAAAATCAACGAATGAACGCTGCTACGGGGGTGATCCGGGTTCCTTTCAACCAGCCCTGACTTCACGCCATTGCTTCCCGGTTCCGTTTTCAGAATTCAAACCTGACGCCGAGCCGCATATTGAACGGCGGGCGGTAGCCGGTTCGCAGAACAGTGTTGTCAGCGAACGGCTTGCCGAAATCAGGATTGAGTTGTCCCGAAGTGCTTTCGCGCAACTGATCGGGCAGCAGCACACGCTGCGTGTTGGTGACGTTGAAGAAGTCAGCGACAAAGGTGAATTTCGCTTTTTCACTCAACTGCCAGGGATAATCAAGGTGCAGGTCAAGCCGGGTGTAAAACGGCGAGCGGCCCAGTTTGCCGCGCCCGCCAACCGGGATTTCGCCTTTGTTCAGATAGGCCGGATTGCCGTAATACTCGCTGAGCGGCACACCCGATTCCATATGAATGCCCGCGCCCAGGTTCAGCCCTTTAAGTCGGCTTGCCCAGCCCTGCCGACTGAAGGCGTAACTGCCGTACAGATTGACGACGTGACGACGATCAGTGTTGAGCGGGCCGACGGCAAACTGATCCTTGAGCAGATCGAAATCGCCGCTGACGAAATCAAAGAGCGAGCTGATGCCCGGATCGGTCTGATTGTTGTCATTGCGGAAGTGGCCTTCAAAGTTGCCCGTCAGTTTCGCAATGCGCCAGTTGGTCAGCAGTTGCCAGTTGTTCGAGAACCGCTTGTTCAGTTCGATTTCAACGGCGCGGTATTTGTGAATCGGATCAGGGAAACCATCCGGCACACCGTCGGGGCCGATGTTGCCCGCAGGCTGGCCGTTCTTGCCGAGCGCCGCGTAACAGATGTTGCCCAGATTGTTGCCAAACAGATCGGTCACGCCTTTGACATCCAGCGTCGGATCGCACTGCGACGGCAGCACCGAGCCGGTGTATTTGAAACCAATCGGATTGACTGCCGCATCGAGTTTCGAGTTGATGTTGCCGATGAAATAGGCCTGGCCAAAGAGCGCCGCCGATTCGAGCGACACGAGCGCGGCGTCTTCGATGATGCGTTGCAGGCGACGATCAATGTAACGCACCGACACCACCATATTGCCCGGCAACTGCTGCTCGAAACCGAAGACGTGTTCATCGGCATAACCGAGTTTCGTGCCCGGCAGAATCGGATTGGTCGCCGGAGCCGACAGCGTCAGCCCTGCGCCGGTGCCGCCTGCCGCACCAGTCAGCAGATGCGCGGCATCAACGACCGGCGTGACCGTGCCGAACTGGTTGAGCTTCACACGACGATTGCCGCTCGCATCAATAATGTAATCGGGCGCAAAGCGACCGCTTCTGAAATCGAGTTCGGTTGACAGCGAACGCTCGGCCATATCGAGCGGCAGAAATTCAAAGAAGCGACCGAAGTTGTAATAGAACTTCGTCGTTCCCTTGCCGAACGGATCAACCGTGACGCCCACGCGCGGCGCCCACTGCCCCGTGAAGCTGTAAGCCAGCCGGTTACCATCCGGCCCCTTGCTGCCAATCACGCGCTCCTGTTCGTGCCGCACTCCGGCCAGCACGGTCACGAAACGATTCACCTTCCACGTGTCCTGCAAATAGGCCGCGTGATAGTTGCCCTTTGTGTCGAATGAAGTCAGACCAAATTCGCCGCGATCCTGCCGCAGGTAAACTCTCACGTCGCCCACGCCCGGCACATTCATCAGCGGGCAGAGCGTGCAGCCCGCGCCAGCCGTGCGCAGCGACCAGTCGGCATTGACCTGCTGACCAATGGCCGCCGCCGCCAGGCTGCCGCCGAGCGCGACGATTGAAGTGCCGTCAGCATTGGTTGCGGGGATTGCATATTTCGGCCCGCTGCGGTCGCGCGTGCCTGAATAGAGCGAACGCTGGAACTGATAGCCCAGCCCGACGGTGTGCGTTCCGGCAAATGAAAACTGCTTCGCTGTGTCGAACGTGGCGCGGTAAGTGTTGCTTTCGGTCGGCTCGACAAAGCCCAGTCCGATGGCCGTGAAGTTGCCGCGCACCGGATTGGTGCGGTCAATGATGCGGTTGAAATTGGCGTAGCCCGTTTCGTCAAACGTGTTGCGGCCCACGCTGAACGAACTGCTCACTGTCCACGTCGGACTGAGCGAACCGTTGTAACGCGCCGCAATGTTGCGCGTGCCGAGTTCGAGTTTGCTGTTCGAAGTCAGATTATCAATATTCACCGTTCTGAACGGCGCGATATTGGTTTCGGTCGGATCACCGAAAATCGAAAAGTTGAACTGGTGCGTCGGGCGCAGGTTGTAATCGAGCTTGAATGCGTAATTGAGCGTGCGGTAACGACGCGCCGTGTCACCGAGCAGCGTTTTCAGTCCCGAACCGTCAGCGCCGCGCACGAGTTCGCGCCGCACCGTCGGATTGAATGAGCCGAAGAAAAACATTTTGTCCCTCAGACCAGGGACAGGCCCGCCGAAATCTGCGCCGACATCATAGTTTTCATCGTGCAGCAGCTTGCCGTATTTGTTGATGCGCAGGTCATCGGGCTGGCGGCGTTCGGCTTCAAATGATTTTGGCGAAGCGTAGCCGTAAATCGAACCGTGATATTCGTTCGTGCCTGATTTGGTAATGATGTTGACGATGCCGCCCTGCGACTGTCCGTACTGCGGCTCGAAGCCGCCGGTCTTGACCTGCACTTCCTTGATGTACGAAGTGTTGATGCCCACGCCGAGCGTACCGTATGAACGCGAAAAAACTCCAAGTCCGCCGAAGGCTGAATCAGTGATGTTGACGCCATCGGCAATATAAAGATTGTCGAGCGCGGAACCGCCGGAAATCGAAGGATTCGCCGCCCCGCCAAGCAGGCTGTCAGTCGCGCCCGGAGCCAGATAAAACAGGCTCGTCACGCTGCGCTGAAGCGGCAGATTCTGGTAAAGCTGATCGTTGAGATTCGAACCAATGGCCGTGCTGGTGGTATCAACCGTCGCCGTGCCCGCCGAGACTTCGATGACTTCGGTCACATTGCCTGCCTCAAGCGTCAGGCGCAGCGCCGAGACTTTGCCGACAAAGACTTCGACGTTCGGAACCGTGGTTTTTTTGAACCCGGCCTGTTCAGCTTTGATGCTGTAATTGCCGGGTGTCAGGTTGATGACTTCAAAATCGCCGGTTTCATTCGCTGTCACCGAACGTTCGCCGGTCGCGCCGGTGACGGTGACTTTGGCATTGGGAATGGCGGCCCCGGTTGAATCAACCACGCGGCCTCCGATTGAACCTTTGGTAGCCAGATCCTGGCCAAATGCGGTTGTCGCAAGCAGCAGCAGACAGAGCAAAAGCCTGAAGCGACAACATTGTGACAGTGCCTTTTTCATATACACCTCCCATTGAATGTCAGGGCGCACACGTCGCCCTGACGGACTCATCGTGACAGCCCGTGCTTTCAGCAAAAGTGAAACGCTACAGGGTAAATGGATGCCTGGCGGCCCTGACGAAAGCGCAAGGCTTATGCCCGCAGCTTCAGGCCGCGCGGAAGGATTTGCAGATACGGGATTTATTTTTCGGCAGAGGAATTCAGCAGGACAGCACGATGAGAAGGGATCAGCGGGAATTTATATCGGATAACATTTTCTGGATTTCCATTCGATTTGAAGCAGTTCAAGTTAAGAGGAATGGAACGCCGAGACAACAGATCGTGACGAATCAAACCAGATCAATCAGCAGTGATCCGCCACATCAGTTTCATCCGTGTTCCATTTGTCTTTGAAAGAATAGAACACGGATTGAACTGATGCGACGGATCAAGGCGGATCAGATCAGCTTCAATCCGCTGCATCAGTTTCATCCGTGTTCCATTTCTGACGCTTCTTCAGCGCGGTCTGATGGCGATAATGGTGTGCTGTCGGTTTTTGCGAAAGCGATTGACGAGTTCACCGACCCGTTTCATCCAGCCGTACTTCTGTCGCAGCAGTTCCTGACCGTGTTCAGCTTCGGCGGCATCGAGAATCCGCGCTTCGCCGTCTGCCCATTCGCCTTTCACATTGCCGCGCATATCACACGGTGCAATTCGCACGTGCGGGTTGTTGCGAATGCGTTTCACCTTCCACGCATCAGAGAGCGTGTAGATGAAAAACACTCCGTTCTCTTCGGCAAACCACAGCGGCGTGCGAACGGCCTGACCGTTTTTGCGCAGGCTTTCAAGGTTCAGATACTGCTGTCCGGCAAATTGTGCGAGTTGCTGATTGTTCATGGGTGCCTCGGTGGAGTTGCGGGTTCGTGGCCGGATAATGGCGGCCCGGCAGGAACTCTGATGCCTTCGCGGTCGAAAGCCAGTTTGATGCGGCGACGCAGTTCGCGCGCGATTTCAGCCTGCTTTGCCGGAGCGGTTCTGACCGTCATTCGCAGCGTAACGCCCGCGCCGGTGGCCTTGTCAACGCCGAGCATCACCGGATCTTCGGTGATCTCATCGGATCGCTCCTGTCGGAACTGCGCGGCGGTCGCAAGCATCACCTGCATGGCGCGGTCAATGTCGGCGCTGTAATCAATCTCGACATCCAGCACGGCGCGTGACCAGTCCCGCGACAGATTCGAGACCGTCGTGATGCTGCCGTTCGGAATCGTCGTCAAGGCTCCGTCAAGGCTGCGAATGCGCGTGACGCGCAGCGTCAGGTGTTCGACTGTGCCGGTCGTTTCGCCAATTTTGATGGCATCGCCCACGTCGTACTGTTCTTCGAGCAGAATCAGGAAGCCCGCGAAAATATCCTTGACCAGACTCTGCGCGCCGAAGCCGACGGCGATGCCGACAATGCCTGCGCTCGCCAGAATCGGCGTGATGCTGACGCCGATCTGCGCGAGCAGCACCAGCGTGCCGATGAACATAATCACGGCCTGCACGACGCCGCGTGAAATTGATGACAGCGTGTGCGCCCGCCGCCTGACTGCCGCTGTGTTCTGTCCGGTCAGACGCTGCTCGAACAGTTCAAAGCCCGTTCTGATCAGCGCCGACGTGAAGCGCATCAGAAAGATCGTGACCACGATAATCAGCATGGCCGGAATGCCCGTTCTGACCAGAAATTCATTGGCCTCGCGCAAAACAATCAGCAGCTTGTCACGATCAGGCGCGCTTTCGCGCAGCAGGTTGAGAATGAAAATCAGCAGCGCCAGCCAGACGCCCGTGCGCAGCGCCTTTGCGCTCCAGTCAATCACGAGCCGCCTGACCGAAGGCGCACGGTCAGTGCTTTCCTTTTCCAGACCGAACTGTTTCAGCGCGCGCCGCCTGAACCGGCCAATTGCCAGGTGCAACGCCCACGCCAGCACCAGCGCCGCCAGCGGCACCAGCACGACCCGCGTTGAAAACAGACTGATGAGTTGTTCCATTCCCGATGGATTCTGAAGCAGCAGGATCGGTTTCATCCGGCGTATTACAAACCAGAAGAAACAGGCGCGCAACAACGCCGGAATACTTTCAGGGTCAATGCCGTCACCTGGGTACGCACGCTTCCAGCGTGCTGTGCCTGGAAGCGTTGTTATTTCTGCGAAGCACAGCACGCTGGAAGCGTGCGTACCCAGGTGACGGCATTGACCCTGGAATACTTTATTGACACCTCTTTCGCGCCCGTGCTAGATTCGCGCCGTTTTCAGGCCCTTCCTTCAACCCCGGCACAAAAGCCCTGACCGTTTTTTCAGCCTTCAGCCCTGGTTTCAGGACATTTGATCGTATGCCGAATATTGACGAACTGCTGGCGATTGCCTGCCGCGAAGGCGCTTCGGATTTGCATCTCAAAGCCGGAGTTTACCCGTTCATCCGCGTTTCCGGCGAAATGAAACCCGTCATGGACTGGCCGCGCCTGACTCAGGAAGACACGCTGACGCTGGCCTTCACGATTATGTCCAATCGCCAGAAACAGCGGTTCAAGGAGAATGCCGAAATTGATGTGTCTTACGGCGTGCCGGGTCTGGGCCGTTTTCGCTGCAACATCTTTCAGCAGCGCGGCAGCGTCGGGCTGGTGATTCGCGTGATTCCGACGCTCGTCAAAACGGTCGCTGAACTGCGCCTGCCGAAAGTGATCGAAGGGATTGCCGAAGAGCGGCGCGGGCTGGTACTCGTCACCGGCACGACCGGCTCAGGCAAATCAACCTCCCTGGCAGCCATCATCGAATACATCAATTCAACGCGCGGCGGCCACATCATCACCATCGAAGACCCGATTGAATTTCTGCACCGCGACAAGCGGTCATTCATCACGCAGCGCGAAATCGAAGTTGACGCCGTCAGCTTCGGGGCCGCCCTGCGCGGCGCGCTGCGCCAGGATCCGGATGTGATTCTGGTCGGCGAAATGCGCGATCACGAAACCATCGCCACCGCGCTGACAGCGGCTGAAACCGGCCATCTGGTGCTTTCGACGCTGCACACGATTGACGCGACTGAAACCATTCAGCGCGTCGTTTCAATTTTTCCGCCGCACGAACAGCAGGGCATTCGCCTGCAACTCGCCAGCGTGCTGAAAGCCGTGATTTCACAGCGGCTCATTCGCGGGCTGGATGGCAAAGCGCGCGTTCCGGCGGTCGAGGTGCTGGTGTCAACACCTTACATCCGCGACTGCATTATCAATCCCGAAAAGACCCGCTACATCCGCGACGCCATCGCGCAGGGCCGCTCGCAATACAGCATGCAGACCTTCGACCAGTCGCTTTACGATCTTTACTCGCAGAACCTCATCAATTACGAAGAAGCGCTGCACGGCGCGTCGAATGCTGATGAATTCAAGCTGCACGTGCAGGGCATCAGTTCCAGTTCCGAGGCACAACACAGTCAGCCGCAGCCGAAACAGCCTGTCGCGGCCAGCCACCTGCGGCGCGTCGTGCAGAAGTAACCCATCCCTGCTTGACCTGAGCCAGGCGCGCGTTTCACGATACGTTCATGGAACAAACGCCGTATGAAAAGACGCTGGCCCGCGCCTTTCGCCTGCTCGCCGCCAAACCGCGCAGCGAAGCCGTGCTGCGCGAACGACTGCTCGAAAAAGCCTGGGCTGAAGCTGAGATTGTTGACCGCGTCATCAACCGGCTGAAGGAACTCGGCTATCTCAACGACGAACAGTTTGCCGCCAGTTACGCCACTTCAAAACTGACCACCAAACCGCTGGGCCGCACCCGCCTGCGCCGCGACCTGCACCGCAAAAAGGTTTCATCACAGGCCGCCGAACAGGCGCTTGATGAGGTCTATGCCGAACGCAGCGAAGAGGAACTGATAGACAAAGCCATCGCCAAAAGAATCCGACTCAGGGGCCGACCGCAGACCCGCGAAGAGACAAAGAAACTGTTCGATTATCTGCTGCGGCTCGGCTTTGGTTATGACCTGGTGATCAGAAAGGTCAAAGATGTCGGCAGGACTGATGAGAATGAAGAAGATTAACGAGGCGTTCAGATTCTGAATGCGGTGAGTTGTTTTTTCAGTGCATCATAGACCACAGATGACACGGATGCGGCGGATTAAGGCTGATCCGCTTTAATCCGCCGCATCCGTGTCATCTGTGGTCTGTGCTGTGTTGAATTTCAAAACTCATCTTCAATGGCGGGCGCGACGTTTCTTGTGTCTGTAAACCATATAACCCGTGCCTGCACCTGCACCGGCTCCGATCAGCGCGCCCTTGCGCCCGCCGATCAGCGCGCCGCCAACAGCTCCGGCGGCAGTTCCGACCGCGATGTGTTTGGTTTTGCTCGGACGTTTTCTGTGCGACCTTCGTTGCGCCTGGGCCGGAGGCGCAACGGTGACGAGGACGAAAAACAGAATCAGCAGCGTGACGCTCAGCTTTGCCAAAGATTTATTCATTTTTACTGCTCCTTTTCAAATCATCTGCAACGACTGCGATTTTGTGCAAGCAAGCCGCAGACCACACTCAGCCATTACGCCACTTTGACCATTTGCGGCTGCCCCGTCACAGGCGTGCTGCCAGTCCGGCGCGCCACGATCAGACAAACCACCGCAAAGACAGCCAGAAAGATAAAGCCCCACGTAAAGGCTCCGGTCGCCTGCCTGACCGCGCCCAGCACAAGTGGCGGGAAGAAACCGCCCAGACCGCCCGCCGCGCCGACCAGCCCCGTCACCGCGCCCACCGATTGCGGAAAGTATTCCGGCACTAATTTGAAAACCGCGCCATTGCCGAGTCCGATCACCGCCGCCATTCCGAGCGCGCCAATCGTGAAGGTCACAATGCTCGGACAGGCCATAAAAATCGCCATCGCCGCCGTAATCGGAAAGACCCACAGCAGAATCCTGCGCCCGCCAATCCTGTCAGCCAGCATCCCGCCAACCGGACGCATCAGCGTCGCCAGCACGACAAAGCCCGCCGTTCTGAATCCGGCATCACGCGGCGTCAGTTTGAAAAGCTCGGTCAGAAAGATCGGCAGGTAAATCGCCATCGCCACAAAACCGCCGAAGGTCAGAAAGTAATAGAGACTCAGCACCCAGCTTTTGCCATCGCGCAACGGCTTCATAATGTCGCCCAGTGATTTGGCAGGTGCGCGGCGCGGCGCGTTGTCAGCCCTGAGCAGAAACAGCACGAGCCACACCAGCAGCAGACAGCCGAACGTCCAGAAGCCCCACTTGAAGCCCAGCGCCGCCGCCAGCACCGGCGAACCGAAAGCCGCGAGCGACTGCCCGATGTTGCCTGCGCCGTAAACGCCAAGCGCGAAGCCCTGCCTTGCAGGCGGATACCAGCCGCTCACGAACCCGACGCCAACTGAAAAGCTCGCCAGCGCAATGCCGATGAAAAAGCCGCACAGCACCAGTTGCCAGTAGCTGCCGACAAAGCCCATCAGAAACGCCGGAATGATCGAGCAGGCCATGACAATCGAAAAGATCAGCCGCCCGCCGAAACGATCCGTCAGCATCCCAAGCGGAATGCGTCCCAGACTGCCAAGCAGCACCGGAATCGCCAGCGCAATGCTCACCTGCACCGGATCAAGGCTGAGGTTCTTTTTCAGAATCGGCATCATCGCTGAGACTGAACCGAAAACGGCAAAGCAGATCGCAAACGCCCCGGTCGCCAGCACAAGTTGCAGCGTGTTGCCTGTGACAGCATTGTTCGTTGACTTGTCCATGCTTATCTCCGATCCATCGCGTACAGATACCAGAGCAGCCCGACGTTGAGGCCGAAGCAGACCAGACTGAAAAGCGCCGCCGGCCACACCACCGAATAATCACCGCCGAGGTAAGCATTCATCGTTGCGACGAGCAGCCATAACTGCAGCACGACGATGACCAGCACGATGCACAGAATGCCGTACACAATCGTCATCTTCTGTTCGCGGGTAAATGGCTTTTTCATACCGTGCTCGCCTCCACGCCGGTGGCGTAAATCGCGCCGTTGCGAACTTCCAGACTGATGCGCGGCAGCGGGCGGCGCGGCGGCCCCGCAATCGGGCGGCCCGATTCCAGATCGAATGCGCCTTCGTGACACGGGCAGAAGAAGCGTTTGTTTTCAGGCTGCGGCACGACGGCGCACGACAGGTGTGTGCATTTCTGACTGAAGGCGACGAAGCTGTTTTCGCCGGTTCTGACCAGAATGCACGAATCGTGCGCTTCGGGATAATTGAACAGCACCGACCTGCCGACCGGCACATCACTCAACTGCGTGATCAGCTTCATCGGTAACTGCCCGCGTCGCTCGCGCAGAAAGTTCTGCACGACGATCCAGAACTGCCCGAAGACGAAAGCGAAGCTCGTCAGCACCATGAACTTCGTGAAATCGCGCCGCGCCACGTAATGATCCTGCGGCCAGTCAATCGGAAAATCCCGCCGCCACTTCGGCTGCTCCGGCAGCGGGCGGCCATCGGGCGGAATGGTGATCTGTTCACGTTCAGTCATTGCTGTTCCCCTTCGTACAAACCATCCATCAGAATGTTGAATGTAATCTCTTTGCCGATGTACTGCTCATCCATCGCCGCTGTGACATCAATGTATTCGGCCTGCCCGACGCGCGGCGTCATCATACTGACCTTGGTCGTAATCGTCTGCGCGCCGAACTGAAAGCGATTGACGGGCGCTGAACGCGGGCGCAGGCGTTCGATTTCATCGCGCGTGCCGAAAAAGAGCGCCTGGCTTGGGCAAACCGTCGCGCACATTGGTTTCTTTCCGGCTGAAGTGCGGTCGTAACACATATCGCATTTCATCATCAGATTGAATTCCGTCTGCATCTTCGGCACACCGAACGGGCAGGCCAGCACGCAGTTGCTGCACGCAATGCAGCGCGGCTTGCGCGCCGATTGCACCACGCCGTCCCCCGTGCGCTTGATCGCATCCGCCGGACAGACTTCGGCGCACGTCGGCTGATCGCAGTGCATGCAGATGACCGGTGTGGTCTGCACTGAATGCGTGCGATCAACATATTCGAGATGAATCATCGGGTGTCCCTTGTGCGTGTCGCATTCGCTGCACGCCTGCACGCACGACTGACAGCCGATGCAGCGGTTGGGATCAATGAAAAATTCCATCTGTGCCGGAACAGCCATACCCTCTCCACTCTCAGATTCAGCAGTTCACGAATCACACGTTCATTCTCCATTCTCCCTTCTCCATTATTTGCAGCGCACTGTCTGAACGTCCGAGGCTTTGCAGAATAATGGGGAATTAAGAATGGAGAAGGGAGAATGCGTCTTTCACGCGCTGTTTTCGTTCTGCCGCATTTCGCTGTCGGTCGCTTTTCTCAAACGCACCGCGCAGACCTTGTATTCGGGGATTTTTGAAATCGGATCCTGCGCCGCGATGGTCAACTGGTTGGCGCTCTTTCTGCCGGGCCAGTGATAAGGAATGAAAATCGTATCGGGCCTGATCGTCGTCACGACCTGCGCCTGCAAAGTGATCTGGCCGCGCCGCGTTTCCGCCGTTGCCCAGTCGCCGTCCCTGATGCCGAGCTTTTCGGCCAGTTGCGGATGCACTTCGATGCGCGGCTCAGGATACTGCCTGACCAGCGGGCCGATGCGGCGCGTCTGTGTGCCTGATAAAAACTGGCTGATGACGCGCCCGGTCGTCAGCATCAGCGGATACTCTTCATCCACATCTTCAGTCGGCGGTGTGTAGAGCGCGACGTTGAAGCGCGCCCGGCCATCGTGGAAGTAAAAACGGCCCGCGCCCTTGGCAATCGGATTCCACGAACCCGGCTCGAACAGGCGCGGCGTGCCGGGGTGATCTTCGCTGTAACACGGCCAGAAAACGCCGCCCTGACGTTCGATCTTTTCATAAGTGATACCGTAATAATCAGCGATGCCGCCTTTTGAGGCGACGCGCAGTTCATCCAGAATTTCACGCGGTTCGGTGAACGTAAAGCCGCGTTCGCGGTTCAGGCGCTTCGCAATGTCCTGAATGATGCGCCAGTCCTGGCGCGCTTCGCCGGGCGGGTCAACGGCCTTGTTGATCTTGATGACGCGGCCTTCGATCTGCGTGACGATGCCCTCGTCCTCTTCGTGCAATGAACCGGGCAGCACAATGTCAGCGTGATAGGCGCTTTCATTGAGAAAGAAATCAATCACTGCATAAAACTCCAGTTTGTCGAGCATGCGCGCGATGTAATGGTTATCGGGCAGCGAGACTTTCGGATTGAAGCAGAGCGAGAGCAGCCCTTTGATTTCGCCGCGCTCAACCTTGCGGAAGATTTCGTAAGCATCCACGCCCGCGCCGGGCATCTCCTTTTCATCAATGCCCCAGACCTGCGCGATGTAAGCGCGCTGTTCGGGATTGGTGATGTCGCGCGCGCCGGGCAACTGATCGCATTTCTGGCCGTGTTCGCGTCCGCCCTGGCCGTTGCCCTGGCCGGTGATCGTCGCGTAACCGCAATATTCGCGCCCGATGCGGCCCGACGCCAGCACGATGTTGATCGCGCCAAGCACGTTCTGGACGCCGTGCGCATGATGTTCGATGCCGCGCGCGTGCATCAGAAACGAAGTTTTCGCCGTGCCCCACATTTCAGCAGCGCGGCGAATCGCCTTTTCTGAAATGCCCGTGACTTCAGCCGTGCGCTGCGGCGTCCACGCTCTCACGTGTTCGGCCACCTTGTCGAAATCAGCCGTGTGGTTGTTGATGAAATCGTGATCGAGCCAGTCGTGTTCGATCATCAGGTGCAGGATGCCGTTGAAAAGCGCCACGTCGCGCCCCGGCTTGATCGGCAGAAACAGGTCGCAGGTGCGCGCCACCGGCGTAATGCGCGGGTCAACGACGATGATCTTTGCGCCGTTTTCACGCGCCTGCCAGACATAGTTCGTCGTAATCGGCGCGCACTCGGCCACATTTGCGCCGCTGATCCAGACGACTTCTGCCCTGAGAATGTCCGACCAGGGATTGGCGGCGCGATCAACGCCGAAGGCCTTCTTGTTCCCTGCTCCGGCGCTGACCATGCACAGCCGCCCGTTGTAATCAATGTTGGCGGTCTTCAACGCCACGCGCGCGAATTTGCCCATCAGATAGGCTTTTTCAATTGTCAGACTCGCGCCGCTCAGCAGCGCAAAGGCATCGTTGCCATACGTGGACTGAATGCGCTCGATCTCTGATGCAACGCGACTGATCGCCTGGTCATAAGGAAGCGAACGAAAGCCGCCATCTGCCGCCGGGTCACGCTCAAGTGCAGTCAGCAGCCGATCAGGATGCGCGCCCTGCAAATAACGCTTGACGCCTTTCGGGCAGAGCATCCCGCGACTGAAGGGAAAATCCTCCCAGGGTTCAAAGCCGATAACAACGTTGTCTTTGACCTTGAGCTGAATGCCGCACTGCTGACCGCAGAAGCAGCAGTGTGTTTTGACTACTTTGTCAGGCTCGATGCCGGTTTCAAGCCGCATGCCTTCGCTGAAGGCCAGATGCGGGCCAAAGTGTCTGGTAATGTCGCTGAGTTCGTCAGGTAAGCCAGCCATACAATTTCAGATTTCAATTTGCAGATCGCAGATTACAGGCGCGGATCACAGATCTGTTGATGATCCGTGCCACAGTCGGCCCTGCGCAAGCGCGAGCATCGCGCGGCGGCAGGGCGGACAGATGCGCTGATAGTGTCCGGCTTCGTTGCCGAGTTCGTAACGAAAGCCGAGTTTTCTTTCGACTTCGATCAGGTCTTCAACCTGCATCAGTGAGGCGTAAGCCTGACCGCAGCGGCGACAGTGCGCCTGCTGCTCGCGCGCGCCAACATCTTTATAAAAACCGACGCCAAGCTGCGCGGGTCGCTGAAAGATGTGAAAGAACTTGCCAAACGGCAGCCAGAGCAGCGTGAAGATCACGGTGATGGCGTGCAGGATGGCGAGAAAGTCATAAGCGTATCCCTTCATCCAGGTATAACTCACCGTCAGCATCAGGCCGGTCGCGCTGATCGCAAACAGCAGAATCAGCGGCAGAAAGTCTTCGGCAAACTGCTGCACCGCCGCCGCGCCGTGATCGCGCATGCGGCGACGCATCGCCAGCATCACTCCGGCAATGACCAGAATCGAAGCCCACACCAGCCCGTGAAAGATCAGAAAGCCGGTGATCGAATGAATCGGAAAGGCCATCGTCGGAAAGCCGAAAACCCAGGTGCGATACCAGTCCGTGTTGCCGGGCAATGATTCAAAATGAATCCAGCCGAACACGAGCGGAAAGGTAATCGCAATGGCAATAACGCAGCCCCACATAATCAGCCAGTGCGCGCCCCAGCGCGAGCGTCCGCGCCGGAAGATGAAATCGTTGAGCGCAATTTCGCGCGTCACGCGATCAAACCACTTCGCGATGTTGCGCGCCACATACTTCGGGCTGAAAAAGACCTGCCAGCCGCGCTTCCAGTAAAGCGCCGTCGGAGGCCGCTGCAACCACATGGCGTAACGATAAGTGATGCCGAAGGCGGCAAAGAGAACGGCAAAGGTGTAGCCGACCAGCGCAGCATCGAAGTGCGCCAGATTGCGCGAGCCGAAAATAATCAATGCGGCCAGCACGCCGGTCACTACAGTTCCCCATCCGATGGCTCTGACTGTTTCTCTGGTCATGACAGTTCTTCAGCGTTCCGCCGTTCAGGCTGCGGGCCTGAGCAATGTACTGCTTAAGAGGAGTTTCAATTTACGGGAAGTGAATGACCCCAAGCTTACACCTTTTTGACGGGTTGCGGGAAATGGAACCCGGCCAGGGCGAGCCGGTTTTTCTCAGAATTTGAAATTCCGCTGCCGGGCGGGGAATTTTCCCACTCAGCCGCAGGTTATTTTTCGCACTCACCGGCAACTCACCTGATTAATGACCTGTTCAGACTGAGGCACACTCGTTGCAGACGCTCCGATTATGATTGATGGATTTTTTTCAGGAGGGCGAGGTGAACCCTATGATTAAGATTGAACGCATCCTTTGTCCGACCGATCTCTCACCTGAGTCTGATGCGGCGTTGCGTTATGCTGTCGCCCTGGCTCGCACTTATGACGCCCATCTGCTGGTCTGTTATTGCGCCGGGACACCGCTGACCACTGATGTCGCCCGCGAAAATTTCAGAAAGCGGGTTGAGACGGCGCTCAGATCACATACCGGTGTGCTGCATTGCCCGCCGGACAACTGTGAAAGCATCCTGGTTGATGGCGATCCTGAAATCGAGATTCCGAAACTGGCCGCCGAACGCCGGATTGATCTGATCATTATGCGTTCGCGGCGGCGTCCGGTGGCGGCGGCGCTGCTTGGTTCGACGGCTGAAGCCATCTGCCGCACCGCGCCCTGCCCGGTGCTGGTCACACATCCGCACGAACAGGAATGGGTCGGGCTGACTTCAGGTGAAATTGATCTGCGCCGGATTCTGGTGGCGCACGATTTCTCAAACGATTCAGAACTGGCGCTCAATTACGCGCTGACGCTGGCGCAGGAATATCAGGCTGAACTGCATGTGATTCACGTCATGCCGGTGCCGCTGGTTCCGGCGCTCTCAGGCTTCCCGCTTGAACTCGAACGTGACTTTCAGCGCGCAGCGCGGCTGCTGCGGCAGTCAGTGCCTGATGAAGCGCGGTTGTGGTGTCGCGTGTCGCACACGATCAGAATCGGCCAGCCGTACCGCGAAATTCTGGCCTGTGCCGAGGAACAGAAAATTGATCTGATCTGCATGGGCGTTCACGGCGCGGGCTTTTCGATGCGCGCGCTGTTCGGGTCAAATGCCGACCGCGTGCTGCGCCAGTCGCCGTGTCCGGTGCTGATTGCGCGCCCGCTCAGGCCAGCGGTCAGCATCGCCGCCTGAAGCGCAATCACCGAATAATTCGCTCTCCGATGTGCCGTTGCTCGCGCGCGTAACAGTGCCTGACTGTTTCCGGCAATGGCAACGGCATCTGACGTCCGGCAATGTGGGGGACATTGCCGGATGTTTTATTTTGCGCTGTCTCTGAAGCCGCCATCTCACCATCAGCCGCCAGGCCCCGCTTGCACACCCCGGCGGTAAAGCTTTACCATCTTCGGCGGCCCGCCGGGCAGTTCAGTTATTTCAGATTTCAAATTCAGAGCTTCAATGAAAGTCAGACATTCTTTCGCACTTCGTAGTGCTGCGTTCGTCACAGCCTCCCTGTTTCTGTTTCCGGTTGCTGCGGGCCGCAGCGCGCCGGTCACACACATTCCGGTTTCATCAGTTTCATCTGCGGATTCGCTGGCAGTTGCCGATGCGGCAGTCAGCGAAAACCTGCGGCTGATGCAGGAACTCAACTGGTTTTTCGGCGGCAAAGCGCAGCGCGGATGGGCGCTTTACGTGCCGCTGATCGCGCAACTGATCGGGACTGACAGAGAGCCGGACAGCCGCGAATTTGCGGAGGCGCTGGCCCGCTGGCAGCAGTCAGCCGGACTGAACGCCGCCGGTGTACTCGATCAGGAAACGTGGATGAAAATGGTCAGCACCTTTCAGTCACAGCGGCTCAGAGGCAGCGGCGCGCCACCAGCCGAGCAACTGCTACAGGCTCCCGGTTCGGCTTTCTACGATCCGGCGCGACCGGCTGAACTGCGTTACGTTGACCGTGAAGCCTGGGCCGCCTACCAGCGCCTGCTCGCGGCAGCAGCGGCTGACCGCACGCTGAACCTGAACGATCACGAATACCTGAAAATCATTTCGGCTTATCGCTCACCTGCTTATCAGGCGCGGCTGCGGGCGCAAAGTCCGAACTCAGGCCGCGCCGGTCTGGCCGTCAACAGCCCGCATTTCACCGGACGCGCGCTTGATCTGTATGTCGGCGGCGAACCGGTCAGCACCAGAGACGAGAACCGCGCCCGGCAGGTCAGCACGCCGGTCTATCAGTGGCTGGTCAGAAATGCCTCGCGCTTTGGTTTCCATCCTTACTTTTACGAACCCTGGCACTGGGAATACCGCGCCCGCTGAGTTTCGGAAGTTCGTGACAGTACCGCGACTTTAAGAAAGCGGGTGATCATTCGTGACAGTACTGCGACTCTCAGAGAGCGGGCGAGCATTCGTGACGGTACCGCGACCGTGAGGGAGCGGACGAGCATTCACCACGAATGCGGCACCGGGCTTGCCTGCTGAATGCCTGATGGTTGATTTTGTGAGACAGTGAGAAAGGAACTGCGATGAAAGAGACCTGTGCCAATTGCGAAGGAACCGGAATGATTCATTGTGAACACTGCGGCGGCAGCGGGCGCGAGCCTGATTTGAGCCTGCTTGATGAAAGCTGCCACAAATGCCATGGAACGGGTGAGGCCCGCTGCCCTGAATGCGCAGGAACGGGCTTTCTGAATCACGAAGTTCCCGATCATTTCAAAGTCGAACGAGCCGCCGACTGAAGCGGCTCACCTGCCTGGCGAATTTCTGCCCTGCCCTGCGGCCAGAACCACATCGGTCTGACGGCGCTCTTGTTCGTTGCGTAAATCCCCACACCGCAAGCGCAATATTTCCCTTCCATTTCATCTGATCTGCCGCTTTCGGCCTGCCCGGCGCAGGAATGCCAATTGCACTCAGCATCGGACTGAGCGGCTGATGGTTCTCATCATCCGGCACAGTCGGCTCAGGCTGAGATTTATTCATTACTCAAAGAGGCGCAATTATGGTTTCGACTCCCCTCAAACAAACTGAACATCTGGATGTTTCACTGACCGGTCAGGAACTGCTGGAAAGCCCGCTGCTCAACAAGGGCAGCGCCTTTTCAGATGAAGAACGCACTCAGTTCGAACTGCTCGGACTGCTGCCTTATCACGCTTCGACCGTGGACGAACAACTGGCGCGCACTTATGAAAATTACCGGCGCAAGGAAAGCGACCTTGAGCGGTACATCTTTCTGGTGTCGTTACAGGATCGCAATGAAACGCTCTTTTATCAGTTGCTGCACGCGCACATCACCGAGATGATGCCGATCATTTACACGCCGACGGTCGGCCTCGGCTGTCAGAAATACAGCCATCTGTTCCGTCGCCCGCGTGGTTTGTATGTGGCGTACCCGCACCACAAACGGCTGGATCAGATTCTCAGTCATTCGCCGGTTAAGGATGTCGCAGTGATTGTCGTAACTGATGGCGAACGCATTCTGGGACTGGGCGATCTGGGCGTGGGCGGGATGGGCATTCCGGTTGGCAAGCTGTCGCTGTATACGCTGTGCGCGGGCATTCATCCGGCAACGACGCTGCCGATTCTGCTCGATGTCGGCACGAACAATCAGGAACTGCTCAATGACCCGCTTTATATGGGCTGGCGGCACGAACGCGTGCGCGGGCAGGATTACGATGACCTCATCGAAGCCTTTGTGCAGGCCGTGATGCGCCGCTTTCCGAACGTGCTGCTGCAATGGGAAGACTTTTCAAAGAACAATGCGCCGCGACTGCTGGAGCGTTACCGCGACCGCCTCTGCACGTTCAATGACGACATTCAGGGCACCGGCGCAGTGACGCTGGCCGGATTGCTGGCCGCGATGAAAGTCAAAGGCGAACGCCTGAGTGATCAGCGCGTCGTCATTCTGGGCGCAGGTTCATCAGCCACCGGCATCAGCGATCAGATTGTGAGTGCGATGATGAGCGAAGGCGTAACGGCAGCGCAGGCCCGTTCAGCCATCTGGCTGATTGACAGTCACGGGCTGGTTCACACCGAACGCACGGAGCTGGAATCATTCAAGCAGAAATATGCGCAGCCGGTTGAGCGGCTGGCCGGATGGAATCAGCTTCAGCCTGACCGCATCACGCTTCAGGACGTGGTCAGCAACGTGCATCCGAGCGTGCTGATCGGCACGTCAGCGCAGCCGGGCGCATTTACTGAAGAGATCGTCCGCGAAATGGCCCGCTACACTGCGCGCCCGGTCATCTTTCCGCTGTCAAATCCGACTTCAAAATCAGAAGCCGTTCCGGCTGATCTGATCGCGTTGACTGAAGGCCGCGCGCTTGTTGGCACGGGCAGCCCGTTCGCGCCGGTCGAATACAACGGGCGCAGCATTCGCATCGGGCAGTGCAACAATTCGTTCATCTTCCCCGGCGTCGGACTGGGCGTGATTGCGGCACAGTCGCGGCGCGTCACCAATGAAATGTTCGTCGCAGCAGCGCGGGTGCTGAGTGAATTTGCTCCGGCGCTGAACGATCAGTCAGCGCCGCTGTATCCGCCGCTTGAAAACGTCCGCGAAGTGTCGCGCCGCGTGGCGCTGGCCGTTGCCATCGAAGCGCAGCGCGCCGGACTCGCGCCTGAAACCACGCAGGCTGAACTTGAGGAGCGGATTGCCGCCAGAATGTGGACGCCGCATTACGTTCCCTATGAGCGCAGCGCTGCATAAGTTCAGCGTCACAGTAATGATTGAATGATTTCAGCTTTGAACGGCCCGCGCTCTGTGAGAGCGCGGGCGCATGATTGAATGATTCGCCAGATGATGAAATTTGTATCTGCCGCCGAAGCCGTCGCGGTCATCAAGTCAGGTGATCGCGTCTTTATTCACAGTGTCGCCGCTGCACCGCAACAGTTGATCGGCGCAATGACCGCCCGCGCGCCGGAATTGCGCGACGTTGAAATCGTGCACCTGCACACCGAAGGCGCGGCCCCTTATGTGTCGCCGGAATATGCCGCGAGCTTTCGCACCAATGTCATGTTCATCGGCGCCAACGTGCGCAGCGCCGTAATGACGGGCGAGGCCGATTACATTCCGGTTTTTCTCAGCGAAGTTCCGGCGTTGTTTCGCAAACGCATTCTGCCGCTCAATGTCGCGCTGATTCAGGTTTCGCCGCCTGACCGTCATGGTTACTGCTCGCTCGGAGTTTCGATTGATGTCTCACGCGCGGCGGTTCAGACGGCTGAATTCGTCATTGCACAAATCAATCCGCAGATGCCGCGCACGCATGGCGACGGGCTGATTCACGTCAATCAGATCAATTACGCCGTTGAAGTCAATGAGCCGCTGCCCGAAGTCGCGCCGCACCGTCTGACCGGCATCGAACTGGCGATTGGCCGCAACTGCGCCAGCCTGATCGAAGACGGCGCGACGCTGCAAATGGGCATCGGAGCTATTCCCGATGCGGTGCTGACCGCGCTCAAACAACATCGTGACCTGGGCGTGCATACCGAAATGTTTTCGGACGGCATCATCGAACTGATCGAAAGCGGCGTCATCAACGGGCAGCGCAAAGCCGTGCATCCGGGCAAAGTAGTCGGCAGTTTCGTGCTTGGCACACGACGGCTGTATGACTTCATTGATGACAATCCGTTCTTTGTGATGCTCGATGCAGCTTACGTCAATGATGCGTCGGTGATTCGCCGCAATCAGAAAGTCACGGCCATCAACAGCGCCATTGAAGTTGATGTGACCGGGCAGGTCTGCGCTGATTCCATCGGGACGAGCCTTTATTCAGGCGTGGGCGGGCAGATGGATTTCATTCGCGGTGCATCATTGTCAGAAGGCGGCAAACCTGTCATCGCGCTGCCGTCAGTGACGAGTCGCGGCGAATCGCGCATCGTTTCATTTCTCAAACAGGGCGCAGGCGTCGTCACGACGCGGGCGCACGTGCATTACATCGTGACTGAATATGGCATTGCGGAACTTTATGGCCGCAACCTGCGACAGCGGGCGCGGGCGCTGATTGCCATCGCCCATCCGGCGCATCGTGAAAGACTCGAACGCGAAGCCTTCGACCGCTTCAGAACATTGCGCGACTAAGCGTTGTTCACCACGAAGGGCACGAAGAACACGAAGAGAGAAGAGGAGAAAAGGAGAAGAGGGGAAAAGGGGAAGCGGAGAAAAAGAGATATGCAGCAGCAGCGGTTCAGAAGTTCTTTGTCACCTCTTCTCCTTTTCACCTTTTCTCATCTTCTCTCTTCTCCTTCGTGGTGAAATGATTTGCTATTACATCCGGCATCAACGTCAGAACAGAGTCACAGCATGAACAGCAGATCAGGCCAGCCCCGGATCATCATCTGCATTGCGAGTTACTGCAAAGGCGGCGAATTCATTCGTGAATGCCGTCGGCAGGGTTGTCGCGTTGTGCTGCTGACCAGAGAAAAACTGCGGCACGGCGACTGGCCGCACGATTGTCTGGATGAAATCATCACCGTTCCTGATCGCGCTGAGCTTGAAACTTACCTGCACGCCGTCAGCGATTTGGCCCGTTCACAGCAGCCCGATCTGATCGTCGCGCTTGAAGAATCTGATGTCATCACTGCGGCGCGCATTCGTGAGCATCTGTGCCTGCCCGGACTGAGCGCCACTACAGCGCGTTACTTTCGCGACAAGCTGGCGATGCGCGGCGAGGCGCAGCACGCGGGCATCGTGCAGCCTGAATTTGTTTCCCTGCTCAATTACCAGGCGCTCGGTGAATTTATGGAACGCATTCCGCCGCCCTGGATTATCAAGCCGCGCGCCGATGCCTCATCAATCGGCGTCAGAAAAGTCACCGACGCTGAAGAAGTCTGGCGGGCAAAGGATCAGCTTGACGCGCGCCCCTCGCCGCGCGAACGCTCCGGTTATTACCTGCTTGAACGCTGGATTCCGGGCACGGTTTATCACGTTGATTCGCTGGTGCAGGGTGGCCGCGTGATTTTTGCGAGCGCGGATCGTTACGGTGTCGCGCCGCTTGAAGTCACACAGCACGGCGGCGTTTCAACTTCACACACGCTCCGGTACGATGCCGCGCCAAGAAAGGAACTGCTCGCGCTGAATGCGCAACTGCTCAGCAGCCTCGGACTCACGCAGGGCGCGGCGCACGCTGAATTCATTGGCAGCAGCGTGGACGGGCGTTTCTATTTTCTCGAAGTCGCCGCCCGCACGGGTGGCGCTTACACGGCTGAAACGCTGGAAGCGGCTACCGGCATCAATTTATGGCGCGAATGGGCGCGCATTGAAACCGCTGACGCTGAACATCCATACCAGTTGCCTGCCACACGACAGGAATACGCCGGGCTGGCCGTTTCGCTGGCGCGGCAGGAATGGCCCGACACTTCGGCCTATGACGATGCTGAAATCGTTTATCGTGTCAGCAAACCCTGGCACGTCGGCCTGATCGTGCGCTCGGCCAGCTATGGCCGCGTCATCGCGCTGCTCGATCAGTACACGCAGCGATTCGGGCGCGATTTCACCGCCACTGCGCCACAGCAGGAACGTCCCGAATAATAATCCCCGCTTTTGCAAGGCATATCATTTGCTCACTTCCTCGTTCAGCAGGAATTGTGGGTCTTCGTCTTCGTCAGGCCAGGGAATTTTCCACCTGTGCGGAATTTTTCATAACCTTCAAACCAGAAGAGCGGGAAATGAACAACGAAAAATCAGGACGTCGTGAATTTATCAAGGGAGCGGCTGCCGGGCTGGTGATTTTGCTGGCTGAGGATGAAATCCTGGCGGCAGTGCAGCAGGAGCCGCTGAGCGGCCCGCCCGTCAAATTCGGAGTCATCGGCGCGGGACAGTGGGGCCGCGAAATTCTGGCGACCCTGTCCAGACAGCCTTTTGCCAGGGTGACCGCGATCTGTGACGCCTGGGCGCCAACACTGAAAAAAGCTCAGGAAGCAGCGCCGAAAGCGGCGGCCCTGCCCGATTATCGCAGGCTGCTGGAATCGTCGGAGGTCGAAGCGGTCGTCATCGCCACGCCCACGCACCAGCACAAAGAGATCGTGCTGGCCGCACTACAGGCGGGCAAGCACGTTTATTGCGAAGCGCCGCTCGCCGCCACGATTGACGAGGCCAGGGCCGTTGCCATCGCCGCGCAGAACGCTTCAAAGCAGGTCTTTCAGGGCGGCTTGCAGGGCCGCTCGAATGCGCTTTACCAGCACATTCTGCAATTCGTCAGATCGGGCGTGCTCGGCAACACCGCGCTCGTCACGGCGCAGTGGAACAAGAAAGAAAGCTGGCGGCGCGTGGCTCCGACACCGGAGCGCGAACAGGAACTGAACTGGCGGCTGAACCGCAAAATCTCAACCGGCCTCGCGGGTGAAAACGGCATTCATCAGTTCGACCTGATCAACTGGTATCTCAAGGCGCTGCCCGTCGCCGCCACCGGATTCGGCGCGATCACCAACTGGAACGACAACCGCGATGTGCCCGACACGGTGCAGTGCATTCTGGAATATCCGAACAACGTGCGGGCCATGTTCACGTCCACGCTGGCGAGTTCCTTCAGCGATTCATTCACGCTCTTTCAGGGCAGCAACAGCAGCCTGATGATGCGCGAACGGCGCGGCTGGATGATGAAGGAGGCCGATTCGCCGCTGCTCGGCTGGGAAGTCTATGCGCGCAAGGAATCGGTGCATAACGAAACCGGCATCTGCATGGTGGCCGATGCGACCAAGCTGATTGAAGAAGGCAAGGAACCAGGCAAGGAAGGCCCGCTTGAACCCACCCGCACGGCGCTGCATCTCGCCTTTGAAAGTTTCATCCGCAGCATTCGCGCAGGCGAAAAGTCAGCGTGCGGCCCGCTCGATGCTTATCAGGCTTCAGTCATCGCCATCAAAGCCAACGAAGCCATTCTGTCCGGCAGTCGCATTGCCTGGCAAAAGTCATTATTTGAATTGAAAGAGGCTTAAGGAGGCCCGGATCATGAAAGATCATCACGACATCTCACGACGCGACTTCATCAAATCAACCGGCGTCACTGCCGGAATCGTTGCCGGTTCGCTCGCCCTGGGTGAAGCCGAAACCGTCTGCGCCGCCACCATGCAGGGCAAAGTCATCGGCGCGAATGACCGCATCAATTATGGCTTCATCGGCGTCGGCGGCATGGGCGCCAAGCACCTGACGATCATCAGGGATTTCGCGGCCACTGAAAATGTCGCTGTTGTGGCCGCGTGCGACGTGTTCGAGAAACGCCGCCTTGAAGCCAAAGAAAAGGGTAGCCTCGCTGACAATCAGATTTTCACTGATTACCGCCGCATTCTCGACAACAAGGATATTGATGTGGTCGTCATCGCCACGCCTGACCACTGGCACGGGCGCATCGCAGTTGAAGCGATGGAAGCGGGCAAGCACGTTTATGTCGAAAAGCCGATGACGCGCACGCTGGATGAAGCATTCAAACTGTACGATGCGGCGAAGCGTTACAAACGCATCGTGCAGGTCGGCTCGCACGGTTGCAGCGATCCGAAATGGCACAAGGCGCGCGACATCGTGAAGGAATGCAGGCTTGGTCAGTTGCTCTGGGCGCAGGGCAGCTATTGCCGCAACAATCCGAAGGGCGAATGGAATTACAAGATTGAAAAGGAAGCCAGCGAACAGACGATTGACTGGAAGTCCTGGCTCGGCGCGGCGCCGAAACGCCCCTTCAGCGCCGAACGCTATTACCGCTGGCGCAAATACTGGGACTACGGCACCGGCATCATCGGTGATCTGTGGCCGCATCGCCTGCATCCGCTGATGCTGGCGATGGCGTTGAATGAATATCCGAAGAGCGTGTCGTGCATCGGGCGCGACCTGTGCCACACCGACAAGGGACGCGGCGAACCGCGCGAAGTGGCCGACACAACGATGATGATGGTTGAATTTCCGAGCGGCGTGATGCTCGTTCTCGCGGGTGCGACAGTCAATGAACGCGGCATCGAAGACATCATTCGCGGGCAGAAAGGCAACCTGCTGTTTGGCGGCGGCAAGGTGCAGGTGCAGCCCGAACGGCCTTACGTTGAAGAACTCGAAGCGAAGGACGAAACTCCGCCTGATTCCGGCGAGACGCACGCCAAGCACCAGAAGAATTACATTGATGCGCTGCGCACCAATACCGCGCCAAGCTGCGACATCGAACTGGCGATTCGCGTGCAGACCATTGTTTCAATGGCCGAAGAATCCTATCGCAAGGGTCGGATGGTGCATTTCGATCCGGTGAAACGCCGAATGGTGTAACGACTGTGCAACCCGTGTCACTCTCACTGCACGCGATGGCGACCCGCTTCGAGTTGCTCTTATGCGGCGAAGATGCGGTGCGCCTTCGCGCGGCAGGCGAGGAAGCGTTGCGCGAAATCGAACGACTGGAAGCGCAGCTCAGCTTTTACAATCCGGCCAGCGAAATCTGCTGGATCAATGCTCACGCGGCTCAACAGGCGGTCAGGGTTGAGCCGCGTTTGTTCGGGCTGCTGCAACGCTGCCGCGAACTGCACGCGCTGACCGCAGGAACCTTTGACATCACCATCGGCCCGCTGATGCGCGCCTGGCGCTTTGTGCGCGACCGGGGACAGATTCCATCCGCCGATGAACTCGCCGCCGCCCGCGCCGTGACCGGCATGCAGCACCTTGAACTTGATGAAGATAATTTCTCAGTGCGCTTTGATCGCCCCGGCGTTGAGATTGATCTGGGCGGTTACGGCAAAGGCCGGGCGGTCGAATGCGCGATGAACATTCTGGCTGAAAACGGCGTCACGAATGCGCTGCTGCACGGCGGAACAAGTTCGGTCTGTGCGATGGGACAGCAGCCTGATGGTCAGCCCTGGCGCGTGGCTTTACAGCAGCCTTTTGCGGCTGATGATGAGCCGCTGATGATTGAACTGACTGATCGCGCTCTTTCCGTTTCAGCCATTCACGGCAAATCCTTCAGCAGGGACGGAAAAACTTACGGCCACATTATTGACCCGCGCGATGGCCAGCCGGTCAGTCAGATTCCCGCAGCCGCAGCCGCAGGGCCTTCGGCGGCTGACTGCGAGGCGCTTTCAAAGGCCCTGCTGGTGCAGGGCGCAGATGCTTTGCCTGCCTTGAAAGACCGGTTCACTGGTTACGAACTTCTGATCTGTCCCCAGTGATCACTGCTTAATCTGCTGTCCTGAGCAGTTCAGTGTTCCATTTTGTTGCCTGCCTGCACGATCCGGGGTATTACAACTTCTCATCACCAGCGCGATCAAAGGCTGACTATCGCTGAAAGCCCTGTTTTTACGGGCTTGCGCGCGATTGCGCCTCGCGTTGCTGTTCTGGCCCGGAAAATGCTTTTACTGAATGCGGAAATGGTGCCGGTTGGAAATGAGAACAGTCTGAAGGAGAAACTATGAATTACGAGAAGTTGAAAAAATATGCGTGGTCACTGGCCGTTGCCGGAACTCTGATAATTTCGGGAGGACTGACCGGCAGTTCACTGGTTCAGGCGCAGAGCCGTGACTGGGATCACGACCGCTGGGAAGAAAGACGTGAACGCCGCGAGGAACGCCGCGAACGCCGTGAAGAAAGACGCGAGCGGCGCGATGAACGCAGAGATCATCGCTGGAATGATCGTTACAATAATCGTCCTTATGGTGGTTATTACGGCAATGATGGCCGCTACGGCGGAAATTACGGCTACAACAGCCGTGACGAACAGCGCGGCTATCGTGACGGACTCGACCGGGGACAGGAAGATGCCCGCGATCACCGGTCATTCAATCCGAACAACTCCGATCATTACCGGAGCGGCAACAGCGCCTATCGTGAAGGCTTCCGGCAGGGCTATGCTCAGGGCTATCGCCAGTACGGCGGCTCTCGCCGGTGGTAATCAGTTGATGAGCTGAAAAGAACAAGACCAGCTACTGTTGTCCAACGGTAGCTGGTCTTGTTCTTTTCAGGCATCGAAACAGGCTGCTTCAGTCTGAAGAATTGAAATATTTCCGCTGCTTCAGCTTTTCCGGCAGGCAGTCCATCTCAGCTTTGCCAGCCTCGAAATCGTGCGCGTACTGGTAATCCCTGCCGTAGCCCAGACCTTTCATCAGCTTTGTCGGCGCATTGCGCAGGTGCAGCGGAACTGGTTCAGCCTGGGTGACGCGGGCATCTTCGACAGCGGCTTCATAAGCCATATAAACAGCATTCGATTTCGGCGCACGGGCCAGGTAAACCGCCGCTTCAGCCAGCGCCAGACGAGCTTCGGGCAGGCCCAGCAGGTGTGTCGCGTTCGCTGCCGCAGTGGCGACGACAAGCGCCTGCGGATCAGCCAGACCCACATCTTCTGCGGCCTGGTGAACGATGCGCCGGGCAATAAACATCGGGTCTTCGCCGCCTTCGATCATGCGCGCCAGCCAGTACAGCGTCGCGTCAGCATCAGAGTTGCGCATGGATTTGATGAAGGCTGAAATCAGGTTGTAATGCTGCTCGCCCGCTTTGTCATACAGCGCCGCCGCCCGCTGCAACGCTTCGCGCAGGTCTTCATCGGTGACAACGCGCTGATCCTGATCATCAACTCTGGCCGATGTCGCCGCGAGTTCAAGCGCATTGAGCGCCGCGCGGGCATCGCCGCCTGAATATTCAGCCAGGCGATGCAACTGCTCATCGCTGATCACCACTTTCAGCTTTGCCAGACCACGCTCAGCGTCGGCGAGCGCCTGCCGCAGAATGAATGCGATTTCGTCAGCCGTCAGTTGATTCAACACAAACACACGCAGGCGGGACAGCAGCGCCGAGTTGATTTCAAACGAAGGATTCTCAGTCGTCGCGCCAATCAGAATGATCGTGCCGTTTTCGACATAAGGCAGAAAGGCATCCTGCTGCGCCCGGTTGAAGCGGTGAATTTCGTCAACAAACAACACCGTGCGGCGACCGAATGCGCTGCGCGTCCTGGCCGCAGTGTCCATCACCTGGCGAATCTCCTTAATGCCTGAAGTCACCGCGCTGAAGGGGACAAAATCTGATGAGGTGCGCGCCGCAATGATGCGGGCGAGCGTTGTTTTGCCCGCGCCGGGCGGCCCCCAGAAAATCATCGAGGTCAGGCGGTCTTCTTCAACGAGGCGGCGCAGCAGTCTGCCCGCGCCGAGCAGATGTTCCTGACCGATGTATTCATCAAGCGTGCGCGGGCGCATTCGTTCAGCGAGCGGCGCACTGCTGTCAATGACCGGGGCGGTTGGCGTGCGCTCTTCGGGTTCGGCAAACAAGCCGGGGTTCTGGTCATTTCGTGGCATAACGCAAATTCACCTCACGGCCTGCGAAGCCGGATGCGCTGCCTGAACCGGTTCAAGAAAGACGTTGACGAGTTGCGCAAATTCGGCAGGCAATTCTTCCTGCGGCGCGTGACCGCAGGGCAGCATTTTCAGTTCAGCGTGCGGCAGGGCGCGGGCGAGCGCTTCACTCGATGACGGCGGAATGATTTTGTCGTGAGCGCCCTGAACAATCAGCACCGGTTGATGGACTGATGAGAGATGACGAGCGACAGGCCGCAGGTCGAAAGTCTTCAGCGTGGCGGCAATCGCCCGCTGACAGTCAGGTTCGTTGAGCATCGCTGAATACGCCGCGACCCGTTCAGGGGTGACGGTCGCGGCCCGGTAATAAGCGTGGCGCATGCGGCTTTCAATCAGTCCGGGAATTCGCGTCAGACGCCCGATGACGCGGGCTGAAAACCGTTCGCTGATTCGCTGGTTGGCCAGCACCACCAGGCGGGCCAGCAGCGGGAAGCGGTCAACGTGCCAGACTGCCGGACAAGCCAGCACCAGCCTGGTCACGCGCTGCGCCCATCGCTGCGCCATTCTGAGCGCGACCGCGCCGCCCAGCGAATTGCCAACCAGCGCCACCCGGTCAAGTCTCAGCTCGTCCATCAGTCCCGCGACAATCCCGGCCTGTGTGTCAACGAGGTAATTGCTGTCGGCAGGCTTGTCGCTCGCTCCGAAGCCCTTCAAATCAACGGCAATCACGCGGCGGGCGGCAAGCTGATCAATGACTTCGTGCCAGGTGTAGCTCATCGAGCAGAAACCGTGAATCAGGATGACCGGCTCAGCCTGAGTTTCGGGCACCTCGCGGAAGCTGTCGTACCAGGCGATGCCGAAGCCGTCAATAACCGTTCGGCGCGACTCCGCGCTGCCGACGGGCCATAAAGCCCGCTGCTGAACAGCGCGAAAAGTCTCGTTCTGATGCCTGCCATTGAATGCGGTCATAACGCCACGTTACGCAAAGGCCGGGGAGTTTGCAAGCCTGGCTTCAGCCGGGTTTTTGACGTTAAAAACCCCGCACCGGGCGCGGTCGGGCTTCTACAAACCTGTTATTTTCAAAACGATAAGCCATATTTTTGACGCGATTTCGAATTCGGGCTGATTCTGAGTGTTTAATTAGCGGGGAAATAAGTTATTTGGCGGGACGGTCTGAAGGCAGTTCAACGCAGCGGCTCAAAACGGGTGGGCCGAAAAAATTTTCATGCGTTTTTCAGTCATAGGTTTAGCCCGGATTTGCGGGAGGGCCGTATTGACGGTACTGAAAACGGCTCCCTAGCATGGCCGCGACCCACCAGTCAGCAGCCGGAACCTGATTTAATCACCGGCGGCACAGCTTCACGCACGTCTTTAATTTCGATTTTTCGGGGGTGGCCGGGAATGGCAGTCAGAGAAGATTCCTTGAATTTACTATTCGCCGATGTCTTTCAGGAGATAACCCGTCGGCAGACCAGGCCGGAGGTGGTGGTCACTTTTTATCCGTTTGCCGGACTCAATCATACGATTCGGATTCGTAATCAGCGGGTTTATGTGCGCGTTTCAGATGTGCTGCGCGACGCGCCGCGCCAGGTGCATCGCGCCCTGGCTTACATTCTGATTTCCAAGCTGTACAACAAACGGGCGGCGAGCGAACACGAAACGATTTACCGTGATTACGCTTACCAGCCGCACGTGCTGCGCGCTTCTGATCTGGCGCGGCGCAAGCATGGTTACAAACAGCTCAATGGCGCGGTGGGGCGGCATTACGACCTGAACCGGGTTTTCAACCGGCTCAATCGCCGTTATTTCGGCGGCGAGCTGCACAAACCGCAACTGAGCTGGAGCCAGCGGCGCAACAAACGCATCCTCGGTCATCACGATGCCGTGCACGATGCGATCATCATCAGCCGCTCGCTCGATCAGGCTGATGTGCCGGAATATCTGATTGATTATGTGATGTATCACGAGATGCTGCACATCAAGCATCGTCCGCGCCTGATCAATGGACGGCGCGTGTTTCACACCAACAGTTTTCGCAATGAGGAACAGCGCTTCGCCCGCTTTGACGAAGCAATGAAGTGGCTGGAAAACCTCGCGAGAAGAGGCTAAACGCAGGCAAAACGTAATAGCACTCTGGCGTGCTGAGTGGAAATTCCACTCAGCACTTTTTTTATGGCCGGAGAAGGTCTGGAACTGAACCGCAAACAGGAAGCAGGAATTCACCACAAAAACAGCAGGACGCACCGCGCAGGCCGGATGATCTTTTGCGTCTTCTGTGCTTTTTGCGGTGCAGTCGCTATCTGAGGCGGCGGCGGCGCGGTTCGATGCGGCTGCCTTCGAGGATGGCAGAGACGGCCAGTTGCATAATCAGCCATTTTTTCGGGAAGGCCACAAACTCAACGCCCGCGCGCCAGCCGTCATCGGTCTGCCGCACATATTTGACGGTGGCGCGAATGTCACATTCCTCGTTCATACAGGTCAGCGTCACCACTTCCCCGACGGTCAGAGCAACGGGTGTGACCAGGCAGGCGCCGTAACGACTGAGGTTTTCAGTCCGAATCACCAGCGGCGGCACGTCGGCCTGCTGAGAACGAAGCTTGAGCTGAATTGAAAGATAGCTGCGCGGCTCCTTGCGCCGGGTGCTGACAGTGCCGGTAACGGCGTCCTGAAGGGTCTCGTTCCTGCTCAACATATCGGGTTCCTCCTGTGCGAGGTTGCGGACAAGATGATGAAAAGCTGCGGGCGTTTGATACAGTCGCTTTCAGACGCTGCCGGGACCGGACGGGCGAACGGGAGCGAAGATAAGTCGGCGCGTTTTCAAAGAAGTGTCACACGAATGACATTCGTTTCACGACAAATTCCGGGATTAATGAACCCGCTGCCGAACCTGCCGGTCAGAGGTGAGAGCTTTCTCGACAGGGTTCCGGGCATTGGCTATAATCCGGGCGTCGTTTGATCCAGTGTGGTCTCACCCCTTGTGCCCCACTTGCAGAGTCTGACGTTTATCAGGCGATCAAGCCCTCAAACCCGATCATCAATTGTGCGTTCTGGCCAACAAGTGAAGATATGTCTGCGAAGCTGGCCAGGGCCGCCGACTGCGGAGGTAACAGACGTGAAAAACACAAACCGCTCCATGCCCGCTCTGCTGCTGGCTGTCGTGCTGACGGCCATCACCGGTCTCACCGCTTCAGCACAAACGGTCACCACTGTAAATGCCGCCAGCTATGCCAGTGATGTAACGCTGGCTGCAAACTCGATTGCGGCGGCTTTTGGCATCTTCAAAACCCAGGATGACACGAAGGTTTTTTCGGCCTCCGGGCTGCCGCTGCCCAAAACGCTGGGTGGCGTCAGCATCAAGGTTAACAATGTGGATGCCGAGTTATTCTTTGTCAGCAAGAATCAGATCAACTATGTGATTCCGTCCGGCACTCCAGCCCAGACGGTCAGCGTGGTTGTGACCAATTCTGACAATTCCACCGTTACCGGAAGCGTCAGGATCAATCTGGCGGCGCCGGGCATCTTTTCAGCCAAAGCCACCGGTTCCGGCACTGCCGCAGCGCAAACCACGACTGACGGCATCATCTATAAATCTGTGGCTGATGCGAGCGGCAATGAACTGATCGTTGATGCGGGCACGACAGACAAGCCGAATTTTCTGGTTCTTTACGGAACGGCGATTCGCGGCGCGAGTGCGACTAATCCGAATGACGGAAATGGCGTGGCTGAATCCTGCAAAGTCACGATTCAGGGCGTGCCCTGCGAGATCACTTATGCCGGCCCGGCGCCGGGCTATATCGGACTTGATCAGCTCAATGTCAGAATCCCGCCGGAACTGGCCGGGCTTGGCAGCCTGACAGTCAGGATGTCAATCACGACTGACACTGATCCGGCACCGGACAAAGTGACCACGCCTTCAGCCAATCCGGTCACCCTCAAACTGGGCGGTGATCTGCCCATCATTCACACCACTGCCATCACGTTTGGCGAAACAGCAACCGGGGCGCTGACGATTGATGATCAGCTTGAGATGGATACGCGCGAGTTTCTGAACGACGGATCGAAGAATCCTTATTACCTGGAAACTTACTTCCTCGATGCCTATCGGTTCAGGGGAACGGCCAATCAGACTCTGGCCATTGATCTGCGTTCGGCGCAATTCAATGCTGCCATCACTCTTTACCAGATTAAGGACGGCTTCCTGGATTACGTCGGCTCCGATGACATTTCAGGCGGTTACAGCAATGATCGCTTCGTCAACAACAACGCGCTGCTGGTGACGATCCTGCCGGAAACGACCGATTACGTGATCTACGTGACCACCTCGAATATTGAGCCGAACGGGATTGGCAGCTACACGCTCAAAATGACTGCCGATGTCATGACCCCGATTACTTATGGCACCAGTCTGGCCAGCGCCAGCATTGCCACCACCGACCTGCAGACTTCGGCGGGCGATTACTGGGACGTTTACTGGTTTCAGGGCACCAAGGGCGACAAGGTGCAGATTGATATGAGTTCTTCGGCTCCGGGGCTGGATCCGTTCCTGCTGCTTCAGAAACCCAACGGCGATCTGGTGGCCAAGGATGACAACAGTCTGGATGGCTCGAAAAATGCCAGGATTTCGCCCACCAGTCTGAGGCCCCTGGCGGAGTTGCCCGAAACAGGCAAATACATCATTATCGCCACTCCGTTTGCGCCCAGCATTACCGGCAGTTATTCGCTTTCGCTGACCAGACTCAGCGCGGCCCCCGCCGAGGGAACGCAGGCCGCAGGCAGCGAGGCGACGCAACCAGTCAGGATAGTGCCGGGCCGCAACGGACTGGATGAGTATTACCAGAAGTATGGCCTGAATTCCGAGCGGTTCTCCAGACGGCGGCTCATTCGCTAAAAGGCTGGCAGATGTCAGAACGCAGGAAGTCAGGCCTGAAAATTCCTGAATTCTGACATCTGCTTTCTCTTTTTTATGCACATCGGCATTGACGCGCACGCCATCGGAGCGCGGCAGGGCGGCAATGAAACCTACATCAGCAGCCTGATTGCAGCGCTGGCCGCAATTGACCAGCACAACCGCTACACGCTTTATCTGGCCAGTTCCCGCGCCGCCGAACAGTGGCGCAATCGTTACCCGAATTTTGAAGTCAGGCTGCTGCCTCCGCCGACTCCGCTGGTTCGTGTGCCGCTCGCGCTCGCCGTTGAATTGCGACGGCGTCCGGTGGACGTGCTGCACGTGCAATACACTGCGCCGCCTTTCTGTCCGGTTCCGGTCGTGGCGACGATTCACGACCTGGCTTTTGAGCATCTGCCTGAAACCTTCACGCGCCGGGGCCGCGCGCAACTGCGGCTGACCGTGCGCCGAACGGCAGCCCACGCCGCCCGCATCGCCACTGTTTCCGAGTTTTCACGCCAGGACATCATCCGCACTTATCACCTGCCGCCTGAAAAAATCGTTGTCACTCATAACGGCGTCGAATCACGATTCAACCCGCAGCCGCAAACCAGCAATGAAGCGGCGATGATTCGCCAGCGGTTCGGCATCGCCCGCGACTTTCTGCTGGCGGTCGGCAGCCTGCAACCGCGCAAGAATCTGGTGCGCCTGCTGCGCGCTTATGCCCGGCTGCGCGCCACTCATCCTGATTTCACACCGCAACTGGTGCTGACAGGCCGCAGGCTGTGGCTGGCCGGTGAAATTTTTGCTGAGATCAGACGACAGACCTGGGCGCAGGATGTGATTGTCACCGATTACGTGACCGATGAGGAACTGCCTGCGCTCTACCGCACGGCGACCGCGCTCGTGTATCCTTCGCTTTTTGAAGGTTTCGGCCTGCCGCCGCTCGAAGCAATGGCGTGCGGCACGGCGGTCATTACAAGCAATACTTCAAGCCTGCCGGAAGTGACCGGCGAAGCGGCAGTGCTGATCGCCCCTGATAACGAGGATGAACTGGCCAGCGCGATGCTCAGCATCACCAGAGATTCACAGTTGCGCGCGCGCCTGCGCGAAAAGGGGCTGCAACGCGCCGGATTGTTTACCTGGCGCGCTGCGGCTGAAAAGACGCTGAATCTTTACCGCGAAGCCTGGCAAACCGGACGCAGACACCATCAGCACAAACACAGAGTTCACGTTCCTGAATCCGACTGAAACCGGTGAAGCTCGAAGCCCAAATCACGATGACCCGGCCTCAGCCCTGCGATCTGTGCGGACAGAGCGAGGTTCAGCCCGTGCTGACCACGCCGCGTCTGGACGGGCCGCTGGTGCGTTGTCGCGGCTGCGGTCTGCATTACGTCATCAAACCGGCAGCGCCTCAGTCCGAACCTGCGGCAACCGCGCCACCGTTACCGATTGCCCCCGGAACGGCCCCTGCCTTCGCCAGTCAGAGCGAACACGCCGCCGATGAAATGCGCCGCCTGGCCCGGCGCGCGCGGGAACTTGAACTGGTTGAACCTGAGATTGAGGAACGCGAAGGCGTGTGGCGGGCGCTGACGGCAGCCGAAAGACTCAGCGATCTGCGCCGTTTTGCAGGCGGCGGCAGGCTGCTTGAAATCGGATGCTCAACCGGAGAGATGCTGGCGGCGGCTCAAAGTGCGTTTCAGCCGGTCGGAGTCGAGGCCGACGAAGCAGCCGCAACCACAGCGCGTGCGCGCGGCCTGAACTGCTTCAGCGGGACGCTCTTTGATGCCGGATTTGAAAATGAGCAGTTCGATGTCGCCGCGCTGTATCACGTCATCGAACATCTGCCGAGTCCGCGCCAGACGCTGCACGAACTGCATCGCATTCTGCGGCCCGGCGGCTGGCTGGTCATCGAAACGCCCGACATCGCGTCGTTCTGGGCCAGGCTGCCCGGAGCGCGCTGGCGGCAGTTCATCCCTGATCACATCTTCTTTTTCTCGCCCGAAACGATCAGCAGGCTGGGTGCAGAAACGGGTTTTGAAATTCGTGAACTGCGGTCGGTTGGCAAGGCGATGAGTGTGCGCCTGTTTCTGAGCCGTCTGGGTCGTTATCACAAGCCGCTGGCGCGCCACCTGACGGCGCTGAGCGCACGGCTCGGCCTTGATGACCGAACCATTCACCTTAACCTCGGTGACGTGATGCGGCTTTATGCCCGCAGAATTTGAAAGGCTGAAAGCGGCGGGAAAACGCCTGTGGTTATTCGCTGTCGCCGATAATGCGGCGCATCTGGCGGGCTGATTCTTCCGGCGACTGAGCTTCGGCAATAGCCGCGCCGATGATGACCCCGGCGAGCGAAATCTGGCGCAGTTCGATCAGTTCAGGCAGATCAATGCCACCGGCCAGGTAAATGGGCAGATCAATTTCACCAGCCAGTGTGACCAGTTGTTTGTGAGATTCCCGCTGGCTGAGTTTCTGCTGTCTGAATCCGCGCCGGTTCAGACAGAGTGAATCAACTCCGAGTTTGCGCAATTCGCGCGCGCGCTGCGGAATGTTGTCAACGCCCAGACTGTCGGCCATCACTTCGCCGTCGTAACGCTTCGCCGTCCGCACGACGCGCTCAATCACCGCATCAGAAGCACACCCCAGCACCGTCACCACGCTCGCTCCGGCGGCAAAGGCCAGTTCGGCAATCGGCTCGCCCGCGTCCACCACTTTAATATCGGCCACGATTCTGCGCCCGCGAAAACGGCGGCGCAGTTCACGCACGGCGCGAATGCCCTCACGAATCAGCAGCGGCGTGCCGGCCTCAATGAGGTCAATGTATCGCGCCACGCTCGACACCAGTTCCATTTCACGCGCCAGATCGGGTCTGTCCAGAGCCAGTTGAAGTTTCATCTCTCAAATCACCTGGAATTTCAGGGCAGCATGTGTTGCGCCTTCCACTTGCAGTTTTCCACAGAAATTGTGGAAAACCGTGTGGAAAAGGGGGCTTAATTCCGACTCAAATCTTCATAAATCAAAACTTATAGCAGTTTGCACATTTCTTCGACAATAACCTAAGTCCAGTTTTCGCAGCTATATGACCCCTCCCGCTGAATCCAGTTTGGATTTAACGCTGGCAAACAAAATTCAACAAAACCGCTCTGTGCAAAACCCGTGAAAACTGGCAATTCGAGCGAATGTTTTTCGGACAGAATTCAGTCCTGGCGAATCTGATCAAGCCGATCCAGAAAATCGGCCTTGACCAGCACCGCGCGTGGCTTGCTGCCGTCTTCAGGGCCAACGATGCCGTCGCGGTACATCATGTCAATGATCGAAGCCGCGCGGCCATAACCGATGCGCAGGCGTCGTTGCAGCACCGAAGTCGAAGCGCGCCCCATTTCGATCACGATTCTGAGCGCCTCTTCGTACTTCTCGTCCTTCTTCATATCGCCGAAATCCTCGCCTTCGGCCTCCTTCTCGCTCATCTGCACCTTTTCATCGTAATCGGGTTTGCCCTGCGATTTGGCGTGTTCAGCGATGCGCTTGACCTCTTTTTCATCCACGAAAGCGCCGTGAACACGCACCAGCCGCGAGGTGCCCGGCGGCAGAAAGAGCATATCGCCCTGGCCAAGCAGCGCCTCAGCGCCGTTGCTGTCAATGATCGTGCGCGAGTCAACTTTGGATGAAACGCGAAACGAGATGCGCGACGGGAAGTTCGCCTTGATCAGACCAGTAATCACATCCACCGAAGGCCGCTGCGTGGCCAGAATCAGATGAATGCCGACAGCGCGGGCCATCTGTGCGAGTCGCGTAATGCTCTCTTCGACATCGCGCGCGGCCACCATCATCAGGTCGGCCAGTTCGTCAATGATGACGACGATGTAAGGCAGCGGCGTCGGCAGATCAGGGCTGTCTTCGGCCAGATTGCGATCAACTGTGGCGCAGACTTCGTTGTTGTACTGATCAATGTTGCGCACGCCGAAAGCTGCCAGATGCTTGTAGCGATTCTCCATTTCAGAGACAGCCCACCGCAGGGCGTAACTCGCCCGCTTCGGGTCGGTCACAATCGGCGTAATCAGGTGCGGAATGTCGGCATACAGTCCCAGTTCCAGCCGCTTCGGGTCAACCAGAATCACTTTCACTTCGTCCGGCGTGGCCTTGTAAAGCAGCGAAACCAGAATCGAATTGAGCGCAACCGATTTGCCCGCACCGGTTGCACCAGCAATCAGCAGGTGCGGCATTTTTGCCAGATCGGCCACGTAATTCAGGCCGTCAATCGTTTTGCCGAGCGCGAGCGTCAGCTTCGATTCTGATTCGCGGAATTTCTTTGATTCGATGACCTCGCGCAACCGGATGGTTTCGCGCCGGTCGTTTGGCACTTCGATGCCGACGGTTGATTTGCCCGGAATGCGATCAATGCGAATTGATTCAGCTTTCAGGCCCAGACATAAATCATCAACCAGACTGGTGACGCGACTGTATTTGACGCCCGGATCAGGCTTGAACTCAAAAGTTGTCACGACCGGGCCGGGGCAGATATTTTTGACCTGGCCTGAGACATTGAACTCCTTGCATTTTTCGGCCAGTTGAATGGCGCGATCCATCAGCTCAGTGTCAGCCAGTTCGTGACGCTCTGCCGGTGGCGTGAGCATATCGGACGGCGGCAGTTTGTATTCCTTCGCCGTGCGCAGGACATTTTTGACGAGCGACAATGAGCCTTTGGTCGCAGGCTTCGGCATTGCTCCGAACAGATCGTCATCGGCGGATTCCGCCGGTTCGCTGCGTTTGACCTCGGCGGTAGCAACCATTTCCTCAACGCTGCGCTGTGCGTCGGCGCCGTCTGTCGTCAGTGATTCGTCTTCAATGTCATCGTCACTTCCCTGCCTTGCCTGGGCTGTGCGCGCCGCAGTTCCTGACATCGCTGCCGCCGCGCTGCGGCCTGCGGCATGCTGCGCTCCGGCGCGCGACTGTGCCCCGCCGGGCAGCAGTTCGTCGAGTGTCGCGGCGCGCTGAGCAACATCGCCCGCTTTTGCGACAGGCGTTGCTCCCGCAGCCACAGTTGAAGCAGCAACTGTCACCTCGCCCTTGCTGATGGCGGGCGCAGGGGTCTGAGCCGCCATTTCGGGCTTGCGCGAGTTCTTTTCTTCCCTGCCTGGCTTGCGATTTTCAGTTTCGGCCTCTTCATCCGCGCCGATGGTGATTTCCTCTTCGGCCTGGCGGCGCGCGCGTTCAGCAGCGCGATGCTCACGCCATTCATGGAACCTGCCCATCACTGTTGCCAGGATTCCGGCCTCCTGTTCACGCGGCGTCAGTTGCATCGCCATCGCCACCAGCGACAGCGGCGTGGCCATCAGCAATCCGGCAATGAACACCACAAAAAGCGCAATCGCCGCGCCCGGCGTATTGAGCAGCCGGGCCAGTCCCCATCCTTTGCCCTGCACCAGAAAATGACCGAGCAGCCCGCCGAGGTGAAATGAAAGCAGTTCAGGCCTGAGCGCATCCACCACCGACATCAGCCCGGCCAGCGAGCCGATGACCATCACCATTCCAAGGATCTTAATGCCTGACACGCGCAGCAGTCGCGGCTCACGAATGCGCCACCACGCCAGAATGAACATTACAAACGGAACCAGCAGCGCAATCAGTCCGAAAGCTTCATAAAGCCACGCTGACAGATTGGCCCCGACCGGCCCGATCCAGTTGTGAACCGTGCTGCGTCCCGTCTCAACGCGCCACGACGGATCATCGCTGTGATAGCTGATGAGCGAAAGCAGGGCGATGAAACCGAGCGCCGCCAGCGCCAGCCCGATGATTTCATCGGTCAGCGTCGGCCCTTTTTTCGCCGCCCGGCCCGATTTCGCTTCGGACTTGCCGGTTTTCATGGCTGATCTCAAACGTGCGGACGGAGCTTTTGCCATACTTCCCGTGAACTGTCGTGAAAGGTGAATAACCCGGCCAGCAACGCTGAATCTCTGCTGACCTGAATCAGAATACGAAAGATCAGGCCAACCACGAAGAAACGAAGAACACGAAGCACTGCTTTCAGACGCTGGCTAATGTTTTCCTTCGTGCGCTTTGTTTCTTCGTGGTTGAGTTCTGTTTTTCAATATCAGGCGGTTCGGTTCAACTGCTGCTGACGGCGGCAGTGTTGCGTTTGGCGAGCAGGTAATCCTTGATGAAATCATCAAGCCCGCCATTGAGCACTGCATCCACATCGCTGCTTTCGTGTTTGGTGCGCACGTCCTTGACCAGCCGGTACGGATGCAGCACGTAGTTGCGAATCTGCGAGCCGAAGGAGATGTCTTTCTTGCTCGCCGCAAGTTTGTCGGTTTCGGCCCGCTTCTTTTCCATCTCCAGTTCATACAGCCGCGATTTCAGCACGCGAAAGGCGACCTCGCGGTTCTGATGCTGCGAACGCTGATTCTGACAGGTCACGACAATGCCGGTCGGAATGTGCGTGATGCGCACCGCTGAGTCGGTCGTGTTGATGTGCTGCCCGCCCGCGCCTGTCGAGCGATAAGTGTCAACGCGAATGTCCTTGTCCAGCACTTCGATTTCGATGTCCTCGTCAAATTCAGGATGAACGAAGACCGAAGCGAAACTGGTTTCACGACTGCCGCCCGAATTGAACGGCGAAATCCGCACCAGCCGGTGCACGCCCGATTCACCGGCAAGCAGCCCGTAGGCATAATCACCTTCGACTCTGAACGAAGCCGATTTGATGCCGGCCTCTTCACCAGGCTGGTAATCGTACATTTCGTATTTGAAGCCCTGGCGCTCGCACCAGCGCAGGTACATGCGCAGCAGCATTTCAGCCCAGTCCTGCGCATCGGTTCCGCCCGCTCCGGCATTGATGTCCACGAAGGCATTGCGCGCATCGTTCTCACCGCCGAGCAGCATCTGCGTCTCGCTCTCTTCGACTTCCTTTGTCAGTTGCGTGAGCGTCTCGCGCAGCTCTTTGAATGACGCTTCATCTTCAGCGGCAAATTCAAACAGCACGCCGATGTCATCAACCATGCGCTGCTGATTTTCAGCCGTAGTGATGGCCTTTTCGATGCGCGCGCGCTGCTGCAAGACCTTCTGCGCCGCTGCCTGATCGTTCCAGAAACCAGGCGCGGCGGCCTGCTCTTCAAGCTTCTGCAACTCGGCCCGCTTTGCCGCTACGTCAAAGAAACCTCCGTAATTCTTCAACGCGATGCTTCAAATCTTCGTACTGCTCGCGCAGTTCCTGGACAGCTAATGTTTCGATCATGACTTACTCCTCATCAAAGATTGCGCCAATGTCCTGCGCCTGATGTAAAACCCGCACAATCTGAATTTCTTCGTCCAGTACCCGATAAATAATCAGATATTTCCCAGTCGGAAAGCTTCGCAGCAATGGTCCCAGTTCAGGCCGTGCTCTGCCGATTTCGGGAAAACGAATCAGCTTGTCAAAGCTATCAATAATCCCGTCAACCAGACGCTGCGCGACTTCAAAACCAAAGGGTGAATGATGAATAAAGATACCAAACAGGTCGTCATCAGCCTCTCGCGTGACGTTCAGTTTCATGCACCTTCTCCGCTTTCTGGTGAAGCCAGATGCTGCTGAATTCTGTTCTGAATATGAGCTTTTATTTCCATTGCAGAATCAAACGTCAGATACTCACCACGTTCAAGCTGCTCCAGCCCCTTATGGACTTCTGCCCTTAGCTCTTCCAGCTTCTGCCGCTCCTGGTCTTTCTCTTCAAGCAGCCGCAGCCCTTCATCAATTACATCCGTTGCTGATGTGTAACGCCCGCTCTGCAATTTCTGATTAATGACAGCTTCCTGTTCAGGTGTCAGAGTGATGCTCATAAAACCATCTCCCGAAATAATGCGCTGTGCGAATTCGCCGTTAGCTTAGCACAAACAACTCTGTCTCACAGCATTTCCATCTCAGCGCCTGTGTGTGAAGAAGTATGAGATTCATCCTGTCCGCTTCGCGGACCAGGCAGATTTCTCAACTTCGTTCGCTGCCTTGTTCTCAACTCAGGCCGCTTCGCTGTACTCGCCAAAGACCCGGCGCATCGCATCAGCAATTTCTCCGAGCGTCGCGTATGCTTCAACTGCGGCAATGATGCGCGGCATCAGGTTTTCGCCTGACCGCGCGGCCTGTTCGACGGCTTCGAGCGCAGCTTTTGCCGCTGCCTGATTGCGTTCGGCGCGCACGCGGCGCACGCGCTCTTTCTGCGCCTGCTCGCTGGCGGGATCGAGGCGCAGCGTCGGAATCGGCGTTTCTTCATTGACCTGAAAACGGTTCACGCCGACCACGACTTCGGTTCCGGCTTCGACGGCTTTCTGATAGTCGTAAGCGGCGCGTTCGATTTCGCGCTGCACCCAGCCTGCTTCAATGGCTGAAAGCATGCCGCCCATCTCGTCAATCTTCTGAATGTAATCAAGAGCACGCCGTTCGATTTCATTCGTCAGATATTCAATCGCATAAGACCCGGCGAGCGGATCAGCCGTGTCGGCCACGCCGGATTCGTAACCGATCACCTGCTGCGTGCGCAGGGCAATGCGCGCCGCGTCTTCAGTCGGCAGACTCAGCGCCTCGTCTCTGCCGTTTGTGTGCAGCGACTGTGTGCCGCCCAGGACTGCCGCGAGCGCCTGAATCGTCGTGCGAATCACATTGACTTCGGGTTGCTGCGCGGTCAGCGATGAACCGGCGGTCTGCGTGTGAAAGCGCAGCATCATTGATTTCTCGTCCTGCGCGCCGAAGCGTTCCTTCATAATCTTCGCCCACATCCGGCGCGTGGCTCTGAACTTCGCCACTTCTTCCAGAAAGTTGTTATGCGAATTGAAAAAGAACGCGAGGCGCGGCGCGAAAGCATCAACCTGCAATCCGGCGCTGATGGCCGCCTGCACATAACAAATGCCATCGGCCAGCGTGAAGGCGACTTCCTGCACGGCGGTCGAACCGGCTTCGCGGATGTGATAACCCGAAATCGAAATCGTGTTCCAGTTCGGCACTTCACGCGCGCAGTATGAAAAGATGTCGGTGATGATTCTGAGCGATGGTTTCGGCGGATAGATGTAAGTGCCGCGGGCGATGTATTCCTTCAGAATGTCGTTCTGAATCGTCCCGTTCAGTTTGTCCGGCGTCACGCCCTGCTTTTTTGCAACGGCGATGTAAAGCGCCAGCAGAATCGCCGCCGTCGCATTGATCGTCATCGAAGTCGAAACGCGATCAAGCGGAATGCCGTCAAAGAGCGTTTCCATATCGGCCAGCGAATCAATCGCCACACCGACCTTGCCGACTTCGCCCGTCGCCAGTTCGTGATCGCTGTCGTAACCAATCTGAGTCGGCAGGTCGAAAGCAACAGAAAGGCCCGTCGTGCCCTGTTCAAGCAGGTATTTGTAACGCCGGTTCGATTCCGCCGCCGTCGAAAACCCGGCGTACTGTCGCATCGTCCACAACCGCCCGCGATACATCGTCCCGTACACACCGCGCGTGTAAGGATACTGTCCCGGTTCGCCCAGGTCGCGTTCAGGCGCCAGCCGCACGTCTTCGGGCCTGAAATGATTTTTCAGTTCGATGCCTGATGAAGTAATAAAACGCTCGCGGCGTTCTTTCGCTTTGCTCATAAACCGATCCTGATGAAAAGTGAATGTCGTGAACTGCGGCGCGATTCTAGCACGCCCCTTCACTGCTGCCGAAGCTGTTGCCGTTCGCGTGCTGAGGTCAGCTATAATGCCCGCGCATCACTCTGAGGTTCTGTTTTATTTTCTGAAGTCCTGCGGCGACTGACACTTCAGCCCGGCAGCGCCAAATCACACAACTCAGCCACGCGATGAAAAACAAAAACGTCACTTCATTACACAAGGCCACTGCTGCAAACGCTGCCCCGAAAGCGGAGCAGAATACTCTCTATCTGAAAGTCGTCACAATCCTGGAAGAAGCCCGCGCTTTCTCAAGAAGCGCCGTCAATTCCGCGATGGTACGCGCTTACTGGATGATCGGTCAGGCCATTGTCGAAGAAGAACAGCGCGGAAAGAAACGCGCCGATTACGGTGAAAAGGTCATTGAATCGCTGGCTGAAAAGCTGACGAAGAATTATGGCCGGGGATTCAATGCACGCAGTCTCTGGCGGATGCGCGACTTCTATCTCAAGTTCCCAATTCTGACCGCAGTGCGGTCAGAATTAAGCTGGACTCACTACCGAATGCTCCTGCAGGTCGAAGATCCTGACGCCCGCGCTTTCTATGAATCAGAGGCCGCCGCAGGCAACTGGTCTACGCGACAGCTTGAACGACAGATCACCACGCTCTTTTTTGAACGCATGGCGCTGTCAAAAAACAAACGCGCCCTGCTCAGCCAGGCCCGCGAAAGGGCTGAAACAGAGGATGCGCTGGATTTTATCAAGGATCCTTTCGTGCTGGAATTTCTGGGGCTGCGTGAAAACCGCGATTATCAGGAGAGTGATCTTGAAACAGCGATTCTCAATCACCTTCAGGCTTTCATGCTCGAACTGGGCCGGGGCTTTGCCTTCGTGGGACGGCAGGTCCGCATCACGCTGGAGGGCGATCATTTTTACATTGACCTCGTCTTTTACAATTATCTGATGCGCCGTTTCGTGCTGTTTGATCTGAAGATCGGAAAGCTGACGCATCAGGATCTCGGCCAGATGCTGATGTACACGAATTATTATGACGAGGAATGCACGCCGCCCGGCGACCAGCCGCCCATCGGCATGGTGCTGTGTGCGGATAAAAATGATGCGGTCGTTCGCTACACGCTGCGCGGTGAAGCGTCAAACCTCATCGCCGCCCGCTATCAGATGTATCTGCCGAGCGAAGCGGAACTGAAGGCCGAACTGCTGCGCGAAAAAGACCGCCTCGAACAGATGCACAGACCGGCAAAGTAAGCTATCCTGCCGCTGCCACCTTTTGCAGTATTCCGAATTAAAACCCGATTGCAGACAGGAGCCGCTATGACCGTCAACGCCGTTCCGATCCTCATCGCCGTCTTGTGCATTTACGCCATCGCTTATCGCTTTTACAGCGCGTTCATTGCCGCAAAGGTTTTAGCCCTGGATGATGCGCGCGTCACTCCGGCGCACAAATTCAACGACGGACAGAATTACATGCCGACCAACAAATATGTTTTGTGGGGGCATCATTTCGCGGCGATCAGCGGGCCGGGGCCGCTCATCGGGCCGGTGCTGGCGGCGCAGTTCGGGTTTCTGCCGGGCCTGTTGTGGCTCGTCATCGGCGTGGTGCTGGCCGGAGCCGTGCATGATTTCATTGTGCTGGTGGCTTCGATGCGCAGCGGCGGCAAATCAATTGCCGAAATTGCGCGGCGCGAAATTGACCGCGTGACCGGCGTCGTCGCCACGATTGCGGTTCTCATCATTCTGATTGTCGCGCTTGCGGGCGTGGGTCTGGCGGTCGTCTATGCGCTGGCTGAAAGCCCCTGGGGCATGTTCACGATTGCCATGACGATTCCGATTGCGCTGCTGATGGGGATGTATATGTTCCGCTGGCGCGCGGGCAGTCATCGCGCCATTACTGAAGCCACAGTGGTCGGCGTCATCCTGCTGATTCTCGCGGTCGTCTTTGGCAAGGTCGTGCAGGATTCGGCTTATGCTTCGTGGTTCAGGTTTGAAAAAAACGGCATCACGCTCGCCGTCGCGATTTACGGTTTTATCGCTTCGGTGCTGCCGGTATGGCTGCTGCTTGCGCCGCGTGATTACCTGAGTTCCTACATGAAAATCGGTTCGATTGCGTTTCTGGCGATTGGCATTTTTGCAGTGATGCCGACGCTGAAGATGCCTGCGACCACGCCGTTCACTGGCGGCGGCGGGCCGATTATTCCGGGCAGGGTCTTTCCGTTCGTCTTTATCACGATTGCGTGCGGCGCGATTTCAGGCTTTCACGCGCTGGTCAGTTCCGGCACGACGCCGAAGCTGATTGACAAGGAGACGCATGCGCGACCGATTGGTTACGGCGCGATGCTGTGCGAATCAATCGTCGGCGTGATGGCGCTGATCTGCGCGTCGTCAATGTTTCCGCACGATTACTTTCAGATCAACATTCCGGTCGAACGCTTTGCGCAGTTTGATGGCATGCTGCGTTCGATGGGTTTCACTGATTCAAACCTCGCGGCGCTGACGGCAGCGGTCGGTGAACAGAGACTGGCCGGGCGCACGGGCGGCGCGGTCAGCCTGGCGGTCGGGATGGCGCAGATTTTTTCAGCGATTCCAGGCATGAGCGCGCTGATGAGTTACTGGTATCACTTTGCGATTATGTTTGAAGCGCTTTTCATTCTGACCACAGTTGATGCCGGAACGCGCGTGGCGCGATTCATGATTCAGGAAACGCTCGGCCTGGTTTACAAACCGCTGGGTCGTACCAGTTCGATTCCGGCGGGCATTCTGGCGAGCGCGCTCGCGGTCATTCCTTGGGCTTATCTGATCTGGAAAGGCACGATTGACACGATCTGGCCACTGTTCGGCATGGCCAATCAGATGCTCGCCTGCGTGGCGCTCGCGGTCTGCACAACCTGGCTCATCAACACCGGCAGAGTGAAATATGCGTGGGTGACAATGACGCCGCTCGCTTTTATCAGCATCATCGAACTGACTGCGGGTTATCAGAATGTCTTTAATAACTACCTGCCCAAACAGCTTTATCTGAATGTGTGGATCACCGCCGCGCTGATGATCGGCCTCGTCATCGTCGTCGCGGGCGCGGCGCTCAAGTGGTATCGCGTGGCCATCAAGGGCGAACCACACAAGCCGGTCATCACTGAACCGCTGACGGCAGGCGACTGAAGAGTGACAAGACAGTTGTTGCGCGATTTGCCAAAATCGCGTGGCACAATGGATGGGTCGGCTGATTATGCCGCGCGATTTTGGCAAATCGCGCAACAACTGTCTGATTCCCGACTGAAACCCGATCCTGGGAGGCTTACTGATGAAACCACGACTTCGTGTTGTCCTGTTTGTTCTCTCTCTGACGTTGCTTAATCCGGCAGCGATTTCGCAAAGCGCGGTTGAGGCGCGGCTCGCCACCGGCTTCAATGCCATCAGTCAGAAAAACCTGCGCGCTGACCTGACGTTTCTTGCGTCCGATGCGCTCGAAGGAAGAATGTCACTCCAGCGCGGTTCTGAAGCGGCGATTCAGTTCATTGCGGCTGAATTTGCCAAAGCCGGACTCAGACCGCTCGTCGGTGATTCGTATCTGCAGCCGATTGAAATGATCGAATACAAACCCGACGTGCGCGGCATGCGGCTCACGCTTGAACGCGGCAGCAGTCAGCAGCAGTACAAATACATCGCTGATTTCATCGGCAGCTTTCCGCTTGAAACAACCGTCAACTCGCCGGTGGTGTTTGCCGGTTACGGCATCACCGCGCCTGAATTTGGTTATGACGATTACGCCAGCGTTGACGCGAGGGGCAGGATCGTTCTCGTTTTCGACCACGAACCGCAGGAGAACGATCCGAAATCGGTCTTCAATGGCATCGGCAACACGCGCCACGCCAATTCGCGGCTGAAGGTTCTCAACGCGCAAAAGCATGGCGCGCTCGGCGTGTTGATGGTGAGTGAACCGAACCGCAAACATCCGTCGAGTCAGGAACGCCTCGCCCGCATTCCCGGCATTATGGAGCGAATGACGCGCAACGCCTCGCAGGCTCTGGCCGACAGCGAAACGAAAATTCCGCTGCTCACCGTCAGCGATGCGCTCGCGGCCACATTGCTGGCGCCGACCGGAAAGAAGCCCGCTGAACTGCAATCCGCGATTGACGCGGCGCTCAGGCCTCAGTCGCAGTCGCTCGCTGACACGCGCGTTGAAATGCGCATCGTCAATGCCGAACATCGCCGCGCAATGACAGCCAATGTGATCGGGATGATCGAAGGCAGCGACCCGGCGCTGAAAAATGAAACGATTATTTTCAGCGGCCATTACGACCACGACGGCATTCGTGAAGGAAAGATTTTGTACGGCGCTGATGACAACGGCTCCGGCACGGTCGGCGTGATCGAACTGGCGCGGGCCTTTGCCGCCAATCCCGCAAAGCCGAAACGCTCGCTGCTGTTTGCCGTCTTTGCCGCCGAAGAGCGCGGTCTGCTCGGTTCTTATTATTACGCCGCGCATCCGCTCAGGCCGCTCAGGGAAACGCGGGTGGTGATCAACTTCGATATGATCGGGCGCAACGAAGCGCCCAGCACGCAGACTGACGGGCTGATCAGCATTGCCGCCGACACTTCAAACGAACTGAACCTGATCGGCACAATCAACAGCCCCGATTATCGCGCCGCCGCTGAACGCGAAAACCAGCGCGTCGGGCTGAAACTGAATTACAAATGGGACGATGACGCCGCGCTCAATGTCTTTCAGCGCAGCGATCAGTTCCCTTTCGCGCTGCACGACATCCCGGCAGTCTGGTGGTTCACGGGCTTTCATCCCGATTATCACCAGCCAACCGACACAGTGGACAGAATCAATTTTGCGAAGATGGAAAAGATCGTGCGGCTGGCTTACCTGACCGGCTGGAGTTTCGCGGACAGCGCAACGACTCCGCGTTTTGTCGCCAGGCCGCTCGGCTGAAAAAATCAGTCGTCAGGGCAGGAACAGCAGAGAGAAGACGGAACAGACGGGAAGAACGGAACACACGAAATAAAGCTCTGATCATATTGTTTCCTTTCCGTCTGTTCCGTTATTTCCGTCTGTTCCGTTATTCTCTCTGCTTAACCTGTGGCCATTGAGGTCGCGTCAGCAGTCAGCTTTCAATTTCATCAACAGCCCGGCGCGGGCCGGGTGATCTGAGAACTCATCACCATTCACGCATCAATCAGGAGGACAACTCATGCTCCCTCGTTATCTGACCAGATCGCTGGTCTTGTTACTCACACTCAGTCTCACACTCTCTGCGGTTCCGGCGCAGAAGGCTCGTCCCGGCAAGGCTCCGATTCAGGTTGAAGATCTGAAGCAGTGGCTTTCATACCTGGCTTCGGATGAACTCGAAGGCCGCGCCACTTTCTCTGAAGGTCTGGGACTCGCGGCGGCTTACATTGCCGATCAGTTGCGCGCCTGGAATGTCAAACCGGGCGGTGACAACGGTTCGTATTTTCAGCGCGTGCGCGTGCTGGGCGTCAAAAGCACCAATCGTTCGACGCTGACGGTTGAAGTGAATGGGCAGACGCGAACATTCAAGGACGGCGAAGGCATCAGCTTTCCGAAAAATGTCGGCGGCAAACGCAGCTTCACGGTGGATCAGATCGAATTTATGGGCTACGGGCTGGATGCGCCGCTTGCCAATCACAACGATTACGCGGGCAGGGATGTGAAGGGCAGGGCCGTCGTTTACCTCGGCAGCACAGGGCCGAAAGGACTCAGCCCGCAATTTCGCCGCGCGCTCGGTGGCCGCGCCCGTTACGCAACAGATCAGCGGCAGGCGGTGGCGAGCATCGGCCCGGCAGGCGGTGGACTCGGCGGCAGGCCCGGCGGCGCGGCGGCAGGCGGTCGCGGACTTGAACAGGCCGACTTCACCACCGTGCAGCGGCTTGATAATCCGCTGCCCCCGGCAGTGACGGCGCAGGATGAATTCTTTGAATTTCTCTTCAGCAATGCCGAAGTCAAATATGCTGAACTCAAAGACAAGGCCGCGAAGCAGGAACCGCTGCCTTCGTTCACGCTCAGGGGCGTCAGATTCACTTTCAACCTCGATGCCGATTATCAGGTCGTGCGCACGCAGTTCACGCGCAATGTCATCGGCATAGTTGAAGGCGCTGATCCGAAGCTGAAGGATACTTTCGTCACTTTCGGCGCGCACTATGACCACGTTGGTTATGCCGAAGGCGAAGTCGTCAACGGCAATCGTCAGGGTGCAGTCGGGCGCGTCAAGCAGGGCGCGGCTGATGACCGCATCTGGAACGGCGCTGATGACGACGGCTCAGGCACGGTGACGCTGCTCGGCATTGCCAAAGCCTTTGCGACCGGGCCGAAAACAAAACGCTCAGTCGCCTTCATCTGGCACGCGGGCGAAGAGCGCGGCCTGCTCGGTTCGCGTTACAACGCCGACTATCCGGCCATTGCGATTGAAAAGACCGTCGCCAATCTGAATATGGATATGGTCGGGCGCGACCGCGACGACAAGGCCGAAGAAAACAATTCGGTTTACCTGGTCGGCTCTGACCGCATCAGCACTGAACTGCACAACATCACAGTCGAAGCCAATACAAGCCTGGCGCAACCGCTCCGGCTCGATTTTGAAATGAACGATCCGACCGATCTGGAGCAGGTTTATTACCGCAGCGACCATTACAGCTACGCGGCCAAAGGCATTCCGATTGTTTTCTTCACGACCGGACTGCACGGCGATTATCACTTCAACACCGACAGCGTCGAGAAGATCAACTTCGAGAAGATGGCGCGCATCGGGCAACTGGTCTATGAAGCCGGACGCCGCGTGGCCAATCTCGACCACGCTCCGGCCCGCGACAACAAAGGCCCGCGCGTCGGCAAAGGCAGTAACGGCAAGCTCACTGAATAAAACCTCAGCAGTAAAATTACCTGCCACCGAAAATCAAAACGGCTTCCTGACCGAAAAAATCAGGAAGCCGTTTTGATTTTTCCGTCCGGCAGTACCCCGTGCCTGCGTTGCAGGCTCAATGCCGGATGGAGCGGCAGCTACTTGTCATTCGTTCTGGCCGGAGTCGTATTGACAGCAGTCGCGGGTTTGGCGGTTTCCTTGTCAACCGTGTAATCCATCCAGCCAATCATCATTTCATCGTAAGTCGGTTCGCCGTACCGCACGGCTTTGGTCGGATCAGGGTTGTATTTGTTCTTCGTTGAATTATCGAAATAACCCGTCACCATCACGCGCGTGCCTTTCGGAAGGGATTTGGTCTGTTTGAAGTAATAGACCGTCTGCCACGAAAAGTCGTACTGCGGCACGTTCAGCAGCACTTCGGTGCGGCCATCGGGATAGAAGGCTTTGTACTCAACCGCCTTGCCGCGCAGGTGGAGGTGCGGCATGAAGTTGATGATGTGAATGTCTTCCTTCGCCGTCCAGCAGGCCGTGACCCTGTGATTGTCAGCGCCGGGCGGAATCAGGAACCAGGAATTGGCAATGCCGTAAGTGTGGACAAGTCTTTCAGGCTGCGCTTTGGCCAGAATCAGCCCGATGCTTGAACGGTCTTTCTGCACCGAACCGGCAGCCTTTGAATAATGCATCTGAAAAACGATCTTCGATCCGGCAGGGATGCGTTTGACGGTGCCCTGCTCCCACACGGCCTGATTCATCCCCGGAGCGTAACCGCACAGCAACTGGCCGTTTTCGCTGTCCTGCCCTTCTTCGCGCGTCAGTTTGCCGCCGGTCGGACTTGAGCAGCCGTCATCAACCACCGGCGCGTCGGCTTTGGTGCGAATCAGGAAGCCTTCGCGGTAACGCGGCGATTCCTTTTCCATTTTCTGCCGCAGTTTTTCCATCTCCTCTTTGCTCAGGTTCGGACGCGGCTTGTTGTTGCTGGCCGGAGGACGAATGAAGGCGATAATGTGATGGACGATTTTGCGATTGCCGGGACGCGCTTCGGCGCTCTGCACGTAAACATCTTCCTTGAAGCCCGGATCAACCTCGAAATACTGGTATTCATCCGGCCCGGTTGCTTCGAGCGTGAATTCTTCCGGCATCGGGATCACGATTTCGGGTTTGCCAATCGCCCAGCCGTTGGTAAAGGTCGGCACGGGCGGCAGGTCAGTCGGATTGCCTTCCTTCGCGCCGCCTTCGACCCAGGCGATAATCGTGTCAACTTCAGCCTGCGTCAGACGCCGGTCATTGGCCCAGACTCCGTAATGCGGGTCAGCGTGCCAGGGCGGCATGGTTTTCAATGAAATCTTTTCGCGGATGGATTTGGCCCAGGGCCGCACGTCCTTGTAACTGAGGACTGAAAACGGCGAGCCTTCGCCGGGCCGGTGACATTCGGCACAGCTTTTGAAAAAGATCGGCGCGACGTCTTTGGTAAAAGTGACCTGCTTTGCTGGCGTCCCGCTCGCGCTGCCTGCCCGCTGTGACAGAAAGAACCCGGCGACCGCGGCGGTAAGCACAAGAAGAAGAGAGATGGTGCGTTTCATAGTTTCCCGCTTGCCTCCTGAATGATGTGACTGAATTCCGGTTGAGGATTTGACTGCCCGCAGGCCGGAGCCTGGCATCGCGGCAGTCGGTTGCTTTCAAATGGCCTTCTGCCTGTCGGCAGAATGAAAAAGAAAATAACGAACGGGAACAGCAGGACACCGGCCTTCAGCTTCAGCGGTAATCACCAGTATGATATTTTCCGCAATCGGCGTGGAAACTTACCCACCGGTCGGTAAAATTCCACGCCTTCGCCAGCAGAAGTTGCGAACCGTGAATAAAGGGAACTGACTATAAAATTTCCGGCAAATTATTAGATTTATGATCGTTTGCCGCAGAACATCGTCACCAGTAATGAAAAATCAGATCAGGATGCTGACGACAGGCCGCCGGGGTTGTCGGTCAGTGTCATCAGAACTGGCAAACCCCGTGCCCTGAGCCGGGAACGCCAGCGCCCCCGAAGCCGCATTCGTTCTTTGAGAACAACTCACTTCATCAGGAGGATTCAGAAAATGCAGACTCCCCGTTTCTTCACTCAAACCACCCGACGCTCCCTGATTCTCGCGCTGTGCCTGCTGCTGGTCGTGACGACTGCCGCTCCCGCGCAGGACAGCCGGGCGCAAAAAGCCGAACCTGACAATCGCGTGCGCCGGGCCAACTATGAACTGGCGGCCCGCTGGACACCGCAAAAGGTCGGCAAGATGGTTTTTGATACCGCCGTCGCGCCGCACTGGCTCGAAAGCGGCGACCGCTTCTGGTACAGCTACGAAACCAGCCAGGGCAAAAAGTTTTATCTGGTTGACCCGTTGCGCAAAACAAAGACGCCGCTCTTTGATCCGGCCCGGATGGCCGCGCAACTGACCACGCTGACGCGCATTCCTTACGACGCGCAGCACCTGCCCATCAGCACGCTGCGCATGGTCAGAAAGGATTCCGCGCTGCAATTCGACATCAGCGTGCCGCGTGACGCCGAAATTCCGGGGCTGAAAAAAGAGGAAGCCGACAAAACCGAGTCACCCCGTGCCGGGCAGTCCCCACAGCAACAGCCTGGCGCACAGCCACCAACCCGCAACCGCACGGTTTATTTTGAATACGATCTCGCCACCGCCACGCTCAAACTGCTGCCCGATTACCAGCCGCCGAAAAAGCTGCGCTGGGCCGCAATCTCGCCGGATGAAAAGACCATCGTCTTTGCGCGCGGGCAGAATCTGTTTCTGATGGATGCCGAGAATTACGCCAAAGCGGTGAAGAAAGACGACGACACAAGCATCGTGGAAACGCAGCTCACCACTGACGGCGAAGAGAATTACGGTTACGCCCGCCGCCTGCGCGACGAGGAAAAGAAGGACTACAAGTTCAGCGACAAAAACAGGACGCCGCGTGTTCCGGCCATCACGATTTACTGGTCAAAGGATTCGCGCAAGTTCTCAGTCATTCGCACCGATCAGCGCAAAGTGGCCGAACTGTGGGTCATCAATTCGCTCGCCAACCCGCGTCCGACGCTTGAAAGTTATCGTTACGGGATGCCCGGCGAAGCGAATCAGCCGCAATCGGAACTTGAAGTTTTTGACATCGCTGCCAAAGCGCGCGTCAAGGTCAAATCAGATCGTTTCAAGGATCAGCAGATTGCCGTTTACACCGCCCGTGTCACGGCACTTGAACGCGAACGGGCGCGCGGCATCCAGGTTGATCGCGGCACCGATCAGGATCAGCAGCAGCAGGGCCAGGCGCCGCCGGTTTCAGCCATCGAACCGAAATGGCTGAGCGACACTTCAGACAAGCTCTGGTTCAACCGCACGAGCCGCGACCTCAAAAAGATTGATGTCTGCGTGGCCGACACCGCGACCGGCGAAGTCAGAACGCTGATCGAAGAGCGCCTGAACACTTACGTTGAAGTCAAACCGCTCTGGCTGGTCAACAACGGGCAGGAACTCGTTCACTGGTCTGAGCGCGACGGCTGGGGTCATTACTATCTGTTCGATGCCAGCGGCACGCTCAAAAATCAGATCACTTCGGGCGAGTTTTACTGCGACAACATCGAAGGCATTGACGAAAAGACCCGCACGCTTTACTTCAATGCCAATGGCCGCGAAACGGGCGAAGACCCGTATTACTCGCATCTTTACAGCATTGGCCTCAGCGGCAGCGGAATGAAGCTGCTTGATCCGGGCGACGCTTCGCACGCGGTCGCTGCGGCAGATTCGGGCCGTTACTTTATTGATAATTCATCGCGCATCAACTGCGCGCCGGAATCGGTGCTTTACGACCAGGCGGGCAATACGGTGCTGAAACTTGAAACCACCGACCTCGCCGCAATGACCGAAGCCGGTTACAAATTTCCCGAACCGTTCAAGGTCAAGGCTGATGACGGCATCACCGATCTTTACGGCGTGATGTACAAGCCGTTCGATTTCGACCCGAACAAAAAATATCCGATCATCGCTTATGTCTACCCCGGCCCGCAGACCGAGAGCGTGACCAAGACCTTCACGGCGCGCAACGACCGCGTGACGCTGGCGCAGTTCGGATTCATTGTCATCGAAGTCGGCAATCGCGGCGGCCACCCGCAGCGGTCGAAGTGGTATCACAATTACGGCTACGGCAACCTGCGCGATTACGGCCTGGCCGACAAGAAGGCCGCAATTGAACAGCTTGCGCGCCGCCATTCATTCGTTGACATTGACCGCGTCGGCATCTACGGCCATTCGGGCGGCGGCTTTATGTCAACGGCGGCGATGCTGGTCTATCCCGACTTTTTCAAGGTCGCGGTGTCGTCTTCGGGCAATCACGAAAACAACATTTACAACCGCTGGTGGAGCGAAAAGCATCACGGCGTCAGGGAAGTCACCGACAAGGACGGCAATGTGAAGTTCGAGTACAGCATCGAGAAAAACTCAGAGCTGGCGAAGAACCTGAAAGGCCACCTGCTGCTTGTCACGGGTGACATTGATGACAACGTGCATCCGGCCAACACGCTGCGAATGGCTGACGCGCTGATCAAGGCCAACAAGCGGTTCGACTTTTTCATCATTCCCGGCAAGCGGCACGGTTACGGCGACGCCACGAATTACTTTTTCCAGGTGCGCGCCGATTATTTCTGCCGTTACCTGATTGGTGACGCGGCTGACAGCGCCGATATGATTGAACTGCAAAAGGAGCAGGAACAGACCGGCAATAAAAATCGTGGCCGCCAGGGGCCTGAGCAATAAACGATCAGTCGGCCAGGACTGATGCTGATTCAATTCATCAGTTTCAGTTCCGGGCCATTCCAATAACACCGAGCGCCACCCCGTAGTAACGAATTTATTCGTTCTGTTGTGAAGTCGCAGTATTTCACCGCAGAACGAATAAATTCGTTACTACGGGGTGGCGCTCGGTTCCATTCAAAAAAATCGCGGGCATTCAGAAACGTTTCTGAATGCCCGCGCTGTTGTTTGATCCCGCTGTTTTTTTACTGCTGCCCGCCTGAGCGCGTGACAGCGGTTCCGGCGCTGTTGCCACCGGTTCTGACTGCGGCTTTGGTTCCGGCAGCGTTGCCGGCGGCTCTGGCCGGATTGGAATGATAGTTCGGATAGGCCGGGCGCGGAGTCTTTTTCGGCGGGTTGCGTTTGAGCGCCGCCATCACGACTTCGACAGCCCTTTCAAGCTGCGGGTCACGGCCTTCGCGCCAGGCTTTCGGATCCATTTCGATTTCAATGTCGGGCGCGACGCCGTGATTTTCAATCTCCCACTGCCCTTCAGGACTGTAGAAGGCGAAATGCGGCGCGGTCACTGAGCCGCCATCCACCAGCGTCGGATAGCCGCCGATGCCGATCAGACCGCCCCACGTCCGTTTGCCGATAAGCGGGCCGATCTTTTCGCGGCGAAACAGCCAGGGCATGTAATCGCCGCCCGAACCCGCATATTCATTGACGATCATCGCCTTCGGGCCGGGCATCGTGCCGAACGGCTGGCGGAAGTCATCACCATCGCGCACCGCCCAGTAACTGTTGAGCGGCTTCTTCAGATAATCAATGATGTAATCCGCCGCCGAACCACCGCCGTTGAAGCGTTCGTCAATCACTGCGCCTTCCTTGTCGAGTTGCGAGAAGTAGTAGCGGTTGAAGTTTGTGTATCCGCCCTGCGCCGTATCGGGCAGCCAGACGTAAGCGAGTTTGCCGCCCGTCATCTGCGCGACCTTGCGGCGATTGCCTTCAACCCACGCCAGGTTGCGCAGCCCGTTTTCATTCGGCACCGGCACAACCGTGACTTCGCGTGAGCCGGAACCATCGGCGTTCGCGCCGACGCGAATCACGACCTGTTTGCCTGCGGTGCTTTCAAAGAAGCTGTAAACATTGTCGTTCGCCGTCAGGTTGCGGCCATTGACCGCGAGCAGGTATTCGCCTTCCTGCACGTTCACGCCCGGCTGTGTGAGCGGAGCGCGCAGGTTCGGATTCCAGTTTTCGCCGTTGAAGATTCTGGCAAAGCGGTAACGCCCGTTTTCGATTTTGTAATCGCAGCCGAGCAGCCCGCCCGGCACGCGCTTCGGATCAGGCACATCACCACCGCGCACGTACAGATGCCCGACGGTCAGTTCACCGAGCATTTCATCAAACAGGTAATTCAGATCAGCGCGATGCTGCAGCGACTCCAGGTAAGGCTCGTATTTCTTCGCTGCGGCCTGCAAATCAAGCCCGTGATGATGCGGGTCATAGAAGAAGTCGCGTTCGATGCGCCACGTTTCGCGGTACATCTGATTCCACTCAGCGCGCGGGTCAATGCGAACTTCCATCTCATCAGTTTTCAGACGACCTTCGCCGGGTTTGACGGGCTGCATCGTTGAAGCGATGAACCAGTTTTCGCCCTGACGATAAAGCATCTTTTCGCCGCTCGCCGACAGGTCAAATGCGCCGACACCGTCAATCACCTTGTCGAGTTTGCGCTTCTCAAGATCGTATTTGTGAACCGTCGCTCCGAATGGCGCGCCGGGCATCGGCGGCCCGCTCGGAGCCTCATAAATAAAGAGCGTCCCGGCCTTGCCTGCGCCGATGCCGCCGTAATTGCGCGCCGGAACCGGCAGGGCCAGAATGCGCTGGCTGATGCCGTCAAAATCAATCGTGACTTTCGGCGGCTCTTTCTTGTCGCCGGGTTTAGCCGCCGCAGCCTGACCGTTGTCAGCTTTCTTTTCGCCTTCCTTCGCCGCGTCTTTCTTCTCGTCAGCGACTTTCTCTTCATCGCTTTCAGGCGCCAGCGGCGAAGGGTCGGTCTTTTTCAGCACCGCCAGATAAATGCTGCGCGTCGGGCGATGCGGGTAGCTGGTCATATCAAAACCAAAGACCGCCGGGCCGATGTCAGTGCTCGCCGTGAAATAAAGATATTTGCCGTTCTTGTCGAAGGCGGCATAGCGCGCATCGCTCAGGCCGTCAGTGACCTGCGTGCTTCTGGCGTCTTCGAGCGAATAGACGAAGACCGCGCTGTACCACGATTCGAGCGGCTTGGTGTAAGCAATCCAGCGACTGTCAGGCGACCACGAAGGATTGTTGTCAAAGCCGCGCCGCGACGTGTCAACCTTGACTGGTGTTCCCTTGTCAATGTCCACGTACCACAGGTTCAGCCGCTTGTCTGAAAAGGCAATCTTTTTGCTGTCGGGCGACCACGTCGGCGAATAGTAAAACGACGGTTCAAGTCTGATCTTCTTTACTTCACCCATGCCTGACTGATTGCGCAGGTGCAGTTCATATTCGCCTGACTGATCTGAAAAATAAGCGATCCATTTGCCGTCAGGCGACCACGAAGGATCACGTTCGGCTGCGCCCGGAGTTTCCGTCAGATTACGCACGCTGCCCTTTTCAGCAGGCACGGTCAGAATCTCGCCACGCGCTTCAAAGACTGCGCGCGCGCCGTTCGGTGAAATCGCCGCGTTGAAGATGCGGCCCGCTGCCTTTTCATACTTCGGACGCACGGTCAGCAGGTCGGCATTGATCGTGACACTGACCTTCTGCGACTTGCCCGATTTCAGATCGTAAAGATTGAGCGAACCGAACTGTTCATAAACAATCGCGTCAGGCCCCGCCGAGGCCGATTTGATGTCGAGGCCGTCATTGCGAATCTGTTGCGTGATGCGCTTCGTCGTCGTATCGAAAGCGTAAAGCGTCACCGCGCCATTGCGGTCAGAAAGGAAGTAAATCTTCCGGTCAATCCACATCGGATTGAAATCATTCGAATCGGTGCGCGGCAGTTTCTCAACGCTCGAATCGCTCAGGTTCGCAATCCAGATGGCCGAAGCCCGCCCGCCACGATACCGCTTCCACGCCTGAAACGCGCGCGGCAGCGGCTCATAAACCAGCCGCGACGCATCAGACGAATAAGAACCGCCATACGCCATCGGCAGCGGCACGGCAGTCGGGAACACGCCATCAACCGCAATCGTGAAAAGCTGCGCCGTGCGGCCCGATTCGCTGTTGCGGCCCGACACAAACAGAATCTGCTTGCCATCAGGCGTCCAGCCCGCGACCGCATCGTTGCCCGGATGATAAGTCAGCCGCTTCGGCACGCCGCCCGCTGCGGCCACGACATAAACATCCACGTTGCCGTCATATTCGCCCGTGAACGCGACCCACTGCCCGTCGGGTGAAAAGACCGGACTGGTTTCATTGCCGGGGCCGTTGGTCAGTCGTGTGGCTTCGCCGCCGTCACGCGGCACAATCCACAAATCGCCCGCGTAGCTGAAAACAATCTGCGTTTTGCTGAGCGCCGGAGTGCGCATCAGCAGCGGTTTGTCTGACTGCGCCAGGCCGAGGCCGGTGGCAGTCAGCAGGATTGCGAGGATCAGGATTACGTTTTTCATCGCTGTCATCTCCAGAGAAAAAGTTGCGCACCCTGCCTGTCACTTGTCATCTTTCACTTGTCACCTGTTTTGGTCTGGATCATTCAAAAACAGGTGACAGATGACAAGTGACAGGTGGCAGGTGATGGCCTGAGCTGTTATTGCTGACTCTTTGCCGCGCGTCCGGTCTGGTAATTCGGATACGCAGGCTTCTGATATTTCGGCAGCGGATTCTTCTTCAACTGTTCGAGCACGGCTTCGACAGCTTTTTCAAGCTGCGGGTCGCGGCCCTGTCGCCAGGCTGCCGGATCGAATTCAACTTCGATGTCCGCCGGGGTGCCGTAATTTTCGACATCCCATTCGCCCTGCAAATTGTAAAAAGCGACGCGCGGAGCCGTGACCATTCCGCCATCCATCAGCGTCGGGTAATCGTAAATGCCGACGAGGCCCCCCCACGTGCGTTTGCCGACGGTCGGGCCGACACCAGCCTTGCGAAACAGCCAGGGCATCATATCGCCGCCCGAACCGGCAAATTCATTGATGATCATCGCCTTCGGCCCGAAGATCGAAGCTGCCGGAGTTGAGAAGTCTTCGCCTTCGCGCGTCGCCCATTTATTCATCAGCGGACGGCGCATGTAATCAATGATGTAATTGGCCGCCGTGCCGCCGCCATTGAAGCGTTCGTCAACCACTGCGCCTTCCTTGTCAACCTGCGAGAAGTAGTAGCGGTTGAAGTTCGTGTAGCCGCCGCCGCCAGTGTCGGGCAGATAAATGTAAGCCAGCCTGCCGCCGCTCAACTGATCCACCTTGCGGCGATTGCCTTCCAGCCAGTCACGACTGCGCAGCGCGATTTCATTGCCGACCGGAACGACCGTGACTTCGCGCGAACCTGTGCCATCAGGATTCGGGCCGACGCGAATCACGACCTGCTTGTTCGCTGTCGCCTCGAAGAACTGATAGATGTTGTCATTCGCCGTCAGATTGCGGCCATTGACTGCGAGCAGGTATTCGCCTTCCTTCACTTCAACGCCGGGCTGTGTGAGCGGCGCGCGCAGGCCCGGATTCCAGTTTTCGCCGTTGAAGATTTTCGCAAAGCGGTAACGCCCGTTTTCGATCTTGTAATCGCAGCCGAGCAGGCCGCCCGGCACGAAGTTCGGATTCGGCATCTCGCCGCCTCTGACGAAATGATGCCCGACGCCGATGTTGTTGAGCATTTCGTCAAACAGGTAATTCAGGTCGGCGCGATGCGCGACGGCGTTCAGGTAGGGTTCGTATCTCTTTTCGGTGGCTTTGAGATCGAGGCCGTGCAGGTTCGGGTCATAAAGGAAGTCACGCTGAATGCGCCAGGCCTCGTTGTACATCTGCTTCCATTCGGCCTTCGGATCAACCTGCACTTCCATTTCACCGATCTTCAGCAGATTCGGCGCGCCCGGTGCGCCGGGCGGCAGCGGCTGGCCCATCGTCGCAACGCTGGCAATCGTCCAGTTCGGCCCCTGACGATAGAGCGCCTTTTCACCATTGGCTGAAACATCAAAGAAAGTGACGCCATCAAGCACCTTGTCGAACTTGCGCTTTTCAAGATCGAACTTGTGAACCGTGGCCGGGCCGTTCCCCATCAGACCACCACCGGGAGCTTCGGACACAAAGATCAGGCCGGACTTTGCCGCATCAAGCCCGATGTAATTGCGCGCCGGAATTGGCAGCGAAAGAATGCGCTGACCGATGCCGTCAAAATCAATCGTGACGACGACCTCTTTTTTCTGTGGCGGGCCTTTCGGCGCATCGTCCTTCTTTTCTTCAGCGACTTTCTCTTCATCGCTTTCAGGCGCGAGCGGCGAGGCTTCGCCTTTCTTCAGCACGACGAGGTAAACGCTGCGCGTGGTCTGATAGGGAAAGCTCGACATATCAAGCCAGCCCGTGGTCGGCCCGGCATCGGTGCTGGCGGTGAAGTAAAGATATTTGCCGTTCTTGTCGAACGCAGCATAGCGCGCATCGCTCAGGCCATCGGTGATCTGCGTGGCTTTGCCCTGCTCAACCGAGTAAGCAAAGACCGCGCACAGGCGGTTGCGCAACTGCTTCGTGTAGGCAATCCACTTGCTGTCGGGCGACCAGGCCGGATCCATCACGCGCCAGGGATTTTCGTAAGTGTTCGTATCAACTTTGACCGGCGTGCCCTTGTCAATTTCGAGATACCACAGATTCAGCCGCTTGTCGGTGAAGGCAATCTTTTTGCTGTCGGGCGACCAGATGGGCGTATAGAAGAATGACGGCGGGTTGCCGAGACTGATCTTTTTGACTTCGCCCATGCCTGACTGACTGCTCAGATGCAGCGCATACTCGCCCGATTCATCGCTGAAATAAGCGATCCATTTGCCGTCAGGCGACCACGCCGGATCACGATCCATCACGCCAGGCGAGTGCGTCAGATTGCGCGCATCGCCTTTTTCAGCAGGCACGCTGAGAATTTCGCCACGCGCTTCAAAGACCGCGCGAGCGCCCGTTGGCGAAAGCCGCGCCGCAGCGATGCGGCCCGCCACCTTTTCGTAACGCGGACGCACGGAGAGCAGATCAGCATTGATGCGAATATTGACCTGCTGCGCCTTCTTTGATTTCACATCGTACAGATGAATTGTGCCGAACTGTTCGTAAGCAATCACGCCCGGCCCCGCTGACGCCGATTTGATGTCGAGACCGTCATTACTGATGACCGACTCAACCTTTTTTGATTTCGTGTCGAAGGCAAAGAGCGACACCGTGCCGCTCGGTGAGTTGCGGTCAGAGAGAAAGTAAACCTTGTCTCCGATCCACATCGGATGATGATCGTTTGATTTTTCACGCGGGAGTTTTTCGATGGATGAGTCAGCGAGCTTTGCAATCCAGATCACATCCTGCTGTCCGCCGAGATAATGCTTCCAGTCGGGCTGCCACTGAATCAGCGGTTCATACGCGATGAATGCGCCATCCGGCGAATAAGAACCGCGCTCGGCCATCGGCAGCGGCACTTCTTCAGGCAGTCCGCCGCCTTCAATTCCGATAGTGAACAGGCGCGGAACCGGAGTGCTGCTGTTGCGGCCTGAAGTAAACAGCACCCGCTTTCCGTCATTCGTCCAGCCTGCCGCATCATCCCCGCCGGGATGATAGGTCAGACGCTTCGGCACGCCGCCCGTCGCGGGCACGACGTAAACATCAGTGTTGCCGTCGTACTGTCCCGTAAAGGCGACCATCGTTCCGTCGGGCGAAAAGAACGGATCGGTTTCAACCCCGACACCGCTCGTCAGTTGTCTGGCTTCGCCGCCCTCGCGCGAAACGATCCACAGATCACCGGCATAAACAAAGACGATCTGTGTGCGACTGACGGTTGGCTTTTGAAAAAGTGTCGGGGTGCTTTGCGCGAAACCAGTGCTGGCCGCAACAAGCAGGGTGGCGAGAATCAGGAACCAGGTTTTCATTGCTGTTGTCTCCGGAGAAATTGGGTGCGTGAACCACATCCTGTCACTTGTCACCTGTTGCTCACGGATGAATCTCAAACAAAGACAAGTGACAAGTGACAAATGACAAATGTCAGGTTTGTCAGTTCTGATTTTTAGCCGTGCTTCTCGTGTGATAGTTCGGGAAGGCTGGCAGTTTGTACTGCGGCTTCGGATTCTTCTTCAGTTCTTCCATCAGCACTTCGACGGCTTTTTCAAGCTGCGGATCGCGGCCCTGTCGCCAGGCTGCCGGATCAAATTCAACTTCAATATCGGCAGGCACGCCGACGTTTTCGACTTCCCATTCACCGCCGAGGCCGTAAATCGCGGCGTCGGGCGCGGTGACGAAACCGCCGTCCATCAACTGCGGCGCGGGGAATGACGCGATCAGACCGCCCCAGGTGCGTTTGCCGATGGTCGGGCCGATCTTCATTTTGCGGAAGTACCAGGGCATCGCGTCGCCGCCCGAACCGGCCAGTTCGTTGATGAGCATGACCTTCGGCCCGTAAATCGCGCCTGCCGGAACCGGCACGTCCTGCCCGCCTTCGCGGTAATGAATGAAGCTGAGAAGCTGGCGACTCAGATGCTGCACGACGTAATCAGCCAGCAGTCCGCCGCCGTTGAAGCGTTCGTCCATCACCGCGCCTTCCTTGTTGGTCTGCGCGAAGAAATAACGATTGAAGCTCGTGTAGCCGCCGTTCGCCGTGTCGGGCATGTAGACGTAAGCGAGCCGACCGCCGCTCAGTTCATCAACCTTGCGGCGATTGCCTTCAATCCACGCCAGGTTGCGCAGTCCCTGTTCACTGGCCACCGGCACAACCGTGACTTCGCGTGAGCCTGCGCCATCGGCGTTCGGGCCGACTTTGATGATGACCTGTTTGCCCGCTCTGGCTTCAAACGCCTGGTAGATGTTGTCGTTTGCGGTCAGGTCGCGCCCGTTCACGGCAAGCAGGTATTCACCGGCTTTGACGTTGACGCCGGGCTGTGTGAGCGGCGCGCGCAGGTTCGGGTTCCAGCTCTCGCCGTTGTAAACGCGGGCGAAGCGATAACGCCCGTTTTCGATTTTGTAATCGCAGCCAAGCAGCCCGCCGGGCACGAAGTTCGGGCGCGGCACGTCACCGCCGCGAATGAACATATGCCCGACCGTCAGTTGATTGAGCATCTCGGTGAACAGGTAGTTCAGATCGCTGCGATGAGCCACCGCATTCAGGTACGGCTCGTACATCTTTTCAGCCGCTTTGAGGTCAAGGCCGTGCGCGTTCGGGTCGTAAAAGAAATCGCGTTCGCCGCGCCAGACTTCCCTGTACATCTGCTTCCATTCGGCTTTCGGGTCAACCTGGACTTCCATTTCGCTGACCTTCAGCACATTCGGCGCGCCCGGAGCGCCGGGCGGTGTCGGCTGGCCAAGCGTGGCGGTGCTGGCAATCGTCCAGTTCGGCCCCTGGCGGTAAAGCGCCTTTTCGCCATTGGCCGAAAGCTGAAAGGCGCTGATGCCTTCAATGGCCTTGTCGAACTTGCGCTTTTCGAGGTCAAACTTGTGAACGATCAGCGAAGGCGGCGCGAAGGCTTCAAGATTGATCGGCGGCGCTTCGACAAGATAGATGTTGTTTGCCCTGCCTGCGAAAAGATCAACGAAGTTGCGCGCCGGAATCGGCAGCGCGACGATGCGCTGGTCAATGCCGTCGAGGTCAATGCGCACGGGTTCAGGCTCTTTCTTTGCCGGAGGCTTCGCGCCTGCCTGCCCGTTGTCGGCTTTCTTTTCGCCTTCCTTCGCGGCATCGCCCTGTCCCGGCGTTGCGTCCTTCTTTTCAGGCTGCAACTTTTCCTCATCGCTTTCAGGCGCGAGCGGCGAAGGCTGATCGTTGCGCAGCACAACGGCATAAACGCTGCGCGTGGACTGATGCGCGATGCCTGACAGATCGGCAAAGCTGATCGAAGGGCCGAGGTTGGTGCTCGCGGTGAAGTAGAGATACTTGCCGTTTCTGTCAAAGGCCGGATAGCGCGCATCGCTCATCCCGTCTGTGATCTGACTCGCCTTGCCCGAATCGAGCGAATAGATAAAGACAGCGCGCAGCAGGTTCGGCAGGTGTCTGGTGTAAGTGATCCATTTGCTGTCGGGCGACCAGGTCGGCAGCAGCACGTCATCGTTGTTGCCAATCGGGTTGCGATCAACTTTGACCGGCTGACCTTTATCAAGGTCGAGATACCAGAGGTTCAGCCGCTTGTCGAAGTACGCAATCTTTTTGCTGTCGGGCGACCAGGTCGGCGCGTAATAAAACGACGGCGGATTGCTGAGCGTGAGCTTTCTGACTTCGCCTTCGCCCTTCTGATCGCGGATGTGCAGCGCGTATTCGCCCGACTCATCGCTGAAATAAGCGACCCACTTGCCGTCAGGTGACCACGCCGGATCGCGCTCCATCACGCCCGGAGTGCGGGTCAGGTTGCGCGGATCGCCTTTTTCGGCAGGCACGGTGATGATTTCGCCACGCGCTTCAAAGACCGCGCGCGCGCCTGTTGGTGAAAGCTTTGCATTGGTAATGCGAGTGCCGACGCGCTCAAAGCGCGGGCGCACCGAAGCGAGATCGGCATTGACGCGAATGTTTACTTTCTGCGCCTTCTTCGATTTCAGATCGTACAGATGAATCGTGCCGAACTGTTCGTAAGCAATCACGCCCGGCCCGGCTGACGCCGATTTGATGTCGAGGCCATCGTTGCTGATGAGCTGCTCGACCTTCTTCGATTTCGTGTCGAAGGCAAAAAGCGAGACCGCGCCGCTCGGTGAGTTGCGGTCAGAGAGAAAACAGATTTTGTCGCCCACCCACATCGGGTTTTTGTCAGTCGAGTTTTCGCGCGGGAGTTTTTCGATGGATGAGTCAGCGAGCTTTGCAATCCAGATCACGTCGCGCTGGCCGCCGTGATACCGCTTCCAGTCAGGCTGCCACTGAATCAGCGGCTCATACGCGATGAATGCGCCATCCGGCGAATAAGAGCCGCGCTCAGCCATCGGCAGCGGCACTTCTTCGGGCAGTCCGCCGCCTTCGGTGCCGATGGTGAACAGGCGCGGAGCCGGGGTGCCGCTGTTGCGCGCTGAAGCAAACAGCACCCGCTTTCCGTCATTCGTCCAGCCCACGGCGAGGTCAGCACCCGGATGATAGGTCAGCCGTTTCGGCACGCCGCCCGCTGCGGGCACAACGTAAACATCAGTGTTGCCGTCATATTCGCCAGTGAAAGCGACCATCGTTCCATCGGGCGAAAAGGACGGATCGGTTTCGGTGCCGACGCCTGTGGTCAGGCGTTTTGCCTCGCCGCCCTCGCGCGAAACGATCCACAGATCACCGGCATAAACAAAGACGATCTGCGTGCGGCTGACGGTCGGTTTCTGAAACAGCGTGGGTGTGTCCTGGGCCAGACACGCGCCTGCGGCGCAAATGGCACAGAGAAGGGCCAGCGTGATTCTGATCATAAGTGACTCCTGAAAGACTGGTACTGCGTGGCTTCCTGATAAAGCGCGGAGTTGCGGGATTGAATGTTGCTTACGTTCAGGGCCGCACATTGGTTCCAGCCTCATTTCGCCGGGGTGATCGTAATCTTCCGAAACGAAACCCTGCCGTGATCGCCCTGCAGCAGAATCGGGCCGGGCGCGGCCTCGTCGCTGTTGATTGCGCCGCCGGTAATGCCTGGAATGACGGCGTTATCAATAATGGTCTGGCCATTAAGGACCACCGTCACGCGGCGACCGATGAGCGTAATGTCATAGGTCTGCCACTCGCCTGGTTTGCCTGAAGCATTGACCTCAGGCCGGATAAATCCGTACAGGCCGCCCATTCTCAGGCTGTCGCGTTCGCGGCCCAGGTCGTCATTGATCTGAACTTCGTGGCGACCGCGCAGGTAAATGCCGCTGTTGCTTTCGGGAACGATGTTGAATTCAACGTGCAGCTTGAAATCGGTGAATTTCTGCTCGGTCATAATGTCCACGCACGGAACGTTATTGGTCATCGCGCCGTTTGTGACGCTCCAGCAGTTGCCTTTGGTGTCATTGCGCAGCTTCCAGCCGGTCAGGTCTTTGCCATTGAAAAGATTGACGGGCTTGCCCCATTGCGGCGATGCGGTGCGCTTCATTTCAGGAGCGCGGACGGCAGTCCAGTTGATCGTCGCGCCTTTCTCATCAACGGTCGTGCCTTCGAGCTTGTCGCCATTCAGCCTGCCGTGAAAGACCAGATCGTTTGTCGTCATTTCATACTGCACCGGAACCTGAAAGGCCAGTTCGCCATCCTTGTACTCGACTTTAGTCGCATAGCGCAGGCTGCCGAAGCGCCCGACAAAACTGCCCATCAGTTCGGTTTCCTTGCGCAGGCGGATTTCCATCCACGACGGGTAAGGCCCGTCAGTGCCCTGCACGGTCAGATCCCAGCGGCCCAGGACTTTGTCAAAGGGGCCGGGTTCGCGCTGTGCGGTGGCGGTCAGGGTCAGAGTGACAAGGGCAAGGGTAAGCAGCAGAAGCTGTCTGAAAACATTCCGGTGCATGCAGAATTTCTCCTGTTGATTCGGTCAGTTTGAATGAAGATGATCCTGATGGAGAACGAACGAATGATGCCGACAGGAGCCGCTGCCAGGGAACCCGGCACGGCTGTCGGCTTCGGCCCGCTGTGTCCGTGGACGCCGGGATTGTAGCAGAAAGGCTGCGGTTATTGGATGCAGCGCAGGCAAACTGACAAAGAAAAACGCCCCTGCGCGCCGGGTCTTTCAAATTGCCCGCCGGATCAGGGAACTCGCAAAAAAAGATAGCCTGAGGTCAAAAGGCTGTGCTAGATTGTGCGCGGTTTCAACCTGGCCCTGCCCTGACTTGATCAGCGATTTAATTCAGTCCTTCTGAACAGCCTCACAACTGTCGGCCCCCTGTCCCGGACTCCTGGTTCACATGGCTCAGATCAAAAGCTACGTTGACCTCGAAAGTTATGATGAGATGACAACCTTCGCGGGCGCTGAAGCCGAGCGAGTGGTGCGGTCTTACGTAGTGACTGAAGAAACCGGGAAGCTGGCGGCGCAGATGCTGCACGACCTGATTGCACCGCGCGGCGCGGCTCCGGCCATTCAGTTGATTTCGGGCCGGCGCGGCAGCGGCAAAAGTCACCTGCTGGCTTTTTTGCGCGCTCTGACCGGCACGCGGGCCGTGCGTTCCATTCCCAGACACCCACAGTTACAACAGACGCTCAGCCACCTCGGCGGCAAAACGCTGATTCCGGTCGAACTCAATTTCATTGCCGGTGAACAGCCGGAATTTGAATCAGTCCTGCGTGCAGGCCTCAACAGCGTGCTGGTCGAAGGCGCGGCCTTTGACGATGCGCGGTGGCAGCAGGCCGTCGAATGCGAACAGGTTTTTGAGCAGACGCTCAGCGTCATGTCGCTGGACGTGCAACTGGTGCTGTTCATTGACAACCTGTCGAACCGCTGGCGAGCAACGCCGGAAGTCATCGAGAACGATCTGAAGTGGCTGAAGATGATTGCGCGGCAATCGGAATCGCTGCCGCTCAGAGCCGTCATTGCCCTGGATGAAAAGGATTATGCGGCGCGGCTGGAAGCTTACGGCCTGGCGCACATTCAGCCGCCGGTCATCGTGCGCGAACTGCCGCCGCACCTGCTGCGCACGGTCATCACCCAGGGCGTACTCGTTAAGAAGCCTGAAGCCGGAGCCTGCCTGTCGGCGCTGTATCAGCAGATCAGGGACTGCCTGCCGGGCTTTGACTGGAGCGAGGACGAATTCATCGCTTATTACCCGGTGCATCCGACGCTGGAAACGCTCGCTCCGGCCCTGCGCACTCATACGCGCCATTTTTCGCTGCCCGGTTTTGTTTCGACTGCCGTGGCGCGCGCCATCAATCGCCCGGAACTGTCGCTGGTCACGGTTGACGAACTCTTTGACCGCTACGAATACGAACTGCGCAAGAGCGAAACGACGGCAGCGCCCTTTGCGCTCTATGACCGCATCAACACTGAAGCGCTCGGCAATTTGTCAGTCGAAGACCGGCTGTGGGCCAGGATGCTCGGCAAGGCGCTGACGCTCTTTCTGCTGACTGAAGAACCCGTGACGGTCGAGCGGCTGGCCGATGCGACGCTGATGTTTGATGGCGGCACTGCGGCTGAGAGCGGTTACGAAAGGGCAGCGCGCATTCTGGCGCATTTTGAATCGCTCGCGCCTGAAACGGTTTGTGTGACGGGCGCAGCAGGCGCGCGTTACTGGCAATGGCATCTTGCGCCGCCGCCGGTTCCGCTCAGTGAACAGATTGCCGCAACAGCGCGTGAAATCAGCAGCGATGATCCGCGTCTGGCCACGCTGCTGCTGACCGCTGGCGGCGGCGTCTTTGCGGACTGGAATCCGGGCGATTTTGCGATGAGCGCCGAGGCAGGCGTCCTCAGACCGCTGCTGCCGGAATCAGCCTTCAGAGAAATCATCTGGCGCGGCACGCTGCGGCGCGGGCACATCGGCCTGGCGATGAACGATCTGAGCCAGTCCGGCAGGGCGATGGCCGGAACTGCCGATGATGTGCTGATGGCAGAAAGCGGCGCAGGCCGAACCGCAAACACCAGCGCCGACGATCAGGGATGGCGGCTGCTGATTGTGCCATTCAATGCGGCTTCAAAATTTGAAACGGTGATCAGACAGCCGGGCGAATTGCGCTGGCAGGCGGGCGAAATCGCTGATGAAAAGGCGCTCGAACCGCTCAAATGGCTGCTGGCGCTGCACGAACGCCCGGAACCGGACGAAGACGAACAGGAAGAACCAGGCCGCCTTAAGGCGCAACTCGTCGCGCAGGTCAGAGAACAGTTTACTGATTTGTACCTGCGGCGCGGCGTGTTTGCTGACCTGCACGGCACGCGCCCGTTTTCGTCTGACTTTGATCCGTCCTTCGGTTTTGCATCGCTGCTGCACCGTGAAATCACAACCACGCTCGACAGTCTTTATCCCGATCATCCGCACTTTGACCGCCAGCTTACGGGCGATGATGTGATGATGATGCTGACGGGACTTTTTGCCAGCAGTTCACCGAACAACGAGCAGGTGCGCGAACTCGCCGCAAAATTTGCGGCGCCGCTCGGTCTGGTCAGCGAAACGCGGGGCCGGTTCCGGCTCAATGTTTTCAATGAAGCCGCCAACCTGCCGCCCTTTATTCATGCGCTGGTCACGCTGGTTGAAATTCACGCCGATGCCGAAGGCCGTTCGGATGTGCCGCTGCACAAGGTACTGCGCCTGCTGGAAGTCTCGCCTTACGGGCTGCCGCTCGCCGCGCAGCATCTGATTCTGGTCGCCTTCATTTCGAGCGGCGTTTACGAACTGATTGATGAAGCGACGGGCAAGCGGCTGACGAAGGCGAATCTGCATCTGGGTTTTGAACCGGCGCGCTTCACGACGCTGCGGCGCGTGGCGACGACCGATTACCCGCTCGACATTCTGCATACGTGGTCAAAACGCCTGACCGGGCGCGACGATCTGCCCGCGCTGATTTCACCCGAAGCGCGCCACACCGTCCGCGATGCGCTGTCAGAATGGCTGGAGCAGTGGCGCGAACAGAACCTGCGTGAAAGGTTCGAGGAACTGCCCGCTGACCTGATGACGATGACGACGTGGGTCAGCGTGAATATGAGCATCCGGCGTTATGAACGCGCGGCGGCGATTGTCGAAACCATCCTTGAAGATGCGCTGACAATTGAAACCGGGCTGTCGCGCATTCTTGACCTGTTCGGACTTGACGTAGTGGCGCTGGAACAGGCGTGGCTGAAGATGCAGTCGCTGGCTGGATTTCTGGACTGGCTGCCGCGCTTCGTGCAGATCAGAAATTATCTGCTCGCGGCAGAAACGACCGGCGAGGCAGCGATTGACGAACAGTGGGACGGGTTGCAGTCGGGTTTGCGCGAGCTGCACGAACTGCTGATGGCCGAATCGCGCCAGCAACTGGAACTGCGCTTTGAGCAGTACCGCGAACAGTACAGCAGCTATTACACCGCCGCGCACGAATCGAGCGTCGGCCACAGGGCTTACGCTGAAATGATCGAAAGCTTTTATGCCAGCGCCGAATGGCAGAGTTTCAAGCTGCTGACGCAGCTCAAGCTTGACGGGCGCGCCTTTGAAAGCGATGCGCGCATGCTGACCGAACTGGTGGACAAGACGCGCTGCGACCTGCCGATCAGCGACATTCTGCAACGCCAGCCGCATTGTGGCTGCTCCTTCCGGCTCAATCGCCGCCTCAACCTCGGCAGCATTCTGGATGCCTTCCGCAGCCTCGCCCGCTCAGCTTCGGCCTGTTACAGCGAAGAGGTCTGGAAGCGCCGCGAGGAACTGCGCCTGTGCGTGCGCGAACACGCCAGCGAACCGCTCGCCAGCGCCCTCAGCCGCTTTCTGAGTTCCTGCGGCGAAGGCCAGATCGAAGGCCTCACGCAGGAAGTCGTCAGCTTTCTGAACGAACACCTGCCTGACCCGCCGCTCGTCGCCGTCCTGCCCGACATTCCGCGCTTTGATGACGGCAGTTTCACCCGCGAACAGTTGCGCGAAAACCTCAACCGCTGGATTGATTCGCTGCCCGAAGAAGAAGGCCTGCGCTTTCGCGTCGAACGCGCCTGAACCGCACAAGCGGCAAATGATGAATGATGAACGCGGAATAAAGATCGTGTTTCTGATTCCGCATTCTGCATTCTGCATTCCGCATTCGTGGTCACCTGTGCGCTGAGCCTCACCTTGCCTGCCTGATCTTCCCAGGGTATCGTCTGCCACTCAGTGCAATGCGGGTCAGCGGGGATTCCGCTGCTTTCCTGATTTTCAATCAATTTACTGAACGGAACTGAAGTTTTGGCCCTGAATCTGAAATCAGTCACCGGCAGCCGCGTGCCTGTGATCGCGGCGCTGCTGTTAATGCCGGTGATCTATTTTTATCCGGTCATCACCAGCCACGTCACGCTGATGCCCGGCGACGGGTGGACGCAGATTTTCGGCATCAGAATGCTGACCGGAAAGCTGATTGCCCAGGGAATGCTGCCGCTGTGGAATCCGTATGTGTTCGGCGGCATGCCGCTGCTCGCCAGCATTCAGCCGGGCGCGCTCTACCCGCCAAGCTGGCTCTTTGCGATTTTCACGCCGCGCGCCGCGATGAACGTCATGGTGATCACGACTTATCACCTGGCGCTGATCGGCGCGTATCTTTATGCGCGGCGCATCGGCGCTGACCGCACTGGCGCAATCATCAGCGGGCTGGCCTTTGCCTTCAGCGGCTACCTGATTTCACACCTCGGACACACCAATCGCATTGCCGCCGCCGCGTGGCTGCCCTGGATTCTGCTCGCTGTCGAGAACCTGGCGCTGACAGCCCGGTGGCGCTGGGTGACGCTCGGTTCAATATTCATCGCGCTGCAAATGCTGGCCGGTGAACCGCAGATGACCTGTTACACGGGGCTGGTGACGGCGGCTTACTGGCTCTTCACTTTTCTGTTCAGAAAACCGCAGGCGGGCAGGTGGCGGTTCGTCATCACAACGGCGGCCATGGCGATTTGCGGCGCGCTGCTTTCGGCCATTCAACTGCTGCCGACGCGGGAACTGCTCGAACAGGGGCCGCGCGCGAAACTGAGTTATGAATACTTCTCGCTTTACGCGCTGCCGCCGCATCAGCTCACTGAATTTATTCTGCCGTATTTTTATGGCGGCGCAGTGGCGGGGCCGTACCGCATTCCGTTCTGGGGCAAAGAGGCCATTACCGAAACGTGCGGTTATGTCGGCCTGCTCGCGCTGCTGCTGGCGCTGACGGCGCTGGTCGGGCGCAGGCGTCAGCCGCTGGTGTGGTTCTGGGCCGCCGTCGTTGTGGTTTCGCTGCTGCTGGCGTGTGGCGCTTACCTGCCGTTTGAATTCAACCGCGTGCTTTATCGGATTCCGGTTTACAACCTCTTTCGCGCTTCCGGGCGGCACCTGCTGGAATGCGATTTCGCGCTGGCCGTGCTGGCAGGGATGGGCGCGCAATTCATCAGCGAAAGAAAACCAGCCGAAACCGCACGCGCCGCGCTCGCGGGTACCTTGCTGCTGGCGGCGCTGGTGGCGCTGACGCTGGCGCTTTATCTCTTTTTCGGCGAGCGCCTGGTCAGTGGCATTCCGCGACCGCCGCAGGCTGGTTCAATCGCCACACCCGAAGCCTTTGTTCCGCTGGTTTTGTTTGTCGTCAGCACAGCAGTCTGCTGGCTTCACCTCAGACAACGCCGCGCGTGGTCAGCAGCGGCAATGGTTGCGGTGCTTTTTATTGATCTTTGTTCGTTCGGTCATTTCTTTGACTGGCGGGTTTACGATTTTGACGTGGCGGCGCGGCTGGCCGATCCTCCGGCAGTCAGCTTCATCAAAAAGCGCGAACCTGATTTCAATGCCTTTCGCGTGGCGAGTTCGACGCTGCGCCCCTGGCCGTTTGGCGAAGCTTACGATCAGATCAATGCGCCGAATGTTTCGATTGCGCGCGGGCTGCAAAGCATCAACGGTTATGACCCGGTGCGCATGCTGCGCCTGAGCGCCATCACCGGCGAAATGAGCATCGAAGGCGAGCCGCAGAATCTGAATGTGTACGGCGCTGAGCATCAGGGCTTCAATCTGCTCAATGTGAAATACCTGCTGCACGAACGGGCGCAGGCCGACGCCGCCAGGCCGAGCGTGAATTACGAAGGCATCGTCTTCGACGAAAAGCCGCTGCACCTGAAGTTGCCGCCGGGCAGTCAGCTTGAATTCACCCCGAACGGAATAACAGCGGCTGAACTGGCGATTGTGTCCACGCTGGCCAATTCGATTCACCTGGCTGACGGCGCGCCGGTGGCACGAATCACGCTGCAAACACGCGACGGGCGAAACATCGAACGCGAACTTCAGGCCGGGCGCGACACCGCCGAATGGGCGTGGGATGAACCGAACACCAGCAAAGCGTCCCGGCATCACCGCGCCAAAGTTGTGAGCAACTGGCCGGTCAATGACACTTTCCAGGGCCATCATTACCTGGCCCGCCTCGCCTTTGATCGCAGCGAAATCACACGCATCACGCTGCAATCGGCGCAATCAGCAGGCGGCCCGGTAGCCGATGTGCTGCTGATGCGACTGTCGCTGTTTGATCCGGTCACAGGCAAATCAGCGCCGCTTGATCCGGTCGCGCTGCCTGCGGCAAGGTGGCGCAAACTTGAAAGCTTCGGCGCGGTTGATCTGTACGAAAACCTGAAGGCACAGCCCCGCGCCTGGTTCGTGCGCGAAGTGGCAGCGCGTCCCGCCGCCGAAGTGTTGCAGGCCATCACTTCGGGCCGGATGAAGGACGGGCAGCCATTCGATCCGGCGCAGACCGCATTGCTTGAGACTGAAGATTTCGGCGGACGCGCGATCACACTGCCTGCCACCGGCCCGGTCAGCGCAGCACAAGTCAGCGTGACGAAATATGAACCGCAGCGCATTGAGCTTCAGACACGCAACACACAGCCGGGCTTTCTGGTGCTGAGTGAAATTTATTATCGCGGCTGGGAAGCGTGGATTGACGGGCAGCGCGTGCCGGTTGAGCGCGCCAATTATGTGTTGCGCGGGCTGGCCGTGCCTGCGGGTGCGCATCGCGTGGAATTCATCTTTCGCGCTCACAGCTTTCGCAACGGCGCAGCGTATTCCCTGCTCGGCGCGCTGTTGCTGCTCGGCGGCGCACTGCTGCAACGGCGTTATTTACGCAGCGGCTCAACGAAGAATGAAAAGCGGCCACGAATGAACACGAATGTTCACGAATGAAGGACAGGTCATGATTGTTTCAGGCTGTCCGACAAGCTGCCAGTTTGTCGGACAATCAGAAGGATGACATTGAGCAGTGGTTCTGATTCGTGTTCATTCGTGAACATTCGTGGCGCGTCTTTAATTCAAAATCACCGGAGCGGAATCATCCTGAGTTGAAAGCATCAGCCTCAAATCTGAAATCAGTTGCCAGGCATCGCGCATTGATTTGGGCGGCGCTGATCGTGCTGCCGCTGGTCTATTTTTATCCGGCGTTCACAGGCAGTTCATCGCTCGCGCCGGGCGATGGCTGGTTTCAGAATTTCGGCGTGCGCGTGCTGATCGGCAGGATGATTGCCGGCGGTTTTCTGCCGCTCTGGAATTCGTACATCTTCGGCGGGATGCCGCTGCTGGCCAGCACTTATCCGGGCGCGCTCTATCCGCCCAACTGGCTGTTTGCGCTCTTTTCGCCGGGTGTGGCGATGAAGGCTGTCGTCATCACGACTTATCACCTGGCGCTGATCGGCACGTATCTTTATTTGCGCCGGATCGGGCTGCAACGAATTGCGGCGCTCGCGGGCGGGCTGAGTTTCACTTTCAGCGGTTTTATGATCGCGCACCTCGGCCACACGTCGCGCATTGCGGCGGCGGCGTGGCTGCCCTGGGTGATGCTGGCAATTGAGCAGCTTTATCAGCGCGTTTCGTGGCGGTGGATTGTTATCGGCTCGTTCTTTTTCGCGCTGCAGTTTCTGGCCGGTGAACCGCAGATGCTGGTTTACACGGCGCTCGTGGCCGGAGCTTATGTTTTGTTTGCGGTTCTCTTTCGCCCGGTGACTGCTCCGCGCTGGCGGTTGCTGGCGGCTTCGGCCACGATGATTGTCTGCGGCGCGCTGCTGGCGGCGATCAACTGGATTCCGTCACGCGAACTGGTGCAGCAAAGCGGGCGCGCAAAGCTGACGTATGAATATTTCAGCGCGTTTTCAATGCCGCCGCGCCAGGTTGTGTCGCTGATCTTTCCTTACTTTTTCGGCGGCGCGGTTTCGCGGCCATATATTCTTGCGCCCTGGGGGCCGTCGGACTGGGGTGCTGACAACGTTGCGGTTTCGTGCGGCTATGCGGGAATGCTCGCGCTGCTGCTCGCGCTGGCGGCGATTTGCGGCCCGCGCCGGTTGCGGCTGGTCTGGTTCTGGGGATTCATTGCCGCGCTGACGATGACGCTGGCGTTTGGCGCTTACCTGCCGCTGAAGCTCAATCACCTGCTTTACCGCATTCCGGTTTACAACCTCTTTCGCGGTTCTTACCGGCACCTGCTGGAATTTGATTTTGCGGTTTCAGTGCTGGCCGGATGCGGGCTGAATTATCTGGCGCAGATGGATCAGGCCGATGTGCGCCGCGCACTCAGACGCGCAGCGGCAATTCTCGGTCTGCTGGTGGCCGCGACCGCAGTTGTTTACTGTTTCTTCTGGCCGCACCTGCTGACGGGCAAGCCGCGCCAGCCGCAGTTCGGTTCAATCACCAATGCCGAAGCGATTATTCCGATCAGCTTTTTTCTGCTCAGCGTGGCCGCCGCGTGGTTTTATGCGGTGCGCCGCACAAGCCTTGCAGGCGCGCTGCTGATGGCGGTGATGCTGGCTGATCTGGCGGCTTTCGGACACGCCTTTGAATGGCGTAATGCGACGTTTGACGCGAACGCGCAACTGGCCGACCCGCCCGCTGTCAAAGTCATCAAGTCCCGCGAAGCCGATCTGAATTCATTTCGCATTCTCAGTCACGGCGCGATGCCGTTTGTCGAAAATTACGACGCGCTCGATTTTCCGAATGTCTCGATTGCGCGCGGGTTGCAAAGCGTCAACGGCTATGACGTGCTGCAACTGCGCCGCTTTGCCGCCGTCGCCGGTGAGATGACCGTTGACGGCGTGGTGCAGGAAAGCAGCGCGCTCGACCCGCAGCATCAGGGCTTCAATCTGCTGAACGTCAGATACCTGCTCAATGAACGGCGCGCTCCGGTGGATGAATTTCACGGCGATAAAATTGACGGCGTGGTGTTCAGTCGCGCCCCGCTGAGTCTGAAGCTGAAACAGGGCGGGCACGTTGAAATGGCGCTGAACGGCGTGCCTGCGACTGAACTGGCCGTGATCTCATCGCTGAGCAATTCAGCCGCGCTGACCAGCGGAACCCCGGTGGCCAGTGTCAGGCTGCACACGAGCGACGGGCGCGTGATTGAACGTGAGCTTCAGGCCGGGCGCGACACGTCGGAATGGGCCTGGGATCGCGCTGACGTGAAATCAGTCGTCAAACATCAGCGCGCTGAGGTGGCGCAAAGCTGGGACGCAGGCGGCTTTCAGGGCCACCGTTATCTGGCGCGGCTGCGGTTTGAGCGGGCTGAAATCGCCAGCGTGGAATTTGATTTTCGTGAAGCCGGAACAGAGGCGGTTGAACTGAGCCTCGAACGCGCTTCGCTTTTTGACGCGCAGCAGCAGACCTCAACGCCGCTCGACAGCCGCACGCTGCCGCCTTCGCGCTGGCGCAAACTGGCGCAGTTCGACGCCGTTGATTTGTACGAAAACCTCAGGGCACTGCCCCGCGCCTGGTTCGTGCGCGAAGTTCAGGCTCTGCACTCTGCTGAAGTTTTGCAGGCCATCAAAACCGGCAGGCTGAAAGATCAAAAGCCATTCGACCCGGCGCAGACCGCCCTGCTTGAGACTGAAGATTTTGGCGGACGCGCGATTACACTGCCTGCCACCGGCCCGGTCAGCGCGGCGCACGTCAGCGTCACGAAATATGAACCGCAGCGCATTGAACTCATCACGCGCAACGCTCAGCCGGGCTTGCTGGTGCTGAGCGAAATTTATTATCGCGGCTGGGAAGCGTGGATTGACGGGCAGCGCGTGCCGGTTGAGCGCGTCAATTATGTGTTGCGCGGCGTGAGTGTCGCGCCAGGCAGTCATCGCATTGAATTTGTTTTTCGCTCGCCGGGTTTTCGCAACGGCCTCAATTATTCACTGCTCGGGCTGCTGATTCTGCTGACCGGATCAATCGTTGCTTCAGTCGGAACAGAGCGACTGCGCAGGCAATGGGGTCGTCCTGTCGCCGCACTTCGCAGCTTCAGACTGAGGAATCTGATGATTGTGGCTGTGCTGGTCGCTTATGGCGGGCTGATGATCAGGTCTGCGTCGTATGCGGTCGGCGGCTCTGACAGTTCGGGCTATGCCGACGCAGCGCGCTCGCTGCTGGCAGGCCGCATTGCTCAGCCAATCGTGCCGTTGAAGTGGCTCGATCTGCCGGACAGTTTCGGTTACTGCTTCATTCCGCTCGCCCACGTCGAAGGCGTGGCGCCGGGGACGATGGTGCCCTTTTATCCGGTGGGCATGCCGCTGCACCTGGCCTTTGCCGCCCTGATCGGGGGCTGGAAAAACGGGCCGTTTCTCGTCAGCCCGATTGCAGCAGTGCTGAGCCTGATGCTGATTTATCTGCTCGGCAAAGAGCTGGGGCTGAGCCGGGGTTTTGCGCTGATCGGTTCAGCCCTGCTGGCCATCTGTCCGGTCTTCATTTCAATGGGCCTGCAACCGATGAGCGATGTGCCGACCACTTTCTGGACGCTGCTGACCATTCTCGCGGCGATTCGTTCAAGGCGGCAGGCGCAATGGGCGCTGCTCGCCGGGGCGGCTTTTGGCATGGCCTTTCTGATCAGGCCGACCAACTGGCTGCTGATTGCGCCAGTTCTTTTCTGTCTCAGGCCGACGCTGAAAGCCTGGATCTTTTTCGGGCTGGGCGGGATGCCGCTGGCCGCAATCTTTCTGGGCTACAATCTGGCGACTTTTGGTCATCCGCTGAAAACGGGCTACAGTTATCTTAATCAGGAGCAGATGCTGAAGCTCGAATATTTCCCGACCCGCTTCAAACATTACGTCTACTGGCTCTCGGCGATGCTGAGTCCGCTGATCCTGCCCGGCTGGCTGAGTGTTGTCGTAAATCGCCGTCTGCGCTGGCGGGATCGCGCCGTTCTGCTTGCCTGGTTCGGTTCGTTTTTCGGCTTTTACTGCATTTATGAAATTTACGATGCCTGGTGGTTCACGCGGTTCCTGCTGCCTGCCATCCCGGCCCTCATTCTGGGCGCACTCTCCGGGGTCGAATATCTCGCGCATCTGCTGTCCAAACGATCAGCCGGACTGAGCCAACTGCCCTGGCGCAGGGTGCTGGCAGGCATGCTGCTGCTGGCCGCGCTCGCTTTCAGCCAGCGTGTGATCAGACAATTCAATGTCTTCGGCATTGCCGCTGAACAGTACATGCATCCGCGTTCGTGCCGGTGGGCTGATCGCCAGCTTCCGGCGCAGGCCCTGGTTATCGCCAAGGAAATGAGCGGCGCACTCTGGTTCTATCACCAGCGGCCCAGTGTCAGATGGGACTGGGTCGTGCCCGATCAGTGGCAGGCATTGAAAAACCGGGCGCGCGAAAAAGGTTATCGCTGGTATGCTTTGCTGATGCCGCATGAAATTGCAGAGGCGCAAAGCCGACTGCCCGGCAAATGGCTTCAGGTCGGTCAGTATGAGCAGATGAGCCTCTGGCAGATTGAAACTGACTGACAAATCCGCAGAGCCGGTCTTTCGCATCAGCCGGTTCTGACCAAACAGGAGATCACATGTCGAAAAAAGCTCTGACTCTTGCCCTGCTGCTGCTTGTCTCTGGTTTTGCCGGGTGTGCGACAGATGATGAGAAGTCTGAAAAGACTGCGACCCCGGCAGCCTCAGCCACACCGACACCTGAACCACAGGTATTTTATGAAAAGGGATTCTTTGATGAAGAACGCGACCGCGATCTGACGTGGCGCTGGATGAGCGAGGAAGGCGTCATCAGGCTGAAGAATCCGAAGCGCGACGCCGTGCTGAAAATCAAGGGCAACGTGCCGAAAGACCGCTTTCCCAAACCGCCGACCATCACCATCAAACTTAACGGTGAACAACTCGATCAGTTCCCTGCGCCGACTGAACCAACCGAGAAGGTCTACAACATTCCGGCGGCCAGGCTCGGCAACGGGGACTTTGCGGAACTGACCATCAGCAGCAGCAAAATTTTCATCCCGAAGGAAGTGGATAAAAACTCAACCGACCCGCGCCACCTGAGCTTTTCGCTTCAGGGTCTGACCTGGGAAGCCAGATAACAATTCACGCCAACCGGAATCACAGCGAATGAACCGCCCTGACAATCTGCCTGGCGGTTCATTCGCTGTCCTTTCCCTTCAGAAAGTCATCTCGCCTGTCAGCACTTCAACGGCTGCGCCGCCGATGCGCACGACTTTGACCTCACCCGCCGTGCCTTCGACTTCGGCTTCGATGCGGCTCGGTCGGCCCATATCAATGCCCTGTTCGATGATGAAATTCGCCGTGCCATTAACCGGCTCAGCAACGCCGTAATGCACCAGCGCGGCGGCGAGCGTGCCGGCGGCGCTGCCGGTCGCCGGATCTTCACCGACGCCGGTTGATTCATCAGCAAACATGCGCGTGCTGACGAAGGATTCAGCGTGGTGCGTTTCGCGGGTGACGGCATAGAGGCCCGTGCTTCCGGTGCGACTGAGCAGGGCTGACAATTCAGCGCCGTTCGTTTTCATCCGGCTCAGGGCCGAACGGCTGCGCAGCGGCACGATCAGAAACTTCACGCCGGTTGATGACACAATGACCGGCAGCGCCGAATCGCCAATCTCATCAGGCGACAGATTCAGCGCGCGGGCGCAGGCGGCAGCTTCATCGAGCGGTGCGCCGACTTCCGGCGTGCCCTGCGTCATGACGACTCTGACCGGCCTGCCGTCAGCGAAATCAATGGCGACCGGCAGCACGCCGAGTTTCAGTTCCTGCTCAATCGTCACGCGGCCCGTGCCTGAAGCGGGCGGAGCGACCACGCCACGCCGCGCCAGCAGATTCCACGTCCCGACCACCGGATGCCCGGCGAGCGGCAGTTCCTGGCCCGGCGTAAAGATGCGCAAACGTCGCAGCGCCTTTGCCGGATCAGTCGGCGGCAGCACAAAGACTGTTTCCGACAGATTCATTTCCCGCGCAATCTGCTGCATCGTCACCTCGTCAATGCCTGCGGCCTCAGGAAAGACCGCCAGCGGGTTGCCTTCAAAAATCCGTTCGGTGAAAACGTCGCACTGGATGAATGAATATGTGGGCATAGTGGTCAGTGGTCAGTGGTCAGTGGTTAGTGAAGAGTGAAGAGTGGAAGGAATCTCTCGCTATTCAATTCTTCTACTCTCCACTGACCACTGTTTTCTACTGGACTGAAGGTTTGCCGAACTTTGCGTCATCAATCGGCGTGTTGTGTTTCACTTCAGTGAGTTTGATTGAGAGGGTGAAGGCCGGAGTGACCTGGCGCATTGTATGCGGGATTTTGACGCCATCCACCGGTTTGTAATCGTCGGTGTAAATTTCGATGGCCATCTTTCCCTGCGGACTGTCGCGTTCGGCGTCGTGACGAATCAGCAGGCCCGAAGCGGCGTCAAAATAAAACTTCTCAGGGCCGCCTTCAGCGGGCGTGGCTTCGATGACCCAGGCGTCTGATGAGCCGACCTTCTCCTTGCCCTTCAGTTCGGTTTTAGCGAAGTGTTTTTTCAGATTGAGTACGCTGTAGAAATCAGAATCGCGCTTGAGCACCGCCAGTTCACCGCCGCTCAGTTCGCGCAAGCCGCTCATCGGGTCTGACGACCAGCCACTGCTGCCGTCAAAAACATTATTGACCGTGCCGAAGCCTGACAGCGTAATCACCACCGCGTTTTTGTTCGGCGCTTTCGAGAAGGTTTCGACCGTGCCGTTCATGCCCATGCCTTCAAGTTCGATGGTGCCTTTGCTCGTGCGCGTGGTCAGCTTTTCAATGGCCTCTTTGCCGCCGACAGCCTTGACGTGTTTATCCAGAATTTCATCAACCGTCGGCATCGCGGCGGCTTTTGCGTCAGCTTTCGTTTCGGGTTTTGCGCCGTTGTCGGCCTTTGGTTTGTCTTGTGCGACAGCGGCAGCCGTCAGCAGCAGCGAAAAGATCAGAGTGAGTGCAATGCGTTTCATGACGTCAATCCTTTTCTGTTTGGAGTTGCTTTAATCGGGGGTTTGATTGCTGTGGCCTGTTTATCGCTCGCTCTGCCAGCCGTGCTGCCCGACCAGTCTGACAAACTGGCAGCGGCCAAAATCCTCGGTCTTTGTGCCGTTTTCAGTGCGCGTCACCCGCACCAGGCGTTGTTCCGTTTCAGTGCCGACAGGAATAATCAGCCTGCCGCCGATGGCCAGTTGTTCGATGAGCGGCGGCGGAATTTCAGGCGACCCGGCAGCCACCAGAATCCCGGCATAAGGCGCGTAATCACGCCAGCCGTTTGTGCCATCGAAGCACTTGAGAATTACGTTGGTGATGCGCAATTCGTTCAGCAGTTTTTGTGCGCTGCGCGCCAGCTCGACTTTGCGTTCGATGGCAAAGACGGAGCGCGCCAGTTGCGCCAGAATCGCCGTCTGATAGCCTGAACCGGCGCCGATTTCGAGCACCCGGTCGCCGGGTTGCAGTTCCAGCAGTTCAGACTGTCGCGCCACGATGTAAGGCTGCGAAATCGTCTGCCCCGCCGCAATCGGCAGCGCGTGATCGCCGTAAGCATTGCCGCGCAACGCTTCGGGAACGAACAAATGGCGCGGCACGGCATTCATCGCGGCCAGCACCCGTTCATCACGAATGCCGTAATGATGGCGCAAGTATTCGACCATCCGCGCCCGAATGCGGGCCTGATCGTAAACGTGATTGTGACGGGAGCCACCAGCCTGAATCATCTGTAACTGACTTGTCCTTCCTTATTCCTTCACTTTGTTCATAAACCCGTCCCAGGCGCGCAGCTTTTCAAGGGCGCGGTAATCGGTCATTTCAGCGCGCAGCGGAGTGATTGACACCAGGCCCTGCTCCAGGGCGGCATAGTCGCTGTTGATGTCTTCCTTCGACCACGCGATGTCCTGAATGCCGATCCAGACGTAAGAGCGCCCGCGCGGGTCAGTGCCTTCGACAATATTGGTGGTGCCGAGATTGGTTCCCTGGTGCGTGATGCGCGAGCCGCGAATTTCGCCGGGCGGGACGTTGACGTTCAGAATCGTGCCTTCGGGCAGACCTTCCTGCAAGACCTTGCGCGCCAGTTCAGCGGCAAGGGCGGCGGCGTGTTCAAATTCAAAACGGCTGCGCGTGGCCAGGCTGAGGGCGATGCCCGGCAGCTTGAAAACAGCGGCTTCCAGCGCGCCCGCCACCGTGCCGGAATAGGTCACGTCATCACCCAGGTTCGCGCCGTAATTGATACCCGACAAAACGATGTCGGGGCGGCGACCTTCCATAATCCGGGTCAGCGCCAGCACGACGCAGTCAGTGGGCGTGCCGTCCACCGAATAACGCCGCTCTTCGTGCTGCCGAATGCGCAGCGGGCGCGTCAGCGTCAGCGAATGCGAAGAGGCGCTTTGTTCTGAAGCCGGAGCGACGACGGTGACTTCGCCGACGCTTTCCAGGGCGCTGGCCAGCGCGGCCAGACCTGTCGAAAAAATTCCATCATCGTTGGTGACGAGAATTCTGGTCATGTTAAGCTTGTGTTCCCCCTGCTTCGACCCTCACTGGTTTGGGCGGAAAATTATTATCCCCTATCAGCCGCCTGGAAACCAGATAACATAGTTCGCCTGTAAATTCACCGCTATCAGCCTGACGTGAAATCTCTGCGTGGAGATTTGCTCTGATTACAATTTTCCTCTGTGGGAAGTACGTGTGCCTGCCAGGACAGCCAGCGCCCGCCCCCGGGGCCAGCCCCTGCTGATTGAATGATCAACCCAGGCCACCGGCTTATTCACCCGATTCAGAAAAGGATGCACGCCATGATTATTATCCGCCACACGGCCAAACGTCTGTCGGCGCTGACGCTGGCTCTGCTGCTCAACCTGACTTCAATGCCCGCGTTCAGCAACGGGCATCGCCCGATCACGCCTCCCGCTTCAGCCGCCGCGCCCGGCAACGCTTCAGCCGCTGAAGCCGAAAATTCATTCGGCCATCTGCCGCTCAGTTTTGAAATCAATCAGGGACAGGCCGCCGATGCGGTGAAGTTTCTGGCTCGCGGCAACGGTTACGGATTATTCCTGACCGCTCGTGAAGCTGTCTTTCAGGTGCAGAATGCCGGGCCGAATTACCAGGCCGGAAGATTGCCGCGCACTGAAACGCTGCGCCTGCAGTTGAGCGGAGCCAATCCGTCACCGCAAATCAGCGGGCTGGATGAACTGCCAGGCAAAAGCAGTTATTTCACCGGCAGCGACCCGGCGCAGTGGCGCACCGGCATTGCCAGTTACGCGAAGGTTGAATACCGCGCCGTCTGGCCAGGCGTGAATCTGATTTATTACGGTCGCCAGCAGCAGCTTGAATATGATTTCGTCGTGGCTCCGGGCGCTGATCCGCGCGCAATCAGGCTGACTTTTGCGGGCGCGCAAAGTGTGCGGATTGATCGTCAGGGCGATCTGGTGCTGAAACTCAAAAGCGGTGAAATTCGCCAGGCTCAGCCGCTGGTGTATCAGGAAATCAACGGCGAGCGACAGTTCATTCCTGCCCGTTATGTCATCAGCCGCCGTCAGGGCAAGCCTGAAATCGGCTTCCGGCTCGGCGCTTACGACCGCACAAAAACGCTCGTTATTGATCCGGTGCTGAGTTATGCCACGCTGCTGGGCGGCAGCAGCAACGATAACGGACAGGGCATCGCGGTTGACACACAGGGCAATGTTTACGTGACCGGTTTCACGGCTTCGACCAACTTTCCCGGCGCGGTGCGTGTGCCAGCAGGCAGCGGCGGCAACGGTGACGCATTTGTGCTCAAACTCAATCCAGCCGGAAACCAGATTGTCTATGCCGCTTACATTGGCGGATCGGGCGCTGATGCCGCGACCGACCTGGCGCTGGACGCAGGCAACAACGTCTGGATTGCGGGTTACACCAGTTCGACCAATTTCCCAACGGTCAGCCCGCGTCAGGCCGGTAATGCCGGAGGCACATTTGACGGGTTTGTGACGAAGCTCAATGCCAGCGGCACGGCGCTCAGTTTTTCAACTTATCTGGGCGGCCCCGGCACCGGAGCCACAGGCAGCGGCGATGACCGCGTTTTCGGAATCGCGGTTGATGCCGACGGCAGCGCGCTGGTCACAGGCCAGACCAACTCGGCTTCGTTTCCCTTGCAGAATCCGCTGCGCAACACAATCGGCGGCGGCTTCGATGCGTTCGTCACCAAATACAACAGCACCGGTTCGACCATCGTTTATTCAACCTATCTCGGCGGCAGCGCCGATGATGTCGCGCAGAAAGTTGCCGTGGACAGCAGCGGCAATGCTTATGTGACGGGCTTTACGGCGGCTGTGAACTTTCCGACCACCGCGCCGTTGCAGGCGCAGAACAACGGCAATCGTGATGTGTTCGTCACGAAGCTCAATGCCAGCGGCTCGGCCTTCGTTTATTCAACCTATCTCGGCGGCAGCGCGGATGACATTGCTTACGGCATTGCAGTTGACGGCAGCGGCAATGCTTATGTGTCGGGCGTGACGGGGTCAACGAACTTTCCGGTGCTGAACCCGGTGCAGACGAAATACGGCGGCGGCGGCACTGATGCCTTTGTGACAAAGATCAATGCCGCCGGATCGGCGCTGGTCTGGTCAACGTGGCTGGGCGGCAGCGGTGACGATTACGCCTCGCGCATTGCGGTTGATGCGGCAGGCCAGGCCCACATCACCGGCAATACTTTTTCGACGAATTTTCCGCTTGAGAACATCGTGCCGGGCGCGGCAGGCAGCGGCAGTGATGCGTTCATCGTCAAGTTCAATGCCGCCGGTTCAGCGCGCCTGTTTGCGACTTATTACGGCGGCAACGGCAATGATTACGGCAATGCGATTGCGCTTGACGCGGCAGGCAACGCTTACGTGACGGGCGACACCGGTTCGACCAGCATGCCGGTGGCGGCAGCCCTGCAGGCCAGTCCGGGCGGCGGCGGCGATGCCTTCATCGTCAAACTGGACACGACAAAAAATCTGACCAGTTTTGTGACGGTTTCAGCCGCGAGTTACGCGAGCAGCCAGCTTGCGCCGGAATCAATCGTGGCAGGTTTCGGGCCGAATGTGGCCACCGGGCTGGCGTCGGCTTCGTCGCTGCCATTGCCGACTGTACTCGGCGGCGCCTCAATCAAAGTGCGTGACGCCAACGGAGTCGAAAGACCGGCTCCGCTCTTTTTCGTTTCACCCAACCAGATCAACTATCAGATTCCCGAAGGCACTGCGCCGGGCCGCGCGGCAGTGAGCGTGCTCAACAGCAGCAATGCCGTCATCAGCGCCGGAGTCATCAATGTCGCCGCCATCAGTCCGGCACTCTTTACCGGCGATGCGAGCGGCGGCGGCGCGCCTGCGGCTTACGCCATTCGCGTCAGGGCGAGCGGGCAGCAGAGCGTCGAATCAGTCTCGAATGGCGCAACGCCGATGCCGATTGACGTAGCGCCGCCGGGCGATCAGGTCTATCTGGTGCTGTACGGCACAGGCATTCGCGGGCGCAGCGCGCAGAACAATGTGACAGTCAACTTTCTGTCAGGCAGCACCATTCTGGCCGCAGGGGGCGTGGATTACGCGTCGGTCGCGCCCGGCTTCGTCGGTCTGGATCAGGTCAATCTGGTGCTGCCGCGCAATCTGGCCGGGCGCGGTGTCGTTGATCTGGTCATCATCGCTGACGGCCAGACGACCAACGCGGTCAGGGTCAGCTTCAAATAATGTTTTTCATTTTTCAGCGTCTCACGCAACCTGGGCCAGCAGGATGGATTCGCGGACACTGTAAGCGGCGGGATTCTTCCGAATCTCGTCAATGGCGTCCATCGTCGGGCCATCAATGTACTGACCATAACAATTCCGGCAGTGATACACCGGAATATTTTCAATCAGCACGCGCTTTGCCCCATGCCCGAAAACCTTTGCCGTCGGCACAACTTTCGCCGCGCGCTGCCCACACAAAGCGCACTCGGTTTCAGGATTTTTCTTTTTTCTCTTCATCACAAATAAGCTGTGATGATGATCGTGTTGTCGTCCCGCAATCTGGCGATGACTTCAACAACTTCATTGTCCAGTGTCTCCCCGTCAATGGCATATTTGTACTGGTGATAATCAGTGTCCTACTGTCGGAAGACAATCTCACCGTGCAGGATGCAGAATTCAATGTCCGCTTTCATCAACCCGTCCGCATCAAGTTCTTCCACTGCATGAAAAGTCAGGATGACCCGGTTTTGTCGGACGCACTCACGCATCCTTGCCAGAATTCTCGGATACATTCAGCCTCCTCAGAAGTGAAATGTCATTGTAATTCCCCCGCGCCAGGAAAAATACAGGTAAATCGCTGTAATACCCCGGGCAGCGTAAACGCGAGCTTTCGCTGAACCACAGGTTGCCATGTTGTTTTCTGAATTCATTCGTTATACTTCGCCCCTCCCTGTGTTACTGGTACACCCATCAGCCTGAAGCCCCTGAAAGGCGCGGTGTCACTCAGCCTGAAAATCAGACCATCCTCTCCTCAGCGAGGTTTTGCAGTATGAAGTCAGTGTTACGTCTCTGCCTTGTTCTCGTTCTTCTGGCCTTCACGCTGTTTGAATTCGGAAAACAACCCCGGCCCTCAGGCCTGCGGTCATCAACCGTGCAGGCGGCAGTGCAGCCTGTGCCGTCACCTGCCGCAGAACGCGCCGACCGCTTTGGCGCTTACAACTGGGGCATTGATTACGGAGCTTATCCGGGCGATGCGGGCGGCAGTGACCGGCTCAACTGGGGCGCAGGTCAGGTCGCGTCCATCGGCAGCCGGGTCGTGCGTGTCTGGCTTGGGGCACGCGATATTTATTACGTCAATTCGCCGCAGCCTTATGACCTCGTCCGCGAAGTTACGGGTGAGGCTTATGACAAACTCTTCCGCGATCCGCGCTTCAGGACTTACCTGCTGACCGTCTATTCACGCGCTGATATGTCTTATCAGTGGGCCGATGGGTACACGACGGCGGAGTATGTGGCCGAACGCGCCGAGATTCGCGCCCTGGGCGAAACGCTGCTCAGCAATCCGAATTATGCGGGCAAGACTTTCATCATTCTGAACTGGGAAGGCGACGGAATGATGGACGGGCAGAATAACAAGCAGAGCGCGTGGGACAATTTCACCCGCTGGGTGCAGTCGCGGGCCGATGGCGTCAATGATGCGCGCCAGACTTATCCGGCCCAGGCCGCGCAGCTTTATTCGGCGCTCGAATTCAATCTGATTCGCAGCAACCGCACCGGACAGCTTTGCGGCACGCCGGTCAGCGATCCGGTCAAGGAAAACCCGCTCAGGAACCGCTGCGTGATTGATTACGTCGCGCCCAGGGTATCGGTGGATTATTACTCCTACTCGGCTTACCAGTCGTTTTATGACCGCGTGGGCAATCCGTCGCTGAACGTCAAAGAGGCTTACAACCGCGATCTGAACTTTGCGCTGGCACGGGTGCGCACGCTGCGGCCCGAAATCAGCGAAAGCAATTTCATCATCGGTGAAGTCGGTTTTCCGCGCACCGACTTTGGCGAATGCTACGGGGCAGAAACGCTGCGCGACGTGCTGGAAGCTGCCGCCGCGCCCGACAGTTTCAAAGTGTCTTATGTCATTTTGTGGCAGATTGTGGACAACGGCCCGATCTGGGATGGCGACGGCTGGCCCGGCTTCGGCCTGTATCGCGTGCGTGACGGGCAGCTTCAGCAGACACAGAGCGGGCGCGTCTTTCAGTCATTTCTCGCGGGTCAGCAGTTCAGCCTGCCCACCGATTGCCCGCGTGTGCGGCGCGGGTCTGAGGCGGGCATTCTTGACACAAAGACCGGCACGCCTGATTTCAAACTCGACCCGGACAGCGTGATGGCAATTTACGCTCAGGGCTGCTGTCAGAGTACGACCACGCCGTTTTCGCTGGCGGGCAACACCGTGCGCTTCCGGCAGCGCAGCCGCGAATCGCTGCTGCCGCGTGACAATGGCGAATGGTTTTATGAAACGCCGGTACAGATCAACGCGGCATTGCCGCCCGTCAGGTATCCCGGCTGGGCGCTGGTTTATGTCACCGATCAGCGCGGCCTTGACAGCAACGGGCAGTATCTCAATCTGAAATGCGAAATGTGCCCGGCCATCAGAGAAACTTACGGCGTCCTCAATGCGGCGACGCAGATGGACGGCTTCTTTCCCGGCGGCGTCATCACCATTTACGGCGAAAGGTTTTCGGAAACCAAAAATCAGGTCATCATCGAACAGCTCGACAATCAGCAGGCCACGCGCTCGTGGACGCTGCAATCCAGCCTGACAATGAATGACGGCGCGCCGCAACTGACGGCGCAACTGCCGTCCGATCTGACGGCTGACCGCTTTGCCTGGCTTTACACAGTTGATTTGCAGGGTCGCCGGTCAAACCTGGTGCGCCTGCTGATCAGCAGTGAATGCCAGGCCTGCGGGCCGAACCTGCAACCGGTCGCGGGCGTGATCAATCGCTTTTCGGGAAAGGCCGATTTTCACCCGGGCACCGGCGTTGAAATTCGTGGCATCAACTTTTCGGCGAATGGCAATCAGGTGATTGTCGAACAGGGCGCTAACCGGTATGTCCTGTCGCGCAGCAACGGCTGGTCTGAATCGCCCGTGAAAATCACGGCGGCGCTGCCCGAATCGCTGCAACCCGGCTACGCGGTGATTTACCTGATTGACGCTTCGGGGCGTGAAAGCCGGGGACTCAGTCTGACCATCACCTCGACTCCGGTGGCCACTGTTTCCGCCGCCAGTTACAGTTCGGCAGCGGTTGCGCCCGAAGCCATTGCCGCCGCCTTCGGCACGGGTCTCGCCACCGGTACCGACAGCGCCAAAGGGCTGCCGCTGCCCGTTACGCTGGCGGGAACGACGGTCTACATCAGGGACACTGAAGGCATCACGCGCGCGGCATCGCTCTTTTTCGTCTCGCCGACTCAGATCAATTACCAGGTGCCGCCCGGCACAAAGCCTGGCGTGGCAGCGGTGACTGTCGTCAGCGGTGACGGCTCGGTTTCAACCGGAACGGTGCAGATTACGAGCGTGGCGCCAGGCCTGTTCAGCGCCGATGCCAGTGGCAGCGGCCTCGCGGCGGCTTTTGCGGTGCGGGTCAAAGCTGATCAGTCGCAAAGTTACGAACCGATTGTCATCTTCGATCCGGTGCAGAACAAAGTTGTGCCGGTGCCGATTGACCTCGGCCCCGAAGGCAACGTGGTGTATCTTGCGCTTTTCGGCACAGGCCTGCGCGCCCGCAGCAGCGAAGCGAATGTGAAAGTAAAAATTGCCGGGATTGATGCGCCCGTCACTTACGCCGGAAACCAGCAGCAGTTGATCGGCCTCGATCAGATCAACGTCAGGTTGCCGCGCACGCTGGCCGGACGCGGCCTGGCTGAGGTGAATGTCATCATTGACGGGCAGAATGCCAACACGGTGCAGGTCAGCATCAGGTAAGTCAGACGCCGGGCGAACTGTCAGTTCGCCCGGCGTTCATCGGCAGCAGTTCTGGTCTCAGGCGGCGCGTCCGGCCATCAGGCCGCGAATGAATTTCAGGTTGGTGGTCATGTCGTTTTCGACCGAACCGCTCGGCGCGTCGCATTCAAGCTGCGCCCAGTGTTCATAACCAATCCCGGCGAGCGCATCAATGACGGCTTTGAAATCAATCTTTCCCTGACCGAGATAATGCGGGTTGTCCTTGAGATGCACTTCGCAGATGCGTGAGCGACCCAGCCAGCGAATCTCTTCGATGATGCTGTAACCTTCATTCGTCGAATTGCCGACATCGTAATAGACCAGCACTGCCGGAGATTTGGCGCGCTCCATAATCCGCACGTTTTCACGCGCCGAAATGGTGTTTTCAAGGCCGAGAATGATGCCTGCCTTTTCAGCCAGCGGCGCGACCTCCTTCAGCACATCTCCGACGCGCTCCTGTTCGGCCTGCTGTTTGATCGCCCATTTGCCAAAGAACGGCAGCAGGATGACTTTGACGCCCATCGCTTTTGCAATCGGGACTGATTCAGCGACCCATCGCTGTCCGAGCGGATCTGATTTGAGGCCGTTCTGATGCAGAATGTCGAGGCACAGCGAAGCAATCGGCAGCCCCTGCCGTTTCGATTCCGCCAGATACTGCTGCTGCAATCCCCTGTCGGCCAGCGGCAAACGGTCAGGCGCGCGGCCAATGCTGATCTGCACTCCGTCAAAACCGAGTTTGCGAGCCGTGGCGACAGCCTCGACCTTCACGGTCTGCCGCAGGTTCCAGTCAGGCACGCCAACTTTGAATTTCACTCCCTTCGCGGCGGCATAAGCCGACAGCGAAGACTGATGCCACAATCCGGCAGCCGCGAGGCCTGCCGCCCCGGACTGAATAAATTCGCGCCGTGTCACACGCATCGTGATGGACTCCTTTTGTCTTGAAAGTCTGATGGCCAGGAAAGATTTCTGACGCAGCGGATTATAACCCTGAACTGCGCCTGGCCGAAGCGCGCCAGCCTGAAGCAAAAAAAAGCGCGGTGAGTTCGTCCTGAACCCACCGCCTCAAGTGTCCATCAACTAAGCACCAGCTACGGAAGTAACTCGATCAAGGCTGCGCCTTTCAACCGCCGATCTTCAACCGGCCCGTCCCCCACAGGCACCACGCCGAAAACCAGCGGCTGAAAGCTTTGTCAGAACGTTATGCCGTAATAAACAAACAGCCCGTTATTCTTTTTGCCTTTGTTGCCGATGCTGTAGCCGACATTGAACAGGCTGTTCTTTGGCAGCGCGAACGACAGCCCCGGCGTGACGTAACCAAAGCCGTTGTTGCCGCTGAACCAGTCAGCCACAAAATTCACTTTGCTGCTGAGCGGTTGTTCGTAACCCACCATCGCGCCGCCCCTGTCGAGTCCCGCCGCGTCGTAATCGGCCAGACCATAACCACCGGCAGTCACGCGCGGGCCGTAAGTGCCCCTGAATTTTTTGCTGACGTTGCCATAAAAAAATCCGAACGAATCATTCAGCCTGCGATCCTTTACCGGCACGTAGGCAATCGCACCAGCCGTCAATGCCGTGCCCGCGTCTTCATTCGCGTAAAACTGCCATTTGATGTTCGGCTGCACGTAAACCGTCGTGGGCGCAATCGAATTTGTCGCGCTCACATTCACGCCGACTTCGACGCCCTTACCCGCGCCGACGACAACGCGCGGCACGTAAGTCTGAAAGCCGCCGTTGTGATGGCTTTCAGGGTGACTGATAAAATCGAATTCAAAGTAAATCTTCTTTTTCGCCACGACATCGGTCGAAGGAATATTGAAGATCGTTGATTGCGCGAAAGCCTGACCAGCAAGCATCAAACACGCGCCCAGTGTGGCACGGCATAACAGCCCGACAGCTCTTTTCATAAATCTCCACTCTGAAGTTCAGATGTTATGTGGTGCGGTTCATCATCAGACAATGACCGCAGGCTCAGGGCTGATGCTGTGATGGAATCTGTCAGTGAGGCAGTGGTGAACCTGCCATCCTGTTTTCAAATCTCAATTTTCAATCTGTTTTCAAATCTCAAATCTCAAATTCTCAGACCGCGTGTTCGCCGTGTTCGCCGGTGCGAATGCGAAGCGCATCCTCAACCGGGAAGACAAAGATTTTGCCGTCCCCGAATTTGCCGGTGCGCGCGGCCTTGATGATCGCACTGATCGCGTTTTCGACGATCTCTTCATCAAGCACTACTTCGATCTTGATCTTCGGCACGAACTCGACCTTGTATTCGCTGCCGCGATAAACCTCGGTGTGGCCCTTCTGCCGACCGAACCCCTTGACCTCGCTGATCGTCATTCCCTGCACGCCGAGCGCCTGGAGCGCGTCCTTGACGCCTTCGAGCAGATGCGGCCTGATAATCGCTTCGATTTTCTTCATGGTGTTCCTCCTTATCGTTCGACCGCGTGAGCGGCGCTGTGCAACGGCGCAGGCACAGGCTCACCGCCGGAGTAAGTGCCGCTGCTGATGAGATCAGCGTCAAGGTTGTAGCCCTCTTCGCCGTGCTGGCTGAGGTCGAGGCCCTGAATTTCATCCTCGCCGCTGACGCGCACGCCAACCGTCAGGTCAACCACCTTGAGAATGAGAAATGAGCCGACCACGCCAAGCGTGATGGCAATCAGCGAGGCGATCAACTGATTGAGCACCTGCCGGGCATTGCCGTAAAAGAGGCCTTCGAGATTCACGCCGTTCTTGTCATCACGCAGCAGCGCATTTGCGGCGCTCGTCGCAAACACGCCCGTCAGAATCGCGCCCGTAAAACCGCCGATGCCGTGAACGCCAAAGGCATCGAGCGAATCGTCATAACCGAGCCGCTTCTTGAGTTCCGTCACCGCCAGAAAGCAGATCACGCCTGCGATAAAGCCAATGGCCAGCGCAGCCATCGGCGTCACAAACCCGGCAGCCGGAGTAATGCCGACGAGTCCCGCAACTGCGCCGGAAATGCCGCCCAGCACCGTTGGTTTGCCCAGACGCAGCCATTCCATCACCAGCCAGCCGAGCGCCGCCGCCGCCGCGCCGAAGTGCGTCGTCACAAAAGCATTCGAGGCCAGCGCCCCCGCGCCGAGCGCGCTGCCCGCGTTGAAGCCGAACCAGCCCACCCAGAGCAGACACGCGCCGATCACGCTCAGCACCAGATTGTGCGGCGCAAACGGCATCTTCGGATAACCGATGCGTTTGCCCAGATAGAGCGCGCAGACCAGCGCCGAAAAGCCCGATGAAATATGCACGACCGTGCCGCCCGCAAAATCGAGCGCCTTAACCCTGCCGCCGAGAAATGCGTTGAGCAGTCCGCCATCGCCCCAGACCATATGCGCGAGCGGAAAGTAGACGATCAGCGCCCAGAGCGAGCAGAACAGCAGCATGGCTGAGAATTTCATGCGTTCGGCAAACGCGCCTGTAATCAGCGCCGGGGTGATGATCGCAAACATCAACTGAAAGACCATAAAGGTCTGCTGCGGAATCGTCGCCGCATAAGCTGCGTTCGGATCGCCGCCCACGCCTTTCAGGAACAGATAATCAATCCCGCCGATGAATGAAGTTCCTTTGGCAAAGGCGAAGCTGTAACCGCAGGTCGCCCACAGCACGGTCATGACAGCCATCATCACGAAACTCTGCATCATCGTCGCCAGCACGTTCTTTTTGCGCACGAGTCCGCCGTAAAAGAGCGCGAGTCCCGGCCCGGTCATCATCAGCACCAGCGCCGAAGAAACCAGCATCCACGCATTGTCACCAGCGGTTTGCGCGGCGGCGGCGGCCTTTTCGGCGGCGGCCAGCCGGTCTTCAAGCGTTGGCGCAGCGGCCTGCGCGAGCGCCACGACCGAAGCCGCCAGCACACACAGGACAGACCAGAGGGAGAATTTCATCCAGCGTAACATAGGTGATGACTCCTTTGAGTGATTGAAGATCGGCCCCGCTGCCGGGCGGCCTGATCGTCCGCGTTATTCGCCGCCGGACGGGGGCGGCACTGCTTCAGCAGCTTCGCTGAGCGCCTGCCGGATGGCCGCTTCAATGCGCGGCAGTTCGGCCTCAGGCAGCTTTTCGCCAGCCGCATCAGTGATGCTGAAAATGTCGAGCGCGAGATGCTTTTCAGTAGCGACTTTGGCAAAGACAATGTCGAGACTGAGCGCCGCAAGCGTGCTGGCAATGCGATAAGCCAGACCGAGCCGGTCGCCCGTTCGCACTTCGAGAATCGTGTTTTTATCCGATGATTCGTTGTCCCAGGTGATGCGCGTCGGCACAGCCCTGGGCAGCGCCCGGCGGCGTGGTCTTGCGCTTTGCGCCTTCAGTTTTCTGGCGACGGCAGCAGCCACATTCAGTTCGCCCGTCAGTGCGCGTCTGATTTCATTGTCAATCTGCTCCCACCGCTGCGGATCGCTGAGCGGTTCGCCCACCGTGTCACAGACCTTGAATGAATCAATCGCCACGCCGTCGGCACGGGTGTTGAGATTGACGCTGAGAATGTTGACGCCCTGCGCGGCGAGCGTTCCGGCAATGTTGGCAAACAACCCGCGCCGGTTGCGGGCGCACAGGTGCAGGTCGGTACAGCGCGCCTGTGCATTGACGCGCCAGCTTGTGCGCACGATGCGTGAATTGAGCGAATGCGCCAGGCGGATGTGTTCGATGATGACCTGCGGCGCAATGAACCTGGCGTAATCAACTGGCAGCAGGCTGAAATGCTCGCGCACCTCGCCAATCCCGATTTCGCTCACGAGCATCTGCGCGATGTGATCGCGCAACCGCTCGACTGAATCATCGCTGCCTTTCGACGGTTCCAGCACGCGGCGCGCTTTCTGATACAGTTCCCAGACGAGCGCATCCTTCCATTCATTCCAGACGCCCGGCCCGACGCCGCTGATGTCGCCATAAGTGAGCAGCGCCAGCAGGTTCAGCCTTTCAACCGTTCCCATCTGCGCCGCAAAGGTCTGAATCACCTTTTCATCGGCCAGATCGCGCCGCTGCGCCGTGTGCGACATCGTCAGGTGCTGCTGCACCAGAAACTTCACCGTCGCGCTCGTCTCAGCATCAAGGTGCAGCCGCCTGCACACGCGTTCGGCAATCACCACGCCCTTTTCCGTATGCCCGCCGCCCAGCCCCTTGCCGATGTCGTGCATCAGCAGACCGAGGTGCAGCACCGCCGGATCGCTGATTTCAGAGTACAGCGTGCGCCACCGTTCAAGCTGACGGCTGCGCGAATTGAAGAGATCATCGAGCGCCTCAATCGTGCGAATCGTGTGTTCGTCAACCGTGTATTTGTGATAGAGGTCGTGCTGCACCAGACAGGTCAGCCGCCCGAACTCAGGCAGGAAGCGGCCCAGAAAGCCCGATTCATGCATCTGCCGCAGCGTTGCCGCCACACGCCCACGCACCCGCAGCATCTTCATAAAAGCCTGCGCGGCTTCGGGCGATGAACGAAACGTCCGGTTCACGAGCGGCAGGTGTTCCTGCACGAATTCATCCAGCCCGCTGCCAAACGTCGCATTCGTCGCCTGCCCGTAACTGAAGGCCATCATCAGCCGTTCGGCGCTGACCGGCGCTGACCTGGCTTCAGCTTCGATTTCGAGCGCGCCGTCGCGCATCACGAAACCGCCGATGGCCGCGTCACGAATGCGGCTGAACCAGCGCCGCTTCTGTTCGCTCGCCGCCGCCTTTTTCAGATGAATGTCACAGAGCCGGTGCAGGCGTCGCGCGTGCAGGTAATAGTCACGCATGAACAACTCGGACGCCTGCAATTCCCTGGTGTCGGCATAGCGCAGATCAAAGGCTGCCTGCGATTGCAGATCGAGCGTCAGCAGATCGGTGCGCCGCGCCGTGACGAAATGCATGTCGTTGCGCACGCGCAGCAGAAAGTCGTAAGCCGCTGTAATCGCCCTGGCGTCACGTTCAGGCACCTGCCCGCCTGCGACCAGCGCCTGCATCGTTGCGTGGCCATAAGCCACGCGGCCCGCATACAGCAGCGAATGCAGATCGCGCAGCCCGCCCGCTGATTCCTTGACGTTCGGTTCCTGCAAACAGGCGACTTCGCCAAATCTGGCGTATCGTTCAGCGCGCTCATTCATCAGTTCATCCAGCAAAACCTTTCTTCTGGCGCTGAACACTTCGTCATTCAGTTTTCGCTGCAGGGTTTCAAACAGCTCCCGGCTGCCCCACAGCAGCCGCGCATCAATCAACGCATTGCGCGATACGCCGTCTGCTCTGGCAATATTCACGCACTCGCTGAGCGACCGCGTCACATGCCCGACGACAAACCCGACATCCCAGAGCAGGTAGATAATCGCCTCGCTCAGCCGCGCCGCTTCAGCCGCATCCCTGCGCCCGTGCAGAAACAGCACATCAATGTCTGAATGCGGCGCGAGTTCACGCCGCCCGTAACCGCCGAGCGCGATGATCGCAAACTGCGGTGACTGTTCCAGCCCACCCGTGTCGTGCCGGGCTGCCGCCGTGCGAGCCATGCGCTGAATCAGCAGATCAACGATCAGCGTGCGTGCCGCGACAATCTGCGAGCCGCTGATGCCGAAGCGGTGCCGCAGGTGCAGCCGCTGCGTTTCAATCTTCAGAAACTTTCTGAGCGCGACGAGACGTTCGGCATCACCCGCCTGATTTTCAATGCGGCGCAGCTTTTCGCCCGCGTGCTGCTCGATTGTCTCGAAGTTGATCTGCATAACCACACCCGTCTCCTTCCGGGCACTGCCGAAGAGAGCAAGCCGGGTGCCAGACCAGGCGGGAAATGCCTGACATTACAGAGGGCGTCTGAGAAAGCCCGTCATTATTGGGCTTTCAGCGTTGTCACTATTGCAAAAGTCGGCTGATTACCGGAATGCAGCCCTGTCACTGAAGCGACAATATTGTTCTACAGATGTGACAGGGCGACATATTTGTAGGATCTATTGTTCTCCTTTCGTCTTGTGGAAGGTTCATTCCCCTGAGCCAGGCAAACGGGCATATCAGCGATCCTCTCTCCCATCAGCCGCCGAAGCGGTGATTGAGTTTAGCCGTGTACTTTATACGGGTGTTATGCCAGCGCCCGGTTCCAGTCGCGCAGGGACGATTGAAGCGGCATCTCAATCGTCCCTGCGCGACTGAATGTTTCCGGCTTTCATTCCCGTGCACTAAAGCACACGGCTAAACTCAATCACCGCTTCGGCGGCTGAGCGTTGTGACGCAACTTCGGGTCTGGCTGAAGGGGGATTCGGCATTCATACAAAATTGTCTTGTCAGGCACTTATCTTCACACTTCTGTAGGAAGGCGATCCGGTTCCGGGCAATAAAAAACGGGGATGCCTCGCATCCCCGTTTTCATTTTCGCCTGGAATCCTGCTTATGAAGCGACGGGCTGCGCCACCTGCACCGGCGTCAGCCATTCGCGGTAACGCGGTTCCTGGCCGCGCACGACTCTGAAAAAGAGTTCCTGAATTTCTGTGGTGATGGGGCCGCGTTCGCCTGCGCCAATGGCCTGATTATCAACCTCACGCACCGGAGTGATTTCAGCCGCTGTGCCGGTAAAGAACGCTTCGTCGCAGTTGACCAGGTCTTCCGGTTTGAGATAACCGATTTCGACCTTGTAACCAAGATCGCGCGCCAGTTGAATGGCTGTGTCACGCGTGATGCCCATCAGAATTGATGAATCAGCATCATTGGTGCGCAGCACGCCATCCCTGATGATAAAGAGATTTTCGCCAGAACCTTCCGAAATATAACCGTCACGATTAATCAGAATGCCTTCGTCATAACCTTCCTCAGTCGCTTCGCACACTGCCAGCAGCGAATTGAGGTAATTGCCGCAGGCCTTCGCCGTCGTCGGAATCATGGACTGGTGAATCTTCGTCATCGAAACGAACTTCACGCGCACGCCCTTTTTCAGCCCTTCCTCGCCAAGATATGTGCCCCACCGCCAGACCATAATCGCCACGTCAACCGGCAGACCTCTCGGATTTACGCCCAGACGACCGAGACCATAAAAGGCAATCGGGCGAATGTAACAATCGGTGAAATCATTGCGCACGATCAGCTCACACATCGCCGCTTCAAGCTCTGCGGACGAGTAAGGAATCTTCAGGCGATAAGGCACGCCCGAAGCATAAAAACGATCCAGATGCGGTTGCAGCCTGAAAATGGCCGGGCCGTCAACCGTGTCGTAACAGCGAATGCCTTCAAAAATGCCGCTGCCATAATGCAGCGCGTGCGTGGCCACGTGGATGGTGCCTTCAGCCCAGGGTTTGATCTCACCATTCATCCACAGATATTTGACGCCTTCGAAACTCATGATTGATTCCTTTCAGTCGTGCGTGCGGTTGAACTGCAAACCGGAAGTGGTGTGAAACTGCGACAAGCCGAACATCACGGCAATTGTGTTTCACCCATCAGGTAAAGGTCAACGCCTCTGGCGGCGGCGCGGCCATCGTGAATCGCCCAGACCACGAGCGACTGCCCGCGCGACATATCTCCGGCGGCAAACACGCCAGCGCGACTGGTCATGCAGTTCCGGTCAATCCTGACATTGCCGCGCGCGTCCAGCTCAACGCCAAGCTGCGCGAGCATTCCGTCCTTTTCAGGGCCGAGAAAACCCATCGCCAGCAGCACAAGCTGTGCGGGCCAGATGCGCTCAGTGCCTGCGACTTCCTGCATTCCGAAACGCCCGTCTGCGCCTTTGCCCCACTCAATGTCAACCGTGTGGACTTCCTTCACATTGTCGTCGTCGTCACCGACGATTCGCTTTGTCAGGATTGAATAAACACGCGGATCATCGCCAAATACGGCAGCGGCCTCTTCCTGGCCATAATCCAGGCGATAAATTTTCGGCCATTCGGGCCAGGGATTGTTCGCGGCGCGTTCAATCGGCGGTTTCGGCAGAATCTCGAACTGCACGAGCGAGCGGCAGCCGTGACGCATTGAAGTGCCAACGCAGTCGGTGCCCGTGTCGCCGCCGCCAATGACGATCACGTCCTTGTCTTTCGCTGAAATGTAATGGCCATCAGCGAGGTGGCTGTCCATCAGGCTTTTTGTGTTGGCGTGCAGAAACTCCATCGCGTAATGCACGCCTTTGAGGTTGCGGCCTCCGACTTCAAGGTTGCGCGCGTGCGTTGCGCCGCCGGTCAGCACCACAGCGTCAAATTCATTCAGCAGTTTTTCGGTCGGATAGTTTTTGCCGACCTCAGTCCTGGTAATGAACTTCACGCCCTCTTCAGCCATCAGATCGAGGCGGCGCTCGACAATCTGTTTTTCGAGCTTCATATTCGGGATGCCGTACATCAGCAGCCCGCCGATGCGATCAGCGCGCTCAAAAACAGTCACCAGATGCCCGGCGCGATTGAGTTGCGATGCGCACGCGAGTCCGGCGGGGCCGGAACCAACGACGGCAACTTTTTTGCCCGTGCGTTTTCGCGGCGGTTCCGCAACAACCCATCCTTCCTCAAAGCCGCGCTCAATGATTGAGACTTCAATGTTCTTGATCGTCACCGGAGGCTGACTGATGCCCAGCACACACGAACCTTCGCACGGCGCAGGACAGACGCGCCCGGTGAATTCAGGAAAGTTGTTGGTGCTGTGCAGCCGGTACAGAGCTTCCTTCCACTGCCCGCGATAAACCAGGTCGTTCCATTCAGGGATGAGGTTATTGATTGGGCAGCCCGAAGCCGCACCGCTGATCAGTTTGCCGGTGTGACAGAACGGCACGCCGCAATCCATGCACCGCGCGCCCTGCTGCTGCAGTTCAGCGTCAGTGAAGTGATCGTGAAACTCGTTCCAGTCGTGAATGCGTTCCGCCGGGTGACGATCAACCGGCAGTTCGCGGGTGTATTCAAGAAAGCCTGTAGGTTTGCCCATTATTGTTCCCTGTTCAATTCAACGGCCTGATCACGGCTTCCCTGCCGGTCGAAAACCAACCGGCCTCTTCGCCTTTGTCGGCGGCGTCAGCAGCAATCTGATTGCCTCGAAAATCTTTCGTATCTGTTCATCGTGAGCGTCATACTTTCTTTCCAGCGCCGTGATCTTGTCCGACAGTTCCCGGTGCGTGGTCATCAGTTCGCGCAGTTTGACGAAGGCGCGCATAATCGCAATGTTGACCTGCACGGCGCGTTCGCTGCGCAGCACGCTGGAAAGCATCGCCACGCCCTGCTCGGTGAAAACGTAGGGCAGATAGCGGCGGCCACCATGCGCCGGACTTGAGGTCACAATTTGTGATCTCAAGTTTCCGGCCTCCTCCGTAGTAAGTTGAAACATAAAATCTTCGGGGAAACGTTCCAGGTTACGTTTGACCGCCTGATTCAGAACCTTTGTTTCAACTTCATAAAGTTCCGCCAGATCACTGTCGAGCATCACCTTCTGACCACGGATCAGATGGATTTTTCACTCGACCTGCTCAACCGGGATGGAAACCTGTAGTGCGGCAGACGGGGTCTTCTTTCGGGGCATAACTTCTCCTTTACATTGAAGTGGCTGAAAGCTGAGTTAAATTGCGCTTTCAGTTTTACCCCATCACCGCATTATTTTCCACCGACGCGCGCCGCATCCTTTGCGTTCAGTTCAAACGCGGCCATCACGGCTTCCTCTTCGCTCAGTCCTCTGGCTCGCATCTGCGCCTGCGCTTCCAGCACGCGCTGATAATCGTGCGGAATGACGCGGGCGAATTTCGGCAGGTAATCATCCCACCAGAAAAGAACCTGTTCGGCGCGGCGGCTGCCGGTGTATTCCTGATGCTGCGCGATCAGCTTTTTCACCAGTTCAATCTCCTCATCGAACTCTTCCAGTTTTGTCAGGCCGACCATCTCCTTGTTCAGGCGACGCTCGAAATCGCCTGCTTCGTCCAGCACGTAAGCGACTCCGCCCGACATTCCGGCGGCGAAGTTGCGACCGCTGCGGCCCAGCACGATGACGCGGCCTCCGGTCATGTATTCGCAGCCGTGATCGCCGACGCCTTCAACGACAGCCACTGCGCCGCTGTTGCGCACGGCGAAGCGTTCACCGGCCACGCCGCTCGCGTAAAGTTCGCCGCTCGTCGCGCCGTACAATGCGACGTTGCCGATGATGATGTTCTCTTCTGATTTGAAGGTTGACGCGCGCGGCGGATAAACAATGATCCTGCCGCCTGAAAGTCCCTTGCCAATGTAATCGTTCGAATCGCCTTCGAGCGTCAGTGTGATGCCACGCGGCACGAAGGCGCCGAAACTCTGCCCGGCTGAGCCGTTGAACTTCAGGCGAATCGTGTCATCGGTCAGCCCCTGCGCGCCCCAGCGTTTTGTCACTTCGCTGCCGAGAATCGTGCCGACCGTGCGATTTGTATTTCTGATCGGCAGTTCGGCTTCAACCGGCTTGCCGTCGTCGAGCGCGGGCTTGCACAGGTCGAGCAGCACTGTGTAATCAAGCGTGCGTTCGATGCCGTGATCCTGCGGAATCTGACAGTAACGGCCCACGTCCGCGCCAGCCTGCGGCTGATGAAAGATGTTCGAATAGTCCAGCCCCTTCGCCTTCCAGTGGTCAATCGCGTGACGCATCTCCAGGCATTCGGTGTGGCCGACCATTTCATTGATCGAGCGAAAGCCGAGTTCAGCCATCAGTTCACGCACTTCCTCGGCGATAAAGTACATGAAATTCACGACGTAATCAGGCGAACCCGTGAACCGCTTGCGCAGTTCAGGATCCTGCGTGGCCACGCCGACCGGACACGTATTCAGATGACAGACGCGCATCACGATGCAGCCGAGTGTGACAAGCGGCGCGGTGGCAAAGCCGAACTCTTCAGCGCCGAGCAGCGCGGCCACAACGACATCGCGGCCTGTTTTCAACTGCCCGTCAGTCTCAACGACGATGCGGCTGCGCAGGTTGTTCAGCACCAGCACCTGATGAGTTTCAGCAAGGCCCAGTTCCCAGGGCGCGCCCGCGTGCTTGATGCTCGTCTGCGGCGAAGCCCCTGTGCCGCCGTCGTGGCCTGAAATCAGCACCACATCGGCGTGAGCTTTGGCGACGCCTGCGGCAACGGTGCCGACGCCGACTTCAGCGACGAGCTTGACGCTGATGCGCGCCCGCGCATTGGCGTTTTTCAGATCGTAAATCAGTTGCGCCAGGTCTTCGATGGAATAGATGTCGTGATGCGGCGGCGGCGAAATCAGCCCGACGCCGGGCGTTGAATGACGAGTCTTTGCAATCCAGGGATAGACCTTTGCGCCGGGCAGTTGGCCGCCTTCACCGGGCTTGGCGCCCTGCGCCATCTTGATCTGAATTTCCTGCGCGCTGACCAGGTATTCGCTGGTGACGCCGAAGCGGCCTGACGCAACCTGCTTGATGGCTGAATTGCGCCAGTCACCGTTTTCATCGGGCGTGTAACGATCAGGGTCTTCGCCGCCTTCGCCGGTGTTGCTCCTGCCGCCGATGCGATTCATCGCAATGGCCAGAGCTTCGTGCGCTTCTTTGCTGATCGAACCGTAAGACATTGCGCCGGTCTTGAATCGTTTGACGATTGATTCAACCGGCTCGACTTCATCAAGCGGCACAGGCTGGCGACTGTGTTTGAATTCCATCAGGCCGCGCAGCGTGAAAAGCTGCGACGACTGCTGATTGACGAGTTCGCTGTATTTTTTGAAGGTTGCGTAATCAGCCGCGCGCGTGGCCTTCTGCAACAGGTGAATCGTTTCGGGACTGAACAGATGCGCTTCACCTTCAGCGCGCCACTGATACTGCCCGCCTACATCGAGCGTATGCCCGTTCGCCTGACGATCAGCGAAGGCGCGGCGATGGCGCATGACGACTTCCTGCGCGACTTCATTGATACCGATGCCGCCGATGCGCGACGGCGTCCAGGTGAAATACTTGTCAACGAATTCAGCATTCAGGCCGATGGCTTCAAAAATCTGCGCGCCGGTGTAACTCTGCACCGTCGAGATGCCCATTTTTGACAGCGTTTTGACGACGCCTTTGTTGACGGCCTTGATGTAATTGTAAACGGCCTTGTCGTGCTCAATGCCCTTGAGCTGTCCGCTGTTGATCATGTCGTGCAGCGTTTCAAAAGCCAGATACGGATTGATCGCCGCTGCGCCGTAACCAAGCAGCAAAGCGAAATGATGCACCTCGCGCGGCTCGCCTGATTCGAGCACCAGACCCACCTGCGTGCGGGTGCCTTCGCGGATCATGTGATGATGCACTCCGGCCACAGCCATCAGCGCAGGAATCGGCGCGTATTCACGATTGATGCCGCGATCAGAGAGGATAATGATTTCATACCCGTCAGCGTGCGCCTTGCTGACACGCTGACACAGTTCCTCCATCGCGCTCGCCAGTCCTTCGCCGCCTTCCCTTGCTCTGAACAGAATCGGCAGCGTGACGGATTTGAAGCCGAGTTTGTGGTCAATATCCAGATGCCGCAGCTTTTCGAGATTTTCGTTCGTGAAGATTGGTGAACTGAGGCTGATCAGGCGCGCCACTTCAGGCGTTGGTTCAAGCATATTCGCTTCGGGGCCGATGGTCGTTTCGGCTGAAGTGATCAGTTCCTCGCGGATCGCGTCAATCGGCGGGTTCGTCACCTGCGCGAACAACTGCTTGAAGTAGTTGTAAAGCGGCTGCGGTTTGTTCGAGAGCACGGCGAGCGGCGTGTCAGTGCCCATCGAACCGATGGCTTCAACGGCATTCGCGGCCATCGGCGTCATCAGCAGTTTGAGGTCTTCGGTGGTGTAACCGAACGCCTGCTGCCTGATCATCACCGTCGCGTGATCGGTTTCATGCACGTGCGGCGGATCGGGCAGTTCCTCAATCGGAACCATGTTCTCTTTGAGCCACTGCCCGTAAGGATGTTCAGTCGCCAGTTTGTGCTTCAGTTCATCGTCATCAATGATGCGGCCTTCGTTGAGATCAGCGAGCAGCATGCGCCCCGGTTGCAGGCGGCCTTTGTAAGCAATGTTTTCAGGCACAATATCCAGCACGCCGACTTCAGACGCCATAATCAGCCGGTCGTCTTTAGTAACGTAATAACGCGCGGGCCTGAGGCCGTTGCGGTCAAGCGTTGCGCCAATCTGCACGCCGTCAGTGAAAGCCACCGCCGCCGGGCCGTCCCAGGGTTCCATCAGGCACGAGTGATATTCATAGAACGCCTTCTTTTCCTCGCTCATTGATTCGTGACCCGCCCAGGGTTCAGGAATCATCATCATCATCGCGTGCGCGATTGAACGGCCTGAGAGCACCAGCATTTCAAGCACGTTGTCGAACATGCCTGAATCGGAATTGTTGATGTCAATGACGGGGCGCATCTTCTGCAACTCTTCATTGCCGAAAAGCTCGGATTTCAGTCGCGCCTCGCGGGCGTGCATCCAGTTGATGTTGCCGCGCAGCGTGTTGATTTCGCCGTTGTGACAAAGGTAACGATACGGATGCGCGCGATTCCAGCTTGGAAAGGTGTTGGTCGAGAAACGCGAATGCACCATTCCCAGCGCCGATTTCATTGCCTCGTCGTGCAGGTCGGGAAAGAACGGGCGCAGTTGCGTTGAATTGAGCATGCCCTTGTAAACCAGCGTGCGAAACGAAAGGCTGCAAATATAAAAACCTTCGCCGCCCGGCACGCCTGACACGCGCACGCCGCGAATGCCGCGCTTGCGGATGATGCAGAGCTTGCGTTCAAAGCCGAGTCCGTCAGGATCGCGCAGCGGTTCCGTGCGTCTGATGAAGACCTGACGAAAGAAAGGTTCAGCCGCCTTCGCCGTCGGCCCGATCATCGAATCGTCAACCGGCACATCGCGCCAGCCGATGACTTCCTGCCCTTCCTCGCGGACGTGTTCTTCAAAAATGCGTTCGCACTCCCTGCGGTCGGCCTCATCAGTCGGCAGAAAGACGAGGCCTGCGCCGTACTGTCCGGGTTCAGGCAGTTCAAAGCCGAGCGTCGCGCATTCCTTTTTGAAAAACTCGTGCGGCATCTGAATCAGAATGCCTGCGCCGTCGCCGGTGTTGGCTTCGCAGCCGCACGCGCCACGATGTTCGAGGTTGACGAGAATCTGCAACGCCTGTTCGATGATTTCGTGCGAACGACGGTTTTTGAGATCAACAACGAAGCCCATTCCGCACGCGTCGTGTTCGTGCGCCGGATCGTAAAGGCCCTGCTGAGGTGGAAGTCCGAATGGTGTCATGTGGTTCTTCCCTGTAAGCTGCGGTTCACAACCGAATGTTCTCTGCCGCATCAGCGCGGCTGATAAAATCGAAAGCCCCGGCGGTTTGTTGTTTCCGCCGGGGCTTTTGAGGTTTCTCTGATTCAGATCAGGAACTAACTTTTGCCGCCGACGATGTGGTAACGCTTTTTGATGGTGAGGGTGCTGACCGGAAGCGCAACGATTGCGTGATCGTTTGCCTTCACCGGTACTGGCCAGATCCTGGTCGGACGTGCAGCGCGCAGCGCGTGGCGTCTGGCACGGCCTGCTGATCCGGTTGCTGAATTGATGCTGCCCTGGTTTCGCATTGCAGTCACCAGATGAAAACTTCCTGCGCTTTGACCTTGTCCTGTCAACTGAAGTATTGCGGGTAGCGTGCTTAGCTGATCGTCAGGGTAAATATACTTCGGCGGCGACAAGATAGGCGCTGACCACACGATTTGTCCAATAATTTCTGCTTATCTGCTGATAAGCCCGGATTATTTCAGGCAGCGACAGAGGTTTTTTCCACAAAACTTTCGAAGCGATTTGCCCCCAATGGCACATATCACCATCGGAATGTAAAATCAGGCCACCTGTGACCTCAGCATTACTATTGGCCAACAGATTCCGGTCAGACGCAAAGAGTCTGCTGCCGTCGCTGAGGCGATGGGATGCAGGCAAAGGCCGTCTCGAACGGCGGCACGCTGATCTGCCAGAGTTGCTCAGGCGTGCTAAGGAACTGTCTTTCTGTCACTCTGGAAGGATGATATGAAAAGAGACTTCAGCCCAGGGATACCGGTTCTGCTCATTCTTTTGCTTATAAATGGACAGGTTTCTTCACAGACAGACAAGCCAGCACAAAGTCAGGAAAGCAAACTCAACCTTATTACTGATCTGGTAAATGTTGAGGTGATTGTCTGCGACAGAAAAACCGGGATACCCGTCAGAGGACTGGGCAAAGAAGATTTTGAGATTTACGAGGATGGCATAAAACAGAATATCTCCCACTTCAGCAATGACGGTCTGCCGCTGTCAATCATCTTGTTGTTAGATGTGAGTGGGAGTGTGCGGTCAGTTATGGGTGAAATCGCAGAACAAGCTGGTAAAACACTGCATCAGTTGCTGTCTGATGACGAGGTTGCTCTGATGTCCTTTCGCTACCAGGCCAAACTGTGCGTGGATTTTACAAAAGACAGGAATCTGATAGCTGAAAAGTTAAGCAATCCGAACAGCCTTATATCCGATCCTGATTCTGAGCTGCTACTTGATGCAACTGTCATTGGTGACAGCATCTACCAGGCCGCGGAAGCCCTGCGAAGATCATCATCTCCGCCGGGGCGCAGAGTAATAATAATAGTTACAGATAATCTTCCTGATAATACTGGCACCAGGTACTCAGTGAGACAGGTTGCAAATCAATTAATGGAGGCTGGATGTATCGTTTACGGAATCAGAGCAGATCAATACAAATCCGCCTCCACATCTTCCAAAGTCATTGGAAGTCTTCCGACATCCATTCTTGGTGATGCTTTTTACCGGATCATTAGTCGTCACGGAGGTAACGCCAATACATATTCTGACCTGACGGGAGGTGTCGTCCTGGATGGCAGAAAGAACAAGGCTGCTGAAAAGCTGGCTGAACTGATTCAGATGCTGCGCTGTCGTTACAGCTTCGGCTATACCTCTTCAAATCCGGTGATGAATGGGAAGTTTCGTAAGATCAAAGTGAAGCTCAGGCCGGAAGCCGAAAAGCGATATGGCAAAGTTACAATCCTTGCCCGACAGGGCTATTTCGCCCGCAGGCCTGAGCAGGCGAAATAAAAGGGCAGATCGCTTTGGCAATCTGCCCTGACTGGTTCAGATGAAAGGGTCTTGAATCAATCCGCGAGGATGATGCCGTCGGCCAGAATAATTCCATCAGCGAGGATAATTCCGTCAGCCAGAATGATGCCATCAGCGAGGATAATCCCGTCAGCGAGGATGATGCCGTCGGCCAGAATGATGCCGTCAGCGAGGATGATGCCTGCGCTGTCAACTCTGACCGGCCCCCGGCTCAGTTCGACTCCGGGTGACAACAGGCTGCGGTCACTGATGACCCGGCGGTTTTCGGCGCGCGTGGCATCGGCGAGCATCAGGCTGCGTGAATAGATGCCCTGCCATTTCTGCATCAGGCTGCTGCCCCAGGCGAAGCAGTAATTCAGCATCACGGCCTGGCTCCACTGGCAGTTTTCACCGGTAATCTGACTGCCCTGCCACGCGGGCAGTTCGCCCGTCAGCATGGCCTCGCCGTGACCGAGCGTGGCGGCATCACGGCGAATCAGCCTGGCCATCCGCACGGCGCCTTCGATGTTGAGTTCGCCTGCGCCCTGCTCGAAGTTATTGAAGCCCTGAAGCGGTTGCGCCGAGTACATCAGAATCGCCTTGACCAGATTCGGCGTCAGGCCCGGATTGGCCTGCAACAGCAGCGCCGCTGCGCCTGCCGCGACGGGCGCCGCCATCGAACTGCCGCTGTAAGTCATCAGTTGTTCCGCCGGATCAGCGCTGAAACTGGCGTTGAGTTCCGGGTGATGCTGCATCAGCCGGTTCGGCTCTCCGTCGGCGGTCACGCTGCTGGCGGCCACGAGTTTGTTGCCCGGCGCGATCAGGTCAGGTTTGATGAGGTTGTCGTAGTGCTTTCTGCCGCTGCCGTCAATGGTGTAACCCATCGTCGGGCCGCGCGAACTGTAAGTTGCGACGCGATCATCCGAACGCGCATCGGTGCCGAAGGTGGTCGCCGCGCCAATGGTAATCACGGACGGATCAATGCCGGGCGAATGAATGCCGCCATAAACCTTGTTCCCGTTCACGTCCTTGCCGCTGTTGCCCGCCGCACAGATGACGACAATGCCCGCATCGTGAGCGCGGCGCACGGCCTGGCAGAGCGGATCGTTGCGCCACGAATCAGTCACCAGCGCGCCGAGGCTCATGTTGATGACGCGCAGGTTGTAAGCCTCCCTGTTTTCAATGCACCAGTTGAGCGCGGCAATGATGGCGCTTTCGCTGCCGATGCCGTTGTCATCGAGCACGCGCAGGCTGATCAGATGAGCGCCCGGCGCAATGCCGCGATAAGCGCCCGAAGCAAAATCGCGGCTTCCGGCCAGCAGCGAAGCGACGTGCGTGCCGTGCCCGTAAACATCATCAGTTCTGCCCTGCCCCGTAAAATCAAGCCGTTCGACCACGCCCGGATGATTGTCGCCGCGACGCAGCAGCGCGTGATTTTCGTCAATGCCGCTGTCAAGCACGGCAATGCCAATGCCTGCGCCGTTGAGCGAGAGGTCACCGCCTGAAAGTTCCCGCGCCTGCGTCGCGCCGGTTGTGACATCAACGTGACCGAGCGAGCGCACTTCGCGTTCACCTGAAATGAAGTTGAAGGCGGCGTCTCCGTCCAGTGCGCCCACGCGCCCGACCGGCATATCCACCAGTACCTGATTGAGCGAATTGAAAACCTTTCTGACTCGCGCTCCGGCCTGACGCAGCCGGTTCAGGTTCGCTTCGCTGACGCGATTCATCTGCACGATCAGGGTGCGGCGTGCGGTCAGTTCGCGGCGCTGATTGCGCGCGGCGGCCTGGCTGATTTCAACGGCCAGTTGCCCCGAAATGTTGCGGCGCGATTCATCCACGCTGCGCTCGTCAATCGCTCTGACCGGCTGAGTCTCCTGCGGAGTGACGAAACGCTGCCGGGTGTGTGCGCTGCGCGCGCCATCGGCAAAACCAGATCCGGTCAGCGCCACTAAACAAAAACCGGAAAGCAGAACAGCGACAGCACGTCGGTCAACGGAGGAATGCTGCCGGGTGGGCACAAATTTCATAATCCTTTACCTTTCGCCTGGTGTCTGAACACACGAATGGAAGAGAGCCGCGCCCGGCCAGACGCCGGGCAGCCCGGAGAGAATTGTTTCTGGATTCGAACAGGGGGGGCTGAAGACCGCAAATCTTCAACTGGCCGGAGCGCGACTGAGCGTTGTCGTCAGTCTGTCCGGTGCGCAATCAGCAGAAGCACCATCGCTTGATTCAGTCAGTTCTGGAAGCTGTCCTTCGGGTTGTCGCTGGTGGAAATCCCAGGGCGGGAAATGCCGCGAAGGCGGGAATCATGAACAATCTCAGGCAAGCCTGTGGTGCCTTCGCTGGCAGCGCGTATTCTAGGTCTCACAAATTTATTGTCAACGACTTTTTAAGTTATCCACAGAATTTTTCGGTCGCATTTCAGGATTGATGCCGAGGGTCATGATTCACGACTGAGGCCGGGAATGTGCGACAAGGCAACAGCTAAAAATCCGGCTGGTCTGTAGTCGAACCTTGCGAAGCAGTGACAGACCCGGCCTGCATTGCCGCACGGCTCAGGTCAGGCGGAACTGTCTTTCAGAAAACGCGCCACGACCGCAAAGACCAGCAGCGTCGGAAGCAGAAAGACCAGCGACAGGGCGGCGGTGACAGCTTCATCGCCGCTGCGCTGAAAAGCCACCAGCGCCAGCGGCAGCGTGACAATGCGCCCGCCGCCAATCAGCAGCGTCATCAGGTACTGGCTCCACGAAATCAGAAACGCAAATGCCGCCGCCACCGCCAGCCCCGGCGCAATCGCAGGCAGCGTCACATGCCACCACACCGCCGCGACTGATGCGCCCAGCGTGCGCGCCTGCGCTTCAAGATCAGTGTCGAGCCGCGAAAAGCTGCCCGTCAGCATCAGCGTGGCGTAAGGCACTGTCGGAATCAGATGTACCAGAATCACTCCCTGGACGGTGTCGGCCAGCCCGTAACGCAGAAACAGCGAATGCACGCCCATCGCCGCCGCGAGCGGTGAAGTCAGCACCGGCAGCAGCAGCGCAAACAGCAGCACCCGCTTGCCCGCAAACTCTTCGAGCGCGAGCGCGCGGCCCGCTGGCAGCGCCACGATGAGCGCCAGCGCCGTCACCATCAGCGCAATCCCCGTGCTGGTGAGCAGCGACGGCAGAATGTCAGCCGCCGGTGAAAAGACATAAGCCCACGCCCGCAGGCTCCATTCACGCGGCAGCAGCGCAGGCCAGTACCACGCCCGCGCCAGCGACCACACCGCGAGCAGCAGCACCGGCACAACCGCGAGCAGCAGCACAAACAAAGCGGCGATGAATTTCGCCGGATCAGTTCGTGATCTCTTTGTCAGGAAATTCATCGCCGCCATTTACCAGTTCACTGAGCCGTCAGTTTTTCGTCAGCGTGAAATTGTCCACCGCGACCCAGCTTCGAACATATTTGTTCTGCGAACCGAGAAAGAAGATCGTCACCGGCCCCGCATTTTCAGGCACCGTGAAATCAACGCTCAGATGGCCCGAAATGCCCGGCCCCAGACGGTTGCCCGGCCCTGCCGTGCCATCGCTGAAGAGAATGCCCAGCACGCTCGTCGTTCCGTAACTCGCTTTGGCATCGCAGGCCACCGTGTAATTGCCCGGCGCGAGCGTGAGCGACTGCTTGCAATAATCATACAGCCTGCGCCCGCGCGCCGAAAACTTCAGCGCGTACTGACCGTCAGTGACCAGGCTCGCATCGGTTTCAATCGTCGGCCCGCCTTCAATCGGAATCGAACTGATCGTCCAGCCGCTCGTGTCGCCGGTTTCAAAGCTCGGATTGACGAGCGCACCGGCGACCGGCACAGGCGTCGGCGTCGGTGTCGGAGTTGGCGTCGGCGTTGGAGTGCCGCCCGGTGTGGGCGTCGGCGTGACGCCCAGGCCGCCGATGCGGCGAATGCAGTTGTCAGCATAATCAGCGACAAAAATATCGCCGCGTGAATTGATCGCCACTCCGGCGGGGCGAATGAACATCGCCTGCGCCGCCGGGCCGTCCTGATGGCCTTCGTCGCCGCTGCCTGCAATGGTCGAAACCATCTTTGCCGCGAGATCAATGCGGCGCACCTTCGCGTCGTGCCAGCCGCCCACGATGATGTCGCCTCTGGCATTGCACACCACTCCGGTCGGGAAAAAGAATCCGGCCTCAGCCAGCGGCCCGTCGTTGGTGAAGGTGTTGTTGTTGCCTGAAATCGTCGTGACCGTGCCATCAGGCGTGACGCGGCGAATGCGGTGATTCGAGAAATCGGCCACGATCAGATTGCCATCGCGGTCAAGGCAAAGCTGCGGCGCGCCGCCGTAAAAATCGAACCGCGCCGCGCTGCCCTGGCCGTCGGCAAAGCCGCGAATGCCACCCGCGAGCGTCGTGACCTGGCGGTTCACATCAATTTTGCGAATCACATAAGTTCCGGCATCCAGCACATAAATATTGCCTGACGGATCAACCGCCACGCCGCTCGGTTTGCCGAATTTCGCATTCAGCGCGGGGCCGTCCTGCCAGCCGTAAACTCCGGTTCCGGCCAGCGTCGTGACCTGTCCCTGCGGGCTGATGCTGCGAATGCGGTTGTTGCCGTAATCGGCCACGATGATGTTGCCGTCACGATCAATGGCCACTCCGGCAGGGCCGTAAAAACGGGCGGTGGCGGCTGAACCGTTGGCGAAGCCCTGCGTGCTGCCTGCAATCGTCGTGACTTTGCCCTGCGGGTCAACGCGGCGAATCCGCCCGTTATGAAAGTCGGCCACAATCAGATTGTCGCTGGCATCAATCGTCAGCCCGATGGGCGCGCTGAAGCGCGCCTGACTGCCGGTTCCGTCATCGCTGCCGGGAAAGGTATTGCCGGCAAAGGTCGTCACAAACGCGCCCGATTGCGCGCTCGTCTGTCTGAGCGCAAGCAGCGAAGCGCAGGCCAGCGTGACGGCGAGCGTCAGCAGCAGGCGACGAGTGAAAACTTTTTCGGTCAGGCGGGCACACACACTTGTCATCCAGGTGGTTGAAAATTTCATGAATTGAACTCCTCCGGTGAAGTGAGGTTAGTGGGACACTGAAAAGATGGAGTGTGTAGTTCGTCAGTCGTCTGTGCGGTTCCGGCGATATTTGTCAGGGGTGAGGAAAACGCCGGTCACGCAATCAGGAATTGATTTGATGGTACTGCTTCAAAAACGGCGTAATGGTGGCATATCGGTCAGCGATTGTAAACCTGCGATCCGGTCACTTAGACTGTGCGCGCGATCACACTTCATCAACAGGGACATCCTATGAAAAAAATTCTTCTGCTCACGCTGCTGTCTTTCAGCTTTGCGCTGCCGCTGCGAGCGGCTGACGATCCGCTGACCAGAATCCGCCCGCAGCTTGAAAGCCTGATTGCCGCGAGCGGCGCTGAAGTGGTCGGCGTGGCCGTTTACGACCTCGAAAGCAAACGGACGCTGTTCATCAACGAACGCGCCAGCCTGCACGCGGCCAGCACGATGAAGCTGCCCGTGATGATGGAAATCTTTCGCCGCGTAAAGGAAAAAAAGATGCGGCTGGATGAACCCGTTCAGGTGAAGAATCAGTTTTTCAGCATCATTGACGGCAGCGAATACCGCCTGTCAAAAGCCGATGACAGCGACGAAGAAGTTTACAACCGCATCGGCCAGACGATGACGGTTGCCGAACTGATGGAACACATGATTACCTGGAGCAGCAACCTGGCGACGAACCTGCTGATTGAGCGCGTTTCGCCCGACAGCATTATGGCGCTGATGAAAAGCCTCGGCGCAAATGACATTCAGGTGCTGCGCGGCGTGGAGGACACCAAAGCCTTTCAGGCCGGAAAGAACAACACCACGACCGCGTATGATCTGATGCTGCTGCTCAGAGCGATTGCTGAAAGGAGATTTCTCAACGACCGCGCCTGCGAGGCAATGCTCAATATTCTGTCGGCGCAGCATTTCAACGAAGGCATTCCTGCCGGATTGCCGCGCAGCACCAGAGTCGCGCACAAAACCGGCTCAATCACGAAACACAATCACGATGCCGCCATCGTCTTTCCGCCAGGCCGCAAACCTTACGTCATCGTCGTGCTGACCAGAGGCATCGCGCCCGAAAAACAGAGCAGCAGACTGATTGCCGACATTTCCCGCACCGTCTGGCAGGCGCTCACCGCAGGCGCATAAATCGCTCAGACAAACTGCAGTCGCAGGAGACGGTATCTGCCCAGGCAGAGCAGAGAGATGACGGAACAAACGGAAATAACGGAACAGACGAAAAGTTCAGGCTGAGTTCAGACTTGCGTTCCGTGTGTTCTGTTATTTCCGTTTGTTCCGTCATCTCTCCCGCTTCTTCACACCGTTCCTGGATGAAACTGAATAATTACTGAAAGGAATCATCAATGCCGAAGCCCGTATTTACCACCGACGCGCCGAAACCCGGCGGCCACTATTCGCAGGCCGTCATTCACGACAAGACGATTTATGTCGCCGGACAACTGCCGATCAAACCTGACACCGGAGAAAAGGTGCTCGGTTCAATCGAGGAACAGACGCGGCAGACTTTGCAGAACGTCGCCGCCGTTGTGCGCGCCGCAGGCAGCGACGTTGATCGCATCGTCAAGGTGACGGTTTTTATTTCAGACATTGCGCTGTGGGGCCGCGTCAATCAGGTTTACGCGGAATTTTTTGGTGAGCATCGTCCGGCCCGCTCAGTCGTGCCGGTGAAGGATCTGCACTACGGCTTTCTGATTGAGATTGAGGCTGTGGCGGCGCTGGATGAGTAAACTGCCGGGACAGTACCGCGAGCGTGAGCGAGCGGATCTCCGGGATCACCTCCGCTCGCTCACGCTCGCGGTACTGTATCGGTATTGTGAGCTAACTGAATCTGCCCGCATACCACTGAATGATTGAATGACCGAAGAAAAGCGCAAAGATCGCTGCCGGAGCAAGAAAGACTCCGAAGGGCAGCGCGGTTTTCATCCCGTCCTCGCTTTTGCGCGCCAGCACGAGGCCGATGATTGAACCGAGCAGTGAGCCGATCACGATCACCAGAATCGCTGACTGCCAGCCGAGAAACGCGCCGATCACCGCCATCAGCTTCACATCACCGAGGCCCATTCCTTCAAAACCGCGCACGTAAAAGTAAGCCGCCCGCAGCAGCCAGATAATGCCGCCGCCGATGAGTGCGCCGAGAGCGGATTGAAACAATTCAGAAAGCAGGGCAGGGTTCAGAAAGATGCCGGGAATGATCCCGACAAGTGCAAGTGTGATGGCAATGGCCAGCCCGATTATCATTGTGGCGCGCGTGATCCGCTCGTGCTGTTCGTGGATTCGCTTTTCTGCTTCAGCGTCAGCTTCTGCCGGATCGGCATCTGCCGCAAAATATTTTCCAAACAGCACATCATCCATTCGATCAATTAACATCAGGGCCGGAATAGCGCAGGCGATCAGCAGCGGAGCGAGAATCACTTTGCCCACAAAGCTGTCAGCAAGGGTGTCAGAAAAGTAAATGGCATATTGTGAAAAGAACGCCGCCTGAATGCTTCCGGCGCAGATTGCAAACAGCAGCGCCGGATAAGTAATCACGTTCGGCAGCAACTGATGTTGCGCATCAATGAAAGTCAGCGAAATCATCAGCGCCACAAAAATCATTTCAGCCACTGCAACCCAGGTCGGCCCGCTTTTGGACATCACGGCCAGAAACAGCAAACCCGTCAGCAGTTCAACTGCCGGATAGATGAGCGAAAAATTTGTCTTGCACGCGCGGCACTTTCCACGCAACACTGCATAGCTGATGAGCGGGATGTTATCGTAAGGTTTGACCGGCGCGCCGCAGCTTCCGCAATGAGAACCCGGAAAGACAATTGATTCGCCGCGCGGCACGCGCCAGATGACGACGTTCAGAAAGCTGCCCACCAGCAGGCCGAAAACAAAGGCGGCCATGGCATAAAAGACAAACGGAAGTTCAGCAACAGGCATGACTAATGTTCTGACGGGATGATGAACCGGAAACATCGGCGGGGCGGGCAGCGAAATTAGACAGGCGCATCGCAAAGTTTGTCAAGAAATAAAAACCAATGCGGATTCTTCAGGTTTGTTCAGCAACCAGCATGGGCGGCGGTGAACGGCACGTGGCCGATCTGACGCGGGCGCTCATCGAACGCGGCCACGAACTGCATCTGGCCGTGCGACCACGCAGCCCGCTGCGCCAGGCCCTGCAGGGCCTGCCCGTCGCCTGGCACGAAATGGGCTTGCAGAACTCGCTCGATATGGTCAGCGCGTATCAGTTGCGCGCCATCACTCGCGCTGCACAGATTGAAGTCATGCACGCCCACGTCGGGCGCGATTACGTGATTTGCGGCCTCGCGGCCAAACGTTCGCCGGTGCGGCTCTTCATCACGCGACATCATTACAATCCGATCAGATCGAATGCGCTTTACGGGCGCGCCATTGATGAGGTGCGGCGAATGATCGCGGTTTCTGAAAGCGTCGGTGACGAACTGAAGTCGGCGTTTCCGAAACTGACTGATCGCGTGGCCGTGATTCCGAACTGGATCAACGTGCGCGATTGCGGCAGCGTCAGCCGCGAAGCCGCGCGCCGCGCGCTCGGCATCACGCGCCCGCTCGCGGTGGCAGTGATTGGTCAGATTACGCCGCTCAAACGGCAGGATCTGTTTTTGCGCGCCGCCGCAAAGCTGATTAAGGAGCACCGGATGTCTTACGCTGAATTTGTGATTGCCGGAGAGGTGCAGCCCGAAGACGGCGAATACAGCGGCGAATTGCGGCTGCTGATTCGGCAGCACGAAATCAGCGACCAGGTGCGTTTTACCGGCTGGATTGAAAACCTGCCGCCGCTGCTCACGGCTTTTGATGTGGTGGTTGCGCCGTCTGAAAACGAGGCCTTTTCGCTGGCGCTGGCTGAAGCGATGGCTGCCGGTTGCGCAACGATTGCGGCGCGCGTCGGCGGAATGGCCGAAATGATTGATGATGGCCGCACAGGCCTGCTGTTTGCGCCGGATGATGAAGCGGCGCTGGTCGCAAGCCTGCAACGGCTGATTGCGTCAGAACGATTGCGTCATCAGATGGGCGACGCCGCCAGAACAAGCATCAGCGAACGATTCGAGCGCGAACAGGTCATCAGTCGCATCGAACAGCTTTACCTCGAAGCTGAATAACCCGGATCAGATTTCAGTTGAATGAACGGTTCCGGCTGGTGAAACCGGGAGCCGCTCTCAACTCCATCCTCGGAAAAAACCAGGCCGCACCCTCGTAGTAACGAATTTATTCGTTCTGTTCCTGAATCAGCGCATTTTCGGAAGCAAACGAATAAATTCGTTACTACGAGGGTGCGGCCTGGTTCTCTTACGACGCCTCAATTTCAGGCTGTGAGCGTGACGCCCGCTTTTCATTCCCTGAACTTGCTGAGATCCTGATTCTGACGCCGCCTGTTCCGGTGCGGTCACTTTCCGGTTTATCCGGCCAGCGATTCACGCAGCAGCTTCAGGCTTTTCGCAACGGCGATGTCGGCGTTTTCCTTACCTTCCATTTCAAGTGACACCCAGCCTTTGAATCCGGCTTTGCGCAAAATGCCCGCGATGCGTTTGTAATCGAGTTCGCGGGTATAATAGACGCCGCCGCCGTAATAAGTCTTGGCCTGCACGACCATCGCGTGCGGCGCAAGCCGTTCAAGCTGTGAGTAAGGTTCACCGAAGAAATTGCCGGTGTCGAGATTGATGCCAAGCCAGGGATTGCTGACGCCCTTGTAAATCCGCAACAGTCCGTCAACCGAGGTCGTCAGGCCCCAGTGATTTTCGAGCGCCATCACAACGCCGGCGGCTTCGGCGTGCGGCAGGCATTCGTTGATGCATTCGATGCACCATTTGAATGCGTCATCGTCGGTGTAACCTTCAATCGGCTGTTCCTTCCCGCCCGCGTCGAGCATCTTCTGAAAATCGGGAATCGTGCCCCAGCGGCCTGAATTCAGGCGAATGGCGGGCGCGCCAAGCTGTACGGCCAGGTCAATGCAGCGTTTCGTGTGGTCAATGTGCTGCTGCCGCTTTTCGCGGTCGGGCGAGACGAAGTTCTGATGAATCGAGAGAAAGAAAATCGGCAGCCCGTGTTCCCACGCCAGCTTTTTCAGGTTGTTGACGTATTTGCGGTCTTCGCTTTCCATCTGCCGGTGCAGCACCTCAACGCCGTCAAAGCCCAGGCGCGCGGCATTGGTGATGACCTTTTCAATCGGATATTTGACTTTATCAAAATGCCAGTACGAGTAAGTCGAAACCCCGATGCGAATGGCCTGAGCCGGGGTGGCGGCTTCAACGGTTTCGGTAAGCGCACCGGTCGCGCAGAATGCTGCGCCAGCCGCGCCGGTTTTGATCAGATCACGCCGTGAAATTTTCATGCAGGAGCCTCCGATTAAGCGCCAGGAGATGAATTGTGAAGTGTGTCAGCGCCGCCTGATGCCTGAATCCTGATCCCTGATTCCTGTCCTTTCAGCAGGAATCAGGGATCAGGATTCAGGCATCAGAAAGGTCATCGGACACGAACGATTTCTCTTCAGAGTTTCTGCCTGGCAGGTTATGTATTATGTGACTTCGTTCAGATGATTCCGGTACCACTCAATCGTGCGCTTCAGTCCTTCATCCAGACTGATTTCAGCCCGCCAGCCGAGGCGCGCACCGACCTTTTCGGCTGACAGATACTGCGCATCAATTTCGCCCGCAATTTTGGTTTTGAGCATCACCTTCGGTTCGAGCTTTCTGCTTTTGCCGGCGAGTTCGATGATGCGGCTGACCAGTTCAAGCATCTGCACCGGATGATTCGTGCCGAAGTTGAATGCTTCGCCGCGCGCTGCTTCGATCTTTTCAGCCAGCAGCAGGTAGCCGCGCGCCACATCATCAACATAAACAAATTCGCGCACGGGAGTGCCGTCGCTGCGAATGATCGGCGCTTCGTCGCGCAGCACTGAAATGATCGTGCCTGGAATGATGCGCGACAGATTCAGATCGCCGGGGCCGTAAACATTTGCAAAGCGCGTCACCGCCACCGGCAACCGGTAAGCGTGAGCATATGAGCGCGCCAGCACGTCGGTGCAGACCTTCGAAGCGTCGTAAGGGAACAGCCCGTTGAGCGGATATTCTTCGGTATAAGGAAGCTGTGCGTGTGTGCCGTAGGCTTTGTCGCTCGAAGCCACCACCACGCGGGCGACGGTGCCGGTCTGACGACACGCTTCGAGCAGCGAATAAGTGCCGCGAATGTTGGCTTCAAAGGTTGAGAGCGGCGAGCGATTGGCCGCGCCGACAATGGCCTGCGCGGCGAGGTGAAAGACGGCTTCAATTTCGTATTCGTTGAGGATGCGCTCCATCAGCGCAAAATCCTCAAGCGCACCGTTAATAACCGTCACGCGGCGGCGCAGGTCAAACAGATCAAGCGAACTCGACCGCACCGCGTCACGTTGCAGGCAGACGACGCGTGCCCCCTGGTCAAGCAGTGCGCGAACAATGTGCGCGCCAATGAATCCGGTCGCGCCGGTGACGAAAGCATTGCGATTTTTCCAGAAGGACATGGTGGATTCAGAAAGCCTGTTCAGCCACGGATAAGCACGAATGGAACCCGGTCAGAGATGGCCTGACCGAATGCCAAGCAAATGCTGATTCGTGGAAATTTGTATTCATTCGTGGCTGAAACCTTTTCTGAGTGATGTGAAAATGACGTTGCGCCGCAACCAGATCAGGTTTCAGATCAGTATACGAAAACAACCTGTGTGGCGCGATTCTGGCAAATCGCGCAACACTTCCCGGATACGCAATTGAAATCCGAAACGGAACATAAATTCACCACAGAGGACACAGCGGAACGCAGCGGAAACCATATTTGATGCACCCTCTGTGAACCTCTGTGTCCTCTGTGGTGAATTTCCATGTCCCACGCTTCAGCAGTCTGATTCAGCGGGTTGAAAGTTCGACCGTCTTCCAGTCGCCGCGAATGATGGCCTCGCGAATATCCTTTGCGCTGCGGCCTTCACGATTCATTCTGTCGGCAAGGAGAACCTCCTTGAGACAGACCTGTCAGCCAGCCGAGTGATCGTCAATGTGACAATCAAGCAGGCTGCCGTGACCGAAGCCTTTATCGCAAAAACAGTAGCAGGGCTGCTGCGCCAGCACATCGGGAATGCGGCGCGCGGTCTGATAAGCGTACTTTATCGTCGGATCGCTGAACTGTTCCGGGTCAAGAGTTTTCGGAAAAGGTCTGGCCTCTTCCGCCGTTTCGTGAAAGTGCGGGACGTTCTGATTAGTGGCGACGACCGCATCAGGTGAAGGCACTTCCAGTTTCACTGAACCATCGTGGCTCTTGTGCGCGTCAGAAGTCGGCGCGGGGCTGTTGTTGCACGCCGACAGCAGAAAAACGAAACACAGCGCCACCGCAAGAGTGACGGCGTGCCGGTGTGTTTTGATTGTTTTGTTCATGCCTGGTTTGTTATTCCTTTCCAGTCGTACTCCATCCACCGCGCGGTTTCAGCCGCGACTTCGTGGCCCAGCAGTTTTGTCACGATGTGAAATGAAAGATCAATTCCGGCTGAAATGCCCGCCGACAAAAGCACGCGGCCATTATCAGTGAAACGCTGATCGGGGCGAATCGTGGTGTGCGGCGCAACCTCGCGCAGCAGATCAAGCGCGCCGAAATGCGTCGTCGCTTCAAGCCCGTCAAGCAGTCCGGCCCGCGCCAGCATCAGCGCGCCCGTGCAGACCGACATCACCAGTTCAGCCTTGGCGGCCTGCGCGCCGATCCACGAAATGAGCGCCTGATTATTCATCTCGCGCCGGGTGCCGTAACCGCCCGGCACGATCAGAATATCAGGTTGCGGACAATCGGCAATCGTGCAGCGCGGATTCACGCTCAGACCGTTGCGCGCCGTGACCGGCCCCGGCTTTTCAGCCACAGTGAAAACATCAAAGGTTTTTTCAGGAAGGCTGCGCCCGGCCAGCGCAAAGACTTCAAACGGGCCGCAGAAATCCAGCACTTCGACTTCATCGAAAATCAGAATGGCAACTTTTCTCATGTCTCGCTCCGGTCAATCCACCTGGCAACTTCAGGCGGTTCGTATTCGGCCATCAGATCCAGCAAACGATCTGGCGCATCAGCTTCGAGCACCATCCGGCGGTATTGCGGGCGCACGAACTGTTCGCGGGTGGCGTGATCGAACATGGCTAGCAGCGCATCGTAATAACCGGCCACGTTGAGCAGCCCGCACGGCTTGCGATGAATGCCAAGCTGCGCCCAGGTGATGATTTCACAGAACTCCTCAAACGTGCCGAAGCCGCCTGGCATGGCGATAAAACCATCTGACAGATCAGCCATCAGCGCCTTGCGTTCGTGCATTGAACTGACGATGTGCAACTGAGTCAGACTTTCGTGCGCCACTTCCCAGCGCACCAGCGATTCGGGAATGACACCGATGACTTCACTGCCAGCCCGCATCATTTCGTCGGCAATGATTTTCATCAGGCCGACGTTGCTGCCGCCGTAAACGAGGCCGATCTTCCGGCTCGTCAGCGTCGCCGCCAGCGCGCGTGCGCCCGCCGCATATTCAGGCCGCGCGCCGTCGCTTGAACCGCAAAAGACACAGATTCTGTTCATCGCACTCACCATACTTTCCATCCGGCCTGGCCCGCATCCCACATCTGATTGAATTCGAGATGATCCTTGTAAGTGTCCAGGCACTTCCAGAATCCCGCGTGCCGGTAGGCCATCAACTGGCCTTCGCGGGCGAGTTGTTCCAGCGGTTCGCGTTCCAGCACGGAATCAGCGGTCAGGTAATCCAGCACACGCCGGTTGAAAACGAAAAAGCCGCCGTTGATCCACTGCTCAAGCGGCGGTTTTTCCTGAAACTCAGTGACTGCGCCTGCGGCGTCAAGTTTCAGCAGGCCGAACTGCGAACGCGGATTGACCGCCGTCAGCGTCGCCAGTTTGCCGTGTGCGCGATGAAAGGCAATCAGTTCGCACAGGTTGATGTCTGACAACCCGTCACCGTAAGTCACGCAGAACTCTTCGTCATCGCCGAGGTGTGCGGCAATGCGTTTGACGCGCCCGCCCGTATTGGTGTCGGGGCCGGTGTCGGCAAAAGTAATGCGCCACGACTCGCCGCTCGTCTGATGTTTGTGCAGCGCGTAATCACTGTCAGGTTTCATCTCCAGCGTGAAATCGGCATAGAGCCAGTGATGTTCCAGAAAGTAACGTTTGATGGCCTCGCCCAGCCAGCCCAGACACAGCACAAAATCATTCAGCCCGTGTTGTGAATAGAGTTTCAGCAGATGCCACAGCACAGGCCGCCCGCCGATTTCGATGAGCGCCTTCGGCAGCGCCGTGCCGTGTTCACCGAGGCGCAGCCCGCGCCCGCCGCACAGAATGACTGTTTTCATAACGAATGATTCTCCGGTGACTGCTGCGTGGCGTGTTCCAGTTCCCAGACCTTCGCGTATTTCAGAAAGACACTGTACGCGGTCGAAATTGACAGAATCAATCCCGGCACGCCGTCCCGAAAGCCCTGCTTGAAGACATAAGTGCTGATGAATGACGCCATCATCACGATGAGCAGATGCAGCCCGCCCGTGCGCCTGCCTTTTTTGTGCAGGTACTCAGCCGCCAGCGTCGTGTACCTGTCCATGACGTGCTGGTAATCGCTGAGGTCGCGTTTGGTGTAATGCAGAAATTCGCCGGGCAGCGTTTCGATGCGGCCACGCACGCGGGCGGTTTCGTGCGGCGCCACGCCGTCCCAGTAACTCGCCGCCTTGCGATAAAGCCGCATCTGGTAATCAGGATACCATCCGGCATGCCTGATCCAGCGGTTCAGATAAAAGGTGCGGCGCGCAATGCGAAAGCCGTCAGGCAGCGCGGCTTCATCAGCCTGCCGCAGCTTGTCAATCGCGGCGCGCAATTCAGGCGTGACTCGTTCATCAGCGTCAATCCAGAAAATCCAGTCGCCGGTCGTCTGCGCGTCGGCAAACTGGTGCTTGTCCTTGTAGCCGCGAAATTCGCGGTTGAAAATCCGGTCGGTGTAACGCCGCGCAATTTCAACGGTGCGGTCGGTCGAATCAGAATCAACGATGACGATTTCATCGGCCCAGGCGACTGTCTCGCAGACGGCGGCGATATTGTCTTCCTCGTTGTGAACGATGATCGTAGCTGATATTTTCACCTTGTTGCCCGCTGCCTTCAGGAATGTTGTGTAGCGCATGACTATGCCAGGTGGCGCGCACTGAATCAACCGATCAGAAAAATTGTCGAAACCACAGCTTCACAAAACCAGTCATTTTTTTTCGCGCCGCCGTGTCGTACCGGTGCGTTTGAAAGTGGCATTAATGCTTGCGCCTGCGCTGGTCGTGATTGGCGGATTATTTGCCGGAGGGCTGATCATCGCGCTGACGCAGAGTCTGGGTTATTTTGCTCCGCTCGGTGAACACAGCCTGACGCTCGCGCATTATCGCGCCCTGCTGCACGACCCGGAGCTGCGCGCTTCGCTGCTGCTGACGCTGGGACTGGCCAGTGTGGCGACGGCGCTTTCGGCAGTGCTTGGCCTGGCGGTCGCGTTGTCGTTGCGCGAACTGGCGCAGCGTCAGCGATGGCTGAACGCGCTGCTTCAGATTCCGCTGGCCGTGCCGCATCTGGCGATGGCAGTGGCGCTGATCAATGTCATTGCGCCGAGCGGGCTGATGGCGCGCCTCGTGTTTGCGCTGGGACTGATCAGCGGCCCGGCTGACTTTCCGGCGTTCATCAACGACCGTTACGGCGCGGGCATCGTGCTGGCTTATGTGCTGAAGGAGACGCCGTTCATTGCGGTGATGACGCTGGCGCTGCTGCTGCGTGTCGGTCACGAATACGAACAGGCCGCGCGGGTGCTCGGCGCTTCGGCGTGGCAGCGATTACGGTATGTGACGCTGCCGCTGGTTGCACCGGCGGTTGTGTCGGCGGCGCTGGTCGTCTTTGCCTTTATTTTCGGAGCCTTTGAAGTGCCGTTCATTCTGGGTCGGCCTTATCCGGCAATGCTGTCAGTGGTGGCGCAGCGGCGTTATCTGGATGTGAATCTGGAAGCCCGGCCCGAAGCGATTGCGGTCGCAGTGGTCATTTCGCTGATTACGGGCGCGCTGGTCTGGGGCTATCTGCGCCTGGCGCGACTGCTGACCGGCGTTGAGCGACCGATGATTTTCTGAAGAGCGCGGGAAGGATACGAAATGGAACGCGGATGAAACGGATGTGGCGGATTCAGGCTGAGCTGCTGTGATCAGTCACATCTGTTTCATCCGCGTTCCATTCAGGCTTCAGGCAGGTTGCTGATTGAACCTGACGCAGGAATCATAGAAAATGCGCTGTGTCTGAAGTCCTCAATGACGGCCTGCTGACTGATCTGCCCCTTCTGAAGCTGATTTCAAATCTGAACACGAACGAAGCCGGATAAATCTGTGGCAGTCTCAAGCAAACAGTCCAGCACAGAAAGCGGAGCAGGCGTCACTGCTGCGGCTGAGCTGTTGTCTGATGACCGCGACTGGCTTTACGGCCCGGTGCCCGTTGCGGCGCTCTTTCACGACACGGCAGAGCCGGTGCGCCGCCGCTTTCTGCTGCTGATGGCGCTGGCCGTATTGTGCAGCGCAGCGGTGGCAGTGGCGGGCGGATTGCCCGGCCCGGCTGGCCTGACGCTCAGCCTCGGCGGAGTGCAGGCGCATCCGGCCATCTGGCCGCCCGCGATTTTCGGCGTGCTGATTTCGTGCTGGTTCGGCGCGGTGTGGGGATTCGGCGTGACCTTTATCAGCAGCCTGGCGCTGGCGCTGAGTCACGGGCTGCCGCTGCCCTGGGCAACACTGATGGCGCTCTCGACGGCGGCGGGAATGATTGTGGTCGGGCTGGCTTACCGCACCACGCCGATTGCCGCTGATCTGCGTTCGACCCGGTCGCTCGTCTTCTTTCTCTTTGTCAGCTACTTTGCCGCGCTGGTCAGTTCGAGCGCGGCGTTTGTGCAGGCCGCAATCAGACACCTCAGCGCCAGCGACACGTTTCGTGAATGGCAGAGCTGGTGGGTCGGCACGTTTTTGCAATCGGTCATCTTCACGCTGCCGCTGTTGTGGGCGGCGGGGCGTCCGGTGCTGCGCTGGAAGAAGCGGCTGGCCTTGCACCGGCCCTGGCAGGCGCCTTCGACCAATGACATCGGCATTGTTTTCGGCCTGATGCTCTTTGTGCTTTCGATGTTCATCCTGGGCGCAAGCTATCTGGCCCGGCTCAATCTGAAAACAACCCTGCAGGGCGTGCGCGACCGGGCGCTGGTCGAACTGATTTCAGCGGCGGCTGAAAGTTTGTCGCTGATTGACTGGGTCAGTTTCGGGTTCATCATTTTCACGGGTTATTTCGGTTATCAACTGGCGATCAACTGGACACAGTCGCTGCGGCAGCAGATCGAAGCGCAGATGAAATCGCTGCGCGAATCGGAAGAACGTTACCGCCTGCTGTTCGAGATCAACCCGCAGCCGATGTATGTCTATGACCGCAACACGCTCGAATTTCTGGCGGTCAATCAGGCGATGACTGACAGTTACGGTTATCCCCGCGACGAACTGCTGCGGATGACGCTGCGCGACATTCGCCCGCCGGAAGATGTGCCGCGCGTGCTGGAAAAAATTGCCGGGGCGCAACCGGGCATCAATGAAGGCGGGCAGTGGCGGCATCGCAAACGTGACGGCACGCTGATCATTGTCGAAGTCGCTTATCACCAGCTTGATTTTGCCGGGCGACCCGCCATTCTGGCTCAGGCCGTTGACATTACCGACCGCCGCCGCACTGAAGAAAAGATCAGAAAGCTGAATGATTATCTGGAATCCAGCGTGCGTGAACGCACGGCGCAACTTGCCGCCGCCAACACCGAACTGCACCGCGAAGTCGGTGAGCGGCGACGCGCTGAAGAGATTCTGCGGCAGACCAATTACACGCTGGAAACGCTGATTCAGGCTTCGCCGCTGGCCATCATCCTGCTCGATCCGCAGGGCCGCGTGCAGGTCTGGAATGCGGCGGCAGAACGGATGTTCGGCTGGACTGAGGCCGAAGTGATCGGCCACGCGCTGCCGCTCGGCGAAGGCCGCGAACGCGAGGAATTCAACACCCTGGGCGAAGTCGTGATGCAGGGCGTGCCGTTCAGCGTCATGGATTTGCGCACGCAGCGGCGCGACAGTACGGCGATTGACATCAGCATTTCGGCGGCGCCCGTCACTGACACTGACGGTCGCATCAGCGGCGTCGTCGCCGTCATCACCGACATTACCGAACGCAAGCGCGCCGAAGTGCAGTTGCGTGAAAGCGAGGAGCGTTACCGCGACCTGTTCGAGAATGCCAATGACCTGATTCAGAGCGTCGGTCTTGACGGTCGGCTGTTGTATGCCAATCGTGCCTGGCTTGAGACGCTCGGTTACAGCCGCGATGAAATCAGCCGCCTGACGATGTTCGACATCATTGACCCGTCGCAGCACGCGCACTGTTTCGAGGCGCTCAAATCAGTGATGACCGGCCATCCGGTGACGCGGGTCGAAACCGTCTTTGTCACCCGCGATGGTCGTCGCATCATCGTTGAGGGCAGCATCAACTGCCGCTTTGAAAACGGAAAGCCGGTTTCGACGCGCGGCATCTTCCGCGACATCACCGAACGCAAACAGGCCGAGGAAGAGTTGCGCGCCAGCGAAGCCAACGTGCGCGCCATCATCGAGTATATGCTGTCGGGGCTGATCCTGACCGATGATCGCGGCTTTATTCAACTGGTCAATCCGGCAGCGGAAAAAATCTTCGGTTACAAAGCTGATGAAATGATCGGGCAGCATCTGGCGATGCTGATGCCGGAAATGACAGGCGATGACCGCGCCAGATTTCTGCGGCAGGCGCGGCAGAAAGCACGCGGGCGTGTGACCGAATGGGAAGGCCGCCGCAAAAACGGCGAAATCTTTCCGTTTGAACTTTCGTTCTATGAATTCAACACGCCCGAAGGCCGCCGCTTCGCGGGCCACATCCGCGACCTGTCTGAACGGCGCGAAGTTGACAAACTCAAAAAGGAATTCATCTCAACGGTCAGTCACGAACTGCGCACGCCGCTGACTTCGATTCGCGGTTCGCTGCGATTACTGGCGGGCGGCGCGTTCGGTGAATTGCCGCGCGAAGCCGTTGAGATGGTGATGGTGGCTGATCGCAACACCGTGCGGCTGCTGGAACTCATCAACGACATTCTTGATCTTGAAAGACTTGAAAGCGGCAGAATGGAAATGCACTTTGCCGCGCAGCCGCTCGCAGAGGTCTTTGATCGCGCGCTGGAATCAGTGATCGCCTTTGCGGCACAGCAGCAGATCAGCATTCGCCTGCAACCGACGACCGCCGCCGTGCTCGGTGATGGCGACCGGCTGGTGCAGGTGCTCATCAACCTGCTCTCGAATGCCATCAAGTTTTCGCCCGCTGGCAGCGAGGTGATGGTTTCAGCGACTGTGCAGGATGGTTCCATCGAAGTGCGCGTGCAGGATCACGGGCGCGGCATTCCGGCAGCATTTCTTGACAAGGTCTTTGAGCGATTCCGTCAGGTTGAAGCTTCGGATGACCGGCAGAAAGGCGGCACGGGCCTCGGCCTGGCCATCTGCCGCAACATCATCGAACAGCATCACGGCACCATCGGCGTTGACAGCGCGGAAGGCCGGGGCAGCACGTTCTGGTTCAGACTGCCCGCCGCCGCTGAATCCATCGTCAGCGCCGAAACAGCAGCCCCACCCAGAGTCAGCGTGACATGAAAATTCTGATTATTGATGACGAGGCAGACATCAGGCTGATTGCAAAAGTAAGTCTGAGCCGGATCGGTGGAATGGAAGTCATTGACGCTGACAACGGCGCTGAAGGCGTGCGACGAGCTGCTGAAGAAATGCCCGATGCCATTCTGCTGGATGTAATGATGCCGCTGATGGACGGGCCTGCCACGTTCAGCGCCCTGCGCGGGAACGCGGCGACGGCAGCGATTCCGGTCATCTTTCTGACCGCGAAGGCCATGCGCTCAGAGATCGAAAGGTTGCAGGCCCTCGGCGCAGCCGGAGTGCTGACCAAACCATTCGACCCGCTGACGCTGCCCGAACAATTGCGAAGGATTTTGCAGATCACCCCGCACTGAAACAAACAGCAAACAAGGAGCAAACAGGGAGCAAACAAGGAGCGCAGGCGTCCCGCCTGCCTGTGTTCCACGAAAGGTACTTTGATTGAAAGTCAGGCAGGCGGGACGCCTGCGCTCCTTGTTCAGCACGATTGCAAAACTGCGATGCCTGAGTTTGAGGACATTCTGAGTGAATTGCGCGGGCAGTTTTACCGCAGCGCGGCGGAGCGGTTTGAGCGCATCGAACAGGCTTTGCAGGCGCTCGAAACAATGCCGCCGGATGCGCCTGAAACCATCAGCACGCTGCGTGAGCTGATGCGCCAGTTTCACGGTCTGAATGGCGCAGGCCGGACATTCGGCTTCCCGAACGTGTCAGTGATTGCCCGCCGGGCTGAAGAGGAATGCAACCGGCGGCTTGAGAAGTCACAGCCGCCCGCGCCGGATGAACTGCAACGCTGGCGTGAAAGCCTGGCGGAACTGCGAAAGGAAGTGACGCCGCCCGCAAATGAATGAATCAGATTTACCGCACAGAGGATTGTCGAATGAACTGCATTTCGGGCAGATCAGCATCAGCCCTGGCCCACGCTCTGACAAACTTTGAATAAGTCTCACGCGCGGCGGCCTCGCGCCCCGCGCCCTGCTGCGCCTGCATCAGCCCAAACAGCGCGCGTCCGCTGCCCGGATCGCGTTCAATCGCCGCGCGGAAAAATTCTTCAGCTTCTTTCCACCGCTTCAACTGCACACAGATTTTGCCCGCGACTTCTTCCATCGGGTGCGGATAAAGCGGCGGTTCTGAATAGCCGAGTTTGTTTTCTTCCTCGATGGCTTCACGCAGCAGCGCAATCGCTTCATCGGCGGTCTTTTCGCGGGCGGCAAGGCGCGCCTTCAATTCAAACGGCGCAACGGCGAGGGCGCGCAACTGCAGTTTCTGCCGTCCGAGTTGCGGAATGTTTTTCGCTTTTTCAAATCGCTCCTTCAGCCACGCGCTTTCACGTTCGAGCAGATCAAGCTGTGTGCGGGCCGCTGCCGCGTCGCCTTTGGCAAGCTGCGCGAGCGCGGTGGCGTAATAACGCCACGCCCTGAAGCTCTCAAATTCGCCTTCGCCGGGCAGCGCATTGCCATCCAGAATCTCATTCCACTTTTCAAAACGCACAAGCAGCCGCAGCCGCGCCAGCCTGCCTTCAAGAGCCGTGCGCGATTTTTCTTCACCCGGTTTGCGGTCGTAATCGAGCAGTTCCTCACTCAGGCGCATTGCGTCGCGGTAGCGGCCCTGATAGCCATACACCGTCGCCAGAAAATGCACGTTATGACCGTAAGGCCCGGCAGCGTTGTCGGATTTTTCAGCGTTGTCACGAATGTAAGCGCGATCAACTTCGGCTGATTTTTCAAAAGCCCTGGCGGCATCATCCCAGCGGTCAACGTGCACGTAAGTGTGACCGGGCATGTGCACCGCGTGACCGACCTTTGGCGCGAGCGAACCGTAAACATCAGCCGACGGCACGCCGTCAATCGCCCGTTTGCCCGATTCGGTGGCGTGAATCATGTAATGGTGCGCGGCCAGGTGCTGCGGCTCTTTCGCCAGCACGACCTGCAGCAGCGCGATGGCTTCGACCGTGCCGGGGCGCGGCGTGCCGTCGCGTTCATAACCCGACATCAAAGCAAGCGCGAGAAAGAGCTTTGCTTCCAGGTCATCAGGATAAAGCGCAACGATTTTGCGCAGCGCCGCGCGGTAAGTTTCGCTGGCGCCGAGAAAGGCGTTGTTCTGCACGTTGCTCTTTTCGCCCTGATAACGCGCCTCGACTGCGGCCAGGTAAAGCCGTTCGTGTTCGCTGGCTTTGCCGCTCAGTTCCCTTGCCCGTTTGAGCGCGCCATCGCGCCGCGCGTCATTGATGGCGGCCATCGCAATGCCCCACTGCGCCATCGCACAGTCAGGATCAAGCTGCGCCGCGCGCTCGAATGAACGGTCGGCCTCGTAAAACCAGAACGAATGCAGCAGCGCCAGCCCCTGATCAAAGAACTGCTGCGCTTCGGCTGATTTCGTTGTGACCGGCAGATGCACTTTGCCGTAACCGGGCATCAGTTGCGCCGGTCGCGTTGATTCCTTCGCCGCGCCCGGCGTGTGACAGATGGCGGTGTTGTCCTGCTGCGATTGCGCCCTGACCGTGACAACCAGAAGACAACAGACAAACAGTGTCAGCCGAAGTCTCATGGGATCGCTCCTGTGGTGAATGCCTGTTCCTGACGAGGTCAGAAAGGGACAATGTTGATTGATGCTCAGCGGGATTGCCTGTCGGCGCGCGGATTGTAGCAGAAACGGGAGCGGGTTTAGAATCGCCGTTCCACGCTTTGCCCCGGATGCAGGTCAGTCAGCAGTGAAAGGAACACCATGAATCAACAGATCAGCGCTGATCTCTGGTCAGAAGATCCGGAACTGGCGGTTGAGATGCTCGGCCAGCGCACGGGCTTTGCGGTGGAACTCATTTGCAGCGAGAACGCCACCAGCACCGGCAGCTTTCGCATCATTCCCGCTGCCGAAAGCCTGACGCGCGGTGAGGTGGCAACTTTCTGGATGTGGCACGTCACTGCCAACCGGCAGTATTTTCACGAGGCCTGGCAGGCAGGCGTCAGCTTTTATGAAGCCTGGCAGCAGTACCTCGCCGCACACCAGTGAATGCGCCGCACCGCTGACAGGAGTTATGCCACGATGAATGGACAGTACCGGAAAGACATCAGGCCGGGGCTTCAGGTTGAGATCGTGCAGAAGCAGCACCAGCGCACGGGCCGCCGCACGACCGGCATTGTGCAGGAGATTCTGACCAGTTCCCCGCATCATCCGCACGGCATCAAGGTGCGCCTGACCACCGGCGAAGTGGGCCGCGTGCAGGCCATCTGCCCGCCTCGCCAGCCCGATTCATCATCTGCCGGTTTCCAGAGCTGATTTCAATTGCGTAAACAGAAAGTATTGCGCGATTTGCCCGCAGTCGCGCGGCTTACGTGACGGGCTGATAGCGGATGCCGCGCGATTCTGGCAAATCGCGCAACACCTCCGGGTCTCTCGCCGTCCCAGGTCACTTCATTGACAGCGCCCGCGTCATCGGCATAAAGTCTGGCGCATCTTACTTCCAATAAGTTCAGCATTACTTCGGAACCGCACTGGTGGCGGCGACTCTGATCGGAGGCTCATCATGCGTTGGCTGGTTTTCTGTTTCGCCTGCGCGATCCTGGCTGCTTACTCCGCTCTTTTTCCGCAAAGACAAATCCAGGCACAAGGCAATCGCGGTGATGGAGCTGTGGTGCGCCTGCTTCCGATCACAGCAGTTCTGCCCGGAGCAGGCAGCCGCGCGCAGGACGAACAGCGCGCCGTGCCCGAACCGGGCAAATCAGTCAGCCGGGAACTGAGCGGTGGTGAATCGCATTCATACCGCATCACGCTTGAGGCGGGCTGGTTCTTTCGCGCAGTGGTCGAGCAGCAGGGCATCAATCTGGTTCTCACACTTTACGGCCCGGACGGTCAGAAGCTCTGCGACCTTGACAGCCCCATTGGCGCGCAGGGGCCTGAGCCGGTTTCACTGGTCGCTGATGCTGCCGGGAATTACCGCCTGGAAGTGCGGACGTTGCAGCCGAATGCGCCGAAGGGAAACTATGACCTGAAGGTCGAAGAACTGCGCCTGGCCACCCCGCAGGACAGGGCGCGCATCGTCGCCGAACGCGCCTTTGCGGAAGCGACGCTCACTTATCAGGGAACGGCGGAATCGCTGCGGAAAGGAATTGAGAAATACGAAAAAGTCATTCCGCTCTGGCAGGCGCTCGGTGATCGCCAGCAGGAAGCCTTTACGCTCTCGGTCATCGGGTATCTCTACAAGAACCTCGGCGAATACCAGCAGGCGCTGACGTATCACCAGCGGGCATTGCCGCTCAGGCGGGCCGCTGGCAATCGCAGTGGCGAAGCCCTCACGCTCTACAGCATCGGCGCCATCTACGATAATACCGGCGAGCCGCAAAAGGCGCTCAGCGTCTATCAGCAGGCATTGTCAATTTATCAGGAACTCGGTGATCGCTCGATGGAAGCCGCCACGCTCGGCAATCTGGGCGTTGTTTACAGCGGCCTCGGCGAACAGCGGAAGGCGCTGGAGTTTTTCAGCCGCGCCCTGCAACTCAAGCAGGCCGTGCGCGATCCATACGGCGAAGCCGCGCTGCTCAATAACATCGGCCTCGTTCATAACTACCTCGGCGAGCCACAGCAGGCGATGGAATCCTACCAGCGCGCGCTGCCGCTCTATCGCGCGCTCAATGATCGTTCAGGCGAAGGCACCACGCTCAATAACATCGCCACGCTCTATGATAACCTCGGCGAGCAGCAGAAGGCGCTCGAAGTGCTGGAGCAGGTGCTGCAAATCAAGCGCGCCGCAGGCAACCGCGTCGAAGAGGCCATCACGCTCAACAACATTGCCGTCATTTTCGGAAAGCTGAAAGAACATTCGAAGGCGCTCGAATATTATCAGCAGGCACTCTCGCTCAGTCGCGGCGCGCCTTCAATGGAAGCCACCGCGCTCGGCAATCTCGGCAGGAACTGGAGCGATCTGGGCGATCACCGCAAGGCGCTGGATTTTTATGCGCAGGCGTTGCAACTCCGGCGTGAAATCGGCGACCGCCGGGGAGAAGCCGTCACGCTCACCAGCATCGGCAGGGCTTATCACGAATTGCGTCAGTACGAACGGGCGCTCGATTATTTCAACCAGGCGCTGCCCCTGCAGCAGGCCATCAGTGATCGCAGCAGTGAGGCCATCACGCGCTACAACATTGCCCGCACCCGGCGCGACCTCAGCCAGCCTGCCGCCGCGCGCGCCGAGATCGAAGCCGCGCTTGCCATCGTCGAATCGCTGCGCTCGAATGTCGCCAGTCAGGGGCTGCGCACTTCGTACCTCGCTTCCATTCAGAAGTATTACGAACTCGGCATTGACCTGCTGATGCGACTGCACAGGCAGCGACCGACTGAAGGATTCGCCGCCGCCGCGCTGCAAATGAGCGAGCGCGCCCGCGCCCGCTCGCTGCTTGAACTGCTCGCTGAAACCCGCGCCGATATTCGGCAGGGTGTGTCGGCGGAGTTGCTTGAACGCGAACGCTCGCTGCAAAAATCGCTCGACACCAGAGCGCTCGCGCAAACGCGCCTGCTCAACGGCCAGCACACTCCTGAACAGGCCGCTGCCCTGGCCAGAGAGATAGACGCGCTCACCACCGAATATGAACAGGTTCAGGCGCAGATCAGACAGACCAGCCCGCGTTACGCCGCCCTGACGCAGCCCGTGCCGCTCGGACTTAAGGAAATCCAGTCACAGGCGCTCGACCCTGACACGCTGCTGCTTGAATATGCCCTGGGCGAGGAAAAGAGTTACCTGTGGGCCGTCACGACGACTTCCATTGCCAGCTTTGAACTGCCGCCGCGCGCTGAGGTGGAACAGGCCGCAAAACGTGTCTGCGAACTGCTGACGGCGCACAGTCAGAACCTGCCGGACGAAACGCCGGAACACAGACGACAACGCCTCGCGCAGGCTGATGCCGAATACCCCAAAGCCTCAGCCGCGCTGAGTCAGGTGTTACTGGCTCCGGTCGCGGCTGAACTGAAGAACAAGCGGCTGCTGATCGCAGGCGACGGCCTGCTGCAATACGTGCCGTTCGCGGCGCTGCCGGAACCGGCAGTCAGTCGTCCAGTGTCCGTTGTCCAAAGTCAGTTGTCAGTTGTCAAAGGCAATGCACCGCGCCCGGCAAACAACGGACAACGGACGACGGACAACGGACAGCCCCTGATCGTCAGTCACGAAATCATCAGCCTGCCGTCAGCTTCAGTCGTGGCGGCGCTGAGGCAGGAGGTGGCCGACCGCAAACCTGCGGGCCGGACGCTGGCTGTGCTGGCCGATCCGGTCTTTTCAAAGGATGATCCGCGAGTTGCAGCGTCAGGCAGGGGCAGGGTGACAGCGGTTCAGGAAGCCTCTTCGCTGACAGCCGCAAAAGAAGCGGCTGGCGAGTCGGGACTGACAGACCTGGTCCGGTTGCGCTTCAGCCGCGTGGAGGCTGACGAAATCGCGCGCCTGGCTGATGACAAAATGAAGCTGGCGGCGCTTGATTTCGCGGCCAGTCGCACGCTCGCTGTGAGCGATGAAATCAGCCGGTACCGCATCGTGCATTTCGCCACGCACGGCATCATCAATGATCTGCATCCCGGATTGTCGGGCGTCGTGTTGTCACTGGTGGACGAACAGGGCCGCCCGCAGAACGGCTTTCTGCGCCTCTACGAAATTTACAATCTGAAGCTCGCAGCCGACCTGGTGGTGCTGAGCGCGTGTCAGACGGCGCTCGGCAGGGAGTTCAGAGGCGAAGGCCTGGTCGGGCTGACGCGCGGTTTTATGTACGCGGGCGCGCCGCGCGTGGTGGCGAGTTTATGGCGGGTTGATGACCGCGCAACGGCTGAAGTGATGAAGCGGTTCTATCAGGAGATGCTCGGACGTGGGCTGCGCCCGGCGGCGGCGCTCCGGGCCGCGCAGGTTGCGATGTGGCAGGACAAACGCTGGCAGGCACCGCACAACTGGGCCGCATTTACCTTTCAGGGAGAATGGAAGTAGGCGGGTCGTGGCCTGGAGACGACGGGTAAAAGCCTGAAAAAATGCAGCAGAGGCAAAAACAACCGCAGTATTTTTCTTTCGCGTGATCTTTTCTGGTCGCTTTTCCCGCGTTTCATGTTGTGCTGAAAATTTCTGTCCAGGCGACGGCACAATTTCATTATGGAAATTCGCGGCAGCGTCAATCCGGGAAGCGTAACGTCAGGCTCAGCCCCTGCGGTCGTGTCGCGCCACAAATGGGCATTGACGCGGGAAGCCTTCGATGAACTGCTTGCCGCGCTCGATGCTGACCGGGAACGGGCGGGCGAAAGATATCTGGAATTGCGCGGCAATCTGCTGCGGTTCTTCGAGTGGCGGGGCTGCCCGTTCCCTGAGGAACACGCCGACGAAACGATCAACCGGGTCGCCAGAAGAATGAGCGAAGGCGAGGCGATTCGTGATCCGGGTCAGTATTCAATCGGCGTTGCGCGAATGCTGCTGCTCGAAATCAGCAGGAAGCGCACAAGGGAGCGCCGCGCGCTCAATGAAATCGCAGACCCTGAAGTTCCATCATCCGAATCTGAAGACTCTGAGCAGCGCGTCGAGTGTCTGAGGCGCTGCCTCGCCAGTCTCTCCACAGACAACCGTGAACTGATCCTGCAATATTACCAGGGCGAGAAAGGCTCGAAGATCGAAAACCGCAGGCGACTCGCCGACCGATTCAGCGCGCCGATCAATACCCTGCGAATGCGGGCGCTCAGACTGAGGGAGAAATTGCAGGGCTGCGTCGAGAACTGCCTGCAAAAAAACATGTGATGTTTTTTCATTTTGCGCCAGTCTGAGGTGAAGGCAGACATCTTCCCCGTTCGGGGGCATCCCGGAAACCGCATAAACATGGAAGCGTCAAATGAACAACTGATCGTGCGTTACCTGCTGGGCGACCTGCCCGAAGCAGATCAGGTCAGGATCGAAGACCGGGCCTTTTCGGATCGCGCGTATCGGCGAAACATTGAGGACGCTGAGAACGATCTGATTGACGATTATGTGCGCGGGACGCTCAGCGAAACTGAGCGGCGGCAGTTCGAGCACCGCTTTTTCGCTTCAGCCGAGCGTCGCCGGAAGGTGGAATTTGCCAGGGCGCTGGCGCAGGTCGTTTCGGCAAACGCAACTGAAGACACAGCCGAACCGGCCAGGTCTCGCTGGCGGGACGTGGTGACGGCCTTCCTGCGCGGCCTGAATCCGGCCCTGCAATTTTCGCTGGCGGCTGCGACTTTGATTCTGCTGGCTGGTCTTTCGTGGCTGGTCATTGAAACCAGAAATCTGCGCTCGCAGGTTGCGCGGCTTCAGGCGGCAGAGCAGACGCGGCAGCGTCAGGAAGAAATCCTGCGAGAACAAGCCAGGCAGGAAAGCACCCGCAGCGCGGAACTGACCGCACAACTCGAACGCGAACGAGAGCAGCGCGGGCGCAGCGAAGAACCAGCCCGCAGGCCCGAACGTCAGCAGCGCGAAAGGCCTGCCGGTGCGTCGTTCATCACTTCATTGTTTCTGCTGCCGGGCACCGCGCGCGGCGGCGCTGAACGCCCGAAGCTGATCGTTCCGCACACCTCACGAACAGTCCGCCTGCGAATCGGGCTTGAACGCGAGGATGAATACAGAAGCTTCAGCGTCGAAATCAGAACCGCGCAGGGCCGTGAGGTCTGGTCACAGGATCATTTGCGCCCGCGCGAGTCGCGCGCGGGCCGCGTCATCAATGTGCTCATCCCCGGCACAGCTTTCAGCGCGGGCGAATACGAACTGACGCTCAGGGGAATGACTGACACTCAGACCGAGGACGTGCGCTTCTATTACTTCAGCGTGCTCAGGCAGTGAGGCCCGGAATTTTTTTCAGCAATTCGATCTGAACCTGTGTGATGTTTTCTGATTTGCCGCCAGTACGGGGTGAATCTCAATGACACAAGGAGCAGATCGTATGCAGAAATCGTTTTTGATCACTCTCGTTCCTGGCGCGTATCTGCGGGCTGAAATATCAGCCGCACTGTTTGTCGGGCTGCTGGTTTTGTTAACCGCTGTGCCGGACAGACTGACACACGCGCAATACTGCAATCCGGCGATGGTCAGCTATCTGGTGCGTGATGAGAATGGCAGCAGGCTGACTGAGGCAGCATTGAAATCCGTTCGTGAACAACTGCCGGAATCAGTCGGTGACGCGCGGATTTTTGCGGGTGAAACATCCCTGGCCGAAGGTGGCCGGACGTTTCACCGGACAGAATCCGCTGAGTGGGTGAACGGGCTGAGAGTTCCGTCACTGGACTTCATCAACAATGGAAATTGCGCGATGCGCCTGGGCGAAGTCACGCTGACGTATCACGACAAAAAGATGCGACTGATCTTCAACCTTGCCATTGCCAGAGATGAGCCTGACCGCCGACTGGTCATTGATTCGCTGCCCTTTCAGGAAGGCACGTTCGCGCTTGATCTGAATGGCCGGGCGCACGACCTGAATGCCGTGATTACCGCTGAAAGGTGGAAGAAGGTTTAGCGCGGATTTCAAAGGGAAATTCGTCACTGCGGTACTGGCTCTGACAATCCTGTTTCATCCTGTCCGAATGACTGGTATTTCGTTTCAGAAAACGATCTCTGACGGAGGAAACAATGATTACTGATTTCACCCGATTGTCGCTGTCAGAAATGCTCGCTGAAATCGAAGCGATTGCGGCTGACGCGCAGCGAGCATTCAGCCACCTTGACGCCCGGCAACTCAACTGGCAGCCTGGCGCTGAGGCGTGGAGCGTCGCGCAATGTCTGGAACACCTGCTGACGGCCAATCGCCGGATGTTACAGCCGATTGATGAAGCCCTGGCGGGAACGAAGCGAACAAGGTTTTTCGAGCGTCTGCCGGTGCTGCCGGGCCTGTGCGGCAGGTACATGATCAAAGTCGTATCGCCCGGCTTCAAACAGAAACTGAAAGCGCCGACAACCGCCAGGCCCGCCACGAGCGCGATTGACGCGCAGATCGTCAGCCGCTTTGTGACGCACCAGCGCGAAATTGCCGAACGAATCAAAAGTCTGGAACGACTCAATGCGGCGCAAATTGTGATGACTTCACCCTTCCTCAGCTTTATCACTTACAGCCTGCTCGATGGCTGCCGCCTCATCGTCGCGCACGAACGCAGGCATCTGGCGCAGGCGCAGCGCGTCATTGAAGCGCCCGGCTTCCCGCGCTGATCAATAGCGGTTCGGGATGAATTTCAAAAAGAAACTCCGCCGCTGCAACCCTTGCCTGTCAGAATCCTCAGCTACTGCTGCCCTGTCGCACTTCTGCCCTTCGCCTGAAACTCAAAGCTCGAAACTTTTTCAGTCTGCCGGAAATTCTCGTGTGATGTTTTGCGATCTCCTGTCAGTTCGGGGTGACAACAGGTGCGGCGATTGAAACCGCCGATCTGAATGGCTCAATCAAAACCGGAAGGGAGATCGCAATTCACTATGTCAAAGCGTTTGATTCTCTGCCACGCCACGATCCTCGCGCTGCTGCTGGCGAATCTGCCGTTTGCACAGGCGCAAAGCTTCACTGTGCCGGAACGCGGTGAACACAGGCGTCCGAGGACGATTCGGATTTCTGCCTACGAAGACGATCCGTTTGCGCGGACGTCGGATGTCCGGCGTCTGGATGCTGCCGGATTCCTTGCGGGAGAGGATGGGCGGCTCCTGCTGAGGAACGATCAGATTTCATTGTCGGAAGAAGATTTCATCTACCGGAAGGATGCAACCGGCGAGTTCAAAAAGTTCGCCTGGAATCCCTGGCCGCTGAGCAAAGTGGCCAATCAGCAGGGAGATTTCACTTATCAGGATGAAGATCGCTTTCCGCTCTTCAGACAGGAGCGCGGCGCTGATGGCAAGCCGCTGCTCAAAGATGGATTGCAGGTGTGGACGAAGAATGACCTGCACCTCGGAGATACCACTGCTTTCGTGGCCGCCAGCGCCGCCAAAGACGCGGCGGAAACCTGGGCCGGACGCGACCTGTCGTGGGGACAGCAGGGAAAACTCAACATCGAACCGCACGTCTTTATTGACTTCAACGCCTTTTACAGTCCGAGCGCGCGCGAGTTGTTCTTTGGCGTCGTGCCGTATCGGCCTCGCGGCGAAACGCAGGTCAGGATGTTTGAGACCGCCACTTCGTGGGAGATGGTCGCCCACGAATGCGGCCACGCCCTGCACGTCACACTCAAGCCGAATACGAATTATGGCGATGGATTTGCAACCTGGGGTGAATCGTTTGGCGATCAGATGGCGATGTGGACATCGCTGCGGAACCGGGAGCGCGTGCTGAGGCTCATCGCCGAAACCAACGGAGATTTGAACCGGTCAAGCTCTCTCTCCAGTCTCGCCGAAGCGTTCGCCGCACTGGTGGGCACAGGCACCGGTATGCGCGACGCTTTCAACGAAAAGAAAGTCTCCGATACCAGCGATGAAGTGCATGATCGCTCGGAAGTGCTGACCGGCGCGGCTTACAAATTCTTCCTGGCGGTCTATGACGATCTGAAGTGCGAACACAGCGCCGAAGAGGCCTTACAACTGGCCGGGCAGGTGATGGGCGTCTTCCTGACACACACCACTGATTTCGTCCCTGAAAATCAGATGACGCTCGATGATGTCGCCAAAGCTTATCTCAAAGTGGACAGGGAATTCTTCGGCGGTCGTTACTACCAGGTCCTGGTTGATGAGTTCACGCGACGCGAAATTTTCAATGCGAAATCAGCCAGTGAATGGCTCACGCACGAAGAGGCGATTCCGCAACTGCACCTGCGACGAGGGTCGTCGGATGAAATGATCGGGCAGATGGTGCAGGCCGGTCTTGATGAACTGGGCATCGGGCCGGATTTCGGCCTGAAAGTGCAGAGCGTCATTCGCAGCCCGCGCCCCGGACGGGCATTCAGCTTCGGGCAGACCATCGTGCGCGTGCAACTCACCCAGGGACGCGGCGAGGGCGCAACGCCACTTGATAATCACGGCATCCTGGTCTTTCGCGCTGACGGCACGCTCGCTGATTACCACGCGCCACTGCCGCAGCAGCACGCCTCGCTGCTGCCTGAAAGCTTCGCGCAGGCGCAGGCCGCCACGATGATCAATCAGGCCAGCCGGACCGGCCTTGATCAGCACGGCGCGCCGCTCGCCATTGTGCGCCGACCCGACGGACGCCTGACGGTTGAGGCGCGAGTGATGCGGGGCGAGGGCCTCAATGCTCACCTGGAAATCTTCACGCTCGACAACCCGCGAGGCGAACGCCGCGAGATTCTGATTCCGCCCGTGCCACCAGACAAAAGCCTGCGCCTGGCAGAAGACCTGATCAGATAAACCGGATTTCAACTGCCACAACCATTCGCCGTTCCCAGGGCAGCCAACCCGACTGCGCCCTGACGGGCGAAGTCTGCCCGGGACGGCGAACCGGAAGCAGCGAAGGAGCAAAGAAAGGAAAGGCTATGAACAACTCATTTTTCAATTCGCACAAAGCAGGCCTCGTGACAGGTCTGCTGCTGATTGCCGGATCTTTCCTGACAGCAGGTCTGATCAGCGCTCAGGAACCACAGCAGATAACACAGAAATTACGCAGACACGCGCACGCCATTGCCCGGCGTTACGTCGTCGTCCTGCGTGATGAGTCGGTCAGTTCCATTGCCCGCGACGAAGCGGTGGCGGCAATCGGTGATTCACTCGCTGCCACCTACAGCGCGCGAATCGAACGCACATACACCCACGCGCTCCGGGGTTATGCGATGGAGATGAGCGAAGCGCAGGCCATAGCACTCAGCCAGGACGAGCGCGTTGCTTATGTCGAAGAAGATGCCGAAATCAGTCTTGAGCCGATCAAAGCTGAACAGAACCCGCAGGAGAACGCCATCCAGAACAACCCGACGTGGGGCCTTGATCGCATAGATCAGCGTCAGCTTCCGCTCGACAATCGCTACAACTACAACGCGACCGGGCGCGGCGTGAATGTTTATGTCATTGACAGCGGCATTCGCCGCACGCACCAGGAATTTCAGGGCCGCGTCGTGCCTGCCTTTGATGCGGTTGGTGACGGGCGCAACACGGATGACTGCACCGGGCACGGCACACACGTCGCCGCCACGATTGGCGGAGCGACTTACGGCGTCGCCAAAGATGTGCGCCTCTATGCCGTGCGCGTCTTTGACTGCAATGGCAAAGGCCCCTGGTCGCAAACCATCGCGGGTGTGGACTGGGTCACGGCCAATCACGTCAAACCTGCCGTTGCCAACATGAGCCTCGGCGGCCCGGCCTTTCAGGCGATGGACGATGCAGTGAAAAACTCCATCGCGGCGGGCGTGACTTACGTCGTGGCCGCCGGAAACAACAACGAAGACGCCTGCAACGTTTCTCCGGCGCGCGCTGAAAACACGATCACCATTGGCGCGACGACCATCGCTGATGCGCGGGCTTCGTTCTCCAACTATGGCGCCTGCGTCAACCTCTTCGCGCCCGGCTTTGCGATCACCTCCGCCGGAATTGCCAATGATGCCGCCACCATGGTGATGAGCGGCACCTCGATGGCGACGCCGCACGTGGCGGGCGCGGCGGCGCTTTATCTGGAAACCAGTCCCAATGCCAGACCAGCCGATGTCATCCGCGCTCTGCTCGACAACGCGACAGCGAATGCGGTGAGTGATCCCGGCCCCGGATCGCCCAGCCAGTTGCTCTTCTCGCAATCCGGCGGCAGCGGCGGCGTTCCGTGTACCGGGTGCGAGCATTACACCGGTCTGCTGTTCCCCGGACAGGCAGGCTTTGAGCCGAACGGGACGTATTACCGCAGCGATTCCTGGGGCTGGCACAAGGGCTGGCTGCGCGGGCCTGAGGGTAAGGATTTCGATCTGTATCTCTGGCGCTGGGACGGGACGCAGTGGGTGGTCGTCGCCAGTTCGGAAAGCCCCACTCCGGCGGAAGAGATTTCGTACTACGGCGCGCCCGGCTATTACATCTGGCGCATTTACGCCTACAGCGGAAACGGCTTCTACAACTTCTGGATGCAACATCCGTAATCAGCCGTCATTTGTCAGTTGTCATTTGTCCGTTGTTAACAACCACAAACGACGGACAACGGACAAATGACAACTGACAAATGACAAATGACAAATGACAAATGACAAATGACAAATGACAACCACAGCTTCAGATGAGGAGAAAGAACACCATGAAACGGACACTGACACACAGCTCATTACAATTTCTGCCCGGCGTTTTGCTGCTGCTGATTTATTCATTCGCTTTTGCGCAGACGCCACCACAGGCGAAGTTGCCGGAAGGAACCGAAGTGCGCCTGAAGCTGATGCAGGCGCTCAGTTCAGCGACGGTGCAGGCAGGACAGACCATCAGCCTGCAGGTGCTTGATGAAATCAAAATCAATGGCGTGGCCGTGATCGCCGAAGGCGCGCCCGCGTGGGGCACCATTACCGAAGCCGAAGCAAAGAAATCAATGGGTCGCGGCGGCAAACTCGCGCTTCAGATTGATTACGTGAAAGCGGTGGACGGCTCGAAAGTTCCGCTGCGAGCCAGTTCCGTAGCGCAGGGCAAGGGACGCGGCGCAACCGTCGGCGTGGCCACTGCGGCAACGGCCATCGCCTTCTGGCCCGCCGCGCCGCTCTTTCTGCTGATGAAAGGCAAAAATGTCGAGGTTCCGCGCGGGCAGCATATCTCCGCCTTCGTTGATGGCGACCGCCTGATCAACGTGACGCCGGACGCGCCTGCCACGACAGCAGACGCGCCGCCGCAAACCGGAACCGCACGCAGCGCCGCAATGCCCGCCACAGAGTTCGGCGCAATCAATGTCACTTCAGAGCCAGCCGGAGCCGAGATTGAAATTGATGGCGTCTTTTATGGCAACACTCCGGGCCTGATCAGGCTGCCCGCCGGAGCACACACGATCACCGTTCGCCGCACTGGTCACGAAGTCTGGAAACGAAACCTGAACATCGGCGCGGGCAGCAATCTGACCGTCAGCGCAGAACTTGTGAAGCAATCAGTGTCATCAGCCCGCCGCGCTGGTTCGCGTTGAGCAGCAACGAAGAAAGCAGGCTGTCAGGTCAATGGCACTCAGTTAAAGAGTCGTGGTGGAACCAGGCCGCACCCCCGTAGTAACGAATTCATTCGTTCTGCTGCTGAAGCTGCGTTGATTCAAAGCCAACGAATCAATTCGTTACTACGGGGGGGCGACGAGTTACTTTCAAACAGCCATCACTTCATGCCATCGGGCTGTCAGGCACTGAACCGGCACAGCCCGGCGGTGATGCCGGATTCGCATCAGGATCGGTCAACTGAATGAAGGAGGAGAAGATGAAAAGCAAATTGCGTTACCCCGCCACAGGCGGGCGTTCCCTGTTCTTATTGACCACGCTGGCCTGTCTGCTCTTTGCAGGTCTGGCCTGGGCAGTTCAGCGACCGGCGTCGGCGGCGCGTGATGACGCTCAACAAACCGGCGCCCTGCTGATTCAGCAAGTGCGCGCCGATTCGTCACGGCCTGCCGCACAGTCGCAGGATCAGAAACAATCTGTTCCGCTCGATGGCGGGACGGTGCTTGAGCTGCGCGACGGGCAGCTCGCCTGCCGCGCCGCGACCGCCGCCGAAGCGCAGGCGATGCAACGTGCTCCTCAGCAGGAACTGCACGTCCTCCGCGATGAAGTGACTGACGCCGCGCCTGAACCAGCGTCGAACGGCCTCAAGATCATCCTGCGCGGCACGGCGCAGCTTGAACAACACCCCGAAGCCAAAGCGGCCTTTCTGCGCGCCGCACACACGCTGGAATCACTGATTCAGAATCGCATCACAGTGGTGATTGATGTGGATTTCGGGACAACGTACTTCGGCGAACCATTCAGGGAAAACGCGTATGGGGAAACGAAGTTTCAGCGGGATTTCAATCCGAATGCCTGGGCTGAATATCGTTCCGCGCTGATTCGCAGCGCGGGCAGCCCGCAGGAGGCTGCGCTTTACGCTGCGCTGCCGACCGCTCAACTGCCGACTGACCTCGGCGCGACGACGGGCCTGATCTGGCATACGACAGTGCGGCGCGCGCTCGGACTGCTCCCGCCTGTGGCCAATCCTGACGCTGAGATGCAGACGCTGGGCGCGCCGCCCCGGATCGGCTTCAATTCGGCTGTCAGCTTCGACTTCGATCCGAACGATGGCATCAGGCCGAAGAAGCTCGATTTCAATGCGGCGGCGCTGCACGAGATGGGCCACGCCCTCGGATTTTTCTCCGGCGTCGGAATTCAGGAAATATATCCCGATGCGCCGCCGCAGATGCCTGAGACGCTCGACGTGTTCCGCTTCCGTCCAGGCGTCACAACCGCGACCTTTGCGACCGCGCCGCGCATTCTCTCCTCAGGCAGTGAACAGGTCTTTTTCAATGGCGGGCCGGAACTGCCGTTCTCAACCGGCAGGGTTGACAGCACAGGCGGCGATGGCTGGCAGGCCGGACACTGGAAGGATTACCTGATCACCGGACGTTACCTCGGCATTATGAACCCGATCTTTAATTACAGTCAGTCTTACAAGCTGACTGACAATGATCTCGCCGCCCTTGAACTCGTCGGCTATCGCACGAACCCGCTGCTGAACGCGCAGGAGGCCGAACTGAAAGCTGATGACGGAAAGATTGATCTGGGCGCGCTCTATGACGGACTGATGGTGGTCAACCGGCTGACCCCGACGAGCTATCCGGCAACATTGCGCAAACTGCGCATTCTCATTCCGGCTTTCCAGAACCAGCCCGACCCTGCGGGCAGGCCGATCACGCTGCTTTACGCGCAGGGCGCTTCAAACGGGCAACCGCCTGCGGGCGCACAGTTCACTCGCATCGAAACAACTGTGCCCAGCGCCAGCTCCGATCTTTTCCTGGAGTTCACGCTTCCCGGCGATCTGACAATCAACTCCGGCGATTTCTACGTTGGTTATCAAACCTCGTCGCCGCATCAGGGCGTGGGATTCGCCGTTGATTCAAGCGGCGTGGCAGAGAATCGCAGTTTTTACTCGACCACCAATGGAGCTGGCTTTACGCCTCTTTCAGCAGCGTTTCAGGGCAAACCGGTCAGCGCCATGATCCGCGCCATCATCTCCACCGGCGTTCCCACGCCGCCGCCAACGCCGACTCCGGCTCCCACGCCGACACCCGACCCTGTTTTTGTGGCGCTGACTTCGGGCGTGTCGCAGGACGGCTCTATTCCGCCGCCATCGCAGGTCAGAGAAATCTTCGGCACGCAATACACAATTTCAGTGCCCGATGGCGCAACGGAACTCAAAGTCGAACTGAGCGCGAATACCGACGTTGATCTTTACGCGCATTACGGCGGCCCCGTCGTGTTTCAGAACCACCTGCCGGTCGCTGAACATCGCTCAGTCTCGGACGATTACCAGGAATCCATCACCATCACGCCTGCGAGTACCTCTCCCCTGAAGGCAGGCGTCTATTACCTGATGATTGTGAATTACGGCCCCGGCGCATCCACTTTCAGGATCACCGCCACAGTCACAGGCGGCACAGTGCGCTCCGTGACGAGCGTTTCGGCGGCCAGTTACAGCGCCAGCGGACTGGCCGGCGAATCCATCGCCGCAGCCTTTGGCACACGCCTGGCGACATCCCTGATGACCGCTTCGGGCACACCCGAATGCCCGACCTGCCTGCCGACGGAACTGGCCGGGACCAGAGTCCTCGTCAAAGACAGCGCCGGAACCGAACGAGCCGCTCCGCTCTTTTTCGTCTCACCCGGTCAGGTCAATTACCTGATTCCGACGGACACGGCGGCGGGCGCGGCCACTGTGACCATCACAAGCGGCGACGGAACAGTCTCGGTCGGCCCCGCACAGATCGCCGTCACCGCGCCGGGGCTGTTTGCCGCCAACGGTGACGGACAGGGCGTGGCGGCGGCGCTCGCGCTGCGCGTCAGGGCAAACGGGCAGCAAAGCTACGAGCCGGTCGCCCAGCCTGATGACGGGCAGCGACGCTTTGTCCCGCGTCCGCTCGACCTCGGCGCGACAACTGATGAAGTCTTCCTGATCCTGTACGGCACAGGGTTGCGACATCACCAGGGATTATCCGCAGTCAGAGTCAGAATCGGCGATGTGGAAACGCCGGTGCTGTACGCCGGGCCGCAGCAGTATTTCGTCGGGCTGGATCAGGTCAACGTGCGGCTGCCGCGCAGCCTGAGCGGACGCGGCGAAATTGAACTGGTGATGACGGCAGATGGTCACGAGGCCAATCACGTCAGGATTCACGTCAGATAAGAAACGCTGGCGCAGCGCACGCGGCGGAATGCAGTGAAACCTTCCGCGTGCGCTGCGCCATTTCTGCTCTCACTTCCCTTGAAGTATTGAGTGATTACAGAAAGGAGCGACCGGTGTTCATACAAATCGGATTCCTCGTCTTTACGCTGCTGATCATTATGCTGATTCATTACGATCTTCCGTCCTGGCTCCCTGTGCGGGCTGGCCGGGCGACGCAGGGCAGACCGCTGAGCGGGTCTGAACTGCTTTTCAATGATGGCCGGGCCGCCTGCTGGCAGAGGCGCTATCGGGACGCCATCAGAATGCTCAGGCAGGCAGCGCTGATCAGGCCGGAGCGGGCGATGACGCATTACTATCTGGGGCTGTCCTGGCTGGCGCTTGGCAATTTCGCCGAAGCGGAAAAGGCCTGGCAGGAGGCTTTGCGTCATGACCCGGAAAACAACCTTGCCCGGAACGGACTGGAGGAACTGGTGGCAATTCAGAACAGACGTTCGACCATGGGGCAGGCCAGCGATGGCGGCATAAGTTTGTGCCGGGCTTCCCTGTCCGCAGCGCGAACCGGGAAACCGGCACAGACCTGCGCCGATACGTCCGGCTCGCGGCTGATCGAACATCCTGGCCGGACGTTTCTGAAAGTGAACAGACTCTGGAAGTGATTGCCAGTCACCTGTCTGATCAGTAACATCACCGTTCCTGTCAGGGCTGGCTTCAGGTTGAAGCGGCCCTGACCACAATCCGGTTGTGGAGTGATCAGATGTCTGTCAGAAAGTTTGTCGCGCTCGGCACGGCCAGTCAGGTTCCGACCCGTTACCGCAATCACAATGGCTACTTTCTCAGGTGGGATGACGAAGGCATTCTGTTTGACCCTGGCGAAGGCACGCAGCGGCAGATGATTCTGGCCGGAGTCTCAGCGTCAGAGATCACGAAAATCTGCATCACGCATTTTCACGGCGATCATTGTCTGGGCCTGGCCGGAATCATTCAGCGCCTGTCGCTTGACCGCGTGCCGCACCAGGTCGAAGTTTACTATCCGGCTTCGGGGCAGAAATATTTCGATCATCTCAGCGAGGCTTCAATCTTTTACAATGCCGCCCGCATCAGCCCGCAGCCCGTCTCGCAGCCCGGTGTCATCTTTCAGGGTCAGCAGTTCACACTGACGGCGCGACGACTCGATCACTCCGTCGAAACCCTGGGCTATCGTTTGCAGGAACCCGACACGGTCACGATGCTGCCCGAAAAGCTGGCCGCGCTCGGCATTCGCGGCCCGGCGGTCGGCCAGTTGAAACGCACCGGCACCCTGACCACTGCCGACCGCGTGATCACGCTTGATGAAGTGAGCGAGCCAAAACCCGGACAGGGCGTGGCATTTGTGATGGACACGCGCGCGTGCCACGCGGCGCGCGAACTGGCCGACAAAGCCGATCTGCTGATCTGCGAATCAACCTATCTTTCATCCGAAGAATACGAAGCCGAACGCAACGGTCATCTGACTGCGGCTCAGGCTGCGACCATCGCCCATGAGGCAAACGTCAGAAAGCTGGTGCTGACCCATTTCTCGCAACGCTACACGACCATCGAAGACTTCCTCACCGAAGCCCGCCGCATTCATCCTGATGTCGTCGCCGTGAATGACGGAGATGAAGTCGAGGTTCCACCACGCAGAAGCTGAATCATCAGCCCGATCAATCAAAAGCCACAGGCCGCACCCCCGTAGTAACGAATTTATTCGTTACTACGGGGGTGCGGCCTGTGAATCTTCATTCGGCCTGAACCTGATGGCTTCTGGTTTCAGGAAGTCATCATTACTGACTACAGGGCTTCGAGGCGGTGGCGGGCTTTTTTGATCTGGCGGTCAACCTGTGAAATCAGGTCGGTGAACAGGTCAACGCCCATCGCTTCGGCGTTGATGACGCGCAATCTGAGTCGCCAGGTTTCTGAGCTGGTAATGGCTGCCATCTCTTCATCAATCGTCAGCAGCCTTTCACGCGCTTCGGCCAGGCGGCGCGTCAGCAGAATCAGTTCTGTTGCGCTTTCGCTGCCTGCTTCAACTTCGGCCAGTCCTTCTCCGGCTTCAAGCAATGCCTGCAACCGTTCTTCCGCGCCGGTTTCGTAAGCGCGATTGATTTCAACCATCAGGTGATGACGATGTTCGCGCTCTCGTTCATCGGCTGAAAGGTCAGGATGAAAGCGGCGACAGACTTCGCGGTACAGCTTTCTGAGTTTGTCAGAATGAAAGCGGTTCTGCCCGCAGCCGACTTCATCATCGGCCAGCGAGGCGGCGTCATCAGTCACATCATCAGGATTCAGCCCCTGCAACGTGGCAATCTGTTTTTCAATGTCAGCCAGTTCATCATAACGATGACCGATGATGTTCAGATAACGAGCCTCGAAAGCGCGAAACTCAGTTTGCAGGCTGCTGAGTTCAGCAGTGCGCTCCTGCACGGCGGCTTCAAGTTCAGCCAGAGCGGCGCGTTTCTTTTCGATTTCGCGTTGTTCAGCCGCATTGCTGATGACCAGGTTCGCACTCATGCTCCGGTTTTCTCCGTCCTTTCAAATTCAGTTTTCAGTTGTTGCAGCACTTCACCAAAGTTGCGGTATTCGTGGCATCTGATGCCCTGCTCGCGGCAGTACACGGCCAGGCTGTGTTTGGCAAAGACCTCATCTGCGATTGCAGCCGGGGCGCGGTCAGACAGGCCGTCGCCAATGAAAATCGTGTAAAGCCCCTGTTTTTTTGCGGCGCTCAGCACGGCGGCCTTGTCGTGACCGAAATGAGTTTTGTCGCGGAAGACGCATTGCCAGCCGCGCTGATCGTCCGGTCTGATCGTGTTGGCCAGGACTTCAAGGTGCGGAAAGTCCTGCGGCGGAATGAACAGGTCAATGATTTCGTGAAAGCCCGCGCTCAGCACCGTCAGCGGCAGCTTTTGCGCGGCGCACCACGCGGCAAAGGGCGCAAAGCCCGGATCAACCTGCACCTGCGCCCTGAGCAGTTTCACGGCGTCGGCAAACGGCGCGCGGATGCTGCGCATTTCACCGGCGATGCAGTCGCGCAATGTCAGTTGCCCTTCGCTGACCAGGCGACCGAGCGTTTCAATCAGCTTCGGGCCGCCGCCCAGATGCGTGGTCAGAAAGATCAGCGTGTCCTGCTCCGTCACCGTTCCGTCAAAGTCAGTGAAGATATGTACGCGGCGGCGATCCGTTCCTGAATTATTCATCATGATTACTGATTCACAACCTGCACGCCTTTGGGCGGCGTAAAAACAAACAACGAATCTTCAATCGGCACGTTTTCACGAATGCTGCCGAGCAGAAAGTCTGTGCGCGCGCCGTTATTGTCAACGAATGAAAGCCGGACAAGCTGCTGCCGGTCGGGCGTCAGTTCAATAAACAGTTCACGAAACAATTCCTGGCCGCGCTTCGGCACCAGCCGCAGCACACGATTGCCCGCATAGACCGGAGCTTCGGTGGCAAATTCGATGACTTTGAAATCGCGCCGCAGATTGCCTTTGCCGAGCAGAAACAGAAACGGCGCGCGCAGGTCGTTGCTCTCGGTAATTTTTGTGCGCGTGACCAGGCGTTCCGCAGGCAGGTATTCATAGACCTGCCGACCATCGGCAATGTACATCTTCGGTTCCGGCGTCGTGTAATCCCACCGCATCTTTCCCGGCTTCTTGAGCAGCAGCCGCCCCTTTTCGCGTCGCACCGGTTCACCCGGCGCGACATAAATCTGCGCAAATTCGGCAGAGAGCGAATCAAGCCGCAGATAGCGATTCTGCAAGGTATTGATCAACTGCTCCAGCTCCGACTGCGCAAAAGTGGAAGGCGCAAAAAACAGCAATAACAACAATGTCAGAAGGTATTTCATCAGTCAGACTTTCACCCGTAAAACCGAGCAACAGGCGAAAATTATAGGCTGGATTGAAACCGTAACCAAATGAGGCGGGCAAACAGTGTCAGCACATGCACCTGGGTACGCACGCTGCCAGCGTGCTGTGTGGCGCGGAAATAACGACTACCCGCAGCCCGGCACGCTGGCAGCGTGCGTACCCAGGTGTGTGGAAAGGCAGGCCGCAGGCGCGTGAGGTTGAGATTACTCCAGCGGCCATTCACGTTCGATCAGTTGCAGGCAGATGCGCGCTGAACCGTCCGGCATCAGGTAACGGTTGGTGATGACGGACAATGATTCAAAGCTGAATTTTGAGGCGGCGATTCTGACCAGATCAAATTCGGGCGGCATCTGCCGCGTTTTCACGCGCACGCCGCCGCGACTGACATTTTCAGTGAAGCCCTGTTCTCTGGCGATGAACTTTTTATCTTCGGTCAGAAAATCAATCGTCACAGGTTCGACCCGGTTAATGCGCGGATGGCGGCGGCGGTTGGCTCCTGTCCATTGCCGGGTGCGGCATGCGGCCCAGGGTTTTTCGAGAAATCCTGACGGCGGATTCTCACCGATGAATTCCAGGCCGACGAGGCGTCGCCCGTCCTGCTGCGGCAGAATGCGGCGCACGAGCGCATAGACGCTGTAGGTCGTTTCGCTGAAGCCGTGCGAGCGCAGCTTGAGCGGCAGCGGCAGCGTCAGATGCAGAATCGTGTTGTGCATCACGCGCCGTCGCAGATGAAGCTGCAATCCGGTGCGGCTGACATCCACGCTCTCGGTCATCTCGTGCCATTTGCCAGACTGCCGGTCAAAACCCATCACGCGCACGGGCAGGCCCATTTTGAACCGCTCGCTGCGGCGGCGGTTGCGTTCGTCTTCGCGGTCAGAAACAGAAAAAACTTCCTGGCGAACACCGACTTTTCTGATTTCCAGCACATCCGCCGGACTGTTTGACGGTGGCACTGGCGCAGCGGGCGCGGCAGTGGACGGGCGGGCGGGCGGCGCAGCGGGCGGACTGACACGCGGCGGAACCTCAGGCGCAGCGTTCACAGGCGGCGGTGCGGGTGCAGGTTGCGGGCGTGGCGGTGCGCTCTCGCCGCTCACCGTGCGGTCATATTCGTTCCGGCGACTGGTGACGGCGAGGGCCGTAAAGGATTGCGCGGTTCGTTCCAGCGCCCGATCCATGCGCTGCTGCGTTTCAGTCGGCAGCACGGCGAGCAGTTCGGCAACCGGAAAGAGAAAGCCGAGCGTCTGCCGGTAAGCGGTCAGAATGTTTTCGCGGGTGGCCGACTGGCTGAGGCCGAGGACCTGGTAATGTGTGGCGGCGTGTTCGATGCGTTCCAGCAAACGCTCAAGTTCCAGAAACCATGCGCTCATCTGCGCGGCAGGCACACTGTTGCCTGACACGGCGGATGGCGCTGAGTTGGGGGGATGGCTGGTCATGTCAATTTCAGGCTGGCTGCGGGAAGCCAGCCCCGGTAAGAGTGCCTGAGTTTCAAATGGGCCACTGCTGTTCGATGAACTGCAGGCACAGCCGCTCCTGGCCGTCCTGACCGGCGAAACGATTGGTCACTACAGCCAGTGATTCAAAGCCGTGTTCTGCACAGTTCACACCAACCAGATCAAATTCATCAGGCATCGCGGCCACACGCACGCAGGCGCCGCCGCGACTGAGCGTTTCAGTCACTCCGGCGCAATGCGACAGCGGCATTCGCGTGTCAGTAAAGAAATCAAGCTGTATCTGCTCGGTGATTCTGAAGCGCGGAATCCGGCGACGCTCAGCGCCCTTCCAGCTTTCCGTGCGGAAGTAATTCCAGGGCTTGTCAAAATAACCGGCGGGCGGATTCTTGCCCAGAAACTCCAGGCCCACATCACGCACTCCGTCACCGCGCGGGATCACGCTGCGGACGATGGCGTAGGCTTTGTAATGCGTGTCGGCAAAACTGTATGACCGCAGCTTGAGCGGCAGCGGCATCGTCAGATGCAGGACGTGGCCGTGCCGCACGCGCTGCCGCATGCGCACCAGCGCGCCCTGGCGAGAAATCTGCCCTGTTTCAGCCGCTTCCTGCCAGACGCTGCCGCTGCGGCTGTAACCAGTCACCTGCACCGGCATCCGCATTTTGAACCGGGGAAACCGGCGCGGATATTTGCCGAAATTTGAAGCCGCTGTTTCAGCTTCAGGCGCTGTTGTCGCAGTGTCAGGCGCGATCAGCGGCGCATCAACGGCTGAGGCAAGTTGCCCGACCGCCGGAGCCAGTTCCTGAATGCGCGTGGCGGCTTCGGCCAGTGCAATCAGTCGCTCCTGATCGAGCGGCGGCTGAGCCGTTGTTTTCACCGCCGGGTTCAGATTGTCCGTCAGGACCACGCCCGATTCATCAAACTGCCGCCGCCTGCCCGCGCTGGCCAATACGGCAAAGGCCCGTGAGATTCTGGCAAAGACGCGCTCAATGCGGTTCTGCATCGCTTCGGGAAATGAACAGTTGATTGAATAGGACGGATAAAGCAGCGCAATCTGATGCTTGTAGGAATACCAGATTTCCTCATAACTCGCCGTGCGTTCGACGCCCAGCACATCATACGGATCACTCGCGCTTTCAATGCGCGCCAGCAGCAGATCGAGTTCGCCCCAGTAAGCCCGCATCTGCACCGGCGTCAGTGACGGCTGATTGGTCGTGATTCTGTTGAATAACTGAAATTCAACCATAAAGCATTTCCCTTTACTCACCGGCAGAGTCAATTCAATTTCCTGGGTACGCACGCTTCCAGCGTGCCGGGCTGTGCGGACACAACGATTACCCGAAGCAGGAGCACGCTGGAAGCGTGCGTACCCAGGGGCAGGCATTGGCCCTGACTCAGCGGGGGCTGATCTTTTTCAACTGGCGGCGCTCAGCGCCGGAGCGTTTTCACTGACTTCGCGCACGAACAAATCTTCCAGCGATTCGCGCACCGGGCTGACTGAAACCAGCCTTCCCTGCTGCCGGTGAACGAGCGCCAGCACGCGCTCGACCTCAAATTCATTGCGCACTCTGATGCGCGCGCTTTCGGCGGTCGTCACTATTGAAACGGCCAGCGGACGCAGTTCATTGAGCGTGACCTCGCTGACGTTGCTGACGACGATCTCCATTTCGCTGCTGCTGCGACCGAGGATGTCCGACAGCCTGCCGCATTCAATCAGCCGCCCGCGATTGAGAATCGCCACGCGGTCGCACAACGCTTCAACATCAGACAGCACGTGCGATGAAAAGAAGACCGTCTTGCCCTGTTCGCGCAGGCTGTGAATCAGATCGCGCACTTCGCGGCGACCAAGCGGATCAAGACCCGACATCGGCTCATCCAGAAAGAGCACTTCGGGATCATTGATGAGCGCCTGCGCCAGGCCCGCGCGTTGCAGCATGCCCTTTGAAAACTTGCGCAGGTGCTTGTCAGCGGCTTCGCTCAGGCCGACCCGTTCGAGCAGTTCATCAGCGCGCCGCAACGCCACCGCGCGCGGCATGTCAAACAGCTTGCCGCAATAAACCAGGAACTCACGCGCCGTCAGGTAATCATAGAAATAGGGCTGCTCCGGCAGATACCCGATGCGCGCTCTCATCTTCATATCGTCAAGCGGGCAGCCGAGGATGAGAGCATTTCCGGCGGTCGGATAAATCAGCCGCATCAGAATCTTGAGCGTCGTCGTTTTGCCCGCCCCGTTCGGGCCGAGAAAACCGAAGGTTTCGCCCTGCGCCACCTCCAGATTCAGCCCGTCCAGCGAACGCACCATGCGTTTCTTCCAGAACCCAACCGGGTAATCCTTTGTCAGATTTCTGATTTCAAGTGCCAGCATAGAACAGTGGTTAGTGGTTGGTGGTTAGTGGTTAGTGACTGGTTACGGTCTGGGAAGCTTGTTCGACAGACCGTTGATGAGGCGAGCCACCTCAGCAATGCCTTCATCAAGTCTTTCTGCTTCCTGCTGCTTCAGGTAATTCAGCCTCTGCGCAATGATGACCTGAGTGCCGACCTCACACAGCGAACCATAAGCAATTGAAAGGTGATGCAGAAATTCCTTTGTCGAATCACGCCCCTGACCTTCCGCAATATTTGACGGAACTGAAACAACGGCTCTTCGGATTTGTCCCGTCAGCCCATAAATCTCTTCCTTCGGAAACTGTCTTGTCGCTTTGTAAATCTCTTCTACCAGAGTCATCGCCTTCTGCCACACAATCAGCTCACGATAACTTTTTATCGCCATTTTGTCCTTCACAGCGGGGCAGACCGAGTTAACAGTAGTTGCGCCGACACAACTAACCACCAGCCACTAACCACTAACCACTGTTTTCAAAATCGCCAGCGCACGACCGTCGTCTTTTCATTGAGTGCGACTGAGCATTCGGATGAGTTGTAACTGTAAGGGAACCCGTCGGGGTCGAGTGGGGCGAGAGTGTCATCAAACTGCAGGCCGCCCTGCTGCATCTCCTGGCGCAGCGCGGGTGACAGAGCTTTGATGAGCGCGGGCAGCGAGGGCGGGCACGCGCCGAAGCGTTCACGATAACCATTGAGCAGACGACCAAGCAGCGCCAGTTCGTCCTCTGATTGCAGGCTTTTGAGCCGCGTCAGGCTGAGCTTTCTGGTGTAGGCGTCATCGCTGCTTTCATACATTCGCTGAAACAGTTCGCGCGCGGTCTGACGGTCGCCGCCCTTGAGCAGCATCACCGCCTGCATGGCTTTCATCCACGACGGCGCGCCTTTGATCTGACTGCCTTTGCCGTAAGCATCGCTCGCTTCCTGAAGTCGTTTCTGCTTCCAGCAGGTGTAACCGAGGTCGCTGTAAAGCCGCCATTCCTGCGGGTTGTTTTCAATGCCGCGCCTGACAAAAGCGATGCCCGCTTCAGGATTGATGTCCGGCAGAAAGATTGCGCCAAAGCGGTAAGCGGCCACGTAATTCGGATCAAGTTCAGTCGTGATGGTCAGCAGCGGTTCAAGCAGGTCAAGCCGCCACGTGCTGACATCGTTGATGTTGATCTGCCCTTTGATCTGCCCCATTTTGCCGCCGAAATACTGAATCGTGCGCAGCCAGTAAACATCGGCCATCAGGGCTTCGTAACCAAGACTCATGCGCTTGAGCGTTTTGCTCGATGAAATGTAGAGCGAATCTTCCAGCACCGCCGCCGCGCCGCGCTGATGATCGAGCCAGCGTTGCAGCGGAATGGTAGCGCCCAGTCCGGCCAGCAGCAGCATTGTCCATAACCACGTCTTCATAAAATTCAAAAGGCAAAGCCTGGTGCCTTCACTTGAAATTCCTCCGCTGAAAGATCAGCACTGTTGCTGACAGCAGCGCCGTGATGTAGAGCACGGCATACAACGTCGCCGCGCCGAGCATCCGGCCTGAAGCGAGCTGCCCGCTGGCGGTTTCGCGGATGTGATTGAAATTCGCCAGATTCGGCAGCACGTAATACAGCGTCTGACAAAGCGCCTTGATGGCGCCTGAACCAACCGTGTCGGCAAACAGTTTCAGGTCGGCGCTGAACCGGCCAATGACGAACACGCAGAACGACAGCAGCGCCGACAGCGCCGGTGATGAAAACGACGAAAACAGCAGCGCCAGCGCCGTCATCACCATCAGTTCCAGAAAGATCAGATAAGCCGCCGGCATAATGCGCCACTGCATCGCGCCCGGCCCGCTGTTGATCATCAGCGCCAGCGCCACCGCCAGCGCCATCAGCAGCGTGTTCACAAAGAGCGTGAAGCAGAGGCCGAAGTATTTGCCGAGAATGAATTCGTAACGCTGAATCGGTTTGGCGAGCAGGCTGTAAATCGTGCGCTTGTCAATTTCCTTGTAGACGAGGCCGATGCCGATGAAGATGGCAATCAGGACACCGAAAATGGACATCGCCGACAGGCCCATGTCCACAATGATTTTGGTTTCCTGCGACATTGACAGTTCGCCTAAAAACAGCGACGCACCGACCAGCATCAGCACGAACAGAATCAGGTTGTACAGCACGCGGTCACGCACCGATTCACGAAAGGTGTTGAGCGCAATGGGAACTACTTTCATAACTCAGTCAGTCGGGGCTTATGCTCGCAGGTGGGCAAATGAATCAATCAGGCGAAACTCGCGGCGGTAATCCTTCAGCCGTTCGCCAGCCTGCACAATCCGGCGTTCAGCGAGCGGTTCACCGAGATTGCGCATATAACCGAGGTGTTTGACTTTCAGCGGATCAATGCTCATCAGCCGCGCCGCCGTCGCGTCAGCCGCCGCCAGGCTTTCGCTCATGACGATGACCTGTGAACTGACGGTTTCACCGTGCAGCGGGCCGTTGCCTTCCATGCCTTCGATGCCGTCAATGATCGTGAAGCCGGGCCTGACGGTTGTCGCAATGTCCACGATGGATTCGTCAATGCCGTGCCAGTGCAGCACGTTTTTCGGCCAGCCGTAACGCACGCTCGGAATCACGCCGAACAGATTCTTGAGCGAGAGCGTCACGCCCGCCCAGTGATGCGTTTTCATCTTCGGCATCGAAACCACCAGATCGGCGTTGAGAATCGTTTCAGGCAGCCACAGTTCATTGAGCGCCGTCAGGTGCGTGGCGGTCGCCACGCGATGAATGTTGTCAGTGTTGAGGTCAACGAACCGGACACGCTCGCTGCGCGCGACTTCACCCAGGCCGGAAAGTTCGAGCAGCATTTCAGTGTCGCGCTGATGCCCCGGCCCGTCGGCAATGATGACCTCTTTTGCGCCCAGGCTTTTGAAGCAGTCCACCGCGGCGGCAACGAGCAGCGGGCTGGTGTTGATCTTGTGCGCGGTGTGATATTCGACGAGGTTGGGTTTGAGGACGACGCGTTTGCCCTGCACGTTGAGCGAATGATTTTTCATCCCCTGCCGCAGCAGGTCGCTCAGGTTTTTGTCATACGAACCCGCGTGCAGAATCGTGACGCGCGCCTGCGTGGCCAGCGGACTGAAATCACGCGCGGCGGCGCCCATATTTTTACAGGCTGCCGTGCCCAGGCCCGCCACGCCTGAAGCCGCCACCGTTGCGGCCTGCAAAAAGCGGCGACGTGTCATGTGGTTGTTCTCTTCGTCAGTTTCCATCTCGTGCAATCCCGCATCTCAGATCTCGAATCTCAAATTTGAAATCCGAGTTGTTCAGACTCTGAAAACATTATTTTTCTCAGCCGGGAGCGCCAGCGCCAGCGCCGCCAGCGCAGTCAGATGATTATTGCCGCGCCAGCTCCCGTCAGCTTCCTGGCGCGCGAGCAGGCCGCTGAGCAGTTTATTCACCGGACGCTCGTAAACATCGAAGCACAACGCGCCCAGCGCGAGCGTCAGTGTGGATTGCCGCTCGGCCAGTTCGTTTTCAAGATAACTCAGCGATTTCTGAATGACCGGGTGATCGCGCCTGGAATCCTGCAACGCCAGCAGCGCAAAACAGGTGTTGGTCGGCATTGGTTCCAGTTTCACGTCGAGCACTTCCTTGTTGCCGTAATTCCAGCCGCCCTCATAACAGGCGCGATCCAGCAGAAAAGTTTCGCCGGTTCTGACTCGTTCGTGCGAGCGCAGGCCCGCCGCCTTGAGCGCCAGCAGCGCATAAGCGGTCGGTTCAACCCAGCTTGCCGTGCCGCTCGCCCACGACCAGGCCTGCAGGTCGCCGTTGAGTCTGAGCGGCGCAGCGGCCTGCGGGCTGATGCGATTGCCCCGCGAAGCCAGCAGGTAATGCTGATAATGTTTGTGCAGTTCCGGGCTGATGTTCAGGCGTTGCAGGGTGAAGCAGGCGAGAATCGTGCCCCAGTTATCGGGCGTGGTCCTGTCATCTTCAAATGAGACTGCGCCCGCCTGGCTGCGGTGAGTCTCGAACCATTTCACCGCGCGGGCTTCGGCTTCGTTTGGCGTGCGGTCGGCTTGTGAGGCTCCGGCCAGCGCCAGCAGCGCATAACAGGTCGGTTCGGCAAAACTCTGTTCGCCCGTGTAACCCCAGCCGCCGTCAGCGTTCTGCCGCGCCGCCAGATAAGCGCGCGCGCGCTGTAACGATGCAGCGAATTGTTCACCTGCCTGCTGGCTCATGGCTTCAGTTCTCCTCTGCTGATTTCGGGAACGCAGAGATTATACCCCGGCTGCGGGCCGGACGTTGAATCGCGCCATCTGCTTTTGCTTTTCGGCAGTAACCTGAGGGGGAGGAATTAATCTGTTCGAGTCCGGCAACCTGTCGCATACTTTGCGCCATCCGGCTGCCGGAATTTGTCAGCGATTTGAAATCGGGGTGGCAGTGGTAATGTCGTCTGCCGTGTTTTCAAGAATCTGACCATCATCCCGCGCGTAAAAGAACTTCAGACCACCGGCCTGCGGGGTCGCCTTGATCTGGTAGCTGCCAGCGCCGTTCGGCTGCGTAATCGTGAATAAATAACTGTTCCTGGTTCCGGTAAAGGAACTGTCCACCAGATTATGCGACAGCAGGTCGCTGAGCAGTCCGTAGCTGGCATAACCTCCTGCCGAAGCGAGGTACGCGCCTTCGGCGGAAATAAGCTGGCGCAGGTTGCTGATGGCAGCGGCTTCTCTCGAAATGCGGCTGGCGTTTTGCAGATTCGGAATCGCAATCGCCGCGATGATGCCGATGATGGCCACCACCAGCAGCAGCTCAATCAGTGAAAAACCTTTCTGCCTGCGCATGACTTCCTCCCGGTTACGCCCCTGTCCGAAGCGGCATTTCAGTGCGGGGACGCTCACGAGGAGCAAACATCGTTCCACCGTCGGGCACAGCGCAGGCCGGTCACTCTGCGCGATGTTCACTCAGCGGCGGTGATTGGCGGCAATTTCGCGCAACTGACTGGTCATCTGTCGAATCCCGTACTTGTCGAGACAATGGCGCAGGCTGCGCACGGTCATATGCAGCAGTTCAGCCGCGCGGGTCTGATTGCCGCCCGTGCGGCGCAGAGCTTCGAGCAGGTAACTTTTTTCGAGTTCGCGCAGGTAGTTTTCCAGATCAATGCCCGTGTCGGGCAGATTGAGTTCGCCACTGGCCTGCTGCGGCGAATAGCGCAGAATGCGTTCGGGCAGGCGCGTCGGCTGAATCTCTTCGCCCATCTCCAGGGCGACGGCGCGCTCGATGGTGTTTTCCAGCTCGCGGACGTTGCCCGGCCAGTCATATTCTTCGAGATAGCGCACCACTTCGGGATGACAGCGTTTGATCGCATGGCCGGACTGGGCGGCAAATTTTGTCAGAAAGTGCTGCACCAGATCGGCAATATCCTCGCGGCGCTGACGGAGCGGCGGCAGTTCCAGTGGAATGACCGACACGCGGTAATAGAGGTCTTCGCGGAATTCGCCCGCCTTGACCATCTTTTCCAGATCGCGGTTGGTGGCGGCAATGATGCGTGTGTCAACCGGCATCTCTTCGGTGCCGCCCACGCGGCGAATGCGGCGCTCCTGCAACACGCGCAGCAGCTTGACCTGCATCGCCAGCGTCATTTCACCGATTTCATCCAGAAAGATCGTGCCGCTGTCGGCGGCTTCAAAAAGCCCCTTGCGGTTGGTCTGTGCGCCGGTGAATGCGCCCTTGACGTAGCCGAACAGTTCCGATTCGAGCAGCGTTTCAGTAAACGCGCCGCAGTTGACCGAAACAAACGGGCGGTCACGCCGCGCACTCAGATTGTGAATGGCGCGCGCGACGAGTTCCTTGCCCGTGCCTGATTCGCCATTGACCAGCACGGTGCTGGAATTGGCGGCGACGGTTTCAATCATCTGATAGACGGCCTGCATCTTCGGACTGCGCCCGATGATGTCGCCAAGCTGTCCGCGCCGGTGCAGTTCGCGTTTGAGCAGGGCGTTTTCCTGCCGCAGGTCGCGCTTTTCCAGCGCCTTGCGCACGATCAGCTTGAATTCGTCAATGTCGAAGGGCTTTTGAATGAAATCATCGGCGCCCAGTTTGAAGGCTTCGCGCGCGCTGTTGATGGTGGCAAAGGCCGTCATCATGATCACCATCGTGTCGGGCGCCTGTTCGCGGACTGCCTTGAGCAGTTCGATGCCGTTCAGATCGGGCATCTTGACATCGGTGACAATCAGATCACAGCTTCCCTGGGCCAGGGCGGCCAGGGCCTCGCGCCCGTTGGAAACCGAAGTGACCTGGTGGCCTTCCCGCTTGAAGACCAGTTCCAGAAGCTCGCGCATGCTCCGCTCGTCGTCTGCTACCAGTAATCTCGCCATAACCGTTACTTCCTGCTCCTGGTTTGTGCCGTGACCGGGCCAGCAGCCAACAGCGGATTCTCAAACAAAGCCAGTTCAGAGGGTGAGGGATCAATCAGTGAATAAATGCCTGTCATTATGATTGCTCTGCGATTCCAGGATTGCGCGGTGATGCACCGCCGGGTTGTTTTGGTTTTACATCTCTCCGCAAACGGCGTCAGGCTGCGACCTGCACGGCCAGTGATTTACTCAGCGCTGCCAGCCGGACGGTAATGGCTGTACCCTGACCGGGCGCGCTCTTAATTGAAATTCGTCCCTGATGTTCGTTGATGATCTGATAGACAATGCTCATGCCCAGCCCCGTGCCGCCGGACGAAAAGGAACTGAACGGTTCAAAGACGCGCTCAATCTGTTCCTCGTTCATGCCAATGCCCGTGTCGCTGAAAGTGACTTCGATCTGTTCCGGCTGACCGTCGCCGCCGGAGTGCGCCATCAAAATCGTCAGCGTGCCGCCGTCGGGCATCGCGGTAATCGCGTTGCGCGCCAGGTTCCAGAAGACCTGGCGCAACTGTCCGGCATCGGCTTCGACCAGCGCCGGTTCAGGCGACGGAATCGCCGTCAGATGATGTTTGCCGCTGTCAATTTCTGAACTGAGCCGCAGCAGCATCATCGTTTCCCTGATCAGTTCGTTGAGATCCACCTGCTCCGTTTCCGGGCGACGCGGGCGGGCATACATCAGAAAGTCGGTAATGATGCGATCCAGGCGGTCTGATTCGCGCAACACGATATTCATCAGTTGCACCTGCTCCTCGCTGAGCGCAATGTCGCTGCCGAGTACCTGCACCGCGCCGCGCATCGAAGCCAGCGGATTGCGAATTTCGTGCGCAATCGCCGCTGCCACGCGACCGAGCGCCGCCAGGCGGTCGTGTCGGCGCACTTCGCGTTCAAGCTGGATGACTTCGGTCAGATCCTGAAACGGCAGCACGAAGCCGGTAATCTCGCCCGTCGTCGTCGTCAGCGGTGAAATGCTCATGCCGACTTCGAGCACGCGCCCGTCACGGGTGCGGCATTCGACATTCAGGCGCGACAGGTGATGGCCCGATTTCAGGGCTTCAAGGCTGCAGTCAAGCAGTTCGCTGGCGTTCGGAATGAGCAGGCTCAGATGCTGGCCGAGCACTTCCTTTGCCTTGTAACCGGTAATCTCTTCGGCGGCCCGGTTGAACGAGATGATGTAATGCTTCAGATCAGTCGTCATCAGCCCGCTGCTGATGCTGGCAATGACACGTTCGCTGAAGGCGCGCAGGTCGCTCAGATTGCGATTGGCCTGGGCCAGATGCTCATCCGTGCGCGACAGCCGTTCGTGCAACTGGCTGCCGAGAAAGGCCACCGCCAGAAAAGCGAAGAAATTGAAGCCGACCGCTGAACCGAGCGTGTGCGGCGGAATCACGCTGGCCAGGCTGCCGCTGTCAAACGGCCACCAGTTGCGGTAAGCCGCATAATCCATCAGCCCGTAACAGGCGCAGGTGAAGGCTGTCATCACCAGCGTCCCGCGCCGCGTCAGCAGGCTGCTGGCAATGAAGATCGTAATCAGATAAAGCGCCGTGAAGGGTGACTGAATCACGCCGCTGATTGACACGAGCCACGTAATCAGCAGGATGTCGCCCGCAATCTGCACCCATGCCTGGAAACGATGACCCGGCCAGACATAGAGCATCAGCGTGTAAACACACGTCAGGCCGCACGTAATCAGCGTGATGATGACCACCGTACTCAGGTGCGACGTGAGCTGACCTCTGATGGACGGCACCTGATCCATGGCAAAGACGGCGCCCATCAGCAGCAGCATCGCGGCCAGCCGCACCAGGATCAGCCGGGTCAGCCGTTTTCTCATGGTGTCATCCGCCGTCATCCAGAACGGCATTGAGATTCGATTGTGCATCTTCGCCCGCAGGGTTTCAGTGTCCTCCCGACATCTTGCCAATCAGCGTAAAGAGCGGCAGATACATTGCAATGACGATGCTGCCGATGGTCACGCCGAGAAAGCCGATCATGATCGGTTCAATCAGCGTCAGCATCTGCTTGACCGCCGCATCAACTTCCTGTTCATAAAAGTCAGCGATCTTGCTGAGCATCGAATCCATCGCGCCGGTCTGTTCACCGATGCCGATCATCTGCGCGACCATATTCGGAAAGACCTGGGTGGCGCGCAGCGGTTCGACAAAAGTCTGTCCGCGCTCAACCCCGGCGCGCACTTTCTGAATGGCTTCGGTGATGACGACGTTACCGGCGGTCTTGGCCGTAATGTCGAGCGATTCCAGAATCGGCACGCCCGATGAAAGCAGCGTCGCCAGCGTGCGCGAAAAACGCGCCACCGCCACTTTTTTCAGCACCGGCCCGAACACCGGCGCTTTGAGCAATCCCGTGTCAATCACCTTTTTGCCGCCGGGCGTGGCGTAATACATCTTCACGGCCCAGACCATCGCGCCGATGATGAGCGCGGCGACCCACCAGTACGAAGCCATAAAATGGCTGACGCCCACCACGATGCGCGTCGGCAGCGGCAGCAATTCGCCGGGGCCGAGCATTTCCTGAAAGATTTTCGTGAAGGCCGGAATGACGAAAATCATAATGACCGCAATCACCAGACACGCGATGACGACGACCGCGACCGGATAGATGAGCGCGCTTTTGACATCGCTCTTGAGCTTGACGGCCTTTTCAATGTAAGTCGCCAGGCGTTGCAGAATGGCATCGAGAATACCGCCCGTTTCACCCGCCGCGACCATGTTGGTGTAGAGGCGGTCAAAGGCCTTCGGCTGTTTGGCCATCGCATCGGCCAGCGTCATGCCGCTTTCGACATCGTTGCGGACGCTGGTGAGCGCCTGCTTGAAGAATTTGTTCTGCTGCTGTTCAGCCAGAATATCAATGCACTGCACCAGCGGCAGACCGGCATCAATCATCACTGAAAACTGCCGGGTAAAGATGGCCAGTTCCTTGGGCGCAATCTTCTGGCCCATCGAACTGACAAAGGGCAGCGCCAGTTCCCGGCCCTTTTCGCGCGCACTGGTCAGAATGATCTGTTCACGCCGCAGCAATCGTTCCAGCGCCTCGCGGTTGTCCGCGGTTCGTTCGCCGGTCACGTTTTCGTTCATGCGATTGCGGCCCTTGTAAACAAAAGTCGGCATAATCTGTAGCTCCCTGCGGTTGCCAGTTACACACCTCTCGGTGAATTGTCGGCGTTTCAACTGAGCGGCAGCGGCAACCGGCTGACGGACAGTTGAAACGCATCGTTACCTTCCGAAACGACCCGGCGCAGAACCTGACGGAGTGAGCGGACGGGAGCCAAACGATCCGCCATTTCCGGCTGGCGCGGGCGGGGGTGAAGCATTCAACCCGCTGCCGCGATTGATCAGATCCTGCAATTCATCGGGATTGGACGAACGCTGAAGCGCGACTTCAAGTGAGATATGTTTCTGAAAATAGAGCGTGGCCAGCGACTGATTGAAAGTCTGCATGCCGTACTTTTCCTGGCCGGTCTGCATCATGCCGTAAATCTGATGCACCTTGTCCTCGCGGATCAGATTGCGGATGGCCGCATTCGGCACCAGAATTTCCATCGCCATCACGCGCCCCTGCCCGCTCGCTTTCGGAATCAGCGTCTGACACATAATGCCCTCAAGCACGAGACTCAGTTGCGCGCGAATCTGCGCCTGCTGGTGTGAGGGGAACACGTCAATGATGCGGTTGATGGTTGAATAGGCCGAGTTCGTGTGCAGCGTGCCGAACGTGAGGTGGCCGGTTTCAGCAATGCGCAGCGCGGCTTCGATGGTTTCAAGGTCGCGCATTTCGCCGATCAGCACCACGTCCGGATCCTGGCGCAGCGCGGCGCGCAGTGAATGCGTAAAGCCGTGCGTATCGGCGTGAACTTCGCGCTGATTGACCAGACATTTCTTGTGCTGGTGCAGAAATTCAATCGGGTCTTCGATGGTCAGAATGTGGTCGTGCCGCTCGCTGTTGATCTTGTCGAGCATGGCGGCGAGCGTCGTTGATTTGCCGGAGCCGGTCGGCCCGGTCACCAGAATCAGCCCGCGCGGCTTTTCGCACAGCTTCGCCACCGTCGCCGACAGTCCGAGCGCCTGAAACGATTTGATCTCGTAAGGAATCGCGCGAAAGACCGCGCCGACCGCGCCGCGCTGATTGAACAGATTGGCGCGGAAGCGTGACATGCCCTTGAGGCCGAACGAAAAGTCGAGTTCGAGGTCTTCCTCAAAGCGATGCTTCTGGGCGTCGGTCAGCACCGAATAGGCCAGTTGCTTGGTGTCAGCCGCCGTCAGCGGCGGAGTGTCGAGCGGACGCAGGTGACCATGCACACGCACCTGCGGCGGTGAATTGGTCGTGATGTGCAGGTCTGATCCTCCCATTTCAATCATTTTGCTGAGCAGATCAGACAGACTAAGGTTCTGATTCGACATAGTTACAGCTTCAGGTTTAAGCCTGCGATCCGGGACCCGACATCTGACAGGGCGTGTAATTGCAGAGTTGCGACTGAAGATTGCAGATTGAAATCCGGGCTGGTTGACAATTGCAGCAATGAGATCAGGACAAGGCCAGTAATAATGAAATCTGCAATCTCAGGTCTGCAATCTGCAATCTACTTGACTGTTTCTCTCAGAACTTCTTCAGCGGTAGTGATGCCCTGGCGCATCTTTTCCAGGCCGCTTGCGCGCAGGGTAATCATGCCTTCCTCAATGGCCTTCTTGCGCAATTCGAGCGCCGATGCGCCAACGAGAATCAGTTCCTTCAGTTCATCGGTCACTTCCATGACTTCGTAGAGACCGACGCGGCCCTTGTAGCCGGTGTTGTTGCACACGCCGCAGCCCCGGCCCTTGTAGGTTTTCAGTGAATGGGCGTCATCGCTCGGAAAACCCAGATCAATCAGCGCCTGCGGCGGTGTGTGAACCTCCTCCTTGCATTCCTTGCAGATGCGGCGAATCAGTCGCTGCGCCTGAATCAGGTTGACTGACGTGGCCACCAGAAACGGTTCAATACCCATATTCATCAGTCGTGACACGGTCGAAGGCGCATCGTTCGTGTGCAGCGTCGAAAGCACCAGATGCCCGGTCAGCGCGGCCTTGATCGCAATTTCAGCCGTCTCGAAGTCACGAATTTCACCGACCAGGATGATGTTCGGGTCCTGGCGCAGAAACGAACGCAGCGCGGCGGCGAAATTCAACCCGATCTGATCCTTGATCTGCACCTGGTTGATGCCCGGCAGGTTGAATTCGACCGGATCTTCCGCCGTCATAATGTTGGTGTCCGGCTGATTGAGCGATTGCAGCGCCGAATAAAGCGTATTCGTTTTACCCGATCCGGTCGGCCCCGTGACCAGCACCATCCCGAACGGCTTGGCAATGTTGCGCTTGAATCTTTCGAGACTCGACGTTTCAAAGCCGAGCTTCGTCATATCAAGCATCAGTTTCTCTTTATCGAGCAGACGCAGCACGACCTTTTCGCCAAACAGCGTGGGCAGTGACGAGACGCGAAAATCAAGCTCGCGCGAACGCCCCTCGAATTTGAGCTTGATCTTGATGCGCCCGTCCTGCGGCAGCCGTTTTTCTGAAATGTCGAGCTTCGACATGATCTTGATGCGCGAGGTGAGCGCATCCTTCATCTTGAGCGGCGGAGCCATGATGTTGTACAGCACGCCGTCAATGCGGAACCGCACGCGAAACTCTTTTTCGTAAGGTTCGATGTGAATGTCTGAAGCGCCGCGTCGCAGCGATTCGACCAGAATCATATTGACCAGCCGCACGACCGGCGCTTCGCCCGATGAGCGTTCGAGCGAGTTGAGGTCAATCTCCTCCTGCTCTTCCAGCAACTCCAGGGAGTCCGAATCACGGTCGAGATCGCTGAAGGCCGACTCGAAATCAGGCGTCGCCAGATCGTCATTGGTCAGCGCCGCCGGGCCGTCATCAAATTTCGTCTCCTCGCCGCCAATGAAGCTGCCAATTCCGGCCACCCTGCCTGATGGCAGCACGGCAGGCTCAGCCCCTCCGGCCTTCGCCAGTTCGACCCCCTTCGCGCCGCTGTAAGCCTGCTCAATCGCGCGCAGGATGCTCATTTCCGACGCCACGACCGGTTCAATATTGAAGCCGGTGATAAACTTGATGTCGTCCATCGCGTAAAAATTCGTCGGATCTGACATCGCCAGCCTGAGCGTCATTTCCTGACGCGAAACCGGCAGCACCGAATGCTTGATCGCCACTTCACGCGGCACCAGCCGCACCACCTGCTGATCCAGTTCCACCCTGGCCAGATCCACCGCCGGAACACCATATTGCCGACTCAGCACCGCCGTAATCTGGTCATCAGTCACAATGCCCAGCCTGACCAGATTGTTGCCGAGCTTGCCGCCGTTGAGGCGCTGGTAATCGAGCACGTCCTTGAGCTGCTGAGGAGTAATGAGTTGCGCTCGGATGAGGATTTCGCCCAGCTTTCCCGACATGAACTACTGCTCCGAAAACGCTGGGGCAAGCGCTTGTAAAAGAAGGAATTGAGGGACGCCGCCGGAAGGTTTTCAACAGCGTCTAACGAGGTCGCTATCCTAAGTCAGGTGACAGTTACTGTCAAGAAAAATGACTAAACTTGTTATGCGCGAAGCGACTTCTAACGTAATTTGCGACCGGAAGTTAGGCTTTGCACGTATGATTAAGACAGACCTTATGCGCCTGAATGCGCCTGAGTGAAGCTGTGACGGTCACACCACAGACACAGCTTTGGTCACAAGGTCTTTGCCACCAAAGAAGCGAAGCCGGGAGCGGATGTCCGCCGCTCCCGGCTTCTAAACACAACCATCTACCAAGGAGATGATTATGTCTGAACCAAAATCTAACCTCTCGCATCTTTCCACTTCAACCGCAAACTCTCACATTCAGTCAGAAACCGACCACATTATCAGGCTGGCCGTTGAAATCGGGCGATTGCAGGCAGAGCTTGAACGGGCGCGGGCCGAAAGCCTGGATGCCTTGCGCGCATATACTCAACTCGAAGCTGATGTGAACGACGAGGAAGAGCCACCAGTTGAAACCGTCGAAGATGCCGAACCCGAAACCGACAATCGCCACATCAGCACTGAAACGCTGACTGTCGGACGGATTGAAGCGCGGGAGATCGTGCTGACAGACAGCGCGGGCCGCAAGCGGGCGCATCTGGCACTGATGGGCAGCAAGGAGAACGCCGAAGCTGAAACAGTCTTCACGCTGTTTGATGGTAACGGTGATCTGCGCCTGTCCGTGCGCGCACACCAGGGAGAAGCGGCGATCTATCTTGTCAGCGGCAGCGGCGGGCCTGCCGGATGGCAGCACCGGGCAACGATTGGCTATGATCCCGGACTGCTGAACAACAGCATCAGGCTGATTGATGCCAGCGGGCAGGAATGCCTGATGCTCACGGAGTCGGGCTACTGGCATCGAGCCGACGAGGAATAATCAACCATCACGGCAACGGGCATCGCGGAAACGTGATGCCCGTTGCTGTTTTTATTGAGGAGGAATTGAGAACTATGAAGGCTGAAAATCCAGATCAATGGCGAGTTACTTACATTCATCGCAACGGTGATGACATTTGGGGCATCCATCTGCGGAATGTCCTGGCTTCGCTTTCTGATCTTGCTGCGGAAGTGCAAAAGCACTGTGGGTATGGGCGATTCATCGCGCGGCGTTGTTTGTCGCAAGAGCAGCCCAGACGTTGTTACGTGATTTACAGCGGTCAGGGGGAAGCGAAAGCAGAAGCGGTCAACCTGCCAATTGCGGAGTGGGGCTTGCCAGCCGCTACCAGCAGACTAGTGGCAAGACATCTTGAAAAGTATCTTGATTATCAGATTGCTTCTCATGTGGATTCACTCCGGCTGATGAACGTCACAAGAGCAAGGCGCGGTCGAAAGCAGGATTCGGAAATTACAGCCATTGAAATAGACCTGGCGCAAGGCTTAAGCATTGAGGAAGCCTGCACAAAGCATGTCAAAAACTGGTCTGATCTTTCGGATGATGACCGCACGGTAAGAATTGAATCCGTAAGAAACTCTCTCAGCAAACGCAGGAAAGCCAGGCAAACAACCAAAGCTGCCAGAAAGAAGCACCGGAAAAATGCCGGGAATAAATAGGCCGAATTATTCCCAATTATTCCCAATTATTCCCGAATTATTCCACTGTTTTTCAAACTGCGGATTGTGCCAGTCTGCACAGCGATGAAGACAGCGACTCGTCAACAAGTCGAAACGATGAAGCGGCGCGCTGAAATGGCGGCAGCGAATCTGCTTGAAGATGACGAACGGGCGGACGAATTCGCGGATATGTCACTCGAAGATTATGCAGCGTATCGCGGCATCACGATTGAAAACCCAAATTTCAAAAAAGGAGTTAAGCGCATGGCAACCATCAAAAGCTTGCAGTCCCAGATTACCCGCTTGAAGCAGGAACGCGATGAGGCAATCGAACGTGTGGAAGAACTGGAAGATGAGCGGGCATCAGTCATCGAAGCACTGGGCATAGAAATCCTGGGCGAAGACGACGAAGAAGACGACGAAGAAGACGACGAAGAAACCGAAGAAACCGAAGATTGAAGGGCAGGGCAACAGCACGACCCTTTGCCATTCAGGAGGACACCGCCATGAAACCGGCCACACATTCAGGCAGGGACAGCGGCTTTGACCCGGAAACAGAGCGGCACATCAGACGCCACCGGCGCAGAGCGGCGCGGCGATCACCGACGCGGTTTGAAGCTGTGGGCGACATTGCCGCCCGTGTGCTGAGCAAACTTGTGCGGCACAACTTCAGCCGCAGGCACTGGCCACCTGATGAACCGCCTCCGGCAGTGCCGATGGCTGCCTGATTCTGAATGATAATTTCTGCACGTCATTCGGAATAACAAATCAATCTTTGCGGCGTTTCAGCTCTGCTGATCTGCCGCGATTAAAGGGATGGAGTGCAGACCATCCCTTTTCTTTTTCCTTATGACAAAGCCAAAAAGAAAAAACGTCGTGAAACTGAGTCACCAGAGGCGACAGGCGAGGCCGCAGGGATGGCGTGAAGCTGTCTGTCAGGCTGTTCCTGTTATTGAGGAGTCATCAGCACCATTGATGCTGACATCTCCACCACCGCAGCCGCAATCATCAGCAGTGCTGACGGGCTTCAACTGGCCGGGCGCGCTGCTGCTGTTTCTGTTCGGCGTGGCAGTGGGCGCTGCCGGCAGAAGAAATTCCGGCGCATAGGGAGCCACACGGAGCCGCACACGGACGCCACACGGACGCCACACGGCATTTACACGGAGCACACACGGAGATGACCGCAGGAAAAACCGCAAAAACAACCGCACGCAAGCCCGCATCTGCACCGCAGACCCGCCGCAGGAAACCAGCGCAGGCCGCAGCACCACCCGAACCGGCAGGCATCAAAGTCTATGAAGTGGAACCGGGCTACAGCATTCTCAGCCCGAAATCACCACGCCATTACAAGGGCACGTATGACTGGCCATTGCCGGAAGCTGCCGACCTTGAGGAATTCATGGCCGATGTGATGGGGCCGGGCCGTTATCGCTGCGAATTACTGGATGCAGACGGCACCTGTCTGGAAAGCATCGCGGTATCAATTGGCACACTGCCGCAGCATCCGGCCGTGAGCGCAGAGCCTGATGAATCAGCCATCAATCCGCTGCTGAATGGCAGCGGTCAGGATGACGCCGGAGTACAGCAGATTGTGCAGGCCGTTTTGCAGGCGCAGCGACAGGCCCAGGCGATGATGGGACAACCACCGCAACCGCAGCGCAGCCTGATTGAGCAGTTGCGCGAATTGAAGGAACTGGAAGCACTGCTTGCGCCAAAGACGCCAGCGACAGCCTCGCCACCACCTGCACCTGACCCGGAATTGTCTGTCTTCAAGCTGCTGCTGAACAATCCTGAGTCAGCGCGGGAACTGTCAACAAAGCTGCGAGGCTTTTTTACGGGCGAAACACCAGTAGCTGAAGAATCACCGGCCAATGCCTGGGACTTTGCCATCAGCCTGTGGGAAGGACTCGCGCCAGTGGCACAGCCGCTGCTGATGCAGTTAGCGGCAAAGATGGCGCAGAACGGGGCGCAGCCTGTGAGCAATCCCGCCGGGCCGTCAGCATCAGCACCACCTTCTGAAGCTGCGCCAGAGCCAGAGGCTGCAATGCAGTTGCCAACAATGGAGCGGGCCTATTACGACGCAATGACACTGTTTCTTGATGGCATCGCACACAACAACAAAGAGGCTGAAACCGCGCAAGCCTTCCTGTCGCTGACAGCGGCTTTCCCGGAAGCCATGCAGTACCTCAAACCGCTGATCTATGACGGGGCGTATCCGGTCTTGCTGCGGCTGGCGGGGGAGATCCCGGATTACAAACACATTTTCAATCTGCCGCGTGCCGAGACCTGGCTGGCGAAGGTGCAGGAGCTGCTGCGGGCAGGTTTGCCGGAACCAGAGGAAACAGGCTTGCAGGCTGGACAGGAGGCAGTGGCAGAGGCATGATTTCATTCCCGATCAAGGCAACCCCTCAGTTAGTTACTCGCAGGTTCCCCAGGCAGGGCGCGGCCCTGTTATTCCCGAAGCACATAACCACGTCAGACGGACAGGCATTTCTCTGCCAGTGCGGAGATACAGCCGGAGCCGTCAACAGGCATCTGCCGTGCTGACCATCCGGCGCGCTGCATTTCATCGCAATGCACAGGGGGATACCCAGAGAAGGGGAAGGCCGGAAAAACGCAATGGCGGGCTTCCTGACGCAAAAAGAAACCCGTGAGTCTTGTCTGGCGGACTCACGGGCTGTGATGTTGAAAAGCTAAATCGTGACGATCTCACGATCTAACTAACAAACTTACGAACTAACTAACTAACTAACTATGAAAGAGCCTACCACAAAAAACGCAATTCCGAAACCCGGAAAGCAACGCATCACACATTCAACGCAGACGGTGACAGTTGAATCACCACATTCTGCTGCCAGTGTTTCCATTACACGGGAGGAATCAATGCAACCACAGAAAACCCTGTCTGGCCGCAGTGTGCCTGTCCGTCAGACTTCCAATTTCAGCAACATCATTGCCAGCCTTGAACGTCAGGGCAAAGTGACGAAGCGGGGCAGCGAATATGCCGCACGCTGTCCGGCGCACGATGACCGCCGGGCCAGCCTCAATCTGAAACAGAGTGAGGACGGCAGAATCCTGATGCACTGCAAGGCCGGATGCAGTATTGAAGCTGTCACCGCAGCCATTGGCATCAGCCTGTCTGATCTGTTCCCGCCGAAGCTGACCACCAACGGGCAGTCATCGCACAGTGAAAAACACAGCATCATTGCCAGCTATCCTTACCGGGACGAAGCCGGGAAATTGTTATTTGAAGCCGTGCGCTATGAACCGAAAGACTTCAGACAGCGCAGGCCTGACGGCAAAGGCGGCTGGCTCTATTCGCTGAACGGAACCCGGCGCGTGCTCTACCGTCTGCCGGAGCTGCTGGCCGCTGACCCGCAGGCCACAGTGTTCATTGTCGAAGGCGAAAAGGATGCAGAGGCTCTGCGCTCCATCGGACTTGTTGCAACCTGTAATCCGATGGGCGCGGGCAAGTGGCGCGATGAATACAACGCACATTTGCAGGGCCGCGAGGTTGTGATTCTGCCGGACAATGACGAGTCAGGCAGAAAACACGCCGAACAAGTAGCGCAATCGCTCCAGGGCAGCGCGGCATCCGTCAGAGTGCTGTCACTGCCGGGACTGCCGGAGAAGGGCGACGTGTCAGACTGGCTGAAGTCAGGCGGCGATGCTGAACGGCTCTGCGTGATGGTCGAGGATGCCCCGGAGTGGAGGCCGGAAAACAGCGGAGCAAAAAACCGTCCGTTCAGCTTCTCCTGGCAAGACCTGACGGCAATGAGTCTGCAACGCGGCGAGCAGATTTTGTACGAGCTGGAACGCGGCGAGCTTGGCATCATCGCTGCCGTGTCCAATGTCGGGAAAAGTACGCTGCTGCGCAATCTGGCAATCACGCTGGCCTGTGGCGGCGGTTTTGCGCCACTGGTCAGGCCGGGGAAGGCGCGGCGCGTGATGATTCTGGACTTTGAAACCAGACTGGCGCGGCTGCAATCCGATATTCGGCACATGCTGAATAACTGCACTCAGTCAGAGTGTGAACAGGTGGCGCGCAATCTGCATTTTGTCTGCGATGCCTTCATCAGTGACGAACCTTTCAGCCTGAGTCATCCGAAGCATTACGCATACCTTCAGGCAGAACTGATTGAAAAGCAGATTGATCTGCTGATCGTGGACACTGTGGCCGCAGCCTTCACTTACCGCGATGAAAACAGCAACGGCGAAATCAGCAATCACGTTTGCAAGCCAATGCTGAAGCTGGCGAAGGAAACAGGGGCCGCGATTCTGGCGGCGCATCACATCGGCAAGGCGAAGATGGAAGAAGGCCGGACGGCAGAGCGCGTGCATCGGATGCGCGGGGCTTCAGCCTTTGCGGGCTTCGCTTCAATGGCCGTCAATCTCACCCAGGACGCCCACGACTTCAACCGCGTCATGCTGGAACTGGCAAAGGTCAAGGGGCAACGCTTCGATGATGTAACCTTGCAGCTTGAGGCTGATACGCGATGGTTCAAGACACTTTCCATTGAGCCGGTCAAAGTGCTTACCAACTATGACCGCGTTATTGCTCTCTTTTCTGACAATGAGGAACTGAAGGCGCATGAGGTGAAGGCACGTCTGGCCGGAATCATGTCCCAAAAAACCATTGAAAACTGTCTGCGCGAGGCACTGCAAAATGGAGATTTGACACTGCCGAAACGGGGCATTTACCGCCTTTCCGCAATTCCGCAACACCCTTATAGGGATTGCGGAATTGCGGAAAGGCATCCAACTCACTGAAAACAAAGGAGTAATTTTCCGCAATGGCCTGTTTTGAAAAAGGGGGTTATTGCGGAAACTTTGCGACAGGGGAAAGCAGCCTCTGAGGCGTCAATTGCAGAGAGAAAAAGAGGGCAATTTTCTCGCGGGAGAACAAGGAATTATGCTGTCAGACATTCGCACGCAAGCTGAAGCCATTGCCGGGCGGCTGGCCAGTGAAGGCAGGAAAGCTGCTGTTGATCTGTTCATGCTTGGCATCAGTCACATCAGCGCAAAGCTGGATACTTTGGGAAGCAGGGCGCAGGCTTCACCATCCAGTCAGTATCTGACTGCCAGCGAAGCAGCGGAATATTTCAAAGTGTCCGCTCGCTGGCTTCGGGAGCAGGCGAAATACGGCGATGCGCCACACACAAAGACAGGGCGCGTATACAAGTTCAATCTGGCCAAACTGGAAGAGTGGCTGAGACAGAACGGGAACCACAATTCATTTTGAGGAGGAACAATATGCCGAAAAGCAAAACAGGAAAGTCAGTCAGGAAGCGCGGGGATTCGTGGCATCTGGACAAGCGCATCAACGGGACACGCTACCGTCAGGTACTGCCAGGAGCGCGAACACAAAAGCAGGCCGAACAGATGGCCGCTGTTCTTATCACCGAAATTGTCACCGGCGCATACCACAAGCGGAAAGCGAAAACGACGCTGGAAAGTTTCATCAAAGAAAAATGGTTGCCCTGGTCAAAGGACAACAAACAGACCTACCAGAACGATGTTTCCAGCGCAAAAGTGTTCTGCCGTTTCTTCAGGGGCAAGGCTCTGTGCGACATTGCGCCGTTCGATGTTGAGCGATTCAAGCAGGAGCGCAGCCGCGAAGTGACACAGCGCGGCGCGCAACGATCACAGGCAACCGTCAACCGTGAGCTTGCTCAACTTTCGTCCGTCTTTCGTCTGGCTGTGGACAATGGTTATGTAGAAAGCAATCCCTGCCGCAGAGTGCGACTGTTTACGGTTATGACCACCAGAGACAGAGTGTTGAGCCACGAAGAAGAGCAGCGGCTGATTGATTCATTGACGGGCGCGAAGGGTTTTATTCAGCAGATTGCCACTGTCGGACTGAATACAGGTATGCGGCTGAGTGAGATTCTGACGCTTGAATGGTCAGATGTTGACCTTGAAGCCGGAGTTATTCACGTCAGAGCAGAGAACACCAAGACAAAGCGGCGGCGCAATCTGCCAGTTAATCAGGAAGTGCGTGACGCGCTGCTTTTGTTGCCCACAGCCGAACAGAGCGAACGGCGCGGCAGAGTCTTTGAAGGCGCGTATGCATCCGGTTTCACCTCGCAGCTATTTGCTCTTGCTGCTGATAACATCGGACTGGATGATGTGACCTTTTACACGCTGCGGCACACGTTCGCCACTCGCCTGAAAGATGCCGGAGTTGACCCGTTCACCATCAGCAATCTGATGGGACATTCCGGGTTGGCGATGACTTCGCGCTACGTGCATGCCAGCAGTGACAAAATGGCCGAAGCAGTAAAAAGGCTCGAAAAAGACAATTTCAGACACGCTGCGGTCACACCCCTGCATTCCCTGACAGCCTGAAACATCTGCAAGGTCTGTCACATCTGAAGTTGGGAAAATTCCGGTTACGCTTGTAACTGTCAAGAAAAATGACAAAAGTTGTTTTATTATTGTGATTTACGTTAATAATCGGCGGGGGAGGGGGGGAAACAGGCAGGACAGCGACAGGCGCGAATCAGGCGACAGCCTTACCGGAAATCCTTTGACAGGTCAGATCCTTCAGCGATCAGAAGACCTTCTCCGATGAGCGGATCATCATTGTTCAGAACATCTGAAAGTTTCAGGGACGGCGCTTCCGGCCTGATTCCGACAACCGAAACGTAAGGAATGATCACTGCAAAGATCGAACCCTTTCCGGGTCTGCTTCTGACTTCGATGCGGCCTCCGACGGATTCCGCCAGTTGTCGGGCCACTGACAGGCCGAGTCCCGTTCCCGGCTTGCGTCCGATGCGCTCGAAGGGTTCGAAGATGCGCGTCAGATCGTCCTGATCCAGCCCGATGCCGGTGTCTGTGACGGCAATGATGGCCTGGCTGCCCATAATCCGCGCTTCAAGCGAAATTCTGCCGGACGGGGTGAACTTGGCGGCGTTGACCAGCAGGCTGGAAAGAATCTGGCGCAACCGGTGTCCGTCAGTGCTGATCTGACGCGCTTCAGGCGGCAGATTGACCGAGACTGACAACCGGCGGTCGGCAATCAGCGGCTCAATGACGCCGATCAGGTCGCTGGTCATTTCAGCCAGATTAACCGGCTCGCTCACCACTGCGGAGGGCGCTGATTTCAGGCGCGCATAATCAGCAACCGTGCCGATGGTGTGCAGCAGTTCGTGAATGACGCGCCGCATTACCAGTAACCGGCTCTGCTGCTGCTCGACCGCATTCTCTTCCCTGCTCATCAGCCGTTCGATGAACTCAATCACCGATTTCACAGTCTTGTGCAGCTCCTGCGAGATGAGCAGCAGCGTGTCATAACTGAGGCCCGCATCCGCCGCCTGCGGCAGCAGCGGTGATCCGGCAACAGAAAAATCGCCGCCGTTCATCAGTCGCTGCACGGTTGCGTCAAGGCGCACGATCAGCGCCAGATCAGCGCCCGTCATCGCATCGAAATCCAGGTCTTCGACCTCCGCGCCTGAATCTGCGGCAAAGACAACCTGCCGGGCCATCGGCGCCGTCGCGCTGAGAGTTTCAGCCAGCATGGCTTCGAGTTCGAGCATCCGCGCGGTCGCTGCCTGCAGGTCACGCGCCAGCCGGTGATTCGCTTCCGACAGCCGCTGCGCTTCACTTTCGAGCAGGCCGGAGCGGGTGCGCTCGGTGACGATTTCATCGCGCACGGCATCACGCTCAGCCGCAATCTCTTCGCGGATTGATTCCAGCGCGCGAAACTGTCGTTGCAGGCGATGCAGCGCCGTCTCATGCCCGGATGCCTGCTGCCGCCACGTCTCAAGTTCAGCCAGGGCGTGGTCACGTTCGGCGATCAGGGCGTCAGGCGCCTGTCGGGGTTCAGCCTGAAACAACTGACCATTGAAGGCCTTCAATCCTTCTTCGATGCGGCTGACCTGCTCACAGATTTCATCGCGCTCCTGGATGGCTTTGTCGCGTTCGACAATCAGCGCATCGCGCAGATGCTCAAGCCTGCCGATCTGTTCCCTGAGCGACGCGGAGTCGTCGTTTTCTGGCTGGCTGCTGAGACGGGTGATTTCGTTTCTCGCGGCGGCCAGTTCACGGGTCAGGTCAGCGGCGCGGCGACGCTCCTGGGCGAAGCGCTGAAAGAAATCTTCGGTTCTGGCTTCGGCAAAGCGGGCGCACTCCTGAGCCGCTCTCAACTGATCTTCGAGCCGCAGAATCTGCTGCTGCGTGACGTGCAGTTCTGATCCGGGCTGAGCGGCATCGGGCAGCGGACGGCGTTTCTCCTGTTCGGCGGTACTCAGTTGCGAAGTCAGGCGCATCACCTCGGTTCGCAACTCTCTGACCTGTGCTTCAGCCGCCGCGCGGCCTGATTCTGCGGTCGCCAGCCGATCAGCGATTCTCTGTTTTTCCGCTTCCAGTTCCGCGACCTGCTGTTTTGTTTCCGCCTGCGCTCGCGTCAGATCGTGGCGCAGGTGGTCGGCTTCGCTCAGCGTCGTTTCGCCGGTAATGGCAAATTCCTGGGTGTCTGCCGGAATTGCAGCTTCAGCCTCGTCCACAGCGAAGTCAGTCACATCATCATTCAGCGCCGCTTCAGCAGGCCGTTCATCGGCAGCTCCGGCGACGGCAGCGCAGGCGATTTCGGGCACGGGCAACGGCTGCTGAATCGCGTTTGCGGTTTCGTCTGTTTCCGGTTCAGCAGGGACAGTGACCGATTCCGGCGCGTCTTCAACTCTGATCGGGCTGGCAGCTTTGAAGCCGGTGGCGGGCTGGCGTAATCGGCGCAGGTCTCTGACCTGGCGATGGCCGGACTGGCGGTTGAGGGTGCGGGTGTTTGAGGCTGCGGCTGGCGCGGTCACCGGCGATGCCGCGAATGCGCCTGCCGTTTGCGATGAAGCTGATGCCGCCGCCTGAGCTTGTCTGACGGCTTCGCAAATGCGCTCGCGCAGTGCGGCGTCGGGCGGCTGATCAGCCTGATCAGGATCAGCGAGCAGCAGGCCCGGACAGTTCAATTGTTCAGCCAGCGCGTGTGCCTGCCGCCCCCAGACTGCAACGGCCAGAATCTTCTGCCCGGCCCGTTGCAGCGTGCGCACGGTTCCGGCGAGCGCGGTCACGTCTCTTTCGCCTCTGATGACGGCTCCGACGATGACGGCATCAGCCCCTGCCAGCAGGCTGAGCGCATCGCCGTCTTCGGGTCGGCACAACAGCCAGCGCACCCGGCCTAAAAGTTCAGCTTCGTCAGCCTGTCCCGCCCCGGCCTGCACACCTCCGACGAGCAGGCCAAGCGCCGCTTCAGTGGCAATCAGTCCGATTTGGAGCAGGGATTCCATCACACTTCAGTCCGGTCTCTGGTGCGGGATTCAGGCCGACAGATCAGGCTGCCCGGCAATGATTCATTCTTCCCAGTTCCACTGCGAAGTGGCCGGGTCAGTCCACGACTGAGCCTGCGGCTGATGCGTCAGAAAAACTTCGGTCGGCTCGGCCTGTGGCTGAAAACCACTGGCGATGAGCTTGCGCAGGTGCGAATGCTGCAACAGGATCAGGCCGCGATCACCAAACGTATCGCCCACCGCCAGCAGCGCCTGCGCGTCGGCATTGAGCGGCGCGACCAGTTGCAGCGGCAGATCAATTCTCACAAGCTGGCACCCGGCCACAAAATTACGCGCCCATTCCGAAGCCAGTTGCACCAGTTCAGCGTCGGCCTGCGCCAGGTCATTTTCAGCTTCGATCATGCCGTCCGGCGAAATGCGAAAAACATTTTGCAGCGCCGCCGACTGTGTCTGCCGCCAGCAGCCGTTGACCAGGCTGCGTCCGAGATAGCCGGTGGCGATCAGCGAAATGTCATTGAGTCCGGCAGCAATGCTGGCGTGCGTGGTCAGCGGTTCGCTGAAACCTTCCTGAATCAGTCCGAGCGCCTGATCGAGCGTGTGATTTTCCGTCGCAGCGTTTCTGTCATCCCGTCCCGGTCTGCCCGGCGCAGCGGCCTGCACGGTGATCACTTCGTCAGCGCCTGCGCTGAAGGCCTGCACCAGTTCATCGAGCGTCAGCGTCAACAGCGGCAGGTTCAGTTCACGGCCCGTGAAACAGGCAACGGCCCGGCCTTCACCGAGCGACTGCACAATGAAGCGCCCGCGCTGGTAACGCAGTTCGACGCGATTGTGAGTGCTGCACAGCCGCCGCACGATCTGACCCGCGCCGCGCAGAAAGCGGTCGTTCGGCGACTGGCATTCGGCCTCATCGCTCCAGTAAAGTTTCGGCGTTTCCTTCTGCTGAAAAAGTACTGCGCCCTGCACACCGGGCACGGCCACCAGATCACCAAAGAGATTGTCCTGCGTCATGACTGTCCTCCCGCCGATTGTTCGAGTGCGCGTCTGGCTTCATTGAAGGCACGGGCTACAGGCGTGCGCGGCACCGGCACGAAAGCGCACGACAGGCCGTTGGCCCGCGTGACCATCGTCGCCGCGCCGTTGTGGTCAAGCAGCGCGCCTTCGCACGGCCCCAGATCAAAGAGCGCCGAAACCAGCGATTCGAGTCCGGCCACCATAAAAGCCGTCTGTGCCAGCGTCGCGTCACTGTCACCAAGTTCGCTGACGACGACGCCATCCTCGTCAATGATCAGACCTGATTGCATCACGCCGGTCGCGGCCAGGGCCTGCTGAATCAGCCGATGATCATCGGCGCTGACAACAGCGGCGGGCGGCGCGGGACTGGCAGTTGGGGGATTTGATTGATTCACGACTGACCTCACCTGAACTTCTGCCGCCGATTTGCTCACCTTGTCTGTGGCGGCCTGATCTGGTCGCGCGGAGCGGCGAAGCTCAGCCTGGCGCGGCTGCTCGCGCTCTGCGGTCGCGGCTGGGAATGATGAATCGGGAGTGGCGGCTGTGACTGAAGCGGCTTCGACCTTTTCAGCAATGACTGGTTGCAGGCGGGCGCTGACATTTCTTTCAGTCAGCATTTCAGCTTCCATTTCGACGCCGTCCATCAGATCAGCCCAGCCGGTAAAGATGGCGCGTGGCGGCACGGCGACATCGAGATCCACGCGAAACGCTTCACGCGGCAACCGGGCTGCCTGGCGAAAAGCCTCTTCGCCGGTCAGGTCGCCGAGCCGCGCTTCGATCAGTTCGCCGTTTTCAAAATAAAAAACCCCGTCGCCGCCCGGATAGTTCACCGTTAACCGGGCATTCTGATGACCGGCACAGTACATCTCAAAAATATCCGGCAGCGCCGCCTCGTTGTTCTCTTCACTCAGGCCCATAAATTACTTCCTTCACTCTTTCTGTGCGCCTCACGCGCGACGGCAGAAAGGATTCATCCTGCATCAATTGAGCAACTGTTATGCCAGCGTGAAGGATGGGCGGGCAGGCGGGTTATCGGCGGGAAGTGACGAATTGCGTCAGCGCCAGTGACGCATCCGGTCACAATTGGCGATTATTCGGTCAGTCTGAAATCAGCGCCAGGTCAGGTTGCAGGCCTGGTGACCGATCAGTAAAGCAGATACGACTTTCTGAGCCGCGCAAAGTGCGCTTCATCCTCGCGCCAGCTTTCGGCAATCGTGGCAAGCGCGGTGCCGGACTCAATCTGCTGCCGCAACGTTGTGCCGCCCGCAATCACGTCAAAAGGCAGGCGATCAAAGACGTATTCATAAGGCGGCGACTGCCATTCAAAACCCTGCGGCCAGAGATCGTGAATCGCTTTAATGACGGCAATGCCCGTCAGCACGGGCCTGAATTCATTGCGGTCGAGAACGTGAATCTGTACGCCGTGACACAACTGTCCGGCATGTTTCTGAAAGGTCGGCTGAAAGGAATGTGGTCGGAAGTAAACGCCCGGCAATCCGGCAGCATTGAGTTGCGCGGCGAGTTCATCGGCGTCAGCGTAAGGCGCGCCGATCAGTTCAAAGGGCCGCGTCGTGCCGCGTCCTTCGCTGATCTTTGTGCCTTCGATAAACACCGCGCCGGGATAGACCACCGCCGTGTCAACTGTCGGCATATTTGGTGAAGGCAGCACCCACGGCGCATCAGTTTCATCGAGATAAAGTTCCCTGCTCCAGCCGCGCACCGGCACGACTTCAAGTTCGCAGCCGATGCCGAATTCCTGATTGAACAGCAGCGCCAGTTCGCCCGCCGTCATTCCGTGCCGCATCGGAATCGGATACATCCCGACAAACGATTCGTGACCGCGTTCAAGCAGGCTGCCTTCGATGAGCGCGCCGCCAATCGGATTGGGGCGGTCGAGGACGATCACTCGTGTGCCGCATTCGCGCGCGGCCTGCATCGCCAGCGCCATCGTGTAAATGAACGTGTAAACGCGCGTGCCGACATCGGGCACATCAAAGACCAGCACATCAACCTCGCGCAGCATCTCCGGGGTCGGCCTGCGCACCGTGCCGTAAAGCGAATGCGCCATCACGCCCGTGCGCCGGTCACGAAAGCCTTCCCATTCGATCATATTGTCCTGCGTCTCGCCGCGAATGCCGTGCTGCGGGCCGAAGAGCGCCGCCAGGTTAATCTCAGGATGCGCGTGAAACAGATCAGCCGCGTGCTGAAAGCGGTGATCCACCGTCGCCGGATTGCAGATCAGCCCGACCCGCTCCGCACGCAGCAGCGCAGTCTTTTCTGACAGCAGGATTTCAAGACCGAGTGTGATTTTGTTCATGCGAGCTGATGAGCCGACAGTTTTCAGATTCAGGCAGCCGAAGATAAACGCTGATGACTCTGACGACAAGAGTCAATCAGAGTATGTCAGATCGTCGGTAAAATCAGATGTCCGATGAGCGCCGCGAAGTGTCTCCCGACTTCCATCAAATCAGAATGTGTCTTACTGAGTTCACGACCGGAGATGGCTGCGCCCGGAAATCCCTGCGCTCCGGTAAACGGCTGAGGTTCTGACCGGAAAGCAAAAACCAGAAACGCGGAAGCGCGAAGAGAACAGGCCTGACTCTGTCTCTCCGCGCCTCTGCGCTGGACTCCGGCGATTGCAGGAGAGCCAAAGCTTCGGGGCGAATGCATTATGCCTCCGCCCTGCTCCCACCGGAGTTGTGCGGCGTCAGTTGACGCGCACAAGCCTGAAATTGTCTACAATCGCTGAAGTGCCGACGTTGCCTGTCGCCTGCGCGACAAACTTCATCTCCGTTGCTCCGGCAGGCACGGTAAAGCGCAGCGTCACTTTTCTGGTTGCTCCGCCCGGAGCCGTGATCAGCGAGCCTTCGCTGTAACCATCCGTCGTGGCGACGGTGAAAGCCCCTAACGACGCGCGCGCCCGGCCTTCGGTGCCCATATCAGCGCACAGATCGTAAGTTGCGCCCGGCGTCAGCCGGACAATCTGCTCAACCTGCGTCGCCCGCCACAGCGAAGCCGGTTGCAGCCTGATGGCCGTACTGCCTTCAGTCGCCAGTTTGCCGTGTTCGAGCGTCACGATGCCGCTTGATGTCCAGAATGCAAGCCCGTCTTCAAATCCGGGATTGAGAATTTTGCCGTCATCAGAACCGCCCGGCGTCGGCGTGGGCGTGGGTGTGGCGGTCGGCGTCGGCGTCGGCGTGCCATCGTCCGGCGGCGGTACCCAGGGCGACAGCAACTCGTATTTGAAATCAGCGCGCTGATCGCTGCTCAGGTTTTTGTAAGTGTACCAGCCGGGATTCGGATAATAGGTCTTGAACTGCGTGCGAATGCTCGCCAGTTCCACCGCGACTTTGTAAGTGCCGCCGCTCTGCACGTTGCCGAGCGAATAAGAGCCGTTGCGGTCGGTGTAATCAGCCCGCGAATCTGACCCGCTCAGCACCACTCTGACCTTTTCAATTCCGCGCCCCTGGTTATCAAGCACGCGCCCGCTGATGTAATAAAGCGTCTGCGGCGTGTCGCTGGTGACTGACACCGGCACTGGCGGGACAGGCGCGCCTGCCAGCCCCGAAATCCTGACCAGCACGGATTCACGCCGCCCTGTCGCAGCGCCGCCGCCGACTGAAGTCGGATTGATGACGCCCGGTGTCGAAGCGAAATCGCTCGCGGCAGCGCCGGTCAGATAAGCGTCGCCATCCTGACCAAAGGCGACCGCAACCGGACGCACCTGCGTGAAAGTGAACGGTTCGGACAGGCTGTTGCTGCCGGTGTCGAGTTGCACCGCAAAGCCGTGACCATTCGTTGCGGTAGTCGCAGACCAGCCAATAATCATCGCCTTTCCGGCATCATTTACTGTCAGTCCGAGCAGGTTGTCCTGTTCATCCTTTTTGCCCAGGTAAGTGGCATAAAGCAGCGCGTCACCGGCAGGCTTCAGTCCGACAATGAAAATGTCGTCATTCGGCACCGGATCGCCATTCGCATCTTTTTCCAGACTGCCGCCGGTCGGCTGGTAAGCATTCGCCGTCACTGTCAGCCCCGCCGTGCTGGTCGTGCCGCCGAGCCAGGCGTTTCCGGCAGCGTCAACGCTGATTTCAAGCTTCTCTTTAAGGTTGTAAGCGAAACGGCCCAGCGGTGCGACAACATCTGTATAAACGCGCCCGCCCGCCGGATCGAACTTTGCCAGAAAAGCCGCTTCCCCAACCTCGCCCTGATAAAAACTCTGCGTGGCCGGGAAGGGCGTCAGCAGCGGCTGATTGCTGCCGATGGTCACTCCGGCAATGTAAACGTTGCCGCTCGCATCAGTGGCGACCGATTTGCCAGCATCAATTGAACTGCCGCCGAGATAAGTCGAGAAAATCAGTCCCGTTCCTGATGAATTGAGTTTGGTGACAAAGGCATCAGGCACGGTCAGCGCCCCGCCGACAGCGCCAGCCGGAGCAGGCTGAAAGGCAGTGGGCGACACGGGCCAGTCATTTCCGGCCTGGCCGGTCACACAGGCCTGGCCCATCGCATCAACCGCAATATCAGCAATCGCATTCGACAGGCCCGCTGCTTTGCTGCCGAGCAGCGTTGAGTAAATCAGACCGCTGCCATCAGCGTTCAGCTTGCTGACAAACGGCGCGGTTCTGACGGCGATGGTGCCGGGCGCGACATTCTGAGGCGTGAAGCTGCCTTCGAGCGCACCGGCAGTGGTCGGGAAATCAAAAGTCGCCGTGCGCCCGGTCACATAAGCCGAACCGGCGGCATCAACGGCAATCGCCACGCCTTCGTTGACGAGCAGCGTTTGCAGGTTGCTGCCTTTGATTCCGCGCGTGCCGCCAAGCACGGCTTTATATAAAACTTCGGTTCCCTGCGGATTGATTTTCATCACCGCCACGAACGATGTCGCAATCGTGGTCGTGCCGGGATAGAGCGTGACACTGCCGGGTCTGATTGCGCCGGGCGAAGCCTGGAACAATTCGCCCACCGTGCCGACGACATAAGCGTTGCCCTGGGCGTCTACGGCAATATCCGAAGCGGTCAGGTCATTGAGCCAGGTGCCGTAACTGATGGTCGGATCAATGACGAGCGGCGCGGTGTGATCGTAAGCGCCGGTTTCAAAGCTGACCTGGTTTCTGCCGCTGATCAGATAACGTCCGGCAACTTCCCTGCGCTCGCCGTTGATGAGCTGATAAATCGCGGGTTTGTGATGGCGCACCTCACCGGCCTGCGTTTTCAGAATCAGGTCGCCGTTTTCAAGTCGCAGTTGCCGCGCACCGTCAAACCGGAGCCGGATGAGTTGCGGGTCAGCGCCCGGCGCAACGATGAAATCATATTCAAGCTGCTGCTGATTGCCGTACCAGATCAGGTCAATGCCCGGATAGACGCCTTCATATTTCACGCGGCCATAAGTCGGCACATTGCGCTGCCATTGCTGCGCGTCACTGCCGAGCAGGTAGCTGACCTTTTCTGTCCCCGGAGCCACGCCGAAGACGCGGGGCTGAGCGTTTGCGCCAGCCAGCGTCAGGCGCAGCGTGGCAGCGGCGCTGTCCTGATGCAGGTTCATCACCGCTGCTTCAGGAGTCAGAAAGAGGCTGTAACGGCGGCTGTGCGCGAGAAATTTCACGTCAGCGTCGGCCTGCCCGCGATTGAATTCAAAGCTGAGCGGCAGTTGTCCGAAATTCGCTTCAATCCGCTTTCTGGTGGCTGCCGGATGAGTTGCAGCATTCTGAGCAGGCCGGGCGGCATCCGGTGGCAGCGGCGTCAGCAGGCCGGGCATTTCCACCAGGGTGGCGACAATGAGCGCCAGTAAGAATGAAACCAGTTGCATCCGGCAGGGGTTGAAATCGTTCATCGCAGTCTCCTCAGGTCTTGCTGTCACGGTCGAATCATCAAATGCTGTGTGTAGTTTGTGTGAGTTTGTGTGCAGTGCCCCGACTGTCTGGCACCCGATCAAAAGCGCGCGCAGAGCTTCCCCTTGTTCCCTCACTGGTGTCGTTACGACAACAAGCCCTGCGCGCGTCGGAAAGCGCGCGTCAGTTGACGCGCATCCGAATAAGCCTGTCCGGCAGCGGGCCTGGCAGGGCGATCCGCAACCGGGTAATTAGTTTTCAGACAGCAATCCTGGTGTGCGAGATGTGATGCGAAAGCGGCTTCCGCCTGACGCGTCAACTGATTCGCCATCCGGCGCAACTTTTGTATCCCGCAGCCAACTGGTGAGGAGTAGCTGCCGGGAAATTGCGCCAGGAATCAAATCTCCTGATTTGAGGCACCAGTCGGAAATCCGGCTGGTGAACAGAGCGGCAGGTCACTCGGGAACGGGGAAAGTGGTTCGGGCCGAGAGGGCAATGACAATGCGCTCACCACCAAATCAAGCGGGATTGCAGTCTTGTTCCAGCTTTTCAGGCATTAAGGCGAAAAAAACCTGCGGCGGCTTTTTCATTAAACTGGCAGGAAGATTAGTGAACGAAAGCGGCTCAGGTGATGATGGCCTCACAATACCGGTTGACAACGCAAAGGCGCGGAGCAGGTAAGCCTGACGTTACCGCTTCGCGCCTCTGCGCCGTGTCCGGTCGGAGCGGGTTCCTGGCTGGAGTGGTTCAGACTCCATCCCGCACCGCCGGAAGTTGCGTGCATCCCCAGGAATGCACACAAACCTGAATGACGTTCGTGGCGGACACAGAAGTCCTCACAGGCTTCACCGCTCGCCTGTCAACCTCATCTCTGTCTCCGCCACGAGATGCGCGCCGGTTTGCGCATCACCTGCCGGTCATCCATTCAATAAAACAGCATTCGCGGATGACCATAACTGCTGGCTGACACCTCAGCCTGATGACTTCTGTCAGCGAATGCCGGATGCCCCTTCCAGCATTCGCTGACCTGCGCGCGCCCGCAAGGCACGCCACAGCTCGCAGAAAAATCCGTCCCTGCCACCGTCAGTTCAGACGAGGCAGCGCCTGGAAACCACTCTGATTGAGGCAAGGTTATTTCAGCCGACAGCCGTCGCCTGCTGCGCCAGAGCGCAGCCTGTCTGCCACCTGGCAGCGCGACAGCTCAACTTGTATTCAGATAATCCGGCTCTGCACAGAAGAGCCGCACCGAACATCAGAAGGTTGTTGTGGTCCCGAACGCAGGCACTGATTTGTTGAGGTGTCCTGCTGTCAGGTTTAACGGCGGAGCCGCGATCAGGTTCCATTTACTTCGCAAAAAAAACTGCGCGCTGTTTTCTGATTCCAGGCCAGCACTGCAAAAGCAGCGACCAAAGCGCACAGGCGCAAAGCTGCAATGGTGATGAACTCACCGGTTGCAGCTTTGCGCCTGTCCGCTTTCCTCACAACTGGAAGGCGTGAGGGGATGAGCGCCGCCATTTTGTGGCGTGCGCCCGGTAGCTGGCGCGCGTCACTGAACGCGCACCAGTTGGAAGTTATCGGCAGTTGCCCACGCGCCCAGATTGGCGCTGGTTCTGAAGTAAATCCCGACCTGGGTGACTCCGGCAGGTACGGTGAAGCGAACCACCGCCTTGCGAACCGGGCCGCCCGGAGCCGAATCCGCCGGGCCGTCGGTTCCGTTGTTCCAGTTCACGCCGATGTAAGGCCGCGTGCGCGAGTCATTGCTGGCCAGGTCGGCGCTGATTTCATAGGTCAACCCCGGCGTCAGACTGACCCACTGAATAATGGAGACAGGCCGCAGCGTTGAAGTCGGCAGCAGTCGTGCGGCATAGACTCCATTCGTGACGAATGAACCGCGCGCCCGTTCGGCCATCCCCGTCGCCTGCCAGTTCGCCAGCCCGTCCTCAAAGCTCGGATTGAGCAGCGTGCCGTCATTACCCGGCGTCGGTGTCGGTGTCGGCGTCGGTGTCGGCGTCGGCGTCGGCGTCGGCGTTTCATCGGGCGGAATCCAGGGCGAAGTCAGGTTGTAATTGAACATCGCGCGCTGATCGGCGCTCAGGTTCTTGTATTTCACCCAGCCCGGATTCGGGTAATAGGTCTTGAACTGCACACGCGGCCCGCTGTAAGGCGGCGTCACCTGGTAAGTGCCTCCGCCGGGCAGCCCCGTGAAGGCATAGCTGCCGTTGTTGTCAGTAAAGCGCACGCTCGTCAGCGAGCCGGTCAGTTCCATCCGGTAATTGACCAGCGGATTGCCTGCGCGATCAAGCACGCGCCCGCTGATCGAGTAATAAGCCACCGGCGTCGGCGTCGGCACCGGAGTCGGTGTCGGCGTGGGAGTTGGCGTCGGTGTGGGAGTCGGTGTGGGAGTTGGAGTTGGTGTCGGTGTTGGCGTTGGTGTCGGCGTCGGCTGCGGATTCACCGTCACGGCCTGCGCTGCCGTGCTGGCGTTCGCGCCTTTGCTGTCGGTCGCCACCAGCGAAATCGAATGCTGACCGACGGCCAGTGTGACTGAGGCCGTGCCGGTCGTGGCAATCTGTGTCTGGCCATCGAACCAGGCCAGCGTCACCTGATCGCCATCAGGATCGGTCGCGCTGCCGCTCAGACTGACGCTTGCGCCGCTCGCTGAAGTGGCCTGCACCGGCGTTGCAATCGTGCTGGCCGTCACGACCGGTTTGCGGTTCGTGTCGGTCACGGTCAGTTTGAAGGTGCGGGTGGCTGACAACGCTCCGTCACTGGCGTTGAGCGTGATGTTGTACACGCCGCTTTGCGTGTAATCGGGGCTGATCGTCATCGCAGCCGTGCCGTTATTGAGTGCGCCGAGCGTGACGAATGCAGGCGCGCCGCTCATCGTCAGCGTCACAGGGTTGTTGTCAGGATCGCTGACCTGCACGTTAACCTGCGCGCTCGCGCCTTCAGCCACAGTCTGATCGCTGATTGCGGCAATCACCGGCGGCTGATTCTGCACGGCGCTGATCTGCAACTGGCGAACGCGGTGATTTTCTGAATCGGCAAAAAGCAGGTCGCCATTGGCAAGCGTCGTGATGCTGGCCGTAAACGGCGGATTGTAGGTGCTGCGCGCATCGCCGGGCTGACGATTCGGGAGCATCACATTCAGGTTCGCGTCCTTCGCCGGGCCGCCGTCGCCTGAATAGTTGCCGCCGTAATTGTTCAGCTTTCCGGCCATCGGCACGACCGTGCCATCGGTGTTGATCTGAATCACCTGCTGCGTGCCGCCGCTCAGCACAAAGACGCGGCCCGCCGCATCAGCCGTCACATCGAGCGGGAAACCAAGCACGCTGAAACCGTTCGGTGAATCAGTGCCCTGCGCGATGACATCATAAAGCGTCCCGCCCGCGGCGCGCTGCCGCAGCACACGATGATTCGTCGTGTCGGCAATCAGCAGCCGTCCGCTGCGATCAAAGGCCAGGCCGATGGCGTAACCCGTCTGCAATGCCGCCACGTCGCCGCCTTCGGTCAGCGTTCCCTGCACGCTGCTGATGACGCCCGTGCTGAGGTTGATTTTGCGAATTGCCCGGTTCCATTTATCAGCGATGTAAATGTTGCCCTGCGCGTCAACATCAACGTCACGCGGAAAGATAATGGCATCGCTCGCCGGGCCGCCGTCACCGATGCTCGCTGGTGCGCGGTTGCCCACCGGCAGTCCGGCAATGCGCCTGACCATTCCCGGCGGCACGACGACCGGCGCGGTTGAATTCGGATAGAAGGTCACATCCGAAGATGAAAGATTCAGGAACGACACGCCCCCGGCCCGCTGCCCTGAAGTCGGGCTGGGATAACGCACGCCGTTTTCTGAATCGGCAATCAGAATGCCCTGGCCTGTGTAAGCCATGCCCTGCGGCTTGCTGAAGGTATTGGTGGTGATGCGGTCATCGCTTTTGCCGAGATCGGTCTGATCGTTGAGCGTGACGACCTGACCGGCAGGCACCGTGCGCGCCCATTCGGTTCCGGCAAACAGCGTCACAGCCTGAGCGCCGCGATTGACAAAGCGCAGGCGGCTGCTGCCACTGCGTTCGCTGATGAACAGGTTGCCGCTCGCATCGGCAACCGCGCTGGTCGGCAGATTCAGTTCCGCTGCCGTTGCCGGTGAATTGTCATACGGTTCAGGCAGGCCGCTGCCGACGATGGTGTTGATCTGCTTTGCACCAATCTGCGTGCCGAGCAGCGTCACCGAACTGTTGCCGAGGTTGATGTAACGCACCCGCTTGTTTCTGAAATCGGGCACATAGACGCCGCCCGCATCAGCGCCGAGCGTCAGGTTGTAACCGTCAGTGCTGCCCGGCAGGCTGAATCCGGCGGTGGTCGCCAGCGCGCCGTCACCGCAGGCGCTGACAGTCATATCGCAAACCGTAATGTCCTGCGTCCCGCCAACGACGGTCATCGCGCCGCCCGGCGTCAGCTTCACGATGTTCTGAGCATTGCCCTGCGCGGTGTAAAGATTGCCGTCCGGCCCGACCGTAATGCCGAGCGGAAAGAGCAGCCCGGAATACGTTGTAAAGATGCTCAGCGTGGCATCCACCCTGCGAATGCGGCCAGGTGATGTGCGCGTGGTTCCGCCTTCGGAAATGTAAAGATTGCCGCTCGCATCAAAGGCAAGTCCGGTGGCATTGACCAGTTTGGCCTGGTTGGCCGGGCCGCCGTTGACATCGCCGAGCGGAGTGCCGCCTCCGGCAATCACCTGATCCACTCCGCCAGGGCCGACCTTGTAGACGATGTTCGATGAGGACTGCCCGCCGATGTAATAAATTTCGTGCGTGGTCGGATGAATCGCCAGCCCGCGCCCGTTGGTCATTTCGCTGCTGCTCGCCACAGTCGTCACTGCGCCCGGCGCAATCGTGCGGCCCGCGACCGTGACATTCTGCGTGCTGACATTGACGGCGCGCACTGAATTGCGCAGCGGCGTCAGCAGGTAAAGCGCGCTGCCATCAGGTTCAATCGCCATCGCCGGAACACTGTCGAGGATGATCAGACCAGCCGGCACATCATCGCTGTCGGCGCTGCCACCGCCCGCGATGCGTCCGATGGCGCCCGCTTCGATGGTCACGGAACCGATGGTCACGGCCTGCGCACTGGTGTTGACGAAGCGCACCACATAACCATAATTCGCCAGATCGTTGAGCGAAGTGCCGCCATCAAGCACATAAAATCCGCGCCGCGCCGGGTCGGCCAGCACCGCCGTCGGACTCATCACCGGAGCCTGCTTCGCTGCCACATTAGCCGCGAGTCCGCCACCGGCCACCGTGACAATCGTCGCATTGAGCGCACTGCCCGATGATTGCGCCAGCAGCGGCAGCGTTGTCGGCTGGCACAGCAACACAGCCAGCATCAGCGTCACGAATCGCATCAGTTGATTGTTCATTTTTTTCTGCGTCATGAGTGTCTTACTCCCTGGGTTGGCTCTTCCGGCTGCGCCGCGGCTGTCCGGCCCTGCGACCCTGACCTGGCGCGGCAGTCTGGTGATGTGATGGCAGCAGGGGTTCTCTGGATTTCACCCTGCTGAAAGCAGAAATAACCAATGGCTCCGCAAGTCCATTAACTCAGCCGGAAAAGTTTCACTGGCGCACAACCGCATTAAGACAGACCGGAAGAGAGAGAACGGAATAAACGGAAATAACGAAACAGACGGAAAGCAGACAGAGTCCAGCCTGAAATTTTCCGTTTGTTCCGTTCTCTCTCTTCCGGTCTGTCCTGAAGCCTTGAGATAAAATCCGTCAGATGAGGTCTGAGGCAGGAAAAAAGGAAGGTTTTATGTCGCGGCTGATTCAGCCTCTGCAAAAGGCCGCTGTTCAAGCTGATTCCAGCGCCGCCTGATTTCCAGCACTTCGTCAGCCATGTTCAGCAGTTGTTCTCTGATCTGCGCGCCCGAAAGTCTGAGCGGCCCCGGATAAAGCACCGGCAGTGCGAGCGGGCGCGTCCGCTCACGATCAACCGGCGGCACGCGCGTGACCATTTCGTAGAGGCGAAATTCAGCCGAACCCGGATACCACTTCATCCACTTCAGCAGCCGCCCCGTTTCAGGATCGCATTCTGAAATGGCATTGAGCAGCGCGCTGCAAACAAAGCCCGTGCAGAAGACATTTTTTTTCAGACAACCTTCAGCGCCGAGATGACGACACATCGGCGGACAGCACCCGGTTCCCTGCGCGTGACACCGCCCGCAGATTTCGCCCGCGCCGCTCTCAGCCCAGAACCGATCCATCGTCGCAATCAGTTCCTCACGCGTGATCTGCTGATCGTCTGCCAACTGATGAGCGCGAAGCTGCTCAGCCTGCGCCGCGCGAATCGAGCGACGTTCGGCGCGCGCGCATTTCACGCATAACCGGACGTGCCCCCTTTCAGCAGGCACGCCGATTTCGGTAAAAAAATACTGTTCATATTCGCGGACGTTTGCATCGCCGCATTTTTCGCAACTCATGTGCTGCTCATTGTGATGCTGAATCATTGTTACTGCTCTCTGAGTTTCCGGGTGATTCTACAACAAGGGACAGCCAGCAAAGGCATTTTATCTTTCTGACAAGGGCATCAGATCCACCGTATCTGCGTGTTGTTTTGCAACGGTGAACTGGTTGACATACTCATTTCTCAGTATGTTTTCAGAATCTGGCGTATCCACCGATGACGATGAATGACGCCCACTGATACGGGCGTCGGCGAAGGGGCGCGGAACTGCTGAGTAAATCCAGTTGAGCAAGTCTCAGGGCGGCGGCGGTTGAGAGATGCTGCTGTCTGCGATGACGGTGAAAGCTGGTCATCAGTTCGGCTGTCGCTTCGGACTCGACCGGCCAGAGGCTCGCCACGACGAGCGGCACTCCGGCGGCGATGAAGGGCCGGGCCATGCTGATGGCTCCTTCACCGCGCCAGGCGCGCTCGATCCCGCTCTGACAGGATGACAGCACGACCAGTCGCGTCCGGCTCAGTTTCAACTGATAAATTTCGAAAGCTTCCAGCAGGCCGTTGAATTCGGGGTGCGCGGCCTGCTCAGGCTCCGGGGCCAGCAGCAGCCTCGAACGCAGCGGAGAGCGTTCATCAATGACCGTATGCGCGGCCAGATGGATCACGGCTGAATCACTGAGTCTGTTTCTGACTTCCCTTTCCGTCGCTCCTGTGCCGGTCAGCGGAGGCTGCGCCTGATAGCAGGCGGCCACGGCTTCGGCTTCTCTGCCAGCCGAGGGCAGATCAGGCAGTGACGGAAACCGGCTGTGATCAAAGCGCGGATTGCCGACGGCCAATAAACTTTCTTCTGCGATCTTCTCTTTTTGCCGGGCGAGATCAGAACAGAAAAGAAAGAGGCTGGCACTGGGAGCGACAGTGAGAACGAAGTCCTCAATCAGATGCCTGCCGGAAACGGGTGAAACCAGCGCACTGTACGGCAGGTAATTGAGAATCCCGTCGGGAATAATGCAAAGCTGCTTCTGCCGATCCAGCAATGATTCCACCGGGCTGATCAGGATTTTGTACAACTGCTTTGCATAGTCCGTGATTTCTGCTCCGGCATCCCCGTCCGGCTGTGCTGCTGTCCGCAGGTACTCCTTTACCCTGCTGTCGAGTTCGGCCTGTTCGATCTTTATTTCGCGGCTGGCAAACCCGATACAGGAGATGACCCAGATGATCGTTTTGTGTTCGAGCGCAGCGTACTGCAAAACCTGAACCTGTTCGGGCAACTGCGCCTGAATTGCAGCCAATGGCAGCGGCTTTGCGACTTCGGGCAGCACGATTTCAGGCTCTCCCTGCCGCTGCGTCATCTTCGCTCCGACGGTGGCCAGATCAAGCAGCGACCGGGCGCGACTGTCTTCGGCGTACTGAAATGCCCGCTGCTCGTCGTGTCGGCGTGAATATGCGAAATCAATCGCCGCATCGTACAAATTCTGTCCGGCATCGAAAAAGCTGTTGCGGTACTCTTCCTCAATGATTCTGGCGCGATACTGTTCATAGAGGTCGAGGGCAGTCTTCAATTCCTTCTCTGCGTTTTCGTCCTGCCCGAGTTCAACCAGGGCGTGCAGTTTGCCGCTGTGCGCGCGATACAGGTAAGTATGAAGTCCCGGTCTTTCATAAAGCGAAATCGCCTGGTCATAACAGGCGACCGCTTCACTGAACTCTCGCTGCTGCAGGTACAGGTCTGCGAGTTGCAGCAGCGAACTGGCTTCCATATTGAGTCGGCTGGCCTCACTGCTGATCTTTCTTCCTTCTTCGAGTGCCAGTTGCCCGTTCCTGATTGCTTCGTCGTTGTGATGCAATCGCTGGTGAATCATTCCCAGCCGCGCATAGGAACGCGAAATGATCAAAGGCAGACCTGACTCAAGCGCCAGCCGCAAAGCTTCCTGCTGGAATTCGAGCGCCGCACCGTCAAGACCGAGATGACAGAAATCAAGCGCCAGTTCGTAATACAGCGGCCAGATCTGCTTCGGGTCAGGAACAAAATCCCTGGTCAGTTCGAAAGCGCGCAACCCGTCACCAAGCGCCTGCTGGTAATTGCCCAGGCGAATATGAATCGAGGCCTGTTCGATCAGGTTTCTGAGCATGCCGCCTGAATCCTCGATCCGGGCGGCAACCTGAAAAGAACGTGCGACATATTCGAGCGCCCTGGAATACTCGCTGAAGCTGTCCCGCACATCGGCAATGGCATTGAGTGATTGCGCGAGCAGCCACTGATAACCGCGCTCTTCACAAACGCGGGAGAGCGGTTCAAAGAGCGCAAGGCTGCGCGGCTGATCGGGAATCCGCACATAGCAGTAGCCCGCCCAGCTTCTGGCCCGGATGGCTTCACCGTCATCAGATGCGCGCTCAAACAGATTTTCGGCCTCTGAATAGAGCGTGATCGCCCTTTCCAGTTCAGAGCGGTTATAAAATTCGCCAGCCTGTTTCATCAGTCCGCGAGCCTGAGTAACCAGTACGCGCTGGCCGGGATTCAGACGCGCGTAGAACCGGGCCAGATCAGCGGTGAACCGGTCACCCGTTTTTTGTTCCTCAATATCTCCTGCCAGTGATAACAGGCGCAGTTGCTGCCCGGCTTCGGTCAGCCGGTTCTGTGCTGACAGTTCAAGAAATGAATCGAGCAGGCGTTCGACGATGGTGTTGCCGGTGCGGGCGCGACTCTGGCTCAGGGCTTTCCAGACGGCTCCGTTGTCTCCGGTTCCGGCAGCATTGAGAAAGTCCTGAAAAGCCCGGCCCTGATTCTGCGAGGTCTTCTGCTGCTGCTCTTCCAGCAGCCTGAGTTTCAGCCTTGCTTCTTCCGCCCACTGCGAATTTGAATCCTGCTCAAGATACTTTTGCCAGTCTGCCCGCGCCTGCGGCAACAGATGCATGCTCTCGTACAGCAGCGCGCGATTGAAGCGGGCTTCCGGCAGCGAACTGTTCAGTTCCAGCGCCCTGTTGAAGTGTTCCAGCGCTCGCCCGAACAATTCAAGCTCCTGCCCGGCATTCTCCGGCTGAGCTGTGACCCTGGCCTTTTCAAACAGCGTGACACCAAGATCGTTATGCAGTCTGGCATCCTCTGCGGCGACTTTCAGCGCAGCCTCAAACTGTTCTCTGGCCTTGTCGAATTCGCCGCGAGTGAGATAAAGCCAGCCCAGGGCCTGCCAGGTTTTCGCGCCCGGATGCTGTTGTGCCGCGTCAAGCAGCAATCTTTCCGCGCGATCACGCGCCACATAGTCCGTCGTCCCCTGCGTCGCTCCGCGCATTCTCGACCACGAGCCATAACCGAAACCGGAAATGCGTGATTCCAGCGGCCTCGGAAAAGCCTGTCTGAGAGCCACGACACCGCGCGCCAGATCAGACTGGTAAAACATCAGCCACCAGGCCGCCGTCCCGATTCCCAGCAGGAGAACCGTTACGGCCAGCACGCGCCAGCGAAAAAACAGCGTGGTCAGCCAAAGCCACATTTCATGCCGGAATGCGGTCTTTGGTCTGTTGCTGTCGGCATATTTGATGAGTCCCTTTAACAGCACCAGTTTCCGCCTGCGCTCAGGCGTCGCAAGGAAGTTTTTCCTGAACAGCTTCCGTTCATCAGGCGTGAGCCTGTCAAGCAGGTAATCCTCAATCAGTTCATCCTCAACGAGACACACCTGCCTCTCAAAATCGTCATCCCTGAGCAGGCGTATTTCCACCAGCTCATTGCCCTGTGCCGGATCGCTGAGAAGGTAATTTCTGATCTCTCGTTCTTCTTCCTCGTTGAAGGTCATTGATATTCCCTTTGCAGGTGATCTGCGCCTTCACCCATATAAGGGCGGAAACCCGGTTTCATTTCATGACGATTGTTCACTGAGGCATTCCAGAATGCATTTCTGAAGATGTTCGCGGGTGCGGTGCATTCTGATTCTCAATGCGTTGACGGCAATCCCTGTCTGCCTGGCCAGTTTTTTGCGGAAGTCAATTCTGGCTTTCTTTTCCTGCTGATAATAGGCGATCACCAGTTTCTGATTGTTCGGCGTCAGTGTCTTCAGGCACTTCTCAAGGCATTCGTAAGACTGCTCCTCCTCTCTGGCCGTGTCCTGCTCTGACAAAAGCGTCCTGGGCAGCGGAACAGGCTGTCGTTTCACATATTCGAGGTGCAGATGATGAGCCACCGTCAGAAGGTAGGCCACAGGATCGCCGGTGAAGGAATCAATCATGGCGGGCAGGCGACCAATCACGCGGTCAATCGTTTCGTCAGCCAGATCCTCTGAACACGCGCAGCCCCGCCTGACAAACAGCGCAATCAGACGGCGGCGAATGGCCTCATAGCTGTTTCCCGCTGAGTCGGGATCAGGGGCAATCCACTTCAGAAAAAGATTGAGGGAATCTTCAGTCAGTTCACGGTTATTCATAGTCAGGGGCACGACTTGATTTCGTTTATGTTCGTGAAGCGTGAAGGGCGGGGAGATTATAAATATAAACCTGTCTTTCAAACAGGCAGGATTGACAATCTGACAGCCAGCCTCAGGATTCGGCTCCGGCGGAATTTGAGCGCCCGCTGAAAAAAAATTCTGCCGGACATGAAATGTTTTGCCTCTCAGACGCTTATATCAGTGAAAAAGCAAAAAAACAGAATCCCGATACCTGAGCAGCGATACACCATCACGAACAGCACTGATTTGCTCAGGCACAGGCGGGCCTGTTCTCTGTGGAAAGCCCCATGAACCGGTTTGATGAGCACCGGAATCAGAGAGTCTTACAGCCAGTTACCGCTGAATCATGAAACCTGCCCGCAGTGGCACGGCAGACAGGTCGGCAGGTATTCAGTCGGACATGACGGCTTCATTCAGGGACAAAGCGAAGCAGCGGTGATTCAGCACAGCCCGTCAGCACGCCGGAATCACAAGCGTCCTCAGCCCCTGCACCAGCCCCGTAAAGGACGACCAGTTCACACTGCCAGCAATCAGCAGCAGTCGAAAGCCGCCAGGCAAAGAGTTCGCTTTCGCTCGCCCGGCTGGCAGCAACTTTATCGCGGCAATCTGCCGGATGATTCAGTCATCACTGGCATCGCCCGCAAAAGTTTCCTGTCACCTGGACTTCAGCCGTCCCCGAAAACTGAGCAGAAAAAAAGTTTCACCTGACGTGAAATGTTTCGTCGCATTTCAATACCTGTTACTGAACGATTCATTCAGCAGCCGCAGTAATCGCTGATGACCTGCTCTGCCCTGCGGCGTGTAAGCAGGCCTTGTCTGTAACTGTTCGTCCAGAGTCAAGGAGGATAGCAAATGAAATCCAAAGTAACTGCCTCAAAGCCTTTTGATCGTGACTTTGCAATTAATGTCCTTTACAAGGCAGTCAGATCCGCCAGTCTGATCTCCAGCAATCCTCCGGGGGAGCCTGATTTACCCGATGGATACCGCCTGGTCGGCAAGATTCAGGCCAGCCGGGAAGAGCCTCTGCTGGCCGTGACTGAAAGAGAAGTGGCACAGCAGGCCCCGCATCAGCAGGCGATGGCTGATGCGGTCCTGGCTGAAAGCCGCATTATGGGTCTGGTCGCCCTGAATGCTGATCAGCACGCAGCCATCGTGGCTTTTCACGGAACCGGAAACATCCAGGAGTGGCTCGGTAATATTGATGCGATCCCCGTATCTTTTCCTCATGATAACGACGCAGGTCTGGTTCATTCCGGTTTTCTGCTCATCTATGAATATTTCCGCAAGAGCATATTCACGCTGCTTAAAGGTGAGGGTCAGAGCGCGCAACGCGTGATCGTAACTGGTCACAGTCTGGGCGGCGCGCTGACAGAACTATGTTGTTATGACATCGCCAGAAATGCCGGGTTGAACTACCAGCCGGAAATGTGGAGTTTCGCCGGGCCGCGGGCTGGCGGGCCGGTATTTGCTGGCCACTTCGATCAGGCGGTCAGCACCTGCTACCGCATCGTCAACCACATGGACTTCGTCCCGCAACTTCCACTACCGCCGCTGTACAAACACGTTGGCAAAGAGGTGAAAGTCAACGGGGGGTTCAAATGGCATGACATCGGTTACGCCCACAAGCTGGAAACCTACAAGGTGGGGCTGGAAAAGCTTCAGGAACCTTCAGCAGTAACTGACTTTTGATGCTGACAATAATCTCGCTGATTACTGAGCAACCAGCGATCAGGCACAGGTTCTCATTAACTATCACGATGACGATTATCTGCGTGCCAGTCTCAGTTTGTCCTGTTTAGCGCGAAAGGAAATTTTATTGTGACCAGAAGCAGGAAAGAGCGACCTCAGGAAGAGCACCTGAACAAAGCTGCTGAACGCCTTCGGCAATTCGAAAGATCCCGCCTTCCACAAAATGAGGAATCGGAATCTGACCCCCAGTCTGTCACACCAGAACAGGATCTCCCGGAGTCGTTATCAAATCAGAAAGGAGGGTCCTCAGATGAAAGGGCCGAAAGATGAAAATATTGATCAGCCTGTCGCGGGTGGCGTCCGCGGAGCGAAACCCAAAGGTATCAGACCACCGGGGGGAAAAGCCCTTCAACGATTGGCCTTGTTCAATAGCGCGCGCGGGCTGGTCAAAGCTGACACGAATCAACCGGCTGACGCGCTCCTGCGAAAAACGACCAAAGGCAACAAGGCAAAGAAAGCCCGCGAGCTGATGCAATTCGCCCAGGCTTACATTGATGCGGCAATGGAATTGCGTGCTGACTTGCAACAAGCGCCGGGCCAACTCGGCCCGCCAGCAGGAACGGGACCTCAATGGCGATTTCTCGGCCCCACCATGATCCTCAATGGGCAAACTTACGGCGACAGCCGTGTGACTGTTTCAGGACGTGTCGCCGCTATTGCGATTGATCCTTCCAACTCCAGTCACTTGTTGTGCGGCTCTGCAGGTGGCGGAGTTTGGGAAAGCAGGGATCGCGGCGCGACATGGACACCGCGCACGGACTATATGCCAACGCTGACCGTCGGTGCGCTGGCCTTCAACCCGGCCTCACCCGGCATTGTGTACTGTGGTACAGGTGAAGGTAATTTCTACTCCCATCTAGGAGCGGGAGTGCTGCGCTCAAATGATGGCGGAACGACCTGGGCGGTTCTGGCTTCTTCGCCTTTCGTTGGTCAGGGCTTTTTTGATCTCCTGGTTGATCGTGCAAACAGTAATCATTTGCTGGCCGCAACCACCGGTGGCATTTACGTGTCCAACGACGGCGGGGCGAGCTGGATACAAAGTCGCACCAGTCGTTGCTGGGATCTGAGCATGCACTCGGCAGGCGGAGCCAATGCTGAGATTCTTGCGGCCTGCACGGACGGCCTCTATCGTTCCACGAACGGCGGTACAAGCTGGGTCAAAGTACCCCTGCCCGGTGCACCAGAAACATTCGAACGCCTGGCTGTGGATATTTCACGTTCGAACCCTGCTGTGGCTTACGCCTTTGGCGCAGGGGATCCAAGGATTCCGATCCCCGGCGATGCCACTCATAAAATGCCCACGCCTTACCTTTGGCGACGCACAACTGCGGGCGGAGCATTCACGGCTGTTCCACTGCCAGCAAAAGTGATAACAACACAATCCAGGTATGACTGGTTTCTGGCTGTTTCCCCCGATACGGATGCACAAATTTATCTGGGCGCAATCGAAGCATATCGGGGAACACTCACTGGCACGACCTGGAACTGGGTGATGATCTCCAACAAGGATGGTGACGACATCCATCCTGACCAGCACGCAATTGCAATTGACCCCGCGAATGCCAACATCATCTATGTTGGTAATGATGGAGGATTGTTCACTTCACCTGATCGGGGGACGAGTTGGAAGTCGCTTAACAATGGCCTGGGAATTACCGAACTCGAATATATCGCCCAGGATTATGGCTCATCCCGCTGGCTGATGGGAGGCACGCAGGACAACGGTTCCATCCGTTATACCGGCGGTCGGAACTGGGATCACATTGCAGATGGTGATGGTGGTGATTGCGGTGTCAATCGAGATGATCCCAACACTGTTTTCCATTCCTTCTATAACATGGGCCTGGAACGATCCACTGTCAGAGGCAACTTTGGCTCTTTCAACTGGATCGGCCCAAACACACCAGAGGGATATAAATGCCTTTTCTATCCGCCAATGGAGGTGAATAACAGCACAGTCGCGCAAGCCGGGCAAAGCGTTTTCGTTTCGCGTAATAACGGCAGTAACTGGACAGAAATCGCCTTGCCTGCCAGTCAGGTGGCCAGCGCCATGTACATTCCGAATCCAGACACCGTCTTCATTGGCACGATACTGGGAAAACTTTACCGCCTCATCTGGTCGGGAGCCGCCTGGTCAGCCGCTACAGAACTGCCCAGTCCGCGCCCGGGTGCCTGGATCAGCGATATCTTTGTTGATGCAGGCAATCTCAATCAAATCTGGATTACTTCTACGATGACAGGCGGGGGACGCGTCTTTCGTACCGATAATGGCGGTGGTTCATGGAAGGACAGATCCGCGGGATTACCCAGCCTGCCGATGAATGCCGTAGAAGTTGATCCTGCGAACAGCAATCGGGTGTGGGTGGCAGCCGACCTTGGAGTCTATCAATCGCTGGATGGCGGCGCGACTTGGGCCTCCTTCTCAAATGGATTGCCGAACGCACTCGTGGCCGATTTACTTTTCCATCCACACGCGCGTGTGTTGCGCGCCGCTCTGAGAAATCGCGGGGTATGGGAGATTCCGGCAGATGGCTGGCTTGTGAATCCCGTTTGTGGTGTGCAGTGGACTGATTCGCTGCCCTCCGGGGCAAGCCACCAATGGGCTACCCATAACTGGCCTGCCACCTGGCATGTAATCTGGACGGTGATGCCGACCACGCTACAGCAGGGCGGGCCTCAGGTCACCTGGAATGTACAGGTCGAACGCACCTCAGCCGAGTACGTCACGTACTGGATTACCATCACGAACCTGACTGCAAGTCAGATAAACTTCGAAGGAAGATATGCCATCCTCAGCAGATATTAAGCTGATTACAGGAGAAATTCATGACAACCTCAGTTCAGTTTACCGGCACACTTGCACCTAACCAGACCAATCGCTGGACTACTTCCGGCTGGCCAGCCAACCTCCATATCATCTGGTATATGGTGCCAGTATCCTCGAAGGTTGGAGTCCCTCAGATAACCTGGGAAGTTGCTGTCGGACGAACGATCCCCAACCAGTGCACATACTGGATCACAGTCAAAAATCTGACCGGCGTAATGGTCACTTTTGAAGGCCGCTATGCCATTCTCAACAGCTAAGGAGGGACACATGCGCATTGTCATCGAAATCGAAGGAGTCCTGCAACAACCCTTAGTCACAGTCACGCTGTCTGCCGCTTCGCCGCAAATGCCCGGTGCGGTTCAGCTATTTTCAAGCGATACAATAGACGCAGGGCAGGCCCCGGCCTCGCTGGAAAATACTGTAACCAGCAACAGCAATGCCAGTGCTGATACTGCAATGTCAATGGCCGCTCAACCAGGTAAAAGATCTGCCGGAGCAGCCCCTGACATTGCCACAACCTGAGGAACTGCCATGTTTATTACCATAGAATTCTGGTCACCTCTTTGTGGGGTCATTATCGGCTTCCTCATCTGTCACATCAGTTCTATACAATTGCGGCGCGCAACCCTGATTGGGCTATGCTTCCTGTGTGGATTGGTTATCAACCTGCTAAACGATGAAGCCTGGACACTGGTGTTATTTGATGCCTTGTCTGCCGCCGTGTTTGCCGGGACAGTCAGGCTGCTGCAAATGTTGATGCGCAATGCCCGCCTGTCCTGAATCAGGGCTACGGGCATTGTGGACAAGAAACTAACGGCGCCCTCAAAGAATTCTTTTATAAATCCGGCGAAAGTTGCAGATGTGATCTGAACGACTGACCATCGGCAGGCCTTGTCTGTAACTGTTCGTCCAGAGTCAAGGAGAAGATTCGATGAAAACCTCAGCCGTGATTGCAAAACACTCAGCCCGTCCGGGCCTGGCATTGATGCTGACTGTTCTGATCTTACTGTCTGTTTACCTGTGGCAGCGGTCAGCCGTTCATCATCAGCCAGGCCCGGTTATCGCTCAGTCAGCAGTTGCCAGTGCGCCAGCCCTGACCAAACCCGATCAGGCGACGCAGACCAGAATCAAAGAAGCTTACGGCAGACTGCCGCTCAGCTTTGAAGCCAGTCAGGGGCAGACTGATCGTCAGGCCCGCTTCATCTCGCGCGGGCACGGTTACAGCCTTTTCCTCACACCTGGTGAAGCTGTTCTGTCACTGAATCGTCCGGCGGTTTCTCCTCCTCAAAAGCGTCCTCAGCCCCGGCGCAAACCGCAGCCCGAACGAAGTGAACAGAACGCCCGCGCCGTGCTGCGCATGAAATTGCAGGGCGCAGACCCCGCGCCGCAGATGACCGGCCTCGAACCGCAGCCGGGCCGCAGCAATTACTTCATCGGCAACGATCCGCAGCAGTGGCGCACCGATGTCGCGCATTACGCCAGGGTGCAGTACAGCAGTGTGTATCCGGGCATTGATCTGGTTTATTACGGCAATCAGCAGCAGCTTGAATACGATTTCATCGTGTCACCCGGCGCTGATCCGCACCGCATCCGGCTACAGTTTGACGGCCTCAGCCGGATGATCATTGACGCTGACGGCAGTCTGCGGCTGCGCACCGCGACAGGTGAAGTCAGGCAGCACAGGCCCGTCATTTATCAGGAAACCGCAGGCGTCAGGCAAAACATTGCGGGCCGCTACATCCAGACAGACAGTAATGAAGTCGGCTTTGCGGTTGAAAAGTATGACCCGGCGCTGCCGCTCGTGATTGACCCGGTGCTGGTTTACTCAACTTATCTCGGCGGCAGCAGCGATGATAACGGGCCGCTCCCGTTCGGTGTCGGGATTGCAGTTGACGCGGCAGGCAATGCTTACGTGACCGGCTCGACCAACTCGACTGACTTTCCGACTGTCGCACCGATCCAGCCCGTCAATCACGGCTCCGGGATTTTTCAGACCGGAGACGCCTTTGTGGCGAAGCTCAACCCTGAAGGGACGGCGCTGATCTGGTCAACCTACCTCGGCGGCCTGGATGATGATATCGGGTTGAGCATTGCGGTGGATCGGAATGGTTCGGCTTATGTGACCGGCTTTACCAGTTCACGCGATTTCCCGACCCGCAACGCCATTCAGGGAGCTTATGGCGGCGGTGTGATTGATTGCTTTGTGACGAAACTGAATGCCACTGGCAGCGCGCTGGTTTATTCAACCTATCTGGGCGGCAGCACCACGCTCAGCCCCAATGATGGCGATCAGCCCAATGGAATCGCGGTTGACGGCCAGGGCAATGCCTACATCGCCGGTTTTACGCAGGCCAGCGATTTTCCGGTCACGCCGGGCGCGTTTCAAACCACCTTTCACGTCGGCGTCTGCGATTTCGGCGATCCGCAGGCCTGCCCTGAAGCCTTCATTACCAAAATCAATGCGACAGGCACGGCGCTCGTTTACTCCACCTTGTACGGCGGCAGCGATCTGGAGATTGCGTGGGGACTGGCCGTAGATGCGGGCGGCAGCGCCCTGATCGCCGGCTATACGGCTTCGACAGACCTGCCGACCAGAAATGCATTTCAGCCTGACAATGCCGGGGGTGGGCTGGACGGTTTTGTCGCCCGGCTCAATGCCGCCGGATCGAATCTGATTTACTCAACTTATCTTGGCGGCAGCGGCCCTGACTCCGGCAACGGCATTGCAGTAGACAGCGCCAGCAATGCCTATATCGTCGGGACGACCTCCTCGCCTGACTTTCCGACCAGAAATGCCCTGCAACCGCATTCAGGCGGTGGCAGCGGCGTGAACTTCTTCGAGGATGCCTTCATTACGAAGCTCAATCCGTCAGGCACGGCGCTGATCTGGTCAACCTATCTGGGCGGCAGCGGCGATGAGAGCGCCACCGGCGTCAGGGTTGACGCTGCCGGTCACGCTTATGTCACAGGGCAGACCACTTCATCTGACTTTCCGACCTTCCGCCCGGTGCAGGCCACTTACGGAGGCCCGCCGACCGGTTCCATCCCCGGTTCCTCAGGCGACGCTTTCGTCGTGAAACTGACCGCGAATGGCCGGGCGTTCATCTATTCAACTTACCTCGGCGGCAGTCAGGATGAATGGGGCTTCTCAATTGGCCTTGACCGCTTCAATAACGCTTACGTCACCGGCTTCACCAGATCGCCCGATTATCCGGTCACGCCGCAGGCCTTTCAGAAAACCGGCGCAACCAATAACGACAGCGATGCGATGATCTTCAGAATCGCAGACACGCCGAGCGGCCTGCGTGTCTGCTTCCGCTCACCCGACTGGTGGCAGCTTTATCCGGGCAACATCCCGAATGGCTCAGTCATCGTCGGCGGAGCGAATTACAACAACCCCGTCAGCACCGATCAGACCACGACGATTCTGCTCGCCCTGCGCGGAGGCCGCAGCGCCGTGCAGCAGCTCAATCGCGGCTACGTCGCCGCACAGCTCGCCCTGCTTGCCGAAGGCAGCAACATCACTGCCCTCAACAGCCCGCTTGAACTGTCCGGCGCGCAGTTTCTGCCCGTCACACTTTCAAGCGGCATCACCCTGACAAGCGATTCCCCGCTGCGCGACCTGCTCGCGCAAGCGCGTTCAGCCATCACGGAAAACCGGACGGCAGATATGCTCGTGCTCGCGGCGATCTTCGATCAGCTTAACGGTGACGGGCTGAGCGGGCAATGCAGATAGCTGCATTACAGGCAAAAGTAGAAACCCAGCTTTCAGGCAATTCGACAGGTCAGGCCAGAGTGTCACACATCCGGAATACGGAACCTTGCCTGTAGCCTGATTGGAAGACAATGTTTCTGAAAATAAGGAGGAATGCATGAAGCAGATCAAATTTTACAGTGCCCTTCTCGCCTGCTATGCGACCTTGATTCTTTGTTCGGCGAATGCTTCTGCCCAGAGCCTGAATGCGCGCTATTCCTACAGAGTTCCTGACTGGCTGTGGACCCAGCAACGTTTTACCGGACTAATAACTGCCGAAGTTCGTCGCAGTCTAGAGTCCGAAATTAAAATCCTTAATGTTCTTGACAGTCTTGAAGACCGAGGGGCATATGATGAAAAAAATGAACAGCTCGCGAGCAAAATCAGTAAACTCCTCGCACTTCGTGATTTGACCGCCGAGGCTCCTGTTTTTGAGAATCAGGCCGCTGGCACGAAGCTCGCAATACAAGTTGATCCGGCTTTTTCTGAGCAGGCAAGGCAGACTATTCTGAACGCCGCCAGATTGTTCATTGAAGTTGCGCTTGATGATTTAAGTATCCGAAAATCAATCGAAACCTCAACGGTAACTCCGCCGCCAATGCCGGAGATGTATGAGCTTATCGGTGATACTCCGGTCCAGGATGTCTTTGGTAATAAGGTTTATACGCCCGAATATGCACGCTACCTGCAACGACGAGCAAAACCGGAATCTGTCGGTGCGTTCAAGCAATACCTCCACCATGCCCTCTCAACCAGCTCAGGGGACCCGGCACTTCTGGTCATTTCCCAATATTCTGGAAATGTCTGGTGGGGGGGCAGCTACCTTGATTTTTATTCGGATAATCTGCAACAACTTTCCCGCCTCAACCCCCCTGCTGGTTTTCTATATATCCGCCTCAACTCTGACAGGATGGTGTCAGGCGAACCAGATTTCAACAATCCTGCTTTTTGGGCTGCGAAGATCGCTCACGAAGTCCTTCACAATCTGGGGTACTGGCATCCGAACTACACGGATCCGGCTCAGCGTGACCAGTATAACCAAGGAAACACGACAGCTTTCATTGTTGCTTACGAGAGAGAAGTATTTGCCAGACTCTCTGAGAGGAAACAATAGAGTTGCCACAGCTACAGCCCAAGTCTGAACCTATCAGATCAGTTATAATGCAGGCACGCCAAACTGAACATCTTCCAGCATTCGCTGCTAACATGGCAGCGCGCCTGAAGGAATTGCTGGCAGAAATTACCCTGCTGAAAGGCCAACTGACAGGACTCAGCCCTGATCTGGCTGTAAAACAGAAGGAATATCGTCTGCTGATGCCGCCAATAACGCCGACGCAAAAGGAAGAACATTCCGACGATTGATTAACTCTGTTGCCGCCTGCGCTTCATATTCGCAATGCTCTCAACCGCAGCGCATTGCTGATCACCGACACCGAACTGAAAGTCATCGCCGCGCTCGCAATCATCGGACTGAGCAGTAATCCGAAGACCGGATAGAGCACGCCTGCCGCGAGCGGAATGCCGAGCGCATTGTAAACAAAGGCGAAGAAAAGATTCTGCCGGATGTTGCGCATCGTGGCCCGGCTCAGGTTGCGGGCGCGCACGAGGCCGCGCAGGTCGCCTTTGACGAGCGTGATGCCTGCGCTTTCCATCGCTACGTCAGTCCCTGTCCCCATCGCAATTCCCACATCGGCGGCGGCGAGCGCAGGGGCGTCGTTGATGCCGTCACCGGCCATTGCGACAGTGCGGCCTTCGCGTTTGAGGCGGGCGATGACTTCGCTTTTCTGCTGCGGCAGGACTTCGGCCATGACTTCATCAATGCCTAGTTTGCGGGCGACGGCTTCGGCGGTGGTGCGGCTGTCGCCGGTCAGCATCGCTGCGCGCAGGCCCGCCTGATGCAGGGACTGAATGGCTTCTGCCGCAGTTGGTTTGATCGGATCGGCTACGCCAATCAGTCCGGCAGGCTGTCCGCCAATGGTGACAAACATCACTGTCTGCCCGTCGCGCCGCAACGCTTCAGCGCGATCCTTCAGAGAGCTGACTTCAATCTTCAATTCATCAAAGAGGCTCAGATTGCCGAGCGCGACCTGAGCATCGTCAACTGTGCCCGTCACGCCTTTGCCTGTGACTGAGCGAAAGTTTTTTGCGGGTGAAAGCTGAACGCCTCGTTGCTGTGCGCCTGCGACAATGGCGGCGGCAAGGGGATGCTCGCTGGCTTTTTCGAGGCTTGCGGCGAGCTTCAGCAGTTCGTTCTCACTGCGACTGTCAGCGGTGATGACTGAGATCAGTTGCGGTCGGCCTTCGGTGATGGTGCCGGTTTTGTCGAGCACCAGCGTGTCAACTTTCGCCAGTGTTTCCAGGGCTTCGGCGTTGCGCACGAGCACTCCGGCCTGTGCGCCGCGACCTGTGCCGACCATAATGCTCATCGGCGTGGCGAGTCCGAGCGCGCACGGGCAGGCGATGATCAGCACGGCGACGGCATTGACCAGCGCGTAAACGAAGCGCGGTTCGGGGCCGACAAAGGCCCAGATAATAAAGGTCAGCACGGCGGCCAGCACGACTGCCGGAACGAACCAGGCTGATACGGTGTCAGCAATACGCTGAATCGGAGCGCGGCTGCGCTGAGCTTCGCTGACCATCTGCACGATCTGTGCAAGCAGCGTGTCGCTGCCGACGCGCTCGGCGCGCATCACCAGACTGCCTGTGCCGTTGATTGTGCCGCCGGTGACTTTGCTGCCTTCGCTTTTCTCAACCGGGATCGGCTCGCCCGTAATCATTGATTCGTCAACTGAACTTTCGCCTTCGATGACTGTGCCATCAACCGGAATCTTTTCGCCGGGACGCACGCGCAGCCTTGCACCGGCGACGACGTATTCAAGCGGGATGTCATCTTCGACGCCGTTGCTGCGAATGACGCGGGCAGTTTTGGGCGCAAGACTGAGCAGCGATTTGATGGCGCTGCTGGTCTGTGAACGGGCGCGCAGTTCGAGTACCTGACCAAGCAGCACGAGCGTCGTGATGACTGCAGCGGCTTCAAAGTAAACGCCGACTTCGCCGCCGTGACCGCGAAAAGATTGAGGAAAGATGTTTGGGAATAAAGTTGCGATGACGCTGTAGAGGTATGCCGTGCCGGTGCCGATGGCAATCAGCGTGAACATATTCGGGCTGCGATTGATGATTGAAGCCCGGCCACGCTCAAAGAATGGCCAGCCGCCCCACAACACAACCGGAGTCGAGAGCGCAAACTGAATCAGCGTGATGAAGCGATGGCCGATGGCGTGCTGCACCGGCTGACCCGGAATCATTTCTGACATGGCCAGCAGAAAGACCGGCACGGTCAGCGCCAGGCTGATGCGAAAGCGCCGCCGCATTTCGGTCAGTTCAGGGTTCTCGCCTTCATCAAGCGTGACGGTGCGCGGTTCAAGCGCCATGCCGCATTTCGGGCACGCGCCGGGCCGGTCGCTGACGACTTCAGGATCCATCGGGCAGAAATATTCCTGCGCCGCGCCGCTTCGTCTGAGCGTTGATGACGGCATCATGTGCGACATATCGGCGGCGGGCGGCTTTGCGCCGAGGCCGCCCAGGCTGACGAGTTTCGGCGCAAGATACTGCGGCGGATCAATGCTGAATTTTTCAAAGCACATCCGGCTGCAGAAGTAATATTTCTTTCCGGCGTGTTCGTAACTCCATTCAGCTGTCGCCGGGTCAACAGTCATTTTGCAGACCGGATCAATGGCCTTTGCCTCTGCGGCTTTCGCTTGAGCGACGGGCAGGCTGCGCGAAGGCGGCTGAATCGTGACGGGCGCGGCTTCGGGCGCGAGGTACTTTGCCGGATCGGCGCTGAACTTTTCGCGGCAGCCTGGGCTGCAAAAGTAATACTGCGTGCCCGCGTGTTCGTAACTCCACTTTGCGGTGGCGGGATCAACGGTCATGCCGCAGACCGGATCAATTACCTTTGTGTTTGTCATCATCTCCTCCCTGCCTGGCGCGGTTCATTGCCCGTTTGCGCCGGTTCTGATCTGACCGATATTATGTCTCAAAAGGCAGATCATTGTCGGCTGCAGCGGGTTTGTTTACTCACAACCATGCTGACGCAGCAGCAGCAGAAATCTTACACCCGCATTTGAAAGGGGCTTGCTGAGATGGACGTTTCAATGCCGGAGACAACAGATGAGCCGGAAGTAATCACGGATGACGTGGCGCGCGTGCTGGTCGAAAATCACCGGCACTTTCTGGCTTTTCTTGAGCGCCGCGTCGAATCGCGCGAAGTAGCTGAGGATATTCTTCAGGAAGCCTTTGTGCGCGGCCTGCCACGTCTGTCCTCGCTGCGGCAGCAGGAATCTGTGGTCGCGTGGTTTTACCGGATGCTGCGCAATGCGCTGATTGATCATTACCGCCGCCGCGACGCTGAAGCCCGTGCGATGCAGCAGGTCGCCACTGAATTCGATGAAGCCGCGCCTGACAGCGAACTGATGGGCGAGGTTTGTCAGTGCGTGACCGCGCTGGTCGGCACGCTCAAACCGGAATACGCCGCCGCCATTCAGCGCGTTGATCTCGATGGCCTTGCCGTGCGCGCCTTTGCTGATGAACAGGGTATCAATGCAAATAATGCCGGAGTGCGCGTTCATCGCGCCCGCGAAGCGTTGCGCCGCCAGCTTGTGCGCAGTTGCGGAACCTGCGCGACGCACGGCTGTCTTGACTGTGACTGTCAGCCTGACGGGGATTCAGAGCACAAACATTGTGGCGCGCAGCACTGACCAGAAATTTTTTATCCGGCCTTCAGAAAAATTTTCACTGACCAGGTGTAATGCCCTGTGACCTGCTCCGTCAGCAGGGGTGTACAGACGAAAAATGCCGCCAGCGCGGCGGCATTGCTCAACACCAATGCTGAATTGAAAAGGAGAAAATTATGAACAATTACACCAGTCAGACGACCAGCAACTGTTCCTGCAATCCCTGTCACGCGACGAGCTGCGACTGCGGCCAGTCCGGCACGACCACCAGCCAGCCGACTGCCTGCTGCTGCGGTTCGGCCTGTGGTTGCGGCGCGCAATGCGAATGCCCGACTGGTTGCGGCTGCGCGAATTGAGCGCGCAGGGCAGCGCGGGCACGCTTTCGTTTCCGCGCTGCCTCAGCCCTCAAGGCGTTTTCCCATTCGCGCGAGCGGCAGCCTTTCGCCATCGGGCAGAACCGATTCAACTTTTTCAATGACAGTGTAACCTCTGGCCTCATACATCGGCAGTCCGGGCAGCGTGGCCATCAGTTCCAGGCGGCTGAATCCGGCCTCGCGCGCGGCGTCCTCACAGGCGTTGATAATCAGCGTGCCGATGCCCCGGCGCGCATAATGCGGATGAATGAAGAAGGCTCTGATGCGCGCCGCGTCAGTGGCCGGGTCAAGCAGCGGGTCGGCTTCAGCCTTCATCTGATCGCCGCCATACAGCGTGCGGCGTTTGCTCCAGCCACCGCAGCCCGCAATCTCGCCGTCAGCTTCAGCGACAAAGTAAGTGCCGTCGGCAATCAGTTGCGTATCCACGCCGAAAACATAAACGAGCGCGCTTTCGATCTGCCGCGGCGTGTAATAACCCGCGCTGAGGCCGCGCACTGAAACGGGAATCAGCCGCTCAAGCGCCGGAATGTCTTCAGTGGTGGCGGGTCGGATGCTGATCGTCATACAAGACAGCCACGAATTATCACGAATGAATCAGACTGGTGAGCGGCATTCTCCATTCTCAATTCTGCATTCTCCATTATTTTGCAGGAGCGGCTTCGCCAGTCGCAGCTCACTACAGAATAATGGAGAATGCAGAATTGAGAATGGAGAATGAGTCTCGGACTGTTCGTGCAGCTTCGTGTTCATTCGTGGTTTAGTTCGCCTGCTTTTTATTCTTCCAGGCAATCTTTCCCATTTCGCGCCAGGTCGTGGTTTTGATGCCGAGTTCATCCATCAGCTTTTTCGTTTCAGGATCGGTGAAGGAAAGAAAATCGCCGTGTCGCTGCGGCCACGAACCGGTGATGGCTTTCAGTTCGTCGTTGTCATAACCGAGATGCACAATCAGCATCGTCACGCCCGGCTTCAGATTCCGCAGCAGCGTGTGATAAGCCTTTTTGCGTTCCTCAAACGTTTTGCCCTCAACTCCGGTGACGAGGTAATCAAGCAGCGCAAAGCCGTCAGCTTCAACTTTGCGCAGCACTTCTTCATTGATCGGCGAACCGCTGGCTTTGCCGTAAGCGATTGATTCCGGCGTGGCGCGCATGACCATCACCGGAATGCCGTACTCTTTGCCGAGCTTTGTATACACGTCAAAGTAATCCCGGCGCGTGTAAAGCGTGCCCATATGCGTATCCAGATGCGTCGGTCTGATGCCGAAAGCCAGGGCGCGTTCAATCTGGGCGCGCAGTTCGGTTTCAACTTCCTGCGGCGTGGCTTTGGCGGCGGTCTGCCGTTCCGAGCGCCACATAAAACCTTCGGCATCGAGCAGGCCCGGCACCTTGTCAATCGGCGCGACAGGCCGCCAGCGGTAATGCTTCCACTCACTCGTCAGCGTCAGGTGCAGCCCGAAATCAATTTCAGGATGCTCCTTCGCATAAGCCGCAATTTCAGGGAACCAGGGACACGGCACCATAATCGAAGCCGAAGTCACCATCCCGTGTTTGAGCGCTTCGATGGTCGCCATATTTACCGAATGCGACATGCCGACATCATCAGCATGCACAATCAGCACCTTGTCATTCGGGCCGAAACCAAGTTGCTGTGCGGTGTTTTGTGCAGTCACGGTGATATTCAGAAAGATGGTCAGAGCGATGCAGATAATCAGCAGTTTCATAGTTGTTGAGATGTCACAGCAGAAGCGGATGAACCGTCCCTGTCCTCTCCTGCGTTTTACAGGTTTCCTTTTTTGTACTCTTCGACGATGTAATCACACGCCCGCGCGGTAATCGCCATCATCGTCAGCGTCGGGTTGGCGCAGCCGCTTGAAGTGAAACACGCGCCGTCGGTGACAAACAGGTTCTTCACATCCCACGACTGATTCCACTGGTTGAGAAATGAAGTCTTCCTGTCAGCGCCCATCCGCGCCGTGCCGACTTCGTGAATGCAGAAGCCGGGCGGGTCGGGTTCGGTGGTTTTGCCGAGGACTTTGATGCCGGCGGCCTCGGCCATTTCTGAGGTCGTTTCCAGCATGTCTTTGATCATCGCTTTTTCGTTGTCGCCGTGCTGACAATCAATGTGCAATGTCGGGATGCCCCACGCATCAGGCTTGTTTTTGTTGAGCGTGGCTTTGTTTTCCTTGCGTGCAAGCATTTCGCCCCAGCTCCCGAGCCAGAAACTCACTTCAGCGGGAATTTCGCGCACCTGGTGTTTGAATGCAGCGCCGAAGCCGGGCACACGCTGCGCCTTCAGATAGTCATAGCCCATCGAAGCCGAACCCTGCATGCCGTAACCGCGAATGAATTTCGGGTGCTTGTCAAAGACGTTTCTGAACTTCGGCACATAGATGCCGTTGGCTCTGCCGTCGGAGTAATCGTAAGCCTGCCCGCGCAGCGTTTCGATGACGCCGCTGACGCCAATCGGAAAGACGTGATCCATCACGTAATGGCCCAGCACGTCGGAAGAATTGCCGAGGCCGTTCGGATACTGCCGCGAAGTCGAAAGCATCAGAATGCGTGTGGATTCAAGCGTCGAAGCGCACAGCACCACGACTTTTGCGTGTTCTTCGTAATTGCGTTTCGTCAACTGATCAATGATGCGCACGCCGCTCGCCCTGCCGGTCTTTTTGTCCACGATCACTTCGCGGACGATGGAATTCGGGCGCAGCGTCATCCGGCCTGTCTTTGCCGCCGCAGGCAGCGTCGAACCGGGGCTGCTGAAATAAGAGAACGTCGTGCAACCGCGATCACAATGGCCGCACCAGTGACACGCGGCGCGGCCATTGTGTGGTTTAGTCAGAATCGCGGCGCGACCGATGATGACTTTGCGATTGCTGAAATTCTGCTCGACGGCTTTCTTGAACATCCGCTCGCCGCAGGTCATCGCCATCGGCGGCAGAAAGCGACTGTCGGGCAGTTGCGGCAGATGCTCGAACGATCCGCTGACGCCGACAAAATCCTCAACCTGATCGTAGTAAGGCTCAAGATCCCTGTAACTGATCGGCCAGTCGTCGCCGTAACCATCGCGGCTCGCGGCCTTGAATTCATAATCGGAGTAACGATAGGACTGTCGGCCCCAGGTAATCGTGCGCCCGCCAACCTGACGCCCGCGAATCCACCAGAAGGGCTTGTCTTTCGGAGTCGTGTAGGGATGATCCAGATCGTCAACGAAAAATTGCGAACTGTATTCGTTGGCCGCGTAACAGCGGCTCTGAATCGGCTGACGCGGCGCATAGACCGAACCGGGCGCGAGGCCGCGATATTTCAGATCGAAGGGAAAGTGATGTTCGGTGAAATCCTTCATCGGGTCGAGTTGTCGCCCGGCTTCAAGCACCAGCACCTGCATGCCTTTTTCAGTCAGCGCCTTCGCTGCCCAGCCTCCGGTTGCGCCCGAACCGACGACGATGGCATCGTAAATTTTCTGCGGCATTGATCGTTCTCCTCAAATGTGAATGTTCACTGCATCAGATCAGTGCTGGTGCAGTACCGGGAGCGTGAGCAACCGGGTTCCGGCGAGGAAGATCACCTGTCAGGAACTGGTCGCTCACGCTCCCGGTACTGCACCGGAATTTGTGCTGATTCGTGGCGGCTCTGAACTGCTTTCAGAAATTGAAGTATCCCGGCCCGACTTTCATGCTGTGCATCCAGGCACGCGGGAAACTGTGTACGGTGACGATGGCGAGTATAGTATGTGAGAGCGCCAGCGTGAAGAGATTGGGCTGTCGCTGAAACAACCGGCACCAGATCCAGCCGGTGATGAAGGTCATCACGGTCAGCGGCGGATTCGGCAGATGCAGAAAGGCAAACCATCCGGCGGCGGCAAGCGCGACAGTGTTTTCGCCGCGATAAACCTGCCGCAGCCGCGTCAGCACAAAGGCCTGCAGCGCATACTGCTGCACGAAAGCCCAGAAGTAATGCCAGCCGACGCTGCGCAGCTTCCACCACTCCGGCGCGCGCAGCGTCCCAAGCAGCCAGCCGCTCACCAGCAGCAGCGCGATGAGCGCCAGGGTCATCAGCCCGACTTCAAGCAGCGAACGCGGCACATTATCCAGCCGCAGTCCGAGCGAGTGCGCCGGGTCACGATGCAGCAGATTTGAAATGGCGATCAGCATCAGCCCGCCGCCAATCGCCACCAACAGAGCGCCCGGAAACGCGCGCTGCCAGAGCCAGATGTAACTGGTCACGAACAGCACAAAAAAGATGACTTCACGTTCCGGGTTCGTTCTCTGAAGCAGCGATTCAGACTGCATGGCGAAACTCCTGAATCAGACTTTCAGCAGGGTAAGCAGGGACACGAGCGGTGGGGACTGTGCAACGCTGACGCCGCCAGTATAGTATTTGTGCGTTTCAGCGTGAAGCAGATTTCATCAGCCTCGGAAAAGGTTTTTCAGATGCGACTAACAAGACAACTTCTGATCAGCGCGCTGCTGATCTTTCAGCTTTCACTTGCTCCGGTCTTTGCGCAGCAGGCGGCGCAGGCTCCGGCAAAACCGCAGACGGTGGCGGAACTTCAGGCGCGCATTGCGGCGCTGCTCGATCAGCCGCAGTTTGCGGCGGCGCGCATTGGCGTGCGCGTCATCACCGGCAAAGGCAGCGTCGTTTTTGAGCGCGATGCTGACAAGACTTTCGCGCCTGCGTCGAATATGAAGCTCTACACGACGGCGGCGACGCTTGATGCCTTCGGGCCGGAACAGAGATTCAAGACCTCGGTCTACGCGACGAAGCGCGACATTCGCAATGGCGTGCTGCGCGGCGATCTGATTCTGTACGGGCGCGGCGATCCGAATTTGTCGGCGCGGTTTGAGAATCCCGACAACCCCGGCGTGAACGGCAAAATTGATGAGTTCGTCCGCACCGATAAAATCACGGCGATTGAAATGCTCGCTGATCAGCTCAAAGCACGCGGCATCAGAACGGTGAGCGGCGACCTGATTGGCGATGACAGTTACTTTGCGACCGACGGACGCGGCGCGGCGTGGGAATGGGATGATCTGATGTTTTATTACGGCGCGCCGGTCAGCGCGCTGACGGTCAATGACAATGCGCTGACTTTCGTTGTGACTCCGGCAGTGCGGGCCGGACTGCCGCCAGTCATCACGACGCGCCCGCAGACTGCTTACGTGAAGATCATCAATCACGCGACGACCAGCGCCAGCGGGCAGACGCGCATTGGGGCCAATCGCACGCTCGAAACCAGCACGTTTGAATTCTTCGGTTCGATTCCGGCAAAGGCAAAGGAATTTGAAGTTGATCTTTCCATTCACGATCCGGCCAGCTTTGCGGCCACGCTGCTGCGCGAGGCATTGCAGCGGCGCGGCATCACCGTCACAGGCCGCGTGCGACACGTTGATGCCGTCGCGCGCGTGAATGATCCGTTTGACGAATCAAAGCTGACTGAACTTGCCAGCCTGCAGTCACAGCCGCTCGCGGTGCTGCTCAAAGTCATCAACAAACCGAGCCAGAACCTGCACACTGAAATCATGCTGCGTCAGCTTGGCGTGCGCCTGAGCGAACAGAAGGCGGCCAGTGCAGGCAAAAACAACGGCGCACAGCCGGGCGGCGCACAGACCGGCAGCACGGCGGTTGAGCTTGATGATTACGGTCGCCCGAAATCGTCTGAATCGCTCGGACTCGAAGCTCTCAGGGCCTTTCTGCAACGAGCCGGCATTGACACGCGCCCGCTCAGCCTGCGCGACGGGTCGGGCCTCTCGCGGCAGGATCTTGTTTCGCCGCGCTCGACTTCGCGGCTGCTCGAATTTATGACGACGCATCCGCACTTTGCGATTTATCGTGATTCGCTGCCGATTGCCGGAGTTGACGGCACGCTTGAACGGCGAATGCGCGGCACTCCGGCAGAGCGCAACGTGCGCGCCAAAACAGGCTCGCTCAGTTACGTCAATTCGCTGTCGGGTTATGCCACCACGCGGCGCGGTCAGATGCTGATTTTCAGTATGATGGCCAACAATTACACCGGGCCGGGCCGCGACGCCACCGCCGTCTTCGATCAGGTCTGCGCGCTGCTGACCGATTTTGAAGAAACCATTCCCGAATAAATCCGCCATCATTCCTGTCAGAGTCATCCGGTCAGCGTGAATGATTGAAGCCATCAGTCATTCACGCTGACCAGTAAGAATGACTGCCTGCCCAATCCCGCCATTTCCCCGTCTCTGCAACATCCCCTTTGCCTTCAATGTCATCGCGCTCAGTCAGCAGCGACGGCACACGCTTCGCCTTAATGAGCGCGTCCGGCATCGCGCGGACACAGGTCTTTTCAGGTTCGGCACGCTGCGGAGGTGGGAAGTTCCCGCAGTGAAGTCGTGCCTTTAAGCAGCAGGTGGCTGGTTCGATACAGGCAGACCAGTCGCCGGGCTGACCAACTGTCTTCCCGGCCTGCCGGGAAAGGAGATGGCAATGTTGCAGAAATTCAAGCGCGTCCCTCAGAAAGTGACTGTGGCCCTGCTGGCGACACTTCTGATCTTTCAGGCAGTGATCGTCAATGCGACGGCAGCAGGCAATAACAATAAAAGCAAAGACCGTCCCCGCAAACATCAACGCCTCGCGGCTGACCTGCAGGATCTGATTGAGAAGCGTTCAGGCAAGCTGGCCGGGATCCTGCTGCAGCCGGTCATCCTGCAACTTGATCCGCTGGCGACTCAGGCGGAAGCCCGCGCAGAGATCAGATCGCTCGGTGGCCGCATGAAGCGCGTTCACGGCTCCTTCGGCCTGGTCATCGCTGAACTGCCGCCGCATCGCATCAGGGAGCTGGAAAGCAGTGACCTGTTTACTTACGTCAGCCCTGATCGTGAACTGGTTTCAGCAGGCCATCTGGAAACGACGGCAGCCGCGTCGCAGGTGCGCTCCATCGTCAACAACACGACGCTGGATGGCACAGGCATCGGCATTGCCATTCTCGACAGCGGCGTTGACAACAATCATCAGTTGCTCAAAAAAGGCTCGGCCACGCGCGTCGTTTACAGCCAGGATTTCACCGGCAACAACATCACCGGCGACACCAACGGACACGGTACGCACGTGGCTTCGCTCGCCGCCGGTAACAGTAATTTCGCGGGCGGCGCTTATGCCGGAATTGCACCAGGGGCGAACCTGATCAACCTGCGGGTGCTGGATGATTTCGGTCACGGTTCAGCCAGCTCAATCATTGCCGCGCTGGACTGGTGCATTGCCAGCAGGGCGACTTACAACATTCGCGTCATCAACATGAGCCTCGGCACGATAGCGAGTGACAGCTATCAGTTTGACCCGCTCTGCCTGGCGGCGCGGCGCGCTCACGATGCCGGAATCGTCGTCGTTGCAGCAGCCGGTAATGACGGCAAGAATGTCCTCGGTCAGAAAATTTACGGCGCGATTCATTCGCCCGGTTCCGATCCTTCAGTGATCACGGTGGGCGCAAGCAACACCTTCGGCACTGACACCAGGTCGGATGATTCGGTGGCGACTTACAGTTCACGCGGGCCGACGCGCGGTTATTACACCGATGACCAGGGCGTGAAGCATTTCGATAATCTGATCAAGCCTGACCTGATTGCGCCGGGCAACAAGCTGATCGGCGCGCAGTCATCCAACCCGCGTTCGGCGCTGCTGCCCAATAATCTGATCGCGCAAAGACCGACTCTCGATACCAATTCAACGACAGATAAAACCGCCAAAACGATGTATTTGAGCGGCACTTCGATGGCGGCGCCGGTCGTGGCCGGAGCGGCGGCGCTGGTGCTGCAGGCCAATCCGAATCTGACGCCGAACCTGGTCAAGGCGATTCTGATGTATACCGCGCAGCCGATTCAGGGCTTCAGCACGCTGGAGCAGGGCGCGGGGCAGCTCAACCTGGACGGCGCGGTTCGCCTGGCGCGCCTGATTCAGCCCGGCGCGGCGCTGCTGCCCAACGGCGCGGCGATGCTGACCAGCCCGCTGCCTGCCGTGCAGGCCAGCACGATTGCCGGTGAAACCTGTTACTGGAGCCAGGCAGTGATTGCCGATTACTGCTTCCTTTATGGCAGTGCGCTGATGACCACCTGGCAGGCCATTTATGCGCAGAGCGCGCTGCTTTCAGATGCCACCCGGCTCAACAGCGGAATGCTCGGCCTTGATCCGTCCGTAGTGGCCGCAGGCGTTCAGAAAAGCACCGGGCCGGTGACGACAAACGGCGTCATCCTGGCTGACGGCGTCGTGATCGCCGACGGTGCAGTGCTGGCCGATGGCGTCATCCTGGCCGATGGCGTGATTGTCAGCGACGGGGTCATTGTCAGCGACGGCGTGATCGTCAGTGATGGCGTGATCGTCAGCGACGGCGTCATCCTGGGCGACAGAACAGCAGCAATGCGTCCTGTTCCAATCCTGTAAGCCGATCAGGGCTGCAGAGTGGAGAACTGAACCGGAGCAAGCAATCATCAGTTACCGATTTGGAAAGGAAGCATCATGCTGACAAGCTGTATATCTGTCTCTGAGGGGCCGCTGGCCGCCAGACAACTGGTGCGGGAACTAAGCGAAGCAGATCGCGCGCAGGTCATCTCGCTGCTGTCTGAAGATCCGATGCACAGCGTCCTGCTCTACAGTTTCATTGAAGACAACGGCTTCAATCACCCGTCCAATCGCGGTCGTTTTTATGGTTATTTCGCCAGCGATCACCTGCTGGGCGTGGCCCTGCTTGGTCATGCCACGCTCTTTTACGCCCGGCCTGAAGTCGAACAGGAAGCGATTGCCTGTTTTGCCGGGAAGCTGGTTGAAGCGCAGATTTCGGCGCATCTGATCTTTGGCCCGCAGGCGCAGGTTGAGGAATTCTGGCGTCAGATCGAAGCGCACGGGCTGGAAACCACTCAGGTGCGCGAAATGAACTGGTATGTCTGTCAGAAACCCGCGCAACCGATTGACCGCCTGCAACTGCGCCGCGCCAATCACGAAGAACTGGACGCGGTCATTGAAGCGCACGCCGAAATGTTTCGGGAAGCCACCGGCAGCGATCCGCGTGACGCCGACGCCGCAGGCTTTGCGCGCCGGATGGCCGAGCGCATCGAACGCCGCCGCACCTGGGTCAGCCTCAATGAAGGCAGGGTCATCTTCAAGGCCGAGCTTCAGAGCCTGTCGCCGGAAATCGCTTACCTGGAAGGCGTCTGGGTTGATCAGCAGCATCGCGGGCAGAAAGTCGCCCGAAGCTGTATGACCGAACTCGTCCATCGCCTGCTCAAACAGCAGATGATGGTCTGCCTGGCGGTCGAAGCCGATGATGCAGCCGCCACTGCCCTGTATGAACAGGTCGGCTTCGTGCAGACCGCGAAATACCAGGTGCGCTACCTCAAACCACTCAGATAAAGTTTCGTCGAAAGAACCTTCCCTGACTACAGGCCGGGCTGATCAGCCCGGCCTTTCTTTTGCCGTGAAATCAACCGGCGTTTTGCTTCAGCCTTAACCGTGAAGTAGAATTTCGGCGGGATTTCAGAATTATGAGAAAACCATCTTCCTGCTTTTCATCTTCATTCGTCATCGTGACGGCGCTGCTGACGCTGATGACTGCACTTTCCCTGACGGCCTTCGGCCAGACCGGGCAGCCGCCGCAGACTCCGCCGCCTGCGAAGCCACAGGAACCCGCGCAGCAGCAGCAACAGCAGCAGACCGATGACAAGTACAAAATCAATACGGCCCTCGTCACGGTGCCGGTCACGGTCACTGATCCTTACGGGCGATTCATTACCGGACTCAAACAGCGTAATTTCACGGTGCGCGAAGATGGCGTAAAGCAGGAAATCCAGGATTTCTTTTCAACTGAGGAACCGTTCAATGTGGCGCTGCTTATTGACACCAGCCGCAGCACCAGAAACAAACTCGGCGTGATTCGCAAGGCGGCGCTGACTTTCATCAAACAGCTTCAGCCGAACGACCGCGTCATGATCGTTTCGTTTGATGAGAAGGTAAACTTCATCAGCGATTTCACCAGCGATCACCGCGAACTTGAACGCGCCATTCACACGCTGCAAAGCAGCTACCTGACCAGTTTGTATGACGCCATTCAGCGCACGGTGACTGAGAAACTGATTCCGCTCAAAGGTCGCAAAGCCATCGTCGTGCTGACCGACGGCGTTGACACGGCCAGCAAACAGGGCACCTTTGAAAGCACGCTCGAACTCGTCGCCAGCAACGGCATCGCCAGTTACGCCATTCAGTACGAAACGCGCAATGACGGCGCGCCGCTGATGCGCCCGCTCTATTTTCCGGGCCAGGGTTTTATGCCTGCCGGTTCAGTCTCGTCAGCAGACCGCTGGCGCGACGCTGATCACGAATCAGCAGTCGCGCAGCAACAGGAACAGCAGGAACGCCAGACTGACGCTCAGAAAAACAAACCCATCGTCAATATTCCCCGGCCAGCCAGTCCGGGCATTACGCTGCCTCAGCCATCCACTGATGCGCCGCCTGCTGAAAAGCCGCGTTCAAGCGGTCAGGTGATCTATCTGAATCAGGCTCCGAAACGCGACCGATACCTGATCGGGACAGATTACCTGCGCGCGCTCGCCGTGCAGTCAGGCGCGCTGCACATTCGGGCCGAGAGCATCGAAAACACTTCGTTCGCCTTTGCGCGCATTGCCGATGAACTGCGTCATCAGTACACGCTGACTTACATTTCGAGCAATGAAAACAGAGATGGCGCTTACCGGATAATTTCAGTCAACGTGGCAGCGCCGGAAAGCGGCGTGATCGTGCGCACGCGTCAGGGTTATCGCGCGCCGAAAGGCGAAACGCAGTGATCTGCGCCTGCTGCCTTCTGTCCCGATCTGATTCTGCACATAAAAAATTCCCACGATACTTGCGCATCGTGGGAATCAAGCAGGAGAAGGAGGGAGGTAACTCGAAGAAACTCAACTCAGCACCCGGCAGCATCAGACCAGCCAGTTCAGCCACACTGCCGAACCCCGCAAACAAAATCCTTCAAAGCATCAGTACTGTGACAGCGCGCGGGCGCTTCTGACCAGATCAATCGTCAGCGCCTGCTCAGTGCGCAGTGCCGGTCGGCGTGGTTCACGCGTTTCTGATGAGCCGCTCAGCCGCGTGTAATGTGCCGAAATGCGCTGCACATAGTTGATGGTTTCGCGGTACGGCGGAACGCGATTGCCATAACGGGCAACCGCGCCTTCACCGGCGTTGTATCCGGCCAGCGCAAGTTCCACATCGCCGTTGAAAGTGTCCAGCAGAAACCGCAGATACCGTGCCCCGCCATCAATGTTCTGCGCCGGATCGTAAATGTCCCGGACACCGAGTCGCTGCGCCGTCGCGGGCATCAACTGCATCAGCCCGCGCGCGCCTTTCGGCGACACCGCTCGCGGATTGAAGCTCGATTCCTGACGCATCACGGCAAAGATCAGATTCGGATCAAGACTGTATTTCGCCGCCGACTGCGCCACGAGTTCGTCAATTCCCGCGTTCCCGGTGGAATGAACTGCCGCAGTGACAATGCTGCCGGTCAAATCAGAAGCCGCTGACTCGGTCGTGCCGGAATGGCCTGGCAACCCGGTTGCGTCTGGCCTGGCTTCAGCGCCGGATGAAGCGACGGCAGTGACAGCCTGCTTCTTCGCATTTTTATTCCGCGTGTTTCTGACTGTCGTGACTGGCGCTGCCGGTCGGGCAAAGTCGGATGAATCAAGCGTGTCAACGGTGGTGAAAGAGGCCCGGTTCCGGTGGTCAGTCTCACTCACCTGTTCTCTGGCTTCCTGCGCCAGCGCCCGCACTGGAAAGACCCCGAAGGTGATAATGAAAATTGCCGGTATGAGGATGAAGGATGTCAGTGCGACCCTGCGGTTCAAAGTGTGTCCTCCTGCCGCGTTCAGGTTCGCCTGTCAGGGCCATTCAGTCAGGCAGCGCGGAGTATATTGAACGCAATTTAACAAGTCAAGAATATCTTTCAGAACTGTATCTTGCGTTTCACAGGTGCGCTTAACGCAGCAAATTGTGGTAAGCTTGCCGCGCCGATTTCCCCTTTGGGCAGATCCACAACATAACAGATTGTCACGCGGAGGCTATGATGAAGACCGGGAACAAACTCTCTTCACTGGTGCTGTTGGTTACTCTCATCACGTTGTCTGCCGTGATTGTGTCGGGCGACACGATCCGGCTGAAAAACGGCAGCGTCATCAAAGGCAAAGTGATTTCATACAGCCAGCAGGAATTCACCGTGATTCTTGACCTTGGCTCCTCCACGCGCCGTTCGGCCACGCGCATGACCATTGCGATGGATGACGTGGAAAGCATCGAATTCGATGGCGCCGAGGGCGCGGCCACTCAAAGCGCCCCGGCCAGCGTCAGCCAGGCCCCGGCAGGCAAGTATGGCGATGTTCAGCGCGACACTTCAGCGCCCGTGCGCGCCACCACGCCGCCTGAACCAACGCCCGAAACTTCGCCAGCCACGACGCCCGTCAGTTCCGAGACTGCGCCGCAGACGACTCCAGGCGGTTCCAACGTCGTTGGCGCGACTCTTGAAAAGACCATCAGCGTTCCGTCAACTGCGGACTGGACGAGTACTGAAATCAGAGTGCAGCGCGGCCAGCGCATCAGCATTACGGCGAGCGGCGAAATTGATCTCGGCAACGGAGTCCGCTCAACGCCGGGCGGCCTGGGCACGACTGACAGCCGCAAGCTGATTCAGAGCAAACCGACCGGCGCACTGATTGCCGTCGTGGGCGATGACAACGATGATTTCGTGTTCATCGGTCGTTCGGGTGAATTCACGGCGGCTCACAGCGGCATTCTTTTCCTGAGCGTCAACGAAGGTAATCTCAAGGACAATGCCGGCGCATATCTCGCCAGAGTCAGGATTCTCAACAGCAAATAATCGGCTGCCCGCCTTCAGCACAGCTCAGGCAGAGAGCCGCCCGTGATCATCACCTCGGCCTCTCTGCCCGGCTGTGTGTTCAGAAAAATCAGCTATTGACAGCCATGACAGCTTCTTCATAATCTCCTTTCACACCGCAGGTTCCTGACCTTCGGCCAGCATCCTTCTCACTGGAACGCCTTCTGATTTCGCAGGCGTGTTGATGCTGTCAGCAACAGACTCACGACTCAGATTCACTTCACCAGGCAGCTTCAGGCCAGCAGCCCCGGCAACTGATGGTCTCAGCTCCCTGAGCCTGACCAGGGGTCATTGCAGCCTGTCCCCAGGGAGACACCAGGATGACTGTCACCATTTCCCGACCGAGCCTCCGGCTCACCCTGCTGACGGCGCTGATATGGGCTTTGCTGATTTCAGCAGCCACTGCGCAGCAGCCGGGCGTTCCACTGCCTTCAGGTTCTGAAATCAACGATCAGAAACACGGTTCCGTGCTGATTTTCAGTTACTTCACTTCCAGCGCCTCATCACCCGGCTCGGCCAACACGCGATTCAGTCTCACCAACACGAATCCGGCAGAAACAGCCTTCGTGCATCTTTTTTTCGTGGATGGCAGCACTGGTTCAGTGATGAACTTTTATGCCTGCCTGTCTGCGGGGCAGACCTTTTATTTTCTGGCGACTGACATTGATCCGGGCGTGACAGGTTATCTGCTCGCGGTGGCGACCGATCAGACCGGATGTCCGGTCGGTTTCAACTATCTGACCGGACAGGCGGCGGTGAAGACTGCTTCCGGTCATCGCGGCAGTTTCAATGCCGAAGCCGTAGCCGCGCTTTTTACCGGGCGGTTGCCGACCTGGACGACGGGCGCGCCCACTGCCGCGCTCACCTTTGACGGAAATGTTTACAACCGGCTGCCGCGCGCGCTGTCGCTCGATACGATTCGCAGCCCCGGCAACAACAACCGGACACTGCTGATTCTGACTCGCATCGGCGGCAATCTGTCTTCAGGTTCAGTGCCTGCCATCGGCGCAGTTTCAGGGCAGCTTTATGACACATCGGGCAGCGGCCACGACTTCAGTTTCACGCACAACAGACTGCAACTGGCAGGGGAACTGACTGACGCCTTTCCGGTCGTCACGCCTGCGCTGAGCGCAGTTATTCCGGCAGGCTCAACCGGCTGGATGACGCTCAGCGCCGATGCCGACGCCGGACTGCTGGGGCTGATGATCAACCTCAATCAGAATGCGGCGGCCAGCGCCTCGGCCTTCAACGGCGGACACACGCTGCACAAACTGACACTTTCGGCCAGCGGGTCAGTCACGATCCCGGTAACTTCGCCGGGCTGTTAACGCCCGGCAGCATCCTCCCCGTTCATTGTTCCGGTACATCATTCAGGAGAATTTCAAAATGCAATCCTCACGACTCAGCCTGCTGTTTTTCACGCTGCTGATCCTGGCGCTGCCCGGCCTCACCGCCAGCGCGCAACAGGCGGGCGAAGCCTTTCCGCCCGCGTCAGAAATCAGTGATGTCAAGACCGGCTCGGTACTCTTTTTCAACTACTACACTTCCGACATCGCCAATCCGGCGGCGGGCAACACGCGCCTGAATCTCACCAGTCACAGCGCGGCTCCGGTGACGATTCATCTGTTTCTGGTGGATGGCACGAGCGGTTCACCGGCTGATTTATTCATTTGTCTGGCGGGCCGACAGACGATCAGCCTGTTTGCATCTGATTTTGATCCGGGCATTTCAGGATTTGCCGTCGCCGTTGCCGTCAGCACGAACGGCTGTCCGGTCAATTTCAATTTCCTGAGCGGCAGCGCGTGGGTCAGACAGGCGTCAGGTCATCAGGGCAGCCTGCCTGCTGAAGCCGTCGCCGCGATTGCGGCTGATCCGGGCAACTGTGCGCCGGGCGCGACCAGCACGACGCTGCTCTTTGACGGCATCAATTACAACCGGCTGCCATACCAGCTTGCAGTGGACAAAATCCGCAGCCCGGCGGATGGCAACAACACGCTGCTCATCATCAATCGCATCGGCGGCAGCCTGGCGAGCGGCATCAGTTTCATCGGGAGCTGGTCCGGGCTGCTCTTTGAAGAAAACGGAAACCAGCATGCCTTTATCGCCACCGGCAATGCTCAGGTCAGACAGACGCTCAATGACAACTTTCCCCGCACGACTCCTGGATTTTCCGCGCTTGTTCCAGCCGGGCTGACCGGATGGATGAAGTTCGGCAGTGATCCGGCGGTGGCGCTGATCGGAGCGGTTTTCAATTACAACTCCGGCATCACAAGCAGTCCTTCGGCTTTCACAGGCGGGCGCAACCTGCGCCACTTCGGGCTGTCAGGTCTCGCATCGCTGACCATTCCGGTGCGACAGAGCCACTGTAGTTCCTGAACCGGTTCAATGTGGCGACGGATGGAAGGCTTCACCCCTGACCGCTGCGGAGGGATTTGCGATGTTTGCCTCACACAGACTGCTTCTGCTGATCACGACCCTGCTGCTGCTGCTGCCTGCGGCTTCGGCTCAAACGCCCGGCTCAACGTTTCCGGCGACGGCTGAAATCAGCGACCAGAAAACCGGCTCGGTGCTGTTTTTCAACATCTACACCTCAAAGGTCGCCACGCCCGAAGCTGAAAATACCAGCCTCAGTTTTACCAATACCCACGACACACAGCCCGTCACGCTGCTGCTGCTGTTTGTTGACGGCAGCAATGGAAGTGTGACTGACACCTCGCTCCAGCTTCCGCCCAAAGGCACGATTTCAATTCTGGCTTCCGATTATGACCCGGATAGTACCGGCTTTCTGATCGCGGTCGCGGTTGATCCGACCACACATTATCCGATCAGCTTCAATTACCTGACCGGCAGCGAATACGTGAAGTTTGCCAGCGGACATTTCGGCAGCCTCGGCGCGCAGGCCTTTGCCGCGCTCTTTCAGGGCACGATGGGAGGCTGGACGCCGAATCAGACGGCGGCCACGCTGGTCTTTGATGGCAATCAGTTTTCCGGTTTCAGTTATAACCGTGCGCCGCGCACGCTCAGTCTGACCAGTATTCCTTCGCGGCCTGAGGGCAATAACACGAAGCTGATTCTCAATCGCTTTGGCGGCAATCTCGTGAGCGGCGCAACGCCGCCTGTCGGCGCAGTGGCAGGCGTGATGTTCGATCAGTTGGAAAACAGCTACGGCTTCAACCTGCAATCAGGCCCGCAATTCAATGCTTCACTCAGTTCTTCCACGCTGCGCACCACACCGCGCTTTGAGCAGATAGTTTCTTTCGGCAGTTCCGGCTGGCTCAGGCTCTGGCCGGTGAATGAGATGGGCATTCTGGGCGCGGCGCTGAATTACAATCCCAACGCCAGCGGCTACAGCACGGGAACGAATCTGCACGCACTGTCGCTTGCGCCGAGCGTGACGCTGACGATTCCGGTCATTGCCGGCGGCACAAATCTGACCAGTACGACCATCGCTTCCTCACTCAATCCGGCCACGTCCGGCGATTCAGTCACCTTCACGGCCACTGTCACAGCCCTGTCAGCGCCGACCGGCAGTGTGCAGTTTTATGATGGCTCGTCGCTGCTCGGCACCGTGACGCTGTCAGGCAGCACCGCCACGCTGACCACCTCAACGCTGACGCCGGGCGACCATCTCATCAGCGCCGTGTACCTGGGTAATGGCACGCTGCAGCCAGCCGCATCAGGCAGCCTCACACAAACCATCAACCGCAGCGTCAAAGCCGCAACCACGACCGCGCTGGCCACTTCAATCAATCCGTCAGTGCAGGGCCAGGCCATCACGCTGACGGCCACCGTCACCGGCAGTGGCGCAACGCCGGGCGGCACGGTGCAGTTCCTGGACGGCGCAGCACTGGCTGGCACGGCCACGCTCAGCGACGGCGCGGCCACGTTTACGCTGACAAATCTCTCAACCGGCACGCATTCAGTTACGGCAGTCTATGGCGGTGATGCGAACTTTCTGGGCAGCGCTTCATCTGCCGTTTCGCAGGTTGTGCAGCCGCTCACCGCTGATGAATCGCAGGTCAGCGACAATCAGGCCGGGTCAGTGCTGTTCTATAACCTTTACAGTTCGGGCGCGAATCCGAACACTGAAAACACTGATCTCAGCCTGACCAATACTGACAGCACAAACAGCGTCGCGGCGCATCTGTTTTTTGTGCGCGGCAATGACGGCTCAGTCAAAGACCAGTTTGTGACGCTTGCGCCGGGCCAGACGAAAAGCCTGCTCGCTTCGGTAACTGATCCGGGTAAAACGGGACACGTCATCGCAGTGGCCATTGACGAAGCAACCGGATTGCCGGTCAGCTTCAATCATCTGACAGGTGATGCTTACATCAAACTGGCCAGCGGTCATCGCGCGCACCTGCCTGCGGTGGCGTTTGCGGCGTTGTATTCGGGCACGCTGCCCGGACTGACGGCTGGCGCTTCAGCCGCGACGCTCAATTTTGACGGAGCGGTTTATAACAAGGGCGCGCGCGTGCTGGCGGTTGATAACCTGTCGTCACCGCAGGATGGCAATTCATCGCAGCTTATTCTCAATCGCTTCGGCGGCAATCTGGTGCCCGGTGCCGTCAGCAATACGCTGGCCGGATTCTCAGGCCTGGTCTATGACCAGTTGACCAGTTCATATCCGTTCAGTTTCACAGCCTCAGCCACCGCGAAGGCACAGTTCAGACAAACGCTGAACAGCAGCTTCCCGAATACCAGTCCGTCACTGAATTTCATCATTCCTGCCGGAACCAGCGGCTGGCTGCGGGTTCAGGCTGACAGCGGATCGCTGGCCACGATGGGCGCGATGCTCAATGCCGGATCAGGTTTCAATGTTTTCACCGGCGGGCATAACCTGCGGATTGAGTCGTTGCAGAATGCGGCGCTCACGATTCCGGTTTATGCGCCGAACGCGCTGGCTGATCTGTCCGTCACCAAAACTCATAGCGGCGTTTTCACGACCGGCTCAACCGGCAGTTACACAATCACCGTCAGCAACGCCGCCGCCGCGCGACCTGTCAGCGGCACGATCACGATCAGCGACAACCTGCCCGGCAATCTGACGCTGGCTTCATTCAGCGGCACGGGCTGGAGCTGCACCGGCACGGCAAATGTGAACTGCACTTGTTCATCCGGCCTGGCCGGAGGTACAAGTCTGCCGCCACTGACGCTGACCGTGAATGTCGGCAGCGGAACGGCGGGCAGCGTGACCAACACGGCCACCGTCACCACAACCGATGCTGAATCAGCAACGGCCAACAATACGGCCAGCGATCCAACGACCATCAACCTGCCGCCGACATTCGCCAGCACGCCAGCGCTGACTGTTCAGCAGGGCAGCAGGGCGACCATCTTCACGATTGCCACTGTCAGTGACGACCTCACTGCCGCAGCCAGTCTGACCGTGACCACGACTGCCGTTCCTGACGGCGTTGCAATCAGCAACCTCACCAACAACGATGGCACGATAACGGCAATCATCACGACCGATTGCGCCATCACCACCGGAACCGGACAACTCGGACTGAAGGTGCGCGACAGCGACGGCCTGGAAACAACCGCCAGCGTCAATGTGAATGTGACCGCCAACACGCCGCCCGCATTCGGCGCTTATCAGGCAGCCACCATCGGCACAGGCGGCACAGTCACGATCACACCCGGCAGCGCGCCATCTGACAACGGCCTGATCACCACTGTCACCGCAAGCGCAGATAACGGCTTCACCGGAAGCCTCAGCGTCAATCCGGCGACCGGCGCAGTGACGGTCTCGAATGCCGGGCCATCCGGCAATTTCATCATTGCCGTAACGGCGACTGACAATTGCAGCAGCAGTTCCTCTGTCACCATTCCGCTGACGGTCAGCCCGCTGACGGCAACGACGATGACACTGACGGCTTCAACAAATCCGTCAGTCGCTGGCCACGCGGTAACGTTCACCGCCACGCTGGCTCCGGCCACTGCCACCGGCGACGTGAATTTCTCAAGCGGCAACACACTGCTCGGCACGGCGACCATTGTGAACGGAGCCGCCGTTTTTACGACTTCGGCGCTCAGTCCCGGCAGCTACACGATCAATGCCACCTACAGCGGCGATGCCCTGCACGCAGGCAGCCAGTCGCAAGGCCTGGCGCACACGGTCGTTAATACCGGCACGGGCAGCAATGTCACTGTCAGCATCGACAGCAACACGACAGTCAGTTTCGCCAGCGTGTCGCAGCCTGGCTCAACCACGCTGATGCCGATTGATCCGACCACCGCAGGCCCGCTGCCTGCCGGATACACACTGGCCGGAACCGAACTGGCCTTCGATCTTTCAACCACCGCCGTTTTCACCGGCCCGGTCGTCGTGACCTTCAAAGTGGCGAGCATTACCGATCAGGATCAGTTTCTGAGATTGCGCGTGCTGCACAGGGAAAACGGCGTGCTGGTTGATCGGACGATTCTCTCGCCTGACAGTCCGGCGCCGGGTTTCGGAACAAAGACTGTCAGCGCGCGCGTCACTTCGCTGAGTCCTTTCGTGCTGGCGCTGGCCGACACAGCCATCGGGCCGGGCGCGCTGCCTGCGCCGTCATCACCGGCCAGCGATGACAAGGCCGGGTCAGTGCTGGTTTACAATCTCTACAGTTCAAGCATCACCAGACCCGGCGCCGAAAACACTCGCATCATCATCACCAATGTTGATGAAACGCGCCCGGCCTGGGTGCATTTCTTCCTGATTGACGGCAGCAGTTGCAATGCGGCGAACTTCTTCATCTGCCTGACTCAGAAACAGACTTTGTCCTTCCTCGCTTCAGATATTGATCCGGGCATTCGGGGTTACATCATCGCGGTGGCGGTGGATCAGTTCACCGGCTGTCCGGTCAGTCTCAATTCGCTGACCGGCAGCGCCTGGATCAAGCTGCAATCGGGCCATACTGCCAGCCTTCCGGCTGAGGCCTTTGCCGCGCTGACCGACACGCCGGTTAATTGCAGCCCGACCGCTACGACCACGACGCTGAATTTTGACAATGTCAGTTACAACGCTGCTGCGCGCGTGCTGGCCGTCAGCAGTTTCTCCAGCCCGTCAGACGGCAACTCAACGCTGCTGGTCGTCAATCGCCTCGGCGGAACGCTGACCACAGGCACGCAGGCCATCGGCCCGGTTCACGGCCTGGTGTTTGACGACATCGAAGCTTCCTACAGTTTCGACCTGACAGCGGGCTGCCAGCTCAGCCAGATTTTGTCGAAGGATTTCCCGCGCACGACGCCGCGCCTGAACCGGATCGTGCCCAACGAACACACCGGCTGGATGAAACTATGGGCCACGAATGACGCAGGCCTGACCGGCGCGCTCATTAACATGAATCCGCTGTTCAGAAACAACCTGCATGCCTATGAGCAGGGTCACAACCTGCACCATCTGACGCTGACCACCAGCGCGCAACTGACGATTCCGGTGACGCCGCCGATGTGTAATTAACCACACGCAGTCACAACCTGATCAGGCTCTGGCCGTTCGCGCTGAAGGCGCGCGAATGGAGCGTCAGTTGCTGCTGTTAAAGCCGAAAACTGACGGCTCGTGCCAGACCAGCACTTAGCGTCACGAATGCGGTAATCGAGCATACATCTGTCTGTCACACAGACGATCAGGCTGTCCGGTTCACATTCAACTGAGTGGCTGAGTCAGGCGCGTCAGTAAAATCAGGCCGATCACAATTTTCATTAGTTCATCAATATTTCAGTTTGTCGTGAGTCAGCTTTCAGCCCTGTCGGGTTGCAGGCTGTCCACCTTCACAATAATGAAAACTTATCCAGGTCGCACTGTTCTTATTTACCTGATTCTCGCTGTGCCACTGCTGACGGCGCTGCTGGCCTGCGCGGCAATGCTTTCACGTCCGGTACTGCTGGCGGTCGGATTGCTTAACTTTGCGCTGATTGAATTCAGCCTGTGGCAATGCCGACGCACGCAGGCGCACGACCGCGATCTGATCATCAGACTGTGCCTGAAGGCGCTCGGCCTGCGTTTGAAAGATGCGCCGCTGAGACTGGCTGGTGAAAAGCAGCCGACAACGAACTGTTAACAGCGGGCAGTTCACACTGATTTGATTGACGAATAACGGAGAGGTAAGAGTTATGTTTTATCCAGCCGCAGAACGCACACGGACAATTCCCCGGCACTCACGGCGAACGAACAGGCCCGGACTGATGCTGGTGACTGATTCAGATGAGAAGTTCCGCGAACTGCGCGCCCTGCTTGAAGTGGATGAGGTTGAAGTGATCAGTCCTGATTTACTGGCTGAATCAGAGTTGCAGTGTGATCTGGTGGTCGTGGCAGTCGGGCCTGACAAACTGGAGCAGGCGCTGAAATCAGTCAGATCAAAGAATGCCTGTCGCATGACGCCGCTGCTGGTGGCGGCAGACGGAAAGCTGAATACCACCGCGCTCGCCGGAGTGCTGCCTTTTTATCGGGCGATGGCCTGCGGCCCGGCTGAATTACGCACGCTGGTTCGCCAGCGTTTCAGACCAGCCACGCGCAACCGCAGACTGATGCTTTAATCGGCCAGTCACGGCTGCGCGTCAGGCAGATGCGCGAAACCTTCCATTTCAATCAGCGCGTCAGGATTGAACAAACCTTTGACTTCAAACAACGCCAGCGCCGGATAGTAGTGACCGAAAAAAGCGCGATGCACTGCGCCGATTTCGCGCAGGCGCGCGCGGTAAAGTTCACGGTCGGTGACGCAGATATTCAGCTTGACGATGTCCGTCAGACTGCCGCCCGCGCGCTCGACTACTGCCTTCAGGTTTCTGATGACCTGTTCGTATTGCGCGACAATGTCGCCGCGCCCGACGATATTTCCGTTGCTGTCGCTGGCATCCTGACCGGCCAGCATCAGCAGCCGCCCGCCTTTAATAACTATGCCGTGCGTGAAGCCCGTCGGACGCGGCAGTTCCGGGGGATTGATCAGTTCCCTGTTGCTCATCGTCCGGTGAACTCCGGTTTCTGTTTGTTTTTGAATGCTTCAAAAAAACGCTGGTGATCTTCGCCCATCAGCAGCAGCGCCTGTGCCTGCGCTTCAGCTTCGATGGCCGAAGCGAGATCCATATTCCATTCGTTATTGAGCATCGTTTTGGTCATTGCCAGCGCCAGCGTCGGCCCGGCTGCCAGTCTTTCAGCCCACGCGCGCGCTGCATTCATCAGTTCATCACGCGGCACCACGCGATTGATGAGGCCGTATTTTTCTGCCGTTGCCGCGTCAATTGTGTCACCGAACATCAGCAGTTCAGTCGCCCGGCCCATTCCCACCACACGCGGCAGCAGATATGCCGCGCCCATATCCGCACCCGTCAGGCCAACCTTTGTAAACAGAAAGGCAAACCGCGCCGACTCTGCCGCCACACGCAAATCAGCCGCGAGCGCAATCACCGCGCCTGCGCCTGCGGCCATCCCGTTCACTGCCGCAATAATCGGCTTGTCGAGCAGCCGCATGTTCTGAATCAGCGCGCCGGTCATCCGGGCAAATTCGAGATGCCCGCGCATATCACGCTCAAAGAGTTCGCCAATGATTTTGTAAACGTCGCCGCCTGCACAAAACGCCTGGCCTGCGCCGGTAATGATGACTGCCCTGACAGCATCATCGCGCCGCAACTCAGCCATCAGATCGCGCAACTGTGCATACATCTCAAACGTCAGCGCATTGAGCACCTCAGGGCGATTGAGCGTGATCGTCGCAATGTGATCGGTCACTTCATACAAAAATTCATCAGCCATCACATTCCTCTTTGGTAACAAGGTCTTTCAGCGTGACAGTGTCCGGAGTTCCGGCTTTGGCTGGTCTGGCCTGCGTTGAAATATGCCAGCTAAAGCGCAATGGCATAAAGTCAGGCAACAGAGAGATGACGGAACACACGGAAAGAACGGAATGAACGGAAACAGGTCAGCCCTTGTTCCGTTCTGCTTCCGTGTGTTCTGTTATTTCCGTTTGTTCCGTCATCTCTCTTCCTGTCCTGCTCCGGCTTAACTTAACGTCATTGAGCTAAAGCTGAAACTCCAGACACCGTCACGCTGATTTATTCAGTTCTCAATTCACCCGTCTGATTGTCGCTGCCAGGGTGGAGCGATCAGTCGCCGTTTGCCATCATCGCTTTTCATCACGCCGGGTTCATCGAGTTGCACCCGATCCCACAATTTGCACGTCACCTGACGGTGCATCTGATCCAGACCTTCGCAATAGTTGGTGTAATTGCAGCGTCGCACTTCGCTGCCGCAGCCGCTGCGGACTTTGAGAGACCAGTCAGGGTCAGCCAGCGCCGCCCGCGCCATCCCGATCAGGTCGGCCTCGCCGCGTTGCAATGTGGCTTCGGCCAGTTCAAAAGTTCCGATCCCGCCTGAAGTCACCACCGGAATCTGAAAGCCTGCGGCATTGATGGCGCGTTTGATCGCCGCAGCAAGAGGAATGTTGCGCCCGAACGGGCCGCGTTCATCTGAAGTAACCGGCGGCATGCATTCAAAGCCGCTTCGCCCCGTGTACGGATAAACTGCCTGGCCGACTTTCGGCTGCTTCGCGTCATCGAATTTGCCGCCTTTTGAAATCGAAAGAAAATCAAACCCGGCGCGGGCAAACTCAACACCAAACCACACGGCATCATCAATGCGATTGCCGCCGCTGATGACTTCATCACCCAGGAACCGCGCTCCGACCGTGAAATCATTACCGACGCGGGCGCGCACCGCCTGAAAAACTTCGAGCGGCAGACGCACGCGATTTTCACGCGGCCCGCCGTAACCGTCAGTGCGCGTATTGGTCGCGCTCAGAAACGAAGCCATTGTGTAAGCGTGCGCATAATGCAGCTCAACGCCATCAAATCCGGCTTCACGCGCCCGCCATGCAGCAGCGGCAAAAATATCAGGCAGAACCTGCGGCAGTTCCGCAATGTGCGGCAGGTGCGTGTCGGTCACGCGCTCACGATAACCAAAGCGCAACGCTTCAAGCTCGCGCTCGTTCAGCACCCGTTCGTGCAATTCATCAGCAGCGTTCGCCAGAAAGGCGCGCAACTCAGCATCATCAGCCCGCAGCCAGCGTTCATCATTTGTGGCAGCGGCGAGCGCCTGGCGGTGACGATTTTCAATCATCAGAAAACGCGCGAAGTATTTGTCTTTCTCCGGCCTGCGCCTGACCGTCAGGAAGTCAATGATCTGAATCAGCAGTTTCGTCTGACCACCGCTGGCGTGGCGCACGGTTTCGACCAGTTCACGCAAACCGGGAATAAAACGGTCGTGACCAATGCGCAGCAGCGGCCCGCTTGGAATGTCACGCACGCCGGTCGCCTCAACGACAATTGCGCCGGGTCGGCCTTCGGCAAAGCGGCGATACCAGTCCAGCACCTGGCGCGTCACAAATCCGTCTGCCGTGGCGCGCCAGGGCACCATCGCCGGAACCCAGGTGCGACTCTCAAGCGTCAACTGCCCGACGCGCAACGGCGAAAACAACAGCGACCGCGCAGCCTCCTGTGCCGTCGGCCATTTTGTTTCCGGCAACTGGTGACGAACTGATTTTTCAGGATGCCACATAGAGTTCGGATTTCAGATGCGTGATTGAATGAATAACCACTGGGAACACGGGGGAAGAGGGGAAGAGGAGAAAAAGAGAAAAGGGGAAAAGGAGAAATGGAATTTCAGATTTCAAATTCAGGCTTTCTCCTTTTCTCCTCTTCTCCTCTTCTCCTCTTCTCCTCTTCCCCCGTGCCCCCTTCTTCCCCCGTGGTTAATTTTGTATCTGCCGCTGCCATTCATCATACGCGGCGACAAAGTCAGGGTCGCGTTTTTTCAGCTTGTCGTGGGTGATGCGTCCGCTGCGCGTCATCATTTTGTAAGTAAACGGCAGCGGATCGAGCGCCCAGTCTTCGTGAATGTTTTCGAGCATCAGCAGGCTTGAAAACGCCGCGTCCTGCAAACTTTCGACAACGGGCCTTCTGACTCGTTCAAATTCGCGCAGGGCTGCGTGGACATCCGTCTGCGTGCGAAAGCACTGCGCCAGCGCAATCGAATCCTCAAGCGCGAGCTTCGTGCCTGAGCCGATGGAAAAATGTGCCGTGTGCAGCGCGTCACCAAGCAGCACGACGTTTTCATAAGACCAGTGCCGGTTTCTGATCAGCGGAAAGTTGATCCACCGGACGTAATTATTCGTCAGCAGCGGATGTCCGTTGAGGTCGCTGGCAAAGACCTGTTGCAGATAAGCGCAGGTTTCGGCGGCAGACTTGTTTTCAAATCCGGCGTTGCGCCAGGTCTGCTCGCTGCATTCGACAATGAACGTGCTGGTAGTTGGACTGAAACGATAGGAATGCGCGATGAAATGACCATCAGCATTTTCCCGAAAGGTCAGCGTCAGCGCATCGAACAACTGCGACGTGCCCAGCCAGATGTATTTGTTCCGGCGCAAATCAACCGAAGGCTGAAAGAAATCCTGATAAGTCGTGCGCGTCAGGCTGCGCGCTCCGTCTGCGCCCACCAGCAGATCGCAGTCGCGGTACGGTGTCACATCCTCAACATTCGTCTGAAAGCGCAGTTCAACGCCGAGTTCGCGGCAGCGATCCTGCAACACATTCAGAAAGCGCAATCGCCCGATGCCTGAAAAGCGGTTGCCGCGCACCGTGACTTTCTGATTTTTGTGCACGATCTCGACCCGATCCCAGATTTCGCAACTGCCGATGATGCGCTCGAATGACGGCTGATCGTTTTCGGCCAGATAAGAAAAGGTCTGATCTGAAAAGACGATGCCCCAGCCCCAGGTATCATTCGGCCCGTCGCGTTCTGTCAGCGTGATTTCGTGCGCCGCGTGCTGAAGTTTCATCAGCACGGCGAAATACAAACCCGCAGGCCCGCCACCCAGGATGTTGATTTTCATCACACACCTCCGCGATTGTGTTGTGACTGCACAGGTGCGAAGGCTAACAGAGTTTCAGACGGGCGTAAATCAGGCGCTTCAGACCGCAAAAACGAAAAAGCCTGACCACCAGAGTGGTCAGGCTTTTGTTGCTGTTTTGAACTCCCGGATCTTAGTGAGGAAGATCCTGATGCGGTCGTCGGCAGGTTAGCAATGAGGAGTTCAGTGCCTTCAGGAGCATGGACTGGGTTTCCATTCCTGACGGCGGACCCGGCCTGGGCGCACGGGCATTGCTTACACACTCGCTGGAATCGCTTCAGACTCCCGACTTTGTTTCTGATCCGCAGGTGATAAAGACCGATGTGCCCCGTTACCCGGCCTTCATCACCCGCGAATCAAAAAGCTTTGTCACCACTGATCGCATCCGACCCCCGTGTCATTAAACGCTCAGCAGCGACAAACCTGAGAGGAGCGTCTTCCTCAACTCGACTGGCGCAACCTTCAGCATTCTGCCATCAGGCAGCCTGGGAATGGGGTGAGGTTTCATTTCCAGACCGCCTGACAGCCCTGCGATGATTGCAGCATCAAAAAACTCTCCGGCGCTTCGGCTCGGCTTCAATTCGTCATTTCAACTTCGCAGCATCTTTTCCATCCGGCTGCGCTCTGATACAGAGCAACGCCCGTGCCACGTCATCACCTGAAGCTGATGACCAGGCGCACGACCGTCAGACAAGGACTTACGCGCCCGCTCGTCATCAGCCGCGCGCTGATCGCAGTTGTCGTGTCAACAATCCCTGACAACCTGACAGCGACAGGTGTCCACATCTGTTGATACCCGGCGTTGATTAAGTCAGCCCCCGAAGGATTGATCTTCTCTTCTTCCTCTGCGTGCTCTGCGCCTCTGCGTGAGACCCAGGGATTATTCTGATTCGTGAAGCGGGAGGCAGGTGTCTTATTTGAATCCGGTGGTGGCAATGCCTTTGATGAACTGCTTCTGGCCGAGAAAAAAGAGCAGCACGCTCGGCAGCGTGACAAAAACCACCGCCGCCATCAGCAGCGCGTAATCAACCCTGAACTGCTCCTGAAAAACGCTCAGTCCAAGCTGCACCGTGCGCATGCTTTTTGTGCTGGTAAAAACGAGCGGCTTGAACAGATCATTCCATTCGGCAATGAACGTGAACAGAAAGAGCGTCGTGATCGCTGACCGTGACAGCGGAACCATAATCCGCCACAGCACCGTCCAGCGGCTCGCGCCGTCAATGTACGCGGCCTCTTCAAGTTCGTAGGGAATGGTTTTGAAAAACTGCGTGAACAGAAAAATCCCGAACGCATTCGCCAGCGACGGCACGATCAGCGCCCAGTAAGTATTAATCCACGCCAGTTTGACCAGAATGATAAAGACCGGAATGACCAGAATCTGAAACGGAATGATGATCGTCGAAAGCAGCAGCAGAAAGATCAGGTTCCTGCCGAAAAACTGCATTCGCGCAAACGCATAGCCCGCCATCAGCGAAGTGATGATCTGCCCCGCCGTCACTCCGAGCGCCATCACCAGCGAGTTGACGAACTGGCGCGGAAAGTTCGTCGCCCGCCACGCTTCCAGATAGTTCTGCCAGTGCAGTGTGTCGGGCAGCAGCGCAAACCCGGCTGCCGCCCTGGCCGGATCACGCAGCGAAGTCGTTACCATCGCCATCAGCGGCAGCACAAAGATCAGCGTGACCAGCACGACCAGTAAATACCTGAGATATTTTTTTGATTCTCCTGCCGCCATCGCTTTTCTCAATCGTTTTGTTCAGCCACGAATGAACAGGAATTTTCACGAATCCCTGGCAGATCCTTCTTTTTTCTCAATAACAACTATTCGCAGTGCGATTCTGATTCATGAAAATTTGTGTTCATTCGTGGATGCAATCTGCAATCTCAAATCTGCAATCTCAAATCTCAGTCTCTTTCTGCCCCCGGAACTGCATCCACGTAATCAGCAGCACGATCACCACCATCAGCGTCGAAACCGCTGCCGCCTGGCCCATATTCCCGAACCTGAACGCTTTGTCGAAAATGTAATAGACGAGCGTCGTCGTTGACCCGACCGGCCCGCCGCGCGTCATCACAAACATCTGCTCGAACGAACGAAACGCGAAGATGATCGAAATCACCAGCACAAAAAAGGTCGTCGGCCACAGCAGCGGCCACGTAATGTAGCGAAACGTCTGCCACCCGCGCTGCGCCCCGTCAATCGCCGCCGCTTCGTAATACATCTCAGGAATGCCCTGCAATCCGGCGAGAAACAGAATCATGTTGTAGCCCGCCTGCTTCCACACCGTCATCATCATCACCGCCGGCATCGCCCACGTCGTACTTTGCAGAAAGCTGATGCGCCCGATGCCGACCGCGTCAAGCGCCGCATTGATCAGCCCCCGGTCATAATCCATCAGCCAGACAAAGATCACTCCGGCGGCCACCGTCGAAGTCACAAACGGCGTAAAGACTGCCGTGCGAAACAACCCGACACCCCTGATTTTGTCATTGAGCAGCAGCGCCAGTCCCAGCGACACCGCCATCCCGACCGGCACCGTCACGACGACAAAAACAAACGTATTGCGCAGCGCCTGCCAGAAACCTTCTTCGCGCAGCACCTCGCGGTAATTCCTCAGCCCGACAAACGTCATCTGATCTTTGAGAATGTTCCAGTCATTGAGACTGACAAAAATGAGTTGCAGCAGCGGATAGAGCACGAACACACCCAGCAGCAGACAGGCGGGCAGCAGAAAGAGGTAAGCAGTCAGGTTGCTACTTTTATTCGCCATTCTCTTTATCCTCACCAAGGGCCTTACTGATCGTCGTAGGTAATCCCAATGTAAGTAACTCTGACTGGCTCTGGCTTGCCAGTTTGCGGTGTCCATTCCCAGAAAATCTCTTTTATAAGATTGCCGTGCGAATCATATTCCCGCATGAAGCTATCCTTTTTCAGCAAAGTCCCTGCGGTGTCGTACCAGGCCATTTCACTGATGCCACCTCCTTCATAAGTCACAACGCACCTCTCTTTGAGAGTACCGTCAGCATTGTAGTAGCGACGCTCATTTCCCAGCGTCCGGTCAGCCCGACAGGAAGTCACCTGTCTGCTGGCTTCTTTGCCATTCAGGTATTTGATTCTCGTTTCAGAGTAACATCCATTCTGCCCTTTCTGGCTAAAAGACTTTTCCTTTGTCTGCCCCTGTCCATCGGTGATAATGGAATCAATCCTTTGCATTCCCTTCCCGTAATTTTCCACTTCCCGACTGACGACAGATCCGCTCTCATCATATTGGACTCCTTCTATCCGCATTCCCTCGTTGTGATAGAAGATTTTATGATGTCTTTTTATCCGACCCGAACTGTCATAAAAAATGCTCTCTTTACTTTTTCCGTTCTCGTAAGTATTCACCTGTCTGGAGAGAACGGTTCCATCGGGTCGGTAAGATGTAAAGGTCGCTTTTGTTCCGTCATCGCTCACTTCCGACTGGCTGTATAAATATCTTGGCCCGATGTCATAGCCATCCTGATGCCTGATGACCTCTGCCGATTCATAGCGAACCAATTTCGCCGGGCCATTCATTCCGATCAGGTGCCCATAACCTTGCTGCTGAGCAGCACTCGGCTTCAGCAACAGGAAACAGGTGACTGATGCCAGTAACAACATTTTCATAAACCACCTCTTAAGACTGCTTCGGCTGATTATTGTCATCAGCTTCCTGACGATTGCAACAGGCTGTTGACTTCTGCCGCCGCCCTGTCGAGCGCGTCTTTTGACGACAGCTTGCCGTACAGCGCGGCTTCGAGATATTTGCCGAGCGTCTGCGAGAGTGCCGGGTATTGCGGAATCGAAGGCCGCGTTCTTCCAACCGGCATCTGATCGTTATAAGCCCTGATAAATGGATTGGCCTGCAAAAATGCCTGGTAGCGCGGATCATTTGCCGCCGATTTCGCCACCGGCAGGTAGCCTGTGTTCATGGCCCAGTCAACCTGAAAATCAGGACTCATGACGAACTTCATAAATTCCCACGCGGCACGTTCGCGGCGCGCGTCGGTTTTGAACAGAAAGAGCGATTCGCCGCCGATGTTGGTCGCGGCGCGCGCCATTCGTGGCAGCGCGAAAACGCCGATCTCAGCGTCTTTCTGTTCCTTCAGCGCTGCATAATTCCAGGGGCCGTTGATCGTCATCGCAATGCGGCCCGCCAGAATGTTGTCGGGCTTGTAACCCGCATCGGTTTCAGAAAAGTTTGCCACCCCGTCATCGAGCAGCGCACGCCAGAAATCGAGCGCGGCCACTCCGGCTGGCGAATTGAATGCCGCCGACTTTTTATCAGGCGTCAGAATTTCGCCGCCTGCCTGCCACAAAAAACACTGCCACGTCCAGACCGTCCATTCCGAAGTGCCGATGGGAATCTGAAAGCCGAACACGCCGTTGCGCGTCAGCTTTTTTGCCGCCGCTCTGAATTCATCCCACGTTTGCGGCGCTTCGGTGATGCCGGCCTCAGCGAGCATCCTTTTGTTGTAATAGATGCCCAGGTTGTTGGCTGAAAACGGCGTGACGTAAATCCTGCCGTCAAAGCTGCCGAGTTCCCACAGGTCATCGTAAACATCGGCGCGATTGAATGAGCTGTCCTGCGCGATGAAATCATCAAGGCTGCGCAAGGCTCCGGCTGCGGCGTATTTCGGAAAGAACGCGGGCGACCACCACAACAGATCAGGCGGCGTCCGGCCCGCGACCGCCGCGTCGAGTTTCGGGCCAAGCTGATCGGCTGCGCCATAAACCTGCGCGTCAATGTAAATGTCAGGATGCGCGGCATTGAAGCGGTCAATTTTCGCCTGGAGGATTTTGTTGTTGATGCCCGATTCCATCCCGTGCCAGAAGGTCACGGTCACGCGGCGGCTGTCTGAACTGGTCGCGCAGGCCAGGCTGAGGCACAGAGGAAGCAGCAGCATGAACAGCGCGCGCCGCCAGTGCTGCCTGCTGTTTTGTGGTGAAAGCCCGGCTGAAAATTCATCAGGACTTTTGCGGCTGAACAGCAGGCAGGACTCACGGCGCGCGCTGAAAAAAGCAGTTGCGGTTGCGTAAATGTAATGCGCCACACGCATCATCACAAGGCTTTCCCGGTTGACGGATCGAATAGTTTTGCCCGTTCCAGATCAGGGACGAGTTCAATCACGGCATCACTTTTCGCCTGCGTGCGCGGGCTTAAGCGTGCCGTGATTTCGCTGCCGCCGAGCGAGCAGGTGGCAATCACTTCGCTGCCGAGCGGTTCGAGAATCTCGACGCGGGCCTGCACCACGTTGTCATCAATCGGGCGGGAATAAAAAGCTCGTTCGTGAATGTCTTCGGGGCGAATGCCGAAAATCACCTGCCCGGCTGAGGCTGCTGTCGCTTTTCTTTCATCCGGCAAACGCAGGCGAAAGCCGCGGCCTTTGACGAAGAGATGGCCGTTGCTGTGTTCAAGTTCGGCGCTGATGAAATTCATCGGCGGGCTGCCGATGAAGCCCGCGACAAACTGTGTCGCGGGCTGATTGTAAATTTCCAGCGGCGCGCCGGTCTGCTGCACCACGCCGTCCTTCATCACAATCAGACGGTCGCCCATACTCATCGCTTCGACCTGATCGTGCGTGACGTAAACCATCGTGGCCCGCAGTCGTTTGTGCAGCTTGATGAGTTCAGCGCGCATCCCGACGCGCATCTTTGCGTCAAGGTTGCTGAGCGGTTCGTCAAAAAGAAAGAGCTTCGGCTGGCGCACGATGGCGCGCCCGACAGCAACGCGCTGGCGCTGCCCGCCCGACAGGGCTTTCGGCCTGCGGTCGAGGTACGCGGTCAGGCCCAGAATTTCAGCGGCCTCGCGCACGCGCTTCTCAATTTCGTCTTTCGGGAATTTGCGCATCTTCAGACCAAAGGCCATGTTTTCAGCCACAGTCATGTGCGGGTACAGGGCGTAATGCTGAAAGACCATCGCAATGTCGCGGTCTTTGGCGGCGACATCATTGACGACGCGCTGATCAATGATGAGTTCGCCCGCTGAAATTTCTTCCAGCCCCGCCATCATTCGCAGCAGCGTTGATTTGCCGCAACCCGACGGGCCAACCAGGATGATGAATTCGCCATCCCTGATTTCAGCACTGACTTCTGACACAGCCCGCACGCCGCCGGGATAGATTTTGGAGATGTTTTTGAGAATCAGGTCAGCCATTGCAGGTAATGTTCATCATCCACGAAGCCACACGAAGAGGCACGAAGAAGGGTCAGACAGGATGAACAGGATTTTCAGGATAATGCTGCTGAAAGGCTTGTCTTATCCTGTTTGTCCTGTCAATCCTGTCTGATTCTTCGTGTTTCTTCGTGTGACTTCGTGGAAGCATTTTTTTACGAAAGCTGTAACTGCATCGTCCCGTCTTCATTGAACTGCACCGGCATGGCGTCAGACAGGCCGCCGACGAACCGACCGGCTTCATCAGCCCACTCAAAGCCAAAGAACAGCGGATGGGTTTCAGTTTCAGGATCAAGCAGTCGGCCCGCGTACCAGTTTTTTGCCAGCAGCCGGGCAGGTTCTTTCAGCGGTGGAATTTCGTCGTCATCATCCGGCAGCAGTTCTGAAAAAGTGTAATAAGTTCCGGTGGCGCATTCACGCTGGCGGGCGCGGCGGTGACGCGAACAATCCTTTTCCTGCGCGCAGAAAATCAGATAAAACCGCCTGCCGCCATTGCATCGTCGCCAGAAAACCTGCGGCACTTCCATCTGGTAAAACTCATCTGAAGCGATCAGGTGACTGGTCGAATAACAATCCCATCCGGTCAGGTCATCCGCTTTCAGCCACGCGATGACTGCGCCGCAATCAGCATCGAAGTGCTTGTTGTTTTTGTCTTCGGGATTGAGCCGCGCACAAATGAAAGCGTACCAGCAGCCGTCAGCGCCGCGCATCACGTAAGGGTCGCGCCACGCCACGCCGTCAAGCCCGATCATCCGACCCGGATTGGGAATCACCGGATAAGCAGCGACTCGTTCCCACGTCATCAGGTCGCGTGACACGGCCAGCCCGATCTGTTGCGGGCGCTGCCATTCACTCGGCGTCCAGACCGGCTGATCTTCATTACAGCGCGCCGTATAGAACAGGTAATGCAGATCGTCAGCCGGATTCTGCACAACACAGCCTGTCCAGATTGCACGATTATCCCAGGCTGTGCCCGGCGACTTTTCAAACGCCGGATGATCAGTTGTCAGTTCGCGCCAGCCTGCCGTCGTCATGACCGCATGTCCGACCGAAGCCAGATCGTGGCGCAGATCAGGATTCCATTGCGCAGCGCGATGCCCGGCCTGCAAATAAAAAACGTGCAGTTCATTATTCTGCCGGGCAAACCAGAAATCCCACAGATATTGGTCGCGGGGGAACCAGGGCATGGATTGATCTTCCCGATAATGACAGTTTGTCGTGAAAGGCCTGAGCGTGGTGCCGACTCAGGCTCGCGGATGAATCAGGGCGCAAAACAACGGCTGCACTCTAGCGCGCGCCGGGGCAATGGGGGCGTTTCAGCCTGTTACGTAACGGTGAATCGGGCCACGCTTCGGGCCTGGCCGCTGTTTTTTCCCTTTCCCGGCGTTCTGGCTATAATCGTGCCGCTGCATCTCAACCGAAAGGTCACCGCCGATGAAAACACATTCGCTCACCATTGCGCTGCTGCTCGTGCTGCCTGCGCTCACTTTCGCGCAGGATGATAACCGTTCACTGCTGCGCCGCAAACTGGCTGCCGAAATTGAGCAGATCACACGCAGTCACGACGGAGTCATGGGCGTGGCAATCAAAGACCTGACGAGCGGCGAAGAGATTCTGATCAACGACAGTCTGATCTTTCCGACCGGCAGTTCGATCAAGATTCCTGTCCTCATCGAACTGCACCGGCAGGCCGCTGAAGGTCGCTTCAAACTCACCGATCAGCGCCAGGTTGAGCAGAAGGACATCGTGGCGGGCAGCGGAGTGTCGCAGTATTTCAGCCCCCGCACATCAAGCCTGAGCCTGCACGATCTGTCAGTGCTGATGATCGTGCTGAGCGACAACACGGCGACCAATATGCTGATTGACCAGGTCGGCATGGCGAACGTCAACCGCACGCTCGACGGTCTGGGCCTCGGTCAGATCAGGCTGCAACGCAAAATGATTGACACGGCAGCTTCGGCGCGGGGTGACGAAAATCTTGCAACTCCGCGCGCGGCGATGCAACTGATGGAAAAACTTTATCGCGGCGAGGTCGTCAGTCGCACGCTCAGTGACGCAGTGCTGACGACGCTCAAACTGCGCAAAAACAGCCCGATTCCGAAACTGCTGCCCGCAAACGTTGAAATCGCCAACAAACCGGGCGGCATCGAAGGCGTGGCCTGCGACTGGGGACTGGTCTTTGTGCCGAATCGCCCCTATGCCATCGCGGTCATGACGAATTACAACGGCGGCGATGCCGACGAAGCAATTGCGAAAATCTCGAAGCTGGCTTACGACTACTTTGCGCGGCTCTCGCGCTCGACGAAGTACGGCGCGCGCGTGCCGCTCGAACTGCTCAGGACAAACTCGCCGCGACCATAACAGCCGCGCTGATAACGCTGATGAATAAGGAAAGCGCCATGGCCCGTCACACCCCGCGCCGGTTTTCGTTTCTCGTTTGCGGCCTGCTCGTCTGTGGCTGCGCGCTGACGGCTTCGGGCCAGGGAATCTTCAACGTCAGAGATTACGGCGCAACCGGAAAGAAAGGCGATGACGCGCGCCCGGCCATTCAGAAAGCAATTGATGAATGCGCGGCTGACGGAGGCGGAACGGTTTACCTGCCGCCCGGCGAATACACTTCGGGTCAGCTCTTTCTGCGCTCGCACGTCAGGTTTTATGTCGAAGCAGGCGCGACGATCTTTGTCTCCACCGATCCGACAGCTTTCAGCAAAAGCCATTTTGCCGCGCTGCTCTCAGGCGTTGACCTTGAAAACATCAGCATCGAAGGCCGGGGCGTGATTGACGGGCAGAGCAGTTATGAATGGCGGCTGAGTGATCTTGAAGACGATTACATCCGCAGCAATCAGGTGCTGATGCAATCGCTCGGCAAACCGCTGCTGCGCCCGTTTCCGGCGGGCTTTCCGAAGGAAACCATTTATCCGCGCATGGTGCAGTTGATTCGCTGCCGTGATGTGCGCATCACCGGGCTGTCATTTATTCGCTCACGAAGCTGGAACATTCACCCCGTTTACTGCGAGCGCGTGGTGATTGACGGAATTTACATCTACAGCAATCTGAAAGAAGCCGTGTGGGCTGACGGCATTGATCCTGAAGGATGCAGCGACCTGCGGCTGTCGAACAGCACGATTGAAACCGGCGATGATGCGGTGGTCTTTTATTCAACGAACACCTTCGGCCCCGCGCTGCCGTGCGAGAACATCACGATCACGAACTGTCGTCTTTCGTCGGCTTCGAGCGCGCTGAAATTCTGCGACGGCAACCGCAACAGCATTCGCCGGGTGACGGTCAATAACTGCGTCATCACGGCCTCGAATCGCGGCATCGCGTTTATGGTCTTTGACGGCGGCTATGTCAGCGATGTGGTGTTGTCGAATCTGGTAATTGAAACCACGCTGCACGACTGGTTCTGGTGGGGCGAAGGCGACCCGATTCATTTTAATATCAAACGGCGCAAAGAGATTTCGCCCAGTCTGCCAGCCGCCGAAGACCGGCCCGCAGGCGCAATCAGAAACGTGATTATTCGCAATGTCATTGCGCGCGGTCAGGGCACGTCGCTGCTCAACGGGCATCCTGAAAGCTGGCTTGAAAACATCAGCCTCGAAAACGTGAAGCTCTTTCTCACGGCTGATCCGCAGTCACCGATGCAGAAAGCTGATTACGCCATCAGCGTGCATCGGGCCAGGAACCTGAAACTCAAAGAGGTGCAGGTCATCTGGGATCAGCCCGCATCGGACAAGTGGCAGAGCGCACTTTATGCTGAGGATGTGCGCGGGCTTGAGCTTGACGGATTCTCCGGCCAGGCTGCCAGGAATACCTTTCCGGCCATCGCGCTGAGCCAGGCCGAAGATGTTATCATTCGCAATTCAACAGTCCGCGAAGGGACTTCAGTTTTTTTACAGGTTGCGGGCGACAGAAGCCGCGACATTGTTTTATCGGGCAATGATCTGCGCCGGGCCGCGCTCCCCTTTCGCGCTGATAACAGCGTGCGAAGCGGCGCAGTCAGGCTGATGAACAATCTTGTTTCGCTCAGATAGCTTATGGCATTACACAGAAAACGCGAGGAAGGCCGCGCCGCTGCGCGACTGCTGCTTGAATCATCCGAACCGGTTGAATTGCCGGAAGCCGAAATCAACGAGGAAGGCGTGACGGTCGAACGCGAGGAGTTCAGACCATTTCTGCCCGAACTGCTCGAAGAGTTGCGCGACGGCTGCCTCGTGCGCCCGGTTCCCGTTGTGATGAGCGAATCGCTTTTTGTCGTTGACGCTGACACGCGCAGCTTCTGGGTCAGAATCTGGCACTCCGACGAATCGCGCACGCGCATTGACCGGCTGCACGTGACAAGCTGCCTGCCGCTGATGCGCGGCGTCCGTGTCAGCACTTTGCAGGGCGATTACACCGAGCCGATGTTTGGCGATGACGAAGATGATGAAGACGATCAGGATTGAAAGGAAGCTCTCCCCATGACCGATGAAATTCGCGCCGGACTCGAAAGCGAAAAGACCATTGAAGTCACCCCGGAACTGACCATTGCCTCACTCAATGATGAACTGCCCGCCGTTTACAGCACGCCGTCCATGATTCTGCTGATGGAACTGACGGCCTCAGCAGCGATGGAACCGCACCTGCCTGCCGGATATATCTCAGTCGGTGTCGAAGTCAGCGTCCGCCACCTCGCCGCCACGCCGGTTGGCGAAAAAGTCACCTGCACCGCGCGCGTGCTGGAGATCACCAGGAATCTGGTCAAATTTGCCGTCGAAGCCCGCGACGAATACCGGTTGATTGGAACCGGCACACACACTCGCGCCATCATCGAACTCGCCCGCTTTGTGCAGGGACTTCAGCAGCGCGGCCAGGGCTGAACTCAGTCGCCACTCAGAGCAGCCGATTTCATCATTCCCCAAAGAAACCAGGCCGCACCCTCGTAGTAACGAATAAATTCGTTTGGCCTCGGAGTCGTGCGACTTCGGAAGCAGAACGAATAAATTCGTTACTACGAGGGTGCGGCCTGGTTTCTTTGGGGCAGCCCTCATTTCAATGAGTTCAGACTGCGGGCTGAAAAATTATCCCGCTGATTTTTTCTGCAACCTTTCCCGCCTTTCTGACACTTACTCAGCCGAACCGGGAAAAGTGTGTTCACTTTCTGCATTCGCCGACACGTCAGGCGCGTAATTATCAGTTGACGGGAACCATCAGGAACCAGCTTCCGTATGAGGAACCGGAAAACAGCCCGCACGCTGATCATTAATGAATCGCATTCAACTTCTGAGGTGTAATTATGGCTACGAAGAAATCACGCCGGTTGACCATTGCCGGAATCATCCTCGTTGCGGTGATCGGAGCCGGAGCCTGGAGTTTCACCGCGCTCTCACGCGGCAAAAACGGGATTGACGCTTCGCGCCTGGCGACGGTCGAACGCGGCGACATTGCGCGCTCAGTGGTGGCAACGGGTCGCATCGAGCCGGTCAGCAAGGTCGAAATCAAATCGAAAGCCAACGGCATCATCAAGGAACTGAAAGTCAACGTGAATGACTTTGTCATGCCTGGTCAGGTGCTCGCCGAACTCGACAAGGACAACCTCGCCGCCCGCGTGCGCGAAGCCAAAGCCGCATTGCAGGCCGCCGAAGCCAACCTGACCGCCGCCAGAGCGCAGTACGAAAAGAACAAGGTCGAAGCCGAAGGCCCGGACGTTCCCTTCCTCAATCGCAACAAATCACGCGTCGAACAACTGGTTGAAGACGGTCTGCTGCCGAAATCCAATCTTGATGACGCCTCCAGCCAGCTTGCACTCGGCCTCAATCGCCGCAACATTGCGAAATCGCAACTGAGCGTCACCGAAGCCAAAGTCAAACAGGCCGATGCCGAAGTCGCGCAGGCCAGAGCCTCGGTCGAACGCGCCGAAGAGGAACTGAATTACGCAACGATTCGTTCACCGATTCGCGGCGTCGTGTTGTCGCGCGATGTCGAAATCGGCTCGCCGGTTTCTTCGATTCTGAATATGGGTTCGATGGCGACGCTGGTGATGACGCTTGGCGACATCAGCGAGGTGTACGTCAAGGGCAAGGTTGATGAGGCCGACATCGGGGTCGTAAAACTCAGTCAGCCTGCACGCATCAAGGTCGAAACCTTCAAGGACAAACAGTTCGAAGGCCGCGTCACACAGATCTCTCCGCTCGGCAACGAGAAAGAGAACGTCATCACTTTTGAGGTGCGCGTTTCAATCAACAATCCCGCCGGACTGCTGCGCGCCAATATGACCGCCAACGCCGAGATCGTGCAGGAAGAACACAAAGGCGCACTGCTCATTCCCGAAAGCGCGATCATTTACGACGACAAAAGGAATGCGTCGGTTGAAGTGCCTGCGCCTGGCACGCCCAAAGGCAAAGAGAAAAAGCCGATCAAAACCGGCGTCAGCAACGGCTCGAAAACCGAAGTGCTGAACGGATTGAAAGAAGGCGACAAAATCGTCCTGCAATAAATCAGATGGAACGCAGATGACACTGATGAGGCGGATCATCACAGATGATCCGTCCTGATCCGTCGCATCCGTGTCATCCGCGTTCCATTCATCCTGCTCAATAACCATGCGCGAGTTACTGGCTCAGACATTTTCCAACCTGCTCGCCAACAAGCTGCGCAGCTTTCTGACGATGTTCGGCATCATCTGGGGCGTGACTTCGATTGTGCTGCTCTCAGCGATGGGCGAAGGCTTTCAGCGCGGCAATCAGAAAGTCCTCAACGAACTCGGCAAAAACATCGTGATCGTTTTCAACGGGCGCACCAGCATGCAGGCCGGAGGCGAACGCGCCGGAACGCCGGTGACGATGACGATTCAGGATGTGATTGCGCTGCGCGATCAGTCAAAGCTGCTCGAATCTGTTTCGCCTGAACTGATGCGCGGCAGCGTCAAAGCCAAAAGCGCCTTCAATGCGGCTTCGGCAGGCGTGAGCGGCGTCTGGCCGGTCTATCAGAAAATTCGCACCATCGAACTTGAACGCGGGCGGCTGATGTCCGAAGCCGACGACGAACAGGCGCGGCGCGTGGCGATCATCGGTTATGACCTGAGCAGGCAGCTTTATGCTGACCGCGATCCGGTCGGCAGTCAGATGACGCTCAACGGCATTCCCTACACCGTCATCGGCAAGCTGCGGCGCAAGGATCAGGACTCGAATTACACCGGCCCTGACAACGGGCGCATCTTCGTGCCTTACGAAGCGATGCGAAAAGATTTTCCGCGTAACGGGCCTGCCGACACGCCTGATTCGCTTTCGACAATCATTGCCGCGCCTTACGATTTCGTCATCGAAGAACTCAACCGCATCGTTGATACCGAAGGCTCAATTGATTTCGAACGCGGCGGGCCGGTGGATCAGGAGATTCGCGCCATCATTGCGAAGCGGCGCGGCCTTGATCCGCGCGATAACGAAGCTGTGCCGACCTGGAACACGGCAATGGAATCGGTGATGTTTCGCAAGATCATCAAAAGCATGCGCGAATTTTTTCTGACCGTCAGCATCATTACGCTCGCCCTGGGCGGTATCGGCGTGATGAACATCATGCTGATTGCAGTCAGGGAACGCACAAAGGAGATCGGCGTCAGGAAGGCGCTCGGCGCAACTTCGCGCAACATTCAGTGGATGTTTTTCAGCGAAGGTCTGTTTCTGACTCTGCTGAGCGGAATGATCGGCCTGGGGGTCGGTCTGGGCCTGTGCAGTCTGATTAACCTGTTGCCGATGCCGGAACGATTTGTCGGAATGGTGATGACGTGGCAGGTCGCGGCAGTGGCGATTGGCGCGCTGGTGCTGGTCGGCGTGCTGGCGGCGACTTATCCGGCGAGGCGAGCCGCCGACCTGATGCCGATTGAGGCTTTGCGTTATGAGATGTGATGCGCTCACCGGGTCTTCATTCTTTCAGGTTTCCGCAATGACGAGGCTGAAAGTGGCAGAGGAAAGATCAGCAGTGACAGAAGCCGCGTCTGAATTCATCAGGGCGCGCTTCCCTGACTGCGTGGCCGCGTTTCTGGCGGGCAGCCGAATTGTGGTGATCACATCTGCGCCAGATGCCTGCGAAGGAGAGGTGATTCAGTGTGGCCCCATCGAAGCTTTTGTTCATACGACAGTCTCGTATCAGCAGCAATTTATCAGTGACGCACAACGCCGCGCGCCAGTGCTGCCGCTGATCTGCGCTGAAGGGGTGGCGCTGGTTAATCACGACGGGCTGGCTGACCGCATCAGACACGAAGCCCGCGTGCTGCTGGCGAAAGGCCCTGAACCGCTCGGCGAAACCGAACTGGCCGCGCAGCGTCATCAGGTGACAAAGCTGCTGGATGAGTTCATGGCAGCAGACAGCTATGAAGGGAATCTGTTCATCGCGGCAGAACTAGTCCCGGCAGTGATTGAACTGATTCTGTCGCACAACCGGCAATGGACAGGGCGCGGCAGATGGGCGTGGTACTGGCTGCAACGGTACAACCCGGCGCTCGCTGAAACGCTGCTGCTCGCGCTCAAGGCTTTTTACCGGACGGGCGGCCAATCCGGGCTGGTGACGTTCGTTGAATCCCTGCTCGAAGATGCCGGAGGCAGGTTGTCTGAGAACGACCGAACCGCAAGGCGCACGGCTGTTTTCTGCGCGGAGTGAAGTCGCGGTTATATTTTTATGCTGCTCAGAGAAGTTTTTTTACAGGCCATTCAATCGCTCGCTACTCATCGCTTTCGTGCGCTGATGACGATGTTCGGCATTTCGTGGGGCATCGTCTGCGTGGTGGTGATGATCGCTTACGGCAACGGATTTCATCGCGCCATCTTTTACGGCTTTCAGGGCGCATTCTCTGACGGCACGGTGGTGACGTGGAACGGGCAGACCAGCAAGCAGGCCGGAGGTGAACGCGCGGGCCGACAGATCAGGCTGAAAGAGGAAGACGTTGACGCGATCAGAAACCTGCCGCTCATCAAATCAGCCAGCCCCGAATATGTTGAGCGGTTGCAGATCACTTACGGCAATCGTTCAACGACAGCTCCGGTGCGCGGCGTCGCCCCTGAATACGGCGTGATGCGCAGCGAGATTCCTCAAACCGGGCGGTTCATCAATTCTGAAGATGTCGAGCAGCAGCGCCGCGTGGTCTTTCTCGGTCACGAAGTCACGCAGAAACTTTTCGGCAACGCTCCGGCCATTGGCGAAACCGTGCGCATCAAGGGGCTGTCGTTTGAGGTCGTCGGGCTGATGAAGGACAAGGTGCAGATGTCGGCTTATTACAGCCCCGACAAATACTGCGTGTTCATTCCCTACACGACGGTCAGGCAGCTTTTCAATCAGGAATACGTTGACAACATCGTTTTTCAGACCGTCAATCCGCTGCAACAGAACCTCGCGCTCAAACAGGTGCGCGAAACGCTCGGCTCGCGGCACGGCTACGACCCGACCGATGAGCGCGCTGTCATTTTCAATGATTCGGTTGAGAACTCTCAGATCATCAGCGGCATTACCAACGGGCTGAAAATCATTCTGACTTTCATCGGTTCGCTGACGCTGATGATCGGCGGCATCGGCGTGATGAACATCATGCTGGTCAGCGTCACCGAACGAACAAGAGAGATCGGCATTCGCAAGGCCATCGGCGCAAGGCGGCGGCACATTCTGACGCAGTTTCTGCTGGAAGGAATGGTGATTACCTTTTTCGGCGGGCTGCTGGGAATGCTGCTGTCGTGGCTGATTGTCAGGCTGGTTGGTTCGCGCCCGTTTCTGGCCGATCTGCTGCGCGACCCGTCGCGGCAGACCGACATTCACCTGCTGCTGTCGCCTGATGTGATGATGATCGCCACCGGCATTCTGGTCTTCGTCGGCCTGGCCAGCGGTTTGTGGCCCGCGCTGCGCGCCTCACGCCTTGACCCGATTGAATCGCTCCGCTACGAATAAAAATCCTTCTTCCACGCACCCACACGAAGCAGCACAAAGAAAATGTGACCGCGCCAGGCCCGGCAATCGCCCGGCCTGCGGAATTCTGACTTGAAACGCCCTTGCTCAATCCCTGATAATGCCTGCGCGAAGTAACAGGCCAGTCCCCAGTCCACGCAGATTTGCTGACCCAGCCTGAGTCAGTCTCTTCGTGCAGTTGAGCAGGTTATGAACAAATCCGAATTACAGAATCTGGCAATGGTGGATATTCATTGCCACATTCTTCCTGAAACTGATGACGGCTCGGTTTCGCTGGAAGAGTCAGTTGAAATGTGTCGCCTGGCGGTGGAAGACGGCATTGCCACCATCGTCGCCACGCCGCACATGTTTGACGGAGTTCACAAGACACCCGACAGAGAGACGATCCTGCGCAAGATTGACGCCGTCCTGGAAGCGACCGGAAACAGTATTGAAATCGTGCCCGGTGGCGAAGTCCGTTACAGCCACGAAATTTTTGACGAGTCGCGCGATCCGCTGTCGCGCATCCGGCTCAATGGCGGCTCATACATGCTGCTGGAGTTCCCCTTTCAGATGGTGCCGCCGAATATTGAAAACACCATCTTTCAGATTCTCAATGCCGGCATTACGCCGGTCATTGCGCACCCCGAACGCAACAAGCGGTTGCAGAAACACCCTGAAATTCTGGCTTCGCTGATTGATCGCGGCGCGTTTTCGCAGCTTGATGCGGGCAGCCTGACGGGCAGCTTTGGCGCAGAATCGCTCGATTCGGCCAGGAAGCTGCTGCGCGGCGGGATGGCGCATTTCATTGCCACCGACGCGCACCACGCCGGACGCCGCCGCCCGAATCTGACCGAAGCCGTGCTGATTGCCGCCGAAATTGTCGGCATCGAAGCCGCCCGGATGATGGTTGAAGCCAATCCGCGCGCGCTGATTCAGGACAAGGGCATTCCCTTTCAGCCTGAACCTGATCTTGACGCTATGCTCGGACGCAGCGGCAAAAAGTGGTTTCAGTTCTGGCGATAGGCCGGGGTTTTAAGATGAGGGAACTTCCAGGCCTTCAATCCGTAATTTCAGATTTGACATTCTGCTTCCCACACGGGAGAACAACAACACAGTGAAAACCAGACTTCTTTCCACCGTCAGGCTTGCGACGGTTTTATTTTTCTCACTCGCCACTGTCTCAACCGCGCTGGCCAAACCGCAGTGGCAAACCATCACACTTAAAAACGGCCTGCAGGTGATCGTCATCGAGAACCGCTCGGTGCCGCTCGTGACCGTTGAGATCGCGGTGAAAAACGGCTCATACACCGAACCGCCCGAATTCAACGGACTGTCGCACCTGTACGAGCATATGTTCTTCAAGACGAACGAACGCTCGCAGGCCGAAGGTTATCTTGACCGCGCCGCTGAACTCGGCGTGCTGCGCAATGCGCAGACGCGCGAAGAGGTGGTCAATTACTACGCCACTGCCGTGCGCACCAGTCTGCGCGGAACGATGGAACTGATGCGCGACGCGATTCGCTACCCGCTTTTTGACAAGCAGGAACTCGAACAGGAACGCGAAGTCGTGCTGGATGAGTTCTCGCGCAACGAGTCGAATCCGGGCTACTTTCTCAATCGCGCGATGGATGAGAAGCTCTGGTACAAGTATTTTTCGCGCAAGAATCCGCTCGGCGAGCGCAATGTGATCAGCACCTGCACGCCCGAAAAGATGCGGATCATTCAGAACAAGTTTTACATTCCGAACAATTCGGCCCTGATTGTGGCGGGCGATGTCAGCGCGGCGGAAGTTTTCAGGATGGCCGAAGAGATGTACGGCGACTGGCCGCGCGGCGAAGACCCGTTCATCAAAAACCCGCTCGTCCAGCATCCGCCGCTTCAGAAAAACGAAGCCGTCATCGTCACGCAGCCCGTGCAGGCCGCGACGATGATGATTTCGTGGCACGGCCCGTCAACCGATACCGACGCTGCCGGAACTTATGCGGCTGATGTGTTCTCCTTCATTCTGCGCCAGCCCGATTCAAAGTTTCAGCGCACGCTGGTTGACAGCGGACTGCTCACCTTTGCCAGCCTGGGCTACCTGACGCAGCGCAATGTCGGCCCGATCCAGCTCATCGCGCAAACCACGCCTGACAAACTCAAACAGGCAATCAAAGCCATCAACGCTGAAATTGACAAGTTCGACGCGCCCGATTATTTCACCGATGAACAGCTTGAAAGCGCCAGGACGCTGGTTGATGTGAATGAAATTTTCGGACGCGAGAAACCGTCTGAATACGCGCATACAGTCAGCTTCTGGTGGGCCAGTTCAGGGCTGGATTATTACGCGAATTATGTTGAGAACGTGCGCAAGGTCACGCGCGCCGATATTCAGAAATACGTTCAGCGATACATCAGGGGCAAATATCGCGTCACCGGAGTGATGCTTTCTGACGCCGATAAAAACCGTCTTGCGCTGACTGAACAGGATCTGCTTCCCAGATAACACCAATGATCATCAATCGTCACTTCCGGCTCTTCATCCTTTCACTGCTGCTTTCATTCAGCCTGCTGCCGGTCGGCGCTTATGCGCAGGCCAAAGTTGCGCCCGCGCCTCAACAGGCAAAGGCCGCGTCATCAGCGGCTGAAACGACATCCGACTTTACCACCGCGAACGGCCTCAAAACGGTGCATCGCTACGTCAAAGGCAATGAAATCGTCGCCGTGCAGATTTACTTTCGCGGCGGTTCGCGCAACATCACGGCCAAAAATGCGGGCATTGAAACGCTGATGTGGGAAGTCGCGCAGCTTGGCACAAAGAATTTCAGCAAGGGCGTCATCAACCGCGAACTGGCGCGCATGGGCACGATCATCAGTTCCGGCGGCGGGTATGATTACAGCGTCATTGCGATGCAGTGCGTCGAGAAAAACTTCGACCGCTCCTGGCAACTGCTGACCGACATGGTGCTCAATCCGCTTTTTGATGAAAAGGAAACCACGCTCGAACGCGAAAAGATCGTCAACGGCCTGCGCCAGGAAGCCGACGACCCTGACACTTACGTTTCGACGCTCAGCGACCGCCTGATGTATGCCGCGCATCCTTATATCAACCGGCCTTACGGCACGGTTGAATCGGTCAGCGGCCTGACGGCTGCCGACCTGAAAGCCTATCACGCCACGCAGCTTCAGACTTCGCGCATGCTCGCGGTCGTCGTCGGCAACATCAGCGCCGACGAAATCAAACGCAAAGTCGAACTGACTTTTGGCAAACTGCCGAAAGGCGATTACAAGCCGGAACCGCTGCCGAATTTCGAGCGCGCCAACAAAGCCGATTTTCAGGCCAGTGAACGCAGCGTGCCGACCTTTTACGTGCGCGGAGTTTTTGCTGCTCCGTCACCTGGCGACAAGGATTATCCGGCGATGATGGTGCTGACGAACATTCTCAGCCAGCAGTTTTTTGAGGAAGTTCGCGTCAAGCGCAATCTCTCCTACGCGCCTTATGCCGAAATGAATTCGACCGGCGCCAACACCGGATTCATTTACGTCACGACGCCGAAACCGAACGAAGCGATTCGCGTGATGTATGCTGAAATCGAACGCATGCAGCAGAACCGGATTCGTGAAAAACCATTGCAGGACATCATCAACGGCTTTCTGACGCAGTATTACCAGAAGCTTGAAACCAACAGCGCGCAGGCTTCGCGCCTCGGTGAATACGAACTTCTGGGCGGCGGCTGGCGGCGCGCCCTGACCTGGATCGAAGATGTGCGCAAGGTCACGCCCGATGATTTGCAGCGCGTGGCGAATACATACCTCAGGAATTTTCACTTCGCTGTCATCGGTGACGCCCGCGCCTTCGACCGCAGCCTGTTCCTCTCAAAATAGCTGTCATCAAAGTTCGCCAGGCTGACAGCCTGGCGAACTTCAGCAGCCCCGATGGACTTCAGAAACAAAAGCATCATCATCACCGGCGCTTCGGCAGGCATCGGTGAACATCTTGCCCTCAGCCTGGCGCGACGCGGCGCAAGGCTGACGCTGGCGGCCCGCAGCGCCGATGCGCTCAACCGGCTGGCCGAAAAATGCAGGGCGGCTGGCGGCGAAGCGATTGCTGTTACAACCGATGTCAGCAATCAGCAGGCGTGTCGGCACATGGTTGAATGCGCGGTTGAAAAATTCGGCGGCATGGATGTGCTCGTCAACAATGCGGGCATCGGGATGTGGGCGCGCTTTGAGGATGTGACTGATCTTTCGATTTACGATCAGCTCATGCAGATCAATTATCTCGGCTCGGTCTATGCGACTTATTACGCGCTGCCCTTTCTGAAAAAGAGTCGCGGCCTGATCGTGGCGGTGTCATCACTGACGGGCAAGACCGGCGTGCCGACGCGCACCGGTTATGCGGCAAGCAAACACGCGATGCAGGGCTTCTTTGATTCGCTGCGGATTGAACTGCGCGGAACCGGCGTTGATGTGCTGATCGTCTCGCCCGGCTTTGTGGCAACTGACATTCGCGCTCGTGCACTCGGCGGCGATGGCAAAGCACGCGGCGAAAGCCCGCGCGAGGAAAGCCGCGACACGATGAGCGTTGATGAATGCGTCAGCCTGATGCTCAGAGCAATGGAAAAACGGCAGCGCGAACTGGTGATGACCACCAGGGGCAGACTTGGTCAGTGGATGAAACTGATCGCGCCCGAACTCGTTGACAGAATGGCCGCCAGCGCCGTGCGTGAAAAGAGCGCCGGTTAAGTCAGAACCCGGTACGCTGCTCTTTTTTCTCTGTGCCTCTGCGCCTCTGCGTGAAACTTATTCTCACGCAGAGGCGCAGAGGCGCAGAGGAAAAGAGGCCTGAGTGAGATGCTGGTGCTGCCTGATTCGATTTGAATTGCTCCCCTTCCCTTCAGCCGCAAGCAAAACAACAGGTCTATTCCAATGAAGCAGCCTTCAGCCTGATGGTGATTTCAAGGCCGTGCGGCAGGCGGTTGCTCGCGGTCACTGTGCCCTGACAGGCTTCGACGCAGGTTTTGACGATGGCGAGGCCGAGGCCGGTTCCGCCGGTATGACGAGCGCGGTCAGGTTCCAGTCTGTAGAACGGATCAAAGAGTCGGCTTAATTCGCCGTCCGGCACGCCGGGGCCGCAATCGCTCACGCTCAGGCTGATCTGCCCGCCCTGGCGCGCCGCAGCGACAGTGATCGGCCCCGCAGTCCCGGCATAACGAACGGCGTTGCGGATGAGGTTGCCGAGCGCACGCGACAGCAGACCGGGGCTGGCCATCGCGCTCAGGCTTTCTTCAATTTCAAGTCTGATGTCGGTGCCTGGTTCAGCTTCGCGTTCAATGATCTGTTGTGCGAGCGGGCGCAGCGGCACTGGTTCGAGACTGATTGCTGAACTTTTCAATCCGGCTTTTGAATAAGTGAGCAGTTCACTGACAAGGTTCGACATCAGACGAATCTCTTCCTGCACATCTTCAACGTAAGGACGCTGCGCCGCATCAACACGCTCTTCCAGAATGCTCAGGGCCAGTTGAGCGCGGGCGAGCGGTGAATTCAGTTCGTGCGAGATGTCACCGAGAAAGCGCCGCTGCCCGCTGACAAACCCGGCCAGCCGTTCAGCCAGATGATTGATGGCGCGTCCGAGCCGCCCCAGTTCATCGGAGCGTTGCGCCGCTACGCGCACGTCAAATTTCTCTTCGGCAATCTGCTCAGTGGCCGTTGTCATCTGCGCCAGAATGCGCGTGATGTGTCGCACAAAAGGCAGCCAGAACAGCACCGACAGCGTCAGCACGACAAGCAGAATCATCAGCCAGGGCTGCGGGTCGAAGAACAGACCGTGCCCCGAAATCGAATCTGAGACGACGACGAGCGAACCGCGCAAAGGCTCAGGCCTGCCCGGCTCAAAAACCGGAACCCGCACAATCGCCCAGTAACGCGTCGGGTCAGTGGTTTTCAGCGTGATCACTCGCGGGCGCGGCGGCGGATTGTTTGCAGGCTGGTCAGGCGGCGGCACAGGCCGCCCGGCTTCGTCAAATCGCGGTGGCGGGTCATCGCGGCGCGGCGGAGCAGCAGGCGGGCCGACAGGCGCAATGATTCCTGCCATGACTTCATTTGGCAGGGCCATTTCACGACCCGCCATTTTCACGCCGTTGTTGAGATAAAGCAGAAACTCAACCTGATAAGTTTCGGAGTATCGCCTGAGAATCGCTTCGCGTTCAGCGGGCGGCGCGGCGCGCAACTCAACGGCCATCAGGCTGGCGACCGATTCCAGGCGATGGCCTGCTTCAAGGCGGAACTGCCGGTTGAAAAGCAGCAGCAGCACCGCGCCAAGGACGATCAGGTTCAGAAAGAACCAGAGCAGGATTTTCGTGAAGAGCGAAAAGCGCAGCCGCATTTTTCACTCCTCCTCCGGTCGGCTCATCAGCAGGTAGCCCGCCGCCCGCACTGTGCGAATGTATTTCGGATTTTTCGGATCATCGCCGAGCTTGCGCCGCAGCGATGAGATGTGAACATCAATCGAGCGGTCAAAGACTTCGTAATTGCGATCACTGATTTCATCGAGCAGCCGGTCGCGGCTCATCACACGGTCAGCCGCACGCGCCAGGCACAACAGCAGATCAAATTCGAGCGGCGTCAGGCTGAGACTTTCCTGACCGATGAACGCGCGCCGCGCGGCCTGATTGATGCACAGGTCGTGAATCCTGATTTCATCGGCTGAATCAGTTCGCGCCTGCGCGGCAGTGATGACTGAACGTCGCGTGACGGCGCGCAGGCGGGCAAGCAGTTCGCGGGTCGAGAAGGTCTTGGGCAGGTAATCATCCGCGCCGATTTCCAGCCCCACGATCCGGTCTGATTCATCACCAAGCGCCGTCAGCATCAGCACCGGCACGGTCGAAACACGCCGAATCTGCCGCAGCACTTCAAAGCCGTCCATTCCCGGCAGCATCACATCCAGAATCACGACCTGATATTCATTCGACAGTGCCTGCTGCAATCCGTCCGGCCCGGTGTGCGCGCTCGTCACCTCATAGCCCATCGGCGTCAGGTAATCCTGCACCAGACGGCACAGCTTCAGGTCATCATCAATGATGAGCACTCTGATTGCGGTCTGATTCGTCGGACTGTTCATCGTTCACTCTCCGTCGGCTGCCGAAGTGTAACCTTCGCGTGGCCACCTGTGCAGCAGGATTTACAATCCCTTTACAAAACTCCCGCTCAGCCAAATCAAAGCTTAACGATGCGCTGTTACCTTCTGCTCACGGCAGCCGCGAATGAACAATGCGGCTGCCGCACATACAGTGTTTTCGGGATGCGCATTCACGCCACTGATTCCTGATTCCTGAGAACTGACGCCTGTTTTATTCAGAGAACAGGCATCAGTTCTCAGGAATCAGGAATCAGGAAAGAGGCGGCACTGAACACCAGCGCAGGAAATGCTGTAACTGAAAACCAGAGAGGAGAGACCATGAAACAATGCACAATCGTTTTGCTCGCACTGGCTGTGGTGATCACCTTCATCGGGCTTTCGCCTGATGCGAATGCGGTCCAGGCAGGCAGCCGCGTTTCGCAGCAGCCTGGCAGACCTGCGCCGCCGCCCGGCCCTGAAGGACGCGGCCCCGGCGGGCCTGACGGAATGTTCCTTGCCCTGCTTGATCTGACCGACGCGCAAAAAGCGCAGATCAGAAGGCTGCACGAAGCTGAACGCGAAGCGGCCCGACCATTTCACGATCAGTTGCGTCGGATTCACGATGAACTGCGCCAGGCGACTGAGAACGGCGCTTTTGATGAAGTGGCGGTGCGGGCGATCCTCGCCAGGGAAGCGCAGGTGATGACTGAACTCAACCTGTCGCGGCTGAAAACACAGGCCGCAGTCTGGCAGGCGCTGACGCCGGAGCAAAGAACAAAGCTCACTGAACTCCGCGAAAAGCTGCGGAAGGAACACGACGAACACCAGCCTCCGGCCCGCTGAGCGGCCTGGAACTGACATCATTCAGACAAGGGATTTTTTCCGCGAAGCCGCACGATGCAGACACAAGGCGCAGCCTGTTTTCGCTGCGTCATTCCCTGCGCGGCTTCGCGGGCAGAGGCTCTGAATCTGACTGCGACCGACCTTCCTCTTTCCTCACTCTGATCGAAGCGTGAATGATCAGACAGCAACGACTTCACGCTGACGCGTCACTCATTCCGGTGCCCCATCTTTTCACTGCCGTCCGGGTGTCGGCCTCACCGCCCTCTGCCCGGCCCTTCAGAGAGGAAAACGATCAATGAAAATGCTGAAGTTTTTTGTGATTTTTCTGTTCGCGGCGGCCACGCTGCTGCCTGCCACGCTCAATTCAAAAGTCAGCAGCCAGTCATTTACCGAAGCTCCGGCAGGCTTCGACAATCAGACGAACGGGCTGGTGGATCAGGCAACGTTTGAGGCTGACCGCAAAACCTTTGAGGAACGCGATGAAATCGCTGACGGACTCGGCCCGGTTTACAACGCGCAATCGTGCGCCGAATGTCATCAGAGTCCGGTGACGGGCGGCATCAGCCAGATCACGGTCTTGCGGGCGGGCCACCTCGATCAGGCGGGCAATTTCATCGAAGCGCCCGGTGGTTCGCTCATCAATGACCGTGCCATTCATCCGTCATTGCAGGAATTTGTTCCTGACAATGAAAACATTCGCGCCTTTCGCACTTCGCTCAATGTGCTGGGCGATGGTTATGTCGAAGCGATTGATGACCGGACGATCATTGATCTTGCGCGCGCTCAGGCGCGACTGACGGGCGGCGCAATTGCCGGGCAGGTGATTGAAGTTCCGCTGCTCGAAGCGCCCGGCCTCAAACGCGTGGGCCGGTTTGGATGGAAGAATCAGCACGCCAGCCTGCTGTCGTTTTCAGCGGATGCATACCTCAACGAAATCGGCATCACGAACCGTCTGCTGACGGAAGAAAACACTTCGCTGGGCAGACCGGTGGCTGAGTTTGACAAGGTGCCTGACATTGAAGACGCAGACAACGACATTGATGTTTTCACCCGCTTTATGCGCGCGACGAAAGCGCCGCTGCGTGATGAAGCCGCCGCCATCACACTCGAAGCGCGCGCCGGAGCGCAGTTGTTCAATCAGATCGGCTGTGCCATCTGTCACGTTCCGGCCATCACCACAGCCCCGCCGGGAACAGTCATCAATGGCGGAACCTTCACCGTCCCGCCCGCGCTCGGCGGCAAAGTGATTCATCCTTACAGCGACTTTCTGCTGCACGATGTCGGCACCGGCGATGGCATTGTGCAGAACGGTGATGCCGCGACGGCAAACAAGCTGCGCACGCCGCCGCTGTGGGGCGTGCGTTCGCGCAACCGGCTGATGCACGACGGACAGTCGCTCAGTTACGAGGATGCCATCCGGCGTCATCGCGGCGAAGCCGGTTTCATCACAGCCCGCTACAACCAGCTCAATCCGCGCCAGCGGGCGCAGATCATTCGCTTCCTGCGCACGCTGTAAGCTTTGCGACTCACCGGAAAGCCGCGTCATTCTGGCGCGGCTTTCCGCTTCAGCGCCGCGCCGATTCGAGCTTTTCGATCTCCTTCAGCACATCCTCGTTCGACGGTCGCTTCGTGTAATCAACTTCGACAAAGCGCCAGCGCACCACTCCCTGACGATCAATCACGTAAGTTGCCGGATGCGGAATCGGGCGTTTCGCCTTGTCATTGAGCAGGCCGTAACGATCAATCACCTTGTGGTCAGGATCAGAGAGCATCGCGTAATCAGTGCCGGGCTGCCCCTTCAACCGCTCGCGCAATGCCAGCGTCTTGTCGTGCGGATCAACGCTGACGGCGAGGATTTCGACTTTTTCTCTGTACTTTTCATCGAGCAGCGATTTCAGCTTGCCAAGCTGAGCGGCGCAGTACGGTCACCAGTAACCGCGATAGAAGACCAGCACGACCGATTTCTTTCCGCGATACTGCGAAAGCTTCACCGGTTTGCCGTCCTGATCTTCAAGCGTGAAATCGGGAGCTTCGATACCGGCTTTGATTCGTTCCAGATCAGTCGCAGGCAGATTCTGTGCTGCGGTCTGCGCAAGCGCGGGCAGGCCGCACAGCAGCACGAACAGTGTGAGAGCAGGGATGGCAGGTTTCAGTTGTCTCATTGGTTTTCTCCGAAAGAGTGAACGACACAATGTTTCGCTTCGAGCGCGAAAGCATACTCTGCCCCGCCGCCAGTGGATGTAAGCCGCATTACACACGCAGGTAATCGCCGCGCCAGTTTTTAATCACCTGCTTGATCTCCTTCGCGGTTGTCAGCTTTCCGTCAAGCACCTGCGTGATCAGTCCCGCCAGTTCTTCATCGGCGGCAAAGCGCAGCGCCACGATTTTGCCTGTCGGTAATTCAGCCGCACGCCCGGCCAGTTCCGGCGGCAGCACGCGTTCATAACGCAGCCGCTCTTCGAGCCGGATCACCCGATCCTGCACCTTTAGTGGATTGGTGCGAATAAGCAGCAGCATCTGAGCCAGCGCCAGCGCCATCAGCACTGCCCAGCCGTTTTTCAGATTCGGCTCACGCAGAAAGCCGTATCCGGCAATGATCAGATTGATGAGCAGCACTGGCGAAAGAAAAAAGTGCCACGATTTATGCCAGCGCACATGGTTCGCATAAGTCTGAGGCGTTTCGGGCATCGGTGAATCCTCCGTTTGGTAATGATGTTGTCACTGTTCGGGAACCGGGCATTGCACTGACACTCTGAAAAGATACAGCACAACTGAAGCCCTGATTGTGTCTGAAAATCAGCCGCGCAGCACTGGTATCGTGTTTGCTCTTCTGCTGCACGGCAGGACTGCGCCGCCCGATCATTATTGATGAATCTGAAAACAGCCTGTCAGCCGCGCCTATGCTTTATCCGGTCGAAGCCATCATCAATGCCTGCTCCGGCACCGGCGCCGGAGAGACAGTTGCGCAACTGCTGGATGGAACGCTCAAAGCTCGCGGGATTGAAACACGCATTGCGCTGGCGCGCACTGGCGGCGAAGTCGCTGAACTGGCTGCGCAAGCCGCGCGCGGCAATGCCCGCATCGTCGTTGCCGGTGGCGGCGACGGCACCATCAGCACTGTGGCCGCGCAACTGGTCGGAACTGACAAGGCACTGGGCGTGCTGCCGTGCGGCACGTTCAATTACTTTGCCCGTAATCACGGCATCCCCCTGGAACCTGAAGCCGCCATTCGCAATCTGATCGAAGGCCGCGCCGCCGCTGCTGACACAGGCGAAATCAACGGTCAGCTTTTTCTCAACAACGCCAGCCTGGGTTTGTACCCGCGCATTCTGCGGCAGCGCGAACAGGAGTATCGCCGCTGGGGTCGCAGCAAAGTGGCCGCTTATTTTTCGGTGCTGCGCACAATGCTGCGCCCGATTCGCCTGCTCAACCTGCGCCTGAGCGCCGACGGGAAAGCGGGCTTTCGTCGCACGCCGCTCATTTTTGCCTGCTGCAACAAATATCAGATGCGCGAATTCAACCTGCCCGGCAGCGCGTGTGCCGACGAAGGCCGCCTGGCATTCTATCTGACGCGCCCGGTTGGCAGGCTCGGTATGCTGCGGCTCGCCGCGCTGACCTTTCTGCAACGGCTCAATGATGAGCGCGACCTTGAAGCGTTGTGTCTTGAAGAAGCCTGGATCAGTTCGCGGCAGCGCCTGGTCAATGTGGCGATTGACGGTGAAATCAGGCCGCTGACGACGCCGCTGCACGTGCAGTTCAGGCGCGGCGCGCTGCGCGTGATCGTTCCGGCGGCGGCGCTGCCTGAACTTGAACGCCGGACTGAAATTCAGCATGCGCACGATCATTCACTTGTCTGATCTGCATTTCGGACAGGCCGATCAGAACCTGATCGCGCCTTTGATCGAAACCATCCATCGCCTCAGTCCTGATCTGATTGCAGTCTCCGGCGACCTGACGCAGCGCGCCCGCTCGGCGCAGTTCCGCGAAGCCCGCACCTTTCTCGATGCGCTGCCGCAGCCGCAGATCGTCGTGCCCGGCAATCACGATGTTCCGCTGCACGATGTCGTTTCGCGCTTCGCGCAGCCGCTTGAAAAATACCGCCGCTACATTACCAGTGACCTTCAGCCTTTTTATGCCGATGAAGAAATGATCGTACTCGGTCTCAACACGACGCGTTCGCTGACCATCAAAGGCGGGCGCATCAGTCGTGATCAGATCAGGCGCCTGCGCGACAAGCTGTGCGGAGGCGCGGACAGCGCCATCAAAATCATTGTCACTCATCATCCGTTCGATGTTCCTGCCGGACACGATGAACGCGACGTGGTCGGCAGGGCGCAGCGGGCAATGCCCACGCTGGCTGAATGCGGCGCTGATCTTTTTCTGGCCGGGCACCTGCACGTCAGCCATACCGGACACACCGCGACGCGCTACAAAATCGCCGGTCACAGCGCGCTCGTCGTGCAGGCCGGAACCGCTGTTTCCACGCGCACCAGAGGCGAAGCCAATTCATTCAATGTCATTCGCCTGGCGCACCCGCAGATCACGGTTGAGCGTCTGGAATGGCAGCATCGTTTCATCAGCGCCGCGACAGAAGCTTTCATTCGCACACCTGCCGGATGGCAGCGTGCAGGCAAACAGCGCGATGAAACCTGAATAAGAACAGGCGGAGTCAGGATCAGTTCATAAAACTCCGGCGATGCAAAGCCGGTGTTTGGATTACCAGCTTCAGCTCAATGGCCTGAAGTCAGGCGTTTTGAAAGGAACTCGCCGCACCCGCGTAGTAACGAATTCATTCCTTCTGATTCCGACGCTGCGCCGGGACAGAACGAATGAATTGGTTACTACGCGGGTGCGGCCTGGTTTCACTATAAAGCCTTAACTGAATACCAGTGAGTTGAAGCCGACTTTCAGACCGGACTGCGTAAACAACCTGTCTTGCGCGGATTGACGGAATCGCGCAAGACAGGTTGTTTACGTCATTGAAATCTGAACTAAAACGAAGGCAGCCTGGTTGTGGCCGGACTTTTCCCGGTTTCGACCTTCGGCAGATCGGGCGTGAAATCCTCGCCGGGATTGATGAACTGATCGCGCTCGAATTTGTACTGCTTGTCGTAAAGCTGTTTGTAACGGCCTGCGAGCGCCAGCAGTTCGTTGTGCGTGCCGCGTTCGACAATCTCGCCGCCTTCCAGCACCAGAATCTGATCGGCGCTGCGAATCGTGGACAAACGATGCGCAATCACAAACGTCGTGCGCCCCTGCCGCAACCGCCGCAATCCATCCTGAATCAGCGCCTCGCTTTCGCTGTCGAGGCTCGAAGTCGCTTCATCGAGAATCAGAATTTTCGGATCGGCCAGAATTGCCCGCGCAATCGCAATGCGCTGCCGCTGCCCGCCTGACAGTTTGACGCCGCGTTCACCGACAACTGTTTCATAACCTTTCTCAAAGCCGCTGATGAATTCATCACAGTGCGCAATGCGGCTGACAGCAATGATCTCTTCGCGCGTGGCGTGCGGGTTTGAGAAGCTGATGTTTTCAGCCACCGTGCCGTCAAACAGAAAGTTGTCCTGCAACACGACGCCCAGATGAGCGCGATAATCGCGCAGCCGCAGCTTCGCCAGATCGCGCCCGTCAATTCTGATTGTGCCTGACTGCGGCTGATTGAAATTCATTACCAGACTGATCAGCGTGCTTTTGCCTGAGCCGCTTGAACCGACCAGCGCCGTCGTCGAACCCGCAGGCGCGTGAAACGAAACGCTCTTCAGCACCGGTGTATTGTCGGTATATTCAAAACTGATGTTTTCAAATTCGACATCGCCGCGCAGTTCAGTGATCGGTTCGCGCAACTGATCCTCGTCGTCTTCAGTTTTCATCTGCATGATTTCGCGGATGCGATCCAGCCCGGCGAAGGCTTCAGTAATTTGTGTGCCGATGGCGGCAATTTCGATAACCGGCGCAGCCATCAGGCCGGTGAATAAAACATACATCGCCATTTCGCCAAGCGTCATTGCGCCTGACAGCACGGCGCGCCCGCCAACCGTGACCATCACCACGCCAATTGTGCCGATGACGATGGATGAAAGTGAGCTGATGGCTGAAACTCCGGTCAGTGATCTGGCGATGTTGCGAAACAGACGATGCGCACCTTTGGCAAAGACCAGTTCCTCGCGCTTTTCAGCCGTGTAGGCTTTGACAATGCGAATGCCGCCGAGCGATTCAGACAACCGCCCGGTGACTTCAGCATTGATTTCGCTGCGCTGCCGGAAGAGCGGGCGCAGCTTTTTGAAAGCCCACGCCAGTCCGCCGCCAAAGCCTGCCAGCACCAGCAGCACGAGCAGCGTCAGCTTCCAGTTCAGATAAAACAGCACCACCAGCGCAATGCTGCCCGTGACCAGACTGCCGGTCAGTTGCACCAGACCTGTGCCGACCAGATTCCGCACGCCTTCGGCATCAGACATAATCCGCGAAATCAGCTTGCCCGTCTGCTGTGCGTCAAAGAACCGCACGGGCAGCCGTTCGACTTTCGCCTGCACGCGCTTGCGCATTTCAGTGATGGCGCGCTGCGCCGCCACACCCAGCACCTGTGATAAGGCAAACGAAGTCGCCGCCTGCAAAATGGCGGCGATCCCGGCAGCGACAGCAATCGTGATGAGCAGTTCACCGCGCTTTTTGACGATGACTTCATCCACCACGTACTTTGACGATGCAGGCAGCACCAGCCCAAGCAGCCGGTTAATGAGCATCAGCAGCATCCCAAGCGCCAGCCGCCCGCGATAAGCCCAGATCAGTTCCTTCGATTCACGCCACGCGGCAGAAAACGTCAGCTTCTTTTTCTTCTTTTCTTCAGCCATCGCCCAACGATAACACATTGCTCCGGCAAATCGGGAAACACGAACACAGTTTCCAGCACGGAATGGAACACGGATTGAACGGAAAATACTGATTCAGACAGATCAATCCGCCCCAATCCGTCGCATCTGTTTCATCCGTGTTCCATTCTGCTCAGAAAATAGAACACGGATGAAACAGATGCGACGGATCACGGCGAATCAGAATCTGTCCTGATCTGTCTCATCCGTTTCATCCGCGTTCTATTCTTACCCAAAAATGGAACACGGATTGAGCGGATGCGACGGATCAGGACGGATTTGATCTGCTTCAATCCGTTGCATCCGCTCAATCCGCGTTCAATTCCTCGTTGTGCAGCTTTCCCGGCGGCGACCTGCTACAATCGCGGCCTCTCAAAAATCGAAAGCATTCAGCGCTGAAAGGAGATTCCATGCTCAACCCCGGCGATCAGGCTCCTTTGTTTTCGCTTCCTGCAACTGATGGCAGCTTCCGACAACTCAGTCACGATCACCCGTCGCTGCTCGTCTTTTTTGAGACTGACTGCCCGACTTGTCATCTGACGCTGCCGTATCTCAACCGCCTGGCGGCGGCGCTTAAGGATAAAGCTGAAATCATCGGCCTCTCGCAGGACGGCGCAGCGCCGACACGCGAACTGGCCCTGCATCTGCCGGTTGAATTTCCGGTGCTGCTTGACGAGGGCTGGCGGGTGTCGCGGCAATACGACCCGCTGGCGGTGCCGACGCTTTTTCTGATTGATCGTTCAGGAAAGATCGCGGCGACGATGACCAGCTTTGACAAGGCTGAACTCAATGCGATTGCCGCACAGATGTGCGAGGCCGCCGGGCAGGAAGTTTTCACGCTCGCTGATCGCTTTGACGGCGCGCCTGAGACAAAGCCCGGCTGCACGTCGCGCCACCTTGAACCTGAAACCGAAGGCGAAATGGCAGCGGCGATCAATCTTTATTCCACACGCGGCCCGCGAGCCTCGCGCATTGAACTCAGCGATGACACTGATCCTTATGAATACTGCCAGCAGGCAGGCTTTGCCGATCCGCTGCCGGTGATTCCGCCGACGCTTGAAAGAGTCGAACGAATGCTGCGCGCAACAAGCCTTGCGCCGGATGAAATCATTGCCCGCGTGCCGCCGAATTACGGTATGGCCACAGTCGAGAAGATCGCGGCCAGTGCGGTGATGGCCGGATGCAGGCCGGAGCTGATGCGCGTGCTGATTCCGCTCGTCAAAGCGGCGTGCGATGAACGCTTCAATCTGCACGGTGTTCAGGCGACGACGCATTTTGCCGCGCCGCTCATCATCCTCAACGGCCCCGTTCGTCACGAACTCGGCTTCGCGTGCAGCAACAATGTCTTCAGCAACGTGGCCCGCGCCAACTCAACGCTCGGACGCGCCCTGCAACTGCTGCTCGTCAACCTGGGCGGAGCGCGGCCCGGCGAAATTGATATGTCCACGCTCGGCAATCCGGGCAAGTTCTCTTACTGCATTGCCGAGAACGAAGAAGAGAATCCCTGGCCGCCGCTGCACACTGAATTCGGCTTTGACCGCGCACAGAGCGCCATCACGCTGTTTGCCGCCGAACCGCCGCGCGGCGTCAGCGAACACAACGCCCGCGAAGGCCGCACAATTCTCAAAGCCATCAGCCGCGCTCTCGCTACAGTGTGGTCATATCGTTTCTGCCTCGGCTGGGAAGCCATCGTCGTGCTGTGTCCCGAACACGTCAAAACGCTTCACCGCAGCGGTTTCGATAAAAACACGATCCGTGAATTTCTGTTCGAGCACACAGGCATTCCGCTCAGGGAATATGAAGATGGTGACAGCGGCGAAGGCACACAACTCGTGAAGCTGTATGAAAAAGTGATGATTGACGGCGAGCCGCATTACCGCAAGTTTGCGCGCCCCGAAGCGATTCGCATTGTGGTGGCCGGTGGCACTGCCGGAAAGTTTTCAGCCGTCATCGGAAGCTGGGCGACCGGCCCGCGCGGCAGTCAGATGGTGAGTTATCCGATCAACTGAACTTTTCATCCACGAAGCCACACGAAGAAGCGCGAAGAGAAAGGATGAGACAAAGAAATAAAGTGTTCAGACATTCGCTGCTGTTGCTTCTCCTCTTCTCCCTTTCTCTCTTCGTGCTTCTTCGTGTGGCTTCGTGGATAAATTCTAAGGAACACCGATGAAAACAATTCTTGTCAATCCGCTCGATGAAACTCCGCGTCCGGCGTTGAAGACTGCGCCGCGCCTGGCTTCGCTCGCTGGCAAAACCGTCGGGCTGCTCGACATCAGCAAACCGGGCGGCAGTTTCTTTCTTGATCAGCTTGAAAAGTTATTGAAGGAACGTCACGGTGTGGTACAGGTGGTGCGCGCCATGAAACCGACTTTCACGAAGCCCGCGCCGCCCGAAGTGATTGAGCAATTCGTCAGCGCGCAGTGTGACGCAGTGATTGAAGCTCTGGCTGATTGAGGGTCGTGTACAACGTGCAGTTTGCACGACACGACGAAGCTTGAAAATCTGGGCATTCCTGCCGTGCCGGTGGCAACGACCGAATTTATGACCGCTGCCCGCGCTCAGGCCAGCGCGCTCGGTCGCGCTGACTTCGAGGCGATTTACGTGGCCCATCCGATTCAGGATCAGACGCCGCAGGAGATTGCGGCAAGGGCTGACGCCGTGCTTGGTGAGATCGTGGCGCGCCTGACAGTCTGAAAACGAGATAACGGAACAGACGGAAATAACGGAATGAACGGAAAGCTTCAGGCCTGATTCAGTTCTCTTTTCGTCTGTTCCGTTATTTCCGTCTGTTCCGTCATCTCTCTGCCTTATCAATTACGGCCAGATGGTTCTGCCGATGTTGCGGCTTTCTTTTCCGCTGTCTTCAAATCATTGAAATTCAGCACGGCATTGAAAAGCATTCCGAATTCGCCGTGATTCTGCCAGCGATAACACGGATTGGTGGCAAACATCAGCACGCGACCGCTGCCTGTCGGCACATCAACGATGGCAGGACGGTTCGTGATTTCATTCGCGCCTTTCATCAGACCGCTCATCACCGCCTTGTCGCCGCCGGGAAAGCGCATCAGCACCTGCTGCGCGCGATCTGCTTCAGGGACGCTGAGCAGCGGGCCATTGGCGTAACGCACCGGAATCGTTTTCTGCGTGTAGCCATAAAAGACCGGATGCGAGGCTTGCAGGATTTCAGCTTCGACAATCGGGCCGGGTGCGTAAAACTGCGGCGAAGTGCGGCCCGCTTCGATGTTGCGCGTCAGACCGAATTCAGCCGGAAAGAAACTCGCCGTGCCGAGCGTGATGAGCAGCCCGCCTGCATTGATGAACTTTTCAAATTCAACCACGCCTGAAAGTCCCATTCCGCCCGTGATGTCTTCTGACTCGCCGTATATCCCCATCGTTTTGAATTTGTCGGTCTTTGTGTAAGCGAGCGGCTTGCCCTTCGATTCAATGTCAAAGACGATGCGTTTGCCGCTGCCGCCCTGATTCGGCATCAGAATGACATCGTAAGAACCGCGCAGATTGCCCTGTTTCACGCGCTCCTTGTAAATCAGGTCATACGGGACTTCAAATTTATCGAGCGCGTGCCGCACCCAGCCGACTTCCTGCGTGCTGCCCCACGTTGAATAAACTGCCAGGCGCGGCAGATCAACATCGTGCATCGGCACGGTCGGCATTTCTGCAAGCGCCGCCGCTGTCAGGCCGAGCGAAGTGATTGCGCCTTTCACTCGTTCGTAAACATCGCTGCCGTTCTGATTCGCGGCGATGATGAATGACCCGGCAGGAAATTCCGCACTGCCTGATTTGAATGACGCTTCAGCCGCGCTGACCTTGAGATCCTTCAGGCGATAACGCAGCGTGATCAGATTGTTCGAGCCGTAATGCGCAATCGCGTAAGCCTTCGCGCCCGCGCTGCCATTCATCGCACCGACCGTTTCAGCCTTGTTTACGGCTTCAACCGGCACATCAAGCACTGCCTTGTCGGCAATTTCCTTAACTTCGGTCTGCGTCATCAGGCCCATCGTCCAGCCGGTGTCGTCGTAAGTGCGCAGGTTCGGATCAGGGAAGTTCTGCTTTTCGAGCAGAATCTTTGCCAGCCGTCCGTAAGGCTGATCGCGTTTGATGATGTAAGAACCGGCGGGGAACGTGCCTTCCTTCAGCTTCACTTCAGAAGTGGCGCGCCCGATTTCGATGCCCTGCACGCGCAGCAGATTGACGAGCGTCGCCACGCGCGTCATATCGCGCTGCTCTGCCGGAATGATGAAACCATACGGCGCGGTTGTTTTGCCTGATTCAATTGAATTGCGGCTCTTCTGATAGAAGTTTTCGAGAATGACTTTCGGAAACTGCGAAGTCAGTTGCAGCGCGCTCAGCACATTCGTCTCCATGTAATTCGTGTTGTTGCGCATTGACCAGACGACTTCCTTATAAGGCGGCAGCGGCCTGTACCATTCGCGCGAGGTCTGGCCGGGATTATTTGGCGGCGCAACCGTGCGCTTCATTGTGTTCGCGCCGCCATTGCCGAATGTTTCATACATTCGCAGCATGCCGTTGTGGTTCGATGACATAAAACCGAGATAGCCCGGCGACCACATATCCACGAAGCCATGCGTCCACACGCCCGGCATTCCGTACTTCGCCGACTGCGCCATCTCAAAGTTTGAAAACCAGGGCAGTTCACCGTAAAGAATCGGGTCGAGCGTCGGCTGCTGCGGAGCCTGGCCGCTGAAGGTGTAGAGAAACGGCACCGATTCGTGCAGGTCGTGCATGATTGGCGGATGCCATTGCAGGTACCAGTCGAGCAGGTTTTTCATCGTCACCTGCGAATAATTGATGTCGCGGTTGTTGTCGTGAAAGATGTATTTGCCCCAGTACGGCGGCCCCGGCACGCGATCTTCTTCTGACTTTTCGGCAATCTTGTGGCGATAGTACCAGTCAACATAACGGTCGCGCCCGTCGGGTTCAGAGACCGGCGTGATGGTCACGATGACGTTGTCACGAATCGCATTGATGAGCGGTGAATCCTCAACAGCCAGGCGATAAGCCAGTTCCATCAGCATTTCAGGCGGCCCGGTTTCGGCGCTGTGCAGCCCGCCCATCAGGTGATAGATCGGTTTGGCTCTGGTAATAATCTCCTTCGCCTGCGCGTCGGTGAGGCGGCGCGGATCAGCAAGCTGACCGAGATATGCGCGATACTGTTCGATGTTTCTGACCGTGTCTTCAGTGGCGATGATCACGATCAGGCATTCGCGGCCTTCATCAGTTGTGCCGATGTTGATGACTTTGACACGCGGCGAAGCGGCGGCGAGCGCACGGTAGTATTTATAAATGTCCGAGGTGTAAGTCAGCTTCTGCGGCGTGCCGATATGATAACCAAGCACGTCCTTCGGTGAAGGCACGCCCGCCACTTTCGGCAGGTGATCCACGAGCGGGCTGATGAATTCAGGCTTCGTCGTCCACTCTTTGACCGAGCGGGCGAAGTCTTCATCCATCGCCTGCTTTGGCTGTTGCGCTGACGCGGTCAGAGTGAGGCAAAGCAGCAGTGAAAGAATCAGTAATTGCGAAACGTTTCGCTGAACCGTGCGCATGGTGAAAGCTCCTTTTTGTTTTCGGAATCCGGGATGGAGATGAGCATCAGAACTGAAGGCAGATGATGGCATGGAAAACCGCTGCCGGCCAGAAACCAGCGGGCAACTTGCGCCCCCGCATCAGCGCCGCGTTGTCTGCGCGCGCAGCAGCGTGCTATGTTCTGTGGCCAGCGAGGTGAATCTATGAGTGTCCGCAAGCGTCGTGAAGTCGAAGTGATTGATTACCCTGAATCGGATGGCGAACCAATGGGCGAAACCGATTTCCATATCCAGTTAATCTTTGAACTGCGCTCTGTCCTGCGCGATTTCTTCCGCAGGGAAGAAAGTATGTATGTCGCCAGCAACCTGATTCTTTATTATGTTGAAGGCGACCCGACGAAATGTGTTGCGCCGGATGTTTTCGTCGCGCGCGGAGTGGGCAATCACGCCCGCCGCATTTACAAGCTGTGGGAAGAAAAGCATCCGCCTGCCGTCGTCATCGAAGTTTCGTCACGCAAAACGAAGAATGACGACCTGAAATGGAAGAGGCAGCTTTACGCCTGGTTCGGCGTCAATGAATATTTCATCTTCGATCCTGAATACAAACTGAAGCCCCCGCTCAGAGCGTACCGGCTGCGCGGCAAGGAATATGTGGAAGAGGCCGTCACCAGCGGGCGCGTGATGAGCAATGAACTCGGCCTTGAACTCGTCAACACCGGCGAAACGCTGCGGCTGCGCGACCCGCGCACAGGGCAGTTTCTGCCAACCCCGGAAGAAAACGCCGCCGCGCGGCGCGAAGCTGAAGCCGCACGGCAGACTGAAGCCGCAGCGCGTCAGCGGGCCGAAGCCGAACTTGAAAAGCTGCGCGCCGAACTCGCCCGCCTCAAAGGCAGCGCCGCAAGGAAGCGCACGAAGAAAACCAAATAAGTCTCATTCCTTCTTTCTGCTGTGCCGCACCTGACTGCGTCCGAGCTTTTCTTCCTGCGCCCGCAACAGCATCGCCGTCATATTCAACTGCGCTTCGTCCTTTGTGGCCGGACGCGGAATCGTCGAGAGCCATTCGCTCCAGCCTTTTTCATACTCTTTCTGCAACGCGGCGAAGCCCGTTTCAAGCGCGTGTTCAGCGTCGAGCAGCGCCGTTTCAGGTTCGTCAGAAAACGCGAGCGCAAGGGTAAATCGCAGTGGCCTGCCCTGCTGTTCATCGGGTCGTCTGATGCGCGCCACACAAACGACATTGCCGTTTTCGGCTCTGGCGTACCGGCGTGTCAGCCTGAAGTTTTTTTTCAGATCGTTCCAGCCGTCACTAGCGCCCTGAAAGCCAACGCTCATTTCATCAAACCCGACATCAGCAATCAGCGCGGCTGAATAATATTTCTCGTACATCACAAACGCGCCCTGCCCGCCGTAAGCCGAGGCCGTGTCATCAGCGTCAGTGCCAGCCATCATTGGATCGTAAATGACATAAAGCTGCTGACCAGGCTGCCCGTTGAATTCAACATCAATCAGCACAGTGCTGGTTTCGTGATCCATCGTGTAGCTTTTGCTGACGGTGAAGCGGCGCAGCGGATGAAAGTTGATCTGCCTGAAACTGAGAGCGCGCGGGTTGGTAATGACAAGCTGCCGCACCAGGGTCGGGTCATCTTCGGCAACGGCGAACGATTTGCCATCGGTCACGGCAAAGATCAGCGAGCGCGAATTGGCGGCATTCACGTGCGGCCACGAAACTTCGCCCACCATTCCGCCGCGCAGCGAGAGCCAGACTTTTGAATCGAAGGTCGCAGTCGTGGCCAGAGCTTCGCGTGTCGCATTGAGCGGCAGCGAAGCCTGACCCGGCGCGCCTGGCGCAGACAGGCTTTGCGCAAAGGCACAGAAGCAAAGCGCGCACAGAGAAACGGCAGCGCAGGCCATCCGGCTGCTCTTCTCTGTGCGCGCTCTGCCTCTGTGTATTGAAAAGATCATTTGATGATCGGCGTCACGACGATTTTGCGGAAGTGAACCTTTTCGTGATCGCCCTGAATCATAATCGGGCCGGGTGCGCCTTCATTCGCATCGAGCGCGCCGCCCGTGATGCCTTCAATCAGCGTGTTGTCCTGCACCACCTGGCCGTTGAGTCTGACCGTCACGCGATTGCCGACGATGACGGCTTCCATCTGCTGCCATTCGCCTTTGGGTTTGCTCGCGTTCACCTTCGGCGCAACACGGCTGTAGACGGCCATGTGACCGTGACTTTCCACTGGTTTGCCATAATCATCCAGCACCTGCAATTCGTAACGACCGCGCAGGTAAATGCCGCTGTTGCTCTTGTCTTCGAGCTTGTATTCGCACTCGATTTTGAAGTCCTGGAATTTCTGTTTTGAAACCAGGTTGTTGCCGTGTACATCATTTGACGCGATGCCGTCACTCACGCTCCAGCCGAATGGTCTGGTTTTGAGCTGCACGTCAAAGGCATCAAGCGATTTGCCATCAAAGAGCGCCACCGGCGCGCCGAATTTGTGATTGCCGTTCGCATTGTAATTGCCCCACTTCGGCGGGCGCACGCCGACCCACTTGATGGTGTTGCTGCCGACCGTCACCCAGCCCGTCAGCTTGCCGCCTTCGACTTTGGCGTGCTGCACCGGAGCATTCGCATTCGCGCTGACCGGAAAGGTGAGTTCGCCGTTTTCAATTTTGAGCGAAGGCAGTTTGTAAACGCTGCCGCCGCGATTGAGAAACCAGCCCTCCAGTCCGTCACCGGCCTTTTTGATCTCCAGCCAGTATACGACGCCCTCATTCGGCGCGACGCCCTGAATGTCCCACTTGCCCAGAAATGCCTTCTCCTGAGCATCGGCTGTGATGGCGATTGAGAAACTGCAACAGACAAGCAGCAGTGCTGCAAACAGTCTTACCGATTTCATCGTGATCTGAGTTCTCCTTTTGAAATAAGAAATGAAAAGTTGAAGGTGATGGTGTGATTGAAACTCACGAGAATGTGAGCACGCCGGGACAGTACCGCGAGCGTGAGCGAGCGGAGTCACACGGCAGCGCCTTTCACCACAGACTCCGCTCGCTCACGCTCGCGGTACTGTCCCGGCGTTTCAGTCCGCTGCGGCTGCAACCGGCATTTTTTCACTGGCAATCTTTTCATCGCCCACATCGCGCACCAGTTGCACCAGCAGCGCCGCAACCGCCAGAAAAACGCCGCCCATTACCACGACGGCGACTTCGCTGTTGTTGAAGACATACTTCACCAGCGGGCGAAAGGTGAGTGCGGCAGTGATTTCAGGAATGACGATGAAGAAATTGAAAATGCCCATATACACGCCCATCCGCGCAGGCGGCAGCGCGCCCGACAGAATCGCGTAAGGCATCGAAAGAATCGAAGCCCACGCAATCCCGACGCCAACCATCGTCAGCAGCAGCAGGTTTTTATCGTGAATGAAGTAAACCGATATCAGCCCGACCGCGCCGCACAGCAGCGCCACCGTATGTACAAACTTGCGACTCGTGCGGCGGGCAAGCGGCGGCAGCGCAAATGACACAATGAAGCAGACGATTGAATAGACTGTGAAGCTGACGCCGCCCCATTCCGTTCCTTCATCAAAGAGTTTTGATTGCGCGTCAGTCGCGCCAAACACATGCTTCGCGGTCGCCAGTCCGAAAAAGAGCCACATACAAAACAGTCCAAGCCAGGTGCAGATTTGCACGACGGCGAGTTGTTTCATCGTCACCGGCATTTCACGAATCGCCGAAACAATTTCGTCAAGGCGATGGCTCAGGCTCGCTGACGCCTGTTTGTGCCGCTGAAACGCTGCAAGGTCTTCGGGCGGGTATTCATCGGTCGTGACGATTGTCCACAGCACCGCACCCAGGAAAGCCAGCGCGCCGAGATAGAACGAATATTTCACCGTCAGCGGAATGCCGCTCGCCGTATTGCCGCTGACGCCCATCCACCGGAACAGATAAGGCAGCGACGAAGCCACCGACGCGCCGATGCCGATGAAAAACGACTGCATCACAAAACCCGTCGTGCGCTGTTCGTTCGGCAGTTTGTCAGCCACAAAGGCGCGAAACGGCTCCATCGAAATGTTGATGCAGGCATCCAGAATCCAGAGCAGCCCCGCAGCCATCCATAGAACCGAAGAGTTCGGCATCAGAAACAGCGCAATGGTGCTGAGAATCGCGCCGACCAGAAAATAAGGCCGCCTGCGCCCCAGGCGATTCCAGGTGCGATCACTCATTGACCCGATAATCGGCTGCACAATCAGCCCGGTCATCGGCGCCGCCAGCCAGAGCATCGGAATTTCATCCGGGTTGGCTCCCAGCTTGGCGTAGATCGGACTCATATTGGCCATCTGCAATCCCCAGCCGAACTGAATGCCGAGAAAGCCGAAGCTCATATTCCAGATTTGCCAGAAACTCAGTCGGGGCTTTTCCATATGGGCGTTTCCTTGTTCGACAAGCTGGCAGCTTGTCGCGGGGTTATACACACAATCCGTTGATCAGCTCAAAGCCTGCCACGCATGACATCGGCAAGCTGGCCGCCTGCCGGACATCAGGCAGCGGCAAATTCAGTGTACTGGCGCATCTCCGGCGGCTGAAAGGCCAGCACGGTATCTTCGTGCGGAACTCCGGCGGCAAGCAGTTCTGTCGCCAGGCCCTCTTCTGTCCAGTCCTCTTCGATCCGAATTTTGCCATTGCGAATGCGCACGTGAATGGTTGAGCCGCTGACCCGTTCGCCAGCCTTCCAGCCCAGATTCATCCAGATGTAATCGTCAGTTTGTTCATCAGCGATCAGGTAGGAATCAACTTCAGGATCAGGGTGACGCTGATCCAGCGCAATATAATCGGTCAGGATTTCTCTGATCAGTTCGCGGTATCTGGTCAGTTTGTCCATTGCGTTATTACCTCACTTTCCAGATTGACGGCAATCAGGGCGACCTGAAAGCGATCCATCACCAGCCTGATCTCCTCGCGGAGAAAGAATCTTTTGTCAACAGCCTCGCTGATTGCCAGATAAATCCGGCGCGCCGGATCAATCTGTTCAAGATAAGCCAGGTAGATAAAATACTGTCCCAGCGTTCCCTCAAGCTCCTTGATGAAGGATTTACCAGCGAAGCTTTTCACCTCGACCACTATTCTCCTGCCATCTCGCTCCGCCGCAAAGGGATGTTCCGCTGCCAGATCGGCATAAAGCCTCAGGCGCCCGCGCCTGATCGTGAGCGGATCATCAGTGATCGTCCACCCGTCCCTGATGAGCGCGTTTTTGACTGCATTGTGAATGACATCGGGACGAGGCATAGCTTGTCAGACAAGAATCACCGCCGCGCGCGGCGACATCGTGAATCTGATCCGGCCATTTTCAATTCTGACTTCTGCGCCGGAACCCAGCACGTTTTTCAGCACTGTGCCGTCAGCAAGTTTCAGGCTGCGCGGCACGGGCGCGTCAATCGTTTCAGGCTGCGAACTGTTATTGAAGGCTACGATCACAGTTTTGCTGGCAGTGAAGCGCGCAAAGGTATAAGTCTGATCGGTGATGGCCAGGTGCATCAGCCCGCCGCGCCGCAGCGGTTCAAGTTCGGCCCGCAGGCGCAGAGCCTTTTTGACGTGCTCGAAAACATCGTTCTCTTCCGGCGTGCGCCCTGAAACCTCAAAGGCATTGCGCGCGTCGCCGGGCCAGCCGCCGGGAAAGTCGCGGCGATTGTCGGGGTCATTGCCCCCGCGCATTGCAATCTCGTCGCCGTAATAAAGCTGCGGAATGCCGCGCATCGTCAGCAGAAACGTCAGGGCCAGTTTCAGTCCGTCAGTTGTCGCGCCCGGTTCATTCATAAACCGCTGCACGTCGTGCGAGCCGAGCAGCGTCACCAGCACGTTCGGGTTCGGATAGAGATAGTCCTGATTGAGAATGTTGATGAGTTCACCGACTGATCGGCCTTTTGCAAACGTTTCACGAATGGCGAAATGGAGCGGGTAATCAAACTCGGTGTCAATTTTTGAATCAACGCCATCCCACCTTTTTGCGCCGCCCTGAAAGAAAGCCACCTGCGCGGGCAGCCCGTCGAGCGTTTCACCCACCACGTTGACCTTCGGATATTCGCGTTTGATCGCGGTCATCCATTCGTTCCAGAACCGGCGCGGCACGTAAGGCAGCGTGTCCTGGCGAATCGCATCAAGTCCGGTTGAGCCGATCCACCACAGCGTATTCTGAATGATGTAACGCGCGGCTTCAGGATCGTTCTGATTCAGATCAGGCAGGATGTTGATGAACCAGCCGTCCAGCACCGGCCTGATCAGATCGGGCGCAGCGTACCTGTCCATCAGCAGATGCGTCTGCCACGTTTCGTTGAGGTGTGCGCTTTCAGTGCCATTGAACCATGTCGGCGTTGGCGAGTCTTTGACCCAGGGATGATACGGCCCGCAGTGATTCGCCACCTGATCCTGAATGATTTTGAGGCCTAGCGCGTGGGCCTTTGCTACCAGTTCGCGGAATTTCGCCAGATCACCGAAATGTTCTTCGACGGCGTAAAAATCGGTTGCGCCGTAACCGTGATAACCCGTTGTCGGCTGACCGTCGTAAACCTCTTTCAGATCGGGCTGATTGTTGTTGTCGTAAACCGGATTGAGCCAGAGCGCCGTCACGCCCAGGTCTTTCAGATAAGGCAGATGGTTGATGATGCCCTGCAAATCGCCGCCGTGATAGAAGCGGCCTTTGCTGCGATCAAAGATGCCTTTCGAGGCTGTCGGATCATCATTCGTCTGATCGCCGCTGGCAAAGCGGTCAGGCATAATCAGGTAAATCACGTCATCCTGAGTGAAGCCCTGAAAATTGCCTGCGCGTGCGAGCGGCGCTGAAACTTCAAATTTGAAATCGGTGCTGCCGCCGCTCGTCACAATGCTGATCGGATAGCTGCCCGGCTTTGCGTTTTTACTGATCGTCACGTCAGCGAACAGGTATGTGCCGACCTCGCTGATTTTCACATTGCCGGTTTTAATTGCCGGATTTGCCGATGAGACTTTCGCGCCCTGCAAATTGCGACCGCGCACCAGCAGCCGCACCGGATTGATTGAATGACCGGCCCACCAGTTGGGCGGCTCGACTTTCAGGATTTCGGGCGCAGCAGGCGGACGAGAAGCGGTTGTAATGGCGGCGAGTGCGCCGACCAGCAGGGTTGCGCCGATGAATGCAGCAGCGCGAAGCGGACGAAGCCGGGGCGGTTGGATGCTCATATTCGGATGCCTGATGAATGCCGCAGGAGTGACGGCGCAAAATGACAGCGGGCGCAGTTTAGCACTGCCAGGTGAGGGATGTCATGAAAAGCCCGTCTGCCCCTGGGTACGCACGCTTCCAGCGTGCGTACCCAGGAGATTGATTTGACCCTGCGTCTGCCCGGCTTCAGCGGGTATCGCTGAACAGCAGGACTTCGCCGGTAATGACGCCCTGCGAACAGATCAGCCGCCCGTCGCGCGCCCACAGGAAGGATTCGATCTGATCGGATTTGAAATCGGTGAGTTGTTCGGGTTTTCGACCATCCAGCGGCAGCCGCCAGATGTTGTCAACGCCATTGCGCGAATTAACATAACTCAGCGCGCGACCATCCGGCATCCAGACGACGCCCTGAATGTCATTGATCTTTGCGGTCGGCGGCAGATCAAACAGCTTCACGGGCGGGCCGCCGTCAATCGGAATGACGGCGATGTGCGGCACCTGACCTTTTTCAAGATCGAGGTAAAGACACGCGATAAATTTACCGTCTGGTGAAACTGCCGGACGCACGGCAGGCTTGTCTGTCAGCCTGACTGGCTGGCCGCCGTCAATCGAAACCTTCCACACAGACAACATCGGGAATTCATCGTAGTGGTGATAGATGACCCATTTGCCATCCGGCGTGATTTGCGGAAAGTTGCAGTGTTCACGGCCTGTGGTCAGTTGTTTCAGATTGCCGCCGTCACGATCCATCCGCCAGATGTTCCAGGCGCCGTCACGGTTTGAATGAAAAACGATGTAACGACCGTCAGGCGAAACCACCGGGCCGTAATTCCGGCCTGCGCCTGAGGTCAGTTGCCGCTGCCCTGAACCGTCGGCCTGCATCTGCCAGATGTCGGCGCTGCCGCTCGCGTCAGAAGCATAAACGATGCTGCCATCGGGCGCCTGCGCCAGGTCGAAATAACGCCCCGCGCCTGACGTAATCTGCACGGTATCCTGATGACCATTGACTGACGACAGGCGAATGTTCGACAGCCGCTGCCGCTGCACTGTGACCAGCGAGCGCGCATCAGCCGCCAGGCTGACGCTCAGATAATCGCTCAGGTCGCTGGTGATGTGCTGCGCTTTGCCATCCGGCCACGACAGATGCCAGAGCTGAATAAACGAAGCGTCCTGACCTCTGGCAGTCATAATCATGCCGTGTCCGTCGGCCATCCAGTCCAGTTCAGTAATCTCCTGCCATCGTTCGGATGAAACCAGTCTTTCGCTGCGGTCGGCAAGGCTGATGACCAGCACGCTGGAATAGATGCCCTGCTGATCTGAAACCACCGCGCCGCAGGCAATCAACTGGCCGTCAGGCGACCAGGCCGGAATGCCGAATCCCTTTGACAGCGTGCGCAGGGCCAGCATCTCTTCGCCTGAACCGTCAACGTTGGCGATCATCAGCACCGTTTCACGCTGAATCAGGCTGCCGCGCATCCACGCGATTTTGCGACCATCAGGCGAGAACCTGACCGGGCTGACCATATTGTTGCCGAATTCAAGCACCTTGTTCGCCGCGCCACCGAGGGTCGGAACCCGCCACAACGAGGTCTCAGCGCTGTCGCTCTGATTGAACCAGACGTAATTGCCATCGGGTGAAAAGGTCAGCCCCCAGTGCGCCACCTGGGACGGCGGCAGCAGGCGCACATTGCCTGCGGCGGCAACCTGCCGCAGCCACAGGCTCTCGCCGCTGCCTTCAGAGATTGCATACACCACATACCTGCCATCGGGTGAAATCGCAGCGGCGGTCGCTGTGCCATTCGTGGTCAGCTTGGCGACGCGCACATTCTGAAACGGCGTGGCTTTCGGCGGCGACCAGAAAAAAGCAGACAAACCGAAACTGGCAATCAGCACCGCCGCAATCAGCACCGTCAGATTCAGCAGCGGATTTTTCTGCCGCTGAACGATACCGCTGAACAGTTCGTGCCCTGAATGCTGAAGCCGCACCGGCAATTCATTACTTCGCAGCAGCAGTGCGTCATCGTGCAGCACCGCCTGCAATTCAGTAATCAGTTCACGCGCCGACTGGCAGCGATCCTGCGGCCTTTTGGCCAGACAGCGCCTGACGATTTCCTCAAGTCTGACAGGAATGTCAGGCGCCGACGCAGCGAGCGCGGGCGGATCATCCTTCAGAATGGCGGCGATTGTTTCAGCCGTGTCTGATCCGGCAAAGGGCCGCCGCCCGGTCAGCATTTCATACAGCAGGCTGCCGAAAGAGAAGATGTCACCCGGCGCATCAACAGTTTCGCCGCGCACCTGCTCCGGCGACATATAAGCGGGCGTGCCCATCACCAGGCCGGACGTGGTGAAGTGCGGAATGCGGAGCGCAGAGTGCGGAATGCCCGCCCCTGCGGGCAAAAGTGTTACCTTTTCTTCTTCATTCCGAATTCCGAATTCCGAATTCCGCACTTCGTTGAGTTTGGCGATGCCAAAATCGAGAATCTTGACCTGACCTTCGGTGGTCAGAAAAATGTTTTCAGGTTTGAGGTCGCGGTGAATGATGCCCCGGCTGTGCGCGGCCTCAAGCCCGTGCGCAATGCCCAGCGCGATTTTGACTGCGCGCCGCCAGTCAGGCGTGTCGCGCGTCAGACTGTCGCGCAGCGTTTCGCCCCGGAGCAGTTCCATCACGGCATAACTGACGCCGCGATCAACGCCAAAATCATGAATGGCCAGAATGTTGGGATGCGAAAGCGCCGCGACCGTGCGGGCTTCGCGCTCGAAGCGTTTCATCGCTTCAGGATTTCCGGCCAGGTGCGGCGGCAGCACCTTGATGGCCACTTCGCGTCCGAGCCGCGTGTCTCTGGCCCGGTAAACTTCGCCCATGCCACCCGCGCCCAGCAGCGACAGCACTTCATAATGTCCCAGTCTGCGCCCGGTCATCCGGCGCGCCTGCTTTTCAGCGATCATCTCTGAAGCAATCTCAACCGGCGGCAGCGCGATGAAATCCGCAGCCTGATCGTGCGAAGCGATCAGCGATTCAACTTCGCGGCGCAATTCATCATCGCCCGCGCAAACCCGCGCCAGAAAGCCCTCGCGTTCAGGCCGGGCCAGTTCCAGCGCGTCGTGATAAAGGCTGCCAATCTGCTGATAGCGTTCAGGCGTCACGGACGTTCACTCCTGCTCAACTGACAACACGGAATTCACCGCAAAAAGCCCGGAAGGCACAAAGCAGACAGAACAGACCGGGTGATGCTTCATTACTGCTTTGTGCTTTGTGCGGTGAATTCCCGTTCTTTGTTTATGCATTGCCTTTGCTCAGTTCGCGGTAAAGCCACGCCTGCGCGAGGCTCCAGTCACGCCTGACGGTGCCGACTGAAACCTTCAGCACTTCGGCGGTTTCCTCGTTACTGAGGCCGCCGAAAAAGCGCAGCTCAACAACCTGTGCCTGGCGCGGGTCGAGCGCGGCGAGCGCATTGAGCGCATCATCGAGCGCAACCAGTTCCGCGCGGCGTTCCCACGAAACCATCAGCGCCTGATCAAACGAAACCTGCTGTGCGTCGCCGCCGTGTTTGAGGTTCTGACGGCTGCGTGCAAAGTCAACCAGAATGCGGCGCATCATCTGTGCCGCAACCGCAAAAAAATGGGCGCGGTTCTGCCACTGCACCTCACGCGCATCAACGAGGCGCAGATATGCTTCATTCACCAGCGCCGTGGTCTGCAACGTGTGGCCCGGATTCTCGCGGTTCATATAACGCCTGGCCAGACGGCGCAGTTCCCCGTAAACCAGCGGCATTAATTCATCCAGCGCCGCCTGATCTCCGTTACTCCAGGCGGCAAGCAGTTGCGTGACTTCCTGTGGCGTGCGCGTCGTCATTTACCGGCCATCGCTTTCCTGAAAAAGAAACTTCACTGCAAAAAGGACGAACCGCCCGCGGCGCGGTTCCGCCTTCGTCATCAGCCGCGATCAGGTGACCGCTGAAAAAAATATACGATGGCGTTGGCACTTCGGGATGCAGATTACGCTTATTCAGGTGAGGGCGAAGGAATATTCGCTCCGGGAAAATTAATGATGAGGCGTAAGGCGCAGGATCACGCCTGTGCAGGGTGAGCTGTTGCCTTGTCAACAACCGGGGGAGAAGCGTATGAAAAGAAACACATTCAGATTTGCGGCCATCCTGAGTCTGGCTCTGATGCTGACGGCCAGCGTTGTTTTTGCCAATCCGGATCTGAAAATCAAAGCCACGATTCCGTTTGAATTTTCGGTCGGCAGCCGGACACTGCCAGCCGGCAAATATATTCTGAAGCCGGTCAATAACGAGGGCCTGCTGGTGATTCAGAACGTTGATAACCAGCGCCTGGTGGCGCTGCTCAGCACCTCGAACATCCAGGCCATCCCTGGTCAGGAGCAGTCGCGGCTGGTTTTCAGAAAATACGGCGACCAGTATTTTCTCGGTCAGGTCTGGCCCGGCGGCATCGCTGCCGGATTTCAGTCAGGCAAATCAGACCGCGAGCGTGAGCTGCTCAAAGCTCCGAACAAAAATCTGGCGCGGCGTTCAACCAGTCCTGAAAACGTGACCGTCACCGCGCAGTGAGAACCCGGTCGAAATTTCGTCTGGGATGAAAACATAGCGGCAGCCTGAAAGACTGGGTTTCAGGCTGCCGTTGTGTTTTGCCAACAGTCAGATCAGTTTTCAATTACGGATCCGGGAAGTGTTGTGCGATTTGCCAAAATCGCGCGGCTGACGCGACAGGCCGATTGCGGATGCCGTGCGATTTTGGCAAATCGCACAACACTTCCCGGATACCGATCTGAAATCCGATCCAGGCCGCGCGACTACGGGCAAATCGCGCAACACTGGCGGCTCCATCCACTGAGCTGAAATCTCAGGGCTGATATTCGCGTTCGAGATTCGCTTTGATGTCAGCCTCGCTGAACCAGATGCGTTTGTACTGGTGCGCCGCAAACAGGCCGATCTGATCGCGGCTGTGTTTTGATTCCGAGTTCGTTGTCTGACCGTAAGCAAGAACCGAATAAGCTCTGACCGGTTTTGCAAATTCAACTGTAATCACCCAGCCGTCACCAAAACCGGCGAGCGGTTCACTGTCTGAAATCCATCCGGCCACACGCTTGCCGTCCGGCATCTGTTTGAAGCCCATCACGCGAAACGCGCCATACACGCCGAGCGCACCGTCACCTGGCAGATCAACGTTTCTGAATCTGAAGCGATGCACTTCGCCCCACGCCACATCCTCGCGGCCAAAAGTCTGGCGCGTCCATTTCACGGCCTCTTCAAAATGCTTCACCGCAAGCGCCGGATCAGAAATTCCCGTCGGAGTCTTTGCCGGATTTTTTGCGTCCCACTCAACCGCATACGGCTTTTTCGTCGCGTCAAAATAAGTATTGGCGAATCGCTGAAACAGCACTGCGCCCTTCGCTGCGGCTGAAGCGGTGTTGTCCCAGGCTTCGATTATCGCCAGCCCTTTTTTCAGATCGTCCGATGGTTCAGGCAATGCTTTGATGGCTTTGATCAGATCGGGCTTGAGACGATCAGCAATCAGCATCTTCGTGTTGAATTTCAGGCGCTGCACATCCTCAAGCGAAAACTTCGGCTGGCTTTCGAGCATTTCAAGCGCGAGTTGCGGGCGCAGTCCGAGTTCGCCGCGCTCGAAATAAGACGGATATTTGTTCGGATCAATCGGATTGCGCAGCGAAACAAACCAGGGCGGGTTGTTGCAGTTCTGAATGTAGCCGCCGCTCGGATTGAGCAGTTGCGGAAAGTCGCTGATCGGATGAAACGACTGCCAGACGTATTTGCTCGTTTCAGCCGGAACATCAAGCTCGTAATTCGTCCCGTCATCAATGCGCTTCGGCAGGCGCGCATTCCACAGGTACATCACATTGCCTGCGCCATCGGCGTAAGTGAAATTTGAATACGGCACGAGGTTGAGCTTCATCACGTCCATAAACTCGCGCAGGCTTTTCGTTTTGCTCAGGCGATAAAAGCCCTCGAAGTAACGATACGCCTCAAGCATCACCGAACGATAAGCAAACGCGTGCGTCCTGGTGCGGTAAATGATCGCGCCGAGGTGCGACTGTTCATAAGTGCGCCTTTCGGTTTTGAGCGTGCCGTCAGCGTTTTTGATTTCAACTGCGACCTCTTTTTTTCTGAGCGGCAGCACGTTGCCATCGAACAAATAATGATCGGGATGCTGCGGATCGAGTCTGAGCGCGTAAATGTCTTCGCGGTCGGGGTCGTTGTTGGTCGTTACCCAGCCCAGGTGTTCGTTGAATCCGGCGCGCAAAACCGGAATGCCCGCGAGCGTCGAGCCGAAGAAATTGATTTTGCCCGGCACAGTCACCTGCGCTTCCCAGTAGAGCGACGACCAGCTCAGATGCGGATTGCCAAGCAGAATCGGCTTGCCCGAAGTCGTGCGTTTGCCCGTCAAAGCAAAGGCATTCGAGCCGGGCGCTTCTGATTCGGCAATGAATGAATCATTCAGTTCAGCGGGCACGCGCAGTTCGCTGCTTTGCGAAGCCGCAGGCGGGTTTTCAGGATATTTCTGCCGCAACGCCTTGAGCGTGTCCTGATCAACGGCTGAACTGACCGACCCGGCGCGGCTGTTGGCCAGCACGTCAACGCCGTCAAAAGTCGGAATCCATTCGGGCAGCTCTTTGCGATGCTGCGCGACGTAATGATTGTAACCAGCCGCGTAAGCATTGAAGATTTGCTGCAACAGCGGATCGAACTGAGTGAAGTTCTGACGGCACGATTCGAGGTTATCGAATCGTTTCATCAGAAAGTCACCCTCAATGCCCTGCCCGAAATACTTTGCCGATTCGCCGCGCGCCGCAATCAGCCGCCGCGCAATCGCCACGCAATGATCTTCGGCCTGCGCGTAACCGAACCCGAACGCCGCCGCCTCTTCAGTCTTTGCGAGAATGTGCGGCACGCCGTAAGTGTCGCGCCGAATCGTCACCTGTTCAGCCAGAGATTTTTTTGCCGCATCAGCAGCCGTCAGCTTCGGACTGATGGCAGCCGCAATCGTGGCGACCGCAAGCAGCAGTCCGATGAGACAGAGAATCCGTTTTTTCATGGTTGTCATTTTCGGGAGAGTTGTTGCAGGTCAGACAGAAAGAGAGAGAACGGAACAGACGGAAATAACGGAATAAACGGAAAAGGAACTGAATAAACCCTGAAGACTTCCGTTACTTCCATTATTCCGTCCGTTCCGTTCTCTCTCTGAATCTCAGCCTGCTTTTCGTGGTGGCACGGCTTCCATCAGTAAAGCGAGGGCGCGTTTGAAAGCGGCGGTTCCGGGCGCGCTGCCTTTGAAATGCCCCAGGCGCACCACCACCAGATCGTGCGACGGAATGATCAGAGTGAATTGCCCGCCCGCTCCGGCCATGTAATATGCCTCTTTCGGCACAGGATATTCGCCGTCACCATTGAGCCAGAAGAAGCCGCCGTAAATCGGGCGCTGATCGGCCTTCCACGCGGGCGCGAGCGTCTGCACGAATCTGACGAAAGCCTTTGGCACAATCTGTTCGCCGTTCCACACGCCATCCTGCAAATAAAGATTGCCGAGCCGCGCCCAGTCACGCGCCGAAGCGAATTCATAACCCTGCGTCAGAAAATTTCCGAACGGATCGGTTTCCATCACCATCGTGCGAATGCCGATTTTGTCGAACAGCGCCCGCTGCGGAAACGACAGATACTCTTCGCCGCGCTTTTCAACGCCCAGACGCACGAGGTAATTGATCAGCACCGGATCGGTGTTGCGATAGCGCCCGACCGTGCCGGGCGGCCATTGCTGCGGTCGCGTCGCCGCGTAATGAAACGAATTGACGCCGCCCGTGTACAGGTAAAGATGATCGGGATACGGCCCTGTCGGATCGTAATCAGGATCCTGCGGCGCGCGAATGCGCAATCCGCTCGACATATTCAGAATATCGGCAATGCGAATTTTTGCGCGCGGGTCGCCTGCATTCTGCCATTCAGGAACCGGCGCGGGCTGTTCGAGTGAATAGACGCCGCGCTGAATCAGAATGCCCATCAGCGTTGCCGTCAGGCTTTTGCCCATGGACCAGCTTTCAAGCGGCGTGCGGGCCGTGATGCCTGCGCCGTAACGCTCCGCGATCAGCCGCCCCTTCCACGTCACAACAAAGCCTGCGGTCATCGAACCAGCCGGATCGAAGGCGGCGTCAACTGCCTGTCTCAGTTTTTCCGCGTTGACTTCCTTTGGCAGCGGCGCATCGGGCAGGCGATCACCCATTGGCCAGGGCTGAGTGGCAGCATCAGGCAACCGGCTTTTGACATTGACGGGCGTAAAGTTCAGCGAGTCTTTGCCGGACGGCAGCGTGACGCAGCCCTGCGAGCCAAGATATTTCGCCGTGCGCCGCACGCCATTGGGCAGCGTGATGTGCACGAGTTTGTTGACGCGATCAATCACCGGCCTGCCGACTTTGGCGCGTTCAGCGTAAGGGCTGGTGAAGTAGCCGACATTTTCCGCTGCAAAATCGGGATCAAGGCCCGTAATGAAAACAGCGGAACACATGATCTTGGCAAAGCCTGCGGTGTGATGTTCGAGCGCGTCGCCGGGCGGCGGGGTGTATGGCGTTTTGAGTTCAAGCGATTTTGCGCGTTCAATCAGCGCATCGCGCCGGGCTGAGCGTTGCGACTGCGCGAAAAGCAGTGAGGCAGCGGCCAGCACCGGAATCAGGATCAGCGTTGTCCTTTTCATGGGCGTCCTTCGGGTGATGTTGCCGGTTGTCGTTCAAAATTACGGCCAGAAAAGTTCGCCAGGCCGCCAGCCTGGCGAACAGCAATGAAGAAATCCGGTGTGGGCCGCAGTCCACCGCTTACTTTGCTTTCACGTTGTAAGCCGTGAGCGTGCCCTGGTTGCGAATATAAAGCCTGCCGCCGACCACGACCGGATGCGCCCAGCTCGGCCAGCCCTGATCGGGAATCGTGAAGCGGCCCTTTTCGCGATAACCTTCAGGCGTCGCTTCGGCCAGGCCGACCGTGTTGTTTTCGCTGAACAGATAAAGATGACCATCAGCATAAGCCACCGAACCTTTGCCCACGCTGCGATCACGCCAGACCGTTTTGCCGGTATTGAATTCAATGCAGGTCAGAATCGCATCGGAAAAACCGTACAGATAACCATCGAGCAGCACCACGCCGCCGTGATGATTTTTCATGTCGCGGCTGAAGTAGACTTCATCAGCCTTGAGCATTCCGTTCTGCGCCGTCAGATTCAGCAGCGCACAGCCGGTGCCGTAAGCCGAAGTGAAGAACGCCTTGTTATCAAACAGCAGCGGCGTCGTGCAGTTCGCCGTGCGATTCGCGGCCTGTTCATAACGCCACATCAGCTTGCCGTCCGAAGCGCGCACGCCGACAGCCGCCCGCGACGTGAAATTCGCAATCGTGCGCACGCCCTGCACATCGGCCACGACCGCCGATGAATAACCGGCCTCGTCGCTCAGCTCTTTAGTCGTCCAGACGGTTTTGCCCGTCATCTTGTCGAGCGCGACAATGCCCGCGCCCCTGCCGCCAGGCGAAACGATGACCCTGCTGCCGTCAATCAGCGGTGATTCACTGATCAGCCAGTTCGGATTGCTGCCGCCAAATTCGCTGAGAATATTTTTCTGCCACACCGCCGAACCATCAGCGAGTTTCAGGCAGGCCAGGTCGCCATTTTCCGAAAGCGCATAAACGCGGTCATCATCAATCGTCGGCGTGCCGCGTGGCCCGCGCCCGCGATCCTGATCAAGACTGCGGCCCAGCGTCGCGGCCCACAGGTGTTTGCCCGTATCGCGGTTCAGACAGATGACAATGCTCGAACTGCCCTGCGTTCCCTGCACCAGCAGCCTGTCCCCCTTGATTGAAATCGAACCGTAGCCGCTGCCGAGGTGCGACACTTCCCAGACTTTCGGCGGCCCGCCCGCTGGCCATTGTTTGAGCAATCCCTTGTCATTCGAAATGCCATTGCGATCAGCCCCGCGCCATTGCGGCCAGTCAGCCACATTCGGCGGACTGCCCGCCGTTACAGGAATCAGAGCCAGCGCGAGTAACAGCGAAAGCAGACGCAGATGTTTCATCGTAATGCTCCTTTCAGTGACGGTGTTTGGAGTTCCAGCGTTAGCTGGTGATTGAATCATCAACAGACCAGCTAACGCTGGAACTCCAAACACCGTCTTTGCACGGTTTCAGCGATTCGTTTGTTCTGGTACAGGTCAGATCGGGATTTGACAACTTCAGGACAAGTTCACTTACGCTGTCTGCTGCTGATTTGTTCTGGGTTGCCGTTGCGCTTCATCAGATCGGAGTTGCGCGCAGCCGGGCGCGAAATCCGGCAGTGTCCTGCTGACTTTCAATCTCGCGCCGGATGGCTTCAGCGTCGGCTCGCCGCTCCCGCAGATAGACTTCCGCCTCGTCCTCGTGTTCAAGGTACCAGGCAATCGTTCCGTAAATCTGCCGCAGCGAAAGCGAAGGAAAGCTGTCCTGAATCTGCTCGGCTGTCGCTCCCTTCTGAAACGCGCCAGCAATGGTGTCGAGCGTCACCCGTGAACCGGTGATCCGAACCGTCCCGTCCGGTTCCTGCACAAGCGGCGTTGTCTGCGCAAGCGTAAGCTGAATCATAGTGTCGGCATTATACCACCGTAACCTCATCCATCAGGTCAGCGGAATTTCTGAGCTTCGAACGCAGACGCTGCTTCTGATGAATTACTTTTCTGACACTTTGCGTCCGGCGTTCAGATTGTCGAAGTTCAGAATCGCATTGAAGACCAGAAAGTAACTGCCCTGCGTTTCGCCGCGCCAGAACGGATTGTTGGAAAACAGCACGACGTGGCCCTGTTCATACGGCACGTCAATGACGGCGGCGTGCTGCGCGATTTCATTGCCCGCTTCGAGCAGGCCTGAGACGAGCAGTTCGCGCGCGTCGGCATAACGCAGCACGACGCGGGGGCGCGCCTGCGGCGGGATGACGAAAATGCCGTTGCGCCTTTGTTCATCGGTGAGCGGCGTGGCTTCCCAGATTTCAGCGCGCGGCTCTTCGGGCAGTTCGGCCACTGCGCGATTCTGCGGCGTGTCAGGATCATCGGGCGTGCCGCGTCCGGTCATCCGTTCGCCGCCTTCGCCTGCGAACCTGCGCCCGCCCCGGCCACCAGCCATGTTGTTGACATTGAAAATCGGCCCGCTGGCACAGAAGATCGCCAGCCGGTCGCTGTAACCATAGGCAATCGGGCTGGCCTCATCAACCACCCGCGAACGCAGCACGCTGCCCGTCACACGCAGACGCTGCGGCGGCGTCATCGAAACACCGGGCGTGAAGCCGAACGACACGGCAAAATTCGCCGTGTCATTGGCCGTAATCAGCAACCCGCCGCGCCGCACAAAGTTTTGCAGATGCTGCAACCCGGTCCAGCCCAGGCCTGGACGCATATCATCGGTCGAATCAATTTTGCCGAGGTTCGGTGTCAGCGCCGTCGTCTTCCACGGCAGCGGATTGCCGAACATCGGCATTCCTGACACGATCTGCTGCGGATTGGCGCGTCCGACCGGAGCGAAAACAATCACGTCGTATTTCGCATTCAGATTGTCCTCCTGCGCCACGTCCTGCGTGCTGATGTAAGCGTAAGGAACTTTGTAACGATCAAATTCCATGCGCCACCAGCCCTCATCCTGCGTGCTGAGCCACGTGTGCACCAGCGCAATGCGCGGCGCTCTGACCGGATGCGTTCTGACTGACGGCGCGGCGTCAACAGCCTGCACCTGCAAACCAAGCTCTGAAGCGGCGCGAGCAAGTTCGCCTGCACTGGCATTGCGAATGATGAACGAACCGCGATTGAACCGCTGCCCGCCCGCTTCAAACTTATCTTCGGCGGCTTCAAAGTTCGCATCTTTGAAGCGATAGCGCAGCGTGATGAGCGCGTTGTCAGCGTTGTGATTGACGATGAAAACCTGGCCGCTGCCCTTCACTGCGCCTGGCGATTTCACTTCGCCGCTGACTTTCTCCATCGCGGCGTCAAGCACTCTGGCATCGGTCACGCGCACAACCTGCACGTTGCCGAGTTCACCGAATGTCCACGCCGTATCGTCATAAATATTTCGCTGCGGATCGTTCGGCGCCCAGTACTGATAATCGAGCATCATGTCAGCGATGCGGCTGTAAGGCTGATCCATGCGCACGATGTAACTGCCAGCGGGAAACTGCCGCGTGTTTGCTGCCTCTTCGCTGTGACCGTTCGTGCCTCCGGCAATGGCATTCGCCGGTCGCGCGGGTCTTTTCTTTGCAGGCAGCGTGACGGTGAACGGCGCGCTGGCGCGATGAACCTCGCAGCCCTGCGCCTGTAGCAGCCTGAGCAGTTCGGCCTGCCCGCCAGGTCGCGGGTCATCAGCCGGAAAGACATAAGCCGCCGGGCCGTTCGTTTTGGGCTTGAGAATTGAATTTTTGCTCTTGAGCCAGAAATTGCGCAGGAAGTATTTGTTGTTGGCCGCAAAGTGCGCGAGCGAAACGAGCAGGCCCGTCTGCTGATAATTGTTGTTGTTGCGCTGCGACCACTTCGCCTTTGGCAGCGGCGGATTCTGCTTGTACCACTGGCGCGAATATTCAGCCGGTGAAAGCGTGCGCTCAACCGTGTCCGCGCCGCCGTTGCCGAAGGTTTCATACAAACGGCTGATGCCGTTGTGCGACGCGGCGATGAACATCAGATAGCTCGGCGACCACGTATCGAAAGTGCCGTGCGTGAAAACTCCGGGCATTCCGAACTTGGTCATCTCGGAAACATTGTTCCAGCCGATCAGTTGCCATTCATCAGTCAGAATCGGATCGAGCCACGCATTGTACGGCTGATCGCCAACCGTGTTGTCGTAGAGATACGGCACCGATTCGTGCAGGTCGTGCAGCACCTGCGCCTTCCAGCCAGTGAAAGTTTTCAGTACGTTCTGCGTCAGTTTGAGCGACAGCGACATGGCATCGCGGTTGTTGTCGTGCGCGACGTAATGGCCCCAGTAAATCAGATTCGGCCAGTTCTTGTCGGGATTGGCGCGATGCCAGTTGTAAACATCAACCATCCGGTCGCGCCCGTCCACTTCGACGACAGGTGTAATCAGCGTGATCACGTTGTCGCGAATGTTTCTGATGTACGCGCTTTCATCCACTGCCAGGCGATAAGCCAGTTCCATCAGCGCCGTTGGTGAGCCGGTTTCAGGCGAATGAATCGTGCCCGTGATGTAATAGACCGGCACCGAAGCCGCGACCAGCTTTTCAGCTTCGTCATCATTGAGACTGATCGTGCGCGGGTCAGCAAGCCTGGCCAGTCGTGCGCGGTTCTCTTCAATACCAGCAATGTTTTTCTCTGACGAAACCGCAACGGCAATCATTTCGCGGCCTTCTTCAGTCGTGCCGATGGAATAGACCTTCACGCGCGGGCTGGCCTGTTCGAGCAGGCGCATGTAGCGGTAGACATCCTTTGCATAAGGCAGAATGCCCGGCGCGCCCGCAACATCGCCGAGGACGGCTTTCGGCGTCGGCACCTTCGACGAAGCAGGCAGATAATCAGTCAGCGGCGAATTGAAGAAAGCTTCAGTCGTGTATTCACGAATCTTCTGTGTGTATTCCTCATCAACCGGCTGCTTCGGGTCGCGGCCCGGTCTGGCCTGCACAATGGTTTGCGCCATCGCGGCCAGCGCCAGCGCCATCAGCAGACACAGACTGAGAAATGCCGAACGAGTATTCAGGTGAATAGTCATATCGCTCCTTTGAACTGGCGGTTTTATGACAACGGGTTTGATTACGTCATCAGCTTTCAGTGACACGGAGCGGCTGTAAAGAAATTTCTTCCACGAAGCCACACGAAGATTCACGAAGAGAAACACACGAAGGGAAACAATAGTCTTTTGTTTTTACTTTGTGTCTCTTCGTGTGGCTTCATGGAAAATCTTTCCCGGATTCCAGAACGCCGGGCTGCCGCACTCCACACGCGCCGCGCTTTTCTGATTCGTTCATTTGAAAACCGGTCTGAGTTCAGGCGGCCTGTTCCAGCCGCGTATAATCGGCCTTGCGTCTGACGGGCGTGAAGCCTTCTTCAATGATGACGTTGACCAGCATGCGCTCGGTCGCCTTGTGATTCGCTCCGGCTTTTGAAATCACGTTCTCTTCAATCATCGTCGAGCCGATGTCGTTGGCGCCGAAATGCAGTCCGCGCCTGCCCTCACTCAATCCCACCGTCAGCCACGACACCTGCACGTTCGGAATGTGATGCAGATACAAACGCGAAAGCGCCAGCCAGCGCAGGTACTCTTCGGCTGGCAGGCGGTCGGGAATGATGCGGCCAATCGGCGTATTGTCGGGCTGAAATGTCCAGGGAATGAACGAGACAAAACCGGGTTTGCCTGAGGCGAGCGTGCGCGCCTGCAATTGATAAAGTTTTTCGAGGTGTTCGATGCGCTGCTCAATCGTTTCGCCGTAACCGATCATCATCGTCGCAGTCGTTTTGAGGCCGAGCTGATGCGCCGCTTCCATTGCGTCAAGCCACTGCTGCGAATTGCATTCGGTGCGCCGTTTGCGGCGAATCTCATCAACCAGAATCTCGCCGCCGCCGCCGGGAATGCTGTCGAGTCCCGCCTCCATCAGTTCACGAATCACCTGTTCATAACTCAGCCCGTGCGTTTTCGCCAGGCCATAAACTTCAGTCGGTGAGAAGCAGTGCAGGTGAATGCCGTAACGTTTTTTGAGTTCGCTGAGCAGCCCCGTGTACCAGCTCATCGGCAGGTCAGGATGCAGCCCGCCCTGCATCAGAATGCCGCTGCCGCCGACAGCCAGCATCTCTTCGACCTTCTCATAAATCTCGTCGTAACTCAGCACGTAACCTTCAGGATGACCCGGCTTGCGATAAAACGCGCAGAAGTTGCAGACCGAAAAACAGACGTTCGAGTAATTGATGTTGCGGTCAACAACATAAGTCACCACGTTGTCAGGATGCAGTTCGGCGCGCAATTCATCAGCGCGACGATGCAACTCAGCGGTCGGAGCCTGAGTAATCACCTGCTTCCATTCGTCAGCAGTGAGTCGTTCGCGCCGCGCGATGCGCTCAAGTAATTCAGTCACAGGTTCAGCAATGGTCGTTGTATTCATAATGATTTTGATGACAGGAATGATTGACGCTTCAGTGTCAGCCCTTCAGAACTGCATTCTATCCGGCACAGCGCGAATCTGCCAAAGGGGTATTCCGCAATCTCATTTGCTATACTGTCGCAGGCCATCCGGCCTTTCTGTTTGTGAGGTGGATTTTATGTCACAGGTTCTGACTGCCGAAAAGGACACTGAACTGGTTCCTGCCACTGATCCGCGCGCGGCGGTGATTTCGATTGATCCTGAACGCATGCACGGAGCCGCCTGCTTCAGCGGGACGCGCGTGCCGGTGCAGACGCTGTGGGATTACCTGAAGGCAGGTGACAGTCTGGAAACCTTTCTGGAGGATTTTGAAGGCGTGACGCGAGAGCAGGCGGTCGCGCTGCTCGCCCTGGCGCAGGAATATCTGATGAAAGGACTCCCGGCCCGGTGAAGATTCTGCTCGATCACTGCGTTCCCAAAAGATTACGACGCCTGCTCCCGACCCACGAAGTCAGAACCGCCTATGAAATGGGCTGGGTCGGCCTGAAGAACGGAAAGCTGCTGGCCGAAGCGGCTGCCGCCGGGTTCAGCATCCTGCTCACGGTTGACCAGAACATTCCACATCAGCAGAACCAGGCCACACTGCCACTGGCAATTATCATTATTGTGGCTGCTGACAATCGCTTTGAAACACTCGCTCCGGCAGCTACTGAAATCGCAACAACCCTGTCATCAATTTCATCCGGTCAGATCATCCGGGTTCCGAAAGGTGAATAGTCAATGAAGCCAGCAAAAATCATCGAATTCAGCAATCGCATGGAACCGGGCAGCGTCGCCGTCTTTCCCGCCGCGCCGGAAATTCTGCGCAATGCCGACACGCCCTTTGAATTTCGTCAGAACAGCGATTTTTATTACCTCACCGGACTCAATGAACCTGAATCAGTTGCCGTGCTGTGTCCCGGTCACGCTGAACACAAGTACGTGCTGTTCGTGCGGCAGCGCGACAAGGAGCGCGAAATCTGGGACGGGCTGCGCACCGGAGTCGAAGGCGCGATTGCCGAATTCGGCGCTGATGCGGCGTATGAAATCAACAAGCTTGATGAAGTGCTGCCGAAATATCTGGGCGGCAATGCAAAGCTCTATTACCGCCTTGGCCTTTCTGAATCATTCGATCACCGGATGATTACGCTCATCAACCGCGTCCGGGCGCAGATTCGCACCGGCATCGAAGCGCCTTCGACAATCATTGATCCGGGCAGCATCCTGCACGAAATGCGCCTGCGCAAGAGCGAAGCCGAACTGCAAAGCCTGCGCGAAGCAGCCCGCATCAGCGCCGAAGCGCATGTCGCCGCGATGAAGGCCTGCCGTCCGGGCATGTATGAATACGAACTTGAAGCGATCATCGAATATGTCTTTCGCAAAAACGGCGCGTCGGCTCCGGCCTACGGTTCGATTGTCGGGTCAGGTTTCAATTCAACGATTCTGCATTACAACACGAACACGAAACAGATTGCCGATGGCGACCTGGTGCTGATTGACGCGGGCGCTGAATACAAGATGTTCGCGGGCGACATCACGCGCACCTTTCCGGCCAGTGGCAAATTCACGCGCGCGCAGCAGGCCGTTTATGAAGTCGTGCTACAGGCCAACACCGAAGTCATCAGAATGGTGAAGCCCGGCGAAAGCTTTATGGCCCTGCACGACCGCGCCGTTGAAGTCGTCACCGAAGGCCTGCTGAACCTGGGGCTGCTCAGGGGTGAAAAGAAAGAGATCATCGAAAAGAAGGAATACACAAAATTTTTCATGCACCGCACCGGCCACTGGCTTGGCATGGACGTGCACGACGTGGGCCGTTACAAGGTTGGTGATGAATGGCGCAAACTCGAACCCGGCATGTGCTTCACGGTCGAACCCGGCGTTTACATTCAGCCCGGCACCGAAGGCGTCAGCGAAGAGTTTTACAACATCGGCGTTCGCATCGAAGATGACGTGGTGGTGACTGAAAGCGGCTGTGAGGTGATGACTTCGCTCGTGCCGAAAGCCGTGCCGGAAATCGAAGCGGTGATGCGGGAAACATTTCAGATGGCTGTCTGAATCACAGCAGTCAGTTCGAGATCCTGAACAGACTTCACTGAGAGACGGTGTTCGGAGTTCCAGCTTTAGCTGGCGGGGCTGAATTCACAATACAGCCAGCTAAAGCTGGAACTCCGAACACCGTCTCTCCGAGTTTTCAAAATGAAGCCGGGAAGGATCGCTTTTGATCCGCTCACTCCCGAAAGTTTATTCCTGAGCAGTTCCAGCAGAGGCGTCACTGCCTGCCGCCGCGTGGTTGTCTGCTCACCGCCCGCAGGAGGCGTTCAATTGCCACGCGATGGCTCAGGCGCGGCTGATCCGGCAGAATGTTCCAGCCGGTGAAGACCGCGACGATGTCGTATTCAGGCAGGATGATCGGCATCTGCCCGCCGAAGCCTGATCCGGCCCACGCCAGGCGCGCGTTGTTTTCATCGTAAGGAAAAAGCCACCACTTCAATCCGTATTTCACTCCGCCGGTTCCCACCGCAACAGCGGGAGTGACAGATGCTTTGACCCATTCCGCTGTGACGATCTGTCGGCCCTGCCAGACGCCGTTTTTCAGAAACAGATAAGCGATCTTTGCCAGGTCGTGCGGTTTCAGGTACAGCCCGCCTTCGGTATCAATCAGGCCCGACGGCGAACGCTTCCAGTAAAACTGCGTGATGCCGAGCGGCGCGAATAAATATTTTGCCGCGTACTCTTCGATGTCCTGTCCGGTGGCCACGCGAAAGATATGCGACAGCAGTTGCGTCGCGCCGCTGTTGTAAACGAACTGCTTCCCTGGTTCTTCAGCCATCGGGCGGTTGATGGTGAACTGCACCCAGTCATTGCTCGCTTCCATCAGGCTCGCGGAGTTGTTCGGATCGTTGTAGGGCAGGCTTTCGTTCCAGTCGAACCCGGCGGTCATCGTCAGCAAATGACGAATCGTCATCCGCCGCTTGCGCTCATCAATATTTGAAATCCTGCCTGCATCAAAAAATTTCAGAACCGGCGTGTCCAGGTCAGGGAATTCCTTCCGCGCCGTGGCCACACCGATGACAACCGAAGTCACGGTCTTGGTGACAGACTGCATCGTGTGCAGTTCGCCGCGCCGGTAAAACGGATGCCACCACGGATTGAAGTAATTGTATGGCCCGGTCGGGTCTGACGCATTCAAAGCCCCCGGCTCTTTCGCTTCCCTGCTGTAAATCCGGTTGTAATCGTGTTTGTATGAACGGTCGTAAACAGCCCTGCCGTGCCGAATGATCAGCAGGCTGTCAATGTTGCCGTATTTGCCTGCGGCAATCTCAGCATCGAGTTCAACCAGCGCCTTTGCATCAAGCCCTTCAGCAGCAGGCGTCGAAGCGGGCCAGACTCTGACCGGCGATGATTCCTGAGCAATGACAGCAGGCAGCAGCAGCATCGCAGCAAGGACAATTTGAGCAGCAGATCGAAGGCGCATGGTCATTTCCTCTGACAAAAGCGAAGGGTTGAATTGTACCGGGATTGCAGGCAGCCATTATCTTCCGGCAGGCAGGGCGTGGCAATCAGCGCCTGTCGCTCAGACCGTAATCTGATGCTGTGCATAGAAGGCGATGACGGCGGCGGCTTCGCTGATGACCATTTCGCGCAGTTCCGCTGGTTCAAGAATCTCAACATTCGCGCCAAACCCGAGCAGGCAGGCGCAGGCGTTTTCGATGACCTGAAAATCCATGGTGACTTTCATCCAGCCATTTTCATCGGGCGCGGCGGTCTGCTCGACGCGCATAAAGCGGCTCGTGTAACTCAGTCGCGGAAACACATCGGCCCGCACACGCACCGTCACGAGGTAATGCGGAAACTTCTCTCTGAATCCGGCTGATGACTGCTGCCAGTGCGCGGCCAGATCAAAGCCTTCGGGGCGCAGGCAGTGTTCATCGGTCATTGTCACTGACTGCACACGCGAGACGCGGTATGAACGAATCTCGCCGTCAACTGCCGCGACCAGATACCAGACGCTGCCCTTGGCCACAAGTCCGAGCGGATCGGCTAGGCGTTCAACCACGCAATCATCGCCGCGATGATAACTGAGCCTGATGCGCCGTTCGTGCCAGATGGCCTGCAGCAGCGCGGGCAGCAGCGGCACAGCCTCTCTGGTGCTGCTCCACCCTGTCACATCAATGTGAATGCGCTCGCGCATAAACTCGGCTTCGAGCTGATGCGGCAGCGGCAGCGTGGCCTGTAACTTGATCAGCCCGGCATCAGCCGCCTTCTCCAGCCCCAGGTCAGCCAGCAGATTCGCAGGCCGCGTCAGAAAGAGCGCCTGAATTTCGGCTTCGCTCAGCCCGGTCAGATTTGAACGATAACCATCAAGCAGTCGCCACCCGCCGCCCGATCCGCGTTCGGCCACGACCGGCACGCCCGCCATGCCGAGCGCTTCCATATCGCGGTGAATCGTGCGTTCTGAAACTTCCAGTCGCCCGGCCAGTTCACGCGAAGTCATCCGGCGATGAATCTGCAACAGCAGCAGAATTGAAATCAGACGGTCAGCACGCATCACGTCACCTCGCTTTTTTCAGGATTCTGCCAGATCGTAACAGCCCAAATATGACACAAGGTGTCATGAAAGGTCGCCTAAGCTGCGATAAAAAAGGAGACACGTTATGGCCACCACCAGATCTTCAGCAAAGCAGAAGCAGTCGGTTCAAACGTCAGGCCCGCTCGTCAGTCGTCCGGTGATGCCGAAGGATTACGGCATTCCGAAAGATAAAAAGGGTCTGCTGCCCTGGTCGCACGTCACTGAACGGATGCAGGCGGCTAAGGTTTACTGGGTCTGCACGGTCAGCCCGGACGGGCATCCGCACGCGACTCCGGTTGACGGCGTGTGGGTGGATGATCGTTTGTATTTTGGCGGCAGCCCGCGCACGCGGCGGCATCGCAACCTGGCTGCGAATCCGGCAGCCTGCATTCACCTCGAAAGCGGCAGCGATGTCGTCATCCTGCACGGCGAAGCCCGCGAACTGCACGCGCCCGCCCGCACGCTGACCACGCGCCTGGCCGCAGCCTCGAAAGAGAAGTACGGTTACGCCTTCACGCCCGAACAGTATGAGACAATGCCCGGAGTTCTTGAGTTCAGCCCGCGCCTTGTCCTGGCGTGGAAGGAATTTCCCAAAGACGTGACGCGCTTTCAGTTTCGACCGGACAAAGGAAGCAAACAATGAAACCACTTCAGGGAAAAGTCGCCGTCGTCACCGGCAGCAGTCGCGGCGCAGGGCGCGGCATTGCGCTCGCGCTTGGCGAGGCGGGCGCAACCGTGTACGTCACCGGGCGCAGCGTCGCAGGCGCGGCCACCACTGAAGACCTGCCCGGCACGATTGAGGAAACAGCCCGGGCTGTCACAGCGCGCGGCGGCGCAGGCATTGCCGTGCGCTGCGATCACACGCTTGAGGCCGAAGTTGCTGCCCTGTTTGCTCAGGTGCAGCGCGAACAGAACCGGCTCGACATTGTGATCAACAATGCGTGGGGCGGTTACGAGCAATATGATTATCAGAGCTTCACTGCGCCCCTTCACGAACAACCGCTGCGCCACTGGGATGGCATGTTCACTGCCGGAGTGCGTGCGTCATTCATCGCCGCTCGCTGCGCCATTCCGCTGATGCTGCCGCGACAGAGCGGGCTGATCGTCAACGTGACGGCGTGGGACGATGACAAATATCTCGGCAATCTGTTTTACGATGTGGCGAAAGCCGCCGTGAACCGGATGGCTTATGGTCTGGCCCGCGAACTGAAGGCGCACGGCATTGCGGCCCTCGCGCTTGCGCCCGGTTTTATGCGCACCGAGCGCGTTGCGGCCACATTTGAAGCCGTCGGCAACCGCGATTATCTGAACTTCACCGAATCGCCCGAATACGCCGGACGCGCCGTTGTTGCGCTCGCCACTGATGAGCAGGTGATGAAAAAATCAGGCAGGGTTTTGCGCGTCGGTGATCTGGCCGGGGAATATGGTTTTACGGATGTTGACGGCAGGCTGATTCCGGCCTTTGTGATTCCCGAACAGAAGTGAGCCACCCAGGCTTCGGGGATCTTCAACTCAAGAGTCTGAAACCAGGGCGTTATGAAGAAACCCGGATCACCCCGTAGTAACGAATTCATTCGTTCTGCCTTGAATAATCACAGCTTCGGAAGCAGAACGAATGAATTCGTTACTACGGGGTGATCCGGGTTTCTCCCAGGCGGCTGATCTCAGGTAATTGAGCCTCGGCTGTTCAGATTCTGCCGCGACAGCCGGGCGCGCCGCAGCCGCAGCGGCGGGTGTTTTCGTGGTATGAATCGCCGTAATCGCAGGTGATCTCTTCGCCAGCGGCAAGGTCGCGCAGCGCGAAAAAAATGATCCTGCCGTGCAGCGTGCGCGTGAAGCAGTTCGGCTGGCACGAATGATTGATGTATTGTGTGCCGTTGCCGCCCACATCGCCATCAATCGCCCAGCGGTAATCAAGGCCGCAGATGCGGATGATCTTTTTGCCCTGAATGCGTCGCATCGCTTCGGCCTGCGTGATCTTTTCGCCCGCGTATTCAGCAACCTTGTGGCGCTTTCTGACCGGCACGGTCGTAAAGCAGCCTTTGCCCGCAATGCGCGACTTTCTGACGGTCAGTCCTGGTGCGTATTTCTCACCCATCGGTCTTTCCTTCCAGTGTAATCACCTGATCAGTAAAGCTCTCGAAGCTGTCGTCGTGGCTGATGACGAAAAGCTGCTGAAAAGCCTTGATGCGGCCAATCTGCTGCGCCAGGCTGCGGCGGCGCTCTTCATCCAGATTCGTGGTCGGTTCATCGAAGAAAGCCAGATTGATTTCAGACAACTGCCGCAGCAGCGCCAGGCGCACCGAGAGCGCCGCCGCCATCTGTTCGCCGCCTGACAGACTGGCAAACGGGCGGTCGCGGCCTTCCTCTTCCAGCGTGATTTCGTAATCGCCGCTCCAGCGCAGCGTCACATCGTAACGGCTGGTGATTTCACGAAAGAGCTGATTGGCTTCGTGTGAAATCGAAAGCAGCCACGTTTCAGTAATGAACGGCGCGGCTTTGAGCAGAATGTCACGAATGAAATCAGCCGTCGCCTGCAACCGGACGGCCTTCTCCTTTGCGGCCCGTTCCTCGCGCATGCGCTGGCGCACGGCTTCAAAGGCCACAAGCTGCGCCTGCAAATCGGTGAACTGTTCGCGCAGGTGTTCAAGCTGCGTGGCGAGTTGTGTCGCGCGGTCGCGTGACTGCGCCAGTTTCCCCTGGGCGCGCTGATGAAGCTCGGCGTTGTAATCAGTCTCAAGCTGCTGCAACTGCTGCCGCGCCGTCATCAGTGCGGCTTCGGCTTCGGCGCTGTCGGCGGCGATGGTCGCTACTTCGCGTTCACAGGCGGTGACGGTGGCCGCCGCTTTTTCATTCGCAATAAACGCCTGGTAATCGTGCTGGCTGGCCGCTCGCAGCGCGCCCGCTTCGGCCATGCGGGCGTCAAGCGTGGCGAATGCCTCAAGCGCCGCGTTGATCTGCTCAAGCTGTGCGGCTACTTCAGCGGCCCGGCGCTCGGCGGTTTCGGCTTCGCGCTGATGATCGGCTTCGCGGCTGATGAGCTGTGACAGCGCGGCAGCGCGGCCATGCGGATCATTGAGCGAATCAAGTTCGGCCTGGGCGGCGGCAAGTTGCGCTTCAATGTCGCCCAGGCGTCGCAGCCGTTTGTCGAGTTCTTCGCGGTCATTCTTTTTCGCGGAACCTTCGGCTTTGACCTGGGCAAGTTCGCGGCGCAGCGGTTCGGCCTGGCTGTACTGTCGCTGCGCTTCGCGGGCATCGTTCAGCAATGCTTCGAGCGCGAGCCGTTTGTTTTTGAGTTGTTTGATTTCGCCGTCGCTGACCGTGCGCCCAAGGGCCACTTCGTCTTCAGCCTTTGCAAGCTGCTGCTGCCGCTCAGCGATGGCGGCGGCGAGGCGCGTTTGATCCTCGCGCAGTTTGGGCAGTCGCGCCGCATCAGCGGCGGCAGCGCGCCATCGCTTCACTTCAGCCGCGAGCGAAGTGATTTCCTGCTGAAGCCTGGTGATTTCCTGGCGGCGCTGCTCAAGCCCGCGTCGAAAGCGGCCATCGAGCGATTCGCCTGGTTTCAGGTTCAGACATTTTTCAGTCAGCAGCGGACAGACGCCGCCGCTTTCGAGGCTGGCAATCATTTCGCTGTCGCGCTGAACTTCGGCTTTCAGTTGCGCCAGTTGATCGGCGTCGCGCTGCTGCTGCGCTTCGCGTTCAGCCAGTTGCGTGGCAGCGTCAGCGAATGGTTCAAGCCGCGCCAGTTCGCGCTGCGTCTCCTCGCATTCAGCCTGCAGGCGGCTTAGTTCACGGCGCAGCGTGTCGAGCAGTTCGCGTTTGGCCTTGTAATTATTGAGTGAAAGCTCCTTTTCCCTGAGTTCCGCATCAAGCAGCCTGCGCTCGTCTTCCAGGGCGTCGGCGCGTTCAGCCTGGGTCTGCTGCTTTTCAGCCGTTTCAAGGTGGCGCGAAATGACGGTGTAACGGTCGCGCAGCTTTTTGAGTTCGCGGTCGAGCGCGCCCAGCGAACGCTGAATGCCCTGCGCTTCGCCGCGTGCTTCGCGCAGTTGTGCGAGGCGGGCGTCAAGCTGCGCCTGCCGAGCGACCTGCTCCGTCATCGCGGCCAGGGTGAGCCGCGCCTGGGCAATTTCGGCCAGGCGTTCCCGTGCCCGCTCAACCTGCACGCGCGCGGTCATCAGTTCGCGTTCGGTCTGTGCTGACTGCCCGCGCCATTCATCACGCTGCACGCGGTCGCGTTCAAGTTCAGTGAAAGTGCGCGTGGCGCTCAGATAATTTTCGTAACCGGCGCGGGCGGCGGCGACGATTGATGCCGCGTGACGAGCGGCTTCGGCGGCGAACTGTGCGGCGGCAAGTTTTTCTCTGGCGCTGTCAGCTCTGATCTGCAACCGCTCAATCACGCTGCGCTGCGCGACGATCTGCTGCTGAAGCTGATCGAAAGCCGCCACTTCCTGCGCGGCCTGGTCGCGTTCGGTGACGACGGCCTGCCATTCAGCATCAAGCGTGCGCAGCCGGTCAGCGGTTTCATCGTGCCGCCGTTTTGTTTCGTCGTAATTTTTCAGTTCACCTTCGGCGGCGGCAAGGTTGCGGTCGGTTTCGGTAATGCGGCCTTCGATGTGGCGCAGCGTCTCTTTCAGATGGTCTGAAGCGTCGCGGTATTCCTCAACCTTCAGAATCTGATCGAAGACTTTCTTGCGCGGCGCGGGCGCGAGCGTGAAATCGTAAGTGAAAGTTCCCTGCGGAACGCCGATGGTGGATTTGAAGAGCGCGGCAAGATCAGTTTCAGGCGAGACGCCAATCTCCTGTTTGAGAAACGGCACGACCTGATTTTTCTGTTCAATCAGCCGGGTCTTTGTGACGGGATCGTAAACGAAATAACCGCCGCCGGTGTCGCGGCTGACGTGGTATTCGCGCCCGTCGCGGTTGGAAGTGAATCCGACCGTGACCTGACCTTTTTTGGCGCCGCGCCGGACGAAATCCTCGCGGTTGTAATCCAGGTGATCGAACAATGCCCAGGCGATGGCTTCAAGAATCGTCGTCTTGCCTGCGCCATTCGGGCCGCAAATAGCCACGACGCCGGGATTGAAGTCCCACGCGGCATCAGCATGGTTCTTGATGTTCCTGAGTTCGACTCTGGTAATCTGCAAGGGCTGAGAACTGAGAGCAGTGGTCAGTGGTCAGTGGTTAGTGAAGAGTGGCAAGTGAACAGTGAACAGTGAACAGTGAACAGCAGAGGCCGTTGACTGTCAGCAACTCCTTCACTCTTCACTAACCACTGACCACTAACCACTGACCACTGCCGACTAGACCTGTGCGTTCTGGACTGATTCGGGATTGCCGGTCTGACCGAGCAGGTGACGGCCTTCCTCGCTGCGCGGGTCAATCGTGCGCAGGTGCCTGCGTCCGCGCATTTCCCAGATTGCCGTGATGACGCCGTTTTTCTCAACGGCATGGTAGGAAATCTCTTCCTGCGCGCCTTCGGCTCCCGCAGCATTTTCATTCACACCATTCTGACTCATTGATAATCACTCCTGATTTATGTGGATTTGAAGTAGCTGCGATTCTGCCACAGCGTCGGCGATGGTGTCCAGCAGCGATCAAAGTCACATCGGCAGGTCTTCAGGCGGCAGTTCAGCGTGCGGCGACTGCATCCGCGACTGCCACACTTCCATCTCCCTGCGGAGTTCTTCAATTTGTCGCGGCGCCAGCGGCACGCCCGATTTCAGAATCTCTTCAGCCATGACCAGGGCCTGCCGGTATTCGCCCAGCCGGGCCAGCGCACTGGCCAGCAGAGTCATCGTGGAAACCTCTTCCCAGCGTTTACCCAGTTCACGGAAGATGCGCAGCGCCTGCTCATAACAGGCAATGGCCTGGCGCAGGTCGCCCAGGTCTGCAAAACAATAACCGATGTCCTGTAGCGCGCCCGCTTCGCCCGCACGATCACCCGTGCGGCGATCAAGTTCGAGCGCCTGCTGGTAAAGTTTCAGCGCCTGCTCAACCTCGGAGAACATTTCTGACAGCTTCGCCAGCCGTTTGAGCGCCCGGCTTTCGGCCATCAGATCACCGAACTCGCGCGCAAGTTTCAGGCTCTGCTCAAAGCTTCGTTGCGCGCTGGTCAGGTCGCCGGTCTCCTGCTGTGATTCTCCAAGCATTCCCCACACGGCTTCGGCGTGGGCGCGGTCACTCGACTGGCCGGACTTGAGCGCGGCTGACAGGGCGTGTTCATAAAATTCAATGGCTTCAGCATGCTTGTGGAAGCTGGCCAGTACATGACCGAGCGCAGACAGGGCGCGGGTGATGCGGGCGGGCGAACCTGACGAACGCGCTTCGTTGAGTGCTTTCAGGTACGCTTCAAATTCGGGCAGTTCATCTTCAGCGAGATCCAGATTATTTGTGACGGCGCGTTTGATGAGGTCATCGAGCGGGCTGCGAAATTCAATCGGCAGTTCCGGCAAACGCGACAGATCAAGTTCAAGCTGCGTGCGGCCTTCGTCAGCAACCGCGCCGACAGTGAAAGCTCCCCAGGCTCTGGTTTCATAAACGGCCTGGCTGGTGCTTTCATCGGCGCGCACTACGGGTTTGTCAGCGCCGAAAGTCGGATGCAGGTAAAACTGCACGTTGCCGCGCAGCGGATAACTGGCCGGGTCAGTCGAACGCACCGTCAGTTTCAATGCGAACATATCAGGCGATTCAGTCAGCGGCGAGACGGTCGCGGTCAGGATGCGCTGATTGCGCTCGGCCTCGCCGCCAAACGCGCCTTTCCAGGGGTCATTCTGATCAGCGCCGGGCTGCACAGCGGCAGGGGCGGGACTGATGAGAAGCAGCACGCTGCCGCCGTAAGGTTGCAAGGCCGCAAACGGCGACGCATCGCGCACGTTGTCGAGCGCAATCAGCAGGCGGTGATCCCACAGCGTTTTGAGAAAGTCCACCGTCAGGTCGCTGTATTCCTCAAAGAGTTGTTCGCCAAGCGGAATGAACGGATGAATGCAGGCTTTGAAGGCGGCCCTGATCGCGTCCTGCCCCTCAGCATCAGCAGGCAGACTGAACAAAAGAATGCCGCCGGGAAATTCGCTGCTGAGTTGTCTGAGCAGAGTCAGCGCGAGTTGTCGGCCATTACTGACCGTCAGGCGCAGCGCTCCCCCGCTCGTGCCGCGCGCATACTCGCGCACCTGCGCCTTCAGCGGTTCGACTTCAGATTGCGGCGCGTAATCATCGAGTGATTCCGGGCTGATCAGCGCGCGGTTGCGGATGTAAGCTTCAATCAGCCATTCATCAGAGAAAAAAAGATTCGTCCCGAATTCATCCGGCCTGGGACTGATCATCACCGTGTCATCGCTGACAAAGATTCCGGCTTCCTTCGCCACCGTCAGCACTTCACGCGGCAGCATCGAGAACAGTTCACGGCGCAGCGGTTCATTCAGTTCCGGCGGCAGATGCCCTGTCAACGCCTCGCGCAGCAGTTGCGGATTTTCTTTGAGCAATGACGACGCGGCAGACTCAGGCGGCGTTTCTTCACTGCCGGGCTGTGCAGTCTCGTCAACTTCGGTTGCGGTGGCCGGGCTGCTCAGTGGTTCGTAGCTGATGCCCAGGCGTTTCAGGGCTGAGCGGGCCAGGTGAGCAAAGGGCTGCGCGGTCGCGGGCAGCGTCTCTTCGCCTTCAGGGTTTTCAAGCAGCGCCACAAAATCGAACGGAGTTCCGGTGCGCTGCTCGATGAAATTTGAAACGGCCTCCAGCACGCGATCAATTTCAGTTCTGAAAATGGCGCGTTCGAGAATTTCCCTGACGCCGTCAATGAATTCGTATTCAGCCTCTTCAGCCGGGCGTGCCTGGTCATCAGGGTTCCGGCGTCTGATGATGCCGCCCAGCAAAAGCTCGGCAAGCTGCTCCTGGCGCGGGTGTGCGAGCATCGCCGCCTGCACGAGCCGCATCACGGGCAGCGTCAGCGGCATGAATGAAAGGTAAACCGCGAGGTCGAATGTCTCAGACGAAACCAGCGCGCGAAAACGCTGCACGCGCTCATCCGGCGTCAGTTTCGTTTCAGCTCTGGGCGCAGCGTCGGCAGCCGCTTCAGGACGCGCTGACAGCAGCACTGCGCGCTCATAAATCGCGCCCGGTTTCATCAGCATGGCGGCCCACTGCTTCAGATGTTCGGGCTTGAGCGCCACGAGCGGCAGCGGCACTGAATTATTGTTTGCGGCTTCAGTCCACCAGGGCAGATCGAATTTCAGCAGTGCATTGGCGCGGCCCGGCAGATCGGCGGTGACGGTGGTTTGCGGCGCTCCGGTCGCGGTGTGCGGCCACAGTCTTTCGCTCAGCAGGTGAATCGTCACCACCGGCATGCGCCTGGCCCATTTCAGCACGACCTGCGCGAGCGCGCCGTCGCGCCAGGGCCGCGACGAACAATCACTGAGCAGCAGGATCAGCCGCCGCGCCGCCGGATCGCACAACGCTTCGGGCGTGCGCTGCACGCCTGACGATTCGCGCACTACAGCCCGCTCACCCGCAAACCGAAGCTGCCACACGCGCACGTCCCTGAATGCGCCCTGTCGTGCAAGCAGTCGCTCAAATTCGTGAATCGTCTGCTGCCAGACGGCCATCGTCGGCGTGTCTTCGACCACGAGCGCCACATCAAACCAGCGTTCCGGCTGAGGTCTGAAAACCGGATTGAGAAAGCGCGTTTCAGCCGTGCGCTGCACCGTTTCGTCAACATCGAGCGCCATTTCGCGTCCGGCCTTGAAGCGGCGGGTAAAGGGCCGCAAAGCGCGACTGATTTCAGCGGCTTCAGGCAATGCCGCCGCGCCGGGCACACGCACGCGCGAAGCTCTGAGCTGATCGTCGCTCCGCTCAGACGATGCCGGAGTGAAAACATCGGCTCCGGCTGAGGCAGCTTTTTTCTCTGACTTTGCTGATGAAGTTGTGACGGGCGCAGTTTCGCGGGTGCCGGGCTGATCGTCAGGCACGACGGGCGGCTCAGGAATGACTGGTTCAGGTGCAGCAGGACTGCGCGGCAGCACGCGGCTGAACCACAGGATGTCAGCGATTTCGCGCTCGTCGAGCGGCAGGCGGCTCCGGCGCAGCAGGCTGATGAACTGTTCGATCATACCGACACCGTGCTGGTCAGTTCGCGCAGCAGCGCCTCAATCAGCTTTTGCCGTTCGGCGCTGCTCATCTCTTTGTGGCCCGCGCTGCCGCCAATCAGAAACAGCGCGTTGAGCAACTGATCAGTGGCCAGGGCCGATGACTGGCGACGGCTGAGAAATTCCCTGATCAGCGTCTCGGCTTCGCTGGCAATCTTTTCGCCCAGGCGCGAACGCACAATGCTGGCCAGCAGCTTTTCATCCGGCTCATCCATTTTCAGTTGCAGGCAGCGGCGCAGAAACGGCGCCGGAAATTCGCGCTCGCCGTTGCTCGTCATCACGACGAACGGAAACTGGCGGCAGCGCACATGACCGCGCGTGATCGGGAATTTTCTTTCGCCGCTCTCCTCTCTGATTTCGACTGTCTCCTGTTCGAGTCGTTCAAGTTCGGGAATGCGAAATTCACCTTCCTCAAAAATGTTGAGCAGGTCGTTGGGCAGGTCGAGGTCGCTTTTGTCAATTTCATCAATCAGCAGCGCGCGCGGGCGACCGGTCGGCAGCAGCGCCGTGCCGAGCGGGCCGAGTTTGAGGTATTTGCTGATGTCGGGCAGTTGCCCTGAACGCTGGTCGCCGAGTTGCGAATCCTGCAAACGCCCGATGGCATCGTAATGATAAAGCCCCTGCTGCAAAGTGCTGCGCGAAGTAATCGGCCAGCGCAGCACTTCACCAAGTTTCAGTTCCCACGCGACCGCGTAAATCAGCGATGACTTGCCCGTGCCGGGACGCCCCGTAATCAGCAGCGGGCGACGCAGGTACAGCGCGGCATTGATGAGTTCAATCGTGCGGTCTTCAGGGTCATCTGAAATGCGAAAGCCGCTGCCCCGCGCCGTCAGCGCAAAATCGGTCTGATCGCCATCAGTGCTTTCTCTGTCTTCGGGCAACAATCTTTCCGTCACCAGTTTGCCATTGAAATCGCGCCAGGGCGGCGCATCAGGAACCTGCCAGTCGTGCGGTTTCAGCGTGCCGGTAAAAATCTTCCAGTTCTCGCTCATTTCAATTTCCTCTGGGGAAATGTCCGCCAGGCTGCCAGTTTGTCGCCGCTTCACACGAGATGCACCTTCACGAGCAGGCAACAAGCTGGCAGCCTGGCGAATTTCAATGCTCAGTCGGGCTGAGTCGTTGCAAGGGTCAGCGGATTGCGGTCAGGGTCATCCCAGAAAAGCGTCAGCGCGCCGCCGGGGTGCTGCGGATCGTGCAACGCGGCGACTCGCAGCGCCCTGATGCGCTGTGGCAGTTCATCGAGCCTGCCGCTGCGCACAGCGTTGCTGAGCATCTGCCTGAACTGCGCTTCGTCCGGCGCGTCACGACGCGGCCAGACGGCGAAGGCCGTGCCGCCAAGCAGCGCCGTCATCAGCAGCCGTTTCACTTTGAAGGTTTGCGGCTCGAAGGGCACGAATGAAAATCCGGCGCAGGGTTCAGCCTCGCCGTTCAGTTTCGTTTCAAGCTCGCGCTGATTCTGCGCCGGGCCAATCCAGAACACATCGGGCTGCGCGGACGAATGCTGATCCTTTCTGATCCTGGCGACTTTATCCTGCCAGATGGCGGGCCGCGTGTATTTCTCAACGCCGCTGCCTCTGGCGGCTTCCATCGCGCGATTGCCCCAGCGCAAAACGACGTGATAAGCATCGCCCAGGCGTGAAGCGTCACCCGATTCGCTCTCAAATAATTCAGCCAGCGGATTGGCCGGTCGTTCCCATTCATCGGCATCGCAGCAGAACCAGTTGTGATGCACCAGGAGTTCGATGAAAGGCGTGCCGTAAGTGGCTTCGACTCTGCCGATGATCTGCCGAATCGCTTCGCGCACCTGCGCGGCTGAAGCGTTTTCGCAGGCCACGACGCCGGATTCGCCATAAGCGTTGCTGCCCGTCATGACCCAGTAACGAAGCTCTGACGGAAACCTGAGTTCCTTTGTCAGCAGGTCGCGGTCGCAGATGTCAATCAGCAGGTGGCAGTAATCCGACGGCTGCTGCGCTTCCCTTTCAATCAGCGTGCGCAGGTCGGCAAGCTGATTGCGCGTGACGCCCCTGCGCCGCACTTCAGCAAAGACTTTTTCTGACAGCGCCTGATCCTGCGTCCGGTGGGCAATGCGCTCAACAAATTCAAAGAGCGGCGGCAGGGCGTTCTCATCGCGCGGCATCATCTCCCACAAACGTTCAAGCATCTGATCCAGATTGCCGGCTTCAGGAGCGCGCTGCCACACCGGAGCCGAGCGCAGGTAAAGCTGGCGCAGTTCCCGCGTGGTGATTTCAGCATCGGCCAGCATCGCCCGCGCCGTGCTGACTTCTGACAGGCGTTCATAACCCGATCTGAAATCGCCCACTGCGCCGCTGCTGCCCGCCCAGTCCTGCCACTGAAAAAAGACCGGCGTCTGACTCACGCTGCGTTCCTTTCGCTTCTGCTCGAAGCGCGCTTTGACGGCTTCGGTCAGCGCGATCAGATCAGGCGGCCACGCATTCGGCGCAGCCTGTTCGAGCAGTTCCAGCACGATTTCAGAAAACGCGCCCGTGCGGCGAATGTCTTCGTTCTTTGCCTTTTCACCGGCGGCGGCGGCGTACATCACAAGCTGCCTCACGGCGCTGTCGGTTTCACCGGCTGAGAATCCGGCATCAGCGAGGCTGAGTTTGTGGCGCATCTCTTCAAAGTAATTGGCGCACACATCCAGCATGCCGACCTGATATTTGAAGCGGCGCTTGCGATCCTTTGACCGCAGCATCTGCCACAGCGAATCAACATCCAGCACCAGTTTGTTCTGATCGGTCGCGTTCGCAAAAAAGAGCCGCCGTTTCTGATCGGCTTCCATCACGCCGTGCCCGCCCCAGAACACCCACAGCAGATCGCCCGCCAGCGCCGCGTCATCATTGAGCCGCTGCGCCAGCGCGTCCTGAATCACGTCGCGGGTGGCCGGGTGAACCGTCACGTCAAGCGGCTCGGTGAGCGCCTGATTTTCATCAAGCGGCGAGAGGAAAAGCAGAATGCGTTCCGGCGCAATGTCGCGCTGCCGCAGCCATCTGACAAAGCGCACGGCATCGCTGGCCGGGCCGTTCAGATTCCATTTGCTGCCGTAAGCATATTTTTCAATGCCCACAACGACAGCCACTGTTTTGTCGCGGTCAGCTTCGATCATGCAATGAATCCGGCGATCTTCTGCCACATGGCTTTGCTCGTCCAGTAGGCGCTGTGCGCCTGCGGAAACGGCTGGCGGTTCTGCACCTCGAAATCCTCAACCCGGCCAGCAAAGACTTTGCCGCCGACATAGCTGAGAAAATCGTGCGGGTCATAAACATTGAGCCAGCGCGGAAAATGTTGCGGCAGCTTTTCGCCGTAACGCAGGCTCGTCAGGCTGTCAATTTCATAAAGCAGCGGCGATTGCGAACCGGCGGTAATCAGCGCTTTGACGTTCGGGAGTTTTTCCATCACCAGCAGGTCAACGCACGCAATGCCGCCGAGGCTGTGCGCGATGATTACGACCGGTTCCGGCAGTCCGGCAAGGCGGCTGCGAATAAAGGCCCGGATGTCTGCGCCCCTGGTCTGGTAAAGCAGAATGTCGCCCGCGACCGGAGCCGCCGCGTCACTGAGCGCGCCGCGTTTGCGCTCAAACCGGCGCGTCGCCACGCGCAGCGCCAGCCCCTTGATCGGATTGACTACCCAGCCAAAGATCGAACGTGAACTGCCGCCAGGCTGCGCGACCAGATGCCCGACGATTTCATCACGCACTTCGCCGTTCACCGGCGGCACGCCCTGCGCTTCGCCCAGCACGATCAGTTCTGCCGTCAGCGCGCGGGCAATGATGGCCACGAGCGCCGCTTCATCAGCTCCGCGCTGAAGGGCTTCGGCAAAGATTGAATCGCCGGTGAGTTGCGAAACGGCCTCTTCAATCAGATCAGCGAGGCCGTTCTGCTCAAGCAGTGCGAGCAGCGTCTGATCGGGCTGAAACTGTTCAATGCGCTCCTGCACCTGCTGCCAGGGCGGCGTTTCACCGGGCGCGAGTTCATCTTCAGGCGCGGCCTCGGTCGCCGCGAGCAGCCGCAGTTCATACCATGGATCCTGGTAAAGCATTTCCCACAGCGCCAGTTCCTCATCCTCTTCGCTGACCGCTTCACCCACTGCCCGCGCTGTGGCGTAAGTCGGAATTGAATCACCGTGCTGATGCAGTTGCGCGCCATAAGGCTCGCCCCAGTAACAGCGCGCCGGTTGCCAGCCGGGCAGCACGGATGCCAGCGATTTTTCGATGGTCTGAAAAGACTGCTCGTAAGACTCCGCACGCACGCCTGTGCCATGCACGAAGATGATGCTTCCCATCGGCATTCCCTCCTGCCTGAAGACTTCGTAAAAAAACGGACTCTGTGTGATTGGCGAAAGCTTATACCTTCTGCGGCGCGGTTTTCAAAGTTATTGTGCGGATCGTGGCGGAAACAAAAAAGCAGGCCGGATGGCCTGCTTCTGGTGTTTGAAAGCTCTGATGGACCAGAGGGGGATCGAACCCCTGACCTCCGCATTGCGAACGCGGACATGGTCTCTCGTCACGATTCGTACCCACTCGTAACGAGTCGCCGCAAGGTTCGCTGAGTCAGCAACTTTCAAACTTTACGGCAGCCGTCGCCCATCTTTCCAATCGTATCTTTTCTGATCCATTCACCACAAGTTGAGTTGCAAGAGAGTTGCAACAAAACCACCTCCCATAATTGAAACGGCCACTGAGGTCAGTGGCCGTCGTCAAACTCACTAACTCAGCTCAGCTCTGGTTTCGCCGCCTCTGCTGAGACTGAGGGGAGTCTCTGAGTTATGGGCACATTCTTAACACACTCACCGGCGCGCTGGCTACCAGTAATTGTCTTTCTTCCAGTCATTCAAACCGATTTGACGCTGATTTTATGCGCCTCCGGGAAGGAGGTGCGGTCATGAGTCTGGTGGCGATGAAGTATCTCTATGATCTGGAACTGATCGACGATCAGGGCCGTGAGGATGCGGTCGCCAAGCACACCATGCTGGCCATCTGCTGGTCATACGTGGATGGCTGCGAACAGGTGACGGTGGCTTATGAGACGCTCAGGCGGCGGGTGCATTTCAGTCCGTCGGCCATCCGCGCCGCCCTTGCCCGCCTCAGCGATGAGCAGCAGGGCTACGGCCTGCTTCAGATCAGAAGCCGGACGCGCGGGCCGCAGGCCGAGGTCGTCTTCGCGCTCAATCTGGAGAAGCTCAGAGAACTTTACGGAGCTGAGCAGCTCGAACTCAGGATGACCTCGCTGCGAGCCGTCACGGAAGAAACGCCATCAGGTGGCGAAACTCTGTCGGGAGAAACGCCACCAGGTGGCGAAACTCAGCAGAATAACGCCACCAGGTGGCGAAACTCTGAAAAAGATACGCCACCTGGTGGCGAAACTCCGGCAGAGATACGCCACCTGGTGGCGAAACCTGGCCTGCATGAAGGAAGTCATATCTCTGTCAGTAATTCTCTGTGTCACTCTCTCTCCCGTACCCCTCTCTCTCCGCCGGTGGAGAGAGAGAGAGGCTCTCCGGGTTCGCGGTTTTCGCTCCGGCAGTGGTATGCGTGGGCGGTGGCGCAGCCGGATACCAAAAATCCGATTGCACGAGCCGGACACATGGCGGCAGATGCGGCCAACGACGGACTGATGGAACTCTGGCTGGAAGTGAGGCCGGAGGCTCGCGCCAGCCCCGCCACCGACGCCACGCCCGGAGTTGAGCCGGTTCCCCTGGCCGAGATCATCTCCGGTCACGAACGCAGACACTGGCAGATCACTGCTGCACTGCTCGACCGGGCCTCACCGGCGGAGATCGAAGCGAAGGCGCAGGAGATTCTCTGCCGCGCCGGGCCGCTGCGGCAGTGGGAGGCCGTGCTGATCGAGTATGCTAACAACCAGGCGCTGAAGGCGCACACGAAAGGAATTGCGTGATGAGCAGCGACATTCGACCACTCACACCGCAGGATCAGACAAGCGAGTTGCTCGACGATCTCAGACGCCGGGAACGGCACATTTACCAGCTCGAACGAAAGCTTCAGGAAGCCCTCAGCGGCAGGCTGCCGGAGCCGATTGAAATCCGCTCTGATGTCTTCCTGCTTCAGTCGCTCGTGTCGGCGCGCACTGGCGAACCGCTGGTGAATCTGCGCTGGAGTGACGGCGTCGCACAACTCCCGGTCGCACAGGCGCGCGAGCTGGCGCTCAATCTGCTCGGCGCGGCAGAAGCGGCGCTCTCGGATGCCTGCCTGCGCCGCTTTCTGCTGGAGCGCGTCGGCTGGCAGGAGCCGGAGGAGATCGGGCAGTTGCTGGTCGGGTTGCGAAAGTTTCGTGATGAGTTCAGCGCGAGTCAGGAAGGAGGGCGCGATGCAGATCAGGCGGACGGCTGAAAATATTTACTTCAGCCTCGACCGCGAGGACACGCTTCAGGGCGACGCCGATGGCTTTCTCGCTGCCCTGGAGCGGCATGTACCGCCGTCGGCGCGTGAATTCGACGAAGCCACGAAGCAGGGCCGCATTGAGGTCGAATACGAAAATGTCTTCAATCACCTGCGCCACACTTACCGCATCAGGAAACGGAGGTCAGCACCATGAACGTCAGCACACTTACCATCAGCCGTGAAGACGCCGAGCGCAAGCTCGACGAGTACAAATCAGTTCTCTCGAAATTACGGACCGCTGAGGACGAAAAACTGAGGACGCTTTACACCGCCGTCTCAAAGGGCGCGCAAGTGATCAATCTCGCCAGCGCTTTCAAAGAGACCGGCCTCAACGAACAGTGGCAGCCGCGTCTGGCCATCGCGCGGGCCGACTGGCGGACGGTCTTCTGTCATCGCAATCCCTCGCGGCCCGGTTATCAGTCCACGAGCGGCACGACCGGCTTCAGTGGCAACCTGAGCTGGAACTCCCTGGCCACAGCCCGCAACATCCTGCTGCCGAATGACACGTTCACCTGGTCAGCAGCAACGCGCTGGTGGCAGCTCCGTTCACCCGTGCCACACATTCCGCCGTCAGTGCGCCCGCGCTTCAGCCTGGAGAACTATCACATCCTGTTTGAAGTGCAGCACTGGCAGGAGTACCCGATTGATCCGTTTCTGCTGCGGCGCATTGACGGGATGCTCTTTGTTGTCGAGGCTGAATGGGAACTGACCGAACTCGAAGCGGCGCTGCTCGCCTCGATGCGGCAGGGCAACTGAAGGGGGCCGTGATGAAAGCATTCCTGAGTGTGGCACGTTTCGCCAGCGTGATCGCGCTGGCGGCCACAGCCGCGCAGCAACGTGAACGCGCAATGATGAACAGGCCCGCTGAATTCCGCGTTCACGTTGCGGCATTCATCGTTGCTGCGCAGACGCCCTGCCAGCCTGATCAGACGGTGATCTGCCCGTTCGACCGGGCCGCGATTGATCTCTGCCGCTCAGGCGCAGAGCAGCGCGAGCATCTGAAAACGGTGACGGTGCTGCTGCCGGATGGGACCTGGTGGCAGACCTGCGGCTGGCAGTACCGGCATGATCAGCAACGGGCACTCACCAGCGATAAAATGAAAGCGCCCTGGCGACGCGGGGGGCAGTGAGACTGATGAAAACTTACAAGGTTCGCACTTATTCCTGTCCGCGCTGTCAGACCGTGATGGACTGCATCACCAGTCTCGATGGCCGCACGAAGCCACAGCCCGGTCACGCTACTTTCTGCATCAATTGCGGCGGGTTGTTCTGCTTTGACCATCAACTCCGGCTCAGGCCGCCCACCCCAGGTCAGCTTCGCGCACTGCAACAGAACGCTGACACCTGGGCGCGCATTGAACTCATCTCGAAGCTGATTCTCGAACAGGGACTGCAACGAAAGTCAGGCAGTCAGGGCGAATGACGTAAAATTCCTGCTCGTACTGCTCATCATTCCCGCGATGATGTTTATCTGCGGCTTCGCCTGGACGCCGTGCAGCAACTCACGCGCGAAATGATTCATCGCCTTGATGAAGACAGAAAGGAGAAAAGATGAGCCGCTGTCGCTACTGCGGATGCGTGGAAGAGCAGGCCTGTGTGACTGACGACGGGCCGTGCTGCTGGATTGATGCGGCGCAGACGATCTGCTCGGCCTGTGTGACGAGTCTGCGGGTGGAGACGTCCGGCAACCGGGCGGTGGTCTGGGTGCCGCGTGTGATCACGGGCAGCTTTGCACAGGTGGAGATCGTCTGGGCACACTACCCGCCATCGGACAGAGACCTGTGGCAGTTCATGGAGTTTTACGGCCATCCTGAATTTCTCAGGCTGGTCAGTGAAGCGCGCCAGCGCGGAAGGGAGCGATGACATGCCAGTGAAAATCGTTCAGTGCCTGTGCCCGCATCGGCACTGTATTGCGGCACTCGCTTACGAGGATCAGAGCGGCGCGGCAGATCAGAGTCAGCAGCAACTGCTCAGAGAGGGCATCCGGCAGATGATCTCAGCCGGGCAGATCAATCCCTGGTGCGGGCTGTGCGGCGCGCCGGTCGCAGCGTGGTTTTATGAAACCGAATTGACACGCTTCTCGACGCTCGCTGAAGCGCTGCCGCATCTGGCAGCCGAAGAGCGGCAGCAGATGAAGACAACGCGGCTGCTCGACCGAATGGGAATGACCTTCGACAAGGCAAGGCATAACTGATAAGCCCGCAAAATAACTGTTTTTCAGTGTGGCAGCATGCGCGCCGTGTCTCCTCAGGCGCGGCGACTTCCCCGGTCGCTCGCGCCGCCCGAAGCGTGAGGCGTGCGTGTGTCTTTCAAATTAACCCCTGACTCCCCCTCTGAAGCAGATATTCAAGCCGGTATCTGCCAGTTCCTGCGATCCCGCCATATTCCCTTCTCCATCACGGACGCCTCGCGCTCGTTCGGGCCTGACGGCGCACCGCGCCGGTCAAAGGTGACGCCGGGCTGGCCCGATCTGACGGCAGTCATTCCCTTCACCGGACGGGCGCTGCTGATCGAGGTGAAATCGCCTGAAGGCCGCCTGCGCCCGGTGCAGTCACAGGTCATCGAGGAACTGAAGGCCGCCGGCGCAGTGGTCGTCGTGGCGCGCAGCACGAGAGAGGTCGAGCAGGCTCTGGAGCAGGCAGGATGCAATTATCAAACTCTTTTACGCTGGATGAATTTGTGCGTTCGCAGACGGCTGCACGGCGCGGAATAGACAACACGCCGCCTGAGATCGTCACGCTCCGGCTTCAGGCGCTGTGCGCCAATGTGCTCGAACCTTTGCGCGCACTCGCGCAGGCTCCCGTTCACATCACGAGCGGTTACCGTTCGCCGCGACTCAACCGCGCCATCGGCGGAGCGAGCACGTCGCAGCACTGTCTGGGCGAAGCTGCCGATCTGATGATTCCGGGAATGAGCATCGAGGAGATTTTCAATCTCGTCAGAAAATCAGACCTCGACTTTGACCAGCTCATCGAGGAAGGCGGGCAGTGGATTCACATCTCATACACCACACGCCGCCCCAATCGCCGCGAATGTCTGCGGGCGCGTTTCATTAACGGCAAAGCCGTCTATCAGGCCGCCTGACGATTAAAGCACTTGCCCGCAGTGCGTTGTCATGCGAAGCTGAATAAGCCATACACCGGCCATCTCGCCATTTCTGAGACAGAGCCACAAACAAGCGTTGCCCCCTCCCAATCCAACGACTGTTTTTATGAGAAAGATGACGTCATGTCTCGCGCCTGCTCCGGCGCTGTGTGTGATTGCCGCCCTGGCCACGCTGGCCCAGGAACATCCGCAGTTTGCCGAATATCTGAACGAATGCGAGGAAGAGATCCGTTTTCAGGCGGCGCGCACGCCGCAAAGCGACCGTGAGAATATCCTCTATGCCATCCGCATCGGCTGTCACACGATGGCCGAAATCGGCGAGGAGACGCGCATCCCGTATCTGGAACTGCGTGATCTGCTCGCGCGGCTCGCAGCGGAAGGTCTGGTCGAAACGCGCACCGAGCGACTCGGCGGCGCACATCGTCCGCGACTGCTCTTCTTTACCAGAGCAGTGAAGAGTGAACAGTGAAGAGTGAAGAAGTGAACGATTCTTTTCACTCTTCACTCTTCACTATTGAAAATAACTCTTCCGGGGTCAGCTAAGCTCATCAGCAATTCATACCCGTTCCTTCTTAGTGCAGGGTGATGCGCACTGACGCATCACCCTTTTTTTCACTTCCAAAATAACTCCCCAGGCCTCTGCTACCTTTGCGAATGAACGGCACTCGCATCAACTGTGCGACTGACCACAGATCAGTAATCGGGGTCGGCAGTACGAATGCGGCGATGCGGGTGGGCCGTTCAATCCATTCACGACGGGAGACCCCTATGAAGTTCAGCTTCAATTTCTTCTTTCAGGCACTGGCGGCCATCATCCAGTTCGGGACGCAGTTCGGCGACTTCATGCCGAGCGGGTTTCGTCCCTGGGTGGCGCTCTTTGTCGGTCTGGCGCAGGCCGCAGTGGCGTGGCGGGCGCATTACTTCAACCCTGACGGCACGCAGGCCAGAGCGGCTTATCTGCCGCCGCAATAGCCTGGCGGAGGATGGGGAACAGGGCAGGGGTTGGGGAATGGGGGATGGAGGATGGGGAACAGGGATTGGCCAACCCCCAACCCCTATCCCCTGATCCCCTGCCCCAACCCCCTGCCCCCAACCCCCAGCCCCCTTCCCCCAACCCCCAACCGGGGTGAGCGAGTGAAGCGGTGGTGACGAGGGAATCGAGGATGAAGACCAGGGACTGCCGGAACCGCCTTCGCGCAACCAGTTCTTTGACCGGCAGTGGTAAACCGCCAATGACCGCAGACTCACATTCACTTGTCACCACTGTTTCACCCGCTCACTCCTGCCTGACCACTAACCACTAACCACCAGCCGCTTTTTCTGATGGGTTTCTGGGACAAATTCAAAAAGGGTGTGGCCGCTGCGGAACCGGCGCTGGAAATCGCCAGCCGGGTCGGCATACCGGGCGCGCAGACTGCCGATGCCGTCGCCGATGCCGTGACGAATGCCGTGACGAATGCCGCGCCGGAGAGTTCGCCTGATCTGGTCGAACTGCGAGCGCGGCTGCGCGACTTGCAGAACCGGATCATCCTGCTCGAACGTCGCATGCAGATGCTCGAACGAGACCGCCGATGAATCAGCAACCACAGGTACCGGGCCTCGACGCCTGGCTCAATCGTCTGTTCAAGGACATCGAAGAGATCAGGACGACGCTCAGTCGCATTGACGAGCGACTGCGGGTACTCGAAGCCGACACCGTGCGGCTGAAGGTACTCAGCGCGCTCTGGGGCAGCATCGGCGGCGCAGCACTCGCCCTCATCACTTCACTGGTGCTGAAATTCATCGAACGACACTAATGGGGGTTGGGGGATGGGGGTTGGGGGTTGGGGGTTGGGGGTTGGGGGTTGGGGGTTGGTTCTGCTCCATCCCCTGTTCCCCATCCTCCATCCCCCATTCCCCAACCCCTGCCTGACCACTGACCACTGAATTTTGACTTTCTTTGACGCTGATGGGAGAGCCTGCCCGCACAATCACGTTCCTCGCCGCCTTCCCGCCGATCCAGTCCGCCTTTCGCATCTCCGGCAACGGAGACGGCATGCGCATCCTGCTCGACATCCCGGAGAGCGAGATGGCCAGGGCCGTCGCTTTGCAACTGCTGCGCGGACAGGTGCTGAAAGTAACAATCGCTGCCGATGGGGAAACATCTGAAGAAAGCTCAGCGCGAAGCTCTGCTCGCCTGGATCTCCGAAGGTCTTGAATCCGACGAGATCAACGAGCGGGCCGCAGACTTCACCCCGCCGTTCGAGGTGTCGCGTCAGCAGGTGGATTACTACCGGCAGTCGCGCGACGTGAAGCTGAAGGAGATCAGGGAGGGCGATGAAGAGGGGGCGCTGCGCACCGGCTATGCGCTGCGCGTCAACCGCGTGCGGTCGCTTGAACGGCTCGCCCGCCTGATTGAAGAAGACCTCTTCAGCGGCCTGCTGTGGATTGATGACGTGAAGAGTGTCGGCCAGCCTTCAGTGATCGTTGACTTCCAGCGTTTCCACGAAGCGGGCGTGCGCCAGTGGCGTGGCCTGCTTGACGACATCGCCAGGGAAATGGGTGAGCGCCGCTCCGTCGAGCAGCCAGGCGACGCGCCGGATTTCAGTCAGCTTACCGATGATCAGCTCCGCGCCATCGTTACAGGAAAAGGCCGCCGCCGAGCTTGAGCTGCGCAGGCGACAGGCCGAGGCCGCCGCGAGGTCTTTGACATTCCGTCAGTTCATTGAGCGCGTCTCGCCGCGCTATCGCTTCTACCGTCACTGCGAGCAGCTCATCCGTGTGCTCCAGCGCGTCGCCGATGGCGAGATCAAGCGGCTGATGGTCTTTATGCCGCCGCGTCACGGCAAGAGCGAAACCATCTCACGCCTCTTCCCGGCTTACTTCCTCTACCGCTATCCGCATCGCTGGGTCGGCATCAACAGTTACTCGGCGGAGCTGGCGTACACGCTCTCACGCGCCGCGCGGGAAAACTACAGAGAGGCCGGGGGCACGCTCTCAGGCGATGCGAGCGCAGTGAAGCACTGGGAAACGGGACGCGGCGGCGGCCTGTGGGCGGCGGGCGTGGGCGGGCCGATCACCGGCAAGGGATTTCATCTCGGCATCATTGATGATCCGCTCAAGAACGCAAAGGAAGCCGAGAGCGCCACGATTCGCCATGCGCAGAAGGAATGGTACGGCTCGACCTTTTACACGCGCGAGGAACCCTGGTCTGACGACGATCCGCACGGCGCGGTGATCGTGCTGCAAACACGCTGGAATCAGGACGACCTCTCCGGCTGGCTGCTCAGCGAAGAGCAGGGCGAAGAACCGGAAGGCTGGCACATCATCTCAATGCCTGCCATCGCCGAAGAGACGCCGCCCTCCTTTCCGGCCACCTGCACGGTCGAATCTGACTGGCGCAGCGTGGGCGAAGCGCTCTGTCCCGAACGCCGACCGCTGAAGAAGCTCGCCCGGATTGCCGGGCGCATCAGCGAATACTTCTGGAATGCGCTCTTTCAGCAGCGCCCGATTCCGCGCTCCGGCGGTTTCTTCAAAACGGAGCAGATCGAGATCATCAGGGCCGTGCCGCCGGGCTTGCGCCGATGTCGCGGCTGGGACCTGGCCGCGAGCGCCGGACGTGGCGATTACACAGCGGGCGTGCTTCTCGGCGTGGACGCTGCCGGTGTCTGGTACGTCCTCGATGTCAGGCGCGGGCAGTATGCGAGCGATGAGCGCGACCGGCTGATGAAACAGACCGCCGCGCTCGACGGCAGCCAGGTCACGATCAGGCTGGCCCAGGACCCCGGTCAGGCCGGAAAGGATCAGGCCGGGCGGCTGGTGAAGATGCTGGCCGGATTCGTGGTGAAGAGCGAAACCGTCACTGGTCAGAAAGTCACACGCGCCGATGCGCTGGCCTCACAGGTCAACATCGGAAACGTGAAGATGCTCGCGGGCGACTGGAACCGGAGCTTCATCGAAGAACTGAAGAACTTTCCCTTCGGCTCCAGCGACGATCAGGTGGACGCCGCGAGCGACGCTTTCAATGAACTGGCCGACGGGCCGACTGAGGCAGAACACGGGCCGAGCATTTACTGAGCCGCCCCATCAGCGAAAGGTAATCATGCAAAGTTTGATGCAGCAGCAACAGGACACAGCGGAGTGGGATCGGCGCGTGCGCATGGCGCAGGCGCTTGCGGCTTATGACGGCGACGGGCCGAAGCCGCTGAAGGTGCGGGCGGGCGAGCCGGATGATAACGTCGCGGTCAATTATGCGGCAGTGATCGTGGACAAGGCCGCGAACTTTCTCTTCGGGAAAGACCTGAAGATCGAAATCGGGACTGAAAGCGACAACTCCGGCGAAGCTTATCTGGATGAGGTCTGGCCGAGCGAGCAGCGCAGCGAGGATCTGATTGACCTCGGCACCAACGGGGCAATCTTCGGCCACGCCTGGGTGCGGATTGCCATCACTGCCGATGGCCACCCGCGTGTGGTCATTCCCGATCCGCTCAACCTGTCGGCGCAGTGGGCTGCGGATGACTGGCGCGAGATCATTCGCTATCGCCACGAATACAACACGACCGACGGCAGCGGCACGCCGGTCATCTGCCGTGAAGACACCGACCGCGAGGGCGATCACTGGGTGATCCGTCAGTACCGGGCGACTGAAAACAGCCGGAACTTCGAGCGCGTGGGCGAGGATGTGATCTGGCCCTGGCAGTTCGCGCCGATTCTGCACTGCAAGAATCTGCCGCGCGCTTCGGAATTCTACGGGCGGCCTGATCTGACGCGCGACATCCTCACTTTGATCTCTGCGCTCGCGCGGGTGGATTCGCTCATCAATCGCATCATCCGGCTGCACGGCTATCCGAAAACAATCGCCAGGGGAATGCGCGTGCAGGATCTTCAGATCGGCGTGGACGGCACGCTCTTTCTGCCGTCGCTCGATGCGCAGATCGCCAACCTCGAAATGCAGTCCGACCTCGCGGCCTCGATGAATTTCCGCAAACAGTTGCGCGAGGCGCTCGCTGAACTCTCGCAGGTGCCGGAAGTGGCCACCTCGAAGATGGAGCATGTCGGCCAGCTCAGTGGTCGCGCGCTTCAGATTCTGTACGGCCCGCTCATCGAGCGCACACAGACTAGGCGACGGCTCTACGGGCGATTGCTCAAAGACCTGATCCAGGCGCTGCTCGTCGTCGGCAGGCAGACAGAGCAGCCCGTCACGCTGCACTGGCCCGATCTGATTCCGGGCGATGAAAAGGAGACGGCGGAAACACTGCTGCTGCTCAAACAGCTTGGCGTCAGTGAGGATTCAATTCTGCGCAAGCTTGGGTACGACCCGGAAGCTGAAAAACTGAAGCGTCAGGCCGAAACATCACAGGCGGCGACCGCGATGATGGACGCCTTCAATCAGGGTGCTTAATGGAAGTTGAAACCGAAATCAGCCACAGCGGCACAGAGACGACAGGGCGACAGGGTGACAGGGCGACAGGTGTCACCCTGTCGGGTTGTGTCGTGACAGTCGTGCTGGCCCTGACCGGCGCAATTATTCTGGTGGAGGCGCTCTCATGGCTGTTTCTGCACCTGTGATGGATGCGCGCTTTGTCTTTGCCGACGATCTGCCGCTGGCCGTGCAGGGCGAACTGCACAAGCATCTGCCTGCGCTCGGCTGGGCGCTGCCCGCCTGGGTGCAGCGCGTGACGCTGTACTGGTCGCTCGCCGATGACGGCGAAACGGCTTCCATCGAAGTCAGCTACGAGTATCGCTGGGCCGCCGTTTATCTCACCTCGAAGTGGCTTCAGCGCGGGTGCGAGGAGCAGCGCGAGGATCTCCTGCACGAACTGCTGCACATCTCGCTCGGCCCGCTTTTCAACTATGCCCGCGACACCATCCGCCTGCTGCTCGATGATGCGCCGAAATTTCAGAAACATGCCGAGAACGAACTGCGCATCCGGCACGAACTCGCCACGCAGGAGCTGACCGGACTGCTCAAACACTTCTGCCTTCCGCAATGACCGGGATTTACGAGACGGCGGCAAAATTCAGACGCGGGCTGCTCAGGCAGGAACGCGCCGCTCAGGCCGAAATGATTCGCGCTTATGCGCTCGTGGCCGGACGCATCGAGCGCGAGGCCGAGCAGCTTCGCGTGCGGATGGAAGCTGAAGGCGACCGGGCGCGGATGGCGTGGCTCTACGAGCGCGAACGGCTGGAGACATTGCTGCGGCAGGTCCAGTTCGAGATGCACCGGCTCAACCGGGAAGTCTTCAATCCGCTCATCGTGAGCGCGCAGCGCGATGCTGCCCGGTCGGGTCAGGCCGACACGGCAGAACTGATTCGCCTGGGTCTGGGCGAGGCCGGAGCCTTCATTGACTTCAATCGCCTCGCACCGGCGGCAGTCGAGAGCATCGTCGGCTTCACGGCGGATGGTTCACTGTTGAAGAAGCTGCTCGATGAACTGCCCGGCGATGCCGGGCAAAGAGTGAAGAACTCGCTCATTGAAGCTGTGGCTCTGGGCTGGAACCCACGCCGGACAGCACGGCACGTCAAAGAGGCTCTGGGTGGCAATCTGGCGCGGGCGCTGACCATCTCGCGCACGGAGACCATCAGGGCTTACCGCGAGGCCGCGCACCGGACGTACAAAGCGAACGAGGATGTGCTGGACGGCTGGGTCTGGACAGCCGCGCTCGACGCGCGCCCGTGTGTGTTGTGTGTGGCGATGCACGGCACCGAGCATTCGGTTGAGGAGCGGCTCGAATCTCATCCGAACTGTCGTTGCACCGCCGTGCCGAAAACGAAGAGCTGGGCCGAACTGGGTTTTGTCGGCATCGAGGAGACGCGCCCGCAGATCGAATCAGGCGAGCAGTGGTTTGCCGGGCAGCCCGCAGAGTATCAGCAGTCCATCCTCGGCCCGGAAGCCTTCAGGGCATACAAGGCGGGCACAGTGAAGCTCGCTGATTTCGTTGGGCGGAAGAACAAATCCGAGTGGGGCAGACCATACCACCGGCGGAGTCTGAAAGAGGCGCTGGCCATTGCTGCACAGCGCGAGGCGGATATACTGCCGGACACTATGCCGAAAAAGTTCACAGTCACATACGACGAGGGCGCAAAGGAGATGGCAGAGAAGCTGCTGGGCAGGAAAGTATCAGATTCGCTACTGGCCAGATCAATTGGCGCGCTTGATGGCGCCAGGGTGAAATTCAGGGTGGATACCTACGGCAGACTTCGCGGTGAAGTTGAACACGAACTGATCGAAACACAGGAACGTGTCCTCTTCCGTGATCGTGATGGAACTCTCGTCATCAGGAATCTTTACCTTAAAAAGAAGAGCCATGCTCCGAGCAGTCTGGCGGCCAGAATCATCCTCCGACAGATCGAAGCGGCAAAGAAACTGGATGTGAAGAAACTGACGACAACGGGCGCAGGTGAACCTGGTGGTGAAGAGAGCGGCTACTATGTCTTTGCCCGGCTCGGCTTCGACGCGCGTCTTGAGGATCGTGAACTGATTCTGCTTCGGAAAAGGCTCTCATCGGCACAAACTCTCAATGATCTGATGCTGGCTGGTGAGCATGAGTGGTGGCGGCGAAACGGCTTTGAAAAGGAAATGTTGTTTGATCTGGATAGTGAAAGCAGTATGATGAAGGTGATGAAAGCTTATGTCTCCGACCTGCAAAAACGAGGTCGGCTGTAAAAGGGAGCAGTCATGTCGCAGAAATTTATGAGAGTTCTCAGCGAGGCTGAATTCAGTGAGCAACAGTCCAGTGGACAGTTTGATCCTGAGACGAGCTATGCTGATTATCTGGCGATGAAGTACCAGCAACTGGAGACTGCGAAACGAAGCCGGGAGAAACTCAGCCCGCTGGATCGCGCCGATCTGGAAGCGCGTTCGCCCCTCCCGGAGTTTCCCAGGAACCTGATGGACAAAATCAGAGATGTTCTGCCGGATCAGGCCGCAGCCTGAATGATCCTGGCATTGAGTTCGCAAAAAGCCGCACCACAACGGTGCGGCTTTTTCATTTGCGCCTTCATTAACCACCCGCCATTTCACCACAGAAAATAACTGTTTCCGGCTCTGTTAAGTTGCGTGTGTGCACGTCGCAATGGTGCGGCGTGCCAAAGCACACGAACTGATGGCCAACGAGAACACGACACCCCAGGCGGGTGACCCCTCTTTGACGACTCCTCAGCCCGCTGCTCCGGCAGCAGCAGGCACTCACACTTCCACCACCGCTCAGGCAGCGACCACCGGGAGTGAAGCCGCTGAAACCATTTCGCTCGAAGAAGCGCGCAAGCTCCGGTCGGAGGCGAAGAACCTTCGTGAACGACTGCGGGCCGCCGAAGCCGCTGAAGCCGAGCTGAAGAAAATCAAGGACGCAGAACTTTCCGAAGCCGAAAGGCTCAAACGAGACATCGAGGAAAGGGACAAGCAGGCAACCGCTGCGGCTGCCCGCCTGCGGTCACTCCAGGTCCAGATGCAGGCGCAACGCCTCGGCATCGTTGACCCGGAAGCAGCGGAGAAGCTCATTGACTGGTCAAAAGTCGAAGACAGCGATGAGGCCCGCGCCGCCGCTTTGCAGGAACTCGTCAGGGCGCGGCCCTGGCTCCAGCAGACCAGCGCGCCACAGGCGCCGGTCACTCCGGCCAGTAACCCGTCACGCTCCAGCACCAGTCCCGTCACCTTCACCAAAGCTCAGCTTCAGGATCGGAAGTTCTGGGAGGCCAACCGCGACGCCATCATGACGGCGATGCGCGAAGGCCGCATTACCGATTAAGGACTCCCTCAAGCCATGTCGAACATTACCCGCTCGATGGCGGATACCGCCGGATTCATTCCGCAGGCCTGGGCGCAGCGCGCGCTCGACATCCTGCGCACCAACATCGTCCTCGCTCGTCTCGTGACAAAGGATCAGTCCTTTGAGCCGGGCTGGAAGGGCAAAACTCTCAATATTCCCTATCCGGGAACTTTCACCGCTCAGGACAAGGCTGCCGATGCGCAGGCCACTGTGCAGACGCCCGTTGGCGGCGCGACCGTTTCCGTCACGCTCAACAAACACAAGTATGTTGATTTTATTGTTGAGGACGTGGCCGAAGCGCAGGCGAATCAGCCGCTGATGGATCGTTATGTCAAAGGCGCAGCCATCGCGCTCGGCGATGCCGTTGAAGACGATCTCTTCGGACTCTATGCCGGTCTTTCGACCAGCATCGGGACGTCGGGCACGGATCTCTCAGCCGCGACGATCCGCACGGCGCGCAAGACGCTCAACGACGCCAAAGTGCCGCTCGCTGATCGTCACCTGATCTTCAGCTCGAAGGACGAAATTGCGCTGCTCGCTGACGCCGGGCTGCAAAACTATTTCGCTTACTCGAAGTCTTCAGCCATCGCCGAAGGCTCGCTCGGCAACATCTACGGCTTCAACCTGTGGATGAGCCAGCGCGTGCCGGTTGTCGCCGGGACTCCGAATTCGACCAAGAACCTGGCGCTCACGCCGGAAGCCTTCATCCTCGCCACGCGGCCCTTCCGCGATGTGCCGCAGGGATCAGGCGCGCAGGCGACGACTGTCACCGACCCCGAAACGGGCCTCGTGATCCGCGTCATTTACCAGTACGACATCAACTATCGCGGCATGCGCGTCGGCTTCGACATTCTCTACGGAGTGGCCGAGCTGCGCGATGCCTGCGGTCTGGTCGTCCTCAGCTAAGAGCAGTGGTCAGTTGTCCTTTGTCAGTTGTCAGTGGTCAGTTGTCAGCAGCAACGGACTACGGACTATGGACTACGGACAACTGACCACTAAGGACTATTTCCAATGCCTTTTGTTGTGAACAGACACGGCGCGGTGCATTCCGTCACTCCCGAACTGGCCGGGACGCTCCCCCAGAGCTTCCGCCCGGCTGAAGCTGACGAAATCGCCGCGTGGTATGCCATGCAGGGACTCAATCCGAAGGCGGAATGCGGAGTGCGGAGTGCGGAATCACAGACGGATTCTGATTCCGTTACTCCGCCTTCTGCCTTCTCAACTCCGCACTTGAACAATGCCGAGAACAACGATGGCGGCGCTGATTGCAGCCCTGCGCCGAATGATCGGCGACGCCGACGAAAGTAATCAGGTCTGGACGGATGACGAGTTGCAACAGGCGCTCGATGCGCACCGGGAATGGGTGCGTTACGAATCGTTGCGCCCTGAAGCCACCCGCACGCCCGGCGGCAGGGTCGAGTACTGCGATTACTTCGCCGCCCTCAGTCAGTGGGAAGGGGACGCCGCCTTCTGCGATGCGGCTTACAACCCGCTCACGCCGGACGAGAGCGACTGGCAGAATGGCCACTGGCGCTTCAATTCGCCCGGCAAACAGCCGCCGATCCTGATCACCGGCAAGAGCTATGACCTGTCCGGCGCAGCCGCCGATGTGCTCGAAGCCTGGGCCGCAAGGGAAAAACTGAAGTTCGACTTTGCCACTGACGGCCAGAGCTTCAGGGAATCGCAGAAGACCGAGGCGCTCGTCACACTGGCCCGGTCTTACCGGCAGCAGATGCGGGCGGGCAGCGGTCGGCTCGTCAACACGGAGTTTTATGCCGACTGCCAGTGAACTCGTCAGGATGCGGGCCACGCTCAATGCCTCGCTCCCTGACACGGCCACGATCCTGCGCCGCACGCTCGTGCCAAACGGGCGCGGGCAGCAGAGCGTCACGTACACGGCAGCAGGTACGACAGCCTGTCGGCTCGCGCCGTCCGGGCGTCCACGCTCAACGGACGTGCCGGCGGCAGAGAGTACGCGGCAGGCTGAGGAATTCATCGTGACGCTGCCCTGCGGGGCAGGCGTCGAGGAAACAGACCGGCTGCTCGTGGGCGGTGTCACCTACACCATTACCTCGGCAGTCATTGAGAGGAGCCAGGCTCTATGCCAGCGCATCACCGTGCAAAGGGTGTGAAGTCAGTGATCGGAGAAACAGCCATCAGAGAACTGCTCAGCGAACAGCCGCAGGCTTCAGCGCGCGACTGTTACAACGCCGCGCGCTGGGCGCTCGTCTCGCGCGAGCGCGCAGAAATTGACGCTTTCGATCTGCTCACGCCCGACGAGCAGGCGGATGTCGCCCGGCTGATCGCACTGCTCAAAGAGGAAATACGACATGCTCAGAACGAAAGTGACGCTGCAATCGAAAGTGCCGCGCCTGCGGCAGCAGATGAAGCTGGCCTCTCAGGTGGTCAGAAAAGCCGTCCGCGACATCCGGGCAAACGCTCAGGCCGCTGCGCCGGTGGACACCGGATTTCTGCGCAACTCGATTCAGTCGCAGATGCAGAGTGAACTAACGGGAGAAGTCACGGTCGGAGCCGATTACGCGATCTATGTCGAGTTCGGCACGAGCCGCCGACCGGCGACGCCGTTCCTGATGCCTGCGGTCGAGCGCGTCCGGCCAGCCTTTGAAGCCGCGATGAAGCAGCTCACCAGAGTGAAGTGATGGGCCACGAACTGCCGAGAATCGAAGCGTGGATCTACAGCCGCCTGACGGCTGACGCGACCATCACGGCTCGCATTCCGGCCTCAGCGATCTGCGCATATCGCGCCCCCGAAGGCACGCCGCTGCCCTTCATCATCTTCAGCTACCAGGCGGGCGGCGATGTGCAGGGACTCGGCACGGCACGCACGCTGACTCGCGCCATTTATCAGATCAAGCTGGTTTGCCAGGGCGCTCCGGCAGAAGCCGACCTCGCCATTGCAGACCGGCTCGACACCATTTTTCAGACTGCCGTCACCGAGACGCAGCAGGGCTGGCAGTTCACCTCACGGCGCGAGCGCCCGCTCTCGTATGTCGAAACGCTGCCCGCGAGTTCGGAACTGATCTTTCACCTCGGCGGGTTGTATGTGATCGCCACTCACCCGTCACCTTAAGGAGGAAACACATGGCAAGAAATGCCGTGAATATTGTCACGCAGATCGGCGTGGAAACCGTCAAGGGCACAGCGGTCGCTGCCGGTAAGCTGCTGCCCAGCCTGGCAGTCAGCTTCAAGCCGAAACTCGGCACGAAGTTCTATCGCTCGAACGGCTACAAGCTGGCCAATACGGGGCTGCTCAACCGGAACTCCACCGAGGGCAGCTACGAAGGCCCGCTCACCTACAGCGAGATCGTCTATCCGCTCTCCGGCTGGATCGGCTGCACCACCGGCCCGACGCAGATCGGCACGACCGGCGCTTACACCTGGATCTTCAAACCAGCCTCAAAGGGCGCGGACGCGCAGGCAAAGAGCTTCACCGTCCAGCGCGGCGATGCCGCCGCGGCGCAGCAGGTCGCTTACACGCAGTTCACCAGCTTCGGCTATGAACTGACGCGCGAGGAATGCCGGATGAGCGGCGGTCTGATCGCGCAGAGGATCAACAACGCCGCCACGCTGACCGCCAGTCCGACGGAAGTCGAGAAGCGCCCGGTGTCAGCCAACGATCTGGATGTCTGGCTCGACGCGACCTTCGCCGGGATCGGCACCACGAAACTGACTGATGTTTACAAAGTCAGTTTTGAAGGGCCGGACAAGTTCGGTGAAAAGTGGGTGCTCAACTCAGCCAATCCGGCCTGGAGCGAGGCCACCGAAATCGCCTACGACCCGAAGCTGGTCGTCGAGGCCGAATACAACGCCCAGATGCGGGCGCTCTACGATGCGCTGATTGCCGATGTGCTGCCGGTGCGCTACGTGCGCATCAAAGCGGTCGGTGAAAACCTCGGCACCTCAGCCGACGAAACCTTTCAGCACGATCTGGCCGTGAAGCTCGAAGCCGCTGAAGAACTCAGCGATCTCGAAGGCGTCTATGGTTATCGCTTCGCCTTTCGCGTGGTGGATGACGCGACTTTCGGCGGCTCGCACACGCTGACCGTCGTCAACAAAATCGCGGCACTCTGAAAAACAGTGAAGAGTGAAGAGTGAACAGCAGCCTCTTCTTCACTCTTCACTAATTACTGATCGCTGAAACAGATCATGAAACTTTCACAACTGAATAATCTGATACATCGCACCAGTTTCGAGATTGAGATTGAAGGTCGCACGGAGAAGGTGGAATTTGAGTTCCGTGATATTACGCCGGAACTGGAGAAGCAGGGTGTAGTTGAATTGCTCCGGCGCTCTCTGGTGCGCATCCAGGATGGTGAACAGGATGGACAGCCCGTGATGACAGCAATCACGGATGAACTGATCAGTTCACTGCCATTCCGCATTCACCGCCTGCTTTATGACGCCATCATCGCGCACACATACCCAAAAAAAGTGAACTGACGGCGCTGCGTCGCTGGTACATCACGCGTGGACAGATCGGCGCTCCACTGGAAGAACTGCCGATCTACACCCTGGCACTCGAAATGGGAAAGAACCCGGCAGAGATTCGCTGCTGGGCCAGCCGTGATGTTCAGCGCCTGCTGCTGGTGTTACAAGCCCGGCGTGAGGCCGCCGAGACGCCACGTGAAGCTGCGAGCGCGAAATAACCTGCATGTCAATCGAACTACAAAAGCTGGTCGCTCTCGTTCAGGCCGACATCAGCAACTTCAATCAGAACCTTGATGCCGCTGATGCAAAAGCACGGGCAAAGGCTCGCGCCATTGAAGAGGCGCTCGACGACCTCGACATCCGATTCGATCTACAGAAGTACGACAGGCAGATTGCACACATTCAGGCCCAGGCCAAAGCCCTGGGGATGAGTGTCAGGCAGTACGTGAGCGGCGGCTTCGCCAATGTCCTTGATGAAAATGCCCGGAAAGCAGCCATCCAGCTTGAAAATCTGAGTAAGGCCAGCGCCAGAGTCGGGAAGGAAACGGCCAGCGCCGGGAAGGAAGCCGCCAGTAGCCTGGGTCGGGCTTCGGGCGCGACACGAGAGTTCGGACAGGCGCTTGAAAATCTTGCGCAGGGTGATCCGGCAGAGGCGCTCGTTGAACTCGGCGCGGGGTTCGGTGTCGTCGGGGTTGCCGTCACAGCCGCCACCCTGCTGATCGTCGGCGCGGGTGCCGCGCTGGCGAAACTGACACAACACGTCATTGACAATGCGCGTGAAATCCAGACGCTGGCGAAGGAACACAAACTCAGCGCCGAGCAGGTGCAGGCGCTTCAGGTCATGTCAAACCTGACGGGACAGTCCGTTGACGAACTGGCTGACCGGTACAAGGAGATTCAGCCGGAGGTCGCGCGTTATACGCAGATGGTGCGGGAATCAGGCGCGGTGATGGACAAAGACCTGCGCGCCAAAGCCAATGACGCCGCTATTGAGCTGGAACGGTTCAAGCTCAAACTCAACGGTATCGGTAATGAAATTGCCAGAGGCTTTCTGCCCATTCTGTCGAGTGAGCTGGCACAGCTCAACGATGATCTGAAGAACAACGGCGCTGCCTGGGAGAGCGTCGGTGAAAAAGCCGGGCTGGCCCTGGCCGGGATTATCGGGGCACTGAAGAGTCTCAGGGAAGAGAGCTGGATCACGCTCATCGGCAGTCCGGCCATCGCCAGCTACAACGCATACGTGGCCGGAAGCGAGGCGGCGAAACGCGCGGCGGCTGACCGCAGCCTCGCTAAGCTTTACGGAGATCCTCCAAAGCATGAGGAGACACGCCGTCTCGGCCCAAAACCAGCAAAAGCAGCGGGCGCGGATCAGCAATTTCATGCCGAACTGGAACTGCGCCGTCAGCAGGCCGAGAACGAAGCAAAGTTTGAGCAGGACAATATCCGCCGCATCCTTGAAATGCGTGAACGCTCACTGGCGGAAGAACTGCGTCTGAACGGTGAGAACCATACGGCCAATATTGCCGCGCTCGAACGCTACTACGGCGAGCGCATCCGACTTCAGCAGCAATCCATCGAAGCGGAGATCGCCCAGCAGGAGAAGCTGCTCGGCACCCTCGTCCAGGAAGAACAGAAAGCGCGCAACAAAGCTGAAAAGCTGCGCGCACAGGCTCAGCAGGAACGAGTGCGGGGACAGCTTCAGATCCTCGGCGCACAGGTGATGGATGTGCAGGGGCGTGAAGCTGCCGAGCGCGACCGGCGCATCCGTGAGGAGCGCGAGCGCGAACGTGCGGATTATGCAAAGCTGACCACAGAGATTCGCGGCTTCCAGAACGAAATGGCTGCTGCCACCAGCCCGGCAGAAGCCTTCAGACAGGAACTGGAGCGCACAGTCGCGGCAGCACAGCAACTGGCGCTGGCGCTGGGCGACACGCAGGCGCTGAAGCTGATTCAGGAGTACAAGCAGTTTCAGAAACAGAGGTTCAATGACAGCCAGTTGCCAGGTCAGTACGAGACCGCCAGCGAACGTCTCAATCTGGGCCGCGACCGCATTCAGCGTCTGGCTGACCGGGGACTGATCAGTGAGGGCCAGGCCCGGCAGCGGATTCTCGCTCTTGAGCGTGAAATGCAGGGGACGCTGCGCGAAAACCTCAACCTTCAGATTCAGATCGCCAGAGCGCACGGTGATGAACTGACTGCACTCAGACTCGAACGTGAACTCGATCAGGTTGAGCAGCTTGGTCATGATCATCGTCAGGAAAAGCGGTTGAAGGACTTCAATGAGCGGCTGGGCGGCTATTTTGATGAAGCGATTGACACACTCATCAGCGGCGGCGACTCACTTGGCAACACGCTGAGGAACCTGGCGCGCAATATCCTGAGTGACTTCTTCCGAACCTTACAGGAATCACTGATCGAATCTCTCACAGACGGTAAGCATTCCAGCATCGGCAGCCTGCTCGGCTCCATCCTGAGTGATCAGCTCAGCGGTATCTTCGACCGCTTCAGGAAAAAGCCTGCGGCCCAGGCCGGGAGCGCCACACGAGCGGCGTCAGACGTTTTCACTTCGGCCATTGGTGATCTCGGCGGCAAAGTGGATGGTGTCAGTCAGACCGTCAAAGACGCGGCGGCGCAGCAGACCGCGACGCTCGGCGCAAAGGCCAGCGAGCAGAGCGGCAAACTCTCGCTCCTCGTCGGCGGTTTCGGCGAGCTTGCGAGTGCGCTCACAAGCGGCGGGCGCGGCGGATTCTGGAGCGGACTGCTCGGCGCGGCGCTCGGCGGCTTCGTCAGCGGCCTGACCAGCGGTCTGCTCAATCGTGACGATGGCGGAGGCGGCAGGGGTGACAGCAGCATCAGACTGCCTGATGGCGTTATTGATGCGTCAGGCGGGTACGGCGGCAAGCGCGCCCAGGGCGGCCACGTTGTCGGGGGCTGGCTCTACCAGGTCAATGAGAATGGCCCGGAGTATTTCAGGCCCGACGTGTCAGGCTCGATCATGCCGCATCACGCGCTCCCGGCGCTCACGGGGGCGGCTGCGGCTCAGGCTGCGGCGCAGCCGGTCACGGTCATCAACCACTTCCACATCACCACACCCGCCAGCCATGTCTCACGCGAATCGCAGCAGCAGATCGCGGCCCGCACGTCGGCGGCTCTCAATCACGCACAAAGGAGAAACGGACGGTAGCGCCACGCTTTCCGGCTGGCATGCAGCCTGACATTATGTTATATAACATAATGTCAGGCAATTGAGCCTGGCGTTCTTTGAAAGGAGGTCACGGGAATGGAAACAAACCCGCTGGCTGAAACACCGGAAGAGCAGTTTCAGTTGCTCTGGCGAGTAGTGAATGACCTTCGCTACGCGCTGGAAGACCTGACCGAACGGATCAGGCGGCTGGAACTGGAAAACGACAAGAGGCTGCCTCCAACGCAGCCCCTTGACGAATAATTCCGATGCGCTGTGGGGAGGGACTGATCATCCCTCTCCACACCTTTCAAAGGATAGCATAACGTCATATCCCGGAGAAAGCAGTCATGACCGGAGAAGAGATTCGCAGACGACGTGAAAAACTGGGGCTGACGCAGGCACAACTCGGTGAACTGTTCGGCGTGACGTGGAACACGATTTCACGCCTGGAGAACGGCCACACGACGGTTGAACACGAAGGGATGATGCGGCTGGCCTTTGAGGCGCTGGAGATGCGCAAGGCTGTCCTCAGCCCGGAACTGAAGAAACTTCAGGCCGAAGCCATGGCTGGAATCGAGGCACTGAAGACAAAAACGAAGCGCCCCAGGCGATGAGAGCATCACCCACCATACATCCCCAGCCGGGCGGGTGAAGCTCGCCCGGCTGCGGTTAATCCTGCCGGAAAATAACCCTCTCAGCTTCTGCCACAATTCACCTTCGCTCTCACCGCCTGCTGTTCCTGTGAAATCCTTATGTCAGTTACCTTCGATGAAGTTCTGCTCAGTCCCGATTATGCGCCGGGCGCAAGCGGCGGGCCTGAGTATCTGACCACGATCATCAGCGCGCCGTCAGGCCTCGCACAGCGCAACATCTCGCGTTACGACGCCATCGGGCGCTGGACGATCAACTACGAGATGCTCACCGCCGCGCAGCTCACGGCGCTCGAAGCCTTCTTCCGTGCCCGCTTCGGTCGCGCGCGCGGCTTCCGCTTCATTGCGCCCTCGGATCACACCGCCAGCCGCGAAGTCTTCGGCACCGGCGACGGCACGACGAAAACCTTCAAGCTCGTGAAGAACTACCAGAGCGGCCCGGCGCTCTATACGCGCCGCATCACCAAGCCGGTCGCAGGCGGTCTGCCGTTCGATGGTCGCACCAGTACGGTCTCGATCTTTCTCGGCAATTCGCAGACGCCAGCGACCGGCGTCGCGGTGGATTCCACGACCGGCCTCGTGACCTTCACGAATGCGCCGGGCGCAGGCGTGGCGCTCGCGTGGTCGGGTGAGTTCGATGTTCCGGCGGTCTTCGGCTCGGACAAATTCGAGGCGCAGATGGATGTCGGCGCGGTCTCAGGGATCGGGCAGATCGAGATCATCGAACTGCTGCCGGTGGAACTTGGTCTGGAATAGTGATTAGTGGTCAGTGGTCAGTTGGGGGCTGGGGGTCAGGGGATGGGGGATAGCCAATCCCCAACCTCCATCCCCCATCCCCCAACTGACCACTGACCACTGTTCTGATGAGGAAGTTATGCCAGTCACACAAGCCATGAAGGATCACCTCGCGGGCAACGTGCTGACGCTCTCGACGCTCTGGCGAGTCGAAGCGACCGACGGGACGGTGGTGCGCGCCAGCAATCACACGCGCACGCTGACATATCAGAACGAGACTTATTCGCCCGCGCCGCTCGATCCGACGCAGTTGAAACTCTCAGGCGATCTCTCGCCCGACAATGCCGAAGTAAATGCGCCGCTCCTGATCGGCGGCTTTGCCGAGAGCGATCTGATCGGCGGCAAATGGAATTATGCGCGGGTTGAGATCATCACCGTCAATTACCTCGATGTGACGATGGGCGCGGCGCGGCGGGTGGTCGGCTACCTCGGCGAAGTGACGATTCAGTCGGGGCAGTTCACCGCCGAACTGCGAGGCCTGGCGCAACTGCTGAGTCAGGAGGTGGGAGAACTCACCGCGCCCACCTGTCGCGCCACGCTCGGCGACGCGCGCTGCCGTAAGGATCTGACCGCCTTCACGCACACCGCCACCGTCAGCGCCGTCACTGATCGCCGCACCTTCACCGTCTCGCTCAGCCCAGGCCGGGCAGATAACTATTTCGCTTACGGACGGGCGCAGTTCACCTCCGGCGCAAATGCCGGACTGGCGATGGAGATCAGGGCGAATGCCGGTAATCAGATCACGCTGCTGCTGCCGCTGCGGTCACAGATCGCCATCGGCGACAGCGTGACTCTGAGTGCAGGCTGCGACGGCGAACGATCCACCTGCCGCGACAAGTTTCAGAACGTTGTCAACATTCGCTGCGAACCTGATCTGCCCGGTTACGAAAAGGTGCTGCACTTTCCCGACTGAAGCAGTGAAGAAGCGAACGATTCTTTCCACTCTTCACTCTTCACTCTTCACTTTTCCTGATGGTGACTCGTGAACAACTGATCGCCGCCGCGCGCCTGAGGCTCGGCACGCCCTACCAGCATCAGGGGCGCGACGGTTTCGGCCTTGACTGCATTGGGCTGCTGCTCGTGGTCGCACACGAACTCGGTCTGTCGGACTTCGATTTTCTCGAATACTCAACCCGGCCCGACGGCGTCACGTTCCAGCGCCTGTGCGGCGCACACATGGATGAAATTCCGGTGACGGAGGCGCGTGCCGGTGATGTGCTGCTGCTGCGCTTCGGAAGGCTGCCGCAGCACGCCGGAATCCTGACGAGTGCTTCAAATGCGGAGTGCTTCAAATGCGGAGTGCGGCGTGCAGAGTGCGGAGTGCAGATTACCGACTCCGCATTCCCAACTCCGCATTCCGCACTCTGCACTCCGCATTTGACCATGATTCACGCGCTCAATCGTTACGGCGTGATCGAACACCGCCTTGACGCGGCCTGGCTCAGCCGCATTGTCGCCGCATATCGCGTGCGCGGGCTGGAGGACTGATTTTGAACTGGCTGACTTCGTGGCATCCCATCCTGCTGACCGGACTGGAACCGGTGCTGATCGGCGCGCTGGTGAGCGCCGCCGTCTCGGCGGCTTCGTATGCGCTCAATTATTTTCTGACGCCGAAGCCCAAGCCATTGAGAAGGGCAGGCTCCAGGGCGACATTCAGCTTCAGGATTCGCAGTACGGCGTGATGATTCCTGAAGTCTACGGTGCGCGCCCGTCGGAGGTCGCGGGCGGCGCGACCGTTTACGAACCGGGCGGCGTGAAGATGGCCGGAAACATCATCTGGTCGTCGGGCATCCGCAAGACCGTGACCACCACGCCCGGCAGATCGGGCAAAGGCGCGAAAGCACCCGACACGCAGAGTTACAGCTACGATCTCGATCTGGCCATCCTGCTGGGCAAAGGGCCGCTGAGAGTCCTCAAAATCTGGGCCAACACCGACCTCATCTACGATGTCACCGCGCCCGCGACCGGCGTCTTCGATCCCGACCTCGATCCCGACACACCCTACAACCCGGATTTTCCGCCCGATCCGCTGGTGCCGGACGTGACGCCGGGCGCGCGCTACGGCAAACAGCCCGCGACCGACGGTGACGGCACCACGAGCGCGACGCTGCTGCACGGCAATTACGCGGCGCTGCGCATTTACGCAGGCAATGAAGCGCAACTGCCCGACCCGCTGATCCAGGGCGTCGTTGATGCGCAGTACGGTGCCGGTTCGACTCCGGCTTACCGGGGCAACTGTTATGTCGTGCTGGAGAAGTTTGTCATTGACCGCTGGGGCACGGTGCCGAACCTCGTCTTTCTCGTCGAGAACACGACCTACACCAGCCTGCGGCAGATGGCCGAGCAGCGCTGCGAGATGGCCGGGCTGCATTACACCGATTACGACTTCTCGAACCTCGATGCTTATCCGCTGCGCGGCCTCTACGTCAATCAGCGCGAAGCGCCGCGCCGGTCGCTGGAGAATGCCGGGCGGCTCTTCGGCCTCGATTTCATTACGCACGATGGTCTGGTGACGAGCGTCATTCGCAGCACCACGAGTGTGGCGACGATCACCGCCAATGAACTCGGCATGACCGAGGGCGGCAGCGACGCCGCAGACTCACCTGGCGCAGCAAGCGTGCCGCCGCGCCTTGAGACGCGCCTGCTCGATGAAGTGCAGTTGCCGCGCCGGATCGATCTGAAATTTTTCGACCCGGAGAAGGATCATCAGGTCTCGACCGCCGGAGCTTTCAAACAGATCACGCGCAGCGAGCGCCACGAGACGATTGAAACGCCGCTCACGCTCATCGCCAGTGAGGCGCGGCAGATGGCCGAGCGGGAACTGGTGGCGGGCTGGATCGAACAGGCCGCCCACACCTTCAGCCTCGGCCCGAAGTATGCCTGGCTGCGTCCGTCAGATGTCGTGACCATCGTGCGCGACGGCTTTACACATCTCGTCAGACTGGCTGAAATCCAGGGCGCAGTGCCGGGCGCGCTCAAAATGCAGTCCATTGCGGCGGACGCGGCCATCTACGATGTCGTGGCCGCCGCTGCCTCGCAGCCGTCGCCGCCGGTCGCGGTCAAACTTGTGGCCAGCACGGTCGTCGCGCTGATGGACGTGCCCTGGCTGCGCGATCAGGATACGACGCCGGGTTTTTATGCGGCGGCCACGACGCGCGGCGGTTATGAATGGCCGGGCGCGAATCTGTATGTTGATCGCGGAGCCGGATGGGAATCGGTCGCGGAGTTTACGGCTCCCGCCGTCATGGGCCGCGCCGTGACGCCGCTTCAGAACGGCTCATCGCCGGGCACGACCTTCGACACGACCAGCACCGTCACGCTGGATTTGTACTGGGGCGAACTCGACTCGGCCACCGCAGCGCAGGTGCTCGACGGCGCGAATTTTGCCGTGCTCGGCCACGAAGTCATTCAGTTTCAGACCGCGAGCCGGGTGAGCGGTTATGCGAACCGCTGGACGCTTTCAGGCCTCCGGCGCGGGCAGAAAAAGACCGGCGGTTATACGGCCACGCACGCGAGCGGAGAACGCTTCGTGCTGCTCAATTCCGCCGTGCGCTTCGTCCCGATGCAGCTCGCTGAACTCGGCCTTACGCGCACCTGGAAGGGCGTCACGGCGGGGCAGTCGCCTGAGAGCGCCGCGCCGCTCACCTGGGCGTGGCAGGGTCACCAGGTCGTGCCCGACACGCCGACCGGCTTCAGCGTGACTTTTATCGGCGGCGACAGCGGCCAGGCCGATTACCTCGACTATCAGTGGACGGCGCAGCCCGGAATCACTTACGAACTGGCGAGCGATCAGACCTTCAGCAGCATCCTCTGGCGCGGTCAGGCGTCGGGCTGGCGGGAAACGAGTCCGGGCCGCAACCGCGCAGGCTGGACAAGATACCTGCGCGCGACGCTCTCCGGCGTGCCGAGCGCAGGGTATGCGACCGTCAGTTACGGCGTCGCCGTGCCGCCCGCGCCGCGCATCGGGCCGCGACGGCAGACCTCGACTTCGCTCGTCCTGCAAATCGGGCAGCAGGGGAATCTCAGTCTGCCCGTCACCGATCCGGCCACGCTCGGTCAGGTCAGAAACACTGTCGTCGAGATCGCCGACGATGCCGCCTTCACGCAGAACCTCCAGGTCGAACGCAGGCCCGGCGTGCGCACCGATATTGAGCTGGCCGGAACGCCGGGTCAGACCGTGTATGTGCGGACGTACTTTGAAACGATCTTCGGCGACACAACGCCGGTGTCGGACACTTATCAGCATACGTTCGCCCTCGGCGGCGACGGCGGCGACGGCAGCGGCGCGCGCTTCGGCAACATCTGGTTCGAGCCGGACAACACTTACGACATCGGGCGCAATCCGTCGTCCAATGCGTATGACCGCAGACCGAAGAATATTTACGCGGGCAGCGGAGTCTATGCCGGTGGCTATGAAGCCGTCTCGCTGCTCAAACAGGGCGCGTACTTCTCAGCCACGCGCTCGACCGGCGCGCAGACGCCCGGCGTGCTGGAGCCGTTTCTCTGGCCGCGCCTGAGTTCGTATGACATCACCGGCAACCCGATCTTTGAGAATCGCACGGTGCTGCGGCCCGGCGCGGGCGGCTTTCGCATTCAGAACAGCACCGGTGATGCCGATAACCTGCTGCTCGATGAGGCGGGCAATCTGACCGTCAGGAGGGTCAATTCAATCTGTTATGCCGCCGTCTTTGGCGGCGCAGACGCCGGGGTCAGAATTCAGGCGGCGATTGACAGCCTGCCTGCGACCGGCGGTACGGTCGAGGCCGACTTTGCCACCCCGCAGACGCTCTCCGGGATTACCATCAGCAAACCCGTGAGACTGCGTTTCGGGGCGACGACTTTCACGCAGACAGCTCCCATTACGATCAATGCACAGAATGTCATCATTGAAGGACTGACGCCCTTCGGGACAACTCTGATTGCGCCGTCCGGCGGATCAGCGATTACAGTCAGCGGAACTTACACCAGCGAACAGGGCAATCTGTGTCTGAAGCACCTGCTGCTCTCCGGCAGTGGCGGCGGGACGCGCGGCCTCTCCCTTGCCGGGACAGCACAACTGACTGAAGGTCGCCTGCAGGTCGAAAACTGCACCTTCCGCAGTTTCTCCGGGGCTGGTGCATACCTCGGTCAGTCGAACTATCACAGCACTTTTCGGACGTGTCAGTTCTTTTACAACACCATCGGCATTGACGCTGCTGCCTGGGCTGATCTGACGGCTGACGACTGTTACTTTTACGGTGCGCTCGGCACGAGCTACGGGATCAGAACCCGCGCTCAGCACACCTGGATTCTCAACTGCTCATTTATTCCCGGCGGCGCGAGCGCCGGAGCCGACGTGCTGATCACGGCGGACGTGCCGGACGCGGGGTATGTCTGGATCAGCCGGAACAAGTTCGGGCCGGAGAGTGAAAGCGCCGCGCGCGTCAAGATCAAAGTCACCGCCGGGACGAGTAATCTGGTGATCCCGAATCTGACATTCGTGGAAAACAACTTTCTGGGTGTCAGCGGACAGACGGCCATCAGCTTCTCGGCTTTCACCGCCCACTGTGTCATCGAGCAGAATTACTTCAGCGGATTTCAGACGCTCATCGAAGACAACCCTCCCGCGCCGACCGCCACCAGCCTGTTCCGCTATGGCGAGAATGTCTTTCGGCATAATCGTCTCGTGCAGACTGAAGGCGGGCAGAATCCGATGCGCATCTTTGCCAGTGGCGGGCAGGGCTGGACAGTCGTCGAGCAGCCGCTCGCGGCTGAACGGCTCCTGCCGACCCTGCCACGACCGCGCGAGACGACGGGCCTTGTCAATCGCGTCGTCAACTCTGAAACTCCGGCAGCATGGGTCGCCAACGGAGTCACCCTGACGGGCGGCAAAACCGATCCGCTCGGCACCACGCGCGCCGCCGAGATCAGCCGCAACAGCACAGCCAGCAGCATCTCGGCCCAGCTCGGACTGACGCTCACCGGCCTCCGGGACATCTTCAACAATCCGGCGACAGGTCGCACCGGAGTGGCGTTCGTCTCGTTCTGGATGAAGCAGGGAACCGGCACGCCGCTCAATTACGCGACTGTCAGCATCTACAACGTCACCGACAATCAGACGATCACGACGCGCAACGTTGAACTGGGGCCAGCCTGGAAGCAGTACACCTTCACCTGTCCCGGCCTTGATCCCGCGAAGACGTATCGGATGGCCATCTATCCCGGCGGGATCGGCACGGCGGCGAGCGGCGGCAGGCTGGAACTGGCCTTCCCGCAGATGTCGGATTTCCCGGACACGGATTACCTGCCCTCGTCAGGCGGCTATGCGACCAGCACGGCTGGCTCACGCTTCAGTCAGGATGTCCTGCTCTCCGCGCGCGCGCTTTTTACGGCTGCCGCCGGCAATACCGCGGATCTCGCGCTCGCGCGCAACGGAGCAGGGCTGCTGGAAGTCACCGATGGCGGCACGACGCTCGCAGGGCTGCGCGCGGGGACGCTGAGTGCAGGCAATGGCGTCGGCAGCGCGGCCTGTCGCCTGCTCGCAGGCAGTGGCGGGAATGCGGCGCTCAAGTGGATTGATGGCAGCACGGAGAAGTGGTGGCTCTATCGCAACTTTGGCGATGCCAGTCTGGCCCTCTATGATGCCGCGAACAGCCGGATTCATCTCGAATTCGTGGCTGGCAACAGTGAGGCCGCTGCGATCACCCGGCTCTGGTCGGCCCTGCATTTTCATACTGACAACCTGAGCGACATCGGCGGCGCCAGTACGGCCAGGCCGCGCGATGTCAATATCGGTCGCAATCTGGCCGTTGGCGGTCTCACCAACCTGACGGGCGGTGTCGCGTGTGGCGCCACGCTGTCAGTCGCGGGGGCCGCACAATTCAATCACACCGTGACCATTGCCGGTTCAGCGTGGAATGGCAACACGCTGAGAATGGGGTCATATTACTTCTGGATTGATGGCCTCGGACGGCTCCGCATGAAAAACGGCGCACCGACGAGTGACGGAGATGGTCAGCTCGTCGGCGCCCAGAGCTGAGAGAGGATTTTCCTGTAATGGCATTATCGAAACAGCAGATTGAAGCGCAGCTTGCCCGCTACCAGCAGTCACACCAGCAGGCCGCGAATGAAGCACAGACGCTCGTTGAGCGCCTTGACTACGTGCGGTCACAGAAGCAGAAGCTGGAAGGAGCCATCGAATCTCACTACGAACTGCTGCGGATGCTGGAAGAATCACAGCCGGAAGGCGCGACCGCAGCGCCCACGCCGCGCCAGACATAACACTTCCTATCAGACCCCGCCGATCAGCCGGTGCTGCCGTTATCAGGACGCACCTTCAGGCGGCCTTTCTTCCCGGTTTCAGCCGCCGTGCTATTTTTTCCGCGATGAGGTCGGCCAGCGCCTCAGTCTGCTGTGTCAGCGTACTGTGGTCATCCGGGCTGAGATGATCGCGCAGCGCCTGATTGATCTGCGTCTGGTACGGCGCAGCGTTGGGCCGGGCCGCCCGCGCCCTGAAATGCTCAATGATGTCCTCATCAAGACAGATGTTGATGCGCGTCTTCTTCACCGGACGCTCGCGCACGGTTTTACGCAGATCGTGCCGTTCCCCGCGCGCGTGCTGCAGGGCCTCGTTCAGGGATTCTTCGAGGCGGGCGAAATCTTCGGCGCTCAGGTATTTTCTTTTTCGCTTCTTCACTAACAACCTCGCTGTCGCCGCCTACGGGCGGCGACTCTTCTGCTGTCTGGTGAGCAGACGCTCCAGTTCATGCCGTGACTGCTCCAGCCGCGCAAACGCCTCGCGCGCCTGCTCGCTGCCTCTCAGATTTTGTTCCATCTCCAGCCAGTTGAGCGCCAGATCAAGCATCTCGCCACTTTCCGGCGTACTCAGTCCGTTCTCCCAGCGCGAAACTGTATTGAGCGCCACACCCAGCCGTGCGGCCAGTTCGCCCTGCGTCAGCTTCAGCCGCTGTCGTCGTTCCCGGATCGTCTCAGGGGTCATTGCTCTGATTCTCCTCTCTGTAGTATAGTGATCATTGAAAGCGGGAGGCTGCCTGTGCAGCCCCCCTTTGGTCAAGGCTGAGGGTGCTGCTGCTTCAGCGCCCTCACTTCCTCTTCAAGCTTCTTCAGCCTCGCTTCCATCAGCCTGATGTTAGCGGCCATCAGAATGAAATGGTCGGTCAGCATCCGAAGCCATTCGAGCAGTGTCACGGCCTTGCACCTCCTTTCTTTCAATGATCCGTCAGGTTTCCCTGACATCTGCTATTATACACAGTGTATAATCAGGGGCAAGCTTTTTTTCGCCCTGCAAAGAAAAAAGGCCGGGAAGATCCCGGCCCGCCGTAACAGCAGCAAGCTGTGCGATCAGCCTTCGCTTCCCCGTCTGAGCCGTGAGAGCGGCTGCGGCTCGAAATGCAGATCGCGCTCTGCCGCAGAACAGGCGGTGCCAAAAAAATCCGCCTCGAAACGGAAATGACATGGATTTCCGGCGACCGCATGTTTATGCTCACGACAACTGGCAGGCTGATACCTAATGGCTGAGGAGCCTGTCGAAGCAAGGGGTCGAAAGACCCCTCTTCCTTTTCGGCCCGACAAGGTGACAGTGTCGGGGCTGTCACCTTGTCGGGCCTTGTCGCAGCGTGCTATCCTGGCCCGGCATCAGACCTCACATCATTGTCTGCCGGGAGAAAAGCCATGACCAAAAAGGAAGCCGCCGACCTGCTCGGAGTCTCTGAACGCGCCATCGAACGCTACACGGCCAAAGGACTGCTGGCGCCTCGTTACGAGCGCCGCGCGGGGCAGCGGCTGGCCATCTACGATCAGAAACAGGTGAAGCTGCTCAGGCGACAGATGCAGCAGGGAGCAGGGGACAGGGGACGGGGGATAGGGGATAGCCAGTCCCTGACCCCCAACCCCCAACCTCCATCCCCTCACCCCCGGCGCTCCATCGCCGCAGCATCTTCCCGCACCGCTCAGGCTCCGGCAGCGGAGCAGTTGCTGGCCGCCATCACCGAACTCGCGCAGGCCGCCGCGCTGCCGCTGGATCGCAAGCTCGGATTGTGCATTGAGGAAGCGGCCCAACTGACCGGCCTCTCAGGACACTTCATTCGGCGGGCCATCAAAGCGAAGAGACTGAAGGCGACACGTCCGGGCCGCGCCTGGCACATCAAGCGTCGTGATCTGGAATTGTGGCACGCGAAGCTGTGAGGAAAGCATGCCGATCAGGAAAGAGTACAAAAAGTTTTACGGCCCGCAGTGGCGCACGCTGTCGCGGCGCATCCGGTTTGGCCGCGCCGGTGGGCGCTGCGAACGCTGCGGCGCGATTCACGGCTGGCTGCACCCGCAGAGCGGCAAGCCGGTCGTCCTCACCACGCATCATCTCAACTTCACGCCGGGCGATGACCGCGAAGAGAATCTGATTGCCGTCTGCGGAGCCTGTCATCTCGAACTCGAACGCCCGCGCCATCTTGCCAGCGCACGCACCACACGTCAGCGCCGGAAGGATGCACAGAGGCCGTTGCTGACGCTTCAGATAAACATTCCTTTTTGAAGGTCATAAATCCAGGTAGCCGATCCACCATCCGTAAAGACGATCTTCCTGAATCCCGCCACTCGCATATTTTCAAGGAAGTCTGTTTCATTCGCAGCCTTGTACACAAAGGGTCTGGACATCAGCACATACTTAATCGTCAGTGTTGTATCCTCCGGGCCACTGACCTTTGCGTACAGATCAATTCCTTTGCGCAGGAACACGTCTTCAATTCGGTGAGGTGTGGCTCTGCGAATTTCCCTCAAACCCCGCTTGAATTGTTCCTGTTGTTCTCTGCTGACTGGTGGTGTTGGAGCAGGCGTGACGGGCAGAGCGGCGTGTTTCTGAATGGCTGAATATTTCTGTAGCTCAGCATAGAGATTCAGGGAGGCAAGGATAATCCCGATGATAATTACTCCTCCCAGAATTCCCCACTGTTTCTGCGTGAGTTGAAATTGTGTGTGTGAATCTTTCATTTGGCCGCAAGTCTGGCTGCCGATCCCTTGTATCTGATGGCGAACTGCTGGCCGAGCGTGACAGTCAGTGGCCTGGGGCTGAACTTGTTGTTCTCTGACATCTCAAAGACGTAATCCATCTTCCTGCCAACAGCACTGGCGATGATCTCGAAGACCGGCAAGCCCAGAATGTGGAGTTGTTTCAGGTAGGGATAAGTTGAACGATCATTCGCGTACATCTGGCAGAGAATTTCAGTTATTTTTTCCAGGACAAGATCCTTTTCACTCTGCGGCAATGCAGCCGCAGCTTCCATCGCGCCAATCAGCACTTGCCGCGCCTCTGACAATGACATTTCAGATTGCAGCATCCGGGCAGAAGCAATAATGACACTTCTGAAATCGTAAGGCGTATTCCGAGTCAGTGCCCGAAGCTCTTCGACATGATCAGCGGCTTTTTTACGATCAAGAAAATGATTGGTGAATACCTGAACTGCCTTTTGAGTAAGTTCGTCGTTTTTAAGATTTCTGTCCCCGGATGATTGAGCAAAAGTAGTGGCAGACAGAGCAACACACATAATTAACAGGATGATGATCTTCACTGGCTGAGCCTCCTCGTCTTCTACTCTGAGTTTGCCAAACTCAGCAAACTCACTACTCTGCTATCGGTGATTTGGTGGCGGCGTCTGATAGTAGACCACCTGCGGCTGCGGACGTGCGTCATGAGTCAGCGACCAGACCAGCGCCACGATCCAGCCAATGGCTGTCCAGCCAAGAAAGAAATTCAGGGCACTGATGGCAAACCAGTTTTGTTTGCCGCGCAGGATGGCGATGACGGCTGGCAGGAAGTAGATGACCAGACTGCTCAGGATCAGCACAAGGATCAGACCGAAGCCGATGCCAGCAGCGGAGTCAGCACTGATCGGTGGTGTCGCCTGAGGTTTGGGAACAAACTCGGCCAGCCAGCCAGTAAGAGCCAGTAAGATAACTTTCATGACAGGATTTTCCTTTCTGGTCTGAGGGTCAGGAATGAATGGCTGCTTCCGCGCCTCCGGGCTGAGTTCGGAGCGAGCCGCAACTTATGCGGCGATTGTGGCAGAACGATGACAAAACCGTGATAACCCGACAGTGTCCGACAGATTTAATGTCGGGGCGTGTCGGACTGCCAAACCGATTGCTGCTCGCGCGGGGTGGCCGTGAGGTCAGGAATCATTTCACGCAGTGGCTCCATCGCTCCTGTCACTGTGCTGTTGCGCGTAATGGCTGATCTGATGAAAGGATGGAAGATCAAACTGCGTTCGTCTGACGTGATAGTGCCGCAGATACTCCCCATCTTCCATTCTGTACCCGCAGACCTCGCAATCAACCCAGTCCGTTTCCTCTGACGACCGCCTGACAGGTATCAAATGAAGTCATAAGCCGTCTGACACCTCGGACAAGCCTTCGTAAACATTCACTTCCTCCGGGGGCTGTGGAAATGATTTCGTGATTTGTGTGTCTGAATCTTCGCGTCGGCTTTGATTGCGGTAGTAGTGTTCGGGCGATCTGCGCCCTGACTGACTCTGTGAAATGCAGCGGGTTGGTACATCTCCGATTCCGGCGAACCAGATTACACTTTTCCCCTGAGAAAATCTGCCACTTCCTGATGCACCATCTGCCGCCAGCCAGTCTCCAGTTCATCATCTCCTCCCATCCGGCATTGATCAGGTAAATGGCATTCATCAAAAACAAGGCGAGATCGAGTGCTTCCCGATTATTACCATTTTTCAGTGCCTCCCGAACTGCTCATACGAGTCGTAAAGATCGTGCGTCTTCATTGTCTCGCCTGTTTCTCCGAAACCTTTTCGGTTTTTCGCACCTGCCAGTGACGGCTTTATTCGGTCAGAATTTCATTCCAGTCCTTCGTTACTGGTGAGTAACAGCACGGACACTTTTGCGGTCGGTCACATTTCGGGAGCGGGAGCTTTGGCTCCTTCCCAACCGGATAGACCTTTCCCTGCTGTGACTGGCTGGCCTGGCAGGCTGTGGCCGAACCCAGTATTTGCACTCCCTTCAGCACGTCCGCATTTTGTCGAAAGCTGGCAAGCGACTGCTTTTGATACTGTGCGGCCTGGCGTTGTCTATCAGCGCGGCTGTCGTGCTTTGGTTTCCTCTTTCGACCGAAGATCCTTTTGAGAATTCCGTGCATCTGAACTTTCAGGAAGCAGGGCTGAGTTTCAGCTCCGCTTGAAGCGAAACCTTTTTCCTTCTTTCCCACATACCTGTGAGAACAGTCATCAGTCCGCTTCATTCACATTCCGCAGCTTCCGGCGTTGCCACTCGAAAATACTGACCACGCTGGCGGCCTGTCCGCAGTGTGTTCTCACGATGCCCTGCGCCGTTTGGTGGATGTAGCCAGAGCCGCGTATCTGGCCTCAATTTCAGCAAATGCTTCCGGGTCACGCTGCTTCTCCTCGCGGATAATCCTTTCAATGTGAAGATAGACGATGCCCGACATAGTTGCCCCTCTCAGCCTGCATGCGAGTTGAAACTCCTCATAAACACGCGGGTGTATTTTGATATTCAGATTGGCACTCTTCCCTTCGTTTTTTCGCGGCATAGTGGGAGTAAAGTAGGTAAAGAGAATTCCTTACAGAAGAGCGGAGCAATAACACCTCGCTATTTCTCTTTATTTTTCGCTATACATATTGATAATAGCCTGTGTAATTCAAAAGGAGACAAGCTGATGCCCAGAGAACGCATTCACGAAAACTCGGTGAACCTGAACATCAAGGTTGATGCGGCGTTCAAAGATCAATTGAAGAAGACAGCCGACATCACCGGGATTTCCATTTCGCGCATCGTCAGAGATGGCGCACTTGAGCAAATAGAGAAGCTGGCCAGACGCCATCCCCGATTAAGGCGTGAACTTGAGCAGGAAGAAATTGCAGCCTGAGAGGCCGCGCCAATGAGTGGCAACTGTGGCGAGAGGCGACCGGGCGACTGTGCTGTGGTCAGGTGCGGCGGAACTGTGAACGTATCGTTCCCTTCCGTTTGCACCGCGCAGCCCCGCGCCCGCTGCGACGTGCCGCGCCCCCTTGCTGATCGGGCGACAACGTGAGGAGCAGGGATGAGTGAAACGAAGGAGAGCAGGCTGTGGTGGCATCACCGGTTCTTCCGGCGGCTGATCTTCGGGTGGCTGTGCGGGGCGAGACCGGAGCGCATCGCCGGGCTGCTCGATCCGCCCCGGACGATCTCGCGTGAAGCGCAGCAGCTTATGGCTGCGCGTCTGGCGCAGGCCCTGGATCGGACAGGCTCAACTGCACGATTTCAGCGAGCGCAGTCAATTCCTGAAACAGCGGCTGACGATCAGCGTCAGCAACCGGAATCAGGCTGATCGTTTCGCGCATTGTGTCGGCAAACCGGCTGAAGTCCTGAGCGTCTGCAAACAGGCGGATGCAGAGGTGCTGAAGCAGCAGGTCGTGAAAGACGACTTTCGTCTCGATCATGGCAATTGCTTTCCCTGGCGAGAACAGGTGGAATTTGGCGACAGCCGAAAGACGTGGTACGGTGAGGCTGTTACAAATGAGCCGCCGGGCAGGTGTCGTTCTCGCCAGAATTGAAGCACCTGCCTGGCGGTTTTCTTTTTTCACAAACACGAAAGGCCGCGTTCCCCTTCCTTGCACGGAGAGAACGCGGCCCTTCGGAAATATCAACAACGGAGTGTCCGTCGTCGCCGCCACTATAGCGGAAGCGCGGACTCCCCATCAATACACCGGAGGTGTCCATGCTCAGATTTCAGATTGATGAAGACGACGAATGCGCGCCGGTTCTCGCACCGGATCGCAGTGTGCAGAAGGCGCAGGCGCTGGCGCTGATGAAGAGTCATCACGCAAAGCTCATCGCGCGCATTCAGGCCGAGCGCGGAGTCACGGAAATGAACCTGCGCACGCAGGAGATCAGATGGCGTCGCGCGATTGCCGAACGGCTGAACGCGAACGAACGCAGAGCGTGGCTGCGCGAAATCGAGGAGCAACTGCGTCCCCGCTCCGATGCCGCCTGATGTGCGCCCTCGCGCATAGAGGAAAGGCGTGACCCGGATGGGGCATGGGGGTGAGGGGTTGGGGGTTGGGGGTTGGCCAATCCTGACCCCATCCCCTGTCCCCTGTCCCCCATCCCCCATCCGGGCCACGCCTGTCATTCAGAAAGAAAACAGGATCACCCGTTCTGTCCGGAAGCGCCTGATCCTGTTTGTCCCCAGTGGGAGGATAACCGTATGGCAGCAGTCAATCAACCGGGCGCGCTCGTGCTGACGCTCGCGCCGGGCCAGACCATTCGCCTGACAATTGAGATTCTCGGCAGCGCCGCGAGCGACGAAGCGACACGCACCGACAATCCCCGACAATCCCCGACACGCACGCCTGAGCAGAATGCTTCAAATGCGGAATGCGGAGTTGGGAATGTGGAGTCGGGAATCTGCACTCCGCACTCTGCACTCCGCACTCCGCACTCCGCATTTGACTTGCGTCACGAGCAGCTCAACCGCGAGATTCGCGCGCTGGCGGGTGCGCTCGCGCTCGATGCCCGCTCGCTCTCCGAACGCATCTGCCGTGAATTCGAGGTGGATGCCGGACTCGCCTCGCTCGATCTGGCGAGCAAGGAGCTGCTGCTCTCGCGGCTGACCGACGAATGCGACGAGCAGCAGCAGACGCCGGTCAGGCAGCGGATCGCAGCCACCGCCGAGCAGCAGCGAGCCGTCGCCAGGCTGGCCGAGCGGCGCGGCCTCTCGGCGGATCAGGCCTCGCATCACTGGTACAACTGCACTGCGGCGCAGTTGTCGGAAGTCGAAGCCGCCGAGCTGATCGTGCGGCTTCAGGAGCGCACGCCGAAGGGCAATCGCGCGGCCTGAGGCGGCCCGCGACACTTGAAGGAGCCACGAGCGATGAGTGCTGCACAGTCAGAACAGAAAGCAGAGCCGGAGAGAGTCGTGCTGACGCCGCAGGAAGTGGCTGCCGAACTGCGCTGGCCGGTCAGGAAAATCTGGCGCTGGTGCCGTCAGGGCAAGCTGCGTTATCTGCGTCCGGCGGGCACGCACGAGATCAGGTTCTACCGGCACGAACTCGATGAAGACCTGCGCCGCCACGAGATTGCGCGCGACGCCAACGTGATTGACTTCCAGCGGCGCAGGCGCGGCGTGTAGAGTAGCGCGCGCCGATGGCCACGACTGCCTCGACCACAAGGAGGTGGAGGATGGCAGTCTGGGAATACAGAGGTCGGCGCGGCGCGGTCTGGCGCTACAAGTTCGACCTGCGGGGACGCACGTACCGGGGCACTTTTCGGGTGCGCAACCGGCGCGAGGCCGACGAGCAGGAGACGAAGCTCCGGGCCGAAATCCTCGCCGGACGTTATCGCCCGGCGCAGCGGTCGCCGCGCCTGGCCGACTTCATCAGGGAGCAGTACCTGCCCTGGGCGCGGCTGCACAAGGCTTCGGCGTATGACGACGGACGCATTGTGCCGCTCGTCGAGGAGTTCTTCGGGCCGGTGCGCCTCGGCGAAATCACGCCGAAGCTCTGCCGGCGCTTTCAGCAGTGGCTGCTCGAACGCCCGACGGTGCGAGCGCGGGCGCGGCGACCGGCGACGGTCAACCGGCAGTTCAATGTGCTCTCAAGGATGCTGCGGCTGGCAGTTGAGCAGGAGCTGCTGGAAGCGAATCCCTGCACGGGCATTTCGCGCCTGCGACCGGATGATCATGTCATCCGCAGTCTGGGGCGCGAGGAGGAGGCGCGGCTGATGGAGTATCTGACGGCGGAGCGGGAGCATCTGCGACCGCTGGTCGTCGTGTTGTTGCACACCGGCATGCGGCTTGGCGAGCTGCTCTCCTTACGCCGGTGGCAGGTGGATCTGGAGCAGAACAGAGTGAACCTTGAGAAGACCAAATCGCGGCGCGTGCGTACCGTGCCGCTCAATTCGGTCGCGCGGGCCGAACTGGAACGGGCCTGTCGCGGGATCGCCTCCGATGCGCTCGTCTTTCCCAACCCGGAGACGGGCGAGCAGTGGCGGAACATCCGGGGCGGCTTTCAGAAGGCGTGCGAACTCTCCGGGGTGCCGAAGTTTCGGATTCACGATCTGCGGCATACGTTCGGGACGCGCATGGCGGAAGCCGGAGTGCCGATTCACCGGATCGCCGCGATGATGGGACACGCGAACATCCAGACCACGATGCGCTACGTGCATGCCTCGGCGCAGGGGCTGCACGAAGCTGTTGAACTGCTGGTGACGGGGAGACCGGCACAGGGGCGGGAGGAACGAGCAGAGGACGAGGAAAAAAATCGTCGCAAAATCGTCGCAAAAAGCGAAACCGGCCAGGGGGCCGGTTCGCCAAATGCTTGAAAACATTGATAGCGCGTACGGGACTCGAACCCGTGCTCTCCGCCTTGAGAGGGCGGCGTGTTAACCAGTTACACCAACGCGCCGTAAAGATCAGGCTTCAATCATCATGATTGTTTCAGATGACGCGGTGTGTATATCACGGCGTCAGGTGATTTTTCAATGGTCGGCTCCCTGAACTCAGGGTCAAGGCCAGCCCCTGGGTACGCACGCTTCCAGCGTGCCGGGTTTCAGGAAGTCGCTGTTTTCGCAAAGCGCAGCACGCTGGAAGCGTGCGTACCCAGGGGCTGGCCTTGACCCTGTCCCTGAACTGAAAGCCGCAGTGCTGATCAACTCGCTCAGCGAAAGATTCACTGGCTGGCCAGCGCGGGCGCTGGCGCGTCGCGTCGCGTGGGTTCGCCGTACTGGCTGAAGTAGGCCAGTTGGCGACGGTAACAATGTTGTTTTTCCATATCGAAGGCCACGCAGGAATCAATCGGACGCGAATAAATATGCAGGCTCACGGCGCGTTCGTGCGTTTCGCTGAGATTGAAAAGCTGGTGAATCGTTTGCAGCTTGTCAGCCGTCAGCACCGGGCCGCCCGCACAGGCCAGCGTTTCGCGGGTCTGATGAAGCTGAATGTGGTCTGATCCGGCCAGGCAGTCAATGCCGACCACGTTCTGATGTTCGGGATGATCGCAGCCCAGCCACTTGTAATCCACGACTGACAGCGTGCCGCGCTGCGTGACCATCCAGCAAAGCTGCCCGTTGTGCGTGTGGACGGCGGTCTGCTGTCCCGGCTGCCAGCAGATGGTCATCACCTCAAAGAGCGCGTCACGGTAAATCAGATTGCGCGTGTAGAATTTGTCGTCAAAGAAAACGTAAGGCTCCAGTGACGAATCACGAATCTGCACGCTGTCACAGAAATCCAGCACGCTGTCGCGCGTGATCAGTCCCTGCTCGAACCGGCACAGTTTCGCCACGAAATCATCAATGCTCATCAGTTGTTTCATCGCTCGTCACAGCCTCCTGATCGGAAGAATTGAAAAAACCGTGTGAATCCGCAGCGCTGACTCAGGCTCAGTTTTCGCGGCGAAACATCACCCAGTAATCGCCCGGCGGAAACTCGGCATCCACGCCTTCATAACGCGCCTGGACTTCCTTTTCAGTCAGGACGTGGCCCTGCAGCCAGAATTCGGCTGAGAACCATGCGCCCTGGCTCAGTTCGCCTCTGATGTCGGCGCGATTGACCAGCAGTTCCATTTTGATTTTGCCGAAATCGGCAAACAGCCAGACCAGATTCGTGTTCGTGCGCGGATTGCTGATTTCGCGCCAGTCAATAATCCGGCCTCGCCCGGCATAATCATTTTCGGCGGCGTGGCGACGGGCCGAAACTTTCTCAACCGGCAGAAACTGCATTTCGACCGGACGCGCGCTGAGGCGCAGGTGATAAGCCAGTCCGGCCACCGTCACCGTCAGCACCCGCTCGCGGAACATCTCCAGCGCCATCTCGGTCAGATTCTGCAATTCAAAAATCAGCTCGGTTTCGCTGCCTTCGATAAAGCCGCGCACGATGGCTTCGCCTTCTTCTTCATACTCGACGATTTCCCAGGGATGCAGCCGGTAATTGTGCCGGGCGCGAAAGCCGGGCCGACAGTCGGCATAAAACAGACCGTCCTTCGATTCGTGCAGAATCGTCCAGACCTCCAGCCCGTCACCGATGTTCCAGCAATAACCGTGCAGCGTCGAATGATCGCGCAGCGTGCGGCTGCCGGCGCCGTGCTGATGCGCCTGTTCAGCCAGCGCCTGATAAGCCGGTTCGTCAGCAATCCTGAAACCAATGGCGTCAAATGGTTCACCCATAACTGAGCGACAAGTAAATAAAGCGACAAAGAGACGGGGAGAAAGGGAGAAGAGGAGAAAAGGGGACAGGGAGACAGGATGATGGAGAGAATTTGAAATCAGAAAACTCTTTTTTGCCTTTTCCCCTTTTCTCCTTTTCTCCTCTTCCCCTCTGCTTCACCGCCCCACAATCACCCCATCTACTCTTCCCCTCTCTTCTCCTTTTCCGCCTGTCGGCCTTTCTTTCTGCCCTTTCTGGCGTTGCCGGGATGGTGTGTGGCCGGGGGAGCGTACTTGCGCACGCCGCGAATGTTGCGGGCCGGGCCATGAGCCGGGCGCTGATTGCTGCGCACCATCTCGGCAAACAGCTCGACATCGTAATCACACTCACGCGACATCTCTTCGCGGATCGCGTGCAGTTCTTCGAGAAATCTTGGACGCTGGTACATAAAAACTGAGACTCAGGGCTGACGGCCAGAACAGCGAACGCTGCGCTGCTCCTGCCTTTCGGGTCTCCGGTTGCTCCTACAATTCGCTGACCAGAAATTCCGGCGTAACGATTTCCGGCACGAAAAATCCGGCGGCGGTGTTGAATAACTTGATGCGCGCCTGCCGGTGAACACTGGCCAGGTGACCGAAATTCCAGGTCACCAGGTAATCAATTTTGTGCACCGAAGCCAGTGCCACATGCAGCGCATCGCCCAGGTATTTGCGCTGAAAAATGCCGCGCGCGATGTAACCATCGGCCAGAATCGCGGCTTCGTCCTGCACCTCCAGGCACGGCAGCTTTGCAATCAGGCCCAGGTAGCTGCGCCGGTATGGTTCGCGCGTGCGTTCCAGTTCGCGCTCCACGAGCGGCGAAACCCAGGCTTCGTAATGCGGCAGGTCGTGATCCCACCACCTGATCGTCAGATCGCGCCGGAACGATTCGCCCCGGTCGAGATAAGCGCCAATAACTGAAGTTTCGAGATACAGACTCGGCATAAAAAATCAGTGGTCAGCAATCAGTAATCTGTTATTCGCCGCTGCTGGCAGTATACAACAGAAATCACTGACCGCTGACCACTGACCACAGGCAGGCCGCAACTTACTGCGTGTTGGCGACGGCCCTGATGGCGGTGCTCTGCGGGGTCAGCCGCAGTTCGTAACGGCGCAGATCCATCTGCACCTTGAAATGCTTCAGAAAATCGCCGCCGAGAATGCCGTGCTGCTCAAAGCCCGAGGTTTCGTTGACCGGATCAAGATCAAGAATCAGCGCGCGCGCATTATTCTGGCGCAACCCGTTAACCGTCAGCGTCGAAAGCGCCAGCGCCTCAACTCCGTCCTCAATGCCTGCCGCGCCAATCACGCGCGTGCGTTCGTTCGGCAGCTTCAATCCCTCAAGGCCGTTGCGTTTGACCGCCGCTTTTGACACGACCGTGATGCTGGCCCCGGTGTCAATGATGAAATTGAGCGGGCGTTCCATTTTCGGCAGGTGCGCTTCGGCGCTCGCCAGGCCGCCGCTCGTGCTGCGAATCGGCACGGCAATATTGAGCAGCGAGGCCGGATCGGTGGCGACCGGTTCAGCCGTCGCCGCTTCAGTCGGCGTCTTTTCGGCGCGCGGCGTTGTCCGGTCAAACGTCAGCGTCCGGTTCTGGTAATCGAGCGTGACTGCATAATTCGACAGCACCGACAGGCCCAGATAACCATCCGGGCGCTCGGCTTCGGGTGTCTCTTCGGTGACATGCACCGTGCGAATGTAAGCCGGAACCATTTCGATCTTTGCGTCACCAATGGTCAGGGTTTCCAGCACGGTGTAAACAATCGGGAACGAACCGCTGCCGCCCACCGCGCGCGCATTGCCGCCTTTGGCGACGGCGCGAATGCCCAGCTTTTCGGCAGCCTTTTCTGAAATGACCGACAGGCTCGCGCCGGTGTCAATGACAAAGTTCAGCGGCCCTTTGCCATTGATCATGACTTTGATGAACGGGCGATTGCCGCGCAGTTCGAAAGTGGTGGTGCTGACTTCCTGACCACCCAGGCGATGCAGTCTGGTCGTGCCGAGATAGCGGTAAAAATCAATCAGGCCGCGAATGCGGGCGCGGCGTTCGGCGTCGGTTTTCGGCGCGACTTCGAGAAACCGCTGATAGGCGTCGGCAGCCTCGTTGTACGACTCGATGCGTGAACAGGCCCGCGCCAGCGAGATGTAATAATCGGGTTCGTCCGGTTCGATCTGAATGGCCTGCTTCAACCCTTCGTAAGCGATGCGGGAGCGATTCTCAAAATAGGCAATCTCTGACAGCCCGGCCAGGGCCAGCGCCTCGCGGTTGTTGAGTTGCAGCGCCGTGCGCAGGGCTTCGACCGAATTGCGAAACTCGCCGGAGCGCAGCAGCGACGTGCCCATCAGCGAATGCGCGCGGGCGCTGAGCGGTTCGGCGGCAATGACCTGCGCGGCCTCTTCGTAAGCTTCCTGCAATTTCAGTTTTTTGATCAGCGTGAAACTCAGGCCCAGGCGCGCCTCTTTGTCCTTCTGATCCTTTTCGATCAGATGACGGTAAATCTTTTCAGCTTCGTCGAAGTTACCCTGGCGAATCTCTTTCTCAGCGCGTTTGATAGCCTTGCCACGCGATTCGGCCAGAGCCGCATTCGGCGCAGCCCACACCAGCATCCCCAAAGCAACGACCACGAGGAATCGAACTGCGATTTTCATATGACACCTCAGTGAAATGGGACGAAGGCAGGAGGACAAAGGCGACCGGAAACGCCGACGCTGAGGTTTCAGCGTTTGTGTTTCAGCGTTCGTGTTTCATCCTTCACTTCAGAATCTCCCCGGTTTTACTGGACCACAGCAGCAGGTCAAGTTCGTCGAAATCAATTCTAAGCTCACCGGCGAATTTTCGCATACGCTCTTCGGTGGCGAGATACTTTTTTTTCGTCGCGGGCGGGTCGGGTGAATCCAGCACGCCGCATTCGTGCAGCGTGCGCAGAATGTGTTTGTCGAGAATGGCGTAACCGCGATAGCCGATGTTGCGCAGATAATGGCTGGCCTCTTTGTAACCGATGCCTTTGATGCCCCGGCCAGCCGCAAAAAAATCGCGCCGCGCTTCAGCATTACGCCCGAACGAATCGAGCAGTTCGCGCAGGCGCAGACGGCACTGCTGTTGCAGGTAATCGCGTGTGCTGACGATGTAACCGGCCCGCGCGCGCGGGTAACGATGCGCTCCGACCAGCGCCGTTTCGAGCTTTTCCTGATCGCCGCTGAGCAAATGAGGCCGCACCCGCTCCACTGAATTGAGGCCCATGCGCGCACTCGCTCCGGCAGTGAAGATGCAGTAAACCAGCTCCTCAAACAGCCTCTCGTCACTGGCGCTGCGCCGCAATTCGGCAAATTCAGCCAGCCGCGCCCTGATTGCGCGGCGCCGTTCCTGGTAACCCTGTTGCAGTTCTTCAATCACTTTATTCATCGCGCTGCGGCCAGCCCTCAATCAGTTCAGCGGCATCAAGCGCGTGCTGTCCCTGACCAGTATTCTCGCAGATAAAAAGCGACAGCCCCGATTCCAGCCTGATGTGCAAACCGTCGCCAGGGGCAAGGCCTGTCTGTTTGCGTGCGCTCACTGCGGCCACAACTCCCAGACCTGAAGGAATCAGCAGAGCCTGCAGGGGGCCGTATTCAAATCGCGCCTTGTCCAGAGCAATGCGTAAAATGGCCGCCTCGCTCCTGAAAACAAGACAGGCCGAAACATCCGTGATCTGCGCCAGCATCATCAACCCGGCAGCGCCAGCCCCGGCAGTGAAATTCACCCACAGAGTGATTTCTTCCCGTCGCCACTTCTGCAGCCATTCAATTGCCTGTTCCCTGGAAATCTGCATTGAGCTTGCCTGACTGCAATCGGGCCTTACGGCCTGGTGTTTTTTCATCCGGCAGGCATTCACTTCCCGATCCGGCGCGGCGGCGTGCGGCGCGGCGGTGGCGAACTGACATTCTCAGCTTCATAAACCCGCACGTAATCAACGGCCATCGTTTGCGGAAAGATGGTGGTTGCGTCAGGCGAACCGGGCCAGTTGCCGCCCACTGCGACATTCAGCAGCAGGTAAAACGGATGATCGAAAACCCACTTTGTCCCGGCTGGCAGATCGCCCGGTCGGCGCGTCTGGTAAAGCTGACCGTCAACATAAAACCTGATCGAGCGCGTGTTCCATTCAATCGCAAAAACGTGAAAGTCATCAGCAAACCGCTGCCCGTTCGGCAAAGTGAAAATAGCCGTCATCGGCGTGTTGCCCGAATAACCGGGGCCATGCAGGCTGCCGTGATTGAGCGTCGGTTCGCGTCCGATGTTTTCCATAATGTCCACTTCGCCGCAACCGGGCCACCCGGTCGTGCCGATGTCATGGCCAAGCATCCAGAACGCAGGCCAGATGCCCTGCCCGAAAGGCAGCTTCAGGCGCGCTTCGATGCGCCCGTACAGCGGCTCGAATCTGCCCCGCGTCACCAGTCGCGCCGAAGTGTAGTCTCGCGTAATGCCGTCCGCGCCCGTGTAAGTTTCCCTGATGGCTTTGATGATCAGATGCCCCGCGCCGTCCAGATAAGCGTTCTCAGTCCGGCTGGTGTAATACTCCAGTTCGTTGTTGCCCCAGCCGTTCCAGCCGATGCCGATGTCGTAATCCCATTTCGCCGGGTTCGGAGCCGTTCCCGCCGCGCCGTCAAATTCATCCGACCAGACGAGCTTTCGCGGCTGCGCGCTGGCAGTCACGGCACAGATGAGCAGGACAACCGCTGAGATGCTGAAAAAACGACCCGGATTCACAGGCTTTTCCTCCGCTCAGTTGATGACAGCAATAAACTGAAATGACACTGGAACGCTGACAAAGTTACTACGGCAGCAGGGCGGATTCAACAAGCGCGAACTGACAGGCAATGATGATTCAGAACCAGGGTTCGACAGGCTGGCAGTCAGAAGGATCTGCACAAATTTGTCGCGTCAGCGACTGAATGACTTTAGCCCGGTCTTTTTAAGGCCGGGAAGTCGAAGGCGCGACTCCGGCAGTCGCGGCAGCGACGGTTGAGCCGCATTGGTGAGCACCCTCAATCGTCGCTGCCGCGACTG
>JAXLQP010000004.1:0-382543 GCA_046331565.1 Blastocatellia bacterium
GACTTGGACTGGCACTGGAAATTCTTGGTTTTGATCAGACCACTGCTTATGCCTACATACTTGTTCCTGAAGACAGCATGGCGGCAGAGGCATTGATGATGACGTCCTTAAAATTCAGCTATGTGACTGACCAGCGGAACATTATCAAAATAAAAACCCGGTTACTGTGGCAACTGGTCAAAAGACTGTTGCCGGACAAACCGGACTTTACGTGGGCAGACTTCGTGCCGCTCCGAAATCCGACCTAACATCCATTGCACCGGAGCGCGCCCCACATCGCGTCCGTAGTCGAGCGTCACAGGGGCGCGCCCGGTGAACGTATTGTTCGGCGCCTTCCGTTCCGTGCATTATGTACCTTGAGGCCTTCATCGAGTTCCTTCGAGCCAACGTCGAGCCAATTCGGTCAGAACACTTCGGCACGGCCGTCTACCGCGCGGCAGCGCGCTTTCGAGACGGCTCGCTCTATCCGTGTGTCCGATTCCAGTCGGCAACTTCGCTCGTCCCAGACTGGCCCGAGAGTGATCGCTACCCCTCGCAAGAGGCGATACAGTCGGCCAAGTCCACGATGTTCTTTCAGCTAATTGGCAGGAACACAATTGCCGCCAACTACATCGACGCAATCGAGCGAAGCCCATACGCGCTCCCAAAGCCCCATCTTGAAACGCTTCTTGCAGCGGCAGTGCATAAGCGCGCGGATTTAATCGGGGGCTGCTTGGGTTTCTCGATGGAGATGGATGATGGCGTGCGATTCGGTGGCCGGCTCACCGAGGGAACCGAGTTCGTAGCGCTTCCTGACGGGTACACCGTGGACCGAATCGTCTCGATTGGGCCTTCCACCCGAACCGATCTGCGAGTGGTCGGTAACCACTCGGCGTTCGACTGCTTCATTCAGGGTCTATAGGGTCGCGAAAGCCGACGCCGAACTAGCGATTGCACCGGACGCCGCGCAGCGGAGCGTGTTGGATTCATCTGTAGTTGATCGCGCGGCGCCGGTGAATCGTGATGTTAGGCTTCTGTACGCAACTATGGAAATACCATTCTGGATACGTCGCAAATTCTTTGACTCGTATGGGAATCGTCCCAACGAGCAGAAAGCCAACTTACCACCCAACGGCATCAGGCTGACCTGTCCGTGCTGCGGTTATCCAACATTGGGCGAACGCGGGGCATTCGAAATCTGTTTCCTGTGCGACTGGGAAGATGACGGACAGGATGACCTAGGCGCGGACGAAATAAGGGGTGGTCCTAACCAAGATTACTCATTGACTGAAGCCCGATTGAACTTTGAAGAATATCTGGTAATGTATCCGCCAGAGAGAGACACTCGCATTGCTGGGCCTGACTGTGAAGACGCAATAAGGACTAAACGCGAGATCATTGAGGCATTCAATGACATGCTTAATGAGCCAGAGCCGGAGGAGTTGAATAGGCTTTGGAAAGTTGTTGGCGATGGAGAAAGAACACTCGAAAAAGAGCTAAAGCGACTAATTCGTGAATACAGTGCCCGAAGCCAAGCCTAACAATGCGTTGCAGCGGAGGCCGCGCAGCGAGTTTCTCATCGTTGCTCCAATGCCGTTCGCGGCCCCGCTGAACGCGGGCGTTAGGTAACATAAGTTCAAAACAGCGTATCGCACTAACAAAACGAAGAGCAGGGACAGCAGTAAATGATTAACCCAAAAGCGAAATATCCAAAGACGATTTACTGGTGCTTGCGTGGGCTGACATTTATCTGTGCCACTATTTTATTTTTGGTCATTATCAGCGGGCTTGTTAGTCTCCCTTTTTACGCTGCTGAAGGCAACAGCCCGTCATTCCAAGATCGTGTTTTCACTTGGGTCGGGGCAATTATTCTTTTTGTGACAATTATTATTCCGCATTCCTGGACAATAAAACGCCCCTACTTTGAGGGGCGAGTGGCTATGATAATCATAGCTGCTGTATGGGACTTTGGGACGGGCATATTTGCTTACTCGCACGGCTTAACAAAAACGATTAATGTGCCGGAAACCTATTTAGGTTTAGTAGTCGGTTGCGTGTTATTTATTACCTTGTTAATGAAACGCAACTCATATCAAGGACAGCTTGGTTTGCCGACAGCTACCTAACATCTATTGCACCGGAGCGTGGCCGTCAGCGCGTCCCTAAATCACGGTTGCACGGCCACGCCCGGTGAACGAGTTGTTGGGCATCAGTGGCTAACGAGAAAAGAATAAACTATGGGAATGATTTTAGCGTTACGCGAGGTTGACGAAAATCAAATCAACGACTTATTGGCTGATCCTGCTTCGATTCACGATTTCTTGGAAGAAGAAATCGGGGAAATAGATTTGGATAAAGCTTGGCACGGCATTCATTACCTACTGACAGGTACAAGTTATGAAGGAGAAGAACCATTTTGCTATTTGCTGCAAGGCGGCACTCCGATTGGCGACGAAGATGTTGGCTATGGTCCTGCAAGGGCTTTTCGACCAGAACAAGTGGCTCGCTGGGCTGACGCCTTATCTCCCATAACGGCAGATGATTTACGAGAACGATACAATTCCAAAGAGATGACAGCCTTAGATATTTATCCAACCATTTGGGATCGTCCTGAAGAAGAGGCCGACACCATTGATTACTTGCTAACAAATTACGAAGGGCTGCAATCGTTTTTGCAACAAACAAAAGAAGAGAACAAAGGAGTTCTTGTTTATATCGCATGACCTGCCCAACATTCATTGCACCGGAGCGCGCCCCACATCGCGTCTGTTTTTCAGCGTCACAGGGGCGCGCCCGGTGAACGAGTTGTTCGGTCTTCGTCTTAACCTCACAGGAGTATTCAGAATGAAAGCAATTATCTTCACACTTTTTCTTTTGCTTTGGGTAAGCGCCATTGCCAATCCACTGACGCAATCAGGATTGCCACCAGCCCCAGAGGGATTTGCCTGGCAAAAGCTGGAGGAGATCAAGGGAGCGGCACTTGTTCCCAATGGCTGGTTCTTCAAGAAAGAAGAAAAGAAAGGCACATTAGCGTACTTCATTACCCAAGAAGATATTGATAAAGGGGGCTGGTATGATACGGGCCTCAGCATTCAAGTGTTTCGCCAGCCCCAACCCAATACGGCAGAGGAAGTGGCACGCACCATTCTTCAAGGGCACAACGAGAAAAAAGAGCTGTTAAAATCCTGGAAAACCTCGGCGGGGAAAATGAACGGATGGGGCTATCAGGCAAAAGTGAAAGGCGCTAATGGCAAAGTTACAATGGTGCATTCGGTCATCTTCTCGAACCCGGAAACGAAAACTTTTTATTGGGTGCTCTTTGAAAGCACAGAAGAAAAATGGCAGGAAGCCTTAAAAATCGGGGAGAAGCTACAAATGATAGCCTTCAACGATAAGGTGTAAGTTGGGCAAGGCGACCGAACATATATTGCACCGGAGCGCGCCCGTCGCGGCGTCTCCTTTCGACGGTTCCAGGGGCGCGCCTGGTGAACGCGATGTTGGGTTACTCGCACCTCACTATTGGAGAATAATGAAGAAAAAAATTAACTTTTTACTTCTTATTGGAATTCTTTTCTTGCCAGCTATCGTCTTTCCTGATCCTTGTGGCAAGACTGGCATGACGGCGCTGCGCGCCAACGATGGGAAGGGCTTTTTATTTTATCTTTTCCGCGAAAAGCCGGATCTTTATTTTGCCCTGCCGGGCAGAGAGATTTCCTTTCCCAGCGGAACGAGCGGGCCAAAACGATTTCTTATTGATGGCATCCTCTACGAAACATTGCTGGTAAAAACCACTGAATTTATAAAGGCGGAAAAAGGTCTAACTGATCTTGATATTTTGAAAAAGTATCAGGCTTACGAGTTTGCGTATCTGCAAAAGACACCCACACCATTGCAAAAGCTGGTGGAACTTGGCCCCCGCGAAAAAGCCGGGGGCAAGGAGCAGCCGAAGTTTACTTTTTACTTGTGGGAAGTGACTGACCCCAAAAATGAAGACGGTCCACGTCAATATTTTCTGACAACGATTTCTTCTGGTGAGGTTGTGGTGCTAACCGCAGTGGTTCGGGAGCAATCATCAGAGGACACGGCAATGCAGGCATTTGAAAGCTACGCGCGTTCATTCCAGCATGTGCTGAAGAAAGAACAGTGCCCACAAAAATAAGGGAAAGGCGCCCAACATATATTGCACCGGAGCGCGCCCGTCGTGGCGTCTCCTTTCGACGGTTACAGGGCGCGCCCGGTGAACGAGTTGTTAGGTCGTGCTGTGACGCTGGCGGTGCAGACCATCCTGATTGCGCTTACTCCGGTGCAACCAATCTCACTTCTAACATTCGTGAAAATTCGTGTGAATTCGTGGCCTGTCTTTTCCGGCCTGATCAGGGAGCGACTTTGGCTTTTGGTTCAGTCGTGGCTTTCTGATCTGTCTCAGCTTTGGGTTCGGGCTGATTCGGCTGCAGCCAGGGGAAGTTGAAGGGCGAACGGAGAATGATGATTTCAGGCTGGCGCGAACGGTCGCGGCCTTCGCGCACGAGTACGGCGACGGCAGGTTTGCCCGGCGACTGAAAGAGCGCCTGCTTCTGGTTCCGTTCTGCGGTCTGCATAATCGGCTTGCCCAGTTTCTCCTGATAAAACTTAAGGATGGTGTCAAAATCATCGCTGGTGCGCTGCGTCAGCAGTTCTTTGCCGGGAATGCGGCTGTACTGACCTGCCGTCGCTTCGGGGTATTCGTAATCGCTCAGATTCAGCGGACTGTCAGTTGTGCCCTGGGTCAAGCCTCTTTCAGCCGCCCGCTCGGCTTCGCTGCTGACGCGTTCAATTTCATCCCTCCGCCGCTCCAGTTCATCCTTTGTGCGCTCATACTTTTCTTTGAGGGAATCTGCCAGAGTCTGATTGATCCGATCCTGCGCGCGCAGTTGTTCGAGTCGCGCCTGATCAAGTGGTGACAGCCTGAATCCCCGGTTTGCATTCCGGTTAATTGACGCGCCGATGCCTGCGCTCAGCAGCAGCGCCAGCGCCAGGCCGCCCCATTTCAGCAGCCTGCGCCGGGGCCGCAGCGAAGCCGTATTCGCTACCGGCTGATTCCACATCGGCGCCTGATAAACGGGCTGTGGCGGCGCGGCTTGCGGATAGCGGGCAGTATTTGACGCCAGCACATCGCCAATGCTCGGCGGCAGCGGCGCTGAAGCGGCAGTCGGCGCAGATGGCGGCGCGGCCTGCCTGCCGATATTGCGCGTGGCGGCTTCGGTAAAATCGGTTTCGCTGGCCAGCAGCGTGCCGCACTGACGGCAGAACCGCGTACTGACCGGAGATTCATAACCGCAGGCTGGACAGTTGTGCATCGGTGTCACCTCAGAAGAATGAAAAACTGCGTGGACGCAATTGAAACGCGCTGATCAGACGCGCCTGTTTTAATTACGCTGGCCTGAAATTTTTGTTCATCAGGATTCTGTCATCCTTACCTGAGGCACACCGAAATGCAAGTTTGCCGGGAATGACGCGGGGCCAATACATTCGCCACAGATGACGCGGGCGTCAGAGCCTGTCCTGTTTTAATAAATGGGACTTTCCTGCAAAAGCAGGCGGGACGCCTGCGATCCTTGTGGTGACGCGGCTGGACGCCGCCTGAGAGTGTCGTTATTATCCCGTCGTTCTTCAAATCATCCTGTGATTTCACACCAACCATCACTGATTTCTGAAAGGCGGGCTATGTTCAGCCGAAAACTCATCACCTTTTCCCTGACGCTTATGCTGCTTACCGTTTCATCAATTCCCGTCGCGCCGCAGAACGCTGTCGGTGATCGCATCAATCCGCGCAGGGGCGGCACGCGCTCAGTTGTGCGCGCCATGAACGGAATGGTCGCCACCAGCCAGCCGCTCGCTTCGGCTGCCGGGTTGCGCATTCTGCAACAGGGCGGCAATGCGATTGATGCCGCCATCGCCGCCGCCGCCGTGCTGTGCGTGGTCGAGCCGATGATGGTCAGCCCCGGCGGCGATCTGTTCGCGCTCATCTGGGATGCAAAAAAGAAAGAACTCAAAGCACTCAACGCCAGCGGACGCGCGCCCAAAGCCATCAGCCTTGAGGCGCTCAAACAACGCGGCATCACGAAAAAGCCTGAATACGGCATTCACACCGTCACCGTGCCCGGCGCAGTTGACGGGTGGGCTACGCTGCTGAAAAGTCACGGCACGATGACGCTCGCGCAGGTCTTACAACCCGCGATTGAATACGCAGAGCGCGGCTTTCCGGTTACTGAAATCATCGGCGCCGACTGGCAGGAAGGGCTGAAGCATAAAAACAACCCTGATTTTGCCGCGACGTTTTTGCCGAACGGCAGAACTCCGGCCATCGGTGAAATCTTCACGAACAAAAACCTGGCCGCTACGCTCAAAAAGATTGCCGCAGGCGGGCGCGATGTTTTTTACAAGGGCGAACTGGCCGAAAAGCTCGTGAAGTTTGCGCAAAGCCAGGGCGGCTTTCACACGATGCAGGACTTTGCCGATCACAAATCAACCTGGGTCGAACCGATCAGCACGACCTATCGCGGCTGCAAGGTTTACGAACTGCCGCCGAACAATCAGGGCCTCGCGGCGCTTGAGATGCTCAATATTCTCGAAGGCTTCGATCTCAAAAGCCTCGGCCACAATTCGGCTGAATACCTGCACCTGCTGGTCGAAGCCAAGAAGCTCGCCTTCATTGACCGCGCACAGCACATCGCTGATCCGGCCTTTTATCAGGCTCCGCTCGACAAATTACTTTCAAAGGATTACGCCGCCGAACTGCGCAAACGAATTGATCTGAACCACACGATGACCGCGCAATCAGGGCCGCGTGGCGGCGAAGATACGGTTTACCTGACCGTTGTTGATAAAGACCGCAACTGCGTCTCGTTCATTCAAAGCATCTTCAGCGCCTTCGGTTCGGGCCTGGTGGCGGGCGATACGGGCATCGTGCTGCACAATCGCGGCGCAGGCTTTTCGTTCGATCCGCAGTCACCCAACCGCCTCGAAGGCGGCAAGCGTCCGTTTCACACCCTGATTCCCGCAATGGTTTTTCGTGATGGCAAACCCTGGCTGACCTTCGGCGTGATGGGCGGCGACATGCAGGCACAGGGTCACGTGCAGGTGCTGCTGAACCTGATTGATTTCGGCATGGACGTGCAGCAGGCCGGTGAACAGCCACGCTTCCGCGATTATGAAAGCGGCCTCGCGCTCGAATCAGCAATTGGCGCAGAAGTCAGGAAGGAACTCGAACGTCGCGGCCACAAACTGACAACCGCATCCGGCGTGTTTGGTGGTTATCAGGCAATTATGATTGACCCGGTAACGGGCGCGCTCGCGGGCGGCTCCGACATGCGCAAAGACGGCTGCGCAATTGGCTGGTAAAGCGGCAGACAATTTGCGCGCAACCTTCTTCAGCACTTTCCAGTCTGTGGAGTACCAATTCTCTTCAGCCTGCGGAGCAGGTGTGAGAATAAAGCCTGGGGTGAAGCGAGCGCGGACCCCCAGGACGTCAGCCCGAAATCACCAGCCCGCGAAGGCGGGCGACAGCCATTGAGGAATCAGCCATGCCTCAGTCATACGTCAACCTGATTTACCACGTCGTCTTTTCAACTAAAGACCGCGAACCGCTCATTACCGATGCTCACCAGACGCGCCTTTACGAATACATCGGCGGCATCGTGCGCGCACAGGGCGGCGTGGCGCTGGCCATCAACGGAATGGCAGATCACGTTCATCTGCTCGCCAGGCTGCGACAGGACAAGGCGCTCGCTGATGTGATTCGTGATCTGAAAGCCGGTGCGTCAGGCTGGATGCACAAGGTTTTTCCTGAGGCGCAGGCCTTTGCCTGGCAGAACGGGTACGGAGCGTTTACCGTCAGCGCCTCGCAGGTCGAAACCGTGCGCAGGTATATTGCGAATCAGCAGGCGCATCATCAAAGACAATCGTTTCAGGATGAATTTACCGGGATGCTGAAGCTCAATGAAATCGAATTCAAGCCTGAGTTTTTGTGGAAATGAATTGTCGCGGATGCGCTGTCGCCCGCCTTCGCGGGCTGGCGTGTCTGTCCGTGCCGCCTGGGGTTCCGCATTCGCTCCACCCCAGGCTTTATTCTGACACCTGCTCCGCAGGCTGAAGAGCGTTGAGGCATTGCGGGCTGGAACAGGTTAAGGCATTGCGGGCTGGAGGTTGAGGCACAGCGGGCTGGAGCAGATTGGGGCACAGCGGGCTGAAGTTGATTCACTGTTTGCCAGTTCATCAGAGGTCAGGCAAAATCAGTTCACCGTCACGTTTGCCCGATTTTGCCTGACAGAATAATTATGAAACCAGTCGAACCGATCTTCGTCACTGAACTTTTCGCGCAGCTTCACACTGAACTGCTCGCGCTGCTTGGCGGTTTGTCGGACGAGGACTGGTACAAACCGACCGCTGCGCCCGCCTGGAAAGTCAGAGATATTGCCGCGCATCTGCTCGACAGCGACATCCGGCGTTTGTCCTTTCAGCGGGACAATGCGCCGCAGGTTCCGCCCGATACGCCGATTGAAAATTACCGCGATCTGGTTGGCTTTCTGAATCAGTTGAATGCCGACTGGATCAAAGCTGCCCGGCGCATCAGCCCGCGCCTGCTGACTGATTTGCTGAGGCTCACGGGCGCGCAGGTGGCTGATCTGTTCAGATCGCTTGATCCGTTCGGGCCTGCCATCTTTTCCGTGGCGTGGGCGGGCGAAGAGGTTTCGGCCAACTGGTTCGACATTGCGCGCGAATACACTGAAAAGTGGCATCATCAGCAACAGATTCGTGATGCTGTCGGCGCGCCGGGGCTGACCGGGCGCAGGTGGCTGCATCCGGTGCTTGACACTTTTCTGCGCGGGCTGCCGCACACTTACCGGAACGCGCAGTCTGATGATGGCGTCTGCATTGTCTTCGCAATCAGCGGCGAGGCGGGCGATGAATGGACGCTGCAACGTGAAGGCAATGCCTGGCAGCTTTATTCCGGCAGCGCAGAGAATCCCGCCTGTCACATCAGTCTCGATCAGGACAGCGCGTGGCGACTGCTGACCAAAGGCCTTTCACCATCAGCCGCTGCTGCGCGCATGGTGATTACCGGCGAGCAGAATCTGGCAGCGCCGTTTTCAGGCATGCTGGCCGTGATGGCCTGAATCAGTTCGCACCCCGTCGCATTTTTTGCAACGCAAAGAAGCAAAGATCGCAAAGTCGCATCCGGTCTTTTTCTTTCCGGCTTTGTGAGCTTTGTTTCTTTGTGCTGAAGAAAAACTCTGACATGGAATGGATAATTGAGAGTGGAGAATGGATAATGCGGCAGCCGACATTTCAATCTGCGTAACCAGCAAAGGACAGGACAATGCAAGCTCATTTCACTCCGCACCTGAAGTTTCTCTTTCTGTTTTCAATGATGCTGTTCATCAGCCCGGCGCTTTTTGCCGGTGATGAATGGACGCAGTTTCGCGGGCCGAATGGCACGGGCGTTTCGGCGGCGGTCAACCTGCCGGTTGAATTCGGGCCGGATAAGAATGTGGTCTGGAAGACGGCGCTGCCGCCGGGCCATTCGTCGCCGGTGCTGACGCGCGACCGCATCTTTGTCACCGCGCACACGAAGGAGAAAGAGGATTTCAAGCTGCTGGTCTTCTGCCTTGATCGCGCGACGGGAAAGATTCTGTGGCAGCGCGAAGTTCCGCGCACGCAGAAAGGCCGGTTGCAGAATGTCAACGGCCCGGCTTCGCCAAGTCCTGTGACCGACGGCGAGAACGTTTACGCCTTCTTTCAGGATTTCGGCCTGATCGCTTTCAGCAAAGACGGCAAAGAGCGATGGAAGATGCCGCTCGGCCCGTTCAATATGTTCTACGGCTTCGGCGCATCGCCCATTCTGGTTGACGACAAAATCATTCTGCCGGTTGATCAGGATCTGAATGCTTACCTGCTCGCAGTTGATAAAAACAGCGGCAGGGTGAAATGGAAGATTGCGCGCCCCGAAGTCATCTCAGGCTATTCAACTCCGACCGTGTACCAGCCAAAGAGCGGGCCGAAGCAGGTCATCGTTCCCGAATCGTTCCAGCTTTCGGCCTATTCGGTCGCGGATGGCAGGCGCGTCTGGTGGGTGCGCGGCCTCGCCTGCGAGATGAAATCAATTGCGAGCTATGACAACGAAAATCTGTACATCAACGGCTGGGGCTTTCCGCTCAATCAGCCGGGCCGACAGATTGCCACCGTGCCGTTTGATGAAGGGCTGAAGCGGTACGACAAAAATCACGATGGCCTGATCGCAAAGGAAGAGATTTCGGGCGATGACCCGATAAGCAAAGTCCTCAGCCCGAATTACGGCTTTGAGGCTTTTGACCAGGACCGCGACGGCAAACTGAACGCAAAGGACTGGGACATCTTTCGCGCGATGATGGCCTCAGAAAACGGGCTGCTCTCAATCAAAATGGGCGGACAGGGCGATATGACAGCTTCAGCGATTCGCTGGAAGTATCAGCGCCCGGTGCCGCAGGTGCCTTCGACGCTGCTCTATCAGGGCGCGCTTTTTATGGTCAACGACAGCGGCATTCTGATTTCATTTGATCCGGCAACAGGCAACGTCATCCGGCAGGGACGCCTGAAAGGCGCAATTGACAAGTATTTCGCTTCGCCCGTCGGAGCCGATGGCAAGGTCTGGCTGGTCAGTCAGGACGGCACCGTGTCGGTCGTCCAGGCGAAAGGCGAATGGGAAATCCTGTCTGTTAACGCGCTCGGCGATGAAGTCTTCGCCACGCCCGCGATTGCTGACGGCAGGCTGTACATCCGCACGCAGGGCATGCTTTATTGCTTCGGCAAGTAAAGCAGCCAGTGCTCCGTGATGATATTGCGTGTGATAAAATCCGCACGGAGGTTGAAGTATGGAAGACACATTCGATACTGAACTGACCGCTGAGCAAAAGGCTGAGATCAGGCGACAGATTGACTGGTATCTGGAAGCAATGCGCCGAATCCTGGCGGAGATGTCGAAAGACCGCGCAGAGATTGACCGGCTCAAGGCTGAAACCTGGGAAATGCTTGACCAGATGCGAAAGGCGGCATGATGTGGGGACAAATCTTCGATCTGTTCAAGCTGTTTTTCACGATGGCTGAAGAATTGAAGAGGCTCCAGGCTGACGTCAAAGATCATACTCAGCAGATTCGTGAACTGACCGTCAATCAATCCCGCCTGTATTTCGAGTTCCAGTTGTGGAAAGAACGCGAAGCCCGTGAACGCGAGCGCGAGGTACACGAGCGTGAGAAAGAGGCGATGCGGCGCGAAATGCAACAATTGCATGAGCAGCTTGAGCGACAACAGTTACCACCTTTGCAGGCGGACGAAAAAACAGATAACGACTGAGCATTCCAGCCTCAGGCTCGTTCATTTTTACATCCCTGAACAATTCAACCAGAACACAGACTTATGACGAACAAGGAGAGGAGTAAATCAATGCTCTGGATTTTCTTTGCGCTGGGCGCGGCTTTGTCGTGGGGCTTTTACGGCGCGATGCTGCATCAGGGGCAGGTCAAACTGGGCAATCCGATGCGGGCGCTGCTGTGCGTGGGCATTGCCTACTTTCTGATCGGCATCATCGTTCCGGCGATCAGCCTCTGGTCACAGGGCAAGCTCAGCACTGAAGGGTTCACCGTTGGCGGCACGACACTGGCAACGGTGGCGGGCGCGCTCGGTGCGCTCGGCGCGGCGTTCATCATCTGGGCATTCAAGAATGGCGGGCTGCCGAATTACGTCATGCCGCTCGTGTTTGGCGGCGCGCCGCTCATCAACGTGCTGGTGACGATGATCCTGCATCCGCCGAAAAACACGCCCAACCCGCTGCTCTGGGTCGGCTACCTGCTGGCTGTTGCCGGAGCCGCGCTGGTGCTTTACTTCAGACCGCAGTCATAACTGAACCGGGCAGGCGTGCTGAAGCTGACGCGCCTGCCCGGTTCATCTGCTACTTTTTCGCGCGCGGGCCAATGCAGTAAAGAAACTTCGACGTGCGAATGAAAATCTGACTGTCAGAAATGGCCGGTGAGCTGAGGCAGTAATCTCCGAGTTCGTTTTCAGCCAGCACTTCAAACTGCGGCCCGGCCTTGATGACGGTCGTCAGTCCGTCTTCATTCGAGATATAAATTTTCCCGTCAGCCAGCACCGGCGACGAACTGTAAGTTCCCGAACGCAGCCGCTGCCGCCCGTAAATCTCCTTCCCCGTCCTGGCATCCAGACACCACATCACGCCGTTGTCAGTCACGCTGTAAAAGTACGTGCCATCAGTGACCGGACTCGGCACATCGGGGCCGTTATTGAATGTCCACAGGCGATGCGTTTCGGTGATGTCGCCGCGCCCGCCTCCGCGAAAGGCCGTCAGCGGCCTGACGCGGGTCGGCGCGTACACGATGCCGTCAGCCACAACCGGCGAGGCGACGATGCGATTGAACGGATTGTTTTCAGGATTGAGGCCGTTGCCGCGCCACAACTCTTTGCCCGTCGCCAGATCGTGCCCGGTCACGCAGTCGCCACCGAGCACGACGAGTTCCAGCGTATTGCCGTTACGCAGCAGCGTCGGCGTGGCGTAGGAATCGGGCGATTCGCGCTGCGCCTGGGTCGGACGTTCGATGCGCCAGATGTTTTTGCCCGTCTTCTTGTCAATCCGCATCACGTAGGAGGGATCGTCAGTCTTCATCCCGTGCAGCACCTGCACGTAAAGCGAATCATCGTGCAGCAGCGGCGATGACGCATAGCCCCAGTTCAGGCCGAACTGTCCGTACTCTTTCTGAATGTCGCGCGCCCAGATTTCATTGCCGTTGAAATCGAAGCCCTTGAGGATGCCCGTGCCGGTCATCACCCAGACATTGCGCCCATCCGTGACCGGCGAGGGCGAAGACATATTCTGCTTGCGCATCATGTGATTGCCGCTGCCGAGCATTTTCTTCCAGAGAATGGTTCCCTTATTGCGGTCAACGCACCAGAGAAACAGATCGCTGCCTTCGGCCACATTGAGGAAGATGTGATTGTTCCAGATGATCGGAGTCGCGCCGCTGCGGTCAGGCACAGCGAGTTTCCAGGTAATGTTTTCCTGCTGATTCCATTTCACCGGCAGGTTCTTTTCACTGCTGACGCCATTGAGCGCAGGGCCGCGCCATTGCGGCCAGTTATCGGCCAGCGCCGAAAGAATAACCATCAGTGTCACGGCAAAGACCATCAGCGGCCTGAAACGCATGCTCTTTTCCTCCTGATTTCCGGTAATAATGGCGGTATTGCGGAATGAGAATATGGCAGGGTCTTTTATCTGTAAAGCCAAAGCCTGATCGTTACCAGTGCCGCAAACTCAGAGATTGAATCAACCGACTTCCAATGCAGGACGGCGTTCGGAGTTCCGGCTTTAATGCAATGGCGTTAATTCAGGGCTGTTTGAGAGAAACTCGTCGCACCCCCGTAGTAACGAATTCATTCGTTCTGCTGCTGAAACTGCGATTACTCAAAAAGAACGAATGAATTCGTTACTACGGGGGTGCGCCCCGGTTCCACCACGCCGCCTTCATTTCAGGCCATTGCGCTAAAGCCGGTCTGCTTTTATTTCAGCCGCCAGCCAAAGCCGGAACTCCGAACGCCGTTTTATCACGGAAGGAGTTTCGATCACTGTCACAGCTTCGTCAGGCTCGCTTCATTCCAGGCTCCACAACGCCAGCGACTGATTATCCTTGATCAGCACGCGGCTGCCTGCAATTACCGGATGCGCCCACGTTTCGCTGTCAGCGACCTTGTAACGTTTGATCGGTTCGACGCCTTTGCCGGTCAGGCGTGACACGATCAGTTCGGCATCATTCGTCAGCCAGAACATAATGTTTCCGGCAATCGTCATCGCCGCGTTCTCGCCCTGTCGGCCTTCACCGGCCCAGTATGTTTTGCCCGTCGCGGCATCAAGGCAGAAAAACTGCCCCTTCTTTTTGTGCGATAACCCGAACAGCAGATTGCCGCTCAGAATGGGCGAGTTCATATACATTGACACTTCATCGTTCTTCCAGACCTGCTCAGTCGTCCATTTGCCGCCCGTGTATTTCGGCCTGACGGCAAAGACGCCCTTATCAATGCCCGAAAAAATCAGCAGGTCTTTGTAAACAACCGGCGTGACGATGTTCTGCTCGTATTCGGTTGTGAAGGGCATCTGCCACAGCAGGCCGCCATTTTCAGGCCAGATGCTGATGATGTGTTCCTGCGACTGCGTGACGATCTGCCGCGTGCCCTGAAGTTCGACGATGATCGGCGAAGCGTTGCCGGGGCCGTCGCCGCTCCACTTCCATTTGATCGCGCCCGTTGCGGCATCAAAAGCCGTCAGCGCGCCTGCGCCGTGCCCGCCGAGATGCGCGATGACCAGCCCGCGATCAACCAGCGGCGACATCGAAGTGCCAAAGTAAGGCGCCGGATCCTTGTACTCACGCGCCCCGTCATAGCGCCACACGACCCTGCCCGTGTTGGCGTCGTAACACGACAGCAGGCCGCCGATGCCCAGGGTGTAAAGTTTGCCGTTGCTGAAAACCGGCGTCGAACGCGGCCCCTGTTTGTGCTTGCCGACAATGACCGAATTTGACAGGCTCAGTTTGTACCTGACTTCATAACCGTCCTGCCACAACTGTTTGCCCGAATCGAGATCGAAGCAGCGCACGATTTCACGCCCGTCCTGTCGCGTCAGCACAAACACGCGATTGCCGGCCACAACTGGCGATGAATGGCCTTCGCCAACAGTAACCTTCCATTTCTGCGTCAGCGTTTCGGGCCACGCTTTGGGTTCAGTGAATCCTTTGATGACGCCGTCGCGGTTCGGCCCGCGCCATTGCGGCCAGTCCTGGGCCGGTACTGACTGAACCGCGACAGCGAGCAACACACTGCACAGTGCGAACTGACAAAGTCTGCTGAACGACATAAGCAATTGACCTCCGGCAAGCAGGAACTGACATAATGAGCCGTGATTATTAACGCAAAGCAGCAAAGAGGACAAAGAAGCAGGCTGATCTTCAGTTCCGCTTTGCGCTCTTTGTCTCTTTGCGTTGAGCCTGTCTTTACACCGGCAAAGTTTCGCGGTCTTAATCTGCACGGCCTGTGTCGCCACGATTTGCGGTTTACAAATCCATCGCGGCTCAGGCATATTTTCCCAGCCCACATTCAAGGAGACATTCTTATGCAACCAGTCACACAGGATGAAAAAACTTTTGCCACGCTCGCGCATCTTTCGGCGCTGGCCGGATGCATCATTCCGTTTGGCAACATTCTCGGCCCGCTGATTATCTGGATGATGAAGAAGGATCAGTCCTGGTTCGTCAACGATCAGGGTAAGGAAGCGCTCAATTTTCAAATCACGCTGACCATTGCGCTGATCGTTTCTTTTCTGCTGATGTTTCTGCTGATCGGGTTCATTCTGATGCCGGTCGTCGGACTTTTCGGCCTGATTATGGCTGTCATTGCCGCATTGAAAGCCAATCAGGGTGAAGTCTATCGCTATCCGCTGACGATTCGTCTGATCCAGTAACGTCCTCATTCCGTTCGTAACGCCGGAAGCAGTGGCGCGCGCGTCGCCGCCGCCACTGCGACCAGCGAAGCCGCCAGCCCTGTCACCAGCACGGCCAGCAGCAGCACGGCCAGCGACACAACCGACACCTGCCCGCCACGCGCGAGCATCGCCGGAGCAATCGCAATCAGCGCACACACGACTCCGGTCAGCAGCCCGCAACTCAGCAGCAGCGCATTTTCAGCCACGATCATCAGCGCCAGATGCAACGACTGCCAGCCCGTCGCGCGCAGCAGCGCGAGTTCCCTTCTGCGCTCCAGCACATTGCGCAGCAGCACCGCCGCCAGCCCCACAGTCCCAAGCAGCAGCCCCAGGCCGCCGAGCGTCTGAAAAGTTGACAGATAAGTATTCTCGACCTGATGAAACCCCGCCAGCTTTTCCGCCGTTGAGGTCACATCAAAACCGTAATCAGACAGTTTGTCCTCAAGCATTCGCGTCACGGCTTCAGCTTTCTGTGGCGGCGCATCAATCAGAAAGAACCGCCAGCCCTGTTCATCAGGAAAGAGCCGCAGAAAGTTGCGCTCAGACATCAGCAGTTCACCCTGCAGAATGCTGTCAGATAAAGCCGCGACAATTCGCAGCCGCGCTTCAGATCCGTCACTCGCATTAACTGTGATCACGTCATTCAGCGAACGATGCAGCACATACGTCAGCGAGTTTGCATCAGCAATGACCGGCACAGTGCCATCATTCATCTGAGTCTCAAGCAGCAGCCAGGGATTCGCTTTTTCTGCATCAGTGTTTGCCAGCGCGCTTTGAAAGGCAAAACGACCATTGCGAATAAAATCATCACTCGCAGCCAGAATGCGCGGATTGCGCGGCTGATAGAGATTCAGACAGCTCGCATCATCGCCGGGCCGCACGCGAAAGCGCGCAAACGTTACGCCATTGAGCGCGTCATCACCCGTCGCATCAAGCACCAGTTCCTCACGTCCTTCCGGCGTGTTCGGATTGTGAATCAGCGGCAGCAGTGATTCGGCGAGCAGCGGATAACCGCCCGTGCCCGAATGCTGATCGAGCGGCGCGCGGCTGTCCCTTCTGAACGCATCAACCGCGACGATAATAAACGCCGCCGAAGCAATCAGTGCGATACAAAGCACGCTGCGCCCCGGACGCGAAGTCGCGCTGCGAAAACCAAGCAGCGCCACCGGCCACCACCCGCTGCCTGTGATTACCTGCCGCCCGCCGCGCAGCCACGCTGCCCAGAAAAAGAGCGCCGCAATCAGCAGCAAAGTCCCCGCCCCGAAAAATCCCGCCACCTGTCCGATCATCCTGAAAATCGCCGCCGCGAGCATTAACAATCCCGCCGCGCCAGAGATCATCGCCAGCACACGCGCCGAAACCGCCCGCCGCAACCGCGACGAACCACTGACTACTGACCACTGACCACTGACCATCGTTCCGGCCAGCAGACTGCGCGGCGATTCAGTTGTCACTTTTCTGAGCGTCAGCACAATCACGAGCAGCGCCGTCAGCACTCCGCCAACCAGCCCCGCGATCAGCGAAACTGGCGCAACGTGCAACGTCAGCCGCGTCGTTCCCACCGCGCCAACCCACCACGTCCGCAGCCCGAACATCAGCAGCCAGCCATAAACAATCGCCCCGATCAGTCCGAGCAGACTGCCTGCGGTTGCCAGCACCAGACCTTCAGTCAGAAACAGACTGCGAATCCGTTTTGCCGGAAAACCAACCGCCCGCAGCAAACCGATTTCATTCAGCCGCTGCTCGATGCCGAGTTTGAAAAACAAGCCAGTCAGCAGCAGCGCCGAAACAACAATAAAGAAGCTGAAGTAGAGAAAGTATTCGCCAAAGTCCGTCGCCCCGCGCGCCGCCTGCATCCCTTCAGCGCGAGCCGGAAGAACCGCAAAGCCAAACCGCAGCGGATCAATCGCTGATTTCAGTTGACTGGCAAAGGCTGTGCGTACCTGTTCAGGATTTTCACCCTGATTCAGAACAATCAGCATTGAAGTGAGCGACCCGAAGCGCGACCGCCAGAGTTCCTGCCCTCTGGCGATCTGAATAAAAGCTTTCGGACTGGTGCGATACTGCTTCCAGTAAGCTTCGTCCTGCGGGCGAATGCGTTTGAGGTCAACAGGGAACGGCGGATTCCAGTCTGAAATGCTGTCTGATTCGGTAATGCCGCGATATGCCGGAATCAGGTCACGATCCGTGGGTTTGATTTTTCTGGTATCAGAGAGCCTGAAACGCGCCGTTCTGGTTTCGTAACCGCCCGATTCCTTCCAGACAAAATAATCCAGTTCAATTTCGTCTCCACACTTTGCCTGCAATTCCTGCGCAGCCCAGTCATTGAGAATGATCTGATTGCCAGGTTCAATGCTCGCGCCGCAGTTGTAATCAAAACCGCTGTCAACAGCCGTGACCAGCGAGTATGGAATTTCACGGCTGGCGTGACGGATGGTATTGACCACGTATGAAAAGACAGGATGGCTGCTCTGACCTGATGCCGCCGCAACCCGGCGCACGATCTCCGCCATTTCATCAGTGATCAGATTGCTTTCTCTTTCAAGCGAAAGCGCCCAGGTCAGATTGCGAATCTTCAGCCCTGTGTCTTCCAGCGCGAAACTTTCCTTCAGCATCTTTTCAGCCAGCGCCACTCGCGCTGAATCATCGCCAGCCGGATTCCCTGCCGCCAGCAGAATCGTGTTAACCCTGCCTTCCTGCTCCAGTTCCCTTTGCAGCTTTTGTAGCGGCACAAAGATCGCTTTCACGCTGCCCTGCTGCGGGCGCAATGAAAACTCACCGATGCCCGAAGCTGCCAGAACTGCGCCTGCCGTTAACCTGATCGTGCGCCCGGTGTCGTCCTTGCGCCCGTGCAGCGATTCAACCGGAATTTCGGCTGGCCTTTCAAGCCGCAGCACAATTGCATCGCCCGCTTTGCTGCCGAGTTCGTGCGCGAGCGCATCACTGATGAGCGCATCGCTGCCGCCTGACAACTGCTGACCGTGAAACTTCCAGAACCGCTCATCCACGCCATAAACCTGCACGCCCGAAGCGCGGCGATGACTTTCATCGTGCGTCACCACGCCTTCGAGCGCAATCAGCGGGCAGGCCGCGCTGAAGGCTGAAGCAAACTGACCGTGCGCCTGCAAATCAGCCGCCAGTTGCTCGCGGAAGAAGTTCGTTGAAGTAATCACCTGGTCAGTCCTGCCAAGCCTGCCAAGCAGCAGTTCGCGCAAGCTGCCACGCACCGAATCGCCCACCAGCAAAGCCCCGGCCAGCACCGACACCGCCGCCGCAACGCCCAGAATCACTGCCAGATTGGTGCGCCGGAAATGCGTCAGATTATTTTTGATGAGCGTGGATGTCTGCATCACAGTCGTTTCAACTGCCGATCTTTCATTTCAAAGCGAATCGGGAAGCGGGCCGCGAGTTCGGCGCTGTGCGTGACAACAATCAGAATCGTCTGCTGTTGCGCGTGCAGTTCGAGCAGCAGCGAGGCGACCGTTTCAGCCGAATCGTGATCGAGATTGCCGGTTGGCTCATCGCAGAGCAGCAGCAGCGGCTGCCGGATCATCGCGCGCGCAATCGCGGTGCGCTGCTTTTCGCCGCCCGATAATTCCGCCGGGCGATGATCGAGCCGTTCAGACAAACCAACCTGTTTGAGCAGCCTGCGCGCGCGTTCGTTGAAATCATCTCCGGCGTCTGCCACCAGCGTCGGCGCCAGCACGTTTTCCAGCACCGAACACTGCGGCAGCAGGCAGTGATCCTGAAAGACAAATCCGATCTTCTGATTGCGAAACTGCGCAAGCTGCTTTTCATCAAGCTCAAACGGATTCTGCCCGTCGAGCGTGACTGTGCCTGAGGTCGGCGGTTCGAGCGCGCCCACGATATAAAGCAGCGTGCTTTTGCCTGAACCTGACGGCCCCATAATCGAAACCGCATCGCCGCGTTTGAGCGAAAGCGAAATGTCAGAAAGAATCGGCAGCGGGCCGCGCGGGGTGGGATAGTCTTTGGAAAGATTGATAACTTCGAGCAAATCGCTGACCTCCGGGGCAGAAGCTGAGGCGATACCGTTAATTGTGTAAGCGCAGGCTCAGCCCCGCTTCGTCTGTTTTCCGGCTGTTCTGCGCCGGGTGTGCCGATTGAGCCAGCGCGTCAGATCCCGCGCCTCGTTGAAATCCAGCAGTGCTTCACTCAGTTTGTCGAGCTGTGCCAGCGAAAGCTGCTCGATGCGGGCACTGTTGTCTGCGCCAACGTCTCCGATTCGCCGCTTCAACAGGCGAATAATCACGTTCCTCGTCCCCTGTTCCAGTCCCATTTCCAGCCCCTGCTCGCGGCCTTCTTCCATCGCCAAACGTTCCCAGCTTGAAATGTACGGCATTCGTTTGCCCTCCTCGTACTGCTGAATTTCGGTCTTCAGCCGCTCTTCCATCTCTGTCGGCAGAATCATGATCCAGTCAATGAAGCGGAAGAAAGTATAAACCTCTGTGCGAGAATAACCACGCTCGTAAAGTCTGAAGATCAGTTCCCGCTTCCAGTCGCGTTTGCGGCGATTATCGCCCCGCGCCTGCTTCACTCTCAAATGAGCCATGACGGCCACGGCAAATGGATTGTGTGAAGCATCCAGTTCCGCCCAGCGATTTTCATAGTCTGCCAGGCTCACGACCGGAAAACGAAAGATCAGTTCGCAACCCCAGCGACCGGATTGCCAGACCATCGTCTGCGAGGCGGCGTTGCCATCGGTCAGCAGCACCAGGCTGACGACTTCGCAATCGTAGCGGTCGAAGATGCGATAGTTGTAAATGTAAATGCGCCTGGCAAAGCCGCGCCGGATTTTGCCCTGCACTTCCAGATGAATCAGCAGCCATTGTTCACGTCCATCGCGCAGCCAGATCCTGACCAGTTTGTCAGCCAGCCTGCGCCCGATGCGGCTGTCACGCGCAATCTGTTCCAGTTCCTTGTCGAGAAATTCATAGCCGCGCTGCCAGTCAGTTTCCGCCGCAATCGCCGGAAAGAAAAATTCCATGAACTCGCGGAAGCTCTGATTGAGCGCGTCTTTCCAGGCATTGTCCTGCGCCTGAACTGAGTCTCCCGGCTGAGGTGAGGTTCGTTGCATGGCTGATGATTTGTGTCAGTTCAGAGCAGGCGATTGAAAACCTCGACGGCGCGCCCGGCTTCACCAGTCACGCCGTAATGCCTGCGCACGCCCGCTGCGCCACGACGGCCCAGATCGGCGACGAGTTCAATGTTCTGATAAAGCGAATGAATGCCCACCGCCAGGCTCGCAGCATCGTTCGGTTCAACCAGAATGCCGCCGCCGGTGCGTTCGATGATTTCAGGAAATGAACCGTGACGCGGCTGAATAACCGGCACGCCCGAAGCCATCGCTTCAAGCAGCGTCATCCCTTTCGGTTCGGCATAAGTCGCCGGCATTGAAAAGACCGTCAGCCGCCGCAGAAAATCAAGCTTGCCCTGACGGCTGAGCGTGCCGTGATAATGAAATTCATCGGCCAGCCCCCACGCTTTCATCTGTTGTTCGATTCCGGCCAGATATGCTTTGCCATCCGGCCCGATCCAGCCTGCGGCTTCAAGGCGCGTATTGCTCACGTCGCTGCGTTCACGGAACAGTTTGTAAGCTTCAGCGAGCAGGTGCAGCCCCTTTTCCGGCGCAATGCGACCGAAGTAACCGACGATGAACTGATCTGTGCGCGGCTGCCCGTTCACTTCAAAACCATCAAAGCTGATGCCGAGCGGAACAACGTGAATCTTCGCGCGCGGAATGCCGAGCATCTCACTCATCGCGTCCGCATAAAATTCACTGACAGAAATGAAGGCATCAACGTGCGCGACATTTTCGCGGATCAGCGCCAGCGCCTGGCTGCGGTAAGGTTCGTGCAGGTTGTTGAGAAACAGGTCTTCGCCCTGGAGCGTGCAGACAACAGGCCGGTCGAGCGTCTTTCTGATCGGCCCGGCCAGCGCAATCAGCATCGAATTTTGCAGCGTCACGACATCGGGCGTGTCCTGATGCCGCATCCAGTCGAGCAGTTTGGCAACCTCCTTGCGCTGATAGCCCGTTTCGCCTTTCAGCATCGAAATCGTCATTTCACCAAGCTGCCCCGGATCAATGGCAATCGAACGCTGCGCCGCGAGCCTGAGCGCAAAGCCTGAATCCCACAGCCGATCCATCCACGCCGGAGTTCTGCGAAAGAGCCTGGAATGCTGTTCGAGATAGACGCTGATGCCGCCGAAAAAGACCTGACTGTGACTGACGTTCGGTTCATCAGTCAGCGTCGGCGTGTACAGCGGCAGCAGAATGACATCGTGTCCCTGCCGCATCAGTTCAGCCGCCAGCGCATTGTCGCGCAGACAACTGCCGCAATACATTCCGGCGGCCCCCGCTGTCAGGTAAAGAATCTTCATGCCGAAAACCAGTCCACCAAGTCACACGAAGAAACACGAAGAGACATCAGACAGGATTGACAGGATGTTCAGGATGATGGCGCTGAAAAAGCTCTTTTCATTCTTGTCAATCCTGTCAATCCTGTCTGTTATTTCTTCGTGCGGCTTCGTGTGGCTTAGTGGATAAAACTAAGCCACAGCGGCCTGCTGAAAAGCGCGGCGCGCGTACAGATGCTCGAACAGGTTGCCTTCGTGCGGCTGATCCCACGCAATCTGCATCGTCGGAATCGGGCCGATATTCAGGCGGTCAACATTCGGCGAAGTAATCAGCCGGTTGATGAATTTCTGATCTTTTGTAATTGCCGTGACGACGAGCGACGGGCCGAGCGCTTCGGGCAGGTCTGCCTGCTTCGCTTCGACCACGCTGGCAAAGGGAAAGAGAAATTCACGATTCGCCAGCGGATGCTCCGCGCTCTCACAATGTACGATGGTCGGCAGCAGATAGGTTGCACCATTCCATTCAATCAGGCGTGACGGGCGATGTTTTGCTGACATATCGGTTGCACCCGCCTCGCGCAGCCCGCTGTCAACAATGGCTGAGATGCGCTTCGCCACATCGGCATTGGCAAACGGAGCAAGCAGCGCCTGCGGGTCTTCGGCCTCGCGCGGCACAATCAGCGCGCAACGTTCGGCCAGAGCTTCGGCAATCTCTTTGCCGTGACGCGGCACCCACACGCCCGAAGCGTTGATGCACGAACGCCCGCCGTTTTCCGTGATCGAAGCCACGATGACATCCACGTATTTCTCCCACTCGTCAACGCAGTCTTCGCCAATCACGACCTTGCTCCAGCCTGTGCCGTGCAGTTCAATGCGCGGGTCATTGGCGTATTTACCGACCGAAGACGAATCGCCGAAAAACATGCCGCGCCCGCAGTTCTGCAAAATCGCGCCCGCGCCCGCGTGATCTGCCGGGTAATAACCAAAGGCCTGCGGCGGCACGCCTGCTTTGATCAAAGCCTGCGCGATGCGATACGGCGACCAGGGTTCAGAACTACCCGGCTTGAGTACGAGCGGAATTTTCAGCGCAATCGCCGGAATCCATAACGAATGCACGCCCGGCGAATTTGAAGGCAGAATGACGCCGAGCGATTGCGTGCGCGGGAAGAAGCTGACCGCGTGGCTTTCGTGAACGCCAAAACCGTTATCCAGAATTCTCAGATCAAGCCCGCGCGTCAGCCCGGCCAGCACGCTGCCCATTTCAGCCATCACGCCGCGAATCTTGTTCATATTCTTTCGCACCAGCACGTGCGGCATCCCGGTCGTAGCTGACAACTGCCTGACGTAATCATCCGGCGACTGCTGCTCATCACCGACCGGCAGCGTGTCATTAATAAAATAGTCCGCCGCCTGGCGACACATCGCAATCAGTTGTTCAGTCGTAAACTCATTGAGCGCCTCACGAGCAGTCTCCTGATCGAGCAGGTCACGGCGAATCAGCCCCGGATTGGCCTGGCTGACTTCAACAAACGTCTCCCGCGTCCGGTAGTGCGGCACGCGCGCGATGTCAATGCTTTTATATGGAACGCCTTTGCGAAGAATGGGTATGTGAAGCATAACTTGTTCCTGATCTCACCAGTTGATTTATCGAAAGTTCGTAACGGTAAACAACCCGCAACTCAAACCTGCCGCGCCTGCACTCGTTCAATCAGGGGAATATACCCAGTGGCATCCACTGCTTTCGCGCTGCGAGTTGTGCCGGGCTGTTCATCTGCAATCTGGCGACAGTCGCCCGGCCTGTGCTGGTTATGCCCTGAATCAATCCGGTTTCAGGCTCAACCTCAAAATGTTGCAGCCATTCATCAGCCCTCGGATTGAACAGACTGATTTCGGTGTTTGTGTTTTCATCCAATCCGGTCACGTGATCCGACTTGAACAGATTGCAGGAGCGACAGGCCAGCGCCAGATTACTTTCGTCATCTCTGCCATCCTTTGCCTGCGGAATGATGTGTTCCACTTCAAAGGGAAAGTTGAAGATTTCCTCTGGCGCGCGACAATATTCGCAGCAGTGCCGCGCGCGGGCGGCAATGTAGTGGTAGTGAGGATTCATTTTTCCAGTTCGCGCCGAATCTGTTCAGCGCGCTTTGCCGTCGCCTGCAATTCAGCTTCAATCAGGCCTTCCAGTTCGGTTTGTTCTTCTGGCGGCAGCAAAGTTCCGGCTTCGCGCGCAGCGCGCCAGCGGGACATCAGTTCAGTCAGTCGCTGTTGCTGCTGCGCCGTGAAATAAATGTCCGGCTTCAATTGTCGGATAATCAGCGTTTCAGGAGCTTCTTCGCCGAACTGCGCGGCAAGCGCATCCACCGCTTCACCGGCAGTCTTTCCGAATGATTCGCGCCCGCCTGAAAAAGCCCGCCAGATGGTTTCGCCTGAACCGGGATGCTCAGGAATGATCGAGATTGTGTTCATATCTTCACCTCGGATTTCAGTCTGCTGATCGGTGCGCAGATTATACCCGGTTCTGCCATCAGCGGTTTGCCTTCAGCCCGGATTGATTGTAGATAACTGCGTATGACTGAAATTCTGCTCTACAACCGCCGCACCGGACAAATTGAACCGGAAGAGATTTACGAACGCCGGGTGATGGAGTTTCTTTTCGGCACGCGCGCGGGGCTGCTGCTGGCTGAAGGGCTGTTCAAGCATCGCTGGGCGACTGAACTTTATGCCCGCCGCATGCACAGCCCGCGTTCCAGAGCCAGAATCAGAGAGTTCATCGAACGCTATCACATCAACACCGATGAACTGGAACAGCCGCTTGATTCGTTTCGCACCTTCAATGAATTTTTCATCCGCCGCCTGAAACCCGAAGCGCGCCCGGTTGACCGCGACCCCGCGCACCTGATTTCAATTGCCGACGCGCGCCTGAGTCTGCATCCGATCCGGCGCAATACCATTCTGCCGGTCAAGGGCCGCGCCTTCACGCTGCGCGAACTGCTGCGCGATCCGATTGCCGATCAGTTTCTTGACGGGCAGTGCCTGATCTTTCGCCTCGCTCCGGTTGATTATCACCGCTTCTGCTACGTTGACGATTGCGAGCAATTGCCGGTGACGGTCATCAAAGGTTATTACCGCAGCGTCAACCCGCTGGCGATCTGGCGCATGCTGCCCGTGTTCAGCGAAAACCAGCGTGAATACTGCGTGCTGCGAACCAGAAACTTCGGCGACGCAGTTCACATTGATGTCGGCGCAACCAGCGTCGGGCGCATCGTGCAGCATCACCGCGCAGGCGGCGCGTTCAGGCGCGGCGAAGAAAAAGGTTATTACGAATTTGGCGGCTCGACTTCAATGCTGCTGCTCAAAGCCGGAGCCGCGCAGATTGACACTGACATCGCCGAACATTCCGCGCGCGGCATCGAAACGATTGTGCGCTACGGCGAACGAATCGGAGAACGTCTGCCTGCCCGGTGACAGAAGAGAGAGGACGGAACAGACGGAAATAACGGAACACACGGAAAGCAACAAACACATTCAGTTCTTTCCCGTTTATTCCGTTATTTCCGTCTGTTCCGTCCTCTCTCTTCTCTTTTTCAATACACGCCTTCAACCACTGTTGTCTGAAAGCGCGAGAACGGTCTGACGTTGCGCACGCCGTCCCAGGGGTATTGATCGCACGGGCGTTCGCGTTCGCATTCGTCGCGTTCGAGAAAGCGCGGGACGAAAAATTCCTTCGTCAGCGTGGTCAGCCGCGCCCGGCCCGTCTGACCGTACTCAACGACTTTCGTCGGTTCATCAGGGTCAACGACTTCGATCATCGCGCGCGGCGAAGGCGGGTAATAAATGATTGCCCAGTTGTCTTCGGGTGCCGGTGGCTTGTGCGTGGCCAGGCCCATCAGCGTGTTGCCATAGGTCGGCGCGAAATAAATATCCGGGCCAAGCAGTTCTTCGACGGCGAAGCGGTGAAATTGTGGCGTCATTTCAGTGCCGCCGCAGAAGACGCCGGTGATGCCCGCTTTTTTGAGCGAGATTTTCTCGCACAATGCTTCCAGCAGTTTTGGCGTAGCGAACATACATTTGACCGTATCGTGGGCGCGCAAAATGGTCAGCGCCTGTTCGATGACGTGCTGTTTGTAGCGTTCCATCATCTGCATCTCGCCCCACTTGATCAGCTTGATGACCCAGCGCGGATCGAGATCAACGCAGAAGCAGATGCCGCCGCGAAACTGCGCCAGATGCTCAACCGCAAGGCGCAGGCGGCGCGGGCCGCTTGGGCCGAGCATCAGCCAGTCAGCGCCTTTCGGAAAATACTGGTCTGGCAGCGTCCCGCTGAACTGCTCGTAATCAATCCGAAAGTCCTGCCACGCGGTGCGTGATTTCGGCACGCCGGTGCTGCCGCCCGTTTCAAAAACGTAAATTGGTTTGTCAGCGTAAGCCTTCGGCACCCAGCGCCGGACGGGGCCGCCGCGCAGATCGTCGTCCTGAAAGAAGCCGAACTGATCCAGATCGTCATAAGTCTGAATGTCGCGGCGCGGATCGAAATCCAGCGTCTTTGCCTTCTCCAGCCAGTACGGCGTTCCCGTGTCGGGATTGAAATGCCACTCGACAACTTCACGCGTCCACGCATCAAGCGCCTCACGCGCAGCCTTCACGCTGGCCTGCAAATCAGTATGGGGAGTTGCGCTCATTGATTTTGCTCCGGTATGGATTGGAATTGATGACCACTGAAAACGATGCGCCTGATTGTTCCTGCTGATGACCGGCAGTGTCAAGCCGCGTCAGAATCAATTCATTCATCCTGTCAGGGTAATTGATCTAATGCGCCCGTCCACGTAAATTACCCGACAGTCATCAAAACTTTTTTCATTCACTGAAAGGAGCTGATCCAATGAATTGTCCACAGTGCCACAACGTTATTGCCCCCGGCTCGAAGTTCTGCACTTACTGCGGAACGCCGACTCAGGCTGCCGCGCCGCCACCGCCGCCACAGGGCGCAGCGGCAGGCGGTTTCAGAATTGATGATGATTCGCGCGGGATGGGGCGCGGTTATAAATACGAGGTGCAGCACCAGCCGGCTTTTTCGCTGGCCGTTTTGCAACTGCAACCCGAAGCCTCGATCCTGGCTGAAGCGGGCGCGATGGTTTCAATGTCGGCCAATATTGAATTGCAGTCGCAGATGAAGGGCGGGCTGATGGGCGCGCTCAAACGCGCGGTTGGCGGCGAATCGGCTTTCGTTTCAACTTTCACCGCGCGCGGCGGCCCCGGTGAAGTCACGCTTGCGCCGCCTGCGCCGGGCGACATTGCGGCGCTTGAAATGAACAATCAGGTCTTTTTTGTGCAGTCGAGTTCGTATCTCGCAGGCGATGTCGGGCTGGTCGTGGATACGAGGTGGGGCGGCGCAAAGACATTCTTCGGCGGCGAAGGATTGTTTGTGCTGCAGGTGTCAGGCACGGGGCTGCTGCTCGTCTCGTCATTCGGGGCGATCTATCGCAAGCGGCTCGGTTACGGTGAACGTTACGTGGTTGACACCGGCCATCTGGTCGCGTGGGAAGGCCACATGCCTTACACGCTGCGCAAGGCCGCGCAATCAGGCTGGTTCCGCAGCATGCTCAGCGGCGAAGGGATCGTTTCAGAATTCACCGGCCCCGGCGAAATTCTGATTCAGACGCGCAATCTGATGGCATTTGCCGGAATCCTCAAACCATTCTTCCCCACCCAGTCATCGGGCGGCGGCATCAACATCGGCAGCGTATTCGGTGAATAAAAATGGAACACGGATGACACGGTGTTCCGCATCTCCAGCTTTAGCTCAGCGGCGTTGAGTTAAGCCGGGGCAGGACAGGAAGAGAGATGACGGAACAGACGGAAATAACAGAACACACGGAAGCAGAACGGCACAAGGTCTGATCTGTTCCGTGTGTTCTGTTATTTCCGTCTGTTCCGTCATCTCTCTGCTGCTTAACTTAATGCCATTGCGCTGATGCTGGAACTGCGGAACAACGTTCCCAGTCACTTTGCAGTCTTCAGCCCTGCGATTCCCGTTCAATCTTCTCTTTAATTTCGCGTTTGAGAATTTTGCCTGAAGCCGAGAGCGGGAATTCAGTCATAAAGAAAATGCGTTTCGGAATTTTGTAGCGCGCCAGTTTGTCCTGACAGAAACCGATCACTGCCGCTTCGGTCATCTGGTCGCGGCTGATGATGGCCGCGACTGGTGTTTCTCCCCACTTTGCATCCGGCAGGCCGAAGACTGCGGCGGAAGCGATGGACGGATGTGCGTGCAGCACGGCTTCGACTTCTGCCGGATAGATATTCTCGCCGCCCGAAATGATCATGTCCTTCACGCGACCGGCAACGTAAAAATATCCTTCGTCGTCCTGCCGCGCCAGATCGCCCGTGTGAAACCAGCCGTCGCGCAACGCAGCGGCAGTCGCTTCAGGGTTGCGCCAGTAACCCGAACAGACGTGCAGCCCTTTCAGAATCAGTTCGCCGGTTGCGCCGCGCGGGACATCATTTCCCTTTTCATCCACGATGCGCGCCGCGCTGTGAAAGCTCGGCAGGCCGATTGATCCGGCCTTGCGCACCGAATCACGAATTTCAAGCTTGAAGCAGTTCGGCCCGACTTCGGTTAATCCAAAGCCCTGCGTGAAACAGACTCCGCGCTGCTGATAAGCTTCGATCAGCGGCACGGGGCACGGCGCGCCGCCGGAAATAAAAAAGCGCAGCGAACCGAAATCGCTCGTCGCAAAGCGCGCCGATTCAAGCATCATCTGAAACATCGTCGGCACGCCGAAGACAACCGTGCAGCGGTATCGCTCAATCGCTTCGAGCACCTGCGCCGGATCGAAGCTGCGCAGCATCACCACCATTCCACCGCAATGCAGCAGCGGCAGCGTCACCACATTCAGCCCGCCCGTGTGAAAGAGCGGCGCGTGAACGGTCGTGATGTCATCGGAAGTCAGATCCCAGCCGAAATGCGTGTTGATCGAGTTCCACGTAATCATCCGGTGCGAAAGCAGCGCGCCTTTCGGTCGGCCCGTCGTGCCGGACGTGTAAATAATCAGCACCGGCATTTCAGCGTCGAAGCCGTCAGCCATCACAGGTTCAGTCGAAGCTGCCGCGAGCGCCTCTGAATAATTCTGGTCAGCGGATGAATCATCCAGCGCGAGGTAATGGCTGATGGCAACGCGCGCGCGCAGGCCCGTGAGGAGCGGCGCAAATTCATTTTCGTAAAGCAGCAGATGCGGTTCGCAGTCGCTGAGAATGTATTCAAGCTCAGGCTGAGTGAGGCGGTAATTGAGCGGGACCAGAACGGCGGTCAGTTTGGCAGCGGCAAAGAAAGCTTCGAGGACTTCGGTGCGATTCATTGACAGCACGGCGATGCGGTCGCCGCTGCCCACGCCGCACTGATCGCGCCAGTAATTCGCCAGCCGCGTGGCGCGTTCATTCAACTGCTGATAAGTCAGCGCGGCTCCGGTTGCGGCCTCAATGATCGCAGTCTTGTCGGGCGACACCGCAGCACGCCGCGCCATCCAGTCTCTGACGTACATGCCATCTCCTTCAGATCAGTCAGCAGAATGACGGAACACACGGAAATGAAGAAACACACGGAAAGATTCTGACACTGGTTTGTCTGTTCCGTTATTTCCGCCTGTTCCGTCGCCTCTCTTCAGTAATTGAATCTGAACGCGAACTGAATGATGCGCGGATTGTTCGTGGTCGAAATGATGCGCCCGAACGAACCGGGATTGACGACTGCGCCGGTGACTGCGTCAAGGCTCCCGCCCGATGACACGACGGCGTTCAGATCGCTGATCGGATTCGCCAGGTTGACCTGATTGAAGAGATTGAAAAACTCGGCGCGAAATTCAAAGGTCTTCGCTTCAGTCACGTGAAAGCGTTTGATGACTGAAAAATCGGTATTCTTCTGATGCGGCCCGCGCAGAATGTTGCGCCCGATTGAACCGATGTCAGTGCCTGCCGCGCCAGCCACAACCGAACCGCCCGTACTCGGAATCGCCTGCCCCGCCGCGACGTTCGGGCGAGCGAACGCGAGCGGATTGAAATAGTATCCGCTCGGCACACCGCTGAGCGCCGAGCTGGCCGTTGCGCCTGCGGCAAAGTTCGGACGCGCGAGCGGATTGCTGCCGCCCGACAAACCGTAAAACGAACCTGCGCCGGTGTCCACAATGTCAATCGGCAGTCCTGACATCACAGTGACGATTCCGGCCACCTGCCAGTCAGCCAGAAGGGCGCGACCGATTTTTGAATCCTTCGCAAAAGCCGGACTCGGCAAATCCCACAGGCCGCTCAGCACAAAGCGGTGCGTGCGGTCAAAATCAGAAACGCCGCGATTGGCGCGATTGTTGAGCTGATTGCCCAGCACCGTGCTGGTTTCACCGACTGCGCCGGGGTTGAGCACGCCGATGGTTCCCGCGCCGCCGCCCTGCCCCGAAGCGTTGTCAATTGATTTGGCGTAAGTGTACGAAGCCAGGAACTGCACGCCTTTTGAGAATCGTTTGGTCAGACTGGCCTGCAATGAATTGTACGAAGACTGCGCGGTTGACTGGTTCTGAAAGAATCCGTTGGTTGACACGCCTGAGAACGGCGCACGCAGCGCGGCATTGGCCGGAGTCGTCGTGTTGATGACCGCGCCGGTCACATCATTCGTGATCGGATTCTGCGCGCTTGCCAGCCGCGCCTGATTGATCGCCACCTGACGGAACAGATTCAGGCCGCGTGTGCCGACGTATGCGGCTTCAAAGAGCCAGTCTCTGAAAAGTTCATACTGCACGTTCGCGTTGTACTGATGCAGGTAAGGCGTCCGAATGTTGCGATCAAAGACCGTTCCCGACAGCGCCACTCCCGGCACGAGCGTCGGAAATGCCGACTGTGGCGGAGCCGCAAAGAACGGATCAGAAAACGGAATCGGCGTCGGCACGCCAACCCGCGCACCAAACACATAAGTCGGCGGCACAATCACGTTGAGCGTGACGTACTGAAATGAAGTGCGCGAATAGAACACGCCGTAACCGCCGCGCAGCACCAGCCGCCCGGATTCGAGCGGCGAATAAGCGAAGCCGACACGCGGCGCAAAATTGTTCGGGTCAATGCTGTTGACGACGCGCTTGTCAACATTCGGAATGTCGGGCGAATCGTAAGTCTGCGTCACGTTGCCTGCCTGGACGAATCCGCCGATGGGCGGGCCAATCGGCACGCCGCCAACTGCGAGCGGACGCGGTTTGTAAAGCGCCGGATCAAAGGTCGTGATGCGCCCGCGCGTGTCATACGGCGGCAGGTCGAGTTCATAACGCAGCCCCAGGTTGAGCGTCAGTTTGTTGTTCACCTTCCAGTCATCCTGCACAAAGAAATTGTAATCGTGCGCCCGCAGGCTGCGGTTGCCAAGGCCGCTGCCAAAAACCGAGACGAATGCCTGCCCCTGCAGGAAGGCCGGAAAGCTGAGAAAATCAATCTGCCCGCGCGTGAAGAAATTCAACACATAGTTGTTTTCGTTGTAGCGAAATTCAACACCGGTGCGAATCGTGTGTTTGCCTTTGATGATTGACAGCGTGTCGGCCAGCGTCGTCGAAGGCGCAACCGCCTTTACGTCAATTGTCGGTGAAGTGCCGATGACGATGCCGCCCGCCGCCGCCGCAATGCGAATCAGCGGCAGACCGGGAAACTCAGCGGCATTGGCACGTTTGATGCCGATGTCAGCGTCGTTGACCGGCTCCTGCGGAAACGCATCAACGCGAATGAAGTTGTAACCAATGCGCGCTTCATTCAACAGGTTCGGTGAAAAGATGCGCGTGTATTGCACCGTCGCCAGCCGGTTGTTGTTTTTCTGAAAGTTGCCGAAGCCCGGCACGTTCGGCCCGCCGCCCAGAAAACTCGGCAGCACCAGCGTCTGCGGCGCGTTTGAGAAAAAGAATTTGAAGGCGAGCGAATCCTTTTCACCGGGCTTCAAATCAAAATTCACGTTGAACTGATCTTCCTGAAACTTCGAGATGGCCGAGCCTGAATAACGCCCGCTGGCCTGCGGGGTCGGAATCAGGTACTGCCCGTTGCCGAGCTTTGTATTGAGCAGCGCCAGCGCGGTCGGATTGATGCGCGTGCCCGTTGGAGCCGTCGGCAGAAAGGTCTTGAGCAGTGTCGCTTCGGAACGATCATCGGTCAGCCCCGGCGCGACCAGCACGTTTGAAGTCAGCGAATTGATGGGTGAAGCGCCGTTGTCCTCGCGCATGCCCTGATACGACAAAAAGAAAAACAGCTTGTCCTTGATGGCCGGGCCGCCCATCGTGCCGCCGAAAACATTGCGTGACAGCACAGGCCGTTTGACATTCGCGGCCTTCAGCACAGGGCTGTTGGCATTGAGCGCGTCATTGCGGAAGTATTCATAAACCGCGCCGTGAAATTCATTCGTCCCGCTTTTCGTCACGGCCTGCACGTTGCCGCCGCCCGAACGTCCGAACGTCGCGTCATAGAGCGAAGTCTGCACCTTGAATTCCTGAATCGTTTCGGGCGCAGGAACCGAGAGCGAAGGCGCAGAGTTGGTTCCCATCGAATTGGCATCCACGCCGTTGATCTGAAAATTATTGTTCGTCACGCGCGCGCCGTTGACCGAGATGTTCTGCGAATTGCGCCCGACCGCCGTGTGATCGGGCAGATAAGTCGCCGCGCCCGGTGACAGACCAAGAATCTGAGTGAAGTTGCGCGTGGCGAGCGGCAGTTCAGTCAGCGCCCGCGAATCAACCACGCGGCCAAGCTGTGCGCCTTCGGTCTGCACGAGCGGCGGCGCAGCGGTGACGGTCAGCGATTCCTCAGTCACTGCGCCAACTTTCAGTTCAGCATTGATGACGGTGGTTTCAGTAATCACGACTCTGACGTTATCAAAAGTCGCGCGCTTGAATCCGGTGGCCTTGATCGTGACCTGATAAACGCCCGGCGGCAGCAGCGGCAGTGAATAGTTGCCTTCGGCATCAGTCGTCGCCGTGCGGGTGTCGCTGGTCGCACGGCTGCTCAGGTTGATTTCAGCGCCTGCGATGACTGCGCCCTTTTCGTCTTTGACTGTTCCGGCAATGCGTCCGGTCGTCTGGCTCTGCGCAAAAGCTGACAGGCTGAAAAGAAGTGACAGACAAAATGACAGGACAATGGCTGCTCCGTTTCTGGTGCTCATCCTTGCTCTCCTTCGGGTTGGTGAATGATGAATGGTTTGTCGAATGCAAACTTCAGTCAGTGAAACTTCCCGCAAAGCTGGCGATCATCAGTGCAAGGCCTGTTCCGTCATCAGAAGGTGCGGCACAACTGAAACCAGGCAATCGGTAAATGGCTGATGGCCTGAGTTTATGCTGTGCGGCGGCAGCAGACGAGAAGGCAGAAAGTTGCATGCGGCTGTTCAGATTTTAAGCAGCCGCGCGCAGCGATGTTTATTTTCTGAACAGGAACATTCTTCATTCTCAACTATCCATTCTCCATTCTTTTGCCGATCTCAGTTCAGCTTCTGACGAGTAATTGAGAATGGATAGTTGAGAATGAAGAATGTTCAGTCTCGATTGTTACTCCTGCTCTGGCTGATAGCGGCGCAGTTTGTTGTAAAGGGTCGTGCGGGTGATGCCGAGAATTTCGGCAGTGCGGCTGAGGTTCTTTCCGGTGGCGGCAAAGACGCGTTCGATGTGCAGGCGTTCGAGTTCTTCGAGCGAAAGAAATTCGTCACGGCTTTCGCTTTCAGCGGTGGCGCTGCCGAAGGGCAGATCGCTCGCGTGAATGCGGTCGCCGCTGCACAGAATCATGGCGCGTTCGATGATGTTGCGCAGTTCGCGGATGTTGCCCGGCCACTGATAAGCGACGAGCAGCGCTTCGGCCTTTGCGGTCAGCCCTTCGATGCGGCGGTTGAGTTTCTGATTGAAGTGCGCGATGAAATGCGCGGCGAGCGGCAGAATATCCTCGCGGCGTTCGCGCAGCGGCGGCAGCGTGATCGGCATGACGCTCAGCCGGTAAAACAGGTCTTCACGAAAGCGCCCGCCTTTGACTTCGCTTTGCAGGTGGCGATTGGTGGCAGCGATGATGCGCACGGCGACTTCCTTTTCCTGCACACCGCCGACGCGACGGAATCGTTTTTGCTCCAGCACATTCAGCAGCCGCGCCTGAATGGCCGGTTCCATCTCGGCAATTTCATCAAAGAAGATCGTGCCCTGATGTGCCAGTTCAAAGAGGCCGGACTTGGTGCTGACCGCGCCGGTGAAGGCGCCTTTTTCGTGGCCGAAAAGCTCGGATTCAAGCAGCTCACGACTCAGCCCGGCGCAGTTGATGGCGACGAATGGCTTTTCGCTGCGCTCGCTCAGACGGTGAATCAGATTGGCCACCATTCCCTTGCCCGTCCCCGTCTCGCCCTGCAACAGCACCGTCGTATCAGAAGAGGCCAGCTTTTCAACCGTTGCGTGAATGCGTTTGATGGTGTCGCTCTGACCAGGAAAGTATTCGGCGGCGACCTGTTCGCGGGCGAGGCCGAGCAGAAAACGTTCGCGCCGGACGCGGCTTTGTTCGAGCGTCCGGTTGATCAGAATCAGCAGACTGTCAGGATCGAACGGCTTGGTCAGAAAATTCTCTGCGCCATTTTTGAGCGCGCTGATGGCCGCTTCAATCGTGCCGTGCGCAGTCAGAATGATAATCGGCACTTCATCATCAATCGCCCTGATGCGCGACAGCAGCTCAAGCCCGCTCGTGTCAGGCAGCCGCAGATCAAGCAGAATCAGTTGCGGCGACTGTTCAGTGATAATCGAGAGCGCCTGCTGCCCGTTCTCAGCTTCAAACGCGCGCCAGCCTTCGGCTTCCAGCAGATTGCGCAGCCCGAAACGCACCGAAGGCTGATCGTCAACAATCAGAATTTTGTCTTCAGTCACAGCCATTACCGTGTCAGCGCCTGCGCGCCTGGTCAATCCTCCTCAGCCAGCAACGATCTCCAGCCCTGGCATTCACAGTGGAAGATAAAGGATGCAGTTGCGCCACTCCTCTGCCTCCGAGTCTGACCAGATCAGCAGCAATTCCTCTATTGCTTCACTGATGCTGAGGTGCTGCGGAATGATGAAAACGCCGGGGCTTTCGTGGCGCGAAATGAATTCAGCAAAATGCTGTGGCATTGTGCGGTGATCGTGAGTAATCAGAACGCGCCCTTCGTCTGCGGCTCCTGCCAGGACTTCTGAATCGGGCACTCCTTTCAGGCCTGCGGCGTGACCTGATTGCAGATCAATGGCCGCTTCCCGGCGCAGCAGACCATCAGCAACTTCGCCATTGAAATCATAGTCAGCCTGAAATTTTATTTTCATTACTGTGCCAGACGAGTTTCATCCTTCGCTCTGATCAATCTTGCCATGAGTTCAGGATTGTCACGTTGCAACTGCTCGTGACTGGCGCGCCGCGCGGCTTCGTATTCTTCCTCCGCCTGCCGCAGGTATTCATCAATCTCTGACTGCCTTGACAGATAGAAGGTGATCGCGCCGTAAACCTGTTCGAGGGTCAGCACCGGGAAGCTGCTTCTGATGGTTTCAGGCGAAGCGCCACGCCGAAAGGCACAGACAATCGAATCCAGCGAAACTCGTGTGCCCATTACCCACCACCCCCCGTCACGTTTTTCAACATAGGCCTTGTCCATAATTTCCACCTCGCTTCTGCGAGCGATTGTACTCCATTGCCGTCATTGCGTCGCTGTGCTGTCCTCAGTCTGCCAGCACACCTGATTCACACGGAAGGCTGATGAGGAACGAGGTTCCCTGACCCGGCTCAGAGTGGACAGTAATCGTGCCGCCGTGATCGTGAATGGTTTTGCGGGTGATGGCCAGTCCCAGGCCGGTGCCTTTCGGGCGCGTGGTAAAGAACGGCTCAAAGATTTTGCCGATGTTTTCGGGCGCGATGCCTGCGCCGGTGTCGCTGACTTCGATTTGCAGATGCCTGCCCGGATCGCTCGCTGAAGCGGCGATGGCCACCTTCACCTGCCCGTCCGGCGCGGTATGCTGAATCGCGTTTTCAAGCAGGTTGGCAAAGACTCCGTGCATTTTGTGCCGGTCAAAGCGCAGCTTCGGCGCAGCGGCGCAATCGCAGAGCAGCGCGACATGCCTGGCCTCGGCCTGCGGTCTGAGTTCAGTGGCGGCTTCGTGAATCACTTCGCGGATGTCTGACGGAGCGGCTTCAAACCTGAGCGGGCGGCTGTGTTCGAGCAGTTGTTCCATCAGGTGATTGAGATGATCAACTTCGGTGTTGATGACGGCCAGAAATGGCTGGACGGTTTCGCGGTCTTCAAGCCTGCGCGAAAGCGCGCTCAGAGTTGTCGTGATGCCAAAGAGCGGATTGCGAACTTCGTGCGCGACACCGGCCACGAGTTCACCGACTGCGGCCAGGCGTTCAGCCATAATCACCTGATCGAAGAGTTGCGCGTTGGCCAGCAGTTGCGCGGCCTGTGACGCAAAGATCATGACCAGTTGCCTGTCCTTTTCGAGAAACCCGCCGCTTTTGTTCATCACGGCCAGCGCGCCGAGTTTGCGTTCACCAGCCTGCAGCGGCACGGCCAGCATTTCACGCACACCGAGCAGTTGAGCGGCAGCGCGGCTGATGTGCGGGTCAGCCGCCGCATGGTTGGTCAGATACGGCTCGCCGCTTTTCAGAACAAAGGTGACGATGCTCTGCTCATCCAGACCAGTCCGCAGCCTGCCGAGCGTTTCATCGCTGACGCCGTAACCAGGCAGTTGCGCGTAAAGCTGCCGTTCGCGCTCGTTATAGAACAGGATCATGCACATTTCAGCGCCGAGCAGGCGGGCAATCTTGCGCGTCAGCAGTTCGCAGATGCGGCTGACATCAGTGCCCGTGCCGATCATCAGCGAAATGTGATAAAGCCCGCTCAGGCGTTCGATGTCGCCGCGCAACTGTTCGGCGGTTTCGTTCAGCGCGGCAGCCAGATGGCTGATTTCATCGCGGCCCGGCACAGTGACCGGATCGTAATGACTGCCGGTGACAAGCTGCCGCGTCATGCGTTCCATCCGTCGCATCGGGCGCAGCACTCTGACGTGCAGCAGCAGCGCGGTGAAAGTCGCGCTCACGACAAACACGAGCAGCATTGCGGCAGCGATAATTCGTGTCGGTTGCGTGTCAGTTGAAGCGTTGAATAAAAGTGCCGTCAGCGCAATCAGCACAGCAGCCGCGAGCAGCCAGCCAGCGAGCAGTTTGCCAGTCAGGCTGCGGCGCGGGTCAAGCGATGACCACGCCGACTGAGCGGTTTCAGACCTGAGCTGATTTTCAATCTCCTGAATCGCACGAATAGCCTCTTCGCGCGTCGCAAAGGTGTTCGATTCAAGATCCTTCGCCGCGCCCAGATAACGCAGCACCGACCGCGTCAGGCCGCTCGATGAATAACGCACGGTCGCAATGCCGTAACGGTCGTGCAGTTCCTTGATGCGTTCGCCGTAATAATCAATGATTTCAGGAGCAATCTCGGTGCCTTCATAATCGGCGACGGCATAGATGCGGCGACCCTGCGCTTCATAAGCGGCGCGCACACACTGCGCCATTTCATCAACCTGCTCGCGGCTCTCAATGCGCAGCCCGGCAAAGTTGATGAACAGAATGTTCTGTTCACGGTCGAGTGTGAATCTTTCACGCATCGCGCACGACCTGTCCAACAGGAAATTCACCGCAAAAAGCGCAAAAGGCGCAAACCGGTGAGGCGTAATTCAAACCTGATGCTGGCAGCTTGTCGGACTTCACTGCTCAATCACTTCCCTTTGTGCGTTTTGCGCCTTTTGCGGTGAATCTCTGCACTCAGTTATTTTGTCCACCTGAAAGCCAGGCAGCCCATCGCCACGCCGCCGCCTGAACCGCACAGCACGATGACATCACCTGCGTGCAGGCGGCCCTGTCTGACTGCGTCATCGAGCGCCATCGGGATGCAGGCCGAGCCGGTGTAACCCCACTTGTCCATAATCGTGTGAGCTTTACTCATCGGCTGACCAAGCGTTTCCATCACGGTTCTGATCGTGCTGAGATTGAGCTGAGTGAAGAAAAACAGGCTGACATCATCGAGTGTCAGATGACTGCGTTCAAGCACGCTGCGAATCATCGCGGGCCAGCGTTCGAGATTGAAACTCGAAGGAATTTTCTGCACGAATTCCAGCACCTGTTCGCGTTCGGTGCGATGAGCCGGATTGAGCGGATGTTTTGCGCCGCCCGCGTAAATGCCCATATGCGCGTAATAGCGGCCATCGGCGGCCAGTTCAGACGCCAGCAGACCGGGACTCTCGTGACCGTCCTGCAACACGACTGCGCCCGCGCCATCGGCAAAGAGCGTGCAGGTTTTCTTGTCGCTCCAGTTCAGATATTTGCTCATCGCATAAGCGCCGATGACCAGGACATGCTGATAACGTTCATCCGCGATGATGAATTTCGTCGCCGTGTCGAGCGCCGTCACGAAACCCGCGCAGGCGCAGTTGAGATCGAAAGTCGCAGCATTGATTGCGCCGAGGCGGCTTTGCACGACGGATGAAGTCGCGGGCGAAATGTATTCGGGCGTGTCGGTGGCCAGAATGATCAGATCAAGCTGTTCAGGGCTGAGCGCAGCCGATTCAAGCGCGTGGCGCGCGGCGTTGACCGCCAGATCAGCCGTGCTTTCGTCATCGTTGCAAATGTGTCGTTCGCGGATGCCGATGACACCTGCAACAAATTCGTTAATGTCTTCGCCAAGCATCCGGCTGAGGTCGTCGTTGGTCAGAACTTTTTCCGGCACGGATGAGCCTGTGCCGCTGATTCGGGCAAAACGTTTCATAGGTTATCTGCGATTGAATCCTGAATCCGGGAAAGTGTTTTTCCATGAAGCCACGAAGAATTTTTGTCAGGGTGGTCAGGGTTTCAGCTTAATCATCCCGCACATCCTGTTCAGGCTGTCTGATCTTTGTGAATCTTCGGGTGGCTTTGTGTGGGAAATATCTTTTTCTGCAAAGCCGTCGCTGAACGCGCGCGCTCACGATAGAACCTGTGCCTGCTTCGGCGCAAGACCGGCTGAACTGCCTGTGACGCGGGCAATGATTAATGCGCCGGTCAGGGGCTTGATGTTTCGGTTCAACTCAGCTAACCTGCCGTTCGATCAGCGAATGCCATTGCCTCACGTTCGCTGCCCTTTTTCCTCATCATCCTGAAGCCCCGGAACAAATCAGTCAGCGATGGCAGACATGGTGGGAACGAGTGTCTGTGCATCCGTTTGTCCCTCTTTGTCCTGGAGCAACCGTTGCCCTCACAACCTCAGTACCCTTAACCCATTTTCTGAATTACCGGAGGGAAAGATGTCAGTCAGAATCTTCGTTCTCGGCGCGCTCAGCGCCACGACTCACCGTTTGCGCACCAATAAAGACCGCATCATCAACTGGCTGCTGCTGGTGGCCTGTTTCACCTGTATTTTTCTGAGCCTGCTGATCGGCTGGATCAGTCTGCGTCCGGCAGCCGCAGCGACCTGCAATCCGCCGACTTATCAGGGCTTCGTCAATTCCTGTTCGGGGCTGCGGCTGTTGTGGCTGCCCGGCGCTTCGACTTCGCTGATTGATCACTTTGAGCTGAAACGCTACAAGGAAGTGATCGCCAATAATCTGCCTGCCAATTCCAACGGTTACTCTGACCTGCAGGGCTGCGACTTCGCGGCTTCCTACGAAATCATTCAGGTGATGAAAGACGGCACGCGCTGCTCGACGCTGACGACAGGGATGCTGCCGCACTCATTCCCCTGCGACAAATGCGTGACCAGCGCCACGATGAAAATCGTCAATGCCGCGTCATTTGCTGATGCGGTGGCGCCGTCTTCAATCGCGGCGGTTTTCGGCTCGAATCTGACGACCGAAACGCTGACGGCATTCAATCGCCCGCTGCCCGTGACGCTCGGCAATACGCGCGTGCAGGTCAACGGCATTGACGCGAAGCTGCTGTTTGTCTCGCCGCAGCAGATCAACCTGATCATCCCTGACAACGTGCCTGCCGGATCGGTGCGGGTTGTGGTTTACAGCGCCGACGGCAGCACGCAGTCCGGCGTGGTCAATGTCGGCACGGCGCAGCCCGGCATCTTCACAATGCAGGCCAATGGCGCAGGCGTCGCGGCGGGGCTGACAACACAGGACGGCGTTTATTACCAGACGGTGGGCAGTCTTGACGGCACAGCCAAACCGATCAGCGTGGGCACGATTGATCATCCGACGTGGCTGGTGCTGTTCGGCACAGGCCTGCGCGGGCGCGCTTCGCTCGGTGACGTGCAGGTTCGCATCAACGGCGTGACCTGCACCATTTCATACGCCGGAGCGCAATCAGGCTTTGAAGGTCTCGATCAGCTCAACGTCAAATTACAGGAAGCCCTGCGCAACAGCGGCGATGTCGAAGTTGAAATCATCGTCAACGGCATCACCGCCAATCGCACGAGGGTGACATTCGGCGGATAAACTGCCTGCCGCGTTCTTTCCTGCCTGATTCCTGATTCCTGATTTCTGATTCCTTTTTTCAGTGACAGGAATCAGGGATCAGGATTCAGGAATCAGTGGTGTGAAGATGTCATAAGCAGCCTGCCGGCTTATTTGATCACGACTTTGACGGTGTTGGCAGCTTTGCCGTCAACGGTCAGAGTGACATCAGCCTCGCCGCGACCGATCAGGCTGCGCGGAATTTTCACGTTGAGCTGATCGAGTCCGGCAAAGCTGCCCTGATCTCCCGCAAAAGCCACTTCAGCATTCGCGCCGCCAACTTTCACGTTCACGCCTGCAAGCGTTCCGCGATGACGGAAGCCTGTGCCGAACAGCACCAGAAAAACCTGATCGGTGTCAGGGCCGAGGTCAATTCTGACCGGCACGAATCTGCCCTGCGCGGCGTCAAAGGTCGCCACTGATTCTGTGGTCTGTGCGCTGCCTCTGACTCGCAGCACAAAAGCTGCTGGCAGTCCGGCTCCGCTGGCATCGGCGGTGAACAGCGACGGCACAACCGGCACGATGGAAACTGTTCCGGTCGCCACTGCGCCATCGCCGCTGTTGATTGTGATCGTGGCTGCGCCGGGCGCGGTGCCTGCGGGAATCTGATAGTTGACCTGCGCGGGCGACACGAAAAAGAGCGGCGCATCGCGTTCGGTTCCCGTGCTGTCTTTGATCGTGACTGTCGTTCCGGCCAGTGATGAAGGCAGCGGCAGCGACGTTGCGCTCTGCACCGACGCAGCCAGGCTGACACCGAAGGCTGAGACGATTGAATCCTGCGCGATTTCGGTTCCGGCATAACTCGCGGCTGAAACAGTTGCCGCCGGGCTGGTGACGCCTGCTTTCGGATAAGTCGCCTTCAGCCAGCGCGCCAGGTCGCGCAAAGCCTGCGGCGGATTGGTCGGCGCAGGCTGTTTCAGCACAACATCATTCGGCGTGACGCCGTGACAGTTGGTGCAGGAACGCATTTCACCGGGCGCAAACGTCACCCAGTACCGTTCACGCACGACCGGATCGCCGTTCTGTTTTGTCATCTGCCAGCTCAGCGCGCGACGAGCCGGAACGAGCGCCACCATGCTGCCGTCAGCGCCGAGTTGCACGCTTGCAGCCGGAGCACTGGCCACCGCAGGCAGCAGGCCATCGTGCATCAGTTGCGCGATGGGGCGGCGTCCGACACCGTTGCGATATTTGCTGTAACTGCGAATCTGATCGCCCTGATAAAACTGCATCCAGGCGACTTCAACCGGCGTGGCTCCGGTTTCGGCGGTCTGCGTGCTGCTGCCGAAAATCTTCAGATTGAAATCCTGCTGCTTGTCAGCGCGGCGCGTGACGTTGCGGCTGACAACGAGCGCCAGGTTGCGCGCTTCGAGAAAGGCTTTGAGTTTGTCTATGCCGTCCTGCCCGCCGAGTTCCGCGCTGAGAATCTGCTTTTCAATATCGGGCAGCGGTGAAGTGTGTTTAGTCGGACGCGGACGGGCGCGCACTTCGACCGGATCAAGTTCCCACATCGGGCCGCTGTAAGTGACGACCTGATACGGCGAGTTATCGAAATACGAAATCGTTTTGACGATGCCGCCGGGAATCACGCGCTCGGCAACGGTGGCAAATGTGGTCGCGCCGTTGCCGGGTTGCAGGCGCACGAGATGAAAGTCATAGCGCGATGACAACGGCCCCGCGCTGGTGCGGTCGGCATAAGTCGAAGACGAGCGCACGGCAATCAGGCTGCCGTTTGAAAGCGGCGTCGGATTGCGAAACAAACCGGTGTGGCCCGCAGGCGGCGTCTGACCATCGGCGGTAACTGTAGCTGTCACGGGATCGGTGACGTAATCAACCTGCATGTTTTCAGCCACGATGTTTTCATTTGCGAGCAGGCCGATGATCTGCCCTGCCGCGTGCGTGCCGAATTCAGGCGCGCGCGTGCCGTAAAAATAACCGGGCCGCGCCGGGTCTTCCTTCAGTTGCAGAAAAAGGTCGGTCGTGCGGCGCGTCTGCGGTGGAATGAATTCAGGCAGACCGTCGTGCGATGAATTGAAATAACGCGCCAGTTCGTGCCGCCCGATGTGATTGATCGTTTCCAGTCCCGTGCCGTCTTCGTTGAGTTGCCAGGGGAAAAAGAAGTTCATCGTGTGGCCGTGATTGTAAGTGCCGTTCGGCACGGTGCGCAGTTCAGGAAAGATTTCGGCGCTGCTGCTGAGCGCCTGCGTGCTGTTTTCAGCCGCATAATTGAATGCGCCGTATTGCGCGGCAAGGCGGCCTTCATCGCTTTGCTGATCGCGTTGCAGGTGATCCCAGCGCGTAAAGATCAGGCGACCATCCGCCGCAATGGTCGGCGTGAAATCACCTGAGACAGCGTGATCGAGCAGCTTCAGATCGCTGCCGTCAGCATTCATTGACCAGATGCCGGTGTTGGTCGGCTGCGATTCATATTCGTCAAGCTGCGGATAGAGCAGACGCTGTCCGTTGCGCGGGCGATCTGAAGTGAAAAGGATGCGGTCATCAGTGCCATACAGCGGCGAGACGTTGTTGTAAGCAGACGGTTGCGGCAGCTTCGTGAATTTCACCACTTCGCCCTGAGCGATGCCGGTGACTTCGTAAATCTGCCAGTAAACCGGATTGAGATCATCCTTCTTCGTGCCGCCGATGACGATTGACACCAGCGCCTTTGCGCCAGACCAGTGCACCGACGGTTCGCGCACGGCAATTTCCTGCCCCGGCGTCAGGCCGAGTCCGGCTTCAGCCGTCAGATTGCGCAGCGTGCCGTTGCTGTAACGAATGTATAAATCACCGCCGCGCGGCGTCGAGCCGGTCGCCGGGTTGTGATTGCCAAAGACCGCATTGACCGAAGTGAAGTCATAACCAAACGGCGGCTGCGTCACAAACATCAGCGTTGGCAGCGCCGCCTGTGAGTGCGCCACACGGCCCTGACGCAACAGCCCGCCAGCAATCAGCGCCAGAATAAAAACAGCAGCGACGACAACTTTCAGTCTGCGCCGACCTGAGAAGAGCGCAGACAGCTTCCCTGCAAATGGCACAAGGTTCATAACTCAATTCCTGTGGATGGAAGTTCGTAACGGGACTGCCAGCATTCACAAAATCCGTGACAGTCGCTCAGGTGAGGAGGCAATTTACTTTTTCTGTCCGAGGGAGTTCAGCAGGGCAAAGCAGGCGCATTGTGGGTAACAGACCGGGAAATGTCAATCCGGCAATCAGATCATTTGCTCCCGGCCCGACAACTGTGGCAGCATCCGCCGCAACGCATTTCAGGAAGTCTCGCAATCACGCAGTCTCACACGAATTATCGCTTATGAATGAATCATCGGCACAGGCTCAGGAAGCTCCGCATCTGGTGCGCCATTTCGGAACGTTGCAGGCGACGGCGCTGAATATGTCGAATATGATCGGCATCGGGCCGTTCATCACGATTCCGCTGCTGATGGGTGCGATGTACGGCGCGCAGCCGCTCGGCCCTTACGCCATGGCCGGATGGCTGCTGGCCGCGCTGATCGTGATTTGTGACGGGATGGTGTGGAGCGAACTCGGCGCGGCAATGCCCGGTTCGGGCGGCAGTTACGTTTACCTGCGCGAAGCCTTTGGCAATCAGACTTTCGGCAGGGTGATGGCGTTTCTGTTCATCTGGCAGTTCATTCTGAGCGGCCCGCTGGAGATTGCGTCAGGGTACAAAGGCTTTGCGCAATACCTGGGTTATGTCTGGAAGGGCATGGGCAACCGCGAAATGCTGATTGTGGCGGCGCTGGTCGGCCTCATCAACATTGCGCTGCTCTATCGTCGCATTACCCACATCGGCAGGCTGACCGTCAGCCTGTGGATCGGCACGCTGATCACGACTGCCGCCGTCATCATTACCGGTGCGCTGAAATTTGATGCGACCATCGCCTTTGACTTCCCGCAGGTTGAATTTCATCTTTCACCGGCGCTGATGTTCGGCCTTGGCGCGGCATCGAGCGTGGGCGTTTATGATTACCTGGGCTATTACGACATCTGCTACCTCGGTGATGAAGTCAGAAATCCGGGCCGCGTGATTCCCCGTTCGGTCATCATCAGCGTCATCGCGGTAGCCGCGATTTACTTTGCCACGAACCTTTCCATCATCGGCATTCTGCCCTGGCGGCAGTTCATTCCGAGCGACCCGCCGAATCCGCTCTCGTTTTTTGTCGTGTCTGTGATGATGGAAAGGATTTACGGTTCCGGCGTCGCTACCGTCTTTACGTTTCTGATTCTGTGGACGGCCTTCGGCTCAGTCTTTGCGCTGCTGCTCGGTTATTCGCGCATACCGTATGCGGCGGCGCGGGACGGTTATTTTTTCAGCGTCTTTGCGCGGCTGCATCCCCGGCACAACTTTCCGCACATTTCGCTGCTGCTGATCGGGGCGGTGGCCATTGTCTGTAGTTTGTTTCCACTCGATTTTGTCATCGGGGCGCTGCTGACGACGCGGCTGCTGGTGCAGTTCATCGGGCAGGTTTTCGCAGTGATGCTGCTCAGAAAGAACCGGCCCGAAATGCCGCGCCCTTACCGCATCTGGCTTTATCCCCTGCCGGTGCTGATTGCGCTGATCGGCTGGATCTTCATCTTTGTCACTTCAGAAAGCAAAGCCATTCTGTTAGGGCTGGTGACGCTCGGAATGGGAATTATCGGTTTTCTGATCTGGTCACAGAAGACTCGCACATGGCCATTCAGCGCACGCGCGGCTGACTGAGCAGCAACGGTATCCCAAATCGTCGGTCAGCCCGACGCATTCAGACATCATTAGTCTGTCGGAATCTGAGATTATTCCAGGCCGATTGTGCAACTGCGGTTTCTGCTTGGGTTAGCGAATTACCAGAGCGCAGGCAGCAATGTTTTGGCGATGGCACGGAGGTTGCCAATTATCAGGGTGCGAGGCGAGGTTTGAAAGCCGGGGTGAATGTTATTCAGACTGAAAGCACCTTCCGGCACTCTTAGTGAGTAATCGCCAGCACAGTTATTTTCTGCTACTATCCGCCCGGCTTCGGAATGGGCAGCAATGCGCAGAAAGGCAGTTGACAGTCCCCCTTCGATCAGATCGGACAAGCGGTTTCGTCCGAAGTCAAAAAGGAGGGGTCAGTTATGATGAAGTTGATCAGAAATCTGGTAGCGGTAACGATGATGGGGCTTTTGCTGACGGTCAGCAGCCCGGCTCAGGAAAGGGACAAAAAGCCTGAGCGTGGTCAGAAAGAGACTGACCGGGGCGTGCGTGAAAGGGACAAGGACAAGGGCCGGGACAATGACCGTCGCAATTCAGACCGCGACAACAAAGGAAAGGACGGGCGGAAAAAGCCTTAGTTTCTGAACTTCAGACTATTTCGATTTAATTCTCTCTCTCCGTACTCTGCCTTGACCCGCTGTTGTTTTCAGCAGCGGGTTTCTTTTTTGCTCGCTGAGCCACGACCTGGCGTCAGGATTACAATTCAGCGATGGTCTACTGTGGCGGAGTAATGACCGGCCCCGGATCAATAATCCGGTTGGTGTAATAGAGCGCCAGCAGTGTTGTCAGAATCAGCACCACCGCGAAATAAAAATAGGTTCGCGCCCGGTTGACGACATTGACCCGGTGCGCCTGCGTGACCCAGCCACGCCACTGGCATTTTCGGCACCGATAGATGCGGTAACCGCTCGTAAACTTGAACAGCTTTTCACCGAATCCATGAGAATGTGAGCGATGAGCTTCCGCTCCACAGGCAGGGCAAATCATGAATTGTTCTCCTTCAAGCCAGAGCGAAATCTGTTTTCAGGCTGATCAGCAGGCAGGCGCCGGTCAAATCCGGGTGCGGGAAAAACAGGATTGACTGACCAGAGCAACGCCGCACTGCCTGTTACCTGTAACTGACTGCGCAGGTTTCCAGATCGGCTCCGCGTTGTCAATAAAGAACCGGAGGGGGCGGCTGGTTTCAGAATAACGGCACGCTGGTCAGTGCCTGACCGGCTCTGAACAGAGACGGGTCAGACACCGGGCGCGTTTGATGATGAATTACTGACGAGGGGAATAAATCGCTGCGGCGAGTGATTACAGCCCCGCAGCGAAACCCGATGATACCGGCTGAGAATGCTATTCGAATCTGATGTTCATTCTTCTGGGACTGACGCCCAGGGTGCGCAGATTGTCGAGCAGGCTGTCAGATACCCTGAGGCTCGGAATCAGCACTTCATTGATGCCATGCTCACGAATCACGGCAGGCATTTCCTGCACGTCAAAAATGCGGTAACCGTGAATGACCTTGCCTGCCATGCGATTGTCTTCATCCACAAATCCCACCGGGCGATAGCCGTGATCCGGGTTGCTGAGAATTTCACGGATCAGGATTTCGCTGCTGTCGCTGGCGCCGTAAATCAGCACCGGACGGGCATCAGGGCGAAAAACGGTGCGGCTGCCGATCAGGGCCGGAATCATGCGGAAAGACAACCGGCTGGCCGCAATCAGCAGCAGCAGCAGCATGCCGTAGAGAATCGAGGCTCCGCGCGACGGCCCCTTGAAATTGTAAATCAGCATGACCGTCATAGTGCTGAAGACCGTCCCGGCCAGCACTGACCAGGCAATCGTCATCAGATCAGAAATGCCCGTGTAACGCCACAAGCCACGATAGACGCCCATCAGCAGAAAGAACGGCAACTGAATGATGATCACCAGCGGAATCGTGCGCAGCACGACCTGCATCTGTTCGCCGGGCATTTCACCGTCAAAGCGAATCAGGTAAGCGCCGTAATAAGCCATCGCCACCAGCACCACATCCAGCAGCACCTCGAAGATGCGCCGCTTGTAAGTGAAATCCCAGATGCCCCGGAGAATGGCATTTCCGGTCGGCTGCGCGCCTTCCTCGTACACGCGCACCTTGCCGAGATAAAGCCCCAGAAAAAGCACGACCAGCGCAAAGGCCGGAATCAGCAGCAGAATGACTTCCTGCCGCAGCATGCGCACCATCATCGAAAGCGAACCGGAGATGGTCGCAAAAAGATACAGCATCAGCACGGCGCGCCGCTCCGACATCCCCAGCGCCACCAGCCGGTGCGAAGTGTGATCGCGCCCGCCCTGGGCCACCGACCGGCCAGCCAGTTTGCGCGTCACCGTCACCAGACAGGTATCCAGAATCGGAATCATCAGAATCAGCACCGGCGTAAAGAAAACCGCCGTAACGTTGCGGGTGCGGCCATAATCGCTGAGCAGCGCCAGCCCGCCGAGCGCAAAGCCCAGAAACGTCGAGCCGCAATCGCCCATAAAGATTGACGCCGGATTGAAATTGAAAACCAGGAACCCGGCTACGGCTCCGCCCAGCAGTATCGGCAGCATCGCCTCGCTCGTCTGCCCGCTGACCACGAACGTAATCACCAGAAACACGCACGAAATCAGGGTAATGCCGCCCGCCAGCCCGTCCATGTTATCGAGCAGGTTGACCGCGTTGGTAATGCCCACCAGCCAGAAAATCGTGATCAGGTCATTGACGACTGCAAGCTGTGTCCAGGGCAGCACCAGACCGCTGTAAACCACCACCGCCGCCAGCACCAGTTGCGCGACCAGCCGGATGTAAGGCTTGAGCGGTTTGAGATCATCAATCAGCCCGATGACAAACAGCACCGTGCTGGCCAGAATCACCGGCAGCGCTTCCCACTGATCGCGCGCAAAGGCCAGCCAGCCGGTCACAAATGTCGCATACACCGCAATGCCGCCCAGCAGCGCCGTCGGTTTCTGATGCCACCGATCCTTGCGCGGCAGCGCCACAATGCCACGCGCACGAGCAAACTTCCGCACCACTGCCGTCAGCAGCAGACTGAGCAGGAAAGTCACAAGAAAACCGGTGATCAGTTGCATGCAGTCAAACCTCTGGGGCGCGGTCAAACGTCAGAAACTCAGAATCACAGCAATGACATCAGGACTCCGCTGGAAGAATCCGGCTCACTCCCGCAGTCACGAATCCATTCGTTCAGTCGTGAATAATCGCAGCATCGAAGCAGAACGAATGAATTCGTGACTACGGGGGTGCGACCCGGTTCATCGGATGAATCACTGACTTCATAGCAGTGAGTGCAGGCTCCTTCATGCCTCCTGCACGGCGCAGGACAAAATTACGAAGCGGCAATGGTGCTGGCGCTGACGGCCAGTTTCACCTTCTGGTACTCGATCACGCTGGTGAGAATTTCATCCAGCGTGTGTTTCGGTTCATAGCCGATCAGGTTGTGAACCTTTTCGATGCTCGGCACGCGGCGCAGCATGTCCTCAAAGCCTTCTTCATAGGCCTTTTCATACGGCACGAAGGTAATGGGCGAAGTGGAATGCGTCAGTTCCTTAATGCGCTCGGCCAGTTGCAGAATCGTGACTTCATTGGCGCTGCCGACGTTGTAAACCTCACCGACCGCCTGCGGATTTTCGATCAGTTTCATCAGCGCGCCGACCACATCGGCAACGTGCGTGAAACAGCGGCTCTGTGAACCGTCGCCGAAAACAGTGATGTCCTTCTGCCGCAGCGCCTGGCGCACGAAGTTCGGAATCACCATCCCGTACTGCCCGGTCTGGCGCGGGCCGACCGTATTGAACAGCCGCACCACGACGGTCGGCACTTTCTTTTCCTTCCAGTAGGCAATGGCCAGAAATTCGTCAATCGCCTTGGAGCAGGCATAGCTCCAGCGCCCCTTGTTCGTCGCGCCCATCACCAGGTCGTGATCTTCGCGGAACGGAATCTGATTGTTCTTGCCGTAAACTTCAGAAGTCGAAGCCACCAGCACCCGCTTGCGTTTCTTGGCCGCGAGTCCCAGCACCGTTTCGGTGCCGCGCACGTTGGTTTCAATCGTTCGCACAGGGCTTTCGACAATCAGCCGCACGCCGACCGCCGCCGCCAGATGGTAAACCACGTCGCACAGGTCAATCAGTTCAGCCGACAACTGAACGTTCGTGACCGTATCAATGACGTAATGAAAGCGGGGATGTGATTTGATGAACTGAATGTTCTCAATCGAACCGGTCGAAAGGTCGTCAATGATATAAACCTCGTCGCCGCGTTCCAGGTGACGTTCCGCCAGGTGTGAGCCGATAAAACCAGCTCCGCCAGTAATCAAAACCTTCATTGCTGCTCTCCTTATTGAGGGGGCACTCAGGCAGCTTCAGCCGAACCGCTGTTCGTCTGCGGCCACCATCATTTGAGAGGAACTACTTTCAACTGATACTGCCAATCCGAGCATTTCCTGATAAAGAACCGACATATCCCCAATCAGCCGCTCCTTTGAGAGACGCGCTCTGACAAAGCGGCGACCACGTTCGCCCATCGCCTGCCGCAGTTCGGGAGCCTGAATCAGACAGCGCAGCGCCTGAGCAAAGGCAGTGACATCGCGGCTCGGCGCAGTCAGGCCGTGATCCCGAACGGTGAAGCCGTCGCGGGTTTCGCCTTTTCCGCCCATCAGATCGGTCACGCCGCCGACTTCGGTGGCCACGACTGCGCGCCCGCAGCCCATGCCTTCGATCAGCGTCAGCGGAGTGCCTTCGTTGAGCGAGGTCAGCGCGACAATATCCAGATCGCCGTAAAGTTCAGTCGCATCTTCACGGAATCCGGTAAAGATCACCTGGTCAGTCAGGCCCAGACGCCGGGCCTGCGCTTCGAGTTCTGACTGGAGATGGCCGCCGCCAATCACGATGAACCGGGCGTTGAGGCCTTCACGGCTGAGCCGGGCCGAGACTTCAAGGAACATGGCGTGGTTCTTTACTTCGCACAATCGCCCGACAATACCGATCAGCACTTCATCTTCACGGATGCCGTATTCGCGGCGCAGCCGACCACGTTTCTCGCGGATTTCGTCAAAGTCTATCCCTAGTGGAATCACGCTGAATCGCGCTGATTTTCCGACCCCGAACCGGCCATTTATTTCGGCTCGCTGCTGCTCGCTGATGGTAATAATCCGGTCAGTACCGAACGTCGCCAGCATCCGCTCGATCAGAATAAACAGCCGCGTTTTGAGCGGGCTGAAGTAGCTGTGAAAGGTGTGTCCGTGAAAGGTGTGGATAATTGCGCAGCGACGTGGGCGCAGCCACAGCGCCGAAGGCACAGCCCATTTGTAAATCATCGCCGCCACGCGCCCCACCGCGCCTGCCTTGGCCTTGTGCGTATGAATCACGTCAGGTCTGAGCCGGTAAAGCAGCCGCACCAGCTTCGCAATGACCAGCAGATCCTGTGGCCCCGGTTCGCGGCTCATTTCACTGATGACGAGCGGTTCAAGCCCGGCTTCGCGGGCAAACCAGCCCATATCGCCTTCACCCGGCGGAACCGTACCCGTCACCAGCACTGTGTCGAACCGATCATTATTCATCCCGGCAGTCAGCCAGGTCACATGCTTCGCCGGGCCGCCGATGTTGAGACGATCAATAATGCGGACTATCCTGATTTTTTCGGGGTTACAGTTCATCAGAGTCCGCGGAGCGGACGGCAGAATAAAGCCCCGGATGAAGAGTTAGCGGAATCCGGGGTTTAGCAAGAGAAAAATTTCAGCCCGCGTGAGCGGGCGACAGAAGAAGCATTTCCAACGCAAAGACACAAAGAAGCAAAGAGCGCTTCAGGCAACCAGTTCCGGCTTTGTGTTCTTTGTCTCTTTGCGTTGGAAATCCTTTCACAGAACAGTTGAATGAATGATCTTCAGAACTCTGTCATCCGCTCCGCGGATTGAGACATTTAACGCCCGGTTCCCCGGATTCCGCTGCGCTCCATCCGGGGCTTTATTCTGCCGTCCGCTCCGCGGACGAAGGAGCCGGGCATCAATGTTTCATGGTCAGATTGATGCTGTCTTTCAAATGCCTGTTCCGACAGAAACCGGCAGGCTTGCTGCACGAACAACATTTACAGTTGCGCTGTCTGACTGATTGAACTCGCCGACAGTCGGCACGAAATCGCGCAGCCACAATTCGAGCATCAGCAGGCTCCAGAGCGGGAATGAATGATCGGCCTGAGCGTTGATGTGCGCTTTGACCATTGGTGCGACTTCGTCGGCATTGAGATATTCGCGTGTCCGGCTGTCTGCGGAGAGCAGCGAATCGCACAGCAGTTCGCGCAGTTCGCGGCGGAACCACTGACCGACCGGCACGCCGAAGCCCATCTTGCGGCGATTGACGTTTTCAGGCGGCAGCAGGTCGGGAAAGGCGCGCCTGATCAGGTATTTTGCCTGGCGGCCACGCAGCTTCAGACCGACCGGCAGGCTGGCGGCAAACTCCATTACTTCGTGGTCGAGAAACGGCGAACGGGCTTCGAGGCTGTTGGCCATCGAAGTAATGTCAACTTTCACCAGCAGGTCGAAGGGCAGGTAAGACTGCACATCAACGGCCATCGTGGCATCCACCGGATCAAGTCCTCCGGCTGCCTGAAACATCTGCTCGAACCATGCAACCGGCCTTGCCCTGTCGAGCATTTCGCGCAGTTCGCCGCGATAGAGCCGCTGCTTGTCCTCTTCACGAAAGAAGCCAACCCAGCGCCCGTAACGTTCGGCCATCGGCTGCCTGGCGACTGCGAGAAAGCGTTTGATGTTGCGCAGGCGGTTTTTCGGATTGATCGAATCAGGCAGCACATCGCTGAGCGCACGCGCCGCGAGCGCGCTGCCGGGCAGGTGGCTGAACCTTTCAGCCAGGCTGTTGCCCAGGTAACGTTCGTATCCGGCAAAACTCTCGTCGCCGCCATCGCCATTGAGCGCGACCGTCACACTGGCGCGGGTCAGCTTTGACACATAAAACGTCGGAACGGCTGATGAATCGGCGTAAGGTTCGCCGTAATGCCTGACCAGCATCGGCAGGATTTCGAGCGCGTTCGGCTCAACGACAAATTCCTGGTGATCGGTGCCCCACAACTTTGCAATGCGCCGCGCGTGGGCGGTTTCATCGTAAGCGGATTCGGCAAACCCGATGGAAAAGGTTCTGACCGGGCGATCAGACAACTGAGCCATCAGGCCGACCACGACGCTGGAATCAATTCCACCTGACAGGAACGCGCCGAGCGGCACATCGCTGATCATGCGCAGGCGCACGGCTTCAGTCAGTTTTTCGCGCAGCGCGGCGGCGGCTTCAGCTTCGCTGAGCTTCAGCTTCGGGCGGTAATCAAGCTGCCAGTATCTTTCAATGCGCGTGCTGAAGCTGCCGTCTTCAGCCGGTTCAATCGTCATCCAGTGCGCGGGCGGCAGCTTGAAAATATCTCTGAAGCCGGTCAGCGGCGCAGGCACATAGCCCCACGACAAATATTCGTCAATCGCCGTCAGATTCACCTGGCGCGGCACGTCAGGATCAGCGAGCAGCCCCTGCAATTCTGAAGCGAACAGAAACCTGCCTGCCGCCTGAGTGTAAAAGAGCGGCTTTTTGCCAACGCGGTCGCGGGCAATGAACAGCCGCTTCAGTCGGCAATCCCAGAGGCCAAAGGCAAACATCCCGCGCAGCCGTTTGACGCAGTCAGTGCCCCAGCGTTCATAAGCGCGAATAATGACTTCGGTATCGGTGCGCGTGCGGAAGCGATAACCGGACCTGATGAGTTCATCGCGCAGCGCCTGGAAGTTGTAGATCTCGCCATTGAAAGTGATCCACACCGAGCCGTCATCATTCGTCATCGGCTGCCGCCCGGCTTCGGACAGATCAATGATCGAAAGACGGCGATGCCCCAGCACGCAGGTCTGATCAGCCCACACACCCCACGCATCAGGGCCGCGATGCCGCTGCGCTTCGATCAGCGGAATAATCTGTCGCTCGTCAGCCGCGCGTGAAAGCGCCCCGGCTATGCCACACATGATTTTCTTTCAGAGAGAAGAAGAGAGATGACGGAACACACGGAAAGAACGGAACAGACGGAAAAACAACTGAACACAGCCTGAAACTTAATGGCCTGAAGTCAAGCCTCGTGGTGGAACCGGGTCGCTCCCCGTAGTAACGAATTCATTCGTTTTGTTTCTGAAGCAACGATTATTCAAAGCAAAACGAATAAATTCGTTACTACGGGGTTGATGCGAGTTCCTTTCAAACAGCTCTGACTTAACGCCCATGGCCTGAAGCTTCCCGGCTGTTCTGTCATCCCTCTTTATCGCTCTTCACGCCACTCAATCGGGTTGCAGCGGTAATCGGCGAATGACTGCAACTGCTGATCGCGGGAGGAAATGACCGGATTTTCAACGGGCCACCTGATACCGAGTTCCGCGTCAGACCACAGAATGCCGCCTTCGCCTGCGGGGTTGTAAACGACATCAACCTTGTAAAGCACATCAGCCGGTTCATTGCCGGGCACGCAGAAACCGTGCGCGAAACCGGGCGGAATCCAGAGCAGGCGGCCATTGAGGTCGCTCAGTTCGCAATCAAAGTGCTGCCCGAAGGTCGCTGAATACGGTCTGATGTCAACAACCACATCCCAGATGCGCCCGCGCACGACGCCCACCAGTTTGCCCTGCGCCGGAGTGTGCTGATAATGCAGCCCGCGCACGACGCCCGGCGCAGACCGCGAATGGTTGTCCTGCACAAAATCAGTCGGCAGCCCGGCTTCAGCAAACCGCTCGCGCTGAAAACGCTCAGTAAAAAATCCGCGCTCGTCGCCGTAAACCTTCAGTTCAATCAGCGCCAGCCCGGCCAGTTCAGTCTTTATGATCTTCATTCTTCTTTCTGTAAATTAACCACGGGGAACACGGGGGAACACGGGGGAAAGAGAATGACTGAATGCGGCGACTTTCCGGCTTCCTTCCGTGATCCCTGTGTCTTCTGTGGCCAATCGTTACCTTTTATCTGAATTCGCCGCGCGCGTAACTTTCAGCGACGCGCTGCAGGTAAAGGCCGTAGCTGCTCTTGTCGTACTTTGCGGCGAGTTGCTGAAACTGCGCGAAATCAATGAAGCCTTTGGTCAGGGCAATCTCTTCGAGGCAGGCGACCTTGAGGCCCTGCCGCTGTTCGAGCGTCTGCACAAAGACAGACGAGGTCAGCAGTGAATCGAAGGTGCCCGTATCAAGCCACGCAATGCCGCGCCCGAACGGCACAACTTCAAGCTGCCCGCGCTGAAGGTAGTGCAGGTTGACATCAGTAATTTCAAGCTCGCCGCGCGCCGATGGTTTGAGCGAGCGCGCAATTTCGACGACCTGCGCGTCATAAAAATAAAGCCCCGTCACGGCCCACGACGAACGCGGCTGTTTCGGCTTTTCTTCAAGACTGAGCGCCTGCCCCTGCTGATTGAATTCGACGACGCCGTAACGTTCAGGATCCTGCACCTGATAAGCAAAGACACGAGCGCCGACGGTGAGCGCCGCCGACTGAACCAGCAGCGGGCTGAGGTCGTGACCATAAAAAATATTGTCACCCAGAATCAGGCAGACCGGGTCGCCGCCAATAAATTCAGCGCCGATCAGAAAGGCCTGCGCGATGCCGTTCGGGTGCGGCTGTTCGGCGTAAGACAGACGCAGCCCGATCTGTGAACCGTCGCCAAGCAGATCACGAATCAGCGGCAGATCGCGCGGCGTGCTGATGACGAGGATTTCCCGAATCCCGGCCAGCATCAGAATCGAAAGCGGATAATAGATCGTCGGTTTGTCATAAACCGGCAGCAACTGCTTGCTGATGGCCGAAGTCAGCGGGTACAACCGCGTTCCGCTCCCGCCTGCCAGAATGATGCCTTTCATAAATTTTTCAGGTGATGGCTTACTGGTCATCGTGATGACCGAAACAAAGAGCGCCCTGATAGTGATCAATTCCGAGCAGAATCATGTGCAGCCACCCTTCACGACCGAGCAGAGCGCGCTGAAAATTCGGCTGACTGGTAAACCAGACCATCAGTTGAAAGGAAAAAGTCACTTCACTGATGATTTCAATGGATACGTTGTGTCCATAAGTTTTCACTGCTCCGCCACTGGCCGGGCCAAAGATTCGTTCCGTCCCGGTCTCAATGGTCAATCCGAGACGCTCACCGATTTCACGGGGAAAGATACAGGCGCTGGCTCCGGTGTCGAGATAAGAAACCACATCAACAGTCCTGCCGCCTGCGCTCAGGGAAATGGGGACGGCAATTCCCTGACGGTCATCCGGCTGGTAACTGAGAACTGTGGAGAAATGGAAAGTCTTCACGCTCCCCATCCTGCCGAGGAGAAATCCTCAGGCTCTATCCAGGCAGTCAGGACTCGCCCGGCTCCGGCAGCGTCAATCTTGCGGTAAAGCTCACTGAGGTCAGCGTCATGCGCGATCAGTTTGTCACCAGAGATTGCGACATGCTGGCCGCGATAGAGATGGCGGTTTTCGCGCAACCACTTCAGCTCACGCACATAGTCAGGTTCGTGAGAAATCGCGGCAGGATCGCGGTCAAGTTCTGCCAGCAGCCGCTGCTGTTCATCGGCAGTCAACCGCAGGGCGGATTTCACCAGCCTGACCAGTTCCGGCGGCAGATGCAGGATCTGCTCTCTGAATTGTTCATAACCAGGTAACGACATTGCTCAAAGCATAAACAATCAATGCAACCGCTGTAAACGCACCCGGATTGGCGGCGAAAGAGTGCGTACAAGTCAAAGGCGAAGTGCAAAATAAAGACCGCGCTTCCTGACTCCGCATTCCGTCTTTGCTTCATTCGTGGCTGGTCTTTACCCGCTGCTCGTAATTCACCTTCAGCCAGCCCTGGTATTCGCCACGCGCTCTGATTTCGGCGACCCATTCGGGATTGGCGAGATACCATTCAACCGTTTTGCGCAGGCCGGAAGCAAGCGACTGGCGCGGCTGCCAGCCGAGTTCGCGGCTGATTTTGCTGCCGTCAATCGCGTAGCGTCGGTCGTGGCCGGGCCGGTCAGCGACGAAGGTGATCAGCGATGCGTGCGGGCAATGAGGCGAATCGGGCCTGAGTTCATCCAGAATCGCGCAGACCAGCGTGACGATTTCAAGATTGGTCGGCTGGGTGTTGCCGCCGATGTTGTATGTCTCACCGCCGCGCCCCTGCGCGAGCACCAGCCGGATGGCTTCGCAGTGGTCTTCGACATAGAGCCAGTCACGAATCTGCTGCCCGTCACCATAGACCGGCAGCGGGCGACCGGAGAGCGCATTGAGAATGATGAGCGGAATGAGTTTTTCGGGAAACTGATAAGGCCCGTAATTATTCGAGCAACTGGTAATCGTCACCGGCAGGCCGTAAGTATGATGATAAGCCCGCACGAGATGATCGCTGGAGGCCTTTGACGCGGCATAGGGCGAGCGCGGGGCGTAAGGCGTGGTTTCAGCAAACGCCGGATCGCCGGGTTCAAGCGAGCCGTAAACTTCATCGGTCGAAACGTGATGAAACCTGACCGCAGCAGCAGGCAGCAGCCTTTCAGCCAGCCAGTACTGACGCGCCGCTTCGAGCAGGTTGAAAGTGCCGACCACATTGGTTTGCACAAAGGCTCCGGGATCGGCAATGGAACGATCAACGTGCGATTCGGCGGCAAAGTGAACGATGGTGTCAATGCCGTGCCGACGCAGCAGCGACGGAACGAGTTCACGATCACAGATGTCGCCCTGGATGAAAGTATGACGTTCGGCACCGGGCAGCCCCTGCAGATTTGACAGATTGCCCGCATAGGTCAGCGCATCGAGATTGACGACGCTGACACCGGGTTCAGCCCGCAGCAGCGCACGAACAAAATTTGCGCCAATGAACCCTGCACCACCTGTAACCAGCACTTTTTTCATCTGAGACCTGAACGATTGTCCCTGATTTTGCCGAAAATCTGAGCTGAAAGGCTCAATTTTACGCCATGAGTTGAAGTATTCAGACTCACTTCAACTCTCCTGAAGGCCCGAAACGCCGGAGGGTCGGAAACCAGACCACAAGATGCAGGGTAGCGAGCCGGACACCCAACAAAATATTGTTGACCCCTGCTTAACAGACGGGTATTCTGAAAGCGGGGAAAACGAAAGGATGTAGCACAATGGCGTGGGAGCAGCGAGGCAACCGGCAGTATTACTATCGCAAGCAGCGAATCGGGAACCGGGTGGTTTCGATTTACAAGGGGCGGCGCACCAAAACCAGCGAATTGCTGGCCACGATGGACGAAGGTCGCCGCCAGGAGCGGATGATCAATCGGCAGATGTTGCGGGAAGAGCGGGAGGAGTTCAGCGCGATGGACGCCGAGATTGAAGAGATCAGCGAGCTGATGGAGACGCTGGTGGAAGCCACACTGGTGGCGACAGGCCACTATAATCACAAGGGTGAATGGAGGCGCAAGCGAAATGGAAAAAAAGACTGAAGGCGACAAGGAAGCAGTGAGGCTGGTCAAAAGTTTCAAGAAGCTGATCAAAAAGACCAACACACACTCAGCCCCGGACAGCGATTTAAAAAAGTTACGCGAAATGCTGAAAGAACATCCTGAGCTGTACCAGGAAATCGGCGATCTGGCGAGTTCAACGGCGTACAAACTGGTTGACTCTTCGAGAGCGACAGACGCGTTCAAATTAGTACTGCTGCATGATCGCAGAATCCGCATGAAGGAACTGGGTTATGAGCAGGCATCACCACTGGAAAAGATGATCATCGAGCAGGTTATGTTGTGCTGGATGCGACATAACCTGGTTGAATATTCATTTTACGACAAAATGAGCAAGCCTCACACTCTGGAGCAGAGCCTGGGCTGGGAAAAGCAGATGACCATTTCGCAGCAGCGATTCACGCGCGCCTGTGAATCGCTGGCCCGCATTCGCAAGCTGGCGCGCAACGCGCCGGGATTGCAGGTCAACATTGCCACCGGGGGCGGGCAGCAGGTGAACCTGGCAGGAGAGCTGACCATGAACAGAAAAACTGAGTCACGGGAAGCGGATCAGAACGATGAAGGCTGAATCGCGCAAACAGACAACCCTCTGGTTGCAGTGATGGCAGAGTTCAGGCAGTTTTCAATTTCTCAACGGTTTTGACCGCGTCCACGTGGGACTCAGCTTCAGGCTGAACCGCCGGGATTGTTGAAATGTGAACCCACCCTCTCCATTTCAGATAAGCGCGCGCCAGGAGCCTCAAACCTTTCAGCCCGAGCATCGCAGCCGCCAGCAAAAACCAGAGTGAAGCGTTAATGGCGTGCGGCCTTTCGACCCAGTAAGTCAGCGGCCCCATCTCAAGTTTGACCCGTGTAACCAGCCAGTTCAGATGCAGTCGTCGCAGATTGAGCGTGTAGTAATCATCGTATTCGGGCCGCTGAATGACCTGGTCAAGCGGCTCAAGATCGGCAATCTGAGGCGGGTTCTGACAATCAACGATAACGCGATTGCCCGGAGCCAGTTCGGCCTCAGCAACCACATGCTGCGCTTTGCCATAAAGATTGATGCGCTGGGCACGAATGCCGACCGTGTCAGCCATCACGATAAAAGCCCGGCTCACCTCACCACAGTACCCCTTGCCGGAGCGCAGGGTGTCAGCGGCACTGTCGCGCAGAAAAGGACGCCCCTCAGTGGCAGCTTCCTGATAACGGACGTGACGGCGCAGGTAATCACGCAGGGCGATCACTTTTGCCTGGGCATCAGCAGCATTTGCTTCCTGAACGACACGACTGGCAACTGATCTGACGTACTGACTGTCACGGTAAGACAGAAAGCTTTCTGTAAAACCCAGGAGCAGGCAGGCCAGAATCAGGATGGGGAGGAAAAGTTTAGCCATAACCTGAAAAGGGGCTGTTGTTTCAGACCTGAATTTACTTTTTATAGCCAACGGCGCACCAGTATGGCGCTGACTGGCTGAAAGTAATTCGTTCAAGCCCGGCAGCCTGCATCATCTGCTGAATTTCGGCGGCAGTAAAGCGATATTCCAGCCGTGTGCCAAAACGGTCAAGCGCATCGGTGCGCATGACATAAAAGCTGTTGTTGCGGTAAATGGACAATGGGAGCCTTTCAACATTGAAGCCGAGAATTTCAAGCAGCCTGGCCGTGCGCGCCAGGGGCCAGTAAACCAGCAGCGCAATCAACTGTGCCAGCAGATTTCTCGGCCCGAATGGCAGGCGGGAAACAAAGTCGCGCACCAGATCAGACAAGCGCCAGAGCAGCCTGAACCAGGCTGGCCGGTTGTCAAAGGCATAATAGATGTAAAGCAGCAGCGGAGCGCCCGGTTTCAGCTTTCTGACACAAGCCCTGATGCCGGCCAGAGTGTCAGGGACGTGGTGCAACACGCCGAGAGAGTAGCCAAAATCGAATGTGCCGTCATCGAACGGCAGATGATCAACCGAAGCATGCACAAAGCTGCAGTTTTCACGGCCTGCCAGATTTTTTCGGGCGATTGCGAGCGCTGCCTCGCTGGCATCAATGCAGTAGAGATGGCCAATGCGGGGAGCCGCAACTCTGGCCCATCGCCCGCTGCCGCAGCCGAGGTCAAAGCCGACACTGTGGCGAGTCAGGCGATCCCAGGGAAAGATATTGAAATAGAGATCAAAGACCTGTTGCAGTTCACCTTCGCTGAGGTCGGCCTGATCATAGTAAGTCCACTCTTCACCAAACCCGGTGACGGTTCTGGCGTCCTGATTGGATTGCATTATTGAGCCATTTTCCGGGGGGGAGTTGAATGTTCGAGTTCAGGGAAAGGATAGATTTCATCAGGGATTTCAGGCCGGGTTTTGGCGAAGAGCATTTCGTAATCTTCGGCATCGAGTTCACGACGAACGCGAGCCGGAACCCCGGCAATGAGCGAGAATTTCTGATTGAGGGGATGAGTCACCACTGACCCCAGCCCGACCACACAGCAATCAGGAATGGCCGCGCCGGGAGCCATGCGGATTTCTGAGCCGACATAACAATAATCACCAATTGTGACCGGTCGCCCCTTGCGCCGGTTATGAGTCCAGATGGTTGAGTTGCGCCCGCCAAAGATGGAACAGCGGCCAATGGTGACGCGGTCAGTAAAATCAATCCGGTGTTCAGCCGTGATGACCGAACCAAAGCCCAGATAAAAGCGCGAAACCGGATGATTGACACAGTCATGATCAGGAATGGCATTGATGACATTGAGCCGAATGACCTGAGAATAATCGTCAAGTTCGATGCTTTCACCGCCGCGAAAGAGATTGCCCAGGCCAAGCAGAACGTGGCGACCGATGGATACATCGCCACAACGCCAGAAGACGACTCCGTGCGAGATGCGAGAGTTGTCACCAATGGTGAGACAGTCACAATCAAGCAATGCCAGACCAATGCGCACCTGCCGCCCGATGCGATAGCCAAAGAGGTGACGGTAAATCGCCTTTTTCAGAAAGCCGGGCAGAATCGCCGTCAGCAGCAGTGTCAGAAAACGGAGGCGGCGTTTCATTGGTGAAGGTCAGCAGTGTTTCGTAAAACTGCCGCGAGGCGTGGCGCGTGAATGCGTAATGAGTAACGTTCGTCAACAGTCTGTTGCCCGGCAACGGAAAGACGCTGACGCAATGCCTGGTCAGTCAGCAGACGTTCAAGACCGTCAACCCACGCAGCCGTATCGGCAGCCAGCAATCCGTTGGATTCGTGACTGATGACTTCGGTAGTCATGCCAACCGGCGATGAAATGCAGGCGACGCCGGAAGCCATATACTGAATGGCCTTGAAAGCGCATTTGCCCCTTGCCCATTCATCATCACGAATCGGATAAACGCCAATATCCAGTCGGCAGAAATCCTCAATTTCAGTCTCAAGCCGCCAGGGCAGATTTTCGACCCGGACACCGGGAATCATTATTTCGCGGCCAGCGCCGATGACACGGAAAACAAACTGATGCCGCAGGGCCAGTTGCTGCAGCGCCGGTGCAATCAGGTCAAGATACTGAGCCGTTGAATGACTGCCAATCCAGCCAATAACGGGCGTCTGGTCAGGATCGCGGTCAGCCCGAACTTGCGCAGCCACTGAAGCAAAGAGTTCAGTATCAACGACAGTCGGCAGAATGGTGATGCGGTCATTGTAAGAACGTGCATAATCGGCCAGCCACCTGTTACCGGCCAGCACGTGAGCGCTCATCTGAACAATCTGAGAAGTCTTGGCGGGATATTTCAGCCAGGCGGCAAAACGGCCATAGGTCGGGCTGACATAAGGAACAAAGACCGCATCATCAAAATCAAAGACCAGCGGACGGCGCGCAGCGTGACAGGTCAGGCGTTCGATAATCGGCGGCCCGAACAACATCGCCTCACGATCAATAAACACCACATCATAACGGGTGGCCCGCAACACATCAGTGAGACGGCGCAGGGCGGCGCGAATGATGCCAAAGGCTTTGCCAGGCAGATTGCCCGGAGCATAAAGCTGGCGAAAAAGTCGACTGGACAGAAACGGAATGACCTGACATTCAAAGCCCTGCGATTGCAGGTAAGGCAGATATTGCAGAATGCGGTAGCGGGTGCCAGCCGCTTCAACCGGATTGGGAGCCAGAAAAAGGACGCGCATAGTTGTCAGTTTGGCACCCGCAGCGGAACCGGCTGGCGCAGGGTTCGTCTGGCCTGACGCGCAGCTTCGCGTCTCTGCCGACGCAGTTCAAGTCCGACCGAAGCAAAGATCAGCAGAAACGGCAGCAGTTGCGCGCGTTGCCGGTAAGCCAGTCCGACGTTGCCAAACATCATGCTGTAGAGCAGACCCAGACCGAAGGTAAAAAACAGCAGCGGCTGAATATCGCTGAACCGGTGTCGCAATAACCACCACAGTCCCGGCAAAACACCAAAAAAGAAGAGAAACCACCAGGCAAAAACCTCAGGCGTGGTCAGCAGCATTCTGGCGCTGCCACCGCCAAGTTGCCATGGAAAGGGGGCCAGCAGGAAGTAGGCGCTGCCTGTCAGCGTCGCCAGACCAAACCCGGTGGCCGTGTTCATGTCGTAATCAGTGCTGACGCCGGAACCGGTTCCCATTGACCCGGTAGAAACATTTTTTCGGAAAGTAGAAATACGTTCAACGTCAAATTGCTGAATTTCTCTTTCATACTGGGCCAGAATGCCGGTAGACAAAACCAGTGGAATCACCAGAGCCGCCACGCCCAGACCGGACCAGAGTGTCATCTTGCGCCTGCCCAATTGCGGCAGAAATAATGACAACAACACAGCCGCGCCGACGATATAAGCCGCATAAAAACGGAATGGCAACACCAGAATAATGGCCAGCCCGCACAGAGCCAGATAGCGAATGGAAAAGCCGCCCCGTTTGAGTTGCACACAGCCATAGAGGGCAATCACCTCGATCATAATCACCACCGGTTCCTTGACGGTTTGCGATGACCAGATAATCAGTGTCGGCGCCAGGCAGGTCATCCAGCCTGTCCAGTAAGCAACCCGTTCGGGAAAGAGCGTTCTGGCAATCCGGTAAGCAAAGACCACTGTCACAGCCCCGAAGAAGCAGTTCAGGACAGCCGCCGGCAACCTTCCGGCAGCGCCGGTCAGGTAAAAGAGCAGCCCGGTCAGATAACCGTATCCACGATGATGTCCCTCGAAAGCACCGCTCAGAACCTGAGGTAGATCAAGAATCGAAACTCCCTTCTGTGTCCATTGCCGCATCAACCCAACACCGGCATACCAGCCACTGGAATCCTCGTCACCCAGCATTCTGACCAGGTCGGTCTGATAGATCAGGATTGAAAAAATGAATCGGGCAAAGAGTGCAGTCAGAAAAAGCCGACGCTGGAACCGGATGGTTTCGCGGTGTCGTTCGGTCGCGGCAACCAGAAAAAAACCCATCGCGCCAAGCAAAATCAGCAGTACGAGTCCGAATTCCAGATCATTTGATGAATTCATCAGCGTTCGGTCAGCGGCGCATCGAGCGCGCCGATTTGTTTGGATACACCAGTCAGTACCAGATCGTAAAGCGCAAGATAACGCGGCCCACCCACCCGATCCAGATCAAAACGATTCAGGGCGCTTTGCCTGCATCGGCCAGGCAAATCAGGATCGTTTTTCAACTTTTGCACCTGGTCCAGGGCTTCAGCATAAGCAGTGGCTGAAAAGTCATTGAGCAGCACACCAACCCGATCCTGCCCGATTACCTGATCGAGATCACCAATTCCCCGGTTGCTGATGACCGGCAGGCCACTGATCAGATATTCAGCAATTTTAGTGGGCGAGGATGAGAGTTTTGAATAGCAGGGTTTGATAAATGAGAGCGCAAAATCTGATGCTCGCAGGTACTCAGGCACTTCATCAGGCGAAACACGGCGCACAAGATAATCCTTTGTATTCACGCCAGCCCTGCTCAGAGGTTCTGAAATCAGTTCAGGCCGACTTTGTGTCAGAATCAAAGAAAATGTTGTCGTGTTCCGGCGATGTGCCTGAGCCAGAAAGTCCGCCATCTGTTCGGTCAGATACCACCCGCCAAGTGCCCCGGTGTAAAGAATTACCTGGCGATCAGTGACACCCAGAAATTCCCGCATCTGTTCACGCGAGCGACCTGCGGCCAGAAAGCGCGCAGTATCAACGCAACAGGGAATGACAGCAACCGGACGAACAGGCTGCGCATCCGGCTGATTGAACAGAATCTGCCTTGCTCTTTCGGTCAGTACGACAAAACCATCAGCACTTTTCAGCAGCCACCGTTCAGCAGCCTTGGTCAGGCGGAATGCCAGGCTGTTCTGCCGCCACACGCCCGCATCGGCATACTCTTCAGGCATAAAGCCACGAATGTCGAAAATCAGCCGAGTACGGACTAACAGACGTGCCAGTGCCGCCATCACAGCCGCAACATGACTGCGTGCGTGAAAAACTGTGATCTGGTGACGCCACCCTAATTGCATGGCAATGACTGTCCCCGCCAGAATGTCATATAAAGTTGCCAGCAAGGAAGGACGTTTATGATATGTCAAAGAGTGCCACTGAATTCCCACCTCTTTCAGCCGCTCCTGCCATTCTCTCACTTCTTCCTCAGGCCATTCCCGCGTGGATTCAGTTTCAAAGGTTAGCAAATGAACCTGTAGATTGGACCGTGCGAGATGCCGCAGATAAGGCAGCACCTGTGTTTGTACCAGAGGTTCGCGTAAGCCGAAGTAACAAAAATATAGGGTCCGCATCAATCAGTTCCGTGCCTTACTCAGGCATCCAATAATCGCGAGGCCTGTTGTCTGCGCCACAGACGCAGAGGCCATTGCAGCAAATGCATGATTTCCTGCGGAGAGAACCACAGGCTTCTGATGATATTGCGCAGAAAATGTCTCATCTGCTTCTGCTGAAACCAAGAGCCAGCCAGAATCAGATGCAGCCGACCATAAGCCTGACGACGTAGGGCCATTACTTCAGGAGAGGCATGGCTGAACGCTTTTTCAAAAGCGAGCAGCATATCGTGTTCCATCACACCGATATTGCTGTGCATATTCGATCCGTGTATCCGGTATTTCACCAGCGGTTCAGCCACACCCCCTACTCGATATTGTCTGGCGACTCGATAACAGAAATCCCAGTCTGCTGAAGTTGAAAGCCTCGGATCAAAACCACCAACAGCATCAAAAGCATCGCGCAAAACCAGCCCACTGCTACCTATTCCATGCACTACCGGTTGTTGCAAAAGCAAGAGGTCATTGGCAATCCATCCCTCCAACCCTTCCATTCTTGTCGCCATATCTTCGTCTTTATCATTAAATTCAATAATTCCACAATGGACTAGTCCCAAAGCAGGATCATCAAGAAATCTTTCGATCTGTCTTATTAATTTTGTCGGCAACCATAAATCATCAGCATCAAGAAATGCAATTAACTCACCATTACCTTCTTTGGCTCCGCGATTACGCGCAGCCGATACTCCTTGATTATCCTGTCTAAACCAGCGAATTTTCGACCCATAGCTATCAAGAATCTTCTGAGAACCATCCTTAGACCCATCATCAACCACAATCACCTCAATACGCGCCCAAGTTTGATTCAGAGCACTATCTATTGTTGATGACAAGTAGCGGGCATAGTTATAGTTCGGGATAACTACAGTCACAAGCGGGCACCTCATAATTCCCCTTCCGATTCGGAACGCTGACAAAGGGCAAGTAACACGGGAGCGCCCTCCGTTGTCAGGGGGCTAAATTGATAGTCATATTCACCAGGATAGAATGGTTCTTGCCAAACTATCTGGCTCAGTCGCTCCCGCGCTTTGAGAGGCAGCTTGTTCACCAATCGCCAGCCTATCAGCTTTACTTGTAACCAAGGCGTTCGTGGCAATTTATTCTGCGCATCTTGAAATGGAGGAATAGAAAACCTCTCTGCAAGAGTCTGACCTAAGACACTCAGAACTGAGAAATGCTGGCTTAATTCAGCAACCAGCTCTTCTGGCGTGTATTCGAAAACGTGAAAAGGGTTCTGCGGTTTCCCATTGACGGGTTGAGTGTAATGCGCATTGGGAGTAGAGAGGATGCACAATCCCCCGGGTTTCAGCACTCGTCGTAACTCCGCCAGAAACCCACTGCGTGCTTCCAGATGCTCCAGAGTTTCAAAAGAAGTCGCAACATCAAAGCTGCAATTCTGGAACGGCAGAGAACAGCCATTAGCCATCAGCACAGAGACAGACGAAGAGTAAATTTCATGACTGGCCTTACTTACAGCTTCCCATTCAAGGTCAACTCCGACTACCAAACGGGCCTTTGCGCTCAGACATGGAATACCAAACCCTGTACCACAAGCGATGTCAAGCACTCTGCAATCTTGGACCATCCGTTGTGCAAACTTATACCGGGCAACATGCTCTCCCCAGTATGCATTCGCTATTCTCATCTGCGCAGCAGATGATCCATTAAACCGTATTTCCGACATCTGCTCAGGCCGCTTTCCGCCACTGGCTGTAACGCTGATATAAGTCAACCTGCGCCCCAACCATTCGTTCTACTGTAAACCGCCGCCTCACTGTCAACTGTCCTTCTCGTGCAAGTCTTTGTCGCCAAGCTGAATCTTCATACAATTTCAAGACTGCTCCTGTGATAGCCCCCGGATCTGAATGTGGAATTAACAACCCGTTTTTACCATCGGTAATTACTTCTTTTGAACCACCCACATTAGTAGCAATCATCGCTGTGCCTACCCCCATCCCCTCGATAATAACCTGACAAAAGGCTTCTGAAAGAGAAGGGTGGACAATCACATCCATCGCTTTCATACAGGCAGCTACGTCAGAACGGTGTCCGGCAAATACTACCCGCTCTGCAACTCCGCAACTTTGCGCCAGCGCCTGTAATTGATTTGTGTCGCCACCTCCAAGTAAGAGAAGTTTCACCTCAGGGATTTTATTTACTAATTGAGACAATGACTCAATCAAAAACTGCTGTCCCTTATTTTTCACCAGACGCGCAATACACCCGATAATAAAAGCGCCATCCAGTCCTAGTTCGCTCCTGAGAAGGGCAGCCTGTGATCCTTCAACATCAAAAGCTTGGAAATCAAATCCATAGTGAATCACCTCCATTCTAACGTTATCAAGCTTTTCACGTGTATACAGATGCTCATAAACCGCCTGAGAAGGCACAACGACAACACTCGCTTGTCTGGCCATCCATCGATCTAGCTCAACATGAAATCTCGTTCCACCAAGCCAGACATCATCCATGTGATGCCGTGTCAGGATCAGCGGGACACCTGTCAGTTTTGAGGCCAAAGCTCCTATCAACCCGCCATATACCAGATGAGTCTGAACAAAGTCCGGCCTCTCACATTTCAATATCCGAGCCAGTTGCCTGACAGCAGCAGGATAGTGCAAGCGCGACGCCGCGCCCAGAGAAAAATATCCTGAACTGTGCTGAAGCCGCGATACCCATGATGGCGGCGGCTGATCTGACACACTCCCCCACAGCGTCCTGATCCCCTTTGCATCAAGCCCCTTGCTAAGGCTTGTAAAGTAACTGGTGTCAAGTGTGGAAGCACACAGGTGACAGACTTTTACCGTACTCATTGTCTCTCCTCAAAAATTCCGCGCTATTTCGGATCTAACAGGATGGCAACAGCCATCACAGAACTGCCGCAATGCCGCTGCCAAATTATCTTCCAGCCATGCCGCTCGAGATGCTGTCGCAAGATCGCAGACGTATACTCACGAACATGATCGCCATCCGAGTAAAACGGACAGCCTCCTCTTATCCTGACCCAATTAAGTGCATCCGACTCAAAATCAGGCACCTCCACCAGCAATACAGTAACTATCTCCCGAACCGCCTGAAGCAGGTTGTCTACGTCTTCAATATGCTCCAATACCTGAATCAACTGGCCGACATCAAATCTGGAATCTGTGAGATCATCAGTAATATCAGCAACTCTGTACTCAATATTTTTTCTTCAGACAGAGCCTGTGCCGTGCGAGTATTCACTGAATCCAGATCTATTCCTGTTACTTTCGCTGCATAGCGAGCGGTGGCCCTGCACCACCTACCCGTTCCACAACCTATGTCAATAACCAAGCCATTCTCCGGCACATACCGCCGCAATATATCTTCTGATAAAGCCAAGGCTGACTGCTGATAGGCAACATCATTTATTTCACAGCTCATCTCATGAGCAAATCTGCGAAAAAGCCACGATGTATTCAGACAAACGCGCAATATTCTTCGTCTTCTCAAAACTGACTGCCCGAACCTTTTATCCTGTAGGCGAGAGAAATAAGCAGGTGTTTTTTCTTGGCCCTGCTCATTCGGAGAGAGGTTTCATCCGGCGTTCTGGTAATGATAACAGATCAGGAGCAGGCTCGAAATAACCTGAGTCAGCGATTGCAAAGTAATCTACATCTTCGATTGGGAGCGGTGCCCCACGTACATCATCATGTTCGCGGCGAACCAGCGCGCAGCCTGCACAGCCAAGCCAATTACGGGTACAGAATCGTCTTCTCGTACAATCAACCGGCGCAAGACAGATTGTGATGCTGACGCATTATGAAAAGCCGTCATGCCCGAAACCAAAACAGCAGGGTCTTTTTTTACTGCCTCTTTTGGCTGCTGACGACGGGCTTGCGTCTTTTGCAGCCAATCACCAATCAAAGGAACTTCGTACAGCCCCCAGAGAACAGAATACCCCCGCCGATCAATCACCTGAAACCCGGCCTTTTCCAAAAGTGGTTGAAACTCATTTGGCTTATAAACATATTGAAAGAACTGCCGCTGACTTGACTGGCTCCGAGATTCAGATTCATGAAGATAAACTTGGCGATATTCATCTTTGCCCGTTAATGACAACACCGCGCGAATCGGATTCAGATATGGCACACTGATCAGCAAAATACCGCCTGGTTTCAGAATGCGCCAAGCTTCTTGGATAGCAGTTTCCGGGCCGTGTTCAAGATGCTCAACAACCCCCCCAGAGTAATAAACATCGAAAGCCTCATTCCTGAAAGGCAGCTTTCCCACATCGCCTGCACACAGCGTCAGCCCGGCTTTCCTCCTCTGCAATCGCACCAGTGTCTCTCTGGCAAAATCAAAACCAACGACTTTCACACCTTGGGAAGAATAATAGGCGACATACTGCCCCATCCCGCAGCCGCCTTCGAGCATCAGCGCGCCAGGATAAAGATAGCGATCAAACAGAGGGCGCAGCGGATCAACAGCGCAAAACTGCAAGGCCTGATCAAAATCACTGTCACACCAGTTCTTTTCCCAGAATTCGGGTGAGCTTCCCGCATCAGATCCTTTATAATACATCTTCAACATTTGCCTGTTTCCTTAACAATTAACTCAAAACGGGAGATCTATAAAACATCTTGTAGCGACCTGAAGTATCTTCAGACAGCACTTTAGATACCATCACCTCCTCTTTCCATGGAGGAACGATGGCTCGCAGGAAGTACATCTCCACGCTTTGGCAGGCGCCGGATGACCTCTGAGTACGCCTTGAACCACTGATCAACCAGTTTGATCCTCCACACGCCACATGACAACGCACCAAGTCGGGGGTGGTCAGTGAGTCCGGCTATCAGGGCCGCATCCGTGCGGGTCGTGAAGCGCCACTGCCGCCCGGCACGAATAAGCATCCGGCGCGGTGATGAGTGGTGAAACGGGCAATTGCGAGGTTGTCTAAGTGCCGGGACCTGCTGATCCGGCATGAGAAAAAAGCAGCCAGCTATCTTGCCCTGCTGATGCTGGCCTGTGTGCAACTCTGGGATCGGCGTCTGGTCGCGACCTGAGATCATATAACCATGAGGGCTACAATATCTGGTTATTAGCTCACGTTTTGAAATAGCTTCTTAGCTTATAACTCTCTACAGCGACACTCGCCCTCGCCTGAGATTTTGAGTAGCAAAGCGGCGGAGCGTAGCGGCCTAGCATTAGTGCTGCTATGGAAGTTGGGTGATGGCTAGCCAGATCTTGGCTGGTCAGCGCAGCGACAACTTTATAAGCTCAAAACATTATTGATTGCTGTTCTAAACCTGTTAATAACGATATCCTCACTGAAGTTCGACATAACCATACGCCCCCTACTCACAAGGTCTTGCTTCACCTCGATTGGAAGGTCAAAATACCAATCAATTCGCTCACTTGCGATCATTGGATCCATAGGAACAACAAGCCGCTCATCAATTTGTGTTATTATTTCCCTAGTCCCAGTCCATTCTGATACGATTACTGGAACTCCCGCTCTCAATGCTTCAAGTGTTGCAACAGGAAACGCGTCACCATTAGCTAAGTGAAGATAAAGATCGGACGCTTCAAAAAAGGGTACAAGATTTTGTTGACTCCCAGCAAAAAAAACTCTGTCAGCCCCGTATTTCATCCTAGCAATTGATTCCTTTATAAAACCGCTGTCCCATTCACCAATAATTGTCAGGGTTGCATCCCTGCGCTTCCGTGCAATTAAGCTAAACGTGTCAAGTAATGTTAGAATCCCTTTATAAAAAATACGCCAGCCTGACGGACCATGGCCAATAAATAATAACCTGTTCCCGTCCAAACAAGGAGAAACCCCTCCAAATTCATTAAACCTTTCTATGCCAATCAACTCACAGGCTGTAAAGATATTAATTTTGCTATTCTCATGCTTAAGTAAGTCTGTTGCAATATCCGCCTGCATTTGAGACAGACAAACCAAAGCATCATAGCGGCATAATGAATTCAAAAGCATTCGTCGTGTTAACTTAGAATACCAATTCACCTTTAGAAAAAAGAGCGTTTGATCTGCCATCAGCGCAGCGATTTTTTGATGCTTGGACAAACGACCAATCTGCCGCATTAACACAGGAGTAACATGCGGGCCTTCAGTGAGAAACAGGTCATAGCTTTTTGCGTCAGGAAACAGTACACTGTTTAGAAGCCAGCTCATATACTGTCTCATCTTTGCGGGCTTATGTAGATCATGATATCTGAGATATTTATCAACAAAGTAAAACTCAGCACCAACTGAATTAGCTAATGCCGCGTGTGAGTGATGCGGAGACGGACGACCATGAATAAAAGCAATTTTAGAGTTCAAATACTGTTTACTTTCCATTCTAATCATGCTAAATAAAACCAACTAAAACTACATGGCAATATCGGAATAATACTTCGGGGTAATATTTATGGGCAATATTCTATCACCGCTGACTTCAACAGCAAACATAACCAACATCGGAAAAATAAACACAAATGAGATCATCAATATATATCGCAAACATTATGAAATGGATATTTCGGCGTACTTCAGCAACACCTCCGAAATCCTAATCCTTAAATGTCTGGACACTGGCTATGTATTTTATTACCCATTTACCACAGAGGGAACTGAAGAATATTATGCTAGGATGAGTAAATTCAATTGGTACTATAACCCATCCAGATGGGAACATACTAAGGCCTTAGAACTTATCACACCATCATCGACTGTTTTAGAAATTGGCTCTGGAAGAGGTCATTTCATAAAAGAACTGCGCAACAGGCACATAAACTCTGTCGGACTGGAACTTAATGGTGAAGCAATTAACGAAGCAGCAACTTCTGGTATTACTATTTTAAATGAGACAATCCAAGACCATTCAATAACAAATATCGGTAAATACGACATCGCGTGTTCATTCCAAGTATTAGAACATATCTCTCAACCTCTGGCTTTTTTAGAAGCTGCTCTTAAATGCCTTCGAATAGGGGGTAAATTGATAATAGGCGTACCTAATAATGACTCATACATTAGGAGCAACAAAATGTATAATAAGGTTTTAAATATGCCGCCTCATCACATGGGCCTCTGGAACTTAAATTCACTGCAATCTCTCGAAAGCTTACTTGATATCAACCTTGAGGCTGTCTATTATGAACCTCTTGTAGACGGAAACATCCACGTTTATTTATGGAACAAAATAGACACATTATTTTTCGGGCTACCATTAGCCACCAAAATAATATGGAAGCTTAGTATACACAAAGTTCTTGCTGCCCTTTTATCTTTATTTTCAAATCACATTAATGGGAATTCAATGTTAGCAGTTTTTACTAAGCGTTAACATTAGATCGGCAACTTGTAGAGTTTTTCGTAGATCAATTCATTTCCTACTGCCATGTTTTCGCATCCAAATCGACGCTCAACAGTTTCTCTGGCTCTTCGCCCCAACCTCTCTCTCAAATTCACATCAGACAACAAGATTGAAATCTTTTCCGCCAAGTCATCAATATCTCCACAGCGGAAAGTCAACCCATTCTCGCCATTTGTTACTATACTTGTTAGTTCAGGGATGTCAGACACAATCACAGGCAATCTCATTGCCATCTTTTCGAGTAAAGCCAGTGGTGCGCCTTCATGATGTGATGGAAAAACTGCGATATCGCATTCGTTTAATATACCGGGCACTTCGTATTGCACCCCCATAAACTCTACAGACTTATCAATCTCCAGGTCCCTTGCCAAGGCTTGCATCTTCCCATTCATTCCGTCCGGGCCAACCAATAGTAACCTTTTCGGCAATGGCTCAAATTTCAGCCTCCCCCAAGCCCTAATCAAATCTTCCTGAGCTTTTGCTTGACAGATTCGAGCAACATAGACAACGGCTATTTCATTCTTAAGTTGCTTTTGTTTAGGAGTATATAAGCTGAGGTTCAGTTTATTCTCAACAAGAAACAGTTTTCTGCCTCTTCCTAAGAGCTTATGCCTGAGCACCTGTTCCCGTATAGGAGCACTTACCGCAATTAAATCACACTTCCGAAATGTCTTCCGGAAGATTATCCCCAAAAGAAGTGCGCGAACCGACCCTTTTCTCAAATACAAAGAATGCTGAGTGTACAACAACCTACATTTTATCAGATCTCGAATGGCAATGCCCAAATACAATTCTCTTGGAGTAAGATGAACATGAAGAATGTCCGGCTGAAAGCTCGCCACATCACTTATTATTTGTCCTGTCTCGGCTGAGTCATCAGACTTATAAAATGCATGTTTTAGATACCCCCACAAAGAATAGTCACCATCGTATTTATAGGCATAATTCTTTATTTTAATCGACGAATTAAGCTTACAAGTCAAAGTCCGATCAATCCTATCACTGAGAGAAAAAATACCAACATCAAATTTGCCCGGGTCAATTGAAGCGCAAATATCCAACACCACCCTTTCGACCCCTCCAACACTTAAACCATCAACTAAATAAGCTATTTTGATTTTCTTATCTACCATTATTGACCAACAGAGCAGTCATAATGAAGATGCAAAATACAGATCGACCGTTCAGGCATTCACATTGAAATACCAGATACACTTTGGGTATACACTTCCTAGTGTAAAAGAGAGATCATGATGCCTGTCCGACATGTTTATCACTTCAAAAGTCAAACAATCCTTTTTAGCAAAGTAGTCTTCAACCTCATTTCCAAACCACAATGACAATCTATACGTCCCATTTAATAATACAGGGCAATCAATCTGCACCCTTACCCTGCCTTTTCGAGCAGGGCTAGGCAACCGCCGAACCTTATCAATCCTTGAATTTGTGCCACATACTGGCACTCCGATATTATTAGTAATACAAAACCCCAGATTTGGCAATGTTAATGGCTCTACTACCTCATACTCTACTATAACTTCTATGCTATTTCCTGCTTGTCGAACTGCGGCATACCTCACAGCTTCATTTCCAAAATAAGCTTCAAAAGCTTTTCCTTCCTGTAAATAGATCCCAATTGCCACATCTATATCGCCTTGATATCTTTCTCGGCCTTCATCCAATAAAATCGCCCTTGAACAAGTTTTTGAGATCGCAGCCATGTTATGACTTACGAATAAAACAGTTCGACCGCCATTTGCCACCTCCCACATCTTACCTAGACACTTATTCTGAAATTTGTCATCTCCAACTGCTAACACTTCATCTATTACTAATATCTCTGTTTCAAGATGCGCAGCAACTGCAAATGCAAGTCGCATATACATTCCACTTGAATAATATTTCACAGGTGTATCAAGCACTCTTTCTACTTCAGCAAATTCAACTATTTCCCCGAATTTACGCACTATCTCCATTTTGTGCATACCAAGAATTGTGCCACTAAGATATATGTTTTCCCGTCCTGTCAGTTCCGGGTGAAACCCTGTTCCGACCTCTAGCAGGCTGCCGACGCGTCCATACAGATCAACTTTTCCTCTTGTCGGTTCAGTAATTCTCGAAAGAATCTTCAGCAACGTTGACTTGCCTGCTCCGTTGCGGCCAATGATGCCGACTATCTCGCCGGGCATCACTTCAAAGCTGACATCCTTCAGCGCCCAGACAGTATTATCCGCGCTGTTGCCATCACTCCGGAATCGGGAAAATGGCGCGCGCACGGCTTCGGTCAGGGATTCACGCAGCGTTTTGTATGGAGTCTGAGCGGCGCCGATGCGGTATTGTTTGCTCAGGTTTTCGACGCGGATGATGGGCTTCATTGATTGCAGATTTGAGATTTGAGATTTGAGATTTGAGAAGAGAGATGACGGAACAGACGGAAATAACGGAACAGACGGAACCAGAAACTCAGCCAGGAATGAAAACAAAGTGGCCTGAATGAATCAGCAAGGTTTGCATTATGGTCGTCGGATAAAACCCATCTGTTCAAAGTGGTGATCGAATGCGAAGGCTTCGCTTATTCCCTGCTGCTTCATCACCACATATGAAACACAGTCTGTAAAAGACCATTGCTTGTCCACATTGAATCTCTCAAAGACTGCCCAGGCGTCACGAATCATCTCTTCTGAAACATGGACGACCTCCAGAATCCCGGCATCTGCCAGAATATCCAGCGATTTTTTGAATTCGACCGTTCTCTGGTACCCGGCATTCAGCAACAGCAGTGTCCAAAGTTCATCCAGAACAAAGGTGGTCGTCGCCAGGCTGTAATTCCCTGCTATCTCTTCCTTCAGGAGCAATGCTTCTTCGTGATGCTGATCCACGCTGTCGGCGATGGCATCCCAGGCGCTGGTATCAACAAAGATCCGATTCATTATTTCCTGCTGTACAAGTACTGATCGTGATCTTCCGCCGCATTGGGCAAGCCCCCCGGCTGAGCATCGCGGCCCAGCGCGCGCAGGAAGTCCCGCTGTGCCTCTGTCGGCTGCTTTTGCGCTGAATCAAACGAAGCATCAACAATGCGAATCTCTCCGGGTTCGATCACCACCCGATAGCGCAGTCCCAGCCCGGCCTGACGCAACCATTCAGCATTAATCCAGATCCCCTGTTGAACTTCAATGACAGACTGCTCAGACATATTACCCTCCGATAAGTCTCACTGCTCAGGCGACTCGGGATATTCTCGTCCAGGAGAAATCCCTTCACGCCACCCCTCGCAAGTTGAACTGATGTTTCATCAGTTCAACTGAAAACCTCAGGCATTCCAGCACATCCTCGCGCGACAGTGACGGATACTCTTCCAGCACCTCATCAATCGAATCCCCGGCGGCAAGGAACTCCAGCACAGTGCGGGCCGTGATCCGTGTGCCCCTGATCACAGGCTGGCCGTTGCAGATGTCAGGATCAATGATGATTCGATTCATGGTGTCAGGATAGCCAGCAGCACTTTCAAAAGCAATTCGCGCTTTCGGGTGTCAACAGACAGAGAGATGACGGAACAGACGGAAATAACGGAACAGACGAAACAAACTCAGCCAGGAATGAAAACGAAGTGGCCTGAATGAATCAACCGGGAAGGATGCCGCCTGTTTCGTGTGTTCCGTTATTTCCGTCTGTTCCGTATTCTCTCTTCTGTTTTCAGCAACAGATCATTCACACCACGTCCGCGAAAGTTTTTTCCATCCGGCGGAAGTGGTACGCGGCATAAACCAGCGCGGCCAGGGTGACTGCGGTTGAAATGGCCAGCGCCTGCCAGTCGGGAGTGCGACCGAACAGGGCGGCGCGGTATCCGTCAATGATGCCGGTCATCGGGTTGATCGCCAGCAGCCAGCGCCACTTTGCGGGAACCAGGGTAACCGGATAGATGATCGGCGAGGCGAACATCCACAACTGAATGCAAAACGGGAGCGCGTAACGAATGTCGCGGTATTTGACGTTCAGGGCTGACATCCACATGCCGACTCCGGTGGCCAGCAATGCCGTGACGATGACCAGCACCGGCAACAGCAACAGGCTCAGGGTCGGGACGACTTTGAACCAGACCATCATCACCGCCATCAGACCGAAGGCGATGGCCAGATCAATCAGGCCCGCGCCGACGGCGGCAAACGGGATGATCATCCGGGGAAAGTAGACTTTCGTAATCAGATTGGCGCTGCCGACCAGGCTGTTGCCGCTGCTGGTGACGGCGTTGGCGAAAAACGTCCACGGAATCAGCCCGGCCAGAGCAAAAAGCGGATACGGCACACCGTCTGACGGCATTCCGGCCAGGCGACCAAAAAAGAGCCAGAAAATCAGCATCGTAAAGAGCGGCTGAATGATGGCCCAGGCTGCGCCGAGGACGGTCTGTTTGTAACGCACCTTGACATCGCGCCAGGTCAGAAAATAGAGCAGGTCACGGTATGCCCACAGGTCGCGCAGGTTCAGCGCCACCCATTTGCCGCTGGGCCGAATGGTGACGACTGGTTTGTCGGGCAGAGAATGTGACTGGCGCTGAGATGAGATTTCTGCCGGAATGGGCAGACTCTCGACGGCGGTGTTGTCAGGCATGCGAGGATTGCGAATGATGAATAAGTATCAGGATTGAAGGTGCAGGAGCCGCTCCCTCACGGTCGCGGTACTGTACCAGATGCGACGGTCGCGGTACTGTATCGGGCATCAGCAAACACACTTCATCCCCGAATCTGACCATAAAGGAAACCTCATGACGAGGCAGCGTCTGAACCGGCAAGCCATTACCTGACCAGGCTGTTCACTCCAGGTTATGCGTGGAAGTATAAGAACCTTCTCTCCTGATCTGTTCCGGCACCGGCTGTGCTGGGGATCACACCCGGATGGGTAATGGCTGAACTCTGATCTCGATGAATTAGTGTCCTGATTTCTGCTCTGATGAATAAATTCACCAGCTGTCTGACGACAGATCAGTCATCACAACTGATGACCAAAGCAGTTCTGTCGTCACTGTTATTAACAGTTCAATGTGTTGAAAATTTCCGAAAAAAGATTAGTCAGTTTGACACTTTTTGTTACGCCTGGCACAAAACTCAGGTCTGTTCCCGCTTCTCCTTCTGACCGTAACTGTAATTGTTATAGTAATAGTAATAGTAATCGCCGTAACCTTCGCGTTTGAGGTCGAGGTTATTCAGGACGACGCCGAAAACCCTGGCGCCGACGCCTGACAGTTCAGCGCGGGCGCGGCGCACGGCGGCGCGGCTGCTTTTGCCGCCGTGAATGACCATTACGACGCCGTCAACCAGAGTTGAGAGGATGACCGGGTCAGCGACGTTGATCAGCGGCGGCGAATCTATCAGGACGTAATCGAACTGCTCAGAGGCAAGCTGCAGCATGGCTTTCATCCGGTCTGAACTGAGCAGTTCTGCCGGATTGGGCGGAATCGGGCCGCACGGCAGCAGCGACAGGTTCTGCACCTGGGTCGGCTGAATCAGCCCGGCCAGCGGCACATCGCCCGCCAGATAAGTGGTCACGCCTTTGGCCAGGCCGATGCCGAAAACCTTATGCACTGACGGCTTGCGCAAATCACAGTCAATCAGCAGGACTGATGAACCAAGCTGCGCCAGCGAAATCGCCGTGTTGACGATGGTCGTGGTCTTGCCTTCGCTGGGGTTTGCGCTGGTGACCAGCACGCTGCGGGGCGGATGCCCGGCTGACGAGAGCAGCAGCGAGGTGCGCAGCACGCGATAGGCTTCTGCCGCTGCTGACCGGGTGTTGTGAGCCATCACCTGCCCGGTTCTGGCTCTGACCGGAGTTGAACCGTCATTGCTGGCGGCGCTCAGTGCGCCACCGGGTTTGCGGCCAGGCAGGGCGCGGGCAGCAGCAGCGGTCTGAATCACCGGAACAACGGCCAGTGTCGGCAGGCCCGTGTAACGGTTGACGTCCTCGACGGTCTTGACCGTGTTGTCCAGGTATTCAATGAAAAATGCCAGGCCGATTCCGGCAGCCAGGCTCAGGAACAGCGCGATCAGAATGGCGCGCAGTCGTTGCGGGCCAACCGGCAATCCGGTCTGCGCCGGTTCGATCATTTTCAGGTTGTTGTACTGCTCGGCCTTCTGCACGCTGGCCTGATTGGTCTTCTGCAAAAAGTCGGAATAGAGCGTGTTGGCCGTGTCCACGTTCTGCTTCAGGATATTGAACTGAACGATAGCCTGATTTTCGCGCGAAGCTTCGGACTTGGCGCGCTCCAGCGCGGCTCTGAGTGAAGCCTCGTCGCGGACGGCGCGTTCGTAATCGGCTTTCAGTTTTTCAGCCAGGTTCTGACGCCCGGCCCCGATCTGTTCGCGCAGCGTGGCGATCTGCTGCTGAATTTCCATGACCTTCGGGTTCTCAGGGCCGAATTTGACGTTCATCTCTGAGAGCCTGACGCTCAGATCGCTCAGCTTCTTCTGCAATTCGTTCGTGCCTGCGTCAGAAAAGGCTTCGGGCAACTGCTCCAAGTGGCCCTTGCTGACTTCATCGAAAAGCGACTGTTTGATGATGCGGTCGCTTTCGGCCTTCATCACCTGCGCGTGCAGACCGACCAGTTTGTCAGTCGTCAGCGAGCCTTTGCCGTCGGTCGAAAAGATATTGTTGGCCCGCGTGTAATCGGCCATTGCCTGCTCGGCCTCGCGCACCTGGCGCTGCAATTTGCGCGTGGCGGTGTCGAGCCATTCCGAAGTCTGCGTGAATTTCTGCGTCTTGTCCTGATAGCCGCGTTCGATGAAGGCTCTGGCGACGCCGTTCGTGATGCGTTCGGCCAGTTCAGGATCGCTGTGAACGAATGAAATGTTGAGCGCGCGGGTTTCAGGAATCTGTTCGACCCTCAGACCTTCGCGCAACACTTTGACGAAAGGCGCAAGGCGGGCGCTTTCGGCGGCGGGGCGTTCAAGGTCGCCCTCGAATTCAAGCTTTTCAGGGTCATCGGTGACGGCGCGTTTCGGCTGGCTGTTTTTGTCAGCAGGTGAAAAGGTTCGGCTGAAAATGGTCTGCACTGATTCGGCAATTGAGCGGCGTTCGGTGACATCCATAAACCTGGGGTTTTCATCCAGGTGCAGGTGCACGATCACGTCTTCGAGCAGCGGGCGGCTGGTGATGAACAGGATTCTGGTTTTGATGTTGTCAGAATCGTCCGAACGCAGCGTGAAATCCTTCGTTGACAGCACGGTGGCGGCATCATCGCGGCGCACTTCGACGCTGGCGGTGGACTGGTAAATGGTCTTTGAGCGAAAGGCTTCGACCGTGACGATGGTCGTCACCACCAGCGCCAGAATGCCAATCAGCCAGCGATGCTTGCGCACAATGCGCCAGATTTCACGAAAATCAATCCGATTCTCGTCCGGGTGCTGGCCGTAGCCGTACCCGTACAAATCCGCGCTGAGCGATTTCGGCCCTGAACGCATCAGCGCCTGTTGATCCGCCGGGCCTAGTTTTTCCGGATCGATTTTTTCGTATGCCATATTTCAATCCTGGAAGACGGAATTCGGAAGTCGGTAGACGGTAGTCGGTAGCCGGTAGTCGGTAGTCGGTAGCTGAAAAGCAGAAGCATCCAGAGGGACAGCTACCTCTTCATCTGCCATCTGGCATCCCTCATCTACCGTCTACCGTCTACCGTCTTCCGAATTCCGAATTCCGACTACCGCCTACCGAATTCCGAATTCCGAATTCCGACTACCTCAGCATCACGCCGCGTGTGACGACGTTTGTTCCGAAGGCTGAAAGCAGAGTCGCGCCAACCGACTTGCCCCGGCTGTTCGGAACGATGATCACGTCATTTGGCGCAATGGCGATGTCATCGAGTTTGCCGCTCATTACTGCGCCAACATCAATTTTGATTTCCACGCGACGACCAGTGTTCGACTCTTCGCGGAAGATGCTGGCGCGGCTCTGGGCCGCTTTGATGGTGGTGCCCTGCGCGAGCGCGATGGCCTGGCGCAGGGTTGTGCCGTCCTTGAGCAGAAATGAGCCGGGCGCGTGAACCTCGCCGGCGACAAAGAACACATCGCGTTGCGGAATGTTGATGATGTCGCCGGGTTCAATCACCACATTCTGCGCGAAGTTGCCTTTCAGCAGACCGCCGATGCTGGCCTGAATCATTTCGTAATTCGCGCCTTCGACCACTTCAGCCGACGCAGCCGTTGTGCCGGATTCGGCAACCGGAGCAGTGTCGGGCTTTTTGTCTTTCATCTCACGAATGATGAAAGCCGTCGAGCCGTGTGTTTCCTGCAAACCGCCCGCGATGGTGATCAGTTTCAGCAGCGTCGGTTTGCCTTCCATCTGATACACGCCGGGACTGCGCACCGCGCCCTGGATGAAAAACGAGCGGCTGTTGTATTGCGTGACCACCACGCTGACCTGCGGATTTTTGAGATAACGCCCGCGCAGGCCATCGGCAATGATCTTTTCGAGTTCTTCGGGCGTGCGGCCCTGTGCCGTGACGCGCCCCAGAAAGTTCATCAGAAATGTGCCGTTCGCTGCCACGCGACGACTGACCGACAATTCAGGGGCGTCTTCGATTTTGATTTCGATGACATCGCCTGCGCCAATCCGGTAATCCTCGTCGGGCGAAGCGAGGACTTTATGCGGCGATGCAGTGGCCGACGAACCGGAGCCGCTCTTTTCAGATTCGGAGCGATGCTCCTGGGCGCTGACCGGATGAATGATCAGCAGGCAGAAAACAACCGTCACGAATAACCACGAAGCTTTACAACTTTGACTGCTCATTTCGGTAATCCTGCTCAGAATCGGTACAGTACAGGGAGCGTCAGCGCAATGGCGCCAGGTTCAGCCGAAGCAGGACAGAAAGAGAGATGACGGAACAGACGGAAATAACGGAACACACGAAAGCAGAACTCAACAAGGCCTGACCTGTTTCCGTCTGTTTCGTTATTTCCGTCTGTTCCGTCATCTCTCTGTTGCCTGACTTAATGCCATTGGACACCGGCCACCAGATCTGATTCGGCTGAGCTGACTGTCATTGCGCCCTGTCTGGCGCGGGCCGCGTCACGCACCGTTTCGGGCGCGGCGGCGGCCTGTGTTGCCGTTGCCGTCAGCAGCAGAAACAGCAGCGAATTTGACGGCAACTGCAAATTGAAATCAAAAAAGCTGTGCACCAGCATCGCCGTAATTCCGGCGGCGCTGCCCATCGCGGTCGCCATCATCAGCGGATCGGGTGACCGCAATCCCTGCGCGACCAGACGAAAAACCGTGACGATGAACCACAGCGCCAGCAGGCCGCCGATGATGCCTGCCTCAGCGAGCAGTTGCAGGTAATCGTTGTGCGCCTTGTCCACAATCAGCGCGCCGTCAGCTTCGCTGTAATTCGGCCAGGCGGTCTGGTAAGCGCCCAGGCCGACGCCGAGAACCGGGCTGGCGCTGATCATTCTGACGGTGTCCTTCCAGATCCAGCCGCGACTGGTGTGAAAGGTTTCGGCTCCCGCTTCGGCTCCGGCCAGTTTGCCGTTGGTGACGCGATCAATGACCGGGTCTGCGCCAATCCAGAAAATTCCGGCGACGATGGCGAGGCTGACAACGATGACTGCGCTCGCGCTGCCCAGGCGCGAAGCCGCGTGCTGAAGGCGACCGGGCTGCGGCCTGAGTCTGAAACTCAGGGCCAGCAGAAACAGCATCGCGGCCAGCAGGCTGATCATTCCGGCGCGCGACAGCGAAGCCACGACCGCAATGCCCATCATCGCCGCCGCGAATAAATAAAACAGCCGTCTGCCGCGACTCGCCGCGCCGGTCACGATCAGGGCGACGGGCAGGGGCGCGAGCATTTCAAGATAACCCGCAAAATGATTGTGATTGACAAACGGCCCGAACGGCGACGCAGCGGCAACAGTGAGCGGGCGCAGCCAGTACAGTTTTCCGTTCCAGGCAAAATGCTGAATCAGCCCGAAGACCGCCAGCGCCAGCCCGAAAATCACCAGAAAGTTGAGCAGCGCCTGCAGCCGTTCGCGGCGCTTGAAAAAATTGACCGCGATGACGCACGCCACAATCAGACAAAAGAGCAGCAGCACCACCATCCGCGTAGCTTCGATGTCTTTTGACAAACTCAGGCGCGCGCCCGCTGAATCCCTGACCACGATGCACTGCGTCAGCCCCAGCGCCAGCAGAGCCAGCAGCGGCCAGACCGTCGCCGGAAGGTGAATTCGCAACCTTCCCGTCACCACCATGCTGATGCCCCAGAGCAGCAGCAGCGCAATCATCATCAGTTCAAAGACGGCAACTGACCAGGGTTCGACCGCGCCGTGAGAGAGCGCCGTAAAGACCACTGCCACAACCAGCCCGATGGCAATGACCGAGTCCAGTTGACGGTTGATCCTTTCAGTTAACGGCATGGCTGCGTGTGACGGAGATGCTGAAATCGTCAAACCAGATGGCGCCGCGTGTCGGGTCGTCGTAACCGAACTTCGGCTGACGGCGCACGGTCAGATGCAGCAGCCTGACACCGGCTGGCGCAGTGAAATCAAAGGAAAGTTTCTGCCAGTCGCTGCTGCCATCCGCTATCGGCGCAGATTCGGCAACGACGCTCTGACCAGTGGTGACAGCAAGGCGCGGGCCTTCGGGCGTGATCAGATCCTTTGTTCTGACGAAACATTCCACGCGGTATGTCGTTCCGGGCGTGACCACCAGCGGATGCCTGATTTCGTCAGTGAGGGTCGTTGAATTGCGCCCGGTGAAATCAAGGCGCAGCGCACGACGGCCACTGTGGGCGCTGACAGTCTCCGGAGCGGATTCAATGACACGGATGCGGGCCTGATCACTTTTGCCGATCTGCCAGGCAAACTGCGTGAAGCCCTGCGGAATGTCGGCTTCGAAGTCGCCATCCGCGAGCATTTGTTCAGGAGCGGTCGCCAGCGTTTCGCGCCATTCGCGCCAGGCTTCGTCAACGAGGCCTGCGTTCATCAGCGCGCTGATAAAGGCGGCGCTCAGCGACGAGGTCTGAGCGGTCAGACGCGATTCGCGGCTGAGCTGCCTGAAAGTGCTGATGGCTGCGGCGGGCTGTGACTTGCGCAGCAGGAACAACGCCAGCGCCAGTTGCGTGACCGGCTCAGCGCCTGCCGTCGCGGCAACCATTTTCTGATCGCCGTTTGAGACGTTCCAGATCAGTTCGAGCGCACCCGGCAGACGTTCGGGCTGCGAAGTGACAGCGGTCTGAAACTCTGTGGCAGCCGCTTCGATCTTTCCAGCTCTGACAAGCAGGTTGGCCAGCCGCCAGCGCACATCGGTATTGCCCGGAGCCAGCCGGACAGCTTCGCGCAGAGCCGCTTCGGCTCCGCTGCGATCACCGAGCGCCTCTCTGGCAGACGCCTGCAACAGGCGGTAACGATAATCGAACGGAGAAGCGGCAACGGCGCGGGCGGCGTGCAGATCGGCGCGGCTGATGGCCGCTTCGCGGTCTTCGATGGCCGATAATTCCGCTTCGCTCAGGCGCGCGTTGAGCAGCGCCGAGTCAGGGAATGACGCCACCGCCAGCGCGAGCGCCTGCTCGCTGACCGGAACCCGCAGGTCAGCAAGTGAGCGCACGACAAACTGCGAGGCCGCAGTCAGCGTGAGCCAGCCGCAGCCTGCCAGCAGACACAGCAGGACACAGACTCTCAGCCAGAATTTGTTCAGCTTTAAATCGAAGTGCAAAGCCAGAGCTTCGGGGGCCGGGTTTGCATTATGGGGCAATCAATCGAAGCTGTCCGTTCAACGCCATCTTCGGGGTAAGATCGGCGCCTGTTACACCTCAGTTCAGTGTGACCTGAACCTGCCGAAAACCAGACCGGGGCTGTGAGGAGGTTTCGGCTGACTGTTGCAAAAAACAATGGCTGCCCGAAGACAGCCACTTTGATAAATCAGTATTACTTTGCCAGCGAACGCTACGGAATGAACGTGCTGACGACAATCTGATTCGGCGAGATGCTGTCAGACTGAGATGCCGCCACGACTGAGGCCACTGCCCCGCCGACACCGGCAATAATCAGCGCAGCCAGCGCAGGCCCGCTCAATCCACCAACCGGAACGCCAGCGCCACCAGCGCCACCGGCAGCGAGCCGGGCGCAGCGGGTTCCCTGGCCGGGATTCTGCGCACCGACGGCAGTTTCCTGTCCGGCTGAAATGTATTCGACCTTGTTGTCTGAAGCGATTTTGACATCGCTGCGTTTCGATGTGACGCGGGTATTGCCCAGGCTCAGGTCAACCGTCAGCACCGAGACCTCCTGACCTGAAGTTGTCACGACACCTGAAGGGGTGATGACTGAAACCGCTGTCCCTGCCGGAGCGCTGATTGTCACGCTGCCGGAGCGCAGATTGCCGCCAATCACATTGCCCGCCAGCGCCATGACCATTTCTGAACCCGGACCAAGTTCAATCCGGCCAGGCCGCCCCAGGTTGACCGCTGCCGTTCCCTTGCATTCAGTTTTGAGAACAGTGTCAGTCAGGACAGTGTCACCGGGCATCGCCCTGACCCCGTTGATGGTGACGGTTCCGGTCAGGGACAGTTCGCCCTTCACGGACGGCGGTTGAACTTCCTGGCTCCGGGCCAGCGCCGGGCTGGTCAGCAGCATCTGCCCACTGACAGTCGCCAGGATCAGGACAACAGTCAGAGTTCTGCGGAAACGTGAAATTCGATTTTTCATCATCGGATTCTCCCGATTATCAGGGCTGGTAATCGAAACGATGCGTCAAAAGTATTCTGTGAGTTGCCTGCCGGAAAGAAAAGATTTCTGAACCGGAACACTCAGGCAAGCAGCCGACAGGAGCTTACTTCATTTCTTCTGACCAGGACAAATACTTTACATCCACGAGCGTTCGACGAAGGCAGGGTCTGCGGGGGCGGCTGAGGACGAGACTGACAATTTACCGTTATTTATCAATCGTATTTATCAGTGAGGAGATACACGTCAACCGCACTCTCACGACCCTGAAGGAAACCTCGTGACGAGGCAGCATCTGATTGTAAAGCCTGCCACTGCTTCACAGCGGCAGCCCGGCACTCCGACAGAAGTGCTGATGGGTCACTGACAAGCGCGTGGATAACCTGACGGCGGCTTGACTGCTGAAACCTTCCGAACCCTGCGATTACGGAAGTCAGTAAGCGCTGACCTGGTCGGGATGAGAGAGTTGGAGATCATCCCTTGAAACTGTAAAGTATCTGTACTGCTGTGTTGGTTATAATTAACAGCATCAAGGGTATGGCTAACCGTCAGTGCAAGTCAAGGGAAAATCTTTCGGGCCTGACCGGGCATGGTTCCGGTGAGCTGCTGTCGGCGCTGCCCCAATCTCAATAATGCTGATTCCCTCCTGCTTCCAGCTTTCACACCTTCTCACCTGACACAATCCTGAAAAGAGTTCCGTCCGGCAGCCGCTGAAGGATCAACTAAGAAAAGAATAATTACCTGACTGTGAACAATTTCGAGGATTATGAGTATAATGCCTGCGCCATGACCCCGCTTTCGCTCGCCTGACCCGAATGCCTCGTCGTCAGGACTGCAAGCGAACTTTCGTGACGCCATTTGAGTAAGGAGAGGACGAGTATGAAACCTTCGACCATCGGCCCTGTGTTGCTGCTGTCGCTGAGTCTGCTGTCTGTCAGTGCTTTCGGCCAGTCCCAGAAACCGGCCCAGACCCAGCCTGCCAAAGCTCCTGCACCTGCCCAGTCAGCGCAGAAATCGCCGCTCGCGGAAGACGAAAACCCCGAACTGATCGGCAAGCGCAATATCAACAAACACCAGATCAACTTTTATTCCTTTGAAAAGGAAGTCGCCATTGGTCGTCAGTTCGCCCAGGAAGTTGACCGCGAGGCCAAACTGGTCGAAGACCCGATCATCGTTGAATACATCAACAAGGTCGGTCAGAACCTGGTGCTGCACTCCGATGCGAAGGTGCCCTTTACGATCAAGGTCGTGGACACCGACGAGGTCAACGCCTTTGCGCTGCCCGGCGGATTTTTCTATGTCAACAAGGGTCTGATTCTGGCGGCTGACAATGAAGCAGAAATTGCCGGGGTGATGTCGCACGAAATTGCACACGTCGCGGCGCGGCATGGGGTCGAGCAGGCATCCAAGGGGCAACTGGTCAACTGGGGTTCGCTGCCGCTGATCTTTCTGGGCGGCTGGGGTGGTTTTGCGGCGCGGCAACTGGCCGGGGTGGCGATTCCGCTGGGCTTTCTGAAATTCTCTCGCGGCGCTGAAGAAGAAGCCGACAAGCTGGGCGTGCAGTATCTGTGGGCCAGCGGTTATGACCCGCACGCGATGGCCAGCTTCTTTGAGAAACTGCTGGCCAAGGAGAAAAAGAAACCCGGCACGATGGGCCGCCTGTTCAGCACGCATCCGATTGTGTCTGACCGCATTGACAAGGTGAATGCGCTGATTGCCCGCTTCCCTGACCGCAGCGAATACACGATCAACACGTCTGAATTCAATGTTGTCAAGAACCGGCTGATTGCCATTACCAACCGGGCCAATCCGTCATCGCGCGCCGGGGCCGGGTCTGAACGCGACAGTTCACGCCCGACGCTCAAACGGCGGCAGCCTCCGGCTCCTGACGGAACCAGCACCGACGGCAGCACCTCCGGCGAAAGTACAGAGACCAAAGAACGCCCGACGCTGCGCAAAGCAGGCGACAAGCCGGATAAACCATAATCGTTGTCTTCAGCCTTTACTCCTGAAACGGATCATCGCCTGCGCGCGGTGATCCGTTTTTTCTTTCCGCAGTCAATCTCGCAGCACACTGCCATCACTCTGACCTTTGTAAACCCACTGTAAAATCTTCACCAGCGCCTTTTCATCTCAGCGTTTCATATTGTATTGTCAGCCACGTCGCAGCCAATCCCCTGTGTCAGACAGCAGTTCGACAGACTCAGCCGAATCAGCGGCTGGCGTGCTGCTGCGATTTCATCAACAGCTCAGCGACAACGATAATGCCCCTTCCCCGGTCAGGCATGCGCCAGCAAAAGCGCTGAAGCACTGGAACAGGTGTTTGCCCAGGCCATCAACTTATTCTCAGTTCTTCCCCCCGGCTGAGATCCATTCGGATCAGGCCGCAGCAATCTTTACGCTTAACCAGCAGAGATGATTGAAATGCGATGTCCACAATGCAGAAATGAAGTTGACCGTTCACACTGCCGAAACTTCCTTGAACGAACGCTCAGAAGGCTGACTCCGTGGCGACCTTACCGCTGCGCTGTCTGCGGCTGGCGCGGTCTGCTCAACAGTCACAAGACGCTGACACAGACCGAGGCCGGATTGAAAAAATAGCTCCGATTCTGCGCCGTCCTCACAACTCCCGTCCGGTGTCGCTGGCAGATTGAATTCAGGCCGCGCCACAGCTACCATTGCGTCCGCTTTCATCAGTGTCACAGGCGCTTTCAAGCCACAGTCTGATCACTCAGTTCAGGTTCCCATGCCGGGGAGGATTTGCCATGACTTCAATGCCTCGTTCATTCAGACGCCGTCTGATTTTATTCACCATTGCACTTTTACTCGCCCTGCCCGCCACTTCGGCGCTGGCGCAAACAGCTTCAGCACGGCAGCCGCGTCCGATGAATTTTATGGACGTGCTCGGACTGCGCTCAGCAGGCAGCGCGGCCATCAGTCCTGACGGGCGGCAGGTGCTCTACACGCTCAGCGTGCCCGACTGGAAGGCGGCCAAAAGTTTTACCGACATCTGGCTCGCTTCGACCGAGCAGGGCGCAGCCCCGGCGCGGCAGTTGACCTTTACGAAGGATAAAAACGAAATCTCGCCGCAGTGGTCGCGCGACGGAAAGTTTTTCGTCTTCGCGTCAAACCGCGAAGCTCCGGCAGCCACAGCGACGATCAATCAGCTTTACCTGATGCGCCCCGACGGCGGCGAAGCGCGGCGCATCACCGACGCAAAGAACGGCGTCGGCGCTTTCGCCTTCAGCAAAGACGGCAAATGGCTGGCCTTCACCGCCGGCAGGGACGAGGAGCAGCAAATCTGGATCATTCCGGTTGCTGAAATCGAAACCGCCACGCCGCAGCAGCTCACGAAACACAGCGCGCCCGTGACATCGTGGCAATTCTCGCCCGACAGCAGCCGGATCTACTTTCTCTCGCCCGATTCATTCAACAAGGACAACAAGGATCGGCTGGAGAAAAAGTTCGACGTGCGCATTCGCAACGAAGAGACGCCGCTCGTGCACCTGTGGGCCGCTGACCTCGCCACAAAAAAGGAAGCGCGGCTGACCTCTGGCGAATTCAGCGTCAATCAGTTCAGCCTGTCGAAGGATTCAAAATGGATCGGCTGCAATGCCTCGCCCAAAGACCGCTACAAGCGCAACATCACCGATCAGTCCGATTTTGCTGACGTGTATCTGATGGAAGCCGCCACCGGAAAGGTCGAACGCCTGACAAGCAACGAAGACATTGCTGAATCCGTGCCTTCGTTTTCGCCCGACAGTTCGATGCTGGCCTTTGCGGCGGCGGATGATTTTCAGTTCTTTCACAACACGCGCCTGTACGTTCGCGCCGTCAGCGACAGCGGCGGAAAGTTCAAAAAGCTCGGCAGCGATTTTGACGGCGACCTGAACGTTTCATTCTGGTCAGCAGATGGCAGAACGATCTATTCAAATGCCGGAGTCGGCGCGACGATGCAGGTGCTGGCAGTTTCAGTGGCGACCGGCAAAACAACACAGCTCACCCGCGAAAAGGCCACAGTGATGGTCACGCAGGACGACGACACGCGCCGCCTGCTGATCAACTATTCCGATCCGGTCACGCCGCCGAATCTGTTTACCGTCGCTGCGCCCGATCAGCTTGCGAACCGCGCCGCGTGGAAACAACTGACCGATTCGAACCCGCAGACAAAGCAGCTTGCGCTCGGCGCAACCGAAGCGATTCAGTGGAAGTCAACCGACGGCAAGATGGTCGAAGGCATTCTCGTCAGGCCGGTCGGTTATCAGCCGGGCAAACGTTATCCGCTGATTGTGATGATTCACGGCGGCCCGCAGTCAGCCGACACGCTGCGGTTCACGGCGAGTTCGGGTTATTACCCGCAGGTCTTTGCCGGAGCCGGTTACGCCTGCCTGATGCCGAATTATCGCGGCTCGACCAATTACGGCGAGACGTTCAAGATGCAGATCGGCGGCGATTACTTCCGGCAGGGTTACGAAGACATTATGGCGGGCGTGGATTACCTGATCGCTCAGGGCATCGCTGACGGCGATAAGATGGGCGTAATGGGCTGGAGCGCGGGCGGCCACTGGTCAAACTGGATTCTGACGCACACTGACAGATTCAAGGCCATCTCGACCGGCGCAGGCGCAATGAACTGGATTTCGATGTACGCGCAGACCGACACCCAGCGCGTGCGCGAGTTTTATTACGGCGGCAAACCACCCTACGATGATTTCGACAGGTACTGGAATGTCTCGCCGCTCAAGTACATCAAAAATGCGAAGACCCCGACGCTGATTCACGTCGTTGAAGGCGACCCGCGCGTGCCGCGCCCGCAAAGCGAAGAACTGCACATGGCGCTTAAAAAACTCGGCGTGCCGACAGAGTTTTTCGTCTATCCCGGCACGACACACGGCATCACCGAACCGCGCAATCAGCTTGTCAAAATGGTGGCCGAATTCAACTGGTTCGAGAAATGGATCAGAGGAAAAGACAAATGGTTCGAGTGGAAGGAACTGCTCGACACTTTGAAGGAAGAAAAACCTGAAGCCGCTCGCACACAGGCCGCCGACAAAACGAGAGAACCGTAGGAACAGAGTTTTTTCAGCCACGAATGAACACGAATTGTCACGAATCAGAAACGCTGCACGGCTGAATCCTGAATCCTGAATCCTGAATCCTGATCCCTGATTCCTGTTACTGCATAAAACAGGGATCAGGATTCAGGATTCAGGATTCAGCCGTGTGAAAAGGCTGTCCTCAGGATTGTCTTTGATTCGTGACAATTCGTGTTCATTCGTGGCTTGTCTTTTTATGACTGAAGCGCGAGGCTCGCAGCTTCGCGCAACGCACGGTCAAGGTTCTCAGCGACCCCTCCGCCCTGCGCGAAATCGGGCCTGCCGCCGCCACGCCCGCCAAGCAGTTCACACGCTTTTCGCATGGCGATATTCAGATCAGCCTTCACGTCAGCCGCACGCGCAAAGACGAGCCTGGCCGTTTCGCGTTCGCGGGCTGCGAGCAGCGCCACGACTCCGCTGTGAGCGACCAGGCGGTGCGCGAGCAGCTTGATTTCATCCAGCCCGCGATCATCGAAGATGCGGCTGACCACACGCACGCCATTTTCGGCAGCGGTTGTTTCGACCAGTTCGCGGGCTTCGGCGGTAGCGGCAAGTTCAGCCAGCGCGCGCACGCGGCGTTGCAGTTGCTTGTTTTCGTCCTGCAACCGCGCCACGGCTTCGGTGATTTCCTCGCGCCCGACGCTCAGGCTGCGGGCGACATTTTCTGCGGCCTGATTTGCGGCGCGATAATCCTGCAATGCCCGCACGCCGCAGATAAAATGCACCCGCGTCATCTGCTTTGCCCGCTCCCAGCCGCGCGCGACAATCAGGCCGACTTCGCCGGTTCTCGCGGCGTGAGTGCCACCGCACGGCGACCAGTCGAAATCGGCAATCTCAATCACACGCACGCAGTCGCTGATGAAGCTTTCCTTGCGCAGCGGCATTTGCGCGGCCTCTTCAGGCGTGACCAGGTGCGTGCGAATTTCGCGGTTGTCGAAAACAATTACATTCGCCAGGTCTTCAGCCTGCGTGATGGCCCGCTCAATTTCATCCGGCTGAAGTTCGAGCGTCAGATCAATTTCAGCGACGCTGCCCGTAATGCGAAAGCCTCGCGTCTCAGCGCCGAACAACTGAAAGAAAGCCTGCGAGAGAATGTGCTGCCCGGTGTGCTGCTGCGTCAGTTCCAGCCGTCGTGCCGCGTCAACCGCGCCCGTCACTTCGTCACCGGCTGTAAAATCGGCCCTGCCCGCCACGCGATGCAGAATCTGCCCGTCATCATTGATCGAAACATCCGTGACCTCGGCCTGGTTGAGGGTTCCCCGGTCGGCGGGCTGGCCACCACTTTCGGGGTAAAAGGCCGTCTGATCGAGAATCAGAAAGCGATGCTCGCCCCGCACCAGAACGTCTTCGATCCGAGCCGTGAAACTGGTCTGCCGGGCATCGTGCCAGTAAAGTTTTTTTGTCATCGTCATGCCTGCAAAGGTAATGCAAAGCGGAAGCTTCAGCTAGTGGCCGGATCACATTTCCCTGTCACTGCTCCGTTGCTGACGAACCAGCTTTCTTGATAATTCCGCATTCAGCATCCGAAAATCTGGATGGAGTTCAAAAAACTGAACCGGTTTCCTGTCACATCAGGCAGCCACTGCCTGCCAACTCCTTTGTTCTCATCAGGGCAATTGATTTTCTTAAAATGGTCTGTCAGTTGCGTCCCCGGTGACTGCTATTCGTTTCCCTTCTGATCAGTCCCAAAATCCACACCAGGTACCCTGCCTTTGAGCTGGCCAGGCTGAGTCGGTTTCTAACCGGTATTGATTACACGATTCAGCAGACTGCCCAAAGTTGCCAGGAGCCTTGCCTGGTAACAACTGTGACGGAGGTCTTGTATGTTCCAATTTTTGCAGCGTCCAGGTAAGCTGATTTCCTTCGCATTGCCTGTTCTGCTTATTCTTGCAGCTTTTCAGGCAGCGGCTTTCGCCCAGACTGAAACCGGCCAGATCAGCGGCAAAGTCACCGATCCCACTGGCGCCGTCGTGACCGGAGCTTCAGTGACCGTCAAATCACCCACGACAGGTGCAACCCGCTCAGTCACGACCAGCGGTGAAGGGCTTTACAACGTCACGAACCTGCAACCCGGCATCTATGATGTGACGGTCAAGGCGCAGGGTTTCGCTGACCGCACGACGCAGGTCGAAGTGACCGTCGGTTCCAAAGTGTCAGTGGACGTGGCGCTCGCGGTCACGGCGATTTCCGCCGGAGTGGTGGACGTGGTCGCCAGCGGCGGCGTCGAAGTCAACACGCAGCATCAGGAACTCTCTGACGTTGTGTCAGGCAAGCAGATCACTGAACTGCCGACCCTGACCCGCAGCCCGTATTCGCTGATTGCCCTGTCAGGCAATATCGCGGGCGATCCCAACGGTTCGACCGGCAACGGCGTTGGTTATTCAATCAACGGACAGCGCGCGGCTTCAACCAACATCCTGCTTGACGGCGCTGACAACAACAACACGTTTTCGGCCACAGTCGGCCAGAGCGTGCCGCTCGATTCAGTCCAGGAATTTCGCGTTGTCACCAGCAATTTCTCCGCCGAATATGGCCGCGCTTCGGGCGGCATCGTGAACGTGGCGACCAAGGCCGGAACCAACACTTTTCACGGCACGGTCTTCGATTTCAATCGTGTGGCGGCGCTCGCCTCCAACAGTTTTGACGATAATGCCCAGGGCAATCCCAAGGGCGGGTTCACCCGTAATCAGTTCGGTTATTCGCTCGGCGGCCCGGTCATCAAGGACAAGCTGCTCTTCTTCAACAGCACAGAATGGATCAGAGTTCGCAGCAGCGCGAATGTGACCAACGTCGTGCCGACGTCGCAACTGATCGCTGCCTCAAACGCCGCGACTCAGACTTTCTTCAATGCCTACAAACTGGCGCGCCCGGTCAACGGCACGGTCTTTACCGTCGGTGATGTCATCGCCGCGGTCGGAGCCGGCAACTTCTCAGCGACGAATGCGTTTGCCGCGCTGCCCGTCAATACTCCGGCTTTTGGCCAGACCAAATTCTCGGTTCCGGCAGATCAGGGCGCAGGCGGCCCGCAGAACAGCTATCAGACCGTCGCCCGCGTTGACTGGAATCTGAGCGACAAGACCCAGATTTATGGTCGCTATGCGCTCGAAAGCCAGGTCTTCTTTGACGGCAGTCTCAATTACAGTCCGTATGACGGATTCGACACCGGGCAGACCAATTACAACAACAACATTCTGCTGTCAGTGACCCGGACGTTCTCGTCCAACCTGGTCTCGCAGTCCAAAGTCACCTTCAACCGCCTCAACAACCTGCAACCGCTCGGCAAGCAGCCCGTCAGCCCGTCGCTGTATCTGACTGGCGGCTCCTTTACCAGAATCAAAGGCTATCTGGTTTCCCTGCCTGGTTACTCGCAGTTCACGCCAGGCAATGCCATTCCCTTTGGCGGCCCGCAGAACATCGGGCAACTTTCTGAAGACGTAAACTGGACGAAGGGCAAACACCAGTTCCGGTTCGGCGGTCAGTATGTTTACATTCGTGACAATCGCGCTTTCGGCGCTTATCAGAACGCGACCGAACAGCTTGGCACCAATGTCGCCAGCGGCCTGAACAATCTGGTGCGCGGTCAGTTGACACTGTTCCAGGCGGCGGTTTATCCGCAGGGCAAATATCCGGGCGACACGCTGACGCTGCCGGTCGGCCCGCCTGACTTTACCCGCAGCAACCGCTATCACGACTGGGCCGCTTATGTGAATGATGCCTGGCGCATCAGACCGAGGCTCACGGTGAACCTCGGCCTGCGTTATGAATATTACGGCGTGCAGCACAACAAAGACCCGAAGAAGGATTCCAACTTCTACTTCGGCTCCGGCAACTCGCTGCAGGAACGCATTCGCAATGGCAAGGTGATGCTGGCCGGTGACAGCCCGGTAGGAGCCTTGTGGCAATCGGATAAAAACAACTTTGCGCCGCGCGTCGGCATCGCGTGGGACGTGTTCGGTGATGGCAAGACCAGCGTGCGCGGTGGTTATGGCATTGGTTACGAACGCAACTTCGGCAACGTCACCTACAACGTGATTCAGAATCCGCCGAATTACGGCGTCGTTTCCCTGCTGACCGGAACGGACGTGGCGACCAATCCGATTACGCTCAACAATGCCGGGCCGCTGGCCGGAACCAGCGGAACCAAAGTGCTGCCGGTCGTCAGCCTGCGCTGGGTCAGGCCGGACATCGTGACGGCATACGCTCACTTTTACAGTGCGGGCATTGAACGCGAAATCCTGCCGCGCACGGTGGTCGGACTGCAATACACCGGCTCAGCGGGCGAGAAACTTTACTCGCTTGAAAATTACAACCGCACGGGCTTTGGCACGCAGTATCTGGGCAGCCGGGTGCCTGTGCCAGGGACGACTTCAACCACCTCGCGCCTCAATGGCCAGTACGGCAACATCAATGAGCGCGGCAATGGCGGCTATTCACGCTTCAATGCGCTGATTGCCTCGATTGACAGCACCAACCTGAGGGGCTGGGGCCTCGCGCTGACGGCCAGATACAGGTATGGCGTCACCCGCGACAACCTGAGTTCGACCTTCAGCTCATCGGTCAACAACAACAACCTCGGACTGCTCGATCCGTTCAATTCAAAGCTGGATTACGGCTATGCCGATTACGACATCCGGCACAGCTTCACGACCGGCTACAACTGGGAAATTCCCTTTGCCAAAAACACGAAGGGCTTTCTCCGGCAGGCGCTTGATGGCTGGTCGCTCAACGGCATCTTTACTGCCGGAACCGGCACGCCGTTCACGGTCTTTGATTGCAGCAACGGCATCACGGTCTGTATTCGCATGGAAGCGCAGGGGTCATTCAAGACTTCAGGCAGCGGCAACCCGGCTGATTCAGGCGAAGGGCTGCCGAACCGCTTCAAGCTGATTGATCTGAGCAAAGTGCCGACGAGCAGCTTCACCGACATTTCCGGCGGAACTGAAGTCGGCCCGTACCCGGCTGATATGACGAAGCGCAATTCGTTCCGCGGGCCTGGCTTCTGGAATCTCGACACCGGGATTTACAAGAAGTTCTTCCTGACCGAGAAATATTCGCTCCAGTTCCGCGCCGAGATGTACAACACCTTCAACCACGCCAACCTGTTTACGAGCGCCAGCGAGGTTGACATCAGCAGTCTGGATTTTGTCCCGGCCTATCGTAATGGTCGTCGTCACGTCCAGCTCGCGCTGAAGTTCATCTTCTGATGAGTGCATCAGCGATTGCGTGATTGCTTCAATCAGGGCGAGTCTGCCGCAGGGCGCTCGCCCTTTTTTTCCGTTGCGAGGAATGAAGATGAAAAAACTGTCCGTCCTGCTGCCGCTGCTGCTTGCGCTGACGCTCGCAGGCAGCGCGCGAACAGCGGATGAAAAGCTCTCAGCCGCCGACATCATCAGCAAACATCTGACCGCCATTGGCGGCAAAGAAGCCCTGGCAAAGATCAAAACCCGCGTCGCCATCGGCACTGTCCGCAGGGAAAATCAGGCCGACGTGCCGATGTACATTTTCTCCGAAGCTCCTGATCGCGTATCAGCCGCTTATGTCTTTCAGGATTCGACCTGGCGGCTGCTTTACGACAAGGGAAAGAATGTCTTTCGCCCGTCGCTCACCCGCGAATACACGGTCGTTGAAGACAAGTACAAGGAGATGATGGCTTCGGGCCTGATGTTCAATGGCATGGCGCTTTACAACGCGCTGCTCGCGGATGCCGGTGAGGCGAAGATGGAAGCGAAGGGCACAAAGAAGGTCAATGGCCGCCCGGCTTATGTCATCGAATACAGGCGCGATAAAAAATCAGGCACGTCCCGGCTGTTTTTCGATACTGAAACTTTCATGTGGGTGCGGACTGAGTTTGGCCGCGTGACCATTTCAAAGCAGATTGGCGCGTTCACCAACGATGTCGAATCGAAAAGCGATGAAAACCCGACCGTGGATTTTTATGTGGAGACGGCTGATTTCAGAGAAGTGGACGGCGTCAGACTGCCTTTCAAAATGACGCAGGTCGTAACGTTTCCAATCGTCAGGCAAAAGCTGGTCGGCACGATCAACTGCACGATCACTGAATACAAACAGAACATCGAAATTGATCAGAAGATGTTTCAGTAATCGTCAGGGCTGTCGCTGATACCAGACGATATGATCGCCATCAGTGGCGCGGTCGGAATAAGCGACGCTCAGGTAATCAACCGATTTCATCGGCGAGCCGGGCAGTTCAAGCAGCGCATTGTTTGAGAGCAGGAATCCGCCGGGCTTAAGCATGGCGGCAATGTTTCTGAGCGCCAGGCTCTGCTCGAATTCATCGTAATAGACCAGAATGTTGGTCGCCACGATCAGATCAAACGGTTCGGCCTGACTGAGCCGTTGCAGCACAATGTTGAGATCAGCGTGACTGATGCGCGACACGACTTCAGGGCGGATCATCACAGCCCGCAGCTTCAATGTGCCGAGTCCGGCAGGCGGCGCAATTGGTTTCACTTCGCGGCCCGTCTGATCACCGAACTGCTGCCAGTAACGCAACGCTCCGGGCTGCCAGGCAATCTGTGAATCAAGCGGCAGTTGCACAGTGTAACCCTGACCATTGCGCGCGCGCTGACGAGCGCGGGCCAGATGTGCATTCACTCGCGGGCTGATGTCGAGCGTCGTCAGTTGCAGCGCATCGTTTTTCGCCAGCCCGACGCGCAGCAGCGAATCAATCAGCGCAAAGGGCTGAATTGTCTGTTCAGGATAAAAATCATAACCGCCCGCCTTGTCGGCAAAATCAAGTCCCGGCCCGATCACAGCCACACGATGCACGCTGCCCGCCGCGAGCAGTCCGCGACTTTTGAGCGCCTTCAATGATTCCTCAATTGCAAAGTTCGGCATCAGCGAAGTGTCGAGCGACAGCCCGCGCGTGCGATAAAGCTTCGACCTTTCAATGAACTCCTCGCTTGCGCCGCCCTGCAATCGCGCCGCTTCGAGCGTGCGGGCATAGCTTTCGTTTTCGCTGATGATGCGCCGCAGGTTCTCACGCAGATAATCTTTGAGCTTTGTGCGACCGGCGGCAGTCGCCGTCTGCTGTCCCTGCTGCTGCACGAGTCGCCGCAGAAATAACAGCCGTTCATTCGTCCCAGGCGCAGCCAGCCCTGCGACGAGATCATTGATGCGCGCCTCGAAAACTTTAGTCACGCCGGTTGCGGTCACACCGTCAGCCAGTTCTTTTTTCAGTTGCACCAGTTCCGATGCGGTCAGTCGCGGCTGTTTTGTAAATGAAGTGCCGAACAGCAGAAAGTTGATGAGCGTGTCAACATCGCCCTGCGCCAGGCGCGCCCGCACTTCGGCATCGTGCCTGACCACCCATTCGGCCCAGACCTGCGGCATCGCTTCAGGTTTCTGATTCTTCAATGCGGCAGGCAGAATTTCTTCAAGCAGCGCGAGCAGCGGACGCGCTTCGTCGTAAGGCAGGTAAACTGTGCGGGGACTGGTCTGAGCCGGTGAAAAGGCAGGCACGGCGACGAGCAGCCAGACCAGCAGCGAAAGGCAGATTCTGTAGCGGGCGGCCATCACTCGGCTGATGGTTGAAGCGCCGCCAGCCTCGCCTGCAAAGCGGCCACGTCCGGCAGTTCATGCATCGTCAGGCACAAATCCTCAAGCGCTTCCAGATCGGCAATGCGCTCAAGTTCCGGGCCGACTTCAAAACCAGGAAAGAACCGCGCCGCCGCCCGCCGCACCATTTCACGCACCGCCGCAGCGCGGCCTTCTTCACGGCCCTTTTCACGCCCTTCTTCAAGTCCATCTTCGCGCCACTGCTCAAGCCAGGCGCGGCCAATGCTTGATGCCTGCATCAGTTCGAGCGGGATGTGCATGACAGCCTCCTTCAGAATGATTTCAATGATGCTGCGATCATAGCGCAGGCCACTCATGATCGCAAAATATGCGGTCAGTTCGGCGCGCTGATGTTCATCAGGCAGAGTCAGGATGTTTCTGACGGCAGCATTCAGATAATTTTCGCTGTCGCGCATCAGTGGCAGCAGCGGAAAAAGATACGGATGACCGACCTCCAGCCACTCACCCGCGTCGAGTTCCCACAGGCGAATCAGCCGGTACCCTTTGCTGATGTACAAATCTCCGGCGCGAATCTCGGCGGCAGGCTGACCAGACGGCGCGGCAGAATCGTTGAGCAGCACCAGCACGTAACTTTCGACTGATTCACCCGTCAGCAGGTAAATTCGCGCTCCGTAATCGGCCACGCGCGACGGCACTGCGCCTTTCCAGTGCGTCTGCACTTCGCCGTGAACCAGCCGCGAACCGCGTTCGTCAGTCACGCGAAAAAGCTGATCCACCGCGCGCGAAGGCGTGACCAGTTCACGTTCGAGAATTTCGACCGTGACGTTTTCATCAGACTCGATTGCGCCGAGCAGTCGCAGAAAGCCGACCGGGTCATGATCGCTGAGAAATTTGCCCGCCTGATCGTAGACTTTGGATTTGCCTGCGTTGCTCATCTGCGATAGCTGACTTCTGATTTATTCGGATTTACCGGCTGAGGATTCACACTGCGTCCGGCTGATGTTCAGGAGCGCAGCATGTGATCGGTCAGATATTTCCAGCCTTCGTCGCTGATCAGATCGGCGTATGACAAGCCGTCCTGTTCGGTGCCGGGATAGACGTAAATGCCGTCGCGTTCGATGACACGCGGATCGAGCGCGCGAATGGCATCAAGCAGCCGGGCGAAGGTGGCGGCTGTCCACATTTCGGATTCATCAAAACCTTCGGCCACGTTGCGGAAAGGCGCGGCCAGTTGGGCGTAAGTCGGACGAAAGGCGTAATCGCCCTGATCATCCTCGACCGGCTCATCGCGGTTATCGAGCAGCAGCAGCAGCGTCACAATCAGAAATTCCTTCTGATCTGAAAAACGGTGCAGCCGGTCAACCTCGCTGCCGAGTTCATCGCTTTCAGTCGCCATCGAGGCTTCGATTTCATTGCGCCACTGATTGAAGCTGCTGATCGCGCTTTCGGCTTCATTGTTGTATTCCCAGAAGCCGTATTCCCAGGCGTACTGATTTTCCTGCAACAGCGCAGCGACGGATTTCATGAAGCGGCGTTTTTCCTGCGCCGAATCGGTGTCATCTTCGGCATTGATGAGGCGGGAGAGCCGGGCGCGCAACTCGTCGCTGCCGAAAATCTGAATGGCGATCTGCACACCGAAAAAGATGGCGTGCTGACCTTCGTTGCTGACGCTGCCGCCGAGAAAGGCGCGTCGGCCTTCGCTGATCTTTCCCTGATTCGGATTGCGCCGCGACAGATACAAACCGCCCGCAAAGAGCAGCACAAAGACCAGCATGACAAGCAGGTATGTTCCGGTAGTCATCGGGTGCCTGGTAATCTGAGATTTGAAATCTGAGATTTGAGATCTGAAATTGAATCAGCCGCCGAACCAGCTTCCGCCGCTGCGACCGTAAGAACCTGAGCGACCGGAGCGTGTGCCAGTGACGCGGCCATTGTTGCCGACGCGGACGCTCGTGCGGCCAAAACCGCTCGGACGGCTGCGGCCCACGCCGCTCGCGTTGCCGCCAATGCGTGAAGCAGCAAAGATCGTCGGGCGCGACACCGGGCGATATGAAACCGGCGGTGGTGGCGGCGGTGCGGACGGGCGCGCCAGCGGCACGCTGCGGCCTCCGCTGTAAACGTAAACCGTCGGATACGGACGATAGTAATAGTGATTGTAAAACCACCAGTGCGAGAGCGGCGAACCGCCGTAATAATAGTGCCGCTCACGAATCACGGTCGGCGTTCCCGAAGGCTGCGCGACGGTGACTTCCTGCTCGTAAGGCTTGAAGTCGGAAAGGCGCAGCATTCTGACATTGATGCCGTTCTTTTCATACGCCACGAAATCATCGTTGAGGTCGTCGAGTTCCTCTTTCTGCGTTTCGTCGCGCACCAGATAAATCAGGCTCGACACGCCGCGTTGTTTGAGCTGATCGGGCGGCGGCACTTTGGCCAGCCAGCGATTATCGAACTGATTGTCGGCATCCTTGTAATCGCTCAGACGCTGATGATCGAGCAGCAGCATGGCCGGAGCGTTGTCTTTGAGCTTCGCTTTTTTCTGTTCGACTTCGGCGGCGTAATAGGCCATCGCGGCCAGCGTCTCGTGCGAACGCACGACACCGAGCGGGTGCGGCCAGTTATCAAAGGCCGGAACGAGTTGCACGGTGTCAGCCAGCGCCGAACCGAGCGCGACCGAAGCCGGGCCGTCAAGATCGGCAATAATCAAAGTCTGCGAGGCGTTCTCAGCCTGGGCGAGCAGTTCGCGCAATCCGGCAGCGCGTTCGCGTGTCTCGGACATTTCCGGCGTCAGAAACAGCTTCATCTGCGAACGCAGCGAAGGCTGCGCGAGGCTTTGCATCAGCGTTGGCACAAAAAACGGCTGCCACTGCGAACTGGCGGGCTGATAAGCCGCAATCAGGCGATTCGGATCAAGGTAGGTGTTCCAGTTCGTCTGCCCCAGGCTGTCAGCCGGAACCGCGCCCGGCACAGACCAGGCGAGCTGACGGTCGGTTGAGCCGACGTTCCAGCCTTCCTGCTTCTGTAGTTCAAGCGAATCCTTGTCAACTTCCTGATCGCTGCTGCCGGCGAGTTTGTAAACGGTCACTCCGGCAGCGCCAAGCACGGCAGTCCACGCCAGGCCCTTGCCGATGCGCTGCGAAGCGGTGCGGCGCGAAATGTCTTTTTTGAACCAGTCAGCCACAGCGCCGCCGCCCGCCCTGAGCGGAGTTCCGGCGCCCTGTTTGCTGACCACTTTCTGATAGCGGGTTTTCTTGCTCATCGGAGGGGAATACGGCCTGGGCAGAAGTCTGGTTCCTGAGAGTCACTGACCCTCGACCTTTTCATTCTCCTTCGTCGGCTGAATGGTGAATTCATCCACCGTGAAGGTTTCGCCGTGCAGCGCGCGAAAGCCGAAACTGCCGTACAGATAATTGTTTTTCGTGTCGCTGATGTCGGTGTAAATGCCGAGGTCGAGTTTCTCACCCGTCGAATTTGAGGTGATCCAGTGCTGCATGCGATAGCCGCGCACCTGTAGTTCAATCGTGTAGCTGTCCTTCTGATTGAGATCGGCAATGATCGGAATGGGCGTGCTGACCTGCGTCATCTGACCATCCTTCACCAGATAAGTGTAGAACTTTTTCGGCGTGTCAGATTTCGGCCCGGCCAGATGAAAAAGGTAATAACTTTTGCCTGCCTTATCCGCTTTGACGGCCCACGTCGCGCCTTTGCCATCGTTCAGGCGAATTTCAAAAAGCGCGTCGAAATCGCGGTAAATCGTCCCTTTCGGCAGGCCGAGCGCGTCGCCGCTGACCTGTAATTTGCGATTGTCCCTGCCGTTGGGCATTTTGACCGGCACGATTTTCCAGCTTGTCGGCGCATTCCAGAGCGACAGGTCATCAAAGGCATCAGAGACTCCGGCTGAAGTAATGACCGGTTCAAGTTTCGCCGTAATCGTGCGCGCTCCGGGCGTAATCATTTCGCGCACGGCCCAGTCCTGATAACCGAGCAGCGCGACCGAAATGGCGTGTTCGGCGGCCTTGTCGAGTTCATACCTGATCGTCACGCGGCCATTGCTTTCGACCCTGCCCTTGAGCGCGCCGTCAATCATTACCAGCGCGCCGGGCTGCGACTGCACCGTAATCCGCGCCACTTTGACAAGCGGCAGCGACGGATAGGAAAGCAGATCACCGGCAGCCACCGTGCCGAGGTCGTTGTTGAATTCGTCGTAATCAGGATGGCGAATCGTGAGCTTGTGTTTACCCGGCGCGAGGTCGGCAATCGTCACATTGCCGGTCTTGTCAGCCGTCGCCTTCAACTGATCGTCAATCAGCACCTGCGCGGCTTCAGGCAGGCTGACGAGTTTGAGCGCGGCAAACTGCGCGGCCAGTTTCAGCCGGACGGTGGCAGTAGCGCCAAGCGGTGCGGCGGTTTTGCCCGCAGCCGCCGTGTAACCGGGCGCGCTCGCTTTGACGCGATAAGACACGCCGCGTTTGAGCGTAAATTCAGCCTGCCCGCTTTCCTTGTCGGCCTCGGCTTTGGCAATGACTTTTCCGGCGGCATTTTCAACGATGACTTCGCCGGGAATGATCGGATCAAGGACGACGGCCAGCACGCCTTCGGTCGGCTGCTTCGTCACGGTCTTGATGACAATGCGTTCAGTGGCGGCGCGGGCGCGGGCCTTCTCAACCGTCGGGCCTTCGACGGTTGTGTAGGAACGCTGCGCCAGCACGGCTGATGAAGCCGTCAGGCAGAACAACAGAATCAGAACAGGAGTTACAGCTTTCATTGTCCCTTTACCGGTTCATTGACATCCTTGGCGCAGCGGAAGCCGACGTAATCAAAGGTTTTCGTCGGCGCATCGTAAAAGCGGTCAGTGGCCGTCTGCTGAATGGCCTTGGTATTGAACGCTCCGCCGCGCATGACCTTGAATCCTTCTTCCGGTTTGGCCTTGCTGCCAGGGTAAGGCCGGTAATCAGATGCCGTCCATTCGGCGACGTTGCCCGCCATATCCATCACGCCGAACGGGCTGGCGCCGTCAGGGTAGCTGCCCACGGCGCGAGCCTTGCGATAACCGTCCTCAGCCGCGTTTGAGTACCTGGGCCGCCATTCGTTGCCATAAGGATAGAGTCGGCCATCTTTGCCGCGCGCGGCAAATTCCCATTCCTCCTCAGTCGGCAGCCGCTTGCCCGCCCACTGCGCGTACTCACTGGCGTCGTTCCAACTGACATTGACGACCGGGAAGTTGGCTTCACCCGGAGGGAAGCTGCCGCCCGTCCAGTGGCTTGGCGGCTGGCGGCGCGTCTGGCGGACAAATTCGGCGTACTGTTCGTTGGTGACTTCGGTCTTGTCAATGAAGAACGGTTTGACCGTCACCGGATGAGCCGGGCCTTCAAATGAGTTACCGCCGTCGCGGCCCATCTGAAATTCACCGCCGGGAATAAGAATCATCCCCGGAATAACGACGGGAACGCCTTCACCGGTCGAGGTCGTGACGCCGCCATCGGAAGCCGTCGAATCACGTGAAACATACTTGTAGAGTCCGAATGAAGCGGCGATCAGCACCAGCGCCGCCACGCCGATGATGAGCGGCATCTTCGATCCGGCAGGCGGGGCAATCGGCGTCACTTCGGTGCCGGTGTCGCCGGACGGCTGCACCGTTCCGGCCTGTGGCCTGTTGTTGGTGGCCACACTGACCGGACGCGCCACAGTCGGCGCGGCGACTGCGCCACCGGCAGTGCCTGCGGGGACAGCAGGCGAGCCACCGGACGGGCGGCCTGTCCGGCCCGGCTGCAGGACGGTGCGACGATCACCGGTCGCGGGCGCGGTCTGCCAGGCGGCCCTGCCGGTGCGTTCAAAGGCTTCGATGGCGTGCAGAAAATCCTTTGCCGTCTGAAAGCGGTCATCGGGATCTTTCTCGAGCGCCTTGAGCACGATCTTTTCGAGTTCGAGTGAAATGCCCGGATAAATTTCTGACGGGCGCGGCACGGGCAGTTCGATGTGACCGCGCCGGACTTCGTAATCAGAAGTCGCGTTGAGATCGTCCTCAAACGGCACGCGGCCCGTCAGCATTTCATACAGCACGATGCCGAGCGAATAAATATCCGACCGCTGATCGAGTTCGCGCCCGCGCGCCTGTTCGGGACTCATATATTCGGGCGTGCCGGGATTGAAACCGAGCTGCGTGCCGCCCGTTGCGCCGCGCACCTTGACGATGCCGAAGTCGGTGACTTTGACCAGATCGTCAGGCGTCACCAGAATGTTGGCGGGTTTGAGATCGCGGTGAATGATGCCGACATACTTCTCGCCGTTCTGGTCGGCATAGGTGAAATTGTGCGCGTAATCAATCGCTTCAAGCACCTGCCGGAACAGTTTCACGGCGCGGTCATCCGGAATCGGGCCGGTCTCTTCGATAATCATCTTGCGCAGGTCGCGGCCCTTGACGTACTCCATCACCATGCAGGTCGCGTCGTCAGTGGCGATGAAGTCATAGACGCGCACGATATGTGAATTATCGAGTTGCGACTGAATGAAGGCTTCCCGTTCAAGCCGGACGCGCAGGTGTTCGATCTGCTTCGGGCTGAATTCTTCAGTGCGAATGGTTTTGATGATGACTTCGCGGGCAAGCCGGGTGTGGCGTCCGAGGTAAAGTTCGCCCATCCCGCCTTCACCAAAGCGGCTGATCACCTCGTAATTTCCAATTGTGCGTCCAAGCATATTCTGATTGCCGACGGTGGATGGTTGATGGCAGGCGGGCAGTTTCGGTCACAAGGCCGTGTGACACCACTTCAGGCAGCGCGCCCGGTCATCTGCAAACCACAGTCATCCCGTGTTTTTCTTAAAGTTCAAAACGCAGTCCTGCCCGCGCAGGGTAATTGTGATGGTGTAATTTCCGATGCGGATGCGGTCGCCGTCCTTCAACTGCGCGGACTCAATGCGCTGTTCATTCAGATAAGTGCCGTTGCTGCTGCCCAGATCAATCACGTGATAACCCTGCTCGCGGCGGCTGATGGCCGCATGCGTGCGGGAGACATTATCAGCATCGAGCGGAATGTGACAGTCAGCGCGGCGACCGATGGTCACGGATGAATCATTGAACGGCTGCGTCACGCCTTCTTCCAGGCCGCGCACGACGATGTGCGGCAGGGCAACCGCGCCGGAATTTTCGAGCGGCGTCGTCTGCCGTGTCACCAGCGCACTGGTGCCGGAAGGCGAACTGAGGCTGACAATCATCACATTGCGCCCGACCCGAATCTGATCGCCGTGTTTCAGTTGCGCCTGTTCAATTCGCTCGCCATTGACGAAGGTTCCGTTGCGGCTGCTGTCCTGAATCAGAAAGCGGCTGCCGGAACGAATGATTTTGCAGTGATGCCGCGAGACGGTTTCGCCGTCGAGAACGATGTCGCACTCCTCGCCGCGTCCAACCAGCGTGCTTTGCCGGGGCAGTATCATACTGGTGCGTCCGGCGCACTCTCCATCCGCAAAGGTCAGTGAAAGTTCGCTTTCAGGAGCGCTGACTGTAATGCGGCCTTTACTGGCTGGCATGACGTTTATGGATGACAAGCGAAGTTAAGGGGCGTTCAGGAACCGACGACCTCAAACGACGACATACGCTTCCGGCTCAGCAGATTGCTGCCGGTCGCAGAAATTGCCTGTGCGTGAGACTCTGGCAGCCGGGCGGATACTGCGCTCCGTGCGGCGCAAGAGTAACACGACACAGCAGATGGTGCCAGCACTAACTCGGCGGCGCGCACCCGCGCGGCACGGTGAAAAAAACTCTTTTCTTTTTGAAACATCCAACATCGGGGGGCGTGTAAGTAAGCGGTTCCAGACTGGGTGAAGTGTCTTACCTGCTGGAAGCAGATTTCAGATTGCATACCGGGCCTTTCGCACTTTGCCCATAGCGACCCAACCCAGGAAAACCCGGTCAGGCAGTCTGCGAGTCCGCTCCCCGGCAGTCAGTCAGATTGGCAAATAAGCTGGCTTCCGATTAAAACACTGTGGTATAGTGCGCTGGCCTTTTCGGGGAATATCGCTTCCTGATGGCCTTGCCCCCACAGCATCCCGGATTCCAGCCGAACAACCCCACATTCAGCAGATCAAACAGATCAGCACCATTGGGACAGGCGCTGTGATCGCTTTTCGGCAGTAGTTAAGGAAAGATTCTGAATAATGGCTGAGTTTATTTGCAGACTGGGGACTCCGGCGGGTGAAATTGTGACCCGCACGCTTGAAGGTCTGAGCGAGGATGAACTGCGGCAGCGGCTGATGACGGAAGGCTATCGCATCTTTGCCGTTGAAGCGACGGGCTTTGCCGCTGGCGTCCGGCTGCGCTCGGCGGGTGCGCGCCGCATCAGAGTCAAAATTGACGACTTTCTGCTCTTCAATCAGCAACTCGCCGCGCTGCTGCACGCCGGGCTGCCGGTGCTGCAATCCATTCAACTGCTGCGGCAGCGGTCGCCCAATCCGCAGATGCGCGAAGTGCTGGGCGATGTCGAAGCGCGCATCAAAAACGGCAGCGCGCTCTCAGAAGCCTTCGAGGCCCAGGGCGAAACCTTCCCGAAAATTTACTGCGCGTCCATCCTGGCCGGTGAACGGTCGGGCAGCCTCGATGAAGTGCTGCGTCGTTACGTCGCCTTTACGAAATCCCTCGTCGGCCTCAAGCGCAAGATTCGCGGCGCGCTGACCTATCCGATCATCCTGCTGTGCGCTTCAGCCATCCTGATTACCGTCCTGACAACATTTGTGATTCCCCGGTTCTCGACGATTTATGAGAACGTCGGGTCGCAGTTGCCGATGATTACGGTGGTCGTGGTCGGCGTCTCGAATGCGGTGGCAGGCAATATCTGGTGGCTGCTGCCGGCGCTGATCGTGGCAGGTTTTCTGTTTTATTCGTGGTGGCGCACTGAAAACGGACGGCGCACGGTTGATCGCGCCGTGCTGAAGCTGCCGATCATTGGCAACCTGGTGCGGCAGATGACGACCGCGCAGTTTTCGCGCAGCCTTTCAACTCTGCTCGCGGGCGGCATTACGCTCGTCGAAGGATTTCAGATTGCGCTGCAGTCAATCACCAACCGCGAACTGCTGCGGTCGGCTGAACCGGCGCTGGCGAAAATCCGCGAAGGCAAACCGTTCACGGAAAGTCTGGCCGCTGCCGGGTGGGTTCCCGAACTGGCAATTGATATGATGGGCGTCGGCGAACGATCCGGTTCGCTGCGCGAAATGCTCGACGAGGTTTCAGGCTTTTACGATGCCGAAACCGAAGTCACGCTCGGACAACTGACCACCTTCATCGAACCGGCAATTCTGATCACGATGGGCGGCATCGTCGTGACCATCCTGCTGGCGATTTACCTGCCGCTGCTGCAAATGGTCAGCAAGGCCGGGTCAGGCTGAAACGCCAACGGATAATTTCAGCCGCCGACTTCAAACGTGACCTCGTTGTTCAGAAATTAAGCAATAATGACTCCGACTCCGACCACAGAAAAAGTTGATGTGAATGCCGAGCGACTGGCGGCGGAAAGGCTGGCGCAGCGTTACCGCCTGCCGTTTGTCGCGCTCGATGAATATCCGGTTGATTATGCGCTGGTGCAGTCGCTGCCGGTTGACCTGATGCTGCGGAACAAATTCATTCCGCTGCGGCGCGAGAACGGCCATCTGACGATTGCGATGGCCGATCCGGCTGACCTGCTGCTGCTTGACGAACTCAGAGCGCAGTTGCGCGCGCAGATTAAAGTTGAGGTCGCCACGCTTTCGTCCATTGAAACCGTGCTGCGCAAGGGCGATGCTTCAAAGCGCGTGCTGGATGAGGCGACCGAAGGCTTTCGCGCCTCGCTCGTCCGCGACACCGATCAGGGCGAAGAGGTTGTTGATCTTGAACGGCTCTCAAGTGATGCCGAAATGTCGCCGATTATCAAGCTGGTGGACACAATTGTGTTTACCGCGCTGGAGCGACGAGCTTCGGACATTCACATTGAAACGCGCGAGCAGGACGTGATGGTGCGTTACCGCATTGACGGCGCGCTCTATGAAGCGATGCCGCCGATTGACATTCAGCATCATCAGACGATCATTTCGCGCATCAAGGTCATGTCGGAACTCGACATTGCCGAACGCCGCATCCCGCAGGACGGGCGCTTCAGAATGCGCATCAAGGGGCGGCGCGTTGACTTCCGCGTTTCGATCATCCCGTCGGTACACGGCGAGGATTCGGTAATCCGTATTCTCGACAAGGAACAGATCAACGAATCGTTCAAGGATCTGAAACTGGAAGTCGTCGGGTTTGATCCGGCGCTGCTCGTGCGCTTTCGCCGCTTCATTCACGAACCTTACGGCATGGTGCTTGTGACCGGGCCGACCGGTTCAGGTAAGACGACGACGCTGTACGCCGCGCTCAACGAGATCAAGAACGACGAGGACAAGATCATCACGATTGAAGACCCGGTGGAATATCAGTTGCGCGGCATCACGCAGATTCAGGTCAATGAGAAGAAAGGCCTGACCTTTGCGCGCGGGCTGCGTTCGATTCTGCGTCACGACCCGGACAAGATCATGGTCGGTGAAATCCGCGACACTGAAACGGCGCAGATTGCGATCAACTCCGCGCTGACCGGACACCTCGTCTTTACGACCGTCCACGCCAACAACGTGATTGACGTGATCGGACGTTTTCTGAATATGGGCATTGAGCCTTACAACTTTGTTTCGGCGCTCAACTGCGTGCTGGCGCAGCGGCTGATTCGCACGCTCTGCCTGCGCTGTCGGCGGCAGTATCAGCCGGGCGATGATGAATTGCGCGAATCAGGATTGAAGCCGGAAAAACATCGTGATCGGGTTTATTACACCAGTGTCGGCTGTGAAATCTGCAACCACACCGGCTATCGCGGACGCACGGCCATCCACGAGTTACTGGAAATGTCCGACAACATCCGTGAACTCATCATTGCCCGCAAACCCGGCTCTGAAGTCCGTCGCGCGGCTGTGACGGAAGGGCTTGGTTCATTGCGCGAATCCGCCGTGCGCCTGGTTTTTGAGGGCCAGACCACACTGCATGAGATTAACCGTGTCACCTTTGTCGAGCCGGTCGGCTGAGGATGATTAATGAATCTGATTCTGGAACCTGCGGCGACTGGCAGCGTTGATTCAGTCAGCAGTTGTTTTGTGACAAGCCATGACCCCACCGTCAGCCCTCGCGGTCGCTTGCACTGTCGAACTGAATCAGCGCGTCAAAGATAAATCGCAGATTCTTCAGACAATCGTGAGCAGAACACACCATTGTCTGTACTTTGAAACACCAGCAGATTCAGAGGACGCGCGCCCCGTCCCTGATGCAGCTCTTCCTGGCACCGCCAGACTTCAGTGCGCTACAGTCTCAGGCTCTGTCGAGCATAACTTAGAGCGAAGGTCACCATGAACAAACATCGTAGTATCAAGTTCAACCGAATCCTCACCATTCTTCTGATCATCTGCCTTTCGCTTCCCGGCTCTGCTTTTGGCATGCCCATCGGCGGCAAGGGTAAGAAGAATTTCGACCAGGGTAAAAAACACGAAGTCGCCCAGCGGTGGGACGAAGCGGCACGGGAATTTGCCCAGGCTGTCGCGGCTGATCCCGGCAATCCTGAGTACCGCCTGCACCTGTTGAAATCACTACAGAACGCGGCGCTGATGTTTATGAAGCGCGGCGATGAACTGCTTCAGCAGAATGATGCGGCGGGCGCGTACAACAATTATCGCCAGGCCGCCGCTTACGATCCGACCAATGAACTCGCCAAACTGAAAATGGAGCGGATCATCGAACAGCAGAAGGCTGCGGCGAGCGGCGTCGAACCGCTCAAGGTCAATGCCTCAGGCAATGTCCTGGCCGGTGCGACGGTCGAAACCGCCTCGAAGCCGCAGCGCCCAGGTGAGATCTATCAGAACGTTTCGTACAAGGACACCAAGTTCAAAACACTGGTTTCGAGCATTGCCGGGCAGCTTGGCATGAACGTGATTATGGATGAAACGGTCAAGGACACGCCCGTTTCGCTCAACCTGCAGAACACGACGCTGCCGAAGGCGCTCGACAACCTGCTGATGATGACCAAGCACACGTTTGAGGTCATTGATCGCAAAACGATTTTTGTTTACCAGGACAATCCGACCAACCGGCAGCGTTACGAACGACTCTTTTTCAAGACCTTCTACCTCGGCAACGCCAACCCGGATGATGTCAGCCGCATGGTCACGCAACTGCTGACCGGCACGGCCAAGCAGGCCATCACACTCAAGAATCAGAACGCGCTTGTCGTGCGCGCTTCGCGGGCTGATATGCAGGCCATCCAGTACATCATCAACATGCTGGACAAGAGCCGCCCCGAAGTCGTCATTGATGTCGAAATTTACGAAGTCTCGCAAAATAACCTGATGCAGATCGGCAATCAGATTGCCACCAGTTCAGGCACGCTCGGCGCTTCGACTGAAAAAAGGCCGGTCTATGACAAGGATGGCAAGGTAGTGAAGGATAACAGCGGAAATCCTGTGCTGCAGGATGTTTCGATTCCGGCCACTGCCATTGCCAGCCTGACCAACCTGGGCGGCTTCAACGGAAGTCTCGGCAAGAATCTGGTGGGTGCGGCGGTGCTGGGCGCCTCTTCAATTTCGCCTTTTGGTCTGCTGGCTCTGCCGCCGACCACGCTGAGTCTGCTACAGTCAAAGGGTAACACGGTGCGACTGGACGGTACGCAGGTTCACGCGCTTGACGGTGAAACCAACGAAACCAAGATCGGCAAGAAAGTACCGATCAGCCTGGGCGCGCAGTTGCCCAGCTATGTCGGTGCCCCGACAACAACCCCCGCCACAGCCGGTACCGCAGCCGGAGCGATCAACGGCCTTGCCGGCGGACTGCTGGGTGGTTATGGCGGCTACGGTGGTTATGGTTACAGCAGCATTCAGTATCAGGATGTCGGTCTGGTCATCAAGGTGACGCCGAGCATCTCCAACGACGGTACGGTGCAGATCAAGATGGATCTGACCTCCAGCGGCGTCGAACAGTCGGCCACTGCCGAAGAAAGACTGACGCCGACCATTACACAGCGGTCGCTGTCAACGATTGCGCGCATTCCCGATGGCAAGACCTCGGTCGTCGCCGGAGTCAAGCAGCAGTCGAGCGGCAACAGTCGCACCACCGTTCCGGTGCTGGGCATGGTGCCGATTCTCGGACGATTCTTCACCACCCCCAGACAGGAAAGCGGCACCAGTGACATTATCATCACCGTCACGCCGCACATCATTCGTTCGGCAGGCATCAACCGCGAAGATCACCTGGCGCGTTTCATCGGCACGCTCGGCGGCGGCAACAACATCAGCATGGAAGAAGTCGTCAGCCAGGCGCAGGCCGAAGAGGAACAGGAACGCCGAATGATCGCCGCGGAAAGAAACAATCAGGGTGGTCAGCCGGTGCTGACGCCGCCGGGCGATTCCGCGCTGCTCGCAGTCACGACTGAACCGAAACTCAATCCGCAGCCGCAGGTGCAGGTCGTCAACGGCCCGATTCCGAATCCGTCGCAGGAGCAGGTCGCCGGGCTGACGCAGCCGCAGCGGCTCACTCCGGCCAGTCAGCCGGTCACAACGCCAGCGCCGACACCGGCAGTAGCGAATCCGAATGCCCGCAAGCCGGTGCAGAACGCTTCAGCGCCGCCGGTGAACAATGTCATCATCAACGAATCGGGAACTTCATCTTCAGGCGCTTCACAGACCAGTGGCGCGACCGAAGAGCAGAAATTCGAGGCTCCGACAGGTCCCGACCAGCCGGTTCAGCCCGCCCGCCTGTCTCCGATGAAGCGGCCCGAAAATATTGAAAAGATCCGGCGCGATGAGGAAGCCCGCATTGCAAAGGAAAAAGAAGAAGCGGCAAAGAATCCTGACAAGGCCCGCGCCGACGCCGCCCGCCAGAAGGCCATTGATGATGAAATGATCCGGCAGTACATGAAGGATATTCCGAAACCGCCGAAGAGCGTGCAGCCCGCAACGATTCAACCGGGCGGCGCCACCAAGCCCAAGGCTCAGCCCGGCGATCAGCCGACGCCCAAACCTGCCGAAAGCAAATCGGGTACGGATGAAACCTCAAAGGCGCCTGCCGAACCGTCAAAGGCCGGTGCTGAAATGGTCGAACTCAGCATGATGCCGACGACGATCAAGGGTCAGGTGGGCAAATCGTTCATCGTCGTGCTGGCGCTTGACGGCCAGGCTTCGATGACCGGAGCCAGCATTGCACTCAAATATGATCCGGCCATGCTGCAGGTCAAAAAAGTGCTTGATGGCGGACTGCTCGGCAAGCGGCCCGACATTACGCATCAGGTTGACGGCGGCAATCTGATGGTGGCGATGCAGCAGTCAGCCGACAAGAGCGCGCCGGTCAAAGCCAACGGTCGCCTGCTGATCGTCGAATTCACCGCGCTGACCAACGGCAACACGACCATTGATGTCAACCGCGCCGAATCTCACCTGCTGATGGCGGGCGCGCCGGGCGCGAGAATCAACGCCACTGCCGCCCAGGTGCAGATTGGCGGCGAAGTCGTTTCGCGCCTCACCAACGAGCAGTAATCCGGTCGAAGCGATGAACGAAACGACCACACAACAACACCGGGACGCGGCGACAAACAAAGGTTTGCGCCGCGTCACCTCAGTGTCTCGTCACCGCGTCAGATCATCAGGCTTCACGCTGATTGAGCTGATCATTTCGCTCACGATTCTCTCCATCCTGATTACCTCCGTCGTGCCGATGGCCCGCTATGTGGAAAAGCGGCAGAAGGAACAGGAACTGCGCGAAAACCTGCGGATGATTCGCCAGGCGATTGACCGGCACAAGAAATTCTGTGACGCGAATCCGGGAGCGTTCTCGCTCCTCGACAAACCCAAAGAGGAACAGCACTGCTATCCGAAGGATCTGAGCGTGCTGGTTGAAGGCATCAACATCAATAATATGAATGCGCCAGGCGGCGGCATCAATACCAACATGATTATGAATAATCAGGGTTTGATTGGGCAGCCGCTTCAGTCAAAGGACATTGGCGCTGATCTCAATCGCAAGGTTCGTTTTCTGAACCGCATTCCCAAAGACCCGATGACCGAGTCCGGCGAGTGGGAACTGCGTTCGGTGCAGGATGAGCCTGATTCTTCGGGCGGCAAGGACAATGTTTTTGACGTGCATTCAAAAAGCACGGAAAAAGGTCTGAACGGCGTGCCGTACAACAAGTGGTAACTGATGAACTGATGAAGCGATCTGCTCACAATCTGTTTCGCCAGGCTCAGCGCGGCTTTACGCTGCTTGAGATGATTATCACGGTTGCCATTCTCTCAATCGTTGTGGCCGGGGCTTTTCCGATTGCGCGAAACGCCATGCAGCGGCAGCGCGAAGTCGAACTGCGCCGCGCCCTGCGCGAGATTCGCCAGGCGATTGACAGCTACAAGACATTCTGTGACAAAGGCGGCGTTGGCCCGCTCGACCGTGAAGCTGACGACAACTGCTATCCGAAAAATCTTGAGGTTCTCGTCAAGGGCGTCATCCCGCCGAACAAAACCGATCCTGAAAGGTTCCTGCGGCGCATTCCGGTTGACCCGATGACCAACTCAACAAAATGGGCAACGGTGTCATTGCAGGACGGCAAGGAATCAACCAGCACCAGCAACAGTGTCTGGGACGTGCATACGACCTCTGACGGAACGGCGCTGGATGGCAGCAAATACAAAGAGTGGTGAACCGTGAATCTCAAATCGCAGACCAGCAATTTCAAGGCTTCAACTGAACGCGGTTTCTCGCTGATGGAACTCGTCATCGTCATGACGATTCTGGCCATTCTGGCGACGATTGCCGTGCCGATTTACAACACGCACGTCAAACACGCCAAAGAGGTCACGCTCCGGCAGGATCTCGATGCCATGCGCCGCGCCATTGACAATTACACGGTTGACAAACAGCGCGCGCCGCAATCACTGAACGACCTGGTTTCAGCCGGATACCTGCGCGCCATTCCGGTTGACCCGGTCACAGGTTCTGCTGAAGGCTGGGTCACCGAACAGGAAAGCGAACCGTTTTCGCCTGATGTGCCTGCCGGAATCAAAAACGTCCGCAGCGCCGCCGAAGGCGCAGACACCAACGGCAAGGCCTACAGCGAATATTGAAAACAGTGGTCAGTGGTCAGTGGTCAGTGGTTAGTGAAAAGTGGAAAGAACTGATGCTGCCAACTCTTTCCACTCTTCACTAACCACTGATCACTAACCACTGACCACTAACCACAGACTTCCATGTTTGATTTTCTGACTGCACCAAAACTTCCACGAGTCTCACTTTCAATCAGCGAAACGCATCTGGCGATGGTGTCGCTGCGCGCGCGTGGTAAGGGGCTGGAAGCCCGCCATGTCGGCGTCATGTCGCTGCCTGAAAATCTGGTGCGCGCCAGTTTCACTGAACTCAATATCTCGAACGAAAATACTTTTATTGAGTACCTGACCCGCACGGCAGAACAGGCGGGCCTCAGTCGCGTGCGCAAGCTGATGGTGACGCTGCCTGAAAACAGCGCGCGCAGCTTTGTCGCCACACTCGACAGCGAACCGAATTCACGCGCCGAACTACAGCAGATGATTGAATGGAAAGCCGAACGCAATCTCGGCTGTCGCACTTCTGATCTGCACCTGACGCATCGGCGGCTCGACAACCTCGCCGGAAAGCTGAATTACCTGGTTTCAGCCGTGCATGTGAAAGTGCTGGAACAGTACGAAAAGGTGCTGGATGAAATGGGCTGGCATCCCGGCGTGGTCATGCCGCAGCACCTTGGCGAAGCGCAGTGGCTGATGCGGACTGAACTCAATGAAGATCAGGCGCTCGTCAGCGTCAATGCGCGCGGCTTCACGGTGGTTATCGTGCGCGGTGACGAACCGATTCTCGTTCGTGAAATCATCTGCGCCCCCGAAGAGCGCGATGATGAATTTTATCGTCTGATGGTTTATTACCGCGACCGGCTGCAAAGCGGTTCCGGCGCGCTCAGCCGCCTGCTCGTCATCGGTTCAGCCGAAGAGCAGGCCGGATTCCGGCACACGCTGGAAGTTGCGCTGGAAAAAAATTCGGTCGCGCTGAATCCCGGCAGCCTCGGTTTCAATCTCGACTCAAACGCCCCGTTCAACCGTCTGGCTGCGGCGGCAGGCCTGGCTACGCTGGGCTGCTGAACGCCGTCGGCCCTTACTTCCGCCGAAAAATCCGGCACACGTCCCGGCCTGACCGATGGTGGCGTGTGTGATGATGACGGCGCTGAATTATCTCAGGGGAAAACCAATGAACACTGCACACTCCTCACCTTCACCGAAACATTTCCGGCTGGCGCTGATCTGTATTTTATCGGGACTGCTGCTGCTCGCGGCCTGCAATCAGTCAGCCTCAGTGGTCAGCAACACGCCGCCTGCTCCGGCAGCGAACGTTGCAGCCTCAACACCTGAAACAACAGCCACGCCGACCGCAACAGCAACAGCCACGCCTAGTGCGACGCCTTCAGTTGCGCCGACAGCAGGCGCGGCGGCATCGCCTGCGGCAACGGCTGCGGCTGCGCCAGGCGCTGACAAGAATCAGCATTTTCCCTCGCTGAAAACCATTGCCGTCACGCAGCCGATAGCGACGCCCAAAGCTGAAGCGACGCCGACGCCTGCGCCGACACCTGAAATCAGGCGCGACGGCAGCGGCAAAATCATTCAGCAGTGGAAGGCTCCGGCTGAATCGGCCAGGCTGACCAATCCGGTGGCTGGCAAACCTGAGGCGATCAAATTCGGCCAGGCTTACTACGAACAGCGTTGCGCCGATTGTCACGGCAAGGACGGGCGCGGCAACGGGCCGATGGCGCGGATGAAAGGCAAACAGGCCACCAACCTGGCCAGCGAAGTCGTGCAGGCCAACACTGACGGCGAACTCTTTTACAAAGTCACCAACACCGACAAGGAACGGCTGCCGCACCCGAAAAGCGAAGCGCGTTTCTCTGACGAACAGCGCTGGTACATTGTCGCTTACCTGCGCACGATGAAACCCGGCGCGAAACGCTGATTCGCCTCAGGCTGAGACGTTTATTAATCAGAGCGGGCACAATGAACATTTCATTGTGCCCGCTTCTGTTTTTCACCCCCGTTTAATTTTCTTCAGAGCCGCACACATCCGAAGGCCTGAGCCGCGCCGTAATCAGAGACGGGAGGTATGGGAAATTTGAAGGTTGATGAGTTCAGAGATTCGGCAGTGCTGTATGCCCTCGGCGCACTTGATCCGGTGTCGGCGCGACGCTTCGAGAAATATTTGCGAACGGCGTCAGTGTCGGAACGCCGTGAAGTCAGTGAAATGATCGAGACTGCTGCCCTGCTGCCGTATTCATTGCCGGAAACGGCAGTGCCGACAAACATCCGAAAGCTTTTGCTGGCTGAACTCAGCCGTGAACAATCGTCACTTATTCTGACCGCTTCACCTCAGGTTCAGGAATTGCCGGCGCGGCGTCGGCTGCTGATTGCGGCAACCGTGATTCTGACGCTCGGCTGCGCCTTTCTGATCTGGCAGAACCGCCAGCTTGCCGCTGAACGCAATCAATTCTCAGCGCAGCTTGTCGCTGTCAAAAAGCAATGGGATGAAATGCTCTCTCCAGCCACGCGCGTCATTTCGCTGAGCGGCGAGGCCGCGCCGCAGGCCAGCGCCAAACTGGTCTGGGACACGCGGCAGCAGCAGTGGATCATTTATCTGTACAACCTGCCCGCCCTGCCCGCCGACAAGGATTATCAGCTCTGGTATCTGACTTCGGATCAGAGCCGGATCAGCGCCGCCGTCTTTCGCACCGATCAGCAGGGGCGCGGCGAAGTGCGCCTGTCAGTCCCTGCTTCAGTCGTCCCGCGCCTCGCAGCCACCGCTGTTTCGCTGGAACCAAAAGGCGGTTCGCCGCAACCCACCGGTCAGATTTATCTCAAGGGAGCAGTCTGAACCCAGGGCAATGCCCTTTGGCGTTCTGCGCCACTTGCAGTAGACTGCCTGCTCAATCTCAGATTTCAAATCTCAACTTTCAAATCCATTACCAACCTATGATCAGAACGCTTGAATGGACTGACGAGGGCGTCGTCATGATTGATCAGCGACGACTGCCGACCGAAGAACTCTATCCCGTCTTTCGCACTTACCAGGAAGTGGCCGAAGCCATTAAGGAAATGGTCGTGCGCGGCGCTCCGGCCATTGGCGTTGCCGCCGCGATGGGCGTGGCCCTGGGTGCGCGCGACATTCGCACCGATGACGCGGCTGAATTTGAGCGCGAATTCAATCAGATTTGCGAAGTCCTCGCGGCGACGCGCCCGACGGCAGTCAATCTGTTCTGGGCGATTGAACGCATGCGCAATCTTTATCAGTCACTCAGGCGCGAGGGACTAACGCTGGCTGACATTCGAGAGCGGCTGATTGCCGAATCGCAGCAGATGCATCAGGAAGATGTCGCCGCCAATCAGGCGATGGGTCATTTCGGCGCTGAACTGATTCCTGACGGCGCAACGGTGCTGACGCACTGCAACGCCGGGGCGCTCGCCACTGCCGGTTACGGAACGGCGCTCGGCGTCATTCGCGCCGCCGTCGAAGCGGGCAAGAAAGTGGCCGTCTTTGCCGATGAAACCCGGCCCTTTTTGCAGGGCGCGCGCCTGACCGCGTGGGAACTGCACAAGGACAACATTCCGGTCACGCTGATTACCGACAACATGGCCGGGCATTTTATGAAGGCCGGGAAGATTGACTGCGTGATCGTCGGCGCTGACCGCATTGCGGCCAATGGCGATGTGGCCAACAAAATCGGCACCTATTCAGTTGCTGTGCTGGCCAGGGAAAACAATATTCCGTTTTATGTCGCGGCTCCGGTTTCGACGCTGGATTTAAGCCTGAAATCAGGCGATGAAATTCCGATTGAGGAACGCCACGAACGCGAGGTCACGCACGTCCGCGACGCGCAGCTTGCACCCGCAGGCATCAGCGTAGCGAATCCGGCCTTTGACGTGACTCCGAACCGCTACATCGCCGCCATCATCACCGAACGCGGAGTCGCCCGCCCGCCCTTCACCGAAAGCCTGAAAAAGCTCGCTGAAGGTCAATAGACTGAAGCCAGAGAGAAAACGGAACAGACGGAAATAACGGAACACACGAAACACCAGCCTGAAGCCGGTTTGTCTATTTCGTGTGTTCCGTTATTTCCGTCTGTTCCGTTTCCTCTCCTTGTTTTATCAGGATCGCACTGAAACGAACTCAGCGTTTTTTCTTTCGTGATCCGCGCACAACTCCGGCGAGTTGCAGGCCACGTTCGATTTCAGCGTTGCGCCCGAACCATTTCCAGATATTGCCGCTGCGCAGATTTTCGGCGCTCAATAAAGTAATGCCCAGATCAATGCCGATCACGTCAGGATTGATCCAGCCGTTATTGGGATTAAAGGCATCGGTGAAGCTGTAGCGGCCATAAATTTTATCGCCGAACTGCTGCTTCATGGCGCGCAGCGCGGGCAGCGTAATGTCGGGCGTAAACATCAGCGAACCGCCCGCCGCGCACGGCACAACGGTGCCATCAATTGCCGGGTGGCGCGGCGGCCCGTACCAGGCGACATAACCTTTCGCGCTGTCAGAGGCCGTGATGCCCCAGATGTTTTCAGTGTAACCGGGAAATTCCTTTGCCAGATCAAGGCAGAAAGCCTTTTGGGCGCGGGTGGCAATGACTGAATTTTCAAACCAGTCAGTGAACGGCGCGCGGTTGTCGCGGCGACCGCGAAAATCAATCCAGGCGTGCGAAAACTGATGCACGAACAAGGGGTCGTGCCAGCCGATGTACTCGTAGCCCTTGTATTTCATTTCGTCGCGCCGCCACGCATACCACGATTCAGGCGGCAGCGGATGCGTCGGTGAGCCGATGCCCAGGATGTAAAGGATCATCAGTTCGCAGTAATGATCCCAGTAACTTTTCAGAAATCCGCTTTCAGGATGCCAGCCCATTGAGAGCAGAAACGGGTGGCCGTTCCTCATCCAGTTGAAATCAATCCGCTCGTAAATCTTCGTGGCGAGGCGCGGGATTTCAGCGTCGTCACGAAAATACTGCCGCGCCGTCAGCACGCCGCCCATCAGCAGCGCCGTGTCAATCGAGGAAAGTTCGCTCTTCCACACGCGCTCGCCCGTGCGCCAGTTCATCCAGTGATAGAACCAGCCGTGTTCGTGCGGCGCTTTTTCGGCAAAGAATTTCAGGGTGGCGCGCACGCGCTCGCGGGCCTGCTGACGACTGACCCAGCCGCGTTCTGCGGCGATGCACCATCCGGTCAGGCCGAAGCCTGTGGCGGCAATGCTCGCGGTGTTGCGATGGGCTTCGTCGTGTTCAGAACCGTCCGTGCGCGCGCGGTCAAGCACAAGGCCGGTGTGCGGGTCAGACTGTTCCTGAAAATAACGAAATGAACGACGTGACAGGTCTTCGAGAAACGCTTCATCCTGGCGTGACAGGCGATGACCGGATGCCTGCGCGACAATCTGACCGTGCGGGAATCCGGCCAGCAACAGCGCGACGATAGTCGCCAGCCAGATAACATTCACCCTACTGAACCACTTCAAAATTTGCCTCAAGCAGATTCACCGAGTTATTGCCGACCATCACCCTGAACGCGCCCGGTTCGACGACAAAATGATTTTCACGATTCCAGAAACCCAGGTGTTCAGGGGTCAGCGTAAATTCCACGCGCCGCTTTTCGCCTGCCCGCAGCGTCATACGCTCGAAGCCTTTCAGTTCCATCACAGGCCGCGTTTCACTCGCCGCCACATCACGAATGTAAAGCTGCACGACTTCATCACCGGTGCGGCTGCCGGTGTTTTCGACTTCAACGCTGACGGTGATTTGTTCATCCGGTCGCAGGCGCTGCTTACTGAGTTGCAGCCCCGACAGGCGAAACTGAGTGTAACTCAATCCGTAACCGAACGGGTACAGCGGCGTCCACGGCACATCAATATACTTTGACGTATAACGATTCTGCGCGTCCGGCGGCCTGCCGGTATTTTTGTGATTGTAATAGATCGGCACCTGCCCGACCGTGCGCGGAAACGTGACCGGCAGTTTGCCGCCCGGATTGACTGCGCCAAACAGCACATCGGCAATGGCGTGTCCGCCCTGCGTTCCGGCAAACCAGGTTTCCAGAATCGCGGGCGAATTTTCAGCCACCCAGTTGATCGAAAGCGGGCGGCCATTCATCAGCACGACGACATAGGGTTTGCCGGTTGCGTGAATCGCTTTGATCAGATCAGCCTGACGCCCCGGTAAATCAAGCGTGCTGCGCGCGGCGGCTTCACCGCTCATCGCGGCTGATTCACCGGCGGCAAGGATGACCACGTCAGCCTGTCTGGCGACTTTCACGGCAGCGGCAATTCCGCTCGCGTCGTCGCCAGTCACGTCGCAGCCTTTGGCGTAACTGATTTTCGTCTGCGGCGAAACTGCGGCTTTGACGCCTGAAAGCAGTGTCACGGCATCTCCGGCTTTGCCATCGCCCGACCACGAACCAATCATATCAAGTTGTGAATCGGCCAGCGGGCCGATGACCGCGATTGATTTCACTGACCGGTTCAGCGGCAGCGTGTTGCGTTCGTTTTTGAGCAGCACCAGCGAACGGGCCGCGATTTCACGAGCCGCGCGCAGGTGATCCTGATTCATCACGACGCGGCTTTCGAGCGATTCATCGGTGTAAGGTTTCTCAAACAGGCCGAGCCGGAACTTGATGCGCAGCACGCGGCGCACGGCTTCATCAACCACGCTCATCGGAATTTTGCCTTCCCTGACAAGCTGCGGCAGATATTTGTTGTAAAGGCGGCTGACCATCTCCATATCAACACCGGCCATCAGCGCCTTGCGGGCGGCTTCGGCTTCATTAACGGCGATGCCGTGATTGAAGACTTCCTTCACCGATTCATAATCGCTGACGACGATGCCATCAAACTTCCATTCGTGCCGCAGCACCTCAGTCAGCGTGAACGGATTGGCCGAAGTCGGCACTCCGTTGAGATCATTGAAGGCGCTCATAAATGTGCCGACCCCGGCATCAAGCGCAGCCCTGAACGGCGGGAAGTAAACATTGCGCAGCGTGTGTTCAGAAATTTCAGTGGTGTTGTAATCGCGCCCGCCTTCGGTCGCGCCGTACCCAACCCAGTGCTTGGCGCAGGCAACAACCTTGTCGGGCGCGCTGTAATCAGTGCCCTGAAAGCCGCGCACGTGGGCGCGGGCCAGCACTGAACCGAGATACGGATCTTCGCCTGAGCCTTCAACGATGCGCCCCCAGCGCGGATCGCGGGCAATATCCACCATCGGCGCAAACGTCCATTTGACGCCTGACGCGGCTGTTTCGGCGGCGGCAATGCTCGCGGCGCGTTCGACTGCCGCCGGATCAAAGCTCGCCGCTTCGCCGAGCGGCACCGGAAAGACCGTGCGGTAGCCGTGAATCACATCGAAGGCAAACAGCATCGGAATCTTCAGCCGCGATTCATTCACCGCGATGCGCTGTAGTTCGTTGGTGCGTTTCGCGCCGCGCACATTGAGCGTCGAACCGAGCCGCCCCTGGCGAATCATTTCCGGGTGTTCCGGGCGATACTTGCCATCGGCTTCGCCGTCGAGCTGCTGCAACTGCCCGAACTTTTCTTCAAGCGTCATCTGCGCAATCAGCGCACTGATGCGCTGCTCAGAATCAGACGGCGAGGCTGCGGCAGGAATCGTCAGACGAAACGCGAGGGCGCCTGTCAGCGCCAGCAGCAGTAATGGAATTGCATATTTCACTGACTTCATTTTCAATCTCCGGTGGAGGATCCTTCCGGATCGAGCTTCAGATCGCCGGGCAGACGCCGCGAATATTGCGCAACTCTGCCCTGACATTCGACTGAAAGCTGATCTGGTTCAGCAATCAAAAACTGATGAAACCTGCGCGAATATTATGGCGATGCAGCGTGCTGCTGTTGTGTGCCACGCTCATCAGTGCGGCGTTCGGCGCTCCTGTCACCGCGCAGCAGCCACAGACCGCTGATTCAGCCGCGCTGCTGCGTCAGGCCGCGACGCTGCTCCAGGCCGGGCGACCGGACGAAGCCGAACCGCTGGTGCGTCGCGCGCTGGCGGCTGCGCCGCGCAATGCTGACGCGCACAACCTGCTGGGCGTCATCCTCGATCAGCGCGGCCAGCCGCAGGAAGCCGAGCGCGCTTATCGCGCGGCTCTGCAATTCAATCCATCGTCAGTTTCGGCACGCGCCAACCTGGGCGTGCTGCTGGCGCGCACGGGACGCACTGACCAGGCCATCGAAACCTTTGAAGCCGTGCTGCGACTTGCGCCCGGTCATCCGCAGGCGACGGCCAACCTCGGCGTTGAATACGCGCGGCGCGGCAATTATGACAAGGCGCTGCCGCTGCTCAGGCAGGCCCGCGCGCTGCGGCCTGATGCTTATGAAATCGTTTTCAATCTCGGCGTCGCGCTGCATCATCTCAACCAGGCTGATGAAGCCGAAGCAGCTTTCACGGCGGCTTCGGCGCTGGCCCCGGCGGCGGCTGATCCGGTCTATTATCTCGGCCTGCTGGCGCTGGCGCGGGGTCAGGACGAAGCCGCCGGAGAACTTTTTGAAAAAGCCCTGAGCCTGCGCCCGAACTTTGCCGAAGCGAATTTCATGCTGGGTGAACTGCTGCGCAAACATCAGCGGCTGGAAGCAGCCAGAGATTTTTATGAGCGTGCGCTCGTGCAGGCGCCTGACAAGCTGGTGCATTATGTGCGGCTCGGCGGCGTGCAGATGCTGCTGTTGCAGTATGACCAGGCGCTGGAGTTGTTCAGGCAGGCTGCCAGACGCTTTCCCCGGCAGGCTGAAGCGCATTATTTCGTCGGCATCGCGGCGCGCGGGAAAGGCGCTTACGACGTGGCCGAAGCGGCGCTGCGGCAGTCGCTGGCGCTGCAGGCGGACAATGCCGATACGCTGGCGCAGCTTGGTTTCATTGTCGGTGAGCGCGGCAATTATGCCGAAGCCGAACAGTTTCTGCGTCGCGCTCTCAGCCTGAACGACAGACATTTTTATGCCGGTTACAATCTCGGTCGCCTGCTGGTCAAAACGAAAAGATACGATGAAGCCCTGACCGTGCTGCAACGCAGCGCCACCCTCAGACCGCAGCATGCCGGAACTCATTACCAGCAGTTCCTCGCCCTGTCCCGCCTCAGCCGCAGGGATGAAGCCGAACGCGAACTGGCCCTTTACAAGCGGCTCGAAGAAGAGAACAGAACCCGTCGCTATGCCGACGAGGACATCGAAAATCCCGATCTGTCCCCTGCCACGCAACCGCCGCGCCGCAATCCGCAGTGAATCAACGCCGCACACAACTTCAAACTGAAGATCAGAAAGAAAGCAGACTGAACAGACGGCCATAAACCGAAACGCACGGAATCAGAACCGGACTGTCTGGCCTGTTTCGTCTGTTCCGTGATTTCCGTTTGTTCCGTCTTTTCTCTTCCAGCTGATTTAATGAATTGCGTTTGAGCCGACCCGGATGGGCCGGTTTGCCTGTGACCGGTGGCGCAGCGCCCTGACGCTGCGCCACCGGCTGACGAATCATCCATTGAGCAGTTCAGAATCTGAACCGCGCCTGGAGTTCGACGACGCGACCGGCCAGACCAACATTGGCTTTGCCGAAATCGGGGTTGTTGTTGAGCTGCCCCTTGCCGCCGTTGGCATTCGCATCGAAATTGCCAATGGTCACGGCGTTGCTGCCAAAGTTGAATGAGGCGAGATTCAGTTTGTTGAAAACGTTGAAGAAGTTGGCGCGCAGTTCGAGGTTCATGTTTTCCCGGATGCGCGTCTGTTTCAGCAGACTGAAATCAACGTTGAAGTAATTCGGCCCGCGGAACGAATTTCTTCCGATACCCGGAGGCGCGATGGAACCGTCAGCCTGCTTGAAGACGACGAAGAACGGCGCTCCGCCACCGGGGAAGTTGGTGCCTTTGATGAAGGCATCGTTCGACGTGTCAATGTCGCCCGGCCCGGTGTAACCCTGCGGGCGCACCGGACAAAGCTGCGGGCCGCCGGGCGTGCTGGTGCAACCGCCGACGACCGGCGTGAACGGAAAGCCCGTACTCTTTGTCAGCACGCCGCTGATGGCCCAGCCGCCGAGAATTTTATCCACCGCGCTGCTGCCCTTCAGGAACGGCAGTTCCCAGATGCTCGACAGATTGAAGTAATGCCGCACATCGAAATCCGACGGGCCGCGTTCAGTGCGGTTGTCCTGCGGATAGGTCTGGTTGGTGACGAAACCCGGCCCTTCATACGAGAGCTGATCAATGCTCTTGGCCCAGCGATAATTCGCCTGCAGGAACAGGCCTTTCGTGAAGCGGCGCGAGAGCCACAGGTTGAGCGCGTTGTAATTTGAATTCACATCCGGCATCGAAAAGTACGTGGCGAAAAAGGCCGGATTGTTTTTGTACAGGAAGTTCTGATTCGTCAGGCGAACCAGTTTGTGTCCGGCGCTGCCCTGATAACCGACGGTCGCCGTCAGTTGCGCCGGCAGTTCGTGCTGAACTTCGAGCGAGTAGGTGTAAACATACGGCGTTCGCGCGTCCTGCTGAATGCCGTAAATTTCCACCGCGCCGCTTTTGGCTCCGCCCGTCGTCGGATCAATGCCCTGACCGAGTTTGGGATTGCGCGGATAACTGGTCAGCGAATTGCTCGTGCCGACGGCGTAAAGAATCTGTCCGTCAACGAACGGCGTGCCGAAACCATCAGCCGGAGGGCCAGCCGTGCCGCAGCAGATGCCGTAACGCGCAAAGAACGGCGGATTGCCGCGCGCGTTGTTGAGCGGCGCGACCGGAATGCGGTTGTAAGCGACTCCGAACCCGCCGCGAATGACGGAGCGTTCGCTCCATTTCGGGTTGTAAGCAAACCCGAAGCGCGGCGCAAAGTTGTTCCGATCCGGCTCATAGAACTGATCCACCGGTCGCACCTGCGCGCTGACGAGATTGCCGGGGGTGAAGAACAGATTCGACAGCTTCCCGTTCTTTTCGGTCAGCGGCGAGAAGTAATCGTAACGCAGCCCGATGTTGAGCGTCAGATTCGGGCGGGCCTTCCAGTCGTCCTGCGCGAAAAAGGCGAAGTAAGGCGTGCGGAAATAGCGCTGCGCATCCGCCGGATCGCCAGTGCGCGGGTCGGCGTTGATCGCTTCAAAAATCGGCGTGTCGTTGGCCAGATTGAACAAGCCGACAAACGAGTAAAGCGGACGCGAACCGCCTGAAAGATCGCTGTTGTCCTGCTCCCAGCGATAGGTCACGCCGTATTTGGTCGCGTGATTGCCGAAGGTTTTGCTGAAGGTGTCGCCCAGCTCAAAGATATTCTGCGCGAAAATTCCCGGCGTGCCTTCACCCTGCGGCGCGCCAAAACGGATGCGTCCGCCAATGGGCAGCCCCTCGACCTCGACGCGCGGAATACCGAAGTTGGTATTGGCGGCGTCCTTTGACTGATCAACACTGAAGCGCGTCGCATTGAAGCGCAATTCGTTGAGCGCCGACGCCGAAAAGACGTGATTGTAGAGAATCGAGCCGGACGAGTTGAACGGCTTGAACGGCAGGTCGGCCATCGGGCGTCCCTGCGCTGCGCCGTCGCTGCTGAAGTTGTTGAGTCTGGTCAGAAAGGTGCTGAAGGCGAGCGTGTCATGCCCGGTCACATTGAAATCGAAGCGCAGATTCACCTGATTGCCGCGATTCTGTCCCGGCAGCGCGAACTGCACTTCCTGAATATCGGGAATGCCGTCAAGCCCGCCGCCCGCCGGTGCGCTGAATGGCACGTACTGGCCGACCGCGCCGGTCAGTGAACCGATGTCCAGACCATTACCGACAACTTTGCAGCGCGCCGGGTCGTTGTTGAAGATGCCGCAACTCGGCGTCAGAACATTGACCGTGCGCGGCAGACTGCCGCTGGCAGCAAGCACCTTTGCCGTCACGCTGTTCGGGCGCAACTGCGCGACGAGCTGCCGATATTGAGAGGTTTCAACGTACCCCCTGCCCAGGTTGTTCGAGCTGTTCCGCAAACCTTCGTATGAGACAAAGAAGAAAGCTCTGTCCTTGCCGTTGAAGGTCGCCCGCCCGCCTTCGCCGAAGCGCGGCAGGATGAGCGGGCCGCCGAGCGAGCCGCCGAACTGGCGAATGTAATCGTTGACGCGAATCGGTGCGGCGTTGTTCGGGCCGCCATACTTGTTAAAGGCATTCAGCTTCGGCGAGTTGTACTTGATGAACGCCGAGCCATGAAAATCGTTGGTGCCGTTCATCGAAACGACTTTGATCTGGGCGCCCGAATTGCGCCCGTCTTCGGCAGAATAGCTGGTCGAAAGAACGCGAATCTCCTTGACCGCTTCCTGGTTCGGCGTGACGAGCGCCGCGCCGCCCCAGTTGAAGCTGTTGACGCTGACGCCGTCAATTGTGTAGTTGTTGGCCGAAAGTCGCTGTCCGTTGGCCGAAATCTGCACCTGATTTTCAGTCTGGAAAATCGAATTGTTCGATCCGCCGGGGCCGGTCGTGTTCGGCAGATTGGCTGAGCCGCCGCCAGCCGAGCGCGCGCCGAGGCCGAACACGCCCGGCGTCAGACGCACCAGTTCATAAGGGTCGCGTCCGACCTGCGGCAGTTCGCGCACCTCAACGCTTGAAATCGCGCGGGAGACGTTGGCGTTTTCGGTTTCAAGCACCTGCGCTGATTCGCTTGTCACCGTGACGGTTTCAGTCACCGCGCCAGCTTCGAGCGCGACGTCAACGCCCTGCACCGCTTCGGCGTCAATCGTCACGGTTTCCAGTTCCTTCTTCTTGAATCCGTCGCGTTCGACTTCCATTTTGTATTTGCCCGGCGGCAGACCGGAGAAGCGGTAAAAACCATCCGGACTCGAAACGGTCTTGTTGACCTTGCCGGTTTCGAGGCTGGTGACAGTGATCGTAGCGCCGGGCACGACCGCGCCTGCCGCGTCGGTGATGGTGCCCTGAATCCCGGCCCTGAACTGGGCGGATGCTGATACTGTGAGCAGGAGCAGAAAAATTGCACACAGAGCAGCGCGTGGAAAAGCTGGAAGTAGCAAACGCATGACGAAATCCTCCGTGGCTGGACGAGTATTGTCGGTTGAGTGAAAGGTGAAATGTGGAACTCCCGCGTCAGCGGTCTGTTTCCTGACTGAAAAATCCCAGCTCTGCGTCGCCGTCAAAAGCCTGCGGGGGCTTTTTCATTCGCCAGTTGCTGTGGTGACTGGCGGTTCTTTACTAAAACGATTTAGTAACCGGAGCGCGTTATATCATCCTGCCCGAAGAGGCGTCAAGCTGTGGCGCGGGATGAAGGCTGAATGAGCTTGATTTGCACCATTTGACATGCGACTATGACGCCCGATGCCACGCCAGAATGACAACAGTCCTCGCGCTGGAGCGAATGATCAGACGAATGTGCGCCCCGTCAGTCTCAAGCAACTGGCGGCGCATCTGAGCCTGTCACCGACCACGCTCTCGCTCGTCCTCAATGATTCGCCGCTTGCCCGCACGATTCCGCCCGAAACCCAGCAGCGCATCTTTGCGGCGGCGCGTGAGTTCAATTACCGTCCGCATTTTCTGGCGCGCTCGCTGCGGGCACAGCGCAGCTTTACGCTCGGCGTGCTGGTGCCGGAACTGAGCGACGGTTATTCAGCGATGGTGCTCAATGGCGTTGAGGATTATTTGTTGCAGGAAGGCTTTTTCTATTTCGTCGCCAGCCATCGTCATCGCCGCGACCTGCTCGAACGCTATCCGAAAATGCTGCTCGAACGCTGTGTCGAGGGGCTGATTGCCGTTGACACGCCTTATCACCAGAGTCTCGGCCTGCCGGTCGCCGCCGTTTCAGGTCATAAGGATGTTCCCGGCGTCACCAACATCGTGCTCAATCACGAACGCGCCGCGCGGCTCGCGCTGGAATATCTGGCGGGCCTCGGCCACGAACGCATCGCCGTTATTAATGGCCAGGATTTCAGTTCCGACACCCACATCCGCTGGCAGGCCATCCGTGACACGGCGAAACGGCTGGGCATTCCGATTCAGCCGAAACTGGTGGTGCAGCTCGAAGGCGATTCGCCATCGCCCGAAACAGGTTATCACGCGACGCGCAAGCTGCTGACAATGAATGAACCGTTCACAGCCCTCTTTGCCTTCAACGATATTTCAGCCATTGGCGCTATTCGCGCCCTGCGCGAAGCGGGCCTGAGCGTGCCGGAAGATGTCTCGGTCATCGGTTTTGATGATGTTCACAGCGCCTCCTTCCACAATCCGGCGCTCACAACGGTGCGGCAGCCGCTGCGTGAAATGGGCAGGCTGGCGGCTGAAACCGTGTTGCAACGCCTCTCCGGCGGGCCTGACGCGCCCTTCCCCGAACTGCTGATGGTCGAGCCGGAACTGATCGTTCGCCAGTCATCCGCCGCTGCCAGAACTCACGCCGTCAATCCCAGCCTGGTTGTGTCATGAACACAGCAGCCCGGCTTTCGTCACAGTCAACTGATTTACCTGTGCCGACCCGCACGCTGGTGCATTCCGGCTTTCTGTTCAATGGCATGGTGACGACGCTGGCCGGGCCGCTGATTCCGCTGCTCGCGGCCAGGTGGCAGTTGAGCGACGCCCAGGCGGGATGGATGTTCATCACGCAGGCTGCCGGTTCGATGACGGCCACCACATTGTCGGGCCGCGTCGCCGCGTGGCTTGGCTTCAGACGCTGCCTGGCGGTCGGTTACGCGCTGATGACGGCAGGCATGACGGGGCTGATTTTCGGCACCTGGCGCGTCTGCCTGATTTCAGTCATGTGTTCAGGCGTCGGGCTGGGCCTGACGATTCCGACCAGCAACCTGCTGATTTCTGAAGCGAGCCGGATGCGGCGGGCGGCGGCGCTCAATGTGCTGAATTTTTTCTGGAGCCTGGGCGCGATGACCAGTCCGCTGCTGGTCTCGCTGGCGACTTATCAGACCGGGCTTTCAGTGCTGGCCGTGCTGCTGCTGCTGACTTCGGCGCTGTTGTGGATGGCGCATCCGCTTGACGCGATGCCGCATCATCGCGCAGCGGGTGAGGACAAACCCGCTGCGCTTCAGCCCTGGCGACAACCGCTGTTGCCGCTGGTCGGGTTGTTTATTTTTCTGTACTGCGGCACCGAATCGTCACTGGCAGGCTGGTCTTCAGCCTATGCGTTGCGGCTTGGTGAAGCGCCCGGCTCAATCGGCGCGCTGTCGCCTTCGATTTTCTGGGCAACGCTGCTGCTCGGTCGTCTGATTGCACCGCTCGCGCTGCGTCGCACGACTGAAGAAAGACTGATGTTCGGCGGCCTGCTGCTGAGCCTGGCGGGCATTGTGCTGCTGCTGCTGACTTCAGGGGTGACTGGATTGCTGGCCGGAGTGGCAGTGGCCGGGGCCGGAATGTCCTGTCTCTTCCCAACGACGATTGCGCTGCTGCCGAAGTATTTTGGCGCAAGTGCGGCCCCGGTGATGAGCCTGATTTTTGCGCTCAGCAGTCTCGGCAGCGCCGTGCTGCCCTGGCTGATTGGCCTGATTTCAACCTCGCTCGGCAGCCTGCGCAGCGGCCTGATGATTTCACTCAGCAGCAGTCTGCTGCTGATCGCCCTGCACCTGCTGCTCAGAACGCGACACACGCCTGCCACTGTTCCTGACAGCGCCGCCTGACCACGACACGACCGACCACGGCAGACACGGACGGCTGATCAAAGTGGATCAGCATCTGTCCTGATCTGTCCTGTCCGTATCATCCGTATTCTATTTTTACGTAAGGGCAGAATAGAACGCGGATGACACGGAGACTGCGGATTCAGACTGATCAGATCGGCTTTAATCCGTCGCATCTGTTCAATCCGTGTTCTATTCTGACGCAAAGACAGAATAGAACACGGATGAAACTGAACAGACAGATCAGGACAGATGCTGATCCACTTTGATCAGCCGCTGTGTCTTATGTGGCTGGTTCTTTCTGCTTATTCGCCGAAATCGGGCGCGGTGTCTCTGGGTCTGGGTGCGAGATTGTTGCGCATGATCATGCGCGCGCAGGTGTTCCAGCGCAGCACGGCGGCATCGTTGCCCGGCGGGCGCATGGCTTCGGCCTTTTCATACCAGCCCATCGCTTCGCGCAGCCATTCATAGGCCTCGTGTGCGCCGCCCGGCACGCCTGAATGCAGCATCGCCTTGGCCCGCCGTTCACAGATGATGCCGGCATAATAAGCGCGCTGGTATTCGCTGGCGAGGCGCGGCAGAATGTCTCGCGCCCTGTTTTCACTGACTGAATATCCCCGGCCATAGCGGTCAGTAATCGCCAGCAGCATTGTCACCAGGGCCTGCTGGTTCTCAGGGTCAACCGCCAGCACGTCAAGACAGATGCTTTCAGCTTCGCCAGGATCGTTGAGCAGGCGATAGCGTTCGGCCCGCTCCAGCGCCTGCGAGATGGCTTCTCTGGAAATCTTCTTGAGTTCAAACATCCGGCACCTCTACAGAGTCAGCAATAAATATGCAGCCACCAGCGTTCCGACGATGGCGCCGCCGTAACAGAAGGTGAAAATCAGTTCGTTGAGATGCTTGATCTGCAACCCGTCATAGAGCGTGAAGCGGAACCGGTGCGCCCAGTGAAAAAGCGGCAGCGAACAGATCACAAACAATCCGAGCCTGATGATCGGATTCCTGAACAGATCAAGCAGACTCTGATAGCCTGGCGCGTCAAGCCAGCCCAGCGGAAAGGCCACGCCAAACAGCAGCAGCAGCACCGGAATCAGCATCGCCGCAACCATTCCGCCCGCGCTGAACAGCGACCAGACAAACGGTTCATTCGATCTTTTTGCCTTCATTCCGCTACCTCCTCAGAATGAGCCAGGCCATGACGGCTGAGACGACAATCCACGCCAGAAAATGCGGCAGCGCAATCATCAGCGCCGGAACCCGTTTGCCACCCACGCGCACCGCCAGCGCCTTCGGCGCGAGATTGAACCACGTAAACGAATGAAAAAACGTCAGCACCAGCGCCAGCAGATTGAGCGCAATCAGCCAGGGCGTGCGCATCAGTTCGAGAAATTCGCGGTAACTGCCCTCGCCTTCGCGCAAACAGTAAAGCAGCATCAGCATCAGCACCACCGTCCACGCCACCGCCAGGCTCGTCAGTTCACGCACAATGAATTTCAGATAGTTCCACTTCCCCATCCACCACCAGGTCGAAACGTGCCGCCGATACCACCTCGGATGATATTCAGTGTAAACAGACATCGCGCTGTCCTCTGAGAAATGCCTGGCAAGGGAGCCTGCCGGACTCCGGTCAGTCTTTCCTGCCCCAGGGCATCAGCATTGATTTGTACCACTCCAGCGTCGCCGTGATTTTGTACTGCTGAATCGCGCCTGCCGGGTCAACCTTCTTCGGGCAGACCTTCGAGCATTCGCCAACGAACGTGCAGCCCCAGATGCCTTCGTGCTGCGACAGCAAATCGAGCCGCCGCTCCGTGCCCTGATCGCGGTTGTCCATGTTGTAGCGTTGCGCCAGCGCGAGCGCCGCCGGGCCGACAAAATGCTGATCGAGGCCGTAAACAGGGCACGCCGCATAACAGAGCATGCAGTTGATGCACATGCTGAACTGCTTGTATTCGTCGAGCTGTTCAGGCGTCTGCAAATACTCGCCTTCATCGAGTGGCTTCTCAGCATCGCGCACCAGCCAGGGACTGACGCTTCTGAGCTTGGTCATGAAATCAGAAATCTCGACCACCAGATCGCGCACGACGGGAAAGAAACGCAGCGGTTCGACGCGCACCGGGCCGGACCGGTAATCTGAAAGAAAAGTCGCACAGGTCAGCTTCGGTTCGCCGTTGACCATCATCCCGCAACTGCCGCACACACCCATGCGACACGACCAGCGATACGACAACGACCCGTCAACCTTGTCCTTGATGTAATTGAGCGCATCAAGCACCACCCAGTCTTTGCTGAATGGAACCTCGTATTTCTGGAATGATGGTTCTGTTTCTTCTTCGGGGCGGTAGCGTGCAACTTCCAGCGTGATCGTCTCAGCCATATCTGCTTACCTTCCGTAAACCCGTTCACCGGGCGGCCAGCGGGTGATCGTCACGGGCAGATATTCAACCCGCGTTGTGCCGTCGTCGTTGCGATAAACCAGCGAGTGCGCGAGATAATTTTTGTCATCGCGCTGCGGGAAATCACTGCGCTGATGCGAGCCGCGCGATTCCTTACGGTTGAGCGCGCACTGAATAATCGCTTCGGCCACGTCAAGCATGTAGGCAAGTTCGAGCGCGGCGGTCAGTTCAGTATTGAAAGTGTGGCTGTGATCGGTGATGGCAATGTCAGCGAATCGCTCCTTCAGTCTGTTGATGGTCACTGCCGCTTCGGCCACGCTTTCGTGTGTGCGATAAATGCCCGCGCCCGCTTCCATCGCCTTCTGCATCTCTTCGCGGATGGTCGAGATGCGCTCGCGGCCTCCGGTCTTGTGCAGAAACTCGCTTTCAATCCGGCGCTTTTCATCAATCGCCTGCGCGATGACGGGCGCGGTGTTTCCGGCTTTCTGCTCCAAAGCGAAGATGGCGGCATTGCGGCCCGCGCGCGCGCCGAAGACCAGGCATTCAGTCAGCGAATTCGAGCCGAGCCGGTTGGCGCCGTTAATGCTGACGCACGCCGCTTCGCCCGCCGCAAACAGACCTTCAATCGGTGTCGCCGCGTGAATGTCGGTATGCACGCCGCCCATCATGTAATGCACGACCGGCCTGACCGGAATCAGTTCCTTAACCGGATCAATGTTCTGATACTTCAGACACAACTCGCGCACGAAGGGCAGCTTCGCGTTGATCTTCTTTTCACCGAGATGACGAATGTCGAGATGAACGACGTGACCATATGGCGTTTCAATCGTCCGGCCCTTCTCAAACTCCCTGACGAAGCACTGTGACAAACGATCACGCGGCCCCAGTTCCATCGAACGCAGCACCGGCGTCGGCGTCGGTTTGCCGAGATCGTAATCCTGCAAATAGCGATAGCCGTCCTTATTGAGCATCCAGCCGCCTTCGGCCCGCGCCGCTTCGGTAATCAGAATGCCGGTGAACGGGAGTCCGGTCGGGTGATACTGAATGAACTCCATGTCCTTGAGCGGCACACCGGCGCGCCAGGCGAGCGACATGCCGTCGCCGCATTTGATGTTGGCATTGGTCGTGAAGGGAAAGACCTTGCCGCACCCGCCCGTGCAGATGATGACCGCTCTGGCCAGAATCGCCTGAATCCGTCCGGTCATCAGTTCGATGGCGACCACGCCGCGCACCTGTCCGTCATCCACGAGCAGCTTTGTCACAAACCATTCGTCGTAGCGGAAGATGGCGTTGTATTTGAGTGAGGTCTGAAAAAGCGTGTGCAGCATGTGGAAGCCGGTCTTGTCGGCAGCAAACCACGTGCGTTCCTTTTTCATGCCGCCGAAAGGCCGCACGGCAATGTGCCCGTCCGGCTCCCGGTTCCAGGGACAGCCCCAGTGTTCGAGCTGAATCAGTTCCTGCGGAGCCTCATTAACAAAGGCTTCGACCGCATCCTGATCGCTCATCCAGTCGCCGCCGGAGATCGTGTCGTAACAATGCTCATCGAGCGAATCACCCGGCTTGATCACTCCGGCTGCGCCGCCTTCGGCAGAAACCGTATGGCTGCGCATCGGATAGACCTTTGAGACGACCGCGACATCGAGTCCGGGATTTATTTCAGCAACGGCAATGGCTGCCCGCAAGCCCGCACCACCACCACCAACCAGGAGAACATCGTGGGAAGAGATGTCCATAGTCCCCCCTGTTGAGTCGGTTCGACCTGAGACTGATCAAATGGCGAGTTGTAACAGTAAAAATAAACCGGGAAAAAAGATGCCGTGAATCTAAACGCAGAAGCAGGCGATGTCAAGCAGGGATCAGTTCATTAACCACCATGAGCGCAGGCACACAGGGAGCAAACAAGGAACGCAGGCAAACAAGGAACGCAGGCGTCCCGCCTGCCTGTCTTCGATTAATGCGCCTCACGCGGAACACAGGCAGGCGGGACGCCTGCGTTCCTTGTTTGCCTGCGCTCTTTGTTTGCTCCCTGTGTGTTCACTGTTTCATCTTTTCGTTTGCTCGCTCTGAAGCAGTCTGATGAATTCGCTGGCCGCCGGGCTGAAGCCTTTGCCTTTGCGGTGAATGATGCCGAGCGGGCGGGTAAAGGTTCCTTCGGTAAAATTGAGCGCGACCAGCAACCCGCTGCGAACTTCGCTCGCCACCGCCGTTTCGGGCAGAATTGACAGGCCGATGCCGACTTCGACTGAACGCTTGATGGTTTCGATGTTGTCAAATTCCATGACGACATTCACGCTGACCTGGTGCTGCCGCAGGATCCGGTCAATCGTTTTGCGCGTCGGGATGTGGCGCTCAAAGGTGACGAATTCCTCACCGGCTAACTGTTTCAGGCTGACGCGGCGGCGGCGGGCGAGCGGGTGTTCGGGGCTGCAGACCAGCACGAGTTTGTCCTGGCGAAACGGAATGACCGCCAGATTCGGCTTGCGCAGCGGCAGCGCGACAATGCCGAAATCAATCGTGTGATTAAGACAGGCCTCACAGATTTTATCTGTCCGGCTGTATTCGATGTGGACGCGGGCCTGCGGATAAGTTTTGATGAACTGCTTCACATAAGGCGGCAGCTCGTGCAGCCCGATGCTGTAAACCGTCGCCACGCGCACAGCCCCGGCAATTCCGGCAGACTGATCGCGCATCCGTTCTTCGAGCGCGCGAAAGCGGTCAAGCAGTTCGCGGCATTCAGCATAAAAGATGCGCCCGCTTTCGGTCGGCACCGCGCGACGACGGTTGCCGCGATCAATCAGCGGCTGCCCGTAACGCTTCTCCAGCGCCCGCACCTGCTGGCTGATGGCCGACTGCGAAACGAAATTCAGCGCCGCCGCCTTTGAAAAGCTGCCCGTCTCAATCAGGTCGCAAAAACTTTTGAGCGTTTCAATGTGCATGGAGGGCAGTGGTTAGTGGATAGTGGTCAGTGGTCAGTGGTCAGTGGTTAGTGGTCAGTGGTTAGTGGTCAGTGAAGATGCAGGCGAATATCCGCGTTCTTCACTAATCACTAACCACTGACCACTATCCACTATCAATCAGTTCTGCTTATATTCAAAATTATTCTTTTGAATTTTACTTATGGCGGGGTGATGCGTAAACTTTATTTCGCATTCCCATCTTTAATGAGTCAGGATCAGACAACTATGGCAGCAAACATTGAAGTGAAGCAGGGCGCATCAGCTCAGGCGAATCTGCTGGTCAGGTTCTTTCAGTCATCGCTCGGCAAAAAGTACGTGGTTGCGGTGACGGGATTTCTGCTGTTCGGCTTTGTGATCGTGCATATGCTGGGCAATTTGCAGATTTTTCTCGGCCCGGACGCGATCAATGCGTATGCGAAGTTTCTGAAATCAACGCCGGAACTGCTCTGGACGGTGCGCCTCGGACTGCTCGTGATCGTCGTGCTGCACATCGTCACGACGGTGAAACTGTGGCAGGAAAATCGCGCCGCCCGCCCGGTGAAATATGCTCAGGGCAAACCACCGGCGGCGAGCTTGGCCTCGCGCACGCTGATTGTGAGCGGGCTGATTATTTTCGCGTTCATTATTTTCCACCTGGCTCATTTCACGGTCGGGCTGGTGGACACGAACTTTCTGAATTACACCGATCCGCTGGGCCGCCACAATGTCTATCAGATGATGATTGACGGATTCTCCAATCCGTTCGTCTCGGTTTTTTACATTGTGGCGATGGGCCTGCTGTGCCTGCATCTGAGTCACGGCGTCAAAAGTCTGTTTCAGTCGCTCGGCCTGAAAAACCGGGCGTGGGACGGCGCGATTGACAGGTTTGCCAAAATCGCCGCCGCCGCCATTTTCATTGGCAATTGCGCGATTGTGATTGCCGCGTGGACGGGTCTGGTCAAATAAAAATAATCCACGAAGTTACACGAAGAAGCACTAAGTTTTTTTGACAGGATGGACAGCATTTTCCGAATCAGGGCGGCTCAGAAATTTTCCTGTCCATTCTGTCAATCCTGTCTGCTTCTTCTTCGTGATGCTTCGTGGACGGGTGAATACAGTTATGTCAATTAATCTCAATGCCGGAGCGCCTTCCGGCCCGCTTGAAACGAAGTGGTCGCGGCACAAACAGGAAATCAAACTGGTCAACCCGGCCAACAAGCGCAAGTTTGAAGTCATCGTCGTCGGCACCGGACTCGCCGGAGCTTCGGCGGCGGCGACGCTCTCTGAACTTGGCTACAGCGTCAAGGCGTTCTGCTTTCAGGACAGCCCGCGCCGCGCTCATTCCATCGCCGCGCAGGGTGGCATCAATGCCGCAAAAAATTATCAGAACGACGGCGACAGCGTGTACCGCCTGTTTTATGACACGATCAAGGGCGGCGACTTTCGCGCCCGCGAAGCCAACGTTTACCGCCTGGCTGAAGTCAGCGCGAACATCATTGATCAGTGCGTCGCGCAGGGCGTGCCGTTCGCTCGTGAATACGGCGGCAAACTCGCCAATCGTTCATTCGGCGGCGCGCAGGTGTCGCGCACGTTTTATGCGCGCGGACAGACGGGACAGCAACTGCTGCTCGGCGCATATTCAGCCCTGAGCAAGCAGATTGGCGCGGGCAGCGTGAAGATGTACCCGCGCACTGAAATGCTCGACATCGTGCTGGTCAACGGTCACGCCAAAGGCATCATCACGCGCAATCTCATCACGGGCCGCATCGAAGCGCACGCCGGTGACGCAGTCGTGCTGGCAACCGGCGGTTACGGCAACGTCTATTACCTTTCGACCAACGCAAAGGGCTGCAACGTGACGGCGACGTTTCGCGCTTACAAAAAGGGCGCGGCGTTTGCCAATCCCTGCTACACGCAGATTCACCCGACCTGCATTCCGGTGAGCGGCGATCATCAGTCGAAGCTGACGCTGATGTCTGAATCGCTGCGTAATGATGGCCGCGTGTGGGTGCCGAAAAAGGCCGGTGACAAACGCCGCCCGTCTGAAATTCCTGAAGGCGAGCGCGATTATTATCTGGAAAGAAAATATCCGAGTTACGGCAACCTCGCGCCGCGTGACATTTCATCGCGCGCGGCCAAGGAAGCCTGCGACAACGGCCTCGGCGTCGGCCCCGGCGGGCTGGGCGTCTATCTCGATTTTGCCGATGCCATCAAACGCCTGGGCAGCAACGTCATTGCTGACCGTTACGGCAACCTTTTTGATATGTATCAGCGCATCACGGGCGAAAACCCGTATGAAGTGCCGATGCGCATTTATCCGGCAGTGCATTACACGATGGGCGGGCTGTGGGTTGATTACAACCTGATGAGCAATGTGCCGGGCCTGTTCGTGGTTGGTGAAGCGAACTTTTCAGATCATGGCGCGAACCGCCTGGGCGCGTCGGCGCTGATGCAGGGACTGGCCGACGGTTATTTCATTCTGCCTTACACCATCGGCGGATACTTCGCTTCGGTGAAGGAGAAACGTCCTGCGGTTGATCATCCCGAATTCAAAAAGGCTGAAGCCGATGTGACCGCGCGCATCAACAAGCTGCTTTCGATTCGCGGCAAACGCACGGTGCGCGACTTTCACCGCCAGCTTGGAATGCTGATGTGGAACCAGGCAGGGATGGCGCGCAACGAAGCGGGTCTGAAAAAGGCGCTGAGTGAAATTGTCGAAATCCGGCAGGAGTTCTGGGAAAACGTCAACGTCCTCGGCGACAACGACGAATTCAACCAGGCGCTGGAAAATGCCGGGCGCGTGGCCGACTTCCTGGAATTTGCCGAACTGCTCTGCTTCGATGCGCTGCACCGCAACGAATCGTGCGGCGGCCACTTCCGCGAGGAGTATCAGACCGAGGACGGCGAGGCGCTGCGCGATGATGAACATTTCGCTTACGCCGCCGCGTGGGAATACGCGGGCGCTGATTCATATCCGCAACTCAACAAGGAACCGCTGGTCTATGAATTCGTCCACATGGCGACAAGGAGCTACAAGTAAAAATCATGAGTGAAAAGATGACTCTGACCCTCAGGGTCTGGCGACAGGAAAACACAGAAAAGCCCGGCAGGTTCGTTGAATACAAACTCGACAAGGTCGTGCCCGACATGTCGTTTCTGGAAATGCTCGATGTGCTGAACGAGGATCTGACGCAGCGCGGCGAAGACCCGGTGGCTTTCGATCACGACTGCCGCGAAGGCATCTGCGGCATGTGTTCACTGGTCATCAATGGCCGCCCGCACGGGCCGCTCGATGCCTGCACGACCTGCCAGTTGCACATGCGCGAGTTCAAAGACGGCGACACCGTCACGATTGAACCCTGGCGCGCAAAATCGTTTCCGGTCATCAAAGACCTGGTGACTGATCGCAGCGCCTTCGACCGCATCATTCAGGCCGGTGGCTTTGTGACGGTTTCAACCGGCGGCGCGCCGGACGGCAATTCGATTCCGATTCCGAAGGAAGATGCCGACAAGGCGATGGATGCCGCGCAGTGCATCGGCTGCGGCGCGTGCGTGGCGGCGTGCAAGAACGCTTCCGCGATGCTCTTTGTCTCGGCCAAGGTTTCGCACCTCGCCCAACTGCCGCAGGGCAAGGTCGAACGCTACCGCCGCGTCTCGAAGATGGTCGCGCAGATGGACGCCGAAGGCTTCGGCAACTGCACCAACATCGGTTCGTGCGAAGCCGTCTGCCCGAAGGAGATCAAAATGGAAAACATCGCGCGGATGAACCGCGAATACTTCATGGCGCAACTCAGGGGCGGCAGCAAATCCTGAGATAGTCACACGAATGTTTTTTGCACGAACGCGCCGGGCAGATTTAATGTCCGGCGCTTTTTATTGCGGGCAGATTCGCTGGAACAGCAGAGAGATGACGGAACAGACGGAAAGAACGGAAGAAACGGAAAAAGACCTGCCCCCTCTGATCCTTTTCGTCTGTTCCGTTCTTTCCGTCTGTTCCGTCATCTCTCTGCCGTCTTAACTTCAAAGCAGAACCTTGCGCTGCACTGGCGCGTATGGTAAGTATGCACTTACTTACTACTCATTACTGATGATTTTATGGAGCTGACATCAGGCATGCGGCATCACTTCAACATCATTTCCCTCAGACTGAAATGGCTGATGCTTTCAGCCGTGCTGTGTCTCGCCCTGCTCTCAGGCAGTTGCACGAGCGGCTTCAGTTTCGGCGCTGACAAGGCGCAGGTCATTTCCGGCACGATTGAAACGCGGGAAATTCGCGTCGGCTCAAAGGCCGGTGGCCGCGTCACTGAAGTCCTCGTTGAGGAAGGTCGTGAAGTGCAGCCGGGCGAGCCGCTCGTGCGCTTCGATGTGGCGGAACTGAAGGCGCAGCGCGAACAGGCCGAAGCCCGCATCGCACAGCAGCGAGCCAGGCTCGAAAAGCTTCAGCGCGGCGCACGACCTGAAGAGATTGCCCAGGCCAGAGCCGCTGCCGCCACTGCCAAAGCGCAGTATGAAGCCGTTCGCACCTGGCCGCGTCCTGAAGAAGTCGAACAGGCCAGAGCCGCAGTCGCCGCCGCCGAAGCCGAGGTCAGAAATGCTGAAACGGCATTTGAAAGAACACAGCGGCTGCGGGCATCGGGCGACATTCCGCAACAGGACTTTGACAACGCGAAGTTTCGGCTTGAAAACCTGCGCGCCCGCCGCGATGCTGAACGGAAGCGGCTCGACCTGCTGCTCAACGGCAGCCGCGCCGAAGACGTGCGTGCCGCCGAAGAACGCTATCGCCAGGCGCAGGAAGCCGAACGCCTGGTCAGAGCCGGAGCGCGCACCGAAGAGATTGCCGACGCCCGCGCGCAGCTTGCCGAAGCCGAAGCCCGCCTGGAACAGATCAAAGTGCAGCTTGCCGAAGGCGAGATCAAAGCTCCCGCACACGCCGTTGTCGAAGCCGTTTCGGTGCGTCCCGGCGATCTGACCACGCCAAATCAGACGGTGGTGAGGCTGCTTGAACTCGATCAGATCTGGGTGCGCATCTACATCCCCGAACCGCAGCTTGGCAATATCAGGGTCGGGCAGAAGGCAAAGATCAAAGTTGACACCTTCAAAGACCGCACGTTTGACGGCGTCATCGAACAGATCAACGCGCAGGGCGAATTCACGCCGCGCAACATTCAGAGCCGCGATGAACGCAACCATCAGGTCTTCGGCGTCAAGGTGAAACTCGACAACCGCGAAGGCAAACTGAAATCAGGCATGGCCGCCGACGTGACGCTTGAAAAGCAGTAACACGCAGGCAGGAGCCGCAGAGAGATGACGGAACACACGGAAATAACGGAACAGACGGAAGTCTGCTGTCTGTGTTTTTTGTCTTTTCCGTTTCTTCCGTTATTTCCGTGTGTTCCGTCATCTCTCTGCTGTCTTCGCCCGGAGAGCTTCCGTGTCACCGGGCTTGTAACAAGGCAGACGACATGACAGCAATTACCACTGACAAACTGACGATTCGCTTTGGCAATTTCACGGCGGTCAATGAAGTCAGCCTGACGGTGCAGGAGGGCGAAATTTTCGGCTTTCTCGGCCCGAACGGTTCGGGCAAGACGACGCTCATCAAGGCGCTCTGCGGGCTGCTGACACCGGCGACGGGCAGCGCGGCGGTGCTGGGCCTTGATTGTCGCACGCAGGCCGAAGAGATTCGGCAGCGCGTCGGTTATATGTCGCAGAAGTTCAGCCTCTATGAAGACCTGACTGTGCAGGAGAACATTGATTTTTATGCCGGTGTTTACGGGTTGCGCGGCGATTACCTGCGGCGGCGCAAGAATGACGCGGTCGAACTGACGCACCTGGGGCCGTACCTTGATCGGCGCGCGGGCAGATTGTCAGGCGGCTGGAAGCAGCGGCTGGCGCTCGCCTGCGCGTTCATTCACGAACCGAAGCTTTTATTTCTTGACGAACCGACCGCAGGCATCGACCCGGTGGCGCGGCGCGAATTGTGGGATCTGCTCTTTCAGCTTTCAGGGATGGGCGTCACGTTTTTTGTGACGACGCATTATATGGACGAAGCCGAACGGTGCGGGCGCGTCGGTTACATTTACCTGTCGAACCTGGTCGCTTACGGCACGCCGGAAGAACTCAAGCAGAATCCTGAAGTCACGCCGTCCGGCACGCGCCGCATCGAGGTTGACACGCCGCGCACTTCTGCCGTGCTGGCGCTGCTGCGGCGCAAACCTTACGTGCACAGCGCAACGATCTTCGGCCAGGCGATTCACCTGCTGATGGATGAGGCCGTAACGAATGATGAAGTGAAGGCTGAACTGACCAGCGCAGGATTTCCGCGCGCCGAGATTCGTGAAATCCAGCCTTCGCTCGAAGACGTGTTTGTGACGCTGACGCAGTCGCTCAAGGAAACCTGATGAAAAAGATCACGCCACCCGAAAAGTTCAGCGCGCCTGCGGATGAGCGTACCATCGTGCGCCTGTCAGGCCCGTTTGCCGGGTTGTGGCCGGTCTTGCGCAAGGAGGCCATTCACATCCGGCGTGATCCGATGGCGCTGTTTTTCACGGTGCTGATTCCGGTGATTCAGCTTTTCATGCTCGGTTACGCCATCAACATGAATGTGCGCAACGTGCCGACGGTGGTGTATGACGCGGCGCAGACGCAGGAAAGCCGCCGCCTGCTTGATCGTTTCGTCAATTCGGATGATTTCAAAATCGTCGGGTCGGTCTTCAATGACGACGAACTCAATCACGCCATCATTTCAGGACGCGCCCAGGTCGGCATCAAGATTCCGCCCGATTATTCGCGGCGGCTGATGGCGGGCGAAACGGCGAGCGTGCTGATCCTGGTTGACGGTTCTGATTCGCAGGTGGCAGGCGAGACATCGAACGTGGCAAATGCGATTGCGCTGTCTGAATCGCTGGAGCGCGTGTTGCAGCAGGCGGGCGGCAGAATCTCGCTGCCCGTTGAAGCGCGCCGCAAGATTCTTTTCAATCCCGATTCGCGGTCAGCGAATTTTTTCATTCCCGGTCTGATCGTCATTCTGATGCAGATGCAGACGGTGATGCTGACGGCGTTTGCGATTGTGCGCGAACGCGAGCGCGGCACGATGGAGCAGTTGTTTATGACGCCGGTCGCGCCGCTCGGTCTGATGATTGGCAAGATCGTGCCGTATCTGGTCGTGGCTTTCAGCGAACTCTGTTTCGTGCTGACGCTGATGGTGGTGGTCTTTCGCGTGCCGATTCACGGCAGCGTGCTGCTGCTGCTCGTGCTCTCGCTGCCGTTTATGCTCACGATGCTCGGCATCGGGCTGCTGGTTTCGACGCGCGCGCAGTCACAGAACGAAGCGATGCAGATGGCTTTCGGGACGATGCTGCCTTCGATCTTTCTTTCAGGTTACATCTTTCCGATTGCCGCCATGCCCTGGTGGTTTCAGGCGATCAGCCAGATCATTCCGGCAACTTACATGATTCAGATTGCACGCGGCGTGATTCTGCGCGGAGCAGAACTGCACGATCTGAAATACCAGGCCGGAGTTCTGCTCGGTATGAGCGTGCTGCTGATCATCATCAGCGCCCGACGCTTCCACAAAAAAATCGGATAGGACAAACAGAGAGATGACGGAACAGACGGAAAGCTTCAGACTCTGTGCAGTTCTTCTTTCGTCTGTTCCGTTATTTCCGTCTGTTCCGTCATCTCTCTTTTGCTTTACCTCCACTCACCCTGAAGCGTGAAGGCGGCCCAGTAATAAGGCGCGGCCCAGCGCTTCTGCTGCGACAGTTCAAGCTGCGCCGCCCGCAATGCGGCTGCCGGTCGCAGGTTTTCCTTCAGCATCCCGCGATAGAACCGCTTCATCAGTTCTGCCGTTGCGAGGTCATCAACCTGCCATAAACTCGCCACCACTCTCGGCGTGCCTGCGTACATAAAGCCTCGCGTCAGGCCGACCAGGCCTTCGCCTCTGATCTCTTTGCCGAGTCCGGTCTGGCACGCGCTCAGCACGATCAGGTCAGCGTTCAGTTTCAGATTGAAGATTTCGTGCAGGCGCAGGAATCCGTCCTGCGCCCTGCCCTGTTCATCGAGGAGCGAAAAGACCAGACCCGAAAGTTCAGGCTGCGCGCTGTTGAGCAGGCCGTGTGTGGCGAAATGCACGATCCGGTACTGGCTGAGATCCGTGCTGGTGGCTGTCGTTCTGTTTGCGCGAAAGCCTGTCGCTTTCAGACCTGCGCCTGATGGCGCGACTGAAAGAATCGCCTCAGCCTCTTCGGCAGAGAACGGCAGGCGTGCAAATCCGGCGCGAGTGGCATTGACGCCGCTGACAGCGCGCCTCAGCGTCGCAGTCATCACCGACGCTTCATCCTTTGAAGCCTGCGCGAGCGAGTTGCCGCTGTTCTTTTTTACCGCCAGTGCGAGGCGCGGATCATTCGATTCAAAGACCGGATCGGCCAGCACCGCGACGGTTTTTGCAGCCGCAGCCCGGCCTGCGATTTCGCGGCGAATGACTGCCAGCACCGAAGCCGATGGCACGCTGACGATTTCGTGACTGGCGATCAGCGGCTGACTGTCAGTCGTCCGTTGCCCGTTGTCCATTGCCGACTGCTGTGTGTGTGTGGCACGACGTCCTGCAACTGACGACTGACCACGGACGACGGACAACTGACGACTGACCACGGACGGATCGGGCAGGGCCGCGAAAGGCAGATATGCGAGCGCCCCCGGCGCGACGATGAGCAGTCGTTTGTGGCCGAGCTGCGTGACGGCAGGGCCGGGCAGCAGCATCCGGCTCAGGGCCGAAGCCTGCGCGCTGAACTGCGCGTCTGTCGCGCCTGTTTTTCCGGGTCGCGCAATCAGCCGGTCATAAACTTTGCGCGCCGCTGCTTCGATTTCTGCGCGTGGCGGCAGCGCATAGCTGCTGATTGATGATGACGAGACGACCCACAGCCAGCTTCGCTTTTCGCCGGGCGCGTATTCAAGCAGCAGCGTGTCGTCATCGAGCACCTGTTTTTGAATCTCTGCGAGGGTGAGCGGCTGCGGCTGAGTCAGGGCGGCATAGCGCGGGCTGTTCTTTCGGATTTCGGTCTGCGCCTGGCGATATTCGTCGGTCAGGTCGCTGATCTCTTTTTCGGCGGCTTTCTGCTGCGCTTCGGTGTGCCTGCCGGTGAGCAGTCTTGTCAGGTCATCGAGCCTGGCGGTGAGCCGCTCCCTCAGACTGCGCTCGTGTTCGAGCAGCGCGGGCGCGATTCCTGCGCGAATGTCTGCGCGGGCTTCACCGAGCAGTTCAATCAGGCTGCGCGCGCGGGCCTGTTCGCTGGCGGCGAGCGCGGCCTGATCGTGCCCGGCGTTCGGCTCGGCCTGATGGCGCTGCATCAGCAGGTCGGTGCGGAATTCGTAAAAATCAGCGACAGTGGCGAAGAAGGATGAGCGGGTTTCCTGATTGCGCACTCCGGCGCGCACGAATTCGATCCGGCTGATCGCCTCTTCAATGTGATTCTGCGCCTCGGCCAGTTTTCCCGCTTCGCGTTCAAGGTGGGCGATGTTTCTGAGCGCGCGCGCTTCGGCCAGGCGGTCGCCTGTCTCTTTGAGCAGTTGCAGCGCCTGGCGGTGGCTGTCGAGCGCCTGCCCGGATTTGCCGAGTTCGCGGTAAGCCACGCCGAGGTTGTCGAGCGTGATGGCGGCCTTGTAACGCTCACCGATGGACTGAAACAGTTCGAGCGCCTGCTGATGATATTCCGCAGCCTTCGACGCATCGCCCATCATCCGCCAGGTCGAGCCGAGATTATCGAGCGTCACTGCCTCTCCGCGTTTGTTGCCTGTGGCGCGGCGGAGCGAGAGCGCCTGATTGAAATATTCCAGCGCCTTCGGCGCATCGTCGAGCGAACGATACAGCACGCCGATGTTGTCGAGCGTGACGGCTTCATTCACCTTGTCTCCGTCAGCCCGCAGCAGCGGCAGCGCCTGCTGATAATATTCAAGCGCCTTTGTCGCTTCGCCCAGGTTGCGATAAGCCGCGCCGATGTTGTTGAGCGTGATGGCGACGAACCGCTGTTCACCAGCGGCCTGCAGCAGTGGCAGCGCCTGAGCAAAATAATCCAGCGCCTGCTGAAAATCGCTGAGATTGTGAGCCGCATTGCCGAGATTGGATAACAGGACAGCTTCAGTGACCCTGTCGCCTGCCGTCCGCACCAGCGGCAGCGCCTGTTTCAGCACTTCCAGTCTTTGCTGCGGCTGACCGAGCAGAGCGTAAACCGTGCCCAGATTGTTGAGGATCGTCGCTTCGTATCTGCGCTCTCCGGCGGCGCGGGCAAGCAGCAATGCCTGGCTGAGCCTGTCGAGCGCCTTCTGATATTCGCTCAGGTTCTGATGAACATTGGAGAGCATCAGCAGAGTGATGATCTCACCGACCTGATAACCCGCAGCGTGATTCAGCGCCACGGCGGATTCGAGTTTCGTCACAGCCGCGGCAAAGGAATCCTTTGTTCCCTGATCAATCAGCCCTGCGGCTTCGTTGGAAAGCTTTTCGGCCTCCCATCGTTTTTGTTCCGGCTGCGTGGCCGCGCGCAAATCCGTCAGCACAGCTTCGTAGCGTCCCGCTCCGGCGTCCTTGTCCACCGGGGCAATTTCGATTCGATAATTCCCCGCCTGTTCCGCAATCAGGCTGACCTCTTCAATGCCTTCGGTCTGACCGGCCACGTCCACTTCCCACAGCGGCTTTCCGTCCGGCGACGAGACTCTGACGACGACATTGATTCCCTTCTGCGTCACCACGATTCTGACGAACTGCCCGGCCTCTGCCGTCATTTGGTAATGATGAGACTGCCCGCCCTTCAGTTCGCGCTCAACCGCCACACCGATAATGAGCGGGCGCACTTCCGCTGTCTGCAGCACGCCGCTGCCTGAATCGGGACACGCAACAGTGACACAGGAATTCACCACAGCGGACGCAGAGGAACGCAGAGGAAACTGAATTTTATGCACCCTCTGTGAAACTCTGTGCCCGCTGTGGTGAATTTCCCTGCCCCGGGCTTTCGTGGCCACAGCCGCAGTCTTTCCCTGAACGGGCAGCAGCAGTGAACTCAGCAGAAACAGCAGCAGACAGACTCTGCGCAGACTGCGCTCAGCAGCAGACTGATTCAGCGTGGACTGATCATTCATAAATCCTCTTCAAAAGCGGAGGCGTTTGTGTCCGGGCGGCGAGTTATTTCAGCGCGGGTGGTCGTCTGCCTGAGAGGTCAGTCCACTCGCCCGACCAGATAAAGCCCGCCCGGCAGAACGAATGTCGCCGTTTCGGCATCTGCTTCTTCTCTTTGACAGAGGAAATATCCTGATGACGGTGCCATTGTCTGCCTCGGTCTGAACTGAGTCAATGAACAGCCGCGACAGCGCGGCTACCAGACACAGGCCCGATTCAGGCTCGGTTCAATGGTGGCAGAGAGTTTGCCGCCCGCTTCGGATCTGAACTCAGGCGACATGGTGATGAGGCGACCGGCGCGCAGCGTCACATTCCCTCCGGGCTGAAGCACAACGTTGGGGCCGATGATGATCGAATCGCGGGCAATGAATTCTTCCCAGCCGTTGAGTACGCGGTCGCGCAGAACGAGGGTGGCCGGAAGTTTCTGTAAAAAGCAGCATTCGACAAAACCGCGCCGGTCGGCATACTGCTTGAACCGGTCAGCCATGCGTTCGAGCTGGCAACTGCCCGAATCGTAGCCGGTTCCCAGGTTGTCGCCCGGCAGGATGCAGGTCTGATCCACGTAAGCCTGCGCGAAGCCGTCCACGCCGAGCTGATCGTACTGCCGCACGTGTTCGAGTTCGTGCGCCCAGAGGCTGAGGTTGTTGACCCGATCCGGATTGGCAAAGACGATCACGTCAACCAGGGTGATGGCGCCTTTCCCTTCCATTTCGCTGCGAAACCATTGCAGCGTGCCGATGAAGCCGCTGCCCGTTTTGTAGCGCACCCGGTCGAGCAGCGACGCAGGAAAGAGCGGAATCAGTTGATTGCGAATCTCCGCTGGCATCGGGCTGACACCGGCGCTCAGCGCGGCTTCGCGCGAGGCCAGAATCCACGCGGCTACCGGCGCGCCGAGGGCGATTTGTTTGAGCCTCAGCGTATGGCAGACGGGGTCATAACCACAATCCCGATGCACGCCAATGCCCCAGCTCCGGTAATTGAAACTCGTCAGGGCATTCAGATCCTCACAGCTTCCCTGCGCAAAAGTCTGCGCTCTCTGTGTCAGTCCGGCAAAAACGATCAGGGCACACAGCATCAGGATTCTCAGAACCTGACGGATGCCCGGTTGTGTTAGCTGCTGGTTGAAACTGGTGGTCATGGTTGCTCTCTCCTTTTTCCTGTTACTGTCTGGTCGCTGGTTTTCCGCTTCATTCAAAGCTGACGAAAAGCGCAAAAGCATGTCGCAAAAAAATCAGCCTGAGACAGGATGTTGTCTCAGGCTGAAGCCGCGCGTGTCCCGGCCACTGACTGCCGTCAGATCAGCCTCGCTACGGTGTGATTCGAACGATGCCGTCTGTTCCCCACCGCTCCAGAAACACCTGCTTCCCGCCCGGCAGCAGGGTCGCCAGGTTCGTGCCCGGCCTGATGAAAATGTGGTCGCCCGGCAAGGCAAGCTGGATGGCTTTGCTGATCGTATGACAGGGAAAGTTGTAGGAGCAGTCGCCGTTGGACTGGCTCGCCACCGGGTCAACATAGCGCGCCCCGGTGATGATCAGGTTGCGGCGGCTGGCGTTGTCACGCAGCACCTGGAGGATTTTGCTGACCTGACTGGCGGTGAAGTCCGTCCGGCAGGTGGCGCGCGAATAAGACATCAGGTTGCGGGTCGGCGGGTTGTAGGCCGCACTGGCACAGCCTCCCGGCGTGGTTGCCGAGCCTGTCCACCCGCAGGTTGCGTCCACGTTGTTGCTCAGATTCGGGTCTGCCGGGGTGTCGCACAACAGATCACCGGCAGTCGAGCAGTTGCTGCCGCTCGGACATTCCACGCGGGTCGGGTTGCCCATGTTGTCCGGCCACGTTTCGTGTGTGTGAAACAGATCGAAGTAATGCCCGACCTCGTGCGCGAACGTGGACGGGTTGAAGCCCGTCGGGTTACTCACGACTCCGGCGCAACCGATGTCAATCAGAATGCCCTGGAAGCTGTCGGTCGTGAAACTCGACTGCCCGCACAGGCCTGCCAGGTTGGTGAAGTAAACATTGATCGTGCTGGCGACGGGATTGACCTGCCGCAGCGCATCCTGTCTCGCCTTCATATTCGGGACGTTGAAGTGGGTGTCGCTGTTGATGTAGTCAATGTCGCCGTAAATGAAGAACTGAATGCCGACCTGCTGCCAGAGCTGATTCATATCGCGCATGGCCGCTTCCAGATCACTGATCGTCAGGCCGCCCGTGCCGTCGCTGCGGCGCACGATGTGAATGCTCATCGGCAGATGATAGAAGCCGGTCGTGGCCGCCGCCATCTGCTGCGTGTCGTACCGGCGCTGGCGGGCGATTTCGGCTTTGAGCTGCTCGAAGCGGGGTGACGTGTTGCACTCCATTTTCGGCTCCGGCGGCGTCTGCTCCTGGGCCTGCGACGCTGGCAGGGGCGCCAGCGTCAGAATTGTCACGAGGATCAGGGTTGCCAGTGTTTTCATGACAGGACTCTCCTTTCTTCCGGGTTCCGCGACTGATTACTGAAGTGTGACCAGCACGAGGACGAGGCCCCGGCCTTCCTTCAGGCCGGTCATCGCCTTGCCGATGATTGCGCCCTGCGCCTTCGCGGCATCAGTCACTTTCATCGCGTGGCCCGGCGTTGAGGAGGTCGTCAGCAAATCGCCCGGTTCAATCGCGCCGAATGAAGCGTCAACCTGGCAGTAAACGCGCCCGTTCAGGGCGACCGGATGCTGACCGTGTGCGAGCGTCCCTTCCTGACTCATCGTCATGCCAGGCTTGACGCCGCCTGCGCCGCTGATGATGCCCGCCACGCGACGGTCATAAGCCTGCGTCGTCAGCGCGAGCCTGCCGGGGCTGGCCGGGTCAATCGAAACCACCATGCCCGGTTCAACCTTCGCTGTTTCCGCTGCGCCCGGGGCAGTCGGTGTGCTGATGTCGAAGTTTTCGGCGAAGTCTGCGCCACCGGTGATTTGCAGCACTCTGACGCTGACCACGCCGGTGTCGCTGATGCTCATGTCATAGACGGCTGGCGCGCCGGACGTGCCCGGATCGCTGATCGTGCGGAAGAAATAGAACCCGCTGTTGGTGTGTCCCATGCCGAACCGCTGTCCCGCCGCGTTCGCCTGCCACGCGATGGCGGTCGCGTTTTGCAGTTCCATCGAACCGCCCCAGCCGTTTCTCGTCCAGGTCGGGCCGCGACCGAGGCTCAACTGGTGATTGGGCGTCGCCGTCCCGATTCCGACATTGCCGGAATCCTTGATCACCAGGCGCGGGACATAGACGTATTTGGGAAACTCAAGCGGATTGCCCGACGGCTGGCGATAGCCGTGAAAGAAATTCAGGTCGCCGTGTGCGCTCTGAATCCGGTGTCCGCTCTGAAAAAAGAGATCGTTCGAGTCCTGCAGGTTGATGAAAGGTTCATAGCCGCGCGCGGTCAGCGCGTTCTGACCTTCAATCGTGACGCGGCTTGACGACAGGCTGCCCGTTCCGAAACCGACGTTGCCTTTGACGATCAGATCGTTTTTACCGGGATTGGCAAAGGCGTAGCTGTCAGAGACCAGGACGCCGCCCGCCTTGAGGCCTGAGGCGCTGGCGTAAGCCGGTGAATTGATCAGTTGCAGATACCGGTTCTGCTCGCCTCCGCCAGCGGCGGTGTAAAGCACCGGACTGCCACCGGCATCAAGCGTGAAATGGCCTCTGACATCCAGCCTGGTCGCCGGGTTGTCAGTCCCCACGCCAACATTGCCGTTCACTTCTGTCACCGCCGAATTGCCGATTTCTGTCTCGGAATTGAATCGGGCCAGTCTGCCTGCCGTGCCCGCGCCGCCGAGTTGTCCGGCGGGCAGTTCCGCCGCAATCGTCAGCGTGTTGCCGTTCGGGGTGATTTTCACGTTGGCTCCGGCTTCGAGCGAGACGGTGTCAGTCAGCCCGTTCAGGTTTTTGACCACCTGCCCGTCAGGAATTTCATCGGCCATCACGGCTGCGGCTGCGCTCGTCTTGTCACTTGTCCGGCGTTTGCTGGTGGAGCGGGTTCCGGCAACGGTGGTGTCCTCGCTCTGCGCGACGGTCAGTTCCGTGCCGACGCTGCTCTCGCTGCGACTCGTGATCCAGAGGCGATCCTGTTCAGTGTCACGATCCTTTGCGCGATCCACGATGAAATGGCCGCGCCGTTCCCTGGCGCTTTCGGCTCCGGCTTCCCTGACCGACAGCGTGTAAGCATAAAGGCCGCTTTTGATGGCCTCGCCGCTGGCGCTTTTGAGCGCCCAGGTGAGTTCCGGCTCGGTGACCGGGCCGCTGTCGTAAACCAGTTCGCCCGCCTGATCGCGGATTTGCAGGCGCAGCTCCTGAATGGCTTTCTGCGCGGTGAAACGCACCTGCTGCTGCTGAATGATGATCGTCACGTCCTGCGACAAAGTGCCGGAGCTTTGGGCCGCGCGGCTCCTGTCCGGTGTCTGCTGCGCAAGCGCCACCGGCAGGCACAGCGTGGCGGCAAGCAGGATGGCAATGAATCGTCTGGTGTTCTGCATAATTGTTTCTCCTTCTGGCTGGTTCCTCTTTGTCATCAGCCGTCGCGTGTCTGCGACAGGCGTTGTTCTCAGCTTCAACCTCTACTGGCGAAGTCCGGGAAAGCATGTCGCGGCTTTTTGCAGAAATTTCTCAGAGGCGGGAATCAGGCAATAAAAAAGGCCGAATGAGAACGACAGGTTCTCATTCGGCCCTGCGGTGATGGCAGGATGCGGGTTTCAGTTTTTCGGCTGTGCCGGAGTGCTGGCCAGGCGTGTGGCGATCAGGTGATAGACCGACGGATTAAAGACCAGCCCGACGTGCGTGCCGGTTACTTCAAAGTTGGTGTTCGGGTCTTCGTTGATGCACACGCTCCAGTCAACGATGCCGTCAGTCTTTGTATAAATTGCCGTCTGATAGATTGATTCAGGGAAGGAAAACTGCAATGAGCAGACCGCCTGGCAACCGCAGTAACCAGTAAAACAATGCGGATGGCTGTGGTGGCGGCCTGAGCGACCAACGATGCGTGAACGCACCCGGTCGGCGGTTTCCAGCACCAGCGGATGCGAACAGATGCCGCGAAACGGCGAACCGAGCGTGATGACCGAAGCGGCCATTTCCTGATTCTGCGCGGCGGCTGAACGCGACAGAATGCCGCCCAGGCTGTGACCGATCAGATGCACTCTGCCGCCGGTTTCGTCATACGCCTTTCTGACTGTCTCAGACAAACGATCAACCAGAATGTCCAGACATTCAGCGTTCCAGCCGATCTTCGACATATATGGTTTGTACCCGATGCGCCGCAGCCAGAAATAAATTTCATAAAGATAATGATCGGTGCCCATAAAACCCGGCACCACGATCACTGCCGACTGATCGCCTTTCGGCACGCCCAGACCGTAATAGACCGGCGATGTTCTGAGCGCCAGCCAGTCCAGTCCGACCAGCGCCTCGCGCCAGATCGGACGTTCGGCAGACCTGTGATCCTGATGAAACGTTGAAGCTGAGACAGACATAATTTTAGTGCCTCCTGATGGATGAAACGGCGCTGTCAGTTCTGTCCTTCAGTCGCATCAAGCCGTTTGATGCGCCCGTCAGTGCGGGGAGAAATTTCACCTGCGGCGGCAATGGCCTCAGCCACGATCACGGCGTCCACCTTTGCCTCTTCGGGTTTGACCAGATACTTCACGTCACGAAACATCGTGTAACCGTCGCCGCCGCCCAGCAGATATGTTCCGGAAGCAAGCGTGTATGTTCTGTTGTCATCCAGCGGCTGTCCGTTGACAGTCACCTCGACTACACGAGCACCTGCCGGGCGGCGACCGTCATACACGAAACGCAAACCGGATACCTGGGGAAAGCGTCCGTTCTCTGATTCCTCCACGATGCGCGACACGCCGTTTTCGAGCGCGGCGCGAAGCTGCGCGCCTTTGACGGCCACTTTGACCACCGGATTTTCAAACGGCAGGATCGTGATCACATCGCGTTTGGTCAGCACGCCCGGCCCGTAAGTCGTATCAGATCGAATCGAACCGCCATTGAAAATCACAACATCCGATTCCGTCGCCTGGCGAAAGGCATCAGCAATGAAATCGCCCAGGTTCGTTTCACGCGAGCGCACCATTTTGCTGCGCGCATCAAGCTCAACCGTCGTGCGGCCCACGGGTTTGTCGAGTTCCGCTGAAAGTTTCTTTTCGTATTCACCGATCACTGCTGCTGCCGCCGGATCGTCAGGCACTTTGTCAGTCACCGGAATGGCCGTGAAATCAAGGCTCTCAACGCGGCCCGTGCGCGCCGAAATGTTGAGATCAACTCTGCCGAGCGTGCGCGCATCTGACCCCATCTTGAAAATCGGCGTGCAGCCTGATTGCGATTGCAGCACGTCGTGTTCGTGCCCGCCGATGATCACATCAATCTGTGCTGAACGGGCAAGCTGTTTGTCCTGCGGCATCGAAAGATGCGTGATGGCGATGATGGTTCGCGCGCCGCGCGCCCGCAACTGCCTCACGATGCGCGCTGCGGTTTTGTTCGGATCGAGGAACAGGACGTTTTTGCCGGGGCTTGAAGTCTGTTTCGTTTCCGGCGTCAGCAATCCGAACAGGCCGACTTTCACGCCGTTGAAATTGCGAATCACATACGGCGCAGTCCCGCCAAAAGGCCGCCCCGTGCGCCGGTCAACAACATTGGCCGCGAGCCAGGCAAAGCGCGATTCCTTCATGCGCCTGAGCAGAACCTCATCGCCAAAATCGAATTCGTGATTGCCGAGCGCGGCGTAATCCAGCCCCGCCGCATTCCATCCGGCCACCATCTGTTCGCCTCTGAAAATGGTCGAAGCCACCGAAGGCGACAGCGTATCGCCGCCGAGCAGAAACAGCGTGTGCGGCGATTCAGCCTGAATCTGTTTTTTCAGCGTGGCCAGCCGCGCCAGACCTCCGGCTTTGCCCTTGTCCACCGGCGAAATCTGATAGACATCATTGACCTGAAGCAGAGTGATGCGAACCGTGCGCCCGGACGCAGTCTGCGCGCTGACCGATAAGGCAGAAACAAAAATGAAGGTAAGGATAAGAGCGGCGCGACGCTGCCTGAAAAGAAAAGAATTCATGCCGTATTCTCCAACCAGCAGCTTTTCAAATACGACGCCAGAGTAACACAGGTCAGCCTGTCAGGAGCAGCCGAAAGTCAGATCAGGGGACATAAAGCCTGCCGGAGCCGAGATAGTTATCCAGATAGATGATAATTGCAGCCAGGCTGTCAGCCACCCGCTGACGATAATCAGCAGTCACAAGATGATCCTTGTCAGAAATAGTGACAACAGGAAATGAATCCAGCGTATTTTCCCGCCAGATAACAGCCTCAAGGGAAGTCTCGCTTTCATTGTTGCGATTGCTGGTCATCAGCAGGAGACGTTGCTGCTGGACAAAGCGCCATATTTCCTGATCGGTACAATCGTCCGGCAACCCGAAATCACGCAGGCGGGAAAACCTTATCTTCAGCACCTGATCCCAGCCGGTCTCCCTGAACCCGGCTTCCAGAAAAACATCCAGACCTTCAAGGTCATGATCGAGCAGGATAGTGATCTTCATGATCCTCCTGCGCAGCATTACTTTGTTCGGCCAGTTTTTTCAGCAGAATTTTCCGGCGCTCTTCGGTTGGCGTGTCCGGGGTAAAAGGCGCCCGCTGCCGGGAAACCTCCCTGCTGTGTGCCTGCATCTGTTCCGAGCGCCGCAGGATTTCAGCATAAGCCCGCTCGACCTCAGCTCTGTGCTGCTCGATGTATTCGAACACGGCATCAAGTTGTTCGCTGTTGAGCAGCGGCAGCATTTGCAGAATGTATGCCCGACTCCGACCGGCCCTGATGTAATCCATCACTGAATAGACCGTGATGCGCGTTCCGGCCACGGACGGGCCACGCGGCGTTTCGACAATCAGCGGAGTTGAAGTCAGCGTACTCATTGCTTCTCCCTTCAGGGCCGCTCAATTATAGCACCCGGCTCGCCTGAGGCCTGGCTCTTACTTCTCAGCCCTTTCGGCAGCATGCTTCCGGCTGCGCCCGGCCCGCGCGGCTCCGGCTTTCATCACCTGCGGTTTGATCTCTTCGACACCGGCGGCGTGGCGCAACTCTGCGAATGATTCGTACAAAAATTCGCGCAGCCGCTCAACGTCGGGCATTGCCTGCACATCAGCCGTCAGACCGAAATACAGATGCTGGTCATAACTCATAATCGCGCAGCCGCATCCGACCGAGAAACCGACCGGCACATACGGGTAATAGGCAATCATCTTTTTGCCCATCGCATAAAGCGGCACCTGCGGCCCCGGCACGTTGGTCGAAATCATATTGAAAGGCGACAGCGGCAGGTTCGCAGTGGCGAGCGCGCCGACGAGCGATTGCACCGGCGCAGGCAGCACACCCATCAGCGCCGAAAACAGGTTCAGCCCTTCAGCCACGCGCCCGCTTTTCATCGCCATCGTCTTCTGATTGATGTAGCGGAAACGCTCACGCGGGTCTTGCAGATCGAGCGGAATTTCAACCGGCAGCAGCGACACCAGATTGCCGAGCGCGCCGCGCTGATCTTCCTGCCGCAGCGAAACCGGCACCATCACGCGCAGGTTGCGGCCCTCAGTCTGCTGCCCGTGACTTTCGACATAACGCGCCACCGCGCCTGAGAGCGCCGTCAGCACTACGTCATTGACCGTGCCGCCAAGCGCGCCGCGAATCGCCCGCGCTTCGGCAAACGAAAACGTATTCCAGACCAGTTTGCGCTCGCCCGAACACGGACGATTGAACGGCATCGGCGAAACCGGCGTGGCGAGCCTGGGGATTTCACTGCCCATCTGCGTCATCGCCGTGCGGGTGGTCTGATCGGTCAGCGCCTGCGTCAGATTGAGCAGCCCGTTCTGAAACTCCATCCAGCGATTCATGCCTTCCTGCATTCCGCCGAGAATGGCATCAAAGAGTCGCCGCGTCGGGTCAGGCTGCGGCTCGCGCGCGGGCGCTTCAGGCCTGGCCGGAGGCGGCGCAGGTTCGGGCGAAAGATCGAGCACGATCTTGAGCAGATCAACGCCCGAAACGCCGTCAACCATGCAATGATGCACGCGGCAGACCATCGCCGTGCGCCCGCCCTGAAGCCCGTACACCAGCACAATATCCCAGAGCGGTTTGCTGCGATCCATCACCGGCGTAAAGATGCGCCCGGCCAGTTCAATCAGTTCCTTTTCAGTTCCCGGCGCGTCAATCTGCACTTTGAAGATGTGCTTTCTGATGTCGAAATTCTGATCGTGTTCCCACGTCGGATGCCCCAGGTTGAACGGATCGAAAGCGACGATCTGCTGATAACGCGGCAGCAGGTGCATCTTCGCGTCAACCATGCGCACGAAATCATCAAACGGAATTTCACCATCAAAGATGCTGACGCTGCCAATGTGCATCGGCGCTTCCTTCTTTTCAAAATAAAGAAAGCTGGCATCCATCGAACTCAGGCGGCGGTTGAGATTTGGGGTAGACATAATGTTCCTGAAAAGTAGTGAGATTGAACGAAGGGTTATGCTTCAGAGCGGAACTCATCTCTCACCTGTGTGAGAGCGCCGTCAGTTCCAGATTGAGATCAGCAACCCATTTCTGTTGTTCGGCAGTTTCCGGCACCGGCAAACCTCGCGCTGCGCTCAGTCGCCGAAAGGCCTCGCCCGGTTCAACGCCGAACAGGGTCATCAATCCGGCAGCGAGCAGCGCGGCGCGCCCGATGCTCTGCCGGCAGTGAATGCCGATGTTCTTTCCTTCAGCCAGAAGCTCTTCCAGCCGGGTCAGCAGATTCAGCGCATCATGTTTTGAAGCAGGAACGCTCCGGTCAGTCACCGGAAACGAATAAAACAGCAGGCCCTTTGCCCGGCAAACATCAGCTTCCCGTGTCAGTTCAAAATCGGCGTTCTCTTCATCAGTCAGCAGCGAAACGATGACCTCCAGACCGGCCTGTGACCACGCCTGCACTTCGTCCTCCAGCCAGTCACCACCACGCGGGCGAGGCACAAGGGCAATGCGGCCTGGAAAGCGTCCTTCTGCCCAGTAAACCTGTGCCTGCATCGTTCTCCCTGTTCTTCAATCCTGCTTCGGAATCACTTCACGCTGCAGCGCATCAACATCAATGCCGCGATCCCGCAGGATTCTGATTCGATGATGACCATCAATTATCGTTCCGTCCGGTCTGGCCTTCAGTGAATCAGGCAGGCCAGGCCGTAAAGAATCAGTCAACTCAGTAGTCGTCAGTTTAGCATACTGCTCAAGCTTGAGCCGGATCAGCGAACTGTCATCGTGCAAAGGTTTGAGTGAGGGAAGATCAACCATATGTGCCAGGTTCACCCCGGATGTAATCGCATCCGGCCTGTTTCAATTTGCCGCCCAGACATCCACCAGATAACGATGCTGCGCCGTCATTTCATTCAGCCACCGTTCGGCTGCCGCTTCATCGGCTCCGGTCTTTTCGCAGTAAATTGCGCCGAGCGTGCGCCGCACGTCAGGAGCCATGCGGCTCGCATCACCGCAGACGTAAAGCACTGCACCCTGTTCGATCATCTGCCAGACCTGATCGCGCCGCGCATAAAGCTGATCCTGAACGTAACATTTCGGTTCGCCTTCAATGCGTGAAAAAGCCGTGACGAGTTGCGTGATGCCCTGCGCTTCAAATCGCCGCAGTTCATCCTCGTAAATGAAATCCTGCTGCGGATGGCGACAGCCAAAAAAGAGCAGCGATTGTCCGACTTCCCTGCCCTGTGCTTTGAGTGCCGCGCGCTCCTGCAAAAAGCCGCGAAACGGCGCAAGGCCCGTGCCCGGCCCGATCATCACAATCGGCACTGCCGGATCTTCGGGCAGTCTGAAGGCCGATTTCGTGTCCTTCACGAAAGCATAGATCACGCTGCCTTCGGCCTGGCGTTGCAGATAACCTGAACAGACGCCCGCGAATGTGCCGCGCCCTGAATATGCCTGGCCTTCGACCACGGCAACAGTGATGCTGCAACTGCGCTCTGCGATGAGCGGCGATGATGAAATCGAATAGTAACGCGGGCGCAGCGGCGAGAGCATTTCCAGATAAATCTCGAACGGCAGCGCGCAGGCCGGAAACTCTTCGAGCAGGTCAATCAGCGATTTTCGTTTGCTGAGAACTTCGTCCTTGTACCGTTGCGCGCTGACCGCATCATCACCGGCAAGCGCCGCGAGCCTGATCTTTTCAGGCGGGCATTCGGTGTACTCAGCCAGTTTTTGCAGGTCGCTGCGCGAAGCGACTTCCTGCAACTCAACGTAATCACCAAGCAGGCGATAAAGCGAAATCGTCTGTTCGACCGGCAGAAAGGTTTTGCGATTGCCCGTGCGCCGCAAGCGAATGTAAGTGTCGCGCTCGAAACCAAAGCGCGAAGCAACACGTCTGACCAGCGTTTCGCTGTTGTGCGGAATCACGCCCAGATGATCTCCGGCGCGATAAGTGACGCCTGCGGGCAGTTCAAGTTCAATGTGCCGCGTCGAACGATCAGACGAATGCGCGCCGTCCGTGCAATGCAGTTCACGATTGACGCACACGGTCATCGGCTGCGCATTGAATGAATCAACGAACGGACTCATCTGCCCGCCGGGCACGATTTCCAGTTTGTAGAGCGGCTTTGCGGCTTCACTGGTCAGCGGCGCAAGTCCGAACTCCTTTGCGACAGCCAGGCGCGCCGGGCGATACCACTGCTCGAACTGCCCGTCGAAATCATCCCGCGCATCGCCTTCACCGAGCGCATAAATCCGCTTTGCGCCGAGCGCCGATAACCTTTCATCAATCAGACGCGGCACGGCCTGAAAGGTCGCCGCCCAGTCACGATTGCCACAGCCAAAGACTGCGTAATTCACTCCGGCGAGCGCATCGCTTCCGTCCTTTTCACTGCGCAGCCATTCACAGAATTTCGCGGCATTGTCGGGCGGCAGGCCGTTGTACGAAGCCGACGTAATCACGACCAGACCTTCCTTCGGCAGACGCCCGGCGTAATCATCGAGCGGCGCAACGCGGCTGGCGAATCCGTTGTCCTCGCCATCCTGCGCCATCCGCCGCGCCAGTTCTTCCGCCGTGCCCATATTCGACCCGTACAGCACCAGCAGCGGAGTTTCGTGTCCGGGGGTTGGGGATTGGGAGTTGGGGGTTGGTGAATGAAAGCGGTCGCTCACACGCGCGCCGACAACAGCCAGCCCCCGTCCCCCATCCCCCATCCTCTCCTGAGCGGTGCGCAGCCGCACCCTGATCTTGAAGCCGTCGGGTTTGAGCGTCAGGCTTTCGCGGATTTTCAACTGATAGCGCGTGTAATCAATCAGCCTGAAGCGTTGCAGGATCAGGCCCAGCACCAGCGTCGCTTCCTGCATCGCAAACTGCCGCCCAATGCAGGCGCGCTGCCCGTTGCCGAACGGTTTGTAGGCATTGGCCGGAAGCTTTGCTTCACGCTCAGGGCTGAAATGGTCGGGATTGAATATCTCGGCATCGTCGCCCCAGATGGCCGGATCGCGGTGCAGCATCGGCAGCAGCGCCGAAACCTGATAGCCCGGTTTGATCTTGTATTTGCCGCCGATGATCGTGTCCTTGTAAGCGTAAAGCGTAAAGGCCGGAGCCGTCGGCCACAGCCGCAGCGTCTCTTTCAGAATCTGTGAAACGTATGTGAGTTGATTGACCTGTGCGTAAGTCGGCTTCACCGCAGGGTCAGGCCCCAGCACGCGGTCAACTTCGGCATAAGCCCTGGAAAGCACTTCGGGATTGTTGAGCAGCGCGTAAATCGCAAACGAGAGCAGGCCGCTCGTCGTTTCGTGACCCGCAATCAGAAAAGTGATGACCTGATAGCGAATGTTCAGATCATCGAGCCGTTCGCCCGTTTTGCGGTCAACGCCGCTGAGCATGTAACTGAGCAGGTCGGGCTTTGTCGTCAGGTCTTCGCCGCTGGCCCGGCGGTCACGAATGATCGTGTCCACAATCTCATTCATCTGCCGCACATCGTCCCTGAACTGACGATCACGCGCCGAGCGCAGCATCTTTTCCATCGGCACATCGCGCAATTCATCAAGCGTGATGCCGAGCGCGCCCGACATCGCTCTGACAAACGGATGTTCGGTGTCGTGATAGAACGAATTGAAGCGATAGTTGAAGCCGCACAGTCCGATGGTATCAACCGTCAGACTGGTCATATCGCGGGCCACGTCAATTTCATCTTCGGGATTGAGCCGCTCCCACCTGAGCATCAACTGTTCGGCGATGTCGAGCATCATCGGGTGATAGCCCTGCATCGCCCGGTGCGAGAAGTTGGGCAGCAGAATGTTGTGCGCCTTCGCCCAGTTGGGTTCCTGCGTGCGCGCCGTAAACAGTCCGTCGCCGCCGAACCGCCGCACCAGCTTGAGCGCGCCGCGCACGCTTTTGTCAAAGTGTTTTTCGTCGCACAGCTCATTGACCAGTTCGTAACTCGAAACCACGATCACCACCCGCCCGCGCATCTCCAGCCAGTAAATCGGCCCGTATTCGCGGGCCAGCCGCATCATATCCTGCACCGGAGTCGTGGCGCTCAGCGCCAGCAGATTCCCCAGCAGAAACGTCTCAGGCGGTTGTGGAATGCGGGCCAGACCGGGTTTCGTGTTCATATCGTTTTCAGATAATGTGCCGATACAGTACGTGGAGCGCCAGCGACCCGGTATTTTTCAGAGGCCGTTTCAGTCAGCACCAGATCGCTGACGCGCAATGGCATAAAGTCAGGCACCCGAGAGAAACCCGAATCACCCTCGTAGTAACGAATTCATTCGTTCTGCTTCCAGAGTTGCGTTACTCAAAACAGAACGAATGAATTCGTTACTACGGGGTGCGGCCCGGTTCCGCCACAACGCCTGAACTTCCTGCCTTTGAATTACCCGACTTTCAAGGACGCGGCACCAGCACGGCAAAACTGACGCCCAGCCAGCGGCTCTGCTGTCGCAGCAGTTGAGCTAAACAGGCGGCCCGCACTGGCAACTGGTCTGAAGCCGGTGAGTGTTCGGGCGTGAAAACAAAAGCGGTCGCTTCTCTGGCTTTGCCGCCCAGCCAGTAACGAACTTCGGGATGTGCGGCCAGATTCTTCACCCACTGCGAGCGGCGGCGCACTGTGCCAAACACAATCAGATCACCGATGCGCGTGGCCAGCACCGGAATTCTGATCGTGCGATGAGTCTTTCTGCCGATGGTTTCAATGACCATCGTGCCGGTCGGCCACAAGATCGGATTGCCGAAACCAAGGCGAATGAGCGGCTCGGCAAACTGATTCAGGGTGTGAAAGAGAGATGACGCATCAAACGGAAAGTACGGAACAGACGAAAAGGACAGCTCAGCCGCGTTTTTCTTGTGTGTTCCGTTCATTTCGTGTGTTCCGTCATCTCTCTTCCTGCCTTTTGCAGCAGGGCAGTTTATTCAGTCAGTCCGGTGACATCGTGCGTCATCACGATCAGGTCGTGAGTGACGCCTTCACGATCCATCACGAAATCGGTCAGCAATGCTTCGGCGTGAAAGCCGAGTTTCTCGAAAACCTGCCGCGCGCCTTTCTGCTCGACCGCCATGCGGGCAATGATCTTGCGCAGGCCTTTTTCCTGGGCAAGCTGAAAGACCTCGCTCGCCAGCACGCGGCCCAGGCCTTTGCCGCGCAGTTCACGCCCGACGAGCAGGCGGATTTCACCGAGATGATGAGTCCACCGGGGCTGGCTGATTTCGAGGCTGCCGTAACCGACAAAGCGACCGCCGGATTCGGCCAGCACTGCGACGGCCTGACCTTTCTCGACGGCGTGATAGTAATGCTCCATCGCTGCCGGGTCGGTGATGTCAACGGTCAGAAACATCAGGTCTTCGTGCGGCAGTTCACGCGCAAACCTGACGGCGTTTTCCAGATCGCTGCGCTGCATCAGTCGCAAAGTGACCTGAGTTCCGTTGATGCTGGTTGTCCAGGGATAAGCGCGTTTTGAGGCTGAACCATTAATCATTGGGGTCTCCTGAAAGCGACAGGGTTCATCAGTCTGATCAGACGAACCTGATATTCACTGCCCGAAGTTAAGAAGCCATTCCGTAAGCCTGGCCCCACCCCGTAGTAGCGAATTTATTCGTTCTGTCTTTGACGTCACGCCTGTTCAGGACAGAACGAATCAATTCGTTACTACGGGGTGGGGCCAGGTTTCATCATGAAGCCGCAGTTTCAGGGCACTGGCCTGATGAGCCGGTGAATCCTGCCGGTTATTTCAACTCACTTCGACGGACGCATAAACGGAAGCTGCGTGGCGAGGTCGAGCCAGCGCTTCTGCACTTCGACGTAGTTGTGCACGGCCTGCTGCGCGAAATCGGCCAGCGCGGCGGCAGGTGAATTTTCATCGAGCCGCAGCCCGTCCTTCATTGCCCTGATGGCCTGCGCGTTCTGCTGTTCGGCGAAATCAAGCCACTGCGTCTGCGCCCTGATGATCGTTTCCAGCCCGTGACTGGTGTAATCAGAAACGGTGCGCAGCACGTCTGACGGATTGACACCCGCGCCTTCGCGCAGGGCATCAAACATCTGACGGCTCTGCTGCGAAGCGATCTCTGACCAGCGTTTCTGCGCTTCGACAAAGCCTTCGACGCCCTGCCGCGCCCAGTCACCGAGCGCCGGAGTCGGGGCTGAGCGATAAAAGCTCATGCCGTCCTCAATCGCCTTCATCACCAGCGCATTCTGCTGCGAGGTGAGTTCGATCCATTTTTTCTGAGCATCAACCAGGTGATCCACCACCTGCTTTGCCCACTCGGTCGCATTCGCTTCATGCGCGCCGCCCTCTGCGTGAGCGTGACCGTTTTCCTTGTGTGTTGATTTAGCTTTGGCTGCCATAACTGAGTTTCCTTTCTGAATTGCCTGAAGATTGGTCAGTTGTCAGTTGTCATTTGTCATTTGCCCTTTGTCAGTGGTCAGTTGCTAATTGCCTCTGACCAGGGACAAGTGACAAATGACAAGTGACAAATGACAACTACTTCCCCTTTGCTTCTTCCTGATCGCGCAGTTCCCTGCGCAACACTTTGCCGACTGCGCTCTTGGGCAGCGCGGCGGTGAATTCGATGAATGACGGAATCTTGAATTTCGCCATGCGTTCGCGGCAGAACTCCTGCAACTCTTCGACGTTCGCCTGTGCGCCGGGCTTGAGCACAACGAAGGCCTTGACTGCCTCGCCGCGATACTGATCGGGCACGCCGATGACGGCGCATTCCTGCACTGCCGGATGCGTGAACAGCACGTCCTCGATTTCGTTCGGATAGACGTTGAAGCCGCTGACGATGATCATGTCCTTCTTGCGCTGGACGATGTAAAAGTATCCGTCCTCGTCCATCCGCGCCACGTCGCCCGTGTAAAGCCAGCCGTCGCGCAGCGTCTTTGCCGTCTCTTCCGGCTTGTTCCAGTAACCTTTCATGATCTGCGGCCCGCGCACGCAGAGTTCGCCTTCCTCGCCAACCGCGACTTCGCGCGTGCCGGTTTCGAGGTCAACGATTTTGCAATCGGTGCCGGTCATCGGGAATCCGATGCTGCCCGGCTTGCGTTTGGCGAGCATCGCCGTCGAATGCGTCACGGCTGAAGTTTCGGTCATGCCGTAACCTTCAAGCAGCGCCGCGCCGCTCATCGTCTCGAACTGTTCGAGGACTTCAATCGGCAGCGGAGCGGAACCGCTGTTGAAGCGCTGCACGCGATCAAGGCCCGCGTTGACGGCTTCGGGATTGTTGATGAGCGAAATAAAGAGCGTCGGCACGCCGGGAAAAAATGTCGGCTGATGTTTTTTGATGGCATCCACCAGCAGGTGCGCATCGAATTTCGGAATCTGAATCTGCGTCGCTCCTGACCAGACGCCGAAGATGCAGCCGACGACCAGCCCGTAAACGTGAAAGTACGGAATCACGATCAGGTAACTGCCCTGCCCGTGCTGAAACGTCGGCCCGCCCCACAAATCACAGATCAGCGTGGCCGCCCACAAACTGTAATGCGTCAGCATCGCGCCTTTCGGCACGCCCGTGGTGCCGCCCGTGTAAACCAGCGCGGCCACGTCATCAGCATTGATCTCAACGCGCGGCACCTGCGGCTTTTCAATTCCGGCAATCAGTTCAGTGAATGACAGCGTGCCTTCGGGCGCAGGCATCGCGGTCTGCGGATTCGCTGAATAAGAAAGCAGGCTGGTCGTAATGACATCTTCGATGCGCGTGTTGACCTGGACGCCCTGCACGATGGGGGCGAGCGCATCCAGCACGATGATGGCGCGCATGCCCGAATCCTTTGCCACCAGTTCAACCTCGCGCGGCGTGTAAACCGGATTGACGTTCGTCACAATTGCGCCGAGTCGCGTGATGGCAAAGAAACTGATCACATACTGCGGGCAGTTGGGCAGCATCACGCCCACGCGGTCGCCCTGCCCGATGCCCAGCCGCGCCAGCGCCGTAGCCAGTTTGTCGGCCTGTTTTTTCAGTTCGCTGAACGTGAGTTCAGCGCCGAGAAAGGCCGTCGCGGCGCGGTCGTGAAACTGAATCGCAGAGAAGTTCAGCGCCTGAAAGATCGGCTGGCGCGGAACATTGGCTGTTGCAGGAACCCAGTAATCGTAATGCCTGAGCCAGGGTCGCTGTGCATAGACTGAAGCTGTTTCTGCTTTTGATTTACGGGGAGCCATAATCGTCTCTGAATGCGGCGGCTATTCCTGCGGTGAAGCCGTCCGGTAAAGATTGCTGCTCTTGTCTTTGTGCTGCTGCTGTTCGGTTGCGGTCGTCGAAGCGCGCCGCGCGCCTTCGATAAACGGCACGCTCCAGCCGAGCGCCAGATCAACCAGACCGGGCGCGAGTTTGTTGAAGAAGTTGATCGCCATTGCATCGAGCGCTATCACCACTTCGGCCTGCGGGAAGCGCGCGTTCTGCACGATCACCTTTGCCATCTGCGTAGCCGGAAACTTCGGCAGTGAGTCAGGGATTTCAATTCCGGTGTGGTTCGGAGCCGCTTCAAAAATTTCAGTTTCGACCGCGCCCGGATAGATCGTCGTAACTTCGATGTTCTCTGACATCAGTTCGGCGCGCAATGCTTCAGAGAATCCGGCGAGCGCGAATTTGCTGGCGGAGTAAGCCGTTTCATACGGCATTCCGCGTTTGCCGAAAATTGACGAGACATTGATGATGACGCCGCTGCGCTGTTTTTTCATCTGCGGCACGACCGCCTGGCAGGCATAGACCGCGCCCCAGAAATTCACGTCCATCAGCCGCCTGAAATCTTCAATTGACTGTTCGGTAAATTTTGCCGCCAGGCCGACCCCGGCATTGTTGACGAGCGTATCAATGCGCCCGAAGCGGTCAATGGCCTGCGCCATCAGATGCTCAACCTGCGCCTGCACCGAAACGTCGCAGCGCACCGCGAGCGCCTCGCCGCCCGCCACTTCGATTTCAGCGACGAGTTCGCGCAGCCGCGCTTCACGCCGCCCGGCGACCACGACACTTGCGCCCTCACGCGCAAACTCCAGCGCCGTCGCCCGCCCGATGCCGCTCGTCGCGCCGGTAATCACCACAACTGTTCCGCGAATCTTTCGAATCATCGCTCGTGAACCTCCGGTGAAATCTTTCAGCAGAATCGCAGCATAGTCCTGCCGCGCGCGACTGTCAAGCAGATTTTTCGCACTTGCGAAATAAAATTGCCTTTCACACCTTCATCTGATCAATCTCCCCACAACAGCGAATGCTGCGCTTGTCCAATCCGCCGAATACTGGTTGTTCGCAAATGCAAAATCAATTATGATCTGCCGGTCAGTTCAGAATTCCGCTCAAGCGAAGGAGAGTTATGGCCAGAAAAGCAGCCCGCAAAAAACCAGTCGCCAGCCCTGAAGTCAGCAGCGAAACCGGCACGACGGCAGCGCCTGATCGCGTCGTCATCAAACGCTACGGCAACCGCAGGCTTTACAACACCGAGACGAAAGGTTACGTCACTTACCAGGACATCATCGGCATCATTCGCGCCGGATACGATGTGCAGGTGATTGATTCGGCGACGCAGGACGATGTGACCAAAGCGGTGCTGATTCAGGCGATTCTCGAAGAAGAGAAAAACCAGAAAAACCTGCTGCCCCTGCCCTTCCTGCTGCAAATCATTCGCTCACAGGAAGGCGCGGCGAAGGAATTTTTCACCAGCTACCTGGCCAGCAGCTTCGATGCTTATCTGAAAACCAGAGAAGAATTCGAGCGCCGCTTTCGCGGTTTTCTGGAAAACAGCACCGCCGCCCCGCAACTCTGGGAAAAGCTCATTCCCGGCGCCGAGATGATGAAAGAACTGTGGGGGCTGAACAAAAAGGACGAGCGTAAAAAGTAATCGGTCGTGACTCCGGACTGCCGCCAATCTTCGACAGGATCAAATCAGGCGCCTGGGTACGCACGCTTCCAGCGTGCGTACGTGCGTCCAGGCGCCTGATTTGATCCTGCCATTCAAAGCTTTGGCCTGCGTCCGGCCCAGGGTCTGGCTTTTTCAAGCTGCGCGGCCAGTCTGAACAAAACGGCATCCTCACCGAATCGCGCTGAAAACATCACGCCGACCGGCAAACCATCGGGCGTCCAGTGCAGCGGCACTGACATTGACGGCTGCCCGGTCATATTCTGCAACGCTGTGTACGGGCCGAACTCAGTGACCTCTTTCGTGTAAGCCTGCAAACTTTCAGGCGACAGGCTCAGCACGCCGAGCGGCACGGGCGGTTTAGCGAGCGTCGGACTGAGAATCACATCGTACTGTTGCTGAAATTTCGCCATCGCCAGGCCGACCTGATGAATCGTGGCAATGGCCCTGGAATAGGCGATGCTGGTTGCCGCCCGGCCCTGCTGCGCCAAAGCCCACGTCACCGGCTCGACATCACGATCAGTTATCGGGCGCCCCGGCACGGATGCGGCATCGTCCAGCACGCGCGCCACCGACACCTGAAGAATCGTCAGAAACGCCGTGCGCGCCAGCGCGTTGTCAATCGGCAATGTGGTTTCGGTGACTTTGTGGCCCAGGTCTTCGCAGAGTTTTGCCGCATCGAGCGCGGCTTTGCGGCATTCGGGATCAAGCGGAGTGCCGCCCGGCGTGGCAACGGCCAGGGCAATGCGCAGGCTGCCCGGATCAGCGCCGACCTCTTTGAGAAACGGGCGCGCAGGCGGCGGCGAAAGAAATGGCGAACCGGGTTCCGCTCCGGCAGTCGCGTCAAGCAGCGCGGCGCTGTCACGCACCGAAATCGTGACGGCGTGATGATGCGAACATCCGTTCCAGCCCTCAAACTGCGCCGGGCCAAGCGGCACGCGGCCCCGCGTCGGTTTGAAGCCAAAGATGCCGCAGCACGAAGCCGGAATGCGAATCGAACCGCCACCATCGCTTGCATGCGCCATCGGCACGACGCGAGCAGCCACGAGCGCGGCTGAACCGCCCGATGATCCGCCCGAAGTTCTGTCCAGCCGCCAGGGATTGTGCGTTTTGCCATACAGCACTGATTCGGTCGTGGTCGTCAGGCCGAGTTCCGGCGAAGTCGTTTTGCCGAAAATGATCAGCCCGGCCTGTTTGTAGCGCGCCACCAGCGTGCTGTCGTAATCGGCCACGCTGTGCTGCCAGACGCGGCTCCCGGCTGAAGTGATGGTTCCGGCCAGATACTGCCCCAGGTCTTTGAGCACAAACGGCACGCCGTAAAACGGCCCTTTGCCCGGATTGCCTGCAAGCTGCGCTTCGGCCTTGTCAAAAAAGACGTGGCACAGCGCGTTGAGCTGCGGGTTGACGGCTTCGACGCGGCGGCGCACGGCAGCCAGAAGTTCTGACGGTGTGATCTGTTTTTTTCTGATCAGTTCAGCCAGCCCCAGACCGTCGTATCTGTCGTATTCAGCGGCCAGGCCGGTGAGCGCCGGAGTTGAACCGGCAGTGACCAGCGCGCCCACGCCTGCCAGGGTGCTGCGTTTGATGATTTCGCGGCGGCTCATTGAGTTGTGTTGTCCTTTCTGCATGATTTTGTTTCCGGTCAGTTGAGGTATTGTGTGCGCGGCCCGGTGCGTCCGTCTTCCTGCACCAGTTCGCAGGGCCAGCCGTCGGGACTAAGCGCAACGGCCAGCAGGTAAGGCAGTGGTTCGTGGTCATAATTCAGCCTGACGCCGTCGAGCTGAAATTTCACGCCCTTTGACTGTGCGGCCTGAACGGCGGCTTTGACATCGGCAAAAAGAAACCTGAGGTGACTGATGCCGGGCCGCAGCCTTCTGGCGTCGCGCGGCTGCACTTCACTGTCGCGCAGGCCCAGGGCAGCGGGTTCTGACAGCACCAGCGTCAGGTCAGCGGCCTTCATCACGGTTGTGTGCGGATAGCGGCGCAGCACCCGCGCCGCATAAACGCGCTGAAAAAACTGTTCGTTCTCTTTGAGACTGCGCACCAGCAGTTGCAGATGATCGAGGCTGAAGGGCGTGTCGCCTTTCGCGCCCCTGCGCTCAACCAGGGCAATCAGCGAGTCATCAGGGCCGTAAATCAGAGCGGCGCGCACACCGATTTCGCCCGGCAGCAGCAGGTGACGCTGGCTGACCCTGACGCCTTCGACTTCCAGTTCAGTCAGCGCCTGATTGAGCGCCGCCGTGCGAATCCCAAGCCAGTGCGGGCCGTACACCGGCGACAGGTCAGGCGCAGTCCGCATCAGTTCAGGCGGATGCCCCTTCAGTTCATTTGCAGTCACACCCGGCAACGCTCCCGGCGCAGAAATACTGATGACGCCCTCACCCGGTCGCAGGCTCAGCAGGTCAATGAATCCGGGCGGACGTTTGCCTGCCAGCGCCATGCCGCGCGCTCCGAAAAGTTCTCTGAAAAAATGCGTGGCCGCTTCACGATCCGGCGTGTAGTAATGCACGGCATCAAACATCAGTGGCGCAGTGAGCGGCGTTTTCCCTGCTGAAGGCAGCGTCAGCCAAAGGCACGCCAGTGCCAGCGCAGGCAAAGTGATCAGCAGAATGTGTTTCATGCGACTACCCGATTCTGAATGCCCGGAATCGCGCCGACCGCGCCGCTGCGATCTGCGCTGAACGTTCCGGAGTTTCAACTGAAAGCCCAACTGACTGGTGTGATCTGATTCTAAGCAACCTGATGCCGTGTCGCCAGGCTGCGCGGCACAAACTCTGAGGGTGTTCCTGGATTTTGCCTGGCAACCTGAACTGACTGTCCGGGCATCTGTATCGCGGCTTTTACGCTGCGTTTATCCCCCCATTAAAGTCAGTGATTTTCCGACCTGGCCCGACTGCTTGCGTGAGGCGTTGCGAGACGTTTAAGATTCAGTGCGTCTATGGCACGCCGGATCAGAGTCGAAATCATTAGTCGGAATGATTACTGGCTGAATGCAGTGTTCGTCGAATGGGAACACGAGTTCCCTGAGCGCAGACTGGAAAAGGTGGCCGACCGCCATTACCTGATTGATGAATCCTGGCTGGAGGATTTGCAGCGCGTGGCCGGTCAGGTCTTTTCCAGAGTGCTGATCTCACCCGACGATCCTGGCCGCCGCCGTTTGTTCCGTTCGCTGATGCCCGGCGGCAATCGCCAGTAAATCATCACTTCAATCAACACCTGGAGATTTTGTTGCAATGACCAGAAATCAGATCAGAGTAACAGTGCTGCTGTGCGGACTTGGGCTGACTTTCGTCGCCGCGCTGCCCGCCAGATCGTACCCGCCCTATGTGCGCCAGGCGGCTAAATTCGGCGCGAAGGATTGTTTGTTCTGTCACACCAAAGCTGAAGGCGGCGAAGGCTGGAACGATGTCGGCAAATGGCTGATGACTGAACGCGACCGCCGCAAGGCCGACAGCATCGAAGTCGAATGGCTGGCCGATTACAAACCCGGCGCAGGCAGCGCCGAAGGCAGCAAAACCGAAAACGGCAAGGCTGCCGCGACCCTGACCGCCGATGAACGCGCGCACGTCGTCAAACTGTTGCAGGATTCGATGGAGGCCACCATCAAAGCCGTCGAGAAACTGAGCGACGCGCAGTGGAATTACAAGGCCGCGCCCGACAAATGGTCAGCCGGTCAGGTCAGCGAACACATTCTGAAAGCTGAAACGCTGATCTTTGGCGTGGTCGAAAAGACGCTGACGGCTCCGGTCAATGCCGACTGGGCCGCGCAGACCGAAAGCAAAACCGCGATGCTCGAAAAAGCGGTGCTGAACCGCGATCAGAAGTTCCAGGCTCCTGAACCGCTCCAGCCTTCGGGCAATCTGACGCGGGCCGATTTCATCAAACAGTTCAGCGAAGCCCGCGCCCGCACGATCAAATATGCCGAAGAGACGAATGAACCGCTCAAGGAACACACGGCAGATCATCCGGCGCTCAAGACGCTGAACGGGTATCAGTGGCTGATGCTGATTCCGCTGCACAACATGCGTCACAACCTGCAGATTGACGAAGTGAAGGCCAGCGCCGGATTCCCGAAGAAATAACCGCGCGGTGCCATAAACCATGAAAGGCGTCCCGAAAAAAAACCGAAGCATCCCCGCAGTCACCAGGTCATTCGTTTTGTCTCCAGAGCTGCATTCAGCGAAACAGAACGAATAAATTCGTGACTACGGAGGGGTGACAGGTTTCTGCCGGGACGCCTGGTTCAGAAAGGTCAGTGAAACTCCCGGTCAGGCTGTCAGCTTGACTTTTTCTGAGGGCAGGAAATAATTCAGCCGGTCAGCTTATGTTCCTCAGGCTGACCGGCACTTCAATCCAGCTTCCGGTTATCCAGACAGTCAGTTCAGCTTGTGATCCGGTTGCGCTTCTGCTGAAAGGTTCTGCAACACTATGTCAGACGAAAAGGATGTGAAAAACGATCTGAGCCGCCGTCAGGCCATCAAAAACATTGCCTTCGGTGTCGGCGTCAGCGCCAGCCTGCCGATTCTCGGACAAACGGCGCTCGCCCGCGACGATGAACACAAACACGGCAGTCCGGCCAGAGCCGTGCAAAGCAAAGGCGCGCCGAAATTTTTCAATGCCGCTCAGATGGCGCTGATTGCGACGATTTCTGAACATATCATTCCGACCGATGATCATTCGCCCGGCGCGATGGCGGCTGAAGTGCCCGCCTTCATTGATCTGATGATCAGTGAATCACCGGCTGAAACGAAAAAGCAGTGGACGGACGGCCTCGCCGCAATTGACCGGATGAGCCAGGCGAAGTTTCAGAAGGATTACAACGGCGCGTCGAAGGAACAACAGATCGCGCTGCTGACTGAAATCAGCAAAAACGAAATGAAGCCTCAGACGACGGAAGAAAAATTCTTCCGTACGATCAAGAACATGACGATTGACGGTTATTACACATCTGAAATCGGCATCAAAAAAGAGCTGCAGTACAAGGGCAACACTTATCTGAAAGAGTTCAAGGGCTGCACGCATCCTGAACATCAGAGCTGATTGCCGCAGCCGCAGCAGTCTTCCCGAAGGCCCCGGCTCACCGGCCCGTCACCGCTGGTGAGCCGTTTGCTTTCCCCCTGACCGAACGGGAGGATTCCTGATGGAATTCCAGGAACGTTCCTCACATCTTTTCGAGCGACTCGCCGCGTACCCGCAACCGCCACTGATTCCTCTGCCCGCCGCTGATGATCTGAGTTCCCTGGCTGAACCGGGCTTGCAGCTCAACTGGTTTTCGCGTGGTGTGGTCAGGGCCGCGATGTCACTGACCGGCTTCAATCGTTTTCGCCGGAACCTCGCGCCGGAACTTGAGACACGACTGCGCCAGACCGATTTCAGAGGCTCGTATCTCTTTGCGCCGGTCATTGCCGCGACGCTGGCGCTGGCTGATGATCCGCGTTCACTCTCCGTTGCTGAACGCGCCGTGACGCTGCTGACGGGCGCGCGCGATTTTTACCGCGAACTGATGGCCGGTCAGATTCGGCCCGATGAATCAGGCGGAAAGCCGCTCGAAATGGGACAGTACCCCAATCTTTTTTCCACCTGCGTCATTCCTGATGCGCCTGCGCCGCGCCTGTTCAAAAGCACGGCAACGGATTTCGTCACGGTCATTGTCGGCGGGCGTTTTTACCGTTTGCAGCTCAGCAATGCCGGAGTTGAAGCGTCGGCTGAACAATTGCTCGAAGCGTTGTCAGCCCTGATCGAACAGGCACAGCGCACGCCGCTTCCGGCAGGTCAGTTAACAGCGGGACATCTGACCGCCGCGCAGCATCCGACGCAGTGCCGCATCTTTCCGCAGCTTCAGCAACTGAGCGTCAATCGTGACACGATGCTGGCGCTGCGCCACAGCTTTCTGACCATCTGCCTTGACCTCGACCATCACCCGGCCACGCACGCCGAAGCCCTGCGCCTTGCGCACATCGGCAATCCGGGCAATCGGTGGTATCACGCCAGCCTGCAACTCGTCGTCTTTGGCAACGCCAGGGCGAGCGCCATCTGCAATTTCAGCGCAGGGCTTGATGGCAACACGATGATGCGCGGCGCGGCTGAAATTCAGCGGCGCGCATCAGCTCTGACAATTCACCGCGACGGCACAACACCAGAACCTGCGCTGCCCGTGACTGAATTGCAGTGGCAGATCAGCCCGGAACTGCTACAGCAGGCGCAGACCGAAATAAAGGCGGTGCTGGATGATCAGCCGTCAACTTTTGAGTTGCCGGATACGGGCCGAGATTCTTTCAGCGCGGTCGGCCTCGAACCCGTTCCGGCTTTTATTCTGGCGCTGGTGCTGGCGACAAAACGGCTGACCGGACAGGTGGCGCGAGTGACGCAGTTTCTGACGATGACCCGATACCGCTGCATGGATGTCAACACGGCGATGGTCACGACGCCTGAAGTCATCCGGTTTGTGCGCGCGCGCGAAGATGATCGCGCTGACCGCGCACAGTTGCGGCCATTGCTGCGCGAGGCTCTTGATGCGCAGTCGCAGAAATGCCGCCAGGTGCGCCGCGCCATTTCGATTGACGATCTGTTCACGCTTTACCTGCATTCGATGAAGCGCGGCCCCCGGCGCTTTTCAATTATCGTCACGGCGCTGCTGGCGCTGCGACTGCTGCGCCTCGTCGGACTGCACCAGCCGAGGCCGCGTGAAATTCTGGTGTCACATCCTGAAATTTATCCTGAAGTTCCGCTGGTGGGTCGGCCCGGCATCAGGCTGCCTTATGTGAAGCTGTTCGGGCTGCATTACCAGATGATGAATGACCGGACGGTGATCACGATGATGCCAGGGCTGAACTGGCCGGTCAGCAATCAGCAATTCATGGCGGAACTTGAACGATGCCTGAAAGAGCTTCAGGCCATCAGCGGGACAGAAGGCGCAGGTCAGGCTGCGCCAGCCACTGCGCAAACCTGACATCATCCAGCGTCACCTCGGCGTAAATCTCTCCGACATCCGCCGCCGTGAGGCGCGCAAAGTGTGCGGCTTCAGGCACGACCACGACACCCGCCAGATCAATGCCCGCCGGGCTGATCGTCAGCTTCGTTTCATCTTCAGCAAAATAGCGCGCCGGGCGGTGTTTGCTGCGCGGAAAGCAACAGATCGTCCATGCCGCGCCATCGTGCCTGACCACCAGATTCAGCAGCGGTTCGCCGTCAGAGTGCGTGACCGCCGCCAGCGCATCAACCGCACGCGCAAACCAGTCAGCCAGCGCATTCCCGTCACCACTGCGCGCAAGCAGCAGATTCAGGCGATAACCCGTGAGCGTGAAAATTTCGCCTGCCTCGTCTGACGCAATCACGCGCCGTTCACGAGTTTCAGCATCAGCAAAGACCGGCAGCAGATGGCTGTCGCAGGCCTGAAAATGCAGGTGATCGGGCGCTGACGCTCCGCACGCCGGGCCGTTGTAAAGCGCAAAGTAATCCGGCCCCAGGCCCTTTGCCACCTCAAGCAGCGCTCCGAAATTTCCGGCAATCCGCTGCGGCGTATGATCGCGGTGAGCAATCACCAGATGATCAGGCAGCACCGGAAACGGATTGCACAAAATCACGAACTCAGCGCCAAAGGCCAGCCCCTTCTCTTCAACCGGCAGATGTTCAGGACACAGAAAGCAGGGCCGTTTGCTGATCGAAGCCGCGTCAACCTTTGCCGCCGTGCTGACGATGCGCTGCGGATTGAATTGCGCGATGACGGGCGCGCCTGCGATTTCAAACTTCCGGGTTTCAACCTGAGCCAGCGCCGCCGTCGCCTGGCGCAGCATCGGCCACGTCGCCTGCTGCTGTCGCAGCAGCGCCGACACCTGTGCCGTCAGTCCCGTTGCCGATGACGACAGAAAAGGCCGCAGTTGTTCATCAGAAATAATTCGTGCTTCCCACATCATAAGTTCAGAACTGAAAGAGCCACGAATGAACACAAAGATTCACGAATCAGCATTGAGGCAGGAAAGCAGAGAGATGACGGAACACACGGAATAAACGGAACAGACGGAACGCTTCAGACCTTGTGCAGTTCTGCTTCCGTTCATTCCGTTATTTCCGTGTGTTCCGTCATCTCTCTGCTTTCCTGCCTCAATGCCGCTTCGTGAAACTTTGTGTTCATTCGTGGCTGAAAACTATTTCGCGTTGCGCTGCTGACGCGCATTGATTTCCTGCGAGCGCAGCCAGTCCTTGTAATAGTCGTAGCGATTTGCTGTCACGAGCGGCAGCGCGCTGTCGCTGTTGCCGCCCCAGCGGCGACACAGGTAAACCGAATCGTAAATGCGCCCGATTTCATAATCGCGGCTCAGACGCAGCGCAATCGCGTAATCTTCGCCGTAACTCGTATTCGGCAGCCCGAACCGCCGCAGCACCGTCACGTCAAACGCGCGCGGCGCGCCGAGTCCGTTGATTCTGAGCGCATTGTTACGCCCGTTTTCACGCGTCCACTCGCGGTGATCAATCAGGCCGGGCGGCAGTTCATTCAGTTCAAAATCAACCAGCGTGTACGAACCGATGACCATCGCGTAACGGCCTTCGTCAAAGGCCGCGATGATGCGCGCCAGCGTCTGTTCGTTCTGGTAAATGTCATCGGAATCAAGCTGGACGGCATAACGCCCGCACTGCGGTGAATAAATGGCTTCGTTCCAGCAGCCGCCGATGCCGAGATCGGTGCGCGCCGGAATCAGATGCACCAGCCGCGCATCTTCAGCCGCCAGTTGCCGCAGCGCGTCAGTCGTGCCATCGGTCGAATGATTGTCAACGACGATGACATTGAACGGAAACGCGGCCTGCTGCGCGAGCGTGCTGCGCACGGCGTCGGCGATGGTTCTGACGCGGTTGCGCACCGGAATCACAATGCTGGCTTTGACGGGAAACTGTGCGCCAGTTTCAGGCACGGTCTCGAATTGCGGTTCAAGCCACGCGCCGATGCGCCGCAGATGGTCAGTAGCGAGGCGTTCCATTTCAATCTGGTAATCGCGCTGGCGCGGGTCAACATAATCGAACTGCTTTTCACCTGTCGTGCGCGTGTCGGTCAGCGTGCGCGTGTAAAGCGGTTCAGGCATCCGCACGATGGGCGCATCAAGCGAAATCTTCAGCCGCAGATCGTACCAGCCGCCGTATTTCACCTCAGCGGGAATGCCGCCGTGACGCGCCAGCGCAAGCTGTGCCGCGCGCCGCGAAATCAGCACCAGCGCGCCGAAATCGAAATTGTCACGAATGCTGCCCCGCTGGTAATCAATCAGCGGATGATCGGCAACTTCATCTCCGTTGCGATCACGAAAGTCGGCATAAACAATGCCCGCGCCCGCATCATCAGCCACCTGCACCAGCCGCCGCAGTGTGCTGTCGCTGTCATCGGGCTGACTGCCCGCAAGCTGTAACAACAGATAATCGCGGTCGAGCGACTGAATCACTTCCTGAAAGACGGGGCCTGAAAAAAAGGCCTCTTTGAGTTGCGGAGAAGCAATGGTAATTCTGTTCATTCAGATTCTGATAAGTGCGAAAAACTCTGATTCCGACACAATGACCAGTCCGGTGCTTTTCGCCACCTGATCATTGAAGTGACGGCGATTGTTGGTAATCAGAAAGTCCGGCTTGAAATGAATTGCAGCAGCCAGCACCGGAGCGTCGTGCTGATGCGCAATCAGGGTTTCAGCAAAGCCGACTTCAGTTGGTTTCATCGGGCGAATAACTTCCGGGCGAGCGTGTTTCTTCCAGCGGTCATACAGGCTGATGATGTCAGGATCAACCCGCGCCGTTCCCGGCATTCGGGCAAACGCCCCGGTCACTTCGCTGTCCACTTCTGCGGCCAGCGCCAGTTTGAAATTCTGCGCTGCGCACAGCACCAGCACGGCGCGTGAAGTTGACCACTGGCTGACCAGGCCTTTGATGATGATGTTGGAGTCCAGAAAGAGGCGGGGCTTTCTCAAGCAATCTTTCTCCTGCGCGGGGACTGTCGTTCAGCATAAGTTTCGCGTCGGATCGCATCAACAGCCTCGTTGATGTTTTCATCAGTGATCTTGGTGAAATCGTATTTCGCCCCAATGCGCCGGGAAAGTTTCTCCATTTCCTTCAGAGATGCCGGATTTGTTTTGCGTTTGCGTGCAGGCATGACCGTGCTCCTTTCGCGGCGAGTATAACACGCCCCCGGCGGCTGACAGTCTGATTGATTCACCGTCAATGAAACCTGGATTCAGCGTCCGGCGTCTTCGTTCTGCCCTCTGCTTAGTTCCGGCTTGTTCACTTTAATCAGACTCTGGTGAAAACGGCGGCGCTGTTCAGATTTCTCGCGTTCACGCGGGCGCGCGACGATGAAACCGGACATGCGATTGGCATTGATGAATTCCTTCAGTTCCTGCTCAATGACTGCGCCCTGGCTGCGGGCCGCGTGACGCAGCAGGAGTCGTTTGCCTTCGCGGATGATGAGGCCGGTGTGAAAGACATCCAGGCCCCGGCGCGTCGAAACGAAAAAGATCAGATCGCCGTCCTGCAACGCCGGGCCGATGAAGCCGAGTTTCTTTTTCGGAAAGTAAGCAAAGCTGACGATGCGCGGCGGCAGTCCGGGGATGAGGTCGAGCGACTTTCGGCGCTGCACCACATTTTCGCCCCGCGTCAGATCAGCCAGAAACCCGCGCCTGAGGTTGTGCCGCACCCAGTCAACCGAGTAATGATGCCGCCGTCGCCACGCCACTTCGCCATACACGTATCTGATTTCGCGCAGCAGTTCCGGGAATTCACTGACGCTCGCCGCCAGCGCCAGCGCCAGCACCGTTTCAATGTAAGTCACGCAGTCAAACCCGGCCAGCGTCGCCACCATCCGCTCCGGTTCTGTCAGCGAACCCTGCAACGGATTGACGATGTAAGGGAAACCGAGCAGTTGTCCTGAGATGACTTTCAGGCGCTGGCCGACAGTGACCTGCGCGGCAGCCTGGCGAAGAAGCTGCCGGACGAGTTGCTTGTCTGGAATCTGAGCGCCGGTTTGCACTGGTAGCGATGCTGCCTTGTGGAATCTGATTTCATACGCCGGAATGCTTTCGGCGGGAAAACATCATCGGTCAACGCGGGCATTTTCGCTGATGAATCTGTCAGCGGCAAGCAAAAGATTCGGTTCCGGCACGCGACAGGTTTGAATCAGCAGGGCTGAACAATCCAGGGTTCGGCGCGCCAGGGCTGAGTGTCCTGCGGCGGGTCGGTGGTGTCGCATTGCAGAATTTTCTGAATGGCTTCAGCCAGCAGTTGCGTCTCAACGAAACCCCTGATGCGCGCAAAATCGTCACGCGCCAGGTCAGTGAATTCAACGCCCACGCCCCGGCCTGCCACATAATTTCGCACAATGGCCTGGCAGGTTATGAAATCGTCACCCGGACTGAGCCTGAAGCGCAGCGCCACGCACTGACCGTGCTGATACTGCCGCCGGGTTCTGATGAATGCCCCGCCTGCGCTCAGCGTCACCAGCCGCTCATCCTTCCGGCTGAAAATGCCTTTATGACCGACCCAGACTTCGGTCAGCGATGAAACCCGCAGATGACGCCTTCTGTTCCGCCCCATAATTTCCCCGCAATTCTTAACGGCCACAACCTCCTGACACTTTGTCAGGTACGCTGCCCTTATACCGATCACTCTTTGCAATCCGCCAGCTAATTTATGACGAATCGTTGACAACCGTCCTTTTCATCAGAGCAGTTGACCTCACCAGCCTCACGACGCGGGCAGACAGAGAGATGACGGAACACACGGAAATAACGGAATGAACGAAAGCAGAACTGGTCAGGATCAGACGTTTTTCCGGCCGTTCCGTTTATTCCGTGTGTTCCGTCTTCTCTCTTCGTTTTCCGTCCTGATTCTGATTCGTGAAAATTCGTGTTCATTCGTGGCCTGTTCTGACCGCTCCCGGTCTGGCAGGGCTTCGCGCTTCGTGAGATGATCAGGCCCGCCCTTAACAGGTCAGTTGCAGCAAGCCATGAATCACTTTTCGTCCGCCAGCAGCGATTTTCAGAGCATCTGCGCCCGGCTCAGCGAACGCGCCCTGCCTCTGGTCGCGCTGCCCGTCGAACCTGAACGCATTCGCCAGGCCGCCGTCACGCTGCTGTTGCGCGATGCTGACGCCACCGCCGAACTGCTGATCATCAAGCGCGCCGAACATCCCGGCGATCCCTGGTCAGGCCATCTGGCGCTGCCGGGCGGACGCGCCGATCTGACCGACGCGCACCTGATCGAAACCGCCGCCCGCGAAACCCTCGAAGAAGTCGGCATCAGCCTGAACGTGCCTGAAAGTTTCATCGGGCGACTCGAAACGCTCGCGCCCGCCAGCCCGCGCCTGCCGCAGATTGAAATCACTCCGCTGATTGCGCTCGCACCGCCTGAGCTGAGCCTGGCCTTCAGCGCCGAAGTTGACGACGCCTTCTGGATGCCCGTGCGCCGGTTGAAGGAAACCGGCCTCGCCGCCGAATACCACTGGCAGCTCGGTGATCTGACGATCAGAAGACCCGCTTACCCTTCGCCACGCGGCCCCATCTGGGGCATCACCGAACGCATCCTGACCGAATTTTTCACGCTGCTCGACTGAGCCGGAAGTCATCGCCGCCAGGCACAGCCGCCACACCTGAACACGAATCTTCACAAATGATTGTGCCGACATTTACAGCCTGCCATGATGAATCAGGTCATCAGCCGTGCCAGCGCCATCATCAGGCTGACCGGCCTGTTGCCATCACCGCTGGCGGGAAAAAATATGTCTCGCAATGTCAGTGGAAATCGGCAGCGATGACCCGGCTTCTGGCAAACCGGCAGCGGTAATTCCGTTACGATTCAGATCGCCAGGCTCGGTCTGACGGAAGACAGCGTGAAGAAAGTTTCCAGTACTGGAAAGTCGAAAGTTTCCAATACTGGTAATTGACATGTTTCCCGTATTGGAAACAAATGCCTGATATTGGAAACATGTTTCCAGTACTGGAAACATTGTCATCCGCCTAATTCATGTTCGATGCTATCGCCATAGCCAAGAAAGCAGTTGATATGACAAAAAGAGGCTACCTCACACTCATAATATTTTTTGCCCTTTGCTTGTCTTTGTCTGGTGCAACGCAAAAGAAAAATCAGAATCATATTCCAACTGTCTCGCTCTGTGATCTGACAGAACATTATGAAAAATATGTTGGCAAAGTGGTTCGCATAAAAGCCAGCTATGTATCATGGTGGGAATCTTCTTACATTTATGATCTCAAATGCGAAGACGCTGCCCATAAAATACACGATGCAATAGATTGCTCCGACGAACAATCGTGCCAGAAACTGGGAAAAGAAATCTATGGGTTTATCAACCAATACCAACGCCCTGATAAAAACAATCATGCAAGAAGGGCGTTTGTTACCTTGATCGGAAAATTGGAAGGGCCAAACGAAAACGGTTATGGTCATCTAGGCTCTTTCAGGTTTGAATTTCGCATCAGGAAGGCAGAAAAGGCATCGCCAATGCCAAGCTACCTTCCTTATAAGGATTGATTGTTTGGTAAAAACCGCATCGAACATCCATTGCACCGGAGCGTGGCCGTCGGCGCGTCTCTAAATCACGGTCACACGGCCACGCCCGGTGAACGAGTTGTTCGGCAGCTAACGGTATCCGATGTGGTTCAAATCTGAATGCGAAAGTTTGTAATTCTCGTCCCACTTATTATTTTGTGCTGGCCGATGTCCAATAAAGTGGCGGCACAAACAAACTCGTTTCCGAAAGTCATTGATAGTGCGCCAACCATTTTAGGCGAAATCCAAATTATTCAGCTTGACGACACAAAAAGCGAAATTCGTCTGAATCGGCGAGTGATCTTAAAAATCAATGACCAAACTGGCACAAAAACGGGTGGGCAAATGTATTCTGAAAATCCATTATTACCCACTTCAATTAACGATGTCATTCATCAGAAAATAACTCCCTACGATGAAGTGGTCATCTTCCATAACGGTAATGGCACAGCGCACTGCGGCCCTGGCGTGGCATTTCTGGGGTTAAAAAAGAATGGCACTTATAAATTTTCTCGCCCCACGGGTTGGTGTACCGGCGGCAATGAAATAAAAGTGCAGACAGACTCCATCGAAATTCGTTCACAGGCTGATGTCCACAGTAGCGGATGTGGCTATTTACCGATTCTGGGCGGCAGATGGGTTTATAAAAAAGGGGTACTTTACACAAAGAAATACGTTCTTTTACCAGACCCTGTAAAAAACAGAAAACCATGTACCTGAAAAACTGCCGAACATCCATTGCACCGGAGCGCGCCCGTCGTGGCGTTTGCTTTTGACGGTCACAGGGGCGCGCCCGGTGAACGAGTTGTTAGAGACATATATGTCCCCGGATCAGGCTATCTACAACAGTCCCCGCCTCGCCGCTGGTTATGCCTTCAACCGGCCCCCCGTCCACTCGCATATTATTCAGACCATTGGTCAGCGTTTGTTTGCTGGCGGGCGTGTGCGGCGGGCGCTCGACATTGGCTGTGGTGCGGGGCTTTCGACGGCGGCGCTTGAACCGCTGGCTGAAAGGGTGGCGGGCATTGAGCCTGTGGCGGCGATGCTGCAACATCACCGGGCAGTGGCTCCGCACGCGCTTTTCGTAGCTGGCCAGGCTGAGCGGCTGCCTTTTGCCGATGAAGCGTTTGAGCTGCTGACGGCGGCGGGGTCGGTCAATTATTCAGACCTCGATCTGTTTCTGCCTGAAGCGGCGCGCGTGCTGATGCCGGGTGGCATGCTGGTGATTTATGATTTCTCGGCTGGTCGGCGTCTGCGTGGAAACACGCTTCTGGAAGAATGGTATGACGCTTTCGAGCACCGCTACCCGCCGCTGCCTGGTTATGCGCTTGATGTCAGAGGGCTGGCTTATGAACGGGCGGGGCTGTACCCTGGAAGTTATGATGAACTGGAAATCGCAATCCCGATGAACGCGGCTTCATACCTCGCTTACGCGATGAGTGAAACGAGCATTGAAGCGGCGATCCGGCGGGGCGCATCAGAAGCGGAAGTCAGCGTCTGGTGCCGTGATACTTTATCGCCGGTGTTCGGCAATGAGTTCAAGGAAGTAATCTTTGATGCATACATTGCGTGTGTGAGAAAGGGCGCAGGGAAATAACGGGAGCTTCACCGCAACAAGCGCAACATCCACAAAGCAGGACTGCGTGACAAGGCTCACGCTCAGTTGCGCCTTCTGTGCTTTGGTGAATCTCTCTTTTCTGATCTGATAACGACGATGAAACAGAATGAATTCAAGCTGACTGAGGCAATGGCCATTCTGGAGCGCACACCGGCGAGCCTGAGCGCATTGCTACTGGGTTTGCCTGACGTGTGGATCAGCGCGACGGAAGGTGACGGCACCTGGTCGCCTTATGATGTGATCGGCCATTTGATTCACGGCGAGCGCGCCGACTGGATTCCGCGAGCGCGGCACATTGTGGCGGGCGAAACGCGACCGTTTGAGCCGTTCGACCGGACAGCGCAATTTACCGAAAGCCAGGGCAAAAGCCTCGGTGAATTGCTCTCGACCTTTGCTGAGGCGCGGCGCGCAAGCCTCGCGGCGCTGCGCGAAATGAATCTGAGCGATGATGATTTCAGTCGCCGGGGACTTCATCCGGCCTTGGGTGAAGTCACGCTTGGGCAACTGCTGGCGACCTGGGTGGTGCACGACCTTGACCACGTGGCGCAGGTGGCGCGAACAATGGCGAAAACTTACCGGGATGCGACCGGCCCCTGGAGTGAATATCTTTCGATCCTGCGCGACCGTGAAAAGTAGCTGGCTGACGGCGCGCTGGTAATAAGCGCGTGTTCCTTCTTCAGTGCCTCGACCAGTCCTCGTTGTTTCTCCTGATTCCCGCGCTCCGGCATTCAATTCATCACAGGCCCTGCTCAGCCCTGGCGATTATCGCATCGGCGCTGAGCAGGAAAACTTCAGATAGCTGGTCATCACGCCGCAGTTCACGGCTGACTGAGCGATTCAATCAATTCGGCATTGTCCCGCTGAACCTCTTCGGGAAATGTTTTCAGCGCGGCGGCAATGCGCGACTTCATTGCCCTGATCACTTCAGGATGGTCAGCCGCCTGATCGTAACTTTCTCCGAAATCAACACTCAGATCATAAAGTTCAGGTTTGCTGAGCCTCGTGTTGCGCTGATTGCCAAAGGCCGGAACGTAGCGCGGCACGTTCCAGCGCGCAACGTGAATCTTCCATTTGCCGAGCCGCGCTGTTTGCAGGTACTGCATATCGAAAAACAGGTAGAGCGTGTCGGGCGTCTGCCGCTGCTGTCCGAGCAGAAAGGGCAGCAGGTTCTGGCCATCGAGCGGCTTTCTCGTCGCGGCGGCGGCGTTCGCTTCACCAGCCATCGCCAGAAAGGTCGGGAACAGATCAATCGTCGCGGCGGGTTCATCCGAGACGACTCCGGCTTTGACTTTTCCGGGCCAGCGAATGATGCCCGGCACGCGCAACCCGCCGTCATAAGTCCATCCCTTGCGCCCGCGCAAAGGGCCGGGGCTGCCCTGATACCAGGGGCCGTTGTCGCTCGAAAAAATCACCAGCGTGTCGCGGTCGAGGCCCAGGCGTTTGAGCGTTCGCAGCACTTCGCCCACGCTCCAGTCGAGTTCTTCAACCACATCGCCATACAGACCGCCGGGTGATTTGCCCCGGAATTTTGCTGAAGCAAAAAGCGGAATGTGCGGGAAGTTGTGCGGCAGATAAAGAAAGAACGGCTTGTCTCTGGCGCGTTCGATGAAGGCAATCGCTTCGTCGGTGTAACGTTTCGTCAGCGTCTCCTGATTGACAGGCTGTTCGATGACTTCGCCCATCTTCATCAGAATCGAAGGCTGCATGTCATTGCTGTAGGGAATGCCATAGTAATAATCGAAGCCGTGATCAATCGGACGATGCGGCGCGACGTGGCCGAGGTGCCATTTGCCAATCGCTCCGGTCACGTAACCACGCGCTTTGAGCGCCGTCGCCATTGTCGTTTCATCGGTCGGCAGTCCGGTCTGATCCTGATAAGTCAGCACGTTTGACAGGTGCATCTGCTGAATGCCCATTCGCGCTGCGTAACGTCCGGTCAGCGCCGCCGCCCGCGATGGCGTGCAGACCGGCGCGACAGAATAAAAGTTCGTCAGCCGCAAACCTTCCGCAGCCATACGATCAATGTTCGGCGTCCTGATCGCCTTTGCGCCATAACAGCCCAGATCGCCCCAGCCCATATCATCAGCGTAAATGAAGATGATGTTCGGCTGACGCGCCGCCGAAATAGTCGCGCTGTGCAGGCTGAAACTCAGCGAGCAGCACAGCACCAGAACGAAGCTGAAGAAATAACGTCGGGAATGATTGTTCATGGTTTCTGAAATCACTGAAGGCTGCGCATCAATTCTGAATGGAACGCGGATGAAACTGATGCTGCCGATTATCACAGATCAATCCGCGCTGATCTGTGACATCAGTTTCATCCGTATTCCATTTCGACAGAGGTGGAATGGAACGCGGATGAAACTGATGAGGCAGATCAAAACGGATCAATCAGTCACAATCAGCGGCATCGGTTTCATCCGCGTTCCATTCCGGCAATCAAACATCGTTTTTTATTTCGCGGCCATCTGCATCGCCACGCGCCACATCAACTGTGTGCCCCAGCCGAGGCTTGAAACGCGAATGCGTTCGTCGTTGCCGTGAAAGCCGAGTTCTTCATCAGGCGTGTTCGGCCACAGCACGCCGTAAGCTTTGACTCCGCGCTGGCGAAGCTGTGATGAATCGGTCGCCCACGTTGACATATAAGGCGTCACGATGGTGTCAGGCGACATTACTTTGACTGACTTCTCAAAGGCGCGAAACATTTCAGTATCGGTCGGCGTCGCGGGCAGCGCGGCCCGCGTCAGCTTTGCCGGAGTGAAAGTAATCAGCGGATCGTTAACGGCGCGGCGCAGATGCTCAAGCACGTTGTTAACCGTGTCATCGGGCAGCATGCGAATGTTCAGATTGGCTTCAGCCGTGCCGGGAATGACGTTGTTCTGAAAGCCGCCGTTCATCACCGTCGGTGAAATCGTCGTCCGCAGCACGGCAGCGAAGCGCAGATTCCTGGCCAGCACCGCGCGCGCCATCTGCTTCAACTGATTCTGATCAGGATTTTTTGCCGTCGCCGCTTTGACGAGCGATTCATAGAGCTTTTTGTCTTCGCCGGTTGAGGTCGCCGCGACTGTCTCAAAAAACCGGAGCGTCGTCTGATCGAGTTTCACCGGAGTTTCAGAAGCGCCGATGTTGCTGATCGCACGCGCCAGGCGCACCACCGGATTGTCAGGGCGCGGAATGCTCGCGTGGCCTGACACGCCTCTGGTTTCGACTTTGATGTTGACCGGAACTTTCTCCTGCGTCTGAATGCCGAAATATTTCACTTTGCCCGTCGCGGCGTCGAGCAGCGAAGTGCCGCCTTCAGTGATCGAATATTCAACATCCACCCATTCCGGTTTGTTTTTGATCATCCATTCAATGCCGAGGCCGATGCCCTGTTCCTCGTCGGCTTCGCCGAGCAGGATGATGTCGCGTCTGAGCAGCACTCCGGCGCGTTTGATGAGCAGCAGCGCGGTCAGATGCGCGGCCAGAATGTTCTTGTCATCCTGCGACCCTCGCCCGTAGATGTAACCGTCTTTGACCTTGCCGCTGAACGGATCATCCGACCACAGCTTCGGCTCGACGCCGACCGTGTCGAGGTGCGCCATCAGCAGAATCGGTTTTGCTGAACCGTCGCCTTTGAGACGAGCGACAAAATTGCCGCGACCGGGCGCGCTCTCGAAGATGTAATTTTCAATGCCTTCGCGGTCGCAGACCGATTTCAGGTAGCGCGCCGCATCGAGTTCATGGCCTTCGGGCTGCGGCGTTCTGATTCTGACCAGGGCTGACAGATGTTCGGCGGCTTCCTGCGTGACCCTGTTCCAGTCGGGTTCAGCAAAGGCATCAGCAGGACGGCGCGATAAAAAGACGGCAGCCGCAATCAGCAGCAGCGCCGCGAGCACACGCATCCGGCGATCAGCACACACGCGCCGCAATGACTTCAGCAAAGTTGAGGGCATCGGTTGTCTCCTGTGGATTGGAACTGTCGGCAGCCTTAGTTTCAGGCCTGAGAGTCGCAGTATTCAGAACTTCGCCCGGAACTGCAAATCATCCGGCGCAGATCAGCCAGGATTCTCCCCTTCTTCTCTGTGCCTCTGCGCCTGCGGCGAGAAACTCTATCTCACGCAGAGGCGCAGAGGCACAGAGAAGAAACAGAGCAGGAGAGGCAGGAAGGTTGCGGGCAATTCTGAAATGTTCGGGGTGAAAGTTGATCAGGTTCTGAATGGCGTGCTAAGTTGCCGCCGTCATTTCAGGACTCAGACCAGACAACCTGTCACTCAGCAGTCAGACCGAATGCGGGCAGTCTTCATCACTGCCGCTTCAACAGCCCGGCATTTAGCGGAGGTCAGCAGAGATGAGTATCCGTTCAACCCTCTACGGGCACGTCGCGCCTGTCCTGCGTCGGCACCAGCAGTTGAAAAAGCTCGCGCTCGCCACTGAAACCGGAATCGAGAGATGGCGGCACACGATGGCCGCGCACCTGCCGCAACTGATTCAGCCGCAGCCGCGTCACCTGACCGTTGCCGTGACGGCTTACTGCAACCTGCGCTGTCTGGGCTGCCGGTATGGTCGTGACTTTATGCCGAATCAGCAGTTGCCCTGGCCGGTGGCGCGTGACCTGTTTGATGACGCCCGCGCTGCCGGATTTGAAATGGTGCGACTCTATGGCGGCGAACCGCTGCTGCATCCTGACCTGCCGAAGATGATCGAGCATTCAGTCAGCCTGGGCCTTCGAACTTACGTCACGACCAACGGCATTCTGCTGGCTGAAAAAATTGACGAACTTTATGCCGCCGGATTGCGCGATCTGACCATCGGTTTTTACGGCACGGGCGAAGAGTACGACAGTTACGTGCAGCGCGAACATCGCTTTGAAAGGCTGGCGGCGGGCATCGCCGCCGTGCGTGAGCGGTACGGCGACCGCGTCAGCCTGCGGATGAACTGGCTGCTGCGGCGGCAGTCCTGCACGATTGAAGCACTGCACCAGGCTTATGAATTTGCGGTGCGATACGCGATGCCGATTCAGGTTGATCTGGTGCATTATTCGCTGCCTTACTTTACTGAAGGGCCGGAGCGAATGCTGCAATTCCGGCCCGAAGACCGCGCACAAATTGATGCAATCGTCGCTGAACTGCTGCGTCTGAAAAAGGCTCGCCCGGAAATGTTCGACCAGTCATTACAGGGGTTGCAGTCAATCCCGGACTGGCTGCTCAAAGGGCCTGAAATGCGTGTGCCGTGCGACAAATACCAGATGATCTGGGTCGGCGCTGACGGCACAGTGCAGCTTTGTTATGTGACTTTCAGATTCGGCAACCTGCACGAGCTTCGGCTGAGCGAAATGCTCTTTACGCCCGCGCACATTCAGGCCGCGCGTGACGCCTTCGCGCTGCGCTGCCCCAACTGCCACTGCGGTTATGATTCACGCATCAGAAAGCACGAACCGAGCTTCCGAAAGTATGAAGCGCAACTGCGCCGGTCATGAGTTTTAGTTTCACCACGAAGGACACGAAGAACACGAAGGGAAAGAAAGAAGAGAGGGAAAGGGCGAGTCTCAGGGCGGCTTGCAAGTTATGGCTGGCAGTGTTGCGCGATTTGCCAAAATCGCGCTGCCTCGTAATCGGCTCGCCTGCGCCAGCCGCGCGATTTTGGCAAATCGCGCAACACTACAGGACAATCATTTGCAACTCGCCCTGACACTCCCTTTTTCACCTTTTCGCCTCTTCACCTTTTCTCCTCTTCTCCTCTTCTTTCTTCCCCTTCGTGGTGAAAAATTTCTGGCGGGAGTCCGGTCAGGTAAAGCTGCGTTCCAGGGGCAGGGCCTGGGCCAGCAGGTCAATGTAATCGGTGTGCGCGATGTCGTAAGCGCCGAACTGTGACAGGTGCGGCGACATAATCTGCGCGTCGAGCAGCATGTAATCGCGTGCGCGCAGGCGTTCGACCAGCGCCACGAGCGCGACCTGTGAACCGTAAGCTTCGCGGCTGAACATTGATTCGCCGCAGAAGGCCGCGCCGACTGATACGCCATAGAGGCCGCCCGCCAGTTGGTCGCCGCGCCAGACTTCGACTGAATGAGTGTGGCCTTCGGCGTGCAGCGCCACATAGAGCGCAATCATTTCCTCGCTGAGCCAGACGCCATCGGCCTGTTTGTCGTCGTGGCGGGCGCAGGCGCGAATGACTTCCTCAAAGGCAGTGTCAATGGTCACTCTGAATTCACCGCGACGCAGAACCTTCTGCAACGACCGGCGCACCCTGAATTTTTCATCGAGCGGAATCAGCGCCCGCCGTGAGGCAATGTACCAGTTAATCGGCCCGTCCCTGCCGTCAGCCATCGGGAACATTCCCTGATGATAAGCCGCCAGGACATGCCGCGTCGTGATCCGTGAAAGGAATGATGGTTTGCGCATGGCAGTTCAGTCCCAGGCTGTGTGCGTGTTATTCTGCGGCTCAGATTCTATCCAAAGCTGCGCGCGCAGCAAAGCTTTTAATCTCATCACCAGATCGAGGAATGACTGACTATGTCCCGTTTGAAAACGAACCTGCATCCTTACTCACTCACCGGGCAAACGCTGCTGCTGATGCTTTGTCTTTCGCTGTTTGCCACGCTCGCTCCGGCGCAGAAATCGAAGCCGAAACCTGCGCCGCCTCCGGCAGCCGCGCCCGCGCCTCTGAGGCTGGAATACACGCTCTCATTCCCGCAGCCGCACACGCATCTTTACGAAGTCTCGCTTTCAGTCAGCAATGTCACGACGCCGCAGCTTGATTTGTCGCTGCCGGTGTGGACGCCGGGTTCTTACCTCGTGCGCGAATATGCGCGGAACGTCCAGGATTTCGCGGCCCGCGACACCGCCGGGCAATCGCTCAAATGGGAGAAGGCCGACAAGGCGACGTGGCGCATTGCAACCGGCATCACCGACGGCAAACCGCGCACCGTCGTTGCCACGTACCGCGTTTACGCCAACGAACTCTTTACACAGACCAGCCACCTTGACGCCGCGCACGCTTATTTCAACGGCGCTTCGCTGTTTATGTACGTGCTGACCGCAAAGGATCAGCCGCATCGCCTCAAAATCGTTGCGCCTGAAGGCTGGCGCGTGACGACGCCGCTGGCGCTCGCACCCGATGCCGATGGCTTTTACACTGCGCCGAATTACGATGTGCTGATTGATTCGCCGACTGAGATTGGCACGCACAAGCTGCTGGAATTCACGGTGCGCAACAAGCCGCATCGCGTGGCGATCTGGGGCGATTACGAATTTGACGACAACCGGATCAAAGAGGATCTGGCAAAGATCGTCGAACAGGCCGCGCAGATTTTCGGCGGGCTGCCCTATGAACATTACACTTTCATCGTCCACGTTCAGCCCGGCATCGGCGGCGGCACTGAACATCTCAATTCAAATGTCAGCCAGACGCGGCCCGACGCCTTCAAAACCGCGCGCGGCTACAAGGGTTTTCTCGGCCTCGAATCGCACGAATACTTTCACCTCTGGAACGTCAAACGCATTCGCCCGCTTGCGCTCGGCCCGTTCGATTACCAGCGCGAAAATTACACGCACAATCTGTGGCTGTCAGAAGGTGTGACGAGTTATTACGGCGATCAGTTGCTGCGGCGGGCCGGACTGATTACGACGGATGATTATCTGGAAGGCATTGCGAATCTGATTCTGGGTTATGAACGCCTGCCCGGTCGCTTCGAGCAGAGCGCCGAAACGGCCAGCTTCAATGCGTGGATCAAGCATTACCGCCCGGATGAAAATTCAGTCAACACGACAATGTCCTATTACACGCGGGGCGAAATGCTCGGCTGGCTGCTCGACTTTGAAATCCGCACGCGCACGAATGGCGCAAAATCGCTTGATGACGTGATGCGTTACCTGCTCGAAAATTACGGCCTGCCCAAACCCGGCTTTACTGACGCTGAACTGAAAGCCGCCTTTGAAAAGATCGCCGGAGCCGACCTGAGCGACTTTTTCAATCGCTATGTCAGCGGCACCGAAGACCCTGATTTCAATCATTACTTTCAGATGGCCGGGCTGCAACTGAACCGGATGTGGCAGCCTTCGCCGTATTTCAGCAAAGACAGCAAACCCGGCTGGCTCGGCTTCGCCACACGCGAAGGCATTGATCGCGTCACGATTGGCAACGTCATCGCAGGCACTCCGGCTTACACCGGCGGCCTCAATGCTGGTGATGAAATCGTGGCGCTCAATGGAATGAAGATTGACCGCAGCAACGTCAGAGAACGCCTGGCCATGCTGCGCGCAAACGAAGATGTGACATTAACCATCTTTCGCCGCGAAAAGCTGATGAATTTCAACCTGAAGACCGCCGTCAGACCGTTCGACCTGTACCGCATCACGCGCGTGAAAGAGATGAATCCGCAGCAGCGGGCGCTTTATGAAGCGTGGCTGAAACAGGAGATGAAATCCTGAGCGATTCAGGATAAACTGCGCCGCCCCTGGGACATAACATTAAAGGAGACCTCAGCCCATGTTCAGATATTTCAGCACCCTGATGTTGTCAGTTCTCCTGCTGCTGCCGGTGGCAGCGCACGGACAGGAAACAGTCAAACCTGAAAAGCGTGAACTGATTCGGCAGTTGATTGTTGTAACCAACGTCAAGGCGCTCTCGCTGGCGGGAATGGATTCGCTGATGAAGCAAATGGATAACCTGATGCCGCAGATTCTCGAAAAAAGCATCCCGAACTCTGATCAGGTTTCACCTGAAGTGAAGAAATCAATTTCGAAAATCATCGTGCAGTTCAGCGAACGTGTATCGGCCCGGTTTCGCAGGGAGCTGCCAGAAAAGATCAACTTTGACGAGGTTATTGAGCAGATTTACCTGCCCCTTTACGACAAGTATTTCAATGAAGAAGACCTGAAGGCGCTGATTGCTTTCTACCAGTCTCCGGCAGGAAAAAAGTTCACCAGTGTCGGAGTGCAGCTTCAGCAGGAAGCAGTGCAACGTTCAGGTGAACTTTTCCTGCCCAAAGTGCTGGAGATAGTCGAAGGAATCACAAAGCAGGAAGAGCCGCGCCTGCGGGAAGAAGTTGAGAAATACCTGGCTACACTGCCATCCTCACCGCCAGCCGAAGCAGTCAGTAAACCAGACGTGGAAAAGAAACCCGCGAAAGGCAAAGCCCCACAGCGCAAACGCCCGCGCTGAAACAGCGATTCTCTCGTCCTTTCTCCTTTCACGAATTAACCACGACAAAAAAGATGACACGAAAAAAGAAGCGAGGGATCAGCGCCTCAACCTGATCTCTCGCCGTGTCTCCTCCGGTAAATTTCTCCCTGCATTCAAAACCTGTACTAAAAAACTGTCTTCATTAAAGACGCCGCGCAAATTTACCGATGAGTCTGTTGATCACAGGCCGAGTGGGTAACCGGCCTGCGGCAGCCGCCCTCACCAGACGGCTGTGTGTTCTGCTGCTTCAGAACTGAAAACCAGTTCCCCCAAACTTCATCAATCACACCGCTGGTGTCACTGATGAATCCTTATCATTTGTCAGCAGCCCTGCGCCTTGTGCCGAATCAGCGAACAGTCTGACCCACTGACGATTATCAGGCCGGAGATCGCCTGCCGGGCGAAGCTTCAGCCGGACAAACAGCGAAGATCAGCGCAGCATCATTCGCAGAAGAGGACAGAGAAGCATGGTTTTCAATAAGCTCGGACTTCCCTCCGGCCCGGACACAGTCAGGCTGACAGCGCGCCAGAAGCTGACCGGCCTGGCAATACTTGTGACGCTGGCGTCTGGCGGCCTCGGCCTTACTGCTTATTCGGGCCTTCAGCGCCACGTCAGCAGCGTGCAGCGCGTCACCGCCATCAGCGCGCTGGAACGGCAGCAGGCGCTGGCGCTGGCGCTGACCGGCAGCATCAAAGCCGGAGTTTATGCTGCGCTGATGGCAACTGATCGTCAGGATGCGCAGACCGTACAAAACCTCACGCGCCGCCTGAATGAAGACATCAGACTGCTGACCTCGACAATTGACGAAATCGGCAGGCATCAGGCAATCAGCCCGCAAGCTGCGCCATTGCAGGACGCTGCCCGGCTCTTTATTGACGAGGCCACCACGCTGCCTGCGACCTGGCCTCAGCCAGCGGCGAAAAAATTATCCGCTGAAGCTCTGACGCGCAGGCTGAACGGATTTGAGGACAGCGCGCGGAGATTCGAATCGTTTCTGAATGAAAGCGGAACGCAGGCGGCGAAGCTGGCCGCGCAGGCACAGGCCGAAGCCGGACAAGCCGCCAGCCGGATGCACCTGCTGCTCGGCGGCGCGCTGCTCGCATTGCTGCTGACTGGTTCGGGATTATGGCTGCATTTGCGCGGCAACAATATCAATTCGCTGGCGGCGACCGGAACTGCGCTCAGAGCCACCATGACAGATCGGTTGTCACAGGTGATGGCAGTTGCCAGAGCGATGGCTGCGGGCGATCTGACACGTCGGCCTGATTGCCAGCTTGAGCCGCTGCCGGTCAGCGGTAACGAAGAGGCAGCGCAACTCACGTGTGCCTTCAATGACCTGATTGCCGGATTGAATGAAATGACCGGATGTTTGCGACAGATGGGCGAAACGCTGGGCGCTTCATTCACCAGCATCAGCCATAATTCTGATCATCTGGCTCTCGTCTCGGCCCGCATTGCCGAAACCAGCGATCTGTCACAGGGCGATTCGCAAATGCTGGCGGCGATTACTCAGGAAATCACCGACACGATTCGGGAAATGGCTTCTTCAATTGCCAGCGTCTCGCACAACACACAAACCCAGAGCGCCGCCGCAACCGAGACTTCAGCCGCCGTGACGCAGATGGTCGCCAGCCTGCACAGCATTGGCGAATGCACAGGTCAGCTCAGCGAACTGACGCGCGAAGCCAGCCAGTCGGCCCGGCGCGGTCAGCAGACGCTCAGGGATACCGGATTAACGCTGCAACGAGTCTCGGCTTCGGTCGAACAGGCGGGACAAACGATTGCATCGCTCGGCGCGCGCGCTGAAAACATTGGCCGCATTGTCGAGACGATTGACGAGATCGCCGACCAGACCAACCTGCTTGCCCTCAATGCCGCCATTGAAGCTGCCCGCGCAGGCGAACACGGCCTCGGCTTTGCAGTCGTCGCTGATGAAGTGCGCAAGCTCGCGGAACGCAGCGCCCGCTCAACCAGCGAAATCAGCGAACTGATTGCCGCCATCCAGCACGAATCACGCGCCGCCGTGCAGCAGATGGCGCAGTCACGGCTGATCGTGCATGAATACGCGGCTGATGAATCGGTCGCCCTCGCCCTGCAGGGCATCGAATCAGCCGTCAGTCAGGTCGTGCTGCTGACCGATCAGATCGCCATCGCCACCAGCGAACAGACTGCCGGGGCTGAAGAGATTGGCCGCGCCATGCAATCGCTTTCGCGCCTGACGCAGGAAGTCAGCGCCGCGACCATCGAACAGTCAGGCGGGGCCGCAGAAGTGACGCGCTCAATGGAACAGTTAAGCGCCATCACGCAGCAGACCGCGCAGGTGGCCGGACAAATGAAACAAATGTCCGGCGAACTTTCGCATCAGTCGCAATCGCTGCACGACATCGTCAACTGCTTTCGTCTTGCCGACGACTCACCTTCAATCGGGCAGCCCGAACCGGCACACTCGCTGAGCCTGACCGCAGCAAGTTGAAAGTAACGGACAATCGCATCAGGCAAAGCAGTCAGGGAAAAACCAGGTCGTCCCCCCGTAGTAACGAATTCATTCGTTTGTCTTGAAAACCGCAGGCTCAGAAACACAACGAATAAATTCGTTACTACGGGGAGACGACCTGGTTTCTTCCAGGCGCTTCACTTCAGAACATTGATGTAACGGGATGCGAGCAGGCGCGAATCAGTGCGAACTACAGACAGGTGATGGCTGATCTGCCAGTCATGATGATTCGCGCTGATTCGTGTTCACTGGTGGCTGTTTTCCTGCCTTCGTTTTTATTTGATGCTGACAGTGTAAGCATTCGTCGTGGCCTGGCCGTCAACAGTCACGACCACATTCACGCTGCCGCGTCCGGCCAGGGTGCGCGGCAGTTTCGCATTCACCTGGTCGAGTCCGACGTAATCAGGCTGCGCCCCGGCAAAAGTCACTTCGGCGCTTTCACCGCCCACAGTCACAGTGACGGCTGACGGCGCGCTGCGACCTCTGATGCCTGTTCCAAATAAGGCCAGAAAGACCTGATCGCTCGGCGGGCCGAGGTCAATCTGCGGAGTGATGGCTTCATACCTTTGCGTGCCGTCACTGAGCACGCGCACCAGCAGCGCAGCCGGAGCGCCTGAACCGCTCGCATCGGCGGTAAAGAGCGCGGGCGCGACCTGCCGCACAACGGCGGCTCCGGTTGAAATGGTGTTGTCGCTGCTCGTAATCGTGACCACGCTGTTGCCCGGTGCGGTGGCGTCAGGCATCAGGTAATTGACCTGCGTCGGTGAAACATAAAACAACGGCGCCAGGCGTTCGACGCCCTGCGCATCGCGCACTTTGACGGTCGTTCCGGCCAGCGTGGTCGGCTGCGCGCCGGTTGTCCACGCGGCAATGTTCGTGGCCAGATTCGAGCCGAACGCGGAACAGATGCCTGAAGCGGCAGTGTTGACCGTGTAACCGGCGGCTGAAACCGAAATCGCCGCGCGCGGCGAAGCCGGATTGCTGATGCGGTAAATCGCGCCGCCAAGCGCGACCACGTAAAGCTCGCCGTATTCATCCTCGCCAAACGATGAAATGTTGTAAGTCGTATCGAGCAGCCGCGTCGTCGTGCCGCCATTCAGCATCCAGATTTCACCCGAACAGTAATCGCCGTAAACATAAGCTCCGAAGGGCAGCACGCCGCGCCCGCCGCGATAAACGTAACCGCCGGTGATCGAGCAGCGGCCCTGCTGATGATCGTATTCAGCCAGCGGCTGAACGAGCGCGAGCGAAGTACAGGATGGCGCACCCGATGGCCGTTCGGTGTTGCAGCGCGTGCCTTCCCACGTCGGCCAGCCGTAATTGCCACCGAGGTTGATCAGGTGTACCCATTCGCGCTGATTCTGCCCGACATCTCCGGCATAAAACTGTCCGGTGTTGCGATCAAACGACCAGCGCCAGGGATTGCGCAGACCAGTCGCATAAATTTCATCGCGCCCCGCCGTCGCGCCAAAGTAAGGATTGGTGGCAGGCGATGAATAAGGCACATTTCCGTTCGACTGATCCACATTGATGCGCAGAAATTTGCCGAGCAGTTCATTGACGTTCTGCGCCCGGTTGCCCGGATCGTTCGCTGAACCGCCATCGCCCATGCCGATGTAAAGAAATCCGTCCGGCCCGAATTCAATCATCCCGCCGTTATGATTCGAGAACGGCTGCGCAACGGTCAGCAGCACGGTTTCAGCCGTCTCGGCCCGGTTGCGATCAGCCGCCGCAGCCTTGTATTCAGCAATCACCGTCGCGCCGTCGCCAGACCGCGTGTAGTTGACGAAAAAACGGCGGTTGCTGCTGAACTTCGGATGAAAGGCCAGCCCCAGCAGCCCGCGTTCACCTCCGGCTGCGATTTTGTCCGAAAGGTTGAGAAAGTCGGTGGCGGTCGTGGCATTCGGCAGCAGCACTTTGATGCGCCCGGTCTGTTCGACGATGAACAGACGATTGCTGCCGTCGTGCGCGCTTGTCACGAGCACCGGCGCAGAGAGCGGCCCGGTCGGCACCTGATCGAGCTGAATCACCGGCGGAGCCTGCGCGGCAACACGATTGCGGCCCACTGGCCACCAGCCGACCAGACAGAGCATCAGACAACACAGGCCGGTGAACAGAAAAATTCCCGACCTGACTGAAATAATGCGCTTCAGTTCACGTTTCATCATTAACATCCTCTGTGAGGAAGCTGCGGGCAGTGGTGACTCACGCGGAGGCGGCGGGCAGATGTCAGGGGGGCTGTTCCCTGCTCCTCCGGTAAACGGCAACGATTTCCCACGCGGCTGTCAGACCTGGTATCGTTGCGGCGAACTCTGTGATAACTTCTGCTTTACTGTTTTTTTCCGGTCTGAAGTTTATCACAGTCGGCATTACCATCCGAATGCGGGCTGCCAAAGACAACAGACAAAAACCTGGAAAGGAACCAGACTTTCGTTATTCTCCTGCGGTAAATCCTGCGCTGTCCGCCTTCATCGTTCCCGCCTGTTGCTGGTGTCATTTGAAGCCGGGTCAATCGCAAGTTTAAGATCAAATCAGCAGCCGGTCTGAAGAAAGGCTGCGGCAGGAACTGACTGGGTTATTTATGGAAATGTCTGAAACACTCCGGCTGGCGATTGATGCCATCTGGAGCCACAAACTGCGCTCGGCGCTGACGTTGCTCGGAATGATTATCGGTGTGACGGCGGTCGTCGTCGTCGTCTCGATGATTCAGGGATTCAACGGCTACGTTGACGAAAAGATTGCCGGCATCGGCGCCAAATCGTTCAGCATTCGCCGCTTCAGTTTTGATGATTTCAAGAATACCGATTCGATCACGCAGGCGCAGCGGCGCAACAAGGATCTGAACTTTGATGATTATGATTACATCAAAGAACGCGCCCGGCTGATTGGCCAGATTGGCGCAAAGGCGCTGCCGACCAGTGTCACCATCAAGTACGGCGCAGAGAGCGTTGAAGGCGTGAGCGTTGACGGAACCACTGCCAACGTTGCAGAAATCGAAAACGTGGACGTGGCCGAAGGTCGTTATTTCACCAGCACTGAAAATGACTCGGCGCTCAATGTCGTTTTCATCGGCGCTGACGTGGCGACGAAACTTTTTCCAGGCACTTCCCCGCTCGACAAGGAAATCACGATCAACGGGCTGCCTTATCGTGTCGTCGGCGTGGCCGCCGCCAAAGGCACGGTGTTCGGCATTCCGCAGGATGGTTTCGCCACGATTCCGATCAGAACTTACGCGAAGAATTTCGGCACGCTCCGCTGGCAGCGCAGTTTTTATATGGTGGCGACGGCAGTTTCTGACAACCAGTTCAATGATGCCGTTGAAGAAGCCCGCTTTCTGATGCGCACGCGGCGCGGACTGAAGCCGGGCGAAAAGGACAATTTCGGCATCGGCACGCCGGACGCAATTCTGAGTCTGCGCGACCGGCTGCTCGGCCCGATTTTCATTGTGGCGATTGCCGTGCCATCAATTGCGCTGGTCGTGGGCGGCATCGTGATTATGAACATCATGCTGGTGAGCGTGACTGAACGCACCCGCGAAATCGGCATTCGCAAGGCGCTTGGCGCGCGGCGCACGGACATTCTCAGGCAGTTTCTGATTGAAGCCGTGATGCTGTCAGCTTTCGGCGGCGCCATCGGCGTGTTCATTGCGTGGATCATCGGCCAGGTGCTGACGCGGGTTTTCTTTCGCACGTCGCTTTCGATTACGGCAGTCATTGTGGCCGTCACAGTGTCGGGACTGGTCGGCATTCTGTCCGGCCTGCTGCCCGCGCGCAAGGCCGCCACGCTCGATCCGATTGTCGCTCTCAGAGCCGAGTGAGAAATAGTGGTTAGTGGTCAGTGGTTGGTGGTTAGTGAAGGGTGGAGAGTACGAGTAATTATCGGCTCTTCCACTCTCCGCTCTTCACTGTTCACTCTTCACTAACCACCAACCACTGACCACTAACCACTATTTATGAAACTGATTCGCAGTGATATTTACGAAAATCTGAAGATGGCGCTGTCAACATTGCAGGCGAACAAGATGCGTTCGTTTCTGACGGTGATTGGCGTGGTGATCGGGGTCTGGACGGTGATGGCGATTGCGTCCATCATCAGCGGCATTGATTATGCCGTTGAAAGCCAGATTGAATCATTCGGCACGAACTCAATTTTTGTGACGAAGTATGCGCCGGGTTTCAGATTCGGTCGCCTGTCGCGCGAAGAGCGCATGCGCAAAAATCTGACTTATGAGGATGCCGTCGCGCTGGCGCAACTGCCGACCATCAGCCTCGCCGCGCCGGTGCTCGACATCACCAACGATTATTTCGGCAGAAAGCTGTCAGTCAAAGGCGGCGGCAGAGAGTCAACTTCGGTGCGGTTGCAGGGCGTCACGCCTGATTACGAGCGCGCGGGCATCTGGGTGCTGTCGTCGGGACGCTTTTTTACCGAAGTCGAAAATTCGCGCCGCGAAGAGGTCTGCGTCATCGGCGCTTCGGTAGCGGATAATTTCTATCCGTTTATGAACGTGCTGGATCGCACGCTGTCCATCGGCGGGCGCGAATTTCGCATTGTCGGCGTGCTGGAAAAGCGCGCTCAGCTTTTCGGCGGCGGTGATGGCGGCAACGATCAGAACAACATTATCTTCGTGCCGTTTTCAGTGGCGCACCAGCTCAAGCCTGATGCTGAACAGGTCAGCATCATCGCGGTGGCGCGGCCTGGCCTGCTCAAAGCCGGGGTGGATCAGGTGACTGACCTGCTGCGCGTGCGCCGCCAGGTGCCCTTCAATCAGCCGAACAACTTTGAGATTGCGACGGCGGATTCAATCATCGAAACATTTCGCGCCATCACAGCGGGAGTGGCGATTGCGATGGTGGCGATTTCATCGGTCGGGCTGATGGTCGGCGGCATCGGCGTGATGAACATCATGCTGGTCAGCGTCACCGAACGCACCCGCGAAATCGGCATTCGCAAAGCCATCGGCGGCAGGCGGCGCGACATTATGTGGCAGTTTCTGATTGAAGCCATGACGCTGACCGGACTGGGCGGGTTCATCGGCCTGGCAGTCGGATGGGCCACGACGCTGCTGATCAAGCTGATCGTGCCATCTTATGTACCAATCTGGGCGCCGGTGGCGGGACTGTTTTCGAGCATCGGCATTGGCATGATCTTCGGCCTGTGGCCCGCGTGGAAGGCTGCGCGACTCGACCCGATTGAGGCGCTGCGGTACGAGTAGAGAAATAACAGAACGAACTGTAAATTCGCGCTCCCGGATTTCAGCCAGCGAAAGGAAGCCGGTATGCTCACCGTCGAAAAGTTCACTTCAGCCGATCTGGCGCTAATGCCGGATGACAATAATCGCTACGAAATTATTGAGGGGGAACTGTACGTGTCGAGAGCGCCGAGTCGTGAACACCAGTACACCAGTGGCCGGGTGTGTCGGTTTCTGGATGAATGGAATGATGCAGGCGGAGCAGGAATCGCACTGATCGCGCCGGGAGTGATCTTTGGTGAAGATGACGATGTGATTCCTGATGTCATCTGGATCAGCCGGGCGCGGGCGGCCACAGCTTTTGATGAAGCCGGGCATCTGATCGTCGCGCCCGAACTGACCGTTGAAATTCTCTCGCCGGGCAGGGCCAATGAGTTTTGTGATCGTGAAGCCAAACTTGATCTTTATTCGCGGCGCGGCGTTGAGGAGTACTGGATTGTGGACTGGATGCTTCGCACGGTTGAGATTTATCGCCGCGAACCTGACCGGCTCAGACTGAGCGAAACGCTGCGCGACGGCGAAGCGATCAAATCGCCGCTGCTGCCTGCTTTCGCCTGCGCCGTCTCATCACTGTTTCTCATTCCGCCGATGCGGCAAACTCAGTCGTGACACCTCAGCGCCCGCGCTGCGCTCTTCTTTCACTCATTTCAATCGGGTCAGGAACTTCAGGCGATGAAGCGAGGCCGCCTTTTCTGAGTTTCGGGCCAATCTCGACGCGGCCAATGATGATCTGGCGAATGCGTTTGGGCAGCACGTACTGAGCGGCTCTGATGATTTTGTCCACCACGCCCGCAATGTCGCCGCTGCCATCCCAGTGCTGGCGAATCACGTCATCAGGCGTGCGCGCAAACAGGCGCAGCAGCGTCAGCGCGACGAGATACAAATCATCAACCTCACCGATGAACGGGATGAAATCAGGAATCAGATCGAGCGGCGAAATGACATAGACAATCGCCCCGGCCAGAAATGCTTTCTCAGCCAGCGGCACGCGCGAATCGGTAAACAGACGATAAAGCAATTTGAGAAAATTCGGGATCAGTAAGAGAGCTTCCTTCAGAAAACCGCGTGACTGCTTTCGTTCGATGCGCATGATTTTATCTGCCATCAATCTTCCTCCTGTTGCTCGTGGCGGCGGCCCGCTGGCTGCCGGTTTGAAAGTTCGCGCGCTTTGATGCTAAATCTGCTGCCTGCGCTGAAAAAATTTATGAGTTCAGAAAGAGACTGCGATGAGTCACGAACACCATTCCACCGAAGCCTTCCCTGAGTCCATCGAACTGACTGACGATGATTCAGTCCTGCAAATCGTCTGGGATGACGGCCACACCAGCCGCCACCGCCTCGACGTGCTGCGCGCCGCCTGCACCTGCGCCGAATGCCAGGGGCATCATCCCTCGCAAAGCAAAAATCTCAAACCCGAACAGTTCCCCGACATCAGGATCGTTGATTTCGCGCCGGTCGGTCGCTATGCGTATCACATCGTCTGGAGCGATCATCACGCCAGCGGCTATTTCACTCTGGCCTTTTTGCGCGAACTGGAAAACTCAGCCTGATTTCTCCACCACGAAAATCACAAAGAACACGAAGGGAAGAAAGAAAAGGTGAAGAGGAGAAAGGGAGAAAAGGTGATGCCTGCACGCGGCAACTCAGAAATTCCCTGTCGCCTCTTCACCTCTTCACCTTTTCTCCTTTTCTGTTTTTTCTTCGTGTTCTTCGTGTCCTTCGTGGTGAAAGGATTTGCTGACAAACTTTTCTGTCTCACCTCAATCCCTGTATTTCACCTGCACTCTGTAACGAGCCAGCACCTCTTCCAGAAAGCCTTCGTAGCTGAACTGCGCGGGGTCGAATGACGGACGAATTTTTTCAAGCAGCGGCATTGCCACGCGCCACGCGAGCCACTGGCGCGGATGTTCCGGCAGATCGCCGCGACGGCGCAGAAAGGCTTCGACCACTTCAATCTCCTGCGGTTCAATCACGCGCACATCGCCGCGAAATTCAACTGGCACGGCCAGCCGTCGCATCGCCGTGTCAATCACTTCGCTTTCAAAAACTTCATCGAATGACGGAGCTTCGGTGGCGCGCTCCTTGATGACGACGGTTCCGGCCACGAAATCACCGATGCGCTTTGATCGTTCGCTGGCAAAGACCGTGATAATGCCGAGTGAGTAAAACGGAAACGGCATAATGTCAGCGCCGCGCAGCAGGTTTCTGGTCAGCGAAGCAAAGAAGTTGATCGGGCGTCCGTCGTCACGAATGACGCGCAGCCGCAGCCACCGCTTGCCCGGCGTCTGCCCGCTCCAGATCGTCTCAAAGATGACGAAGTATCCGAAGATAATAATAAAAATCGTCAGAATCAGCGCCGCCGCCAGCCACAGATTGCCCTCCTGAATGCGGTTGGCAATGCGCCCTTCAAGGCTGCGCGCTCCGGCGCTCAGGTTGTAAAAGAAGATGTAGACGATGATGATCGTCGCAAGCTGCAACAGGTGATCAATCGCGCAGGCCAGAAAACGATTGCCAATCGTCGCCAGCGCAAAGTGCAGTTCGACGTGTTCCGGTGTTTCGATGATGAGTGTTTCTTCTGCCACGCGCGGATTCTAAATCAAGCCACGCAACATTGGTACAGTACCGCGAGCGTGAGCGAGCGGAGTCACACGACAGCATCTTTCCCCACAGGCCCCGCTCGCTCACGCTCGCGGTACTGTACCGGCGCGTTCTCATTCTCGTGTGTTTCAATTCAGCAATTTGCGAGGGCAGATCGCTGATTTTCAGGCCATCAAATCCGCTGCTGAAATCGCCTTTGTTCATCAATCTGCAATCTGCAATCTGCAATCTGCAATCATTTGACTCGTTTGCGAAGCCTGTGTTACGGTGCGCTTCCGAACGAAATAACCAGTAAAAATGCGGCTTTTTCCTCAAACGGAAATCATTCCCGAATCATGACTGAACTGAAAAAGACAGCCCTCAACGCCGTCCACCGCAAGCTTGGCGGGCGCATGGTCGAATTCGGCGGATGGGACATGCCCGTGCAATACAGCGGCACGATTGAAGAACACATGGCCGTGCGCACTGCCGCCGGAATTTTCGATGTCAGCCACATGGGCGAGATCGAAATACGCGGCCCGCAGGCGCTCGATTTTGTGCAGTACCTGACGCCGAACAACGCCGCCAAACTCGCTGAAGGTCAGGCGCAGTATTCAGCCTTACTTTATCCCGCAGGCACTTTTGTTGATGACATTCTGGTTCATCGGATGGGGCCGGAGCATTTCTTTATCTGCGTCAATGCGTCGAATGCCGACAAGGATTTTGAATGGATCAGCAGCCACGCGGGTCGCTTCGATGCTGAAGCGGTCAACGCCAGCAGCCGTTACACGCAACTGGCCATTCAGGGGCCGAAGGCGCTTTCGATTCTGCAACCGTTCGCTGACACCGATCTGAGCGCAATCAAATATTACTGGTTCACGCGCGGCCACATTGACGGCGTTCCGGCCATCATTGCGCGCACCGGCTACACGGGCGAGGATGGCTTTGAGATTTACTTTGAACCGGCTGAATCAGAGCGCATCTGGAACAAAATTCTCGAAGCCGGACAGCCGCACGGCATGAAACCCTGCGGTCTGGCCGCCAGAAACACGCTCAGGCTGGAAGCAAAGATGGCGCTTTATGGTCATGAGATTGACGACACGACGACGGCGCTTGAAGCTGACCTCGGCTGGATCGTCAAACTGGACAAGGGTGATTTCATCGGGCGCGAACGACTGGCGGAACAGAAAGCCGCAGGCATCACGCGCAAGCTGATCGGTTTTGAAATGCTCGACCGCGCACCTGCGCGTGACGGTTATCCGGTCTTTGTCGCAGGCGGCAGCGAACCGGCAGGCAAAGTGACATCGGGCAGCCCGGCTCCGTTTCTGCACAAAAATATCGGGCTGGCTTATCTGCCGCTTGAGCAGACGGCCATCGGCACACAGTTTGAAGTTGAGATTCGCGGACGCCGCGTTCCGGCGCAGATCGTGCCGACTCCGTTTTATAAACGCGAGAAGAAATAAGTCGCAGCAGAGGACAGCCTCAATTCAAATCCAATTCCACCAGGGAGACTGAAACAGCAATGGCAAAGTATCCTGATAATCTGCAATACAGCAAAGACCACGAATGGCTGAAGATCGAAGGCGACACGGGCCGCGCCGGAATTACTGATTTCGCGCAGAATTCGCTCGGCGACATCGTCTATGTCGAACTGCCGAAGGTCGGTGACAAGTTCGAGCAGGGCGACCCGTTCGGTTCGGTTGAATCAGTCAAGTCGGTCAACGAACTGTTCATTCCTGTCTCCGGCGAAATTATCGAAGTCAACGAGGCGCTCGCTGACGCACCTGAACAGGTCAACGAAGATCCTTACGGCAAGGGCTGGATGATTCGTTTCAAAATCACCGATTCATCCGAAGTTGACAGCCTGCTGTCAGCCAGCGAGTACGAGGATTTTGTTGCTGAACAGGAAGACTGATTCGCCGGATTGATACGTCACCTCACGATCTCACCCATTTCGCGCTTCCCCCCAACGCGAAATGGGGATGACTTCCACAAGACGTAACCTGCTGCCCCTGCCCTGAGCCAGGCAAAGATTCATTCATCAGATCAGTAAGAACTCTGCCACTCTGCCACCTCGGACAGAGCCAGCCGGAGATATGCCTGCACTTCTTTGTCCGCAGAGCGGGCGACAGAGCAGGCCTTTCCAGCGCAAAGAAACAAAGAGGCAAAGATGGTTTCAGGCTCTCTTTGTGTTCTTTGTCTCTTTGCGCTGGAAAGGCCTGCTCCTGCGAACAGGGAGGAGGCGGGTTTGTTCCTGAACTCTGTCATGACTCATCAATGATGGCCTGCAATTGCGCTGGTTGACAGTCACGATGGCGATGCATCATTATGCGGTCAAACTGATACCGGGCCAGTGACGGGAGAGACTGGTTAAATGCCAGCGCCGAAGGAGCAACCGCCCAGGAAACTCTCAGGCAAAAGGACCGTCTGGCTTTTCCAGATTCTGGAAAGAGGCAGGGCGCACCGGAGCTTCACCGGCTCTCATTTCCGCCTTACCCGCCGAAGGGATAACACTCTCAGGCAAACATACAGATGGGCTGCTGAACACGGCTGGATCGAAGCCTTCAGCGATAACCTGTGAGTGAGAAGCCATGAAAGAATCAGCCTGGTCACAGACCGAAACCCCTGCCACCACTTTTACGCGCCGCCACATCGGCCCTTCACCCCGCGACATTGAAGCGATGCTCAAAATTGTCGGCGCTGACAGTCTCGAAACACTGATCGCGCAGACCATTCCGGCCACGATTCGACAGTCACAGCCGCTCGATTTCGGCCCGGCGCTGTCTGAAACCGAAGCGCTGGCGCGGATGCGCGAAATCGCCGCGAAAAATCAGGTCTTCACGTCGCTGATCGGGCAGGGCTATTACGGTACGATTCTGCCTCCGGTCATTCAGCGCAACATTCTTGAGAATCCGGCCTGGTACACGGCTTACACGCCCTATCAGCCTGAAATCAGTCAGGGACGGCTCGAAGCTCTGATCAACTTTCAGACGATGATTGCCGACCTGACCGGCCTCGACATTGCCAACGCTTCACTGCTTGACGAAGCCACTGCCGCCGCTGAAGCGATGGCCCTGGCGGCGCGCGTAACGACTTCAAAGGCGACCGCATTCTTTGTTGACAGCGAAGTGCATCCGCAAACGCTCTCTGTGCTGCAAACGCGCGCGGAGCCTTTTGGCTGGTCAATCGTGACGGGCGATCCGCTGAAGGATCTCGCAGGCGCTGAAGTTTTCGGCGCAATCTTTCAGTATCCCGGCACGCACGGCGATGTGCGCGATCTGCGCAAAGCCATTGCCGCCGTCAAAGCGAAGGGCGGCATTGCCATCATTGCTGCTGATCTGCTGGCGCTCACGCTGCTGGCTTCGCCCGGCGAACTCGGCGCCGACATTGCCATCGGTTCAGCGCAGCGTTTCGGCGTGCCGATGGGTTACGGCGGGCCGCACGCGGCTTATATGGCCGTCAGGGATGCGTACAAGCGCGCATTGCCCGGTCGTCTCGTCGGCGTTTCGGTTGATGCGCGCAAGGCTCCGGCTTATCGCCTGGCGCTGCAAACTCGTGAACAGCACATCCGCCGCGAAAAGGCGACCTCGAATATCTGCACCGCGCAGGTGCTGCTCGCGGTCATCGCTTCGATGTATGCCGTCTATCACGGCCCCGAAGGTCTGACGCACATCGCCCGCGAAACGCATCGTAAAACCTCAGTGCTGGCTGACGGGCTGCGCCGTCTCGGCTTCAGCGTGCTGAACGATTCGTTCTTCGACACCATCACCGTCGCGGTCGGAGCGAAGCAGGCTGAAATCGTGGCGCGCGCGGCAGGCGAGAAGATCAACTTTCGCAGTATCAAAGCCGGTGAATGCGGCAGCGAAGCCGCGCTCGGCATTTCGCTCGATGAAACCACCTCGCCCGCGATTGTCGAAGCGGTGTGGCGCGCCTTTGGCGGCGAGCTGAAATTTGACGAAGTGGCGGCAGAAGCGAAATCAGCGTTGCCTGCAAGCCTGGCGCGCACTTCGGCTTTCATGCAGCATCCGGTCTTTCATCGTTATCGTTCAGAGACTGAACTGCTGCGGTATATGCGCAAGCTGAGCGACCGCGACCTCGCGCTTGACCGTGCGATGATTCCGCTCGGTTCCTGCACAATGAAGCTCAACGCGACGGCGGAAATGATTCCGATCACCTGGCCTGAGTTTGCCTCGCTGCATCCTTTCGCGCCCGCCGAACAGGCCGCCGGTTATCAGGAGATGTTTGCAGACCTGAAGCGGCTGCTGTGCGACATCACCGGCTACGACGCAGTGTCGCTGCAACCAAATTCGGGCGCGCAGGGCGAGTATGCCGGGCTGCTGGCGATTCGCGGCTATCACCGCAGCCGGGGCGAAGAGCATCGCAACGTCTGTCTGATTCCGTCATCGGCGCACGGCACCAACCCTGCTTCGGCGCACCTGGCCGGAATGGAAGTGGTCGTTGTGAAATGCGATGAACACGGCAACATTGACCTTGACGACCTGCGCGCCAGGGCCGGGCAGCACGCGGCGAACCTGGCCGCAGTGATGGTGACATATCCATCAACTCACGGCGTTTTTGAAAAGCAGATCAGCGAGCTTTGCGACATCGTGCATCAGCACGGCGGCCAGGTTTATCTGGACGGCGCGAACCTCAACGCGCAGGTCGGACTCTCGCGGCCCGGCGATTACGGCGCTGACGTGTCGCACCTGAATCTGCACAAGACCTTCTGCATTCCGCACGGCGGCGGCGGGCCGGGAATGGGGCCGATTGGCGTCAAAGCTCATCTTGCGCCCTTCCTGCCGGGTCATCCTGCAATTGATGATGACAAGTCAGCAGTCGGGCCGGTGTCAGCCGCGCCTTACGGTTCGGCTTCGATTCTGCCGATCTCGTATGCCTACATTCTGATGATGGGCGGCGAAGGATTGAAGCTGGCGACTGAGGCGGCGATTCTGGCGGCAAATTACATTGCCTCGCGGCTGGATGCGCACTTCCCTGTGCTCTACAAAAACGAGAATGGCCGCGTGGCGCACGAATGCATCGTTGACCCGCGCCCGCTCGGCAAAACGAGCGGCGTCACGGTTGATGACATTGCCAAGCGGCTGATTGATTACGGCTTTCACGCGCCGACAATGAGCTTTCCCGTTCCGGGCACGCTGATGATCGAACCGACCGAATCAGAATCGCGCTATGAACTTGATCGTTTCTGCGACGCGATGATCGCCATTCGCCGGGAGATTGCGGAAGTTGAGAAAGGCCGCTTCACGATTGAGGAATCACCGCTGCGGCGCGCACCGCACACGGTTTACGACCTGGCCGATGATGAATGGAATCGCCCGTATTCGCGGGCCGAAGGCTGCTTTCCCGGCGGGATGACAGGACAGGACAAATACTGGTCACCCGTGAGCCGCATTGATAACGTCTACGGTGACCGCAATCTGTTCTGCGCCTGCGTGCCGATTGAAGAATACCCCGAAGCCGTCAACCGGGCGGGCCGGTAATGGTGATTTCTTTTTCAGATCGTGACTGAAAAGTTGTGAATCCGAATGCGACTCTTTCAGAGTCGGCTGATCTTTGGGCCTGCTTCGTCGGGTTTCACCCGACGCCATTAAATTCGCCCGCTCCGCGGACAGGGCAGACGGCTTCCACCATCTCTCAGTCATTTCACAAAACACCAGGCAGCGCGTGGCTGCCTGGTGTTTTGTGCTTTCCATTCAGAAAACCCGTACCAGCCTTGTAGTAACGAATTCATTCGTTCTGTTCTGAAGTCTGCTGAAACAGAACGAATGAATTCGTTACTACAAGGCTGGTACGGGTTTTGGGGTAGCAGGCGGCTTGTCAGCACAGTAAAGCAACTGACTCAACCTGATGCTGCAATTCAATCCGAATTGCTTTCTCCTGCTGACCTGTCCGGCATCACAAAGACGCGCTTTGCCATTTCTGAACCGAGCGTTTCAGCGCGGTAGTATTGTTTGAGAATATTGTTCTGCCAGTCGAGCAGGTCAGCATTGGCGGCGGCAAATTCCTGCCAGTTGTGCTGACGATCAAAGCGGGCGCGGCGTTCGTTGATCAGAAAGATGAAAGCCCAGGTGATGGTTTCGTGGTAGAGGCCGGGTTTGCCGTTGGCGGCGGCAAATCGTTTGAGGCTTTCGGTAAAGCGGGTCAGGGCTTCCAGCACGGGCGCACGGTCAAGATAAAGCCATGCCAGGCGCACGTGGTCGGGGTGATGAAAGCTTTCAGCCGGTAAGGTGCAGGCTTCAAATTGTGTGATGAATTCCTGATCGTTCATGTAATTTCTCCAGAGTGTGGCGCACAAATAAACTACAGGCTGGCGCTCAGGTTCAAGCGCCCGGCGCTCGCTTTCTTGACACTCTTTTTAAGCGGCGGCTAGAATCCTTTTCGCCCTGACTAATGCCATCGTGAAAAAATTTGCTTTCATTGACTGAAACAGGCTTCGAGCCTGTTCGTGAGCCTGCGAGAATGACTGCTCCACTCAATCCTTTGCCGGAAGAATTTTCCGAGCAACTCCGCAAACAATTGCGCCGACTGCTGGCGCAGTTTGATGAAATCCGGGTGCTGACGCCGAACCCCGGCGCCTGGGTGCCGCCGCTCGATCTGCGTGAACTTGACGATGCCATCCTTGTCAATCTTGAAGTGCCGGGCCTGTCGCTCGAACACCTGCGCGTGACCATTCTTGACGGCACGCTCAAAATCGAAGGCCGCAAGGAAAAGCCATCGAGTCAGAACAATGAAGCGGAAAAACCATTACGCTTTCTGTGTCTCGAACGCTCCTGGGGCAGTTTCATTCGCACCATCTCGCTGAAATGGCCGATTGATGTGGATGGCATCTCATCGTGGCTCTCCAACGGCATTCTGCACATTCGTCTGCCCAAGGCCAGAGCGTGCGGGCAGGAAATTGTGATTCCCATTACGGAAGAGAAGTGACTGACAGTTAGTGGCAGTGAAGCCGCTTTTCGCTGCTGACCACTAACCACTAACCACTGACCACTGTTTATGTCTACTGTTGCTGAAACTGAAGAGAAGAAAATCGTCGAGAACCTTGATGAACAGGTTCGCATTCCGGAAACGCTGCCGGTGCTGCCGCTGCGCGATATTGTGATCTTTCCGTTTATGATCGTCCCGCTCTTTGTCAGCCGCGAACGTTCGATTCGCGCGGTTGATCAGGCGCTGGCTGAAAACCGGATGATTATGCTGGTCACGCAGCGGGACATTGACAAGGAAGAACCGCTCGCCGAAGACCTGTATTCCATCGGCACTGCCGCGATCATTATGCGCATGCTCAAGCTGCCTGATGGCCGCATTCGCATTCTGGTGCAGGGCCTGTCGCGCGCGCGCATCAACTATGTCGAAGAAGCCGCCGGTTATTTGCAGGCGCGCATCGAACCGTTGCAGGAACCGGAATCAGGCCAGAGCCTTGAAACCGAAGCATTGCTGCGTAACGTGCGCTCATCGCTTGAAAAGGCTGTCGGGCTTGGCAAAAACATTTCGCCCGAAGTCATGCAGATCGTGGCGAACCTGGATGAACCGGCGCGACTCTCTGACCTGGCGGCTTCAAATCTTGAACTCAAGGTTGAAGACGCGCAGTCAGTGCTGGAACTCGTGGATGTCAATGGCCGCCTGCGCCGCGTCAATGAACTGCTCAACAAGGAGATCGAAGTCCTCACCGTGCAGGCCGAAATCAACACGCAGGCCAAGGGCGAAATTGACCGCTCGCAGCGCGAGTTTTATCTGCGCCAGCAGTTGAAGGCGATTCAGTCTGAACTCGGTGAAGGCAACGAACTGGCCGAAGACATTGCCGGATACCGCGAAAAGATGGCCAAGGCCAAAATGCCGAAGCCCGTTGAGGAAGAGGTCGAGCGCCAGCTCAAAAAACTCGAACGCATGCATCCTGATGCGGCTGAAACAGCCACGCTGCGCAACTGGCTCGATATTATGGTCGCGCTGCCCTGGTCGAAATCATCGCGTGAAAATCTTGACCTCAAGAAAGCTGAAACGATTCTCGAAGAGGATCATTACGGGCTGGAGAAGGTCAAGGAGCGCATCATCGAAGCCCTCGCCGTGCGCAAGATCAAGGAGAAACCGAAAGGCACAATTCTGTGTCTGGTCGGGCCTCCGGGCGTCGGCAAGACTTCGCTCGGTCGTTCGATTGCGCGCGCCGTCAATCGCAAATTCGTGCGCCTGAGCCTGGGCGGCGTGCACGACGAAGCCGAAATTCGCGGTCATCGGCGCACTTATGTTGGCGCGATGCCGGGCCGCATCGTCCAGTCAATTCAGCAGGCCGGAACGAACAATCCGCTGATTATGCTTGATGAAGTTGACAAGGTCAGTTCGGATTTTCGCGGCGATCCGTCATCGGCGCTGCTTGAAGTGCTCGACCCGGAACAGAATTTTTCCTTCCGCGACAATTACCTGGGCGTGCCGTTTGATCTCTCAAACGTCATGTTTATGACGACGGCGAACCTGCTTGATACGATTCAGCCCGCACTGCGCGACCGCATGGAAGTGATTCGCCTGTCGGGTTACACCGAAGAGGAAAAGCTGCAGATCATCAGGCGGCACATCCTGCCGAAGCAGATGGAAGAGAACGGCGTCAGTGAAAAATACCTGACGATCTCTGATGCTGCGCTGCGCGCTGCGATTGTGAAATACACCCGCGAAGCCGGATTGCGCCAGCTTGAACGCGAAATCGGCTCGATCTGTCGCAAGGTGGCGCGGCGCGTGGCTGAAGGCGAAACGAAGAAGGTTCACGTTACGCCGCGCAACCTGCACGAATTTCTCGGCGTGGCGAAAGTCGAACCGGATGAAATGCTCAAGCACGATCAGGTCGGCGTGGTGACAGGCCTCGCGTGGACGGCGACCGGCGGCGATATTCTTTTCATCGAAGCCATCACGATGAAGGGCAAGGGCGCGCTGCAACTGACCGGACAGCTTGGCGAGGTGATGAAGGAATCGGCGCAGGCGGCTTATTCATACGCCCGCGCCCGCGCCAGAGAACTCGGCATTGAGGAAGAGAAATTCAGCAACACCGATGTTCACGTTCATATTCCCGAAGGCGCGATTCCCAAGGATGGCCCGTCGGCTGGCATCACGATGGCAACGGCACTGGTTTCGGCGCTCTCAAATCGCCCGGTGCACAAGGACGTGGCGATGACCGGCGAAATTACGCTGCGCGGCAACGTGCTGGCGATTGGCGGCGTGAAGGAAAAGGTGCTGGCCGCACATCGCGCCCGCATCAAAAAGATCATCCTGCCCGCGCAGAACCGCAAGGATATGGAAGACGTGCCGAAAGAACCGAAGCGCGAGATGGAATTCATCTTCGTTGAGGATGTGCGCGAAGTCCTCAACATCGCCCTCGCCCCGCGCGTTGACCAGACCGACAAATCATCCAGTGGCAGCGAACAGACGCCAACTGTCAAAGAAGCCAAAAGCGGCGAGAAGTAAGCAGCCTGGGAGCGCGGGCATCCCTGCCCGCATGGTTTCCGCGAAAGGCTCGTTTCGCGGAAACCATGCGGGCAGGGATGCCCGCGCTCCCAGAGCTGCTCCAGGCTGCGCTCCCGGGTTTATTGCTTCAATTCAGCGTGAAATTGAAGGTCAGAACGCCCTGAACTCTGACCGGAATGCCCCCGAGCAGGGTTGGATTCCATACCCACTGGCGCGCGGCCTGGACTGAAGCCTCACGCAGCAGCGGATGCCCGCTCAGCACGACTGCCGAAGTCACAAGTCCCTCTTCATTGATCTCAACCTGCACCTGAACCGGCCCCTGCACGCGGGCAGTTTTGGCCATCAGCGGATAGGCCGGCTGCACCTTTCTGATCGCAGTTCCCTGCAAAATTGTGCTGGTGCGTGTGATCGGACGCTGAGGTGTCGGCGTCGGCTTTGGCTCAGGTGTCGGATCGGGCTTCTTGGTCACGGGCGGTGGCGGCGGGTCACCGGGGCCGTCATCGCTGCCGCCGGGAACTGAATTGAAATTGCCGACAGAGCCGCCCGGTGAACCGGCAACAGCGATTCTGCTCGTTGTCGGCGCGGGCGGGACAGTATGCGGATCAACTGTGACAGGCGGATGCGTCGGCGCAATCCACGCTGTCGGCGCAGCATTTCTGGTGACTGTCTGCTGCACTGCCGGTCGCGGTACAGGCGGCACGGGCGGCGTCAGCATGACATTCACTTTCAGGCTGTCGGCGAGCGCCGGATTGAACCAGAAAATAGTGGCAATGCCTGTGACAGTCAGCATTGCGCCGTAAATCATCGTCGTCAGCAGCACGATTCTGCCGGTACGCCCGTTGCTTTTCTGTTTGGTTGATTCGACCAGTTTCTCGAACATTGCAGTTTCCTCCTTATGGCTGAACAGGCTGAAAGTTGAAGCGACGCCCGCGCCGATGGGTCAGCAATTCATCAGAAAAAAAAGTTCGCAGCGTCTCTCATCCGGCAAAGCTGATGTCAGATCAACCCTGAATTGACGGCCCGGCAGAGTGACAGGCGCTGCGAACAGGAAGTTCACCCTTTGAGAAAGAGACACGTCACCCGTCAACCGCCGGTGCGGGCGGCTGTCAGACAGACTGCGACTGACCTCAGAAGTGACCTGAGCCGCAGCAGTCGGAAATGTCCTGGGGAATTTCAGCCCTGAATGTTGACCTTGCTGAACATCAGCACAGCCGGGGCCGGAATGTATTTGCCTTCGCGCCGGGCAGGCGTGAAGCTGGCCTGGCGCGTCAGCACAGCCGACAGACGCGCAATCATTGCGGGATCGCTGGGCGGTTCGACCACTTCCCTGACCGAAGCGGTGCCGTTTTTATCAACCACGACCGCGACCACGAATTCACCTTCCGGCGAATCCTCGCTGAATCCGAGCAGCACACCGCTCGGCGAAAAATTGGGCCGCGTCGGCGGTGGCGGCAGCAGCAGGCTCGAAAGCTCGTTGAACTTGTTCGATTCATCAGCCGCAGCGGTTTCGGCCAGCGCCTGCGCAATCGCCATCGTACGATGCAGCGGTCTTAAAATGGCAGAAGTGAGAAAGAAAAGCAGCGCCAGCGAAACCACCACTCCGATGCTGTGCGTCAGCATCCAGACGCGCAACGCCTCCAGACGGTCTTCGCGGCGACGAGCCGAACGCGCCTGCAGGCGGGCCTCCATTTGCAGCACTGTCATGATGTCGGCGGTCATTTCAGCCGGGAGCGCCGGTGGCGGCATCATTCTCAGTTCGCTGCGCAGGTCGGCCAGTTCCGCCGCCAGGTCGTGGCAGGTCGGACATTCTCTCAGATGAGCTTCCAGCCGCAGCCGCTCGTCTGCTGGCAGACGGCCATCAAGTCGCGCTGAAATCAACCGTGAAAAATCCTGGCACTTCATAACTTCCAATCTGATGTCAAATCTGCGTGTCCCTGCTGGCCGGACACGCTCAAAACCTGCTTTCGGGAACCGTCATCGGTCTGAACACGGTTGATAAAGAACCATTCTGCTGGTTGCTGACCCGCCTCTGGTTCATTCAGATTTCGCCGACCCATCGGCAATGAGCGTCGAAAAGAGGTTCAGGCCATCTGCCGGTTCCCGAAACTTTTTGAGTGCGCCCAGTCATCACTGTCCACTCAGAACTTAAAGAACTGTTGCTGCACCTGCCGTTGCAGGACTTCGCGCAGCATTTCACGCCCGCGTGCGATTCTTGATTTCACCGTTCCGGTGGAAATTTCCAGAATGCAGGCGATTTCTTCATAAGTCATCCCTTCAATGTCACGCAGGATGACGGCAATCCGAAAATCCTTTTTGACTTCGCCGAGCGCGCGCTGAATTTCGCGGCAGCGTTCGCGCGAAAGCGTTTGTGATTCAGGCGAAGCCGATTCATCAGCCAGGGACGCCACCGTCAGCGTTCCCAGGCGGTTCTGTTCATCCGGCGACAGGTCAAGCGAATCGGTCACATCACGACGGCGACGACGCCACCAGCGATCAGAGGTACGCGCCTGATTGACGGCGACGCGACAGATCCACGTCCTGAGGCTCGAATCACCGCGAAAGTGCGCAAAATGCCGGAAGATTTTCAGAAACGTTTCCTGCGTGGCATCGCGCGCATCTTCGACATTGCCCAGAATCCGCAGCGTCAGCGCATAGACCAGCGGCTGATATTCGCCGACCAGTTCTTCAAAGGCCGACATTTCACCAGCCCTGAGTCGCGCAATCAGCCCTTCATCCTGCGGCCACACATTTGCCGTCTGCGCCACCTGATCGGTGACCATCAGTTCAGAAGTTCCGGTCTGACTGAACTCGGATTCAAATCCGCCAGCCAGAAAAACCTTCTCTTCGGCAAGCATGCGCGCCACTCCGAAAGCCGTTAATTGAAGCTGATTAATTACATTGTCATAACGGAGCCTTTTGCCATCCCGTCACCGTGCCACCCTGATAGACCCCGTTGCGGCGGGAAAGTTCCCGAATCATCTTAAATTTTTATCTGTGCGGAGGAAAGTAGAAACAAGGCGCGAAAGCCTGGCGGGATGAGTGCGGGAATCAGGACTGAAGCCGGAGTCCTGATTCCCGCCAGGCAGCGTGACAACCAGATCAGATTTCAATGGCGTAAAAGTGTTGCGCGATTTGCCCGCAATCGCGCGGCTCGCGCAACGGGCCGGTTGCAGATGCCGCGCGACTGCGGGCAAATCGCGCAACACCGGACACTAATCTGAAATCTGATCTAATGCGCGGCGACAGCGGCCAGCGATTCATCAAGCGTTTTGAGAGCAAAGTCGCACTGATTGCGATCAATGACGAGCGGCGGCGAGAGGCGAATCGTGCTGGTGCCGCAGCCCTGAATAATCAGGCCGCGCTGGAAGCATTCGACTTCAACACGGTCGCGTTCTTCAGCGGCGGGTTCCTTAGTCACGCGATCCTTCACCAGTTCAATCCCGATCATCAGCCCCCTGCCGCGCACATCGCCGATGAGCTGATGCCTGTTCATCAGTTCACGGCAGCCTGCCAGCAGGTATTCACCCATCTGCGCGGCATTGGCGATCAGATGACCTTCGAGCAGTTCGATGGTGACGAGCGAAGCCGCAATCGCTACCGGATTGCCGCCAAAGGTCGAAGCATGCGCGCCCGGCGGCCACGACATCAGATCAGCACTGGCGAGCGTTGCGCCAAGCGGCAACCCCGAAGCAATGCCCTTGGCCAGTGACATAATGTCAGGCACAAAATCGAAATGTTCACTGGCGAACATCTTTCCGGTGCGGCCCATGCCTGATTGCACTTCGTCAGCAATGATCAGCGCGCCGTGCCGATGGGCAATGTCGCGGAGCGTGTGCAGGAATGAAGCGGGCGGCACCACATAACCGCCTTCGCCCTGAATCGGCTCGACGACGATGGCCGCGCATTCATCGGCGGGCACGGTGGTTTTGAAAAGCAGGTCTTCAATCACGCGCGCGCAGTGCGGGCCTTTCGATTCAAATGCGCCGCAGCTTTCAGGCGTCAGCTTGTACGGGCAGCGATAGCAGTTGGCGTAACCGGTGTGAGTCACATCGAGCGCCTGAGGGCCGAACCCGGCGCGCTGTCGGGCCTTGCTGCCGGTCAGAGAAAGCGCCCCCATCGTGCGCCCGTGGAAAGCGCCAAAAAAGCCGATCAGTTTCTGCCGCCGTGTGGCATACATCGCCAGCTTGATCGCGCCTTCGACAGCTTCCGCCCCCGAATTGCCAAAATGAGCTTTTCTTTCGACATTGCCCGGAGCCAGCCGATTGAGCTTTTCGGCCAGCGCAGGCAGGTGCGGGTAATAATAATCAGTGCCGGAAATATGAATGAAATCATCCACCTGTTTTTTGATGGCGGCGACCACATCAGGATGGGCGTGTCCGGTCGAACAGACGGCGACTCCGGCGTTGAAATCGAGAAAGATGTTGCCGTCCACATCTTCAATCATCGCGCCGCGCCCGCGCTGCATCACCAGCGGATAGCCGCGTGTGTAAGACGGTGAAATAAACTGCGCGTCACGCGCGATCACTTCCTGCGCCCTGGGGCCGGGCAGAATGGTTTTGATTTCGGGCAGCGTCTTTTCGTGCAGCCCGGTGCTTTCGGACATCGTTGAACTGAGCGTCATGTCTTTCCTCCGTTGTGACTGAAAACCTGGGAAACAGTTGAAGCACCGCTGCGCTGCACAATCGAGCGCGAGCAGTGACGAAGGTCAATTCAGATGGCAACGGGGCTAATCCGCGAAGAGATTCCTGCGCGACTGAGTGGGAATGTGTTGTGTGATGAGAACAGTCATTGCAACCATACACAGATCCGGCGCAGCCTGTCTCAGCCAGAGCTGCCGGATCAATACTTCCTTCAAGTCAGGGGCTGACTGAAGGATTGATTATCACAAACTTCTGAAACAAATCAATGCCGAAACCTGTCGGCAGAAAATGAAAACAGCCAGCGACCGGGCACTGACCGGCGCTGGCTGTGGCTGAAAAAACTGAGATTGAAGCTCAGCCCTGCGGAGCCTGAGCTGCCTGTTTCTTGTTCAGTTCCATGACCTGCTTGGCAATCTTTTCGGCTTCATCGTTGTACTTCTTCCGATCAGCCTCGTTGCTGGTCACTTTCTGTTTTTCACGAATCAGCAGGCTCTTGTAGGAAAGCGCATCAGCGTATTCCGGTTTCACGGCCAGGGCTTTTTCGATGTACTCCAGCCCCTTGTTGGTGCAATCCTCGTGTTTTTTCTTGTCTTCCGCCGTGTAAATATTCCGGTAATGGAACGGATCGCTGGTCATCTTCTGCTTGTCGGCGTAACGCTGGGTTTCGTCATAGGCGCACTTCCAGTAAGTCACACCGATGGAATAGTAGGTCGCGGCCTTGATGTCCGGCTTGGCGCAATCGCCTTCGGCGCGTTTGAGCATCCATTCGCGGCGCGAATTCTCATCGCCCTTGTCCTCATAAATCTTGGCCAGATAACCGATGGCGTTATCTCTGATCGAACACTTTTCCTTTTCCAGCTTCACATTTTCAGCCTTCTGCAAGGCCATGTTGTAGGCGCTGATGGCCGCATCCTGCCTCTGTTTGCGCTGGTTTTCGTCCTGGGCCTCATTATAGGTCTTGATCAGCGTCGCGCCATAATAGAGCCAGCCGTTCGGATTATCAGGATCAAGTTCGGTCGCCCGCTGAATGAAATCAAGAGCGTCCTTGTACCTGCCCTGATTGAAGGCAATGGCGCCCTGGTTCAGTTTGTCCTTGGCAATCACTTTTTTGGCAAAAGTGCAGCCGGAGGCCGAAAGTAACAGCGCCATCAGACCTGTCATCACGGCCAGTGTAACAATGAATCGCAAGCTTTTCATAACTTCAGACTCGCTCCCTGTGAGAAATGGAATCTGCCTTCTCCCCGCAGATCGGGAATGGGCAGATCCCATTCCAGTCTGATTCGGCACTGTGGTTATTGTTCAAGCCCTTCAATCTGCAATCCGATGGGCGAGCCACCGGCGTTTTTCACCACGTCAATCACCTTGACTACCTCGCCATAAGCCAGCGACTGAGGGGCTTTGATAAAGACGGCCTTGCGATCAGCCGGGCGCGGGTCAATATTCTTGTGCAGAATATCGCCAAGCTGGGCCAGCGTCTGCACGTCCGTCTGATTGAATTTGTACCCGCCTCCGGTCTTGGGAATCGTGACCACAATCGCAAACGGATCCGGCGTCTGATCTTCGGGCAGGTTCGGTGGTGGTTTCTCAGGAATCTTGGCTTCAAAGCGGTGCGGCTTCTGCGGACTGATGACCATGAAGATAATCAGCAGCACCAGCAGCACGTCAATCAGCGGCGTCACGTTGATATTCGGACTCGGACCGCTGTTTCCTCCTACATCCATTGACATGGTTATGTGTCTCCTTAACTACTTCTTCTTGTTCTTTTCGGCAATCAGCCCGACCTGCTCATACCCGGCTTCACGAATGGCATCAACCACCTTGACCACTTCGCCATACGGCACATTCAGGCCGCTGCGAATATAGACCACCTGCGGGTCGCCAGGCTTGAGCGCCTTCATTCTCTTGCCGATGTTCTGAATCAGCAGATTCCGATCAACAAACAGATCGCGTCCGATATAGTAATTACCGGCTTCCGGCAGCGAAACCACGACTGCCGATTCCTTGTTGATATTCTGATCCTCTTCAGGATAGTCGGCCTTGGGCAGCACCACCTGAACGCCGGACTGAAGCAGGGGCGTGATGACCATGAAAATAATCAGCAGCACCAGCATCACGTCAACCATCGGGGTCACGTTAATTTCAGACTGCAGCCCACTTGAGCCGCTGCCAGTGGACATACTCATATAAAAATCCTCCAGATATAACTGCACACCGACCCGGTCGGCAGCCTGCCTGTAAGCAACGTGACAGCAGGCCGCCGATCATCAGTGATCCGACTGCTGACCGAAACCGGTCAGTAAGCCATGCCAGCCCTGAGGCCTTACTTTCGGCCGCCCCGGCGCTGCTTGAGGAAGTAATCAATCAGTTCTGCCGAGGAGTTATCCATCTCCACCACGAAGTTATCCACGCGGCTGGAGAAATAGTTGAACGCCCACACTGCCGGAATTGCCACCAGCAGACCAAAGGCGGTCGTGAAGAGCGCTTCCGAAATACCGCCAGCGATGGCTGCGATACCTGCGGATTCGGCGTTCCTCATGCCCTGAAAGGCCGTGATGATGCCGACCACCGTTCCGAAGAGGCCGACGAACGGCGCGGTGGAACCGATGGTTGCCAGCGAGGACAGACCCCGGCGAAACTCGGCAATCTTAATGGCGGTGGCACGCTGCAGCGCACGCTTGGAAGCATCAACTTCCTCGCCCGAAATTTCAGCGCCCTGGTGAGCCTGAAATTCCTGCAACCCGGCATTGACCACCATGGCGAGATGGCTCTTTTTGTACTTGTCTGAGATGCCGATGGCTTCGTCCACGCGAGCCTGCTTGAGCATCTGCGCCACCTTCGGCGCAAATTCGCGTGACTGATTTCTTGCGGCCCGGAAGGTCAGGAACCGCTCAATCATTACGGCGATTGAGAAGATGGACATAAACAGCAGGATAATGTTCACGACAATCGCAACCCATCCCATCTTGCGGACCATGCCCATGATAGTGAAGTCGGTGGCCATGCTTTCACCGCCTTCCTGAAACAGAATCAATCCAAACTGAATTACAGCTATCCAGATCTGGCTGAGCAACATCATGATGTCGAAATCCTCCAAGGGTGATTACCAGCAAAGTAGACTTACTGGCCAGGTGTGTTTCGTGCCCCCGCTCAGAAATCTCCAGGCACGGGGCAGTCCACGTTCACGGAAATACAGACACCAGCTTCAGGAGAAAAGTTCCCTGCCTCGGATCACGGGGCTGCGGCTGGTATGTGTACGAACAATTGAGGAGAGAGAACAGCCATCGCCGCCATTCTCTCTCTGCCTGTCGAGGCAAGACAAAAGTGAATGCTTTACTGAAGCGTGAAATTAAAGGTCAGGACACCGGAAACCTTGACCGGCACCCCCGACAACAGGGTCGGTTTGAACTTCCACTGCCGGGCAGCCTGAACAGCCGCTTCGCGCAGCAGCGGATGCCCGCTGACCACAGAAGCCGAGGTCACATTTCCGTCCTCGTCAATTTCAACTGCGACCTGAACAGCGCCCGCGGCACGCGCCGCTTTGGCAATCGGCGGATACTGCGGCTGCACTTTCCTGACCGCATTTCCCTGAAGCACACCGCCTGAAATATTCACCTTTTTGGGCGGCGGCGGCGGAGTGGCAGTCGGCTTCGGAGTTGGTGACGGTGGTGGTGGCGGCGGCGGCGGCGGTTCTTCTTCCGTCTTGCCAGTTCCGCCAGGCACGCCTCCGGGCACGCCTGTGCCGCCGGGGACACCTGTTGACACCACATTCTGAATCTGTGGCTTCGAGGTCACCCTGGTCGGATCAGGAATTTCCTTGGGCGGAGTCTTCGGCGGAGTAAAGGTTGTGATTTCAGTCTGCTTGACTACGATTTTCGGCGCTTCAGCCGGTGGTGGTGGCGGCGGCGGCGGCGGTGGCGGCGCAAGCATTGCGGTCAGTTCTGCCGAATCCGTCAAAGTAGGATTGAACAGAAAGATGGTCACCACGGCGGCAACGAGCAGCCCGACAATGTAAAGCAGCGAGATCGCAGCGAAAAACCCGCCTGTGCGTCCTTGCTTATGTTTCTGTGATTCAACCAGAGTATCGAACATCGCTTTGATTGGCCTCCGTAAATGGATTGCCGATGAGTCAGCATTCAGGCCCGCGCCCGAACAGGATTCAGACGCCGGGCTGCATTGCTGCGTTTTGAATGCGTTCTCTGAAGGAACGCCTGTGATTTTGGTTACAACTAAAAGGAAAAAAGGAAATCCAGAAAAAACGACCAGTGAACTAACCTGAGACTGATTGCTGACAGGGGCTGGGAACCCCTTTTGCAAACCAGTACGAGTTTCTTCACATATCCAGCGTCGAATGTGTCTGTTCGAATATTTTCGATAACCGGGTATGCGATTGACAGGCAGGCCCACCTTAGCCTGAGGCAGGGCTTGCTCGTACTGTAAAGCTACAGACCAGACTTGTTCAGATGCCCGGATTACAGCTTGAAACTACAGATGACAGGTCAGCAACGGGCGCAGTCTACATTCTGCTTTGTCCTGAAGTCAAGACCCGCAGGCAACTTTCAGGCTGCCTTCTGATTTGAAATTATAATGGTTATATAAACCGCAAACCGCACGCTGACAACCTGAAGACTGTGGTCAGTAAATGCAGATCAGACAGGCAGGAAGCACATCTGACACAGGCTTTCTTAAATTACTGGTCGCTGCTTCTGCCAGCCTCAGATGAGCCGACAGAAGCAGTCAGTGCCGCCCCGCCAACGACCAGGCAGGGCCGGACAATCTCTTATCGCCGCCCCTTGCCAGCACTCTTGCGGCGCGACCCGCCCGCCACAGCCGTAGTATTGGAAATCAGGTTCTGTGCGCCCGCCGGAACCTGAGTAGTTCCCGCAGCCGCAGGCGAAAGATTCCTTCGCCGCCCTTCCCACCAGAGCATGAAAGGACTGGCAATGTAAATCGAGGAATAGGTGCCGATGATGATGCCGATGAACAGACACCATGAGAAACTCTTCAGCACGGCCCCGCCGAACAGCACCAGGGCAACGACGGTCAGGAAGGTCAGTCCTGAAGTGATAATGGTTCTCGACAGCGTCTGATTGATCGCGTCATTGGCCAGATTTTCCAGGCTTTCGCGCCGCCGCAACCTCATCATTTCGCGGATGCGGTCGAAAATCACGATGGTGTCATTCATCGAATAACCAACCAGCGTCAGCAGCGCCGCAATCACGGTCAGATCAATTTCAAGCTGGAAGATCGAGAAAATACCGAGCGTCACCAGCACGTCGTGAAAAACAGCCACCACCGCGCCAATGCCAAAGCCCCACGACTTGAACCGGAAAGCGATGAACAGCAGCATGCCGATACAGGCCGCCAGCGTCACGTAAATCGCCCGGTTGCGCAGTTCGGCGCCGACCTGCGGGCTGACCGCATCAGCGCTGCGAATCGCGGCCACACCGGCAAAGAAATTCTTTGACAGCGCATCGCTCAGTTGCGGCTCAATGCCGCTCAGGTTCTTCACTTCATCCACGCTGCCGATCAGACCGCCGCGTTCCTTCTCGCGGAAATCAACAATCCGGTTGGCGATTTCGCTGTAGCGGGTTTCGGCTGACTGCGTCGCGCCGCTGCTGCGCAGTCCCAGCGGATCAAGCCGCAGCAGTTCGGCTCTCAGGTCGTCGCGTCCGGTCGCATTCAGATCGAATTTGCCGGTCTCGGCATTGAGCGAGGCCAGTGCGGTGCGAATCTTCTGTTTGCCGATGTCAGCGTCTGTTTTCGACTCTGCCGCTGTTTCAGATTGTCCGGCCTGCCGCTCAATCTGCACCAGGTTGGGCAGCCGCACCAGCACTTCATTGGTCGGCGCCTGTCCGATCTGACTGCCGACGGCCTGCAGCGTGATCTTGCCGCCGTCAATGCCCTGCTTTTCGATGGCCGAGCGCAGTTTGTTCAGATCCGGCGTAGTCTTGAACTTTACGTTGACGATGGTTCCGCCGGAAAAGTCCACGCCCAGATTGAACGGGTGCGTGTTGTCTTTGCCATCTGCGGCGCGCCAGACCACGGAAGCCAGACCAGCCAGGATCAGTACCCACGACAAGCCGATGAAAAGCCATTTCTTGCCGAGGAAGTCGTAATTCGCGTGTTTGAAAATCTCGATCATAACCAGTGCGGAAGGTGGAATCAGGAGCGTCGCCCGGCACCATCAGAAACAGGTTTTCAGTTTCTGACCGGCCTGCCACGCGGCGATTCCGAATTATCAAATGCTCAGAGTTTCGGCGCGACGGCCACCGCGATTCAAAGCCCAGATAAACATTGAGCGCGACACATAGATCGCCGTGAACAGGTTCGCCAGCAGACCGATCACCAGCGTGACCGCGAACCCGCGAATCGGGCCGGTGCCAAAAACGTACAGGAACAGACACGACACAATTGTCGTGACGTGCGTGTCAATGATCGTGACCAGCGCCTTGCTGAAACCAATGTCAACGGCAGACGCGACCAGACGACCGGCGCGCAACTCTTCACGAATGCGCTCGAAAATCAGCACGTTCGAGTCCACCGCCATACCGATGGTCAGAATCACACCCGCAATGCCGGGCAGCGTCAGCGTGGCGCCGAACATTGCCAGTCCGGCCAGCAGAATAATCAGGTTCAGCACCAGCGCGACCACCGCATTCACGCCCGACAGCCGGTAATAGAAGAGCATAAACAGCACCACCAGCGCGAGGCCGACGATGGATGCCACCACTCCCTGACGAATCGAATCAGCGCCGAGCGATGGCCCGACGGTGCGTTCCTCAAGATAAACGAGCTTGGCCGGGAGTGCGCCCGAACGCAGCACCAGACCGAGGTCTTCGGCTTCCTGCTGCGTGAAGCTTCCTTCAATGACACCGTTATCGCTGATCTGACTCTTGATTGAAGGCGCGCTCTTGATCTGATCGTTCAGCACAATGGCCAGCAGGTTGCCGACATTCGCGCCTGTCCAGTTGCTGAACTTTTCAGCGCCATTCGGTTTGAGCTGGAAGGCGACGTTGTAGCCTGCGCCCTGCTGCGCGGGCACGCCCTGCGCGTTGCGCAGGTCACTGCCGGTAATGATCGGCGCTTTCTCAACGATGTACCAGCCCTGCAGCGGCGAGCGGCCCGTGCGGGGTTCGTTGATTTCCAGAATCTCCTTGTCGCCGGGAAGCTGTCCGCCCAGCGAGGCGAGGGCGGCTTCCTTTGAAGGGAAAAGCTGCCCCGGCGGCACGACGGCCTTGAATTCCAGCCGGGCATCGCCCTGGATCAGTTTCTTGACGCGCTCCGGGTCATCAACGCCAGGCATCTGCACCAGAATCTGGTGATCCTCTTCGCGCCCGCGCAACTGAATCGTTGGTTCGGCCACGCCGAAGGCATTGATGCGCTGCTCAATGATATTCTTGGCCTGCTGCGTCGCCTGCTTGCGGATTTCGTCCGCCGCGCGAGTCTTGAGATTGAAGGTCATGGCATTCGGGCGGGTCGAAACGTCCCAGTCCACGCTGCCGAAATCCTTCAGCAGTTCATCCCGAATCTGACTGTGCGCCTTGTCATCGGCGGTTTCCACCACAACCTGTCCGGGAGCCGGAACCTTGATGTCGGTGAAAGCGATGTTCTTCTTCTTGAGAAGATCCACCGCCTTGGCCCGGTTGCCTTCGGTAATGGCCTTGATGGCGTCATCGGCCTGAACCTGCAACACCAGATGCGTGCCGCCTCTGAGGTCGAGGCCGAGCCGGATGTTTTCGCTCAGGTTCTTTTTCAGGCTGGCGGGTTTGAAGAAATCTCCCCAGGAGATTTTCTCTTCCTTCGGCTTGTTGAAGGGGCCGAACATCAGAATCAGTGACACGACCGTCACGACTGCGATGACAATGCTGCGAGTGCGAAGATTTCTGTTCATACTTCAATCATGCGCCGGATGCTCAGGGGTTGAAGGTCATCCGGCATCCGTCGCTTTCTTTACAGAATCAGATGATCAGTGCAGAAGATGCCCGGCAGACAGGGCAAGCAAAGCAATATGATAACAGCGCGCCCGGCAATTTCACATCAGGGCCGCGCCGCGTTCGGTGACAGGTGTTACTTGTTGATCTCTTCCTGGCCCTGCAATCCGGCAACTGAGGTGCGGGCAATTTTGATTCTGACCGCCGGGTTATCAGCGATCTTGATCTGAAGCGTCTTTTTATCTTCGTGAATGATCGTCACCGTGCCGTAAATGCCGCCGGAGGTCACGATATTGTCACCGACCTTCAGATTATCAAGCATGTTCTGCACCGCCCGCTGCCGCTTGCGCTGCGGCAGAATCAGCAGGAAGTACATCGCTGCGATCATCAGGACAAACGGGACGAGACTCACCAAACCTGATGCGCCGGACTGCAAAAGAATGAAAGCCAGTTGTGAAGACATCATCGGGGCGGGCTAACCTTGTCTGAAAAGTTGTTATGTCACGTACAATTCCGCCAGCCGGAAAATCTCAGCGTTTATTCGCTATTCTGTTGCAGACTGCTGATAAAGTCGGTGCGAAATCGCGTGAACTCACCAAGCGCGATAGCTTGCCTGATCCGCCGCATGGTGTCAAGGTAGAAGGCTGTGTTATGCAGCGAGCACAAAATCGCCGCCAGAATCTCGCCGCTCACGTATAAATGCCGCACATAAGCCCGCGTATAGCGCGCACAGACCGGGCAGCCGCAGCTTTCATCCAGCGGTCGCCGGTCAGCCGCATAACGCGCATTTTTGACATTCAGCTTTCCCCGTGACGTGAAGACCTGCCCGTTGCGCGCATTGCGCGTGGGCATCACACAATCGAACATATCAACGCCGCGCGCGACCGATTCAACCAGGTCTTCGGGCGTCCCGACGCCCATCAGGTAACGCGGTTTGTCGGCGGGCATCTGCGGCGCAATGAATTCAGTCGTGTCATACATCATCTGTTTTTCTTCACCGACGCTCAGCCCGCCGATGGCGTAACCTTCAAAGCCGATTTCAAGCAACTGATCGAGACTTGCGCGCCGCAGGTCGTGATACACGCTGCCCTGAATGATGCCAAACAGCGCGCCCGGCACAGCGCGCGCGCCGGTCAGCCGGTCAGCGCGCAACTGCATCAGACGATCAAATTCATCCCGCGAACGCCGCGCCCATCTGCCGGTCAGTTCGAGCGAGCGGCGCGCCTGCTCGTGCGTGGCCGGATACGGCGTGCATTCATCGAAGCACATCACAATATCCGACCCAAGCGCAGCCTGAATCTGCATTGAAACTTCAGGCGAGAGAAAGTGCCGCGAGCCGTCAAGGTGCGATTGAAACTCAACGCCCTCTTCCCTGATTTTGCGCAGTTCACCGAGGCTGAAAACCTGAAAGCCGCCGCTGTCAGTCAGAATCGAACGATCCCACGACATGAACTGATGCAGTCCGCCCAGTTCATCAATCAGTTGATGCCCCGGTCGCAGAAACAGATGATAGGTATTGCCCAGAATGATGCGCGCATCAATCGCTTCAAGCATCTCCTGCGTCAGCGCCTTGACCGTCCCGCGCGTGCCGACCGGCATAAACACTGGCGTTTCAATCACACTGCGCGCCGTCGTGATGCGCCCGGTGCGAGCCTGGGTGTGCAGATCGGTGTGGGTGATTTCAAAGTATTCAGTCTGGAAAGCCAATCATTAACCTTCAGTCTAAAGTTTCAGGCCAATTTACAAATGAATGTACGCCAGTGTTGCGCGATTTGCCAAAATCGCGCGGCATTCACAGTCAGATCGTTGCGCGAGCCACGCGATTTTGGCAAATCGCGCAACACTTGTGATCCCCGTATACTGCTCTGTAATTCAATCACCCTTCCGAAACGCGGCCCGGCAGTTGCCGCGCGGTGCGCCAGCGATTCAGCCAGCCTGCGCGCTTCGTCAAGCGGCAGATTGCCGATGCGCGGCCCGCCGCCCGTGTAAGCCTGACCGGCAGTATCAATGCGCAGGCTCGCCAGTCCGAGCCGACGATCAAACGGAGTCTGATGAATTTCAATCACCTGCACCTTGCTGACCGGAACGATGTGCGTTGTCCGGCTGAGAAAACCGCGCCGCGTATGAAAGTATTTTTCACCGGGCGCATAACCCAGATAGCGATACCGCCGCACATTGACCCCGTAAATCAGCGGCACGAGCGCCAGCGGCCACAGACTCAGCGGGCGCTGTGAATATGCCGTCAATCCTGCCGCCAGCAGGGCCGCCACAATCGCGCCTTTGATCGTGCCGCGACGAATGGCCAGTTTTGAAACCTGCTTCCACGCGGCCCGGTCATCCGGCAGATCAGAAAAAAAGACCGGCAGCAGGTCGCCGAGTTCACGGCGTCTGACAACCGGCAGCAGCACATCGCGGCCATGATTGTCGTCTTCGTGTTCGCGTTTGTTACCGGCAATGTCGGCGCGCAGCGCAGCCAGCCCGAACAGGCGGCGCAACAATCCTTCTTCGATTTCGAGCACCTGAATGCGACGGCGCGGCAGGCTGCTTGCCCGGCGCGTCAGCAGTCCCCAGCTTCGATACAGATCCTCGCCGCTGCGCGACAGCGTGAAGCCGTAAAAAAGCACCATCGTCCCCACGACTGAAAAAATCATTCCCGCCAGCAGCAGCACCAGCAGGATGATCAATCCCGCCAGCACGGCCTGGCGCGTGCCCTGCGTCATCAACTGCTGCACGGCCCGGCCAAAGATGGCTCCGGCTCGCCGGTAAAATGATTCGGGCAGCACATCATCGGCAAAGGCCCACAACGCGCCGACCAGCGCGAGTCCCGACAACAGGTGATTTGAGGTCAGCCCCGCCATCACGAGTTCACGCCAGCCCGGCTGATAAATAATCGCGCGTTCCGGCTTCGCTTCGGTCGCAGCCCCTGATGAAGTCGTGCGGCTGCGCGGCTCGGACATCCGCGCAAAGACGGCCTGCCGCAAACGTTCGGCTTCGGCGCGTGACAGCACCGACAATGAAGCTTCCGGGCCTTCGCCACCGGCAGTTTCAATGTGCGCCTCAACCACGTCAAAGAGGCGTTGCAGCACGCTCTGTTCGATTCTGATTTCCTGAATCCGCTCCAGCGGGATGTGCCGCTCGGTGCGCTCGAAGATGCCTTCCTTCGTGCGCAGCTCGCCGCCTTCGATGCGGTAGCTGAAAGTGAAGTAACGAATCAGCAGCGTGGCAATCGTGCCGCCTGACATCAGCAGAAGCAGTGAAAAACCGATCCAGCGATTTTTGATGAATAACAGCGGAATGGCCGGAATAATCATTCGCCGCACCGCCGTCATCAGTCCCAGCACCAGCGTCAGCGGATGCAGCCGCCCCGCAAGCAGCGCAGGGATCATTGTTGTTCCGGCTGACTGTTTGAGTTCAGGCCTGAACTGCCGGGATTCATTCTGCATGCTCACCTCCGAGCGCGACCAGGCGGTTTCGCAGCAGCGCGGCCTCATCGGCATCAAGGCCGCTGATCGTGATGCTCTCGGCGTGCGTTCCGGCGGTGTGCAGCACGAGCGACGCCAGACCGAACATTCTTTCGAGCGGCCCGCGATGCAGGTCAACGTGCTGCAACCGATTGAGCGGCAGCAGCCTGATGACCTGAAACCACACGCCGCTGCGCGCGAGCAGCACCTTGTCATCCAGTCGCCACCCCGTCGCCCGCCATTCCCGCACCGGAATCCAGAAACTGAACCACCCGCTGAGCGCCGCCAGCAGCACCCATCCCGGCAGCAGCCAGTAAAAACTGACGCGGCCCATCCATCCCAGAATCAGCGCCCCGGCAAGCAGCGCGAGCATCAGCAGACCGAAAAAGATCAGGCTGCTCAGTTGCCACATCCTGATCGCGCGCGGATCGGGCGAATGAAATTCGGGTTGCGGCAGCACGCACAGGCGCGCCGGGTCGGGCAGTAAGGTCGCGGGTTGTTGTTCCATGTCTCTCGCCAGGTGTGGAGTGCGGCGAGTGCTCGCCGCTTTTGTCTTTCGATTACTCAAAAAGCGGCGAGTTCTCGCCGCACTCCACATCAAATGGCCTCTGTCATCACTTTCGGTGGCGTTGCAGGATTCTGATCGGCGTGGCGAAAAAGCCGAACGTTTCGCGCAGCCGGTTGATGACATATCGCTCGTAGGAAAAGTGCAGTTTCGTTTTGCGGCTGCTGAGAAACAGCACGAATGTCGGCGGGCGCGTCATCGCCTGGGTCAGATACAAAACCTTCAGCGGATGTTTTGATGAAGTCGTGGCGCGCGGCTGTTCCAGATAATCACGGAAAAACTCATTGAGTTTGCCGGTTGAAATGCGCTGACTGCGCGCTTCGTCGGCGCGGGCAATCAGTTCCGGCAAACGCATCACGCGCTGACCTGACAGGGCCGAAACAAAGACAATCGGCGCGTAATCGAGAAACTTCATCTGATCGCGGATTTTGTCTTCGACAGCTTTGGCCGTGTAAGTGTCCTTTTCAACCGCATCCCATTTATTGACGACGATGATCACTGAGCGTCCGGCTTCGTGCGCATAACCCGCAATCGAAGCATCGAGGTGCGTCACGCCTTCAATCGCATCAATGACGACCAGCACCACATCGGCGCGTTCAATGTGTTTGCGCGCCATCACGACCGACAGCTTTTCAGCCATCTCTTCAGTCTTCCCCTTGCGCCTGATGCCTGCCGTATCAATCAGCCGCAGGTGAATCGTTTTCGCTTCGTCGCCTTCGCCTGTCCTGACGGCCACGAGGCTGTCCACGGCGTCGCGCGTGGTTCCGGCAATCGGCGTTACAATGACGCGCTCCTGGCCGAGCATTTTGTTAATGAGCGATGATTTGCCCACATTCGGACGCCCGATGATGGCAACGGCGATTTCACGCGGTTTCCATTTGCGCTCCTCGACCGGCGGCAGCTTTTCCATCACGGCATCCATCAGGTCGCCCATCCCCAGGCCGTGTTCCGCCGAAACCGGAAAGACATCGTCATAACCGAAGCGATGAAATTCACCCGCCAGATCAGCCACCTTTGCCGTGTCGGCTTTGTTGGCAACGACAAACACCGGCTTGCCAACCGAGCGCAGCATCTTCGCCAGTTCTTCATCAAGCGGCGAAATGCCGTCGCGCACGTCCACAACAAACAGCAGCACGCTCGCCTCATCAATTGCAGCCCGCGCCTGCCGCAGAATATTGGCCGGAATCACGGCATCGTCATCCGGCACAATGCCGCCCGTGTCCACCAGGTTGAAAGCCTGTTCGTTCCAGCGCGCCTCACCGTAAATGCGGTCACGCGTGATGCCCGGCAGATCACCGACAATCGAACGCCGCGCCCCGATGATGCGATTAAAAAGCGTGGATTTGCCCACGTTGGGCCGCCCGACAATCGCCACGACCGGCAACGGCACGGCAACCGTCGAAGCGTCATAACCAGTTTCCAAAGTTGATTCACTCATTATCTTTTCGCGGCAGTGTCAGTCCCTGCCTGATATTTTTGATGATTCAGTAAACCATCACTCTAACAACGCGGCCCGACCTCAGCAAGCGGGATGCTCAACAGTGTGCGCAAGAACCAGGAATGCAGGCAGCCTGAACAAGGAACGCAGGCGTCCCGCCTGCCTGTCTTTCTTTCAATGCGCCTTTATCGGAATACAGGCAGGCGGGACGCCTGCGTTCCTGGTTCAGGACGCCTGCGTTCCTTGTTCATGCGTTGCTTGTTCAGGCTGCCTGCGTTCCTGGTGATAAATTGCCCTGGCGTTTCAATCCAGGCGGGTTTGTTTTAGACTGTGCGCGCTGTAACGCTGAACCGACCTGTTTAGTCCCCGGCGGTTTGCGGTTGCAGACACATTCCCCCCCGCTCCATAAAATCAGAAATCAGCCAGCCACCTGCGCCAGCGCTGAATCATTGCGCGGTGCGGCTGATCAGACTACCGAAAGAGCCAGCTATGACCCGCCGATTTGTGACCTGTGCGGTTGCCGCATGGTTGTGTGCCAGCCTTTTCACCACCCCGGCCCAGACGCCCAAACGCATCTACCTCGCGCCTGACGATCACACCGATTATATGTGGACGATGGACGAAGAAGGCTATCGCGCCGCCTTCGTTGAGATGCTCGATTATTACCTCAACCAGGCTGATGCCACAGCCGGTAATCCTGCGCCGTACCAGGGCCGCTGGAATTGTGACGGCAGTTTCTGGCTGTGGACTTATGAGCGCAACAAATCAGCCGCCGATTTCAATCGCCTGATCAGTCGCATTCGTGACGGGCACATCAGCGCGCCGCTCACGGCTCTCGTGTCGTGTTACGGCGGCGTTCCGGCAGAAGCAGTGCTGCGCGGAATGTACTATCCCGGCACGCTCGAACGACGCTTCAATCTGCGCTTTCCGCTGGCGGTGGCGATGGAAAATCAGACGATGCCTTACGGCCTCGGCTCGCTCTGGGCGGGCGCGGGCGCGAAATATTCCTGGAAAGGCATCTGCGCCTGCGCAACCAGAGTTCAGAATCCCGGCGACCGCGAACACGATATTTACTGGTGGGGCGGTTTCGACGGCAGCCGTCTGCTGATGAAGTGGAACACGATGATTCAGTACAACGAAAGCATCGGCGGTTATGCCGAAGCCCGTTACCCTTACCAGGCGGTCGAACTCGCTGATACCTATCCAACCTTTCTGAGTCGCTATCCGTACCCGGTCATCGGCATTTTCGGCAAGGGCTGGGACGAAGCCAAAACGCTGACCGATGAATTCATCACCGCCGCGCAGCAACTGACCAATTCCGGTCGCCAGGTCATCGTTTCAAACGAGCAGGATTTCTTTCAGGACTTTGAGACGCATCACAGCGCGAATCTGCCGACAGTGGCCGCGACCTTCGGCAATGAATGGGATTTGTACTGCGCTTCGATGGCTGAAGTTTCGGCCCGCGTCAAACGCTCGCTTGAAAAGCTGCGCAACGCCGAAGCCCTGGCCACGCTCGTCAGCCTGCGCAATCCCGGTCTGATGAATGGCCGCACCGCCGCGCGCGATCAGGCGTGGATGAATCTGGGTTTGTACTGGGAACACGACTGGACGGCCAACGGCCCCGTCGGTCAGGATGCCCGCGCCGCGTGGCAGCGCCGCCTGGCTGGTGAAATCGAAAGTTACGTCAACGCGCTGCAAAATGACGCCGCCATCGCGCTCGGCGGAATGATCAAAAAGAGCGGCGGCAATCAGCGGTTCTATGCCTTCAATTCGCTGAGCTGGACGCGCACTGATGTGGCTGATCTGCCCTGGTCAGATGCCAGCCCGGTTCACGTCGTTGACCTGGCGACTGGACAGGAAACGCCTTCGCAACTGGTGACGCTGCGTAATCAGCAGTTCCTGCGCGTGCTGGCGCGTGACATTCCGGCGGTCGGGTACAAAGTCTTTGAGATCAGGCCGGGCAGCGGAACCAATTTCGGCTATGCCGCCAATTTCAGCGGCAACATTCTCGAAAGCAGCCGTTATTACCTCAACGTGGCTGATCGCGGCGCCATCACGATGCTGATTGACAAGGCGCGCGGCAACCGCGAATTTGCGCGCAACGTCAACGGGCGATTTATCAACGACCTCGGCCCCGGTTCAGGAACCATTCAGGTTGAAAATGCCGGGCAGGTTTCGGTCACGCTGCGCGCTGATGCTTCAGGCCCGCTCAGTCACACCACCCGCATCACGCTCATCCGCGACAAGGATCGCATTGACATCAGCAACGAGATTACAGAGAACTTCAGGGACACTTACACCTGGGGATTCGGCTTCAATCTGAATGCGCCTGATCTGCGCCACGAGGAAGTCGGCGCTGTGATTCGCGCGCGGCTGACGACCGATGGCGGGCAGTATTCGCCGCGCAATGCGAGATATGACTGGCTGACGCTGAATCATTTCGCTGATCTGAGCGGCAGCGATGCGGGCGTGACGCTCTCGAATGCTGATTGTTATTTTATGCAGTACGGCAACAGCACGCCGTCCGTCCTCGACACGGCGACGCCGGGCCTGTCAGTGCTGGCCGGTGGTCAGGTGGACGATCCGGGCCTGGGCATTTATGGTCAGGGCGGCGATTCATTTTTCACGCAGCGATTCGCGTTGCAGACACGCGGCGCTTACGATCAGGCCGCCGCGATGCGCTTTGCGCTGGAACATCAGAATCCGCTGGTCACATCGCTCGTCACCGGCAACAGCAGCAGCCCTTATCCTGAAAGCTCGTATCAGTTCTTAACCATCAGCAATCCGAACGTCCTGCTCTGGTCGCTCAAGCCCGCCGAAGAAGGCATCAGCCAGGGCCTGATCGCCCGCGTCTGGAATCTGTCGAACAGCGCCGCAAACTATCAGCTTCAGCTTGCGCCGCAGATCACCAGCGCCACACGCACATCGCACATCGAAACCAACCTTGAATCGGCCACCGTCAGCAACGGCGCACTCAGCAGCACGGCCACGCCGCAACAGCTTCAGACTTTCCGGCTGATGGTCAGCAACATCATCGCGCCGCGCCCGGTGGTCAGCGTGTCAGCGGCCAATTACGCCACCGGCCCGCTCGCAGTTGAAGCAATCACGGCGGCCTTTGGCACGGGCCTCGCCACTTCAACCGATGCAGCAACAACGCTGCCGCTGCCGACCTCGCTCGCAGGCACGACAGTGATTTTCAGAGACAGCAACGGCGCTGAACGCGCTGCGCCGCTCTTTTTTGTTTCACCGGCGCAGATCAATTATCAGGTTCCGCCCGGCACTGCTCCCGGCCCGGTCACGATTACAGTCACGGCCAGCGATGGTTCAGTTTCAGTCGAAAACACGCAGGTTGCGCTGACCAGTCCCGGCCTGTTCACAGCCGATGCCAGCGGCCAGGGAGTCGCCGCCGCTTACGCCCTGCGCATCAAGGCCGGTGGCTCGCCGCAGATTGAGCCGGTCGCCCATTACGATCAGAATCTGAACCGCTACGTCACAGTTCCGATTGACCTCGGCCCCGATCTCGGCAGCAGCACCGATCAGGTTTATCTGGTGCTGTTCGGCACGGGCTTTCGCTATCGCAGCGGCCTGTCAGCCGTCACTGCCCGCATCGGCAGCGCGCCTTCCGAAGTCATTTTTGCAGGCGAACAGGGCGGCCTGATCGGACTCGATCAGCTCAACGCGAAAATCCCCCGCACCCTGATCGGCAGCGGCGAAGTTGACGTGAACATCACGATTGACGGGAAGGCCGCAAACACAGTGCGCGTGAACATCAGGTGAGCTGAACAGGCCACGAAAGCACGCGAACTGGCACGAATCAAAACGATTGTTCGACAAGCTGGCAACCAAAGGTATCCGGATCAGTTTGTCGCGTCAGTGACTGGCTTCAGCCCGGCCTTCTGGTCAGCACCCGCATTTGTGCGCGCAACATGTACGCTGTTTATTTCAGCCCGCGAAAGCGGGCTGAGAACGTGTCAAAGACCAGGTAATGGCAAAGCTTGAAAGACGAGGCCGACGTGAAAATTCGTGTTCATTCGTGGCTGCTTTTTACTGGCGATGCAGCAGTCTGAGGCGGGAGCCGTAAAAGCTTTCATCCTGCACGGTCACATAATGCTGCGCGATAAAATCATCAAGCCATTCACAACCGAGATTCACGCCGAGGCTGGTGCATTCATTGCCGGGCCTTGTAATCAGCCATAACTCGCCGTTCGCTCCGGTCAGGCGGGTCAGTGTTTCGGCCACCTGCTCTTTGCTTTTGAAAGCGTGATCGCGCGGGTCGTAGCGGTCAAAGCGCGTCTCTGCGGGCAACTGCTGAATCTGATTGATGCCCTGATAATAATGGCGCAGCGAAATTGCGCCGTTGACGATGAACACGGCCACCGGCTGCTGCGGGCGTTCGACTGACTGCAATCTTGCCGCGACGCGCTGCCAGTCGCCTGCTTTGGCCAGCGGTCGCCACACGACTGCGGCTGAAGCAATCGAAAAAATCAGGCTGACGACCAGCCACACCATCAGTCCTCGTTTATTCACCGCGACCAGCAACGCGGCCATCCACGCCAGCAGCAGCGGCAGAAACATTTCAGCCGTGTGCCGCTGTTCCATCAGCGCCGCGCCCGTCACTCTGATCACAGCGACATAAAACAGCGCCACCACGCCGCAGATCACCGCGAGCGCAACGAACGGTGAATTTCTCCAGGCCAGTGACCTGGCAGAAATTCTGCGGCTCAGGCCGACAGCAATCAGCAGCGCGCAAACCGCCAGCAGCCACCGCGCAGGCCGCGCCAGCAGCGACCAGTCAGCGGGAAGCAGATGCCATTGCGCCCGCCACGACAGCACCTGCAAATCCGAAAGCCACGTTTGCGGCCCTGCCGTAGTTGCCGTATGCGCGCTGACCTGCTGCCGCACAAGCCACAGCATCGGCAGAAATCCGACGCCGACAGCCATCATCCAGCAGACATAATTCCAGAGCCGCTTCCAGCCTCCCTGCGCGAGCAGCGCCGCTGCCTGCGCCACCAGCAGAAAGCCCAGGTAGTAATGCGTGTACAAACCGCACAGCGCCAGCACGGCATAAAATATTCGCGCCCGCTGACTCGCAGCCTTGTCGCTGAGCCAGCCGTCAAAAAACCACAGCATCAGTTGCGCCGACACGAGCAGCGCCAGCGCATAAACGCGGGCTTCAACGGCGGCCTGGAGGACAAAGGGATGAAAGGCGCAGGCGGCGACGATCCAGCCGCGATGAAGTTCACTGAAATAACGGCGCGCGAGTCCCGCCAGCGTCCACAGCATCAGAGCCGCGCAGATGACTGAAAGCAGGCGGGCGTGAAAGATTGACGGGCTGAGTTGCCGCCACACGTTGAGCAGCAGGAAGTAACCGGGCGGCTGAAGTTCGTAATAAACTGCCTGGTGCAGCGCGTAACGCAGGCTGCGGCTCGTGGTTTCAAGCGAATAATTTTCATCGAGCGAAACGCTGAGCAGCGCGGCCAGCGGCACTGTCACCGCCAGATGCAGCGCCACAATCGCCGCCACGATCAGCGACGAGCGACCGGCTGAACCGACATCACTTTCGCGCTGCGCTTTGCTCATGGTTTGCGGTCAGTTGAAACAGTACGGCCTCTGCGCATTCACTGACGACCGGATAAGTTCGCCGCATTTCGGCTTCAAAACCGGGCTGTTTGCGCATCGCCTGTTTTTCCGCGACGAAATAACGCGCCCCGCGTTCGGCAAACGATCTGATGACCGGCAGCGACTGTTCGGCTTCGCAGACATTGAAGCCCTTGCGCTTCAGCCAGTAAAAAAAGTAGGAAGCGTTGTAAGCCACCTGATAACCGTCCGGGTCGTGACACGCACCGCCCGAAGCCAGAATCAGACCCGGCTCTTTCAGCGCGGCTGAAAACGCAGGCACGCAGGCATAGAGTCCGGTCGGGCGCTCCAGCACGTCTTTGGCAATCCCGCGCACCTGAAACAGCAGCGTCGCGCACAGCAACACCACCAGGCCATAACCGAGCGCCGCTTTCATCCAGCCTGAACCAGTTGTTTCGCGGCTCTGCAATTCATCACGGCGCAGCACGCGCCATCCGGCGCAGGCCGCTGCCACCAGCGCAAACAGCACAGCCACGCGCGGCAGCCATTTTTCCTGCCCGCCCAGGTGAACGAATGAAACCGAGGCCAGCCACGCCAGCCCGGAAATAACCAGCAGCGAAAGTGACAACGCAATCGCGGCTTTGAGCATTCTGTCCGTGATGCTCAGATTGCTGATGACTTCGGCTCCGGCTCCGACCAGCAGCGCCACCGGAGCCACCGAAAAGAGGTGATAATAAAAAGCCCAGTCATCGCCGGTTGAGCGCGCACCAATGATGTAAAACATCGCCACCGCCACCAGCCAGAACAGCGCGTATCTGACGGCGCGATCTGACCACCTGAACCAGACGCCGAGCGCGGCAATTACAATTCCGGTCGGCATCCAGACTCTGAACACTTCCATTCTGACGATGTTTTTGATGAATGATGGATTGGTGAAAAAGTCCCGGCCAATCCAGTGATACTCATTCGACAGGCCCATCGAATTGCCGTAACCAAGCCAGAGCTGATGCGCATAGCGATACCACAACAGCGCAGGCAGCAGCGCGACGACCGCAAAAATCCAGACTGCCGGATCGCGCAGGGCTTTCCATCCCACGCGCGTCAGCACAATCAGCGCAAAGGCCACACCCAGATGCGCCGCCGGAGCCTTGGTCAGAATCGCCAGCGAAGCAGCCCCGACCGCCAGCCAGTAATGAAACCGCGAGCGTTCATCAATCCACCGCACAAAGCCATAAAAGGCCGTCACATAACAGCAGAACATCAGCCCTTCGGCCTGAATCGCCGTTGAAATAAAGACCGCCAGCGGACTGAGCGCATAAAACAGCGTGGCCGCAATCGCTCCGGCATCAGGCAGCAGGTAACGCGCCAGTTTGAAAAACATCCACATTCCGACCAGCGACAGCGCATAGACCATCAGCCGCAGAATGAATTCGTGATAACCGAAAATCTGAAACAGCACCGCCGCCGACCACGAATACAACGGAAATTCGATTTCGGTATAACCCGGCCCTTCGCCGCGCCAGTCAATGCGCGGGTAAAAAAGATTCATGCCTTCCTGATAATAGTTGCGCGCAATCGAAGCCAGATCGGCCTCGCGCCATGAGAAGGTGTTGATCGGCTCCCACAGCATGCTCGCTCGCACCCCGGCGGCCAGCAGGAAAATCAGGACGAAACTCAACCTGATGTGCTTCACTTACTCACCTCCCTCTTCAACAAAAGGAAAAACCAGCCACGAATGAACACGAATCTTCACGCATCAAAGACAGGGCGCGACACTGATGAATCTTCCATTCGTGAAAATTCGTGTTCAGTCGCAGCCTGTCGCTCCGTGCTCTTCAGCCTGCGCCCGATCAGCAGAAAGTGCGGATAAGGCAGCAGCGTTCGCAGCGGGCAATAATGCAGCGCCGCAAAACCGCACGCGGCCATTCGGTCGCGCCACACCTGCGCGTGGCGGTAATAAAAGCTGTCACGCGGATTCATCAGCAGATCCAGCAGAAAGGTGAACCACAGGTGCAGGCGCGGTCGCGTTGAAATGTCCTTGACGATCAGCGCGCCGCCATCAGCCAGCCCTGTGTATAAACTTTCCAGCAGGCGATCCGCCGCCGCCGGTGTCAGGTGATGCAGCAGGTCAATGCAATACGCCGCGTCGAAATGATCGTGTACATCGCCCGCCGCCAGATCAGCGCAGATGAATTCGACATTGTGCACCTTCAGCGCAGCGGCGGCCTGCCGGGCCTGCGCCACGCGCCTGGCGCTCAGTTCAAGTCCGGTGAAATGACACTGTGGCCGACGCAGCGCCAGCCGGATGGTGAACAAACCAAATCCGCAGCCCACATCAGCCACGCGCCCGCTTTGTGGCAGGTGTTGTTCAATGGCTTCGAGCATCCAGCCGGGAATGATCTGAAAGCGAATCAGCGCATAAAGCCGCGCAAGCGCCGGGTAAGCTCGCGCCACACGCCACGCCGGTTGGTCATCTGCCAGTTCAGGCTCGCTGATGTTCAGGCGAGCAGGCTTCATTGTCGGCCTTTCCGGGCAATGGCATCTGAATACCGGAGCCTCCGAACTGACCAGCCGCCCCCTCGCAGTCACGAATTTATTCGTTCTCTTTCTGCAACTACAGTAATCAAGCCAGACGAATAAATTCGTGACGACGAGGGCGTGGCAGGTTCCCTTCGCAGTTTCCGAAGCTGATGCGATTGACCTTTCCGGGGGGAAAGCCTTACCAGTTCATCCATTGACGCGGGCCGTACACCACGATGCAGGCCGTGATGACCCACAGCACGGCATTGATGAGCATCGGCAGATCGGACACAAACAACTTCGCCGGATCGGTCGCCACCGCGCGCCGGTGCATCAGAAACAGGTATCTGAAAATGCCGTACACCACAAACGGCACGGTCAGAATCAGCCCGCGCGTGCCGAAATGCGCCAGGGTTTCAGGCGCCTGCGTGTAGAGCGCATAAGTGATAATCGCCGCGCCTCCGGTCATCGCAGTCATCAGGTCGAGGAACTGCACCGAATACCATTCGCGCCTGATCTGTCGCAGTTCGGGTTTGCTTTCGGCCAGTATCACGTCATAACGCCGCTTGCCGCTGACGATCATCAGCGCCAGCATCAGCGTGCAAAGAATCATCCATTGCGACGGCGCGACGCTGATGACAATGGCTCCGGCAACGGCGCGAATCACAAAGCCCATGGCCACGATGATGATGTCGAGAATCACCACTTTCTTCAGCCCGAACGAATAACCCGCATTGACCAGCACATAAACGCCCAGCAGCAGTGAAAACGGCAGGCTCAGCCATTCAGCCGCAATCACGGCGACGAGCAGCAGCGTCACCATTACCGCCAGCGCCAGCGGCTGACTGATGCGCCCCGAAGCCAGCGGACGCTGCTGCTTGAGCGGATGCAGGCGGTCTGACGGCAAATCGCGCAGGTCATTGAACAGATAGATGCCGCTGCTCGCCAGGCAGAAGGTGACGAAAGCCAGCACCGTGCGCCACAGCAGTTCGGTTCTGAAGAGCGACCCCGAAAAGATCAGGCCGCTGAAAACCAGCGTGTTCTTGATCCACTGATAAGGCCGCAAACTGATGAGCAGTCCGGTAATCGTTCCGGCCAGCTTTTTTTCCCGGCGCGCTTCAACCGTAGTGGCGGCGGCTTTGGCTGAATCAGGAATCATCCTTCAGTCTCCTGCCACCGCGACTGCGGCATCGTGTTGTCTGAAATGCGGCGACAACAGTTTCAGTTCTGCTGAAGCGGCGGCTTCAGCGTGTTCGCGCATCGTGACAACGCGAAATTCAGCCGTCATCAGTTCGATGATTTCACTGAGGATTTCGAGCTTGCGCTGTGCGCGCAGGTTCATCCCTGGAAAGAACGCGAGTTCGCGCGCGTCTTCAGCGCCGAGAAAATCGAGCGGATGCAGCAGCAGCGACAACTGCGTGCCGGTCATCCGGCACAATCGCACGGCGGTTTTGAAATACCAGCGCGCCAGATGCGCCGAATACGAACTGAGCCAGATCACATAACTCGCGTGAATCGGCACTTTCAGCAGCGGCAGCGTCGTCACCGGAATTTCAATCAGCCCGCGCCCGTCACCCAGGTTCCAGCGATACGGGCTGAGTTGTCGTAACCCGTCGCTGAACGCGCCGAACAAAGCCTTGCGCTGTTCCTTTTCAGCTTTGCTCAGGCGCGCCGTCATCAGGTAATAAGCGCGCGCGAGCGGCCCCAGAAAGGTCGGAAAGGTCGAAGCGTCGTAAACGTAACCGCGCCGTTCAAGCACGCGCAGCACCGTTTCAGACAGACTGAAGCCCGGCCCGCGAAACCCGCGTGGCCGCTGCCCCGTCGCGCTTTCAATCGCCGCTTCAGCCTGGGCGATTTCGTTTTCGATCTGAGCTTCGGAATAAAGGTGCAGCCAGGGTTCGTGATGAAATGAATGATTGCCGATTTCGTGACCGGCTTCGGCCAGCGCACGCAGCGGCCCGGCGTTCTTTTCGAGCGCGGCATCCTGGCCCACGATGAAGAAGGTGATGGTGAGTCCGCGTGCGCGCAAAAACTCCAGCACACGCGGCACGACGACGGGCAGGTAGGAGGGGAATGATTCCCAGCCCGCGTCACCGTGCGTCTTCAGGTAAGACCACTGGTTATCCAGATCCAGCGACAAGCTGGCCATCGGCTTCGTGTTCATTTTCGGTAGTAGCGGCTGAATGCTTTCTTTCGGCTTCAGCCATCAGTCTGTCTGCGGCCCTGACTGCCAGCATGACAGTTTCATTGACATTGAGTGTGCCGTTGAGAATCTGTGCGGAATTGACCACGTAAACACCCGGCATCGAAGTCACCATCTCAGGCACGCGCTGCGAATAGTTCAGCGCCGGAATCGGAAAGACCTGCCGCACCCGCGAAACGCGGAATGCCAGCACGTCAGCAGCCCGAAAGCCGCTGTACATGCGTTCGAGCGCCGCGATGAATGAAGCTCTGATTTCATCATCGCTCTGCGCCCACGCCGGATCATCAGCCGCCACATACTTCGGCAGATAAACCAGCGCGTGCCCGCCGAAGTGCTGACGATCAACCAGCGCCGACATTTCAATCACGCCGGTAAAGGGCAGCCCCGCGTCAGTCAGGTTGGTGACATAAAATCCGGCCAGCGGTTCCTTCAGCAGCAGCGAGGCGCAGATGATGCCCTGATAACGAACGCCATTCAGCAACGCGGTTTCGTGCTCCGTCAGCCCGTCGCAGATGCGCGCCGTCACTGCCGCCGGAGTCGTCACAATAACGTGATCAAAACTTTCAGTTGCGCCGTTGCTGAACGTGACGCTGACGCGGCCATCATCTGACGCGACTCTGACCGCCGCGTGATTCAGCCTCAGTGCCACCTGCCTGCGTGCAAGTTCAGCGGCGAAACGTTCCAGCACGCGCCCGTAGCCGCCCGGCACATAACCGAACATTTCAGTTTTCAGTCCGGTGCGCCGCGCCGCATAAAGTCGCGCAATCGTCGTCCAGATAAAGGCCGCCGAAGTCAGGCGGTAATTGTCACCGAGTTTGGAGCGCAACAGCGGCAGCCAGAACTTTTCAAACGTGCGCCGCCCTGACAGCCTGGTCAGCCAGTCAGTCACGGGAATCGCTTCGAGCCTGCGCCAGTCAGTCAGCCGCGAGGCATAAAAGATCGTCGCGCCCAGGCGCAGCTTGTCAATCAGCCGCAGCGCCGGAAAGCGCAGAAACTCAGCCGCATTCGACACCGAATAAAGCTGCCCGTTCGCATAAACTCCGGTGCGCGTCACGACCCACTGCATTTCGGATTCAAGCCCGATTTCGCCCAGCAGCCGCCGCAGCGCCAGATCAGAAAGCAGCGTGACGTGATAATGCCGATCCCAGGTCAGACGTTCGCCGCCCGCCGTTTCAAGCTGCCACGCGCTCGCCAGCCCGCCCGGCGAATCCGCGCTTTCAAAGACCGTCACACGCTCGCCGCGCTTTGCCAGTTCGTGCGCCAGCGTGAGGCCGAGCATCCCGCCCCCGATAATCCCCCACTTGTCGCCGCGATTCGACAAAACGCATTCTCCATTCTCCATTCTCCATTCTCCATTCCTCAGCATTGGAACAGTGATAAGAATCACTGCCGGTAATGGAGAATGGAGAATGGAAAATTGAGAATGTCCTGTCTGCTACCGGCCACTTCTCGCTGATTTGACGATGGCGACCAGCAGTTTTTTCACTTCCACACAATCGGCATTGATTGAATCGAAAGCTTTTTCGTGCAGCAATCCGCCATCGTGCAGCAACTGTAACCAGTATTCAGTCTCTGAGGCCTTTTGCAGGGCCACGCTCATTTCCTGAATGAAAACAGCTTTTGATTCCGCTTCCTGCGCGGCTTTGACTCGTGCGCCGATGATAGTTCCGGCAGACAGCAGGTACTTGCTCAGCACAAATTCCTGCTGATCGCAGAGGTGCTTGTATAAGCGCACAATCCGCAGCGCGAAGCAGTATGACTTTTCCTGGACGACATTCTGACCCATTGCTTACTGCGGTGGATTGAGTTCAATCACCTGGCCATCTTTGATTTCATACGGCAGACCGCAGGCGGTGCATTGCACTTCGGCGGCCTTGGGCGGCACGGCTTCGACTGACCAGCGCATCAGCATCTGCCCGCAGCGACAGACGCAGCCGACCGAGCGCGCCGGATGCCCGATGACCAGATGAAAATCGGGCACTGATTTGGTGACGAGCGATCCCATTCCGACCATCGCAAAGCGACCGATGGTCAGGTCATTGCCGATGGTGCTGCCGGCGCCGATGGTGGCTCCGGCGCGCACGAGCGTCGGCAGCGTGTGTTCATCGGGTTCGGACGGGCGCAGTTGTCTGAGGTCAGTGGTCGTCGCGCGCGGAAAGCGGTCGTTGGTAAAGATCGTTCCGGCGGCGATCATCACGCCGTCTTCGATGGTGACGGCGTTGCAGATGTAAACAAAGGCATTGATCTTGACGCGATGGCCGATCCTGACGCCGTAGGCAATGTAGCTTTTCTCGCCCACGATGCACTCTTCGCCGAGCGTGGCGCCAAAGCGAATGTGGACGTTGTCCCAGATGGACGTGCCGGGGCCAATCGTCACATCCGGCTCAATGATTGCGGTCGGGTGAATGCGGGTCATAAGTTCAGGCAATTAACCGGGCCTCCAGTTCAGCCAGTGCGGAGTCTTCACCGGCCAGATACTTTGGGGCGACAGGCGTCCACGTACTGTTTTTGAGGGCCGTGTAGGCCGATTCAATCACTTCGACCGAGGCCAGCGCATCTGCCGGAGTAATCAGCAGCGCCTCTTCACCGCGAATCGCGCCGCAGAAGTTTTCAAGCTGGCTGCGAAAGGCCTGCACCTTGTCATACCCCTCACCGAACGTAATCCAGTCGCGGCTGCTCGCCTGACGATACTTTGAATTCTTCCAGCCGACTGAGATCGTGCCGTAAACGCCGTAAATGTTCAGGAAGTAATCAACCTCCTTCTGCAACCGCCACGACAGGTCAATGCTGCCAATCGCGCCCGTGACGCTGCGGACAAACAACTGCGCGGTCTCCTCGACCGGATAACCCGACGGGCGGCGGCCTTCGACCACCTGCACATCGGTGAGCGGGCCGAGCAGGTAACGCATGATGTCAACCGAATGTGTGCCGTTATCAATCAGCACGCCGCCGCCCGAAATTTCCGGGTTTGAATTCCAGCGGTCGGTCATATCCACGCGCGAGGCAAAAGTGTTTTCGACCAGCAGAATGTCACCGAGGATGCCTGAACGAACGATGCTTTTGGCGCGCATCACGTCCTCGACGTAACGAAACTTCGAGGCCATCGTCAGCTTTGCGCCGTAACGCCGCGCCGTCGCCAGCATCAGCCGGGCGCTGTTGGAATCAACGCTCAGCGGTTTTTCGCACAGGACGTGAACCTGTCGTTCGAGAAAAAAGACGGCCAGTTCAGGATGAGTAATCGGCGGGGTGCAGATGATAACGGCATCCAGCGGGTTTTCCTCATACATCTTCCGGTACGAATTGTAAGCCACACAGCCCGCCTTTTCGGCAATGGCCTGCGCAGCGGCAGGCGAGACATCGGTCACAGCCACCAGATGCGCGGCTTTGAGTCCGCGGAAGGCCTGCACGTATGAATCGGAGATACGTCCGGCTCCGATCAGTCCGAATTTGAGTGCTTTTTCAGTCATTGTTTTGTCAGTGGTTGGCGGTCAGTGCCTTTCATCTTCCGGAGCGACAACGAACGACTGACAACAGCTTGTCCGTAAAAATTTCAGCGGTGAACAGCGAATCGCGCGCTGTTCACCTGCCTGCGGAATATTTGAGATCCGCTCCCTCACGGTCGCGGTACAGTACCGCCCGCGTCGCGGTACCGTATCGCGCGTCAGCAGGCGGCTCCTGTGTACTGGAAATTGCGATTAGCCTCAGTTCGCCAGCGATTCCACAACTTCGTGAATCGAAGTGGCGATGTAATCAACGTGTTCAGTGGTGTACCGCTCGTTCCAGGGCAGCACCAGCACGGCTTCAAGTCCCGCAAAAGTGCCGGGGAAGCGGTCGCGGCTGTAATCAACCGCTTCGGGCCGCGCCAGCGTGAACGGCCAGCGGCTCGCGCCAAAGGTGCGCTGCTCCCTGAAGACCTGACACATAAAGGCCGGCTTCTGAATGTAGCGCGGCGCTGAGAAAATTCCTTTCTCCTTGAGCTTTGCCGCCAGCCCGACCGCGCCGCCTTTGATCACTTCGCCATCCACGCGCAGGCAGTACTTCCAGTAAACGTGTTCGTTGTGCGCTGAGACAAAGGGCGTTTCGATGCCGCGCACACCGGCAATGCGCTCATCAAGCTGCGCGGCCATTTCGCGGCGCACGCTCACGCTGCCCGGCAGTTTGTCGAGTTGTGCCAGCGCCACCGCGCCCTGCAATTCGCTGAGCCGGTAATTGAGCGCGATGAAGTAATGATCGGGATTCGCGTCGCCGTATCCCCACGCCTTGTTGATGAGCAGGAACAAACGGCGCGCCAGCGCATCATCACTGGTCGTCACGATGCCGCCTTCGCCGGTCGTAATGTGTTTGCCCTGTTGCAGACTGAAAGCGCCAATCGCGCCGATGCTGCCGACATTCTGCCCGCGATGCGTGGCCAGAAAGGACTGGGCGCAGTCTTCAATCACCGGAATGTTGCGTGAGCGGGCAAGCGCCATAATTTCATCCATCTCACACGGATTGCCGAACAGGTGCGTCACGATGATGGCTCTGGTGCGTTCGCTCAGCACTCGTTCGATTGATTCGGCGGTGACATTCCAGGTGCGCGGGTCAACGTCGGCAAAGACCGGAATCGCGCCCTGGTAAAGAATCGGCGTCAGCGCACCCATATCGGTAATCGAGGTCGTGACGATTTCATCGCCGGGTTCAGGATCAATTGCGGCAACCGCGATGTGAACGGCGGCTGAACCGGAAGCGCAGGCATAAGCGTGTTTCACGCCGAGCAGCGCGGCAAAGCGTTCTTCAAAGGTTCTGGTGAATCTGCCTTTGGTGCTGGTCAGCGTGCCGCTGCGCAGGGCTTCGGTGACGGCGGCAATCTCCTCGTCACCGAGCGTGCGGCCTGAAGCATCCTGATCTGATGGCAGCGTCATAATTTTGTGGGGTTCAAGAACGGATGTACTCATTGATGATTCCTCGTCTTTATTTCTTTTTGGCCGGAACCGGCGCTGTCCTGTAATCGGGTGCCGGACTTTTTCCGGCAGCCCTGTCGGTTGTAGTCAGAGTTTGTGTCGAATTTCCTGCTTCGGAGTTACTGATTCGCCACAGCAGCAGCCGCGCCAGCAGTTTGAGATGGCCGAGGATGGTTTTAATCAGCTTCATTTTCGAGCGGCCAAACAACCGCACTTCGAGCGTTGCCGGGTATTCAGCAATGCCTGAACCGCGCAGGTCGAGGCGGCCCAGCGTTTCGGCCACACCCAGAAAGCCTTCCTCGCTGAGCGGCAGGCCCGCGAGCGCGCTGCGGCGATAGACGCGAAAACAACTCGTATAGGTCGAGAGTTTCTGCCGCAGCACCTGGCGATACAAAAACGACGCGCCTTTTGAAAGCGTCAGCCGCCAGGGCGGAACATTTCTGACCTGCCCCTGCGCGTGATAGGGCGAAGCCGTGACCAGATCAATGCCGTCGGTCAGCAGCGGAATCATGTGCTGCAATTCGTGCGGGTCGTAGGTGCAGTCGCAATCCATCGAACAGACGATCTCAGTTTCAGCGTGCGCAATGCCGGTCATGATGGCGGCGGCGACTCCGCGATTATGCGCGTGCCTGACCAGGCGAAACTGCGGACGCACACCGAAAGTCCGGTTCAGACAATCCCAGGTTCCGTCGGTGCTGCAATCATCCACAAAAACGAAATTGAGCTGATGCTGCTGACCAAGTTTCTCAGTCACGCTGCGCAGCGTGTTGTCGAGATAAGGCAGAATCAGTTCTTCGTTGTAACAGGGAACGACAATCGTGACCGGCTGTTTCTCAGTGCTGGTGTCAGCGGGTGCGGACGTGGCCAGGGTAATGGTTTCCGGCAGCGCAACCTGCGGCAGCAGTTCATTGAAACGGCTGCGGTCAGGTTGCAGGTGGTCGGCAAATGATTTGAACTGATAGCTGCCAAGGTAATCTTCCATCACCCACCACATTTTGCCGAGGTTGCGGTAATGGCGCAGTTGCTGTAGTGACGAAGCGCCGCTGATGCGCGGCTGCTTGCGATCCATTTCCCAGACGTGAAAGTACATCACGAAAGGCGCGTCGTATTGCTGGTGCCAGCGGGCGACGGCGCGTTTCATCAGCCGGTGCGGAAACTGGCGAAAGTAATTGCCGCCTGAAATCGGAAACCGCCAGCCCAGCAGGTTGCAGGTCGAAACCGGAAATTCCCAGATTGAATGTTCGCTGCCGGGGCTGCCGAATTTCAGTTCGCAGGCCAGCGCCTCACCCGGCTCCGGGTTCGTTTCACGCCCCAGCAGCATCACGCTGGTGTCGTAGGCGTAACCTTCGGTTGCCAGCACCTCCAGCGCCCAGCGGTCAGTGTGCAGGCGCCAGGGTGACGAAGCGCGATGACCGATGATGCGGCGTCCGGTGGCGCGTTCAAGCACGTCACGCGTGCGCGCCAGGTCGTCGCGGAATTCAGCCGGCGTCATCTGATGAATATTGCGGTTGTAATAGCCGCGACTGGCGATTTCGTGACCGCGCCGCGCCACTTCGCGCACCAGTTCCGGGTTCTGTTCGGCAATCCACCCCAGCACGAAAAAGGTGGCTCTGGTCTGAAACCGGTCAAGCAGGTTCAGCGTTGCCAGGGTGTTCTGCTCAAAGCGCGATTCAAAGCGATACCACTGCCCGCGCTGAATGAGCTGATTGAACGCGCCAACGTGGAAATAGTCCTCCAGCAAAATGGCCAGCAGGTTTGGCCGGGTGGAATTGTGGTGAAGACTGCTCATCAGAACTTACCTGACTGACGCTGTTTTTCAGGGTGCGGGCGCCTGCCCCATTTACACGACACAATTGTTTCGATTGCGCGGCAATCGTCTTGCAATTACCTGTCGAAGGGCAGACAGAGGATTACCGGCTCAGACCTGAGGCGCGCCCGGACGCACATCAGCCATCCAGCCGCTGTGAGCGACCGGTTGCTTCAGAAATTCACCGGATTTGTTCGTAAGTTGTCCGCGACCGCTGAGGAACAGTCCTGCCAGAGTCAGAGTAAGACTGACGACAACGCGGGACGAGGAACTTACGGGGCCTGAAGTACCTCGCATCTTCTGAACCTGTCTGCTGCGTTTGCCTGAACTGCCGGTTGATGCTTTTCCGGTCGGCTTTCAAATATTGTTTTTCAGCAGGTCAGCAAACGAACGGACGGTGGTTAAAAGTGTTTTGCCGATAATGAGTTACGCCGGGCTGAAGATATATCGCAGAAGGAGGGAAACGCAAGCGGAAAGCAGAGAGCGCAGGTGAGGGGGAAAGCACTATTGCGCATTGCCTTCCCCCTTTCTGCTCCTCACCACTTCATCAATGCGGGAATTGATGGTCAGCTTGCGCGTTCGTTTTCAACGCGCAGTTCGTTTTTGACCTCAAAAACTCCGGGCACGCCATTGGCCTTGATAAAGGCCAGATCGGCATCGCCTTTGTTAGCCACGATTCCTTTCAGCGTCACGCGCCCGTTTTTCACGATGATGTGAATTGGCGGCACGGCCTGCGTGGCATAACGAAAGAGCGGTGAATTCCAGTCAAAGATGGCCCGGTAAACGGCCAGGCGAATCCGGTCATCATTGGGCGACAGCGGCAGCACTTCAATGTCATTGTTGACCCGCGTCACGCCTTCCACATCCTTGACCCGGTTGCCAGCGTCGGATTTGGTCGTCGGCCTGACGACCTGGCCGCGCAGGTTCACGGTGCCGTCAGGTTTCACTTCACCTTCCAGCCAGTCAAAGACGCCGTAATAAGGCAGCATCGCCAGTTCGTGGCGCACCTCTCTGGCCAGATGCGACACAGTGCGCGCCTCAAGATCACCACGCGACTGTTTTTCCTGTAATTGTGTGCGGCGGGCTTTCTGGGCCGGTGAACTGGTACTGCTTCCGGCAAAAATCAGCAGAGCCATGACCATCATGGCGCTCATCAGTAATCTGAACATAAATTACCCTCCATCAATGTTTGTTCATCCGTCAGAATCTACGGACGCAAACCCTGCGCCAGATTTATGCGCGCAGTTGTGAGCGTATTTTCAGTTCAGATTTTCAGCCATCAGCGAATAAAACCCGCGCTGCCGGTGATCTGCCCGGCAATTCTGCCGTTTTCCGCCGGGCCTTCGGGGGCATAAAAGACCGAAACCACCAGCACGCCCCTCGGCCCCCTGACAATGACCGCCTGCCCGATGAATTCGAGCGGATTGGGAGTTTCTGACGGGCCGAACAAAGCGCGCAGTTCCAGCCAGGTTCTGATCTGATCGCCTGAATTCTCTGTCCGGCGGGAAACTTCGGTCAACTGGCGCATGCCCGGACTCGCCTGCATGCCTTTGAGAATTGTTTCAGTCAGCAGGTCATTGTCGTATTTCCGGCTGCTGGCTTCAGGCTGACTGTTCCAGATGGCATTGACGAAAGCCAGATCGTTTTCTGAGATGAAGTTGGCAGCAGCGTCCATCTTCAGTACAGGCCGGTTGCCGGAGGGAGACATCTGTGTTTCAGATTTGAGCCATCTGCCGCCCTTCCATTTTTCAGGATGATCGAAGAAAAACCCCGCGACCTCATCCACATACCGGCGATAACCTTTCGGCAGCGTGACTTCCCTGACACCCGGCGCAGCAGCGTTCAGGCTTTCGGCGGGCGCTGCCGGGGCCGCACTGCCTGTGGGAACTGACAACTCAGCCTCAGGCGGGGCTGACACCGCCGCAGTCGGTTTGAGAACCATCTCTGCCGGAACCGCGCTGACCGGAGCGGCCTGAGTCACCTGTGCCGGAGCGGCTGGCGCAGGCGCAGGTTCTGCCGTTTTTTCACGCTCCGCTGCCGGGCTGGTAACCGGAACCGATGACGAGGATTCAGCCGCGCTGGCCGACTGCGGCAAAGACTTCGCCGCGACAGGCGCTGAAGGGGCGGACAGCTGAGAATGAACCGGCGCAATGTATTCGGTGGTGAAATATTCGCGGATTATTCCGCGCTTCATCAGGTTTTCACCATATGTGCGAGCTGCGGCCCGCGTCGCAAAATGCCCGATCCTGACCCGGTAAAACTCACCCTGCCCTGGCACACGGCTTTTGATCCAGTAAGCATCAAGCCCCTGACCTTTCAGCGCGGCCACCTGTTTTTCAGCTTCGGTCTGTGAGGCGGCAGCGGCAGTCTGAATCGTATAGCCTGAAGCGGCGGCAACTGCGCCGACGGCAAACAGCAGCATCAGCACCGTGAGGATGTGGATATGCTTCATAACCGAAAACTCAGGATCGTAATACCCGGCTTTTCAAACCTGGCCGACAAGCCGACCGCCAGGGTCATCAATTGATACTTTCAGCATTTCGGGAACGGGCAGATCACCACCCCGCCGATCAGGTTGGGTGGCTGAACGATGGCCGCAGGCGGTTGTGATTTGTCGCGGCGGCTGAGTGCAATGGCGATTCCGGCGGCAGCGGCGGCGGCAGCAAAGACCAGAATCATTCGCTTCTTCCCTGAACCGCCCGAATTCTGGCTGAGTCTCTGTACGTTGATTTCGCTGTCCCAGCGCAGATTTTCATCCAGCGCCGCGCCGTCAACATAGACTGACATCGGCACTGCGCCATCCGTGTTTTCAGCCGTGAAAACAGACGACGCCACGCCTTTGTCACTGGTCACGGCGCGCACGGCTGAGCCATTCTGCCCACCGCTGAGCAGGTAACCGACATTCTGGCCCGCGCGTTTCGGCGTCCCCAGATTGAACATCACCGGAATCCCTGCCACGGGCTGCCCTTTTTCATCGGTCACGCGCACCTGAATGGTTTGTGAGGAACGACCGTGAACATAGATTGACGAACCCAGCCCCAGCGGTTTGAGCTGACAGGCCGAACGGATGGCCGTACCGTGCCTGCGCGCGCTGGCTTCGGTAAACACCGAGGCAGGCAGTTGCAGCACCCACCGATCCTTGTCCTGGAGAATATCGCCGGGCGTTTCTTTCAGGATTACTTCATTACCGCTCACCGATCCCCTGACGGTCAGTGGACGGGTGCTGACCGGGTCACGACGCGGCAGCGGCTGACGGCTCAGAGTAAGCTGGCCCAGAGCCGCCATCGAAAAACGCTGCCCCTGATCAGCCGACGTGCGGCTGACCGGATCAGGCGTTGCTGCCGCCACGGCGTTCGCCCTTTGACTGACAACTTCAGCAGGAAACCTGACCATCCACGCGCCGAGCGATTCAACGTAACCGTTGACCCGGCTCAGCAGCGCCTGGCCGTCTCTGACCGCGACCTGCAAACTGCCGCCTTCATAAGCCAGCAGACTTGAAGCTCCGGCCTGAATGTAACCGCTCGCTGCCGCCTCAAGCTGCACAGCCATTTCACCGGCCAGCAGTGAAGCGACCAGCACGCGGCTTTTCTGCTGCGTCTCTTCGCCAGCCGCCACTGACGTGACGCGCGCAATGGCATTGCTGCCGAGCGTGACCTGGCCGACCGACGGCAGCACCAGCCGGGCGCTGCTGCCAGGCCGCGCTTCAATCAGTTCCCCGCCGAGCAGGTTTTCCATCCGCCCCGACGGACGGCCATCAATCATTACCGCCCCGCTGGTTTCGATCATTCCGATCACACCCACCGGGAATTCAACTTCATATTCCCCGCTCTCCGCGGCCACCGCTCCGGCTCCTGTGAGCCGCAGCGGAGCCATCACCAGGGCAGAGATCAGAACCGCTGTCAGCAGGCTTCTGAATCTCAGACTTGTGCGCGTCATGGTCTTGCTCCTTGTTTCCTGACCGTGAATGACAGACCGAAAACTTCAGGCGCGTCTGAAACCAGGCGCGCCTGAAGCCTGTGGCAGTTTTACCTGACACTGATGCGAACCGGGTTGGACGGGCGACCGTTGACTGTCAGGATCACCTCGACATCGCCGCGCCCGAACAGCCCGCGCGGCACCCGCAGGTTGACCTGATCGAGGCCGACGAAGGCTGACTGTTTGCCGGCATAGAGCACTTCGGCATCCACGCCGCCAATCTTCGCCTTTACTGAAGCAAGTCCGGCATTGCGAATGCCCGTGCCGAACAGCGTCAGGAAGACCTGTTCATCATTCGGCCCCAGGTTGACCGGCAGCAGGTCAAACCCGCTCGTCTGCGAGTTGTAACGCGCCACCGATTCAATGCGCTGTGAGCCGTCAGCCAGCACGCGCAGGTAGTAAGCCGCCGGAGCGCCTTCGCCCGATGAACTGGCCGTGAACAATCCCGGCGCGACATCGTTGACCTGAGTCATGCCTGAGATTTCCTGACCACTGGCATTTTTGATCCGCACCCTGGCCAGTCCGCTCGCAGTGCCGGGCGGAATCTGATAGTTGACCTGGTAGGGTGAAACGAAGAAGAGCGGCGCGGCGCGTTCAGTGCCGCTGACGTCTGTAATCGTGACGCTCGTTCCGTTCAGCGTCGTCGGCAGCGGCAGCGAACTGGCCGCAACCGTTCCGCTGGCCAGATTCGGGCCGAACGCCGCGACAATTGATTCCTGCGCCAGCGATTCAAGGTAGTTGGCCGCAGAAACCGTCGTCGCTCCGGCAGCGCCGGACTGCGAGCAACCCGACCGGCTGGAAACGCTGTTGGTGACGGTCACGCAGACGCCCGTGATGCGGCTGGCACTGGTGCCGCCACTGAACCGCAGCGACATCGTGAAGGTCTGCCCTCTGACAAGCTGCGCCTGCGAAAGCGGGCTTGAAAGCGGCACCGTGACCGCGCCGTCAACATTTTTGCCGCTGGCGTCCACGAACTGATAGACCGCCTGCGCAACATCGAGTCCGGCGCTGTAAATCGAGGTCGTCACTCTGAAGTTGCCGCCGCCTTCGTTGACGAAGCCAACCGGCCCGTCAGCCGCAGTGGCCGCTGAGGTCGCCCCGCCGTTGAGCGCGTTCAGACTCATCAGCGTCAGACCGGTTCCGACGCCGCCGCTGACTGCCTGGCCGGGGAAGCTGATGGTCGGAGCCGAGATGAGCCGCACCGGCCCGCTCGCTTCACCATCATTCGCTCCGGCCTGATTCGCAATCGCATTGTCAGGCGGCGCGATTGAGGACGGCACAGAGAGAAGTTGCAGCACGCTGCTGACCCGGCCCGTCAGCCCGACCGTGACCTGATCGGCGAGGCCGGGCTGCGAGAGAACGAGTTGCGAAGTCAGCACATCAGGCAGCACCTGGCTGGCCGACAACTGTTTGTTGGTGCCCGCAAAGGCCGGAATCACCGGAGCAAACGCAACGCGGAAGCGCTGCCGCCCGCCACCGGCAATCGTGACCTGATCGCCCTGATTGAACAGGCGGCCCGGATCATCAGGATTGATGGCATCAATCAGCCTGACTGAGAAATTACCGCTGTCATCAGCTTTGGCCGCGTCAATGCCGCCATTGGTGACATCGGTTCCGATGCGGCGCAGCGAACTGCGGCTCAGCGTCGCCGGAGCGCATCCCGGATTTTCGACAATAAAGGTGCGAGTCACCGGGTTACCGGTCGGAGTTGAGCCTGCCGTCACCGGCCCGAATTCGAGCGTTGAACCGCCGCCTTCGAGCGTGAGGAGCAGTCTGGTGTCACCCTTTTGCGCGGTGGCCGGACGGTTGGCGCTGTCATTGGTTGTGTTCGGATCAGGCTCAGTCGCCTTCACCGTCGCCGGAATGTTGATCGCGCCGGTAATGCTGGCCGAGGCCGTCACCGTTACGCCGACCACTGAAGTCGGGCCTTCAGCCTTCAGTTCAGAAATCGCGCAGGTGACAGACGATTTGTCGGCGCTGATGGCGCACCCGCCAAGCGTCGGATTTGACAGCGCGGCTGAAATCGCCGTCACACCGGCAGGCAGTTTGCTGTTCACGACGACATTGGTAGCGGCTGACGGCCCGCTGTTGGCCACGACGATCTGGTAATCAAAGTTGCAACCAGTCGTCACCGCACTCGGCGCATCGAGCCGAATCACGCCCACATCCGCCGCTGCTCTGACAACCACCGCCACCGGCCCGCGATTGTTGTTGCTCAGGTCAGGGTCAAATTCATTGGCCACAACGCTGGCATCGCTGGTGAAACTGCCCGCCTTGCCCGGTTTGATCTGGAAGCTCGCTGTAGCTTTCGATCCAAGTGTCATTGAACCGATGTTGCAGACCACCGCGCTCCCAAGCAGACCACAGGTGCCGGTAAAGTTGCCCTTGTCGTCCTTGACGCTGCCGGAAACAAATTCCGAGTTGGGCGGAACTGAAACCGTCAGCGCAATCTGTGTCGCAGTCGTGTTCAGATTCGCTGGCATCGCAGTTGGGCAGACCTCATCCGGCTTGTTGAGTACGACGACACTGTAATTGACCGGCGTATTCACCGACCCATTGCCAACAGCAGCAGCCTCCAGGGTGGTAATCGCAAGATCAGCAATCTGCTCCTTCGCAGTGATGGTTGATGGCGCGATGTTGGGCAGATTACAGTCTTCTTCAAAAGCGTCCACTTCTGCCTGATTGCGAATCTGGCCATTGATCAGCGGAGTCACGGTGATCTTGAGAATCTCTTCGACATTAGGTCGAATGATCGGCACAAGTCCGCCATTCATCAGCATCACTTCAGGGCCAATGAACCGGCAGGTGACAACGTAGCCGTTAAGCGGGTCACCTGAAACCTGGCAGTCCCATTTCGGGTTGTCAGTCCTCAGCTTGTCCCGGTTCCACTGACTGAGTGTTGCACCCGGCAGGATTTTGTCTGTGACAACAATCTGAGTGGCCGTTGAGGGGCCGCTGTTTCTGACTCTGAAGGTATATTCCAGATCATTACCAGTCACCACGGCTTTGGTCGGGCAATGGGTTTCGGTAATTGACATATCAGCACTGGCGAAGATTCTTGTCGTAGCGGAGTCAAAGTTTTTACTGCGGTCATCTGCCTGTTTGAAATCAGGTAAGCGCCGCGCCGGATCAGCCGCTGGAATCAGAGTTGAATCTGGTTCCGGTCTAGTCGGGGGCGGATCGGGATTCCTCACCGCCACCCAGTTGACAATGTCATAAGGATTCGACAGCCCCGGAGTTTTGTACATGTCCATTCCCAGAAGCGGTCTGACTTTGATCGTGAATGAGTCTGAATTGCCTGTCATTTTCCGGATACAGGTAATCCGGCGACCGCTTGGTTCGCAACTGGCATCCCTGAGCGAATCCCGGTCCGGAACAACCAGTGGCTGCCCGGTCAGCGGGTTGATCGGAAGATCGTCAACAACTTCAACCCTGCTGACAGGTTTTGGCCCGTTATTGGTAATCGTAAAAGTGTAAGGAATTGTCTCGCACCCGGTCATGCTTTGCGGCGCGGTAGCGGGGGCCGTTTTTACAATGGTCAGGTCAGCATAATTATCGAATGAAAATTCTGAAGTGTTGTTCTTTTCATCGGTCGCGGTTGCCGACAATCCGTGCGGCAAGGCATTGGGAGTAATGAATACGAATTCGGCGAGGCCTGATGCATCGGTGGCGACTTCATCATCCTTGACCGGCGTTCTGACCCCGCCAATCACCTGAAGCAACTGTCCTTTCTGGAAGGTATCACCTTCGCCGAAGCAGGTTGGATCATCAACACCGCACGCATCGTTGCTGAAGAATTCGATGCGATGTTTCGTATTGGAACAGCTAAACAGTGCCCAGTGATATACATAAGCCGTAGGAGTATCAAAGGGTCGGCCTGTGCCTGCATCCTCGAATAATGGTCCGTACTGATAGGTGATTTTCTGAAGTACCGGATAGGTCTGTCTGTGATTCGGCCCGGTGGTTGAGCAGGTTGGTTTGTTGGGATTGACGCCAATCGGGGCGAGATCAATGCCGAGGCCGTCGTTCTTGTAAATCTGATTGCGGAGGATGGCGTTGCCCATGCCATCTTCGACATAGACGCCGATTTTGTTGAAGGCGATGATATTGCCAGTGCCATCAGACCTGCCGCCGATCAGATTGTTGCTGGCATTGATGTGGACGCCGTACCAGGCGTTGGGAATGCCCGCAGTACTGACATCACAGTTGGAAGCAGCAGGCACTATTCCAACTTTGGTACCGATCCGGTTGCCCTGCACGATGTTGGCAGTTGAACTGGGACCGGTGATGTTGACGCCATTGCCGCGATTGCCTGAAATCAGGTTCCCGGCATTGAGGGTTGTCAGACCGCCGATGGTGTTGTTGAGACCGTTGTTGATTTCAACGCCATCGCCGGTGTTGTAGAGTTCAGCGGTGCCCGTCATGTTTGTGCCGATAAAGTTGCCCTGCACCAGATTGCCTGCCGAAAGCGAACCGATAAAGACACCGGACAGGTCGTTGCCGGAAATCAGATTGCCTGCGCCGACGGCGGTTCCGCCCACGGTGTTGTTCGAGGCGAGGTTGATAAACACGCCGTAGGAATTGGACAGGCGCTGAGTGCCGCTGACATCAGTGCCGATTTTATTTCCGATCAGCAGGTTGCCTGAAGCCAGCGTCTGCGTCAGCGAAACGCCTGTGCCGTTGCCTGAAATCAGATTGCCTGTGATGGTCGTGTTGTTGCCGTTGGCCACAAAGACACCGCTCAGGCGATTGCCGCACGCAACAGTGCCTCCCACATTGGTGCCAATTCGGTTGCACTCGATCCTGTTGAATTCCGACACCACGCCGGTAATGCTGACGCCGTTGCCGCCATTCCACGAAATCACATTGCCGCGAATGACGTTGCCCGAACTGTTCGTAATGTTGATGCCGTCAAGCCGGTTCGGAATGGCGGGTTTGCTGCCGTTAATTTTCAGACCGATGTAGTTGTATGAAACATTGTTGCCGAACCCGATCAGCGTGATCGCGTCACCGGCAAAGCCGACCAGCGACAGACCTCTGATCGTGCTGCCGCCGGGCAGCACAAAACCTCTGCCCGTGCCCTTGCCGTCAATTTCAACGGCGGGCGCGACCAGATCACAGCCGGTGGCATTGGCGGGTAAACTGGTCGCGTCAATGATGACGGGTTCGTTAATGAGCGGGATCCCTGAACCGGCATTGACGCTGGCGACACTGAACCTGATGGTGTCAACCCAGCCCAGGTTGTCGTTGGCAGCCTTGATGGCTTCGCGCAGGGTGCATTTGGTGGTATCGCAGATTCCGTCATCATCCGAATCGTCGGACGAATTGACGGTGAATGTCTGCGCCTCGGCCACCGCCTGATTGATCAGCACCGGTTTGCTCAGGTTCTGCCTGAGGACGACGAGGCTGGTGGTGCCGCTGTTGCCGAGTCTGACAGGCAGCGCGGCGACGGTTTCGCCGCTCAGATCAACCGACTCTGAAACCCTCATTCCGGCAGAGGCTGATTCCGCGCCTCTGGCTTCCGGCGCAGCTTCAGCGAGGGCGGCGCGGTTTGTCCTGCCCGACGCGCTCAGTTTTTGCAGGCGACGACTCAGTGCGCTGCCGGCCATCAGGTCTTCGCCGGTTCCTTCCTGCGATGGCACTGCAACCAGCAACCCCGCCGCGCCGGTGCCCGGCACAAAGCTGTTGATGCTGGCGGTCGGTTCCCAGGCCTGCGTGCGCAATTTGCCAACCTGTTTTTCAGTCCGTTCAAGCATCCGCACGGTGCCATCTTCAGTCAGCAGCGCCAATGCCCGGCGGTGGGTGGCTGAATAATCGCCGACGGCCAGCGCGGTGCTGCGAAACGGCAGCGGAATCTGTTCGACGACGGCTTTGCTGGCGTCACCCTGCGACTGCTCCCATCCGTGAATGATCTGCACGCTGCGGCTGCTGCCCGCCACAATATCAATCAGGTGATCGTCATCCAGGCGGCTGAGCGTCAGGCTCGCGGCTTCGCTTGTCAGGGCAATAGTTTCGGGTTTGCCTTTGAGCGCGCCCTGCGGCGCGGCAAAGATGAGCAGTTGCGGTTTGCCTGAGGCCATCACGCCGACGACGACTTCGGGCTGACCATCCAGGCGGTTGATTTCACCGGCGGACATGGCGGTCACTGCGCCCGGCAATTCGATCACTGTCGGAGCGCCGAGTCTTCCGCGACCGTCGCCTGAAAGCAGAAAGAGCGTGTTGCTGCCACGCGCCGTAACAATGACATCGCTGCGGCCATCGCCGTCAAAATCGCCCGCCGCCACAAACTGAGGATTGACCGGAACACTGTAAACTTCAGCCGTCGGCTCGAAGGGCACGTCTGACCGCTGCGCTGCGCCGCGCGACACCAGCCCGCGATGAATGGCGATCAGGCCGCCAGCCGGACTGCGATAAGCAGCAATCACATCCTCGGCGCCATTGCCGTCCAGATCGCCCGCCGCCAGGGCCAGCGGCTGAGCTTCGTTGCCCGCCGCCAGATGCGCCTGCGCGCCCGCGTAATCGGTCACGATTTCGCGCTCACGACCGGTCGGAGCCGTTCGGGACACCGCTTTGCCTGCGGTTGCCCGCACCGGCTGCGTGACTGCGGCCACAGCGTTGCGCACTGAACTGCTGCCCGCGCTGTGACGGCGTGCCTGAACAGTCAGGAATGACAACAGCATCAGCACTGAAATAACAGTGATCCAGATGGTAACCCTCTTCATTTTGATCCTTCACCTTTCTGCTTTCTGATGGATTGTGATCCGGCGATGCGAAGGCAGACTTCGCCCTGCGCTGCCCCTCAAACGGCAGTGTGGACTTCACGTATCTCCGGCTGTCTGACAAACCAGAGTCCTGACCAAAGGGCGCCACGTCCCAAATCTGCGGTTGAGACAGACTTCCCTTCAGCCATCAGACTTCATTTCCGGCCCCTGACCGGCCTGATGATTTGCCTGTAGCTGGCTTGAAAACTATTGTTCAGACTGAGGACCAGTTGGAGTAGTCCTGATGACGACCGATGACAGCAATCTTACCGCGTGATCCCAATGACGCTGTCTGCCGTGTGAGAAATCTGAGAAACTTTAAGTTATGCCCCGCCTGCCGACAGTCAATTTTCGTTCCGGATTTCGACTCGCCCCGGCAATCGGCGATCAACCCTTTGACACACAAGCGAATGATTCTGCCAGCGCTGTTGTCCTCGTCATGAACTGGCAATGGCGAAGTGGTTACGCAGTAATCATTGCTTTCGGCTGCCCCTGCCCTGCGGGTCAAAATAAACATTGAGAACTGAGTTGCATGGCTGACTGGTTACTGCGTTCACACAGGTGATTACTCAGTCGCCACCCGCGCAGACCGACGAAGCCGTCATCGCAGGACTGGTAATGAGTCGCGCAATGGCCTTGCGTAACCCGGTGCGCGTCATGCCCAAAGCTCTGGCCGTCTGCGACAGATTGCCGCCGTACCGGGACAGCGCGCGCTCAATCATGCGCTTTTCCATGCGGTCGAGGTTTTCGGCCAGGGTCAGAGCTTCATCAATCAGCGGCTCAGCCGTCGCGGTGCGCGCCTCACCGGATTGCGCAATGGCGGGCGAGAGGTGTTCCGGCCTGATGATTTCGCCGTCATCGGCAAACAGCACCAGCCGTTCGACCTCATAACACAATTCGCGGACGTTGCCCGGCCAGCCGTAAGCCAGCATCCGGCTGACGGCTTCGCGGCTCAGCGCCAGGCGGCGACGCCCGGACTGTCGGCAGTAATAATCAAGGTAGTATGCAATCAGCCAGGGAATCTCTTCGCGCCGTTCGCGCAGTGGCGGCAGGTGAATTCTGATGGCATTGAGCCGGTAATAAAGATCGGCCCGAAAGTGTCCGGCCTCGACTTCGGCTTCCAGATGGCGGTTGGTTGCGGCAATCAGCCGCACGCTGGCTCTGACCGGTTCAGTCGCGCCAAGCGGCAGCACTTCGCCTTCCTGCAAAAAGCGCAGCAGCCGGGGCTGATGCTCCAGGCTCAGTTCACCGATTTCATCCAGAAACAGCGTCCCGCCTTCAGCCGCGCGAATCAGCCCCGGATAATCGCTGATGGCTCCGGTAAAGCTGCCCCGGCGGTGGCCGAACAACTGGCTTTCAGCCATCTCCCTGACCAGCCCGGCGCAATTGAAAACGACCAGCCGCTGCTGACGCCGTTCGCTATGCAGGTGCACGAAGCGGGCCAGCAGTTCCTTGCCCGTTCCGGTTTCACCCGTAATCAGCACGGGACTCTGACTTGCGCCGGCCCTGATGATGCGGTTGAGAATCTGGCGCAGGCCGGGTGAAGACGCAATGAAATTCGGGATGCCCTCGACGCGGTGCCACGCTGTTTCCGGTGGTTCCCAGACTTCTTTGGGTTTACGCTGTCCGGCTGCCGCTTCAGTCGTCCCGGTCAGAAATTCTGCGGCGGCAGAAGACAGCAGCGATGAATGCTTTTCCGGCAAACAAACGCTGGCGCGGTCAGGCAGCCTGGTCAGCAGATGCTCCTGTCCTGTCATGTGTTCCAGTCCGTACTTGTTGTGTCGGACAACGCCATCCCTTATTCCGCGCAGCCGTCTCTGAGCTGGCACCCATTCGGCGTGACAACTCAGGTCAGCTTTCAGCCATCGCCCCGCAGCCTCAGACTCCGGCCCGGCGATTTCTGCGCAATTCATTTTTCATTTGTATCAGAGATGGCCGACACCCGGACTTCAGTTGGAATGCACCAACTTATCCAACCATATTTGCTGATCCGGCTGATTCTTTCTTCGTTTGCCAGACGGGCTTCAACCGGGTTTCACTTCGTTCAACTCAGGCCGTAAACCGGCACTGCCGCGCCGTGAATTGCCCGCGCATAATCCGACGCCAGAAACAGCATCACGTCAGCCAGTGCTTCAGGTTCGACCCAGCGGCTGTAATCGGCGTCTGGAATCGCAGCGCGGTTCTGCGGCGTATTGATCATCCCCGGCAGCACGCAGTTGACGTTGATGCCCTGAGCTTTGAGTTCAGCGGACAGACTTTCGGTCAGGCGCAGCACGGCGCTCTTTGAGGCGCTGTAGGCCGCCGCTCCGGCCTCGCCGCTGAAAGCCGCCCGCGATGAGGTGTTGATGATTTTGCCGCCGCCCTGCCGGAGCATGTGCGGAACGACGGCGCGGCAAGCCACAAAGACCGAACGCGCATTGAGGCTGAGCATAAAATCCCAGTCTTCAACCGGAGTTTCGTGCAGGGGCGTTCCGGCCCTGTAACCACCGACCGTATTGACGAGGACATCAATCCGGCCCAGCCGTTTCACCGCTTCAGCCGCCATCGCCTCAACTGAAGCGGCATCGCCCAGGTCAACGCCGGTTGCCAGAAAGTGAGCTGATGAACCGGCAAGTTCGGGAAACAGTCGTGGCAAACGGTCAGCGCCGCGATCAACGAGCACCATTTGCGCTCCGGCCCGGTGAAAGGATTGCGCGACGGCGGTGCCCAGATTGCCAGCCGCGCCGGTGATGACGACTACACGCTGCGAAAAATCGAACATCTGCTTCCTCCCTGTGATCTGAAATTCAGTTGCCGCCTGCCTGGAAGTCTGTGCGACGGCGGGCCGCTTTTCAAGCAGTGCAATCTGAGATACGATCCCGCCCACCGCAGTTTTTATTCCATTCTTTCAGGAGGCGACAATTCAATGAGGAAGCTGAATGATCTGTTCGATCTGTCGGGCCAGGTTGCGCTGGTCACCGGAGGCTCGCGCGGGCTGGGGCTGGAGATGGCTGAAGGGCTGGCTGAAGCCGGTTGCGCGCTGATGCTCGTGGCCCGCCGCGAACAGTGGCTCGCGCCCGCAGTCGAAGAGTTCAAATCACGCGGCTTCAAATGCGAAGGCGCGCTGTGCGATGTCGCAAAAGCCGAAGATGTGCAGAAGGTCGTCGCGCAAACGGTCGAGGCCTTCGGCAAAGTTGATATTCTCGTCAACAACGCCGGAGTGACGTGGGGCCAGCCCGCCGAAGAACTGCCGCTTGAGAAATGGCAGATGGTGCTTGATATTGATTTGACGGGCGCTTTTCTGTTCTGCCAGGCCGCCGGGCGTGAAATGATCCGGCAGCAGTACGGGCGCATCATCAACGTCGCTTCGATTTCAGGCCTCGTCGGCACGCTGCCCGAAGGGCTGCATACGGCAGCTTACGTTGCAGCGAAAGGCGGCCTGATTGCGCTGACCAAAGAACTGGCCGCGAAATGGGCAATGCACAGCATTCGCGTCAACGCGATTGCGCCCGGTTTCTTTCCGTCGCGCATGACTGAAAAAATCATTGATCAGGTTGAAGCCACGATTGTCGCGGCGTCTCCGATGCGCCGCGTCGGACGCGAAGGCGAACTCAAAGGCGTCGCCGTCTTTCTCGCAGCAGCCGCGTCAAATTACATCACCGGACAAACCATCGTCGTTGATGGCGGCACAACCATTGTCTGAATTGTCTGAAATGATGAAGAGAGATGACGGAACACACGGAAATAACGGAACAGACGGAAGCGGACAAGCCGTGAAGCTTTTCGTGTGTTCCGTTATTTCCGTGTGTTCCGTCATCTCTCTTGCTGACCTCTTCCCGTACTTATGAGTGAACAATCCGTCTACGCACAGAAACCCTGGCTGAAGAATTATGATTACTGGGTTCCGGCCACGACCACGTTTCCGCAGCAGCCGCTTTACAACATTCTTTCGATTGCCACGAGCCTTTACCGCGAGCGTCCGGCAACGGCTTTTCTTGATGCACAACTGACTTTCGGTGAAATCAGATCGCAGGTGGACAGGCTCGCCACCGCGTTATCAAAACTCGGCGTCAGCAAGGGCGACCGCGTGGGCGTGATGCTGCCCAACTGTCCGCAATACATCGTCAGCTTTTTTGCCATCGTGCGCCTGGGCGCGATTGTCACCAACATCAATCCGACCTACACCGCGCGCGAAGTCGAAGTCGTCGCCAGAGATTCCGGGATGAAAATCATCATCGCGCTCGATCTGCTCGCGCCACTGATTGCTTCAATCGGAACCGACACGCTGATCGAAACCGTTATCACCACCAGCCTCGCGGAATATTCAGCGCAGCCCGGCGCTGCCGCTGCCGCGCCCGCAGGCACGCTGTCATTTACCAAGCTGATTGCCGGAGTCAGCGAACCCGATCTGCCGCGCGTTGAAATCAATGCCGCTGAAGACATCGCCGTGCTGCAATACACCGGCGGCACAACGGGCGTGCCGAAAGGCGCGATGCTGACGCATCACAACCTGTTCTCAAACACGATTCAGTCTTACCTGTGGTCGCACGGCCTGAGCCAGCCGGGCAATGAACGTTACCTGATGGTCATTCCGTACTTCCACATTTACGGTCAGACGGTCGGCATTCTCGTCGGCACGTGGCAGGGCGCGATGCAGATTCAGATTCCGAAATTCGATGTGAACCTGCTGCTTGAAGCGATCAGAAAATATCAGCCGACATTTTTCCCAAGCGTGCCGACATTGTTTGTGGCGATGGTCAATCATCCTGAAGCAAAGCACGTCGGACTCGACAGGGTGCGCCGCTTCAACAGCGGTTCAGCGCCGCTGCCGGTTGAAATCATCGAGAAGTTTGAGAAGATGAGCGGCCAGATGCTTTATGAAGGTTACGGCCTGACTGAAGCTTCGCCGGTCACGCATTCAACGCCGACGCTCAGCAAACGCAAGCCCGGCAGCATCGGCCTGCCGATTCCCGCAACTGAATGCAAAATCGTTGACCTCGAAACAGGCGAGCGCGAAGTCGCAGTTGGCGAAGAGGGCGAACTCTGCATTCGCGGCCCGCAGGTGATGAAAGGTTACTGGAACCGGCCTGACGAAACGGCGCAGACGCTGCGCGACGGCTGGCTTTACACGGGCGATGTGGCGCGGATGGATGAAGACGGCTTCTTTTACATCGTCCAGCGCAAGAAGGATATGCTGATCGTGAGCGGCTTCAACGTCTATCCGAACGAAGTCGAAGACGTATTATTTACGCATCCGGCAGTGCTTGAGGCCGCTGTTATCGGCGTGCCTGATGAATATCGCGGCGAAGTCGTCAAAGCCTTCGTCGTGCTCAAACCCGGCGCGCAGGCCACTGAAGACGAACTGAAGGAACATTGCAGCACGCGCCTCGCCAAATACAAATGGCCCGGCCACATCGTCATCACCGACAGCCTGCCGAAAAGCGCCGTCGGCAAAGTGCTGCGCCGCGTCCTGCGCGATCAGGAAATGGAGAAGCGCAGTTGAGCAGAACCATTCTCCATTCTCCATTTTCAATTCTCCATTGCTTTGCAATAAAACAATTCACCAGCGCAGAGTGCAGAATAATTGAGAATTGAGAATTGAAAATGGAGAATGGAGAATGAGACGGGACTGCCGGTTTGCCTGTGCCGCGACAATCCGGGAACCGGCAGCAAAGACTTTCCGTTTGATACTTTTGTCACCGGGCAATCCGGACGCTTCCTGTCTGTTATCAATTCACATCCAGCAAGGAGTAGACGCTCTGTCGTGAAAACAAAACTCGCCCTGACTCTGTCTTTTTTTCTGATCGTGCTGCTGTCAGCTTCGTCTGCCTTCGCGCAGATTCATCGCGGCGTGATTCGCGGACGGCTGACTGATGCCAATTCACAATCCATCCCTGGCGCGAAGGTTCAGGTCTCACATTCCGGCACCGGCGAATCGCGCACGGCAGTCAGCAGCGACAGCGGTGAATACATTATTTCGCTGCTGCCAGCGGGCAGTTACCTGATCAAAATTGACAAGCCTGGATTCAGGCACTACGAAACCGAAATCACGCTGCGCGTGAATCAGGAATTCCGCTTCGACCTGACAATGAATGTGGCCGGACTCGAAGTGACTGAAACGATCACTGCCCCGCGCACTCAGATCAAAAAGGATTCGGCGAGCATTGGCGCGGTGATTGAGAACCGCGAGATTGCCGGGCTGCCGCTCGACGGGCGCAACTTTCTGGAACTGAGCCTGCTCGTGCCCGGAGCCGTGCCTGCTGCGCCGGGTTCAGCCGGTTCGGTGCGCGGTGATTTTGCTTTCAGCGTCAACGGCGCGCGCGAGGATGCGACCAACTTTCTGCTTGATGGCGTTTACAACGTGGACCCGAAACTCAACACGCCCGGCGTTCGTCCTCCGGTTGATGCCGTGCAGGAATTCGAAATCGTGACCAACGGCTATGACGCTTCATTCGGGCGCAACGGCGGCGCGCAGGTCAACGTCATTCTGAAGTCAGGCACGAATCGCTTTCACGGCACGGCTTATGAATTCTTTCGCAACGCGGCGCTCGATGCGCGCAACTTTTTCGCGCTGCCGAATGAACCCGCGCCAAAGTATCAGCGCAATCAGTTCGGCTTTTCATTCGGCGGGCCGCTCAGGGCTGACCGCACATTTTTCTTCACCGATTACGAAGGCCGCCGCGAACGCCAGGGCATTACGCGCGTGACGAATGTGCCGACGCTCGCTGAACGCAACGGCGATTTTTCGCAGAGCTTCCTGCCCGGCCCGATCAACATCTTCACGCAGCAGCCATTCACTGATAAAAAAATTCCGGCCCCGTTTCTCAATCCGGTCGGCCTCAAACTCGCCGCGCTGTATCCGCTGCCGAATCGCAATGTGCCTTTTCAGAACTTCGTTTCATCGCCGACGCAGCGCGACCGCAACGACCACTTTGATGTGCGCGTCAATCACACGCTGAGGCCGTCATCGCTCGTGACGGCGCGTTACAGTTTCACCGACCGCGATCTTTACGAACCGTTCTCAGGGCCGTCATTCGCGCAGATTCCCGGCTTCGGAACCAATGTGCCGCGTCGTGGTCAGAATGCGATGCTCAGCGAAACGCACATCTTTTCGCCCGCGCTGCTCAACGAAGTGCGCTTCGCTTACAACCGCGTGGCGGCGGGTTCGTTTCACGAAAATCAGGGCCGCAGCATCAATCAGCAGGTCGGGCTGCCTGAAGTTTCAGGCAATCAGCGCGATTACGGCCTGAGCTTCGTTTCGGTCATCGGCTTTTCGGCGCTCGGTGACGAATACAACAATCCGCAGCACAGCGTGACGAATACTTATCAGGCGCTCGACACGGCGACTTATTCACGCGGCGCGCATCTGTTCAAGTTCGGCTTTGAATTTCGCGCCAGTCAGCAGAATGGTTATCGTGACGTGCAATCACGCGGGCTGCTCAATTTCACCGGGCTGATTACGCAGAACCCGCTCGCTGATCTGCTGCTCGGTTTTCCGACTGTGACCGGATTTGCGAAAGTAAACAACTACCAGCACCTGCGCACAAAGAGTTACAACTTCTTCGTCAATGACGGCTGGCGCGTGACGCCGCGCCTGACGCTGAATGCGGGCTTGCGTTACGAATACAACAGCCCGGCGGTTGATGCTGAAGACCGCGCGAATCTTTACGACCCGGCGACCAAATCACTCGTTCACGTTGGCACGAACGGCATGCCGCGCAGCGGTTATGAAGCCGATTACAACAACCTTGCGCCGCGCGTTGGTCTGGCGTGGACGCCGCTCCGAAACGGCAATACAGTTCTGCGCGCGGGTTACGGCGTCTTTTATGATCAGTCAGCCTTAGCGCCGGGCGAAGCGTTGTATTTCAATGCGCCGTTTTATGACTTCGGGCTGAACATCACTTCGCAGCAGTCATTCCTGACGCTCTTCAATCCGTTCCCCGGCAGCAACCTGCCGCGTTCGGCGCTGGCCTTTCAGCGCAACCTGCGCACGCCTTATCTGCAACACTGGAATCTGAGCGTGCAGCAGCAGTTTGGCCGGAACCGCCTCTTTGAAGCCGCTTACGTGGCTTCAAAGGGCACAAAGCTGCTCACCGCGCGCGACATCAATCAGCCGCGTCCGGCGGTGCAGTTTCCGAACCTGCGTCCGGTGCCGCTTTTTGATGACATTACGATGCTCGAATCGCGGGCCAACTCAACCTATCACAGCCTGCAACTGAGTTTTCAGCAGCGGCTCGATTTCGGGCTGTCATTGTTCGGTGCATACACCTGGTCAAAATCGCTCGACAACGCTTCGGGCTTTTTCACAAGCGCGGGCGATCCGAACTTTCCGCAGGACAGTTACAACGTCAATGCCGAACGCGGCAGGTCGAACTTCGATGTGCGGCACCGGCTGTCAGTCAGTTACTCGTATGATTTTCCGTTCGGGCACGGTCGCCGCTGGCTGAGTAATGCGGGATGGGCTTCGGCTCTCTTTGGCGACTGGCAGACTTTCGGTGTCATTACCGCGCAGACGGGCCGCCCGTTCACCGTCGCGCTGCTGCCTGAAATTGACAACAGCAACACAGGCCGCGCCAATCTCGGCTTTGGCGCAAATGACCGTCCGAATCTGACCGGCAATGCAAAGCTGTCGAATCCCACGCCGGACAAATGGTTCAATACCGCCGCGTTCGTGACGCCTGCGTTTGGCAGCTTCGGCAACGCGGGCCGCAACATTCTGGACGGGCCGGGTTATGTGAATGTCAATTTCTCGCTGCTCAAAAACATCGCGCTGACTGAAAGCGTCAGACTGCAATTTCGCGCCGAAGCATTCAATCTGTTCAATCATCCGAATTTCGATCTGCCGGATAATTTCGTCGGCTCGCCCGGCTTTGGCCGCATCAGTTCGGCGCAAAGCCCGCGACACATTCAATTCGGACTGAAGCTGTTGTTCTGACACTGAAGAAGAGATGACGGAACAAACGGAAATAACGGAACAGACGGAAACAGCCTCAGTCATTGAGTTGCGCTGTTTCCGTCTGTTCCGTCTGTTTCGTTATTTCCGTTTGTTCCGTCATCTCTCCTGACTGATTTACAGCCACATTCTTCTCGATCTTCACCACACTCGTTCAGGAGGCTTTGCCATGAGAAAGCATCGTATCGTTCTGCTCACCTTTGCGTTCATCATCGCGCTCAATCCGACTTTTTCCATGCCGCTGTGGCAGGAAAAAGCAAACACTCAGAGCGCCACGCCGCGCCCGATTGAATTGAAGGACATTCTGGCCTGGAAGCGCATCGCTGCGCCCGTTGTTTCAAATGACGGGCAATGGTTTGCGCATCGGCTTGCGCCCGCTGAAGGCGATGGCGAAGTCGTGTTGCGCCGCATCAGCGACGGTAAGGAATGGCGCTTCTCTGTTGGCGAAGCTCCGGCCTTTGGCGGCAATCCGTTTGCTGAAGGCCCGGTGTCGCGTGAACTGAGTTTTTCTGAAGATTCAAAATGGTTCGCCTTTACTGTTTATCCGGGCTTCAGAGAAGCAAAGCGGCTCAAAAAAGAGCGCAAGCCGCTTCAGAACAAAGTCACGCTGATCAACCTGGCAACTGAAAAGAAGACCGACTTTGAGAAGGTGAAACGCTTCGCCTTTTCGGGTGAAAACGCGGCGTGGCTGGCGCTGCACAAATACGGCGCAGAACCCGCAGGCCCGCCGCCTGCCGCTGCGCCCGCCACGGGACAGCCCGCGCCTGAACGTCCCACAGGTTCTGATCTGCTGCTTTACGAACTCGCTTCGGGCAATCAGCTCAACATCGGCAACGTGGCTGATTTCGCCTTCAATAAAAAAGGCGACTGGTGCGCGTGGACGATTGATGCTGCCGAAAAGAGCGGCAACGGCATTCAGGCGCGCAATATGACGACGGGCGCAGTGCTGCCGCTCGACAGCGACAAGGCTGCTTACAAAGGCCTCAACTGGACTGAAAAAGGCGATGCCCTCGCCGCCGTCAAAGGCATTGAGGACAAGGCGTGGGAAGACAAGCTTTACAGCGTGGTGGCTTTCAACTTCACGGCGGCAACTCCGCAAAAGACCATCTTTGATCCGCGCGAGGACAAATCGTTTCCGGCTGGCCTGACGATCAGCCCGAATCGCAATCCGTCCTGGACTGACGATCTGAGCGCGGTGCTGTTCGGCATTCACGAAGTCAGAAAGAAAAAAGAGACACCCGGCAATAAGCCCAAAGACGGCGAAGCAAAGCCCGACGCGGCAGCGATGAAGAAACCCGAAGACGAAGCTGAAAAGCCCGATCTGGTGCTGTGGCACTGGAAGGACAAACGAATGCAGCCGCAGCAGCAGGTCGAAGAAGGACGCGATAAAAACTTCAGCTATCTTTCAATCTATCGCGTGGCAGAAAGGAAATTCATTCGCCTGGCCGATGAAGAACTGCGCCAGGTCACGGCAGCGCCGAAACAGATGTACGCCATCGGCTACGATCAGCGCGATTACGAACTGATGGGCAACCTCGATGGCCGCCGCTATCAGGATCTTTACGTCATTGATCTGAAAACCGGCGCGCGCAAACTGGCTGTCAAAAAGAATCGCTGGTCATTCGGGCCTTCGCCCGATGGCACGCACTTTCTTTATTACGATGACGGGCAGTTCTTCACTTACGACATGACCGCCAGTCAGTCGCACAACATTACGGCCAGAGTGCCGACCAGTTTTGTCAACGAAGAGGACGATCACAACGTCGTCAAACCTCCGACGCAGGTGATGGGCTGGACAAAGGATGGCAAATCGGTGCTGCTGACTGACAACTGGGATGTCTGGAACGTGCCGGTTCACGGCGGCCAGGCAGTCAACCTGACCGTGAACGGAAAGAAGGATCGCATTCGTTACCAGATGCGCTTCCGGCTTGATCCTGACGAAAAAGGCATTGACCTGACGGCTCCGGTTTACCTGCGCGCTTACGGCGAATGGACGAAGAAAGGCGGCATTGCGCGCCTTGAGAACGGCAAAGCAAAAATGCTCGCGTGGGATGACGCGCAGTATTCAGGGCTGATGAAAGCGAAGAATGCTGAAGCCTATTTCTTCACCCGCGAAACTTATCAGGATTACCCGGATTATTACCTCGCTGACGCTTCGCTCAGCAACGGACGGAAGATCACAACCGCCAATCCGCAGCAAAAAGACTTTTTGTGGTCGTCGGGTTCAAAGCTGATTGAGTACACCAGCGCCAAAGGCGACAAACTGCAGGGCGCGCTGTTTCTGCCCGCGAATTATCAGCCCGGCAAAAGCTATCCGACCGTTGTTTACATCTACGAAAAACTTTCGCAGGGACTGAACGCTTACACACAGCCGACGGCGAACGGCTTCAACAAGTCGGTCTATACGAGCAACGGTTATGCGGTGCTGATGCCAGACATTACCTACAAGGTCAACGATCCGGGAATGTCGGCAGTGTGGTGCATTCTGCCTGCGCTGAAGGCAGCGATTGAAACAGGCGTGGTGGACAAGGATCACGTCGCGCTGCACGGTCATTCGTGGGGCGGCTATCAGACGGCCTTCACGATCACGCAGACCGATGCCTTCAGAGCCGCGATTGCGGGCGCGCCGCTGACCGATATGATTTCGATGTACAACCTGATTTACTGGAACACGGGCAGCGGCAATATGTCCATCTTTGAAAGCAGCCAGGGCCGCTTCACCGGCAGTCCCGTCGAAGTTCCCGAAGCCTACATCCGCAATTCACCGATCTGGCATGCGAAGAACGTGAAGACTCCGCTGATGATTCTGCACAACGACAAGGACGGCGCGGTGGATTTCACGCAGGGCATCGAGTATTACAGCACGCTGCGCCGGATGCAGAAGCCGGTCGTGATGCTGCAATACAAGGGCGAAAATCACGGTCTGCGCGTGCCCGCGAATATGAAGGATTACACCGTGCGGATGAAGGAATTTTTTGACCATCACCTGATGGGCAAACCTGCGCCGAAATGGCTGCAGGACGGCGTGCCGCTGCTGAAGCTGAAGGATCACCTTGACGAGCGGCAGAAAGACGCGCCCGACGCCATCACGCCGCTCAATGACGGCAGCGACAACTGAAGCAGATTGCGGCTGAGAATCTGGCCGTGATTCAAAATTGATTCAGCCCGGAAGTTCGACAGGCTGGCAGCCTGTCGAACTTCCGGGCTGAATTATTTCCGGTTCGTTCAGGTTTTACTGCTGCTCGTCCGGCCCGACGATGCGGCGCAGCGCAAAGCGGGCAAAGTTTGAGCCGCGCCCGAAGTTATTTTCAGCGCCGGTGCGGGCGGGCAGCGTTTGCATTGTTTCATTCCCGCCGTTCGCCAGTTCTGCCGGAGCGCCGTTGAGTTTCGCTACGGTAAGTGAATAGGCTCCGGCCCGGTTTGGCTCAAACGGCGTGGCGATGATGATGTACACACCGGCTTCAGGCAGCGTCTGCGTAATCTGTGCGTTGAATCCGCCAGCACTGTTGTCGTCATATTGCAGCCGGTCGCCGCTGCGTTTGTTCAGAAACAGGGCGGAATCAAAGCCGGTCGCGGTTGAGGTCATCGTGATCCGGACGTTATCGCCCTGCGCGCCCTGAAACCAGTAAGCATCCAGGTAATCACCGGCTGAAGTCTGAATGTCGGTGGTGTTGATGCCGGCGCTGATCGGATTGGCGGCATAACTGATCGGCGTGATGACTCCGGTTCTGAAGGTCAGCGTGTAATCACCAACACCATTCGGATTGACATCGGCAGTGGTCGCAAAGATCAGATAATCAGAAGCCTGAGTCAGTACCGTCAGCAGCAGGGCATTGTTGTTTTCGCCCCGGCCATTGCCGAGGCCGCCGAACTGATCATCAGCCGCGACATAGGTCAGTGCGCCGCCGGATTCAACTTTGTAGAGCAGAATCGTCGCGTCAACCTGACTTGAACGCATATCGAGCAGCACCGAGGTATTGGCCGCTGCGGTAAAACGAAAAGCATCGAAGAAATATGACCCGGTGCTGCCAGCCGGGCCTTTCTGAATCTGATCGGTAATGGTCAGCGACCCGTTGATGGTCTGGCCCGCTGCGATGGCCTGGGTCGAAACAATCGGAATCACCCCGCCGATTTTGATCGTCACCGGGTTGGCCGCAACACCGTTTGCGGTCAGTTGCACAATCACCGAACCGAATCCCACCAGTCCCGGCGGAATGGTCACGTTGACCTGATCGAGTCCGGCAAAACCGCCCTGCGGCCCGGCATAAGGCACTTCACACGGCACGCCCTGAATCGTGACCCGCACCGATTCCGCGACGCCGTTGCCGTCGTTCGGATTCGCAGCAGGCGTGGTGCGAATGCCGGTGGCGTAAAGCACCAGGTAATTGGGCCGCGTTCTGATTCCGGCGTCCACATCGCGCGGCGAGCCGTCAGCATTGGCCGTAAGCTGATAAGCCACGCCGTCAAAAGTCGTCAGCGCCGCCGCCGTGCCCTTGCCATCCGAGAGCGCAGAAAAAATTCCCGGCGCAGCCTGCGTGATGGTGAACGTGCCGCTCTGGGTCGAACCATCAGAACTCGTCACAGTGATCGTCGCGTTTCCTGCCGCTGCAGTCGCAGGCACCAGAAAGTTGATCTGTGTTTTGCCGACAAAAAACAGTGCGGCAGCGGCCCCGCCAACATTGACTGAGACACCGCCAAGCGTCACTGGCAGCGGTGTGGATGTCGCCGAGTAATTCTGATCGTTCTGCGTTTTGAAAGCGCCAAAAGCCACTGCAATCGAACCAGGCGTGACCTTCAGATCGCTGGCGTAACTGGCGGCATTGACGACCGTCACCTGAGACTGCGCCGACACAACCGGTGTCATCACTGCCATCACCGTCAGCACTGCGACTAAAAAGAAAAAGTAATGAACTTTGCGAGTCAGAAAACTCATGACAACCTCCGACCTGCTTGATGTGGATTTACCAAACGGAAGTGAGTCAGCACCAGGCGCTGACCGTTACCAGCATTCAGGGTAGAGCGCATCCAGCGCGACGTTTGCCGCCGCATCAATCATCTGCTGCGCTTTCCAGTGAGTGCGCCACCAGCCCGATTTGAGCGATTCGTCATCCTGCGGTGAATATGTCACAGCGGTCGCAATGCCCGCCCGGTTGAAATAACGTCCGACCAGCCGGGCAGTGGCGCGACTGTCGGAAGGTTTGACGACCAGCGTCGCCGTGCGCCAGCCATTGCTGCTGACGAATTCGACCAGGCGCGGCAGGTTTTGCGCTTCACAGGCCGCAATCGGCTGATGCAGCGTCAGCACGGCTTCAGGCGGCACACCAAGTTCAATCAGATGCTGCCGGGCATAATCAGCCGGATAAACTTCCCAGGAAATCGGCGAACTGACACAGAGGATGCGGCCTGCGACTTTCTGCCGGTAAAGTGAGGCGACATATGAATCGGCATCAGAATGCGGTGAGATCGCCAGGTGAATGATGACATCCGAAGCCGTTGTGCGCGGCTCGCTGATCAGCAGCCCCGGCAGCGAAAAAAAGATGATGAGCGCAATCAACGGCAACAGCAGCAGTGCGAGCGCCAGCCGACGCATCCCGGAGCGTTTCACTTCAGGCCTCCCGCGAGCGTGTTGCCCCAGGCGATGAATTCACGCACCGTCAGCCAGCCGTCACTGCGCCGCGTCCACCACCTTTCGGGATGCCACATCGCGCGCTCAGGCGGAATCGGCGCTGAATAAAATTTCAGTTCCGGCGCGGCCCGCTCAACCGTATGCATTGCCCGCCGCGAATGAAACGGATCGGTCACGACAATGGCCGAGCGCCACCCCTGCTCTTTCATCAGCGCGACAATCCCGGCAGCCTCAACCCGCGTGTTCCAGGCATCATTGATTACCAGCACATCACTTTCAGGAATGCCCAGGCTTTGCAGGTAACGCTTTGCGGCTTCGCCCGTGTGTATCCCCCAGGCATAAGCAACGCCGCCCACAATAATTTTGCGGGCCAGCCCGCGCCGGTAAAGTTCAGCCGCTTCACGTTCTCGCAAACAGCGCGGATCACCGCTCAGCGCCACGACGACATCGCCCGGTTGCAGTTCATCAGTCCGAATCAGGCAGCGGGCCGCAAACGTCAGCAGCGGCGGCAGCAGAAACCAGAGCAGCGCGAGCAGCGCCGCTGTCAGCAGCAGAATGCGCCGCCAGCGTGATGACCGGGCAGGTGACTGGTCTTGTTTCAGCATGCGAGGCCTGCGCGCAGGCAGATGGCAGCAGCCGGAAACCACCCTGACAGCTTATGACTGCGCCCGTTCTGAATCAGAGTAATACTTCGAGTAGTAGCGGTGGTAATAGTAATACTCGTAACCTTCGCGCCGCAGATTGAGGTTATTGAGCACCACGCCGAAGATTCTGGCGCCGACCGAAGCCAGTTCGTGCTGTGCGCGGCGCACTGTCTCACGCGAGGTTTTGCCGCCGTGAATCAGCAGGATCGCGCCATCGGTCATGCCGGAGAGAATCAGCGGATCAGTCACGTTCACAATCGGCGGCGAGTCAATCAGGATGTGGTCATAACAATCGGCAAAGAGCCTCATCAGCTTGCGCATATGGTCGGAGCCGAGCAGTTCCGCCGGATTGGGCGGAATCGGCCCCGCGGTCACCACCGACAGATTGGCCATCGGCATATCCTGCACCAGATCAAGCTGGTGAATCAGGTCGTCAATGCTGATGCTGCGCGACAGGTAAGAGGTCAGCCCGGTCTGATTGCCGAGTCCGAGCTTTTTGTGAATGCTCGGACGCCGCAGGTCACAATCCACAATCAGCACTGACGCGCCATTCTGCGCCAGCGAAATCGCCGTGTTGATGACGGTCGTTGATTTGCCTTCGCCCGGCTGCGAACTGGTAAAGAGAATCGTCTTTGGCGGCTGACCGGCAGACGACATCAGAATCGAAGTTCTCAGCACGCGGTAGGCTTCAGCGCCTGACGAACGCGGATCGAGCGAGGCCAGCGTATTGAAGCCGACCGGCGAGAGCGCAATGTTCGTATCAAATTCATCCTTCCCGTTCCGGGCGCCGCGCGTGCCGAGCAGCCGTGTTTTGCGCACCACCGTTGCCGGGGCCAGCGACGGAATCAGCGCCAGTGTGGGCAGATGAACCAGCCGCTCCACGTCTTCGGGCGTTTTGATGGTGTTGTCCAGAAATTCAATCAGCAGCGCCAGCCCCGCGCCCGCCACCAGGCTCAGGAACAGTCCGATCAGAATGGCGCGCAGCCGGTTCGGCCCGACCGGAGCGCCGGGCATGCGCGCGTGGTCGAGGATCTGAATGTTGGAAGTGCTGAAGGTTGAATCAGCCTTGGCGATGCTGGCCTGGTTGGTCTTTTGCAGAAAATCGTTGTAGAGCGTCTTGGTGATCTGCGCCTGCTGCTCGAGGATGTTGTACTGAATGGTCGCCTGATTCTGGCGCGAAGCTTCGAGTTTGGCCTTGTCGAGCGCTTCCCCGAGCGATTTTTCTTCGCGGATGGCGCGTTCGTAATCGGCCTTCAGTTTCTCTTTCAAAATGTCGCGGCTTTCACCGATCTGTTTTTCAATCGAAGTGATCTGCTGCCGCACGGCCATCAGCGCCGGATTGGTTGAGCCGAATTTGACGCTCAACTGCGCTTCCTGCACCGTCAGTTCGCTGAGTTTCTGCTGCAACGCCGACACTTTGGCATCGGCAAAGGCTTCGGGCAGTTTGTCAGCGCGCCCGTTTCTGACCTCTTCGTAAAGCGACTCCTTGAGAATCCGCTCCACTTCGGCTTTGGTCGCCTGCGAATGCAGGTCGGCCAGTTTGCCCGCCGTCAGGTCGCCGCCCTTTTCGCCGCTGGTCGAGAAGATGTTGTGCTCGCGGCTGTAAGTCACCAGTGCCTGCTCGGCCTCTTCCATCCGGGCTTTCAGATCGCGGGTCGTGCGGTCAAGCCACTCCGAGGTGTTTCTGAAGCTCTCGCTTTTGACTTCGCTGCTGCGGTCAATGAAATCCTGCGCGATGGTTTCAGCGACTTCAACCGCGATGGCCGGGTCGGTGTGCGTGAAGGAGACGCTGAGGATGCGCGTTCCCGGAACCTGCTCAACCGTCAGATTGCGGTTCAGCACGGCGACCATCGGAGCCAGCCGGGCGCTGTCTTCAGGCAGGATGACGGGCCGCCCGCTCGCTTTTCTGACGCTCGCGTTAACCGGCGGAACCGGAGTCTGCGCGGGTTTCGGGCGGCTGGATCTGAAGCGGTCAGCAATCGTGGTGATGGCTTCCCAGCCCGATTTCATCTGATTGATTTCAATAAAGCGTGGCCGCTGATCAAGTTTCAGCCGGGCTGCCGTTGATTCCAGCACGGAATAACTTTGCAGCACCTGAATGTGGGTGTTGATCGAATCGCTGTCACCCGAAGGCAGCAGGATCGCGCCGTCCTTGATGAGCGCCGTGTTCTGCCGACCGACTTCAATCGTCGTCGCGGCGCGGTAGAGCGATTTCGTGCGGTAAGCCTGAATGGTGACGATGCCGGTGACGATCACGGTCAGCACCAGAATCAGCCACTTGTGCTTGCGAATCTTGCGCCAGTATTCGCGCAGATCAATGCTTTCCTCGCGCTCATAAAAACCGGTGGTGAGGCTGCGGTCACCAGGCGCACTGCCTCCCGGCTGAAGCTGATTATTCAGGGGGACAAGGCTGCGGTCATTCAGGTCAGGCATTACAAACTCCAGCGGGGGGCAAAGCGGCTTTCGACCACACGAAAGCGATCTGACAATCATCAGGTGAGGCGTTCACCTGTCATTCTCTGGTCTTTGACGAAATACTCAGCGAAACAGAACGGCGCGCTGCACACCGGCCATGCCGAGTGTTGAGAGCAGCGTGCCGCCGACGGATTTGCTTTTTGAATTCGGGACGATAATCACATCATTGGCCTGAATGATCAGATCATCCTGCTTGCCGTTCTGAACGGCAGCAACATCCACCCTGATCTCCTTGCGCTGTCCGGTGGCCGGGTCTTCGCGGAAGATCACGCCGCGATTAAGCGCGGCCTTGAAATTCGTCCCTTCGGCCATTGCCAGCGCCTGGCGCAGCGTGGTGCGATCCTTCAGCACAAATGAACCGGGCTTGCGCACTTCGCCGCCGACAAAAAAGACACCGGCGGGCGGAATGTTGATGATGTCGCCCGGCGAGATCAGCACGTTCTGCTCGAAATTTCCGTTGAGCAGCCCGCTGATATTGGCGCGCAGAAACTCGTAATGCTCTTCCTGATCCGCTTCAGCGCCGGTTGCGGCAGTCGCGTTCTGAGCCTGCGATTGAGCCTGTGGCTTTTTGGTTTCGCGGATGATGAAGGCGGTGGAGCCGTGATTTTCGGCCAGCCCTCCGGCCAGGATGATGAGCTTGAGCAATGAGGGGCGGCCTTCAATCTGATAAACGCCCGGCGACCGCACCGCTCCCTGAATGAAGATCGAGCGGCTCAGATACTGCCTGACCGAAACCACGACGCGCGGCTGCTTGAGATAATCCTTTTCGCGCAGCAGGCGGGCAATCGCGGACGAGAGTTCCTCAATGGTCAACTGATCGGCCCGGAGCATGCCGAGCGGCGTCGGCAGCGCAATGTTTCCGGCATTGTTGACGCGCACCTGGCCTGACAGTTCCGGGGCATCCTCAATCTCAATATCCAGCACATCGGCAATGCCGATGCGGTAATCGGCTTCGGTCGAAGCGAGGACGCCCGATGAACTGCCGACTTCCTGCCCGGCTCTTTCACGCACGGGCGCGCTGCTCCGCTCCGGCTGCTGCGCCAGGGCTGAGCCGCACACAACCAGCCACAGTCCGCATAAAACAGTCAGCTTTCGTCGCAGGATTACTTTGTTCATTCCGCGCTACCTCCTGAAAACGATCTCAACTCACATCAGCTTTCATGGCCTGTCGGATATTCGCGGCCCCGGTCTGTGCTGTCCGGCGGGCAGGCTGCAACCTGCGAAACGAGGACGGTCAGAATCAGAAAAAGCAGTGAGGTCGAGGGCAACTGAAGATTGAAATCAACCAGACTGTGAATCAGCAGTCCGGCCATGCCGATGCCGCCGCCAATCGCCAGTCCTGAACCGAGCGGGTCGCGCTGCCGCAATCCCTGTCTGACAGCGCGCCAGACAGCGATCAGAAACCAGACGGCCAGCACGCCGCCGATCAGGCCGCTGTCAGCCAGCACCTGCAAATAATCGTTGTGCGCCTGACTGACATTGAGTTCATCGCTGCGACTGTAAATCGGATAAGCTGTCGGATAAGCACCCAGCCCGACTCCGAAAACCGGATTGTCACGAATCAGCGCCAGCGTGTCCTGCCAGATCCAGCCCCGGCTTGAAAAGAATGTTTCGGTTTGCGGCGTGGCTTCGCCGCCCAGCACCTGACCGCGTGTTACCCGGTGAATGACCGGTTCCGCATCAATCCAGAAGATGCCGATCAGAATGGCAATGGAGATGGTGGCAACTGCCCCGGCCCTTGATAAAACAGCCGTCCCCCCTGACGTAATACGTCCAATGCCGCCAAACCTCCAGTTGAGTTCACGGCCCTGACGACGCTCATTTGCCGGTCGCAGACTGTAAAGACCAATCATCAGCAGTTGCGCGAGCAGGCTGATCATTCCACCCCGCGACAGCGAAAGAATAATCGCCACGCCCATCAGCGCCGCCGCAAATCCGCAGAACAACCGCTCAGGCCCGCGCACCGCCCGCGTCACAATCAATGCAACCGGCAGCGGGGCCAGCAGTTCGGCATAACCGGCAAAGTGATTGTGATTGACAAACGGCCCGAAAGCCGAAGGCGCTTCCCACGAAAGCTGCCTCATCCAGTAAAAGCTGCCCGACCACGCGAAATCCTGCACGATGGCAAACAGCGCCAGGGCCAGCCCGTAAATCACCAGCGTTCGCGCCACCATTCGCCAGCGGTCACGCGCGGTCAGAAAGTTCGCCGCCACAATGGCCGCCGCCAGAATGAAAAAGAACGTCGTGACCGTCACCCGCGTTTCAGCCACATTGAGCGACAGCGAGCGAACCCGGCCCGTCGCATCAGTGAAGGAAATACATTGCAGCAGTCCGACCGCCCAGAAAGCCACGACCGGGCGCAGCGTGGCCGGAATCGAAACCTTCAGTTCGCCTGCGATCACCGCGCTGATGCCCCACAGCAGCAGCAGCAGCGTCACCATCAGTCTGAAAATGGCCACCGACCAGGGTTCAACCGCACCGTGAGAGAGCGCCGTGAAAATCACGACACTGAAGAGTCCGATCACGATGGGTTGTTCCAGTCTGCTGTTCATTCACGCTTCCTGTTAACGTCGGGCTTGCGCTGATCCGGCTGGTTCAGACGGCGTCAGTTTGAAATCATCGAACCAGACTGAGCCGCTGGTTGGCTTGTCATAACTGAATTTCGGCGTGCGCCGGATGCCGACAAACACGACCGGAGAATCGGCAGGAGCCTTGAAATTCAGGGTCAGCAGTGACCAGTCGCGGTCGCCATTCGCCACCGGTTCAGAAGCGGCCAGTTCACCTTTGCTGCCGCTGACCTGTATGCGCGGGCCTTCAGGCGAATCAAGGCCGACGGTTTTGACGTAACATTCAAGCCGGTACTCAGCGCCGGGCTGCACAATCACCATCTGCCTGATTTCATCACTCAGGCGCGTTGTATCGCGCCCGGCAAAATCAATTCGGAGCGCGCGCGCGCCGCTGTGACCTTCGCCGCCTGAAATCCCGATCCAGGCAAATTCGCTGTCCTTCAGCGCCCAGTCAAACTGTCCGAGTCCGCTGATCGCATCGCTTTCAAACCCGCCGTTCCAGATCAGCGACGACTGACCGTCAGGGCTGACCAGTTCCCCCCACAGCTTTCGCGCCAGTTCGTATCTGCCCGCCGCCATCAGCCCCGAAATAAATTGTCCTGTCTCGGCTGATTTGAGCTGCGCCTGGCGATTGACGCTACGGAATACGCGCACGGCATCGTCAGTCAGCGACCGTTCCAGCAGAAAGCGCGCCAGCCCCAGCCGCTCATTCGGGCAATCACCGGCGGCAGTTTCAAGGCTGCCAACATTTCCGTCAGTCACGCTGAAAAGCAGATCGAGCGTCGGGCTGAGTTTTGACTGATCAAGCGACACCGCCATCCGAAACGACGGCAGCGACTCCGCGACCTGCCCGCTGCGCAGGAGCAGATTGGCAAGCTGCCAGTGAACCTCTGTGTACCTGGGCGCAAGCTGCACCGCCGTTCGCAGCGCCGAGAGCGCGCCTGTCGTCTCACCTCTGGCTTCCATCGCCGCCGCCAGCAGCAGCCAGTTCTGGTAATCCTTCGCTGATAACCTGACAGCCCGCGCCGCGTGAGTTTCAGCCCTGGCGGCAGCGTCTTCAGGGTTTACCGTTTCGGCCAGTTCCAGCACAGCCAGGCGGGCCTGCAACTGCGGCGCATCGGGAAAGTAATCAGCCGCCGCGACGAGCAAAGCCGGAGCAGTTTCAGCGCGAGTGTCGGCCACAGTGCCGATGATGAAATGTGCAATGGTAAGCCAGACCAGCAGGGCAAGGGCGGGCAGGCCGACGAAAATAAACGCCAGCCTAGCGGCAGGATTGTTGAGCGGTAATCTGATCACCACGATTCGGATCGGCGGCCATGTGCCGGTAATTCTGGCTGCGTGAATCGCAGACTGATCTTTCGCTGATCAGTCCCCCGGAGCATCAGTATCTGCGAATGGCTGGCATCATTACTCAGGTGAGATGGCTCACAAACGGCCTGCCGGAAAATCAAAGGCTCAGCCTCACCAGCCTGCCCCGGAATAACAATTAATGGGCAATCTCCCGAACCTTCCAATGCAGCGGTTCGAAAAAGACTGAGTGTCTGTGACGCTGAGCCTGTGATGATGTGCTGTCAAAGAATCGCCCGAAGATCGGGCCGGATGTCAGACACGTCAGGATCAGGGAATGATTCGGCTGACATCTCTGGCTCTTCTGGAATCAAATCCCTGCGGGGGCGAATTTCTGATGTCGGGCTGTCGGCTTCTGGTCGGCAGGGTGCCACCGGTGGCAGGCCGTGAAGTGTCGCCGGAAACTCCGCCAACGGTGTCTCCGGTCTGCCCCACGCTGCCGCCGAGCAGCGGCCCCAGGCGGCTGTCAACCACGCCCCGGTTATTCACCACCCGACTGGTCAGCGCAGCGTCCGCAGCCCCGATCTGCACATCACGACCGACCTTTCCGGCGGCATCAATGCTGAGCAGCGCCTGCTGTCCAGGGCCGAGGACTTCAACCTTGCTGCCATGCGAAACTCTGGCGCTGCCGCCGATGGTCGCAATGCGGGAACTGTGGCCTTCAACGCTGGCCATCACAACGGCGGATTTCTGACCATCAGTTGTCACCGTGGCGTCCGCCACATTCAGGGATACCGCAGTTCCCTGCGCGGCGCTGACCAGCACGCTGCCAGCGATCAGACTGCCTCCGATTTCCTGATCAGCAAGCTGTAAAATCATCTGACTGCCCGGCCCCAGTTCAATGCGTCCGAGACGGCCCAGGCTGACCACTGCCGTTCCTTCGGCGCCGGTTCTGATCCGGCTCTGACTGACAACTGAGATTCCCGGCACGGCTGTAATGCCATTGACTGAAACCGGCCCGTTGACCAGCAGTCGCCCCGTCATTTTGCCCGCCGCCTGAACCTTCAGCGCGGAGTTGCCGGGCAGCATTACACTCCCTGCCATCAGCGCCACAGTCAGCGCCATTGTCTGCATCAGTATTCGTTGGCTGATCATAAAATTGAACCTTCCGATTGAATATCGTGAATCCCTGAGCCAGCACAGCCAGGCGGCCAGATCCTGAAGCGGCGGCAGGCACCTGCTGAACTCCTGCTGACAGCATCCGGTAAAAGCCCCGATCAGTTACAAGTCGGCGGAAAGACCGGGATCGTATAGCTTTCAGTTGTCAGTTTCAGCTTATGCAGGTTGTGTCCCTGGTTGAATGCCGTCGCATTGCTTGGCGATCCGGCATTGGAATTAATTGCCGCGCCAAAGAGTCCGAAGCCGGTAGCGCCAGCACCAGTTCCCCAGAATCTCATCCAGCCCATCGCCCCGGCAGGGATAATCTGTCTGAGTCGCGGAGTCGTTCGGGGGAAGTTGTCCGACAGAATCTTACTGAACTGGCAACTGCCTTCGGTCGTGCTGAAACTCTTCGGGTTTTCCAGTTCATCATAGAGAATGCCGAAAATATCTCCGATCCTGTTACCGCTGGTCAGCAGGCTGCCGCCAATCCTGTTCACGATCAGCAGGGTTGAGTTGCCATCAACAGTGCTGGCAATGCTGTCCAGCCCCAGCACTCTGGGAACTCTGTTGTACATCGCCCCGTCAAAATTCAATGTCACCTGTGGCGGATTGAGATCAGCGCTACAGGCCGTTACCTGGCCATCCACACCAGCGATAGCTGCAATTGACTCGGCTCCCAGATTCGCTTCGAACCTGGCGCCGCCCTGAGTCAGTTTGACGAACTCATCACCGATCAGATAGTTGAACTTGATCGGACATCCTCTGCTGTCAGTTGCCACCATCACGATGTAGCCGCGAATGCCTGGATCAAGGTCAGACGCATTGACGTAAGCTGTCTGATTGGGTGTCAGACACATATAAGCGTCAGCGACCGAACAACTGCTGCCATCCACGAAATAGATATGAACGAAGACGCCCACATTCTGATTCGTATTGGTGAAGTTGATTCGTGTGTTCTCCAGAGCGGGGTTGCTGGCGCTGGAGGTATAGAGATTATAGAAAAGTATTGACCCTGGTTTCTGATCACTGATTTCGGCATCATCCGGAGTCGGATCACCGGGTATGCCAAAAGCGTCAGCAATCGTGATGACCTGCGAAAGGGTCTGACAATCAACCGTAGTTGAAATAGTCGCTGTCCCGGTCGCCACATTTGCCGTGTAAACAGCATTTGCCTTGTCTGTCGCCGGGTCAATGTTGGCCTGGGTCGGCGTAATGGTTCCGTTCGTCGCGGCAAAATTTGCCGGAGTCACAGGCGCACCGATTCCGGTAAGCACTGCCATGACAGTAGCTGAAGAACCAAGCGGCACGATGACAGGATTGACCATCAGTTGCAGCGTCAGCCAGTTGGCCGTATTGATGTTCGGCCCGTCAGTGTCCAGCAGACCGCCCGCTCCGTTGCAGTGACAAGTACCGGCATCCGGCCCGTCATTACACCCCCACCAGTTGCCGGTAGCGTCCACGCTGCCACAGGAACCGTTGAAGATGCCTGTGGTCACGCTGTGCACAATTCGATTCCCGTGAACCTGAACAGTCGTGGCACAGGTAATACCATCGGCATCAAAGATGGCTATTGCGCAATCAAGTCCGTCAAACGTGTTGTCAGTAATCGTGATGCCCGGCCCGTTCGGGCCATACTGACCATTGGCATTATCAATCGTCACACCATTGTGAGCACTGGCATCTCCGGGGCCGATCAGAACGTTTCGGGTAATGGTAATGTTCTTGTCATTCCCGCCCAGATAAATGCAGGAAGTTGTACAGTCGGTAAACCGGTTGTCAGTAATGGTGGCTCCATCGGTATTGAAGAACCCGATACCGGCCTGATTGATGACATCATTGTTGGTAAAGGTAATATTGGAATTGACAGCACCGACAATCACCATGGCTGAAGAGTCGTGGCCGGTGAACTTGTTACTGTTAACAGTCGTGTTCGTCAGGCCCTGATCTGAATAGATACCGTTGCCGCTGGCCGATCCTGGCAGGACGTTGCTCCTGAAATCATTCCTTTGAATCAGATGACCAGTGCCATTCAGGTAAATCCCCATCGAATTGTTTGTAATAATATTGTTCAGAATCTTTGCACCTGACGTGGCAGCCCCGAACCAGATTCCGGCATTAAATCCGGCGGCGGCATTCCTGATGGTGAATCCGTCAATGGTGACGTTATTGGCCAGAATAACAAACCCGCCGCTGGCTCCCTCCACGAACGATTCGAATGCCGATAACCGCCCTCTGGCATCAACTCCGGCCTGCGCGCCGTTGATGGTGATGCCGGCCTGCGTGACCGTCACCGTTTCGTTATAGGTTCCAGCCTGCACATTGACTGTGCCGCCCGGCCCGGCAGCGTTGACTCCGGCCTGGACTGAGTTCAGGCAGCCTCCGGTGCCGCCCGGGTTGACGCAGACTGTGGCGACAGCTCTGGCCGTGCGCGGTGCGCCGCTCCATCCAGCCGGAGCGAAGGCGGCGATCAGCGCCAGGCCTGACAGCGCAAGGCCTGAGAATAAGAGGCGCCTGAAGGCAGCCGGACTCAGTGACCACGCGAAATGATGCTGAGAGTTTTTAGCTGAGTGACCTGACTGGTGAGGGTTGTGTGTAGTTTGAATTCGCATGCCTGTCACCTCGTCCTCCCTTTCAACAACCGGAGGATGATGAGTATTGAATCGTAGTCATTCCTGTCGGATGAGGGATAAGCTGAACTGTTCTTGCCCGGCAGAATGACCATCGCTGGCTGATGTTACTGGCGCTTAGTCCACTTCGGAGCGGGGGGAATTATCTGGACTTCTGATGAACCAGTTGCCTGTCTTACCGCTGACTCTGAAACGCAGCCTCTGTCGTCTGATCAGAAGCCGACTGTTTGCAGACAATCTCTGTTGTTGCTCTGCCCTGATCTTCATCTCACCTGCACGCAAAATCTCTTTTGCCTCAGAGACAGAAGAATAATGAGTACCATCGCAACAGTGCGCCTGCCTCAGCAGGCACCATTAGTGCTGTAATAAATTCAGTGTTCCGATTGGGAGTCACTGCCCAGTGACGAATAGACGAGAGTGAGGAAACAAAACGACCTGATCAAGCCTGCCGCCAGGTCCTGCTTATTAGTCAGATAATGTCGTGAAAACCGAGCCAGCTTTCATCTGTTGAAGTATGCCGGATGTGAGGAAAGCCAGGTTCAACCGGGACTATACTGCGCAATTATTAGGAGGTCAATACTAATTCTGTATTTCCAGGCTGATTCGGCGAAATGACAGCATAGTTCCTGATTCTGCCTGTGCCTCCTGACGCTCAGGGATTACTTTTTCTGACGAAGACCCGCTTTGATTCAAAGGACTGCCCCGGACGATCAATGAAGTAATCAACAGTCAGGCTGCTGCCATCGGCTGAGAGCGTGTACTTGCGTGTTGTCTGCTGCTGAATGGGGCCTTTGGGGCTGTTGGCGGTTGATTCGTCTTCCACCAGAATGCCGCGCTGCCCCGGCATCCACGAAGCGCGGCGTTTGCCTTTGGCGCCTGACGGCGCGCCGGGCGGGGTGAATTCGCGCTCCTTTCCATCAAGCATCCAGGTTTCATTCACCACTGTTTCCTTCCCCTGCACGGTGACTCTGGCTTCCAGACTGACTTCGTCGCCTTTGTGAACGATGGTCATCGTCTGATCAAGCCCCGGCGGATTGCTGAAGCTGCGGGTCTTGTCCAGCACCCAGGTTCCGCTCAGGTCTGGTTTGCCTGCGGCGAGGCTGAGGCTCGCCAGAAAGATCAGGGCGAATGCGATGCGACTCAGTGAGTGAATTTTCTTCATGCCTTTGCCTCTTACTTTGCGCTGCCGATGCAGTAGAGATTCTTTTCGCCGCGAATGAAGATCAGGCCGTCAGAGATTGCCGGTGAAGCGAACACCGGCTCGCCGACTGAATTCGTCGCCAGAACTTCGTGCTTCGGCCCGGCCCTGATGACAAACGTATCGCCGTCCTCGCTCGTCAGCAGAATCTTTCCGTCAAACGCGACCGGCGATGCTGTGAATGTCGCCGGAATCGGAATGCGCCCGCCTTCATAAACGACCTTGCCGGTCTTTGCTTCAAGGCAGGTCAGAATGCCGCGATCACTCATCAGATAAAGGTAATCGCCATACAGAATCGAAGAAGGCACGTAGGCTGTTCCCTTGTCATACTGCCAGACCAGATTCGGGCTGCCGGTCAGATCGCCCGACGCGCCCAGTCTGACAGCCATCGTGCGTTTGGTCGGGAATCCGGCATACAGAAAGACCATGCCGCTGCCGACGAGCGGTGAAGGAATGGCGTTGCTCTCAAGGCCTTTCATCTTCCACAGTTCCTTGCCGGTCTTCGGGTCGTAGGAAATGATCCACTCAAAGCCGCTGGTGACGAGTTCGGTGCGCTGCGCGGTGCGCACAATGAGCGGCGTTGACCAGCTCGACTGCACCTGACGCGGATTGCGCCAGACCTCTTTGCCGGTCTTTTTATCGAGCGCAATGATGAAGGACTTTTTGCCCTCGTCCTCGTCGCATTGCAGAATCACCAGATTCTCAAACAGCACCGGCGATGATCCCGGCCCCATGCCGACTGAAGCGATTTTTCCGACCGCCGTCTTCCAGACCAGATTGCCTTTGAAATCGTAACAGTACAGCCCGTCGCCCTCGGCTCCGAACCACGCGTAGACATACGTTCCGTCAGTCGTCGGCGTCGGCGCGGCATAGCTGCCCTTGCGGTGGCGATCATCGTAGACCGTGCCTTCGTAAGCAGTCTTTTCCCACAGCATCTTTCCGGTGCTGCGATCAAGGCACAGCACCTTGAAAGTATGTTTGCGATCACCGCCGACGCTGTCAGGGTGTTTGAATTCCTGACCTTCGATGAGGTGTTTGACGGCCTTCGCGCCCGGCACGACTTCGCCTTCGATGTCAGTAGTCAGAAAGACGCGGTTGCCCCAGACAATCGGAGACGAATGGCCGCGCCCGCTGATCGGCGTCTTCCATTTGATGTTCCTGTCAGGACTCCATTCCGCAGGCAGTCCGGTTTCAGTCGAAACGCCGTTGCCTTCAGGCCCGCGCCACTGCGCCCAGTTGGTGGCCTTCGGCGCAGCGCTCGTCACAAAAGCATTCAGTGACCACACCGCCACCACGCACAGCATCAGCACGACAGAGAGCATTGACAATCGCTTCATTACTTCATTTCTCCTGACAGGATCTTCAGATTTCATAAGACTGCGTCACAGCAACCAGCCGCGAAGTTAACGAAAAAATGCGTCACCGCCATGTTCTCCTGTCCTTCTTCGTGTTCTTCCTGAACTTCGTGGTTATTCTGATTCTTCCGGCCAATTCGATTCACTCACAAAAACATCAGCGGCCACCGGCTTCGCCCGGTTTGCCGCCGATGCAGAACAGATGTTTTTCGCCGCGCAGGAAAAGCCTGCCGTCGGCAATCGCAATCGAAGTGCGCGAAGGTTCGCCAATCGTGTTTGTGCCGAGAACTTCGTGCTTCGGCCCGGCCCTGATAACAAATGTATCGCCGTCATCGCAGGTCAGCAGAATCTTTCCGTCAAACGCGACCGGCGATGCGCCGTAAAATTTGGTCGAGACCGGCACGCGCCCGCCTTCGTAAACGACCTTGCCGGTTTCGGCTTCGAGACACGTGAGGATTCCGGCGTCGCTCATCAGATAAACGTAATCGCCGTACAGAATCGGTGACGGGACATACGAAGTGCCTTTGTTGTATGTCCACACAATTTTGTCAGTGCCGTCAATTTTGCCCGAACCGCCGAGGCGAATCGCCTTGATAACTTTTGACGGAAAGCCTGAAGACACGATCACGAGATCGCCTTTGACAACGGGCGTGGCAATCGCGTGACTCTTGAGTCCGTCGGCGCGCCACCATTCCTTTCCGGTCTTCGGGTCGTAGGAAACGATGAACTCATTGCCGCTGGTGATCAGTTCGGCGCGCTGTTTTGTTCTGACGATCACCGGCGTAGCCCAACTGACGCCGACCTGACGTTTGACGCGCCACGCTTCGCTGCCGGTCTTTTTGTCGAGCGCGATCAGAAACGAATCCTTGCCGTCAAATTCCTGATCGCAGAGCAGAATCACCGTGTTTTCATACAGCACCGGCGAAGTGCCGACGCCCATCCCCATCGTGCCGATGCCGCCGAGCGATTTCTTCCAGACGAGTTTGCCGTCGAAGTCATAACAGTACATTCCTTCAGACCCGAAGTACGTATACACATACTTCCCGTCAGTCACCGGAGTCGGCGCGGCATAAGTTCCGCGACGATGGCGATGATCGTAGACGGTGCCTTCGTAAGCCGTCTTTTCCCACAGCATCTTTCCCGAATCGCGGTCGAGGCACAGCACCTTGAACGAATGCAGCTTGTCCGAGCCGTACCAGTCGGGATGCTTGAATTCCTTGTCACCGAGCATATGCGTGATCGGCTTGTGTTCAGCCGGAGCCGCGCCGATTTCAACCGCCGTAGTCAGAAAGACTTTTTTGCCCCAGATGATCGGCTGCGAAAATCCCTGACCGGGAATCGCCGTTTTCCAGACAACATTCTTCGTTTCGCTCCACTCGACGGGCAGATTCTTTTCCTGCGAAATGCCCTGACTGTCGGGGCCGCGCCACTGCGGCCAGTTGGATGAGGGGGGTGGAGTTGAATTCGAGATTTGTGGAATGAGTAACGCCAGCAGGCAAATGGTAACGGCATATCCGGGAGCAAATCGTTTCACGAGTTTATTCCTCCTGATCAGGGATGGCGTTGATGGTTTACCAGATGGTCGTGACTATTGAGGAGCGTATTCTGTGATCACGACTCATCAGCGGCAATCCGAGATGCAAAGCTGTTGCGGCAATGATGTGGTCGGGCATTTCAGGTATCTCTGTGCGCGGAATCCGGGCAAGCGCGTCAACCACTCCAGCCGTCAAATCCGCAACGACCAGGCCGCTGGTGCCAGCCTTCAATTTATTTTCAAAGGCAGTCTTCAAATGAAGCGGGATGCGGCCTTTTTCCTGCAAATACACGATCTCAATCAGACACATTGTCGGCACATGAACAATCGCCTGCCCGCGATCACAATCGTCGTAGATACGACTGGCATCCGGGCCGAGGCGCGGATCATTTTCCAGATACCAGATCAATGCGTGCGTGTCAGTGACGGCGTCAGGCATAAATGATCAAATGTCCGTACGCGGAAAATTCGCCCACATTTCCTGACGTATCTCCGCCAGATCCTCATCCGTAACATCCAGTCCCTTCCACAGTCCGCGCAGAGATTCGCGCGGTGTGCCGGCCCGCAGATCGCGTTCGATTTCAGGCGCAATGCGCTCGACCAGACGAATCTTATCCACAGGCGAAAGCTGCTGCGCCATTTGAAGAACTGTTTCAAGAGTGATGCCTTGTTCCATACTGCTCATTCTCCAACCACCATTCTACTTCGCCGCGCGCTCCTTTGCTTCCGGTTTCTCGGCGACGGCAAACAGGTGATGCTGGCCGCGAATGAAGATCATGCCGTCGGAAATCGCAGGCGTCGCCATCATCACTTCGCCAATCGGATTTGACGCGAGCAGTTCGTATTTCGCTCCGGCCCTGGCGACGTGAACTTCGCCGTCTTCGCTCGCCAGATACAGATTGCCGTTCGCAATCACGGGCGAGGCGCTGAATGAGCCGCCCTTGTCAGCGATGCGCTGCTGCCAGACGCGCTCGCCGGTCTTTGCGTTCCACGCGGTCAGCACGCCGTGATTTTCGCAGGTGAAAAGATGCTCGCCGTACAGAATCGGCGTCGGCATGTAAGTCCCGCCGCGCTGTTTGCTCCAGATCACAAAATCGTTTGTCTCTTTGCCGTCCGTCAGCGAAATGTCGCCGCTTGCGCCCGCTTTGATTGCGTAAATCGGGCGGTTCGGGCGATAGCCGTTGCAGATGTAAATGATTTCGTCGCGCGCAATCGGCGTTGTCGCGGTGATTTCAGGGTTGCCCGACATGCGCCACAGCTCTTTGCCGGTGAGCGGGTCGTAACTGCGAATGAACTTTGTCGCGTTGGTAATCAGTTCAGTGCGCGTTTTGCCTTCGTAAATCGTCGGCGTGCCCCACGACGGGATCTCTTCGCGCCCGGTCTTCCACACCTGTTTGCCGTCCTTCAGGCTCCAGGCAGCAATGAACGAACCTTTCTGCACATCACATTGCAGGATCACCAGGTCTTTATAAATGATCGGTGAACTCGCCGTGCCCCACTGATAATCGGGATCGAAGAACCACCCGCCATCAAGCACGCCGAGATCAACTTTCCATTTCAGTTTGCCTTTGAGGTCGTAACAGTAAATGCCTTCGCTGCCGAAAAAGGCGATCAGGTTTTTGCCGTCCGTAACCGGCGATGAACTGGCAAAGCTCGATTTGATGTGGCGTTTGGTTTTCGGCACGCCTTCGTGCGCAACCTGCTGCCAGAGAATCTTTCCAGTCTTTTTGTCGAGGCAGTACACGCGCCAGGAATGCTTCGAGACATCTTCGGCGGAATCAACGTCGCCGTACAGGCCCGAACGAAAGACCGATTTCGGATCGCTGCTGACCGCAGTCGTGACGAAAACCTTGTCTTCCCAGATGACAGGGCTTGAATGCGCGAGGCCGGGGATTTCGACTTTCCACGCGATGTTGACGTTCTTTTCAGCGTCCCATTTGACGGGCGCGGCTTTGCCTTCGACGACGCCGGAAGCATTTGCGCCGCGAAACGAAGGCCAGTTCTGCGCGAAGGCCGAAACGGCCAGACAGAAAGTCAGCAGTGCAGCCGGACAGAATCTGAATTTCACTTCGCGTCTCCTTTCTTCAGCACAGCCTCGCCGTTGGTGGTCTTCCAGTTCAGACTGATGACCCGGTCGCCTTCGAGGTTGAAAATGACCGTGATGCCACTGGCCTGTTCGACCTCAAAGGTGTGCTGGCGCAGCGGAATCATTTCGGAATCAAAGCCATTCGACGCGACCAGCAGTTTGCCGTCTTTGACTTTGAAGGTCAGCGTGAAGTTGTCGTTTTTGAAAGTGCCTTCGTAAAGCTTCAGTGTTTCGGCATCAACCTTGAATTCAGCCATCGGCTTTGCGCCCGCACCTTTGAGCAGTTCGGCAATTTCCGTATTGCCCTTGCGTGTGGCGATGGCCAGGTATTTGTCGAGCGCTTCCTGTTTGAAGCCGCCTTTGGCGAGCGCGGCCTTTGCGACTTCGACGTGATTGCCGCTGACCGCGAAATTCATTGCCTGGTCAGTTTCCTTCGCGCCCTTTTCAACCAGCAGGCGGATGATTTCAGGCTTGCCCTTGCCGAGCGCCCAGCCAAGCGGCGTCGCGCCGTAAAATTTGTCTCTGACGTTGGCATCCGCGCCGTTTTCGAGCAGCACTCTGACGACTTCGACGCTGCCGCGATCACAGGCGAAAAAGAGCGGCGTCGCGCCGTAAGGTGATTTCGCGTTCACGTCCGCGCCTCTGGCGAGCAGGGCTTTGATCTTTTCGACATCGCTTTTGCGCGCGGCAGCGAGCAGTTCTTCATTAAGATCCTGAGCAGTGGCAGCGAACGGAAGCAGAACAGCGAGCAGGCAGAGCAGGAGCAGTTTCGGCATAACCTCCCTCCTTACTTGTCAGCGTCTTCAAAAACTGTGGAATCATTGCAGCGGGCAGCAGTATTTATCAGGATAATGGCGCGATCCGGGAAGTCCGATTCCTTGACTCTGAAGTGCCCAGGTTATATTTTGCGATCAGCGTAGTCAATGCTTCTGGAGAAATAACTGCAACCGGATCAGGCTGATTTCGTATTGTCTGTTCACTGCATCCAGATTCCTGTAAACAATCTTCCAAAATCGGTGATGACTGCCATGCTTGCACGCTTCATTACGTTTTCGCTGCTTGCCTTGTTCCTCTTTCCGCCACAACGCACCGCGCCCGCCGGATACACGCCGAGCGGCAGTGACTGGGCCGAATGGCGCGGCCCCGCACGCGACGGGGTTTCACACGAAAAGGGACTGCCCGAAAAATGGTCGCCGCAGGGCGAGAACCTGGTCTGGAAAGCTCCTTACGGAGGCCGTTCCGCGCCCATTGTGATGGGCAATCGCGTCTTTGTCTTCAATTCATCGGGCAGCGGCGAAACGATGCAGGAGCGCGTGATGGCTTTTGACGCCGACACGGGCAAGGTCATCTGGGAACACAAGTCGAATGTCTATTCGACCGACGTGCCGCCGCGCCGCATTGCGTGGTCATCTCCGGCGGGCGATCCGACCACAGGCAACGTCTATTCATTCGGAGCCTGCGGCACGCTGACGGCGCTTTCTTATGACGGCAAACTGCTCTGGGAACGCTCGCTGACGGATGAATTCGGCGCGTGGACGACGCACGGCGGGCGCACCGTTTCACCAGTCATCGAAGGCGATCTGGTCATCGTCAGCATGCCGACCGACGGCTTTGGCGATCTGGCGCAGCGGCGTCATCGCTACTATGCCTTCAACAAACTGACCGGCGAATGCGTCTGGATCAGCACGCCGGGCGGGCGGCCTTACGACACGACCTATTCAACGCCGATTGTCGCCACGATCAACGGCACGCGGCTGATGATTGCAGGCGGCGGCGACGGCGCAGTGCATGCAATGAAGGTCAACACGGGCGAGCCGGTCTGGAGCTACGTCATCAGCAAGCGCGGCGTCAACCAGGGCATCGTCCTGAAAGGCACGACCGCGTTTATCTCGCACCCGGAAGAGAATGTTGATTCGAGCGAAATGGGATTGCTCGCCGCGATTGACGCCACCGCGAAAGGCAACATCGGCAAGGAGCAGATCAAATACGCAGTCAGAAATTATCAGCTTGGCCCGGCCTCGCCCGTTATTGACGGTGATCGTTACTATCAGGTTGATGCCGCCGCGAATTTAGTCGCCTTTGATGTGAATACCGGAAAGGAATTGTGGCAGCAGAAACTCGGCACGATTCAGAAAGCCTCGCCGGTGCTGGCCGACGGCAAAATTTATGTCGGCACTGAGAACGGAAAGTTCTACATTCTGAAACCCGGCCCGACCGGCTGTCAGATTCTCGATCAGGATCAGCTTGAACCGGAAATCAAAACCACCGAAGCCTCAGACCTCGGTGAAGACCTGATCGCCTCGAACGAACAGATCATCGCTTCGGTCGCCGTGTCGCGTGGCCGCGTCTACCTCGTCACGACGAAAAACATTTACTGCATCGGCAAAAAGACCAAATCGCCCGCGCTGCCCTTTCAGAAGCCCGTCGTTGAAAACGCTCCGGCAAACGCCGCAGTCGCGCACGTTCAGGTCGTGCCCGCCGATCTGCTCGTCAAACCGGGCGAAACGGCGAAGCTGAAAGTCAGACTCTTTGACGATCACGGTCGCTTCATTCGTGAAGAAGCAAATGCCGCGTGGTCGCTTGAAGGATTGAAAGGCACGGCGCAGAACAATTCATTCACCGCTGCCGCCGATGCCGGAGCGCAGGCCGGAATGATCAAGGCCGCTGTCGGCAATGTTACCGGCGTGACGCGCGTCCGCGTGATTCCGCCGTTGCCGATTGCCGAAGACTTTGAAAAAGTCGCGCCCGGCAAAGTGCCTGTGACCTGGCTCAATGCTGACGGCAAATACGCCGTGCGCGAAATGGACGGCAGCAAAGTTCTCGTCAAGAATCCGAACCCACCCGCCTTTCAGCGCACGCGCTCGCTGATCGGCCCGGCTTCGTGGTCTGATTACACCACTGAGGCCGATGTGCGCGCGACCGAAAAGCGCCGTCAGACGGGCGATGCCGGAATCGTCGCGCAGCGTTATGAACTCGCGCTCTTTGGCAATTCGCAGCGGCTCGAACTGGAATCGTGGCAGATCGAACCGACCCGCACCGTCAGGATTCCGTTCAAGTGGAAGCCTGACACCTGGTATCACCTCAAGCTGCGCGTCGAAAATCTGCCCGGTGGCAAAGTCCGCGCGCGCGGCAAAGCCTGGGCGAAGGGCGAAGCCGAACCTGAAAACTGGATGATCGAACGGGTTGACCCCATCGGCAATCGCCAGGGCAGTCCGGGCATTTACGCCTACGCGCCTTTCGAAGTCTTTTTTGATAACATCACGGTCACACCGAATAAGTAAATTGAGCAGGAGAAAGCGCAAGCCATGACCAGCGATGAAATCAACCGGCGCATGGAACTGTTCGAGAAGCAGCAGGAAGCCTTTGCCAGCGATATGATGGAGCTTGGATTCAAGCTGAAGGATATTGCCGAGCGACAGGACAGGCTTCAGGAACGACAGGACAGGTTTCAGGAGCAACAGGAAAAACAGCAGTCGCGGATTGACGTAATGTTGCAGGCCATTACCGGGCTGACGGCGCTGATCGGTGATTCTCACATCAGACAGAAAGAAGCTGATCAGCGGATGGCGGAGCTGACTGAAGCGCAAAAACAGACTGACGTGAAGATGAAGGAACTGGCCGAGCGGCTTGACGCTTTTATTATCGTGGTCGAACGCTACATCAGCGAGAACCGGAACGGCAAACACTGACAGATCAGACAAGGAATCATTATGAAATCAAATGCGTCGAGATCAATTCTGTTCATTCTGGCACTGGCGCTGGTCATCGCAGTCGGCGCGCTCTGCTCAGGCAGGCTCGTTTCTGCCTCTGATCCGGGCGGTGGCGACTGGCCGATGTGGGGCGGCACGCCGGATCGCAACATGGTGTCAAATATGAAGGGGCTGCCGACCGAGTGGGATGTCAAAACGGGCAAAAACGTCAAATGGGTCGCCGCGCTCGGTTCGCAAAGCTACGGCAACCCGGTCGTCGCCGGAGGTCAGGTTTACATCGGCACCAATAACGAAGGACTGCGCGACCCGAAACAGTCGGGTGATCGCGGCGTGCTGATGGCCTTTGATGAAAAGACCGGTGAGTTTTTGTGGCAGCAGGCGAATGAAAAGCTTCCCGCAGGCCGCGTCAACGACTGGCCGTATCAGGGCGTCTGCTCTTCCCCGCTCGTTGAAGGCGGCAAGGTTTATTACGTCAACAACCGCTGCGAGGTCGTCTGTCTTGACGCCAAAGGCTTCCGCGACGGCGAAAACAACGGCCCCTACAAGGACGAAAAGTTCACGAGCAAGACCGACGCTGACATCATCTGGAAGTTCGACATGATGGAAGAGGTCGGCTCCCAGCCGCACAATATGTCCAACTCATCGCCCGTCGTTTACGGCGATCTGCTGTACATCTGCACTTCAAACGGTCAGGACGAAAGCCACGTCAACATTCCTTCGCCCAAAGCGCCGTCAATCATTGCCCTCAACAAGAACACGGGCAAACTCGCCTGGGAAGACAATTCAGTTGAAGACCGCATCCTGCACGGTCAGTGGTCATCGCCTGCGGTCGGCAAAATCGGTGATGTCGTGCAGGTCGTGCACGGTCAGGGCGACGGCTGGGTGCGCGGTTATGATGCCGTGAGCGGCAAAAAGCTGTGGGAGTTCGACACCAACCCGAAGGATTCCAAATGGCCGAAGACGCGCAACGAAGTCATCAGCACTCCGGTGATTTACGATGGCAAAGTCTACATCGCCAACGGTCAGGACCCTGAACACGGCGAAGGCGTCGGCCACCTTTACTGCATTGATCCGACCAGACGCGGCGACATCACGCAATCGGGTCTGGTCTGGCATTACGACAAGATTCGCCGTTCGATTTCGACCGCCGCGATTGTTGACGGTCTGGTTTATTACCCCGATTTCAGCGGCTTCCTGCACTGCCTTGACGCAAAGACGGGCAAGCCCTACTGGACGCACGATATGTTTGCCGCAATGTGGGGTTCGCCGCTCGTCGTTGATGGCAAGGTTTACCTCGGCGATGAGGACGGCGACGTAGTGATTCTGCAACACGGCAAAGAGAAAAAGGTGCTGGGCGAGTTGAATATGGGCAGTTCGGTCTATTCGACTCCGGTTCCGGCCAACGGGATGCTGTTTATTATGAATCGCAATCAGCTTTTCGCGCTCGCCCAGGGCGCATCATCAACTCCGCCCAAAACCGAAGCGCCCAACAAAGCTGTGCCGTAAGCTGCGACACCAGGCAGGACCGGGAGCCGCTGAATCAGGACACACGACATTGAGATATTGAACGAATCAGGCTATGCCCGGAGACGGTGTTCGGAGTTCCAGCTTTAGCTGGTCTGTTTTCAATTCACAAAGCAGCCAGCTAAAGCTGGAACTCCCAAAACCGTCTCGCCAGAAAAGAGTATTCAGGCAGTGTCCTGATTTTGTCTGCTTCGCTTTGGTTCCAAGCCCTGATGATAAAGCCGAAACCCCGAACGGGGCTGTGTCGTTAGAGTTTCCACCAAGGAGGCACAGAATCATGAAAACTCTCAGCAGAACTCTGCTTGCTGTATTGTTCGTGACTGCGGCAGTGGCTCAGTCGCCTGAGCCGCCGATTGCTGATTCGCGGCTGACGATTCACACGCTCGTGCGCGAAGACATCTTTGCCGGGTTTCTGAGCAACGATCTGACACGTCTGGCCAGAGGGGAACGCAACATTGAAACGCTGCTTGAAAAACGCCCTGCGGCTAAGGCTGAACTGCTGGCGTGGAAGGGCGGCGCGACGCTGTATCGCGCTGTCATTGCCCTTGAAGAAAACCGCCGCGATGAGTTCGAGCGCAAATACCAGCAGGCGCTTGATCTGTTTGCGCAGGCCCGTGAATCCGGCCCGAATAACGGCGGAGTCTTCGCTGTTCTCGGCGGCAGTTACTCCGTTTTTGCCGACCGGCTGCCGGAGCAGTATCGCGCCGCCGCGTGGGCGCAGGCCTGGGAGGCATATCAGGTGATGTGGAAGCAGCAGTCGGCCTTTGTTGACAAGCTGCCCGTTCACATTCGCGGCGAACTGCTCGGCGGCCTGGCGCAATCGGCGCAGCGCACCGGGCGCACGACTGAAATGACGCAGTACCTTGACCGGATTCTTGAATCGCTGCGCGACACTCCCTATGAGCCGGTCGCCAGGAAATGGAAAGCGAATCCGAAGGCCGCAATCAACACCAGCGTCACCTGCCTGACCTGTCACGATGCAGGCCGACTCTCAGCGCGCCTGACTGCGCTCAACAGTAAGTAATCAGCAGAACGATTGCTTCTTCAATTCAAAACATGAAGAGACAGAATCAACCACGAAGAAACGAAGAGCACGAAGATAAACAATCAGCGCCTGAAAGCTGTTCTTCGTGCTCTTCGTTTCTTCGTGGTTGATTGATGGATGTCAGTACAGTGCGCTTTGATCTGACTACTCGCAGTTATCCTGATGTTCCCGCCGTTTGATGCTCAACCCCGAACCAGAGTGATTTCCGGCGCAGGCACGCTGGCGCGGCTTGGCGAGTTGTCGCGTGAAGCGGGCTTTCGCCGCACGCTGCTGGTCGCTGATCGCGGGATGATCGCCTGCGGTTATGTTGCTGAAGCTGTAAAACTGCTCGCCGTTGCAGGCATCGAAGTTTTCACCTTTCACGATTTCAGCGAAAATCCTGACACGGCGATGATCGAAGCCGGACACGCATTCGCTGCTCCGCTCGGCATTGATTCAATCATCGGGCTGGGCGGCGGCAGTTCGCTCGATACGGCCAAAGGCATCAACTTTGTGCTGACGAACGGCGGCGCGATGAAAGACTATTGGGGCTTTGGCAAAGCCGCGCGGCCAATGCTGCCGATGATCGGAATTCCGACGACTTCAGGGACGGGCAGCGAAGCGCAGACCTATGCGCTGATTTCCGACGCTGAAACGCACGTCAAGATGGCGTGTGGTGATCCGAAAGCCGCATTTCAGATTGCGCTGCTTGACCCGCTGCTGACCGTGACGCAGCCCGCATCGCTGACCGCAACGGCGGGCTATGACGCCCTCGCGCACGCGGTCGAAACCTTTGTCACGACGAAGCGCAATCCGCTCTCTGAAATGTATGCGCGTGAAGCGTGGCGGCTGCTCGCGGGCAGTTATGAGCGCGTACTTGAAAATCCCGACGACATTGATTCGCGCGCGGCGATGCAGCTTGGCGCTTATTTCGCGGGCGCGGCGATTGAAAATTCGATGCTCGGCGCAACGCACGCCTGCGCCAATCCGCTGACGGCGCGTTACGGCACAACGCACGGCGCGGCGATTGCGCTGATGCTGCCTTCAGTCGTGCGCTGGAATTCATCGGTCGTTGCTGAGCGTTATGCTGAACTGCTGAAAATCGCAGGCGATTCAGTCAGCAGTAACAATCCCGGCGAAAGCCTGGCGCGCAGGCTCGAACAATTTGCTGTCGCAGGCGGACTGCCGCAACGTCTGCAACACATCGGCGTGCCGCGCAGCGACCTGGCGACGCTGGCCGCAGAAGCAGCAAAACAATGGACAGGCACGTTCAACCCGCGCGCCCTGAACGCCGCCGGAGCAATGGAAATTTACGAGTGGGCATACTGATGAAACTGCAAAGATCGAACATCAGAAATCTCAGATCACAAATCAAAGGCATCAGCCTTCTGCCTTCGGCCTCATCTGCCATCTGTCATCTGCCATCCGTCATCTGCTTTCTGCTTTCCGCCTTCTGCCTGCTGCCTGCTGCCTTTGCCCAGGCGCACTGGGGCGCGTGGCCGCAGTTTCGCGGCGAGCCTTTACTGACGGGCGTTTCGTCATCCACGATGACGGCGACGCCGAAGCTGCTCTGGACTTATGAAGCGGGTGAGCCAGTCGAATCATCCGCCGCGATTGCCGACAACACGGTTTATGTCGGCTCGGCTTCGGGCGAACTGCTGGCCATTGATTTTCAGACCGGACAGGCGAAATGGAAATATCTGACGACCAAAGACGGCATCGGTGAATCTTCGCCCGCAGTCGCCGGTGGCGTCGTTTACATCGGTGATCTGGCCGGAACCTTTCACGCGGTCAATGCGCAGAACGGCAGCAAAAAATGGACATTCAAAACCGGCGGCGAAATCAAATCCTCGCCGGTCATCGCGGGCGACAAGGTGCTGATCGGTTCTTATGACGGGCATCTTTACTGCCTGAATGCGAGCAACGGTTCAGTCGCCTGGAAGCTGCGCACCGAAGGCCCGGTGCATGCGACACCGAGCGTGGTTGACGGGGTGGCTTATGTCGCCGGATGTGATGCGCTCTTTCACGCGATTCGCATTGCGACCGGGCGCGAACTGTTCAGAGTTCCCATCGGCGGGCAGGCCGGGTCATCGCCTGCCGTGATGAACGGTTCGGTTTATTTCGGGCTGTATGAAAACGAAGTCATCTCGATCAACCTGCAAACGCGGCGCATCGCGTGGCATTACGAACATCCGCAGCGGCAGTTTCCGTTTTATTCATCGCCAGCCGTTTCAGCGGGCAAAGTCGTCATCGGCGGACGCGACAAGCTGATTCACTGTCTGGACGCGGCGACCGGCAAAGCCGTCTGGACATTCACGACCAGAGCGCGGGTTGAATCTTCGCCGGTCATCGCGGAAGGCCGTGTTTACGTGGGTTCCAATGACGGGCGGTTTTATGTGCTGGATCTGGCGAAGGGAACGAAGCTCTGGGAGTTCAATGCCGGAAGCGCGATTTCGGCTTCGCCCGCACTTGCGCTCGGACGCATTGTGATCGGCGCGCAGGACGGCAGGCTGTACTGTTTCGGATGAACGCGGGCAGTTACCGCTGCGATGAGCTGACGCAGTTCCTGGGATCGCAGTTCCGGCTGATCAATGGTTGCAGGGAGATCAGTCGCCGCTTCATGCCTGTGACAGCATCAGCGGAGGGCGTGTCATCAGGCTTTTTGGCGGCGCAGCCCGTGTCACACCCGCCTGCGTGGTCTGCATCAGCTCATCCAGCCCTTGCAGCGGATGGGGAAGTAAACCCCTTCAGTGCCCTGCTTCTTCAGGCAGCAGGCTGAGAACTTTATCAAACAGTTCGTCCAGTTCCACCGGCTTGCGAATCGCCACAGTCGCACCGGCCACAAAAGCCTTCGACAGATAATCCGGGTAAGCCGAAAGAACGACAATCGGCAGGTCAGCCAGTTCCGCCATTTCTCTGACCTTCCTGATCAGATCAACTCCGTTCAGATGCGGCATCATCACGTCAGTGACCAGCACATCCGGGCGGCTTTCGCTGAGCGCAATCAGAGCATCATCGCCGTCCACCGCGCCTCTGACTTCAAATCCTCTGTCGGCGAGCGCAAATGAAAACAGCTCGCGCAGTTCGTCGTTATCTTCTGCAATCAGCACACGCGGTCTGAGCATATGAGTACACTGCCTCCGTAATGAGTGCGGGAAACTGAAAGCGGCAGTTCCAGGAAGATGCTTATGGGATGGGTGATTTCCTTATCCGATCAGGGAAAACCCTAAGCCCGAAAACTGAATTTAGCAACACAATAATGATTAATTATGGTGAGAAAAGGCCGGAAGCCCGGGCTGAAGGCAGTCCGGGCTGAGTTGCGCGCGCGCAGGAAGCCATTATTTGTCCGGCGTTCATTCCTGCGCGGTTTCGATGCTCAGTGTTTTGTGGCTGAAGGTGGCCTGCCTGATCAGAGCGGCGCGCTGTTCGGCCTCCTGCGCCCTTTGTTGCAGCACAGCGGCGGCAGCCTGATCATTCTGCTCGTTCAGATGCGCGGCCAGGTGTCGCATCAGCAGGATGCTTTCCTGAATCGTGCGAATGACAGTCCAGAGCGAGTCTTCAATCTGCCCGGTGATTTCGGCGAGCAGGCTGTCGAGCGAAAAGGCGTGGCCGGTGTGACAGCGGAAGCGAATGCGGTCGCCTTCGGTAATTCGCACCAGCGCGCCGTGACATTCAGGGCAGGTGTAAAGTGACGGCTCGCCCATCTTCAGCACTCCGGCCTCAAGCGCGTTGCCCTCTTCAGCAATTCTGATTTCGGCTTTGATCTCTTCAGCCATGGGACTGGCTCCCTTCTCTTCTGCCGGGGTACTGGTCAACTGCGCCAGCAGCGGGCCGATTCCGGTCACGGGCAGGCAGTAATTAACCTCGACGTGTTTGAGCGCGCTGAGCGGCATCGAAGGAGCCAGCGCCTCATTCGGATCCTGCACGACCGCTGTGCCGCCGCACTGCCTGATGGCCCAGAGTCCCGCCGTGCCGTCATCAAGCAGCCCTGTCAGAATGACGCCGATCACGCGCGGGCCGTAAGCCTGCGCCGCCGAACGAAAGAGCGGGTCAATGGCCGGGCGAAAGCGATTCTCTTTCGGCCCGCGCGTCAGGCGCACAAAGCCCGGCTCAACGAGCAGGTGATGATCGGGCGGCGCGACATAAATCCGGCCAGAACTGATCCGGTCAAGATGAGCCGGGAACACGGCAGGCAAGGCTCCCGCCCGGCTGAGAACCTCAGGCAGGATGCCGGGACTTTCAGGCGCGGTGTGCAGAACGATGAAAATTGAAGCGTTGAGTTTCGGCGGCAGTCCGCTGACGAGCGTTTTCAGGGCCTCAATGCCGCCCATTGAAGCGCCAATCACGATGATGTCTTTATTCGGCATCTGATGCTCCTGATCCTGCGGCGGGGAAAGTTTCAGGGAGAGCCGAAGAGGTGAGCGGGAATCACTCGTCCTGAGATGGCAATAACAATCAGCCTCAGGTGTCGCTTACTGTACACCAGTCTGACGCTGCACTACAATTCACTGCACCATCAGCTTGCTACCCTGAGACACCAGAAAACCGGAGGAATCATTACCATGAACAGCGAGGCTGACAACTCCGCGCTGAATGCAACCCGGAACGCCGCGCCGAACGGGCAGATGATGGTTGTCGGCATCGGCGCTTCGGCGGGCGGAGTGAAGGCGCTGAGTGATTTCTTTGACCACCTGCCCGCCGACAGCGGCATGGCCTTTGTCGTCATCCTGCATCTGTCGCCGCAGCACAAAAGCAACCTGGCCGAAGTGCTTCAGGCCAGAACGCAGATGCCGGTCAGTCAGGTGACTGAAGCCGTCAGAGTCGAAGCCAATCACGTTTACGTCATCCCTCCCGTCAGTCATCTCATCATCTCGGACGGCCTGATTCGACTGGCTGAACCGGAACAGCTCAGGGGCAGGCGCGTGCCGATTGATCTGTTTTTTCGTTCGCTGGCCGAAGCCTGGGAAAGCCGGGCCATCGCCATTGTGCTTTCCGGCGCCGGCGCTGACGGGACGCTCGGACTGCGCCGCATCAAGGAACGCGGCGGCGTCACGCTCGCCTAGGAACCACGCGAATCCGAACAGGACGCCATGCCGCGCAGCGCCATCAATGCCGGAGTTGTGGATTTCGTGCTGCCGGTCGCGGAAATGCCCGCGAAGCTGCTGGCGCTGCGCGAAAACGCGCTGCGCATCGAACTGCCGCTGTCAGAAAAGACCCGTCACGAAAGGGGCGCTGACGCGCTGCGCGATCTGCTCGCGCTGCTTCGCACGCGCACCGGCCACGATTTCAGCAACTACAAACGCTCGACGGTGCTGCGCCGCATCGAACGCCGGTTGCAGGTCAACGAAGTCCGCGACATTCCCGCTTACCTGGAACTGATCCGCGAACAGCCGCTGGAAGTGCAACTGCTGCTGCATGACCTGCTCATCAGCGTCACCAATTTCTTTCGTGATCCTGAAGCTTTCATGGCGCTGGCGCAGCAGGTGATGCCGAATCTTTTTGCAGGCCGGGGCGCGAACGATCAGGTGCGCGTCTGGGTGGCCGGGTGCGCGACCGGCGAAGAGGCCTATTCGATGGCGATGCTGCTGACCGAATACGCCGATCAGTCCACCAGCCCGCCGAAAATTCAGGTCTTCGCCACTGACATTGACGAAGAGGCCATTACCACCGCCCGCAACGGCGTGTACCCTGACACCATCGCCGCCGATGTTTCGCCCGAACGCCTGAAGCGGTTCTTCAACAAGGAAGCGCAGCATTACCGCATCAGAAAGGAAGTGCGCGAAGAGGTGCTGTTTGCCTCGCACAACGTGCTGCGCGATCCGCCGTTTTCGCGCATTGACCTGATCAGTTGTCGCAACCTGCTGATCTATCTCAACCGCGAAACCCAGGAACGCATCCTTGAAATCTTTCATTTCGCGCTGCGCCCGGACGGTTATCTCTTTCTCGGCTCGTCTGAATCAGCCGAAGGCTCGTCCGCGCTCTTTGCGCCGTTCGATAAAAAGTATCGCATTTACAAACGGCGCACGGTCTCCACGACCACGCGGCCATTGCCCGCGCTGCCGATGGGCGGCAAGTGGGAAGCCCGCCTGCCACAGGTCACTGCGCCGGGCAGCGTCAGGCCGCTGTCGGTTGGCGATCTGCACAATCTGAAGCTGCTGGAACGCTACATTCCGCCGAGCGTGCTGGTGAACGAGGAACACGACATCGTTCACATTTCCGGTCAGGCCGGACGCTTTCTGCGGTTCGCTGACGGCGAGCCTTCGCGCAATCTGCTCAAGGCCGTGCATCCGATGCTGCGGCTGGAATTGCGCGCCGCGCTGTTTGCCGCCCTGCAGAAGGGCAACCAGGTCGAATCGCGCCGCATTCGCGCCTGGCTCGAAGGCGAGTCGCGCCTGATCAACCTGACGGTTGAACCGCTGACCGAGCCGGAAGCCGCACGCGGTTTTATGATCGTCATCTTTGAGGAAATCGAAGACCCGCTCGCGCACCAGCCGGAAGTTGAAGCCGCCGCCCGCGCCGGAATGACCAGCGAAGTGCCGATGGAACCGGTCGTGCGGCAACTGGAAGAAGAACTGCAGCGCACGAGGGAACAGCTGCGCGCCACCATCGAACAATACGAAACTTCGGTTGAGGAACTGAAAGCCTCGAACGAGGAATTGCAGGCGATCAACGAGGAACTGCGCTCCGCGACCGAGGAACTTGAAACCAGCAAGGAAGAACTGCAATCGGTCAACGAGGAACTGACCACCGTCAATCACGAACTCAAGGAGAAGATCGAAGAGGTCAGCCGCGCCAACAGCGATTTGCAGAACCTGCTCGCTTCGACTGAAATCGGCACGGTCTTTCTTGATCGCGCGCTGCGCATCAAACGTTACACGCCGCGCGTCGAAGAGATTTACAACATCATTCCGTCCGACCTGGGCCGCCCGCTCGAACACCTGACGCACAAGCTCGAACACGACAACCTGAGCGCGGATGCTGAAAAGGTGCTGACCGACCTGCGGATGATCGAGCGCGAAATTCGCAGCCTGGAAGGTCGCTGGTATCTGGCCCGCCTGCTGCCTTACCGCACGCTCGAAGACCGCATTGACGGCGTCGTGCTGACTTTCGTTGACATCACGCAGCGCAAGCAGGCCGAAACCGATCTGCTCACGGCGCGCAACCTGCTTGAAGAACGCGTCAAAGAACGCACGCAGGAATTGCGGCAGAGTTACCAGGCGCTGGAGGCCGAAGTCATCGAACGCCGCGCCACCGAAGAACAGAACAAGGTGCTGCTGCAACAGCTCGTCACCGCGCAGGAAAACGAACGGCAGCGCATTTCGCGCGAACTGCACGATCAGATGGGCCAGCAACTGACCGCGCTGCGGCTGGCGATTGAATCGCTCAGAACGCGCTGCGGCAATCAGGCCGAATTGGGCGAGCCGATTGAGCGGATTCAGAACCTGACCAAAGGGCTGGAAAGAGACGTTGACTTTCTGGCCTGGGAACTGCGCCCGTCAGTGCTTGAAGACCTGGGTCTGACCCGGGCGCTGGCCGGTTATCTTCAGGAATGGTCGCGGCATTTCAACATCACCGCCGATTTTCATACTGCCTCGCTCGAAGCAGGCCGACTTGTGCCCGAAGCTGAAACGGCGCTCTATCGCGCCGCGCAGGAAGCGCTCAACAACATCGCCCGCCACGCTCAGGCCAGCCAGGTCGGAGTGCTGCTTGAAAGCCGCGACAATCACGCCGTCCTGATCATCGAGGACAACGGCATCGGCTTCGATCCGCAGCAGCCGCAGGAGCGCGGCCTGGGACTGATCGGCATGCGCGAACGCGCAGCCATTGTCGGCGGAACAATCGAAATCGAATCAGCGCCCGGCAGGGGAACCACGATCTTCATCAAAGTTCCCTACACCGCAGTCACTGAAGGAGGGCCGAAGCCATGAACAAAATCAGCGTCTTTCTGGCTGAAGATCACGCGACCGTGCGCGAAGGGCTGAAAATGCTCATCAACGCTCAGCCCGATATGCAGATCATCGGCGAGGCCGGTGATGGCCGCACCGCCGTCCGGCTGGCGCAGGAAGCCAGGCCCGATGTGGTGGTGATGGACATTTCAATGCCTGAGATGAACGGTCTGAAAGCGACCGAACAAATCAAACAGGTCTGTCCCGCCGTGCAGGTGCTGGCGCTGACGCGCTATTCAGACAGCGGCTACCTGCAGCAACTGCTCGCTGCCGGAGCGTCAGGTTACGTCCTCAAACAAAGCGCGGCGGCTGAACTGCTGCGCGCCATTCGCGTGATTGGCGCAGGCGGCAGCTACCTTGATCCCGGCATCACGCAGAATATTGTCGCCAGCTTTGCCGGACGCCAGCCGAAACCAGGCGGTACGTCACAGGTCGCACTGAGCGACCGCGAAGCCCAGGTGCTGCGCCTGATCGCGCTCGGTTTCAGCAACAAGGAAGTGGCCGATCAGTTGCAACTGAGCGTCAAAACCGTCGAAGCCCACAAGGCCAGTTGCATGAAAAAACTCGGCATCACCAGCCGCATCGGCATTGTGCGTTACGCCGTCCTCCAGGGCTGGCTGCAGGATGCCTGACTGCCGCACAATCCTGTGATTATTTAATCGCGCTGCGGGAAAATCCCTGGTGATTTTCTGTTTCCTCCCGATGGACACTGCCAGCCACAGCATTATGCTGTTTCAGGCAGCAGTGATCTTCTGTCCGGTTCTCTGTCACCTGCTGCGGCGGCATTCAGATCAGATTTCAATCGAAAGTCGAAGAAGTGTTGCGCGATTGGCCCGTAATCGCGCGGCTTACATCACGGGCCGATTTCGGGTGCCGCGCGATTCTGGCAAATCGCGCCACACTTTCCGTACACCGATCTGAAATCCGATCTGATTCGGGAATTTCCTTATGATGAAAGACAAACTGAAACTGATGCTGCCTGTCCTGCTGCTTGTGCTGACATTCATCAGCGCCGCTGATGCTCAGTCATCCGGACTGAGCATCGGTCAGGCCGCACCTGATTTTGCGCTGAAGGATGTGCAGGGCAAAACGCATGCGCTGAAGGATTATCGCGGCAAAACCGTGATCGTCGGTTTTTTCAGCACCCGGTGTCCCATCGTCAATGCCTATCACGAACGCATTCGCGCGCTGACCCGTGATTACAGCGGGCGCGACGTGGTGCTGCTTGGCGTTTACCCGAACAGCAATGAACCGCTCTCAGCCATCAAAGCCAGAGCCGCCGAACAGAAATTCACCTTTCCGGTGCTGAAGGACGAAGGCAGCGCGACGGCTGATCTTTATCACGCGCAGTCAACGCCGGAGATGTTCGTCATTGATCGCGCGGGCACGCTGCGGTATCACGGGCGCATTGATAATTCGCCCGAACTGCCGCGCGTCAAACGCCACGATCTGCGCGCCGCGCTTGATGAACTGCTCGCCGGTCAGCCGGTGAGTGTCACTGAAACCAGAGCCTTCGGGTGTCAGATCAAACGCGGCAAAGCCGTGGCGCCGGTCAAAGCGGCTGCGCCGGTGAACAGCGCTCAGGTCGTGAGCCTGCTCAAACCGGCTGATTTTGCCCGGTTGCGCGAACAGTTGCGCGGTCAGGTGCTGGTCGTCAATTTCTGGGCGACGTGGTGCGGCCCGTGCGTGGCTGAGTTTCCTGAATTCGTCAGGATTGATGAAAAGTACCGCGCCAGGGGCGTGAAGGTGATTTCAATCAGCGCCGATGAAACCGCTGAGTTACAGTCGAAGGTCGTGCCGTTCATCAAAAAACAGAACGCAAAATTCGATGTGTACGTGCAGGATGTGGATGAACCCGAAGATATGATCAAACAGTTCAGCCGCGAATGGTCTGGCGCGCTGCCCGCCACCTTCGTTTTCGACAAGCAGGGGCGGCTCACGCAGTCGTTTCTCGGCATCATTGACCGCGAGAAACTTGAAGCCGCCCTTGAAGCTGCGCTCAAACCCTGAAACAAAGACTGCGCTCCAGACAATCTATCTGACGTTGTAGCGCGGCGGCTCAATCAAACTATTCCAGTCCTGCCGTCCTGACGGCGGTCCCAGATCATCCACACGCTGATTGAATTCCCCGCCACCACGAAAAATCGTGTGGTAACGCCGGTCTGACGGGTTCGGATCCGGCAGGCGCGTGGGAGTCAGCAGCACCAGATAACGCACTCCCATTCGAATCCAGCGACTCCACTGCGCTTCAGGATTATTGTATGTCGTCGTGTGGTGACCAGTGTAAAGATAAACCAGCGCCGGATTGGTCGTCAGTACGGTTTCAGTTTGCGGGACATTCTCTGCCGTCCATTTCAGAATGGCTTCCTGCTCTGCAAATACACGAATCATTCGCGGGCGTTCCTGCGAGTTGTCAGCGTATTTGCGCAGCAGATAGCTGCCGTTGCCAAAGAGACAGATTGTTACCAGCACAACGGCAGCGCCATTCAGCGCGCCCCAGGGCAGGACTCCTGATGACACAACCTGTTCCTTCTCTCCGCTGAACCGCTGATGCAGACGCCAGCACACTCCCACGCCACGCAGAAAATAGAGCAGCAAAAGCGGCAGCGAAGGCAGCAGGAAGCGGTAAGGCGGAAATGGCCAGGCAATGATGATCGCCAGCGAGAATGGCAGGGCGATTTCAGCCATCGTGATTTTTTCCCGCGCCACGACGACATAACCTGTGATCGTCAACAGGCAGGCCAGTAAGGACAGAATGAGTTGTACCCCGTTGCCATATTCGCCCAGCCCCTGATTCAAAGCCGGATAGAAGGACGGCAGCAGAATACCGCCTGCATCACGCCCGGCAATACTGCTGAGATTGTCCTGGACACGCGCGGGCAGATCGCCCAGGGTAATTTGTCCCTGACTCTCATCACCTGCCAGCCTGTCCCGGAATTGTTCTGAATAGGGACGCACGATGTAGCTGTTAACTTCAGCCCGCTGCTCCGCGCCTGGTTTGTGGGTCTGCGTGTAAAGAGTCCAGCCGCCCAGCACTATCAGAACGCAGACTGCCAGGGCCGCCGCCGGGCGAAACAGCCGCTCTTTGAGCAGGTAAAGCAGCGCAGCGGCAATCAGCCCAATCCCCATTGAACGGGTCAGGAAGACGGCGCTACAGAGCAGGCCCGCCAGCGCGCCGCGCCACCAGCCGCCCGCAGCCTCACGTTTGTTCACGCAATGTTCCACCGCCACCAGCGCCAGCATCTGCACCAGCGTGAAGACACATTCTGACATCAGCGACGAAGTAGCGATGGAGACCAGCCCCGGATGCAGCACGGTCACGATGCCGACAAGCAACGCCGCTCCCCCCTGCCACTTGCGATAACGCACGAGATAGAAGCAGGTGGCGACACCAGCCAGCAGCATGGCAATCACCGAAACTGCCTTGAGCAGCAGAATATTGTTCGGAAACTGCGGATAAAATTTAAAGGCAACCGAAAGAAGCAGAGGATACAGTGGCGGATAGAGTGGCGCAATTCCAGGCGTGGGCGAATTGATAAGCTGGTATCCCTGACCAGTGGCCAGCGATCTGGCCAGCAGCGCGTACCATGCGTCATCCATAAACATTCCCACCACCCGGTCGAGCCGCATCAGATAGATCACCAGAAACAATACAACGCCAATAATGGCCAGCAACCATTTGATCTGCCGGAAATGAGGGCCTGCTGTCACTAAGGGCACCGCCGTATGCTGTTTAATGGGTGTCACATCTTTCTTATGTTGTTCTTTTTTCTGCTTTGTATTACTCATCGTTTCAACTTCTTTCCGAAATGGCTGTCCCTTGAGCCACCTCACTATGGTGGCAACGGCAATGAGGTAGTCAGCAGATTCTCATATCAGCCGGTTAGTAATCGGAGAACTGTGATAGATTTGATCTGCATATGATATTGACTGAGGCCTCAGGTGTTCAGAGATGGACTATATGACCAGCAGTCAGGACTCATTTAATACACATGAGGTCTGACGGTCTTAGCGAAGGTCGAACAGCGAGAAAATACATCCTTTCATTATTTTTGGCAATGCATAACTTGGCGCAAGCCACCCTACAGGTGCGGATTAAAAGAAAGGTAAAGCTTTATCTCAGAGAAAAGGAACGATTGACTTGCAGCGCACCCGATTTACATTAAGATAGGGAAAATAATGTAGCTTCGACTTGACTTGTGCTAAGTAGCTGCTGTATGCTTTGCACGTCAATCAGCAAACACAAAGTAGGAATCTTTGCCTCGGGATTTAATGACCTGAACCTCGGCTGGCCCGGAATTTAGAATCAGAGCTTATCCTTTGCCCTGATCGGCATCTGCCACTACGATGGCCTCAACAGTTTGTGGAGTGTCACAGGACTGTTTTGGAAGATGCTGTTCAGCTAACCCATTCTTCACCATCTTTACCTGTGACCCACGTAGATTGCCTGAAAATGGCCAATACTACGGGTCGAAATCTGCTTGGGTGCAATATCCTCCGATGATCTTTTTATGATTTGGCAGATAGCCAAAGTAAACAGGGGGGCATACCGGCTGCAAAGCTTGCAGAAGAAGGCAAATAGATAAGGCAGGAATGAGCTGTCACAGACTTGTACCCTGAACAGCCCAATCCGCCTTAACAACAATTTCCGTTCACGAAATGGAGGAAACTGTCATGCGTAAGCTATATCCATCAATCTCCACCGTCAAGAGCAAGAATTGCTTTTCCCGTCATTCTGCTCCTTGTCTCAACAGCCTGGTTCACTTCCTTTTGTCATTGTCATTAGTGCTACAGACATATACGACACTGGCCATCGCATCTTGTCCGAATTGGCCTGAATCAGATTCTAAAAGGAACAAATTATTGGCTGCGCCACCCCAGTCTGACGGAGAATCTCATCAGGCAGACCAAACGCGAGCGGCAGGAATGCTCGGCAAGTTACCGTTGAGTTTTGAACCCAATCGGGGACAGACGGCTGCATCGGTCAGGTTTCTGTCTCGCGCTAACGGAGCAAACCTGTTTCTCGCTTCGAATGAAGCTGTCATGTCCCTTAGAGGAAGCGCCAGGGCAGCGGGCAAAGACTGCCTTCGCATGAGTCTGGTCGGAGCATCTTCACGCCCGGAGATCGAAGGTCTGGATCAATTGCCCAGCAGAAGCAACTATCTTCTCGGCAGCAACAAAGGCAAGTGGCTGACGAACATCCCACAGTTCGCCAAGGTAATCTACAGGCAAGTCTACCCAGGCATTGATCTTATCTATCACGGAAACCAACAACGGATAGAGTACGATTTTGTAATTGCGCCCGGTGCGAATCCAGACGTGATTACTCTCAAGTTCAAAGGGGCGCGTCGTCTGCGGCTGGACGATTGTGGAGACCTCATTGCAGAAACAAAGGCGGGAGAAATGCAGCAACATCATCCAGTCATCTATCAGGAGAAGGCAGGAACAAGAGTTGCCATCCAGGGACGCTTTGTAATCAGCGGCAGGCGACAGGTGAGATTTGAAGTGGGTAGTTACGACCGAAGCCGCGAGTTGGTAATTGACCCTACACTCGCGTGGTCCACCTATATTGGTGCATCTGGTGACGACAACGGGCAGGCGATTGCGATTGGGGGCGGGTATGCCTTTATTACAGGCGACACTGCTGATGTGGCCACTGATTACCCAGCAACTGGGGGATCTTACGATACCTCCCAGAATGGCGGTACTGATGTGTTCGTCACTAAGCTGGCTTTGGACGGCAGCAGCTTGGTCTATTCCACCTTCCTCGGTGGTTCCAGCGGCGAAACCGGGTACGGGATTGCAGTGCTGGATGGCTATGCTTATGTAACTGGAGTAACAGCCTCAACCAACTTCCCGACTACGGCTGGAGCCTATGACACATCCCAGAACGGCTCAAACGATGCTTTCGTCACAAAGCTGTCACAGAACGGGGCAAGTCTCATGTATTCCACATTCCTCGGCGGCAGTTCCGCAGACTATGCTTCGAGCATTACAGTGAACTGTGGTGGCGAAGCTTTTGTGACAGGCCAAACCAGCTCTTCTGGGTTTCCAACTTCCAACTGTGCCACAGGCCATTGCTCGAAATCCACCAGCAATGATGCTTTCGTCAGCAAACTAAGTAGTACTGGCAATTCCTTGGGTTGGTCTATCTACCTCGGCGGCAATGGAAGTGACAGTGGAAATGCTATCGCTCTTGGTGGCCCCGATACTGTCTACGTGGTTGGGGACACATTCTCCACCAACTTCCCCGCTGTAACAACTAGTACTGGCGGGGCAGCCAACGGATACGACTCGACTTTCAACAGCACGACTGGCTCAAGAGATGTATTCATTTCAAAAGTGGGGGCCAGCGGTGGCTCTTACAAAGCACTGCAATCAACCTATATTGGGGGAGACAATGACAATACGGGTCTTGGAGTAGCGGTAAGCTCCGATGGAAGTGTTTACATCACTGGCACTACTTTAGCCGGTGTTTCCACTTCTTTCCCAACTACGAATGGTGCCTATGATACGACACATAATGGCGACTATGACGTGTTTGTGTCGAGTTTCAGTGGCGACTTGACCGCACTTAGCGCATCAACGTTCATCGGCACAAACGATTTCGAGGAAGGTCGTGGGATCGCACTGTGTAATGACGGAGTCTATGTGACAGGCGACACATTTAGCTCAACCTTCCCACCGGGAACCGGATTCGTGGGGAATGCAGGTTATTCAGATGCCTTTGTCCTCAAGCTCAGCACCTCCCTGACATCACTCACCTTCTCTCGGTTTCTCGGAGGAAGTATGGATGATGTTGGAAATGGAATTGCGGCAGAAGGTGCTAGTGCCTACGTTGTTGGCACAACATATTCCACTGATTTCACGACCACAGCGGGAGCTTACGACACGAGCCATAACGGCAACGCGGATGTGTTTGTCAGTAAAGTGGCCAGTTGAACTCGAATACAGGTGGCAGGCGTGTGAAACTGGCCCTGCCACTGGCAGCCTGAGTTGGCATACTGGGGCGGGCTGTGCAGCCCGCCCTCGTGCTGCATCATGATAGCTTTTGCTTCCTCATTCGCGCTGACAATGCTGACAGATCAAACTGCCTAACGGCAGTTGGGTGTGAAGACCGGAACGATCAGCGCCGTCGGATCGCCGACCGTCAGCTTGTGCAGGTTGTGTCCCTGATTGAAGAGCGAAGCGTTCAGATCGGCGCTGGCATTGTAATTGATCATGGCGCCCATCAGCGCCATCGTCGTCTGCCCGACCACCGGATCAACGGCGCTCGTCGAAGCCCACAGCTTCATCCAGCCGCTGCGGCCAGGGCCGAGAACTGAATTGAAGCGCGGCGCGGTGCGCGGGAAATCGTTGTTGAGCGAACGCCGCACCTGACAGCCGAGATTGAAGAGATTGAAGCTGTACGGGTTTTCCACGTCATCATAAAGAATGCCGAACAGCTTGCTGATGGCTGCGCCCGATTCCCGCAAATCACCACCGATGCGATTGACGACGAGCATTGTGTCATTACCTTCCATCCGGCTTTGCACATTGCTGAGCGCCAGCACACGCGGCAGACGATCAAGGCTGATCCCGTCAAACAGAATCACCACCGCCGAACCATCAGCGCCCGGCACAGGCGCAGTGCGAATCACTCCGGCAGGCGAGGCAATGGCTTCCGCGCCCAGTCTGGCGGTGTGACCGCTGCTGAATCTGACCTGCACGCTGCCAATCAGCTTGTCAAAAGCTGTCGGCGCGCCGTTTGAGTCAACGGCCATCGCAATGGCATATCCGTTGACGCCCGGATCAACTTCAGAAGCCATCACCGCCACTGTCTGATTTTTCGAGAGACACAGATAGGTATCAGCCACTGAGCAGGTATCGCCATCCACAAAAAACAGATGAACCGTGATACCTCGCTCATCATCAGTATTTGAAATACTCAGCCGCGAATTCTGTGCAATGGGATTGACCGGGCTGGAAGTGTAAAGGTTATAGATCAGAATTGAACCGGGTTTCTGATCACTGACGACATTGCCCGGAACGGGGCTGCCCGGATCAGCCGCCGACGCGACTGAAGCCAGCGCGAGCAGCGCCAGCAATAAGATTATTGAATGGGTGAGTCTGGGTGCGGGGCACATTTGTACTGCTCCTTTTCGGTTGTTCGTTACTGGCAGGAAGGTCAAAGAACAAAGCAGGCGTCAGTTGCCCGACGCTGGCTGCAGCCCTGCCGAAAGACAGCCTGGCTGTCTGAAAATGCCTGGGGTTCGGGTGGCGATAAACTGAAACAATCAAATTGACCGGTTTTCCAGAATTGATTGTCGTCAGGCTGTTTTCCAGAAGAGTTCCCTGAAAGTAACCGGAGACACCCCCGTAGTAACGAATTCATTCGCTGGCTTTCAAAGCCTGCCGCTTCAAAGTCAGAACGAATGAATTCGTTACTACGGGGGTGTCTCCGGTTACTTTCAGGGATTCTGATTTCAGGTCGGTACGCTGATGCCTGCGGCACTGTGTCAGTGATGAAGATGGATTATCTGCGGGGTTGCTGTTCCGGCTTTTATCGGGGAATTGCGGCGGGGAGGTACGCGGGCAGAAATAAAGAAGGCCGATTCCCGAAGGAATCGGCCCTGTTTTGCTGGCCTGAAATCAGGCTCAGATAATTAGCAGTTCGGCGGGAAGACCGGGATGACCAGGTCCTGAGTCCTCACAGTGTTGGTCAGCTTGTGGAGGTTACGACCACCGTTGAAGCCAGCCACACCAGCGTTGGCGAAGAACACTGAACCCAGGATACCGTTGTCAGCCGTCGGCCAGAACTTCATCCAGCCCACAGCGCCAGCCGGGATGATCTGGCCAATGCGCGGCGAGGTGCCGGGGAAGCCTCTTCCCGAAGCGCCACCAACAGTCAGAACACGGAAGCAACCGCCAGCCTGGTTGAAGCTGTAGGGATTTTCCAGTTCATCATAGACCAGACCGAACAGGGTGCCGGTGCTGCGAGCGCCGCTACCGGTCATGTCGCCACCGCCGCTGTTGATGGCAATCTTGATCTGATAGCCATCGCCGAGGCTGGGCATGTTGCTGACGGCAACGACGCGCGGCAGCGGATAGGTGAGTCTCTGAGCCATCGCCGCCTGGTCAGCCGCGGTGCTGACATCGGTAATGCCGTCAACCATTGCTTCAGCGCCGAGGTTGGCAATCTGCCCGTCAGGGAAGCGCACCTGCTCGTCACCAAGCAGTCTGGCACGGGGCCTGAAGAAGCCATTGCCGTCAGTCGCAACCGCAATGATGTAGCCTTCCACACCCGGATCGAAGTCAGAAGCGAGCAGCGTCATCGTCTGGTTCTGTGAGAGACAGACAAATGAGTCAGCCACTGAGCAACCGCTTTCGATGAAGAAGAAGTGAACGGCCACGCCTCTCTGATCGTCAGCATTGGTGATGCTGATGCGGGAATTGGTTGAACCGGTCGTGCTCGAATTGTAGTAGTTGTAAACGAGGATCGGACCAGGATACTGATCGCTGACAACCGGAGGACCTTGTACTCCGGGATCAGCAGCCAGAGCCGCCGCTGACATAATACAAAGAGCCACGAGCGCGAGGATTGTGTGTGTGAGTTTGTGTAAGGTTCGCATTGTAAAGGTAGTCTCCTTTCGAAGTCAGGGTTCCGTTGGTGAGGAACGTCTGCGATTGGTGATTGTTGCAATGATTCATCAACTGATGATTAAGCCAGCAGATGATGAAACCCCGTTGGTTGTTGGTTGCGCCTGACCGCCTGACTTGCAGGGCAGACAGGCAGGAAGAAAAACTGCTTGTAACTGTCCGCTTCAGTGAACGCCCGTTCAGTGTGACGGGGTTCGCTGTCCTGAGCAAAAAATGATTGCTGCAAGCCTGGTTATGGTTGCGGGATTTCGATTCGTAAAACTCCCGTCAGGGCCGCCAACAGGGCACTTTGAGAATCTGGCGGTAAGAGCCAAAGGATGCATGGGGGATGCCTTCGTCACTCAGGATCACTGCCCGGTCAGGACAGACTGATCCGTATTTCTGTTTTGGGAGCCGGGAACGCGCTTCGCAGCGTTGCAGAATCAGCCTGACCAGTCAGGCCTCAGGCGACGCGCAATCCCAGCGACCCAGGGGTGAGGAACAAATCCTTGGTATTCTCGATGAGAGCAGGTACTGGTGATGTTTTCCTGCTGCGGCAGAAACTTCCGAGTGAACCTCCCCATCACATCACTCGTGCGCAGCCGGTAAAGACAGGAATAAATCACTGTCGGGCACGCACTGACGCTTTGCGATGATCCCTTCAGTCGTCAGATTGTGATCTGACAACGATCAGTGGAAAGCCGGGAAGTATTCTGCCCAGTGAAAATAATGAAACTAACCAGTGAGAGAATCTTTTAGTGAGATACTGCGAACAGGCCAGGTAATGCTGTTAATCGCAGGTGAGTAAGCTTTTTCGATATCGCTTCATTTACTGCTTGCCGGTTGTGAGGTGCTTACTGACGGGCGGAGTGTAATCCAGTTCGTGTTTGTGGTCAATACTTAGATTGATAAATCTCACCCTTCTTCACGAATTTTCCTGACATTCCTTTATCACGGCAGATTTTGTCTGAAGACCCGCACGACATTGCCACCCATAATCAGCGCAATCTCGTTTTCGCTGAAGCCTTCCTTCAGCAGTGCATCCGTGATCTGCACCAGCCCGGTCGTATCAAATGGCTCAGTGACCGCGCCATCGAAATCTGACCCCAGCCCGACGTGTTCGACCCCGGCCACATTCACGGCATAACGAATCGCCCGCGCAATCGCCGCCGCATCAGTACCGCAGACTGCCGTATCCCAGTAACCAATCCCAATCACGCCGCCCGTGCGGGCGATGGCCCTGAGTTGTTCATCGCTCAGGTTGCGGGTGTTGTTGCAGGTTCCCTTCACGCCGGAATGCGAAACGACCACTGGCCGCGTGGCCATCGCCAGCACATCGTCAATCGTCTGCGGCGAGGCGTGCGCCAGATCAACGATCATCCTTTTCGCTTCCATTCTTTTGATCACCTCGCGGCCAGTCGCCGTCAGCCCGCCCTTCCCGACACCGTGCGCTGAACCGCCGATTTCATTATCGAAGAAATGCGTCGGAGCCATCATTCTGAATCCGGCGTCATACATGGCATCAACACTGGCCGGGTCGCCTTCAAGCACCTGCATGCCTTCGATGCCCAGCAGCCCGGCGGTAATCGCAGGCTCCTGCTGCCGCCGCGCCAGATAACTGTCCAGGTCAGCCGCAGTTTTGATGATCGTCAGTTTTCCGCCCGATTCAGCCGCAAACTCGTGTAATCGCTCTGCCTGATACAGCGCGCGCGCTTTCAGGCTGCGCCACGCCGCAAGCGGCCAGCGTTCGGCAATCGCAAGCAAAGTGATGTTGTCGGTTGTGTCGTCATTATGTTCGATGTTCATCGAACGCGGAGTCTTGCTGACAATGGTAAAAGCCTGCAACGCCACATTGCCTTCAATCAGGCGCGGCACGTCAACGTGACCATACGCTCCGCGTTTGAGCAGATCACGATTCCAGAGCAGCGAATCAGCGTGCAGATCGGCCACGATCAGCCGACGATGCAGATCCTGCGCCCTGGCCGAAGCCTGATACGGCGGCGAGTGAAGCGTGGCGTTCATCCGCTTTCCCACCACGCCCGGAACAATCAGGAAGAAACCGGCCACTGCCAGCAGCAGCAGGACCACCACGACAATCAGTATTTTTTTCATATGAGGCTGGAAGCAAAAGTCTGTTTTCAGAATGCTGACGACCGCACCCGGAGTATAGCGGCGAAGCCCCGCTCGCGTGAAGCCTGCGCCGCGAAATTCAACCTGACCCTGCCGACTGTCGGCCTGACTTGAAGATTGCCGGTTGCTCGGTCATACTCCGGTTCTCAAATTCGACTTTGTGAATTGCCTATGATTGCCCGCTGAACATTGAGCTGCTGTACCTTCAGACAGGCCGGATGCCCGCAGTTTCCGCTGTACCCGGCGGTTTTGTCTTTGGCAGCAGTTCAAACCTTCCTGAACATCAATCAACTGCAATCGAACTTGAATGCCGCGCAATCAGCAGACAGCGCGGGCAGCGGGCGGGCGCAGCAGCAGCGCCTGCAATCAGGGAGAAAACAGCATCATGAGTTCTGAACATCTGATCCGGTTCGGCTGGGATTCATTTTTCGCTTCGCACTTCCAGCCCTTTGCCGCAAAGGGATTTCACGCAGGCCGCGTGATTCTCGAATACAACAACTTCTTTCGCGTCGTGACCAGTGAAGGCGAACTGCTGGCTGAAATCGCAGGCCGCCTGAAACACGAAGCCGCGAGCCGCGAGGAACTGCCGTCAGTTGGTGACTGGGTGGCATTGCGACAGCGCGGCGACGGCAAAGCCACGATTCACGCCGTTCTGCCGCGTCGCAGCCGCTTCGCGCGCAAGATGGCCGGAGCGCGCACCGAAGCGCAGGTCGTCGGCGCCAACATTGACACGATCTTTCTTGTCACCAGTCTCAATCAGGATTTCAACCCGCGCCGCGTCGAACGCTTTCTGACCTCACTGGCTGAAAGCGGCGCCAGCCCCGTCATCGTGCTGAGCAAGTCTGACCTGTGCGCCGATGCCGAAGAAGTCAGAACCCGAATCGCCGAAATGCAGCAGTCAGCCTGCGGCGCGCCGGTTCACGCCGTCAGCGTCGTCACGCGCCAGGGCATTGATGAATTGCGGCAATACCTCAGCGCAGGCCGCACCGTTGCGCTGATCGGTTCATCCGGCGTCGGCAAATCAACGCTCATCAATCATCTCATCGGCAGCGAGGTGCAGGAAGTCCGCGACATTCGTGAACACGATGATCGCGGTCAGCACACGACGCGCCATCGTCAGTTGTTTCTGCTGCCGCAGGGCGGGCTGATTCTGGATACGCCAGGCATGCGCGAACTTCAGTTGTGGGACGGCGACAGCGGCGTGCATTCAACCTTCGAGGACGTCGAAGAACTCGCCGCGCAGTGTCATTTCACCAATTGCCGTCATCAGCAGGAACCGCGCTGCGCCGTGCGCGCCGCAATTGACGCGGGCACGCTCGCGCCTGAGCGGCTGGAAAATTATCTGAAGCTGCAACAGGAACTCGACCATCTGGCCCGCAGGCAGGACGAAGCAGCGCGCCTGAACGAAAAGAATAAATGGAAGAAGCTCACGCGGCAGGCAAAGGAGCGGGCAAAAGCAAAGCGAACGGGTTGAGCCTGTCTGTTTCAATCGGGGGCAGTTGAACTATACTGCCCCTTCCCCGCTCACACCTGAATCACTCGTCAGCATTCATTATGAACGACATTCTTTCACAGATCGTCGCCTGCAAACGCGAGCGACTGAATGAAGCCAAAGCTCAGCTTCCGCTCGCCGCGCTGAAATCAGCCGCGTCGCCGCGCACCGGCCCGCAGGCGCATCGCTTCAGCGCGGCTTTGCAACGCGACGCCATCAACGTCATTGCCGAAGTCAAACGCCGCTCGCCGTCAAAGGGCGTCATCCGCGCTGATTTCGATCCGGTCAGCATTGCGCGCAACTACACCGCAAATGGCGCAGCGGCAATTTCAGTGCTGACCGAAGAGGATTACTTTGACGGCTCGCTCGCTCACCTGCGCGCCGTGCGTGAAATCACGCCGCTCGCGCTGCTGCGCAAGGATTTCGTTTTCGACGAATATCAGATTTACGAAGCCCTGCACGCCGGAGCCGATGCCATCCTGCTGATTGCAGCCATGCTTGACGGGCCGCACTTCAACGATCTGTTGCAGACCGCTCACAGCCTGGGGCTGGATGTGCTGGTTGAAATTCACGACCGCGCAGAGGCAGATAAAGTTCTGCTATATGACGTGCAACTGCTCGGCGTGAACAATCGCAACCTGCGAACCTTCGTGACAACGCTTGAAACCTCAGTCAGCCTGGCCGCCGAACTGCCGCGCTCGCTGACGCTCATCAGCGAAAGCGGCATTCGCACCCGCGCGGATATTGACCAACTGCGCGAAGCCGGATTCAGCGCCTTTTTAATTGGTGAAGAGTTTATGCGCTCGGCTGATGAAGGCGCGGCGCTGCGCGAACTGTTACAGCCGCGAATCAACGCTGATTGACACGCATCATATTTACACGATGCTGTGGCTGAAATGCGTATTCGTATCAGTTCGTGGCTTATTTATATGACTCCGGTAAAGCTCAAAGTCTGCGGCATCACTTCATTCGACGACGCGGCGGCTGCCGTTGACTGCGGCGCGACGTATCTCGGCTTCAACTTCTATCGCCCAAGCCCGCGCTACATTGAGCCTGCGGCGGCGCGTGAAATTATCGAACAGTTGCCGTCACACATCGTCAGCGTCGGCGTGTTCGTCAACGAGGCTCAGCCGAATGATGCAATCAGAATAATGGAAGCCAGCGGCGTGCAGATGGCGCAGCTTCACGGCGATGAAACGCCTGATTACTGCGCGCAGACTGGCGCGGCGCGAGTCATCAGGGCATTGCGGGCCGGAGATGATTTTGATCCGCGCGAAGTCATGCGCTACCCGGCGGCGGCGATTCTGCTCGATGCCTTTGATAAAAAGCTTTACGGCGGCACGGGGCGCACGACGAACCAGGCAGCGGCGGCTGAAGCGGCAAAGCTGACGAAAATTTTTCTGGCCGGGGGGCTTTCGCCTGAGAACGTGGCTGATGCTATCCTGCGCGTCAGACCTTTTGCGGTGGATGTCAACAGCGGTGTCGAAAGCGCGCCGGGCCGCAAAAGTCCTGACAAACTGCGGGCGCTCAGACGCGCGCTCGATTCGCTCTCATCACTTTTATGACTGACGAAACGATTGATTATTCGGCGCTGCCTGACGAGGGCGGCCACTTCGGCGTTTACGGCGGCAGCTTTGTGCCGGAAACGCTGATGCACAATCTTGAGGAACTCAGGGCGGCTTACGCGGCGGTTAAGGATGATCCTGACTTTCAGCGCGAATTCGATCAACTGCTGCGCGAATATGTCGGGCGGCCTTCGCCGCTCACCTTTGCGGCGCGGCTGACTGAACACCTGGGTGGCGCGAAAATTTATCTCAAGCGCGAAGACCTCAATCACACCGGCGCGCACAAGATCAACAATGCGCTCGGTCAGATTCTGCTCGCTGAACGGATGGGCAAGAAGCGCATCATTGCCGAAACCGGCGCGGGTCAGCACGGCGTCGCCACGGCGACGGTCTGCGCGATGCGCGGCCTTGCGTGCATCGTTTATATGGGCACTGAAGACATGCGACGGCAGGCGCTCAACGTCTTTCGCATGCGGCTGCTCGGCGCTGAAGTCGTCGGCGTTGATTCGGGCAGCCGCACGCTCAAGGACGCCATCAACGAAGCGTTGCGCGACTGGGTGACGAATGTTGAGGACACTCATTACCTGCTCGGTTCAGTGCTTGGCCCGCACCCGTACCCGATGATGGTGCGCGATTTTCAGCGCGTGATTGGCCGCGAAGCCCGCGCGCAGATTCTCGAACGCGAAGGCCGCCTGCCCGATTACCTGATTGCCTGCGTCGGCGGCGGCAGCAATGCCATCGGATTGTTCTACGATTTTCTCAACGATGCCGAAGTAAAAATGACCGGCGTCGAAGCGGGCGGCTTTGGCACGAACGTCGGCGAACACGCGGCGCGGTTCTTAAGCGCAGGCGGCGGGCGCGTCGGCGTGTTGCAGGGCACGCGCAGTTATGTGTTGCAGGACGCGCGCGGGCAGATTGCGGCAACGCATTCAGTGTCAGCCGGACTCGATTATCCGAGCATCGGGCCGGAGCATTCGTACCTGCACGACCAGGCGCGGGTGAAATACGTTTCAGCGACTGATGATGAAGCCCTGGCCGCGCTGCAAATGCTTTCGCGCACCGAAGGCATCATCCCCGCGCTTGAAAGTTCGCACGCCATTGCCGAAGTCATCAGACTTGCGCCGACGCTCGCAGGCGATCAGATCATCATCGTCAATCTCAGCGGGCGCGGCGACAAGGATGTCAACACCGTGATTGAAAAGCTGGGCGATGCAATGCAGTCCTGAAACCCTGTAATTACAGGTGTCGCGGCGCGCACTTCCAACTATCAACGATAAAAAACATCTCGACAACTCATGCACATCAGAACATTCACACTGACCATCGCGTTGTTGCTCATCTTCGCTCTGGCGGGCTGTCGCCGGTCAGAGCCGGAAGTCACAAACCCCGTCACCACCGGCACGCTCGCCCGCAGTGAGCGCATCATCGTTTCACCGGATTCATTGCCGCAACCATTTCAGACAAAGTCAGCCGATAATCCTTCGGTCATCGTGCCGCAACCGCCTGATGCCCGGTTGCAGGTTCCTGCCGGATTCGCCGTCAGCCTGTTTGCCGAAGGCGATTTCTCGGTTCCGCGCTGGATTATTGAAGGGCCGAATGGCGATCTGTTCGTGGCTGACTCTGCCGCAGGCAACATCACGCTGCTGCGCGACGCCAACAGGGACGGCGCGATTGACAACAAAACCGAACGCTTCAGTTTCGTCTCAGGTCTGAAGCGCCCGTTCGGAATGGCCATTCACGACGGTTACTTTTATGTCGGCAATATGGACAGCATCGTGCGCTTCAAGTATCAGGAAGGCGCAACTAAGCTCGAAGGCCAGCCGGAAAAGATCATTGACCTGACCATTCCCGGTCAGAACAATCACTGGACGCGCAATCTGATCTTCAGCCCTGACGGAAAGAAACTCTATGTCAGCGTCGGTTCAGGCACCAACGTGGATATTGAACCCGACCCGCGTCGCGCCGCGATCAGTGAATACAATCCTGACGGCACCGGCCATCGCATCTTCGCTTCAGGGCTGCGCAATCCGACCGGACTGGCCATCAATCCGGTGACGAAGGAATTGTGGACTTCAGTGAATGAACGCGATGAACTGGGCGATGACCTCGTGCCTGATTACATTACTTCGGTGAAGGACGGCGGCTTTTACGGCTGGCCGTATTCATATATCGGCAAAAACATTGACCCGCGCCGCGCAAAGGATCAGAAGCCTGAACTCGTGGCAAAGGCCATCGTGCCTGATGTGCTGATTGAAGCTCACAGCGCGCCGCTCGGCCTGGTCTTTTACACCGGTTCGATGTTCCCGAAGGAGTATCAGAACAATGCCTTCGTCGCGCTGCACGGTTCGTGGAATCGTGCGCAGAAGCGCGGCTACAAGGTCGTGCGCGTGCCGTTCAAAGACGGCAAGCCGGAAGGCGGCTATGAAAACTTCGTCACCGGCTGGCTCACTGATGCGCCGAAGCAGGAAGTGTGGGGGCGGCCTGTCGGGCTGGTGGTGCTGCGTGACGGTTCGCTGCTGATCGTTGACGACGGCGCGAAAAAAATCTGGCGCGTGACTTATAACCCAAACGCATGAACAGAATCACTGAACGATTCAATCAACTGAAAGCCGCCGGTCGCAAAGGCTTCATCCCGTACATCACCGCTGGTGATCCTGACCTGGCGACGACTGAACGGCTGCTGGATGCGCTGGCCGCAGCCGGAGCCGATGTCATCGAACTCGGAGTTCCCTTCTCTGACCCGATGGCTGACGGGCCGGTGATTCAGCGGGCCTCTGAACGCGCGCTGAAAAATCCGGTGGGCATTGCCGACATTCTGCCCGTCGTTGAACGATTCAGGCAGCGCAGCGATGTGCCGATTGTTCTGTTTACCTACTTCAACCCGCTGTTGCAGTTTCGCAGCGAAGGTCTGGGCGAGGCGTTGCGGGCTTCAGGCGTTGACGGCGTGCTGGTCACTGATCTGATTCCTGATGAAGCCGGTGAATTTTCGGCTGAAATGAAACGGGCCGGAATTGATACAATCTTTCTGGCCGCGCCGACTTCGACCGATGAGCGACTGGCGCTGATTGCCGCAAAGGCGAGCGGCTTTGTGTACGTCGTCGCCCGCACCGGCGTCACCGGCATGCGCGAATCAGCCATGCAGAACGTGCAGTCAGTCGTTGAGCGCGTGCGCAGGCATACGACACTGCCCATCGCCGTTGGCTTCGGCATCTTCAGGCCCGAACACGTCCGCGAAGTGTGGCGCTTTGCCGACGCCGCCGTGGTCGGTACGCGAATGGTGCTGGAAATTGAAAACAACCTTGATTCACCTGACCTGGTGGACAGAGTATCCGCCCTGGCCAGAGAACTGAGCAGTGCAAACTGAGAACGCAATTTCAACCTCGTGATTCGATGAGCGAAGAAAAGACGATTGACGACTGGCGCATCAGGATTGACGAAATTGACCTCGTTCTGGTCAGGCTCTTCAATGAACGCTCGCAGTGTGCAATTGAAATCGGCCACATCAAGCGCCGCCTCGGACTCGACGTTTATTCGCCGCAGCGCGAAGCCCAGGTCATCGCCAACGTCACTGAAGCCAACACCGGCCCGCTTGACGACGAAGCCATCCGGCGCTTGTTTGAGCGCGTTATTGACGAATCGCGCCGCATCGAACGCATCGAATCACAGAAACACGAGGCCCGTGAAATCACCGCCCAGGAACTGGTCGAGAAGATGGCCGACATCGAATAGCAATGAATCACGAACCCGGAACCATCAGAGCAAATTTCAGGCAACCTCGTAGTAACGAATTTATTCGTTCTGCCTTCAGGACACGCGGCTCAACAACAAAACGAATGAATTCGTTACTACGGGGTGCGCTCCTGTTACTTGCGGCTGATGATGGCGGGAAACAGTTTCGTGATCTGATGAGAATGAAAGGTCTGACACCATGATCGTCATTATGCAGGAACACGCGACCGAAGAGCAGATTACGCAGGTCGTGGACAAGCTGGTTCATCTCGGCTTTGACATTCACCGCTCGACCGGCGCGCGGCATACGGTGCTGGGCGCGGTCGGAGCGCAGATTGCCGACACGCGTGATCTGGAACTGATCGAAGGCGTACAGGAAGTCGTCCGCGTCAGCTCGCCTTACAAACTGGCCGCCCGCGCCTTCAAACCCGAAGGCACGAAGATAAAGATCAAAGACGTGGTCATCGGCGGCGAGCAGGTCATTATGATGGCCGGGCCGTGTACGCTTGAAAACCGCGAACAGATCGAAGCCGTCGCCGCAACCGTCTCGCGCCTGGGCGTGCAGGTGATGCGTGGCGGCGCTTTCAAGCCTCGCACGTCGCCGTACAGCTTTCAGGGACTCGGTGAGCCGGGCCTGAAGATGATGCGCGAAATTGCCGATAAACACGGGCTGCTGACGGTGTCAGAGATTATGGAATCGTCGCAGATTCCGATGTTCATTCGCTACGTTGACATTTTGCAGGTCGGCGCGCGCAACATGCAGAATTTCAATCTGCTCAAGGATCTTTCCAAACTCGACAAACCGATCCTGCTCAAGCGCGGCCCGTCGGCGACGATTGAGGAATGGCTGCTTTCGGCTGAATACGTGATGTCGGGCGGCAATCATCAGGTGATTCTGTGCGAACGCGGCATCAGAACCTTTGAGACTTACACGCGCAACACGTTTGATCTCTCCGCGATTCCGGTCATCAAGAAGCTCTCGCACCTGCCGATTGTGGCCGATCCGAGCCACGCCACAGGCCGCCGCGACAAGGTTCCGCCGATGGCTCGCGCCGCCGTCGCCGCAGGCGCAGACGGCCTGCTCATCGAAGTGCATAACGATCCCGAACGCGCCCTGTGCGACGGCGCGCAGTCACTCCTGCCCGAACAGTTCGAGAAGCTGATGGCGCAGTTGCGATTGATCGCCCCGGCAGTTGAAAGAAGGATGTGAGATGTTCGATCACGTCACCATCATCGGCTGCGGTCTGCTCGGCGGATCGTTTGCTCTCGCGCTGCGCCGCGCCGGGTTTGCTGGCCGCATTACGGCGTGCGGCGGTTCACGCGGGCCGCGCCTTGCGGTCGAACGCGGCCTTGCTGACGCCATCGAAGAAAGCTTTGAGCGCGGCGAAGTGTGCGAGGCCGATCTGATTTATCTGGCCGCGCCGATTGGCGGGATCATTGATTTTCTGAAATCGAAGGGCGGGCAGCTCAAACCCGGTGCAATTGTGACTGACGCCGGAAGCACGAAGGCTGAAATCTGCCGCGTGGCGCGTGAGGCGCTGCCTGCCGGAGTCGCCTTCATCGGCGGGCATCCGATGGCGGGCAGCGAAAACACCGGAGTTGAATATGCCCGCGCTGATCTTTTTGACCGCGCAACGTGGGCGCTGATGAATCAGCACACGGCGACCGATGAACAGTTCGTACAGTTGAAAGCACTGATCGAGCAGATCGGCGCGCGTCCGGTCATCACTGCGCCCGAACAGCACGACGCAGCAGTTGCGCTGATCAGCCATCTGCCGCAACTCATTGCCAGCACGCTGGCGGGCCTGCTGCTTGAAGATCATTCACCGGACGCGACCGACACTGACCTGGCGCGCCGCCTGGCCGCGACGGGCTGGCGCGATATGACGCGGCTGGCCGGAAGTTCCTGGAGCGTGTGGCGCGACATCGTGCTGACCAATCAGCCGCACATCACTGAAGCTCTCGCCGCCATGATCGGTGAACTGCAATCGCTGAAAGATGCTCTCGAAACCCGCGATTTCAACCACGCCCGCGAACTTTTCACCCAGGCCAACAATTCAGTTGAAGCCTTTCGCCAGCAGCATTACCAGCGCTTCGACAATCTCACCAGAACTCCCTGACTCGCCGGACTTGTCACCTGTCAGTTGTCATTTGTCACCTGTTTCTGAAGGCACTGTCTGACACCCGATTCACCACAGGAAGCACAGAAGGCACAAAAGCAGAATGAAAGAAATCCTGGTTTGTCCTGATTCCTTTGAGCCTTGTGTGCCTTTTGCGGTGAATTCGTCTGCCTCGATGCTTCAGTTTATCTGAAAGCCGCCTGCGCGCCTGTTCGCAGGTCATAGATGACGTTGGGCTGATCGGGGTGCTGCACGTACTGCGCGCTTTTGATGATCCATTCCCTGTCGAGTCGTGACAGGCCGATCTGAAAGCCCGGCGCAGTCGTTTCGGCAATCACCCACACCTGATTTTCGCGGCGCAGCGTCAGATTGTTGCGCGTCTCAAAGCCGCCCTGCTTTACGGCGACCGTGATGTGTTCCGGGCAGTACAGAAAGACATAATCCTCGCCAAGCTGTTCAAGCAGTGAGCCGAACAGAATCGCCTTGTTGCTGCAATCGCCGTGACGCGAAATCAGCGTTTCGACCGGATGTTTGAGGATTTCGACTTTGCTGGCGGCTTCGTCGTTGTCGTAAATGATTTCACGCGAAACGAAATCGAGCAGGCGCTGAATCCTTTTCTCTCTGGCGCCGGATGCGGTGGCAGGGATGTTGCCGGTCAGTTCTTCAACGAGGCGCACGAGCGATGGTTCGCCGTGACGGGCGACAAAGGCGCCGTGATTGAAAAAGACTTTTTCACGACCATTGACGCGCTCGCCGGTTCTGACCTGCAATTTGCCGCCCTGCGCGTTGTGATTGGTGATGTAACTGACTGCTTCGCGCAGACTGACGGTGTAAGTTGCGCGTTCGAATCTGAAGCTCAGTTTCGCGTCGGCATCGAACCTGATGTTCTGTTCCGGAGTTTTGAAAAGAAAAGCGCGATCAGGTCGTTTGTCGAGCGAAAGATCGCCGATATTCAGGCGTCCATTTTCTTCGGTGGCAATTTCAATGCGCGCCGGATCAGCGATGAACCGGCTGACCTGATTTCTGATGGCTTCAACCGAACCGGCTCCGGCGGGCAGCGAAAAGCAGACCTCGTGCGCGTCAGGCTTGTAAAGTTCCAGCCGCGCCTGGCCGAGCAATTGTTCCTCAAAGTCCTGGCCTGAGTTGTTGCGTTCGGCAATGTAGGCGAGCAGCCGTGACCGCATCGTTTCAGGCGTGCTGCCTTCACTTTCAGCCTCGACGTTTCTGAGCGCGAGCAGCGATTTCTGAGCATCGGGCCGACCAATGTTCATCCGCAGGCGCACGGCCAGCGCCGCCACCATCACGAAGACCAGCAGGCAGACCATGCCAGCAATGCGCGCCACAGGCAGCTTCTGCCGCGCGCGGCGCACTGCGACGGGCGCTTTTGCCGCGCTCAATGGTTTCCCGCACGACCGGCACAGGCCGGAATCTGTCTGATCACACACACGCGCACAAGACGGACAAGCGATCATAAGCAATGATGAAGCGGTTGCTGACTGATTTCGGAGTTGTTCAGGAATGAAGTCCGGGTGGGCAGCGGGATACTAAGGAGGAGAGCCGACCCTGTCAACAACTTTGTCTGGCAACGATTGCCGGGCCTGCGCGCCGGTAATCAGGAGAGGTGAAAGTGAGGCACTGGAGAAACTGCTTTACGACTGACAAACACTGCGGTAGCCTGAAGGGACAGAGCAGACCCAAACACAGTGCTGGCTCAGACTGGAGGTTGAAGTGAGTGTTTCCCTTTCCACAAAATTATCTGATCCTTCGGCGGTTCCGTACTTTTTGTGGGACGAACCGATGACAATCGCGGAGTTTCGGCAACGGCTGGTAATGGCCTCGCCTGCGGAGCAGACCCGGCTGCTGGCCCGGTTATTGCGCGAAGCCCGCGACACCGATGTCTGGCAGTTCACTTCACCCGAAGAAGTCTGGCGCAGGTGGCCTGCCCTTCGGCCTCACCTCGGGCGGCGGCGGCGGTTCTGGGAATTTCTGCTCAGTCGCTGGCGCGAGGAGGGTTTGATTGGCAGATAGCAGACTGACCAGCCTGCAACGTGATTTCCTCGCTGCTTTCTTTGGGCGTGAAGACCGCTTCTTTCTGACTGGCGGAGCAGCACTCGCAGGCTTTCATCTGGGTCACCGGGAAACACACGATCTTGACCTCTTTACGCTCAGCGATGCACTTGATGACGGGCTGGCCATTACGAGTGAGATCGCTCGTCAATGGAGGGCCACGCTCGAACCGATTCACACCTCTCCCGACTTCCGTCGCCTGCTGCTGCGACGCGGATCAGAAGCTGTCGTCATTGATCTGGTCCGCGAACGCGTCGCGCAGATGATTCCTGAAAAGCCTGTGATGAACGGCATTCGCGTGGATCCGCCGCAGGAAATTCTGGCCAACAAACTCTGCACCCTGCTTGAGCGTGCTGAAATTCGTGACCTGGTTGATGTCCACGCGCTTGAGGCAGTCGGTTATCGAATCGAAGATGCGCTTCCAGCCGCTGCCCGGAAAGATTCCGGCCTGACCCCCGCGCAGTTGAGCTGGGTTCTCAGCCAGATTGAACTGGGCGATGACCTGACTCCTCCGGGCGGAGTTTCAACTGAGGAGTTGCGACGTTATCTCGCAGAAATGATCGCCCGTCTGACGCGGCTGGCCTTTCCCGGATCATAGAATCAGCCTGGTCTGTTTGTCCCGAAGTTCAGCAGACATTTTTCGCCTCAGCCTCACCGCGTCAGCATCGCCAGCTTTGAGGTGATCTGGTCTGATTTGAATTTCACTTTGAGGTCGAGGTTCTGATTGAGCCGCGCTTCAAAGTAAACTTCAGGCCCGGCGCTGAGCAGCGAGCCTTTGACGGCTGAACGATCAAAGGTCACTTTCCACACTGCGGCGTAACCACCGAGGCCTTCCATCTTCTTTGCGGGCACGATGAAATCATCATCCTTTGCGTTGTAGAGCACGGCATCGAAGGGGCGCATGCGGCGTTCGGCTTCGTTCGCGCCGATCAGGCGGCCTGAGCCGATTTTCTGGCCGAGCGTGACCATCACGTAATACTGAGTTTCACTCACATCCATCAGCAGCGCCGCCAGCTTCGTCGCCTGTTCGGGCGTCAGATTGCGGTCGAGCATTTCCAGCCTCGCAAAGGCGCGCGCGAACTGTTCGTCAACCCAGTAAACGCCCAGCGTCGCAAACTGTCGCTTGAACCAGCCCTGCAATGAACCGCGCACATCTTCGCTGCCCGCGTGCGCATCAACGATCTTCTGCGCTTCGTCCTTCGACCAGCCGAGAAAAGCCACATCGCCCTTTGAAACGAGCGAGAATTTATCCAGATATTCGCTGACGCCGAGTTTGTCATCCTTCAGATCAACGCCGAAATCCCACACGTCAATGATGTCCACGTTGGTCGCGGCCTGCGCGCCGGGGTTGCCTTCGACAAAGCTGTATTCGCCCGATGGCAGATCCTCGCGCGGCATAATGCGGTAAAGGTCTTTGATGTCGGTCGGGCCGATGTCGCAAAGAACTTCATCCTGATTCTGTTCGCGGCTGAACATAATCGAAAGGTTCGAGACGGTGCGCTGATCGAAGCCCTGGCCGGTGATCTTGCAGTGAATCAGCTTGAATTTTGACACGTCACGGCTCGGCGGAAAGAAGGCATAAAAGGCCGGACGCTGAAGTTCAAAGCGGCTGTCTGAGTGCGCGCCGGGAATGTTGATGTCAATTTTCTGGCGCACGAAAGGAACCTTGCTCGCCAGCAGCGAGCGCCACTTGCTGTGCTGCACCTTGGTCTGAATGCGCCCGATGGGTTTGAGCTGCCCGCCGGATTCGACATACATCCCGTAATTCTGCGGCGCGGTTCTGACGGCGGCAGGTGGCCGGGGTGGCGGGGTGGGTTTCGGGCGAATGAGCGTCGCGCCGGTTTTGCCGGTGGCGACATTTTCCAGCGCCTTGTGCACCGGCTCAGGCGCGGGCTGCTCGGATGATTGCGCTGTCGGCTTTGCCGGTGGCGCAGTTTCATTCGTCGTGCGCGGTCTGGGCGCGGCGGGCTTGTCGGTCGGCGTGGATGCTTCAGGTTCGGCTGCCGGATTCATCATCACCTTCAGCACGCGGTCGCTGACGCCTGCGTTTTTGAGTTGCAGCAGGCCGTCGGTTGAAAGGTCGAAATTCGTTTTCGACTGCCTGATGCGGGTAATGATGATGTCATCGCTGATCTTTGCCTGCGCGAGTTTGATGACATCCTGATTGGTCATGGCCGCCGGTTTCGGTTTTGTCTGCGTGCGCGCCGGGCCGCGCTTCTGCATTGAAGCTTCAAACGGATGCGCGACGACAAACACTGCGAGGATGAGCAGACCTGATGAGATGACCCGCAGGCGAATCATAACGTTTCCCTCCCCTGAGTTTCAGTTTGTGACTGGTTGCTGCTGCGCTGAAGGCTGTCGGCCTTCATTCGGACATGTGCAAAGCGTAAGTAAAACGGCTCACACCTGCAAACAATTCTGCCGATTTTTCCCAGGCACAACCATCAGGCCTCGTGCAGGGAACCAGGGCGCACCCCCGTAGTAACGAATTTATTCGTTCTATTTCCGAGACCACAGTTTTCAGGATCAACGAATGAATTCGTTACTACGGGGGTGCGCCCTGGTTCATCGAGTGGCGACGGGCCTGATGGCTGTGCGTTCACAAAAAATATTTTCAGGTCGTGAGCCTTTCTGGTGAGGCTTTGCACATGTCGGGGTGAAGGCGGAAATCGAGCCGACAGTTCAGCACTCAAACCCGGCAGCATCATCACAGGGAGGACATCATGGAAGCGAACACTGAAACCAGAGTTGAGCGCATCATTCTCAGGCATCTGACCGGATCGAAGGCCGGGCAGGTTGAGACTTTCGAGTTGAAGCAGTTTCCCGAACTGTCAATCGGGCGCACTCCTTCATCAACGATTCGCTACGACGCCGACAGGGATGATCTCGTCAGCGGCAAACACGCCAGGCTCACCGTTGACCCGGCAGATTCAACGGTCTTCACGCTGACCGACCTCGGCAGCCGCAACGGAACCTTTGTCAACAAACAGCGCGTCACGTCGCCGGTCAGAATCAAACCGTGCGATGTAATTCAGTTCGGCGCGGGCGGCCCGGAATTTGAATTTGACTGTGACCCGCGCCCCGAAGGGCTGATTAAATCAACGCGGTACGCGGCAAGCGCCTCAGGCTCGCTCGTTTCAAATGCGCAGGTCATTCCCCAAACCCGCACCGGCGCGCTCAGCGGCAAAACGCCGTCAGCATCAGGCCCGTTAGCTTCAGCATCGGCTGATTCAGCGCCGCAGGCGGCAGTCTCATCCGGCGCGCAACCGGGTTCGCCTGGCCGCGCGACGGTCGAGCGACTGATTGCCAAAAGCACCGGAGATGCGCGCCGGGCGCTGCTGGGCGGCGGCGCAGTGCTGGTCGTCATTATGGCGCTGGTGACGGGGCTGCTGGTCTGGAAGAAACCCTGGCGTTCGGATGTGGCTGAAGTGCAGGCCAAAGTGCTTGAAGTCGAATCGCGGCGCAAGGCCGAAGAAGAGGAAGCCAAACGCACTGCGCCGAAACCGGTGGATCAGATCGTGGCTGAAAATACCAACGGCGTCGTTTATATCGAAAACGGCTGGAAGCTGATTTACACGCCGACCGGGCAGCAGCTCTTTCACCAGTACATTCCGAACAAATGGAAAGACAAAGCAGGCCAGGAACGAATGATCGTCAATGATGGTCGCCGCTCGGTCGCGGTCTATTACGTGCTTGACCGCAGCACGATTGAACCGTCGCTGGTCACGGGTGGCGGCGTGCCGGTGGGCAATGAACATTCCGGTTCAGGGTTCACGGTTTCAAGCGATGGTTTCATTCTGACCAACCGTCACGTCGCGGCTTCGTGGAAGACGACCTATGACTTTCCGCGCAGCGCCGCGCCCGGCATCGCCTTTGTCTGGGGCCAGAACGGCTGGGAAATCAGCGTCAACAAAGAGGGCATGCCTTACCTTTATGACCCGCCGGATGACTGGGTTCCGGCCAATACCAAATCGTGGGGACGGCAGAAGCTTGAAGGCGATTTTGAGGGCCGCAACGATTACCTGCGCGTCACCTTTCCCAAAACCGAAACGCGCATTGAAGCCAAACTCGTTCGCGTCTCTGACCGTCACGACGTTTCGCTGCTGAAGGTTGACGTGCCCGAAGCCGTGCATAAATGCGATCTGAACGACAATTACGACACGATCAAACCGGGCGATGCCGCCATCGTGATGGGCTATCCGGGCAATTCACCGCGAATTTACAAGGATGTCGAATCGCAGGATGTTTTCAATCGTCGCTCGCAGTTCAAGATCATTCCTGATCCGAGCGTCACGCCGGGCAGCATCGGGCGCATCCTGCGCGGGCAGACCGGACAGAGCGGCAAAGGCGGCGATGCGATCTGGAGTTCGTTTGGTGATGCCTACCAGTTGACTGCCGCAACTTTCGGCGGCAACAGCGGCGGGCCGGTCTTCGATGCGCAGGGCCGCGTCATCGGCATTCTCTATTCCGGCGGTCAGAATCTTTCCTTCGCCGTCCCGATTCGTTACGGCAAGGAACTGATGTCGCCAACCGCGAAGTAAGACGCCTGAAACTCCGGTGCAGTACCGGGAGCGTCAGCGACCGGGGATCTACAAACAGTCAGTTTCGGCAGCATCCGGTCGCTGACGCTCCCGGTACTGCACCGGAGATCAGTTCATTGGCAGCTTGCGTGAGGTGGAGTTATGACACCGAAGCAGAATTTTTCGATCAGTTCGATTGGCGAATATCAGTTGCTCGATTTTCTGGGCGCGGGCGGGATGGGCGAAGTCTGGCGCGCGGTGCATGCGCGGGTCGGGCATGTCGTGGCGATCAAACTTTTCGCCGGACACGATCCGGCCTTTGCTGAACGGCTGCTGAACGAAGCGCGCATTCTGGCCAGCCTGCACCATCCGAACATCGCCACCTTTCACGACTTTCTGGAGTGCGCGGGTCGGCCCTGCATTGTGATGGAATACGTGGACGGTCAGACGCTCGGTGATCGGTTGCGCGCTGCGGGGCCGCTGCCGCTGGCTGAAGCGGTCGTTACTTTTCAGGCCATCGTTGAAGCCGTCGCTTACATTCACAGTCACGGCATCATTCACCGCGACCTGAAAAGCTCGAATATCAAAATCAATTCTGCGGGTCAGGTGAAGCTGCTCGATTTCGGCATTGCCCGCACAGCCGCGACACCGAAACTGACACAGACCGGCTTTGTCGTCGGCACGCTCGAATCACTTGCGCCCGAACAGTTGCGCGGCGCGAACGCAGACGAACGCACCGACATCTGGTCGCTCGGCATTCTGCTGTATGAAATGCTCACCGGACAATTGCCGTTTACCGGGCGCAATGTCGGTGAGCTTTGCGAGCAGATCAGCCGCGCGGCCTGTGCGCCGCTCAACTCAGTGCCGCGTGAGCCTGGAGCGATCATTGTGCGCTGTCTGAAAAAGAATCCGTCAGCGCGTTACCAGTCGGCGCGTGAACTGCTCGATGACGTGCGCCGCTTCGCCGCCACGCTGTCGCTGCCGCACGAAGCCGCGCCGCGCCGCTCGCCGGTTGCCGGACTCTTTCGCCACTGGCCCGCGCTGACCACGCTGGCCGCGCTGCTGCTGCTGATTTCAGTTTTGATTATTATGCCCGGCTCGCCTGATCCTGATCCGCAGCCTTCGCCGCAACCTTTGCCGCAGCCCGGAGGTCTGCTGCCCGCCTCAGAATCGCTGGTGCCGAAGGTGCGGCAGGAAGTCACGATTGACGTGCCTGAAGGTTCGGCCACAGTGCTGCGCGACGGCGTCATCGTCGGCACGACACCATTCAAAATTTACGAACCGCCCGGCACGCGCGTCAGTCTGCGGCTGATGCAAAAAGGCTACAAGGACACCATCGTCAGTTTTGAAGTCAACGAGGTGCGCAAACAATATGCTTACCCGATGGAAAAAGAGCGCGAAACCAGTCCGGTCAGATGAAACTGCGCCCGCCGACCGCCCGCTCAGAAACACCCGTTCAGGTAGTTATGGAACGTACCCGCCCCGCTTTGCGATCAGCGTGGGAATGCTTTCTGACGGCGGCTGCCAGCGTGAAATCAACGAGGACTGCGGTTATTACGAACAGCCGAACGACCCGGCGCAATTCGGCGGCAAGGGCCTGCTCGCCCTCGTCGCCGACGGCATGGGCGGCCACGCTGCCGGAGAAATCGCCAGCCGCATGGCTGCCACCATCATCAGCCTGGCCTATTACGGCAGCCGCCAGCCGCCGCGCGAAGCCCTTAAAGAATCGTTCGAGACAGCCAATCGCGCCATTTATCAGGCGGCGCGCAAACAATCGCGCCTGCACGGGATGGGCACGACCTGCACGGCGCTCGTCATTCACGAAGGCGCAGCTTACACCGCCCAGGTTGGTGACAGCCGCCTCTACCTGATCCGCGATGAGCAGATTTACCTGATGTCCGAAGATCATTCGGCAGTGATGGAGATGGTGCGGCGCGGCGTGCTGACCATTGAAGACGCGCGCCACCACGCCGATAAAAACGTCATCCTGCGCGCCCTCGGCACACAACCCGAAGTCAGCGTGTCCACCTGGCCATCAGCCTTCCCCGTGCGCGATCAGGATTGTTTCGCGCTCTGTTCCGATGGCCTGTATGACCTCGTCAGTGATGAAGAGATCAAAGAGATCGTCATCGCTGACGCTCCCGAATCAGCCTGCGCCCGCCTGATTGCCCTCGCCCGCGAACGCGGCGGTTACGACAACATCACAGTCGGCATCGTCCGGCTGCGGGCGTGCGCTGAAACAGGAAGTGAAACAAGGAGCGCAGGCGTCCCGCCTGCCTGCCTTCCGCAAAATGCACGTTGATGAAAACAAGGCGGGCAGCGCAAACAAACCAGCAGCCGGAAGAACCTTTTCCGCAAATCAGGCAGGCGGGACGCCTGCGCTCCTTGTTTCACTTCCTGTTTGCTTTCTGTTGCGCTGATTGTGACTGAATCGCGGCACAAAAAATTGCTTCCGGCTGAGCCGATTCACTGTTGCTTTGCACATGTTCCGGTGAAGGCACAAATACTTTTCAGTTGCGAGGTGAAACCATGATCGGACAGACCATCGGGACATATCGGATTGAACAGAAAGTCGGTGAAGGCGGAATGGGCGCGGTTTATCGGGGCCGCGATCTGATGCTGGAACGCGAAGTCGCCATCAAGGCCTTGCGCCCCGAACTGGCGCGCCAGCCGGAACTCGTCGCCCGCTTTCGCAGCGAAGCCGTCACTCTGGCCCGGCTCAACCATTCGCACATCGCCACGCTGTATAACTTCCTGCGACACGGCAGTGATTACTTTATGGTCATGGAGTTCGTGCGCGGCAGAACGCTCGAAGAGATCATCCGACAAACCGGAGCGATTGAAACCGAATGCGCGGTGCGACTGTTCTGCCAGGCGCTCGAAGGCATCGCGCACGCGCACGCGCTCGGCGTCATTCACCGCGACATCAAACCCGCCAACCTGATGCTGACCGAGGGCGATCAGATCAAGGTCATGGATTTCGGCATCGCCCGCGTGCTCGGCACGGCAAGGCAGACGAAAACAGGCCGCCTGATCGGCACGCTCGAATATATGTCGCCCGAACAGATGCGCGGCCTCGAAACCGATGCGCGGTCTGATCTCTATTCGCTCGGCATTCTGCTTTACGAAATGCTCACGGGTCGCGTGCCGTTTCAATCCGCGAGCGATTACGAACTGATGCGCGCTCAGGTCGAAGATGAACCGCCGCCGCCGCGTGATTTCAGGGATGAGATTCCACCTGCCGTCGAGCTGGCCGTGATGCGCGCGCTGGCCAAAGATCCGGCAGCACGCTTTCAGTCAGCCACCGAATTTCGCGCTGCGCTGATTTCAGCCGTTCCCGCCGCCGCGCTCAAAGCTGAACAGGCAGAACCGCTGATCAAAGCCACGCGCTTCGCCACAACTGAACCGCAAGCTGATGAACCAGTCAGTGAAACGCGAATGCCGGCTGAACCTGCGGGCTTTGATTCAAACACCGGCACGTACACGCTCAGACTGCCGTCATTCCTGCTCACGGCGCGCGAACAATTCACAGCCCGATTCGGCCAGCTTAACTGGAAGCATTACGGCAGCGCCGCCGCCGCAATGCTCGCAGTCATCATCGGCCTGGCCTCGCTGCGCAGCGGCAGCAATCAGCCAGCGCCGGGCAAAAACCCTGAACCGCAGCCGACAATGATTCAGCCCGCGCCCGCTCAGTCAGGACAGATTCCGTCTGCGCCTGCGACCATCGCTCCGCTCTCACAGGAAACAGCAGTGCGCCCGCTCGACACTCCGGCAGTTGAAGAAGAAAAACCAGCGCCCGCAAAAAAGCCGACACCGGCCCCGCGCGCCAGAGCTTCGCGGTCACAGGTCGCCACCAGCGCACAGTCGCGCCCGACCGCCAGCCCCGCACAGAATCAGCGCCAGGCCGCGCCCACTCCGACGCCGCAGCAGGCGCAGAAACAGGAACCAAAACGCAAGTGGTGGGAAAAAGCCGCTGAGGTCGGCGTCGGCGTGACTGACGCCATCATCCGCAAAAAAAGAGGCAGGCCGTAGCTTTCAGGCCACAGGGCATTCTCAATTCTCCATTCTCCATTATTCCGCCCTGTTCATCCTCACTGGCCGTACCTTGAATGGTTCATCCCGGCAAAATAATGGAGAGTTGAGAATGGGGAATTGAGAATGTCGTGTTCACTGCTTCAGCGCCGCTTCGCATTTTGCGATTTCGCGGGGCAGGCTTTCGAGGTATTCGTCGTTTTCGGCGGGCAGTGCGTTGTGCTTTTTGATGTCCTGCCATTCAGCGAGGCCGCGACTGAACCACGTGCGCGCCTGCTGCCAGTCGGTTTTGTGATGGCGGTTTTCGGCCAGCTTCGCCCACGTTTCGCCGAGGCGGGTGAGGATGAGCGCCAGATCAAGGCGCGATTCGTTGTCGCTGCTGTTGGTGACGACCTGCTCCTGGGCAATCTTCAATGACTGCTGATAGCTTTCGATGGCGCTCGTGAAGTCTTTGATTTCGGTCTGCGCTTCGCCAACTTTGCGCAGGTAAATCTGGCAGTCGCGGCGATACTCGGCATTTTCGGGTTTGCTTTTTGAGAGCGTCTGGCTGATGGCGAGCGCGTGGCGATAATTTTCAAGTGCTTCAGACCAGCGCCCCGCCAGGCCGAGCGCCTTGCCGAGGTTCTGCCAGCCGACAGCCAGATCGCGCTGCGCATCAGGATTGCCAGGCTCAGCGGCCACCTGAGCTTCGCCCATCTGCATGCCTTTGCGGAAGGATTCAAGCGCGCCTGCCGCATCTTTGACTTCCAGCAGAAAGTAACCCACACGGTCATAGCTGACGCTCAGTTCGCGGAAGAACTGCTGATTTTTCGGCTCGGCGGCATAAAGTTCCTCGCGCATCTTCAGCGCCAGCCTGAAGCGTTCGCCAGCGCCTTTTGTGTCGCTGTTGCGCAGCAGCATATCGCCGATGCGTTCGTGAGCCTTGGCCACCATGCTGCGATACTTCAGGTTTTCAGGATGCTCAGCCTGCGCCGCTTCAAACAGCGCCAGCCCTTTCTGATAACTCGAAACCGCGCCCGCGTAATCGCCCAGATTGCGAAAGGCCGGATGCCCCTGCAAATCGCCGAGCTTGGTGTAAGCCTGACCGAGTTCGGTCTGCAACACCGGATCGTTGCTCGCTTCGTGTGACAGACTGTCGAGGTATTCCAGCCCGCGCTGCACGAGCAGTTGCCGCGCTGGAAGAGTGCCGTTGAGATCAATGATGCGGTCGTGAAATTCAAAGAGGTATGAATTCGCCAGCTTGCGCACGTCATTGAAGCGCCTTTCGGCGCGGGCCTGCGCCGCCGTAGCGCGGCGAGCCTGCCAGATCGTCGCAATCAGCCCGGCAATCAGCGACAACACGATCAATGCCGCCGCCGCGACTCCGGCCTTGTGCCGCTGAATGAATTTGCCTGCGCGATAACCAAACGTGTCGCCGCGCGCTGTGACCGGCTGGCCTTCGAGATGACGGCGAATATCTTCAGACAAACCGTTGACCGAAGCATAACGCCGCTGCGGTTCCTTGCGCAGCGCCATCAGCACGATGTTGTCGAGGTCTCCGCGTAAGGCGGAAGTCGGGATTCGGTAGTCGGGATTCGGTAGTCGGTGGTCAGTAGTCAGTAGTCGCAGGGCGGCAGGCGGAAGCAGGCGCATCAGCAGTCCCCGCATCCGCTGCCCGCTGCCATCTCTCATCTGCCATCTGCCATCTGTCATCAGTCGGCGGCTCGGCGGTTCCGGTTCCTGTTCACAGATGATGCGTTCGATGTCGCTCGGCAGAATGCTGGTGATGCGATAGGGACGATGGCCGGTCAGCAGTTCGTAAAGAATGACGCCAAGCGAATAAACGTCTGACGCCGTCGTGACCTGTTCGCCGCGCACCTGTTCGGGGCTGGCGTACTCAGGCGTCATCAGGCGCATCAGTGTGGCGGTCTTTTCGACGGTCTGTGAAATTTCGGGATTGAGAATTTTGGCGATGCCGAAATCAAGCAGCTTCACCGCGCCGTCAGCCGTAATCAGAATGTTGCCGGGTTTGAGATCGCGGTGAATGACCAGATTCTGATGCGCGTAATGCACGGCGGCGCAGACCGTGCGAAAAAGTTTCAGCCGTTCGCTGATTGAAAGATGGTGATGATCGCAGTATTCACTGATCGGTTCGCCTTCGATGTATTCCATCACAAAGTAAGGCAGACCGTCTTCGGTCGTGCCGCCGTCGAGCAGGCGCGCGATGTTCGGATGATTGAGCGAGGCGAGAATCTGCCGTTCGTGCCGGAAGCGTCGCACAACGAATTCGGTATCCATCCCGCGCTTGACGAGCTTGAGCGCCACCTTTTCGCGGTACTCGTCAGCGCGTTCGGCCAGGTAAACCGCGCCCATTCCGCCGCGTCCGATTTCGCGCACAATCCGGTAATGCCCGATGCGGCGACCTTCCATCGGCTGATCATCTGCCAGCAGTTCACTGAACTGGTCGAGGGCCGGAGCTTCGATAAAATCGGGCGAGTCGTCGAGCGCGGCAATCAGCGATTCAACCTCGCACCGCAGACTGTCATCACCGGCACAGGCCCGCGCCAGAAATGATTCGCGTTCAGCCGACGAATACTTCAGCGCTTCGTCAAGCAGTTCAGTCAGTCGTTGATGCTGTTCAGGGCTGATCATAAGCCGGAGAAGGCAGCAGTCTGCGTTTTACTGTTTTGAGATTTCACGATGCAGCCAGGCTTTGGCCATCGTCCATTCGCGTTTGACCGTCGCGGGTGAAATGCCCAGAACTTCGGCGGTTTCTTCAATCGAGAGGCCGCCGAAGTAACGCAGTTCGACGATGCGGCTTTGTTGCGGCGCGACCTGCGCGAGGTCATTGAGCGCATCATCGAGCGCAATCAGATCAGGCGTCTGTTCTTTCGCCAGGTTGTCAGCCAGGCCGCTGACTTCATCAAGGTAAAGTTTCTGCGCTTCGCCGCCGCGTTTTTCGGCGTGCTTTGCGCGCACGTGCTGAATCAGAATCTGGCGCATCAGCCTGGCCGCTGCGCCAAAGAAATGCGCGCGGTTCTGCCAGTTCACCTGCGTCTGATCAATCAGGCGCAGAAAGGCTTCGTTGACAAGCGCCGTCGCCTGCAACGTGTGGCCGGGCGTTTCGCGGCGCAGGTAAACGGCGGCCTGGCGACGCAGTTCGTCGTAAACGAGCGGCAGCAGTTCATCGAGAGCGGACTGGTCACCGTTGCTCCAGTTGACGAGCATGCGAGTGACATCCCTGTGTTGAGACGCTGACATCACGCCTCCTGGATTAATGTCTGAGTTGAATGTCTGATCTGACTGCCGCTTTTTTACTCCTGCCCCGGCCATTGCGCAAGATTGCGCCGATTCAGCGAATCATAAATTTCAGTTCTTCGATTCGCCGCGAAATTTCGGCGTTGGTCATCTTCTGAAAACGCTTTGGCAGCAGGGCGCGTGAGGTGGCTTCGCGGGCGGCGACGAGTTCCTGGTATTCGACCATCACTTCATCGCGGGCGGGCGTGAATTCAGAGGCGACTCTGGCGAGGTCTTCAATGGTGGCTTCGGCGCGACCGGCCTGGCGCGCAATGCGGCGGGTGCGAATCAGGATTGATTCAATGTCTGCGCCGGAGAGGTGAAGCTGATTTTTGGTGATCGGTCGCCAGTCTTCGATCTGATGTCTGATTTTGTTTTTGCGGGCCATCGCTTCAGCAATCTCCTGCCGGTCGGCTTCGTCTTCGGGATAGAAAAGCGAGATGTGTTCTTCGCAGCGGCCCTGGCGTTTGAGGTCAATCGGCAGCAGGTCGGGGCGCGAAGTCATCAGCACCCACAGAATGCGCCCGCGATTGTCGGTGTCGCTCATCGCGGCGGCAATCTTTGAAAAGACGCGCTGATCAACGCCTGAATCGCCGCCGCTGTCGCGGTTGCCAAGCGCGGCGTCGGCTTCGTCAATAATCACTACAATCGGCGCGAGCGCCTGCAACAGGTTGAGAATCTTTTCAAGATTGGCTTCGGTCGAGCCAACCCATTTGTCGCGGAAGTTTTTGAACTCGACGACATTCAGACCGCAGTCGCGGGCGAAACATTCCGCCAGAAAAGTTTTGCCTGTGCCTACCGGGCCTGAGAGCAGAATGCCCATCGGCGCTTCTTCGGTGCTGCCTTCGCGGATGACTCTGGAAATATCACGCAGGTAATCGCGGGCGTGTTTGAGGCCGCCAACGCTGTCGAGGCCGTGACGCGGCGTGATGAATTCGATCAGCCCGGCGCATTCGGCTTCGATGATCTCTTTCTTCTTCACGCGCACATCCTCAAACGTCAGCCCGTCGGCTGAATCGCGCGCCGCGAGCAGCAGCGAACGCAGATGCACGTAATTCAGGCCCGAAGTCATCGCGGCAAGCTGCGTCTGCTCCATCTCAACCTGCATCGGCCAGGTTTTGAGAAATTCAGAAAGATAATCGCGGCGCTCCGCTTCCTGCGGGTACGGAATGCGAATGCTCGCCAGGCGCGAATTTTCGCGGACGCGCGGGTGCACGTCCGAAAGTGATTCGGCAATCAGAATCACCAGATTGTCTGATTCGAGCAGGCGCGAACTTGTAATCCACCGCTGCATCGTGACGAGCGCGTTGCGGTCTTCGCTCGACAGGTAACTGATTTCGCCTGCGGGCAGGATGGTGTCAATGAAGTTGATGATGACGGCGATGCGGTCGGAATAGAACAGGAAGCGTTCGATGAGCGGCAGCGCCCGCGCCGGATCACGCGGCAGTTGTGCGGCGCTGTTCACATTCAGCAGCGGGTCGGCCACGCGCTGCTGTGCGACAAAGGCACGCATGGTTTCTTCGGAATCAAAGGTGATGCCTTCGCTGCGGTTGTAAACCACAATGCCCTTGTTGCCGAGCAGTTCCTTTTGCAGAAACGTCAGCAGCCCGACATAACCGACCCGCGATTTGTTGAGGTCGTAAACATTGTGATGCAGCAGAAAGTGGCTCGCTTCGCCCGCGCGATATTTGCGCGCCAGTTCTTCGGCCCAGCCGGGCAGTCGGTTTCCGGTAGTGAGTGAATGTGATGAAGGCATGGCGGTCAGTGATTAGTGGTCAGTGGTTAGTGGTTAGTGAATCTTTCGCGCCGGGTCATCATACTACTGACCACTAACCACTGACTACTGACCACTGACTACTGACAGCTACGACTTCTTTTTCGGTGTGACAGGCTTTTTCACCGGAGCCGTTCTGGCCGCCGGAGATGAACCTGTTTTGCCCGTTGCAGCTTTGGGTGCGGGTTGTTCTTTGGGCTGCGGCGCTTTGAAATCAAATGACAGGGTGGCGAGAACGGGCAACTGGCTTTCAGCAAACAATGTGGCCGGGAATTCCCATTTGCGCGCGGCGTCAACCGCCTGCTGATTGGCTTCGGGCAGCGATGAACTCCAGATGCTGGCGTGCGTGACGTGGCCATCGGGGCCGATTTCGACTCTGACCTGCACGCGCCCGTCAAAACCGGGAAGCTGAATCGCGGCGGGCCATTCAGGCGCCACTTTCTTTGTCGCATTGGCCTGTAGTTCAGCCGACTGCTTGTCATTGAAGGCGCGCGCCACGGGCTTGTCGCCGCCGGGCTGCGCCGGATTTGACGTTTCGTGCGTCAGCGCAAAGACGAAGAAATATTCATCCGTGCCGAAATGTCTGACTGCTGCCTGGGGCCGCACAAAGCTCACATAACTTTCCGGGCTGTAGCTCAGATTCTTGTGCGTGAAAAACCAGGTCATTCCCGGCTCAACATCAATCGGCACGGGAAAGGCCTGTGTCACCGGAGGGTATCGCTTGTCGGCCTTGTCATCGCCAAAATGGTATTCAACGACGGGAATAAGATTGAGTCCGGGAGTCACCCCGTCGCCCGGACTGTAAGCCACATTGACCAGCAGTTGCAGGTTGCGTCCGTTGCGCGGCCCGAAAACCACGCGGCCCGGATTGGGCGAAGGGTAAATGCGCAGCACATCGGTTCTGATCTGCGCGATTTCAAAGCCGGGATAAGCCTTGCCAAGACTCGTCACCCATTTTTCATAATCGGCCTGCGTGCGCGTATTGAGGCGGAAGGTCTGATCTGTCAGGTCAGTCGCAGCGCCGCGTTTGATGCGCGCCTGAAAGGTGCGCACGGTGACATAGACCGGCTTGCGCTCGTCTTCGTGTTCCTCCTGCGCCAGCGCAGTCAGCATTGAACTGCCGGTCAGCGGCAGCGCGATGAGCAGGAACAGGACGCGGAAGCAGTGCCGCGCAAAAGTAAATTGACGGGAAAACAAGGCTGAATACCTCCGTTGGGGCCGGGTCGGGTTGTGAGGATGAACGGACGAAAACCGCACGGGGTCTCGGCTTCCGGCGCTGCGTTATCTGCGATCCGTCGCCAGCGTGGGGCTGAAGCGCGACGCTTCGCGGTTGAGCGAATCAAGCTGACTCATAATCGGTGCGGTCTGTTGCAGCATGTCTTTGGTCAGTTCGATGGACGACAACAGCGAATCAAAATCAAGTGAGGAAATATGCTCCGGGGTCGGCATGGTGACGACCTGATCGTTGACCAGGCCGAAGAAGTTCTCAATCATCTGCAACTGCGCTTCGACGCGCTTGACGCTGCGTTCGATGTCATCGAAGGTCTGCAACCGGCGGCGCAGAATCTCGACATTCTTTTCGTGCATCGGGCGTGTCGTGTCATCAGCATAAACGACCTGCCGCTCGGCATTGCGCAACTGATTCTCAACAGCCTGGCGATTGATCGTGCGCAGGTGATTTTTGCGGCGGCGGTATTCGTCCAGCAGATCCACAAAGGCTTCCCAGGCGACCTGAAGTTCCCTGACCTGGGGCGGGTCGTCGTGCAGGCGGGCGAACTTGCGAAAGTTGCTCGCAATCTGATCCTTCATCCAGCTCAGGTACTCAACCGCCTCGCGTTCGCGCGGGTCAAAGGTGCGAATCAGGGCTTCGCGCTGCTTGTTGCGCGCGGCTTCGAGCTTTTTGCGCTGCCGCTGATCCACCAGGCGGCGATAAAAACTCGAAGCCGGAATCACGGTCAGGTAAGCCGCCTCAGCCGTCAGCGCACCGGCCAGAATGAAAGCCGGTTCAATCGCGCTGACAAAGGCTGTGCCTGCCGCCGCCGTTCCGGCAATCACGAGGCCGATGATATTGACCGGCTCTCTGAGCGCCTCTTTGATGTAGGAAATCTTGTCCATTACTCCAGCGCTTTCGAGCGGTCGTGATTCGCCGGATAGTCAGCCGAGCCGAGCGTCTTTTCAGTATTGACGACCGGTGCGCCTTCACCAAGGGCGGGCGCGGGCGCATCAGGTATCAGGCCCATCTGACGCTTGTAAGCGAGCAGCGTGTCCTGGGCTTCGATGTTGGCGATTTCACGATCAATGCTCTGCATGCGGGCATCGAGTCCCGAAGCCGCCAGTTCGGCGCGCGCCTCTGCCGCCGCCGAGCGGTTGGCGATCTTCTCACGCATGTCATCGAAGGTCTGCGAATCGTCGCCCATCTGAAAACTGGCCATCGTCTGCGCCATCTGTTCCTGCATCTGCGCCTGACGATTGGCCGCGACGAGTTGCATGGCTTCGGTGGTTTTGCGGCGCACCTGAAGCATGTAGTTATCGAGGAATTCGCGCGCCTTGGCCGATGAAACCTTCGCCTGTTCGTGCTGCTGCCGGGTCGTTTCCAGGCCGCGCTGCGCCGACTGCATTTCAGCAATCAGGGTGGCGGCAATGTCGTCGTGACCGGTGCGAATGGCCGCTTTGATTTTATTGTCAATCTGCACGAGCCGGGTCTGCTGCGCTTCGATTTCAGAAGCGAGGCGTTTCTCAGTCGCCATGACCTGAGCCACGTTGGCGCGCATTTTCGGCACCTGATCGTTCATGTCGCGGATCAGTTGCTTCAGAATCAGCTCAGGATCTTCCGCGCTGTCAATCAGCCCGCCGAAGATTGAACGAAACAACCGTTTGAGTCGGTTCCACATGATTTGAGTCCTCTTGATCTGTATATTCCGGCCCTGCGTGACGACAGACCGGGCAGAACTGCTCAGCGTCCGGTCTGTGTCAGATGCCTGTACGACGATGTGGACACTGAAGTTCGTCAGCCTGCGCGGGAAAACCCGCTGCCGCGAGGCAGTATAACAGAGAATACCGCGACAGGCATACACACGAACCCGACCCGGCTCTGAATTGTTCCGACTCCGCGCAGAAAGACAGCCCTGCTCTCAATGATATTGTAGTTGACTTTGCCTTAAGAACGGGCTAGGTTATGGGCCGTTCGACTTCCGAGTTATTCCAGTTCCGGTTTGGATTTTTGCGGGCCTCGCTTTTGACGGCATTACCGGCATCCCGCAAAGCCGCGCAACCGGACTCAGAATGCCTGACACCCCTCTGCATCACTGGGCAGTCTCAGGAAAATTTCAATTTACCGGATTACTGATCAGTTCATTGATGACCTGTTTCACAGGTGATCAGAGCGGCTGATTCAGTCGCCTGACTGACCGGGTTCCCGGCGGGTCCGGCGTTGTCCGACAAGCAGCGCAGAACTCAAAATCATCAGGTTCCTCATCCTGCCTTACATCATCCCCCTGGGATGAGGATGATGGTCTTACTCAAACTCACAGCGATTCAGCCGGCAGGCAGTATTCACCTGATCGTGCAGAGACAGTTCGACCACGAGCCGCGGCGGTAAGTCTGGTATGTTTTCAGATGAGCCTTGAGGGAACAAACCATCCGAATCTGTGTCGCGCCCGGACTTTCAGCGCCCTCACCGGCCTGAGGCCAGCCCGGCACGCCAGCGGCTTGCACACTTTTCGGTCGCCTGTCATCGCGCCCCAGGGACCACCACGCATTGAAACATCACCCTCCTGGCCTCAGTCAGGCTGATTCGCCAGGGATGGTTACAGTAAGGAGACTATTTCGATGAAGATGAATCTGATCAGAAAGGCGGCCTGGCTGGCAGGCGGCCTGGCTCTTTGTCTCACCTCACTCCTAGTGCGCAGCCCGGAGCAGGCCGCAGCCCAGACGACCGGCTGTATCCAGTTCGGAGCGCCGCTGATCACGCATGGTTTCGTCAGAACCAATGCATTGCCCAACGGCGATCAGTTCCTGCTTAACAAGTCACTCCAGTTCACCGTGACTTCAGCCTCTGACGGCGCATCGAAACTCACTGCCGGAACAGCCAGTTTCGGCGGCAATCCGGGCTTCCCCGGCACCACGCCGGAAGGCGTGACGGCCACGACGCCCAGCCGCACGATCACGGCGGTGTCGTGCCTTGAGGATTTCTGGGATGCCTATTTCTACATTGCGACCAAAGGCGCAACCACGGGCGATATGGTCACGATCTTTCTGCAAAACCCGGATGGTTCCAGAAGGATCAATCTGGCGATGCTCACCGTCAATGGCGGCAACGCACAACTGACCAGCCTTGACAGCAATGTGACGCTGCACCTCAATGACCGGTTCGCGCTCGGCCCCAACTCAATGACCCCGGCCTTCAACAGCCTGGCGCCCTTCTCGGTGCCGGCGGGTGACGCGGGCAACCGCACCCAACTGCTGACCCTGTCATTCTCAATGGACCCGAACGCCGCGACGATGGGTTGCTGGCAGATGGGTGTGGACATCAAGCGTGGCGCGGGCGTCGGCTCAACTTCAGTCGTGTTCGATGACATTGCCGTGAACCGCAATACTCTGGCTGGCGATCAGAACAATCCGGGAACCGGACTGCTCGGCGGTCTGACGGGCGGCTACCCGACAGGTGCGAAGTGCCAGGCGGTCTGCCCGGTCTGCCCGCCGGTCTCAGGCGGCGGCGGCGGCCCCGGCAAATGCCACACGGTCTGCTTCCAGTCGGATGAATACTTCCGCAACAAGTTCGAGTGTCTGGCTGGCAACACCTTCCTGTGCGGCATCAACATCATTGTGCCGGGGGTGAATTTCAATCGCCCGGTCAATGTGTGCCGGTTCGATGACCAGGTGCTTTACGCGCTCAAGGGCGGCACCATTTACGGCACGACGCCCAGAAATGATTACTGGCGCTTTGTGCAGCAGTACGTGGCGCTGCAGCTTGGTCTGGAACTGAGCGCCAGCGGCCCGGCCCAGTTCGATGCGCTCTGGGGCGTGATGAGCTGCTACAACCTGCCCGCCGGAACGCTGCCGGTCGCCCTCAGCAACGGCGTGACGATCTCTTCGGATTCAATGCTGAAGGATCTGTTTATGCAGGCGCAGTTCGCGCTGCGCGACAATCGCCAGGCTGATATGGCGAAACTCGGCAGGCTGTTTGAGGCGCTGAATGGCAATGCCTTCGGTTACTCAACCTGCAACAGCGCAGGCCAGTATAAATAATCAGCCGTCAATTCAGGCTGAACTGAAACAACAGGCCCGGTTCCTGATTCGCAGGAACCGGGCCTGTTTTATTGCGCGAGTCATCGCCGCACTCAGGATTGCGCGTGCAGCGATTTGCCGCCGATGTCGCGCCGGTAATGCGCTTCATCAAAATGAATCCGCCCGACAGCCTCGTAAGCGCGCGCGGTCGCTTCCTGCAACGTTGCAGCGCGGGCCGTCACACCCAGCACTCTGCCGCCTGCCGTCACCACGCTGCCATCAGTTCCCCGCCTGGTCCCGGCCTGAAAGACCACCACGCTGTCAACTTCTTCAGCCGCAGCAAGCCCGGTGATCTCTTTTCCGGTTTCATAGCCGCCTGGATAACCGCCTGACGCCATCACCACACAGGTCGCCGCATCGCCGCTCCATTGCGGTCTGATGCGATCAAGCCCGCCCTGCGCAACGGCCATCATCATTTCGGCCAGGTCGCTGTCGAGCCGCCGCAGAATCGCCTGAGTTTCCGGGTCACCGAAGCGCACGTTGTATTCCAGCACCTGCGGCCCCGCTTCGGTCAGCATCAGGCCGCAGTAAAGCAGCCCGCGAAAGGCAAAGCCGTCAGCCTGCGCGCCCGCGAGCGTCGGTTCGACAATTTCAAATCTGATGCGCTGCTCAGTCGCCGGATCAAGCAGCCCAGGAATCGAAAACGCGCCCATCCCGCCCGTGTTCGGCCCGCGATCCTGATCGAAGACGCGCTTGTGATCCTGCGCCACCGGCAGCGCCGAAAAGTTCCGGCCATCAGCAAAGACCAGGTAAGAGAGTTCGCGCCCGGTCAGGCATTCTTCGATCAGCAGCCTCGTTCCGGCCTGACCGAGCGAACGACCAACCATGAAATCCTCAATCGTCTGCTGCGCTTCCTTGTGCGTTTCAGCCAGCACTACGCCCTTGCCTGCGGCCAGCCCGTCAGCCTTGATGACCAGCGGATAGCTGAATTCACCGCTGTTAATGACTGCCCGCGCCGTTTCGGCATCATCAACCACGCGGTAACGCGCCGTCGGAATCCGATGCCGCGTCATAAATTCCTTCGAGAAAATCTTGCTGCCTTCCAGCCGCGCCGCCGACCGCGAAGGCCCGAACACCGCCAGCCCGCGCGCCGCAAACAGATCAGCCACGCCATCAACCAGCGGCTGTTCAGGCCCGACCACAGTCAGATCAATCTTTTCACGCGCCGCAAAATCAGCCAGCGCCGCCAGGTTATTCCCGTCCACCTCGGCCTTCGTCGCCAGTTGCAGAATGCCTGCGTTATTTGCAGGGCTGAAAATTTCAGTGACGCTCCGGCTGCGCGAAAGCGCCCAGACCAGCGCGTGTTCACGCCCGCCCGAACCAATAACCAGTATTTTCATAAGTCCCGTCCTGAGGTTCCAAAGCGCAGACAAGACAGCTTCAACGCAAAGAGACAAAGAGCGCAAAGCAGAACAGCCGGATCAGAACACTTCTTTGTGTGCTTTGCTTCTTTGCGGTGAAAGGCATCTTCGCTGCCTGCTTCACAACCCGGTTGTCATTGTTGCTTCAATGCACGCGCCGCGTTTGTCCGGCCCAGTAAGGTTCGCGCAATTCCTTTTTCAGAATCTTGCCCGTTCCGCTCTTGGGCAGTTCACTTGCGCGAATCTCAACCGACTTCGGCACTTTGTAATCGGCCAGCCGCGCCGCGCAATAATCAATCAGTTCGCGTTCGGTCAGATTTGCGCCCGCCCTGAGCGTGACAATCGCTCTGACCGCTTCGCCCCATTTGTCATCAGGCACGCCGATCACTGCGGCTTCGTGAATCGCCGGATGCGTGTAGATGACGTTTTCAACTTCGGACGAATAAACATTCTCGCCGCCCGAAATAATCATGTCCTTTTTGCGATCCACAAGAAAGATGTAGCCTTCTTCATCCACCATCGCCATATCGCCCGTGTGCAGCCAGCCGCCGCGCAGCGTGCTTTCAGTCTCTTCGGGCCGCTTCCAGTACCCAAGCATGACGTTCGGCCCGCGCGCGACGACTTCACCGACTTCGCCGGGCCTGACCAGCTCACCCTGTTCATTGACAACTTCGACTTCAACGCCAATGACCGGACGACCACACGAAGCCAGTCGCCGCACCCGATCTTCAGGCCCGTCAGTGACGTGATCTTCAAATAACAACGTCGTCAGCAGCGGGCTTGATTCGGTCTGCCCGTAACCCTGATTGAATTCGCAGCCCGGAAACAACTGCATCGCCCGGCGCAGCAGTTCGACCGGCATCGGTGAAGCGCCGTAGCCGATGCGTTTGAGGCTGCCGAGATCGTGTCTGTCAAAGTCAGGGTGGTTGATGATGAAGTTGAGCATCGTCGGCACAAACATCGTACTCGTCACGCGCTCGCGTTCGATCAGTTCCATCACTGCCTTCACATCGAACTTTCTGATCATCGCGTGCGCCCCGCCAAGCAGCGTCACATTGATGATGGCCGGAAAGTCAGCCAGATGAAACATCGGCGCCGTGTGCAGGTAAACCGGATTCGGTTCCGCGCTGCGCATCACCAGCGAATGCATCGCGTTCATCCACAGATTGCGATGACTGAGCATCACGCCTTTCGGCAGTCCGGTCGTCCCGCTCGTATAAAACAGGCCGACCAGTCCGTCCTCTGATGAAAGTTCAGCAGGCTTTACCGGTGTGTCAGTACCATTCAGATGCTGCGCGATCAGTGTTTCATAATCAGTGAAACCATCCGCTGCGCCAGCCGCAATAAAATGGCGAATGCCTTCGAGCCGCGCACGAAAACCGGCAACATTCGCCTGTAAAATCTCGTCGGTAATCAGCGCCGTGCATTCAGCATCGTTGATGATAAAGACCAGTTCATCAGCCGCGAGCCGCGTGTTGAGCGGCACAATGACCACGCCGATTTCAAAACAGGCGAAGACCGTTTCAAGAAACTGCGGACTGTTGAGTTCATAAATCGCCACGCGCTCGCCCGGCCCGATGCCCGCTGCGCGCAGAGCTTCGGCCAGCGCCCGCACGCGCCTGCCGACTTCGCGCCACGTCTGATGACGCCCTTCAAAAACAGTCGCCGGTTTGTCGGGTGAATAACGAACAGCGCGTCTGAGTACCTGATTGAGAAGCATGCGACAGCCTCCGTTCGCAGGAAAAAGCCCCGAATGAACACGAAAGAAATCACCGCAGTGAGATTTGCACGAGGCCGCATTTTCCACTCTCCAATTCTCCATTCATTGGCAGTGAGCAGTGACTGATGAACGTGCCTCCTGCAGGGAATGGAGAATGCAGAATTGAGAATGCAGAATGGGCCTCCGGACTGTTCGTGCAGCTTCGTGTTCATTCGTGGCTGCGTTGACAGACTTCCACAGCCGGGCCTGAAGTGGCGCGTTCAGGCTTTGAGTCCGAGTCCGAGCGTTTCGCGGCAGTACCTGATGCTGCGTTCAAGTTCGGCTTTCTGATATTCCTGCTCAGCGAGCTTTTTGTCCATCCCGGCGGGCGTTTTGTAAGGCTCAATCGCTTTGCCGCGCCTGGCGAGCGCCAGAAACCCGGCCATTTCACGCGGGCGAATGTCTGAATAATCGCGCCAGAAATCATCCTTCAGGTAAGGATAGCCGCGCGCAAAGCCGGAGATGATTTCAAGCACGACCGGAGTATTCGGGCAGAGTTCAGCGAAGCGTTTGAAATAAGCCTGCCAGTCAGTCAGGCCGTCACCAGGCGCAGTCCATTGCACCATTGCGCCGTCAACGCTTTCCCAGACCATCGAATCACGGATGCCTGTCGTCACGGCGTAAGGGCCAAGAATTTCAAGATTGCGCAGCGGGTCTTCGAGCGTCCACGTCGCATTGCCTGAGTCCATCGTTGCGCCGACATAATCGCGCCCGCACTCTTCGATCAGGTGCGCCAGTTGCCATGCCTGCATATCGCCTGCGTGATTTTCAATCGCAAGCCTGACGCCCGCATCAAGAGCGCGGCTGCGCACCGCTTTGCAGACGTGAATCGTATCCTTCCAGCGCGCTTCAAGCCCGCCCGGCAGTCTGCGATCATCAGCCGTGCCCTGATAACACCGCGCCACGGGCGAACCAAGCGCCCTGGCAACGCGAATCACGAGCGCCAGATGTTCTTCTGCCGTGCCGAAGCGCGGGCTGAATGATTTGGCCGACGGGCAGATGCTGCCTGTGCCCGCGTGAATTTCGATGCCGTGATGATCGGCCCGCGCTTTGATCTCCTTCAGGTATGAATCGCTGTGGCTTTCGTAAACATCGAGGTCGGAAAAAAGAATGACGTCAGCCTTCAGCGAGGCCGCGTAATCGAGCAGTTGCGGAGCCTTCCAGCCCATCGCGCGAATCGAAAAATTATCGAAGCCGAGTTTCAGCTTTTTATTCAACGGCTGAGTTGTGGCAGGCACAGGCGAACCGGCGGCGACAACTGCGCCGGTGAAGGCAAGCGATTTGACAACCCGGCGACGTGAGCGGTCGTGTTTGTGCGGGGCCATAGCGGGTGATGAGACAGAAGGGTTGATTATCTGGCCGCGATGAGGAACGGCCTGATGCCTGCATAAACCTCGTCAGCCGCCGCCGCCACCTGTTCAATCACGACCTTGAATTCTTCGGCATCCAGCACACGCAGGCTGGAATCAATGCGCACGCTGATGTCGCCGTCTGAATCAATGGCGACCTTGACGCGATCCAGATCGTCATTGAATTTCAGCAGTCGGTGCAGCAGATCGGGCGTGACTTTCAACTGCCGCTTTTCAGCCGGAACTGCGCCCACTACGACCAGGCCGACTGAATAAGCCACAAAGACGCTGAACTGCGTGAGCGATTTGCCCTTGAACGGAATCGTCCAGACATTCTCTTTCGCCTTCGTGTAGTTGTAACCCGATGCTTCGAGCAGTTCGGGCAGTTTGGCCGGAACCTTCGCCTGAGTTGCAGCATTCTGTGCCGGGGTGATCTGAGCCACAAGCAGCAGCACGAGGGCCGCTGCCAGATACAGTTTCTGTTTTTTCATTCTTATTCCTTCTGCGTCTTTATCCGATCTTCACGCCGATGCTTTCAAGGAACTTCGTCGGCTTTTCGCCTCCGATCAGCGCAAAGACGTAATCGTTTTTGAAGCGGGCCAGTTCCTTTGCGGTTTTCGGGTCTTTTTCGCGGGCGCTCATCAGCACGACTTCGGTTTCGGTGATCTCCTTAATCGTCGCGCCAAAGAAGACTTTGATCTTTCCCTCGTCAATGCACTGGTAAGCCATCATCTTGTTGCCGAGTTTCAGATCGCTCTTGAAATCGCTGCGAATCACGAGCGTCACCACGTTGTCGCGCCAGCCAATCACTTTCGTGCCGCTTTCGTCACGATAAGCGGCCAGGTCAACTGCGGCTTCAATGGCCGAATTCCCTGCGCCGACGACAACGCAGTGTTTGCCTTTGAATTCATTCGGATCAGCGAGCTTGAATTTGACCTTGTCATCTTCGTAAGGCGCTGCCGGTTTCGCTTCGTACCGCGCGCCGCATTCGTGGCAGAACTGATTATTGCCTTCGCGCTTCGTGCCGCATTTCTGGCAGGACGCGGGCAAGGTCATTTCAGTCGGCGTGACTTTGATCTTCAGATCCTCGCCTGGCACGCGCAGTTTTGCCGGAGTGCCGCGATTGCCGATGGCCAGAATCACGCGGCGCGCCTTGTACTGCATCTTCTGTTTCGTTTTGTCCTGCTCGGTCGTGATGATGAAAATTCCGTTTTCAGGCTTGATGCTCTTGCAGCTCTCAAATTCATTGATGACGAGCTGATGCTGCTTCATCGTCTCCATCCACGAACCGATCATCGCTTCCTTCGATGCGCCTGCGCCGTCAAGTTTGATGCCGCCGGTGACGGGTTTGTCTGCGGGATTGAAAAAGACGTACTTGCCCGCCGGATAGGTCTGCTGAATCGTGGCGACGACCTGATCCTGTTCGATGGCGATGTATTTCAGGCCGCGCTGACGGGCAAGCGCTGCGGCTGACAATCCGGCAGGCCCGACGCCAATAATCGCCACATCGTAATCAGCACTGCCGTTGCGGTCTTTCTGCAAATCCTCAGCGATGTAATCAATCACCGCGCCGCCCTCGTTGATGGCGTTTTTGATGAGCGGCACGCCCGACACATCACCGATCAGATAAACGCCCGGCGTGTCGGTCATAAAACGCGGGTCGCGTTTGGGCACCTTGCGTTCGGGAATCTTTTTGGTCGTGTTGAGAACGATGCAGGATTTCGGACTCGTCGGGCATTCGACCTGGCAACTGGTGTCTTCCATGCACTGTTCGACCGCGACCGGAGTTGATTTGCCGTTCACGATTGCCAGCACGTCATGCGGGCAGGCATCAACGCAGGCGTGACAACCGATGCACGTCGCCACGTTGATGACCGGATGCGGATATTTGATGTCATCGGTCAGCGCAAGCTGCCGCGCCCATTCGGGCAGTTTGTCATTGCTCGCGCGCAGCAGCGTCGTGGCCGATTTCGGCTTGTCTTCAGCCGGAGCTTTGGCCGCCGCTGACGCGACTCTGGTGCGCCGCCGCGAAGCGTCCATCAGCACAAACCCGAAGCCGAGCATCAGCGTCACGCCGATGAGCAGCAGCCAGCCAAACCAGGGCACTCCGCCATAACTGACCGGCAGCCGCGAAGCAAAACCCGTGACCAGCAACACAACCAGAATCAGAAAGGTGACAATCAACTGCGATCTTTTCATATCAGGCAAAGGGAGAAACAGGCAGAGAGATGACGGAACAGACGGAAAGAACGGAACAGACGAAAAAGAAAGGCTGAACCAGATTATCTTTCGTCTGTTCCGTTCTTTCCGTCTGTTCCGTCATCTCTCTTCTTTCTGAAATGGCTCAGCTTATCGAACCACCTGAGCTTTCAATTTGCCTTCGGTCAGATCAACGATGACTTCTGCGCTGCTGACCAGGCCGAAGGTTTCAAAGGCGGCGCGTTCGATGGCTGCGGCGAGTTCTGAATGCAGCCCGCGCGCGCCGGTCTTGCGTTTGATGCTGCGCGCAATAATGTGATCGAGCGCGGCATCGGTGACTTTCAATAACAAACCTTCGCCGCTGAATTCGGTTTCGTACTGCGGCAGGATGTTTTCGCGCAGGATGCGCCGCAACGTTTCAGCAGGCAGCGGCGGGAAGCTGATGATGCGCGTGAAGCGGCCCATCAGTTCCGGCAGAAAGCCGTACTTCTGAAACGATTCGACCTCTTCCAGAATCATCGCGCCATTGCCTTCGATGGTCTTGCGCGCGTCACGAAAGCCGATGCTTTTCTGTCCGGCTTTGAGCAGCGCATCCATTCCGGCAAAGGCTCCGGCGGCGATGAACGGAATGTCGTGCGTGGCAAGCGGCGCACGCGGGCCGAACTGCGACTGCCCGAAATCCATCGGCACCAGCACCTCTGCGCCGTGCAGCATCGTCAGCAGTTCGCGCTGCACGCCGTAACCCGACACATCCTTGGTCGTGCCTTCACCGGCAAAGCGGGCGTTGCTGGTCGAAGCCGCAATCTTGTCAAATTCATCGAGGCAGATGACGCCGCATTCAGCCATCGGCAGGCTGCCTTCAGCCGCATTGACCAGGCGCGTCAGAATCGTTTTCACGTCATCGCCGACATAGCCGCTTTCAGTAAAACTGGTGATGTCAACGATCACGGTCGGCAGTTGAAAAATCTGCTGAAAGAGAATTTCAACCAGATAGGTTTTGCCGCATCCGGTCGGCCCGGCGAGCAGCGTGTTCTGTTTCGGCGGCAGTTTCAGCCGGTCAACGCCTTCAACGTGCAGCCGCCTGAGCCGCCTGATATGGCGATAAGCCATCAGGGCCATCGCGTGTCGCTGCTCGTCCTGGCCTTTGTAACCAAGCTGCTCGACTTTGGCGGCAATCTCCTGCGGCGAAGTCAGCGGCAGCCGGCTGACGAATTCGCGGCGCTCCTCAAGATGTGAGTTGCGCCACTTTTCGTATTCAGGCTCTTCGCTGCCCGAACCGAAATCGAAATCATCGTCATCAAAAATCAGGTTGCTCAAGCCCCTTCTCCTTTCCTGACCAGCTCATTTCTGCTGGTTCTGATGCAGCGTCCAGTCGGGGTGCAATTCTTCGACTTTGACGCCCAGGCTGGCAGCCCTGCGTTTGAGCCAGGCGTAATAATCATCGAAGGCCTGCTGATAAGCTGCCATCTGTGACTGATCGGGAGGGGGAACGGCTGAATCCCGATTCTGTTTCAACTGCTCGCGGCGGGCGCGCATCGCGGCCAGCATGCGCTGTCTGATCGCTTCACTTTCGCCGTCCACCGTCGTCGCCATCTCCAGCGAGGTAACCGAAGCGCCGAGGGCGCCGGAATAATCCTGTGGCGTTTCATTCTTATTCAGCCGGTTCCAGCGTTTGAGGTCAAAGGCGGTCTGAAACACGTGATCGCTGAGCAACTGAATTCGCACCGTCTCCATCGTCGTGCGCAGCCCCAGCGACATCAGCACAAAGCTGGCAACAATCACCAGCCACGACAGAGCCGCCGCCATCTGCCAGATTTTCGCGCGCCGGTAACTTTGCGTCGTCTCTTCAGCATCGCCCAGAAACCAGGCCATTCCCGCGCCGCCCATCAGGCCGAGCAGATGCGCCTGCCAACTGATGCCCGGCAGAAAGCTGATGATCGCGCCGTAAATCAGCCACTGCACCATCGCTGATTTCAGCGCCTGCCCGTAACTGTCGCGCCGCTTGTAACCATAAACCGCCGTCGCGCCGATCAGCCCGAAAATCGCGCCCGATGCGCCGACCAGCCCGCCGTCGCTGATAAAAACCGCCAGCCCGCCGCAGACTGCCGCAATCAGATACAGACAGATGAATTTCGCGCGGCCAAAAGCCTCTTCGGCCAGCCGCCCCGCCTGAATCAGCGCGAGGCTGTTGAAAAGGATGTGTATTACGCCACCGTGCAGAAAGGCATAAGTCACCAGTCGCCAGTACTGCCCGTCACGAATTGCGCCGCCCTGCGCCGAACCGAGCAGGTAGTTGGCAAACCCGCTCGGTGAAAAATCAAATCCCGCATTGCCCTCTCTGAGCCGTGTCGTCAGCAGCAGCGACAAGGCATAAAAAATCAGATTGAGCGTGAAAATAACTCCGGTCACCGTCAGCGCGCCCGCAACGGCAGACGCCCCGCCGCCCGCATAGTGCGCCTGCGCGCCGCACAACGGACAAACGGCAGTATCAGCGGCAATCAGCCCGCGACACGCCTGGCACATTTTCAATCTGCTTTCAGACATTCAGTTTCAGCAGTCAGTGAGACATTCAAAGAGGCATTCCGCAGGAACCAGGCTGCACCCCCGTAGTAACGAATTTATTCGTTCTGTTTCAATGATTCGTGTCTCCGAATCTCAACGAATGAATTCGTTACTACGGGGGGCAGCCTGGTTCCGCTATGCCTGCGATAACCCGGCTGGATTATTTTGCCACTGCTCTTTGAGCATTCAGTTCAATGACTTTCATTGTCGTGCCTTCGATCAGCAGAACCTGGTGATCGCCAGGCACGATGTGTTCATATTCAGTTTCGACTACCGGCATAACGCTTACCTCCGCTGACAGCCTACTGTTCGTCATCGCTGGTTGCAACCTGATTCGATTTCTGAGTTGCAGGGAGGGCTTTGACATCCTGTCGGCTGATGCGACGGAGCGCGGCTTTCAGTTCCTTTTCTTCGCCGTGCTGCGCATGGCACGAGACGCAGCCTGCGCCGCCTTCCTTCCTGGTCACCTGGTAATCGAGCGAATGGCACGCGGCGCACGATTCGCGCACACCCTGTTTGACTGTGGCAGGCTCGAATCCGGCAGTGTGACAGTCGGTGCAGTTTGAGCGCCCGTAACGCGAGCCTGACACGTGAACGAGATGAAACTGATCTTTCGGGCTGAAGTTCGCCGCTTCGCCGGGCAGTTCCTTCTGCTTCCACGCGGCGGCGGTGATGCCTGCCCACTTCCACTGATCGTTTTCAACCGGGTAGCCGAGTTTGCCGCCGTGCGGAGTCTTCAGCGTGACGCCGTTCGAAACAACGCCGTCGCGGTGACAACTGGTGCAGGCCACGTTCGCCACCGTTGCCGGATTGAAGCTGCGGCCTTTGTGTTCAGTGTGACAATCGGTGCAGACGAGTCCGGCCTTCTGATGTTTCGCTGAAACTTCGGAATGAAAGGCTGAAGTCGAATGACACGCGGCGCAGCTTTCGCTGATTGATTTGCCGACGGTGTGACAGGTCGTGCAGGCTCCGGCATTCGCTTTCGTCGCCATGGCCGGAGTGATTTCAAGATTGCTGCGCACGTGCGGATTTGAAAGCGCACCGGGCGAGTAAGCATCCTTGAAGGCAAAGCCCGCAACCGCGCACAACGCGGTCACGATGATCGCCGCCCAGGCAAAGAGTCCGACCGGCCAGGGACGTTGCAGGTCGCGCGTCGGTCGCCAGTTGAATTGCGCCTTGCCGAGCCTGCGCCCGGTCTTGGGTTTGAGCGGTGATTCTTCCGAGAGCTTGCCCGCTTCGCGTTTGCGTTTTTCCCAGAAAATTTTCAGCGCCTGCTCGTCAAGCTGCGGCAGCATTCCCGTGAGCAGACCCGTGCCCGACAAACGGCGCGTGCCTTTCGGCGTTGGTTTGGTGCGCTGCTGCAAAGCGGCCTGCGAAAGCATCACCGTCTTGCCGCCTTCGGTTGTTGCCTGTTGCAGCATGCCGGTCGTGCCGCTTTCAATCGGCAGCGGATTGACGCTCATCTCAACCGTCAGCGCCAGGCCGTCGGGCTGATAAGACGGACGCAGAATAAACGGCCCGATCTGAATGATGTCGCCATCAGCGAGCGGCGTGCTTTCAAGCAGTTCGCCATTGAGCAGTGTGCCGTTGGCGCTCGACAGATTGGTAATCCAGAAATCGCCGTTGATTTCGCGGATGCCCGCGTGCGTGCGCGACACGGTCGGATGATTGAGCACCAGATCGTTGCCGGTCAGACGGCCAATCGTCAGCCCTTCGCTTTCAATGACGACCGGATCAGTTTCCTTGTCCCTGCGGGTGATGATGTATTTGCTCATCGGATGCCATCACACATTCTCCATTCGCCATTTTCCATTCTCCATTCTTTTTCAGCGGGTGCGTCTTCAGCACTCATTCTGAAAAATAATGGAGAATGGAAAATGGAAAGTGGAAAATGGCGCTCTCATAAGGCTGTTGGGTTTACCTGCCTGCAAACCAGATGACCTGAACGATGTGTGCGACCAGCAGCGCCAGCATCAGCGAAGTCACAATCACATGCGGCGCGAGCCACAGTTTGAGCAACTGATGCAGATAAATCAGCGCGTCAACCCGGCGCATCGTGGCGGCGGATTCGACAGCGTGAATGAAATGATTGCGCTCGGCGGCGGGCACTGCGGCCAGTTCGGATTTGCATTCGCTCTGCGCTGACGCGAGCAGGGCTTCGAGACTCTCTTTTTTCAGATACTGCCGCAGCAGAAAACCAAATGACAGAAACTTCGGCAGGACGCGGCTTTCAATCACCTGGCGTGTGGCCTGCGCGACCGAGGCCATCGCCGCGCCAGTCTCTTCGGCCAGTTCCTCGCGGCGCGCGGTGAGGTCTTCAATCAGCAGCGGCTGATCTTCGATCTTTGTCAGCATTCGCGGCGCGACGATGTAACAGAGAATGCCGAACAGCCCGGTCAGAATCACCAGATCGAACGAAATCATCAGCGAAGTCGTCAGCGCGCCGCCGGAATGCGTGCCGCCGTGCAGCAGCAGCACGATGCCCGCGATCACGCCCGCGTAGCTGTGCACGAACATCCAGTACCGCAGCGGCCCGGCGCGTTTTTTGTACTGCTGACGCCGGAACGGATAGGCCATCACGACGACGATGCCGAGCAGCCCGACAAATCCGGTCAGCCAGTAAAAGTTGAGCCAGGTTCCGACAAGCGGTTCGCGCCGCCCGGTTTTGAACATCGCAAAGAGCGTCAGCACCGTCAGCGCAATCGTGCCGAGAATGCCGAGCAGGTGAATCAGTTGTTTGCCCTTGTCTTTGTGTGAAGTGTGCAGGCCGCGCCCGATGGCGTGCGTTGAGTCCTTGAAAATCAGCTTTTCGATCTGTTTGATCTCGGTGAAATATTCACGCGGGTTGACGCGCAGCAGCGCGCCGGTCGGGCAGTTCTGCTCGCAACTGTAAGCGCGCTTTGTCGTGCCTTCAGGATTGAGCGGCGTGTTGCTGCACAGGTTGCATTTGACGGCAACGAGGTCAGAGGTTTCGGTGACTTCGGGCGGCAGCGGCTCAGGGTCAAGGCGCAGCAGTTTTTGTAAGGTCGAAGGCGGATTCTCTTCGGCCTTCGGGCGGCGCGGAATCATCGTGATGGCGTTATACGGGCATTGCGTTGCACAGTCGCCGCAGCCGATGCAGGTCTTCGGATTGATGTCCACCTGGCCTGCGCTGAAGCGGCCAATCGCGCCGGTCGGGCATCCGGTCAGGCATTCGGGATCCTGACAATGCATGCAGACCGACGGCGACAGCACGCTTTGAAAATCCGATTTCGGCTTTAATGAGACAGGCCGCGTGACGTGAATGCCGCGCCGCAGCAGGCGCGACTGACCGTGCATTTTGTGACACGCGAGCGAACAGTTGCCGCACCGCACGCACAAATCCATATCCATCACCAGCAGGTTCGTGCCGTCAACCAGTCCGGCCTCGATCAGCTTTTCCTGCGCGGCGACGATGGGCAGCGGCTGTTTCTTAATGGTCAGATCAGCCGTGACGGGATTGAGCGCCTGCATCAGGTATTCGCGCAGTTCAGGCTGCTGGCGCAGCTTTGAAATCGAAATCTCCAGCACTTCGGTGCGGCCCGTCAGCGTGCCGGTGAGCGGCCAGTTCAGGTCGCGGGTGATGGCTTCGATGCCGAAACAGTGGCCTGGCCCGACGAAGCTTTCATTGGCGGTCGCGTTCCAGTCCTGCTCGTGGCCGTTGATGGGTGTCACCTGCGTGCGCGGCGCCAGTCGCACCCAGCCCGATTTCAGCACGTAAATGCGGCTGACCGGATCGCCTTCACGAAAGAGAACGTGATTTTTTGAGAAGACGCGAAACTGCGAAATGGCTTCGATCTGTTTGATGACTTCGCTGCTCAGCTTGCCTGCGCTGTTGAGGCCCTGCAAAGTCGTAAAGCGACCATTGCGGCGATAGGTGTTGTCGAGCGTTTCACCGAACTTCGGCAGCTTGCGCAGCAGACGCAGCGCGGGCCGCTGAACTTCGAGAATCTGCACGGGCGCATCTTTCGGTGCGCGCACCGTGGCAGCGCGCGGGACTCCGGCCAGCACTGACATTTCACCGAACTGCGTTCCGGCGGGAATTTCAGCGACCTTCGTTTCGCCATTTGCGGTTTTGACCAGCACATCGGCTTTGCCCTGCGCGACGAAATAGAAAGCGTTGCCGCCCCATTCGCCTTCGCGCACGACATCCTCGCCCGCGTTGTAGCTGAGCAGTCGGACATACGGCCCGACCTTTTTGCCATTGTAATTGCGCCCGTAAACCATCACTTCAAGATCAATCTCGTAATCGTAATGGCCGGCGTGCGCGGCGACGATGTCGGCAATCGCGCCGATGCCGGTGATCGTGTCAAGGATCACGGTATGACTGGTAATTTCCTGAGGCATGAACTATCTCCGGCTCACTCATTTTTACTGATGGTGCAGCGGCGAGCCTGTCTCTCGTGATTCGGTTAATCGGGGCATTGCCGGGTGACGGGGTTATTAAAATCCAGCCCGGTCAATCGAAAGAAAAGACCTGTTTCGGATGGGGCACATTTGTAGAACGGCAGCAGCACTTAGTCAATCAAAAACTGCGTCCGCACAGACCAGAAAGGAAGGCAAAGAACATGCGAATGAAAGCAATTCTCCGTGTTCTTCGTTTCTTCGTGGTTCAGCCCAGGCCTGAAATTTTTGCTTCAGGCAGTGCTATTCCTCACGATAACGATTACAGCGCGGACAATAGAGCAGCTTTCCCTGACAGGCTGTCTCAATCGGTTTGTGACAGCGGCGGCAGTGATCAGGGTTTTCTTCTGAACGAATGTCTTCATCCAGTCCCAGATAAAGTTTCCACACGGCCAGCGGCGCATCCAGTTCGGCCAGCGTCACGGCCAGCGTCTGACCGCCCTTCCAGTACAGATATTTCTGCTCGGCAGCAAGCGGGATGATCAGTTCATGATCCGGAGTGATGTAAGGAATCGGCTGCGGTTGGGGAATGTTGTCAGACATGGCTTCAGCTATGATGAAAGATTAGTCAGCAAATCCCGATCAGGACTTTCCTGCGGCAGACAGTCTGCCGCAGGCTGCGCGCCGACGCAACGGGCGAGGATCAGATGAAGCTGCCTGACGCCTTCGGTCAGCGCCGCCGGGCCGGGTTGCAGGATGTAAGTTGATTTGATTTCGTAAACGTCATCATGGCGAATCGCGCTCACTTCGCCCCATCCGGCGCGATTGCGAATCACGTTTTTTTTCACCGGACGCCCGCACCACGAAGCGATGATGATCTCAGGATCACGCGCCGCCACCGCCGCCGGATCGAGAATGCGATCCTTCGCCGCCTGGCACTCGCGCAGTTCAGGAAAGAGCGGTGCGCCGCCCGCGATTTCAATCAGTTCATCCACCCAGCGAATACCCGAAATCAGCGGGTCGTTCTATTCCTCAAAAAACACGCGCAACCGGCGCGGAAAGCGCGCGGCTGAATCCGCAATCGCCGTCAGTTCATTTTCAAATTTTTCGATCAGTTGCTCAGCTTTGTCAGCGCAGCCGATCAGCCGCCCCAGCGTCAGCATCATCTTCAGAATGTCCGGCACGCTGCGCTGATTGAAGGCCAGCACCTGCACGCCACGCCGGATCAGTTCCGCCGCAATGTCAGCCTGCAAATCCGAAAAGGCCAGCACCAGATCGGGCCTGAGCGCCATGATCTTTTCATACTTCGCGCTGATGAATGATGAAACCTTCGGCTTCGCGCGGGCGGCGGGCGGGCGCACGGTGTAACCAGACACGCCGACGATGCGCCAGTCCTCGCCCAGCAGGTAGAGCGTCTCGGTCGTCTCTTCGGTCAGGCAGATAATCCGACTGGGATATTGATTGCGCATGAGATGAAGGTGTCAGCCATTCAAATCCGGTGTGCGCCGACTTCTGTCCCTGACCTCTTCTGAAGTCAGCCCGAAAATCGGCGGCGTCGGAACTTCAAGCAGGCTGAGATAAATGTAGAGCTGCCCCCGGTGATGAATTTCGTGTTCGATCATCGCGCGCATCCACTTCCAGACAGTGATTGAATTTCCCGCCGGAGTCAGACACTTCTGCTGCAAATCGTCATCGCTCAGGTCGCTGAAAATGTCGACTGATTCAAGGTGCGCCTGATGCATAAAAGCCAGCACATCGTGATAACCATCGGCCAGTTCTCTGCCGCATCCGGCATAGCGGCTCGGTCGCCCGGCCACTGTTTCGGCATACATAAAACGTTCGATGGCCGCGATGTGACGCATGATGTCGCCGAGCGTGAAGCGCCCGGTTCTGAATGTCCAGTCAATGCTGTCGGGCGGAATGCAGCGAATCACATTCAGCGTGCGTTCGCGGACTCGTTCGTAATAATCAAGGAAGGATGTGACGTGACGAATTTCCATGCGTCCTCCTGCGTCAGTGAAACGGTATGAACGGTAGCGGGCAGATCATAACCTGGCGGGCAACTGAATGTCGCTTCGCGCAGCGGCGCACGCAGCGTCAAATCAATCCCCTGGGTACGCACGCTTCCAGCGTGCTCCTGTTTCGGTCAGTCGTTGTTTCCGTACAGCACGCTGGAAGCGTGCGTACCCAGGGGATTGATTGCCCCTGGAAGCACACGAAAATCGGCTTTAATTCTGATAATGGCAGGGCAGGCTCAGCGTGATGATGAGGCCTTTGTCGGGTGCATTGTTCGCTTTGGCGGTTCCGCCGTGCAACCTGATGGCGCGCTCGGTGATGGCGAGTCCGATGCCGATGCCGCCCGATTGCCGGTCACGGGCATCTCCGACGCGATAAAAAGGCCGGAACAGTTCACCGAGGGATTCGGGCGGCACGCCCTGGCCGTGATCGCGCACGCAGACGGTGACGTGTCCGGCATCTGATTCCTGATGCTGCATGCTGATTTCAACGGCAGTGCCTTCATCGGTGTAACGGACGGCGTTGCGCACGACGTTTTCAATGGCGCTGCGCAGCAGTTCTTCGCGGCCTGACACCTCGCAGTCAACTTCGCTCAGAATCCGCACGGAACGGTTGCGGCTGCGCGCTTCAAAATCGGCATCCTGCGCAATTTCGCGGACGAGGTGAGCGAGCGGCAGCAGTTGCGGCCTGACTTCATCAGTTCCGCTTTCGAGGCAGGTCAGCATCAGCAACTGATCGGTCAGTTCGCTGAGGCGACGGCTTTCGCGTTCGATGCGGTCGTGTGCGCTGCCGCCGCCATTGCGGCGGGCCAGCCCCAGCGCCACGTTGAGCCGCGCCAGCGGTGAGCGCAATTCGTGCGCGATGTCACCGAGCAGACGGCGCTGTGCGTTCATCAGCGATTCGATGCGTTCGGCCATCTGATCGAAATCGCGGCCCAGTTCGGTGACTTCATCACGTCGCCGGAACTGATCTGCGCCGAAGCGCGCTGACAGATCACCGGCGGCCAGTCGCTGGGTGGCCGCGCGCAATCTGACGACCGGGGCACTCAGATAACCCGCCAGCCAGTAACAAACCAGTCCCGCCGTCACCAGCACTGCCAGCAGTTGCAGCAGCAGCGTGCCGGGTTCGGGCCAGAACGGCGGCGGACGCCGGGCCGCCAGCCATTCACTGACCCACACATATTTGCCGCCGCCCGGCCCGCTGATCTGAAAGGCGCGCAATCGTCGCGGCTCAGGCCTGCCGGGTTCGGGACGTTCGCCGCGCAACGCCCGCGCCGCCCGCTCTTTGATTTCAGCCGGAGCGTTGCGCTCTGAGATTTCAACGCCATTCGTGTCAAAGAGCCATCCGCGTTCGTTCCCCTGCGATTCAAGCATCGCCAGATATTCATCAAGCGCGGCCTTGCCTTCGCGTTCATAAGTGCGCGCCGCCGTCAGGGCAAAGATTCTGCCCGGGCTTCGTTCAAATTCGCGGCGCAGATTCTCTTCGCGGCGCTGATGAGCAATGGCTGAAATCAGCAGCACCGCCAGCACGACCAGCGCCATCGCGGCCCAGAACCAGAGAAAAATTTTGATGAAGAGGCTGCGCATGAAAAAGTTCAGGGGGCAGGTACAACGATCAGGCCCGCGTCTCACAGCGGGCATAAAAATATCCGACGCCGCGCACTGAACGAATGCGTTCGACGCCATCAGCGCCGGGGCCGAGTTTGCGGCGCAGATTGCTGACGTGCATATCAATGCTGCGATCCAGCGGATTGAACTGACGGCCCAGCACCGTCAGTGAAATTTCCTCGCGCGTGACGGTGCTGCCCGCTGATCTCAGCAGCAGCGTCAGCAGTTCAAATTCCGCCGAAGTCATCTCGACAATTTCACCCGCGCGCCGCACCACGCGCGCGCCCTGATCCAGTTCCAGATCACCCACCACGAGGCGTTCGAGCGCATCGTTTGCCAGCGCCCCTGAAGGCCGCGTCGTGCGGCGCAGAATGGCGCGAATGCGCGCGACGAGTTCGAGCGGATTGAACGGCTTCGGCAGGTAATCATCCGCGCCGAGTTCCAGCCCCAGAATGCGATCCACATCGCCGCTGCGCGCTGTCAGCATCAGCACCGGCGTGTGCGACCGCGCCCGCACCCGGCGCAGAATTTCAAACCCGCCGAGTCCGGGCAGCATGACATCGAGCACAATCAGCGAACACTGGCCGCCGAGCGCACGCGCCACACCTTCCTCGCCTTCGTGGACGTATTCGACGCCGAATCCTTCCGGCTCCAGGTATTCCCTGACCAGTTCGCACAGTTCAATGTCATCATCAATTACAAGTATCCGATCCATCACTGCCTGTTCCTTCACGGCAACATCGCCGCACTCCAGTAAATAAAGGACGTTTGCGGCTGTTGTAAAGCAGGGCCGGGTAAAGAAATGTAAAGCCCGGAACCGCTTTGCCGCACAACATTCACCGGCCCGCGACACGCTGATTCACGGCCTTCCGGCGCGGTCTTGTCAATAAAGGTCAGCACCGTCTGACAATTCTTCACTCAATTAACCGGCATCCTTTCCGTTCAGGCTTCATCAAAGGCGGCGTGATCGCTCAGTTCAGAGCGATGAGTCGCGACCATCAACCTTCAATCATCAGCGGCTTCATGATGAAAGCCCGCAATTCAGTTTGTGAAAGGAGTCAGCCTGAAAGTCAGACAGTTTATGAACAACCGCTCGCCTCGCGCGTCAGTTTCGTCGCTGACTGGATGAGCGGCAACAACGGCTTCGGTTATGCCACGCCGGGCCTGGCGGCCAGCGTGACCCGCCACAGCAATTTCAAAGCCGGATACAGCATCGGCAATGATCTGAAGAAGAACAACGGCCTGTTTCTTTCCTACGGCGTGAACTTCTGAAGCCGCGCTGTTTTGTAAAGAAATGTCAGCGTGATCTGACAATTCTTCACCGACTAATCCGGCATCTTTTTTGTCAAAGCTTCATCAAAGCACGACAGATCACACAGTCTGCCGTTGCGCAGAACAAGCTTCCTGACAATTCAAACAGCCGCACACCGCTGCGACTGACAACGGGTGGTCAGCAACCACCATCACCAGAATCGGGACGCAGGCTTCGTCTGAAACCTGCCAGGAATACGGAAGGAGATCACATGAAATCATCGAGCCATACCACCAGCCTGATCAAAGTCGCGTTCGCGCTGCTGATCGCAGCCGCCGGTTTCCAGTTCGCCCTGGCCCAGGGGCCGGGTCAGCGCCAGCCGCATGATTCGCTGTTCGGTCTGAAACGCGCGCTCAGCGAAGCGGGCGCACCAGCGCTCAGCACCACGCAGGAAGATCAGTTGAAAACGCTGATCACCGGCTTTCAGACCGCCAATCCGCATCCGGGGCCGAGCGATGAACTGAAGGCGGCGCAGGATGCTTATGACAATGCCATCCTCGCGGGCGATGCCGCCGCCGCACAGACTGCCGCCGCCACCATTGCCAGCCTGGTGGCCGCTGAACACGCCGCCCGGCAGCAGGCGCTCATCAACTTTCAGATTGCCGCACTCAACATTCTGAAATCGGGCGGTGATGCGCAGGTCACGGCGCTGACTCAGAAATTCAGCGCGGGGGGCGTGGTGCGCCTGCTTGGGTCGCTGGCCGGTGGCGGTTTCCGTCCCGGGCCGGGTGGCCCTGGCGGGTTCGCTCCGTTCGGCGGCCCCGGCGGCCCAGGCCGCAACTTTTCACCGCACCGGTAATGCCCGGAACCGAGGCAGACCGGATTGCACTTGCCCTCATTCCGGTCTGCAGCCAGGCGGTCGAAATTCATTCGCGCCGCCTGGCCCCGGCTGAAGGAACACGGCAATGCGATCAAAGACTCCGGAATATGTGAAATGGATCATGCTGGCAGTTTTCGAACTGACACTGCTGCTGCTCTTCATTCTGCTGTGCCTGCTCATCAGCAATCGCGCGACCAGCAGTTCAGTCCGGAGCGGGCGACCTGTGGCCGCAGTTTCACCTGTCAGATTCAGGGAATGACTGCTGCCGCTGATTCGCGCATTGACAGCCGCTGCCTGAATCTTCAGCGCATGCAGCGCGGAGGTGGTTGGCATGATCAGGCTTCATTGTTTCATTTCATCACGTTCATCACTGCTGCCTGACAATCAGCACAAGCGCGTGAAAAAACGAAAACTTCAGCACAACCGGGCAGTCAGTCTTTGCGGCCTGCTCTCAGCCCTGATCCGGCGAGCATTGCCGGATCAGGTCAGAACGGCTGAGGCAGAGTTTGCAGACGCGCGCGGGACAGTACCGCGACCGTCAGAGGGCGGGTGAATCCTGAAACCAGAAAGGCCGCAGATCGGCGCCGACAGCGGTGTGCGGGTCGCAGGCAGCGAATTCACCTGGGCAGGGTCGTCCCAATACGGTGGCCGGGTAAGTCTTCGGTCAGTCCGGTTGCCTGCGACCCGCACACCGCTGTCGGCGCTGATTCCTGGCAATTACAAATAAATTAACCGGCGGGCGCGAGCGCACTGAATGGCATCAAAAGCTTCGGCAATTCATCACCTGACCGAAATGCTGTCCCGTCAGGGTGAGAAGAAATCAATTTGCGAGGGAGATGAGCAATGATGAGAAGAAGCTTTGTCCTGTTGTTTGCAGCAGCCCTGGTGTGTTCAGGCACTGCATTACCGGCCCAGACGCCGAATCAGCATCAGACCCGCCCTGCGAGCGCGAGCGCCGCGCCGCTTTCGCCTGATGAAATCATTCGTCGCTTTACGGCAAAGGAAAGCGAACTGCGCGAGGTCTGGAAGGATTATTCATATCAGCAGGAATCCCGGCTTCAGGTGCTTGGCCCGGCCCGCACGGTTTCCGGCGAATTTTATCAGGTTTCGGAATTTGTCTTTGACGACGCGGGCAAAAGAATCCAGCAGATCATTAAAGCGCCACCATCCACACTCGACCGTGCCGGGCTGATTATGACTGCCGAAGATCAGAACGCCTTCATCAACCTGCAGCCCTTTGCGCTGACGGCTGAAGATTTGAAGGATTACACGCTCACTTATGTCGGCAAAGAGAACCTTGACGAACTGCACACTTACGTTTTTGACGTGACGCCGAAAGTGATGAGCGATGAGCGGGCGCTGGCGCGCATGCGGCGGGACAAGATCGAAGGCAAATATTTTCAGGGCCGCGTCTGGGTTGACGATCAGGATTTTCAGATCGTCAAGACCGCTGGCAAAACGGTGCCCGAATTCAAGCAGCGATTCCCGCACTTCGAAACCTACCGCGAAAACATTGACGGGCGTTACTGGTTCCCGACCTGGACGAGTGGCGAAGATGTGCTGGAGTTTGAGAAAGGGCCGAGCGTCCAGGTGCGGCTGCTTGTTCGCTACAAAAACTATCGCCAGTTCCGCTCTGACATCAAGATCGTGGGCGAACCTGAAGAAGCTGCGCCGGACACGAAATCAGACGTGAAAAAGGATGTGAAAAAGAAACCGCCGCAATCACCGCCGCAGTAAGGCTCCAGCGGCTGCGGATAACGCAGGGTCGGCAATGCAAACGCGCTCAGGCTGGCGACTGCCTGCGCCAGCCTGAGTGAGCAGACTTGCGATTCCGGCCAGCAGCAAGGAACAGCAGATGCAAAACAGTCAGCTCAAAACAGCTATCCCTGAAAATCACAGCGAACGCTCACACGCGCTGGCCGCCACTATCGCGTCATTGAAAAAGCAGTGGCAGACGCTGAGCAACGAGCCGCTGGTCTTTATGCTGCTTGTCTGGGCGCTGCTGTTTGCGCTGGCGGCATTCATCAACCTGCACACGTAATCACTGGTGTTCGCCAGGCATCAGTTTTCAATCACAAACAGATCGGCAAAACCCGTCAGCTTTACTCCGTCAGTTCTTCATCCTTCGGCTCAGGCAGTTTGAAACTCGCCACTAGCGCAATCGCATACACCAGCAATGCCACCGCCGCCGCTCCGTAAGCCAGCTTTGTGGCCGGAGTGTCGCCTGGCATGACATGCGACATCTGCGTCGTCAGCAGCGCCGCTGAAGTGCCGATCATGCGCCCGCCAATATTGGCCGCGAAACTCTCGCCCGTGCCACGCAAATGCACCGGATAAACGCGCGGCAGGTAATTACCCCAGAAACTCAGTTGCGCCACCGTGAACAATCCGGCAAAGAAGATGCCCCACTTGAGCAGCGTCAGGTTATGCACCGCCGGATACCAGAACACGAGCGGCACCACGATCAGCCCCGGAATCAGAAAGAGCCGCAGCAGCTTTTGCCGCGAAACGATGCGCACCGCCAGAAACGCGAGCAGCATGCGCCCGATCAGCCCGCCGAATTCCTGTAGTGTCTGCACTCCGGCCACCGTTGACTGAATCACCTGCGCGCGTTGCGGCGGCTTCAGATTCGGATCAACCTGCACCAGCGCAGGCACGATCTGCGGCACCTGCTGAATCGCGCCGAACGCCGCGCCCAGGCTGCACGCAAAGATCAGCGCCGTCACCAGCGTCGTCTGTCTGAAGGCCGGGCGGAACAGTTCACCAAAACTCGGACGCCGCAGCGTGCCCGCCGCCCGCCGCTCCTCCCACACCGGAGATTCAGGCAGGAACGGGCGAATCGCTATCAGCGGAATCGCCGGGATGATTCCCGAAATCAGCAGGTAGCGCCAGTTGTCGTGCCCGCCGTGAATTGCGGGCAGCGACAGCGCCACCTTCGCAATCAGCAGCGCCATCAGGCTGACCATAAACCCGCCGAGCGATGAAAAAGCCTGCGTCCATCCGATCACTGCCTCGCGCCGCTTCGGTTCGGTGAAAAGTTCAGCCAGCCACGCCGTCGCCGCCACAAACTCCACGCACACGCCGATGAACGTTGTCGTTCGCAGCACCAGCAGCATCGGCAGCGAAGTCGCAAACCCCGCAGCCAGCGCCGAGAACGCATAGAGCAGAATGCTCCACGTCAGCACTCTGCGCCGACCAAGCCGGTCAGTCAGATACCCGCCGAGCAGCCCGAAGAGGCCGCCGCACACCGCCGGAACATAAAAGAACAGATCACGCCAGCGCAGAAACTCAGGCGAGCCGAACTGAATGCCGCCAAGCTGTTCAATCGCCGGGCGCACAATCAGCGGCAGCATCAGCAGTTCATAAGTGTCGAAGGCAAACCCAATGGCCGCGATAATGCAGATCAGCCACTGGACTGAGGTGAGGCGAGAGTGATTTTCGGATGGTGTAGTGGTCATAAGTTGTTTGTGTGGTTCCGAGGTAGTGGATGACGGCTTACCAGATCAGAGTCTGCCGTTTCTGATTCCCGACTTCCCACCCTGAAATCTGGCGCGGCGACAGTCTGAATACTTTGCCACAACGACCGGCTTTGGTTCTGAATGCCGGGTGACGAAGAAAACGGTGGATAATTTGCGCAGTTTCGCTGGCAACTGCGTCAATCACCACCAGACAATAATTGTCGTGACAGAGGCGATAACGAAAAAAGTCGGCATCACGGGTAAAGAACGTCGCCTGTTTTGAATGATGAAGCCAGCGCAGGATTTCCTGTTGATCGTCCCAACCGGGCAATCCGATCTCAACCCCGATCCTTTGAAACCGGATACGCCAGTTTCTCAGCCTCTCCGCCTGATCCCGGGTGATATTGTGGTCGAGAATGATCACGCAGCTTTCTCTGTCTTTGAAGTCACTTCCCTGACGACTTTCCGACGGATAAAACTGAGCGCCTCTTTTACTGCTTCAGGCGTGATGATTCCATAATACTGATCAGCGATGGCCTCAGGAGTTAATCCGCTTTCGGCCAGTTCAACGGCATCGGCCACCATGATGCGGGTTCCCCTGAAAATCAGCCGTCCACTGCAAATGCGCGTATCAATCGCCAGATGCCTGCCGATTTCAGTTCTTGCCATACCACTTCCTCCTGTGCCTGGAATTTACTCCGAAACCATATCAAATCAAACCGGTGCTGTTGAGTTCTTACTGCCCCTGCTCCATCAGCCCGCGCACCCGGCTGAGAACCGGCGCTGATGCGTTGTCATTCACCAGGTTCCGCTGCTCACGCGGATCGCTGCGGAGTTCATATAACTCTTCCCGGCGCGGTGAATCACTGCTGATGTACTTCCACGTCTTCTTTCCATCACGATAAACAATGGCGCTGCCGCCCTGACAACCGCGATGCAGCGTGTAATCGCGCGGCGGCGAAGGTCTGAGCAGCGACTGCCCGCGCCACGATTCAGGCGCTTTCAGTTTCAGCCGATCCAGAATCGTCGGCGCAAGGTCGAGTTGCAGCGCCGCAGACAGATTGCGATACGTCACGCCCGGCTCATCAACAATCAGCACCGGCACGCGCAGGTCTTCTTCGTAAAGCAGTTTGCCGTGACTGTAATGATCGTGTTCGCCAAGCGCCTGGCCGTGATCGCCCAGAATCACAACTATCGCATCGCGCAGGTAGCCTTTGCGGTCGAGTTCGGCAAACAACTGTTCGATGATCGCATCGGCCTTGAGCAGTTTGTTGTCATAGGTGTTCGCGCTCACCACCGGATCATTGCGCCCGGCTGCGAACGAACCGCCGAGCGAAAACGAAAGCGACGGCTGCCACCTGGCATACTCCGGCGAATAAACGCCCACATCGTGCGCCGACATCAGATGAAAATAGAAGAACGCCGGACGACCGTCAGACGGCTGCACCTGCTCCATGCCTTCAAGCAGCAGCCGGTCATCATCGGGCAGGTAACGGCGCGTCTGCGTGCCTTCAAAATAATAATCAATGCTCCTGCCGTAAAGTTCGCGCAGGTCGTACCAGACTTCGTGCCAGCCTGAAAGAATGAAGTTTGTGCGGTAGCCCTGATCGCGCAGCAGATCGTGCAGCATAAACATCCCGTGTCCGAGATCATCGCACTGCCGCGAGGCCAGCGAACTCAGCACTCCGCACGGCGTACAGTTGCAGTCCGAACGAACTTCATCAACCTTGCGCAGGCGTCCTTCAGCCTGCAATCTTGAAAGAAACGGCGTTGTCTGCCGCTCATAACCATAAAACGAAAGATGATCGGCGCGCAGGCAGTCAACGATCATCATTACCACGTTGCGCTGCTCAAACGCCTGTCGCGGATAGCTGCGCCGCAGCTCGGCATCACGTTCGGCAATCTTCTGTCGCCGCTCAGTAGCCGGGAACAGAATGCTGCGCACGTTGTCAGGAATCAGATGCGGACGCGACAACACGACAAAACTCGTCAGCGGTTCGCGCCGCCAGAGCAGCAGGCTGACGACGCTGCCGCGCCAGAACGTAACCAGCACAAACCCGTAAGCGACGACAACAATCATTGCGGCAGCCAGCATCATCGCTCTGACCTGCCACGTCGCCTTGCGCGTCAGATGAAACAAACCAGTCAGGCTTTCACCCGTCGCCAGCAGCGCCCGCCCGGCCAGCCAGCAGTAAATCAGCACGCCGCCCGCCAGCAGCAGCACGATCACAGCCCATCCGCCCGCAGGCAGCATCGTGTCGTGGAATTCGGCAAAACGCCGCACAAACTCCCACGCCATGCGGTCAGAAACATTGATGCCCCAGTAATGATTCGTCAGACAGTCCGCCGTAAAGAGCAGCACCAGAAAATTGAAGATCACCGCCGGAACCAGCAGCACCATCAGCCGCACCACCAGCCACTGTGCGATGATTTCAATTGCCAGCAGCAGCCCGCACCCGCCCAGAACGACCAGCCACAAGGGCGCGCTGACGAGCAGATGCAAAATCACCAGCATCCGCCCCTCAGCCGCCGAAGCCGTATAAAACCGGCTGAAGATCAGAATAAAAATCAGACTGAAGCCCAGATGAAATCCGTACAGCAGCGCCACCCGCCGCAACGCGGGCAGCCCGATGAAATGCCTGAAAAACTGTAACAGGTCTTTGAAATGAAGCATTGAAATCAAGTGTGCCACCCGCCGGAATCAGCCGACGGCAATCAGCGTAACCAGTCCTTAATTCCCCCGCAGGGGATCAATATCCCGGAGATGAACGCATCGTATCCCATCCCCGAACGGGGTCAATTCAATTCCCCGGAGGGGATCAATTTAATAGCAGCAGGTGAAACCTGCTGAATGTTTGATGACGAATTCTTCCCATCCCCGAAGGGGATGAATTCAATAGCAGCAGGTGAAACCTGCTGTACGCGATCACACAACGCGCCGACCCTGAAAGGGTCGCATTGCGCCGTTCAATTCCACAAATATTTCTCGTTGTATTCAATCCCGTATTTTTCCAGAAACGCAACGAACTGGGCCTGAAACGATTTCTTCTGATGATGCTCCTTCTGTCGCGCCAGATACGCCATCACCGCCGGAACCTGCGATTCACCGATTGAAAATGCGCCGTAACCTTCCTGCCAGTGAAACCGCGCGAATTCATCACCCTGTGTTTTGATCCAGACGGACGAGCTTTTTTTCAGTTCTTCCATAAAATCACTCAGCGCCATGTTTTTTGATTGAGACAACAGCAGGTGAACGTGACTCGCCGTGCCGCCTGCGGCCAGCAGGCGCGCTCCGTGATGTTTTGCAATGCCGCCGAGATAGGCATAAAGCGGCGGTTCGATTTCAGGCGTGATGAAGTCCTCACGGTTTCTCGTCGAGAAAACGATATGTACGAGCAGGCTGACCAGCGTTTGCGCCATGACGTTATGCTCCTGTGGCTGAGGTTGGTGCGACCCCTTCAGGGTCGGCGCGTTGTGTGATCGCGTACAGCAGGTTTCACCTGCTGCTATTAAATTCATCCCCTTCGGGGATGGGAACAATTGCCAGATGATGCACAGATAACATATCCACTGACATATTCATTTCTGAAAAATATCGCCCGTCCTATTTCTGAAAATATCTTCTGATCGTGGCCTCGTCAGGTTTGGCGGTCAGCATTGACACCACGATCATCAGCAGCGCCGAAATGATGGTCATCGGGACGACCGGCAGCAGGCCCAGCACGGCTGTTCCGGCAGGCGTGCGGCTGATGATGTATTGCCCGAATAATGTTCCCCAGCCGGTTTCGGTGCCAGGCGCGGGAGCGGGAACTACTGACTGGAAGATGGCAACGGCGATGACTGCGGCGGCGGCCCACAACGTACACGCCAGCGCGCCCCATCGGGTGCTGCGCTTCCAGAACAATGCGCCGACGAGCAGCGGCATCAGGGCTGAATAACCTGAAAACGCAAACTGCACCGCCAGGTCAAAAATGGACTGCGGCCAGCGCAGCGCAATCACGTATGCAATCACCGTCAGCACGATGACGAAGATGCGCCCGGTGTGAACCTGCGCGGCTTCGCCAAATTTCGTTTTGCCTTCGTAGAAAGCGAAGATGTCTTCGGTAAACATCGTCGAGAGCGCCAGAATCTGTGAATCGCTCGCCATCACGGCGGCCATAATGCCCGCGCCGAGCAGGCCCGCGAGCCACAGCGGCGCGTAAAATTCGAGCAGTCGCACCAGCACGTCATCTCCGGCAGCAGTCCGGCGCAATTCGATCTTCTGATCCGGCGAAAGCGTGGCGCTCTGTGTTGCCAGCGTGCGGCGCGCTTCAAGTTTGGCCTGAATCGCGGGCACTTCAACGGCGCGATTGGCGGCCACGCCGAGAAAGACCGCCGGCAGCCAGATTGCCAGCATGCAGATCGGATAAAGCACGACGGTCTTTTTGAAATGCTGCATCCGCTCAGCCGTCAGGCAGAAAATAATCATGTGCGGAAAGTTGATCGAAGAGAGCGGAATGAACGTGTAGCTGAAAAAGTAGAGCGTCGAAACCCGCTCGCGCGTCAGCAGCGCCGCAGTCGCAGGTGATGAGGAAAGCTCATTGACGGCTTTGCCGAACCCGCCCATCCCCGCGCCGATGACGCCCAGGGCGATTGCACCAAAAAGTAAAAACAGAATCGTCTGAAACGTATTGACCCACGCCGTCCCGCGCATCCCGCCAAAAAAGACGTAGCTCATTACCACGAGCGCGACGATGGCCCCGCCGAACCAGTACGGAATGCGCCCGCCGCTGATCGCATTCATCGTCGTGCCGCCGCCCATCACGCCGATGATGATGTAAGGCACAAGCAGCGCGGCCTGCACAACCGTAATCACCGTGCCGATGTGGCTGCACTGCCAGCGGTCGCGGAACATCTGCACCGGCGTCATAAAGCCGTACTTTTTGCCAAGCGCCCACATTCGCGTGCCGATTAAAAAGAGCGAGAGAGGCACGATCAGCGCCGATGACGAAGCCATCAGCCCGTAAGTCACAATCCCGTTCGCAAACGCATGCCCCGATGAACCGAGCAGCGCAAACGCCGTCATATTCGTGCCAAACAGCGAGAGCAGAAAGACGAACACGCCGAGCGAACGGTTGGCCAGAAAGTAATCTTCGGCTTCGTTGCGATGCGTCGAACGACGAAAGGCGAAGATGCCGATGTAAAGAACGGCGGCAAGGTAGATGAAAACAACGATGGCGGGAATCAAGGCTTCCGGTCCTCCTCTGCCGGTGATTTGTCCGGCGCTTCAAGATGAGCAGGCCACGCCCGGCTTGTCAGCAGCCACATCAGCAGCGAAACGGCCAGCGTGAAACAGACGTGATAGAACAGTCCGACCGGCAGAAAACCGAAGATGAACGGCCTGGCCGTGCGCCAGAACCAGACATCCTGATGCAGAAGGTATAACGCCACGACGAGCAACACGAGGACTGATCGTTTCATGAGAGTGTGTACCGGCTTGCAGGAAATTGCGAAGAAATCTCTGGAATACCACGACGACGCTGCGCCGTAATATCACACAGAGCTTGTGATGATGGCAACCGCAACTGCATTCTCTGCGCGCCTGAGATACAATGCCCTCGCGTCGCCGAAAGGGGGACTGTTGATGCACGCGATTCCGAAACATCGTTATACGCTCGAAGAGTACATCGAACTGGACAAAAACTCTGAAGAACGCTGCGAGTATTTTGATGGCGAAGTCTTCGCCATGGCTGGCGGCACAATCAATCACGGGCGCATCAGTTCCAATGTTCACTTTGCGCTCAGGCAGCGGCTGGCGGGCAGGGGCTGCGAGGCTTTCACAGCAGGTACAAGGATCAGGGTTCCAGACGCGCTGCCTTATCGCTACCCGGATGTTTCAGTCGTCTGTGGCCCGGTGAAAATTGAGGAGATTCAGGGGCAGGAGATGCTGGTCAATCCCATCCTGCTGGTTGAAGTGCTGTCCGGTTCGACTGCCGCTTACGATCACGGCGACAAGTTTTCGGCTTATCAGTCCATTGACAGCTTCCGCGAATACCTGCTGATTTCGCAGGAGCGTCCGCACGTCGTGCAGTATGTGCGCCAGCCGGACAATCGCTGGCTGCGCGCTGAGATTTCAGGTCTGAACGGCATCCTGACGCTGGAATCGCTCGACCTCACGCTGCCGCTCAGTGAAATTTATGAACAGGTAAACTTCCCGTCGCCGGACTCTGAACCGGCCTCCGGCCCGGCAGCTTAGGCCATCGCTGCCCTGCGTTGTCATCAGCAGCAGGGATTGGCCCGAACCCGAACCGCTGTCGCAGCGTATCACTCTTTCCTGGTCGGCTGCCGAACGTAACTCTCACTCGCTGAATTTTCCTGGTCGGAACAATTAACTCGCATGAGCCTTGACTATCAGGAACTGCAATCATCAAACCGCGCGCGCCTGAGAGAGTATCAGGATGAGCGGCTGCGCGCGCTGCTCGCAGAACTGGCGACCAATCAGTTTTATCTGGAAAAGTTCCGTCTGGCCGGGCTGTCAATGGCTGAGCTGCGCGGCGCTGATGATGCTGGCGCGCTGCCCTTCACGACCAAAAGCGAACTGGCGGCTGAGCAGGATCAGCATCCGCCTTATGGCCGACTGCTCACTTACCCGCTCGCGCGTTATCGCTATCTGCATCAGACTTCGGGCACGACCGGACGACCGCTCAGATGGCTGGATACCGCAGCAGACTGGCAGACCTTTATGCGGTGCTGGGCCGAGGTCTACCGGGGCGCGGGGGTGACTGAAAACGATCTGGTCTTCTGCGCCTTCTCCTTCGGGCCTTATGTCAGTCACTGGACGGGCATTGACGGAGCGCGTGATGTCGGCGCGCTGTGTCTGTCAGGCGGGGGGATGAATTCAGAGCAGCGGCTGCGCGCGATTTTTGATAATCACTGCACGGCGCTGGTCTGCACGCCAACCTATGCGCTGCACCTGGCCGAAGTCGCCGCCGGAATGGGCCTCGACCTGCGCGCTTCTGACATCCGCGTGACGATTCACGCGGGCGAACCGGGCGCGAGCGTGCCGCACGTCAGACGCCGGATTGAAGCGGCCTGGGGCGCACGGTGTTTCGATCACGCCGGAGCAACCGAGGTCGGCGCGTGGGGGTTCGATTGCCAGGCTGAAGACAACGCCATCCACCTCAACGAACTGGAATTCATCTTTGAAGTCATTGATCCGCAAACCGGCGAGGCTGTCAGCGAAGGCGTGCGCGGCGAACTGGTCATCACCACGCTCGGACGCGCCGGAATGCCGGTGCTGCGTTATCGCACGGGCGATCTGGTCGAACTGACGACCGAACCCTGCGCCTGCGGGCGCACGCTGGCGCGCATCAAAGGCGGAGTGCTGGGGCGCGCTGACGATATGCTCACGGTGCGCGGCGTCAATCTTTATCCGAGCGCGATTGACAACCTGATTCGCTCGGTGCCTGCCATTATTGAATATGAAGTTGAAATCCGGCGCGTGTCAGAGATGGATGATCTGCTCCTGAAAATCGAAATCGCCGAGCCGCACTCGTTCGCGCAGGTGCAGCAGTCACTGCTTTCAGCCTTTCGCACCGGGCTGAACATCCGCGTCAGTGTGGCGCAGGCCGGGCGCGGCAGCCTGCCGCGTTATGAATTCAAGGCGCGCCGCTTCAAGCGCATCACAGAGTAAATGACCCCGGTACTGTACCGGGGGACAAGCGCGCGGTGCTGTAAAGATGTACAAAGCGCCACGTGAAATTTACAATCGCCCGCGACGATTCAAGGAACGGTTCACCGGAAAGTCTCATCATGACTGACACATCAAACACCAGAACCGAGGTCGGCAATTATTTTGTCTCGAACTATCCGCCCTTCTCGCAGTGGAAGCCGGAAAACACGGCGGACGCTGTTGCCGCACTCAACAAGCCGCCGCGCACCGCGCAGCCGCTCGGCCTTTATCTGCACATTCCCTTCTGCCGCAAGCGATGCAAATTTTGTTACTTCAAGGTCTACACCGACAAGAACGCGTCAGAAATCGAACTCTATCTGAATGCGCTGATCAAAGAGAACGAGCTTTACAGCCGCCTGCCTGCGCTACAGGGACGCCAGTTGCGCTTTGCCTATTTTGGCGGCGGCACGCCTTCATACATCAGCGAACGGCAGCTTCGTTATCTGGTCGAAGGACTCAACCGGCACGTAAGCTGGGAGCAGGCCGAAGAAGTGACCTTTGAATGCGAGCCGGGCACGCTGCGCAAATCAAAGCTCGAAACGCTCAAAGAGATCGGCGTGACGCGGCTGAGCCTGGGCGTTGAGCATTTCAACGATGCGATTCTCTCGGCCAATGGCCGCGCTCATCTTTCGCCGGAAATTTATCGCGCTTACGACTGGGCGCGCGAAGTTGATTTCCCGCAGATCAACATTGATCTGATCGCCGGAATGATGGGCGAATCGGATGAATACTGGCGCGATGCGGTCAGGCGTGCGCTCGAACTCGAACCCGATTCGGTCACGATCTATCAGATGGAGCTGCCATACAACACCGTCATCTCGCGCGAGATGATCGAGCAGGGGCTGGATTCGCCCATCGCTGACTGGCCGACGAAGCGGCGCTGGCTTGAATACGCTTATGAGCAGTTCGAGGCGCGCGGCTACCGCATTGCGAGCGCCTACACGCTGGCCACGACCAAAAAGCCCTGCCGCTTCATTTACACCGACGCGCTGTGGCACGGCGGCGATATGATCGGGCTGGGGGTTTCATCATTCTCGCATTTTGACGGCGTGCATTTTCAGAACGCGCATAATTTTGAGGAATACCTGCGACTGCTGGAAAACGGGCAATTGCCGCTCTGGCGCGCGCTGGCGCTGACGCCGAAACAAAGGCTGATCCGCGAAATGATTCTGCAACTCAAGACTGGCAGAATTGAAACTGAATACTTCAATCAGAAGTTTGGCGTTGATGTGTGGCAGGAATTCGAGCCGGTTTACGAACGCCTGAACGAAGCGCAGATGCTCAGGCGCGATGACGGCGCAATCGCACTCACCCGGCGCGGACTGTTGCAGGTTGATCATTTCCTGCCGGAATTTTTTGAACCTGAACTGAAAACCGTGCGCTATGCCTGAGGGCGCGAACTGCGCTCCCGAAAACCAACCAGGAAAACTCGAAGATGAACAACGAAAATAACAGCTACGATGTAATCGTGATGGGCGGCGGGCCGGCGGGCAGTTCCGTCGCCAGCATTCTGGCCCGCGAAGGTCGCCGGGTGATTCTGTTCGAGAAGGAACAGTTTCCCCGCCATCATATCGGTGAGTCGCTGATGACCGATACTTACTGGACGTTTCAGCGCATGGGGCTGCTCGACAAACTCAGGCAAAGTCCGTTCGTTCGCAAATACAGCGTGCAGTTCGCCAACCCCGCAGGCAGGGAATCGCGCCCGTTCTATTTCTTCGAAGCCAGCCATCACGAAAGCGCCGTGACGTGGCAGGTCACACGCGCCGCCTTTGATCAGATGCTGATCGAACACGCCGCCGAACAGGGCGCGGTTGTTCATCAGAAAACCCAGGTCAGACGAGTCATCTTTGACGGCGACCAGGCGACAGGCGTCGAAGCGCAGATGCCGGATGGAACGCTCAGGCAGTTCGCGGCCCGCGTCATCGTTGACGCGACCGGACAGACAGCCATGCTCTCGAATAAATTCCGCTGGCGCATGCGCGATCCGAAACTCAAGAAAGCGGTGCTTTATTCCTACTTCAAAGGCGCGCACCGCGAACCTGATCTCAACGGCGGCGCGACGCTGGTCTTGCGCACGCAGCCCGGCAGCAACGGCTGGTTCTGGTATATCCCGCTCGAAAACGACATCACCAGCGTCGGTGTGGTGGCTGACCCGGAATATCTGGTGAAGGGGCGCGGCCAGGATCTGGCGAAGATTTTTCACGAAGAGGTCGAGAAGTGCGAGCCGTGCCGCCGCCGCGTCGAGGGCGCTGAGCGCGTGGACAGGATTTATTCGATTCTCGATTATTCCTATCGCTCAAAACAGAACGCGGGCGACGGCTTTATTCTGATCGGTGACGCTTACGGATTCCTTGATCCGATCTATTCGTCGGGCGTGCTGCTGGCGCTCAAGATGGCTGAACTGGCCGCCGACGCGATTCACGACGCTTTCAAACACAATGATTTTTCTGCCGTGCGGCTCGGTCAGTTTCAGACGAAACTGGATGGCGGCATCGAATCCATGCGCAAGCTCGTTTACGCCTTTTACAACGAAGGGTTCAGCTTCTCGCAGTTTCTCAAAAAGTATCCTGAACATCGCGTCAATGTCATCAGCCTGCTGATCGGCGACGTATTCAGAGCAGGCACGGATGAAGTTTACGGCCCGATGTCTGAGTTTGCGCTTATTCCGCCGCCGCTCTTTGAGCAGCTCGCCCGCGCTGAAACGAGCGAACGTCAGGAGTCGCCGGAATCGCTTTCAGCACAGTATCAGTATTACGATGATCGCCTGCCCACGCGGGAATCTCAGGAGCAGGGATGAAACAAAACTGCAAATCACGGGGGCAGCGGGGAAACACGGGGAGAGAAGCTGAAATCAGCAGGCTTCCTGTCGCCTCTTCACCTCTTTCTCTCTGCTTTCCCCGTGTTCCCTGTGGTTGGTAATCTTCCTTTGTCCTCGATCCCTGGATGAACTGATCCGGGAGTGCGCGACACAATCCACCGTCTATGCCTGATTTCAAGCTGCTGATTGTTCAGATCGGGACGATTCTGATTGTCGCGCGACTCATCGGCTGGCTCTTTCGCAGGCTTCATCAGCCGCACGTGATCGGTGAGATGGTGGCAGGAATTCTGCCCGGCCCTTCGCTGCTCGGCTCCCGCCGCACCGGAAGTTTCAGCCGCGCTCTTTCCGTCAGAAAATCCGGGCGCGCTCTATGCGCTCAGCCAGACGGGGCTGCGGCTGTTTATGTTTCTGATCGGCGTCGAACTCGACCCTGAACATTTGCGGCGAATGGGCCGGGCCGCAATCGTCATCAGCATGCGGTCTGACACCGGATCGAAGCAATGCGAAGATTCCGTTCCGACTGTTATTGTCATAAACTTGATCACGTAACCCGCAATCTCAATAACGACAAACTTTCATCTCAGGACTGACGAATGATTAACCGGACTTTTCTGCGAACTTTTCTCTTTGCCTCACTGCTGCTCTGCCTGACCGCTTCAGCTTTTGCCCAGACCACCAGTACGATTACCGGAACTGTTCAGGATCAGAACGGCGCGGTAATTCCCGGAGCCACTGTCACGGCCCGCCATCTGGAAACCAACCTCACCCGCACCACAGTAACTGATGGCGAGGGGCGTTACGTTTTTCCTGAACTGCGCGTGGGCAGTTATGAAATCCGCGTTGAAAAGAGCAGTTTCAAACCGCTGCTGCGCAACCCGGTCACTGTCACCATTGGCGAAACGGCGGTTTCCAATCTGACCCTTGAGACCGCGGCCATCATTGACACCGAAGGCGTTTCGGACATCACACCGCAAATCAACACGCAGTCGCAGGAACTCAGCTTTCTGGTTGATGAACGCTCCATCCGCGAACTGCCGCTCAACGGGCGCAATGTGACCGACCTGGCGCTGCTGCAACCCGGAGTCGTTGCTTATCCGCATCGTGACGGCGGGTCGGCGGTCGCGCACGGACTGGGGATGACGATTAACGGGCAGGACATTCGCTCCAACGTTTACCTGCTCGATGGCACGCTGCTTAATGATTTCACCAACGGCCCGGCGGGCAGCGCGGCGGGCACGGTGCTGGGCACTGAAGCGATTCGTGAATTTCGCATCGAACTGAACTCGTACAGCGCCGAATTCGGGCGCAATTACGGCGGGCAGATCAATGCCATCAGCAAATCTGGCAGCAACACTTTTCACGGTTCGGGCTACGAATTTCTGCGCAACGACAATCTGGATGCGCGCAATTTCTTTGACCGCGAACCGCTCGGCAAGCCTGAATTCAAGCGCAATCAGTTCGGCGGCACGATTGGCGGGCCGGTCAAACCTGACCGCACTTTCTTCTTTGCGAACTACGAAGCGCTGCGCGAACGACTGGGCCGCACCATCGGGACGTTCGTGCCCGACGCCAATGCGCGACAGGGCATTCTGCCGACGGGCAATGTCACCGTCTCGCCGGTCATCAAACCTTATCTCGATCAGTTCCCGCTGCCGAACGGGCCGGGCATTGGCGGCGGGCTGGCCAGTTATTATTTCAACTTCAAGCAGCGGCTCGATGAGAACTTCGTGCAGGGGCGCGTGGATCACAGCTTCAACGATCATCACCAGGTCTTTGCGCGCTACACTTTTGACAAGGCCGATCAGTTTCTGCCGACCGATTTTCCGCAATTCCCGCGCACTTTCATTTCGCGCAACCAGTTTGCGACGGTCGAACACACCTGGGTGATTTCATCGCGGTTGATCAATACGGCGCGCTTCGGTTTCAGCCGCACGCGCATCGGTCAGGATGTCGAAGCCAATCTGACCACTTCCCTGCCGCCATTTGTGCCGGGCCGGGGCATCGTCGGAGACATTGATATTGGCGGCATTCCGCGCTTCGGGCCGCAGAGTTCAGCCGGATTGCGGCTGACGCAGAATGTCTTCAGCTTCAGCGACGGGCTGGTTTACACACGCGGCAAGCACCTGCTGAAATTCGGCGGGCTGGCCGAACGTTACCAGGACAACATGCTCAATCCGACCTTTTCGCTGGGCATTTACACGTTTGCCGACCTGAGCAGCTTTCTCAGAAACGTGCCGCGCCAGTTTGTCGGGCTGACGCCGGACGCGCAGTTTGACCGGTACTGGCGCTTTACGCTGCTCGGTTTTTACGCGCAGGATGATTACAAAATCCTGCCGCGCCTGACGCTCAACCTCGGGCTGCGTTACGAAGTGGCGACGCTGCCGCAGGACAGGCGCGACATTGCGCTGCGCAATCTGAGCGACGCCCAGATCACGCCGGGGCCGCTGTATCAGAATCCGACTTACAAAAACATTTCGCCGCGCCTGGGCTTTGCGTGGGACGTGTTCGGTGATGGCAAAACGAGCCTGCGCGGCGGGTACGGGCTGTATTTCAATACCAACAATCAGCAGAACCTGATCGTCACCGTGACCAATCCGCCGGCGACGCCGCGCGTGGTGGTGGCGAATCCGACCTTTCCGAACCCGCCTTTCAACCGGCTGCTCAACGCCATTCGCCCGATTGAATACAACCTGAAAAATCCGAGCCTGAATGTGTACAACCTGAACCTGCAACGCCAGCTCTGGTTTGATACGGTGGTGACGGTTGGTTATGCCGGTTCGCACGGAGTTCACCTGCTGCGCAACACCGACATCAACACGTCGGTTCCGGTCAGACAGGCTGACGGGTCGTGGTTCTTCCCGAACAGCGCGGCGCGCCTGAATCCGAATTTCGGGGTGATTGAACTCAAGAAAAGCGATGGCGATTCATCCTACAACGCCGCCATCGTCGAGGTGCGCAAACGTTTCAGCCGGGGCATTGATTTTCAGTCGTCTTATACCTTCTCGCGCACGATTGACAACACGCAGGCTTCGACCTTTTTCTCTGACGCGACCAATGCCACCGTGTCGGCGCTGCCTGAGCCTCCGGGCCTGAATTACAACAAGGGGCTGGCCGACTTTCACGCGAAGCACAACTGGGTTTTCAATTTTTCGTGGGAACTGCCGTTTGCCAAAGGTCTGAAAGGCGCAGCCGGAAAGGTGCTGGACGGCTGGAACCTGATCGGCATCGGCCAGGTGCGCAGCGGCAGCCCGCTGACAGTCTTTCTGGCCAGCAACCGTTCACAATCAAAATGGGCGCCATCGGCCAGCCCGCTGGTCGGCCCCGACCGTCCGAGCCTCGCGCCGGGTTACACTTATGCGAGCGCCGTCATCGGCAGACCCGATCAGTATTTCGATCCGAAGGCTTTTGTGCTGCAGCCGTCAGGCACGCTCGGCAACATCGGGCGCAACACGTTCATCGGCCCGAACCTGCGCACCTTCGACCTGGCCGCCGTCAAGGACACGCATTTGACCGAACGCATCAAAGCGCAGTTTCGCATCGAAGCCTTCAATCTTTTCAACCGCGCCAATTTCAGCGTGCCCGGCCTGCAGGTCTTCAGCGGAGCCGCGTTCGGCAACAACACGCCCGACCCGACCACTGCGGGCAAGCTGCCGCCGGTGCTGCCGTCAACCAACGCCGTCTGCGTGGCGACCCCGAACGATGCGCGCTGCCTGCCGTCCAACGCGACCGCGCTGTCATCATTCGGCACGATTCGTTCGACCATCACTTCAGCGCGGCAGATTCAGTTCGGGCTGCGCCTGTCGTTCTGAAATGAACTGATGCAGGAGGTGGAGTGAGCCGCAAAGACACTTATCTCGATACTGTCAGGAAAGCTCTGATCAGGGATGGCTGGATGATCTCTCACGATCCGTTCCCCATCATCTATGAGGGTACTGTTGTTTCAACTGATCTGGGCGCCGAAAAAGTTACTGAAGCTGAAGGTCAGCGCATTGCCATTGAAATTATCGCAGTCGAAGTGAAGGACTTTGACAGCAGATCACTCATCAGCGAATTTGAGAAAGCACTCGGCCAGTACAGATTGTACCGGGCGCTGCTCAGAAGAAATGAACCTGAACGTATCATCTTTCTGGCGGTCAGAGATCAGGTTTACAATACGTTCTTTCAGTTGCCCGCAATTCAGGCCGTCATCGGAGATGATGAAGTCAGAATCATTACCTTCGATGAAACGAGTGAGGAGGTAGTGCAATGGATAAAGTAGAACGCTACAGACAAGCTGTTCAGAAAGTGCTGGCCGATTATGCGCAGCGCATGTCCCGCCTGACCAGCGTCAGCCTGTTACCGATCTGCGATCTCACTCACGATCAGTATCTGCTGGTTTCGCTCGGCTGGCAGAACAGGCGGCGCGAACACGCCATCGTTTTTCATGCACAGCTTCGGGACGGGCAGTTTTTTATTGAAGAAGACCGAACTGAGGAAAGCATCAGCAACCTGCTGTCAGAAGCCGGAGTGGCCAATGAGGACATCAGGCCCGTGTGGTCAGACCTCTCACCGAACAGGAATGAAACGTCACTTGTCGCCTGATCAGAGGGTGCCGGTTACATTACCCACAGCTTTCATCCCCTCTGAAAGTGAAATCTGAGAAACTGTCCGCATTCATCAGGGAAAAGCCATGAACACTTTCAGCGATAAAGTCGTCATCGTCACTGGCGGCAGTTCGGGCATTGGCCGCGCTGCCGCCGTCGCCTTTGCCAGAGAAGGTGCGAAGGTCGTGATTGCCGCGCGCGGAGTTGAACGCGGCGAAGGCGTGGTGCGCGAAATCAAAGCCGCAGGCGGCGAAGCGACTTTTATCAGAACTGATGTTTCCAGCACAGATGAAGTGCAGGCGCTCGTGGCCGGAACGATTGAAAAATATGGCCGCCTGGATTGCGCATTCAATAACGCCGCGACTGGCGAAGGCGTCTTTGCGCTGACGGCTGATTTCAGCGAAGCCGATTATGACCGCTGCATGGACGGCAATCTGAAAAGCGTCTGGCTGTGTCTGAAATATGAAATCCGGCAGTTGATGAAACAGGGCAGCGGCGGCGCGATAGTCAACACCTCTTCAGTCAACGGCCTCGGCGGAGCGCAGCAGGGCGCGCTCTATTCGGCAGCCAAGGCGGGCATCATTGCGCTGACCAAATCGGCGGCGCGTGAATACGCTCAGCACGGCATTCGCGTCAATGTGCTGGTGCCGGGCGCGTTTCGCACGCCGATGCTCGAAAGCGTCTTTGAGCGGTATTCAGAAGGCGACGCGGAACTGGCCAGAGCGGTCGAAGCGCAGTACGCACAGCTCAACGCCTTCAACCGCATCGGACGCCCCGAAGAAGCGGCTGAAGCGGCGTTGTGGCTCTGTTCCGACGCGGCCTCGTATGTCACCGGACATTCGCTGATCGTTGACGGCGGGATGACTGCGCCGTTCAGGTAGGTCAGCAGATCAGTTCCCCAGTCTGATCCGCACTTTGCTCTTGTCACTTCGTTAATGCAGTCATATACTGCGCCCGTTTCACTCACTCAGGAACGAGAAGCTCAGCATCAGCCAGACAGGAGGGCCGCCATGCTCGCCCAAAGGAAGCTGAAACCCGGTCAGCCCGGCACGAAGAAACTGCTCGAAGAGTACGGTTCGCGCCTGCTCTGCGTGCGTTACCGCTGCGACCCGGAAAGCCAGTCCATCATCAAAACCGTCGAAATCATCGTTGAGGAACCCGCCCGCAAGCCGCGCCAGCGTCGCCTCAAGGCGGAGCAGGTGGTCGCCCTCCGCATCGGCTGGAAAGAATACGACCTGCAACGCCAGGTGAAGCAGGCCGGAGCGCGGTGGAACCCGGCAGCCCGGTTGTGGGAATTACGGTACGATCAGGTCGTCAGGCTCGGTCTGACGGAACGCATCGTGAAGAAAGTTTCCAGTACTGGAAAGTCAAAAGTTTCCAGTACTGGTAATTGAGATATTTCCAGTACTGGAAACAAATGCCTGGTATTGGAAACATGTTTCCAGTACTGGAAATATTGTCGTCCATCTAATTCATGTTAGACGCTACCAGTGGAATACAAACGGGAGTAAGCTACTAGCCATGAGAATATCGGCCTCTCTCGCAATTAGTTTGTGTTTGATACTTCAGGCGCCAATAGAAGGGGGCGCTAAGAATAAACCGATTGTGACAACCGGCTGGGTAAGTGACGAGGCGTGTGGTGCTTCGCACACTAAACCTGGGGGAGAGGATTGTGTCAGAAAGTGTCTCAAAGGAGGGGCAGCGATAGGGCATCCTGAATGGAAGCCACAGAGGATGGTATTGGTTACAGATAAGGACAAGGAGGTTTGGGTGGTGGAGAATCCCGAGGCGCTAAAGGGGTATGAAGGCAGGCACGTTAAGATTAAAGGGCAAATTAATAGATCGAAGAAAATCGTTGAGATTAAAGAAGCGAGTATCGTGCAAGAAGAGAAGAAAGAGAAATAGCTATCGAGACAAGCGCGTCTAACAACGACATGCACCGGAGCGCGGGCAGCGCAGTTCACGTCGTTACTTGTAGCGCCGTCGCCCGCGCCCGGTGATGTCGAGCGTTAGGCACTTGTGATCCCCAGAAGATAAGATGACCGTAAAGCCACCAACAATTTTATGGGCAACAGTTGTAACCATCCTCTTGTTGTTCCTGATTGACTCAGAAAGTTTTGCCTGGCTGGGTGGGAAAATCAGCGGACACATGACAGCTCAATATGATCGCTTGCGGGGACACTACGAAATCAGAATCTGCGACCTTGCTGATTGTACGGGGGCAAATTACACGGACAACCCAGAAGAAAGAGACTATCATCGCCTCTTACAAACGAAATATGGCATCACTTATAAACTCGTTTGTGGCTCGGCTCAGGCTCAGGAAAGTGCATTTTGGCAAAACTATTATGCTGGTAACGCCAGTGGCTACAATTCATTATCGTATCCAGCCATAGATCGTAAATTTGGCAAGACGTTCCTTTTACAAGTGCATAAAGAGGCAATTCAAAATATTTTGGGTTCGACACCGTTGCCGAAACAACAACGAGACAACTTGGAAACGGCATTACGTGTTGATGAAATGCACATTGAAGAACTAACAAAAGATGAACGAGTTCGCTAAAGATTGTGCCTAACATTCATTGCACCGGAGCGTGGCCGTCAGGTGGTGCGTAAATCACGGTCACACGGCCACGCCCGGTGAACAGGTTGTTAGGTCTTTGTGATAAACCGAAGCGGACAATCTAACGAAGAATGAGGACAAATATTTCCTTCCAAGAAGCGACCAGACAACTACGGGCTTTTCTCCAAACAGAAAAACGCCCTTATCTGATCCGCTGGGTTTTTCGGGATGACCTGCTGATGTACAAACGAAATATTTTGCTGCGCTGGCCTTTACCAGAAAATAACGAACCACAGGCCGAAGCCTTATTTTATCGAGGGCAGAAAAAAG
>JAXLQP010000005.1:0-349983 GCA_046331565.1 Blastocatellia bacterium
CATGTTCATTCCCGGACTCACAGGGTCGCACACTTGCTGGGATGAGCATTTTCTTTTCATTTTCAAGCTCTAAGTCAAAATCACAACAATCTGCTGCTCGCCACTCCAGCTTTGGCTATTCTCTGAAACCTGACATCGCGTATCTATAATTGCTGTATTTGGTTGAGCATTCGATGGTTCGTTGCTTTCAAATCGAATTGGTAAGACAACGATCATCAGGTCGGTTTGCTGGGTGCGGGTGTCTGTTTTCAGACACGAGGCAGTCTGTTATCCAGCACCTAAAACTCCAATAGCTGTCCTGGTCAATACCAACAGCCTTGCTGCTTATGCAATATCCCCCCATCTTTCAGCTAAAGTGACAGAAGAATGTCTTGCTGCTCAATCATTTGAAACGCGATGGTTCATTTGCAGGAACAAGCCGGGGTTCCAGTTTGAACAGGAATTTGCGACGCGCGCATTATGGCTTGGGGTTTGCTCATAAAGTGGGCTTGATTCATATCAGGTCTTCGTGCCTGTCCATACTTATTACCAGATTCCGTCGTACAGACGTTTAAAACCTGCGATGCAAACGGTTCGCTACAAACCCGGTATGGCTGTTTTGGCATTCTTGAGCGCAGTGCTGTTCTTCATGCAGTTGTGCGGTACCTTTTGTGCATTTGCCGGCTGCCTGAAGACTTGGGCTGCGCCATCTGCTGAACAGAAGAGGGGATCGAGTCATTGTCATCATACACAGCCCACCGTGAATCAATATCTGCCAGAGCCACTGAAAAAGGGTCCACATAGTTGTGCAGATCACGAAGCGGCAGTAATGCTCCCAGTCAGGAATTTACTGTCTGCTGTCGGTTCTCTACATTATCCGACTGTCTATGAAACATTCACGATCCTGCTGGCAAATCAATCAGTGTCAGACTGCATAAGTAATTGGGATTCACTCCGATCACCGCCGCGCAGCCCGCAACGATCCGTCCTTCGAATTTAATCCTGCCGTCCCCTGAATCCTGGAGCAGGTCGGAAAGAGCCTATGCACGAGTTGTTGTGTACTCGCAATCTGACGACGAAATGAAAAATCAAAAGGAGAATCAAGGCATGCACTTTTTCTTTCTGTGCGCGGAGTTTTTCAATTACAGGGAAACCAATTTATCCCGCGCAATTCCCGCCGTTCTGTCATTGTTCATTCTCACAGGGCAGCTACAGACGCTTGCACAGACACCAACTTCGGCACCTGCCCAACTTTCACCATCACCAATCACAAATCCGCAAGACCGAACTCTGCCTCCGAATCAGCCGATGACGCTTTCCGACCTCGAGCGAATGGCATTGGAGGGCAATCCCACGCTGGCGCAGGCTGAAGCTGCAATCCGCGCCGCCGAAGGCCGCCGCGTGCAGGCCGGGTTGATGCCTAACCCGATCATCGGTTACGCAGGCGAAGAACTCGCTTTCCGCGCGATTGGCGAGAAAAGCGAACATCTGGGTTTTATCGAGCAAACAATCCCGCTTGGCGGCAAATTAAGCAAAAATCGCCGCATCTTTGCGCAAGAGAAAGCCCAGTCTGAACAGGATGCGGCTGCGCAGAAGCAACGTATCCTCAACGGTGTCCGAATACTTTACTACCGTGCCTTGGGTGCGCAGCAACTCGTCGAAGTGCGCACTCAACTCGCAAAACTCGCACGCGAAGCAGTCAAGATCACAAGCGAACTCTTCAATGTTGGACAGGCTGACCGCCCGGATGCGGCGCAGATCAGGATCGAAGCCCAGCGCGCGGAACTTGATCTGATGATGGCCGAGAACGTGCGCGATCAGGTCTGGCAGGAACTGGCCGCGGTCATCGGCAATCCCTTTCTCAAACCCGCGCCATTAGTCGGCGAACTGGAAAAAGGGCTACCCGCGCTCAATCAGGCCGCTATGCTGGATCAGTTGCTTACCAATAGCCCGGAGATCAAGCGCGCTCAGGCCGGGGTCGAACGCGCCAAGGCCGTAGTCTCGCGCGCGAAAGCGGAAGTTGCGCCCGACCTTTTTGTGCGCGGAGGTTTCGGCTACAACCGCGAACTGCTCGAAAAGGAAATTCCCAATGCCAGACGCACCGGACCAGAAGCTCAGGTGGAAATTGGCCTGCGCATTCCGCTCTGGAATCGCAATCAGGGCGGGATTGCTGCAGCTGGCGCCGAGCTTGAAATGGCCGAACGCGAAGTGCGACGGGTCGAACTGCTGTTGCGGGCCCGGTTTGCGGCGTCGTTCAGAACCTATCTGAATGCGATGCGCGTGGCGACGCGCTACGAACAACAGATCGTGCCGGAGGCTCAGAGCGCCTATGACACCTATCTCAGGAATTTTCGCGGCATGGCCGCTGCCTATCCGCAAGTATTGATCGCGCAGCGCACGCTGTTTCAGGTGCGCGCCGAATATGTCGAAGCCTTGGTGAATACTTGGCAGAACGCGGTACTACTGCGCGGGTACCTGCTCAATGGCGCGCTCGATGCGCCGGGTGGGATGACAATGGAAGGCGGCAATCCGGCGAATGCGGACGACCGTGATTGAAAGATGGATAGCGTTTTTATTTGAGGAATGATTGCAATGGAAAATATGAACTGGATGAGAAGAAAGTTTTTGCAGGCTTCGAGCTTGCTCGGTGTGGGCGCAGTCTTGAACGGCACGGCGTTGGCGCAACACGAAGGCCATCAGATGCCGAAGCCGGAGCCGAAAAAGCCGCCTGCTAAACCGCAAACGGAGAAAACGGCAGCACCGGGACATGATCACGCGAAGATGATGGCGGAACAGGCGAAGGCTGCGAGCGGCCAATACGTGCCGGTGCAAACGCCCGATTTGCCGAAGCTGGAATATACGCTGGACAACGGCGTGAAGGTCTTCAATCTGCGCGCCGAAGTCGTGCATTGCGAAATCATGCCGAAAACCCACATGGGGCCAGCGCGCAAGATGTGGGCGTGGGGTTACAACGGCAGCGTGCCGGGGCCGATGATCGAAATCGTCGAAGGCGACCGCGTGCGCGTCATCTTTGAAAACAAATTGCCCGAAGCGACGACCGTTCACTGGCACGGATTGGAAATTCCCATCGAGATGGATGGCACGCCTTACATCAGTCAGCCGATGGTCGAACCAGGCGGCATATTCGTTTACGAATTCACGGTCAATCAGCACGGCACGTTCTTTTATCACTCGCACGGCGCGATGCAGGAAATGCTGGGCATGATCGGCATGTTCGTCGTCCATCCCAAAACGCCGCATACGCCTCGGGTTGATAAGGATTTTGCGATGATCTTGCAGGGCTGGGCGCTGTTGCCGAACAACGATGTGCCGAATACGTTTGCGATGGAATTCAACTGGCTGACGCTCAACGGCAAATCCGCGCCTGCAACGACGCCGCTAATTGTGAAAAAGGGCGAGCGCGTGCGCATTCGCATCGTCAATCTCGGCATGGATCATCACCCGATTCATCTGCACGGCCATCAGTTTTACGTCACCGGCACGGAAGGCGGGCGCATTCCTGAATCGTGCTGGTATCCGGGCAATACGGTGATTGTCGGCGTAGCGCAGGCGCGCGATGTCGAATTCGTTGCGCAGTATGAAGGCGACTGGATGCTGCATTGCCATTTGCCGCACCACATGATGAACCAGATGGTTTCGATGGTCGGGCCGATGATGATGTCGCACGGCAGCGGTTCAGATACCGGGCTGAGCATGGAAAACGGCATGGGCATGCTGACCAAAGGCCATGCGCTGAGTGAAGATTTCGGCCCTGGCTTCGGACGCGGAATGGCAATGACTACGAATGAACAAAGCGCGTCGCACGCGATTGGGCAAAGGGCGGTGACGCCGCTTCCGCTTCCCGCGCAAGGCGCTTTGTATTCGTGCCCGATGCACCCCGAAGTGAAATCCGACAAAGAAGGCAAGTGTCCGAAGTGCCAGATGACCTTGGTGAAACAACAAGCGCAGGAAATCTTTACCTGCCCGATGCACCCGGAAGTTGTCTCGAACAAAGCCGGGTCATGTCCGAAGTGCAAGATGACGCTGGTCAAGAAACAGTCCACCGCCGTTGCTTTGTCAAAAGACGACAAGCTGAAAGTGCCTGGTTATCCGCAAGACGATCTAATGATGATGATTGTGGATGACGATGTTGTGAAGCCCGAAACCTGGGGACTTGCGCCGGGCTGGACGGCTTCGATGATGGGAATGATGAATCTGGTGCGCATCATGCCCGAAGAGAAGTACAACCAGATCATGGCGATGGTCAAAAGCGGGCAGAAGGCTCCGGCGGCAGATCACTCCAATCATCAAGCCGTAATTCCCGCCGATGCGATCAAAGTCACCGTGAGTAAGGATGGGTATACGCCGACCAAATTGACCGTCAAAGCCGGCCAGCCGGTCAAGCTCGCGTTCACGCGCACGGACGAGGAAAACTGCGGCGGTACGGTGGTTTTCCCTAAACTGAAAATCAGCGCGAAGCTGCCCGTCGGGCAGACAGTGCTGGTCGAATTGCCTGCACAGGAAAAAGGCGAACTCAGTTTTGCTTGCGGGATGAACATGCTGAAAGGCACGTTGATCATCGAGTAAGCAGGCAGCGCATCAACCCAACGCGGCGCAGTCTGGCCGATTGCGCCGCTTCTTTCATGGAGGTCACTGTTATGACGACAAAGAACTGTGTTCGAATCGTGTTGCTGGCCGTTAGCCTGCTTGGGGGATTGCGCGTGCTCGCGCAGGAAACTCACAAACATGGCAATGCGCCTGACCGCGCAAATACGCAAGCCAAAGCCGCTGCCGGCAGCAATAGCGACGCCGAAGTGCGCGCCGTGCTGACGCAATACACCGCCGCCGTCGAACGCGGAGACATGGCGGTCATCGAAAAACTCTGGTCGAAGGATGAATCGGTGACGGTAATCGAGAACGGACATGCGAATTACGGCTGGGCCGATTACCGCGATCATCATCTCGGGCCTGAGTTGAAAGAGATGAAGAACGTCAAGTACGCGCTCGCTGACATCAAGGTGAACCTGTCAGGTCCCACAGCCTGGACGACGTTCAAGTACACCATCGCCGCCGACCTGAAAGAGCGCCACGTCGAAGGCGGCGGATTGGGCACGGCGGTGCTGCAACACGGCGCGCAGGGCTGGCAGATTGTGCATTGGCATACCAGCAGTCCGCGCCGCGCGCCTGCTCCCAGCCCGGAGAAGAAGAATTGAGATAGCAGGAAAGGTGCAAGATGCGCGCGCCGCCTTGCATCTCGAGTTTTTAACCTTGTTGGATTTTGCCCTGCGGTTGTTTCAGGCAGCGCTTAACCCGATCAGCCAAACACCATCCATTCAAGGAGACGCCCCATGTTTAGCATCAATGCCAAGACCATTCTGCGAAACCTGTTGCCAGTTTTGTTGCTAGCCGCTTCGGCCTTCGCGCAATCGGCGACGGCCACTTTGACGGGAACCGTAACCGATGAAACCGGCGCTGTCGTTGCCGGTGCGACCGTTGTTGTTACCGATTTGTCAAAGCAGGTTGAGCGACAGACGACCACCAGCAGCGACGGCTTTTTCATCGTGCCGCAATTGCTGCCGAGCCGTTACAAGATCAGGGTGCAGCGCACCGGCTTCGCTACGGCGGAATTGCCCGACGTGGCGCTCAACGTCGGCGATCAGAGTTCGCTCAGGGTTCAGTTGAAAGTCGCGCAGGTCGGCGAAACTGTCACCATCACCGAAGCCTCGCTGGTCAGCGATGCGCCCGCCGTGGCGACGCTGGTCAATCGGCAGTTCGTCGAGAACCAACCGCTCAACGGGCGCAGCTTCCAGACGCTGGTCGAGCTTTCGCCGGGCGTCGTAATCACGCCGTCGAATCTGGTCACGCCGGGACAGTTTTCGGTCAACGGGCAGCGCGCGGGATCGAATTACTTCACGGTGGACGGCGTCAGCGCGAATTTCGGTTCGTCGGCCTCAACGACGCTGTATGAAACCGCCGGAGGCGGCGTGCCGTCGTATTCTTCGCAGGGCAGCACGGCCAGTCTGGCCTCAGTGGATGCCGTGCAGGAGTTTTCGATCCAGACTTCGACATACGCGCCGGAATTTGGGCGGCAACCGGGCGCACAGGTCCAGCTTGTCACGCGCTCCGGCACGAACGATTTTCACGGCTCGCTCTTTGAGTACCTGCGCAACGACAAGTTCGACGCCAACAACTTTTTCGCCAATGCCAACAATTTAAAACGTCCGCCGATTCGGCAAAACGATTTTGGCGGCGTGATCGGCGGCCCCGTGCATTTACCAAAATCCCCCTTCGGGCCGTTGGCTTATGACGGGCGCAATCGGACGTTCTTTTTCTTCTCGTATGAAGGGGTGCGGCTGCGGACGCCCTTCGTGACCGTGCCCTTGCAGGTTCCCTCGCTGGCTGCGCGGCAAGGTGCGACCGGTGTATTGCGCGACATTCTCAACGCCTTCCCGCTGCCGACGGGCGCGCCTTTGGCGGCGGCGCCAAACGCCGCGCCGTATCAGGCCGCGTTCTCCAAACCTTCCACGCTGGACGCCACCAGCTTTCGCATTGACCAGAACTTCGGCCCGAAACTGTCGCTGTTCGGGCGCGTCAACCACGCGCCTTCCGTGACGGACGAACGTGCGCGCTTCTGCGCGGCAAGTTGCGTGGCGCGGCTGGATCATAAAACCGACACCTACACGGCGGGGGCGACCATGACGTTCGGCGCGCATCTCAGCAATGATCTGCGCGTCAATTACAGCAAAGCAGGTGTCAACCAATCGTACTTCATTGACAATTTCGGCGGCGCGATTGTCCCGCCGCAATCGAGCTTGTACCCGTCGTTCACTTCAGGGCCGCAGGGCTACATTTACATCGAAGTGGATCCATCAGGCGAGAACACCATCAGCGACGGGTTGTTTTCCGATCAAAAACAGCGGCAATTCAATCTCGTCAACAATCTGTCTTATGCGGCGGGCGGGCACGCGCTGAAGTTCGGCGTGGATTACCGCCGCCTCGCGCCCACTGCCGACAGCGGCACTTATCGGCGGAATTTCATCTTTCCGACCATCACATCGTTAGTGGGCGGCGTAGCGCCGACGGCCTCCCTCGTTGGCATAGACGCGGCGTTGAACCCGATCTATCAAAACTTTTCGGCTTATGCGCAAGACACCTGGCGGACGACCAGCCGACTGACGCTGACTTACGGGCTGCGTTATGAAGTCAATCCGGCACCTTCAGAAAAAGACGGGCGCGAACCGGTGACGGTGTTGACCCTGAATAACCCGACCAGCCTCGCGCCGCGCGGGACGCGATTTTACGAAACGACCTTCAATAACTTCTCGCCGCGTGTGGGACTTTCTTATCAGCTTTCACAAAAGCACGGCACGGTCGTGCGTGGCGGCTTCGGCGTGTTTTACGATCTGGGTTACAACTTCACCGGGACGGCGTTCAGCACGACGCTTTATCCGAACGCGCGCACCCTGGGGCTGACCAATCAGATGTTCACGTCTCTCACGGCAGCCGTGCAACCGCCCGCGGTCAGTGCCAATCCGCCTTATCCGCGCATCTTCGCTTATCAACGCGATTTCAAACTGCCTTACACGCTGCAATACAACGTAGCTATCGAGCAGGCCATCGGCGCGAGCAACGTGTTCAAAGCGACCTACGTCGGCGCGAACGGCAGACGCATGGGACGTGTGACGACGCTGGTCAATCCGGGCTTCTTCACGCGCATTGACGCGGTGACGAACGATGCCACGTCGGATTACCACAGTTTGCAGTTGCAGTATCAGCGGCGGCTGTCAAAAGGATTGCAGGGCTTGGTTTCCTACACCTTTGCCAAATCGCTCGACATCGTGTCTGAAGAGTCGTTTCAGAACCGGCAATCGCCGACGGGCCGCTTCGATCCGAAACAGGATCGCGGCCCGTCGAGCTTCGACTTGCGGCATGCCTTCAATGCGGCGGTCAGTTACGCGATTCCTTCGCCGTTTGCCGATGGCGCGGGCAAGGCCATCTTCGGCGGCTTCGGCCTTGACACGATTATCCGCGCGCGTTCGGCCACACCGGTCAATGTGCTGTCTGGGCGCGACCCCTTCGGTCTGGGCTTCACGACGGTTTCGCGCCCTGATTTGGTAGCGGGGCAGCCGCTCTATCTGAATGACCCGTCGTTCGCGGGCGGCCTGCGGTTCAATCCGGCGGCTTTTGATGGGACTACGCCCATCGCGCAAGGACGGCAAGGCACGCTCGGACGCAACGTGTTGCGCGGCTTTTCTGCTCGTCAAGTTGACGTAGCCTTGCGCCGCGATTTCAAGCTGGTCGAATCGCTGAATCTGCAATTCCGTTTGGACGCCTTCAATCTGTTCAACCATGCGAACTTCGCCAATCCCACCGGCATTCTGACGAGCGCGATCTTTGGGCGCGCGACGCAAATGTTGAGCAGCGGGCTGGGCGGCTTGAGTCCGCTCTATCAAATCGGCGGGCCGCGTTCATTGCAACTCGCGCTGAAGCTACAGTTTTGAGCAACGATAAGGAGCAATAGAAATGAACAAATTCTTGATGAGTATGCTTATTAGCGTCCTGCTGTTTTCGACGCCCGCGCTCGCGCAAGTGCGCGAACTGATTTCACCCACCGGTACGGGCAGCGGCCAACCCAATCTCGCCGTCGCGCCTGATGGCCGCGTTTATCTGAGTTGGATTGAGCGGCTGGGCGAAGGGCGTTTCTCGCTGCGTTTTTCCACGCTGGAAAAAGAAAAGTGGTCAGCGCCGCAAGTCGTCGCCGAAGGCTCGAACTGGTTCGTCAACTGGGCGGACTTTCCTTCGATGGTCGTGTTGCCGGATGGCTCATTGGCGGCGCACTGGCTCGCCAAAAGCGGCGCAGGAACGTTCGAATATGACGTGACGATTTCGCGCTCATTCGACGGCGGCAAAACGTGGGGTAAGCCCTTCGTGCCGCACCGCGACGGCGTGAAGGCGGAACACGGCTTCGTTTCGCTGTTTGCGGCGAAAGACGGAAACCTCGCGGCGGTATGGCTCGACGGACGCGAGATGAAAGCTGACGCCAATGATGCGCATGGTCACGGTCACGGCGATATGACGTTGCGCTCGGTCAAGATAAAACGCGACGGCACGTTGACCGATGAAGCGGTGTTGGATACGCGCGTTTGCGAATGCTGCCAGACTTCGGCGGCGATGACGGCGGACGGGCCGGTCGTCGTTTACCGCGACCGTTCCGAGCAGGAGATTCGCGACATTTCCATCGTGCGCCTGCGCAACGGCCAATGGAGCCAGCCCGTTTCCGTTTTCAAAGACGGTTGGCAGATCAATGGCTGTCCGGTGAACGGCCCTTCGATTGCGGCCTCCGGTCGCCGCGTCGCGGTGGCCTGGTTCACCGGCGTCAACGACAAGCCGCGCGTGAAGCTGGCTTTTTCCAGCGACGCGGGGGCGAGCTTCGGCGAACCGATCACCGTAGACGACGGCAATCCGGCGGGGCGCGTGGAGGCGCTCATGCTCGCGGACGGCAGCGCATTGGTGTGCTGGTTGGAAAAGCTGCCTACCGGCGGTGAAGTGCGCATGCGGCGCATCAAGCCGGACGGCAAGTTCGATGCGGCGATAACTGTTTCAGCTACAGGTGCAGCGCGTTCCAACGGTTTTCCGCAAATGGCGCGCGCGGGCAATACGCTGGTCTTCGCGTGGACAGGAGCGAAGGTGATGACGGCGGCGATGACGCTAAGCGAGCGATAAGACTTCATGGCAGGCTGCTTTGCCGGGTCGGTGACGACTCGGTCGGCTGGTCTAGTGCTGACTATCCTGTCCTTGGCACTAGCCGGTTTGCGCATCACCAGCTCGGCAAGGCAGCCTCCAATGATTGATGTCCATCTGCTTTGTTACGAGGTTCCTCAGTGATGAGAAGTAAATTATGAGTAACCATCCGCATATTGACCATGCACCCTCAAGCGGGGTTGAGCAAAGCATAAGTGACCCGGTATGCGGAATGACGGTTACGCCGGAGCAGACTGTGGTTAGCCATGTTCACGAGGGGATGACGCATTACTTTTGCAGCATACATTGTTTGTACCGATTCAAAGCCGACCCACAGGCATTTCTCAAACAAACGTCGCCGCAAGTTGCAGTCGGCAGAAACCAGTAAGCCGTAACCCAGAAAGAAGGACGCGAGGAACGAAGGAATGAAGACGACTGATGCAAACGAACCTCTACACACGACGGTAGCAGCGACGATCGCCATTGACCCGGTTTGCGGCATGACGGTCATTGCGCGGCGGGCGGCGGGCAGCTACGAATATGAAGGCGTGACGTATTACTTTTGCAGCACGGGCTGCCTGAATAAATTCAAAGCCAATCCGCAGGTATATCTGAACCAACCGCCGCAACCGATGACGCAGCCAGTTCAGCTTGTGGGCAAAGCGAATTCGCTGCCGGTGATGACGCCATCGCTCCCTGCACAAGAAGCCACGCAAATTGATCCGGTATGTGGGATGCAGGTCAATCCGTCCACTGCTGCGGGCAGCCATGAACATGCCGACGCGACGTATTACTTTTGCAGTCCGCATTGCCTGAATAAGTTCAAAGCTGACCCCGAAGCGTATTTGCATCCGTCACCAACGCCGCAGACTGCGGCTGTAGCAGGTGCGAAGTATGTTTGCCCGATGGACCCGGAAGTAGTTTCGGACAAGCCGGGCGCGTGTCCGAAGTGCGGCATGGCGCTCGAACCAGAGTTGCCTGCCGGGCCGCTCACGAAAATCGAATATACCTGCCCGATGCACCCGGAGATCGTGCGTGACGAACCGGGCAGTTGTCCGATCTGCGGCATGGCGCTCGAACCGCGCACGGTCACGCTGGAGGAAGCACCTAATCACGAATTGACCGACATGACGCGGCGGTTCTGGTGGAGCGCGGCGCTCAGCCTGCCTGTCTTTCTGCTGGCGATGTCGGAGATGATTCCGGGGCAACCCGTGCAGCACTTGCTTTCGCCGCGTCTCATCAACTGGATTCAATTCTTGTTGGCAACGCCGGTCGTGCTGTGGGGCGGCTGGCCTTTTTTCCAACGCGGCTGGGCATCGATCGTCAATCGCAGCCCGAATATGTTCACGCTCATCGCCATCGGCACGGGTGCGGCGTATTTCTTCAGCGTCTTCGCGCTGTTGTTCCCTGGCGTGTTTCCAGCTTCGTTTCGCGGACACGGCGGCGAAGTCGCGGTTTACTTTGAAGCGGCGGCAGTCATAACGGCGCTCGTGCTGCTCGGTCAGGTGTTGGAGCTAAGGGCGCGCAGCCAGACCAGCAGCGCAATCAAAATGCTGCTCGGCCTTGCGCCGAAGACGGCGCGCATCCTGCGCGCTGGCAAGGAAGAGGACATCGCGCTCGATCAGGTTCATCCGGGCGATTTGCTGCGCGTGCGTCCGGGGGAAAAGGTTCCGGTGGACGGCGTCGTCACCGAAGGCGCAAGCAACGTTGACGAATCTATGGTCACAGGCGAACCGCTGCCCGTTGAGAAAGCGACGGGCAGCAAAGTCACAGGCGGCACGGTCAACGGTACGGGTGGCTTCGTGATGAAGGCGGAGCGCGTCGGCAGCGATACGTTGCTCGCGCAGATTGTGCGCATGGTTGGCGAAGCACAACGCAGCCGCGCGCCGATTCAACGGCTGGCTGATCTGGTCTCGTCGTGGTTCGTTCCATTGGTCGTGCTGATTGCCATTATTACGTTCATCGTATGGGCGGTCGCTGGGCCGGAGCCACGTTATGTCTATGCCATCGTGAATGCGGTCGCGGTGCTGATTATCGCGTGTCCCTGCGCGCTCGGTCTGGCGACGCCGATGAGCATTATGGTTGGCACGGGGCGCGGTGCGATGGCGGGCGTGCTGGTAAAGAACGCTGAAGCTCTCGAAGTGATGGAGAAAGTGGATACGCTTGTCGTGGATAAGACCGGCACGCTGACCGAGGGAAAACCGAGGCTGGTGACGATGGTTGCTGCGAACGGCTTTGACGAAACGCACTTGCTGAAACTGGCTGCCAGCCTTGAACGGGCGAGCGAGCATCCGTTGGCAGCGGCGATTGTTGCGGGTGCGCAGGAACGCCAAATCGAATTGCTCAACGTAGACAACTTTCAATCCGTAACGGGAAAGGGCGTCACTGGCAGCGTGAACAACCAATCCGTCGGACTGGGCAATCACAAGTTGATGCAGCAACTCGGCGTCGCCGATGATACAAAGCTGAGTGAACAGGCTGATGAACTGCGAGGCGAAGGCCAAACGGTGATGATGATGGCGGTTGATGGTCGCCTTGCCGGGTTGCTCGGCGTGGCCGACCCGATTAAGGAATCGGCTCGTGAAGCGATTGAGCAGTTGCGGGCGGAAGGCATACATATCGTAATGCTCACCGGAGATAACCGAAGAACAGCGCAATCTGTCTCGCGTCAGCTTGGACTTGATGAGGGCTTTGCTGAAGTGCTGCCCGATCAAAAAGCCGAGGTCGTGAAGCAACTTCAATCAGAAAAGAAAGTTGTGGCAATGGCGGGCGACGGCATCAACGACGCTCCGGCGCTGGCGCAAGCGCAGGTCGGCATTGCGATGGGTACGGGGACGGATGTGGCGATGGAAAGCGCCGGAATGACGCTGGTCAAAGGCGATCTGCGCGGCATCGTGCGCGCGCGCCGCTTGAGCAAAGCCGTGATGAGCAACATCCGGCAGAATCTTTTCTTCGCATTTGTTTACAACGTGCTGGGCGTGCCGATTGCGGCGGGCGTGTTGTATCCCATTTTCGGGTTGTTGCTCAGTCCGATGATTGCGAGCGCGGCGATGACGTTTAGTTCCGTGTCGGTCATCGCCAACGCGCTCAGGCTACGAAGACTTACCCTTTGAGAATAGATAGATAGTTATGAAGGAGAAAAACGCGCGTTACATTCCAGCGCTTCGCTACGACTGGCTGACAGCGATTTATGACCCGGTCGTGCGATTGACGACGCGCGAAGCTGCGTTCAAAACGGCGTTGCTCTCGCAAGCACAGATTCAACCCGGTCAGCGTGTACTCGATCTCGCTTGCGGTACAGCAACGCTGACGATTGCCATCAAGCAAGCGCATCCGCAAGCCGCAGTCATCGGCTTTGACGGCGATCCAGCGATTTTGCGGCAGGCGCGGGCAAAGGCAGAACGCAGCGGCGCAGACATCGCGTTTGATGAAGGGCTGTCGTATGAACTGCCTTACGCGGATGACTCATTCGATCATGTGTTGTCGAGCCTTTTCTTTCATCACCTGACGCGCGAAAACAAATTGCGGACGCTGGCGGAAGTCAGGCGCGTTCTCAAACCCGGCGGCGAGTTTCACGCCGCCGACTGGGGCGCGCCGCAAAACGTACTGATGAAACTGGCGTCACAAGGCATCGTGCTGTTGGATGGAGCAACAACGAAAGACAACTTCGCGGGCAAGTTGCCCGAGTTCATCGGTCAGTCTGGTTTTGAGGATGTGGAAGAGGTAAGGCACTTCAACAGTTTGTTCGGCACGATCAGGTTGCACAAAGCCTATAAGCCCTTCTGAAAGGTTTGCTTGAATGGAGAATTCCTCACTGACGGAACTGATAGCTTGGTACAAGGGCGACCCTGAGTCGGTTTACAACACTTGGTTTGTTGGTAACGAAGCGCGGTTGAAAGCGTTTCGCGCCATCCGGCGCGGCGTGCGCGATACGATTGACGCGATTGCAGCAGGTACGTTCGGCAATGACTTCAAAGGCTCGCCGCTTGAAGTCGTGCTGACCGCGATCACCGAACAGAAGCAGGTCTTTGAAGGCGCGGCGCATCCGTTTTACTGGAAACCGAAGCTGCGCATCCCAGACATCTACGAAAGCGAGGAAAACAAGCGGAAATTCGGCGCGTTTCTCGAAGCCTGCTACGGCGCGACGCGCGAGGAACAGGTGCTGTCCGAGATGAGCCGATTGGCCGCCGCGCAGATCAAAGGTCTTGGCCCGGCGGTGGCGAGCATCGTTTACTTCCTGCACCCCACGATGGTTCCGCCGTTCAATACGGCCATCGTCAACGGCTTCAATGCGCTCTTCAACGACAAGAAAAAACTTGGCTCGTGGGAGAGCTATCTGGCGATGCGCGAAGTCATCGTCAGCGCGAACGAGGGAGTACGCAGCCATCTTTCCAAAGACCTCGGCGCATTCGCCGGGCTGTTGTTTGAAATCGGCGTGGGCCGCCTAGTGATTCCCGGCAACGCCGAAGCTGTGCTGCAAACGGAGCGCGTCAAAGCTGAGAAGGCCGCGAAAGCACGTCACGCGGACGTGCTGACCGAACAACGCGAGGAATCTGAACACACGCAGATGCAGTACCTACTCATCCGCGTTGGGCGCTCGCTCGGTTACGACGTGTATGTGGCGCGCAATGACCGGCATCGCTGCTGTGGAGGAGAAACCTTCGCGCTGCTGACAGTGTCAGGGCTGCCGGAGCAGAACTGGTCGGATGATGTTTCGCCAGAGGTCAAAGACACGGTGAGCCTGATTGACGTGATTTGGCTCAGGTCGGGGTCGGGCGAAATTATCTGCGCCTTTGAAGTCGAGAAAAGCACCTCGATCTATTCCGGCATCCTGCGGCTGGAAGACCTGGCGCGTTCGCTGCCGGGGCGTAATTGTCATCTTTATCTGGTTGCCCCAAACAAACGGGAAAAGGAAGTGCTGGCGCAACTGGCGCGCCCGGCATTCAGAAACAATCTGCGTGACGTGTCGCTCGCGTGGATTCCATTCAGTGAACTCGAAACACATAGCGAGGCACTGGGCCGGTTCGGTGAAGACCACACCGTGTTACAGAAGATCGCACGAGGCTTGACGACTTGAGCCTCGCAATGTTTCGACCTGTATCATCAAGAGAAAGTCAGGCAAGATGAATCGAATTTTTATCGTATGTTTGCTCGGCTCGTTGCTGGCGATTGCTTCATTCGGGCAGTCCTCATCACCTCGCCCGGAACTGCTTAATCCGAAAACGGTTGAAGCGATTAGCGCAGACGACCTGCGGCAACTTCTAGCGTATCACGCCGGCAAGAGCGACAAGAGCGGTAATGTGATTCTCGTCAATTTCTGGGCGACCTGGTGCGCGCCGTGCGTCAAAGAGATTCCCGAACTGATGAAGCTCGAAGAAAAATACAAGGCGCGCGGCTTCCGGCTCATCGCTGTCTCGCTGGATGAGCCGGAAGAACTGGAAGCGAACGTCAGGCCGTTTGTGGCGAAGCGTTTTCCCGGCTTCGTTTCTTATCTGTGCAAGGAACCCGATCACGACAAGTTCGCCAGCGTCATTGACCCAGCTTGGAATGAAATCATGCCGACGAACTTTTTGCTGGATCGCACGGGCAAGCTGCGCGCGACGCTGACGGGCGGCAAGAGCCTGGCGGAGTTTGAGGCAGCTATCGCGCCGCTACTTGAGCAGAATTAACCATAAACTGAGGCGACTGATCTGCGGTCGAACGAGGAGATCTTATGAACGGTGAGTTACAAACGCATTGGAACACCATCTATAGCACCAAACCGGTTGACGGAGTTTCGTGGTATCAAAAGAAACCCGAAAAGTCGCTGGAACTGATTCATCAATTTATGCCGGCCAAACATCACCCCACTGTGATTGATGTCGGCGGCGGCACTTCCACTCTGGTGGATTGTCTGTTGGCCGATGGATATGACTCATTGGTGATTCTGGATATTGCCGAATCGGCGTTGGCGCAAACCCGCCAGCGGCTGGGCGACGGGGCAAAGCAGGTGACGTGGATGGCGACTGACATCACAACGGCGGATATGCCCGCAAACACATATGATCTTTGGCATGACCGCGCCGTCTTTCACTTTTTGATCAGACCGGAAGACCAATTGAAGTATGTCCGTCTGGTAGAAAAAACATTGAAATCCGGCGGCATTTTGGTGATGTCAACCTTTGCGCCGGACGGGCCTGAAAAATGCAGCAACTTATCTGTCAATCGCTACGCCTGTGATGAGTTGTGGCAAATTCTGGGGCAAAAATTCAAATTGATTCACAGTGATAGAGAAGTGCATCAGACCCCGTTCCAGACGCAACAAGCTTTTAGCTATTGTGTTTTTGAAAAGCTCTAAGGAACTCCGGCTTGAATCAATCCTTTGAGTGATGAAATGGCACCGCAACTTTCCCAACCAACGAAGCCCGCGCGCGATCTCAAGCCCTGGTGGTTGATCGCCAGCATCATTGTGATCACTTTTTTGCACTACAACACCAGCACGCGCTATTTGTTGCTGCACGAAATTTATCAGCGGCTTTATTACATTCCGATCATCTACGCCGCTTACAGCTACGGTCTGCGCGGCGGTCTGGCAGCAGCGGTGTTGAGTACGCTGATTTATCTGCCGCATCTCGCCCAACATGCCGACAACCGCGTCTACGCGATCAACCAATACGCTGAAACGATCCTCTTTCTGGTCATCGGCATCGTCACCGGTCTGCTTGCGGGCGCGGAGCGGCGAGAACGTCAAAGATACGAGCAGACCGCCGTCGAGTTACAGCGCGCTTATGACGAATTACGCAGCACGGTGGATCAGTTGCTGCTTGCGGATCGCCACGCTTCGCTTGGTCAGATGTCGGCGGCGATTGTCCACGAGATTCGTAACCCGCTTGGCGCGATTCATGGCGCCGCTGAGGCACTCGAAACCATCGTACCGCCTGAACACGAGAAGGCCGAGTTTCTGACCATCATCAAGCATGAGGTCGAGCGTCTCAACGGGCTGGTTTCCGATTTCTTGCAGTACGCGCGCCCGCGTTTGCCGGAATTGCTGCCGACGCCGCCGCGTGAGATCGTTGAGTCGGTGGTCAAGCTGGCAAACAAGCAAGCGGAGCAGGTGCGAGTGAAGATCGGCATGGATGTCGCTGATTCTTTACCACTGGTGCTGCTGGATGCCGAACAGATGAAACAGGTGTTGCTCAATCTCATCCTCAACGCCATTGAGGCGATGCCGGAGGGCGGGCAATTGACGATCAGTGCCAGTCAGCGCGGTGAAGAGTTGTCGCTGGCCGTGCGCGATACCGGCAAAGGAATTGACCCGGCGGTGCGCGAGAAGCTGTTCAGCCCGTTCGTGACGACCAAATCGCGCGGCACAGGGCTTGGCCTGGCGATTGCGCATCGTCTGGTGACGCAACACGGTGGCCGCATCGAGGCTGCGGATGGGGAGAACGGTGGCGCTCTGGTTGAAATCCGGCTGCCGGTCAAACGTTAGGTACTTATGACACTTGTTATAGCGAAAAAAAATAGCAATAGCATCAGAATATTTAGTGACACAAAAAAGACTGACCTTACTGATGTGTTGAAAGGTATAAGCCGAAGCGTACTGAAGTCAGTAATCTTAAATAGAAATTTATGCGTATGCTTCGCAGGGCGCATTGGCTATGCATATTCGTCCATTCAAAAATTAAGTGGGATTATTAAGCAAGGTTATGATGATTTAGATAAAGCAAAAGATTTCTTACTCAAGGAAAATCAAGATAGTAACAATAATGTCGACTTCATTATTGCAAGTCTTGCCCCTAAGTTTTCGCTTGTTAAGATCAGCGACAGTAAAGTCGAAGAGGTAATAGATCAATGTTGGATCGGCAATATTGATGCGTTTGATGATTACCAGAGGCGTTTTCATTCGACTCCGGGTTTGGATAGAGGCAGTTTATCCAAAGAAGAGGAAGTTAATCTTAATACGATATATCGGATGAATAGGGCTTTTAAAAGACTGGTTGAGTCGGAAAAACATGGTGACGTAGGCGAATTCATGATTGAGGTGGCATCGTCGCCAGATGGTTTTTATTACGAGCCAACCTGCCTTTCTTTTCCTGGATCAAAAGCTATCTCGCCAAACACTTCAGCCGGTCTGAATGAGTTCTTCTCTTCGACAGGAAGCTACAGCTATTCAATTCTGACACCGGAGTCTACTGGAGTTGGAGCAGTGGGAATACATTTTTACCCAGGAAATGTTGGGGCGCTATTTTATCCAGTAACGCTCGATACACCTCTTATTTACAGGAACGTTAGTGAGAGCGAGCTTATTGACAAGATATTCACGGAGTACCAAATAAAGTTAAAGTCAGTTTTACTTGAGTAAGCACTGACATTACTTATCAGAACGCGCACAACTGGCGTTGTACTTTTCAACCAAGAAGCTTGCATGCGCCCAATGAACGAGCCGTTGGGCTGACCCCAATGCCAATGACAATGACCAACAAAACAATTCTGCTTGTAGATGACGACGCCAGTTTGCGGCGCGTACTCGCGCACCATCTGTCAGAAGCTGGCTATCAGGTACTTACCGCAGCTAACGGCAAGGAAGGTTTGGACGTGTTCACCAGTCAACAAGTGGAGATGGTGATCACTGACATTCAGATGCCGGAGTTGAGCGGCCTTGAGTTGATGCGGCGCATCAGTGTGATAAGTCCTGACGTGGTAGTGCTGGTGATTACCGCCTATGGCTCAATTGAAACGGCGGTCGAGGCGATGAAGCTTGGCGCTTACGATTACATCACGAAGCCCTTCAACCGCGAAGAACTGCTGCTCACCGTCTCGAAAGGGCTTCAATACACTGCGCTCGTGCGCGAGAACCGCTCGCTCAAGCAGTTTATCGAGAGCCGCTTTTCGCTCGACAACATGATTGGTTCTTCGTCCGCGATGAGGCGCGTCTACGCCCTCGTCGAAAAGGTTGCGCGCACCGACCTGGCTGTCCTGATCACGGGCGAGAGCGGCACCGGAAAAGAACTGATTGCCAAAGCGATTCATCAAAACAGCGTGCGGCGTGATGGGCCTTTCGTCGTGATCAATTGCGGTGCGATTCCCGAAGGCTTGATCGAGTCAGAGTTGTTCGGTCATCGCAAAGGCTCCTTCACCGGCGCTTATACCGACGCGCGCGGCAAGCTCGAAGCCGCCGACAAAGGAACCGTGTTGCTCGACGAGATTGGAGACCTGCCCCTCGCGCTCCAGGTCAAGCTGCTGCGTGTGCTCGAAGACGGCGAGTTCACCCGTGTCGGAGAGACGACCACGCGCCGCATTGACGTGCGCTTCCTCGCCGCCACCAATCGCGATCTCTCGAAAATGGTGGCGGACGGTCGCTTCCGCGAAGACCTCTTCTTCCGCCTCAAAGTCGTTCCGGTTCATTTGCCGCCGTTGCGTGAGCGGCGCGAAGACATCCCGCTGCTGGCCGATTACTTTCTGAAGGAATTGGCGCAGCGTTATCAGCGCCCGGAACTGAACTTTGAGAAGGATATTTTTCGCTACTTTCAGACTTACTCCTGGCCGGGCAACGTGCGCGAGTTGAAGCACACGGTCGAGCGTTTGGCGGTGATTGCGGAAGGCGATACGGTAAGCATCAGCGATCTGCCGGAGAATATGACTGCGATGACCGGTCACGCCGCCAATGTTCTGATTCAACTGCCCGATGATGGGATTGATCTGGAAGAAGTGGAGCGGGAAATACTGCGCCAGGCGCTCGACAAGCATGATTGGAATCAGACGCGGGCGGCGCAATACTTGAACATCACACGGAGCGCACTGATTTATCGCATGCAAAAGTACGGCTTGCAGTCAGCCGAACCTGCCGAAGATGCACAGAAAATTTGATCAGGAACCGCATCACAAAGGTTTCCTGTCAGCATCAGCCCCACTTTGCCAGTAACTCTCCGATCTCATCGGTCAGTCGCCTGGCTTTTGCCGCCGGGAGCTTCCCGGTCAATGCCGCGTTCGCACACTCGCGGAGATGATCACGCAGCATATTGCCTTGTACACGTCGCAATGCCGCAATGACGGCACTGAGTTGATGCGCGACTTCGACGCAGTCGCGTTCGTTCTCGATCATCTGCTGCACGCCGCGCACCTGGCCTTCGATCCGTTTAAGGCGTGGTAATTGCTTACCATGAGACAGGACTGTTCCCTGCTGTCCGTTTTTAGCGCGAGTCATTGAATTTGCTGGCTCCTTCCTGCCTGGATGGGGGTGGCAAAACGCGGCATTTTGGATCTTTCCGAAATGCCCCAAGCCGAATGGCGGGGTGTTGTCACCACTCCGCCATTCCTTTTTGATGAATGCCAAATTTGGCCTGTCTGGAAATAGACAAGCCGTTGTCCATAAACAAACATCTCTTGATCCAACCCTGACTACGATTGCGTCACCAGATTCGCATTATGGCGAGTCCCTCATCAGCGCCGCAACCGTTCATCACGCGCCGCCGCAGAATGCATAAATGGCAATGCTGGTTGAAAACAAACTGGCGTTTGTCTGTTTTCAGCAAAAGCAACGGAACCATTCATTCTGAACCTACTCGATTATCTGCTGTGCGGATTCTTCCCTTACCAGCCGTCCGCTGGCTAAGCCCCGATTCGTGAAGACTTACCGCCGCTCCTCCCTCATCAAAAATAGAAACAACTGCTGAGTGTCTTTGCGCTGCGCCTCTGGCCTGTCGGTTGCCAATAGCATGGCGGACTTAGTGGGCAATGAATCAGTCGCTCGATACGATGGTGATAGAGACTGAAAATTGAGCGAGCCGGATGTTGGAGCAAAAGTTGAATCCGCCCGCTATCGCAAGGAGGAATGATGTTGATACGAGTCAAGAAAGTGTTGGCACTGGGTTTAATCCTGCTGGCTTTGCCGTCAGCCTCTTCCGCGCACGAAGGGCACGATGACGGGACGAAGAAAGCAGCAGTGGCCGCCGATTCGGGGATGGTTGCTCGAACTGCGCGCGTCGGCGATTACGAGGTGATGATGAAGCATCCGGCGCTTGAGCCGTTGCACGAACATTCGGCGCGCCTCTTCATCACACTTTATGCAACGAACGAGCCTGTCAAAGAAGCAACGGCCAATCTGGTAATCGCAGCCAAAGGAAAGGAACCAATCAAAGTTGCTGCCAAGCCATCAGCGCGCGCCGGTGAGTATGAGTTGACGCTGCCGCCACTTGATTCGGGCAACTATAGCTTTTCAGTAATCGTGAAGGCTGGCGGAGTTGAGCAGACGGCCAACTATGGCGCAGTTGCCATTGAAGCGCCTCAGCCTGCGGCGACGGAGAGCAACCTGATGGACACGGGGAATGCTCTGTTGTGGTCGCTGGGCGTGTTGCTCCTGACGATGGTCGGCGTGACAAGTTATCGCGTTTGGCATCGCCACGCGATTTTGCAGCCGGAGAGTTGAACCATGCGCTTAAATCAATTCCGACGGTATCGCTGGTCCATAGCTATCGGTTTACTGTCTCTGGTTGCCGTCGTAAACATCGCGGCGTTTGCGCAAGAGGCAAAACAGGATCGAAGCCCGATCAGTATTGCCGACTCCTCATCGCTAAACGTGCAACTCACTTCGCGTCAGTTCGTCGGCCCGGCAGGCACGACCGTTGAGCAACTGTCCGATGCTGCTTTTGCACGCAGCCGCGAGCTGCTCGCCGCGCGCCAGACTCTGGCGATTGCGCGGGGGAGGCTAATTCAAGCGGGCTTGCGCCCAAACCCGACCTTCGATGTCGAGCAGACGAGCGATTACCTGACAGGCCGCAGTGGTGAAGGAAACACTGCCATCGGCACGACTCAGGTCTTTGAACTGGGAGGCAAGCGCGGCAAGCGCGTCGCCGTTGCGCAGCTTGAATACGACCGGGCGGTAGCCGAGGTGCGCGCTTTGGAACGGCAGATCGCGGCGGAGATTCGCACCGCTTATGCGCAGGCGCTGGCTGCGGCCCGCCAACTTGACAGCGCCGAGCGGTTGATTGCGCTCGATCAGGAGTTGGCTCGTGTCACCGAGGCTCGGCTGCGCGAGGGCGATGTCGCGCCACTTGATCTCAATCTCGTGCGCGTCGAGGTTGACCGGCTGCGCGCGCAGACCGTGCAGTCGCGCGCCGATCTGGAAGCGCAGTTGATCACACTGCGGACGCTCGCGGGTTTTGATCCGACTGAATCTCTAACGCTCGCGCCCGCGCTCGAGCGCCCGCCATTGCTTGGGATGACGATTGGTGCTGCAACCGAAATCGCGTTGCGCGAGCGCGCTGATTTGCAGGCCGCGCGGATCGCTGAAGAACTCGGTGATGCACGCATCAGCCTGGCTGAATCACAACGCACGCCGAATCTCGCCGCTTCAGTGCGCTACTCGCGTTCACGTTCGGTTTTTGAAAACACGCCGGTCGGAACATTGAACGATATTGATCATCTGCTCACCGTCGGCGTCTCGATTGAGATTCCCATTCGTAACCGCAATCAAGGCGAGATCGCCGCCGCCGTGGGCGAGAAGACGCAGGCCAAATACCGCCGTGAATTCGTCGAGGCAATCGTCAAACGCGATGTGGCGCTGGCGCTCAATCGTTACGCGGCGGCGGCGCAGTCGCTGGCGATTTACGGCGGCCAGGTGCTGCCACGCGCCGAAGAGAACCTGAGAACAATCCGGGCAGCTTACAGCTTCGGCGAAATGCCCGTGTTGAATGTGATTGCCGAGCAACGCCGCCTGGTCGAGAACCAGACTCAATACAACACCGCATTGCGCGATTACTACACGAGTCTGGCCGAGCTGGAGCGAGCATTGGGCAAGCCGTTGCCAGCTTCGGCTTTCTCATCCACACCGGTGACGGCGATGACCACGGGACAAACAGCGGAACAGACAGCATCGAAACCGTGACGCCGGCTTTGATCATCAACATCTTGGGAAAACTCTGATTTCAATCGAGGGAGAACATAATGAAAAGACTGACTTATTTCATCACAATCATTGGACTAACGGCGCTGGCGGCAGCCTGTTCATCGGGCAACTCCGCGCCGTCCGCGACTTCGCCCAATGCTGCGTCTGACACAACGGCCAGCGCATCACCTGCCACGGCAAGCGACGCGAAGGGCGACAGTGCAAAGGCAGATGACATCCCAACCGCCGTGCGTGCCGCCTTTCCGAATGCGCAGTCAATCACCAAACAGCATAAAGACCTGACGGATGCACAAGCCTCCCGTATTGAGAAGCAGAGCGGCATGAAGCTGGATGACAAAGATCATCATTCCTATCTTGCCTTCGCCACTGAAGGCGGCACGCGCAAGCAGATTGGCGCAGCCGCAGTAGTGAAAGCCGAGGGGCGCGAATTGGTGATCGTTTACGGAAGCGAAAAGGGATCGCCGGTAATCAATGAGGTTCACGGCGAAAGCGGCGGCATCCCGCACGCCTTCCTCGATCAGTTCAAAGGAAAGGGGCACGACAACAAGCTGCGGCTGGGACAGGACATCAAGGCGCAGGGAGTGGGAGAAGCGCTGGCTCGCGCAGTTTCGGATGCGATTCGCCTGGACGTGGTGACGATGCAGACGCTTTACGGCGCGGCGCATTCGCACTGACCTGATGGGTTACTTCTTGTGGGAAGAAGGAGGAGCGGCGCGGTAGTGAGATTCATCCTTAATCCTTGCTCACTGCCGCGCCTGAATTACTTATGCATCATTCGGTAAATAATCACCGGTCAACGGCGCTTGCGCTCGCAGTTGGCGTAAGCCTTGCCTTTATGCTTTGGCTCGCGCAAGCAGCATCGGCGCATGGCGATGAGGATCATGGCAAGAAGCCCGCGCAGGCCGCCGCCCCGCTGGCTCCGAAACCGCGCACGGCTGAGCGTAACGTGCAAACTTCGCAGGGGCAATTCCGCGTGCGGCTTCGGCAAGCGCCCGCAGACCCGCGCGATGGCGAAGAGGCGCAGTTTGAAGCCACGATCACTGAGCGTGTTGAAGGCGGCTTCGCCGGCGGCGATCAGCCGGTTGCCGATGCAAAAGTAACAGCGCGCATCACGCAGGCAGATGGCAAGACCGTCGTGGCAAGCAATCTCAGCGCACACAAAGAGAGCGAGGAAGGCGTTTACGGCCTGCATTACGTTTTTCGTGAGCGCGGCGATTACAAGGTGATCTTCGTCGCCCGCACTTCGGACAACCGTCAACTCGAAGCCGACTTTCCCATTGCCGTTACCGCCGCGCCGGTGAACTGGATTTTCTGGGGAGTGCTGGCATCGCTTGCCCTGCTGGTGTGCGTACTCATCGCCGGATCGTATTTTGCGCTCAAGCATCGCGGCATCGCGGCTGGCGTGGCCGCGCGGCGCACCGTGCCGCTGGCAGTTGGCGTGTTCGTGTTCTTCGCTGTTGGCGTGGCCGCCCTGGCTTACTTCGCGCCGCCGAGAGAGCGTCGTTCATCGGTTGCAATGGCAGCCGGTGGGGAAGGGGAAGACGCTCACTTGGCGGCGGGTGATGCCGGGCTTGGCGGATCGGGAGCCGTGTTGACGATCCCGAAAGAATCGCAACTGATGTTCGGCATTCGCACCGCGCCGGTCGCCGAACAAAAGATCGTCACCGGCCTCAAAGTCACGGGCGCGGTCATCGTGCCGCCGAATGCAAAAGCGAAAATCTCGCCTCCTGTCGCGGGCCGCATCACGCTGGATGCGCGGTTGACGGTCGGTTCTCCTGTCGCGCGCGGACAGCGTATCGGCACGATTGAGCAAATCCTCAGCGCGCCGGAGATCGCCGGGCTTGAAGCGCAGCGCGCCGCCTTGGATTCGCAAGAGCTTCAGCAACTAACCACCGTGCAACAAGCGCGCACCAGATTGAACGCCGCTCGCATTGAGCTTGAGCGCGCCCGCAATCTGGTCGAGATCGGGGCTGTCCCGAAAAAGCGTCTACAAGAGGCGGAAACGAGTTACACGTTGGCCGCGCAGGAAGTGGCCGCTGCGGAGGCGCAAGCGCAACTGCTCGGCGCCGCGGCGAAGCAGGTCTCGCCGACGCGCACCTACCCGCTGTTTGCGCCAGTCGCCGGTGTCATCAGCAAGTTGAATGTGGCAACGGGGCAGCAAGTTGAAAGCGGCGTCGAGTTGGCCGAGGTGACGGCGCTGGATCGTGTCTGGTTGCAAGCCGCAGTCTTCGAGAAAGACCTGGCCGTAGTGCGTGGCGCGCCGCGCGCTTCGTTCGTCGTGACAGGACAGCCCGGCGAAGTGTTTCAGATAGACGGCAGCCGCAACCGGCTCATCACCATCGGCACAACTGTTGATCCGCAGACGCGCGCCGTGCCGGTGTTTTATGAAGTGACGAATCAGAGCGGCCGCTTCCGCGAAGGGATGTTCGCCGAGATCACGATTGACACGAGCGGGCGGCAAACGGTGCTGGCCGTGCCGAAACAAGCCGTGATTACCGAACAGGGCAAGACATTCGTCTTCGTCTTCAAAGGCGGCGAGAGCTTTGAAAAACGCGCCATCGTGCTTGGCGCAGAAGGACAGGAATTTCACGAGATCAAATCAGGGCTTGAGGCAGGCGAACGCATCGTGATCGAAGGCATCTATCAACTGCGCTCGACCCAGCCCGGTTCATAGTTAATCAACAAAGACGCCGGAGCTATCGGCGGGAATTTCTCCCGTCAGTAAGCCGGAAGCTGATTGACGGCCACGCCCGGCATTTCCTTTTGACGGTGTACCCCTTTGCCGTCAGGCCCGGTCAAACGGGTTTGCAGCAACACCGCCGCATGATTTGACGATGCGGCAAAACATTGGAGATACAGAATGAATTTCCTACATTCAGGTTTGTGGAAACGAGTTGCGGCGGTGTTCGTGCTGGCGACGGCTTCGCTGCTAGTCATGACTGCAACTTCATTTGCGCAGGGACACGATCAGGGACACGAACGGCGCGAGTTGAAGGATCATCAGCGGCAGGAGCGTTACTACGATCACGGCTACGCCACGCGCGATCACCAGCGGGCGGAACGCGGTGGCTACAACAACAACGGCGGATATTACGGTAACGGTCATTCAAATAATGGTTATTACAACAATGGCCTCAGTAATGGCGGTTACTACACGCGCCGTCCCCATTACGACAGCAGAAGCTTCGGCAACCGGCTGCATCACGCATTCGGCGGCCACTGACGCAGACCCTCTCTTCCGCCGGGGGGAGGTGGAGAGAGGTGAATGGCAGGGCGCAGCGGGCAAGCCCCGCTGCGCCCTCCATTTTCAAGCGTAGTTGAACGGGCGCTGATTTTCCGAAGCGAGTTGTGAAGGAAGTTTATGCTCAATGCGATTATCCGCTGGTCACTTCAGAACAGATTGATTGTCGTCGCCATTGCAGCGTTGCTGCTGGTCGGCGGGACGTACATCGCCATCACACTGCCGGTGGATGTGTTGCCTGATCTGAACCGTCCTACCGTCACGATTCTAACCGAAGCTCAGGGACTTGCGCCGGAGGAGGTCGAGACGCTCGTCTCGTTTCCGATTGAGACGCTGATGAATGGCGCGCCCGGCGTGACGCGCGTGCGCTCGCAATCAGGCATCGGCCTTTCAATTGTTTACATTGAGTTTGATTGGGGCACGGACATCTACATTGACCGGCAACTCGTCGCGGAAAAGCTCAACCTTGCGCGTGAACAATTGCCCGCCGGAGTCTCGCCATTTATGGGGCCGATCTCTTCAATCATGGGCGAGATCATGCTGGTTTCGGTGCGCTCGAAAAATGGCGCGACCAATCCGCTGGACGTTCGCACACTGGCTGATTGGACGATCCGCCAGCGATTGCTGACGATACCGGGCATCGCGCAGGTTACGGTGATCGGCGGCGGTGTGAAGCAGTATCAGGCGCTGGTTTCGCCCGATAAGCTCAAGCAGTACGGGGTCACGCTCAAGGACATTTCCACCGCGCTCGAAAAATCGAACGTCAATTCGACGGGCGGATTTGTTGACGCACAATCGCAGGAATATCTGATCCGCAATCTCACCCGCTTCTACTCGCTTGACGAACTCAAGAACACGGTCGTCGCATATCGTCAGGGGACGCCAATCAAACTGGGCGAGGTGGCGAATGTCGAGTTCGGCGCGAAGATCAAACGCGGCGATGGTGGCACGATGGGCGACCCCGCCGTGATTATGGCGATTTCAAAACAGCCGGGCGCGTCCACGCAGGTGCTGACGGAAAAGATTGACGCCGCGCTGAAAGAGCTGCAAGCCACGATGCCGCAGGATGTCGAAATCAACTCCGAGCTGTTTCGACAGGAGAATTTCATCAATGCGGCCATCAGCAATGTGATCGAGGCGCTGCGCGACGGCGCGATTCTCGTCATCATCGTGCTGTTTCTGTTTTTGCTGAACTTCCGCACGACGTTCATCACGCTGACGGCGATCCCGCTGTCATTCATCGTCACGTTTCTGGTCTTGAAAGCATTCGGAGCGTCGGTCAACACAATGACGCTGGGCGGGCTGGCAGTGGCGATTGGCGAACTCGTGGACGACGCGATTGTGGACATCGAGAACGTCTTCCGCCGCTTGCGCGAGAATCGCCAGAGCGCGCAGCCAAAACCTGCCTTGCAAGTGATCTATCACGCTTCGCTCGAAATCCGTTCGAGCATTGTCTACGCCACGATCATCGTCGCGCTGGTCTTCGTGCCGCTGTTTGCGCTGACCGGAGTCGAAGGACGATTGCTCGCGCCGCTGGGCCTGGCCTACATCACGGCGCTCGTCGCTTCGCTGGTCGTGAGTTTGACCGTGACGCCGGTGCTGGCGTCGTTCCTGCTGCCGAAGATGAAGGCGATGGCGCACGAGAAGGACGGATTCCTGGTGCGCTTCCTCAAGAAGTGGGATGAAAAGTTTCTGCACAAAACGTTGCGCCATCCCTGGCTCGTCATCGGAAGCGCCCTTGTGCTGTTCCTAATCGCTATCTCTACCCTACCGTTTGTCGGAACGGCATTCCTGCCTGAATTCAACGAAGGCACGCTGACGGTCAACCTACTCGCGCAACCGGGCACGAGCCTCGCTGAAAGTAATCGCATCGGGCAGATCGCCGAAAAACAATTGCTCACGATTCCCGAAGTGAAATCAACCGGACGCCGCACTGGGCGCGCTGAACTCGATGAGCATGCGGAAGGCGTTCATTACTCCGAAATTGACGTTGATCTGAAGAAGAGTGAACGCTCGCGCGAAGAAGTGTTGAAGGACATCCGCGAAAAACTCGCCGTTATTCCCGGCGTCAACATCAATGTCGGTCAGCCCATCTCGCATCGCATTGATCATCTGCAATCCGGCGTGCGCGCGCAGATCGCGGTCAAACTCTTTGGTGACGATCTGGCTACGCTGCGCGCCAAAGCTGAAGAGATCAAAAACGTGATGCTGACGGTCGAGGGCGCGACCGACGTGCAGGTCGAGAAACAAGTCCTCATCCCGCAAGTTCGCTTCAACGTCAATCGCACCGAAGCGGCGCGCTACGGCCTGCAACCGGGCGAGGTCGCTGAAACACTTGAGACGGCGCTGAATGGCAGGAAGGTTTCCGAAGCCGTCGAGGGGCAGCGCCGCTACGATGTGGTCGTGCGCTTCGACGACGCCTCACGCAACAGCCTCGACGCCTTGAAGAACGTCACGATTGACACGCCGCAAGGCACGCAGATTCCGGTCTCTGCCGTCGCCACGATTGAAAATCTGCCGGGGCCGAATCAGGTGCTGCGCGAGAACACCAAGCGCCGCATTGTCATGATGTCGAACGTCGCTGACCGCGATCTCGGTTCGGTCGTGCGCGACATGCAGGATCGCATCAAGGCGCAAGTGCAATTGCCCGAAGGTTACTTCCTTGAATACGGCGGACAGTTCGAAGCGCAGCAGGAAGCGACGAAGCGGCTCTCCGTGCTGACGATCTTTTCGTTGATCGCCATCTTCTTCGTGCTGCTCAAGGCGCTCGGCGATTGGCGTTCGTCATTGCAGGTAATGATCAACGTGCCGCTGGCGCTGATCGGCGCAATTATTGCGATGCTCATCACCGGCGGCGTCTTTTCCGTTGCGACGCTCGTCGGTTTCATCTCGCTCGTCGGCATCACATCGCGCAACGGCATCATGATGATCTCGCACTACCTGCACCTGATGCGCGAGGAGGGTGAAGGCTTCACCGAGCACATGATTATTCGCGGCTCGCTCGAACGCCTGGTGCCGGTTTTGATGACGGCACTGACGGCGGGGCTATCGTTGATTCCACTGGCGCTTGCTGCGGGACAGCCAGGCAAGGAGATTTTGCATCCGCTCGCGGTCGTCGTACTCGGCGGCATTCTCACTTCGACATTGCTCGATCAACTGGTGACACCGGCGGTCTTTTACAAATTCGGCAAACCAATCGCTGACAGAATCATCGCCGAGCGTGATGGCCTGGCGGCTGGCGGCAAGGACGACTTCGGCGAGGCCCGCGAGCGTGAAGCCGATGTGCCCCCGTTCACCAAAGAACTGCCCGAGCCGGTGGCTGGTGATTAAAGAAGTGTTCCGTTGCAGCCCGGGCTAAGGAGAAATGGTTATGAAGCTGCTCAAAAGCAAAATCGCAATGGCCGTCTTTGCCACTCTTGTCACGATCACGCTGATCTTCCCGCAGTCCGGTCACACGCAGCAGCAAAAGCCGCAACAGCCGCCGCAGGACAAAAGCAAACGCGACGACGACACGATCAGGATTGACACCGACCTTGTGACGCTCACCACGACTGTCGTGAACGAGCGCGGTCGCTACGTCGCCAATCTCAAGCAGCGCGACTTCGCCATCTATGAAGACGGAGTCAAACAGGAGGTCGCTTATTTCAACACCGGCGATAAAGTGCCGATCAGTTTGGGCGTGCTCTTCGATACCAGCGGCAGCATGGTGGACAAGATCGAAGGCGTGCGCGACGCCGTCGAACACTTCGTCAAATCGGTCGCGCCCGGCGACGAAATATTCCTGATTCGATTTAGCAACGATGCCGAACTCGTGCAGGACTTCACCGACGACCGCCGCCGGATTTTGCGCGCCATAGACCGGCTCAATCCGCGCGGCAGCACGGCGCTCTACGATGCAATTCTGATGGGCTTGCAGCGTGTTGTGGACGGCAAACACAACCGCCGCGCATTGATGCTCGTTACCGATGGCAACGACACGTCGAGCAGCGTCAGCCTTGAGACGACACTCAACCTCGCCCGCAAGTCCGAAGTGATTATCTACGCGCTCGGCATCGGTCACGGCGAACGCGGCTCATTTGGTCACAGCGGCCACGATCGCGGCGGCATCATCTTCGGTCGCCAGATCAAAGACGAGGTTGATATGAACGTGCTGCGCCAGTTTGCCGAGACGACTGGCGGCGAAGCATTTCACTTGGAGAACGCCCACGCAGGCAAACGTGACTTGGTTGACGAAGCGGCGGCTCAGGTCGCGGCTGAACTGAAGCAACAATATCTGCTCGGCTATTACCCATCGAACACTCGCAAAGACGGCGCTTTTCGCCAGATCAAAGTTGAATTGGCTGATAAATCGTTGCGAGTCCGCACCAAACGTGGCTACTACGCTCCGCGCGATGAACGCGGGCGTTGATAATCGCTGAGCTTTTCCATCGCTGTTTTACCCAAAGCGGATTGGCTGCTCGAAGCGCCCATCTGCGCTCGGATGTCTATGCAGAAGATGAAACGCTACAAGGAAATTCTCTTCGGTCTTCTTCTCGGTCTGGCAATGTGGGCGGCGGATGCGCTGATGCACACAATGATGCCGGCGGCCCCGCCGGAGACACAGCCAGCGTTGGCGGATGAGCTATTTTCTCCTGATGGTCCGCCGCTGGCGATCCGGCTGCTCTATGTCAGTTTTGCGCTATTCGCCGGGTGGGTGCTTTGGCGCAGCAATCGGCAGGAACGGCTTGGGTGTGATTCAGAGCGCAAGGTGTCAGCCTTTCACGAACAAATGGTCAACCCCACAACAAATATTCTGGACGGGTGCAACGTCTTGCTCAGAAGCAGCGGATTGACTGGTGAGGCGCTTAACGTTGTAAAGGAGATCCGCAGTCGGGCGCAGCAGATTGATGAATTCACAAAGGCTTTCACACCCCTCCTGCTGATTCCAGGTCAGAGTCGCGCCGCTCGAATTGGTGGTTGGCAACGACGGTTCAGTCGAGCGCCCTCGCTGGTGAAAGCATCCGAATATGTCGATGTGGCGCTGGGCATTGTCTATGAAGGCTGGGGAGATCGAAGGCGGAGGTTCGACCGAGCGCATCAGCGGGTCTGGGATTATGAAGTGCCGGTCGAGCATGAACGGTATGCGCGTATCCTCAGTGTTGCACAACAACATTCGGCGGAGGGCAGTTGGGGAGAGGTCTTGGAGGTTGGTTGTGCTCAAGGGGTTTTCACCACCCGACTCGCGCCACTAAGTCAATCTTTGACTGTGTGCGACATCTCACCACTGGCTTGTGAGCGCACTGCCGAACGCTGCAAGCCATACGCTCACGTGCGGATTAAGCAAATTGATATTACACAGGAAAAGCTCTCAGGTCAGTTTGACCTGATCTTCGCGCTTGATCTGCTTGAAGCAATACACGGATGTCAACGTGTAATTGGCGTGGCAGATAAATTGATTGATGCTGTTCGTCCAGGCGGACTGCTCATTTTCAGCGGCTCTCGTTTACCAGAACAGATGCGGGAAACGTGGTGGGCGCGCCGACTGATTGAAGGAGGAGACAATCATCTGGCCTGTCTTCTTGGGCGTGTTGATGTGCGGCTCGTTTATCAGGAGTCATACCCTGAAGCCGGGTGTGAGGTTCCTGGTTATCCGCAACACCTGATCGCCATTATTCAGAAAACTAAGGAGTGGTATGGAAGTTGATTGACCGACAGGCGACAAGTGGAGAGGTGAATCCAATGCTCAAACGATACAAAGAGATTTTCTTCGGACTTATGCTTGGCCTTGCGATGTGGGGGGCGGATGCGCTGATGCATACGATGATGCCGATGCCCGGCAACGATCATCAGCCCACTTTTGCCGAAGAGCTATTCTTCCCTCAAGGGCCGCAACTCATCACCCGGCTGCTTTTTCTCGGCTTCGCGTTATTTCTGGGCTGGTTGTTGTGGCGAAGCAATCAGCGAGAGCGTGCCGTGCGCGATTTAGAGCGCCGCATGGCGGTCTTTCACGAGCAGGTGATCAATCCGGCAAGCAGCATTCTGGAAGAATGCAGCGCGTTGCTCAGGAGCGAAGGCTTGAGGGAAGAGAGTGTTGAGTTGGTAAAAGAGATTCGTCAGCACGCCCGCGAAATTGATGACTTTGCCAAAGATTTCCCGCGTCGTCTTGCCCTCTCATCTGTCAGCGAAAAGGAGTGAGGTGGGTTGACGGGAAGAGCCTGCCGCAGACTGAAGGGTGCTGTTTGAAAACAGTCCTCCGGCTGTCTGTTTACAAACAACTTGCGGTATGACCCAACCCTGGCTCGCTGTTGTCGCACCGGAAATCATAAGGATTCAAGGTAATTACGAGTTCACTTGGCGCGGCATATCTCTTGCCAAAAGATAAATTTGGGATACCCCCCGCGCTCCGCAATCCGTGGTTGAGTAGCCTGTGGGCAGATGGCTGTTTCTGGGGGAGACAGCCCTTCCGCACTACCTCACTGGCTAAAAGGTCGTTATGCACAGCCCGGATTGCGGAGTTGGTTGGTGCATTGAATTGTCAGTTCGTTCCTGGAAAACCAAATAAGCAAGAAGACTGATTGAAAAAGGCGGAGAGGGACAACGGCTTGAGTTTGCGATCCTCGAAGTTTTAGGGGAATTCGTAATGGGACGCTACAGAGAAATTGCATTCGGTATGCTGGCAGGTCTTGGCCTTTGGTTAATGGATGCGTTGTTGCAGGCAAGCGGGCGCGACCATTTCGGCTTTGACACCATCGCCAATGAGATGATCTCGAGCCGCCCGCCGCAATTACTGTTGCGTGTTTTGCTGCTGATCATCTCGGTAGCTTTAGGCTACAGCCTCTGGAAAAGCCGGGAGCGGGAGCGCCGGATGCGTGATCTTCAGATGATGCTTAACTCTCTTCAGCGTCAAATCGTCAATCCATCGCTGCTCATTCTTGGTCACTCGTCCAATCTCGCGTTACGGGAAGGCTGGCCGGTCAGCCGCGAATCCGTCGAGATGATGAGCGAAATTCAGTGCAACGCGCGGAAGCTTAACGAGATTATCGGAAAGTGGCCGGAAATAGATTCCACACCAACAGCAACGGCTGAAAAACAAAGGGCGCAATCCAGAATCGGAGGGGCGTGATCTCGATCTGGGAGTAGTTTTATGCAGACACCATACGGTTTAGAGATTATCGAAGACTGCCTGACGTGCAAGGTGCGCGCTGACCGGATGTTCTGCGATCTCCCGGCTGAGGCGCTGGCGGCCTTTGATGCGATCACGTATGCGAACCTGCATCCGCACGGCGCAGTGTTATTTGTCGAAGGGCAGGAGCCGCGCGGGGTATATGTGGTCTGTAGCGGTCGCGTGAAGCTTTCGACTTGCAGCGCGGATGGCAAGACGATCATCACGGACATCGCCGAGCCGGGAGAACTCCTGGGCTTGAGCGCGACCGTCTCAGGACAGCCGCACGAGGTGACGGCTGAAATGCTGGAGCCGGGCCAAACCAATTTCGTCAAGCGCGAAGAATTCATGCGTTTTCTGCGAGAGTACGGCGAGGCCAGCCTGAAAGTGGCCGAGCACTTGAGCCGCAACTATCACACAGCTTGCCAAAAGATACGTTCGCTGGGATTGTCAGTTACCGCGTCGGAGAGGTTAGCGAGGCTTCTGCTGGAATGGGCAGCCAAGGGAGTAGAGACTGATCAGGGTACGCGCTTGAAGCTGACGCTGACACAGGAAGAGATTGCCGAACTCATCGGCACATCGCGCGAAACGGTGACACGGCTTTTCAGTGATTTCAAGAAGAAGCAGATCGTGCATCTGAAAGGCTCGACGCTGACGATCCGTAATCAAGCCGCATTGCAATCGCTCATTCACTCCTGATGGCTCGATTGTTTCAACCCTCCCTGTGACGACTGTCACATTGCAAGGTGATCTATCTCATAGTTTCCTCAACCAGAAGTTCCTATAAGTAGAGCGTATAATTGAGCGTGTTTTGAAGCTGGCTTGGCAGTAGCGTGACCGTGTGTGAGGTGCGGCGAGAGCTTGGCGTTATCCCTGAGGCCCCACATTTCGGCAAGCAATCACCGCACTTCACACACGGTCACGCCTCGGCGCATCCGGCGACAGCGCCAAATCGTTAAGACTGGGAGGAGTTGTTATGCGCTCACCATACGATCTGGAAATCTCCGAGACCTGTCCCGGCTGCCGGTTTTGTGCGGAGCGGCTTTTCCGCAACCTTCCCGCCTCAGCACTCCACACTTTCGACGCCATCAAATCACCAAGCCTTTATCCCAAAGGGGCCACGTTGTTTGTTGAAGGGCAACAACCACGCGGTGTTTATGTGCTGTGCGCAGGGCGCGCCAAGCTGACGACCAGTTCGCCTGAAGGGAAAACTGTCATTGCGCGTTTGGCTGAACCGGGAGAGGTGCTGGGATTGAGTGCGACGCTTTCCGGCGAACCGTACCACCTGACGGCAGAGACCATCGAGCCTTGTCAGGCGGATTTCGTCCGACGCGATGACTTTCTCCGATATTTGCGCGAACAGCCGGAAGTATGCCTGCGGGTCATTGAGATGTTGAGCGAAATCCTGCGGGCAGCGCACACGCAAATTCGGTCTTTCGGGAAAACCAACTCCGCCGCCGAGCGCCTGGCCAGACTATTGCTCTGCTGGAGTGAACGAATGGGAGATCAAGCGCAGGACGGGATTCACCTGAAGCTTCCGCTCACGCATCAGGAGATTGCGCAGATGATCGGCGCTTCACGCGAGACTGTTTCGCGCCTGTTGGGCGAGTTGAGGCATCAGCAAATCATTTCTCTTAACGGATCGGGATTGCTCATCAGAGATAAAGACGCCCTTTCAGCAAAAGCCGGACACTGACCCTCTCCGATCACCACTTTTTTTCTGCTTATTCATTTCGATTTGTGACAGGTGTCACGCTGCCTGGTGACAAAGGTCGTACTTTTGTCAGCCTGCAACTTCTATAGTGCATATCAGGCGGAGAGGAGGATGCCATGAATCAAACCTATAAATTATTACCGAACAGGGTCGTCAAGTTGGTTTTCCTGGCAACAGTGCTGGTGCTGGCCGCGCCCTTATGGATGAAAACTGCGAGGAAAAGTGAGTTCAAAGTTGAAGCGAATCCCGCTTGGTCACGCAAGTACAACGCGCAATGCACACTTTGCCACACGACCTATCCGCGTCTGAATCGTACCGGCTATGAATTCAAACGTCTGGGCTATCGCCTGCCGCGAGAAGTCGAAGCGAAGAACAAAGGCAGAGCGCCTGCGTTGCAGCATAGCGGCAGCGGCGAAGCCGGTCATCAGTCCTATGTCATCGAGCCTACGGGTTACAAGCCGGAGGCCGCGACACCGCAGAGTGAGCAGGGGCACGCGCTCTTCGAGAAACTCAACTGCGCTGGTTGCCACACAATCAGCAACAGTGGCGGGCGCATCGGGCCCCCGCTGGACGGAGTCGGCGGACGCCGCGAGAAAGACTTTCTGACGGCGCACCTCACCAATCCTGAAGAGCACGCCAAGAAGTTTCCTGAGCTACACGGCAATCAGCCTAACCGCATGCCGCACCCGCACGTCTCGCCCGATGAGGTCAAAACGTTGGTGGCATATCTGCGGACGCTGCCCGACCCGCCCGCCGGATTCCGCGTCAACCCGCACGCGCACGGCGAAGTGCCCGAAGCGACAGCGATGAAAGCCGATTTCGTTCCGGCGTCGCCTACAGATTCGAGCCGGGCCGGACAGAAACTCTATTTCGATATGGGGTGTGCCGCGTGCCACATAATCAACAAAGTCGGCGGGCAATTCGGTCCCAAACTCGACGGCATTGGCGCGCGCCGCAGTCGTGAGTTCATCACATCTCATATCACCAATCCGCAAGTCCACACCGAGAAATTTCCCGGCGAGCATGCAGCAAAAACGATGATGCCGCCGACCAGCGCAACGCCGGAGCAGATTGAGCAGATTGCCGATTTCCTGATGACGCTGACACCGCAGGAAGAAGACTTCGTGCCGCCAAAGACTCGTCTTCAGGACTATTTCGCAGTTTCTTACCTGCCGGGTATCGAGATCGAGAAGGAGGGAGGCGATACCAAAACCACCTACGAAAAGCGCGAACTGATTATCTACGCCGCTGGCCCCGTCGGGCGCAACTTCTCGTTCTTCGTTCAGCCGCTGCCGCTCAGCGAAGAGAATGGCTTTATGGGCAAGTTCGAGATGATGCAGGGGCTGTTCAACTACGGCGGCGCGCGCAACTTCATGCAGGTGCGCTTCGGCCAGCTTTTCAACTTGCGCAATGCGGGCTTCGGCCCGACGGATCGCGGCCTGACCGAATCGCTGCCATTCATCTTTCAACCGTCCAACGGCTTCAACCCCGCCGGGTTGGGACGCGGCGCATCGTTTGAATATACGCTCAGTGGTACGACGACCATCAAGGCTTTCGGCAATTACAACGAGCCGGTTGAAGTTGAGAAAGAAGAAGAGGCGGCGACAGCGGGAGAAGGCTTGCAGTCGTTTCGCCAGGCGCGGCCAAGCGCCGCCGCTTTGCTTAACAATGAAGGCGAGTTGGAGTTTCGCCGCCCGCGCCTGTACGGCTTCGTCTTTGAGAAAGTGATCGGCAAGCAGGGCCTGAGCGGCGTGCAGTTTGAATACGCCGGCGGACGCCTGCCGTTTCTGCTTGGCGACGTGAGGCAGAATCCGTTGCAGTTTCAACGCTACTCGTTCTTTGCCAACAAAACGTTCCAGGACGGCAGGAACTTCGAGCGCATCAACGCGATGTTCGGCGTCTCGCTGTTGCGCGATCAGCGATTCCTGGGGATTGACGCGGAGCAGCGCAGTCGCGGCTGGGGCTACTTTGTCGAACTGGATACGATTCCTGTCGTCAACCATCTGAGCCTGTTTGCGCGCTACGACCAACTACGCCCGACGACGCTGGCGGCAGACAACACATTGCGCGGGGGAACCTTCGGCGTACTCTTCGACCCGATCAAATACGGACGCATGTCGTTTGAGTATCAACGGCTGGTCAATGGTGAAGCTGCCAACCGATTCCGCATTGGCTGGCAGTTGAATTTCTAAAAGGAGAAGCGAGTTATGCAAAATGAAACAAGAGAGCAACTGCGTGAGCGATTGCTGAGTGATGAAGCACTACGCGCAAACATCTCGTTGCGCGCGTATGAGATTTACGAGCAACGGGGCTGCGCGCCTGGCTGCGAACTTGAAGACTGGTTGCAAGCGGAAAACGAGATGCTCTTGCCTCTGATTGAGGAAGAACTGCAACGCGACAGCGAGTCGCAGCCGGCTTCCAACGAGGTGAAAACCGAGCAAGCTGCAACCGCAGAAGAAAAGACTGCAAAGAAGCCTCTCGCCTCTTCAGGCGTAACAGACGAACGAATGAAAAAGATGCGATGAGTCATTGAAAAGGGGTCGCACAATGATTGCGTTCGATCTTCATCCACAAATGCTGCTGCGTTTGGTGGTGGCGGTGGTACTCGGCGCGCTGGTGGGTTATGAGCGCGAGCGGAAAGGCAAACCTGCTGGTGTGCGAACACACGGCATGGTGTGTCTGGGCGCGGCGCTATTTACCGTCGTTTCCATCTACGGCTTCGGCCCGTCCGGCGATCCCACGCGCGTGGCGGCGATGATCGTTTCGGGCATCGGTTTTCTGGGCGCGGGAGCAGTACTGCATCAACGAGAAAGCGTGCATGGATTGACGACGGCGGCAAGCCTATGGGTCACGGCGGCGATTGGTCTGGCGGTTGGCGTGGGAATGATCGGGATGTCTTTCATGACAACGATTCTTGTCTTTCTGTTATTGCGCTTTGGCCCGCGTCCAGGTGAGAAAACATCTCATCAGCAGGTGGAGTAATCAATGAACAGGGCGCTTTTTCAACCGCCGGGCGTCAGCTCCAACGACAATCGGCGTGTCCTCGTTGTCAGCGACTCTGGCGAGAGTCGGCAAAGAATTCGAGCTGCGCTGACAAAGAACGAAGTCGAAATCATCTTTGCATCCTCGCCCGAAGAGATGTGTCGCGGCTGCTGTGGCTGGAATGATTTGGTTGTTGTGGATATTGATCCAAAGCGTCTGACTGAAGTTCTTGGGGCGCTCAGACTGTGTGCGGGATGCACGAAGATTCCGGTATTGGTAGAAGCGAGTAGAGTTTCCGCTGAGCCGTCTCTGGCTGGACTGCTGCCAACGTATCGCGCGATGCCGTGCAGCGCCACAGACTTGCTCACACTTTCGCGGCACATCATCGGGCCGGAAGAGCCAGAGCCGAGGCGACGTGGGATCCTCTGATTTTCTTCAATAAGGAACGTGTTGCGGAAAGAAGGAAATATGAACGACGCTCAGAAAGATCCGGTATGTGGGATGACGGTGCTACCGGAGCGCGGGCTGGCCGCGTCCTATAGCGATCAGACGATTTACTTTTGTTCGGAGTATTGCCGAAACAAGTTTCTCGCCCAACCAGAGCTTTATCTCACCGCACTGGTCGCTCGCAGCTTTGACGAAGCCAAAGAGCATCGGCGGATGGCCTATTTCTCGATGGAAGTTGCCGTCGGTTCAAGTATGCCAACTTACTCCGGCGGACTCGGCGTGTTGGCCGGAGATACGTTGAAATCTTGCGCTGATCTTCGCGTGCCGGTGGTGGGCGTGAGCTTGCTCTTTCGCAAGGGCTACTTCGACCAGAAGTTTGACCAGTGGGGCGGACAGCAGGAAGGGCCGGTCGAGTGGAACCCCGCTCATTTCCTCCAGCCTCTGCCTTTGACAGTTCAGGTGAAGATTGAGCAGCGAACCGTGCAGGTGCGCGCCTGGCAGCACAACATCGTCGGCCTGAGCGGCTACGTCGTGCCGTTAATTCTGCTCGACACTGATGTTGTGGGCAACGCGGATGATGACCGCGCGCTGACTGATTACCTTTACGGCGGTGATCAAAAGTATCGGCTGGCGCAAGAGATAGTGTTAGGCATTGGCGGGCTTAGGATGCTGCGCGCTTTGGAATATAGCGGCGTCGAGAAATTCCACATGAATGAGGGGCATGCCAGTCTGCTCGTTCTGGAACTCCTGGAAGAACAGAAAGCCTTGCCATCTGCCGAGTGGGACTTCCAGCGGGTGAGAAACCAATGCGTCTTCACTACCCACACGCCGGTGCCAGCGGGACACGATAAATTTGAGTATGACCTGGTGGAGCGTGTATTGGGCAAGGTTATGCCCTTCGAGATTTTGCAGATGCTCGGCGGACAGGAGCGGTTGAATATGACGTTGCTCGCGCTGAATCTGAGCCGCTACGTCAACGGCGTGGCAAAGCGACACGAAGAAGTTTCGCGCGAGATGTTTCCGGGTTATCCCATCAACCATATCACCAACGGCGTGCATTCGTGGACGTGGACATGCGACAGCTTCAAGGCACTCTACGGCCGTTATATTCCGGGCTGGGCTAACGATCCGGCGATGCTGAGACAGGCGGTCAGCCTTCCCAAAGAGGAAGTTTGGGTGGCGCACAGCGAAGCCAAAACCCGGCTGCTCGCGCTGGTCAAAGAGCAAACAGGAGTTCTACTTTCAGCCGATGCCTTGACGCTTGGGTTTGCCCGCCGCGCTACGCAGTACAAGCGCGCTGATCTGGTCTTCTCCGACGTCCAACGTCTGCTGGACATGGTAAGGCGGGGATACCCCTTGCAATTCGTTTTTGCGGGGAAAGCGCATCCGCGAGATGACGGAGGCAAGGAACTGATTCGGCGCATCGTGGCGGTCGCGCGTCAGACGGGTGATCAGATTCCGATTGTCTATCTGGAAAATTACGACCTGGATTTAGCGCGGCTGATTGTTTCCGGCGTTGACCTCTGGCTCAACACGCCGCAGCGCCCGCTCGAAGCGTCAGGCACTTCCGGCATGAAGGCGGCGCACAACGGTGTGCCGAGCTTCAGCACGCTGGACGGCTGGTGGATCGAAGGTTGTATTGAAGGTCAGACAGGTTGGGCGATTGGCAAGCAGAAGGCGGGAGCGGCGGATGCCGATTCCGTCAACCGGCGCGATGCCGAAGATTTGTACCAGAAATTGGAGAACGTGGTTGCGCCGCTCTTCTATCAACAGCGCCAGCGTTGGCTGGATGTGATGCGGCAGGCGATTGCGCTGAATGCTTCCTATTTCAATACGCATCGCATGGTGCAGCAGTACGTCACCAATGCGTATCTGTCGTGAATTGCCGGCCTAAAGTTTTCCTGTTTGAGTAACCACCATGATTCTCTGGCACCTTTCAACAGATGCTCCGCGTCAACCTCACCGAGTCAGTTCCGGCGAGATTGTTACCCTGCACATCAGTTCCTGGCCGGTCGAAGAGGGACAGTCCGTCTGGGTCGAATACTCCATCATACGCCAGGACGGTTCGCAGGATGCTGATCGGATTGATGCCCTCTGGCAAAGGAACAGCGACACGAACAGTTATTGGCAGGTCAGCTTCGGCCCTTTTGTTGAAGGCGATGTAGTGACCTACTCTGTTCGAGGCCAAGGCCGGGGTGGAGTGGCGACAGCGATCACCACAAGCTTTACCGTCGGCCCGAAAATTTATCTGGCATTACTCTGGCATCAGCATCAGCCGGTTTATAAAAACATCGCTCATCCGACACAGACAGGAAGCTACTTATATCCCTGGGTGAGACTGCATGCGCTCCGCGACTATTACTCGATGGCCGCGTTGGTGGCCGCGCATCCGGGCGTCCATCTGACGATCAATCTCACGCCCTCGCTGATCTGGCAGATTGAGGACTACACCGAGCGCGGCGCAACTGATCGCGCGCTGGACCTGACCTTGAAACCGGCGGAAGCCCTGGTAGCAGCCGAGCGCAAGTTCATTTTGGAAAACTTCTTTGAGGCGCACTGGCATCACCAGATCGCCACGCATCCTCGTTACAGCGATTTGTTCCTGCAACGCCGGGAAGGGCGCGAATTTACAATGCAAGACCTGCGGGATTTGCAGATGTGGTTCAATCTCGCCTGGTTCGGCAGGGAGTTTCGTGAAAGCGAAGTAAAACTGGTTACAGGTGAAACGGCTTCCGTGCGCCGCTTCGTCGAACAAGGGCGCAATTACAACGTGGCCGACATCGAAGCAATGGTTGAAGAGCAATACAAACTGATGCGCGCCGTCCTCCCTCTCCACCGTCAATTGCAAGCTCAAGAACAGATTGAAGTTTCCACGTCACCCTTCTTTCATCCGATTCTGCCCCTGCTGATTGATACGGACCGCGCGACGATTGACCGGCCTGGCGCAACGCATCCTGTGCGCTTTGCCTACCCCGAAGACGCCGAGGCGCAAGTCAGGCTGGCAATCGAATGGTACGGGAGCCGCTTTGCTCAGTCGCTGCGTGGAATGTGGCCGCCTGAAGGCGCGGTGAGCCAGTCAGTTATTCCCTGCTTTGGCAGAAAGAATGTGCGCTGGCTGGCAACAGATCGCGGTGTGCTCGCGCGCTCAGGGCAATGGGGCTATGACGCCGATAATCCAGATGTGCTGTGCCAGCCATACCACGCATTGGTAGAGGATTCGTCGCTCACGATCTTCTTCCGCGACACGCAGCTATCAGACTCCATCGGCTTTCACTACCAGGGCTATGACGACTACGAAGAGGCGGCCAGAGATTTCATCGGGCAAATCAAAAACGGCTTTGTCCGCCATTTCAAGCACGGAAAAGACCGGGTTCTGACAGTGGTACTGGATGGCGAAAACGCCTGGGGAGCTTATCGGGAAGATGGTCGGCCATTTTTGCAGGCGCTTTACAGTTTGCTGGGGCGCGATGCCGAAATCCGCACCGTGACACTCAGTGAATATCTGGACGGAAACCCGATGCGCGGTATTAAGGCGCATCCAGTCGAAGATCAGGAAAGAGTTCATGATCTCTTTCCCGGCTCGTGGATAGACGAAAGCGCTTCCGCACCAGGGGTTGATTGGGGAACCTGGATCGGCGAGGAGGAAGAAAATCGCGGCTGGGAGTTGCTAAAACAGGCGCGGGAATTTCTTCAGCGCAAAGGCGCGACGGCTGACGCCGCTTTTGGCGTTTGGCGCAGTCAAGGCGCAGCCGAAGAGAAAACCATCACTTTCAGCGTTGAGGGGATGACGTGACGGTTGCGCCCGCTCGGTCGAGCAGGCTTTGAAGGAAACCGCTGGCGTCATTGATGCGAAAGTGAGCTATCCGAAGGCTGAGGCTTGGATTAAGTACGACGATCAGAAAATCACCGTCGCCAGGCTACGCGATGTCATCAACAGCACGGGCTTCAAGGCTGGAAAAGTAAAAGAAGCCGCTCAACCGGCGGCTGAATTCAAGCTCCCTGACCTTGACGGAAAGCAGATAAGTTCGGCGGATTTGAAAGGCAGTGTCGTCGTGCTGGATTTCTGGGCGACGTGGTGCGGCCCTTGTCTGGCGGAAATCCCAACCTTCAATGCGCTTCACGAGAAGTTTGCCGGACGCGGTGTCAAGGTGATTGGGATTGCCGTGCAATCGGGCTGGGCCGAGGACATCAAACCTTCGTGACAAACACAAGGTCGCGTACTCAACCCTCATCGGAGATGATGAAGTTGTCGAGAAGTACGACGTGATCGGGTTCCCGACAACCTACATTCTCGACAAGGGCTTCAAAGTCCACCGGAAATTCACCGGCAAGCTGCCTGACAGAAAAGAACTGGAACGCGAGATTGAATCACTGCCCCTGCCAACGCAAGCGAGCCATACTCAAAGAAAGGAACACAGGATGATTGAATCTATTTTCTACACACGCAAACGCCGGGCAGTCGGAATCGCCTGGCGCTGGATGCTGGCGATATGTTGCGCCGTTCTGCTAACAACACTGCTTCCAGTCGCCAAAGCTCAGACTTAGCGACAATCAACCCAAGCCACCGCAAGCGACGTTGAGTTGAGTCCGCAGGAAAAGAAAGTTATCGAATACCTGCAAGGCGTCTGGGGCAAGGACAACAGCGTAACAAGCGTAGACCGGGCGATGGCTGTCGTCAGGCTGCGCTCATCCGATGAAACACGCTTTCGCATCGGCCAGTACATCAAACAGCATCCCGAACTGCACGTCATCATCAGGCGGTGGGGCTGGGAAACGCTTGTCCTGACGCCGGACGAAAAGCTGATTGCGCGAGCGATCATCAACGCCGCGCGCGAGCAGAAGCTGACGCCGACGCTCGCGCAAATCGCCAAAGCCGTTAACCTTTCACAAAACGATATGAAACGCGGTCTGGCGATGCTCGAACGGTATCAGATTCTGAAGCGAGATGAAGCCGCTGGTGGCGTGGGCTATGCTGTGGCCGCGCCGCGTTATCTGAATTGGCATCCGCGACTGGATTTTGTCTTTCACCGGATGACGGTCTCCTCTGGCCGCAACACCAGCGTCAACTGAGCGGTTGACGGGCTGTTGCTGGTCAGCAACAAATACGCGAAGAAAAAAGTCGTCCTCGAAGACTCATCACCCGAAAGCACGGCCCGCATTCGCGTGGAGTTCGACAAAGGCAAGCTGCGCAAGGTCGAGCCGAAGTCAGCGGTGCTGTTTATGGGCGGTGGCTGAGGGGTCATCAACCTCTTCAGTTCGGAAGAGACACTGAATCAATGGTTACAACGTTACCCGGAACTCAAAGACCGCCAGCGGGCTAAAGTGGCGGAAGCCTTCGAGGAAATCAAAAAGCGCGAGCATAAGTAGATTTCCCGCGGAACAGGACACTAACCGGCATCAGGAATTAGCGCCGTTGGTACAGCAATACGTCACCAATGCGTACTTGTCTTGAATGGCTGCGCGAGGGGCAACGATTATGAACCTGTGGCACCTTACTCCCGATGCTCCACGTCATCCGCTGCGAATCAGCCCTGGCGAGCCGGTTGTGCCGCAGATCGGCTCTTGGCCCATCGAGCCGGGACAAGCCGTCTGGATCGAATATCAGGTGGTTCAGCGCGGTGGCGTGAGCGAGGCCAAGCACGCCACTGCCGATTGGCAGGAGAACCTCGGCCCCAACAGCTATTGGCAGGTTCGCCTTGGCCCTTTCGCCGATGGCGATAGTGTGAACTACACCGTGCGTGGGAAGGAACGCCGTTGGCAGAAGTGAGCGGGCCGACGGCTTCTTTATGGTTGGGCCGAAGCTCTATCTCGCATTGCTTTGGCATCAGCATCAGCCGATCTATAAAGACACCGCCCATCCAGCACAGGCCGGAAGTTATCTGCACCCTGTGGTGCGGCTGCATGCGCTCCGTGACTATTACTACCAAGGCTGCGCTGGTGGCAGCGCATCCTGGTATTCATCTGACCATCAATCTTACGCCCTCGCTGATCTGGCAGATTGAGGACTACACCGAGCGTGGCGCAACTGACCGCGCGCTGGACCTGACCTTGAAACCGGCGGAAGCTCTGGAAGCCGCCGAGCGCAAGTTCATTTTGAAAACTTCTTTGAGGCGCACTGGCATCACCAGATCGCAACGCATCCTCGTTATAGCGATTTGTTCCTGCAACGCCGGAAGGACGCGCGTTTACAGTGCAAGACCTGCGCGATTTGCAGATGTGGTTCAACCTCGCCTGGTTCGGCAAGGAGTTTCGTGAAGGCGAAGTAAAACTGGTTACAGGCGAAATGGCTTCCGTGCGCCACTTCGTCGAGCAAGAGCGCAATTACAGCGTGGCCGACATCGAGGCGATGGTTAAAGTGCAATACAAACTGATGCGCGCTGTCCTTCCTCTCCACCGCCAATTGCAAGCTCAAGGGCAGATCGAAGTTTCCACGTCGCCCTTCTTTTCATCCGATTCTGCCCCTGCTGATTGATACTGACCGCGCGACGATTGACCGGCCTGGCGCAACGCATCCTGTGCGCTTCTCCTACCCGAAGATGCCGAGGCGCAGGTCAGGTCGGCAATCGAATGGTATGAGAGCCGCTTTGCCCAATCGCCGCGAGGAATGTGGCCGTCCGAAGGCGCGGTGAGCCAGTCAGTTATCCCCTGCTTCGCCAGAAAGAATGTGCGCTGGCTGGCAACAGATCGCGGTGTACTCGCGCGCTCAGGGCAATGGGGCTATGACGCCGATAATCCAGATGTCCTATGCCAGCCTTACCGCGCATTGGAAGAAGATTCGTCGCTCACGATCTTCTTCCGCACCCCGCAGCTATCAGACTCCATCGGCTTTCGCTACCAAAGCTATGACGACTACGAAGAGGCGGCCAGAGATTTCATCTGGCAAATCAAAAACGGCTTTGTCCGCCATTTCAAGCACGGAAAAGACCGGGTTCTGACAGTGGCACTGGATGGCGAAAACGCCTGGGGGGCTTATCGGGAAGATGGTCGGCCATTTTTGCAGGCGCTTTACAGTTTGCTGGAGCGCGATGCCGAAATCCGCACCGTGACATTCAGTGAATATCTGGACGGAAACCCGATACGTGGCATTCAAGCACATCCGGTCGAAGGTCAGGAAAGAGTTCATGATCTCTTTCCCGGCTCGTGGATAGACGAAAGCGCTTCCGCCCCAGGGGTTGATTGGGGAACCTGGATCGGCGAGGAGGAAGAAAATCGCGGCTGGGAGTTGCTAAAACAAGCGCGGGAATTTCTTCAGCGCAAAGGCGCGACGCCTGGAACCGCCCCTGCCGCTTTTCAATCTTTGTACATCGCGGAAGGCAGCGATTGGTTCTGGTGGTTCGGCGGAGATCAGGATTCCGGGAAGGACGAAACGTTCGATGACCTGTTTCGCCAGCATCTCAAGAATATTTATCGTGCTTTCGGTGAGGCTGCACCTCCTGAGCTTGACCGCCATATCGTACCTCACGCCGTCGTTTGGACTCACGTCGCTCCGGCAGACAGCATACAGATTGGCGACCGTCTGACAGTGCGCACTCATTGCCCTGGGCGCTTGATTTGGAACATCGGAGATCAACCAGCCCAGACAGCCGATCTGCTGCCGGTCGGCGGCGTGATGGCCGGAGCAAGTCGGTTCCAGCTTTCTGTCGGCCCCTTCTCAGAAGTAGGCGATCTTCACTTCACTTTTGAATGCACCCATGTTGGCTGTCCGGGAACTTTCATCTGCTGCGATTCACGACCTTATCGCGTGAGTATTGAGTCGCATTTGCAATTGTGACAAGCCAGACAGGTTAGCTAAAAAAAACTCAGGCCGACCCTGACGAGCCAGCCCTGAGTGAGACGAGAAAAGGAAGAGCGAATTTATTCAGCCTCGGTAAGCTTCTCCACAAGAATCTTCCCGTCGTGCTTCATGCCCTCGACGATCATCTTGATATGATCTTTTTTCGAGGTTTTCTCGAAGAGCGCCTTCGCCAAGTCATTGCCTTTCGCGTCGAAGGGATACCATTTGCCGTCAACGTAGATGCCGTAGCCACTCTTCACACAGTCTTCCATTAGAGCGCACTCTTTGGTGTGTTCTGCAGCAGCTTTGGTCGCGGCTTCAGGCGCTGCGCTTACGTGTTCGGCAAAACACATCACATCCACCACGTAACCAGTGAGCTTGACCTTTTCATGCGCCAGAACAGACGAAGCGGTGATGACAAGCGCAGCAAGACCAATCCACAAGATTGCTAGTTTTTTCATTCAATTGACTCCTCAAGTTTAAGATTTTCCAGCGCGCGTTATTTGAAGATAACGTGCGCTACTTATTGGGACGACTTTCGATTTTCCCAGCACCTGTCGTGCCAAATGGAGGCGTGTTGATATTGCTGAGGACAGGGCGTTTGGGTCTGGCTAGACTGTCTGAAAACAGACTTGCGGCTGTCTGTTTTGCCACTGATTTCGGCACGGCAGCATTGATGCTGTCAGGCAAGTCGAACAGGAATGAGCTTGACTACAGCTTTGAGAGCTATGTCCAAGCCCATCAAATCACTGCAAACGCTGTAATGCTTGATGGCTCGTGGTTTGCATAATACAACGTGAGTTGGGGAATGGTTCCCATTTACGAGCGAGCGGTGAAAACCTCGTGATAAAGGAGTCATTATGCAAATGAATGAATTACTAAACAGGCGTACTTTTCTGAGAACAACAGGTCTGGGCACGGCTGGATTGCTGGCTAAGATCGGGGCTGCGCCAATTGCTGCTAAAGTTCGGACCAATAATGTAGGCGATTTTCTGGAAATCGCATTACAAGCGACAGCCTTTGAGTTGCCATTGTTGCCGGGGACATGGACTCGCGTTTGGGGATACAAAGGCTCTGTCCTCTACGGCGACCCGGCAAGTTTGCAGACGATTCAAGGGCCTCCTCGCAATTACCCGGTTAGGCTTTCCAATCGCGCAAACCTGCAAGCGCCGCCACGACCGGCAAGGCCGCCTTACAGCTATTTAGGGCCGATTATCAAAGTACGGCGTGGGCAACGGGTTCGCATCAACTTCACCAACAATCTGCCGGAACAGACTGTCATGCATTGGCATGGACTGCACATTGCGCCGGAGACGGACGCGCATCCGAGTTTTCTGGTGGCGCCAGGGCAGACTTATGTCTACGAGTTCGAGGTAGCGAATCGTGCAGGCACATATTGGTTCCACCCGCATCCTGACGGGCGCACCGGGCGGCAGGTTTACAACGGTCTGGCGGGTCTGTTCGTTGTTTCAGATGATGAAGAGGCGGCTGCCGGTCTGCCTGCCGGGAATTTTGACATCCCGCTGGTGATTCAAGATCGAATCATTGATGCCAACAACCAATTCGTCTATCAGACCAATAACGGGATGATGGGCAACGATGGATTCCTCGGCGACCGCATTCTGGTTAACGGACGGCCTGATTTTACGCTGGATGTTGCACGGCGGGCATATCGGCTGCGGCTGCTCAACGGCTCGAATTCGCGCGTCTACAAGCTGGCTTGGGATGACGGCACGCCTTTGACAGTCATTGGCACGGATGGCGGCCTGCTGGAGCAGGCGGTGCAGCGCAACTACGTGATGCTGGCTCCGGGAGAGCGGGTAGAGTTGTGGGTTGATTTCAGTGGGCGTGAATCGGGCGCGATGATGCAATTGCGCAGCCTCCAATTTTCCGGCGCAGAGATGGGTATGGGTATGGAGGGAGCCAGATGTTGCCGAATGGCGCTCCGTTCACTGTCATGAATGTTCGTCTCGTGGGCCGGACGGGCGAACCGACTCCGCCGCCCACGCAGCTTTCAACCATCAACCGATACCGAATGGAAGATGCGGTCAATCGGAATGCACCACGCAGCTTTGCGGTTTCAATGGGCACCGGGGGAATGATGGGCGGCGGGATGCGCTGGCTGCTTAACGGGCGACCTTATCAAGAGACGGAAGTCGCTGCGAATGAGATCGTTCGGCTCAATACGACTGAAATCTGGGAATTGGCCAACAACAGCACCGGCGGAATGATGGGGATGAGCATGGTTCATCCAATTCATATTCACGGGTTGCAATTCCAGGTGATTGAGCGGCAAATCGCATCGCAATGACCGCAGGTTATGAAACCGTGCGTTACGGTTATGTAGACGAGGGCTGGAAGGACACCGTAATGATGATGCCGGGGGAGCGAATCAGGCTCTTGCTTCGATTTGAGGACTTCACCGGAATGTACGTCTACCACTGCCACAATCTCGAACACGAAGACGCCGGGATGATGCGCAATTATCTGGTGCGAGCCTGAAGTCTTGGGGGATAATCAAGCAGGTGTTGGCTGAAAGAATTCCAATATCTGTCTGCGGCATCAGGAAAATTCATAAATGGCTGTGTGAATTTTCCTGTATCGGCCCTGTGCTTTGGAAAACTCCTCATTCGATTGGGCGGATTTACGCACCTTGCTGAATTTCATTTCGCTTTAGCGAGAATGTTGCTGGTTTCGTGGCGTTGAAATGAGGAATGCCGCTTGCTGTATGAATTCTTAAGGATGAACCGTTCAGATGTGATGCTCGTCACATCTGGACGTGACAAGTGTCGTAGTTTTTTCTGACAACAGTCGCCAAAATGACTTTCGTCAGAATGAAGTGAAATAGTTGGAAGGAGAAGAGCTTGATTAAGCAGGTAGCACAAACAGGAATCATCAAAGCATTTCGCCAGAGGCGGTGGCGAAAGCTGGTGTCTGTACTTGTACTCCTGCTCCTGTTCACGCATCAGACCTGGGCGGGTAGTCTTTGTTTTTGTGAACCGGAGGGTAAAGCTCCAAACTCAGGCTGTCATACGATGCTGCCTCCTGATCAGCCAAGAGTTGAATCTCCACATTCAGATTGCCATACAGCGCATTTTCCTGGCCAGACAACTACGGCAACACCGGAAGTCGCAACGCCACAATCCACACACCATCGTTCAGAAGCAGGGCCGCCCGCCGCCGATGCGCAGCCTGAGAAGTTGGCAAACAGCACAATGATCTGTTGCCACTTGCAGCCGGATGCCGAAGCGCAGGGGATTCCTATTACAGCACACAACCAGCAGGGGCCGATTCTTGCAACCCTGCCAATCATTCACTGGGGCGCGCAACCCAACTCAGCGCCGCTGCCTGATAATTTCCATCATCCACACCAGAAACGACCGCTTTATCTGTCTTACTCCTGTCTGCTGATCTAGCCGTATCCAGTACCCAATCCGCGAGTTTTTGTGCGGTAACCACTCGTCATCTGTCAGGTGGTTTCACCACAGACGGCGTTCGGAACGATCTGGGCGACGGCTCTCAAACGGCTGTTGCATAAGGAGAGGTCACAATGAAGTTGAGAAATGCTCAACGATGGTCGGCGTGTACGCTGGGTCTGTTGTTGCTGTGGAGTGTGCAGGTCTTTGCGCAGCAACCCCACTCAGTAGCCGCGTCAAACGTCAGCGACGTGAAAGTGAAACCAGCAGCGACTGCGCCGATTCTGCTGAATGATCTGGTAGCGGTAGCGCTCGAACAAAATCCTGAAATCAAAGCCATGCAGCGCAGCTTCGATATGATGCGCGCTCGGATTCCGCAAGCGAAAGCCCTACCCGAACCTATGCTCAGCTATGGTTATGCAGGCAATGCGCCACTGCCGCCATTTGATATTCAGAAGGGTGATCCGGCAAGCGCGCGGACACTTAGCTTTACGCAGGAACTCCCCTTTCCCGGCAAACTGGCGATCAAAGGGAAAATGGCAAATGTCGCGGCTGAGGCTGAGTGGTGGAACTACGAGCAGGTGCGGTTGAACGTCGTCGCCGAAGTTAAAGACGCCTATTACGATCTCTACTATATCCATAAGGCCATCGAGACCATCACGAAGAACAAAGAGCTGCTCGAAAAATTCGCAAAAATCGCGGAAGCAAGTTACTCGGTGGGCAAAGGCATTCAGCAGGATGTGTTGAAGGCTCAGGTTGAAGTCTCCAAGCTGGTTGATCAACTGACCGTGCTGGAACAGCGGAAACAAACCGCTGAAGCGCGACTTAACAGCCTGCTCTTCCGCGAGCCAGAAACGCCTGTGGGCAGGCCGGAAGAGGTCAAGCCGCGCGAGTTCACATACAGTTTGACCGACCTCAGAGAGATGGCGCTGACAAACTTCCCCACGCTGAAGGCGCAGCGCCGCCGGATTGACCGCGAGCAGTACGGCGTCGAACTCGCCAAGAAGGACTTTTATCCTGACTTCAACGTTGGCGTCACCTACTTCAACCGTCCCGGCCTGCCGGAGATGTATGCCGTGAATGTCGGCGTGAAAATCCCGCTCTACTTCTGGCAGAAGCAGCGTCCGGCAGTGGCCGAAGCAACGGCCAGCGCGGCGACGGAGAAACAACGCTTGGAGAACGCCACGACGCTGCTTTTCTTCCGCATCAAGGATCGTTATCTGGCTGCCACGACAGCGCAGCGGCTGGTGAAGCTCTACGGCACAACCATCATTCCGCAATCATCATTATCACTAGAGTCGGCGATCTCCGGGTACGAAGTCGGCAAGGTGGATTTCCTGACGCTGCTCGACAATCTGGTGACGCTGCTTAATTACGAACTGAGTTACTACGAGCAATTCAGCAATCAGGAAAAAGCAATTGCAGCGCTTGAGCCTTTCGTCGGCCTCAACTTGAGGCCGTGATGGATCAGCGCGCAATGGAGTTCATCAACTGGGCGCTTCATCAATCAACAATTCAATCTCGAACAAGGAGAAAAATGAAAAACGCAAACTTCAAAACCAACACGACAACAACGCAGTTACTACTCAGCGTGGTCGCGCTAATGCTGACTGCAAGCCTCTCGATCTGGGGGATGGCGCAGGATGCCAAGCAGGATCATTCCGGCCACACCATGGGGCAAGAAATGAAAGCTCCGCAGACGGCGCAGGAGCACCGGGAGCGTGCCGAACAGTACCAGAAGAAGGCCGCCGAGTACCGTCAGGAGGCTGCGGCGCATCGGAAGATGCTGACCGACTACAGCAAGACGGTCGCCAAAAACCCCAAGGACACGGTGGAGAACGCCTACATCAAAAAGATGCGGCTGCATTGCGAGAAGTACAGCAAGGCGGCTGAAGCCCTCGCCCAGGAAGCCGACGAGATGGCGAAGTTCCACACGATGCGGGCGAAGGAGATGGAAGGCAAGTAAGCCGCAGAAATCGGGCGAAGCAGTGGCTGGAAGCGTTCACCAGCGATTCCAGCCGCTTGCTTCAGTCCGTATGCGCAAAGCTGGTGCTGACTTCATCGAAAGCGAACGCCAGCACTTGAGGAGAAAGAGGACACAACTATGCCGGTCAAAGACAACCAACAAGAAGGAATCAAACCCAGTCCCGGTCAACCGGCAGACGAACTTCAGCCGGAAATAGTCGGCGTTGAGGCGGAGGCTGAATCACTTTCTGTCGAGCTAAAGAAACCCGGTGACGGTGAGTCTGCACGGCGACCGAAGAGACGACGAACCACAACTCGCTGGGTGATGTTGTTATTTTTCGCTGGACTGGCGGTTATCGGGTACACGCAGAGAGCGCGTGTGCTGTCTTTCTTTAAGGCTCAGACGGCAGATGACGTAGCTTCTGGTGGTGACCATTCCAGTGCAGGACATAAGCCGGAACTGAAGGTGCTCTACTGGCAAGACCCGATGCACCCGGCTTACAAATCCGACAAACCGGGCAAAGCGCCTGATTGCGGCATGGATTTAGTGCCGATCTATGAGACAGGCGTTGAGGCGAAGGCCAACCTGCCCGAAGGCGCGTTCCAGATCAGCCCGGAAAAACAGCAGTTGATCGGCGTGCAATATGGCGAAGCAGCTTACAGGCCGGTCTCCAAAACGGTGCGCGCGGTTGGTCGTCTGGCTTATGACGAAACAAAGATCGTGCGTATCCACACCAGGTTTGAGGGCTGGATTGAGAAAGTCTGGGTAGATTTCACCGGCAAGTTGGTTGAGAAAGGGCAGCCGCTGATCAGCATCTACAGTCCAGAGCTATTGCAGACGCAGCAGGAATTTCTGCTTGCCCGGCGTGGGCGCGAAGAACTGGCGGAGAGTACGTTTCGGGGGGCTATCAATGCTTCGGAATCGCTTTTCCAAGCAGCGCGCAAGCGGTTGGAGTTGTGGGACATCAGCGAGGCGCAGATCAATGAACTAGAGAAAAGCGGCAAGCCGATCAAAGCTTTGACGCTCTACGCTCCGACCGACGGCTTCGTCCTGACACGTAATGCCTTTCCAAAACAGCGCGTGACGCCGGAGACGGAACTCTACGCGATCGCCGACCTCTCGACGATCTGGGTGATCGCCGACGTCTACGAGTACGAAGCGCCGGAGATTAAGGTCGGGCAGACGGTCAACGTCACGCTCTCTTACTACTCTGGACGAACGTTTCGCGGCAAGGTCAGCAACATCCTGCCGCAACTCGACAGTGCGACGCGCACGCTCAAGGTGCGCATCGAGTTGGCTAATCCGAAATTTGAACTCAAGCCCGATATGTACGCCAACGCCGAGTTGAAGATTGATTACGGCAGGCGGCTGGTCGTGCCGCAAGAAGCCGTGCTCGACTCTGGCTCTGAACAGACGATTTTCATCGCGCACGAAGGCGGCTATTTCGAGCCGCGCAAAGTGCAACTGGGCGCGAAAGTGGATAACACCTTCATCGTGCTTGGCGGACTCAAGGCGGGCGAACGCGTGGTGACTTCGGCCAACTTCCTGGTGGATTCCGAGAGCAAACTGAAGTCGGCGGCAGGCGGGATGGGCATGCCCGGCATGAATCACGGAGGCGGCGGCGCGGCAAGCAGTAAGCCTTCACCGCAAGCCGACCATTCGCAGCACCAGCAGGGCACGCAGGCTGCACCCGTTGCCAAGCCGGAAGATCACTCACAGCACCAGCAGGGACCACAGGCGAAGCCGGAAGATCATTCGCAACACCAGTCGCCAGCGCCGAAACAGAAACCGACGCCGAAGGCGCAACCGCCGCAGGAAGACCACTCACAGCACCAAGTGCCAGCGGCGACGGATCATTCGCAGCATCAGGCGAAACCCGCGCGAAAAGTTCTTTACTGGTACGACCCGATGCACCCGACCTACAAATCGGACAAGCCGGGCAAAGCACCTGATTGCGGCATGGACTTGACGCCGAAATACGCGGACGAGAAGGAGCAATAAGAGGAAGCGATGATCAACAAAATTATCGAGGCATGTGCCCACAATAAATTCATCGTCCTTCTCTTCGTCGGGATGGCGACGCTCGCGGGCTTATGGTCAATCAAGAATATTACGCTCGATGCGATCCCAGACCTTTCGGATACGCAGGTCATCATCTACTCGCGTTGGGATCGCAGCCCGGACATCATGGAAGATCAGGTGACCTACCCGATCATCTCGTCGCTGCTCGGCGTGCCGAAGGTCAAAGACATTCGCGGCTTCTCGGACTTTGGCTACTCCTACGTCTACATCATTTTTGAGGACGGTACGGACATCTACTGGGCGCGCTCGCGCACGCTCGAATATCTGAGCAACATCCTGCCGAAGCTGCCGCAAGGTGTGAATGTGGAACTCGCGCGCGACGAGACGGCGGTGGGATGGGTATTTGAATATGCGCTAGTGGATAGGACTGGAAAGAACAACCTCGCGCAGTTGCGCACTTTTCAGGACTGGTATCTGCGCTATGCGCTTCAGGCTGTGCCCGGTGTGGCCGAAGTTGCCCCCTTGGGCGGCTTCGTCAAGCAGTATCAGGTCAATGTTGATCCGAATGCGCTGCTGGCTTACGACATTCCGATTGACCGCGTGGTTTCAGCGGTGCGCCAGGGCAATCAGGACGTGGGCGGACGGCTGGTTGAATTCTCAGGCCGCGAATATATGGTGCGCGGGCGCGGCTACATCAAACAGCTTGATGATGTCGGGAACATCGTCGTCGGGACGAGCAAGCAGGGCGGCACGCCGGTGCTGATAAAAAACCTCGGCACTGTCACGCTCGGCCCCGACATCCGGCGCGGCATTGGTGAACTCGATGGCGAGGGTGAAGTCGTCGGCGCGGTAGTCATCATGCGCTACGGCGAGAATGCCCGGAAGGTGATCGAACGGGTGCGGACGAAGCTCGATGAGATGAAAGCGTCGCTGCCGCCGGGCGTGGAGATCGTGACCACTTACGACCGCGCTGAGTTGATCGACCGCGCCGTCGAGACGCTCAAGGGGACGCTCATCGAAGAGCTGATTATCGTCAGCATCGTGATCATGATCTTCCTCTGGCACATCCCTTCAGCGCTGGTGCCGATCATCACCATCCCGATCACAATCATCATCTCGTTTATTCCAATGTACTGGATGGGTCTGACCGCCAACATCATGAGCCTGGGCGGGATTGCGGTCGCCATCGGCGCGATGGTGGACGCGGCGATTGTCGTGGTCGAGCAGACGCATAAGAAGCTCGAACACTGGGACGCCGAGGGGCGGCCCGGCAGTTATAAAGATGTCGTCATCAACGCGGTCAAGGAAGTCGGCGGGCCGAGTTTCTTCGCGTTGCTCGTGATTGCGGTCTCGTTCATCCCGGTCTTCACGCTCGAAGGGCAGGAAGGCCGCCTCTTCAAGCCGCTCGCCTACACGAAAAATTTCTCGATGGCGATTGCGGCTTTCCTTGCGATCACGCTCGATCCGGCGATCCGGCTGCTCTTTACGCACATGGATCCGTACAACTTCCGCCCGCGCTTCTTGGCGAAGATCGTCAACGCGGTGCTGGTCGGCAAGATTCACAGCGAAGAGACGCATCCGATCAGCCGCCCGCTTATGAAAATCTACCATCCCATCTGCGAACTGGTGCTGCGCTTCAAGTGGACTACGGTGGGCGTGGCGGTGCTGACCGTGATCTTGACCATCCCGATATTTGAAAAGCTCGGCTCGGAGTTTATGCCGCCGCTCGATGAAGGTGTGTTGCTTTACATGCCGACGACGCTGCCGGGCATCTCGATCACACAGACGCAGCAACTGCTCCAGGTGATGGACAAGACGCTCAAGAGCTTTCCCGAAGTCGCGCGCGTCTTCGGGAAAGCGGGCCGCGCTGAAACCGCGACCGATCCGGCCCCGTTCTCGATGATGGAGACAGTGATCGAACTCAAGCCGCATATGCAGTGGCCCAAGAAGCCGCGCTGGTATTCAAGTTGGGCGCCCGGCTGGTTGCAGGGAATGTTGCGCAAAGCCTGGCCTGACCACAAAAGCATGGACGAGTTGATCTACGGCCCCGGCGGCCTCAACGAGGCGATGCAACTGCCGGGCGTTTCGAACGCCTGGACGATGCCGATCAAGGCGCGCGTGGACATGCTCACGACCGGCGTGCGCACGCCAATTGGCATCAAGATCATGGGCGCCGACCTGGCGGAGGTGCAGAAGCTCGGCGAGCACATCGAGATGTTGCTGCAAGACGTGCCCGGCACCAAGAGCGTCTTCGCCGAGCGCACGGCGGGCGGCTACTTCCTGGACTTCACGCTCAAGCGTGAGGAACTGGCGCGCTACGGGCTGACGATTGACCAAGCCAACGACGTGGTGATGTCGGCCATCGGGGGTGAAAACGTCACGACGACAGTTGAAGGGCGCGAGCGGTATCCGGTGAATGTGCGCTATCAGCGAGACTATCGCGGCGACTTGGACAAGCTCTCGCGCACGCTGGTGATGGCTCCCGGCGGCACGCAGATTCCCATCGCGCAAATCGCCGACATCCAGTTTGTAAGCGGTCCCGCGATGATCCGAGACGAGAACGGGCGATTGTCGGGTTACGTGTATGTTGATCTCGATACGACCAAGCGCGACATCGGCGGTTATGTCACCGACGCCAAAAAGGTTATCAGCAAGAATGTGCAGTTGCCGACAGGCTACCAACTGATCTGGAGCGGGCAGTTCGAGAACATGGAGCGCGTCAAGGAGCGCCTCTTTGTCGTCGTGCCGATCACGCTTTTTCTGATCTTCCTGCTGCTCTACTTCAATACGCGCTCGGTGGCTAAGACTTTAATCATTCTGCTTGCCGTACCGTTCTCGGCGGTAGGCGCGATCTGGTTCCTTTATTTCCTCGGCTACAACATGAGCATCGCGGTCTGGGTCGGGCTGATTGCGCTGATGGGCGTGGATGCCGAGACGGGGATGTTTATGTTGCTCTACCTCGACATCGCTTATTACGAGGCGCGAGCAAAGGGGCTGATGAGGAACAAGGAAGACCTTAAGCAGGCCATCCTGCAAGGCGCGGTCAAGCGGCTGCGCCCGAAGGTGATGACCGTTGGCGTGATGTTCACGGGGCTGGTGCCGATTATGTGGTCAACGGGCAGTGGTGGGGACGTGATGAAGCGCATTGCTGCGCCGATGATTGGCGGCATCTTCACCTCGTTCATCCTCGAACTGGCTGTCTACCCGGCGATCTACGAGATCTGGCGCTGGTACTTCGATGTTCGCAAGCACCCAACGACGGGACCAGAGCCGACGCTCGCGGTATAGGTCAAGGAGCGTAAGTTATGCAGCAAATTATTCCCATTACAACCTTGTTGCTCGGCGCAATGCTCGTGTTGCTGGCGGCGAGACTCATGCAGCGACGGAATCTTTCTGGCGCAACCGCGCTGAGCCTGTCGCTCTGTGGTGTTGCGCTCGGTCTGGCGCTAATTCCAGCTAACTGGCAGGCGTGGCTGGCCGGTGGCGAGACGGGAGACCGCGTACTGACCTTCGCGCGCGAACTTGGCCTGACGGGACTCTTCTTTTTCGCTGGGACGCGCTTTGACCTGAAAGAGGTCTGGCAGGCGCGCCGCGTCTCTTTGTTCGTAGGCGTGAGCGGCCTGTTGCTTTTCTCTCTGACTGCGGTCGCGCTTTTGTTGCTGGGACAAAGTGGCAGCACTGCGGTCACTGCGGCGGCGGCAATCGTGGGGACGAGCGTCTGGCTACCGAGCCAGTTTTCGCTCGCCTCGGAAAGGGGAGCGGTTGCCGCCGCCCCGTTCAAGGGCGCGGGCGCAGCATTGACACTCCTTTCGCTGGTGGCGCTGCATTTCTATGCGGTGTTTTATGCGTTGTCTGACCGAGCCATGAACCGCTCAGCCTGGATCGTCGTCGCGCTTTATGAGGCAACAAAACTCGCGGTCTTTTTCTCTTCCGCTTACTTCGCCGCCAGCAGCTTTCTCTCTCGCTCCGATGGCCCGTCTGCCCGCACACTAATCGGCTATGCCCTCATTGTTGTACTGGTCTTTGTACTGGCGCTGTCGGTTGTCGGGCAGGTCGGCGCGCTCGCGTGGGCTTTGGCTTCCGGCGCGCTTTTGGGCAGTAGTAAGACGGGAAGAAAGATGCGCGAAAGTCAGCAGTCTGCGGCGGCGGTGGTGGTGTTCTTGTCATTTGCATTCCTACCCTTGCTGCTTCAAGCGCACGGACGCCAATTGACGGATGTTCCATTGATCTTCTTCGCCGTTATTGCCGCGCTGACTTACAAATTCGCGGTAGTATGGGGCGGAGCGCGCGTGGCCGGCGCGTCGAGCGCCGATGCCGGGCGCATTGCAGCCGTAACGCTGGCATCGGGTGAGATTGGCATCCTGGTTTTGGGTTTCAGCTATACGAGATGGCTGGTCGAGAGTGAATTGTTTTATGGCATTCTGTCTTATGCCTTTATCTCATTGCTCATCAGTCCCGTTCTTTGGCGGCTCTTTGCTTCCTTTGACGATCAATTGACGGTCTCGCAACTCACTGACACGGGGCATGAACAGAAAGTCTCGCGTCGCCGCCAGACCGTTGTTTCAGTGGCGATGGTCGTTGCTTGCCTGTTGACGTTGGCATCTGGCGCGCGCGCGCAGGCAGCCTCCACAACAAAAGAAGAAGACCCGGTCGCGCGCGCGCGGGCCATGATTGGGAACATGGTGGATGAACGCGCGGCGGCGGCGGAGCGCGTTCTGACTGCTGCCAAGCTCGTCAATGAGAGCGTCGCCGCGAGACAGGAAGGCAGGCTCGATCAGGCAAAAGAGGCGCTCGTCAAGGCTGAACGGGTCATGACTGAGGCCGCAACAGTTCGGCACAACTTGCTTGCCGAGGAGTTGCTGCGTCGCCTCGCCGAAGAACAGGCCATGCTCAACCCAAAACCAGCGGCGCTACTGCTGCCGCCAGCGACAGATTATCTTCTCGTCCCAAAGGTTCCCCGGCTCGTGGTTGCCCGATACCAGACTTACCGTGACACATTCACACGCATTCTGGTGGAAGAGCGGGTTCCGATTGAATTGCTCGCCGTCGCGTTTGTCGAAAGCGGTTTCAACCCGCAGGCGCTGTCGCCGAAAGGCGCGCGCGGCATCTGGCAGTTCATGCCCGAAACGGCGAAGCGTTATGGTTTACCTGTACGGCCTGCCGATGACCACCGTACACACCCTGAGCATTCGACCCGTGCCGCAGCACGCTACCTGCGCGACCTCTATCAACAATTCAGAGATTGGAAGCTCGCGCTCGCCGCTTACAACGCGGGCGAGACGCGCGTGCAACGGATCATTGACCAAACAGGCATCCGCAATTTCGACGAGATGGCGCGGCGGGGGTTATTACCGCTCGAAACACGAAACTACGTCCCCGCTGTACTCGCTGTCTGGTCGCAGCTCAGCGGTCGCAGCGCGGACGGAAAAGCCAGAGATCATTTCGGATGGAAGGTTCCGAAACGAACTGAAACAAACTAAGCGAAAGGAAGGAGCAATCAACAATGAGCAAAAAAGGGCATAAAACAACTGACGCTCCGTCACGGGAGCAGAAAAAGGCTGAATTCCAAGCCGGTGGAAATACAACGTTAACTAAACGCCGACAACTCACGTTGGTGGGGGTGATCGTTGTCCTCTGTGTAGTGGCGATCTATGTCATCTGGGGCGGCGGCAGAAGCGAGAGCGCGCTCAAGGGCGGGCAGCAAGCCATCGGCACACCCGGGCAAGACGTGCAAATTCCTCTCAGTGAAGTGAGTGATGGGAAGGCCAGGTTCTATAACTACAGGCTCGCCAGCAATCAGGAAATCAGTTTCTTCGTCGTCAAAAGCTCTGACGGGGTTATTCGCGCCGCCTTCAATGCCTGTGATGTCTGTTACGAGAAGCGGCGCGGCTATCACCAGGAGGGCGACGATATGGTTTGCAGGAACTGTGGGAAGCATTTTCCGTCCGGCAGCGTGAACGAGGTGCAGGGCGGCTGCAATCCCGCGCCGCTAAAGCGAGTGGTAGAGGGCGATCATCTGGTCATTCGGGCCAGCGACCTTCAGCAGGGAGGCTTTTACTTTTAAGGCGCTGAAGCGCGGCAGGAGCGGCAATGAGACTGATTGACATAGTCCTAAACAATCTACGACGAAGAAAAAGCCGGATGGCGTTCATCGTGGTCGGTCTGGCAATCGGGGTCGGGACAGTGGTGGGGCTGCGCTTGCTCACCACCACGATGGAACAGGAGATCGGGGCGCAGCTTGACCAGTACGGCGCGAACATCGTCATCGTCCCGAAATCGGAGAGTCAGGATGTTTCTTATGGTGGGCTGGCTCTTTCGACAGCTACCTTCGATGTGCAGCAACTTGGAGACGAAGACCTCAACCGGATCAAGTCAATCAAATATGCCAATCGGCTGAGCTTGATAGCGCCCAAACTGCTCGGTGTGGTTGAAGCCGAGGGGCAGAAGTTTCTTCTCTCCGGCGCGAATCTGGATCAGGAAGTAAGGATGAAACGGTGGTGGCAGGTTTCAGGCCGCGTGCCGCAGGAGCCTGATGAGTTGCTGCTTGGCTATGCGGTGGCGAGCAGGCTCGGTGTGATCGAAGCGCCGATAGCGGCAGCTTCAACGTCAGACGCTGATGCGATGAGCCACTTGGCTCACTCCGGCAGGCAAGCGGTCAATCTGAAATTGCTGCGCACACACTTGTCGCTCGGCGGCGTGCAGTTTCGTATCGCGGGCGTGCTTCAGGAGACCGGCGCGCAGGATGACCGGATGATCTACGCCAATCTCACCGCAGCGCAGCAGATTCTGCGCAAGCCGGGAGAACTGAGCCTGATTGAGGTGAGCGCGATGTGCCAGGGGTGTCCGATTGAAGACATCGTGGCCCAACTCAGTGCGGCTCTTCCACACGCGAAAGTTTCGGCTTTACAGCAAGCCGTGCGCGCGCGCCTGCAAACCGTCGAGCGGCTGTCTCGATTCTCGACCGCGCTCTCGGTCGTCATGCTGCTGATCGGTTTTCTGATGGTCTTCATCACGATGATGGCGGCGGTGGTCGAACGCACTAGAGAGGTCGGTGTGCTGCGGGCACTCGGCTTCAGGAAGTGTCACATCATCCAAGTTTTCATTACCGAGGCGGCGATTGTCAGTTTGATTGGTGGCGTACTTGGCTGGGCGGCGGGCGCGCTCTCGGGTGCTTTATCGGCGCCTTACTTCACTGAAACCGGGCTGAGAGTCTACCCATCCTGGCCGCTGGCTGTTGGGGCAGTCGCTGTAGCGGTGATCGTCGGCGTTGCGAGCAGTTTCTACCCCGCGATCAAAGCGTCCAAACTCGATCCGACAGAAGCGCTTCGCCATTACTAACGAGGAGAAACTATGCCGTTCATCATCATCGAGAATGTCACGAAGGCTTACCAGCCAAACGGCGCATCCAGCCGCACAACGGTGCTGCGCGGCATCAGCACTGAAATTGAAGAGGGCGAGTTCGTCGCGCTGATGGGGCCGTCCGGTTCAGGCAAGACCACTTTGCTTTCAATCATCGGCGCAATGAGTCAGCCGACCGACGGGCGCGTGATCATTGATGAGGTTGATGTTTACGGGCTGTCGGAAGAGCGGCGCGCCGACTTCCGCCGCGAATACCTCGGCTTCGTCTTTCAGCAACATCACCTGCTGCCGTACCTCACCGCGCTTGAAAACGTGATGCTGCCGCTGGTGATCACGAAGCTGAACACGCAGGAAAAGAGAATGAAAGCGCAGACAGCGTTGGAGCGAGTGGGGTTGGGCGACAAGTTTGACCGGCTGCCCAGCCAGTTGTCTGGGGGCGAACAGGGCCGTGTGGCTATCGCACGGGCGCTCGTCAATGAACCGCCGCTGATTCTGGCCGACGAACCGACTGGCAATCTGGACAGCAGGACGGGAGACGAACTCATCAGCCTGCTGCGTTCGCTCAACGAGCAGGGACAGACCATCTTGATGGTCACACACAACCCCGAGGCAGCGGCAGCGACGCACCGTGTGCTGGAGATTCATGACGGATTAATGATGCCGGAAGCTGCCGAATCTGGCTGCCGTGCGGCGCAACCATTGAGGGAGGAAGTATGTGCAGACTGAGTTTTATTTTGTTCGCAATAATCTTCTGTGCCGCGCAGCCCGCCGCGGCACAGAGCTATGAGTTTTCCGTAGAGCACGCGCACACCTTGCGTAACTGCCGGGGAAAGCTGCTCATCACGCCGGAGAGGATTGAGTACAAAACCGAGCACAGGCGCGATGCGCGCATCTGGGAGTACGTTGAAATCCAGCAGATTACAGTGGTATCGCCCATCGAACTGGAACTGATGACTTATGAAGATCAGAAACGGATGGCCGGGCGCGACCGCATTTTCAAATTCAGGCTGCTGGAAGGACGGATCGCGCCTGAGATCAGCGCCCTGTTGTTGGAGAAAGCAACGCATCCACTGGTCACCAGCGTGCCGCCGCAGAGCGAGGGCACGCCACTGTTCGCCATCCCGGTGAAGCATCTGCACACCTTCGGCGGTTGTTCAGGCACGCTCAAGATATACGGTGATCGTGTAGTTTTTGAATCGCAGACGGACGCGCGTTTCTGGCGTTACAGCGATATTCAGAACTTCAGCCATTCAGAACGCTTCCGGTTTGAGATCGTCAGCTATGAGGACAAGGTTGGCGGAGCGAAAGCCTATAACTTCCAATTGAAGGAGGAACTGCCGGCACAGGCTTACGACTACGTCTGGGCGCGGGTCTATCCGTCGAAGTTTCACCGCGATGACCGGCTCGCGCAGCCCGGCAATGTGCAAGTCACGCTGAGCAAACGCTCAGTTGCAAAGCAATGAAGAGGAGTGTGAGAACAATGAGAAGATCAATTTTAGTGTTGGCGATGGTGACGCTCAGCAGCGTCTTTACCTTCGCCCAGCAGAAGCCTCCTGGCGGGCCAGCAAAACAAGAAGTGCAATTGGGGCGCGGGATGAGCCTGATCGCCCCCGGACTGATGCAGTTAGGTCTGGAGACGAACTTCTTTCTGCGCCTCGCCGACCAGCTTCAACTGGCGGATAAACAACGAACGGCGCTGGAAGAGATCGCCTACGAATATCAAAAGTACAGCGTGCAAAGGCTGGCCGACCGGGATGTGACGGATGCCGAACTGCAACGATTACTGACCCGCGACAATATTGATCTTGACGCGGTACGCGCGAAGGTGCGAGAGGCCGAAGCGATCACGACCGACGTGAAGATTCGGATGATCGAGGCGGTTCTCAAGGCCGTTACTGCCCTCACGCACGAGCAGCATTTGAAGGCCATCACTTTGATTCAGGAGCTACAGACGCCGAAGGAGCGCCCGTCGGCCGGACGCATCTCCGACTAATGTCAGTGCGCATGAGCGCGAGGAGGCGTGATGAAGTTCGGAAGCACAATTCAAACAGCGGTGATCTTGCTGGCGCTCGCCTTGATGTTTAGCTGGCCTGCCTTTGCTCAGGAGCACAAGCACGAGCAGCAGCCCCAAGACCCTGCGACGATCAAGGTGTCTACGGAACTGGTGTCACTGAGCGTGACCGTGACGGATCAAAAAGGGAAGGCGGTTCTGGGGTTGAAGCGCGAAGACTTCAAGGTCTACGAAAACGGCGTCGAGCAGCCGCTCAATTTTTTCAGCACCGAAGAAATGCCGGTTTGCTGGGGACTCGTGCTGGATCGCAGCGGCAGCATGATGGACATGATCGGTGATGTTTATCGCGCCGCCGTTCACGTCGTGGACGAAGGGACGGAAGAGGACGAAGCCTTCATCGTCACCTTCAACAAAAAAGTCGAGTTGGTGGCCGACTTCATCGCGGATAAGCATCGGCTGCAAAACTCGATTCTCGGTTTGCGCGCTGGCGGCGAAACGGCGCTCTGGGATGCGATTGGCTTTGCGCTCGACCATCTCAAACAAGCAAAGCACCGCAAGCGAGTGCTGGTAGTGATCACCGATGGTGAAGACAACAGCAGCCGCACCTCGTTTCGGAGTCTGGTCGAGCGTGTGGAAGAGGCGGGAGTGCTGGTCTACACGGTCGGTATGTTCGAGTCTGTAGGCATGCGCAGTTTCGGGATGCGCGGCGGCGACTCGCCGCGCTTGGAGCTTGCCAAACTCGCTGAGATTACCGGAGCGAGCGCCCACTTTCCGACCAATGTGGAAGAGTGCCAGGAGACGATGCGGACGATTGCCGGCGAGGTCGGCCATCAATACAGCCTCGGCTACTATCCGAACGACGCAAAGAGCGATGGCAAATGGCGCAAGCTCCAGGTCGTGGTGAATCAAAGTGAAAGCAAGACCAGGTACGTGGCTCGCACACGCACCGGTTATTACGCGCCGAAAGGCGACTCGGCAAAGTGAGCCTTCAGATCAAAGGAGGGAGTTATGAGCCTGCTTCAGAAATTTCAAGATGTCTACTTCGATGCAATGCATTTGCAGGAAGCGCTGGAAGCAATCCCGACCGAGTGTGATTGCCGGAATGGAGAGGCGCATTTGGCCGCGAAGTGTTGCTGTGTCGCCAAACCGGGTTCGATAGCGAGCACGGTGGCGTCACATCAGGGCTGCCTCGTCCATCTGGGAAAGTTGAACCAGAGTCTTGGCACGTTGCGAGCGGACTGGGAATACCAGAGTTGGACGGATCAGCGTGATGAGCATGAGTATGTGGAACCAAAGCTTCAGTCGCGGATCTCGCAGGTTCTGGGTTTGTGCCGCCTGCTTGGAATGATGATAGAAACGCTCGAAGAACGCATTGAGCAGTTCAAAGCAAGCTGCTTGCACGCCGATTTACAGCGCATCAAAGAGAGCGCCGCTGATCTTAAAAAACTGGTGACGGAGATGAACGGCCTGCTCTGAAAAAAGCAAGTTGCGTTGTCAGGAGCAGGCAGATCGGAGGTCACGTTATGGAGCAGGAAGAGACCATCAAACAGTTGAGAGACCTGATTCAAAGACACAAAGTCTGTTACGAAGTGTGGCCGGAGAATCTGGTGGTCAACCACCAGATCGTCAAAGTCGGCTTCGACCTTGAGCTTGAAGGAACGCACGAACATCCGGGAAACGAAGTGTTACCTGGATGCCCGCATTGCGAAGAGGTTTTTCAAGACCTGAAGCGAATCGCCGAGTGGATCATGCCGACGGAGGAGCGGCCCACCACTTATGAAATTCAGCCCTTCGACCGCGCCATTCATTATGCGCCCAAGCGGAAGATGCGTTCCGAAGTCAGCCTGAATATCAAGATCATCCACCGGCATGGCTTCGATCAGCCGGTGGATGATTGCGAGCAGATGTGCCTGAAAGAGATGCGGCGGAAACTGGCTGAGCTTGGCGTGAAAGAAGGGGACTGGAAGGAGGGGGAACAATGAATCGTCCAATCGAAAGCACGCGCTCCGGCACTTTCCAGATTACGCGCGACCCCTTCAGCAAAGCACAAATCAGATTCGGTGTGATGGGATCAGCGGGCGGCGACCTTGCGGTATCGAATTTGGACTTATGCCGGGAGCTTGGGCGAGCAATCGCTGAGAACGGTTGCTGCCTGCTGACGGGAGCCTGTCCGGGGTTGCCGCACGAAGCCGTACTCGGAGCAAAGGAGGTCAGCGGGCATGTCATCGGCATCTCGCCCGCCATGAGTTTGAAGGAGCACGTCGAGACTTTTGACTCTCCTTACAAAGAGTATGACGTGCTGATTTTTACCGGGCTGGGGCTGATGGGGCGCGAGTTAATCAACATCAGAAGCTGCAACATTGTGGTCGTGGTCGGCGGGCGTTCCGGCACGCTGGGCGAATTCTCGATTGCTTATGAGGAAGGCAAGCTGATTGGGGTGCTGACAGGCACTGGGGGCATCACGACTGCGCTGCCGGCGCTGGAAAGCACGCTCGGCAAAAAGACCGGAGCGGAGGTCATTTACGACGCAGACCCGCAGCGGCTGATCAGCCTGCTGCTGGAACGTTACCTGTCCGGGAGTTATGTGTGCCCGTGCGACCCGGAATGTGCGAAGGCCGCTCGCGAATCGAGAGAGGATGCTGATGGACTCAACACGTAATAAGGAGGTTTTATGATCGTGAAAAATACTTGCATCGCAACAACACAGAAATTATCGGCAACAGCCTGTGCTCTTGCTCTTGTCTTCAATCTGTCTGGCGCAGTCCTGGCGCAGTCCAAGGTTACAGACCAGTTCAAGGATGTGAAGTACGTCAAGACTGCCGAGAAGAAGGCTGACGAAATCGAAGGCGAATTAGAGATTGACAAGCAGAACGGCGGAATCCGTTTTCTGTCGAGAGGCTCCGAGTTAGTCAAAGTGGAAAAGCCGCAGGTAACCAGTCTTCTCTACGAACGGACTTCACGCCCGCGTTATGTGTCGGGATTGCTGCTGGCTTGGCCGTTGCTTTTCACCAAGGGGAAGAAACACTTCCTGACCATCCAGTACAAGAACAGCGCGGGTCAGGGAGAGTTCGCGTTGCTCCATCTGGATAAAAGCAACTACCAAGCGATTCTGGCCGCGGTTGAAGCCGCGACGGGGGTGAAGGTCGAACGGACGATTGACTAACCTCCCCCGCCCAGACGCTGAGACAGGTTACGAAAGTGACAGAACTTATGATCACTGATCCGGTTTGCAACATGCAGCTCGATGAACGGAAGGCGATGCACACGCTCACTATCGAGGGTGATGTCTACTACTTCTGTTCAGAAGCCTGCCACGCCGAGTTTCAGCGGCATACGGATGATTATGTGAAGAAGGCTCAAACGGAGCCGGAGCAGGAAACAGATGTGCAGATTTCTTTGCTACACAGGTAGCCCGATTATGCTCGCTGATCTGCTTTATCGGCCTGGGCACTCGCTCATTCTCCAGAGCTACAAGGCCAGAGAACGCAGGGAACCGCTCAACGGTGATGGTTTCGGCGTCGGCTGGTATCAGCCTGAAATCAGTCAGACGCCATGCGTCTTTACCAGTCTCACGCCAGCCTGGAGTAATCGGAACTTACAGCGTCTGGCAGAGCATGTGAAGTCGCCCTGTTTTTTCGCACACGTCCGTGCTGCCTCGCCGGGAATGCAGGTGGCGGAAGCGAATTGCCATCCGTTCCAGTTCGGTCGTTATCTCTGGATGCACAACGGCACGGTCGAAGGCTTCAACCAAATCAAGCGCCGGGTGCAGCAGTCGCTGCCGGATCATCTTTATCACGCAATTCAGGGGACGACTGATTCGGAGCATGCCTTCGCCGTCTTTCTCAACCTGCTCGAAGATACGGAGCGAAGCGCGTCAGCCAGAGAACTCGGGCAGTTGCTGGTCAGGACGGTTGAGCGCCTTGAGCAATTGACGCTCGAAACCGAAATCGTCGGCCCGTCTTATTACAACTTTGCGGTGACCGATGGACAGAGTCTGGCTGCAATTCGCTACGTCTCCGATCAAAGACTGGAACCCGCTTCTCTCTACTATGCGACGAGCAGAAAGTTCCTATGCCCTGACAGTAACAACCATCCGAGCGAAACCGATGCGGGCGAACGCGCAGTAATCATTGCTTCCGAGCGATTGACCGAACAAACGAGTGACTGGGTGCGTGTGGCGCCGAACCACGTGCTGACAGTCGCAGCGAATCTTGAAGTGGCGGTTGAACTGGTCAGCGTACAACGACGGGAAAACGAGAGTTGAGGTGGCAAGAAACCGCTAACAGGCAGAGGGCAAAATGGAGAAAGATGCTGTTCCGACAAAGCAGGACGGGCAATCCGACGACCTTGCAGCGACCGCCAGATTCCGCGCCGTCATCTTCAATTGCGGTGATTGTCTGTTTCTGATCGTGGTGGGGGTGACGGCGACCTGGATCATGCACCTGGTTCATCATCTGGGGTGGCATATTGTTTTCACACTGCTGGCGGGAATGACCGTTGCGATGTTCGTGCAGATGCTGCTTGCGCGCGCCGTCGCGCCGGTTCTCGGCTCGATTGAGAGCATGGTTCCCTCGATGGTTGCGGCGATGATCATCCCAATGATGGTTTGTCTGCTCGAACTGGCCGGAGTCAGCCTGAGCAGTTCCTCCGCTTTAATGATCGGCGCTTTGGGCGGTGGCGTCATCTTCATCCTGCTCAGACTGTATGCAATCAGGTGCAGGAAGTGTTTATGTGCAGAGTACAATGCAAGATGAGAGCGTCAGTGGCGACAATCTGGGACAAGCGGGCCAGGCTTTACGATACGTTCGAGGCCTCTGACTTGCGGCGAGGGCCAGCGCGGGAATTGCTCTTTCGTGAAATGACCGGAAAATCGCTGTTCATTGCTGTGGGAACGGGGATGGACATCCGGCACTTCCCGCCAGGCCGTGAAATTGTCGCCATTGACATCAGCGAAGAGATGCTGCGACGCGCTGATTCACGCAGAAGGAATTATTCGGGGCAGCTTCAGTTTGTGCGCGCGGATGCGCTCAAACTGTGCTTTGCCGATGAATCGTTCGACACGGTAACGACCTCCTGCACGATGTGTTCGGTGCCTGACCCTCAGCAGGCATTTCGAGAAATTCACCGCGTGTTGCGCCCCGGCGGGAAGCTGCTGATGTTCGAGCATGTCCGCAGCCGCAATCCCATTCTAGGTCTCACCCTCGATTTGATGACGCTTTTCACGCGCCGCAACGGAACTGAGATGAATCGCTGCACCGTGGAAACGGCCATCGCCGTCGGCTTTCATATCACCAATGTCGAGACCGTGTTTCTGGACATCATTCTGGCGGTACGCGGAGAGAAGCTGAGAGAGAACTGAGCGTGAATAGTGACATGACAAACACCGAGATACCGCAGATAAAATCAGCCTGGTTCCTCCCGCGATTGTTTGTGATTGCAGTTCTGATCAACTACGTCTGGGAGATTGCTCAGTCGCCGCTCTACGTGGGGATGGAGAATTTGAGTCTGGTATGGTGGCATTGCGGACTGGCAGCGGTGGGAGATGGATTCCTGGTGCTGTTGATCTATGCAGTTGGTTGGGCCGTCACTCGTCAGCGAGATTGGTTTGTACAGCCGATGACGACTGGCTATGCCATGATGCTGCTTGCCGGACTGTTCATCAGCGTCAGCATCGAATGGCTGGCTGTCTTTGTCGGCAGCCAATGGGCGTATACGTCACGAATGCCGCTGATACCATTGCTCAAGGTTGGATTCGTACCGGTTGTGCAGATGCTGGTGCTGCCGCCGCTGATCTTTCGCACCATCGTCGGCTGGCATGGACGCGCCTCTGCTGCAAGGGAAAAAAGCGAGGGATGATCAGGCACTTTCTGTTGGGCAAACAGGTTTGAGCGAAGACCAGGGGAGATCACGAAAAGATGGCTGTTATTGAAATGAAAGAAGCACAACCACTGAGTGTGGAAGAGATGCGACGGATGAACGCCTGGTGGCGCGCGGCGAACTATCTGTCAGTCGGTCAGATTTACCTGTCCGACAATCCGCTGCTGCGCGAGCCGCTGAAGATCGAGCACGTCAAGCGCAGACTGCTTGGTCATTGGGGAACGACGCCAGGGCTGAATTTTATTTATGTTCACCTCAATCGTTTGATCAGGAAGAATGATCTGAACGTGATTTACGTCTGTGGCCCCGGCCACGGCGGCCCCGGCATGGTTGCCAATACCTATCTGGAGGGAACCTACAGCGAGTTCTATCCCAACGTCTCACCAGATGCTGAAGGGATGGAGAGGCTCTTTAAGCAGTTTTCATTTCCCGGCGGCATTCCCAGCCACGCTTCCCCTGAGACTCCCGGCTCGATCAACGAAGGCGGCGAACTCGGATACTCGCTGATGCACGCCTACGGCGCGGTCTTCGATAATCCCGATCTGCTGGCTGCGTGCGTCATTGGTGATGGTGAGGCGGAGACGGGGCCGCTGGCCGCGAGTTGGCACTCCAACAAATTTCTGAACCCCGTTCATGACGGAGCCGTCCTTCCCATCCTGCACCTGAACGGCTACAAGATCGCCAATCCGACGGTGCTGGCGCGGTTGAGCAACGAAGAACTTGCGAGTCTGATGATTGGCTATGGTCATAAACCATATTTCGTCGCAGGCGGTGAACCGGAAGCGATGCATCAACTGATGGCCGGAACGCTTGACGCTGTGATCGCTGAAATTCAAACGATTCAGCGCGAGGCGCGTGAAAACGGCTTCGCTGAACGTCCACAGTGGCCGATGATTGTGCTTCGCTCGCCGAAAGGGTGGACAGGGCCAAAAGAGGTAGACGGTTTACCGACTGAAAATTCGTTCCGCTCACACCAAGTCCCGTTAGCGGAGTTGGCGAGCAAGCCTGAACATCTGAGGATGCTGGAAGAGTGGCTGCGGAGCTACAAGCCCGAAGAGCTTTTCGATGAGAACGGAAAATTGATGGCGGAATTGGCTGAGTTGGCCCCGAAGGGCGAGCGCCGCATGGGAGCTAATCCTCATGCCAACGGCGGGCTTCTGCTCAGAGATTTGAAGATGCCGGATTTCCGCGATTACGCAGTTGACGTTCCCAAACCGGGAACGGTTGAGGCGGAGGCGACGCGCGCGATGGGATGCTTCTTGCGCGACGTGATGAAGCGCAATGCCGACAGCCGGAATTTTCGGGTGATGGGGCCGGACGAAACTGCCTCGAACCGTCTTAACGCTCTCTTTGAAGTAACGAACCGTGTCTTCACAGGCGCTACTTTGCCTGGGGATGACCATCTCTCGCCGGATGGCCGGGTGATGGAGATTTTGAGCGAACATCTCTGTCAGGGCTGGCTTGAAGGCTACCTTCTGACAGGTCGTCACGGATTCTTCAACTGTTACGAAGCGTTCATCCATATCGTTGATTCGATGTTCAATCAGCATGCCAAGTGGCTGAAGACTACGCGCCACATCCCTTGGCGTCGCCCGATTGCTTCGCTCAACTATCTGCTGACATCGCACGTCTGGCGGCAGGATCACAACGGTTTCAGCCACCAGGACCCCGGCTTCATAGATCACGTCGTCAATAAAAAGGCGGAAGTCGTCCGGGTTTATCTTCCGCCCGACGCCAATACACTGCTTTCCGTGACCGATCATTGTTTGCGGAGCCGCCACTATGTCAACGTGATCGTCGCTGGCAAACAGCCCGCTCATCAGTGGCTGGACATGGATGCGGCGATCAAACACAGCACCGCTGGCATAGGCATCTGGGAATGGGCGAGCAATGATCAGGGTGCGGAGCCGGATGTGGTGATGGCCTGCGCCGGAGACATTCCGACGCTTGAAACGCTCGCCGCTGTGGATATTCTTCGCCAGCAATTCCCTGATTTGAAGATTCGGGTAATCAATGTGGTTGATTTGATGACGCTCCAACCCGCGAGCGAACATCCGCACGGCTTATCTGACAAGGATTTTGACTCTCTTTTCACGATCGACAAGCCAATCATCTTCGCCTTTCATGGCTATCCGTGGCTGATTCACCGGCTGATCTACCGGCGGACGAACCACCGGAACCTTCATGTACGCGGGTACAAAGAGGAGGGCACAACCACCACGCCCTTCGACATGACGGTGCTAAACGATCTCGACCGCTTCCACCTCGCAATAGACGTGATTGATCGTGTCGCGCAATTGGGAGCCAGAGTCGCGCACATCAAGCAGGCGATGCGCGATAAGCTGATCGAACATCAATATTATATTCGCCAACACGGTGATGACCTGCCTGAGATCCGCGACTGGAAATGGCCTTATTAAAGTTGGCACGTGAGAACATCTGCTCGCAATCAAGCTGAGGCTGTGGATGGTTGAGTACGTGGAACAAAAGACCGGGAAACCTGTTTCGACAGCGATCAGCACAGCGGGAACAACTGGTTCGGTGCTGTGGTTATCAGCAGCGTTTCTGTTCACTGCTTTTGCATTGCCGGAAAATATACAGATGAATCCCAATGTGTCCGCAAATGTGTCCGCAAAGCAGAACAGGCATCCTGAAGATGCCTGTAAATCATTGAAAAAAATGGTCGGGACGGCGGGATTCGAACCCACGGCCTCTTGCACCCCAAGCAAGCGCGCTACCAGGCTGCGCCACGTCCCGATGAAAGAGAAGAACAACCAAAAGGAGAGAGAACCGAAAGGAAGCTGACGAATTGAATTATTCTCAATCAGACAACCTGACAGCTTATTACGAAGGCAGGCTATCTTAGCTGTCCCGCTTGAGTTCTGTCAATAAGTCTTCCAGCATCAGCCGCAGTCGCAGCAGCGCGTCGCGTGAGAGCGGGCGGGAAGTTGTCAGCGGGAAGGAATCCCTGCCCGGAAGTTCAGCCGCAGGGGCGGCTGGCAGGGTAAGGGATTCTGTTACCGGGTCAGCGACTGTCACTATTTTCAGACGGGTGGCCGGGCCGCGGCCTTCATTCATCAGTTTTTTTCTGGCTCCCGCAATCGTGAAACCTTCATCGTAGAGCAGTTCCTTGATCCGCAGGGCCATTTCGACATCCTTGCGCCGATAGGTGCGCTGGCCTGCCCGGTTCTTCTGTGGCTGCAGCATCGGAAATTCCGATTCCCAGTAACGCAGAACATGAGCCTGGACACCGACCAGGTCACACACTTCTCCGATTTTGAAGAAGAGTTTGTCAGGGATCGCGGGAGGAGGGGGCGTGGTTGTTTGTGTTGAACTGCTCATAAGCTGACAACCTTCCGGTAAGCTGTGTCTGTCTGCAACAAGCGCCGCTGCACGGCGAATCAACGGGGAAACAAATTACATTCAAATCGGCACTGTTCGTTCATCTCAGTCACAGGACGACTGTTCCCTGCATCTCTGACCCGGCCTGCCGCCGAATGAACGAACAGCCGACCGCTGGCGCGAGCGACCAAAGCTCAGAGCCTGATTTTCAGGTCATCACGGCCAGCCTGATGAAATCACCTCGTGCTGAAAAGAAGGGGAACTGCAAGGACAACAGTATGCTACGGCTTTCCATTTCAAGGTGTCAACATTTCATTCGGGAGAGGCCGCCGATCCGGCCCGATTATTTATCCTCGTCGGTCAGGCCGTTCAATTTCACCTCCTGTCGCAGCCGTAAAAAAACTCTGAGAATTGTCCTGGATTTATTTCATTTCCGCTTGACACATAAAACTGGCGTCACTTAGTATGCGCGCTGCCTTGAGCTACCAGCAGTTGTATCGTAGCACTGACAAGGCGCTCCTTTCGTCCACTTTTACCTGGCAACATTCAAGGTAACTGTAGTTTGTTGTGCATTGCCCCGAAGTCTTTCCAACCCGGAGCCGCAACCTGAGTCGAGAATCGGGACTCTCGACTGAGGTTGCGGCTTTTGTTTTGCAAAGGCTTTGGGCGCATTCAGTGTGAGGATTGCCCCGCAACACCCAGCTATCAGCTTCACCAGCCCGGCAGTCATCATTGACGGCAGAGACAGGGCCTGGCCCCTTTTGATTACTGAGCGAGCGGGACTTGTGTAACAACCCCGACGAGCTCCTTAAAGGCTCGTTCAAGTCAAACCCAGGAGGATTAGTTCACCATGGCAGACAAGAAACAAGGCAAGGTCAAATGGTTCAATAACAGCAAAGGCTACGGCTTTATTGAACAGCCTGATGGCGGCGGTGATGTCTTCGTGCATTACTCTGCCATTCAGATGCAGGGCTTCAAAACGCTTGATGAAGGCATGACTGTCGAATTCGAGCTGATCCAGGGGCCTAAAGGACAGCAGGCTGAGAGGGTGACTAAAGTCCAGTAACTTTTTCTCTCCCCGGCTCAATTTCCCCCGCAATGCTCTGCTCACCGCCCACCGAGCAGAGCATTTTTATTTATTCCGTCAGGCCAGCAGCTTCTTCACCAGCGTGCCGTGGACATCGGTCAGCCTGAAATCCCGCCCCTGAAAACGATAAGTCAGTTTTTCGTGATCGAAGCCGAGCAGGTGCAGCAGCGTCGCGTGCAGGTCGTGCACGTGTACGCGATCTTCGACCACATTGAATCCGAGTTCGTCAGTCTGTCCAAGCGTGATGCCCGGCTTCACGCCGCCACCGGCCAGCCACATCGTGAACGCATTCGGATGATGATCGCGCCCGTCATCGCCGCCCTGCACCATCGGCGTCCGTCCGAATTCCCCGCCCCAGACCACGAGCGTATCCTTCAGCATTCCGCGCTGCTTCAGGTCTTTGATCAGCGCCGCGCAGGCCTGATCGGTGTCGCGGCAGTTCTTTGTAATGTCTTTGACCAGATTGCCGTGCTGATCCCACGCTTCGTGAAAAATCTGCACGAAGCGCACGCCGCGTTCGACCAGTCGCCGCGCCATCAGCACCGTGTTCGCAAACGAAGGTTTGCCCGGTTCAGCGCCGTACATTTCCAGAATGTGTTTCGGCTCCTTCGCAATGTCCATCAGTTCAGGCGCGGATGACTGCATTCTGAAAGCCATCTCGAACGAATTGATCCGCGTGGCGATTTCAGGATCGCCCGTCACCTTCAGCCGCATTCTGTTGAGTCGGCCAATCGTGTCGAGCGAATCGCGCTGCAGCTTTTCATCAACGCCGCGCGGATTCGATAAATAAAGCACCGGATCGCCCACGTTGCGAAACTGCACGCCCTGATAAACCGTCGGCAGAAAGCCGCTGCCCCAGCAACTGTTGCCGCCGCTCGGCCCCTTGCTGCCGGTGCTGAAGACCACGAAGGCAGGCAGATCCTGTGATTCGCTGCCCAGTCCGTAAACAACCCACGCGCCCATGCCCGGTCGCCCGAAAATCATCGAACCCGTATTCATCAGCAACTGCCCCGGCGCGTGATTGAACGCATCAGTGACCATTGATTTCACAATCGCAATGTCATCAGCAATGGTCGCCGTGTGCGGCAGCAGTTCGGAAAGCTCAGTGCCGCACTGGCCGTGCTTCGCAAATTTGAACTTCGGCCCAAGCAGCGTTGAGTTCGGATTGATGAACGCGGCGCGATAACCCTTCAGCAGATCGGGCGGCGGCAGCGTGCCGCTGAATTTCGCCAGTTGCGGTTTGTAATCGAACATCTCCAGATGGCTCGGCGCTCCGGCCATAAACAGGAAGATGACGTTCTTCGCTTTCGGCGCAAAATGCGGCGGCTTCGGCGCGAGCGGATTCACGGCCTGCTGCGCATAACCTGAACCTGCCAGCAGATGATTGAGCGCCACCGCCCCCAGCCCGACGCCGCACTGCTCAATGAACCAGCGACGGCTGATCTTTGTCGTTCCTTCATCCTGTCCGTAATTCTGTTTCATCGGTTTCACTCCTTCGTGATCGCTTCATCCAGATTGAGCAGCACTCGTGAAACAGCCGTCCACGCGGCCATCTGATCCATCGTTGCGCCCTTCGGCAGGCGAAATGGTTTATCAGGATCGCTCGTCGCCAGATTCCAGGGATTCAGTTCACCGGCAGCAAATCTTTCGCGCTGTCTGTTCAGCAGCCCAAGCAGTTCTGCGGCTTCGGCCTGCGTCGGAGTGCGCGCCAGCACGCGGCGAAAGGCGTAAGTGATTCGCTGTGCATCGGTCGGCCCGCTTTCACGCAATGTCTTCAGCGCCAGCGCGCGGGCGGCTTCGAGAAAGAGCGTTTCATTGAGCGTTGTCAGCGCCTGCAATGGCGTGTTTGAGCGGGCGCGACGCACACAGGAAATGTCGCCGTTCGGCGCGTCAAAGGTTTGCAGCACCGGATACGGAACCGAGCGATAACGAAACGTATAAATCGCCCGGCGATACCGATTCTCGCCCTTCTCTTCCGCCCAGACCTTCGGGCCGTAACTTGCCGGAGGCTGATACAGAAAATCGGGCGAAGGCGGAAAGACGCTCGGCCCGCCGACTTTTGGATTGAGCAGGCCGCTCGCCGCGAGCGCGATGTCGCGCACGATTTCGCCTTCAACGCGCAAACGCGGGCCGCGCGCGAGCAGACGATTGTACGGATCTTTCGCATAAAGTTCCGGCGTGATTCGTGATGACTGACGATATGTTGCCGAGTTGACAATCAACCGGTGAATATTTTTCAGGCTCCAGCCCTTCTCCATCAGTTCGACAGCCAGAAAGTCGAGCAGTTCAGGATGCGATGGCGCTTCGCTCTGTCGGCCCAGGTCTTCTGAAGTGGCGACGATGCCCGTGCCGAAATACGCCTGCCAGATGCGATTGACGATGGCGCGCGCAGTCGTTGGCGAATTGCGATCAACCAGCCATTTCGCAAACGTCAGGCGACTGGCCGGAGCGTTTGCGGGCAGCGGATTCAGAAACGCCGGAACGCCCGGCGTCACTGTCTTGTCAGGTTTCAGAAAGTCGCCGCGTTTGAGCATGTGCGTATCGCGCAGTGCGGCGCGTTCGCTGAGTACGAGTTGCGATGAGCCTTCGGGATGCTGCTTCCACAATTCAGCGATCTGCCGGTTGTACTCAGCCCACTCCGGCACAGTCGCGCGCCAGTAACTGAAGACCGTTTCAACCTGCGCCTTTGTGCGCTGCTCACGCGGAAGCGCAAGAATCTCGCGCACGCCTGCGGGCAGCGGATCGGCTTTCGCATCGGGCGCGGTCGTGATTGACAGTCGCATCCGGCCCAGGTTGTTGTTCTGATTGTCGTCGCTGTTCCAGCCGCCGTGATTCTGCTTCAGATAAATATTCAGAATCGTGCCGCCCGCAAAGGCAATCGGCTTTTCGGCAATAAACACGGCCTTGCGCGGCACGTTGCGCAATCCCGGCCCGGTATCAATGCCCCACGCAGTTTCATCTTTGCCGTCAATCGCAAACTCAACCGGGCCGGTCACGCGGCGACGATTGCTTTTGTCGTTGAAGATCGGTTCGAGTTCGCGTTCAGGCTGATTGTAATCGGCGGTGGCTTTGACTAATTTGATTCTTTCGATTTTCCTCGGATCGTTTGCGGGTGCGGCTTCAACTTCAAATTCGGTCAGCGCGCCTGTTCCCCAAATTGAACGACCGGGGCCGCCAAGCGGCAGGTTCGGATCGTTGAGCAGTTCCAGACGAAATGCGGTAATGTTCTGCACATCGGTGCTGACGATCATCTTCACGCGATGTTTCGTTGGCGCGTAACCCTGCGCCAGAAACGATGAATCATTCAGCGACAGGTAACGCTGACCACCGGTTGAGATGTCTTCAACGACCGGCTGCACAATCTTCCATTCGGGCTGATCTTTGCTGGCTGCCTGTTCCCATTCAGCCATGCGCTGCGGCCAGTCGGGTCTGATCTCCCGCAGCTTCGCTTCGATTTCGCGCGTCTGCGAAATGATGTTTGCGCGCTTCATCTGCTCTGCGGGCGTGTAAACGGCGACGTTCGCTTCGTGCGAATTGTTCAGAAAGGCGAACATCCGGTAATACTCTTCCTGCCGCAGCGGGTCGAATTTGTGGTTGTGACACTGCGCGCACTGAATCGTCAGGCCGAGGATGCTTTTGCCAATCGCATCCATGCGGTCGAACATCGCTTCCATTCTGAACTGTTCAGGGTCAACGCCGCCCTCTTCATTGATCATCGAATTGCGCAGAAAGCCCGTCGCCACAATCTGCTCCTGCGTCGCATCGGGCAGCAGATCACCGGCAATCTGTTCGATGATGAACTGATCGTAGGGCTTGTCCTGATTGAGCGAATTGATCACCCAGTCACGATAGAACCAGACCTGCCGCAGCTTGTCCTTTTCATAACCATCCGAATCGGCATAACGCGCTGCATCGAGCCAGTGACGGCCCCAGCGTTCGCCGTAATGCGGCGAAGCGAGCAGTCGCTCAACCTGCTTTTCATACGCCTGCGGGCTGCGATCTCTGACGAAAGCATCAACCTCTTCAGGCGTCGGCGGCAGTCCCGTCAGATCAAGGCTCAGGCGTCGCAGCAGTGTCACCCTGTCGGCTTCAGAAGAAGGCGCGAGGTTCTCTCGTTCAAGCCTGGCGAGAATGAAGCGGTCAATCGGATTGCGCGCCCACGCCTTGTTTCTGACTTCGGGCAGCGCGGGACGCACGGGCGGGATGAAAGCCCGGTGATTTGAAATTGGAGATTTGAGATTTGAGATTTGAGATTGAGAGTTTGAGATGTTCGCTTCATCAGGCCAGACTGCGCCTTCATCAATCCAGCGGCGAATCAGTTCAATCTGTGCGGGACTGAGCGGGTCACGACCGAGCGGCATGCGCTTTTCGCCGCCTGCGCCGAGAATGCGCTGCATCAGTCGGCTGCCTGCGCTGTTGCCGGGAATGATGGCCGCGCCTGAGATGCCGCCTTTCATTGCCGTTGCTTTGCTGTCGAGTCGCAGCTCGCCTTTCGGTTTGTCACCGGAATGACACGGCGCGCACGAAGTCTGAAAGATCGGCTGAATGTCGCGGATGAAATCAACTTTCATCTGCGCGTGTGCGCTGCCAGCGCGAAACTGCACCGCAGCAAACAGCGCTGCCAGAATGATGATCAGGAGCGAAAGTGTTTTTCGGGTCATGGGTCTGCCGCCAGAATTTTACGGATTGAAATGACGGGCAGATTATACGGCACTGATTGAAGAAAAGAGATTGCGGCGGGAAAAAGTGCGGCGAGCAACACCAGTTCAGATGGCATCGAGCCAGTGCGGGCAGGCAATGCGTGACGGGCAGCGGTCGCAGTTGCGTTCGTTCAGCTTCGTTTCAAATCTGCCGTGCGTGATGGCCCGCCAGCGTTCAGTCACGCGCTCGGCTTCGGTCGTCATATTGTCCGGGCGGCGATTCCACAGCAATCTGTACAGCACGCCGTCAGCGGCTGAATAAACCCATGGCTGCAATTCAGGCAGGCGATTGCGCAGCAGCACGAAAGCCAGGCGGTGCGCTGTTTTCAAACCGCTCCAGACCAGTTCCGTCGCGTTGCCTTTTGAAGCAGCTTTGGCGAGCGATTCAGGACGAAAGACGATGATGTGCGCCAGCCCGTCAGCCGTGCGAAAGCTCGACACCAGATCAAACCGCAGCGGCAGCATGCGCGTGTCGGCCAGCAGTTCAGCCGGATCAAAAAATTCACTCACGCGCGCCTGCGGAGCAAAGACCTCGGCAAAGCGTGCGGTGTAAGCAATTCCGGCATCCAGATAAAGCTGATAATGCGGATGCTCGCTGACTTCGGCTCTCGTGAATCTGGTGGTGAAGATCACTGCGGCCTCGTCGGCGCTCACTGCGGCGCTGCTTTCGTGCAGGCGCTGCACGATGGTTTCAAGCGCGGCGCGCAGCGATGAATAAAAGACCGGATAGAGCGAGCGCAGGCTGGCCGGGAAAGTGATGTCAATGTAATTTTCAAGATACGTGCGAACCGCGCACGAACTTTCATCGAGCGATCCGGCAAAAAGCCTGGGCGGCTGCGACCCGCCCCAGAGCGGTTCAATCACGATCCGGTCGCGTTCAGCCACAGGCGCAGACCAGTTGACTGCGGGAATTGAAAACAACTGCTGCCAGCGTTCAAGCAGCGGTGTCAGAGCGCGTGACCGGGCGCGTTCGGTTCCGCTGCGTGTTTCAGCGCACGACACGACGACGGCGCGTTTAGCCCGCGTCACGCCGACAAAGAGCAGCGCATCGGCCTGCGCGCGTTCGTCCTCATCGCTCGGCTGCAGTTCATCGGGCAGCCACATCTCTTCACGCGCCTGCGTGAGCGTCTGCCCGGCAACCACTACACACGGAAACTCCAGCCCCTTTGAAGCGTGACAGGTCATCACGCGCACTGCGTCGTCTTCGGATTGCGGAGCCTGCAAACTCGGCTTGCTGCCGCTCAGGTTGTCGCGGAAGTGCTGCGCAAAGGCGAGGCGCGATTCAACCGGAGCCTTGTCAGGATGCGTGAAGCGGTAAGCCGCCGCCCGCGACAGCGAAGTAGCGATTTCGCTGAGCGTCAGCACGCGCCGCGCCGCATCGCGGTCATCGAGCACGCGCCGCAGATAATCGCTGCCATTGAAAAGAAACGCGCACATCAGGCTGAACGCATCGCCCGAAAAATATTCCTGCGCCAGACAATCACCGAGCCGCATAAATTCTGCAATCAGCCCCGTCAGAGCCTGGTCAGCAAAAAGCGTCGAGCGATTCTGAAACACCTGCTCACAACACAACCGCAAAGCCCGCAGCGTCGGCGCTGAAAGAAACGGAAACCTCTGTTCTTCCTCTGCGCCCGTTGCACCTTCGTGGCCGGATGAACTCAACTCACCACCTCGCGCGGCATTGATCAGGTGCGACACAAGCTGATTGAGCGTCTGCTGATCGTAACGCCCGCGTCCAAGACTGAAGATCACACGCGGCAGCGAAGCCAGCGGGTCATCAGGGAAAGTGGCAATCGCCGCCAGATCGCCCGCTGCGCCTTCAGGCGTAATCAGGCCGCTCGTCGTGGCGCGCATCCCGCGTTCGCCGAGCGCCAGCACGATGTTGCGCACGTCTGAATTGCGCCGCGCCAGCACGGCAATGTCTTTCGGCGCAACGCCCATCTCAAGCCACGCTCTGACCTGCGCCGCAATGCCGTCGTATTCAGAGGCATCGGCCCTGGCGCGGGCGAGCGCCACCACATTTTCGCCAATCCCTGTCAGATCAGTTCCGGCGCGCCACAACACATTGACTTCAACGCTGACGCTCGCGCCGTTTTCGCTTTCGACAGGCTGCCCCGTTTCCATCAGTTCCATCAGCGTGGCCAGTTGATTGGCTGCGTGAATGACTTCGGGGCAGGAGCGATAGTTGGTGTCAAGCTCGAAAACCTGCGCGCCTGGAAAGTCATCGCCAAAGCGCCGCACGTTTTCAGGCGCTGCGCCGCGAAAGCGATAAATCGCCTGCCGCATATCGCCAACCACCCAGGGCGGATTGTCAGACCCGCACAGATAACGCAGCAGCAGCGCGACCGTGCGGCTCACATCCTGATATTCATCCACCAGCACCCAGCGATATTTTTCCCGCGCCTTCTGCACCAGTCGCGGACGCGCAGCCAGCACGCGAATCGGCAGCGCAATCAGATCGGCAAAATCAATCGCCGGGCGCGCCTCCTTTGCCTGTTCATAAGCGCGAAAGGCTGTGAGCAGTTCACGCGCCCGCTGCCTGCGCTGTTTCGCTTCGTCATCGGCGGGCTGCCACGCTTCAATCGCAGCAGAGAGCAGTTCAGGCGTGATCGGCTGATCGTCAATCACACGATCCTTGAGATAGTTGATGTGGCGCTGAATGCGTTTGACCGAATCAGCCGGGTCGCGCAGGTTGATGATGTTCGGGCAGCGCAGCGAACCGAGCAGCGAGGTAATCAGTTCTTCCTGCCCCGTTTCATCCAGAATCGCCGCGTCGGGGCTGAGTTCGAGCGCGTGATTGTGCAGGAATGACAGGCCGAAACCGTGAAAGGTGGCAATCTCCATCGCGGCGGCGACTTCGTGACCGAACTTTGCGGCAATGCGTTCGCGCAACTCTCCGGCGGCATCGTTGCTGAAGGTCAGCACCAGAAACTGATCGGGCCTCGCCTGCTTTTCAGTCAGCAGAAATTCAATGCGTCGCACGAGCGTCGCCGTCTTGCCCGTGCCCGGCCCCGCCGTCACCAGTGCAGGCGCGCCCGTGAATGTCGCTGCTTCAAGCTGTCGCGGATCGCACGCGACGGTTTTATTAGTCGAACCACGGGGGACACGGGGAGACACGGGGAAATCTCCAGCACTACCTTCTCCCCGTGTTTCCCCGTGTCCCCCGTGGTTTGAAACATCAGCCGGACTCAGCAGCAGTTGATACAAAGCCTCGGCCAGTTGCACGCGCACGATTTTTTCAGGCACGCCGCGCCGTTCGGCAATTGAATGCGTCGTTGCGCCGGGCGTGTTGCGCCATTCGGCAAACACATCCAGCGCCGGAGCGGTGAATTCATTGGCGAAAGCATTAGCTTCGGCCTCTTCGCGCGCGCGGCGGCTGTAGCGGGCAATCGCGGCTGCGCCTTCGTTGAGATAGACCGAACCGAGCAGCGGGTCAGGCTGCGCGTAAGGCCTGGTCAGCCGCGCGTGCATCGTCAGATGCCCAAGCTCGTGCGCCAGCACCCAGAGCAGTTCAGCGGGCCGCCGGTCAAAGCGTTCATCGTAATTGAGCGTGCGTTCAGACGGAGAGACTTCGGCGCGACCTTCATCAATCACCGCCGCCGGGACGGGAATGAGTTCAATGTCGTACTGCCGTTCGATAAAGGCGCGCAGGCGGTCGAGCAGGTTTTCAGCTTCACTGCCGATCAGAGCACGAACTTCGCGGGCCTGTTGTTTCGCGTGGTCAAGAGAGCGCATTACTGAATTCTCTGAACATGCTGGCGCATCCAGATTTCGGCCTCATCAACCATCCACTGATCTGCTTCAATGGCGTAAACCAGTTCCAGCAACTCCGAAGCTGTGGCAACAATTTCGTGTCCATTGAGATTAAGAAATCTTTCGGTCAGGAATGTGGCGGTGCGTTTGTTGCCGCCAATCCAGGGATGATTTTTGACAAGACCGAAACAAAGCGCAGCAGCCTGACGAATCAGATCAGCATTTTCATAAGTCGCAGCCTGCTGCGGGCGAGCCAGGGCAGATTCAATCAGAGGGCGGGAAAAGACGCCGAAGCGGGTTTCCTCCCAGTACCACATTAACTCAACATGAAAGGCGACGGCTTCAGCATATAAGAGATAAATGACGCTCTCAGTCGCCACGTCGTTTCATCTCCTCGAAGGCGTCGCGGAACTTCTCTGAAATCTGTCTGACACTTGCTCTCATTTCAGGAGTTGCAGGCGGCAGGATTTCCGCTGAGACACGACCTTCATCGAAATGAAGAACGACGAGCGAGTTTTCGGCAACTCCGGCCTGGGCACTCATCTCCGGCGTCATCACAATCACCCAGCCGCGTTCAGTTCTGGTTGGAGTAATCAAGCCTGACATAGCGATTCCTCAGATGATTATTCAGCAGCCATTTTATGATCTCGCCCTTCCTCCCGCAAATCTACCTGCCCAGTGACAGCCAGTATTCCTGCTCCTTCTTCGTCAGCTTCGCCCGTTTGAGCATTTCGCGGAAGTCGGGCGCATCGGCGTAGGACTGATCGCGTGAAGCGGCCATTGGCACTCGCGACTGCTGTTCCAGCACATCGAGCGCCTGTGCACGCTCAATGCCCCAGGCCTGCGCGGCGCGTCCGGCGATTTCGCGCAGCGCGGGAGCCGGAACCTGCTGCGGATAACGCGACACCTGATTCAGCAGCAGATACGGCACTTTCATCTGCTCGGCAATCCTCGTCGGCTTTTCGCCCGTGCGACGAGTCAGGTACTCCATAAATGAAAGCACGTTGGTCGCCACCGGCAGCGCTTCGACATCGAGCGTGACGAGCAGCGCGAAGAAATCATACAGCGAACGCGCATAATCAGGATGCTGCGCGGCGAGCCTGTCCACGGCTGAATCGTCGCGCCGGTCTGCCCACGCGATTTCAACCTCGGCGCACAGGCGGTCGAGCGTGTCGCGGTCAAATTGTGCGGTACTCATTTCGGTGATCATAACTTTTTACTTCCAGTCCCGAACTGACACGGATGAGCACGAATGACGGTTCAGACATTCGTGATGATTCGTGTTAATTCGTGGCGATAAACTGACGCAGCCAGGATGTGTCAACTTTCAATTCGGCATCAGCGAGCAGCGCGCCTGCGAGCCTGGCTTTGGCATTGCGCAGCGCGCGGGAAATCTGAAAGCGGCTGGCGCCGAGTTGTTCGGTCAGAGGCGGCTTGCCCTGACCTGAGCGGCCCGCTGAAATCGGTGACGGATCATCGCTGAACTGATCGGCGGCAACGGCGCGCATCAGCGGGTCATTCATTGCGGCAATCGTTTTTTCAATCAGCTTTTCAATGCGCGGCAATTCGCTCCGCTTTGCGCCCGCGTGCCAGGGCGCGCTTTCGCCCGTCGTCTGCTCAACCGGAAAGACCAGTTCATCGGATTCATCGTCTTTCATCGGCTCGGCAAATTCGATGCGCAGGCGTTCACCGCGTCGTCCGTGCATCGCGCGCCAGGCATCCTCAAAACAGTTCTGACAGAACCGCACCCAGGCGACTTCGGCCAGCACCCCGCGCGGCGTACTGAGCACCTTTGTAATTTCGAGCAATGCCGCCTGAAACAAATCCTCAGCGTCGTGCCAGCTTTGATTGCCAGGCACCTGCTGCTTCGACAAGCGGCGAATGACTTTCAAATACCCGTGCGGGTCGCTGTTATCAAGCAGCCGCGCCAGCGTGGCCTCAGCAGCCGCTTCGCGCCCGTCAGCGCACAGCCGACGATACGCGCGCACCAGCACCTGCGCGGGCAGCGCCGCCGCATCCGCCGTCTGCAAGTGAGACAGATATTCAGGCGAACCCGGCGCAGGCAGTTCCGCAAAGAGTTTCTCAACGCGCTCGCTCACCAGACCGCCCGGAGATGTTCCAATGCTCATCGGTATTCTTAACCTTGCAACCTTTCCAACTGCGTGCATTGCAACCTCCTTCCCTGTCCCGCAACAACAAACGGACAGGCCGTTGCCAGTGTGCGCAGTGTTTTTGTGGCATTCAGACCGGCCCTATCATACCCGTTCCCGGCTGATGATTCGACATCAGAGCCGGAGATTGTCGCACATCTGCTCAACTCAGGAAGCCTGCACAGAAACAGGCCGCACCCGCGTAGTAATAACGAATTCGTAACTACGCGGGTGCAGCCTGACTCATCTGAAATCGCCTGTCCTGACAGCTATAAACGCACAATAAAGTTCTATCCTGGCAGGAGGGTTAAACCCTTTGTTTTATGCAGGCGGGAGAGAAGTGTCCAGGAAAATAGTTCTATACTGGCGTTTTCAGCTTCACCGCACCTGTGACAATAAAGTTCTATACTCTCCTGTGAAACTATCTCACAGAGAGAATGGAATCAGTCTGACAGGCTGATGCCAGGTCATTTTTTTCCATGACAGATCAGCCGGTATTCGCTCCTGGCAGATGTGAATTCGCGCACCAGAATGGTTTCGCAAAAGACAACGTTATCCCGTCAATTGTGGTTGTCCTGGTTTACGAGACGATCCCTGATGACGCGCAGTGACATCGGGTCAACCCGGTCGAAGACGTTCAGCACCGGAATCCGGGGCGGCGCAGACCGCCTGACTTCCTCAAAAACCGGAGGCGAAACCAGCAGCAGATCAGCCCTTCGATACAGATCCTGCACCAGTTCCTGCTCAGCCAGGGTGCAGCAGGTCAGGTTGAGATTGCTGTTGTCGAGTTCGACGCGGAGCAGATCCCGGTAAAGTTGCGCCGATTCCGGATCACGACAGATAAACCCGATTCTGGCATCCTGACCCAGCGCGTCAATCTGCCGTCGCGTTTCAGGCGACATATTGGTAATCAGCACGTCCAGATTGATGACCAGATTCCCGGTCTGTTCAGCCAGTTTTTCGATGGTGGCACGCACTTCGTTGATATGAAACCCGGTGGTAATCAGGTGAAGCTGGCGACAGCCATCTGACCGGCAGGCGCTGATTGCCGCGCCCAGTTCGTCAAGCAGGACGGGTTCGACCTGCATTTGCAGGTGCTGATTCAAATAGGCCGAAATCTCTCTGACCTGGAGCTGATTGCATTCGGTGAAGATCACAACCGGCCCGCGATTTTCCCTGACTGCTTCTTCCCAGGCCTGCGCCACCATCTGCTGCAACTCTTCCCTGCCCGTTCCAAGTCTGCGTGCCTGTCCGACCAGATGGCGAATCGAACCAGCCAGCGCAGGCAGATCAGGTAAATCAGTTTTCTCAGCCAGCAGCGCAGCCCGCTTCTCACGCGCCGTGCTGTGCAGCGTGATGAATGTTCCCTGGCCACGCTTCATGGAAATCAGGCCTTCCTGCTGCAACTCCTTGTACGCCTTGCGCACGGTCTCAAAGTTGATGCCCAGCGTCTCAGCCAGTTCATACACAGGGGGTAACTGATGATTCTCCTTGATCGCTCCGGTCGAGATGTAATACTCAATCTGATCCTTTAATTGTAAGTAGAGCGGCATTTTGCTCGCCTTGTCCACAAACCACTGAATCATCTTTGGCCTCCTTGTTACATAACAATATGATTTTACTTCTGACCGGTCAAGAAATCTTTTACTTATACCCTTGATTTATTCTTACGTATATTTATAATCCCGCAACATCAGAACCAAAACAGGCTGCGAGTCCCAACTCGCGGACAACCCCGATCAATGGAGGTCTTATGTTCAGTTCCTGCACTTTCCGGCGCATCTCCTGGCTGTTGATTGTTTCCCTGACCTTTCTCCCCGCTGTGTTTGCGCAGTCGGCGACAGCCACCTTCAGCGGCACGGTGACAGATGAAAAGGGAGCGGTTGTGACTGAAGCAATGGTGACGCTGACCAACAATGCCACGAAGCAGAAGCGGCAGGCCCGGACGGGCAGCGACGGAGTTTTCAATCTGTCGCTGCTGACGCCGGGCAAATATGAACTGACGGTCGAACACGATGGCTTTACCACGGCGCGCATCCCTGACATTGAGCTGAACGTCAACGATCAGCGCACCCTTCAGATTCAGTTGAAAGTCGGCAGCGTGGGCGAAACCATCACGATTGAAGCCGGATCAGGATTGCAGGAAACCCCTGCCGTCGGAACAGCCGTCAATCGCCAGTTCGTTGAAAACCTGCCGCTCAACGGGCGCAGCTTTCAGTCGTTGTTTGAACTGACGCCGGGCATTGTCCTGACGCCTGCCGGTAACGGCGAGCCGGGACAGTTTTCGGTCAACGGGCAGCGAACGAACTCCAATTACTTCACCATTGACGGCGTGGGGGCGAATGTCGGAACCCTGCCGGGAACAAGTCTGGGACAGTCGGCCAACGGTTCTGTGGCCGGGTTCGCGGCAACAGGCGGCACGAACAATCTGGTTTCAGTGGATGCGTTGCAGGAATTCAAAGTCCAGACTTCGACCTTTGCTCCTGAGTTCGGGCGCACACCGGGAGCGCAGGTTTCGATCATCACCCGTTCCGGGACGAATGAATTTCACGGAACGGCTTTTGAATATTTCCGCAATGAAAAGCTGGACGCGAATGACTGGTTTACGAACCGCGCCGGGCTGAAGCGTGCGCCGCTGCGGCAGAATGATTTCGGCGGCGTGTTTGGCGGCCCGCTCTGGCTCCCGAAATCCGTTTTCGGGCCGATGGCTTATGACGGTCGCAACAAAACCTTTTTCTTCTTTTCGTATGAAGGTCTGCGGTTGCGCCAGCCGCAGTCGAATACATTTTTCGTGCCCTCGCCGGCCATGCGGCAGGCGGCAGCGCCCGCGACCCGCCCGTTACTCAATGCTTTTCCGCTGCCGAACGGCCCGCTTGATCTCGTCAACGGGCAGCCCACCGGTTACGCCACATACTTCACAAGTTATTCAGACAGCCTGAGTCTCGATGCCACGAGCATTCGGCTTGACCATAATTTCGGGAGCAGGGTGAATGTCTTCGGGCGCTTCAACGAAGCGCCATCCAAAGGCACGGATCGCCTGACCAACCCCAGCACGCCTGGTACGACTACCGTTGACACACGCACGCTGACGCTTGGCTCAACACAGACTTTCACGCCCCGGCTGGTTAACGATCTGCGATTCAATTACACGCGCTACAAGAGCATTCTGAGTCTCGCCCTTGATACGCTCGGCGGCGCCACGCCGCTGGATAATTCGGCGTTGTTTGCGAATGCGCCCGTCGGCGCCAGAAATCCGGTCTTCGGCTTCTTCCTTGTGGAACTGACGCCTGCTTTCGGTTTTCGCTTCGCGCCGGGCCTGTTCGTCGGGCCGCTCTATCAAAGCGCGCAGCGGCAGTGGAATGTCGTGGATAACCTGTCGTATCAGGCCGGCGCGCATGCGCTCAAATTCGGGGTGGATTATCGCCGCCTGAATCCGACATTCACCGAGTCTGATTACTTCGTCACCTATGCGGCCTTCACTTTTTCATCGCTGACGACAAGCAACAACATCGTCAACGGCAAGGTAAATCAAATTCAGATCGTGTCCGATGCGGGCGAGCGCAATCCGATCTTTCATAACTTTTCGTTATACGGGCAGGACACCTGGAAAGCATCAAAGCGGCTGACGCTGACTTACGGGTTGCGCTGGGAGGTCAATCCTGCGCCGAGTGAGCGGGACGGCAATAATCCGCTGGTGCTGACAAATCTGCAGACGCCTGCCAGCATTGCCGCAGCGCCGAACGGAACGGCGCTCTATGAAACCACCTATGGCAATGTCGCGCCGCGCGTCGGGCTGTCGTATCAGTTGCGCCAGCACGCAGGTTCTGAGACGACGCTGCGCGGAGGCTTCGGAATTTTCTATGATCTGGGCGGCGGCGGCGGCGTGGGCAGCGCGTTCGGGCAGACTTTCCCGTTTGCTTCGCGCAAGGCGCTGGTGGATATTTTCAACGGTTACAACTACCCCGTGACACCAGCCCAGGCAGCTCCGCCACCGATTACGCGCAACCTGCCTGCCACGACGGAAATTTACGCCTTTGAGCCGGGACTGAAACTGCCGCGCACATATCAGTGGAATGTGACGCTCGAACAATCGCTCGGCAGAAATCAGGTATTCTCTGCCGCGTATGTCGCCGCCATCGGGCGCGATCTGCTGCGGCAGGATTTTCTGGCAGCGCCGAATGCCAGCTTTCCGAGCGGCGTTGTGGTCACTCGTAACACAGCGTCTTCGGATTATCACGCCCTGCAGTTGCAGTTCACGCGGCGCATGAGTCGCGGGTTGCAGGCGCTCGCGTCCTACACCTGGTCGAAATCGCTCGATACTGAATCAAGCGACGTGTCGCGCAATGCTTCGGTGCTGATCGTCACGCCCAACGGTGATCGCGGCCCGTCGGGCTTCGACATTCGCCATTCGGTGTCGGGCGCGCTGACCTGGAATGTTCCCGCGCCAGGCCGGGAGCCGTTCCTCAAAGCTTTACTTGGCAACTGGTCAGCCGATACGATCTTTCGCGCCCGCAGCGCCGCGCCGGTCAACATCGTCGTCCAGAATCTCAACTTCAACGGCGTCTCGAACATCACGCGCCCGAATCTGGTGCCGGGTGTGCCGCTCTATCTTGATGACGCGAATGCGCCGGGCGGCTGGCGAATCAACCCCGCAGCATTTACCCAGCCAGCCGCAGGCACACGGGGCACGCTCGGACGCAATGCGCTGCGTGGGTTCAATGCGTGGCAACTTGATTTCACCGCGCGTCGTGATTTCAGATTCACCGAACGCGCGAGCCTGCAATTCCGCGCTGAGTTCTTCAATATTTTCAACCATCCGAACTTTGGCGCGCCGGAAAACCGCTTTGGCAATCCGCTGTTCGGACAAGCCACGCAGATGTTCGGACGCAGCCTGCGACAATCCGGATCAAGCACCGGCGCAGGCTTCAATTCGTTGTTCCAGATCGGCGGGCCGCGCTCGGTTCAGTTGGCGCTGAAGCTGGTGTTCTAACGAGAAAGGGAACGTATGAATCGTTTGTTGAAGCTGCCGGGCGTGGTGTGCTGGCTGGTGCTGCTGACGGCATTTGCCGCAGCGCAAACCACGCCGCGTGAAGCCACGATGAAGGAACTTGATGCAATTGTCGGCGACGCGCAATACGTCAACTTTGGCGAAGACAGTCACTTCATGGTCGGCGTACACCAGTTCGTGAGCGAGTCATTTCGCCATCTGGCGGAAACTAAAAAATTCCGCGTTTTCGTTTTTGAATCGGCGTGGGGCATTGAAGACGCCTTTGCCGATTTTATGAAATCGGATCGCACGACTGTTACGCCCGAAGAATCGTTTTTCCTGAACGCCTTCAACTCCAAAGCCATCGTCGAAATGCTCGTCTGGATACGCGACTGGAATCGTCAGCATCCGAACGATCAAATCCGAATCGCGGGCTATCAGCCGGAACAGCCGGTGACGGATTTCAATGCGTTGTGGAAGTTCCTCGGTGAGCCTGCCGAACTCAAAACGAAAGCCGCTGTTTGTCGCGCTGGCACGGGTGAATTCAAAACCAACATCGAATTCATTTCCAGCACGAGCAAACGTCGTCGCGGCGGGCAGCCCACATACACAACAGAAGAACGCGCCGCCTGTAATCAGGCGCTCGACGCAATAGCCAGCGCCGTTGAGCAAAAGAAAGCGACTGCGCCACGCAACAACTATCTGGAAGCGACCGCGCACATCAAAAGTCTGCGCACTTATCTGAACACGCTGACGTGGTCGCTGGATCAATCGCTTCTCAACAAGAACCCGTCGCAGGCCGAGCAGAAAGCCATGCAGAAAAAAATCTACGAGGAAGGCGACAAGACGCGCTTCGAGATTTTTGAAATCCTGCGGCAGACACGCTACGCCAGCAAAAAAATATATTTCTGGATGCACAACTGGCACGCGATGAAATACGCGCCTGAAGTGGATGCCTTTGGCCGCGATGAGAGCGAGGCCTCAATGCCTGCGGGAACGATCTCGCTTGGCACGCGAATGGCGCAGGCGTATGGCAGCAGGCTGATCGTGATCGGCAACATCGTGCCGAAAGCCGTCTGCAAAAATCCGATCTGTACCGCGCCCGCGCCGCCGCGCGCGGATTTGCTCGAAACAAAATTCGCCGAGCATTTCGGCAAGGGCAGCGCGCTCGTCAATCTGCGCAAACCAACTGCGGCAGACAGGCAACTGCCGCTCGCGGTTGCGGGTTCGCTTTACGCCGACATCAATCAGGGGCATTTCAGCAAAGTCATCCTGAAACGCCAGTTCGATGCAATCTATTACCTGTCAGAAACGACGGCGACGTTTGAGCAGAAATGAAACTTCACATTCCGCCTTTGACAGTTTTGTTTTTGTCGCTGTGGCTGGCGTTGCCGCTCGCGGCACAAACACGCACGACGTATTTCAAATGCCGTCTGCTCATCAATCCGGCGACCGGGCAGACAATTGACAATGCCGTCGTCGAAGTCAGCGGCGGCAAAATTCTGCGCATCGGGCAATTCACTCCGCCCGCCAGTGCCAGTGTCGTGGATGTCAGCGACAAATACATCATCCCCGGTCTGATTGACACGCACGCGCATCTGTACACAAACCTGACCTTCGGTCATTCCACGAACGAAGCCCTGCCGTTTTTGTTTCTGGCAAACGGTGTGACTTCGATTCTGAGTCCCGGTTCGGGCAATCCCGAAGGCGACATTGCGCTGAAGAACCGCATTGATTCAGGCCGCGCCATCGGGCCGCGCATCTTTCTCGCAGGCGAATACATTGATATGGAGCCGCTGCGCGTGCCGTGGATGGAAGCGGTCAGATCCGAAGCCGAAGCGAAAGCGAAACTCGATTACTGGTTCGCGCGCGGGGCGACGGCAGTCAAGGTTTATACCGGTGCGAAGGGTGACATTCTGCGCGCGGTGATTCAGCACGCTCACCTGCGCGGGGCGAAAGTCAACGGGCATCTCGAAGATACAAGCTGGGCCGAAGCGATTGCGATGGGCATTGACGTGCTGCATCACGGCATCTATTCGTTTCCTGAATTGATGCCCGCAGGCATTCCGGCGCAGGCCATCGGAATGATCAACTTCGCGCCGCCGGAGTACGACAAATACTATCAGGCGATTGTGGACGTTGATCTGAACGCGCCCGAAGTGCAGTCCGTGTTTGCCGCCGCCGCCGCCGCGAAAGTTGTTTTCGTGCCGACGGTCGTGGCGCTCACGCCGCCCGATGCCGTGAAAGACCGGATGAGCGAACAGCAGCCGTTTTATGCCGCTGAGGCGTGGAAGAAAGTCGAAGGCCGTTTCAATGCCGAGAAGCGCAAATATGCCGTGCTGCTCGCGCAAAAGAACATCGAATTCGTTCGCGCCGCGCACAAAGCCGGTGTGATGCTGGCGATTGGAACGGATCTGACGAATTTGCAAATACTGCCCGGCTGGAGCCTGTATCGTGAGATGGAATTGTTTGCCGAAGCCGGAATGAAACCGATGGACGTGTTGAAAGCTGCCACGTACAACGGCGCGTGGGCGCTTGGCCGCGCCGACTGGATCGGTTCGCTCGAAGCGGGCAAGGCTGCGGATTTTGTCATTCTCAACGCCAGTCCGCTCGACAACATCAGCAACGTTCGTGCGGTGCATCGCGTCGTCAAAGGCGGCGTAATCCATAACCCTGAAGAAGTTTTGAAAAGCGTGAAAGGCCGCATTCATTGAGGAGCTACGATGCAATTGACCAGAAAAAATCGGATCATTGTTTTATTGATGACTGCTGCGCTGTGCAGCGCGTTATGGGCACAGGCGACAAAGCCGCGTGTCGCGCACGAAATTGATCTGCGCAAATCAATCCCCCGCTTTCTGTCGCCGAAGGGCTTTCTTGACCCGAAGTTTTCTGACGGACTTTTACGGCGTGCAGGCACTGGCTGATACCACGGACGAACTCGCCGTTGCGAAACAGATGGCGAAAAACGCCGCGCCCGTGCAACCCGCTGTGAGCGCGACGCTCGCGGAATTTCACAAGGAAGCGAACGCGCTGCTGCTCTGTCCCGAAGGCGTTCACGGCAACGTCAAAGGCTACGAGAAATTCAAGGCTGACGTACTCGACAAAGCGCAATTTGACTGGCTGGCGATGGAAATGCTGATTCCATCGCAGCAGAAAGACCTCGACGCATTTGTCAAAGCCCCGGACGGTTCGCCCGAATACGAACGCACGCGCAAAGTGCTGCTCGCGTATTTCACCGATGGGTGGAATGGCAGAAGCGGGCCGAAAACCAAACCGGAAGACAATTACTATTTCAAAATCGTCGAGCAGATGCGGCAGCGGAAAATTCGCGTGATCGGAATTGAAGCCTCGACGCTGCCCTACATCTTCTTCCGCTACGGCGAGAACAAATTCGGCGGTGCGGTGCGCAGCTATCTGTGGGCCAAAGCGTTGCCGAAAACCGGACGCGGCGTGCTGTTCGGCGGTTCGGGCCATTTCACTGATCCGACGCCGATCAACTTTCAGGACTTTCAGCAAGCGCTCAATCCGAAGATGAAGCAGTTCGTCATCGAACCGCTCAGGATGCGTCCGGCGATGAATTGAGGCGATGAAAAAGCGGCTGGCAATCGGTGGACTGATTTTCCTGCTGGCAGCATTGCCAGCCGCAGGACAGGCTGCGTCGGAGCCGATAAACGCAACCGTCAACGCGCACATTCGCGCCGAAGCCGAACAGCATTCGCGGCTGATGCACACGCTGCACATGCTGTGTGATGTTTTCAGTCCGCGTCTGACCGGCACGCCGCAACTGAAAGCCGCGCAGGAATGGGCGCTCAAAGAACTGACGAGTTACGGCCTGCAAAACGCGCATCTCGAAGCGTGGGATTTCGGCCAGCCCGGCTGGCAGAATGAAATCCTGGAGGCGCGCGTCATTGCGCCGTACAAAGACGCGCTTGTGTGCGAGGCAATGGCGTGGACGCCTTCGACCAGAGGCATTGTCAGAGCCGCTGCGTTCCACCTGGTTCCGCCAGTTGCGCCCACACAGGCAGAGCTGGAAGCGTATCTGGCGAGCGTCAGAGCTGCGGTCAAAAACAAAATCGTGCTGACGGGGCCGCACACCATCGCGCCCGTCAATTTCAGGCCCGCGCCACTGCGCCTGAGCGATGACGAAGCGAAAGCGATTTATGCCCCGCGCCCGCCATCATCAACCACTGCCACGACCGCGCCGGACAAACTCACGCCGCTTGAAATCAGCGATGCGATTGATCGTTTTCTGAAAGCCAATGACGCACTGCTGCGTGTTCACGATGCGCGCGAACCGCACGGCGTGATTCGTGCCGTCATCAATCGCTCGCGTGACATCACGCAATTCATTCCGACCGTGGTGATGCGCAATGAGGATTACGGACGCATCACGCGGATTCTGGCTGACGGGGTCGCGGTCGAACTTGAATTCAACATCGTCAATCGCCTGTTTCCTGAAGGACGAACGCAATACAACGCGATTGCCGAAATTCCCGGCACTGACAAAAAAGACGAACTCGTGATGCTCGGCGCGCATATTGATTCACACCATCTGGCGACGGGTGCAACCGATGATGCTGTCGGCTGCGCGGTGATGATGGAAGCGGTGCGCATCCTGCAAGCCCTGAATCTGAAACCACGCCGCACCATTCGCATTGCGTTGTGGAGCGGCGAAGAGCAGCGTGTGATGGGTTCGCAGGCTTATGTCAAAGAGCATTTCGGCTCAGCCGAAAATCCGAAACCCGCATTCGACAGGCTGAGCGGTTATTTCAATCTCGACACCGGCACGGGGCGCATACGCGGGATGCGCGTGTTCGGCCCGGCGGAAGCTGGTGATGTGTTGCGGCAAATCCTCGCGCCTTTCGCTGATGCGGACGTCGTGGGCGCAGGCACGTACAGTAATCGCACCGCGCCCGGTTCTGATCACGCGGCGTTTTCGGTCAATGGCCTGCCCGGTATTTATGTTGACCAGGACCCGCTGGAATACGGCGCTGTGACGTGGCACACCAGCCTCGACACGTATGAACGCATTCACGAGCCGGATGCGAAACAGGCGGCAATGGTGATGGCTTCGGCAGTCTGGCATCTGGCAATGCGCGAGGAACGCCTGCCGCGTTTCAGCAAAGAGCAAATGCCTGCGCGAAAGTTCTGATGGATTTGCAACAGCGACAAACCGCGATGGCACGCCTCGACGCAACGCCGCGCCTTGCCTTCGGGTGTTATCCAACGCCGATTGAAGAGATGCCGCGCCTGCGTGCGGCGCTGGGGGCCGGTTGCCCGCGCCTGTTCATCAAACGTGACGATTACACGGGCTTTGGCTTCGGGGGCAACAAGGTGCGCGCGCTGGAATATCTGCTCGCCGAGGCTGTCGCACAGGGCGCGCAGGTCGTCATCACGATGGGCGGCGAACGTTCCAATCATGCACGCATGACGGCAGCGTGCTGCGCCAGGCTGGGTTTGCGCTGCGTGCTGGTGCTTGACCGCAAGCCGCGTCCGGCAGGCGCGGAAGCGTTCCAGCCTGCCGCCAATTTCATTGAGAAGTTATTCGGCGCGGAAGTTCACCTTGTGGAGACACGCGAAGAACGGATGTCACTGATGCCTGCACTGGCGGCGCAATTACGCGCACAGGGCGTCAGCGTCTTTGAAATCCCACTTGGCGGCGGTGTCCTGCCAGGCCCGCTGGGCTTTGTCGCAGCGGCGCGTGAACTGGCTGAGCAGATTCAGGAAGCTGGATTGCAGTTCAGTCATCTTTTCTTTGCGAGTTCATCGGGCGGCACGCAGGCGGGTCTGCTGCTCGGCGCACAACTCTGTGATTTTGCCGCTACGCAGATTATCGGCGTCAGCCCGGATGATCCGGCGGAAGTGATCACGGAGGAAACGCGGCGACTGCTCAGGGAAATGAGCGCACTGTCGGGCGCGGCGGCAGATGAACTGCCGATCACAGTGCTGGATGAGTACGCCGGGCCGGGCTATTGCATTGGCACAGCGGAATCAGAAGAAGCGGTTCAATTCCTGGCGCGAACGGAAGGCATCATTCTTGATCCCGTCTATACAGCCAAAGCGATGGCGGCGCTGCTGGACTGGATTCGTCAGGGAAAGCTGACCGCTCACGACACTGTGCTGTTCTGGCATACCGGCGGACAACTCACGATGTTTTATGCTCCGTGACCGCCATAACCCTGACCGATTTAACGGCTGGCAAACAGGAAACTGCTTCAATGAAACTGCAACAAGCGATCAGAATAGTCATCGTCGTTACACTGTGCCTGTGGACTGCTTCAGCGCAGAGTCCGGCGCAAACCAGACTCAGCGAAGCGCGTCGTAACTTCGATCAGTTTTATCAGGAATCGCTGGCGAAAAGCGGCATTGTCGGCAGCAGCTTTATGCTGCTCTGCGACAACCAGGTAATTGACCGGCAGTTCTATGGCCTGTCGAACCTGGAGCAGAAAATTCCGACCGACGAAGACACGATCTATCACTGGGCTTCGATCACCAAGACGTTCACCGGCATTGCGATCATGCAACTGCGGGATCGTGGTCTGCTCAGCCTTGACGATCCGATCATCAAATACGTCCCGGAACTGCGCGTTGTCCATAATCCCTTCGGCCCGATGGAACAGATCACGATTCGTCACCTGATCAGTCATATGGCTGGCTTCAGAGCCGCCACATGGCCCTGGGGCGGCAATCAGGCGTGGCAACCGGCAGAGCCGCCGGGATGGGCGCAACTCGTCGCCATGATGCCTTACACCGAAATCGAATTCGCCCCAGGCAGCAAATACAGCTATTCAAATCCGGGCATCGTCTTTCTGGGGCGCGTGATTGAAGTGCTGATGAAGGAGGATTACGAAGTTTACATTGACAAGAATATCTTCAAGCCCCTCGAAATGTACCACAGCTACTTCGACACGACGCCGTCTTACCTGCTCAGACACCGCTCGCACAGTTACCGCCTGAAGGACGGCAAACTCACGCCGGGACGTTTTGATATGGATACCGGCGTCACAGTCTCAAATGGCGGTTTGAACGCGCCGCTGACTGATCTGGTGAAGTATCTCAACTTTCTGATGGGCGACCCGAAAAAGCAGGAGCTTTACGATCAGGTTCTGAAGCGGTCTTCACTGCTTGAGATGTGGCAACCCAAAGCCGACGTGCCGGAAGATGACAAGGGACGCAACCGGAAGGATTTTGTCGGGATGGCTTTTTTCATCGAAGACAATTTCGGGATGCGCTTCATCTGTCACAGCGGGCATCAGAACAACTTCGCCACCCATTTTTATCTGAACCCGGAACTGCGCGCCGCGTATGTGATCGCCTTCAATACCTACGCCCCGCCGAAGCAGGCGAATCCGGCGCACGACACAGACCTGCTTGACCGCCGGATCAAGGAATATCTGTTTGAAAACATCTTCCCGCTCTTCAGGAAGTAAACGAGGGAACCTGCAAAATGAACAGCATCGGGCCGCAACCAGCATCACGCCTCAATCTTACGCCGCGCCTGAATTATGGTTTTTATCCCACACCGATTGAAGAACTGACTCGTCTGCGACAGGCGCTTCGCGCCCGGAACGGTGAATGCCCGCGAATTCTGGTCAAGCGCGATGATTACACAGGCGCGGGCTTTGGCGGCAACAAGGTTCGCAAACTCGAATACGTTCTGGCGCAGGCCGTGGCCGAAGGCGCGCAGGTCGCAATCACGATGGGCGGCGAGAAATCGAATCACGCTCGTGTGACTGCGATGCTGTGTGCGCGGCTGGGGCTGCGCTGCATTCTGGTCCTGAATCGCGCAGCGCAACAGACGGTGTCCCCGCGACTCAGTCCCGCCTCTTTCTTTATTGATCAGATGGTCGGCGCGGAAATTCATCTGGTCAGCAGCCGTGAAGAAAGAATGACCAGGGTCAGCGAGCTGTACGCACAATTGAAGCAGAACGGTGAGCAGGTTGTGATTGTGCCGCTTGGCGCATCGGTGCCGCTCGGCGCACTGGGTTTTGTGCGCGCGATGCAGGAGGCGGCAGGACAGCTTGCGGCACTGAAGGCGAGTCCCGGCTATCTGTTTCACGCCAGTTCATCAGGCGGCACGCAGGCGGGGCTGATTGCAGGCTGCCATCTGACCGGCCTGACAGAGCTGAAAGTCATCGGCGTCAGTCCTGATGACCCGGCGCAGTCAATCGCCGCTTCAGTCGCCGAAATCGTGAATGGCGTTTACTCACTGCTCGAAACCGATGCCCCTCCGTTACGCGCCAGTCAGGTATCGGTGCTGGATGAATACATCGGCCCTGGTTACGGGCTTGACACTGCGGCCTCCATTGAAGCGATACAGCTCCTTGCCCGGACTGAAGGAATGCTGCTTGATCCGGTCTACACGGCGAAAGCGATGGCCGCGCTGCTGGACTGGATCAGAACCGGGAAACTGACTGAAGATGACACGGTGTTGTTCTGGCATACCGGCGGACAACTGGCGCACTTTTATGCGCCGCAGCCGGGCAGCGAGGTATGAAGCCGCCGCGAACTGAACTGGTGCGCGGACTGAAACTGGCGGATGCGATCTCGCTGGTGGCGGGTTCAATCATCGGGACAGGCATCTTTCTCAAATCGGCGGTGATGGCGGAACTGCTCGGCTCGCCCGGCCAGGTGCTGCTGGCGTGGATTGCGGCGGGGCTGCTGTCGCTGGCGGGGGCGCTGAGTTACGCTGAACTTGGTGGTTTGTTGCCGCAGGCCGGAGGCGAATACGTTTATCTGCGCGCAGCGTATGGCGACGCCACAGCATTTCTTTACGGCTGGATGCGTTTCGTCGCCGGACTGTCAGGTTCAATTGCCGCTCTGGCCGCGGGCTTTGCCGTTTTCTTCACCGCGCTTTTCCATCTCGATACGCCCTGGGTCACGCACACCATTCAACTGTTCGGGAGCGAATTCAAGTGGCAGTTCGGCTGGGCACAGGTTATTGCCGTTCTGCTGATCATCATCTTTTCAGCGATCAACTGTGCCGGGATAGTCCTGGGCGGGCGGGTGCAAACTCTGCTGACCGGCAGCACAATTCTGAGTCTGATCCTTATCAGCGCGGGCATTTTTCTTTTCGCGCCCGGCGTTTCATGGGCCGGGCTTCCACCGGAACAACGCACCTCAGGTCTCAGTCTCCCGCAGGCTTTTGGCGCAGCCATGATTGCCGCCCTCTGGGCTTACGACGGCTGGAACAATATGCCCATGTCCGCAGGCGAGATCGAACGGCCTGAACGAAATGTGCCGCGCGCGCTGGTATATGGGATGGCAATTGTGCTGACGCTTTACCTGCTGATCAATCTGGCCTGTTTCCACGCGCTGCCGATGACGGAAATCGTGACGGCCAATGCTTCGCTGCCCATTGCGTCGAAAGCCGTTTCGACTTTCATGGGCACAAGCGGAAACATGCTGGTCAGTGTCATCATCCTGCTGGCGATTACAGGTGCGCTCAACGGCACGATTCTGACGGGAGCGCGGGTGCCTTATGCGATGGCGCGTGATGGACTCTTCCCGCTGAAAATCGCGGAACTGCATGCCGGTACGCGCGCGCCGGTGCAGGCGATTCTGTGGCAGGCTGGCTGGGCCTGTACCCTGGCGCTGCTGGGAACATTTGACCAGTTGACTGATTACGCTGTGTTCGCAATGTGGCTGTTCTATATTCTGACCACGCTGGCAGTCTTTGTACTGCGACGCCGCAGGCCCGACGCAACAAGACCATATCGCACTCTCGCCTACCCATTGACTCCCCTCGTCTTCATCCTTGTCGGCGTCTGGTTACTGATCAATACCCTGCTGGTCAGGCCGCTTGAATCCGGGATTGGATTGACCCTGATTGGCTGCGGTCTGCCGGTTTACTTTTACTTTCGCGCCAGGCGAGCAGACGGCGCACAAGAGGCCTCACTGACATTCGATTGACGGTTGAGATGGAAGCGGATTGTCGGCCCGGAAAACCTGCGCGGAGCCTGGATAATTATTCTCTGCCTGGCGGTGATTTGTTTTCGGGAACGGGCGATTAAAAGATAACCCGGCCTGTCCAGATAAACTCAGGCAGAGAGCGATGCTGACAGGTGTTGAGCTTTCGCCCTGGCTCGCCACGCTGAGCGCCGCAGGCCGGGTGACGGCGACAGACCTGCTGATTGATCCGCTGGCTACAGGCGGATTGCATTACTGGCACTGGCCTGATCGCGGTTCCTGTTACGGCGTTCCGCTCCAGAACTTCCTGGGCTGGTTCGTCGTAAGCTGGCTGATCTTCCGGCTGCGAATGAAAACGGACAGCTATTCGGCTGCCACTCTGACGAGTCGTACCGGCCCCAGCAGCCCTGAAGGCAGCAGCGGCGAATCAGCGCGATAAAACGGCATCGTTGTGTAAGTGTACTTCTTCGCAGCGCTGGGTTGCTGGTCACCGATCAGGCGATTCACCCAGAGATTCGTCACTTTGATTTCGACTGCGTTCGCGCCCGGCCTGAGCGCGTCGGTCACGTCCACGCGGAACGGCTGCTGCCAGACGATGCCGAGCGACTGGCCGTTGATGACGACTTCGGCGAGGTTCTTCACGTCGCCAAGGTCAAACCACAGCCGCGTGCCCGCAGCGAACCACCCGGAAGGCGCGTTCACAGTTTGCCCGTAAGTCGCCGTGCCGGAGAAATACTTCACTCCGGGATCAGCGATCTCAGTCCACGACATCAGCCTGTCGAACGTGACTTTTTCGGGCGCGCCGCGATCAGCCTGGAACTGTACATTCCACGCGCCGTCGAGCGTGGCGATGGATGTTTCGATTTGTCGCGGCAGCGTGCGCGATGGCGTTACGGCTGGCTTGCGAAAGACGACGAAGACCGCTTCGTGCGGGTTGAGCCGCAGCGGCACGGTCGTGCGTCCGTCAGCGATGGCGTAACTGGCTGGCTCAGTCCGTCCGGTTTCAGGATGCCACAACTCGGCCTCTTTGCCCGCGACGCGGAAGGTCGCGGTGATCTCCTCGGCGCGATCCCTGCGATTGCTGACCCAGTAAATCTCTCCGTCCGCCAGACGGCGATGCACAAAAAGCGTTTCGCTGTCGGCCTGTGGTTTTGAATATGTGAAGTCGGGCGCGATTTGTTTCGCCCGCAGCACCTGTGCAAGCGGCTGCCCCGCTGACACATTCGGTTTGTTTGCACCCCAGACTTCTTTCACGATGGCAGCAAACTCCTTCGGGTCATCGCGCAGACTCGGCGATTTTTCCGGCCTGACGCCCGCGATGGTTGCGCCTGCTCTGGCCAGGTCACGAATCTTTCGCAACGCGGGCAGCGACATCTTCCTGGCATTCTCATCCAGCACCAGCACCTCATAGCTCATCCCGCTCGGCGTTACGAGCTTCCCGTTTGTCACCGACAGGAGATTGATCAAAGCATCGGCGTTGACAAAATCGTAGCCGTAGCCTGCGGGAATGGCGGGCAGTTTTTTGCCGAACAGCGATGCGATGTTGTCGTCCTCGCCGTAGAAATACGCGATGTCGCCAACGAATCTGCCCTGTTGCAGCAGGTACGAACTGCGCGCCAGATAATCCGTCCACGCCCGCGCCTGTTCGGCCCACGTCTCGTGCCGCGTGAACCACTGCCCGAACGGGCCGAGGCCGAGGCCCGGCTTTTTGTCATCGAGCGGCTGATGCACCGAAGTGTGAATGACGAAACGGTTCAGCCCGCTTGCCAGTTCCAGATCAGCGGTCGGCTTCAGCTTTTCGGGCGAGTAGCCGAAGGTGTTGCCGAGAGCTGTGAGCGACTCTGCCGCGACAAGATTCTGGCCGTAGATATGTGCAACCGACGCCGATTCACGAATATCTGCCTGGTAGCCGGTCAGGTCGCCGCCATTCACGGCGCTCGGCGTCCACATTGCTGACATCGGGATGTCGGCTTTGCGTTTGACTTCCATGCCATCGCCGATAAAGGCGCGCCCGCTCTCGTGCGATTCGGTGTACCTGCCCATCCCGCGTTTTTTGAGCAGCCCGGTCAACTGGTCGTAATGGTTTTCCGCCATCAGCTCCGCCTGCGTTTTGCGGAAGTCCCACAGAAACTGCTCGCTTGCCTCGGTGCTTTTGACGATGCGCCCGATCAGCACGGGCAGCCACGGCTTCATGTCGTAGCCGCGCCGCCGCGCGAATTCCGCCAGCATGCTTTTCGTCCACGTCGCATGCCCCGCCTCGTAGCTGTCGGTGATGACGTACTGCAAACCGCGTTTGCCCATCAGCCCGCCGGTCGCGTCTTTGTACTGGTCGAGATAATTTTCAAAGTAATTTCTGACGGCTTCGGCATCGAGTTTATCAACTTCTAGCCCTGTCCCTTCGGGCGAGGCCGGATGATTGCGCCGTCCGGTCAGTGAATAGCCCATCCGCACGACGACCCAGTTTCCGGCGGGCGCGTTCCATTCAAGCGTGCCGTCCGGCTTCATTCTGGCAGTGAGATCAACGACATCCGCCGTCGGAATCGCGTCTGTCGTGTCGGGCGTTGAGAATTGCGCCAGTTCCGGCGTGGGAATGAACCCGGCTTTTTCTTCCAGACGATGGACGCGCGTTACGGTGTGCAGCACGATTTCGGCGATGCCGGTCGGTTTGGGTTTGAGGTCGCCCTGGGGCAGGCCCGCCAGCGCCAATAGCGGGTTGGGCTGCGGCTGAAGCGTCCTGACGGTGATGCGGAAAAACCTCGCCGTCACGGGCGCAAATGCAATGGTATTCTGCGGCATCGTGGTGATCGGAATCTGCACAACCTGACGAAAATTGACGCCGTCATCGCTCGCCTCCAGATTCCGGTTGCCTGCCGCCGCAAAAAACGCCCCTGCCGGTTCGCCGCCCGCGAAGGTCAGAGCCTTGAATGTTTGCGGCTGGTCGAAGGCAAATTGAATCCAGGCGTTTTCACCAACGGCGGTCGGCGGCAGCGGCGTGGTTCCGGCGAGGTCGCCGTCAGTCAGATCGTTGAGATTGAACTGGCCGCCGCTCGACGTGATTTTCGGATGCAAATCCCGGAAAGGAATGTCGCTCGCAGGCTGGCGGAAAGCGACGACCGCCGCATCCGCATAATAATTGGGCAGCGTTGTCTCAGGCAGAAGTTTCAAGGCTTCAAGGAAAGGAACATTCTGAAACGCGCCTGCCACGTCAGAGGGCTGCGGCAACCGGCCCGCGAACGGCTGACCGCCGCGCACCCGTGTTTCCGTCCAGACGTATTTCTTCATCCCGTCTTTCGCGGGAACCCACGGCCCGCCCGATTCGCTCCAGCCTGGCGAACCGGCAATCGCCATCTCCAGTCCGAGTTTGTCCGCCAGTTCAGTCGTGAACCTGAAGGCGTCCTTCCATTCGGGCGTCATAAAGACCAGCCGCTTCTCGACCACCTGCGGCGTGAGCAGGCTGGCATCGAAATTCTGAAAGCCGCCGATGCCGACGCGCTTCATCCATTCGAGATCCTGCTGAATCCCGGCTTTTGTAATGTTGCCGTTCATCCAGTGCCACCAGACGCGCGGCCTGGCGGCATCAGGCGGATTCCGGAAGCCTGCTTCGAGCGTGTCAGCCGGAGCTTGTTGTCTGACGGCCCGAGTTTGAGCGACGGCAGGGCTTGCCAGATTCACCAACAGCGTCACTATCGCAAGCCATAACACGGAGTCGTGCTTCCTGATCATCATCGTTCTCTCCAATATCTGAGCAGACAACCACGCCGTCGGCGATCAAGCCACGATGGCCTTGCCAAGCGCCTGCTGGAAATCAGACTTCACGTTTGCGGGGGCCGGATGCATCTGAATAAACATGGCTGCAGCGACGTCGAGTTCGGGATCGGCCCAGTTCTCGGTGCCGTAAGCCCCGCCCCAGCCAAATGCGCCGACACCTCGCCCGGAGCCATTCTCTCGATCTTCCAGGACGGATACGCCAAGCCCGAAACCAAAGCCCGCCGAGATGGACGGGATCCATCCCGCGAAGAGCTTGCCAACGTGATTGCGCGACATCAACGCCACCGTTTCCGGCTTCAGCAGCCGGTGACCGTTGAGCGCGCCGCGATTGAGCAGCATCGCCTCGAACTGCAGGTAGTCGTGCACGGTACTGAACAGCCCGGCGGCGCCCGAAGTATACTTCCACGGGCCTTCTCCGAGGAGGTGCTGCTCGACCTTAAAGTTGCCGTCCCTGGCGCTGTAGATATTCACCAGGCGCGCCTTCTTCTCCGGCGGCACGTTGAAATGAGTGTCGCGCATATCGAGAGGTTTGAAGATGCGCTCGCGCAGGAACTCGTCCGCTGACCTGCCTGATGTTATCTCGACGATGCGCAGCAGGACGTCAATGCCATCAAACGCCGAATAAGCCCATTTCGTACCAGGCTGGAAATCCAGCGCCGCCGATCCCAGACGCGGGATATAGTCAGCCAGTGTGACGTCCGGCCTGCGCTCAATCCTGTTCACCAGCGCCCCGGGTCCGGCTCCTTCCGCCAGACCCAGAAAGCTCGACAGGCCGGAGGTGTGAGTGAGCAGGTCTTTGATGGTAATCTCCCGATCCGCCGGGACCAGCCTGACCTGAGAGGCATCCTTTGCGCCAGCGGGAGCGACGGCGACTTTCGGATCCTTGAACGTCGGGATGAAGCGGCTGACCTTGTCATCGAGGGCAAGCCTGCCTTCGTCCATCATCAGCAGCACCGCCACGGCGGTGATCGGTTTGGTGGCTGACATCATGCGAAAGATGTCATCCTTGCGCATTGGGGCGCCGGTCGCCACGTCGCGAACGCCTCGGGCCTCAAACAAGACGAGCTTGTTGTGTCTGGCGATGGCGGTGATGATGCCCGGGACCTGTTTGCTGTCAATAAACTTCTGGAGCACCGCCCGAATTGCTTCCAGACCCGCAGGAGACATTCCGACTTCCTCAGGCGAATGAATCGTCCAGTCAAAGTTGCCTTTTGGACTATTGCCAGGCAGGATCTTCGGCGTGCCTGCGCCCAGAGCCGCTGCCGCTCCCAGTTTCAGAACCTCACGACGCGATATCTTTTTCATCACATTCCTCTCTACTGCGCGACCTCACTGCAAAACTACGCGCTCGGCTTGACCGTCCGCAGTTGCGTCTTGCGGTCTACGGTCACCAGCCTGAACTGCGGGTGATAGCCGAGGTGCCAGTCCAAATTGTCGACCAGCCAAAAGAAGCTAACGGTTGCTGCCAATCACGAACACTGAAGATATAGGCCCTACTTTCAAGCCGATCTCGGTCAGATCTCCTGCCGGGGTCTTGCGGTAAGACACATTCCCGGCAGGCACTATCATTCCATTGTGCGGATTCCACAACTGCGGACGCTCAAGGCGACCGCGCAAGGTGACAACGGTATCAATTGGCTCGTCGCTTGAGTTTCCGAAAAAGTAGATGTCTTTGCCTTCTTTTTGCTTGTGCAGATAGCCGAACACTCCGTTACCGGAAGTCGGGGCCGGATTGCCCTGAAAGGACACGTCCGGCGTCAGTCCCAGCCTGGTCATTACGGATTCGAGCGTGGCCGGGTCAGGATGACGGATAAATACTGCCTGTCCGCCTCCCGCGCTGCGCCGAATCTGTGGAGCGCCGGACGGCGTTGTCTGCTCAGCAGTGGAACCGAACATTTCGCTGATGATTGAACGCACTTCCGCGTCCTGACCAAACTCGGCGGAGCGCGATGGCAGCAGGGAGGTCGCAATCACCGCGCCGCCCGCGTCGTAGAATTGCCTGATCTTCTTCAGCGCCTTCACCGACAGCACTTCCCCTCCCGGCATCACGACAACACGATAGTCTTCCTGATTGACCTTATTCGCCATCACCAGCGTAGTGCCCTCGACGCGCAGCTTGTCGCTTCCCAGTGCATCAGGGTGAATGAAGGTGAAGTCACGATGCAGAGAGCTGACCAGCATCTCGCCGACCGCCAGATAATCGGCATCCCGGTAGACATAAGTGCCGCTCGGCAGCTTCGCCGAGTTTGCCTGAGCGTCGAAGGAGTAGAAAGCCTGTAGCGATGCTATCGGGTAGAGCACGGCAATGTCAGCAACGTGACGCCCTCCCTGAAGCAGCAGAGAGGCGCGACCGGCCCACTCGTTGAATTCAGCGGGAGTGCCGCGCGGCTGGACCGCGCGCCGCCAGCCCGTGACGAAGCGATTGATGCCCCTCACATACAACTCGATCAATCGCCGGTAACCCCTGTCCGAGTTGGTTGCGGTGAACGTCTCGGCAGCCGTGATCGGCAGGTCCCTTTGAGAAGAGACCGAGCTGATGAGCTTAAAACCATCGCGCCCGAACCCATGCCCGAAAATGACATCGGCCATCGGGATGGCAGTGTACGCATAGAACTTGAACGGGTCTCCGTTCATGTCCGTGGGCTGAATGTCGTAATTTCCCGGCGTGTGACCGGATGACTGAATGCCATGCTGCGACGTCCAATCCGTCACCAGTTTCGGAAATCCTTCGCCAAGCAACTCGGCCCTCGCCTTGAAGAAGCCAACGCGCGCGGCGGCTGTTTCCGGCCCGATGTCTTCCCACAAGGCGGGATAGTATGTGGTTGCCCGCCGCCCTGTGATCTTCTCGAAACGAGCCGCAATGGCAGGATGCCAGGTCTTCTCTTCGGGATAGATGCCGACGTCGTCAAAGAACGACATATTGATGGGGTTGCCGAAGTACTTGCCGAGGCCGTCAAATACGCGAGCGTAGCTTTGGTCAATGAACCACCCGCTCGCTTCGGGGTCAAGAAAGTCGGCTGTGCCATGATAGTCGATACTACTTCCAGTCGAGTTGGCCGTCGTGATGAAGTATTTCTGAACCCGCCAGTTTCCCGCAGGAGCTTTCCACTCGACACGTCCATTCTTCACCAGCGCGCCCAGATCAACCCGCTCTCCATTTCTCGTGTTCAGCGCGATGAGCGCCACAACATTGCCCGACGCAGGCAGCTCGGCAGAAAAGGTCTGATAGCCGGAGACGGTCAACTCCTCGCGCCGCAGAATCTTGCGATAGTATTTCTCCGGGATCGTGTGATCGGCTGATCCGCTTGGGAAGCCGGTCTCATCGTAGAAGGTGGCGAAGCGCCCGTTCTGCCGGGCGAGCTTCAGAACTGAATCCGCCGCCGCAAACCAGCGCGGAGTCATAAAGCCGAGACTGGGCGGGGGAGCAGTCGGCGCAGGCAGGGCCGATCTGGTTTCCTGTACGAACGAAACGATGCCAGCCTCGCCGGGCAACGCCTTCATCAGCCATGGTGAAGCGTCCTCTGGATAACTACTCTGTGACCCGAGCGGTCGTACAGCAACCAGCGCAGACAGATCATTCGGACGCTTTCGAGTCGGGTCGCCCTGCGGGCTGAACATAATACTTCCCGCACCGTCCTCAAGCAGAGCGCGGCGCGCAGCCTCTTCCATCGGCAACGTCGCCGCGCTTCCCTCAGTAATGGAGACGACAGGACGATATTGTGGCGGGGGATTCCTGAACCTGGCGGGATCGACCGTCGGGGCTGGTGGCCCGATGGACAGAGTTTGAGAGAAGACCGGCTTTGCCAGGCTCGTCAGCAAAGCCGCCATTACAAGCCACATGGTCGTGTTGCGCGTTCTCGACATTCTGGTTTTATCTGGTTTCAAGCGGAAACCCAGTCTGGTCTTAATGAAGACCGTTGTGCAGCGCGATTTCGCCCAGGAATCGTGCGCCTGGCCTGACCGTCCGCTTTTGTGTCGCGCGGTCAACGGCGATTAAGCCGAATTTCGGACGATAGCCGAAGAACCATTCGTACGAGTCGAGGAGCGACCAGTGGATGTAGCCGCGCACGTCTACTCCATCGTGCAAACAGTTCTGCACTCCAGCGAGCGCCCGCCGGATGTATTCAACACGACGCGAATCGTCTTCCGTGGCGACTCCGTTTTCGGTGACATAAACGGGGACTTTAGCTTGTGCAGCGGCGTAGCGGATCGTGGCTTCGAGTGCTTCGGGATAAAACTCCCAACCCATTTGCGTTAACTCCACGCCTGCATCTTTGGGCAAGTCACCGTCTTTGCCGACGCGGGCGCGCGTGTAAGTTTGCACGCCGACGAAATCGCTTTTTGAAGCAGCTTCGAGCCAGCGACCATAGAGTGCGGCGCACTTTTCATCGCGGCGGCTGTCCGGGCCGACGGCCTGCTCGTCCTGCATCGAAAGCGTCACGCCAACCTCGTATTTGCCGGGGCCGGATTTCAGCGCCGCCAGTCCACGATGATGCGCGGAGATCATCGTATCCGTCATCTTCTCCTGCGCGCCGAGAATGAAAAAGCCGAAGCGATCTGACCCGACAGCGCGCGCTGCCTGCGCCGTCATGCCCTTCAGCGCTGCGGCAGGAATGGGAAGTTTCGCCCAACTTAAAAGCGCCGGAACGTTCGGTTCATTCAAGGTCGTAGCAAACGCAATCAAATCGCCGAGATGTTTGGCGGCGCGTTCCGAGTAGCGCGCGAAGAGTTCATCTGCTTTGGGATTCTCCCAGCCACCGAGCGCCGCAAACCAGCGCGGGACGCTGAAATGATTGAACGACACCATCGGCGTGAGGTTGTTTTCACGACACGCGGCCAGCATCCGCCGGTAATGCTCAAGCTCCGCCAGGGAGAATGCGCCCTGTTCCGGCTCGATACGCGACCATTCGATGGAGAAGCGGTAGGTATTCAATCCGAGTCCGGCGAGCAACTTGATGTCGTCGGCGTAGCGGTGATAGTGGTCGCAGGCGTCGCCGGAAGGCTCAACAAAAATGGTCGGCTTAGCATGTTCGAGCACCCACATATCGCTGTTGATGTTGTTGCCTTCGACCTGATGCCCAGCGGTCGCTGCGCCCCAGAGAAATCCTTTCGGGAAGCCTTTTTTGACGACAGAACTTCCTTGCGATTCGGCTTGTGTAGCGGGAGCGGCAAGCAAGGTGGCGGCGGCGCTCAATAACAAAAAGTTGCGGCGCGTCAGGCCAGAATTGCTGTGACTCGTATCAGAGTCTATGCTGTTGGTTTTACTTTTCATCTGTGTTCATCCTGAGATGCTGTTTGAAAAGCTGCCGATCTTCTTCAGCTCCGCAGGAGCGGCCTGTTTATAGTAACGAGGATTCTATTTTCTTCAGCTCCGTAGGAGCGACATATGACAGATGCCGCTCCTACGGAGCTGAGGTTTACTTTCTGCAACGATTCTATAAACAGGTTGCTCCTACGGAGCTTCTTTCCAAACCCTCTCTGAAAGCTCATATGCCGCTCCTGCTCTACCGGGGGATCGGAACCTGCGCGAGGTCGCGTTCAATCGCCTGTAGTTTGTTCGGGTCGGACTGAATCACCTGGCGCAGGCTGAGCTGACGAATTGAATCGGGGAGTAGTTCCAATGTTTCCTGCCCGATGTGTTTGGCGAGAACCGCTTTGGTGTCCGGGTTCGCCATGAGGTCGCGTATCGTCTGACTGGTCGAAAACGGTTCTCCGGGTTTCCTCGCGACCGGTTGCGTTGCCGCAACAATAGCCGGAGCGGGCGTGAGCAATTCACGGCCACGCAGCCAGGCTTCCAGCAGCGTCGGCCACAGGTCGAGGGCGGCGTCTCCGAGTCCGAGGGCGCTGCCGTGCTGGCCTTTCGCAAAGATGTGCATCTCTGCGGGGACGCCCGCCTTGCGCAGTGCCTGATAAAACATAATGCTCGCATCAACCGGCGCTACTTCGTCGTCCGTAGTGTGGTAAAGGAAGGTTGGCGGCGTTTGCGCGCTGACGCGTTCATCAGGGGAGTATTGCTCGAAGGACTTGCACTTGTCCGGCGCGACACTCATGACCCCGCAGTAAGTAAAATGGCCCTTCTGGTCGGGTTTCATCGCGTTCAGCCACGAGTAACCGAGAATGATAAAGTCAGGCCGGCTGCTGAGCCGTTCGGTCGGGTCTGGCGAGTCCGACTTCCCTGCATCGAACATCGTACCGGCGGTGGCGGCGAGGTGTCCGCCCGCTGAAAAGCCCATGATCCCGATGCGGTCAGGGACGATGCCGAACTCTTTGGCGCGCGCGCGCACCAATCGGATGGCGCGCCGCGCATCGGTGAGCGGAATCGGATAAAGGTACTTTTGCCCCAGCCGATATTTGAGGACGAAGGCCGTGACACCGCGTGCGGTGAACCAGTCGGCGACCTGTCGCCCTTCAAGGTTCGTCGCCAGTCCGAGGTAGCCGCCGCCCGGCGCGATAATCACCGATGTACCGTTGCCGCTGCCGGGGTGCGGGCGGAACAGCGTGAGGGTCGGAACGTCAACCGACTCGTTGCCCAATGCTCCCGGCGCATCGCCTTCCCACAGTGGGAACGTAGCGATGCCGAGAAAATCGTCCGGCGCGGGCAAACCGGCGCGGGTGGTTTGCGCGCTGGCCGTGTTTGCCAGAACAAACAAACATGCGAACAAAGCGATAGCTCTCAATTTCATCTTCATCCCTTTCTTTATTGCTGCGGTGATTGACAGACAAAGTTCGCGGCGTCATCCACGCTTCCGCTGCCCTTGTATCTCGCGACAGTTGGATATGGACAAAGCGGTCGTGTCCGGGCGAGGTCAGTCCGCTGGAGGTCGTTTTTGTACTTGGTGGCGATGATGACATCAGGCGCAACCCCCTGCTCGACCCAGCGCTCAAGCGCATTGATGATGTCGTGCTTCGCGTCGCAGGTGACACAGCCGAACATCTGGCCAAACCAGTTCGGCCCTGGTCCCAGAAAGCAGTGGTGCATCCCCGGCACCATAAAAAGGCGAAGGAAGCTGTCGGAGTCACGCTGGCCCATTTTGCTGACGACGCTCTTGTAATAGTTAATCGCCATTTCGGGCGGAATTGCCGCGTCGTTCCAGCCGTGATAGAGGATCAGTTTGCCGCCGCGCTTCTTGAAGGCGCTCAGATCCGGGTTGGTGGCGTTGAGAATCGGAGCTAACTTCTGTTCGGCGAGCTTTGCGTCGCGTTCGATGTTCAGCGATTTGAGGTCCCAGATCGGATTCTCGAAAACCATGTTTTTGAAAAACTGCTCAGCGAGTATGTTGATGCCACTCTTGCCCGGCGCAGGTCCGGAGATCCAATTCTCCCATCCGAGGAATCCGGTTTCGGCCCCCGGAACATAGCTTGGAGAAAGCTGATTTCCTTTGGTATCACGTGGCCCGGCGTAAATCTTTTTCAGGGATTCGACTTGCGCCGCGGTCAGACAGGCATCGGTTTCAGTTTCCTTGCAAAGCAACACCGAAGGATCAAAGCGACAGCGCGTCGGGTCATCAATCAGGCCGTCCTTCAAGCCGTCTACCGCGTCACACGAGGCGAGCGCGGCATCTTCAATGGCTTTCATCTTCTTCGCCGGGATGTAGCTCGCCGCATCGCTCAGCATAACCTGCGAGATGAATGCGGCGTTGAACATCAAACGTGTAAAGTCGTTTGCCGGTGCGCCGGCGATGATGCCGTCGTAGTCTTCGGGGTAGCGCTGGGCCTCCATCAACGCCTGCCGCCCGCCGTTCGAGCAGCTGATGAAATATGAGAGCTTGGGAGCCTTGCCGTAGTATGCCTTGACGATTGCCTTAGCTTTGACGGTCATCTCGTGAATAGCGCGATGGCCATAGTCAACGACCTTTTCGGGATGCCCCACCGCCCACGTCTCCTCCCCATTCGCTGGATTCATATGCCCCGTGTCGGTAGAAGCGACTGCATAACCGCGCGAAAGGGGGAGCCACATGTCTGTATAGCTGATAATCCCGGCGAAACCGCCGTTGCCGACGCCGCGAAAATTTCCGTTCCAGCCCTCAACGGGAAGCCAGACCTCAAACTTGATGTCTGAATCACTTGTCGGCTTGATGACACCGATGACCCGGCGAAAGGCGGGCAAACTTTTGAAGGGGTCTGTTCCCGGCAGCACGAATGTACCGGCAGGCGGCTTGAACGCGCCAGCGGCAACCGTCTCCACCGACACAATCGTGGTGTTCGGCAGTTTGAGATCGGCGAGCGGATCGCGGGTTTGCGCCGTGGCTGTCGTCAGGCAGAGCTTTCCTGCGACAAACAAAAGAAGCCATAAGGCAATCTTCAGAAGCCGCGTCTGCTTGTCATATAAGCTGGTCATGTTATTTCCTTTACGGTTGTTGCACCGCTCATTTCGGGTTCACGCAAGAGAAGTTCGCGGTATCGTCAATACTACCGCTGCCCTTGTAGCGGGCAACTTTCGGGTATGGACACAGAGGCCGCGTCCGGACGGGGTCTGTCCGGGCGATGTCGTTCTTGAACTTGGTAGCGATGAGGGCGTCGGGCGCTGTGCCCTTTTCCACCCATTCCTCCATTGACGCGATGATGTCGTGCCGGGCGTCACAGGGTGTACAGCCGGAGCCTTGACCGAACTGGTTCGGCCCTGGTCCCAATTGGCAGTGCTGCATCCCCGGAACCATATAAAGACGTAGGAAGCTGTCGGAACTACGCTGCCCCATTTTGGCAATGACAGACTTGTAATAGTTGATCGTCATCCCTGCTGGAATCGCTGCGTCGTTCCAGCCGTGATAGATGATCAGCTTGCCGCCGCGCTTTTTGAAGGCACTCAGATCAGGGTTGGTCGCGTTGAGAACCGGGCCGAGTTTCTGTTCGGCGAACTTCAGATCACGTTCGACATTCAGCGATTTGATGTCCCAGTTTTGATTCTCAAAAACCATGTTTTTCAAAAACTGCTCGGCGAGCAGGCTGATGCCCCCCTTGCCCGGTGCGGAACCGCAAATCCATAGCTCCCAACCCGGAGCACCGGACTCGCTTCCTGGCACAAGATTCGGCGCAAGCTGATAGCCTTTCGCATTGCGCGGCCCGGCGTAGAGTTTTTTCAAGGTTTCGATTTGCGATGCAGTCAGACAGGCATCGGTTTCCGTTTCCTGGCAGAGCAGCACCGCAGGATCAAAGCGACAGCGCGTCGGATCGTCAATCAAACCGTCCTTCAAGCCGTCCATTTCATCACAAGAAGCAAGGGTGGCAGCTTCGAGAGCCTTCATTTTCCCGGCTGGAAGATAACTCGCGGCATCCTTCAGCATGATTTGTTCGATAAATACTCCGTGGAGCATCAAACGGGTCCAGTCACTCGCCGGAGCGCCCGCGATGATGCCGTCGTAGTCTTCGGGGTAACGCTGCGCTTCCATCAACGCCTGTCGTCCACCGTTGGAACAACTGGCGAAATACGAGCGTTGGGGAGCCTTGCCGTAATAAGCCTGGATGATGGCTTTGGCCTTGACGGTCATTTCGTGAATGGCGCGATAACCAAAATCAATAACTTTTTCGGGATGCCCCAAGGCCCAATTGGCAGTCATAAACGATTCTTTATGACCCGTATCGGTAGAAGCGACGGCATAGCCGCGCGCCAGTGGAACCCGCATTTCCGCCGAGTTGATATTTCCGGCATAGCCGCCGTTGCCGACCCCCTGAAACTTTCCGTTCCATCCCTCAAGGGGAAGCCAGACTTCAAAATTGATGTTCGAGTCGTTTGTCGGACTGATCACACCGACGACTTTGCAGTAGGCGGGAAAGGTTTTGCCGGGCGTGGTTACAGCGGCGACCGTCTCTACCGACACAATTGTGGTGTTCGGCAGTTTGAGACCGGCGAGCGGGTCGCGGGTTTGCGCCGCGACCGTCAGGATGCCTGCGGATAACAAAAGAAACAATAAGGCCATCCGCAGAAATTGCCGCTGTTCATCATATTTGTTAGTCAATTTCTTTCCTCCATCTGAGCCATCAGATTCATCCTTCTTCTTTGCATGGCGAGACTTTTTCAATGGGTCACTTTTTCATCAGCCCCTGCACTGCGAGCCATTCTCCGAAGCGCTCGATCCACTGGTCGGAAGGCAGATTTTGTTTCCGCATGCCGAAGCCGTGTCCGCCTTTTGAATAAAGGTGAAGTTCCGCCGACTTTTTCGCGGCAATCCACTGGCTGTAGAGTTTCACGCTGTCAGGCGCAAGGCCATCGTCAGTCGCTGCGGCCAGGAAGAGTGGCGGAGCATCGGCAGGCACATTCGGCGCTTTCACCGGTTCGACCCAGGCGTAGATGGGCGCAGCGAAATCAGGTCGGTTGTCAGCATTGGACTGCAGGACAATCGCGGCGGTGATTGTTCCGCCCGCCGAGAAGCCCATGATCCCGACGCGCTGCGGTGAGACGCCGAACTCCGCAGCGTGTTTGCGCACGTAACTGATGGCGGCCATCCCGTCAGCAACCGCCAGCGGGATGACGGGCGCAGTGACTTCCTCAAATTTCTTCATATCACTGAGCGTCGCCCTGATCTGCTGCATTGCGTCCTCGCCTGTTCGCACGAGGCGGTATTTCAGCACGAAGGCCGCGACGCCGCGCGCCGCCAGCCACTTCGCCACCTCCACGCCTTCGCTGTTGATGGAAAGGAAATGGAACCCGCCTCCTGGAGCGATAATGACCGCTGTCCCGCTGGCGGTGGCAGGGTCGGGCAGATACGCCGTCAACGTCGGCTGCGTGACGTTCATGACGAGCTGCGTGTTGAAGGCCTGGGAAAAAGATTCCTTCTCCTGCTGCGTCCAGTTCTCGGAACCCGGCGCAGGCCCCGGATAAAGGCGGATGACTTTTTGTGCGGCGGCGACACCCGCCAGCGCGCAGAGTAAACAGATGGTGATGGCGATTGATTTCATAAATCCTCCGGTCTGCCCCCGAACTACATAGTGGCGTTTGAAATCAGGGCTGATTTCAAACGCCACTACATCGCAAAGAAGAGCCACAGTAGTGATCGCTAAAACACGAATTTCAGCCCGAACTGAATCTGGCGCGGCGGTGCCAGCAGCGTCGTGATCGTACCGGCGCTCGGCGCGCCGATCTGCGCATTTGGCGCACCAAGGTGGGTGTGGTTAAGAGCATTGAAGAATTCAGCACGGAAATCCAAATGCCTGGTTTCCGTCATCCGGAAGGAACGCGAGACCAGCAGATCCAGATTCGTCAGCCCCGGCGTGCGCAGGATGTTGCGCCCTGCGGTGCCAATCGTGTTCGGCGTCGGCTGGGCAAAAGCCGTCGTATCGAACCATTTGTCAACCGTGCGCTGGTCGCCCGAAAGATTCGGGTCGCGCAGCAGGTTTGGTCGGAGAAGAGAACCGCCGAGCGGAGCCTGTACGGTTGTGCCGGGCGTCACCGGCAGTCCGGTTTGCACGTTCAGGATGCCGCCCAGTTGCCAGCCGCCCAAAATTGCGCGCGTGACACTGCTTCCACCCAAGAAACCGTCTTTGCGCCCGACTGGCAGGTCGTAAATGGAACTTGTCACCCAGCGATGACGGACATCTATGTTGGCGGAGGCTTTTTCCAGCGCCAGGTTATACGAATCCTGCGGACCGAGGGCGAGGGTAAAGTCTTCGGCACTGGCGATGCCGTCAAGGGCGTGGCTCCATGTCCACGAGGAAAGCAGCGACAAACCATTTGAAAAACGACGCTCAGCCTTCAACTGCATCGCGTGATAGGTGGCGTGGGCGTAAGAATTATACTCATTGATCGTGCCGATGAGCGGAAACGGCTTGACCGTGGATCCTATCGGTGGCTGGTTGGCGTTCCTCAACCCCTGGATATGGGTTGTCCCCGAACCAACATAAGCCGCCGTGACCGCAAAATTCCCCGGCAACTGATGCTGCACGCTCAGATTCCACTGGTATGTCTCCTGGGTGGGGCGGTTCTCGGGGAAGAAAACATAATTGCGATTGGCTCCGGTCTGGTCGAGGATATTGGCAGGCAGTCCAGCCTGTAACGGCGCGCAAGAAATGATAAAACAGTTCGGAAACGTCGTGGCCGTCGCGCCACTCAGGACAGACGGAGGGTTCCCCGGAAGAAAATTGTCAGGACGATCGCCGATTCCGCCGTGAAAGATTCCGAAACCGGCGCGCACGACCGTTTTGTCGTTGATCTGGTAAGCCAATCCGACGCGCGGACCAAAGTTGTTCTTGTCCAGATTGATAAAGCTGCGGTCGCGGATACTTCCGTCTTTAGCATTGACCAGCGTGCCGATAGTCGTGCTGCCGGGGTTGAGATCGAAGTTCGCCGTCCGGTGTCCGACCTCCCACGCAGGCGACGCCACTTCGTAGCGAAGCCCAAAATTAACGGTCAGCTTTGGTGTTGCCTTCCAGACATCATTAATGTAGAAGCCGTAGTTATAGTAACGAGTGTCCTGTTTGCTGCCGGTGCCGACCTGAGCTTGGAAGGTTTGTCCGAGCAGCAAATCGGCAATCGGATTGCCGCTCCCTAGTGTCTGACCTGTATATAACCCGGCAAAAATATATAGCCCGCGACTGATTCCGTTTCCTGGTATAGAGTTATCGCTCAAAAAAGTCTGCCAGCGCACCTCGCCGCCGAAGCGGAAACTATGCGTGCCGTGCGTCCAGGTCACATTGTCGGATAAGTGAAAGGTGCTGCCCGAAATCGGGATGGGCGCAAACAAGCGATCACCGAGAAACGAATAACCGGAAATAAGGAAAAACGGCAGCCCCGCAATCTGGTCCGAATTCGGCACGCCCTTGATACCGAATTGTGAATAGAGCGAAGCCGTGGTGGGCGGCAAAGAATCCGTATGGCTTTTGATGTAACCCAGTCGCATCTCGTTGGCGAGCGAGGCCGAAAAGATGCGGTTGTAGCCCCCGGCTACCGACCAGCCAGTCAGCGGATTTTCGCTGGGCTGATCCGCAAGGAGGACGTTGCCACCGTAACCAGGTCCGGGAAACACGCTGCCCTCACTATCCTGGTTGTTCGTGTAGCTGAAACGCCCAAAAATCGTATCTTTTGAGCCAATAACATAATCAGTGCGTGTGTCTATCTGATGGTTGTTAATACTTCTGGAAAGCTGACCCGCGTAATTGTTTGCCAGTCCGGGCAGATTGGGGTCGGGATAGAGTTGTAGCAGCCTGGCCCCGACTGCGTCCCAGCGCGACTGCGGGATCGTATTGTTGGCGAAAGGCTGGCGCGTAAACGTCGCGAAACTGAGCGTCAGCGGGTCATAAACCGGGAACGGAAAAATCCCCTGTTTCATCTGGACGGTAGGGACGGTGGTGATGACCGTTCGTTTCTGCCGCGTAAACGTCCCCTGATAGCTGCCGAAGAGAAAGAGTTTATCTTTGATGATCGGTCCGCCAAGTGTGCCACCGAACTGGTTAAAACGAAACGGTGCTCTTTTCAGTCCGCTGCGGTTAGCAAAGAAATCATTGGCATCGAGCGCATCGTTGCGGAAAAATTCGAAGAGCGTGCCGTGCAGATTGTTGGTGCCGGATTTGATGGCGACGTTGACCACTCCACCCGACGAGCGTCCATATTCGGCACTGTAGTTCGAGCCTTCCACTCGAAACTCCTGGATCGCGTCAATCGAAGGCTGAACCGCTTGCGTGGTTCCGGTCACACCGCCCGCCAGACGGAGAGGATTATTGTTGTCCATCCCGTCAATCAGGTAGGTCGTCATAGATACGCTCTGCCCATTGAGTTGCACGGCATCCTTCGCGCGCGAACCCGGATTGGCGGTCGCGCCCGGTGTCAGCGCCACCAGTTGCGTGTAGCTGCGTCCGTTGAGCGGCAACTGCTCGACCAGCTTGTTTTCCACCACTGTCCCGGTTGCAGGAGTCTCACGATTGAGCAGCGGCGCTTCGCTCGTAATGGTCACGGCATCGGTGACCGCGCCCGCTTCCAGCACGAAATCGAGACGCGCGCTCTGATCCACGTTGAGGATCACGCCGGGACGCTCCATGGTCTTAAAGCCTTCTTTCCTGATGGCGATTTTGTACGTGCCGGGCGGCAAATACAGAATCGTGAAGTAGCCGTCGCTGTTGGCGACGGATTCGCGTGTCAGGCCGGTTTGCTGGTTCGTCGCGGAAACTGCCGCGCCCGGCACGATGGCGCCGGTCTGATCGGTGACGCGGCCTGTGATTTGTGCGTTCTGGCCAAACGCGATGGTTCCGGCGGTCAGCGTCAGAATGAGCAGGAAGAAGAAACGAAGGGGATTCGAGTGTTTCATAAAAGCTCCTCTGCAGGCCAGGCGCCGCTCGGTGCCTGACTGGTGTTTGGTTCGGTCGTTTGCAGTATTGGTGGCAGGCGCAGCGGCTGTGGCCTGGCAGGATCAGGAGGCGCGCAGGGGCATTACTGTCAGCTCCGGCTTAATCGCCAGCCGCTTCGTCTTCTTCCAGCAAAGCTCGTGTAAAGAGGCTCTCTCCGTTCAGCGTGAATTGCGGCTGGCGAGCGAGCGAGCGCAGCACGGCGGCGCCTGCTTCGTCGAGCCAGACGACGCCCGACAGATCAATGTTGACCTGTCCGGATTGCAGCGCTGCCTGTTCGCACACACTGACCAGCAGTTGCGCTGCGCTGAAATCGAGCGAGCCTTCAACCAGAAAAGTCTTCAGGCTGTACGAGTCGCCGCCTTCAGTCTCCGTGATGCGAATATTCATAGCTTCTTTGTCGCATTTGTCGCAGTCCCTGGTTAAGCGGTTGATGTCTTCTGTCCTGGCAAACCTGATGCCGCCGCCGTGACCTTGAGGGAGAGTTGAGTTAAGTGACTGCCTGGAAAGCTGTAAAGGGCCGGGAGCAGGCCCGTGTCAGGAACGGCAAAGGCAGAAAAGATGAAATTTCGAGATGAAATTTCGCGTTGACGTGAAATATCGCGTCAGAGCAGACCGAGTTTCTTCATTCGGCTGCGCAGCGTTGAGGCGTTGATGTCGAGGATTTCTGCCGCGCCGCCTTTGCCCGCAATCACACCTTTCGTGTGCTGCACGACCGCTTCAATGTAGCGGCGCTCCATCTCTTCGAGCGAGACAAACTGATCGGCGCGGGCACCCGGCAGCGGACTGAGAATCTGACTCTGGCCGAGCGGCGGATCAATCGTCAGCACTTCGCCTTCAGACAGCAACACGGCGCGTTCGACGATGTGTTCCAGTTCGCGCACATTGCCCGGCCAGTGGTACTGCTTCAGGCTTTCGAGCGAAGACAGGCTGACCGAAGTGATCTGCTTGCGAAAGCGCGCGCGATATTTTTGCGCGAAGTAATTGACCAGCAGGATGAGATCATTGCCGCGCTCGCGCAAGGGCGGCAGGCTGAGCGGAAAGACGTTGAGCCGATAAAACAGATCGGCGCGAAACTTTCCTTCGTCCACGAGCTTTTGCAACGGCTGATTCGTGGCGGCCAGGACACGCACATCTGTCCTGATGGTGTGCGCGCCGCCGACGCGCTCGAATTCCCCCTGCTGCAGGACGCGCAAAAATTTCGCCTGTGCTTCCAGCGGCAACTCGCCGACTTCATCAAGAAAGATCGTCGCGCCGTGCGCAATCTCGAAGCGCCCCAGCTTGCGCCCGACCGCGCCGGTGAACGCCCCTTTCTCGTGGCCGAACAGTTCGCTTTCGACCAGGCCGGCGGGCAGCGCCGCGCAATTGACCGTAATCAGCGGGCGCCTGCCGCGTTCGCTCTGTGTGTGGATGAAGCGCGCAATCAATTCCTTCCCCGTCCCGGTTTCACCCTGAATCAGCGCCGTCGCATCAGAGGCCGCCACCGTCCGCGCCTGGCGCAGGACTTTCTGGAAGGCCGGATGCGCGCCCACCATTTCACTGAGGCGATATTGCTCCCGGCTCGCTTCCTGCAGGTAATAAACCTGCGATTCCAGCGCCCGCACCCGCTCGCGTTCGTGTTCCAGCGCGTGAATCAACTCGCGCGCTTCCGCCGTCATGGTCCTCGTCCACAACCGCACGGCCTCGAAGTCCTGCCCCTTATAATACTCTCTGGCGAATTCGACGCCCTCGCTCCACTGCATAAAATCAGTGCGCCCCGTGATGTAACAACGCGCATCGCCACGCCCGACACATTCCTTTTCAATAAAGATGACCTCACGTCCCATCAGCGCCGATGCGAACCCGGTCGCATACGTCGTCAAAGTCCAGCAGACAGACTGGTCGCTCGGCCCCAGATGCAGCAAATGCTGCTCGACTTCGCAGGAGTTGAAGAACTCCGCTTCGGCGGCGAAAGAATGCGTCTTTTCGTCAAAGGTACAGGACAGCGGTCTGACCGCTGCGAACCCCTGCTGAGCGTACAGTTGCGCCCAGGCTTGCCATAATTTTTCCTTTCGCTCCGGGCCGCAGAGTTCCTGCACCATCAGCGCGGCCTGATAGCCGCTGGCGTAGCCTAAATAACTCATGATCTCGCGCGCCTGCGGCAGTCCGTAAACAGCTACCAGTTTTTTGCGCAGGAGGCCGAGGAAGTTGGCGTCGAGTAACAGCAGGCGTCGCTTTTTGAAATGGAGCGTCCCGGCAGCCGCATCGGCCTGCAAAGACTCCGGCAGGTTCAAGTCAGGGAGATTCATCGCTACGATTTGCTCTGGTTACCCGGCCACTGCTGATGGCGGGAAGTTTCCTACGTGACGAAAGCAAGTACAACCCCTCCGGATCAAAGTTCGCTCGCCAGAGTGCAAAGTAACTGTTCTCTGTCAAGTCAGCGGCCCAATGAGCGTCTGGCAGCGGGCATCTTCTTTCAATCGCTGGTCTGGCGGTTGATTCCGCTGTGGCATCACGTCCTGTTTTCAGCCCTGCTGCTGCCGCTCAACCCCGCCTGATCCGGAAACCATAAATTTTTTTGCGGTGCTGCTACCTTCAGCGGCGGCGTGTCACTCACCAAAGCGTCAATGTGAAATTCAACCGGGAGCCTTTGAACCGTCAGGATCGTTCCGCGTTTCACCTGCCCGCGCCTCAGGCTGCTGCGCCTGCGATGACGGCAGCGGCACTGATCTGTCAGCGTCGCGGGCAGCACCGGGGCGCGAGTTTCCCGCCACCTGACGACCTGACTTCCCTCGTGATGAAGGTCAGGCCATGACTGAAGGAGAAGTTGTATGCTCAACCTCTGGCAGGATCTGCGCTACGGCGTTCGGACACTGACGAAACAACCCGGCTTTGCGCTGCTGGCCGTGTTTACGCTCAGTCTGGGCATCGGCGCAAACAGCGCCATTTTCAGCGTCATCCAGGGCGTGCTGCTCAAGCCGCTCGCCTTCCCGCACTCCGAGCAGGTCGTCAAACTCTGGGAAGCTAAAGCGGGCGGTTTTCAGGGCACGATCTCCGCACCGAATTTGCAGGACTGGCGCGCACAGCAAGCGGTCTTTACCCGGATCGCGGCATTCAGTTTCATCAGCTACAGCCTGCAGAGCCAGGACGCGCCGCAGCGAGTGCGCGCGGCGCTGGTTTCGCCGGAATTCTTTGAAGTGCTCGGCGTCGCGCCCCTGCTGGGCCGCGTGATCGCAGCGGGCGAAGACGCGCCGGGCCGCAATCGCGTCGCCGTGCTGAGCGAGCCGCTCTGGCGCGCAAAGTTCGCCGCTAACCCGCACATCATCGGGCAATCCATTCAACTCAGCGGTGAGACTTACACGATCATTGGCGTGATGCCCGCGAATCTGCGTTACCCCTCGCGCACAACGGAACTGTGGACGCCGCTTGTCATCACACCGGAACAGCAACAGCAGCGCGGCAGCCATTACCTGTTCGGCCTCGCACGGCTCAGGCCGGGCGTGACGCTGCAGCAGGCGCAGGAAGAGATGCGCGTCATCGCGCGGCGCATTGAGCAGCAATATCCCAACGAACAGACCGGGCGCACCGTGCTGGTGATTCAGGCGCAGGAAGAGATTGTGCAATCCATCCGGCCCGCGCTGCTGACGCTGCTGGCGGCGGTGGGCTGCGTGTTGCTGATTGCCTGCGTGAATGTGGCGAACCTGCTGCTGGCGCGTGCGACGGGGCGGCGGCGCGAAGTGGCGATTCGCCTGGCCCTGGGCGCGGGACGGCTGCGCCTCATCCGGCAAATGCTGACCGAAAGCGTTCTGCTCGCGCTGACGGGCGGCGCCCTTGGCACGGTCTTCGCATACTGGGGCGTGCGCGTGCTGGTCAACCGGGCCGAGACGATTTTGCCGCGTGCGTATGAAGTCGCGCTGGATGGTCGCGTGCTGCTGTTCACGACTGCGCTGGCCCTGCTGACGGGCGTCGTGTTCGGTCTCGCGCCCGCGTGGCAAAGCACGCGCGCCGACGTGCAGGCCGATCTGAAAGAGAGTGTCGCGAAGGGCGGCAGCGCGAGCGGTCACGGCCTGCGCAGCGCGCTCGTGGTGGGCGAAATCGCCGCTGCGCTCGTCCTGCTGGTCGGCGCATTGCTGCTCATCAGGAGCTTTGCGCAGTTACGCCAGACCCAGACGGGGCTGAACCCGGAGCGCGTCCTGACGATGTATTACACGCTGCCCGCAAGCCGCTATCCGACGGGCGAGGCGGCGAGCAGTTTCCACACGCGGCTGCTCGAACGCATTGCGGCGCTGCCTGGCGTGCAGGCAGCGGGCGTAATCAACAAGCTGCCCGTCGCTGATTACGGCTACAACGGTTCGGTCGTCATCGAAGGCCAGACGCCGCCGCCGCCCGGTCAGGAGGTACCTGTCGAATATCGCGCCGTCAGTCCGGATTACTTCCGCACGTTTGACATCCCGCTCATTGCCGGACGCGGTATCGAGGCGCGCGACACGGCTGAAAGTCAGCCTGTGGCTGTGGTCAATCAAACCTTTGCCCGCACGCTGGTGGCCGATCAGCAGGCCGTCGGCAGGACGGTTATCAACAACAACGTGAAGTTTCAAATCGTCGGCGTCGTGGGCGACGTGCGCCAGTCAGGTTTGACGCAACCGGCGCGGGCCGAAATTTACTGGCCTTATCAGCAGGTGCCGCTGGCGGATTTGCGCACCACGATGTGTCTGGTCGTTCGCGCGGCGAATGACCCGGGGTCGCTCACCGCCGCCGTGCGGCAGGCCGTGCTCAGCCTCGACCCGGCGCAACCTGTCTACAACGTCAGGACGATGGAAACCGTGCTGGCCGATTCGATTTCAAATCACCGGATGAATACCCTGCTGCTGGGCGTGTTCGCGGCGCTGGCGCTGGCACTGGCGCTGATCGGTGTGTACAGCGTGATGTCCTGTCAGGTGGCGCAGAGCACGCGCGAACTGGGCATCCGGCTGGCGCTGGGGGCGCAGGCGGGCGACGTGTTGCGGCTGGTGGTCGGGCAGGGCGCGCGGCTCACTGCCCTCGGTCTTGGTATCGGACTGACGGCGGCCTTCGCGCTGACGCGCTTGATGGAAAGTCTGCTGGTCAACGTGCGGGCGAGCGACCCGTTGACCTTTGCGGGCGCGGCGCTGTTGCTTCTGGTCGTCGCGCTCGCGGCCTGTTACCTGCCTGCGCGCCGGGCGACAAAAGTTGACCCGATGATCGCGTTACGAGCGGAATGAGAGTGGTGCGGATGCAAAACCAGCGTAATCTGCCTGACGCCCTGGTTATTTTCCGGCGACAGCAAATCGCGTGGAGCAACCCGAAGAAGCTCCGTCCTGATCAGACAGAATCAGAGGAAATGAGTTTATGGAAACGCTGAACTCGAATTACCTTACTGATTACATTTTCCGCCCTTCGCATCGAAGATCGTGCCCCAGGCTTTGAAACATACATTCCCGGTAAAGTTTTCGGGGACGGTGGTCTCCAGGACTTTGCCTTTGGTCGTCCCGATGCCCTCAATAACGACGCTGATCGGCATGCCTTTGGCCGTGTTACGAGGGATTTCCAGTGGTCTTGAGAACCCAAGCGAAATCTCCGGTGTCGAGATGGATTTCGCGATTGGCACTTGCGCTCCGCCAATCGTTTCCATCATAAAATACACAACCGTCATCCTGGCGACGTATCCCGCCTGATTATTGAAAGTGACAGAGCGTGAACCCGGTGTCGTGGGGCCGCCTGTGATGTAGTTCGTGACCTCCTTATTCACAGTGTTTGCCGCGTTGACGACGCCTGTCCCGATGGCTGCGCTGGTGTTAACGATCCATTCGCCCGCCGGGTCTTTTTGCATGGTTGAGACAATCTGGTGGCGCGCATCGTTAAGCTCATTCACGAAACGCAGCGCATCGCCGATCTGCACCTGATTGACCTGAATGAACGTCGGGAAACGAGTAATTCCCCTGGCAACCCACTCGGCTTTTTTCTGCTTCAGTTCGTTGTAATCATTGTAATACCGCGAGGTAATGGCATCAGTAGCAGCCGTTTCAAAACTTCCCAAAGTCAGAAATTTATCTTCCTCGCCGACAGCAGTTCGATATTCGTTTTTGCTCCCTTTTATTGAAGGAGTAATGTAGCCTTTCCAGGCAACATACCCATTTTTATTGGCGAATGCGCTGCCTGTCAGGTCTGCGCCATCAGCCGCCAGAATGATCAGTCGCTGGTTACTCGCAATCAATTCCGGCTTCGTCGGCCAGGTGCTTCGATCATCAGGTTTGACATAGGTACGTGTCCTTAATCCCGCGAGGGTAACCTCGTTGTCGAATTGCGCGACTGTCGCGCTATTGTTTTCAGGCATGATAAAAACAATTTCGTTGGGATGTGCGATCAGCCAATTGTCAATTTCCCGCAGGATTTTGCTGAAGCGAGTAAAAGGAGCGCCAGCTGACCAGTTCGGTAACCACCTTCTGCTTTTCATCCCTTTGTCGTTGGCTCGTTTTAGTTCAATGGCACTGTTGCTATGCGGGGCTTCACCGCAATGGCAGATGTACACGCCCGCCGGTTCTTTGTCATTGGGATTGTCATAAACAATATCTATTTCCAGCATCCTGACGCCGCCGTTCAGTTGCGCGGTGACATCGTATCGCTGCGAGTTTTGCAGGTTGTAGCCGTACGCATAACTCGATATCGCATTGTGTGATGCGAGGTAGGTGTATTGGTTGATCGGTTTCTCAGCCTGCGCCAGCACCAGTCCCTGCATAAAGAACAAGGCCAGCGTCAGCACGGTCAGTGTAACGATTGAATGTCCAGTTGATTGATTTCTGGTCAGGGAGTGATTGATCGTAGTTTGTTCGAGTTTCATAAACGTAGCTCCTCCGGTGTGAGATTGTTATTTGTGCAATCGTGGATCGTCCCTTACTTCACTTGACCGTAATCACCTTCGCAGTACCGATGGATGTCGCATTTCCATTTACGGTGCGGTACGGCTGCGCGGTTATTTTCGTCGGCTCGAACTTAACTGAGAGCAGCAGGTTGTACTCGGCGCTTCCGCTAAAAAGCACGGGGACTGCCTGACCAGCCATCACTTCATTTCTGGCATTGCGACGATCATATTGTGCAGATGTACCAATTGATTCTAAGGTGCCGTTATTCTGAAAGCTTTGATCCCCAACGAAGTGATGCACATGTCCAGCGAAAATGGCTACTACATTTAGGTTCTCCCCAAGCATGCGCCCAAATTCAAGCGCTCCAGTTTTCCACTGTGGTTGCGAATATCCACCTGGCTGATACTTACCATCCCCATCGTAATCAAATAGACCGAAACAATCAGTAGAGTTGATGGAATGCATATTGAGAATCACTTTCTTATCTTTTGATGTACTCAGGAGTTTTCTGAGCCACGGCAAGGAACTCTGGATATCGTAATTCTCATTCCCGACTTTTCTGGAAGCATAATTGGAAAACTTATAGGCAAAGGGAGGAAAGTTATTAAGTTGGACGAAACGGTAGTCTCCGATATCCCAGTAATAGGCCATACTGCCAGACCGATTCCAATAATCGGAGTCCTTCCAGTCAAAGCCTTGAATGTTTTTGTTGGCGCGCACGGTTTTGGCGAAATATAGCATTAAGTTCAACTGGCCGCCGTACCGGCTGACCGCGTTGCCGTCGTAAGTCCCCCAACTCTCGGAATCTTTCTTGCCCAGATTATAGGCGGTGTAGTTTTGGTAGTCGTGATTGCCGAGTCCCGGATAGATCACATATTTTGAGGCGTAGAGGCTTTCAAAAAGATCAATCTGGTAATCATCCATTGTATTGGTGAGGTCGCCGTTGATAACCAGACCTTGGCTATCAACGGCGACGTTCAATTTACCAATCGCCATTGAATGCCATTGGTTCGCCGTCTTGCTGTCTTTCGGCCCTTCCTTACAAGCCTTACTCACGCAAAAGGCATACTGCGGGTCAGACGCGAAGATCATGCTGAAAGAAGAGAGTTTGTTGGGAATCGTTGGAGGTACGATGTAGCACTGCTTCAAAACATTCGGCACGGGGTCTCTGCCAAAGCCAGCAACCCCACAGTGAATCGCACCCGTCGCAACTTTCTCTGCCCAAATGCCGTTCGCTCCGTACCGAATCGTTCTTGTGCCTGTAAATATACAGGGCGCACCTTCCTCTGCACATTTCGTAGCGACGGCCACGATTTTGCAGGTCTTCAAAACATTCGGAGCCGGGTCTTTGCCAAAGGCGGCAACCCCACAGTTAATGCCATCGGTTGCGGTCTTGGTAATCCATTTATCCCCCGCGCCGTAACTAACATCGCCAGTGCCGGAAAAATTACAGCGTTCGCTTTCTTTCGCGCATTCTACTGCTCCCGCAGGAGGAGCTTGTGCGTGGCTATTCGCCTGCACAAATAGCAGCACCAGCATTGTTGCGACGATATGCCTGATCAATTGACTGACGGTTAGGAAGTGATGGGTTGCTCCTTCGTTTCGTTCGAGTTTCATAGCTTTAGTACCTCCAGTGTGAGAATGCTTCAAGTACAAAGGGAGTTGGTTTTGGGTTTAGTGTTCGTAACTAGCCAAACTTCTTCGCCGCAGCGCGGCGGCTGACTTTAGACGTGGGCTTCAACCCACGGTGGTTAAGAGAAATACGCGCGTCGCATTAGCAACGATTGAATTCAATTGTCGCTACGCGGCACGGACGACCTGGTGATTCGTTCCGTGGGTTGAAACCCACGTCTAAACTCAAACCACCGCTAACGCGGTGAAGAAGCTGGACAGTTACTAATGTTCGAGATTGCTGACCAGAATTGCTTCCAGTTCAGCTAAATTATCTTTCAGCACAAATTCGCACGCACCGGCTGACAATGCGGCGGTGCGAATTTCGGCCTCATCAAACGCTGAGACCATACAAATATTGGCCTGCGGAAATTCGGCGATGATTTGACGGGTCGCCGTAATGCCGTCCATTGTTGGCATTTCCCAATCCATCAACACCCAATCGGGAAGATGTCTGCGGTAGAGCGCAACCGCTTTATCGCCATCTCCACATTCAAAAATTTCGTTAACCGAAGCGGGGAGGTAATCCCGCAACAACAGGCGGACTTGCTGGTTGTCATCCACAATTAACACTTTCATTGGTTCCTTACCAAAACGAGTGCTGCCGTCATTACTGTGAGAAAGATAGGCTGGAACGAAAGGAGTTGGAATTCGTAGTTCTGCGTAAAAAGCATACGTGGAACTACGTATTTGAGGTTGGGGATTGGTCGCTTAGATCGGATTTCAGATCGGTGCACGGCGAGAACCAGCGTTGCGCGATTTGCCAAAATCGCGTGGCTTACGCCAGAGGCCAGCTTCGGATGCCGCGCGATTTTGGCAAATCGCGCAACACTTTCCGCTTATGCAATTGAAATCTGATCTAGAACAGTTCGGATTTATGTTGCAGGGCAAATTTGAAAAGCGAATGACTGCCGTGAAGATTGAGTTTTTCGCAGATGTTGGCGCGATGTTTTTCTACCGTTCGCAGGCTGATGAAAAGCTGTTCGCCGATTTCTCTGCTGGTGAGATTTTCGGCAATGAGTTTCAGGACGCGACGTTCGGTTGCGGTCAGGTCGTTGATTGCAGGTTGTTGCTCTGTCAGTTGAATGGCCCGACGGCTCCGGTTGATGAGATAGGAAGTCAGAGCGTGGCTGGTGTAATGTTCGCGCGCCGCGACCGCTTTGATACATTCGACGATGTCGTTCAAGGCGCTGTCTTTCAGGACAAAACCTTTCGCGCCCAGATCAATCGCTTCGTTGAATAAATCTTCGTCGCGGTGCATGGTCAGAAAAACAATCCCGGTCGTCAGTTTCCTTGCCTTTATTTCTCTGGCGACTTCAAAGCCGTTCATTACGGGCATATCAACATCCAGAATCGTGACAGTTGGTCGGAATTTTTCGATGGCTGCGATGGCTTCCTGCCCGTTCCTGACCTCAGCCAGAACAAGATAGTCACTTTCTTCTTCGATGGTTTCCCGCAGCCCTTTCCGCACAATCGGATGGTCGTCGGCGATGATGATCGTAATTTCGCTGCTCATACCTTTTTACCCCAAAGACGGATTGCGACTTGAATCGTTGTTCCTTTGCCAGGTTTCGATTCCAGCAAAAACTCAGCGTTTAGTAACTGTGTCCGTTCCTTCAGTCCGACCAGGCCGAGACCGCTGCTGGCGTTTGCCGGATCAAACCCTTTCCCATTGTCTTCAATCGTCATCAAAACCTGACTTTCCGTTCGTTTGATTTTCACCATCGCGTTGGTTGCGCTGGCATGTTTGATGACATTGTTCAGCGATTCCTGAATGATGCGATAGACACTGATTTCTTCGCTCTCGCTGAAGAGATTGTCAATCGAATCTATTTCGCTCTCAATTTCCACCACGTCCGAAACCTTTTTGAGCATGGCCTGAATCGCCCTGGTCAGCCCCAGACGGTCAAGCAATTGCGGACGCAGATTGTTGGTAATTTCCCGCACTTCGTCCAGCGCCTGCGTCGCCGATTCGGCAATATTATTGAATTCTTTCGCCGCACGTTCTTTGTCATCACCTTTTTTTATTCCGAGCGCCGCGCGATTTTTGATGACGACCAGGCTTTGCCCCAGGCCGTCGTGGAGTTCGGCGGCAATCCGTTTTCGTTCGGCTTCCTGCGATTCAATCAGGCGCCGCGAAAACAAAGTCTTGGCCTCAGCAATTGCGTGCAAACGTGAGACACGCGTGTGATAACCCCACCAGCCCAACCCCGCTGCTGCCACCGCCAGAAGTCCGAGAAACCACCAGGTTTGATAGAAAAAGGGGTGGACAATGATTCTCAGGGCTGTGCCTTCGTTATTCCAAACGCCGTTGGCATTCGCGGCGATCAGCCGAAACGTGTAACTTCCGGCGGGAAGATACGAATAATCCACGGTTCGCCTGGTGCCAGCTTCAACCCAGTTATCTTCCAGTCCTTCGAGTTTGTATTTGAACTTGATCTGCTCCGATTTTGTAAGGCTCAAACCGGTGTACTCAATCGCAATGTTTGATTGTCCGGGTTGCAGTTCGACCTGCGCGGCGCGTCTCTCAACAGGTTTTCGATCAATCGAAATATTTTCGATCACGACGGGCGGCGGATTTGGATTTACGGTTTCGGCTTCGGGATCAATGATGGCGATGCCGCCCATCGTTGCAAACCAGAGCTTGCCGTCTCTGGCTTTGATCGCCGCAGGCAGTCTGCCGCCGTTGCATTCGGCGTTGAGCATGCCGTCTTTTTCGTCGTAAGAAACGCTGTTGAGTTTGGGAATCCTGCCCTCGGCAAAATCGTTGAGTTCCTGCCTGCTGACGCGATGAATGCCGCGATTGCTGCTCATCCAGAAGTTGCCGCGTTTGTCTTCGAGGATGGCAAAGACGCCGTTATTGAACAGCCCGTGTTCGACGCGGTAATTGAAAAACCTGCCGTCTTTATAACGCACCAAACCATCGCCATACGTCCCGCACCACAGCACGCCGTCTGCGTCTTCGTAGATCGCGCGGACAAATCCCTTCGGACTATTCGGCTCGGCGTTGTAGCTGATAAATTTGCCGTCTTTGAATTGCGCCAATCCCTCATACGTTCCCGCCCAAAGATTGCCGTTGCGGTCGAAGTGAATGGTGATCACGCTATCACTTGGCAACCCATCTTTAACTGTGTAATGCGCGATGACCTGGTCATCCTTGTACTTGAATAAGCCTTCGTCGGTAGCAATCCAGATATTTCCCGCGTGGTCGGCGGTAAAGTCGGTCGCTCCGTTTGGCAGCTCGTTTTTACCGATTCGTTTTACCGACGAAGGTTCTTCAAAGCGCCCGAATCCGCCTTCTCCCTGGTAACCCAGCCATAATCTCGCTCGATCATCTTCCCACAAACCTCGTATATAAAGCGGAAAGGGAAAGTTATTGGAATACTTCAGCCCCAGATTTGTGATTTTTCCGCTCGCGTAACGATTCACACCCTGGACCGTGCCGATGAAAATATCTCCGTTCGCGGTTTGAATGAGCGGATAGACTTCATTGTGGTTCAGCCCGTCTTTGGTGGAGAGCGTCGTGATCAGTTTTCGTCGCAATCGCCGCAATCCCGTTGAGGTCGCCAACCAAAAGTTTCCTTCGTGGTCTACGAGACTGGCGCCCGCACCGACAGCTTCGTTCAACTCATACGACGTGAATTGATTGTCTTTGAAGCGCACAAACTGGTTCGGCTTAGGCACGGAAAGACCGGAAAGAAGAAACCAGAGGCTGCCGTCGGCATCTTCCTTCACTTGATTCGGAGAGAGTTCCTGTAAGGCAGGGATTTCCTTTTTCGTAAAGACCGTGACCTTGCCATCCTGCAAGCGCCAAAGTTCAAAAGCGGGAGACCTTCTTCTTACCCATAACGCGCCGCGATTATCTTCATAAGGGGCAAGACTGTTGCTTGCTCCAAATTCTTCCTGGGTTAATTTGAGTGGGTAGGTTGTGATTTGTCCGTCTTTATTCCGTGTGGTTTGGTTTCGCTCAATCATCCATTTAGCGCCGGATTTCCCCCAATACATTTGTTTGCTGTCGGATTCTTTTGGGTCAGATGTGAGTACGAATCGGTTGCCTTGCAGCGTGTAATATCCTTTGGCTGTTTCAAGCAGCGCATTTCCTTTGGCATCGCTGATGATGGCCGCAATCGGTTCACCCGAAGTCGCAAAATCTGCATACGAATTGAAAACGCCATTGCGATAAACCGTCACGACGTAATTTTCCGTATAGGCATAAACCGTGCCTGCGCGGTCGGCGAAAAGCCGCGAAAACCGATTATTGACGATGCCTTTGGTGTTGCCCTTGTCAAAGATCGTAAACCGCACGCCGTCAAACCGCGCCAGCCCGTCAAACGTGCTCAGCCATAAATAACCATCGGGCGTTTGCACGACACCCGTCACGGTATTTTGTGGCAGGCCGTTCGCGGTCGTCCACACGTCAAACCCGTATTCCTGCGCGGGCGCTGCGGCTGAAAAGCACAACAAAGCCATAAGACACAACAATGTTGTGGCCCCGGAGAAATTTGGTTTGCCGCAATCGTTCATCGCTCGGCGGTGATGCAGGACAGGAGGTTCAGAATACAAGAATCTGCTGCGGCATTATATTGTTGAAACCGCCGGATAAGGAAAGACCATTTCGATGTGTCGTCACTGGTTTTGAAAAATCATACGCTGTCGGCTTCAGCGCCTGTCAGAGGGGAGCAATCAGCTCTTTGCCTCGCGCTGGCGACCGGGGACGATGCCTGCAATGATGGTGATCAGTTCCGCCGGTTCGACCGGTTTGGCCAGATACGTTCTGAAACCTGCTCTGAGCGCCGCCAGACGATCTTCGGTACGATTCAGCGCCGTCAGGGCAATGGCAGGCAGACGCACTGCGGAGGGAATGCCCTGCCGGGCTTCGAGGTCGCGGATGCGGCGCAGCACCGCGTAACCGTCCTCGTCCGGCATCGAGATGTCGCAGACCAGCACATCGAATCTTTGCTGGTTCATTTGCGTCACGGCCTCCTGGCCGGAAGCGGCGGTGCTGACTGCTGCCCCCTGGCCGCTGAGCGCCTCAGCAACCAGGTGCCGGGCTTCCTTCTGATCATCCACCACCAGCACGCGCACGCCGTCCAGTCGCGGCAGGTTTGCGAGCAGGATCGCCTCCGGCCCGGTGCGCACTTCGGCCACCGCGCACACCTGTAATCGGGGAATAACGGTCTGCGGCGCACGCCGCGGCAGCGTGACGGTGAAGGTCGCGCCCGTTCCTGCGCCGGCGCTCGCAGCCTCGACCGTTCCGCCGTGCAGTTCGACGAGTTCTCTGACGAGCGCGAGGCCGAGGCCGAGGCCGCCGTACCGCCGGGTGCGTGACATATCGCGCTGGCTGAATCGCTCAAACAGATGCGGCAGAAATTCCGGTTCAATCCCCCTGCCCGTGTCGCTGATGACAATGCGGGCCTGAGTGTTGTCATGCTCCAGGCGCAGTTCGACGCGCCCGCCTTCGGGCGTGAACTTGATCGCGTTCTGAAGCAGGTTCCACGCGATCTGCTGCAACCGCGTGGCATCGCCGATGACCATCACCGGTTCATCGCCGAGTTGGGCGGTCAGTTCAATCTGTTTGGCTTCGGTGGCAGGCTGCACGACTGAGAGAGCTTCCCGCAGGACCAGCAGCAGGTCAGCAGGAGCCGCTTCGATCTTCAGCTTGCCGGTCATGATGCGCGCCGTGTCGAGCAGGTCTTCGATCAGTTGCTGCTGCATTTTCGCGCTGCGGATAATGATCTCGGCGTATTGCCTGACCTGAACCGCATCCTGCGGGTGGGCGTGAATCAGCCGCGTGTAACCGAGAATGGAGTTCAGCGGGTTGCGCAGTTCGTGTGAGACGACGGTGAGGAATTCATCCTTCGCCCGCGTGGCTGCTTCCGCCTCTGCGCGCGCCTCCTGTTCTGACTGAAGCAGCCGCTCGCGTTCGGCTTCGGCCTGTTTGCGTTCGGTGACGTCGCGGAGGATTTTCGACGCGCCGATGATTTTTCCCGTGCCGTCTTTGATGGGCGAAATCGTCAGCGAGACATCGAGCCGCCGTCCGTCTTTCGTGACGCGGACAGTTTCGTAATGTTTGATGTTTTCGCCCCGACGAATGCGCGTGAGAATGTGTTCTTCCTCGGCGACCAGTTCGGGCGGGAAGAGCCGCGTGATCGGCTGCCCGGTGATTTCCTCTGCCGTGTAGCCGAAGATCGCTTCCGCGCCCGCATTCCAGCTTGTGATACGTCCGTCGAGCGTTTTGCTGATGATCGCGTCTGCCGATGACGAGACGATGGCCGCCAGCCGCGCCGAGACTTCTGCGGCGCGCCTGCGTTCGCTGATATCGACAATCGCGCCGACGACGTAGAGCGGTTTACCGTCAGCGTCTTTGACTAAAGTGCGGTGAACATCTGCCCAGACGAGCGAGCCGTCTTTGCGAACGAAGCGTTTTTCAAGCCGGAACGACGGCACCCGGCCCGTCGTCAGTTGCTCGAACAATTCGTGATTGCGCGGGTAATCTTCAGCCCAGGTGAGGTCAGTGATGTTTTTTCCGAGCAGTTCGTCGCGCGTGTAACCGACGATGCGGCAGAACTCGTCGTTGACGCTCAGATATGTGCCGTCGAGACTCGTTTCGACAATGCCGATAGGCGCGTTCGCCTGTGTCGCTTCGAGCCGCGCGCGGCTTTCGCGCAACGCTGCCTCCTGCCGCTTGCGTTCGGTTACGTTCTGGAAATAAACCGCGATGCCGCCGCCCGCTGACAAGCGCGGATAAACGTGGACTTCGTACCAGCGGTCGTGGTCGGGGTAATAATCGGTCAGCGTCGAGGCAACGCCTTCAGTGGCCGCGCGGCGGTAAGCCTGCTCGAACTTACTACCGACAAGTCCGGGGTATTCGTCCCAGATCACCCTGCCGAGCAACTCGCCCGGCGCGCGTCCGAGCATTTCTTCCATCTGCCGGTTGGTGTAAGTGAAACGCCAGTCGGCATCGAGCGCCAGAAAGGCATCGGTGATGCTTTCCAGAATCTCGCGGTTCTCCCGCTCGCTTTTACGCAGCGCCTGCTGCGCCTCGATGAGCGCGGTAATGTCGTGAAAGACATTGATCGCCCCGACGACATGGCCGGACTCGTCAAGCAGCGGATCAATGTTCACCAGCACCGTGATGCGCGAACCATCCGGGCGTTCGATCAGAACATTCAGGTTGCGGAATGATTGCCCGTCGGTCAGCGTGTTGACCATCGGCGTCCTGTCGTGCGGCAGCGGCGAGCCGTCCGGCAGCCACAGACGGAGCGAACCGCAGAACCGCTCCTCGGTGTCGCCGATGATCGGCGCACGGCCCCACAGAGCGGTGGCCTGCTCGTTGTAATAGGTAATCTCGCCCGTCGGAGCCTTGATCGTATAGACGGCGACCGGCAGCAGCGAAAGCAACTGACGATGCCGCGCCTCGCTCTCGCGCAATGCAGCTTCGGCCTGTTTGCGCTCGGTGACATCGCTGGCCGCGCCGAACCATTCGACGATTTCCCCCTCGTCATCCAGCAGCGGAATCGCGCGCGAGAACGTCCAGCCCAGTGTGCCGTCCACGCGAATGACCCGGTGTTCCAGCGCAAACATGCTTTTCGTCCGAATGGCTTCGTTGATCGTTGCGAGCACGTGCGGCTGGTCATCCGGATGGATGTATTTTTCCAGCCAGGTGGCGCTCGGCCCCGCCGTATCGGCGATGAAGTCGCGGCCCTCCAGGTGACGCATCTCGCGCCAGTCAGGACTCATGCGATAGACCACGTTCGTGCTGGCGGTGACGAACGCGCGGAAGTGCGCCTCGCTGTCGGCCAGCTTGTGTTCCGCCCGCTTGCGCGCGGTGATGTCAAGCGAGACGGCGACAAGCGACTTCGGCCTGCCGTCTGCGCCCGCGATGACCGAGACGCTGTTATAAACCCAGACTTCCGCGCCATCTTTGCGGACGTAACGCTTCTCGATCTCAAACGGCGTCCCGTCGGACAGACATTTCTGAAAGAGTTCCAGGTTCCGCGGCAGATCGTCGGGGTGCGTGATCTGCTGCATCCGCATCCCGCCGAGCAGTTCTTCGCGCGTGTAGCCGGTGATTTCGCAGTAGCGGTCGTTGACAATCGTGAAAGCGCCGGTCAGATCGGTTTCGGCGATGCCGCCAACGGTTTGATTGACGATGCCGCGATAGCGCCCCTCAGATTCGCGCAACTGCTCTTCCGCCCGTTTGGCGCGATCAATGTCCGCGACGACGCAGGTGGCCCCGATGATTTCGCCCGACGGGGCGCGGAGCGGCGCCGTGCTGACGCGCATCCACCGTTCGCGCCCGTCCTCCGCCGTATGAATCATCTCCAGTCCGGCGACGACTTCGCCGCGCAGCGCCCGTGCGCCCGGCCAGTTTTCGGGCGGGATGGGGGTGCCGTCAGCTTCGTAAGCGCGCCAGCGTTTCAGGCGTTCGGGCAGCGTGGACGGGATGGCCTGCGGCACGAATTCTTCCATGATCTCGTTGCTGATCATCCAGCGGCCACTGGCGTCCATCACGCCCAGTCCGACGGGCAGTTGCCGCAGCACTGCTGAGAGCATGGCTTCACTTTCGCGCAACGCCGCCTGCGCCACGCGCCGCACGCGCTGCAACTGCAAATGCCCTTCCACGCGGGCGAGCAGTTCGCGCGCCGAAAACGGCTTCATCAGATAATCGTCCGCGCCCGCCGTGAGTCCTTCGACGCGCGACTCTTCGCCCGCGCGCGCCGAAAGCAGAATGACCGGCATCGTCTGTGTGCGCTCCTCCGTGCGCAGCGCCCTGAGCAAACCGAAGCCGTCAAGTCGCGGCATCATGACGTCGGCCAGCGCCAGATCAAAAACCTGCGCGCGCGCCGCCGCCAGCGCCGCTTCGCCGTCCGCAACCGCCACAACTTCATAACCGCTTTCGCTGAGCAGCCGCCGCACGTAGTCACGCATATCGGCGTTGTCATCGGCCAGCAGGATGCGCGCGTTGTTCGTTGTTCGTTGCCCGTTGTTTGTTGTTTGTGGCAACTGCCCACTGAACGCTGACTGCTGACCACTGCTTTCAGGCAGCCAGCGCAACGCCTCTTCGACATAAGCTTCACCGCGCAGGCTGGTCGAAGCGAGTTTGCGCGCCGCGCCAATGCGATCAGCAGGCAGGTGCGCTTTGCCGACGGGAATGCTGACGATAAAGGCGCTGCCCCGGTCAACCTCGCTGGTGACGCGCACGCTGCCACCGTGCAGCCGGACGAGTTCCTGCACCAGCGCGAGGCCGATGCCGGAGCCTTCGTAGCTGCGCCCCTTCGCGCCCCTGACCCGATGGAACCGCTCGAAAAGGTGCGGCAACTCTTCCGCCGGAATGCCCGTGCCGGTGTCGCTCACGACCAGTTCCACCATCTCGCCCGCCTGCCGCAGCGTGACCCTGATCTCGCCCGCGAAGGTGAACTTGAAAGCGTTCGAGAGCAGATTCAAAACGATCTTCTCCCACATGTCGTGGTCAACACAGACGGCTGCGGGCAAAGGCGGGCAGTCAATAACAAGTTTCATCCCGGCGCGTTCGATGGCGGAGCGGAAGACGCTCGCCAGATCGGCGGTGAAGGCGGCGAGGTCTGTCGGCTCATAAACGGCCTCGATGCGGCCCGCCTCAATGCGCGAGAAATCGAGCAGCGTGTTGACCAGTTTGAGCAGTCGCTGGCTGTTGCGGTGGGCCACTTCCAGCCGCTCACGCGCGGCGGGCGGCAACCCGGCTTCGGCCAGCGTGTCTTCGAGCGGGCCGAGCATCAGCGTTAAGGGCGTGCGAAATTCGTGCGAGACGTTCGAGAAGAAAGCCGTCTTCGCGCGATCAATCCCGGCCAGCGCCTCGGCGCGTCGCCGCTCGTCTTCACGGGCGCGCACGGTCGAAAGCGCGTTCGAGACCGTGACGCTGATTAACTGGTAGAAGCTGCGATAAGCCTCATTCATCGGCAACCGCGAAGACGCGCCGACCACGAGCGCCATCGGCGGTCGTTCGGCGGCGGGGACAATTACGGGAATCACAAAGGCGCGGTTCGGCGACTCCGGGTAAGGCCCGCAGGACTCGCCCTGGAGCAGCGATGAGAGGTCACAGACTTCGACAATCTGCCCGGTGGTCAGAGCTTCAGCCAGCGGCCACGGAGTACGGGCGGTGGAGGCGACCACGACCGGCGCAGCCGGGAGTCCCGCCGCAATGCCGTGATGCGCTGCGAGGCGGTAACTTCCGCCCTTCGGCTCAAGCCGGTAACACAACAGGAAGGGAAGATCGAAATCATACCGGGACAAAACGTCAACCGCCCGGCGGGCGACTTCCGCCTCGTCTTCGGCCAGCCCCAGGCTGGCGCTGAGGTCGCGCAGCGCCCGGGTGCGGCGTTCCGAAAGCATGGTCGCTGTGGTCTCGGTCACCGGGTGAAACAGGCCGCCGACCCCGCCGCTTTCGTCCCTGACTGGCGAGTGCGAGAAGGTGAAGAAAGTTTCTTCCAGCGCGCCGCCCAGGCGGTTGAGGAACATTCGCTGGTTCTCCAAGTACATCGTCTCGCCCGCGAGGGCGCGTTCAAACGACTCCCCAATCGTCGGCCAGGCGCTCGCCCAGGTGACGCGATAATTCTCGCCCAAAGCGCGCGGGTGGGCGTCGCCGCAACAAACGCGGTAGCTGTCGTTGTAGATTTGTGTGTGCTCCGGCCCCCAGACAATGTTGATCGGGAAGTTCGACGCCAGACAGAGGCTGACCGCCGTGCGCAGGCTCTGCGGCCATTTTTCAAGCGGGCCGAGCGGTGTTCGAGACCAGTCCAGTTCACGAATCAGCATCCCCATCTCACCGCCACCGGTCAGCCATTCCGCCGCCTGACGCGGAGTTGCTTCAGGTTTGTTTCTCATAACGCCTCATACCGATGGCTTCCGTAACGCGCGACTTCTTTGCCGCAGTCGCAGTTTCATAAAATCACTCAGGTTTTGTTGTGAGGTGGTACGGCAATCAGTGGCTCAAAATGCTCAATCTCCGCGCGGTAAACCAGCGCCCGTCCGAAGACCATCTCCACGCGCAGCCGCCGTCGCCGGATCAGATTCCAGATCGCGCCCCGTGTCACGCCGCGCCACCTGGCCGCTTCGTTAACAGTCATCATCTCGTCAAGCTTGAAGCGAAAGCGGAGATGATCGGCAACAGGCAGTTCCGCCGGAGCAGCGACTGCCATCTCCCTGTGCTTCTTTTTCACTGGCAGTACCTGATGGGAAATCGGAGGCAGACGGTGATGTACGCCGGTATACCAGAATCGTCGTACTGTCCCCCTCTGTCTGAAGTCATAACTTGAAAGCCGCACGTCGGCCTGCTGCCACAGGTCACTCCATCAATGCCGACTGGAGTTGACAATCAGGCGAATGCAGAATGGTGACGTGATACCTGATGCCTGCGCTTCTGTATTGACGGTGAAGAACTGGAAAAACGGAGCATTAAACAAGCGTTCTTTACCAGAACGCAGTGTCTGTAAAACATACGTGAACTTTGCCGTGCTTAATACAGCCAGTAAACTTTTATCCCTTGTCTGCCGTCGCCCTGATCTCAGCAACCGGCAGGCCAGGAATCACATCAGGAGGAGGTCGGCTGATGGCAGGTGGTGAGCTATTCGGTCGTGCAGATCGGCGAGCGCGAAACTGCGCTTTCACGTCCATCCGCACCTGCCCCGGCATTCGACCGGCTGTTATCCGGCGAACCGGGGACAGCCGCCGCGCGCCTGGTTTCATCTGCCTGATGGCACGCCCTGACTTTGCAATCGACACTCTGAGCCGCAGCAGATGTCGCAGATGTAATCGCCCAACCAGAGACGCTGTCTGAGTTTTACATATTCAGGTGTTGAGGAGCTGGAAGCACGTTTTGGGGATGTGTTTCAGTACCCTGGCGTGGAGTTCTGGCTTTTGTGTGTCATCTGCGTTTCGCCATCTGCTGCTCCCTGTCGAAGACACGACCCGCACAATGCGGACACGATGGCGTGCAGTATAGAACTTTATTGTCCAGTATAGAACTTTATTGTCTTTTCACAACGACTGCTACAGAAGTTTACTTACTCGACTGTGACCGATTTGGCCAGGTTGCGTGGCTGATCAACGTCGCAGCCGCGCCGCACCGCAATGTGATAGGCAAGCAGTTGCAGCGGCACGACCGACAGCACGGGCGAAAGCAGTTCGCTTGAAGCCGGAACTTCAATCGCGTAACTCGCCATTCCGCGTGTGTCTTCGTCGCCTTCGGTGACGATGGCGACCACGATGCCGTCGCGGGCGCGCACTTCCTGAATGTTCGAAAGCGTCTTTTCATAACGCAGCCGCGATTTTTCATCGTCCGGGTCGAGCGTGTTGATGACGACCACCGGCAGGCGCGAATCAATCAGTGCGTTCGGGCCGTGCTTCATTTCGCCTGCGGCGTAACCTTCGGCGTGAATGTAGGAAATCTCTTTCAGCTTCAGCGCGCCTTCGAGCGCAATCGGGAAGTTGATGCCGCGACCGAGATAGAGAAAATCGCTCGATAACACGAAATGTTTCGAGAGGTCTTCGTAATCAATTTCGGGATTGTTGAGCAGTTTTTCCAGTTTCACCGGCAGCTCGGACAAATGCCGGACGTGCCATTTCAATTTGTCTTCGCTGAGCGTGCCGCGCTCCTGCGCCAGATAAAGCGCGAAGATGTATGCGGCGACCATCTGCGAAGTGAAGGCCTTGGTCGAGGCCACGCCGATTTCAGGCCCGGCGTGCGTGTAAATCGTGCCGTCGGCCTCGCGCGTCATCATCGCGCCCTGCACGTTGCAGATCGCAATTGATTTGCAGCCCTTCTCCTTTGCTTCGCGCAGCGCGGCCAGTGTGTCGGCGGTCTCGCCCGACTGCGAAATCACCATCATCAGCGTGCGCGGCGAGAGAATCGGATTGCGATAGCGGAACTCTGAAGCGTAATCAACTTCGACCGGCACGCGGGCGAGTTCTTCAATCAGGTACTTGGCGACGAGCGCCGCGTGCCAGGCCGTGCCGCAGGCGGCAATTTTGATGTCAGTGAAATTGCGAAACTCGTCGGGCGTGATCTTCATTTCGTCAAGGTAGACGTGGCCGGTGTCGAGCGAAACGCGGTTCTGCGTCGTGTCGCGCACGGCGCGCGGCTGCTCGTAAATTTCCTTGAGCATGAAATGCTTGAACCCGCCCTTTTCAGCCTGCACCGGATCCCAGGTGATGTGCTGAACTTTGGGTTCGATTTCGTGGCCCGCAATGTCTGACACGCGAACTCCGGCGCGGGTGATCACGGCCATTTCGCCATCGCCCAGGAAAAAGATTTCGCGCGTGTGCTGCAGGATGGCCGGAATGTCCGAAGCCACAAAGTATTCGCCTTCGCCCAGGCCCACCACGACCGGCGGCCCCAGTCGCGCCGCCACCAGCTTTTCAGGTTCATCAGCCGAGAGCGCGACCAGCGCATAGATGCCGCGAATCTGTTTGAGCGTTTCGCGGAACGCGCCTTCAAGTCCGAGTTCGGGGCGGTGGCGCAGGTGATTTTCAATCAGGTGCGCAACCACTTCGGTGTCGGTTTCGGACTGAAAGTGATGATCCTGCTTTTGCAGTTCGCGTTTGAGTTCGAGGTAATTTTCAATGATGCCGTTGTGCACGACGCAGATGCGCCCGTTGCTTGAACGGTGCGGGTGCGCGTTCTCTTCGGTCGGTCGCCCGTGCGTGGCCCAGCGCGTGTGGCCCAGACCGTAATCGCCTTCAATCGGATTTTTGCGAATCGTTTCTTCCAGGTTGCGCAGCTTGCCGCTCGCGCGCCGCACCTGCATTTCGCCTTTCGCATCAACGACGGCAATGCCCGCCGAATCGTAACCGCGATATTCCAGACGCCGCAGCCCTTCGATCACCACCGGCACAACCTGCTGACTGCCAACATAACCAACAATCCCACACATAGTTCTGGACTCCGAAAAATTCTGTCCACGAAGCCACACGAAGAAAACACGAAGAAACATCAGACAGGATGAACAGGATCAGCAGGATTATGAAAGTGAAATGACTTGTCTCATCCTGTCTGTCTTGTCAATCCTGTCAAAATTCCTGTGCTGCAACGCGCTGGCTGCGTGGATGAAAGTTAGTCTTTGAGTTTTCTTTTTACTTTCGCCGGAACGCCTGCGACGAGTGAATCTTCAGGCACGTCTTCGATGATGACTGAACCTGCGCCCGACATTGAACCGCGACCGACACGCACCGGCGCGACCAGCATCGTGTCTGAACCGATTTTCACGTCGTCTTCAATAAACGTCGGGTTCTTGTTTTTCCCGTCGTAATTGCACGTCACTGTGCCGGCGCCGATGTTGACGCGCTCGCCCAGGGTCGCATCGCCGAGGTAAGTCAGATGCATGGATTTGGTCCGGCGTCCGAGTTTTGATTTCTTAACCTCGACGAAATTACCGATCACGGCTTCTTCAGCAAGTTCGGCATTCATGCGCAGGTGCGCAAACGGGCCGACACTGTTTTTTGCGGTCAGTCTGCTGTCCACGATCACACACGAATTATTGATCGTGCAGTCGTCTCCGATTTCAACCCTGGTGAGGTGCGACCAGGAATGAATTTCGCAGTTGCTGCCGATGCGCGAATCGCCTTCGATGATGACCTGCGGGTGAATGATCGTGTCGCGCCCGATCTGCACGTCGGCGTCAATGTAAGTCGAATCAGGATCAACTATCGTCACGCCGTCGAGCATCAGGCGGTTGAGAATTTCGCCGCGCAGCCGCTTCCAGAGCTGCGCAATTTCAGCGCGATTGTTGGCTCCGGCCAGTTCTTCCGGGTCATCGTGCAGCACTGTCGCAACGGTGCGCCCGGCCTGCATCATCAGTTCCGGCACATCGGTTAAGTAATATTCGCCCTGCGCGTTGATCGGTCTGAGCTTTTCAAGCGCAGGCGCAAGCGCGGCAATATCGAAGCAGTAAAAACCCGGATTGATTTCAGTGATGGCTTTCTGCGCGGGCGTGCAGTCCTTGTCTTCGATGATGGTCTGAAAGCGGCCTTCGCTGTCGCGGATGATGCGGCCATAAGCCGGAGGGTTTTTCAGATCAATCGTCAGCAGCGTTGTGCCGTGACGACCGGCTTCGTGAACTTCGATCATTTTGCGCAGCGTTTCAGCTTTGACGAGCGGCGCGTCACCGTAAAGCACAACGAGCGAACCGCGCCCGTTCTGAAAGGCTTCGCGCGCGGTCAGCACTGCGTGGCCGGTGCCTTTCTGTTCGGTTTGCAGCACGAAGCTCAGGCGTTCGGCCATCTCAGGCGCGAGCGCCGCGCGGGCAGCAGCTTCGACCTTGTCGGCCTGATGCCCGATGACGACGATAATTTTTTCAGGATTGAGTTTCGCGGCGGCGCGCAGCACAAGTCCGATCATGGTCTGGCCGCCGATTTTGTGCAGTACCTTGGCCTGGTCGCTTTTCATTCGCGTGCCCAGACCGGCAGCGAGAATCAAAACATTGACAGGATTGTTCACAATTCGTGTCCTCTGAATCGGGGTTCAAAAAACCTGGGGCAGACTGGCGGGAGCATTATAAATGAAGCAGGGCAAAAACCGCGCGACTTAATTTATCGGGGTCGTGACGCACGGCGCGGGCTTCTGAGGCGAGCGGAATTGAAATGAATCGGACTTCGCCCGAAGCCGAATATTCACTTTGCGGCGGTTCAAGCGCGACGGCTTTTTCAGCGGCGTATCGTTCGCGCATTTCAACCGAAATCGGCGCGGAATTGAAGAGCGCATAATCCAGTTTCAGGCCGCGCCCGTGACTGAGCAGTTCAGTGACGTGATCTTCAGCCGTGAAGCCGTCCGTTTCATCGGCTTCGGTCATCACGTTGCAGATATAAATTTTCACGGCCCGCGAACGACCAATCGCTTCGGCAATGCCATCCACCAGCAGGTTGGGAATCACGCTGGTAAAAAGCGAACCGGGGCCGAGCGTAATCACATCGGCTTCAAGAATGGCGTCAATCGCTTCAGGCAGCGCGCGCGCCGTTGCCGGAGTGATCGCCAGGTTGCGAATCGGCAGGCGGCGCACTTCGCTCAGCGATTTGATGGCGCGCTGACCTTTGACCATCTGCCCGCCGACTTCAGCCACCAGGTCAACCGAACTGAGCGTCGAAGGCAGCACGCGCGCCGCACAACCGAGCAGCGCGCTCGTCTGCTCAATCGCCGTCAGAAAATCGCCGCTCATCTGCGTCAGCGCCACCATCACCAGGTTGCCGAGCGAATGCCCGTCGAGCGGCCCGTCGCTGCGAAAGCGATGCCGGAAGAGCCGCGTCACAATCCGGTCATCGCGCGCCAGCGCTACCAGGCAACTGCGAATGTCGCCCGGCGGCAGAATCCCGAACTCCTCGCGCAACCGCCCGGAGCTTTTGCCGTCATCGGTCACGGTCACAATCGCCGTCAGCGACACAGCCGTTGATTCAGTCGCCGCAGCTTCGGTTTGCAGGCCCGGAATTTCAGCGCCCTTGTCGCTGGCGCGCTGGCCCGCGCACAGATAAGGCTTGAGGCCGGCAAGCAGCGTGGACAGGCCTGTTCCACCGCCGATGGCGACGATTTTCAATGATCTGTTTTCAGTTTGTGCGGACATGCGGGGTGGGGCAATCAATCAGGATTCAGCAATCACAACGCTGCCGGGGAGCGGGGGAGGGCAAACGATACGCACTCGGCTGGCATTAGTCAAATCCGGCAACCTGGGTACGCACGCTTCCGGTGTGCTGTGCCTGGAAAAGTGGTCACTTCCGTGACGCCCGGCACGCTGGAAGCGTGCGTACCCAGGGACAGGAAACGGATCACAAGCTCACCACAGAGGACACAGAGGGTCACAGAGGAAATCAGATTTTGTGCTGCCTCTGTGGTCTCTGTGGTGAGCTTCTATGCTCCAGGTCTGTCACAGCCAGCCTCAAGCGGCAGATCAGTCCCGTGAACTGACTGTTTGCGGGACAGTGGGTTTATTTGCCGAAGTATTGTCTGAGGTCGAGGACGAACCCTTTCAGCAGCGGTTCGCCTGAAAGCGAGGCGGGATTTTCAAGCTCTTCGACTTTTGCGCCGGGGCGATAAATCCAGACCTTTTTCTGTGCCGGATCAATCAGCCAGCCGAGTTGCGCGCCGTTTTCGATGTACTCGTCCATCTTCGCCTGCAACTCCCTGATGGAATCAGAAGGGGAACGAAGCTCGACCACGAAATCAGGGCAGAGCGGCGGGAAGGATTTGCGCTCGTCATCGGTGAGCGCGTTCCATCGCTCCAGTCTGACCCACGACAAATCCGGCGAACGCTTCGCGCCATTGGGCAGCACAAACAGCGCGTTCGACTCGAAGCCTTTGCCTGTGCCGTCCCGTCTGGCCCAGGTTCCAAAATCCAGAATCAAATCAAAGTTGTAACCTGAAGTCTCTCCTCCGGTGGGCGGCATAATGACAATGTCTCCTTCCTTCGACATCTCCAGGCGCAGATCAGGATTCTGGCGGCACAGCTCAAAAAATTCTGCATCAGTCACTTTTTTGAAAACCGCATCCAGATTGATGGTGAGCGTTTCGGCAAAGGGCGGAGCAATCAGTGCTGGCATAACTCTTACCTCTCGTTTCTGGCGTCACAGACTGGTGTCAGGCGCAGCATAACACGGCGCTCCAAACCTGACCAATTCGGCCTGCAATCGTGACAAGGGCAATCGTGAAATCGTGTTTCAGCCAGGTGTGGTTGTTCTTCATTGCGCGTCAATCCAGCCCGATGCGCCGCAGCAGCCCGGCAAATTCAGGATCGTGGCGCAGCGGATCGAGTTTCGGATCAGTCTTGATGCGACTGATCAGCATCGCTTCACGTCGTCCGTAAGAATTCTCCAGCCAGGTGAAGGTCTCTGCCCGCTCGCCCAGCCCGGCGTGGACGGTGGCAATGTGGTAAGAAACGCTCGGCTCAGCAGACTTCTGTTCCAGCTCTCTGAGGAGGCGCCGCGCTTCATCGGCTTGTCCGGCCAGCGCGCAGGCGTGCGCGAGCGCGGCCACCACTTCAACATTCGTGCCGGGCAGAGTCTGCGCCTTGCGCAACGCGATCAGCGCCTCGGCAAAACTGCCCTTCTGAGCATAAGCCTGCCCCAGATACAGAGTTGATGAAATATGCGCCGGATCAATCAGCAGCGCCGCCTGCGCCTCGGTGATGGCTTCGTCATAACGATGCGCCAGATAGAGCGCGCGGCTCAGTTGCGAACGCAGGCTAATCGTCAGCGGATCAATCCTGACGGCCCGCCGCGTCATTTCAACTCCCTCATCCGCGCGACCGCGCGCGAGCAGATAGACGCCATACAAATGCAAAGTTGTTGGCTGATGCGGTTCGAGTTCAAGGGCGCGCCGGAAGCCGTGTTCGGCAGTCGTCAGATCCCAGTCTTCAAGATATGCGAAGAGGGCCAGTGCCGCATGGGCGTCTGAAAGCGTCTCGTCAAGTTCCAGCGCCCGCCGCGCAGCCTCACGGGCGTTCCGCACTCCTTCTTCCCGGCTCACCGCCAGCCGCTCCATCAGCGTTTGCCAGGCCAGCGCCATCTGTGCATAAGCCGGAGCGTAGCGCGGGTCATGCGTCAGCGCCTGCTGATAATATGCCAGCGCTTTCCGTGATCCCTCGACTGTCTTTTTGCTGTAGTGATATTGCCCCTGCAACCAGGCCTGATACGCCTGGGCATTTTCAGTGTAGCGTTTCCTGACGAGCTGCTGCTCGGCGCTGCTCAGCTTGAGCGCCAGCCACTGCGTCACCTGAGCGGTGATGGAATCCTGAAGCGCCAGCAGATCGGTGTCGGCTTCCTCAAACTCGCCTGCCTGGACAGGGCGGGACTGCCCCGAACGAACCAGTTGCACATGCAGGCGCAGGCGCCCATTGACCTTCTGCACACTGCCTGACAACACGGCGTCAACCTGAAGCTCTGCGCCCGCCGTCTGCGCATCAACGCTCCTGTTCTGATATTTGAGCACCGCATTGGCTGGCCGCACGGTGAGCTGGCGAATGTGGCTCAGCCTGGTCACCAGTTCATCGGTCATCCCGACCACCAGATACTCATCTTCCGTATTGCTTCCGAGATATTTGAACGGCAGGACGGCAATGGTTTTTGCCTGACCAGATGTCTTCGGCTCTTTCGTTCCTGCTCTCCACCAGTAACCAGTCACGGCGATGACCACTGCCAGCAAGACGACCAGACCGGCAATGATTCGCCTTCGTCGCGGGATCACTGAAACAGGCGCTGACGAATTCTCTGCTGCGGCCAGGGCGGCCAAATCATGACCGCTCTCTGCGCCGACCGATGGCTGACCATTGAGCCGGCCTTCCGCTTCCGTCACCAGCGACACGAACCGGTAGCCGCGCTTCGGAATCGTGACAATGTATTCCTGCTGCCCGTCGCCGTTGGCCAGCGTCCGGCGCAGCACAGAAATGTTTTTGGTCAGGTTGATCTCTTCAACAAAGGTATCAGGCCAGACGCGCTCCATCAGTTCTTCCTTGCTGACGAGTTCGCCAGGCCGTTCGATGAGCGCAAGCAGCGTCTCAAAAACCTTCGGCGGCAGGGGAACGTGCCTGCCCTCGTGAAAAAGCAGGCGCTGCACGGCGTCCACGCGCCACGTGCCGAATTCGCGGATGTTGTTGTCCTGCTTATCCATATCCACTGGTAAGCTTTTCTCCAGCTTTTTGCCAGCCTTCCGTAAGGACCTGGCTCAGCGGGTTTCGTTATCTTTTCGCTCGTCAGACAACAGCCAGACAGGAAGCGTTGAACCTGAAAGGAAATAGTTCGGGGGGATACACCAGCGCCTTTCAAAGCGATGAATGCACAGATCTGACATTCCGGGCGGAGCCTGCGGCTGACACCCCGCTCACGCCTGGAACGCTTTCTTGTAACTTTGATCTGGCCGGAATAATTGGCAGCAGCATTATAAATGGTGGACAGTCTTTTGCACAGCCAGAGAAGGACTGAGCCACCGAAGTCGCTTATCCCGACGTGAAGCAGGCCAAAGGCAACAACCTTTCGACCGGAGCCACCATTGCCATCGCGGTCACCCTTTCAGTGGCGGCAGTGATTGCGATTCTGTGGGTTGTTGCCGCCTCCAACTGACCTGTTGCTGATTCACGCGGCGGCGCATCACTGGACAGTCACCGGCACGCACGCGGGCGAATTTATGGGTCACGCGCCGACCGGCAGGCAATTCACGATTGACGGCATCAGCATTTATCGCATTGCTGACGGCAGGCTCGTCGAAGAGCACACCATCTGGGATGCCCTGGGCCTGATGAAGCAACTCGGTCTGACGGCCTGACCTGCGGCAGGGTAAACCGTGCGCGCCAGTGTGCTTCGATTTGGAGCGGTGCTCAATTGCGTGTGCAGTTCCATCGCCGGGTATGGAGTGCGGCGAGTTCTCGCCGCTTTGCGTTCGAGCCTTGAATCTTCGCCGGAGGTCGCATCTCTGAAAACAAAAGCGGCGAGAACTCATACCCGGCGGCAGCTCGAACCCGCTGTCATCCCGTTCCGGATTCTGTTTCGGTTCTCAGCTAAAACTCCCCTGCGGCAGCGCGGTTTCGCCTGCACTGCCGATCTCAGCCATTGAATGTCAACGAGGGAGGAATCTCATGAACTGCCGGACTCTGCTGATGGTTTCGCTGGGCTGTCTGCTGACAGCCTGCTGCATGACTGACGCACAGGCGCAGTGCCTCAGAACCCGCTCGGCCAGCGCGGCTTCTTATCTTGAACGCGGCAACAAATGGTTTGCCAAAGGCGACTGGGAGCGCGCCATTGCTGATTACGATCTCGCCATCGCTTCTGAGCCGTGCAATGCTGTGGCTTATTACAATCGCGCGGCGGCGCGTTACCGCAAAGGCGACCTCAGCGGCGCGCTCACCGATTTCAATCGTGCCCTTCAGTTCAATCCGCGCTACACCGAGGCTTATGTTGATCGCGGCATGGTGCGCGGACTGACCGGCGATGTTGACGGCTGCATCAGCGACAGCACCAAAGCCATTGAACTCAATCCGCGGCTTGCTCAGGCCTGGCACAATCGCGGCCTCGGCTGGCGAATCAGGGGCGAACTTGATCGCAGCCTCGCTGATCTGAATGAATCGCTCAGGCTCAATCCGAAATACTACGAGGCCTGGGCCAATCGCGGCATCACCAGGTATCTCAAAGGCGATTACGACGGCGCGCTGGCCGATCAGACGCGGGCGATTGAACTCAGCCCGCGTGAAGCCGGAATCTGGGCTGATCGTGGCCAGACGTTGCAGGCGAAAGGTGATCTGAACGGCGCGCTCACTGATTTCACGCGTTCGCTTGAACTGAGGCCGGACGCTGACGCTTACACCTTTCGCGCTCTCGTCCGGCGCGAGCGCAAAGAGTGGGCGCAGGCCATCGCTGATTACGATCAGGCGATTGCGCTCAATCCGCGCTTTGCCGATGCGTACTGCAGTCGCGGCCTGGTGCGGCTGCGACAGGGCGACGAAACCGTCGCCGACCGCGATTTCAAAGAGTGCCTGGCGCTCAATCCGAATTTGAAGGCTGCACTTGAACAGTTCATCAGCAAAGAACGCGCCGGGATGGCAGCGAAGAAGTGAACGCTTCCTCGCTGCCTGATTTGTTGTTCCCCGCCCGATTGACAGACCTGAGGCGCGCCCGTTACTGTCATCACTTCTCCGCTGCAACGCGAACCCGAACACAATAACCATCGAACAAATTTCAGAACACACCGGATACGGCCTATGAAAAAGCTGATCTCCCTGACTGCTTTACTGCTGCTGAGTTTGACGGCCATCGCCCAGAACGCGAAATGGCAGGTGGATGACATCATCAATGCCGAAAGCGCCGGGCAGTTTGAAATTTCACCCGACGGCAAATGGGCTGTCTGGGTCAAAAACACTGCCGACAAGGACAAGGACGGCAGAATCTCGAACCTGATGCTGTCGTCGCTGACCGAGAAACGCGAAATCGAACTGACGCGCAGCACTGAATTCAACAACAGCGCGCCGAAGTGGTCGCCCAACGGCCAGTGGATCACTTTCATCAGCAACCGCCCCGTGCCGAAAGCAAAACCCGCTGAAGGCAGCGGCCCGCGCCCGCAACTGTTTGCGCTGAGCGTTTACGGCGGCGAACCAATGAATCTGACGAGCGGCGAACGCGGCGTGATGAGTTATGAATGGCTCGATGACGACACGATCATCTTCACGGCGCAGGAAGAACCGACGCAGTACGAAAAGCAGATCAAGGAGAAAAAGGATGGTTCAGTCGTCGTTGATGACGAAGAGAAAGCGCCGCCCGTGCGCCTTTTCAAACTCGCCGTCAAAGGCAAAAAGGTCACGCGCCTGAGCGACAACACCGACCGCATTCAATCGTTCGCGCTCGCGCGCAACGGGCAGCGCGTCGTCACGATTCACGACCGCAGCCTGCGCTTTGTTTACGATCAGCAGGTCAAACCCGCAGTCTTCGTTTACAACCTCGCGGACGGCACGCGGCAGCAGTTATTTGCCGATGGCAAAACGGTGGTGACGCAGGTCAGAGCGGCGCGCGACAGCGACGGGTTTTACCTCGTCACCGATTACACAACGCATCCGCAATACGTCAACGCTTCGATCAATCTGGTGCATTACTACGACCCGGCGAGTAATAAACTCACACAGGTTCCGCTCGACTGGGAAAACGGATTGACGGGCAGGCTTGAAATCACCAGTGACGGATTCGCCGCGCTGCTCGCCAGTGGCGCGAGGCACAAAGCCGCCCGCTACACACGCGACGGCGCCACCTGGAAGCGCGCCTGGCTCGAAGGCGAACACGCCGCGAATCTGTTCGGGCTGGAAATCAGCGCCGACAGCCGCACGCTGCTTTATGCTTATTCGACTGCCAGCACGCCGCTGCAATTGTTCCGCGCCAGACTTGACGGCAACAGAATCACCGACAGCGCGCAACTGACCGAACTGAATCAGAACCTGAAACAGCGCACCAAAGCCAGAACTGAAATCGTGCGCTGGAAGGGCGCGCTCGATGAAGAGGTCGAAGGCATTCTCTATTACCCGCACACTTACGACGCCGGAAAGAAATATCCGCTGATGCTGGCCATTCACGGCGGGCCGCACGGCGCTGATTTTGATGAATGGGAAGAGTCGTGGGCTTATCCGACCAATCTGATCTGCGAGCGCGGCGCGTTCGTGCTCAAGCCCAACTATCACGGCAGTTCAAATTACGGGCTGAAATTCGGTGAATCAATCACCAACGGCAAATACTATGACCTGGAAGTGCCGGACATTGAAAAGGGCGTTGATGCGCTGATTGCGCGCGGGCTGGTTGATGCCGACCGCGTGGGCACGATGGGCTGGTCGAACGGCTCGATTCTTTCGATTGCGCTGACCGTCGCCAATCCTGACCGTTACAAGGTGTGCGGCGCGGGCGCGGGCGATGTGGAATGGATCAGCGACTGGGGCAACGCGCATTTCGGCGCTTCGTTCGACAATCATTACTTCGGCAAATCACCGCTCGAAGACCCGCAGCTTTACATCAAAAAATCGCCGTTTTACCAGATGCACAAGGTCAAAACGCCGACGATCATTTTCTTCGGAACCAACGATACGAACGTGCCGACGCAGCAGGGCTGGCTGCATTACCGCGCCTTGCAGCAACTCGGCAAAACCGATGTGCGCTTCATTCTCTTCCCCGGCGAACCGCACAGCCTGCAAAAGCTCTCGCACCAGCGCCGCAAGCTGGAAGAAGAACTGGCGTGGTTCGACAAATATCTTTTCAAAACAAAGACCGATGACAACGACGCTTTCAAAAAGGATTCGCCGCTCGCCCTGGCGCTGAAGATAAAAGGTTACAGCCGCGTCGGTACAAGTTACGGACGAATGGAGAAAGGCAAACTGATTCCTGAAACAGTGAAATACGGCAGCCTGAAAGCTGAACCAGGCCGCTTTGAAATCACGCGCGCGCAGTTCGCGGCCTTTGATCCGAATTACAAATTCGAGGTCGGCACTGAAAACTATCCGGCAAACAACATCAGCTTTGAGCAGGCAAAGGCTTACTGCGAATGGCTGAGCCGCCTGACCGGACAAATCTATCGCCTGGGCGAAGTGTCCGAACTCGAAGCGATTTATGAAGCCGCCAGAGATGGCGAAAACACGCTTGATTACTGGGCCGGTTACGCCGTCAATCCCGATGACGCGGCAAGGTTGCAGAAAAAGATTGCCGAACTCGGCACGGGCGCGCCGCTGCTCAGAGAAGTCGGCAGATTCAAAGGCGCAGGCACCGATGAACTGGTCTTTGATCTTGGCGGCAACGTGGCTGAATGGGCCATCGCCAAAGACGGCAGCGGCGTGGCCCTGGGCGGCAGCGCCGACCAGCCGGTTGACGGCAAACGCGCGCGCAAATCACCGGCCCTGCAATACACCGGCTTCCGCGTGGTAAAGGGCGAACCGCAGAAGCCCGCCGAAAGCGGGAAGTAAGTTAGCGAAAAAGATTTCACCACGAAGTTCACAAAGAACACGAAGAAAGAAGAGGAGAAAAGGAGAAGAGGAGAAGAGGCGACAAGGAATTTCTGAGTTGCCGCGTGCAGGCATCACCTTTTCACCCTTTCTCCTTTTCTCCTCTTCTCCTCTTCCCCTTCGTGTTCTTCGTGTTCTTCGTGGTGAAAAATCCTGTGCGTACCCTGAACTGACTTATGGCTGAAATTACTGACCTGACCGAAAAGCTTCGTGAACTTTCTGAATCATCGCCCCGCGCGGTGCGTGCGGATGACATTGTGGCTGAGATTCGCCGGATGCTGGGCGAGCAGGAACTGGCGCGGATTTATGAACACAAAATCCGCACCATTCGCACCCGGCGTTTTGAACTGAAGGCTCCGGCCAAAAAAGTTCCGGTTGAAGTGCAGCACACACTGCTTGGCATTGAACTGAAAATCGGCAAGCGGCGACTGCTCTGCCCCGACCTGGCGACGGCGCGTTATTTGTCGGTCTTTGCGCGGCTCGGCGTTGAAGCGGTGGCCGTGCCTTACGACATCACGCAGATTTCGCGGCTGGCCGATGAACTGGAATCGTCGTGGTTTCGCATGCTGATGCTGGCCGATCATCTCACCAGAGGCCGCAGCGCGCGCCTGCACGGACTGGTCGCTTCGCACCTGATCGCCGCCGAACGCGCTGAAATCATCCGGCTCGGCTCCGGCCCGGCCATTCCGCAATTCAATCAGAACACCAGACAACGCCGCCGCTGAAAACAAAGCCACGACCTGCTGAAGAATTGCCGGAATGCTGCGCCTGATGGTGGCTGATCGTGTATACTGTCGCGCGCCCCTGCTGACGATGTTGCCCGGTTGCGGAAATTATGAAAATTCGTCAAATCATCTGCGCTTTTTCTGTCTGCCTGCTGCTGCCTGCGCCGTTCAACCTGGGCGCGGCGGCACAACCGTCTTTGCGATCTTCCGCAATGCCGGTCACGGCAACACGAACTGCTGCCGACATTCCGCAGTTGCAGGATGTGCTGGCCGGTGAGTTTGAAGTGCAGACGATGGAAGGCCGCCACGTGAAACTGGCGAGCCTGATTCCGAAAAACAAACCCGTGCTGATTGATTTCTGGGCGACGTGGTGCGGCCCGTGCCGGGCGACGATTCCGCACCTCGTCGAACTGTCAAAAAATTACCGGGCGCGCGGGCTGACCGTCATCGGCCTGACGATTGAAGACCCGAAGGAAAGTCAGGAAGCAGTCAGGCAGTTTGCGAAAAAGCTCGGCATCAATTATCAGATCGCCTTTGCGCCGCGCGAACTTTACGTTGAATTCAACAGTCGCAGCACCCGCACGGCCATTCCGCAGACTTACATTTATGCTGCGGACGGAACGGCGGTGCAGAAAATCATCGGCTACAATCCGAAGCTGATTCCGGGCCTGCTGATTGATGCCATTGACCGCGCGCTGAAGCAGGGCGAGACGGGCCGGCAGCAGTAATCCTCACACTGACGGTTGAGAATGAACTGGTCAGGCCCGACCGCAGTTTTGTGCAGCCCCTTGAATTTCACCTCAGGAGAAAGACAGGCATGAATTTCGCTACACGGCATTCCCGATTCAGCAACCTGGGCAGGCTGCTTTGCCTGATGGCAGTGCTTTCGCTGATGACGCTGCTAAGTTCCTGTTCGCAACACAGCGTTGTTTCTGACAGCGGCAGTAATCCCGGTAAGGAATCGAAGATCACCAGCCTGCGCGATTACGACGTGCAGATGCTCGATGCGCCGCCCGTCAAGCTTTCGCAACTGACCGCGAGCAACAAGGTGCTGGTCTTTGATTTCTGGGCGACGTGGTGCGGCCCGTGCCGCGTGGAAATTCCTCACCTCGTCGAACTGCAAAGGGATTACAAGGACAAGGGCGTTGAAGTGATCGGCCTGTCCATCGAAGACCCGAAGATTCACGCCGATCTGGTGCGCAATTTTGCAAAAGAGATGAACATCAATTACCAGCTCGGCTTTGCTTCGGATGAAATGTTCAATACCTTCACTGCCGGTTCCGGCAGCATTCCGCAAACGCTGATCTTTGACCGCAACGGCAGGCTGGTCAAACATCTCAGAGGCATTCCCAGAGATCCGGGCGTGATCAAAAACTGGCTGCGCGAAGGCGTTGACAAGGCGCTCGCCCAGAGCTGAGCGAAACCGGACTCGCGCTTTTTCGATCAGAACTTTATCAGCCAGGAATTTTCACGAACTTAATCGGATTTCAGATCAGTGCAGGGAAGCCGCGAGTGTTGCGCGATTTGCCAAAATCGCGCTGACCTCGCAAGCCAACTGTGGTGAGAGCCACGCGATTTTGGCAAATCGCACAACACTTCCCATCCTGCAATTGAAAACTGATTCAGGTCTGTGATCCTCTGTGATCCTCTGTGGCCTCTGTGGTGAATTGCCGGTTCCCAGGCTTTCACAGCCTGATTCAGACCGCAGTTCAGCCGCTCTCCCCGGCTTCTGATTCGTGAAAATTCGTGTTCATTAGCGGCTGTTTTCATTTCTTTTCATTCCTGCCCGTCAATTTTGTGGCGATTCTTGACCCCCTCTTAAGCCTCTGTTAGTATCGCGCCGAATTCAGAGCAGAGCAGTAACTTATCTTTCCCAACCTCAGACACTGGATTAACTCACAGTCCCCGAAGGACTGCCCGGAATTCAGGCGTGGATTGCGTAATTGGGTGAGGTTCCCCGTGCTTCTCCAGTCAGCCGCGCAACGGACTACACCGATGATATGTGAAAAGTGCAAGCAGGAATTACCAGGCGCTGCCGTCATCTGCCGAAACTGCGGTTACAACAATGCCCTCCAGGGCATCGAAGGCTGGCGCGACAAACGTGACCGGGTGCTGAATCTGTCGGCTAAACATCCCGCTCAGCGACCCGCAACCCGCCGCAGCGGTGAATCAACTGTCGTCAGATTCCCGGTTTCGCCTGAACGCGCCGCTGCGGCTGAAGCCGAGCGCGCCGCCGAAGCTGAACTGCCAGCCTGGCGCAGGCAGGTGCTTGAAAAGGTTCGTCAGGTGCGCCAGCAGCGCGAAGCCGAAGCCATCGAGCGCGCGCCACGACGGGATGAAAACGATGTCAACCCGATTGTTGAAGCCGCCATCAGACGCATCCGGCGCGAGCCGCCGACCAATGGCGTTTCATCGTCGGTCATTTCAGGCGCGACAGCCCAGGCAACAGCGCGCGCGCTGGATTACGATCAGCGCCAGGAAGCACGCCCTGAAACGCGCCCTGAACCACCACGAATTTCATCACCAGCAATTGTGCAGCGTTCTGCCGCCGCGCCTGCCGCCGCGAAAAAGACCGAACCCGACCAGCCGGTTTCGCCGCGTCCTTCAGTCAGCGAAACAACCCCGGCCAGCCTGCACGAAAATGCGCCGCAGGCCAGGGCGGCAGTCACTGAAACCGATGACGCAGCCGAAGTGACCGCCGACAATGAAACCGCCGACCAGACCGCTGAAGCGACTGAAACTGCGGCCAGCGCGGGTGAATGGACGGCTCCGCTGTTCAGTCACGGACGCGCCGGAAAAGCGCCGCTGCTCGGTCGCGCCGCCGCAGCCTTCATTGACCTGCAGATCATCACCTTTTCGCTGCTGCCGTTTTTTACCGCCGCCACGCTTTTCAATGTTGAATTCACGCGCGGCCCGCTGATGGCCCTGGCCGGACTGGGACTGGCGATGATCTTTCTCTATCACCTGACGGCAATGGTCATTGCCGGGCGCACCTGCGGCATGGCTGTGTTCAGAATCCGCGTGGCTGATGCCGCCGATGAAAGCCTGCCGCCGTCGCTCAATCAGTGTCTCAGACGCGCAGGCGGCGCAGCGATGTCAGTTCTGTTCATTCCGCTCAACCTGCTGGTCATCGCGCTCAGCCCTGAACGCCAGAGCCTGTCTGACCAGATTTCAGGCACGCAGATTGTGCGACAGTAATTTTCGCCGGACTGAAGTTCGACAGGCTGCCAGCTTGTCGAACTTCAACAAAATCAGTTTTGAATCATGACCCGCAGGGAGATAACGTCCAGGTTGTCTCCCTTTTGTTTTGCCTGCCTCTTTCCGGCAGAATCGCAGCGTTATGGAGAATTTCACGCTTCAGGCTATAACCAGCGAATTGCAGCAGACGCTGACCGGGCAGCGACCGGGCCGGATTTATCAGCCCGGCGCGACTGATCTGGCGCTTGATTTCAGATTGCGCGACGGGCGCTGGCTGGTGATTTCGACCGACCCGCAGCGGCTGGCCCTGTATCTGACCAGGCGCGACGGGCGCAAACTCAGCCCGGAAGCCCGCACCGATACGCCGTTCGCTTCCCTGCTGAAAAAACACCTCAGCGGATCGCGCCTGATGGCGATTGAAAAAACCGGTTATGACCGCGTCGTGCGCTTCGATTTTGAAACTGACGCGGCTGATGAAAATGATGAGCCGCAGCCGATGGGGCCGCGCTCGCTGGTCATCGAACTAATCGGGCGCGCGGCCAATGTTTTTCTGCTGGAAGAAACAAAAATCATTGCCACGCTGCGCGAACGCGCCGAGGCCGCAACGGATTACCGCGAGCCTGAACCGCCCGCCCGCAAAAACGATCCGTTCGACCTGACGCCCGAAAAGTTTGATGAACTGATCGCGGCGTGTGACGGCGATGTGATTTCAGCCGCTCGTTATCACCTGATCGGCTTCGATCTGCTTTATGCCCGCGAACTGGCCGCGCGCGCCGAAGGCATTTCGCCATCCGCCGCCCTGCATCAACTGCTGACAGAACTGTTCGAGCAGCCGCCGCAGCCTGCCGTTTATTCATCGGCTCCGCTCGAAGAACTCAGGCGCGAGCCGGGGCGCAGCGATTTTTCACTGACGCTGGCGCCGATCAGCCTGAAGCATCTGAATCATCAGCACGTCACGCGCTTTGCCACTGTCAATGAAGCCGCCGATGCTTATTTCACGCTGCTTGATGAACGCCGCAACTTTCTGGCGGCGCGACAGCAGTTGCAATCAGCACTCTCAGCGCGACTGAAAAAACAGCGCGCCCTGATGACGAATCTGAAACGCGAACAGGCCGGTTATGCCAACGCCGAACAGCATCAGCGTTACGGTGAACTGCTGCTCGCCGGGCTGCACCAGGCGATCAAAACCGAACGCGGCTTTCAGGTCACTGATTATTACGATGCCGCGCAGCCGCTGATTGAAATTCCGGCGGCTGACAAACCTGATGCCAGGGCAGCGGCTGAGCATTATTTCAAGCTCGCCCGCAAGGCCCGTCACGGCCTGCAAACCATCAGCGAACGGCTGCCCGCTATTGAACGCGAAGTCGCTGACCTGGAAGCCACCCAATCAAAACTGCCCGAAGTTTCGACCCGCGCTGAACTCGCGGCCATCAGCGAACGCCTCACCGCCATCGCGCCTGCCGCTCAGAAAAAATCGCAGGTCGCAACCACAGGCCGCAAAGCGAAGCCGGAACAACTGCCGGGCGTGCGCCGCTATCGTTCCAGCGATGGTTACGAAATTCTGGTCGGGCGCAGCAGCAGCGATAACGACCATCTGACCTTTCGCGTGGCGAAGTCTTATGACCTGTGGTTTCACGCGGCAGACTATCCCGGCTCGCACGTAGTGTTGCGCAATCCGCAGCGCCGTGAACTGCCGCCCCGCGCCATCCACGAAGCCGCGCAACTCGCCGCCAGATTCAGCCAGGCGCGCACCGATGCCAAAGTCGCCGTGAAATACTGCGAGCGCAAATTCGTCACCAAACCCAAAGGCTTCGCCCCCGGCCAGGTCAGATTGTCATCATTCAAAACCGTATTAGTCGAACCGAAAGAAGCAGGCGAGCGGGTGCTGTGACGCTGAGTCTGAACAATAACGAACCCTGATCCAAGGGTGCCCGGAGTCCCAGCTTCAGCTCAATGCCCTGAAGTCAGGCGTCACGAAGCAATCAGGTTACACCCCGTAGTAACGAATTCATTCGTTTTGTATCGAAGCTGCGATTATTCAAAAAGAACGAATGAATTCGTTACTACGGGGTGATCCGGGTTTCCTCCAGGCGAATGGCTCAACGTCATTGAGGGAACGGGTGAGCAGCGTTGACAGTCAGGTGAATTATTCAATGCTGCTCAGGGCGCGGGTATAGCGGGATTCGTTGCAGGGTTTTTGCGTGGTGAGAATTTCGTAAATCTCTTCGGCCAGCACTGCACTGATCAGGCGCAGGGCTTCATCACGGCTGCGGCCTGTGGCCAGCAGTCGCTCCAGCGTTTCGCGCACGATCAGCGGCTCGCCTTCGGCAATCTGGGATTCAACGACGCGGGTAATGATTGAACTGGCATTTGTCATTTGGGTGCTCCGGCAGTTCAGCGTGGTTTCGCATCCTGCGCGGTGACGATGCTTTCACTGGCCGCGCCTTCCCGAAGTTTGAGAATGACGTAAGTCAGCGCCGCGCCCGCCGCGATGCCGATCAGATCCCATTGCAGATCGTTCGGCGTGTCGTAAGCACCGTGAATCCGCATCCCCGGTTCAGGATGCATATACTTGTCATCCCACAATTCAACGACTTCATAAAAACCCGAAATCGTGAACATCGTCGTCGCGGCGAAAAACGACACCAGACTGAGCGGCAGCCGCCAGCCGTATTTTTCAATGCCTTCGCGCAACAGCCAGATGATCGTCGGCGCAGTCAGAAACGGAATCAGGGCGTGCGAAATCTCGTCGTACTGAATCCACCTGAAATGCTGCCGATACCAGCCGAAATAATTGCCGATGCCATCAACTCCGACCGCCAGCACCGCGAGCACCGGCAGAAGCAGCGGAATCCGCAGCCCGTACTGCTGCCTGAAAAACCAGGTCACGGCCATGACATAAATCATGCCGACCGGAGTCGAAACCCAGATGGGCAGATAAGCCAGCCTGAGCAGAAAGAGCGTGCCAAGCAGCAGAATCAGAACGATGATGATGATTTCAACCGGACGCGAAAAACGAGGAGTCATGCGAATTGGTTCGTTGCAGAAAATTCAGCGGCTTACTTTGACAGCGCAGCTTTGAATGAACAGCACAGAGCTGACGGCCTCCAGATCAGTTCTCAATTGCGTCAACGGAAAGTGTTGCGCGATTTGCCCGCAGTCGCGCGGCTCACGCGAGCGGGCCAATGGCGGATGCCGCGCGACTGCGGGCAAATCGCGCAACACTGACAGCGTTCAGCTACTGGTCTGAAATCTGATCTAAAACCCATTCGTGAAAATTCGTGTTCATTCGTGGCTGATTATTCTGTTCCGTTATTTCCGTCTGTTCCGTCATCTCTCTTTCCGCCTGATTTCGTGGCTTGCAATCACGTTTTCAGGTCAATGCGGTCTTCGGCATTCGGTGTGCCGGTGTGGTAAATTACCTGCAATCCGTCGTGCAATCAACGAGACGAAATCTTTTTCATCAGCGAGGAAAATACTAATGGAAGCCTTTCAGGAAAGTATGCTGCAACTGATTACGCACACCTCAACGAACCTGCCGCCTGACGTGCGCCGCGCCATGCAGCGCGCGATGGACAGCGACAGCGGGCGCTCGTTGCAGGCGCTCAACGTCATCGCTACCAACATTGACATGGCCTGTGAAAACGAAGGCCCGATCTGTCAGGACACCGGCTGGCCGACCTTTGAAATCAAAACTCCCGTCGGCGCAAATCAGATTGTCATGAAGCGCGAAATCAAAGCGGCCATTGCCGAAGCCACAAAGCGCGGCAAGCTGCGCACCAACTCCGTCAATTCGCTGACCGGAGAAAACAGCAGCGACAACCTCGGCCCCGGCACGCCGACTGTGCATTTCGAGCAGTGGGAAAACGATGACGAAATTGAAGTGAAGCTGCTGCTCAAGGGCGGCGGGTGCGAAAACAAAAACATTCAGTATTCGCTGCCGATGGAACTGCCGCACCTGGGCAAAGCGGGCCGCGACCTCGACGGCGTGCGCAAGTGCATCCTGCACGCTGTCTGGCAGGCGCAGGGTCAGGGTTGCAGCGCCGGAGCCGTTGGCGTCTGCATCGGCGGCGACCGCGCACAGGGCTATCTGAACGCGAAGGAACAACTCTTTCGCACGCTCGATGATGTCAATCCCATTCCTGAACTGGCCCGGCTTGAGGATTACATTATGCAGACGGCCAACACGCTCGGCATCGGCACGATGGGCTTTGGCGGCGGCGTGACGCTGATCGGCTGCAAAATCGGCGTCCTCAATCGCCTGCCCGCGAGCTTCTTTGTCTCGGTCGCGTATGACTGCTGGGCATTCAGGCGGCTTGGCGTTGTGCTTGATGCCAAGACCGGCTCAATCAAACGCTGGCTTTATCGTGACGACCATCAACCGGCCATCACGATGGCGCGCGACGGCGGTTTTGTGCGCACGGGCAATGAAAAGGTGCTGCGCCCGCCGCTCACCGAAGCGCAGATGCGCGAACTGAAAGTCGGAGACATCGTGCTGATTTCCGGCGAAATGTTCACAGGCCGCGATGCCGTTCACGCGTACCTGATGAAACACGATTCGCCCGTTGATCTGAACGGCTCGGTGCTTTATCACTGCGGCCCCGTCGTGCTCAAAAACGGCCATTATCAGATCAAGGCCGCCGGGCCGACCACAAGCATCCGCGAAGAACCTTATCAGGGCGACATCATCAAACGCTACGGCGTGCGCGCCGTAATTGGCAAAGGCGGGATGGGCGCCAGAACGCTCGCGGCAATGAAGGATTTCGGCGCAGTCTATCTGAACGCCATCGGCGGCGCGGCGCAGTATTACGCCAGGTGCATTGACGAAGTGCTGGACGTGAACCTGCTCGAATTCGGCATTCCCGAAGCGATGTGGCGCCTGCGCGTCACCGACTTTCCGGCCATTGTCACGATGGACGCACACGGCAATTCGCTGCACGCCGATGTCGAGCAGGCTTCAGCCAAAATTCTGGCGACGCTGGCTGAGCCGGTCTTCTGAAAGGAAGAAGTTTATGTGGGATGAAAGTAAACAGCGTCTGCTGGCTGCGCTGAGAGAGCGGGAAGAAGAAGGAACGCTGACCGATGCAGAGCGTCAGTCCCTTGATCAACTGCTCCGCGAACTCGATCAGGAAGAAGAAGCGACGCTGCGCCCGGCGCTGGAAAGATACGAGCGCGAACAGGCGGCAATGCGGCAGCAGGCAGAATCAATCCAGGCAGAAAACGTCGTGCTTGAAGCGATCATCGCCAGACAGAAAGCATTACTGGCCCGCGTCAGAGAGCAACTGGCGCTGTTCCGCAGCGAATACCAGGCGTTGCAGTCAGAATATGAAAACGTGACAGGCCAGCGCCTGAGTAATTCCTGACGACCGGGGCACAGCGTGATTCCAACGGAAACCAGAGAAACTATCTGCCGCCTTTATGATTATCGCTGTGGTTATTGCGGCGTCCACGAGCATGAGGCCGGAAGCGAACTGGAAATTGATCACTTCCAGCCCCGCGCCGCCAATGGCGGTGATGAGCCTGAAAATCTGGTCTACTGCTGCCCGGCCTGCAATCGAATCAAATCTGACTTCCGGCCTTCGAATAAATCAGCAGAGAATCCCCGCCGCCTGCTGCATCCGGGCAGAGACAATCTGTCAGCGCATCTGAGCGAAGACACGGATGGCCGGCTGATTGCTCTTTCCGAGACTGGCAGGTATCACATCTCCAGGCTGCGGCTCAATCGCCCGCAACTTCTGGCGCTGCGCCTGCGAAGGCGAATGAATGAAAGCATCCGGCAGAAACTGGCCGCAGTTTCGGCTGAACGAGAACAACTGAGGATGGAGGTAGCGGAACTGAGCAGGGAACTGGAGGAAGCTCTGGCGCTGCTTGACAGGCTGCGCAGTGAATAAGCCCTGACGCGGGCTATTGCACGCCGATGCCGGGCAGGCTTCGGCAAAGATTCCGGCCACGCTGGCTGAGCCGGTGTTCTGAGTTTTGCAGGGGATAGTTGTTTGTGAGGTGAGCAGGCAGAGTGAAGGAATGATGCAATTCGAATGTGATCTGCCTGCTCTGGTTTTTCACTTTGCCGGATGACTACTGCGCCGGGCGGTTGCGGTAATAATCCTCATCCATCCGGCGAAGCTGCTGATTGCGGCGCTCGGTACAATCCGGCCCGCAGTTCCCTTTCCACGTTGCCAGCATGCGCTCGGAAGGCGGCACCTCTCTGGCCTGGTCAGGGACAGTGAATAAAGCTGCATTCGGTTCACCCGGATAAAGGGCCATCAGATTGTGCTCGCTGTAGCCTTTGTCTTTCCCGAAATCAATCCGGTCTTTCACAGGGGCGCAGCCGTAATCCAGCGCCAGCCAGCTTGTAACCGCGCCGGATGAAATCCGCACTGTCCTGTATCCGGCAATGATCTCTTCGCCCTCCACAACCTCTTTCACCGGGCCTGAAAGATACGAGTTGCCGTCAAACGAATTGACGCATTTCGCTCCCGGATCACGGTGCATGTCAGCGAGTCTTCTGTTTTTCAGGAAGCCCGGCGCTACTGTGCTTTTGAGGTTTGCCAGATCATTGACGATGACTTCCACGCCCGATGCCAGCGTCAGATCACGCACGACACCTTCAGCCGGATTCTGTAACGGCGTGCGGCTGAACAGGCGTGAGCCGTCTGAACGGATGGCTTCTGTTGTCTCAGAAGTAACTGTCGCAGTCCCGTCCGCGCCATAAGAAGTTTCCCGCAGAATGACCGTGTAAGGAATCGGCCCGCTGATGCGCACCTGCTTTGCCAGCAGTCGTGAATGAATAATCCGCCCGCCGATTATTGAAAGACCGGCAATGACCAGCAACTGAACCAGTGTGATCAGCACTCTTTTTCGCCTGAAATTCAGATTGAACATACTTCCTCCTGTTCCATTTCACGCAGCATCCGGCTGAAATGTTCCGGCGTCATCAGCAGAAATCCGGCCAGATCCTGATGTGACGCAGGCAATGTCAGGCGCAGGTCGGTGGCTTTGTTCTGCGCCGCTTTGGGCAGATATTGCAGCAGCAGTGAAGCCACACGAGCGCGAGCCGGGAGACTTTTCATCTGTGAGCGGTGCGTGACCTGTTCGTAAAACATCCGGCTGAGTGTTTCGAGCAGGTATTCTGCCAGCACCGGCTGATTTCTGACCAGTTCCCGGAACGATTCAGCCGCCAGGCGAAACACCTGGCATCTGGTCAGCGCGGTGGCTGTCATCAGCGCCGGGCGGTCGGAAAAAACTGCGGCTGCGCCCAGAATCCTGCCCGCCGCGCGAAACTCAATCGGGCGTTGATCGCCGTTGATTTCCGTGCGCGTCATTCTCACCAGCCCGGTTTCGACCAGACAGACTTCGCGGAGTTTATCGCCCTGCCTGAAAAGTTCCTGCCCGGCTGGCAATTCCTTCAGCGTGGCATGGCGACGAAAAATTTCAAGGGCTTCGGTTCTCAGCGCTCCCGACCTCTTATGAATCTTTCTGGCAGCAGATAAATTCTTTTTTCTCATGATTTATTGCTCCGGCGGTGGAATGGCTGATGGATCGCTCAATGATGTTGAGACAATCCCACACACATGTGCCATTTCAGACAAAACGTTTCGCCTTGTTTTGTTTCGTCGCGGTATTGATCAAAGCCGGTCGGCGTTTGCGAACCGCTGCACGTCGCTGCCAGGGCAGGCTGCTGAAGACACCGGATTTCATCGAGGAATTTCAGAAAATCAGTCTCTGCTCAGGCGCCTGGAAAGTTGGGGCATTCTTCAAAATCTGTATAATCTGCGTGGGCAGATGCCCGTGAAGCTTTGCCGTAAAGTCCGTGAGACGAAAAAAGCAGCCGCAGTTCTGTTTTGTGTTTATCGTGGCGGCCCTTCTCGCGTGAGAACAAACCTGCAACCAGACCAGTCAGCGAACATGGCCTTCAAATTTCTGACCACACTGTTTTGCCTGCTTGTCCTGTTAACAGGCGCCGCCGCGCAGCCGTCACCGGCGGCGGCAGCGCGTGAATACCGGCAGGCGCATGAATACGAGATCATCAGCGAATACATCCGATTGTTGTCGGTGCCGAATGTCTCTGCCGATCTGCCGAACGTCCGGCGCAATGCCGAACTGATTTCACAACTGCTCGCTCAGCGCGGAGTCAGCACGCGACTGCTTGAACTCAGTGGCGCGGCGCCGGTGGTTTACGGTGAAATCAACACGCCGGGCGCAACGCGGACGCTGATTTTTTATGCGCATTATGATGGGCAGCCGGTCGAGCCTGAGAAATGGGCGGGCGGCAATCCGTTCAGGCCGGTGCTGCGTTCGGCTGCGCTTGAAGCAGGCGGCAAAGACCTGCCGCTGCCTGCACAGGGCGAAAAGTTCGATCCTGAATGGCGGCTCTATGCGCGTTCGACCGGCGACGACAAGGCTCCGGTGATGGCGCTGCTGGCGGCGCTCGATGCGCTCCGGGCGCGGCAGATGCCGCTCACTTCAAACATCAGATTCTTTTTTGAAGGCGAGGAGGAGGCAGGCTCAGCGCATCTGGAACAGTTCGTTGAAAAATACCGCGAACTGCTGACGGGCGATGTGTGGCTGTTCTGTGATGGCCCGGTCAGTCAGAACCGGCAGCAGCAGATTTACTTTGGCGCGCGGGGCGTGGTGTCGCTGCAACTGACGGTTTATGGCCCGCACCGCGAACTGCACAGCGGGCATTACGGCAACTGGGCGCCGAACCCGGCGCTCAGGCTGGCGCGGCTGCTGGCTTCGATGAAGGACGATGACGGGCGCGTGCTGATTGAGGATTATTACTCCGGCATCGAACCGCTCAGCGCGACTGAACGGCAGGCGCTGGCCGCTGCGCCGGACAATGATGAAAGTCTGAAACGTGAACTGCTGATTGGCGGCACTGAAGGCGGCGGCAGAAAGCTCAACGAACTGCTCAACGAACCTTCGCTCAACATTCGCGGCCTGGCGAGCGCATCAACCGGACAGACGGCGCGCAATGTGATCCCGTCAACGGCAGTGGCTGAGATTGACATTCGCCTGGTCAGGGGCATTGATTATCGCACCGCCGTTGAGCGCGTGCTCAGGCACATTCGCAAACAGGGCTATCAGATTGTGACTGATGAACCCGACGAAGCGACGCGCCTCAAACATCCGAAACTGATCAAAGTCATCGTTCATTCCGGTTACAACGCGGCGCGCACTTCGATGGATCTGCCCATTTCACGCCAGGTGATTGCGGCCATTGAAAGCGCCCGCGGGCCATCAGTCCGCATGCCGACCCTGGGCGGCACCGTGCCGCTCTACATTTTCACCGATATTCTTAAAGTTCCTGCCATTGGCATTCCCATTGCCAATCACGATAACAATCAGCACAGCGCCAACGAAAACATCCGCCTGCAAAACCTGTGGGACGGCATTGAACTGATGGCGGCGCTGCTCGCCATGAAACAGTTCTGACCCGGTCAGGCAACGGCCCCGGACTTTCGACCGACGGTGGAATTGTGAAACAATCCGGCAGGTTCATTCGTGGTCACAGTGAATTGAACGCCGCGTCGGCATTCAGTATTAATCTGCCGCGTGTGGAAGGAAGCAGGAACGTGATGGGTGAAAGATCGCCGTCCAGTCTGCCTGTCGGAAACGAAACCGTGCTGCTGGTGGAAGATGAGGTCATGCTGCGCCGCCTCTTCTGCGAGATTCTGGAGATGAACGGTTACACCGTGCTGGAAGCAGCCAACGGCAGAGAGGCGCTGCAATTGTGTGAGCGTTATACGGGCCGCATCCATCTGCTGATTACCGATGTGGTGATGCCGCTGATGTGCGGGCGCGAACTGGCCGAACAGTTATTGCAGCGCGAGCCGGAACTGAAAGTGATCTTTATGTCCGGTTACACTGACGACGCGCAGGTGCTGCGCAGCATCAGCAGTGAAGGCGCGATGTTCATTCAGAAACCATTCGCCCCCGAAGCGCTTGAAAGCAAAATCCGCGAAGCCCTCGCACAGCAGCCTCCGTCTCAGGCCTGATTATGAAAGAGTCGGCACTTTCGGATGCAGAGCAGTGGCAGCGCCTTTTTTACGTGATCAGTCGCTTGACTGATCAAATTCCGGTGATTAAGATGCACCTTCATTTTTGAAGCCGCGACCGGCATTTCAAATATGGCGAGCATAGCTCAGTTGGTTAGAGCGCCTGACTGTGGCTCAGGAGGTCGAGGGTTCGAGACCCTCTGCTCGCCCCACTCACTTCAACCATTCACAGCCGCCTCCGGGGTGGCTGTTTCCGTTTCTGTGGCAGATTTGTGGAAGCTGCCCATTCAATCGCAATCATCATTACATTCCTGATGTGAACCGGAGTTTGCCCATATCAGGAAAAACCTGATACCGGAGAGCAGCAAATTTCTCTAAACTCCCTGACCAGCAACCCGCCCCGGTCTTCATCTGGTGCAGACACAGGGAAAATCAGATCAGGTTTCAGATCAGGATAAGGAACAACCAGTGTGGCGCGATTTGCCCGCAATCGCGCGGCACACGCAAACCGGCCCGTGGCGTGAACTGCGCGACTGCGGGCAAATTGCACAACACGGCCCGGACACGCATCTTCAGAAGCCCGAACAAGTCTGAGCCAGCGCGCAACGCCTGCCCCGTCCCTCATCAGATCGTGAAGGCAGCGCGTGTTTGCGATCAGATGCCCTGGAAAGGACGAATCACATTGACCTCAAAAGATCGCCTGATCTTTAACGAATACCGCGCCTGTCAGCTTGCCGGATCGTTTCCCTCACTGCGGCAGGCCCCCGGCATTCAGCCCTGGGAACCGGCGAGACTTGATGCCTGGGCCGAAACTCAGAACGATCCGGGAACTGTTTATGCAGCCCGCTTCGTGCTTGAAGTCTGGAATCAGCATCAGGAATGGCAGTGTGGTCGTTTCTCGATCAGCGATGCCATGTATGTCTGGGATGAGGCGCATCGGGAGGCGTTCAGACAATGGGCGCGTTGTCCATACCGGTTTTACGGGGACTCCGACGCGCGGCCAGGAACGCAGACCATTTTGCGGATTCTGATGATTGAGAACGCGGGCAACGTGGTCAGCTCTCTTTGACCGGAGCAGACCCGGCTCCGAAAAATATCAACCGGGTCGCCTGCCCTGCCTGATTGAGCCGGGGCATTCTGAGGAAGAAATCACAGGCGGGTTGCGCTGCGATTTCTTCAGGCGGAGTCGTCCCTGCGGCATCCTGCTTTCAGTCCGGCTCAGTTACTTAAAGTAACCCTGCTGAACAACCGATAAATCAAACGGTGCAGTTTCCGGCCTGGTCCCTTGTCAGCAGCATTCCCTCCCCACTGCCGACACGCAAACCGACCTCAGACCTTCAGCCTGGGACAGTTATTCGTCCGGCTGCGGGTCTGCTTCACCGTGTACATAAAGAAGCAGATGAGTACCAAACTACCGAGAGTGCTGGTTGTTGAGGATGACCTGATCATTTCCAGGCTGCTCGACCACATGCTCAAACGCCGCGGATTTGAAGTGCAACTGGCCAGCGAGGGCCGCGAGGCCGCTGCCCTGCTTGAGAGCGTGGCGCCGCCTGAACTGGTGCTGCTGGATATTATGCTGCCATTCATTGATGGCTTTGAACTGATCAGACACATCCGCGACAGGCCCGACTGGAAAACAACTCCCATTATTATGCTGACCTCCAGAGCGCAGGAACGTCACGTTGTCCGCGCGCTTGATTCAGGGGCCAGTGATTATGTGGTGAAGCCGTTTCAGCCGGAAGAACTGATGGCGCGAGTACGACGCCTTGTCAAAGGAGCAGATAAGTAATGCGGGCCATCTTCCTGCGGTGCGCTTTCGTGATGCTGACTCTTCCGGTATCGGCGCTGATAACCTGCGCCCAGGCGCCACCGGTTCTGATTCAACTGCCCCCGGCCTCTTCAGCAGCGAGCCGCCAGGCTGAGCCGAAGCGGACGGAAACGACCGCTCACAGTCAGGGCATCGAAGTTGAAACCAGATACGCTGCCGAAAGCCTGACCAGCGGGCTTGCGCCCTGGCAAAGTGTTTGTCTGAGGGTGACGAAACGCTTCAGTCCGCAGCAGGCTCTGTGGGTCGGCCTGAATAAGACCAGCCGGTTTGCGCTGACCGATCACGAAGCTCTGATCGGCTTTCATCAGCCGCTGAACAGTCGCTGGGCGACGCTGGTTGAACTGAGCGTCAGCCCGACGCATCGCGTGCTGCCGCAATGGTCTGCCCTGATTCAGGCCGAACGCCGTTTTGAGCGGGGCTGGGTGGTGCAGGCGGGGCTGCGGCAGAGTCAGTACAACACGACGCGGGCCAGCGTGCTGATCGGCTCGGTTGAATATTACCGGGGACACTGGCGCACGGCTTACAGCCAGTATGCCGGATGGCAGAAACAGGCGGGCCTCTCGGCCAGTCACCTGTTTCAGGAAAACTATTACTACGGCGAACGCAGTTCAGTTGGCCTGAGCGTGGCCCTGGGGCGCGAACTGACCAGTCTCGGCACACGCGGCGTGCTGACGACCAGAGTTCGCGGGGTTTCGATCAATGGCGCGCACTGGTTCAATGCGCGCTGGGCGTTCAACTACAGTCTGACGCTGCACCGGCAGGGAGAACTTTACACACGGCGGGGAGGAAGCTTTGGGATTCAGTGGCGCTTCTGATCTGGCTGTCAGGCTGGCCTGGTGGTGCGGGCTGATGACTATCGCGCTGGCGCTGCTGCTGAGTTTGCAGCTTCTGGTGCTGCGCGTCCTGCTCTCAGTTCGGCAGTGGCGTGCGGCTTCGGTGCGGGCGACGTGGGAACCTGTGCTGATTGAAAGTCTGGAAAACCTGCCTGGCAGTTTGCCGCAGATTCATCGGCGCGACCGGCTGACGCTGCTCACGCTCTGGAATTACCTGCACGATTCGCTGCGCGATGAAGCTCAGGAACGGCTCAATCAGGTCGCCCGGATGGCACGGCTGGATGAGGCCGCGCGGCAGATGGCGCGATCCGGTGGCCTGCGCGAACGACTGATCGGCATCACCACGCTCGGCCAGTTGCGCGAGGCGTCAGAGTGGGCAATGTTGCAGCAGCTTGCGACTGAGGCTGACCCGGTGCTGTCGCTGGTGGCCGCGCGCGCACTGCTGCGAATTGACGGGCCGCGCACGATCAACCTGGTGATTCCGCTGATTGCCGCGCGCGCTGACTGGTCATCGGCAGTGGTGGCCGTGATGCTCAGGCAGGCCGGGGCTGATCTGGTTTCGGAACCGCTGGCCAGGGGAGCGCTGAATGTTCCTGCGGCACAGTCCGCGCGGCTGCTGCGGTTTGGTGAAGTGGCGCACGCTGACGTGATGCTGCCCGTCGCGCGACAACTGATCACAGCGGCGCAGGATGGCGAAGTCATCACGGCCTGCCTGCGGCTGCTGAGTGGCCCGGAAGATCTGGCGACGGCCCGGCATTTTCTGACTGATGCGCGGTGGCCGGTGCGCGTGCAGGCGGCCATTACGCTGGGCCGGATCGGGGTCGAGGAAGATGAAGCGCAACTGACGGGCGCACTGCGGGACAGGGAATGGTGGGTGCGCTACCGGGCGGCGCAGGCGCTGGCGAGTCTGCCGTCAATGAATGCGCAGCGACTGGCAAAGCTGGCCGAGCATCTGCCACCGGGTTTTGAATTCGGGCGTGACAGCATCAGCCAGGTGCTGGCGGAAAGGCGCATCCGATGAATTTCGTTCTGCGCCTGACCGGCCTCACGCAATGGATTTTTCTGTGCTATTTCGTCGGCCTCAACCTCGTGTATCTGCTGCTGAACCTGCTGGCTTTTTTCAGTCTCGCGCGGACGACGAGGGAGCGTGTGCTGCATCATCTGCCGCAGGCACAGACCGGTTATGAGCCGCCGATCAGCATTCTGGTTCCGGCGCACAATGAAGCGCTGACCATTGCCGCTTCCATCCGGTCACTGCTGCAACTGAACTACCCGCAGTTTGAGATTATCGTGATCAATGACGGGTCAACAGACGAAACGCTGGAAACTCTGCAACGCGAATTTGCGCTGACGCCCTTCCCTGAAGCATTTCGCATTCGCCTGCGAACAAAGCCGGTGCGCACGATTTACCATTCGGCGGCGTACCCGGAACTGCGCGTCATTGACAAGGAAAACGGCGGCAAGGCTGATGCGCTCAATACCGGTATCAATGGCGCGCGTTATCCGCTGTTCTGCGGTCTTGATGCCGATTCAATCCTGCAGCGCGATTCGCTGCGGCTGGTCGTGCAGCCGTTTCTGGAAAACCCGGCCACCATCGCTGTGGGCGGACTCATTCGCCCCGCCAATGGCTGCGAGGTGTCAGGCGGCTTTCTGATGCGGGCCGGGCTGTCGCGCAATCCGCTGGTGCTGTTTCAGATTGTCGAGTATTTGCGGGCCTTTCTGTTCGGGCGGCAGGGATGGTCGCCGCTCAATGCGATGATGGTGATTTCAGGCGCGTTCGGCGTCTTTCGCAAGGAGACGGTGATTGCTGCCGGGGGCTATCGCCACGACACGATAGGCGAAGACATGGAACTGGTCGTGCGGCTGCATCGGCTGATGCGCGTGGCCGGACAGCCTTACCGCATTACGTTTCTGGCTGATCCCGTCTGCTGGACGGAAGCGCCGGAATCATTGCGCGTCCTCAAAAGCCAGCGCGTGCGCTGGCAGCGCGGACTGGCCGACAGTCTGCTGATGAACAGTCAGTTGTTGTTTCACCAGCGCGGCGGCGCGGTCGGCTGGCTGGCGTTTCCGTTCATGCTGATTTTTGAATGGCTCGGCCCGGCGCTTGAAATCACGGGTCTGGCGCTGATGCTGCTGACGCTGATGTGCGGCATCATTTCGGGGCAGGCGTTTGCCGCCTTTATGCTGCTCGCCATCGGATGCGGCATTCTGTTTTCGATCACGGCCCTGCTGCTTGAGGAAATGTCCTTTCATACTTACCCGCGCGCCAGGCATCTGCTGCTGCTGCTCGCAGCGGCGATTCTGGAAAATTTCGGCTATCGTCAGCTTGTTTCCCTGTGGCGGCTCATCGGTCTCTGGAAGTGGCTGACCGGAGGCCGGGTCGGCTGGGGCGAAATGACGCGCACCGCTTCCTGGCAGCGTGACACTGTCCGCAGCTCGCAGACCTGATGAACTCAGCCCCTCACAATCAACCCGCCTGCGGTCGGCTCCCGCTCCGGTAATCACGATATGGCCATGATGAAAGTACAAGAGACTGAAGAAAGTCATCTCTCAACCAGCGCGCAGGAGATGGCAGACTTTTTTGATAATGCAGCGGTCGGACTGCACCAGCTCAGTGCAGAAGGGCGCATCATGCGGGTTAACGAAGCCGAACTGCTGATGCTCGGTTATGCCCGTGATGAATACATCGGGCGGCACATCGCCGAATTTCACGCTGACCCGGAGCGGATTGATGACCTGCTGCGGCGACTCTCGGCGGGCGAGACGCTGCACGACTGCGAAGCCCGAATGCGCTGTCGTGACGGCTCGCTCAAACACGTCCTGATCAGTTCGAATGTGAAGTGGGAGGGTGGGCAGTTCAGGTATACGCGCTGCATCACCCGCGACATCACCGCGCAGCGACAGGCCGGAGAGTTGCAGGCCCGGCGGGCGCGACAGATGGCGTTGCAGCGTGATGTGAATCTGGCCCTGGCCGGGAATGAGGCGCTGGCCGCGACGCTGCGCGATTGTGCCGAAGCTGTCGTGCGTCACCTTGATGCCGCCTTTGCACGCATCTGGACGCTCAATAAAACCGACGATCTGCTGGAATTGCAGGCCAGCGCCGGGCTTTACACTCACCTTGACGGCGCACACGCCCGCATTCCCGTCGGGAGGCTGAAGATCGGACAGATCGCCCGCGAACAACAACCGCACCTGACCAACGATGTGCAGCACGACCCGCGCGTAAGTGACCATGAATGGGCGCGGCGTGAAGGGCTGACCGCTTTTGCCGGGTATCCGTTACTGATTGAAGACCGTCTGGTGGGCGTGCTGGCGATCTTTGCCCGCCAGGCGCTGACGCCGGACACGCTCGAAGCGCTGGCTTCAGTCAGCAGCGCCATTGCCCAGGGCATTGAACGCCGCGTGGCTGAGCAGGCGCTGCGGCTGAGCCAGGCGCAGATTACCGGCATCATCCAGTCAGCCATGGATGCCATCATCACGGTGGATGCAACGCAGCGCATCACGGTTTTCAATGCGGCGGCAGAGCGAATGTTTGAGTGCCCGGCGACAGCCGCCATCGGGGAGTCGCTGGATCGCTTTCTGCCGGAACGTTACCGGCAGTTTCATCAGCGGCATATTGAGGAATTTGGCCGCGCCCGGATTTCGCGGCGTTCGATGGGTCAACTCGGCGCGGTTTATGGTCTGCGTGCCAGCGGAGAGGAATTTCCGGTCGAGGCTTCAATTTCGCAGCTTGAGGTCAGTGACCAGAGATTTTACACCGTCATTCTGCGCGACATCAGCGAGCGGCGGCAGGCTGAGGAAAGGCTGCGCGCGTCAGAAGAAAGTTTCTCGAAACTCTTTCATTCCAGCCCCAGTGCCATGAGCAGCCAGCGACTGAACGATCTGACTTACCTCAACGTCAATGATCGCTGGCTGCAGATGACCGGCCTGACGAGGGAGGAAGTCATTGGCAGGCCGGTCGCTGAAGTTGAAAGCTGGGTGGTGCCGGAACTGCGCCAGCAAACTCACCGGTGCCTGCTGGCCGGAGAAACAGTGCGCAATCTGGAAGTGCCGCTGCGTCACCGTTCAGGCGCTGAAGTAACCGGCCTCGTCTCAACCGAACTGATTGAAGCGGGCGGCGAAACTTATGTGCTGGGAACGATGCAGGACATTACAGAGCGCAAGCGCATGGAGCAGGAACTGGCGCAGACACGCGATGCCGCGCTCGAATCAGCCCGCCTGAAATCAGAGTTTCTGGCCAATATGTCCCACGAAATCCGCACTCCGATGAATGGCGTCATCGGGATGACCGGGTTGCTGCTGGGAACGGATTTATCCGCCGAACAGCGTGATTATGTCGAGACGATTCAGACGAGCAGCGAGGTTCTGCTGAATATCATCAACGACATTCTGGATTTTTCAAAAATCGAAGCGGGCAAGCTGCATTTCGAGGAGGCTGATTTTGATCTGCGTCACACGGTTGAAAGCGTGGCTGAACTGCTGGCCGAACCAGCCCGGCGCAAACGGCTTGACCTGGCCGCGCTGGTTGAGAGCGATGTGCCGCTGGCCTTGCGTGGTGATCCGGGCCGGTTGCGGCAGGTTCTGACCAATCTTGTCGGCAATGCAGTCAAGTTTACTGAAGGCGGTGAAGTCGTTGTTCGGGTCAGGCGTCTGAGCGAAACCGACCGTCAGGCGGCACTGCACTTCTCGATTACTGATACCGGCATCGGCATTTCGCCTGAAGCGCAGCGCCATCTTTTTCAGGCCTTCACGCAGGCGGATGGCTCAATCACGCGGCGGTACGGCGGCACGGGGCTGGGCCTGGCGATTTGCAGGCAACTGGTCGAAATGATGGGTGGTCAGATCGGTGTTGAGAGTACGCCCGGCAAAGGTTCGACGTTCTGGTTTACCGCGAGTCTGGACAAGCAGGCGGCGGAAGCGCAATCACTGGTTGTGCCGCACGCTGACCTGCGCGGATTGCGGCTGCTGATTGTGGATCAGCACGCCAGCAGCCGCCGGATTCTGGCGCATCAGGCAGCGGCCTGGGGCTTGCGCGTCACTGAGGCTGAAGATGCCCTGAGCGCGCTGACTCTGCTACAGGCCGCAACTCAGTGCGGCGAGCCGTTTGAGATAGCGGTTCTGGATTCGCTGCTGTCCGGGACAGACGGATTTGATCTCGCCCGCCGGATCAAAACCGACAAGCGACTCGCGCAGATCAGGCTGATTATGCTGACTTCGTTCGGGCAGCGCGGTCACAGCGAGACTGCCCGTGAGGCCGGGCTGGCGGCCTACCTCACCAGACCGGTGCGCGAATCTGATTTTCTGAACTGCCTGGCCGCTGTCCTGAACGAGCCGCCCGCCGGAACCACACCGGCCAGACTCATTACCCGCCATACGCTTGAAGAAGCCCGACAGCGCACGCGCGCGCGCATTCTGATTGCCGAAGACAATCCGGTTAACCAGAAAGTGGTGCGACAGCAGCTCAAACGGCTTGGTTACGAGTGTGACATGGTGTCCAATGGTCAGGAGGCGCTCAAGGCGCTGACGCATCACACTTATGCGCTGGTGCTGATGGATTGCCAGATGCCGTTGATGGACGGACTGGCGGCAACCATCGAGATTCGCCGTCGTGAAGGTCAGACGCGCCGACTGCCGATCATTGCTCTGACAGCCAGCGCAATGCAGGGCGAGCGCGAAAAATGTCTCGCCGCCGGAATGGATGATTATCTGAGCAAGCCCTTCAAACAGGACGAACTGGCCACCCTCATCGCCCGCTGGATCAATCCGTCTGAAGCGCCGCCGGGCAGCAGCCACCACCATCAGCAACTCGCCGCGCCATCCGCAGCGTCCGTGACAATCAACAGTCAGGTCGCCCGGCGGCTGGCCGAGTTGTGCCGGGTCTGTGGCGCCGGGATGGTGACCGAATTCATTGAAATTTTTCTGCCCGACACTGAACAACGCCTGGCCCGGTTGCGTGAACTGGCGAAAAATCCCGATGGCCGGAATCTGGACAGAGCGGCGCATTCGCTGAAGGGTTCGTGCAGCAACTTCGGTGCGCAGGCGATGATGAGTCTCTGCCGGGAACTGGAAGAGGCCGCAGAAAAAAGTTTATTCGAGCAGGTTCCGGTGCTGGTGGCCCGCCTGGAAGATGAGTTTCGCTCATTGCGCACCGTCCTTGAAGACTGGGCCGCAGCACAGCGCGGAGGCGCGGGAACGGAGACCGAACCTGAGCCTCTGAATCAGAGCTGAAACCGGTTCTGCTTTCTGCTTCGAGTGGCCGCAGCAGCCTGATCAGGCAGGGTCAGGTCGCCGTGCAATTGACTGTGGATGGCCGGACGGCCAACACTGTGCAGGTCACAATCAAATGAGAGGAGGAGCGGCGTTCGACTTGTGGAAGTCAGCCGGTTGAGACATGCACATCAGATTCGGACTGGCGCTTGATTTCTGGAGCGCGACACAACCTTTTGCCCGGCGGCTCGATGATTACGCCGGATTGCTGAAACTGGCTGAAGGTTATGGCTTCAATTCGGTGTGGGCGGGTGAGAATCGCCCGGTCAGGGCTGAAGCGGGGCACGTGCCTTCGCCGTTTCCGGCGCTGGCGGCGCTCGCGCGCAGCACTTCGCTGCAACTCGGCACCGGGGTGGCGCTCGTCACGCTGCAACATCCGCTGCAACTGGCTTATGACGCCGTGATGCTCGATCACCTGACGGGCGGGCGGTTTATTCTCGGCGCCGGACTGGGCGCGCCGCAGGTGATGAAACGTTACGGCGTCAATCCTGACGATTCGGCGGAGTTGATGGATGAACTGCTCGCGTCTCTGAAAGCGATGTGGTCAGGCGCGGATAAGTTTGAAGGCCGCCTGATCAGCATTCGCGGCAAAGTGCTGCCTGAACCTTTCACGCCCGGAGGCCCGCCGGTCCTCGTCGCGGGCAAAGTGAAGCGTTCAGCCGAACGGGCGGCTGAATTCGGAGCCGGGTGGTACGGCGCAACGCAGTATCATTTCGCGCTGATCGAAAAACAGGCGGCGCGCTATCGTGAAAAGCTGATCGCGCTCGGTAAAAATCCTGATGCCGGAATTGTTGCCGTCAATCGCACCACCTTCGTCGCTGAAACCGATGAACAGGCGCGGCGCGAAGGCGAGCCTTATGTCAGCAGCGTGCTGAATGCTTATGGTTCATTCGGCGCAATCACAGATGCCGAGGGTCATCCGCTGCCGCCGGGCACAAACTATTTTGCAGCGACCGGCGATGAACAGTATTTCTGCGGCAGCCCGGAAACAGTGCTGGCGAGCATTCAGAAATATGTCGCCGCCGGAGTGAATCAGTTCAACCTGCGCATCAGCATGGCTGAGATGCCGATTGCGCTGGCTGAACGAACCATCAGGCTGATCGGTGAACGAATCATTCCACACTTCAATGGTCAGACTGCCGGGTAACAATTCCTTCCGTGAATAATCTGCTGAACCTGATTCCTGTTTGATCAGACAAACAGGAATCAGGATTCAGGATTCAGGATTCAGGATTCAGTCAGACAGCGTTCACTTACCGTCGCGGGTCGCAAAGACCTGGGTGAAATAGACCCGGCCAGCTTCGCTGACGGCGACGCCGATGCCGCTTTCGACGAGGCTGCGGTTGAGAATGTTTTTGCGGTGGCCGGGTGAATTCATCCAGCCTTCGACGGCGGCGGCGACTGGATCTTCGTAGCCGCGATTGTAGGCGATGTTTTCGGCGATGCGCTGCCAGTTGCTGATGCCGTGTCTGGCAAAGCGATGGCGCAGGTCTTTGCCTTCGGGACTCTGGTGAGCGAAGTAATCACGCTCGACCATATCCTGGCTGTGTTCGCGCGCTACGGTACTCAGGTCGGGAGCGAATCTGAGCGGCGCGAGTCCGGCGGCGGCGCGCAGGCGATTGACTGCGGCAAAGGCGCGTTCTTCAAGGTCATCGGCTTTGTAAACCAGCGGGTGAAGAGATTCGGTTCCTGAAGTTTTCGCATCGGCAGATTTGAGATTCGAACCTGTTTCAGCGTGCAGCGCAGCCGTTCCGGCCTGGCAGGTCAAAGCAATCGAAAGAGCCAGAAACAGCGCGCCGCCGCGCCTGAAGGAGCAGACAAAAATACCAGACATACTATCCCCCGTCTGAGACGTGAATAGTCAGATCGAGGCACACCAACATTCACCTGGATAATCACAGGGTTCGATTTTCAGAGGGTATAGCGAAACGTCACCATCGGTTGAGCGACGACAGCGACAACAGGAAACACGACGGCCTGAAAGCAGTCAGAGGCAGAACCGTGAGTGATTCCCTGACAGGCCGGGCGACCGCGCGCCTGCCTGGTGAAGACAAAATTTCAATTCGGTACAGTCTACTGGTTTTCGCTGAATCGGTCAGTCAGTGTCGGGTTGATTGCTGATTCCGGCAGTTGGAGGTGAAAGGGCTGAGCGGGCGTTCCAACAGGTTCGGAGCGGCTGGAAGCCGGAATCATTCGGGTGCGGCTCTGATCATTATTTCAGAGCGATTTTCAACTTGTCTTTCAGGCGGGCCACTTCGCTGGCTTCGACTGAAAGCTGCAAGGCCTTTTCCCAGTGCCTGCGCGCTTCCGCGAGGCGACCCAGGTCTCTGAGGACATCACCGAGATGTTCATAGATCAGGGCATTGTTCCGCGCGTAGAGCTTCGCTTTTTCAAGCTGCACACGCGCCTGTTCAAGGCGGCCCAACTTATAATTCGCCCAGCCGAGGCTGTCAAGAAAATTTCCATTCGTCGGTTCAATATTGACGGCTCGTTCAATCAGCCTGACCGCTTCTTCGAGCCGCTCGCCCCGACCAGTGAGAAAATAGCCGAGATTGTTGAGCGCCGTCGCATTTTCAGGATCGCGGCGCAGCAGTTCGCGCAGCGTTCTTTCTGAATCGCTGTGATGCCCGGCCTTGTCCTGCACCGAGCTGAGATGAATCAGCAGGTTGTCATCATCCGGGCTGAGTTGCAGCGCCCGGCGCACTGAGGCTTCGGCTTCACCGAATTGTCCGGTCTGCAACTGCACGTTGCTGAGAATCAGGTAAACGCTGGCATCGTCGGAGGCTGCTGACGGGTGTTCAGAAATCATGCTGCGCAGCAGATCGGCGCTTTCCTGGTAACTGCCGGTTTCGCTCAGCAGCAGAGCTTCAGTGAACTTGAATGAACGCTCTTCAGGATGCCGCCGACTCGCCGCGCGGGTCAGTTCCAGCGCCTCGCGCTTGCGGCCTTCCTCGCGCAGCGTTTCGATGCTGATGGAATCGAGCAGCGGGCTGTTTTCTCCCAGCAGTTTCTGCGTCCGCGCATAAACCGACTGAATCTTCTGTTTGTTACCGGCCCGTGAACACAGGCGCACCAGACGGCTCGTCACATCGCCGAGCAGCGCCAGCCCCTGCGGTTCCGGGCGCCCCTGCGCCACCAGCCCGTCAAAAATCTGTTCGTACTGAGCGATGGCGTCCTCGCCCCGCCCCAGTTCATCATAAGTTTCACCCAGATTGAGCCGCAGCCGGATTTTTGAAGTGTCGTCAGATTGCGCGATGCCCTGCTTCAGAGTCTCAACCGCCTCGACGCGCTGACCGGCGCGACGCTGCGCAATGGCCAGCAATTCAACCGCGCTCGAATTGGTCGGATCGCGTTTGACCGCCTGGCGCAAACGACTGACGGCCTGCGCGTATTGCCCGGCCCGCATCTGCGCCGTGCCATAACCGATCTGCAAAGGCGGGCTGTCAGCCGTGCGCGTGAGTTGAGCGTAGGCCTGCAATTCGTCGCTGATCGTGGGTGAATAGCGCAGGGTGCGAATCAGATTGCTGGCATATTCGGCTGAATCCGGCTCCATTTCATAAGCGCGGCGCGCGGCTTCGATGGCTTCTTTCGGTTTGCCGCGCTGCAGGTAAAGCTGCGAAAGCTGATGATAAGCCCGCTCGGTTGACAGTTCGCTGCTCGTCAGCCGCGAGTAAAAGTTGATGTCATTCGACACGGGCGCGGCGGCCCACCGCTCCAGTGACTGCAGTTGCCGGGCGTCGTCCTTTTTGGATTCGTAAAGATCAGCCAGAAAAGCCCACGCTTCCGCATTGCCCGGATCAAGGCGTCCGACCTGTTCATATTCACGAATGGCGCGATTGACGAGTTCAGGGCGCGGCTGCTTTTCAATGCGCACCGCAAAGATGTAAAGACGCGCCAGCAGTTTGTGTCCGTTGAGCGAGTCAGGATCAAGTTTGATGGCTTCGAGTCCCTCACGTTCGGCATCGTCGAGCCGCTGCGTGTAAAACAGGTAGACTTCGCCAAGATCAGCGTGCGGTTCAGCCGCCGTCGGATCAAGCCGGATCACTTCGCGCAAAGCGGCAATGGCTTCCCTGATCGCCGGTGGCCGTTGCGCGAGCAGTTGATGAGCTTCCATATATCGCAGGTAAGCGCGCTTTTTGGCTGCCGGGTCAGTTGGCTGCATGACAGACTGATCCTGCGCGGCGACAGTTGGCGCACTGCTGCCCGGCCCGGTCTGGCCGCTGACCAGCGAAGCCATCAGGACGACCAGCCCGACCGCCAGCATTACCATTCCCGGTTTGCGATTAATGAAAGACATCTGAAATCCTCGATAAAACCGAAATTGCCATTGCCCGCGAGCAGGCGCGGCAGCCTTACTGAAAAATTCTTTCGCGCGGAGCCGCCTCTTCGGCAGATGCGGCCTGAGCCGCGGCGGCCACTCGTTCCCACTCCCAGCGACGCGGGAAGCCGTAAGCAATCAGCAGCAGACCCGCAATGCCCAGCCGCAGACTGAAACCTGAATCGCCTGTCAGCAGAGTGCCAGCCATTCCCAGTATACCAATGACCTCGCCCAGCGCGGCACAGATAATTGAGACGGTACTCAGCCTTCCCAGAACGGCGGGCACGCCCTTTCTTGCGGCCATTTGCAGTTGCCCGCGCGACAGCACCACACGCCGCAGCATCATGGCCACCAGCACCCCGCCGCCGACCATCACCAGCGAGGCATAACGAAAAGCCTCATAAAATTCAGACGACGCCTGACGCGACGCGCCAAGTGAAACGATGCGGGCCACCAGCAGGTAAATCACCACCGTCACGCCGAACAGGACGACCATGGTTCTGGTGAATTTGAATCGCGCCGCCAGCGACTTCTGCGTGGTGGCAGAGAGTTGGTTCATCGCTCCCTCAGTCATTGAAAGGAAAGGCAATCACTGCGCCACTGAGCGCAGCGTGCCGTTTTCCATCAGCAGATCATCGGCAGTGCCCGACTGCTCATCCGGCCCCGCAGAAATCAACTGATAACTGCTCGCCGTGCCGCGATAAATCAACTGGCTGCCCCACAGATCATTGCGCAGCGCGGCAAACTGCGGCGGCAACTGATCCAGCACTTTGAGAAAATCCTCAGTCACAATGTAGCTGCCGTGATCGCGTTTGTAAGCTTCCAGCCCTTCAGCAAGCTGCTGCATCAGGGCGGTCGTGCGTCTGATCTTTTCGCGGCGCACGGCTTCGGCCACCAGTTCGAGCGATTCCCATTTGCGATCACCGAGGCGAATTTCGACCGGCTGCCAGCCCGCGTCGGTGCGCGCAAAACGAAAGGCGGTTTCGATCTGCGCTTCAACCACCATCTCGCTGCCGGTGAGTCCGGGCAGCAAACGTTTGATGCGCACCTGATCCTTTGGCAGTTCGCCGCCGCCGAGATGCCGCAGCAGGTCGCGCGCGCGCGCGGCATCAAGTCGGCCCTGCGCTTCGGCCAGCAGCAGGGCGCTGACAGCGAACAGACAGGCTCCGGTTCCGATCAGTATTCTCATCCGATGTTTCATGCAAAGCCGGGTCATTGGCGGCGCTGAATGTGAGCGGTTTCTGCGGAAGTTACCAGTGCGGCCCCGCTGCGGCCCCGCCGGACTGAAGCAGAACGGTTTGGATGGTAGCATCAGAGCGGCACAGGCAAAAGGCCGGAGCCGCAATCAGACGGGACGATGACGGCAGGGTGGCGGCTGGTTTGTCAATTCACATTTTTTCCGTGCTGGCATCAGCAGTTGAATCGTTGTAATATCTTCGCTGTTATTTTGCAGCCCCCGGAGCAATTCATCAATGACTTTTCAAGCGGGCGGCCAGCGACAGAATGATCGGAACCGGCTGGAAAACAGCACCCGGATTTGCTTACACCAATGAAATTATCTGACGCATCCAGCACACTCATGTTTGAGCGGAGGCTTGTCACTTTATGATCAAATGTCACAACTGCGGCACTGATAATCTGGACGGCTCTGAGTACTGCGACGAATGTGGCAGCAGGCTGGTGGTAGCGGCAGCGGGCAATCACAGTTCCGGTTATCTGCCTCCGCAACCGCCGCCGCCGCCGACTTTCACCAGAGAAACGATTACGCCCAAACCGGCGACTCCGTACACACCGCCGCCCCCGCCGCCGGTGCCGCAAACACCATCACAGATCACGCAGGTTCCGACGCAGCAGTCGCCTGCGCCGCCGAGTCCGCAGGTCTTTCAGCCGCCGACTGTCCAGCCGCAACCAGCGCAGCCCGTCCAGTCACAACCCGTCCAGCGGGCCGGTGGCAGCAAGACCGTGGCGCTGCGGCCCGGAGCCGGATCATATGAAAATTATGAGATGGCAGCGGCAGGCGCGCGCGCCAAACTCGTCATTCAGCGCGGTGGCCGCGTCGGCAGAGAGTTCGCCATTCTCAATGATGAATCACTGATCGGACGCTGGGATGCCGACGGCGGCATCTTCCCGGACGTTGACCTGGACCAGGATGACCCGGAAGCCAAGGTGTCGCGCCGCCACGCGCGCATCGTCAGCAACGGCAGCCAGTTTTTCATTGAAGACCTGGGCAGCACCAATGGCACGTTTGTCAATCGCGGCCAGCGGCTGCTGCCGGGCAATCGGCATCCGCTGAACAACGGCGATGAAATTATCGTTGGCAAAACTTTTCTGAGATTTGTCTTGAATTGAACGCTGAGCGGGAAGCAGGAATTCTGAAGTAAAAAGTGATGACGGCATTTTCTGCTTTATTACTCAGCGCTTCTCCTCATTTCCGCTATGCCTTTTTGTCCCGAATGCGGAGCGTCCACAGCGGCAGAAGATCCATACTGCGGTGAATGTGGCGCGTGGCAGGATATCGCAGTCAAACCGACGGGCCTGCCCGGCACCCAGACTGTCGGAGGAACGTCGCATATGAGCATGACCGGTTCTGGCAACACCCCCACAGGACTCCAACTGGCGGCTGGCACGCTGCTGGCCGACCGGTACAAGGTCGTCAAACGCATCGGCGGCGGCGGCATGGGATCAGTCTATCGCGCCGAAGACCGCAACCTCGCCAGCCGCACCGTCGCGGTCAAGGAGATGATCGAAATGTTCGCGGACGAAACTGCCCGCGAAAAGGCGATTGAGGATTTCAAGCGCGAATCGGAACTGCTCGCCCGGCTCGAACATCCCTCGATTCCCACGATCTACGATTACTTCTTCGATGCCACGCGGGGCCGCTATTACCTGGTCATGAAATACATTGACGGCGGCGACCTGGCGATGCGGCAGAAGGAATCGGGCGGCAAGGTGGATGAACAGATCGTCACGCAATGGGCCATTCAAATCTGCGACGTGCTTGATTTCATTCATTCGCAGGATCCGCCGATCATTTACCGCGATCTGAAACCGGCCAACCTGATGATTGATTCGCGCAGCAACCGGATTATGCTGGTTGATTTCGGCATTGCGCGCTTCGTGGCGCCGCAGCAGCAGAAAGGCGTCACGGCCATCGGCACGATGGGTTATGCGCCGCCGGAACTTTTTGCCGGCAACGTCGAACCGCGCTCGGATATTTATTCGCTTGGCGCGACGATGTTTCACCTGCTGACCGGAGTTGATCCGCAGGACAATCCGCTGCTGATTTTTGATTTCACCAAGAATCCCAGGCCGCGCCAGCTCAATCCGGCAATCTCTGCGCGGATGGAAGAAATTCTTTGCCGCGCGGTTGAGTACAAGCCCGAAAATCGTTTCGATTCGGCCAAAGCCTTCGGGCGTGAACTTGAGCTGCATCTTGAGGCGCTCAAACGCGGCGAAATCGTCATGCCGGGCCTGGGTGAAAACATCGGCACGTCGCAACTCGCCGGCAGCCTGGCCTGTGTCGGTTGCGGGCGCGAACTCAATCCGGGCGATTCGTTCTGCGCGTGGTGCGGCACCAGACAGCCGCCGCCTGGTTCACAGCGCGTGACGGCGCGCCTGGTCGTGGTCGGCACGACCGAAATGGACGCCCAGTTTGCGCTCAGTCCACAGATTGAAAGCCTGATCGGACGGCTTGATCCGAATCGCGGCATTCACCCGGAAGTTGATTTATCGCGGTATGATCCGTCAGCGCGCGTGTCGCGGCGGCATGCCCGGATTTTTGTCCAGAACAATCAATACCTGATCGAAGACCTGAACAGTTCCAACGGGACATTTATCAATGGTCAGTTCCGACTGACGCCGCGCCAGCCGCACCCGCTGAACAGCGGTGACGAAGTCAGGCTGGGTGAGACGCGGCTGAAGTTTGTCGTTGGCTGAGGCGTCCCCGGCCTCTCACAAGTCAGTCCTGACCCTTGCAAAATCACCCTGCATGAACCACCCTGAGGTGCTGTGGCTGACATGTGGTCAGTGATCAGAAACGACCCTGAATGATGAATTCACAACGGACCAAGGCAGTCTCGCTGTCCGGCCCCGCCCCCCGCGAAGCCGATGTGGTGCACGTGGCACAGCGCAGTCTGCCGCTCGCCAGCGTCGGTTTGCGCTGCGGAGCCTTCCTGCTCGATTACATTCTGATGATGCTTGTCCCGGCGGTGACGATCTCGATTGCGCTGCTCTTCAAGCGTTCGTTTCCTGACCTGGCCTGGACGATTCTGTATGCCGGTTATGCGGCGGCCCTCGGCCTGCTGCTGATCAACTGGATTTATCTGGTCAGAACCGACGGCCAGACGCTCGGCAAACGGATTCTCGGCATTCAGATTGTCCGCCGCGATGGTGGCCGACTCGGTTATCGTGAAGCCCTGCTGCGCCACCTGCTCGGCTATCCGCTGAGCGCGCTGGTCGGCGGGCTGGGTTTTTTGTGGATTTTATGGGATCAGCGACAGGAAGGCTGGCACGACAAGCTGGCCGGAACCGTCGTCATCAGGTTGCAATAATTCGTTGAATTGAAATTCAGCAGATCAGTCCCTGCGACCGCCCACCAGCGGCTGATCTGTGCAAGCCCCGGTCTCGCTGACCAGGCAACTTCGGAGGAAGTGAGATGCTGGTTGTGAATTGTAAAAGTTGTGGCGCGGCCAACGAAGCAGAAGCGAAATTCTGTCTGGATTGCGGCAGGCGACTCGGCAGCAGTGCCGCCGCCGATGAAGCAGTGTCATCAACTCCGGCGCTGACCCCGGCCAGCGAACAGGTCAGAACCGAAATGATTTCCATTCAGGTAACCCAGAACGGGTCAGCCTCAACCAGTGCGGTTTCCGGCAATCCGCGGCAGGCGGTGGTCGCCATGCCTTCAATCTCTGAAATGCTGGTTCCGCCGACCCAGGCGGCAGCACCGGTCGAAGAAAGCGCCAGCACCCGCGCCGTGCGGGAACTGGCCCGCGCTTCGGGACTGTCGTCACAGTCGCGGTTCGGCTTTCCGCTGCGCATTATGCTGGCTGCGCTGGCCCTGGCCCTGGCCATCGGCGCGTGGCTGATGTACCGCGATCAGACGCATGCTTCCACGGGCAATCGCAATCCGTTCAATTTTTCTGCGCCCGATGAAATCAGCCGCCGGATGACTCAGCTTGGTGAACGTTACCGGAATGAAGGCAATTATGAAGCGGCCCTCGAACAGTTCCGCGAGGCGCTCAAGCTGACGCCGCGTGACACTCAAGCCCAGTTTCTGCTGGCCCGCACTTATAACTCCGCTGGCAACGTCGAAGAGGCGATTCAGTCTTATTCGCGCGTGCTTGAAACTGATCCGAAGCACCTCGAAGCGCGCCTCGCCCTGGCTGAAATCTATCGCAATCGCGGGCAGTGGAACGACGCCGAACGCGAATATCGCCGAATCATCAACATTGACCCGCACAGCGAACAGGCGCAGGTCGCCATTGACGCGCTGGAACGGCCTTCGATTGATCGGCCTTCGGGTTATTCGATGCTGACAACGATGCGCCGCAATGCGCGCCAGCGCCGCGTTGATCTGCCCCCGGCAGCCGATCATTCCAGCGTCACGCTGCCGATCTCTGATCTGGCGCTCGACCCGGTTCCGTCCGCGCCATCAAACACCAACGAAGCCGAAGAGTCAGCCGAAATGGAACGCACCCGCCGCAATATGGCTGCCGCTTACAAGAATCGCGGGCTGCGGTTTGATTCTGCCAGGCGTTATGCCGATGCAATCAAGGAGTATCAGAAGGCGCTCTATCTGACGCCGGAAGACAATGACCTGCATTACCTGATGGGCCTGGCTTATTACCAGGCCGGACAGTACGCGATGGCCATTGATCATTACCGGAAATGCACCTCCGGCCAGTATGCCGCGGTCGCACACAACTCAGTCAGCCGGGCTGATGAAGAGGCCCGCAAGGCTGCCCGCAAACAGAAAAAACAACAGAAAGGCTGAACCGGCGTTCCACTTTGTCCCCCTATGCCTCGCCTGATTGTCAAATCAACCACGGCCCAGGCCGATTCGGTGGCTGACATCAACCGCCAGCGGCTGACAATTGGCCGTTCAGCCCGCAACGATCTGTGCCTCGAAGATCCGTTCGCCTCGCGGCTGCACGCCGAAGTGCGGCAGCGCGACGACGGCATCTGGGTCAGCGACCTCGGCAGCGCCAACGGCACCTATCTGAATGGTCAGCGGCTGACCTCTCCGGCCAGATTGCGCAACGGCGACCGCGTGCGCATTGGTGAAACCGAAATCGAATTTTCCGACCGCGCCGACACGGCTCCGGCCCGCGCACAGACGAGCATTCTGTATGCCGAGCCGAGCGTCGTCGCGCCGTCGCCCGAAGCCACGATCACGGCTGAGTCGCGTCATTCGGCGTCCAACCTGCTTTCAGCCCTCGACTCGACCCAGAAAACCCAGGTGGGCACGGCTATCAGCAGCCTCGCCATTGAACAGCGCGATGCGCTGGCCATCATCAGCCGCGTCAGTCTGCTGCTGCTTTCGCCGCTGTCGCTCGATGACACGCTGCGCCACGTCCTCGACAGCATCTTTGAAGCGCTGCCCGCTGATCGCGGTTATGTGATGCTGCTCGAAACGCTGCCCGGCAGTCCGCAGGCCGAACCGCAGCTTGTCTGCAAGGCGATGAAATCGCGCAGGCAGAGCCACGAATCAGAATCTGAAATCAAGCTCAGCCGTTCGATCACCGACCAGGTCATCAAACAGGGCACTTCGGTGCTGACTTCTGACGCGCTGCACGACCCGCGTTTTCAGGAGCGCAAATCAATTCTGCTCGGCGGCATTCGTTCAGTTATGGCTGTGCCGCTCGCCGTCGAAGGCCGCGTGTCCGGGATGATCTATGTGGACAGCCCGTTCGGCACTTCGCGCTTTACCGAACAGGATCTGCAACTGCTGACCCTGATTGCCAGCGTCGCCGCCATTCGCATTGAAAACGTTCGCCTGCTTGAAGATCAGCAGGAAAAACAGCGCCTTGAAAAGGAACTCGCCGTCGCCAGTGAAATTCAGTTGCGGCTGCTGCCCGAATCGCCGCCACAGATTCCCGGTTATGAACTCATCGGCGTCAGCTTTCCGTGTTACGAAGTCGGCGGTGATTACTACGACTTTTATCAGAAACGCGATGGCCGTTATCTGATCGCGCTTGGCGACGTATCGGGCAAAGGCACGGGTGCGGCGCTGCTGATGTCATCGCTGCACGCCGCCGTTCACGCCCAGACCACGACGCGGCTGTCGGGCTGCGAAGTCGTCAGCGAAATCAACCAGTACATTTACGACAACACGCCGCCCAATAAATACGTCACCTTTTTTTACAGCGAGCTTGATGCCAGGACGCACCAGTTGACTTACATCAACGCCGGTCACAATTCCCCGCTGCTCGTGCGCACTTCGGGCGAAGTCACGCGGCTTGATGTGGGCGGCTTTCCGGTCGGCATCACGCCGGACTGCGAATACCGCGAAGGCTGGGTGCAGATGGAACCCGGCGATGTGCTGGTGATTTATTCCGATGGCGTCACCGAAAGCCAGAACGAGGAAGGCGATGAGTTCGATGAAGCGCGCCTGATCGAAGTCGTGCGCCGTCACCGTGACCGCACGGCGGCAGGCATCCGCGACCGCATTGACGAAGCCCTGACCCGCTTCGTCGGCCAGGCCAAAGCCGTTGACGATCTGACGATGGTCATCCTGAAAAGAAGCTGATTTGCGCGACCATCGTTTGGACTAATTCCTGCCTGAAGACTACAATCCACCCTCATTGCAACAGACCACTGGCTGCTGACTTCATTCACCAATGCTCCGTTTCCTGCTGATTTCAGTTCTCTCGCTGCTGCCCTGCATTTTGTGGCTCTGGTATTTCTATACCCGCAGCATCTACCGGCGCGACCCGCTGCGGCTGGTGGCGCTGACATTTGTGCTGGGCGGCGCGACAACGCTGCTGGCGCTGCCGCTGAATTTGTCGGGGCAGTCGCTGATGCTGCGGCTGACGGGCGGCAGCGATCTCGGCACGCTGCTGACCATTCTGCTGGTCATTGCTCCGGTCGAGGAGTTCTGCAAATTTCTGGCGGTTTATATTTATGCGTGGCGGCATCAGGAGTTTGATGAACCGCTGGACGGCGTTATTTACAGCGCCGCTGCCGCGCTCGGTTTTGCTGCCGTCGAAAATATTATTTACCTGGCGCAGAGCGGGCCGTCGCTGCTGCTGTTGCGCGGGCCGCTCTCGAATCCGGGCCACGCGCTCTTTTCGGCCCTGTGGGGCCTGAGTCTGAGCCGCGTCAGAGCCGCGCCGAATATTTTCACGCAGCGGCTGAAGCTGTTTGCCGGAGGCTGGCTGATGGCCGTGCTGCTGCATGCGCTCTTTGACGTGCTGCTGATCCAGACTGAAACGGTCGGCCCGATTATCTTTCCGCTGGCGGTAGCGGCCATTGTCGGCCTGTTTCTGTGGGTGCGTTCGCGCATTCATTACCACCGCGAAACCTCGCCGCACCGCGAAGGCACAGTGCTGCTGACGGTGAGCGCCGAATGCCCGAACTGCGGCAAGGCGGGACTGGCCGGAACTTCGTGTCTGAAATGCGGCGCGCACATCCCTGAACGCCTGGCTGAAATTGTCAGCGACCATCAGCCGCAACCCGTTCCGCTCGAAACTTCGGCTTCCCGCAAACCGCGCCCGCGTCTCATCACGCGCACGCCATCAGGCGAAGAAAACATTGCGTGGCTGCTCAATGAAAATGAAATTCTGGTGGGCCGCACGCTCAACAATAACTTTGTGATCGAACATCCGTCCGTCTCGCGCCGTCACGCCCGCATCGCCGTCACCAACGGCAGCCATACGGTTTACGATCTCGGCAGCAGCAACGGCACGTTCGTCAACGGCAGGCGCGTCACCGAAGCGGTTTTGCAGGACGGCAGCGAGGTCAGATTCGGCACAGTCAGTTTCGTTTACCGCCGCTCTCGTGAATAAAGCCGAAAACTCACGAATGAAAAACCGGTGACGGCTCGCCTGAGCAGCGATGCTGCCGCGTATTCATCCGCAGCTCATTCCCCTCCGTTTGACGACTCTCTGCCAGATACTCCGGTCGAGTGCTGAATCAGGCTACTCAATCTTCACTTTCGGATAATCGAACGGATGATTGGCCAGCACGGCGCGCAGGTTGACCTGGCCGAGCAGTGTTTCCAGATAGGTTGCAAAGCGGTGCAGCACCTGCGCGAGTTCTTCATTGCTGCGCGAGATGATGATCTCTTCGTGAAACTGTTCGTACTGTTCCCAGTCCTTGTACATCAGGTAACGCAGCGATCCGTCGCGGAAGAGAGCCAGCACTTCGATGAGCGGCGCAATGTGATTTTTGTCCGGGCGCGTTTCGTAATGGCGCAGGTAACAGATCAGCCGCCAGATATCTTCGCGCAGTTTTGCTGATTGTTCGTAGCGTGTCTGGAAAGTGTCGAAGATCGCCCCCGGATTGAAATCCGAATCGAAGGCCGAGGCAATGCTGACAACCGTCTGTTGCAGGCAGTTGCGCAGCAGGCCGTGTGAATTTTCGACGCGGGCATAGATTGGCGGTGCCTGGCGCAGGTGCACGAAGCCGACGAGTTCGTGACTGAAGACCTTGTTGAATTCCATGCTCATCGCATAGGCCGCGCAGTCAATCGAATCGCGCGTTTCTTCGGTCAGGTCGGTCGAAAGCAGCAGGCGGCGGTCAATGAAATCAAGCAGCAGCCGCGCTTCTGAATTGACGAGCGCAAAGATGAGCAGCGATTTTTTGAGCGGGCGGTCTTCCTGTAAATCACGTTCGATGAACCGCAGATAGCGCAGCAGCCGAAACGATTCCAGAAACACCGTCGCCACGTCCTGGCGCAGAATCGGGCTGCTGATGCGCCGGATGATGCCCGTGATACTGGTGTTTTCGATGCGGTCGTAATGCGGTTTGAATTTGTGATGCAGCAGCGGTTCGATGAAACGACAGCGTTTGATTTCGCGGTTGATCAGCTTGCCGACGCTGGTAAAAATCTGAAATCCGACCGATGGCAACTGCACCAGGCCATCAATCACGGCGCGCAAATCAGCCAGCGATTCAATCAGCAGCGTCAGCGAATCTTCGGGCGATAACTGGCCAATCAGGATTTCAGCGAATCCTGACATGCTGTCATCGCGCATCAGTTCCGATTCGATGTACTTGCCGAAGCTGACCGATTCGGTGTGTTCGATGGTGAGAATATCGCTGCACAGGTGGCTCATCCGCAGGCTGACGCTGCGCACGATGCGCAGTTCCTCGGTGAAATCGCGGCGCACGACTTCGCGCTGTTCCTGTTCGGAGAGCGGATGGTTGCGGACTCTGAAGAAGCGGTCAAAACATTTGATCCACATCTCCAGTTCGAGCAGTGTCTCGGCTTTGTTGCGAGCTTCCAGAACATCCAGCCAGGGCTGGAGCGGGTTGGCAGTCTCAATCAATGATCCCGTCGTCCCCGCAATCAGACTGCGTGAGGTAGTAGTAACCGGCATATATTTTCAGCCGCGACAACGACTAATCAGACGCGCAATGACGGAGACCGCTGACGCTGCTGCCTGCGTGAAATTTTACTGGTTAAGCAAAAATGGGTTGGTGTCGAACGAGAGCGCGGGACGCATTCGGAAGGCCACGCGGAGTATAGGCGAACCGGCAGAGCAAAGACAAGAAATTACTTTGGTCAGCGGCCTGACAAATTGCGTCACGCCTGACGCTGCGAGGGTGAAAAATGCAGGCGGCGGCGGCTGATTCTGAGATTGGTTTGACAGTCTGCGGAAGGGTATGTTACACAACTGAACTACTGCCCAATTCAACAATTCATCCTGTGCCCCGAACCGGAATCACCCCAGCCAGAAACAGATGCTGTCCGGTCATCAGGGAAAGAAGCGGCAGGCAGCAAATCAGGCAGTCCTGACATCCTCTGGTTCTGATTGCCACGCTTCTGCGACACACCGAAACTATGGCCCCGCGACCCAGGCAACCAAAAGATCTTTCACAGCGAAAGGGGAACAAAATCATGCCAGCTTCTGCAGCAGCAACATCACTGGTGCGCGAACGCACCATTCGTGAGGCGGAAAAACTGATTCGGACAATCTGCCTCATCCCCCAGCCCATGACGCGCGAAGCCTTCGCGCCATTTGGTGAAATCATCAGCGAACGCGGCAGCGTCGAACTTGATCTCGACGGCAGCCCGGTCAGCGTCGCCATGCAGACGGTCGAAGCGCGCCCGCTCACGTTCGATTTTCTGGGCCGTCATTGCCGCACCGAACAGGTCTTTGCGCCGCTCGGTAATCACCAGTCAGTCATCGCCGTCGCGCTGTCAGACCGTGAAAACCCGGACGTGCCCGATTCACAGAAGATGGCAGCTTTCATCGTGGATGGTTCCGTCGCCTTCAAACTGCACCGCGACACCTGGCACACCAGCGCCTTCCCGCTCAATGGTGAAACGGCGACCTTTCTGGTCATTGACCGCGAAGGGACGCTGGATGAGGATTACGACCTGCGCGACCTCAAAACGTCGCTGGGCATTGTCGTTGAAATCAGGCCATAGCACGGTGATGCTTTATTTTCCTGAGTGGAAGCGTGAACATCCGGTTCAGGCTTCCACTCTTTGAATTTCAGCCCTGCAAACTCCTGAAGTAAGCATGAAACGATTTATCACTCTGTTCAGTCTTGCCATTATTTCCTGCTCGCTGCTCGCTGCCGGATGCAAACAGCAGCCTGCCGCGAACCAGTCACCCGCGAATGCATCGTCAACTGCCGGTCAGGCCCAGGCTCCGACGCCGAATGCCGCGACGGCAGCGGCAGCCAAAGCCGCGATGGCGCAACGCGGCGTGCCGGGCGCTTCACCCGGCGCGTCTCCGGCTGTTCCCCATGCCATTCCTGAAAGCCTGAGACGCCCCCTTTCCCGCGAGCAGTTCAATCAGTTGCCCAAAGAGACGCAGGAAATGATTCTCAAAGCAACGGGCGGAAAGATTCCCGGCGATATGGTTTCGCCGTCACCGGGTCCGAAGAAAAAGTAATCAAACCAGATGAAATCAGCCGCAGATGGACACGAATTTTCACGAATCAAAAACCGGGCGCGACACAACAAATAAACTGGTTCCATTCGTGAAAATTCGTGTCCATCTGCGGCTGATTTCATCTTCTCATTGAACCGCTGTTCGGTTCGGCCCTGACCACGATGAGCAAACGTACCGATCAAAGCAGATTTGCCCTCGCAATGACGGTCGGGACACTGCTCGCCTCGAACATCGTCGGTGGTCTGGTTGCCGGATACTTTCTTGACCGCTGGCTCAACACCGCACCCTGGCTGCTGATTGTCGGCACAGTGCTCGGCACAGTCGGCGCTTTCACCTCGCTTTACCGGATTATGTCCCGCCTTGACTGAGCTGATTTCCGGTCTCAGCCTTTCAATCCACAACTGCGCCAGATTCGTAACATAATATTGAAGCGTTAATGCAGGCAGCCTGAGGCTGACAGGCTGCATCGAAGCGGCCTGTGCAAACAGCTCTCTTTTCGTGTAACCTGTGGCGTTAATGCAGCCGCCCCCAGGCTGGTAACTATGATTCGGGGTTTGAAATGAGATTTAGTGATTCAATTCAGAACAAGCGGCGGCTGGTGTCCGGCCTGCTCCTCACCGCGCTGATTTGCTCGACAGCTTTAACTTCCTTCGCGCAACAACCCGGACAGAGCGCAAAATTAATTATCACCGTCACTGACCAGGCGGGCCGGGCCGTGCCGGGCGCGCAGGTGCAGGTCAAACGGCAGGACACCGTCATCAGCACCGCAACGACTACTGAAGAAGGCAAAGCTGAATTCAACAGCCTGGCTCCCGGCAGCTACGACGTGCTGGTTTCCAAAGACACTTTTGAACCGCTGCTGCTCAGCACGGTCGAAGTCAAAGCCGATGCGCCGCTTGATCTGCCCGCGACGCTGCTGCCAAAGGCCGTGACTGATGTCGTCAATGTTTCGTCCGGCGCTTCGTCGGCCACGCCGCTCGAACAGGGCGGCGCTTCAGCCACCGAACTACAGCGCGATCAGACCAAAGCCAGAGCCGACAAACCGAACAATGTCGCCGCCGCGCTCGGTTATGTGCCGGGCATTGCCCGCACTGACCAGGGGCAGCTCAGGCTGTTTGGCAGCGGCGAAAATCGCAACGCGCTGATTGTCAATTCCGCTGACGTGACCGATCCGGCAACAGGACAGTTCGGCCTGACCGTGCCGATTGACAGTGTGCAGACGATCAATGTTTTCAGGACTCCGTTTCTGGCGCAGTACGGGCGTTTTACTGCCGGTGTTGTTTCAGTTGACACGCGGCGCGGCGGCGAGAAGTGGAATTTTGAACTCAACGATCCGTTCCCGGAATTTCGTTACCTGCGCGGCAGCCTGCGCGGTTTGCGCGAAGCCACGCCGCGCCTGACTTTCAACGGGCCGCTCATCAAAAACCGGCTCTATTTTTCGCAGGGCGTGGAATACGACATTGCCAAGCGGCGCGTGCTCGCGCTGCCCTTCCCGAACAACGAAACGATCAACGAATCGGTCAATTCGTTTACGCAGTTCGATTACATCGCCAGCGACCGGCACAACCTGACCGGGACGCTGCACATCGCGCCGCGCAAGGCAAAGTTTTTCAATCTTGATTTCTTCAATCAGCGTCCGGTGACGCCCAATTTCAGCGCGCGTGATTACACGGGCACGATCATTGACCGCTACACAATTGGCGAAAACGTGCTGGAAAGCACCGTGGCCATCAAGCGGGCCGGGCTGGATGTGTGGGCGCAGGGCGCTCAGGAAATGACGCTCACGCCGACTGGCAATTCCGGCAATTATTTCAACCAGCAGGATCGCAACTCATCGCGCGTGGAATGGCTGGAAACGCTGTCGCTCAAGCCGATTCACAATATGCTGGGCGCGCACAATCTGAAATTCGGCACAGGCATCACGCGCACCGACAATCGCGGCGAATTTCTGGCGCGTCCGATCAACATCAGAGACACGGCGGGGAACCTGCTCAAACGCATCGAATTTGCCGATGGCGGGCCTTACCACCGCAACGATCTTGAAGTCGCGGTCTTCGGGCAGGATCACTGGGTTGTCACGCCGAAACTGGCGGTTGATGTGGGAACCCGTTTCGAGCGCCAGGGCATTACTGAAACCTTTCGCATTGCGCCGCGCTTTGGTCTGGCGTGGACGCCGTTTGGCAATCAGCAGACGGTGGTGCGCACGGGTTACGGGCTGTTTTATGATCGCGTGCCGCTCAATGTGTACGCCTTCAGCAGTTACCCTGAACAGATCATCACGACTTACGGGCCGGGCGGCGTGATCGTTGACGGGCCGCGTCGGCTGATGAACATTACCGATCAGGCCGAAGCGACGAAATCACCGTTCATTCGCCGTCGCGGTGTGGCCGGAAACTTTGCGCCGTATTCAGCGACCTTCAATATCGAAGTCGAACATCCGGTGACCAGTTTTCTGCGGCTGCGCGCCAATTATCAGGCAAGCAATTCCTACGGCCTGATTACGCTGACGCCGAAGGTCGTGCAGGGTCAGGATGCGCTCGTGCTCGGCGGTGGCGGCAAGGCTCGCTATCGTCAGTTTGAACTGTTGTCGCGGTTGTCGCTCAAAGAGAATCAGGAAGTCTTTTTCTCTTACGTGCGCAGCCGTTCAGAAGGCGATTTGAACGAGTTCAATAATTTCCTCGGCAGCTTCCCCGTGCCGGTCATTCGCCCGAATCAGTACAGCAACCTTCCGGGCGACATGCCCAATCGCTTTCTGCTGTGGGGCAATCTGCAACTGCCCTGGAAGATGCGCATTGCTCCGCTCGTTGAGTGGCGCACCGGCTTCCCGTATTACCTGGTGGATGCCGCTCAGAATTACGTCGGCGTTCCGAATGCCGACGACAAACGCTTCCCGAACTTCTTTTCGCTTGATGCCCGCATCACCAGAGAATTCAAAATCAATGGTGCGGTCGAAAGTCTCTTCGGACGCAAATTGCAGGATCCCTATGCGGTCAAAGTTTCGTTCAGCGTCTACAACCTGACGAATCATTTCAATCCGCCATCGCTGCATAACAACATTGCCGACCCGCAGTTCGGGCTGTTTTTCGGGCAGAACAAACGCCGCTTCCGCGTGGATTTCGACATCGTCTTTTAAGCAGCCGACGATCTCAGCAACGCGAGCGCGAGACACCAGCGACGAGCCGCACAGGCCCGTCAGTTCGGTGTTTCGCGCTTTTTTCATTTCGCCTTCCCGCTTCTCTGCCAGTGTCACCGCATTTAACCGAAATTTACGATGAAGTGTATTGACTTCATCAGAGACAGGCATATAATCGCGCCCGCACAAGATCAACAACAATCAAACAGCACCCGAACTTTACAGGTCATTTGAAAAGGCGTCCGACCATGTGTCTGTCATCATGCTGATGCGATGTTCAGGCCTGGAATGATGCCCCGCCCCACCCGAAAAAAGTAATGACCTGACGACTGCATCAGCAGGTTCTTTTGCTCCCCAGGATTTCAGCCCCGATTACAAGCCCGTTTGACAATCAGCGATCAGCCTGTTGACGAGCTTTGTCACAGCGCAGGTCGGACACGATTGCACGTTCATCCTCTGCTCCCATTTAAGCTGCCCGGATGAGGCAGCCTCACAAGGTAATTTTCTGAAGGCCTCAAGGCCCCGCTTGACAAATAAAAACGCTGCGCGGCGCGCTGGCGCTGCCTGATTTCAGTGTGCGCAGACAACCTGAGCGTTTCTGCGGAAGGTTGTAGTGTGTCTGCACGACGCCCCTGCCACTTTAATCAGCCTTTGCTGGCAAGCCGTTAAATTCATCAACCAGTTTTCAGGAAAGGAAGGCGGATATGCCTAACATCAGAAAAGAAACGCATGGCAACAAATTCTATTACGCAGGCAACGAGAAAGTTCCGCTGCTTGACGCGAATGATATCAAGGCAGTGCGGCTCGAAGGCTCGCCCGAACGTCCGGCGCGACACGCTGCAATTGCCGCTCAACCGATGCGCCCCGATGGTGGCGAAGATATTGGCTTTGCCGGAATCACCATTTACCGCTCAACGCCGTCAGTGCGCACTCCTACCGGCACTGCGCCTGCGACAGCGCGCGCGCCGCTCGGCAACGTTGAGCAGAGTTTCCCGGTCTTTCGCACGACTGAAGCCGACCCGGAATCGGCGCTGATTCTGACGCCGCAACTGATCGTGCAGTTCAAGCCGAATCTGAGTGAAGCCGAATGCAGTAAACTGCTCAATGATTACAAGCTGGATGTCATCAGCCGCGATGAAACACTGAAGAATTATTACCTCTGCAAGGTTCGCAGCAACGATCCTGACGATGCGCTCGCCATCGCCAACGAACTGCACGTGAAGGATCAGGTCGAATATGCGCAGCCCGATTTCGTGCGGCTGATGCCGAAAATCATGCCGAAAAGCACAGCCTTTGGCGCAGCGCCCGCCCCGGCTCAGAATCCGACACTGAGTTCCGGCCCGGCACTTGGCGCAGCGGTTGCGCCGGAGCGCGTCAGTGAAGCGCCATCGCCGCTTGCGCCCGACCCTTTCATCGGCAGCCAGTGGGGACTCAACAAAATCCGCGCCCGCGACGCCTGGGCCATCACGCGCGGCAACCCCGGCATCAAGGTGGCCGTGATTGACGAAGGCGTGGACATGGCGCACGAAGACCTGATGGGAAATCTGCTGACCGGCTACGATTCAGTTGATAACGACAACAATCAGCAACCCAATCCACGCGACGGGCACGGCACAAGCTGTTCGGGAATTATTACGGCGGTGGCCGACAACGGTCGCGGCATCGCGGGCGTGGCGCCGAACTGCAAGCTGATTCCGGTGCGCATTGCGGTTGGCGCGCCCGGCGGCGGCTGGGCGACGACTGACGCGATTATTGCGCGCGGGATTCGCACCGCCGTTGATCGCGGAGCCGATGTGCTGAGCAACAGTTGGGGCGGCGGCCCGGCCTCAAGCGCGATTCAGTCGGCCTTCCAGTATGCGCGCACCAACGGGCGCGGCGGCAGGGGCTGCTTTGCGCCGTGCGCCACCGGCAACAATGATGTCCTCGGCATCAGCTACCCGGCGAAGTATCCGCAATGCTTCGCGGTCGGCGCATCGAATGAATGGGATCGGCGCAAGAGCAAAACCAGCGCCGATGGTGAAACCTGGTGGGGCAGCAACTACGGCCCCGAATTGCAGGTCGTTGCGCCCGGCGTGCACATTTACACGACCGACATTATGGGCGCGGGTGGTTACAACACCAGCGGCAATTACATTCCCAATTTCAACGGCACGTCATCGGCCACGCCGCACGTCGCAGGCGTCGGCGCGCTGGTGCTGTCGGTTGACCCGAATCTGACGGTGCAGGAATGCGAAGAGATTGTCCGCCGCACCTGTGACGACCTGATGCCGGCGGGCCGCGACAATGAAACCGGTTTTGGCCGCGTCAATGCGTTGCGCGCCGTCCAGGCGGCCTCGCGCGTCTGGCACGAAGTCGGCGTGGCGATGCAGTTTCTGGGTGTCGGGAAAGAGGCGTTTATGCGGCTGAACCTGCGGGTTTACAACAGCGGCATCAATCGCGTGCGTATCAACAGCATTCTGCTGCGGTCATTCACCGCCGACTGGGCGACTGAAATTGATCGCATCGAATGCATTCCGAATCCGGGCGGCATCATGGAGCCGTTCACCGGCAATGACATTCGCATCAACAACATTCTGCTCAAGGCCAATGGCAACCAGAGTTCGTGGAGTTATCGCTGGGCGGTGAGTTACAGCTACACCTTCTGGCGTCCGACCCTGCCCGCTGCGGCGCTGGATGTCAACGGCAATGCGGCCCGCCGCCACATCGAAAAATTCAGCGATGTCGCCACGACCGAAAACGTGTCGCATCGTTTTGAAGGAATGGGGCGCGGTCGCGCACAGCAGCTTGATCCATCGGTGCCCGGCGCAAACACTGAACTCGGCCTGCCGAATCCGAATTCAGGCGCGCTGACACTGCCGGTCAGTTTCATGCCGATGACTGAAATGAACGGCGGCGATTTCGGCCTGAGCGGCGGAACTGAATACGTCTCGCAACTCAGCGAAAGCGGCATCGTGATTGAAAAGACCGGCAACACGGTCAGAATTAAAATCTGAACGCCGGGAATGATCAGACAGGATGAACAGAACAGGGCGCTGACAGAATCCCTGGGTACGCACGCTTCCAGCGTGCCGGGCTGCGCGGACATAACGACTGCCCGAAGCAGGAGCACGCTGGAAGCGTGCGTACCCAGGAGCAGCAATTGAGCCTGGGCGCTCAGGCTTGTTTTCAGTTCTGATCCTGTGAAGCCTGTCTTCATTTCCTCTGCTTCGATATGTACTCAGCATCAGCGCGCAGGATTCAGCCAGAGTCCTGCGCGCTGATTAATTTCAGCCGGTTTGTCAGGTGATCACGGTCGGTGTGTGATTTGACTATAACTTTATTTCATCGCTGCGTGTAAGAATTACCAGCCTTTGACCTCGCTCGACCAGCCTGGTCAGGAGTCTCATCCTCTGATTTGAATTTTTATTTGGTTTCTTTTCACATAATTGAACAGAGATCGCTCAGGAATCTGATTATTTTCATCTGCTGGCACGCAGGTTGTGAGGTTTCGGATGTTAGTAATGTGGCTTTACCGCCAGATACCGGCTGAAGGATCAGCCAGCGGTCAATTCTGGCTGACACAGCAGGCTTCTCCGACTTTCTGCATCAGGAGTCAGTCACAATCACAAACTGCCACCCCCCTTACCGAAAACGAACAACCCGGTTTCGGGTTCCTGATGAAACTGAAGTGAAGGAAATGAAAAAGAACTCCGATCTGCAACCAGTCGCAACACTCTTTGGAAAAATGCTCAACGACAAGCGCACCAGAGCGGGCATGTCGCTTACGGAACTGTCGGATCTGACCCGCCTGCCCTGCGATCTGCTCCGCAATTATGAGGAAGGTAAAGGTGGCCGTCCGACCTTCGACACCTGCTACAAGATTGCCATCGCCATTAATTCACGCGAGATGCAGGGCTTCACAATTCAGGAATTGTGGGAAGCGGCATCCATGGACGGAAAAATGCGGGCCGCTCAGTACGCGGCCTGAAACAGTGGTTAGCTGAAGCAGCCAGAGCCAGCCTCATCACTTCGGCAGCGCCATCACGCGAGGCCGGAGCGATCAGGCTGGCTTTGTTTATTTTCGGATTCCTGCCAGAAAAAAACAGCCACGAATTGACGCGAATTTTCACGAATCAAAACACAGCCGCAACCCGGCGGGTGCCTGCTTTCGATTCGTGAAAATTCGTGTCAATTCGTGGCTGTTTTTTTCTCTATTCACTCATCAGAAAGATCATCGGCCTGACATCATCTTCAGGCGTCCAGTCCCAGTACCGCAGCAGGATTTTGTAAATCATCATCCCGGTTTCGCCTTCGCCCCAGAGCAGGAACTTGAAGGACTGTGACATCAGATTCTGCCGGGTCAGCCCGACAAAGATGCTGATCGGATCAATCAGTTCGCTGATGTAGGCAATCGTGTTGGCAATGGCAATCGCGCCGCTCACGTCAATCACATAGTTGTCGCCTTCGCGCCGCACACACAGGCAGAGCGGCGACATAAATTCGCTGCGATTGTCGAGCAGGCTGACGTGGATAAAGGCGAGCGGGCCGCTGACCAGGTAATGGCGGCGAATCTCTTCTTCCTTGCGTCGCCGGTGTTCAGCCGTCCCGGTGCGCAGCGGCACCAGGTTGACCTTTTTGCCGATGATCTGCTTCCAGAGTTTTTCTGAATCCTCATCATCAAAAGTGAACTCAGCCACGCGCAGTTCAGTTGCGCGCCAGTACCGGCTGACCGCGCTGACAATCAGCACAAACAGAATGAAGGCGCTGGCGATGATGATGCCATCGTGCCGCTCGATCACGTTATCAATGAACGTGAAAGCAAAGACTGCTGCCACCAGCCAGAAATAATTGCTCATCCAGACTGAAGGCTCGCCGCCGATGCGCGGGTCGGTTGAGGGTCGGCGCAGGGCCAGCGCCACGGCAATCGCGGCGGACAGCATCAGCGCCAGCACTCCGGTGGCATAAGCGCCGCCCTGCGCTTCGACATCGGCCCTGAAAATCAGCGTCACGATCACGCAGACCGTAAAGAGCACCAGCACCAGCGGGCGACGATAAGCCACCCAGCGCGGAGCCATCCCGAAGCGCGGCAGGTAACGCGGAATCAGATTGAGCAGTCCGGCCATCGCCGACGCGCCCGCGAACCACAGAATCAGAATGGTCGAAATGTCATAGACCGTGCCGAAGGCGCTGCCAAGGAGTTCGTGCGCCAGGTAAGCGATGGCGCGGCCCGATGCCTTGCCGCCCTCGTAGGCTGAGCGCGGAATCAGCAGCGTCGTCACAAAACTCGACAGCAGCAGCAGCACGCTCATAATCACCGCCGCCGCCAGCAGCAGTTTGCGTGTCGCGCGAATGCGCCCGTGCGGCGGGCGTCCCGGCGTGTGCGAATGATGATGCGGCCCGTCTTCATCCGGCCCGCCCGAAACCAGCGGCATCACCGAAACTCCGGTTTCAAATCCGCTCATACCGAGCGCCAGTTTCGGAAAGTTGATTGCCGCCAGCACAAACAGTCCGCCCCAGCCGCTGAAGCCCTTGAGCGACACGGTCTGCCACAACGCCGCCTGCCAGTTGGGCAACGCTTCGGGATGGTGAATGATTTCGTAAACGCCGCGCACCAGCACGATCACATTCAGCAGCAGATACGGCACGGCAATCGCCGCCGCCACGCCCATCGCTTCGCTGAAGCCTTTGAGAAAAACCGCCGCCAGCAGCGCCAGCAAAAGAATGGTGATCGCCATCTTCCCTTCACCGATGTGCGCGTGCAGCAGCGGATTTTCAATCGCGTGCTGTGCGGCATCAGCCGCCGACAGCGTCATCGTGATGACGAAATCGGTCGCGCCGAAGCCGATCAGGACGAGTACGAAAATCTTGCTCCACCATCCGGTCAGCAGGTTCTCAAGCATTGCAATCGAACCCTGCCCGGCATACGAACGCGCCGCCACCTGAGAATAGATCGGCAATGCGCCGAACAGCGTGACGACAATCAGCAGAATGGTGGCCAGCGGTGACAAGGCTCCGGCAGCGAGCAGCGCAATGCCCGGCTGATAGCCAAGCGACGAAAAATAATCAACGCCCGTCAGCCACAACACCAGATACCAGGGATGCGGTTTGTGTTCTGCGTGGTGCGCTTCCAGGCTGCCGCCGCTCAGCAGCCAGCGCCCCAGAGCTGTGCGCGGGGGCGCATTTCGTCCGGTCGGGAGTGCGGGAATAATGTTTTCTCTTCTCATCGTTCAGGCCAGTAATCAGTTCTCAGTCACCGACAGACAGCCATCAGTAATTTGATGATGAAGGGGGGAAGCTCAACAGGGATTGTTCGATGTTACCGCAATTTTCGCCGGGCAGGTCGCCCGGCAAACAGGATTCAGAGGGGAAAGATGCGCGCTGACCGCTGCGATTATTCTTCAACGTGCAATTCATTGATCAGGCGGTGCAGATACTGCCGACTGATTTTGAGTCGCTGAGCGGCTTCTGAGCGCGAGCTTTTACATTCGCGCAATGCCTGCTGCACCAGCCGCCGCTTGAAATTGATGATTGCCGTTTCAAATGAACCGCCCGGCGAGAGCGCCGCTTCTGCGAGTGAGCCGGTGTCACGATCTTCGCCGTGCGATCCGGCAGTCACGGCAGTTGCCGATTCATCCGGTCGCGGAACTGATCCGGCAATGATCTTTTCGGGCAGCACGCCTTCGTCAAGCACCGGCTGGCTGCTGATGACGACGGCGCGTTCGATGACGTTTTCAAGTTCGCGGATGTTGCCCGGCCAGTGATAAGCGACCAGGTAACTGACGAATGATTCAGTAAAAGCGGGCGTCTGCCGACCGTGTTTGGCTGCGGCCTTGCGGGCAAAATGCGCCGCGAGCATCGGGATGTCATCCGAGCGTTCACGCAGCGGCGGCAGTTCGAGATTGACGATGTTGAGGCGATAAAACAGGTCGGCGCGAAACGTGCTTTCCTCGACCATCTTTTCCAGGTTGCGATTGGTCGCGGCAATAATGCGAATGTCAACGCTGAGCTGTTCCTTGCCGCCGATGCGCTCAAACTGCCGCTCCTGCAGCACGCGCAGCAGCTTGACCTGCATGGCCGGAGTCAGTTCCCCGATTTCATCCAGAAAAAGCGTGCCGCCGTCAGCGAGTTCAAAACGTCCCTGCCGCCGGGTCGTGGCTCCGGTGAAAGCGCCTTTTTCGTGGCCGAACAGTTCCGATTCGATCAGGGTTTCGGGCAGCGCAGCAATGGCGCAGGCGATGAACGGTTTTTCGACGCGGGGGCTGGCGCGGTGAATGGCGCGGGCAAGCACTTCCTTGCCGGTTCCCGATTCGCCCGTAATCAGCACGGTCGCGTTCGTGTCAGCGACGGCTTTGGCCTGCTCGAAAATGCGCCGCAGACGCTGGCTTTCACCGACGATTTCCTGCCATCCGGTCGCGCGTTTGAGTTCGCTGCGCAGCGTGGTGTTTTCCCGTTCCAGATAAAAATGCTGCGCGGCCTGGCGCACGATGATGCCGACTTCGTCCACATCGAACGGTTTCGGGAACAGGCCGTAAGCGCCGCGCCGCACGACTTCAAGCGCGGTGCGCCGGTCTTCGCTGCCCGTGATGACGATGACCGGAATCTGCGGCGAATGCTTGCGCGCAGCTTCAAGCACCGACAAGCCGCCGCTGATGTCAGAGAGCACCGGCGGCAAATGCAGGTCGCTCAGGACAACGGCAATCTCCTCGCGTTCGAGATGCTGCAAGGCCTGCGTGCTGGAAGCTGCCTCCAGCACGCGATAATCATCTTCCAGCGCCCAGAAAAGCTGTTTGCGTACTGCATCGTGATCGTCCACGATCAGAATCGTTTGTTTGCCAGGATCGGACATAATCAGAACTCAGAAAGCACAGGTCGGACGTTTGGATCGGTCTTTGTCCCGGTCGTGATTCAAAACTGATGCCGGTGGAATATGCGACCAGCCCGCCATCACGCAACGCTGGTCAGGCCGCCTCAGCGCATTTTATTGGCGGCGGCCTCTTCAGCTTTAGCGACGGTGGCCGGAATGAAGGCGCTGTCGGCTCGTCCGTCATTGCTGCCATTGCCGTTTTCGCGTCCCTCGCTGCGGGCTTCGAGCGGCAGGATGACGCGGAACTCAGTCCCGGCATCAATCCGGCTCGAGACTTCGATTCTGCCGCCGTGCTGTTCGATGATGTCGCGGCACGAATACAGGCCCAGGCCGATGCCTTTTCGTTTGGTCGTGGCAAACGGGCGAAACAGCCGGTCGCGGATGAACTCCTCACTCATGCCCTTGCCCGTGTCGGCGACGGTGATCACAGCGGCATCATTTTCAACGCGCGTGGACACTTTCAGACTGCCGCCATCGGGCATTGCTTCAAGCGCATTGATGATCAGGTTTTCAATCACGCGCTCAATGGCCCTGGCGTCAATGCTCGCATTCAGGCGCGGCAGCAGGGCCGAACTGATTTCATAACGGGCGTCGGCATTGCCGCCGATGCGTTTGAGCAGCCGGTCAACAATCGCGCTCAGATCAGCCGACTGACGGACGTTCGATTGTGCCAGCGGATCAGACAATCTGGCAACCAGCCCCTGCAGATCGTTGACCGAATTTGAGAGCGTGCGCATTGCGTCTTCACGAAATCCCTCGCGGTCAAACTTGCGCTCCATATTCTGCACCAGCAGCGAGAGCGAAAAGATCGAATTCTTCAGGTCGTGCGTCAGCACGGCAGACAAACGGGCAAAGGACTCGAACTGTTTCTGTTCGCTTTCGCGGGCAATCATGTCGCGCAACCGTTCAGCCATGCGATTGAAGGATTCAGCCAGCAGCTTCGTTTCATCGCTGGTTCTGACCTTGATGCGATAATCAAGCTGGCCTGCCGTGATGGCGCGCGCGCCGCGCGTGACGCGCCGGATGGAATCGGTGATGCCGCTGATCAGGTAATAAAGCAGCAGCGTCAGCACAATCGCCAGAACAAAAGTCAGCAGGTACATCGTGAACCCGGCGAATTCCAGATCCTTCACGGCATTCGAATGATTTTCGAGCATGAGGATCGAAAGCTTCGGCATTCTGAGCGCGTCCCTGTCACCGGCGGGATGCGTCCCGGCGCGCACCAGCCAGTTGCTGCCCCAGACCGGAAAGATGTCGCTGTCGCCCGTGTTTTTACCAATGTTCTGGAGCGCGGCGGCAAAGGGCGAGGCGAAATCAGGAAAGGCATCCTGATATTTGCGGCCCTGCTTTTTCGCGTCGGCGGCATACAGCACAAGGCCGCCGCCATCCAGAATGATCGCCGAGCGTTCCATCTCAGCGAGGCGATTGCTTTGTCCCCAGTTCGGCGGCCCGGCGGCATCAACCAGCAGTTGATGAATCCGCAGTCTGGCCATCAGCGCGCCCGACGGCTGATCACTGCCGGATTGTCGCAGCGGCAGACCGAGGCGGATGAAAGCGCCGTCAGCGCCGTGTTCGACTTCGGAAACAAAGGGCTGATCGGCAGGGGCAGTTTTCAGCACTGCTTCATAAAACTTCGCCTCGTCAGCGGCCAGCCCGCTTTCAGTCACCCAGGCGCGCGGCGAATCCTGATCGCTGCCGCTGTCAACTCTGAACAGTGGCCGCCCTGAGCGGCTGACTCCGATCAGCGCCGCATAATATTGCCGGTTGGCCAGCAGAAACGCGCCCAGGTCGGTGCGCAACTGCGCATCCGGCGGGCCTTCGTTCCCTCCGGCCAGCGTGTGCGCATACGCTTTCATCGGGGCGGTTTCAGTCAGCCGCGATAATTCCTGAAAGCGGGCGCGCAACGCCTGATCAACGTTTCTGGCAATGCCTCTGGCGCGTTCATCGAGGCTCGCGCGCAAGGAAGCCGTCACGCTGCCGACAGCCGTGCTGCTCCAGCGCGCCGTCACCAGAAACATCGGCAGAATCGCAAACACAAAAACAATGATGACGAGCTTAGCGCGAATAGCCATAAAACAATCAGCAGTGTCTGAAGCAGCAAAAAACCACCCGGAACCATCTTTTTCTCAGAACCCGGCCAGTATCAGCAGGGCGGTCAGACCTTTGTGGGGCAGCGATCAGGTCAGAAAAAGATGAAGTGATTTGGCGTAAGGAACGTGATGACTCAGACTGAACTCTTTCTGACAGGCAGCAGGCCGGACATTCGGACTGCTCCTGCTGTCAGCCCACCTCGTTTTTTGCTGAGATGATGTGGTCACAATCCGGGCGCATGCTACACCGCTGTTGTGAAGAGTGTCAAAGATGTGAATGGCCCGTTTTTTTGCAGGATTTTCAATGATTGACTTCAGCCGCGCCTGGTTACGATAATCTTTCGTCCACATTGCGCCAAGGGCTCCGAAATGTCCCTGGCCGTATCTGATAACTTGTCACCCGCCCCACAGGTAATGCTATGAAACGCCCGGCCCTGCTGAGTGTCGCTCTGTGCGGAGTGTTGTGCTGCCTGCTGATGGCGCTGCCGCCGTCAGCCGCAGGCAGCGCCGCTGAAAACCGGATCAGCGTGCAGTCAAAAAACTTTTTTCTGGTCGGTAATGCCAGCGAAAAGGATATTCGCCAGGTGGCTGTCAGGCTGGAACAGTTCCGCGAGGTTTTTGGCCGTCTGTTCAATCGCGCCCGGCTCAATTCGCAATCACCGATTCATGTCATCGTCTTCAAAAGCCGGGCTGATTACCGGCCCTTTATGCCGGTTTATCGCGGCAGGGTGTCGGAAGTCGGCGGTTATTACCAGCCCGGCGATGATGTCAGTTACATCACGCTGACCTCGGAATTTGCGGAAAGCAATCCGTACTCGATCATCTTTCACGAATACGTGCACGCCATCACCCGCGACAACCTCGGCCCGCTGCCGCCCTGGTTCAATGAAGGCCTCGCGGAGTATTACAGCACCTTTGAAATATCGGGCGGCGATCAGAAGGTGCTGCTCGGCGAACCCATTGCTTATCACGTTCATCTGCTGCGGGAAAAAAAATTCATGCCGCTTGAACGGCTCTTTGCCGTTGACCACGCGGCGGCGGAATACAACGAGAACGACCGCAAAGGCCTGTTTTATGCTGAATCGTGGGCGCTGGTGCATTACCTGATGCTGGGCCGCAATGGCGCGCGTTATCCGCAACTGCTTCAGTTCCTGCAACTGCTCGACACGGGCGCGGCGGTGGGCGAGTGCTTTCAGAAAGCCTTTCAGACCGATTACGCCACACTTGAAAAGGAACTGCGCGATTACATCAGCCGCGACTCTTACCCGGCGACGTCTTACACCTTCGATCAGAAGCTGCGCTTTGACGCGACGCTCTCAAGCGCGCCGATCACCGAAGCCGAATGGCAGTATCAACTCGGCGACCTGCTCAGACATTCAGGCCGCGCCGAAAGCGAACAGTACCTCGAACGCGCCCTGCAACTTGATCCGAACCTGACCGCCGCGCACGCCGCCCTGGGAATGCAGCGCATGCAGCAGGGCAAGTTTGACGAAGCCAAAGAGCATTTGCAGCGCGCGCTGGCAGTGGCGTCAAATGCGCCGGAAAAACCAGCGAATTATCTGGCGCATTACTATTACGCTTTCACGCTCAGCCGCGAAGGCGCAGACAACAACGTGATTCGCGGTTACACGCCCGAACAGGCCCGGCTGATGCGGGCTGAACTGCACAAGGCCATCGCACTCAATCCCGACTTTGCCGAATCGTATCACCTGCTGGCCTTCGTCAATTTCATCACGGGTGAGCAGCTTGAGGAATCGGTGGCGCTGCTCAAACGCGCCATCGCGCTTGCGCCGTCGCGGCAGGATTATCAGTTGCAACTGGCGAATGTGCTGCTGCGCCTGAACAAACTCGCCGAAGCGCAGCAACTGCTGGCCGCAACCGTTCGCACTGCTGCCGATCCGCAGTTGCGCGAACAGGCCGGGACGCTGCTTGAATCGGTTGAGCGGCAGATCAAATTTCAGGCTGAGTATGAAACGCAGGTCAGAGCGCAGCACGCCACCACAAAACCGGATGAGCCAGCCGACAAAGCCGCTTCATCGCGTCTGATCGGAGCCTTGTCCCGCCCCACGCTGCGCCGCCGCACCGAAGGTGACCGGATGCAGGGCCAGCTTGTGCGCATTGATTGCAGTGACGGCGGCGTAGTGCTGACGGTCAAAGGCGCTGACCGCATTTATCGCTTTCAGGCCGCCAGCCTCGAACGGGTCAGCTTTACCAGTTATTCGCCGGAAGTCAGTTCAGATCTGGACTGTGCGGAACTCAAAAAACCGCTGCCGGTCATCATCATTTACCAGGCCTCAACTGACGCGAAATCACAGTCTGACGGCGAGCCGCTGTCGGTTGAATTCATCAAGCCTGAATGACCAGGCCACGCACTTACCTGCCCTCACTTCACCTGAAATTCACGCGAACCAAGAAGCAGCGTCACAAGCTGACTGAGTTGCGCGCCGGTGATTTTATTTTCGGCGCGACTCTCGAATTTTGCCGGGACCACCTGATGACCGGATTCATTGAGCTGGCGATTCAGCACCGTGCGCGTTTCGGGCGACACGTCACTGTGAATGAGCAGCGCAATCAGGCGGTTGATCGTGTCATTCGGCTGAACCGGCGCTTCATCGCCATTCATCCGGTTCAGGTCAGGGCGCGTGCCGGGAATGCGATTCTGCACCAGGGCGACGGCAAAGTTCATCCGTTCAAGCAGCGTTCCGGTATTGATCCAGCGCGATGAATCTTCTGAAAATCCGGTGGGCGGCTGGCACAAATAAAGCGGTTCACCAAGCCGTGCGACCCACTGAATCAGCGGCTGAAAACCATCGGTCGTGGCCGCCGTGGCGCGCAGCGATGAAGCGACGAGTTCAAGCGGCGATTTGATTTTGTTCTGGTAATACTTTGGCGAATTGAATTCCGGCGAAGTCAGAATGGCACGCACGACTTCACGAATGTCGCCGTCAGTTTTCGTGAAGACCGCCGTCACGCGACTGACGAGCGTTTCGGGCGGATCATCGGCCACAAAACGCTGGCACAACTTGCGCGAAATGAATCTGGCCGTTGATGGATGCCGGGCCAGCAAATCAATCACCTGCAAGCCGTCCTCGATGCCGCCGCCTGCCGGAATGCGCGTGCCCAGCACATTCTTTTCGTTGCGGTCGTGCCACCAGGGACGAAAGACAAAGCCCCAGGCTGGCGGCGGTTCCAGCGCCCAGCCGGTAAAGCAGCGCGCCACTTCAATCACATCCTGCTGCGTGTAGCCGCCATCCACGCCGAGCGTGTGCAGTTCCATCAGTTCGCGTCCGTAATTTTCATTCAGACCGGGACGACGCGGCGCAGGCGCATTGTTATTGCGCGGCGGCTGATTTTTGGGCAGCGGATCGAGGCGCGGCGGCTGCGCGTTGTCGGCGCGGCTCTGATGATTGTCGAGATAAAACAACATCGCCGGACTTTGCGCCGTCGCCAGCAGCAGGTCTTTGAATCTGCCAAGCGCACGCGGGCGAATCACATCGCGTTCATAAGCAGTCAGCAGCCAGCGATCAGCATCCTTTGCCGCAAAGACATTGAAGTGATTGATCCAGAAATCGGTCATCACTTCCTGCAACTGCCGTTCGCTGTAAACGGCGCGCAGCAGTTTCGCCTGCTGCAATTCACGCAGCGGCTGCTGCTGATCGCGCGGCGGACGTGGCGGCGCAGGCGTCGGAGCTTTCGGCGCAGTCTGTTCAGCAGCTTTGTTCTCAGGCTTCGGCGCAGGCGTGGGCGTCGGCCTCGGCGGCGGTGGCGGCGCGAAGGCCTGCAAAATTTCTGGCGTGCTTTGTTGCAGCGTGCCGAGCGACGCGAGCGCATTCACAACCAGCTCATCCGCGATTCTTTCAGGATGAAGCTGTTCATCAAGCCAGGCGCTGATTCCCATTCGCCGCACTCTTTCGATGTCACCGGGACGCGGGCCGAACCCGGCGCGATTGAGCAGGTGCAGAATTTTCTGATCTTCAGTCAGCGCAACCGAACTGCGCGCAGCCGCTGACTGCCGCGTCTGCATTGCTCGCGCAGCGACGGGCGCAATCAGTTTTTCGCCTGCCAGCGGGCCTTCGGGCAAACGTGGTTTGAGCGGCGCAATCATCGAAGCCGGTGGCCCCGGCGGATTCATCAGTGTCCTCAGCCTGGCCTGCTGTTCCGGTCGCAGCGCAGGCAGCAGTTCATCAGCGACGGCGCGGCGTTCACGTTCAAAAGCGGCGCGCACTTCTTCGGGCTTTGCGCCATTACCCGGAATGCCGCGCGCCTGCTGCTGCAATCGCTCAAACTGCGGACGGTGCGCCGCCATAATTTCACGCAACCGCTCAGCCTGCGCCGCATCAAGCTGCAATTCGCGGGTCATATTCGCCACGATCTGCGCTTCATCAAATGGCGGCGGCTGTTGCGCAGTCAGCGAACCCGTCAGCAGCAGCGCCGCAGGCAGCAGCACCAGAAACATCAATGGCAAACGCCAGCGCAGCAACAGTGGAAGTAACATTGCAACCTCCGGTTCATCAGTCCTTGTAATTGACCGCCGGGCTTCCCGACGGATAGAAAACTCCGAGCAGGCGCACGGTTTCAGTCCCCGGATTTTCCAGACAATGCCGCTGTCCGGGGGCCAAATAAATACTCGTGCCAGGCGTGAACTCACAGCTTTCATCGTCAGCGTGAACAATGCCGCTGCCCTGCAAAATAAAGATTGCTTCTTCGTAAGTATGATAATGGTGCGGCGCGCGACTCGGCGGGATGACGCCGAGGAACTGCGTGACGCGCTGGCAACCCAGATCCTTGTGAATGAGCAGGCTGAAGGAACGATCTCCGGTCATCATCGCTTCGCGCTCTGATTCGTGAATGACCAGTCTCGGTGCAGGTTCTGACGCGCTGGCAGATGATGGCGCTTTGCCGGGCAGGATTTCGACGCTGGTTTCTTCGGGGCAGCAGACGCTGATGACACCAAGTGGTTCAGCGTGCGGGTTCTCGAACTGATAAAGCGCGCCGGGTGGAATATAAACCGCGTGGCCCTCGTGAACCTGATAAGCGTGGCCGTCTATGTGGCAGATGCCAGCGCCGGAACTGACGTACAGCACCTCTTCGCTGTGTGCGTTGCGGCGCGCCGGAGCGAGGCCCGACTGATACAGGCTGATCGCCTGCGCAATTTCACTGGCTCCGCTGCGGCGACTGATCGGCAGGCGATAACGACGAGTGCCTTCAGTCATCCATTCACCTTCATCAGGCGCAATCACACGGCATCCACTTGCAGGTAATTTCATGCCTTGCCTCCATCAGCAGTTTCATCAAGCGAGATCACAATCATCTCAGCCAGAATGTCAAAAACGCGATTGCCTTCAGCCGCGCTGGCGGCTGAAGGCGTGCCGAAATAGGCCTGATCGCCGCCGATTTCCAGAAAGCTTTTTGCCCCGGCGCGAATTGCCTGCGACAGACTGATCAGTTTTGGTGCAAGCGTCTGTCGCACTTCATCGCGCACCAGTTCAGGCCGCGCACTCAGCACCAGCGAACTTTCATACTGCCCGGCGTGACAGGCGCCGCTCCTGAATTCATCGGTCAGCATCTGCGCGAAGCGGCGGCGCGTCACATCAGGAAAAGCGATTTCAATTCCGGTCTGCGCTCTGACCTGTTCACAGGCAGCACGCAGCGTCGCAATGTGCGCCGGTTCAAGATGCGCGTTGGCAATGGCCAGGCGTTTGAATCCCTGCCCGATCAGCGAAACTAAAATATCACGCACCAGCGCCGTTGCCGTTTCAGCACTGATTGAAATGCTGCCGGTAAAGCCCGCGCTGAAATCAGTCACGCTGTAAGCCACCGCAGACAGCACCAGCGCCGTTTCACCACGCGCTGACAACAGGCGGGCGGCGCGCCATGCGGTTTCTTCAGCAATGATGACATCGGTGCTGAGCGGCAGGTGCGGCCCGTGCGCTTCGGTCGAACCGACAGGCAGAATCAGCGCGCAACGCTGATCACGCGCCAGCAGTTCGCGCAGTTCAGTCCACGTTCGATGTGCAAAATGAAAATCAGTCATGAGATTGCAGAATGCAGATTTGAGATTGCAGATTGAAAGCGGCAATGTTTTCAAATCTGCAATCTGCAATCTCAAATCTGCAATTATTTCAGGCTTTTCCGATCAATCTTGCCCCGGTCGTTTTTGGGCAGACTTTCAACGAACTCGACGCGGCGCGGGTATTTGTACATCGCCAGCCGCGATTTGACGAAATCCTGAAGCGTGCGCGCCAGTTCGTCGGCTGCGCTGAACTCTTCATTCAGCACGATGAAAGCTTTCGATTTCGTCAGGCCGTCTTCATCCTGAAAGCCGATGACCGCGCATTCACGCACGGCAGCGTGTTCGAGCAGGCAGTTTTCAACTTCGGTCGGTGACACGAACACGCCACTGACTTTCAGCATTTCATCGGTGCGCCCGCCGTACCAGAAATAACCATCGGCATCACGCGTGAACTGATCGCCGGTGGTGCACCAGTCACCGGCAAAAGTGGCTTTCGATTTTTCGTGCGACTGCCAGTAACACAGCGCCGCCGAATCGCCGCCAATCCGCAGCGTGCCCATCTGACCATCGGGCAGCGGCTGATGATCCGGCCCGACAATCTGCGCGTCGTAACCGGGAACCAGTTTGCCCAGACAGCCGGGTTTCACGTCACCAAAGCGGTTTGAAATGTAGATGTGAAACATTTCAGCAGAACCGACGCCGTCGAGAATCTCAACGCCGAACGTCTCTTTCCAGCGGCGATAGAGTTCAGGCGGCAATGCTTCACCGGCTGAAACGCACACGCGCAGACAGCTCAGATCGTGCGCCGCCGCGTCCGGCACATTCAGCATCGCATTGATCATCGTCGGCACGCTCGTCAGCACGGTCGGCCTGTAGCGAGCGATGATCTCGAACATTTTTTCAGGCGTTGAGCGTTCGGCAAACAAGGCCGTCTCTGCGCCGACGGCGAACGGAAAAAGCAGATTCGTGCCGGTAGCATAACCGAAAAAAAGTTTGGGCACGCCGACGGTCACATCGTTCTGATTCATCTGCAAAATCTGCTTCGCGTAACATTCGGTGTTGTACGGCAGATCGTGTTGCAGATGCACGGCGGCTTTCGGCTTGCCGGTCGAACCAGAAGTAAACAGCCAGATCGCCGGATCGTCACGACGCGTGTCGGCAATGGTCAGTTCATCAGGCATCTGCGGCACCAGCGTTTCGTAATGCGCGAAGCCGTGTCCGTCAGCGCCCGTCACCAGCACGTTTTTGAGATGCCGCGCCTGGCGAATCACCGGGCGCAGGCTTTCAATCAGCGACTCGTGCACGATCAGCACTCTCGCCCGCGTGTATTCGAGGTAATAAGCGTACTCATCAGCATCAGGCAGCAGCGGATTGACCATCGCAATGACCGCGCCGATTTTTGCCGCGCCAAACCAGCAGCTCACGAATTGCGGAATGTCAGGCAGCGCAAACAGCACACGATCTTCAATCCCCGCGCCAAGCTCGCGCAGCAGGTGTCCGGCCCGGTTCGATGCGCTGACCATTTCGGCATAAGTCAGGCGCTGATCTTCAAAGCGCAGACAAACCTTGTCACCGCGCCCGGCGCTTAAATTATGGTCGAGAAAATACTCGCCCATATTGAACCGTTCAGGAAATGTCACCATCAGCACACCTCCGGTAAATTTCACCTGAAGTCAGGAAGAGAGATGACGGAACACACGGAATGAACGGAACAAACGAAACTGGCAAACTGGTCTGATTCCTGTTCTGTCTGTTCTGTTATTTCCGTCTGTTCCGTTATCTCTCTTCTTCACCACCAGCCTCAGCCCTTCTGCGTGACGGCCACAGCTTTCTGTTCGGCCAGTCTGCGACGGCGAATCAGAAAGACCACTGTCAGCAATGCCAGCCAGGGCAGACCTGACGTGAGCGCGCTGCGCATGCCTTCGACCCACCACATGGTCGTAATGATGGCGATCAGCAGCAGCGCGCCGGCAATTGAAGTGTACGGATAAAACGGCATTCGCACCGGCAGCGGCGGAAGCTGCTGCGCCTGCCACAAACGACGAAAGCGCAGGTGCGTCAGAAAAATCAGCAGCCATACAAACAACCCGCCAAATAACGCGATGCCGAACAAATGCAGAAAAGCCGATTCAGGAAAGGCTTCAGCCATCCACACGGCCAGCGCCAGTCCGCCCGTCGAAGCCAGCAGCGCATTGAGCGGCACGCCGCGCTGATTGACGCGCCCGAAAACTTCAGGCGCATAACCGCCCCGCGACAATGAAAAAAGCATGCGCGTGACGATGTACAGATTGCAGTTGATCGAAGAAAGCGCCGCCGTCATCACGACAAAATTCATCAGATGCGTGGCCGCCGGAATGTGCGCCAGTTGAAAGACTCTGACAAACGGACTGGCTTCGATGCGGCTGCCGGGCAGCAGTTGTTCCCACGGCACCACGCCAACCAGAATCAGAATCGCGCCGACATAAAAAATAATCAGCCGCCCGACCATCGAACGCATCGCGCGCGGCACGGCGGTTTGCGGGTCAGCGGCTTCACCCGCCGTCACGGCGACGACTTCAACGCCGATGTAGCTGAAGATGACAAACACGATGGCCTGCCAGACGCCCGTCCATCCGTGCGGCATAAAACCGCCGTGCGAAGTGTAATGCTGCAACCCGATCCCCGGCATTCCGACGCCGATCATCGCAGCCAGCCCGAAGATGATGAACAGAACAATCGTGGCCACCTTGATCATCGCAAACCAGTATTCAAATGCGCCAAAGCTGCCGACGTTGCGCGCATTGATGTAAACCAGCGCGGCTGAAAATCCGGCAATCCAGAGCCACGCCGGAACCTGCGGAAACCACCAGCGGCAGTAAATCGCCACAGCAATGATTTCGCTGCCGATGGCAATCACCTGCGCCGCCCAGTAAGTCCAGCGCGAAACAAAACCGGCCCAGGGCGACAGGTAAACTTCGGCGTAAACGCCGAACGATCCGGTGGTCGGATGCGCGACCGCCATTTCAGACAACGCGCCCATCAGCAGCAAAGCGACGACCGCGCCAATCAGATAAGTGATGATGATGCCCGGCCCGGCGACGCGAATTGACAGCCCGCTGCCCAGAAACAGCCCTGTGCCAATTGCGCCGCCAATCGCAATCATCGCCAGTTGCCGCGTGCTGAGTTGTCGCTCAAGCACCTGCTCCCTGGCTACGACGCGGGCCACATCCTGTTCTGACTGTGTCGCGGTTTTCATCAGCGCAATTCTTACTGCCGGATCATTTCATCAATGTTTGCGGCAACGGCGTCCATCACGCGGCTGACATCATCCATCGTGTTGTAACAATGCCACGACAAACGCAGCCCGTCGCGGCGACTTGAAGCAATAATGTCCATTTCAGCCAGCCGCTGCACCATTCTTTCGGCGTCGCCGCACCTGAGAACCACAAGCGGGCCGACACTGTCAGCCGGAGTTTTGACCGCCAGGCCAAGCTCACGGGCGCGACTCAGACAGGCCTGCGCCAGGGCAGCAACGTGAACGGCAATCCGTTCAGGCCCGATGTCACTGAGCAGCCTGATCCCGGCCAGAGCCGCATAAACATTGGGTATCGGCGGCGTCCCGTTCTGAAACCTGCGCGCTGTGGATGAGAGTTCGAGATGCTGCGGATCAAAGGCGAAAGGATTCTGCTGTGCGAACCAGCCGCTTTCGGTCGGCGTCAGTTGCGCGATCAGTTCGCGGCGAACGTAGAGAAACGCAATGCCTGACGGGCCGAGCAGATACTTGAGCGTTCCGGTCACATAAAAATCAACGCCGGATTTTCTGACATCAATCGGACGCGTGCCTGCGTCCTGGTAATCATCAAGCAGCACCGCCGCGCCGTGACGATGCGCGAGTTGTGCAACTTCACTGACCGCTGAACGAAAGCCGTTGGTAAAACAGATGCCGGTGACAGGCACAATGGCGGTTTCGTTGTCCACTTCGGCGGCGTAAGCACTCAGCGGCAGTTGCTCGCCTTCGGCTTTGAGAAACCGCACCTCAGCGCCGCGCGGCTGTTGCGCCAGCCAGACGTGGCCCATCGTCGGGAATTCAAATTCGCCCATCACCACTTTGCGCCGGGCGCGAAAATCAAGCGCGCTCGCCAGGGCATTGACCCCGGCTGAGGCTGATGAAGTGATGGCAATTTCATCAGGACTCGCACCGATGAACTGAGCGAAGACGGCGCGGGCTTCCTCGTATTTCTCAATCCAGCGATCCCAGGGCGTGCCGAATTCGTGCCAGCTCGTCAGAAACTCCTTCAGAGCCGTTTCAACCTGAACCGACAATGCTCCCTGCGAGCAACTGCTGACATAAACCTTCCGGCGAAAGATCGGAAAGTAAGAACGAATTTCGCGGACTTCATCTGCCGTCAGTGCTGACATGCTTTCCTCCTGCGAATCAGAGCGGAATGTCACGGTGAATGCCGGATAATCTATCCGCAACTACTGACTTGTGCAAACCGGCGCTGAAAGCAACGACGGAGATAAAAAAAACAGGCTGTGAATCTTTCGATTCACAGCCTGTTTCTGAACAACTGAAACGGGTCAGCAGCGAGTCAGTTTAGAACTCACCGCCCATGCCGCCGCCGCCCGGCATCGGAGCCGACTTCTTGTCTTCGGGAATCTCCGAAATCAGAGCTTCGGTCGTCAGCATCAGCGCGGCAATTGATGAAGCATTCTGCAGCGCGGTGCGGGCCACCTTGGCCGGGTCAATGACACCCGCCTTGACCAGATCCTCGAAAGTCTCGGTCGCGGCGTTGAAGCCGAAGTTTTCGCCCTTTTCAGCCTTGACGCGCTCGACGATGACTGCGCCTTCCTTGCCGGCGTTTTCAGCAATCTTGCGCAGCGGTTCTTCCAGCGCGCGACGAACGATGTTGACGCCAATCTGTTCGTCCTCGTCCGTCAGTTTCAGGCCATCCAGACCTTTCGCCGCACGAACCAGCGTCACACCGCCGCCCGGCACGATGCCTTCTTCAACCGCAGCGCGGGTCGCGTGCATCGCGTCCTCAACGCGGGCTTTCTTTTCCTTCAGTTCGGTTTCGGTCGCTGCGCCGACCTTGATGACGGCAACGCCGCCGACGAGTTTGGCCAGGCGTTCCTGAAGTTTTTCGCGGTCATAATCCGAAGTGGTTTCTTCGATCTGACGGCGAATGGTCTGCACGCGGCCCTGAATGTCGGCCTGCTTGCCAGCGCCTTCGACGATGGTCGTGTTGTCCTTGTCAACCGTGATTTTCTTGGCGCGGCCCAGGTCTTCGAGCTTGACGTTTTCAAGCTTGATGCCGAGGTCTTCGCTGATCACTTTGCCGCCGGTCAGGATGGCAATGTCTTCGAGCATCGCCTTGCGACGATCACCGAAGCCAGGAGCCTTGACGGCGCAAACCTGCAGCGTGCCGCGCAGCTTGTTGACGACGAGCGTGGCGAGCGCTTCGCCTTCGACATCCTCAGCGATAATCAGGAACGGTTTGCCCTGACGCGCGACCTGTTCGAGCAGCGGCAGCAGATCCTTCATCGAGCTGATCTTCTTTTCATTGAGCAGAATCAGCGCGTTTTCCAGCGAGCATTCCATGCGCTCCGGGTCGGTCACGAAGTAAGGCGACAGGTAGCCGCGATCAAACTGCATACCTTCGACCACTTCGAGCGAGGTTTCGAGCGACTTCGATTCCTCAACCGTGATGACGCCGTCCTTGCCGACTTTCTTCATCGCTTCGGCAATGATGTTGCCGATGGTGTTGTCGCCGTTGGCCGAAATCGTGCCGACCTGAGCGATGGCATCACCCTTGACCGGCTTGGACATGCCCTGGATGGTTTCGACTGCCTTCTCAACCGCTTTTTCAATGCCGCGCTTGAGCGCCATCGGATTGGCTCCGGCGGCCACGGTCTTGACGCCTTCCTTGAAAATGGCGCGGGCGAGCACGGTCGCGGTGGTCGTGCCGTCACCGGCCACGTCTGAAGTCTTGGAAGCGACTTCGCGCACCATCTGTGCGCCCATATTTTCGAGCGGTTCCTTGAGTTCGATCTCCTTGGCCACGGTCACGCCGTCCTTGGTGATCGTGGGCGAGCCGAATTTCTTGTCAATAACCACGTTGCGGCCTTTCGGGCCGAGCGTGATTGCAACTGCATCGGCGAGCTGATTGACTCCGCGCAGGATCGCCTGCCGTGAGTCTTCGCCGTGAATTACCTGTTTAGCCATCTTGAATTCTCCTTGTTTCAATCCCTGCCCGGCAGAGTCTCGCCGGGACGAAAAACTCTCCGACCTCGCGGGCCGGTCAAACAAAAAGCGCCGCCCCGCAGGGTGCGCTTTGAATTACTTGCCTGCCTTCTTCGAGGCGCCTTCAATCACGCCGAGAACATCATCTTCGCGCAGGATCAGATACTCCTCGCCGTCGAGTTTGATCTCGGTTCCGGCATACTTGCCGAACAGCACGCGATCACCGGGTTTGACATCCATCGGGACGCGGGTGCCGTTTTCGAGCAGTTTGCCCTGGCCCACGGCGATCACTTCGCCTTCCTGAGGCTTCTCTTTGGCGGTGTCAGGGATATAAAGACCACCACGCATCTGTTCCTGCTCTTCGACCCGACGCACGATAATGCGGTCATTGAGCGGACGGATATTGCTTGCCATTTCTGTTAACTCCTTCCGTTGCTTCTGGTTGATTGTTCTGGAATAAACCTCCCGTCACAGCGGGCAGCAAAACTTCAGACTGCCTTGTCAGGGAAAGTTGCTAATGAGAGCATCAAATTATCTGGCACTCGCTGCGAGGGAGTGCCAATTCTAGGCAGGGTCGAATAATCTGTCAACTGTAAGTTGCAGGATTTTGCGATGTGCAGGTTTCGGCTGGTTCATTTCTGACGACGGCGGCGGGGAGCAACCTGTTTGCGGGCGTGACCATTGGAACGAATGTCGGGTTTCTGCTCGTACTCCTCAATGCGCTTGCTGAGCGTGTTGCGGTGAATGCCGAGGGCGACGGCAGCTTTGGAGAGGTTATGGTTGTGCCGGGCAAGGACATTGAGAATAAATTTCTTTTCGAACTCTCTGACGGCTTCTTCATACAGAATTCCCCGGCTGATCATCTGGTCAACGAGCGATTCAAGTTCGGCTTTCATTGGGGTGACTCCTGTCGGACACTTATGATGCTGCCGGTTCACTGCTCAGGTCATCGGCCAGGTCGTGGCCGGTCAGCAGGCGGTAAGCCTGCAGATATTTCGCGGTCGTGGCGGTGACAACTTCCGGCGGCAGTTCAGGCGCCGGAGGCCGCTTGTCCCACGTCAGAGTTTCAAGATAGTCTCGCACGAACTGCTTGTCGAACGAAGGCTGCGGGCCTCCGGGGGCATACTGATCGGCAGGCCAGAAGCGGGATGAATCAGGGGTCAGCACTTCATCAATGAGCATCAACTGGCCGTTTCTGACGCCAAACTCGAATTTGGTATCGCAGATGATGATGCCGCGTGAAGCGGCCCAGGCCGATGCTTCGCGGTAAAGTTGCAGGCTGATTTGTTCAAGTTCGCGCGCCCGCTCCTCACCGATCACCTGCGCCATTTCGGCCAGTGAAACATTAATATCGTGTCCCTCTTCAGCCTTGGTGGCCGGAGTAAAGATGGGTTCCGGCAGTTGCGCTGATTCCGGCAATCCGACTGGTAACTGGTGGCCGCACACGCTGCCGGTCTGCTGATAATCCTTCCAGCCCGATCCGGCCAGATAGCCGCGCACGACGCATTCAAACGGGACAACTTCAGCGCGATGAGCCAGCACTGACCGCCCGGACAGCGCCAGTTGCGAAGCCGCCGACAGGCGATCACGCAGGGCAGCGGGAAATTCGCTGACGCGGCTGGCAATCAACTGGTGCGAAACCAGCGGGGCGAAGCGCTCAAACCAGAACCGCGAAAGCTGAGTCAGCACCTGTCCCTTATAAGGAATGGCGTTGGGCAGAATGCAGTCAAAGGCAGAAATGCGATCCGTCGCCACGATCAGCAGGGTGTCGGCGTCCACCTCGTAAACATCGCGGACTTTACCCCGCCGCAACAGCTTCAGTTCCGGGATTTCAGTGCTGGCAATTGCCGATGGTGATGCTGACATCTTCAGGAATTCCTCGGTTTCAACAACTGAACGGGAAAGTTATGCAGAGTTTTCAGCGATACCAGTCAGGATGTCCGGCTGTCGTTCAGTTTCGTTCGGGAAGTTGACTATTCAGTGTGAAGGTCAGGCATTATTCCTGGGCATTCATGCTTTGTCAAGCAGGCGTCCGGCGGCTCCGGCCTGAAGATAAATCTTGCCCGGCCTTCTGACGATCAACTATTATCTGGTCAGCCGGTTTACGACTCCGGTCAGCAGGTCCCGGAACACACCCTTTTCAGAATTCAACAGAAGTAAAGATATGCCGAAGCCAAAAGAACAGACTCCAGAGATTCCTGTCAGCAGTCCTGCGCCCGCGACCAGCGGAAAGCTGCTGATCGTCGAAGACGATCCGGACATTCACCAAATGATTACCGATTACTTCCGGCAGAACGGCTATGAAGTCGTTTCGGCCAGTGATGGCGAAGCCGGGATCAGAATGGCGCTCGATGAACGGCCTGATGCGCTGATTCTTGATGTCATGCTGCCCAGAACCGACGGCTTCAGCATCTGCCGCCACATCCGCGAACGCAATCCGTCGCTGCCGATTCTGATTCTGACGGCCAGGGACGACGTGGTTGATAAGGTGCTGGGGCTGGAAATGGGCGCGGATGATTACATCACCCGGCCTTTCAGCCTGCGCGAACTCGAAGCCCGCGTCAAAAGCGTGCTGCGCCGCATGCGCTCCAGGGCCGGCGAAAACGAGGATTCGGATCAGCAGCCCATTCTGCGCGGCCCACTGCGCATTGATCCGGCCCGCCGCGAAGTCACCATCAATGGCCGCCATATCGAACTGACGCCGAAGGAATTTGAACTGCTCGCGCTGTTCGCCTCGCATCCGGGCCGCGTCTATTCCCGCAAATACCTGCTTGAAAACATCTGGGATTACACCTACAGCGGCTATGACCGGACGATTGATTCACACATCAACCGCCTGCGCGCCAAGATTGAGGAAGATCCCGATCATCCGAAAATGGTCATCACCGTCTGGGGCGTCGGCTACAAATTCTCAGACGAAAACAACGGCTGATAAAAAAAACAGACAGCAGATGACAGATGGCCGTAGTGAAACTTGAGTTTCACTACGGCCATCTGTCATCTGCTGTCTGTCATCTGTTTTTTAAGGCTCGTTCGGCTTGCCTTTTTTGCCGCGCCTGCCGGAGTCCTCAACCGGAGGTTTGGGTTCGGGTTTGGGGGCGACGACCTTGGGCCGCGTTTCGGGAGTTGGAGGTTTGACTGCCGGAACGCTGACCGGCGGGATGTTTTTCTCAGGTTCGGGTTTCGGGCGATTCAGATCGTTGCCGAGCGGATCAAGGTTGGGAATCTCCTTTTCACCCGGCAGAATTGATTTGCCTGCTCCGGCGCTGCTTTTGGCCAGCAGCGCGGCGCGGTCTCTGGCGCGCAGGTTCTGCTTGTCGCGCACGTCGTCAGGGACTTTGGGAATGGCTTTGAATTTGCCCTGCTGCGGATGCTCCTTCAGGTATTTCCGCATGAACTCAATCCAGAAAGGCAGCGCCGCCGAAGCGCCGGACATCCCTTTGCCCAGCGTCTTTTTCTGCGGATAACCGATCCAGACGCCGCAGCTCACCGTCGGGGTATAACCGATAAACCACGCATCGGTGAAGTCATTGACCGTTCCCGTCTTGCCTGCCAGTTCACCGCCCGCCATTCCGTTTGCGGCAGCGGCGGTGCCGGAACGAACGACTTCGCGCATCATGTCAACCATCGTGTATGCCACATATTCATTCAGCACCTTGTATGATTTCGGCTCTGATGATTGCAGCACCCGGCCATCACGATCAACGATCTTCAGAATGCGGGTCGGTTCAACGCGCACCCCGCCATTCGGGAAAGTTGAGTAAGCCGACACCATCGCCAGCAGCGGCTCTTCAGTCGCACCGAGCGCCGAGGGCAGAAAAGGCGCCATCGGATTGGGCAGTCCGAGACGGCGCACCATCTGCTGCGCCTGGTTGATGCCGACTTCATCAAGCACACGCACCGCCGGAATGTTGCGCGACTGTGCGAGCGCCTTTCTGATCGGCATCCGGCCCATGAAACGATCATCGTAATTATGCGGCGTCCAGTCGCCGCGCTTGAACGGCGCATCATCCACCTGATCATCAGGCTTCAGACCTTCTTCAATTGCCGTCGCATAAATGAATGGCTTGAAAACCGAGCCGGTCTGACGTTCGGCCTGGGTGGCGTGGTTGAATTTGTTGGTCGAGAAATCATAGCCGCCAAACATCGCCCTGATCGCGCCGGTTTTGTTTTCAACCAGCACCAGCCCGCCCTGCACTTCCGGCACCTGTTCAAGCTGCACGTCAATCGTGCCCTTCGATTCGTCCACGGCCCTGACGGCGAACTGCGCCAGGTCTCCGCGCTTGAAAAGTCTGGCCGGAGAGCGCCCCGTCCATTCGGTCTCAGCCGAAGTCACCAGCGCCGAATAGCTGCCGAATGAAACCTTCGCGCCGCGTTCATCAACTTCGGTAATCAGCCCGGTCAGAATGTCGCCGGGATCAGGGTTGCCGAATGTCCACGACGGATGCCGGTATTTCGTCAGATCGGTTTTGCCGTCCTCGATCACATTTTCAAGACCGCCGCGCCAGCCCCTGCGCCGGTCGAATTTGCGCAGCCAGGCGCGCACGACATCCGTTGCATCCTTCTGCGCCTGCGCGTCAATCGTGGTGTAAACGCTCAGTCCGGCGCGATAAACATCCATCGCATCGAGCGCGTTGTTTTCCATCACGCGCTGTAGTTCCTGGCGCACTTCCTCAACGAAGTAAGCGTAAGGCGACTGATCGTTGCGGCCCCGCGCGTCGTTCAGATCAAGTTTGATCGGATGTTTCTTTGCTTCTTCGGCTTCCGTGCGGCTCAGATAACCGGCATCAGCCATCGCCGATAAAACAAGGTTGCGGCGTTCAAGCGCGGCCTTGGGATGATTGACCGGCGAATAGACCGGAGCCGATTTGAAGAGCGCCGCCAGCATTGCATACTCTTCCGGTTTCAGTTCGCTGATATGTTTGCTGAAGTAATAATTCGCCGCCGCTTCAATGCCGTAAGCGCCACCGCCCATAAACATCTGGTTGCAGTAGAGCGCCATAATCTGGTCTTTGGTGTAATACCGCTCAATCTCAAGTGAATAGAGAACCTCCTTGATCTTGCGCGTCCAGGTTTTGGCATTGTTGAGATAGAGTTGCCGCGCCAGTTGCTGCGTCAGCGTCGAACCGCCCTGCACGGTGCGCCCGGAACGGATGTTGTTGATGAGCGAACCGAAAATGCGGATCGGGTCAACGCCGATGTGGCTGTAAAAACGCTGATCCTCAATGGCGAGGATGGCGTTTTTCATCATCGGCGGAATCTCTTCGTAACTGAGCGGAATGCGGCGTTCAAGCGCCAGTTCACCGATGACTGTCTTGCCGTCATCGGCATACACCTTCGTCACCTCAGCCGGGCGGTAATCGGCCAGGGTTTCGACTTCGGCGGCAAAGGCTGAGAAGCTGGCCTGGTAAGAGATCACCAGACCGGTCAGGCCTCCCGCGATCAGCGCCAGCACGATCAGCGCCAGCAGCGTCGCTTCACGAAAGAATTCCTCAATGCGCACCAGCCATCCAATCAGGCCTGCGCCTTCGGAACCTTTGCGTCGAAATTTCGGATTGTCATCAGGCGAAAGAAAAAAGTTATCTGGCATAACGCGGCAAATTATAACAGCCGAAACCTGGCGATGAAAGCACAAGGCGCGCCGACCAGCAGGGAACAAACAAGGAGCGCAGGCGTCCCGCCTGCCTGTGTGCGGCGATAGGCTCCTTGATTGAAACCATGCAGGCGGGACGCCACGCTGCGGGTCAACGTGCCGTTCGTACAGCCCCACTTTGATTGAAACCATGCAGGCGGGACGCCTGCGTTCCTTGTTGGCCTGCGCGTCCTGTGCCAGGAGGCCGAATTGTTGAACTCCCGGGTTTTTGTTAGAATCCGGGCGAATTTCGGATTCGCTGATTTCCAGATTGTCGTCACGGCGCCGCGAATAACTGACTCGCGGTCAGATTTTACCTGCTGCAGGCTTTGCGCAAAGGATTGCCAATTTGCCGGAAGAGATCACTCAACTTCTGATGAACTGGAGCAACGGCGATCAGTCGGCAGTCAACCGGCTGATGCCGCTCGTTTACGATGAACTGCACCGGCTGGCGGCCAGCTATCTGCGCCGCGAACGGCAGGGTCATTCGCTGCAACCGACCGCGCTCGTCCACGAAGCTTACCTGCGCCTGATTGATCAGCAGAGTGTCACCTGGCAGAATCGCGCGCAGTTTTTCGGCCTCGCGGCTGCCATTATGCGCAACATTCTGGTTGATCATGTGCGTCGTCGCCGGGCGGCGCGGCGCGGCGGAAATGAGGTGACGCTGACCATCAGTCACGCTGACCGTCTTGGCGCCAGATCCGATATCGGGCTGCTCGCGCTTGATGATGCGCTGAATGATCTGGCAGCGATCAGACCCCGGCACGCGCGCATCGTTGAACTGAAATTTTTCGGCGGCCTGACCATTGATGAAACGGCTGAAGTCCTGGGCATTTCACACGCCACCGTCGAACGTGACTGGACTTTTGCCCGTGCCTGGCTCAAACGCGAACTGAGCAACTGACAAGCAACCGAAGCGTCTGCCATTGCCTGCCTGATTATGAATAATCCTGACCGGCTGCAAAGAATCGAAGACCTTTTTCATGCCGCCCTCGCGCTTGCAGCGGGCGAGCGTTCGGCCTTTCTGGCCAGGGCCTGCGCTGATGATGATTCGCTGCGGCGTGAAGTTGAATCGCTGCTCGAAGCAGGCGCTGAACCGACCAGCGTGATTGATGCTCCGGCGCTGCCTGATCTGGCGCAGGTTGCGGCGGAAATGATCTCAGACCTGCCTGCTCAGCCGCAGCCTTCGCTCGCCGGAAAGATGATTGGTCATTACCGTGTGTTGTCGCCGCTCGGCAGGGGCGGCATGGGTGAGGTCTGGCTGGCCGCCGACACTAGGCTGGGCCGCCGGGTAGCGATCAAGCTGCTGCCTGCTGAATTCATGCGGGACGCCGATCTGGTGCGCCGCTTTGAACTCGAAGCCCGCGCGGCCTCTGCCCTCAATCATCCGAACATCATCACCATTCACGAAATCGGCCTGACCGGCGACACCCGGTTCATCGCCACTGAATTCATCGAAGGCGAAACGCTCAGGTATCGCCTGGCCAAAGACGCCATCAGCCTGGGTGAAGCGCTCGACATTACCATTCAGGTCGCCGCCGCGCTCAATGCCGCGCACGATGCCGGGATCATTCACCGCGACATCAAGCCGGAAAACATCATGCTGCGGCCTGACGGTTACATCAAAGTGCTTGATTTCGGCCTCGCCAGAGTGACCGGCAGGCTGCCGCAGCCGCAACCCGCTGATTCCGGCTCGCCCACTGAAAAGATTATCGAAACGCTGCCCGGCACGGTGCTGGGAACGGTGGCTTATATGTCACCTGAGCAGGCGCGCGCGCAGAAAGTTGATGGCCGCTCAGACATCTGGAGCCTCGGCGTCGTGCTGTATGAAATGCTGACTGACGCCAAACCATTTGAAGGTCAGACGCTGCCCGATGTGTTCGTCGCCATTCTCGAACGCGACCCCGTCCCGCTGTCACGTTATTTATCAAATGTGCCGCCCGCGCTGGAAGCCGTCATCACCAGGGCACTCGCCAAAGAGCTGCGCGACCGTTACGCCACAGTTCAGGAAATGGCCGCCGACCTCAAAGCCCTGCGCCGTCAGCTTGAACTGGCAGATGGCAGCGACCTGCACCTGCTTCGGGCTGAAGCGAAGAAATCAGCGGCGGCTGTGGCGCAGCAGGCTGACCGCGCAGATACGCAGCACCAGGCAGCGCCCCGGACCATCGGCCTGACACCGGAACCAGTCACCAGACTGCATCCGGCCCCGGACGCGCCGATCATGCCCGCTGCGCCGCAGCCCGAATCCGTTGCCGCATCATCCCGCAAACGATGGCCACTCGCCGGCCTCATCATCACACCGCTCATCATCGCCCTGATCGGATTTGCCGCCTGGAAGCTGTGGCCCGCAGCGCCCGCAAAAATTCCGGCAACGCCTGCCACCACTGCGGCTGAGCTGCCGGAACGCACCATGAACTATTCGCTGACAGTGCAGAAATTTTATAAAGGCCAGGCGGAAGGCAAACAGTTTCAGGCCACCGGAAAGGAGATTTTCGGCAACGGCTGGAAGTTCCGACTCAACCTCACCAGCCCGCAGCCGGGCTATCTCTACCTGCTCAACGAAGGCCCGACCACTGGTGGCAAAATCGTCTTCAACTATCTTTTTCCCACCCCGGAGAGCAATCACGGGACAGCCGGGCTGGCCGCCAGTCAGCAGTTTCAGACCCGCTGGTACCAGTTCGATGAACATACGGGGACTGAAAATTTCTGGCTCATCTGGTCGGCTGAGCCGGTTTCCGAACTCGAACTGCTCAGCGGCTTCGTCAATCAGCAGAACAAAGGCACGATCAGCGATCCGAATCAGATCGCGCAACTGCGCGCGCTGCTCAATCGCCTTTCATCACCCGCGCCCGAAGTCACAGAAGACAAGCTCAAAAAACAGACCACCGTCAAAGCCCGCAGCCACACCCTGGCCAGCCTGATTGCACTGGAACATCAGTAAAGGCACGGAACCAGATCAAGTTTCAGTTGAATGCAGCAACATAGTTTGCAGGAGCGGAAGAAGCAGCTCGCTCCTGACGGAGCTGAAACCGGCCTTTTGTTCCGTCCACACGGCTGAAAATCTGATCTGACCCGGCAGGCTCTTTCCTGCGCGGGCTGGATTCTTTTTGCGGGCGGCGTGAGGGAATGCAGCCGGATTCTGCGCTGGTATTGTTGCAAGGCAAAGTTGAGCAGGGCTGGCGATCCGGCCCTTTGAATGAAGGTGACAGAAATGCAGACAAGCCATCTTTCATCTGAGCAGCACAACGCGCCCGGCCCGACACGTATTCGCGCGCAATTTTTCTGCGCCGCCTGCAACCGCCAGGTCTGGATGCTGACGGCTGAACAGGCCGCTGCCATTTGTGAATGCAGCCGTCGCCGCATCTATCGCTGGATTGAAAGCGGGCTGCTCCACTTTATTGAGCAGGGCGACGGCATTGTGCTGATCTGCGGCAGATCGCTCAAAGCCAGACAATCGGCATGTGACAATACGACTGTCAGGCTCCTTCACCTGCCCCGCCTGCTCAACGGCTGAATGGTCGGCCTTCAATGCGGCGCGTGAAATTGCCGCCACAGCTCAGGTCTGTTAGACTCACCCCACTTTCATCAGACTGAAACAACGCAGGCATCAATATTTATTTTCAGCAGCGACTTTTTCGGCATCGGCGCTGGCGGCGCGATGGCCGGTCAGCGACTTTCGTCTTTAGTCCGCCATCGCACCTGAGCCGTTACTGATTGAGGGAATTCATCGCGGAATTCCGCTCTGCCAGATGACACTCGCGCACACGGCGCTGACGATGAGCGCCCTGAATCAACAACTCTGCCTTTTCTGAAGGAGGACAAGATGGCGACAATCTTTGACGTTTCAATCAACAACAACGCGGTGGGAACGATTACCAATAACAACGGGAACTGGACTTTCACTTTTGGCGCCCGCAACGGTGCATTACCGGGCAATTTCTCGTTCACATCCGCCTTCACCATTGGCGACTACAACTTCGGCGCCGGAACTGAAAGCAGCATGAGTCCTCAGACTTACACAGGCAACATGCTGACCAGGGAGCGCGGGAGCGGCACCTGGAAGGCGCAGGCTGAAAGCAAATAGGCAACTGATCGGATTGCAGCCGGACGTTTCCTGTCGGTGAAAACATCCGGCTGCCGCGAATGATGACGCACCTTATCGCCACTGCTCAGCTTCATCACTGGAGGTACGATGATGAGTAATGGAATCAGCCAGTCTGTGAACGCGCGCGGCCTGCGGCGGCTGTTGTTCACGTTGTCGCTCGCCGCGTCCGGAATTGTTTCAGGCGCTGTCACCGCGCAGCAGGAACCCGGCAGTCTCAATCCTGGAGTCAGCACTGAAAGTGATTTGAAGGGCGGCGAAACTCACACTTATCAGGTCGCGCTGACTTCGGGTCAGTTTTTCCATCTGGTGGTTGAGCAGAAAGGCATTGATGTGATGCTCACACTGTCCGGCCCTGACGGACAGCAGCTTTGCCAGGTTGACAGTCTCAATGGCAGTGATGGCCCTGAACCGGTGGTGATCGTCGCCGAAAAAACCGGCACTCATCGCATCACGGTGGCGGCCACTGATGAAAAGGCAGTGGCGGGACGTTACGCCATCAGAATCGCGGCGCTGCGCGAAGCAACTCCCGAAGATCGCAGGCACGCCGCCGCCGAAAGGGCCATTGAGGAAGGCGAGAAACTGCGTTCACAGCACACTGCCGCTGCCGTCAGCGCCGCCATTGAGAAATACCAGCAGGCGCTCAGCTACTTTCTGAACAGTGATGATCGTTATCGTCACGCCCTGCTGCTTTACACCATCGGGGTCACAAGGGCTGAGTCAAATAACTTTCGCCGGGTGATTGAAAACTACAATCAGGCTTTGCAGATTTTCGAGGAAATCGGCGATCAGCGCATGGTCAGCGAAATTCTGAACAACCTCGGCGGAGCCTGTGACGTTCTCGGCGAATCGCAGAAAGCGCTGCAATATTATGAACGGGCGCTGCCGCTTTTCAGCGCGCAGCAGAACAAATCCGGCGCGGCCAGCGTCCTCAATAATCTGGGGAAGATTCACAACGATTTTGCCGACTGGCAGAAGGCGCTGGTGTATTACCTTCAGGCTGTCCCGCTTTACCGCGCCGCCGGAGATCGTGATGGTGAGGCCCTGACGCTGCACAATATCGGGGTGGCTTATAACGGCCTCGGTGAACCGGACAAGGCGATTGAATACTTTCAGCAGGCGCTGCCATTGCTCAGGGCCATTGGCAACAAGCGGGCCGAAGCCAATACGCTGAGCAACCTGGGTTACGCCTTCACGCTCAGCAACGATCTGAAAAAGGCCATTGAAATTTACAGCCAGGCTCACTCCCTTCAGCAGGCCAGTGGTGACCGGCGCGGCGAAGGCGCAACGCTCAATTATCTGGGCATCGCCTGGGCCGCCCTGGGCGAGCAGACCAGGGCGCTCGACAGCCTCAGTCAGTCGCTCCAGCTCAGGCGCGCAACGCGCGACCGGCGCGGCGAAGCTCTCACCCTCGGCCACATCGGAATGGTTTACACGCTGCTCGGTGAGGCTGAAAAAGCGATTGAGACTGAAACCCAGGCGCTCGAAATTTTCCGCGAGGTCGGAGACCGGCAGAATCAGGCGAAAATGTTTCAGGGCCTTGCGCGCGCCGAACTTCAGCGCGGCCACCTCGCTGAAGCGCGCCGTCACGTCGAGGCCGCACTGACGCTGGTTGAAACAGTCCGCGCCGGGGTCAGCAGCCAGCAGTTGCGCGCTTCCTTTCTTGCTTCACGGCAGGATTCTTATCAGTTGTACATTGACGTGCTGATGCGGCTGCACGCGCTTGAACCAGCAGCCGGACACGACGCCGAGGCGCTGCAGGTCAGTGAGCGCGCCCGCGCCCGTTCGCTGCTCGAACTGCTTTCGGAAGCCCGCGTTGATTTTCGCCAGGGCGTGGATCAGAAACTGCTGGCGCGCGAACGCGAACTGACGCAACTGCTCAATGCCAGAGCCACGCGCCTGACTCAGCGCAATTCATCGGAACAGCTTGCCGCGCTGAAAAAAGAGATCAGCGCGCTCGAAACCGAATATCAGCAGGTTGAAGCGGCCATTCGCCAGAGCAGCCCGCGTTATGCCGCCGTGACTCAGCCGCAGCCGCTCGGCTTGCGCGAGATTCAGCAACTGCTCGACCCGGACACGCTGCTGCTTGAATATTCGCTCGGCCAGGAGCGCAGCTTTCTGTGGGCCGTCACCACAAATTCACTGACCACGCACGAACTGCCGAAGCAGGAACTGATCAATCAGACCGCAACAAATTTTTACCACCTGCTGACCGCGCGCAGCCGCATCGTCAGAGGCGAAACCACGCCGCAAAAACTGGCCCGCATCAGTCAGGCCGATGAACAATTGCCTGAAGCGGCGCGTGAACTCTCAAAGCTGATTCTGCCTCCCGAAGTTTCGCGCCCCGGCATCAAACGCCTGCTCATCGTCGCTGACGGCGCGTTGCAGTATGTGCCGTTTGCGGCGCTGCCGGAGCCGTCCGTAGTCCGTAGTCAGTTGTCAGTTGTCAAAGGCAATGCACTACGCCCGACGGACAACGGACAACGGACAACGGACAACGGACAACCGCTGATCGCCAGTCACGAAATCATCACTCTGCCCTCGGCTTCGACGCTGGATGTGATCCGGCGTGAACTCGCGGGGCGTCAGCCTGCGCCGAAAATGCTGGCGGTCATCGCCGATCCGGTCTTCAGCGCCGATGATGAACGCAGCCGAATCCGCGTGGTCAGGGCTGCGGTCAAAACCGACAGGGTCACGGCGGCGCGCCTCATCGAACACGAGGAAGAAAAGGCCGGTCAGTTGAAATCCTTCGCCGGATTGAAAGTGCCGCGCCTGCCTTTCACGCGCCAGGAGGCGGATCAGATTCTCTCGCTCACACCAAAAAGCGAAAGCTTCAGAGCCGTTGATTTCAGGGCCAGCCGCGCTACCGCGATGAGCGCCGAACTGAGCCGCTATCGTTACCTGCACTTTGCCACGCACGGCTGGCTCGACAGTCAGCGTCCGGACTTTTCGGCGCTCGTTTTGTCGCTTGTTGATGAACAGGGCAAACCGCAGGATGGTTTTCTGCGCGCCAATGAAATTTACAATCTCGACCTTCCGGCAGAACTCGTCGTGCTGAGCGCGTGCCAGACCGGACTTGGCAAAGAGATCAGGGGCGAAGGCCTCGTCGGTCTGACCCGCAGCTTTATGTATGCGGGCGCAAGGCGCGTTATCGTCAGCCTGTGGAACGTCAATGACCAGGCGACCTCTGAACTGATGACGCAGCTTTATCAGCAGATGCTCAAAGGCGGCGAAGCTCCGGCCTCCGCGCTGCGCTCGGCGCAGCTTGCCCTGTGGAAACAGAAACAATGGTCAGCGCCTTATTACTGGGCGGCCTTTGTGATTCAGGGCGAATGGAAATAAAGTGAATCCTGTTGAGGGAATCAGTTCGCAAATTGCGCTTGACCAGACAGGAGGAAATCTTTATGCGGATCAGCCTGCGATGCCTGTTACCAGTGACATTCTGTGCGGTTGTTTTGTGTGGTCTGCCAGCCCTGGCGCAGGAAGGGACCACGCGGCAGATTTATCCTGAAGAGTTTGTCAAAGCGCGCCCGGCGAAATCGGCGACCGGCGCAAAAAAGCCGGTCTATCGTCGCGCGGGCAGCAAGGCTGCGGCTGAAGCGCCTGCCGCTGACTCAGCCGGTTATCGTCAGCTTGGCCTGACGATCTGGCGGCTGCGTCCGGCCAGCAGCGCCGACACGGGCGCGCGCATCATCGTGCAGGAAGGCGAAAATGCTGCGGAATGGACGCCGGAACGAGTCTCAGCCGAAACGCCGCTGCGCATGGGCGAACGCGTGCGTTTCAGTTTCGAGTCGCCGCAATCAGGTTATCTGTACGTCATTGACCGCGAACGTTACGCCGATGGTTCGCTCGGTGAACCTTACCTGATCTTTCCGACGACCCGCACGCGCAACGGCGACAATCAGGTGGCAGCGGGTACGATCATTGAAATTCCCGGCCAGGATGATCGCCCGAACTTTTTCACCATGCGCCAGTCACGCGGCGATCAGACCGGCGAAATGCTGACCGTGCTGGTCACATCGCAACCGCTCGAAGGCGTCACCATCGGCCCGAAATCGCTCGCCCTCAGTCCCGATCAGGTCGCGGAATGGGAAAAAAAATGGAGCGCGCAGACCGAACACTTTGAAATGGCCAATGGCGCGGGCAAAACCTGGACAAAGGCCGAACAGCAGGCCGGAGCCGATGCGACCCGCCAGTTGACGCAGGACGATCCCGGCCCGCAGACAATTTATCGCGTCGCCACCAGACCCGGCGCGCCGATTCTCGTTAAAGTCGGGTTGCGGTATAGTCAGCCCGTCAGCAAAGTTCCCAGACGAAAATAAACAACACTGTTTCAGGAGAATCGGCATGCCAGTTCACAGACTCGTTCCGTCCGTTCTGCTTTGCGTTGTCATCAGTCTTGTCACCCTCGCCCATCCGACGAATAAGGCGGCTTCCGGCAAAGCCGCGCAGGCCCGCAAATCCGGCCCCGAATCCGAAATCCGCGCCGTGCTTGATGCCCAGGTCGCGGCCTGGAATGCCGGCAAGATCGAGGAATTCATGAAAGGTTACTGGCGTTCGCCGGAACTGACCTTTTTTTCAGGCGGCACCAGATTGTCAGGCTGGGAAGCAACGCTTGAACGTTACCGCAAAAATTACCAGTCTGAAGGTCGTGAAATGGGACACCTGCAATTCACGATCTATGACATCACTCCGGCAGGTCGTGACGCAGCCTTTGTCAGAGGCCGTTATGAACTGACCCTTTCAAAGGGCGGCAAACCGAGCGGACTTTTCACGCTCATTTTTCGCCGCTTCAATGACGGCTGGAAGATCGTCCACGATCACACCTCAGCCAGCCAGTCATAAGTCACCACACAACACCGGGACATTCAAAGCATCAGACCGCTTCAGAAGACGGTGTCTGGAGTTCCAGCTTTAGCTGGTTCTTTCTGACTGGAACGCAGCCAGCTAAAGCTGGAACTCCAGACACCGTCTTTCGCAGTCCTGTGTTCATCCGGGGTTCTGAGGCTGCCGATGCTGCTTCGTAAAAAAAGGGACGCACCAGCGCGCGTCCCTTTTGTCAGAATGTGGAATTGAGGCAGAGGCGGGGCAACAGCTATTTTTTGAATGAACGAACTTTGGCGACCAGCGCCTTCACTTCGTCGGGCGTCAGTTTGCCCTTGAATGCTGGCATGTAATCACCCTTGCCGTTATTGATGGCGGCTGCAATCTGGGCATCAGTCTGCGACTTCTGCCACTGCGCATCGGTGAATTCCTTCTGGCCCGACTTTTTGTATTTCGGAACGCCCTTGCCATCAGCGCCATGACATTTCTGGCATTTGGCAGTGTAAATGGCATTGGCATCCGGGGCGACCGGAGCCGCTGCGGATGAAGCGGTCAGGCCGGTTCCGGCCCAGACCATGACGGCAGTTACAATTGCAGTTGCGATCACTGACCATTTCAATTTACGTGCATTTTTCATGAAGTATTCTCCTTGTCCAGTCTCAGCCTGAACGGCTGATTACATCAGTTCTGTTTGGCCTTCAGGCTTTCCATCCATTCCACAATCTTCATTTTGTCTTCATCCGAAATGTCGGGGAACGCTTTCGGCATCGGTTTTTTCAGCCCGTAACTGCGGGCGTTGATCATGATGTGCATCAGATCATTTTTTCCGCGTCTGGGTTTGCCAGCCACGCCAATTAATCCCGGCGCTGAATCGCCTTCGCCCTTTGCGCCGTGACAATCGGCGCAGCTTTCGACATAAGCCGGTGGCGGATCGGCAATCGGCCCGGCAGGCTCAACTTTTCTGGCTGGCGCTGCGCCAATCTGCTGCGGCTCAAACGGCGCATTGAAAAAGTCGTGCATCTCCTCTTCCTGCGCCTTCAGTTTTTTGCTGACTTCGGGATCGCGCCGATCCTGATACTTCGCCAGCCCGATCAGACCGAGCGAGCCGATTAATACCAGCGCGAGCGAGAACATCGCAAATGGCCGACGCCGCGGATGCCGTTCAGTGCGCCGGTCAATAAAGGGCAGCACAAAGAGCATTCCGAAAACAAACGCGGGCAGCAGCACCGTCGGCACAATGGCCAGCTTGCCTGGAAAATATTTCAGCAGTTGAAAGAGCGGCATGAAATACCAGGGTGGCCGCGCCAGATAATCCGAAGTCGGATCGGCTTCCGGCCCCAGTTCAGCCGGAACTTTCAGCGCCAGAAAAACCAGCACGGCAAAGGTCAGGCCAATGGCCACCGTGTCCTTGAAAACCTGCCTCGGAAAGAACCGCTCAACCTTCTTGTCATCACGTTCGTGATAAGGCCCGGCAGGCCCGGCCTTGCGGAACAGAAAGACGTGCAGCGCGACGAGCGCGCCAAGTCCGAGCGGCAGCAGAAAAACATGCGTCGTGAAAAACCGCGACAGCGTCAGCGTCGTCAGATCGTTGCCGCCGAGCATAATGCGCTGCTGCATCGGCCCGACCACCGGAATTTCACCCGCAATCGAAGTGCCGACCTTCGTGCCGAAATAAGCGGCCTGATCCCACGCCAGCAGATAACCCGTAAAGGCAAAGCCGAACAGCAGGAGCATCATCAGCCCGCCGGAAACCCAGACCATCTCGCGTTTCTTTTTGTACGAGCCAAAAAGAAAAGTCTGCGAGACGTGCAGCACCGCAACAATGACCATCACGGTTGCGCCGTAATGATGAATGCCGCGCAGCAGTGCGCCGCCCGGCACGGCCTTCTGAATGTATGACACGCTCGCGTGCGCGTGATCGGCGCTCGGCACGTAATACATCGTCAGAAAGCCGCCGGTCACAACCTGCAACAGAAACAGCACGAGCAGCACGCTGCCGAAGACGTAGGCAAAGCGCGCGCCGCCGCGAATCGGTTCATCCAGCATCTCGTGCATAATCGCCTTGATGCCGGTGCGTTCATCGAGCCAGTCATAGAGTCTGGCCAGTCGAGAGGGGCTTTTTTCCATATCAGCTCACCGCCTCCTTAGTGGCGACTCCCTGTTTGAAATCCTGATACCTGACCTGCAGCACGCCGTTTTCAACGCGATGTTCGAGCGTGTCCAGACCGCGTGGCGACGGGCCGCCCGTCAGTTGGCCATCGGTTTCCCAGCGGCTGTTGTGACAGGCGCAGACGAATTTTTCATTCGCGGTGTTCACCGTGCAGCCGAGGTGCGGGCAGACTGCCGAAAAGACCGTGAACGCATCGCCCTTTCTGATCACCCAGATCGGACGCTGCGCATTGAAATTGCCCCAGCCTGCTTTCTGCGACACCAGCACGCTCAGCCTGACCGGCTTGTTCTCATCAATCTCATCAATCGGCCCGACCTCGGTCCAGATGGCTTCATTTGAACCTGAGAAGGCCGGAGCAATGGTGAAGCGTCCGATGGTAATGCCCATCACGGCAGTGATGATGGTGCCGATTCCGGCAGTCAGCACCGCCAGAAAAGTCCGCCGTTCGGGCGTACCGGAATCAGTCGGTTCAATGTGATCGCTCATTTGCTTGTGTTCCCGTTTGAATTTTGTCTCAGGTGTCAGACCACCGGTCACTGAATACACAGACGCGCCAACTGATTTGCGCTGACCAGTGTCTTCACCAGTTTTTGAATTTCGGCGTTAGCTGCCTGAGAGTGATCTGCGGAGTAGGTGCAAAACGCTCGCCTGACCGGGCATCTTAGCGAACGAGGCCCTGATACTCAAGGCAGACGGGCTGGAGAACGAAACCCTGTAGCGACTTTTTCAGTTTCTCATTTCAGTTCTCATGAACGATTGAAGGCGCGGCACAGGCAGATGAGAGCCTTTCTTGATTTTTGAGTAACCGCCCCGTAAACTCGCGCCTTCTTCCGCACAGGTTTTTCACACGGAGCGCAGGCGTCGCGGCCTGCCTGAGTTTTGCGCCAGGCATTTTTAGTATTGATATTTCGATCAGCTTTCAATTGTGAATCCGGGAAGTGTGGCGCGATTTGCCAGAATCGCGCGGCATCCCTCATCGGCCCGTTGCATGAACCGCGCGATTCTGGCAAATCGCGCCACACTGGTGATTCCGCACCCTGAGCTGAAATCTGATCCGGTATTGTGAAAGCAGGCCGCGACGCCTGCGCTCCTTGTGAAAAACCAGCGGTCGCTGTAATTCTGAACAACTAATCCACCTGAATCATTCAGACATTTGAGGATCGCATGAAAATCCACGAATACCAGGCCAAGGAACTGCTGCGTCGGTTCGATGTCAAAGTGCCGCGCGGGCGCGTCGCGCGCTCGGTTGAAGAGGCTGAAGCCGCAGCCCGCGAACTCGGTTTGCCGGTCGTTGTCAAAGCGCAGATTCACGCCGGAGGTCGCGGCAAGGGCGGCGGCGTCAAACTGGCCCGCACCGCCGAAGATGTGACGAACCTCGCCGGTTCCATTCTCGGCATGAACCTGGTCACGCATCAGACCGGCCCCGAAGGCCGCCTTGTGCAGACCCTGCTGATTGAAGAAGGCCTGAAGATCAAACAGGAATTTTATCTTGGCATCGTGCTTGACCGCGCGCTGTCAAGGCTCGTCTTTATGGCTTCATCGGCAGGCGGCATGGACATTGAGGAAGTCGCCGCTCACACGCCCGAAAAAATTCTGAAGGAATACATTGATCCCGCAGTCGGGATGCAGGCATTCCAGGCGCGCAAGCTGGCCTTCGGTCTCGGCCTTGCGCCGGAACTGGTCGGCAGGGCGACAAAGTTTATGCTGGCGCTTTACAAAGCCGCCGTCGAACTCGACACGTCGCTGGTTGAAATCAATCCGTTTCTGCTGACTGAAGACGGCGACCTTTACGCGCTCGATGCCAAGATGACTTTCGATGACAACGCGCTGTTCAGGCACAGGGAATTTGAGGCACTGCGCGACCTCAACGAAGAAGCGCCGCTCGAAATCGAAGCCTCAAAGTTCGATCTCAACTACATCAAACTTGATGGCAACATCGCCTGTATGGTCAACGGCGCGGGCCTGGCGATGGCGACGATGGACATTATCAAGCTGGCCGGAGGCGAACCGGCCAACTTTCTGGATGTCGGCGGCGGCGCTTCGCAGGAGCGCGTTGAAAACGCCTTCCGCATCCTGCTTGCTGACCCGCACGTGCAGGCCGTGCTGATCAATATTTTCGGCGGCATCGTGCGCTGCGATATGGTCGCGCGCGGCGTCGTTGAAGCAGCCCGCAAGCTGAATGTGCAGGTGCCGATTGTCGTGCGCCTCGAAGGCACCAACGTTGAGGAAGGTCAGCGCGTGCTGAAGGAATCGGGCATGAATTTCGCAGTGGCCGATGGCATGAAAGATGCGGCTGAAAAAGTGGTCGCTGCGGCGGCAGCTTCACACGCCTGAGTCAGTCACAGGATCAGTCATCAGTTGAATCCGGCGGCGAAGGGTTTCAATGATCGCAGAAACCCTTCGCCGTTTTTTTCATGCGTCACTGCCTGCTGCCGTGAACAGATCCTGACAGTAAAGTTCACACGCCACTCTGCCGCGCAGGACAAGCCAGCCTTCGGTCATTCTGACAGATCGTTCAATCGGATCATTCAGTGTGGTGGCAGAGCGGTTGAGGCAGTGACCCCGCTCAGCGCCGCGCCTGTCAGCCATTCCCGCCTGCACCACAAGGACTTGCCGCTCATTCTTATCCGCTCAGATTCGTGTGGCCCGGCATTCGCAATGAATAACACGCAAGCCGGACGAACAGAATCCGGCAGAGAAGGGAGCCAGTCAATGCAGTCTTCAAAGGAGACAGGAAAATGATTTCCCCCAGAACTACTCGCACATATCTCTCATTATTTTTTATCGCCCTGCTCTCAATTCAGCCAGTCTTTGCCGGAAACTCAGGACAGACATTGAAGGAGCGTCGCAATCAGCAGCTTCAGCGACAGGCCGACACGCCCAGGGCGCGCAAGCTGTCGCCCGATCTTGAGCAGGCGCTCGATGCGGCAGATGAAAAACCTGCCGCCAGCACCGGCACACTCGCGCTGGCGCGAAAGCAGCGGCAGCAGAAAAATGCTGCCAGCCCTGATTCTGATTCAGGACTGCCCGCCGCCAGTGATGGCAGGGTGCGGCTGATTGCACAGCTTGATGACTTTGCTTCAGCCAGCGCAATGAAGGCCAGACTGGCCGGAGTCGGTGGCCGCGTCGTGCAGTCAGTCGGTGAACTCGGACTCGTCACCCTTGAAATTCCGCGCGAGCGCGTGCGGGAACTGGCCGCCGACAGCAGTCTTTCATATCTCAGTCCTGATCGTCCGATCACGGCCATGCAGTCAGAACATCTGGCCACGACGACCGGCGCCCGTAATGCCTGGCGCGGTGTTTACAACCTGACTTACTGCTCGTCGGCAGGCATCGGCATTGCCATTCTCGACAGCGGAATTGACGCCACACACAAGCTGTTCATCAACACCTGGAACACCAAAAACCGGGTCATCGTCAATCAGGATTTCACGGGCAAGGGCACAACCGCCGACCTCTACGGGCACGGCAGCCACGTGGCTTCGATGTCATCGGGCAGCGATCAGCTCAACTGGTACTACCAGGCGCCGGGTTATGACGCCAGCCTGCTCAACCTGCGCGTGCTGGATGAAAAGGGTCAGGGCGCAACGAGCAATGTCATCAATGCCATCAACTGGTGCATTACCAACAAGGCGACTTATAACATTCGCATCATCAACCTGAGCCTCGGCGCTCCGGCCAAAGACAGTTATAAAAACGATCCGCTCTGCCTGGCGGCGCGCAAGGCTTATAACGCCGGGATTCTGGTAGTGGCAGCGGCGGGCAATAACGGACGCGACGCAAATGGCAACAAGGTTTATGGCGGCATCAATTCACCGGGCATTGATCCGTCGGTGCTGACCGTTGGCGCGGCCAATACCTTCGGCACTGATGACCGCAGCGATGACGCGGTGACGACTTACAGTTCACGCGGGCCGACGCGCGGCTATTATGTGGACAGTAAGGGCGTCAAACGCTACGACAATCTCAGCAAACCGGACATCATTGCGCCGGGCAACAAAATCGTCGGCGCGCTCGCGGCTTCGTCAACAACCAACAGCAGCAGTGTGGTCAAACAATATCCGACGCTGAATGCGACCGCGACGGGCGTGCCGTCAGATTCAGGCGTGATGTATATGAGCGGAACCTCGATGGCCGCACCAGTGGTCAGCGGTTCTGCCGCGATGCTCTTTTATGCCCGCCCCGACCTGACGCCAGGTCTGGCCAAAGCGATTCTGATGTACACCGCGCAGCCGCTCAAAAACGCGAACACGCTGGAACAGGGCGCAGGGCTGCTGAACGTGATGGGCGCAGTTGATCTGCTCAACTGCCTCAAACCGAGTCTGGCTGGCCTGACCAAAGGCACGCAGATGGTCAACAATCCGCTCCCGGCGATTCAGGCCTCCTCGCTGAGCGGGCAGCCGAATCTGATTCCCTGGGGTCGGGGTCTGATTACCAATTACGGCGTGCTGTATGGCGACAGTCTGATGAATTACTGGCAGGGCATTTATGGCAGCGGCGTCGTAATGGCTGATGCGACGATGATTTCAGCAGGCAAACTGGTGCAGAACACTTCCCTGCTCTCATCCGGCATCAGCCTGAAAACCGGCCCGGTGACGATCAGCGGCAGCGGCGTCGTCATGGCTGACGGGGTCGTGATGGCGGATGGGGTCGTGATGGCCGACGGAACGACTTACGCCTGCGGCGTCGTGCTGGCGGATGGAGTGGTGATGGCTGACAACACCTCAGGCACTGCCGGAACGTCGTATTCCACCTTTACTCCGCTCGGCGATAATACCGCGTGTATGAAGCCCGGCCCCTGATGATTCCCTCAATTGAGCCGGAGCAGCAAAAAGGCCGGGCGTGACAGCCCGGCCTTTTCACATCAGTTTTCAATTGAATGTCCGTGAGGTGTCGGCCCCCTCGCGCAACACTTCACGGACACCGGCCTGCAATCCGCGCCAATTACGCAGCCGTTCAGCCGCAGTTTCCCGGAAAGACCGGAATCGTCGTAATGGCCGAAGCCACGAATGTCCGGTGATGCAGATTGCGCCCCTGCCTGTAAGCTGCCGGGTTCGTGGTTGCGCTTTGATTGAAGGTCAGCAGCGCGCCGGTGATCGGATGGCTGTCAATTGACCAGAACCGCATCCAGCCGACTGAACCCGATGGCACAATGCGACTGAAGCGCGGCGTAGTGCGCGGGAACTGATCGCTCAGCACTCCGGTAAGCTGGCACAATGGCGCTTTGAGCGTGAAGCTGTAAGGTGATTCGAGCTGGTTATACATAATTCCGTACAGCGTTCCGACCGGATTGCCCAGCACCGTCATATCGCCTGTCGGATTGTTCACGATCAGCATCGTCAGGGTGCCGTCCTCACGACTGGACAGACTGTCAGCCGCCAGCGCAAGCGGCAGTTGCCCGTACTCAACGCCATTGAACCTGAGCGCGGCGGTGCTTTGCGACGCGTCGTATTGCGGAGGCCTGAGCGCCGCGACAGCTTCAGCCGCCAGGTTGGCCTGATAACCGCTCGCCAGTTTGATGTAAGCGTCTCCGATCAGGTGGTTGTAACTGACCGGCCAGCCGGTGGCCGGGTCAACGGCTACGGCAAGGACATAACCCGACGTGCCCGGGTCAAATTCCGCCGCATTGACCGTCGTCGTCTGATTGGGGGTCAGGCAGATGAAATAATCAGCCGGGCTGCACGACGAACCTTCCAGAAAGAAGAGATGAACCGCCGCGTTGGCAGTGTCGCTGGTATTGGTCAGATTGATGCGCGAGTTTTCTGCATTCGGATTGGAGGCGCTCGAAGTGTAAAAGTTGAAGATCAGCACTGAGCCTGCCTGCTGATCGCTGATTGCTCCGGGCGGGAAAGGAGTGCCCGGATCGGCTCCGAGCGCCAGCGCCTGCCCCAGCATCATCACCGCCAGCAGCAGCAGTGCCTGTGAGTAAGATTTGATAAGTGAGGTGTGCATTGCGTGTAACTCCAATTGTCTCCGGATTGGTTGCAGGGGCACCAGATGATGAGGGTCGGATGAATTACTGATGGAGGCAATGACTGCCGGGAGGCAAGCGCAGAGGCGCGAACTGGCAGGTCACATCAATAACCAAAACGCACAGCCGCGCTGAGTCGCTGAATCAACAGTCCGATTCAGACTCCGCCAGCGGAGCTGTCAGGTTCAAGAAATTGCCGGATGCAACAAACGGGAAGAGTCAGGCTGGGGGTCTGTGAGAATGGATAATCCCTGTTGCTGCTCAAACTGAATGGAGGTCGTGTCAGGCGCGTGCAGTCTATGCAAACCGGCAGTGCCTGTCAATCACATATTCCATTTGCCATCACGATTTACCGTTACGCGAATTGGCCTGAATGTTCCGAAAATAAATCTGACCAGGCCGAATCAGTCAGAACATCCCGACACCTGATTCATCAGGTCGTAATTCGATCCTGAATCACCACCTTCCATTTCAGCATACCTGGAACAACAGTTGCTCCATTAATAAAACAGAGTTTATCCAGAAACCATGCGAGAAACTGAGGAAATCAGCGCAGACAGCGTGCGAAAAGACGCACAGAAAGATCAGGCGCATCTTCAGTCGGTTATTGAAAGATCAGGCAGAGTGGATTCCTGCCGTTTTAGTGAGCCTTCAGATTGTTGTACCTGAGACCGACGAACTGGATAAACGAGTGCCAGCCCTGCTCCCTGAAACAGCCGAAATACCTCTCCGGGAGAAAGGAAGAAATTATGCTCACCCGTAAAACCTCAAAACACAGGTTGCCGATGGTTGTCACGCTCAGCGGGCTGCTCGTGATGGCCGTTTATTTATTCGATTTTTCAGGTCGGGCGCAAAGCGCGACGATTCCCCCCGGCACATACACGGCGCTCGTCAATGAGTTGCCGAGCGGTCTGCTGTTCCCATTCCAGCCAGGCGAATTCTGGTTCGTGCTGCGGGAAGGCGGCACATTTGTCTCCGGCTATAACGTCCGTCCTCTGGCGACCGGAACTTATGCAGTTTCAGGTGACAATCTGGAATTCACCACGCCCCTGGACACCACCAGTTGCACCGGGAAAAATGTCTTCAAGTGGAATTTGCAGGGAAACAGACTAACCCTCACAGTGCCGACCGGCCAGACCAACAATTGTGAGGGGATGCCGTTTATGCCCCTGACGTACTTCAGGACTGATCAGATGGAAAGCATCTGGAAAAATATCGGCCCTGCCGGGGGATCAATTCGTTCACTCCTCGTTTATAACGGCAGAATCTTCGCGGGAACTTACGATGGCGGCATCTTTGTCTCTGCCGACAATGGCCAGAGCTGGCAGGTGAAAGGCACCTTCCGAGGCAACTCAATTCAGGCTCTGGCGGCTTTCAATGGCCGACTTTACGCCGGCCTCAACAACAACATCATTCTCGATTCGCAGGACGGAGGTGAGACCTGGACGTTTTACGCCTTTAATCCAGTTCCTCCGCCTTCTTTCACGGTCAAAGACTTTGCGGTCTTCAACGGCAGACTCTATGCCGGGGTAACAGATCAGGGCATCCTGCGACTGACTGATAACCCCGCCCTCTGGGAAAAATCCGGCACGACAGGGCTGACCAGCCTTAACGTGACATCGCTGGCCGTCATCGGGGGAAATTTATTTGCGGGCACTGACGGTGGCGGCGTCTTTGTCTCGACTGACGGCAATAACTGGTCGCCGGTCAACAACGGCCTCACCTTTCTGCGGATCTCCACGCTGGCCGCCAGCGGCACGACGCTTTATGCCGGGACTGCAAACGGCTCTCCTGCCACCACACCGAACGAAGTCTATGTTTCACAGGACAACGGTCAGAACTGGTCGCGGGTGGGCAACGGACTCGCAGCGAGTTTTCCTGCCGGATACTTCAATGGGATTCACCGGCTGCTGCCGAATGGCGGAAAGCTTTACGCGGCTTCGGACAACGGAATCATCCTCAATGAAGGAGCGAACTGGAGCCTGTTGTACCGGGGCACTTTCGCGTGGGGCTTCTTTTCTCTGGCCGGCAGCGGGAATCAGCTTTTCGCCGGTGCGTTCATGGACGGCATGTCACGCTCGTCTGATGGCGGGGCGACGTGGGAAACGATCAACAATGGAATGAACGCGCGGACTACCTACGCAGTCTTCAAGGACAACGGCGTGCTTTATGCCGGTGTGGATGACGGCGCGCTGGTTTCAGCCAATGACGGGCAGACGTGGACCCGGACGAACCTGCCCGGCGTCACGGCTTACAATTTCCTGGCCTATGACGGCAGGGTTTTCGCGGGAACTTCTTTCGGAGTTTACGTCACCACCAGTCCGGGGCAGTCGTGGACGCGCAGCAGCAACGGGCTGGCTTCAGGCCGTGTCACGCGCATCGCTCAGTCGGGCAGTGCGCTGTATGCCGCAGTCTATAAAGGAGGCGTCTATCGTTCGACCGACAGCGGTCAGAACTGGACAGCCGCCAGCACGGGACTGACCAGTCTGAATCTCAACGATCTCGTCGTCCTGGGCAGCAATCTGTTCGTCAGCACTGATGACAAAGGCGTGCTGCGGTCGTCAGATCAGGGACAAAACTGGTCGGCGGTAACTGGCGCAGGATTGCCAGGCGGCCCGATTTTTGCGATGACAACCACCGGCAACACGCTGCTCGCCGCGGTCTGGGACCAGGCCATCTACCGCTCAGCCGATAACGGCGAAACGTGGACGCGGTCTGTCGGTGGTTTCACCAATCCGTATGTTTTTACGCTCTGTGCGAACGGCGGGGTCATTTATGCCTCCGGGGGCAAAGGCATCGGCGTGATGCGTTCGACCGACAGCGGCCAGAGCTGGAGTCTGTTCAATGCCGGATTTGATTCGCGTCACAGCTATGGCTTCTGTGTCAGCGGAGCAACGCTTTATGCGGCGACGCTCAATGGCGTGTATGCGAGCAACGCGCTGGTCAACCAGGAGACTTCGGTTTCTGCCGCCAGTTATTCGCTTGATGCCCTCGTTGAGAAATCAATCGTCGCGGCCTTTGGCATTCAACTGGCCACCGGCACGGAAGGCGCGAGTTCACAGCCGCTGCCGACCACGCTGGCCGGAACGACGGTGAAAATCCGCGACAGCAACGGTGTCGAACGACTGGCTCCGCTGTTCTATGTTTCGCCCGGTCAGGTCAACTATGAAATTCCGGCTGGAATTGCGACCGGCCCCGCGACAGTGACGATCAGTAACGGAAACGGTTTTGCGGCCATCGGAAAGACAGACATCAAAGCCACCGCGCCGTCAATCTTCACTTACGACGCCAGCGGTTCGGGAGCGGCGGCGGCCCTCGACGCCTTTACTTTTGCTCCCGGCCCGTTCAATGCCACGCAACCCGGCGGCCAGCCCAACATCATTGCTGTTTTCGGAACAGGTCTGGGCGGCGATGCGACCGAAACGCCTGATGATGTTCACGGCAGCGTCACGACCAGGATCAACGGTGCAATAGTCATCACGCAATATGCAGGAACGGCTCCGGGCTATGTGGGCCTGAATCAATACAACATTGAACTGCCGGTCGGAATCACCGCAGGGACTTATTCATTCACTGTTTCTCGCGGTGGAGTGACGAGCAATCCGGTAACGATCACCATCCGCTGATGCCATCAAATGAACTCAGAAACGGGCAGGCCATCGCCGAATGTGCCTGCCCGCTGCTTTCAGGATTCAATTGATTGCAACAGTCGTGGTCGCGCTGGTCGTGCCGTTAAAGCTGACCACGAGCGGAACGGCTGTGCCTACAGGCGCATTGGCCGGAACCAGCACATTGAGCTGCCACAACCCGACAAAGCCGGGCGCCAGGCCGCTGAAATCAACACTGGCCGGGACTCCGCCAATCGTCACCGAAGGCCGCGCGAGCGTCGCATACAGCGGATTCGCCGTTGCCGGATAACCCGAAGCAATCGTGAGCGGCTGCTGAGTTGCCGCGTTGACAAGCTGCGCGCCCTGACCGTTGGCGTAAACGATGATGTACTGCCCGCGCGCGGCAGGGCTGGCCTGCGGAATCTGCGCCGGATCGCCGTTAAGTGAAAAGTTCTGATTCTGCACTGCCGCCTGGCCTGCCCCCGTTGCGTTGTAAGTGAAAACTCCGGGCGCAGACTGACTGACGTTCAGAAATTCGCTGGCGACGGGCGCGCCGTTGTTGAGGACTTCAACGAGCGCCACGCCGGGCGGGGTTTCGTAAGGCAACTGGTAGTTGATCTGAAATGCGCCGGGCGCGGCGGGGTTGACGCTGACGAAAAACAGCGGCGCGGCGATGCCGTTGACGCGCACTGAAACGCCGCCAAGCTGCACCGGCAGCGGCAGCGTAGTGACGCCCAGACTCAGATTTGTTCCAGCCGGGAATCCGCTGCCAAAGGTCGCCAGAATCTGACCCGGCGCAACGGCACGACCATAACTGGCCGCGTCTACCGAAGTCGCGTTGCTGCCTGCTGGCAGTGCATAAACGGCGGTGTCATTGACGCGCAGCCGCAGCGCGAGATTGTCAACAAATACACCATCGCCGGTCTGCGTCACGCCATTGCGCCTGAATTGCAGTTCCAGCCTGAAAGCCACGTCTGAATTGTTCGGTATCAGCGAGTCAATGCCGAAAATTCCGTCGCCGCCAATAAAGGTGTTCCCGCCGAAATGCTGAAAGCCGCCCGTCGTCTGCGTCAGGGAATCAAGCCGGAACAGGTTGGTAAAGGTGTTGCCGTTAAATCCGCTGTCATCCGCGCCTGAAATGGCAGCCGTGTTCTGATAAGTGCGCAGGCGCAGCATAAACAGATCGGTGACGCTGTTCTGCGCCGCATCGCCGCTGAAATCGGCCTTCAGATCGAAATCATACGAATCAATGACGGTGGCAAGCTGCGCGGCCTGCGCCGGATTGGAGATTCTGTCGCTGGCCTGATCCACGGTGAGGCCGGGCAGCACGATCTTTTTCGTCGTCCACCAGCGCGTCTCATCATAAATTCCCGCCGGGCCGCTTCCGCTTGACACTCTCGATGTGGTGCTGACGCCGTAACTCGCGCCGACTCCGCTCGGATCACTCAGGCTCGCGGTCGAACCGTCGGCAGAGGCTTTCTGCGCGGCGGTCAGTTGCCACGAACCATTGAATGAATCGCCGTTCGGAGCCGGATTCGGATTGTCAGGCCGCACGCCCCACGCCGATTCGGGAATGACGATGATGCCGCTGCCGCCCGGATCAGCCGTCGGTTCAAAGCGGGTGCGGTAAGTGATGATCTTCTGCGCTGCCGTGATGTTGAATTGCGTGGCGCTGGCCAGGCCATTGGCAGGCGTGATGGTGACATTGAAAGTGATCTGCTGCCCGGCCCGGTTTGTGCCGTCATCAAGCAGCGTGATTTGAAAAGCCTGCGTCCGGCTGGCCTGCGCGGCAATGTCGCCGTAACTGAGCGTGGCCGCCTGCCCTGCCGCCAGACCGTTGATGCGAATCAGGCTGGCCGGAACCAGGCTGGCCGCATCCACCGCAAGCTGCACGCTGACGCCGGTCGCGGCAACCACTGTCTGATTGCTGACTGTCACCGTCGCGGTCGCGGTTTCGTTGCGGCTGATGAAACGATCAGCATTGACGCCGCCGCTGACTGCCGTTGCCACAAGGCTGACGAGCGATTGCGCGCCCGCCGTGAAATTGCCGGTCGCAATCAGCGCGTAGCCCTGACGGTTTGAATCAATCGGCTGATTGCCTGGTTGCGCGATGACGCCTGACTGACCGTTGCCAGGCACATTCGCGCCGATGACTTTGACGGTGTAAGTGCCGGGTTGCGGATACTGAATGTAAACGCCTTCGACCGGATTTTTATTATCGAAGGCTGCGCCGCTGGCAGGCTGCGACCAGGCATTCGCAAAGTTCACGTTGCCGCGATAAACCTGCCCGCCCGGAGCAGTCACTTCGAGGTCGAGGTTATTGACCAGCACGGGCTGTGCTGAAAGCGCGCCTTTCGGGTCGCTCCAGACCAGCGTGATGCGCAGCGGCTCAACCGTGCTGACATTGCTGATCTGATAAGTGTGCGTCTCGCCGGTCGTGATGGCGGCATTGGGCGCAGGCCGCGTGTTGTCGCTCGTCAGCGCGCCGTTCCAGATGTCGGCCAGCACTTTCAATTCGCGCCGGTCGCCCGCGAAATAAAGTGCATCGTCAAGCGTCATCCGGCCCCAGCCCTGGCCGAAATTCGGCAGCGGCCCGCTCGCGCCGCCCGTGCCGTCGCTGGCCGTATTGCGGCCCGTCATATTGCGCCCCGAATTGAGCACGACAGCCTTGACGAGCGCGTTTGACGGGTTGAAGCCATTGGCCGACACTGCCGCGCCGCCCGGATAAAACCCGTCAGTGAAATACTGCCGCACGAGCACCGCGCCGCCCGCTGCCATCGGTGATGAAAAGCTTGTGCCGCTGATGACTGAAAGGTTGCGATTGTTGTTCGGGCTGGCCGGATTGACTGCGGCATCGAGCGCAGTGGTCGAAGTCTGAACGCCTGTGCCGTATTGCGAAGCTGAAATCCCGCTGTTTTCAGTAGCCGCGCGCACTGTGCCGGGCGCGGCAATGTCGGGCTTGATGCGTCCGTCTGCGGTCGGGCCGTGATTGCTGTAACCGGCCAGGTTTTCAATATCACCGTTTCCGGTTGGCGAATCGGTCGCCGCTACGACAATGTCATTCTTGGAAACATTCGCCACCTGCCCTGTTCCCGCGCTGTCGTTCCCGGCTGAAAAGAAGATCGTGTAATCGCGCAGCCGCCACATCAGGTCGTCAACGTCTGCCGCATCGGTGTCATAAGTGACAGGAGGTTGCGGGCCGTAGCTGTTGCTGTGAACGCGCACGCCGCTGCTGTAAGCCTGCTGGTGAATCAGCGCCTGGCTGATGAAATCAACGCCGGGCAGTTCGCCGCTCGGATGCCCGATGTCCTGAAAAACAATTCGGGCATCGGGGGCCATTCCGTCGCCTGCCGTGCGCGTGGCAATACCCGGCACAGCGCCCGTTCCGTCGGCGTTGTAATCGCGCCCGACGGCCACGCTGGTCGTGTGCGTTCCGTGCCAGCCGTCATTGTCGTCATAGGCCACAGCGTTGCGATAAGAGCCGCCCGATTGCTGATTCGGATCGAGCGTTTTGCCGCCGTTCGGATTGGCCGCGTTATTGATGAGCAGGCCGGAACCAAGCAGGTAATAAGCGATGATCTTGTTTGTCGGATTGGTAATGCCGACCGGCAGCAGCCCGCCGACGAGTGATTGCGTGCTGACGGCATAAGACAGGGTTTGCGCCGAGGCCTGGCCGCTCAATCTGAACTGCGCGTGGTCGGTATCAATGCCTGTGTCTGCCGTGCCGTAAACCTGCCCGGCTCCGGTCAGTCCCCGGCGATAAAGCGGCGTGTCATTGAAGGTCGTGCCGGTCTGAATGATTTTTACGCCACTGTCATTCATGGGCCGGTGTCTGCGTCTTTGTTCGATCCATTCAACGCCCTCGACCGCAGCAAGCGCCGTCACTACACGCGGCAGATCGGCGGGCGAAACCTGCACAACGCCCCACGTTCGCTGATCGGCGCGATCTTCAATAATGGGCGCATCAGCCGGATTGACCTGTGCCAGCGCAGCGCGAATCGCCGCCGAAGTCTCACCGCGAAAAGCCATAAATGAAACCGCGACCGACGGCGCGGCGTTCAGGTTTGTCTGATTGCCGCTGGCAATGCTGTCGGCAATCTGCGCGAGTTCGCTTTCGACTTTGAGGCCTGGCCCGTAAGCGCCAACCCAGCGCACCTGGGGCGCAGTGCTTTCAAGATTCCGTGCCGCCTGCGCGCGGTTCTGCTGCGCACGAGGCGCGCGCACAATGTAGCCGTTGCTGGCCACGTAACCGACGATTTCATAGCCCCGCGCCCGCAATTCATCGGCCCATTCAGTCCTGATGCGATCCTGATACTGCACGATGAAATAAGCATTCCCGGCGGGCTGCGTCATCCCGGCCTGCTGAGTTGAAAACGTCGGCGCGGTTTCAGGAATTGAAGTTGATTCAAGCCGCTGGCCGCCGATGCGTAAAGGTTCAGGCGTGCTTTCGAGCGGGTCGAATTCGGCATTGCGCAACAGCAGCAGGCGCGGGTTTTGCAGCTTTTCATCAAGCTCGCGCAGGCGTTGCTGCAAAGCTTCGCCGCGCAATCCGGTCAGCGGCTGCGAGGTCTGGCTGCGGGCGCTGGTGCGCGTGGCGGTAAAACTGAGAATAAAGGCGAAAACTCCGGTCGAGAGCAGCGCCAGCAGAATCACTGCGCCGGGCCGCAGCAGTCGGGACGGAAGCAAACTCATAGCAGAACCACTTTCTCTGAAAACTTTCGGGCCAGGTTCGACAAGCTCACCGGCCTGTGAACACTGCCCGTTCATCAGTCAGACGTTTTGTATGGTGGAGGATGAATGTGTGGGGCAAACCAGAGGCAGGCGGAAAAGAGGTAGCGGGCTTCCGCCTGCCGCTTCGCAATTTATCCGAAAATGTCCTTGACCTTGTCGCTGAATTTGCGCGACCGGGCCTGATGCTGCTTCTCTTCAAGTTCGGCAAGCTGCTCAAACAGACGGCGCTGTTCGCGGTTGAGTTTGGCCGGAGTCAGCACGGTGGTGACAACAAACAGATCGCCGCGCCCGTGCCCCTGCAATGAAACAATGCCCTTGCCCCTGATTGAAAAGATTGAGCCGGTCTGAGTGCCTTCAGGAATCGTCAGCGTCGTGTCGCCGTCGAGCGTCGGCACGGTGATTTCAGCGCCCAGCGCCGCCTGCGAAAAAGTGACCGGCACATTGACGTAAAGATTGTTGCCCTGCCGCTCAAACAGATCGTGTTCCTTCACCTGAATGAACACGTACAGGTCGCCGCGCGGCCCGCCCTGCGGCCCGGCTTCGCCTTCGCCGGTGATGCGCAGGCGTGCTCCGGTATCAACGCCTGCGGGAATTTTGACTTCCAGCATGCGTTCGTGTTCGATCATCCCTGCGCCCTGGCAGCTCTTGCAGTAACTGGCAATCATCCGGCCTGTGCCGCGACACTGACCGCAGGTGCGGCTGACCGAAAAGAAACCCTGCTGAAATCTGACCTGGCCTGTTCCGGCGCAGTGCTGACAGGTGACCGGCGAAGTGCCCGGCGCAGCGCCGGAGCCGTGACAGGTTTCGCACGTTTCGAGGCGCGGCACCTTGATCTGAGTTTTGTAACCGGTGGCGGCCTGTTCGAGCGTGATTTCCAGGTCGTAACGCAGGTCAGCACCACGCTGCGGCCCGCGCCTGCGATTGGAACGCCCGCCAAAGAAATCGCCGAACAGATCGCCCAGGATGTCTTCAAAATTGCCGAAATCGCCGCCCGGCCACGCGCCTGCTGAAGCCGCTGAAGAACCGACTCCGGCGTGTCCGTAACGATCATAGCGCGCGCGCGCTTCAGGATTTGAGAGAACGCTGTAAGCCTCGGCGGCTTCCTTGAACTTTTCTTCGGCCTCTTTGTCGCCGGGGTTGCGGTCAGGGTGAAACTGCATGGCCAGTTTGCGGTAAGCGCTTTTCAGTTCCTGTTCACTGACCGTTTTACTGACTCCAAGAATTTCGTAATAGTCACGTTTGCTCAAACTCGTCTGCCCCTCCTGAATGATTTTGAAAACGGCGCATAGCATAGCACAAAAAACTGACGCGGGGACGCGGGGCAGATCGGACGCGGTGATTTCTCACCTTTTGTGTCCGGCCTGCGTTCCCGCGTCCCCGCGTCGGTAGGGACTTCAGCTATTCGCCGACTTTTCTTTCGATCTCCTTGACGCCGGGCATCGCGGCTGAACTGAACATGGCTTCAGTCAGCAGCTTGCCGCAGGCATCAAGCGTGTCGAAGGCTTTCACAATGACTTCAGGCTTTTCGCTGCTCAGCGCAAATTCGGCCTGGGCCAGAGCTTCGCGGGCCTTGTCCTGCTGCTCCTTCGGCAGCATCCAGCCGAATTCGCTGAAGCTGCGCCGCGTGCTTTGCACCAGCCCGTCCAGGCGGTTGCGCGCCTGAATGGTTTCGCGCATTGACAGGTCGTTCTGCACGCTGCGTTTGGCTTCGTCAATCAGGCGTTCGATCTCTTCCGGATTAAGACCCGAAGACGGCACAATCTTGATCGCCTGCTCCTTGCCGGTCGTCTTGTCGCGCGCTGAAACATTAACGATGCCGTCAGCATCCACGTCGAAAGTCACGGCAATCTGCGGCGTGCCGCGCGGCGCAGGCTGTATGCCGACGAGTTCAAATTTCGCCAGGCTGCGATTGGCTTTGGCCAGTTCGCGCTCGCCCTGCAAAACGTGAATTTCAACCGAGGTCTGATTGTCAGCGACGGTGGTAAAAGTCAGGCTCTTTTTAAGCGGAATGGTCGAGTTGCGTTCGATGATGCGGGTAAAAAGTCCGCCGCGCGTTTCAATGCCCAGGCTCAGCGGCAGCACGTCGAGCAGCACCAGTTCCTTGACTTCGCCCACCAGCACGCCGCCCTGAATGGCCGCTCCGATGGCCACCACTTCATCAGGATTGATTTCCGCCGACGGATCCTTGCCGAACATTTCGCGCACGCGCTGCTGAATCATCGGCGTGCGCGTCTGACCGCCGACGAGCAGCACCTTGTCAATGTCAGCCGGTTTGAGCTTGGCGTCCCACAAGGCTTTCTGGCACGGGTCAAGCGTGCGTTCGACGAGGTCTTTGATCATCTCCTCAAAGCGCGTCCGCGAAAGCATCTTGTTGAAATGCTTCGGCCCCATCGCATCGGCGGAAATGAACGGCAGATTGATGTTGGTTTCCATCGCAAACGACAAATCGCATTTGGCCCGCTCAGCCGCTTCTTTCAGGCGTTGCAGCGCGAGACGGTCACCGCGCAGGTCAATGCCTGTTTCCTGCTGAAACTCCTTGACGATCCAGTCCACGATGCGATGATCGAAATCCTCGCCGCCAAGAAAGGTGTCGCCCGAAGTCGCCAGCACTTCAAACACGCCGTCGTTGATTTCCAGAATCGAAACGTCAAACGTGCCGCCGCCAAGATCGTAAACCACGATGCGTTCTGACGTGTCGCGGCCCAGTCCGTAAGCCAGCGCCGCCGCAGTCGGCTCATTCAGGATGCGCTGCACATTGAGTCCGGCAATCTTGCCCGCGTCCTTCGTCGCCTGGCGCTGTGCGTCGTCAAAATAAGCCGGAACGGTGATGATGGCTTCGTCAACCGTTTCACCCAGAAAATCCTCGGCGCACGATTTGAGCCGTTGCAGGACGATGGCTGAAATTTCCGACGGGCTGTAATCACGGCTCATCACGCGCACGCGCGCATCGCCGTTGCCGCTTTCAGTAATCTCAAAGGGTGAAGCGTCGCAGGCCCGTTGCACTTCAGGCGAATTGAATTTGCGCCCGATCAGCCGCTTGACGGCATACACGGTGTTGGCGGCATTAGTCACCGCCTGCCGTTTGGCAATCTGACCGACCAGCCGCTCGCCCTTTTCCGTAAAGCCGACGACTGAGGGAGTGGTGCGCCCGCCTTCCTTGTTGGGAATAATCTGCGCAGACCCGGCCTCCAGCACGGAGACGCAGCAGTTGGTTGTGCCTAAATCAATTCCGATTACCTTGCTCATACTTTTCCTGAATGAAGAATGGATGATGAACGATGGCGACTGAAGCAGCCCGCCTGAGGACTGTTCTCATTCATCAGGGCATTCCTGTTCCGTGTCATGTTGCGGACGGCCAGCCACCTTGACCCGCGCCGGGCGCAAAACCCGCCGGTCAATGGTGTAGCCTTTTTCAAACTCAGCAATCACAGTGTTCGTCTCATAATCTGAAGATGCCTCAACCATCACAGCATCGTGAAACTCAGGATTAAATGCCTGCCCGACGGACATTATCGGAGCGACCTGATTTTCTTCCAGCAGATCGGAAAGCTGCTTGTAGAGCAGCACGACGCCGGTCACGAAATTTTCATTAATTTCACCAGCCGTCGCGTGTTCCATCGCCCGCTCAAAGTTATCCATCAGGGGCAGCACCTGCCGCATCAGTTCACCCTGCATCTGCTGTCTGACGAGTTCCTGCCGGTGCTGATGACGGTGACGGGCATTTTCAAACTCAACCTGCTGCCGCCGGATTTTCAACTGCTGCCGTTTGATTTCATTTTCCAGTTCCCTGACCTTGTCCCGCAGTCCGGCGAGTTCAGACCGGGTCGAAGCCGCTTCCTGCGCGAGCCGCTCTTTTTCGCGGTCTGCCGGATGCTGCAACGAAGCCAGATCGGCCAGCAGCGCATCGGCATCAATCTCGTATTCGTACTCAAATCCGGTCTGGTCAGCCAAAGGTTCTGACGCCGATGGCCACTCAGAATCAGCGCAGTCTTCCGGCAAAGACACTTCTGACGGCTCACACGAATTCAGAATTTCATCCGACTGCAGGGGATCGGTCTGAGCAGTCGAAGGCTCTGGTACTGACACCTGCTTTGCGATTTCTGACATAGCGTTGATACAGATTTTCTCAGCCAGCGAGCAAACGCGGGACTTAGCTGGTCAGGGCTGACAACGGGGGCCGGGAATTTCAGAGCGACAAGGGGCGAGGTTCGCTCAGGAGGCGGGGTTGTTCAATTCAGAGCGCTTTCCGGTATGCCTGAAAGCGCCCGCTCCATCAGGCGGGCGACGTAGTTTACCACATTTATCATCCGTGCATAGTGCATTCTCGTCGGGCCGACCACAGCCAGGCTGCCAAGCACCTGGTCACCATAGCTCCAGTTTGATGTAATCACTGTACAGCCTCGCAGTTCGGGCAGACTGTTTTCGCCGCCGATCCGTACCCGCACGGGCGGCACAGACCGGGCCTCAAGGCATTCGTTCAGAATGCGGACAAGGCGGCTCTTTTCCTCAAGGATTCTGAAAAGATTCCGCATCAGCTCAATGTCGGCAAAATCGGGCTTGGTAACGATATTCGCCGCACCTTCGACATACACATCCGGGTCATTGTCAGCATCCGCATCATCGCTTTCGCTGAATCCGCGCTCCCAGATTTTTCCGGCATTCTGCAACAGGCGATCATACAGGGCCTGCTCCTCAGACATCTGCCTGAGCAGTTCGGCCCGAATCGCGGACAGCGTCATTCCGCTGAAGTGTTCATTAACGTAACGGGCCGTGTGATCCAGTTCCTGCTGACTGAGATCAGCATCCACCCTGACCAGACGATCCTGCACCAGTCCGGTGCGCGTGACCGTAATGACCAGAATCCGGCCATCATTGAGCCGCATCAGCTCAATATGTTTGATGACATCCTGTGCGAGGCTCGGTGCCACGACAATTCCGACATTGTCTGAAAGCTGCGACAGCAGGTGCGAAGCCCGCGCCATCAGCCGTTCAGGATTAGTCCAGGCCTGACCCATGATCCAGCGGTTGATGAAGGCTTCATCCTCGCCGGAAAGCCGGGTCGCATCAATTACGTGATCCACATAAAAGCGGTAACACTTATCAGTCGGAACGCGGCCCGCCGAGGTATGCGGCTGTTCGAGAAAACCGGCGTCTTCCAGTTCAGACATGACATTGCGCACGGTCGCTGCCGAAAGCCCTTCCTTCGACAGCTTCGAAATTGTCCGCGATCCGACCGGCTCACCAGTAAAGACGTGAGTCTCAACCAGCAGCGTCAGCATCTCGCGGCTGCGCTCATCCAGCATGTCTGTGTTTTGCCTCATCCGGGTTCAGTTTCAGAGTTGTTCGGATATGGACTGAAAGCAGGTCAGATCTTCCTGAAGATAACTGATCAAAGCCATACTTCCTGCATCAATCAGCCGCGCAAACTTAACACCCTGTTCCAAATACTGTCAAGTTTTTATCCTGTGCCCGGCCCCGGGCTGAAACACCCATCGAAATGCCCCGGCCTGACAACCTGTCGCGCAGCACTTGGCTTTTTTTAACCCTGTGCTACAATGCCGAGGGTTTAACACTCGTCCGTAATTTGTTACATTGCTTATTGTTCAGCAGCCGGATTGATCCCAGCCATTTAATCTCAGACCAGAAAGGAAGATTATGAAGAGAAAAGGTGTCCTGATCGGTGCATATGTTCCTCCCGAAATGAAGGAGGCTTTGAAGAGGCGCGCCCAGCTTCAGCATCGAACTTTATCTCAGGAGTTGATCAGAATTCTGGCCGAAGCGCTTGGTCACCCGATGCCCGGAACCCCGGACCGTCGCAGTACGGATTCCGTGCCGCGCCGTCGCGCCACTGATCCTTATCCGCGCCGTCGGACGGTTGACCTGATCCCCGGCCCTCCCCGGCATCCGTTTTCCGACGATGACGAGGATCTCTAATCTACCCGGCTTTTGAAGCTGTCAGGCTCCGGAATGGCAGGGTACAGGCATTCCGGGCCTGCTTTGGCTGTCACACTTCTGAGCCGACAGCAGCGCGGGCAGTTATTCAGAATCGGGACTGAACTGACTTCAGCGTTCAGTCAGCCGGCTGGCGCGCTGTTGATCCTTCAAGTCCTCTCACTTTTTCGTTTCACTCACTCAATTCACGAGTCGCTACCTTGCAAGCCTGAACGGGATTGTACTATTATTCTCAATCTGAAAAGCAGGCATCCCTTCTGGTAACAGATAAGCGTTACCGTCAGCAGCTTCAAAGGTTTCAAAATCAGGAGTGTCGCCGCCCGGCAGAGCGATTGTCAGCTATCAGACTGCCGGAACGGGCTTCTGACAAACCGGGACAGATGTTACAGGAACCAGCATGAAAGCATATATTCCGATCCTGATGATTTTTGTCTTTGTCACGGGTTTTGCCATTACCAACCTGGTAATCTCGCGCCTGTTCGGACGACGGCGCGACACCCGCGAAAAGCTCATGCCCTATGAATGCGGCATGGATCCGGTCGGGTCAGCGCACCAGCGTTTTTCGGTGAAGTTTTACCTGGTGGCAATGATCTTTATTCTGTTCGATATTGAAGCGGTCTTTCTGATTCCCTGGGCGGTCGTTTTCCAGTCATTGTCAAAAATTCTCTCGAAACCTTTTGTCTTTGTCGAGATGATCGTTTTTCTGGCCGTGCTGTTGCTTGGCTATGTGTATGTCTGGAAGAAGGGTCTGTTTGAGTGGAACAGAGGATAGCTGACGAATGGCGCACCCTTCATCAGAAATCCTGATCGCAATTGCCCTGACTGAAAAGGATATTTATGGGTCTTGAAGCAAAACTGGGCGAAGTCATGCCGGACGTGCTGACCACACGGCTTGACGCGCTGATCAACTGGGCACGCAAATCCAGTATCTGGCCGGCCACGTTTGGTCTGGCCTGCTGCGCGATTGAAATGATGGCGATGACCGCCGCGCGACACGACATTGCGCGCTTTGGCGCTGAAGCCTTTCGCGGCAGCCCGCGCCAGGCTGACCTGATGATCGTGGCCGGTCGCGTTTCGATCAAAATGGCCCCGGTGCTGCGCCGCATTTACGATCAGATGCCGGAACCGAAGTGGGTTATTTCGATGGGCGTCTGCGCTTCGGCAGGTGGTGTATTCAATAACTACGCCATTGTGCAGGGCGTGGACAAGGTGGTTCCGGTGGATGTTTTTGTTCCCGGCTGCCCGCCGCGCCCGGAAGGTCTGATTTACGCGGTCATGAAACTCCAGGAAAAGATCGAACGTGATTCGGTGCTGGCCGCCAGAGACGAGAAAAAGATTGCCTGATGATCAGCACTGGCAGCGAAGACAAAACCGGCTTCCCTGCCTTTGTGCAATCTGAAAAATTCACTGAACAATTCTGCAATGACCACCAACAATGATCAGTCCGGCCAGGCGGCGAAGGTGCAGAAAACCCGCTATGCCGACGCTTCCATCATTCGCACACAGTTCGCCGGAACAGTTGAGGAAGTGCTTGAAGCCCTGGGCGAAGTCACTGTCGTCGCCCGCCGCGAAGGTCTCCTTGAGCTGCTGACCTGGCTGCGCGACGATCCGAAATTCAAATTCAACTACCTGAGCGATCTCTCGTGCGTTGATCTGGGCGAATTTGCCGAACCCCGCTTTGCCGTTGCCTATCATCTTTATTCGCTCGAACTCAATCACCGCCTGCGCGTCAAAGTCTTCCTGAGTGAAGAGGACGCGCGCGTGCCGACGGTCAGCGGCGTGTGGCCGTGCGCCAACTGGCACGAACGTGAAGTCTACGATATGTTCGGCGTCGAAATTGACAATCACCCTGACCTGCGGCGCATTCTGATGCCTTACGATTACGAAGGCCATCCGCTGCGCAAGGACTTCCCGATCAAAGGTTACTAAAGGGTTACTAAAGCATCATTCCCCGCACCTTCGCGCTTATGGTTACAAAAGAAATCGAAGTCAGAACCTCGTCAGTGACAGCCCTCAAATCTGATCCGCTGGGCGATCAGCAGATGACCATTTCGATGGGGCCGCAGCATCCTTCGACGCATGGCGTGCTGCGTCTGGAACTGGTGCTGGACGGCGAAACCGTCCTCAGCGCCAAACCCGACATCGGGTACCTGCACACCGGCTGCGAAAAGACGATGGAGAAGGAGAAGTGGCAGCAGGTCACGACCATTACCTGTCGCATGGATTATCTGAATTCGATGGGCTGCGACCTGGGGTTCGTGCTGGCCGTCGAAAAGCTGATGGGCATTGAAGTGCCTGAACGCGCCGAAACGCTGCGCATCATCCTGACCGAACTCAACCGCATCAATTCGCACCTCGTCTGGTTCGGCACGCACGCGCTCGATATGGGCGGGATGACCGGATTCTTTTATGCCTTCGTCCACCGCGAGAAGATTCTCGACATTTACGAATGCATTTCAGGCGCGCGGCTGCACCAGAGTTACTTTCGCATCGGCGGGCTGCAATCGGATGTGCCGGACAATTTTCTGCCGCTGCTGCGGGAATTTGTGGATAACTTCCCGCCCTTTCTGAAAGAAGCCAATACGCTGGTGAGCGGCAACAAAATCTTTCAGCGCCGCACCAAAGAGGTCGGGCACATTTCGGCTGAAGATGCCATTGCGTGGGGATTGTCAGGCCCGTCAATTCGCGGCAGCGGCATTAACTGGGACATTCGCCGCACTGAGCCTTACTGCGGTTACGACAAGTATGATTTCAATGTCCCGGTCTTCAACGGCGGCGATGTGTGGGCGCGGTACTGCGTCCGCATGCAGGAGATGGAAGAGAGTCTGAAGATCGTCCGGCAGGCGATGGATCGGCTCAAACCCGGCCCGGTCAATGCCGACCATCCGAAACTGAAACTGCCGCCGCGTGACCTGATGAAAAATCACATTGACGTGATGATTCATCACTTCCTGATTGCGTCCGAAGGCTTCACGGTGCCGATTGGCGAAGTTTACATGCCGATTGAATCGGCGCGCGGCGAACTGGGTTATTACGTCGTCAGCGACGGCAAGGAACGCCCCTGGCGCGTGCGCGTCAAAGCGCCGTCCTTCGCCAACCTGCAGGCGCTGCCGAAAATTGCCGAAGGCCAGTTGATCGCCGACGTGATCGCCATCATCGGCTCAATTGACATTGTGCTGGGCGACGTGGACAGATAAAACAGTGGTCAGGGGTTAGTGATGAATAGTGATCGCATCATCCGCCACTAATCACTAACCACTGACCACTAACCACTACTTCATATGTACAGCGAAGCTAACGAAAAGAAAATTGACGAACTGATTACGCGCTATCCGATCAGGCGGTCAGCGATTCTGCCCGCGCTGTTCATCGCGCAGGAAGAACACGGCTACGTGACGGACGAGGATGTGCAGTATCTGGCCAAACGGCTGGAAATGCGCACGAACGAAGTCGAAGAGGTCGTGACCTTCTATTCGATGTATTCGCGCGAACCGATTGGCCGCTACAAACTACAGGTTTGTCGCACGCTGTCGTGCATGCTGGCCGGGGCCGAAGAGATTACCGATCACATCTGCCACCGGCTTAACATCAAGGTCGGCGAATCAACGTCTGACATGACATTCAACGTGCAGGAAGTTGAATGTCTCGGTTACTGCGACCTTGCGCCGGTGCTGCAGGTCAATTTCGATTACCACGAGCAGATCACGACCGGGCAGGTGGATCAGATCATTGATGAATTATCAAAGCAGTAGCTTTCCGTTTTTATCCGCACAGGATCACATCGTATGACCAAAGTTCTCACGACCAGATTCGATCTCAGGGGCGAAGCCTGTGACATTGATGTGTACATCAAAACCGGCGGCTACCAGGCGCTGCCCAAAGCGCTGAAGGAATTCACGCCTGAACAGGTTACTGATGAAGTCAAGAAATCAGCCCTGCGCGGGCGCGGCGGCGCGGGCTTCCCGACCGGCATGAAATGGTCGTTTGTGCCAAAGGAATCGAAGCGTCCGAAATACCTGGTCTGCAACGCCGACGAATCGGAACCCGGTACGGGCAAGGATCGTGACCTGATGCGCTACGATCCGCATCAGATGATTGAAGGCATGATCATTGCCGCTTACGCGCTCGGCTCGTATACGAGCTACATTTACGTGCGCGGCGAATACTGGCGCATTCAGGAGATTCTGGAGCGCGCCATCAGACAGGCTTACGAACGCGGCTATCTGGGCAAAAACATTCTCGGCTCCGGTTTCAATCACGATATGTATGTCCACACCGGAGCGGGCGCGTATATCTGCGGCGAAGAGACGGCGCTGCTTGAATCGCTCGAAGGCAAACGCGGACATCCGCGCGCCAAACCGCCCTTCCCTGCCGTCGTTGGTCTGTACGGCGGCCCGACCGTCGTCAACAACGTCGAGACGCTCGCCGTCGTGCCCTGGGTCATTCTGAAAGGCGGCGAATGGTACAAGTCGCTCGGCACTGAAAAGAGCGGCGGCACCAAACTCTTTACCGTCAGCGGTCATGTCAATCGTCCGGGCAATTACGAAGTGCCGATGGGCTATCCGCTGATGTCGCTCATCAACAACGAATGCGGCGGCATCAAAGGCGGCAGAAAGCTCAAGGCGATCATTCCCGGCGGTTCGTCAGTGCCGATTCTGACGGCTGAGGAATGCGAAAAGGTCAATCTCGATTACGAATCAGTCGCCGCAGCCGGTTCAATGCTCGGCTCAGGCGGCGTGATCGTGATGGATGAAACCGCTGATATTTTCGAATCAACGCGCAACCTGACGCACTTTTACAAACACGAAAGCTGCGGCTGGTGTACGCCCTGCCGCGAAGGCACGCGCTGGCTTTACAAGGTCTTCGACCGCATGCACCGTTACGAAGGCCGCCCCGGCGATGTCGAACTGCTCTACGACCTGGCCGACAAGATTCTGGGCAAGAGCTTCTGCGCGCTCGGTGACGCCGCAGCCATGCCCGTGCAGTCAGCGATCAAGAAGTTCCGCGAGGATTTCGAGCGAAGAATCAAGGGCAACTTCGTGCAGGTGCAGGCAGCGGATTAACTGAAGCAGTCCGGGGTAAGCATCTTTCATCACTCAGTGCGCTGCGGCCAGCGATTATAAATATGGAAACAGTCAAGATCACAATCAACGGACAGGAAGTTGAAGCCCCGAAGGGTGAACTTCTGATTGAAGCCTGCGAGATTGCGGGCATTTATCTTCCGCGTTTTTGTCATTTTCGCGGACTGACGCCGCAGGCCTCGTGTCGCATGTGCGTCGTGCGCGTGGACAATCCGAAAATTCCGAAGCTGCAAACGGCCTGCACGATGCCGATCAGTGATGGCATGGTCGTGACCACTGAATCTGATGAAATCGAATCGGTGCGGGCGGCGATGATCGAGTTCCTGCTTTCGAACCATCCGGTTGATTGTCCCGTCTGCGACCGCGCGGGCGAATGCGAATTGCAGGATCAGACTTACGGCTTTGGCGAAGACCGCATTCGTTCGCAGTATGCCGACAAGGAGTGGACGAACGAGCGGCAGATTGCGCCGTTCATTTACAACGATCCGCAGCGGTGCGTGGTCTGCAAACGCTGCACGCGCGTCTGCGAAGAGTGGATGGATGAATTCGCCATCACCGCCATCAATCGCGGTTCGCACACGCTCATCGGTTCGTTCACCGGCTGGGTCGAATGCTCTGATTGCGGCAACTGCGTGGATGTCTGCCCGACCGGAACGCTGCTGCACGTGCCATACAAGTACATTGCGCGTCCCTGGGATCTGAAGCAGACGCCGACGATCTGCAACTTCTGCTCCGACGGCTGTTCGCTGCTCGCGGGTTCGCGCAGCGAGGAACTGATTCGTTCGGTGGCGCGTGACGGGCGCGGGCGCACGGCGGGCGGCATCAATCCTGATTTTCTCTGCTCGCTCGGTCGTTACCCGATTGATTTCGTCCACAGCAAAGAGCGCATTGATCGCCCGATGATCAGACGCGGCGATCATCTGATTCCGACCACCTGGGATGACGCGCTCAATTACATTGCGCTCAAACTCGGTGACATCAAAGCGCAGCAGGGCGGCAATTCAATCGGCGTCGTCAGTTCAGCGCGGCTGCTCAACGAAGATCAGTGGACGCTGAAGAAATTCGCCAGCGAAGTGCTGGAGACCAGGAACGCTGAGTTCTATCACGACACCGACGAGATTGATCTGGCCGCGTTTTTCAAATACGGCCAGCCGACCATCGCCACGCAGAAGCACATTCAGGATGCTGATGTCATTCTGCTCGTCGGCTCCGACCCGAACGAAGAGAATCCGCTGACGGCGTTTTCGCTGCGCTGGGCAGTGCGTCAGAAATCGGCGCGGCTGCTGATGGTCAATTCAATGCCGAGCCGCCTTGAACGCCAGGCTTTTCTGCGCGTGCGTGTGCGCGAGGGCAGCGAAAGCGCAATTGTCGCGGCGCTGCTTGATGAAGGCAGAATCAGTGACGCGGCTGAGGCGATGGGCGCGCGGGCTGAAGACATTCGCGCCGTGCGTGACACGGTGCTCAACAGCGAGCGCGTTGTCGTCGTCTTTGGCGATGAACTGCGCGGCGCGGCGGTTGAAGCTCTGGCGCTGTTTGAATCGGCGCTCGCCACGCCTGACATTGAAAAAGCAAAAGCGGCGCGGGCCGCGCACATTGATGCGCTGCAACGTGAGTCGGTTTCGACAAGTTCAGGGCCGAAGCCTTCGATTGCTGAGAACCCGTACCTGCTGATCGTGCCGCAGCCGACGCTCGAAGTCGGCGGTGACAAGGCTGTCACGCAGACCAAGTTCTCGTTCGTGCCGCTCGTGCGTTACGCCAATTCGATGGGCGCGTATCAGATGGGCATGGACAGCGCGCTGACCGGCGGAATGTCGGCTCAGGCGATGGTGCATGCGGCGGGCGATTCGATCAAAGCGATGTTTGTTGCGGGCGATGACCTGGTGGCCAAAGCCGCTGACCCGGTGATGACTGAACTCGCGCTCTCGAAGCTTGATTTTCTGGTCGTGCAGGATCTGTTTCTGAGCGACACGGCAAAGATTGCGCACGTCGTACTGCCGACGACGAGCTTTGCCGAATCGCAGGGCACGCAGACCAACAATGCTTCGCAGGTGCAGCTTGTGCGCCGCGCCATTCCGCCCGTCGGCCAGGCGCGACCTGACTGGATGATCGTCAATGCGATTGCGAAGCTGATGGGCCGTGATTTCGGTTATCAGGGCGCAGTCAAAAACGTCTTTAAGGAAATCAGCGAAAAGGTTGAAGGTTACGCGGGGCAGTCGCACAACCTGCTTTACAACGAAGGCGTAACGCAGATCAGGCAGACCGCACCCGATGCCGCGCAGATTGACCGCGCCGGAATTATGGATACGCTGGCGCGCGAAGTGGCCGCGATCAATCGCAGTGTGCCGGTTGACACTTCAGAACTGGTCATCAAGGCCGGGATGCGCCTGCAACGCCGCTACCCGCTGATCACGCGGCATTCAAAAACTCTGCCGCTCGATAAAGTCGTCAGCGGCGAGCTTGAAGCGAATCACCTGGTTGTCTTTCCGGCCTGAGAATGGAAAAGTGCCGAGCCTGAGACTGAGGAGGTATGCAGTATGAATACAACGACTCAGTTGATGACCGCTGATGAACTCCTGAAGCTGCCGCGTGGTCGGCAGCGATACGAACTGATCAGGGGAGAGTTGAAAACCCTGTCACCCGCAGGCAGTGAACATGGAGTTGTCATTATGCGGCTGGCCTGGCGTCTGGCTCAGCACGTTGAGGCCGGGCATCCGGGTGAAACGTTCGGGGCAGAGACCGGATTCAGGATTGAGAGCAACCCGGACACAGTGCTCGCTCCTGATGTTGCCTTTGTCAGCCGCGAGCGGATTCCGCCGGAGGGAGTGCCAAAGGGCTACTGGCCGGGCGCGCCGGATCTGGCAGTTGAAGTGATTTCACCTGGTGATACTTTCACCGAAGTTGCCGACAAGGTTGCCGCGTGGCCTGATGCAGGCGCGCGCGCAGTGTGGGTGGCAAATCCCAAACGGCGTACCATCACCGTTCATCGTTCCCTGACTGAAGCTGTTACGCTGAGTGCCGATGAACTCGATGGTCAGGATGTGATTACCGGCTTTCGCTGCCGGGTTTCTGATATTTTCGCGTAAGCTGATGACAGTTGCGCGTCACCGATAACCCATACCATGCCAGATCAACAACTAATTCAGTTCATCCTTGGCTCACTGATCAAGATCGTCATTGTCTTCATTCTGCTGCAGGTGCTGCTGATGCTGCTGGCTTACGGCGAGCGGCGCATTCTGGGCTTTATTCAGATGCGCCTGGGGCCGAACCGCGTCGGGCCGTTCGGCCTGCTGCAATCGCTCGCGGACGGCATCAAGTTCATCTTCAAGGAAGACATCATCCCAACGCACGTCAACAAGAACCTTTACATCATCGCGCCCATCATCTCGCTGATTCCGGCGATGATGGCGATCATCATCTATCCGCTGGGGCCAAGCATTCCGATTCCGGGCGCAGATGCGATCAATTCATTCGTTTATTCGCTGACCGGCATTCAGCTCGGTCTTGACCGGATGAATCTGTGGGTGGCGAATTTCAATGTCGGCCTGCTTTACGTGCTGGCGATCACCGGCATTGGCGTTTACGGCATCGTGCTGGCCGGGTGGTCGTCAAATTCAAAGTACAGCCTGCTGGGCGGCCTGCGTTCATCGGCGCAACTCGTGAGCTATGAACTCGGACTGGGGTTGTCGCTGATTCCGATTATGCTGATGAGCGGTTCGCTCGATCTGGTTGAAATCACGCGGCAGCAGTCAGGCTGGGGCGGGATGCACTGGAACGTCTTCAACATCACCTGGGGGCCGACCGGGCTGATTGCGTTCATTACGTATCTGATCTGCGCGATTGCTGAAACCAACCGCGTGCCGTTCGATCTGCCCGAAGCCGAAGCCGAACTGGTGGCGGGCTTCCACGCTGAATACAGCGCGATGAAGTTTCTGATGTTCTACCTGGCCGAGTACACGAACATGACGACCGTTTCGGTGCTGGCGACGGTGATGTTCCTGGGCGGCTGGAACGGGCCGCTGGTTGAGCAGTTCCCGCTGCTAGGCGTGGTCTGGTTCTGCCTGAAGATGTTCTTCTTCCTGTTCCTGTACATCTGGCTGCGCGGGACGCTGCCGCGCTTCAGGTACGATCAGTTGATGAATTTCGGCTGGAAGTTCCTGATTCCGGTGACGCTCATCAACATCATTCTCGCGGCGGTGTTCGGCCTGTTCTTCGCATAGAAAATGTCCCTTGTCAGTTGTCCTTTGTCAGTGGTCAGTTGCCGGTAACAGGCGGACTGGAGCAACTGACAAGTGGCGATTGAAGACTGACAAAGGACAACTGACAAAGGACAACTGACAAACATGATTGTCATTTTTCTGCTGCTTGCTCTGTTTGCCATCGTCGGCGCATTCAATGTGATTCTGCAACGCAACCCGATTTACGGGGCGCTGTGGCTGATCGTGGTGATGTGTTCGCTGGCCGGACTGTTTCTGACGCTCTACGCGCCGTTCATCGCAGCGATGCAGGTGATTGTGTATGCGGGCGCAATCATGGTGCTCTTTGTGTTCGTGATCATGCTGCTCAATGTGCGCGCTGAAGAGGCAAAGGTTGACCGCGCGAAATACCTGGCGTGGCTGGCGGTGCCGCTTTTTGTGGCGCTGCTCGGTCAGGTCTTCAGCGTGCTGACGCAACTGCCTGACAGGATGCCGCCGGAATCAACGGCTGATGTGGCGAAAAATCCTGAACAGGTGCTTGGCACCGTGCAGTCAATCGGGTTCGGCATGTTTTCTGATTACCTGTTCCCGTTTGAAGCGACTTCGGTGCTGATTCTGATGGCGATTGTCGGCGCGATGTTTCTGGCAAAGCGCCCCCGGACGATCACGGATTCAAAATAATGCTGAAGCAGCGTTCGACAGGCCGATCAGCCTGTCGGACATTTCGGAAGAAAGTTTATGGTTTCCATTCACTGTTATCTGGCGCTGAGCGCGATACTCTTCACGATTGGCGTGATTGGCGTGATTATTCAGCGTAACGTGATTTCGCTGTTTATGTGCATCGAACTGATGCTCAACGCAGTGAACCTGTCGCTGATTACCTTTTCGCGTTATCTCGGCAATAAATCAGGCCAGTTGTTTGTCTTTATCGTTATGGCGGTCGCTGCCGCTGAAGCAGCGGTCGGACTGGCGATCATCATTACGCTGTTCCGTAACCGCGAAACGCTCAACGTGGACGAAGCGGACATTCTCAAACTGTAAGTCTTTGTCAGTTGTCCATTGTCAGTGGTCAGTTGTTCCCGGAGCCGGATGTTCCGGCGCAGACAACGGACAACGGACAACGGACTACTGACCACCGACCACTGACCATCATGCTTAAATGGATCACCCTTGCGCCGCTGATTGGCGCAGCGATCAACGGACTGCTGGGCAAGAAACTGGGCGAAAAATTCGTCGCCGTCAACGCCTGCTTCTGGGTCGGCGTTTCCGCAGTTCTCTCCTTCATTGCTTTCTTTACGCAACTGCTGCCCGCGCAACCGGGCGCTGACGGCGTGCGCCGCGTCACCGAACATTTCTTTACCTGGATCAATGTCGGCACGTTTCGCGCTGACTTTGCTTACCTGCTTGATCCGCTCTCAGGCGTCTACATTCTGTTCGTGACGGGCGTCGGCTTTCTGATTCACGTTTACGCGACAGGTTATATGCATGGCGATCCGGGCTTTTATCGGTTCTTCACCTATCTGAACCTGTTTATGTTCATGATGCTGACGCTGGTGCTGGCTGATAACCTGTTGCTGCTGTTTGTCGGCTGGGAAGGCGTGGGGCTGTGTTCGTACCTGCTGATCGGTTATTACATTCGCAAAAAAGAAGCGGGCGATGCGGCGAAAAAAGCCTTTGTCACCAATCGCGTCGGCGATTTCGGTTACATGATCGGAATGTTTCTGACCTTCACGACGTTTGGCACGATCAGCTTTGTGGACAAGGCCAACGGCGCGGGCACGATGGTCAAAAGCTTTCTGGCGCAGGCTTCGACGATGCCGGTTGAAATTTTTGGCGCAGCCGGTTTTGGCATTCTGACGGCGATTGCGCTGCTGCTGTTTGTCGGCGCAACGGGCAAGAGCGCGCAGATTCCGCTTTATGTCTGGCTGCCGGACGCGATGGCCGGCCCGACTCCGGTTTCGGCGCTGATCCACGCGGCAACGATGGTCACGGCGGGCGTTTATCTGACGGCGCGTTGCAGCGCCATCTTTTCACGCTCAGGCAATGCACTGTTCATCGTGGCGCTGATTGGCGCGCTGACGGCAATCTTTGCGGCGACCATCGGCCTGGCACAGAACGACATCAAGAAGGTGCTGGCCTATTCGACCGTTTCGCAGCTTGGCTATATGTTCCTGGCCTGCGGCGTGGGTGCCTTTATTGCGGCGATCTTTCACGTCATGACGCACGCCTTTTTCAAGGCGCTGCTCTTCCTCGGTTCAGGTTCGGTGATTCACGGCATGCACGAAGAGCAGGATATGCGCCGGATGGGCGGCCTGAAGAAATATATGCCGATCACCTTCTGGACAATGGCAGCGGGCTGGCTGGCAATCTGCGGCATCGTGCCGTTCGCCGGATTTTTCAGCAAGGACGAAATTCTGTGGCGCACGTTTTCAACTGAAGCTCTGCCCGGTGTGGTCGGCAAAATCTTCTGGATCATTGGCGCAGTCACGGCGCTGATTACGGCAATTTACATGACCCGGATGATGGTGATGACATTCTGGGGCCGGGAGCGTTTCGGTCCCGGTCACGATGCCCATCACGGCCACGACGCGCACGATGATCACGGTCATCACGGCAAACCGCACGAATCACCGGCAGTGATGTGGATTCCGCTGGCCGTGCTGGCTGTGCTGTCACTCGTCGGCGGCTGGATCGGCATTCCGGCAGCAATGGGCGGCGCGAATCACTTCGAGCATTTCCTTGAACCAGCGATTGCCCGGGTTGCGCCTGCCGGAGAGGCCGCGCACGGTGAGGTCAAAGCCGCGCCTGCCGTTGAAGGTCACGGTGCAGTTGCCGCCGCCGAAGAGCATCACGACACGACCATTGAACTGGGGCTGACCCTGCTCTCGCTGCTGATCGGTGCGGGCGGCATCGGCATTGGCTTTGCCATCTGGAAGAAGAACCCGCTCAGGGCGATGCCGCGCCTGCTCGAAAACAAATACTACGTGGACGAAATCTACAATGGAGCGATCATCAATCCGATTCACGGCACGTCAAAATGGGTGCTGTGGAAGTTTGTTGACGTGCTGATCATTGATGGCATCGTCAACGGCGTGGCGCGCCTGATGAGCGGCATCGGCGCGTGGATGCGCGGCATGCAGACGGGCTTTGCGCGCAGTTACGCCGCCATCATCCTGATCGGAGCAATCGCCGTCATCGGCTGGTTCGCCTTCAGATAATTTGTTGTTGTCAGTTGTCCTTTGTCAGTTGTCCATTGTCCGCAGCTCAAAGTCACCTGCTGCAAACAACGGACAAAGGACAACTGACCACTGACAAAGAACAACTGACCACTGACTTATGAACTCAATCATCCATCTTACACTTATCATCCCGATCATCGGCGCGATTGTGGTCGGACTGCTTGGCGCGCTCAGTCGGGGCGGCGATCAGGCAAAAGCGGATTCACAGGCGCGCGTAGTGACGCTGCTCGTGACAATCATCAACTTTGTCGTTTCGCTCGGTCTGCTCAGCGGCTTTGATGCGTCGCAGGCGGGGCCGCAGCACGTCACGAGAGTTGACTGGATCACATCGCTCGGCGTGAAGTATTTCGTCGGGGTGGACGGCCTCAGTCTGTGGCTGGTGCTGCTGACGACGCTGACGATGCCGATTGCGATTCTGGCGAGCTGGCACATCACGAAGCGCCTGACGGAGTACATGATTTTCATGCTGGTGCTTGAAACCGGCATGCTCGGCGTCTTTTATGCGCTCGATATGTTCCTCTTCTATCTCTTCTTTGAGATCACGCTGATTCCGATGTACTTCCTGATCGGCGTGTGGGGCGGCGAACGGCGCATTTACGCGGCGATCAAGTTTTTCATTTACACGGTCGTCGGCTCGCTGCTGATGCTGGTCGCCATCATCGCCGTGCATCTTTACACCGGCGGCAATTCATTCGACATCATCGAGATCACAAACCGCCTGGCGGCGAATCCGAATCTGATTCCGCAGAACGTGAAGTTCTGGTTGTGGGGCGCGTTTGCGCTGGCGTTCTTCATCAAGGTTCCGCTCTGGCCGCTCCATACGTGGCTGCCCGACGCGCACGTTGAAGCGCCGACTGCCGGTTCAATTATTCTGGCGGGCGTGCTGCTGAAGATGGGAACTTACGGTCTGATGCGTTTCAACCTGCCGTTCTTTCCTGAAATTTCGCGGCAGGCCGCAACGTGGGTGATGGTGCTGTGCGTGATCGGCATTATTTACGGCGCGCTCGTGGCCATGGTGCAGCCGGATATGAAGAAGCTCGTGGCGTATTCATCAGTCAGCCACCTGGCCTTTGTCGTCATGGGCATCTTCTCGTTCACGCAACTGGGCATGCAGGGCGCGCTCTATCAGATGCTCAACCACGGCATCTCAACCGGCGCATTGTTCCTGTGCGTGGGCATTATTTACGACCGGCGACACACGCGCATGATCGAAGATTTCGGCGGTGTGGCGACACCGATGCCGCAGTATTCGACGGGCTTTCTGATGATGGCGCTCTCAAGCCTTGGCCTGCCGCTGCTCAACGGATTCATCGGCGAATTTCTGATTCTGATCGGCACGTTCTCGTCAACCGTCGTGCCGCACGCGCGGACGTTTGCCGTGCTGGGCGCAACGGGCGTGATTCTGTCAGCGGTTTACCTGCTCTGGATGCTGCAGCGCGTGTTGTTTGGTGAAACGACGAAGAAGGAAAACCAGCAGCTTGAAGATATGGATGTGCGCGAAAAGGCCGCGCTGCTGCCGCTCGTGGCAATGGCAATCATTATGGGCATCGCGCCGATGCTGTTTCTGAAATCCACTGACAAGACCGTGGACAGCGTGCGTCAGATTGTGACGGGAAAGAAAACTGAAGTCGCAGAAAAATAAGCCTGCATTGTGCGGAGTGCGTTCGGAATGCTCATCGCCGATAATAATCAGGGTGGAAACAATCGAAAGAATGGCAAACGTGCCGGAGGAGGTAAAGGCATGTCTGAAATTCTGAGCTATGACGAAATCAGGCAACGTTACCCTGACGAATGGCTGCTGATTACTGACGCCGAACTTGATGACGAAAACAACCTTGTCAGAGGCCGCGTCTACGCGCATTCCAGCAGCCGGGATGTGGTTTACCGGGCTATTTCTGACGCGCCGGGTGACAGTTTCGCGCTTGAATACACCGGGGAATGGCCGGAAGACCTGGCGCTGGTTTTGTGAACCGAACAAAATCTTACAAGCTGATCACGCATCGTCGGCTGCTGACAGCTCCGGCCACATTCGGTGGCAGGCAGGATGGCAGGTTCAGGACGCAGCTTCTGGTTGATACCGGAGCGAATTATACGATTTTACCGGTTGAGGCGATTGACAAGCTCGGTTATGACCTGAGTCAGCCGGTCAGAAAAGAAAAACTGACTTCGGCCAGCGGAGTGTTCTTTGCACCGGTTATTACTCTGAGGTGGTTCAACTGCCTCGGCCAGACTTTGAAAAACTTCCCGGTTGTGGCGCACACTTTTCCAACAGCGCTGCTGGCTGATGGATTGCTGGGCATGGATTTTCTGACAGGCTGCGGCGCTGTGATTGCTGTTGCGGACGGCACGATCAGTTTCAATCCTTCGTCGAAAAACAGAGGCGTAATGTGATTCCGGCTCGTCTCTGATCAGTGTGCAACTGACATCCCCCTGAGGCCCCGTTATGAAAGGTGTGGTTTCATTGCTGGATGATTATCACTCCGATCTGGTTGCTGACTTATGGCAGCAGTTCGACCGGGAGTTTGATCTGCGGGAAGTTTATGAGTTTCCCTGCCCGCACCTGCCGCTGCACCTGGCCGAAGATTATGACTTTGCCTCGCTCGATATGGTGATGCGGCGAATGGCGCGCACGACGGCGCCGTTCACGGTCAGAACGGCAGGCATTGCGGTGCAGATGGAAGAACCTTTGAAAGTTGATGTCTCAGTGGTGCGCGGGTTCGATTTGTTCCAGCTTCATCAGAAGCTGTGGTACGAACTGGCCCCCGCAGTGACGCAGGCCGATCAGCGTTATCATCCCGATTACTGGGTGCCGGGCATTCCGCTGGCGACCGGCGATGTGCAGCAAAGCCTGCTGCCCAATCTGATGTGGGTGCTGAGCCACGAACAGTTCAACTGGGAATTCACGATTGACAACCTGTGTTACATCGAGGATCCGGGCTACCGCGAAGCGCGCCCGCTCCTGCAGCTTGATCTGACCGGCGAATCGGCTTTTGCCATCAATCACTGGTAAATCCGGCACTGGTAAATTCAGGCACTGGTAAATTCGGGCACTGGTAAATCCGGCACTGGCAGGTTCCGGTCAGCAGCGGCGAATTCAAACAGGCAATTACAAACATGCAACTTAATCTCAACGATCTGAAAATTGATTACCTGGCGATTCTGCCGGAAACGATCACTGCCGTTGTCGGCGTGGTGATTATGATGGTGGACGCATTTTCAAAAAACGGCGCGCGGCGCGCCAATGCGGCGCTGGCGCTCGTCGGGCTGCTGGCTGCGCTCGGCGCAATCATCGTGCTGTGGAATGAACCGGCTGGCAGTTCGTTTGCCGGAATGATCGTCAATGACCACCTGCGGCTTTTCTTTTCGGGCATTGCTGTCCTCTCAGCCATTGTGGCAGTGCTGCTCGCGCTGCAATTTCTGAAAGAGGAAGCGCTGCCGCCGGGCGAATTCTTTTCGCTGCTGATGTTCGGCACCTGCGGCATGCTGATTCTGGCGGCGGGTGGCGATCTGGTGACGATCTTCCTCGGACTGGAAATCTCTTCGATCACTTCCTACGTGCTGGCCGGGTATCGCCGCTTCGACCTGCGCGCCAATGAATCATCGCTGAAATACTTTCTGCTCGGTTCGTTCTCGACGGCGTTTCTGCTGTACGGAATGACGCTGATTTATGGTGCAACGGCGACGACGAATGTTGACGGCATCCGGCAGGCGATTTCTTCGGGCAACCTGGCGTTTCCGCAACTGCTGCTGATCGGTGCGGCGATGATGTTCATCGGCTTTGCCTTCAAGATCGGCAGCGCGCCGTTCCACCTCTGGACGCCGGACGTGTATGAAGGCGCGCCGACGCTGGTCACGGCGTTTATGGCAACGGGGCCGAAAGCGGCTGTGTTTGCGGCCTTCCTGCGCGTTTTCGCTTCGGGCTTCAGCGCCCCGGCAACTCCGGCGGGCGACAATTTGCAGGCGACGTGGATCATGGCGCTGGCCATCATCGCAGTCATCACGATGACGGTCGGCAACGTGATTGCGCTCAATCAGCGCAATATCAAACGGATGCTGGCTTATTCATCAATCGCGCATGCCGGATACGCGCTGGTCGGTTTCGTGACGGGCAAATGGGAACCGGTCGGGTTTTACATGCTGACTTACACGGTCATGAATCTGGGCGCATTTGCCGTGATTCAGATGCTGGCGCGCGCCGGGGATGAAAAGACCGAGATTGCCGATTATGCAGGCATTGGTTTTGAAACGCCGGGCCTGAGCTTTCTGCTGGCGATCTTTCTGCTGAGCCTCGCAGGCATTCCGCCGACCGCCGGATTTATGGGCAAGTTTTACGTCTTCAAGGAAGCGTGGGACAGCGCGCCCGCGATGCGGTGGCTGGTCGTCGCGGCGGTCGTCAATTCGATCATCTCGGTCTATTACTATCTCTATCCGCTGGTCGTGATGTTCTTCCGTCCTGCGCCTGAGCGATTCGTCAAACCGCGCATCAGCGCCCCGGTAGCGGTGGCGCTGGCGTTAACACTGATTGCAACCTTCTGGCTCGGCATTCTGCCGAACGGCGTCTTCGGCCTGCTCAAACCTGCCGCACCGCAGGCCGTGAGCCAGCAGATTCAGAGCGTGAAATAAGGGAAGAAGAGGAGAAGAGGAGAAAGGGAGAAGAGGAGAAGAAGAACGATTCCCCTCCTTTTCTCCTTTTCTCCTTTTCTCCTTTTTCCCTCTTCCCCTTTTCTCCGCTCCCCCTTCCCCATCTCTCAGGGCCGCTGGCTCAGTTCACGATGGAGCCAGGCTTTGGCCAGTCGCCATTCGCGCATCACAGTGGTGTCAGAAACCTTCAGCACTGCTGCTGTTTCTTCCACACTCAACCCGGCGAAAAATCGCAGTTCGGCAATCCGGCTCTTACGTTCATCAAACCTTGCCAGTGACTTCAGCGCCTCATCAAGCGCCGTGATTTGCGCCGCTGAATCGCCTGAGATGGTCAGCGCCTCGTCGAGCGGAACCATCTCAGCGCCGCCGCCACGTTTGGCATACCGACGCGCCCGGGCATAATCCACCAGAATGTTGCGCATCAGCGTGGCCGCCACAGCAAAGAAATGGGCGCGGTTCTGCCATTGCATTTCGCGTTCATGGCACAGCTTCAGATACGCTTCATTGACCAGTCCCGTCGTTTGCAGCGTGTGGCCCTGGCGTTCGCGGCGAATGTAACGTTGCGCGATGCGATGCAATTCGTCATACACAATCGGCATCAGCGCATCGAGCGCCTGGCGATCACCATTGCTCCAGTCTGCGAGTAGTTGCGTCACGTTGTCTGATGCAGGCATCTCCAGTCTCCCTCGGGACTGACTCAGCGTTGCGCCATCCCGATGCCGGTCTGCTCACCGATGGAAAGTATTTTGATCAGGCCCTCGGCATAAGGGATGGCAATGCTTCGTCCATCGGGCGCGAAGGCCGGCCCGGCCATGCTGCTGGTGTCACGAAAAGCCATCACTTCCTGCCCGGTCGTCAGATCCCACAGCTTCACAACCCGATCCATTCCTCCGCCAGTCAGCAGTCTGTTGCCATCCGGCGAAAAATACATTTCGCGCACAGCAGTGCTGTATCCCCTGAGCAGGCCGGTCGGCTGTCCCGTGATGGCATCAAAAAAGCTGATCTTCCCGTCAGCCGAGGCCACGGCCAGCCTTCGGCCATCGGGTGAAAGTGTCAGGCTCAATCCGCCTTTGACCAGAGGATTGATGGTTCTGACCGGTCTGCCGGTGGCCAGATTCCACCAGGTCAACTGCCCTCCGTCATTCATCCCGACTGTAACCAGCGTGCGGTTATCTTTCAGAAAGACAATGCGATTGATGGCAATCTCCAGCGTTCTGAAATTGAGAAGCTGTTTGCCGGTCTTTGTGTCCCACACCCCGAAATACTCAGCGTGATCAATCTCGACCTTTTTGCTGGTATCTTCGGTACACGCGCAGGCATCGGTTGCAACCATGCGTCCATCCTGGGACAGCGCCATGATGTAGTTTCGCTTTCCTGGTGTGCGAATGTGGCGCAGTTCTCTGCCGGTGGCCGCCTCGCGGATTCTGATACTTTCATCTGCGGTCGTGGCGATTATTTTCCCATCGCCGCTGACGGCAAGCGCATGCATCAGCGCAATCGGAGTGACATATGGTTTTTCCAGGTAATGACCTTTCAGTGAAAAAAGTTCGCGGTGCGTCAGCGTGTCGTAAGCTCTGGTGATCAGATCAGCGCCGAGAACAAACAGCTTCTTTCCGGCATCGGCGAAAGCAACTTTATCCGCGTACCTGTCAGAGATTCGAAGCGGGGCCGGGTCCTGGCTTCGCCGCCAGTCCCACACCTGTATCCTGTGATCATTAGTACCTGTGACCAGCCGCTGCCCGTCCGGCGCGAAAGACATGGTCAGAACCGGAGCGCTGAAGCCGCGAAGCTGATTGACGAGTTGCCAGTTGTGGGTGTCCAGGAGACTGATCTTCCAGTCACTTGAGGCAACGGCCAGGATGCTGCCATCAGGCGACCAGTCCAGACTCAGGGGAGATCCATTGCTCCTGAAGGGCGCAGACATCTTTCCGGTTCTGACATCAATGATCAGAACTTCCCTGGCTTCGCCGATGGCGAGGAACTGACTGTCCGGCGAAAATGCCGGATTCATATAAGCGGAAAATTTCTTTTTGACTGTGAACAGTTCCCTGCCAGTGTCTGCGTCCCACAATCTGATGGCCTCTTCAACCGCCGATGTCGTCGCCAGGCGGTGTCCATCGGGGGAAAAGGTAATCCCGTTGACCCATTTGGAGTGCCCGGCCAGACTTTGCAGTTCCTGACCCGACTGTGCATCGAAGATCAGAATCTTTCCGTTCAGATGGCCCGCCGCCAGCCTGCGGCCATCCGGTGAAAAGGCCACGCCTCTGAAGTTGCAGTCTGACTGGGCAATCGTTCTGAGTCTTTTCCCCGTCGCTGTCTCCCACAGGCTGAGGCCGCAGGAATTTCCACCGGTCGCAAAGACCCGGCCATCGCGTGAGAAAACAGCCCGCCTGCCGATCTTTCCCTCAAACCGTTCATTCCCCTTTTCTCGCACCTGATGCCTGATCCGCCAGGTCGTGGTGTCTGTGATGCTGAGTACCTCCTCGTGCGGCATTGAGGTTTCTATTGTCACCAGGCTCTTTCCATCCGGTGAAAACGCCGCCGACGTGACCGCCCACGTCAGCGGCAGATTCACCAGTTCAAGATGACTAACCTGCCACAGCCAGAACCATTCAAAGCCTCGCAGGTCAGGTCTGCCCGCCTCAGGCAGATGCGGGCGCAGCAGTTCATCAACCCGCCCGGCGTTCGACTCCTCCCACGCCGTCTGCGCGAGCCTCATCTGCGAGGCATACAACAACCGCCGGTTCGAGAGTTCCCCGGCTTCGGCGCGCCTGCGCTGCGCCTCGGCCAGTGCGCGCTGTGTTTCAGCCAGGGTCTGCTGCGTTTCCGCCGCCGCCCGCTGTGCGTTGGCCTCGACGCGCTGCGCTTCAGCCTCACTGCGCGCGGTTTCGGCCTGCCTGCGACGTTCATCGGCAGTGACCAGAGCGTCTTCAGCCAGCACCTGCGCGTGTCTGGCAATGCGCGCCTGACGCAGCGTGGCGGCGATGCCTCCGGTCAGTGACAACACAATCAGGGCGGCAGCGGCAATTGGAATTCGATGGCGGCGCATGAACCTGGCCGCGCGATAACCGAGCGTTCCCCGGCGCGCTGTTACCGGCAGCCCGTCCAGATAACGACGAATGTCGGCGGCAAAATGCTCGACCGAACTGTAACGCGACTGCGGTTCCTTGCGCAGCGCCATCAGGGTAATGGCATCCAGGTCGCCAGCCAGTCGCCGCCTCAGTTTGTCGGCAGTTTCAGGCAGGCAGTAATGCGACTGGTCTGAAACCTCAGTTCCTTCACTGCTGATGCGGCTGTTGATCTCATCTGTCAGGCGAAGGATTGCGAGGCTTGGGCGTTCCGGCTCCTGCCCGGCCACGACGCGCATCATTTCGTTGAGCGTTCCTTCACTTAACTGATAAGGGCTGCGTCCGGTCAGCAGTTCATAAAGAACCACGCCGAGCGAATAAACATCACTCGTGGTCGTCAACTGCAACCCGCGCACCTGTTCGGGGCTGGCATAAGCGGGCGTCATCGGAGTCTGTCCCCCCTGAGTCTGGCAGGACTGTGCCAGATCAGGGAGCAACAGTTTGGCAATTCCGAAATCAAGCAGTTTGGGGGTTCCGTCAGCCGTCACGAAAATGTTTCCCGGTTTCAGATCACGGTGAATAACCAGGTTCTGATGCGCGTACTGCACAGCGGCACAAACCGGCAGGAAAAGTTTCAATCGTTCGATTACTGAAAGCCTGTGCCGGTGGCAGTATTCGTCAATCGGCAGACCCTCGATGTATTCCATCACAAAGTAGGGCTGGCCTTCAGCCGACGTTCCGCCATCGAGCAGTCGCGCAATATTCGGATGTTCGAGCGAAGCCAGAATCTGCCGTTCGTGCCGAAAGCGGCGCACCACTTCCCGACTGCCTGTCGAAGGCCTGACCAGTTTGACGGCGACCAGTTGCCTGAATTCGTCATCTGCGCGTTCGGCCAGCCAGACCGCGCCCATTCCGCCACTGCCGATCTCGCGCAACAGCCGATATGACCCAAGACGCAACCCGGCAGTAATCCCCTGATTCTGATCTGCCGACGGCGCGACTGTTTGCAGGACAGGCAAAGCTGTTGAATCCAGCCTGACGGCGAGCGGCAGCGTGGCCTGGCGGGCCGCCTCACTTTCAGCCGAGAGCAGTGATTCCACTTCGCGCCGCAGCGTGTCATCGCCCTTGCACGCCGCATCGAGATAAGCAGCGCGCCCGCTTTCTGTCATCTCCAGAGCATCATTGAAAAGTCGTTCGACTGCCTGCCATCGCTGATTGTTCATGGCTGAACTCCGGATGTTATAGGGAACTGACGGTGTCTCTGCCGAAAACGGGGGACGTAAAAATATTTTGCAGTGAATGACAGTTCTGAGCAGCAGTTATCGCATGAGCAGGTGGAGAGACTGATGCAATTCAGGCTCAGTCTCCCTCAGGCCACCGGAAAAAGACTGTGACCTGCCTGCACTGCAACGACTCACTGGCCTGAGTCAGCAATGCAGCCTGGAAGTTTCAGTTGAAATCTGGTGAGTGCAAAGGCAGCGGGATTATAGACCGGCGAACAATGGCTGAACAAGCCTGGTTTGCCAGTGCAAAGGCTCCGCTGCCTGCGCCGACCTGCCTGGTGCGGACGCTCTTCGCCGGGGCGTGGTTTGTCGTGCCGTCGCAAACTGACTGATCGGGGAAACCACGACCTGCCGCGTCCCGACCAATACCGTCCGCACCTGTTCTGAATCAGCCGGGATTTTCCAGTTCGTGACCAGAGCCACGCGCTGCCTGACAGGAGGATGCGATGTCACAAGCCCTGCTCGTCTCTTTTCTGCTGTGCGCCATACTGCCTGCGTCTCACGCTTCAGCAATGCAGCATTCACGCGCCGAGTCAGCCGTGTCTTATGTCGAACGCGGCAGCCACTGGCTCGAAAAGGGCGACTTTGCCCGCGCCATTGCCGATTTCGATCTGGCCATTGCGTTTGATCCGGGCCTGGCGACAGCCTGGTACAATCGCGGGCTGGCGCGTTACCGTCAGGGCGATCAGGCCGGCGCGCTCACAGATTATCACAAAGCCCTGCAACTCAGTCCGCGACACATCGAAGCCCTGCTCAATCGCGGCGTGCTGCTGACTGAACAGGGTGAGTTGAAAGCGGCGCTGGCCGATTTCGACAAGGTGATCGAACTCAGCCCGCGACATTCTGATGCCTTTACCAATCGCGGCGCAGTGCGGCAGCGGATGAACGATCTGGCAGGCGCGCTGGCTGACTTTACTGAAGCCATCAGGCTTGATCGTCATAATGCCGAAGCCTGGTGCAATCGCAGCGGGCTGCGCTATCAGATGAATCAGTTCGATGCTGCCCTGGCTGATGCCGCCCAGGCGCTCCGGCTCAATCCGCGCCTTTCCAATGCGTGGGGCAATCGCGGGAATATTCGCCTGACCAGAGGCGACCTCAAGGGTGCAATGGAAGATTTCGACCGCGCTGTGTCGCTTGATGCCAGTAATGCTCCGGCCTGGCACAATCGCGGGCGCGTCTGGCTGCTGAAGGGTGAACCCGACCGCGCTCTGGCTGACCTGAATCGCGCGATTGAACTTGAACCGAAAGCGGATCAGGTGTGGGCAGATCGCGGGCAGGCCAGAGCCGCGAGCGGCGACCTGACCGGAGCCATTGCCGATTATGATCAGGCGCTGCAACTCAATCCTGAAATGGCTGAGGTTTATCTGCTGCGCAGCGCCGCCTGGCTCAGGCTTGGCAAAGTGGCTGAAGCCGAAGCCGATCTGGCCCGTTCCCGCGAACTCAGCGGCAGGATTCGCCTGGAAACCGGACAGTTCCTGCGCAACGACCGCCACAGACAACCTGCGCGCCCGCCTCACAGGTAAACTGAATTCAGTTCACATCTGCCTGCCGACCAGATCACACCCGCCTGGAACATCTGATTTTGCGGCCCGACTGCGCGGCTGCGGCTTCACCCTGCTTCGCCTTAATGCACGGCAACCTGCCGAAACCGTCCGCGTTGACAGCCATTTTCGCGGGGGGTATAAGACCTGAGACAGCAGTTTCAGAAAACACCGGCAATGATGAATCCTATGGACAGACAACAACTCCTCGAACGACTGAGAGAACTGCATCAGGAATTACAGCGCGCCGAATCGCCTGATGCAGAAAAGCGCGAACTGCTTCAGCAACTGGCCAGCGACATCAAATCGCTGCTGGATCAGAACGAAGGCGCGGCGCTGACCGGCCCGCCCGGCCTCGGACGCCGCCTTGAAGAAGCAGCGCTGCGACTCGAAGCCACGCACCCGGAAGCCACGATGATGATGGGCCGCGTCATTGATACACTGGTGCAGATGGGAATTTGAAATGCCCGAAAGTCAGCCGCCGCAAACCTGTGAAGCCTGTCAGCAGCCCTTTCGCTGCGGTGCAGCGACTGCTGACTGCTGGTGCAGTCAGGTCACGCTGAGCGCGGCCACGCGGCGTCATCTGGCACAGCATTATCAGGCTTGTCTGTGCCGGGCCTGTCTCGAACAGGCCGCAGCCCAGGAACACTACACACCCGGATTTATTTTGAAAGATTCCAGACCATGAAGAAGATTGATCGAACAGGCGCGATATTTATTCTGGCCGGAACCAGCAGTCAGTACACGGTGGCGCGACAGATGCTCAAGCTGGCTCCGGGTCAGGCATTCTGGCTGACCCGGCCTTCTGATCTGGATGGTCTGCGCCAGCCAAAAGTTTACCGGTTCGGCACCTGGCAGACGCTGACGCGGCTTCAGGAAATTGAAGCGGCGTTGAAATCGGCTGAAGCTGACATCAGTGATCTTTAGCGCGGATTCAGAAAAGTGGAGCCGACCTGTGGTCGGCCCCGATGGCAGTTCAACAATACCTGACACTCTTATCGTCACCAGTGATTTTTTCCTGAGTGAAATCTTTCCTGCCTCCCTGGTTTCATTCCATACAGCCATTCTGTGCAGATTGTTCCCGGTTGTCTGATCCGGGTACGGCGTCGGCGCTGAGGGCAGCGGCCCGCCTTCTCATTTCCAAATGCTGATTTCTGAAAGCTTGCCGCCTTCAGACCTGGCGCAATCCGGCTGGCATGTTGATTGCATTTTCATTAGTCGGCTGTCAAAGGAGGGAGTGATGAACCAGAATCATGGTCACATTCTTTGCGTTGATGATGATCCCGATACCTGCGAAATGGTGACGGTCTGGCTGGGCTACGAAAATATCAGGGTCACGGCGGCTTACACTGCCGCTGCCGGGATGCGTCTGGTACAGCATGAATCGTTTGATCTTTATCTGCTCGATTACCAGCTTCCCGATGGCAGCGGCATTGAAATCTGTCGGCAGATCAGAGCCGTTGATCTGCATACACCGATCATCTTCGTCACCGCCTCGGCGCGTGACCACGAGATGAGAGCCGGACTGGTGGCGGGAGCGAACATTTATCTGACCAAGCCGGTTGATCTGGAAAAACTGTGCCTTGAAGTAAGGCGGTTCATTTCCGGCAGGCAGATGGTTTGCTGAATCCGGCTGTCACGCTGAGGATCGGGGTTTCAGGCCTGCTTCATCCAGGCCACGAGATTAACCAGAATGGCTGTTCAGACCGAAACCTGACTGAAGGCCTGAATCAATTCGTTTCCCCGCTGCTGCAAATTGCGGGATGTTGTCTGACTGCTGACTTTTCGAATGGCGCTTTCAGTGTCGGCCTGAACAGTCTGCTGAGTTTTCGGAGAACTGTGGTGTTTACAATCTCTGAAGCGCAGGCAAAGATCGGACGAAGGGTCAGGCTGAAGGTGGAGCTGGACGGGGTTCCTGCCGACACGTCGGGTCTTGTCACCTCTGCTGTTCACGACAATCAGCAGTGGTTTGTCAAAGTCATCTGGGATTCAGATCCACCCGGCCTGCCGCAGGTTCGATGGTTCTCAAAATCAGAATACACCAGCTATCTCACCGAAACTTCCATCTGAATCAAACCTCGCGCCTCACCGGCAGTCATTCATCAGCCAGAACCACACATCATTTTCGGATTGCCCGGCTGCATCGTCTGCTTTCATCCGGCCTGCTGCCGCCACGAAGCTGATGATCCTTTGGCCTGCACCTGCTCAGACTGATTCAGCCGCTGACGAATGCCGGTGATGACCCGATCCAGCGTCTCAACCATCTGCCCGCGCCGGGCCTCAGTCCACCAGCGCACGCGCAGTTTCGTTTTGTCAGCTTCATATCCGGTAATCAGCACGTCAGGCGGCGGATCGCGCAGGACGCCTTTGATTTCGCTGACGGTCGAAACCAGTTCCTTTTTGAGCCGGTCAGGGTTTTCGCTGTTGCTGATCGTCAGCTCATATTCAGACCGGCGCGCCCGAAAGGCTGTGTTGACCGTGACTGATTCAGTAAAGAGGCTGGAATTCGGAATGACAATGCGCCGCCCGTCATAGGTGCGAATCAGCGTCGCGCGGGTCTGAATGTCTTCGACCGTGCCTTCAAAATCCTTGACCTGAATCTGATCACCGATGCGAAACGGATGCGTCAGCACCAGCAGAATGCCCGCCAGAAAATTCTGAAAAATATCGCGGAACGCAAAACCAATGGCCACGCCGCTGATGCCAAGCAGTTGAATCAGATTGCTGGCCTTGAACGAAGGCAGCACGATGGAAAGCGACACCAGCACGCCCGCCGTGACAACCGCAATCTGCGTAATGCGGCCAATCACCACGCCGACGCCGTGCGCTTCACTGTAACGGTGCGAAAGCCCGGCGACAGCCACCCTCACCCACCGGCCAGCGAAATAAAAGATCGTCAGCGCCAGCAGCGCCAGCACCAGATTGGGCAGCAGCGCAATCAGGCCATTGATCATGCCGTAAATTCTGGCCCACAGAGTTGAGAAATCAATATTCATAGCCCTGGTAATAATCAACAAATCAGTCTTCTTCCTGCGGGAATCAACAGCGCTTTGTCTGCAAACGCCAGGCCGGAACCCGCCCTGATGAGTGATTGCCAGGAGTCTGTGCGTCATCGCCGCTCAGGCTATTCCTCATCATCACTGACCAGCAGATTGAGCAGAAAGCTGATCACGCTGATGATGATTGCGCCGAGCAGGGCCGTCCAGAAATCGGCAATGCGAAACCGAATGCCAAACGTTTCAGCCGCCGATGCCGTCAGCAGCAGCATCACGGCATTGATCACCAGCGTAAACAGGCCCAGTGTCAGAATAATCAGCGGGCAGGTCAGGAATTTCAGCAGCGGACGCACCAGCGCATTGAGCAGGCCGAAAATCAGCGCGACCACGCCAAGCTGCAACCACGTCCCTTCAAAGTGCATGCCCGGCAGCAGCCGGATGGCCGCAAAAATTGCCACTGCCGTGATGATCCAGCGAATCAGTAGTTTCATCATCTCTGATACTCTTCTGGTTCAGAATGGAAAAATATCAGGATCAGTGCAGGCCCTGGGTACGCACGCTTCCAGCGTGCTCCTGCTTCGGGCAGTCGTTATGTCCGCGCAAGCCCGGCACGCTGGAAGCGTGCGTACCCAGGGCCTGCACTGATCCTGGAGAAATGTTGTTTGCCGCTCAGGCGCGGCCACTTTTCATTAGCATAGCCTGTTACAACTGACCTGCTCAATGCCCGCCCCGCGAACACCTGCCGGTTCAGCCGCAGCCGCTTCGGTGCGGTGGCGAACCGAAAACTGACCTGCGTCAGTGACATAATGTTGTGACCTTCGATCCAGACTCCCCGTCAGATTCGGTTTGGGCTGTGAACCGTCACGGCCAGGATCACAGACAGGCTGCTGAGCCTGTCGCACATTTATTCAAGGAGAACTCATGGCCAGGACAACCGCAGACCTGCTCGTTGAGCGACTGATTGACTGGGGCGTTGATACCGTTTTCGGATTGCCGGGCGATGGCGTCAACGGCATCTTTGAAGCGTTGCGCACCCGGCAGGATCGCATCAGATTTATCCAGGTGCGACACGAAGAGGCCGCCGCCTTTGCCGCGTGTGGTTACGCCAAATATTCGCGCCGCCTGGGTGTGTGCCTGGCGACTTCGGGGCCGGGCGGCATTCACCTGCTCAATGGCCTGTATGATGCGAAATGCGATCAGCAGCCGGTACTCGCCATCACAGGCCATACCTTTCACGATCTGATCGGGACGCACTATCAGCAGGACGTTGATCTCGACAAATTGTTTATGGACGTGGCCGCTTTCAATCAGCGCGTGATGGGGCCGGCGCACGTCAACAACCTGGTTGATGAAGCCATCAAGACCGCGCTCGACCGGCGCACGGTCAGCCACCTGACGATTCCGAAAGACATTCAGGACTGGACAACCGGGGATGAAGAAAGATCAAAGAGCAACATCGTGCAGCACAGCGCCGATTTGTATGCACAGTCGTTTCCGCTGCCGCCGCAGCCACTGATTGACCAGGCGGCTGAGATCATCAACAAGGCGTCAAAGGTGGCGATTCTGGCCGGAGCCGGCGCCCTGGGCGCGCGCGCTGAGATTCTGGAACTGGCTGAAAAAGTCGGCGGCCCGATTATCAAACCGCTGCTGGGCAAAGCCGTCGTGCCTGATGACAGTCCTTACACGACCGGCGGCATCGGACTGCTTGGCACTGCGCCGTCGCAGGACGCGATGGAAGAATGCGATGCGCTGGTGATTGCAGGCAGCAGTTTTCCGTATCTTGAGTTTTATCCGAAACCCGGCCAGGCAAAGACCGTGCAGATTGACATTGACCCGTCGCGCATCGGCCTGCGGCATCCGGCTGATGTCGGGCTGGTCGGTAACTGCATTGACGTGCTGCGCGCACTGCTGCCGCTCGTTCAGCGAAAGCAGGATCGCGGCTTTCTCGAAAAGTCGCAGCAGCGCATGCGAAGCTGGAACGAACTGATGCGCGAACGCGGCACGCGCACCGATTTACCAATGAAACCGCAGGTCGTGACGTGGCACCTCAATCACCTGCTCAGTGATCGCGCCGTCATTTCAGCCGACAGCGGAACGATTGCGACGTGGGCGGCGCGTTACATTCACATTCGCGGCGAACAGATGTTTTCGCTTTCAGGCACGCTGGCGACAATGGCCAATTCGCTGCCGTACAGCATTGGCGCAGCGGTCGCGCATCCCGACCGGCAGGTTATCTGCATCGTCGGTGATGGCGGTTTCACGATGCTGATGGGCGAAATGGCGACGCTGGTGAAATACAATCTGCCCGTCAAGGTCATCATCTTCAAAAACAATGTTCTCGGCATGATCAAATGGGAACAGATGGTGCTGGAAGGCAATCCGCAATACGGCGTCGAATTGCAGCCGATTGATTTCGCCGCTTATGCGATGGCCTGCGGTGCGGCTGGTTACACGCTTGAAGACCCGGCCCAGGCTGAAGAAATTCTGCGCGCTGCGCTTGAGCATCCCGGCCCCGCCATTGTGCAGGCCGTGATTGATCCGCACGAACCACCAATGCCTGGCAAAATCTCCACTGATCAGGCCTATGAATTTGCCAAAGCCCTGACACGCGGCCAGCGCGAAGCCTGGGAAATCATCAAGACCGTCGCTGAAGACAAAGTCCGCGAAGTGATCTGAAAAAGGGAGAGGACGGAACAGACGGAATAAACGGAACACACGGAACAGATCAGCCCGAATCGGTCTGTTCCGTGTGTTCCGTTTATTCCGTCTGTTCCGTCCTCTTTCTTCTGTCTGGTCAGCGTTGCCGACTGCGCGCAATCTGTTCCATCGTCGGGGCCGGAGCCATCCGGCGCAGTTCAGCCTGAATGCGATTGAAGGCCGCTGTATTTTGAATTGTATTTGACGGGCGCACGCGCAATTGCTCAGCTTCGCGGGTGATGTATTCATACCGATTGCCCGGATCGGGATGGCTGCTCAGCCATTCGGGGCCGCCACCGCCCTGCTGCTCAATCGTGCGAAACATATTGGCCAGATCGCGCGGATCGTAACCGGCCCGCGCCATAATCTGCGCGCCCAGCAAATCAGCCTGCTTCTCATATTCGCGGCTGTATTTCAGAAAGTAGACGCCCAGCCCGAACTGTGTGCCCTGTGAAATGATGCTGCCGACACTGCCGCCAATAATCGCGCCGAGAATTGCGCCGCCCAGGGCAGGCAACTGAAACTTTGCGCTCTGCGCTTTGGTCGCTTGCGCCGTGCCGTGCCGCAGCGCCACGTGCGCCAGTTCGTGCGCCATCACACCGGCCATTTCGCCTTCATTGCGTGCCGCTTCAATCATGCCGCGATTGACATACATCGGCCCGCCCGGCAGCGCAAAGGCGTTGATGTCGCGCGCATTGACCACATCGAATGAATAACGAAACTGCGGGTGCCGGTATCGCGGCGGAATTGCGGCCACCAGTCGCTGGCCGACGCGCTCAACGTAATTATCAACATCGCTGCCTTCGGACAGCACCGGCATCTGACGTTCGACATCAGCCGCCGCCTGCCGCCCGATCTGCACATCCTGGGCAGGCGTGTAGTTGTTTTTCGGAATCGTGATTCTGCTCTGCGCCGCAACGGGCAGCAGCAGCAGCGTCACCGTCATCAGCCAGACGGACAGCCGCTGAGCCGAACGATGAGTTAAGATAATCATTGCTTGTTTCTCCTTTCGGATTCAGGAAATGTGCGACCGGCTGGCAGCCTGTCGAATATTTCAGTGCTGCAAAAGATTGCCTGCTGAATCAAAGTTCATCGGCGCTGGTTCAGCGAGCAGGCTTAGTTTCGGATGCTGTCTGACTTCATCGAGCAGCGCGGCAGACACCCACAATTCATCAAGCGCATCAGTGTTTCTGATCCGGCACAGACGCGGCGCACTGCCCGCGAGCGATGAAAACAGCGCGATTTCGATGGCCTCGCGGTCAGAGTCGAGCGCCAGCGGCATCGGCCCTTCGCGCGTGTTGCCGCCGGGTTCTGACGCAGTCAGGATGTTGACGTAACTGACTGCCGGATCCCAGGCTTCAGCAAATCGCCGCGTCGTGAAATCAGCCAGCCCGATGCCGATGCCGTTGCCGAGCGATGGCGCAGTCAGCGACAGCACCACGATGCGCCGGTAATCAGGAACGTGCGGCCCGCCCTTGATGCGCCACTGCCCGATGATGTTCGGATCCATCCCGGCGCCTGAAATGTTCTTGCCGAGTTCATCCACAACCAGCACATCCAGATCGGTAAACGGCAGCGTGGCCAGATGGCCTTTGGCAATTTGCAGCAATCGCTGATCGGCTTCGAGAAAGGCGTCATACACGGGCGGCACAACTTCAACGACGACCGGCTGACGATAGCCATTCTCAACGACCGCCACGCCGCACAGAATTTTGCCCGCCGCCAGTTGCAGCTTCGGCACCGCACGCACCGAATTCCATAATCCGTGACTGTGCGCTTCGTGTGCGCCGCGCTGTTTGCCCAAACCAATGGTGGCCATCTTGAGCAGCCCCGAAGCCAGTTCACCGGCTGATTCAGGATGCGTTTTGACGCGCCCCAGCACGATCACGCCGTCAGCTTCAAAGGCCTGCTGATCAAAATGCGCAACTGCGCCGTTTGCAGCCGTGCCCAGCGCGACAGTTTCCATCGTGGCCATCACCGACACATTGAGCGCAGTTTCATTGACGCCCAGGCGTTTGAGAATTTCGTGCTGACCTTCGGCAGTTGCTCCGCCGTGACTGCCCATTGCCGGAATGAGAAACGGTTCGGCCTGGCACTGACGGACGGCGTCAGCAATGCCTGAGAGCAGTTCGATAAAGCCGCCGATGCCGCGACTGCCGGCGGTGATGGCAATGCGCGAACCGGGTTTGATTTTTTGCGGCAAGCCGAAATCAAGCAGCCGCTGGCGCGTTTCACCACGCACGTCTGCAAGATGATCGGATGGCAGATACTGCCTGACCGGCGCCACATCAGGCGCAGCCAGGCGTGGCAATGGCATCGTGGCCATCATGGTTTGTTCCTTTCTCTGACACTGACTGAAGCGACCGAAACCGGAATCATCAGGTCAGGCAGTTCAGTCAGAAACGGGGTCAGCACTTCAGCGCCGCTTTCAGTGACGACAACCATCTCGCAATGCCGCATGCCGCTGAGGCCTTCAAAGTAAATGCCGGGTTCGACGTTGCAGACCATTCCGGCTTCCAGCACATCATCTGATTGTGGATGCAGGCGCGGCGGTGCGTTGTGATCAATGGCGGCGAAACCGACACCGTGTCCGGTCGGATGTTTGAATGCCCCACCGAAGCCGTGTGCCTTCATGACTTCACGCGCGGCGCGATCAACATCAGCCGCCCTGACACCGGGACGCATGATTTCAAGCGCCGCCGCACGCGCCGCAAAAACGGCCTCGTACATTGCGCGCTGTTGTTCATCCGGCGCGCCGAGGCAGAAGGTGCGGGTGATGTCTGTCCAGAATCCATCAACGTAAGAATTGCAGTGCAGCAAAACGAGGTCGCCCGGTTGCAGCTTTCGGCGGCTGGAAATCTGATAAGAAGCAAAAGCGCGGGCCGCGTTTGCGCCTGACATACAGAAAGTGAAACCGTCAGCGCGCAGGATGTTTATCTGTTCATTCTCAGTTGCGCTGAGCGGCGCGCGAAACAATGCCGCTGCCTGAGTCTCTTCCAGACCGGTGCGCAACATTCCTGCACCTGATTGAAACGCCTGTCCGGCGATGTGACAGGCCAGGCGAATGCGATCAAGTTCCGCCGGTGTCGGACGCGCGCGCAGGTGCGCAAGCATTTCATCTGCGGGAATCAGCGTGCAGGTCGGCAGCGCGTGACTGATCAGTTCAGCACTCTCGTTGCCCGGCAAAAACAACGCGGCATAAGTCACCGGCACTGAGGCCGCGCCCGCTTCATAACCGATGCGCCCCGGCCTGAGTTGCAATTTATCAACGGCTGAAAACAGCGCCTCACGAATCGCGGCAATGACCGGGCTGATGCTTTCAAGCGAGCCGGGCGAAAATGGAATGACAAAATCAGCGCGACTGCGACCCGCCATTTCCAGTTCGTCTTCAGGTGCGATTACCGCTGTGCGCCCGTCACAAGTGATGACTGCCATCGCCGTTCCGGTGACGGGCCAGTAACCGGACAGCAACAACACATTGTCAGGTCGCGCGCAGATCAGCGCGTCAAGCTGCCAGTGACTGAGCGCGGCACAAAGCCGTGATCGGCGCGACTCATCAGCTTTGATTGTTTCTTTCATGATCAGGCCTGCGGGTACATCTCAGTTCAGAGTCGCTGCCTGCGACTCATCAGCTTTTTTACGAGCAACAACCATTCCGGTCGCCAGTGGCCTGTGGTAATCAGTGAGTATTCACCAAAGCCCCTGTTGACAGGCCTCTGCACAATTTTTCGGGCACAATGGTTGCAAATCATGAGGGTGAAAAAGGGGAAGAACAAAGGAGGGAAAGATGATGAAAGCAACGGTAAGAATCTTGTCAGCAGCCTTGCTGATGGTCGTGATGACCGGAATGGCTGTCTATGCTCAGGGGCCGCTGCACAAACGTGTCAACTATTCAATCAACGTTCCATATGCTTTGCGGATGGGTGATTACATGCTGCCTGCGGGCCATTATGTGCTGTATCAGATAGACCAGAACAATCCGAATCTGTTTGGTCTTTATCAGGGTGATCTGACTCACCCGCCGGTTGCCATTCTGCACACGGTGCGCATTGATTTCGCATCGAGAGGATGGCCGGAAAAAACGAAGCTGCTGATCAGACACGAGGAAGAAGGTTATGGACAGGACACTGTTCCGGTGTTGCGCGGCTGGACCATTCCAGGCATGGATGGATGGGAAATCATCGGTGTGGTGCAGGCCAGACGCGGCGTGCTGGCTCGTGTGGAATAATCCTGATCAGCCAGACGCAGGGAAGAAAAAAGCGGGCCAATGATTGGCCCGCTTTTTTCTTCCCTGCGCGGAAAGTTCAATGCCTGCGCGCGTCTGAGCGAACGGGCTGCACAGCATCACTGAGTGGCTGATTCAGGCCGACTGGCTCAGGCCAGCCTGCGCCCTGAAAACAGATTGATGATCAGCATCACGAGCGCCACCACCAGCAGGATGTGAATGAACCCGCCCAGCGTGTACGAACTGACCATCCCAAGCAGCCACAGCACCAGCAGAATTACAAAAATTGTCCAAAGCATCGTTGTCCCCTTTCCGGCGAACTCATCGCCCGTGAATGTTTTCTGGTTTTCCGTTTTTGCAAAAGACAGGCCACAAATTGCGCACCGCGCCTGAACGCGCCTGTTGACAGGCTTTTGCGCACTTTGCCTGACGGCGGCGGCAGGCTGCGTGATGAATTACTGTAAGAGGTTCGGACAGTGCGAGGCGGATGAAAGCTGTACGCCGGTCGTGCAGTCAGACCTGTCGCGCGGCAGGCAGCAGCGATTTATGAATCTGAATGCCAGCCATTGCGCCTTCAGCCGCAGCAACGACAGCGAGTTGTGAACGCGGCGTCAGATCGCCCGCCGCATAAACGCCTGGCACGCTGGTCTGCTGTTTTTCATCAATCCAGACCAGCCCGCATTCACGATCCAGCCGACAACCGAGCATCGTGTGCAGGTTCGAGGCCGGTTCAGTGCCGAGATTGAAAAACAGCGCATCGCATTCCAGTGTGCTGCCATCGGTGAAGCAGACGCGCTCAAGCTGTCCGGTTTCGGTGTTGCCTTCCAGCCGCGCAATGCGACGGTCAGTGACCGGAATATTGAATGATGCCAGGCGGGCGCGATGTTCATCAGTCAGATCACCCGGTTCACCACTTGTGATCAGCGTCAGATGATCAGTCCACGTCAGCAGGTTCAGCGTAAACCCGGCAGTCTTTTTGCCGCTGCCCAGCACGGCCACACGCTTGTCTGTGACTTCAAAGCCATCACAGTCGGGGCAGTGAAAAACGCTCAGCCCATAGAATTCAGCAAAGCCGGGACAGTCCGGTTTGACATCGCGCAATCCGGTGGCGAGCAGCAGGCGGCGCGCTTCATAAAACTGTTCACCGACGGGATGAGCCGTTCCGGCCTGACCAACGCTCAGGCGAAATAATTCATCATCGGCGCGTTCAGCCGCCACAACGCAGGCTTCGACCACCACGCCGCGATAACGGCGCACTTCATCGCGCCCGCGTTCAAGCAGTTCAGTTGGCAGAATGCCGTCGTGACCCAGGAAACCATGAATGCCGTGTGAATAAAGATTGCGCGGAGTGTTGTGATGAAAGACCAGCACGCGATGACGATAACGCGCCAGAAAGAGCGCGGCAGAAAGTCCGGCTGGCCCCGCGCCAACAACGATGCAGTCATACGGCGGCTGGTTCATTTCGCTTTCTTTTTGCGCTTCTGCCTGCGGGTTTGTTTACGACCTGCGTCAAGCAGGGCGGCGGCCTGCTGCGGCCCGGCGCGTCTGAGCGGGCGAAACTGTTTGCCTCTGATTTCGTTGTACGAAACAAAGTAATGTTCAATTTCATCCACCAGTTGCTGATCAATCTGATCGAGTGACCTGATGTGCCGGTGATGTGGTGAGCCTGTGGCGACGGCAATCAGGCGATCATTGCGCACCGTCGCGCCGTCGTGTTCGGTCTGCTCGGCCTCAATCACGCCAATCAGACGTGACGGAATCAGACAACCGACAAAGGCCGGTTCATCCATCAGCACCAGCACGTCGAGCGGATCGCCATCTTCGCCGCGCGTTTGCGGCACATAACCGAAATCGAACGGAAAGACCGCACCGGCAGGCATCACGCTGGCCAGGCGAAACAGACCGAGTTGTTCATCGAACTTGTATTTGTTGCGGCTGCCTTTCGGCGTATCAATGATGACGTTGACCTCACCCGATTCATCAATCGCGGCGGTGCGCGCAAAGGCAGAGGTGGAAGTCCGGGTTGCCATCACAAACTCACTCAGAATGCGGCCTGATGCCATTCTGCATTCAGACCAGTCACCCGCTCTGAAGCGGCAACCATTGTGCCAGGCGCTGATATGTAACGAGCATCGGCTTCTGAGTTGTGCGCTTATGTGCGTTTCTGTACCGACACTGACCTGGGCGGTCACTATGATGACGCCACTTTACAGGAAAGGATTGTGCAGCTATGGCAGCCGCGAAAAAGAGTGCAACGAGCAAGTCCGGTCAGAGCCGCAGCAAAAGCGGCGATGGCGCAGCGCAGAACAAGGGCCTGATGAAACCCATGCAGCCGGATGAAAAGCTGGCGGCGATTGTCGGCGACCGCCCGCTGCCCCGCACCGAAATCACGAAAAAAGTCTGGGATTACATCAAGAGTCACAACCTGCAGGACGCCGGAAACAAACGCCTGATCAATGCCGATGAGCGATTGCAACCAGTGCTGGGCGGCAAAAAACAGGTGACGATGTTCGAGATGACAAAGCTGGTCAATCAGCACATCAAGTAAAAAGGAAAAGGGAAAACGAGAAGAGGAGAAAAGGCGATACAGAAACCCGCATCTTCCTGTTCGCCTCTTCCCTTCGTGTTCTTTGTGTCTTCGTGGTGAAAGGATTTGATCACGAGCTTTCCGTTCACCTGACCATCAATCCTCAGTCAGTGTCGTCCGGCCAGTTGCAACGCCCTTCCGACAGCGCGTCCGGCAATGACCGCGCCCCATCCCTGCTGGTCGGTTGACACATCGGGCAACCGCTCTGCCGTCTCAATCAGAATGCGTTTGACCTGATGCGGTTTCAGGGCCGGACTGGCTTCAAGCATCTGGGCCACGATTGATGAAACAATCGGCGCGGCGAAGCTGGTGCCGTCCACATGCTTGTAACTGCGGCTGATGATGTTTTCATCGCTGATGCGCGCTTCCACTGCCTGGCGAATCTGCGACGGCGACTGATGGCTGACCTGGTCGAGTTCTGCGCTGACGCCCCGATTTTTTTTCAGCAGCGCGGCAAGCTGACTGTCCGGCGTGACCTTCAGCCGGGCCAGCAGTTCAGCTTCGGCAGCCGTGCTGGTTTCGGGCAGAATCGGCGCGGCCAGCAGCATGCTCGGCGCAATGACTTCGGGTTTCTGCAATCCGTCAATCGTCGGGCCGTAAGATGAGTTGTACATCTCATCATCAGCCAGTCGCAGCGTGTTCTGATCGTTGACGCCGCCGACTGTAATCACTGCCGGACACGACGCCGGAGGCAGGACGGCGTGATCTTCGCTGTCCCCTGAATTGCCTGCCGCGCAAACCACCACCAATCCCGCGCGCACCACATCTTCAGCCCGCTGCGACAGATCATCAGTCAGATAGGAAGCCTCGTAATCACCCGCACACGAAATGTTCACAATGCGAATGCCGCATTCCTGATGATGTTCCAGCACCCACTCCAGCCCGCGCCTGATGTCGGCGTGATCGTTTCCATCTCCGACGCGAACCCGGATCAGCACCACCCGCGCATCGCTGGCAATGCCGCGATAATAACCGCCCGACAAATAACCATTGCCGCAGGCCACTACCGAAGTCATCGTGCCGTGCCAGCTCGACACGTCCGGCGTATGAAAGGCTTCCTCCGTCGCGAGGTACGGATCAGGGCTGGTGTAGCGGACGATTCTTGATTCCGGCTGCGTCAGATCAGGGTGCGGATAAAAGCCCGAATCAAGAAAGGCAATCGTCACGCCTCGTCCCGTAAAGCGCTCATCGGCTCCCACGCGCAGCGGAGTGGGCAGAATCTGTTCACCTGTAATTTCCATAAATGGTTCACCTCAATTCTCAGGAAATCTGCACTGAATTCAGACACCCGGCAGCTTCAGCGCCGCCGAAAGAACAACCGCAGACAGCGCAATGTTAGAATCATTGACTTATCACTACAATCGCTTAAGATGACGCTCAGTCTGCGGCCTGACAACCTGCACGCAGCGGTCAAACATACAAGCCCTGGAAATCCTCATTAAGCAAATAACGAGCGATCACTCGACGGCAGCCCCCGTCTGATTCATCAGTCATCGCTTCTAACATCCTCACAGCGCCTGTTCCCCAACTAACACGGCGACTGAAAGGATCATGGTGCGCCCCGAAGAGGAAAGGTCTTTCTCATGCGACAGTGTCTTATGGTTGTCTGCTTTCTGCTGACAGCCATCTCCCCGTTACACTTGCTCTTTGCCCGGCAGGTCATTTCCCCGAAGCAGAAGACATTATTTTCATTGTCAGCCACCAGCGCGCCTGCGCCAGTTGCCCTGCCCATTGGTGAACCTGAACTGCCACGAACATTTCTTGAAACTTCCTATCAGCCCGCCACCGGACGCACCATTACAGTTCCGGCAGGCGGCGATCTGCAATCAGCCATTTACAATGCTCAGCCCGGCGATGTGATTACGCTCCAGGCTGGCGCAACTTATACCGGCAATTTCACGCTGCCTGTCAAATCCGGCAGCAACTGGATCATCATTCGCACTTCAACTGCTGACAGCGTGCTGCCCGCGCCGGGCACCAGAATGACGCCTGACAAATCAGCCCTGCTCGCCCGCGTGGTCAGCCCCAATGCTGACGCGGCGATGAAAACACAAAGCGGCGCGCATCATTACCGCTTCATCGGTCTTGAATTCACCATTGGCACAGGCGTCAGTCCCAATTACGGCGTTGTGCAGTTCGGCGCAGGCGACGGTTCGCAAAGCACGCTCGACGCGGTGCCGCACGATCTCATCATTGATCGCTGCTGGATTCACGGCAACCCGACCGGCGATGTGTCGCGTGGCGTCGCGCTCAACAGCGCCAGTTCAGCCGTCATTGATTCATATATTTCAGACTGTCACGGTGTCGGATTCGACACGCAGGCGATTGCCGGATGGAACGGCCCCGGCCCCTTCAAAATCGTCAACAACTATCTCGAAGGCGCGGCTGAAAACGTGCTGTTCGGCGGTTCAGACCCGCACATTGCGAACCTCGTTCCGTCCGACATTGAATTTCGTCAGAATTACTGCACGAAACCGCTGTCCTGGAAAACGGACGATCCGACTTATGCCGGGCGGCACTGGTCAGTCAAGAATATCTTTGAATTGAAGAATGCCCAGCGCGTGCTGGCTGACGGCAACATCTTCGAGCATAACTGGGTGGACGCGCAGAACGGTTATTCGATTCTGTTCACCGTGCGCAATCAGGACGGCACTGCGCCCTGGTCGGTCGTGCAGGACGTGACGTTCACCAACAACACCGTGCGCGGCGTCTCAAGCGCGATCAATGTTCTCGGCAGAGACTACAACTATCCCAGCCAGCAGGTCGCGCGCGTCAAAATCAAAAACAATCTTTTTGATCAGGTGACGTGGGACACGTGGGGCGGGCGCGGTCACTTCCTGCTCATCACCGACAGCGCTGATGTCAGAATTGAAAACAACACCATCATGCAGACGGGCAATCTTTGCTCGGCTTACGGCGTGGTTTCGACCGGTTTTGTTTTTCAGAACAACATTGCGCCGCACAATGAATACGGCCTGACCGGAGACGGAACCTCGTCCGGCACTGCGACCCTGAACACTTATTTTCCGGGTTCGGTCTTTGTCGGAAACGTGCTGGCGGGCGGCAAGTCATCGTTGTATCCGGCAGGCAATTACTTTCCTGCCACACTGGATGACATCGGCTTCGTCAGTCGCAGCACCGGCAATTACCGGTTGTCATCTGCCAGCCCTTATCGCAATGGCGGCACTGACGGCAAAGATCCCGGCGTTGATTTCGATGCGCTCAATAATGCGCAGACCGGTTCGGCATCTGCGGGCGTGGTCTCCCCCACACCAACGCCGACACCGACACCAGCGCCGACACCGACACCCGTGCCATCCGGCAATTCGGCCACAGTCAGTTTCGTCAGCGCCGACAGCACCACCAAAGGCAACTGGAAAACCGGCTATGGCAGCGATGGTTACAACGTGATCGGTGACACCAGTTTCATTCCGGCCTGGGCTTCGATCAAAACCAGCGGCAACCTGTCGTACACGTGGGCCGGTTCGACCACCGACGCGCGGGCACTCAAAAAGGTCTTCAGCAGCGATGCCGTCGCGGCCTGCTGGTATTCCGGCTCATCATTCACCGCAGATGTGAATCTGACCGACACGGCCAGTCATCGCCTCGCCCTGTACTTTCTCGACTGGGATCGCAACGGGCGCGCGCAGACAGTCGAGGTACTCGACGTGCTGACCGGCGCTGTGCTTGACACACGCACCATCAGCAACTTCAGTGAAGGCCAGTATCTGGTCTGGACAGTGCGCGGCAGTGTGCGGTTCAGATTCACCAGAACCGCCGGATCAAATGCTGTTCTGTCGGGGCTGTTTTTCGGCAATGGCGCCAGTCCGGCGACGGCCACCTTTGTGCAGGCTGATTCACGCACGCGGGGCAACTGGAAGGGCGCTTACGGCAGCCAGGGTTATCGCGTGATTGGCGAAGCCACCAGTGATCCGTCCTGGGCCACGATTACCGCTTCAGGCAATCAGAACTGGGTCTGGAACGCTTCGACCAGCGACACCCGCGCCCTGCAGAAGGCGCTGTCAAATGGCCGGATTGCAGCGTGCTGGTACGCCGCGTCGTCTTTCACGATTGATGTGATGGCGACTGACAGCGCGACACACCGCGTCTCGCTCTATGTGCTGGACTGGGACAATGCGAACCGGGCGCAGAAGATCGAAGTGCTGGATGCCACAAGCGGCGCTGTGCTTGATTCGCGCACGATCCAGACCTTCGGCAATGGTCTGTATCTGAGCTGGGATCTGAGCGGCGCAGTGCGTTTCAGAATCACCCGCACCGGCGGGCCGAATGCCGTCGTCTCCGGCCTCTTTTTCGGGGCCGCAGGCGGGACTGTCAGTTCGTATTCAACCGCGCGTGACAGCAGCACTGTGCTGGCATCCGCCCTGCCCCGCGTCCTGGGCAGCTTTCGGATTGTCAGATAGTGACCTGTCACCTGAGCGCAATGGCCTCAGGAAATAACCTGAGATAACTGACGACACCCCGGCAGTAACGAATCTATTCGTTACTGCCGGGGTGTCGTCAGTTTCCTTTGCGTATCCGGGAAGTGTTGCGCGATTTGCCAGAATCGCGCTGAATCCGCCATCGGCCCCTTGCGGATGCCGCGCGATTCTGGCAAATCGCGCCACACTGGTGCTTCCGCACACCCGGCTGAAATCCGATCTACATCATCTGCTGTGTCTGTTCCTGCGCGGGCAATGCAGTGGCCGGTTCGCTGGCTGGCGTGAGGTCAAGCGATTCAGCGACCTCTTCAATCACGGCGCGTGAAATTGTTTTCTGCCCGCCCGCAAAACCAAACAACAGCGCGTTGTCACACAGATTGTTGACGACGCGCGGAATGCCCTGCGACAGGCGCGTAATCGCTTCGGTGGCGGAGCGGTCAAAGACATTGACCTGAACGGCCCCGGCAATGCGCAGCCGGAAGCGAATGTATTTCTCAATTTCAAAACTGCTCATCGGTTTGAGTGAACAGCGCAGCGAGATGCGTTGTTTGAGCTGCCGCAGGTTCTGCTGATTGAGCGTCTGCTGCAATTCCGGCTGACCGCACAGAATGATCTGCAACAGTTTCTCTGATCCGGTTTCGTAATTGAGCAGCAGCCTGATCTCTTCGAGCAGTTCCGGCGCCAGGCCGTGCGCCTCATCAATGATCAGCGCCGTGCGCAGGTGGTGCGCGTGACGATTCTGCAACAGGCGTCCGAGGCCGCTCAGGATTGATGATTTCGCGGCGGTTCCGGCGGCTTCCAGGCCGAGTCCGCTCATCAACTGATCATAAAAATCCCTGACCGTCAGAAACGGATTGAAGATGTAAACCGTCAGCACATCGCGGCCCAGTTGCTGAATCGCTGAACGCAGCGTTGTTGTCTTGCCGGTGCCCGCCTCGCCCGTCACCACCACCAGCCCCTTGGTCTGACTGATGCCGTAACGAATGTTGTAGAGCATCTCCAGATAACTTTCCGTGCGAAACAGAAACTTCAGATTCGGCGTCAGTCCGAAAGGGATTTCGCGCAGCCCGTAAAATTCCGTATACATCGGTTGAGCCTCCTGTCCAACTGTTACCTGATCTTCATCAGCCATTCGTACAGCACGCCCCGCACGCTTCTGAACACATCGCCTGAACGCGGCAGCGTAATCAGCAGCACCACGACCAGCGCCGTCGCCATCAGCATCAGAATTTCGGGGAACCGTTCACGCAAAGCCTGGGTGAGCGTCACCGGTTCCGGTTCTGAAATCGCGCCGAACTGTCGCGCCGCATCGTCCAGCGGCTCGGCAGCAGTCGGATTGATCTGAGTTTCAGCGCGCACCGCTGCCCTGTTGTCATCATCGGCAGTAATCGGCAGCACTTCGCATTTGAATTCGCGGTGCGGTTCAGGCGCGTCGGCTTCTTCGAGAGGTTCGGTGTGCGCGGGTCTGAGCGGCGTGACGATGGTCGGCACGGGCGCTTTGACCTGTGGCCGGACGGGTTCGGGCGTAGTTTCATGAATCACTGCCGGAGCCGCACGCAAGCCTGATCTCACCGTCGCGGCGCTGCCGACCTGTTTCATTCGCTCCTGAAAGTCTGCGGCCCGGCGCAACCGTTCGCCCGGATCCTTGTCGAGCAGTTCCATCACCAGCCGCGCCACCGCTTCAGGCACTTCGGGCAGGATGACGTGCGGACTGAACGGGCGCGTCAACTGATGTTTGCGCCTGATGTATTCAGCATCTTCGGAATCAAACGGCACGCGGTCAGTCAGCATTTCATAAAGCAGCACACCGAGCGCGTACCAGTCGCTCGCCTCGCTGGCCACTGACTGGTCGGGACAGCGATAGGCCGGGCGGGATGACTGCTTTCGCATTTCGTGCGCCCACGCCAGGCTGTGCGTCATCTCCAGTCCGAAATCACAGACCAGCACCTTGCCTTCGCCGTCGAGCAGGATGCTTTCGGGTTGCAGGCTGAGATGCAGGGCCGATTGCCGGTGCGCGTAATCAAGCGCCTGCGCAATCTGCCCCGCAATGGTCACGGCCCGCTGCACACTCAGCCAGCCGGTGCGATTCAGTAAATCACGCAGCGACTGCCCATCGGCATATTCGCTGATGCGAAAGTGCAGCCCGTCACGATGTTCAGCCGCCTGCGCCGCCGGAATGTTTTTATGGCTGAGCGTCGCGGCGGTCTGCGCTTCCAGATGGAACAGTTCAAGCAGCTCCGGCTGAGCAGCGGCTGATTCAGTCAGCACATCCAGCACAACCGGACAATTCAACTCAGCATCACGCGCCAGAAAGCGCCGGAAGATGCTGTTCTCGCCCAGCATCTGCTGAATCGTGAATCGCCCGGCCAGCACGTCCGCGCCGTCGGCAAATTCTGAAAGGTCAGCTTTGCCATTGAGCCGCGCCGCTTCATTCAGCGGTGTCACAATCTCGTATTCTCTTGCGGTTCTGTATGCATTGCTCATAGCTGTTTCCTCAACTGCCGGAAACTTTCGCCGGTTGTGATGCGGCCTACCAGCACAGGCCCTGGTAACTGTCCTGACGGTCTGCCGTCCCGAGCCGCACCAGATCAATCATCACGCGCCCCTGACCGGCGCTTTCAAGCAGCGGACGAAATTCATCCTCGCGCTTGCCGATGATGACGACTTCTGATGAATTGATGACCTCGGCCAGGTCGTGCCGCAGCAGTGATGAAATGTGCGGAATTTCCTGTTCGATGTATTGCCTGTTGGCGCCGACCAGCCGCGCCAGTTCGACTTCACGATCATAAATCGCCAGCTTCAGCCCCTTGCCGATCAGCGTTTCAATCAGCGTCACCATCGGGCTTTCGCGCAGGTCATCGGTGCCGGACTTGAAACTCAGCCCCAGCACGCCCACCTGTTTGCGCCCCGTTGCCAGCACCATTTCAACGACGCGCTCAATCTGTCGGCGATTGCTCGTCAGAATTGAACCGAGCACCGGCACTTCAACATCGCGCTCTTTGGCCAGGTAAGTGATGGCGCGCAAATCCTTCGGCAGGCACGAACCGCCAAAGGCAAAGCCGGGCTTCAGGTAATACGGCGACAGATTCAGCTTCGTGTCCTGGCAGAAGACTTCCATGACCTGATGCGAATCAACGCCGAGCGATTTGCACAGATTGCCGATTTCGTTGGCAAAGGTCACTTTCAGCGCGTGAAAGCAGTTGCACGCATACTTGACCATTTCGGCTTCACGGCAGCCGAGCGTGATGACCGGCGCATCAAGGTGCTGATAAAGCCGCCTGAGCGGCCCGGCGGTGTCTTCGTCATCAGCGCCAATCAGCGTGAACGGCGGATGATTGAAATCGCTGATCGAAGTTCCTTCGCGCAGAAATTCAGGATTGATCGCCACGCCGAAATCGCGGCCCGCGTGTTTGCCCGAATAAACTTCAAGCGTCGGAATCACGGTTTCAGCAATCGTGCCGGGCAGCATCGTGCTGCGCATTGCCACGATATGAAAGCGCGGTTTGTCGGCTATCGCCGTGCCAATCTGCTGACAGACACGCTTGATGAAAGTCAGATCAAGACTGCCCTTCTGATGGCCTGGCGTGCCAACACAAACGAGCGACACGTCCGATTCGGCAATGGCTTCATCAACGCTCGTCGTCGCCCGCAGCCGCTTCGCCCTGACCGCTTCAGCGAGCAGTTCACCCAGGCCCGGCTCAACAATCGGGCTGCGACCGTCGTTGATCAGGTCAACCTTCAGCGGATTGACATCCACGCCGATCACTTCGTTGCCGCGTTCAGCCAGACACGCCGCTGAAACGCAGCCCACATAACCGAGACCGAAAATACTTAATCTCATGTGCTGATGATCCAGTGAGCGTTCAATGACCATCTCTGACCTGATTCCTGAATCCTGACGACTGATTCCTGTTCTTAAATAAACAGGAATCAGTCGTCAGGATTCAGGAATCAGTTGGATGAATGCTCATCCCGAAAACGCTGATGGTTTGAGACACCATGTTTGCGACACGCCGCCTGACGTGTCTTACCCGCGCGGCACTGCGCCCGCGCTCCAGTGAATGCGTTCAGGCTGCGCTGCCTGTCTGCGCACGGTGCGTTCACAGATGCGCGCAAACTTTTCAGCCGCCTGCTGCCACCCGAACTGTTCACACACGACCGCGCGCGCTTCGCGGCCCAGACGATGCGCCAGCACCTCGTCGGTCAGCACGCGAATTACGGACTGCGCAAACGCTTCGGGCTGATCGGCCAGCAAAACATCAACGCCGTCACGCACCGGCAGGCCTTCAGCGCCCACCGCCGTTGAAATCACCGGCTTGCCCATCGCCATCGCTTCAAAAATCTTGAGTCGTGTGCCGCCACCGACGCGCAGCGGCACAACATAAGCCGCCGCCCGGTCAATGTACGGGCGCACATCGTCCACGCGCCCGGTCACAAAGACGCGCAGATGTCGCCGCGATAATTCCAGCAGCCGCCGCGACGGGTGACGCCCGACGATGGTCAGCACGACGCCCGGCAGGGCTTCAGCAATGCGCGGCAGAATCTGCCCGGCAAACCAGATCATCGCGTCTTCGTTCGGCATCCAGTCCATCGAACCGGTAAAGACAAGCTGCAACGGATCGCGGCAACCGCGCTGTGGCTTGAAATATTCAGTGTCAACGCCGGTCGGCACGTCATAAACTTCGCTGATGCCGAACTCGTCACGCATCAGATCGCGGTCAGTGCGCGAAACGGCAATCACCGCATCAAAGCGCCGACACGCCGCGCTTTCATAACGCCGCATGCGCCGCCACTGCTGATAAAAATAAAGTTTTCGCGCTGCGCCCCGCGCCGTTTCGTAATGCCGCTGCCAGATCAGCGATTCGACATTGTGCTGAAACAGAATCGCCGGACACGGCAGTTCATCAGGCAGATTGACGCTCGGCGTCAGAAAGTCGCACACCAGCGCGTCGTAATGAACCTCGCTCAATTCGCGCCGGATGGCGTGCTGCATCACCGGCGAGCGATATTTCTGAATCGCATAAGGCAGCGATGACACCTGATTGAAAGCCAGTTCACGATAAAACTGCGCACTGAATTTCGGTGTCTCCTGCCAGGGCACGGCAATCAGCCGATGACAGTATTCATCGGCCTGCTGATAATTTTCGGCAGGCTGCTCCGGATCAGTCAGCGCGAGATAACTGATTTCGTGATCGCGCTGCAGCGCACGCAGCATTTGATAAGTGCGAATCCTGCCGCCCTTGTCCACCGGATGCAGCAGTTCAGTTTTCAACCACAGTATCTTCACCAGTGTCTTTCTCCTGAAGCAGCCCGTCTGAGCTGCGGGTTCCTGACCGGCTGATCAGCCCTGGCCTCTTCGCCGTCAATAAACCTGCGCTGCCAGATTTCAAAGTTGATCAGCGCCCACAATCGTTCGGTGTGATCTTCACCGGCCTGATGCCGGGCAATCAGTTCACGAGCAAATTCAGGATCGAAGATGCCGCGTTCACGCGCCCGCGCTCCGGTAACGTATTCATCCAGCAAATGACTGTACTGACCGCGCAACCAGCCGCCCACCGGTACCGGGAAACCCATCTTGCGCCGCGTCAGAATCTCTTTCGGCAGTTTGTTGCGCATCGCTGCGCGCAGAATGTATTTCGTCTGCCACCCGCGCACCTTCCAGCGTTCCGGCAGTTTCGCCACAAACTCAGCCAGCTTGTGATCGAGAAACGGCACGCGGCTTTCAATGCTCGCCGCCATACTCATCTGATCCTGCTTCATCAGCAGTTCGTGCAGGTATGTTTTCAAATCAGCCGCCAGCAACTGATCCAGCAGACCAGCCGCATCAGTCCGGCTCAAATGATCGAAAGCCGAGCGGTAAGGGTCGCCGTCGTGCATTCGCGCCTGCGTCTCAGCCGTGAACAAACGCTGCTGCATCTGCCGCGAAAAAACCGCGAAGTTGTCGAAGTAAAGACTCGTGAGGTCAGGGGGCAAAGTGAGGAAGGTGCGCGCCAGCCGCTGCCGCCAGCGCGCATCAGCAACACGCGGCAAAAGCCTGTCAGTCACCGCCCGCCGCAATCGGTCAGGCAGATGACGATGATAAAAACGGCCCAGTTTCAGGTTGTAAAGCGTCGTGCGATAACGCGCATAACCGCCGAGCAGTTCATCGCTGCCTTCGCCCGTCAGCACGACCTTGACGTATTGCGCCGCCAGCCGCGAGACAAAATAGAGCGCCACGCTTGACGGATGGGCAATCGGTTCATCTTCCTGATAAACCAGCGACGGCAGCGCGGCAAAAAACTGTTCGGGCGTGACGGTGATTTCGTGATGATCAGTTCTGAATGCCCGCGCCACCGTGCGCGCATAAGCCAGTTCATTGGCTTCGCGTTCAGCAAACGCCACCGAAAAAGTTTTGATCGGCTCGGTGACCAGTTCGCTCATCACGGCGGCAATGGCGCTCGAATCAATGCCGCCCGAAAGAAACATGCCAAGCGGCACATCGGCCATCAGCCGCAATTCAACCGATTCACGAAACAGATGCCTGAACCGCGCAATGTATTCGTCATCCGAAAGCGGAATGTCCGGTTTCGCAAAGCTCAGATCCCAGTACGGCTCAATCTGAATTCTGCCGTTCTGCCATTCCAGCATGTGACCAGGCAATAAGCGCCTGACACCGCGAAAGAGCGTCTCTGCGCCTGACGTGGCGCGGTTCGCCGCGTAATCGCCCAGCGCTTCATAGTTGAGTTCAGGTTTGATGGCGCGGGCCACGAGCAGCGCCTTGATTTCCGAAGCAAAGAAAATCGTGCCGTCATCACGCAGCGTGTAATAAAGCGGCTTGACGCCGAAACGATCACGCGCCAGCAGCAGTTTGCGTTCGCGCCTGTCCCAGACGGCAAAGGCAAACATTCCGCGCAGGTGCCTGACCGCATCTTTGCCGTGATCGGCGTAAAGATGCAGGATCGTTTCAGTATCGCTGCTCGTGCGGTAACGATAGCCCCGCGCTTCAAGACCCGGACGCAGGCGGCGATGGTTATAGATTTCGCCGTTGTAAACGATCCAGTGCTGGCCGTCCGCGCTGCTCATCGGCTGGCTGCCGCCCGCCAGGTCAACGATTGACAGGCGGCGATGACCGAGCGCCACCGGCCCGTCAATGTAATATCCGGCATCATCCGGCCCGCGATGACTGAGCGCATCGCGCATCCGCACGATGAGACTTTCGTCCACGTTCCGTCTGATCATTCTCCCCGGAACGACAATACCGCAGATTCCACACATTGCGAGGCTGACCTGTCTGGTTCACGCACACACCTGCTGCCATTTCGAGCCGGTGAAGACAAACACGGTGCGCGGCTGTTGCCTGATGAGTGCAGGACTTTCACCATTGATGACAAAGCGACTGACCGGATGAGTAAGTTGCAGTTCAATCCGGTCGGTGCCATCAATCACCATTTCAATCTGCTGATCGTCAATGCGCAGCGCGCAATAACGAACTCTGGCGGGGGAGAAGAAATAAAAGCCGTTCTCTGAACTCAGTTCGTGTCCGTTGAGCAGACATACCTGTACCAATCGCCCACAGATGTATCGCTCACAGAACACCGCTCCGGCGCGTTCAACTCGTTCAGCGGAGTCGTTGCCACCGTCGCTGAAACACCACACATCAACCACTGTGCCGGAAGCGATGCTGAAACCACGCCCCGGCTGACGCTTAATGTTAACGGGCAGAATTGTGACCGGCTGGCTGACCCTGGCGGGAAGAATGAGGGAAAGAAATTCCTGTGAGCCGCTGCCGTTTGCATCAAAAACAGCCACTGGCGCAACTTCACGCTGTCCATAAGCCTGCGACATCTGGCCGCCTTCAGTGCGCGCCTGCACTGGCGATGTTCCGACAGCACTGATGACAAGCTGACGCCCGGCTGCATCTTCAGCGGTGATGACATTGCCTGCGATCTGCGCCCGACAGTCAGCAGGCAGATGCCAGTGCATTGAATAATCGTGCTGACCGGCAGCCCTGAGTTCGTCGCGCACGATCAGATATGACGGTCTGTGCTGAGCAGCTTTGACAAAGATGACCTGACGCTGATGCGTCACCGGATCAACCAGCCGTTCATAGCCATTGTGCGAACCGGTGAAAGAAATGAATCCGTCAGCTTCAAAAAAATCATGAACGCTGGTCGCGGCGTGCTGTCGCCACGCAAACGGCCCGGCCATCACCGATTGCGAAACCCCGTCAACCGTGACGGTGTTGTGCGCGGCAGTCGAACGAAACAGGTCGCGCAGTCTGGCATCGCCGGTGTAAGTGCAGGTGCCAGGGTCAATGAGCCAGGCTCTGCCATCAGCCGCAAATTCCAGCGCGAGCGCATCAGCATGTGCGTGACCGCAACTGAGCGAGCCGTGCGGGCCGCCATCAATCAGCGCATAACCCGCCTCACGCTGCCACCCGTCACGCATCACGTAATAACCGCTTTCAGTAAATGCCCGCGCGTGCGATGGCGGTGTTTGCGGCGTCAGCGCGTCATATCGCTGCAAGGCTTCCGGCCCCATCAGCCACAGCAGCTCAACCGCCGCGTCACCCGCAACCGCCTTCCAGTCGCTGCGCCCAAAGAGCGCCGCGCCCGTTGCCAGCGTTTCGCGGAAGTCATTCCTGGCGCGAGTGCTGAAACTGATGAGCCGCCCGCCATCATCATCGCCCATCAAAGGCGAAGCGCCATCAGGTCGCGTAATCCACATCAGGTAATCAGGCATCTGCGACACCCGCTCACTGACCATCGCTGGCAACTGCAATTCATGCCATTGGCTGAGCAGCAGCAGGTGCAGATAAAAATCGGTCGTGTAGCGGTGGTAATAAGTCGCCTGCTCAAAATACACGCCATCGCCGCGCACCTGCCGCTCCAGTTCACGCAGCAGAATTGACACGCCCAGTTCGCGCCACGCCTGCGCCTCACGCAGCTCAGGCAACGCCACGCCGAGATAAACCAGCCCCAGCGCCTCGCCCGTCAGATGCGTGTTCGGGCTGAAATACTCTGACAGGTAACGCGCCACGTGCCGCCCGTGCGCGATCAGGCATTTGTGCATGCGCAGCAGCAGCGCAGGCGTCAGATGCGCTGACCCGGCCAGCAGCCGCAGTGCCCACAACCACGCCACCGCGCGAAATGAAACTTCCAGGCTGCTTGCCCAGTTGATGCCGAGTTGCGGCGGATTGGCTGCGATCCACGATTCAATGTGCGCCGCCACCACTGCGGCATAACGCTCATTGTTCGTCAGCCGGTAAGCCTGGCCGAGCGTGATGAAATAACCGTGACGATTGAGTTCCCAGGTGATCTTTTTATCGCCCGCCGTTTGCGCATTGAGGTAATCAATCCGGCTCCAGTGAATCAGCGGCGTGCGACAACCCGTCACAGGTTCCAGATGCCAGTCCGGCGGCGTGCCAAAACTGAGGTCGCGAAGTCCGAGCAGATCAAAGCGGCCCGCGCAGATGCGGTCAGCGCGTTCAATCAGGGCCGCGCTTTCAGCCGCAAAGCGCGTTTTCATCAGTTCCGCAATTTCGCGCCGCTGATCGAGCGCAGGCAGGAACGCCGATCCTTTACCAGGCTGAGAATCATTCACTCGCTGCCATCGTTGCAGTATTTCCTTTGCCGTGCCTTCGCCAGACCCATTGCGAAATGATGGTTCGATCAGCTGCAGCCACTCCTGATCGCTCATCACACCGCGCCGAAGCCGCAACCGCTCACCAAGCTTGTGCAGCTCCTGACGCCCGCGCCCCTGCAATTCACGCAGGCTCCGTCCACGCAGTTTGTTGAGATACTTCATCACTGCCGCACACCAGGATTCAGGAATGAACCACGAAGGGCACGAAGGGAAGAAAGAAGAAGAGGAGAAAAGGGGAAAAGGAGAAAAGGACGATGCCGTAAGGCTGTTTGAAAGGAACTCGAATCAACCCCGTAGTAACGAATTGATTCGTTGGCTTTAAGCCTGTGGCTTCGGCAGCAAAACGAATGAATTCGTTACTACGGGGGTGCGCCCCGGTTCCGCCACGCCGCCTTCACTTCAGGGCATCCACAGCGTCTTAACTTCACGCCATCAGGCGATCAGGAAGTACCGAAGTTTCCCTTTTCTCCTCTTCACCTTTTCTCCTCTTCTTCTTTCTTCCCTTCGTGTTCTTCGCGTTCTTCGTGGTTGTTCTGATTTTCAATACATCAGTACTCAGTGAAACTCCCTGACCGCCTGAAACTCGCTGCGATCTTTCGCGGCCAGTGCGGCGTATGCCGACAACCACTGCGCTTTCACTGCGGCCCAGGTGTATTTAGCGCATTCATCACGGGCCTGCCCAATCAGGCGCTGCGCCAGAGCGTCGTCGGCAGGCAGGCGCAACACCGACTGCGCCAGCGCGGTTTCATCGCCGCACCGCACAACCAGCCCCGTCTGTTCGTGCCTGACCAGATGCGGAATGCCTCCGGCATCGGTCGTCACAACCGGCAGCCCCGCCGCAAACGCTTCAATGATTGACAGCGGAGTGTTATCAACCGCTGAAGCATTGATGAAAATGTCAGCCTGATCATAGAGCGCAGGCATCGCGGCGGGCGCAACGGCTCCGGTAAATTCGACGTGCTGCAAATTCAGTTCACGCGCCAGCGCCTGCAACCGTGCGCGCTCGCTGCCGTCACCGGCCACGATCAATCGCGCCGCAGGCAGTTGCTGCTGAATCAGCGCAAAGGCGCGCAACACTCCGGCCACGTTGTAATGCTTCTCAAAATTGCGATTCGAGAGCAGCACCGGTCTTAACGGTCGTCGTGCGCGAAAGCTGAAACGTTGCAGGTCAACCGTGTTGCTGGTGGCTGTGGCGCGCACACCGAAACGCGCAAAGACTTCAACCAGCCAGGGCGAGGGCACGACAACCAGGTCAGCCAGTCTGATCAGTGGCAGCGCAATCCGGCCCTGTCGTCGCAAATGATCTTCGGCTTCGCCGCTGTGATAATTGAGCAGCACGCCCTTACCCAGCAGCCGCGCCAGCAACAGCGCCGGAGCAGGCGCGAGCAGAAATGAAAAGTAAGCCGCAGAAAAAATATGCACCACGTCACAGCGTGGCAGTTGCACGAGCAGGCGGCTGAGGTAAAGCAGTTCGGTGACGATTGTGCGGACGTATTTGATTCGCTGCAGCCAGCGCAGCAATCGCGGCAGGCGCGGATTGATCGGAATCAGTTGCGCCGCAATTCCCTGCTCCTGCGCCAGCCCCTCCATCAGCCGCGCAGCCTGCACCGAATGGCCGCCCGGAATGTCGAGCGAAGCGACCACAATGCCCACGCGCAAAGGTCGTGATTTTTCTCTCTGAATTTTCACTGCTGTCTGTCACCTTTGTTCAGCGCGGCGCGGCCATCAGTTCGTCATACAAACGTTCGACGGCTGAAACCATCGCGCGCATGCTGAAAGCTTCAGTCACCCATTGCTGAGCGCGAGCCGCAATCAATGCGCTTTCAGCTTCGTTGCGCAGCGCATAAAACATTCGTTCAGCCAGCGCCGCTGCGTCAGCGGGCGCAACCAGCCAGCCGGTTTCACCATCACGAATCAGCTCCGTCGTGCCGCCTGTGTCAGTCGCAATGACCGGAGTGCCTGCGGCCATCGCTTCAATCACTGCGTTCGGCATTCCTTCGTGCAGCGAAGCCAGTACGGCCAGATCAAAGCCTGCGACCAGCCGCGCAGCATCAGCGCGATCACCGGGCAGATGGACGCGGTCAGCAATCTTCAACTGCGTGGCCTGCGCGATGATTTCATCACGCAGCGGCCCGTCACCGACCAGCACAAAATGAACATCGCTGAGTTCAGCCGCCAGACGTGCAGCGGCGGCAATGAAATAACGATGCCCCTTGACCGGCTGCAATCGCGCCACCATCCCAATCAGTTTTGCCTGTTCGCTGATTTTCAGTTCACGGCACAACTGATCGTGCATAACTCGGCGGCTGATGAATTCTGTCTCGCGCAGGCCGTTATAAATCACGATGATCCTTTCAGGATTGAAGTGTGAAGACTGCGTGATGCTGCGGCGAATGGCTTCTGAATTGACCAGCACGCGATCTGCCAGCCGGTGAATCAGGCGCGTGCCCCAGGCGTGAACGCGACGCTCAGAAAGTTTCAGGTGACGCTGCGCCGCAATCACGCGCACACCCGCCAGCCTGCCCGCTGCGGCACCAAGCAGCCCGGCGTAAAAATCGTGCGCGTGCAGAATGTCAATTCGTTCGCGCCGCAACAGGTCGCGCAACCGACTGGCCTGCCGCAGCGCATTCAGGTTGTAAAAACTCGTCAGCGGAAATTCAGGCACTGAATCAAAGCAGCCAGCAATTTCATCCAGCAGCGGCCCGCGCGCGTGAATCGCGGCCAGTCGCACATCAAAACGCTCACGGTCAATTCGTTTGAGCAGTTCAATCGCCTGCCGCTCAGTGCCGCCGGTCTCGAAGCTGTTGATGAAATGCAGCACACGCAGTCGTCGCAGGCAAACCACCCCCTCAGCGGCAGTATTTATCCCGATCCGGTGAACCAATGTCCTCATCACGCCTGCTGCTCCTGTTGTCATCTGCCCTGCTGTCAAGCCCTGTCCTTTATGAAGACGAAAGTTGACCACATTGAAAAAACCTCGCAAAATCCGAGTCGGCGAATGCCTTTGATAACATCGTCATATCCCTGCTGCCCGAGAGTCCACGCGTGAACTTCCATAATAATAGTGCTGACTCGTTCGCGGATCAGGTCGCCCTCGTACCGCAACAAATCGGCCTCGCCACCTTCGATGTCACAAATCAGCGTGCAGCGGTCGAATTGATGCGCCTCGATAATCTCGCGCAATGTAATTGCCGGGACAGAAATCTGTTCGTAAGCCTCGGCAGGCATATCAGCCATCGCATTACTCGCCAGAAAACAGTTCCGGTTAATGTTGAAGGTCACTTCCGGCGTTCCATATGCGACTGCCCGTTCCAATACGGTAAACTGACATCTGTTCCGCCTGCGATTCTCTTCCAGCACTGGCATCAGCGATGGATTGGCTTCGACCACTACATGCTGTTTCGGATGCTGTAGCTTTCGATTAATCAGACACGAAACAACGCCGATGGCTGCTCCAAATTCAACTACTGGCAATTCCGGGTCAAAGTACTGGCGAATAGCAACGCGTTCAGGCAATTCATAACGGTTCTGTAAAAACTGCGCTTTCTGGGAAGTCATCAGTTGCGGCGCAGCGACACTGAAGCTCAAGCCGTCCACTCTGACTACATTCCCGCATAATTCCACCAGCCGCCCCAGCCACCAGTTGTCTTCCTGCTGCCACTTCATCACCTGCGCTCTGGCATTGATGTATTTCTCGCGGAAAACTGCGCCAATGCCAGCCAGTCCGTCCGATTCCAGAACTCTGACAGCAGTTGCGATCTTTCCCATATAATTCACCTCCTTCACAGAGAATCATTCGCACAAGAAAACGCTGAGTGCGCAGCATCACGCCAGCCTGCGGGATGAATGATCTGTTTCACCTGCGCCCCTGCCTGACCGACCGACTCAGCGTGGCCGCACAGTTGCACGGCATCAGGGCTGAATGCAGTCAGCGGCCAGCGAAATGCACTGAACGCTTCGCGCACAATCGGGACGCGCTGCGGGTCATAACCAAGCAACTGTGCGCCGATGTAATCAACCGCTGCGGCATTCGCTCCGCCCAGCAGCAGGCCCAGCGGCAGCGGCATCGAAGCCAGCGGCCCGTCGCCCTGCCCTGCAATCACCGCATCAACCAGATGAATCACGCGCCGCTGCACTGACTCAGCCATCGTGCCGTCAGCGCGCCCGTAATGCAGCACACGATTGAGATCAAGCGACATGCGCCACACCGTATCGTTGCCTGACCACGAACCTTCCAGCCCGGTTTCATCTCCGGCCAGATGCAGCACGCGGTTAAGCTGCACGGCGGCCTGCTGCCACAAGGTACGCGCGGCCATCGAAGCGGTCATATTCTGCCGGTCATAAACATATTCGAGCGCACGCTTGACGCGGCTGCCGCCCGGATAGCAATCACCACCGCGTTCCGCGCCGCCCAGCCGGTGATGCGGCAGATATTCCTTGTTGCCGTTGATGCCTACCAGATTCTTGAGCGCACAGGTGATGCCGGCCTTCTTGTGCGTTTTCAGTTTGGGCAGGTTGATGACGACATCGGCTTCGATGACTTCTCTGGCAATCAGGTACTGATGCTGTCCGGGCGCGTGCGTGCGAGCCAGCAGGCGCGGGTCATAACACGTCACGCGAAACGAATCGCGGTGATCAGTGATTGCTTCGAGCAGGCTGTCACCGCCCAGGTTGAAAAGGATGAAGCGATCAGCAGGCAGACGGTCTTCAGTTTCGTGTCGCACGCCGCCGATGAATTCACAGGTCGTGCGCCTGAAATCACGAATGCCTGCAAAGCGCGGTTCGCGCCGCTTGAGTGTCGCTGCCCATTCATCCAGTTCTGTGGCTCGCAACAACTGCGCGAAGTCACAGCCCTGTAGCGGCGCATCTCCGACTAGGACTCCAGCAGCCCCGGCCTGCAATGCCGCCAGCGTTGCCGCGCGAACCAGCGCCGCGTGTGTCACCAGTGGTTCCAGCCCCCAGCCGCCCTGATTTTCGTGCAGCACCAGGTTGGGTTTGATGAGGACGCGCGCGCCGGGCGTAATTACGCGGCCCAGCGCCCCGCGTGCGTCATCAGCCCAGCCGAGCGATTGCGCAGTCTGGTGCAGCGCCACGCTCACGGCATCGCGGCCATTCGTCGCCGCCGGATATTCGGCAGCGGGAAGTTTTGTCACGGCGACTCGCGTTTCGCTGATCACGCTGCCCTCCCTGTCGGCCTGACTTTGCTGATTACCGGTCGCCACTTGCTGGCGCGTGTGCGCGGAATTTCGTCAACCAGCGAACTGTTAACCGGTAAACCAGGCAGATTGGCCCGGACGGTTTCAAGCACCTGCCGGTGACTTGTCGCGTCAAACTCGCCTTTCGGCACAATCAGCAGTTCAACCGAATAATCCTCGCGCTGAATCAGCATGAATTCGTGAACCGGAAAGTCCTTCATCAGATGCGGCAGTTGAATGCTGTGAATCCAGCGCCCGTCAGGCAGCCACACCCGATCAAGTTCGCGCCCGATGACTTCATTGATTCTCAGCGCCGGATGCCCCGGCCTGCTGCCTGCCGCAAAGCGGCCCACATCGTCGGTGCGATAACGCAGCATCGGCATGCCGTCAGCGTGCAGTTTGGTAATCAGAACTGGTGACTCCGGCCCATCCGTTTCCGGCTCGACCAGCACGTTCGCCCAGTCAGTTTCAAAATGCAGCGATTCAGCCGGGTTCATCTGAAAGGCCACATATCCCGCATCGCGGCTGCCGTAGCGTTCATGCACCGGACGACCAAAGACTGATTCAATCAGACGGCGATGATGCGGCATCAGCTTTTCAGCGCCGGTGATGAAACAGCGCCCCGGATATGATGGACGTTCACCGCGTTCAGCCACGTACTCGGCCAGATGACCGAGCGCGCTGGCATAAGCGATGATGCAGTCAGGCTGCCACTGCTCAAATTCACGGTGATAAGCGGCCAGCGATTCAGTTGACAGACGAAAGCAGTCAAACCAGCGCGTGTGCGTGGCAAAGTTGTAATAACGATCACGCCAGCCATCACGCGCTACCGGGTCGAGGTGATGCCCCCACAGCAGCGCGGTGCGCGTTCCGGTCGGCACGCCCAGTTGCTGTTTGAAATATTCGCCCGCGCTTTCACGCCAGCCGCGCTCTTCCGGCCCCAGCCAGACTTCCGTCGGCACACCAGTTGAACCGCCCGTGCTGTCTTTCAGCAGATAATCAGGCAGGACAGCGTGCGACAGCATCGCCGTCGCAGACTGCTGCACATCACTGCGTTCAAGCACCGGCAGCCTGGCATAATCATCAAAGCTGAAATCAGCCCACGGATCGAACCCGGCACGCGCAAACAGTTCGTGGTAATAATCAGTTTCGGCATCAGCCTGGCGCACGACCTGACGCAACCGCTCCAGCACCCATGCGCGCTTCTGCTCATCGCTCCAGGCTGCGGCTTCAGCGCGGAACTTCATTCCGGCCACAAAAGCCTGCTGCACCTGCCGACTGTGATCGCGCAGTTTCGCTTTCAGTTGCGAAAGCGGCATCAGCACACGCCGCGACAAAAGTTCGTGAGTTATGACTGAAACACTGCTCATCAATTCCCATCCCAATCTCAAACTTCAAATCTCAAATCTCAAATCTCAAATTACAAATCCGAAATATCTGAAACCGTTTCAGCGCGTCCCGGTTTCCGCGCTGTGCGCCGCAATCCTTTCAGATAATCGCGGCTGCGTTTGCTGATAAAGCCAATGCAAAAAAGCAGCCGCACTTCTGCCAGGAACGCCTGATCAGTCTGACCTCGCAACATCTGCCAGGCCCACATCGCCGCCTCTTTCATCGTTTGCCTTAAAACATGCAGCGGCACATCCAGCAGACGCCCGGATGATTGTTCAAATGAATCCTCGCGCAGCAGCGCGTAGTAATAACCGTGCCCGCGATGCCAGCGGCGATGATAGGCGCGGCTCATGCGCTCCGGCGGCACATAACCCGAAGCGAGCAGTTCAGGGACGTAGCGCGAAGCTTCGTGACGCCGCCACAGACGCAGATGAAATTCGACATCTTCATTTGAGCCGATGCCGCCTTTGACGCGCTGAAAATCAGGCTCAAAGAGTCCCACCCGCTCAAAGACTTCACGGCGAAACGCCAGGCTGGCACCGATCAGACAGACCGGATGCTCACGCCCGACCGCGAAAGGTTCAGCGCCGTAATCCTGCACGCCGAGCGGCGACCAGTGCGCCTGCATCAGCCAGGCGGGCCGCTCGCCGCCCCATTCCGGCAGCACGCGGCCACCGATGCAGACAACTTCGGGATGTTCGTCAAAAGCGCGTTTGATTGTCGCAATCCAGTCTGAAGCAACCCGCACGTCGTCATCGGTGAAAGCAATGATCGCGCCGTCAGCAGCGGCGATTCCGGCATTGCGGGCGTGCGAAAGTCCCTGCCTGCGTTCGCTGACATACCGCAGCCGACGTTCGCCCTGCGCGATCAACGCTTCAACCACTTCGCGGGTGCGATCAGTCGAATTGTTGTCAACCACGATGACCTCGTAACTGACTCGACCATTGCTTTGCGCCAGCAGGCATTGCAGCGCCCGCTCAAGCAGGTCGCAGCGATTCCAGGTACACACGACCACTGATATGTCTGTCTGTCTGCTCATTCTCTGTGTCGCAGTTATGACCGGGGAGCTGATGGCGGCGAAACCAGTCGCTGCCGCAACCGGTTGAGGAGAAGGCCGGTTTCTTTCAGGGGAGAGTTCTGTTTTGCAGGGGAAGTCTGAGAGGCTGCGGGGCGACGCCGCACGCTGATGTAACCCAGCAGTTCGCGTACTCGCAATTCGCGTGCAAACCGGACGCTGTCCTGTCGCTGCCACGCAGCCGACAACCATTCACGCGCCGCGTTCAGCAGCAGCCGGTAAATAAACAACGGCACCCCGGCCAGTGTCGCTCCGGTGGCTGGTTCGGCCAGCAATCGCCCGTCGGCGCTGAAGCTCTCTTCCAGTCGAATCAGCGCGGCAAACCTGCCGTGTCCGCTGTGCCAGCGGCGATGATAGACTTTGTTCAGTCTTTCTGACGGCACTGCGCCGACCACCATCATCTGCGGCACATACCAGCCGCAATATCCCTGTCGGTAAATTCGCAGCAGCAGTTCGTGATCTTCGAGCGACCCGATGCCATCTCTGACCCGCTGCAATTCGGGCCTGAATCTGCCGCACTGTTCCAGCACGTCGCGGCGAAAGGCAATATTGGCGGCGATCAGGCAGCGCGGGTCGTCACGGCTGAACTTCAGCGGCTGATTGCCGTGATCCTGAATGCCGAGCGGCGCCCAGTGTGCGCGCGTCAGCCATTCAGGCCGCGCGCCGTCCCATTCCGGCAGCACCCTGCCGCCAACGCACGCCGCTTCAGGATGTTCATCAAAGGCTCGTTTGATACAGGCCACCCAGTCGGCTGAAACCTGCACGTCATCATCAGTGAAGGCAATGACTGAACCGCGCGCGTGGCCGATGCCGGTGTTGCGCGCCCACGAAATGCCCTGCCTGTGTTCGCTGACATAGCGCAGCTTTCGCTCGCCTCCGGCAATCATTGATTCAACCAGGCGGCGTGTGCCGTCAGTTGAATTGTTATCCACCACGATGATTTCGTAACTGATGTGACCGGCGCTTTGCGCCAGCAGGCAGTGCAACGCCTGTGCGAGCAGGCGGCAGCGATTGTAAGTGCCGACCACAACTGAAATCTCAGGTTGTTCACTCATACTGCAACTCACCGGCAGGCAGCCGTTTCAACTGGCCGCTGATTTTGCGCGCACGCGGTCTGTTCCCAGCATCTGGCCATACAGACTGACCAGACTGTCTGCGAACTGCTGCCGACTGAAACGCTCAGCTACAAACCGCCGCCCGGTCTGCCCGTACTCTCTGGCCAGGTTATCATCGCCAAGCAGTCTGAGCAGATGTGTGGCCAGTTGCTGGTCATCAGCATGCGGATACAGCAATCCGGTCTGCCCGTCGCTGACCACTTCGGGCACGCCGTCCACAGCCGTTGCCACGACCGGACGCCCCTGCGCCATCGCTTCCAGCAGGACGAGCGGCAATCCTTCGTAATGAGTGCTGAGCACAAAGATGTCCATCGCATTCATCATCCGTTTCACGTCCGTGCGAAAATCAGTGAACGTGAAATACTGGGCGACCTGGTGCTGCTCAATCATCTGTCTGACTTTGATGTAATGCTCCTGCTGTCCGCGCTCAATTGAATGCGGGCCGACGATCAGAAAGCGCACCTCAGGATTGACGGCGACCACGCGCGCGGCGGCTCTGGCCAGCGTTTCGTAATCCTTTTGCGGATCAACCCGCGCGGCCATCCCGATGATTTTCACTTCGTCAGGAATGCCGAATTCCTGCCGGACTGAAATCCTGTCGGCTGCGGCGTCGGCCCCGGCTTCGTGCGGAATATCAATCCCGTCGTAAATCACCACTCCGCGCCGTGCCGGGATGTGAAACGGAAAGCTGCGCCAGGTATCGCGTGAGACAAAGGCGAATTTATCAACTCCGCGCAATCCGTTCCGCTCGTGAGTTTTCAATCCCCGGCAGCGGTTCCGCACATGGCAAATCAGCGGAATGCCAGCCATGCGCGCAGCCAGCACCACGAAATAACCGGCCTGCGTGTCGGCGCAATGCACCAGATCAATCCGGCGGTGGATGAATTCCTGAAACAACTGTTTCGATCTGTAAAGAAAACCTCTGAAATGTCGCAGATCAGGAGTTTCAGGTTCCCAGGGCACGGTCTCAAGCCCGGCGTCGGAAAAGAAATTCAGCACCGGTGCAGCCGTGCTGCGACAGAAAGCAATGCTTCTGAATCCCTCTCCGGCCACGGCCTGTGCGATGCGCAGCGTGGCGTGTTCGGTGCCGCTGACTCCGAACCAGGGCAGAATGTGCGCGATGTTGTAGCTGTTTCCAGTCATGCCTGTCCTCCTGACTTCGTACTCTGATGACGGGCGATTTTTTTCGGGGCGCAAACGGCTGCTGATCAATGGCGCATGCGTTCTGCTTCAATGCCTGAAACCATTCTCGCGCCGGTAATTTTTGCTGACAGCCTTTTGAATCTTCGCTTCACGGCGTTGACACTCAGTTCCGGCAGCACTGACAGCACCTGCGGGAGCGTCAGCCTGTGCAGATCAGGATTCGCCTGATGCCAGGCGGCCCAGTACTGTTCGCGTTCAATGTCATACATCCTGTACCTCAGCAGTTGCGGATGCACGAGCGGCACAAGCGGCGCCTCGCTGAATTGCAGTTCGCTGGCCAGCCGGGGATGCGCGTCCAGATAATCACGCCGGGCATACAAAAACAGGTTCTGCGCGTAGTAGTAAGTCACCCGTTCGTTGTTCCAGAAGCGCATGCGCAGGCAATCAGCCGCGAGAAAGCCTTTCTTCCGAAACATCCGCGCCCAGTATTCGGGCCACTGCTCATTGATGTGACTGGTGCCTCCCTGATTCGGAACAGCGGCTGAAAAGAGCACAACCGGAGCCAGACCGGCGAGCGTATTCACGAAGGCCTCAGCACATTCAGCAGGCAGGTGTTCGGCCACCTCCACAGACATTGCCAGATCAAACTGCTGCTCAAGCCGCAGCGGCTGTGTCAGATCAAAGGGCAAAAAACTCTCGGACGGAATGCAAATCATCCCGCGACTGACATAGTCGCCGTCAATTCCCATCACCTTACCGACACCGGCTTCTCTGAAAATCGACAGCCAGGCGCCGATGCCGCAGCCCAGATCAACCACGCTCTGCGGCTGAAACAGCTTCACGATGAAGGGCACAATTTCGCGCGCGGAATTGAGCGAATCGGATTTCAGCGCCTGATAAAACTGTTCGTCATACGTTTCCATAATCGTCCTCTGCTTCAGCTTCAGAATCACGACCGCGCAAGGAGTTCGTCAGACAGCTTTCCCAGGCGGGTGTGGTAAATCTGCTCATCATCAGCCAGGCGCCATTCGTGCGGCATCAGGAACCAGCCGTGAACCGGCCTGCCCGGCCCGACATACAACCGAAAGCCGGATTGCCGATCCAGCAGCCGGTTACGCCCCCAGACTTCAACGGCCATTTGATAATTGCCCGGCGGCAGCGCCAGTTCCGGGCAGAACAACCCGACCTCTCCTGATCCCCCGCGCAGATCAGCCAGACCGCAGCTCCATTCGCTGCTCAGATGGCAGACCAGTTCACCCCACATCGTATAAATCAGGCCGATGAAGAGAACATCATTCATCGGATGATGAACCGTGTATCTCAGTCGGCCTTTCAGCGACTCACCGCTTGAAAAGTTCGCCGTGCATCCTTTGTCGCCGGACAGCGCAAAGCTGGTGATTTCGATTTCGCGGGTCAGTTCGGCTTCAATGATGCCGGAATCCGGTTCAGGCGTCCGGCATTCAGAGAGACGATGATATTCAGCGATCACTTCACGCGGGCGGCCTTCGGCCACAACGCAACCCTGCTGCATCAGCAGCACGCGATCACACAACTGTTCGACGGCGCGCAGATCGTGCGAAATGAAAATGATCGTCTTGCCGGCCCGCTCCAGTTCGCCGATGCGTTGCAGGCATTTCGCCTGAAAGGCCGCATCACCAACCGCCAGCACTTCATCAAGCAGCAGAATGTCCGGGTCGAGGTGCGCCGCGATGGAAAAACCCAGTCGCACGTACATCCCCGATGAATAACGTTTGACCGGCACATCAATGAACTTTCTGACTCCGGCAAAATCAATGATGCTGTCGAGCCGCGCCGTGATGTCGCGCCTGCGCATCCCCAGAATCGAACCGTTCAGGTAAACGTTCTCGCGTCCGGTCAGTTCAGGATGAAAACCCGAACCGACTTCGATCAAGGCTGAAAGCTGACCGTTGATGATGATTTCGCCTTCGGTCGGCGTGGTGATGCCCGACAGCATTTTGAGAATCGTGCTTTTGCCCGCGCCATTGTGGCCGATGATGCCGAGCGCCTCGCCGCGTCGCACTTCAAAGCTGACTTCACGCACGGCATAAAATTCTTCGAGCCTGCGCCACACGAGCATTCTGCGCCACCAGTTGCGCCCGACAGCCCGGGCATCAGCGTCCGGCTGAATCCGGTATTGTTTGGAAACCTGCTTGACAGTCAGATCAATCATATGAACGTCGCACCACTCACCTGATAAAAAATGATGATTCCGGCATTCAGATCAGATCGGCCATCGTGGCTTCGACCTGCTTGAAATAGATGTAAGCGATGACAAAGAGCGCCAGCGAAATCAGCGCGCCCGTCAGCATCAGGTGATAATCGGGCGGCTGGCCCTGCAACACCACGCGGCGAAAGTTTTCAATGAAGCCGGCCATCGGGTTGAGCTGATACAGCGCCCGGAACCGCGCCGGAACCACGCTCAGCGGATAGATCACCGGCGAGGCGAACATCCACAGTTGCAGCAGCAGCGGCACCGCTACGCCAATGTCACGAAACCGCACCTGCGTCGCTGACAGAATCAGCGCCAGCGCCGCAATGAACACCGTCAGCACCATCACAATCGGCACGGCAAAGAACGCCTGCATCGTCAGCCCAATGCCGAAATAAAACATCAGCCCGCCCAGCAGCGCCGCCGCCAGCGTGAAATCAAAGAGCGCCGCAATGACATAAGTGATCGGCAGAATCTCACGCGGAAACCAGACCTTGGTGACAAGCTGTGAATGGCTGACCAGACCGTTGGTGGCATTGCCGACCGACGTGGCCAGATACGTCCACAACAGCAGCGCGGCATACGTAAAGACCGCGTAAGGCGCGCCTTCGCTCGGCATTCGCGCAAAGAGCGAAAAGACCAGCGTGTAAATCAGCATCAGCGAAAATGGCTGCAGCAGCGCCCACGACACGCCCAGCACCGACTGTTTGTAACGCACTTTGATGCGATGCAGACTGAGCGTGTAAAGCAGGTCGCGGTATTCGATCAGTAATCGCAACTGCGCCAGCAGCCCGCGCCACGACAATTTCGGCGCACGCATCACCCTGACACGACGCGGCGCATCAGATAATTCAGTTGTCAGAACAGTTGATGACATCTCGCTGATCCTGCTGATTCCTGACGCCTGCATCCTGATTCCTGTTCACGAGAAAAATCAGGGGTCAGGATTCAGCAGTGTGCATAAATACTGTGAACAATCAGTGCGTCACCGGCTCCCACTCCGGCGCTGATTCAGCCGGTGCTGAACTTCCCTGCAACATCCTGCGATAAAGCTGCGCCACGTTCGCGGCAAAACGTTCGCGGCTGAATTCAGTCTCAACCACGCGACGACCTGCCGCACCGTACATTGCCGCTCGTTGCTCATCACTGAGCAGCGCCAGCATCTGTCCGGCCAGTTGCGCGGCGTTTTCGTGTTCAGAGAGCAAACCCGTTTCGTTGTGCCGGACGATTTCAGGAACGCCGTCCACAGCCGTCGCAATCACCGGCCTGCCCTGCGCCATCGCTTCAAGAATGACGAGCGGCAGACCTTCGCAGTGCGTACTCAGCACAAACAGATCCATCACGCTGATGAGGCGCGGCACATCGGCGCGAAAGCCGGTAAAGACGAACTGCGAAGCAAGGCCGCTTTCATCCAGCAGTCGGCTCACTTCGCGGTAATGTTCACGATGCGCCGCCGTCTGTGCGTGATCACCGACAATCAGAAAACGCGCCTGCGGATAAACCGCGACCACCTGAGCTGCTGCTTTGACGAGCGTGGCGTAATCTTTCTGCGGCGCAACGCGCGCGACCATCCCGATTACTTTGTCCTCAGGCTTCAGCCCCAGTTCAGCCCGCACCTGTGCGCGTTCGTCAGCGCCGAAGTCAGGACGCAGATCAAGGCCGTCATACAGCACCGAACCACGCGACGGCGGAACGCGGTAAGCAAAAAGCTGCCACGTCTGGCGCGACACAAAGACGAAGCGATTGACCGGATAGAGAAAAGTGCGGTCGCGGTGCGTGATGCGCTCAAAGCGATTGCGCACGTGACACAGCACCGGCACTCCGGCCAGCCGCCCCGCCAGGCTCGCATAATGCGCGGCCAGCACGTCGGCGCAATGCATCAGGTCAATTCGTCGCGCCCTGATCTGCTGCGCCAGTTGCCACGACGCGCGCCAGTAACCGCGCGGGTGACGCCAGCTCGGTTCGACGGCGGCAAAATCGAAGGCTTCAAATCCGGCCTCAGCAAACAGCCCTCGCACTTCATCAGCTTCTGACAGGCACAGCGCCGTGTGCGTGAACGCGCTGCCGTTCGTCGCCTGAGCAATACGCAGCGTGGCCAGTTCAGTGCCGCCGACCGAAGCCCAGGGCAGGACGTGCAGAATTCTGTATGCGGATTGAGTCATCTTGTCACAGCGAATAACGCAGCTTGTAAGCCCGGCGCAGCAGGCCCGGCGCAATTTGCAGGCCCAGCACGGCCAGGCGCAGCTTCAGGTTTTTTCTGAGCGCGACGGCCCGGTTCAGCGTTTCCAGCGCGCTGCGATAATCACCCGCCAGCAGTTGCTGCTTGCCCTGTTCCAGATCAACCGCCGCCTGACAGCGATTCTTTGCCGCAATCAGCAGCCGGTGCCGCGCTGAACTCAGCGCGCAGGTTCGTTCGATCAGGCGCAGCACTTCGATTTCACTCGCAAACATGCGCGTTGACGAAGCCGACAAACTGTCCGGGCGACAGCGATAACGCGCCAGCACCTTTGGCTGATAACCAAGTCGCATCCCGCGATGCGCCATTCGCAGCCATAAGGCAAAGTCCTCGCACCGATAAAACTCTTCATCAAACAGCCCGCCGTCAATCAGCGCCTGCCGCCGCGCCACCACCGTTGACAGCAGCACCACGCACTGCCAGTTGAGCAGGCTTTCAAAATTCACCGGCCCGCGCGAAGGCGTCGCGCTCATAAACGTCTGCCCGGCCAGTTGTGAATCACCGAAGAAAAGCGCATCGGCATAAATCAGATCGAGCGCCGGATCGTTTTGCAGCGCCCGCAACTGTTCACTCAGAAACTGCGGCAGCCACTGATCGTCGCTGTCAATCAGCGCGACATACTCGCCGCGCGCTCGTCGAATGCCCGCATTGCGCGCCGCGCCCGGCCCGCGATTCGACTGCCTCAGATAAACGATGCGTTCGCGGTATGGCTCAAGCACGCGCTCAAGCTCAGGCGTGTCAGGCGAGCCATCGTTGATAACAATCACTTCATAACCGCTGAAGGTCTGCGCAAAGACCGAATCCAGCGTTTCGCCGATGAACCCGGCGCAGTTGTAAGCCGGAATGACGACGCTGACGACCGGCGCTTCCGGTTTCAACTGCGCTGATTGAATTGTTTCCTGTGCTGTCTGCATCGTTGCTTTACTGCCCGGCGCTGCCGCGTTTCTGACTTTTCTCAAGCGCGGTCAGATCGCAGCCGATGGCGCGGCCATCAGTGCCCGACATTGGCCTGTGGTTGCCGAGCGTCACCGCGCCTTTTGTCACACTGCCCTGCCCCGGCAGGTTGAATGTCCCCGGGAAAAAGTTGTCTGCGGGATAGCTGTTTTCGCGCCCGCCGATGATGATGTTTTTTCTGAAAACAATTGCCGGAAAATATTTCTCAAGCGTGGCATTGCCCGGCCCTGTGCCGTCACCGATCACGCCGTAGCTGTTATGCGGCGTCAGATTGTTCGTAAAGACAAAGCCGGTGTTCGGTTCACCGTAAGCTGTCACGATGCTGCCGCTGTGAATCATCGTGTTGTGATCAACCGTCACATCAGCCGTGTCCGTCAGTTGCAGCAACCGGTTCGTGTTGCCCCACCGTTCGCCGCCAATGTCTTCAAGCAGGTTGTTCTGAATCAGCACGCGGCTGGTCTGACGGCTCGGATGATTGTTGTCACGGCCCAGAATGTTGATGCCGGCGGATGAATGGCGCACGACGTTGTTGGTAAAGGTCACATCCTGCACGACCGACCAGGGCGCAGTGCCGTCCTGATTGCGCACGGTGAACAGCACGGCAAAACCGTTCTGGCCATCAGTCCAGTTGTTCTCAAACACATTGCCGTCAATCAGCACGCGCTGCGCGTTTTTCAATTCAAAGATATTTTTGACCGTCCAGTGCGTGCCCGCATAAGCCGGGTCGTTCGGCTTCCACGCGAGCGGTTTGACGCAGTGGTTGAGCCTGAATTCAATGTCAGAAGGAACCAGATTTCTGATCTTCGGGTCAGCGCCGCCGAACATCACGTTTTCGCCTGCGCCTTCAAGGTAGTTGTTGACGATTTTGAAGGGGCCGGGGCCGTTCCATCCGGCAATCGCCTGCGTGTCGAACCCGACACCGTGACAGTCTGAAATGTATGAATCAATGACGGCTGAACTGGCGCTGTTGAGCGCAACGCCGCGCGACACATCGCCGGTCGGGTTGCCGTGAATCCAGCACCGATCAATGATGAGATCGTGCGGCACCGCGTCGAGCGTGCTTTGCGAACCGTCACCAAACTGCACCAGACCGTAATTCGTTTTGACGCCCGCCGCGACTCCGATTTCCAGCCCGATGAGACGGTAATGATGTGCGCCGGGCGCTGTCCTGAGAGCCGCTTCAGCATTGGGGCTGACGACTTTCGACAGCGCCACGGCTACAGGCGGGGTGAGGCGTATTCCTGGCGCAGGCAGTTTCGTGTCAGACACGGCTGACCTGATGATGATCCATTCATTGCCGCTCTTTTTGGGCAGTACAAAATTGCCGGTAAAGACCGCTCCGGCCTCCAGCGCAATCACATCTCCCGGCATGGCGCGATCAAGCGCCGCCTGAAAGTTGCGAGCTGCGCTGATGCCGCCGCTGACCTGAATCGTGCGTCCTTTCGGCGGCGCGTAATCAGTTTGCAGCAGCACCACAGGCCGCACCGGATCGCGCCCTGTCGCAGGCGGCGCGTCAATCAGCCTGACCGGCGACTGATTGCCGTCATTCGGTTTCACCGCAGCCGCTGCGCAGGCCTCAAACGATCCGCTCAGACACAGCATCAGCCCGGCGACAATCATCCTGACAATTTTTCCCGCAGCGTTATTCAAATCACCCTTCCTCAAATACAGCAGCATTACAGATTCCACCCCTGATTCCTGATTTTTGAATGGACAGGAATCAGACTGATGCGCCAACCGCTTTTTATTCGTGTGCTTTCGTGGCTGCCTTTCTTTCCGGCACAGCCTCGTGAACGCGAGCGAGCAGGAATCAGCTCGACCCGTGATTTGCCGGTTCCTTCCCGCTCACGTTCACGACGCCGCGCCGGAATCGCGCACCGGTTCCCAGACCACATGCGCTTCGCCGCGCAAATATTTCAGCAGCGCCACCAGCACCGCCGCATTGGCCAGCACGAAGTAGTAAGGCAGCGCGAGCGGCCCGCTTCTGACGCGCAACCGTTCAGACACCCATCCGGCGCAGGCCGCGAAATAAAGCGCCGCCTGGCCGACAAACAGGGTCAGGTAAACGACCGACCGCTCACTGAGCGCCGCGCTGGCGACAAACGCGATGATCAGCAGCAGCGGCACCGCGTACCGCAGCACCTTGTGCGAAAACATCGCCACCGCAAACAACCCATGCCTGAACGGATTGAGAATGGCGCGATAACGGCGCAGCGCGCTGATCGTCTGTTCAATCACACGCACGCGCATTCTGAATTCATCGCGCCCGCGATGATTGGTGTCTTCCATCGCAATCGCCGCCGGTTCGTAAACCGTGCGCAAGCCCTGCAATTCGATCTCGCTGGCGATTACGAAATCATCAATCATATCCTGCGCCAGCCGCGCGTAGTTGCTGCGCCTGACCGCATAAATGCAGCCGCTGACGCCGATCAGCGAACCCATCCGGCTTTCGCATTCACGAATGAACTTTTCATAGCCCCAGTATGAACGGCAGCCTTCGCCAACCGCCGTCGTCTGCCCGTCAACGTAAATGAGCTGACCCGCCACACAGCCGACTTCAGGATCAGCAAAGCTGCGCACCATCTGCCGCACGGCATCACGCGCATAGAGCGTTGTCGCGTCAGAGAAAACCAGAATCTCGCCGCTCGCCAGCCGCCGCGCTTCGTTCTGCGCGATGGTCTTGCCGAAATGCTCGCACTGCCGCGACAGCATCACGCCGCGTGCGGCAAACCCGCGCACGATTTCATCAGTCCGGTCGGTCGAACAGTCAGACGCGACGATCACTTCCAGTTTGTCAGCCGGGTAATCCAGTGCCAGCGTGTTTTCCAGTTTGGCGGCAATGTCGCGCTCTTCGTTGTGCGCCGTGATGATGACCGACACGGCAGGCGTGATGTCGCGCTGCCGCACCGGACGCGGCAGCAGACGGCTCATCAGCAGTGCAAACAACGGATAGCCGAGCCACGCCCACGCAATCAGCCCCAGCGCCGTAAACAGGATGATTTCAACGACTGTCATTTCGCCCTCATCGTTACGGCCTGTCCCTGGGTGAGGCTGGTGCGTGACCGCCAGATTGTGCCTGCGGTTTCGCTCGCCTCACCGGCGGGCACAGCGTCCGCGCGTTCGCGCCAGCTTCGGTACAGACCACGCAGCGCGACGGCATAAGCCACCGGGTAATAGAGAAACCACAGGTATTGAATTGAACCGAAAGTGCTGCACACGATGTATGACACCAGCACCGCCTGCAGGGCGATGCTGAAGTAATAGAGCTGACGCCGTTCGTCATCGTCCGAACGCGCCTCGCGCCTTGTTCCGCGCTCGATGCGGCGCAGCGACCGCAGCGGCGCAAAGATCAGCAGGCAGTAAGCCAGCAGTCCCACGACCCCAAGTTCAGTTGAGATTTCCAGCCACGAATTGTGCGCGGCTTTTTCGTGCAGCGAATAGATGTGGTAATTGCCCATGCCAACGCCGAACACCAGATGCCGCGAAGCCAGATCAGCCGCCCGCACCAGCAGTTCACGCCGCGCCTGGGCCGATCCGGTCGGGTCTTCCTGAATGTTGATGATCGAACGCATGCGGCTGCCGTACTGACCCGGCAGCGCCAGCAGCATCAGCACCATCAGCGCCAGCGCCGCGCCCATCACACCGGCGCGATGATCGCGGCTCAGCTTCCACAACAGCACCAGCCCGGCTGCCAGCAGCCCCAGGAACCCGCCGCGTGAAAAAGTCACGACCACACCCGCCAGCAGCAGCCCCGCACATCCCAGCCACAACACGCGCTTCCAGCCTTTGCTCGTCAGCGCCAGCGCCAGCGCCAGCGGCAACAGCAGGTTCAGCCCGTTGGCCAGATCGTTCGGATTGCCGAAAATGCCGCCGACCAGTCCCGCAATGCGCACGCCCACGCCTTTGTCTGTCACGACGAAATCACCGACCAGATAGCTTCTGATCGCGGCGAGGCTGATGATGGTGCCAAGCGCCACGACCAGCGTGATGATCGAACGCAGCCGGGCCAGCGAATCCAGCAGGTTGATGAGCAGCACAAAAATCGTGACGACTTTCAGGAATGTATCGAACAGCGTACTCAGACTGTCCTGAGGTGATTCAGCGACCGGCGTAAACAGAATGCCGAGCAGCACGATCACAGCCAGCGCCTTCATCTCAATCGGCCAGATCATCAGCCGTTCACCGAGCGCCAGCTTCGAGACGAAGTAAGCCAGCAGCGTCGCAATCGCCGTGTATTTGACGATGGGAAAGAAACCGAGCGTGTCGGCAAACAGTTCGTTGGGCCGCAGGTAGAGCAGCAATGTGAAGAACCAGACTCCGACAAACGCCAGCCTGTGCGCGCCCCGCTGATTGCGCGATGCAACTGTTGTTTCGGCGTCAGGAATCACTGCGTCAGGCGCAGCTTCGGCGGCGCGACCGAATGAACGAAACAGACGACCCCGGTCTGCCGTCCGATTGAACAGCACACCTGATTCCGCCTCTTGTCTGAACACACCTTCAGCCATAAACCTGTTCACCGGCTGTGCCGTTTTGCACTGTTCTGAAACGATTCTTGAGCTGCTCGAACCCACAGGTGCTTTGCACAAAATGTGCCAGATCGCTTTCGCTGTGAACGCGCCTCAATGCCAGCGGGTCGCTGCGCCGGTGTACCAGTCCCGGCTCGGTCGTCACCGCACAGCGATAACCGGCCTGCGCCACAGCCTTGCGCACCCGCGTGTCGTGATCGCCATTCGGGTAGCAGAACAACTCAACGCGGCGATGCAGTTCGCTTTCCAGTTGCGCCCGCGATTCGCTGAGTTCACGCCTGAGCCGCGCGTCATCAACTCCGGTCAGAATCGGATGCGTGACGGTGTGCGATTCAATCGCCAGGTGGTGGCGGTCAAGTTCACGCGCCTGATTCCACGAAACTGCCCGGTACTGTGGCGGCGGCGGCGCGGGCAGCGGCACGCCAAGCTGAGCCGCGATGCGTTCAATGGCTTCATTTTTCGCTTCATCGGGCAGTCGCTTGAGCAGCGCATTGATGCGGTCGGCAGCGGCCAGGCGCGAGGCGCGCGTCAGCAGCGCACAGGTCAGTGAATGATCATTGAGCCTGATTTCAATCGTTCGTGCAGGCGGGCAAAGAGTCAGGTAGCGCAGCTTGTCAGTCCACAGCCAGCCTCGCTGTGACACAAAGTCAGTGACGACAAACAACGCCGCAGGCACGCGGTAACGCCGCAGCAGCGGAAAGGCAATGTCATAAGCATCCTGATAGCCATCATCAATCGTGATGGCCGCCAGCGAGCGCGGCAGTTCAGCGCCTGCGGCCAGGCGGCCTGCCAGTTCACCGGGCGGGATCACCTGGTAATAAGTGGTCAGATATTCAAGATGCTGACTGAACATCCGCGCCGATGTCGTGTGCGGTTCATCGTCCCTGCTGAAGCGGTGATAGTTGAGAATCAGCGCCCTGCCGCGATTGAAAAAGCGAAAGCAGGAAAACGTCCCGGACGATACAAGCAGTCTGAGTACGGCTTCCTTTGTCATTTCGCTTCACTCACTTCCGTTGCAGGGCGTTGGGCGACAGTCGTCTGGCGCTGCTGACGCTCGCGCAAACGGCGACGCAGTTCATCCTTTTCACGTTTGACCGGCAGCCGGTAACGCTGCCCCAGGCTGATGTCCTGAGCCATCGGCTGCGCCGTGCCCCCGGCAATCGCGCGCACGGCACTGGTCATCACTTCAGCGCAGCGGTCGGTGATGCGGCGGCGAAAGTCAGCAATGAAGCGTTCGTAATCGGTTCCGTAAGCGTCGTCGTAAATGAGCGGCACTCGCTGCTGCGCGATGATGTCGCCGGTGTCAACTTTCGGCGCGACAAAATGCACGGTGATGCCGAGTTCGCTTTCGCCGTTGTAAAGCTCCCAGAAAACCGGCGGCCCGCCGCGATAGTAAGGCGCCAGGCCCTGATGCAGATTGATCGAACCCAGGCGCGGCACAGAGAAGACCGGTTCCTTCAGAATATTCGTGCCCCAGATGATGCCCAGATCGGGCTGTACGCGCCGCATCGCCGCTATCGCGGCGGCTTCGTGATAATTTTTCACCAGATAAAATGGCACGCCCCGCGCCGCGCTGAAATCGCGCAACTGCCGCTGCCGTGTTTGTGTCGTCTGTTGTTCTGAAGCTGCCGCGCCGTTGCGGTGCAGCACGCTGCGCATCGCTTTGGCAGCGGTGGTCAGCCAGCCGTCATATCTGATGGAACGCTCCAGCCGCTCGCGCCGCGTGGATGTCCGCCGCAGGCCTTCGGTTTCGACAAACACTCCGGCGATGGTTACGCCTTCCAGCGCCATCAGTTTTTCAATCAGTGGTTCCGCGCCGCCGTGCGTCAGGATGATAAGTCTCAAGGTCTGTCTCTCAGTCTGCACAATGATCTCAGCGATAAATCAGCCAGCCCAGAAAGTTGGTGAATCCGGCCAGGGTCATCACAGTGTTGAGCGTCTTTTTCATATTGCCGTGCACGATGATGGTGTCACCGGCCTGCAACCTGATGTTTTCAGTCGCCTGCGATTTGCCATCGAGAATGCGCTTCATATCAATTTTCGTGGTGCGCAGGTTGCCGGTCAGATCGCGGCGCAGCAGTGTCACATTCGTTCTCTTGCCCGTATCGGCAAAGCCGCCGACTGCCGTGATGGCATCAAGGATGGTCATCGGGCGATTCATCACCACAACGCCGCCGCCGCTGCGCACTTCACCAAGCACGCCGACGCGCGCGCTGGCGGCTTCGAGCAGCGAGATGCTGACTTTCGGATCAATCACGTACTCGCTCAGTTCGGCAGTCATCTTTTTTGTCAGTTCCGGCACGGTGAAGCCTGAAATATCAACGTCACCAAGCAGCGGATGATAGATGCGCCCCAGAGCGGAGACCTTGACCCGTTCAATCGAATAGTCGGGCTGACCGAACACGCGAATGGCAATTTCATCGCCCGGCCCCAGCTTGTAGGTGTTGTAAAAATCCCGGTAGATATTTCTGAACAGCGGATCGTCATCCTGATCGGGATGCGTGTCCTGCGCCGTCACGGCAGGCTGCGTTTTTTCAGGCTGCTGCGCCTGCACTGAAACAACCATCAGGGCCAGCAGCAGCAACCCCGCTGTTTTCAGCATCACGTCTCTGTGTTTCATCACCCTGCTCCTTCTGAGAGTCGAACAAAACCTGAGTGGGGCACACGATGGAATACACGATGGAACGGCTGCCGCGCTCAGTGAACACCGGGTCGCTGTCCCTGTACCGTTCCGATTTCAGGCGCGCCTGACCCGGTTGAAAACCACGCCGAGCAGGTTGTCCTGATTGAGCGGCGCGATGGCGCGGGCCATTTGTGCGGCGCTCGTCTGTCCCTGCCGCAGCACGAGCAGCGTCGCGTCAGTGATGCGCACCAGCAACCCGCCATCAGCCGTCTCAAGCAGCGGCGGCGAATCGAACAGGATGAAGTCGTAATCCTGATCGAGCTGCTGCAACTGTTCGTGAAAGAAAGTCGAGGTCAGCAGTTCGGCGGAATGCTCAACCTGACTGCTCGTCGGCAGCAGATCGAAGCCGTATCTTTTTACTCGCAGCAGCGCCCGGCTGAGCGGTCGCTCGTCTTTGACTGTTTCATACACACCGGTGTCGGTCGCAATGCCAAGCAGGCGACTCATTGACGGGCGCAACAGATCGCCTTCAATGATCAGCACGCGCTGTTTGGCGCGCGCGAGCGCCACCGCCAGGTTGAGCGTGACGCAGGTGCGGCCATCACCATGCTCCGGCGAAGCAACCAGCACGCGACGGATGGGGCGTTCGAGCGCGGCAGTAATCAGCGTGACTGACAACCGTTCGTACTGTTCCGACGAACGCGGGTCGGTTTCATAAAACGCCACCAGGTGCGGATCAGTCCGGCTCAGATCAAGTTCAATCTCACGACCTGGCCGGGTCAGCGTCTGCCGCTGCGCAACCGCTGCGCGACCGTTGCGGTCAACCGTTCGCACGGTTCCGTCTTCATCGAGATAACCGGGCAGTTCAAACGGCTCCAGCAACTCATCGTGCAGGCCGAAGCGATCTCTGATGCCGGGCGCGGCTTCAGGTTCCGCAACCGGAATCTCAATCTCATCTTCGTCGGCTCTGGTGAAGGCATCGAAAATCTTACCCATTACTCACTCCATCTCTTACCGGAAGGCCAGATATTGAAAGACCCGCAGCGCGTGCAGGGCAAAGACGACGGTCGGCACCGCCAGCGCAACCAGCAGCAGCACGCCCGTCTGCCGCATCAGGCGCAACCGTCTGGCGCGCCCGCGTTCATCAGGCGTCAGCGATTCGGGCAGCAGCGCAATCACGGGCGCGCCCAGAAAATATTCGGTGTCGCGGTCATCGTTGAGCAGGCGCAGACGCGGCAGTTCGATGGCGGCAATCACGAGCAGCGCCAGCCCCAGCGCCATCAGCACGGCAATCACCCGCAGCTTGATGCGGTTTGGCGCGAGCGGCGCCTGCGGCAGATCAGGCAGGTCAACAATCTGAAACGCGGCAGGCATCATGCCGGAAGCGCCTTCGAGTCGCTGCAACGCCTCGTGTTTGTCAATGAGTGAGCTGTAACGGCTGAACAGAAAACCGGCTTCAGCGCCGGGCAGAAACGACGGCGCGGGCTGCAGGAAGGTGCGCGGCGCTCCCGCAGCAACAGACGATAAGGACTGCCTGCGACGTTCGGCCTCGCGGCGCGTGACTTCCATTTCAGTTTCAGTCTGACTGAGTTCGCGCTGCAGTGAGCGCAGTTCACGCGCTTCGGGTGAATTGGCAATGATTTCGCCCTGCTCAGCGCCGTGACTCAGTTGTCCGATCTGTTTGTTGACTTCTTCAAGCTGCGTGCGCGCCTGAATCACTTTCGGATTTTTGTCGGTGTACTGGCGTCCGTAATCCTTGAGTTGCGCTTCCAGTTCAGCCTTGCGCACGAGCAGCGAACCAGCGCCGGTGGCAGTCGTCGAGATGCGCGCCAGTTTCTGCTGTTCGGCAATCTGTTTTTTGAGTTCATCCTGCTGGCGTTGCAGGGCAAATTGCCGGTCACCGAGTGATGCGACTGAAGAAGCGATTTCAGCCTGGCGGGCGCGAATGTAGCTGGTGTCGGTGACGGCGGTCGCGCCGCTGCCGCTCTGGCCCAGTTTGCGAATCTGGTTTTCAACGTCGGTGAGTTGCGCAGCCAGGCGGTTTTTGTCTTCGACAGCCTGCCGCCGCAGGTCGTCGTTGGCTTTCTCAAAAATGCCCAGCAGATCGGTCACGATCTGCCGGGCCATTTCAGGATTGACATGGCGATATGCCACCGCAACGGCTTCGGGCACCTCCGGGTAATAACTGCGCCGCCGGATGTCGAGGCGAATGTCACGCCGCATCTGATCGAGCGCCGTGTCTGAATCAGCATCACCATAGAGGCCATACCGCCTGATGAGCGGCTGCAGGCTGGTGCGACTGAGCATCTGCTGCGTGATGGCCGTGACGCGGGCCAGTCCGGCCTGCCTCGTGGATTCATCACTCTGGTCACCGCCAATGACGACCAGCGCCTGTGATTCATAGACATCAGGCACGCGGTTGATGGCCACCAGCGCACAGATCAGAAAGACGCCGATGATCAGCAGCAGAAGCTTCTTCCGCCGCCACAATAAACCCGAATACTCAGCCAGTGAGCGAGGTCTTATGCTGTACATCGCAGTTTCACTCCGGTTCCTGTCAGTTGACTTCGGTTGACGACAGGCGCAAGTCATTCCAGAGCAGACAGCGCCATCAACGGTTTTGCCAGCCGAATGAAAACAATGGCGACTGCCTGCTCTGAACCCGCCAGCGCCTGATTGTGACCGCGTGATAATCACCCGCAGTCACAAGGCGCGAATCTCTGAAGGCAACAGTCACGCGCCATTCAGGCGTGCTGCCTTCTGTTTTTTCTTCTGATCAGTCCGGCCACGGCTGCCAGTCCTGAACCGAACAGCAGCAGCGTGGCTGGTTCGGGATTCGGAACAGCATTGGTCTGGGCAAAGGGCGTGACCGTACTGGCGCTGCCGCTGGCTGCGACCACCGGAGGCGCGGAGTGACCCGAGGTGAGGCCAAACGCTCCGGCTGCGGCGCCTGCCAACGAGGCAATGGCCAGAATGACCGGCGTGGGCCGGTGCATCTGTCCGTTGATGAATCCGGCAGCGACCGGCGGCTCAATCTCTCTGGTCGAGTCATTGTCAGCTTCCTTCGCGGCGGTCGCTCCTGCGGGGTTGCTGCGCTTCTCTTTTTCCCTGCTGGCCGCAACCTTTCCGTCAGGTTTTGTTTCGTCTGTGCGCGTGGCGACAGAGACGCCGCTGGCATCAGCCCTGACCCGATGCACCGGGTCAGCCAGCGCCATGCAGAGACAACACAGCAGCAACATCAGGCAGGCGGCTCCGCGAAACCAGATCAGCGACAACATTGTTTCCTCCTCCTTGATCGGATATGACCAGGCCGGACTGTCGGCGGTTTGCGCACACGCAATCGCCGCAGGCCGTGTGATCAGGCAGTTCTGCGCGACAGGACTGATGAACCGTCCTGAAAAATTCTTCAGGTTGACAAAGGGGAGCCAGAGGGAAACTGACCAGAAAAATGTTCGGGTCAGTTGGGAGGAGTCATCAAATGACAGGGCAACGGCCCGGTACTGCCCGGCGGTGGTGCAGGTAAGTTGTGAAGGCCGCCCGATGATATTACGTAATCACTCTCAGTCACGCATCGGACATTGCGACCATTTTAGCGACTTTAACCCGGCACCTCTGAACCTGGGCGAGTGGCCTGTTTGTGCCATTCCGGTAATGTCTGAATCACCGCCTGATTTTTCAATCAGCGCCAGCCACTGCGCTGACCTGATGACTGTGGCGTTCGGCGCTGGTCCGGGGAACGGTGGCCAGCCCGTGACGCCAGGCATAGACCGCCAGTTCCAGACGGTCTTTGAGCTGTAATTTATTGAAGACCGAAGTCAGATGATGCCGCACCGTGACTTCAGAAATACAAAGCTGATCGGCGATTTTTCTGTTTTTCAGGCCCTGTCCCACCAGGGCAATCACTTCGCGTTCACGCTCGGTCAGCAGGGCAATTCTTCCAGCGGTTGAAAGCGCCGGTTCACTGTGATCTTCAGGTTCGCGCCAGAGCAGCGACATCAGCGAATGATCGAGCCACGCTTCACCGGCAGAAACGCGGTCAATGGCCCTGAGCAGCACATCCACTTCCTGATCCTTCAGCACGACGCCCATGGCGCCCTGGCGCAGGGCCGCGCAATGCTCGTCGCGGTTGTGGCTCGCCGTCAGAATCAGCACTCGTGACTGCGGCGCGGCCAGGCGCAGTTCAGGCAGCAGTTCCAGCCCGTTGCAATCACCCAGCATCAGATCAAGCAGCACCACATCAGGCTGTTCACGACTGACCACGCGCACGGCTTCGGTGCGGTTCGCCGCCTCACCGGCCAGATGCAGCCAGTCCTGCTGGCGAATGATCGTCTGCAATCCGTCACGAATCAGCGGATGATCGTCAATCAGCACCAGACGAATCTGTTCACGCGCTTTTTCGGTCATGCTCTGCTTCATCCTTCCGCGCTGAACAAACGGACAGCACTGATGCGATGACATACGATTGTCACATTGCCGTGCAGCACGCTGTCATCGAAATCAGCATTTCCTGTACTTCAGACGGACAGATCAAAAGGAGGTTGATCCCGTTCGCAGACTGGAGCAAGCAGAGTGCCAGCCATCACGTGCCAGGCGAAAATCCGCGCTCCTGCCGGGATGCTCAAAAATGAAGAAAATAAATGTAGCAAAACTGTTTTGGCTGTGACAGAATCGGCCCGGTCTGAAACAGACTGTAACGTCTCCCTCTCTTCTCTCACTCCCCGTCCTTAAATCAGGTGTTTGCCGATTCTGCGTGCAGCGCGCCTGCATTCTCCCTGGCGAGCAGAATCAGCAGACCTTTGCGGACTGGAGCCTCCTCGGTGTCGGTCTGTGCGGGCCGACAAAGTCCAGGCCTTTGTTACCGTCTATGTCTGTGCCTGGTCAGGCCGGTGGGCTGACCGGGACTCAACACTGCGTTCTTACTGTCCTCACCCCCTGAGATGCAGATGACGCAGCTTAACGGAGGTAAGACAGATGCGAGTGATCAGGAAGTTGTTACTGCCTGGCACGCTCTGCGCGGCGATGCTGCTGCTCGCAGCAGTGACCGCTGTCGCAGATCCTGTTACTTTTACAGCCACCACGTCAGGGACATTCACTGCCGGAAGTTGTGCAACCTGTACAGCCTCGGCCAATACCGTCACGAGCGGAGGTTCGACGATCACCTTTTCGTCAGCATCGCCGGCCTTCAACGTGACGCTTTCACCCCCGGGTCAACCGGGTTCCAATTTCACCTTTGTCAATCTGGGACAATTCACTTCGACTGCCGGGCCGGCAGGAGGCACAAGCTTTTCCGGCTCGACCTTCACCATGACGGTGAATTTCACCGCGCCTGGTGACACAGGCCCGCCGAAAACCTTCAGCGCCACGCTGACGGGGCAGGTCTTTCAGAATGCTTCGACCACAGTTGTGAAATGGACATCACCGACGACGCTGACTTTCACGTCACCGACAACGGGCACCTTCACGCTGGAAGTCGAACCATTCAGCGGCATGTCAGTGGTCAATAATCCTGGTGACACTTCGCTCAACATCCGGGCGCAACTGACCTACACCGCTTCAGCCGTTTCAGCCGTGCCGGAACCGGCCACGCTGCTGCTGGTTGGAACCGGACTGGCCGGAATGGCCGGACTGTTGCGGCGAAGACGCAAAGGTGAACCAGCAGACCGATGATGCTGAGTTAAGCGTCTGACCGAAACCCGGATCACCCTCGTAGTAACGAATTCATTCGCTTTGTTCCCGAATCAGCACAGGTTCGGAAGCAGAACGAATGAATTCGTTACTACGGGGGTGCCGCCTGGTTTCATCCTGACTTCCTGACTCAGGGCCATTGAGTCACAGACTGAACTTGTTTCTGATGCATCAGCACCGGACGGGAACGGACGGCAGCCGATCTGACAGCCGCTGCCGCATCAGCCTTCAATCACGACGAGGCGGGCACACTGTCAGGTGGCCCGCCTCGCCGTTTGTTTCTGCGCGTTCTTTTACTGGTACTGCGGTTTGGCAGCAGCGTCGTCATCGTGGCTGAGAGCGGGCCAGAGCGACAGCCCGATTTCCCACTGCCGTTTCTGCCGGATCATCTGTCCGGCGGCTTCGGCATCCACCGGCTTCGAGAAGTAATAGCCCTGACCGTAGCGACATTCCAGCCAGCGCAACTGCATCAGTTGCTCCTCGGTCTCAATGCCTTCAGCAACGACTTCCATCTTCAGCGTCCTGGCCAGCGTGACAATGGTGCGCACGATTTCGGCATTCTCGTCGTTCTCGCGCATCTCGTTGACGAACGAACGGTCAATCTTGAGCGTGCTGAGCGGAAAGCGATGCAGGTAACTGAGCGATGAATAGCCGGTGCCGAAATCGTCAATGCTCAGTTCGATGCCGAGGCTGCGAATCTGGCGCAGCAGACTGACCGCGATCTCGCTGTTTTCCATCACGGCGCTTTCAGTCAGTTCCAGTTTGAGCGAACGCGGATCAAGCGCCGTGTCATCCAGCACGCGACGCACCTGGCCGATCAGATCAGGCTGCGCAAACTGACGACTCGACAGATTGACGCTGACCTGCAGGCGGTGCGCTGCCGGATGCAGCCGCTGCCACTCCTTCATCTGCTGACAGGCGCGGCGCATCACCTGTTCACCGATCTGCACAATCAGGCCGGTTTCCTCGGCAATCGGGATGAACTGCACCGGCGGCACCAGGCCGCGTTCAGGATGCTGCCACCGGACAAGCGCCTCAAAGCCCTGCAACCGGCCATCCTCAAGCTCGACTATCGGCTGGTAATAAACGATGAACTCCTCGCGTTCGACGGCGCGGCGCAAATCGCTTTCGAGTTGCAGGCGACTGACGGCCTGCGAGTGCATCGCCTTGTCAAAGACTTCGCGGCGCGCTGTGCCTGCATTCTTGGCCCGGTACATGGCGGTGTCGGCGTCGCGCAGCACGTCTTCAGGGTTTTCATAACCGAGGCCGCTCCAGGCAATGCCGATGCTGACGGTCGTGAAGATTTCATTGCCGCTCAGATTGAACGGCGCTTCCAGCACCTTCTGAATGCGCACGGCGACCTCTTCGGCCTCGCTGACATCACGAATCTCTTCAAGCAGGATCGTGAATTCATCACCGCCCAGGCGCGCAATCGTGTCGCCCGGACGCATCGTGGATTCCAGCCGCCGCGAGACAGCCACCAGCAGTTCATCGCCCGCGCCGTGTCCCAGGCTGTCGTTGATGATCTTGAAGCGGTCGAAATCGAGAAACAGCACCGCGAACTGCCGGTTCTTATAGCGGCGCACGCGATCAAAGGCCATTTGCAGGTGATCGAGAAAGAGCGCGCGATTGGGCAGCCCCGTCAGCCCGTCGTGAAAGGCATCGTGCACAAGCTGCTGTTCGGCCCGCTTGCGGTCGGTGATGTCCTGCACCTGAAAGATCAGCCGGTCTGATTTCGTTTCAGGATCGAGCGCCAGCGAAACACTCCACAACACCCAGACCACGTGCCCCTGCTTGTGCAGGTAGCGCTTTTCCATATGAAACGCCGGAATCCGCCCGTTGAGCAACTGGTGCATCTGCACCAGCGCCGCGCCCAGGTCTTCTGCGTGCGTGATCGCCTGGTAATGGCTTTCGAGCAGTTCAGCTTCGGCATAACCCGTGATGTCGCACAGTGAATGATTGACCTGCAGCCAGCGTCCCTGCTGATCAACGAGCGCCATCCCGATGGCGGCGTAATCGAAGGCGCTGCGAAAGCGCGCTTCGCTTTCCTGCAATTCGGCCACATGCCGCCGCGCCTGTTCGATCTGCTGCGTGCGGGCTTCGATCTGCTTGAGGTGTGACCAGTAGGTGAAATAGACCACCACCAGAATCGGCACCAGCGCGAGAAAGGCATAAAAGCCGAGCGCCGTGGTCAGTTTCGCCACAATCCCCGCCGCCGAAGCGCTCGCCAGACACGTCATCGAGGCATACAGGTAATTCTGCTTCCAGGTCTGCCAGAACGGCTGTCTGGTTTTGCCCGCCTGATAGTTGGCAATCAGCGTCGAGTTTGCCAGGAACTGCGCCAGCCCCATCACGACGAGCGCCAGAATGAATCTGCCGCTGAAGGCACCAGCCTGCAAACCCACGATGCTGCCGAAGCAGAACCGCAGCGCCTGAACTGCCGTGAAATACGACACCGCCATCAGCGCCGCATTGAAAAACCAGACCGCCAGTTTTTTGCTGATCCTGAACGAAGTGCAGAAGGCTTCAACCGCCGCCAGCAGCACGGCGGCCTCACCGCCATACAGCAGCAGCGCCAGAAAAATCAGCGTATCTGAAATCGTGACTTCGCCCTGCACTCCCGGCACCTTCACGCTGACCCGCGAACCCAGCCCAATGGTGCCGGCGGCCAGAATAATAAAGGTTCGGTCGAGTCGCCCCGGATCAAGCAGCCACACTGACTGAAGACAAACAGCCAGGCCAGTGGCAATAACTGACCACATAAATATCTCTGCGTAGTTTCGACCTGATCTTACTGCCATGCGTCACGGATAAACCGATCACCCGTCTGCGAGGTGTGGTATCTGAATAATCTGTATTACGGCGGGTTGTTCAGAGGGAAAAAGGTGAGCGGGAATGAAGAACGTCTGGGGGAACGTTCTGAGGCCATTATAGATCAGGTTTTTTGTCAATCCACAGAAATTTGTTTGACATTTCAGTGGTCACAGCGGAATCGGTCAGATTGAAGGAATTTGCGGTGTGAGTATGTCTCCGCCGATAAGGGTAACAAGCCGCACCCCCGTAGTAACGAATTCATTCGTTCTGTTTCCAATGCTCGCTGGCATAAAAACAGAACGAATGAATTCGTTACTACGGGGGTGTTTTGAGTTTCAGCCGGAAGCGGCCTGACTTCACTCTTGCGACGCTGGCTCAAAGCCATCAGCCATTGAGTTGCAATGAACGCAGCATGGATTGAAAGGCCTGGTTGTAAATGCCCGATTCGTTCTGCGGCGTAATGGTGATGAAATAGAACAATTCGCCATTGCGCAGAAAAGTCGTGCGCACCGTGACGACTTCAATGCGTCCGGTCAGCGGCGACGTTCCGGCCAGCACTGTGCCAAGTGCGGTGCGATTATCCAGCGACGTGCGCTGATAGCTGCTCTGCTGGCGCAGGTATTGATTGCCCTGCAACAGCCCGCTGACATATTCATCCGTCGCCTGCTGCAAACCGCGAGAGCGCGGCTGCACCACGCCGAACATCACGCCGCGCGTAATGCCCTGCTGCCCGTAAGCTCCTTCAGGTGCAAACATCACCGAACTGCCGGCTGGAATTTCGCGCCAGTTGTCCGGCACATTCACGCTCAGAAAGTTGCCGCTGCGATAAGTGCGATAACGTCCTGACGGAGTTGCCACCGAACGGCTGTAGCTGCTGCTGCCCGCGCCTGCCGTGCTGCGGCCATTGTTCGGCTGACCGCTGCTGGCAATCTCCTGCATTGACCGCGCACGCGGCATTCCGCGCAAACGATCCTGCACGCGCCGGAAATCGGACGTGACCTTGATTGGCGATGATGCCACGTTCAGTTCATCGGCTTCCTGATTGATGTAAGCATAACGGTTGCCCGGATTCGGGTGATCGCTCAGCCACTGCGGGCCGCCGCTGCCGCCCTGCTGCTCAATCGTGCGGAACATATTGGCCAGATCACGCGGATCGTAACCGGCCCGCGCCATAATCTGCGCGCCGAGCAGGTCGGCTTCCTTTTCGTATTCGCGGCTGAATTTCAGAAAGTAAGTGCCAATGCCGAGCTGCGTGCCTGAAGCAATCACCTGCCCCACATTGCCGCCAATCACCGCGCCCGCAATGGCTCCCGCCAGAATGCCCCACTGATATTTCTGCGCTTTGGTCGCCTGCGCCGTACCGTGACGCAGGGCCACGTGGCTCAGTTCGTGCGCCATCACGCCTGCCAGTTCGCCTTCGTTGTGCGCCGCTTCGATGATGCCGCGATTGACATACATCGGCCCGCCCGGCAAGGCGAAGGCGTTAATGTCTCTGGTATTGACGACCTTGAATGTGTACCTGAATTCAGGATGCTGGTATTCACGCGGAATCGCAGCTACCAGCCGCTGACCAATGCGATTGATGTAACTGGTCGCTTCGTTATCATTCAGAATCGGAAGCTGGCGCTCGACCTGCGCCGCCGCCTCGCGTCCGGCCTTGATGTCGTCGCTGGTGCTGTAGCTGTTTTTATGCAGCGCAATCCGGGTCTGTGCCGGAATGCTCAAAGGCGCAATCAGCACAGCCACAAGCGCCCACGTCATCAGCCGTTGTCTGCGATCTTGCTTAAAATTCATCTTCCTTTCCTCCTGTCATCTCATCTTCAGAGGGCGCGGTTTTGATTCTCAGCCTGCAATGCAGGATGCCCGCGACCTGACTTCACTCCTGTCCGCGAAACGGACAGTTCATCCTGCGCAAACGCGCGCTGAGACTGGAAAAGACTTACCTCAGCAGCTATTATCGGGCCACTTCAAGGAGGTAGACCAAAGTGCCTAATCCCTTTGCAATTCAACGATCAGTACAATCAGACATCTCAATCATCACGCTCGAAGGCTTTGTTGATGCACACACCGCGCCACAATTTGAACAGGCCGTGCAAAACGAAATTGACGCCGGACGTTTTCGCATCGTCGTGGACTGCTCGAAACTCAATTACATCTCTTCAGCCGGACTCGGCGTTTTTATGAGCTTCGTCGAGGAAGTGCGCGAACAGGACGGCGACATCAAAATCTGCGGCCTCACGCCCAAAGTCAGACATACCTTTGAAATTCTCGGTTTTCAGGATTTGTATGATCTGCCTGAAAACCTGCCCGCTGCGATTCAGCGTTTTGCCGAAACTCCGGTGAAGGAGGGCTGAAGATGGCCTCTGTCGAGAGGAAGTTCACGCTGCACGTTCCGTCATCAACCGAAAACCTCGCCCTCATCCGCGAGTTCGTGACCACTATCGGATCACAGGCCGGAATGAATGAAGCCGATGTCGGCAAGCTCGAACTGGCGGTTGATGAAGCCTGCGCCAACGTCATCGAACACGCCTACGGTCACGACACGTCAAAGGAAGTCATGATTCGCGCCATCCTCGATGATGAAGAGTTGCGCATTGAAATCATTGACACCGGCAAGGGCTTCGACCCGGCGCTGATTCCGCAGCCGGAACTGGAAAAGCTCGTCGCCGAACGCAAATCCGGCGGCCTCGGCATGCGGCTGATCAGAACGCTGATGGACGAAGTGCAGTATGAAATCGTGCCGGGCCAGAAAAACGAACTGCGCATGACCAAACGCATTCGCAAACCCTGAACCACTTTCCGCCACCGGTCAGCACTATGTCACAAATGCTCGATGCCTCGCGCCTGGAGGCGCTGCTTGAATCAGCGCAACTGCTGCACGCCTCACTTGATCTTGATGATCTGCTGAAGCACCTGCTGCGCACGGTGATGGGTCGCCTCGTGGTCAGCAAGGGGCTGATTGCGGTCACCGCTGACGGGGTAATGAAGCTGGCGCTCGTGCGTGGCCTGCCGAAGCTGAAGGCCGGACTTGAGTTTGATGAAAACGCCGCGCGTGAAGCCGGAATCAGAATCCTGCTGCCCATCGGCGATGCCACGCAGCCGGTCGGCGTGCTTGGCCTTGGCGCTTCAATGTCGGGTGAGATCAGCGACGAGGAATATGATTTCGTCAGCGCGCTGCTCGGCATTGCCGCAAGCGGCATTGAAAACGCCCGCGCCCACAGCGAAGCGCGGCGGCTCAATCAGGATCTTGATCAGAAAGTGCAGGAACTGCGCGCCCTGCTTGATCTGGTGCGCGGGCTGACAGCGACGATTGAACCTGACGACATTGCGCGCCTGCTGGCGCTGACGCTCGCTGGTCGCTGGGCCATCAGAAAATATGCGGTGGCCGCGTGGAAGGAAGGTCACCCCGATGTGCTGCGGCACAAGGGGCTGGAGCTGAGCGATCTTTCGGCCTGCAAACAACTGATGTCCCAACTGGCCGAAGCGCAGATGATTGATAACCTGCCCGATTGCGAATTGAAATCATCCTTGCAGGCGCAGCAGTGCGCCGTCATCTTTCCGATTCGCTCGGCAGATCAGAGCAGCGGCGGGCTGGTCATGCTCGGTGAGCGTCCGGGCAAACTGAAATTCAGCGAAGCCGATCTTGAATTCGGCGCGGGCCTCGTCACGCAGGCCGCAGTGGCCTTCGACAATTCGTGGTATTTCAGGGAAACGCTCGAAAAGAAAAAGATGGAGCAGGAACTGACGCTGGCCGCCAATATTCAGTCCACGCTGTTTCCCGCTGAGATGCCCCGGCTCGCGGGCTTTGACCTCGCAGCGCGCAATCGCCCGGCGCGACACTGCGGCGGAGATTATTACGACGCGCTGCCCGTGCCTGCCACCGACAACGCGCACCTGCTGTGTGTCGCTGATGTTTCGGGCAAGGGGCTGCCCGCGTCGCTGCTGATGAGCAATATGCAGGCGACGCTGCGCGCACTGCTGGGCCGCATTCCGTCGCTGACTGACCTCGCCTCGCACACCAATGCGCTGCTTTACGCCACGACGCCATCGAATAAATACGTCACGGCCATTCTGGTTGAAATTGATCCGGTGACGGGCCGCTGCCGCTTTGTCAACGCGGGCCACACTGACTGCCTGCTGCTGCGGGCGAGCGGCGAAGCTGAATGGCTGAAATCAACCGGCACTCCGCTCGGCCTGATGCCGCCTGACATTCTGGAACTGACCACTCCCTATGAAGAACGCGAATTTGAAATGCAGCCGGGCGATCTGATCGCGCTCTTTTCGGACGGCGTGACCGAAGCCCAGAACGAACGCGATGAAGAATATGGCGAAGCCAGAGTCGCTGATTTCATGCGCCGGATTCGCGGCGAACCGGCCCGGATCATGGTTGATCTGGTCTTTGATGAAATAGACCGCTTCGCCGGCGCCGCGCCACAATTCGACGACATTACGCTGCTGATTCTGAAACGCGCAGCATCCCCCGCCTGAGACGTCACTGAATCCTGATGCCTGACACCTGATGCCTGATTTCCATAAATCAGAAATCAGGCATCAGGATTCAGTCATGACCTGAACCCGCACAAACGCTGTATGGTTTATCTGAAAGGACTGATCGTCTGGCTCATCCTGATACTGGCCGAAACGCTGCACGGCATTCTGCGCACGCTTTTGCTCGCGCCTTACGTCGGTGATTTCAGAGCGCGGCAGATCGCGGTGCTGAGCGGCGCTTTAATCATCCTGACGATGGCCTGCCTTTTTGTGCGCTGGCTGCGGGCTGAGAACAAGGCGCAACTGCTCGGCATCGGACTGATATGGGTGCTGCTGACGGTGAGTTTTGAAATCACGCTCGGACGGCTGCTGCACTATTCGTGGGAACGAATCCTGTCTGATTACAACCTGCCCGAAGGCGGACTGCTTTCATTCGGCCTGCTGGTGATGGCCCTGTCACCACTCATCGCGGCCAGATTGCGCGGCCTCAAATCAGGCCTGCAATAATCTGCCACTCACTTACTGATTGCAGCAACACCATCCGGACACACTGAGTCTTTTGCGTGCAGCGCGCCACCTTCCCTGAAGGGCCACTGAGTTGCACGGCGACTCTTTCAGAGTCGGGGAATCCGGCTTTCTGCGACGGCGGGTTGCACCCGCCGCTATTGAATTCATCCGCTTCGCGGATAAGAGGAACTCATCGCGGATAAGAGGAATTCATCAGCGCCCAATCCCTTCTCAGGGCATAAGGATTGCTGCCACTGTAGCTCCGGGGCAGGGGAAAATGTAATGAACAGTGGCTTTCGACAATTCTCATTCATTTGTCTGGCGGCGCTCGCAATGATGGTGTCCGGTATTGTTACGTCGTCTGCTCAGACTGCGAACGATGGCGTTGATTCAGATCAGAGCAGCAATGCGGATGCAGTTGCCAGGCTGACCAGGACTTTCCGGCCATTCGGTACTGTCAGCAGAGATTCATTACTCACCGGCTCGCAGATTTCAGTTTCATCATTGCCGCCGGGCAGAGTCGTGCTGAACCGTGCAAAGCTGAATCCTGACGACTTTCGCTCAATCACGCAGTCAGGCAGAACACACAATAATCAGCAGGTATCCGGCAGCGGTGCGCCTGTTTCTGTGATGACTGCCGGAGACAAGATCAGATATGGCCTGAAACGAACCTTTCTCAGACCGCAGCCTTATCTGTTTGCTGCCTTCAAGGCGACTTACACACAACTCAGAGAGGAAAAACAGCCGCAAAAGGACACCGGAGACAAGGTAGCTGACGGATTTTCGCGCCTGGCGATTTCACTGGCGACCAGCAGCACGCGCACCTTTCTGGTGTCCGGTCTTTATCCGGCCATCCTTCGTGAAGATCCGCGTTATCACCCTTCCGGCAAAAAAGGCTTCGGCCCGCGCGCCTGGTATGCAACCAGTCGCGTGTTTGTCACTGAAGACAACAGCGGTCATTTGCGGCCCAATTATTCGCGGCTGGGCGGCAGCCTGACCGCCAGCGCACTGGCCAACATCTGGGAACGCAACACGCTGGAACACCAGCGCATCGGCGTCAAACCGACCTTCACCCGTTTCAGCAGCATGATCGGTTTCGATGTGTTGCAGTTTATCTTTCTGAGAGAGTTCGGCCCCGACATCAAACGAAAAATCTTCGGCAAATAGCCTGCCCGCACATTTCACTCACCGTTTATGAAAGCTGATGATGCCACGTCCACTGAAATCATTCCGCTGAAACAGGCTCAGGCCAGAGCCGGTCTGTCAGGTCATCCGCGCCGTTTGACGCTCGCTTATCTGCTGCGCCCGCACTGGAAGTCGCTCAGCGTCGCGCTGCTCGCGGTGGCGGCTCAGGGCGTTACTGATGTCATGGAACCCTGGCCGCTGAAAATTCTGCTCGACCACGTCATCGGCAACAAACATCTGCCGGGCTGGCTGGCTGAAATCATTCACGCTACGGTCGGTACGGACAAGTCGGCCATTCTGAATTTCACGGCCCTCGCCGTGATTGTCATTGCGGTGGTCGGGGCGATTGGTTCCTATACTGAAAAATACTTCACGACCAGCGTCGGGCAATGGGTGATGCACGATCTGCGCCGCACGCTTTATCACCACATTCAGCGGCTCAGTCTGTCGTGGCACGATCAGAAACGCACGGGCGATCTGATCAGCCGCGTGACGAGCGACATTGACGCCATTCAGAGCTTCATCACTTCGGCGCTGCTTGGCGTGGTAGTCAATGTGCTGACGCTGCTCGGCATGATTGGCGTGATGTTTTATCTGAACTGGCAGTTCACGCTGATTGCGCTGTCGGTCGCGCCGGTGCTCTTCATCGTCGTCTACACTTTCACGCGCCGCATCAAGAAGGCTTCGCGCGACGTGCGCAAAAAAGAAGGCGAAGTCGTCTCGGTGGTCGAGGAAGTGCTGTCATCCATGCGCGTGGTCAAGGCCTTTGCGCGCGAGGACTATGAACAGCGCCGCTTCGAGCAGGAAAGTCTTGAGAGCGTCGAAACAGCCCTGCGCGCGCGCAGCCTGAAAGCAAAGCTTTCACCGCTGGTCGAAATCATCGTCGCCGCCGGAACCTGTCTGGTTATCTGGTACGGCGCGCGGCTGGTGCTGGCCGGATCACTGACGCCGGGCGTGCTGATCGTCTTTTTTCTTTACCTCGGCAAGATGTACAAACCGATGCGCGAACTGTCGAAGATGACCGACACCTTTTCAAAAGCCGCTGTCGGTTTCGAGCGCATTCAGGAAGTTCTTGAGACTGAACGCCAGGTGCGCGATCAGCCGCACGCGCGCCGCGCGCCCAGATTCAAAGGCCGCATCGAATTTGAGCATGTTGATTTCGGTTACGATGCTGAACGAAGGATTCTCAATGATGTGAACCTGATGATTGAACCCGGTCAGGTCGCCGCCATTGTCGGGCCGACAGGCGCGGGCAAGACGACGATCATCAGCCTGATTCCGCGTTTTTATGATCCGCTGTCAGGCTGCGTGAAGATTGATGGAGCCGATGTTCGCACATTCAAACAGCGGTCATTGCGCCAGCAGATCAGCTTTGTGCTTCAGGAGACGCTGCTTTTTCATGCTCCGATCTGGCACAACATCGCTTACGGCAAACCCGAAGCCACACGCGATGAAATCATGCGCGCCGCCAAACTGGCCAACGCGCATGAATTCATCGAGAAGATGCCGGATGGCTACGACACGATGGTCGGTGAACGCGGAGTCACATTGTCAGGCGGCCAGCGACAGCGCATCGCCATTGCGCGCGCCATCATTCGCAATTCACCGATTCTGATCCTGGATGAACCGACTTCGGGACTGGACGCCGCGTCAGAAGAACTCGTCTTTGAAGCCCTCAACCGGCTGATGGCCGATAAAACCTGCATCGTGATTGCTCATCGCCTGGCGACGGTCAGGCGCGCCGATGTGATCTTTGTGCTGAAGGATGGCACAGTCGTCGAACAGGGCACGCACCAGCAACTGCTCGAAGGGGGCGGTCTTTATTCAGAACTTTACGAAATTCAGTTTCGCCCTGAAGAAAGAGCCAGCGAAATCGCCTCAGCCTGATCATTGTCTGCGCCGCACACCTGAAATCCCGTCGCGCTGAAAGAAACCAGCCCCGTAGTAACGAATGCATTCGTTAAGATTCAGCAACGCGAATCTGAAAAAAGAATGAATGGATTCGTTACTACGGGGCTGGTTCGAGTTTCTCCCAGGCGCTTAACTTCACGCCATTGCTCTGCGAGCGTGCGACCTGGTTACTTTGAAATGCTCTGATGTTTTTACAACTTTGTCAGCGCCGTGATGCGTTGCCGGAGTGTGCGGGTACAGGCTTCAGTCTCAGGCAGGGCGTAACCAGCAGCGCGAAAGGCATCGCGGATCTGCTGGTCTGAAAGCCGCGCCAGCAGTTGCCCAAGCCAGCGGGCATCAGCGCGGGGAATGTCTTTGACGATGCTTTCCATGCGCGTGCGCTCGCAGTAATAAGGCATGTTGACGGCCAGCAGAAAGAACGGGCGGCTGTGCAGCACGAAATCAACCCGGTCAGGTCTGACTTTACGGATGAACTCGGAGTGAATGTAATCTTCCGTCACTCCGCGTGAACGGGTCAGAGTGTTGCCGGTTTTACCGAAGGTCGCGCCCAGATCAGTGACGACAAAACGACGCTCTCCGTTTTTCTCTTCATAGATGCTGTTGTTGTCTTCCTTCAGATCCCAGTTGTTGATGAGCGCCATCATCACTTTGAGGCCGTTCATTTCCCGCGTGCCGGTAAAGGGATTTTCAAACCAGCTCCAGTGATCAATCTTTTTTTCACCCTTGCGGTCGCGTTCGAGCCTCGCGCCGCGAATCGTGCCGTCAGGCGCAACGAATTCCTGTCCCCGGCTCAGGCGTTTCATGTCTTCAACCTTCAGCACGGGCACGTAATAATCTTCATCGGTGAAATAGCCTGCGGCCCAGACAATGCGCGTCGCGGCGGTTTCTGACCGCGCTTCCTGGCCCAGTTTGACTTTCCATTTCCCGCCCTGTTCATCGCGCACAACAAACTTCGGATTGGAACCGTCGTGATCCTCTTTGAGAAAGGTCAGTCGTCCTTTCGGCGCGTGTTCCCTGCCGCCCGGCCCGTCATACAGATTGCGGCTGGTCAGGTCTTTCGGTTCGCGCCACAGCACGCCAGGCAGCGAATCGGCGTGATGCTTTTTATTGTTCAGCGCGTGACGTGATTTCTGCGCCGTGGCAGTCAGCGGATAAACCAGCGCCGTCAGGATAATCGTGACCAGCAGAATCTGTATTGTTCGCCCCATACTCGCTCCACTCCGATGTGTGTGTTCTCATCGCAGACAGAGCCAGTCTGAGAGCAAAGGCAGTGCCAGGAATCCGGCACTGAAATCATCATCAACTTTGATCAGGAGGCGTTGTCCGGCTGACTGGCTGAACGGCATACAGCGCCTGTAATGAATGCAGACGGGCTGTCAGCCGCAGCATCAATTCTGTCTTAGGAAGACCACATTCGGACTGCGGCCTGTAATTTGCTCCTGCCCGTTTGCAGATGGAAGCATCATCAATCAACCTGAGGAGAGCTGTCTGTGAAACTGCTGGTACAACCTGCTGACGGAATTGCACCGCTGCTGGCGGGCCTCAAAAGCGCCAGAAAAAGTATTGAGATCGTCATCTTTCGCCTCGACCTCCGCGAAATTGAAGCGGCCCTGAAAGCTGCTGTAGATCGTGGCGTCGCTGTTCAGGCGCTGGTGGCCTGGACCAGCCGCGACGGTGAGCGCAGTTTGCGCAAGCTCGAACAACGGCTGCTGGATTGCGGCGTGACGGTGACGCGCACGGCTGATGATCTGGTGCGTTATCACGACAAGTTCATGATCATTGACCGGCGCGTGCTGTACCTGTTCGCCTTCAATTACACCGCGCTCGATGTGCGGCACAGTCGCAGCTTCGGCATCGTCACGCGCGACCGGAAGCTGGTGCAGGAAGCGGTGCGCCTGTTTGAAGCTGACACCACGCGCCAGTCATACACACCCGCGATCAATAACTTTCTGGTCAGCCCGCTTAATGCGCGCAAACAACTGGCGGCCTTTCTGAAAGGCGCGCGCAAACAACTGCTGCTTTATGACAATCAGATCACTGACAACCAGATGATCAAAATCCTGCACGAGCGCGCCAAAGCCGGAGTCGAAATCAGAATCATTGGTCGCATCGGCAAGCAGGCCGGTGACCTGAATGTGCAAAAGATGCGCGAGCTGCGCCTGCACACGCGGACGATCATCCGCGATGGTCACCAGGCCTTTATCGGCAGTCAGAGCCTGCGCCGCAACGAACTTGACGCACGCCGCGAAGTCGGCCTGATCGTGCGCGATCCCAAAGTCATCAAAGGCCTGCTCTCGGTTTTTGAAGCAGACTGGCAGCAGGTTACGACGGCTGAGGAACAGGCCGTGAGCGCCAGTGACAACATCGAAACCGCCGCCAGAGTAGCGCGCAAAGCACTCAAGGCTGTCGCCAGCGACCTGACCCTGCTGGTTCCTGAGGTCAGCGAAGCTGTCATCAATACGGTCACTGAAAGCAATCAGCCCCTTCCTGAACCTGAACAGGTTCAGGAAGCAGTCAGGGAAACAGTTCTTGAAGCCGTCATAGAAAAAGTCAGAGAGGCTGTGACCGAAGCCGTCAAAGAGGCCGTCCCGCGCGTCAGGGACGCGGCCTGAAGACAGAATTACCAGGGCACACACAACGCGGATGCACAAATTGAGGCAGAGCAGATCAGCCACTGCTCTGCCTCATCAGCGTTCTATTAATCACCCTCCGGTTTGAGCAAAATAATTGAATATTTCTGGCATCACCGGCGTGATCGGGTTCATCATATAGCCGGTTGTTGTGGACATGGTGATGTTGAGATTGAGCCATCCTGCTGGCGCAGCCAGTTAATCAGTCAGTTTTCAATCAGGGATTAATCGTGGCGCACTGCCACCCGAATTATTTTCAGGAAGTATGAAAAAGAATCATTTCCGGCCCGCTTCTGGTGCAAACGATTTGCTGAAAAAGGCTGTGACGTTTGCGCTGACGCTGTTCATCCTCTTTCCCGTGTCCTCCGCCGTTCAGGCAGGGACACATAAAAACAGGGATTTTCCCACTGTCGCTATCTCCAATTTCGGCAAGGTGAATGACCATTTCTATCGTGGTTCGCAGCCTGAAGGCGCTGAGTATCAGCAACTCGCCGCGCTCGGCATCAAAACCGTGATTGATCTGCGCGACGATGCAAAGGATTTTGCGAAGCCGCTGGCTGAAGGCGCGGGTCTGCATTACATCAATTTTCCGATGAGTGACCGCCGCTATCCGGCTCCTGACGTGGCGCAGCGATTCCTTGAACTGGCGAACAACCCGGCGAACTGGCCCATTTATGTGCATTGCGCCGGAGGCCGTCACCGCACCGGAATTATGACGGCGGTCTATCGCATTTCGGTTGAGGGCTGGGATATTGATCGCGCTTATCGTGAGATGAAGGATTACGATTTCTATACGGCGTGGGGCCACAAGGCGATGAAGGATTACATCTTCGATTACGCCCGCGAAGTCGCCCTGAAACACAGCCCGACCGGACAACAGAAACTGGCCGCCAGCAACTGAAGCGATTCAGCGCCCTGACGCCTCAGCCCGGAGTTGAGAACCGGTCAAACTCAGCTTTAATGATCCGGTAACATTCGCAGCTTCTTTCAAGCAGACCGTCACGATTCAGAATTGTCAGTTGTCCGCGCGCCTGCCGGATCAGCCCGGCCTTTTTCAGTTCACTGACAGCCTGGTTCACGCTGACGTGATCAGCGCCGAGCAGGTGCGCGAGAAAATGACGCGACCACGGAAAGCTCGCCGCCTGCCGCCGATCCTGCGAAGCCAGCAGCCAGTTGGCCAGCCGCTGCTGCGTCGAATGAAAACGATTGCACACTGCCGTCTGCGCAATCTGCGTCAGCAGCGTATGCAGATAACGCAGCAGCAGCCGCTGCATCAGCGGATAGCGAATGGTCAGCGATTCGAGCACGCTCAGTTCAATCCGGCCCGCCCGGCCTGGCCCGTGAACCATCGTGCGATACGGCAGTTCGGGCCATCCCAGCAGCGCCGCCGCGCCGACCAGACCTTCGCTGCCGATCATGCCGATTTCAACGACCTCGCCATCAGCCGTGACTGACAGCAGCGAGACAATGGCATCGAGCGGAAAGTAAACCTCGGTGATCGGTTCCCAGGGTTCAGACAGCACCTGTCCAGGCACCAGTTCCACCAGTTCCAGCCGGGCCAGCAGTTCACTTTGTTCCGGCGACGGCAGCACCGCCAGCAATCTGTTGGTCAGCAACGTCCGCGACCTTCGCTGGAAAGTCTGATTATCCATTCTCATCAAATATCACAACGCCCTTCCTGCCAGTCAAAACTGTTTCTTTGTCATTTCTGATCTGAAATCAGTGCAATCATTGTTCCAGCCTGAAGGAAGTCGCGCGCTGTTGCTGCGGCTCAGCGCAGCAGAAAGCTTTTCACCTCATCCCACTTTTTACGGCCATCCGCACTTTGCAGCAGGTCACGCCATTTATCGCGGAGATTCTGCTGCTGCTGCCCGGTCAGATGCCACGAGAGCGGCCCGGCGTCAGGAAATTCAAAAGGCAGCACTGCGATGTTCCGGCAGTTCGTATTCCACGCTCGCTGCAGCAGATCAAGTTCGACTTCACTGTGCGATAACTGACCCGCCGTGCGAACGTGCTGCAGCGCCGAAAGAGGCGCGAATGACTGATAGAACCAGCCGCGACTCTGTTTCGGAATGTCTTGCGGCTCGCCCTCAGCGCCGGTCGGAAAAGAACGGATCAGCAGCACCAGCACATCGGTGTAATCGTAGTCAGGATTTTCAAGCGCCGCATCCAGCCATTCCACCAGCGAAGCCACGCCGTAATTGTCGTAATAACCGCCATCCACGATGTGATAAGTCGCGCCGGGCGGATCGTCCTGATCGGCGCGCGCCGCCGGGGTGACAAAAGGAAAAGTCGCTGAAAGCCGGACGGCAGTGGTCACCGGAATGTCGTGCTGCGGAAACATCTCGCTGAAATACCGGCTGCTGTGATGGCTGACTTTCCGCTCCGGCTTCAGTTCCGATGTCGAAAGCAGCAACCGCTCTCCGGTATCCACGATGGTGGCATTGAAAATCGTCGCGGGCCGCCAGCCTTCGCTGACGCTTCGACGCCAGGCGTCGAGAGATTGCGTCGTGCCGCCTGACTTTCGCCACGTCTCTTCGAGTGCGTGGCCGCGATCTGTTTCGCGGGCTGACGGGATGAACGGGAAAAAGCTGCGCATCAGATCAGGGTAAACCAGCCCCCACGCCACCTGATCCAGACTCGACCGCATGGCATCAGTAACGATCTGCTTCAGGCCATCGTCACCAGGCAGCCCGGTGCCCTTCTGATAAGCGCCGGCAAAATACATCGCCCCGACGCTGCCGCCTGAAACGGCGCTGATCAGGCGAATGGAGCGGCCAAACTCATACGGCTTGTCTTTCAAATCAGCGTCCCTGCGACATTGCAGTTCCAGCCCGGTCAGCACCTGCGCCGTCCACGCCGCCGCCTGAATGCCGCCACCGGCAGCCGCCACCACAATGGCCTTGCGCCTGCCTGCCGCCGGTTTCAGCACTTCGCAAACCCGGGGTGTTTCTGCCATCGGTTTCAGCGGCGCGCGCGCCTGCGCGGCTCCCTGCACCGGCAGCAGCGGATAGTAATAATCCGATCCCCTGAACTGGGCGGTCAGCAGCAGCCAGGCTCCGACCGTCAGCAGCACCGGAATGCGATAACGATCAAGAAAAAAAGTGATCCCTGAAAATCCCCAGTTGAGCAGCGTCAGCAGCAGAATCACAAAGGCGAGCGATGGAATGCCGAATGATCTTTCACGCCAGGGCGAAGCCAGATAACCGACCAGCAGGTAGACGCTGAAAAACAGCAGAAACAGCGTGGCCGCTGAAACGTGACCTGAGAGCAGCGGCAGCGTCCCCTTGCGGTCAGCATAATCAATGTAACCACGTCCCAGGTCTCGCGGAATCGTTCTCAGAAATTCAACCAGTGTCTTTGGGGGATTCCATAACGGCGGTCTTTCCTCAGCCCACCGATAAAGCCATTGCCAGCCGGGCACGCGGGCCGGAATCAGCAGATCGGGCGAAGCCTGCGCGGTGTCAGAACGAACGACCAGTTTCTGCACCAGCGCCGCGCCGCACAGCAGCGCAAACGCAGTCACAAACCCCAGCCCCGCGCCGCACAGCTTCAGCCACCAGCCATCAGGTGACTCGATGATGGCAACGATGATGAGCGGCAATGCCAGCATGGCAAAAGCAAAAACCTGCCACCACCGCAGCGCCGGGCTGACCCGCACCGGAACCAGACGCACACGACGAGCGCCATAAAGCTGCACCAGCCGCGCCGTGACCATCACGCTCCACGCTGCCAGAAACGCGAGCAGCGAAACCCAGAAGATATGTCCCCATCCCAGATCGAACAGATTCAGCAGCAGCGACCTCGCCACAGTCAGAGCGGCCACCAGCGGCAGCGCCACCAGCGCCGCCGCCGTGAGCAGCGGAAAGCGCAGCAGATAAATCCAGGTCAGAAACTTCAATCCTCGTCTGACCGAAAAAATCAGCACCCTCAGCCAGCCTCGCGGTTGATCTTCCCTGTTATTCATACAGCCTCCTTTCAATCAGGAATGCAGCACCTTCCTGCTGCGGCTGAAAACATCAGTCACAACAGCAGCACGAATATATTTGTTATTACGAGAATCCTGAATGACGCGGCGTTTCAATGTCTGGCGATGAGCGCAAGCAGCCTGCCGACGGCTTCACGAAAGACTGACGACGGCGCCAGCAGGCTCAGCACCAGGAAGGCTTCGCGGTGGAAATCAAAAAAATATCCGGGATGAACCAGAACGCTTTCTTCATCGAGCAGTCTGAGCGTCCATTCCTCTTCGGAAAAAAAGCGCGGGACTTCCAGCGGCGCTGACCATCCGGCTTCGACCGGCAGCAGACGACAGGGCGAATCCTGCACCGTTGCTTTCAGCCAGGCGTAATTGTCGCGCACACGTTCGAGAATCTGCGCCTGAATCCGAGCGCGCAACCTGAACCATCGGGGCAGCGCGCACTGTACCGGCGTGTTGACTGACAGAAAAGTATCAGCAATCAGTTCGAGCCGTTCGAGCGCCGGTTGCCGCAACTCATCCGGCCCGCTCGTCACAATCCAGCCGAGTTTCATCTGCGGCAGCGCGAGCGTTTTTGACAGTCCGTTCAGCACAAACGTCAGCGCGGCTGATTCAGCCGTCAGCGCAGGTGCGCGCATCACATCAGGCTCAAGCGCATAATCAGCAAAGACCTCATCCACAATCAGCGCGAGCCGGTGACTGGCGCACAGTTCAGTGAGCCGGATGATTTCATCAGCTTTGATGTAAGAACCGGTGGGATTATTCGGACTGACCACGATGACGGCGCGGGTGCGATCACTGATGGTCTGCCTGACGGAATCAAAATCAATGCGCCAGCCCGCAGATGGTGTCCAGTCAAGTTCATAAGGCCGCAGTTCAGCGCCCTCAAGCGCGGCCAGAAAATCAAAGAGCGGATAACCCGGCTGCGGCATCAGCACGTTATCGCCCGCGTCGGTCAGCAGTTTGAAAAGCCACGCATAAGCTTCGCTGGTGCTGGCGCTCAGGCAGATTTGCTCAGGCCGGACGAGTTCGCCGCGCTCACGGTAATAATCAGCCACGACCTCGCGGGCAGCGAGCAGGCCCTGCGGGTGCGGCTCATAAAGCAGCGCCTGCGGGCTGGTGAGCGCATTCAGAATTTCAGTTGACGGATCAGCAAACCCGGCGCGGGTCGGATTGGATTCAGTCAGATCAAGCAGCGCCCTGCCTGAACTTTTCTGTGCGGTGACGGCTTCGGCCAGACGATTTGTTTCAAGGTTCCATTTGAAGCGCGATGAGAACATAAGCAGACAGTAACACAGGTTCCGGGCTGTGAGACAAAGGCCCCCGTGCCAGAAATCACAACCCGAAACCCGTATTACTTTCGCTCTTCATGTCCATGTGCATTTTTCGGCAAAACGTTTCGCGGTTTTTTTGCACTTTTTTTCTGCCGGGTTCCGTGAAGCGGAAAGGTCAGACACAATGGAACGCGGATTGAACGGATGTGGCAGATCAAGGCTGATCTGCATTATCTGTTTCATCCGCGTTCTATTCTTTCCGTCTCACCTGACACCGGCCTGCGACCTGATCTAAAATGCGTCTTTGAGTCCATCAATCCAACAACGACAAGGAAAATCACAGATGAATCTGCCGCCCTTCAGAAATGAGTCTTACCGCGATTTTTCAGATGAAATCAACGCCCAGGCCATGCAGCAGGGCCTGGCCCTGGTCGAATCACAGACCGGACGCGAATACCCGCTGGTGATCGGCGGAGAAAAGATTACGACCAGCGATGTGGTCGAATCGCGCAATCCGTCAAACTTCAGCGAAGTCGTGGGCCGCGTCTGCCGTGCTGACAAGGAACTCGCTGACAAAGCCATTGCCGCCGCCTGGCGCGCCTTTGAGTCGTGGAAGAATGTCCCGGCTGAAGAACGCGCCGCTTACCTCGTCAAAGCCGCCGCTGAAATTCGTCGCCGCAAGGATGAATTCAACGCCTGGATGGTGCTGGAAGTCGGCAAGTCGTGGGCTGAAGCCGAAGCCGACACCGCCGAGGCGATTGACTTTCTGGAATTCTATGCGCGCCAGGCGCTGCGTTACGCTGAACAACAGCCGCTGACGCCTTCGCCGCTCAAGGACGAAATCAATGAAGTCAGTTACATTCCGCTTGGTGTCGGTGCAGTCATTCCGCCCTGGAACTTTCCGCTGGCGATTATGGCCGGAATGACCTGCTCCGCCATCGTCACCGGCAACACGGTTGTCCTGAAACCTTCGGATGACAGCCCGGTGATTTCGGCAAAGTTTATGGAACTGATGGAAGCGATTTCGCTGCCGCCGGGCGTCATCAACTTCCTGCCCGCTGACGGCCCGACCGTTGGCGAATATCTGGTCGAACATCCGCAGACGCGCTTTATTTCATTCACCGGCTCGATGGCCGTCGGACTGCGCATCAATGAACTGGCCGCGAAACCCCGTCCCGGTCAGATCTGGATCAAGCGCGTGGTGGCTGAAATGGGCGGCAAGGATACGATTGTTGTGGATGAGACTGCTGACCTGGACGCCGCCGCTGATGGCATCGTCGCTTCGGCCTTTGGTTTTTCAGGCCAGAAGTGTTCAGCCTGTTCGCGGGCAGTGATTGTCGAATCGGTTTACGATCAGGTGCTGCAAAAAGTGGCTGAGCGCGCACAGAAAGTCACTGCCGGGCCGGTCAGAAACAATCAGCATTACACCGGCCCCGTTTCAAGCCGCCGCGCTTTTGAAAAGATCAGCAGCTACATCGAAATCGGCAAAGACGAAGGCCGCGTGATCGCGGGCGGCGGTCGTCACGAACTCGCTGATGAAGGCTGGTTCATTCAGCCGACAGTGATTGCCGATGTTGAGCCGAAAGCGCGCATCGCTCAGGAAGAAATCTTCGGCCCCGTCCTCGCGGTCATCAAAGCCAGAGATGTTGACGATGCGCTCGCCATTGCCAACAACACGATTTACGGGCTGACGGGGGCTTTTTATTCGAGCAGCCGCGCACGCATTGCGCGGGCAAAGCGTGAATTTCACGTCGGCAATCTCTACGTCAACCGCAAATGCACGGGCGCGCTGGTGGACGTGCATCCGTTTGGCGGATTCAATATGTCAGGCACCGATTCAAAAGCCGGTGGCCGCGATTACCTGGGCCTGTTTTTGCAGATGAAATCGGTGGCTGAAAAGTATTGAGCAACAAAACTCAGGAATCGTCATTGGTAACTATCCGGGTTCAGATGAGCCGCTTAGTCCGCGGAGCGGACGGCAGAATAAAGCCCCGGATGGAGCGACAGCGGAATCCGGGGTGGCGTGCGCGGCATATTCCAGCCCGCGTGAGCGGGCGACAGAACAGGCATTTTCAACGCAAAGAGACAAAGAGACAAAGACAAACCGTCAGCCCCTTTGTGTGCTTTGTTTCTTTGCGTTGGAAATAGGCCCGGTGATCGGTTCATTGAATGCTTATGACTTTAACAGGCTGTCATCCGCTTCGCGGATTGCGGCTGTCGCTCCATCCGGGGCGTTATTCTGCTGTCCGCTCCGCGGGCCAAGAAGCTTGTCAGTCTGCGGGCCGCACAAATCAGCCTGATGTTCAGCAAACTGATTGATGCAACCTGCTTTGGCTGCCGGTTTATCGAATGTCAATTCCTGGATCAGATT
>JAXLQP010000006.1:0-281895 GCA_046331565.1 Blastocatellia bacterium
ACATCCCGGCAGCGCGGGCGGTCTGAAATCACAGTATGTGGTGTATGGCATTATGGGCTGGACCACTGAATGGTCGAACCCGACCGAAATTGACGGCACTTGGGCACCGGCGGGTGATGACGCGGGCGGCTACATTCACAGCAACCAGGATTATGACTGGAAAGGCCGCCCGACCGTGACTTACAACCAGGATTATGACCCAGCGCTGAATCCCGGCAGCAAACGCCAGATTTCCTACATCGGCTGCGGCTGCGCGGGCGGTGACACTGTGACCGGCACGGATGAAACCGGGCGCAAACAGAAATTGTATCGGGATATTTTCGGGCGTCCGGTGAAGACTGAAGTACTCAGCGACAGCACCACGGTCTATTCGTCAGTCACGACGGATTACGATGTGCTTGACCATCTGCTGATAGTGACCGAATATGCCGGAGCCGCGGGGTCAGGGGGCGCTTCACAGCAGACCGCGATGACGTATGACGGGTACGGACGACTCAAAACGCGCCAGCGTCCGCAGGAAAGTGCAGCGACAACCTATAATTATTACGATGACGACCGGATTCAGTCTTCAGTGGATGCACGGGGTGCATCCGGCACACTGACATATAACGGGCGCGGACTGCTCACGCAGGCCAGCTACAACAGCGTGGCTCCGACACCGACCGTGACTTTCCAGTACGACCAGAACGGCAGGCGCACGCAGATGGCGGACGGTGTCGGCACGGTGACTTACGAGTATGACAGTCTTTCGCGTCTCTTCAGGGAAACGAGGAACTTCAACAGTCTCGCCGGGAGAACTTATCCGCTGACATATGAATATAATCTCGCCGGGGAACTGACGAAGATTACTGACCCGGCCAGCGCGTGGGTCAGTTACGGGCGTGACCGGACCGGAAGAGTTACGGAGATTACCGGGTCGCCATTTAACGGGGTGACCAGTTATGCCGCTGGAATTGCGTACCGCGCCTGGGATGTGCCGAAGGCCGCGTCATACGGCAGCGGCTTCAGCGCCAGCGCAAAATATAATTCACGGCTGCAGGTCAGCCAGTTCGATATCCCCGGCGTCATCGGCGGAGTCTATACGTACAATCCTGACGGGCAGCTCAGCACCTTCAAGGCAGAGACGCCACTGAGCAATCAGTACGAGCGGTATATGGACCGGGCGTTCACATACGACGCAGTTGGCAGAATGAACGGCTCGAAGGCCGGACTCGATGCCGGGCTGGGCGGCTGGGCTTTTTATTATGATTACAGCCCGCAGTACGACGAATTCGGGCATATCAGGAACTCAAGCTATTTATACTGGCAGAACGGGACGAGCGCCGTGCAGTTCTCTGCGACGTACCAGAACAACAAGGCCGTCAGCATCTCTGATGCCGGGCAGCCGCAGACCTGGAACTATGATGCGATGGGCAATCGGACCGGCATCACACAGAACTCGACGACCGTGGAAGCTGACCTGCTCGATGCTCTGGGCCGGGTTGTCAACGGCCCGCTGGATGGGAACGGGCAGCGTGTCTCACCCGATACTGTTTCTGGTTACTACGTGCGCTCAAGCGCGCTGGGTGGCGAGGTCATAACTCAACTGGATGCGTCAGGCAACAAGTTCAAGGGGCGCGTGCTGGATGGCAGCAGCCTGATTGCGGAGCAACTGGTCGCTGAGAATAAAGTGCAGTGGCATCACCGCGACCCGCTCAATCTGGTCGCGCGGGATACGGAGCCTGGGCAGGTGAAGAAGAAAACCTTCCTCATCAACCCGGTCGGTGCACAGATTGAGTCTTGGACCGGAGTGGACATCACTAAATATTATTCGTGTCTGTATCAGGGGCAGAACAATCCGACCTGCAGCGGATTCAATCCGCAACCGACGAGTGCCTACGGATATCTGGCCGACCAGGCCAATGGGAAGTTCGGCGCCGGGTTCAAGGTGGATGGGGCGCTGACACTGCTCAGTCCGGAGGCGGCAGCAGCGCAGGCGCAGCGCACCGGAATGGGAAGGATTTACATCAGTCCGGCTCTGAGTGGCACCCAACTGGCAAATGGTGTGGATGGGGCGTTTGTCAGGCGTTCAGTCTCAGGATGGCGTGAAGTGGCCGGAGATGTGACGAAGAATGGAAAGTATGAGCGTAACTTTGTGGAGACAATCGTTGATGTCTGGGAATTTGTTCCCGGGGCTTCCTTTAGTCAATCTCGTGTTCAAGTTGATCCCCGATTTACAATAATATATGACTTAAAAGATGACAGAGATGTAAGAAGCACTGCTGAAGTCTTTTATCAAAAGAACCCTAAATGTCGCCAGCTCATAGACTTAATCCTTGGAGAAGGAAGCGTTAATAATGCGATTAAACGTACCACATTCGTTGACGTTACTAAAAATCCCAGAGCGGCCCGTCTCGATGCAGTAACTCAAATAGGAAAAAATAATAGTTCAGGCGATTATTATACTTTGGGCGAAGCATTGACTGTAGCAGGTGGTCTTACAAATACTGGTATGAGATCACTAATATATGTGGGAAGAAAATATGCCGTGAGTAGCTTAGAAACGCGAGAGATGATTGTTGGACATGAGATGACTCATGCTATTTTCTCAGGAAATCATCAGAAAATTGCTCGTAGTCTTGGACTGCATTTCACTACAGTATACGGCGCAAACTCTGTCATTGACTTAGGTCGTACAGAGGGTAATGCATCAGCAGCCATCAACCGATTCCTAAAGGCGGGTTGTGATCCATTCAGGCTAAGCATTGTAGACGAACTGCTTGGGATTGATCCTTTCGAGCCGTAACGCAGGGTGAAGAGGCCGCAGATCTAGATGCGGTTGAATGGATGCGATTTATGCGAACTACAGATACAGCAGACCTTTATGTAACATGAGAATGGCATGGGTGCTGTATCTGTAATGCTAAGTATGCATTTGGAGCATGATCCGAAAGCGTAAATTTAAGATGCTCACCATTAAATCAGTCGTCCCTGAAAAAGTGTAAAAGCCAATAAAAACGGCATGTTCAGCGAGAACCACACCGCGTAGAATTGCAAGAAAGTGGTAAAAACCTTGCAAAACCTGGTGAAAGCGAATGAAACCTCGTGACAGTCAGGCGCAGAGCCTGCCAGAGAGCCTCTATCAAGCTCGGCTCGACCAACAACTCAATCCGAAGCATCCGCTGTTCCGGCTCGCGCAGCAGATTGACTGGAGCTACTTCGAGCGTGAGTTCGGCTCCTTCTACTCGGAAGAGATGGGGCGGCCCGGAATACCGATCCGGTTGCTGGTCGGGCTGCACTACCTCAAGCACGCCTGCCACGAGAGCGACGAGTCGGTGGTCGAGAAGTGGGTTGAGAATCCCTACTGGCAATACTTCTGTGGCTACGAGTACTTTCAGCACGAGTTCCCCTGTCATCCGACTTCCCTGGTCAAATGGCGACAGCGGATCAAGGCCGATGGCGTCGAGAAGATGCTCAAAGAGATTCTTTCGAGCGCGCAACGTGCAGGCGCACTCAAGGCGAAAGATCTCGAGCGGGTCAACATCGACACGACCGTCCAGGAAAAAGCGATTGCCTTTCCGACCGATGCGCGACTCTATGAGAAGGCTCGGGTGGCGGTGGCGCGGGAGGCTCAGAAAGCCTCAGTCAAACTGCGCCAGAGCTACCGGCGCGTCGGTAAGAAGGCGCTCTATGATCAGAGCCGCTACGCCCGCGCACAACAAATCAAACGGGCCAGGAAAGAGACCAGGAAATTGCGCAACTATCTGGGCCGTGTGCTGCGCGATGTCGAACGCAAGCACCCCAAGCCATCGCCGAGATTCAAAGAACTACTGACCACTGCCGCGCGCATTCACAGACAAGAGAAGAACGACTCACCAAAGCTCTACAGTGTCCACGCCCCCGAGGTCGAGTGCATTGCTAAGGGCAAAGCTCACAAGAGGTATGAATTCGGCTGCAAAGCCGCAATTGCGACCACCTCAAAAAGCAACTGGATTGTTGCGATCGAGGCGCATCACGACAATCCTTACGACGGCGCGACACTCAAACCCACGATCGATCAAATCGAACGGCTGACAGGTGTCAGACCGAAAGAGGCGTTCGTTGATCGCGGCTACCGCGGCAAAGCGCATCATCCTGAGGATGTCAAAGTTCATATCACCGGCCAACACAAAGCGACTGGGACATTGAAGAAGCTCCTCAAACGCCGCAATGCGATTGAACCGGTCATCGGTCACGACAAACACGATCACGGTCTGTGCCGCAATCACCTCAAAGGCAAAGAAGGCGACCGGATCAACGCGATCTTGTCGGGCTGCGGGTTCAATCTGAGGAAGCTCTTGCGAGCTTTCTCTTGTGACCTGCAAAACTGGCTCTCAGAGATCGTTTTCAAGCCGCTCACTGGCTTCCAGCGCCGAACCGGCTGTTTTGCCGCTATTTGAGGCGCGACTTTTTCAGGGATGACTAAATCAAAATTGACGCTTATCTTGCTTATTTTATTGGGATTAATATATTTCAATTACAATAAGTATCTATGTCTGAACGTATTTTCTAGTGCTGACAGCGGCCCCATCGATATACCTGCTGACCAATCATCTTGGGAAAAAGTGAAAGCAGTTAATTTCCCTGCTTGGATTGTTCTTGAGACTGAGGCCAAATCTCCTCCAGCTTTCTGTGAGGTCTTCCTTTATTTTGAACCAAAATATTATACCAGAGAAAATTTAACCAAACTATTTTCGGAGATAGCGAAGAGGTACCCTGCTGAGAGCTGGCTTGAATTCACTGTATTTACAGACAAGAAGATGTTGAATGCCGGTCTTGTCGAGTTCAGGTCGCAAGCAATCAGTCTTCCGGCAGAATCAAGCGATTCCGGCACAAGAGCTGATCAGGATAGTAGATATACTAATAATAGGGCGAATGTTCCTACAGGGGGTTCTGCGTTTGCCAGATTCCATAAATCCTCCAAAAGAGAATTTATTGAACTGTTTCCTGCACCCGAAAGTAAGAAATACGAAAGTATTATTATCAGAGATGAACTTTCACGAAACTCCTCTCACGGAAGATTCAGATTAAGTCAGGCGGTCATTGCTAACGATGAAGAGCAGATTCGGCTGTTAATAAAGCACGAGGATATAAATGTAAGAGACGATCTGGGCTGGACCCCGTTACTCTATGCCGTAAGGTATAATTTCCTAGGGATCTCTACAATTCTGCTGGAAGCCGGGAATGCAGATGCCGGACGTTCTTCGAGTGACGGGATTTCTCCTCTCATATTGGCTGCTCAGTTTTGTGAACTTGAGATGATCCGGTTGTTAGTCGAACACGGGGCTGACCTTAACGGAAGGGATAAAAGTGGTAATACCTGCTTGATGGTGGCTGCTGCAAATGGAAGGGGAGAGATTGTTGATTATCTCATCGGGAGAGGGGCAAATGTAAGAATCAAGAATTATCTTGGCCAAACTGCCCTGATGAATGCATGGGATGAAATCGGGAAAGCAGAAATGTCGCAAAGACTTCTGAAAGCAGGGATTGGAATTAATGAGCAGGATAATGAAGGCGACACCGCACTTATGTACGCAGTTAGAACAGGGAATGAGGTAAAAGTTCGTGTTTTGATAGACCAAGGTGCGAAGATAAAAGTCCGAAATAGGGAGGGTCAGACAGCGATTGACTACGCAAAATTGAATAATTTTACTGAAATTCACAAGCTCTTGCTCAATCGCCAGTGACAGCAGTTTACAGCAGTTTTCAAATGGGTGGGCAGGTATAACCACAATGTGTAAACCAGCCCCAAATATCCTCCAAGGTGACCGAAGCTATTGCTCGCGCCAGTGCCCGCCGGAGCGACCGCTTCGTCCGCGCACCGGTGTTCCGCAACGCCGCCTGGAGTTTGGATATCAGTTCCTCAAGCGAATTGAAGTCTGATCTGCCCGGCCTTTTCGAAGATGCACCCTGTGGGAAAGTAGCGCGCCGGATCCGACAGGCAACCACAGCTTCAATCCTCCTGCCTGTGCTGTTCCCTTTTGCACAATCTCTTTCCGGGAAAGCCCGATTGCTAAGGCGTAGAGAAAAGCCGCCAGCGCAGAAAGCATCGTTCCATTCTGGCAATGCGCTGACGGCTGATGATGAAGGTCGGGCGCTTTCGCTGAATGGTCAGGCGCTGCGCCCGAAGGCATCATTCCTTCCTGACCAACCACCTTTCCTTACTGGTTCAGAACTGGCCCTGTGGGCGGGCGGCGCTCTCCGGCAGGTCTCTTCACGCAGCGGGTTTGTGCCCGGGTCGTGAAACTGTGAGGGGGCGGAAACGGTTGCAGGGCGTTGCCGCGTCAGAGTCTGGCCTCAACGCGCCAGGCGCGCGGCTCCGGTGTCTGGTCAGGGTGGTTATTCCTGCTCCTGAAATCCCGATCTGGTTTTATTCGGGAGGGGGCAGAAGGTGACGCAGGTTAGTATTCCCCGCGTCACATTTTCATCGCGCTCCGCAAAAAAAGGAGTCAGGTCTCAGGAATCAGATTCAGCGATTTCTCTGAAGGCAGATGACTGCTTTTCAGAAATGTTGCCCGGCGCTATAACGCCAGCCACAGACTGCTGCTGAATCTCTCTTCCTCATCCAGCCACACGCGTTTTGCGCTGAAGCCCGCAGCGGCGGCCATTTGTGTCAGTTGTTCCTGGTCGTACTTGTATGAATTTTCGGTGTGGATCGTTTCGCCCGCCTGCATTTCAATCATCAGGCCGAGCGCGTTGAGGCGAATCTTTTGCGCGCTGCTGCTGACCAGATGCATTTCAACGCGGCCCTGCGCCTGGTTGTAAACAGCGCGATGCTGAAATTGTTTGAGATCGAAATCAGCGCCGAGTTCGCGGTTGATGCGCAGCAGCAGATTGAGATTGAATGCCGCCGTCACTCCCAGCGCATCGTCATACGCGGCTTCAAGAATCGCTGCGTCCTTCTTCAAATCCGCGCCGAGCAGTAATCCGTCACCTTCGCGCAGCGTGCGGCGAATCTGTCTGAGCAGAGCGATGGCTTCGGGCGGGTCGTAGTTGCCGATGTTTGAGCCGAGAAAGAGCGCGAGAATGCTTTCATTGCCGCTGCGCTCGATTGCGCCGAGTCCCTGCGTGTAATCGCGGGCCTGGCCGGTAATGTGCAACTCAGGATAAATTTTCAGCAGTTCCTGCGCGCTTTGTTCGAGCATCGTGGCGGAAATATCAACCGGCTGGTAATGCAACCGACCCTGCCGCGCAATCAGCGCTTCGATCAGAAAGCGCGTCTTGACCGAACTGCCGCTGCCGAGTTCAACCAGCGTCAGGCGGCCATTCAGGCTGCTGACGATTTCAGCGGCGTGATGCTCCAGGATTTCAGCTTCGGCCCGCGTCGGGTAATACTCCGGCAACTGGCAGATGGCTTCAAACAGGTGTGAGCCGAGCGCGTCATAAAAATATTTGGGCAGCAGTCTTTTCGGCGTGGCCGTCAGACCGGCGCGCACGTCTTCGGCAAAGCTGCTTTCACGCGCGGCTGCTTTGCCGCGATGAATGACCAGCCGCACGGAACTTTTTTCGGCAGGCATAATCCTGTCTCCTGATTTCAGTTTGAATATATCCGTGTCAGAACAGTGCAGAGTGTAACAATCAGGATGGCAGGCGGCCAGTGACGCCCAGGGCAGTTCAGTTCAGAATCGGAACGTGTATTGAATCTTGCCTGCGAATTTCGTGCCTGCGGTGCGGAAGTGGAAACCACCGCGTTCGTCCTGCAACCAGCCCTGATTGAAAACAAAAAACAGATCGTTACCGGGACGAATGATCCAGCGCACGCGGCTCTGCCAGCCGAGATTCTGCGATTCATTATCGAACTGCACCAGGTTGGAAATCGTCAGAAACGGCGAGAACGAATAATTGGCGCGCAGCTCAAAAATACGCGCGACAAAATGGCCTTCCCTGAGTTGCGCGAAAGTCTGATCCAGCCCCAGTCTGATTTGAAAGTGCGGCGCGAGCTTGTAGCCAAAGCCCGTTTCATATTGTTCGGCCCGTCCCGAATAGAACCCGCCGAACCAGCGCGCCAAATCCACCTGCCAGCGCCGCTTCGAGGCCGAGTTGAATTCAAGGCGATAGCGATTGAAGCGATACTCGCCCGGTTGGATCTTCAGGCCATCAACAATCTCGTAAGGCTCAAACAATCGCTCATAAGTCGGAATGATGTTGAATTCGAGGTGCTCGCCTGAATTCATCTCCCAGTTGACAGGCGCTGTGAAAAAGCGCCAGCTTTCGACTGCGCCTTTGTCGAGTCGTCTGTAGCTCGTAAAGAAGAATTCATGAAACATCTGTCGCACGCCGAGAAAATTCTTCGGGCGCGGGTCATATTCAAAATTGAGCGCAAGTTTGTCCACATTTGAGCGCGCGACGAAACCGAGCGCCGGATTGAACTCACGCCCAATATGCTGCCAGCCGAAGTACGCCGCGATCAGATCATTCGGATAGCTCGCTGAGAAACCGTAGTAACCATCATCGCCCTTCACGCCTTCGTTCCGGCTCTGGAGTCCGAAGGCATCGAACGCGAAATTGCGATTTCTGCCGAGGAAGTTCGCCGTCGCCAGGTGCAGGTCGCCGCCGAACGTGCGGCCTGAGGTTTTATCTGCCGGATTGCCTTCAGTCAGAATGCCGCCGAGGTATGATTGTTTGAGGAGATTACGTTTGACCCGGCCCACGAAAAAGTTTTTCGCTTCAGTAAAGCCGGTCTCGCGCGTGCGCACGCCAAGCAGTCCGACATCGTAACGTCCGATCTTGCCCGTCAGTTTCGTCCCCGCCAGGATGGGGACTTCCTGCTCGTTGAGCAAACCGATGGTGCGGCTGAAGAAGGGAACAACATCCGGGACGCGGCTCCGCGTTGGATTGGCGAAGCTGAACGCCCCCGCATTTTCCAGAAAGAAGGCGCGCTTTTCAGGAAAGAAAAGTGAGAATCGCGTCAGATTGATTTGCCGATTGTCCACTTCGGTTTCGGCAAAGTCAGTATTGAAGGTTGTCGTCCATTTCAGATTTGACGTGATGTTATAAAAAATTTCCCCGCCCGCCTTGCCGGTCAGGGTGTTGTTTCCGCTGGCGCTGTCGTGCGTCCACTTTGGCGCAAAGTAAGGACGAACGTCGAGGCCGCGTCCCTGTTCAGTCTCGCTGAAATCCTCGATGTCGCCCGCTTCAGACACCTGGACGAACCGCACATCCAGTCGCGCCGCTGTCCAGCGGTCTTCTTCAAGTTTGCGTTTGATGTGTCGCGCAAAGTTGAAGCCCCACACGCGCTGCCCCCGGTGAAAGCTGAGACTCTTGAAGGGAATCTCGAATTCAGCGCTCCAGCCCTTGTCAGAGCGATGGGTTTTTACTGTCCAGATTGCATCCCAGTCCGTATTGACGCGCCCGCCTTCAATAATCAGCCCGTCCACCAGCGCGCCCAGCGGATTGGTCGCAAAATAGAAGGCGTTGCGCCGGTCGTGAAAAGGGTCAAGCAGAATCTCAATCTGATCGTCCACTTCCAGTAAGGCATCGCGTCCCATCTGCGTGCCGATGATGCGCTCCGGCTCGGAGTCGTAACACATCACGCCGATATACAGGTTCTGACTGTCAGCGAGCAGTCTGACTTCGGTCTTTTCGGTCGCCGCTGTGCCCGGCCTGGGAACGCGCTGCGTGATCTCGCCAATCGGCGCCACCCGCTCCCAATCCGGTTCATCAAGCCTGCCGTCAGTGGAAATGGGTGAGAGCGCGCGCCCGACAATCGCACGCGGAACCTCAGCCGGAACGCGCATCGCTGCGGTCAGCGCTGCCAGAATAAAGCAGAGCGACAACGCAGCCTTTCCCTGCGAAGTGAAAGCAATATGCAACCGGTTGTTCGCTGGTCGCCACATGCCCGGATGAGTTATGTCTTCATTGCGGCGGCGGCTTTCTGTGCCGCAGTGAAGCGGCGATTGACCTCTTCCCAGTTGACGTTCTGCATAAAGGCGTCAATGTATTTCCCTGCCGCCGCGCCGTAATCCATCTGATATGAATGCTCGTACATATCCATCGCCAGCAGCGGCCTTGAGAACGGCGCGTTGTGCATGTGATCCCACGACCAGTAATTGTGCAGTTCGCCCGTGTGAAAGTTATGAGCCAGAATCACCCAGCCTGAACCGCCGCCGAGCGCGTTGCCGGTGCGTTTGAATTCGGCTTCCCACTGTTCGTAACCGCCCCACGTCTGTTTGAACGCACTGAGAATGTCGCCAGCCGCTTTGCCATCGCCGCCCAGATTGCCGAAATAGATTTCGTGCAGCACGACTGAACCGGTGCGTACCAGTTCCTCGCGCTTGAGGTCGCCATACACATACGCGGGCAGGTCTTTGTCACTGAGCATCGCGGCCAAGCGCTGCTCAACGGCATTGAGCGCCTTGACCGCGCCGCTGTAATTATTTTCCCAGTGCGAGCGGATGAGCTTTTCAGACAGGCCTTTCAGCTTTGCCGCATCGAATGGCAGCGGTTTGATCTGATGCTGCCCGCGAAAGGCTGAAACTGTCGCGGCAGTCTGCGCTTCGATGTGAAAGCCGGTGAGCGCCGCGCCTGCGCTTCCGGCAAGCATTGTTTCAATTGCTGTACGTCTCGTGATTCTGCTCATAGCTGTTCTCCTTCCTGTCTGAAACTTTACTCCCTCTCACTTTGTTTGCGAAGCGGCGGGTCTGGCGCTGACACGCGTCCCGGCGCGCAGTTCATCAGTGCCGCGCACGGCAATCATGTCGCCCGCTGACAAATCGCCAAAGACTTCGATCAGATCAGCGCCCTGCAAATTCATCGAAGCGCCGCGCCTGACATCAACCCATTCGGTCAGGCCGTCACGAATGCGAATCACAAATGAACGCTCAGTCGTCGTCGCAATCGCTGACGGCGGCACAAAGAGCGAAGGGCGCGGACGACGCACAGGCCAGATGACTTCAGGAAACATGCCCGGCGCAAGTCTGCCTGAAGGATTCGCTACATCAAGTTCAACCGGCATCGTGCGCGTTTTCGGGTCGAGTGAATGGCTCGTGCGTTGCAGCGTGCCTGCAAAGGTTTCGCCTGGAAAAGCCGGAAGCGTGAAACTGATTCTTGCGCCAGGACTCACGCTCGCCACTTCATTTTCAGGCACAGCCACAACCAGCCGCAGCCGCGACACCTGCTGCAACCGCAGCATCGGAGTTCCCGCAGTTGTCGCCAGACTCCCCTGATGCACGTTGCGTTCAGTGATGACGCCATCAAAAGGCGCGGTGATGGTCAGATAAGCTTCAATGTTTTTTGCCGACAGCGATGCTTCACGCAGGGCGCGTTCGCTCTCTTCAATTGCTTTCACCTGCGCCTGCGCGGCTTTCTCGTTTTCGCTCCAGAGCTGAATTCTTGCCTTCGCGGCTTCGACTGATTTCTGCGCTACTTCAACATCGTTGCCAGCCACGACGCCGGGCGTGGCCGAAGCGGCTTTCAATCTTTGATAAGTGGCTTCGTCGGCGGCCAGCTTTGCTTCAGCTTCAAGGCGCTGTGCGCGAATGCTGCTTACGCGCGCCATTGCTTCGACGCGCTGCGACTGTGCGGCGCGAACTTTCGCTTCAGCTTCGCTGCGCTGCGCATCAAGTTCAGGAGCGCGCAACCGGGCCAGCACCTGACCTTTCTTCACGAGCGAGCCGCGATCAACACTGATCGTTTCGACAAAGCCCTGCACCCGCGCATAAATCGCTGTGTCCTGCCAGGGCTGCAACTCGCCGGGCAGACGAATCTGACGACTCAGTTCGTGCGATTCAACCTTTGTGACAGTGACGGTCGGCGTCTGCGCGGGCGAAGCCTGTGGCTGCGCTTTCTGTGCGCTGCTGCCTGAAGTGCAGGCCGTCGAGCCGATAAAGATGAGTGAAGACAGAACGGTAATGAATTTATGCATCCTGGCGACTTTCTGAAAATATCCGGCAAAGAGATTTTCTCCACGAAGTCACACGAAGATTCACGAAGGAAAGAAGAGGAGAAAAGGTGAAGAGGAGAAGAGGCAGCTATCATCGTCCTGTCTGCTGATCCTTTTTCTTTTCTCCTTCGTGAATCTTCGTGCGACTTCGTGGAAAAACATTTTCCTGGATTATACAGCTTACAGAACAAATCACTCCGCGCTGCTCAGGTCATCGGGATGTAATGACGCCGATGCGCGAATGGCTTTGCGCTGCGTGACTGCAAAGACGAGCGGCAGCACGATCAGCACGGCAACGGTTGAAGCGGCCAGGCCGCCGATCACAGCGCGACCGAGCGGCGCGGTCTGTTCGCCGCCTTCGCCAATCGCCAGCGCCATCGGCAGCATTCCGGCAATCATCGCCAGGCTGGTCATCAGAATAGGACGCAGACGGCTGCCCGCGCCTTCAACTGCCGCTGCCTGCGCTTCGCTGCCTTCGCGCCTGCGCTGTTCGGCAAAAGTGACCAGCAGAATCGCATTCGCTACCGAAACACCAATCGCCATAATCGCGCCCATAAACGACTGCACGTTGAGCGTCGTCCGCGTGATCCACAACGACACGGCTACGCCGGTAATAACCGCGGGAATAGTTGACAGAATCACCAGCGCCAGCCGCATTGACTGAAAGCTGGCAGTGAGCAGCAGAAAGATGACGACAATCGCCAGCAGCAGGCCGGTCTGCAAACCTGACAGAGTCTGCTGCATTGGCGGAACCTGACCGCGCACGCTGACACTCAGGCCGCGCGGAGCTTCACCGGCGCGGGCAATTGCGGCGCTGACTTCGCTGGCGATGCTGCCCAGATCCCGCCCCGCAATGTTGGCAGTGATGGTAATCATTCGCTGCTGATTGTAACGGTCGTATTCGCCAACCGCTGTGCCGTAAGAAATCTCAGCCACATCAGAGGCCAGCGCGCGCGCGCCGTTCGTGGTGTTGACCGGCACGGCCTGCACGTCTTCGATTGAGGCGATGCGTGATTGCGGAATTTCGACCTGCACCTGATAGGCCGTGCCGCTGGCCGGGTCGCGCCAGTATGTCGGCTGAGTGAAGCGGCTCGATGAAGTCGCAGCCACGAGCGAACGCCCGATCTGTTCGACTGAAACGCCGAGTTGTCCGGCGCGTTTGCGGTCAACTTTGATGTCAATCGTCGGGTAATCGAGCGGCTGACTGAATTGCAGATCGCGCAGCGCCGCAATCTTTTTCAGTTCGCCAAGGATCTTTTCAGCAAAAGCGCGACTCGCAGTCAGATTCGGGCCGCTGACGGCGACTTCAATTGGTGTGGGCGCGCCGAAATTCATCACCTGATTGACGACATCACCGGCTTCAAATGAAAGCGCAGTGCCGGGAATCACTTCGGGCAGTTTCTTTCGCAGGCGTTCGCGCAGGTCATCAATGCGCACGCCTGAGCCGCGTTTGAGCGCAATGGTCAGCACCGCTTCGTGCGAACCGCTCGTCCACAGATTGATGGTGTTGACCGGATAACTTGGCGGCTGAATACCGACGAAACCGAGCGTGATGGCTACGTTGTCAGCGCCCGCTTCAGCGCGAATCGCATCGAGAGCCTTCAGCGCGATGACTTCAGTGCGTTCCACCCGTGTGCCGGTCGGAGCGCGCAGCCGAAGCTGAAACATGCCTGTGTCAACATTCGGAAAAATATCAGTGCCGAGATTGCGCCCGATCAGAAAAATGCCAGCCGCAGTGATGGCGAGATAAGCAATCATCACCGGCCAGCGCAAACGCCAGAGCCTTTGCAGCGCGCGCTGATAACGTTTGCCTGCCACTTCAAAAAATGACGGCGTGTGCGTGTCATCGCTGTTATTCTTCAACAGCCACACTGCCAGCACCGGTACGAGCGTATTCGAAAGAAAGTAAGACGCCAGCATCGCAAAGCCGACCGCGAGCGAGAGCGGAACGAACAATGACCGCGCCACTCCGACCATAAAGAATGACGGCACAAAGACGGCCAGCACCGCGAGCATCGCCAGCAGTCGCGGCGTAATCGTTTCGCGTGTGGCTTCAAGCACAGCGCGGCGCAGCGGTTCGCCGCGTGACAGATGCGTGTGGATGTTTTCAATCGCCACCGTTGATTCATCAACCAGCACGCCGATGGCCAGCGCCAGCCCGCCGAGCGTCATAATGTTGACCGTCTGTCCGGTCAGCCATAACCCGACCAGCGCGCCGAGCAGCGCAAACGGAATCGTGATGACGACAATCAGCGCGCTGCGCACACTGCGCAAAAAGAGCAGCACCATCAGGCCCGTCAGCACTGCGCCCAGCGCGCCTTCAAAGACGAGCGTGCGCACTGAATTTTTGACGATGACCGACTGATCGAATTCAAAACTGACTTTGATGTCTTCGGGCACGAGCGACTGAAAGCGCGGCAGTTCAGCTTTGACGCGACTGACCACATCCAGCGTCGAAGCGTCAGAGCGTTTCGTGACAGGGATGTAAACCGTGCGGCGTCCGTTGACCAGACCGTAGCCGGTCAGAATGTCGCTGCCGTTTTCAACCGTGCCAACGTCGCGCACATAAACATTCGCTCCCGGCCCGGTGCGCACCGGCAGATCAGCAAGTTCTTTAATGTCGCGCACCACTGAATTGATCGGCGCGAGGCGGTTGAGGTTGCCCGTGCGCACGTTGCCTGCGGGCAGGATGGTGTTGCCTGCGGCAATAGCTTTGACGAGTTCTTCAGGCGACATGGCGTAAGCGCGCAAACGGTCAGGATCGGCGCGAATAATCACCGTGCGCTGATTGCCGCCGAACGGTGGCGGCGCAGAGACTCCGGGCAGCGTCGAAAACATCGGGCGAATACGAAAGAGCGCCAGATCCTGAATTTCACCGACGCTGCGCGTGTCGCTTGAAAAAACAAGCTGCCCGACCGGCACGCTGCCCGCATCGAATCTGACCACGAACGGCGAAACAGTTCCGGGCGGCATGAAGGCGCGCGAGCGTTCGACATAAGAAATAGTCTGCGCCAGCGCCTGGCTCATATCAGTGCCCGGATGAAAAAAGAGTTTGACGAGGCCGACGTTCTGAATTGATTTCGATTCGACGTGTTCGATGCCCGCGATGTAAAGAAAGTGATACTCGTAATACGAAACCAGAAAGCTCTCCATCTGCGCCGGATCCATTCCGCCGTAAGGCTGCGCAACATAGATCACCGGCAGATTGAGATTCGGAAAAATGTCCACAGGCATTCGCGTCAGCGCCAGCACCGAACCAAGCGCGATGCCGATGATGATGACCAGAATCGTGAACGGGCGTCGTAATGCTGAATTGATGAGCCACATAACATAGAACCGTTGTGCGATTTGCCAGAATCGCACGGTCTCTTTCAAAGGGTTCTCGAACGAAGCCGTGCGATTTTGGCAAATCGCACAACATGATTTGTCACTTCCGCTATTTCCTGCCTGCCTGCTCCAGAAATGATTTCAGATCGCCCTGTAATTTCGCTGCCGCGAGCATGGCGCGCCAGATTGCCAGACGGGCGACGGCATCTTCGATTTCAGCCTGTGTGACCAGTCGCTGCGCGTCGGCAACTTCGATGACGCTGGTCAGGCCGTATTCGTAACGCACCTGAGCGCGCTGCAATGTTTCGCGCGCGGCTTTCAGTTGCACGGGAGTGTTGGCGGCAAACTTTCGCGCGGCTTCGATCAGCGTGCGGGCGCGGGCGTCCTGCGTTTTCAGCGTCTGCATGACCTGATCGTAGCGGGCCTGTTCGACGCTGATGTTTGCGGCTTCAATTCGCCGCTTTGCGCGCAGGCCGAAAAAATCAAAGACCGGAAAGGTCACAGTCACTCCGGTCGCCCAGTTCATCGTGTCAGGATAAAAGCCTTTGCCGCGATCAAACTGCCCGTTGAGCAGCGCGCCGCTGCCGCGCCCGAAAACAGCCGTCTGCCAGTTGAAGCGAGGGAAGTAAGCGCGATCAAGTTCGTGCTGGCGGGCGCGCACGACATCGAGCGCAGCCGTCTGCGCCAGCGCCAGCGGATGCGCGGAAAGATTGATGCCTGGTGCTGCCGGAACCTGCGGCATGGTGAGCAGCGGGCCGGGATCAATGGTGAGGTTTGCGCCTGCCTGACCGATTGTCTCAGCGAGACTGACCCTGGCCAGTTCGGCATTCTGCTGCGCCTGAATCAACTGATTGCGAGCCGCCGCCAGATCGGCTTCGGCGCGTGACACATCAACGCCGGGGCGCAACTGATTGTCTGCGAGCGTGCGCACTGCTTTTAGAAATGTTTCGGCGCGTTCGACTCCGGCCTCTGCTGCGCGCACTGTCTGTTCAGCCGCCAGCGCGGTCAGAAAGGCATCGGCAGCGGCGGCGCTGACATCCAGCCGCGTCACTGCTTCACCGGCCCTGGCCTGACTGCTGATCGCACGCGCCGTTGCGACGCTGGCTTTGCGCCAGCCGAAATCAAAAGGCTCCCACGACAGCAGCAACCCGCCCGCACTGCCCCACACGCCCGCCAGCGAAGTCGAATCCAGCACCGGCCCTGAAATGCCCGGCACAACTGATTGCGGCAGCAGCAGCCCGAAAACATTGTTTCTGGTCGCGAAGTTTTCCTGCCACAACAGATCAGCGCGGGGCAGGTAAGCGGTGCGGGCATTTTCGATTCCGGCCTCAGTGGCTTTGACCTGCGCCTGCGCCTGACGTATCGCGGGATAGTTCTGCAAGGCCAGTTCGACAGCAGTCTCAAGTCTGAGCGGCGCTGATTGTGATGATGATTCCTGCGCGGAGCATAAGAATGGACAGACGAGCAGCAACAGAAGAAGACAAAGGGGCCTGTTCATACAATTCAATTTTCATTCAATCAGAATCGTCAGGAAGTCAGTCGCGCTCCACGCCTGCTCAAAGACCAGCAGGCTGGTGACAAACTGGCCGAGCAGCGGATCCTGCACAGTGATTCCACGGCTGGCGACCGACACCACTACCTGCGCGTGCAGCCCGATGCGACCGTAAGATTGCGGGTCAACTCCCACAATCGGAAACAGACCTGAGCGCAGTTCATCACGCAGATCGTGCAATCGCAGTCCGTAATCTTCGCGCGAGTGAATGAAACCCAGCGCCCGTGCCGCCGCGACCACACTGGTTGAGGAGACTGAGGTGCGCGGGTTCCAGTCGCATAACTCACGCACCTGATTTTCCGTAAGAAGCAAACCATGCGCCGCCAGCACCATCCGCAGGCAGGTGGGCAGACAGGAGTTATCTTTTTCCTGCTCGTAAAAAGGAGGCCTTAATCGCGGCATGATGACGTTTTCTCAATCTGGCAGCCGCCGCATAAATCTGCTCAATATCGGTATGGCTGATGATCTCGCGCGTATTCATGGTAACAATCGCTTCGCCAACCTGCCCGGCCACCAGTCCCGGAGTGATCAGCAGAAGCGGAATCCGCCAGAGTTCGTTAACGACATCCGGCTCCGGTTCTCCGGCAGAAAACTGGCTGCCGACCTGTGACAACAGAAAACGATTCACGCGCGCCCGCGCCTGCACCGCAGTCACACTGCCTTCACTGATGGCCGCAATATTTCTGGCTCGTTTCATAATGGGCGCAATCATAACAGCCACGGCAGACCGCAGCAATTATGAGTACATCACTCACTGCGCTGACCAGTAACTTCAGGGTGACGAGCAATAAAGTCGCGGACGATGGCCGCTGTGTCCTTGCGCTCGACATCGGCTTCGTAATTCATCTGTCGCATCTCAGCGTCAGTGACTTTGCCCGCCAGGCGATCAAAGACCGGCCATAACTCAGGATACTGATTGATCGTTTCAGCGCGAATCACCGGCACGGCGTGATAAGGAGGAAAGTAGCGACGGTCGTCGGCCAGCATAAACAGATCGAGTTTCGCAATCAATCCGTTGGTCGCATCACCGGCGATTAAATCCACGCGCTTGTCTGCGAGCGCGCGATAGGTCAGCGATAAATCCATCGCCAGCGGCGGCCCGGCGAAACGCAGGTCGTAAGCTTTGATGAGTCCCTGATAACCGTCTTCACGATCAATGAAGGCGTGACCGAATCCGGCGCGCCAGTTCGGCGTGTATCGCGCTGCCTCTGAAATCGTTTGCAGCTTCAAGGCCCGCGCATCGCTGCCGCGCACCAGAATGGCAAAGGTGTTGTTGAAGCCGAGCGGCGGCATCATTACGCGACCAGTCGCGGCATAACGCGCAGCCACAATGCTCGTGACCCGCTCGCTGTCGTGCAGCACCGGCTGTTTGAAAATCGCCGTCAGCGCCGTGCCGGTGTATTCAACATAAAGATCAAGATCGCCGCTGAGCATCGCACTTTCGCACACCAGCGTGTCGCCCAGATCAGGCTTGCGCACGGCCTTGAGGCGCGTGCTGCGTTCGATGACTTCGGCCAGCAGTTCACCGAGGATGCGCTGTTCGGTGAACTGCTTTGAGCCAATAATGATGCGGCCCGCCGCGCGTTCAGGACTGAACAGATTGCCGATGAGTAAGACCATCACAGCGACTGCGGCTACTGCGGCAAAGACAAAACGCATCGAGCTTTCAGGCTGCACGCGACCAGGCGAAAGCCTGCGCTCCATCCAGCCGAGCGCAAAGTCAGCGAGCAGCGCCAGCGCCGCTGCGGGCAATGCTCCGGCCAGAATGACTGTGCCGTTGACGCTGACCACGCCGCGATAGATGTATTCACCAAGGCCGCCCGCGCCTACCGCTGCGGCAATCGTGGCTGTGCCGACACCGACCACTGTTGCCACGCGAATGCCCGCGATAATTGAATTGAGCGCAAGTGGCAGTTCAACGATTCGCAGCATCTGCCGTCCGGTCATGCCCATCGCTGTCGCCGCTTCACGCACCGCCGGGTCAATGCTCTGAAGCCCGCTCACGGTTGTGCGCATCACCGGCAGCAGCGCGTAAAGAATCAGCACAATCAGCGCCGCCTTTGCGCCAATGCCGCCGATGAACGGCAGCGGAATCAGAAAGCCGAACATCGCCAGGCTCGGAATCGTCTGCACGATGTTGGCAAAACCGATCAGCACTGAACCCGGCTTCGGACGGCGATAAGCGATGATGCCAAGCGGCACGCCGATCAGCACCGCGATGCCCGTTGAAGCGATCACCAGCGCCAGATGCCTCAGCAGCGCGGCGATGAATTCAGCCCGGTTGTTCAGCCAGAATTCGAGCAGTCGCATAAAGTGAATCTCAGATTTGAGATTTGAGATTTGAGATTTGGGATTTGAGATTTGAGATTGACGGCATGGTGTCGAGCAATGTTCTGACTTCGGGATCGGTTGAATGGATGATTTCAGCGGGCGCGGCGAGCGCGGCGAGTCGGCCACCAGCCAGCACGCCGATCTTTGTTCCGAGCGCAAAGGCTTCGCCCATGTCGTGCGTGACGATGACGATGGTTTTGCGAAGCTGCTGCTGAATGCGGCGAAATTCGCGGTGCAGTTCCAGCCGCGTCACCGGGTCGAGCGCGCCGAACGGTTCATCCATCAGCAGAATCGGCGGATCAACGGCCAGCGCCCGCGCCACGCCAACGCGCTGCCGCTGCCCGCCCGAAAGTTCACGCGGATAGCGAGGCAGATAAATTGTCGGATCAAGGCCGACGAGCGCGAGCAGTTCAGCCGTGCGTTCACGAATGCGCGCTTCATCCCATCCCTCCAGACGCGGCACGATGCCGACGTTGCGCCCAATCGTCAGGTGCGGGAACAGGCCGACTTCCTGCAACACATAACCGATGCGGCGGCGCAGACTGATGGCATCCCATTCAGTCGTGGCGCGGCCTTCGACGCGGACAGCGCCTGCGACGGGCAGCAGCAGGTGATTGATCAGTTTGAGAATGGTTGATTTGCCCAGCCCGCTGCGTCCGACCAGCGCCAGCGTTTCGCCCGCTTCGATGGTCAGCGACAACTGATCGAGCAGCAGCGGCCCGCCAGGATAGCGGAAGGTGACGTGATCAAATTCGATGACGGGGCGCATTGATACCTGATGATGCTGCCTGAAGGACGGAGGCAGGAAACCGCAGAGTCAGGCATTTTCATGACCTGCTCTGTGGGACGATTAACGGGCGTCCGAGTTGTTTCAGCAGATTCCGGAAGCGCGGTTCCGCATGCAGGCTTTCCCAGTCCGGTTCTGTTCCGATGGCATGGATGTTCAGGTCGCGCTCCTCGCAGGCGCGCTCAAGCCAGGTGATTGCCTGATCCTTCTCCTCAGCGTGAACATAGAGCAGGGCGATCCCGGAAGGATTGATATATTTTTCCTTCAGTTGCTCCGAAAGCTGATCGGCTGCGCGACTCATCGCGCCTCTGTAGCCTGACCTGGCATAGCCCGTTTTCAGGGCTTGCAGGACATCCGTGTTGCCCATCAGAGAATAAACCTTCTGACACTCGCTCAGCGCTTCGTCAAATCTTCCCTCCAGACTGAACACCCGCCACAGCATCAGATGCGCAAGGAAGAAACCGGAATCCATTTCGAGCGTCTTCTGCCATTGCCTGATCGCCTGTTCGTATTGACGTGCGACGTAAAGATGCCAGCCGATTGTCGCATAGAGCACCAGTGAGCGCGGATCCAGTTCCCATGCGCGCCTGATCATCGCCAGGCCTTCGTCCGAACGTCCCATATCCGCCAGTCCGAACGCATAAGAGATGCGCGCCAGCGTGTCGTTCGGATTGAGTTCGATGGCCTGCCTGAACTCCGCTTCAGCAGTCACCCAGTCCCAGTCATAATAGAATTTGAGTTTGCCCAGGACGCTGTGCGCTTCGTCGAGCGTGTCATCCAGTTCAAGCGCCTTCAGGACTGCCGCCCTGATCCGGGGAATGACTTCCCGTGGAGCCGCCAGGCCCCAGGCTCCGATCTGACCATAAGTATCTGCCAGCCCGGCCCAGGCCGCCGCATAGTTCGGATCCTTATCAATCGCGGCCTGGAAATACTCAATGGCCTTCCAGCAACAGCCCGGCGACCATTTGTTATAGAAGTAACGGCCTTTGAGATAAGCTTCATAAGCCTCAGGGTTGACCGGGCGGACGGGAGTCAGACGCGCCTGCTCTTCAGGGGTCAGCGAGACGCGAATCCGACCCGCCACCGTGTATGCCACCTCATTTTGCAGGCTCAGAATGTCGCGCAGGTCGCGCTCGTAACTCTCGGCCCAGACATGCCGGTCGGTCGCCGCTTCGATCAACTGGACGGTGATCCGCATCCGCTCGCCGACGCGCAGCACGGCTCCTTCGACTACCGCTTTCACCTTCAGTTCCCGGGCAATCTGCGGCAGCAGTTTGCGGGTGTCCTTGTACTGCATGGCCGAGGTGCGCGAGATTACTTTCAATGTCCTGAGCTTGCCCAGCCTGGTCGTGAGCAGATCGGTAATCCCTTCGACGAAATAATCCTGCTCCGGGTCAGCATTAAGGTTGGCAAAGGGCAGGACAACGAGCGAATCAAAGACCTGAGACTGTCCGGTCACGACTGTCTGCGTTCCGGCTTCATGCACCTCGGCGATGAAGCGATACCCGCGCTTCGGAATGGTTTCAATGTACTGCGGCGCGTCGGCATCATCACCAATTGCCCTGCGAATCTGTCTGATCTCCTGTGTCAGCGCGCTGTCGGTGACGAACGACTGCTTCCAGACCTGATCAAACAACTCCCCTTTTTCAACCACACGCCCGCGATGTTCGACCAGATAAATCAGCAGGTCGAACGCGCGCGGCTCAAGCGTCCTGGCCTGATCGCGCTTCAGGACGCGAAAGTTATCGCGCTCGATCACGACATCATCGAAACAGTAAATGACCGGGTGGCGTTCCTGTGGGGAGGGCATGGCTTTTGTGGTCAATCACTCCTGACCTGACCTGACGGAAAGATCACAACATCCTCAGACTTCCTTCATCACCGCAAAGACCGGGCTGAGTATACTCGCCACTAAAGAATAGTAAAAGTTGTTCAGACCAAAGAGGAAAGGCGATGGCCGCTGTCTCGGCAGGCCTGGCGGACAGAACAGGCGGCTTTCCTCAGAGGCAGTATTTTTTTCTGTGGCAGCACCAGGCCTGAGGAGGCGAGTATGAAAAACAAGACTTTGATAACCAGGGCGGCGCTGGGAATTGTGCTGCTGATGACCGCGACGGTTTACGCGCAATCTGAAATGACTGAAAACGCGGTCGGCGTTCAGGAAGGGATTTGCTCCGGCATCTGCTTTCGTTCGCCGCAGTATTACCGGCTCAATCTCGCACAAAGCGGAGACAGCATCCTTTACCGCAAAGCATCGGTGGTTATTGGCGGCGTCAATTTCAACCAGCCGATCAGCGTTGGCGAGAATATTGAAATGATCAGGGATGTCCTGCAGGGCGGGTCGTTCGCCAGCCTGCCACCGGCGGCTCCGCTGGCCCGGCTTAACCAGGAGTTCCTCGCCGCACAGCTCAGCCTGGCGCTGGTCGGCGGCACCGGTTCATCGCGGGGAATCAGTGTGTTCAGAGGGCAGTTGCAATGCTATCGCAGCCTGATCAGTTTCAGGCCGGTGATTCTGAGCAACGGGGTGACGCTCACGCCTTTCTCGACACTCGGAGAACTTTTTGAGCAGGCGCTGTCTGCGGTTCGTGGAAGTCAGACGGCGGATATGGATGCGCTGGCAGGTTTGCTCAATCTGCTTAACGGCAACGATGTCTCAGGACATTGTTTTGCGACGGCGCCGCCTCCGATTCAGGTGCCGCGTGATTACCCCACGATTCAGGAAGCGGTGAATGCCGCCCGGCCCGGCGATGTGATCAGGGTGGGCAGGGGGGAATTCAAAGGGGCGTCGGTGAATAAGCCCGTGACGATCATCGGGGAAGGGGCGGAAACCAGAATCACCAGCGGAGTCAGCGTCCCCGTTCAACTGCCGGATCGCGGTTTCCCGCCCTTTGCTTTCGTCGGTTTTCTGATCTCCTTCGGCGGTTCGGGAGCGACCATCAGCAATTTCAGAATCGAATTGACGAACGCGCCGGTGATTCCCAATCCCATCATGATCATCGGCGTCCACGTCCGGCACGCTGATGATGTGACGGTCATTCATAACGAAATCGTCGGCCCCGGAGTCGTCACCGGCCCCGGAGCAGCGGCGTTCGCCCAGTATTCGGGCATTTACCTGCTCGGCGCGAATCGCTGCACCGTCGCGCTTAACAAAGTGGATGGAACTTACAATGGCATAGGGTTAAGGTCCGACCCTTTCATCAACACCCCGACGACAAACAACGAGGTGGTACATAACCGGCTGTCCAGGATGCGGATCGGAATCGGGCTTGAGGAGCATCGCATGAATCCGGCGACAGGTTTTGGCCCTGAGCAGCCGGTTCAGCAGAACAATTTCCTTGGCAATTCGGTGCAGGGCGAGATCGGCCTGAGTCTGTCCGATCTGGCCGGGACGCTGCGTGACTTCATCCGCGACAACAATTTCACCCGCAATGATTTCACGCAGTGCGCAACGCCCCTGCAGGAGAATGTGCCGGGGATGGCGAACAAGAATCATTTCCTGATGAATCCCGGTCTGCAACCCTGACCTGCCAGGCAAAACAGGCACGCCCTGCCGTCAGAGAAATCTGCTGACCGACCACAGACCAATTGATGAAGGAGGAACTTATGAAAAACAAAGCAATGAAATATTTCAGCGCTGCTTGCCGCCCGGCAATGAGCGCGTGCATCGCAGTATTCGTCAGCCTGGTTATCTGCGTGCCCTGTGCCCAGGCGCAGGAGATTGATCAGCAGACATCAGCCAGGGGCGACGGCGCGGCTGGCCATTACTCAGGTGACAAGTTCAGCTACGCGACCGGAAAAGAAGTGGCTGCGCCTGGCGGCTCCGGCGGGACAGTTACCTGTGCGGGAGGCCGCCCGACAGGGCTTCCTTTTCCCTTGTGTAGTCCGGAGACGAAAAGAATTCTGATCCGGGGAGCCATCCGCTACTTCGACTATCAGGAGCTGGCCGGTCCGGCTGCCGCGATGTTTGCCGGGACATCAAGGTTTGTCCTCAACTGCAACCTGAACCCGGATTATCAGGGTTCCTGCTGGGGCACCTTTGAATGGCCCGTAACTGCCATGGGCGGCAAATGGGAGGGAACTTTCTTCGGAGAACTGGATCTGCTGAAGGCGTTCGTGAAAGTCACGGCTGTCGGACAGGGAAGCGGCGGCGAACTTGAAGACCGGGAGATGAAATACGACATTTTGTATCCGGGAGGAGCAACATACGGCACGGCCATCCTGCGCGTGCCGGTTGTGGCCCGCACCTTCTGAAGCTCCGGGAGTCAGGCGCAGCCTGCATTTCCGCTCTGACGAATCGCCAGAGCGCCCCAGGGCAGGGAAAAGAGGAGAAACGGGAGAAAGGGAGAAGGTCAGTTGTGCCTCCCTTTCTCTTTTTCTCCTTTTCCGTTTTCAGACAGACATGGCCGAGCCGCAGCGCGAGCAGAATTTTGAGCCGGAGCGAACTTCGGTGCCGCAGGTCTGACAGAACTTTCGCGCAGGCGGCGGTGGCTGCATTCCATAATTCGGCGGCGGTGGTGCGCCGTAAGCAGGCGGTGGCGGCATTGCGGGCATGAAGCTGTGCGCGCCTGCGACGCTGAAACAATCACGATAAGCTGCGGCGTGCGTCAGAAAGAGCAGTGGAAACGTCGCCACAAGGCCAATGCCGCAGGCGTAACCACCGGCTGAAGCCAGAAAGGTCAGAACCAGCGCGAAGAGAACGAACATCAGCCAGTCTTTTTTTGCAGTCTCAAAACTTGTCCGTATTGCATCAACCGCGCCCATGTTGCCTTCGACAATCAGCGGCACGGCAAAGAATGTCAGACCCGGAACTGCCAGCGCGGGCAGAAAGCACAGCATCGCGCCAAGGATTGAAAGAATGCTGGTCAGAAACAGCGCGCCCAGCACCCGCAGAAAATATGGCCCGCCTGAAAACAGATCACCCACTGTGACCTGCCCGCCGCGCACCTGTTTGAAGGCGGCGCGGTACATCCCGGACATCAGCCAGGCGGCCAGCAGGATAAAAGCCAGGTAAAGCAGTGGGTAGAAAGCAAACAATTCGACGGGGAAGCGCGGCGACGCACCACCATTGATACGAGACATCGAACTGAGCATGACGCTGATCATCAGCCCGTAAATCAGGCCCAGCGGGATTAAAGTGATGATGAGGTAAACCAGCGTGATCATGACCCAGCCCTGCCATTGCTGAGTGAACAGATTCCATCCTTCGCCGATCCATTCCCAGCGGACTTTGGGTGAATCCTGTGATTGCATGAATGTTCTCCTGAATTGAATGGGGCTGATGGGAAAACTGCCGCTACGCTTTCACTCCCGCTTCAGTCAGGTATTCGCGCATGACTCTGGCATAGTGCGGGAAGGCGATTTCGGGTTCTTCGATTTCAGGATGCCAGTGTTTTTCCCACTCGAAGCAGTAATAGCCTTTGTATCCGCCTGCGGCCAGCGCCTTCACCGTTTCTTTGATGGGAATCTGTCCGGTGCCGGTCAGCACGTAGCGACGCTCATTGCCATTCGGCACTGAATCCTTGAGGTGTGTGTGGCGCGTGTACCGACCAAGCTGGCGATAAGTCTCCTCCGGTTTTTCTCCGACGACGCAGGTGTGGTGCGCGTCCCACAGAAAAGCGACGTTGTTCATTCCTGTGCCCTGCATCAGTTCCAGCACATCGGCTGACCTGGCAAAATCTCCGTGCGATTCAACCAGCACGGCCACGCTGCTGCCTTTGGCGTAATCGCCCAGTTCGCGCAGGCTGCTGATGATGCGCTCAAGCGTGACTTTGCGTTCCTCGCCCGGCACAAATTTATCGGGGAAGACGCGAATGTAAGGCACGTTCATCCGGTACGCCAGATCAATGAATCGTTTCGCTTCGTTCAGATTTTCGGCGCGCTTTGCCGGATCAGGTTCATGCATTCTGGCCGATGAGCCGAGGTCAGAAACCTTCAGCCCCAGCGCCGACAGATCGCGCAGGCTCGCTTTCAGCCGGTCGCCCGTGAATTCAGGAACCTTCGTCAGATCCATTTCCCCCAGAATGCCGCGCAGTTCAATGGCGGCATAACCAGACTGCGCAGCCTGGCTGAGAATTGTCTTCCAGTTCCACTTCGGACAGCCAAGTGTGGAAAAGGCGATGGGCAGCCGCTTCGCGGCGCGGTTGGTGTTGATGATGGCCGGAGCGGCCACCACAGCGGTCAGTGACTGAATGAATTGTCGGCGCGTTGGGTCTGACATAAGGTTCATCTGTTTCTGTTTTATTGTCTGAATTATTTGCGGCTGAGTGACTGCCACTTTGCCAGCGGTTCAATTTTCGGCGTTGTCATTTTGCGATCAGGCGATTCAATCATGATGACCAGCCGCGTGGCCCTGACCTTTTCGGGCAGGCGCGCAATCAGTTTGCTGATGCCCTTGTTCTGATTTTCGGCTGGTGAAGATGGCGCAGCGGATGCGGTTTCAAAGTGAGCACTGGCCGGAGCAATGATGCGCGCCTGCATCATGGTTTCGCCCTGACGCAGCGTGGCGGTTGCGCCGTTGATGCTGATTTCTGCCGGAGTGTGCAATTGCCAGATGACCTCGTGCGGGGTGTCGGCTTCAAGTTCATCTTCAATCAGCACGCGCTGCCGATCCAGCAGCGCCACGCCGCGCCAGACGCGCCTGAGCGCCGGATAAGCCGCAGTCAGGTCGGCAATGGCGAAAGCGCGTTCAGGCCTGGAATAAAAGGCAATCAGCGGCGCTCTGGCTGTCGGCGGCTGGTCTGCGCCATCAATCAGCAGCGTGTTGTGGCCTGCGGTTTTCAGGCGGTAATAATTCCATCGCTGCTTTTTATCGAAATAACCCGGCAGGTTGTAATCATCGCTGCCGAGGTCAGCGGCCCAGCGATAACCCTGCGCATCAAGCACGAACGAACCGAGATCAAGATGGCTGTGATTGGCCTGATTGTCGCCGCCCTTGAAGCCGATGAACCAGGCGTTCGTGTCTTCCCACGCGCTGCGAAAAAAAGCGACATCAATGCCGCGATAAACTGCATCGAGCGGCATCGCGTCTTTTTTCGGCCCTTCGCCCTGCGCTTCAAACCAGAGCAGGTCAAAGGCGCTCGGACGCCCGCCAATCTGCGAGCGCATCATTCGCTGGTGCCAGGCCTGGCGCGGCTGATTGAACGTGCGCGCCAGCCAGAACATTTCCGGCGCAGCTTCGCGGCGGTCATGCGCATCGGCATAATTGAACGGCCTGCCGAGCGGCCCCGTCGAATGGATCCGAAAATCACCCGTGACCGCAAAGCCCGGCATTTGCCGCAATGATTGCAGCGGCGCAAAATCAGGCCCCAGCGCGCTTTCAAGCGCCGCCAGCAGATAAACGTTGTAACTCGTCGCGTAATGCCAGTAACCCGGCCCTTCGTTCCAGCCGCCATCAGGCGCATACGAACCCATCGGCAGCCTGACTGATTCAAGCGCGCGACTGATGATGTCTGCGCTCAGCTCCGGCGTTTCATCAGCCACCGCCAGCGCACCGATGACCATTCCGCCGTTGCAGACCTGATTCCAGTTGTGCGTGACCTTCACCCACCATTTGTTTTCACGATAAAAAGGCAGCGACAGCTTCAGTCCCTTGTCAGTCAGGGCCGCGCGAATGGTGGCGCGGTCTTCCACGCTCAGAAAGTCATACAACCAGTCATAACCGATGCCGAAGGCGTGCGACATCTCAGCCACATCCAGAAAGTGCGACGGATTCCAGTCTTTGAAAGCCGCTGCCGCAAGCAGTTCCTGCCTGGCGCGTTCAGCAAAACGCCGGTCGCCATCAAGGCGGTAAATCAGGCCCAGCGTATAAACGCGCTCCAGACAGCGTTTGCTTTGCGCAAGCAGGCGCGGGCCGATCAGCTTGTATTCAACGGTTGGTTCGGACAGCAGCTTTTCAGCTTCGCGGCGCAACTGCTGATACCATTTGCGCGCCAGACTGTCGTGTGCAATGTGGCCCCTGATGCGCGCCAGGTCTGCGTCAGTCGCCATCAGGCGCGGGTGCTGCCGCCGCAGGCTTTTCAGCGTGCTCGCCGCATCATTCGCCTGAACCACAGCCTGACGGGCAGGCGCAGGCACGCTGAAGAAGAGTAATAACAGAATGGCGCAAAGGCAGAGCCGGTGACGCATCAGTGATTTCCTCTGAGACTGGTGGTGAAACGTCCTGAAGTGATGAGACTGATGAATGGTAATACCGGAAGCCGGGAGCCGCAACATCAGCAGCCGCGATGATCTGAAATTCAAGTCTTGAAATCCTGAAAGCCTTGTGCCAGGATTTGCGTCCGTTTTCAGACGGCCTTCAGGTATTTTCATTGATCATGCGGAGAGCTGGCAGAATGGCTATTGCACCGGTCTTGAAAACCGGCGTCCGAAAGGACTTGGGGGTTCGAATCCCTCGCTCTCCGTCTTCACTGGCTTTCAATTTCAATCACTTACAGTTGCAGATGGCGGGCGGATAACGATTCGGGTTACGGATCGTGATGGGGAAGGCTCGTTTTGCACATTCAGAGTGCAAAAACAACAGGCCATCTGAAAGCAGATGACCTGTTCACCGACGCAGCTTGTTTGCGCCTTCAGCCCTGAACCTTCCCGTTGCTTTCGAGACTGTCAATTCTGCGGTGCGCCGTCTTCACGGCCTGCGCCATTTCAGCCAGCGCATCATCGCGCCTGCGGTTGGATTCGGCCATTTCCGCCATTGCCTGCTGCATGGCTGTCTGCGATTCAGCCAGAACCTCAAATCTTGCTTCACTCCGCTGCTGCACGTCGGTCAGAGCCGCAATCCTTTCAGCCGTTTGATTGTGCCAGTCGGCCTGAGTATCGGTCTTGCGGTCGAAGTGTTCGACCATCAGCGCCAGATTGCGCTCCGTGCCAGCCTGCGCTTCAGAGAGTGCGCGAATGCTTTCCCGCAGAGATTTGCGCTCACGGTCACCGGCACGCACGATCAGCGTGACAACTCGTTCAAGCCGGGCAATGCGCGCGTCAGCTTTGGCCTGCGCCTCGTCGAAGCGCTGCCGGTCTGCAAGCTGCGCCTCTTCCAGCCGGTCAAGGCTCTCTGTCAGTGCCTCAATCTGGTTTTCGATCCGGTCAAACTTCCGGTTCAGTTCCTCGTCGGTCATTTCTCAGCCCCATTCTTCACAGATCGTCTGCCATTGATTGGAGTCTTTTCAGGTCTGCTCACTTCACAACTTTCTGTTCAGGCTTCCATTAACGGGTCACTGATCAGTGCGCGAAGTTGCTCGCGAGTAATCCGGAGCTGATGAATCTTCTCTGCGCACAAAGCGGGCAGGATTTCATCCGATGGCAACTCGGTCAGATGGAAGGTAGTTGTTTCATCTGCTTCCTTAAGTTCAGCCGCCAGAAACTCTCCTTTCGTCATCCGCAGTACTTGCAGTCTGACTTTGAGAAGTTCCTTCAGGTCTTCAGGCCGCGTCAGGTGGTATTCAGTCTCAACCATCACTTTGCCCCCTTCTTTTTCGCGGCGCGGTTCCTGCCGTTCTTCGCTGGACTGTCTTTGGCTTCGGCCTTCGGCGGTCTGCCAGGCCTGCGGTCGGCGACAGATGCCAGCGCCGATTCACGAATGACAAGATCACGACCAGGCTTCGCAGATTCAAGCTGGCCAGCCAGTACCATCTGTCTGACTCTTCCAGCCGTAATGCCAAGCCTCTCGGCGGCCTCTTTGGTTGTAAGCAGTTTATCTTTCATACCGCCGCTTATACGCTGAAGAAAACTATAGCGCAAGAGCTATCCCGGTTCTGCTGACAGGCGGGTTTCTGTGTGTTGAGAGTTCGTAACGGCGGCAGAGGGATAACGTCACAGAGGTCGAATCCCTCGCTCTCCGTCATCCCGCTTTTCCCTGCCACACTGAGCTGAATAATCCCTGCTGATCTGTCAGCCTTCACTTTCAGGCTGATTCGGCTGTGTGATCCGGCTTTTCTTTTCCCGGCGGGCTTCCTGCCAGAGTTTTCTCAGTTTCGAAGCCATTACTCCGGTCATCCCGCCCGGATCAAAGGTCTTGATAACAGCCAGCACCAGGCGCAGCCGGACGCGCGGCGGCCAGATGGCAACAAATTCGGGATCGGTGAAGGACGGAGCGAATTTGGCTTTGAAACGATGCAGCGCCTTGAAGTGATAAAAAGCGTCAAGGTGTTCGTAAACCAGGCCAAGCAGGCGGGCGAGATTTCTGAACTGTCCTTCAGGTTTGATTCCGGCGAGCGGTGAGGTGCCGAGCGTGGCCAGTTCGGTGCCTTCAGCAGCGAGATGTTTCAGGGCTTCGACGACGAGCAGTTCGCTGACTCCGCGCTCGGTGCCAGGGCGGCGAATCAGGTCTTCGAGATACCATCCGCGCCGCGCCGGAACAGGGCAGCAGGCCAGCATTCCTTCCAGTTGTCCGCTCGCTGACCGGGCCAGAAAGTAACGCTTGTGTTCGCTCAGCCGGAACGGGTCAAGTTCCAGCAGCCAGCCCAGGGCGTCAACTTCGCGGGTGCTGATCCATTGCTGACAGAGTTCTTCGATTTCAGCGCGCGTCTGTGCCGGGCCGGGTCGGGCCGGATCATAACGCTCAACCGTGATGCCAGCCTTGCGGGCCTGATTGACCCCGGCGCGCACCTTTTTGGCCTTGTCACCCGCAGGCTTCCATTCCGGCAGTTTGAAATAACCCGATTCACCAATGCGCAACAGGCCCATCCCGCAGGACTGCGCGATCCCGGCTGTTTCAGCGCCGATGGGCAGCATCAGACAATCAAGATTTTCCTTTCGGCACCAGTCGAGAAAGCGGCGCAGAACTTCGGCCAGGTTTTCGCGCGCCGTGAGTGGCGCTGCGCCCACGACGACAGCGCGCCCGATGCGATGGTAAACCACTGCCGCTTCGGGGGCAGATGACCACCACACTTCAGCGCCGCCGTACAGCAGCACGAATGACTGATGTTCATAACCATAACGCTGCACCATTTCGACCAGTCGCGCGTCAGGCTGCCACTGCGAACTGCCGAGTGACAGGCGCGCGCGCTGCACCGTCATCCAGTCGCTGTCGAGCACCAGCGCATAATGGCCCGCCGCCACAATCGCTGCCGCCGTCTGAGCCGTCGGCTGATCAAGACCGGCCCGGCGCAGCAGGTCAACCGTGCCGCCCGCGGCTGCGCCTGCGATGATTCCTTTCGCGGTGACGCCGAGCAGGTGAATGGCCGCAGCCCGGGCCAGGTGTCCGGCCAGATAAAGAATGCCGCCGTGCGGCAGCAGCAGCGCCACCGCCGCGCCGAGCGAACTGCCCCACAGAATGGATTTCTTCAGTCTTGATCCGGGCGAGGCAGCTTTGTTATCGCTGCCGATGATCGAAAGCTGCTGCCTGTCCACTCTGGCAGCGGCGAGCTGCATCACGGCCTGCTGCGCTTCTGCCAGGGTTTCAAATGTTCCAATGATTCTGCCCATAATCGTCATTGCTGACCCGCAGTCAGCCTGCGCCTGCGCCAGTTTTTCCGGGAATGCTGTGGTTCGGGAAACGGCTGAACCAGCCATCTGAAATTCTGCTGTCCGTCAATATACCCTGTGTCGGCAAAGTTCCACAGCACAAATCGGCTGGCGCGCCGGGGCAGGATAAAAACAATAATTATTCTTGATTTTGCGGCAGGCTGCTGGTATCATTCCGGCGTGGTCAGCAGGAAGCAGAAAAACAGCACAGGCGGACGTAAAGTCGCGGGAACTGCGTCGGGGGCGACGCGGCGGCAGGCGCTGCACGGCAGGTTGCGCGCTGTGCTGGGCGGCGAAGGTCGTCATTTTACGCAGCAGCGCGCCACGGTTTTTGAATACCTGAGCGGTGCTGATCACCATCCGACAGCGGAAGAGGTTTTTCTGGCGGTCAAGCCGAAGCTGCCGAAAATCAGCCTGGCGACGGTTTATAAAAATCTGGAAGCGCTGGTGGCCTGCGGCGCGGCAGCCAAACTGACTTATGGTGATGCGGCGGCGCGGTACGAGGTGCGGCGCGATCATCATTACCACACGCGCTGCCTGCAATGCGGCAGCCTCACCGATCTCGAACCTGCTGCCGGGACGGAATGGCTGCAGCGCATCAGCCCGCCACCCGGATTTGAAGTCACAGATTACCGGCTGGAACTGCTCGGTTATTGCCGCCACTGCCGGAAGAAACAAAAAACCGGCTGACCGGTTCTGACGAAAGGGGAGAAGAAATAATGGCACAGACACAGACACAAACTGACAACGCAGTCATTCAATCGTTGCAGCAGCAACTGGCGAATGCTTTTCTGCTGTATGCAAATTACAAGAAATATCACTGGGAAAGTTATGGCCCGCTCTTCCGCGACCTGCACCTGCTTTTTGACGAACACGCGACGGCAGTGCTGGGCACGATTGACGAACTCGGCGAGCGCGTCCGCATTCTTGGCGGTGTGCCGAATGCTGACCCGCGCCAGTTCGGTGAACGCGGCACGGTGAAGATTGCCGAAGGCAAACAGACGATGCGTGAAATGATCGAAGAGGCAGTCGAAAATCATCGCCGCGTCATCGGCGAACATCGTGAAGCCATCAACACTGCAACTGAAGCGAACGATCCCGGCACGGCTGACCTGTTCACGCGCAACGTGCAGATTCACGAGAAACAGGAGTGGTTTTTACGCGAGGTGCTGGAAGGCAGCGACGGATTTCTGAAGTAAGATTTTCACAAACAGAACTGCACGAACAAAGCCCCGCAGGGCCAGCCTTGCGGGGCTTTTGCTTTGATTATGGTCTGGTCTGTTTGCCTTTGTGCTTCTTCTCCGGCAGGATTACGCCGTCATCAGCCGAAATTCCGGTATCCATAAAAACTCAGCAGTCCCTCGGCCCCGCTGGCGAACAGCACAGGGAATAAACCATGAGAACACCGACGAGGAAAGCTCCGGCGAAAAAACAGCAGGCTGCAACACGGAAAGCGATCTCAGGCAAAACTGCTTTGCAGAAAACGTCAGTCGAATCAGTCCTGCTCAGTGATCTGCGCGAACTGATCATCACAGCGCGCGAGCGCGTGGCAAGTGCGGTCAACTCGGCGCTGGTGATGCTTCACTGGAAAATTGGCGAGCGGATACAGCAGGGTCTCCTCAAGGGAAAACGCGCAGGGTATGGCAAAGAAATCGTTGCTACGGTGTCGCGCCAACTGGTTGAGGAATTCGGACGCGGGTTTTCTGAAAAAAGTCTCTGGCGAATGGCGCAGTTTGCTGAAGTCTTCCCTGATGAACAGATTGTCGCATCACCGATGCGAGAATTGAGCTGGACTCACTTTCTGGAAATCATTCCTCTGAAAGATCAGTTGCAGCGCGAATTTTATGCCGAGATGTGCCGACTTGAACGCTGGAGCGTGCGGCAGTTGCGGAAGAAGATCAGCGGCGCACTGTATGAACGCACGGCACTTTCAAGGAAGCCGGAGAAACTGATTGCGCGGGAACTGCAACAACTGCGCGACGAAGGACAACTGACGCCGGACATGGTTTTCCGCGATCCATACTTTCTGGATTTTCTGGGATTGAAGGATGAATACAGCGAAAAGGATCTGGAAGCGGCGATCCTGCGTGAACTGGAAAAATTTCTGCTCGAACTCGGCACCGGCTTCACGTTCGTTGCGCGGCAGAAGCGGATCACGGTTGATGGCGAGGATTATTATCTTGACCTGCTGCTCTTTCACCGAGTCCTGCGGCGGCTGGTGGCGATGGAACTGAAGCTCGAAAAATTCAGGGCGGCAGACAAAGGACAGATGGAACTGTACCTGCGCTGGCTCGACCGGTACGAACGGCAGCCCTGGGAAGAAGAACCCATCGGGCTGATTCTGTGCGCTGGCAAATCTGATGAGCAGGTTGAATTGCTGCAACTGGATAAAAGCGGAATCAGAGTTGCCGCCTATCTGACCGATCTGCCGCCGCTTGAACTGCTGCGCCGAAAACTGCACGAAGCGGCTGTGCTGGCGAGAGAGCAGCTTGAGCGGCGACAACCATTACCTGCAAAGAAGCGGGAATAAAAATCCATCACTCCAGAATCGCGCTCATCGAAGCGCCCGCATAGCCTGTCATTTCAAGATAGCCACGTCCCTGCACGGGCCTGCCATCCTTTGTGCCCGTGACCTCAACTGCGCCTTCCCAGTAATTGACGCGGGTTGATGCTCTGGTGTCGAGTTCCTGATCATTCAATGCGGCTCGCACGGTCAGTTCAATCCGGCGCGACGGGATGCTGACTTTCCACGCGACCGGATAGTTTGCTCCGGTTTTGGGTGAACGCCACTGCGCTTCAGGCGTGAGCGTGAATTCGCCCGCTGCAATGTTTGTCGCCCGGCCTGATGAATCAATAAAAGTGCCGCTGGTGTGCGGGTCGCGCGCTCCGTCGGTGCGGCGGAATTCGTAGAGCATCAGTTCGGTTTTGTCATCGAGTTGCAGCGAGAGCCAGTTCCAGCCCTGCTGCTCTTTTTCGAGAAAGCTGGTGCCGAATTCGTGATCCATCCAGCTCAGGCCTGCGACTTCGTAACGCTGACCGTCAATCACGATTGCGCCGCGTGTGGGCATCCGGGTCAGCGAATAATAATGCGAAGCGTTGCCCGCCTGCGCGCCTTTCCGGCTGATGCCGCGCGCGCCGTGAATGACCGGCGGCTTGCCCTGATCGAGCGTGAGTTCAAGGCCGATGCCGTCCTGCATTGCGCGCAGCGTCATCTGACCCTGTTCGTTCTGCCGCGCTTCCCAGTCCTCGTTCCAGACGCGATAGCTGTCGGTTGCCGCGCCTGCCCAGCCGATGCCTGCGCGATTGATCTTTTCAGTGAAGCGGAATTTCTGACCGCTGATGTCAGTCACGGCCAGGTGCGCCATAAACAGATCGCGCACGGCCCAGCGCGACGGATTGACCGGCTCCTTGTCAACTCCGATGCGAAAGAAGGTCAGTTGATAGCCGAAGCGGTGATTGTCCGGCGTGGCCACATTGCCGGTGTAATACCACCATTCGATTTTGTAATCAGGATGGCTGGCGTGATCGCGGGCAAAGCTGAATTCATAACCCGGCAGCGCCTGCTTCCATTCATCAGCAAAGACAAGACCGACGGACAGAATGAACAGGATGGACAGGATCACAGCAAGTGAAAGCCTGCGGTTCTTCTTCATTGTTTTGTCAATCCTGTCAATCCTGTTCATTTCTACTCCTCTGCAATCTGCTCAGCGACATACAACTGCGAAGCGCGCCGCGCCGGATAGATGCCCGACAAGGCAGTGGCGATCAGAATCAGGGCTGATGACTGCAGCAGAAACAACAGCGGCAGATGAAACTGAATCGTCCAGCCGAAGCTTTGCACATTGATGACGTAAACCAGCACGAGCGAAAGCAGCAGGCCGACGACCAGCCCGATGCCCTGGCTGATGCCGCCCATCATTGCGGCTTCGATGATGACCATGCGCCGCACCTGACCGCGATCAGCGCCAATCAGACGCAGCATCGCAATCTCGCGTCTGCGTTCGAGAATCAGCGTCAGCAGCGTGCTGGCGACTCCGACAATGGCGACGAAAATGGCGATAACTTCAAGCGCCCACGTAATCGCAAACGTGCTGTCAAAGATGCGCAGCACTTCATTGCGCAGCGCCGCGTTGGTGTAAATGAAGACGCGATAACGCTGGCCAAGCGTGTTCAGAATCTCCTGCCGCACGGCGTCAGCGTCGGACTGCGGCTTCAGATAAATTGTCAGGCTGGTTGGCGGCTGCGGGCCGAAATAACGCTCGAATGTGGCGCGCTGCATTACCAGAATGCCGCGATCACTGGAATAGTCGTAATAAATTCCGGCAAGGCGAAAACTGTGTTCACCTTTCGGCGTGGGAATATTTACCGTGTCGCCAACTTTCTTCTGATACCTGATGGCGAAACTTTCTGAGGCGATGACTTCATCGCGCCCGATCATCCCGCGCATCACGCTGCGCCAGTCTGACGGAGTCTTGAACATCAGGTTGCCGTGTTCGAGCAGCACCGAAAATTCACCAACTCCGAGCGTCACCAGCCCGCCCGCATAAGGCACATCGAAATTGCGGAACGCATCAACCGCTGCGACCTGCGGGTGCGTGGTGACAGCGCGCACGACTTCAGGCGAAAGCACCGCTTCGGTTGTGACGTTGCTGCGGCTGGCCGGGCGCAGGTACAAGTCAGCCCTGAGTGTCTGGCCGACCCAGTAAATCACCGTTTCACGAAAGCTGCCGACCATCACCGCAATCGCTACCATCATCGCCAGGCTGACAGCGAGCGCGGCGACTGAAATTGAAATGCGCGGAATCGCTCCGGCGAGGTTTGAATTCGCCAGCCGTCCTTCAACCTTGAAAAGAAACGCGAGCGGCCTGCGGCTCAGTCGCGTGAAGAAATAAAAGACAGCCGGAACCAGAAACGCTGCGCCAAACACAATCGCCACCGCTGCGGCATAACCAGACAGCGGCAGTCCCGCCACAGGCCCGCGCTGCGCCAGCCACCACGCCAGCACGAACAGCAGCGCGGGCGCGATCAGATAACGGCGGCGCAATCTGAACCGCGATTCCAGCCGGTCAGCGCCGCGCATCGCTGTCATTGGTTGCACCCGCGTGGCTTCAATCGCAGGCAGCAGCGCCGCGAGCAGCGAAAGCGGCAACCCGACAGCAAAGGCAAGAATGAAATGTTTCAGACCGAGCGCAGGCACTGCGGCAGCCGTTGCAATGTAGAGCGCATTGACGGTCGTTGAAGTCAGCTTCACTGCGCCGTAAGCAAGCACACGCCCAAGCAGCAGGCCGAGCGTGCAGCCGATGAGCGAAAGCAACGCCGCTTCAGCGAGAAAGAGCGCGAGAATGCGGCGGCGCGTGGCGCCAAGCGCGCGCAGCGTGCCGATCTCTTCGCGGCGCGTGATGACCGAAATCGAAACCGTGTTGTAGATCAGAAACAATCCGACCAGCAGCGCGATGTATGACAAAGCCGTAAGATTAAAATGAAATGCCGCGAGCATTTTTTCAACCTGTCGCCCGCGCCGCGCCGGTCTTTGCACTGACAGGCCTTCAACGCCGCCCTGTTGCTGAGGACGTTGCAGGCGTTCGGCAATCTGGCGTTCGGCTTCGTCAATGTTCGCATCGTCGCGCAGCCTGATGTCCACGCGATCAAGACGACCCAGACGATTGAAAGCCCACTGCGCGGCGGCAATGTCCATCAGCGCAAAGCTGCCGTCGAGCGTGCGCGCCGGGCCTTCATCGCGCAGCAGGCCGCGAATCGTGAAGCTTTCGTTTTTGTCTCCGATGGTCAGGGTGATCTGCGAACCGACTTTGAGGTTGTGACGGCGCGCGAACTTTTCAGTGAGGATGATCGAATGCGGATCGCTGAGCAGGTAAAGAAATTCAGTCGGTGAAGGCTCGCGCTGCTTGTCGGCATATTCCATCAGACGATAATCGCGCAGCGAACGGTCGCGCAGAATATCAACGCCCAGCACCTTCAGCGATTCAGTCGCACTGCCGGTCTGCGCGCGCGCATCGCCTTCGATGACGGGGCTGACCTGACCGTACTCGCGCAGCCAGCCGAGGCCGGCGAGTTTCATTTCATCCAGGCCGAGTCCTGCGCCGACGATTTCAAGCGAGGTTTTGCCGGAGACAGTTTCAATCGCTGTCGCAAAGCCGCGCAGCGAACTCGCATTGGTCAGTTGAATGGCAATGATGACGGCAATGCCGAGCGCAATACCGAGGATGGTTGCGGCGGAACGCAGTCGCTCCTGCATCAGTCGCCGTAAAATGAATTGTCGAAACAAACGCATGTGCTGCTGAAATTTCTGCGGCTGCTTGTCACAAGGATTTTGAACTGAACTTTCGTGTTCCTTCGTGCGGCCGGGTGGCAGGTTCTTCGATGCTTTCAATCAGCCCGTCGCGCATTCTGATCAGCCGCCGCGCTGATTCGGCAATTCTGGCGTCGTGCGTGGCCAGCAGAATCGTGACGCGCAATTCACGATTCAGATTTGCCAGCAGTTGCAGGATGCGCGTGCCGTTGTCGGAATCGAGATTGCCCGTCGGTTCGTCAGCAATCAGCAGGGCAGGGGAATGAATGATGGCGCGGGCGATGGCGGCGCGCTGCATTTCGCCACCCGACAACTGCTGCGGGTAATGATTCAGGCGCGCGCTCAGTCCGACCCGTTCGGCCATCACCTGCGCCCAGCGGTCGGCTTCGGTGGCAGCGCGGGCTGCGAGCAGCAGCGGCAGCGCGATGTTTTCCTGCACGGTCAGCGTCGGCAGCAGATTGAAGAACTGAAAGACAAAGCCGATCTTTTCGCGGCGCAACCGGGTCAGTTCATCATCGCTCAGCGTAGCCGGAGCGATGCCTGTAATCGTCAGACTGCCGGAGGTGGGCCGATCCATCGCGCCGCACAGATGCAGCAGCGTTGATTTGCCGCAGCCTGACGGCCCCATCAGCGCGACAAAATCTCCGGCTTCGAGCTTGAAACTGACACCGCGCACGGCTTCGACCACCGTTTCGCCGTGATAACTCTTCCTGACTTTTTCCACCACCAGGACGGACATTCAGAAAATCAAAGGGCAGAAATCAAAAGGCAGAAGGTCAGCGTCTGTTTCGGCTCTGAATTTGTTCTGTTTCACTTTTGATTTCTGTCCTTTGCCTTTTGATTTATCGCTCACGTTTCCAGCGCGAACGGATTGAAGTTGGTGTCGCGGTCGTAATAGTCCTCGTTCTCGATGCGCTTCAGAAAGTTGACGATGCGATAAGTGATCGGAGTCATCAGGACTTCCCAGCCGACTTTCATCAGATAGTTGTTGCGCATCACCATGGTGGTTTCGTGCCAGTCCCAGCCGGTGATGCTGAGGCTCGTGCCGAGGATGACCAGGTTGAAGCCGAGAAAGGCGAGCGGATAAAAAAGCAGCGAATCAACCGCTTCGCCCGCGATGGTTGAGCCAATCGTGCGCACCCACAGAAAGCGGCCTTCGGTGCCGATCTTGAGTTTGGCCAGCACAAAAGAGTTCGCAAATTCACCGGCCCAGAAGGCAATCAGCGAAGCCAGCGCAATACGCGGCGTCTGACCGAAAATCTGGCGATAGGCTTCCTGCAACGGCCAGTCCTTTGCCGGTGGCATCGCCACGATAATGGTGCTCATCAGCGAAGCAAAAACGAGCGCGCCAAAACCGGCCCAGATCACGCGCCGCGAACGGGCGTAACCATAAACTTCGGTCAGAATGTCACCGAACAGATAGCTGATCGGGAAGAACAGGACTCCGGTGCCGAAGGTGAAATTGCCAATGGTCGTGCGCTTGCTGACGCCGATGATGTTGGAACACAGCAGCACCGTCACAAAGGCGGCCATAACCAGATCGTAATATTTATAGCGTCGCCCGGAGTGCGGTGCTGAAGAATCAGCAGGATTCAATGGCCGGTTATTTTCTGATTCAGTGGCAGAGGCTCTGACTGCGGCTTCAGCTTCCACTTGATAATCCTTTCGGGTAATGGGCATCTGGTCGCGCCTCATAAAGGGCAGCATCTTCGTTTTCAGCCGGACAGGATGATTACTATCCCGCAGGCGCGACGCTTTTCAAACCCAGTTCCTCCTGAATCTCGCGCAGCGCGGCAATGACGAACGCACAGTGTTCATCAAATTCCAGCCCCAGCTCCTTCGCGCCGTTCCACAGATCATCACGATTGACCGTGCGGGCAAAGGCCTTGTCCTTCATGCGCTTTCTGACCGATGAAGGTTCGAGCGTGTCAAAGCTCTTGTCAGGCCGCACGAGCGCGCACGCCGTCAGAAAGCCGCACAATTCATCAGTGGCGAACAATGCGTGTTCCATCAGGCTTTCGCGCCTGACGCCCGTGTAATCGGCGTGCGAGAGAATCGCGCGAATGATTCTTTCAGGATAGCCCCGCTCGCGCAGCACTTCAGAGCCAAGCTGCGGATGGCGCTGATCGGGGTAGCGTTCGTAATCATAATCGTGCAGCAGCCCGACAAGTCCCCACTCATCTTCGTTCCCGCCGTATTTGCGGGCACAGGCGCGCATCGCATATTCAACGGCGCGGGCATGTTTGCGCAGGCTTTCGCTCTGCGTCCATTCGCATAATAACTGCCAGGCTTCTTCGCGGGTCGGGATGGATTCAGTCATGGGTATTCTCTTCGTCAATTCCGGTCAGCAGGCGCACGATCTGTTCCGGCGAGGGAAACTGCCCCTGCAATTCCGCGGGCAGCCGGTTTACGATCCGGTACGTGCCAATGCCAATGGGTTTGTTCGATTCACGGAGCGCATATTCCACCGTGATGCGATCTTTCGTGCGACACAGAATAATGCCGATGGATGGATTTTCTTCAGGCAGCCGTACCTGATCATCCAGCACGGCCAGATAAAACTGCATTTTGCCCACATGTTCGGGCTGAAATTCTTCGTTTTTCAGCTCAATTGCCACGAGCGCCCTGAGCAGGCGATGAAACAGCAGCAGGTCAATGAAATATTCCCTGCCGCTGAGTTCGAGGCGATACTGGCTGCCGATGAAAGTGAACATCCCTCCCATTTCACGCAGGAATGATTCGACCTTGCCGAGCAGCGCCTGTTCCAGTTGCCGCTCGTTATATTGGTCACCCAGGTCGAGGAAATCAAATGTGTATTCATCTTTGACGGCCAGCTTTGCCTGCTGACGCGCCGCTTCAGCGACCGTCTGCTCGAAATTTGTCTGACTGAGCAGCGTCTTTTCGTAAGTCTGCTTGTCGAGATGATGCAGCAGCGCATTCTTCGACCAGCCGTACTTGCGCGTCAGGCGGATGTAGAACTCGCGCTGCAGGGCGTCGTCACATCTGCTCATAATAAGCAGGTTATGGCTCCAACTGATTTCTCCAACCAGTGGTTGGAGTTTTTGATTGTCTTTATAGGTTGAGTAAAACTGCCGCATATACCAGAGGTTCTGTACGGAGAATCCTCTGAGGCCGGGGAACTCTTTCTGCAAGTCTCCGGACAAAGTTTCGACGACAGCTTTTCCCCGTGTTTTGCCTTTCTGTCGCTCGACAATAATTCGGCCAACATCCCAATACAAAGCGACGAGTTCCTTGTTGACGGCCCTGAGCGCGGCGTGCTGCGCGGTGCGGATGCGCTCTTTGATTTCGGTCAGCAGTTTTGCGTAATCGTTCTGAGTCAGTTTGCTCATCGGGTATTCCTCCGTGTTCTGGTGACTGTGGCTGATGACAGTCTGTTTAAGGCAGGTTGTCGTGCCGATTGTTGAGGTGGATCAGAAACAACGCCCTGGCTGAAGGGCTGAGACGGAACTGCAACAGAATAAGAATAATCTGCCACTGCGAGTACGAATGGTCGGAGCTTTCCTGATGGCCATTCGTACTCGCGGTGAAGAACTGCCTGTTATCCGGCGAACCGGATGCTGCCGAGCAGTTGCTGGAAGGCGTTGCTGTAAGCCTGCGCTTCGTCCACCGGTGAAATCAGGACGACATAAAACAGTTTGCCGTTTGGCAGAATCGTCGTGACGATGACATCGCGTTCCTGCCGCCCGGTGATCGGTGACAGGCCGCCAACGGGTGTGTAAAGCGCCGTCAGGCCGCCGATTTCGGTCTGCTTCGGATTGTCGAGCGGCTGCATTTCGGGATTGTCGCGCAACTGCATTTTGATGAAGGCGGTGTGAAGCTGACCGGCGTCGCTGCCTTCAACCGGCAGCGCGCCGACAAAGACTCCGTGCGTGACGACGAGGCCGTTGTCAGTGCGGCCAGCCGCGCCCTGCGGAGCAAAGACCAGCGTTTCGCCGTCAGTGACCTGCTGCCAGTTGGACGGAATCGCAATCTGATACGACCGGTCCGGCGCGGTCAGCACGGCCATTTGTGACGAAGGCAGCGGCGGACGGGCGACTTCGGTCGGCGGCGCCTGGCGCGCAAGCTGTTTTGACCCGCCTGCGGGCAGGCCGCGCAGCCTGGCGCGAATCTGCTGAAAGGCCTGAGTATCGGTAATCGCGTTCGGCGCAACGCTCAGTTTCGGCGCCAGTTCATTGAGATATTTGACGCGATTGCCCGGATCAGGGTGATCGCTCAGCATCTCAGGCGGGCGCGGGCCGCCCATTTTCAGCAGCGTTTCAAAGAATCCGGCCATCGCCGCCGGATTGTAACCGGCTGAAGCCATGATTTCGGCTCCGGTGATGTCGGCTTCCTTTTCAGCGGTGCGCCCGAATTTCAGAAACGCCAGGTTGAGCGCGCCGCCGCCAAGCATTCCGATCAACTGACCAGACAGGCCGCCTGAATCGTCGCGTGAACTGAGGATGGCGGCGGCAATCTGCAAACCCTTTTCGGCAATCACCTGCTGTGTCATCTGATGCGTGCCGTGACGCAGCGCGGCGTGGCTGATTTCGTGGGCCATCACGCCTGCCAGTTCGGCTTCGTTCTTTGCGGCTTCGATGGCACCGCGATTGACGTAAAGAAAACCGCCGGGCAGCGCAAAGGCGTTGACCTCTTTCGTGTCCACCACCCTGAACTGATAGGGGAACTTTTCTCCGGGCGCTTTGGCGGCGAGTTTTGCGCCGATGGCACGGATGTAATTCTGCACTTCGTTATCGGGCAGCATGCGCATCTGGCGCTCAATCTGCGCGGCGTTCTGTTTGCCGATGGCCACGTCCTGCTGCGGCGACATCAGGTTGAAGCCGGGCCTGAACTGCGGCGCCTGTTTCTGCCCCGGTACGCCAACCCGGTCGCTGCCTGAGCGGCAGCCTGACAGCAACAGATTGCAGGCCAGCGCAAGCGCCATCAGCGCGACGAGTGCGCGGCGACCTCTTTTTCGGTATGTGAGCATTCCTTTCCCTCCTGCATTGATGATACTGCATGTCTGACGACTTTCCGGGCTGGCGGGGGGAAATCAGTCTGTGGTGTAACCTTTCGCCTGATTGCCAAGAGATTTCGAGAGGATGATGATCTGTTCCAGATCAATCCTGGCGCGGCGGGCCTGATCGGTATCAAAGACGCGGCGGTTCTGATGCACCGGATTATGCGCAAACGCATAAATCAGCCGCGCCAGCCGGTGAATGGACTGATCGAACTTTTTTGAATTATCCAGCGGCTCGCGGCTTTCGCGCACCGGTTCGTCGAGTTCGCCCAGCACAACGAGCGCGCGCAGGTTGCGGGCGTGCTTGTTGATGGCGCGGGCATATTTTTCCAGCTTGTCCGGTTTGAGCGTGCGCGCTTCGTGTTCGTTGCGCAGGGCATAACCGGTGTTCTGAAGCCCGGTGAAGTTACGCGAAAACTCCGCGCGCGCCTGTTCCTTCTCGCGGTCAAGGCCGGGAGCCTTTTGCGGATGTGCCCGCAACGGCTGCGGCTGACCCGTGACATCAGCGCTCAGCCGGACGGGCTGAGCAGAAAATGAAATCGCCCGCATTTGTTCCAGGCCATCGCTCATCGCGGCGACCATCAGAGTCAGGCAGGCAGGGATGTAAATCAGAAGACTGCTGGCACTGTGCATGGCTTTCGATCATCCGGGAACAGGTCACTGATGGCAGTGCGGGCACGGAGTATAGCAGTTTCAAAACTTCATGAGAACGGCACAGTACCGGCGCGACAGAAGCTTTTCAGCGCGGGCAAAAGGCTGTGCTATAAAAGCCTCAGTGGTGAAAGCTTCAGCAGGGACAAACGACATGAATAAAGTACTCCTCGTGGGAATGGGCGGTTTTGCCGGTTCGATTCTGCGCTATCTGCTGAGCGGATGGGTGCAGCAGTGGATGAAAAGCGTCGAATTTCCGTGGGGCACGCTGGCCGTCAACCTGCTCGGCTGTCTGGTCATTGGCCTGCTGGCGCAACTCGCTGAAACGCGCGGAGTGATGACGGCAGAAATGCGTGCGCTGGTCTTTATTGGCGTGCTGGGCGGGTTCACTACTTTTTCAAGCTTTGGCAATGAAACGATCAGCCTGTGGCGCACGGGCGAAATGCTGTGGGCCGGAGCCAACATTGCGGCTCATCTGGTTTTCGGACTCGGCGCCGTGTGGCTGGGTCGCGTGCTGGCTGACCTGATCTGGAGGTAACTGATATGACGCTGCCGGAAGACGGTTGTCTGTTGCGCATCTTTATCGGTGAAAGCGACAAATGCGACGGTCATCTGCTCTATGAATGGATCGTCATCAGGGCGCGTGAGGAAGGGCTGGCCGGAGCGACGGTCATGCGCGGTCTGATGGGCTTCGGTGCGCACAGCCGGTTGCATTCATTCAGGATTGAACGGCTGTCGCAGGATTTGCCGGTGGTGATTGAAATCGTTGACCGCCGCGAAAAGCTCGAACAGTTTCTGGCGCTGATTGAAGACAAAATCAGCGAAGGTCTGGCCACGCTGGAAAGAGCCGAGATTCGCTTTTACCGCAGCGGCAGGCTCTGAAAATGCAGGCTCAGGCGCGCGGTCGGCCTGACTTGACGAATCAGGGTCGAGTCAGTATTATCTCGCCTTCGTGCAAGCCGCCCGAAGTTGCCTGTGTCGCGTGCTTCACCTGAGCAGGCTGTTTTATTCAGGGTTTGCCGGATTCATTGATTTTGCGTCCCGTTCGTCTAGCCCGGTCCAGGACATCGCCCTTTCACGGCGGTAACACGGGTTCAAATCCCGTACGGGACGCCACAGGATCGAAGAAAAGCGGGTGATTCTGGTCTTCATCAACCACAGTCACCCGCTTTTCTGTTTCCCGCCCGCGATCTCAACAGCCCTTCACCAGCATCGTCAAACGTGGCAGCGTGTTGATGTATCGGACTGATTTTTCATCAAATCCTCCGTCAGGCAGAGCGGACATAGTAATCTCAAATCGTTTGGGTTAACCTTGCTGCATTCCCGACAAGTGATGAACAAGACCGGTAATAAATTAACCGGCGCGATTGATTGCTGCCATCAGCTACGCTCATCTTTGCTACCGGCCAGGAAGTGGTTACATCATCAGGGGTGTGCTTATGCAGATCGGCACTGAGTCCATCTCACCGGTCAGGCTCCGCAGGCTGCGGCAGACCGCAGGCGCTGTTGTTGCGACTGCGAGCGTGCTTGTCCTGTGCGGCTGGCTCTTTCACATCACCGTTCTCAAAAGCGTGCTGCCCCATCTGGTGACGATGAAGGCCAACACGGCGGTCTGCCTTCTGCTGGCCGGACTCGCGCTCTGGTTGTGGCCGGAAAGGAATGACAGCCTCTGGCGTCAGCATGTGGTTGCGGGTTGCGCCGTGCTGATTGCGCTCATCGGGTTGCTGACGCTGGCCGAGTACGGCGCGGGGCCTGACTTCGGCATTGACGAACTGCTCTTTCGTGACCTCCCGCCTTCGCCAGCCACGTCCTTTCCCGGCAGGATGGGGCCGCACACCGCGCTCAATCACGTCCTCATCGGTTCGGCGCTGCTGCTGGCGCGCTCGTCCGGGCGAGGAGCCTGGCTGTCGCAACTCTTCGCGCTGCTCTCCGGGCTGATCGCGTTCATCGTCTTCGTCGGCTATCTCTACAGCCTGACTCAGTTCATCGGCTTCGTCTCTTACGGGAGTATGGGGCTGCACACGTCACTGTGCTTCCTTGTTCTCGCTCTCGGTCTGCTGTCGCTGCGTCCTGCGGATGGAGTGATGCGACTGGCGATGAATCCGGGGCTGGCCGGAGTTGTGCTGCGTCGTCTGCTGCCGCTGACGAGTCTTGTGCTGCTGGCGCTGAGCTGGCTCATTCAGCAGGGCCGGGCCGCCGGTTTTTACGGGGTGGAATGGAGCGCGCCACTGATGGTGGTCACCGGGATTGTGGTGATGTCGCCCCTGATCTGGTGGACGGCGCTCGCGCTTGCCCGGCTGGAAGCCGCGCGGGAGCGGGCCGTGGGCGAAGAGCTTACCGAACGCAGACACGCCGAAGAAGCCCTGCGCGAATCGGAGCAGCGCTTCCGCCAGCTCTTTGAGACGATGGATGAAGGCTACTGCGTCATCGAAGTGATCTTCGACGAGCAGCAGCAGCCGGTTGATTACCGCTTTCTCGAAATCAACCCGGCCTTTGAGCGACAGACCGGCATCAGGGATGCCAGGGGCAGGCTGATGCGCGAAATCGCGCCGAACCACGAACAATACTGGTTCAATATTTATGGCCGCATTGCACTCACTGGCGAAACGCTTCGTTTCGAGAATCCGGCAGCCGCCCTGGGACGCTATTACGATGTCTGCGCCTTTCGCGTCGGCCCTGCCGAATTGCATCGCGTCGGCATTGTTTTCAACGACATCACCGAACGCCGTCAGACCGAAAACAGAGTGCGGGAACTGCTGGCCCGACTTGAAAGCCTCATTACCTACGCGCCGGTCGGAATTGCGCTCTTTGATCCGGAACTGCGATACCTGTCCGTGAATGACCGCGTTGCGCTGATGGACGGCATTCCGAAGGAAGCGTACCCGGGCAGAATGGTGAGCGAACTGCTGCCTGAAATCGGCCCGCAGATCGAGTCCCGGCTGCGGCAGGTCAGGGACACCGGCCAGGCGGTGGTTGACCTGGAAGTGTCCGGCGCAACACCGGCCCGGCCCGGCCAGCAGCGGCACTGGATTGCCAGTTACTACCCGGTGCGCACGGCTGACAACATCCTGCTCGGCATTGGCGCGATTACTCTCGAAATCACCGAAGAGAAACAGGCACAGGAGGCGCTGCGCGAAAACGAGGAACGCTATCGCATCGCCCTCGAAGGCTCGCCGGTGGTTGTCTTCACCTGTGACCGCGAGTTGCGGTTTACCTGGGTTTACAATTCGCTGCTGCCCGTCACAGACCTGCGCCTGATTCTCGGCAGGCGCGATGATGAAATCCTTCCGCCTGAAGCAGTGCGTGAACTGGTGGAAATCAAACGGCGCGTGCTGGACGGGGGAAAGGGCGAGCGGTGCGAAGTCTGTGTCCCATTCAATGGCCACAGGTATTACTTCGATTACAAGACCGAACCGCTGCGCGATGCAACGGGAGCCATCAGCGGCCTGCGTGGCGCGGCCTGGGACATTTCTGAACGCAAACGCGCCGAAGCCGAACGTGAGTTCCTGCTGGCTCAGGAGCAGGAACTGCGCGCCAAAGCCGAAGCGGCCACGCGCTCCAAGGATGAATTCCTCTCGGTCGTTTCGCACGAACTGCGCAATCCGCTCAATTCCATTCTCGGCTACACGCGGCTGGCGCGTGCGCAGGCCAGCGATGCGGCGACGGTCGTTCATTATTGCGACATCATCGAACGCAGCGCGAGGATGCAGCAGCAGCTTATTGAAGACCTGCTCGATACGGCCCGCATCATCAGCGGCAAGCTGAAAATCGAGGCTGCGCCCACTGATCTGCGTTTCGTGCTGGAAGAGGCGCTCTCGGTCGTGCGGCCCGCTGCTGAGGCTCAGAAGATTAACCTCATCGCCCGGCTCGGTGATGAACCGGTGATGGTCATCGGCGATGCCGCCCGGTTGCGGCAGATCGCTTGGAACCTGCTCCAGAACGCGATCAAATTCACGCCCGAAGGCGGGCGCATCGAACTGCGCCTGGAGCGGGACTCCGAACAGGCCCGCATCATCGTCAGTGATTCGGGCAAAGGCATTGAACCGGAATTTCTGCCGCATCTGTTTGAACGATTCAGTCAGCACGATATGTCGCACACCCGGCGACACGGCGGCCTGGGCCTCGGCCTCGCGCTGGTCAGGGAACTGGTCGAACTGCACAGCGGCCTGATTACAGCCGCCAGCGCCGGAGCCGGGCAGGGCGCCACCTTCACCGTCACGCTGCCATTACAGTCAGCCGAGTTCATCGCGCCGCAGTCATCGGTGCGAGCGGTCGCCAAAGCGCACACCGGGCCGCAGGCTTTGCCGCTCGATAATCTGCCGCGACTGGACGGCGTGCGCGTGCTGGTGGTGGATGATCAGGAGGAAGCGCGGTTGCTGGTGTCGAAGATCCTTGATGAATGGGGCGCAGCAGCTCTGACCGCCGCTTCCGGTCACGAAGCCCTGGCACTGCTGAGCGTGCATCAATTCGACGTGCTGGTTTGTGACATTACCATGCCGGATGAGGATGGCTATGAGGTGCTGAGTCGCATCCGCGACCTTGAAGCGCAGCGGGGGATTTCCCCTGCCGCGCGCCTTCCGGCCATTGCGCTGACGGCTCTGAGCCGTGCTGAAGATCGTCGCCGCGCGCTCACAGCAGGCTTTCAGATGCACCTTGCCAAACCGGTCGAACCGGCGGAACTGATCGTGGTCATTGCCAGCATCACCCGCCACCGCCTGCGCGGAGCAACGGTGGACTGAATGCCATCCGGCCAGCACTGTGATAATTTCTGGTGTGTGGACTCAGCCCCTTCAGAGGAACACTTACTATCTGGTTGCATCACCCGACTGCTTGTGACAGACTTTCTGACCTGAAAAACCGCAGCAGGTAAAACAGGCAGAAATGCCTGCAAGCCGGTCACGCTGTGGTCACGAAAGTGGTAACAGATGCGTCTCAGGCCGTGCCAGCAGGCGCAGGATGGCAGCTTGTCTGGTACGTTGAAAACACAGGGAGTGTGCTGCTTCCTGTCGGCTCAGACAAATCTGTTCAAAGTGCCCGGTTCGGACTTTCACGGCGGTAACACGGGTTCAGATTCCGGACGGGACGCCACCAGGATTGGAAAAAGCCGCCCGTTTTCGCCGCCTCGGTTGTCTGGCAGGTTGCGAGTACCGGGCGGCTTTTTCAATTTGCCGACACAACAAAATCGCAGAAGCCACAGGGATGAAAACAATCACACTCAGTTTGAGCCTTTGCCGAAAACAGGTCAGCAGGTCTGGCCGGACACTTTTGTGTCTCCTGGTTCTGTGTGTCGTCAGCACGCTGACGGCGCGGGCCGGTGACACGATGCTGACGATGTCGTTTGAAAACATTTCGGGTAAACCGGAATACCACTGGATTGGCGAAAGCTTCGCCGTTTCCATGTCCGATCTGCTCGACACGCCGGGCCTGGTCGTCCTCAGTCGTGATGAGCGCAATCTGGCTTATGAACGGCTGGGTTTGCGCACGGGCACGATTCTGGCGCGGGCGGCGATGATCAGGGTAGCTGAGACGGCGCAGGCCAATCTGGTGCTGGTGGGTGATTACGATATCGGCGGCGATCAGAACAACGTGACGATTGCGATCACGGCCAAACTGATCGAAACTCGCGAAGGCCGTCTGGTCGGCAACAAGGTTTTCAACTTCAGCGGCCCGCTCACCGATTTGCAGGTGATGCAGGGACAACTGGCGTGGAATATTCTCTACGAACGCGATCCGGCGCAGCCTTACACCCGCGAAAAGATGATCAGCCGCGCCCGCAGCATTCCGCCACGCGCCTTTGAAAGTTTTGTCAAAGGCATTCTGACGGCGGACGAAAAACTGCGCGAAAACTTTCTGCGCCGCGCCATGCAGGAATATGACACCGATGCCGGAGCCGGGCATTACGCGCAGGCTGCCTATGAACTCGGCACGCTCTATTACCGGCAGCGCAATTTTGCCGAAGCGGCCAAAACGCTCAGCCTCGTGAACCGCGACGACCCGCACTATCTCGAAGCGCAGTATTTTTACGGCCTGGCGGCGTGGAATACCGGCTACGTCAACGAAGCAGCGGCGGCCTATGAAAAGCTGGTAGCGCCGCTGCCGATGGTTGAGGTCTTCAATAACGCGGGCGCGCTGCTCGCCGCCAAAGGCGATCTGCTCGGCGCTTCGCCCGTGCTGCAACGCGGTGTTGAAGTCAGCCCGAAGGATCTGGATTTGCGCTTCAATTACGGCTACACGCTCTGGAAGGCAAAAAACTTCGAGCAGGCGATTCCGCATCTGCGTGAGGTCGTCAAAGCCAGCAACCGCGATGGCGAGGCGCTTTACCTGCTGGCCAAATGCCTGGCTGCGGTCGGCAGAAAGGCCGAAGCTGACCAGGTTGATCAGGAGGCGCGGCGTTACCTGGGCAATTACGCCAAATGGGAAGTCACGCCGGACAAGATTCCGACGCTCATCCGGTTGAAGACGGATTTCAATCACCAGGCTTTTTACCGGCTCACTCGTCAGCAGCGCCGCACGCCCGATGTGCCGCGTTCGCAGCCCGGCGTGCAGCAGGCGATGGCGCACGCCCGCGAATTGTTTGAGGCAAAGAACGATGCTGAAGCCCTGGCTGAATTGCAGCGGGTCGTGACGGCTGACCCGACGCTGGCTGAAGCGCACCTGCTGCGCGGGCAGATTTTTCAGCGACGCGGTGAAATCGAAAACGCCATCAGCGCCCTGTCGGCAGCCGTGTACTGGAACCCGCGCCTGGTCGGTGCGCACGTCGGGCTGGGCCGGATTTACCTGGCGCGGGGTGATCGCGCCCGCGCCCTGGCGCACGGCAAACAGGCCGTTGAACTCGACCCGCAGGATCGTGAAGCCGTCGCCCTGATGCGCCAGATTGAAAGTGATCGCTGATCGCCCCTGTCCTGCGCTCCTTCCTGATTCACCCCCCGCACATAATTTTCACACAAACCCCGCGTTGGCCTGCTGCGCACTGTCACTTATAATCGCGTCGGGTTTCTGCTGGCGGATAGTCCGGCAATTTTGAATGACGAACTTTTGATCTGCCCTTTGCATCTGAACATTCTCTGAAATGGCTGAATGCAGGGCAGGAACAGCAGGCATGACCAATCCGGTAATTCAGGAAATTTTTCCAGCCGATCAGTCGGTGAAGCCGCTTGAGACGACCGCAAAATTCAGGCGTCGTCTCAGTCGTTTGCTGGTGGCATCAGTCGCGCTGCACCTGCTGGTCGTGACCGGAATGTGGCTTTATCCGTACTTTGCCTTTGCGCTGAATCTGCGCAAGGTCGCTGTTGTTGACGAAGATTACAACACGGCCATTCTGATTGATTTCTCAAATAAAAAACTCAGATACCCGCCCGGTTACAGCGGTTTTCGCGCGCCTGCGGCTGCGCCTGATGCGGCCAGAGCCGCCGCCGAACGTCGTCTTGAAGAGGAACGGCGCAGGCGGCAACTCGAACGCGAAAGGCTGGCTGCCGAAAAACGAAAGGCTGAAGCGCAGCAGAAAGCAAAGGAACAGCCGACCCGGACGGCCAAAGCTGAACCCACTCCCAGGCCTTCGCCCACGCCTGCTCCGTTCGGCAAAATCAACACGCGCCCGATCAAGGAGCAGATTCAGCGTCTTTACGAAGCCAAAAAGGCCGGCACACTGGTCTACAATGAAAACAAGCTGAAGATCGGCGTGGCAGGCAAAATCAATCCTGACGGCTCGCTTTCGGATTACAAGGTTATCATTCCATCAGGCAATCCTGACGTTGATCGCGCGGCGCTCGCCATTCTTGAGGCAGTCAGCGAAAGCAGGGCGCTGGGGCCGCTCTATATGCTTTCTTCGATCAGCATGATTCTGGAAATCAATGATCGCGCCGAACTGCGCGCCGTCGGCTTTGCGCCCAGCGAAGAGATGGCCGCGCAACTGGCCCAGGCCGCAACGCTGATGGTGCTGGCGGCGAAGCTGCGCAACGAAGATCCATCGGCCAAAGACCTGATTGGCAATATCAAAGTTTCGCATACGGGACAGCGTGTGCAGGCCATCGTCAGCATGCCGCGCCAGGTTGCGGCTGAATCGCTCGCCCGCACGATGGAGAAGCCGAACTGATTGGACAATCGCCGACCGATGTAGTAAAAACCTGTCTTAGCTTCACACCTTTTGAGCCAAAGGACACCACAGTTCAATGAAGTTCGGCGTCGTTGTTTTTCCCGGATCAAACTGTGATCACGACACCTACCACGTCATCAGCAAGGTCATCGGGCAGCCGGTTGACTTTATCTGGCACAAGGAATCAGACATCAGCCGCTTTGACGCGATCATCCTGCCTGGCGGATTTTCATACGGCGATTACCTGCGCACCGGAGCGATTGCGCGCTTCTCGCCCGTGATGAATTCGGTCGTTAAATTTGCGAACGAGGGCGGGCTGGTGATGGGCATCTGCAACGGCTTTCAGATTCTCTGCGAAGCCGGGCTGCTGCCCGGCGCGCTGCTCAGAAACCGCGATCTGAAATTCGTCTGCGAACACGTCAACATCCGCGTCGAGCAGACCGACACACCATTTACACAAGTCTGCACTGAAGGCCAGGTGCTGAGTCTGCCGGTCGCGCACGGTGACGGCAATTACTTCTGCGATCAGGAGACGCTCGCCGAACTCGAAGGCGAAGGCCGCGTCGTGTTTCGTTACTGCGACGCCGCAGGCAACGTCACAGATGAGGCCAATCCGAACGGTTCGCTGCACAACATCGCAGGCATCTGCAACCGCGAACGCAACGTGCTGGGCCTGATGCCGCATCCTGAACGCGCCTCAGAAGACCTGCTCAACAGTCACGACGGGCGCATCGTCTTTCGCTCCCTGGCCGTCGCTGTCGGTGAAATGCTCAAGACACGGTAGGGGATTACAGATTTGAGATTTGAGATTTGAGATTTGAAAAAGGAAATCCCGGAGTGTTGTCAGACTGCAATCTGCAATCTCAAATCTGCAATTGATGACTATGATTACTCCTGAAATTCTCGCACAGCACAACGTCACTGCTGAAGAATACGAACACATCAAACAACTGCTGGGCCGCGAACCGAACCTGACCGAACTCGGCATCTTTTCGGTGATGTGGTCGGAGCATTGCTCGTACAAGTCATCGAAGGTGCATCTCAAACGCCTGCCGGTCGAAGGCGAATGTCTGGTGCAGGGGCCGGGCGAAAACGCAGGCATCGTGGACATCGGTGACGGCTGGTGCGTGGCCTTCAAGATCGAATCGCACAATCACCCTTCATTCATCGAACCCTACCAGGGTGCAGCGACCGGCATCGGCGGGATTCTGCGCGACATTTTCACGATGGGCGCGCGTCCCGTCGCGGCGATGGATTCACTGCGCTTCGGCCCGGTGCGTGACGCTGACATTGATGAAACGAATGAACAGACTTCGGCGAGAACGATTGCGCGCAATCGGCGGATTATGGCCGGAGTGGTCAAGGGCCTGGGTGATTACGGCAACGCATTCGGGGTGCCGACAGTGGGCGGCGAAGTTTATTTCGCTGACTGCTATTCGATGAATCCGCTGGTCAATGCCTTTGCGCTCGGCATCGTGCGGCGCGAGCAGATTTTTTATGGCAAGGCTGAAGGCGTCGGCAATGCGGTGATTTATGTCGGCTCAAAGACCGGGCGCGATGGCATTCACGGCGCGACGATGGCTTCGGCTGAGTTTGACGAAGCCGCGATGGAAAAGCGTCCGACCGTGCAGGTCGGTGATCCGTTCTCGGAAAAGCTGCTGCTCGAAGCCTGCCTTGAAGCGATGCGCTCAGGCGCAATCATCGGCATTCAGGATATGGGCGCGGCGGGCCTGACCTGTTCATCGTGCGAAATGGGCGCGCGCGCAGGCACGGGCGTTGAAATCAATCTCGATCTGGTGCCGCAGCGCGAGCCGAATATGACGGCTTACGAAATGATGCTGTCTGAATCGCAGGAACGCATGCTGCTCGTGGCGCGGCCCGGCCACGAAAATCAGGTCTTCGATATTTTCCGCAAGTGGGATCTCGATGTCGCCACGATTGGCAAAGTGATTGCCGAGCCGCGCCTGCGCGCGTGGCACAAGGGTGAACTCGTCGCTGACATTCCGAATACGGCGCTGACGGACGAAGCGCCGAAATATCATCGCCCGATGGCCGCCGCAGTCAGGCCGCCTGAAGACGTGACGCCGAAAGTTGCGGCTGCACTCAAAGCCGTTGCGGCTCAGGTCGGCAGCGATCAGTTGATGAATGAAGTGCTGCGGCGGCTCGTCGTCACGCCGAACATCGCATCGAAGCAGTGGGTTTATCAGCAGTACGATCATATGGTGCGCACGAACACCGTTGTCCTGCCGGGTTCTGATGCGGCGGTGCTGCGCGTCAAGGAGACGCGGCGTTCGCTGGCGATGTCGCTTGACGGCAACGGTCGTTACTGCGCGGTCAATCCGCGTGAAGGCGCAAAGCTCGCCGTCGCTGAAGCCGCGCGCAACGTGGTGTGCAGCGGCGCGCGCCCGCTGGCGATTACCAACTGCCTGAACTTTGCGAGTCCCGAACGGCCCGAAGTAATGAAAGCCTTCAGCGACGTGATTGACGGCATCAGCGAAGCCTGCCGCGCCTTCAATACTCCGGTGACGGGTGGCAACGTGAGTTTTTATAACGAAACCGAAGGGCGCGGAATTTATCCGACGCCGGTCATCGGCATGCTCGGCATCATTGAAGACGCCCGGCACATCACCACGCAATGGTTCCGCGAAGTCGGCGACGTGATTCTGCTGCTCGGTGAATCAAAGGCCGATCTGGGGGCAGGCGAACTGCTGGCGACGATCACGGGCGAAGTCGCAGGTGATGCGCCGCAGCTTGATTTGCAGGCTGAACTGGCAGTGCAGCGCGTCTGCCTTGAAGCCATTCAGGCCGGGCTGGTCTGTTCGGCGCACGATTGTTCAGATGGCGGGCTGGCGGTGGCGCTGGCTGAAAGCTGCTTCTCGCATTATCGCCACCAGGCAACCGGCGCGCGCGTTGATCTGCCTGCGGCATTGAAGCCGTCAGTGGCAGGCGCTGATGAAACTGTCAGCCGGGCAGCGCTGCTCTTTGGCGAATCGCCGTCACGCATCGTGCTGACAGTGAAACCGGAAAACGTCGGGCGCGTGCAGGAACTGGCGCAGCAGGCAGGCGCAGCCTGCGCGGTGATTGGCGAGGTCGGAGGAAATGTGCTGAGTGTCACGATGGACGGGCAGCCGCTGATTGAGCAACCGGTCGGCGCGCTTGAATCGGCCTGGCGCGATTCATTGTCAACGCACCTGGATCGTGAGCAGAGGCTGGCCGCAGATTAACCGGCGCGGCAAAGCGTGGCGGGCGTCAGGCAGAAACCAGCAGGTTTATTCGTCGCTGGTTTCTGCCTGACGCCCGCTGTGTTTTATCGCACCAGAAAGTCCCGCGAAAACCGCAGGCATTCCGGCCTGTATTCAAGAATCACTTTCATCTGCGCAACCGACAGGCCGAGCATTTCGGCGGACGGAATAACGACCAGCTTTTCCACTTCAGCCTGATCCTGCGCGTCTTCGGATTCCGAGCAGTGCGCGGCGAGCGAATCGCTGAGACTGGCAATTGCCGCCCAGGTGCTGTAATCAGGCGTCAGCGAGGGCGTGTGGTGAAACGTAATGGCTTCGCGCACCGGCGTCGGCAGCGCCCATTTTTCAGCCACGATGCCGCCCACCTTGCAGTGATAACTTTCCAGCACTTCGCCGACAAAACCGACCGGCGCTCTTTGCAGCCGGGCATCGCTTCTCATGACATCGTGAATCAGCGAGAGCAGCACGATCTTGCCGAAATCCATCAGCAGCCCGCACAGGAAAGCGGTTTCACGATCCACCTTCAGCGTCTGAGCGATGACCCGCGCCATCAGCGCGCAGGCCAGCGACTGCTGCCAGATTTGCTGGCGCTGCTTCAGAAAAATGTCGCGGCCCGTGCGCGCACTTTGCAGCGAAATCGCAATTGTCAGATTGATGACCGCCGCCGCGCCCAGCCGCTGAATGGCTGCGCCGATTGAATCAACTTCGCGTTCACCGGCATGAAGCGGTGAGTTGGCATATTTGAGCAACTGCGCGGCCAGCACCTGATCGGCCATAATCACGCTGCCCAGTTTGCTGATCGAATAATTATCGCGCCGGGTAATTTCCAGCACTTTCCTGACGATGGTGGGCAGCAGCGGAACCTTGAAATCATTCAGAATCAGCCGGTCAATAATGGCCAGGCGCAATTCTTCAGCCGGGCGGAAAGGCTCGCAGAACCGGGGTGAACCGCCGCCCGCGACAGCCGTCATCAACGCTTTTTCTGATTGCGGGTCAGGCTGCTGAAAAATCTCGGCAATCAGTTTCGGGCCTTCCAGTCGCAGTTCGACCGCCGCGATCTCTTCAGGCAGCGGGCCTTCAATGAAACCGTAACGCCCGGTGATCAGGCGCAGCGAATCACCAAGCAGGTAGCGGACATTCTCTTCGCTGTCAGTTGTGTGATAGCGCGGAGAAGTGGCCGTCACAATCATTCCGTCCTTCAGATAAAACCTGTGTTCCGCAATTCCGTTCTCGATTTTCAGGACTCCGGTTTTCATCCTGAGTTCGAGCCATTGAAAGACATCAGTCAATGGCATCAGCCGAATATCACCGTGAAGCTCCATGTCTTTTCCTCTCTGGATAAGCGCTCTGGAAAGGCAGAGGATTCCGAAAAAGGTCAGGGCCGGAAAAATGTGTATGTTGCAGCCCCGAACACTTTGTCGCCCGACTTATCGGCAGGTGAGCGGGCAGGCTTGAGAAAAATCAGAACCGGCAGCGATCTTTTTCCGGCCTGTTGGTCCGGCTGAGCGGGGGTGAGGTTTCATCTGACCAGAAAATCCTGCGCGAAATTAAGGCACTCCGGCCCGCGTTCGATGATGAAGCGCAACTGTTCAGCAGTCAGATTGAGCGTCGTGACCGCTGGCAGTTTTATCATTTCGCTCAGATCGTCAGGCGCATCAGCGACTGAATTGCCCGAAGCCGACTGGCCGACGACTCGTGTTTTGACCAGCCCTGCGCAGTAATTGGCGACCGTGTCGCTGAGGCTGGCAATGGCTGCCCACGCGCGGTGTTCTCTGGCCGCAGTCAGCAGGTGATGACAGGTGATGGCTTCAAGAACAGTGGCGGGCAGATGCCACTTTTCACCTACCACGCCGCCAACTCTGGGGTGATAAGTGTCAAGGATCATTTCAACCATTTCGGTCGGTGAACGCTGCCACTGCGGCTCTTCGGTCATCACGTCCTGAATCAGCGAGAGCAGCACGCTTTTGCCGAAATCCATCATCAGCCCGCAGAGAAAAGCCACGTCGCGGTCAAAGCGCACGGTTGAAGCAATGACGCGGGCCAGCAGCGCGCAGGCCAGCGAGTGTTTCCACAATTCCTTCTTGCGCGCCAGAAAGATGTCGCGGCCCTGCCGCTGGCTTTGCATGGAAACGGCAATCACCACATTGGTTACGGCCTGTGAGCCGAGCCGCTGAATCGCCGCAGGCAGCGAATCGGCTTCGCGTGAGCCTGAAAAAGAGGCTGAGTTGGCGTGCTTGATGATCTGCGCCGCCAGCACCTGATCGGCGCTGATGACGTTGCTCAGGGCGCGCAGCGAATAATCATCGCGCTGCGTGATCTCCATGACTTTTTTGACGATGGTTGGCAGCACCGGCACTTCAAATCTGTCCTGCAAGAGTCTGCCAATGACCGCCAGTCTGAACATGCCCGCTGGCAGAAAGGCCGGAGCGGCGCGGTAAAGATCGCAGACCTCTGCGCCCATGGCGCGCGCGGCTTCTTCCGTCCCGGCTACTTCGCGGTAAATGTCGAGCATCAGTTGCTGCACACCGAGTTTCAGACTGACCTGCGTGATTTCCGGCGGCAGCGGAGCTTCGGTAAAAGTAAAGCGGCCTTCCGTCCATTGCAGCGTCTCAGTGAAGATGCAGCGCACATTGTCCTGCGAATCAGTGGTGTGCCAGCGCGTCGAGGTGGCAGTCGCAATCAGGCCTTCGTGCAGATAAAACTTCTGCTGTGTGTGATTGTGTTCGATGCTCAAAATGCCGGTCTTGCGCATCATTTCCAGCCACTGAAAGAGATCAGTCAGTGGCATCGTCTGTATTTCTCCGCGAAGGCTCATGACAACTTCCCCGTGGGACAGGATCAATGAAAGGAGATCACCGGAGAGACTGGCGGGAGGGCCGATCAGCACGCACTCCCCGGACAATCATCCTCTGCTCTTATCGGCAGCGGCGGCGAAAAAGTTGAGCCTCGGATTCTGCGGTTCGGCAAATGATGATGTTTCAGTGAGGAGAAAAAAATCGGCCACGAATGAACACGAATTTTCACAAATTGAAAGCGCATCTGTCATGTTACGACTGAGCTTTGATTCGTGGAAATTCGTGTTCATTCGTGGCTTGTCTGTTCCAGCCACTGCCACGCGGATTACATCACCACAGGCGGGGCGAGAATTTTTTCAAGCGCGGCTTCATCCAGATAATAGACCTCGCTGCAAAAATGGCAGGTCAGTTCCGCGCCCCGGTCTTTTTCCAGCATGTCTTCCACTTCGTCACGACCGAGCGCCGAGACAATATTGAAGGCGCGTTCATACGAACAGTTGCAGCGAAACTCAAGCGGCCTTTCTTCCAGCACTTCAAACGGCAGACCGCCGAGCGCGATTTGCAGAATCTCGCGTGCATCTGCGCCCTGGCGAATCATTTCAGTCGCGTGCGGCACCCGCGCAATTGATGCTTCAAGTGCGGCAATGACTGTTTCATCAGCGCCGGGCAGCGTCTGAATCAGAAAGCCGCCCGCCGCCAGCACGCGGCTTGCGCGCATTTCGTCCGGCCCGACAAACACGCCGAGCGACAGCGCCGAAGGAATCTGTTCCGAAGCCGACAGGTAATAAGCCAGGTCTTCGGCAATCTCGCCGGACACGACCGGCACCGAACCGTAATAAGGTTCTTTCGTAAAGCCGATTTCGTAAGCCGCTTCACGAATCACGTGCAGCAGCCCTTTGCCCACCAGACCGGCCACGTCCAGTTTGCCCCGCTCATTAAGCGGCAGTTCCGCTGCCGGATTTTTCAGATATCCGCGCACCGTGCCCTGTGAACTGGCTTCAACGGTGATGCCGCCCACCGGCCCGTCACCCCGGAACTGGAGCGTAATGCGTTCGAGATCCTTGAATGTGCGGCCCAGCATCAGCGCGCCGGTCATGGCGCGGCCCAGCGCCGCCGCCGCTGTGCGCGATGCGCCGTGTCGTCCGGCGGCCTCATCGGCCAGATTAGTTGTCACGGCGGCAATGCCTCGCACGGTTGCATCAGCAGCCAGCGCCTGAATCAGATGATCGTTCTGTCCCACTACTGCTTTCTCCATTCTGGCGGCGCGGCGGGAGCGCGCCGTAATTCTTTTTGCTGTGAGCCGTCAGCGCCGATATGTTATATTTCATTCGCAAATCAGGCCCCACCTGAAACCCCGCTTCGACATTTTGCCCGAACAACCCGCAGAAGCAAGTCCCTCATTCGGACAGCCCGTGACCACAGGTAATCTCTCATGGCTATCAAACAGCGCAATTTTATGGTTCGTCTGTTCAGCACCCTGCTGCCTGCGATGGCAGGTGTGCTGGTTGTGCTTGGACTCTTCGCCGGTTATCTGGTCTATCTGGTGACGCACCCGAAGCGGGCGATGGAAGATGTCACGCCGCAGCAGTTTTCAATGCTGACCGGCAGCAGCCTGGCCTGGAGCGAAGAGAACTGGCCGAATCAGGACGGCACGAAGGCTGTCGGCTGGTTTTTGCGCGGCGCGGTCGGCGCGCCAGCCATCATTCTGAATCACGGTTACGGGCGCAATCGTTCAGAACTGCTCGATCTCGGTGTCCGCCTGCGCGAAGCGGGTTATCACGTCCTGCTGCCTGACCTGCGCGGTCACGGTGTCAGCCCGGTGGCCTGGACTTCGCTCGGTGAATACGAAGGCGAGGATGTGCTGGCGGCAGTCAGCTTTCTGAAGCAGATGAAAACGAACACGGGCCAGCCGCTCGTTGACGGTTCGCGCATTGGTTTGTATGGCGTGTCACTCGGCGGTTATGCCGCGCTTGTGGCGGCGCATCGTGATCCGGCCATTCGCACGGTGATTGCCGACGGAGCTTATCGTGATCCGGGCATTCTGACGCGCTCGCTGATGGGCGAAATGTTCAGCAACGCCGGAACCGAACTGGATGGCTTTCTCAATCTCGGATTGAAGTGCTATTTCCTGGGCAGGTATCAGCGCACCTCAGTTGAGGAGGCCGTCAGCAAACTGAGCGCGCAAAAAGTCTGGTTCGTGACCAGCAATTCAGCCGGAGCCTTTGATCATTCGATGCGCGACCTGTTTGCTGTGTCGAGCGGTCAGAAAGAGATGGTGACATTCGATCACAGCCGCGTTTCACGGCTCGACGGATCAGAGCAGGCCACTTACGATGATCGCATCGTCAGTTACTTTCGCCGCGCCATGCCGCGCGAAGCGGGGCAGCCGGTGAATGAAACCAGAGCCGCGCTGAATAATTCTTCAGTTGCCCGCACGCAGCCGAACGCGCATTAAGACCAGATTATCCAGCCCGTCCCGGTGACGATTGGCGCGCGGCTGCTCGCCCAGGCGTTCGACGCTGAGACGCTCATCATCGCCAAGCGTGCCGCTCCATCGTTGCAGCGCGATGACGAGCAGGCCTGGCAGATGCTCTTCTTTCAGCCGCGCCACAATTTCATCAGTCGTCATCAGCGTCAGCATTGCGGCCTTTTCATCGCGCAGCGGCAAATCAGGCGCATAAAAATTCAGGCTCTGTTCCGTGTTGATGTAAAAAATCAATCGTTCGCCAGGCGCGGCCTTTTGCAGCGCCAGTTGCGACAATTCGCGCATTGATTCCTGTCGCCCCAGTCCCGCAAACAAAAGCTGACTTGCAGCCAGCACAATCACCAGCACCCCGAAAGGCAGCAGCAGCGTCGCCGCCTTTTCACGTCGCACCCACACCAGTGCCAGATAAACCACTGCCACCGCCATCACCACCGCTGAAGCAATGCGCGCCTGATCTTCACCCGCGCCCATTTCAGTGCTGCCACGCAACCAGACCACAGCCGCAATCACAACGAGCAGCAGGCCGTTGAGCGTACTCATCCATCTGAATAGTCGTGTTGCGCCCTCAGTCCACACTCTTTCAAGTTCACCGCCGACGAGCAGCGCAATCGCGGGAAAGACAGGCAGGATGTAACCCGGCAGCTTCGAACCTGAGAATGAAAAAAAGATGACCGGCAGCAGCGCCCACAACCAGATGAACAGGCGCATCCGGTCAGGCTCGGCAATTTCCTTTGCCGTATAGTCGCGCCATCTTCTGACTGCCTGCTGCGCCGCCGCGATCAGGTGAAACGTCCACGGCACGCAGCCCATCAGCGCAATTGCCGCGAAAAAATAGACCGGCTGCGGATGCTGATACTTGTTCGTCAGGTATCGCTGAAAGTGATGCGCCAGAAAAAACTCGTTCCAGAATTCGCGCCCGTGCCGCGCAAACATCGGCCCGTACCACGTCGCTGCAATCGCCAGAAAAATAACTGCGCCGATGACAAGCAGCGCCGGACGTTTCAGCAGGTTCAGCATCCGGCGCGCAAGCAGCAAATAAAGCCCGATCACGCCGCCCGGCAGCACAATGCCCGCCAGTCCTTTCGCCAGCACGGCCAGCCCGAGTCCGGCGCAGCACACATACCACCAGAAATTTGTTGTGCCGCCTTCGCTCTGCTCCCGATCCCACAAATAAAACGCCAGCAATGACAGCTCCATCGTCATTGCCAGCGGCGTATCGAAAGTTGCGCCGCGCCCGAAACCGAGCCAGATGCCGCTTGAGAGCAGCACCGTTGCGCTGAGGTATCCGAACATCACTGACCGCACGCGCCTGCCGAAAAAATAGAGCAGCAGCGCGCTCGCTCCTGCGCTCAGCGCGATAAAAAAGCGCGCCGCCCATTCCGACACGCCAAACAGCGTGAAGCCGCTCGCCACCAGCCAGTAAGTCAGCGCGGGCTTTTCAAACCAGTGAATCCCGCCGAGGCGCGGCGTGATCCAGTCGCCTGAGATAAACATTTCGCGCGCGACTTCGGCATAGCGCGGCTCATCCGGCCCGATCATCGGCAACCGGCCCAGCCCGTAAAATAAAATGCCTGCGCCCAGCAGCAGCAGGGCCATCAGGCAGTATCGTTCCTGTCTCGCAGTTTTAAGTTCCGGCACGATTGATAATTCAGCAGGGATGAAATCACAGGCGCCTGAGCAAGCGCAGAGGATAACCGGATCACATCCTGATTGCCAGCGGACTGCACGCGCCTTACTTCGCCCCGCAGGCCTTGAAAGTGCCGCTCGTCACAGGCGAAGATCACCGCGTCAGTTCATTTCAATTCAATCACTGAAACACTATGACCGAAAAACTGAAAGCCGCAGTCATTGGCACAGGGCATCTGGGCCGCGAACACGCCCGCATTTATGCCGCGCTTGAATCAGCCGAACTCGTCGCCGTCTGCGACACGAACGAAGCCGCCGGAAAAGCGATTGCTGAAAAATACAACACTCGTTTCATCCGCGATTACCGCGAACTGTTCGGTCACGTCGCAGCCGTCAGTGTGGCCACGCCGACTGTCAGTCATCACGAAATCACCTGCGCGTGTCTTGACGCGGGCATCAGCGTGCTGGTCGAAAAGCCGATTTCGCACACGCTCGCTGAAGCCGATGAAATGATCGCGCTGGCTCAGGCAAAAGGTCTGACGCTTCAGGTCGGCCACATCGAACGCTTCAATCCGGCCTTTCGCGCGTTGCAGCAGCGCGTCACCCGCCCGCGTTTTTTTGAAGCGCATCGCATGGGCATCTTCACGCCGCGCTCGCTTGATATTGATGTGGTGATGGATCTGATGGTGCACGAACTCGACATCATTGCAACGCTCGTCGGGCAGGAAGTGGAGAAGATTGAAGCCGTCGGCATTCCGATTCTGACGCCGAAAATTGATCTCGCCAACGCGCGCCTTGAATTTGCTGACGGTTGTGTGGCGAACATTACCGCAAGCCGCGTGTCGGGCGAACGCCTGCGCAAGCTGCGCGTCTTTCAGCCCGGTGAATATTATTCGCTCGATTACGCTGAGCAGTCGGTCGGGATGTGTAAACTGGTTCCCGTGCCCGGCTCGCCGCGCCCTGACATTGTGGCCGCGCCGCTTGAGATTGCGAAACGCGAACCGCTGCTGGCTGAAATTGAAGCGTTCGTTGAAGCGGTGCGCCAGCGCACAGAACCTGTCGTCACCGGCAGCGACGGACGCCGCGCCCTCGCGCTCGCCGTCGAAGTGCTGGAGCGCATCAGGGAGCATTCAATTCGCGCCGGAATTAATCTGAGTTTTTAGCCCGTCATTTCCGTCACTTCTCACTTCTCATCTGTCACCTGTCCCGGCTTGATGATTCTGATGACGAATCACAAAGCCGGTCACCTGGAAACAACTGAAGCCACCCCCGTAGTAACGAATTCATTCGTTCTGTTTTCGGAGTAAGTATTGCTGATAGCAGAACGAATGAATTCGTTACTACGGGGGTGGCTTCAGTTTCATTGAAGCCGCCGGTTTGTTTGAGACTGCTACGTTTACCAGCCCTGTTTCAGGGCCGTGCTGCCGCTCATTCAATTTTTCTGCAACAAACTGCATTCTCCGGCCACTCACCTGACGTATTTACCGGTGAACAGCGCAAAAAAGCTGTTCCAGCGAAGCAAACAATCAAGTCAGAAGGAGCCGCAGGTGAAGCTGGCCGGGAACCCCCAGACCTCGTTTTCAGAAATCGTGCGCGAGCATCAGTCAATGGTGCTCAGTCTGGCTTATCACTTTCTGCACGATCACGCGCTGGCCGAGGAACTGGCGCAGGAAGTGTTTCTGAGTCTGTACCGCAACCTGGCCGCGATCAAATCGCCGGAGCATTTGAAATTCTGGCTGCGCCGGGTGACGAGCCATCGCTGCATTGATTATCTGCGGCGGCAGAAATTCGGGCTGCACCTGCAAATGAGCATTGATGACGCGGAAGTGATTGACGCCTTTCGCGTGCCCGATGCGCTGCCCGACCCGATGCTGTCACAGAAGCTGCGCCGCTACGTTGCCGCGCTGCCCGAAAAACAGCGGATGGTCGTGGTGCTGCGTTACCAGGAAGACCTCGATCCGGCTGAAATCGCCGAGGTGCTTGAGATGCCGGTCAATACCGTCAAGAGTTATTTGCAGCGCGGGCTGGCAACCCTGCGTGACAAGCTGTCGCGCTGCTTCGGAGAAGTGAACGTATGAGCCGCCTTGATGATGAACTCAGAATGGCGCTGCAGCGCCGCGAAGTGTCGCCCGATTTCACCGCGAAGGTGATGGCGCGCATCGCTGAACTGCCGCCCGTGCCGGTTTCGCCCTGGCAGAAGCTGGTGGCGTTCTTCCGGCTTCCGGCAGTGCAGTTCTCAACGGCTGGCGCGCTGGTCTGCCTGCTCATCGGACTGACTTTCGGTGTCAGGTATTACCGCGAATACCGGGAAATGAAACGCGAAGGCGAAATTGCCAGGGCGCAGGTCATGCTCGCCTTTCAGATTGCCAGCAGCAAACTGAACAAGGCGAAACAGAAGGTCAACCAGGCTGCCGAAAGAATTGCGACCGACGATGAACCGCCGCCAGCCGGGCTTCAGCACGAAACAAAGACAAAACATCACGGAGAGAGATAACGACAGTCATCATGAAAAAGATAATTCCAGCCAGGGCAGCAGCGCGGGCGGTTCTGTTCCTGCTGCTGCTCGCTGCGTCGGGCGCAGTCACTGCTTCGGCGCAGAACTTTCAGCGCGCAAAGATACACATTGATTTTGACAAACTGACCGACAAGGCCAGTGAGGTCGTCGAGGTCAACATTGAAAGCAACACGCTCAGGCTGGCGGCAAAGTTTCTGAAGGACAGCAATCCTGATGAAGCTGCCGTCAAGGCGCTGCTCAACGGGTTGCAGGGCATTTACGTGCGCGTGTACCAGTTCGACAAGGCTAATGAATATGCTTCATCTGACCTGGACGGCGTGCGCTCGCAGTTGCAGACGCCCGGCTGGTCGCGCATCGTCGGCGTGGCCAGCAAACGCGAAGGCATGAAGGTCGAAGTTCACACAATGTATGAAGGCGAACGCATGCTCGGCCTGACGATCATTGCCGCCGAACCGAAGGAACTGGTCTTCGTCAACATCATTGGCCCGATTGATATTGATCGCCTGGCGCAGCTCAGTGACCGGCTCGGACTGCCGAACCTCGACCTGAAAAGCACCGGAACCAGAAAATCAAACAAGTAACAGACCCTGAAAAGGAGGATTCATGAACAAACTCGCATTCAGACTGGCGGCCTCATCACTGCTCGTTTGCGTCTTTGCGCTCGCGCCCGCTTACGCGCAGAAGCTGCGCCTCGACAACCTGGAGACGCTGTTTCCGAAAGCCGCTGAAACCGTTGATGTGACGCTTGACGGCTCGCTCATCAAACTCACGTCAAAATTTCTCAACAGCAGCAAGCCCGATGAAGCGGCGGTGAAGGAACTGATTTCGGCGTTGCAGGGCGTTTACGTCAAAGGCGTGGAGTTCGACCGGGACAATGAATTTTCTGAATCGGATGTCGAAGGCATTCGCACGCAGTTGCGCACGCCCGGCTGGGAACGCATCGTCGGTGTGCGCAGCAAACGTGAGAACGAAAACGCCGAAGTTTATATGATGATGAATGGCGACCTGATTACCGGCATCGGAGCCATCGTCTGGTCATCGAAACATCTTTACGTCGTCAACGTCGTCGGCCCGATTGATCCTGAAAAGATCGGCCAGTTGCGCGGGCGCTTCGGCATTCCCGACCTGGATTTCGATTTCAGCGGCGTCGGCGTCCGCAAATACCGCAAACACGACAAGTCCTGATTGCCATCTCTTTCATCCCCCGCGTTGAAGCTGTGTTCTGAAGGAGGCGAATTATGATCTGCCCGCGCCGTGTTGTTTCAGTTGTGCTGCTGGCCGTTGCGCTGCTCGTTCCGTCTGCTGCCGCTCTGGCAAAGGACAAGGAATTCAAGGCCATCACGAAACACATCGAAAATAAATATCAGGCCCGCCGCACAAAAATCCCGCTGCTCGGCCTGGCGAATTTTGCCGTCAGGCTGATTCGCCCTGCCGGAGTCAAAGGATTCAAGCTCGCAGTCTATGAAAATCACGATTTTTCGCCGCGCCCGAATGAAGTCTCGTTTGCCGCAGTGATGCGCGAGGCTTACGCCAAAGGCTGGAATCCGCTCGTGCAGACTTATTCAAAGCGCGACGGCGGCATGCGAACTTTTGTTTACGCCAGGGAAGAAGGCAAAGACATCAAGCTCGCGGTCGTGACCTTTCAGGAACGCGAAGCGGTGGTTGCTGAAGTCAAATTCAACCCCGACGCCGCAGCCCGGTTCCTGCAAAAGCCGGAGCTGCTTGGCAAATCGCTCGGCGGGCTGAAGGACAATTCAAACATCAGCGCAGGCTTTGCCTCGCCTGCCGCAACGAGCAACCGGATGAGACGCGACAGCGGTTACAGCGCCGATCTGTCGGTGCTGAATAAAAACGCTGATGCCCCAGCCGCGACTCAGCCTGCAACTCAGAATGCCGCAGTCACCACGCCAGCCCCGGCAGTCAGAACTGAACCCGCGCCGTCAGAACCCGCTGACAGCAACGCTCCGACACGCACTGAAGCCGCGCCTGAAAAACAGCCGGTCAAAGAGGACGCCGTCAAAGTTGAGACGCGCCTCGTCAATCTCAACGTCAAAGCCATCAGTTCAGGCGGGCAGCCGCTCTCAAACCTCAAAGCGGAAGATTTCACGATTTATGAGGACGGCATCAGGCAGGAGCTTTCGCATTTCGCGCCGGTCACGGCTCCGATCAGCCTGGTGATGCTGCTTGATCTGAGCGGCAGCACTGAAAAGAAGATCAAAGAGATGAAAGAGGCGGCGCAGAAATTCGTGGCCGCGCTCAAGCCGAACACGCGCATCGCCGTTGGCACGTTTGCCCGTCGCTTCAAACTGATTACGCCGTTTGTGACTGATCGCACGGAACTGAGCGCGGCGATTGATTCAATCAGACACAGCGGCGGCGGGACGGAATATTACAAGGCCATGAACACGGCGCTTGATCTGCTGAAAGACACAGGCGAGACGCGCCGCGTGATCGTTGTGCTGACTGATGGCGTGGACAACAATCTGCAACACGGCCCTGACCCGACTGCGCCCGAATTTGATGACCTGCTCGCGCGCGTGTCAGAAGAGGACGTGACGATCTATCCAATCTATTTCGACACTGAAAACAAACTCGACAAGCTGGGCTTTATGTTCAGCAGTTCGTCGGGGTTGATGCGGCGTTACGCCGTCGCCCGCCAGCAGCTTGACGCGGTTGCCGAACAGACCGGCGGCGCGATGTTTACGGCAGTGCGCGCCGAAGACCTGCACGACGCTTACCAGCGCGTCGCCGCCGAATTGCAGCAGCTTTACAGCGTGGCTTATCAGCCGGACAGGTTGAAACACAATGGCGAGTTTCGCAAAGTGACGGTCAGGCTCAGTCACGAAGGCGCAGTGGCGAAAACGCGACGCGGTTATTACGATAAATAAACGACTGCGCGGCAGAATCCGGGACAGCGGATTCACCACAAAAGGCACAGAAGGCGCAAAAGCAGGACAGGCTGAATGACGCCTCATCCTTTTTTGTGCGGCCTGTGCTTTTTGTGGTGAATCGTCTTTTTCAGGGGCAGGCTCCGGCCTGCCTTTTCTGTTTGGTGTTGCTTGCCAGTTCATCCCGCCGTGCTAGAATGGCGCCGCCACCTTAAGTTTCCTCTGCTGATTTATGCTGAACCAAAGCGTTTTCCTGAGTCTGGCGGAAAGGCTGCGCGGGGTCATTGCCCACGCTCTGCCGGTTGCCCTGACTGCTGCATTGATGATCGTTACCGCTGCGGCCCAGGCCAGCAAGCCATCTGAAGCTCTGAAGCAGGTGACGAAGATGGCCGAGGCGCTGGATCGTGATCTGGAAAGCGGGCGCGTGCGCCCCGATGAACTCGAAGCAAAGACGGAAGGCATCGTGCGCGCCGCCGCCGAGCGCACCGCGCAACTCAGGGCGGCTGACTGGAAGGGCGATGAACTTTATGCGCTGGCCATTTTGTATCAGCGCGCCGAACAGTTCGGGCCTGCGGCGCAGGCTTTCCGCAGCTTTCTTGACGGCGGGGCAAAGGGTGAAAAGGCGCTCAACGCCCTGACCGGCCTGGTGCGGTCGCTGATTGAAATCGAAAAATACGATGAAGCGGCCAGCGCGCTCGACACACTTGAACGCAGCGCGCCGCTCTTTCGCCGGGGCTATGAACTGCTGCTGATTTCGCGCATCGCCTTGCACAAGGATCTGGCCGAAGCATTCCGCGACCAGGGGCAGTATGAGAAGGCCGCGAAGATGGCGCGAGCCGGATTCAATCTGATGCCGCAGCTTGGCGCGCGCGAGATGACCGACCCGCTCAATCGTGACGCGCGCGATTACGATCAGGCGGCGCTTGCCGCCATCACGATTGTCTCGCTGCACCGGCTGGGCAAAACGGCTGAAGCCATGGAATTCAGACGCCGGATTGAACGATTCGATTTCCTGTCTGACCCGCGCCTGCTCTCAATTCTGCAATCGGAACTGACCGCTGCCAGCCTCATCAACAGCCCGTCGCCAGGCATCAAGTACCAGGAATGGGTTGGCGGCGAACCTTATAAAGCCGAAGACTTTCGCGGCAAGGTGCTGCTGCTGAACTTTCAGGCCATGTGGAGCGCGCCATCGGCTGAAGCCTTTCCGCACCTGCGCAGTTTGCAGGAAAAATTCGGCAGCCGGGGACTGATGATCGTTGGCATCACCCGTTTTTACGGGCGTTCGGACAAGGAAGACGACCTGAAACCGGAACAGGAACTCAGCAGCCTGCGCGATTTTATGAAGCGGCAGAACGTGACCTGGCCGGTTGCCGTCAACCGCGAGGACGATCTGACGAATGATGACCGCTTCAGCGTCATTTCGCTGCCGACGATGGTGCTGATTGATCGCCGGGGCAATGTGCGTTTCATCAGGCGCGGCACCGGCAACTGGCGCACACTCGAAAAACAGGTGACAAAACTGATTGAGGAGAAACAGTGAAGAGTGGTTAGTGGTTAGTGGTCAGTGGTTAGTGAAGAGTGAACAGTGAAGAGTGAAGAGTGAAAGAACTGCTCTTAACCGCCCGCTCTTCACTAACCACTGACCACTAACCACTCTTCACTAACCACTAACCACTGCCTGCTATGTTCTGTCAGGAATGCGGAAAAGAGGTCAGGGTTACGGCGCGCTTCTGTAACGGGTGCGGGACACCGGTGCGGCAGCGGTTCAATGCTCATGGTGCAGCGCCGCCTGCGCGGTCAGATTCAGCGCGGCAGGCCGGTGAGCCTCTGCCTGCGCCGCTCAATCGTGAATCAGTGAATGAAGGCTCGATGATCATTCCGATTGCGCCTGATGAAGCGCCCCGCGCCCGCCGCGCCGAACAGCGCACGATTTTTGAGCCGGTGACTTCAGCTTCGTCTGCGCTGCAACCGGACGGGCCGACAACTTCACGTCAGACCATTGAAAGCCACGCCGCTTCAGCCGCTGCGAGTCCGGCCCTTCAGCCTGCCTCGGTGCAGACCTTCTTTACCCAGGTCATGCCCGCAACGGTCAACCGGCAGCATCACCGGCTGGTGATTGTGACGGCCCTGCTGCTGCTCGCCTTTGTCGCGCTGGTGACGCTGTTTTACTTCGCGGCCAAATATGCCTGAACCGACAAAAACGATGGGCGCGCCGCCTGCCCTGCGACGCGCCCTTCCTGAAACCCTCGTCTCAGACCTGCCCCGTTCTGATGGAGGATTTCAAGCCCGAATCCGCGCCTACCACACGCGGATCAAAGTCGTGTTGCTCACCTGTCCGCCCGCTTTGACGACCAGCGAATAACTGTCCGGCCCCAGCGTGCGCGGCAGCAGAAAGTTGATCTGATCGAGGCCCGCCATCTCAGGCTGTTTGCCCGCATAGAGCACCTTCACTTCGACGCCGTTGACTTCGACCCTGACCTGTTCAGGGCTGGTCTGTCGCCATCCGGTGCCGAACAGCACCACATAAACATCGCGGCTCGCGTCCTGCCTGACTGCGCCCGCCTCGTATTTCACGCCGTCAACCGTTGAAATCATCGCGGCCTCGCCTGCGCCCGTAGCGTCAATCGTAAACAGCGCCGGTGCCGCAGCGGCCACGTTGATTCGGGTTTCTGAAATTTCTCCGGTTGAAGCAAAGACCGTGACCACTGCTTCGCCAGCCGCCGTTTCTTCGGGCAGCAGCAGATTGAACTGATGCGGGCTGGTATAAAACAGCGGCGCCTGCCACACCTGACCCCGGCTGTCGGTGATTTCGACTCTGGTGCCGCGAATGTCGCGCGGCAGCGGCAGGCTCTGAGCAAAGCCGCCTTCGTCGCTCGTCAGACTGCCGCCGAAGATGGTGCAGATTGAACCGGGCGACATGACATCGGTGCGGTAGCTGGCGGCTGAAGTGATGGCCATCGGTTCAGCCACCTGCAAATCCTGATGCGTGGAATCAAGTCCGGCGCGGTTGTTTGAGTCGGTCGCCACAACCATCAGGCGCACGGTTCTGCTCTGTTCGGGCAGGGCTTCGGGAACTTTCCATTCAAACCGCTGCGCCGTGCCGGGCAGATCGGCAATCACATCCGGATAAGTCAGACCGCCATCGGTTGACAGCCTGATCTGATATTTCGTGACCGGCGCTGAAGCTTCGGTCGTCCACGTCAGCACGGCCTTCTGATTTTTCGTTACCCGGCCCGAACCCGCAGGCGTCAGCAGCGTCACGCGCGGCGCGCCCGGCTCAATCACGGCAATGTCGAGTTTCGTCACCAGTTCTGAACTCGCGTCAGTCGAACGGAACGTGACCTGATACATCTGATCGGCCTGGTCGCTGGTCGGAGTAAAGCTGAAGCTGCCCGTGCTGCTGTCAAAAACGGCATTTTTCGGCAGGCCCGCAGCCGTGTGCCTGATTGTCTGGCCGCACTGGCTGACCCTGCTGAGCGTGAAATTCAGCGTCTGGCCGATCATCAGAATCTTCGGCCTCAGATCAGCCACGGCCATCAGCGAATTGCTGTTCGTGATGTATTCGGCTTTCTGGTCGGCGGCGTAAACGCGAACTTCGGAGAGGTTGAAATACTCCTGCCCGAATTCATCAGCATCAACGCTGGTCTTGCGCACGCGCACGTAGCGATATGTGGCGTTGTCTTCAAACTTCGCCTGCCAGGGCTGACCAAACGGATGCGCCTCTGCGCCCTGCACGCCGATCAGCCGCGAAGTGGCAAAAGTCGGATCGTTCGACGCGCGCACTTCAAAATTGCGGCGCGTGTGGGCCTGATTGTTTTCGGTGCGAAAGAGAATTTCGATGCCGCTGATGCGCGTCGGCTGTTCGAGATCAACCTGCCACCACTCAAGCTGTTTCGTGTTCGATTCTGAATGCCACAGCGAAAGGCGACCATCTGCAACCTCAAGCAATCCATCGTTGGCGCTCGCGGGAACGTCCGTCGCGTTGGGCCACAGATGCACGCTGGAAGCCAGAGCCGGACGATTGAGCGCCACATTCGTCAGCCCGGCAAAGGTCATTGCGGTCAGGCACGAAGCCGGTTTTTGCGCCGGTGAACTGCTGCCTGCGGGCGGCGTCACGATGACGACCGGCGGAGGAATGGTCGGCACGCTTTGCGGCAGCGTCAGTGAATTATTGACTTCGGCCAGATAATCGCCGAGCGCAAAGCCGGTCTGTCCGTAAACTTTCGGTGATGATCCGGCAAACAAATCTGACCTGAAGTTAATCAGGTGATGACTGCCTGCGGTGACTGGCGCAGCCGGGTTCCAGTCGCGGTAAAAGGCCGTGTCGCGGAAGACGCGGCGCGCATAATCGTAAAGGTCGGCGCGTTTCGTGATGCGCGCGGCAACGGTCAGCACCGGCAGACTCAGCATCGCTTCAACGACATAAGCCTCACCGCTCGATTTGTCAGCGGCCCAGAAATAAGGCGTCGTGAGCGGCGTATAAATTCCGTTTTCGGTTTTGCCGCCGGTCAGCACCGGGCGCTGATTGTTTTTACCCACCAGCCAGTCAGCGACCCGCACCAGAAAATCAGCCGTGCGCTGATCGCCGGTTTCGCGCCAGAATTCGATGACGCCGAACTGCGCGTAACCGCTCCACATAAACGGCTGCGTGGCTGGCCCGATGTTGGAATCAGGAACAACGTAATAACCTTTTTTGCCGTAATCCTCTTCAGCCTGAATCAGCAGGTAAACCAGATCGCGGGCTTTGGCGAGGTAGCTGATTTCGCCGCTGTAACGCCACGCAGCCATCATCGCCAGCGCGGGCCAGCCGACCATGCGCGATTCATTCCAGCTCAGCGTGTTGTCATAAGTGAAATTGAAGCGTTCAATCGCGGCGCTCGCTTCAAGGGCTGATTCGTGAACCGCTTCATCGCCGGTCAGCGCCCAGTACAGCCACAACCCTTCAGTCCAGATGTGCGAAAAGACCGGTTCACGATAGCTGCCGTGACGACCCTTTTCATAAAAGGCGAGGCCGCGCAGGTTGAAGGTGCGCGTGCTGTCCCAGTAATCATCGGCGTGATACTGCCCCCAGTCAGCGCGGTAACGGGACATTTCGCTGCCGAGGCGAAAAGCCCGCGCATCGCCCGTGCGCAGAAATTCGCGCAGCAGCATCAGCGGCAGGTCGTAATGCAGATTGCTGTAACCATCGCCCCAGGTCAGATCACCAAAATTCTGCCAGCCGAAATGCTCGCCCTGTTCGGCCCGCAGGCGGTATTCAAAAACTGACTGCGGCGGCTGATGCGTGCTGCCGTCGCAGTTTTCGACGGCGTAGGCGACCGAAAACAGGCGCTCGGCATATTCAGCGGCATCGCGCATTTCGGCATCCTGCGCAAAGACCTGCGACCAGGGCCGCCGTTCAATCATCACCGGACGCACCGCGCCGCTGCGGGCCACATCAGCCGGATCGAGCGCCGCCATTGTGCTGGTCAGCGCCAGCGCCGCGCCGGTCTGCCTGCCGAGGTAAAAATCAGTGGTCTTTGCGCGCCCGCCTTCAAAGTTGTGATCGCTGCCGGTGTCGGGCAGCACATCGAAGCGCAGACCTGCGGCTGAAGCCGTGATTCGCTTCGGAAAGTTTTCAGCAAACTCAGGCGCTGAGATTTCAAAGGTTCCGGCATTCAGCGTTGCGCTGCTTTGTCCGGCGGCAATGCGGGCGTGCGCTTCAGTCGTATTCAGCACGCTGATTTCACCGGCTCCGGCGTTTGCAGTCGGCAGCAGGACGGAAAGGCTGCGCAGCAGCGTGTGCCGGGCATAAGGCGGCGTCTGACTGCGTCCCGCGCCAAAACCGTAAGTGCCTTCGTTCAGCAGCCGCAGCCGCACACGCACGAATGGCTGATCGGCATAAACGTAATACCGAATCGTAAAGCTGACTTCGGGCAGCAGTCGCCCGCTGATTCCGGCAGTTGCTGAAACGAAGTGCCCGGCCTGCCGCACGACGGCGCGCAGGCCGTTGCTTTCTTCAACCGACACACGATCAAGCACGACTGAAGCCGTCACCAGCGGATTACTCTGAGTCGCGGTTGCAAAGACGCATTCACCAGCCGTGTGCGTCTGTTTGAGCGCGCCGGAAAACTGCACAAGCTGATCGGAAACGGATTTGATGGTGGCCGCTTCCTGCTCAATCGTCAGGTCGCGGAGGCTGCCGCCCGCTGCGTGCGCGAATTGCAGCGGCGCATTCACCGTGTACAGGCCATCCGTGTCGGCTTTGACTGTCACTGTCTCCTGGCGCGATGTCCCTTCATCGAGCAGGTATGAATGACCCGGCAGCAGGCTTTGATCGTCAGCCGCAAGCTGAGTGCTGCCTGCCACCACATCCCATTTGAGACTGGTCGTGTGCAGAAAGCGCACGGTGTCGCCGGGTTTCAGCAATCCGGCATCGCTGAGGTAAACAGAGTCGCTGCCCGCCATTTTGACGACGAGGCCGCCGCGCGGGACTGTGGCGCCGATGGTGAGCGGCGCGCGAAGCTGCTCCGCGCCATCAAGCGCAAAGCTCGTTACAAGCGACTGGCCCTGAGTCGGTACTTCAAGGCTGAGGCGCGAGGTCGTGACGCGAACCTTGTCTGTCGCATTGCTGATTGAAAGCGCAGGCAGCGCGGCGGACTGTGTGGTGCGCGTCAGCGTGTAAGCACCGGCTGATGAAGGTTTGAAATCAACCAGCACCCATTTGACGGGTTTCGTCGTGTCGGTGACGGGGCCGCGCCAGCGCGCCAGGACGCGCATCTGTGCGGGCACGGGCGATCCCTGCGGATTGAGAACGCCAAGCTGAGCCGTGTCACGAATGTCGGCGGCTTCAGCGAGCGGCACACCAATGGTGACGGGCAGGGAAGCGTTGCTGACTTTGATCGTTGCATTCAGGCTGGCAGTCTGCGCCTGAGCGGTCAGCGTGAAGCTCAGCAGGAAAATAACGAGGAGGAGAACTGATGAAACTGTGCGGCAGAGACTGAAGCCGCAGGCGACCGGCTGCGAGCTGAACGCGGCAACGGTGCTGGCTGAGGGCGGCGCGGCGGTAAGGCCGGAACACATGGGCTTATCTCCCGGAAAGTTCCGGTGCCGACAAGCCGATGTGGCGCGCTGGTCTGAAGCGGCTGATTCACAATGAATCAGCGCTCCTCAAACGCTGGCGCGTCAGGAGACGAGACGCAACGATGGGGGGCAGAGGGCTGTCAGGGCTGGAGCTGAAGGGAGCCTGAAAACACAAAAAGGGAACTCAGTCATCCATGCGATGACTCAGATCCCTGGTCGCGTTTGAGACTTCCGACTAAACATGCTTTTTCGGTTGCGTTCACTGGCGGAACCTGTGCGTGCAGGTTCTCGCTCGGTCGTTTCCACTTCGGTAATTCGACCATCTCAGCCCTGTGACTGAGACTCGAACTTTGCGTCCCCGCATCGCTGCGGGTTTGCCATTGTCGGTGGAACTCTGAATTTATTCGGTAGTCAACCGGGGCAGTGTGCAGATGCGGCGCAACCGGTGCCCCGTTCCGGTTGCGCCACACACAACGAACGAAATAACTTCAGAACTGAAGTTTCCCGTTCGAGTCTGTAAAAATCCGTCAGTAATAAGAGCGAATAAAACAAGTCGCCGGTATCGTGCACTGGACTGGTCTGGGATGTGACGATACCGGCTGCAAAGCACATCAAACTCACACGCCGTTTCACATAACAATCGCTGTGCCAGCGCGCAGTCTGCGGACTGGCGCGCGGCTGCTGGCACGGGGCGCGTCAGACTGTGCAGTCTTGTCATCGGAGTGGAAGTGTTTTGTGAACTTCAGGTTCAGGCTGCGCGGTCGGGGCTGCCAGGGTTTTCCTGCGCTGATTTTTCTGTTAAGGTTTCTCTGCGTTGCGTATCTCATGCCAGCCGGACACAGCGCAGGTGCCGGATTATGCTATCTGGCGCTGACATTTTCTGTTACCTTACCCCCGAAACAGCGGTTTGCCCCAATCAACTGAATATTGTTGTGCAAGAAGTCAATCGTGATTCATTTGCGTTATGGCGTGCAGGAGTGATCGGGCTGGCGTTGCTGCTGCTTTACGGCGCAGTGCTGTCACTGCTGGTGCAGGACTGGTGGCGTGATGACAATTACTCGCACGGCTTTCTGGTGCCGTTCATCAGCGGTTATGTGATCTGGCTCAATCGTGACCGGTTGCTGATGCTGGATGACCGGCCCCGGCATCTGACGGGCGGCGCGCTGATGGTGCTGGCCGTGATGATGCTGATTGCCGGCCTGATTGGTTCGGAACTGTTCATTTCCCGCGTTTCCTTCGTCGTGGCGCTGACCGGGCTGGTGATCTATTTCGGCGGGTGGCGTCACTTCCGGCTGCTGGCCTTTCCGATCTGGCTTTTCGTGCTGGCCATTCCCATTCCGCAGATTGTCTTTAATCTGATTGCCTTTCCGCTGCAACTGCTCGCGTCGGATTATGCGACGTGGGCCATCAGGCTGTTTGGCATTCCGGCGCTGCGCGAGGGCAACGTCATTGAACTGGCGAATATGAAGCTTCAGGTCGTTGAAGCGTGCAGCGGCATTCGGTCACTGATGACGCTGGCGACGCTGGCGGTGACGTGGGCTTATTTCACCGAAAAGAAATGGTGGCGGCGCATAATCATCGTGGGCGCAGTGATTCCGGTGGCGATTATTGCCAATGCGGCCCGCGTGGCCGGTACGGGCTTTATGGCTCATCACTGGGGCGCTGAAATGGCTGAAGGCTTTATGCACGGCTTTTCGGGCTGGCTGATTTTCGTCGTGGCGCTGCTGCTGATTATGGCGCTGTCGCGGCTGCTGAATCTGGTGGAGCGGCTCTTTTTCCGCCGCTCTGTTCCGGTTTCATGACAGGTGGGCTGACTGATGGTTATGAAAAAAAACCTTGCATTTATCGTGATGCTGGCTTTTCTGCTGCTGTCGGCGGCGTTCACGAATTATCTGGCGCTGGCGCGTGGCAAAGAGAAAGTGCCGCCGCGCGCGAAGCTCGAAAGTCTGGCGCCGCAGCTTGGCGACTGGCGCGAGCGTGAAACCGAAATGCTCGATCAGCAGACGCTCGATGTGCTTAAGCCGGATGATTACATTCAGCGCACTTATACCGACAGTCAGGGACGGCCTGCTTATTTATTCATCGGCTATTTCGGCAGCCAGCGTAACGGACAGACTTATCATTCGCCGCAGAACTGCCTGCCCGGCGCGGGCTGGACGATGGAAGCGCGCGAGCGGCAGCGGGTCAGAAACGATCAGTCAACCGGACAGGGCGAGATCAATCAGTTCATCGTCTCAAAGGACGGCACGAAAATGATGACGCTGTACTGGTATCAGGGACGTGGCCGCACGGTGGCGAGTGAATACTGGGGCAAGATTTATACGGTCAGCGATGCCGTCACCAGGCAGCGAACAGACGGCGCGCTGGTGCGCGTGATGCTTCCGGTTGATGACAGTGCCGGAGGCGAACAGGCGGCGCTGAAGGCAGGTCTGGATTTTGTCAGTCACCTGTTGCCGGAACTGTCGCGCTACATTCCCGACTGAGCATTCTCAATCCCGCCAGACAAAAATATCCCGCGCGATTTCCTCCTCAAGCGCAATCTGCGTTTCCTCACACTGAATCACAAAACTCGGAAACTTCTGCCGGATGGTAACTGGCACGCCGGGTGACAGGCCAAGGGACGAGAGCTTTTGAAAGCGCGAATAATTGCGCGTGCTGAGAAAGGCGAGCCGCGCCTGTTCGCCTGTTTTCAGGCTGCTCGCATCAGTCAGCGAATTCCTGATGCGGCACAGCAGGCGTGACCCTTCATCCGTGAGCCTGATTTTATCGGGCGCGCCGTCCGCACCTGTGACATACCCTTCGTGCAGGCATTCCTGAATCAGTTCTTCAGGATTCTCAATCTGTCTGCTGAATTTCAGATCGGCAGTGGAAAAGGACGACGAAGATTCACCGCTGCCCAGCGCCGTCAGCAATTCGATAATCTCTTCGGTCAGTCGCATTCGAGAGGGAGATTCAGAAAGTAATTTTCAGCGTGCGCAACAACCAGCTCACCACACCGCCGACGGTAATGGCAAAGGGCGTAATAAAGGCGAGAATCAGAAGCGCCTTGCGCGTGCCGTGTTCACGAATAATCATGAAAAAGTTGGCAATGCACGGAATGAACAGCGTCAGCACAATCAGCGCCGTCACGATCTGCACCGGACTGAGCGCGCCGTTATTCACCATCTGAAACAACCCGGCGGCTCCGTAATCGCGGCGCAGAAAACCGAGAATCAGCACCTGCGCCGTCTCTTTCGGCAGGTCAAGAATGCCGGTCACGACGGGCGAAAGCGTGGCTTCGACAACTCCGAGTCCGCTCTTTGTGCCCCACGGAGTCGGGACGCGCAGGCGGTCAAGGATGAACAGAATCAGCGTGCCCAGCACAAACAGCGGCAATGCTTCCCGCAGATACCATTTCATGCGCTGCCGGGTTTTCGTCCAGACATTGCTGAAGACCGGCACGCGCACCGGAGGAATCTCAAAAATAAAATCGCCGCGCTGACCCTTGATGACCAGCGATGACAGCCAGCCCACCAGCATCATCTGCGACAACACCACACCGAACACAACCAGCACCGCCGTCAGGCTCATCGCGCCCGTAATGCCCAGAATCACGCCAAGCTGCGCTGAACAGGGAACGCCCAGCGCCAGCAGGACTGTTGCAATCAGCCGCTCCTTTTTCGTTGCCAGAATGCGCGTCGTCATCGTGGCCATCGTGTCACAACCCAGGCCCAGCACCATCGGCAGCACGGCCTTGCCATTCAGGCCCATAAAACGAAACACGCGATCAGACAGAATCGCCAGGCGCGGCAGGTAGCCGCTGTCTTCGAGCAGCCCGAAGGCAATAAAGAAAGTCGTGACAATGGGCAGCACAATCGCCAGGCCGTAAGTCAGCCCGACCGAAACCAGCCCGTACTGCCCGACCAGAAAATCGTGAATGAAGCCCGCCGGAATGATGGCCTGCAGTGCCGGATTGATCAGACCGTTGAAGACATTGTTTTCAATCGCATCAACCAGCGTGCCCGCGCCGATGACGCCGACGAATTCATAGATCAGCAGCAGCACGATGACCAGCACCGGCACGCCCGTTCGCCAGTCACGCGACCACGCGCCAAGTTTTTCAGCAAAGCTTTTTGAATAGTGAATGGCCAGCGCGAAGGGAATCATCACCGGAGCAATCAGCAGTCCGAGCTGTGCGACCAGCGGAAACAGAAACCCGGTCTCCCAGACTTTGCTTTCTTCATTGAAAGTGCCGAACAGCAGCGTTCCCAGGCGGCCCAGATGATGATCGGCCAGCCACGCATGCGCCGGTGGAATGACGCTTTCGCTCAGCCAGTTGCTGACCGCATCGTAAGGCGTGGGCAGATGCAGCCGGAAGGATGTATTCAGCAGCCGCGCCGCTTCAGTGTAAAGAAACACCAGCAGGCCGATGCCCAGCAGCGCAAAGACCAGCCTGAGCGCCGCGCTGTCGCGCACATCCGCCGAGACTCCGGTCAGTGTCTTTTTGTATTTGGTGATCGCACTGTCCAGAAATTCGTTTCTGATCGCTTCAAGCCTGGTGGTCAGCGCGCGCAGCCGCAGCCGTTCAGTCGGTTCAATTCTGCCACCGGTGTCGCACAGTTTTTCTTCAACGGCCTGTCGCAATTCAGCGTCGCGCGCCTGTAACCATTCAATCGTCAGTTGCAGCGGCAACCCGGCTGTGCCACCGGCCACAGTGGTTCCAGCCAGCGCTTCCTGAGTGAGCAAACGACGACGCGATTCAGCGAGCGGGTCTTTCGGTACTCTGGCGCGTCCGAGCATTTTGTGCAGGTTGTCGAATCCCTCGCCATCAATCGCTACGGTTTCAATGACCGGAATGCCGAATAATTCGCTGATGCCCGCCGCGTCAATTTCAATGTTGCGGCTGCGCGCTTCGTCCATCAGATTCAGCACCAGCACCATCGGCACACCGAATTCGGCCAGTTGCGAAGTGACGAGCAGCGTGCGGCGCAGATTTTTGGCATCGGCCACCTGCACGATCAGATCAGGCTGCCCGTTGATGAGCATATCGCGTGTGACTCGCTCATCGTCCGATTGCGGCACCAGCGAATTGACGCCCGGCGTGTCAACCACTTCCCAGTCACGCCCGCCATACCGCATCCCGCCGCGCGAGATTTCGACGGTCGTGCCCGGATAATTTGAAACCATCACATAGCTGCCCGTCAGCCAGCCGAAAATAACTGACTTGCCGACATTCGGATTACCCACAAGCAGCAGCCGCAGCTTGCGCGTGGCCAAAGGTTGCGAATCTGAAGTCTGGACAGGTGCAGGCGAAGTGGTCATCTGATCTCTGAGAGTGGCGACAGACATAGCGGGTTCGATCCTGATAAAGCTCGTGATCTTCAAAAACAAGGCAGTCCAAAGTTGCCCTGGCCGGATGCGGATTCTATTAAAAATGAAAACCGTTTTCAAATTAAATCGTGCAGGCCAGCCGACAAAAATCAGCAGGCGACAAGAGTGCCGTCCGGTAACAAGTCAGCTTTCACGCTTCATCTGAATGCTGAAGGCGCGCAATGGTCTGAATAAAAGACGAACAGGCGGGACGCAAAGGCAGGCAAAAAAGCAGGACTATCTGGTGCCGGAAAAACTGGTCAGTTGAAAACGCAGCTCACCAATACGCAGCCGAACGGCCAGATAAACCGGCAGGCGGCGCGCATCATTGGTGATCCAGACCTGCGAGATGAGCTGCTGATTGTCTGCTCTGAGAATGTCAAGTTGCAGCGTGTCCTGTGGCCCCAGCGGGCCGCTGATGGTTTCCTGTCTGGCGACTCTGAAGGTGAGTGATTTCAGATGGTGATTGGCATCAAGAAAATCAAAATTGCGAACCGCGCCAGGTTTCAGGTCAGCGGCGCGCACGGCGTAAAAGAGAGAAATCAGATCGAGCGTTCCGGGTTTGACGCTGAAGCTGCTGCCGTTGCTGAGCAGCACGGAATTGTCGTTCAGGTTGTAATCAGCCGAGACGTCCTTGTTTCTGCTTCCTTCGCGGAGCCGCAGGTCGGTGCGCAGCGGCACGAGCTTTTCGGCATCAACATAGCTGGTGAAAATATCATTGATGCTCAGCACTGCGCGGGCCGCGCCAAGGCTGGCGACTTCGCTGACGAATTCATAAACACGACTCGCGCCCAGTTTGCCCTGACGTCTGACGGCAAAATTCAATTTGCCCACCGAAGCAAAATTGCCCCAGGAGATGTCGTAATTCAGCCGTTCACCAATAATGAATGGATAATTGTCAGGCTGCGCTTCGCCAAACGTGATGGCCTCAAAGACTGCGCCCGGAGGCGGGGCTGTGCGTGACGCCAGCAGCGGCGGATTTCCCTGAAACGTGCGGCTGATTTCAGTTCTGGGTCTGGGACTGATGCTGGCGCTGGAAAGTTCAGCGCGTAATTCGCCAAAAGGTGACTGCGCGGTTATCAGCACCGGCATGCGCTGCGCGTCATTGGAAAACCACGCGCGCACGCGCAGCTTGTTGATTCCGGCAGTGGCGCTTTTGACATTGAAATCAACGCGAATCGCGTCGTAAGCGCCAACCTGCGTGTTGACACGCTCGCTCGGCCTGACCAGCGCTTCAACTTCAGAAATGGTCTTGCCGTAAAGCACAGAAAACTTATGGCTCGCGCCCGCTTTCAGATCACGAAAGCGCAGCGCGTACAACATCGAAGAGAGATCAGAAATTCCCGATGGAACGGCGAGGTCAGAACCATCGCTGTAGCGGACTGAATTTCTGGTCTGATCGAAAACCATCAGGTCTTCGGATTTTCTGGTTCCCTGACGCGTTGAGTTTTCGACCCGGTAAGGCAGCAGAGTTTTGAAATCAACGTAGGAGTTATAGCTGTTGTCCACATCGGCCAGCAGCGACCGCGCATAACCGACCGTCTCAACTCTGGTGCGTAACTGATAACCCTCCTGTCCGAAAAATGTCCCCTGATCCATGACTTCCAGTTCCAGCCGCGCCGCCGTGACGAAACTGGCCCAGGAAACATTAAAGGTCAGTCTTTCACCAACGGTCAGCAGACCGCCGGAGCCTGCAACGGAACTGATGACGCCGGATTTTTCGGGAAGTGGTCTGGGCGGCGGCGTGAGCGGGCCACCTTTTGGCGGTTGTGGCTGCTGCGGCAGGAGCCTCATCGCCAGCACGCCGACGCTGGCAAGGCAAAACATCAAAGCCACGACAATGAGGCTGCGCACTGGTTTCCGAAACTGCATCAAACTGTTCCGCCTGTCTGTTCTGGTGTAATTGATTCTGTCAGTAGCTGCTTGTGACTGCGACCTCAGGGGCTGGCGGGAGAGTCACCCATTATTTAACGTTCGGCGTCGCCATTTGATCCAATTTCTTTCAGAATTTTTTCAGTCGCAGCGACCGGGTCGGCGGCTGCCGTGATCGGTCGGCCAATCACCAGATAATCTGCGCCCGACTGCATGGCTTCAGCCGGAGTCATCACCCGGCTCTGATCGTTCAGCGCCGCGCCTGCGGGCCGCACGCCGGGAACAAGGACAACGAAATTCGGATCAGCAATCGCCTGCCGGATGGGAATAATCTCGCGCGGCGAAGCGACGACGCCATTAATGCCTGCCGACTGACAAAGCTGTGCAAGTCTGACGACCTGATCTTCAATGGTTCGGTCAATCCCGATTTCGGCCAGCGACTGCTGATTATGGCTGGTCAGCACTGTCACTCCGAGGATCAGCGGACGCCGCAGGGCTTCACGCGAGGCAGCCGCATCAACTGCCTCTGTAGCGGCGCGCATCATCGCTGATCCGCCGAGCGCATGCAAGTTGAATATTTTCACGCCCAGCCGCGTCGCTTCGACTGCCGCTCCGGCCACCGTATTCGGAATGTCGTGAAATTTCAGATCCAGAAAGACCTCTTCGCCCAGGCCGACAATGCGCCTGACAATGTCCGGCCCGGCGGCGGTAAAAAGCTGCTTCCCGATCTTGAACATGCCGACCAGCCCGCGCAGCTTTTCAACCATTGAAATGGCCTGCTCAGGCGTATCGAAATCGAGCGCAACAACAATGGGATTGCGGATTGATGAGACTGGTAAGGTGGACATTAAATTCGGAATTCCTTTCGCCCGCAGCAGAGGCTTGTCATTCAGGCTGCCTGCGCGCTGATTTCAGTAAACCGACAATGTACCAGAACGACCGACAGAGCGCACTCGCGGAAGGCAGGAAAATACAGCCCGGCGCTGACCTGTTACTTTTTTAATCAGTAAGCCGCACCAAGCAGCACAGCATTGATAAAGAGCAACTGCGTGGCTTCGGCATAAGCGCGATAGTTCGGGTCTTCGGCAAAAGCAATGATGTGTCCCTGCCCTGTTGGCTGTTGAATCAGGAATGCTTTCTGCGGCAACTGATTCAAGGCTTCGGGCCAGATCAGGCCGCTGGCGAGCAGGCGATCTCTGACCGCGTAAATCCCGACGTTACGCCCGCGATCAAGTCTGATCGGCGTAAAGACCCGCGTGCTTTCGACAATCGCCTGAATCTCTCCGTCGGTGCCTGAGGCCAGCCAGTGATCAGTGTCGAGCGTCACGCGCAGCAGCGAACCCGGCGTCAGTTCAGGCAGTTCGCGCAGAGGCTGAATTGCCTGTTCGTAATCCTGCGGCCTGCGCGCTAAATCAGTTTTCGGTTGCGCCGGAGCGTCAGTTTCGGGGCTGCCGTCGCGCAGTTCAGTGCGCGTGTCGAGCAGCGCAGTGCTTTCACGCGCCGCCCAGCGCGAAGCTTCACCGAGCGTAATCAGTGCGCCGCCCTGACTGATCCAGTCCCTGATTCGCCGCAACGCTTCGCCGCCGAGCGCAGATGAATAATTGCCTGACGGCATCACCACTACGTCATAACGCCGCAGATCAACGCGGCCCAGCGAACTCGTGCGCACCGCAGTGACTGCCTGGTTGTATCTTTGTTCGAGGACGTAACGCGCCCAGCCTGCCGATAAACTCGAAGTCGGCGCATCCCAGAGCAGCAGCACGCGCGGCGATTTCAATGCCACGACCTGATTGCTGCCGAGTGACACGCCTTCGTCAGCAAAGGCTGAATCAAGCTTCACGACTTCTGCGCCGTGTCGCGCCGCGATGGCGCTGAGCGTTGAGCGCAGATCGGCGCTGTTGTCAGCCTTGCGAAAGAAGACCGTGCCGCGCTCAAACTTCCTGCCGCCGAGCGTGAACGGCGCATTCAGAAAACGCGCGCGCAGTCCGCTGTTCAATGCTTCGATGGTTGCCGCTGCGGCGGTTGCATTCCAGGGCAGCGCGTAACCAACTACTGCTTCGGGCAGCAGCGCAGAGGTGGCGATGGCGACAGGTTGATACGGCGCTGATTTCACCGGGCGATCAGTCGCCAGGCATTCGACATCGTAAAGCAGCGGCAGATTCCACGCGGTCGTGTCGTAAATCTGATCGGGCTGTCGTTTCCTTCGCCGCTCCTCCTGGCGTTTGATGAACGCTTCATTCATCGGCACATTCGGATCAAGCAGGTTGCGCGCCAGCATTCCCGCAGGCTGCGGCAGCGGCACGACGAAAGTTCCGGCGGGCAGCGTGCGCGCTTCAAGCCTGATCGGTTCATCGGCGCGCTGCACCGTGATGCCGTTGCTCACAAGCGTCCTGACCAGCCGCAATGTCTGCCCCGGATCGTGACCCGGCGGCAGCAGATAAGCCTTCGTTGTTCCGGCTCCGGCGCTGCGACGAAATTCAAGATAATCGCGCAGCATCCGTTCACGATTGCGCGCTGCCGTCGCTGCTGTCTGAATCGCGTTGGTGAAATGTCTGACTGCGCCATCGAGGTAAGTCAGCATTGTGTCATCAGACCGCCGCAACTTCAGCCCGCGCGCTGAAGCCATCTCGAACGTCATGCCAATTGCGCCCTGCGCCAGCGGCCACGACACGCCATAGCCCGGATAGAACGCATCAAAGACTTCACGATTGAAGTAAGCAAAACCGCGTTCATCGAAGCGCGCCGCGTTCGCTTTGCCAAAAGCATTGAGCCAGTTTGTCTGTGCCGCCGTCACAAACGGATTCGGCGGTTCAGCCGATGGCGGAAAGTAGTAAGTCGAATCGCCGCCCATTTCGTGCAGGTCAACCACAACCTGCGGCGACCATTCCAGCATCAGCCGCACGCGGCCCTGACTTTCAGGCTGCGTTTGCGCAAACCAGTCGCGGTTGAGATCAAACAGATAATGATTCGACCGCCCGCCCGGCCAGGGTTCGTCGTGTTCGGCTGCGGCAGGTTCAGGATCAGGCGTCATCGCCTGACCGAGCAGGTTCTGAAAGACGAACCGCGCCCGTCCGTCAGGGTTCTGCATCGGATCAATGATGACGATGGCTTCACGGCGAATCAGATCAACGGTCGCGTCACCCTGCGCCGCAAGCAGGTGATAAGCTTCGTACATCGCCGCTTCGCCCGATGAAATCTCGTTGCCGTGAACGCCGTGAACGAGCGCGACAACCACAGGCAAGCCGCTGATCAGTCGTTCCGCATCGCCTGCGCCTGAAGCGAGTCGCTGCATTCCCGCTTTGATTTCATCGAGTCGGCGCATGCGTTCAGGACTGGCCACAATCAGCGCATACAGCGGGCGGCCCTCAAAGCTCTCGGCATATTTGATGAGCTTCGTGCGATCAGGCGCGGCGTCGCTGAGCGCCTTCAGATAACGGACAATGTCATCCGGCGCAGTCACTCGCTCGCCGAAGTCATATCCTGTGACCTGTCTGAGCGAAGGGATACTCGCGTCATAACGAACGCCCGGCGCAAACTCCAGCCTTTGAGCGCGAACAGTAAAAGGCAGCAGCAGGGCAAAGATGAACAGCAATCCGAAGCGGCGCATCGTGAAGGTCTCCTTGTGAACAGTGGGAATGATTGCGTGGATACTGCGACGCGGGATGTTAGCCTGGGCGCTGATCACCTGACAATGATCTGCCTTCTGATACTGGTATTACCCTGAGGCACAGCGTTAAGATGCGCCTGGCTGATTACAAGGAGTCACGATTATGGCAATCACACTGGAAGAACAGACCACACCCGCCGCCCTGCCTGCATCACCGGCCCGGAAGGTGTCGTTTGAGGAATATCTGGCTTGGGCGCAGGCTCAGGAATCCGCTTATGAATGGGTGGAGGGAGAAATTATCCCTATGGCCGCAGCCACACTCTCACATCAGGAACTGATCGGGTTTCTCGTTTACATCCTCAGATCCTTCACCAGACATCATCAGCTTGGGCGCATCATTTTTGCTCCGTATCCAATGAAGCTGGAAACGCAGCAGCGCGGGCGCGAGCCTGACATTATGTTCGTGACCCGCGAGCGTGAACGCCTGCTGACTCCGACATATCTGGATGGCCCGGCGGATGTGGCGATTGAGGTCATTTCGCACGAAAGCATCGGGCGTGATCGCGGCGACAAATATGTTGAGTACGAAGCCGCCGGAGTGCGCGAATACTGGCTGCTCGACCCTGAACGGCAGCAGGCTGAATTTTATCGTCTGACCGAAGCCGGGCATTACCGGCAGGCGCTGCCGGATGCTGACAATATTTTTCGCTCGGAAGTCATCACAGGCTTCTGGCTGCGCGTGGAATGGCTGTGGGAACTGCCGGATGAACTTGAAGTATTGCAGGAACTCGGAGTGAGATGAGATGAACAATCCACCAGTTGTCAAAGCGCCGCACGGAACCACGATCAGTTGCAAGGGCTGGCAGCAGGAAGCTGCGCTGCGCATGCTGATGAACAACCTCGATCCTGAAGTTGCTGAGAAACCCGATGAACTGATCGTTTACGGCGGTACAGGTCGCGCCGCCCGCAACTGGCAGGCGTTTCACGCGCTCGTGCGCAGCCTGCGCGAACTTGAAAACAATGAAACGCTGCTCGTGCAATCGGGCAAGCCGGTCGGCATCTTTCGCACGCACGAAGACGCGCCGCGTGTGCTGATTGCCAACTCCAATCTGGTCGGCCACTGGTCGAACTGGGATGAATTTCATCGCCTGGACAAGCTCGGCCTGACAATGTACGGGCAGATGACCGCAGGCTCGTGGATTTACATTGGCAGCCAGGGAATCATTCAGGGAACGTTTGAGACTTTTGCCGCGCTGGCCAGCAAACACTTCGGCGGCTCGCTGGCCGGAAAGTTCGTCGTCTCAGGCGGAATGGGCGGAATGGGCGGCGCACAGCCGCTGGCCGCAACGATGAACGGCGCGTGTTTTCTGGGCATTGACGTTGATCCGGCTCGAATTGAAAAGCGCATCAGAACCGGATATTGCGATCAGATGGCCGACAACCTTGACGAAGCTCTGCGCCTGATCAAAGAGGCGCAGGCACGCGGCGAAGCCGTTTCAGTCGGCCTCGTCGGCAACTGCGCCGATGTGCTGCCTGAACTTGTGCAACGCGGCATTGTGCCGGAGGTACTGACCGATCAGACAAGCGCGCACGATGCGCTCAATGGTTATGTGCCAAATGGCATGAAGCTGGATGAAGCATTGCAACTGCGCCGCGAAAATCCGGCTGAATACACAAAACGCGCCATCGCTGCGATGGGCGTTCACGTGCGCGCAATGCTTGAACTGAAACGCCTGGGCGCGGTCACGTTTGATTACGGCAACAACATTCGCGCGCAGGCGCAGCAGGCCGGAGTTACGGACGCCTTTGAAATTCCCGGCTTCGTGCCCGAATACATTCGCCCGCTCTTCTGTCACGGGCGCGGGCCGTTCCGCTGGGTCGCGCTTTCGGGCAAAGCCGAAGACATTCGCAAAACCGACAACCTGGCCCGCGAAATGTTTCCCGCCGACCCGGTGCTGGAACGCTGGCTCCGTCTGGCCGGTGAGCGCGTGAAGTTTCAGGGCCTGCCCGCGCGCGTCTGCTGGCTCGGTTACGGCGAACGCGCCGAATTCGGCGTGGCGATGAATGAAATGGTCAGGCGCGGCGAGCTTGAAGCGCCGATTGTCATTGGCCGCGATCATCTCGACACCGGCTCAGTCGCTTCGCCGTATCGTGAAACCGAAGGGATGAAGGACAGCTCAGACGCCATCGCTGACTGGCCGTTATTGAATGCGCTCGTGAACACCGCCGCCGGAGCTTCGTGGGTTTCGATTCACAACGGCGGCGGCGTGGGCATCGGTTATTCATTGCACGCCGGAATGGTCGCCGTGGCCGACGGCACGGAATCAATGTCGCGCAGGCTCGAACGCGTGCTGACGACCGATCCGGGCATGGGCATCGTGCGACACGCCGACGCCGGTTACGAAGAGGCGATTGAAGAGGCGAAACAGCACGGCGTGAAGATGCCAATGCTGGAAGGATCAGCCTGAGGTAATTCAGATTGCTGTTTCACCTTGAATACGCAGAGCGTTTGGAGTGCGGGAGCCTGGTCCCGCTTTGGTACAGTGTTCGGAAGAAACAATTTCCTCCACGAAGCCACACGAAGATTCACAAAGAAATACAACTATCCTTTTTCACTTCGTGCTGCTTCGTGTGGCTTCGTGGAAAAATACTTTCCTGGCTTTCATTGTTTGTGCGAGCCGGACACCAAAGCGGGACCAGGCTCCCGCACTCCAAACGCTGCGGCGCTGCTGAGTGGATAATTGCTGATGGAACCTGAGAAGTGAAATGAGCGGCGAATTGCACACAGCGCAGACAGTCAGCCACGATGATCCGCGCTGGCCGCGGGCGAGCGCGTGGCTGGCGGGTGAAAGTGATCAGCAGACCATCGGCAAACTGGCGGTGCTTGGCGCTCCGGTGCGGCTTGGTTCAATTACGCCGGGGCGCAGCGACCTGACGCCGCAGGCTGTGCGCGAGGCGCTGCGAAAGTTCAGCAGCTATGATCTTGAGACTGACGCTGACCTGCGAATGATTGAAGCCTGCGATTACGGCGATCTGCCGCTCGCTGAAACGAAGCTTGAAGATGCGTTCGAACCGCTCGGCAATGCCGTTAGAACTGCGCTGAATGAAGCTGATGCTGTGGTGATCATTGGCGGCGACAACGGCGTGACGCGGCCCGGCGTCCACGGCCTGAGCGATTCGCTGGCTGAAGTCGGACTGCTCACGCTCGATGCTCACTTTGATCTGCGCGACACACAGAATGGCTTGTCAAACGGCAACCCGGTGCGCGCGCTGCTTGAAGACGGCCTGCCCGGTCAGCACATCGTGCAGCTCGGCATTCTGGGCTTCGCCAATTCACGAGCCTATGCCGAAGTCGCACACGCAGCCGGAATTACTGTCGTCACGATGGACAGGTTGCGCGAGCAGGGAATTGAACGGGCAGTCAACGCCGCGCTCGATTATCTTTCGGCGCGCACGAAGGCAATTTACTTTGATCTCGATGTTGATGTTCTGGATCGAATGTTTGCGCCCGCGTGTCCGGGTTCGCGTCCGGGCGGGCTTGCGCCCTGGGAACTGAAGCGCGCCGCGTGGCTGTGCGGTCATCATCCAAAGGTGCGCGTGATGGATCTGGTTGAGGTTGATCCGACACAGGACGTGGCGAATGTGACGGTGATGACGACAGCCGCGTGCCTGTTGTCGTTTGCTTCGGGGTTGCTGAACAGGCTGAAGAAAAGCAGACAGGATTTACAGGATGGTCAGGATTGATTTGTTGTCCTGTTCATCCTGTGAATCCTGTCTGTTCATTGTCTGAATGTCTGAATCACTTGCCATCATCAACTGTTCGCAGCTTGTCACGCTGCGCGGCCCGGCGCGTCCGCGTGTCGGCGCTGAGATGCGCGAACTCGGTGTTGTGGCTGACGGCGCGATGCTGATTCAAAATGGATTGATTGAACGAGTCGGCGTGCGTTCAGAGATCGAACCGCTGATTGCTCCTGATTGCGAAGTCGTTGATGCAGGTGGCAGTGTGGTGATGCCTGGGTTCGTTGATGCGCACACGCATCCGGTCTTTGCGGGCAATCGCGCTGATGAATTTGAGATGCGGGCGGCGGGCGCGACTTATCAGCAGATTGCGGCGACGGGCGGCGGCATTCGCTCGACTGTGCGGCGAACGCGGGCGGCGGCGGAAGATGAACTGGTTGAGGCCGGGAAGCGTTACGCTGAATGGTTTCTGCGTGCGGGCACAACGACAGTCGAAGCCAAGTCGGGTTACGGATTGTCGCTCGCGGATGAACTGAAAATGCTGCGCGCCATTCGGCGGCTCGCTGATGAAACGCCGCTGCGCTATGTGCCGACTTTTCTGGGCGCACACGAAGTGCCGGATGAATATCGTGGTCGCGCGGATGATTACGTTGATCTGATCGTCAGTGAAATGCTGCCGCAGGTGGCGGCGGAAAAGCTGGCTGAATACTGCGATGTGTTCTGCGAAAAAGGCATCTTTGATTTGCAGCAGACGCGGCGCATTGCACAGGCGGCGCGTTTGCATGGCCTGAAACTGCGGCTGCACGCCGATCAGTTGTCGCTGTCAGGTGGTGCGCAACTGGCCGCTGAACTCGGCGCGGTGACGGCTGATCACCTGGAACAGACCGATGCCGCCGGAATCGCTGCGCTCAGGACTGCAAACGTGCAGCCGGTATTGTTGCCCGCGTCAGTGCTGATGATCGGTTCACAGAAATATCCGAATGCCCGCGCAATGATTGAGGCCGGACTGGCTGTAGTGCTGGCGACTGATTTCAATCCGGGGTCGTCACCCGTGTCTTCGCTGCTGCTGGTGCTGACGCTCGCTTCAACGCACATGAAGATGACGCCTGCCGAAGCAATTACTGCGGCCACGATCAATGCTGCGTACAGTCTTGATCGTGGCGCTCAGTTCGGTTCGCTTGAGCCGGGCAAAGCGGCTGATTTTGTCATTCACGATTGCCGTGACTGGCGCGAACTCGCTTATTTTGCCGGAGTGGAACATCCGCTGGCCGTCTATGCCAGGGGCGTCAGAGTCGCAGGACATCAGCCGGTCATTTCTGAACCGGTTCAGTGCTGATGACAGTGGTTGATCGGGAAACGGGTTTGGACGATTTCAACAGGCTCCACCACAATCCGGCAAAGGCACTCAGCATCATCAAACCCACCAGGAGGGTGATATAAGTCAGTCGTTGCATGGTTACTTTCGCTTTTTCAGTATCAGTCAGTGATCTGCGCTGTGCCGAACTTCAGGCTGGCCGAAGTTGAATCCGTTCCGGCAGCAGGCAGAAAATATTGTGTTGTCTGGAACCGGCAACAGCTCGTGTGAGCTTCAGGGGGATGCTGGTCTGATGGAATTATTGTCGTTCGTATATATCAGGCATCGCACTGATTTTGTCAAAGATTTTCTGCCTGAACCTGCACTTTGCCTGACAATTCCGACCACACACAAATCGCGTCCTTCAAATCGGCCCTGAATCTGTCCGGTCAGGGCCGGGCTGATTGACTTCAGCAGGTACAGGTAAGCAGTATGCACAGGCAAAGAAGGAGGAAAATTATGCCGACAATTTATGCCCGCTATGGTCGCCGGATGAGTGTCCTGATTGTGTTCCTGCTGGTCATCACAATGGCCGCATCGTCCGGCCAGGGGTATCAGCCGTATCGTGGAAAAACGCTGATTGCACATCGCGGGGCTTCAGGTTCAGCGCCGGAACACACCCTGGCCGCTTACCGCCTGGCGCTTGCGCAGGGAGCCGATTTCGTCGAACCCGATTTGCAGATTACGAAAGACGGTGTGCTGGTCTGCCTGCACGATCTGACGCTCGAACGCACGACTGATGTTGAGCAGGTCTTTCCTGATCGTTACAAAACCGAAGGCGGGCAGAAACACTGGTACGTTGCTGATTTCACGCTCGGCGAAATCAGACGACTGGATGCCGGTTCGTGGTTCGATCAGAAATTCAAAGGCGCGCGCGTGCCGACCTTTCAGGAAATGATTGATCTGGTACGCGGCAAGGCCGGGTTGTATCCCGAAACCAAAGGCCCTGAAGTGTATGGCAGTCGCGGCTTCGATATGGAACGGCTGCTGCTCGATGTGCTGAAAAAAAACCGGCTCGACAAACCCGGCGCTGACAAAAAAACTCCGGTCGTCATTCAGTCATTCAGTGCTGAAAGCCTGCGCAAAATGGCCGTTGAGTTGAAAACAAAACTGCCGCTGATTCTGCTTGTCGAACCGGCAGACCAGAAAAAGTGGATGACGGCTGAAGGCCTGAAAGAGGCGCGACAGTTCGCCACCGGCATCGGGCCAAATAAAGCTCTGGTTGACGGCAAACCTGAAGTCGTGAAGATGGCGCACGACCTGGGCCTGTCGGTCACGCTCTGGACGTTCAGAGCAAAGTCGCCCGGACGATTCAAAACCGTGCGCGATGAGATGCATTACTTCCTCAATGAAATCGGCGTGGATGCCCTGTTCACCGATGACCCTGATCAGTTTCCGCGTGAGCAGAAATCAGCCCGGAAATAAAAGACGGGATCGAAAATTTCAGGCCAAATTGAGGCCGGGCTGATGCGATGTCAGGACGCACGCGGTAAGCTCGCTTGCGGAAACACCTTTTTCTTTTTCAGTTCATGCGTCGGCAAACAATCATTCGCTGCGCAGCGCAATAACCGGATCAACTCTGGTTGCCCGCCGCGCCGGAATCCAGCAGGCGGCGAGCGCAACTGCAATCAGCAGCAGCGCCACAACCACGAAAGTTGCCGGGTCGGTGGCGCTGATGCCATAGAGCAGACTCTGCATCACGCGCGTGACGGCGATTGAACCGACCAGTCCGAGCGTCACGCCCGCGAGCGCGAGCGTCAGGCCCTGACGCAGCATCAGTTTCAGCACTTCATTCCTTTCAGCGCCCAGCGCCATGCGAATGCCGATTTCGCGCGTGCGCTGCGCCACCAGATAACTCATCACGCCGTAAATTCCAGTCGCCGACAACAGCAGCGCCACTGCGGCAAATACGCCGAGCAGCAGCAACTGAAAGCGTCGCGGCGCAACCGATGCATCAATCACCTGGCTGAGCGTGCGGATGCTCGTCACAGGCTGCGCCGCGTCAAGCGCCTGCACCTCACGGCGAATGGCAGGCGAAAGCGTGACCGGATCAACAGCCGTGCGCACAAACAGCGTCATCGTGCGACCTGGCGATTGCGCGTGCGGCAGGTACCAGTCAGGCTTCGGCGCTGAATCCAGCCCGCGATGCGGAATGTCTCTGACGACGCCGACAATCGCGGCCCAGTTGCCGGGCGCACGCGGCGCGCCGAGCTTCAGGCGCTGACCCAGCGGATTCTGATCCGGCCAGTAAGTGCGCGCCATCGCTTCGTTGATGATTGCCACAGCGGGCGCGCCCGCCGCGTCACCCGCCGTGAAATCGCGGCCCTTGAGCAACTCAATGCTCAGCGTGCGAAAGAAGCCGGGGCTGATCGTCTGATGTCCGGCGACAGTGAAATGATTCGGATCGAGCGGGCGACCTTCGATGCTGAACGGATCGTCAATCGCTGTGCCGCTCAAAGGCGTAATCGAACTCATCCCGGCTGACTGCACGCCCGGCAGCGTTGTGATCTTCGCCAGCAACTGCTCGTAAAAGGCTGCTGCCTGTGCGCGGTCGGCATACTTCGCCGCAGGCAGCGAGATTTCAGCCGTCAATACCTGCTGCGAATCAAGGCCGGGACTGGCCTGCGTCAGCCGCAGAAAACTGTTGAGCATCAGCCCGGCGCAGACCAGCACCATCAGCGCCAGCGCGATTTCACCAGTCACCAGCAGGTGTCGAAACTGAATGCGTCGCCAGCCCGGCAGCAAAGGCGCGCCGCTCTCCTTCAGCGTCCGGTTCAGGTCAGGCCGCGAAGCCGCCAGCGCAGGCGCAAGCCCGGAAAGTAATCCGGTCAGCACCGATACCGCTACTGTGAAGATCAGCACGCGCCCGTCAATGCTGATTTCATTCGTGCGCGGCAGACTGTCGGGATTGAGCCTCACAAGCAGCGCCGTGCCGCGATCAGCCAGCAGCAGACCGAGCGCGCCGCCGAAAAGCGCAAGCAATACGCTTTCAGTCAGCAGTTGCCTGACAATGCGCAACCGGGGTGCACCCATCGCCAGCCGCACGGCAATCTCCTTTTGTCGCCCTGCTGCCCGCGCCAGCAGCAGACTGGCCACGTTCGCGCACGCAATCAGCAGCACCAGACTGACAATTCCCATCAGCACAAACAGCGCCGCGCGGCTGCTGCCGGTGACGACCGACTGCAACGGTTCAAGCGTGATGCGCCAGCCGCCGTCTTCGCCGTTCGGCCCGCGATAACCGCGATACTGCTGCTCGAAAGTTCCGGCCAGCGCGTTCATTTGCGCCCGCGCCTGATCAGGCGTCACGTTCGCATTGAGGCGACCGATGACGAAGTGTTCCCACTGCCCTTCACGCTTCGCCACCTGCGCCGCATCAAACACAAGCGGCACAAAGACCTCAGCCGGTTCAGCAAACGGAAAGCTGCGATGCGGAAACTGAAAGCCCGCAGGCAGCACGCCAATGACCGTGTAATTCTGCCCGTCAAGCATCAGTGTCCTGCCCGCAATGTTCAGTTCCGCGCCGAATCGCCGCTGCCACAAACCGTGACTGACGATCACAACCCTGTCACGCCCGGCTTCGTTTTCATCCGGCGCAAAGGTGCGTCCCGCTGCGGCCTGCGCGCCAAGCAGCGGAAAGAGGCTCGCCGTGACCCTTGCGCCCGAAATGCGCTCAGGCGCGTGACCATTTTCTGTGAGGCTGAACGAAGCCATATTGAATGCCGCAAGCTCAGCGAAGACCTGCGACTGCTGGCGATAATCAGCATACTCAGCCGCTTTTGCGCCGAGGTGTTCGAGGCCGAGTTTCAGAAAATTGCCCCAGACCATCACCAGCCCGTCAGCATCGCGGTAAGCGAGCGGCCTGAGCAGCACGGCATTGACAACGCTGAAGACCGCCGTATTCGCGCCAGTGCCCAGCGCAATGGCCAGCACTGCCACAGCCGTCAAGCCAGGATAACGGCGCAGCAGACGCGCACCGTAGCGAAGATCCTGAAACATCTCATCCTCCAGTCGTCGCGGCTGCAGCCACAGCGCATCCCAAAAAGCGCCCGCGCTGCGCCGCAGCAGATCGAGTTTGTTATGTAAAGTGAGTCTGTCCCATTCCGCCAGTTGTCGTTCACGCCAGCGCAGTTCAGCCTCCCATTCCTGCCGCCAACCCACGCGCAACCGGCGCGGGACAAGCAGGCCGATGAAATGAATCAGCCAGAGGTGCGGCGCGCGAATTCTTTTGTGATCGGAATCCGGGTTCATCGTTTCGGTGGCTCAGCTCCGCGCGGGTTTCGGCTTGCGCGCGGGCTGCGGTTTGTTCTGTCCGAGCAGGCGGTAGCGTTTGACGGCTTCGGCCAGGGCGGCGCGGCCTTCACGCGTCAGTTCGTAGTATTTGCGGGGCGGGCGCTGCTCGGCCTGGGCGATGGCGTGCTTTTCCCATTTCGAGGCGACCAGCCCCGACTCTTCAAGCCGCCGGAGCGCCGGGTAAACCGTCCCGCTCGGCAGGCCCGTGATGTCCATAATATCGAAACCGTAGCAGTAGCCGTGATCGAGCGCCTGCAAAATGACGGCCACCGAAAAAGAGAGATAACCTGTGCTGCCCATCGCATCCTCCCCGATGAATAGTTTGCTGCTTATGCTGAATGCTGCTTATACAGCTTTCTACATAGTAGCTGTCAAGAGGCAGGCGCAAAAAGGATGTGGTAATCCGTCCCGGCGCTTCGGGCAGAATGAAACGCCGGGACGTTTGTCGTCAGCTCTGGCAGGGAATCAGTGATGTTCAGGATGCGCGAGTTCTCTGGCTCTGCCGCCGGGAATGAAAAGCGCAATTACTGTCGCCACCACCGAGGCGACCAGCACGAAGATGAAGGAAAGGCGCAGCGAATCAGCGAGCGCAGATTGCAGAAATGCGGCTGACTGTGGCGAAAGCGTGACTTTGGTTGAATGCAGCACGATGGAAGAAACATTGTGACCGCTGCCGGTCAGGCTGGAGAGTTCCGCGCCGCCGCCCGCCAGGCGCTGGCTGAGCCGCCAGTTCATCAGCGCGCCCATCAGCCCTGTGCCGAGCGCCGCGCCAATGCTGCGGCAGAATTGCACGGTCGAGGTCGCCACAGCCATTCGCCGGGGCACAACCGCATGCTGTACGCCGATCATCAGCGTTGACATATTCACGCCACCGCCCAGGCCGAGCAGAATCACGGCAACGGCCAGTTCGGTTCTTGTCGTCGCCACGCTGACGCGGGCCAGAATGAACGATCCGCCAACCGCCAGCAGCATGCCGATGATCACCAGCGGGCGATAACCGACGTGCAGCAGCAGCCGCGAACCGATAATCGAACTGACCACCCACGCCAGAATGAACGGCGTCAGCATCCGGCCTGCGCCGGTCGCATCAGTGCCGAGCACCGCCTGCACAAAGAGCGGCAGAAACGACATTGTGCCGATCAGCGCCGCGCCGACAAACAGACCGTGCGCGCTGCCGACGCGAACGAGCAGCGCCTGAAACAGATTGAGCGGAATCAGCGGTTCAGGGCTGCGCCGTTCGATGCGAATGAAAACCGCCAGCAGCAGCAGGCTGACGACGACTCCGGCAGCAGTCACCAGTCCCGACTGCGCTTCGGCTCGTTCGACCATCACGAGCAGAATCAGCATCGCGGCTGAAAGCGTCACCGCGCCCGCGTAATCGAGATGGATTTCAGTTTTGCGCGCGTGGCGTTCAGTGTAGCCCCACTGAATCATCGCTCCGGCCAGCAGCCCGAACGGCAGGTTGATGTAAAAGACCCAGTGCCACGACAGATTCTTGGTCAGCCAGCCGCCCACGAACGGCCCGATCAGACTGGCCAGTCCCCACATTCCGCTGAAAAAGCCGACCATCTTCGTGCGCTTTTCGAGCGTCAGCAGGTCAGCGACAATCGTGATGCCGACCGGAAACAACGCGCCCGCGCCGAGGCCCTGAATCGTGCGAAACGCGAGCAGTTGCGGCATGGATTGCGACAGACCCGACAACGCCGAACCGATAATGAACAAGGCCAGCCCGCCGAACATGGCGGGTCTGCGCCCGATCAGATCGGCCATCTTGCCCCAGATCGGCGTCATCAGTGTTGATGCCAGAATGTAAGTCGCAAACACACCGCCGTAACCTTCGATGCCATTGAGCGTGGCAATGATCGTCGGCATCGCCGGGCCGACAATCGTGTTTTCGAGCGCGCCCATAAACAGCCCCAGCGCCACGCCGACGCAGACCATGATCGTGCGCCAGTTCATCTCGCCTGCCGCTGGCTCCGGCACTTCGACGGCTTCGACAGCTTCAATTTCAGTCAGTTCTTCAGGAGTCATTGGATAGTGGATAGTGGTCAGTGGTCAGTGGTCAGTGGATAGTGGTCAGTGGCTGGCTGAAAATAATTGCTGACGAGGATCAGCCTCAATGTCTTTTACTAACCACTGACCACTGACCACTGACCACTGACCACTATCCAATGACCACTGACTTCAGGCTATTTCTGCAAAAACTTCTTCACGCCGTTCTGGCAGTCAGGCGTCATTCGCGCGATGGCGTTCATATCAACGCCGGTGCGAATGGCCTGCTCAAAGCTCATCGCGTCGGTCTGGTAAAGCAGATATTTCGTCAGCGCCATTGCTGACGCGCTGATCTCGGCGATGTCGTTTGCATAGCGTTCGACTTCGGCGTCAAAGATGTCGTCATCAAAGACGCGATTGATGAAGCCGATGCGCTCGGCTTCATCAGCCGGAACGGGTTTCGCCGTCACCAGAATTTCAAAGGCGCGCTTGTCGCTCAGGTTGCGCCGCGCAATCGCCAGCACCATCGCGGGCACGAAACCGATCTTCACTTCGGGATAGCAGAACTGCGCCGACCGCGCCGCGACAATCAGATCGCACGCCGAAGCCAGCCCCGCACCGCCCGCAAACGCGCGCCCGTGAACCGCCGCAATGATCGGCTTGCTCGTGCGCCGCATCTGCAGCAGCAGTTCAGCAAACTCCGCCGCATCGTCGCGGTTTTCAAGCACCGAAGCCCGTGCCGCCCGTTCAATCTGCGCCAGATCAGCGCCCGCGCAGAAATCCTTACCGGCTCCACGCAGTACGATCACGCGGGCCTGATCGTTCGCTTCAGCTTCAGCGAAGGCGCTTTTCAGTTCGCTGATGATGGTTGCGCCGAGCGCATTGCGCTTTTCGGGCCGGTTGAGCGTCACCGTCGCCACCGCGCCCTGAAGCTCGAATGTGACCTGTGAATAGTCAGCCATAGTCTTTTCTCCGTGTTTGAAAACATTGAGTGAAAGTAACAAATGAAGCGCCGCTTGCCAACCGGCGGGATGGTGATTCCGTGCTGCACCGGATTTGTTGTATCGCACCTTTGCAGCTCCGCGAGGGACACAATTCAATAGCCGGGGGTGGAGCGCCAGCGCAACCCCCGGTACGCGATCACAAAACCCGCCAGCCCTGAAAGGGCGACAGAATTTCACACGGCGGTGAAACTGCAATGACTATCGCCCTTTCAGGGCTGATTGTTCCTGGGTGGCGCTACCGGGGGTTGCGCTGGCGCTCCACCCCCGGCTATTGAATTGCGCCCCTCGCGGGGCGTGAAGATGTTTCCTTCAAGCGGATCGCTGTTGAATCGCGTCCTTCGCAGGGCAGGAAGATGCTTCCTTCATCCGGCCATCGCTTCCGTCCGGTTCTGCATTTTTGCTGCAAGGCTTCACTCGCGTGTCGTTCATCTGTCGCACCCGGCAGACAATCTGTTATCCTGCGCGGCATCAGCCCGGCCCCGCGCTTGTGTTGCCCCCGCGATCAGTTCGCTTTTCAGAGGTCATTATGAATCATTGTTTCGTTGCGCTCGTCAGGTTTTGCGCTGCGTTCGCTTTGCTGGCGTTGCTTTGTTTCACGATGCCGCTGGCGCAGCAGCCCGTGCAGACTGATTACGACAAACTGAAGGCCGAGGCCGAACGGGTGTACGCCGAAGCTTCTTACAGCCTGGCGCACGATCTTTATCAAAAAGCTGACCGGCGCAATGTGTCGCAGTCAGAAAATCGCTGGATTGATTTTCGCCTCGCCGATACGTTGTGGCGCGGCCAGGCGGCGACGCAGACGAACGATGACACGAAATATCAGCAGGCATTGAAACAACTCGAAGAACTGATTGGCAGTTACAAACACGAAGAAGACCGCGACCGCGTGTGGGCCGAAGCGCAGCAGTCGCTCGGTGATTTTTACTGGATGCGGCGCGAGCAGCGAAACTGGGGCGCGGCGTGGCCGCATTATCAGCAGGCGCTGGACTGGTGGGCCGGGACGCGCGACCTCGAAACGGCGCGGCAGCGTTACATCGGCATCGTGCGCACCATCGCGCAGCCGCGTGGCGCTGAGAACTATTATTACTACGGTTATTACGGCAACTACCTGCCGCTCGAAATTCTCGAAAACCTGCTGAAGATTGCGACGGCTGAGAACGACAAAGCCCAGGCGCATTACCTCATCGCTGTGACGCTGCGGCAGCAGTACGGCGATGCCGAGCAGCGACAGCGCGTGCCCGAAGAATTTGAAGCCGCGCTCAAAGCGGGCAAGGCGACCGACTGGTACGACGACGCGCTCTTTCATTACGCGCAGTGGATGGAAAGCAGCGGGCGTCTGACGCTCAATGCTGACGGCAACTGGCAGCAGGAACCTGATTACGTCAAGGCCCTGGAACTTTACCGCCGCCTGACCAGCGAGTTCAGCAAGGGCGAAACGCGCTGGTACGACCAGGCGCGGACACAGGCTGAAAACATCACCCGGCCATCGCTCAATGCCAGCACTTCAAACATCTTCCTGCCTGGATCAGAGATTCAGTTTCAGCTTGCCTGGCGCAATGTGAAGCGGATTGACTTCGCGCTTTACAGAGTTGACCTGACCAGCGATGTCCGTTTTGCCAGCAAAGACGCTGGTACCGGCGACTGGCTGCAGCAGATCAGGCTGGCCGGGCGCGAACAGATGAAAGCGTGGTCGAAGGAGACGAGCGACAAGGGTGATTACAAACCGGGACAGGAAAACGTCAGGCTTGAGAGCAGGCTGCCCATCGGCGCTTATGTGCTTGAGGCAAAGTCTGGCGGGCTGATTGAGCGTGATCTGATTCTGGTGACTGACGTTTCTCTGGTCGTCAAAGGCGCAGGCAATCAGGCGCTCGTTTATTTGTGCAATGCAATTGACGGTTCGCCCGTCACCGGCGCGCGCATCAAAGTCTGGGAACGCGGCAACAATGACAATGAACCGCTCTGGCGCGAACTGGTGAAAGAAACAGGGCCGGACGGCACAGGGGTTTTCGAACTGCGAAACAAACGGGAATATCACCAGCTTTTCATCAGCGCCGCGCTCAATGACCGGCAGGCGCTGGCGACGACTTACAGTTACGATTATCGCAGCGAACGCGAACAGTGGCGCATTTATGCCTTCACCGACCGCCCGGCTTATCGTCCGAAAGAGACTGTGCAATGGAAGTTCACTGCGCGCCGCGAGGGTCAGAATGGTTACACCACGCCCGCCGGGCAGACGATTGAATTTGAGATCAGAGATCCGAAAGGCGCAAAGATCAAAGACGGCAAAGCCGCGCTGAACGGCTTCGGCAGCGCGTGGGGTGAGCTTGAAACCACCGAACAGATGCCGCTTGGCGAGTACCAGATTACTTTCTTTGACGCGGGCCGCAAAAATCAGATCGGCGCGGCGCAGCTTTTCAGGCTTGAAGAATACAAGCTGCCTGAATTCAAGGTCAGAGTGCAGACGCCCGAAGAGAACGGAAAGAAGAAAGCCTTTCGCCTGGGTGAAAAGGTCGAAGCGCAGCTTCAGGCCGATTATTACTTCGGCGGCGCGGTGGCGAACGCTTCAGTTGAAGTCGTCGTTTATCAGAATCCCTTTTATCAGTGGTATCGCCCGGCACGCGATTACGAATGGTTTTACGAAGACCTGGGGCGGCGGCCAGATTATTACGGCGGGCGCAACGGTCAGATCATCAAACGCGAAACGATCAAAACCGATGCGACCGGCAAAGCTGCGGTCAGCTTTGACACGCCGCGCGGCGCTGGCCAGGATTTTGAATACCGCATCGAAGCCCGCGTCACCGATTCATCGCGCCGCGAAATTACCGCCAGCGGCACAGTGCGCGTCACGCGCCAGCGTTATTACGTTTACCCGCAGGCAAAGCACAATCTTTACCGCCCGCAGGACAAAGTCACCACCGACATCAAAGCGATTGATGCGAACGATCAGCCCGTTCAGGCCGAAGGCACAGTCAAAGTCACGCGCGATTACTGGTATGAAATCTGGCTTGATCCGTCAGGCCGCGAAATCAAAGGCGATGAACTGCGCCGTTTGCGCGAACAGTCGGCCCGCACCGGCAAAACATTCCCGCCTTCAGCTCAGTGGCGGCTGAAGTTTCGCGGTTATCAGCACGAGGACATTGCAACTCAGACCGTCAGAACAAACGACAAAGGCGCAGCCGAAGTCAGCTTCACGCCCGATCAGCCCGGCTGGTATCGCATCGCGTGGACGAGCGTGGATAAATCCGGCGCGGCAGGCTTCGCGCAAATCAAAGGTGAAACGGCAGTCTGGGTGGCGACGAACGCGACAACTGAACTCGGTTATCGTCACGGCGGGCTGGAAATCATCGTGGACAGCGATACCTTCAAAGCCGGACAGAAAGCGCCGGTGATGCTGCACGCGCCGGTCAGCAATCGCTGGGTGCTGTTTTCAATCGAAGGCGACAATCTGTACAGCTTTCAGGTCGTGCATCTCGACGGCACGGTGAAGCTGCTCGAAGTGCCGATTGAAGAGAAGCACGAACCGAACATTTACCTCGCCGCCGCGATGGTCAGCGACCGTCAGCTTTATTCAGACACAAAGCAGGTCATCGTCCCGCCTGATCGTCACTTTCTGAATGTCGAAGTCAGAGCCGACCGCGCCGAGTACCAGGCCCGCGAAGACGGCACGCTGACCGTGACGACAAAAAGCAGCGACGGCAAACCCGTCTCAGCCGAAGTCTCGCTCAGCCTGGTTGATGAATCGGTCTTTTACATTCAGCAGGATTACGCCGCCGATCCGCGCCGCTTTTATTACGGCGACAAACGCGGACAGTACGTGCAGACGCAAAGTTCGTTTCAGCAGAAGCAGTACGTACTGCTTCCTGAGCCTGAGACAGGGAATGACAGAAGAGGCAGTGTTCGCATAGAAAAAGACAGCAGCGGCCAGTTAGTGTATCGGCGGCAAAGGGAGAACGACTCGTTGGCTGATGAAGCAAGAGAAGCTAAGGTTGTATTTGCACCCAATCCAGGATTGACATTATCAGAGCAGGTCGGCCTCTCATCCAGAACTGACAGAATGGATGCTGCGCAAAATGCTGCACTCCCGGCCAGCACTCGCGGATTTGAAAAGCTTGAGTTGCTGGCAAAGCTGCAACCTGCTTCTGCTGTCCGCCAGCCTGCGGTAACTGTCCGCAACGACTTTCGCTCAACTGTTTTCTGGCAGCCCGATGTGGTCACAGATAAAAACGGCAGAGCGGTTGTCAAAGTGAAGTACCCCGATTCGCTGACGACCTGGAAAGCGACGGCGCGGGCGGCGACTGCGGGCAATCAGTTCGGCATTGACGATTGCAGCACGCGCACGCAGCAGCCGCTGATGGTGCGGTTGCAGGCTCCGCGTTTCTTTGTCGTCGGTGATGCGGTGACTGTTTCAGCGGTCATCAATAACAACACTGACAGCGCGATGACTGTTGCTCCGTCGCTCAATGCTGAAGGCGCGGTTGTGTCGGGCCTGGTGATTGATGGCAAACCGGGAACAGGCGAACAGAGGCCGGTTGAGGTTGCCGCAAAATCTGAACAGCGCGTTGACTGGCTCGTGTCGGTGCAGCAGCCGGGCAATGCAAAACTCAAAGTCACGGCGCGCAGCGAGAAGTTTGCCGACGCGATGGAAAAGAGCTTTGTCGTTCACGAACACGGCATTGAAAAGTTTCTGGCCAAATCGGGAAAGATGCGCGGCGATGAAGTAACGGTCAGGCTCGACATCCCGAAGGAACGCAAAGCCGACACGACCACGCTGACCGTGCAGGTGGCGCCGAGTCTGGCGGTGACGATGCTCGATGCGCTGCCGTACCTGATTGATTATCCGTATGGCTGCACCGAACAGACGATGAGCCGCTTTCTGCCTGCGGCGATTGTGGCCAGAACATTGCGCGATCTGAATCTGAAACCCGAAATTGCAATGAGCCGTCTGTTCGGCGGCATCGAACAGGCACACGCAAATCAGACGCACACGAACGGCGAACGCGACCTGCGCGAGCTTGACGCAATGGTCAGGCAGGGATTGCAGCGGCTGTATGACTTTCAGCATTCAGATGGCGGCTGGGGCTGGTGGAAGGAAGGCGAGAGCGATCACTTTATGACAGCTTATGTTGTCTGGGGACTGACGCTCGCGCGCGATGCCGGAATTGACGTGAAGCCTGAGGTGATGCAGCGCGGCGCAGTCTTTCTGGATCAGGAACTGGTCGAAGAGGAAGTGAATTACGACGCGCAGGCGTGGATGCTGCACGCGCTTGCGGCTTATCACGCTTCGGCTGAACGCGGCGAAGTGACGGCGTTTCAGCGAAAGGCATTCGACAATTTGTGGGGCAATCGGGAAAAGCTGAATGCTTACACGCGGGCGCTGCTTGCGCTCGCGGCGCATCAGTTCGGTTTTGCCGACAAGGCGCAGACGCTCGTGCGCAATCTTGAAAACGGCGTGAAGCGCGACACTGCGCCGGACACTTCAATTCTGATTCGCGGCGAACAGAAATCAGACGCTTCGGTGATGGGCACGGCGCACTGGGGTGAAGACGGTTTGTTCTGGCGCTGGTCTGACGGCGGAGTTGAAGCAACGGCGTTTGCGTTGCGCGCCCTGCTTCAGATCGATCCGAAAAACAAACTGATCGAACCGGTGACGAACTGGCTGATCAAAAACCGGCGCGGCGCGCAGTGGAGCAACACGCGCGACACGGCAATCACAGTCATGACGCTGACCGATTACCTGCGCACGAGCGGCGAACTGAAACCTGAGCTTGAATACGAACTGACAGTCAACGGTCAGCGCATTGCGACAAAGAAACTCAGCGCGGCTGATGCCCTGAGCGCGCCGAGTCAGTTCACGATCAGTCGTGAACTGATCAGAGACGGCAGCAATGAAATCCGCATTGCGCGCAGGGGCGGCGCGAGTCCCGTTTACTTTTCAGCACAGGCGCAGTTTTTCAGCCGCGAGGAACCGCTCAAAGCGGCGGGCAATGAAATCTTTGTGCGGCGCGATTATTACAAACTGGTCGGGCGTCCGACGCTGCTCAAGGGGTACGTTTACGACAAAGTCCCGCTGCGCGATGGCGAATCGGTAATGAGCGGCGAGCGCATTGAAACCGTCATCACGATTGAAGCGAAGAACAATTACGATTACCTGCTCTTTGAGGATCTGAAGCCCGCCGGATTTGAAGCCGTACAGCTTCGCAGCGGGCAGCCGCTGTACGCTTATCAGTTAAAGCAGAGCGACGTTGAGGCAGGCGATTCCGCGCTCCGCACTTCAAGTTCCGCAATCAACAGCCGCTGGGTTTATCAGGAACTGCGTGATCGCAAGGTGGCGCTCTTCATTGATCATCTGAAGGAGGGCGTGTGGCAGATTCGCTATGAGATGCGCGCTGAAACGCCCGGCACATTTCACGCGCTGCCGGTGCTGGGCGAAGCGATGTATGTGCCTGAAATCCGCTGCAACAGCACGGAACAGCGCATCACGGTTGCGGAAGGGAAACGGGAATAACTGCGGGCTATTTGTTTTTAGCGCGCATGGTGCGCGGGATGTCCATTTTGATCAGGCTGGCGGTGACAGTGCCGGTTGAGGTTTTGGCGACGACTTTGACGGGAATGCGGCGGTCATCATCGGTCAGCCACATGGTCATTTCGCCGGGCCGCGAAATGAATTTTCCCTGGCCGAACAGCTTCGGTTCGATGCGGATGGTTTTGAATTTGCCAAGATCGGTTTTGAGCTTTTCAGTTTTGCCGACCAGGATTTCAAACTCATACTGCTGCCCGTCATCATTGACCGGAAAGCGCAAAGTCTCGCCGGTTTTCAGCTTCTGCGTGCGCACAAAATAGATGGCCGACAACAGATCGAGCGTGCCGGGAACAGTTTTGACCGATGTCTCCTTCGGCTCTTCCTGCGGCTTCGAGAAATCCCTGACCTGATAAGCGGCGGCGTCGCGGTCGCGGTCAAAAACGGTCGTCAGCGACAGATTTTTTTTGCCTTCCTGAATGCGCTTGAAACTCAGCCGCGCGCTGAAATCGTGTTCATCAACCAGCGTTTCAAAACGATCCTGCGCTGAAACTCCGAACAGTTTGATCAGAAATCCCTTTGCCACAGCGACGGCGCGCAGGTGAATGAAATGGTCGCCTTCATTCGGTTTGAATCCGGCATTGAGTTCTTCAATCAGATTGCCGGGCAGCGGATCAGGAGCTTTGCCCAGAAGTTCAAAAGTGACTTCGCCAACCGTTGCGTAAATCGGGAAGCGCGAAAATTTGACTTCGTAAGTCAGCTTCTCACCGGCCAGAGTGAGCGGCGCAACTTTGAATTCGCGGCGTGGCGCGCCGTGATCGGGTTGTCGCGCCACGCCTGCCACGACAAGCAGGCACAGCAGCGCGAACAGGTAACGAATTCTGGCAGAGCTGAAATTTGACATTTGAGATTTGAAATACCGACTGTTTCAGAACACGGCTTTCAGACTCAGAATCGCAAAGACAATCAGCAATCCGATCAAAGCGCGGTACTCACGATAGCGCAGATACAGGCGATGGTCGAACTCCGCGCTTTGGTGCGCGGCGCGCGCGTCAGGTTGCCAGGGCGTCAGGCGCGGCACAAACAACGGCACATTCTGCGCGTAGGCCGGATAATCCTGAGCGAACAGGGTCATCATATGATCGGCTTCGGCCTGCATTACCGGAATGTAAATCGTCAGAAAAAAGCCGAGCAGCAGCAGCCCCGACCACCAGTTGCCACCGGCGATGGCGCAGCCTGCGGCCAGCACGAAGCTGCCGAAATAAAGCGGATTGCGCGTGTGCGCATAAGGCCCGGTAACGGCCAGTTCAGCATTTTTTTTCAGGTGTCCCGAAGCCCACGCGCGAATCGCCACGCCACAGAGCGCAATCGGAAACCCGATGAGCAAAGTCATAAGTGTCGGGTGAGCAAAGATCAGAAACACGGCGGCGGTCGCAAAGCCGAGCGGCACGCGCATTCGTTGCAGAGTTGATCTGGTTGTTTTCGTCGGGTTGCTCATCAGGCCGAATTCCGCATTCCGCATTCCGCATTCCGCATTCTGTTCACCACGCCCTGCCAGACCGTTTCAACCGGAATGTTCATGCACGAAGTATGGCTGCAACTGCGGCGAAAACAATCGGTGCGGCAATCGAGGTCGAAGCGTTCAATCACTACGTCGTCTTTGGCAAACGGCCCGTTGCGGCGCGCTGGCGTCGGGCCGTAAATGCCCACAATCGGCGCGCCTGCGGCAGCAGCCAGGTGCAGCGGGCCGGTGTCGCCGCCAATGAAAAGCTGCGCCCGCTGTGCCAGCGCAAAGAACTGCTTAAGCGTTGAATCCAGCAGCGTGACCGCGCCGCTTTTTGACTGCGCCACCACTGACTGCGCCAGCTTTTCTTCGCCGGGGCCGTAAGTGACCACAGACCTGAGCTGGTAAAACTGCCACAAACGATCAGCGATGGCGGCAAATCCGGCAGCGCTCCATAACTTCGTGGGCCAGCCGCCGCCGGGATTGATAATTGCCACTGCGCCGTGTCGCTGCGCTATCTGTTCGTCAGCGAAGCGTTCGTCTTCGGGCGCAAGGCTGATCGGAAATTCATAAGCGCCCGCGACTGAAAAACCGAGATGCGCAATCAGGCTCAGATTTTTTCGGATGATGTGATCGTTGTCATCAACCCTGACCGTTTCAGTCAGCAGCCACGCGCTCGCCGGTTCGCGCAGCGCCGCGCGCTCAAACCCGATGCGGCGTGCCGCGCCCGACAGCCGCGCCATCATTGCCGATTTGAGCAGTCCCTGAAAATCGAGCGCCAGATCAAAGCGCGGGCGACGCAGCCGGTCAAGCGTCGCACTGATGGCCGAACGTGTGGCGGCGCTCGTCAGATTCCTTCGCCAGCCGCGAGTGTCAGCTTCGATCAGTTCATCAAGGCAGGGATTGTCGCGCAATAATTTTGCCGGGCCGCCGCGTTCGACCACCCAGGCGAGATGAGCCTCAGGCAGTGCGCGGCGCAGCGCGGCCAGGGCAGGCAGCGTATGCACGACATCGCCAATGGCTCCGAGTTTGACAATCAGGATGCGCATTGCTCAAAGTAACCGGCACGCAGCGGTCAGGGGCTACTGTAACTTTCGAGCGCGCTTCAGGCAACCGCCGGAGCCGACTCAGTAACCGATGAAATGAATGAAACCACGAATTGCCATTTTCTTTACCGGCGGCACGATTTCGATGCGCCTTGATCCGGTCACGGGCGGCGCGATTCCGGCGCTTTCAGGCGAAGAGATTATCGCGCGCGTGCCGGGCCTGGCTGAGATTGCCGATTTTGAGGTCGTTAATTTCGGGCTGCTGGCCGGGCCGCATATGACGCCGCCGAAAATGCTGGAACTGGCGCAGGCCGTCAAAGCGCGGCTCGCTGATTCCGGCGTGGCCGGAGCCGTCGTCACACACGGCACTGACACGCTGGAAGAGACAGCTTACCTGCTTGACCTGCTGATTGATGATGAGCGTCCGGTCGTGTTTGTCGGCGCGATGCGCAACAGTTCGGAACTGAGCTGGGACGGGCCGGGCAATCTGCGCTCGGCGGTGCGCGTGGCGGCTGATGCAAATGCCTGCGGCCTGGGCGTGATGGTAGTGATGAACGATGAACTGCTGGCGGCAGTTGAAGCGACCAAGACTCACACCGAAAAGACCGACACTTTTCAAAGCCGCGATTTCGGCCCGCTCGGCATCGTTGATAAAGACCGCATCATCGTGTCGCGTCGCCCGGCGCGGCGCGAACACATCAATACTGACAGCCTCGAAGAGCGCGTTGACCTCATCAAGGTTTCAGCCGGTACTGACGGGCGATTCATCAGCTTCGCCGTTGACAGCGGCGCGCGCGGCATCGTCGTTGAAGGCCTCGGACGCGGGAATGTACCGGTGGCAACGCTGCCCGGAATTGAAAAGGCCATCAGCGCAGGTTTGCCGGTGGTGATCACTTCGCGCTGTCCGCGTGGCCGCGTGCTCGATACGTATGGCTATGAAGGCGCGGGCAGGCAACTGAAGCGAATGGGCTGCATTCCAGGCGGGATGCTGCCGAGCCACAAGGCGCGCATCAAACTGATGGCCGCCCTCGGCGCAGGCTGGAACGTCGAACAGATCAGAAAATCCTTCGAGGCCTGAAAAATATTCAGCCACGAATCAGATCGGATTTCAGCCGTGTTTACGGAAGCAGAGAGTGTGCGATTTGCCAAAATCGCGCTGAATCCGCCATTTTCCGCGCGATTTTTCGCGCCACACTCTCTGCTTCTATCTGATTTGAAATCTCATCTAACACGAATTTTCACGAATCTGATCAATAGACAAATCCTGTTACGCAGGCCTGAATGCTGCTCATTCTTCTCTGTGCCTCTGCGCCTCTGCGAGAAACTTTATCTCACGCAGAGGCACAGAGAAGAATGAGTTTCAATGAGCCGGTGTTTTATGCTTTGGGTTCAGCCTGGGATGGTTCGTGAAAATTCTTGTTCATTCGTGGCTGATTTTTACAACCGTTCGATCATATCGAGCATTGAGCCGCTGTTGCGCGGTGGCGGTTGCGGCGCGGGTGCTGGCGCAGCGGGCGCAGGCTGATTGAGCGGGCCGGTGGCGTGGCCGCCTGCGAGATCCTGCAAGGCAAGTTGCAGGTTGCCGCGATTGGTTGCGTAGGCCAGCGCATCGTTCATCGAAATCAGCCCCTGTCGCACGAAGCGTTCAAGCACCTGGTCGAAAGCCTGCATTCCTTCCAGTTCGCCGTCCTTCATCGCATCCAGTAATGACTTGCCTTCGCGTTCGCCTTTCTCGATGTATTCGCGGGTGCGCGCCGTGCTTTTCAGAATTTCGATGGCGGCGATGCGGCCACTGCCATCGGCGCGCGGCAGCAGGCGCTGCGAAATGATGTAGCGGAAGCTTTGCGCGAGGCGCGTGCGAATCACCTGTTCCTCGTTTTTCGGAAAGACGCCGATGATGCGGTCAACGGTTTTGGCGGCGTCAATCGTGTGCAGCGTGGACATCACCAGGTGGCCGGTTTCAGCGGCTTCAAGCGCGGTTTCGATGGTTTCAACGTCGCGCATTTCACCAACCAGAATGACCTTCGGCGCCTGGCGCAGCGCAGCGCGCAGGGCGAGGGCAAAGCTTGGCGTGTCGGCGTGCAGTTCGCGCTGGTGAATCGTGCAGTTTTTGTGGCGATGCAGAAACTCAATCGGGTCTTCGATGGTCACGATGTGGTCGTAGCGCGTTTCATTGATCAGATCAATGATGGCCGCGAGCGTCGAGCTTTTGCCGGAACCGGTCGGCCCCGTGACGAGCACGATGCCGTTCTTGAGATCGCAGATGTCTTTCAACTGCGCGGGCAGCTTCAACTGCTCGAAGCCGGGAATGCCCATCGGAATGTTGCGCATGACGATGGCAAATGTGCCGCGCTGGCGAAAGATGTTGACGCGGTAACGGCTGTGGCCCGGCACGCCGTAGGAAATGTCGGCTGAACCTCGCTGTTCGAGTGATTCCATCGCCACGCGGTTGTTTTTGATGATGACGTTGGCGATGGCTTCGGTGTGTTCGGGTTTGAGGAGTTCCAGACCCGGAATGTTGATGCCGCGCAATTTGCCGTTGAGTTCGATTTGCGGCGGCTTGCCCGGCGAGAAGATCAGATCGCTGACCTTTTCAGAAACTGAGAGCATGGCCTGAAGGACACGATTGAAGCTTTCGGCGGCGGGATCAGGCGGCGTCGGCGCGGATGATTTCAGCGTGGCCGCATCGGTCAGCCTGGCCGGACGTGAAACTGTCAGCGAACCAGTGGGGGAAGCAGGCGACGGCGCTGACTGCTGGACAGCATTTTCGCTCACGATCTGACTCCTTCGGGTTATTCAGCAGAGGTTTCGCTGCCGGGCCGCAGCAGGGCAGGGGCTGAAATCAGGCGCAGCCATCATAGCCATCGCTTCAGAGCCGGTCAATAAATAAGTAGGCAGGCGCGATCAGTCAGAGCGGCGAGTAAAAATTTATTCGCGGCATTGTGGGGGCGTGTTAAGATGCGCTCCCCTGGCCAGCTCCGGCCCGCCTGTAACAACCTGCTGAACGACCTGCTGATAACCCCGGTCACGACTGCCAACCCGCAACTTTAATCCGGCCCTTTCGGAAGGAAGTTCGATTATGCCTTACCTGGAAACCGAGCGCCGCCGGGCAGTGCGTCACAAATGGCTCGTGGATCTTTATTTCGATGGCGCTGAAAGCGTGGGCGTGGCGCAGACGCGCGACATCAGCGTGTATGGTCTGTATTTCAGCACAAAGACCGTCATCCCGAAGGGCGCGCGGCTCAAGCTGCGCCTGCCGATCAATCCTGAAGAAAAGGATTATCTCGTCGTGGATGCCGATGTTGCCTACAGCCAGCCGGGCATCGGCGTCGCGGTTGAATTTGTCGGCATCAGCCAGGAGAGCATTGACAAGCTGAACAGCTTTCTGCACGAAAACCGGAAGGCTTTTGCCGCAGCGGGCGGCATTCTCGACGAGGAATGAATTGGCAGGCTGTGCCTCAGGACATTCACCACACAAAGCGCAAAACGTACAAGGCCGGGCAGGCCTGATAACGATTGATTTTTTCTGTGTGCCTTCTGCGCTTTTTGTGATGCGTTCTCTGTTCTGAAGACTGCACGCGCTTCAGGTCAGCCGCTGTAGTTTTTGTCCGGCCTCTTCGATAGTGACGCCGCTCAGGCGCACGATCTTGTTTTTTGAGGTCGCGCCGGAAAGGATCGTGACCTGATGGCGCGGAAGATTGAAAAGGCGGGCGAGAAAGCGAATCAGTTCTTCGTTGGCGGCACCGTCAACTGGTGGCGCGGCAAGTCTGATTTTGACAGCGCCATCAAGTTCGCCGCTGATTTCAGTGCGCGCGGCGCGCGGCTGAACGCGCACTGAAAATGTTATGGCTCCATCTTTGGCTGTCAGACTGATCAAGGCGGTTTTTCAGGACAGGAAGACCAGCGTCACGGCGGTCGCGGCAAATGACAGCGCAATCCATAAAATCAGGAATGACCAGCCGGCAAACATCCCGCCAAATTCAAACAGTCGCAGCAGCGGTTCAATGCGCCTGAGCGACCAGAACGCCGCGCGGCTGAGCAGGCCGAACAGCCAGTTGACGAAGACAATCAGCATCAGCGTCAGCAGGTAAAAAATCACTGCCAGCAGCAGCACGCCAATCAGGTTGCGGGCCGCTCCCGCCACCTGGCCCTGATCAAACCGCAGCAGCACTCGGACAATTCCGCCAAGCAACTGCAGCAGATTGCCGACGACGATGGAAATGACATAACAGACAATCGCCGTCGCAATCAGAATCATCAGCACTGCCGGATCAAAGCCCAGCGCGCGTTTGAGCGGAAAGTAAAACCGCGAACTCCGCACGTTATGCAGCATTTCAGTGGCCGGACGGCGCAGGCGATAAACGAAACGCCCGAACGGGCTGATCTGAAACAGGTCGAGCAGATAGCGCGCAAGCAGCAGCACAATCACCAGCACGATGATCGCGCCGTAAACATAACCAATCCAGGCCGCGATGAAATCTGCAACCAGGCCAATGAAGCGGGCAAGCTGTGACAGCGGAGAAGATCCCATAATGGCGGCTTAAAGTCGTGACCCGAAGATTGCTGTTCCGATTCTGACGAAGGTGGCGCCTTCTTCAATCGCCACCTCAAAATCGTGACTCATTCCCATCGAAAGATCGCCCGGCGGCGTGCTGAAGAGTCCGGCGCGCTGCATCTCATCGCGCAGTTCGCGCAACTGCCGGAAAAACGGTCTGACTTCTTCAGGCTGATCAAACAAGGGGGGGACGGTCATCAGACCTTTCAGTTCGAGATTCGGCAGCGCGCCAAGCTGCTCACAGACCGCCAGCGTTTCAGCCGCCGCCAGCCCTGATTTGGCGGCCTCGCCGCCGACGTTGACCTGAACGAAGACGGGCAGCCGTTTGTTCATTTCAGCCGCCATCCGGTCAAGGCGGCGACCGAGTTCCAGGCTGTCAACCGACTGCACGACATCGAACAGTTCGACGGCGCGCCGCGCCTTGTTCGATTGCAGATGCCCGATCAGATGCCACGCGGCCTGATGCTTTTCAGTGACTTCTTTCAGTGCAGGGATTTTGGCGGCGGCTTCCTGGACGCGGTTTTCGCCGAGCGCCTTCACTCCGGCTTCAATCGCGGCCTGGATGCGGTCAGGCGCAACGGTCTTGCTGACGGCAATGAGCGTGACTTCATCGGGTGAACGCCCGGCGCGGGCACAGGCGCGGGCAATGCGCTCGTGGATTTGTGCGAGCCGCCCGGCGATTTCACTTTTTGGCATTGTCCTTTGGTTCGGTGTAGGTCTGGCGATGCTGAATGACGATCAGCTTCGGATCAATCTGATCACCGAGGTTGACCTTGACGACGATCTTGCGCCGTTTGCCTTCGTGGCGTGAATTGGTCGGCGTGTAACCCAGGCTGTACTGATTGCGCATCAGCGCCGAAATGCGTTGCAGGGCAGACGGAATTTCGCCGGGGAAAGTTACCGGCACGTAATCGCCGCCGGTCGCCTGCGCAAAGGTCTTGAGCTGATTCTGCGCCTGGAGCATCGTCATGCGGTCAATCGGGATGCCGTTGAAATTGGTGCCGCGCCCTGGATCAAGCGCCATGTCGTATTTCTTGAGAAACATATTACCCGTCCCGACCACGTAAACCGGAACGCCGGAGTTTTCGACAATTTTGCGGGCTTCGTCAAAATTGATCTTGCTGAAGGTATCGAGGCCGGAGCCAATCAGCAGAATGGCAGTGCGGGCATTGACTTCGTACAGACCGGCGTAATCCATCTGCCCCTTCGAGTCCGCACCCTTGCCGTCTTCCATCACGACCGCATCGCCCTTGCCGCCGCGCAGCACGAATTTGAGCGCATCGAACAGATTGCTTTCGCTGAAGGCCGGGTTATTGCGAATCAGAATGCCGACGGCCTGCATCAGCTTGTTGCGGTCATCAGTGAAATCAACGAGCGGCGTCGGGCGCATGTCATAGGCGACGATTGAAATGAAATCCTTCGGTTTGACGAACCCGCGCACGAATTCATAGGCCGGACGCAGCACTTCAACGCGGCCCGGCTCGAAATAACCGCCCTGGGCCGAGCCGAACAGATCCACGAGCTTGCTGTATTCAACCACCATGACCATCGTGATCGGAGCTTCGGGCGTCGAGAAGTTTTCAATCTCCTGTTTGATCCCGTCCTCATAAACCTCGAAGTTTTCCTTCTTCAGGCCGGAAATGACTGCGCCGGTCTTTTTGTTGTAAACAACCGCTTCGACGTTGACGATGTCGGTGCTGACTTTGATCTGACCGGGATCAATTGATTTATCAACCTGCTTTTCAAGCTCCTTGTCCTGACGCTTGCGTTCCTGCTCAGGGTCGCCGCTCGCGTTCGGATTCTTTTTCTGATTGCCCTCCGATGAACGGCGTCCGGCCTGCGCAAAAGCCTGACTGCCGGGCAGCAGGAAACAAACGGAAGCCGCAAGCATTAATGTCAGAGTCAGGACAACGGTTCTGGTCAGGATTTTCATGATCTTACCTCTCGATGAATGACAGATGCGCCGGTGCGCTTCACTGTGTCGCCGCGATTTGTTCGTAAATCGAATGCAATTCAGTCTATCAGATGCACCAGGGGAAGCAAAGTTAGCTGACTGACACAGTGCTGAGTGATCAGCGGGAATGCGGCTCCAGTCCTGAATTTTCGGCTTGATGGCAACTGGCGCAAACCGCGCAGCAGGCCCTCAGCAGCAGGCTCCTGAGGGCGGAAATTTATCCCGCGCTATTTCAGCAGTTAACTTTGGCGGCTGGAACCCGGGGTTGCAATCGCGGAAAAGACTGTGGTACGGTGCGCTGTCGTTACGCGCATTTCATTAATGTTCGCACCGGAACACGCGAACATCTGTAACAGTCAATACATGCAAAAGCAGAATCCACCTGGTCTACAGCCCGCTGTCAGTGAAGTGGACAAGTGAGGCTTCCCCCCAGACTTTATCCAATGCTCTAACTGGAAAGGAGGGACTGTGTAGTGTCACAGGATAAGCGATTTTATACGTTCATCATTGCGCCCAGTGCCAACGCTCAATTCCGTCGCATCAATCTTCATTACAACGTCATTTACTGCATTCTTGGTCTGGCCTTTATCGGCCTCATCAGTGTGGCGGGAGGCATTTACAGCGCCGCAAAATATACGTATCTGGCCGCCAGATACAAAATGACTCAGATGGAAAACCGCCAGTTGCGCGAAGAAAACCTGGAGCGCGCGCTCAACGATGATCGCCGCGCCAGCAAACTGGCGATGATTGAAACCACCTCACGCAAACTGGCCGAAGTTTCCGGCGTCAGTCACACCAGCGATCTGAGCAAAAACATCGGTACCGGCGGGCCGGGCGGTGATCTCAAGGAACTCGATCAGGCCACTGCCCAGCTTGAACGCGAACTGAATCAGATCAAGGAGATCGTTGATTCGCGCCAGTTCAAGCTGGCTTCGACGCCCGCATCCTGGCCGGTGCGCGGCTATGTTTCCGATGGGTTCGGTTCACGCTCCAATCCCTTTGGCGGGGGCGGTTATGAATCACATCCGGGCGTGGACATTGCCACCACCTTCGGCACCGCCATCGAAGCCACCGCTGACGGCGTGGTGGTCGTGGCCAGCGTGCAGGGCGGTTATGGCAACTGCGTCGTGATTGATCACGGCTACGGCGTGACGACCCGTTACGGTCATATGTCGCGCATTGATGTGCAGGTTGGTGAGCGCGTCCATCGCGGCAAACAGATTGGCGCGGTTGGCAGCACCGGACGTTCAACCGGCCCGCACTGCCATTATGAAGTTCGTCTGCATGATCGTCCGGTCAATCCGATGAATTACCTGCCACTCGGCCAGGAGCAGTAAAAGTTCCCTGTCCCCCGTGTCCCGAATAAGCAGAAAGGCGGCTCTCATTCAGAGCCGCCTTTTTTTACGTTTGCTGATGAAAGGCTGACTGCCTTACTTTCGTCTGGCGTGTTCGATCTTCAGACAGCGATCCATCACAACCATCAGTCCGGCATCGAGCGCGCGCTGAGCCGCTGCGCGGTCAATCACGTCAAACTGCATCCAGACCGCTTTCGCGCCGATTTTAATCGCCTCATCAACGTGAACTCCGGCCTGATCGGCACGGCGAAAGATATTCACCAGATCAACCTTTTCAGGAATGTCTTCGAGCCGCGCATAAGCCTGCTCGCCCAGCACGCTGCTTTCATTCGGCGTCACCGGAATGATGCGATAACCCTGCCGTTGCATATAACCCGCCACATCGTGACTGGGGCGGTACGGGTCTGACGACAAGCCGACAACCGCAATCGTGCGGCATTCGCGCAAAATCTTTTCCATCTCTGCCGGATCGTTGATTTTCATAAATCTCACTTTCAGATCAAAGCCTGACTGCGCTGAAATCTTCGCAGGAAGTCAGTAATGACTTCAACTGATTCCCTGGGCGAACATTGCAGCAACAGATGTGGCCCGTCAATTTCAACAATCTCTGCTTCCGGTTTCAAGCGGCGGATTTCACTGGCTGACCGCGCACTCACCAGCCGGTCGCGTCCGGCTTTCAGATACAGAACCGGCTGCCTGATGTCTGGCAGAAGACTGCTGACATCAGTCTCAATAATCTGTTGCAAGCGATGAGCCATGACCGCTCCGCTGACTCCGGCAACGCTGTCCCGGATCAGCCTGATGAGAGTGGGCGAACTTGTCATCTCAGCCAGCATCAGCCGAACGATCAGTTCCGGCAGTGGCAGACGAAGCAGGAGCGGACTGAGCAGGGAACCAGCAACACTGAGATAAGGCGGAAGAGGATTGCGCACAAAGCTGCCGCACAGAATAAGCGCACGCAGGCGACCGGCATGCTCGCTGGCAAACTGCACTGCCAGCGGGCCTGAAAAGGATTCTGCAACCAGGGTGAATGAGCCGCCGGGAGGAATTGCGGCAAGGACAAAGGAGCAGAGTTCAGAATAACTCAACCGCTGATCCGGCGGATAAGAGACAACTGAAGCAGCAATCCATTGCGGCAGTTCAGCCAGCAGCGGCGCGAACAATTTCCCGGTGCCATCCATCCCCGGCATCAGAACCAACTGCTCCCGTGCTTCATCCATTCCGAATTTCAGCCGTCAGCGGCGACCCTTCTGATGACCATTGATTCCGGCGAGCGCGGCGATGCTTCGTCCTGTCGGCCTTCCTCGACAATGACCTGATAAAAACCGATTCTCTGAGCAGTTCCCGATTGATCATTGCGTCCCTCGAAACCAGCTCCAGCAGGTCGGCGTGATTGAATCGCAGCGCGCCGAGCAGGATAAAGTGCAGAGCCATTTCACGCCGCTGCGCTTCGTTCTTCACCTGGCGTAACCACTCTCCGGCCAGGCATCTCACCATCACGCGTGATGTTCCTGCAAACTCACCACGCTCAGTTTCTCCTGCCGGAGCGCGGCGATGGCGCTGACGGCGGCGCTCGCGCCGGTCAGCGTCGTGAACGTGACCACGCTGTACTGCATCGCGGCGCGGCGAATGGCGCGTTCGTCGTAAAACGAAGCGCGACCGAGCGGCGTGTTGACGATCAGATCAATGCCGTCGCTCTTGATCAGATCAACGACATTCGGGCGGCCTTCGTTGACCTTGTAAACACGGTCGCACGGCACGCCTGCGTCATTCAGCACCGAAGCCGTGCCGCGTGTCGCCACAATGCGAAAGCCGAGTTCATGCAGCCGCCTGGCCACGCGCACCGAATTTTTCTTGTCGCTGTCGTTGACGCTGATGAAGGCTGTGCCTTCGAGCGGCAATCTTGCGCCTGCGCCCATCTGAGCTTTCGCAAAGGCTGCGCCGAATCCTTCGGCCATTCCCATTACTTCGCCGGTCGAACGCATCTCAGGGCCGAGCAGCGGGTCAACGCCGGGGAATTTGACGAACGGAAAGACCGGGCCTTTGATGAAAAACCCTCCCACGCTTAGTTCTTCAGGCAGATTGAATTCATCGAGTTTGCGCCCCGTCATCAGCCGCGCCGCGATTTTGGCGAGCGGCACTCCCGTGGCCTTTGAAACAAACGGCACAGTGCGTGACGCGCGCGGATTGACTTCAAGCACGTACACGATGTCGTCCCTGATGGCGAACTGAATGTTCATCAGGCCTTTGACTTCGAGCGCCCTGGCCAGTTGCCGCGTGTATCGGCGCATCGTGTCCAGATGTTCGGGCTTGACCATATATGGCGGCAGCACGCACGACGAATCGCCCGAATGAATGCCCGCCTCTTCGATGTGTTCCTGAATGCCCGCAATCACCGTCGCTGAGCCATCGGCCAGCGCGTCAACGTCAACTTCAAAGGCGTCCTCAAGAAAGCGATCAACCAGCACGGGCTTTTCGGGCGAAGCCTCGACCGCATTTTTCATATAACCTTCAAGGCTCTGCTCGTCATAAACGATCATCATTGCGCGCCCGCCCAGCACATAACTCGGACGCACCAGCACCGGATAACCAATCGCGGCGGCGACGCGCTTCGCTTCATCAGCCGTGACCGCAGTGCCCGCGACCGGCTGCGGAATGTTGAGGTCAGCGAGCAGTTTGCCGAAGCGTTTGCGGTCTTCGGCCAGATCAATTGATTCAGGGCTTGTGCCGATGATCGGGACTCCGGCTTCGTGCAGCCGGTTGGCCAGATTGAGCGGAGTCTGCCCGCCGAACTGCACGATCACGCCGACGGGCTTTTCAAGCTCGACGATATTCATCACGTCTTCAAACGTCAGCGGCTCAAAATACAGGCGATCAGAAGTGTCATAGTCGGTCGAAACCGTTTCGGGGTTGCAGTTGACCATGATCGTTTCGTAATCGTCTTCCTTGAGCGCAAACGCGGCGTGGCAGCAGCAGTAATCGAACTCGATGCCCTGGCCGATGCGGTTCGGGCCGGAGCCTAAAATCATGATCTTTCTGCGCTCACTCGGCGCGGCTTCGCATTCTTCTTCGTAGGTTGAATAAAGATACGGCGTGAAGGATTCAAACTCAGCGCCGCAGGTGTCAACGCGCTTGTAAACGGGCGTGATGCCGTCGCGTTTGCGGCGGGCGCGCACTTCCAGTTCGGTTGTTTTCAGCAGTTCAGCGATGCGCGCATCCGAGAAGCCGAAGCGTTTGGCTTCGCGCAGGTCAGCGGCTGAAATTGAACTGAGGTCTTCCTGCGCGAGCGCGTGCTGCATCTCGACAATCTGTTTGAGCTGCGTCAGGAACCACGGATCAATGCGCGTCAGTTCATAAAGTTCATCCACCGTCCAGTTACGTTCGAACGCGGCGTGCAGGTAATGAATGCGTTCGGCATTCGGCATAATCAGCTTGCGCCGCAGCGTTTCGTCATCAACCGCGTGCACCTTCGGCGTGCTGCGCGTTTCCAGCGAGCGCACGCCTTTCAGAAAGGCTTCCTTGAAGGTGCGGCCAATCGCCATTACTTCACCGACTGATTTCATCTGCGTGCCGAGCGTGGCGTCAACGCCGGGGAATTTCTCGAACGCCCACTTCGGAATCTTGACGACGACGTAATCAATCGTCGGCTCAAACGAAGCCGGTGTTTTTTTCGTGATGTCGTTCGGAATTTCGTCGAGCGTGTAACCAACCGCGAGTTTCGCGGCAATCTTGGCAATCGGGAAGCCCGTCGCCTTTGACGCCAGCGCCGATGAACGCGAGACGCGCGGGTTCATTTCAATCACGCGCAGGTCGCCGTTTTTCGGATTGACGGCAAACTGAATATTCGACCCGCCGGTTTCGACGCCGACCTTGCGAATGATGCGAATCGCGGCGTCGCGCATCATCTGATATTCACGATCAGTCAGCGTCTGCGCAGGCGCAACCGTGACTGAATCGCCGGTATGCACGCCCATCGGATCGAAGTTTTCAATCGAGCAGATGATGACCACGTTATCGGCGAGGTCGCGCATTACCTCAAGCTCAAATTCCTTCCAGCCGATGATTGATTCCTCAACGAGGACTTCGCTGATCGGGCTGGCGGTCAGGCCGCGTTCGGCGATCTCTTCAAATTCTTCCATGTTGAAGGCGATGCCGCCGCCCGTGCCGCCAAGCGTGAAGGCGGGCCGCAGGATGATCGGGAAATCAATCTCCTCGGCGGCGGCGAAGGCTTCCTGCATGTTGTGCACGAAGCGCGCCTTCGGCATCTGCAAACCGATCTCATCCATCGCCTGTTTGAAAAGCTGGCGGTCTTCGCCAACGCGAATCGCTTCGAGCTTGGCGCCGATCAGTTCGACGCCGTATTTTTCCAGCACGCCGCCTTCCGAGAGCTTCACCGTCAGGTTGAGCGCCGTCTGGCCCCCGACGGTTGGCAGCAGCGCGTCCGGGCGTTCGCGTTCGATGATCGCTGAGACAGCCTCAACCGTCAGCGGTTCGATGTAGGTGCGGTCAGAAAGTTCCGGGTCGGTCATAATCGTCGCCGGATTGGAATTGACCAGCACGACCTCAAAACCTTCCTGCCGGAGCGCGCGGCACGCCTGCGTGCCTGAATAATCGAATTCGCAGGCCTGGCCGATGACAATCGGGCCGGAGCCGATGATCAGAATCTTGTGGATGTCAGTTCTTCTGGGCATAGGGCAGAAAACGGCCACGCTTCAGCGCGAATCGTCACGAAAAAAACCGGGCTTCACCGGCAGAGCCGCCGTCAGAAAAGTTGCAGTGATGGCCGGGCGTGAAGCGGTTCGTGTCAATTCGTGCTGATTCGTGGCCTCTGGGTTCAGAATTTGAAGGTAAATCCAGTTAGTAACGTAAAGTCGTTGGGTTTGGCAAGTCCCTGCGGGCGCGCATCGAAACGATTGATGCCCGAAACGCGCAGCGCAATGCTTTTTGTGATCGGCGTCGTCATCGAAGCTTCGGCCTGAATGCGGTACGCGCCCGGCTCCATCAGATCAGAAAAGATCGTCGCCTGCTGGACGAGTTGCGTTTTGCCGGGCAGCTTCTGTCGTGCCTTCAGCCTGAGCAGCCCTGAAGCCGTCGTTTTCTCAACGCCGTTCTCATAATCCTCTCTGGTAAAGCCGGTGCCGAAATCGAAACTCAACTGTGTGTCGTCGCCCCTGAGCATCGGGTAAGACACGCCCACATTTTCACTGAGCCGGTAATCCAGATTCTTGATGCGATCAATTTCAAAGAGGCTTTCGGTAAAGGTCGGCAGCTTCGCCACCGTGCGTTCATAACGCAGCGAACTGCTCAGCAGGCTGGCCGATTGCTGACCGTTGCTGACGCCGTAACGAGCCAGCGAATTGAACACAAAATTGTGCGAGCCGCGTTTGCGCGATAACCTGAACGCTGCATTGACATCGCTCAGATTCGAGTTGCCGCGCGCCATCGTCCACGCAAAATCAACGGCGCGTTCCCAGGGCGCTTCCTTTGCAGCTTCCTTTGGCGCGGGCGTCGGCGCAGCGGCGGGCCTGGCTTCTGCTTTCGGCTCTTCCTTCTTTGCTTCGGCGGCTTCCTTCACCGCTTCTCTGGCATCCAGAAACAGGCGGCTGTCCTTTGGCGGCAGAGCGTCGGCCAGCCGGTCGCGCAGTTCCGCGCTGCCCGCGTGCCAGTCTTTGATTTCAGCGATGCGAATGCTTACGCGGCCCGCGTATGAATTTTCAATGATGATCTGCTCGCTGCTGATTTCAATAAAGCGCCCGGAAATGCGGTCGCTGTTGCTCAGCGTCAGGTTGATGATTTCAGTGTTGCCAGTGGCCGGAGTTTGCGCCGCCGCCGAAAAGTTCAGAGCTGAAAGGCTGACCAGCAGGATAATGAAGGTGAGAATCAGGCTTTTGTACAAATTCATCATTCAGTCTCGCTCAATGAACGGGGCTGAGCAGGGGCAAAACAATTCGATCAGAGTTAATGGCCTGCCGCTTTTGTAAGCCGGACGGTAATGACTCAGCAGTGACAGGCGCTGTTTCAGTCCGGGCGATACTAGCATGCGCCTGCGGGCAGGCAAAGTCAGGCTGAAAAGCGGTCTGATAAGCAGCATAAATGCAGCGATGAGTCAGGGTGAATTAAAACACGAGACAGTGCTGAATATGGTGTGAAGCCAGAGGTTCGAAAGAAACTCGCAGCATTCCCGTAGTAACGAATTCATTCGTTCGGCTTCGGAAGCTGCAGCCTTCAAAATCAACGAATGAATTCGTTACTACGGGGATGCGACCTGTTTTCTCCGGGGCTGCTTTTCAGAAAGACTGCGGATGGCGTTTGCCGAGTTCGGCAAGTTTCCATTGTGGCCAGGCTGAGGTGCGGCTGTAACGATTGGTCGCCTGGGCCAGTCCGTCGGTGCGCGTGGAGCCGCATTGCGCGCAGTTTGTCGCAAGGCCGCGTGTGATGGCGCGACAGGCGGTGCAGATGGTGAAGTCGGGCGAGAAGGTCAGCGCGGCGGCTCTGGTCTGATAAAAGACCCGCGAAATCAGCACGGCCAGGCGTTCAGCCGCCGGAACTTCCGCGCCCAGCCAGATGTCGCTCGTGGCGTCGTGAATCGCTCCGGCCTGTAATGCGCCTTCGATTTTCGCTTTGGTGAAGGCATCGGCTGCGCTCGTCACCGGCAGCCGGGCCGCGCTCGTATAGAAAACCTCGTCAGGATCAGCTTCAGCGCCGATCACTGCTGCTGCCTGCGCACCGAACTCTCGCAGATCAAGCCTTGCCAGCCGGTGCGGCGCGCTCAGGTCACGCGATTCGGCCAGGCGAAAACGAACCTTGTGTTTGGCTGACAGGCGTTCGGTTTCGGCATTGAGATGCGCAATCACGCGCGCGGCAAAATCCTGCGCTTCAGTTGAAACGTCGGGCGCGGCTCCGGTCATCACCTGCGCCAGTTCGCTCAGGCCAATCGGGCAGATGGCGTGCGCCGTCCAGTTCAGCCGCAGGAACGGTTCTTTTTCGGGCCGCATCGCCAGCATCGCCAGTGAACCGGCTTCGCCACGCGCCAGCAGCTTTTCCAGAAAGATGCGTTTTTCAAGCGATGCCTGCGCCGCCAGTTCGAGCAGTTCGCTGAGCAGTTCGAAGACCTTCAACTGATCGCCGCCAGCGCGCCAGCCGAGTCGCGCCAGATTGATCGCCACCGAAGAAAACGTCGCCGCCCGCCAGCGCCAGCTTTCGCCAGCGCGCTGCAACTGATCTGCGCCAATGCCGTAACGCGCCGTGAAAGCCGCTGCCGCTTCTTCGCTTTCATCGCCGCTTTCTGCCGGGCGATCAAAGGCGAAGACCACGCCGCCGCGCTCGGTCGCCACGCGGCTGACCAGTTCGAGGAAGCCGCGATAGCCGGGGCTTTCGATGAAATGCCGCGTGAAATGCAGCACCGGGCGCGGCCCCGTGAAAGGCAGTTGCTGCCCGTCGCCTTCGAGATAAACTTCAAAAAGCGCCGTCAGAAAATTGCGGGCCACTTCACCATACAAAGCATAACTTTCAGCGAGCGTTTCACCGCCCGCGCCAATGGCCGGAAGCGAACGCAGATAAGCCGGGGCGTCCCAGTCCAGATGCAGATCGCAGTTGACCGGCTGACCGCCGCGCGCAATCGCGGGCGAGGAAAGTTCAAACAACAGCGCCTGCGCGACCTGCTTCAGATCCTTCTGATCGAGACCGGCAAGCAGCGGAGCCATCGCAAAGTTGAGTGAATCCCACGCCACCGCTTCGCTGAAATAACCGTGCAGCGCGGCGTTGTATTTGACCAGGTGCGCGGCCAGCACTTCGGGGCGGCGGGCCGGTTTCGATCCGGCAAAACCGCCCGGCAGCACGATGCCGAAGCGTTTGATGAAATCCAGCGATCCGGTCATCGTCGTCGGGCGATCAACTTCGCCCAGGTTTTCAATGTGCAGATCGCCTGCGAGGTGCGCGCTCGCGACGGTTTCAGAAAAGACCGCGAGAATCGCGTATTCACGCTTGATCGCTGCTGCGAGCGCGAGGCTCGTGCCTTCGGGGCCGAGCGCGGCGGCAGATTCCCTGAGCGATTCAGCCGAGGCTGATTGAATGATCCGGTCAACGTCATAAAGCGGCACGCCCAGGCGCGAATGCAGGCGATGCGCGGCAGTCAGACCGTGTTCGATCAGCTTCGCATCAACCAGCCCGCGAATCAGCGGCGAAGTGAGCGCGCGAATGCCGGAGCGCGCAATCTGATCCTTCACTTCAAGGCTGATCTGCTCTGCCTGCTCAGCAGTCAGTCCGGCCTCACGCACCAGCGCGTCGGCAATGCGCTGCGGATCAAAACGGGCCAGGTCTTCGTCCGAGCGGCGAACGAAAAGTTCAGCTTCGGTCAGTTCAGGTGAAGTGCTGTTCGGGGGCGTGGGCATGGGGATTTGAGATTGCAGATTTGAGATTTGAGATTTGAGATTGCAGATTTGAAATTGCCGGGATGCTGAAAGCAGTTCGATTGAATCAGCCACGATTTTCAATCTGCAATCTCAAATCTCAAATCTCAAATCTGCAATCGCGTGATTGAGCGGCCCCGCGCCGTGTCCAAGATCGGGAGCCGTGCGAATGGCTTCAGTAACGTAAGTCTTGGCGCGCTCTGTCGCTGTGGGAATGTCACAGCCCCGCGCCAGCAGCGCGGCTATTGCCGCTGAGAGCGTGCAGCCGGTGCCGTGCGTGTTGCGCGACTCAAGCTTTGCCGTCTGAAAAAGTCTGAAGTCGCGGCCATCGTACAACACATCAACGGCGGCGTCATCGAGATGACCGCCCTTGACCAGCACGGCGCGGGAGGCCGCAGGCTGAGCCTGAAACGCGGATTCGTGAATCATTCGGGCGGCCACTTTCATCTGCTCCAGGTTTTTCACTTCAAGCCCGGTCAGGCGTTCGGCTTCGGCCATGTTCGGCGTGATGACATCGGCAAGCGGCAGCAGCCTTTCGCGCAGCGCGGCAGTCGCGGCATCGTCAATCAGATCGTATCCGCTCGTTGAGCGAATTACCGGATCAACGATGACGTTCGGCAACTGATGCTGCGTGATGATTTCAGCCGTGAGTTCGATGATTTCGCGTGTCGGCAGCATGCCGGTTTTGACGGCAGCGATTTCAAAGTCGCTGATGACCGGCTCAAGCTGCGCCCGCACGATTTCAGGCGGCTGATGATAAGCGCCATAAACGGCGACTGTGTTCTGCGCCGTCAGCGAAGTAATCGCCGCCGTCCCGAAACAACCGAACGCCGCAAAGGTTTTGATGTCAGCCAGAATCCCCGCCCCGCCCGACGGGTCAAAACCAGCAATCGAAAGGACAGTGAGCATAAGGTAGTGGTTAGTGGTCAGTGGTTAGTGGTCAGTGGCAGATGGTTCAACTTTCCTGGCTTTTCACTAACTACTGACCACTAACCACTGACCACTGACCACTGTTGTTACTGTGTGCTTCCCCAGCCGCCAGTGCCGGGCGGGTAATCGGTCGGGGATTGCGGCGGATACTGCGGCGGCGGTGGCGGCGTCTGGCCTTTGCGTTTCTCGAAGATGGCCACGCCGATCAGTCCGCCGAGGGTGGTAAAGACGGCCAGCAGAATGGCGACGAAAACACCGCTGAAGATGGAACTGACCAGGCGCTGTCCGAAGCTTTGCGCCTGCATCTGTTCGAGCATCCGTTCCAGCGCCTGCTGTGCGTTTGGGTCGCTGGTCATACTGGCCAGTCGGCGCATCACGCCAAACATGGCCGGCCCCATCACCAGACTCAGCGGAATGCCGATAATCAGCGAAATGACTGCGCCAATCCCGCCGGCCATTGCGCCAATCGCGGCGCCGTCGCCGGGTTTGACCGGCTGCGGCGAGCGGTCAACCAGCAGTTTGGCCGCAATCGCGCCGCCCAGCAGCGCCCACAGGCAGCAGCAGTAATTTCCGACATTGACCACCGGCAGCGATGACAACACCCCGACAATCAGGCCGCCGATCAGGGCAGGTTGTTTTTTGTCAACTTCAGGCATGCTGAATTTTTCTCCTGTCAGTTTGCGATTGAGAAAGTGCGTGTGCGAGCCGCCGCCCGCTTTTGCCGGAATTGTGAACTCGCGGCGACAAGTCCGGGAAGGATGTAAAAAGCCGTCGCCGCGCCTGCAATGAGTCCGGTGCTGACGCGTGACGCAAAGCTGTTGGTGAACAGCCCGACCGCGTTGCCTGCAAAATCAATCAGCAGCGGCGCCGCCGCCAGCAGCAGCCACCTTCGATCAGGCATCGTTTCATCATCGAGCCGCCGTACAAACGGATAAATGAAAAGTCCGAACAGGAATCCGGCATAAATCCCTGTGCAGCGCGCACAGACCGCGAGCGGATAACCGAACAATTCAAACGACCGTTCCGGCATCTGATGACAGACCACCGAAAAGCTGCGGTAAATCACGAGCGATGAGAAGAAATGCTGTTCGTGAGCGAGCAACGGCGCGGCCACGATCAGTCCAAGCCAGACCAGCACGGCGAGCAGCGTGATGAGCCAGACCATTCGCGCGGCGGTTGAATGACTGAACCTGCCGGCTGAATTACCTGTCGAATCTGATAAATGCATCCGGCCCGCCTTCGATGTGGACGGTGTCAACGAAACGGACGTGACGGGTTTCGGTCGTCATAATCAGCGAATGAGTGCGTTTGCCGCTGCCGAAAAAGCGCACGCCGCGCAGGATGGTGCCATCGGTGACGCCGCACGCGGCGAAGATGATCTTTTTGCCGGGCGCGAGTTCGTTGGTGTCAAAAACGCGGCGCGGGTCGCTGATGCCCATCTCTTTCATGCGGTCGGCCAGGTCTTCGGCAATCTTGGCGCGGTCTTCGGCCTGGTCGAGATCGTCGCGGAGCATAAAGCGCGCCTGGATTTCACCGTTCAGACATTTCATCGCGGCGGCGGTAATCACGCCTTCCGGCGCGCCGCCAATGCCCATCAGGGCATGCACGCCCGAACCGGCGACAGCGGCTGAAATGCCTGCCGACAAATCGCCGTCGCTGATCAGGCGAATCCGCGCTCCGGCCTCACGAATTCCGGCAATCAGCTTTGAGTGGCGCGGGCGATCAAGCACCACGATGGTCAGGTCGCTGACTTCGCGGTTGAGGCGTTTGGCGATGGCTTTCAGGTTGTCCTTCACCGGAGCGTCAATATCCACTGCGCCCTTGACTGACGGCCCGACGACGATCTTCTGCATATAAGTGTCCGGCGCGTTCACCAGACCGCCGCGTTCCGCTGCTGCCAGCACGGCAATCGCGTTGGCCGAACCGGTCGCGCACAGGTTTGTGCCCTCAAGCGGGTCAACGGCGATGTCAACTTCGGGATAATGGCGCTGATTGCCGTCGTGACCGCCCATGCCGACGCGCTCACCGATGTAAAGCATCGGGGCTTCGTCGCGTTCGCCTTCACCGATGACGATGGTTCCGTCCATCGGAATCGTATCCATCACGGCGCGCATCTTTTCAACGGCGACGTGATCGGAATACTTGCGGTCGCCCTTGCCCATCGTGCGGGCGGCGTCAATGGCGGCAGCCTCGACAACCCGCAGAAAGTCGTAGAGCAGATCATGTTCCATCGGGCGTTCGACATTCATGGCATGAAACTCCTTTCAATCACCGGTTGCGGCCAGTTCTTCATGTCCTTCGTGTTCTGCTGAGAGGTAAGGGTCGAAGCATTTGCGGCAGCGGGCCTCGTAGGCTCCGGCAGCGCCAACGACGACGCGGGCCTTGCTGGCAATCAGGCGCTGGGTGTAAGTGGCGCTGCCGCCGCAGACGACGCAGACGGCGCGGGTCTTGGTCACGTCCTCAGCAATGGCGAGCAGTTGCGGCATCGGCTCGAACGGTTTGCCGAGGTAATCCATATCCAGCCCGGCGATGATGACGCGCTTGCCGTCGCTGGCAAGCTGATTGGCGACGGCGACCAGGTGGTGATCGAAGAACTGGCCTTCGTCAATTCCGACCACGCCGGTCGAAAGATCAACGAGCGCCAGAATTTCGCGCGCCGATCTGACCATCTGCGATTCGATGCGCTGTTCGGAATGAGAAACGATGTGTGCTTCAGAATAGCGATTATCAATGGCCGGTTTGAAAATCTGCACTCTCTGCCGGGCGATCTGAGCGCGGCGCAGGCGGCGAATCAGCTCTTCGCTTTTGCCGCTGAACATTGAACCGACGATGACTTCAATCCAGCCGGTACCGGGCGGGTAATGTTCCACGTTCGGGGACTTCCTTTCACTGGGGAGATGGATTTCTGCTGGCGGCACACCTTCTACCATTATTGCCGTTGCTCGTCAATTCGCCGTTATTCAAAGCCGCACGGGAGGCCTGGGCCGCTTGACAGTCCGGTGAGCAGGCGTTGTAATCGCGGCGCATCAGTCAGAATTTGCAGCGCGAAACTGCCATCATCAGAATCAGGGGAAACACGTCATGGAAGCACTCGGAATGATCGAATGTCGCGGTCTGGTTGCGATGATTGTCGCGGCTGATGCCGCCGTCAAAACCGCGAACGTCAGGCTGGTCGGTTATGAAAAGGTGGATGCCGGACTCGTCACCGCCATCGTGCGCGGCGAAGTCGCCGCCGTCAAATCCGCCGTCGAAGCCGGAGCCGCCGCCGCCCGTCAGGTCGGTGAGGTCGTCGCCACGCACGTCATTCCGCGCCCGCACGGCGAAGTTGACGAAGGCATTCCGGTGCTGCAAACCGGCGAGACCAACCGCAAACCGATCAGCGGCTCAGTCAATCCGCGAAAGTAAGCAGACGAAAAAATATTTGTGCCTGACGCCTGGTAAACTCAGTCTGAGGCAGGGAAGCAATGCCCGCAGCATGGAGCGCCTATGCAGGAGCCTGCAACTTCGGGACAGACAGTGACGCTCAATGACATTGAGCTGTACTTTGAAAGTCGCGGAGAAGGTGAACCGCTCCTGCTGCTGCACGGTGGCGGCGGCATCGGCGCGAACTGGAATCTGATTTTCGCCGCGCCTCCGCCGGGATTTCATCTGATCATTCCCGATCTGCGCGGGCACGGAAGAACGACCGGGCCGGCAAAGCAGTTCACCTTCAGGCAACTGGCGCAGGATGTTTTCGCGCTGCTCGACCATCTGGGCATCAGGCGATTCAAAGCCATCGGCCTGAGCCTCGGAGCCAAAACGCTGCTGCACGTCGCCACGCAGCAGCCTGACCGCGTCACAGCGATGGTGCTTGTCAGCGCCGCGCCATATTTTCCGGCTCAGGCGCGTGCGGCGATGAGCGCGCTGACACCTGAAAACAGAACCGAAGCTGAATGGCAGCAGATGCGCGAGTGGCACAAACACGGTGATGAGCAGATTGTGGCCATCTGGCAGCAGATGCATGCGCTGAAGGACAGTTACGATGATCTGAATTTCACGCCGCCTTATCTGTCACTGATCACTGCCCGCACGCTGATCGTTCACGGCGACCGTGACCCGTTGTATCCTGTCGCGCTGGCACTCGAAATGTATCAGTCAATTCCGCGTTCAGCCCTCTGGGTCATTCCCAGCGGCGGTCACGGGCCAGTCTTCGGCGAGCATACCGGAGGCGGCGTGACGAGCAGGGAATTTGCCGGGGTCGCGCTGACTTTTCTCAGAACTGAGGCGCGGGAAAGTTAGATCAGTTTTCAATTGCATATCCGGAAGTGTTGCGCGATTTGCCAAAATCGCGCAGTTCACCTGAGCGGGCTGATTGTGAGTGCCGCGCGATTTTGGCAAATCGCGCCACACTGGCTGTGTCCAGACACTGATCTGGAATCTGAGCTGGTTTCAGCAGGTTTTTGAGCAATCCCCAATGCCTTCCGTTTACGATCTCAAACCAAAGTTTCAGGCGCTGCTGCGGCCATTGATGCGGCGGCTGGCCGGGGCCGGAGTCACGCCGAATGCGGTGACGCTGCTGGCGCTCGCTGGTTCGCTGGTGGTCGGAGTCTTGACTGTGCAGGCGGCGCACAATCTGGTCTGGCTGCTGCTGCTGCCGGTGTGGCTGTTTGTGCGGATGGCGCTCAATGCGATTGACGGAATGATGGCGCGGGAGTTTGCGCTGGCGACGCCGCTCGGAGCGGTACTCAATGAACTCGGTGATGCGCTTTCTGATCTGGGGTTGTATCTGCCGCTCGCGTTTGTTGCTTCAGCTTCACGATGGCCGGTGGTGGCTTTTGCCATCGGTGCGGTGCTGACGGAATTCTGCGGAGTGCTGGGCCGGGCGCTCAGCGCGACGCGGCGTTATGACGGGCCGATGGGCAAAAGCGACCGGGCTTTTGTGGCTGGCGCGCTCGGACTGCTGACCTTTGTCGCGCCTGCCGTGCTGAACTGGTGGACGTGGATTTTCGGGCTGCTCGCGGCGCTGACGGTGGTGACGTGCTGGAAGCGGCTGGCCGGGGCTTTGAATGAACTGCAAACGAAAGGCTGAGTGATGAACCTGAGCGCATTTGACAGCCTTGATCCGTTGTGGCGCGTTGGCCTGATGGCGCTGGCGCTGCTGGTCGTGGCATCGCTGATTGTCGCCGTGCTTCAGCGCGCCAGGCCGCAGCGCGATTTCAGCGAGCTTTCGGCGCGGGTGCAGTCGTGGTGGTGGATGGCCGCCGTCTTTTTCGGCGCGATTGTCCTGAGCGACCGCGTGGCGCTGGTGCTGTTTGCCTTTTTCAGTTACTGGGCGCTCAAGGAATTCATCACGCTGCTCAACACGCGCCCGGCAGATCATCGCGGGCTGATTTATACGTTCGCGGCGATTCCGGTGCAGTATTACTGGATTGCGACCGGCTGGTACGGAATGTTTGTGATCTTCATTCCGGTTTATATGTTTCTGCTGCTGCCGGTGCGGCTGGTGCTGGCCAGAGAAGTCATCGGGTTTGTCTCATCAGCCTCGCAGATTCAGTGGGGTTTGATGGCCTTTGTGTTCGGCCTCAGCCATCTGGGTGCGATGCTGAACCTGCGGCTCAACGCTCCGCCGGGAGTGAGCGGGCGCACGCTGGTGATCTTTCTGGTCTTCGTGGTTGAACTCAGCGACGTGCTGCAATATGTCTGGGGCAAATCTCTCGGCAGACATCGCATGATTCCGACCGTCAGCCCGAATAAAACGTGGGAAGGCTTTATCGGCGGCATTCTGAGCGTGGCGGTGCTGAGCCTGGGGTTGCGATTTCTGACTCCGTTTTCGGTGCTCGAAACGCTCGGCGTGGCGCTGCTGATTACGGTCGCGGGCTTTTGCGGCGGGGCGGTGATGAGTGCGGTCAAGCGCGATTTCGGCGTCAAGGATTTCGGCAGCATTATTCCCGGTCACGGCGGGATGCTTGATCGCGTGGATTCGCTCTGTTACGCCGCGCCGATCTTTTTTCATTACGTGCGGTACTTCTATGTGTCATGACCGAAGAACGTGAACAGCCGGAAGGTGATGAACCGCAACAGCGCGGGCTGGCCGCGAGGATCGTGCAGGCTTTGTTTTTTGCGCTGCTGGTGCGTCCGTTTATGATTCTGTTCATCGGATTGCGCGTGCGCGGAGCCGAACATCTGCCGCGCCGCTGCCCGTTCATCGTGCTGGCAAATCACTCAAGCCATCTCGACACGGTTTCGCTGCTGAATCTGTTTCCGCTGCGTCAGCTTGGCCGCATTCATCCGGTCGCGGCGGCTGATTACTTCGAGCGCAACAGGGTCGTTTCGTTTCTCAGCCGCACCTTCTTCAACATCCTGCCGATTGCCCGGCTGCGCGTCACCCGCGAAAACAACCCGGTGCGAAGAATGCAGGCGACGCTGGCCGCCGGACGCTCGCTGATTATCTTTCCCGAAGGCACACGCAACAGCAGCGGCGAGATGGGACACTTTCGCTCCGGCATTGCGCGGCTGCTCGAAAAGGTTCCCGACGTGCCGGTGGTTCCGGCTTATCTGGTCAATATGGGCCGCAGCCTGCCGAAAGGCGAATTCATTCCCGTGCCGTTTTTCTGCGAGATTCGTCTGGGCGAGCCGCGCCTGGTCAGCGGCAGCCAGGATGAAATTCTGGCCGTGCTCGAAACAGCGGTGCGTGAACTGAAGGAACTGAAATGAAAAGCGCCGGTTCAGTTGGAGCCGCAAATCAATCGGCACTGGATCGCCTGGCTGAAAGCCGGACGGCGCTGGCGCTGGCTTTCGGCTGGGGCCTGGCGGAAGCGACTTTCTTTTTTCTCGTGCCGGATGTGCTGCTGTCGCTGCTCGGCTGTCGCGCGCTGCGGCCCGCGATCAAAGCCACCGTTGCGGCGCTCGTCGGCGCGCTCGTCGGCGGCGCAGTGATGATGTTGTGGGGAGCGCGTGCGCCTGAAGCGGCGCGTGAATTTCTCGATCACGTTCCGGCCATCAGTCAGCCGCTCATCAGTTCGGTGCAGACGCAGATTGCACAGCACGGTTTGCTGGCTGTGCTGCTCGGCCCGGTCAGAGGCATTCCGTACAAAATTTATGCGGTCGAATGGGGCGCACAGGCGGGTGGGCTGACGGGGTTTCTGCTGATTTCAATTCCGGCGCGCTATGTTCGTTTTCTGCTGAGCGCGCTGGTTTTTCGCGGCGCGATGAAGTTGCTGGAAAAGAGAACGCAGCGACGGGCCGACCGCGAGGCGCTGTGCTGGGCGTTGTTCTGGGTTCCGTTCTACAGTTTTTACTTCGCCCGCTTCGGCTGGTAAGCTGAATTTTGCTGACTTTATCTTCAGTCACAGGTGACAGAGTTCTATGCCCGCATCAATTCTTTCGATTGCCGACCGGCATCAGCCGAACAACATGGCGGCGCTGCTGCGCGATGAAGCCGTGCAGCGCGCTTTCGCTTTCATTGACCACGCGGCTGATCGCTTTACGGCGGAACTGATTCGCATCTGCGAGATTCCCGCGCCGCCGTTTCGTGAACACGAACGCGGGCGATATTTTGCCGGACGCTTTGCCGAACTTGGCCTGAGCGACGTTCACACGGACAGCGAAGGCAACGTGATCGGCTTTTATCGCGGCGAATCGGAACTGCCGCTGACGGTTGTTTCAGCGCATCTCGATACGGTCTTTCCTGACGGAACTGACGTGCAGGTGCGGCGCATCGGCACGCGGTTGTGCGCGCCCGGCATTGCCGACAACGTGGCGGGACTGGCCGGACTGATCGGGATGATTCAGGCGCTCAATGCCGGAGAGATTCGCCTGCGCGGCACGATTGCTTTTGTCGCCACGGTCGGTGAAGAAGGCGAAGGCAACCTGCGCGGCGTGCGGCATCTGTTCAGCGAGGGCAAAGTGGCAAATCGCGTTTCGGCGTTCATTTCATTTGACGGGCCGGGAGTTGAATTCATCACGCATCAGGCGCTCGGTTCGCGGCGTTATCGCATCACGCTCGAAGGGCCGGGCGGGCATAGCTGGGGTGATTTCGGCGTCGTCAATCCGGTACATGCGCTCGGTCGCGTGGTGGCGAAGCTGGCTGATTATCGCGCTCCGGTCGAACCGCGCACGACTTACAACGTCGGGTGCATCGAAGGCGGCGAATCGGTCAACGTGATTCCTGAGCGGGCGCGAATGGATGTTGACCTGCGCTCGACCTCTGAAGCCGAACTGGCGCGGCTCGAAGAGTTTTTACTCAAAGCCATCAATCAGGCGATTGCTGAAGAGAATGCACTGCGCGCCGCTTCAGGCTTGCGGCTGCGGTCGGATGTGAAGCTGATCGGTCACCGGCCTTCGGGTGAAACGCCGCAGAATGCGATGCTGGTGCGGATGGCGGTTGAAGCCTCGCGGGCGCTGGGCATCACGCCGATTCTGAATCGCGCTTCGACCGATTCAAACATTCCGATCAGCCTGGGCGTGCAGGCCGTGACCATCGGCATCGGCGGCCTGTCAGGCGATTCGCACCGGCTGAGCGAATGGTATGAACCGCGAGGCCGCGAAACCGGCTACAAACGCGCCCTGCTGCTGATGCTGGCGATGAGCGGGATGGCGTGAAGAATTTCAGCCGGAGATTTCCTCCACGAAGCCACACGAAGAAGCACGAAGAAGACAAACAAAACATTTTTTCTTCGTGCTTCTTCGTGTGGCTTCGTGGAAAAAGTTTCTTTACAAGGCTGATTTCATTTGCGGGTGATGCTGATCGGCAGTGACGGGAGCGAGCCTGCTTTGGGCGCGGGTTCGTGGCGTTCGGCGCGGCGGATGGCTTCGATGAGCGTGCTTTCGTCCTGCACGCCGAACAGAACGTGACCGCCGATGACGTAAGCCGGGACACCTCTGAGGCCGTAAGTCTGCGCGATCAGCAGGTCTTCATCCACCTCATCGGCCATCCGGCCTTCATTCAGCGACTTTTCAAGATCAGCGGCGTTGAGGCCGAGACTGCGCGCAATGTCTGTGAGCGTGGCGAGTTCGCTGAAATCCCTGTCTTCAATGTACAGCGCGCGAAAGAGCGCCTGGTGATAATCGTCAAAGCGGCCCTGCGTGCGCGCCCAGGCGGCGGCTTCGTGTGCGGCGCGGGTGAGCGGCAGGCGCGACGGCTGATGAATTTCAACGCCGAAGCGCGCCGCGAGCGGCAGCACGTTGTTTCTGAAGGCAGCAGCGAATGATTCGCTTTGCGGATCGAATTTCGGCGGGCCATCGGCGCGCAGCAGAAAGGCGCGAAAGACTGTTTCCGCGCCCGTTACGCGCACGGCATTTTTCAGGGAAGCCTCCCCGATCAGGCAGTATGGTCAGGTGTAATCAGAAAAGACCTGAACTCTGACAGGCATAAGCTCTTCTCCTTTTCAGCGAATCTCTCCGGTAGTATAAAAGCCGTCGCACGATTCACCAACCAACACTTGCGGAGGAACTATGGCAGACGAATTCACCGAAGAAGGTCTGACGGAAGAGGAACGCGATTTCTTTGAAGCGATTGACCGCAACACAGTGGCCGAGCAGGCCATCTTTGACGCGGTCGGCAACATTTCCGACGAACAGTATTACACGCTTTTTGAGGTCAGAGTTGATCATACCTGCGGCCCGGCCCGCGTGCAGGTCTTTCCCGAACGCGCCGGCACGCTCTATCGCTGTCTGAACTGCGGAGTGGCGGGGATTATTGGCGGGTGATGGGGAGATTTCAAATTTAAGATTTGAGATTTGAGATTGCAGATGGTCTGTCCCAGGAGACTTCTGCAATCTCAAATCCGTCATTTCAAATCTGCAATCTCAAATCTCAAATCTGCAATTCCTACGATCCTGACCGGCTGAGTTTCACGGCCTTGTAGCCGCCGCGCATGTAATCTCTGGTCCACCAGATGGCGAAGACGAGGAAGGGAATGATCGCCAGCTTGGCGACGAAGCTGAAGGTGGCGGATGAACCCCAGCGGTCAAAGACCTGTCCGGCCTTCAGAATAATCAGACCGAGCGCCGCCTGTCCGGCAAATCCCATCAGACCCATCGTGAAGGCGCCACCCTGCGGGAATCGCTCTGAAGTGATGCCGAGCATCGTCGGCCACATAAAGCAGACACCCACATAAAAAATCGTCGCGGCCACATAAATCATTACCGGCGTTCCGGCGTTGGCCAGCAGATAAAGTCCCACCCCGGCGAGTGCGGCTGACGCGCACATCATTCCGATGGGTGAAATCCGATGCGCAATCGGCCCGGCAAAATAACGCAGGACGAACATCAGCGCGCTGCCGTAAACAAAGACCAGCGTGCCCGACATCTGCGCCTTGTCACGCAGTACCGATTCCAGCAACTGACCCGGCGCGAGTTCGATTGACGCCGTAATCATCATCGTTCCCATCAGCACCAGAAAGGCCGGATGCAGCGCCGTTTTCAGCATTTCGCCGGTTGAAATTCCGGCGGCGGCGCGCTCGGTCGGCGGAAACTTCTGCCCGAAGATGAGCAGCGCGTAGGCAATTGTCGGCAGAATGATCAGACCCATCCGCATCTGCCAGTTCAGTCCGGCCACGCCCATCAGATAAGCCAGCAGACCGCCGATGATCAGACCTCCCGGCCACCACGAATGCAGGACGTTCAGCTTGTGCGTTTTCTCGTTGGGATAGACCGTCGCCGTCAGCGGATTGATCACCGCCTCAATCAGTCCGTTGCCAAAACCGGCAAAGAGCATCGAAAGATAAAGCACGGTGTAGCCCGGCGCGAAGATGAAGGCCACAATCCCGCCCACGTGCAGGGTAAAGGCCAGGTACAGCAGATTGCGCATGCCCAGCGCGTCAAGCATCGGCGACGCCAGAAAGATGGAGGCGGCAAAGCCGAAAAATGCCATCGTCGAGACAAAGGCGTATTGTTCGTGTGACAGACCAAAAGCCTGCTCGACCTGTGGTGCGATATCGCCGCGCACGACGAAGATCATCGCGGTGACGACCAGTGACAGACAACTGGCAATAAAAAGCCGTTGCTTGTTCATTAGATAGTTTCCTTCCTTTCTGAAGTGGCCGGACTGGTTGTTTGTGTTCTGAATGCGGCAGAGACTGCCTGGTGATGACAACCGGAAACGAACGGCGGGATTATGCCGCAAGAGTTCGCAATGTGCCAGCCTCACGGTGCAGATTGGACTGACCAGAGATTAAAGCCGGACGGGCCTGGGCGGGAGTTTTTCTCAGCCTCTGTTGCGCCTCTGCGAGAAATAATGCTCGCAGAGGCGCAGCGAAGATCAGGCCTGCAGGTCAGGCCGAGTGATATTCGGGATATTCGCGTTCGATGACTTCGCCCGGATGCGCAGGCTCCTTGAGCATCAGCAGCGCATCGCGCAGGACGCGCTTCTGCAGATCACGCATGCCGGGTTTGCCGAGCGAGTTGCCGATTTTGAAATCCTTCGGATACATCGCGCGGGGCGGGCGCATGGTTTTTGAAGCCTCCGGGCCGACCGTGATCAGGACGGTCGGGATGCCGAGCAATTCGATTTCACGCTGAACCGCGACGACCGTGCGGTGACAGACGTTCGGTCAGCCGCCGGTCAGAACAACGGCGTCGGCGCGGGATTTTTTGTCAATCTCTGCCGCGATGGCCGGAGCCGTCTCTTCATACATCTGTTTGAGCTGCATCGTGTAACCCATATAGCCGATGTGTTCGCGGGCGACTTCGCCAATGAACCCTTCGGCCTGAAGCTCGCGCAGAATCTCAATCGGAAAGACCACATTGATGTCTTGGTCAGCGTCCGAGTGATCGTAATGATGATGCGTCACTATCAGGTCTGATGCGGGCGCACTGCCCTCGATGATCCGAAAGGTCAGATCGCCGAGTTCGTCAGCGATATTGAAGGGGGACTGGTCTTTTTTGTGAACGCCGCCCGCCGTCACAAGGGCAATGGTGGCTTTCGACAGTTCGCGGTCAAAGGGGGTAAAGGGCACGCATTTGCGTGAGATGGTGGCCATAAAAGCGTCCTCAGTCTCGTCCTCAAAAAAAGCATCAGCGGCCAGTTCCCGGCTTTTATCCGGCAAAAAAGGATAAAGAACCGGGGGCTGACCGCCGAGTGCCGATGATCCTAGTCCAGCTTGCGCAGCACGTCGAAGATCACTTCGTTGTCGGGCTGCTGGCTGATGTCGTGAATGTCCTTGTAAACGACCTTACCCTCCTTATCAATCACGAACAGGGCGCGCTCGCTGATGCCCTGGCCTTCGCGGTAAGCGCCGTACAGCCTGGCCACTGCACCTTTCGGTTCGAAATCTGAAAGCAGATCGTAGGAAATGCCGCCCAGACTTTTGGCCCAGGCAGTATTGCAGGGAACGGAGTCAACTGAGATACCCAGCACGTGGGTATTTGCCTGTTCGAAGCGGCTGAGATCGGCTTCGTAAGAAGGCATCTGCACCGTTCAGACGGGTGTCCAGGCCAGCGGGTAAAACGCAATGAAAACGTTCTTCTGCCCCTTGAAATCCGAGAGCTTCACCGTGTTGCCCCGGTGACTCTTGAGTTCGAAATCAGGAGCAGGAGAACCGACTTCAACTGACATTGGTTGTGTCCTCCTCAAAATTAAAAGTCGCGGTTTCGGCGACCTGTTTCAGCTCAAATGTAATTGTGAAAAAACCTGGCTGGATTATAGGTGGGTGACAGGGCTGCGGCAAGCAGTCACAGGCGTCTTCCGGTCAGAGCTTCAAAGGCTTGTCTGAAAGTAATTTGCGCGTCGGCAGGGGCGGATCGGGCGAGTTGTCCGGCGACGAGATAAAACTGATAAATTCCTGGAACAAAATGGACACAGCGGCGTGATGGCAGGTGAAGATCGTGTATACTTCTGCTCCCCGGCATCCGCTGGCCTCACCTGGATGAGATGATAAAAAAGCAGAGTAGTACCTTCAGAATGAACGATCTTCCACCGAAAGTTACTGAACGCCCGGAACTGGAAACTCCACCCATGACGGCACTCACCCTGAACGCAGTCCTGAGCGAAGGCTTCGAACACGCAGATGATGCGGCGACTGCGACCGTCAGGATGACCGCGCGTGAGGACGTCGTGAGCCGGGCCGCTGCGGTTTCGGTTGAGGACATGGATGATCACGCGCTGCTGGAAGCGACGCGCACCGGCGATGAGCTGGCGTTTCAGGAACTCGTGAGGCGCTATCGCAATCCGATCACGAATTTCGTCTATCGGATGCTGAACGATTATGACCGCGCCGTAGACCTTGCGCAGGAAACTTTCGTGCGGGTTTATATGAGCGCCGACCGTTACCAGGCGACCTACAGTTTTTCGACATATATTTACCGCATCGCCTCGAACCTGGCGATTACCGATCTTCGACAAAGAAAGCGCCGTCAGTTAATCCCGATCCCGTCTTTCTTTTCCGACCGGGACGGCGACGAGATGGAAATCGAACTGCCCGACACGCGGCAGACGCTCGCCGATGACGCGATGATCGAGGATGAGCGGCGCAAGGCTGTTTCCAGAGCGATTGCGAGCCTGCCCGAAAAATACCGGGCGGCAGTTGTGTTGCGCGACATCGAGGGCCGCAGCTACGAGGAGATCAGCGAAGTCCTCGGCTTGTCAGACGGCACCGTGAAATCGCGCATCAACCGCGCGCGCAATCTGCTGAAGGATAAACTGAAGGAATTTCTTTGAAGCTTTTGTCCGGCAGGAGGCTGATGATCCTGCCCTGATGCCCCGCTGCAACCGGGATGCCCCGGCGGCAGATTTCTTCCCCGCTTGTTTTTGAACTTATATTTTTTACGGAGACCCGGCAATGAATTGTCAGAACATCCGAGCGGCAATAGATGCTTCCTCACCACGCGAGCCGTTCAGCGGGAATGTGACCACTCATCTGGCCGCCTGTCAGAACTGTGGCGATTATGCGGCACAGATGACGGCGCTGCTGACGCTGATGAATGATGTGCCTCGCGTCGAGGTTCCGAATGATTTCGATTTCCGGCTCCGCGCGCGTCTGGCGCAGGCAAAGGCGGCGCAGGCTCCGCGTGGCGGGCTGAGTTTTTTCAATGAGTTCTGGAAGCTTTCATTTTCCTGGGGACAGGCCGCCTCAGCGATGGCTGCCGTTGCGCTGGTCGTGACGCTGTCAACGTTCTGGCTGACCAGCCGCAATCAGTCAGCGCCCGATCAGCCGACGACCGTTGCGGTTGTCACTCCGGCAGCACCGGAACAAACGCCGCCTGCCGTGGCTCCGCCGACCGTGACGCCTGACAAGCCCGCGTTCAGCCAGCCGAAACCGGTCGTCAGAGAAAGCCGGGTACAACTGGCCAGCGCCGTGCACCCGAAAGAAGTGAAGACTGCCGAAAAGCCAGCTCCCTGGCCGGGCAGACCGCCAGTGCAGGACGAAGAGACCCCTGTTCATCAGATTCTGGTCCGCAGTTCAAAGGGATTCCAGCGCGCCGTCGTTCACGAAGTCAGCTTCGGCGGGCAGCCTGTGGTCGTGGCGGTTGACAGCACTCCGCGTCCGGTGCAGGCCGTTTTCTAAAATGCCAGGGCCGCCGTTGCGACCTGCGAGATTGTTGTGGTGATTGTGTTGAAGATGTTCGCAAAAAGCATCACATTCTGCTGCCTGATCCTGTCGCTGACCGTAATCGTCACGGCGCAGAATCAGGCTCAGCCGCTGCGACGGCTCAGCCTGTCGAAGATGCTGCCGGGGACGGTTTACGTGTCGCAGCGCATAGATATTGCCCGGCAGTTTGGACAGGCTGACAACATTGCCACGATTGACGGCGAACCGCTGCCGCTGAAGCCTTCAACCAACATCACACTGGGCGTCGTGATTGACGATCAGGGCTACGTCGTTACCCGGTTGTCGGGCGTGAGTCCTGAAAATCCGCCGCAGGAGGTGGTGGTTTACAACTCCAGCAGTCAGCAGTTCCCGGCCAGTTTCATCGGCATGGATACGGTGACCGGGCTGTGCATTCTGAAAGTCGAAAAAGGCAGCTTCAAGGCTCCTGAACTGGCCGCTTCGGCGGCGCTGCCGGTGCGCGGGATGGCCACATTGTACGGCTTCAACCCGCGCCTGAAACCGGGTCCGAATGTGATGATGCTGCGGCCACGCATTGAAAGCCCGGCCTGTCGCCTGGTCAGGGCCGAAGGCGATTTCCGTTACAACCCCGGAACGCCGGTTTATTACCTGACGCGGCCTGAACTGACTCAGGTTCAGGATGGCAGCATTGTGGTGACAGGTAATGACAGGATTTTCGGCATCGCTGTTTACGATGCCAGCGGTGAAGGCAAACATCTGGTTTATCCGATCACGCGGGTCATCAATCTGGCGCAGACGATTATCAAGGCCAACGACAGCATCGCCAACGGATGGCTGGGCGCAACCGGGGTTGACCTGAGCATGGCTCCCATCAAAACCCATGGGGCGAAGGTCAGAACGCCGACTCCGGTCTTTGAACCGGGCGTCAGAATTGACGGGGTGATTCCCGACAGTCCGGCGGAAGTAGCCGGGATGCAGATTTCAGATATTCTGCTGCGGGTCAGCGGACGGCGCATTACCAGCCTCGGACAGCTTGGCGATACGCTCAGACAGCTTCCGGCAGACAGTGAAATCACGTTGCAGGTCAAACGCGGCAGCGAATACAAAATGCTTCAGGCCAAACTGATGCTTGCGCCGGGGCCGACTCCGGCCCGGCAGATCAGGGCGCTCAGAGATAAGCTGACGCAGATGGAGGAAAAACTCAGAGCCATTCCTCCGGCTGACCCGTTCCGCAAGGAATACGAAGGCAAGGTCGGAGTGATGCGGAGCATCGTTGATCGTCTGTTCGGCACGGCTCCGTCGGATGTCCGGCTCAGAGTGCTGTACGGGTTTGAAGTTGAGGCGGAACCGCTCACTGCGCAGTTGAAGGAATATTTCGCCACGCCTGGTAATCTGCTGGTCGTTACTGTCAACCCGGGCAGCCGTGCCGCCAGAGCGGGCCTCAATGCTGGTGATGTCATCGTCAAAATCAGCGGCAAAGAGATCAAAGATCAGGATGCGCTCGTCAGGGCGCTGGATGAAACCGCAGGCAGCGGCGGGCAGGTTGAAATCCTGGTGACGCGCCAGCACGAGCAGGTCAAACTGATCCTGCCGCACTAAGCGCGCGGCAAAAACGAATGCAGTAAAAACGAAAGGCAGACCATTCGGGTCTGCCTTTTTCGTTGTGACATTTTTTCCTGAAGCGTTCGCCTAAAATCCAAACCAGGCTGCCGCGCCACAGGCCAGCGCGCCGATGGCCACGTGAATCGCAAAAATCACGCAGTAAACGCCCAGCGCGATTTTCAGGCCCAGACGAGCGGCGGGCAGATGCGCCCACCGGTAAAAGCAGAGCGCCGCAAGCAGGCCGATGGCAATCTTGAAGACCAGAAAAGACGCGGCTCCGTTCTGCTGAATCAGATAATTCATAAACTGATTGGCCTCTTCCGCAATTCCGCGCTTCACCCAGAAAAGCGTCATTCCGGCATCAAAAGCATTGAGAAGAAAAAGAGCTGCTGCCTGCTGCATGCTGATCACCTGATCCGGTTAGAGAATTGTTTGAAGGCGCGTGGGGAACGCGACCTGATACAGATACAGACACATTGGGGAATGATTTCCAGCGAGTCTGTGGCGATTCACCGTCTTCGCAATGGTAAAAACGTCACACGCGGTCACTGGTTCCGAATTGACGTTGGCGTGAGGCGTGGAATTAGCGGGGATTTGCAGTTATATTTACTTTTCAGCCTTTCTGCCGCCGGAACAGTGCGCAGCAAGGGCCGCAGTTCACGATTGATTTGACGGCAGATTATTCACGAAGTTTCACCTCCTGATTATTGATGGCTGCTTCACAGACTCAGATCGAAAAAATCCTGGCCGGTGACGTGCGGGCAGTCGCGCGTGCAATTTCGCAGATTGAAAATGACGCGCCGCAGGCGACCGGGATGCTCAAGGCGCTGTTTCATGAAACTGCCGGGAAGCAGAACCCCGGCCTGATCATCGGGCTGACAGGCGCGCCCGGCGCGGGCAAATCATCGCTGGTTGACAAACTCGCGCTCCATTACCGCGCGCTCGAAAAAAGCGTCGGCATTGTGGCGGTTGACCCGTCCAGTCCGTTTTCGGGCGGCGCGCTGCTCGGTGATCGCATTCGCATGCAGGCGCTCTCGACCGATCCGAAAGTATTCATTCGTTCGATGGCCACGCGCGGCAATCTGGGCGGGCTGGCGCGCGCGACGGTTGACGCCGTGTCAGTGCTTGAAGCCGCCGGTTACGACCGCGTGCTGGTTGAAACCGTCGGCGTCGGCCAGGACGAAGTGGATATTGTCAAAGCGGCTGATGTATCGGTGGTTGTACTTGTGCCGGGGATGGGCGATGATATTCAGGCGATTAAAGCCGGGATTATGGAGATTGGTGACATCTTTGTCATCAACAAGGCCGAGCGCGAAGGCGTCGAGCGGACAGAACGTGAACTGATGATGCTGCTCGAAATGACAGCGCGGCCTGACGGCTGGCACCCTCCGATAGTCCGAACCACAGCCACTGAAAATCGTGGAATTGCCGAATTTGCTGCGGCCATCGAAAGCTATGCGGCTTTTCGCTGCCAGAATCAGGCCGCGTTCGAGCGTCGCCAGGCGGTGGCTGAAACCAGGATTCTGGAATTGTTGCGTGAGCGGCTGCTCAGGCTGGCGCTCAGCGAAGCGTTGCAGGGCCGGACGCTTCAGGAACTGGCTGCTGAAGTCGCTGCGCGGCAGCGCGATCCATACACCATCGTCGAGGAAATCGTCAGCAGGATGAATCGTAATCAGCACACCACCACACCCGCAACCAGCGCCACCGAAAGCCGCATCAAAGTCAGCCACCTCGGAGTCGCCGTCAGCACGATTGACGAAGCTCTGAATTTCTGGCGCGACGGACTGGGGCTGGAATTACAGGAAATTGAAATCGTCGAAGATCAGGGAGTGCGCGTCGCCATGCTCCCGATTGGCGAAAGCCGCATCGAACTGCTTGAAGCCGTCGGCCCGGAAACTCCGGTCGGAAAGTTTCTCGCCCGGCGCGGCCCCGGCATTCATCACGTCTGCGTGGAAGTCGAAGACATCAGCGCGCACCTGGCGCAACTCAGGGCGCGCGGCGTCAGGTTGATAGATGAACAGCCCCGGCCCGGTGCAGGCGGTCACCTGGTCGCATTTATTCATCCGGCCAGCACCGGTGGCGTGCTGGTCGAATTAACGGAAAAATCCGTGAAAAGCGCCGATTGAGCGCCTGATCGCCAGATCAGGGCTTCAGCCGACAGGCATCAGTCGCTTTTCACTTTTCAATGTTTTCAGCGAGGAGAGTCTCTTGAAAAAGATCAGCAGTATCGTCGTCTTATCACTGTTCATTGCCACGCTGGCGGTGACGCAGTCATGCCGCTCAAAGGAATACAACAGCATCAGCGCGCAGGAACTGACATCCTTTGTCGAAACTCTGCCGCCGCAATACCGGCAGCAGTTCGCGCAAAGCAAGGATCAGCGCAAACAGTTCATTGAGCAGTTCAAGAAGATGTTTGCCATGGCCTCAGCCGCGCAGGCCGCAGGCGTGGACAAGAAAGAGGATGTCAAACGCAGGATGGCTATTCAGGCTGATCTTGCCCTGGCCAGCGAAGAACAGAAGCTGAATCCGCAAAACGAAGTCTCGAAGCAGGAGAAGGACACTTACTTTGCCGCGCATCAGAAGGATTTTGAGGCCGACAATCAGGTGATGCGCCCGAAAAACCTGCCGCCGCCGACTCCCGAAGAGACTGATCAACTCAAGGATCAGTGGTCTGAAATGAAGATTCGCGCCGAACGCGCCCGCAAGGCCGGACTGGAAAAGACCGGCACGCTGCCGCTCAAACTCAAGATTCAGCGCGCCAACGTGCTGGCCAACGAATACTCAAAATCGCTGGAAGAGAAATTCAAGGCGACTGACGAAGAGATCAAAAAGTACCGCGCTGAAAATCCCAAATCTGATCCTGACAAAATCAAAAAGCAGGCTGAAGACGTGCTGGCCCGCGTGAAAAAAGGCGAGGATTTTGCCGCGCTGGCCAAAGAGTTTTCTGAAGATGGCTCAGCGCAGGAAGGCGGCGACCTCGGCTGGTTCACCAGAGAAAGAATGGTCAAGGAATTTTCTGACGCGGCCTTTGCGCTCAAGCCCGGTGAAACGAGCGGGCTGGTCAAATCGCAGTTCGGCTGGCACATCATCAAGCTTGAAGAGCGCCGGATGAAAAAGCCTGACCCGAATGCGCCGAAACCCGGCGCCAGTCCGGCAGCCGATGGCAAACCCGCTGCGCCTGCCGCGCCGGAAGAAGAGGTACACGCGCGCCACATTCTGTTCAGCACCAGAGATGCCGATGGCGTTGAGCAGATGCTGACGCAGGAAAAGATTAAGCGCGAACTGGAAGACACGACGCTTAAATTCCCGGTGACTGCGCCCGAAGATTTTCCGATCAATGTGCCGGGCGGTTCTGATCTGCAACTGCCGAAACTCGGCGGCGGTTCAGGCGGGCGCATGGCTCCGCTCAATCAGGGCAGTTCGGGCAAAAACTAATTACTTATGATCAGTCAGTGACCGGCTGGCGCTGAAGCGCTGACCGGTCACTGATTTTTGCTGTGTGGAGGAGCAGGATGGAACAGGTAAAACTCGGCATCATCGGCGGCAGCGGTCTGTACAATATGGAAGGCCTGACCGACGTGACCGAAGTCAGCATTGACACCCCTTTTGGCAAACCCTCGGATGACTTTCTGATTGGCACCCTTGATGGTCAGCGCGTGGCTTTTCTGGCCCGGCACGGGCGCGGCCACAAACTGATGCCGACCGAACTGCCGTTTCGCGCCAACATCTACGGGATGAAAAAACTCGGCGTCGAACGCATCATTTCGGCTTCGGCAGTCGGGTCATTGCAGGAACAGTATGCGCCAACCGACATTGTGATTCCCGATCAGTTTTTTGATCGCACGCGCGGGCGCGTTTCGACTTTCTTTGGCGATGGCATTGTGGCGCACATCACCTTTGCGCATCCGATCTGCGATCATCTGGCCGAAACGATGGCGGCTGCGGCGACCAGAATCGAAGGCCTGAAACTGCATCGCGGCGGCACCTATCTGTGCATGGAAGGCCCGGCCTTTTCCACCCTCGCTGAATCGCGGCTGTACCGGCAATGGGGCATGGATGTCATCGGCATGACCAATTTGCAGGAGGCCAAACTCGCCCGCGAAGCCGAAATCTGTTACGTGACGCTGGCCCTCGTGACCGATTATGATTGCTGGCACCCTGACCACGACGCCGTGACGGTCGAGATGGTGATTGAGTATCTGAATAAAAATTCCGCCAGCGCGCAGCAACTGATCCGCGAAGGCGCGCGCCTGCTCTCCACACAGCCGCGCAACTGCAAATGCGGTTCGGCGCTCAGGCACGCCATTCTGACCAGCCCGGCAGCAGTGAGCAGCGAGGCAAAGCAGAGATTGTCGGCCATTATTGGCAAATATTTTGAGCAATAAGAACGGGAGCAGCAGATCAGCACCTGCATCATGATGCAGGTGCTGATCTGCTGAAGTTGATATGAAGTTGAAAGCAGGTATGGCTGTTCCGCTGGCGCTGACCTTTGCGATGGCAGGCGTCAGCACACTTCTCGGTTCAGGTCGCTGCCTCGACGGAGCCTGTGCGGTGATTCCGGTGCCAAAGGCGATGGCGGCCACGCAGCAGGGACCGGCGCGCGGGCAGGCCGTTGATCCGCGCGATCCTGAACTGGAAAAGCAGTCCATCAAAAGCCTCGAAGCGGCCTGGTTCTATTTCAAGAAGCGGCTCGACAAATCAGACCAGCAGGCGACGATGAAACGGCTGGCGCAGATTGAAGGCAGGCTGCAGGAAATACTCGACACCTACCCGGCCTTTTCCCGTGTTGATGAGGTCTATTTCCTGATGGGCGAAGTCAATCAGCGTCGCGGCGACAGGGACAAGGCTGCCGAGTATTACAACAAAGTCCTCAGGGAATTTTCTGACAGCAAATTTACCAAAGATGCCAGGAAACATCTTGATGAACTGAATGCCGGTAAGGCGAACAATAAAGGTTAACCCGATTCCTCACACCCAAAGCACAAGGAGACCGGATGTCATTACTGGTTGTTGGATCTGTCGCACTTGATTCGGTGCGCACGCCGTTCGGTGTGCGTGAACGCAGCCTGGGCGGAGCCGCCACCCATTTTTCGGTAGCCGCCTCTTTCTTTACCGATGTGTCGGTGGTTGCCGTCATCGGTGAGGATTTCACTGCCGAAGATGAAGCGGTCTTTCACGAGCGCCGCGTCAATACTGACGGTTTGCAGCGCATCAGCGGCGGCAGGACCTTTCACTGGGCGGGCGAATACGGCTATGACCTGAACACGGCGAAAACGCTGGCGACTGATCTCAACGTCTTTGCCGATTTCAGGCCGCAACTGACCGAGGCGCAGAAAAAGACTCCGTTTCTGTTTCTCGCCAACATTCTGCCATCACTACAGCGCGAAGTGCGTGACCAGGCCGACTGTCGCTTTGTGGCGATGGACACAATGAATTACTGGATCGAAAACACGCGCGAGGAACTGCTCAAAACCGTCGCGGTGGTTGATGCGCTGATCATCAACGATGCCGAAGCGCGCGAACTGGCCGGAGAATCAAATCTGATCAAAGCCGCAAAAAAGATTCTGACACTCGGCCCGAAAATGCTGGTCGTCAAGCGCGGCGAATACGGCGCGGCTTTCTTTACCAGAGACACTTACTTTGCGACTCCGGCCTTTCCGGTTGAGGATGTTTTTGATCCGACCGGCGCGGGCGACAGCTTTGCCGGTGGCTTTATCGGTTATCTGGCGCAGTCCGACCGGATTGACGATCACACGCTGCGGCGGGCGATTATTTACGGTTCGGTGATGGCTTCGTTCAATGTCGAGGAGTTCAGTTGCGACCGCCTGCGCCGTCTGACGCCGGATGAAATCAAGGCTCGTTTTCAGGAGTTCAAGAACTTCACGCATTTTGAAATCTGAAACATCGGCAACTCAGAGTTGAAATGCTCTCTGCGCTCCTGGCGCCGCTGCGTGAAAAGAAATGCACGCAGCGGCGCCAGGAGCGCAGAGAAGTCTCCAGGCCCGGAGTAACGATCAATCGCAGTGACCCGCACGGATAACAAATCAGATGCAATTCCATAAATTCCAGGCGCTCGGCAATGACTTTCTGATCGTGCGTGAATCCGAGTTGCGCGCGCTCACCCCCGATTTCAGCGATTTTGCGCGGCGCATCTGCGACCGTCATTTCGGAGCGGGCGCTGACGGCCTGGAAGTGCTGCTGGGCAAACCGCGCGTGGCTGATGCCGATTTTGAAGTCAGGCTGTTCAATGCCGATGGCGGCGAAACTCCGATTTCGGGCAATGGCACGCGCTGTGTGGCGGCTTATCTGTGCCAGGTCGAAGGCTGGCTCAAACCCACCGTCCGCATTGCCACCGGAGCCGGAATCAAAATTCTCAAGCTGATCAGGCGCACGAGCGGGAACTTCATCTTTGAAGCCGAAATGGGACAGCCGCGCCTGCGCAGCACGGAAATTCCGGTGACGCTGGACGCGCCGACAGATCAGGTCATCAGACAGCCGCTCGAAGTTAACGGGCAGCGCGTCGAATTCACTTCGGTTTCAATGGGCAATCCGCATTGCAGCATCTTTGTTGATGATTTCGATCAGGTGAACTGGCGCGCGCTCGGCGCAGCGATTGAAAATCATCCGGCCTTTCCGGAACGTACCAATGTTGAATTCATTCGCGTCGTCAGCCGGGACGAGATCGAAGTCAGATTCTGGGAGCGCGGTTGCGGTGAAACGCTGGCGTCAGGAACGGGCAGTTGCGCAGCGGCCCTGGCGGCGATGCTTAATAATTCTGCCGAACGCAGGGTGAAAGTGACGACTGCGGCGGGCGCATTGCAGGTTGAATGGCGCGCCGATCAGGTTGTCATGCAAACGGGCGAAGCGCGCGTGGTTTATCGCGGGGAATGGGTCAGTTAAGTTCGACAGGTGACATTCCATTAGGACAAAATCGTGTATGATTTTTGTGCAATGATTTTGCGGAAAAAGGACAAACGCAACGACGAATCGAAACAGACGGTTTCAGAAGCCGGGCTTTCGTGTGTCCCGCTGGCATATTTTCCCAATCCGGCAGAGGCCGGAATGGTATGCGAGTTGCTCATTAAAAACGGCATCCGCGCGATGCTCAAAGGCGCGAGCTTCGGAGGACTGGAGCCGCTGTTTTTGCCGGGCGGGTATTCGGAAGTTACTTTGCTGGTGGCGCAGGCCGACTTTCTGCGCGCCCAGCAGTTATATGAGGCTTTCTTTACGCGCCCGTTGAGAAATGCGGGCGCATCAGTTGATAATCAGGAACTGAGCGATGAATGACAGCCCCGAAGCAATTGTCGTCATCACGACGGTTGAAGATCAGAAGGACGGAGAAGCCCTGGGACAGGCGCTGGTGGAACGCCAACTGGCCGCCTGTGTGCAGGTGCTGCCAGCGATGACTTCGGTTTACCGCTGGCAGGAACACATTGAATATGCGACCGAAAGTCTGCTGCTGATTAAGACGATTCGCGCGCTTTACATCCCTCTGGAAGCCGCGATTAAAGAGCATCATCGCTATCAGACACCTGAGATTATTGCACTGCCGGTCCTGGCGGGGTCAGATGATTACCTCACCTGGCTGACATCAGTGGTCAAACGGCAGGCAGAATCAGTCTGATCCCCAACCTCACCCGAATCGTCATCACCCCTTTGGCCCGATAGTGTTGCTGTTCTTTGCCTGTACTTCAGATCACGGCGGGGGCCGTGATGAAGTAATGTGTAGTTCCCCCCCACAAAAAACAGCCTTGTAAGGAGTTTGGTTATGGCTACAAATGTTTTAGTCATCGAAGACGAACAGAAGATGGCAGATATGATTAAGCGAGGGCTGGAGGAAGAAGGCCTTGAGGTCGAGGTGGCTTACGATGGTGAAACGGGGCTGCAAGCCGCGCGTTCGGGCACGCCTGAAGTCATCATTCTCGACATCAGCCTGCCCGGTCGTGACGGACTGGAGATTGCCCGCACCCTGCGTGAGGAAGGCAATAAAACGCCGATCATTATGCTGACCGCCCGCGACACCACCGAAGCCAAGGTGCAGGGACTCGACAGCGGCGCTGACGATTACCTGACCAAGCCTTTCGCGTTTGCCGAGCTGCTGGCGCGGCTGCGCGCGCTGCAACGCCGCACCCAGGGTGAGGACACGACAAAACTTCAGCTTGGTGATCTGACGCTGGATCTGATCAGTCGCAAGGTCAAACGACTTGATACCGAAGTGCAGTTGACCGGCAAGGAATTTGCGCTGCTGGAATTTTTCATGCGTCATCCCGACCAGGTGTTGTCGCGCGAACTGCTCTCGGAAAAAGTCTGGGAAGAAGCCTTCGACACGCTGACCAACGTCATTGATGTTTACATCAACTATCTGCGCAACAAAATGGATCGCAACTTCGAGCCGAAGCTGATTCAAACCGTGCGCGGCGTCGGTTATATGTTCAAGACTCCGACGGCGCCGTCACGTTACGTTGAAGCGGCCAAAGCCGAATGATGAAAAGCAGAGAGGGAGAAGAGGAAAGCCAGGGGAAAATCAATAAACTCAGTAATCATTCCCGCTGTTCGCTGAATTTTCCCTGCCCTTGTCCCCCTCTTCTCCGCTGCCCCTGTTCACTTTTCTTCACCGATGCTGTCGCTTCGGGCAAAACTGACTGTCTATTATCTGGCGATCCTTTCCGCCGTGCTGATCTTCTTCGGTTTTGCCATCTTCACTTACCTTTCCCGCAGTCTGCTGACCATTATTGATAATTCGCTGACCTTTCAGGTCAAAGAGATCGAGCGGCAGATGAGAGGCGACGCCCCGGTGCAGGCTCCCGACGAAGCGCCTGACGAAACTCATTTTGAGCAGATGGTCATTGCCGCCCAGGTGATTCAGACCATTGACAGCGAGGGGCAGATCAGGGATGCCGCCGGTTCGATGCCCCGCCTGCCACTGCCGGTGGATGTGGCGGCCCTGAACCGGCTCAGGGATTCTGAGTCACGTCTTGAAACCATCAGACTGCATTCCGGTGAACAGTTCCGCCTGATTACCAAACGCGGCCTCAGCCCTGAAGGCGAAGTCTTTTACATTCGCGTCGGGCAGTCGCTCAAACCGTTGCAGGAAGCGCGCCGCCGCCTGATTCTGCTGCTTGGCATTGCCGTGCCGATTGCGCTGCTGCTTGGCAGTTACGGCGGGCTGCTGCTGGCCAATCAGGCACTGCGTCCGGTTGACCGCGTCACCAGCACTGCCGCCCGCATCAGCGCCAGCGACCTGTCGGAGCGCGTGCCGCAGCCTGAAAAGATGGATGAAATCGGGCGGCTGGCCACGACCTTCAATCATATGATTGCGCGTTTGCAGGCGGCCTTTGAGCGACAGCGGCAGTTTACGTCGGACGCCTCGCACGAATTGCGCACGCCGCTGGCGGTGATGCGTGGTGAACTGGAAATTTCGCTGCGCCGCGAACGCACGCCGCAGGAATATCAGCGCGTGCTGACCTCGAATCTGGAAGAGATCATTCGCCTCTCGCGGCTGGTTGAAGATTTGCTGACGCTGGCGCGTGGCGATGCGGGGCAGGTGATGCTGCAATGGGAGCCGGTGAGCCTCAACAAACTGTGCCAGCAGACGACCGAATATCTCACGCCGCTCGCCGAACAAAAGAATCAGACGCTGGTCTGGCTGCCGCCGCCTCAGCCCGTCATTATCAACGGCGATGTGACACGCCTCAAACAGCTTCTGCTCAACCTGATTGACAACGCCATCAAATACACCAGTCCGGGCGGCAAAGTCACCGTGGCGCTCAACTGCGAAAAGAACGAAGCCGTGTTGCAGGTCTCTGACACCGGGCGCGGCATTCCGCCCGAAGATTTGCCGCACATCTTCGAGCGATTCTTTCGCCATTCGCGCAGCACGAGCGACAAGGGCGTAACGGGCTTTGGCCTCGGCCTGTCAATTGTCAAATGGATCGTGGATTCACACGGCGGGAAGATCGAAGCTCAAAGCCGCCTGGGCGAAGGCACGACCTTTACCGTACGTTTGCCTTTGCTCGATCAGGCGCCGCCTGCGCTACAGGCTCCGGCTGCGCCTGCCAGAGCCGATGCTGTTCGGTAATCAGCCGCGCGCCGCGCTGGTAAGTCAGGTATGACCACATCCAGTTGAACAGCACGGCAAAACGGTTGCGAAAGCCGATCAGAAAGATCAGGTGGACAAAGAGCCACGCCAGCCACGCCGGATAGCCTTTCAGTTTCAGCTTCCCGATTTCAGCAATCGCGCGCGACCGGCCAATCGTTGCCATATTGCCTTTATCAAAATAATGAAATCGTTCGTAAGCCTCGCCCCTGATCGCGTGCTGAATGTTGCGCGCGGCGCAGCGCCCCATCTGCATCGCCACTGGTGAAACGCCCGGCAGCGGCTTGCCGTCCTGATGCGTGAAGCTGCTCATATCGCCAATCACAAAAACCTCGCGGTGGCCGGGCACTGTCAGGTCAGGCTCAATGATGACGCGGCCTGCGCGGTCAAGCGGCACGCCGAGAGTTTTAGTGAATGAAGTGGCGACGACGCCCGCGCCCCACAGCACGGTGGCTGATTTGATGAGTTCATCGCCCAGATAAACGCCCTGCTGGTCAATCCTGGTGACTTTGGCGTTGACGCGCACCCTGACGCCGAGGTCGGCCAGTTGTTCCCGCGCGCTCTCTGAAAGGCTTTCAGCAAAGGTGGGCAGAATGCGCTGGCCGCCTTCGAGCAGCAGAATTTCAGCCGAGCGCGGATCAATCGTGCGAAAGTCGCGGGCCAGCACGGTGTGCGACAATTCGGCAATCGCTCCGGCAATTTCAACTCCGGTCGGCCCGCCGCCGACAACGACAAAGGTCATCAGTTCGCGCCGCCGCTGCGCGTCCGTTTCCTTTTCGGCCTCCTCAAAGGCCAGCAGCACGCGATGACGAATTTCAAGCGCGTCATCCAGACTTTTCAAACCCGGCGCAAAACGTTCCCATTCATCGTGACCGTAATAGCTGGTGCGCCCGCCGGTGGCCAGAATCAGATAATCGTAACTGAGCTGACTTTCGCGCAACTGAATGACGCGACGACTGAGATCGGCGCTGACGGCTTCATCAAGCAGCACCGTCACGTTTTTCTGTCGCCGCAGAATTGACCGAATCGGTGAGGCAATGTCGGCAGGCGAAAGGCCGGCGATGGCGACCTGATAAAGCAGCGGCTGAAAAAGATGATGGTTGGTGCGGTCAATCAGCGTGATCTGAACCTGCGCGCGGCTGAGCGCCTGAGCCGCCGTCAGGCCGCCGAACCCGCCGCCGATAATGACCACACGCGGAAGTGCAGACTGATTTTGTGCTGTCTCTGTCATCGTTGATCGAGCCTCCGTTAACTACAACGAGCGAGACACCGGAAAGGTTACATCTTTCAGCCCAGCACGCGCAGCACGATGGCAATCTGCCGCGTGGTCGGCTGCGCGCTGATTTCGCGCAACGCGGCCAGCACCTGAACCTCGCGGACGCTGTGCGTCAGAATCACAATCGTTGCGCCGCCGTCAGCCGTCACGCCTTTCTGCGTGATGCTGTGCAAGCTGACATTCTGGCTGCCGAACGCCAGCCCCAGATGGCCCAGCACGCCGGGAATGTCGCTCGTTTCAAAACGAATGTAATACGCGCTGGTCGTTTCACCGATGGGCATAATCGGCGCGATTTCAGAGCTGATCTGCGGCTGAAAGTAGCGCGCAAAATCAGGCAACTGCTGCGCGCTGGCCAGGTTGATGAGGTCACCCACCACCGCGCTGGCCGTCGGCATCTGACCTGCGCCGGGGCCGGTCAGCATTATTTCACCGACCGCGCTGCCGCTGATGAAAATCGCGTTGTTGACGCCTTCGACTCCGGCTAGCGGATGGTGCAGCGGCACGAGCATCGGATGCACGCGCACATCAAGCTGCCCGTTGCTGCCGGGCTGCGCCAGGCCGATCATTTTGATGCGATAGCCGAACTCAGCCGCAAGCTGAATATCAAGGTCGCTGATCTGCGTGATGCCCTGGCGATAAATGCTCTCGACCTGAACCGGATGCTGAAAGGCCAGCGACGCCAGGATCGAAATCTTGTACGCCACGTCGTGACCTTCAACGTCACTGGTCGGGTCAGCTTCGGCATAACCTTTCGCCTGCGCCTGGCGCAGCGCTTCGGCAAACGGCATTTTCTCCTGCTCCATTCTGGTCAGAATGTAATTGGTCGTGCCGTTCAGAATGCCCGCCACGCGCGAGATGCGATTGGCCATCAGGCCGCGCTGCAAAGTTGAAATCAGCGGAATGCCACCCGCGACGGCGGCTTCAAAAAAGATGGTGACGTTGTGCCGGTGCGCCAGTTCAAAAAGCTCCGGCCCGTGTTTCGCAATCAGTTCCTTGTTGGCCGTGACGATGTGTTTGCCGCTGCTGATCGCGCGTTTGATGACTTCGTATGCCGGATCAACGCCGCCCGCGACTTCAACAATCACGCCGATTTTCGGATCATCGGCCAGTCTGAACGGATCATCGGTCAATTCGAACGATGACAGATCAACGTCCCGCATTTTGAGCTTGTCACGAACGGCAATGGCGCGAATTTCAAATTGGGGATTGTCGCGCAACAGCGCAACCACGCCGGTTCCAACCGTGCCCAGTCCGAAAAGTCCAACAACAGTTCTGGCAGTTTTATGTCTCATGTTTTGTGGTTCCATCAGCTATGGGGCACTGAAAAAGTGAAGATTAACTGCCTGGGGCGCGTGATGCAATCGTGGAATGGCCGGTCATTTATCAATATCAAAGTGACGTCACACGATTCCGTAACGGGGCAGCCTCAGGCCCGGAGGCCGCGCGGAACCGGCAGAGACACTGGCAATGAGAACGCAGCACCACATTCTGAACCGGGCCTTTGGCTGGCCGACGCTGTTGCAGGCAGCATCGCTTGTGCTGTTGCTGCTGCTGTGCGGGCAGACTGCCGTCGCGCAGGATTTCGGCAGCGGGCAGAAGCCGGGCAGCGTTCTTTTCTACAACATCTACACTTCCAGTTCCTGGAACACCGCCGCTTCCGACACACTGATTTCAATTACCAACACCAATGACACTGAAGATGTGCGGGTGCATTTCTTTTTTGTGGACAGCTTCAGTTGCCAGGTGGCCGATTCATATCTGTATCTGACCAAAAGCCAGACGACACGCTTTCTGGCGAGCGATGTTGACCCGGATGTGAGAGGTTATATGGTGGCGGTTGCGGTGGATGAAAACGGATTGCCGAAACAGCACAACCATCTGATCGGCACGCTGAAAGTAAAACAGGCGCTTGGCCCGACCAGTCTTTCGACACACAGCTTTGATTTGCAGGCTGTCGCCTTTCGCAAAATGAATAATCAGTTGCCCGTGCTTTCGGCTGATGGCGTGGCCACTGAACTGAACTTTGACGGCGGCACGGCAGCCTCAAGTTATGAGCAGCTTCCGGGCGAAGTGGCGATTGATAATTTTGAAAGCCCGGCCACCGCTGACACGCGGATGGTCATTTACAGCCCGAAGACGAATTTTTATGACACGGGCGAATCGGGCGGGCGAATTTTTGTGCTGTATTTCGACGAGATGGAGAACCCTTACTCCGCGATGGTCGGCATGAACTGCTGGTTGCAGGGGCGGCTGACCATGATTCGCAACCTGCCGCTGCGCATTCCTGCGGGGCAGACCGGCTGGGCGCGCATGGTCGCTTACCGCAATGACGTGCGCATTCCGCTGCTTGGTTCAGTCATTCGCGCTGCCGGACTTTCGGGCGGCCACAATCTGCATCACCTCAATCCCTTTCCGGCATTCACCATCACCATTCCGGTTTTTCCGCCCGGCCTGTAAAGCGTGCTTTCACGGCGGCCATTTTGTCTGCAAAATCCGCGAGGCAGTTTCGTTCCTGAGCCGGTCAGTAATCGTAATTTGTCAGTTATTCCGGCTCTGCCCGGACGTTTGACAGCCCCGCAGGGCTGCGTTAACGTGACGGACGAAACAACAATTCCCACCAGGACTGAGAATTCAATGAGAACACTATTCGAAGACGTGAATGAAAAGTCCGACCGTGAAGATGACGGAACGACAAAGTCGCTGCCGGTGGTGACCTGGCTGATTGCGGCGGTCATGATTGCCGTTGCGGTCGGCACCTTCTTCTGGGTCAGACACCGTCAGCAGGTGGCCACTGAGCAGCAGGCTGTCGTCCCTGTGTCGCTTGAAGACGAGAATCAGCTCAAGCAGGTGGTCTCGAAATTCGGCAGCTACATCGTTGACGGCAACTGGGCCGAAGCTGAAAAGATGTTGTCGGCTGATGGCCGGAAGCGGCTGGAGACTGAAAAGAAGACGCTGCGTGAAAGCCTGCTCGGTGAGCGGATTGTAAAGAAGAAGGATGAAAAGGTCGTGCAGATGTTTCCAGTCACCATTGCCGGTCAGACACCCTCGACGGCACGCGCCGATTGCGCCTTCATCTTTGCCGACCGTGATCAGACGATCATTCCCATCACGCTGGTAAAGGAAGACAACCGCCTGGTCATCAATAGCTGGTAGCGGGCAGCAAAAACGGGTGCGATCTGACTCGCACCCGTCATCTGAATTCAGCCTGTTGCTTCGGTTACGGATTGACGACCCGCCCGCCTGCGCCGCGTGCGCTGCCACCTGATTCACCGACTGATCTGCCCGTGTTGCTTTCAATGCGACCGGGACTCACTGACGGAGCGCCGACCGAGCGATCACCGAATGAACCGACATTGCTGCCGCCCATCGAACGAGTCGGTACGCTTGCTCCAAAGGTGTCAACGCCCCGTGAACTCATCCCCGGAGAGTTGATGGATGGCGGAGCCACATCAACGCGGCGTCCCACGCTGACCGGATGCACTACTGTTGCGCTGCGGTCGCTGTCGCCGCGTGTGCGTGGCGTGACGGTCGGCGTGACGCTGCTGCCGTAACCTGTTCCGGCGCTGTTATAGGGGCCTGAGCCGTAATACGGATACCAGTAGCCGCCCCAGCCATTGCAGTTGCAGGCTGAAAAGCTGCTGTAAAAACCAAAGCCGTAGCCGGTGTAGAACCGCCGATTGAAGGGAATGTAGGTGTAACAGTTGTAGAACGGATCAAAGATCCAGCCGCTCGAAAGTGAAGTCAGTGATGAAGACCGGCTCAGCACTGAACGATGCGCCGCCACCAGGGTTTCGGCTCGCTGAAAGCTCCAGTCAAAGAAGCCGTCAGTCACATCCGCATCAACTTTGGCAATCTCCGGCGCGGCGGCATTGCTGCCGGTCAGATGCGCGAATTTTCCCCTGCCCACTTTCGGCGCGGTTTTGGCCAGCAACTGCTCACGAGTGCCAAGATAAAGTTCACCGTTGTAAGCGGTCGCGTTGGTGTAGCCGTCCTTCACATCAAAGCGATAAACGCCCGTGCGGGCAATATTCATTGACCCGTGCGGCGTGACGATTTCAAGCGGGTTTTCGCGTTTGATGGTGGCGTTCTCTTCGGCGCTCACTTCAGCAATGGCCGACCCGCTGAGGATTTCAAAACGCATCCCGGAAAATCTGGTGCTGATGGCGCGCACTCTGGTTGAGCCATCCAGACGCAGCCAGGAGCCGGGACTGAGCAGCAGTTCCGCGCGGCTGCTGGCGGTGGTGATGAGCTGATCGCCATCCTTCATCTGCGTGCCGAGCGAAGCGCGCCCGGCTTCGTTGAATTCATGACCGGCGCGCTGAATCATTACTTTGCCTTCCACGCGATTGACAAAGCCTGCTTTGGTCGAAGCGAGATACTGTGCGCTCGCTGACTGCTGGCACAGCACTGCCAGCAGCAGCGCGAGCATGGCAAACGCCAGTGGCTTTGCGGCAGAGGCGAGACGGAACGAAACGGGAATCAGGCTGTTCATACTTGAGCCTCCAGTGGCAGCATCAGGATTGGTGAATCCGGGCCGCCGAAAATGGTTACCGCCATCAATGACTGTCCGGGCTGAAAGGGAGCGCGGTAATTATAGTCCCTGCCGACGAACAGAAGCCAGCAAAAAGCCGTAATATTCCGGTCGGAATCCATTCTGTTTCCGGCCTGGTCTGGTTCACCGCTCGACTGTCTGCCGAAAAAAAATGCTGCGGACGTATTTTCCTGCTGCCTTGTCTGCACTCATTGGGTGTCTGCGAAACAATCAAACAAATGCTGCCCGGAGCCGGTGAACCGCGACTGCTTCAACCTGCGCTGCGAGGCCGAAACACGATCAACAATCCAGAAGGAGAAGAAATTATGTTCGGACGAAAAATGACGATGATGGTGGCGAGCCTTGCGCTCCTGTTTTCAATGGCTGTTCCGTCGCTGGCCGGTGGCGAATTTCACCGCAGGGCCGAATTGCAAAAGACCGAATCAGAACTGGAGCGCGAACATCACGGCCTGGTCGAAATAGACCGCAAGGGCGAAAAGGATCGCTTCAGGGTGTCTGTCGAAACACGCGCTCCCGAAGGCACGACCTATGCGATTTATGCTGATGACAGGCTGGCCGGAATCATCACCATTGACGCCTTCGGGCACGGCGAATTTGAACGTCGCGGGGATGATGGCAAACCAATGCCTGCCGTCCTCAGCAACGTCACTGCAATTGCCGGAGTCAAAGTGAAAAATGAGGATGGAATGGTGGTGCTGAAAGTTGACTTCTGAATTGCGGCAGGAGAGGGAAGCCGCAGCTCAGGTTTTCCTCTCCGATCCTGTTCAGGCGCCTGCCAGGGTGGCCACATGCGTCTGCACCGTTGCGCCGAGCGTGCGCAGGTTATACCCGCCTTCAAGACACGACACCAGCCGCCCGTGACACAACGATCCTGCCACTTCATTCAGCCGTCGCGTCATCTGCGCATAATCGGCATCATTGAGCATCAGATGTCCGAGCGGGTCTGAAATGTGCGCATCGAAACCCGCCGACACCAGCACCAGATCAGGCGTAAACATTTTCAGGATTGACTCCAGCCCCTGCTCAAAATGGCGCAGGTAATCCGCCGCTTCGGTTCTGGCCGGCAGCGGCACATTGAGCGTGAAGCCTTCGCCAGCCTGCGTGCCGCGTTCGCTCGCCGCGCCCGTCCCCGGATACCAGGGAAACTGGTGCAGGCTGTAATAAAAGACGCTCGGATCGTCGTAAAAAATATCCTGCGTGCCGTTGCCGTGATGCACATCGAAATCCACGATCAGCACATTCCTGATGTCAGGATATTCTGCCTGAGCATAGCGCGCGGCGATGGCGATGTTATTGAAGAGGCAGAAGCCCATGGCCTGAGCCACAGTGGCGTGATGGCCGGGCGGGCGGCAGGCGACAAAGGCATTCCGGGCCTCGCCGTTCATCACCGCATCAACAGCCAGGCAGGCGCCTCCGGCAGCCAGGCGGGCGACAGCTTCTGATTCGCGTGAAACAAAGGTGTCAGCGTCGAGCGCCGCCGGAGCCATTTCGCAGACCCGCCTGAGCAGCCCGACCATTTGCGGCTGGTGACAGCGATGCAACTCTTCGTCAGTGACCGGGCGCGGTGACAGTCTGACCAGTTCCTGCCAGAAATCAGAGTCACTTTGCAGGCTGCTGATCGCCACTTCGTAACGTTCACGCCGTTCAGGGTGCCTGCCGGTTTCATGCTGCAAATAGTGATCGGAGAAAACTATCGCTGTGCTCATGGCGACATACTATGCCTGCGTCCGGCAGACAGGCAAATGTGCGCAGGCCGCAGGCGCTGAGAATCCGCTGGAACTGTTTTGCCACTGTCAGGCGTGCCTGAGTGTGGCGAATCTGCCTGTCACGGATGGCATCGGGCATCGCGGCAGCAGCAGAAAACCGGGACGGTCTGTCCCGTCAAACTGCTGAAACTCAGAGCAATTATCGCGCCTTCGGACGGTCTGAAGCGGCTGGCCACAATCATCGCAAAGCGTCAGACCGGCCTGGTATGCTCCTTGCTGAAACTGGTCAGTATCGGTAATCCGCGATTGTCTGAGCCTGGTGTGAAAGGAAAACGGTGACGAAAAAGTTCACAGCCATGATGATTGCGCTGGTTGCGCTGACGCTGACCGGCTTTGTGGTTGTGTCCAGGCTGCTGGTGCCGAAAACGACCGAAGGCAGCGGCAAGTCGGTGGTTTCGACTGCCGCCTCGGGGACGCCCCGGCCCACGCCCTCAGCTTCGCCGGCAGCGCCGGATAAGGCGCGGCTCTCGGCGAAAGAGATGGCAGCGGCCCTGAGCGAGGAGCAGCATCTGATTGAAAAGATCGCGGCGGCGGTCAAGGTGAATGACTGGGCTGCCGCGAAAAATCTGTTCGATGAATTTCAGAGCAAGGCCCGCCGACTGCCTGCGCCGCAGCTTCATTTCCCTGATCTGTCGCCGCTGTTGCAGGATTTCTATGATTATTACGATGTCCGGCTCGAACGCGCGCTGACAGAACAGGACGAGCGCGGCGCAGCCCACGCGCTCAATCAGCTTGACGGCATTATCGGTGAACACCGGGCGCGCCTGGAAAAACATGGGGTGGCAATCGAGCTGCAGCGCCTGCGTTTTCTGGTGCGTGAGCTTGAACTGTGGAGCGAAGCCGGAGACACCAGAATGGTGGAGGTGCGTGCTGCCGCTTTGCGCAATGCCTGGCAGGATGCGCGTCCGGTGCTGATCGCACGTCGCAACAGTGATCAGGCCGTCAGACATTTCGATCAGTTGCTTGAGCAGCTTGCCGCTGCCCGGCAGTCGCGTGAACTGAGTGTGCTGATTCCTGAATTCAGAACGCAGGTCGAACAGATCGAACAGACATTGCAGGCTGCGCCGCGTCAGACCTCAGGCGTGAAGGGCGGCGACAGCAACAGTTCTGATGATGAGTAAATTGTTTCATCCGGATTGCGCGGTGCAGGCCCTCATCAAAGCGAGGCGTGGCAGTTGTGCAGAGCTTCTTCAAATCCGCCACACCTGCCGACGCATTAAGTTGCGGCAACAGCGAAAAAGCCGCGTAAACAGGGCATTTCCTGCGGCGTGTGGCCGGTTTGTGAGTGGCACACCGGTTGCTCAAAGAGAGGCGCAAAAGCGCTGTGCGGTACGCGCCGGAATGACAGCGCTCAAGCGTATTCCGCATCACAACTGAATCTGATAAAACAAAATTTCAAGGAGAAACACAATGAAGAAGCTCATTGCCACGCTCTCGATGTTTGCACTTCTCGCCGTTGGCAGCACCGCTGCTTTCGCTCAGGACCAGAAGCCTGCTGACGACAAGAAGGCTCCCAAGAAGGGCGCCAAGAAGAAAGCCAAAAAGGCTGCCAAGAAGAAAGCTGAAGACAAGAAGGAAGGCGCCGGCTCAGGCAGCTTCTAAGCTTCACCGCTTTACTCATCAGCTTCCGTCATCATCAGCGCCCCCCAGGCTATGGTGAATCCTGTACGGAAGCTGATGTTGTTTTTAGCAGATTCAGGTTTGACGTCTGATCTGCTGATCGGGCTGAAACCCACGCGGGCATGATTCACCAGCCGGATGTCAGCAGATGCTTTCAAAATCAAGGAGAGGGTACTTTGAAAAAGACAATCATCACTTTAGGTTCGACTGCTCTGCTGACTGTGGCTGCTTTTCTGAGCGGCTGCGCTTCTGAAGGCGAAAAGACCACGACGACTCCGGCAGCCAGCCCGGCAGCGACTGTGGCCGCCACCACTCCGTCACCGGCAGCAGAAGCCCCGAAGGCTGACGTTTCAACCAGCCTCGCCAGCGCGAAGGAGCATCTCGAAAAAGCACAGACTGAATTCAAGAACAATAACAAAAAGGGCGCGGTTGAGCATATCGAAATGGCTCACAAGTCGCTGACCGAAGCCACTGCCAGCGCGCCTGCCGCCGCCAAAGTTGCCGTCGAGAAGGCTGGCAAGGCGGTAGATATGGCCAAAATGGCTGTTGACAAGGGTGAAAAGACTGCGGGCACAACGCTTGATTCAGCGATCAGCGCGGTGACCGCCGCTGCCACCGTCGCCAAAACCAGCGTGACAGATGCGGCCAAAGGTGCTGTGGATGCGACCAAAGGCGCACTGGGCGCGGCTGCCGACAAGGCGAAGAGTGCAGTGAGCGGCGAACACAAGGAAGAAAAGAAGGAAGAGAAGAAGCACTAAGCTGCTTCAGACCATTGCCGATTCACGCGGCGCAGTTCAGAACAGGGACACGGAAGCACAGCTTTCCGTGTCCCTTTGTTTTTGGCGGGCTTCCTCTGTGACACCACTGCAACCATCACAAATCGGGTCGCCGTCGCGGTGGCTTTGCGGTTATGCTTCGTTGCGTCACTTGCCGCACACAGGAGGAAAAATCATGAACGACGATCTCAATCAGACGGTCGCCTTTCGCACGGCGCTGAAGCGTGAATTGCCAGCCTGGATTCGGCAGGAACTGGTGACTGAAGAGAACGCGCAGCGGCTGACCGCGCTTTATCAGCTTGACAGACTTGGCGGCGAATCCTCGCGGCTGCTGGCAGCGGTGATGTTCACCATCGGCGGCCTGCTGCTTGGCGGCGGAGCCATCAGCTTTGTCGCGGCCAACTGGGAAGCGATCCCGGTCGCAGCGAAAGTCGTGCTGCTCTTTGTCACGCTGATTGCCTTTCACGCCACCGGCTGGTGGCTGTGGCATCAGCGCGGCTGGACGCGACTCGGCCACGCGCTCGTTTTCAGCGGCTGTCTCGTTTTCGGCGCAAACATCGGACTGATGGCGCAGATCTTTCATGTCAGCGGTGAATGGTACGGAGCCTTTGGCGCGTGGGCGCTTGGCTCGCTCGTGATGGCCTGGGCCGCGCAAAGCTGGATTACCGGCGTGCTGGTCATCATTACTTCATTTGTCTGGTTCAGCGGCTTTACGTTCGAGCAGCGCCCGACGCTGCTGCTTTTTTATCCGGTGGTGCTGGCGGCAACGCTGATTCCGCTGGCGTGGCGGGTGCAGTCGCGTGTGCTCAATACGCTGACGCTGTTTGGCGTGACGGCTTCGTTGTGCGTGCTCGCGGGCGAATACGGCAAGCCGGGCCGCGATGTGCTGCTCGCCCTGACCGCAGGCGGATTGCTGGCCTGGGCGGCGGGCGAGGCTCATCGCGTTACCGGATTCAAAAAGGAACTGGGCAATGCCGCCGCAGGCGCGGGACTCGTGACGCTGGCCTTCGCCGCACACATCTGGTCTTTTCACTGGATGTGGAAGCTGGCTGAGTGGCGCGAAAATTACAGCCTGCGCTGGCTCTTTCCGACCGCCGTCATTTTGCTGGCGGGTGTGGGACTGCTGGCGACAAGCTGGCAGCAACTGACTGCGAACCCGGCGCGTCGCTGGCCGGTCATCGGAACGCTGGCAGCGACGCTGCTGCTTTTTGGTGGCGCGCTGCTCAGCCGCAGCGGTCAGTTTCTGCCCACGCTGACGACGAACGTCGCCGCGCTCATCATTGCCGCAGTGGCGATTGGCATTGGCGTGATTGATGAACGGCGCATTGCATTCTGGGCGGGCGCGCTCTATCTGGTGCTGCTGATCGTATCGCGCTTTATGGAATATGAAACTTCGCTGCTGCTCAAATCAGCCGCATTCATCGTGTGCGGCGCAGTCGTGATGTTTGCCGGAGTCGCTTACGAACGCTTTCTTCACCGAAAGGAGCAGACACAATGAACAGACAAACCATCTTTTTCATCGCTGCCGTTCTCGTTCAGACGCTGATTCTGGCCGCCGTCCCGGCCCGCAGAGTTTATACGCTGTCCACTGGTCGCAGCGTCGTGCTGAAGGTCGCGCCCGTTGATCCGTACAATGTGCTCAGCGGTTATTACGTCACGCTTGGCTATGAAATCAGCCGCCCCGAATCATTCCCGAACGCGACAAGGCCGCAAACGTGGGCGATGATTTATGCCGTCGTTGAAAAAGGCAGTGACGGCATCTGGCATCCGGTCTCGCTTGAGAAAACGCTGCCGCAGAATCTGCCGCCTGATCGCGCCGTGCTGCGCGGAAGAATGGAAGGCTGGCGCATTGTTTACGGCATTGAAGAGTTTTACATCCCCGAAACAAAGCGCACCGCGATTGCCGATGATCTGAACAAACACAGCAATGCCGCGCGGGTTGAAGTGAAGGTTGATGCGCAGGGCGGGGCCGCACTCGAACGGCTGCTGATTGAAGACCGCGTCTATGAATGATTGCGCTGAAGTGAATCGCAAAAAATCTTTGACAACCACGAAGAAACGAAGCACGCGAAGAATGATAATTCAGGAAGAAGGAAACTCTGATGAACGCTGGCGTTTTCTTTCACTCCTTCGTGCCCTTCGTTTCTTTGTGGTGAAATAGTTTTGTTCAGGAGCTTCTGGCAGCGCCTCATTCACCGTCGAGCCGGATGCCGAAGCGTTCAGCCATGCGGTAAAGCGTGCGGCGATCAATTTTCAGAACTTCAGCCGCGCGCGTGCGATTACCGCCGACGGCTTCGAGAACATAAAGCAGGTAGCGGCGTTCAAGCTCATCAAGCGATGGCAGGTCGGCAAACAGCTTCGCTTCAGCTTTGACTGCTGCCGCGTTTTCGGCTGGCGGCCTGAGCAGTCGGGCGGGTAAATCTTCAGGTTCGATCAACTGGCTGCGCGTGTGCAGCACGGCGTGTTCGATGCAGTTTTCAAGTTCACGCACGTTGCCGCTCCACTGATAATTTCGCAGCACGTGCAAAGCGGCTTCGGAAAAAGAGACGTGCCTGCCGGTTTCGTGCGCGAATTTCTGAAGGAAGTGATGCGCGAGCAGCGGAATGTCTTCGCGGCGTTCGCGCAGCGGCGGCACACGCAGCGTGATGACACTGAGGCGATAGAACAAATCCTCGCGGAACCGCCCGGCTTTGACTTCTTCTTCGAGATTGCGATTGGTCGCGGCAATCACGCGCACATTGATCTTCTGACTTTTTGAAGCACCGACGCGGCGAATCTCGGCTTCCTGCAACGCGCGCAGCAGCTTGACCTGCAATGCCGCACTCGTTTCCCCGATTTCATCCAGAAAGATCGTGCCGCCTTCGGCCTCTTCAAACAGACCTTTCTTGTCGGCTACCGCGCCCGTGAAACTGCCTTTCGTGTGACCAAAGAGTTCGGCTTCGAGCAGTGTTTCAGTCAGCGCGCCGCAGTTGACGGCGACAAACGGCATCGCCGAGCGCGGGCTGTTGGCGTGAATGGCGCGGGCGACAAGCTCCTTGCCCGTGCCTGATTCACCAATAATCAGCACTGTCGAACGATGCGCCGCCACGCGGGCGATTTCCATATAAAGTTCAATCATCTGGCGGCTGTGACCGACCAGGCCTGACGAAGCGTAACGCGACGAGAGTTCCCTGAGCGCATCGGTTTCAGCGCGCTGCTGCGTTGTGACAACGGCCAGAGCGCGGCGGGCGGTGGCGATGATTTCCTGCACGTTGAAAGGCTTGCTGATGAAATCGAACGCGCCTTCGCGCACGGCTTCGATGGCTGTTTCAAGCGTGCCGAAGCCGCTGATCAGAATGACCTGACAATCAGGCGAGATGCGGCGAAAGTCGCGCAGCAGTTCAAGGCCGCTGACGGTGTCGTTCAGATTGATGTCGCTGACGATCAGGTTGAATGAGGCCGATTGCGCTGCCGCGAGGGCTTCACCGGCGCTCGTCGCCGCGCTGACGCGCCAGCCCTGATCCTCAAAAATTTCGCGCAGGAAATTGCAGGTGTCGAGGTCGTCGTCTATGACCAGAATGTTGTGGCGTGTCTCAGTCATTGGAAAACAAAGTCAGTGGTCAGTCGCAATCAGCGAATCCTGTTCTTTGGTGCTTTCGGCGCAGGTCGCAGCGGCTGTGCTTTCACTGACCACTGACCATTGACCGCTGACGACTGTATTCTGAACGAGCGGCAGCGTGATTTGAAACTCCGCGCCTTCATCTGCGCCGCTTTCAAGCGTGATCGTGCCGCCGTGTTCGCGGATGATCTGATGCACGACGGTCAGGCCGAGGCCGCTGCCGCGCCCGCGCCGTTTGGTCGTGAAGAGCGGATCGAAAATGCGATCACGAATTTCGTGACTGATGCCGCTGCCCGTGTCGCGGCAGGTGATGCAGACTTTTTCACCATCCGCGCCCGCGCTGACTTCGGTTTTGAAAGCAAGCTGCCCGCCCTGCGGCATGGCATCCAGGCTGTTGTTGATGAGGTTGATGAAAACCTGCTGAAGCTGTTCGTTGTCGCCCGGCACTGACGGCTCTGTTTCATCCAGTTCGGTTTTCAGTTCCACCTGCCGCGCCGCGAGTGTCGGCGCGGTGAGTTCAAAAATGCGCCGCAGCAAAGCGTTGATGTCGAGCGGCGCAAGTTCAGGGCGCGGGCGCTTTGTTGCATCCAGCATATTGCGCACGATGCGCTCAATGCGGCCAATCTGCGATCCGATCAGGTCAAGACGCTCCTTCGTTTTCGGATCATCAGTTCTGGCGGCCAGCAACTGAACGTGACCGGAAATCAGATTGAGCGGCGTGCCGACTTCGTGCGCGAATTGCGCGGCGAGTTGTCCGGTCGCGGCCATGCGCTCGAACCTGGTCAGTTCGCGCTGCAAATCAAAGAGCGAGGCATTGACCTCTTCAAGCTGCGCGTTGCGTTCGGCCAGTTCAGCCGTTGCTTCCTGCACGCGCTCTTCCAGCCGCTTCTGATAGGCTTCGCGTTCAGCCGTCATCGCGCGCAGCCGCAGCACCATATGATTGAAATCGGTCGCCAGCTTGCCGAATTCATCGTGCGCGCGCACCGGCACTGAAACTTCAAGATCACCGTTTCTGACCTGCCCCATCGTTTGCAACAGATCAGTCACCGGCAGCAGGATGACCTGGCTGAAGAGAAAATAGAGCTGCGCCATAATCGAAATGATCGCCGCCGCCAGCAGCGCCATCGCCAGCCAGACCAGCCGCCGCGCCAGCGCCGAAAAGATTCTGCGCCGAATCGTCAGTGTCACCACACCCTCAAATGTCGTCTTGTCTTTTTTGTCCTTGTCGAGCATCGGCGCAACGGCAAAGATCACCCGCCATTTCTCGCCGTCAATCTCAACTTCGCGGGTGCGCGAAATCGTCGTGCCCTGGTGCAGCAGCGCGAGGTCGCTGTCGTGAATCTCTTCGCTGCCGCGCGGCTGAGCGTCATCGCTGCTTTTTTGTTCCGGCACTGAAATGACTTCGTGCAGGGCGCGTTTTCGTTCTGCCGAATAGACGCGAATCTGTTCGATTTCGCCATCGTGCGCATCCATAAACACCTGCGCGTAGCTGCGCTGCGCGGCCAGATCAACCGTATTCGAGAGCCGGTCAGCCAGTTGCTCAACCCAGCGCCGCGTCAGTTCTTCCTGTTCGTGCTGCTCAATCTCTCTCGTCGTGGAGATGAAGAAATAGACCACCACCAGCAGCACGGCAGTCAGCAGCGCCGAAACCAGCAGCGTTGTCCGGGTGTAAAGATTGAGCGGTTTCATAGCGTCATTTCAGGCAGTAAACCGCGCATATCATAACACGGAGCAAATCAGGCGACGGGAGCAGCAGACAGAGAGATGACGGAACAAACGAAAATAACGAAACAGACGGAAAACTTCAGGCTGGCATCAGTTCTGTTCCGTGTGTTTCGTTATTTTCGTTTGTTCCGTCATCTCTCTGCTTTGTCACTTCATCCCGGTGCGTTCCAGATTTCTGTCCGGCGGTTTCGGTTGCGGCGCGCTGTGCTATAATCTCGTGCCTGTGGTGACCGCCCGGTCAGCCGGACGAGAAATCCCCTTCGAGAGTGTGCCCGCTCTTCAATGAACGACGCCACAAGACGATTATGGACGACCAGGATGATGCGATTTCCGCGCACCGCGGAACAGCAGGCCTCTAAGCTGATTGACCGCCTGCCGCCTCGTTCCCGCTTCATCATTCCTTACGCGCTGCTCAGCCTGCTGACTCCGCTGCTGGTTTCACCGGATATTTTTTCACTTTTCAGCTACAGCGTGCCTGAGGGGCTGCTGCATTTTGCCGGGCTGAGTCTGGTTGCCGCCGTCATTTACTTTGCGCTCTATCAGGCCGCCGGACGCATGCAGACCGGGACGGTCAAACCGCGCTCGGCCTTCTGGATTGCAAGCCTGGCGATTCTCGGTCAGGCAGCGGTCATTCGCTTCGGGCTGGCAGTCGTCAATGTGCTGAGCGAAAACCACGAAGTGCGCCGGTTCGGTGATTCCTTTGCCGATCAGTTTGCCATTCCGTTTGCCGCCTGTGCGCTGGTGCTGTCGCTGCTGCTCGGCAGCCAGATGGCGCTGATTGCCGCGCTCATTGTCGCGCTCTTTACCGGCCTGATGCTGATGAATTCCAGCGGCATGGTGATTGCGCTCTATGCGCTGACGAGTTCGATCATTGCGATTTACCGGGTCGAACGCTACCGCACGCGCAACACGATTACGAAGGCAATTCTCGGCATCGGTCTGGTCAACGTGGTCATGAGCCTGGCGATTCTGCTGATTGCGAATCGCGCGCTGACCTGGCATCTGGCTTTTGAATCAGTCTTTATGGGTCTGCTCGGCGCGCTGATTACGGCGGGCATTGCCAGTGTCGTAACGCCCGTTTATGAATCGGCCTTCGGCGTGCTGACCGATATGAAACTGCTGGAGCTTTCCAACGCCGACAACCCGCTGCTGCGGCAACTGGCGATTCGCACACCCGGCACGCATCATCATTCATCCGTCGTCGCCACGCTGGCCGAAGCCGCCGCCAAGGCGATTGGCGCGAATTCGCTGCTGGCGCGCATCGGTTGTCTTTATCACGATGTCGGCAAAATGGCCGCGCCGCGCATGTATATTGAAAATCAGCAGGGACTTCAGAATCCGCACGACCGCGTAGATCCGATTGACAGCGTGCGCATCATCACGGGCCACGTGCGGCGCGGCATCAAAATGGCGCAGGAGGCCGGATTGCCGCCGCAGATCATTGATTTCATTCCGCAGCATCACGGCACGCGCGTTTTGTCGTACTTCTATCACAAGGCTCGCACTCAGGCCGAAGCGCGCGGCGAGACTGTCAACATTGATGATTTTCGTTATCCCGGCCCGAAGCCGCAAACAAAGGAAGCCGCCATTCTGATGCTTTCAGACGGCGCTGAAGCCTCTGTGCGTTCGCTCGAAGAACCGACGCCGGAAAACATTCGCCTGATTCTCGACAAGATCATCAACAACGTGATTCAGGACGGACAGTTTGATGAATGCCACATTACGCTGAAAGAGATCAGCGCAATTCGTGAGGCGCTCGTCAACACGCTGATTGGCATTTATCATCAGCGCATCAGCTATCCAGGCTTCAATCCTCCCGGTGAAAACAAGGATTCCGGCGAAACACCGAATCAGAGTTCCGAAGCAAAAGCCGACCTGAATGGCGACACGACGAACCTGCACCGAACAGATTCAGGCCCGCAGGAATCATCACCTCAGCAGGCTCACGCGCAGCGCCGGTAAACAATCCCGACAATCAGATGAATCACGAATCTCTTTACCTCGGAGTTGATCTCGGTGGCACACAGCTTCGCCTCGCGGCAGTCACAGGCGCAGGCCGGGTTGTTTCTGATGTTCTCACTGTGCGAACCGGCCCGGCCTTCAGTCCGGCTGAACTGTCACGACAACTTGGCGAACTGACGGACGCTTTGCGAAGTCAGACCGGCGCGACTGAATTTGCCGCGCTGGGAATGGGAATCACAGGCATCGTCAGTCGCGGTGTGATGTCGCAGTCAGAATTTCTGCCGCTGCTCAATGACGTTGATCTTTCCGCGCTTGTTGCGCCCGTGCTGAATTGCCCGGTCACAATTGAAAATGATGCGCGCTGTTTCGTGCTGGCCGAAGCGCGCTTTGGCGCGGCGCGTGGCGCGCAGAATGTGTGCGGCATCACGCTTGGCACCGGCGCAGGCGGCGGCGTGATGATTGACGGCAGGCTGATTCACGGTGTTTCGGCGCAGGCTGGCGAAGTCTGGAATATTCCGTTGCGCGGCAAATTCCTGGAATATTTTCTGTCCGGTTTCGGCGTGGTGCGAGAATACTTCGCCGCTATTGGCAGGCCTGATGACGGCTCGCTCGACAGCGCACAGATTGCCGAACTGGCGCGGCAGGGCGACGCCGCGGCGCGCCAGGTGTGGGCTGCGTTTGGCGATGATCTTTACGCGCTCTGCCAGACGATGATTTCGCTGCTTGATCCTGAAGTGATCGTGATTGGCGGATCACTCGCCAAAGCGCGCGATCTTTATCTTGATGAAGTGAAATTGAAACTCGGCAAAATGACTGCTCGCATCCGCCTTGCCGAACTCGGCGATGCCGCCGGGCTGATCGGCGCCGCTGCCCTCAACATTCCTGCTTCCAGTTGACCATTCACCACTGACCATTATTTGTATTTACGCGAATCCTGCCACTGCGAAAAATGGTGAATGTGTCAGCTTTGATCGGTGAATGTTTTTCTGAATTCAGCCGAATTTTTTCGCAGTTCCAGCCAGGTCTCAAACACATCGGGAGTCTGCAGCCAGATGGTGAACCATTGCGCCATTTCGGCATAAACGGCGCGTTGCTGCGGGTCGGTTTCTTCCTGCCCGGCGAGTTCGAGGGCGTGGCGTTTGGCGCTCAGGACGGCTTCGCGGGCGGCGCGCAATCCGGCGCGATCCTGCTGTTTTTCATACCTGCGACACAATTCATCAATTCCGCGAATGGCTGATTCAGCGGTGGCGAGCGTCGTGCAGCGCAGCACATCAACGAAGCGGCGATGATAACGCTCGGTCGGTGAACGCATCGCCAGCACCTGATCGAAGCGCACCGGAATGTCTTCTTCAGCAAAGACGCGCGCCATTTCTGCCGGACTCATTGCGCCGCCTTCACCGAATTCCGCGACCAGACCTTCGTTGATGATAGCGATTTCGCGCGCGGTGACTTCGCCCATCGCTTCGCGGTCATAAATTTCCAGCACCATCTCTTTCTTCGTTCGGCGTTTCATCAGCGATGATTCGACCTGCCTTCAGACTGCTGCACGCTTTCGATGAAAATTTCGTTGAGCGTCGGCTCGACCATTTCAAAGCGGGTCAGGTTTGCGCCGCCCGCGACAAGCTGGCGCAGCAGTTCCTGCGCGCTTGCGCCTTCCTGCAGCGTGACTTCAAAGTGATATTGCAGGCGACTGAGATTTTTGACGAGCGGCGAATGATCGAGCAGGCCGTCCAGATTTTCGCCTTCCAGCGCGATGGCGCGATGACCGAAGCTGCGTTTGATTTCGCGGATGTTGCCGTTCAGCACCCTGTGCCCGCGATTAATCAGGCAGATTTCATCGCACAACTGCTCGGCCTGTTCCATCAGGTGCGTTGAAAAGATGATCGTCTTGTTGCGACGTTTGAGATCCTGCACGACATCCTTGAGCAGGTTGGCATTGATCGGATCGAGGCCGGAGAAAGGTTCATCGAGGATCACGAGATCAGGGTCATGCAGAATGGTCGAAACGAACTGCACTTTCTGCTGCATGCCCTTTGACAACTCTTCCCACTTTTTGTTTTTCCACTCAGCCAGGCTGACGCGCTGCAGCCAGTCGTCAATCAGCGGTTCGGCTTTGGCTTTGCTCAGGCCTTTGAGTTCGGCAAAGAAAAGCAGTTGCTCACCGACCTTCATTTTTTTGTAGAGGCCGCGATCTTCGGGCAGATAACCGACGCGCTCCTGCAATTCGGCGGTCATGCGGTGGCCGAATAACTGCACTTCGCCGGAATCAGGAATGGTGATGTTGACGATCATTCTGATCGTCGTCGTCTTGCCCGCTCCGTTGGGGCCGAGCAGGCCGTAGATGCAGCCCTGCCTGATTTCAAGTGAAAGGTCATTGACGGCGACAAAATCGCCGTAGCTTTTGCGAATGCTGGAAAGGGTGACAGCGTTTGGCATATGAGTGTTTTTACGACTCCGGCCTGTACATGGTTTCTGGTGATTGATGATTGAAGACCGCTTTCAGCGGAGATAATAACCGAAGCGGGTTGTGGCGTAACAGGAGGGACGATTGATTCTGACGCGAGTGCGGCGATAACGGCCATCGCGCTGTGCGTCCTGCGGCGTGAAAAAGATGATGTACTGGTTCTGCAACTCATCAGCGACTTCCTGGTAAGCGTCATCCAGGTTTTCAAAACGCTGCGGCAGAAAGATGCGGCCTCCGGTTTCTTCAGCGATGCGGGTCAGGTTGCGTTCGCTTTCTTCGAGCGCTTCAAGCGACAGCTTCAGGCCGTCAATGCGCGTCTGGCTGATGGCGCGCGGGCCTGCGCTGTGTTCGTAAAAATCGAGTTCCTGCAAACTGGCGCGGCGCTGCATGCGCGTTTTGCTGATGACATAAACCGGAGCTTCGGCTTCAACGAGGGCGCGCAGGGCCGCATCAGCACTCTTGCTGCCGCGCCCGCTGTCAATGCCGTCAGTAAAAACGATGACCGCTTTGCGGCCTTTGATCCGGCTGAGTTGTTCGTGCGCGGCCAGGTACATCGCGTCATTGAACTTCGTGAACAGGCCGGTGCCGAGCCGGTTCAGCGCGCGTTTGAGCGCCGTGCGGCTGGTCGTCCAGTCCATCACCAGCTCAACTTTGTCATCGAATCGAATCAGTGAAAAGCTGTCGGCCTCGTTCAGCTTTTCAGCAAAGCGCAGCGCGGTCAGCTTGAAATCATCAAGTTCGCGCTGCACGCTGCTGCTCGTGTCAATCATCAGCAGCACATGCACGGGCAGACGTTTGAGCGCGAATGAAGTCAGTTGCTGGCGCACGCCGTCTTCATAAATTTCAAAGTTTTCGGCTTTCAGATCAGGCACAAAGCGTCCGGCGCGGTCACGCACCGTGACAGGCAGCAGGACTTCGGTGGTTTCGACTGATATGGCAGGTTCGGCAGGCGGCGTTTCGGCTGGCTTGTCAGCGCTGTTTTTCTGCCCTGACGATTTTTCCGCCGGGCGCGAAGCCTGAGCCGGAAGACAGACCGGGCAGGCGAGCAGCGCGACGAGCAGGAATAACAAGCTGAGGGACTGCTTCCTCATAACGACTTTGCAGGACTGACGCGTGATTACTTGCGGACATCCTCCATAGCTTCAGTCATCGCTTTGATGATGCGTTCGCTGACGCGGTTGCGGCGCAGTTCGCTGAGTGATTTGGCCGACAGATCAAAATCAACCTGCGTGATTTCGATCTTGCGCAGCACGGTGCCTTCTGAAAATCCGGCCTGCACCATCTCAATGACAGCGTGATTATCCAGTTTGGGCGCGCGTTCAAGTTTCGGTTCGCCGCTTTCTTCAGACGGGCGAATGATGCGCACGGTGGCCGTGCCGGTCGTTTCGCTCTGACTGGCCTGTTCGCCGTTGTTGCCGATGCCGCGCGAACGGGTGCGGCCCTGCGAACCGGAGCCGGAACCGAAGATCGGTGTTTCGTTCTGCTGTTTCGGTTCGCTGCGGGTGGTTCGTTTGTCACGCAGCGGCCCCAGGCGCGATGAGCCGGAATTGAAAAAGGCTTCATCGTCAGCCGTGAAAAAATCATCATCGCGCAGCGAAGATGCGCTCTGCATTCCGGCAGTCAGCGCCTGGCGCTCGATCATTTCTGAAATAACCCGCTCGCTGACGCCGTTGCGCTTGAGTTCAATCAACTGGCTGGTTGAAACATCAAAAGCGGTCGGTGAAGTGCGAATCAGATGAATGATCGTGCGTTCCTTGAAGCGCGCCTTTGACAGTTTGACGACCGAAGAATTGGTCAGCACTTCGCGCGTGCCGGTGTCAGGTGACGGAGCGGATTGCGCCATTACCGCTGACCCCGTCAGCAGGATCAGACAGATCATCGTGAGGCAAAGACGAACACTGGCGAATGATTTCATGATCAGTTACCTCTCGGCGGGGACGTGAGGGAGTCACAACAAAAATTACAGCCTGCAAGGGGATGCGTCGCAGGGAGCAGTCACTGATGATCGTTACTCTGCGCCTTTGCCGTCGGGCATCCTGGCTCGGCGATATGCCGCATTGATCCGGCGCACGTAACTCTGAGTTTCACGATACGGCGGAACGCGACGACCATAACGCGCGACCGCCTGTTCACCAGCATTATAAGCCGCGAGCGCGAGATTGACATCTCCCTGATACAGTTCGAGCAGACCTTTCAGGTAACGTGTCCCGGCTTCGACGTTCTCGACCGGATCATGAATGTTACGCACGCCCAGTCGCAACGCGGTCGCGGGCATCAACTGCATCAGGCCGCGCGCGCCGACCCGTGACACGGCGCGATGATTGAAGCCGGATTCCTCGCGCATGACCAGATAAATAATCAGCGGATCAAGCTGATGTTTCTGTGCGCTGCGCTGAATCAACTGATCAAGCCCGGCGTGTCCGGTCGTAAAGCGCAAATCAGGCAGCGGCGTCAGCGTCGGACTGACAACCGGTTCGTCGCGCACGATACGCTCCACCGCTTCACGATCAACGATGGTCTGCATACTGCCCAGGCGATAGCGAATGTAACGATCACCTTCCTGCACCTCGTCCGCGATGATTTCCGCGCCGCCTTTCAGAATAATGCGAGGCAGCACGGGAACGGCTGGCTGCTGTTTTGTGCGGTTCTCAGTTGTATCTGAAGCTTTGGCCGGAATGACGCGCAGCACTTCGGATTTACTGATCGAAGCGGTCAGCCTGCCCTGGCGATACCAGAGCAGGTCGCCCGTTTCCCAGACGGCATCAGCTTCGATCACGCGCCCGTCCTTCAACTGCACCTGATCGGCCCGCACCGGCACTGAGAGCGCCACGCAGAACGCGCACAACGCCAGAAGCAGATGAACCGGCTGATGAATTACCTTCGGCATGTCAGGCTTTGAAAACTACTGCTGTTTCTGCTGCGCCGAAGCGCTGAGTTTCTTGTGCATTTCGCTGGCGTAAGCCGCTTCGCGCAGTCGTCCGGTGCGTTCATAAAGCGGAATCAGGCCGCTCAGCGCGGCGAGCGACTGCGGCTGCAGGCGCAGCGCGCTTTCGTACTCTTTGATGGCATCCTCATAACGGCCCTGCTGGTTGAGGACATAGCCGAGATTCAGATGCGCTCCGGCTTCGCCCACTGAAGCGGTGAAATATTCGAGCGCCTTTTTGTAATCGCCCTGACGCCCGTATGCGAGGCCGAGATTGTTTTGCAGCCGTTTGTCCCCGGGCGTGAATTTGAGCGCCTTTTTGAACCACTTGATCGCGTTTTTGTTGTCACCACCGAGATAGTACGAATAGCCCAGATTGTTGAGAAAGCGCGCATTGTCGGATTCAAGTCGAATGGCTTTCTGGTATTCGACCTGCGCCATGCCGTACTGGCCTTTCTGATCCAGGCAGACGCCCATCAGGTTGTGCGCTTCGGCAAAGTCGGGTCTGGTCAGCAGCGCCGAGCCAAGCTTTTCGATGGCGTGATCGAACAGGCCTTTCTGCTGGTATTCGATGGCCTGGTCAAACAGGGCCGCTGAAGCGCGTTCGGCGGCGGCGGCGACGGCTGCTGACGGAGTCAGCGGCGCAGGCAGCGGGCTGGTCGCTGACGCTTCAGAAGCGGACAAGTCCTCGCGCGCTACTTCGCTGCCCATCCCGTCGCGGGTGCGGACGACCGGCACCGGCTTGAACTTTTCGATGTCTTTGGCCGAGGGTTTCGAGACAACCACATTGTCCTTTTTATCCCGGTTGTCTTTGTTGTCCCTGCCGCGAAACAGCCGCGACATCAGACGCACCGGTGAAGTGACAATGCGCTTGAACAGGCCCGCCTTTTCGCCGGAATCAGGCGGCGCATCGGGCGCGGGCGAATCTTCGACAGCGAAATCAAACTCGCCGTTCACCTGCACCATGCGGGCGTTGGTTGAGAGGGCTGAAATCAGTTCTGACCTCAGACCGGGAAAACTGAGCGGCACAATGGCGAGCAGCGCCAGCATAATGACCGCCGTCAGTGCGCGTTCACGTAACAATGCGAAAAACTTTCGAAGGGCCATAACCGCCTTTCTGAAGTAATGACGCCGACCGAAAAAGAAAACAAAATCAGCGAAACCGGTTCTGTTTTCAACTTCGGGTTGTTCCCGACATCACTTCCTGATCAGCACCTGGGCGGTGCCGTCGTGATAAATGCTGACCCACTGCCCGGTGGCCAGTGCGACCGTGAGCAGCGGTTCGTCAGTGCGAAGCAGCATCCAGCGAACATCATATTTGTCGAGGATGGCGGCCCAGTCAGGCCGGATGGTCATCACTCGCAGATATTCGTCAAAGACCGGGCCGGTGCGATAAAAATCACTGCGCCCGTCCACAAAAACCTTAAGCTGCGGATAAAAACGATAGATCAGATAGCCGCCAAACTGGTCGGGGGCGTAAAGATTGCCGCGCAGATTTGCCGTGCTGATGAATTTCGCCGCCGCGACGGGCAGCTTTCGTTCAGCAAAATGCGCAGGCAGCAGGGAACCGGTCAAGACCCCGGCCCGGCCACTCATCAGCGTCAGCAGAAACGCTGCCACCAGCAGGTAAATCAGCGCGCCGTTCAACTGGCGATCAATGGCCATGATGCCACGATACCAGTCAGACGCAACCCGCCAGCGCCCCGCCTGAGCGCCCCCGCGCGCAGCAGCGCGCAACAGTTCGCTCAGATGTTCAGCCAGAATCGGCATCATCACGATCACGGCCAGCGTAATATGCCGTTCTGATTGCAGCACCAGATGCGCCCACAAAAGCAATAATCCGATTTCAATGAACCGGCGCTGCCACAGGGCGCGAGCGGCGGCAATGAACGCGAGCAGCAGCAGTATTTCAATCAGCCTGCCATCAACCGTGTGAAAATCGGGCGACTGGAACTCCTGAATGCGTGCCAGCAAATGGCTGTCAGTCAGATATTGCCAGAGATGACCATACAGCCTGATGCCGTAAGGCGTCGCCAGCGTCGCCAGTGCCGAACTCACGCCGACCAGCAGGTAAGTGCCGATGACCCGGCGAAACTCACGCGATTTCAGCGCGCGGCGGCTGATGAATTCGAGCGTTTCACCCGCCGCATAAATCGCCAGCATCGGCAGCGTGACCACAAACGCGCCGTGCAGGTTCGCCCACAACGCCAGCAGCAGCGGTGTGGCGTAAATCAGCCTTGTGCGCCAGCCGCCTTCATTTCGGTTTCGTCGCCAGCTTTCAATGAGCGCACACCAGCCAAGCAGCAGCAGCGGCGAAATCAGGTGCGGGCGCGCCAGCCAGTGAACCATCGAAGCCAGCGCCGCCAGAATCGTCAGCGCGCAGGCCACCAGCGCATCAGAGCCGCGCGCGATCATCACCCGAACGAGCAGAGCATAAGTCAGACACAACAGCGTCAATGCCGCCGCCACCAGTCCCGCCAGCCCGGCGCGTTCGTGCAGCCACGACATCAGCACATCCGTCAGCCATTCCCACGCGAACCATTCGCGCCCCGGCATGGTGAATGAAAAAACATCGTGACGCGGTACCGTGCCGGTTTGCCGGATCAGGTCGCCCGTGCGAATGTGCCAGCCGGTGTCGCTGTCCTGCAAAAAACGCCACGCATTGATCAGCAGCAGGTACAGCGTCAGCAGCAGGCACAGGCTGCCGACCGATGGCAACAGCCAGCGGGCGACGCTGCCGACTGAGGCGGCAGGCCGGGAACTGCGCTTCCCTGATAACGGGGCAGAGGGAGGCGGGCTGACAGGTGATGTTGCCGGGGTGGCGTCCATGCGTGTTTACTGGCGCACGACGCGCAACTGATCGCCTGTCCTGAGCTGAAATCGCGCAACCGAGTGGGCCGCCATTTCCAGCACGCTGCGCGCCTGCAGGTGAGGCATCGTGACGCGAAATGGCCGCAGATTTTCAATCAGCCTGACGATGCGAAGTTCCTGATCCAGAAAGATCGCATCAATGGCAAAGAGCATCCCAATGGTGTGAATTCCGTTGCAGGGCCGCAGCCAGAGCGCCTCATCTGACTCCAGCCGCCACCGTCCGAGCAGGCCGCGCAGCCGCGTCAGCGCCGTATTGGCCAGCCTGACGCGCCCGGCCAGACATTCACCAGTCGTGCCGTGATAAATCCTGAGTGAAGCCGGAGCGGCGGAATTCCGGGATTTCAAATTCCTGTTGTCCGATGGCAGCGTCAACATCAGCGGGGCTGCACCAGTAATGGGGGCTTCGAGATGCGGGTCAGGAGTCGTATTCGTCATCCTGTTCGCGCGAGCGGCGTTTGATCACAATGATCCCCAGAATAGCCGCAATGACGAGCAGAACGATAATCAGAATCCAGTTCAGCATCAGATCATCCTGTTGTTGCCCCTGCAGCAACAGGACGAGGGCACAGAAAACGGTCATGAAGATTCTCCTTCGTCTTCGTCTGATCGCCAGAAACAGGATGGCCCGGCAGACACTGGCGATATTTCTTCAGGGACCCACCTGAGAAAGATAAGAGAACATCTTGATAAAAGCCGGAACCAGCAACACGATTAACAATGCCGGAAAGATAAATAAGAGCAGGGGAAAAATCAATTTGATCACTGTCTTTCCGACTTGTTCTTCGGCGCGCTGCCGTCGTTTCGTGCGCAGCGAATCGGCAAAAACGCGCAGGCTGTCAGCAATCGAAGTCCCGAACCGGTCGGTCTGAATCAGCATGGCCACCAGCGATTTCAGATCGTCAACCCCGGTACGGTCGCCCAGATTGCGCAATGCTTCCTCACGCGGCTTGCCGGCGCGAATCTCGCGGTTGGTGATGGTCAGATGCGTTGACAGCGCCGGTTCGACCAGTTCCATCTCCTGACCGACGCGATAAAGCGCCGCATTCAGGCCCAGCCCGGCCTCCACACAGACCACCATCAGATCCAGCGCATCCGGCAGCGCGCGCGTGATGCGCTGCTGCTGTTTCGTCACCAGCCGCGACAGCGTAAACGAAGGAATGAACAATCCGAAGCCAAGCGCAATCAGCACCAGCGCCAGCGCCGACACATCCGGCCTCTGCCCGGTAATGATCAGCATCAGCACGGTCAGCACCGGAAAGGCAACCGCCGAAGCCAGTTGCGCCGCGCGATAAACCGACACGGCATTCTCGTTGAGAAAACCGGCCATGACCAGCCGTTTGCGCAATCGCCGCACATTGCGCGCTGATGGTTTCGGGCCGATTTTTGAAATCGGCTCGGCGACGCGCTCGACCAGCACCCTGGTGACCTGTGGCGATTCAGGCTCAGTAATGACCGTCGGGTTGATCTCTTTCAGCCGCGCATTGACCGGACTCGCAGGCCGCACCAGCAGCCAGTAAATCGCCGTCACGACGCTTGACGCCGAAAACAGCACCAGAACCATGAACAGAATTTGAAGCGGATCCATAACGGTCAGTGATCAGTGGCCAGTGGTCAGTGGGAGAGTGGAAAGTGGAGAAAAAACTGGTGCTCATCAGCTCTTTCACTCTTCACTGACCACTATCCACTGCTTTTCAGAATTCGATTCTCGTAATGCGCCGGATGATGATCCAGCCGGTCAGTTGCATGCCCAGCCCCAGGGCGATGATGTAATTGCCGTATTCGTGTTCGTAAAGCGGCTGCATATAGGACGGATTGGTCAGACTGATGAGCAGAAACATCACGAACGGCAGGGCGCTGACGACATAACCCGACAGCCGCGCCTGCGCTGATTTGACGCGAATCTCGCCCTGAATGCGAAAGCGTTCGCGGATCGTGTGACTGATGTTGTGCATCACCTCCGCCAGATTGCCGCCGATTTCGCGCTGAATCAGAATCGCCGTGACGCACAGTTTCAGATCCGTAATCGGCACTCGCTCGACCAGATTTTCAAGCGCGATGCGCGAACTCAGGCCGAGGTTCTGTTCTTCATAAGCCTTGCCGAATTCGCGGGCAATCGGATCAGGCATTTCCGTCGCCACAGTCTGGAGCGACGAGGTGAAACTGTGACCGGCCTGGAGCGAGCGAATCATCAGTTCCAGCGCGTCAGGCAACTGTTCGATGAACAGATCAAACCGCTTGCGTCGTCGCCGCAGCACATACCAGAGCGGCAGAAAGGCCGACAGCGGCATGACGATCAGCGCAATGATGATTGACCGGCTGGCGATGAAGGCAAACCATCCGCCCAGAAATGACGAGATCAGACTCATCAGCAGAAACGTGTTGACGACGATGGTCAGATCAGCCTGACGAATCAGTTCCTTGAGCCGGTTGAAGACCTCAAAGCGCAGCAGCAGCCGGTGCAGCGGCGGAATGTCGCTGAGCAGTTCTTCCTTGAGCAGCCGCATTTCGCGCTGACTGGCGTTCATGCCGCGCGCGGCCAGCAACTCCTGCAACCGCTCTTCCACCCGGCGGCGATAAATGTCAGTGTCGCGGGTAATGAAATAGTAGAAGGCCGCAAAGATGCTGAGGAAGGTCAGGCCGATCAGCACAATCAGAATGCTGGAGGCTTCCAGCGTGACCAGCACCCCCAGCGCCGCCAGCGCGGTGATGATAATCAGTGTGTATTTGACATTCCGGGACATCTTCGTTGCTGATGATTGCGTTGCCGTTGACGAACTTTACCAGTTGTCCGCGAACAGTTCCGGCGACAGGTGAAAGCCGTAGAGCGCCAGTCGCTCGCTGAAGCGCGGGCGAATGCCGGTTGCGCGAAAGCGGCCCAGCACGGCGCCGTTTTCGCCCACCCCGGTGCGCTGGAAGACGTAAATATCCTGCATTGAAATTACCTCGCCTTCCATTCCGGTGATTTCTGAAACGCTGGTGATCTTGCGCGAACCGTCACTCAGGCGCGAAACCTGAATTACGAGGTTGATGGCCGAATTGATCTGCTGGCGCATGGCCTTGTCTGACAATCGCAGCCCGGCCATTGAGATCATCGTTTCCAGGCGTGACAGGGCGTCGCGTGGTGAATTGGCGTGAATCGTTGTCAGGCCGCCGTCGTGGCCGGTGTTCATGGCCTGCAGCATGTCGAGCGCCTCATCGCCGCGCACCTCGCCCACGATGATGCGATCAGGGCGCATTCGCAGGGCATTGCGCAACAGTTGCCGCTGTGAGATTTCGCCCCGGCCTTCGATGTTCGGCGCGCGCGTTTCCAGCCGGACGACGTGTTCCTGCTGCAGCTTCAGTTCAGCCGAATCTTCAATCGTGACGAGTCGCTCCTCTTCGGGAATCGCCGCCGACAGCGCGTTGAGCATCGTGGTTTTGCCCGCGCCCGTGCCGCCTGAAATCAGAATGTTGAGCCGCGCTTTGACGCAGGCCCGCAGGATTTCGGCCAGTTGCGGCGTCAGCGTGTTGAATTTGATCAGGTCGCTCAGTTGCAGCGTATCCACGCCGAAACGGCGAATCGAAAGCACCGGCCCGTCAAGCGCCAGCGGCGGGATGATGGCGTTGACGCGCGAACCATCCTGCAACCGCGCATCCACCATCGGTGACGATTCGTCAATGCGGCGACCGACGCGGGACACAATGCGTTCAATGATCTGTTTGAGATGATCGTCATCTCTGAACATCACGTCAGCGCGTTCCAGCCTGCCGCGCCGTTCGATGTAAACATTGCGGTAGCCATTCACCAGAATGTCAGAGATGGTTTTGTCTTCGAGCAGCGGTTCGAGCGGGCCGAGGCCGCGCAATTCGTTGAGGACTTCGATCTGCAGGCGTTCACGGTCGAGCGCGCTCAGGGGAGCTTTCTCTTCACCAAGGATGCGCTCGATGAAATTTCTGACTTCCTTCTGCAGCACCGCCTGATCCTGAATCTTTTCCAGCTTGGCCAGATCCATCTTGTTGATCACCTTGCGGTGAACGCGGGCTTTGAGTTCCTGAAACTCATTGGAATTGACTGCCGTGCGCCGCTGCATAACGGTGATCTGTTCTTTCTCAAGTCGCTCTTTGATGGTTGCCATAAAAAAAGTGGTCAATCGCAGGCAGTCAGTGGCCAGTAAAAAATATCTGCTGACCACCGGTTACCGGCCACTGACCACCCGGTTACTTCCTGCCGAAGAACCAGCCCTTGCGTGGCGGAGCGGGCGGTTCCTCGTCGGGTTTGATGTTACTGAGCAGACTGGCCAGCCGGGTGAACTCACGCACCAGACGCGACTGAATGCGGGACTGAACCAGCGGTTCGCCAACGTTGACGGAGGCGATGGCGGAACGATAATCATTCGACAGCAGCGCGAAAATCGAAGTGTCGAGCACCTTCTCGATCTGTTCCAGCTCAAATTCCGGCGTGCGCGCAAAGCGGTTGAGGACGACCTTGATGCGTTTGCGGTCGTATCCCAGCTTGGTGAAAATATCCAGCGCGCGTTTGGTGCTGCGAATCGAGGGAATATCGAGCGTCATCAGCAGCACAATGTCATCTGCCGCATCCAGCGCCGCAATCGTCGCTTCGCTGAGCATGTGCTGAGTGTCAAGCAGGACGTATTCGGCGTGCGCGCGCAGCAGCGCAATGACGCGCGTGATATGTTCGGCCCGGACTTCCTCTTCCTTGTCAATCTCTGAGGGCGAGGCCAGCAGCGACAGATTCTTTGAGCGCTGCGTCAGGTAACTCGACAGCAACTGATCGTCCAGCCGGTCAAAGTTGCGCACCACGTCATACATCGAATAGACCGGCTCCAGCCCCAGATACAATGGCTGATCGCCCGCCTGCATATTCAGATCCACGATGCAGGTCTTTTTGCCTGACAGTCGCGCCAGGCTCGCCGCCAGGTTGGCTGTCACAAAGGTTGCGCCGCCGCCGCCCTTGCTCGAAAACACCGCAATCACGCGGCCCAGATGCGCGGCGTCAGTGTTGCGCACGCGGGCCTGTTCGATGCGGGCAAAGACGGCATTGATCTCTTCCTCGGTGAGCGGCTGGCGCAGGTAATCAATCGCACCGGAACGAACTGACTGGACGATCACATCGGGCGACGTGTCTTCGCTCGAGCACACCACGAGCGTGTCAGGTGCCTCTTCGCGGATGCGCTCGACAAACTGAAAGCTGCGGGGCAGGTCACCATTGAGCATGACGAGCGCGGCCTGCGGGCGCAGCCGGATCAGTTCATCAATCGTCTGCCCGCTGAACGGCAGCTCAGCCAGAATGGAAAGTGGTGTCTGGCTGCCTGTCCGCAGCCGGGTACGCTCCTGCAGGGTCAGGCTGCGCCCGATGATCACCACTGAAATCGCATCCGACACGTAGTTGGTTCCTCGGCTCGGCGTCCGCTCGCCGCGGTCGCTGGAAAACTGATCAAAACTGGGGCGCGTTTCGCCAACGGGTTTCACGTCTGTTACGGCTTTCTGTTCGGGGCAGAATGAAGTTTGTGAAATTGCAGTGAATTATATGCACGGCACCGGGTAAAACACCAATTAAATCAGGTTCTTTTTCGGTCTTTTCAGAGTTAATTCAATGCGACAGCGGTTTCTGTCTTACTGCCGCACCAGCTTTGCCGACACCGGCAGCAGGCGCAGTTGCGCGGACGGAATACTGTTCGGCGCAATCTGTGTTCCGCCGGTGATGACCTCACGAATAAACCGTCCCTGAATGTCGCCATCAAAACCAGCGGTTTCAATAAACAGCACGCCGATGTTGGTCACGGTCATCGGCGTGAGGTCTGAAATGTAGCCTTTGTAGCGGCGATAAAAGTCAAACGGGTTGCACAGCAGCACGGGAATAATCAGCGGGTGCGTATTGGGGGCGGTAAACCGGCACCCGGAACATTTCGTGCTGATGTAGCCGTATTTTTCCAGCGCTCCGCCGGTATCACCATCATAGGGAGTCTTGACGGCGTCATTGCGCAAATCTCTCAGGCGATAAAACACCGATTCATTGCCAGTCACCGGGAAGACCCTGACCTGATCTCCGACCTGCACCTTTCCCGGAAATCCGCTGTAGGCATATGTGGCGGCGTCAATCACATCCTGCGTTCCGGCCAGATCAACCACGCGGTATTCGCCAATGCGTCCGTTGAGGCTGATGACCGAACCCATCATATTGTTGAGCGCGTCAACGCTGTAAAAGGTGTCGCGCAGACTGGTAACGTCCGTCTGCGTGGGGATGCCGGGCGTGGCCGGGTTTCCGGGCTGCCACAAATCAACGAGCGGATAGGTGGCGCTGGCTGGCGCAAAACGTGAACGATACCAGGAACCGGCAGGCGGCTCAGGAATCGTCAGCGGATTGCTGTTCTGATCAAAGATCAGCCGCCGCACCTGGCCATTGGCATCGAAGTAAGTGTCAGGAATCAGCAGCGGGCGCCACCCTCCGGTCACTACATCACCGGGAACATTTGAGGCATCAATATTGACCCCGCCGCCGCTGATGGTGCCGGTGCCGCCGTTAACGGCCACCAGCCGGGCTTCTGATCTGGCGCTGACAGTGATGCCATTGAAGCCCATCACGCCTGCAAAGAAGGTCGGCAGCGCCACCTGACTGGTGACGGTAATCCGGGGCAGTTCCACATTCCGGTCTTTCAGATCAACATCTGTTCCGGGGTTCAAATCCACCTTGTTACTGCCGCCGGAATTGCGGCGGACTTCATTCTGTTCCGCAAACTTCTCGGCGTATTGTTTGATGAGTTCAATCTGCTTCTGGTCGTAATTGACGTGAAGGGGATTGAGCGGAATCACCACATGCGTCTGCGTGACGGCAGCAAGCGCGGCGGAATCGAGCGCGTTCTGAAGTTCAGCCTTGCCGTTGAGCAGGTAGCCCACATCAATTGCCAGCGCCGTGATACCCAGAATCAGCACCAGGGTGACGGCGGTCAGAATCAGCACGTTTCCGCGTTCCGGGCGGCGGTGTGAAATGGCAGCGCGAGGCTTCATGGCAACAACAGCAGTCACCAGCGAAAGAGGCAAACTCATTTCGCGGGTGACCACAGCTTACGGTTTATCGGCTTTGGCTGATTTTTCGAGGCGCGCGGGGGAAGGCGCAGCGGTCGGTTTGTGATCGGGCTTTTCAGGCGCGGGCGTCAGTTCGCCGGTTTTGCGCGGCGGTGGCGCGTGGCCTGAATCACCTTCAATCAGTCCGGCGGGCGGCACTGCCGGAAGCGCCGTCGGCAGCGGCCTGGCATTGACGCCGGGCAGTTGCGGAACCTGATCGGGATTGAGCGGCTCAGTCAGCTTCACCGTACACAGAAACAGCAGTTCGGTTTCGTTTTTCTGAAAGCGACGGCTCTTGAACAGTTCACCGAGCACCGGAATGTCGCCAATGCCGGGAATTTTGGCGAGGTTGACCGACTCGCTGTTATCAATCAGTCCGGCGAGGGCGAAGCTCTGACCGTCGCGCAGTTCCAGCGTCGTTTTGGCGCGGCGCGTGCGCAGGGCCGGGACAAAGGTGTCATTCAGTTTGATCGCGTTGCCGAAATCAACGGTCGAGACTTCGGGTTCGAGAGTCAGTTGAATGCGATTCTCGTCAATGATCGTCGGCGTGAATTTGAGCTGAATGCCGTAAGGTTTGAACTGCACTGACACGCCCGACTGACCACCGGCGCTGGAGACAAACGTGTAGGGGATTTCACCGCCGGAAATAAAACTGGCTTCCTTGCCGTTCATGGCTGAAAGCGTCGGTTCAGCCAGGGTGCGCAGCACGCCGCGTTCCTGAAGGGCGCGAATGAAGTACTGGTTCTGACCTCCGAAAAAGAGCGTGACTGCCGAACTCGGATTGACGAGCAGATTCTCGACTGTGCGAATGGCGTTTTCGCTGCCGTTGCCGCCCAGGTTCTGCACATTGCGCGAATAGCCTCCGAACGAAGCCGGGCCGCCAGGACTGATGAAAGTCGGCACTCCTGAGCCGGTGCCGCCATAGGCCGCGCCGATTTCGCGCAGCGCCGCGCGATTGACCTCGGCTACGCGAATCTGCAATTCGACCTGAAGCGTTTCGGGCACGGGCGGTTTGATCAGATTGGTGACGGCTTTGAAGCCGGCGTTTTTGATGATGGCTTCGACATTCTCCGCAATTTCCTTGCGGGTCACGCTGCCTGAAATGACGACTGAATCATTGGCCTGGCTGAGCTGAATGTTTTCCTTCGGGTAAATGATCTTGAGCTGGTTATCAATCAGGTTCAGATTGTTCTGCACATAAATGTCAAAGATAACCATCTTCGGCGGTTTGGCGCTGCTCAGCACCACCAGGTTGACCTGGCCGAATTTGACGCCGTTGATGATGATTTTGGAACTCGTCGGCAGCACGACATCGGCAATGGACGGATCAGAAATGGAAGTGCTGCCGAATTCCTCGTCAAATTCGATGATGCGCGACTGCCCGACCAGCAGATCAATCTTGATGGGCTGATCGGCGTCCTTCGTAAATGAAGCCGGGATTCTCATCCGTTCCTGCGCTGCCGCCTGAAACGCAAACAGACTGAGCAGGAACACGACACAGGCGAAACTCAGCCGGTTGATCACATGGCTCACAACGCGACTGACTACAGGGTGACTGGGGTTGCTCATACTTCTCCTTGGCAAACGGGGCAACTGGCCCGGGGCCAGGTCGGAATACATTCGGCTCAGTTACTTTTTGACGCTGATGAGGCAGTGTCAGGGAACTGGACTTTTTCAAGCTGCCTGCCGCGATAGACATCAACTGTTCTGGCCGGTGTCGGCGTGGCTGTCGGCGTCGGCGTCGGCGTGGCCTGTTTTGCCACCGGCAGAATCAGCGGCGGAATCGTCGGTGTCGGGCGCGCATTGCTGGCAAGCTGGCCGGACGCCGCAGCCGTGGCGCGCGGTTCCTGCGGCAACGGCCCGACTGCACCGGCCAGGCTGGCGGCAGGAACATCAGCTTCGTTCCGGTCATTCGGATTGCGGATGACGAGTTGCAGATTGCCTTCGCGGCTGGCAAGCGCGAGCACCTGCGCTTCTTCGAGCCTGACCTCAAGCGTCACCGTGCTGAAGTTCTGCGCGCGCGGAGTTGCCGAGGCATTGTCAATGCTGGTCTGCAACTGATTACCGGCGGCCAGCACCTTGACGTTTTGCAGAATCGTTCGGGCGACGGGGCGCGTGGCTCCGGAGGGTTGCAGCACCGAAATCACATCCACATAACTGCCCGGCGTAATAAAGCCCGCGACACTGCTCGATTCATTCACCGGCACGGCATAGGCGCGATAGCCGTCTTTCACCAGAAAGCCGATTTTGCTGCCTGCGGCGGACGACAGATAACGGTTATAGATCGGAGCTTTGGCCAGAATGTCAAAAGCTGCTGTCTTGCCGACCACGTCTTTTTTCTCCTTCACGACTTCCTGAGCCAGGTTTTTCGGAAAGTCAGTCAGCTCAATCTGAGACTCCTGGATGACTGCACCAGCAGGAATATCAGTTCTGGAGACCCAGACTTTGACATAATTCTCTCTGGTAATATCCCCCATCTGCTTCCTCAGATAAGCGTTGGCAACCATAATTGCCAGCAGGCCGAAGAAGACCGCTCCACCCAGGGCCATCAGAAATCTTTTGTTCATCAGTGAATCTCCGCAGTCATGCGCTGCACTCTGAATTCATGGTTCACACTGAGCGACTGCTGTCGTGACCAGCGCCGGGTCGCCGCTGACGGTTGCCGGGCCTGAGATCAGGCTCGGCAGAAACGGCAGCAGTGAATTGTAACGATAGGTAATCGTGATTTTGATTTTTCTGACCTGGCCGCTGGCGCCATCTTCCGTCAGCGGAGTCAGCGTGACAAAGGCAATGTTGCTCTGATCATTTGACAATCCGGTTGCGGCCAGTTGATCAAGCGCGGACTGTCTGCCTTTGCTGAGCGTGAAGACCGAAAAACAGTCGCCGGTACTCTGAGTCGCAGCCCTCAGGCCTTCGCGCGCCGCGCTCGTCAGTCCCTGCTGTGTCCACCACATTCTTCCGGTTTCGACGATGCCGAGAATGACGACCAGAAAAAGCGGCAGCAGCAGCGCCAGTTCGACGATGCTCTGCCCGCGCTGTGAACGCGATGAGAGCCGCCGCAGCGAAAGCCTGTCGCGCCGCCCGCTGTCGGGGTGGACGCAGAACTTTCGCACTTTGCGCTCTGCCTTCCGCACTTTCATCATCCTCGTTTCATCGTGCAACTGGCGCGCAGGTAAATCGGAGTCAGTTCACCGAGCGATCCCAGCGGCAGGCTGTACTTGTAAAAAACCGTCAGCGTCACTTTTTCATTGTCAGCATCCAGCGCTGAAACAGTCGTCCTGATCGTGTCTGCTTCCTGGTTTTTCTGTGTCGTAAAGAAGCTCAGTTCGGCGTCTGAAAAGCCGCTGTCTTTGACATAATTTCTGACTACCGGCATGACATACCGATAAAAGTTGGTGTCACCTGGCGGCGGATCGTTCGGACACGGCAGGTTGCCGCACTGAAGCCACGCGCCACCGGGCGGATTCGCCGCCCACACGCGCGCACCTTCACGGACGGCGCCGCTCAGCACCTGCTGAAGCTGGAATGCCCTGGCAAAAAAGATGATTCCCACCAGCAGCAGAAACAGCACCGGCAGCACCATGGCGAACTCAACGACCGCCTGGCCGCGTTGTGTGTTTCGGGCATTGCGTGTCAGGGCCTGGTGCATTGCCACCTCAGATGTCTGCTCCGGCAGGGGCGCAGATCAGTTTCCGCTCGATACGAAGCCTCCGCATCGGCTCCGCCAAAAATCTTTTTGGCAGTCAGTGATTTCAATTCGGACTGTGAGGAGTGAGAGGCTGCCAGTCACTTTCTCAACCCACTCGCCCCCGCGTCCGCACGAGCGGCGCAGGAAATAATGCTGAAGCGTTCGGGGCAATAATGAGAGCAGCTACAGCAGAGATGCAAGAAGACGTGTGTACAATGTGAGCAGCGTCCCCATTGCGATTGCCAGGCTGAATGGTGTCCTGACGGATTCTACTGCCGGGTCGTCCTTCGCTTCAAGTCGTGCCGCGGAAAGCCTGAGCGCCGGAGCAAACATACTCAGCAGCTTCAGCAGCAGAATGCGAAAGCGCAAAATCGTAACCTTCCATTTGCGCTCTCTGGTGACAAAGAAGACCGCCAGCAGCGGGTAACACAGCAGGGTCAGCAGAAACACCCGGACAATCTGCGGCGCGCCGGTCAACGCTCCGATGGCCGCCAGCAGCTTGACATCTCCGGCGCGCATGCCGCCGACCAGATATGGCAGAAACAACAGCGCGAACCCTGCTGCCAGTCCCATCCCTGACCTGGCCAGTCCGTCCCATCCGGTCAGCGCATTGAGGCCAAGCCCCAGCGCCGCCGCCGGAAAAACCAGCACATTCGGCACCCGCCGCTCGCGCCAGTCCTTATAGCTGACAGCCAGCACAAGGGCCGTCAGTGCAAGGACAATCGCACGATTCAGCCGGTCAGATTCAATCAGCATGGTCAGCGATTACTGCTGAAGGGCCGCAGAGACCCTGAAAATTACGGTCGCATGCAGAAACAGTGAGGGATAGACGCGGGCTGCAAACCCGCCGGTGAGGTCATCGGCCAACTGCCGTCCCAAAGGTGGTATGGCACGGCAAAAAAACAGTGGCCGCAGGAGAGATTTCAATGACCGTAGTCTGAAACCAGATCAATTAGTGAAAGGCTGGGCGACCTTTCGGACCAAGTGCATCCGCCTGGGCAGTCACATTTGTTGTTTCAGGTAAGAGCACTGTCTGCCTGGCTCAGCTTCTGGCCAATCTTGGTAAAGATACTTTTGATGCTGGCTCCCATCGTTGTCATGACAAATAAGGCCGCTGCGCCAATCAGAACAAGCAGAAGTGAATACTCAACCACGTCCTGCCCGCCCTCGTCTTTGATAAAATTCCTGATCAGGTTGATCATTACCATTCCTCCTCATTTGGTTGCAAAGCTGAGGCTCTTCAGGATAGTCAGGAAAGCTGATTGTCAGCCTGGCTGAGTTTCCCGGTGATCTTGCTGAAGACACTTTGGATACTTGTTCCCATTGCTGTTAACGTAATTACAGCAAGCGCGCCAATCAGGACAAGAAGCAGGGAATACTCAACGACATCCTGGCCGTACTCATCCCTCAGGAAATCCCTGAACATCTAAAAACTTCATCTTTCCCGGGGGTCGAACTGTCAGCACGTGAAATGACCGCATTAATCATTCCGCTGGCAGCAACAATTCAAAGTCAACTCTTCAACAAGTGCGACGATTTCAAAAGGTAGCCCGAATTCTACTCATTTTGCTCGATTTCGGGCAAGCGAAATTTCCGACGGCAGGGATGGGCACAAGCAGACCATGCGAATCACATCATCCCTGATAAAAGATAGAATAAATACTGACTGACTTTTTAATTTCCGGACACCTGACTTACGGGCAAAGCGGGTGTATTTGAGGAATAATGTCAGTACAGGCTCGGTGTGTGCTGCACTAGAATGTTTTTCGCACGGCAATTTGTCAAGAGGACGGAACCGACCGGCCTGCTCCGGGCACTGACAGCATATGGATTGCGCGCAGACTCAGTCAATAATTCCACTTTCCGCAGGCGCAGAGTTTTCACCGCGCCGGTTCATTCTGCTGCTGACCCTGTGGCTGGCAGTGGCCGGGGCGCTCACTTCAGCCCGTCTGATAAGTCCCGGATTCGGGCCGCAGGGCGATCTGTTTCACCATTACTATCTGACGGAAGCTTTTGCGCGCGGCTTGTCCGAAGGAGAATGGCTGCCGCGCTGGGCCGGAATTCTGGATGGGGGCCGGGGCGATGCGGTTTTCACTTTTTATTCGCCGTTGTTTTACTGGCTGAGCGGCGGCCTGACTGCATTTGCCGGAATGAATCCGCTGACGGCGCTGAAGGTGCTGTTATTTCTGAGTTTCGTGATGGCTCAGGCCAGCGCCTGGCTGCTGGCGCGTGAATTTTATGGGATCGGACCGAGCATCATTGCCGGGATCAGTTACGTTACTCTGCCCGCCTGGGCGCACATCGCGCTGCAACGTGGATTTCTGTCAAACACGCTGGCGCTGAGCCTGATGCCACTCGCACTGCTCGGAGCGTTCAGACTGATGTCAGGTTCACGGAATGACGAGGGGAAGCAGCCAGCAGGGGCGCTGCTCCTTTTCGCGCTGAGTTACGGCGCAATTATTCTGATTCATCCCATCACGGCTTACCTTTGCGCCCTGGCCGTTGCGCTGCTGGTTCTCTGCTGTCTGAAGCAGGGAGGCTGGCGAGGCCTGATGAAAATTGGAGGCGGGGTGCTGCTGGCGCTGGCGCTGACTGCTTTTTTCTGGCTTCCGCAGGTGCTGGAAATGAAATGGGTCCAGGCTGATCTCGAAGTTACGCGCCATCCTTACCACAACTACTTTCTGTTTGCCGAAGCGCCTGATGCAAGCCTTGCGCGGCAGGTCTGGGCCGGGATCAATCAGATTGCCAGCGTTCTGACGCTGCTGCAAACGGCGCTGGTGATTGTATTGTGCATTGCCGCTTATCGGGGGCTGCGCCGTGCCAGGCAGGGATTTCTGTGGTGGTGTCTGAGCTTCACACTGATTGCGCTGCTGGTTTCACTGCCTGTTTCTGACATCCTCTGGCGTGGTGTTCCGGGAATGAAATTCGTTCAGTTCCCCTGGCGTTTGCAGCCGTTCGTTTCGCTGGCGACGGGGTTGCTGATGGCAGCGGCTGTTGCAGGATGGAAGCAGAATGGAAAGCACGTCCGTGCCCTGCTGGCTGCTGTCATTACCTGGCTGCTGCTGATCAGCCTGGTGTTTACGTTTCTGATTGCCCGACCGCAGGGGCAGAGCCTGCAACGGTCGGAGGTGCAGCAACTGCTGCATCCTGTGAATGCGCCGACGCTGACGGCTCAACAGGTCGGTGAATTGCGCGACCGGGGCGATTTGAGTTATCTGGCTTATGCTGCCAATCGAGTACCCTTTCGACCACGCGGAGCTGATCTCAGGCTTTATCCGCCGACAGATCAGATCGGCGGGCTTTCAATTGTGAGTGGCAGAGGCAGCGTGACCGCGCAGGAGATAATGAACTCGCATCGCCGCTTTACCCTGATGAATGACGAGCCGGTCAGAGTGCGGGTGGAAACGTATTTTTATCCGGACTGGATTGCGCGCATTGATAGTCAGCCGGTGCGCGTTGCAACTGAGCCGGGAAGCGGTCTGATGCTGATTGAGGTTCCTGCCGGGGCGCACGTGCTCACGCTTGATTTTGAAATTTCACAACTGGCCGGGCGAGGGGGACAGCTTGTTTCAGTTGCCGCTCTCCTGGTTCTGATGGTCCTGACTCTCCGCTGGATGACATGGCTCTTTCCGCAAAAAACAAAAGACTGATCAGATTTGCAGTGATTACAGTAGTGTTGCTGATCGGACTTGCTCAGCTTGCATTCAGTTCGCTGGCGCTGCATCCGTCACTGATTCACCGCAAGGATTTTATTCAGGAATACCTGCTGGCCAGGGCTGTGCTGAGCCGGACTGAACCTTACCGGCCACTGCCGGAAATGGCGGCTGAGATGCTTGGTTATCGCGGACGGCTGGTTCCTCACCCGGCCACGCACCCTCCGCCGATGGCCATCATCACTCTGCCTCTGGGGCTGCTGAAATATGAATACGCGGCGACCCTCTGGTTTGTGCTTGAAATCACTCTGCTGGCTGTTTCGTTTCATCTGCTGTTGCAGTGGCAGGCAGTGAGTTCATGGCGAGTGGCTGCTGTTCTGACTCTGATGAGTTTCACCTGGAGTCCGCTGGTTGATGAGGTGCTGGTGGGACAGCTCAATATGCTGCTGTTGTGGTTGTTGCTGCTGGCGTGGCTGCGTTTGCGCGAAGGGCGTGAGCTGGCGGGCGGCGTGTGGCTCGGTGGCGCATTGATTGTGAAGCTGATGGCCTGGCCGATAGTGCTTTTTCTGCTGCTGCGTCGGAACTGGCGCGCGCTGTTTGCCGCCGGAGCGGTGGTGATCAGCGGGCATCTGATCGCAATCGCGCTGATGGGATGGGAAAACGTGCTGAATTATTACCGGCATGTGGCCCCGACGGTTCCCCCGCTGGTGCGGGCCAATGAAGGAAACTTTTCAGTCTGGTCACTGGGCTGGCGACTGTTTGAGGGAACGGGCTGTGAAATTCTGCCGAGTACGACGGCTCCGCCGCTGTTGAATGCCCCTGGAGTTGCGCGGATCGTGTCCTTTGTTGCGCCACTGCTGCTGCTGGCGACGGGCCTGTGGCTGGCGCGTAAAGCGCGCAGTTTTGATGCGGGTTTCGCCATTCTGACCTGTGTCAGCGTGCTGATGAATCCGGTGGTCTGGAGCCATTATCTGGTGATGACGATCATTCCGGCGGCTGTGGTCTTTCGGCGCCTGAAGGCAGGCGGGCTGCCCCGCTGGATGTACTGGTCTGCCTTCGGATGCGGGGCGCTGCTGTTTTTACCACGCATGGAGATGCGCGCTCTGATGAACCATTTTGAGGTGAGTCGGGAAATCAGAGACGGCAACCTGACTATCATCCACGTACCTTTTGCCGCCGGACTGATTTCGCTGATCCCGCTGCTGGCTGTCCTCAGTCTGATGTGGCTGGTCTGGCAGCTTGATAAATTTCAGCCTGAGATGAAAAAAGCGCCTGCCTGCGATGCCGCCTCACTCTTTCCAAAGCATTATTCTGATGAGATCAGTTAAGGAAGTAACAAAAGCATCTCCCGTACTGTCAGGGGCCGGAACCTGGTTGCTGCTGCGACTGATTCTCTCTTTCTGGGTTGTGATCTTTTCAATGCTGCATCCGCTCACGGAAGCGGAGAAGGCGATTCCGGTCTGGCCGCCTTCATTTCCCTTCGGTGCGTGGCTGGAGCGTGTGCTGCTGCAACCCTGGCTGCGGTGGGATGCTGAGTACTTCATCAAAATTGCGGTGCAGGGTTACAGGGCTGACGACGGGACAGCGCAGTTTCATCCGCTCTATCCGCTGCTGGGAAAGCTTGCCGGATGGTTCTGTGGCGGCAACACGCTGGCCGGGTTGTTAATTGTCAGCAGCGTCTTTGCCTTTGTCTGTCTGAAAAGTTTCGAGCATCTGGCCGCGCTTGATCTGTCACCGCAAACAGCGCGGCGGGCGGTGTTTTATTTCGCGCATGCTCCGGCGGCTTTCGTGCTGTTTGCGCCTTATACCGAGTCGTTGTTTTTGTCGTGCGGCATCGTGGCGCTGCTGATGGCGCGACGGGGACAATGGTGGCTGGCGGGAGCGGCAGGCGGCCTGGCTGCATTGACGCGGCAGCAGGGAATTTTTCTGCTGCTGCCGCTGGCGTGGGAGTTATGGGAATGGGCCGCGCGTGACTGGCGAAAGCTGCTGATAAACTGGCGGTCAGCCCTCGGACTGACGCTGGTTCCGGCGGGATTGCTGTCGTGGCTGCTTTTCCGCGCGCTGGCGCTCAGTGATGTCACGTTCAACTGGCAGCAGCCGGGAACGCTGATTTATGGCCTGCTGATCAGCGGCAGTGCAAGGCGTGTGGTCAGCGTGCAAAGTTTTATGCTGCCCTGGCAGGCGCTGCGGATTGCCTTCAGCAACCTGAATGCGACGAATGTCATTGACCTGGCGCTGGGCGGGGTTTACCTGCTGCTGCTGGTGGCAGGCGGGCGACAACTCTGGCAGATCAGACGATCTTATTTTCTTTATGCCCTGGTGGTTATTACTGTGAGTTTTTCGCTCAACACCGGTCAGGCCAGTTCATATATGGGCCTGCCGCGCCACTGTCTGCTGGCATTCCCATTGTTTCTGCCGCTGGCTCTGTGGGGCGAGCGGCGGGTGGTGCATTTCCTGATAATGACCGCAGGGCTGATCGTGACGCTTGCGCTGGCGATGTTTTATACAACGCGAATTCTCTGGGTGCCCTGATTCATCAAATCATTTCGCTTTTGCCATCTGCTCCAGCACCGCACCAAGCTTTTTGATTTCTTCGCCGTAACGCGCCCAGTCGCCGTCGCGCTGGGCCTGGATGGCGCGGTCGTAATGCTGGCGGGCCTGCTCGGCCAGGCTCTGAACGGTTGCTGTTGCCGGAGCGACGGGCTGACCGGGAGCGGCTGGCTGCGCGGCCTGCGTCGGGGCGGCTTCGGCTGCGGGAGCCGGAGTTGTGACATCACCGAAAATGCGCGCGAGGCTCTGATCAAGAGTCGGTTCCATCGCAATGCGGTTTTCAGCCACGACGATGACGCGGCGCAGTTCGGGGATTCTGCCGCTTTCGGCCTGCAAATACAGGGGCTGCACATAAATCAGCGATTCGTTGATCGGAATGACCATCAGCGTGCCCAGAATTACCTGCGAGCCGCGCTGATTCCAGAGCGTCAACTGGCGCGAAATTTCAGGATCCTGATTGATGCGGGCGACGATCTGTTTCGGGCCGTAAATCTGTTTCTGCTTCGGGAAGCGATAGACCAGCATTTTGCCGTAATGCTCGCCGTCAGCGCGCGCCACCATCCACGCCGACAGGTTGTTCTTGCCCTTGGGCACAAACGGCAGCATCAGCAGAAACTCTTCCGACTGCGCGCCCGGCAGCTTCATGATCGTGTAATACGGCTCCATTGGTTTATCGCCCGGCGCCTTGTTGCCGTTGCCGCCCGATTCGGGAACCGAGGCAACTTCCCACTGATCTTCCTTGTTGTAAAAGACCTGCGGCTGATCCATCTGATAGGTCGAATAAACCCACGTCTGAATGCGGAAGATGTCTTCGGGATAACGCAGGTGTTCGCGCAATCCGGCGGGCATGGCGCTCAGAGGTTTGAGCGTGCCGGGAAAAATGCGCGCGTAAGTCTGAATGATCGGATCGCGTTCGTCAGCGATGTAAAGATTCACATCGCCGTGATACGCATCCACCACTGCCTTGACCGAATTGCGAATGTAGTTGATGCGGTTTTCTCCTTCGAGGCCGCTGCCCAGGGTGATGGGCTGTGAATACGGGTAACGGTTGCTGGTGGTGTAAGCGTCAGCGATCCAGAACAGGCGGCCTTCGTGGATGACCAGATACGGGTCATTGTCGAAGCGCAGGAAAGGCGCAATCTGTTCCAGGCGTTCGCGGATGTTGCGATGAAACAGGACGCGGCTTTCACTGGTCAGATCATTGCTCAGCAGCAGCTTCAGATCAGCGAACCGCGTGGCAAAAAGCATCTGCCGCCACGTCGAACCAATCGCCACGCCGCCGTTGCCGTCATAGTTTTTGAAAACATTCTCTTCGCCCGACGGGTAATTGAATTCCTTCGCCTTCGTCTTCACGTAAACGCGGTCGTTCGACAGTTCACCGAAATAGATTTCAGGATGGTCAATCTTCAGCGAAGGCACGGAACTGACCGGCGGGATGTCGCGGATGTAAAGTTCCGGCAGTCCTTCCGTTGTCACCTTGTCCACCGGGCCGAGCGTGACGCCGTAACCGTGCGTGAAAGTCAGATATTCATTGATCCAGTTGCGATTGGGCAGGCTGTCAGATTTAAGTTCGCGCGCTGACAGCATGACCTGTTGCGGCTGCCCGTTGATGCGGTAACGGTCGTTGTCCACCGACCTGAATTCGTAATAGGTGCGGATTTCCTGAAGCTGACCGAAAGTTGAAAGCAGCGGCCCCTGATCCCACAACCGGATGTTGCGAATCGTGCGCTGATTGTCCTGAATGTCTCTGGCCGTCAGCGTGGTGTTGCCTGAGAGTTCGCGCTCTTCGACCTGATCGAGGCCGAAGGCTTTGCGCGTTGCGGCAATGTTGTACTGAATGTACGGCGTCTCTTTGGCGAGTTCATTCGGCGCGACTGAAAAACGCTGAACGAATGACGGATAAATCCACCCGCTGACGAGCGTCAGGCCGTAAAGCGCCAGGCCGAGCCAGAGCAGGCCGGTGCGGTTCGCAAAGATGGAAGCCACCGCAAAGATGGCGACCAGTCCCGCGACGATGGCCTGTGCCTTGAGCAGCGGCAGCGTGGCATTAACATCGGTGTACCCCGCGCCTGCCACCGGCGGCCCATCCGCAAGCAGCAGATTCGGCATCGCCAGCCAGGCTTCAAATGAAAAGACCAGAAACAGCGCGCCGACCATAGCCAGCAGGTGCGCGCGCGGCCCGCGCGCCAGCGAAAACGACAAGCGCCGTTCCTGCAACTGCGCCAGCGCGCCGCCCGCCGTGCGCAGCACATAAATCAGCGCCGAGCCGACCAGGCAGACGATCACCAGCAGAAAGAGCAGTCCGGCCAGGGCTTCGAGCGCAGGCAGCGTGAAGAAATAGAATCCGATGTCGCGTCCGAAAATCGGGTCGGCTTCGCCAAATGCAACCTGATGACGAAACTGAAGCCACGTTTCCCAGTTGCCCCACGCCATCGAACCTGCCAGCACGCCCGCGACGACCGCCGCAGGTTTGACGAGTTTGCCCACCAGATCGCCAAAATCAGGAGCCTTGATCTGTTCGCCTTCGATGGTGAAAAAATGTTCGGCGCGGCGCGGCCCGGCTGGCGCAAGCCGCAGCGCCAGCCTGAAATTGAGCCAGACAATCAGCCCCGTGATGAGGCCGGTAACAAGGCTGAGCGTTGATTTGGTTTGCAGCGTTGTCGAAAAGACCGGCTGATAGCCCATGCTCTGAAACCAGAGCAGCGTCGTGTAAAAACCGGCCCACGACGGCCAGACAATCAGCATCAGCAGCAGCGCCAGTCCGAACCACAGCGGCAGGCGCGACCGCTTCGGCTGCATCACTTCAAACTTCCGCTCAAAACGTCTCTGCTTTTCCGGGGGCACTGTTTCGTCAAGCATAGGGCTGGCTCTCGCCTTTCTCTCCCGCTCCGGCGCGGGCAGGAGTGATAACTGTGACTGTTGTCCTGATATTGCTGTTTCCGCTGCTGCAATTGTATTGGATCGGGCGGGATTTGACGAATGACCGTGAAGCGATGAGGAGGAATGGAACACGGATGACACGGATGCGACAGGTCAGCACAGATCAGATCAGCTTTGATCCGCTGCATCCGTGTCATCCGCGTTCTATTTGTTTTTATCGGCTGGCCTGATTGTGCTGACCGAAACTGAGCGTGACTTTCAGGCCGCGATGCGCGGTGAGCCGTTGCGCCGCTGAAGCCTGCCGCACGGCAATTTCCCAGTAACCGGCGCTGCCCAGGTAAGCGAATAATTCATCAGGAGCTGATTGCGAGTAATGCGTGCCGAAGCGGGTGATGACCTGATCGCCAATCGTCAGACCCGGCTCTGCTCTGAGCCTTGTCAGCGGCAGTTCGTTTCTGGTCAGGCTGGTGATGCAGTTGCCAAAATGGTCAATGTGAATAATCGTTGCTGTGATCGCACCTTTTTCATCAGTCGTCGGCGCAGGCAGATCGAAGCGCAGGTAATCGCTGATTTCCGGCCCCATCATCTCCGGCCTGACGCCAAGCGAAAGATGCGCGGCGACGGGCGCGAAAACATCGCGTCCGTGAAAGGTCGCGCTGACCGGATGCGGCAACAGATCGGTACGCGTGAAATGATGCACCCGCGCTTCCGGCTCGCGGGCATAAACGTAACTGAAAATGCCGTTGTCAGGCCCGACAAACAGATGCCCGCCTGCTTCAACGATAATCACGCGCCGTTCCGAGCCGACGCCCGGATCAACGACAGCCAGATGAATTGTGCCCGGTGGAAAGTTATGCCAGCACGCGCCGAGCGTGAATGCGCCGTATTCAATATCGTGCGCGGGAACTTCGTGCGTAATGTCGGTGATGACTGTGTGAGGATTGATTGAAAAGATGACGCCCCTGACCGCAGGAACAAAGTAATCAGCCGTTCCAAAATCAGTGAGAAACGTAAGCATAAGGTAGTCGGAAGACGGTAGTCGGAAGTCGGTAGACGGTAGTCGGAAGACGGAAGCCGGTAGAAAGAAGAAAGAGGAAGCAGGAAAATCAAAGCACTGCGCTGCTGCCTTCTGCTTTCTGCCTGCTACCGACTACCGACTTCCGACTACCGACTTCCGTCTTCCGTCTACCTCTTTTCACCTTCTCGGCCCGCTTGTCCGAATAATCATTTCGGTGCCGGGGTCGAGGATCAGATCCTTGTTGCCCTGAACGTAAACCGAGCCTGCGCCCACGCCTGCGCCGATGATTGCACCGATGGCAGCGCCTTTGCCGCCACCGGCAATTGCGCCGATGATTGCGCCGACTGCTGCGCCGCCGACACCGCGTGTCGCCGTGTCTTTGGTGCGGCTGCCGGTTTGCACATTGCCTTCTTCATCAACTGTCTTGACCGTTTCGCTTTCGTAAACTCGTTCGACCTGGGCATCGAACGGGCCGCTGCGGCCATCACGCAACGTGATGGTGTCGAAAGCCAGCAGCATTTCGGTCTTGCCCGTCGAGCGGCCTGAACGATTGAGCTTTTCGATATGGCCGGTGATGGTGGCGTCGGCAAAATCGCTCGGATCCATCACAACGGCGGTGAAGCGGTCGCCTTCGCGGTTGGTTTTGGTGTGAATCTGCGAAGTGAGCCGGATTTTAAGCTGCGTGTCAGCCGGAACTGAAACCTGATCACGATAGCGGTCGCGGCTCTGCGGGCCGCTGCGATCATCACGCGCGCGGTCATCAGCCACGCGGTCATCACGGCGGCGGTCGTCACTGTTGCGCTGGCGATTCGCGGTCGGGTAAGCATTGCGAATCAACTGATCAAGATTAGTCGGCATTGAAACCGAGTATGGCCGCCCGTAATAGCCATCGTTGTAAGCCATCTCGAAACCGATCTGATAGGCGTCCTGATATTCGCGCAGTTCGCCCATTCTGGTTTCATAGGTGCGGTCAGCTCGCTGGTAATCCTCGCTGCGGGCAAAATCGCGCGGGTGATTGCCTTCAAAATCGCGCTTGCCGAAATCAAAGCCGTCTTCGTAACCGGCGCGATAACCGAATTCATAAGCGTAGCGGTACGATGAGGCGTCATTGGTGCGCAGCGGCGGGCGCGAACGCGGGCGATCCTGAGCCTGAGCGACAGCGGAAAGCAGCAGCAATAAAACCGCCAGTCCCGCCATCAGTGGTCTGCGATCTCTCATTCTCATAAACGGCTCCTTCTGATTGGTGATTGTGATCTGGTTCGGGGAAGGGGACGTGTGTTAGTTGTCAGTCAGGGAAAGACGGTTGCCAGACCGCCGACAGAAAGCCAGGTTGATTATTACTCACCGCCTGCGAAACTTGCCGCTTGCCAGGGCGCGAAAGTCACTGATGGCCTGTTCTGATTCAAACGCCCGCTTCGGAATCAGGCTGAACACATCCTCGCCGCAAATCAGCAGAAAGGCTTCATTGCTTTCGAGCATCTGTTGATAAAAGCCCCAGTTCAGGTGCGATTCAGTCGCGCCCTGCAGGTAGTGAATCTCTTTGTCAGAAAACGAAATCTGATGTTCGAGCTGATGCAGCGGTTCGCGCTTCCAGCGGTGCCGCAGCCCGAGGCTGTAAAGCAGCGGCACGCTGATAATCGCCATCAGTCCGGTGACGACACCGACAATGACAAACAGCCCGTGCCCGCCCAGCATCCAGATGGTAATGCCCATCAGCATCAGCGTCACCCCGGCAATCTTTTCCGGCGCATACTCTGAACTGTGACGCTTCAGAAAACGCCAGGCGGCGTAATATTCGTTCCAGTCGAGCGAAAACCGGGTGTGAATGGGTTCAGTCATTGCACTGTCTCACGATAACCGAGCCGCGTGCTGGCCGTGAATTCATCATCTGCCATGCTGATGCGAATGGTGCGCCAGCGTCCGGCCCGGCGCGGGTTATTCGGTTCATAAGCGATGGTGTACTGCTTGTGCAGTTCATCAATCAGATCAGAAAAGACCCGCTTGAGTTTGCCGCGACTCGTCAGCCACCAGGGGCCGCCCTGGCTGGTGATGTAACGGCCTCCGGTTTCTTCGGCCAGTTGTTTGAGAATCAGCGCCGCCGCCTGCCGGGCGGGAATGCTGCGTGCTTCCTTCTGCGTGTTGATCAGATCAATGGCGTAAATCGAAACTCCGGCCTGAAAGGTTTTGCGTTCGGCTTCGTGCTGCGTGGCCTTGCTGTCATCGTCGGCGCCGTCCGAAAGCAGGATGATGGCGCGGCGGCGTTCAGGCCGGTCACGCAGCTCTTCAGTGGCCTGCAAAATCGCGTCATAAAGCGGCGTGTAGCCCCTGCCCTTGATCTGCCTGAGCAGCGGTTTGAGATCACCCACCGTGTTTGAGAAATCACGAATCTGCTGCAACCCGCCTTCGCCGAACGTGTAAATCGCCAGCACGTCATTCGGTCGCAGCCGGTACGCAAAATCCAGAATCGTCCGGCGGGCGCGATCCATATCGCTTTGCAGCGTGCTGCCTGAAGCGTCGAGCAGCACGGCCACAGCGAGCGGCGCATCTTCGCCAAAAAATTCCTGCACCTTCTGCTCCTGGTCGTCTTCCATCACCTTGAAATCGCCCTGGCCAAGACCCGAAACATATTTGCCCTTGCCGTTTCTGACGGTGACGTTGATGACGACCTGCTCGGTATTGATCGAAACCGAAGCTTCAGGAATCCCGCTCACCGGCGTGTCCTTTGAGATAAACAGATCGGTAAACCGGTCGCGCATTTCAGGCGTGATGCGAAAGTTCTGCGCCTTGAATTCGCGGCCAAAGGCTGTCAGGAAGTTGGTATCAGTGGCGTGTCCACTGGCCGTATGGCAGATGGTGCAACTGGTGCGGAACTCCGGTTTCGAGCGCGCATCAATCGCGTACAGATTCATGTAATTCGGAGTCCCGGCAACCTGCCAGACCGTCAGACACGCAAAGGCGGCAACAACGAGAATGCGGCAAAGCGACTTCAGTGACATACCTCTCATTTCTTCAATCGGTTATGCAAAGGGGAGCGTCTGAATTTCTGTCCAGTCACAGGCATTTTGCCACAGCCGCCAGTCGTCACAAAACACGAAGGGAAGAAAGAAAAGGAGAGGAGGCGAAGAGGAGAAGAGGGGAAAAGGAGAAAAGGGAAGTTCAGAATTTCTTTGTCGCCTCTTCGCCTCTTCTCCTTTTCTTTCTTCCCTTCGTGAATCTTCGTGCGACTTCGTGGATGAAACTTCTTCAGCTTTCGATCACGCGGCGGCCTTCGATGCGGAACTGTCCGCCAAGCACAAAGGCGGCGGCTTCGGCATAGATGCGATGCTCCTCGGCCAGGATGCGGGCCGAGAGCGTTTCGACCGTGTCGCCAGACAGCACCGACACGACGGCCTGGCTGATGATTGCGCCGTGATCAAGCTGTTCATCAACGAAGTGAACCGTGCAGCCGCTGTAACGGACGCCGTATTCAAGCGCCTGGCGCTGCGCATCGAGGCCGGGAAAGGCAGGCAGCAGCGAAGGGTGGATGTTCAGAATGCGATTCTCGAATTCACGAATGAACCACGACGAGAGCAGCCGCATATAACCGGCCAGGCAGATCAGATCAACTCCGGCGTTTTTCAGCGCCGCCGCCATCGCCTGGTCATGCTCTTCGCGTTTTTTGCCGCGATGATCGAGGACGACCGTCGCAATGCCGCGTTCACGCGCTTTGACAAGCCCTGCCGCCGTTTCGACATTGCTGATGACGAGCGCAATTTCAGCGTCGGGAATTTTTCCCGCGCTCACTGCATCAGCGAGCGCCACCATATTTGAACCGCGACCGGAAATAAGAATGCCGATTCGTTTCACGTTCATCCTTTGCTGGTGAAGCGCAACCCTGCCGGTCACGCCTTTGTGGTTATTTACAACCTCTGATAACTGGCCGGATTATTGACTGCCGCCGCGCTGCCCGCAAGCACTGGCGTTCAATCCCGGAACAGTCCCGCGCGCGTCAGCAGGCGGCTGCTTCGCGAGGCCAGCCGCCTGCTGACGCGCGCAATACTGAAATGATTCAGGATGATTCGCTGCTGACGCGCAGGACGCGCACGCTGTGGCCGCACAATTCGCCAGCCCAGAGCGGGCGGCGGGCGCATTCGCGGCGCAGATGCTTCCACAGCGCGCCGCGTTCGTATTCATCCACGTCTGCCGCAATCAGACTGAACACCGCCCGCGAGGCCAGCACGATCAGCTTGCGGCGCGGGCGCGAAACAGCCACCGTCAGCCGTCGCGGTTCCAGCAGAAATTCGCTTTCGCTTTGCGCGTATTCACGATCTGAAACGGTCGCGGAAACAAAAATCAGTTCGCGCTCGCCGCCCTGAAATCGCTCGACCGTATCAACCGATGCAGCCAGGTGCGGCAGGCGTGATTGCAGCAGTGCTTTCTGCGCGCGATGCGGCACGACAATGCCGATGCCGTCATCAACGCTCAGCCTCAGCTTTTCAAGCGCCGCTTTGGCCAGCCGCTCAATCAGCCACGCTTCGCACTCATTCGCCTGCTGCGAGCCTTCTTCGTCGTGTTCGATCAGAATTACGGGATGCTCCGGCTCCAGCGCGTGCCTGATCCATTCCTCGGTTTCAGCAACCGGAGCCAGGCGCGTGCGATTGTGCGAACGAAACTCGATGCCGTCGCTCGCGTAAATGTGGCGATGCAGAAAGTCGGCAATCTCTGCCGGAATGCGAAATGATTCGTCCAGCGCGGCGCGCGAACAGCCGAGTTCGATCAGGTATTCAAAAATCGAAAGGTGCGGGCGCGCCCGTTCAAGGTCGCGGCGGCTGGCTTCGTCCCACGCGTGTTGCAGGATCGGCGGCATCTGCCGGTGATCGCCAACCGCGATGAACTGCCCGTCGCTGCGCAGAAAAGCCGCAGCGGTCAGAGCTTCGGTGATGCTCATCTGCGAAGCTTCATCCACGATGACCAGATCAAAATATTCTTCGGCCCAGTTGATTTTGCCGCGCTTTGCCGCGCCCTGTTTGATGAGCCTGTAAAGCCCGCCCGGCGTGCCGCCGATGACCAGCAGATTTTCTGTCATCAGTTCCTGCCACTGCTCACCGGCCTTCTGTCCGTCGCTGCCATCGGCCAGCAATGCTTCAACGCCTGCGGGCACGCTGTCGCCCGGCGCGTTGCAGATTTTGGCCAGGCGCAACTGCTTCAGCAGCGCCAGCCGCTCATCGCTGCCCGCCAACGCCAGCAGGTCTTTGACACGTCGCTCCACGCTTGAGAGCACAATCTCAACCGCCGCGTGAGTTTTGGCGGCGACAGCGACGCGAAAGGGACGCGCTGCGCTTTTGAGCGCGAGCGCCCGCGCCAGAATGGCAAAACCGATGGTGTGACTTTTGCCAGTGCCTGGCGGCCCCTGCACGACCAGCACGCGGTCGGCGTAATGTTCACCGACGATGCGCCGCTGCGCTGCGGTCAGGCCGTGCGGCTGCTGCGACTGTGAAGCCAGTTCAGCAAATTCAAGCCCGGCCCGCAGCCGCGACGGGCGAATCTGATGCAGCGGCTTCACAGCTTCGCGGTCGCTGTAAGCTTCATTCATCCACTGATACAGATGATTGGCCGCTGCGTTCTGGCAGGCTTCGCGGTACTTGTCGGCGTTGAGGTCGTCCACCATTTCATCAAGCGTGTAAACCGCGCCTGGCTGCGGCTCGAAGTTCCAGTGACCGTAGCGAAAATCTGAATCGCGGAAGCTGATCCGCATCAGCCGCAGTTCAAGCCGCTCATCATCGAAACTTTCAATTACGCCGAGCCGCCCGCTGATGAGCGCGCCTGCTGAACGCGGCTGCCCGTCTTCATTGGTGAGCGGATTGAGAACCATCCACGCGCCTTCGTGCAGGCGCAGGTTGCCAGCTTCGCTGCGACTGACCGGCGTGCCGTCAGTGCGGGCCAGGACGAACGTCGCGTAATCAACCTTGTCGCCCTTGCGATATGCCTCGCAGCGCAGGATCGCCGTGCTGCCGCTCTGTGCGCGCAGTTCGGGCGGCTGCGATAAATAGAGCAGCGCGGCCTGATGCTTTGCGTAATGTTCGAGCAGCAGAAAGTCTTCGAGCGAGCGACTGAGCGGCACATCCTGCGGTTCGATTTCAACCTGAGCGAGCCTTGTCAGATCAAGCTCGCGTTTTTCGACAAAACGATTTTTGTGCGTGAACTGCTGTTCGATGTAATGCAGCGCGCGGCAGCGATGCGCAGCCAGGCGGCGAATCTCGTCAATCGTCACGCCCAGGAAGCCGCGCAACTGCGACAACTCATCACGGCTCATCGCGGCTGATTCCTTCAGCCTGCCCCACGCGGCGTAAGCGTATTCAAGCGGAATCTGCGTGCCGAAACGCGCCGCTGCTTCGACGTGCAAAACATCTGCGCCATCGCCAGCCGCTTTGCTGAACAGTCCCGTCTGCGCGTCACGAACGAAGGCGCGGCGATGACCGAACGCCCGCGCGCGAAACTTCTGCCAGAAATCAAGCTCGCCCTCGCGCCACTCAAAGCCCATTGCCGAGGCCACGCGATAAAGGTTCTGACAGATCGCCGCCAGGTTGCGCCGTTCACGCACTTCATCGGCCAGAAACGAAATCATCCCCTGCGTCAGCGCGGGCGATGAAGTCAGCAGGTCATAAAACGCCGGAATCGCGCACAGCGCATCGAAATGCCTGGTCAGCGCATCAAGCAGCACGCCCTGATCGCGCCGATCAAAAAGATAAACGTGAACCGGCGCAGCATCCGTCCCTGCCGCTTCACGAATTGTCGGCAGCAGCTTCGTCAGCCACGCCATGAGCAGCGCGCGTTCAGCATCAGTGTCCGGCGGCGCAGCGGTCATCTCGACAATCTCAGCCGTTTTCGTCGGCCCGGCCACGACCGCGGAAATCAGATAAAGCCGGTCGCTGATGTAATCGTGCTGCGCATCAATGAAAACCCTGACCAGATCGGGATAACGTGTCGTGTCGGGCAGCGAGCCGAAGCCTGCGCCGTAAAGAAATGATTTTGCTTCAATGCCTGCGCCCAGTGCTTTCATCGCCGCCCGCGCCCGCTGCGCAAGCACAGGCAATCTGCCTTCGAGCGGCCAGCAGCGACTGACGCGGGCACATTCGGCTTCGCGTCCCGCTGCCGGTTCCATTGCGCGTGTGCTGTAAGTCATCAGCCCGGCCAGTTCACGCGCTGAATGAATGACTTCGCCTTGCAGCGCCCGCTTTTCAGCCGCAGTCAGCAGCGGCACAAGCGACAGGTCTTCGCGTTCGGCAGTTTCGACAAAGCAGACTGCGTTGTATGGGCAGCCGTCGCATTTGGCCGAGAGATGATACGAGGCTTCGGCAAAGCTTTTGTGCAGCACGCGCGCCACGTCCGAATCCGGCGCGGCAATCAGGCGTTCAATTTCGTCTTCGTACAAAGACAGATCGAATGTCGGCAGGCTGCCAGCCGACAGGTCGGTGTCGCGTTCGATGATTGCGCCGCGCAGCGAGGCAACTGTCAATCCGGCCTGTGCGAGCGCGTCTTTCAGCAGCCGCGCATAAAACGCCACCTGCAACCGAAAGCCGACCGATTCGCGGCGACTCGCCTTGATGTCAATGACGACTGCATCAACCGTGTCGTCATCGCGCCGCGTGATTTCAATCAGATCAGCAATGCCTTCGCAGGCAATCGGCCCGATGCGTCCGGCCAGCGGCGACTGGTAATAAAGCGCGCGGCCCGGTCGTTGCTGGCGCAGCGCGGCGATCAAATCTGCTGCGTTCTGATTGCGCAGATCGGCGAGGCCGGATTGCGCGGCGAGGTCGGCAACGGCTTCGCGCTCAAAGACGCTGCCCGCTTCGGCCAGCAGCGGTGAAAGCGATTCAGGAATGACGCCGTAACGGCGCGTCAGCGCGTCGTATTCCGATTTGAAAAGCGCAAAGCGCAGGTAACGCTCGCACCTGCCGCGCGCCGTCGCATACTGCGCGACGCGCGTAGCTGACAATGATCGTTCCGGCTGAAGTGGCGTAGCTGAGGTGTCTGACTGCTTCACGATGATTCCGTCTGCGGGGACTGTTTTGATGCTTTCGATTTTGCGGCGCTGTTTTTGGGCGCAACGACGGTCAGTCGCGCTGACTCCGTTATTTTCTGCGCTTCAAGGATGGCAGCGCGGGCGGCGGCTGTTTCCGGCGCATCGGCTTTCAGGAACTCTTCAATGTTCTCTTTGATGGCCGAATATTTCATTTCGCCGGTGAAAAGTTCAGCGAACCGTTCCGCGCCGAGCATGGTTTCAACTGCTGCTAGCTTCCGGCTGTCGTAAGTGATCGTAACCGACCAGCCGCATTTGACGGCCTGCTCTCCGACCCGCATTGTGACGCCATTCTCTGTGCGCTGCTGCGTAGCGGCGTGGCGGCGCAGCTTTTCTTTGACTGCTTCAAGCTGCTCCTTCACGCGTTTTTCTTCGGCATTGAGGCGATGAAATTCAGCCACCGCCGCGGCCAGTTCCTCTGCGCTGAGCGGCGCGTCGGTTTCGCTTTCCTGCGGCGCATTCAGGCAGGCGGGGCAGCACGGCTTGTCATCGCGTCGCGCAGCATCATCCTGCGGCGTCAGTTCACCACAGAACGCGCAGGCAATATAAAACCGCCCCGCGCACTGCTGACACAAAACCTGCCCGCCGCGCACAGCAATCAATGCGTCCGCAGTTTCAAGACATTCGACACACTTCATTTGGAGTGCGGCGAGAACTCGCCGCTTTCACTTTGGGCGACTTGTCGCCCTGTCTCAGCCTTCTGTTGCCTTAAAGCAGTCACGCACCATTTTCATTTCCGCTGTGCTTCCGGGCAGGGCGGCGACAAGTCGCCGGAAAACAAAGCGGCGAGAACTCACTCCACATCAGAAGTCATCAATGACGTTGACCTCATCGGTTTTGAAGCCATAGATGGTATTGATTGTTGCCGCGGGAACTGTCTGCTCAAACCACGCGGCGGAACACCAGCGATAGTCTCTGGCGGCTTTCACCAGTCCGTGATGAACCGGATTCTGGTGAACATAGTTGAGTCTGGCCAGATAGGAATGCTCAAACGTCAGCCGCGTGTCCCAGAAGTTATGCCAGACCTTCCGCCCCGCCTTTTCGTCCATCCGGTTGAGTTCGCGCGCGGTGTCAGCGTGCAGGTGGCGGATCACTTTCAGCAAATCCGCCGCTTCAGGCGCGCTGCGTGCGACGAAGTGATAATGATTCGGGAAGACGGCCTAGGCTTCCAGTTGCCAGTGATAAGACCTGGCCAGACTGAGCAACTTTCTCTCCAGCAGATCCAGTTTCTCCGCCGTCGCAAACAGGCGTTCCTTGTAAAGCGTGGCGGCAGTCACAATGTAGACGCCATTCGCATCCAGGCGATGCACTGGCGCGTGCGGCCAGTCCTTGTGAGCCTGTTCCATTGGAACCTCCTGTGTGGAGTGCGGCGAGTTCTCGCCGCTTTGTTCTTCCGGCGGCTTGTCGCCGCTCTGCCCGGAAGCGGTGGCGAAAGCGAAAGCGGCGCGCTCTCGCCACGCTTCAGCGGGCCGAAAGAGGGCGACAAGTCGCCCGAAGTGAAAGCGGCGAGAACTCGCCGCACTCCATAGTTTATTTCTTTCGTCCTGCTGATTTTGGCGAGGCGGCTGAGGGCGCGGCTTCGCCAAGATGTTCGGTGAAAAGTTTCAGGATGCGCTTGTATTCATCGGCCCAACTTGAGGCGCGCTCGAAGCCGTGATCTTCGACCGGATAGACGGCGAGTTCCCAGTTCTCTTTTTTCAGTTCGATCAGCCGCTGCACCAGTCTGACTGTGTCCTGAAAATGCACGTTCGTATCAACCATGCCGTGACAAATCAGCAGCGCGCCTTTCAAGCCTCCGGCAAAGTAAATCGGTGAGCTTTGTTTGTAGGCATCGGCATCGGCCTGCGGCGTATTGAGAATGTTTGAGGTGTAGGGATGATTGTAATGCGCCCAGTCGGTGACGGGCCGCAATGCCGCGCCCGCTGCAAACACGTCAGGTTCGGTGAACATCGCCATCAGCGTGATGAAGCCGCCGTAGCTGCCGCCGTAAAGTCCGACGCGTTTCGGATCAACGCCGTGTTCGCTGACCAGATATTTCACTGCGTCCACCTGATCGGTCAGGTCTTTGCCGCCCATATGGCGATAGATGCCCGTGCGCCAGTCGCGCCCGTAACCAGCCGAAGCGCGGTAATCCACATCCATTACCATAAAGCCGCGCTCCACGAGCAGGTGATGAAACATGTATTCGCGGTAATAACTGCTCCACCATTTGTGCACGTTCTGCAAATAGCCCGCGCCGTGAACGAACAGCACTGCCGGGCCGCCTTTCTGAAAGTTCTTCGGCTTGTAAAGTCGCGCCGGAACTTCAGCGCCATCGCGTGCCCTGAACTTCACAATCGGCGGGTCAATCCAGTTGTAGCTGAAAAACTCAGGCGTCGGTGAAGTCGTGATCTGTTTCGTCCCGGCTTCAGTCGTGCCTGATTTATTTGGCGCCAGATAAAGTTCCGGCGGTTTGTTGCTGTACGAACGAATGAGCGCCAGCATTGACTGGTCGGGCGAAACCTCGGCCTGATTGCTGCCGGGCAGCGCGGTCAGTTTTGTGCGCTCGCCGCCGTCAAAGGGCATCGCGTAAAAATGCCGTTCGCCGAAACTGACTTCGCTCGTCGTCAGATAGAACTTCGCTTTGTCGGGCGCGATTTCAACGCCCGTGACTTCCCATTTGCCTGAAGTCAGTTGTTTCGGTTCGCCGCCGTCGGGCGAGACGGTGTAAAGATGAGCAAAGCCGTCGCGTTCTGAAACGAAGTAGACGCGGCTGCTGTCGGGCAGCCAGCCGAGCGTGAAAGTGCCGGGGCCGCCAATCCACGCGTCGTCGTGTTCGTGAAAGAGAACCTTTGTTTTCGCCGTGGCCGGGTCGAGCAGCATCACCCAGCGATCCTTGTTGTCAGCCGAACGCGCAACGAGCGCCGCATTCCTGCCGTCTTCAGACCAGACGGGAGCGAGCATCTGCACCGGGCGTTCATTCTGTTTCGGCTGATTCTGCGCTTCGCGGCGCGGTGGCTGCTGCTGTGGTGCGGCGTCAGGCGTGGCTGATGACTGCGCGCCCGACTGCGCTTTTGCCGCGATGGTCTGGCCGTGATCCACAAACTTCACTTCGCCGGATTCGACTGAAATGACAGCGAGGCGTGAGCGGTTCTGATTATCGCCGACCTTGTTGCGGCTCGGAATGTCTTCGGTGTAGGCCGATTCGGTCACGTAATTCGGCACGATGGTGTTTTTCGCGCCGGTGCCTGGTTCAAAGACTGAAGCGATGACGTACTTTTCATCGGGTGACAGCGACAGGCTGCCGACGCTCTGGCCCGGAGGCACATTGAAGGGCTTGCGCGTTTCGCGTTTTTTGCGTTTCGCTTCCTGCTCTTCGCGCTGCTGTGCGCGTTCGCGGACGGCTTCAAGCAGTTCGCGTTCTTCCTTTTTGATGAACTCCTGGCTGTCGGTCCCTTTCTGCTGCTCGCCTGAACTGACCGCGCCACCCTGACGCTGACCGCCGCCGAAACCAGCGGGGCCTGCTGCTGCCGGGGCTGCGCCGCCCGTGCGAATGTCGGTCATCTGCACCAGCGCGCCGCCATCAAGCGGCATCACGTAAAGATTGTTCTGTCGCGTGAAATAAATCCGCTTCTGATCGAAGGTGAAATGCGGATTGCCTTCAGCATCGGTTGTCTTTGTGACCTGCCGCCGTTCGTTTCGGCTGTGATCGTAAAGGTAAATGTCGCCTTCATCGGCAAAGACCGTCAGCTTTTTGTCCTTTGACAATTCGCCTGCGGGAGGCACCTGCTTTGCCTCATCCTCTGAAAGTTTGCGCAACCCGCTGCCGTCGCGGCTGACCACGTACCAGTCCATTTCCTTCAGGCGCGGTTCATTCGCCTGCTTCCAGCGAAAGTAAACGCGCTGACTGTCCTGCGACCAGCGCACATCCGACGGCGGCCAGCCGACCAGTTCCGGCCCGCGCATAATGCTGTCAACCGTCAGTTCAAATTTTTTCGGGGCACTTTGCGCGGCGCTGTTCGCCTGTTGCGCGAAGGCTGATGAGGGAAGCAGCAGTGAAATCAGACAAAGATAAATCAGGAGGCGGCGAGGGAGTGGCGAAGATTTCATAATTGTCAGCGGGTTATTCAGAAGGACGCGATTTTTTCGCGCCATTCTTCAGGTTGGTTTTTGAAGTCGGGATTTCACCAAACAGCAGTTTGACCCGGCAGGCAAAGCCGGGCAGCAGTGGCGATTTCAGTTCATCTTCCGGCAGCAGCGTTTCGACCAGCCTCAATGCTTTCTGTTTGCGACGATAAACTTCGACCTGACGATGCAGCCAGTCCACAATCCAGTATTCCTGCACGCCGCGCCGCGAATAAAGCTTGAGCTTGGTTTCACGGTCGCGCCGTTCATTGGCTGCGCCGAGCGAAAGGACTTCGACAGCGATTTCAGGCGCGACGCTGAGGTGACCGCTTTCATCCAGCGACGAAGCCAGCCGCTCATTGCTGATCCAGACAATGTCAGGAGCCACGTCATCATCGTCAGCAAAGACCAGACCCGGAGCAAAATTCACTGTGCCAAGCCCGGTGTGTTCATTCCATTCATCAAGATAACGGCTGAGTCGGACACACGCATACTGATGATGCCAGTTCGGTTGTTTTGACACGTAAAGTTCTCCTTCGATGATCTCGTACTTTCTGCCGTTATCAGGCAGCAGCGCCAGATCTGCGGAAGTGAATTTTTCTGCGACGTGCATAACCGATGACTCCTTTCCTGCTGGCATTATCTCACATCCGCCTCTGATCGGGATTTCGCAGGATCATTCAAACCTGACGCGGCGATCACCGTCAGTGACTCTGCCGATGACGTAATACGGCTCTCTGATCTGATCGAAATGATCCTTCGCCATCTCGAAATACTGCGGGCTGATGACGACGACCATGCCGATGCCGAGATTGAAGGTGCGCAGCATGTCCTCGCGCGGGACGTTGCCGATGCGCTGCATCAGATCAAAGACGGGCAGCACCGGCCACGAACCTTCCTTCAGCAGCACATCAACATTTGACGGCAGAATGCGCGGAATGTTTTCGACCAGCCCGCCGCCAGTGATGTGCGCGAGGCCCTTGATGATGCCCTGGCGTTCGATCAGGCGACCGAGCGCCGGGTAATAATTTTTGTGCGGCTTGAGCAGTTCCTCGCCCACCGTACAGCCGAGTTCGCTGACGTGGGAATCAACCTGCAATCCTTCGACATCGAGAAACAGCTTGCGCGCCAGGCTGTAGCCGTTCGTGTGCAGTCCGAGCGAGGGCAGGCCGATGACAATGTCGCCTTCGGTGATGCGCGAACCGTCAATCACTTTGGGCCGGTCAACCACGCCGACGATGAACCCGGCAATGTCGTATTCGCCATCGGCATAAAAACCGGGCATCTCAGCCGTCTCGCCGCCGAGCAGAGCGCAGTTGCCTTCGCGGCAGCCGCGCGCCAGCCCTTCGACCAGCGATTCGATCACGCCCGGTTCAAGTTTGCCCGTCGCAATGTAATCGAGAAAGAAGAGCGGCCTTGCGCCCTGCACCAGAATGTCGTCAATGCAGTGATTGACCAGATCGTAACCAACCGTGTTGTGAATGCCGGTCGCAAAGGCGATCTTGAGTTTGGTGCCGACTCCGTCGGCGCTCGCCACCAGCACCGGCTCGCGGGCGTCAGTAAACAGCCCGCTGAACATCCCGCCGAAGCTGCCGATTTCAGACAGCACATTTTCATTGAAGGTCGTGCGCGCCAGCTTTTTGATCCGCGCCACGGCATCATTGGCCGCGTCAATGTTGACGCCTGCATCCTTGTAGCTGATTGGGTTTGTCATAGGCTTGAAGGGGAGAGCAGGGGATGAGAGACACAAACGAAAATAACGAAACGAACGGAAGATTACAGGACAGCTTCGTTCGCTTCGTTATTTTGCCCGTCCCGTCCGCTGCGTGTTAGTCGCCCGCGACTGTGATCTGTTCCTCGCGTTCGCGCATCAGTTCGTTGCTGCTGCGCAGCGTGATCTGTGTCGGGTATTTGCCGGTGTAACAGGCTGTGCAGAAGCGCGTATTGCCTGCGTCACCGACCGCTTCGAGCAGGCCTTTCATGCTCAGGTAACCGAGCGAATCCGCGCCGATGAAATCACGAATCTCTGCGATTGAATGCTGCGCCGCAATCAGTTCTTCCCTGGTCGGTGTATCCACGCCGTAAAAGCAGGGCGAAATCGTTGGCGGGCAACTGATGCGCAGGTGAACTTCGGTGGCTCCGGCGTCGCGCACCATCTTGACGATCTTCTTTGAAGTTGTGCCGCGCACCAGCGAATCATCAATCAGCACGACGCGGCGACCTTCGATCAGATCGCGCACCGGGTTGAGTTTGACCTTGACGCCAAAGCCGCGAATCTGCTGCTGCGGTTCGATGAAGGTGCGCCCGACGTAATGATTGCGCACCAGCCCGAAGCGGAATTTCAGGCCGGATTCTGATGAATAACCAATCGCTGCCGCGACCCCCGAATCAGGAACGGGCACCACAATGTCAGCATCTGCCGGACATTCGCGCGCGAGCCAGCGACCAAGCAGGTGGCGGCTCTTGTTGACGCTGCGCCCGAACACCAGCGAATCAGGACGCGAAAAGTAGACGTGCTCAAAAACACAGTGCGTGTGTCGCTGCGGCGGAAACGGATGCAGCGAGCGCGTGCCGTGTTCATCCACAATCACCATCTCGCCCGGTTCGACATCGCGCACATAAGCCGCGCCGATCAGATCAAAGGCGCAGGTTTCCGAAGCAAAGACTGTTGCGCCTTCCATCACGCCCATACAGAGCGGACGAAAACCGCGCGGGTCGCGCACGGCAATCAGGCTCGACGGCGTGGCAAAGAGCATCGAAAACGCGCCGTCGTGATGATTGAGCGCGTCCACAATGGCTTCGGGCAGGCTCCCTGCGCGCGACCGCGCAATCCGGTGCAGCACAACTTCGGTGTCAGAAGTTGAAGAAAAAATTGCCCCGGCCTGTTCGAGTTCCTCGCGCGCCTCTGAAGCGTCGGGCAGGTTGCCGTTGTGACAAAGCGCGAGCGGGCCGAAGCTGCACTTGACCGCAAACGGCTGCGCTTCGTTAATGCTCACTTTGCCTGCGGTCGAATAGCGCACGTGCCCGATGGCGATGGAGCCGGGCAACTGCGCCAGATTCGATTCCTTGAAAATATCGCTGACGTGTCCCATTCCGCGTTCCGCGTGAAGCTGCGCGCCGTCAGCCGAGACGATGCCTGCTGATTCCTGCCCGCGATGCTGTAGCGCGTACAGCCCCAGGTAAGCCAGCCGCGAGGCTTCAGGGTTGCCGAAAATACCGAAAACTCCACACTCTTCTCTGAACTTGTCGAACATGCTTTTAATGCCTGAACAGGTGATGGAAACACAGACTGCCGAACTTTTCCGGTCAGCTTTGATGGTGGTTATCTGTCAATGGTTTTCTGCGGTGAAGGTCAGTATAAGCAATCGTCTGCTGCGTGGCCAGACCATCGCGGCAATTGTCAGCGACGGCCTGCGGTCAGAAAGGACATCGCCTCGCTGCGCAGCTTTTCATCGCTGCGAAACGCGCCGCGCAGGGCTGAAGTGATGGTCGTTGCGCCCGGCTTTTTGATGCCGCGCATGACCATGCAGAGGTGAACGGCTTCGATGATGACCAGCACTCCGGCGGGTTGCAGCGCGCTGTGATAAAGCGCGTCGGCAATCTGCGCGTTGAGGCGTTCCTGCACCTGCGGACGGCGCGAAAAAATATCAGCGATGCGCGCCAGTTTTGAAAGCCCGATGATGCGCCCGTCGCGCGGCAGGTAGGCAATGTGAACGTGGCCGGTGAAGGGAATCAGATGATGTTCGCAGATGCTGTTGAGCGTGATGTCGCGGACCATCACCAGGCCATCGTGACGTTCAGCCGCCTCTTCGCCCGCGTCAGCCGCAATGACTTTTAATTCGCTTGCCGGGTCTTCGTGCAATCCGCCGCAGATTTCAGCATACATCTCAGCCACGCGGCGCGGCGTGTCGAGCAGTCCGGGGCGCGTCAGGTCTTCGCCGATGCCTTCGAGAATCAGGCGCACCCCGGCGGCGATTTTGTCCAGATCAACCGGATCAGTGGCAGTGATGATGAGCTGATTTTCAGCGGTGATGGCGTTGTCTTTGGAATTCATCAGTGATCGTTCAGAATTGCTTTGGCCGAATTTCAGCTTCAGCCACAACTTTTTTCTTTTTTTCCTGCTCCTGTTTCAGCTTCTGTTCAGCCTTTTTGAGGCAGCCTGAAGAAAGCGCGAGCATCGCTCTGGCGCGCAGTGCCTTGTTTTCAATTCTGTCAGCCGCCGCCAGCATTTCATCAGCGTTGCCCTCGCTGAGCAGGCTGAAGAGTTCTTCCAGACTGAACTCAGTGAAAGAATAAATAAGCGAAGTCTCAAGGCCGCCAGCCGAAAGCCGCTGCTGATACTGCCTGACGGACAGATCAGGTGCAACCAGGTTGTTGAGGTCTCTGATCGCGTCCAGCAGAATTTCAACTGCGCGCGGATGGTCATACTTCGCATACAGTCCGGCCAGGCTGAACCGCAGCGCGGCCTTCTCACTGCTGTCTTTTGCCCTGCCAATCCACCACTCCGCCTGATCAAGCAACTCCGTGGCTTCTTTCGGCGCTTTGCCTGAAATGCTGAAAGCCGCATCATAAAGCAGCATCATCCTGACTTCAGGCTGCTCGATTTTGTCAGCCAGGCGCACCGCTTCCTCCCACTGACCGCGAGTGAGCAGGGTCTGACCCTGATTGTAATTGATGTAATCAAGCAGCGGCTGGCGCAGGTCGCGGTTTGTCAGCTTCGGAATCAGCCTCTCCAGCCACTCAGGACTGATCTTTCCGGCTCCGGCTTTGACTGCATTGACAAAGTAATAGTCCTGCACTCCCGGATATTTTTCAGCTTCAGCCACCAGCCGCACGATAACCGGAAAGCCGCTCATCGCATCGGCGCGGATCTTGTGCCTGAGCTGATCGGGCAGTGCTGCATAGACCGCGTCTCTGGCCCGGCGCACCGTGTTCAGGTAAGGCGAACCACCTTTTTCAAGCGGCGCTTCGAGATCAGAAAAGCCCAGATAAAGCCGCGTCAGTTCTGCCGCATTGATGTTGGCCGCAGTCAGATTTTTCGGGGAGTTGTAATTCAGCAGTTCCAGTTCAGCGCGACGAATCAGCAGGCGCAGCAGTTCGCCCTGCAATGACGGAGCAGGCCCAAAACCTTTGGGCAGTTTCACTCCTCAGTAATCGCCTTCACACACGACACGGTTGAGCCTGAGGCTGTACGGCGCAAGCGTCAGCAGCACGCTGATCGGGCGACGCTGACTGGCCCGCAAAGCCTCAAGAAAGAGCGCGTCAGCCTGGCGCTGATCCACTTCGGCAAGCGTGAACAGAAAGCTCAGCAGCGAACGCGAAGCCGGATAACGCAGACTGCTTTGCGCCAGCGCCACCGCCAGCGGCTGGTTGACCGGCAGCAAAGCCAGCGCCGCGCCCAGCCGCCGCCCGGACGGATCAAAATCATCAGCCGCAGGCAGCGCAAATCGTTCAGCATCGGTTCTGACCCGTTCCCCAAGTTGCCGACCCCATTCAGGATCGCGCCGCGCAATTACGGCAATCACGGCAAAATGCGGATTGCTGGTCTGGCTCCAGACTTTCTTCCACTGCCCGATGTCATCGAACGGTTCACGAAAGTATTTGTCGGTCAGGTCATAAGCTGTGGTCAGCAGCTCACGCGCTTCCTTTTCGTGCCAGGGCCAGAGCTGATCTGCCGCCTGCGTGAGTATCAGAATGTCCGCCGGTGACTGGTGCAGCGCCTTTGCTTCAGCGGCCTGCCGCCGCGCAAGGTCGAGGCTGCGTTCGAGATCACAGACCGCAGGCGCTGCTTTGTCAGGGACAGTTTTTTCCTGACTGAAACAGATGATGGTGAACAGACTCAGGGCAAGCAGGACAGGCAGAACGCGGCAACGCAGTGCAGGGAGCATGGCTGACCTCCGATTCGGAAAAACCCTTGTGATACTGCCGGTGGAGCGAAGGCCTGCATTATCAGTTCGTGGTCGGCAGAATGCAAACACTCGCCTGGAAGACCTGGGTACGCACGCTGCCAGCGTGCCGGGCTTTCTATGCTGTCGTTGTTTCCGCGCAGCACAGCACGCTGGAAGCGTGCGTACCCGGGTGCAGGCACTGACCCTCCAGGCGCCTGGAAAGGGTGCTTGACACGGCTTCTGAATGCGGCTACTTTGCACTTTCGGCGGGCGCTGACCGTCGGCAGAAAGGCGTTGCGATGAAAGCGGAATGGCAGAATTCAAATCCGGGACTGATGACTGAGAACACCGCAGCCGTGTCTTCAGTCCGCGCTCCGCATTTCGCCTTCCGGCTTCAGTTCAATCATTAGCTCCACATATCGAACCACAGCGAACGAAAGCGGCAGGAACTGTATCCAAACCCTGCCGGAAACTTTCAGCTTCGTCTGTGGTTTTTGTTTTGTGAAACGCCACTGAAACTTCAGGCTCCGGTTATTCCAGCGAATTGAGAGGTCGTTTATGAAACCAGAAAAAGAGATCATCGTCGGCGGGCAGGCCGTCATCGAGGGCGTGATGATGCGCGCGCCGAATTCTTACGCGGTCGCTGTGCGCAAACAGGACGGCAGCATTGTCTGCAAAGCCGAACGGCTGCCCAAACTGGCTGAGAAATATCCGATCCTGAAAGTTCCCGTGCTGCGCGGCAGCGCCGTCCTGATTCATTCGATGATCCTCGGCATCAAGGCGCTCAATTTTTCGGCCACCGTCGCCTTTGACGAAACTGAGAAAAAGGAGGCCGAAGCCAGAACCGCAAAAGCTGTCGCCGCCACCGGAGCTTTGGCCACGACCGCGCACGCGATTGACTTTCCGCAGACGGTCACAGTTGAAGTTGATGACAAGGCGGAAAAGAAGGATTCAAAGGCTGCGGCTGCTGGCACGGCGGCGAGTTCAATTGTCTTTGCGATCTTTTTCAATGTGCTGTTGTTCATCGTGCTGCCGCTGCTGCTGACGAATGCGATGTTCATCTTTTTCGGGTGGGGCAATGCGCCGCAGGCCGTTGTTGACAGCACGGCGGGCCAGCCCTGGTATCGTGAAGCGTGGATGTGGCTGCAGGCTTATCTGAAGCCCGTGCGCCCGTCAGTGGCCTTCAATCTTGTTGATGGCCTGATTCGCATGACGTTCTTTGTCATTATGATCTGGAGCTTCTCGATGCTGCGCGACATCCGCCGCGTCTTTGAATATCACGGCGCCGAACACAAGACGGTTTACGCCTGGGAAGCGGGCGAAGAACTGACCGTTGCCAATGCCCGCCGCTTTCCGCGCCAGCATCCGCGCTGCGGCACGAGCTTTCTGATGATCGTGATGCTGGTTTCAATCGTGCTGTTTTCAATCGTCAAATTCGATTCGCTGGCGCTCAACATGCTGACGCGCATCGCGCTGGTGCCGCTGATTGCGGGCATCTCGTATGAAATCATCCGCGCCGCCGGAAGGAAGGAAGCGAGCGCCTTCTTTTCATTCATCACGCGCCCCGGCATCTGGATGCAGAACCTGACGACAAAGGAACCATCAGACGATCAGCTCGAAGTGGCGATCTACGCGCTGAAAGAGTCGCTGAAACTTGAACCTGACAATCCGCTGCCCGCTACCGACAGCCAGTTGTCAGCGTGCAGCAGTTGAATTAAAGCGCCCAGGATTGAGACGTTGAGTGAAGCGGGTTTCACGAAGAGACGGTGTTCGGAGTTCCAGCTTTAGCTGGTCCGGCCTGAATGGAAATGCCGCCAGCTAAAGCTGGAACTCCGAACACCGTCTCTTCAGAGTAAGAGAAGCAGTCAATATTCCGGTTTTGCCTGTTGCGATCTGGTCACTGCGCGAACATTGAAACCACTCGAATATCAATCGCTGACCACTGACCACTAACCACTGACCACTGACTTAAAGATATGTTAGAAAAACTTGCGAGCATTGAAAAGACTTACGAAGAACTGACGCAGCAGATGACCGATCCTGAGATCATCTCTGACAACACCCGCTACGCCAAAATCGCCAAGCAGCAGCGCGATCTTGAGCCGGTGGTTGAGCAGTACCGCGCCTTGAAAAAGCTGGATGACGACATTGCCGGTGCAGGGCAGATTCTGGCTGAAACCAGTGAACCCGAAATGCGCGAACTGGCCGAACTGGAACTGGCCGACCTTGAAGAAAAACGCGCGAAGGCTGAAGAGGATTTGAAGATCGCGCTGCTGCCCAAAGATCCGAATGACGAAAAGAACGTCATCCTTGAAGTGCGCGCGGGCACAGGCGGCGAAGAGGCGTGTCTGTTCGCGGCTGAAGTGCTGCGTATGTATGCGCGTTACGCTGAACGTCACGGCTGGCGCTTTCAGGTGACTGATTCATCTGAAACCGGACTCGGCGGCATTCAGAAGGCCGAAGCGATCATTGAAGGCGACCGCGTCTATTCGCGCCTCAAACACGAATCCGGCGTGCATCGCGTGCAGCGCGTTCCGCAGACCGAAACCAGCGGTCGCATTCACACTTCAGCGATCACAGTTGCCGTGCTGCCCGAAGCCGAAGAAGTTGACGTGAAGATTGAAGCAAAGGATTTGCGCATTGACACCTTCTGTTCCTCCGGCCCCGGCGGCCAGTCGGTGAATACGACCTATTCAGCCGTGCGCCTGACGCACCTGCCGACGGGTCTGGTGGTTTCGATGCAGGACGAAAAATCGCAGATCAAGAACCGTGAAAAAGCCATGCGCGTGCTGCGCGCCAGATTGTATGAAATCGAGCAGCAGAAGCAGCACGATGCCATCGCCGCCGAGCGCCGTTCAATGGTCGGCAGCGGCGACCGCTCAGAAAAGATTCGCACCTACAACTTCAAGGAAAACCGCGTCACTGACCATCGCATCGGCCTGACGATTCACCAGCTCAACACCTTTATGGAAGGCGACCTCGATCAGATCGTCGAACCGCTGATCGCGCATTACCAGGCCGAAAAACTGAAGGCCGAAACCGAAAAGCAGATGGCAGTGAAGTGAGCGCCATTGCCGGGGAGAAGTCATGAGCGCACAGACTGACACTCCGATTGCTGCAAACATTCAGGCTGCATTGCTGGCCAGACTCGAAACTCTTTCGCCCGAACGTCAGCGTCAGGTACTGGATTTTGCCGAGTTCCTGTCAGAGCGCGAAGAGAAGGCTGCTGTCAGTAAGATCCAGCCGGAAGTAAGTCGGCCTGATATGGTTCGTGAGCGTGAACACAACTGGCTGAATCAGCACTGGCGGGAGTATCTGGGACAGTATGTGTGTCTGGAAGGAGATCGGCTGGTCAGTTCCGGTGCAGATGGCCGCAGGGTTTTTGCTGAAGCCAGGGCTGCCGGAATCGAAGTCCCGTTTATGGTTCGCGTCGAAGATCCGACAGCGCCGCAGATGGGAGGCTGGTAGCAATGAGCTTTCATCTCAGCTTCCTGGAACTGATTGAATATGATTCCGGCGTTGCGGGCGTTGCTTTGCCAGTGACGTTGCAATCCGGCAGCGGGAAAGTCAGTTTTGATGCGAAACTCGATACCGGCGCGACTCACTGCATTTTTGAGCGGGTTCACGGCGAGAACATTGGCTGCGACATTGAAAGCGGCGAATTGCTGGTCGTCAGCACTGCGACGGGGATTTTCAGGGCATACGGTCATCAGGTCACTCTGTCAGTCAGAGACTTTGATTTTGATGTGATGGTTTATTTTGCTGAAGATTATGTCTTCAGTCGCAACGTGCTGGGTCGTCATGGCTTTCTGAATCTGGTGCGACTCGGCCTGATTGATTATAACGGCAAACTTTATCTGAGCCGTTATGGTGCAAATGGTGAAGCGTGATGCTGACGATTGCCGCCGCCCTCAAACGCGCCAGTGAACAGTTGCGCGCTGCGGCTGTTCCCAATGATATTCTGGATGCCCAGACGCTGCTGGCCCACGCGCTCGGACGCGAGCGCACTTACCTGATCGTCAATTTCAACGAACAACTCACTGACGAACTCATCGCAAAGTATGACGCGCTGATTGCCCGCCGCTGCGCCGGAGAGCCGTTGCAGTACATCACCGGCCATCAGGAATTTTTCGGTCTTGAATTTGAAGTCACGCCCGCCGTTCTGATTCCGCGCCCGGAAACTGAACTTATCATCGAAGAAACAATTCGTCTGGTGCAGCGCCGAATCGCAACCGATCCTGACTGGCAGCCGGTGGCGGTGGATGTCGGAACCGGATCAGGCTGCATCGCGGTGACGCTGGCGCGGGAACTTGAAAACATCTGCGACGAAGCGCGCATCATTGCTACCGACATTTCAGCCGACGCGCTCAGTGTGGCGCAGCGCAATGCAGCGCGGCACGGCCTGGCTGAGCGTATTGAGTTTCGACAAATGAACCTGCTTGATGATTTCCCCGCGCAGCGATTCGCTGATTTCATCATCTCGAATCCGCCTTACGTTGCTGCGAATGAGTTGCCATCACTGCAACGCGAAGTGCGTGACTTTGAGCCGCATCTCGCGCTCACCGATTTTGCCGACGGGCTGAGTTTTTACCGTCGCCTGCTCAGTGCGGCTCCGGCGCGATTGCGCGCTGGCGGCTGGCTGATCTGTGAAATCGGTTACGGCCAGGCTGAAATCATCAGGTCGCTCGTGAATGAAAGTGTGTGGGATGACGTGCGGCTGCTGGAGGATTTGCAGGGCATCCCGCGCACGCTGGTTACACAGTTGCGCGAAAGCAGATCGGCCACGAATGAACACGAATAAGCACGAATCATTCCGGCTGATTGATTCGCGGATTTCTGAAGAACTGCCGCAGTAACCGTTGTGCGATTCGCCAGAATCGCACGGCTTCGCCCACGAGGCTGCTGAAAGAAACCAGTGCGATTCTGGCGAATCGCACAACAGGTGGTCGCTGGTTTTGTTATGGCCTGACGTGATGCCAGAAATTTCCGGTCAGCCTGGCATCCTTTGCGGTCAGCAGTTTGGTCACGTAAATGATCTGGCCTGCGTGCATCGCAAAATGTTCGGCAACGTGAAAGACAGCGTCCAGCACCATGCGTTCGTGGCCCTGAATTGTGCGCTGTTCGAGCAGCGTTGATTCGTCGAGCCTGGCAATCACGGCATCGGCTTCTGCGACTGTCTGCTTCAATCGTTCCAGCAGTTCTGCACGCGGGATCTGTGATCGTTCATCGAATTCCTGCTGACGCACGCGCGTGTCAGGCGCGCCGCCGACGCCGCTGATGATCCATTGCCGCACGTTGCCAGACAGGTGCAGCAGCAGGTTGCCGATGCTGTTTGATTCCTCATTCGGTCGCCACCAGATCTGCTCATCGCTGAGCGATTCAAGACAACGTTCGATCTTTTTCAGGTAATCGCTCAGAAAATGGCGGGCTTCTTCAGTCAGGCGTGTTGCGACTTCGTTCGACATTTCAGCTCTCCTTCCGGCTCTTGCGGCCATAATCAATTTCAGCGCCGCCGGTCAGCAGAAAATCCTGTCCGGTGCAGAAGGTCGCTTCGGCAGCGATGAACAGGCACAGCTTTCCGGCTTCTTCGGGCGTACCCATCCGGCCCAGCACCTGCGCGGCTTCGCCATCGGCGCGCGTGCGTTCAGGGTTGGGTGAAGCGTCAACTGCTTCCTTCCAGAGCGGCGTCCAGACATTGCCCGGCGAAACCGAATTGACGCGCACGCCGTTCACTGCTTCATCAATGGCCAGTGCTTTGGTGAATGACAGAACCGCGCCCTTGGTGGCGACGTAAGTTGTGGCGTAATGCTGACCGATGGTGGCGACGAGGCTGGCGATGTTGATGATATTTCCCGCAGTCTGGCGCAGGTGCGGCAGCGCAAGCTGGCACAATGTGAAGACGCTGATGACATTGAGTTCCAGCAGCGCGCGAAAATCATCAGCCGAAAATTCATCAATCGGTTTGTGCGGCGGATGCCATCCGGCATTATTGATCAGACAGTCAAGACGACCGAAGCGGGTGAGCGCCGCGTCAACAGCGCCTTTCAGGTCGGCGGCTTGCGTGACATCGCAACTGATAAAGACCGCATGGCCCGGCCCGGTCGCGCTGACTTCGGCGGCCACGCGCGCGCCGTTCTGTTCGTCGCGGTCAGCCAGGATAATATTTGCGCCCGCCGCGGCAAACACGCGAACGCAGCCTTCACCAATGCCTTTCGCGCCGCCGGTGATGATGACAGTTTTGTGCTGATAGTTCATCCTGGTAATCTGATTTGAAAGAAAAGTCTGACCAATGAATGCTGCTGATGCGGCGGCAAGAGTAACGCGAAACGCTCCGGCTGTCACTCTGATGACATTGTTCCTGCGGGGCTTTTGTGGCAAACAGTAAAAACTGACTCTGCAACTGCGCTGTTGCGCACATCAGGGAGAAAAAATCATGAAAAGAATGGTTGCGGCGCTCCTGCTGCTTTCGCTGCTGGTTGTTTCAGCTTCAGCCAAAGATCGCGCTTCGATGATTGTCACGACTGCGTGGCTCAGCGAGCATCTCAATGACAAATCGCTCGTGCTGCTGCACGTCGGTGATCGCAGGGAATACGACGCCGGACACCTGCCCGGCGCGCAGTTCATTTCGACGCGTGACATCTCGACGCCGCAGGAGCCGGGCAGGCTGATTCTCGAAATGCCCGCCATCGAACAACTCAAAGAGGCGTTTGAAAAGCTCGGCGTCTCGAACGATTCGCGCATTGTGATTTACTTCGGCAAAGACTGGGTCAGCCCGGCGGCGCGTGTCTGGTTCACGCTGGAATATCTTGGCCTGGGCGATCAGACCTCGATGCTCGATGGCGGAATGCCTGCGTGGAAGGCCGAAAACAAGCCGATTACTGCTGAGAGCAGAACTCCGGTTCGCGGCACACTGACGCCGAAGCCGAAAAAGGAACTCATTGCTGACGCCGCGTGGCTCAGAAGCAATCTGAACAAACCGAAGGTGGCGATCATTGATTCGCGGCTGCCGCGTTTTTACGAAGGCACAGACCCCGGCTCGATGCCGCGCGCCGGACACATTCCCGGCGCAATGAATGTTCCTTTCACCAGTCTGGTCACCGAACCTGATCTGAAATTCAAAGACAGGGCCGCGCTCAGCAGCCTTTACAAAAACGCCGGAGCCGACGCGGGCGATACGGTGGTGACTTACTGCCACATCGGGCAGCAGGCCAGTCTCGGTTATTTTGTGGCGAAGTATCTGGGCTACACGGCGCGGCTCTATGACGGCTCGTTTGATGAATGGAGCAGGCACGCGGACTGGCCGATTGAAGGCAGCAAAGCGGCTGAGACGCCGAAGCAGAAATGATTGCTGATGATTCAGCAGTGACAAACTGAGCGCGCCGCTGACCTGGTCTTTGACCCCACATTCGCCTGCAGCCCGCTTTGGTTTATGGCAGGTCTCGGCGCGATTTCGCCGGCAGGGCTTACCCCTAAGAAACGGCCATGCTCACCGGCGACTGTGGTCAAAGCGCATCGCTGCTCCCACCATCTCCGGTTTACGTGGACTCTTTCGACCCGTTCTGCCATGAGCTAGGGCTGACCATCAGCCCGCAACCACAGACCGGCGCGCTCAGACAACAGGAAAACAAATCAACCTGCAAAAGGCAAATACCGGCTGATCAGCCGGACAAAGGAACATGCTCGACGATTTCCAGTTCGAATCCTTCAAGCGAATGCAGCTTTGGCGGGTGGTTGGACAGGAGTCTTAACTTTCTGATGCCGAGTTCGTGCAGGATTTGTGCGCCGGTGCCGTAATCGCGCACCTGCGGCATTGGCGGATGTTCTTCCTCGCAGTATTCCTCGCCTGCGGCCTGTGCGCGTTCGAGGCTGCGCAGTTGGGCGACCAGGCCGATGCCCATCATTTCCTGTTTCAGGTACAGCACTACTCCGCGCCCGGACTGCGCAATCATTCGCAGGGCGCTTTGCAATTGCGCGCCGCGATCATCAAGCAGGCTGCCGAAAACATCGCTCAGCACCATTTGCGTGTGAACGCGCACCAGCACCGGTTCATCGGCTTTGATTTCACCCATTACCATCGCCAGGTGGATTTCGCCGTTGAGCGTGTTTTCAAAGGCAACGGCGCGAAAGAGGCCGTGCGTGGTCGGCACGTCGGCTTCGGCAATGCGGCGCACAAAGACTTCGGTGCGCAGGCGGTAACGAATCAGATCAGCGACTGAAATGATGTTGAGGCGATGACGTTTCGCAAATTCGACCAGTTGCGGCAGCCGCGCCATCGTACCGTCTTCATTCATCACTTCGCAGATTACTGCCGCCGGAGTCAGTCCCGCGATGCGCGCCAGATCAACGCTCGCTTCGGTCTGTCCGGGGCGCATCAGCACGCCGCCTTTGCGGGCGCGCAGCGGAAAGACGTGGCCGGGGCGCGCCAGATCAGCGGCTTTCGTGCGCGGATCAGCCGCCGTGCGAATCGTCGTCGCGCGATCAGCCGCCGAGATGCCCGTCGTCACGCCGCGCCGCGCTTCGATGGAAACAGTAAAGGCCGTGCCGAAGCCGGATGAGTTCTCTTCGTGCGACACCTGTAGCGGCAGGCGGAGTTCATCGCATCGCTCCTCGGTCATCGGCATGCAGATCAGGCCGCGACCTTCGCGGGCCATGAAGTTGATGATTTCAGGCGTGACCAGTTCCGCCGCGCAGGCCAGATCGCCTTCATTTTCGCGGTCTTCGTCGTCGGTGATGATGACCATTCGCCCGGCGCGAAAGTCTTCAATGGCTTGTTCGATGGTGGCGAAATGCATTCGGTTCAAAAGGACAGCGAATCAGAGTTCATCGCTGTTTCAGCATTCGGGAAGTTTTTGAAACGAGAGGCTGAATAGAATACGGATGAGACGGATGCGGCAGATCAGGACGAATCTGATCAGGTTCAATCCGTCGCATCAGTTTCATCTGTGTTCTATTCCGTTTCTCAGAATGGAACACGGATTGAACGGACAGGACAGATCAGAACGGATTCCGATCTGTCCTGATCTGCCGCATCAGTTTTATCCGTGTTCCATTCGCATCGGACTTCAAATATTCATCGCTGATTCGCCGCGCATACAGTTATGGTTTCATCGGCGCAGGCTTGCGCGGAAACTTCTCTTCGCTCATCGCGGCGTTGTAGAGAAACGCGGCCATGATCGTCGCCGCCTGCTTCAGGTCATCAGCCTGAATCCGGTCAAAGACATCCATGTTTGAATGATGCGAGCGCGTGTCGTATTCGATTTCATCCTGAATGAACTGAAAGCCCGGCAATCCGATGGCGTCGAATGACAGGTGATCGGTGCCGCCGGTGTTTGAAATCGAAAGCGTCGCCGCGCCCAGGTCGCGGAACGGCATCAGCCAGTCGCGGAAGATCGGGCGCGCCGCTTCGTTGCCCTGCAAATAGACGCCGCGAATCTTGCCGGTGCCGTTGTCGAGATTGAAGTAGACCGAGAACTTGTCGTACTCGGGTTTGGTGTTGATCTTTGCGCCGGGGCCGCCGCCCATCATCGCGGCCATTTCGGCCTGCGGCGAACCGGCATCAGCGCGCGCGCCAAGATGATCCCTGACGTAAGCGCGTGAACCGAACAATCCCTGCTCTTCGCCGCTCCACAAGCCAATGCGAATCGTGCGACGCGGCTGCAGGTTCAGAGTCTTCAGGATTCTGACCGCTTCCATCGCCACCGCGCAGCCCGCGCCGTTGTCGGTCGCGCCGGTGCCGCTGTGCCACGAATCCATATGCGCGCCGACCATCACGATTTCATCTTTCCTGTCGGTGCCGGGAATTTCAGCAATCGTGTTGTAAGAGTTCAGATCGTTGTCGTGAAACTGCACCGCCAGGTTGACGCGGGCCTGCAGTTTTTCACCAGCCTGAATCAGGCGCACCAGACGATTGTAATGCTCATTCGCCACCGTCACCTGCGGCAGATTGGCCGGAGCGTTTTTGTCCCAGGGATTCACCGGCGACATAAACAGCTCCATCACCGCCTGCATCGGCGCGGTCGCCTTGATTTCACGCGGCACTGCGGCGTTTTCGAGGAAGATCGTGCCGCCGTCGCCTGAGCGCGAGGGAGACAACACCATCGCCGCGCCTTCATCAAGGAAGAACTTCAGTTTCTTTGCATCGAGAATTGCGGCCTTGATGAACTCCTGCATGCGCGGGTTCGACATCATCGCCATCGGCCCGCCTGCTCTGTCCTTTGCCGGGTCGGGCGCGTCAGCCAGGCGCAGCAGTTCCTTTTCAGTCAGCCGCCGCGCTTCGGGTTCAAAGTGCGCTTTGATTTCACGAATCGGAGAACTCAGCACGATTTTGCCCCTGAGCGTGCCCTTGTATTTTTCGAGATCCGTTTCTTCCTTCGCGTCAACAAAGACCACGTCAGACGTGAGCGGGCCATTTGTGCCGAGCGACCAGGCTCGCGGATAAGCGATCAGCGGAATGCCCTGCGGCGCGATGATTTCAGCCGAAAATGATTTGAGCGACCAGCCGCGACCGAACGGCCCCCACGCTTCGAGGTGCGCGTTCTGCAAGCCCCATTCAGTCAGCTTGTCGCGTGTCCATTCGTTGGCGCGCTTCAGATTGGGCGACGCCGTCAGGCGCGGGCCGATCACATCAGTCAGGTAACTGAGCGTCTGCATCACCTGCGAGCGATTCATTCCTTCATCCCTGATCTTTTCAATCGGATCGTTCGGATCTTTCTTCGGCTGCGCCTGTTGCGCCGAGGTCGGAAGGCCTGAAAAGACGAGGGCAACAAGCAGCAGCAAAACTGACAGCCTTGAGCGTTTCATAGTCGGAGTCTCCTGAATATTGTTCGACAAGCTGCCAGCTTGTCGGTGTCTGGCAAACTGAATAACTGCATCTGTAAGCGGCTCTGTTGAGCAAAGCCGCGACAAGCTGGCAGCTTGTCGAACAGGTCAGTATCCCAGTTCCTGCAATTTCTCCAGCGTCAGCCCGCCCGCTTCGTTCAGTCGTGACTGCATCATTCGCTCGACGTAGCGGGCGATGATGTCAACTTCAAGATTCACTGCATCGCCGCGTTTGAGCGCCGACAGATTCGTGACCTGCCAGGTGTGCGGGATGACAGCAATTTCAAACCACGTCTCACCGAGCGCAGCGACGGTCAGGCTGATGCCGTCAACAGTAATCGAACCCTTTTCGACGATGTACCGGGCGAGTTGTGCGGGAAAGCCGATGCGCACAATCTGGCCATTGCCTTCGGGGCGCGCTTCGAGAAATTCACCCGTGCCGTCAACGTGGCCCTGCACGATATGTCCACCGAGGCGTGATGAAGGCATCAGCGGGCGTTCAAGGTTGACGCGGGTTCCGGCGCGCATCTGACGCAGGCTGGTGCGGCGCAGCGTTTCGGCTGAGACATCGGCGCAAAAACTCCGGCCGGAAATTTCAACGACTGTCAGACAGACGCCGTTGACGGCAATGCTGTCACCGATGCGGGAGCCATCAAGCACGGTGCGGGCGGCAATTTCAACGCGCGCGCTGTCGGTAGCGGTGGTGATCTTTCTGATCGTGCCTGTTTCTTCGATGATTCCGGTGAACATCAGGAAATCTGAGATTTGAAATTCGGGATTTGAGATTGTTTCGACTGCACGATGTACAGGATTTTCTCGACTACGGCCTGAGCATCGGCTTCTGACGAATCAATGTGAATTGCGTCATCAGCGAGCGTGAGCGGCGAATCCTCGCGGGTCTTGTCACGATAATCGCGCGATTCGATCTCCTGCTGCATCGCATCCAGCGATTTCACGGCAACACCCTTGGCCAGGTCTTCGGCATAGCGGCGCTGAGCGCGGGCTTCGGGCGAAGCGTCGAGATAGAACTTGGCGTCAGCATCCGGAAAGACTACGGTGCCGATGTCGCGGCCTTCCATCACGACGTTGCCGGTGCGGCCCATCTCCTGCTGCCGGGCAACGAGCGCGCGGCGCACCGCCGGAATAGCCGACACAATCGAAGCCGCCTGCGAAACCTGCGGCGTGCGAATCTCGCCGGTGATGTTGCGGCCATCAATGATGACCTGCATCGCGTCAACCGTGCCGGTCAGTTCAATGCGGGAATTTTCGGCAATGGCGCTGATGCGGTCGGTTTCGTCAAGCGCCACGCCTTCGCGCAGCGCACGCCACGCCACAGCGCGGTACATCGCGCCCGTATCAATGTAAAGATACCCCAGCCGTCGCGCCAGTTCCTTTGCAACCGTGCTTTTGCCTGCGCCAGCGGGGCCGTCAATGGCGATAATCATAAGGCAGTGGTTAGTGGTCAGTGGTTAGTGGTCAGTGGTCGGCAGGATTACTGTTCGCAGGCCACTAACTGCCAGTCACTGTTTTCATGACTTTCAGAGCTTTTTCGATTCCTTCGCGGCTGACATCGTAATGCGTGACCATGCGCATTTCACGCGGGTTGATGCCGTTGGCGAGAATGCCTTCGGCTTTGAGCGCAGCGGAAAACTGCGTCGTCGTCAGGCCGGTCTCAGCGATGTCAAAAATCACAATGTTGGTCGGCACGGTTTCGGGATCAATCCGCACGCCGCGCATTTCGGCCAGACCTTCAGCCAGCCGCCTGGCGTTGGCGTGATCGGCGGCGAGCAGCGTCGGTGACTCTTCGAGCGCGATCATTCCGGCAGCGGCGAGAATGCCGACCTGCCGCATGCCGCCGCCCAGACGTTTGCGCCACGCTCTGGCTTCGTCAATGAAATCGCGCCTGCCGAGAATCAGCGAACCGACCGGCGCGCCGAGGCCTTTCGACAGACAGAACATCACCGAATCAAACGGGCGCGCAATTTCAGCAACGGTTGTCCCGAGCGCGACCGCAGCGTTGAAGATGCGCGCGCCGTCAAGATGCACCGGCAGTCCGAATGAATGCGCGAGATCGCAGATTTCAGCCGCCACCGCGAGCGGCATGACCGAACCACCGGCCATGTTGTGCGTGTTTTCGAGTGCGACAAGCGAGGTCGGCGTGACGTAATAAGGCGCCTGATGATGAATCGCTCCGGCCACAAGTTCGCGGGTCAGCATTCCGTCCTCGCCGCGCACCGGGCGCAGCGTGACGCCGGAAAAGACCGCCGATCCGCCCATTTCGTAATTGTAAATGTGGCTGCGCTCTTCAAGGATGACTTCGGTGCCGGGCCGCGTGTGCAGCTTGACGCAAAGCTGATTGCCCATCGAACCGGTCGGCACAAACAGCGCGGCTTCCTTGTCGAAGATTTCTGCGGCGCGCTGCTGCAACCGGTTAACAGTCGGGTCTTCGCCGTAAACATCGTCGCCGACTTCGGCTTCAGCCATGGCGCGGCGCATTGCGGGCGTCGGGCGGGTGACAGTGTCGCTTCTCAGATCAATCATCGTTCTCGTCGTTCTTCTTTTTTCCGTTGCCATTTTGCTCGTTGAAATAACGCTCAACGAGCAGTGAAATAAAATTGTCCATGCGCTCAGTCAGATCATCCACGCGGGCCGAAACTATGTTTACACTGGCTGTCGTTTCCTTAACGCGCCGGTCAGTCTCTTTCGACTGTTCGGCCAGCGAATTGATCATACTGAACGCTGCCGCCATTGCGCCCTCAAGATTGCTGATTCTTTCTGCGTGCTGCCCGGCAGCCGCTTCAGCTTTCGTCTGGGCTTCCATGAGTTTGTTTACGTCAGCGGTCAGCAGTTCCACATTCTCACTGATTTTCTCCAGGCGGGCGAACAGCTTTGCCTCCTGCTCCGCAAGGAATTCAATCTTCCTGTCCAGACTGTCATCTGACATAAATTCCTCCGGGCTTCAGATAAATGCCGCGAAGACCTCATTCGCCAGCACCGTTCCGGCGCGTGAAATTTTCAGCGTCTCATCGCTCAGTTCAATCAGCCCGGCTTCATTCAGGCGCTCCAGTTCGTCGCGGTAACGTTCGCGCACACTGACGCCAAAGCGATGTTCGTGACTGGTCAGATTCACGCCGTCCTTCAGTCTGAGGCGCAGGAACAGGGCTTCGCTTTGCCGGTCGTCATCGCTGAGTTCGGTGCGTTCTGTGATGGCTGATTCGTCGCGTTCGATGCGCTCCAGGTATTCGTGAATGTTGCGCGTGTTCGACCAGCGCGAGTGGCCATCGTAACCGGCGGCGGAAACCCCGAAGGCGTGATACGGCGCGCCAGTCCAGTATTTCAGATTGTGCCGCGACTCGCGGCCCGGACGCGCCCAGTTGGAGATTTCGTAATGCTCAAAGCCGTGCGCGGCTGCCGTGTCAAGCAATTCAAAATACATCGCCACCGTCAGTTCATCATCAATCGCGCGCAGTTCGCCGCGCCGGATGCGATGCAGCAGCGGCGCGTCTTTGTAAAGTTCGAGCAGGTAAACCGACAGGTGGTCGGGTTCGAGCGCAAAGGCTTCTCGAAGATTGCGCTGCCACGTTTCCATCTTCTGTTCAGGCAGCCCGGCAATCAGGTCAAGGCTGATGTTGTCGAATCCGGCTTCGCGCGCCAGGTGAATCGCGGCGCGGGCATCGGCGGCGGTGTGCGTGCGCCCGATCATCTGCAATTCGCCGTCATCGAACGACTGCACGCCGAAACTCAGACGGTTGAGGCCGGTCTGGCGTAAGGCTTTCAGGTATTCGAACGAGACTGAGCCGGGATTGGCTTCAACAGTGATTTCAGTGTCGGGCGCGACTTCAAATTCAGAGCGGCAGAGTTCAATCAGACCGGCAAGCTGTTCAATTGAAAGCGTGGTGGGCGTGCCGCCGCCGAAATAGATTGTGTCAACCCGGCGCAATGCAGGCGCTGCGCTGAGTGTTGCGCCGGCGCGCCTGATTTCGCATTGCAGGGCAGCCACGTACCGCCGCGCCAGTTCGGATTCATAGCCGCCGGTGGCAAAGTTGCAGTAATGACAGCGCGTGGCGCAGAACGGAATGTGAAGGTAAATACCTGCCGCTTCGCTCATCTCTCCGGCACCGGTTCAGAAGCCAGGCTTCTGCGCGGTTTCTGCCGCTTTGTTCACGCCTCCGGTCTTGAAGGCGCTTTCTTCGATCTGCACGCTGTAGGCGACTTCGACCACCTTGCGTTCCTCGATCTTTTTGCCGTTCTCAAAAACCAGCACGTGATAAGGCACCAGCGTGTTCTGGATGGCGTGAAAATCGGCAAATTCAAAGCGGTATTTGACCGGCTCAGCTTCCGGCTTCGGTCTGGTTTCGTATTCGAGATAAAGAATGCGCAGCGATTTGCGGCTGATGTAATAGCGCGTGCGTTCGCCGTCAGGCAGGATCAGGTCAATGATGTCGAGTTCAAGCGGGCCGATCTTCTGATTACCGGCGTACTCCAGCTTCGCATCAATTTCCTTGTACCGCAGCAGCGATTCATAGCTGTGAAAGTGCGAAGTGCGGAAGGCTTTGACTGTCGCTTCATCCGGCTCCTGCGGTTCGCCGTTAAGCTGCGCCCAGGTCTTCTGCCCGTCAAAGCCGATCACGTATTTCGTGTCGGGCAGATCAAGTTCCAGCATCACCAGGTCTTCGGTGAACTTCTTTTTGCGAATGAATTTGATGGTAGTGCGGCCTTCGCGGGCCGACGTGCCTGCGAGCAGCTTAAGATTGCTTTTAATGATGCCGTTACGCTGGACGCCATACAGCATGGGACGCCCGCCATAAGCCAGAATCACCTTCTCGGCGATATCTTCAGCACGCGGATTTTTATCACCGGCCTGGCTGACCGGAAGACTGAAAACACAGGCGACCGCGACCAGCCCGAGCGCCATAACTGCCTGTCTGCACACTACGAAAAGCCTTGTCAGACTCATTGAACTTTTACACCTTTCAGGTTATAACCTGGATTACTCAGATAACTCGCTGCCGAAAGATCATAACCTGAGAAACCTGGCGATTACCAGCCTTGCGCCAGTCAGCATGCCTCGCGGCACAGGCTGGGCAGATGGCAGCAGTCCATTATAAGGCACTGTACTCATGCTCAATTGAAATCTGACAGCCGCCAGCGGCAGGACCCGTTCCGGCGGCTGAACGTCCACAAACACAACGGAGATTGTAATGAAAATCGGAATTCTGGTCGGGATGGAAAACACCTTTCCCCCGGCCCTGATTGAAAAAATCAACAGCCTGAATGCAGGCGTGACCGCCGAATACATCAACATCGGCGGCATCAGAGCTGACGCGCAGGGCAATGAATACCGGCTCATCTTTGACCGCATCTCACACGAGATTCCGTACTATCGTTCCTTCCTGAAGCACGCCGTCCTCAACGGCGCCATCGTCGTCAACAACCCGTTCTGGTGGTCGGCTGATGACAAGTTTTTCAACTATTCGCTGGCCTCGAAGCTCGGCGTGGCCGTGCCGAAAACAGTGCTGCTGCCGCAGCGGTCTTACATCAAGGGCGTCACCGATGCGTCGCTGCGCAACCTGCAATTCCCGCTCGACTGGCAGGGCATTGTGGATTACGTCGGGCTGCCCGCGATTCTCAAGCCGCACGATGGCGGCGGCTGGCGCGATGTTTACAAGGTCGAATCGCTCGAACACCTGTGGGAATGCTACAACCAGACCGGCACGCTGGCGATGACCTTGCAGGAGTTCATTGATTTTACTGGGTACGTGCGCTGTTACTGCGTCGGTCGTCGTGAGGTGCTGGTAATGCCTTACGATCCGAAAAACCGCCGCTATGTGCCGCGCGAGGAAGCGCCGCTCTCGCCTGAACTCGAAGATCGCATCGTGCGCGAGACGCGGCTGCTTAACGAGGCTCTCGGCTACGACCTCAACACCGTCGAATTTGCCATCCGGGACGGCATCCCCTACGCAATTGACTTTATGAACCCCGCGCCGGATGCTGACATCTGGTCAGTGACCGAACCGTATTTCAACTGGATCGTCAACGCGGTGGCAAATATGCTGGTTGATTACGCGAAGAACGGCGAACCGACGCTGCGCCATCACCGCTGGAATCGCTTTCTGGACAACGATGTGCTGAGCGCCGCTGCCTCGGCAACTTCCGGTTCGGGGCATTCGGGCGAAGGCAGCGCGAATGTGCATTCATCTTCAGCCGCCGCTGAACTGCCGGAAGAACCGCCGGTCAAACTGGCGCGCAGCCGGAAGTCAGCGGCAAAGAAGACCGCGACGGCAAAAAAGACGACGGCCAGAAAGACCGGCAGCGCCGCAAAGAAAGGCGCACGCACCACGCGCTCAAAGAAAACAACCGTGAACGACACCAGCGCCTGAACCTGACCGCCAGTTGAGGCACACGCAACCCCGGAAGAGCGGGTGGAACCATTTGTTTCCGCCCGCTCTCCACATCTTCGGAGGCCCGCATGCCGTTTGACAACGCATTCACCATCGGAATCGAGGAAGAGTTTCAGATCATTGACCAGCAGACCGGCGATCTGCGCTCACGCGTCAACGAGATGATGGACGAAGGTCGGATGATTCTGGGCGAACAGATCAAACCGGAGATGCACCAGTCCATGGTTGAAGTCGGCACGGGCATCTGCGCCAACGTCGGGGAAGCCCGCGCCGATCTGGTCAAATTGCGCCGCACGATTGCCGAACTCGCACACCGCAAGGGCCTGACCATTGTGGCCGCTTCCACGCATCCCTTTTCACACTGGGCCGATCAGCAGATCACCGATCACGAACGCTATGAACAACTGATCGAAGAGATGCAGCTTCACGCCCGCGCCCTGCTGATTTTCGGCATGCACGTTCACGTCGCCATTGAGGACAAGGAAGCCGCGATTGCCGTCATGAACCAGGCGCGTTATATGCTGCCGCACGTGCTGGCTCTGACGTGCAGTTCGCCGTTCTGGATCGGGCGCAACACGGGCATGAAAAGCTATCGCTCGGAAGTCTTCAAACACTTCCCGCGCACCGGCATCCCCGATCACTTCGAGTCGTGGAGCGAATTTGAAAATTACCTGAACCTGCTGATCAAAACCGGCTGCATTGATAACGGCAAGAAAATCTGGTGGGACGTGCGCCCGCATCCGTTCTTCCCGACGCTCGAATACCGCATCTGCGACATTATGCCGAAAGTGGACGACGCCCTTGCTGTCGCCGCGCTGTTGCAGGCCATTACCGCCAAACTTTACAAACTCTACCGCCAGAACCTGACCTTCAGGATTTATCACCGCGCGCTGATTCAGGAAAACAAATGGCGCGCAATTCGCTATGGTCTGGACGGCAAGCTGATTGATTTCGGCAAGCAGAAGGAAGTGCCGGTGCGCGACCTGCTCAGGGAACTGCTCGAATTCATTGATGACGTGGTGGACGAACTCGGCTCACGCCAGGACATCAATCACATTTACACGATGATCGAAAACGGCAACAGCGCCGACCGGCAGTTGAAGGTGTGGAAAGAAAATGACGGCGACATGCGCGCCGTCGTGCGGGCGCTGGCCAAAGAAACGCTGGAAGGCGTGATGTAAGCGTATGGCTGAGCGTCCTGCCAGGTCAATACCCGTCATCAGCGTCAGAGATCTGACTCGTAATTTCGCCGGACAGCAGGTGCTCTCCGGTGTCAGCTTCGATCTGGCTGAAGGCGAAGCGCTGGTCATTCTCGGCCCTTCAGGCAGCGGAAAGACTACCCTGCTGCGGATCATTGCCGGGCTTGAGCGTCCCGACAGAGGCGCTGTTTACCTCGGTGAACAAGCCGCCAATCCGCTGTCGCCACAGCAGCGCGGTCTGGGGGTGGTCTTTCAGGAGTATGCGCTGTTTCGTCATCAGACGGTTGAGCAGAACATCGCCTTCGGATTGAAAATGCGCCGCGCTGACAAAGCGCAGATCAGTGCGACGGTTGAGGGCATGTTGAACCTCACTCGCCTGCGCGAGCATCGGCATAAATACCCGGCACAGCTTTCCGGTGGCCAGCGGCAGCGCGTGGCGATTGCGCGGGCGCTCGCTTACAAACCCGCCGCCGTGTTGTTTGACGAGCCATTCAGCGCACTTGATGATGTGACCCGCCTCGAACTGCGCCGCGACATTCGCTCACTGCTGCAGGCCAGCCGGACACCCGCAATCTTCATTACGCACAATCAGGAAGAGGCCCTCGAAATTGCCGACCGCATTGCTGTACTCAATCAGGGACGGCTTGAGCAGATCGGGACGCCTTTTGAAATTTACAACAGCCCGCAGACTGAATTCGTGGCGACTTTTCTCGGCGCGGCCAATGTGCTGCTCGGACGCTGGCGCGAGGGCCGCGTGTGGCTCGGCAGATTGCGGCTGAATGCTCCGCCTGACGTGCTGCGTCTGGCTGAAGGGCAGCCGGTCAAGGTGGTCTTCAGGCCAGAAGATGCGGTGCTGAATTTTCAGCCGCAACTGCTCGATACGCCTTATTACCTGGGCCGGGCAGTCGTTGAAGAAGTCTCTTACGCCGGGCACAGTGAAAGACTGACGCTGCGCCTGACGCTGTGGGTGCCGGTGTCGGATGAAGCCGATGTCACGCTGCACCGGACACGTAATCTGGTGCTCATTGACAGTGAACTGGCTGAAGGGCTTCCTGTTACCGTGACGCGCTCCAAATGGGATGTGGATGAAATGGAGTTGTCAACCGGCGATTCGGTCGTTATCGGTTTGAAAACCTATCGCCTGCTGCCGCATTATCCCCTGCAGTCAGAGTCGAGCGTCAACCTGTTCGGTCCGTAGCGGGGGCAGAATCATCAGAAAAATATTGACGAACTCACAGCCTTGAATTATAACTCCCACCATAACAGTTGGAATTAAATGAACATTTCAACCAGAAGTGAATACGGACTGCGGGCGCTGATCTATCTGGCGACACACAGTGAGCGTGACACCATTCCGGCGCGCGAAATCGCGGAGCAGTGGCGTGTGCCGGTCAAGTATCTGGAACAGATTCTGAAAACGCTCAAGGAAGCCGGACTGATTTACGGACAGGTCGGCATCGGGGGCGGGTATCGGCTGACCCGGCCTGCCACGCTGATTACTGCGGGTGAAGTCATCAGGGCGCTGGATGGCAGAATTGCGCCAATGGGATGCGTCAGTTCATACGATTACGAACCCTGCGAATTTGAAACAGCCTGCGGTCTGAAAACGCTCTGGGCCAGAGCGCGCGCGGCGCTGGTCGGCGTGCTCGATCAGACGACCGTTGCCGATTTGTGTGTTTCGCCTGACCAGCAGAAAGTTATCAATCTGAAGTCGTCCTCAAAACAGTAAGCTGTCACTGTTGATCTCTCCAGCCTTTGTGCTGGTTTTTTTGTAAACCTAATTCCTACCACTAAGGTCGGTTTTATGGCGTCAGGGCGCGGCATCTGATGCGCGCGCCGGATGAAGGGGAGAAGTGTATGCAGAGCAGGATTTTTCATCTGGCAGGTTCGTTCCTGATGTGGTTTGTCAGCCTGAATGGCTCAGCTTCGGGCCAGACGGCAACGGCTGTGCTCAAAGGCGCGGTGAGCGACAGCGGCGGGCAGGTTGTTCCCGGCGCGACGGTCACGCTGACAAGTCTTGCTACCGGCTTCAGAAAAGTCTTTACGACTGATGAAGGCGGGCAGTACGTCTTCACGCTGCTCGAACCGGGCAGCTACACGCTGGAAGTGCAGGCCGCCGGTTTCAAAACTCATCGCCAGCCCGGCCTCAGGCTCGAAGTCGGCCAGATGGCTGAATTGAGCATTGCGCTGGCAGCAGGCGATATTCAGGAACTGGTGAACGTTTCGGCAGTTGAGCAGGTGCAACTGGATTCTGCCAGCAGCTCGCTGGGCGGAATTGTCAGCCGCGAACGAGTGGAAGCGCTGCCACTGAACGGGCGAAACGTTTTTCAGCTTGCACAGCTTGAAATCGGGGTGACAAGTGCACCCGGCTCACGCGGCGCAAATCCTGATCTGACGGCTTCGGGCGAAATCTCAATCAATGGCGGGCGCACGCTCAACACCGAAGCACTGGTGGACGGCATTCCACTGGCCAATAAAGGCGACAATCGTATTTCGCTGCGGCCATCGCCCGATGCCGTGCAGGAATTTCAGATTGTGACCAACTCCTTCCCGGCAGAATACGGGCGCACCGGCGGCGGCGCGCTCAATTTTTCGACGCGTTCAGGCCGCAGCGAACTGCGCGGGACGCTTTTTGAATACCTGCGCAACGATGCGCTCGATGCACGCAGCTTTTTTGTCAATGCCAGGCCGGGAGGCGTGAAGGAGCAACTGCGGTTCAATCAGTTTGGCGGCAATCTGGGCGGGCCGGTCTGGCTGCCCGCGTCTGGCCGGGACGGCAAATGGTTCGGTCGACGCAGCAATCTTTTTTTCTTCTTTAACTATGAGGCGCTGCGGATTTCGCAGACCAGACAACAGCCGTCCACCGTGCCGACGCTCAAGATGCGCAACGGCGATTTCTCGGAACTGCTGGGAGCGGCGATTCCCGGCGTAATGGTCGTAGATACAAAAGGTAACCTGATTCCGGCGCGCACCGGACAGATTTATGTTCCGGGTACAGTCGTGGCGGCAGGTCAGCCCGGCGCAGGTTCGCGCGTGGCGTTTGCTGACAACTTCATTCCCGCTGCGCTCATCAATCCGGTGGGAAAGGCCGCTGTTAATTATTACCCGCTGCCGAATGCTGACGGGTTGAAGAACACCAGCGGCCCCGGATTCAGCAACAACTATGTGACGAACGCACTTGCCACGACCGACAATTACCAGATCACGGCGCGCCTGGATTACAACTTCTCTCAGACGCAGCTGCTTTTCGGGCGAGTGATTAAAGATCACAACGTTCTTTTTAACTCCGGCCCGTTCCCGACCAGTATTGCTTCGCCTGTGCAGAATCCGAAGCAGTCGTCAGTTCCGGGTACCTGGGCGCTCAATTACGTCAACACGCTTTCAGCGAAACTGGTGTTGCATCTGAATGCCGGGTTCACGCGCTTCAATAATGACGCGACCCATTTTTCGCGCGGATTTGATGTGACCTCGCTTGGCCTGCCGCCTTATCTTGCGGCGGCCTCGGACGACACAGGAATTTTTCCGACGCTTAATCCGGGCGGATATACAGCGCTCGGGCCGCCGCGCAATTTCGGGTTCTATCACAACAATCAGGACGTCTTCAGTCTCAATCAGGATGTGAGCCTGCTGCGCGACGGGCATTCAATCAGGCTTGGCGCAAACGAACGGGTTTATCGGATGTACAACTACCGGCCCGATGATCCGGCGGGCAATTTCACCTTCTCGCGCGGCTTCACGCAGCGGGTCCCGGTTGAAGCGACGCCGCAGACAGGCGACGCCATTGCGGCCCTGCTGCTCGGCAATCCGGCTGCGGGCCGTCTGGGCATTGCGCCACAGCCTGCGATTCAGAGCCAATACTACGCGGTCTTCGCGCAGGACGACTGGCAGGTGAACAATCGCCTGACGCTCAATCTCGGCCTGCGGTGGGAACTTGAAACGCCGAATACGGAACGCTTCAACCGGCTCTCGAATTTCGATCTGAAGGCGCAGTTTCCCGTCAGTCAGATCACCGTTGCCTTCCCCGGAGCGACAGGACTGGGAACGCAGACCATCGCTTTGCGCGGTGTCGTCACGCCGGTCGGGCGCGGCGGCGTCAGCAACCGTGAAAATTATGATCGCCACTACAACAACTTCGGGCCGCGCATCGGGCTGGCGTTCAGAGTCAATGAGCAGACAGTGATTCGCGCGGGCAGCGCGATCATCTATGCGCCGCTCGGCGGCGGCGGCTTCAACAACGTCACGGCGGCGATGATGGATCTGGCCGAAACGCCACTGATTGCCTCACTCAACAACGGCATCAGCCCGACGCCGGGAACGAATCTGAGCAATCCGTTTCCGTCCGGCATTGTGCAGCCGGTCAATGCTTATCCCGGCCCGCTGACAGGCTTCGGGCAGCAGTCCATTCCGGTGCGGTTGCGCAACATCCGGCAGCCGCTGATCGGGCAGTGGAACCTGAATGTGCAGCGCAAACTGTGGGGCGGCATCGTCGTTGAAGCAGCATATGCAGGCAGCGCTGGTATCGGACTGCTCAGCGGCGCGACCGACATCAATCAGCTTTCGTCGGCAGCGCTGGTCATCGCAGGCAAAGTCGTCAACGGAGTGCCGCTCGGTAATCTGACCGTGCCGAATCCGTTTCTGAATCTGCCCGCCGATCAGCGTCCGGCGGCGACTTCGATCCTGGGCCGTTCGACGGTGACGGTGGCGCAACTGCTGCGTCCCTTTCCGCAGTTCGGCAACGTTGTTTCCTACAGTCAGAACGAATCGCATTCGAGCTATCACTCACTTCAACTCACCGTTTCGCGGCGCGCGAACGCCGGGCTGACCTTCAGCGCGGCTTACGCCTTCTCAAAATCCATTGACGACCTGACTTCGATGTCGCTCAACAACCAGACGATCCAGATTCAGTACTACCAGGATTACCACAACCGCCGCGCTGACAAATCACTCTCGAACTTTGATGTCAGACACCGCTTCATTGGTGACGTGACCTGGGTGCTGCCATTCGGGCGTGAGCGGCGCTTTGTACGGGAAGGCCTGCTCGCCCGAATCATCGGCGGGTTTTCAGTCAACGCGATTGCCCAGGCGCAGAGCGGCTTTCCGCTGTCGATCAGCGCGACGAATGCGTCACTACAGGGACTGGCCTTCAATGCCCTGAGGCCTGACATTGTGGGTGAGGTGCAGTCATCAGCCAGGACCAAAGCTGACCGGTTGCGGCAGTATTTCAATCCGCTGGCCTTCGCGCAGCCCGCGCCTTACAAATTCGGCAATGCGCCGCGCACACTCCCGAACCTGCGCACACCGGGGTATTTTTCCACCAGCCTCTCACTTCAGCGCGAATTCGGGCTGACTGAAAAGACAAGGCTGCAAATTCGCGCTGAAGCCTTCAATGTTTTCAACCGGGCCAACTTCGTGGCTCCGGGAACCGGACTCGGAGCGGCGAACTTCGGCGTGATTACCGGCACTGAAGATCCGCGCCAGATTCAGTTCGCCCTCAGGCTGAATTTCAATTAGGTCTTTCGGCACAGACACAAAGACCGCAAAGCTTCGTCAGCCCTGCGGTCTTTGTGTCTCTACCGCCGGATTTTACCGGATTCACCAGCCAAAAAGCCGGTCAAGCGTCTCGGCCAGGCGATAACCGGCCAGCGCAAGCGCCGGTTCCGCAATCTGCCACGCGCTGTCCTGGTAAGCCTGCGCGGGCATTTCCAGCCGTTTGAGCGAAGGCGGATAGAGTTTCGCTTTTGAAGTCTCAAAGCCTTCCATCACCCACACGCTGAATTCATCAGGCCGCAGCTTCGTTTCAAAATCCGCTTTGGCGTGTCGCGTCTGAATCTGCTTTGCCACGCGACCAATGTAATCAGCCTCGCTTTCGTCGGCCTGTTTCGGCATCACGCGACCGACAATCGAATCCCAGTATGAATGCAGGTTGTACTGATACGACTTGTCGGGCCGCTTTTCTTCGAGCTTGAAAAGATTGCCGCCCTGATCGCCTTTCGGTTCTTCGGCGGTGACGCGGGCGCTGCAATGCAGCGGCTGGTGAACGTCACCGGCCACGTGCAGCACCCAGGCCAGTTCAATCGCGCGCTCTTCGTCAGGGCGAGAGTCATCGCCAAGCAGCCAGCGCATCATCTGCAATCGTTCGATGGCGTTTTCGGCATCGGGTTTGAGATCAGGCCGGTTGCGCGGCCCGGCGGGCGTCTCTTCCCAGAAAAAGTCGCAGTAATGCCAGGTCGGCTTGTGATACCTGGCGCGGCGTTCGGGGAACGCTTCATCGCGCATAAAATCGGCCCAGTTGCTGACGCCCATGAAAAATTCGCGGGCGCGAATTTCGGGCGGCAGCTTTTCATCCAGAAACAGGCGACGAATGTCTGAATCGGCGGGCGCGGCATTCAGGATGGCCACGACGCGGGCGCGCGTCTGCGGTTTCATATTGTCCCAGGCGATGCGGGCGACGGTTTTATGGCCGACCGCATCCCAGGCGTAAGCGGATGGTGTGAGCGACAGGCTGATGACAATCAGCCAGAGCAGTTGTTTTTTCATGCAGTGCGTTCTGTCAGTGATTCTGATCTGGTCTTAAGTCGGCGAAGGTGACAACAGCGCGGCCTGATAATCACAGGGCTTTTCATTCTCTGCGACCTGAGCGCGCCGGTAAGTGCCGTTCGGTTGCAGCCAGCGCATTTTGACGTTGTCCATCAGGCCGAGTTCCAGCACTTCGCGGCGGACGCGTTCTTTGATGCGTTCGTCTTCAAGCGGAAAGAGAACTTCGACGCGGCGATCAAGATTGCGGTTCATCAGATCGGCGCTGCCCAGATAAATTTCATCCTGCCCGCCGTTGATGAAGTGATAAGCCCGCGAATGTTCAAGGAAGCGTCCGACGATGCTGCCAATGCGAATCGTTTCGCTGTGACCCGGCAGCCCCGGACGCAGGCACGAAATGCCGCGCACGAGCAGGTCAATCGGCACTCCGGCGCGTGAGGCGGCGCACAATTCCTCAATCAACTGCGTGTCGGTCAGGCTGTTGAATTTGGCGACGATGCCTGCGGGCCGCCCGGCCTGGTGGTGTTTCACCTCGCGGCGAATCAGCATTTGCAGGCGCTCGCGCATATTGACCGGCGCCACAATCAGCTTGCGGTAATCAGCCTGCCGCGAATAGCCGGTCAGATAATTGAACAGTTCCGACACGTCCGCGCCAAAATCGGGATGGCAGGTAAAGAGTCCGAGGTCAGTGTAAATGCGCGCCGTGACCGGGTTGTAATTGCCCGTGCTGAGATGCACGTAACGCCGCAGCATGCCGCCTTCCTGCCTGACGACGAGAGCCACCTTCGCGTGCGTTTTGAGTCCCAGCACACCGTAGACCACGTGAACCCCGGCCTTTTCCAGCCGCTTCGCCCAGATGATGTTGTTCTCTTCGTCAAAGCGCGCCTTCAGTTCAACCAGCACCGCGACCTGCTTGCCGCGTTCGGAGGCTTCAATCAGCGCTTCAACCACAGGCGAAGCCGAACCGACGCGATAAAGCGTCTGTTTGATGGCCAGCACATTCGGATCGCGCGCCGCCGCGCGCAGAAATTCAACGACCGGCGCGAACGATTCATAAGGATGATGCAGCAGAATGTCCTGATGCCGGATCGCGTCAAAGACAGATTCAGCGTTGCGCAGCGCGGGCGGCGTGACCGGCGTAAAGGGCTTGTCCTTGAGTTCCGGCAGGTCGAGTTTGTAAAGCGCCATCAGGTCGGGAATGTTGAGCGGCCCGTCAATCGTGTAAACATCATACTCTTCGAGTTCAAGCGAACTGCGCATCAGCCTGACCATGTGCGCGCTCATTCCGGCAGTGACTTCAAGGCGCACGCCGAAACCGAAACGGCGCTGCCGGAGCTGCTGCTCGACGGTCTTGAGCAGATCGCCCGCTTCGTCCTCTTCGATTTCAATATCGGCGTCGCGCGTGATGCGAAACGGCGAACATTCAAGCACGCGCATGCCAGGAAAGAGCGATTCGATGTGCGCGGCCATCAGTTCTTCAAGCAGCGTGAAGCTGTAGCCTTCGCCAGCCGGAATCAGGCGCGGCACATTCGGCGGCAGCTTGACGCGCGCAAATTTCGGCTCTTCGTCCTCTTCGGGTTCAAGCGGCGCGACCAGCGTGCCGAGGTTGAGGCTGATATTTGAGATGTACGGAAACGGATGACTCGGATCAACCGAGAGCGGAGTCAGCACCGGAAAGATGCGATCATAAAAATAATTGCGCAGTTCATCGCGCTGCTCCGGCGACAACTCGGCGTAAGGCACAATGCGCACGCCGTATTTTTCGAGGCCCGGCAGGATCTGTTCGCGCAAACACTGCATCTGCGTTCCAAGCAGTGATCGCAGCTTGTCGGCAATCTGTCGCAACTGGCTCGCGGGGCTGAGTCCGTCGGGCGAAAGGTGCAGCGGATTGGCTTCCAGTTGTTCCTGCAACCCGGAAACGCGCACCATGAAAAATTCGTCGAGGTTGGTCGAGAAGATCGAAAGAAACTTGAGCCGTTCCAGCAGCGGCTGCGACTGGTCAAGCGCCTCTTCCAGCACGCGACGGTTGAATTCAATCCAGCTCAGTTCACGATTGAGCAGCGGGCTGTCTGCCACTGTCAGTGCCGGGATAATGACCGGTGCTTCCTTGCCTGTCGCCAGCTTTTCCATCACGTCAGTTAATCAGAGGCGTTTGCGGTCTCTTTGTCTGAAGTTTCAGTGCTGTTGTCCGTTACGGCGCTCAGCAAAAGTCATCACCGCTTCGGTCATCCGTTCAATCGCCGCTCCCATTCTTGAAAGGCGCTGCTCATTGCGCTGTTCGATCTCTTCCATCCGCTGCCTGTGTTGCACTTCAATTTCAAGAAGCCGCTGCCTCAGGGCTTCATCTCTTTCGATCATCTGCTGACGCAGGTTTTCCTCTGCGCGGTGTCTTTCCCGGCGTTCGCGGATGCCCGCGCGGACAGCGGTGCGGACGATGCTGCGCAGTTCGTCCAGATTGGCGCTGGTGCGGTTCAGGCTGATTCGCACTTCGGTGCGCAGGTCATCAAGACCTTCCTCAAGCCGGTTCAGAAACTCATCGTGATGATCCCGACTGCGGGCCACACTGCCGAGATGATCAGCCACCAGCGCAAAGCGGGCATTGAGTTCCTCATTGGTCATTGGGGCGGTTCCTTTCCTGCACTTACTTGACGGCGCTGCCAATCCGATTCCAGTTGATGCCGGTGATCAGATTGCGCCACAGGCTGCCGGTGCGCATTGTCGGCGCTTCGTGACTGTTGTATGACCAGTGAACATAGAGCGCGTGGCCGATGATGTTGTCGCGCGGCACAAACTTCCAGTAGCGGCTGTCGAGGCTGTTGTCGCGGTTGTCGCCCATCACAAAATAATTGCCTTCCGGCACGATGAGCGGTTCACCGACACCGTACTTCATTCCCGGCGAAACGAAGCCTGGTTCGTCCTCGTCTCCGTCTTCGTAATAAACCTTGTAAGTTGCGCCGGGCGGGGCCGGATCAGCTTTGATGATCGGCAATGCCGAAGGGCCTGTTTCCTGCCTGATCGTGACGTGCTGTTCGGGCAGTTCGCGGCTGTTGATGAACACCTTTGTTCCGCGCACGATGACGTGATCGCCGGGCACGCCAATGACGCGCTTGACGTAATTGGTCTTCGGGTCTTCAGGAAATTTGAAAATAATCACATCGCCGCGTTTGATGTCGCGCGCGGGCAGCAACCGGCCAAGCACCGGCGTATTGCGCCCGAAGATGAATTTATTGGCAAAGAAGCGATCACCAATATTGATGGTGTTCTGCATCGAACCGGTCGGCACCATCATTCCCTGCGCGATGAACGTCCAGAGAAAAAGCAGTTGAATGGCCGTGATGACGCCCATTTCAAAATATTCGCGCACGAATGATTTGGGCGGCGGCACGTAAACCGGAATGATTTCAGGTTCAGGCAGGTCTGAGAGCAGTCCGTCAGAGGCTGCCTGGCCAGCGTCCGGCGGGATGATTTGTGGTTCCTCGATCATAAATTTTACAGAGCTTTCCTGCGGAGCGACGCTGACAAGGTAATTCACCAGCCGCTGCGTGCGCAAGCTGCCGCAATGTATAATCAGACCGCTATGAACCGAAGAACAGACAAAGCAAACGTCGCGCTCATTCAGATGAGTTGCAGCCGTGATCCGCAAGAGAACCTGGACAAATGCCTGGCGCGTGTCGAAGAGGCCGCCGCCCGCGGCGCGAACATCGTTTCGACGCAGGAGCTTTTCCGCTCGCGCTATTTCTGCCAGTGTGAGGATCACGAAAACTTCAAACTCGCCGAACCCATTCCCGGCGAATCAACCGAAGCCTTCTCAAAACTCGCCAGGGACAAAGGCATCGTCATTGTCGCGTCACTGTTCGAACGCCGCGCGCCGGGGCTGTATCACAACACTGCCGTTGTGCTGGATGCTGACGGGACGCTGTGCGGCAAGTATCGCAAGATGCATATCCCTGACGATCCGCTCTATTACGAGAAGTTTTACTTCACGCCTGGCGATCTTGGTTTCAGATCGTTCGAGACAAAATTTGGCCGGGTTGGCGTCCTCGTCTGCTGGGATCAGTGGTATCCCGAAGGCGCGCGCCTGACAGCTCTGACCGGCGCGCAGATTCTTTTTTACCCGACAGCGATTGGCTGGCATCCGGGCGAGAAGGCCGAATACGGCGAACGCCAGCATTCATCGTGGGAAACGATTCAGCGCTCCCACGCCATCGCCAATGGCGTTTACGTCGCCGTCGCCAACCGCGTCGGTCACGAACCGAGTCCTGACAATCAGCCCGGCGAAGGCATTCAGTTCTGGGGCCAGAGCTTCATTGCCGACCCGTCAGGCCAGTTAATGGTCAAAGGCAGCGTGGATCAGGAAGAGATTCTGATGGCCGAATGCGATTTCGGCAAACTCGACGTGCAGCGCACACACTGGCCGTTTCTGCGCGACCGGCGCATTGACGCATATGCCGGAATCACGAAACGAATGATTGACGAATAAACTCCCGCGAAGCCACACGAAGAAACACGAAGGTTTTTGACAGGATTTACAGGACACACAGGATGAGCAGAGTTCTTTCAGTCAAAATCATCCTGAAAATCCTGTTCATCCTGTCTGGTCTTTCTTTGTGCTGCTTCGTGTGGCTTCGTGGATTTTCCGCTTTTTATGACTGAAACAAATCAGACTCCGCGAGAACTCGGCTACCGGATGCCTGCCGAATGGGAACCGCACGAAGCAACCTGGCTGTCGTGGCCGCACAAGGAAGCAAGCTGGCCCGGCAATTTTGAACCCGTGCCGGGCATCTTTGTCGAAATCGTCAAACGGCTGCACAAAAACGAACTTGTCCGCATCAATGTCGCCGATGAAGAATTTGCCGCCGGGGTGCGCAAGCTGCTGGTCAAAGCCGGTGTTGATCTGACGAATATTCGCTTTCACTTCAACCCGACCAATGACGCCTGGTGCCGCGATCACGGGCCGATTTATGTGCTGCGTGAAACGGCGGAAGGGAAGCGCGAACGGGCGATCATTGACTGGGGCTTCAATGCCTGGGGCAACAAGTATCCGCCTTACGATCTGGATGACGTGGTGCCGACGCGCATCGCGCACGAATCGGGCGAACCGCTCTTTACGCCCGGCATTGTGATGGAAGGCGGCTCGCTCGATGTCAACGGCAAGGGCACGCTGCTGACAACTGAATCCTGCCTGCTCAATCCGAACCGCAATCCGCAGCTTTCAAGAGAAGAGATTGAGACTTACCTGCGCGATTATCTGGGCGTGACAAATATTCTGTGGCTTGGTGACGGCATTGTGGGCGATGACACCGATGGTCACATTGATGACCTGACGCGTTTCGTCAATCCGACAACGGTGGTGACAGTGCTCGAAGATGATCCGGCAGATGAAAACTACCAGCCGCTGCGGGAAAATTACGAGCGGCTCAAAACAATGAAGGATCAGGACGGGCGTCCGCTGCGGATTGTCACGCTGCCGATGCCGGGGCCGGTCGTTTATGACGGGCAGCGGCTGCCGGCCAGTTACGCCAACTTTTACATTGCCAACCACGTCGTGCTGATGCCGAGTTACCGGCATCGCCATGACATCAGGGCGCTTGAGACGCTGCAAAAACTATTTAAGAATCGGCGGGTCATCAGTGTAGACTGTACCGAACTGGTCTGGGGTCTAGGCGCAATTCACTGCGTTACCCAGCAGCAGCCCCAGGTAACCTGATCCGATGAGATACAAAGTCGAACCGAGGCGATTGCACCAGCGGCTTGAGATGGCTCTGCCGTTACAGGTGACGTGCCGTGAAACAGCCACGCGGCACTGGGTCGAGCAGACCGAAACCCAGGACATCACTCCGGTCGGCGCCAGGTTCACCATCGGGCATTCGCTGCAACCGGGCCAGTTGATTCACCTGACAATTCGCATGCCGGTGCAGCTTCGCCGGTACGATCATCAGACGCCGAATTATCTGGTCTGGGCGCTGGTGCGTTTTGCCCGCGCCTACAAAATGTTCGGCGCAGGCCGCAGCAGCGGCAGCCAGTACGAAATCGGCGTGGCCTTCATTGGTAAAACTCCGCCGGAAAGTTTTCTCGCTGATCCGACGCTGCGTTACGAACTGGCGCCGCCCGAAGAGAAAGATGGTTTCTGGCGCGCCTGCCTGCCTGCGCCCGAAGACGAAACCGCCGCTGAAGTCTTTGAAGTCATCATCGAATCGCTCAATCCTGCCGGTCAGGTCATCGCCCGCGAAGAAACCCTGACCCGCAATCTGACCGAAGATCAGGCCGTCATCCCGACTACGCTGCCCATCGAAAAAGGCCAGCACGTGCGCCTGCTCAGCCCGGACGGCGTCAACGTCGTCACTGCCCGCGTGGCCAATCGCATGACCGACCCGGACGGCATCATCCGCGTCCACCTGCAATTCATCGGCGCACGGTGGCGGCTCAACTGAAAATTTCATCCCGCCCTTCAGGGAGACGGTGTTCGGGTTCCAGCTTTAGCTGGTGGCTGGAATAAAGCAGACCAGCTAAAGCTGGAACTCCGAACACCGTCTCCCTGAAGTTGTGGTTTGGGGCAACGGCCTGGAGTTGTGGGGAGCGTTACAAGGAGCGCAGGCGTCTCGCCTGCTTTGCTTCAATCAATGCGCCTTTAGCGAAACAAAGGCAGGCCGTGACGCCTGCGCTCCTTGTTCGATTTCTGATTACGCCTGTCGTTCGCGCAGGAAGTTCTGAGCGAGGTGCAGCCAGCGTTTTTCGGTGCGGTATTTGTAGGCGGGAGCTGTTCTGACCGATTCGATGCAGGTCTTCATTTCGGTTTCGGCTTCGTCCATGCGGCCCAGGTTGAAAAGCGTCAGGCCGCGCCAGTAACGGCCTTCGGCATCGGACGGGCGATGCGTCAGAAAGCGGTCGAGCATTTGCAGCGCATCCTGATACTGTCCGGCGGCCAGGTAGGTGAGCGCGATTTCACGCCAGATTTCGTGCTGGCTGTGGGCGGCATCCTGACGCACGACGGTATCAAAGTAATTGATGGCTTCGTCGGGATGGCCCTGTTCGCGGGCAATGCGGCCAAGCTGGTAATGGGCGTCGGTTTCGTGCGGGTCAATTTCGATGGCGCGTTTGAAGGCTGCGATGGCGTTGTCGCGTTCGCCCTGCTGCTGATAGATCAGGCCAAGCTGGTAATGCGCCGAAGCGTCAGCCGGATTGAGCGTCGCTGTTTGCAGGTTCTGTTTGAGCGACTGTCGCGCGCGCTGCGCGCCCATAAAATCATCAATCCGGTCGCGCAGCAGAAACAGCACCAGCAGCGCCAGAAACGGCGAGGCGCAGATAAACGTGACCGCCTGCATCAGCAGTGGCAGCGCAATCAGCGACAGCGACGCGCCGAGCGTCGTCACCAGGGACTGAATCCAGCCGAGGCGAAAGACCGTGCTGATTGAAATCGCCGTCAGCACCGCAAAAATTCCGAGCGGAATAAGCAGCGCCAGCCCGGCGTAAGCCAGCGCCGTATCGCTTTCGCCGCGCGCGCTCTGCCAGCCGATCATCACGAGCGGCAGCAGCGCAACGAGCAGTGAAGCGGCCCACGAAAGCAGAATGCAGGCCGCCGTCGCCGCGTATTCCTCGCGCAGCACGAGCGAAAAACTGCCGCGCCGTTCCCACATCCCCGCCAGCAGAATGGCCGTCGGCGTGTAAATGGCCGCAATGAAAAGCACCGTCAGCAACCCCGACATCGCCCCGCTTTTCAATCCGAAAACGCCCAGCGACGGCGGGCCGGTGAGTTCGCCCCGGCCTGCGACCGACAGGCTGCGGGCATCGCCGCTGGCCGCATAAAAAAACAGCATCACCGAAGCCAGAAAGTAGATGGTCGTCAGCAGCCACGCGACGAAAAAGGCAAAGGCCACCGGAGCGCGGTCACGAATCCGGCGCGTGGCGGCAGCAGGCTGCCACAGCAGATCGAGCAGAAGTCGAAGGTTGGTGAGCATACCGGAAGCGAACTGATGATTCTGATTTCAGCGCCCCGACTGACTGGCGCTGATAAATGAAAGCGCGGAAAGGCTGCTGCCGGGCCATCCGCGCTGATGCTGCTGAACTGTCAGTCACTGGCTATTCGAGGCGTCCGATGTGTTCGAGCGGAACAAACGGGTAATACCGGAAGATCGCCTTGCCGTAAATGTATTTCTCCGGCACCAGCCCCCAGTTGCGGCTGTCGTAACTGTTGTTGCGATGATCGCCCATGACAAAGTAGTGATGTTCCTTGACGGTCACACTGGACAGAGTTTCGTTCGAGAAGTAACGGTCGGCAATGTACGGCTCAGGATAATAGACGCCGTTGATGTAAACCTTGCCCTTTTCGATGCGCACCTCTTCGCCGGGCAGCCCGATGACGCGCTTGATGTAGGATTTTGACGGATCGTTCGGAAAGTACAGCACGACAATATCGCCGCGCCTGATCGGCGTTTCATCACCCATCCATTCGCGCAGCGGGTAGATGAACTGGTTGACGAAAATGCGGTCGCGGTCTTCGAGTCGCGGCAGCATGCTTTCGCCTTCGACGCGCACCGGACGCACGACGAAAAAGATGATAAAGAGCGCAATCGCTCCGGCAAACAGAATGTCGCGCAGCAGCGAGCGGGCTTCGGCCCACAGACTGCTCGATCCGTTGCCGGAACCGTGCCCCGGATTCGGTGCTGACAAATCACTGATTACCTGAATGTCGGGATCATCGTCAGGCAGAATGCCAATGTACTTCCTGTCTCTCATCATAGCTGTTACTTGCTCCGGAAGCGGTTGCCACCAGCCGGTCATCAAATTTCAGGGAGCCGGAGGATGCCTTTTCAGGTCAGAACGCAAGGTTATTACTTTGCCTTCAACTCTGTCAATTTCAGAGTTTGCGCCCTGCCGCGAGCCGTCATCGCCGCCGTTTACTGATGCGAAATTTTGCCCTGCATCGAGGTGTCAATTTCAGCCTGCTCACCCGCGCCGAACAGAAAGGCTTCCATATTCTGAATCAGAAACTGCTGGTGTTCGGGATTGATCGTGCTCAGGCCGTAATGATTAATGAGCTGGTTCTGAGTGGCGACCCAGGCCTTCCAGCAGTTCGCGCAGATATTCTCAAAGATTCGTTTGCCCAGCGCATTACCGAACGGCGGCCTCGCCAGGCTTTCGGTTTTCTGTTCGCAGCGCGTGCATTTAATCGTCGGCATTTCAATTCCCTCCGGTCTGGTAATCGCGCAATCTCTGACGCAGAGATCGCAACGCGGCAATCTTACCATGCAACCGGCAGCAGACTGAACGCAGGTGTTGACCGCGCATCACAAGGAGCGCAGGCGTTGCGGCCTGCCTGTATCGCGTCACAAGGAACGCAGGCGTCCCGCCTGCCTGTGTTTCGATCAAGGTGCATTGAAAGAAAGACAGGCAGGCGGGACGCCTGCGTTCCTTGTGACGGTTCTGTGAACTGCTTGACAAAATTCCGTTGCAAAATAGAATGCGCCTGCACCAGAAGTTTCATTTCAGCGCGCAGTCTTCATCAGTTATGTCAAAACGAAAAAGCAATTCTGTGGGCGGTCTGAGTACGGGCATTGACAACACGCGGCTTGATGTCGTGGTGACTCAGGAAGGCGGCGAAGCAGTGGTCACGCTGCAACTGAGTACGTGGAGCGACCTCGGCGGCGGCTGGCAGGTGGAAAAGACCATCCCGCTTGCGGCGCGACAACTCAGCCAGTTGCAGCGCCTGCTTGCCCAGGCCCGCTACGCGATTGCCGACCATCAGCCCGGAGCCGAACAGCCGGGCCAGGTCATTCCGATTGGCACACACCGGCCTGCCGCTCCTTCACTGCCCGCCGCGCCAGCCAAACGCAAAAACAGAAAGGCGGCGAACTGAACATTTCAGCCCGCCGCATTGCTGCCCATCCGATACTTTCCCTGATACTCACCTCATCAGTCGCGGTTGACAGGTATGCCCGACAAACGGACTGGCTGCTGTAACCTGAGACCGTCAGGCTTCAGGTGAGAGTCAGCTCAACTTTCTGGATGTGAATGGTGATGTACCGACAGTCGTTTGAAGTGTCCATTCTTGTCAAAGAATCCTGAGTACACGCCGTCGCGCATCGCCTCGCTGCGTGAAAGTGTTTCGGTTTTGAAGTGCTCACCAAAGAAAGCACGGCAGGGCGTACCTGTATCATCGGGTTTTACTACTTCACGCGAGAATTTGTACCAGTCGAAAGAGATGTCGCCAGTTCCATCGAGCGACGCAACGATACACGTTTCGCCGAAAAGAAGATCTTTAGCCAGGATCGACTGACGACCAGTTATGTTCAAATCATAAAAGGCGCCACTGCCATACATCGCCGTATGTCGGCGATTGCGGCAATTATTGAAAAGATACATGTGTTATTTATCCTTTCGCAATAAGTACAACCAGACTACTTGTTCTGCTGCTGCGCCAGTTTGAGCGCCTGCGTCGTGACGTAATATTTGGCGATCATATTCGGCACTTCCCAGGCGGGCAGTCTCTTTTCGCTCAGGAAGCGCAGGTATTTGGCTGCGACCTGGCTGAAGTGCGATTCGTGGCCGTCGCGGTATTTGTCGGGAATCGTCACCTGCCAGCCGTCCTTTGCGGTTTTGAGCGCGATGCCGGGCCACGTCGCCTGCATCTGCTCAATCGCTTTTTTCAGTTCGGCTTCGACGGCGGCTTTCTGCGCAGGCGTGGTCGCGGTGACGTAAAGTTCGGGCCGGTAGTTTTCTTCTTTGCCCTGGCGAATGGTGACGATGGCTTTTGTGCCCTTCATCACCGAAAAGTGCGTGTCACCTGCGCCTTCGGGAGCCTGGTAATTCCAGATCACTGAGGTTTTCGCGTGAACGCCTTTGACCTTGAAAGTCATCTCGCCGTTTGAATACAGCGACAGCACGCCCTGTTCATCGAGCTTTCCGCGCAGGAAGTCAGGGAAATCAGCCAGCCCGGTGACTTTCGCAAACTGATCTTTCGTGACTGCGGTCGGCCATCGTTTTGCCTTGAGCAGCACAATGTCGCTGGTTTCAATCTGCTGTTCGGGGAAGCATTCCCAGAAGACCAGATCAACCAGGTGCGTCGTCACGTCAACGATGCCTTCGCCCTGCTGCGCGGTGTCGAAATACCAGGCGGGACGCTGCAGCGGCTTGCCCGCCACGTACTTGAACAGATGATGCACGCTCTCCTTGGTGACTGACGGATTGTCGGGCGTGCCTTTCTGAAGCTCACCAAATACGTTCGCATTACTGGCCAGGGCCTTTTGCAGCATCGTCGTAATTTCGTACCGCTCGGTCATAATGTCGTAAAGCAGCACGTTGTTTTTTTCAGCCGACCTGAACGCATCCTTCAGCAGCTCGAAGCCTTTTTCATCAGTGCACATCGGCTTGTCGGCCAGCACGTTCAGACCCGCGTCAACGCTGGCCTTGATGTATTCGGTCTTTTTGCGATTGTTGCCCGCGATGACAACGACATTGCCGGGTTTGTCGGCAATCATCTTTTCCAGATAATCACTGCCGCGATAAACCTTCTCGTCCCATTTTGTCGGACTGGCCGGGCGCGTGTTGAAGCCGTCAATGCGCTTGAGGTGTTCGTTCAGGTCGAAGCCCTCAGGCGCATAAACATACACGGTCGGTGAAACCTGATCGTTCATCTCCTTCTGCACGAGCGCCGCGTGAAAATGGCCCGGATCGAGCGTCATCAGCGTGAAGGGATGTGTGCTTCCGGCGGCTTTCGGCTTTTCGTTCATCGCAGTTTTTTCAGATTCGGTTCGGGCGCTGCACGACGCGGCGAGCAGAAAGACGGCAAGACTCAGAATGATGGACAGGCAGTGACGAGGCATAGGCTTTTTTCCTGTTGAGATGATGATGCGTTTGCGGATTTCGGTCTGACGCGACGTACTGTAAAAAAAGTGGCTCTGCGCCGCAAGAGCGGTCTGGCACGGGAAGTCGGATTTCTCTCATCAGCCGGATCAGCGCGACCGCAGGCCGCTCGTCCGGCGTGGTGAGGTGGCCGGAACCCGGCGCTTTGCAAAATCATTGTCCCGGCCTTATCATCCCGGCTTACTTCTCCGGATTAAAAGCTATCTCTGAGTTCCGCACTCAAAAAACGACTGAGTCACAGCCGCGCTTGTGCGGCTTTTTGCTGCCGCGCGGTGAATGAAGACCGCAGACTGACGAAGGAGAACAATGGCAGAACAATTCGATGTGACTGTGATTGGAGCCGGGCCGGGTGGTTATACGGCGGCCATTCGTGCCGCCCAGATGGGACTGAAAACCGCCATCGTCGAACGCGACAAAGACCTCGGCGGCACCTGCCTGCTGCGCGGCTGCATTCCGACCAAGGAGTACCTGCACTCGGCGCACGTGGCCGATACGATGAGACACGCTGATGAATTCGGCTTTGAAATCAGCGACTGGAAGGTGAATTTCGAGAACGTCTACAAACGCAAGAACAAGATCGTCAGCCAGCTTTCCAAAGGCGTCGAGTTCCTGATGAAGAAGAACAAAATCACAGTCTTCAAGGGGCAGGGCACGCTTGCTGGCAAAGGCAAAGTTACCGTGACCGGCGCTGACGGCAGCACGCAGACGATTGAAACGAAGAACATCATCATTGCCACCGGTTCGGCTCCGCGCCTGCTGCCGGGCTTGGAAGTTCAGGCTCCGCGCGTGGTGACGAGCGATGAACTGCTGGAATTGCAGCAGGTGCCGAAATCAATGGTCGTGCTGGGCGCTGGCGCAGTCGGCGTTGAATTCGCTTCGGTCTTCAATCATTTTGGCAGCGAAGTGACCGTGATGGAACTGCTGCCGCGCATCGTGCCGATTGAAGATGAGGAAGTGTCAAAGGAACTGACGCGCGTTTTCAAGAAACGCAAAATCAACGTCATGGCCGACACCCGCTTTCAGTCAGCGAAAGTGAATGACGGCGATGTTGAGATCACTTACACCGACAAGAACGGCAAGGAAGGAAAGATCAGTTGCGAAACGCTGCTGGTCGCGGTGGGTCGCCGTCCGGTGACTGACGGGCTGGGCGTTGAAGGCACGCGGGTTGAAATGGATCGCGGCTTTATCAAAGTGGATGAGTTTTATCGCACCAGCGAGCCGAATGTTTACGCCATTGGCGATGTGATTCCGACGCCGCAACTGGCGCACGTCGGAGCCAAGGAAGGCTGCGTCGCGGCGGAACACATTGCCGGAAAGAATCCGCGCCCGATCAATTACCTGCACGTGCCGAACTGCACCTACTGCGAACCCGAAATCGGCAGCGTCGGTTACACCGAAGCGAAGGCGAAGGAGCAGGGCTACGAAATCAAGGTCGGCAAGTTCCCCTTCTCGGCGCTCGGCAAGGCAAAGATCCTCGGCGCAACGGACGGCTTCGTCAAAGTGATTGCTGATGCGAAATACGATGAAGTCCTCGGCGTTCACATCATCGGCCCGCACGCAACTGACCTGCTGGCCGAAGCCTGTGTCGCCATGGGCCTCGAAGCCACTGCCGAAGAACTCGGCCACATCATGCACGCGCATCCGACGCTGTCAGAATCAGTGATGGAAGCCGCCGAAGCAGTGCATGGTCTGGCGATCAATTTCTGAGATCAAAATGAAAATATCCGCGAAGCTGCGCCAGCATTCACGAAATAAAAGACCAGAGCTTCGTGCTGCTTCGTGTGGCTTCGTGGATGTTCTGTTGAGGAGAACGAAATAATGGCTACAGATGTGCTGATGCCTCAGATGGGCGAATCCATTGCTGAAGGCACGATTGTGAGATGGCTCAAAAAAGTTGGTGACACGGTTCAGAAGGATGAACCGCTCTTTGAGATTTCAACTGACAAGGTGGACGCCGAAATTCCGGCGACAGTGGGCGGAACGCTGCTCGAAATTCTGGCTCAGGAAGGCGAAACCGTTGGCGTCAATCTGCCGGTGGCGCGCATCGGCGAAGCGGGTGAGGCCGGAGCGGCTGCGCCTGCGGCTCCTGCGCCCGCGCGGCAGGCTGACGGTGCTGGCGAACAGTCGGCTCCGGTTCCGCCGCCGCAACCGATGACCGAAGTGCCGGGCGCTTCGATCACCAACGCGCCGGTTCCGCCGCCTTCCGCGCCTGCGCCTGCCGCTGCGGGCGGAGCGACGACCAATGTGATCATGCCGCAACTCGGTGAATCAATCGCTGAAGGCACGATTGTGAGATGGCTCAAGAAGGTTGGTGACACGGTTCAGAAGGATGAACCGCTCTTTGAGATTTCAACTGACAAGGTGGACGCTGAAATTCCCGCGCCTGCCGCCGGAACGCTGCTTTCGATCAACGCGCAGGAAGGCGAAACCGTGTCAGTCAATGCTGTCGTTGGCGTCATCGGTGAAGCCGGTGCTGCGCCTGCACCTGCGGTGCCCGCGCCAGCCGCACAGGCTCCTGCGCCGTCAGCGCCAGCCGCCCCTGCAGCCCAAGCTGCCACGCCGCCTGCGCAGGCCAGAACTGCGGCTGCCGGTGCGCCGGGTTCAGTCGAAGAATTGCGCCGCACGAAGTCATCACCAGTCGTCCGTAAGATTGCCGAAGAACATGGCATCAACGTGGCAGACGTGCCCGGCACAGGCATTTCAGGGCGCGTGACCAAACAGGACATTCTCAACTACGTGCAGAACCGACCGGCTGCGGCTCCCGCTGCGCCTGCTGTTCCGGCTGCGCCAGCCGCACCGCCCGCGCCGATTGCGCCAGCGCCGACAACTCCGGCTGCGAAGGCTCCGACTGCGCCTGCGGCACCTGCGGCTCCCGCGCCGCGCGCCTTTGCGCCGGGTGAGCGCGTCCGCGTCGAGCCGATGAGCATGATGCGCCGGAAGATTGCCGAACACATGACGATGAGCAAACGCACGTCGGCGCACGTGACGACTTTCTTTGAAGTTGACTTCACGAACATTGCCCGGCTGCGTGATCGCGTCAAAGAGGATTTCAAGGCGCGCAACGGCGTCAATCTGACCTTCCTGCCGTTTGTCATCAAGGCCGTGACTGAAGCGCTCAAAGCCACGCCGATTCTCAACGCCTCAGTTGATGGCGAGAGCATCGTTTACAAGCAGGACATCAACATCGGCATTGCGGTTGCGCTCGACTGGGGCCTGATTGTGCCGGTCATCAAGAATGCTGATGAACTGAGCCTGCTTGGCCTGGCCCGCGCTTCGCAGGATCTGGCGGCGCGCGCACGCAACAAACAGCTCAAGCCCGACGAGGTTTCCGGCGGCACGTTCTCGATTACGAACTTCGGATTGTACGGCGGCACGACTGCAACGCCGGTAATCAATCAGCCGCAGGTGGCGATTCTCGGTTTCGGCGGCGTCCATAAACGTCCGTGGGTCGTCGAGACACCCGAAGGCGATGCGATTGCCATTCGTCACATCAGCATGCTCAGCCTGTCATTCGATCATCGCATCATTGACGGCGCAGTGGCCGATCAGTTCATGGCGCAGTTGAAGAAGCTGATCGAAACGACCGATTTTTCGGGGCTGGTGTGAGCGCGCGGACTGATGGCTTACGACAACATCTGCAAATATCTGGCTGAGAAATTCCCGCGTGAGATGGCCGCGTGGGCGACAGGCAGGACACTGGCAGAAGTGGCCGAAGCCGAAGTCCTCAAGACCGAACTGGGCGTCGAACCGATTCGCGCCGATGCGGCCATTCTGCTGCGGCTGATCGGCGCGATTCTGCATCTGGAATTTCAGACGACGCCGCAAAGCCGCCCGCCTCTGCCGTTGCGAATGCTTGATTACTGGGTGCGATTCTTCCGGCTGTACTCATTGCCGGTGACGCAGGTCGTCGTGGTACTCAGCGAAACCGATGAGGAAATCCCGACGGAGTTTCGCGCCCCGAACACCTGGCATCGTTATCAGGTCATCAAACTGTGGGAGGTTGAGGCAGATGCGCTGTTGCAGTCACCGGCCCTGCTGCCGCTCGCAGTTCTGGCCAGGTCAGATCAGCCGCGACAACTTCTGCAACTGGTGGCCGAAGAGATTGAGCGGGTCGAGCCGGAAGAAATCCGAATCGAGGTGAACGCTTGTACCCAGGTGATGGCCGGATTACGATTCGACAGAAATCTCATCAGAGGTTTGTTCCGGGAGGAGATTATGCAGGAATCCGTAATTTACAATGAAATCATTGAACGGGGCATTCAGCAGGGCATTCAGCGCGGGCTTCAGCAGGGGATTGAGCAGGGACTCCAGCAGGGGATTGAGCAGGGCGAAAAGAAAATTGCTCTTGAGATCGTGCTGCGCCAGTTAAAGCGACGCTTCGGCGCAGTTGATGAAGTGCAGGAGGCGCGGCTTTCCGCCCTGAGTGTGCCGCAACTGGAGCAGCTTGGCGAAGACCTGCTGGGTTTCCAGTCGCCCGCTGATCTTGCAGACTGGCTGCAGCGCAACGCCGAATGAGAACCTGCGAATTCCGTTACCTGGGCCGTGTGCCTTACGCTGAGGCGCTGGCGTTGCAGAAAAGTTTGCACGAAGCGCGCAAACGCGGCGAAGTTCAGGACACGCTGCTGCTGCTTGAACATCCTCACGTTATCACGCTGGGGACATCGGCGAACCGGGCCAATATTATTGCGTCGCCAGAACTGCTGGCCGCGCGCGGCGTCGAAGTCTTTGACACCGGGCGCGGCGGCGATGTGACCTGTCACGGGCCGGGGCAGCTTGTCGGTTATCCGATCATCAGCCTCGCGCCTGACCGCTGCGATATTCGCCGTTACGTGCGCGACCTGCAGGAAGTGCTGATTCGCGCGGCGGCTGATTTCGGAGTTGAAGCGTACCGTCACCCTGAACACATCGGCGTCTGGGTCGGAGATGAAAAGCTCGCCGCCATCGGCATTCGCGTTTCGCGCTGGGTGACGATGCACGGCTTTGCCTTCAACGTCACAACCGATCTCGATTACTTCCGGCTGATCGTTCCGTGCGGCATTACCGATCACGGCGTGACCTCGCTTGAAAAACTGCTCGGCAAAAAGATCGAACTGCCGGAAGTCGCCTCTCGCGTGATTCATCATTTCGGAGAAGTATTCAACAGACAAATGACCGCGACGGATGAATTCAAATCTCAAATTTCAGATTTCAAATTTGAGATTTGAAATTCACCGGCCACTAACCCCTGCACCTTTCATGGCCCGCAAATTCAAAATCTCCCTGACCACTCAGATTTTCATCGGCCTCGCTGTCGGCGTGATTGTCGGCTTTCTGATTCACCGGCTCGACGCCGACCCGGTACACAAGGAACAGGCGATTCAATGGGTGCGCGTGCTGAGCCGCATTTTTCTGAGTCTGATCAAGGTCATCATTGCGCCGCTGATCTTTTCAACGCTCGTGGTCGGCATTGCGGGCGCAGGCAGCATCAGGGAGGTCGGGCGCATTGGCCTGAAGGCGCTGATCTATTTTGAAGTTGTCACCACGCTGGCCCTGTTCATCGGCCTCGGCGCGGTCAACCTGACGAAGCCTGGCGCGGGCGTCAACCTGCCGCAGGAACAGAGCGCCGAAGCCAAAGAGATTGCCGCGCGCGCGGGCAAAATGACGCCGCAGGATCACATCGTCAACATCTTCCCGACCAGCCTGCTGAAATCAATGGCTGAAAACGATGTGCTGCAAATTGTCGTCTTCAGCCTGATCTTTGCAGTCGCCGTTTCAGCCATTGGTGAAAAAGGCCGCCCGATGATTGCCTTTTGCGAATCGCTCTCTGAGGCGATGTTCAAGTTCACCAATTACGTCATGAACTTTGCGCCGTGGGGCGTTGGCGCGGCGATGGCGGTCACGGTCGGCAGCAAGGGCCTCGGAGTGCTGAAAAATCTGGCGCTGATGATTCTGACGCTCTACGGCGCGCTCGTTGTTTTCATTATCGTCGTTCTCGGCGTGGTCGCGCTGATCATTCGTCTGCCGATCCGGCGCTTCATCAGTCTGGTGAAGGAACCCGCGCTGCTGGCTTTCACGACGACTTCGAGCGAATCGGCCTTTCCGAAGGCGATGGAAAATATGGAACGCCTCGGCGTGCCGCGCCGCATCGTCAGCTTCGTGCTGCCGATGGGTTACAGTTTCAATCTTGATGGTTCGACGCTCTATCTGTCGCTCGCGGCAGTGTTTGTCGCGCAGGCTTCAAATCATCCGCTGACGCTCGGACAGCAGTTGCTGATTCTGCTGACGCTGATGCTTTCAACCAAAGGCATCGCCGCCGTCCCGCGCGCGTCGCTGGTCGTGCTGGCCGGCACGCTCGCGCAGTTCGGCCTGCCGCTCGAAGGCATCGCCGTCATTCTCGGCGTGGATGAACTGATGGATATGGCGCGCACCGCCACCAATGTCGTTGGCAACTGCATGGCGACAGCCGTCGTCGCAAGATGGGAAGGCGAATTCAACGACAAGGGCAACGAAGTGGTCGCGCCGGTCGAGGCTTCAGCGGTGAAGCTGCATTGATGAAAATCGAAGAGGATTAAAACGATGAAAAGGTGAAGATCATGTCACGCCGCAGAACGTCAGGTCTTGTGAAAAACTTATTCGGCGACTCGCTTTATCAAAAACGGGCTAGAGAAGTGTTTCCGATTCTTGTTCGTCAGGCTATCGCACAGCAGAAGATTACATATGCCCAACTTGCTGAAGAGGTCGGAATTCCAAATCCACGAAACCTGAACTACGTTCTTGGGAGCATCGGTACAACCCTGATCGAACTTGGGAAAAAATGGCGTGAAAAAATCCCTGCCATTCAATGCCTTGTTGTCAATGGTGCGACAGGGCTTCCCGGTGACGGGGCCGATGAATTCATCAAAAGACGTTCTACCATTCAAAAATTATCTCTAAGGCAGAAAGATGCACTTGTGATGAAAGTGCTTGCTGAGGTATTTGCATATCCGAAGTGGGGTGCTGTTATGCAGGCACTTGAGCTTGAACCTGCGACAAGGGGGGCCGGTCCTGAAATTGAGGCTGCACGAGTGATTGGGGCAAAGGGGGAAAGCAAGGCTCATCGTGAACTCAAGGAGTTTGTTTCACTGAACCCACACTCTGTTGGCCTTACACCTGAATTCGGGCCAGGAAAAACAGAATTTTCATTGCCTTCAGGTGATTCGATTGATGTCGTGTTTCAGCGTAAGGCTGCTTGGATTGCAGTTGAGGTTAAGTCACGCATCTCAACTGAACAGGATATTACAAGGGGGTTATTCCAATGTGTAAAGTACCGTGCCATCCTTGATGCCTGGCGGGGCTATCTGGGGGATCTGGCAGAAGTAAGGGTTATCCTTGTCCTTGAAAAGCAACTGCCTCTCAAACTGGTCGCGTTGCGTAATACTCTGGGGGTAAAGGTCATAGAAAATGTGAGCGCAGGGCGCAACTCATAACTCGCAATTCATACATTTTTTCCAGGACTACAGGCGAATATAATAAGAAACATGAATGAGGTATCGACGAAACCAGCAAGACCAAATGGACCGAAACCTGAATGGCTGAAGATTCGCCTCAACACGGGCGGCGAATACAAAAACATTCAGCGGCTGATGAATGATCTGAGCCTGCACACGGTGTGTCAGGAAGCGCGCTGCCCGAATGTTTATGAATGCTGGTCGCACGGCACGGCGACTTTCATGATTTCGGGTGATGTCTGCACGCGGCGGTGCGGATTCTGCGCGGTGAGCAAGGGCGCGCCGATTCCGCTCGATACGGAAGAGCCGCGCCACGTTGCTGAAGCCGTGCGCAAAATGAACGTGAAACACGCGGTCATTACCGGCGTCAATCGTGATGATCTGCCGGACGGCGCAGCGGCGCACTGGGTGGCGACCATCAATGCCGTGCGGGCGCTCAATCCGAATACCAAAGTCGAAGTGCTGATTCCCGATTTTGAAGGCAATACGGCGGCGATGGATCTGGTCTTTGCGGCGCGGCCTGATGTGATGAATCACAACACTGAGACTGTGCCGCGTCTTTACCGGCGCGTGCGCCCGCAGGCGAAATACCAGGAATGGACAATGATGCTGCTTGAGCGGGCAGCCAGGTTCCGCGATGAACACGCGCCGCAGATGCTGACCAAATCGGGCGTGATGGTCGGCCTGGGTGAAACGACTGAAGAGATCATCGAAACGATGCGCGACCTGCGCCGCGTGGATTGCGACATTCTGACCATCGGACAGTACCTGCAACCGGCGGTGAAGCGTCTGCCGGTCGAGAAGTTTTATACGCCGGAAGAGTTCGCTGAATTCAAACGTATCGGACTGGAGATGGGCTTTCGCTACGTTGAATCGGGGCCGCTCGTGCGGTCGAGTTATCACGCGCACGAACACGTGCCCGATGAACTGAAAAACAAAACCGCGCTGCCAGTGCTCAACGAAACGTTGCGGCGCGAGCTGCCGGTGCTGAACCTGTAGAATTGCAGATTTGAGATTGCGGATTGCAGATTTGAAATTCAGGAGCGATTGACTGCAATCGGTGAATCTCCATCATTCAAATCTGCAATCCGCAATCTCAAATCTGCATTGCAAAGATGCCTGATCGCAACGCCCGACAACCTGAAAACGTCGCCGGAGCATTTTACGTTGATACGAACTGTATTGACTGTGATGTGTGCCGCGACATTGCGCCGGATAACTTCACGCGGCAGGAGAAGACGGGTTATTCGTATGTTTACCGGCAGCCGCGCAGCGCGCAGGAACTGAGCCTGTGCCGTGAGGCAATGGAAGTCTGCCCGGTCGAAGCGATTGGCAGCGACGGCGGTTAAGCGCGGCTTCAACGATCACAGACAAGACCAGGGCAGGGCCATCAACCCTGCCTTTTCATTTCATTCAGACCCGGCACAAGGAGGCTGTGTATGCGTCGGTTCGGATTTCACCTGCTGATGGCGAGCGTGTTATCGCTGCCGACCGGCCTGGCCTGGTTTGCGTGTCAGTCAGCGTCACCGACTGTTGCACAGAAATCAGAACAGCCAACGCATTATGAAACGCGCCGTCACCACGACCCTGACGGCATTGGCAAATTTTATCTGGGGCGCGAAATCGCGCATGTGATGGGCCACCTCGGCGCGGAATGGCTTGAGCGTCCTGATCGTGAAGAGACTGAACTGCCGCAGCAGGTGATTGAAAACATGCCGCTGCGACCTGACAGCATCGTGGCCGACATCGGCGCAGGCACGGGTTATTTCACCTTTCGCCTCAGCCCGCGCGTGCCGGAAGGAAAGGTTTATGCCGTGGACATTCAGCCCGAAATGCTGGCCCTCATCGAACAGCGCAAACAGGCGACCGACGCCAGAAATGTCATCGCCGTGCAGGGGACTGAAACTGACACGAAACTGCCGCCGCAATCGGTTGACGTGGTGTTGCTGGTTGATGCCTATCACGAATTTTCATCTCCGCGCGAAATGATGGAAAGCATCGTGCGCAGCCTCAAACCCGGCGGGCGCGTCGTGCAGATCGAATATCGCGGCGAAGACCCTGACGTGCCCATCAAACGGCTGCACAAAATGACGCAGCAGCAGGCGAAAAAAGAGATGGCTGCCGTCGGCCTGGTCTGGAAGGAGACCCGAAACTTTCTGCCGCAACAGCATTTCATGATCTTCGAGAAACCAGCCGCGCGCTGAACCCGCTGTGGTCATCACCTTCAGACTGGAGAGCAACGCCCCGCATGAACTGGACACAGACCTATAACCCGCTTGGCTCTTTGCTGCTTTCGGCGCTCATTGCCGCGCTGCCGGTGGTTGTGCTGCTCGGACTGCTGGCGCTTTTTCACATTCGGGCGCACATTGCCGCGCTGGCCGGGCTGATGACTTCGCTGCTGGTGGCCGTGATTGTTTACGGCATGCCTGTGAAACTGGCGGTGGCCGCGGCTGGCAACGGCGCGGCTTATGGCCTGTTTCCCATCGGCTGGATTGTGCTGAATGCAATCTTTGTTTACGACATCACGGTTGAGACCGGCAAGTTTGAGGTCATTCGTCACACCATTGCCGGACTCGCCAGCGACCGCCGGTTGCAGGCGCTGCTGATTGCTTTCAGCTTTGGCGCATTTATCGAAGGCGCTGCCGGGTTCGGCACGCCCGTCGCCATTTCCGCGGCGATGCTGATCGGTCTTGGGTTCAAGCCATTGCAGGCGGCGGGGCTGGCGCTGATCGGCAACACTGCGCCCGTCGCTTATGGCGCGCTCGGCACGCCGCTGATTGCGCTGGCCAGAGTGACGGGACTGCCGCTTGAACAACTCAGCGCGACTGTCGGCAGGCAGTTGCCGTTCTTTTCGGTCATTGTGCCGTTCTGGCTGATCTGGGCCATGTCGGGCTGGCGCGGGATGCTTGAAATCTGGCCGGCGTGTCTGACTTCAGGGGTGAGCTTTGCGATTGTGCAGTTTCTGGTCAGCAATTATCACGGCCCCTGGATTGTGGATATTGCCGGAGCGATTGTTTCAATTCTGGCGCTGGTGGCGCTGCTGAAAGTCTGGCAGCCGCGCAGTGAATGGCTGTTTGAGCACGAAAGAAATGACGATGAGGCAGACCGCGTGGCCAGTGTGGTTTCAACCAGGGATGCGCTGATTGCCTGGATGCCCTGGGCGGTGTTGTCGGTGCTGGTGTTTTTGTGGGGGCTGCCGCAGATCAAGGCGTTTCTCAACGGCCTGTCACTGATTGAATGGCACATTCCGGCGCTGGACAAAATGATTCTGCGCGCGCCGCCCGTTGTGCCGCAGCCCAAAGCCGAAGAAGCAGTCTTTCAACTCAACTGGTTGTCGGCGACCGGCACGGCGCTGCTGCTGGCCGGAATCATTTCGGGACTGCTGCTGAAGCTGTCGCCGTTGCGACTGGTGAAAGTTTATGCGCACACCTTCAGGCGGGCGCGATTGTCGCTGCTCACGATTGCCGCGATGCTCGCGCTTGGTTTCACGACGCGGTATGGCGGGCTGGATGCGACAATGGGCCTGGCCTTTGCGAGTACGGGCTGGCTCTTTCCGTTCTTCTCGCCGCTGCTGGGCTGGCTGGGTGTGGCGCTGACCGGCAGCGATACGTCATCGAACGTCCTGTTTGGCAACCTGCAACAGATCACCGCGCAGCAGCTCGGCATTTCACCGGTGCTGGCTGCGGCGGCCAACAGTTCGGGCGGAGTGATGGGCAAGATGATTGATGCACAGTCAATCGTTGTGGCGAGCATTGCCACGGGGCAGCGCGACGGCGAAGGCCGGATTCTGCGCTACGTTTTCTTTCACAGCATTGCGCTCGCCATTCTGGTTGGCCTGCTGGTGCTGGCGCAGGCGTATGTTTTTCCGGGAGTCGTGCCGTGAATCATCATCCTGGCGCTGATGAATTAACGGAATGGATTGAGGTACAGAGAAACTGATGAGCAGAACAAAACAGGCAATTGTCTTTGATCTCGGCGGCGTGCTGATTGACTGGAACCCGCGTCACCTGTACCGCAGGCTGTTTGCTGATGAAGCGGAAATGGAAAAGTTTCTGAGCGAAGTCTGCACTCCGCACTGGAACGAACAGCAGGACGCGGGCCGCAGCTTTGCTGAGGCGGTTGAAATGCTGGTGTGTGAACATTCCGCGCACGAAGAAATGATCAGGGCCTTCTGGCAGCGGTGGCCTGAAATGATCGGCGGCGCGATTGAACCAACCGTGCAGGTGATGCGCGAATTGAAAGAGGCCGGTTATCCGCTGTATGCGCTCAGCAACTGGTCGGCTGAAACGTTTCCGCTGGCGCGCCCAATGTTTGAATTTTTCGACTGGTTCGAGGACATTCTGGTTTCAGGCACGGTGAAGATGATCAAACCCGACCGGCGCATCTTTGAACTGCTGCTGCACCGAATCGGCAGAACCGCCAGCGAGTGCGTCTACATTGATGATTCAGCCGTCAACGCCGCCGCTGCCCGTGAACTCGGTTTTCGGGTGATTCACTTCAGGTCAGGAGCGCAGTTGCGTGATGAACTGATCGCTCTGGGTGTGCAGCTTGAAGCGCGGCGGGAAGCCCCGGCGAATAAAAGAGGCTGAAATGCCTGATACGTTGTGACCAGGCTGACGGTGTTTACTCCTTCATCACGTCAGCCAGCCGCTGACGCAGGGCCTCGGCATCCGGCAGTTCATCGAGTTCAAGGCAAAGCTGTTCCAGTGTCTCAGGGTTGCGAATCTGTTCGAGTTCAGGGCCGAATTCAAAGCCCGTAAAACGCCGTGCCGCCAGCCGTCGTAACAAATCTGCGGCTGCTGCAATCATGCCTTCCAGCCGACCCTGTTCCAGCCCCTGTTCCAGTCCCTGTTCAAGTCCCTGCTCCAGTCCCTGTTCAAGTCCCTGTTCAAGTCCCTGCGCGATTCCTTTTTTGCGCTCTTCTTCAGCGAAGAACTGGTAAACGCTTGATTCTTTCAGTTGTTCGAGTGGGATCATAGTCATTCTCTCCAGCACATCGAATATCTGCTCACGATTGTAGCGCAGGCCGCCGAGCATCACAAAATGCAGCGCCAGTTCGCGGCGGCGCGTTTCGCTGGCGACCTGCCTCAGCGCCTGTGCGCCTCTTTCAAGCTCAGCCTGGCCGCCGCGCATGAGTGGAACAAAGGGCAGCAGATTTTCGCGGCCTGCATTCAGTGCCGCCTCGGCATCAAGCTCCCACAACCGCACGATCTGAAAACTGACCGTCAGGCGCAGCCAGCCTGCTTCAATGGTCAGAGAGACAGGCGGTTCATCGGGCAGGCCGCGCGGCGTCAGCACCAGCACGTAGCTGTAAACCGGCAGCCGGTATCTGACCCACAGATAGACATTGTAATCAGCAATGCGCGACGGAATATCCGGTTCATAGCGCGTCTGCGCTTCGACGTGCGCCAGATGCTGCCCGTCAGCGTGGGTGATTTCAAAGGGCTGATCGGGCAGCAGCGCCTGAACCGAAACTTCGCGCGGCAGCAGTCTGACCGTTGCGCCAGGCGGCAGCGCCCCGATCAGTTGCAGCAGAGCTTCGGGATCCTGTTCAGTCAGATCCTTGAAGGCTGAGTCATAAGGTTTCGCATCCTGTTTCATCAGTTTGCTCTGGATGACTGGCCGAGTGTGCGCACGAAATCCGAATACTGTTCGACGCCCTTGCAGGCCGCGTCTGACGGGACTTTGCCGGTGAGCAGAGCCATAGTTACACACGTTGAAGCCGGGGCGAGTTGTGAACTGGCCGAATTGGTTTCGTGATAGTGATTCGGCACACCCTGCGCCTTGCAGGGATCAACTGACTGGCGAATCTGCGGATTGCTCAGATCAACAGGTTCGCGCCGCCAGTCGTAGCGCGGCACGATGTAACCCATCTCGTCAGGACAGAGGCCGAACATAAAGCGATACTTCCTGGTCATCGCGTCGCGGATTGACGGCTCGGCGGGCGCTCCGGTATCGGCCTGCGGGCAGTCGGTGCGGCGATGTTTTGCCACGCCGTAAAAGAGTTCGGGAAAGAGTTCGCCGGGTGTGGTGACGATCTGCGCATCACCAAGATTGATCGCATAAATCGTGGTGCTGACCTGCGGCATCGAACCGTCTTCGGGCAGCTTTGATGTTTCAAGCACGCCAAGTTTGAGCAGCAGCAGATAGCCCTGATTATCCATCGGCAGTTTCAGATCGGCCTTCCTTACGGCCAGATCATTTGTTCTGCTCCATTCGCCTTTTTCGATGGCTTCGATGGCGGCTCTGGCCACGTCGCGGCCAATGGCTTCGGTGCGCTCGAAGGTGAAGGCCGGGCGATTGTTCTTTTCGTTGAGCGGATAATCCCTGCCGTCGAATCTGATGCGATCGTGATTTTTGTTGTTCGTGTCGCCGATGATTTCAGCCGCGCCGATGGCTCCGTTGATGTAAATCGCGGTGCCGCCGTATTTCTTTTCGATGGTTTCGCGGACAGCGTGCGGGAAGTCAGCAGTCATCACCGTGTTCCTGTCTTCCATTGATTCGGGATGCGTGTTCCAGTTGATGAGCGTGGCGATGACCTTGTTTTTGCTGCTGCCTGACGTGCCGGTGAACTGCATCACGCGCAGTTCCTCGTCAAAGAATTTTGGCGGGCGACCGGTGGTGCGCGTCTGCATTCCGGCGATTGACGGCGACTGCTGCGGATCGGTGACGCCGAGTTTCACTTTCGCGGGCTGAAGATTTGCGGCGGCAAGCGCGATGCTCTTTGCAATCTGCCGGTCAACGAAACGCAGGTACTTCGGATACTTGCCATCCTTCATAAAACCGTTGCCCCACGCGCCGATGGTGTCCGGGCCTTCGTGATTGTGCGTACTGGCGAGCAGGATTTCCTGAATGCCGAGTTTCGGATCAAGCAGCTTCTGAATCTGACTGATGCCGTAATAACCTGCGTCAGAGTAATAGCCGATGAAATCAATGGCGACGACGGCGATGCGCGTCTGACCGTAATCAAGCACGATGGTGCGCGCTTCGTAATCATCGTGCTTTGCGGTAGCAAGGCGCTTGTCACCGAACCCGGCCAGATAGATGCCGTCATATTTGTCTTTGGAAGACGGATCGAGCGCCGTATTGCCTGCGTCATCCTCAAACGGTTCGCCGTTGTCCCAGTGGCCGTTTTTATTGGTGTCGGTGAATTTCTCGCCCCACACGCCCGATTCAGTAATTGTGCCGTCCCAGTCAGGCCTGGGGCCGAACGGCGTCAGTGTGAGCGCCGAGACTCCGACTTTGAGTTCGGCTTTCGGCGCAGGCGAAAGGGAAATGTAAGCGCGCAGTCCGAGCGCGGAGAGCGCGATCACAGACAGGGTCACGATGAACAGACGGAACATCGGTCACACCTCCGGTTGAGTGATGAGTAAAGAAGACGGAAGAAACAGGAACGTGAGTCAGAACAATCAGAATCCGAAACGCCGTCGCCGCTGCCCGATGTTTTCAGTGCCGAAAGTGCCGATGCCTTTCAGCGTGAAGGCAAACAGGATGCGGTTTTCGTTGCGCAGTCCGGCCTTGAAAGCGATGTTCTGAATCTGAAAGCTGCAGCAGTCCCACGCCCAGCCTGCGGTTGAGGTCAGATAGATCAGCCGCTGATCGCGCGCAATGCCCTTGATGTCTTTGTCGCGGAAGTCATAAGCCACCGTTACGCCGCCATAAGGGCCTTTGGCCGGATTACCCAGAAAAGTGGAAATGTCGAGCTGATTACCCGGATAAGTCGCCGGATCAAATCGGAGCTTGTCTTCAATGCGAAACTGATCAACTGCAATCAGGCGCGTGAAGTACCACGAATGGCTCAGCGAAAAAATGCCTTTTGAATAGCCGCCTGACACGACCAGATTGCGCAGGCTGCTGTAGCGCGTGTCGAAATCAAGCCGGACATCGGCAAACGTGACCTGCGTCGGTCGCACGCGGGCGCGCAGGTTGACCGGCGAAAGATTGCGCTGAATGCCACCGAAGGCAAAGCCCGAAAGCGTGTTGATCGGAAAGAACTGCTGACGCTGACAACCGGGCAGGCTGTCGGTGCCGCAATCCCTGAGCGCACCGCCAAAGGTCGGATCAAAGAAATATTTCTGCGCCAGCGAAACGCTCAGGATTTCGTAAGCCTGCTTTGACTGACCGTCAGCGCCGCTCGGACGCCGCACAAAGAAGCGATTGTCTATGCCGTATTCAATTTCATTGGTGCTGACCACAGCATCGCGTTCGTCAATCAGCGGCGTGCGGTCATATTCATCAATGCCCGCAATGCGACGATAAACGAGATAAGGTTCGATGACGTGCTTGAACCAGGGCGTGCCATCCTTATGCCGGAAGATTCTGGCCAGGGCAGGCGGGCGAAAATCGAGTTCGACATCGGCGTAATTGCGAAACAGATTGTCGCCGGTGAATTCGCGCCTGACCGGATCAACGCTGTTGCTGTAAAAGGTCGAGCGCAGGCCAATGCTCGGCGTCAGCGTAAAGCCTCCGGCAAATGAACGCAGCGGCAGCGTGATGCGCGGCGCAAAATCAAGCCGCTGCACGATGGACGGCGAACGCAGCAGCGCCTGATCGCCGCGCGTTTCAAGTCGGCGCACACCTTCAAGCGAGGCATCGAAGGAAAAATAGACCGGAAATTTTTCTGAAATCTGCGAATTGCGTTTGGAAAACTCAAAGCTCGGCAACTGCCGCGTCTTGATGATCTGATCGGCAATGAAAGTGCTTTGTTCGTTAAGCGAGAAATTGAAGCTGTAGGATTTCCAGTTGCGATTGAGATAAAAGAGCGAACGCTCTTCGGGCGAAATCGCCTGAAGCACGTTTTCAGCAAAGACCTGACGGAAGGCAAAACTCGAAGTGATATTCACATCAGCCACTGCGACAAAGCCGTTTTTGAAATACTGCACGGCATCGGCGTAAAAGCTGCTGCCGCCCTGATCCGGCCCTTTTTCTCCGAACAGGCGGTCAAGGACAATGAATGAGCCAATGGCAATGCGCGAATTTTCATCAGGTTTGGCGCGAAAATCAAAACCGAATCCAAGACCGCGTTTGGTGAAAACATCAGTGCGCACCAGAATGTCGGCGCTGCGGCCCAGTGTCTGATAGTAGGCGAGGTGAACCGTGCGGCCCTTGATGTTTGATGAACCTGACGAGGGCAGCAGAAAGCCTGATGAACGATCCTTCTTGCTGGTCGAAAGCGAAATATAGGGCAGATACAGAATCGGAAAACCCTTGATGCGAAAGACCGGATTATAAAGCGCGGCGCGATCATCCAGCCGGATGCGCGCCCGCCCGGCAGTAAAGCTCCATTTGGGCCTGGGTTCTTCGCAGGCCGTGAGCATGGCGCGATCCAGAAAGTAAGTGTCGAGTCCGGTCTTGTCCACGCGGACAGCCCTGATAATCAGCGTTGTTCCGTCAGGCGTGCGATTGGTCAGCCCCGTCGCCGTATAAATCGAACCACGGCGCGTCCGCAGGTTGAATTCCATGCGTTCGCCGTTGAGCTTCTGACCCTCCTGCTCGAAATAAACATTGCCTTCGGCCAGCACATCATTCGTGACCTGATTGAAAGTAATCCGGTCGGCCTTCAGCAGCATGCCCATGCCGGTAATCTGCACCTTGCCGGTGGCGATTCTGACATCACCCTGTACTTCCTGTTTCTCTGATTCGATGGAAACTTCCTCTTCCTGGCCCGGCTGTGTCTGAACCGTAATGGCAATTTGAGAAGGCAGCTTGCGCAGAGCCTTCTTTTCTTCTTCAGCGACGCCAATGGGATTTTCAACCTTGCGTTCAGTTTGTTGCGGCTGCTGCGCGGCGGCAAAGGACGCGCAGGTCAGAATGAGGAGCAGGGAATGAAGCAGGCACTTTGGATAAAGCATGAAAAAGAATTGCCCGGCTGCTGGCGAGCAGAAATCAGCAACAATGATTCAGGGATTATCAATGGACTGTTCGGACTTTGATTCTGGTGATATTGCAACAGGCGGGCATCCTAACACGGTGATTGCGAAGGACTCAAGACGCTGCTTTGCGCGGCGGCAGGCGGTCAGAAAGACGGGAATAATGGAAACGGATGTGTCAGCGGCGCGCCCCGGAAGTCGCGGCAATGATCCGGTCATAAAGCTCTTCAGGAACTTCAAGAGCTTCACTTTCCGCAATTGATTCGCGCACGCCTTCGACCAGGCGACGGCAGCTTTCACAATGGCTGAAATGCTCGTTGAAAAGCGTTTCGTAAGTGCCGTCAATCAGGCCGTCGAAATAATCGGAAATCAGCGCATCCAGCGTGCGACAACTGAGCATTTCACCAGCGGTGGTCGCATCAATAATGCGCTGCCTGACAGCGATCAGTCCGGCAGTTTCGCTCATCTGCGATTCTTTCAGCGTGTGACAGGCAGCAATCGAGTCGCGGACGTCATTGAAAAGCGTATGGCAGTCACGACAGGCGAGCAGGTGTTCGGCAAAACTGCGGCGCTCAGTGCGCGCCAGTCCGCAGTCCAGATAATCACTGATCATTTCTTCAAACTGCACGCAATCCATCATCTGATTATCCTTTCTGACTTTGACTGACACGGGCGTTTTCCTGAAACGGAAAACATCATCAATAAGCAGATTGTAGTCAGAGGAAAGCCGGAATTCAAGAACCCTTCCAGCAGAGAAGCATCAGGCAGCAAACTGAAGACTGATTGTTGGCGTGGAGGAAAGCAGATAACAAGAGAACGCCCAGTGGCCCCGGACTGCCGCCGCTGAACAACCCAAGCTAACTACTACGACGGCAGCAACTGAACGCTCTCTTGTCGTCATCACCCAGAGCGAGCCGTGTGCCACAGGGAATGGCTCATTCCTGTGAATACTGAAGCTGTTCTTTTTCAGATGTTTTGATCCTGCGGTGGACTGTGGCCGGAGTTTTCAGAGGCGAATGTTTTGCCGAATCGCGGCACGTCGGTTTGACGCATTGCGTCACCTGGCGGTGCGGCGCGTTTCGGGCTTTGCGAGACTTTCAGATTTGGTCTTTGACAGACCTGCGACTGTCTCTCTATTATCGCTGCCTTACACAGGCTTTCATTGTTTCATTCACGTTATGACGAGGAAAAATCATGAGTGTTTTCGACAGTAAGGATCTGATGACTTTCAAAGCTGCGGCCCGTGAATATGACGTACCCGTTATCACTCTGGAAATGGCTGCCTCCAGGGGCGCGTTGCGAATGATTGATGACAGCGGTACGTCAAAACTGTTGCGGCCTGATGTTGAGCAATTCGTCAAGCGCACCATCAAGCGTGGAATGGGCACCAGACTGATCAGCCGCATCAATCCGGCCTGATCAGTTCCGGTACCTTACTCAGGCAGCGCTGAACTCCGGCCAGGCAGGCTTCCGTTTCAGCAGCAGTGGTGAAATCCCGCAGACAGTGACAGAACCGCCGGGACACCTGAAGTGATGCATCAGGGCAGGGGCATGGAAATCCACAGGCCCTGTTGAAAGTCTTGTATGCGCTTGAGGGATCAAAAAGTTAGGGATTTAACAAGCTCGTCACTACAGGCATAAACAGGAAAATTATCGCTTGACAGAAAATGGGACTTCATGGCAATAATATCCCCAATCTGACTGTTGATGGGGTGAGGACATCAACAGTTTTTGAGCCGGCCCACAGGTCCCAAGCCTGTTGGTCGGCTCTACGCTTTTTAAGAGTCTTCTCCACTTCATCTTCCCGCCTGGTCTGAAGCAGACAATAATCAGCGCAGATACAGTTCGTTCCTGACTCATCGCTCAATCATTTTGCGTGCGTTTTCCAGTTCCTGGCGAACGCGTTCAGGTGCCGTGCCGCCAGTCTGTTTCTTGCCAGCCAGAGAGTTTTCAAGCGAAATGGTTGTGAACAGGTCTTCAGCAAAAAGGGGCGAGAAGTTCTGATACTCGCCCGGCGTCAGATCAGCCAGCTCTTTTTTCTGCTCAATAGCATAAACCACAATGCGTCCGACCAGTTCATGAGCCTTGCGAAACTCAATGCCACGCAGCACCAGATAATCTGCCAGATCAGTGGCATTGGTGTAATCGCTGGCGGCACCGCGCCGGGCCTTTTCCGCGTCGAATTCGATATTGCGCAACACGGTTGCCATTACGCGCAGGCTGCCGGTCAGCGTGTCGAGCGTGTCAAAGAGGGCTTCCTTGTCTTCCTGCAAATCCTTGTTGTAGGCGAGCGGCAGGCCTTTGCTCAGGGCGAGCAGAGCAGCGGCGTGGCCGAAAATCCGCGCTGCCTTGCCACGCACAAGTTCCAGCGAGTCCGGATTTTTTTTCTGCGGCATGAGGCTGCTGCCGGTGGCAATGGCATCGCCAAGTTTGATGAAGCCGAATTCCTGGGTCGAATAAATAATCAGGTCTTCTGAAAGCCGCGACAGGTGCATCATGCTTATCGCTGCGGCATTGACGAATTCGATGATGTAATCGCGGTCGCTGACTGCGTCAATGCTGTTATGGGTGACGCCGACGAACTCAAGCTGTGTGGCCATCCATTCGCGGTCAACCGGGAAGTTTGTTCCGGCCAGCGCTCCTGATCCGAGCGGCAGGACATTGACGCGCCCGCGAATTTCCTTTATTCGCTCACGGTCACGAACCAGCATTTCCACATAGGCCAGCAGAAAATGGGCAAACAGAACTGGCTGTGCTTTTTGAAGATGGGTATAGCCCGGCATCGGCGCTTCAGGATAGCGCTCGGCCAGTTCGACCAGCGCGCGCTGCGCGTCCCTCAGCAATTCATCAACCGCCGCGATTTCTTCACGCAAATACAGGCGGGTGGCGACTGCGACCTGATCATTGCGACTGCGCCCGGTGTGCAGCTTGTAACCGGTCTGGCCGATCAGTTCGACCAGGCGTGCTTCAATAAAGCTGTGGACATCTTCAGCCTCGTAACTTTCAAGCCAGGCGGCATCACGGGCTTTCTCGCCAATCTGAGCCAGGCCGCTCGTGATGGCCTCAGCTTCGGCTGAAGACAGCACTCCGGCTTTTTCAAGGGCTGCGGCGTGAACCGCGCAGGCGCGCAAATCCGCCGCCAGCAGGCGACGATCAAAACGAAAACTGGCATTGAATGCAGCGAAGTGCCTGTCTGCCTCTCCGCTGAAACGGCCACCCCAAAGTTTCATATTTGTAATAGTTGTTGATGAAGTCAGGACGTGAACCTGCTGATTACACCAGTGACCGGCTCGCGCGGTCAGTTCTGTTTCTGCACGTAGGCTTTGAGCATATTCGCGATGGTTTCGGCTTCCTGCGCATTTCCGCTGACCGGCTGGAGCCAGAAAGGCTTGCTGCCTTTGGTGGACTGTTTGATCTCAATCATGGGCGACGATCCGGAGCGGTTGATCTCCCTGATCTGCTTTCCACCGATGCTGAGATAGGTGCTTTGCGAATTTATATCCATCAGGACGGCCTGATCAGGGCGAATGGAGAGCCAGCTTTTGCGCAGTCCGGCCACATCTTTTTTATCAAATTTCCGGCCCTGAATGTCGTGTGCGACCTGGAACGTGGCTGCCCCGCCCAGCCTGATGGCCTGCTCCATCAGCCCGACTGACTTGTTGAGATCCTGACCGTAATACAGCCAGAGGACGCCAAGCATTTCGTAGCCCCGGGGCTTTTTCGGGTCAATGCGGACAAGTTCTTCGATGCCGGCAATGGCTTCGCTGGCATTTTTTCCTTCGGAGGCATTGAAGGCTTTGGTGATTTGTTCAAGTCGCGCCTGGTAGCCCTGCTCGGTCAGCCCGGTGCGTTTGACGTTGAGCGTGTAGGCAATGGCCGGAGCCTTGTCGCTGGCATCTGCCTTGAGAACTCGCACGCGATATTCGCCATCTGTCGGCAGGGTCTTGTCCGGCGTGTCCCATTCAAAGTCGCCTGCCCGCCTGATCACCAGTCCGTGACGATTGCTGTCGTAAACCTGAATGTTGAGCGACGGGTCAGATGTTTCAAGGCGAATGGTGAAAAGATCGGCTGTCGTGGCGGTCAGTTTGTATTCGTCATAAAAACTGGTGGCTGTGATCCGGCCCGATGTTTGCGGATCAAGTTTGCCTTCCACCGCCACATTGAAACTGATCTGCGGAATCACTTTAGGCTCACGCACATAGTTGACGGACGCGGGCGAACCCGTAGCCGGACTGGGAGTGGTTCCTGTTCTGGCAGCGGCGGGATTTTTCGTCCCCGGCTGTGTTTTTCCGGTGCCTGATTTTTTGCTGGTTTTGGGTGTATTCGATTTCGGTTGTTTGATTGTTGGCAGTTTGCCAAGTCCCTGAGCCGAGGCAGACGAAAGGACTGCGGGGAAGGTCGCCATCGCCAGCAGCATTGTAATTCCGAAAAGCACTCTGGTAATCATAGGCAAAGGCAGCGAACGCTGATTGTTTAGAGCAGACAGCACGAGCGCCACAGGGGGCAGGTGAAAGAACAAATTCTGCGGTCTGCGGACGGTCTTCGTCAACAGTGAAGAAGTCATCAGGATAAAGACCTGAAAGTGCGCGCCAGTCAGGAGATTCTTGACTGCGAGGCCAGCAGCGGTGTATCCTGGCGCGGAACTTCACTGGGACAGTCGGATCATCTGATCAGCCGGAGAGTCTGGAATCTCTCAAGCCTGGGTCTTCCGTTTGTACCTGAGTTTTGTCGTATTTGAATTTCAGGCAGCAGTAATCACCAGCCCGTCAGACAAGCTGGTGCAGTCCCCTCACCGCTCGCCAGAGTTGTTTTCCTTCTGCCTCCGGCGAATAAATTGCCGGGAACAGAAAGAAATATTCAGCTAATCCACCATCTGAACAGTACAGATCAGTTATCAATCGAAGCTCAGGCACCTTCGGGAAGAAACGCTGATTTCGCAGTTTATCTTGACCAGCATGACCGCGTTTTCAGTAACGTCTGACCTGTGCCGGAAAGTTGCTGCGACTGATTCGGAATGGTGATGAGATGGTTCTTGTCAGTCTGATGTTTTGAGACTTTAATGCAGCGATTGCGGGTTCTGAACCCCGCCAGGCCACTGAGGCCTCAGCCTTTTGTGGCGTGCATTCGGCGGAAAAGGAACCTGTCACCGGAAAATTACCTGGCGTCAGCCGGCAGCGATCAGGGTAATCCAAGGAGTACCTGTTTTATGATGAGCTACCTGAAAAGTAGATATTTATCCTGCGTGCTGTTCTGCCTGGGCTTCCTGGTGCTGTTCACAATGGGAACGCTGGCTGACCCGATTACTCTTCAGGCCAACACCTCCGGCGGTTTCAATGCCGGAGCTTCCGGGGCCACTGTGTCCGGTGGAGGCACGACCATTACTGCCACTTCCGGCGGCACCAGTTCCACCATCAGCTTCGTTTCCGCCCCGAATCAGATCAACGTGGCAATCAATCCCGGTGAGGTTACCAACGTCACACTCGGAGTATTTAATGTCACTTCGAATTCGCGGCTGCCGCTGGCCCAGGGGCCGAGTTTTGGTGGTGCGACTTTTCAGTTGACGGTAACCTTTACTGTGCCGGGTGATGTGTCTCCGCAGACTTTCAATGGCAATCTGACGGGACGGATTATTGAAACCGCTTCCAGCACTGAAATTCAGTGGAACAGTCCGTTGACGCTGACCTTTACCTCCGCCTCAGGGACGGTCTTTCAACTGACGATTGAGCCGACCACATCCATCAATCCTCCGTTGAGCGGCGGTGTCGGCAATCCGCCAAGCCAGATTCGCGCCAAACTGACGGTGCTGACCGGCCCGACCGGCGCTGTTCCTGAGCCAGCCACGCTGCTGTTGCTCGGCAGCGGCCTGTTCGGACTGGCAGTGGTGGCCCGGCGCAGGTTTCGGGCAGGAGATCAGCAGGTCTGACAAGCCTTGCATTTCAGACCGGAAGCAGAGTTGCGGCACGTTTTGTATTACTCCCTCCCCCGTTTAAGGTGTGCCGGAATACTTCCATTTTTATCAAGCTGTGCAGGAACATCAGGTGCCGTCGCAGTCTGGTCTGACTGTGGCGGCGCTTCTGTTGATTGCCACTGTTTTTTTAAGCGGTTCTATCAGCCCGGCTGACAGTTTGCTGATGCGGGGTCTGCACCGGATATTCCGGCGCGGCGAAACCGGAAACGAATGCTTTGGCAAGAAATCCGTGAATCTCGTTTACTAGCTTTCGCGGGGCGTGAGAAGATAGCGCGACCGCCCCTTCAGGAGAATCAATTATGGCCAGTTTCAGAGTCAGACAACCATCTGAGTATCTTAAAATTCTGTGGCGGCGACGCTACTTTGTGCTGGTGCCCTTTCTGCTGATCAGCGCAACGCTGTGCTACGCCATTCACAAACTGCCGAACATCTACGAATCACAATCACTGATCATCGTTGATCCGCCGAAGGTCAGCCCGGACGTTGCCAGGCAGCCGGTCATGGTAGACATCAGTTCCAGGCTGAGTACGATCAAGCAGACCGTGACCAGCCGTTCCAGCCTGACGTCACTGATTGAAAAATATGATCTCTACAAAACGCTGAGATCACAGAAGGCGCCGACCGAGCAGGTGGTGTCAACCATGCAGGATCACATTGAAGTCGAAATCAAGAACATGGGTTCCGGCTACAATGCGTTTACGATTCGCTTTTCAGATCAGCACCCTGAAGTGGCCCAGGCCGTGACGGCGGAACTGGCTTCACAATTCTCAAATGAGAATCTGGTCAGAACCCGCACCGATGCCGCCCAGGCCGTGACGCATCTGGATAATGAACTCAAGCACGTCAAGCAGCAGCTTGATGACATTATTGCTCAGCGCACCAAATATATTATCGAACATCCTTCGGTGATGCAGGGGCAGATGCAGAGCATCGTGGGCGAAATGACCAGTCTCAGTCAGCAGATGCTGGCGCAGCAGACACAGATCGGCAGTTTGCAGAACACCATTGCGAGTTATCAGCAGATGCTGCAGATGGCCAGGGAGCGAGCTGATGATCCTGTCGTTGAGACTGATGGCGGGCCGACTGAAGGGACACTGCGCATCAAGCGCGCCGACCTTGAGGCGCAGCTTCAGAATCTGAAAAGCATCTACACGGACAAGCATCCTGATGTGAAAACGGTTCAGTTGCAGCTTGATAAAGTGAACAAGGAACTGGCTGATCTGGAAAAGAAGGCTGAAGAAAAAAAGAACAGGATTCAGGAAACCCGCAAGAAAAACAGTCAGGCCGAAGTGTTGCAGATTCAGATTGATTCTGCCCGCCGCGACCTCGCGCGACGACAGGCTGAACTGGAGCGGATGAACACGGAGTATGCCAGCCTGCAGGCGCAGTTGCGTTCGATTCCGCCGCTGAGCGCCGAAATGGAACGCATCGAGCGGGATTACAAAACACTCGAAAAGCAGCACGATGAACTGCTGCTGCGGAAGCAGAATGCGGAATTCGGCAAGCGCCTGATTGATGATTTCAACGGCGAAACCTTCCACATTCAGGATCCGGCCAGCCTGCCTGAAACTCCGGTGTTTCCGCGTCGTTCGCTGCTTTACCCGCTGTCGCTGATTCTCGGTTTTCTGTCGGGGCTGGCGGTGGCGCTGGCCTTTGAGGCCCGCTACCTCTTTACGATTCGTGACGCAAAGGACGTGGAGCATTACACCAAACTGCCGCTGCTGGTCACGGTGCCTGAGATCGTGACCGAGTATGAGGAGCAGCGCCGTCGATTGCTGAGCCTGGTCACGGCTGTGGTGATTGTGGTCGGGCTGGTGATTTCAGTGCCGGTGCTGGTCAAGGTGCTGGAGATGTCGAAGGTGCTGAACCTGTTTACCGGCGGAGCCTATTGAAATTATCCTGTTGGGAGCCGGGACGATAGCTGCTAAACTATCGCCCGGCTTCTGGTAACTGATCCCCTGTTTTTCGTCCCCAGGCCTTTTGAGAGATTCACCTTATGTACAGACAATTTTACGGACTGCGAGACATCCCCTTCAGTCTGACCCCCGATCCTCGCTTTCTCTATTTTACGGCCAGCCATCGTGAAGTGATGGCCAATCTGCATTACGGGATTCAGCACGGCAAGGGGCTGATTGTGGCGTCCGGCGAGGTCGGCACAGGTAAAACGACAATGCTGCGCGCGATGCTGGCGCGGCTTGATCGCAGCGTGCTGACGGCCTACATTTTTAATCCCGGACTGACCGTGCCGGAGTTTTATCATTATCTGGCCACGAGCTTTGGCATTACGCAGTATTCATCGCGTTCCGATCTGCTGATGAAACTCGGCAAGCTGCTGATGATGCGTCACGCGCGCGGATTGCGCAGCGTCATCATCGTGGACGAAGCACAGGGACTGGATCATAAACTGCTCGAAGAGATCCGGCTGCTGCTCAATTTCGAGACTTATACCGAAAAACAATTGCAGATCATTCTGGCCGGTCAGCCGGAACTGCGGCAGATTCTCAATGACCCGGCGCTGCGTCAGCTCAAACAGCGCATCAGTCTGCGTTGTGAAATCAAACCGCTGCGCGCTGATGAAGTCTCGGCTTACATTCGCGCGCGGCTCAAAACGGCTGGCGCGACCCGGCTCGACCTCTTTACGCCGGAAGCCGTCGCGCTGATTTACCGGGCATCCGAGGGCATTCCGCGTTTGATCAATAATATCTGCGACAATGCGCTGCTCACCGGATTTGCCATGAGCGCGCAGCAGATTACGCCGGAAATCGTGGCCGAGGTGGTTGAATCGCTCGACCTGCTCAAGCCGATGATTGAAGAAGACCCGGAACAGTCGCTGCTGGGCGGGTTGCCGGCCATGCCGATTCTGCGCGAAGGCGTTGAAGATGCCTGGAACAGCTACGGCCAGCCTGAAAGAGTGCAGGCGCAGGATGCCGCCGCCGCAAGGGGCAAAACTCCGACGCGGCCACTGAAATAAGCTGTGGTGGCCGGTTGATTTGAAAATTCAGGGGCGACTTTTTCCGCCCGAAAAATGTGACAGCACGTCAGAGACAGGCTGAAAGACTGTTTTCCGGTCGCGCAGGTGACCGTCTTCAGGATGACAGTCTGACACCCGGTTCGGAATCCACCGCTCGAAACTGAATCACTCACTGTCGCTGGAAAAAACAATGGGACGTATTTTTGATGCGCTTCAGCGCGACCATCACATTCAACCGGAACGCAGGCGCGATCCGCTGGCCGATGCCACCGTCGGCCCCGAAGTCGCACCCGATCAGGAAATCGAACTGCCTGATCTGATTGGTGCGCCGGTCAATCCGCGCTCAAATCAGGGCGGCGTGCTGTCTTACCTGCCTGATGCTTTCCTGGCTGAAGACCGGGCACCGGCGGCACCGAATTCCGATCAGGGATTTATTTCCGCCGCGCCGGTTCAGCGTTCCGAGGGACAGGCCGCACTGAACAATCAAAGCGCGCTGGTTCCGGCCCGCCCGCAGGAGGCTGCGCCGAGGCCTTATCAATCCAGCCTGCGCGCCAAATACAGACCGCCGCAGACCGAGGAGCCAAAGGTTTCGCTTTCGCTGCATCTCGATCCGTCAAGGGTGCATCCGCGCCTGATCGCGGTGACTGAGCCGCATTCGATTGTCAGCGAGCAGTACCGGACTTTGCGCACACAGCTTTTTCACGAAGCCGAACGCCGCCTGACACAGGTTGTGGTGGTCACGAGCGCCATTGCCGGAGAAGGGAAGACTTCGACTTCGCTCAATCTGGCCTGGGCGGTGGCCAATTCCAGAGGCCGCCGCGTGCTGCTGGTGGACAGCGACCTGCGACGTCCCAGCGTGGCCTCTTATCTCGGCGTCGCGCCGACGATGGGGCTGACTGAAATTCTGGCCGGTGATTGCGAGGTGCTCGATCCGGTGATTCGCGTTTATGGCAAAAGCGCGGAGCCTGATCTGGAAGAGGATTATCAGCTTTATGTGCTGCCGGTCAAAGGCGAAACCCGCAACCCGACCGAACTGCTTTCCGGCGCGCTGCTTGGTGAAGTAATCGGCGAGTTCCGGCGTTATTTTGATTTCATCATTCTTGATTCGCCGCCCGTGACTCCGTTTGCTGATGCGCGGCTGCTGGCCAACCATTCCGACGGAGTGCTGATGGTGGTGCGTTCGGGCGCAGCGCCTTACGCGACGGTGGAGCGGGCGATTGAGGCCTTGTCTCCGGCGCGCATGCTCGGTGTGGTACTCAACGGCGCGCAGGAAGATGAAGATGACGGCTATTATTACGAATATTATTACACTGAAAACAAGCGCACGCAGTGGCTGCCTGCGGGCCTGAAAAGACTGGCCGCGCGCATGGGTCTGGGGAAAAAAGTGCCGGAACCAAAACCAGGCCGCAAAGCCGCTGGCGCTGACAATGGCAGTTTGAATTAGCTCAGTCTTCAGCAGGTATGCGCAGACACTGCTTCAAGGTAATAAAATCCGCCACGCAGGTACGGGGCTGCCATGGCTAAACGTGACATCTGGCTCAGGACTTTCACCCTCTTTGTGGTCGAGAGCGGCCTGGTGATTTCGGCTGTGCTGCTGAGCCTGTACTGGCGTCTGAGGTGGGAATACGGCACAACCTTTGAAGAAGTCATTTCAAATTCCTGGGACATTGCCCGCATCCTGATTGTTACTTTCCTCTGTCAGTTCACCTTCTATCTTTTCGGACTCTACGACATTTCCACCGCACGTTCACGCCGCGATCTGTTTGCCAGCATTGTGCAGGCAGTGGCGGTAGCGTGGATGATTCTCGGCCTGATCTTCCTGCTGATTCCGCGCATGCTGTTTGGTTACAACGATCAGGGCGGCGAGGCGAGTTACGCGAAGGGCGTGCCGATCATGTCGCTGACGATCACGCTCTTTATGATGTTCATCTGGCGCGTGGTCATTCACTGGCTGCTGAGTCATCCGGCGCTGAGCGAGCGCATTCTGATCGTCGGCACCGGCTCAAGCGCGGTGGAACTGGCCAGAGAAGTGCTCTCGCGGCGTGACCTGGGTTATCGCGTCGTCGGTTTTGTCAGCGAGGATGAAACTGAAGTTGGCCGCAGCCTGTTCAATCCGAGCGTGGTCGGCGTCGTCAATGATCTGAATGAAATCGTCGAGCGCGAAAAGGTTGATCGCGTTGTGGTCGCGCTCTCAGACCGGCGCGGTCACCTGCCGGTTGATCAGTTGCTGCAACTGCGGTTGCAGGGCAGCGCAGTGATTGAAGAAGGCACGGCGCTCTATGAACGCATTACGGGCCGCATCAGCGTTGAAATGCTGCGGCCAAGCTGGATCATCTTTTCGGGCGGCAGCAAACGCAGCCGCATCTGGATGACCGTGCGACGCGCGCTGAACCTGCTGATTGCGGTCGTCGGCATCATTCTTTCTTCGCCGATCTGGCTGCTGACGGCCATTGCCATCAAACTCGAATCGCCGGGGCCGGTCTTTTACAAACAGGAGCGCGTCGGCAAGAACGGGCGGCTGTTTACGATCATCAAGTTTCGTTCGATGCGCGAGGATGCCGAAAAGAACGGGCAGCCGGTCTGGGCCGCGAAGGAAGATGACCGCACCACCCGCGTCGGGCGGTTTATTCGCAAGGTCAGAATTGATGAGCTGCCGCAGTTCATCAATCTGCTCAAAGGCGAAATGGCCTTTGTCGGCCCGCGCCCTGAGCGCCCATTTTTCGTGGAGCAGTTGAGCGAACTGATCCCGTTTTATTCGCAGCGCCACCTGGTTGAACCGGGCGTGACCGGATGGGCGCAGGTCAGATATGAGTACGGCGCTTCGGTCGAAGATGCCGTGCAGAAACTGCAATACGATCTTTATTACATCAAGAACGCTTCGCTGCTCTTTGACTTGTGGATCATGCTTGAATCCATCAAGATCATTCTGTTCGGGCGCGGGCGTTAGTCGCACGACTGATGGGCGACGTGAGCAAGTTCCGGGTTGGTTCCTGGGTTCTTTTACGGAGGTCAGCATGAAAAGATCACTCAACTACTGTTTCAGATTTCTCTCTGTTGCGCTGCTGACCGGAATCCTGACGGTGATGATTCCGGCGCAGGAAACAGAAAAGAAATCGGAACCGAAAAAAGCCAAGCCTGCCGAACGAATGTCGCCCGATGAAGGCGTCGCGGGCGGAACGCAGAAAGATGACAAGTCACTGACGGATGCTGACCGGCAGGCCGGACGCCGCGAGCTTGAAACTGAAGCCGAAGCCGAACTTCAGCCTTACCTGAACAATTATTTCAAGACGCTGCGCTTTGGCCCGCAGGATGTCGTTTCAGTGCTGGTCTTCAATCACGAAAAGTATTCAATGCTCAACGTCACCATTCCGCCCGATGGTCGGTTGAACTATCCGCTCATCGGTCAGGTCGTGATGGTCGGGCGCACTGCCGAAGACGTGCAGAAAGAGATTGCCGACAAGCTGAGCGAATACATCATCGAACCCAAAGTGACCGTTCAGATCGTGCAGTCGCGCAGCCTCAAATATATGGTCATCGGCGATGTCAACAAGCCGGGCGTGTTTGAAATGAATCGCCGGATGTCGCTGATGGAAGCGATTGCCGAAGCCGGCGACATTACGCGATACGGCGACCGGTCGAAAGTCAGCGTGCTGCGCATGCAGACGGACGGATCAATCCGGCCCTATCCGGTCAACCTCAAGGAAATGCAGAGTGGCCGGGGTGCGTCGTTCTTTCTGACGCCGGGTGACGTCGTCGTGGTGCCGGGCAATAAATTCAAGACGGTTGAGAAAGTCATGCAGGTGATTACGCTCGGTTCATTTATGCGCACGATTGCTTATCCGCGCTGAAGTCATACTGCGTGCCTGTCCCTGCGGTGAAAGGGCGGAGGCGAAATGAATCAGGGAGATCGGCACCCGTGAATCATTGCGGCCTCCGCATTATTTTTCACGCAGCCTGCCGGGAAAGATGATGAACTGCTGCCTGAAATCACTGGAGCGGTTGACGATTGCGGGGCTGGCGCTGATCGTGCTGGCACAGCCGGTGCGCGCACAGCAGACGCCCGGAACTGAAGCGCCGAAAACGCTGCCCGCCACGCTGCGGTGGGTGCCGCAGACGAGCGGAGTGCTGGCGCGGCTCTCGTCGGTCTTTTTTGCTGATCGTGAGCACGGCTGGATTGTCGGCAGCAACAGCATTGTGCTTTCGACCGAAGACGGCGGGCAGAACTGGAAGAAAACGCAACTGGCCAATCACGAACTGCTGCGCGACCTGTTTTTCTTTGATACGCAGCGCGGCTTTCTGCTCGGTGAGTACAGTCTTTTCAATCGCACCGACAATCGCGCTCTGTCAGAGCGTTCGTTTCTGATGTCAACGTCTGATGCCGGATCATACTGGCGCATGGCTTCGCTGGCGCGTCCGATCAGTTCAAAAAGCGATACGCTGGTGCGCTACGGCGGCGAAACGCTGCTGCGCCTGCAATTCGCTGACGACCGCACCGGCTGGGCGTGCGGTGAAACCGGTACGATTCTGGTGACGACCGATGGTGGCCGCATCTGGAAGATTCAACGCGCCGCGCAGGTGCGCAAGATTCTCTTTGGCCTGTCGGTGCTTGATGATTTGCAGGCGTGGATTGTCGGCGCGGGCGGCATGGCGCTGCGCACGGTTGACGGCGGCGAGAACTGGAACGAGCAG
>JAXLQP010000007.1:0-272070 GCA_046331565.1 Blastocatellia bacterium
TTGGCCTGTCGGTGCTTGATGATTTGCAGGCGTGGATTGTCGGCGCGGGCGGCGTGGCGCTGCGCACGGTTGACGGCGGCGAGAACTGGAACGAGCAGCCCACCGGCACGACGAAGACACTTTTCGATGTGCAGTTCATTGACGCAAAGCGCGGCTGGGCAGTCGGCGCTGAAGGCACGATTCTGGCAACAACGAACGGCGGCAATCGCTGGCGGGCGCTGGAATCGGGCACGACTGAAGACCTCAATGATGTGTGGTTCGTCAGCACAAAAGAGGGCTGGGTCGCGGGCAATCGCGGAACATTGCTGCACACGCGCGATGGCGGCAGCACCTGGGAAGACGTTTCACTGAAAACGCGAGCTAATCTGACGCGCCTGTTTTTCACTGCGCCTGACTGCGGCTGGGTTGTGGGCGCGAACGGAGTGATCTTCAAATATCAGATGACCGATTCAACGACGCGCCCGGCCATCAGTATGCAGGAACGCCGATGAACCTGCACTCTGAACATCAGTTCAGGTCATTATCCCCCGGCCTGAGACAGAAAGAACGATTCCGGCAATGACCACCGAACAGCAGACGCGGTCAGCGATGACACGAACGGAAGCACCTGGAAAGATCCGCATCACTCACCCGCAGCGAATCTACTTTGACCGCGTTGACCAGCGGCTGAAACCGGAGATGAACTGGCTTGATGTAGGCTGCGGTCGCAAGCTGATTTATTCCTGGCTGCCTGATGGACAGGAACTTGAAAACGAACTGATTGCGCGGCCTGCACGACTGGTGGGCATTGACCTTGATCTGGCGGCGCTGCGCGACAATGTTTCCTGTCGTGATCTGCTGATGGCGGGCGCTGAGGCGCTGCCGTTTGCCGACGCGAGCTTTGATCTGGTGACCAGCAACATGGTCTTTGAGCATGTCGAGCGTCCGGTGCCTGCGCTGACTGAAATCAGGCGCGTGATGCGTCCGGGAGCGCGGCTGATTATTTTTACTCCGAATGCGCTCGATATTGTTTCGCTGATTGCGCGCACGGTGCCGAACCGGCTGCATCCGCTGATCGTGTCGCGCATCGAAGGCCGCGCCGCAAAGGATGTCTATCCGACGCAGTTCAAATTCAACCGGCCCCGGGAAGTCAAACGCATCTTCAGCCTGACCGGATTCGCTCCCGTCAGCATTGAGTACATTGAGCATCACAATATTTTCAGTCACCGCCCGTTGATCGGGAAGATTGAAGACCTCTGGCATCGTCTGGCGAAACGGGTGCCGGTCATACGCGGCACGCTGCTGATTGAAGCCGAAGCCGTCTGAGCCAGCATCGCTTTCACTGACACCTTGCCCCGCAGCAAAGTCATGTCCGCGACAGACAAAACTCTCACATTCCTGACGACCCTGCTGGTTGCGGGGTTCTGCGTGGCGACAGCTTCCGCTCAGACTCCGGTGGCAGATGCGCCGCCGAAAGCCGACGCAAAAGCTCAGTCCGCCGCAGACCCGCTTGATGAATTGCGCCGGGCGGTTGAGGCCGCGACTGCACAGCCCGCCCGTTTGCGCGCGGCGCGCTTCGCCTATGCCCAGGCGCTGTCACAGGCCGGACGCGATGCTGACGCCGCCGCGCAATATCGCCAGGCGATTCACGAAAGCAGGGGCAATGATCCGGTAGCTTATTACAACCTGGGCAATGCGTATGCGCGGATGCAGCAGAACGAGCAGGCCGCAGAAGCCTATCGCCGCGCCATCGAACAACGCTTCAATCATTATGCCCGCGCCTCGAATAATCTGGGGCTGATGCTGGTGCGCCTGGGCCGCTTTGATGAAGCCCGCGAATCTTTTCTCAAAGCGATTGCCGAAGAGCGCGGCGGTTTTGCCGATGCGCATTACAACCTGGCGCAGCTTTATGCGCAGCAGGGCAATGTCAAAGCGGCGAACGCCGAACTCGCCATCACGCTGCGGCTTGACTCGCGCCACGATGATGCACGCCTGCTGGCCGAACAGTTGAAATTTGATACCGGCGCTGACCGCAGCAGCGAAACCGTGCTGGCCGAGAGCGCAAAGCCCGAAGTGAAACCCGGAAGCCCCGCGCTGCCGGTCGTCAAAGTCACGGCAGACACTTTCAGGCTGTTGCAGCAGGCCCGCAGCGAGCGCGCCCGGGGCAACCTCACACGCGCCGTCACGCTCTATCAGTCGGCCCTGCGCGAAGAAGGCGCTTCAGTTCCGGCGATTGAATGGGAACTGGCGGCCATTCTCAGCAAACTCGACAATGCGCGTGAGGCCGAAGAATCTTATCGTCGCCTGATTGCGCGTTCCGGCGACCGTTACCCGATGGCGTACTATTACGCCGGACGCATGATGATGAAGCAGCAGAAATATGGCGCGGCGGTCGTGATGCTGCGCCAGGCCATCACGCGCGTCGGCGAAGCGCCGTACATTTACCTCGCGCTGCTTGATTCGCTCGAACACCTGGAGGACTATGAAGGCGCCATTCAGGCGCTGGAGAAATTCAGGCAGTCCCGCCTGGCGCGCAATCATAACGATACAGACAACGCCGATGACGAGTGGTACAAAAGCAAAATGGCGAGCCTGAACGAAAAGAAAACCAGAGCTGTCCGACAGTAAACCCGCCTGAAACATTATGTCCAAAGCGCAATCATCCGAAGCAAACCACGAGCGGCTGACTTATGGCGATTACCTGCGCGTGGCTGACCTCATCAGCCTGCAGCAGCCGCAATCATCACCGCCGCATCACGATGAACTGCTGTTCATCACGATTCACCAGACTTACGAATTATGGTTCAAGCAACTGCTGCACGAACTTGACGCGGTAGTGACGAGCCTGCGCGATGCCGCAGAGAATCCCGGTTCGCGTGATGAAGTTTATGAGGCGGCGCGGCTGCTGCGGCGCTGCACTGAAATCGCCCGCGTCCTGGTCGAACAGTTCACCATTCTGGAAACGATGCTGCCGACGCATTTCCTGGCCTTTCGCGGCAGGCTGCGCCCGGCCAGCGGATTTCAGTCCGAACAGTTCCGCGAAATCGAATTTCTGTGCGGGATGAAAGACGCCAGAATGCTGCGTTATCACGAACCGACGCCGGAAATGCACGCCAAACTCGAACGACGATTGCGCGAGCCTTCACTGCGCGATGTGTTTTTTGAGGCGCTGGCCGCGACGGGCGCGATGCCGCCGGTCAAAGCCGAAGCGACTGAAGCAGAACTTTTTCAGGCCCGCGCCCAGGCGATACTGGCTGTCTATCGTGACGAGCGCAACAAACGTGACTGGATTGATCTGTGCGAACGGCTGACGGAATTTGACGAACTGATCGTGAGCTGGCGGCTGCGTCACATTCAGATGGTCGAACGCACCATCGGTTTGCGGATGGGCACCGGCGGCAGCAGCGGCTCGTCGTATCTGAAAGTCACGCTCGACAAAAAATTCTTTCCCGAACTGTGGGAAGCGCGCTCGCTGCTGACTGAAGCCTGACGGTTATGAAACTGATTGTGTTTGATATTGACGGCACGCTGACCAACACCAGCCGGGTGGACAATGAATGCTTTGCGCGTGCTTATGCTGACGCGCTGGCCGTTGCTGAAATTGATACGACGTGGGAATCGTGCCCGCACGTGACCGATTCGGGCGTGGCTCAGCACATCTTTCAGCAACATTTCAGCCGCGAGCCTGAAGAGACTGAAATCAGCCGGTTGAGAAACTGCTTTATGAATCTGCTGCGCGAACAGCTTCAGCTTGATCCGGCGCTCTTTGCTGAGATCACCGGCGCGGCTGAAACGTTGCGGCGGCTCAGGCAGCGCGATGAGTGGGCTGTGGCCATTGCGACCGGCTGCTGGCAGGTGTCGGCAACATTCAAACTGGCCGCTGCCGGACTTGATTGTGACGCATTGCCCGCCGCGTTTGCTGAAGACGGACTGGCCAGAGAACAGATTGTGCAGGCGGCGATTGCCAGAGCAGGTCATCATTACGGGCAGGCCGGGTTTGAGAAAATCGTGTCGGTCGGTGACGGATTGTGGGATGTCAGAACGGCGCGCAACCTGCAACTCGGCTTTATCGGCATTGCTGATGGCGAACGGGCAGAAAAATTGCGAGCGCACGGCGCGCAGCACGTCATCGGGGATTTCAGCGATTACGAACTTTTCCTGAGTCACCTGAACGAAGCTGTGATGCCAGGGGCGCTGAGAGCAACTGTGTAGTGATGGATTATCCGGTGAAATGTTTCCTCCACGAAGTCACACGAAGATTCACGAAGGACAGGCAACATAATCTTTCTTCGTGAATCTTCGTGTGACTTCGTGGAGGAAAATTTCTTTTGAAGATTATATGAACGATCTACTTGCTTATCGCAAACAGTTTCCGATTCTCGAAAAGTCCGTTTACCTGGTCAGCCATTCGCTCGGCGCGATGCCGCAGCGGGTTTATGACAAGGTGCGCGAATATGCCGATCTGTGGGCGACACGCGGCGTGCGCGCCTGGGCCGAAGGCTGGTGGGAAAAGCCCGTCACAACCGGCGATAAAATTGCCGCGATCATCGGCGCTGATCCGGGCACGGTGGCGATGCACCAGAATGTTTCAGTCTGCCAGTCGGTGATTATTTCGTGCTTCGATCTGGAACAGGCCAGACGCGAGGGCCGCGACCGGATTGTTTACGAGGCGCTCAACTTTCCGTCGGTGATGTACGTTTACGAAGCGCACGCCAGAGCGGCAGGCCTGCACATCGTTGAAGTGGCGAGCGATGACGGCATCACGATTGACACTGAGCGGATGCTTGACGCGATTGATGAACGCACACTGCTCGTTCCGGTTTCGCACGTGCTTTTCAAAAGCGCGTTCATTCAGGATGCGCGGGCCATCATTGAGAAGGCTCATGCAGTCGGCGCGATAGTTGTGCTTGACGCTTATCAGTCGGCTGGCACGGTGCCGTTCAATGTCAAAGAACTGAATGTTGATTTTGCGACGGGCGGTTCGGTGAAATGGCTGTGCGGCGGGCCGGGCGCGGGTTATCTGTACGTGCGGCCTGATCTGCAAACGAGACTTGAACCCAAAGTCACCGGCTGGGCGGCGCATCGTCATCCCTTCGCCTTTGAAACCGCAATTGATTACGCGCCTGACATTCACCGTTTTCTGCACGGCACGCCTGCGGTTCCAGCCTTGTATGCGGCAGAGGCCGGTTATGAAATTGTCGCTGAAATCGGCGTGGAGCGAATTCGCGCCCGGTCAATGCAGCAGACGGCGCGGCTGATTGAACTGGCCGAAGCTGAAGGCTGGCGCATCAATTCTCCGCGTGACCCGGCCAGGCGTGCCGGTTCAGTGATCCTCGATGTGCCGCAGGCGGCGGCGGTGACTCAGGAATTGCTGCGCCGTAATTTCTTGGTTGATTACCGGCCCGGCGCGGGCATTCGCCTGGGGCCACACTTTTACAACACTGACGAGGAACTTGACGCGACGATCAGCGAAATCAAAAAGATTCTGGCGACAAAAGCCTGGGAACAGCACCCGATGGCCGAAGGCGCGAAATTCTGAGGACGGCTGAAGAACTGCTTGACCGGTACTGCGGTCAGGTGGATACTGAAGCCGTTTCTCCCCAGTACGAGCGGCGTTGATTTGATAACCACCAGACCCGCAATGAAAGACGCTGAAGACAACCCCACCAGCTACCACACGATCCCGCGACACTGCTCGCTGGATGGTTTTACTGAACTGAGCGGTTCGGTCGAAGGCCTGGCGATCAAAAATCTGGCCGCCTTCGATATGATCCGGGCGCGCACCCTCAACAGCGATTACCACATCTTTCTGACTGATCCGGCAGCCGGTCGCGCGCTGGTGCAGGGCGGCAGCTTTTTTGAGGAGCCGGTCGAAGCCATCATCAGCGGTTCGTCATTTGGCGGATGCATGCTGAAAATCGGCTGGATCGGCATCGGACTGCGGATTGAAATCTGCGCCAGAGGTCAGCGCATCGTCACTTCGCCGGTGCAGGAACTCAGCGTCGAACGCGGAGATCGTGAAAGTTAAGCCTGCCTTTTTCGGCTCACCAGCCAGCTCACAAACAACGCAATCGCGCCCCCCGTCATATCAATGAAACTGTCATACGGCGTACCGGTTCGCAGGCTGGTAAAAGTCTGGTGATATTCGTCGAGCAGCGCATAGATGCTGACGACGAAAAAGGTATAAATCACCCGGCTTCTTTTCCAGCGCACTGGTGAACCGGCGCGAAACGCCCGCAGCACCAGCAGCGCCAGAATCGCATAGACCGTCAGGTGCGCCGCCTTGCGCACCAGAAAATGCACCCACCCAAGCTGTTCAGGCGTCAGCGCGGGATAGAGCCAGCGGCTGACTGATTCGATGATGCCGCCGGTATTGCTGGCCGAGAAAACATCGGTTGAGAAAAAGAAGATCGCACCCATCCACAGAATCGGCGGCAGCCAGTAAGACAGGAATCTGCCGAACCCGAAGGGCGAGGGCGCCGGAACTGCCTGCGGTGTGTCCATACTGATGACTTCAGGAGCGGGGCAGCGAAGAAACGATGACGGGAGGCAGCCGCTGCCTCCCGTAAACAAGTGGGGATCAGAATAAGCCGGACAGTCGGCGCGCGGCTTACAGGGCTTCAGCGCCGCTCACGACTTCGATAATTTCGCGGGTGATGGCGGCCTGACGAATGCGGTTCATCGTCAGCGTCAGCCGGTCAATCATTTCGCTGGCGTTCTTTGACGCCGAATCCATCGCCGTCATCCGCGCGCCGTGTTCAGAGGCGACTGATTCAAGCAGGGCGCGGTAAACCTGAGTCTCGATCAGCCTCGGCAGCAGGATGCTGTAAATCTCTGCCGGAGGCTGCTCATACAAATAATCAAGCGTACTCTGTTCGCTGGCCGCAGGTGCGTCGGGAGTGATGCTGCCGATGGGCAGAATCTGATCAATTACGACTTTCTGTGACAGCGCCGACTTGAATTCATTGTAGATGAGCCAGACGTGGTCAAAGCCGTTCTCTTCAGCCGTGAAATCAGTGATCAGCTTTTGCGCGATGTTCTGCGCGTCAAAAAAGCTGACCCTGCCGGAGCCTGTGACGTTGCTGTGTTCGCGGCGAATCGTGACCGGGCGGCGACGGAAGAAATCAAGCCCCTTGCGGCCAATGATGACCATCTCAACGTGCTTGTCGCTGTTGTCTCTGAGAAACTGCTGCGCGGCCTTGATGAGGTTGGTATTGAACGCGCCGCACAAGCCCTTGTCTGCCGTAATCAGCGCCAGCAGCACGCGCTCGCGGCCCGTGTGTTCGGCTTCGTCGCGGCCCGAACCAAGCAGCGGATGCGTGAATTCAGGGGCGCGCGTGGCCAGACTGCCCAGAATCTCAGTCATCTTGTTCGTGTACGGGCGCGTGGCCGTGACACGTTCCTGAGCGCGGCGCAGCTTGGCGGCAGACACCATCTTCATCGCCTTGGTGATCTGCCGCATATTTTTGACGGAGCGAATGCGCCGTCGCATGTCCTGTAGATTCGGCATACTTTCAATTTCAAATCTGAGATTTCAGATGGCAGATTGAAATCGTCGGACAATCTCAAATCTGCAATCCGCATTCTGAAATTATGAAGCTGCTCCGGTGGCCTGCGCGCTGAACCTGTCCTTGAATTCCTTCAGCGCGGCGTGCAACTGATTTTTGATGTCTTCGTCAATCTGCTTCTTGTCGCGGATGGCGGCGAGCAGCGAACCCTTGCCGCTTTCGAGAAAGCGCAGCAGTTCAGCTTCGAATTTGCGAATGTCGCCCACTGCCACATCGTCCGTATAACCGTTGGTCGCGGCCCAGATCACGGCGACCTGCTTTTCAACGTCCATCGGCACGTACTGATCCTGCTTGAGAATTTCAGTTAGTCGCTGGCCGCGCGCAAGCTGTTTCTGCGTTGCGGCGTCAAGGTCGGAACCGAACTGCGCGAAGGCCGCGAGTTCGCGGAACTGCGCCAGGTCGAGGCGCAGCGTCCCGGCGACCTGCTTCATCGCCTTGATCTGCGCGTTGCCGCCGACGCGGCTGACCGAGTTGCCGACGTTGATGGCCGGGCGAATGCCGGAGTTGAAAAGGTCTGATTCAAGAAAGATCTGACCGTCGGTAATCGAAATCACGTTGGTCGGAATGTAGGCCGAAATGTCGCCCGCCTGCGTTTCAATCACGGGCAGCGCCGTCAAACTGCCGCCGCCACGCGCATCGCTGTACTTGGCCGCGCGTTCGAGCAGGCGCGAGTGCAGGTAGAAAACGTCGCCCGGATAAGCTTCGCGGCCCGGCGGGCGGCGCAGCAGCAGCGAGATTTCACGATATGCCGCCGCGTGCTTGGACAGGTCGTCATAAATGCACAGCACCGCTTTGCCGCGATCCATAAAGTATTCGCCCATCGCGCATCCGGCATAAGGCGCGAGGTACTGCATCGCCGCCGGTTCCGACGCCGACGCGGCCACGATGATCGTGTAATCCATCGCGCCAAAGCGTTCAAGCGTCGCCTGCACCTGAGCGATGGTCGAATTTTTCTGACCGATGGCGACGTAAATACAAATCACGTCCTTGCCCTTCTGATTGATGATCGTGTCGAGCGCGACGGCGGTCTTGCCGGTCTGACGGTCGCCAATGATCAGTTCGCGCTGGCCGCGTCCGATGGGCACCATCGAGTCAATGGCTTTCAGACCGGTCTGCATCGGCTCCTTCACGCCCTGGCGATCAACGATGCCGGGAGCGATGCGCTCAACCGGATTGAAGTTCCTGGTCGCAATCGGGCCTTTGCCATCAGCAGGCTGGCCGAGCGAATTGACGATGCGGCCAAGCATCGCTTCACCGACCGGCACTTCGATGATGCGGCGGGTGCGTTTGACGGTGTCGCCTTCCTTGATGCCCTGAAAATCTCCGAGCAGCACCGCGCCGACCTTGTCCTCTTCGAGGTTGAGCGCCAGGCCTGCCGCGCCGCCTTCAAATTCGAGCAGTTCACCGGCCATCACTTTTTCCAGACCGTGAATTTCGGCAATTCCATCACCGACCTTGATGACCGTGCCGACTTCGGCCACCGTCACGCCGGTGCCGAAATTTTCGATCTGCTGCCGGATAATTTTGCTGATCTCATCCGCTTTGATTTCGTTTGCCATATTGACTCCGAGTTCCGTGATTCAGCCAGGCTGGTTAGTGCGCCGCCTGTCCGCTGGCCAGTTGCCGCTTCATCTGAGCGAGTTGTGTTTTGATTGAGCCGTCAAAGACCAGGCTGCCAATGCGCGTGATGACGCCGCCAATGATGTCAGGATCGGTGCGAAACTGCAGCCGCACATCCTTGCCGGTGGCTTCGCGCAGCCGTTGCAGGAGCAGGTTGCGATTCGCTTCGCTGATCGGGCGCGCCGTCGTGACATCGGCTGAAACAATGCCGCCGCGTTCATCAAGCACCCTGGCCACCGCCCTGAGGACTTCTGAAAGATTGTGCAGACGATTGTTCTGCAACAGCAGTTGCACGAAGTTGCTGCTCGTCTGCTTCAGATTCAGCCGGGCGAGTATTGCGTTGAGAACGGCGCGCTTGCGATCCAGCGCAATCACCGGGCTGGCGAACACGTCATGGAGTTCGCGGTTGTCCTGCATCAGTCTCGCAAAGCCGTCCAGTTCCCTGGTCACATCAGCGACTTCGTTTCGTTCGATGATGACATCGGCAAGGGCCTGAGCGTAGCGATTGGCAATGGTCGTGATACTCATAATTTCCGAAATCTCAAATTTCAAATCTGAAATTTGAAAAAGGCTACTTTGCTGCCTGTGACACCTGCTGAATTTCCTGGCTCATGCGCCCCACAAGTCGCGCATCATCGTCAGGGGTCAGTTCGTGACGAATGATCTTTTCAGCCAGTTCGACCGCCTGGGCCGCCGTGAACTGCTGCAGTTCAGCCAAAGCTGAATTCTTTGCTGATTCGATTTCGCGCTGCGCCATGGCCCGCAGCTTGGCAGCATCCTGCCGGGCCTGCGCTTCAATGCGCTCGCGTTCAGCGACAGCTTCGCGTTCGGCCTGCGTGCGGATGTCAGCGATCTCGGCATCCAGTCGGTTCAGCCGGGCATCAATTTCAGCCAGACGGGCCGACGCGGCCTCTTTTTCCCGCGCGGCGCGTTCGAGCGAAGCGCGAATTTCGGTGTAACGCTGCTTGAAAAATTCGCGCATCGGTTTGCGCAGCAGAAAATAGAGCGCACCAAGAAAGATGATCAGATTGATGGTCTTGGCAATATTGGCAATCGCCGGACTGACGAGCGCCAGCACGACCGGCGGCGCATCAATCAGGTCTGAAATTGAAAGCGCAAGAGAAAAGAGAGGCAGTTGTTCGTTCATGAAGCGCTGATCCCCTCCGGAGTGGTGATGGGACGTTGCAGGATGTTTGAGGAGATGGTGGCCGCCATCGCGCGCGCGTCCTGTTCCAGTCTGACCCGCGCTGCTTCAGTCTGCTGGGTGATCTCTTCCTTCGCCGCCACAATCTGCGCCGCAGTTTCAGTTCTGGTCTGAGCCATCACTTCCTGCTGCGTGGCGAGCGCCTGTTTGCGCTGTGTTTCAAGCATCTGCCAGGCATCGGCCCGCGCGGCGCGAATCTGATCTTCATAGCTCCTGAGTCGTTCGCCGTACTGCGCCAGCAGTTTCTGGGCTTCTGACTGTCGTCCGGTGCTCAACTGCTCGCGCTCTTCCAGCACCCGGTTGATCGGCTTGAAGAGTGTCGCATTGAGAATGAAGACGAGCGCGATGATCAGAATGAAAATGAAGAGGAATGAGCCATCAACGCTCAGGATGTCTTCTGCCAGTGCGAGAATGATGGTCGTCAGAATTGTCACTCAGACTCTCTCCCGAAATTTCCGCCGTGAGATTTCGCGTGCCTGCGCCCTGATAGTGGCAACATGCTGTAAATGCAACGCTTGATTTAAGCCCGGAAAACTAGCACATATTTTCACAACCTGTCAAACTTTGCGCAAACTTTCCGCGCGCGGTTGCCTTTTCCGCCCGTCGGCATCACATTTCACGCCGGTTTTTGCCGGATCGCTCACCGGCTCAGTGCAGGCAGAGAGCATAAAGCACAGGACAGGCCCGCTGATCTTTTCTCTGTGCCTCTGCGCCTGCGGCGTGAGAATAAGTTTCACGCCGCAGGCGCAGAGGCACAGAGAAAAGATCAGCGGAGGGGATAGTGTTGCGGGCTGCGAATTGAATGCTGGATCAGCGAACTGACATTCTGATTACTGGTGGTGGCGTCGGCGGCTGCGCGGCTGCGCTGGCGGCGGCAGAGGCCGGATGCCGTGTGATTCTGACTGAAGAATCAGACTGGATCGGCGGGCAGATGACCGCGCAGGCCGTGCCGCCCGATGAACACGGCTGGATTGAACGCTTCGGCTGCACGGCGTCGTACCGGCGCTTTCGTGATGGCGTGCGGGATTATTATCGCCGTCACTATCCGCTGACCGCAGACGCGCGCAATGCAAAGTATCTGAATCCCGGCAACGGCTGGGTTTCGCCGCTCTGTCACGAACCGCGTGTCGCGCTCGCTGTGCTGGAAGCGATGCTCGCTCCGTTGGTCAGCAGCGGCAGACTGACGATTCTGCGCAAGCACAAGGCAATTGCGGCTGACGTGACCAGCGACAAAATCAGGGCCGTGACGCTGCGCGATCTGATGACGGGTCGTGAGCGCACAATTGACGCTGCATACTTTCTCGATGCGACTGAAACGGGCGAACTGCTGCCGCTCGCAGGCGCTGAATCTGTGACCGGCTTTGAATCGCAGCGCATGACTGGCGAGCCGGGCGCGCCTGACGAATATCAGCCGGACAATATGCAGGCGTTTTCGATCTGCTTTGCGCTCGATTATCTGGCCGATGAAGACCACATCATCGAACGCCCGGCGCAGTATGATTTCTGGCGCGGCTTCGTGCCCGAACTGAATCCCGCATGGCCTGGTGCCCTGCTTGCGTGGACGATCACGCATCCGCGCCTGATGACGCCGCTCACTTATCACTTCGACCCGCACCGCGAACCTTCGCGGGCCTTTGCAGGGTTGTGGACTTACCGCCGGATTCTTGACCGCAGCAACTTCACGCCCGGCTTTTTGGCGAGCGACATCTGTCTGGTCAACTGGCCGCAGACTGATTACCTGCTCGGCGACATCATCAACTGCACTGAAGAAGCGCGAGCGCAGCGCCTTGCCGAAGCGCGGCAGCAGAGCCTGTCGCTGGTTTACTGGCTGCAGACCGAAGCGCCGCGACCTGATGGCGGCGCGGGCTGGCGCGGGCTGCGGCTGCGCGGTGATGTGACGGGTTCGGATGATGGCCTCGCAAAGATGCCTTACATCCGCGAATCGCGGCGCCTCAGAACTGAACTGACCATCGTTGAGCAGCACGTCGCTGAAGCCCTGCGGCCCGGAGAGAAGTTTGCTCAAAAATATGCTGATTCGGTCGGCATCGGTTATTACCGCATTGACCTGCATCCTTCGACCGGCGGGAACAATTACATTGATGTCGGCTCGCTGCCGTTTCAGATTCCGCTCGGCGCGCTGATTCCGGTGCGGATGGAAAACCTGCTGCCCGCGTGCAAAAACATCGGCACGACGCACATCACGAACGGTTGTTACCGCCTGCATCCGGTGGAATGGAATATTGGCGAGGCGGCGGGCGCGCTGGCGGCTTGCTGTCTGGCGCAGGGGATTGCGCCGCGCGAGGCGCGCAACAACGAGCGGCGTCTCGCGGATTTTCAGCGCCTGCTCGTGGCGCGCGGCGTCGAACTCGCGTGGCCTGCGAATCTGGAACTGAGCGCCGGTGATCCGCACGCGCACGCCCGCTGAAAAATTTGTTTGCTGAATGATTGTTTCCCGGTTGACAATTCTGCGGTAAACGGGTATGATCTCCCTGCCATGACGACGAAGGTGAAAATTCCACAGAATCCGGCTGAGCAGGTGCTGCTGCGGCTGATGCGCGTGGGCGACCGGTTATGGCGCGCTTCTGACGAGCGTTTCGCGCAGTGGGGAATGACCGACAATCATTACAACGTGCTGCGCATCCTGAACGGCGCGGGCGAGCCGCTTTCGCAGATCGAAATCGGACGGCGCATGCTCTCGTCGCGCGCGAATGTGACGAAACTGATTGATCTGCTCGAAGAGAAGAAATTCGTCCGGCGCCTGTCGTGCGGCGACCGGCGCGTGAATCTGGTGGAACTGACCGAGGCGGGAGCAAAGTTTCTGATCGAAACGCTTGACGACGTCAACAGCTTTGCCGAAGAGGCACTGAAACCGCTTACCCGGCAGGAACTGAAGATGCTGGCGGAACTGCTCAGCAGACTGTAGCGGTTCTTTTTTCAGGTCGGATTGTTTCCCGGTTGACAATTAACAGGTTAGCAAAACAGGAAAGGGGAGAGTGAGTTATGACACAGATCATCAGAGCGGCTGACAGGTTTCACATCGAAAGCGACTGGCTGTCGGCCTACTGGCTTTTCAGTTTTGACCGTTATTACGATCCGCAGAATCTCTCGTTCGGGCCGCTGCGGGTCTTCAATCACGACACGATCAAAGGCGGCGCGGGTTTTCCGACGCACCCGCACCGTGAGATGGAGATTGTGACTTACGTCCTCGACGGTGAACTGACCCACAAGGACAGCACCGGCGGGCGCGGCGTCATTCACGCGGGCGAAGTGCAGCGCATGACTGCCGGAACCGGCGTGGCGCATTCGGAACTCAACACCTCCGATCAGCCGGTCAGACTGTTGCAGATGTGGGTGCTGCCGGAGCAGGCCGGGCTGAAACCCGGTTATGAACAGAAACAGTTCACGAAAGAAGCAAAGGTCGGGCGGCTGCTGCCCATCGCTTCGGGGCAGGATCTGCCTGAGGCAGTGAAGGTGCATCAGGACGTGACTTTTTATGTCTCGACGATTCGTCCGGGCGATCAGTTGTCGCACGCGCTGAAGCCGGGCCGCCGCGCATTTCTCTACGTAATTAACGGCGAGATCACGTTCAACGAACAGCAACTGAGTACGGGCGATCAGGCGCGGATTACGGATGAAACGACGCTCGCGCTGAGCGCGGCGCGTGACAGCGAAATCATCCTGATTGATCTGCCCTGACGAGGCCGCACCACAAACCATTTCAGGAGGAACCCGAATTATGTTCAGAAAGCTGATTCAAACAGACGACAATTACGCCAGCCTGATTGCCCGCGTTGTTCTGGGCCTGGTGATTCTGCCGCACGGGTTGCAGAAGCTGCTCGGAATGTTCGGCGGGGCAGGCTTTTCCGGCACGATGGGCTTTTTCACGAGCCAGGGGCTGCCTTCGGTGGCGGCGCTGCTGATTATTCTCGGCGAGTCGTTTGGCTCGCTCGGTCTGATTGTCGGCTGCATCAGCCGGTTTGCAGCCTTTGGCATCGCGCTGATTATGCTCGGCGCAACTCTGATGGTTCATTTGCCGAACGGCTTTTTTATGAACTGGACGGGCAAACAGGCAGGCGAAGGCTTTGAGTATCACCTGCTGGCCATCGGGCTGGCGCTGATTGTGATGCTCAAAGGCAGTGGCCTCTGGTCAGTTGACCGAATGCTGACGAGTCGTTTATTCGGCAAGTGAAGAGCAACTGTAGTGAATCATTGAAAGGGCAGAAATGATGATGGACACACTGGATTTGATCAGACAACGGATTTCCGCCAACAAGTTCGACACCAGCCGGGCGCTGTCAGAAGATGAGATCAGAGAGCTGATCTTTTACGCAACGCAGGCGCCTTCGGCTTTCAACCTGCAGCACTGGCGCTTTGTCGCGCTGACAAAGCGTGAGGACAAGGAGCGGCTCAGGGCTGTGGCGATGAATCAGCAGAAGGTCGTGGATGCCGCCGTGACTTTCATTGTGCTGGGCGATCTGAAAGGCTATGAAAAGATGCCGCTGATTGCGAATCGCGCAGTTGAGGCCGGGCTTTTCACAAAGGAGATGGCCGGAGCCTGGGTCGGGCAGACCGAGCGCGCTTATGCGAACAACGAGCAGTTTGCGCGTGATGAAGCCATTCGTTCAGCTTCACTGGCGGCGATGACGCTGATGATTGCGGCGAATGCCAAAGGGCTGGTTACCGGGCCGATGATCGGGTTTGATCCTGAAGGCGTGAAGCGTGAATTCAATATCCCTGATCGTTATGTGCCGGTGATGCTTGTGACGGCTGGTTATGCTGCGCCGGGCAACTTTCCGCGCAAGCCGCGCCTTGAGGCGGACGAGGTGCTGTCATTCGGCAGCGGGCGTGAATTCTGAACGTCGCGCAGAGGTCTTTTGTCAGCAGTCAGTGGTTTGTGGCGCCCAGGATTCGCTCCAGGCCGCGTGATGTTTTATACTGCGAATGGTGGCAAGCCACTGACTACTGACAAAGGACACAGATTGCAATGTCCGCCAGAATTACCGTCATCGTTTACATTCTGATCTGCCTTGAGGTGGGAATCCTGCTGCTCGTGCTGCCCTGGACTCCGTACTGGAGTGATAATTTCTTCTTTGATTTTATCCGCAGTCGGCTGCATGCCTCGTGGTTGTCGGCGGCCTTGCAGAGTGGTTACGGGCGCGGCGCAGTGACGGGGCTGGGAGCGCTGAACATTCTGGCCGGATTGCGCGATGCCTTCAAATTCCGCGAGAGCGTGCAGGCGCTCAATAACTGGGAAAACTCAGCACCGAAGTCTCCGGTCGCTCCGGTTGCTTCATCAAATGCTGCCGAATCAGGTGTCATTACTTCAACCATTGGCACATCGTCCGCTGATTTATCTGATCACCAGCCGCCACCAGTTCCGCCACAATCCTGAACCACAGCCGGGCAGCGTCCCTGCCGCTGAATCAGCGGAGCAGGCCAGCCGAAAAGCCCAGCTCGCGGCCATTCAGATCGCGGCTGAAGCGGGGTGCCAGCTTGTTCAGATTCGGGAAAAAGACCTGACCGCGCGTGAACTTTGCGAATTCGTGCGCGCCGCCATCAGCATTGCGCGGCCCTTTGGCGCGCGCGTGCTGGTCAATGACCGGCTTGATGTGGCGCTGCTGGCCGGAGCCGATGGCGTTCATCTGCGGGCGACCTCGCTGCCAGCCGATGAAGTGCGGGCTGTGGCGCGCGGTCAGGGCCGGGATCAGTTTCTGATCGGTGTTTCGACGCACACGCTGAGTGAGGCCGAAAGCGCCGCTGCAAACGGCGCGGATTTCATTGTTTTCGGGCCGGTCTGGTCGCCGCTTTCCAAACAGGTGAGCGGCTCGCTGCCGGGGTTGTCAGGTCTGGCTGCGGTATGCCGGGCCGTGGATATTCCGGTACTCGGACTGGGTGGAATTGAGATGGATAAGGTCAGTGAAGTTCTCAGCCGGGGCGGTGCCGGGGTTGCTGCCATCAGCCTGTTTGCCGATCTGAACTCGCTGGCTGAGAACGTCAGACTGATCCTTGAAAGCGACAGACGAGGGAGTGTAAAGCAGCCGGACGCGGAAAGATTCACAAACCCGTAAAGTGTTAATCACTCTAAGCTTCTCTCCACAATCTGCTTGCCGACTTTTTCCTGCCGCAGAGAAAAAACTACTAGCCAGTCAGTCTTCATCTGCTATAATGCCCGCACCAGTTACAAGGGTTTAGTTCAGCATAGCTCAGTTGGTTTGAGGTCGCGCCCTACCACGCGGCTTCATCGTCAAGCGATCCTGCGAAGTTTCGCCCAAGCTTTTTGAGTGCAGTTGTATTCTGGAGCCAGGGAAAGGCGGCCTCAATTCCTGACAGGTTCCCTCATCGCTTGATACCGTGTCAGCGGCTGATCGGCTGTGCAGGATTTTGACAGGCTTCCTCGGCGTCTCACCACGCGGCAAATCCCTGATTTCATCTCCTTGCGGGTTACCGGCAGCAATCCGTAGCCATTCTTTATACACGCTGGCTTCGCTCACCCGAAGTGCGTGATCGCTGAAAAGGTTATTTAGAGTTTTTGTGAATCTGACAGGTAACAGCGCGATGTCCGTCTGCCATGACAGGTGTGCGCCTGTGCGCGGCACGTTACGGCAACTATCAACCGGTGTCTGGTTCCTCCCCTCAGGGATCCCCGTCCTGAGTTAACGCCAGCGCCACAGGCTCCCGCCAGCCTGGTAACAATAAAGTTGTATTCATGAAAGCCCTCACGCCGAAGACATGGACTTCACTCCTGAAGAATAATGACGCTGCGCTGCTGTGGCAGGCGCTCAATCGCCTGGTGACAGCGCATCCGCTGGTGCGTTCAGCCCAGCGTAACCAGAACAACCCGGCCAATCCGGCTCCGCTCTTTTCCACCCGCGATCTGACGCAGGATTTGTATGTCACGCTGCTCGAAAAATCGCGGTTCGATCATTACCTGAGCAGCCGGATGTCAGATGCCGAAATCGAACGCGAAATCTTTCAGATCGAACTGACCAATCTGCTGATCGGACGGTTGCGCCGCCAGCGGCCTGAAAATTACCGCATTATTCGCCGCATCAATCAGGTGCTGGAATCATCGCCGCACTTCAGGGTCTATGAACCCAACGGCCAGCGCAGCCGGAATTCCCATTACCGTCATCCCACCAGCCTGTTTTATGGCCTGACCGAATGGCCTGATGACAAACGCATCAGGGACAGCGGAACCTTTCAGGAACTGATTACAGAAGTGGCCGCGCGCCTGCGGAACCGGCGCCTGGTCGGCTGTCGTGGCGAAGCGCAGGTCATCATCACCAGTCAGGAACTGACCGAACTGATGGTGGAAATTTTTACGGCCATTGATTCGCCTGCTTCGCTCAATACGCTGCGTTCGCTGGCGCTCTCGAAACTGCCCGTGTACGACGTCGCCATGACGACGATTGAGGATGACGGCAGCAATGATGATGGTCAGCCGCGCGGGCGGTTTCATGCGCTGGCTTCGGCTGAAGCCAGTCCTGAGCAGATCACGCTGCGTGAGGAACAGGCGGCGCTGGCCCGGCGCGCGGCCCGTGATTTTCTTGATCGCCTCAGCCGTCTGACGCGCTCGCACGACCAGCGCACCGAACGGTTCTGGCGCGTGCTGTGGCACTGTTACTTTGATCCGGCTGAGCCGTCGCAGCTTTCGATTGCGGAAATGGTCGGCATCTCTGATTCGTCAGTCAGCGATTACCGCCGCCGCATTGAAAGCGAGATGCGCAAACTCGGTTTTGAGCCGGAGCAGTTGCGCTATTTTGCGGAAGAACTGGATGAACAATTGCGATTGCGGCTGAAACAGATCAGCAAACGCCGCGAACAACTGCGGGCTGAGAAAGCGGCCAGGCCGGTCTGGCCCGCTTACAGCTTCAATTCGCTGGCATCCATCGAAGGCCTGCCGGTCGTGTAAGGCAGGTCTGAGGGGGGAAAGGACAGGCTGACTCGTGGCTGACGTCACTTTTCCCTGTGTTCGTCATCGCCCGGCCTGTTTTTCCCTTGAGTTATTTCATTCGGCAGGGCTATGATGCCTCAGCCTTCAGTGCCCCGTGACAAGACAAACAAGCAGAATCCAGCCAGTCACTGACGTGATCGGCCTCATCATTTGCGCTGAGTTTCTGCGTCAATTTCACGGGAAACTGTCCTTCCCCCGGAAAAGATCAGAACAGCATTGACAGGTGTAAATGACGGGCGGATTGCGCGGGCCGGACGGCCTGCCAGTGTCGGCGAAAACTGATGAATCAGAAACAGCAGATCATCAATGCCCTGACGGTGGATGTGGAAGACTATTACCAGGTCGAAGCATTTGCCGGAGTTGTCAGCCGCGAGGAGTGGCCGCGCTGGGAATCGCGGGTGGAGCGAAACACCCTGACGATCCTTGAACTGCTGGCCAGATACAAAGTGCAGGGCACTTTCTTTACGCTCGGCTGGGTGGCCGAACGGCATCCGTCGCTGGTGCGGCAGATTGCGGCTGCCGGGCACGAAGTGGCCTGTCACGGTTATGAACACCGCCTGATCTATTCGCAGACGCCCGATCAGTTCAGAGCCGATGTGCGCCGCGCCCGCCGGATTCTGGAAGACCTGACCGGTGAGTCGGTGACGGGTTACCGGGCACCGAGTTATTCAATTACCGGGCAGAGTCTGTGGGCGCTGGATGTGCTGATCGAAGAAGGCTTCAGCTACGATTCATCAATTTTTCCGATTCACCATGACCGCTACGGCGTGCCGGATGCTGAACGGTTCCCCCACATCATCCGGCGCGAAAGTGGAGAGATCGTCGAATTTCCCCCCTCAACTGTCAGGCTCTTTGGCGTGAACTTTCCGGTTTCAGGCGGCGGCTATTTCCGGCTGCTGCCTTACGGGATTTTCAGCCGGGGAGTGCAGCGCCTGAACCGTCAGGAACAGCAGCCCGCAATCTTTTTTATTCACCCCTGGGAAGTTGACCCGGCGCAGCCCGTTGTGCCAGCATCGCGCCTCAATATCTGGCGCCACCGGATCAATCTGCAACGCACGCTGCCGCGTCTGGAAAGGCTGCTCAGCGATTTTCGTTTTGCGCCTGTCGCTCAGGTGCTGAGCGGAATACTGACCGCCACCGCACGCGAATTTCGCAGCGATGACTCAGAAATTCAGCAGTCTCAGGCTGCGGCCCTGTGACAGGCCTGACCTTTTATTTATCAAAGTTGTGAACATTGCAGTCTCTGACATGGCGCGGGGAAAATCCCCGGCGCTCAGGATCGTGAAGTATGCAGCCTCGTCCGGCGCGTGGTCGCCCGAAGTGTGGGCCGCGTGGGATGATTATGTGCGTCGCCATCCGGCAGGAACCTTCTGCCATTTATCGGGCTGGGGTCGCGTCGTCGAACGCACTTTTCATCATCGCCCGGTCCATCTTTACGTCGAACGCGAAGGGCGAATCGCAGGCGTGCTGCCGTTGTTTCACGTCAGTTCGCGATTGTTCGGCTCCATGCTGGTGTCGTCTCCGAATGCGGTTTATGGCGGCGCGCTCGCTGATGATGAACCGGCGCGGCGGCTGTTGCTGGAAGAAGCAAAGAAACTGGCGGTTGAATTACAGGTCAATTACCTGGAACTCCGCGATCAAGGCGAACCGGCCACGATGGACGGCGCATTGCTTCAGGACAGCCCTGAATTCAGGGAGAAGGAACTTTACGTTTCCTTTGAACATCCGATCACGACCGATGAAGAAGCATTGATGAAAACCTTCCCGCGTGACGTGCGGACGATGATTCGCAAGGGCATCAAAAACGGGCTGAACGGTGAACGCGGGCGCGAGGAAATGCTCGACGATTTCTATGACGTTTACGCGCTCAGTCTGCGGAATCTGGGCACGCCGGTCTTCCCGAAAAAATTGTTTGCCGGGTTTCTGCGTGAGTTCCCGAACGACAGCGACATTCTGCTGATCCGGCAGAACGGGCGCGTGGCGGGTGCGGTGCTGAGCTTTTATTTTCGCGGTTATGTGATGCCCTATTACGCCGGGGCTTACGCTGAATTTTACCGCGCGGGCATCAACAATCTGATGTACTGGGAACTGATGCGCAGCGCCGCCGCGCGCGGTTATCTGAACTTCGATTTTGGCCGCAGCAAACTTGGCACCGGCGCTTTTGAATTCAAGCGCGGCTGGGGCATGAAAATGCGCCCGCTGCCGTACCGGTTTTTTCTCGTCAGGTCGCAGGAGATGCCGAATCTCAATCCGACCAATCCGAAATTTGAACTGATGATCAGAATCTGGAAAAAACTGCCCCTCGGTGTGACCAGACTACTGGGGCCGATGATTGTCAGAAACCTGCCGTAAAAGCCTGAGCCGGACAACAGACGGTAAAGCTTGTCCGGCGCTGAGTCAGATTCTGAATTGTGACAGGTCAGTTCATTCCCGGTTGTGAGCGGACACAACTGACAAGGACTGTTTATGAAAGCCCCGTCAGGAACTCAGATTTCCGTTGTCATTCCCTGTTTCAACCAGGCCCGCTACCTGGACCAGGCCATTGCCAGCGTGCTGCGCCAGAGCTGGCCTCAGGTTGAAATCATCATCGTCAATGACGGCTCGACCGACCACACCGCTGAAGTTGCCGCTCAGTATCCTCAGGTCAGATATTTTTATCAGGTGAATCAGGGCCGCTCAGCCGCCCGCAATTTCGGCGCACGCCAGAGCAGCGGAGCTTATCTGGTCTTTCTCGACGCCGATGATGAACTCCTGCCGAATGCGCTTGAGGACGGAATGAAATGTTTTGCGCAGCACCCTGACAGCGGTTTCGTTTATGGCCAGTACCGGCTGATTGCCGCCGATGGTTCGCCGCTGCCGCTGGCGCCGCGAGTGGCTCCTGCCGAAGAAAGCTATCAGACGTTTTTGCAGCAGAACAGTGTCGGGATGCTGGCGGCGGTGATGTTTCGCCGGGCTGCTTTCGAGGCCGTCAACGGCTTCGACGGAAAGCTGCAGGCCTGTGAGGATTACGAACTTTACCTGCGCATTGCGCGCACCTGCCCGGTAGCGCGGCATCAGCATCTGGTGGCGTTGTACCGTCAGCACGGTTCCAACACGACTCTTGATTCGCAGTTGATGCTGCTGACGGCGCTCGACGTGCTACAGGCGCAGCGACCCTGGGTTCGCGGCAATCAGCATCACGAAGCCGCTTTGCAAAAAGGCATCGCCTTTGCCCGCGAAGTCTATGGTCACCGGCTGATGGCTGACGTGCAAAGAAATCTGACTTCGGTCAGAACCTGGGCGCGCGCACTGCCCGGCATTATGATGATTCTGCGCCATTACCCTGATGGCGTGAAAAGAGGGCTGAGTCGAAGGTTGAAGGCTTTCTTTCGCGGAAGCTGGCAATCACAACCAGGCACCCGACCCTGAGCAAAGCCGCCTTTCTGAAATCCACTCTGCAACATTTTTGTTCCGGGCCTGCACATAACTCAAGCCTGAATCCTGAAGCCTGATTCCTGTTCTCTGATAAAAACAGGAATCAGGCCTCAGGATTCAGGCTTCAGCCAGGAACCGGCCCGGAACACTCGCGCCAATTTGCCTGCGGCTCAGTCATAAAGCCAGTGCGTCAGCCACGCGGCAAATTCCTTTCCGTTCCAGTCCTTCACCTGCACACGCGGCAATTCAAAACAATCCGAGTCCGGCCTGACCACGCCCCGGCGGGTGGCGCAGGCCAGCGCAAATCCGGCTTCGCGCACCAGCGCCGGACTGTCAGGGCCGTAATCGCCGTAAGGATAAGCAAAGCTCGTCAGGCGGCGGTGCAGTAACTCTTCCAGAAAATTTTTGCCCTCGGTGATTTCGTCAAGCTGCCTGGCGGCTGAGAGCCGCGACATCATCGGATGAGTCGCCGCATGCCCGCCGATTTCGATCAGGTCGCCTGCGGCGAGTGACCGCAATTCATCAGCCTTCAGAAAGCGATGAGTTTCACGCACGATGGAACCTGCGCCGGTCTGCCTGCTGATTTCGTCAAGAATCCGTGCGCGGGCGCTGTCTTCGAGCGGTTGCAGCAGCGGATAGAGTTCACGATAAAGCCGGTGACGCGGTGTCGGATCGTGGCCCTGTGAAGCGCGCCACTGCGGAAAGGCGAGGTTGTCGCTGGCGCTTTCTGCGGCATTCATTCCAATGACGTGACCGTTGATGCTGAGCTGAAATTGCAGCGGCGATGACCGGGGTTGCAGCAGTAGTGATTCGAGTTCATCCGACCAGAATTCGCGGCGGCGTCCGATGTGTCCGCTGGTGACAAAGACCGTTGCCGGAATTTCGTATCGTTCAAGCAGCGGTTTTGCCGCGTGCAGGTTGTCGGCATAGCCATCGTCAAAAGTGACCGCGACCGGACGACGCGAAAAGACCGATGGCTGATCGTTCACGACCGTATTCATCAGTTGTTCAAGCGGCACGGGGCGGAACTTCCGGCGCAGCACGGCAAGCTGTTCGGCAAAATGCTGCGGCGAAACGCAGCAGTCCCAGGGGTCGGGCCGGGCATCCGTAACCCGGTGGTACATCAGAATCAGCCCGCCGCGCACGTAATGATTGCTGAGCCGCTGCCTGGCCTGTTTCAGTTTGGCGGTGAGGTTGATCATCCGGTTATTTGATCGCTCTGACTGTGATGGAAAATTCGTAATCGCGGTCGTGGTAATCAAGCTCTTCAGGCTTCAGTTCAGCGGCTGACAGGCCGTGCAGAAATGAAATCGCCACCAGCACATTGCCGAACGCTTCAATGCGCGTTCGCTCAGGCGCGAAGTATTCAGCAAACAACCGGCGCGCTGACCAGGTCGTGAAGCGCCAGTGGTCGCCCCAGCGTTCGGCTTCGGCGCGGCAGATCTGATGACTGATGCCAGGAAAGGTCGCCAGCAGCACGCCGCCCGGTTTCAGAATGCGATGCAGCGTGCGCAGCGCCGCCCGCGAGTCATAGATCATATGCAGCGTTTCGGTGAAGATGACGCAGTCAAACGAATCGGACGGAATCTGCGGCGCATCGGACAAATCACCGACAATCGTCACCTGCGGATGACCCGCTTCAACGTGCAGCGCTTCGGCGCAGCTTACGCGGTCGCCGCCAAAACGGATGGTGTAACTGCTGTCGCCCATTTCCAGCACGCGCCCGCGAATGTCGGCGGCATTTGCGGCCAGAAATTTTTCAATGTAATAGCGGTCAATCGGCCCGCCGCGCGAATACCCGTAATCGCGGCAGACCGGCGTCAGGCGGCGCAGACTGCCAAACCGCACCCAGCCCGGCGGCGGCCATTGCCAGAACGCTCGCCGCACGCGGCCCGGCACGACCGATTTCAATAATCCTTTAAGCGAACCGGGGCCGCGTGGTGAAATGATCTGTTCAGAACCGGACATAAACTGAGGCTCCTGCAAAGCGTCGGCTGCATGTGAGATGAGGGGCTTTACTGCTGATCGAGGTAAAACAGAACTGCTTCGTAAAGTGAAGGCGCAACACCATCGCTGGCCAGCGCGAGGGCTTCAGGCGACGGGTCGCGGCTGACAAGCATCGTGCGACAACCGGCCTGTCGTCCGGCCTGCATATCCGACAACGAATCACCGATCAGCACCGAACGGGCCGGATCAATGTCAGGAAAATCCCGCTGCGCCTGATGAAGCATCCCCGGCTGCGGCTTGCGGCACTGGCACTGTCCGTTGTCGTGAGGGCAGAAGTAAATCGCTGCAATGTGCGCTCCGGCCTCCGCAAGTTCCGCGAGCATCCAGGCATGCAGCGCGTGCAGTTCAGTTTCAGTCATCAGCCCCCGCGCAATGCCGCGCTGATTGGTCACAATAATCAGCCGCCGCCCGGCTTCAGTCAGCAGTCGCAAAGCCTCTTTGACACGCGGCAGAAATTCAAACTCCGACTGATTCCTGACGTAATCGCCCGGCAGACGGCGATTGATCACGCCATCGCGGTCGAGAAAGAAGGTTGCCGGTGCAGTTTCTGCGGTCATTTCAGTCAGGCGGCTTTGTCAGTACCCGGTCAGTTTCAAATGCTGAATGCGAACCGGGCAAGCACAACCAGAAGGTGAATGATGACCAGCGTCCTGGCCACCATCATAATTCCCGGCCATCTTTTCACTGGCGCGCCGTCAGGCCGGACGCAGTAATTCAGGCCGGTCAGAAATGAACCACCCGCCATCAGCACGAGTGTTGTGATGCTGATGGCCAGGAAAAGCAGGCCGTCTGAGTTGCGTTCACACAAACAAAGCGTCCCGGAAACTCTGGCATAGCCGACAGCGACAAAGCGCCAGCCCCGGATCAGCAACTCAACCGAACCTGCAATGAGCAGCAGCCCGAACAGGACGGATGAATATTTCCTGCCTGCGGGCAGTGAGATTTGACTGAAACCAGCGGGTTGAGTGTTCAGGTTCAATTTGTTTATGAGGCCCCCAGATTGCGCTCGGCCAGCCGGATGACTGAACCGGGCTGGCGCTGTCCGGGGTTTTCCAGCAGATCGGCCAGCCGTTCCATCAGCGGTGTCCAGTTGTATTCGTCTTCGACAAAGCGCCGGGCCGCATCGCCGATTTCTGCGCGAAAGGCGGGGTCGGTAACGAGTCGCATGATGGCTTCGACGTATTCCGCTGTGTCACGCGCCACCAGCAGGTGCGAGCCGTCTTCGGCTTTCAGGCCTGCCACGACATCGGGCGAAGCCACGACGGCGCGGCCCGATGCCATCGCTTCGAGCGCCTTGTTCTGCACGCCGCGCGCAATACGCAGCGGAATCACGCAGGCAGTGGCTGCCGCCAGGTAAGGCCGCACGTCTTTGACAAAGCCGGTTACTTTCACGCCCGGCAGTTCGCCCAGGCGCATCACTTCGGGCGTCGGGTCGCTGCCGACGATCAGAAATTCGGCGCGCGGTTCACGATGGCGAATCAGCGGCAGGACTTCTCCGGCAAAATAGCGCACGGCTTCGGCGTTCGGGTAATAGTCCATCGCGCCGGTAAAGACGATGCGCACGGCGTCCGGGTCGGTCAGAAAGCGGCGCTCGCCAGGCGGCAGGCTTTCAGGGGCGAAGGGCGGGAAGGCATCGGGGCGAAAGCGTTCGAGGTCAACGCCGTTGGTGATCGAATGCAGCCGCGTGTGGCGCGTGAATTCGTCGAGTTCATCCAGCAGCGCGATTTCGCGGGGCGCAATCAGCACCGTATGCGCGTGCGTTCTGATGATGCGGTATTCGTACTTTCGCAGCCGCTTCCATTCAATGCCGTAAACCCACGACATCGGCCAGTTCATCTCTTTGGCATAATCGCGGTATTTTTCTGAATCAACATCGCCCATATCAATCACGGCGCGCCCGGCCAGTTCCGGCGGGACATACTGCGCCATCGTCGAAGACCAGACGTAAACGGCTTCGATGCCGTGTTCAGCCACCACGCGGCGAACGGCCTGGCGCATGGCCCGCGAACCGAAATAACCGAATGAGAGCGGTCGGGGACTCAGCAGCGCCAGCCCGGCTCTGACGGCTGACGAGCGGCGGTGTCGGGGAATCAGTGTGACCGAAGCGCAGTATTTCGCCAGTTCAACCTGCGTGCCAAGTTCCTCAATCGTTTCAGCAAAAGCCATCAGATGAACTTCGTGGCCGCGTCCGGCGAGCGTGTTCATGAGCCTGAACGGACGCACCTGAGTGCCTTTATTGGGCGGGTACGGCGTGCGGTGCGTGAGCAGAAGGATTTTCATGACTGTTCCTGTGTGATTGCGGCGGGCATGCGGCCCTGCTGATTGACGGGGGAACTGAAGTAATACCATCAAAGACAAAGGTTGGCAATCACGCAGTTGAGCGTCCTGAACCCGGTTTTCAGCGACCGGCGGGCCGGAAAAAATTCTGGTAATTACCCGCTCGTCGTGGCATTCTCATCCGGCCCCTTGTAAACTACCGCCCTACCGGACAACCCCCGATACATGCTGCTTCCAGTCGGTCCGTTCCTGTCAGGTGCAGGTGTGTTATCCCGGAAAATTTATGATCAGACTGCTGAATGTAGTGGGCGCTCGCCCGAACTTCATGAAGATGGCTCCCATTGTGGCCGAAACACTGCGGCGACCAACGGAAGTGACTCAGGTTCTCATTCATACGGGGCAGCATTATGACGAAGCCATGTCGGCTTCATTCTTCCGCGACCTCGGAATGCCCGCGCCGGACGTTAATCTGGAAGTCGGCTCAGGCACGCATGCCGAACAGACGGCGCGGGTGATGCTGGCTTTTGAGCCGGTGCTGCTTGAACAGCAGCCGGACTGGGTGGTGGTGGTCGGTGATGTCAATTCCACACTGGCCTGCGCGCTGGTGGCGAGCAAACTGGGCATCAAAGTGGCGCACGTCGAAGCCGGATTGCGCAGCAACGACTGGACGATGCCCGAAGAGGTCAACCGCGTGCTGACCGACCGGCTCTCTGACCTGCTGCTGACGCCGAGCGCCGATGCCGATGAAAACCTGCGCCAGGAAGGCATCAGCGCCGAAAAAATTGTGCGCGTCGGCAATGTGATGATTGACACTCTGTTTCGGCAGCGCGACATCGCGCAGCAGTCGCGCGTGCTGGAAGAACTTGAACTTAAGCCGCAAGCATTTGCCGTGCTGACGCTGCACCGTCCGGCGAATGTGGATGATCCGCAGGTGCTGGGGCCGCTGCTCGGCGCGATTGGTCAGATTGCCGCCGAACTGCCGGTCATTTTTCCGGCGCATCCGCGCACGCAGGCGCGCATCAGGGAATTCGGCCTCACCGTGCCGGACGGCGTGCGGATTCTGAGTCCGATGGGTTATCTCGATTTTCTCAGTCTCTGGAGCCGGGCGCGGCTGGTGCTGACCGATTCCGGCGGATTGCAGGAAGAGACGACCGCGCTTGGCATTCCGTGTCTGACGCTGCGCGAAAATACCGAACGCCCGATTACGGTTGAGCAGGGCACCAATCGCGTTGTGGGCTGCGATCCGGTGCGGATTACCGCCGCTGCGTTTGAGATCCTGCAGGCAGGCCGCAACTCCGGGAGTCCGGCACGCGCGCCGGAACTGTGGGATGGCCGGGCCGCCGAAAGAATCGTTGACGCGTTGGTTGAGCGAAGCTGCCGGTTTCGGAAATAACCGGATGTTGATCGTGTAAGTTAAGTTCGGGCCGGTCGGTCGTCGGCTGGTTCGGAGAGTTCTGAAAAACAATATTCACCCTGAATTAGTTCACTCGGATTTCTGATAATGTCAGCCACTTTAGCAGACAAGAAAAGGGAAGATGAGCGACCGGCGCCGGTTTCGGCTGATGCCGGTCAGGACGAGCCGGTGCTGGCGAATACCATTGAATGGAGCGACAGTCTGCTCTCGCACGCGCGCGAACTGTGGAACCACCGGGAACTGCTGCTGCTGGTGACACAGCGCGAAATCAAGGTGCGGTATCAGCAGACGGCGCTCGGCGTGGCGTGGGCCGTGCTGCAGCCGCTCTCGCTGATGATTGTTTTTTCAATCTTCTTTTCGCTCTTTGCCAATATTCCCAGCGAAGGGTTGCCGGTGCCGCTGTTTTATTACAGCGGGCTGCTGCCCTGGACGTTCTTTGCGACGGCGCTTTCATTCGCCATTCCCAGCCTGATTGCGAATTCTCACATCATCACCAAAATTTATTTTCCCCGTGAAGTCATTCCGCTCGCCAATGTGCTGGCGGCTTTTGTGGATTTCATTGTTGCCACGCTGGTCTTTGTCGGATTGCTCGCGTGGTATCGGGTGCCGCCGACGTGGAATATGCTCTGGTTTATTCCGCTGCTGCTGATTCACCTGATCTTTACCATCGGGGTGTGTCTGGGCGCTTCGGCCTTTACGGTGCTTTATCGTGACGTGCGCTTTACCGTGCCGCTGATCATTCAGATCTGGATGTTCGCCTCACCGATTCTTTACTCAACCGAGCGAATCCGGGGCACCACGCGCATGTGGTATATGACGCTCAATCCGATTGCCTCGATCATTGATGGCTACCGGCGCTGCATCCTGCACGGGCAGCCGCCGGAATTTCGCTATGTGGCCTGCGCCGCAGCCGTGTCCCTCGTCGCGCTCTGGCTGGGCTACAAGTTTTTCAAGCATCTGGAACGACAGTTTGCAGACATCGTTTAGAAATTTCAGACGGCCTCACTTCCGGTTCGACAAGGCTGCGAAGCGATGCTGTCAGTCGTGATCTGCCATCTGCCATCGTATGAAAATCATCACGCTTGACCGGGTTTCAAAACGCTATCGCCTGAGCCGCCTCGGGTCGCGGTCTATTCGGGAAGAACTGGTGCGGGCCTTTGCCGGATTCAAAGGCGGAAACCGGCAGGCCGAACGCAGCGACGAATTTTATGCGCTGCACGATGTCAGCCTGCAAATCGAACGCGGCGAGACCGTCGGCTTCATCGGCCCCAACGGTTCGGGCAAAAGCACGATGCTCAAGCTGCTGTCGCGCATCATTTATCCGACCAGCGGCAAAATCATCGTCAACGGTTCGGTCGCCTCGCTGATTGAGGTGGGCGCGGGCTTTCATCCTGAACTGACCGGGCGCGACAACATTTTTCTGTACGGCTCGATTATGGGGATGAAGCGGGCCGAAGTGCGGCAGAAGTTTGACCGCATCGTTGAATTTGCCGAACTGGCCCGCTTTCTCGATACGCCGGTGAAGCATTATTCGTCGGGGATGTACGTGCGGCTGGGCTTTGCGGTGGCGGCGCACATCAATCCGCATGTGCTGCTGGTGGATGAAGTGCTGGCGGTGGGCGATGCGGCGTTTCAGAGCAAATGCCAGCAGCGGATTGAGGAATTGCGGCGCGGCGGCATGACGATCTTTTTTGTCTCGCACGATATGGCGGCGGTCGAACGCTTGTGCGACCGCGTCTACTTTCTGCAAAAGGGGCAGATTTGTTCGACCGGCGACCCGCAGCAGGTCATTCACGATTATTACAATGCCGTGCTTTACCGGAATGCGCCGACGAGCTTCAACGAATACAGCGACATTGAGGCGGAACTCGAACCCGGCGGCATCCGCGAGCGCGCGGCTGAAATTACGAACGTGCGCTTCCTGAACCGCGACGGGCAGGAGGTTGACACGATTTCGACCGGCGAACCGCTGACGGCCCGAATTGAATACACGGCATACCGCGCGCTCGAAGATCCGGTCTTCGAACTGCTCTTTTATTCTGCCGAAGGCCACCTGCACACGCAGTACACGACGGCGATCAGTGGCGAGCCGATTCCGATGCTGCAGGGCAGCGGCGCGGTCGAAATTACCTGCGAGGAATTCGGACTGACGCCGGGCATCTTCAAAATTGACGCGCTGCTGACGCGACGCGGCGCGATTGACGCTTACGACCGCAAACCGCGCCAGTACATGATTCGTGTCCTGCCCGGCAGGCGCGTGCGCGGGATGTTTTATTCACCCCACCAGTGGCGGCTGCTGCCCGTCAGCGAGACACGGCAACCACCCGAACCCGTCACCGGGGAACGATACCTGTAAGCGCGATCCTTCACCTCCCCCCCGCTTGTTTGTCGCTTGTTTTTATGGATCAGGCAATCATTGACAGATGGCGTCAGGCGCTGCTGCTGCCGGATGAAAACGATCCCGGTCACAGCGGAGTGCGTGAACTGTCAGAGTATTTCGGCATCAGCGAAGCCGAGGCGCAGCGACTGTGCGCTTCGGCGCTGGCCGATTCAAAGCAGGAGTGGGAAACGGCCACGCGCCGGACGACGGATGAGATTCTGAATTTCTATGACCGCACGCGCAGTTATATTTTTGAGCATGTCTGGTGGCACGCGACCGATCTCAGCCTGAATGCCGTCAATGTCGCCATCATTGATTACGCCTGTCGCCAGGGCGCGCGCGCTTATCTGGATTTTGGTTCGGGCGTCGGGGCGAATGCGATGCTGGCGGCGCGCAGCGGGCTGAGTGTGACGCTGGCTGATGTGTCGGCCACGATGCTTGATTTTGCCCGCTGGAGAATGGAGCGGCGCGACCTGCGGGCGCAATACATTTACCTGCGTAAACAGCCGCTGCCTCAAGCGGGCTTCGACCTGATTACGGCGCTTGATGTGATGGAGCATCTGCCGCGCCCGGCAGAGGAAATCAGAAAAATGTGCGCGGCGCTCAGAACCGGCGGGCTGCTGATTTTCAATGCGCGTCCGGGCTTCGATGCCGAACGACCCATGCACATTCTGCCGACGCTTTATCCGGTGCGGCGTGCCCTGCGCGGCAACGGGCTGCGCGCCGAACCCGGAGCCGAAGCCGACCGCATCAGGGCGCTCGATTATTTCGTGCTGCGCAAGAGCAGCGACGGAGCGGTGAAAAATCTGGGCTGGCGGCTTTACGACAGCCTGCGTTTCGGGCCGCTCGCTGAAGCCGTCTTTCAACGTATGGACAACGCCCGCAGACAGCAGCCATCACCGAATCAGACCGCCATCCGGCATTGAGCGCGATTCGGAACCCGGACAGAAACAGGGATGACAGAGGCAGTGAAAACAGCATCAGCCCCGAAGGTCAGCGTCATTATTCCCGCCTACAACATGGCGCCCTATGTTGGCACGGCGGTCAGTTCTGTCCTGGCGCAGACCTTTACTGATTACGAAGTGATCGTCATCAACGACGGTTCGACGGACGAAACGGAAAAGGCACTCGCGCCGTTTCTGAATCGGATCACTTATGTGCGGCAGCAGAATCGCGGCCTGAGCGGAGCGCGTAACACCGGTCTGCGGCTGGCGGCTGGCGAATACATTGCGCTGCTGGATGCCGATGACATCTGGATGCCGGAATATCTGGCCGGGATGATTGCGCTGATTGAATCAGCCGCACAGCCGGATGTGGTTTATCCGAATGCAGTGCTGTTTGGCCTGCCACGCTGGGAAGGGCGATTGTTCCAGGACATTTATCCATCGTCAGCGCCGGTCACGCTGGAAAAGCTGCTGTCGCGCCAGTGCACGGTGTTCGTCTCGGCCATGTATCGCCGCAGTCTGATGATGGAAGTCGGCATGTTTGATGAACAGATCAGGAAGGGCGGCGAGGATTACGATCTGTGGTTGCGGATGGCGCAACACGGGTGCCGCTTCGCCTTTACGACCGAACCGCTGGTGAAATACCGCAAACGGTCAGATTCACTTTCAAGCAGTGAAGAAGGGCTGGCCCGCAGCATGGTTTACATCTGCGAAAAGTTTCTGGCCGGACAGCACCGCGCGCCGCACGAGATCAGGCTGGCCGCCGCGCTGAAGGAAGAAGCTCAGGCCAAAATCAACCGCGCCCTGGCCCGGCGCATGATTGTGCGCCGTGACTTCAACGGCGCGGCCCGTCATCTGACGCTGGCCAATTCCTATTTCCGCAGCTTCAAGCTGATGCTGGCCGGGGCCGCGCTCAGGCTCGCGCCCGAACTGCTGGCCAGGGTCATGGAGAAGCGGCAGAACCCGACCGATGGCTGCCACTGAGTCCCCCCGCCCGGTTTCCCCCGACCGGATGAGCAGCCGGTAATCATTGTGCTGATGCAGTCAGCTCATCCCGCATCCTCAGTGCCGGGAGGAAGTGATCAGAACTGACAGAGTCATGAGATTTCCAGGAAGTAAAGCCTCGCAAGTGAGCGTGATTGTTTCCACGCGCAACCGGTCGGCCTCACTGCAAATTGCTCTGGACAGAATTTTTGCGCAGCAGTTCAACGGCGCATACGAGTACGAAGTGGTGGTCGTCAACAATGCCTCGACCGATGCTACTGAGCAGGTCATCAAAAATCATCCGGCGATGCGCACCGGCAGGCTGCGTTACGTCTTTGAGGCGCAACCGGGACTCTCAGCCGCGCGCAATGCCGGGCTGGCAGTGGCCGGGGGCAGCATCATTGCCTTTACCGATGACGATGTGCTGGTGGCCGAAAACTGGCTCAACGAAATTCACCGTGAGTTCACCGCTGAAAGCGGCATCGGGCTGCTTGGCGGGCGGGTGCTGCTGGCGCGTGACGGGTTGCAGCGCCTGTCCGTCATTGAAGACACCGAGCGGTGTTACATCGAAGGCACGCGCCATCTGACCTTTGCCATCGGGGCGAATATGAGTTTCCGGCGCGAAGTCTTTGCCCGCGTCGGCACTTTTGATGTGCGCCTGGGGCCGGGCCGGTTTCACGCCGGGGCCGATGATACCGATATGATTTATCGGGCGCTCAAGGCCGGATTCAGAGCGCTTTATGCGCCAGGCGTGGTGGTTTACCACGATCACGCCCGGAGTACCGTCGAGCAGGCAGTCAGCCTGGAATACAACTACGGCAAGGGCGGCAGCGGTTTTGTCATGAAGCACATGCTGGCCGGAGACTGGTTCGCCTGCCGGATGATGTACTGGAATCTTTACAATCTGCTGACGCACCGTCGCCGTGCCGCTGCGCATTCGGCGGATTTGCAGCGACGACGGCGCGCCAATCTGCGCGGTTATCTGTACGGGCTGGCGGCGGCCCCGTTGCTGCTGCTGCCTCAGCCGCGTCGTCATCAGTCAGCGTCGGCTGATGCGCTGACCGAGCCGGAAGTTACCCGGCAGTATTGATGCCCTGGCTGGAAGATAATAAGTATGAATTTCCATAACCCTCACAAACAGCCTGACCGGCAGATCAACATTGCCTTTTTCGAGAACGGGATTGGTCTGGGCGGAGCCGTGACCTGTCTGGCCGCGCTGATTCGCTCGCTCGATCCCGCCAGATTCAGGGCCATTGTGCTGTCTTCACACGACGACGCCCCGACGCGCCGCGTGATCGAAGACGCCGGGGCCGAGTTTCTGCTGGTCAGGCAGTACCGCCGCTCAGAGCGCCTGGAGGCTTTGTCACGGACTTTCGGCGGCAACAATCCGCTGCGTTACCCGCTGCTGCTGCTGATTCTGTGCTATGAATCGCTGCGGCGTTTGTGGTATGGCTTTCGGGCGTGGCGCGTGCTGGCCCGTCACCAGGTTAATCTGGTTCATCTCAATAACAGCCTGGCCGGTAACCTGGAAGGGATTCTGGCGGCGAAACTGCAACGGGTCAAATGTGTGCAGCACCTGCGCGGTTATGAATATAATTCGCTGGAAAGCCGCCTCGCGGCCCGCTGGGTGACCTGCTTTATTGCTGTTTCAAAATCAGTCGCTGATTCACTGATTCCGCTTGGCGTGCCGCGCGAACGCATCAGGGTCATTTACGACGGAATTGATTTTGAGGAATCGGTGGCCAAATCGGTCGAGCCGCTGGCCGCCGGAACTTTTGAATCTGACAATTTCAAAATCGGTCTGGTCGGCAGCCTGATTCCGTGGAAAGGGCAGCGCGTGTTTGTTGAAGCCGCCGCCATTCTGATCAACGACATGAAAATGCGCGACACCCGGTTTTTTCTGATTGGCGACACGGTGCCGGGCGGTGAGGATTACCGCCGCGAACTGGAACAGCTTGCCGCTGCCGCCAACATTTCAGATCATCTGGTGTTTGTCGGCCATCAGGATAATGTGTACAAGTTCCTCACCCGCCTGGATCTGGTCGTTCACGCTTCGATTCTGCCGGAGCCGTTCGGACGAGTCATCATTGAAGCGATGGCGCTGGCCCGCCCGGTGATTGCGACAAGCATGGGCGGGCCGCTCGAAATCATCGAGCACGGTCGTGACGGATTGCTGGTGCGCGCGGGCGACCCGCGCAGCCTGGCTGAATCGGTTTACGAACTGCTGACCAACTCTGATCAGCGGCGGCTGATGGCCTCGGCGGCAAAGCGCAAGGTGGCGACGCAGTTTACGCTGAGCCGCTTTGCCCAGGAACTGGAACTGCTCTATGCCAGTCTGAACTGAAACACCATCAGAACATCGTTCAGTCCCGACTTATTCAGGAAAGCAGAGACGCTGATGTTACAAGGCGAAACTCCACAAACGAGCGAAACGCTGCACGCCCGCGAGGTGGCACAGAGCGAACGGTTTCAGTTCGGTGAGAATTGGCGGCGCTTTCTGGCGCTGCTTGACGAGGAACGAATAAAGATTGCCGAAAAGACGCTGGCCGACTGGCTTGAATTGAATCGCCTGGATGGTCGCCGCTTTTTGGACATCGGTTCAGGCAGCGGGCTTTCAAGCCTGGCGGCGCGACGGCTCGGAGCGCAGGTGCATTCGTTCGATTACGACCCGCAGTCGGTGGCCTGCACGGCTGAACTGCGGCGGCGTTATTTCAATGACGATCCGCACTGGACGGTCGAATCCGGTTCGGTGCTTGATGAAGCGTGGCTGCGGGGACTTGGTCAGTTCGACATCGTCTATTCGTGGGGCGTGCTGCATCACACGGGCGCGATGTGGCAGGCGCTCTCGAATGTGGCCCCGCTGGTTGCGCCGGGCGGCAAACTGTTCATTGCCATTTACAACGAACAGGGCGGCACGAGCCGCCGCTGGCTGGCAATCAAGAAACTCTATAATCGCCTGCCCGCGCCGCTGCGTCCGGTGCTGGCCGCAGCGGTTGGCGTGACGCTTGAACTGCGTCCGGCCCTGGGGCGGCTGCTGCGTTTTGAGAATCCGCTGCCGTTTGCCGAATGGAAGGCGCGCAAAAGCAATCGCGGTATGGCTTACTGGTCTGATCTGGTGGACTGGGTCGGGGGGCTGCCTTTTGAGGTCGCCCGGCCTGAAGCGATCTTTGATTTTTACCGGGCGCGCGGCTTTGTGCTGCTGCGGCTCAAAACCAAGGACGGCGGACATGGCTGCAACGAATTCGTCTTTCAGCGCGCCGGTCTTTCAGATTCCGTGTCTGAGTGATGGCTGAAACGCGAATCAAAGTCATGCACGTACTCGACTCGCTGGCGATGGGCGGGACTGAGCGCATGCTGGCGAATCTGGTCAACCGGATGGACGTGCAGCGCTTCGAGCATCTGATCTGCTGTGTTTCGCGGCAGGGCGAAGTCGCCGGGCAACTGCGCCCTGAAGTGCGTTGTCTGGATATGGGCAAGGGCGCGACGCGCGACCTGATGATGCCACGCAAAATTGCCCGGCTGATTGAAACCGAACGCCCGCACATCGTCCACACGCGAAGCTGGGCCGGAGTTGATGGCGCGCTGGCGCAAAGACTGGCCCGCCGCCGCCTGCGCCGCCTGCGACTCGTGCACAGCGAACACGGGCGCAACCTGCCGTACCTTGAATTCGAACCGCTCAAAAGCAAAGTCGCCCGCCGCGTGGTCTATCAACTGTCCGATGTCGTTTTTGCGGTTTCCGCTGAACTGCGTGATTATTTCTGCCGCGAGACTGGTTTTTCAGCCCGCCGCATGCAGGTCATTCCCAACGGCGTTGAGGTGGCGCGCTTCGATCAGGCTGATGCGCGCGGCGTGCGCGAGGAACTGGGGCTGAAGTCTGATGATTTCGTCATCGGCATGGTGTCGCGCCTCAATGCGACGAAAGACCTGCTGACTCTGGCTCGCGCCTTTGCCCGGCTGCATCGCGCGCATTCGCAGGCGAAACTGCTGATTGTCGGCGAAGGCAGCGAACGCGCAAAGCTCGAAGCCTTTGCTGCTGAACAGGGGCTTGAGCGGGAAATTATTCTGACCGGCACGCGCCACGATGTGCCGCGCCTGTTGCGGGCGATGAATGCCTTCGCGCTCTCGTCGCTTTCTGAAGGTTTGTCGGGCGCGGTGCTGGAAGCCATGTGCGCCGGGTTGCCGGTCGTGGCAACGGCGGTCGGCGCAAACGTCGAACTTGTCAGCGAAGGCGAAACCGGATTTCTGATTGAACCGCGCGCCGATGAGGCCCTGGCTGAAAGATTGTCGCGGCTGATGGCTGATGGCGAAATGGCGCGCCGCTTTGGCGCTGCCGGTCGCCGCCGCGTCGAAGAGCATTACAGCCTGGAGCGCATGGTGGCGCGTTACGAGGAACTGTATCAGTCACTGTTATGAGAATCACGAAAGTCTATACCCGCACCGGCGATGCCGGAAAAACTTCACTCGTCAGCGGCGACCGCGTCAGCAAGGCTGATCTGCGCGTCAGCGCCTATGGCGATGTGGACGAGCTTAACTCCGTGCTGGGAGTCGTGCGGACGTTTCCGCTCGATGTCGAACTCAACGAACTGCTCGGACGGTTGCAGAACGATCTGTTCACGGTCGGCGCTGATCTGGCCACGCCCGCAGGCACGCCGGTTCCGCGCGTCAGCCCGGAGATGGTGACGGAACTTGAACAGGTGATTGACAAATACCTGGAAGAACTCGAACCGCTCAAAGAGTTCATTCTGCCGGGCGGCAGCAATGCCGGAGCGATGCTGCACCTGGCGCGAACGGTGGCGCGGCGCGCTGAACGTGTCGTCGTGGCGCTCGCTGAACGCGAGGAGATTACGGCAGAGGCATTACAGTATCTGAACCGTCTTTCCGATTTACTTTTTGTGCTGGCGCGCGTGGCCAACAAACGCGCCGGGACGGTTGAGCAGTCGGCGCAGTTCAGTCAGCGCCATCAGCGCCGGACTGAAGCGAAATAAAATCCGGGCTGGCATCGGGCCACGACAAACCCTTCAGACAAGGTGAGGACGTATGAGAGGAATCCTGCTGTTGTTCATTATGCTGGTCATTATTCCGGCGTCATTCTTCTCGCCTTTTATCGGCCTGCTGTCGTTTACAGCGGTGGCTTACACGCGCCCGCACGAATGGGCCTATGTCGAAACGGCGCAGTATTCGCTGGCCATTGCGGTGGCGATGGTTGTGGGCTATCTGATTTTTGAATTGCCGCGCCGCGCGCCGCGCATCACGCATAATCTGATCATCGTGCTGCTGTGGGTGCAGCTTTCCGTCTCGACGCTGCTTGCGCAGTCCACGCAGACGGCGATGCCGAAGTATCTGGAGTTTTCCAAAATTCTGCTGATTGCCGTGCTGACGACCGCGATGGTGATTTCCGAGCAGCGCGTCTGGATTTTCATGTTCGTCACGCTCGGCTCAATCGGCGTCATCATTCTGAAATCGTTTGCGGGCATTATTTTTTACCGGGGACAGGTCAAGATTTTCGGCGTGGGCGGCGCAACGGGCGATAACAACGACTTTGCGCTGATGCTCGCGCTGACGGTGCCGCTGATGTATTACTTCGCCCAGGCGCAGACGCGCTGGTGGCTGAAGGCCGGTTTTTACACGCTGACGATGATGACGGTGGTGACCTGCCTGTTTACTTATTCGCGTGGCGGGTTGCTGGGCCTGTCAGCGAGTATTTTCGTGCTGCTGTTGAAATCGCGGCACAAGATCACGGGTTTCGTCGCCGTCACTGTGATTGCGCTCTCAATTGTGGCCGTGCTGCCACAGTCGCTGATGGAGCGGTTCGGGACGATCAGGGGCGCCCAGGAAAATGATGCTTCCGCGCAACAGCGATTGCGGATGTGGAAGCTGTCGCTTGAAATTGTGCGGGATCATCCCTTTGTCGGAGTCGGCATCAGAAACATTCTCTTCGTCCACGACCGTTATGTTGATGTGCCGGGTGGCGAAGACAAACTGGTGGCGCACAATTCATATCTGCAAATCGCCACGGATGCCGGGGTGCCCGCGCTGCTGCTGTTTTTGTCGCTGTTCGTCGTCAGTTGGTGGCGGCTGTGGCGCACCCGCAGCATTCTGCGGGTTCACGCGCCTGATTCGCCGCTCATCAAATACGCGCACGGCATGGAAGCCGGGATGGCGGGTTATATGGTGTCGGCTTTCTTTGCCAGCCGCCAGGACCTGGAACTGCTGTATGCCGTCTTTGCGCTCTCGGCCAGCCTGATTCTGATTGCGCGTGAATATGAAAGAGAAGCTGAAATCAGAAAGCAGGTCGGACGCCAGGCTGAACTGGCCCTGAGTCAGCGGCCTGCTGAAGCCGCTCTGGATGCGGCCTGAACCGAAGCGGCTGACCGGACGATCATCGTGACAACTGCGAAGAAACGAAGAACACGAAGTCAGGAAAGAAAAGGAGAAGAGGTGAAGAGGAGCAGCGGCGACAGGGAATGTCTGAGTTGTCGCTTGCAGGTCTCTCCTTTTCCCCGTTTCTCCCCGCTTTTCCTGACTTCGTAGTGAAGATTTTGTCCGGGAACTTCCGGCAACTTACCTGATTGTTGATCGAATAACCTCTGAAGATTATGTGCGGAATCTGCGGAACCTGGAGCAGTGAGACACAGCACGCGGTTGAGGTCGCCACGCTGCGGCGCATGAGCGATGCCATCAGACATCGCGGGCCTGATGACGAAGGTTACTGGGCCGATCCTGAAACCGGCATCGGCCTGGGGCATCGCCGCCTTTCGATCATTGATCTTTCGAGCGCCGGTCATCAGCCGATGCATTCACCTGACCGTCGTTTCGTGACGGTCTTCAACGGCGAAATTTATAACTTCCCGGCGCTGCGGCGTGAACTGGAATCACTCGGTCATCAGTTCAGCGGCCATTCTGATACTGAAGTCATGCTCGCGGCTTTCAGCCGGTGGGGCGTTGAAGCGGGGCTGAAGCGGCTGGTCGGCATGTTCGCCTTTGCGCTCTTTGATCGCGCTGAACGGGTGCTGTACCTGGCGCGTGACCGGATGGGCGAAAAGCCTTTGTATTACGGCTGGTCGGGCAAATCGTTTCTGTTCGGCTCGTCGCTGCGGGCATTGCAGCAGCATCCTGACTGGCACGGTGAAATTGATCGCGGCGCGCTCGCGCTGCTGTTGCGGCACAATTACATTCCCGCGCCGTGGACGATCTGGCGCGGCATTCGCAAACTGCCGCCGGGCACGCTGCTGCGTTTGCCGCAGTCAGCCGCCAGGCCGGGTTATTATCCTGAGCCGCTGGCTTACTGGTCAGCGCGCGAAGCCGCCGAAAAGGGAAGCGCGGCGACTTTCACCGGCAGCGACGGCGAAGCCATCAGCGAATTTGATCGTCTGCTGCGCGAAGTCATCGCCGGGCAGATGATTTCAGACGTGCCGCTCGGCGCGTTTCTGTCGGGCGGCGTTGATTCATCAACCGTCGTCGCGCTGATGCAGGCGCAGAGCGCGCAACCCGTCCGCACCTTCACCATCGGCTTTCACGAAGCTCGTTACAACGAAGCTGAATATGCAAAGGCCGTCGCGCAGCACCTCGGCACCGACCACACTGAACTTTACGTGACGCCCGAAGAGGCGATGGCGGTGATTCCGCGCCTGCCTGAAATTTACGATGAACCGTTTGCCGATTCGTCGCAGATTCCGACCTTTCTGGTGTCGCAACTGGCGCGGCAGAAGGTCACGGTCAGTTTGTCGGGCGATGGCGGCGATGAACTCTTCTGCGGTTACAACCGCTACGAGGGTGCCACGAATGCGTGGAATCGCATCGGCTGGATGCCCGCGCCCGTCCGTCAGGCCGGTGCGCCGCTGCTGAAAATCATCGGCAGCCTGTCAGGCAACGGCATCGGCGCAAAGTTCGGTGAGATGGCCCGCAATATGGCCGCCGCGCATCCTGAACTGATCTATCACCGCCTGGTGTCGCAGTGGACTGATCCGCTCGCGCTCGTGACGGGAGCCGAAGAACCGCTGACTGCTCTGACTGATCGCAAACAGTGGGCGCATCTGCCTGATTTCACGCAAAGCATGATGTACCTCGATCTGGTCACTTATCTGCCCGACGACATTCTGGTGAAAGTTGACCGCGCCAGCATGGGCGTCAGTCTCGAATCGCGTGTGCCGCTGCTCGATCATCGCGTCGTTGAATTTGCGTGGCGATTGCCGCACACGATGAAAGTCAGAAACGGTCAGCGCAAATGGATACTGCGCCAGGTGCTGTATCGTTATGTGCCGAAGGAACTGATTGAACGGCCCAAGACGGGCTTTGGCATTCCGATCAATGAATGGCTGCGCGGCCCGTTGCGCGACTGGGCGGAATCACTGCTTGACGAAAAGCGTCTCAGACAGGGCGCGCTGCTCAATCCAAAGCCGATCAGAGAACGCTGGCAGCAGCACCTGGCCGGGCAGCAGGACTGGTCATATTCGCTCTGGACTGTGCTGATGTTTCAGGCGTGGCTGTCAGCAGCGACAGCCGCCGAATGCAGGTAAAAGCAAATGTGCGGGATCAGCGGAATCTGGCATTACCACAACGACGAGCCGGTGAATGAAGCCGTGTTGCGGCGCATGACCGATGTCATCGCGCATCGCGGGCCGGACGATGACGGATTTCATCTCAGTGGCCGCGTCGGGCTTGGTCATCGCCGCCTGTCAATCATTGACGTGTCGGGCGGGCATCAGCCGATTTACAACGAAACCGGCACGGTGGCGATTGTTTTCAACGGCGAAATTTACAATTACCGCGACCTGGCCGCGCTGGTTGAAGCGCGTGGCCACCATCTGAAAACGTGCGCTGACACTGAAACCATCGTGCATCTGTATGAAGAGTTCGGTGAAAAATGCGTCGCCATGCTCGAAGGCATGTTTGCCTTTGCCATCTGGGACGAAGCGAAACAGACGATGCTTGTTGCCCGTGACCGCCTGGGCAAAAAGCCGCTTTATTATTCAGCGCACCAGGGCCGCTTTGTTTTTGGCTCGGAACTGAAATCGGTCATCGCCAACCCGCACGTTCCGCGTGAGACTGACCCTGAAGCCATTGCTGATTATTTTTCCTATCAGTACATCCCTTCGCCGAAATCAGTCTTCAGGCACGTGCGCAAACTGCGGCCTGGTCATTACCTGATTGTGAACAGACAGGGCGTGCGCGAGCAGGAATACTGGGACATTGATTTCAGTGTGACTGACGAGCGCAGCGAGGATGAATGGGGCGAACTGCTGATCACCGCCTGCCGCGAGGCCGTTGATGCGCGACTGATGAGCGAGGTTCCGCTGGGCGCGTTTCTGTCGGGCGGCATTGATTCATCGGCGGTCGTCGCGCTGATGAGCCGGATTATGCAGACGCCTGTGGTCACGGCTTCGATTGGTTTTACTGAAGAGAAATTCAGCGAGGCCGCCGATGCGCGCTGGTTTGCCGAACAGTTGCACGCCGATCATCACGAACGCATTGTCAAAGCTGATGCCGCCGCTGTCATTGAAAAGCTGGCTTGGCATTACGATGAACCGTTCGCCGATTCATCAGCCGTGCCGACTTATTACGTTTCGAAAGTGGCGCGTGAATTTGTGACCGTCGCCCTGTCAGGCGATGGCGGCGATGAAAGCTTTGCCGGGTATCGGCGCTACAAATTCGATGTGGCCGAAAATCGCGTGCGCTCGCTGCTGCCTTCAGCTTTGCGGCGTCCGGTTTTTGGCGGCGCGGCGGCGGTTTATCCGAAAGCCGACTGGCTGCCGCAGCCGCTGCGCGCAAAGACGACGCTCTACAATCTGTCGCTTGAACCGTCGCAGGCTTATTACAACTCGGTTTACGGCGCGATGGCGAACGAACGCACCGGACTGATGGGGCGCGAAATCAGAGCGCAGCTTAACGGCTACAATCCGTTCGATGTGTTTGCCGCGCATTATGCCCGCGCCGCCGCGATGACCGATGATCTGTTGTCGCGGGTGCAGTATGTTGACATCAAGACTTATCTGACCGATGACGTGCTGGCCAAAGTTGATCGCGCCAGTATGGCCGTGTCGCTTGAAGTGCGCTGCCCGCTGCTCGATCATCGCGTGATGGAACTGGCGGCGCGCATTCCGTCCGCATTGAAACTGCGCGGGCAGGAAGGCAAATACATTTTCAAGCGCGCCCTGCGCGGACTCGTCCCCGATGAAGTGCTGACGCGGCGCAAGCAGGGATTTTCAATCCCGCTCGCTGCATGGCTGCGCGGCGATCTGCGCCCGCTCGCTGAAAGCGCGCTCTTTAATCAGTCCGCGCAGGACGAAATGCTTGACGAGGCGCGAGTCAGAAATCTGTGGCAGCAGCATCAGTCAGGGCTGCGCGATTATTCACGCCCGCTGTGGACAATTCTGATGTTCAGATTGTGGCAGCGTCGCTTTACCGGAAGTTCAGAGCTTTAGTTTCGTGACATCCCCGCATCACACTGCCAGTCACCCCCCCGCCGTCTCGGTCGTCCTGCCGGTCAGAAACGGCATGCCTTATCTGATTGAAGCGGTCGAGAGCATTCTGCATCAGACCTTCACCGACTTTGAATTTCTGATCATTGATGACGCTTCGACGGATGACACGCCTGCTTATTTGCGTTCGCTTGCTGATGCGCGGGTGCGCGTCATCACGCACGAGCAGAGCCGGGGCGTGGCCGAATCGCTCAATCACGGCATGGCGCTCGCTTCAGCGCCGCTCATTGCGCGGCAGGATGCCGATGACGTTTCTGAACTGCACCGCTTTGCGCGCCAGGTGGAATGGATGAACGCTCATCCCGAATGCGTCGTGCTTGGTTCACAGGTCGAAAAGATAGACAGCAACAGCAAACTGATCGAACACTTCTCGCGCCCGACGAGCGCGGCTGAACTCAATCGTTATTTCGCCATTCATTCCAATCCGTTCACGCACGGCAGCGTGATGATGCGGCGTGACCAGGCGCTCGCCGTCGGCGGTTATCGCGGGCGCATCAGGTATGCCGAAGATTACGATTTATGGCTGCGCCTCGACGGGCCAGGCGCGCTGGCCAATCATCCTGAAACGCTTTATCGCTACCGCGTTCACGATCAGCAGATTTGCGTGCAGAAATACGATGATTCATCGGCTGACTGCTGGCTGTCGCAGGTGATGCACGTTGAAAGGCTGTGTACCGGCGAAGAGGACAGTCTGACGACGCTGGATGATCGTCAGCTTGCGGCCATCAAACAGCGCGCCTTGTGGAAGCCGCGTGGCCGCTGGTCGCGCCGCGTGCGAGTGCTGAAGGAATATGCGCGCCTGCTCGACAGGGATTCACCGCGCCGCGCCGTGCTGGTCAGGCTGCTGCTGATGGGCGGCGGCTGGTAAAAAAAGGAGAGCCACTAACGTCAGTCATCGTGCGATCACTTCACGCCTGCGACGCACCGTTTGTCACTACCTGCCATGAACGTCCTCGTTTTCACGACACTCTGGCCGAACGCTGAAGAACCGAATTTCGGTGTCTTCGTCAAACATCGCGCGCTGGCGCTGTCACAATCCGGCGGCGTGAAACTGCGTGTCGTCGCGCCGGTGCCGTACTTTCCGAAATCACTGGCCGGTTCGCTGCTGCCGAAAAGCTGGCAGGTCAAGGCCCGCATCAAAGAGCAGGAAGTTATTGAAGGCGTCACGGTCGAGCATCCGCGTTACCTCGTCACACCGAAAGTCGGCATGCGTTTTTACGGCGACTGGATGGCGCGCGGCGCTGAAGCCGTTGTGCGTGAACTGCACCGGCAGGAGCCGTTTGATGTGATTGACGCGCATTACATCTATCCTGACGCCTATGCCGCGCTGCAACTGGGGCGCCGCCTTGATCTGCCGGTCGTGATGACCGCGCGCGGGTCTGACATCAATCAGTTCACGCAACTGCCTTACATTCGCCCGCTGATTCAGCGCGCACTTGGTGACGCTGACGGCATCATTGCAGTCAGCGAAGGACTGAAGCGTGAAATGATCGCGCTCGGTATTTCTGCGGATAAAATCAAAGTGATTCGCAACGGCGTCAACCGCGACATCTTTCATCTCAAAGACCAGGCGAGTGCGCGCCGGTTACTGGGACTGGATGCGCAGCGTCGCATCATCATCACCGTCAGCCGCCTGATTCAGGGCAAGGGGCTGGATCGTCTGATTCAGGCGATGGCTGTGCTGGCCCGGCGTTCGCTGGCGGCTGATGCGCTGCTTTACATCATCGGCGCGGGGCCTGAACGCGCGACGCTTGAAAAAATGATTGCCGAATATGGTTTGCAGGATCGCGTTTTTCTGACCGGCTCGCGCCTGCAATCAGAACTGCCTGACTGGTACGCGGCGGCTGATCTGTTCTGCCTGGCCACGCACCGCGAAGGCTGCCCCAACGTCGTGATTGAAGCCCTGGCCTGCGGGCTGCCGGTCATTGCGACAGACACACCGGGCGTTGATGAACTGATCACTGATTCTGCCAATGGTCTGCTTGTGCCGGTGACAAATTCACCGGCTGAAAGTTTTGCTGACAAAATCGCCGTCGCGCTCGGCAGGGAATGGCATCGTCGCGCCATCGCTTCATCAGGCGGAGCGCGTGACTGGCAGGATGTGGCGCAGGAAGTGAAAGACACGCTCAGCGCGGTCATCGCCCGGCATCATCAGCGGCCTGCAAAAAAAGTTTGTCCCGATCATCAGTAAGTCATGCGAATTATTTATCACCATCGCACCCGCGCCGAAGATGCGCAGGGAGTGCATATCAAATCAATGCAGGCAGCCTGGCAGGCCGAAGGGCATGAGGTCAGGGAAGTCAGCCCGGTCGAGCGCACGCCGCCAGCTTCACCAAAGCCTGAGGCCGCAAAGAAAACTTCAGACGCGAAACATTCCGAAGGGCGCGGCGCGGTGGGCAGCCTGATTTATGAAGCTCTGTCGCTGGGTTACAACTTTTATGGCGCTGCTGCGTTGCGCCGTGCCGTGCGTGAATTCAATCCGGCGCTGATCTATGAACGCCATTCGCTCAACCTGTGCGCGGGCGCATTCATCGCCCGGCAGCAGCGCATTCCCTTCGTTGTTGAAGTGAACGCGCCGCTCGTTGACGAGATGAAAAAAGAGAGCGGCCTCGTGGGTGAAGCGGTGGCGCGCCGCTGCGAAAAATATGTGCTCGAATCAGCCGCGAAAGTGATCGTCGTCTCAGACGTGCTGAAGCAGCATTTTGCCGCGACAGGCATTGACACCAGCCGCTTTGAAGTCATGCACAACGGCATTGACCCGGCGCAGTTTCATCCGGGCGTTGATGCGAGCGAGGTGCGGCGTCGTTATGCGCTCGGTCAGCGTTGCGTCATCGGCTTTGTTGGCTGGATGCGGCAATGGCACCGGCTTGACCTGCTGCTCGAAGCCTTTGCCGCATTGCCGAATCGTCAGGACTGCGCTGTGCTGCTCGTTGGTGACGGGCCTGCGCTGCCGGGGCTGCGTGAACGCGCGCAGGCGCTCGGCCTGAGTTCGCAGGTACATTTCACCGGCCCGGTCAGGCACGATGATATTCCGCAGCACATCGCGGCGATGGACATTGCCGTGCTGCCAAGCATTCCGCCTTACGCTTCGCCGATGAAGCTGTTTGAATATATGGCTCTTGGCAAGGCCGTGATTATGCCCGATCAGCCGAACCTGCGCGAAGTCGTGCGGGATGGTGAAAACGGCATGCTGGTTCCGGCCAGCGATAACGGCGTCGGCAGGGCGCTGCACGCGCTCGCCACCAATCAGGCATTGCGTGAACGCCTGGCCGCTGCCGCCGCCGACACGATTCAGCGTGGTAAATATTACTGGACAGAAAATGCGCGCCGCGTGCTGGATGGCCTGAAGCTGAACTGAATCCGGCGCAGTGAGCAATAAAAAGGCCCGAAACAGGCTGCTGTTTCGGGCCTTCGTGCTTATTGCTGAGAGTTTCAGGAAGCGCGTTTCGAGGCGCGTTTGCTGGTGGTTTTCACTGCGCCTTCGGCTGCGCCGCCGCTCTTGTAACCGCAGCCTTCGGCCTGGCAATACTTCGTTGTTTCGTCCTTCTTCGCGTTGTATTTCTCCAGCAGAAAAGGCGTCTGGCACTGCGGGCAGGTTTCGGCCACCGGCTTGTCCCAGAACACGGCATCGCAGGTCGGATATTCCGAACAGCCATAAAACACCTTGCCGCGTTTTGATTTCTTGACGACGATTTCGCCCTTGCAGCCCGGACGCGGGCACGGCACGCCGGTCGTTTCGCGCTTGATGTATTTGCAGGTCGGATAGGTCGAACAGCCGGTGTATTCGCCATACGGCCCCTGCCTGATCGCAAGCTGATTGCCGCATTCGGGGCATCGTTCTTCCAGCATCACGGGCGCTGCCGCGACAGTGCCGCTCTTGCTGATGCGGCGCGTGGTCTTGCATTCAGGATAACCCGTGCAGGCGAGGAACTGACCGAAGCGACCTTTTTTGAGCGTCATCGGCTTGCCGCAGTTTTCGCACGTTTCACCGGCGTACGGATTTTCAGCCGCTTCAGCCGCCGCTTCGCTATTCGGTTCATTCGCGGCTTCAGGTTTGGCAAGTTCGCGCGTGCTCTTGCATTCGGGATAGTTGGTGCAGGCGAGGAACTGACCGAAGCGACCGAACTTGATCGCCATTCTTGATCCGCACTTTTCACAGAGTTCGTCAGTGATGATCTCCTGCCGCTTGACGTCGCGCATGTGCTGCTGTGCGGCGGCAAGGTCTTTGGTGAACTTGCCATAAAATTCACGCATCGCCGCAGTCCAGCGCAACCGGCCCTCTTCGATTTCGTCAAGCTCCTCTTCCATTCGCGCCGTGTATTCAACGTTGAAGAGGTCGGCAAAGCTGCCAATCAGCAGGTCGTTGACAATTTTGCCCAGTTCGGTCGGTTTGAATTTGCCTTCGGCCTTTTCGACGTATTCACGATCCTGAATGACGGTCATAATCGAAGCATACGTCGAAGGCCGCCCAATGCCTTTCTCTTCAAGCGCCTTGACGAGCGTCGCTTCGGTGTAACGCGGCGGCGGATCGGTGAAGTGCTGATCTGGCGTGATTGAATTGAGCTTCAACTGCTCGCCTTTTTCGACCTTCGGCAGTTTGGCGGCGCGTTCCTCGTCGTCTTCGTCCTTCTCGTCCTTGCCTTCTTCATACACCGCCAGGAAGCCATCGAATTTGACGACCGAGCCGGTCGCGCGAAAGAGGAATTTGTCACCCGCCGCAATGTCAATCGTCGTCTGATCGAAAAGCGCAGGCATCATCTGCGATGCCACGAACCGCTGCCAGATCATGGTGTAAAGCGCGAGTTCGTCCTTGTCGAGATATTTCGCCAGCGATTCCGGCGTGCGCGCGACTGAGGTCGGGCGAATCGCTTCGTGCGCGTCCTGCGCGTCTTTTTTCGAGCGGTAATAGATCGCCTTTTCAGGCAGGTAATTCGGCCCGTACTTTTCACCGATGAAGTCGCGGACTTCGTGCAGCGCGCCTTCAGAGACGCGCGTTGAGTCGGTTCGCATATAAGTGATCAGACCGACTGTGCCTTCGCCCGTGTCCTTGCCCTCATAAAGTTTCTGGGCCAGTTGCATCGTCTTTTTGACCGGGAAGCGCAGCTTGCGTGAGGCTTCCTGCTGCAAACGCGAAGTGATGAACGGCGGCACCGGATTGCGCTTCTTCTCTTTGGTCGAGACATCCGAAACAATGTAACGCGCGCCTTCAAGTTCGCTGAGAATCTGCTTCGCAGTGGCCTCGTCAGTGATGTGAAACTCTGATTTCCTGACGCCCTGATCGAAGCCCGCAGTCTTGACTGTCTGATCAGCAATTTTATAAAGCCGCGCATCAAAGGCGGGCGGAAGCTGCGCTGACAAGTTCGCCGTGACCGTCCAGTACTCAGTTTTGACGAAGGCCTCAATCTCGCGTTCACGCTCAACCACAAGGCGCACGGCCACTGTCTGCACACGGCCTGCTGACAAACCGCGCCGCACCTTGTCCCAGAGCAGCGGGCTGACCTTGTAACCGACCAGGCGATCAAGCACGCGGCGCGCCTGCTGGGCATCAACCAGGTTGTCATTGATCTGTCCCGGTGATTTGAAAGCCTCCTGCACCGCCGACTTCGTGATTTCATTGAACATCACGCGAAAGACGGGCTTTTTTGATTTGCCGCGACCGCCGACTTCATCGGCGATGTGTCGGCCAATGGCTTCGCCTTCGCGGTCAGGGTCGGTGGCGATGTAAATCGTCTCAGCTTCTCTGGCGGCTTCCTTCAGTTCACGAACGACCTTTTCCTTGCCGGGCATGACCTCATAGGTTGGCTCGAAATCATTTTCGACATCCACGCCCAGACCTTTTTTCGGCAGATCCTTGATGTGTCCGACTGAAGCGAGAACCTTGAAATCCCTGCCCAGATATTTGTTGATCGTTTTTGCCTTTGATGGCGATTCGACAATAACCAGCGATTTAGCCATAAATCAGTTCAAACTCCTGGCCGCCGAACACAGCGGTGAATAAGTGCACATAAAGATGTCGTAAAAAGGTTTCATCAAATAACACGAACGCGGCCTGTGGTTCAAGCCGCGTTCCCTGTGATGCCGGATAACCTGTTTCAGATGCAGCGTTTGATCAGAGCGTTATTTGTTTTCGTTCAGTCTTCGTAATCATCTGCGGCGTCAAGCGCTTCTTCCAGCGTGAACACGCCCTCATAGAGGGCCTTGCCGATAATCACACTGTCCACGCCGTATTCTTCCAGATCCTTCAGATCATAAATGTCATCCAGCGAAGCGACGCCGCCCGAAGCCGTCACGCGCAAACCGCTCGCTTCGGCAATTTCGCGCGTCGCATCAAGATTGACGCCGCCGAGCATGCCATCACGGGCAATGTCGGTATACACGATTCGCTCAACGCCCATCCCGGCGACCTTCTGTGCGAAGTCAACGGCGCTGAGGTCAAGAATTTTCTGCCAGCCCCGCGTCGCCACTTTGCCTTCGCGCGCGTCAATGCCAACGACAATGGTCGAGCCGAATTCGTCAATGATGTGCTGCAACAGCACCGGATTTTCGATGGCGGTGGTGCCGATGACGATGCGGGTGGCGCCGAGTTCATCCAGTCGCCGCACATCATCAACTGACCGTACCCCGCCGCCGAACTGAATCGGCACATTGACCGCTGACAGAAGCCGTTCGAGCGCCTTGAGGTTGGCCGCGTCATTCTGATTGAGCGCGCCGTCAAGGTTGACGACGTGAATCATCTCGGCCCCGGCCTCGACAAACTGCCGGGCAATATTGACCGGATTTTCCGAATAAACGGTTTCTGCTGATGGTTCACCCTGCGTCAGCCTCACGCAACGCCCGCCGCGCAAATCAATCGCTGGAATGATAATCATGGGAGTGTAGCTTATCGTGTAGCTGTCGAGCTTACTGGGACTGGATACAACTGCTGTTTGACTCTGCATATTTCCCGGTGTAGTTCGGTCTGGATCAGGTTACGAGTCACCGGGGCTGCCATTACGATTTCTCAGGCGACGTGAAGCTCCTGGTCGCCTCTGCCGCTGATGGATGCGTAAATACTACTCATTTTGCTGCTACAATCAAGCACAGATTTAATGGTGCTGAATTCAACCGCAACTGAAAAGGCCGGAGGCGCAGAACCGCCAGCCGGGCTGATGATTCTGCGCCTCCTTTGTTGCGTTGTTGCCGGAAACGAAGGGTTTCAGCGACGGGCAGGAAACCATGGCATCGGCACATCGCCCAGATACTGCATTCCCCATTGTTTCGTAAGGGTTGAGCCGTTTGAGCTGTTGATGATGTACCAGTTGCCCTGCGGTGCACGCCACACGGCAAAGTCAGTTTTGCCATCGCCGTCGTAATCGCCCGGCACCGGAATGTCCCCAAGGCTTTGCAGTCCCCACTGCTTCACAGTCGTGCTGCCGTTTGAGCTGTTGATGACGTACCAGTTACCTTCAGGCCCGCGCCACACGGCAAAGTCGGTTTTGCCGTCACCATCGTAATCACCTGGCACCGGCACATCACCGAGGTTTTGCCCTCCCCACTGTCTGGTGGTGGTTGAGCCGTTTGAGCTGTTGATGACGTACCAGTTACCTTCAGGCCCGCGCCACACGGCCAGATCGGTCCTGCCATCACCATCGTAATCACCTGGCACCGGAATGTCACCAAGGCTTTGCAGTCCCCACTGCTTCACAGTTGTGCTGCCGTTTGAGCTGTTGATGATGTACCAGTTGCCTTCGGTCGCGCGCCAGACGGCAAAGTCGGTTTTGCCGTCGCCGTCATAATCACCCGGCACCGGAATGTCACCGCCGCCCTGCCAGCCCCACTGCCTGACAGTCGTGCTGCCATTCGAGCTGTTGATGACATACCAGTTACCTTCTGACGGACGCCACACGGCAAAGTCAGTCCTGCCGTCGCCGTCGTAATCGCCCGGCACAGTAATGTCACCATAGTTCTGCTGCCCCCACTGTCTGCTGACAGTGCCGCCGTTTGAGCTGTTGATGACATACCAGTTGCCTTCAGGCCCGCGCCACACGGCCAGATCGGTCTTGCCGTCACCATCGAAATCAGCCAGGGGTCTGGCTCTGGATGGCTTCGGCGCAGGAGCCGGAACAGGCGTGGGAACAGGCGTGGGAGTTGGCGTTGGCGTGGGAGTCGGGGGCGGCGGATTGACGGGAATGGTCTGATCCACATAGCCGCCGAAATCGGTCGTCCAGTACCAGCGATAAGTCGAACCGGCATTGTAAACGCGGCCAATGCCAATGACCTTGTAATTGGCGCCAAGCATATTTGAGTTATGCGGTGGCGAGTTCTTGAACTGATTGAACGTATCCTGGGCTGAAGCAAAGCCTGCCGCAATGTTTTCGCCCCACCAGGTATTGTAGTTGTACCCGAAATCAACCATGCGCTGATGCGGGTCACGGCCCAGACTGTCGGTATGGCTGAAATAATTTTTCGTCGCCATATCGTTGCTCATCCACTTCGAGGCATTGGTCAGCGTCACCGAAGCCTGCAAGGGCTGCAGCCCGTTGGCCTGGCGATAATTATTGATCAGCGTCAGAAACGCCTGCTCTTCGCTGTCGAGGGTTTGAGCATAGCTGGTTGAAGTAAGCAGCAGGCCCAGGGCCAGCCAGAAAGTCGAAAAAAGGACAAACGTATGCACACTTCGCACACGCGCAGGGGAGTTGATCTGAATCATCAAAATTCTTCCTTGAAGTCAGGGTTGATCGAAGATCCGAAAAGTGGATTGATTGCGGTCAGTGGTTAATGAATTTGCAGAGGTAACTAACCGCCTGTGTGGGACAAAGGAAGTAATTTGTCGCCTGAGCGACAGCGTGAATATATCAGATCATCAGTTTCTGACAAGACGTGAACAGGCACACTAATATTAAATCAGGCCCTGCCGCTCCGCCGGATCAGACAGCGGAGACTGGCTGAAAAGTACCTGTGTCGGCAGCAGGCCCGCTTTCAGCTTTCAACCTGCTCCGGGCTGACTCATAATGTCTGCGTCCATCACTACAATCAGCCCCGAAGACATTGCGACTTCCGTGACCGGTTCGCCGGGGGAAGTTTTTCTGTGACGGTATTCGCCTGATGCCGGATTTGCCCGGATCACGATTATGCGCAAAACAGGTTTCTGTTTTCTCTCGCCGTTCACCCTGCTGCTGTCTGCCTGTCGGAATGCGCCGCTGACAATGGCGCAGATCACCGGCAGTGACTGGCGGCTGACTGAACTTTTTCAGTCGCGGTGGTTTTATGCGCTGAGCAGCGCGATGCTGGCGCTGGCCGGGTACGGCGCATACCGCTGGCGGGCGCGGCGGCTGAAGGAAAATGACGAACGCACACGCGCCGAGGAACGTTTTACCAAAGCCTTCCATGCCAACCCGACCGCGATGAGCATTACGCGCCTCGCAGACCGCACTTTCGTCGAAGTCAACGAGAACTGGTTGCGTACCATCGGCCTCACGCGCCAGGAAGTCATTGGCAAAACCGCTGATGATCTTCAGTTCGGTACTGACCCGATTCTGCGGCAGCGGTTCTATCAGCGGCTTCGTGAGGCGGGTTCAGTCCGCGAATACGAAGCGTCGGTGCAATTCAGGGATGACCTGCACACGGTATTGATCTCGGCGGAAATCATCACTTCTGATGGCGACGAGTGTGTGCTCTGGTCGTATCAGGACATCACTGCGCGGCGGCGGGCTGAAGAATTGCTGCGGCAGTCAGAAGCCCGGCTGCGCATGCTGGTCGAAGGCACGAATGCCATTCTGTTCAGCACCGACCGGCGCGGGCATCTCACTTATGTCAACGAAGCTGCCGCGCGCGTGATGGAACTGCCGCTCGAACAGTTGACGGGCAGCTTTTATCTGGAGTTCATTCATCCTGATGACCGCGCACGCGCGGAGGCGCTGTGGATGCAACAGCTCATCACCGGCGAGCCTGAAACCTACATCGAAGTGCGTTACATGACCGGCAGTGGCCGGACAATCTGGCTCAGCTTTTACGTCAACCCGCTGAAGCAGGGCGACCGCATCATCGGCCTGACCGGCGTGGCGCAGGACATCACTGAACGCAAACGCGCCGGAGAATCGCTGCGAGCAAGCGAAAGACGTTATCGCCAACTGGTCGAGCATCAGACCGAATACATCGTAAGCTGGCTGCCCGGCGGAATCCGCACTTTCGTGAATAACAGTTACTGCCGCTATGCCGGTCAGACGCGCGATGAACTGCTCGGCGCAAGCTGGTTTCCGCCGGAGCCTGACGCGGAAGCGCAACTGCTGATTGAACGGCTGGCGGCGCTGACGCCCGACAATCCCTTTTATGAAAACGAACAGCGCGCCACGCTGCCTGACGGAAAGATTGTGTGGACGCAGTGGGTCAATTACGCTTTCTTTGAAAACGGGCGCATCACTGAATATCAGTCTGTAGGCCGCGACATCACCGCGCGCCGACTGGCCGATGAAGCGTTGCGTGAAAGCGAGGAAAACTTTCGCCGGATGGTGATGCTTTCGCCCATTGCGACAGCCGTCACGGATGAAAGCGACGTAACCGTTCTGCTCAATGAAAAGTTCGTGACTACGTTCGGTTACACGATTGAAGACCTGCCCACTGTGCAGCACTGGTGGGCGCTGGTTTACCCGGATCCTGCCCGGCGCGAACGTTTTCGCGCGATCTGGGAGGGCGAAGTCGCCGGATTGCTTTCAAGCGGCAGGGAAGTGAAACCGGTTGAAGCGCAGATTCGGTGCCGTGATGGCTCGCTGCGCACAGTGGAATTCAGACATAGCGCGCTCGGCAACCGAACGATTCATGTGCTGAATGACGTGACCGAACTGAAACGCGCGGAAGAAGAACTCAAAGCCTCGCGCGAGGAACTGCGCAACCTGGCCGCGCGGTTGCAGGCCGTGCGCGAAGAGGAACGCACGACCATCGCCCGTGAAATTCACGATGAACTCGGCCAGGCGCTGACCGGGCTGAAGATGGATCTGAAGTGGCTGGAAAACAGATTGCCGCCCGAAGCGCAGGCCCCGCGCAACCGGCTGACCTCGGCGCTCGAACTCGTCAGCGACACGATCACCGCAGTGCGCCGCATCGCCACTTCACTGCGGCCCGGTGTGCTGGATGATTTCGGACTGAGCGCCGCGATTGAATGGCAGGCGAGCGAGTTTGAATCGCGCACCGGCATTCGTTGCCAGATGGCCCGGCTGCCGGACGAATTGCCGGTGACGGAAGATCAGGCGACCGCTGTGTTTCGCATCTTTCAGGAGACGCTGACCAATGTCGCGCGGCACGCGGCGGCCACGCGCGTTGAGGTGAATCTGGCGCAGAATGATGATACGCTGTGGCTCCAGGTGAAAGACAACGGCAGGGGCGTCACCACCGAAGAGATCAGACATACTCGTTCGCTGGGTCTTGTGGGCATGCGCGAACGAGCGTGGATTCTGGGCGGTGAGTTCCGCGTCAGCGGTGAACCCGGCCTTGGCACGACCGTCACCGTGCAGATTCCTTTGAAGCCAGCCCCTGCAAAGGAAAGCCCCAATGATCAGAATCCTCGTTGCTGACGATCACGCCATCGTCCGGCGCGGCCTGAAGCAGATCGTCATGGAAGAACCCGATCTGGAAGTCGCCGGAGAAGCGCAGAACAGCCAGGAAGTCCTCGACCTGATTCGCCGACAGGCGTGGGATGTCCTCGTGCTTGACATCAACATGCCCGGTCGCGGCGGCATTGAAACGCTCCGTGAAATCAGGCGCGACCATCCCGGACTGCCGGTGCTGATTCTGAGCGTCGCGCCAGAAAATCAGTACGCCGTGCGCGCCATTCGCGCCGGCGCCGCCGGATACCTCAGCAAGGACAGCATCCCTGAAGAACTCGTCAAAGCCATTCGCAAGGTTCTCAGGGGCGGCAAATACATCAGCGATGCGGTCGCCGAACAACTCGCCCTCGCAATTGACCGCGAAAGCGACCGGGCGCCGCACGAATTATTGTCTGATCGTGAATATCAGGTTCTGTGCCTGATCGCTTCCGGCAAAACGATCAGCGAAATTGCCCGCGAACTTTCGCTCAGCGTCAAAACCGCCAGCACCTACCGCACGCGCATCCTCGACAAGATGCAGATGAAAACCAGCGCCGAACTGACCCATTACGCCATCCGCAACGGCCTGACCGGCTGACGCCTGTCAGACAAACACCGACACCCGAAACAGCCGCAGTCTGACAACAGAATCAGGCTCCCGCCGATATTTTCTTTCCGCCATTGCCGGTACTCTCACGTTTTTCTGACAGGTGGTTCTGCCGCCGTCAGAATCGGTTCAGAAAGCGAAAAAGTGACAGGCAATGAATCAAAACCGCAGGCAGATTTTGTATGTCGGGCCGCCGGATGAAACGGCCCGCATCGTCAGTGAAAGGTTGCAATCGGCTGGTTATCAGGTGTGCAGTCTGAACGAGCGCGCCGCCGCTCCCGACCTCGTGCGCGCAAGATATTTCGATCTCTATATCCTCAGTGAAGAGTATTCCGACGAGAACGGGCTGTGGCTGTGCCGCGAACTCAGCAGCATTGATCCGCGCACGCCGATTCTCGTCTGTTGTAATGACACCGAGGGTGAAAAGCTGCGCCGTTTTTTTCAGGCCGGTGCCCGCTGGTGTCTGCGCAACCCGCCTGATCCCTGGCATCTGCTTTCAGCCGCCGTCCGGCTGATCTGTTTTGCCGAAACCAGACCGGAAGGCTGAGCCGGTCAGCCGGAATTACCTGAACCCCCAACCTCGTCAGAGGCAGCATGGCACTGAAGCTTTTCATCGCTGATGATTCGGCGCTCATTCGCAGACGGCTGAGCGAGTTATTGTCTGATATTGCGGAAGTCACGCTTGCCGGTCAGGCCGCCGATGCGCCCACCGCGCTCCGTCTGATTCTGCAACTCAACCCTGATGTCGTGATTCTCGATCTGCACATGCCAGGTGGCAGCGGCCTTGAAGTTTTGCGCCAGCTCAGACAACGGGGATCGAAGGCTATCGTGATTATCCTGACCGCCTTTCCCTTTCCGCGTTACACCGAGCGAGTTCACGAAATCGGAGCCGACTTCTTTTTCGACAAAGCGGATGGATTCGAGCAGATCAGTGAGATCATCAAAGTGCTGCTGCCACAGACTGCCGCTACGTCGCCTCAGGACGACGGGGAGAGTGAGGCCTGAATTACAGGCGGGCAAAATTGCTGAGCAGTCGCAGCCCTGCCGTCTGGCTTTTTTCAGGATGAAACTGCACGCCGACCACACTGCCGCGCCCGCAGATTGAAGGGAAGCGCAGCGCGTATTCAGTCTCACCGAGCACGCACGTCTGATCGGAAGTTTCGACGTGATAGGAATGCACGAAATAAAAGAAGGACTGATCGGGCAGATCACGAAAGATCGGATGCTCGCGTTTGATCTTCACCTGATTCCAGCCAACGTGCGGTACGCGCACACCTTCAGGAAAGCGCACTACGCGGCCCGGCATCAGGCCCAGCCCTTGATGAATGCCGAATTCGTGTCCTTCCTCAAACATCATCTGCAACCCGACGCACAGGCCAATAATCGGTTTGCCCGCGTGCGCCGCTTCAATGACGAGTTCATCGAAACCGAATCTTTGCAGGCCCTGCATACACGCCGCAAACGCGCCCACGCCCGGCAGCACCAGTTTGTCAGCCGCGCGCAGCACCTTTTCATCATTCGTCACCACCGCGCCAATGCCCTGCGAAGTAAAAGCCTTCTCAACGCTGCGCAGATTGCCGACGCCGTAATCAATAATTGCAATCGTCATGAGCAGTGAAGAGTGGAAAGCGAGAAGCGAAAAGTGAAAAGCAAAAAGCAAAGACAGAAAGATAAACTTACTTCTGTCAATTCAGGTTTGCTCTGCACTCCGCATTCTGCGCTCTTCACTCTGCCAGAGTTCCTTTCGTTGACATCACGCCGGTGATTCGTTCATTCACCTCGACAGCCTGCGCGAGCGCGCGCGCAGCGGCCTTGAAGACTGCTTCCAGAATGTGGTGCTGATTGCGGCCATAGAGCACTTCGATGTGCAGGTTGCATTTGCAGTGTTCCGCAAACGAATGCCAGAAATGCCCGGCCATCTCGGTCGCAAACGCGCCGATTTTATTGCGCGTGTTTTTGACGTGATAGACCAGAAAATACCGGCCCGACAGATCAACCACCGCTCGCGCCAGAGTCTCATCCATCGGCACATAAGCGTGCCCGTAGCGCACAATGCCTGCCCTGTCACCGAGCGCTTCAGCAAAGGCACGGCCCAGACAGATCGCTGTGTCTTCAACCGAGTGATGATCGTCAATGTGCAGATCGCCCCGGCAACTGATTTCCAGATCAAAGAGTCCGTGCCGCGCAAACAGTTCGAGCATGTGATCGAGAAAGGGCAGCCCCGTCCTGATTTCGCTGCGCCCCGTGCCATCAAGTTTCAGCGCCACGCGAATGTCAGTCTCTTTGGTTTTGCGTTTGATTTCAGCTTGTCGAGTCATAGTAACCGCCCTGACAGATCATTTCAGTGGGATCACTGCGCCTTTGTGGTATACCGCAAAAATGACAATGGCATTGAAGACATTTGCCGCCGCCCAGTATCTTCGTGACCACTTCATTCGTTCTCGCGCTTCAAGGTACTCCGGGTCATCGCAATCCCACCTGCCGTGCCGTCGAAACCAGTGATCCACCCGCAGCAGAATCAGCAGCCAGGGAAGGCTGATCATCAGATCAATCCACAGGCCATAACTGAAGAGTAATCTGGACAGCGAAACTGCCAGCATCAGGACAATCGCAATATCAAGCGTGCGGAAGTTATTGGCTGAACTGATGGCCTGGGTAATCACCACGTAATTAAAGGCGCTGGGGAAAACCGCATCGTGATCAATTTCAATTCCGCAATTCGGACATCGCTCAGTCCCGAACGGGATTTTCTGACCACAGGTATGGCATTTGCCAAACGGCGTGATCGAAGGATTCAGAAATTCATCCTGTTGCGGCATGACAGCCCCGTTATTGAAAGATTTCCTTCAATGCGGCAATCAACTGATCATTCTCTTCCGGCGTACCCACGCTGATCCGCACGTATTCGCTGAGCATCGGCGCCTTGCTGACATCGCGGATCAGGATGCCGCGCGCGTGCAGCGCCTCAAACAACTGCTTCGGCGGCAGGCTCGTGCGCACAATGAAAAAGTTGGCGGCTGACGCGACCGGACTCAGCCCCCTGATCTGCTTCAGTTCAGCAATCAGCCGGTCACGCTCGCGCGCCATCATCTCAACCAGCGGGCGCAGCAGTTCGGATTTTTCAATCGCCACTTCTGCCGCCGTGACTGAAAAGAGATTGAGGCTGTATGGCATCTTCGCCTTGTTGAATTCGCGGATCAGTTCCGGCGCAGCCAGACAATAACCGACGCGCAATCCGGCCATCGCCATCGCCTTTGAAAAGGTGCGCAGGATGATCAGATTTTTGTAACTCCTGAGCAGCGGCACAAAATCCTCGCCGCCGACTTCCTGATAAGCCTGATCCACGACGACGAGACCTTCACTGTTGCGCAGCAGCAGTTCCAGATCGCGGCGGCTGATTGTGCAGCCGGTCGGATTGTTGGGCGAACAGATGATTGTCAGGCCCGGCTTCTGCACCTTCACTGCCGTCGCCAGGCGCGGGATGTTGAAGGTGAAATCATCATTGAGCAGCACCGAAATGATTTCACCATTCATCACTCTGATCACCTGGCTGTAAACCGAAAACGTTGGTTCAGGCAGCACCACGCGCACACCTGCCTCAACGACAGAATTGACCACCGACTGAATCATTTCATTCGAGCCGTTGCCCGCCATCACTCCGTCAGCGCGCCAGCCCGCGTATTCAGCAAGTTTTTCAAGCAGGTGCGTCGGCACGAAATCGGGATAGCGCGACCAGTCGAGCTGGCTGACGCGATGCAGAATCTCCTCCCGAATTTCGGCAGGCATGCCGAACGGGTTTTCATTCTGGTTGATCTTGATCGGAGCCGAGAGCGGCGCAAGCGTATACGCGCTGATGGCGCGGACGTGGGGCTTGATTTTATCGAGCGGTGTAGTCATTTCAATTTTGACAAGAGAGATGACGGAACAAACGGAAATCACGAAACAGACGGAAGTCATCAGAACGGACTTCGGTTTCTTCCGTCTGTTTCGTGATTTCCGTTTGTTCCGTCATCTCTCTGCTGTCTTCGATCATACGCGGGAGAAATTATTCTTCGAGTCTGATTGTCGCTGACCGCGCGTGCGCATCGAAGCCTTCGGCGCGCGCGAGGCGGTCAATCAGTTCAGCCGTGCGGGTGATTTCGTTTTTCGTGTAACGAATGATGCTCGTGCGTTTGAGAAAATCGTAAACGCCGAGCGCCGACGCAAAGCGCGCCGTGCCGCCGGTCGGCAGGACGTGATTCGACCCGGCAAAGTAATCGCCGACGGGTTCAGGCGAATAAGCGCCGATGAAAATCGCTCCGGCGTGGCGCAGCTTTGCGGCGGTGGCTTCGCTGTCGGCAGTGATGACTTCGACGTGTTCAGGCGCAAGCTGATCAACCAGGCGGCACGCGGCATCAATTGAATCAACCACGATCAGCGCGCCGAAATCAGCGAGCGATCTTTCAATGATGGCGCGGCGCGAAAGCGTCGGCGTCTGCCGGATGATTTCATCGCGCACGGCGGCGGCAAATGTTTCGCTCGTCGTCACCAGAATCGAAGCCGCGTCATCAGAGTGCTCAGCCTGCGAAAGCAGATCAGCCGCCACAAAATCAGGGCGCGCCGTGTCATCGGCAATGACGACAATCTCGCTCGGCCCGGCCAGCGAATCAATATCCACAATGCCAAAGACGGCTTTTTTGGCGGCGGTCACGTACTGATTGCCAGGGCCGACGATCTTATCAACACGCGGCATCGTTTCAGTGCCGTAAGCCAGCGCGGCGACGGCCTGCGCGCCGCCGACCAGATAGACTTCAAAAAGCTCAAGCTCGCGCAGCACGGCGGCAATCACAGGATTTTCGGCAAACTTTGCCGGGGGCGTGACAACGACGATGCGCGGCACACCGGCCACCTGCGCCGGAATCGCGTTCATCATCACCGTCGAAGGATAAGCCGCGCTGCCGCCAGGCACATATAACCCGACAATATCGAGCGGATGCACACGCTGACCGAGCCGCACGCCGTTTGATGATTCGATCTCCCAGCTTCGCGTCAACTGATGTTCGTGATAGCGGCGAATGTTGCCGATGGCTTCACGCATCGCAGCTATCAGTTCAGCGTCAGCGCGGGCGGCGAGTTCTTCAATCATTTCGCGGCTTGCGCGCATCGTGTCGGGCGTGAGTTGCACGCCGTCAAATTTCGCTGTGTAACTCAGCAATGCCTCATCGCCGTTGTCGCGCACTTCGCGCACGACGTTTTCAGCCGCCGCCAGGATTTCAGGATTCAGCCCGTTGGTGCGGCTCAGAATGCGCTTGAGTCTGCGGTTTCCTTCCGGGTCAGTGCCGGTGAGTTTGATGATTTCGATCATAAAAACAGTGGTCAGTGGTCAGTGATTAGTGGTCAGTGGCAGAGCCGGATTTCCCTCCAGCCCCCAACCCCTGATTACCATCCCCTGCTTTCAAGGTATCAGCCAGTTCCGCGATCAGCGCGCTGACCTCTTCGCGTTTGAGATGAAAGCTGGCGCGGTTGACGATCAGGCGCGCTGTGGTGTCAGTGATGACATCAATCACTTCCAGCCCGTTTTCTTTCAGCGTGCGCCCGGTTTCGACCAGATCAACGATGCGGTCAGAAAGGCCGAGCAGCGGCGCGAGTTCAACCGAACCTGACAGCGGAATGACTTCAATCGGAATGCCTTTGGCGTGAAAGTAATCAGCCGTGATGCGCGGATATTTCGTCGCCACGCGCACGGTAGCGAGCAGGTTGTAATCCTGCCCGACGACTTCGCGGCGACCTGCAACGGCGATTCGGCAATAGCCGAATTTCAGATCGAGCGGTTCGTGCACCTGCGCCTGCGATTCAAGCAGCACGTCGCGCCCGCAAATCCCTGCGTCAGCCACGCCGTACTCAACATAAGTCGGCACATCGCCCGGTTTGACGAAGACGAAATTGAATCGTCCGTCGCGGCTCGCCACCAGCAGCCTGCGCGAATTCAGTTCTTCAGGAGCAACCGTAATGCCCGCCCGCGCAAACAGCGCGAGCGCCTCGTCCTGCATCCGGCCTTTTGATAAAGCAATGGTCAGCATTCTCTGAATAGTGGTCAGTGGTTAGTGGTCAGTGGTTAGTGAACAGAAAAAAGAGACTCTGTTTCTTCACTAACCACTGACCACTAACCACTAATCACTGCATTTTCACCTTTCTTTTCTGCGCTCTGGCTTCGCGGGCCTGGTGAAAGGCCTGCGCGTAATTGCCGTTGAGTGTGATCTGCGCCGTGTTGTTTTCCGGTCGGCTGATGATGGCCGCGTGACGCGCGAGCGCGCCGGTCAGGCCGTCGAGCGAGAGCGAAAAACCGACCGCCGGTTCAGGCGCGCCGAAGTTGCTGATGAGGTTGTCATAGCGTCCGCCGCTGCCGATTTCAGCACCCCAGCCGGGCACGAAGATTTTGAAGGTCAGGCCCGTGTAATATTCCTGGCCGCCAGTGTCGCCCAGATCAATATCGAAGTGGTCAGTCAGTCCGAGCGCCGCGAGCGTTGAATAGATCGCTTCGATCTTGTCTATCGCGGCGCGTGAAATCTCATTGCGCAGCACTTCGCGGGCGCGGGTGATGGCCGACTGCTTGCCCGCAATCTGCGTCAGTTGAATGAACGCGGCGCGGCGTTCGGCTTCGACGTGCGGCAGGTGCTGTTGCAAAAATTCATCAAGCGCGAACTGCTGCCTGCGTTCGATCAGTTCGCGCATGTGCGTGCGGCGTTCGCCGTCTAGTCCGTGCGTGTCGGCAATGCCGTTGAAAAAATCCACGTGCGACAGCGCAATGCGAAAGTCACCAATGCCGAGCGTTGAGAGAACTTCAGCGGCCACCAGCAGAATTTCAATGTCAGCCGCCATCGCCGGTTCGCCAATGTGTTCGACGCCAAGCTGATGAAATTCACGCGAGGCGCGTTCGGTCGGTTCGTCGTAACGAAAGACTTCGCCGGAATAACAAAGCCTGATCGGACGCGCGCGATGCAGAAAGCGAGTAGCCACCGTGCGCGCCACGAGCGAAGTCAGTTCGGGCCGCAGCGCAAGCAGCGCGCCGTCGCGGTCGGTGAAACGATAGGTCTTTTCAGCGCGTTCAGCGCCCATCCCGCGCGCAAAGAGGTCGTGATAATCGAACATTGGCAGGATGATTTCGTCGTAAGACCATCCGGCGAACGCTTCCATTGCGCGCTGTTCGACGTGTCGGCGCAGGCGCACTTCGTCATCAAAGAAGTACTGCACGCCTGCGGGAATTTTGGTCAGTGAAGACATAACAATCAAAAGCTGTTTCAGTCAGCGTCCTGTTCGGGACGCTCAAAGAGCAAAGTCAGATTCTCCTCAAACGGCGGCTGCATCACTCTGAGATACCAGTCAGCATCAATTTCAGGAAAGTGTTTATTGATCGCCTTCATCATTTCGCCAAAGCCTTCAGTCTCTTCTGAAATCGAAACCGCCACATCATAACTTTCAATCTCAAAAGCCAGCCAGATGTTGTCCCAGGTGAAGCAGTCGGTTTTGTAAGTAAAGATGCTTTCAACCTCAGCCCACGCCACCCTGCCCGATGTGCCGTCGCTCTGTCGCCAGATGAATCCGTCATCGCAGAGCTGAACCTGACTGATTTGCGTTTCAGACATTGAACTTTAGCAGGGCATGACCAGGACACTCGAACAACTCAGGAAACTCTGCGATTCATTCTCCGCCCGACATTATCCACCTGCAACTGCATCGTCCGCGAATGCGCGCCGTGTGCTTTCAGCCTTGCGCTCATTTCGGCGGCGATGCGTTCGCAGTTGTCGGTGGCGAAGGCAATCATTGTCGAACCTGCGCCGCTGATGGCTGTGCCGAGCAGGCCCGGATGTCTGCCCGGTTCATCGTTCATCTTCAGCACATCTTTAAGGCCCGGCCCCAGCGGGGCGCGGTAAGGCTGATGCAGACTGTCGCGCAGGGCTTCGCCAATCAGATCAAAACGGCGTTCGCTGATGGCGGCCTGCAGCAGCGAGGCGCGCTGAATGTTGTAAATCGCGCTCGTGATCGGCAGCAGGCGGGGCAGTGCGGCGCGCATCTTCGCCGTCTCCATTTCAAAATCGGGAATCGCCACAATTACTTTGATTTCGTCGGGCCAGCGGCGTTTGACCGCAATCAGGTGCAGAAATTCATCATCAGGATTTCTGACCACGCAGGTGACGACCATCCCGCCCAGACGACACGGCGCGAGGTTGTCACCGTGATCTTCGTAATGCATCGCGTAACCGAAAAAATCCTCTTCAGACAACTGCTCGCCGCTCAGGGCTTCGTAAACCGAAATTCCGGCGATAATCGCGCAACTGCTGCTGCCGAGGCCGCGCGCAAAAGGGATTTCGTTATTGACGAGCAGCCGCGCACCCGGCAGATGTTTGCGGCGACGATGCGCGACAAAATTTGCAACCTTCACAATCAGGTTCGATTCATCACGCGGCATCTGCTCTGCGCCTTCGCCCGAAGGCACGACTTCAAAGCCACGCTCCCGCGCTTCGACCGTCACGCGCAGGTAAAGTGACAAGGCCAGCCCGCAGGTGTCAAAGCTCGCGCCAAGATTTGAAGTGGAACAGGGAACGACAATTTCAGTTTTCGACATCGCTTGAAGGGGCAGGGTTACAGGGTTCACGCTCCGATGTAGCGGGCATAGAGTGATCGGGCAATAGCCGGATCCGCCGTGCCTTTGATAATGCTGCGCGCGTCGGGGAAGACTGTGATCTCATAAGCCTGCTCACCTTCCTTCAGCGCCAGTCTGAGCAGAAAGCGATTGTAACTTACTTCGCCGCTTGCGCGCAGTCTTTCTGCCAGACGGCTGAAATCAAGCTGCGTTCTGCCGGGCGGCGCAATCTGCACGGCGTTGCGCCCGCACAGCGTCATCAGCAGCTGCCCGCCGCGCACGTTCAGAAAATCAAAGATGCGCTGCCCGCAGGCGCGACAGTTGTTTGCCTCGTTCGGCTGCCGAATGCCTGCGATGGAAATCTGCCTGATCTGATTTTCCCAGAGATCGAACTGCAACAACTTGCCGTGCAGCTTGTCGAACTGTCCGGTCAGCAGTTTCAGCGTTTCGGCCACCTGCCACGCTGAAACTGTGGCGATGACGGGCAGGATGACTCCGGCAGTATCGCAGGTCGGCGTCGTGCCGGGCGCGGGCGCTTCGGCAAAAACGCAGCGCAGGCACGGCGTCACGCCCGGCCTGATCGTCATCTGCACGCCGTAAGCGCCGACTGCCGCGCCGTATACCCAGGGCTTGCCGAACTTCACCGCAGCGTCATTGATCAGATACCTGATTTCAAAATTGTCGGTACCATCCAGCACCACATCGGCATCCGCGATCAGTTCTTCGATGTTGGTGTAATTGACATCCGCCACGACGGGTTCGGCTGCGATTTCGGAATTGATGCGGCTGATGCGCGCGGCGGCAGCGACGGCTTTGGGCAGCCGGTCGCTGACATCACGCTCCTCAAACATAATCTGGCGTTGCAGGTTCGATTCTTCGATAAAGTCGCGGTCAATGAGGCGCAACTTTCCAACGCCTGCGCGGGCGAGCATTTCAGCGTGCATTGCGCCAAGCGCGCCGCAGCCGATGATGACCGCGTGACTCTCACGCAGTCGCTGTTGTCCTTTGCTGCCGATGCCGGAGAAGAGAATCTGGCGGGAATAACGATCTGAAGACATTGCGGATTGCAGACTTGAGATTGCAGATTGCAGATTGCGCGTCTGAGCGTCCTGGTCAGACAAATCTGCAATCCGCAATCTGCAATCTGCAATTACCTGGTTGTGTGAATCAGAATTTCGGTGCCGCGGTCGAGCTTCACTTTGTTGGTGCCGGTAATGAAGACCGAGCCTGCGCCAGCCGCGCCGCCCACTGCCGCGCCGATTGCCGCGCCCTTGCCGCCTCCGGCGATTGCGCCGATCACGGCTCCGACGGCTGCGCCACCGGCAGAACGCTTGACGGTGGTCGAACCCTGGCCGCCTGATTTGACGTTGCCTTCTTCGTCAACTTCTTTGGCCGACTTTTCGCCGTAAACCCTGCTGACCTGCGCGGCCATATTGGCGCTTTCGCCGTTTTTCAGCGTGATTTTGTCAAATTCCAGCGAGAGCGCCGTCTGGCCTTTGAACTTGCCGGACTGTTTGACTGCGGCCACATGGCCATAGACAGTCGCGCCTTCATATTTGCTCGGCGTCAGCACGGTGGCGGTGAAGGTATCGCCGTTCTTCGACTCTTTGGTGTTGACCTCGGTTTCAAGGCGAATTTTGAGATCAGTTCCGACCGGCACGTGAAATGCCGATGGCGTGGTTGTAGCGCGCCTGACGGTTCTGCGCTTTTTCTGCGCCTGCGCTTCGCTGCCACCGGCAAAGCCCAGTGCCGCGAGCAGCAGTGCCGCGACCATAAAGTGCGCAGTCAGACGGAAAGAACGATGGCTTGACACTCTCATAATCCCTCCTGTTGTTTGTTGCAATCTCGCCAGTGACGTTCTGGAAGAAGCAGCCAGCAAAGGCAGAGTAACAAATCCACTCCGGGGGGTAAAGGAGCGGGCCGGAGCGGTTCAGGCCGGTCAGGACTCTCTCGCGGGCCTGATTCTGCCGCTCGGCAGCACCTGAAATGACGTGCCGCGCCACTGAATCTCATCGCCAATGAAACTTGCCGCCCAGACGCCGAAGCCGATCAGATCACGCAGCGGAACAAGCAGCAGGTTGCGCGCCAGCACGCGATCACCAAGCGCCACCACGCCAAACCACCACGCCACCAGCAGTCTGATGAACAGCGTCAGCGCCAGCATCGCCCACGCAAAAACAGAGAATTTCAGCGCCGCCGCGAGCAGCAGCGAGGTCGCTGTGCCGTAAGTCAGAATCAGCCCGGCATAACCTTTGGGCCGCGAGATGCGCGTTGACCGGCCCCACCGCAACTGATGCCTGAGCATCGTCGCAAATGTTTCCTGACCCGAAACGTGTTCGACCACGTAATCAGACAGCACGACTTCAGCGCCTGCCGCCGCGACGTAATTGCCAAGCAGAAAATCATCGGCCAGATAATCGGCAACCGCGTGAAAGCCGCCGATCTTTTCAAGCAGCGCGCGCCGCACGAGAATCGTCGAACCGAGCGCGAATTTGATGCCTTCGAGCGCGCGCGCCGTGACGACTTCAGGCGCGAAGGTTGACGAGATGCCGATGTTTTCAAGCAGCGCGGCAGGCGTGCGCGCTTCGGCGCCGCGATAAAGACACGTCACCATCCCGACGCCCGGCTGCTGCATCGGCGCCATCACGCGCCGCAGGTAATCAGGCCCGACGCGAATGTCGCTGTCCACGATAATCAGATAATCGTGCGCCACGCGGGCCGACATATTCTGAAGATTTGAAACCTTCGCGTTGTAACCAATCTCAGCCGGAGAGATCACCAGTTCGATCTGAAGGGCAGGGAAATCGGCCTGCAATTTTCTGATTACTTCCACTGCCGGGTCGCTTTCATCGCGCACGCCGAAAACCATCTGAAACGCGGGATAATCCTGCTGACAGAAACTCGCAAAGTTGCGGTAAGTGTGTTCGTCCGCGCCGCGCACCGGAATCATAATCGTCACGGGCGGCGTGAAATCAGGGCCGAGCGCACGCTGCTTTTGGCGATCACGTGCCCACAGCCAGCCCGCCACCAGCGAAATTCCATAAAAGACATTTGCTGCAATTACACAGATCAGCAATGCTGCGCGCAGCGCGATCAGCAGCCAGTCGGCCAGCGAACCTGGTGATGAGCCTTCAGGATGCAGGACGGAAACAAGCTGATGAAACAGGCTTTGAATTGCCGGAATGATGGCGGCTTCAAATTCGCGGGGCAGCAGAACGATCATCACGCCGAACGTGACGGTCAGCGTGCCGGACAGACGCGCCGCCGAGATTTTTTCCTTCAGCATCAGCTTTGCGCCGATGGTGTTGGTCAGATAAGTCACTGCTGTGAGCGGAATGACAAAACTCAGATCGGCATAACTGAGCAGGCTGAGAAACGAGAAAAACGAAATCGCCAGACAGCCCACGCAGACCAGCAGCCAGCGATTGCGCGCCATCCGCCTGATTGCGCCAAAAAGTTCGCGGGGCCGGAATGAAACATCACCGACCTCCTTCATGCCTTTGGCCGACAGGATTTCACCAAGCGAACTGAAGACGATCAGCGCTGACATCAGCAGAAAGGTTTTCATGCCGCCTTCACCTCTGCTGCCTGTTTTTCAGTCGTGCGCTGTTCAGTGCGCGAAACGATCATCACGCCAACGCAGATAATCGTTGTGCCAATCCACCGCGCCATTGTCACCTGTTCGCCCAGCAGATATTTCGACATCGCCGCATTGACCACGTAACCGAACGCCGACAGCGGCACAACGTAAGTCAGATCGGCCCACGACAGCGCCGCCAGATTGAGCAGAAAAAAGACGAGCAGAATGCCGATGCCGAGCCAGATCATCGGCGTCGAAAAAATCTGCACGCCGACGGCAAACAACTGCGCCGGATCGAGCGTGCTGACTTCGCCAATTGATTTCATGCCTCTGGTCAGACAGACATCGCCCAGGCACTGACAGATGATGGCAATAAAAATGACGATCAGAGTTTTCATAAAACGGTTTCGAGTGACTGCCTTCCTGTCGGCTGATCTGCTGAAACGGCGATCAGATCAAAAGCAGATGACAGGTGACAAATGACAGGTGACAGTCGCGTTCATTTCGCCAGCTTCTGATAAGTTGAGAGTTCAAATCCGGCAGCATCAATGGCGGCACGCACCTGTTTGCTCAGCAATGCTTCAAGCTCGCTTATGCCGCCGGGGTTTTCGCGCCGCGCTGCTTCGTCAGCATTGAAAGCGAGCGGATGAGCATAGATTTCGCTGCTGGTATTTTTCATTCGGGCCAGCAGGCCGAGCAGGTAATTTTCATTCAGATCGCCGCTTTGCAGCAGACCGTAAACTTTCTGCGGCTGCACAAAGCCGCGCCCGCGCAGGCGACTTTCGCACCATCGTCCCAGCAGGTTGAAGACCGTGCCCCAGACCAGCTTGAGCGGCAGGTTTTTCCGGTCAAGGCTCAGGCTCAGTCGCATTTCGCCCTTCACGACGCGGACTCGTTTGACGCCGTATTCTTCGCACAATCTGATCAGTTCATCAAAGATGACTGGATGCTGATGCAGGTGTGTGTGACCGTCAACGTGCGAAAATGGCAGTCCGGTAGCGACAAATTTATCAAACTGCGCCCGCATTTCGCGCCGCAATTCACGCCGCGCCGCCGCGCTGAAATAATATTTGATTCCGGCCTCGAATGAACTGTTCGTAAAGCAGCCCTGCGCGTCGGTGATGTGCGGCAGTTCAGCGTGCGGCAGCGCAGCCCGTCCGAGCACCAGCACCAGATGCAGGCCAACCGCGAGGCCTGGATTTTCTCTCGCCAGCCGCACCGCTTCATCCGCCGCGCATTCATTGACCATCAGGCTCGCGCTCGTCAGCACGCCTTCGCGGTGCGCCTGAATGATGGCGCTGTTGACGGCGGATGAATAGCCGAAATCGTCGCCGTTGATGATGAGTGGGAGGGATGGCCGGGAATGGCGCGTCGGAATGGCAGCCTCAGTCATTTCTCTGGTTGAGCTTCCTTCGTGTTGTCTGTCTGATCAGGTGCCGAGTTCATCGCTGCGCCTGACCGGGCGAACTTCAAGCAGATCGGTTGTGCGTTCAGTGATGCCCGGCACAGGTTCAGGCGCGGTGGCAGGCAGCTTTGCTGTGTCTTCGGCTGGAGGCAGTGCCGGGGCTGACCGCCGCCGGGATGATTTCTGCAACTCTGTCCACTTGCCGATCAGAAACATATAAAGCGCCAGCCACGCCAGCAGGCCGAGCAGAAAGATGCCGGGCCAGAACTGACCCTTGACGATCATGACCCAGTAAATGATCGCCTTCGCCGCGCCGATGATCAGAATGCCGAGCAGCGCATTGATGCCCCAGCCGACCAGTTTTTCAGTGCGGCGTTCAGCTTCGGTCAGTTCAGCTTCGCCGGTCGTGCGCTGTTCGCTGAGCAGTTGCGCGACCGGCTCCAGACCGAAGCCGCACGCGCGACAGAATTTCTGCTGATCCTTTGCCGGTTTTCCGCAATTTGGGCAATGCATCGCAACCTCCCTGATAAAGTCCGGCGGATTGTTCTGAATAAAAAGTACGCCGGGTTCAGGGCGCAGGTTTCAGTTACCGGCTACGCGCACGACAACCAGCGTCTGATCGTCCTGCGGCGGCGTTCCGGCCAGAAAGGCGCTGACATCGCCCAGCACGGCATTAAGCGCCATCTCAGCATCCAGCCAGTCAGTTCGTTCAGCAATCGCCATCAGCCGCGATTCGCCATACTCTTCCTGATGTTCGTTCATCGCTTCGGTGATGCCGTCGGAATAAAGAAACAGCGTGTCGTGCGGCGACAGACTGATCTGTTCGACCTTCAGCACGCGGTCAAATGATTTGCCCGAAACCAGACCCAGGCCAGGGCCGGGCGGCCTGAGCATTTTCGTTGTCCGTTCGCCTGTGCAGCGCCAGACCGGCGGATTATGACCGGCGCGCGAATAGGTCATCGTGCGTGTGCACGGATCAATCACGCCGTAAAACAGCGTGACGAACATTTTGCGCTGGCAGGCTTCATACAGATGTTTGTTGACCTCGCGCAGCACTGCGCCCGGATCGCTCTGTTCTTCGGCTACCGAAAGCATCAGTCCTTTGGTCAGCGTCATGTACAACGAAGCCGGAACACCCTTGCCTGACACGTCCGCGACGACGACGCCAAGTTTGCCATCGGGCAGCGGGATGAAATCATACAGATCGCCGCCGACTTCCCTTGACGGGCGACAGATGGCCGCGATGTGAAAGCCGGGCAGATCGGGCGTGACCGCAGGCAGCATCTGCTGCTGCGCCCGCTGCGCCACGTTGAATTCAGCTTTCAGGCGTTCGCGTTCGGCGCGGTCTTCAGGCTGAGTCCCGGCGCGCAGCAGCGCGGCATCTTCTTCGGGCGCCGTCGCGCGGCCTTTCCACGCCGCCACCAGCGCAAACGCGAACAGCAGACCCATCACCAGCAGCGCCGTCACGCCCGACGAGCGCAGCGCCGCAGAAGGCTGCGCCAGCAGCGCCGCAATTCGCAGCGCAACCTCAGCCGACATGCTCGCCATCACGACCGTGAGCAGATCGAAGCGCCGCCAGATTTGTTCACCGATCACCATCAGCAACAGGCCGCCCGCGAGCGCCGAAATGAGCGAAGTTCGTCCGAGCGGAAAAGCTGTCGCCAGCAGCAGTGCGCCGGTAACGAAACACAAAAGACGTGCGAGCAGCGCCTTTTTCAGATAACTGTTGAGCAGCGGAACCAGAAAACCGAAGATCAGAAAGAGCAGAAAAGTTCCCGTCGTATTCGTCGCTGCCGGAGAAGTCAGCGCCGCCAGCGCCGGAGCTTTGGAGGCAAAGATGCGATGGACGTTTTCAGCATCAACCAGGCTGCCGGAAAAGATTCCGCTGCCTGCCATCAGACAGGGGAGCGCCGCGATGATTCCGCCGAGCATCATTCCCGCACCTGCATAAGTTCCGGTTGCCCGTGACCACAGCCTGCCGCGCAACATCGCCGCCAGCCCCGCCGGTCGGCCCTGCCGCGTGCGCGCATAAAGCGCCAGCGCGCCGCCCCAGCACACAAAGATCGGAATCAGAAACTGGAGCAGCAGCAGAAATGAAATCAGCAGCGGCATCACCACCCGCATGAAAAAGCCGGGCGTTTCACCCATCGTCAACTCAGCGCGCAGTGATTCGGTCGCGCCGCCCAGGTAATTGGCCGTAATCAGCAGCAGCGCGACTGCGATCAAAAATGCCAGCGCGTTGCGCCAGTCAACCTCACGCCGCGCCAGACCGAAAAAGTAAAACACCAGCCCGCCAAGTGTCAGCAGAATGATGAACGCCGCAGCCAGCCCGCCAGTCACGACGACACTGGTGCTGCGATTGAAGGCAACTTCATCCAGAAACCGCGCAGGCAGCGTGGATTTCAGCCGCAGTTCCCTGATGATGCCGCCTGCCACGACAGCTTCAGTGGTGAACTTCACCTGATCCTGGCCGCTGCTGATGAACTCCTGCGTGAACCTGCGGTCATCTTTTTCAGGCTTGTCCCTGTCGCCGCCGACCACGAAGGCTCCGAATCTCTCAGGCGATTTACGGCTGTCCTGTTCCTGACTGTTTGCTTTGATCGGCGAGAAGCGCGGGCTGAAGCTGCCGGTGAGGTCTTTGAGTGCGGCTTCGATTTCAGCCGGTGCTGGTGTGCTGTTCTGTGCCTGGCCTGTTTTTTCAGGCTCGCGGCGAATCAGGCTGAGCAGGTGGCCGTCTGCGGCAAAGCTGACGCGAAAGCTGCGTTCACCGTGCAGCGTACCCATCGTTACGGTCGTCACAAGCGGCGAAAGCAGCGGCGCGATTTCGCTGTGCGGATAAGCCAGCAGGTAACGTTCCGCTTCGCGGTTGCGTCCGGTCGTGACGACCACATCCCATCCGCGCGGCTCAATCCCGTAGCGGGCCGCAATCTCAGTCGCTCTGGTGATGGCCTGCTGCCGGTCGAGCGTCTGCTGCCATTTCGCTGCCGGATCAAGACGCGGAAAGAGCAGCGCGAATGCGCCGTATCCAGTCACAGCCAGCAGCAGCGGAATCAGTAACCGTCGCATCAGACCTGCTCCTCCAGCGCAGATGAAGTGATCGCTGTGTCTTCGTTCAGGCTTTCCAGCCGGATCATGACGGCGGTCAGATCGTCCTGAACGCCTTTCTGATGGGCGCGCTTCAGGCTGTCACTCATCGTTTTGTCGAGCGCCAGGCACAGTTCATCCTGAGTCTCAGCCGTGTTTGCACTGAAGACTCTGACCATTGCCTGATCGTCCGGCTGTTGATTGTCGGCCCAGCTTTCGGCAATTCCGTTGGTGAAAAGCGTGATCGTGTCGCCGGGCGCGAGAAAGGCCAGGCCTTCGGTCACGCTGAAATTCTTTGTGCCGGAGCGGTCGGCGCTGAATCTGATTTCGTGTTCCTTCGGCTGGCGCGCAGCCTCACTCTTTCCCTGACTGATGACCATCACGCGCGGCCAGCTTCCCGTGCGCGCATAACGCAGCGAGCCGTCCGAAGTGTCAATGACGGCATAAGCGAAACCGAATCCCGCTTCGCTTTCAATCATTGCTGACAATCGCGCCTGCAATCCGCGCACGATTTCAGCCGGTGAATCATCGCCGCGCGTTTCGCTTGTGAGCCTCGGCATCAGCCAGCCTTTGGCAAAGGCGATTGAGAGAGCCGAGGCCAGCCCCTGCGCGCCGCCTTCAGCGATGAACACGCCGAGGCGGTTTTCGTCGAGCTGAAAGAAATCATAAAAATCGCCGCCGACTTCGTGCGCGGGCTGGCACGCGGCGGCAATCGCAAGCTGCGGCAGGCGGGGCAGCCTCTGCGGCAGCAGCCTGATCTGAGCTTCACGCGCCGCCGAAACTTCGGCCTGCATCGCCAGGCGTTCCACCAGATTGCTGGCATAAAGCGGGCGCACCTGTGCTTCGGTGTACCAGCGACCTTTGAAAAAGAAGAACAATTCAAGCGCAATAAAGCTCAGCGCAATGCCGGTGGAAATCAGTCCGGCCAGGCGAACGGACGGCGACGGCTGTGCAATCATCTGCACCAGCACTGTGACAAGCGATGGAATGCCGACGCTGATGAAAGCCGTCTGCAAATCGCATTTGAAAAAACCGACAAGCAGCGTCGCCGCCAGCACCGCCGCCGTCAGAAAGACTGCCAGCCAGGGCCGCACCTGCGTGCTGAAAACGCTGACGCTGCCGAGCGTCAGCAGAAACACGAGCGCGATGATGACCTTCTGATTGCGCAATCGCCGGTGCAGAAACGGCAGCGGCAGCAGCAGCCCCGTCACGCCCGGCAGAATGCTGTAACTCATCCAGCCGTACAGATGCGTCAGCCAGGGCCAGCGCGCAAACATCGCATCGGCCTGCACGATCTGCCACCCGTAGCGCGGATTGCCAGCCCAGGGCAGCACCGCCAGTTGCACAAGCAGCACGCCCCAGCAGCCGATGGCGACGCTGAAAATCACCGCCCGCGCCACATTGCGCGAAAAGATCCGGCCCGTCAGCAGCGCATCGAGCGAGGTCAGTTTGCCCGGATAGGCTTCCCGAATGTCGCCTTCGCCGCTGCCGTAAGCCATCCCGACCAGCAGCCCGGCAACCAGGTACATCAGACTCGCCACAAAAATTGAGACGAGCGGATTCGCCTGCGGATTCTGCGCGACGATGCGGTAAACCGCGACATCGGTCTGCAGCATGAACAGAATGAAAACGCCCGCCGACAACGCCGCCAGCAGCAGCACGCGGCCATACGAGACTTCCTTCTGCCGCGCGCGTTCGGCAAAACGGTAGACGCCAAAAGCCAGCATCACCAGCACGCTCAGGCCGTAAACCGTGCCGAAAATAATCAGCCCGGCGAGATTGCTTTGCAGGTTCGCTTCCGCAAATTTCCTTTCAATGCCAGCCTGAATATCTTCGCTGACGACTGCGCTGCCCCTGACCAGAATGACGATTCTGCGTTCCAGTTCAGGCAGCGATGCCGCAGGCCAGTTCCACACATACCGCCGCATCACGCCGCCGGGCACCGCGAGTTCCTGCATTTCAGGCGCGGCAGCAGCCGGAATTTCGCCAGCTTCAGGACGCGCGCGCAACGCCGCTTCAGCGAGCTTTCTGGTGACAGCCTCGCCCGGATCAGTGATGGCCTGGTTGTTCGGCAGGGTGTGCGTGTACCCGATGATTCGGCCTGTCGGTGACATTCTGACTTCAAACCGCTCCCGGCGATCCGGCGCAACCAGCATCACTTTAATGGTCAGTGCCGGGGCCAGTTGCTGCGCTTCGTCGGACGCGCGGCCCTGCCGCAGCCGATAATAAAAATACCGGTTGTTGTCATTGTCAGTCGCCAGATAACCGTCCCAGCCGGACGCTTCAATGCCCCCTGATGCCGCCGCCTGCCGGGCGATGGCGAAAGCCTCCTGCCGGTCGTAAAGGATACCGAGCCGCACATTCGGATCGAATTTGAGAATCAGCCAGACGCCCGCCGCGAGCGCCAGCGGCGCAAGCACGAGCAGTGCAGACCACACCGCGCCGGAAAGTTTCAGGTGTCCAGGTTTCATGTGCGTCGGAGAGAAATCATCAGCACCCTTAACGAAGGTGCGCGACAGCGGGTTCAAAGTTTACCGAAGACACCCGCAGAAAGACAAAAGCAGGAAGAGGAATGAATCATCTTCCTGCCCCGGATTGAAAGTTTGTCCTGGCCGGTCAGCTCAGACCTGTCCGGCTTCAACCAGTTTGCGCCGCCGCGCCCGCGTGGCCAGAAATTCTCTGGCTTCCTTGTAGAGCCGCTTGCGCTCGTTGCGATTGAAGACCGCGCCTTTGACGATGCGCGCCACGACTTTCGGGCGGAAGTAATATTCGTCGTAAAACCGATGTACCCAGTCGAGCATCTCCGCGCCCGACAGGTGCGGGAAGTTCGCCATCGGCAACTGCTGACCGAGTTCATCTGACATCGTCGTATTCAGAATCACGCCGTTTGCCCGGAACCATTCGTACATCTCAGTGCCCGGATAAGCGTGCGCAACTGAAACCTGCAACGTTTCCGGATCCATCTCCTTCGCGTAAGCAATCGTCTCCTTGATCGTCTCGCGCGTTTCACCGGGCAGGCCGATGATGAAATCGGCATGCACTTTAATGCCGACCTTCCTGCAGTTTCTGACGAATTCGAGCGAACGCTTTGCCGTGATGCCTTTCCTGATATTTTTCAGAATCTGCTCGTTGCCCGATTCAAACCCGACGATGAACAGACGGCATCCGGCATCGGCCATCACCTTCAGCGTTTCGTAATCCAGATGCGAGCGCGAGGTGCATGACCACTGGAATTTGAGCGGCTTGAAGGCGGCGCTCATTTCAATCATCCGTTTCGGATTGTAAGTGAACGTGTCGTCGTCAAAGAAAATCTCCTTCAGCCCTTCCGGTTTGAAGGCATCAAGCGCCCATTCGACTTCATCGCGCACGCTCTCGACTGAACGCTGCCGCCAGCGATGATCGTCAAACGTCTGCGGCCACAGACAGAAGGTGCAGAGCGCCGGACAGCCGCGCGTCGAATAGAACGCGATGAACGGATTGAGCAGAAACGGCACGTTGTACTTTCTGATGTCGAGGTCACGCTTATAAATCGGCGTCACCCAGGGCAGTTTGTCGAGATCGGTGATGAGCGGTTCGGGCATTGTCGAAACCATTTTGCCGTCACGCAGAAAATGCACGCCCGGAATTTTGTCGAGCGGTTCGCCCGAAGCAAAGCGCGTGACGGTGTAATCAAATTCCTTGTGCGTGACGAAATCAATTGCCGTTGAAGCGCGCAGCGCAACTTCAGGATGCGTCGTCACGGGCGGCCCGACAAAAGCAATCTTCAGCTCAGGATTGAGCGACTTCATCATCTCGGCCAGCTTTACGTCATTATTAAAGCCGACGTGCGAAGTGAAGAGCACAACGAACTCATAGTCTCTGGCAATGTTCGCCGTTTCGGTCGGGCTGATGTGATGCGGCGGGGCATCAAGCAAACGCGACTGGCCGCCGAGGTCGCGGATCAGCGCCGCCGGATAGCCGAGCCACACCGGATACCAGTAACTTTCAATCTCACGAGTCGCGGGCCAGCGCGAACTCGCGCCTCCATCGAACTTTTCAAACGACGGCGGATTGAGCAGCAGTGTCTTGAGCATCTTTGATTACCCTGATTACCTTGTTGACAGTTGTCTCTGATGATTGTTATTCGGGCGGTAGCGAACGCAGTTCAGTGCCTGTTTCTGAATCAATGATGGCTCAGATTAGCGGCTGGATGAAGGTTTGGCAAGCAGGTCTTCAGGGCTGTTGCCTTTGCAGTTTCTGCACCTCCTTCAGAAATTCAACCGGATCGAGAATCCTGCCTTTTCTGAAGCGTTGCCTGAATTCCTTGCACTCGACCGTGATGCCACTCATCAGGTCGAGCAGATCGTGATCTCTGCTGACAAGGAAATCTACTCCGGCAGTCAGCGCCAGATTCAGGTACGGCTCGTCTTTCGGATCACGAGAAAAGTGAAAGTTTGTTGTGACCGGATGAATCAGGGTTGCGCGCTGTTGCAGACTGTCGAGCAATATCCCGGCTCGTTCAGCAGTAAGCAGTGAGTATCTGGTCTGCAATTTTGGTCGGGTCAGGACATCTCTCAGTTCAGTCAGCATGGCACGGCTGATGAACAGTTCGATTTCGTCACGCTCGAAAAGTTCGAGGCAGGCGACTGCCGGGCCACTTTCTCTGATCAGGCCCTGCAGGAAGATATTGCAGTCGTAAACAACTTTCGGCTTACCTTCAGGGTCATTCACTATGGTGTTGTCCCTGCCGTTCCTGCCAGATTTCTTCCCTGACCGCTTCGATCAGGGCGTCAAGTTCGTCGTCGGTAATTCCACTTTCAGCAATCTGCTCGCGCACCGGAGCGTAGAGGTCACGCAGGCTGACCGGCCCGGCCAGATCTTTCTCAATCAATTGCCGGATATATTCTTCACGGCTCCTTCCGGTCTGCTGTGCACGATCATCCAGGGCTTTCAGCATATCTGGCGGGAGTCCCGTGATTTCGACAGGTTCTGAATGCAGGCTCATAGTTTTGCCTTCCTTTGCCGGACTTATTGTACTTCAACCAACTGGCAGGTTCACCGCTGTTTCGCCCGGCGGCGGATTTCTGAAGAGATCAGCCGGGACAGAATGATGATGCTGAATATCAGCAGAATGCCGGGGAACACATACTGGCAGTATTGCCACAGCTTCACGAAGATTCTGAAGTCAACTGCACTGGTCGCAATCATTGAAATGACCGCATAAGCAGACAATGCGAAAAAGCAGATCGCCAGAAAAGAGAGCAGGCCACTGATCAGAAGTTCGATCAGTGATCTGACCTCTTCAGTCAGTGACTCCGCTGGCCTGGTGAAAAAGACGAGCCAGCAGGAGGCGGCCAGACTGAAAAGAATCGTCAGCAAAGTTGCGGTTCCACTTATGCTCATCAGCGTGTGAAGAAAGAACTGAAATTACCTGCTATGAAACTGGTGAAGATTTCTCGCTCTGCTCAAAATCCACCATTCGATAAATCTCGCTGAGCGGCAGCGAGACATCAAGTGATGACAAAGTGATCGTCGCTTCCAGCCCTTCAAGATCCGCGCGCAGCCAGCGACCGTCAGGCTGACGAATGTATTGCGTCACATGCGGGCGCTGCTGTGCGATGAGCAGATATTCCTGAAAGCTCTCGATGGACTGGTAAGCCAGAAACTTCGCTTCGCGGTCGTAGTTTTCAGTCGAGGGCGACAGCACTTCCACAATCAGCAGCGGATTGACCAGCATGACCTGCCCCAGAATTTCTTCCCTGATGATCTGCCCGCAGACGATGCTGACATCAGGATAACGATAAGGGAAAGCCGCAGGAACCCTGAGTCGGACATCCCCGCTCAGCACCAGGCACTGACGGTCTCGCAGTCTTTCCCGCAAAGTTCCGGCGACGTTAACAGTGATGGCGCCATGTTCAATGGAACCGCCTGCCATACTGACAATCTCACCATCAAAATACTCATAACGATCCTCAGAGTGCTTATCAAGCTCAATGTACTCTTCAACTGTATAGGGTGGTTTGGGCAGCGCAGACATAACCAGTCTTCCTTTCATTCGATGATCCGGCCTGATTGTAACTCAGACAGACGGCAGAGGTGAGGCGGTTGTGCATTCAGTCATCACCTGCTGCGGCGCGACAATGCTTTGTGCAAAGGCGCACACTGCGCAATGATTACCGCAATGAAAAATCTCAGGCGGAATCAGGCAGCGGGCTATGCGTCAGCTTTGCTCGGCATTGCCGCAGTGACGGCGGTGCTGGCTCCGTTTGCGGGCGGCGAAATTATCAATTCGACAACTGTCGCGCTGGTGCTGCTGCTGGTCGTGCTGTTTGTGGCGACGCGCTGGGGCAGCCGCCCGGCAATTGTGGCGGCGGTGCTGGGAGTGCTGTGCTTCAACTTCTTCTTTCTGCCGCCAACCGGGACGCTGACGATTGAAGACCCGCAGAACTGGATTGCGCTCGCGGCGTTTCTGATGACGGCGATGATTGCCGGACAGCTTTCCTCACGGGCCAGGCGGCGCGCCGAAGAGGCCGAAGCGGGCAGGCGCGAAATTGAACGGCTTTACGGCGAACTCAGAGATGCCTTCGAACGCGCCAGTCACGCTGAAGCCCTGCGCCAGAGCGAACAGTTGAAATCGGCGCTGCTCGATGCCGTCACGCACGACCTGCGCACGCCGCTGACTTCGATCAAGGTTTCAGTCACGACCCTGCTCAGGGAAGGGCAGGCGAACGGCGAAGCTCTGGTGATCTTCGATCAGGAAGCGCGCCGTGAAATGCTGGAGGTCATTGATGAAGAAGCTGACCGGCTCAACCATTTCATCGAAGGCCTCGTCGAACTGGCCCGCATCGAAGCCGGAGAACTGCAACTGCGTCGCCGCTGGGGCGCGGTTGATGAAATTCTGACGGCGGCGCTCGAACGGGCTGAACCGCTTGTGCGCCATCATCGCGTCGTGACCGAAGCTGGCGGTGAATTGCCTGTGGTGAGGGTTGATGCCCGCGCGGTGGCTGAAGTCGTTTACACGCTGCTCGACAATGCGGCCAAATATTCGCCGCCGGGAACGATGATTCGCCTGACGGCAGAGCGCACGAATGACGAGGCGATTCAGATTGTCGTTGAAGATCAGGGCCGGGGCATTCCGCCTGAACTGCGTGAAAGAGTCTTCGACAAGTTTTTCAGAGTCGCGCCTGACGTGGCGGCCCGTCAGCCCAGAGGCATTGGCATGGGCCTGGCGATTGCGCGCGGCATCATCGAAGCGCACGGCGGGCGCATTCGGATTGAGGGTGCTGCCGATGGGCAGGGAACGCGAGTGGTCTTCACTCTGCCGATTGGTGATAATGACGAGCCATGAGCGATGACCGCAGGCGCATTCTGGTGGTGGATGATGAAGCGCAGATTACGCGCGTGCTGCGCCGCAGCCTGGAAACGCACGGGTACAATGTGCGCGTGGCGGCTGACGGCGAAGCGGCGCTGGATGTTTTCAATGACTGGCCGCCTGATCTGGTCGTGACCGATCTTTCAATGCCCGGCGTTGACGGCCTCGAACTGTGCCGCCGCCTGCGAGCGCGGTCTGAATTGCCAATCATCGTTTTATCGGTCAGGGGTGAGGAACAGACCAAAGTGAAGGCGCTCGATGCGGGCGCAGATGATTACGTCACCAAACCTTTCGGCATGGATGAACTGCTGGCCCGCATTCGCGCCGCATTGCGTCGCGCGCCCGTGCCGACAGGCAGCGATGAAATTGTGACGCTGATCGAAACCGGAGACTTTCGCGCCGATCTGGCCGCACATCAGATCACGGTGCGCGGCGAAGAGGTGCGCCTGACGCCAAAGGAATTTGATCTGCTGGTCTATTTTCTTCAGCACGCCGGAAAAGTGCTGACTCATCGCACGCTGCTGGCGGCCATCTGGGGCGGCAATTTCGTTGAGCAGAACGAATACCTGCGCGTCTTCGTCGGCCAGCTTCGCCGGAAGATCGAGCCTGATCCGTCCCGCCCTGTTTACATCCTCACCGAACCCTGGGTTGGCTACCGCTTCAATCCCGACGCCTGATGTCCCCTTCCTGATTCCGTCTTTACGAACTTTTTATAAACCATTTACGCCGTTCTTATGCGTCAGGCAGTAGCCTTCTGCCTGATGGGGGCGGCTGTAATGAAGATACATCTGCTGGCTGTTGCGCTTCCGCTGATTGTGACTTATCTGCTGCTTGAACTGCGGCGGCGGCTGGCGCGTGATGAGCCGGAAGCTGCATCTCACCGCGCTTTTATTGTCCGGTCGCCCTGCCTGAACGCAACACCACCAGTGAAAGGCCACAATGACGGATCTGATCTTCGTGATGCTGGCGATCATCTTTTTCATCCTCGCGTTCGGTTACCTCAGAGCGTGCGAGAAACTGTAAGGAAGCAGCGATGAACCCTGACTCAATGGCTTGTCTGATCGTGGCGGCGCTGCTGATGGTTTATCTGATCTGCGCGCTGCTGCGGCCTGAAAAATTCTGACCACGACATCAGCGATGACACTTAACGGCTGGTTACAGATTCTGCTCTTCTTTCTGCTGGTGCTGGCGGTGACGAAACCGCTCGGCATTTTTATGGCGCGCGTCTTTCGGCGTGAACGCACCCTGTTTGATCCGGCGCTGCGACCGCTCGAACGGCTGATTTACCGTCTGACCGGCGTGGATGAGACGCACGGGATGCGCTGGACTGAGTACGCTGCGGCGATGCTGCAGTTCAGTCTTGTTTCGATGCTGGTGCTTTACGCGTTGCAGCGCCTGCAACATTACCTGCCGCTCAATCCGCAAAAGCTCGCGGGCATTGAGCCGGGTTCAGCCTTCAATACAGCGGCGTCATTTGCGACCAACACGAACTGGCAGTCTTATGTGCCGGAAGTGACGATGAGTTACCTGACACAGATGGCCGGGCTGGCTTATCAGAATTTTGTCTCGGCGGCGGCAGGCATCGCGCTCGCCATCGCCTTTATGCGCGGCATCGCGCAGCGCGAACGCGAAACCATCGGAAATTTCTGGGTTGACCTGACGCGCGCGCTGCTGTGGGTGCTGCTGCCGGTTTGTCTCGTCGGCGCATTGCTGCTGGTGTCGCAGGGCGTCGTGCAGAACTTCAGAGCTTATGACACGGCGCGGCTGATTGATCCGATGATGATTGAAAAGATCGCGGATAACGGCGCGAAGAAAACTGAACGAATGACTGAACAGGTCATTGCGCAGGGGCCGGTCGCGTCGCAGGAGATCATCAAGCAGTTCGGCACGAATGGCGGCGGTTTCTTCAATGCCAGCAGCGCGCATCCGTTTGAAAATCCGACGCCGCTTTCAAATCTGCTGGCAATGCTTGCGATCTTTGCCATCTCAGCCGGGCTGACACACACGCTCGGAATGATGACCGGATCGCCGCGTCACGGCTGGGCTGTGTTTGGCGCGATGTCGGCGCTGTTTCTGGCGGGCGTGCTGGTGACTTATGACGCCGAAGCGAAAGGCAATCCGCTGCTCGCCGGAACTGACGTGCAGCCGGGCGCAATGCAGCCGGGCGGCAATATGGAAGGCAAGGAAGTTCGTTTCGGCATTGCCGGTTCGGCGCTCTTTGCCACCATCACGACCGACGCTTCGTGCGGCGCGGTGAATGCGATGCACGATTCATTCACGCCGCTCGGCGGGCTGGTTCCGCTCGTCAACATCATGCTCGGCGAAGTGATCTTCGGCGGAGTCGGCGCGGGAATGTACGGCATGCTGATCTTTGTCATCCTGGCTGTGTTTATGGCCGGGCTGATGGTCGGACGCACGCCGGAGTACCTGGGCAAAAAGATTGAATCGTATGACGTGAAGATGGCGATGCTGGCGGTGCTGATCTTTCCGCTGACGGTGCTGCTGCTGGCGGGCATTTCGATTGCGCAGCCGTCCGGCACAGCGGGCATTCTCAATCCCGGCCCGCACGGTCTGACAGAAATTCTCTATGCCTTTACGAGCAGCGCGGGCAACAACGGCTCAGCCTTTGCCGGATTGTCAGCCGGTACGAACTGGTACAACACCACGACCGGGCTGGCGATGCTTTTCGGGCGGTTTATGACGATCATCCCGATGCTTGCGCTGGCCGGAAGTCTGAGCCGCAAAAAAGCCGCCCCGCCTTCGCCTGGAACTTTTCCGGTGACAACGCCGCTCTTTGCGACGCTGCTGGTGAGCGTGATCGTGATTGTCGGGGCTTTGACATTTTTTCCGGTACTCAGCCTCGGCCCGCTGGTCGAACACCTGCTGATGATGGCCGGGAAAACATTCTGAAATATGGACAAGCCTGAAAAGAGAATCGCCCTGTGGAACGGAAAGATTGTCAGGCGCGCGCTGGCCGCTTCGTTCAGCAAGCTCGATCCGCGCCTGATGATGAAAAATCCGGTGATGTTTGTTGTTGAGGTCGGCAGCGTGATGACGACAACGCTGCTCGCGCGTGATGTGATGAACGGCGCGCCCGGCGTCGGATTCAGCGTGCAGATTACGCTCTGGCTCTGGTTCACGGTGCTGTTTGCGAACTTCGCCGAAGCCATGGCTGAAGGGCGCGGCAGGGCGCAGGCGGACAACCTGCGCAAAGCGCGAACCGAAACCACCGCGCGCAGGCTGCTGCCCGATGGTCGGACGGAAACGGTGCCTGCGACAAGACTGCGCCGCGACGACATCGTGATGGTTTCGGCGGGCGAATTCATTCCCGGCGATGGCGAGGTTATCGAAGGCGTGGCGTCAGTTGATGAATCGGCCATCACCGGAGAATCTGCGCCGGTTATCCGCGAAGCCGGTGGCGACCGCTCAGCCGTCACCGGCGGCACGCGTGTCCTTTCGGATCAGATCAAAATCCGCATCACCTCAAATCCCGGCGAGACATTTCTTGACCGGATGATCGCGCTCGTCGAAGGCGCAGAGCGGCAGAAGACGCCGAACGAAATCGCGCTCAACATCCTGCTTGCCGGACTCACGATCATCTTCCTGCTGGCCGTCGTGACGCTTCAGCCATTCGCCATTTATTCAAATGCGACGCAGACGATCTTCGTGCTTGTCTCGCTGCTCGTGTGTCTGATTCCGACGACGATTGGCGGGCTGCTGAGCGCGATTGGCATTGCAGGCATGGATCGGCTGGTTCAGCACAACGTGCTGGCGATGAGCGGGCGCGCGGTCGAAGCGGCGGGTGACGTGAACACTTTGCTGCTCGACAAGACCGGAACGATCACGTTCGGCAACCGGCAGGCGGCTGAATTCATCCCGCTGCCCGGTGTGAGCGAGACTGAACTGGCCGACGCCGCACAACTTTCCTCGCTGGCCGATGAGACGCCGGAAGGCCGCTCAATCGTCGTGCTGGCGAAAGAGAAATATCAACTGCGCGGGCGCGAACTCAGTCCGCACGAAGCGCATTTCATTCCCTTCACGGCACAGACACGCATATCGGGCGTGAATTACGACGGGCGCGAAATTCGCAAAGGGGCAGTGGATGCCATTGAACGCCTCAACGCTGACGGCAACGGGAAGCTTGTCACGGCTGGCCCGCGCGCCGGTGCGGTCAACGGCATGGCTGTTGCGCCAAAGGGATTGCGCGAGATTGTCGAACGCATTTCACGTTCGGGCGGCACGCCGCTCGTCGTGGCTGTCAATCGCCGCCCGCTGGGCGTGATTCACCTGAAGGACATTGTCAAAGGCGGCATGAAGGAGCGTTTCGACCAGTTGCGCGCAATGGGCATTCGCACGGTGATGATCACGGGCGACAATCCGCTCACCGCCGCCGCGATTGCGCGCGAAGCCGGCGTTGATGATTTCCTTGCCGAAGCGAAGCCCGAAGACAAGATGGCTCTGATCAAACGCGAGCAGGCAGCAGGCAGGCTCGTCGCCATGACCGGCGACGGCACGAACGACGCGCCCGCGCTCGCCCAGGCTGATGTCGGCGTGGCAATGAACACCGGCACGCAGGCCGCGAAGGAAGCGGGCAATATGGTTGACCTCGACTCGAACCCGACCAAACTGATCGAAATTGTCGGGATCGGCAAGCAACTGCTGATGACGCGCGGCGCGCTGACGACGTTTTCAATTGCCAACGATGTGGCGAAGTATTTTGCGATCATCCCGGCGATGTTTGCGGGCGCGTTTCCGGTGCTCAGGGCGCTGAACATCATGCGACTCGCCACGCCGCAATCGGCCATTCTCTCAGCCGTGATTTTCAATGCGCTGATCATCATTGCACTGATCCCGCTGGCGCTGCGGGGCGTCAGGTACCGACCGCTTTCGGCGGCGGCGCTGCTGCGGCGCAACCTGCTGATTTACGGCCTCGGCGGCGTCATCATCCCCTTTATCGGCATCAAGCTGATTGACCTGGTGATCGTGGCGCTGGGGATGGCGTAGATAATTTCAGATTTGAGATTTGAGATTTGAGATTGAAGAAAGGAATGAGATGAAAAATCTGAAGACGGCTGTGCTGATGACGATGGTGACAACGGTTCTGCTGGGACTGCTTTATCCGCTGGTGGTGACTGTGCTGGCGCAGATGATCTTTCCTGACAGGGCAAACGGGCAACTGCTTGTGAAAGACGGGCAGGTGACTGGTTCGCGGCTGATCGGGCAGCCGTTTTCATCGCCGGGGTATTTTCATTCGCGGCCTTCGGCGGCGGGGTATGACGCGGGCGCTTCGGGCGGTTCAAATCTCGGCCCGACGAACAGGAAACTGATTGAGCGGGTCAGAGCCGATGTTGCCAGGTTGCAGGCGGAAAATCCTGCTCGCGCCGTGCCGATTGATCTGGTGACGACTTCAGCTTCGGGGCTTGATCCGCACATCACGCCTGCGGCGGCGGAATTTCAGATTCCGCGTGTGGCGCGTGAACGCGGGATGAGTGAAAGCGCAGTGCGGGCGCTTGTTGCTGAACAGACCGAAGGCCGCACGCTCGGCCTGTTTGGTGAACCGCGAGTCAATGTGCTGCTGCTCAACCTTGCGCTCGATGAAAGAGGGAGACGCGCTGCGCAATGATTCGGAGAGTGTGAAAACGGAATGCTCAACGGGAAGGAAAGACCATCGCCGGAATCGCTGCTGGCCAGGCTGAAGGAGAGCGAGCGGGCGCGACTGCGCGTTTACATCGGCGCGGCTCCGGGCGTGGGCAAAACGTGGCAGATGCTGCACGACGCGCGCCTGCTCAGGCGGCAGGGCGTGGACATTGTGATCGGCGTGATCGAAACGCATGGCCGGGCTGAAACCGCCGCGCTCATCGGTGAACTGGAACAAGTGCCGCTGCGCCGGATTGAATATCGCGGCACGACGCTCGAAGAACCAGATGTTGCCGCGCTCAAAGAGCGCCACCCGACAGTCGTGATTGTGGATGAACTCGCGCACACGAACGCGCCCGGCTCAAAAAATCACAAGCGTTACGAAGATGTGCTGGAACTGCTTGAGGCCGGAATTTCGGTGATTACCGCCGTCAATGTGCAGCACCTCGAATCGCTCAATGACGCGGTGGCGCGGACGACCGGCGTGCGCGTGCGCGAAACGATCCCGGACTGCTTTCTGCGTCGCGCCGACGAAGTCATCAATGTGGATGTGTCGGTGGACACGCTGCGTTCGCGGTTGCGGCAGGGGAAGATTTACGGCGTCGAAAAGATCGAACAGGCGCTGAACAATTTCTTTCGCCGGGGCAATCTGTCGGCGCTGCGTGAACTCGCGCTGCGCCAGGTGGCCGAGGATCAGGCGGCCAGGTCGCACAATTACCGCGAACGCGAAGGACTGGAACCCGCCGTCATTCCTGAACGAATTATGGTCTGCATGGCTTCACGCGGCAGCGCAAAACGACTGCTGCGTGTTGGTTCGCGCATTGCCGGGCGGCTCGCTTCGGACTGGTATGCCGTGTATGTCGAAACGCCGGGCGAGGAACCCGGCAGAATCAAACCCGGCGATTATGCGGCGCTGGAAGAAAACATCCGGTTTGCTGAAGAACTGGGCGCGCGCATCGTGCGGCTGAAAGGTCGGCGCGTGGCCGATACGCTGATTGATTTCGCCCGGCGCGAGGGCATCACGCACGTCATCTTCGGCCAGTCGGCGCGTTCACGCTGGGACATTCTGCTGCACGGATCAGTGATCAATCGCTTTCTGGCCGAAGTGCGTGACGCCACGGTTCACATCGTGCCGATGAATGAAAACAGCCGGGCGAACGGCGGAATCTGATTCGGGAGCATACATTATTCATAGCGCAGCGCCTCAACCGGATCGAGCCGCGAGGCCCGCACTGCCGGATAAATGCCGAACAGCAACCCCGTCGCTGCTGCCACGCCGAACGACAATGCGATTGAGGCGCTCGTGACAACGGTACTCCATTGCGCGTACAGCGCGACGATGCGCGAAGCGCCGAAGCCGAACAGAATTCCCGTCAGGCCGCCAATCAGGCTGATGGTCAGGGCTTCGATCAGAAACTGCTGCCAGATGTCGCGGCGACGAGCGCCGATGGCGCGGCGCACGCCAATTTCGCGGGTGCGTTCGAGAATATTGGCGAGCATGATGTTCATAATGCCGATGCCGCCAACCAGCAGCGAAATGCTCGCAATCGCGCTCATCACGATATTGAAGATGCGCTGCGTGCGCTGATTCTGTTCAAGCAGTTCGCGCGGCACGATCAGCGCGTAATCGCTCTCTTTGCCGTGCGTGCTCGATAGCACCTGGCTGACGAGCAGCGCGCCTGATTTGATGGCTTCGGTGTTTTTGAGTGTGATGACGACTTCATCAAGTTCTGCTTCAAAGCGTTTCGGCTCGAATTTTTTGAGCGCCGTCGCAAGCGGAATGAAAATGTCGTTGCTGAAGTCCTGAAGTTTGACGCCTTCGAATTCATCCTTTGACAGCGTGTTGTCAGCCAGCACGCCGATGACCGTGAACCAGAGCTTGTCAATTTTGATCTGCCTGCCAACGGGCGACTGATAGCCGAAGAGTTTCTGCTGCACGCGCGAGCCGATGACGCAGAACTGCTCGAAATCCCGTTCATCGGGTTCGGCCAGAAAGCTGCCTTCGGCAAGTTCGTACTTTGCGGCGCGAAAGTATGACGGCGTGACGCCGATGACGTTGGAATCGTCGCTCTTGCCCTGCCAGGTGAAAATCTGAAACGGTTTGACGCGCTTGCGGGCCGAGTAAGTTTCAAGATCGGGCACGACGGCGCGAATCGCCTGCACGTCGCGCATTGACAGGCCAAGCGAGTTTTCGCGGATCTTCTTGAGGTCTTCTTCCTTGTACTCGCGGTCGCGGATGATGATGTTGCGCAGCCCCATCGTATCAATCAGCGCCAGACTTTCGCGTTCAGCCCCCGCGCCGATTGAGAGCATGGCAATGACCGCACCCACGCCGAAGATCATGCCAAGCATCGTCAGAAACGTGCGCAGTTTGTGCGCCCGCAGATTGATGATCGCAAGCTGGATTTCAGTAAAGTAGCGCATGATTTTTCACGAGAAGCCGGAAGTCGGTAGTCGGAAGTCGGTAGTCGGTAGTCAGCAGTTGGTAATTTATTAGCCGTTCCTTTTCCCCTTTTCTCCTCTTCTCCCTTTCGCCAACCCCCGGCCCCCATCCTCCAGCCCCTGCTTTGCTTCGTGTCAATTGGCGGCTGAACCGTTTTTCTTTTCTGCCTGACCTTCGCGTTTCACATCGGGTGGATTGAGCGCCAGTACCTGACCGGGCTGCAAACCTTCGGTGACGACGACCTGGGCGAGATCGCCCTGACCGGTTTTGATGCTGACCGGTTCGAATCTGCCGGGCGCTTTCTGCACCCACGCGACAAAGCCGCCATCGCGGCTGACGACGGCGCTGCGCGGAATGACGATGACTCCGCGCAGTTCACCGGCGCGAATCGTGGCGCGCAGCTTGACGCCGGGTTTCATCAGGTGCTGATCAATCGTGTCGAGCGCGACGACCATTTCGAAGTATTTCACCGGCGAGCCGCGATCAATCGGGCGCGCAACTTTGTCAATGCTTTTGATCGTGCCGGTAAAACGACTGCCGGGGAACGGGTCGAGCGAAACCGTGACGCTCTGGCCGGTCTTCACTTCGCCCGCGTCCTTTTCCAGCACGTAAATGCGGGCCTGCATCTTTTCAGGATTGACCAGATTGAAAAGCGACATGCCGATCCAGACCACCTTGCCCGGCATCAGCGCCGACCCGCCGCCAAAAAAGAAACCGGAATCGTTGTAAACGACAATGCCCGCAGCGGGCGCCAGCAGCCTGAGCGAAGTCAGCGCCTTCTCAACGCGCCCGATCATTGCGTTCGCCTGCTGTTTTTCAAGCAGCAGAATCGCTTCATCGAGCGAATAAACCCGGCCCTTCAATTGCAGCCGCGCATCGGCAAAGACGACCTTTCTTTCAGCGTAGTTTTTATCAAGCTGTCCTTCGATGATCTGACGCTGCGTGTAAATCTGCTGATCCTGCGGCAGAAACTCGGTGATCTTGTGCAGTTCGAGTTCCGCAATCCGGCGGTCTTTGGTGATGTCGGTCTTTTCGGTGCCCTGAGCCATTTCCCCTTTGCTCAGTTTCTGTTCAGCCATGCGCAGTGAGGCGCGGTGATCGCGGGCCTGCAAATCCAGTTCTTCAGGATCGAACTCAACCAGCACATCGCCCTTGTTGACATAACGGCCATCGGTCACGACTGAAGCGATGCGCAGGCGATTGACCGGCACGGGCGGCACAGCGATGGTGACCGCTTCAGCCGATTGCAGTTCACCGCTGGCCGAAATGTTCAGCGTGAAATCAACGGGCTGCAGCGTGACGGTCAGCGGCGACAATTCAACCGTCGTGGTTTGCAGCGCCCGCCGCGCGCCGTAAATCGCAAACGAGATGAGCGCCATAATTGCGACGGTGATGAAGATGGTGCGGGAGAAACGTTTCATTGTTTGAGTTCGACAAGCTGCGGGCTTGTCGCTGCGTTCCTTACAGGTTTGCTGAACAGGCCGAATGACCAACCGCCGGATCGGACTTCAATTGGGCAGGCGGGAAGTGTGGCGCGATTTGCCAAAATCGCGCTGAATCCGCCACCAGCCCTTCACGTGAGCCGCGCGATTTTGGCAAATCGCGCAACGCTTCCCGCCTGCCCGATTGAAACCTGATGGCCTCATTTCACCTTTGCGTAATCGCCTGCCACGCGGTCGCCGGGTTTGAGGCCTTCGAGAATTACCACGTCGGTCGAATTTGCTTCGCCGGGTTTGACCGGCTGATCGCGCCAGCCGGTTTCAGTTCTGATTTTCACCACCGCGCCTGCGGCGGTGGTGTGAACGGCTCTGAGCGGCACGGCCAGACAATTCGTAATTGCGCCGGTTTCGATTCTGGTTCTGATGCTCATCGCCGGGCGCATCAGATTTGTGTCCGGCTGATCAAGTTCGATGTCAACGCTCAGAATGCGGTTGGGAATGTCCCACGCTTTCGGGCGCACCAGCGTATCCATACGTTTGACGCGACCTGTCCAGGTTTTGCCGGGGAAGGCGTCAATCGTGACTTCGGCGCGCTGATCGAGTTTTACTTTGCCGATGTCAACTTCTGGCACGAAAGCTTCGGCGCGCATCGTGCTGAGGTCGGGAATGTCGAGAATCGGGAAGCCTGACCAGACGCTTTCACCGACCTGAAATTTCTCGCCATTCCATTTGGTTTTGTAAACCACCACGCCATCGCGGTCGGCCCGGGCCTGAAAGTTTTCCATCCCCCGGCGAATCTCATTGACCTTGTTTTCAGCGCGGGTTTTGCGACTGAGGATGATGTTGTAAGTCGCCTCGCTCGATTTTTTGTGCCATTCAATGCGCTCTTTCAGAGCTTCGACTTCGCGGCGCGCCTGTTCGACGCCGAGCATGTCGAGTTCGACATTTTTGGCGGCTTCGATGTCAGAACTGATGCGCTGTTTCAGTTTCAGCTTTTCGTATTTGTTTTCGGCTTCGGCCAGCTTTGCCGTGAGTTCCTGGCGTTCCAGATCAATCTGCGCCTTTGTTTTGTCGAGTTCCTTGCCGGCCTGATCGAGATCGTTCTGAAACTTCATCAGGTCTTCGTTGATGCGCTGCGCGTCGAACATCAGCAGGACATCGCCTTTTTTGACGGCTTTGCCTTCGGCCACCATATTGACAAGCTGAAACTGCCAGTAATTGCCGAACGCGGGCGGGCCGCCAAAACTTTGCACCGACGCCGCGCGCAGCGTGCCGGTCGTTTCAATGCGAAAGGTGAGCGTGCCGGGCGCAACGGTGATGGTTTCAACCGACTCTTCGGCCTTTGCCAGGCCAATCGTTGTCAGCAGCGAACTCATCCGCGACGAGCGCGCGAGGATTGAAGCTGCGGCCAGCAGGGAAATGACAAGCAGCGCGGCGGTGATTCTGCTGGTGAGTTTTGCTGATCGCATCATTGAAATCAGGAATGGGCCACAGATGACGCGGACGGCAGCGGATCAAAGCGAATCTGAAGCAGATCAGAATTTATCCGCGCTGATCCGTCGCATCCGCGTCATCGGCGGTCTATGGTTTGCCAGTGATCTGATCGCCTTCCTTCAGCGCCCCGCTCGCAACAGCGTAATGCAGCGCATCTGAGGCGAGAATCGTGACGGCAACCTGACGTTGTTCCTTTCCGTTTTCGATTCGCATGACGGTGGCTTCGTCGCCATTGAATTTCATGGCGGCGCGCGGGACGAGCAGTTGCTGGCCTGACTGTCCGGTGACGATGGCCACCTGGGCTGACATGCCGGGCTTCATCATTTCGCTGATGGTTTTGTCGAGCGAGATGATGACGGTGAAGACCTTTGCTTTCGCCATCCAGCCTGCTTTGGCGGCGGTCTGCGAAACCTCTTTGACGGCGCCGGTGATTTCGTTGTCGGGATAACTGTCAAGCCGGATGCGCGCCGGACTGCCGGGCGAAATTTTCGGGCCGTCAACTTCATTGATGCGGGCGACGACTTCCATTTCGGTCATATCGGGCAGGCTGACAATCGGGAAGCCGCCCCAGACGACATCACCGACCTGAATCTTGCGGCGTTCGTTCCAGTGATCGGAATAGATCACCATGCCGTCAAGCGGAGCCTTGATGAGCATGCTGCTCAGTTCGCCTCGTGCTTTTTCAAGCTGGCGTTCGGTCTTCTGCTTTTCGATGGTTTTGACCTGCAGTTCAGAGGCGAACTCTTTTTTCTTCTGTTCGATTTTGGCCAGTTGCGCGTCGTATTCGGTCTTTGCCTTTTGCAGCGCGAACTGTTTGTCCTGATAGTCGCGGCGGGCGATGACTTCGGCGGGGACGCGGGCTTCGACCTTTGCCTTTTCCAGTTCGAGCCAGAGCTGACTCAGTTGCACTTCGAGGTCGCGCAACTGCGATTCGTGCTGCGAACTGGTTCTGATGATCTCGTTTTCAGCGGCCACGATGCGCTCTTCGGCATCCCTGATTTTGTTCAGAATGGCCGTGCTGTCGAGTTCAACCAGCCGGTCACCGGCCCTGATCACGCTGCCTTCAGGCGGCAGCCAGGTGATCTTGGCTTCGTCAGACATACTGGCGAAGATCGTGCGCGAACGAACCGCCCGCAATTCGCCGTCAGCGAGCAGCGTCTTAATAATCTCACCCCGCCGGACAACCGCGAGCGGCTGCACTGTTTCGGCCTGCGCCGACCTGAGGTCGGGAACGATTGAAGCGAGCCGGGCCGTGAATGGCCGTGAACGGAAAGAGATGATGGCAATAATGGCGAGCAGCAGCAGCGACGAGACAAACCCTGCCCGACGCATCTGACCTGCGCTCCAGGACTTCGGAGGATGAGCCGACATATCGAAACCTCCTGTTCCATATACCCGGCTGGCTGAGTTTTCGTTGAAGCGAAACAGTAGAACGGCGCACTTCTGAAACGCTTGCGACAGAAAGAAGGTTCCACTAAATATTAAAAAATTAGGACAAGAGGAACGAGAGCAGAGGAATGAGGGCTGGAAACAGAAAAGCGGGAAACATCTTCCCGCTTTCCCGTTGCGCTGGTTTTGCTGCTGCCGACAGTTTTACGGAAAGATGCCCAGTTCCATATAGGCCTGAGCGACCTTGTTGATGGCCAGCACGTAGGCGGCGGTGCGCAGGCTGCCGGTGTTGAATTTGCGGCGCGTTTCAAGAATGGCGTGATAAGACGTGATCATCGTCTCCTCAAGTCCTGAGTTGACCAGATCAAGTTCGTCTGCGCCGCGCGCCAGTTGTTTGTATTCTTCCTCGGTGAAGTTGTGTCCGGTGGCCACTTCAATGGCCCTGAGCAGTTTGCGTTCCGAGGCCTCTTCGTTGCGCTTGGCCATGCGACCGAAACGAACGTGCGAAAGATTTTTCAGCCACTCGAAGTAAGACACCGTGACGCCTCCGGCATTGGCGTACATATCGGGAATGATCAGCGCGCCCTTTTGCAGCAGGATTTCTTCGGCTTCGGGCGTGGTCGGGCCGTTGGCGCCTTCAAGGATGATCTTTGCCTTAATGCGCGGGGCATTGTCGCGGGTCAGCACGTTTTCAAGCGCCGCCGGAATCAGCACGTCGCAGTCGAGTTCGAGCGCATCGGCGCTGTTGACGATGTTTACTGCGCCGGGGAAGTGCAGAATCGAACCGCTGGCTTTGCGGTGGGCAAAGACCTGTTCGACATCCAGACCCTTTTCATTCAGGATCGCGCCTTCGCGTTCGGCAATGGCAATGATTTTTGCGCCGTTCTCCTGGCAGAACTTTGCAATGTAATAGCCGACATTGCCGAGGCCCTGCACGACGACGCGCTTGTTTTCAATGCCGGTACTCAGACCGAGCGGCCCCATATCGTCGGCCTGGGCGCAGGCTTCGCGCAGGGCAAAGTACAGACCGCGCCCGGTGGCTTCGCGGCGACCGTGAACGCCGCCCTGTGAAATCGGCTTGCCGGTAACGCAGGCCATTGCCTCAAGCTGGCCCGGATAAATTGCGCCGTAGGTGTCGGCAATCCAGGCCATTTCGCGTTCGCCGGTGCCGTAATCAGGCGCAGGCACATCCACGCCCGGCCCGATGAAATTCTTCTTGATCAGTTCGTGCGTGTATCGCCGCGTGATGCGCTCAAGCTGCTCGACGCTGTATTTGCGCGGGTCAATTTTGATCGCGCCCTTGGCCCCGCCGAACGGCACATCAACGATGGCGCATTTGTAAGTCATCAGCGCCGCGAGCGCCTGCACTTCATCCTCGTTGACATCGGGGCTGTAGCGGATGCCGCCCTTGGTCGGCAGCAGGTGATAGCTGTGTTCGACGCGCCAGCCAAAGATGATTTCGATGCTGCCGTCATCGTGGCGCAGCGGAAATTCAAAACGATAGGTGCTGTTGCACTGTTTGATCTGATCAAGCAGTCCCTTGGGGTGGCCGGTCAGTGGCGCGGCCTGGTCAAAGTAGCGATTGACATTCTCGAAGAAGCTGGTCGGATGGACACTCATATTGTTTTCTCCGGTGAAGTGTGGATCTGGTGCTGCCGGGTGTATGGCCGCAGCAGCATAAGCCAATGCTCGCCGTGAGTAAATGCAGTGACGACCGCTGTTCGGGAAGATGGCGGCGATTCGCCTTGTTATGCCGGTATGGTGAAAGCCGAAGCCGACAGGCGGAAAAAAGAGAACCGGACTGAAGCGGCGCCCGAAATGGAACTGCTGTGCTGTGTGGTGCGCACGCACTCTGATCGTGAAAAACATTCCCGCCTGATCGCGTCTGCCCTGCGTTTGTGCTGGCGCGAACCGCGTGAGGCCTGGCTGCTGGCGCGCATGGCGGCGTGGGTGGTGGCGCTCTCAGGGCTGCTGAAAGTCACGTCGCTGCCCGGCGCATTGAAGCTGGTTGCGCCGCGCAAACCACGCTCAAAGCGGCGCGCTGAACCGGAACGACTGGCCGCGCTGCTTGATCGTCTGCTCCGGCTGAATCTGTTTGTGTTTACGCCTGTCTGCTGGAAGCGGACGATTATTCTGCATCGTTACCTGGCGCTCAATGGCCTGAAAACCCGCGTGGTTTTTGGCGTGCGGCGCGAAAGCGACAACCTGCTGACCGGGCATGCGTGGCTTGAAACGGACGGCGTGCCGGTGCTGGAAGCGCGCCTGCCTGATTATGTCGTGACCTGGGTTTTCCCGTCCGACCCCGAACATTGAAAGTGTCTGAACTCTCCTGTTATCCTCTCCAATCACTTGAAACCAAAGCGGTCGCTGCCCTCGTAAAACTGATTTGAGCGCACAACAGATGACAGCCTTAGTGACTGAACCGCTCAACGCTGCCTGTAGCGTCAGCGAAGCTTTCGCTTACTGCGAGCGAATGGCGCGCACGCATTACGAAAACTTTCCGGTCGGTTCGCTGCTCGTGCCCCGGCGACTGAGGCCGCACGTTTACAGCATCTACGCCTTTGCGCGCACGGCTGATGATTTTGCCGATGAAGGCTATGACACGCCGCTCGGCATCAGCGAACGATTGCAGGCGCTCGGTGACTGGCAACAGCAGCTTGAGGATTGCTATGCTGGCCGGGCCGCGCATCCGGTTTTCATTGCGCTGGCCGAAACAGTCAGGGAACTGCGGCTGCCGGTACAATTGTTCCGCGACCTGCTTTCGGCTTTCACGCAGGATGTGACGAAGCGGCGGTATGCGAACTTTGACGAAGTGCTCGATTACTGCCGCCGTTCAGCCAATCCGGTGGGCCGTCTGATTCTGCTGCTTTTTGATTACCGCGACGAGGCGCTGCACCGTTTGTCAGATCACATCTGCACGGCGCTGCAACTGGCGAATTTCTGGCAGGATGTGTCAGTTGATTTACAGAAGGATCGCGTTTACCTGCCGCAGGATGAAATGGCGCGCTTCGGTTACAGCGAAGCTCAGTTGCAGGCGCGCGCGTTCGATGAGCAGTTCGCAGCATTGATGAAACACCAGGTTGAGCGCACCCGCGACCTTTTTATGCAGGGCCGCCCGCTGCCTGAACTCGTGCGCGGTCGCCTGCGTTATGAACTGCGCCTGACGTGGCACGGCGGGATGCGCATTCTGGAATACATCGAACGGCAGCAGTATGACACGCTGAGCCGCCGACCGAAGATCACAAAGGCTGATAAACTGCGCCTGCTGCTGCGAATGATGACGGGGTGAAGTATGGGCTTACGAAAACTGCAAACATATCTCAGTGTCGAGGATTATCTGGCGGGCGAAAAGGAAAGCCCGGTCAGACACGAATATGTTGACGGCCAGGTTTATGCAATGGCCGGAGCCAGTGACCGGCACAACCGGATTGCCCTGAATGTTGCCGGGAGGCTTAACGATCACCTGGCGGACGGCCCCTGCGACGCTTTCGTTTCAGATATGAAAGTCCAGGTGAGTTCGCGTCTTTTTTACTATCCTGACGTGATGGTGACGTGCGAACCCGGCGGCGACCGTTACACAAAAACACAGCCTGTTCTGATTGTCGAAGTGCTGTCGCCTTCGACCGAGCGCATTGATCGTTACGAAAAGCTGCTGGCTTACCGGCAGGTGCCTTCGTTGCAGGAATACGTGCTGATTGCGCAGGAGCGGATGCTGGTTGAAATTCACCGGCGCAGAACTGACGAGGAATGGGAACACGAAATCCTGACCGAACCGGAGGATGAACTGGCGCTGAAGTCTGTCGGACTCAGCCTGAGCCTGGCGCAGATTTATCGGCGGGTGCGATTCGATGAGGAGGAATAACCGGCAAAGCTCTTATGAACGCTTCCATTGCAAAGGAAATTCACTTTACCCCCTGGCATCTGCGCGAACGCACGCGCACGCTGCAGGATCGTCTGGCGAAGACGATTCAATCGAACTTCTTTTACTCGTTTCTGTTTCTGCCAAAACAGAAGCGCGAGGCGATCATTGATATTTACAACTTCTGCCGCGAAGTTGACGACATTGTGGACGACATTGCCGACGCGCACATCAATGGCAATCCGGTTCCGGCCCGGCAGGCGCTTGAGGCGCTCAATGCGTGGCGCGCCGAACTCGACGCCTGTTACGCCGGGCATCCGCGCACGCCAACTTCGCAGCGGCTGCGCCAGGTGCTGGATCGCTTTCCGATGCCGAAGGAATATTTCGAGGAGATGATCGCCGGGTGCGAGATGGATCTCTTCCGGCATCGGTATGAAAGCTTCGATGAACTCTCGCAGTACTGCTATCGCGTGGCTTCGATCACGGGGCTGATGTGCATCGAGATTTTCACTTATCAGTCGCCGCAGACCAGAGATTACGCCATCAATCTGGGCCTTGCGCTGCAACTGACCAACATCCTGCGCGACCTGAAGGAGGACGCGGCGCGTGATCGCGTTTACCTGCCGCAGGAAGATTTGCGCCGCTTTGGTTACTCGGAACAGGAACTGATGAACGGCGTCATCAATGATAACTTTCGCGCGCTGATGCGCTTTGAATGCGAACGCGCCCGCTCTTATTACCGCCGCGCCGCTGACCTGCTGCCGCCTGAAGATCGCCCGACGCTGACCGCCGCGCGCACGATGGGCCGGATATATTACCGGCTGCTGCTGCAGATCGAGCAGGTCAGTTACGATGTCTTCAATCATCAGATTCGCCTGCATCGTCCCGAACGCTTTCTGATTGCGCTCAGCGAATGGGCCAAAGCCGGAGCCGGAGAATGAACGAGCTGTCACGCATTCCGGTGCTGGTCATTGGCGGCGGCTTTGCCGGACTGGCGGCAGCGGTTGATCTGGCGGCGGCGGGCCGTCGCGTGCTGCTGCTTGAACGGCGGGCTTTTCTGGGCGGGCGCGCTTATTCCTTCACCGATCAGACGACGGGTGATGTGATTGACAACGGACAGCACCTGATGATGGGCTGCTACCATTACACGCTCAATTTTCTCGACAAAATCGGAGCGAGCGACAAGCTGAGTTTTCAGGCGAATCCCCGCGTTGATTTTCTGCACGAACGCGAAGGGCAGGCGAGCTTTCAGTGTCCGGCGATGCCTGCACCGCTGCATTTGCTGGCCGGGCTGGCAAGGCTGCAAACGATTGGCTGGCGCGACCGGCTCAGCGCTTTGCGCGTCGGGCTGGCGCTGCGCAATCTGAACGGCCATCGCGCCCGGCTTGCTGATATTACAGTCAGCGAATGGCTCAGCGAACTGGGGCAGACCGAAAAAATGCAGCGGCGGTTCTGGAATCTGGTCGCGCTGGCAACGCTCAATGAACAGCCTGACCGTGCTTCGGCTGATATGTTCGCCCGCGTGCTGGATCAGGCCTTTATGCACACGAAGCGCGATTCCGCGATGGTGCTCGCGCGCGTTGGTCTGAGCGAACTTTACACCGATGATGCCAGGCGGTTTATCGAAGCGCACGGCGGCGAGGTGCGGCTGAATGCTCCGGTGGCGAGAATTGATTTTGAAAATAATCGCGCCGTCAGCGTGACGCTGCGGAGTGGTGAACGCATCGCGGCTGAAGTGATCATCAGCGCCGTGCCGTATTTTATGCTGCGGCATCTGCTCGCGCCTGAAATCATCGCGGGCTGCGAAAGCTTTCGCGCCATTCCTGAATTCAAATCTGCGCCGATTGTCTCAATCAATTTGTGGTATGACGAGCCGGTGACCGGAGTTGAATTCACCGGCCTGCTCGATTCGCCGGTTGAATGGGTCTTCAATAAAAACGCCATCGCCGGTGAAAACGGAAAGAGACGGCAGCACCTCGCGCTCGTCATCAGCGGCGCGCACGACACGGCCCGATTGCCGAAAGAGAAACTGATTGAACTGGCTGTTGCTGAAATGCGGCGATTCTTTCCTGCGGCGCGCTGTCAGCAGCCGGTTCATTCATTCGTCGTCAAAGAACACGACGCGACACTTTCACACACACCCGGCACGGCGCGACTGCGTCCGGCTGCGCGCACACCTTTCAGCAACTTTCTGCTGGCCGGAGACTGGACTGACACCGGCCTGCCCGCGACCATCGAAGGCGCAGTCTGGAGCGGCCAGGAATGCGCCCGGCTCATCGAGGAGCAGTCGCTGACCAACTGATCTCACCGCCGATTCCCCTGCCATTTATCACTAATGAAGAAAGTTTCGGGCCGGAGCCTTTGTTTCCGGCGAGCGGGCAGAAACTGCTTGCTCCGGGTGATGAGAGAAAGCTATACTCCGCGCACTTTTTCAATGCGGCTGGCAGAAATGGCAGAAATTGCGTCCCCTGCATTCTCTTTTGTCCTCTGCCCATAACGAAGACAGAACAGTCACCGAATCATCATTGAAGTCTTCAACTCAACCGGCCCCGGCTGGTTAATCCGGCAGCCTTCCGTGCTGCCTGACGGAGTTGTTCTGTCACGCCGCATCCGACTGAATCAGCGTCAGCCTGGCTGATTCAGGAGCCTGAAGCTTTGACTTTCAGGGATATGCGTTCATTGGCCTGGTTCACCCAAATCCTGTGGCTGGCAGTGCTGTGTTTCAGCACATCTGACGGCGCAGGGCCGACAGCGGGCGCGCCCGCAGTTCGCCCGTCAGAATCCCAGGCGGCTGTCCTGAGCCGCTGGCAAATCTGTGCCGCCCTGCCCGATACACCGCAATCCCAGCCGGATCAGACAGTCAGGCAGTCTGGTTTCAGTTTCACTCAGGGAACTGAGGCCGATGATTCAGAAGATCAGGATCATCTCGTGCTGTCCGGCGTTGCCGGGTGCCCGGAGTTCTGTTCTTCCGGTTCGCCTGCCTTTGTCGCTGACCTGAGGCCCGCACTCGCTGATACCGCCTCGCTTCAGGATCGCAGTCCACCACACGTTTCTTTCTGACCGGCCTGTGCCGCGAGTGATTGTCCGCTGCGGCCTGGCGCACCCGTAACCATCTTTGCAATCCAGCCTGTTGTCGGGCCGGGTCAACACCAGTTGATGACCTCTGACCGGCAACCGCTCCGCCCGCAGGCGGAAAACTCACAACTCACGACTTGAAGGAAAGGATTCACCATCTATGAAGAAGCCCGTCATCTTTTCGCTGACGATGACCCTGCTGTGTATGCTGGCCGCTTATCACACTGTCCGCACCCAGAGTCCGGGGTCAGAAGCCGCTCAGATCATCAGGCACCGGATCAATATGGCGCTCGGTTTTGCGCCGACTCCCGGCTCAACCGGCTCGGTGACGCCAAAAATTGTCTACCACAACGGGCCGGTGATCGGCACGCCGGTGATTTATTACATCTGGTACGGCAACTGGAATCAGACGAACGGCACCGACACGGCTTCAGGACAGCAGATTCTGCGCGACCTGGCCAATACCATTGGCGGTTCGCCGCATTTTCAGATCAACACGACTTACAGCATTACCGGCACCTCGATTACCGGCAATGTCACGTTCGGCGGCGAAACGACTGACAGCTATTCGCAGGGCAGTTCGCTCAGCGATGCCGGCGTGCAGACGGTCGTCAACAACGCGATCAATGCCGGTCGCCTGCCCTACAACGCGAACGGAATCTATTTTGTGCTGAGTTCATCAGACGTGGCCGAATCATCCGGCTTCTGTTCGCAGTATTGCGGCTGGCACACCACCGGCACGCTGACCAGGGGCAAGGTGCGCTGGTCGTTTGTCGGCAATGCGGCCCGCTGCATCAACGCCTGCGCGGCGCAGACCGTCGGGCCGAATGGCAACGCGGGTGTGGACGGCATGGCTTCAGTGCTGGTGCATGAACTGGAAGAAGCCACGACTGATCCTGATCTGAACGCCTGGTATGACCGCCGGGGGTCTGAAAATGCCGACAAGTGCGCCTGGACTTTCGGACAGAACATGAAAACGACCTCGTCCGGCGCTTATTACAATATGACGCTCGGTTCGCGGAACTTCCTGATTCAGCGCAACCTGAAACACACCTCCACGAGCGACACCTGCAACGTGAATATGACGCAGCAGTAAATCCCGATTTGATGAACAGCCCTGACCGGCAGGCGCGTCGGTCAGGGCATTTCGTCTGTTGAAATCATCTCGACCCAGCCGGCACACAAGACGCTGCCTGACTGCTGCTGAAGCTTACAGGCGAACAAAACGAAACCCGACAACTTACAGAAAGGATTCACCAGTATGAAAAAGTCTCTGCTCTTTTCGCTGGCTCTGACGCTGCTGTGTACTCTGGTTGTTTACCGCACTGCCCGCACCCAGAGTCCGGGATCAGAAGTCGTTGAGATTATCCAGCATCGCATCAACATGCGACTTGGCTTTGCGCCGACCGCAGGCGGCACCGGAGTCGTCACGCCGCCGATCAATTACGGCGGCGGCAAACTGATCGGCACGCCGGTGATCTATTACATCTGGTATGGCAACTGGAACCAGAACAACGGCGCTGACACGACGGGTGGTCAGCAGATTCTGCGCGACTTTGCGCGCACGATTGGCGGCTCGGCGCATTTTCAGATCAACACGACTTACAACGCTGGCGGCTACACAATCACCGGCAATGTCAGTTTTGGCGGCGAGACGACTGACAACTATTCGCTCGGCAAACGGCTCAATGATTCCGGCGTGCAGACGGTCGTCAAAAATGCAATCAACAACGGCAAGCTGCCGTATGACGCCAACGGCGTTTACTTTGTGCTGACCTCGTCGGATGTGGCTGAAAGCTCCGGCTTCTGCCGCATCTATTGCGGCTGGCACACCTCAGCGACGGTGACTCTGAGCGGCACGGGCAAACTCGTGCGCTATTCCTACGTGGGCAATGCGGCCAAATGCCTGAGCGCCTGCGCCGCACAAACGACGGGGCCAAACGGCAATGCCGGAGTGGACGCGATGGTTTCGATCATCACGCACGAACTCGAAGAAGCCACGACTGATCCTGATCCGCGTTCCGGCTGGACTGACAGCAGCGGTGCAGAGAACGCCGACAAGTGCGCCTGGACTTTCGGGCAGAATCAGTTGCAGACCTCAACCGGCGCTTATTACAACGTCACGCTTGGCGTCGGCACCAGCATGCAGCGGAATTACCTGATTCAGCGCAACCTGAAACACTCATCTTCCGGCGACACCTGCAACGTTGACCTGTCGCATCAGTAAACCTGCGGTGAAACCGAAACAGGCTTTCCCGATTCAAAGCCGCTGCCCGGATTCATTTCCGGCAGCGGCTTTGTGCTGACGCTGGCAACGCTGCGGCTGATTCGCTATCATCGCGCTCCTGTTTACCGCTGCTCATGAACGCTTCAGCAAACGACTCAGGCTCCGGGTGATTCACGATCATGAACTGTCGCTTCAGCAGACCATCCCTTCATCTCATTCTGTTGCTGGTGTTCGCGGCTTTGTGCTGTCTGCCGATTGCGGCTGATGACAGAATGATGAAGCTGCCTGTTTTTACCAGAGCCGCTGAAAAATCTGACTGGCTGCTCGGCAAAGTCACGACGCGGGCGCAGGTCTGGCGCAATCAGCAGGGCACTGAACTCATTCTGAGCAATGGCCTGACAGCCCGCACGATTCGCCTCGCGCCGAATGCCGCGACGGTGGCTTTTGACAACCTGGTGACTGGTGAATCGCTCGTGCGCGCCGTCGCACCCGAAGCCGTGCTGGAAATCAACGGTAAGAATTATGCCGTCGGCGGGCTGACCGGACAGCCGAATCTCGCTTACCTGCTGCCCGAATGGGTTGAAGCGATGAAGGCTGATCCGCGCTCATTTCAGTTTGAGCGCTTCGAGATCGGACAACCTGACGCGCGCATGCAGTGGCCGCGCGTCCGACACTCAGCACAGACCGCGTGGCCGCCTGCCGGAGTAAAGCTGACGTTGTGGTTTGCGCCGCCGAAGGAACTGCCTGCCGGTTTGCGCGTCGCGGTGCATTACGAACTTTATGACGGCCTGCCGCTGCTCGGTAAATGGCTCACCGTTCACAACGGCAGTCAGCAATCAGTCAGGCTCAACACTTTCAGAGTTGAAGTGCTGCGCCTGGTCGAAACGGAATCGCACGTTGAGTTCAGCCCCGAATGGCTCAGGCCGAATCTGACGGTCGTGACCGATTACACTTTCGGCGGCATGTCGCAGACCAATTCAAACCGCACGGTTTACCTGGAGGCCGACCCTGATTACAAAACGCAGGTCAATTACGATCTGAAAACGCCCTGCCTGCTCGAAGTCAGGCCGCCGCTGGGGCCTGACGCTGACATTGCTGCCGGAACCGTGTTTGCGACGTTTCGCGCCTTTGAGCTGATGCACGACGACACCGACCGCGAGCGGCACGGGCTGGCCGAAAGAAAAATGTACCGGACGCTGGCGCCCTGGACGACTGAAAATCCGGTGATGATGCACCTCACTTCGACTGATCCGCAGGTGGTTTATCCCGCGCTCGATCAGGCTGCGGAATGCGGCTTTGAAATGGTCATCATCAGCTTCGGCAGCGGCTTCAAAATGGAAGACACTGCTGACGCGAACATCGCAAAGTTTCGCGCCTTTCGTGAATACGCGGCAAAAAAGGGAATCGAACTCGGCGGTTATTCGCTGCTGGCGAGCCGTCACATCAGCGATGAAGACGATGTCATCAATCCGAAAACAGGGCGGCCCGGCGAGGCGATTTATGGCCATTCGCCGTGTCTGGAAAGCGCGTGGGGCCACCAGTATTTCGCGCAGCTCAAAAAATTCATCACTGAAACCGGCTTCAATCTGCTCGAACACGACGGCAGCTATCCGGGCGATGTGTGCGCTTCGACAAAGCATCCTGGTCATCGCGGGCTGAACGATTCGCAATGGAATCAGTATCAGCGCATCGCTGAATTTTATCGGTGGTGCCGCGAGCGCGGAGTTTATCTGAACGTGCCGGACAGTTATTTTCTGGCCGGGTCGAACAAGACCGGCATGGGTTACCGCGAAACCAACTGGTCGCTGCCCCGCGAGCAGCAGCACGTGCACACGCGCCAGAATTTATTTGACGGCACGTGGCAGAAAACTCCGTCAATGGGCTGGATGTTTGTCCCGCTGGTGCAATATCAGGGCGGCGGCGCGGCAGCGACGATTGAACCGCTGCGCGAACATCTGACCGATTACGAAATGCACCTCGCCAATAATTTCGGTTATGGCGCGCAGGCGTGCTGGCGCGGCCCGCGACTTTACGACAGCCCCGAAACAAAGGCGGTGGTCAGCAAATGGGTGCAGTGGTTCAAAAAGCACCGTGACATTCTGGAATCGGATGTGATTCATGTCCGTCGCGCCGATGGCCGCAACCTGGACTGCATTCTGCACGTCAATCCGGCGCTGCCGGTCAAAGGCCTGGCGATGGTTTACAATCCGACCGACCGCGAACTGGAACAGGAAATCACGCTGCCGCTTTATTACACCGGCCTTGATCGTGAGGCTCAGGTGGCCGAACAGGACAGGCCGGCGGCGAGGATGAAGCTGGATCGTGAATATCGCATCACGATTCGTCCGAAGGTTGCCGCCAGGTCGCAGACGTGGTTTGTCATTCGCTGAAGGCGGCACGCAACGGAGGAGCAGATGGCTGAAAGACAGCACTATTCATCAGGCACGAAATGGGAGCCGATAGTTGGTTATTCGCGCGCCATTCGCATCGGCAGCCAGGTCTTTGTGACCGGCACGACCGCGACGAATGAACAGGGCGAAATCGTCGGCGTCGGTGACGCTTACGCACAGACGGTGCAGGTGATTCGCAATATTGAAAAGGCCCTGAACGCGCTCGGCGCAACGCTGAATGATGTAGTTCGCACGCGCCTGTTCGTCACCGACATTTCGCGCTGGGAAGAATACGGACGGGCGCACGGTGAATTCTTCCGCGACATCAGGCCCTGCGCCACGATGGTCGAATGCAGCCGCCTGATTGACGCCCGAATGCTGATTGAAATCGAAGCAGATGCTGTTATCAGTGGTTAGTGGTTAGTGGTCAGTGGTTAGTGAAGAGTACGAGTAATCATCGGCCTCTCCACTTTCCACTAACCACTAACCACCAGCCACTAACCACTATCCCGCTATGTTACTTTCAGAATTCATTCGCCGGATGCCGAAGGTTGAACTGCACGTTCACCTGGAGGGTTCGATTCAGCCGGAAACGCTGCTGGAACTGGCGCGGCGCAATCAGGTTGAACTGCCCGCGCAGACGGTTGAGGGCTTGCGCGAATGGTATCGGTTCCGCGACTTCGCGCACTTTATTGAAGTTTACATTGCCATCAGCCGGTGCATCTGCACGCCGGACGATCTGGAACTGATTGCGCAGGAATTTCTGCGCGGGCAGGCGGCGCAGAACATTCGTTACAGCGAAGTCACCTTTACGCCTTACACTCATTACGCCTTCAACCGGCACATTGAGTTTGCCGATCAACTGGCTGCAATCAACCGTGCGCGGGCGTGGGCTGAACGCGAACTCGGTGTGACGATGGGGCTGGTGACCGACATTGCGCGCAACGTGCAGCCGGTCGCACACGGGCTGCTGGTGGCTGAATGGGCGATCAGCGGAAAGGATCAGGGCATCGTGGCCTTCGGCCTGGGCGGGCCTGAAATCGGTTATCCGCCGGAATTGTTTGCTGAAGCGTTTGCCCGCGCCCGCGCTGCCGGATTGCCCGGCGTGCCGCACGCAGGCGAAACGGTCGGCCCTGAAAGTATGTGGGGCGCAATTGATTCACTACAGGCCGTGCGCCTTGGTCACGGCGTGCGTTGTCTTGAAGACGCGAAGCTGGTTGAAACGTTGCGCGAGCGTCAGATTCCGCTCGAAGTCTGCCCGACGAGTAACATCTGTCTCGGCGTGTTTCCGTCGCTTGAACTGCATCCGCTGCCGCGACTGCTTGAGGCCGGGCTGTATGTGACGATCAATTCCGATGACCCGCCGATGTTCAATACGACGCTGACCGATGAATACCTGAAGATTGCCGATGCGTTCGGTTTCGACCAGCAGACGATTGAACAACTCGTGATGAACGGCGTGCGCGCTGCGCTGCTGCCCGCTGAACGCAAAGCTGAAATGGAACAGCAGTTCCGAACTGAACTGGACAGTTTGCAGCGCGAACTTTTCAGTTAGCTCAGATTTCAGATCAGTGCACGCGAGCCGCAAGCGTTGCGCGATTTGCCAGAATCGCGCCGCATCCGCTATCAGTTCGTTACGTAAGCCGCGCGATACTGGCAAATCGCGCAACACTTTTTGAAGCGATTCTGGCAAATCGCGCAACATTTTTTGAAAGAGAATTACCACTTGAATCAGGCTGTCATTATTCGTTGTTTTAGCTGTCTTGCCCTGCTGATCGTCTGCCTGGTTGCGCCGCTTCGTGCGCGGGCAGAGGACGGAAAAGGCAGCGATCCGGTTGACCCGAAGCCAAGTCTGGCGCTGCCGAAGGTTGAGCGCGCGCCGACGCTCGAAGACTTTCTGGAGATGAAACCGGGCGGCGAATTTGAAGGCCGCCTGTCAAAGGCTGAAGGATTTATTCAGCAGCGCCCGAAGGACGGCGAACCGGCTTCGCAGCGCACTGAGGCTTATTTCTGTTACGACGACAAAAACCTTTACGTCATATGGCTGTGCTTCGACACCGAACCCGAAAAGATCAGGGCGCGGATGGAACGGCGCGAGAATGCCTTTGATGATGACTGGGTTGAAATCACACTTGATACTTTTCGTGATCAGCGGCGCGGTTACGTGTTCTGGTCGAATCCGCTTGGCGTGCAGGCCGAAGCGATCTGGTCTGAAGATGCACAGGGCGGGCGGCAGCAGGGGCCGGACTTTTCCTTTGATACGGTCTGGTATTCGCGGGGTAAAGTGACCGACAAGGGCTATGTGGTCTGGATGCAGATTCCATTCAAGAGCCTGCGCTTTTCGAGCGCCTCGCCGCAATCGTGGGGAATGACGCTGCTGCGCGTGATTCCGCACGCAAGCAATGAATGGTCATACTGGCCGCGCGTGTCGAGTCGCGTGCAGGGGCGGCTGACGCAGGCCGCCACTGTGACCGATCTCAATAACATTTCGCCGGGCCGCAATATTCAACTCATTCCTTACGGTTCGTTTCGTTCATTTCGCGCACTGGATGAACGCGACGCTGCCCGCCCGCGCTTTGTCAGCGACCGCGAATTTGATGGCGGCGTGGATGCCAAAATTGCATTGAAGGAAAACCTGGTGCTGGATGTCACGGTCAATCCTGATTTCGCGCAGGTCGAATCGGATGAACCGCAGGTGACAGTCAATCAGCGGTTTGAAGTTTTCTTTCCTGAAAAGCGCCCGTTCTTTCTGGAAAATTCCGATTTCTTTCGCACGCCGATCAATCTGGTCTTTACGCGGCGCATTGCCGACCCGCAGTTCGGGGCGCGACTGACGGGCAAACTCGGTCGTTATTCGCTTGGCGTGATGGCGATTGATGATCAGTCGCCGGGGCGCAGCGTGCTGCCGGGCGATGCGCTGTTCGGCAAACGCGCCATGTTCGGCATCGTGCGCGTCAACCGCGACATTCTGAAACAATCGTCAATCGGATTTATTTACACCGACCGCGAACTGGCGGGCAGTCATAATCGCGTCGGCGGCATTGACGGGCGCTTCCGGCTCAATTCCAACTGGGTGGCGCGCTTTCAGGCCGTGACGAGCGTGACAACGGAAGCTGATGGCAGCCGCCTCGCAGGCCCGGCCTATGATTTCAGCCTTGAACGCAGCGGGCGCAAGTTTCAGTACAACTTTCAATACAACGACCGCAGCCCCGGCTTTCGCGCGCTGACCGGATTCATTCCGCGCACCGATATTCGTCACCTTCAGTCCACGATCAATTATCGCTTCCGGCCCGAAGGCCGGATTCTGACTTCGTGGGGGCCAAGGTTTAATCAGGAAGTGAACTTCGATCACAGCGGTACGCGGCTGGACTGGTTTGTGACGCACGCGCTCAATTTTGAATTTACCGGACGCACGCAGGTCAGCGTCTTTCAGGGCGACAACCGTGAGCGATTGCGCCCGCAGGATTTTTCAGGGCTGACGCGCAGCCTGGATTTTTCAAGTCCCTTCAGAGGCCTGGTGCTGAGTTCGTCCTATCTGCCGCAGGCGACGGTGCAGGCCGAATTATTTATTTATCCGGGCATCAACTTTGCGCCGCCCGCAGGCCGCGAACCGTTTCTGACCAATCGCTCGAATCTGAATCTGACGCTGACGCTGCGCCCGCTCAGGCCGCTGCGCGTGGACAATACTTACATTCTGTCGCGGGCTGTTGATCGTCCGACCGGAGCGAATATTTTCAATAACCATATCATCCGCTCGAAATTCAACTGGCAGTTCAGCCGTGAACTCTCGTTGCGCACCATCGTGCAATACAGCGCCGTGCTGGCCAATCCGTCGCTGACTTCCTTACAGACGACGAAAAACTTCAATGCTGATTTTCTGGTGGCGTGGCAGCTCAATCCGGGCACGGCGCTCTATGTTGGTTACAACAGCAACCTGCAAAATCTCGATCTGATTCAGACGCCGCTCGGCGCTGACATTACGCGTTACCCGAATCGCTTCATCAATGACGGAAAGCAGTTATTCATCAAACTGTCGTGGCTGTTCAGGCTGTAGTGGTAATTCAAAACCAGCCACGAATGAACACAAATTGAAACGCAGCAAACAAGGAACGCAGGCGTCCCGCCTGCATGGTTTCAATCAAAGCGCCTTTTGCGGAAGTCATGCAGGCGGGACGCCTGCTCTCCTTGTTCACGTTCCTTGTTTTTGTGGCCTGAATAATAGTCGAACATTTTCTGAAGGAGGCTGACTGGATGAAATCGCAATTGCGTGTGGCCCTGTGTTTACTGGTTGTTTTGCTGATGACGGTGAGTGTGGCGGCACAGACACTCAATGTCGAACGGCTGGCGGCGGAACTGGAACCTGAAATCAGGCGGACGATGCAGGAAGGCAACATTCCGTCCTGCACGGTGGCGCTGGTGGCGGGTGATCGCATCATCTGGACGGGAGCTTATGGTTACTCGAACGTGCGCGCCCAGGTTCCGGCAAAGACTGACACGGTCTATCTGATCGGCTCGACTTTCAAGGCCATGTCAACCGTCGCGCTGCTGCAACTGATGGAGCAGGGCCGCTTCAAGCTTGATGATCCGGTCAGCCGCTATCTGACCGACTTCAAAATTCAGGGCGAAGACCCGCAGCAGCCTGTCACCTTTCGCCACCTGCTGACGCACACTTCGGGAATGCCTGCTGACTTCGGGCCGTTTCCGTTGTGGGGCGACCAGGCGCCGCCGAAGCTTGAGGATTATCTGAGCAGTTCGCTCAGAGTCACCGATGCGCCGCTCAAAAAGGTCGTCTATTCAAATATGGCCTATTCGCTCATCGGCTATCTGGTGCAGAAACTTTCCGGCGTGCCGTACCGGCAGTACGTGCAGGAACATCTGTTCACGCCGCTGGAAATGAACAGCACTGTCTTTGCGATCACGCCTGAGATGGAAGAGCGGTTGTCAATTCCTTATGTCTTTGACGCGGCGACAAAGAAACAGGTGCCGACGCAGCGGCTGCGCGCGGCAGTGTGGCCGGCGGGTCTGGTTTACGGCACTGTGACCGATCAGGCCAACTGGCTGATTGCGAATCTCAACAGCGGCACTTTCAAGGGACGGCAACTGCTCAGCGCCGAAACGCACAATCAGATGCTGACGAAGCAGTACCCGCAATTCAAAGGGCCAATCGAAGAGTTGTGGGGTGGCGAACAGGCGGGCTTCGGGCTGACGTGGTGGGTTGAGGACAGAAACGGCGAACGGTTTTTCGCGCACAGCGGCAGCGTGCCTGGTTACACGGCCTTTCTGCTCGGCAATCGTGACCAGAAACTCGGCTTTGCCATTCTGACCAATGGCAACCGCGCGCACAAACACCTGATTAAACTGGCCGACAAAGCGGTTGAGCTGCTCAGAGCGCATAAACAAAAGGCCGCCGCTTCAGGCCGGTGACTGAGACCGTGCTTTATCCGGTTCACCCGGGCGCGTGACTGACTGCCGATCAGCCGCCCGTGCAAGCAGGTCGCGCACTTCGTCATCTGTCGTCTGCGTGAAATCTTCATACCACAATCCGACGGCATAAAACGGTTCGGGCGTGAGGGCGCAGATGACCTCGTCCACTTCGTTTCTGAATTCATCGCAGGTCTGGCTCGCGGCGACCGGCACCGCAACAACGATTGCGGCGGGATGCTGTTCTTTAAGCGCCTGCGCTGCCGCGCGCATTGTTGAGCCGGTGGCCAGACCATCATCAATCAGAATCACCGTGCGGCCTTTGATCTCAGGCGCGGGGCGATCATCGCGGTAAGCTCGCTCGCGCCGTTCAAGTTCCTGCTGCTGCCGTGCTGCCGCCGCGTCAATTACGTCCGCCGGAATATGCAGGTATTGCACGACATCCTGATTCAGCACGCGCACGCCACCTGAAGCTATGGCGCCCATCGCCAGTTCCTCGTGTCCGGGCACGCCCAGCTTGCGCACCAGAAAAACATCAAGCGGCGCCTGCAATGCCGCAGCGACTTCATACGCCACCGGCACCCCGCCGCGCGGCAACGCGAGTACCAGCACGTCAGGTCGCCTGGCGTAAGCCGTCAATCGCTGCGCCAGCAGCCGACCCGCTTCCGTTCGATTCCTGAATCTCTCAGCCATCATTCTCCTTCTGCGCCTTCAGGGCCGCTGCCTGCGCGCCTCAACACAGATCGCTGAGTGATCCGGCGGTCAGGAAGCGGCGTATTGCGGCAGCCAGCAGCGGCGCGCTGGAAACCACATGAAGTTGCGGCCAGGGTTGAGCATGGCGCGGCACTGTGTCGGTCACGATAATTTCCTGCACGCCCGTCTCGCTTAGTCTTTCGCGCGCGCCGTCAACGAACAGGCCGTGCGTTGCTGCGACTTTAATTTCGGGTCGCGCCCCCGCACGTCGCAGGGCCGCCACACTTTCCACTATCGTGCCGCCGGTCGAAATCATGTCATCCACGATCAGGCACGAACGGTCGCGCACATTGCCTGCAAGATGCGTCATCTCAAGCTCGGTTCCGCTCGCTCGCCGCTTGTGCAGCACCGCAAAGTCAGTGCCGAGTCGCTCAGCGTAAGCCATCGCCAGCTTTGCGCGCCCGACATCGGGCGAAACAATTACCGTATCGGGCGAACAACGCTGGCTGATTGCCTGACTCAGCACGGGCAGCGCCGTCAGGCTGTCCACCGGAATGCGGAAGAAACCTTCGATCTGTGGCGCGTGCAAATCCAGGGTGACCACATGACTGACACTGACGGCCTGAAGCAGTTCGGCCACCATACTGGCTGTGATCGGTTCGCGGCGTGCCTGCCGTTTGTCAGAACGCGCGTAACCGAAGTAAGGAATGATCGCAGTCAGATGAGTTGCTGAAGCCCTGCGGCAGGCGTCGGCAAAGGCCAGCAGTTCAATCAGATGATCGTTGACCGGCGGCGAGGTGGATTGCACGAGAAAGACCTCGCGCCCGCGCACCGGTTCATCAAGCCGCACGGAAAGCTCGCCATCCGGGAACCGTTCGACCGCACAGGCACCGAGCGGCGTGCCCAGTTCGGCAGCGATGGCGGCGGCCAGATCGGGGCTGGCCGTGCCGCCGAAAATGATGAAACGATCAGTCAGCTCGTGCGGGCTGCTGTGCATCGGCTTTACCTTTCCTTCCCGCGCATCATCAATTGCCTTTCGGTCATCTGCTGCCCGCAGAAGATTTCCTGCCGCTCGTCGTTTCGCGGCTGACCAGCTTGCAGAAACGGCTCGGCTTGCCATCGGCTGTCTCATCCTGATAAACGAAAGCCAGCCTGCTCTCCTCGAACTTCTCGAAAAATGCGTCCCAGGTGATCGCTTCCAGCGACTGTTCGCCGCTGTAGCCCGGAAAATCAATGCGCAAAACGCCCGGCTCGTCCTGATCGCCCGTGCGCCTGACCGTTGCCGGATGCCCGCCGCGAGCCTCTGCCCATTTCCTGATCTCGTGATGATTCGTCGTGGTTTTGCTTTCTCCTGCCATGTTCTCTCCCTTCAAATCTCTCTTGTCATTTGCACCAGGCCGCCAGACGCGGGCGGGCCGCGTCTGGCAACTTGTCAGCCAGATGCGGGCCGCTGTGCAGTTTTTTCCGGCTGCTCCAGCACCTGCATCAGCAGCGGAACTGTGGTCACTGCTCCCACCAGCACGAGCGTCCACCCGACGGCCCGCCGCGTGTCGTCATCGAGCCTGCCAGCGAGGAGCAATCCCAGCCCGGCGCCGAGCATTCCGCGCGTGCCTGCGATGAGGGCGAGTTGTGGCAGGGTCAGTTCCCGCTTTTTCATCGTCCAGTTTCTTCCGGCGCTCTTCCAGGATCGGCCTGCCTGTCCGCCGGAACGGGATGCCTGCGCATTGTCAGGGTTCGTCCACTGCGTGAAGTTGGCGATCCCGGATTCACCGTGATCTTCGTAACCGGCAGCGCCACGCTCGCCCTGTCCCCACGAGGCCATCCCGTGCGTCCGGGCCTGAGGATCATCAGGCAGCGGGCCGGACATCGGGTAAACGCCCGATCTGCCCACCTCATCCGTGCGGCCCTGCCCGCCGCCCGGCAGCCCGCTCTCGCGCCTGCTTTCCTGTCCTCTCTGTGGCTCCTGTTGTTTCTGAGTTTTCATCATCTCCTCCCTTCAGTCGTTGCGGATCAGCTTGTAATCTCGATCCGGCGGCGTTGTTCTTCGCGTTGCGGTGCGGGCATCGTGATTTCAAGCACACCATCACGGAAAGTGGCTTTTGCCTTCTCAGCATCAGTCCCTTCCGGCAGCGGGATGCTGCGATAGAAACTGCCGTAGCTGCGTTCGCTGCGATAGAAACCCTCGCGGTTCTCCTCGCGCTGCTGTTTGCGTTCGCCCTGAATGGTGAGCGCATTATCAGTGACATCTATTTTGACATCGTCTTTGTTCAGCCCCGGCAGATCAGCACGGACGATAAACTGCCCGCCCTGCTCGAAGGCTTCAATCTGCGGCGACCAGCCGCCGCGTCCGAATTCGCCCCAGCCGCGCGACATCAGCCGTCCTGGCCCGAAGCCGAAGTCTTCAAACACACGCTCCATTTCGTCAGCGAAGCGGCTCATTAATGAAAATGGACTTGCCGACCAGTGCGCCATGCCTGGCGTTTCGCGGCGCGCCAGTCCCGCCGATTTTTCATCCGGTTGTTGTGTTGCTTCTCTTGCTTTAGCCATTGCTTTTCTCCTCCTTTCAAATCGAAGTTTTACTGAACTGATGCGGTTGTAACTGTGCGCGGAACCAGTCCGCCGCCAGGCGCGCCACCGCTTCAAGCGCGCCCGGTTCTTCAAACAAATGCGTCGCGCCGGGAATGATTTTCAGCTCTTTTTCACACTGAAGCTGCGCAAAGGCCGCTTCATTCAGCTCAATCACCGGTTCATCGCGTCCGCCGACAATCAGCAGGGTCGGCGCTGTGACCTGCGGCAGCGCCGCGCCCGCCAGATCAGGCCGCCCGCCGCGCGAGACCACTGCCCCGATTTTTTCGCCCAGACGCGCCGCAGCGACGAGCGCCGCCCCGCCGCCCGTACTCGCGCCGAAAAAGCCCGGACGCAGATTCATTCGTCTGCCCGGGAACGCCTGTTCGCTTTCCAGCCAGCGCACAGCGTCTGCAAGACGATCAGCCAGCAGGCTGATGTCAAAGCGCAGATGGCGCGTATAAATATCCACTGACTCTTCTTCTGCGGTCAGCAGGTCGAAAAGCAGCGTTCCGATGCCTGCTTCACGAATGACGCGCGCCACGTACTGATTGCGCGGACTGTGACGACTGCTGCCGCTGCCGTGAGCGAAAAGCACCAGGCCGCTCGCCTGGTGCGGAATACTCAACTCACCCTCAAGCCGCGCGCCGCCTGATGGAATCTGCACACTCTGCTGCCAGTCACCTGTCGGTTCATTGCTGGTCTGTTGCATGGCTTAATCCTCCCTCAGCCTTGTTTCATGATCTGCCTGTGCCCGCAACTGAAAATCACGAACAAGCAGGGAATGATGAACGGGAGAACCTGTATCTGAAAGCTTGCAAGGAGAGTGCCAGTTGCGTGAAGCGCGCGGTCAGGCTGCGGACTGGAGCGGCAGGAATCGGCCTGCATCTTTCCTGCGCGGCGTTCTTCCGGCGCGGCTGATTGTTGTTTTCGCGCTCATCGTCAGTGCGGGTGATGGTGGCTGTGGCGCGCGGTGATCGGCGATTGTGGCATCGCCTTTGCTGTCAAAAGCAGTACATCATCCTGCCCACTGACAAGAGCTGAGTTGCCCGGCTGACACAGGAAGCGTCAGCAGAACCGAACAGGGCTTTTCGCTCAGCAGAGATGATGATGAAACCGCGTGGCGTGACCGATGCGTGATGGCAACCGCGCCGCGCTGTCTGACTTCAACGCCCCGGTTATTCCGACCTGCCGGGCGATGTTTGCTCGGAGGAGGTAAGTTATGGACATTCAAATTCTCAGTAATGCTTTTGCGGAAGGCGCATCCATCCCGGTGCAATACACCTGCGATGGCGACAACATTTCGCCGCCGCTGCGCTGGGGCAGCCTGCCGAAGGATTCGCAAAGCCTCGCGCTGATCTGCGAAGACCCGGATGCGCCTTCCGGCGTCTTCACACACTGGCTGATCTTCAACCTGCCGCCGCTGGTTTCGAGCCTGCCTGAAGCGATGCCTGCGAGCGACACGCTGGAAGAAACCGGCGCGGTGCAGGGACGCAACGATTTTCATGAAATCGGCTATGGTGGCCCGTGTCCTCCGCCGGGCAGTCCGCATCGCTATTTCTTCCGTCTGTTTGCGCTCGACACCCGGCTGCAACTGTCGGCAGGCGCGAGCAAACAGGAACTGGAGCGCGCGATGCAGGGGCACGTCCTGGCGACAGGGCATCTGATGGGAACTTATCAGCGTCGTGCGGGGCAGGCCGTCCGACACCGCTGACGCTCTGAAGTATTTCACCGCGACGCAGCTTCAGAATCAGCCGGATCAGGTTGCAGACCGAAACTACAGCCGCTTGGCGAACAAACATTCCGGCAACAGGCCGGGATGCCGGGGGTGAGGTCTGCGCATCGCCGGTCAGATCAGCCTTCAATCGCACCGCTCTTCCTGCATTCCGTTCTGCAATCCGGGCCGATCAGTTGACCCGGCTGATGCTGCCCGCGCGATTTCTGCTCAGGTAATCAGCCTTGTGCGCCGATAAGGATGGAGAGTGATTCCCGCCACACGTCACTCGTGTGTTGTCACGCAGAATTGCCCGTTTTGATTAATTATCATGCTCTTCAATCTGCTCAATCCTCAAAGGTCAGCTTCGACTGAAACTGAGCTTTCGCCAGGTCTCAGCAGGCGCATTCTGACTGAACAGGTCAGGCAGCTTTACCAGAATGCCCCGATCAGTCTGGCCGTTCAGATTCCAGGGATGTTTCTGATGGTCTGGATGCTGCGCAACGTCATTCCGCACGCGCGGCTGATCGTCTGGCTGATCTGCATCGAAGCGGTCTTTCTGCTGCGCGTCGGGCTGGTCGTGGCATATCGCCGCCGTCAGACCGCAGATGACACGGGCCGGTGGAAGAATCGCTATCTGAACAGCCTGCTCCTGTCCGGCGTGATTATGGGCAGCAGCGGCATTCTGCTTTTTCCGTCACAATCGCTGCCGCATCAGTTGCTGCTGCTGATGGTGCTGAGCGGGATGGGAGCCGCGTCTTCAGCGACACTGTCGCCCGTGAAATCGGCTTTTCTGCTGTTTTTCATTCCGCTTCAGCTTCCGATCAATCTGTATCTTTTTCTGTCGGGCGATGAATTTCATATTGTCGCGGGCATCATGGTGCTGCTCTTTAATATGGTGCCGCTCAGCTCCTCGCTGCACTCGCACCGGACGCTGATCGAATCACTGTACCTGCGATTTGAAAATGAGGATCTGGTCGCGCACCTCTCAGCCGCGCGCGCATCAGCCGAAGCCCGCACTGAAGAATTGCAGCTTGAAATCGCTGAACGTCGCCGCGTTGAAGAGGCCCTGCTTGAATCGAGCCGCTTCACTGAACAGGTTATCTTCTGCGCTGGCGAAGGCATCATCGTGCTGGATCGTGACCTGAAATGTGTAGTCTGGAATCAGCGAATGACTGAAATGACCGGTTACCAGGCGGAACAGGTGACGGGCCGACGCATTGATGAAGTCTTTCCGCATATGGCAGAGCCGGGAGTGCGTGAGATGTATCAGCGGGCGATCAGCGGCGAAAAAATCATGCTGCCCGATCAGCATCTGACGCTGCCCAACGGCGTGACGCTGTGGCGCGCAGGCAATTACTCGCCGCTCAGAAACGCGCGCGGCGAACTGATCGGCGCCATCGGCCTGTTGCAGGACATTACTGAACGCAAACGAGCCGAAAGCGAATTGCGTGATTTTGCCGCGAAGCTCGAACACAGCAACCTTGAATTGCAGGGCCTGGCTGCCCGGCTGGAACGCAGTAATCAGGAACTGCAGATGTTTGCCTCCGTCGCTTCGCACGATTTGCAGGAGCCGCTCAGAAAGGTGCAGACCTTCGGTGACCGTCTGAAGGCCAGGTATGCCGACCTGCTCGACGAAACCGGGCGCGATTACGTTGCCCGCATGCAGAACGCAACGGCGCGCATGCAGGTGCTGATTGAGGATCTGCTGTCCTATTCGCGCGTGACGACCAGAGCGCAGCCCTTCAAGGCCGTTGACCTGAAACTGATTGCACGCGAAGTCACCGGTGATCTTGAAGCGCGCATCGAACGCACCGACGGGCGCGTCGAAATCGGGGAACTGCCGGTCATTGAGGCCGACCCGACACAGATGCGACAGTTGCTGCAAAACCTGATCGGCAACGCGCTCAAGTTTCATCGCCCCGAAACGCCGCCCGTCGTCACCGTGCGCGCCGCCAGGGTCAGCAGCACAGATCAGCAGGATGCCGTGTGGCGGCTGGAAATTGCCGACAACGGCATCGGCTTTGACGAAAAATATCTGGATAAAATCTTCGCCATCTTTCAGCGCCTGCACGGACGCGATGAATACGAAGGCACCGGCATCGGTCTGGCCGTCTGTCAGAAGATCGTCGAACGCCATCGCGGCACCATTACCGCCAGCAGCCGACCAGGTCAGGGCGCAACCTTCATCATCACACTGCCCGCCGTGCAACCGTCCGACAAGACCAACTCAGCCGGAACTGTGAACTAGATCAGATTGACAACCTGGGTTGCGCGATTTGCCAAAATCGCGCGGCTTGCGCCATCGGCCTGCTCGCGTAAGCCGCGCGATTTTGGCAAATCGCGCAACACTTCCCGGACACGCAATTGAAATCTGACCTGGCGGCTGAATCTTTCAGATGCGTGAGCAGTATCAATGACGCGGAGCATATGGAGTGCGGCGATCTGACTCACCCTGAACAGCCACCGGAAGTTTTTGCGTTCCGGCCTGCGGGCGTGCAACTATGCCGGGGTGCTGAAAACAATCACTGACCGCAATCTCATTCGCGCTGCCCGACAACTCGCCGCGACTGACACTGACCTGGCGTGGATTCTGCAAAACTTCGGCCCGCCGCCGCTGTGGGCGCGCGACACTGGTTTTGCCACGCTGGTTCACATCATTCTCGAACAACAGGTTTCGCTGGCTTCAGCAAGGGCGGCGTTTGATCGTTTGCGCCAGGCCGTCACGCTCAGCCCGACCGGGTTTCTGACGCTCTCGGATGCGGAACTCAAAGCGATTGGATTCAGTCGGCAGAAGACGCGCTATTGCCGACTGCTTGCACAGGCATTGCTCGACGGGCAGCTTGATCTTGAGACTGTGGCCGCGATGAATGATGACGCCGCGCGAATCGTGCTGAAGCAGGTTAAGGGAATTGGTGACTGGACGGTGGATATTTATCTGCTGATGGCGCTCAGGCGGCCCGATGTCTGGCCGAAAGGCGATCTGGCGCTGGCGGTGGCGATGCAGCGGCTCAAAAAACTGCCAGCCCGTCCGTCACCGGACGAACTGGCGGTAATGGCTGAAGGATGGAAGCCCTGGCGCGCGGTTGCGGCCAGAATGCTCTGGCATTTTTACCTCAGCGCCAGAGCGTGATTATCCGGTAATGTCGGTGACGCGCTCGGCAATCTGCGTCGTGGCGGCGGACTGCTCTTCAGTCGCGGCGGCGATGGTGGCGACCATATTGTTGACGGAATCAATTTCCCGCACGATCTGCGCCAGCGCTTCCTCGGCCTTTTTGAATGAGGTTTCGCCGTTTTCAACTTCGCGGCGGCCATCTTCCATTGTGCTGACAGCCTGGCTCGTGTCTTTCTGCACTTCGCGGATGATCTCGTCAATTTCGGTCGTGGAAACTCTCGTCCGTTCGGCCAGCTTGCGCACTTCGGCGGCGACGATGGCAAATCCGCGCCCGTGTTCACCGGCACGGGCCGCTTCGATGGTGGCGTTGAGCGCGAGCAGATTGGTCTGGCTGGAAATTTCACCGATGACTTCAACGATCCGGCCAATCTCGGTTGAGCGGCTGCCGAGGCGTTCGATGATGCTCGATGAGGAATGAACTGCGGCGGCAACCTTCTGCATTCCGGCGACTGCCTGGCCGACGACTTCCTGCCCGGTCGCGGCGTTGCGCGTGACATTGATTGAAGCCTGTGACGCCTGGCTCGTGTTTTTGGCGACTTCAGTTACAGCCTGGCGCAGCTCCTGCAGGGCGATGGCGATTTCGCGGGTCTTTTGTTCGAGCGCGCGGCGGCGATCAAGGTCTGCGGCGGCCTGATCCTCGACTTTCTTTTCTGCCGTGATGTCCTGCCAGCAGGCCATGTAACAGAGCACCCTGTTCGGATCCTGACTGTCACGAATGGCATAGGTGCTGGTGCGAAAGGTGATGTCACCGATGGGAATGTCGGCGTGGTGCGGCAGGCGTCCGGGCTGAGCCAGCAACTGCCGGATGCGATCAGGATTTTTGTGAAACTGGTGAATCGAGTTTCCGTAGGCGCTGGAAACATCAGCCCCGCGCAGGCCCTGATTGAGCGAGCCGCGATGTTTCATCATCACTTCCCGCGCCGCGCGGTTCATATAAAAAATATTGTTGTCGTGCGTGGTGTCGCACAGCATGACGATGTTTTCCAGGTTATCCAGCGCCTGTGTCAGCTTGTGAATTTCAGCCTTGCACTGAGTAATGGTTTCTGCGGTCTGGTCGGTTTTGTCTGCAAACAGAAGCCGGAAGGCATCCCTGGTGCGGGCAAAGAAGCTGTTCATTCAATCCTCCGTTATTAAGCGCCACGTCCGGCAACAACCGGACACGATCAGGCGGGACGATGGCTGGTATGACTGCCAGCATCCTTATCGGCGCCGGACAGGCAGGCTTTAACTTTATTTCTGACCGGGAAGGCCAACGGAGGATTGATGATTACTGACTTTGCTGTTGCTCCTGGGCGAGCAGGGCGCGCTTTCGTTCCAGGCCCCAGCGGTAACCACTGAGGTCGCCGTTTTCGCGCACGACGCGGTGACAGGGCGTGATGATGGCGACCGGATTGGTCGCGCAGGCGCGAGCTACGGCGCGGGTGGCAGTCGGCTGACCCACACGCCGCGCAATTTCGCTGTATGAAACCGTGCTGCCGGATGGAATCAGTCGCAACTCCGCCCAGACCCGCTGCTGAAAGGCTGTCGCCCGCACATCCAGCGGCAGTTCGGGACACGGCTGCTGACCGTCAAGGTGCCTGAGCAGAGCCTGCACCTGCTGATTCAGCGTAACCTCGTCGCGTTCAAGCTCAGCCTGCGAAAATTCGCGGAATAAATCCTGCTCCAGCTTTTCGGCAGTGTCGCCCAGCGTGACCGCGCAGATGCCGCGTTCAGTGGCGGCCACCAGCAGGCGACCCAGACGACATTCAGTGATCGTGTAGTTGATTTTCATGCCCTTGCCTCCGCGACGATAAACAGCCGGGGTCATTCCCAGTTGTGCTGCTGCCTTTTCATAAAGCCTGCTGCTTGAACCGTAACCGGCCTCGTACATGGCTGCCGTGACGGCCTGGCCCGACTGCACTTCGGCTCTGAACCTGCCGGAGCGCAGGGCTTCGGCGTATTGCCGGGGCGTGATGCCGGTCAGTCGCCTGAAGACGCGCTGAAGATGCGATTCGCTACAGGCGTTCTGCGCGCTGAGGTCAGCCAGGCTGAGCCGCGCGTCAGGTTCAGCCGCAATCGCGCAACAGACGCGCTGCACCAGGGCAGCCTGCGCATTTTCTGCCGCAGCCTCATCAGGACGACACCGCAGACAGGAACGAAAGCCCGCCTGCCGCGCCAGTTCGGTTGACGCAAAGAAAAGCACGTTTTCACGCTTCGGCTGTTTCGAGCGACACGAAGGGCGGCAGTAAATGCCCGTCGAACTGACGCCGTAAAAAAACAGTCCGTCAAACCGGCCATCGCGCTGCTGCACAGCCTCCCAGTATTTGTTTTCAGGTGTTTTCATACGCGCATCTTACGATCTCAGCGGCAGGCAATCTATCCGGTTTCTGCACTGCAATTCGGGCAGTGAGGCAGAAAGGAGCGGGCAGTTGAGAATTGAAATCAGTCAGCAAAGATTTGCGCGGGCGAGATGGTCAGAAATTCCAGTCCGGGCGCTGGCAGTTTGCGGCGGCCCTTGAATTGCGCAATGCGCGTGTACTTTCCGTCTTTGGGCGCGGCGTGAACCCAGACGCTGCGGTCGCGTCGGTCAATGACCCAGTAAGCCGCAATTTCAGGCGCGGCATAAATGTCAGGTTTGATGACCAGGTCGCGGTCAATGTGAACGCGATGCGAAACCGAGAGCACTTCGATAACGAGCGGTGCAGGCGGGCGACGCTGTTTTTTCAGATAGTCGCGGTAATAAATCGAAACATCGGGGCAGACCTCGTGCGGGCCTGTTACGCCTTCCGCCACCCAGCGATCCTGGAGCGCCTGCGGGACTTCGTAATAACGTGACCCGCTGATCCGGCAGTTCAGCGACCTGATTTCACGATTATGATCGGCCAGCATTTCCAGCAGATGATCGGTCAACTGCATGTGCATCAGGTCGGGTGGCGGGGCCATAACGATCTCTCCATTGATCAGTTCCAGCCGGTCATCCGGCAGGGCTTCAGCGACGGCCCTGAACTCTTCAATCGTGTAACGCCGCACCAGCGATCTGTCGGCAATGATCCTGCCGTGAAGCTGTTGCGCCGGATAAATGTCTTCCGGGACTGCTCCCATAACTGACCTCCTGCCGCGCATTATATCGCTGGCGGACAGGGCGAAGCGACTTTCATGATTCGACGCCGGAATTATCGTTCACGCTGATGTCGCAGCAGCGACATGATCACCAGCAGCAGCAGCGGCAGCGTGATGAAGACTCCGGCCCAGCCCATCGTCTTTTCGCCAATCCAGAAAGTAATCAGCAGATTGAAAGCCAGAATACCGAAATAGAGAATGAACGGGCCGAGCGCCTTGAAGGGATATTCCAGCACGCCAACCGGAATGCGGCTGCCGCGCCCGTCGCCAAACAGCGCCAGATCCACCCCAATGAACAGCCGCAGAATAACGAAGCAGACAAAGAACCAGCCGATGAAATTGGCGATGGTCACGCCGAAATAACTGCCGCCGTTCGGATAGTGGTAGAGTTTGCCGAGGAACCACCGCTCGCCCTGCAACGTCACCGGGTCAATGATGATGTCGAGATACATCATCAGAAAGGCCGCCAGCAGCGTGACTGACCAGCGGCGGCGCGTGCGTTCGCGTTCGAGCGTGAGCGTGTCAATCAGAAAGGTGCTTTTGCCCAGCACCGTCGCCGCCAGTTCCCAACTGACATAGGACAGAAAGGTGAACGAAAGCGAATCGAAAAACGGCACGCCCGCAATCCACAATTCGCGGTCGCGCGTCGTGTCGTAATAACGATAAAGCCCGAAAGGAAAACCCGTTCCGGCAACGGCAGAGAGCCATTCGCAAACGAAGGCGATAATAAAAGCGAGAGCGGTGAACACAGCCGTTCGCTTCCAGCCAATGTGCGTCACGGCCAGAAATAAATAGGCCAGCAGAAAGACGAAGACATACGGGCGCAGAACCAGCGTTCCGGCAAGTAACTGGAGGAAGTGAAGCATGGGGCAAAGAGGTTGATTCGGGGCGTTTTCTGTTTCAGTTCTCGAACGAAATTGAACCGGGCGCGTCTGCTTTTATTTGTCAGTGTCAGGCTTTCCGGGCTTTGGCATAACGGCCCAGCGCGGTCAGTGGAAACTGATTCCGGTACTGATGATAGTTGATGTAGAAATGTCCGGGGAAGCCCGTGCCGGTAAATTCCGCTTCCGGCCAGCTTCCGTCGTTGTTCTGATGATCGAGCAGGTACTGAATGCCCGCTGTGACAGCCGCCGATTCATCATCACCAGCGGCCATCAGGCCCAGCAAAGCCCAGGCGGTCTGTGACGGCGTACTCGGCCCTTTCCCACGTAACTCAGGCCGTTTATACGATTCACAGGTTTCGCCCCAACCGCCATCAGCATTCTGCACCGAACGCAGCCACGCGGCGGCGCGCTGCGCTTCACTGCGCTGCATTGTGAAACCAATTGACTGCAACCCGACGAGCGCCAGGTACGTGCCGTAAACATAATTCACGCCCCAGCGTCCCCACCACGAACCGTCAGGCTCCTGCAAACCAAGCAGAAATTCAATGGCGCGCTGCACCTGCTGATCGGTGTAATGAATTTCGCCGAGCCGGTCGCGCCAGTGTCCGAGCAGTTCCAGCACGCGCCCGGTCAGATCAGCCGTCGGTGGATCAATCATCGCCTTCAAATCACCATACGGCATCTGATTCCACAAATCCTGCGTGTTGTTAATGTCGAAGGCGGCCCAGCCTCCCGCCCGGCACTGCATCGTCATCACCCACTCAGTCGCCGCGCGGCAGCATTCCAGCTTGTACTCTTCATCACTGGTTTTGAGCGCGAGCAGCGCCATAATCACCGCCGCCGTGTCGTCAACGTCAGGATAGTAATCATTGAAAAACTCGAACGCCCAGCCTGCGGGTTTGCCCTGACGATTGAAAACAGCCCAGTCGCCGTAACGAAAAATCTGCTTCGTCAGCAGCCATTCGCCTGCGGCCATCACGCGCGGATGCGACGGCGACACGCCTGAATCGAGCAGCGCCGTCAGCGCAAGCGCCGTGTCCCACGTCGGAGAAATGCACGGTTGCAGGCGCAGGTAAGCAGGCATTTCAGAACCTGCCGAAGTTCCTTCCTCGATGCAGAACCGATCCAGCGCATCGAGGCCGCGTTTGATGTAAGGATGCACGGCTTTGTAACCAAGCACATGAAACATCAGAATCGAATTGAGCATCGCCGGAACAATGCCCGCCCAGTCGCCCGGCGTATCCTGCCGTTCAATCACCCAGCGTTCAGCCGCCGCAATACCCTGCTGCCGCAACGGCACAATGTCGTGACGATCAAGATGCTTGAGAAATTTGTCCGCCGCCAGAAAGAGCGAACCAGCCAGCGTGCCGTCATTGTTTTTGAGCGATGTGTCAGCCTTGTCCCTGCCGCCTTCGGCAAAGAGTTCGTCGGCGTAAACCTTCAGGTCATAAACCGGCCTGCGATCAATCACGACGAGCAGCGGCACTGTCGAAGACCGCGCCCAGCTTGCCATCGTGTAGACATTGAACGGGAACCATTTCGGCAGAAACATAAACCAGGGCGGCAGCGTCGGAATGCCCGCCCAGGGATAAGCGCCAAAGAGCGCCAGGTGAATCTTCGTGAATACCCGCGCTTTTGTTAAGCCGCCGCGTTCGAGAATGAAGCGCCGCGCCCGCTGCATCCGTTCATCGTCAATCGCCACGCCCGCGAGTTTGAGCGCGTAATAAGCTTCAATCGTCGTGCTGATTTCGCCGCCGTCGCCGTAATAAAGCTCCCAGCCGCCGTGCGCGCACTGCTGCCGCAGCAGGTAACGCGCCATCTGCTGAATCTGTGCTTCGCGGTCTTTGCCGTTGCTGAAGCGGTTGCGCGCATCCGAATGAATCAGGATGCGGTGCAGCATGATGTATTCCGCCGTCAGCGTGACATTGGCTTCAAGTTCAGCCCACCAGTAACCATCGAGTTCCTGCTGCGCCAGCAGGTAATCCTGCGCGCGTTCGATGGCCTCGCTGAGTTGTGAACGAAGATCAGGTTTGATGAGTGATTGTGCTGTACTCATAATTTTCAATAGCTGACAAGTCACCAGACAAGCAGCTCAATCCGGACAGAAGTCTCCGGTCTGTCAGCCCTGGCAGTGGCCTGATTCAATGATGACGATGATTGCTTTGTCCTCGTCCCGGCCAGTCTTTCAGCCCCTGCCGGGGCCGAAAGCACCAGATGTTTTTGAATCGGCCACACGCACATCCGCTGCGGATGGATTAACCAGTCGCCTGCCGGGGCCGAAGGAACCAGACGCTTCTGAATCGGGAAGCGTCGCTTCATCCGAAACAGAGCCTGCCGGATATTCAATGCTGATACTTCAGATAATAACTGATAATCAGCCCGTCAACGCCGCTGTAACTGACTGTGCCGTGCGTCACGCGATTGGCTTTGAGATAAGTGTCGTTGACTCTTTCTCCGACAGTCATCAGATGACCCTGGTAGCGTCGCCAGAAAGTTGATGACGCGGCCAGATCAGCGCGCGGCCCCTGGCCAAGCTGATCGTAAACAGCCTTGTAACGCAGGATTGGCAGCGATTCGCGCAGCAGCGCACTGCCAAATCGCCGCAGCACACCGAGCGCGTGCATATATCCCGAATAGCGCACATAAGCGTCTGACGATCTGATGCAGACCAGAAAGGCAATGAAACTCGCTTCGTCTTCCTGCGCGAAGCCGCGCTGATGCGCCTTTTCGTGCGCGATGGTGTAGGGCAGCTCAAAATCGGGCTGCTCGGTGTTGTAATTCGGCTCGCCCGTGAACGGATTGTAAACGCCGGTAATGCCAAAGATCGTCATCAGCCGCGAAAACATCACAGGTTTCGGCGGTGCGCCCTGCGTCGGCGCAATTCCTTTGAGCAGCGGTTCCTGTTGGTAAGCTTCTTCAATCAGTTGCGCCAGTTGCGCCGGATCGTGCGGGATGCGGCTGTGATCCGGCCAGTCGTGGTCACGCGCCGCTTCCAGATAACTCTCGTTGACTTTCATGACGATGACGCGGCTGATGGCTTCCAGTTCATCTGCCGAAGCTTTGCGCGAGGTGAATTCAAAATTCTGCGCCAGCGGTTGCCGCTGATAATTCAAACCCCACAGCAGCAGAAAGGTGAGCGCGCTGACGCTGACCACCATCAGCAGCCTGACCATCGCCGCAAACAGCCACTGCCGCCACACCACCTGTTTTTTCAAAACCCGGCGCACCTGCACCGCCAGCCAGCACAACGCACCTCCCGCGAGCAGCATCAGCAGCATTTCAGCGATTGAAAAACTGACGCGGCGATTGATGAATGCCAGCGCCGCCGCGACGTAAGGATAAAATCCCCGGCTGTAATAATGCTCAACGAGTCGCGGATTATAACCGGCCAGCAGTTGCAGCGCGACCGTGACGAGCAGCAGCGCAATGGCCGCATAACCGGCGCTCATCTGCCGCAGCGCCTTTCGCTCAGTCACAGCCGATGATGCTGACTGCTGCGCGGCGCGTCCGGCCTGGATTTTTATGTCGTGATCTATTCGCAAGGCGTTTCAGGGCTGAGTTGTTCTGCAATTGAATATCCGCAAGCAACTTGTGTGCAGTCCCGGAAGCATCAGCGAACTGCCTTGAAATCGGCAGTCCAGCCGGGAAACAGGCCACACCCCCGTAGTCACGAATTCATTCGTTGCTCCTGGAAATCCGCAGTCACGGCAGCAGAACGAATGAATTCGTGACTACGGGTGATTCGAGTCTCTGTCAGGCTGCCCGGCCTGATGGCTCTGCCGGTACTGCATCATTTTACCGCGCCCGGTGCTTCAGAATAATCTCGCGTCCGGTCAGATAGAGCAGCACGCACAGCACGGCGAACGGAATGAGCGACAGCAGATTGGCATAATCGCCGTTGTAAAACGGATTGTGCGCTCCGGCCCAGTCTTCAAGGCGTTTGTTGGCATCAACCAGAACGCCGGCCATAAAGGCAATCACGATGCCCGCAATTGCGCCGCCGGCGATGTAACCCGAAGCCATCAGCACGCCGGGGCTTTTATCGGTTTCGGCATTGAACTGCTCTTCGGTCAGATTGCGGCTCGCCAGTTTCTTCTTCAGCCACAGATCAACCAGCCAGCGAATCGCACCGCCGATAAAGATCGGCAGCGAAGTTGAAATCGGCAGGTACACACCCACCGCAAACGCCAGCGACGGCACCGCCGCGCATTCCAGCACAATCGTAATCATCACGCCGAGCAGCACAAGCGCCCAGGGCAGCTTGTGATTGAGAATGCCCTTGATGATATACGACACCAGCACCGCTTTCGGCGCATCGAATTTCGGCACGGTCGAACCGTCGGGCCGTTCCTTGTGCGCGCCGTTGATGCCCGGATCAACCAGCCAGACCGGCACGCCCTGATCGTTGACCAGATACCTTTTCGTTTCGCCGTTCTGATCGGTGTAATGCCAGACGTAATAACTGTTGCTGTCCTCGCGTGACTGCGGGCCTTTGATCGCTTCGCGTTCGCGCAGTTGCGAAACGTCAGCGCGGATTTCAGCCGCAGGCTGCTTCACCGGCATATAAACCGTTCCCGTCTGATTGAGCTGAATCAGAATCGGGCCAAGCAGAATGGCCGAGGCGAGCGAGCCAAAGAGAATCGCAATCTGCTGATACTTCGGCGTGGCTCCGATCAGAAAGCCTGTTTTCAAATCCTGCGAAGTCGTCCCGCCGTTTGAAGCCGCAATGCAGACAATTGCGCCGACTGACAATGCCGTCACGTAATACGGCGGCGTTGTCCATCCGACGACCAGAAAAATCAGGCACGTCAGCAGCAGCGTGGCGTAAGTCATGCCTGAAATCGGATTCGATGATGAACCGACTTCGCCCGTCAGCCGCGATGACACGGTGACGAACAGAAAGCCGAACAGGATAATCATCAGCGCGCCGAGAAAGTTCATGTGCAGCGAGCGAAACGCCATAATCAGCACCACGAGCAGCACGATGCCGCCCACGACCCATTTCATCGAAATGTCGCGTTCAGTGCGCGGCGCTGCTTCGCCGCTCGTGGTCTGCGTGCCGCGCAGGTCGCGCAGGCCGCTGCGAATGCTGCCGATGATGGTTGGCAGTGAACGAAAGACGCTGATGATGCCTGCCGCCGCGACTGAACCCGCGCCGATGTAAAGCACATAAGCGCCGCGCACTTCATCCGGCGACATTTCGCTGATCAGCTTCGTGCCCGGCGCGAGCGGCGAACTGAGCGCATCACCGAAATACTTGATGGCCGGAATCAGCACCAGATAAGCCAGCACGCCGCCGCCGACCATTAACCCCGCGATGTACGGCCCGATGATGTAACCCACGCCGAGCAGTTCCGGCGAAATTTCGGCTGACACCGAACCGCCCTTGAACGGCGTGCCAAAGACACGTTCAGGCACTTCCTTCCACCACCTGAGCGCATCCATCATCACCTTGTAAGCCAGCCCGATGCCGAAGCCGGTGAAGATTGTCTTTGCGCCGATCTTCGCTTCGCTGACTTCAGCCGTGCCTGCCCGTTCAGCTTCGCGCAGCGATTCATCATCCGCGCCCGCCTTCAGCACTTCAGCGCAGGCCGTGCCTTCGGGATATTTCAGGACGCCGTGCTGCTGCACGATCAATGCGCGCCGCAGCGGAATCATCATCAGGATGCCGAGCAGCCCGCCCAGCACGCCGACCAGCATGACGTTCAGAATTTCCAGGTTGAAGCCCAGAATCATAATCGCAGGCATCGTCGCGCCGAATCCGAAAGCAATGGATTCGCCCGCCGAGCCAGCCGTCTGCACGATGTTGTTTTCCAGAATCGTCGCGTTGCGCAGCCCGATTTTTGAGAGCAGCCGGAAGATCGTGATTGAGATCACCGCGACCGGAATTGACGCGCTCACGGTCAGGCCGGTTTTGAGCACGAGATACAGCGACGACGCGCCAAACACAATGCCAAGCAGCGTCCCCAGAATCAGCGGCAGCGGCGAGAATTCACGCAGGCCTGTGGCGTCAGGAATAAAAGGGCGAAAGGTCGCGGAATCCGGCTTTGAGGTCTGCGGAACGTCAGCAACTTTAAGAGCCATATAAGTTGTCTCCAGTCAGTTTCGTAACGGCAGGAAGGGGATCTGCAATCCGCAGCTAATCTAACTTGCGAAATACCAGCGGAGCAAGCGGGACAGATTGAGACACGCGCAGAATGATTTCAGATAAACAAAAACGGGCCAGAGCCGCAAGCGCCCTGACCCGTCTGACTGCAATGACAGTCGTGATCAGGATCGGCTCTGTTTCTGCCGCGCAATCGCAAACAAAAAGTAAGCCAGCCCGGCAAAGATGATCAGCCCGAAAACATTGGCCCACGCGCCTGACGCGATGGCCGTGTGGCCGCCGATGCCCAGAATCTCTTCGCCCTTGCCGGGTTTATTGACCACGCTTTCGGCCACGACCCGCGAAATCGAAACCACCAGCCCGCCAATCGCGCCGCCTGCAATCAGTCCTGATGCCAGCAGCACGCCCCGGCCTGTTTCCTCTTCGGTCAGCGATTCGGCGCGGTCGCTCGCCGTCAGTTTGTTGATGATCGCGCGAATCAGCCCGCCGACAAAGATCGTCGCCGAAGTCGAAATCGGCAGGTAGATGCCGACGGCAACGGGCAGCGCCTGCACGCCGATGATTTCCATAAAGATTGAAATCAGCGCGCCGATCAGAATCAGCGACCAGGGCAGCCGCTGCGTCAGCACGCCGTCAACCAGAATGCCCATCAGCGCGGCCTTCGGCGCCTGGAGCTTCGTATCGGCGGATTCAACTTCGTAATGCGCTTTGCCCGTCGCATCAACCAGCAGCGTGCGCTGATTCGGGCCGAGGCCGGTCACTACGACCTTGTCGTAAAGCTGATCATCAAGTCCGCGAGCCTGTCCGGCTTTTTTGACATTCTGGCCTTCGGTGAAAGCGCGGCCCTGAAGTTCACCGATTCGTTCAGTCGTCACCTTTTCGCTGATGCCGCCAACGCCGGGGTTGACGAGGTAATGAATCTTTCCGTCATCACCGACCAGATATTTGCCCGCCGGAATTTTCGTTTTGCCATCGCCCGCGTCGGTTTCGACCGGCAGGCGCAGCACGCGATAGGTCTTGCCATCCTCGATTTCGGATTTCGCCGTCCACGCCTCTTTGACTTCGCTCGCAGGCGCAGTGTAGTTCGGATAAACGCGCGGCAGGATGTTGATGGCCGAGTTGTTCAGAAACAGCAGCGTCCAGCCGACGACAACGGCTGAAGTCACCGCGCCGATCATCAGACCGACCTGCTGCCGCGCCGGAGTTGCGCCGACGATGTAACCTGTCTTCAGATCCTGCGAGGTGTTGCCCGCATTCGCTGCCGCCACGCAGACAATTGCGCCGACCGTCAGCGCAATGACTCGCTCGCCTGCGCCTGAACGTCCGATCAGCAGAAAGATCAGCGAAGTAAACAGCAGCGTCGCAATCGTCATCCCCGAAATCGGATTGGCAGACGAACCAATCTGACCGCAGATGCGCGATGACACGGTGACGAAGAAGAAGCCGAAGACCAGAATCAGAATGGCCGAGAGCGGATCAACGCCAAAGCCGGGAAGCAGCGTGACGATAATCAGCAGCAGCACAATGCCGCCCATCGCATACAGAATCGGCAGATCGCGTTCGGTGCGCGCCACTGCCGCGCCCCTGTTGCCGCTGCCGCCGAAATCCTTCACGCCCGCTCTGAACGCGGCGATGATCGTGGGCAATGACCGGCCCAGGCTGATGATGCCGCCCGCTGCGACAGCTCCGGCGGCAATGTAGCGCACGTAACGATCAAAGACCTGACCCGCACTCATATTGCCGATCAGTTCGCCCGCCGCCGCAGGAAAGATATTGGTCGTCAGTCCCGCGCCGAAAAATTTGATGATCGGCGTCAGCACCAGCGCGGCCATAATGCCGCCGCCGAACATATACGACGCGACGCGCGGGCCGATGATGTAACCGACGCCAAGCAGTTCGGGTGAAATCTCAGCCGCGACGCGCGCGCCCTGATACCACGCCAGCACCTTGTCGGGAATCTCCTTCCAGAATTTGAAACCCGCCATCAGGAACTTGTAAACCAGTCCGACGCCAAAGCCCATAAAAACGGTCTTGGCATCGCTGCCGCCCTTTTCGCCAACCATCAGCACTTCAGCGCAGGCCGTGCCTTCAGGGTAGGGAAGCACGCCGTGCTCCTTGACGATCAGCGAACGACGGAGCGGAATCATCAGCAGCACACCGAGCAGCCCGCCCGTCAGTCCGATCAGCGCCGTGCGCATGACATCGAGATCAAGACCGAGAATCAGCAGCGCCGGAATCGTGAAGACGATGCCCGCCGCAATTGATTCACCGGCTGAACCGGTCGTCTGCACGATGTTGTTTTCGAGAATCGAAGCGCGGCCAAAAGCGCGCAGGATCGTGATCGAAAGCACCGCAATCGGAATTGACGCGCTCACCGTCAGACCGACCTTGAGGCCAAGGTAAACGGTTGAAGCGCCAAAAAGCAGGCCGAACAGCACGCCGAGAATGACGGCGCGGGGGGTGAATTCGGCCAGCGTGGTTGAGGCGGCGACGTAAGGTTTGTGACCGGCCTCGTCTGTCACGCCTGTGCGTGCAATGGTCTCAGTTGCCATGGCAGCGTTCCTCCCTGATTGTTGGTCTGACGGAAAGGTGTGAAAGGAAGGGGATTAAAAATAAAGATTGCAGAATGCAGATTGCAGATTGTGTGATGAAAGAGGCTGGTAAATCTGCAATCTGCACTCAACAACCTGCCATAGTTTTACTCTTCTTCCTGATCGAAGCCGCGCCCGTCGCGGACGGCGCGCAGCATTTGCAGCGCATATTCAAAGTCGTTGGTGACACTGTTGAAGGCCCGCGCCATTTCTTCATGGTCGCGCCGCTCAGAAACTTCGTCGTAATGCTTGAAACGCGCTTCCAGCGTCCCGATGATTTCAGATAATTCCTGTTTTCTCTGGTCGTCCATTCAGGCTCCTGTCTGGATCGCAGGCTGTCAGACCTGCGGTCGGTTGATGCAGCGGGTGATTGAATAAAAAATGTGGTGAATCACAGGCCCGAATGACATTTACTGACCTTCAGTCTGCGCGAGGGCTTGTTCCACCGCTTCCAGCATTGCAAGCTGACGGGCCGGTTCATCACCGCCCGGTTCCACGTTCATAAACAGTTCCGGGTAATCCAGCACACAGACCGTGCAGCCGGAATGACAACAGGGCGGAAGCAGGCTGTCCGGCGCTTCCTGAGTCCTGTCTGCGGCTGCCGCATGACCCGAAAACTGGTCTTTAACTTCCTGAAAAAGTTCTGACATACACTTCAGAAAAATACCGCTATGAATCGTTCGCACTATAAGTAAAAGCCGGTGAGACTGTCAACGCGCGGCCCTGCCCAATTCAACCAATAGCGCGTCATCAGCAAATTGATCGTAAAACGGGCGCTCTCCGCGCGTCGGCCTGAACAATTTCAGGCCGGGTTGCGCGCGCGACGCGGGATGGCAGTGTGTCAGTTATGCAGCTTTGCTCGCTCGAACTTCATTTTTGCCACGCTGCCGCCGGATGCTGACCAGGCGGCGCGTGCCGGTAACAGTCTTTCTTTGCTGTCCCGCTGATCACCTGGCGCGGATTAACCTGCTGGCACAGTGGTTGCTCGACTGCGGCAGAGGCAGAGCTTTCTGCCATTTGTTGAATTGAGTCTGCACAGTACCCACTCATGCGAGCGAGCCGTAACGGCGACAAACGAGGCTGGTGGCTGGTCATCGTCATGATGGCGGCGCCGTTGCTGCTGGCCATTTCAGCGAACGGTCTGGTCAGCCCTCGTTTGCGCGCTGAAGCGGCTCGCCCGATTTTGCTGCCCTTCACACCGCTTTATTCTGACTTCGATGGCGATGCCCGGCCTGACTGCGCCGAGCTTGCAGGCAGAAGTGATGAACAGAGCATTCGCCTGACACTGAGCGGTTCGGCTCCGACACAGCTTCACTTTCATAACGACACGCGTGATCGCGGCAGGCTGCTGGCCGGTGACATTGATCACGACAATGATTACGACCTGGTCTGGGTTTCGACGACTGAACCGCTCTTGTTCAGAATCTGGACGGGTGATGGCAAAGGCCATTTTCAGGCTATGCCTGATGATCGGCCTTTTCGCAAAGGCATCGGCGCGCTGCTCGGACTCGACGCCGAAACAGACATCTCAACACCGCCCGTTGCCCGGCACGCTGCTGATGCGGCGGCGCGGTCTGACGGGCCGGTTTTTGAATCTGCCCGTGTGACACCGGCTCCGCAGTTTTTCGCGGCTGACTGTCATCAGGCCGGATACAGGGATGTTGCCGCTGTCGCACTTCTGCCACTCACCGGGCGCAGCCCGCCTCTTGCTCTCTCCTGCTGATTTTATTTCCCTTGCTGAATCGCACGGTTTTCCGGCGCTGAAGTCGTCAACTGCCGTCAGGCATTGATGGTCAGCGTTCGTTACCGGCACACCCAGGGCACGGAGCAGAGCAATGACCGAATTGAAGGAAGCCGATGAAATTCTGATCGCTGAGCCACAGACTGAACGACACGACATTACCCGGCAGGCCGAACAACTGATGACCGGTTCCGCATCGCCTCAGCAGTCGGCCACCGCAAAAGTGCTGACCGATGCTTCAGCAACAACTCACCGGGGGGGATTCCGCTTCAGGCCTGCCTTCAGCCTGAATCGTGGGCACGCCAGTCTGATGCTGCTGGCAGTGGCGATGATTGCCGGAGTCTTTGCGTGGCTGCACTTCAGGCAGGCGCGTGAAGTCAGGAAACCGGATGAAGCTGCCAGTGTCGCGCCACCGTCTGATCTGATCGTGCCTGAAGCCGCACAACTCAGCCAGCTCGTCGTTGAGCCGGTCGGCACACAGACCGTCATCGAAGATCGCAACACGACCGGGCGGGTCAGCTTCAATGAAGATCGTCAGACGCCCGTGTTTACACCTTATGCCGGGCGAATTATTGAAGTGCTCTCCAGCCGGGGCGACAGCGTCAGGGCCGGTCAGCCGCTCGTCGTTATCGAATCGCCGGAAGTGATTGCCGCCTTCAATGACCTGTCAGCCGCGCGTTCTGATGCCGACAAATCGCGCATCGCGCTGGAGGCCGCGCAGAAAGCCGCCGAACGCGCCCGCCGCCTGCACGAACGCGAAGCGATTGCGACGCGCGATCTGCAACAGGCCGAAACCGATCTGGCCCGCGTGCAGGAAGAAGCGCGCCGCGCTGATGCCGCCGTTGCCATTGCTGAAAACCGCCTGGCGCTGTTTGGCAAAACCGCCAGTGAAATTCAGTCCGGCACGCGCACGTCAGAACTCAGAAGCGTTGACCGCCGCATCACGATTCGCGCGCCGATTGCAGGCACCATCGTTGACCGCAGAATCGGGCCGGGCCAGTACATCAAACCTGATGCGCCTGATCCGATGTTTCTGATTGCTGATCTGTCAACGCTGTGGGTGCAGGCCGATGTTTACGAAAGCGACCTGGCCGCCGTCAAAGCCGGTGCGCCCGTCCTGGTCAGCGTTGAGGCTTATCCGAATCGCACCTTTCCGGCGCGCATCACCTTTATCAGTCCGACCGTTGATCCGGCCACACGCACGGTGCGCGTGCGCTGCCAGGTCAGCAATCAGCAGCACCTGCTCAAGCCGGATATGTTTGCGCGCATTCGCATCGCCGCCGCGCAGCGTGATGAACCGGTTGTGCCCGCGAGCGCGGTTGTTTCAGCCGGAAGCGATTCAGTTGTCTTTGTCGAAGCGTCGCCCGGCCACTTTCGAGAGCGCAGGGTCAGTGCCGGAACCGAACAGAAAGGTCAGGTGGTGATTACTTCAGGGTTGCAGCCCGGCGAGCGCGTGGTGACGAAAGGAGCGCTGCTGCTGAAATAACGCGATGAATAAACTGATCGAAATCATTTTGCGTGAACGGCTGCTGGTGGTGTCGCTGGCGGTCGTGCTGCTTGTCGGCGGGCTGTTCGCTTTCAAAAAGCTCAATATCGAAGCTTACCCCGACCCGTCGCCGCCGACGATTGAAATCATCGCGCAGCAGTCGGGCTGGTCGGCTGAAGAGATGGAACGGCAGATCACCGTGCCGCTTGAAACGCAGCTCAACGGCATGCCGGGACTCGATCACCTGCGTTCGATTTCGCTGTTCGGTTTGTCAGACATCAAGTGCTATTTCAAATACGAAACCGATTACAACTTCGACCGGCAGGAGGTCTTGAATCGTTTGCAGATGGCCGCGCTGCCTGCGGGCGTGCAGCCGCAGCTTTCGCCGCAGTCGGCGGTCGGTGAAATCTTTCGTTATCAGCTCACGGGTGACGGCGTCAGCCTGATGGATCTGCGCACGGCTGAAGACTGGATTCTGGAACGACAGTTCAAGCAGATTCCCGGCGTCATTGATGTCGTTTCATTCGGCGGCCAGGTGAAGGAATTTCACGTTGATCTTGATCCGAACAAACTGATTGCCTTCGGCATCAGCGTGCCGCAGGTGATGAATGCGCTGGCGGGCAGCAATGCGAATGTCGGCGCAAACTACCTGGAACTTGGCGTGCAGAGTTACAACGTGCGCGGCATCGGGTTGTTTCGTGACAGTGATGATATTGGCAATGTCGCCGTGACTCAGAAAAACGGCACTCCGGTTTATGTCCGGCAACTGGGCGAAATCAGCATCGGCGCGAGAACTCCGATGGGTCGCGTCGGGCGCGACGATCAGCCGGACATTGTGCAGGGCGTGGTGCTGATGCGGCGCGGCGAACAGTCATTGCCGACGCTCGAACGAGTGCGCGCCAAAGTCGAACAGCTCAATCACGGCGGCCTGCCCAAAGGCATCAGCATTGTGCCGTATTATGACCGCACTGACCTGATCAACCTGACAACACGCACCGTGACGCACACGCTGATTGAAGGCATGGCGCTGGTCGCGCTGATTCTGCTCGCGTTTCTCGGCAACCTGCGCGCGTCGCTCGTCGTGGCGCTTTCGATTCCGCTCTCGCTGCTCTTTACGTTTGTGCTGATGGTGCTGCGCGGCGATTCGGCCAATCTGATTTCGATGGGCGCGATTGATTTCGGCATCATCGTTGATGCGTCGGTGGTGATGATTGAAAACATCTGCCGCCATCTTGCCGAGCCGAATTATCCGTATCGCGGCAATGTGAAAATCACGACGCTGCACGCGGCGCGCGAAGTCACCGTGCCGATTCTTTTTTCGACCGCGATCATCATCGCGGCTTTCATTCCGCTTTTCACGATGACCGGCGTTGAAGGCAAAGTGTTCGGGCCGATGGCGCTGACCTATGGTTTTGCGCTGACGGGCGCGCTGCTGCTGGCGCTGACGTTTTCGCCGGTGATGGCCTCGCTCATCCTCAAATCTGCCGCTGAAGAGAAAGAGACTTTTATCGTGCGCGGCATTCGTCGCGTCTATTCACGGGTGCTGCGGATTGCGCTGGCGCATCCGGCGCTGGCTGTGGGGACAGCCGTGCTGGTGCTGGCGGCAACCCTCGCCATCGTGCCGCTGCTCGGCGGCGAATTTATGCCGAAGCTGGAAGAGGGCAATCTGTACGTGCGCGCTTCGATGCCTAATACGATTTCATTCAGCTATGCCAGTCAGCTTGCCGATCAGATGCGGGCGATTTTCAAAAAGCACCCGGAAGTTACGACCGTCATCAGCCAGCTTGGGCGGCCCGAAGACGGCACTGACCCGACCAGTTATTTCAACTGTGAATTCGTGGTCGAACTCAAACCACTTGATGAATGGCGGCGCGGCTTTACGAAAGCCGATCTGGTCAGGCAGCTTGATGCCGAACTGCGCGCGATTCCCGGCATTGATTACAACTTTTCGCAGGCGATTCAGGACAACGTTGAAGAGGCCATGTCGGGCGTGAAGGGCGAAAATTCAATCAAGCTCTTTGGTGACGATCTCGAAAAGCTGGAAAGCGCGGCGCAGCAGATTGCCGCCGTGATGAGTCACATTTCAGGCGTTGCGGATCTCGGCGTGTTTGGCGAACTGGGACAGCCCAACCTGCTGATTCGCGTTGACCGGCAGCAGGCTGCGCGTTACGGCCTGCTGCCGAGTGATGTGAACGGCACGGTGCAGGCGGCGATTGGCGGCCAGGCCGTGACGCAGGTGCTCGATGGTGAACGTCGCTTTGATGTGGTCGTGCGCTTTCAGCCGCAGTACCGCGAAAACATCGAAGCCATTGCGGCCATCCCCGTCAGCACGCCCGACGGTCAGCGCATTCCGCTGCGGCAGGTGGCTGAGATTACAAAACAGACCGGCGCTTCGTTTGTCTATCGCGAAGACAATGCGCGCTACATTCCGATCAAATTCAGCGTGCGGGGCCGCGACCTGCAAAGCACGATTGCCGAAGCTGAAGCGCGGATCAGCGAGCAGGTGCAGTTGCCTGCTGGTTATCATTACGAATGGGCCGGTGAGTTTCAGGAATTGCAGGAAGCCGTGCAGCGATTGCTGATCGTCATTCCGGTCAGCATCGTGATTATTTTCTTTCTGCTTTACAGCGCCTTCAAAAGCGTCAGCGATTCGCTGCTGCTGCTGTGTTCGATGCCTCCGGCGCTCACGGGCGGCATTCTGGTGCTGTTTGTGACCGGGACAAATTTCAGCATTTCGGCGGCGGTCGGATTCATTTCATTGTTTGGCGTTTCGGTACTCGGCGGCGTGATTCTGCTGGCGCGCATCAGGCAGTTGCGCGACGAAGGCGTGCCGCTCGGTGAAGCTGTGCGGCGCGGGTCAGAGTTACAGATGCGTCCCGTGCTGATGGCGGCGCTCGCAGCAGCCATCGGATTGCTGCCCGCGTCGGTGGCAACAGGGGTTGGCTCGGAAACACAGCGCCCGCTGGCCCGCGTGGTGGTCGGCGGCATGATCAGTTCAGCCGTAGTGCTTCTGCTGGTGCTGCCGGCGGTTTACCTGCTGGCCCATCGTTTGCTCGAAGAGCGAAAGGAAACCGGAAAACTGCTGACCGAAGAAGCCGGAGTTCGCGCCTGAACGGCGTTCCGGGAAATTCTTCTGCCGCGTGTGAAAGGGAGTATATGGCAAGCCGGTATTTTCTGCGCAGGTCTGACCTGTGGTGGATTCAGTATGGGGTGGCCGTGCTGATCAGCGCGCTCGCCCTGAGCGTGACGCTGTTGATTGACGACCCGACAACTGAGCCGAACACGCTGCTGCTTCTTACCTTTGGCGTCATGCTCAGTTCCTGGTACGGCGGGACAGGGCCGGGACTGGTGACGCTGCTGCTGAGCGCACTGACTGGCGCTCACTTCATCTTCCAGCCAATTGGCTCGCTGACTGTTGGAAACGGCAGCGGGGCGTTGCGGATGATTGAGTTTGTGGCCGTTTCGTCCGTCATCATCTGGCTCAACGCCGTGCGACGGAACGCGCAGGCCAGGGCTGAAGCAGCACAGGCTGCCGCCGAGGAGGCGAGCCGCGCCAGAGATGAATTTCTGACAGTGGTCTCTCATGAACTGCGTTCGCCGCTCAATTCAATTCTCGGCTGGGCGCAGGTGCTGCGCAACAGGACGCCTGATCCGGCCACCCTGAGTCGCGGGCTGGAAGTGATTGAGCGCAACACACGGGCGCAGTCTGCACTGATTGAAGATTTGCTGGACGTTTCGCGCATCATCAGAGGAAAGTTGCGGCTGAATATCAGGGTCGTAGCACTTCCCACTATGATCAGGGACGCGCTTGACACGATCAGGCCAGCGGCTGAAGCCCGGCGGATTCAGCTTCAGTTACAGACTGACCAGGCGGTGTGTGAAGTGCCGGGTGATCCTGACCGTTTGCAGCAGATCATCTGGAACCTGCTTTCCAATGCCGTGAAATTCACGCCTCCGGACGGGCGCATCGAAGTCAGTCTGGAACAGATGACAGGTGAAGCCTGCATTCGGGTCAGCGACACCGGCTGCGGGATTGCGCCGGAATTTCTGCCGCACGTGTTTGAGCGTTTCACGCAGGCTGAGCGGGCGGCTCAGGTGACAGGCGGCGGTCTGGGGCTGGGCCTGGCGATTGTGCGCCACCTGGTCGAACTGCACGGCGGCACGATCAGGGCCGAAAGCAAAGGCGAAGGACTTGGCGCAGTCTTCACTGTCAGGCTGCCGCTGCTGAATCAGGCTCATCCGCAGCACAGCCGCGCCGAAGAGCAATCAGCGCTGCTGGCAAAAGGCATGCAACTCTGAAGGCACTCGCCTGACAGCGCCACGATCTTTTTTTTCATCCGCCCGGCGGATCAACCATCATCACGCTGCGCGCCCGCACGAATCATTACGGACTCGCAGCCACAACATAAAGGAATCATCAATGTTTGAGGGTCTTTTTCAACCACTTCACTTACTGGTCGTGCTGGGCATCGTGCTGATTGTCTTCGGCCCGAAAAAGCTGCCGGAACTGGGCAAAGGCCTGGGCGAGGCGATTCGCGGCTTCAAGAGCGGCATCAGTGAAGATCATTCATCGGCAGACGCCGACAAATCAGCAAAGCAAAAATAACGCGGCAATGGCGTCGTCCGGCCACTTGCTCTACACTTTGCCGGAACAATGAACGCACACCGAAAACATTCAACCGAGCGCGGCAGAATCAGCCCGGTCGCGGTCATCATTGTCCTGGCCGTGCTGGCTTTCGGGCTGTTTGTCTGGCTGCGCCTGCGCGGATCGCGTGCGCCTGTGTCTGAACCGGGCAGCGTGGTAACGACGACGGCGGGCGGTCTGCCTGAAATGCGCAACAAGCCGCGCCCGCGCTCGGTTGATTTTCAGGGCTGCCCGCCCGAAGGCGACGGCGGCGACGCGGAACTGAATGTGCTGAAAAATCGCACGGATGAGGCCGCGTGGATTCCGGTGCAGTTTGACGCCATTCTCAATCTGACCTGGCCGCCTGGCGTCGAACGCAAAAACCGCAAAAACTGGTCAGTGGCTGACCGGGCAACGGTCGCGCGCTACGAAGGCATTCCGGTGTCAGTCGAAGGTTATCTGGCGAGCGCGAAACAGGAAGGGCCGGAATCACCGAACTGTCACGGCGCTGATGCGGAATGGCGCGATTATCACATCTGGCTGACCGCCGGGCCGGGCGAAGAACGCAGCCGTTCGATTGTGGTCGAGACGACGCCGCGCGTGCGTGTGAATCACCCGAACTGGCGGCTGGCCCTGTTGCAGCAGATTGCCCGCAACCATCAGCGCGTGCGCATCAGCGGCTGGCTGATGCTCGATCCTGAACATCCCGATCAGGTCGGCAAAACACGCGGCACGATCTGGGAAATCCATCCGATTATGCAGATCGAAGTCGAGCAGCGTGGCCGGTGGATTCCGCTCGACAAACTGACCGAACTGAGCTGAGAAGGAGCCGCCATGCGTAAAGCCGTTCAGTTGAAAGTCAATCTGTGGGTCGAAGGCGAAGCCGCGCCGAAAGATGATTTCGCCGCGCTCGCCATGCTGGCCGTGCATGAAATCATCGCTGCCGGACAGTCACTGCATCCTGAACTGAAAATTTCAATCAGGCGCGTGACCGAACATTCATCTGATGATGAAGAGTCTGACCAGGCAGAAGAGAGCGCCGACAGGTTCTGACCGCCACGCCCATGGCTCAGATGGCGGTCGGCTGTGTCGGGCGACAATTACGCCAGACCAGGCACCAGAGCCAGATGGCCGTCCCGCCAGTCAGCAGCGCCAGCACAATCCATAATTCATACCGCCGCAAATTTGTCAGGATCAGTTCCAGCGCGTGACCGAACGCATATCCGGCCAGGCCGACAGTGAGCGTCCAGACCGCGCCGCTCATCAGATTCAGCAGCAGAAAGCGGCGCGCGGAAAAACCGCTCGCGCCAATGACGAACGGTGTCGCAATTCGCAATCCCCAGGCGAAGCGAAAGCCCAGGATCAGCCGCAGCCCGTATTTGTCGAGCAGCTTTTGCACTCGTTGCAGGCGCAACTGCCACTTCGGGTGGCGGGCCGCCAGGGCGCTGCCCCGGTTACGGCCCAGCAGAAACCAGCCCTGATCGGTGAAAAACGTGGCCAGAAAGCAGGTCAGCATCACGCCCGGCAGACTCAGGTAACCGCGATGCGCCAGAAACGCGCCAATCAGCAGAAAGGTTTCGCCCTCGAAGATCGTGCCCGCAAACAGAATCGGGTAGCCGTAATGAATAATGAGCGATTCAAATGACATCACTGCTCTCTCCGTTTCAGTTCTGCGAGCTGCTGGCTGAGTTCCTGCAACCGGGCCATGATTTCGGCGTGCTGTCGTTCGATGACCGGCGGGGTGCGGCCCTGAATGTAAAACGTGCCGCCCGGTTCCAGCACGCAGCGTTCGATTTCGCTGAGTCGCGTAAACCCCTGCCGGTGCGCCACCGTCAGCAGTTCTGATTCGGTCAGCAGTTCGCTCGCCAGCGCCTTGTGCCTGACCTTGCCCTCTTCAATCAGCGCGGTCGGTTCGCCTTCGATCAACTGATCGAGCCGCCGGTGTCTGAACAGAAAGCGCACCACCAGATAATTGGCCGCGAGCAGCGTGAATGCGCCAATCAGCCCGCCCGTCACCGAATTGTCTTCGCCAATGATCGCGTTCTGAACGGTGTTCGAGAGCGACAGCAGCACAACCAGGTCGAACGGATTAAGCTGCGCCAGTTCGCGCTTGCCGAACACGCGCAGCGCGACGACCAGAAAAATATAAACGATCACCGGGCGCAGCATCTTTTCAGCGACCGGCAGCGAGAGCCGGAACATGTCGTGAGTCAGGGGATTGATCCATTCAAACAGATGAATCATGGTGTTGTTCCTCCTTGCAGGTTTGTGAGGCAATTCGCTGACCAGACCGCCGGGAACGGCCACTGTGATTGAAAACCGATCCGCGTCAGGATGAGCAAAGTCATAACCGGAGGGTGATGCTATGCGCGTGATGAAAGTCAGCCGGGTCAACCGGCGCGAAACGGCCCGCAAACTGCTGCATGTCGAACTGGAAAAACTGCCGCTCGAAGAACGCCTCATCGTTGAGCGCTTCATCAGTCGCGGGCGCATCGCGCGCGACGTTGTGCGTGAGTTTGACGAACAACTGACCTTTGGCGAACGCCTGGCTGATCGCATTGCCTCGTTTGGCGGAAGCTGGACTTTTATTCTGATCTTCATCGCGGTGCTGGTGGTCTGGATGATCTTCAATGCGCTGGCCCGTCACGCCTTTGATCCGTATCCTTACATTCTGCTCAATCTGGTGCTGTCGTGTCTGGCTGCGTTGCAGGCGCCGGTGATTATGATGAGCCAGAATCGCGCGGCTGAAAAAGACCGGATGCAGGCGCAGAACGATTATGAAGTGAATGTCAAAGCCGAGCTGGAAATTATGCAACTGCACGAAAAGATCAATGAACTGCGCGAACACGACTGGGTGGCGCTGGTCGAAATGCAGCGGCAGCAGCTTGAACTGCTCGAACGCATGCTGATTGACGGGCGCTGTCGTTCGGGCCTGCCTGACCCCGCTGAGGACTGAACTGTTGCCCAGGCCGCCGGTCAGGGCCGATTGCATTCGCGGTTCGTCCTGGCTAAGTTCAGGCCTGCCGTGGCGGCGATTGCCTGGCCGGTAGTCAGATCAAACGGATTGTCATGAACGAATACTTTCGCAAGTTTGCTGAGAAAATCTCGGAAATCACCGGTTCATCGTGGACGTTTGTGGTGTTTCTGCTGGTTCTGGTGGTCTGGTTCGCGGCGGGTTATGCGCTGCATTTTCCTGAGCGGTGGCAGACCATCTTTGACAACACCAGCAGCATTCTCTTTCTGCTGCTGCTCCTGCTGATGCAGAGCACGCAGAACCGCGACAGCCGGGTGCTGCATCTCAAGCTTGATGAACTGCTGCGCGCCGTCGAAGGCGCGCGCAAAGGCATGGTGCAGCTTGAAAACCTGGCCGACGAAGACCTCGAAAAACTCGCGGTCGAGTTCGAGCGCCTGCAACGCGAACACATCAAAGCTGACGGCATCAGCAGCAGCGACGAATCGGCCAGTGCCGCTGATGAAGCGCAAACACCGCAAAGCAACTAAGCAAAGACGAAGGGACGCAGAAAAAATCCTGCCACAGACCGCCGCGCCGTCCCTGACAAATCCTTCCCGCGTCCCCTGGTTGTGAAATCAGATCGTCCGGTTACTTCTGTTTAGCGATGATCTTGTCGGCGATCTTTTTGTAGGTGGCTTCGGGAATGATCTTTTTCGAGACGAGTTCATTCTTGGCCTTGTAGGGGCGGCCCTTGATGATCTTGTCTGCATAAGCATCACCAATGCCGGTCAGCGTCATCAGTTGTTCTTTGGTGGCCGAGTTCAGATCAATCAGGTTTTGCTGGCTGGTGGCTTCAGGCGCTTTTTTCTGCGGAGCTTTGGAATCGGCTTTCTTCTGTGCCGGGGCCATGACGGCCAGGCACAGCGCCAGCGCCATCAGCAGCGCGAGATTGATCAGGGTAGTTTTTTTCATGGTCTTTTCCTTTCGGTCAAAGGGGGTGGTTGATGTTGGTACTGCGGTAGTGAATGCGACAGCAATGTACGACAGAAAGAGTGCAGGGGACAGCCGCGCCTGACTTATCGCAGCGATCTGCCAACGGCCTGTTCAAGCTGCCACAGGCTGTTCTGGTAATCGGCGCGAGCCTGATTGTAAGCCGTGATCGCCTGATTATAAGAACGCTGCGCGTCGAGCAGTTCGAGCAGGCTCGACGCGCCTTCCCTGAAACTGAAGGCGGCGATGCTGCGCAGCTTGTCCATCTGCGTCAGGTTTTGCGAATTATAAAGTTCCAGCGTGCGCCGCGCCGTCAGATATGACTGATAAGCTTTTTCGACATCGGTGACGGTCTGCGTTTCGGCCTGACGCAACTGCGCTTCGGCGGATTTTTGCAGGGCTTCGGCCTGCGTGATTTCAGCCAGATGATTGTTGTGCACAAACAGCGGAACCGAGACGACCGCGCCCACGCTGCTGTCTGAACCGACGTGCTGATATTCGACGCCGACCGAAAGATCGCGGGTGCGCTGCGCGCGGGCGAGCGAAACGGCATATCCGGCGGCATCAAGCAGGTGACGCGCGGCCTGCACATCGGGCCGCTCACTGAGCGCAGTCTGACGCAGTTCAGCCAGCGACAGACTGACCGGCTGAGTATTGAAAGTGCTGATGATTTCGAGCGGCGCAAGCCGCAGCGAATCGGGCCACTGCTGATCCGGACTGTTGCCGCGACTGAGCGCGGCCTTCTCGAATTTCACTTCACTCTCTGCGCTGACGGCTGCGACTTCTGCGGCGACCTGATCGGGTTTTGCGCCGAGCAGGTTCAGCACATCGCGCGCGGCCTGTTCATAACTGGTGCGCGCCTGCAACACGGCCTGCTGGTATTGCAGCAGCCCGGCCCTGATGCGAAAGATTTCAACGCCTGCCAGATCGCCGTTCTCAACTCTGACTTCGGTCAGCTTTGCTGTCTGTTCGTACTGCTGTTCGGTGGCTTCAGCGAGCAGCAGATTTTCGCGGGCGAGCGTGGCTGCCGTGAACGCCTGGCGCAACTGAAAAAGCTGTGTGCGCACGGCGTCGAGCATCTGCGCTTCAGCGGCTTTGAGTTGCGCGTCGGCCTGTTCGGTGCGCAGTTCGCGTTTGCCGCCGCGTTCGATGGTCTTGTCCACGCGCACGGTGTAAGTCGAAGCCGCCGCCTGATTCGGATCGGTGTGCGCGAGGTTGTGCAGGAAGTTGCCGTTGAGCGCAAGCTGTTCAGCGCCGATGGTCAGCACCGGATTGGGTTTGTACCCGGCAATGAGTCGCGCCGCGCGACTGGCGTCAATCTGATAGCGCGCCGCCAGCAGCGTCAGGTTGCGTTGCAGCAGCAGTTGTTCGGCGGCTTCAAGCGTCAGGCGGCGCGGAATCGCCTGCGCCTTAACCGGCGGCGTCACCGTCTGTGCTGAAACATTGGGCGCAGACAGCCACAGCAAAATCAGCAGCGAAAATGTTCCGGTGTGATTTCTGAATTCGCGCATTACTTCTCTGGCGCGCATGCTCAACTCTCCTGAACTCTGAAAGAAAAATTCATCGCGTCATCGCGGCGCTGATCTCCTGTCTGATCGAATGCAGCGTCATCCCGCTGCGCGCCAGCGCGACAAATCCGGCCAGCAGCAGCGGCACTGTCAGCAGCACAAAGACAACCAGCGAAAAACCCGTCGCCAGTGCCTTGTCCACGCCAAACAGCGTCAGCCCGATGACCGTGAAAAACTGATACGAACCGGCATTGCCCGGCGCGCTCGGAATCGCCGTACTCAGATGCACGATCAGAAACACAATCACTCCGACCTGAAACGGCACGCGCAGCCCGTACCCGATCATCACCATCCAGAACGCCAGCATTTGCAGGCCGAGGAACGCGAGCGAAAGCAGAAATGACCAGTAAAAACCGGGCGTGCGCCTCATCCGGCCCAGGTGATGGCTGATGCGTTCGAGCATCAGCATCAGTGAACGCCAGGGCCGCCATTGCATCAGCCGCGAAGACTGCGGCGCTGAGGTTGATTTTCTGAAAGCCAGCACGATGAACAGTACTGTCGTCATCAGCATCAGCAGCCCGAACGTCTGCGCCGTTGCGCGCAGGCTGCCAGGCAGCGGAATGAAGCAGGCTGCCGCAGCAATGCCGATGGTCATCCACAAGCCGTCAAAGAGCCGTTCGATAATCATCGAAGGCACAATGGTCATCATCGTCGCGCCCATTCGTCGCGCAGCCAGGTAAGCGCGCACCAGTTCGCCCGCGCGCATCGGCAGCACTTCGTTGACGAACAGGCCGGTATAGACGACCTGCGTTGATTGCAGCGTGGAAATTTCACCGGCAGGTTTGAGCAGCAGCTTCCAGCGCCAGCCCTGGCAGGTATAGCTCAGCACGTCGCACAACATCCCGGCCACGATCCACCACCAGTTGACGTGCCGCAACTGCGCGGCGAGTTGTGCCGGATGAACATCGTGCAGCACCCAGATCAGCCCGGCCAGCGCAAACAGATAACCGATGAGCGAATGCGAAGCGCGCAGCGGCGGTTGCGAGCCGATCTCAGCCGCGCCGCTCTGAGCCGTGTCAGGCGCGCCGAAGCTGCCCGCGTGCGTCAGGCTCCATTCGCTTTCAGCATTCATCCGCTGATCCATCGTTTGTATTCATTCGTGAAAATTCGTGTTCATTCGTGGCCGCTTTTCTCACCGCCCTGATCTGCCGCGTATTTCTGAAATGCGGCTCAGCGCAAGGCCGAGCTTTGGCAGATCAGTCACGTGACGGTAAAGCACGTAACGCGGTTCCCAGATGTCAGCGAATTTTGCCTTGTAAGAGCGCAGCCCGCCAAAGCTGAACAGAAAAGTCAGCCGCTGAAAAAACAGGTGCAGCGCCTTTTCGGCAGAAGTCGCCGCTTCGTGATCCTGAAAGCCGCCGAGCGGGGCCATCCCCAGATTGAGCCGCGTGAAGCCCTGTTCTCTGAGCAGCGCAATCAGCTTCAGCAGCAGAAAGTCCATCACTGCGTTCGGCGCATCCACGCGATGACGCATCAGGTCAAAGGTCGCTTCACCGGCGCGGTATGACGGAATGATATTGACGAAAGCGAGCAGGCATCCGGTGGCGTCTTCGACCGTGACGATGGGCGTTGCGCGCAGGTAATGCGGATCGAAACTGCCCAGCGTGAAGGTGCGTTCGCGGCGACCCGGCAGCGTCAGCCAGTCATCTGAAATTTCGCGCAACTGCCTGAGCAGTTCATCGCTGACCGGCGCCTGGTGAAAGCGCTGGCGAAAGCCTGCTTTCTCGAAATGATTCAGACAATGGCGCAGCTTCTTGTTCGCCCTGCCGTCAAGATTGAACTTCGTCAGATCCACAATCGCTTCGTCACCGACCTTCAGCTTTTTGAAACCGAGTTGCTGATAAACGGGCAGGAAGTCAGGCAGCGTCTGATGAAACGCCACGCCCCAGCCGTTGTCTTCGCACCAGGAGCGAAACTGCTCAATTGTTGCGGCGAGTTCTTCAGGCGGCCCGACCGGATCGGCCAGCACAATCGCAAAGTGCGCGGCCACGCGATAGGCCACAAAGCTGCGGCCCGATTCGCTGAAAAAATACGATTTGTCCGGCCACAGCTTGAAATAATCGAGCGCCGCGCGCCCGTACTGGCTGGTGAGCGCCTGCGCCCTGACGCGTTCGTGCGGCAGCGTGTGAAAGCGATAAATGATGGGGCGAAAGAGCGCAAACCCGGCATAGAGCAGCGTCGCCGTGCTGATGACATACAGCGAATCGAGAAACCAGGCCGCATACCGCGTGTGCGGCGTGAGATGCGCGTCACCGATGAAAGTCAGAAACAGCAGCGTGCGATGAATCGAATCAGCCCAGTTGAAATTGATGCCGAACTGCCGCCGGTCAAGCAGCCAGAATCCGCCGACGCCATAACCAAAAGCGGCCAGCGTGGCAATGCTCATTCTGAGCAGTACGCCGCGCCAGTCGGGCGGGCTGCTGCGCACCGTGAAACTGCGATGCGTGGCAATCAGCACCACGCCGAGCAGCAGCGCAAGCAGCGCCTGGCCTGTGTCCTGGCGCGGCCCCAGGTGCAGCACGAATGACAGCGCCGACAGCGCCAGCACCAGTTGATAAGCGCGCTGCTTGCGTTTGTGAATGTTGATGGCTGAAACGATCAGCGCAAAACCGATGAGCAGTTGAAAAGAGCGGGGGAACTGAAAGAATTCAAGCGGAACGAAGTGATGCAGCCGCCCGCGATGCGCGTGTGGCGGCGGCGTGATGACCAGCCAGAGATTGATGATGCCGCTGCCGAGCGTGACGAGCGTCACCAGCCGGATCAGCGTCCGGCGTTTGAAAAGAAGCCGCAACCATCGTTTGTGCGGCGCAATTCCGGTCTGTTCGCTGAGGCCGGATTCAGTGGCTGCTTCTGCCGCAATGAGATTTTCTGCCGTTTCATCTTCCGGCAGTTTGATGTCGGGGGCAGTGTGAAACATCGGTGGTCAAAAAATGAAAACCACGAAGTTCACGAAGATCACGGGGCGAAAGCAACAGAGTGGTCGCTACCGTTTCCCCTCACGCCATTACCTGCCCCGTGATCTTCGTGAACTTCGTGGAAGTCGTGACTGCTGAATTTTGCGCCGACAAAAGCCCGCTGATGCTCAGCCCTGGCGCGGCGCTGTGGCCAGGCTGTTTTGTGGTCAGCAGCCGAACCCGAATGATCAGTTCAGCATTTACCGGGGGTCTGAAACTGACCGCCGTTATTCAATGTCCGGCCACTGATCACAAACCCGCTATTTCTTCTTCGCGGCGGCCTGCACGGTGATGTTGTTGGTCACCTGTTTCGCGCCGCAGCTTTTGGCAATGCCGTTGACGGCACCCTTGCTGCCGCCGTTTTTGGCCGTTCCGGTAAAGGTGGCGACTCCGCCGCTGACGCTGACCTGAAAGCCCTGATCCTTGAGCTTCGGCGCGGCAGCGAGCTTCTGCTGAATGCAGGACTGAATATCGGCATCGCTTTTCGGTGCCTGTGTTTTGGCCGATTTGGCCGGTTTGGCCGGTTTGGACTGAGCAGTGGACTGCGCAAAGGCGCTCAGCGACAACACCACTGCCAGCATCAAAGCTCCCGTCAGACTGGTTATCAATGACTTGCGATTCATGCTGAATGTTGTCTCCTTCTTCCTCTTTGTTGATCAGTCGGTCTGTGCGACGACAGCAGGCCTGCCAGAGGCGGCTCATTAACCTGCTGCTGCCTGTGCTGCTCGCAATGGCAGTGCCAGAGTTCTGAAGGCGTGGTCAGGCAGCGCGCCCGGCTGACGAAAACTGCTGTCAAATCAGGACGAAAACCTTTTTGGAATGGCCGTTGATGAGAACCCTCAACGGGATGAAGGACGTCGCGTGATCCTGACGTTTTCGCCACACCTGGCGCAGCTTTGTACATATTTGACACTTGCTCCGGCAGATGAAATCAGCCCGGCTGATCAGGCCACCGGCAGGAAATGGAAAAACCAAATGCAATGCCTGGGCATCTTTCTGTCCGTTCATCTGTCGGCTCTTACCTGCGCTGCCGACAGATACTTTCGCGCCTGGCACCGCGCTTGCACTAAAACGTGGCGGATCAGTCTGGTACGATAGGAGCGTGCATCCATTGAAGCTTCATACCAAAACCACGCTGCTGGCTTCGACCATCACGGTCGCGGTGCTGATTGCTGCGCTGGTGACGATCAGCGCCCGTGTCGTGGACGTGGTGCACGAAGATCAGAAGGAACGGGCGCGGCTGTGGGCCGTCAATCTGGCCGGGCATCTGACCGACCTGTCTTCGTTGCAGGCGAGCCATGACTTTCTGCGCTCAGCGAAACTGATTCGCGGCGGGCGGCCCGGTGTGGTCGGGGTGCGAGTCTGGAAGAATGTCGGCAGTGACTTTATCGAAGACGAAGCCGCAGAAGGCAGCACTCCGGCTGAAACGATTCCGGCTGGAATCCAGGCGGCGCTGCGCGCCGGGCAGGTGGCTGAAACCGTGAGTGAAAGTTATTCCGGGCCGAACGATTCGCACTATCACGTTTATGCGCCCATCCTCGATAAAGGCCAGGTCAGCGGAGCCGTCGAAATCATCGAACGTCTGGACGATCTGCCGTCGGTCGTGCTGAGTTATGCGCGCCAGGCGCTGTGGCTGGCGCTGACCGCCGTGGTGCTGATTACGCTTTCGATTTACCTGCTCTTTCGTCATCTGATTTATCGCCCGATTGAAGGTTTGCTGGAGGTGATGTCGCGCGCGCGGGCAGGCGAACTTGACGTGCAGGCGCCGGAGCGACGGATGGACGAGATCGGACGACTGTCACAGAAATTCAACAGCCTGCTCGGTCAGATCAATGAGATGACCAGCGAACGCGAACGCCAGCAGCTCAGGCTGCGTGAGCGCGTGCGTGAAGCGACCGCACAGCTTCAGCAGCGCAACGAACAGCTTGAAGCCACCAACCTGGAATTGTGGCAGACCTCGCGCCGCCTGACGCAGCTTGAACGCCTCGCTGCCGCCGGACAAACCGCCGCCAAATTCGCCCACGAAGTCGGCACTCCGCTCAACCTGATCAGTTGTCACGTGCAGTTGCTGCGCGATGAACTTTATCAGGATCCTGAAGCGGCTGACGCGCGCACTGAAATCATCAGCGAACAGATTGACCGCATCGAACGCATCGTGCGCCTGATGCTTGACCGCACGCGCATGGAATCAGCCGAACTGTCGCCGCTCAATCTGAATGCGCTGATCGAACGCATCTGCACCGCCACGCGGCCCACGCTTGAAGCGCGCAATGTGCAATGCGAACGCTCGCTTGACCCCGCGCTGCCGCCGCTCGCCGGTGATGCTGATCGTTTGCAGCAGGTCTTTATCAACCTCATCAACAATGCGCTTGACGCGATGCCTGACGGTGGCCGTTTGCAGATCGGCACCCGTCTTGTCGGCCCGGTCGAAGGTAACGGGCACGGCCCGCACATTCTGGTTGAAGTGGCTGACACGGGTTGCGGGATGAATGCTGAAACGCGCGCGCACATCTTCGACCCGCTCTACACGACCAAGGAGCGGGGCCGGGGAACGGGCCTCGGCCTCGTCGTCGTCAGCCAGGTCATGCACGAACACAAAGGCGAAATCGAGGTCGAAAGCGAACCGGGACAGGGCACGCGGTTCAGATTGCGCTTCCCGGCAGCCACCGCAAGCCCCTGAAAGGCAAAAATCAAAAGTTAAAAGGTCGGCACTTTTTCTTTTCAGATGGAAGCCTTTTTCCGAATCCCGCTTTTGCCTTTTCCTTTTGATTTTCAGCTTTCAGCCTTTTGATTTTTATGAAACGGATTCTGGTCATTGATGATGATCGCGCTTCGTGCAATCTGTTGCGCGAACTGTTCACGGCGCAGGGCTGGAGCACTGAAACGGCGCAGACGCCGCAACAGGCGCTCGAACTGGCCGACTGCGAAAAATTCGATCTCCTCGTCAGTGACATCAATCTTGAAGCCGGGCTTTCCGGCATTGATCTGCTGCGGCAGTTGCGCGATCAGTGCCCGGTGATTCTGATTACCGGCTTCGGCACGCTCGACACCACCGTGACCGCTTCACGCGAAGGCGCGTGGGACATCATCTCAAAACCCTTCAAGGTTCAGGAAATCATCGCCACCGTCAAACGCGCGCTCGAACACAGCGACGAAAAAAACCGCGAGGCCGTGCCCGATTCGCTTTCGGCGCAGTACGAACACACGGGCCTCGTCGGGCGTTCACCGGCGATGCTTGAGCTTTACAAGGAGATCGCCCGTGTCGCGCCGTCGCGTTCGACCGTGCTGCTGATTGGCGAATCAGGCACCGGCAAGGAACTGATTGCCCGCGCCATTCATCAGCACAGCGCCCGCGCTTCGGGGCCGTTTGTGCCGGTTAATTGCGGCGCGCTGACTGAATCGCTGCTTGAGGCCGAACTCTTTGGTCACGTCAAAGGTTCATTCACCGGCGCAGCGGCTGACCGCAAGGGCCTGTGGGAAGAGGCCGAAGGCGGCACCCTCTTTCTGGATGAAATCGGCGAAACGTCGCAGGCCATGCAGGTCAAGCTGCTGCGCGCGCTTCAGGAAAAAGAGATTCGCCGCGTCGGCGCGGCAAAGACCACCAGAGTTGATGCCCGCGTCGTCGCCGCTACCAACCGCGAACTGGAACAGGAAGTCGCCGCTAAAAACTTCCGCGAGGATTTGTTCTATCGCCTGAGTGTTGTCACGCTGCGGGTGCCGCCGTTGCGCGACCGCCGCAGCGACATTCCGCTGCTCGCCGAACGCTTTCTGCATCACGCCTCAGAAAATGCCGGGCGCGGCCCGCTGCACTTTCTCGAAGACACGGTCAAAGTCCTGACGGCTTATGACTGGCCCGGCAACGTGCGCGAACTGGAATCAGCCGTTGAATACGCGGCCCTGCGCGCACGCGGTTCAGAAATCGCACCTGAAGATTTGCCGCCCAAACTGCAGTCTGACGAAGTTCGCGCAAAGGCGGCCCGCTCGCCGCTCGCTGCGCTTTACGATGACCTGCCCACGCTCGAAGAACTCGAAAGCCGTTACCTGCGCCACGTCCTCGAAGTCGTCGGCGGCAACCGCTCACGCGCCGCCGAAGTCATGCGTATTGACCGCCGCACGCTTTACCGCATGGCTGAACGCTTTGGCCTCAGAAGCGATGACGACAGGGAATGAAGCGAGTCAGACGACGTTGATTTTTCTGCCTGTTGCAGAGCCTGTCTGATTCGGTTGTTTTGTCCGCAGCGCGGACGGGAAAACCTCTTTATTCCGCTCAGGCGCATTCTCGACGAGGTGGTGTTCGATCAGGATTCTTTACAGAGTCTGTCCGGCTTGACACACATCAGTCCCGTTCATATTCTCGCTGCCCGGAATCAACGGCCACGAACCACCGAAAAGTATGGGACTTTACGCCAATTATCTTTTCCCGCGCCTGATGGAACACGCGCTCGGAACCGGGCAGGTGCACAAGCTGCGCCATCGCACGCTGGCCCCGGTCAGCGGCGAAGTGCTTGAAATCGGCTTCGGCACGGGCCTCAACCTGTCGCATTACCCGGCAACCGTCACGCGACTGACGACGATTGAACCCGTTGCGATGCTGCCCGGAGTCGTCGGTCAGCGCATTGCCGCCGCGCCGTTCCCGGTCAGGCAACTGCAACTCGATGCTGCCGGAAAGCTGCCGCTTGAAGATGCGAGCTTTGATTTTGTCGTTTCAACTTTCACGCTCTGCTCGATTCCTGATCTGACGGCTGCGCTCGGTGAAATTCGCCGCACGCTCAAACCTGGCGGGCAGTTCATCTTTCTCGAACACGGGCGCAGCGATGATGCGAAAGTGGCGCGCTGGCAGGATCGGCTCAATCCGATTCAGAAAGTGATCGGGTGCGGGTGCAACCTCAACCGGCAGATTGACCGGCTGATTGCGGAAGGCGGTTTGAAGGTGACAGAACTGGAACGGTTTCTGATGAAGGATGCGCCGCGCATCACTGGTGAATTGTACAAAGGCGCAGCCGTGATTGCCTGAGCGGCAATCAGCGTTTTTCGCCGGAAGAAGTAACGGGCGGCGGAGTCTCGCTGCCTGCGGCGGGCAGCGATGGCGGTGCAATTTTCGGCCTTTCACCCGTCAGCGTTTTCAGAAAGGCTTCGATGTCCTCAACCTCGCGCTCCTTCAGCCTGATGCCAAGCTGCGTGGTCATCATCACGTTGATGGCCTGCTTCAAATCAGCGACCCGGCCTGAATGAAAGTATGGCGCTGTGATTTCGACATTACGCAATGACGGCGCTCTGAAGACATATTCATCGGTCGGATCGCCCGTGATCGCAAAGCGGCCCTTGTCAGCAGGCGGCCTGATTTCAGGCACAGGTTTTTGTGCGACGCCGAAGCGATGATAACTCGCCCCGCCCAGGTTCACTCCCTTGTGACACGACGCGCAGTCCTTTGCGATAAAGAGCGCCAGCCCGCGCCGCTCCTGTTCATTCAACGCCTGCTCACTGCCGCTTAAAAACTGATCGAAACGCGAGTTCGGCGTGAGCAGCGTGGCCTCGAAGGCTTCAATGGCTCTGGTCACGTGGTCGAACGTGACCGGGTCAGTTTCATTCGGAAATGAAGCTTTGAAGAGCGCCACGTAAGCGGGCATGCTTTTGAGCGTCTGCACCACGCGCGCCGGAGTGTTGTTCATTTCCACCGCCGCCTGAATCGGGCCTTTCGCCTGCTCCCGCAGATTCCTGGCGCGCCCATCCCAGAACTGCGCAAAGTTGAAGACGGCATTGAAAACCGTCGGACTGTTGCGCGTGCCTTTCTGCCCGTTGTGACCAACCGAAGTGTCAAGCGCATCAGCGCCGTTCACGCTCAGGTTGTGACAACTGTTGCAACTGACCGTCCAGGCTGATGACAGGCGCTGGTCAAAAAAAAGCAGTTTGCCCAGTTCGATTTTTGACGGAGTCAGCGGATTGTCCTTCAGTTCGGGCGGCTGTAAGGGAATGGGCGTAAAAAGGTGGCGGGCCTTGCGCAGCAGTGAATCTTCAGCGCTGCCGCTTGCGGTCAGCAGTGCAGCAAACAGCACAATCAGCAGCCTGGCTGTGTGCCGGTTGCTGACAGCGGTGATTCTGTGGTTACGCAAAACCGTCACCTCCTTCCTTCAGGAAACCTTGCCGGAACAGACCATTCAACGCAAAGAGGCATAGCGCGCAAAGCGGCGTCTGCGCGCTCCCTGCTTCTTTGCGTTGAGAATAATCCTTTCCGGCTGCTGTGTGACCGGGTTGCGAATGGCGATTGAGCCAGTGACGCGACGGTGACGTTACTGTTCCTGGATTGATTCCAGGTATTTGGTCAGGTTGTAAATTTCCAGCGTGGCAAAGCCCGGCCCTGACTTGCGCCGCAGCACAGTGCCCCAGACCGGCATATCTCTCGATCCGTGCGATTCAAGCATATCATCACCGGAAATCACCCGCTGAATGCGAGCCGCCGGAAACTTGCCATCCTGCTTTTCAATCCGGGTCAGGTCTGCCGGAGCTTTCTTCAGCGTTTTGGCCGTCGGGCCGTTCCCTTTGGCATCAGCGCCATGACAGGTGGCGCAATACTGCATAAAGGTCTTCCGGCCTTCGAGGGCCTTTTTCGCAGGCTGTTCGGCCTGTACATTCTGAATAACCGGAAAGGTGTAAGGAAGCAGCAGAACTCCGGCGCTCACCACCACAGCAGCGATCATTTTACGTAACATAAGCTTTCTCCTTCTGGCCGGACGAACACAACCTCCGGCGATGACGACTTCAGGTGCGGATAACGAATACATGTCAGTGAACACAGCACACTGGCCCTCAGCAGAGCAACAGATGTGCCAGCCTGAATGGCGGGGCTGAAAGTCAGGAAGAATAGCTGATGACAACAGCGCGGTGCGGAATTTTGCACAGCGAAAAAGTCGCCTGCGCGATTTTTTACGCAACTGCAAAAACGATCTGAAAAGGCGGGGAATTTTCCGCTGTGATAGTCAGACTACCCTGAACACTCAGTGCGGGCAGCAGGTGGAAAGCGGTGCAGCCACGAATGAAAACAGCAAGGTGAAAAGCTCTGATTGAGCAGTGATTCTGATTCGTGAAAATTCGTGTTCATTCGTGGCTGCTTTGTGGTTTCGTCAGACAAGCTTCTGTTTTTTGAGCGGCAGTTCGCGGATGCGTTTGCCGGTCGCGGCGAAAATGGCGTTGCAGATGGCCGGAGGAATCGGCGGCACGCCGGGTTCACCGACCCCGGCAGGCGGCGCATCGCTTGCGACCAGGTGCACCTGAGTTACCAGCGGCGCTTCATTGATTCGCGCCACCTGGTAATCGTGAAAGTTCGATTGCACGATCTCGCCGTTTGCCGCCGTGATTTCGCTCAGCAGCGCGATGCTTGCGCCAAAAACAGCCGCGCCCTCAAACTGATTTTTCACGCGATCAGGGTTGATGATCCTGCCCGCGTCAACTGCCGTGACGACGCGCGGAATGCGAACCCTGCCATTGTCGTCAACAACGACTTCAACGACTGACGCAACGTAGCTGTAAAAGCTCCAGTGCGCAGCGATGCCGAGCGCGTGGCCTTTCGTCGGCTTGAATTTCGCCCAGCCGGATTTTTCGGCGGCGAGTTCGATGACGTTGCGCAAACGTCCCGTTTCAAGCGGAAACCTGTTCGCCATTGCGCCGCGTTCGCCCAGATCAACCCGGCGCGGCTGTCCGAGCAGGTCGAGCAGGTATTCGACGCGATCACGACCGGCCAGCGCCGCCAGTTCATCCGCAAACGAATGCACGCCGAAAGCGTGATAGATATTCGACACCGAACGCAGCCAGCCGATGCGGACGTGCGCCTGCGCCGGGCCGTTTTCGACGCGATGATTCGGAATGTCAAACGGCACGTTCGTCCAGCCCATGCTCAGTTCAAAGCCCTGGCCCGTGCGCGCAGCGGGATTGAACATTGCGCCGATTGACGGAAACGCCGACCGTTGCAGCCACGCCGTCGGGCGACCTTTGTCATCCACAGCGGCTTTCAGATACATCGCAGCAACGGCGTGGTAATAGTCAAAGCGAATGTCGTCCTCGCGGCTCCAGGTGACTTTGACAGGCTTGCCGACGGCTTTTGAGAGCAGCGCGGCTTCGGCGCAGTAATCGGGTTTCGATTTGCGACCGAATCCGCCGCCAAGCAGCGTGACGTGACATTCGACATTCTTTTTATCAATGCCGAGCGCGGCGGCGACTGTGTCCTGCACGGCCTGCGGGTTCTGCGTCGCGGCGTGAATCAGGACTTTGCCATCGCGGAAGTCAGCCACGGCGGCGGGCGGTTCCATCGGCGCGTGTGCGAGGTGCGGGACGTAATATTCGGCTTCGTGCGTCCTGCCGCCTTTGGCAAAAACAGCGTCAACGTCACCGATGTTGCGCGCCGCCTTCTGCGGCTGGCGCACGGTTTCGAGCAGCGCCTGTTTGTATTTCGCTGAATCGTAACCGGCGTTTTCGCCCGCTTCCCATTCGATTTTCAGTTTCTCGCGGCCCTTCATCGCGGCCCAGGTGTTATCGGCAATCACCGCGACACCGCCGAGCGGTTTGAACTGATACGGCGGCACGAGCGCCGGAATCACGACTGTCTGGCGCACGCCGCGCACTTTCTTCGTTTCGGCATCGTCATAAGTTTTCAGCTTGCCACCAAAGACCGGCGCGTGTTCGACGGAAGCGTAAAGCATTCCCGGCATGCTCGCGTCCACGCCGAACGTGCCTTTGCCTGCGCAGATGTCATCGCGGTCAATGGTTGGAATGTCCTTGCCGATGTAACGATACTCAGCCGGTGATTTGAATTTCAGTTCATCCTTTTTCGGCACGGCCTGCTTTGCCGCGAGCGCGGCAAGTTCGCCGTAACCGAGTCTGCGTTTGCTCTTTGCGTGAACGACCTGATGATTCTGCGCTTTGCACTCAGTTGCAGGCACGCCCCATTTTTCAGCGGCGGCGCGTTCGAGCATCATTCGGGCGCTGGCTCCGGCCTCGCGCATCGCATCGTAAAAATCGCGGATCGAACACGAACCATCAGTGTTCTGATTGCCGTATTTCGCATCACCGATGGCCTGCTCGATTCTGACGCGCGACCAGTCGGCATCGAGTTCGTCGGCCAGCACCGTCGGCAGCACGCTGCGAATGCCCGTCCCCATTTCGGAACGATGCGCGACGATAATCACCGTGCCATCGGTTTCAATGCCCAGATAAACGCCCGGATGCCAGGCGGCGCTGTCGGCTTTGCTGCCAGCGGCCAGAGCCTCCAGCGGCAACAGGCGCGCGCCGAGCACGAGCGCCCCGGCTGAAAAGAGATTGCCCAGAAAAGTGCGACGAGTGACCAGTTCGATTCGGTTCATTGCTTCGCCTCCTTATGCCTTCTGATTGGACGCCTGTTTGATTGCCTGCCGGATGCGCTGATAGGTTCCGCAGCGGCAGATGTTGCCTTTCATCGCAGCATCAATGTCGGCATCGGTGGGTGCTGGTTTCTGTTTGAGCAGCGCGGCGGCCTGCATGATCTGACCGCTCTGGCAGTAACCGCATTGCGGCACGTTGTTCTGTTTCCAGGCCCGCTGCACCGGATGGTCGGCTTTGGCGCTGAGGCCTTCGATGGTGACGACCTCTTTGCCATCCACGTTTTTCATCGGCGTCTGGCAACTGCGCACCGCTGCGCCGTTGAGGTGAACCGTGCAGGCTCCGCACAGCCCCGCGCCGCAGCCATATTTGGTTCCGGTCAGTTGCAGTTCATCGCGCAGAAACCACAACAAAGGCATCTCAGGCTCGCCGTCGAACTGACGGCTGACGCCATTCACTTTCAGCTTGATCATTGGTTTGCTCCCGGAGAAATCGGTTGAGTGAAGAAATCCTGTCCAGTCACAAAGACGCACGAATGATATGCCCGACCCAGGCACAGGCGCAAGAAACGGGGAAGAGGAGAAGAGGAGAAAAGGCGATGGGATTGCATCGCCGCACTGAAATCGAAATTCTCCTTTTCTCCTTTTCTCCTTTTCTCCCTTTCCCCTCTTCCCCTCTTCCCCGTGTGCCCTGTGTCACTCGTGGCGAATTTATGATCAGGCCTCACGGCTGCGATTCGGCTAGCAGTTCAGCGAGGTGTTGTTTCCACAGTTCGGGCAGCGAATGAGTGCCGTGACCGCGTGTGCGGTCGCTGATCGGAATCAGAATGTAACGCCCGCGCTTCACGCGTTTGATCTCTTTATCGAGGATGCCCAGTTCGGGCGGGTTCACCTGATCGTCGGCGGAGTTGATGGCGACGAGCGGCGCTTTGATGGTTTCAAGTTGCGGCGCGGGGTCGTAATCACGCGAAGCATCGAACTGATAAAGCATGTCGTTGGCATCCTGGCGCTGCAGTTGCGCGCGCACCAGGTTATCGAACATCCGGTCAGCGGCTTCGCGGGTCGGAGCCTGCTTGTACCACTGCAGCGGCACGCTCGTCATAAACAGCAGCGTGTAGATGGCCGAAGTCAGGCCGCGCACCGGCTGCGTGGTGTATTCGCCGTTCTTCCAGTCCGGATCGTTTCTGATCGAATCAATGACCATGCGCCGCGTCATCCGGTTGCGCCCCGAAATCTGCACCGGCAGGCTGGCGAGCGGCATCAGCGCGTCCATAAAATCAGGATACTTTTCACCCCACACCCACGTCTGCATCCCGCCCATCGAAGTTCCCGTCACCAGCCGCAGGTGATTGACGCCGAGGTGTTCAGTCAGCAGCCGGTAATGCCCCGTCACCATGTCGTTGTAGTTGTAATGCGGAAAGCGCGCCCGCAGCCCGTTGCTCGGTTTTGATGAATCGCCGTGTCCGATGCCGTCGGGCAGCACAATGAAATATTTCGTCGCGTCGAGCAACTGTCCCGGCCCGAACAGAACTCCGGCAAACTGCGCCGACAGAAAGCCCGCGCCCGAACCGCCCGTCCCGTGCAGAATCAGCACGGCATTGCGCGTCCGGCCCGACGCATCGCGCTGCGGCGTGCCCAGCGTGCGGTAATGCAGCTTCAGTTCCGGCAGCGTTTCGCCGCTCTCGAATTTGAAATCGCGGATCGTGAAATCGCCCTGCGCCGGTTCAGGATAGTTGCGCGCTGGCGGCGTTGTCTGAGCCAGCGCGGTGATTGCAGAGAAAGCAAGGATCAGCAGCAGAAAATTTATGCGCGTCATGGGAATCAAAGAGAAAAGACCAGCCACGAATGAACACGAATCTTCACGAATCAGAAACGCCTGTTTTCATTCGTGAAAATTCGTGTTCATTCGTGGCTGATTTTTTACCCGACAGCACGCGGTCGAAAGGGAATCAGTGCTTTCGGCCCGCGTGCTGTTGCTGGTTGTGTTTACTGATTTTTCCAGGTGTCGGCTTCGATGACGACTCTGGTGGTCATCTCTTTGCCGTCAACTGAAAGTTTCACCAGGTAAGTGCCGGGTTCGAGCGCCGGGCCGGCAAAGGCGAAGCGCCCGCCACCGCCGCCGCGACCCTGACCGGCAGGCTGCTGACCGGCAGGCTGCTGGCCGGGTTGTGCGCCTGGCGGCTGATTGCTGCCCGGCGGGTTTTCAGTTGCCTGCGGGCCGCCGGGGAATCCGGCGGGACGTGGCGGCGGGTCGCCACGCAGGTTCCATTGCACGCGGTTCAGACCTGCTTCCTTTGTGCCGGTGATGTTGCGAACGACTTTGCCGGTAATGTCAGTGACCGTCACTTTGACTTCGCCTGACGGAGCCGATTTCAGGAAGTAACTGATCGCGGTTCCGGGCGGCAGGTTCTGGCCTCTGAAAACTTTGGCGCCGCCGACTGAGCGGCTCAGCGTCGCGTCGTTGAGCCATTGCACGCCGGGCCGCACGTCAAACAGGTGCGCGTCAGCGAGCATGACTTTTTCGCTGAGCTGCTCGAGTGGCGTGATGTCGTCGCAGATGTAAATGCCGCGTCCGTGCGTGCCTGCAATCAGATCGTTGTCACGCGGGTGAATCAGAATGTCATCCACTCTGACCATCGGCATTCCGGTCATAAACTTCTTCCAGTCCTTGCCGCCATCGAGCGAAACGAACAGGCCGAACTCAGCGCCGACAAAGAGCAGGTTCTTGTTTTTCAGGTCTTCACGAATGACGTTGATGCTGCCGTTCGGCAGATTGCCCGTCACCGATGACCACGTTGCGCCGTAATCGCGCGTGACGTAAGCATACGGCTTCAGGTCGTCGTTGCGGTGATTGTCAAGCGTGACGTAGCAGGTTCCGGCTTCGAAATGTGAAGGCTCGACGCGCGAAATCTGCACGTAACCTTCAGGCGCGCCGCTGATGTTTTTGCTGACGTTCGTCCATGTCGTGCCGCCATCACGGCTGAGTTGCAGGTTGCCGTCATCAGTGCCGACCCACAGCACACCGGGCAGCACCGGCGATTCGGCAATGGTCGTGATGACGCTGTTGTTGGCGTAACCGTCGTGCTTGCTGGCCATCGGCGCTTTGCCGTCCACGCCCATAATCGGCAGCGTCGAGCGGTCAATCTGTTTTGTCAGATCGGGGCTGGCAAACGTCCACGTATCGCCGCGATCCAGCGACTTGAAGAGCCTGTTGGCGCCGACATAAAGCGTGCGCGGATTGTGCGGTGAAATGATGACCGGCGTGTTCCAGTAAAAGCGATACTGCTCGCCCACCGGAGGCGCAGGCACGATGTTGCTTTGCATCGGATTGCCGCCGCCAAAACCGCCGCCCTGCATCATCATCATCATCTGCATCTGATCGGCCTGTCCGCCCTGGGCCTGCTGATTCTGCTGCATCGGGCGCACGGTCGGCATCGTGATCTGCGCTGATGACTGCGCTGAGACATTCGGCTGAGTGGCCGGAGTCTGTTCAGGATTCGGTTCTGACTGCCGCGCTGCGGGGCCGCGCGGGCGTTGCGCCGCACGCGGGCGAATCGAACGGCTTTGTCCGGTGCGCAGGTCGAGCCGCTGAATGGCTCCGTTCTGCGATTCGGCATAAATGATGTTGTAATCGGTCGGGTCGTTCAGCGTATAAAAGCCATCGCCGCCGCCCACGCGGAACCAGTCGGCATTGGTGATGCCTGCTGCGCCACCGCCGCCACCGAAGCCGCCGCCGCCCATGCGCACGGCGCTCGGCCCGCACCAGCTTCCGTTGTCCTGCAACCCGCCGCAGACGAAGTAAGGCTTTCGCATATCGGCTGAAACGGCATAAAACTGCGCTGCCGGAATCGTGTTGACGAATTCCCAGGTCTCGCCCTGGTCATAGCTGATGTCGAGGCCGCCATCATTGCCGATGATCACGTTGCTGCCATTTTTCGGATTGATCCAGATGGCGTGATGATCGCTGTGCGCGATGCCCTGCACGTTCTTGAAGGTCTTGCCGCCATCGGTTGATTTCGTGAAGTTCAGCCCGCCGGTGTAAACGATTTCAGGATTCGACGGGTCAACGCGAATCTGACTGTAATACATCGGGCGATTGTTGTTGTTGCTCACCACACGCCACGTTTTGCCCTTGTCGTCCGAGCGCCAGATGCCGCTCTTTTTCGGATCGGGCGGCTTGTTTGAGGGCTGCCCGAAACCCATTGCTTCGGCGCGTTCCTGCATCGCCTGCTGCATTGATTGCGGCGTCGGCTGTCCGCCGGGCGTCTCTTCGGGGACGCCCGTGCCGTTGCTCGCGCCGACTTCCATCTGCGCGTAAATCACGTTCGGATTCGAGCGCGCCAGGTCAATGCCGATGCGGCCCAGCAGTCCTTCGGGCAGGCCGCCGCCTTCCATCTTCGTCCACGTTTTGCCCGCATCAACGGTCTTCCAGAGCGCGCTGCCGGGGCCGCCGCCATTGAAGCCCGCCGCCGTGCGCCGCCGCTGATAGGACGCGGCGTAAAGAGTTTTCGTGTCCACCGGGTCAATCACCAGATCGGTGAAACCGGTGTTTTCATCAATGAATTTGACGAGGTTCCAGCTTTTGCCGCCGTCGGTGGTTTTGTAAATGCCGCGCTCTTTGTTCGGCCCGAACAGGTGGCCGAGCGCGGCGACATAGACGGTGTTGGCGTCCTTCGGATCAATAACGACGCGGGCGATGGTCTGCGTTTCCTTCAGCCCCATGTTCGCCCACGTTTTGCCGCCGTCGGTTGATTTGTAAATGCCGTCGCCGAAACTCGAACTCTGGCGGTTGTTCGGCTCGCCCGTGCCAACCCACAGGATATTCGGATCGGACTGGCAAACTGCGACATCGCCGATGGAGTGCGTCGAATAAGTATCAAAGACCGGCTCGAACGTGGTGCCGTTGTTGATGGTCTTCCACAATCCGCCGGTCGCAAAGGCGACATAAAAAACGTAAGGGTTGCTGTCAACGCCCGCGATGTCATCAATGCGTCCGCCCATACTGGCCGGGCCAATGCCGCGCCAGACGAATTTTTTCAGCAGCGGGTCATCCGACTGATTGACCGGAGGCTTTGCGGGCTGCTGTTCCTGCTGAAACGGCGACTGCGCCAGCCCTGACAGCGGGGAACACAGCAGGCACAGCGCCAGCGTAAAAATGGTCGTCCGACGCAGAAAGCGTACTTTCCCTTGCATGGCAACTATCCTTTCCAGAGTTGAGGAGTGAAACTGCACGAATGAATGGAATCCCAGCGGCAATTATCAAAGCACAGCCCGCGCCAACGCGCCAGTCTTTAAGGAAAGAATTCAGTGAAGCCGCTGCCTGTCAGACGGGAGGAGTGCTGGTTTAATGAATGCTCGCGGCATTTCTGCGCAGGCGGCAATGTTCTTTGCCGCCGGGTTATGGTAAGAGAACAGGCGAAGTATCCAGGCCACCACTGACTGCAACCACACAGGCGAAAAACTATGATGAACCGCAATCGCATTCTGCCCTTACTGCTGCTGACATTGCTGACCCTTGTCCCGCTGCGGGCACAGGAGCGTGACCCAAGGCTGCTGACGCTCGAACGCATCTTCAGTGCACGCGATTTTGCCACGCAGCCCTTTGGCCCGGCGCGCTGGATTGACGGCGGCGCGGGTTACACCACCGTCGAACCGTCAGCGTCCACGAAGGACGGTTCCGACATCGTGCGTTACGACACTGCCAGCGGGCAGCGGCGGGTGCTGGTGGCGGCCTCGCAACTGATCGCGCCGGGCGCGACAAAACCGCTCGACATTGATGATTATTCGTGGTCGGCGGATGGCAAACGGCTGCTGATTTTTACGAGTTCGCAGCGCGTCTGGCGACAGAATACACGCGGCGATTATTACGTCCTTGATCTGAGCAGCGGCAGGCTCAGCAAAATCGGCAAAGACGCCAGACCATCAACGCTGATGTTCGCGCAATTTTCGCCGGACGGGCGGCGCGTGGCTTATGTGCGCGAAAACAACATCTATGTCGAAGGCATTGATGACCACCGCCTCACGGCGCTGACGCGCGATGGTTCAGCCACGCTGATCAACGGCACTTTTGACTGGGTGTATGAAGAAGAATTCAGCCTGCGCAACGGCTTTCGCTGGAGTCCCGACGGCAGGCGCATCGCTTACTGGCAGCTCGATTCCACCGGAGTTCCGCTCTTTCACCTCATCAACAACACCGATGCGCTCTATCCGAAACTGATTCCGATTCCGTATCCCAAAACGGGGCAGACCAATTCCGCCGCCCGCATCGGCGTCGTCAGCGCCGACGGCGGCAGGACGCAGTGGATGAATGTGCCGGGCGATCCGCGCAACCAGTACATTGCCGCGATGGAGTGGGCAGGCAATTCAGATGAACTGCTGATTCAGCAGCTCAATCGTTTGCAGAATGAAAATCAGGTGCGGTTGTGCGATGCCCGAACCGGGCAGACCCGCCTCATTCTGACTGAGCGTGACCCGGCGTGGGTTGATGTGCGGATGGAAGATATTTATCGCCTGAACGGCGGGCGATCATTTACCTGGTCGAGCGAGCGTGACGGCTGGCGGCACGTTTATGTCGTGTCCCAGGCTGATCAGCAGGCCAGGCTGATTACGCCGGGCGATTTCGATGTGATTCAGGTCGAAGGCGTGGATGAAAAGAACGGCTGGTTGTATTTCGCCGCTTCGCCCGACAACGCGACGCAAAGATATTTGTACCGTGCGCGGCTCGATGGCAGCGGGCGACCTGAACGGATCACGCCCGCCGTGCAATCAGGCACGCACACTTATGACATTTCGCCTGACGGGTTGTGGGCTTTTCATACTTATTCATCGTTTGAGACTCCGCCCCGCATTGATCTGATCAGGCTGCCGCAACACACCGCCATCAGGGCGCTCAGTGAAAACACCGAATTGCAGGCGCGCGTCAGACAGCTTCAGCGCAGCCCGGCTGAATTCTTTCGCGTCAATATCGGTGACAACGTGCAGCTTGACGGGTGGATGATCAAACCGCCCGGTTTTGACGCAACGAAGCGTTACCCGGTGCTGTTTCACGTTTACGGCGAACCGGCGGGGCAGACGGTGCTTGATCGCTGGGGCGGGCGAAATTATCTGTGGCATCTGATGCTGGCGCAGCAGGGTTACGTCATCATCAGCGTGGACAATCGCGGCACGCCTGCGCCACGCGGGCGCGAATGGCGCAAGATGGTTTATCGCAAAATCGGCGTGCTGGCCTCGCAGGATCAGGCCGCTGCCGCGCGCGAAATCATCCGGTGGCCATTCGTTGATTCATCGCGCATCGGCATCTGGGGCTGGAGCGGCGGCGGTTCGATGAGTCTGAATATGATCTTTCGTCACCCTGAGCTTTATCACACGGCAATGTCGGTTGCGCCAGTGCCCGATATGCACCTGTACGACACGATCTATCAGGAACGGTATATGGGACTGCCGCAGCAGAACGAAGAGGATTATCAGCAGGGTTCACCGATCACCTTTGCCGAACAATTGCGCGGCAACCTGCTGATCGTGCATGGCACCGGCGATGACAACGTGCATTATCAGGGGACTGAGCGGCTGATCAACAAGCTGATTGCTCTGAACAAGCCGTTCACGATGATGGCTTATCCAAATCGTTCGCACAGCATCAGCGAGGGCCGCAACACTTCGCGGCATTTGTATGAACTGCTGACGCGGTATCTGCGCCAGAACCTGCCCGCCGGGCCGCAGCCTGCCGGAGCCGGAAAATAAGGCGCAACTGAAACTGCCGCGAACAAACTGAACATCACGACAGACACACAGGACTGAAAAATGACCATGGACAACTCTGACTCACTTTCCGCCCTGGCCGCAGATTTCTGGCAATGGCGCGCCAGGTATCAGCCGACTTCAAGCGATGACATTCCGCGCCTTGACCGTCCTGCTGACTGGAATCCTGACTGGTCGCAGGAAGCAGTCGCCAGGCAGCGTGCCGACCTCGCGGCATTTGAAGCGCGCTGGCAGGCCATTGACGCTTCAGTGTGGCCGGTTGCGTCACAGGTTGATTATCGCCTGATCGGCTCAGCCCTGATGCGCGTGCGCTGGGAACTTGATGTGTTGCAGGGCTGGCAGCGCAATCCGCGCTTTTACATTTACCAGACGCTGGGCGCGCTGCTTGAGGAACTGCTGATTAACAGGCCGTTCGATCAGCCGCGCAGCGAGCGCGTCATTGAATGCCTGCGCCGCTTTCCGCGCCTGCTCTCAGACGGCATGAACAACCTGGCGCAGACCGCCGTGAAGCCCTTCACGCTGGCCACGCTCGAAATATTGAAGGACGCGCGTCCGCGAATGCTGACCGTTGCGCGTGAACTCAGACCGCTGCTCGCGGCTGATTGCGCCGCACAGCTTGATGATGCAACTGAAACGGCCATCGCTGCGCTCGAATCGTTTCGCGCCTGGCTCGAACAGCATCTGCCCGCGATGTCAGAAGAGGCTGCCATCGGGCGCGAGGCTTATCAGTGGTTTCTCAGTCAGGTTGCGCTGATGCCTTACACGCCGGAGCAGTTGCTGGCGATGGGCCGCCAGGAATGGGAACGCGCCATGACCTTTGAAGCCATTGCCGCTGAGCGCGCCCAGGCTGCGCCCGCGCTGCCGCTCTTTGCCGATCAGGCCGCGCAGGTGGCCAGTGAAGCTGAGGCCGAACAGCGCATCAGAGATTTTCTTGACGCGCACAACATTCTGACCGTTCCGGCCTGGATGCAGCATTATCTGAACGTGCCGATGCCGGCGTATCTGGAACCGCTCATTGCGCTCGGCGTGCCTGATGATCTGACGGGGCCGCACCGCCTGGATGAAAACGGCGTGCGTTACATTCCGTCGCCTGCGCCTGAGCTTGGTTACTTTGAATTGTCATCAGCCCGCGATCCGCGCCCGCTGATTGTGCACGAAGGCGTGCCGGGGCATTACTTTCAGATGACGCTGGCGTGGGCGCACGAAAATCCGATCAGGCGCTGTTACTACGATTCAGGGCCGATTGAAGGCATCGGTTTCTATGCCGAAGAGATGATGTTGCAGGCGGGATTGTTTGATGACAGCCCGCGCACACGCGAAATCATTTACAGCTTCATGCGGCTGCGCGCCCTGCGTGTTGAAGTTGACGTGAAACTGGCGCTCGGCCTGTTCACGATTGACGAAGCGACCGAATACCTGCGCACGCGCACGCCGATGGATTACGAAACCGCCAGATTTGAAGCGGTCTTTTTCGCCTCGCTGCCCGGCCAGGCCATCACATATCAGATCGGCAAAATCCAGATCGTGAAGTTTCTGGCCGAAGCCCGGCAGATGCTCGGTGATAAATTCAGCCTGCGCGACTTCAACGATTATTTGTGGAAGAACGGCAATGTGCCGGTTTCACTGCTGCGGTGGGAATACGTCGGATTGAATGATGAAGTGACAATGCCTGCTGCGCAGTAAACGGCAGGATTGAACGTGCCGTTTCAGGCGGGTACGATGTGGGCAGTTCTGAAGAGAGGAGGCTGATGTGCAATGCCTGTGATGACGACTGATTACCTCGGAGTGATTGCCGCCATGCGGCCAGGGTCAGTGTATTCCGTCGAAGATGTTCCGTGGGAAGAGTACGAACAACTGCTCGAAGAACTCGGCGAAGGCTATGCGGTGCGAATTTTTTATGATCGCGGGAGGATGGAAATCATGGCTCCGGCATTCAGGTATGAACGCCCGGTGAAGATCATGGCCACTCTGGTTGGTGAGATCAGAAGAGAGTTTGATCTGGTTATTGAATCAGCAGGCGCGACGACGCTCAAGGAACAGATGAAGGATGCAGGTGCTGAGCCGGATGAAAGTTTTTATGTGCAGCATGCCGCGCTGATCATCGGTAAGGAAGATCTTGATCTCGCTCACGACCCGCCGCCTGATCTGGTGATTGAAAGTGATCGCACCAGTTCATCGCTCGACAAGTTTCCCATCTATGCCGTACTCGGTGTGCCCGAAATCTGGCGCATCAGAAAGAAGCAGCTTCACGTCTGGCTGCTGAACGCGGCTTCATTACGAAGCCTCAGCCGTCAGCCGGGCCTTCCCGTTTCTTTCCGCCGACACGCTCAATGAATTTCTGGCGCTCGGATTGCGCGAAGGCGAGAGCGCCGCAGCGCGCCTCTTTCGTGACTGGCTGCGCGAGCATCGGCCAGCCGCTTCCTGACCTGAAGCCGGGTCACGCAGCAAATCATCGCCTCAGGGCACGACCGCAATCGCTTCGATTTCAATCAGGTATTCGTCGCGGGCGAGCGCCTGCACGCCGATCAGCGTACTGGCCGGAGGCTGCGGCCCGGTCAGGTACTGGCTGCGGATTTCTCTGATCATGGGCAGGTACTCGCTTTTGAAATTCACAATGTAATAATTCATCTTCACGACATCGGCGAATGTCGCTCCTGAGGCAGTCAGCGCGGTCCTGAGGTTTTCGAGCGCCTGTTTTGTCTGCGCGCGCAAATCTCCGGGGCCGACAATCTCACCTTTGACACTGGTCGCCACCTGACCTGAAACGAAGATGGTTTTTCCGCCACGCACAGTGACGGCCTGCGTGTAGGACGGCGTGGACGCCAGACCTTCGGGATTGATGAATTCCTTTTCGGGCATCGGATTTTTCTTTCGTGTCTGTTGTTGTGTTGTGGCGGCATAAACGGTCATGACAAATACCGCCACACCGGTAATCAGGGACAACTGAATTGTTGTTTTCATCTCGCTCTCCTGTGCCAGGCAATAGAACACGGATGACACGGATGCGGCGGATCAGTGCGGATCAGATCAGCCTTTATCCACCGCATCAGTTTCATCCGTGTTCCATTTCGCTCTGAAATGTACACACTTTCCAGGAACTGCTTTTACCTCAGTACTCCGACTTTCAGATGCGAACCCAGCCGGGCCGAGTGATAAAGGCGATGAGTGGCCTTCTGAAAATCGGCTTCGGTCGCGTGATAAATGTCCACGAATTTCTGCGGATTGCGATCCACGAGCGGGAACCACGAACTCTGCACCTGCACCATGATTTTATGGCCCGCCCTGAAGGTGTGATTCACATCCTGCAACGCGAATTTCACTTCGACCGGCTTGTTCGGCACGAGCGGTTCAGGCCGTGAAAAGCTGTGACGAAACTTTGCGCGCATGGCTTCGCCGCGCACCAGCATCTGAAAGCCGCCCATCTTCACCGTGCGCCCGGCAAGCTGTTTGTCCGGTTCGGCGTCAGGATAAACATCAATCAGTTTGACGATGAAATCAGCGTCGGTGCCGGTCGTTGAAATGAACAGATCGGCAGTCAGCGGCCCGGCCAGCGTCACGTCTGCGCCGAGCGGTTCGGATTCGTAAACCAGCACGTCAGGCCGACGCGCGGCGAAACGCTGGTCTTCGATCATATAGTTTGTGCCGCGCTCCTCGCTGATCGCGTTTGAATAAGGCACGGGCCGCTGCGGGTCGCTGATGTATTCATCAAAAGAATCATTCGTTGCTGTCGGCGCGTCGAATGACAACCTGCCGTTCGGCTGAAAGTACAGATTGCGCGACTCAGCATTTTTCGGCGGCCACTCGTCGAAAGATTTCCATTCGTTCGCGCCGGTGCGAAAGGCCCACGCTTCGGGCAGCTTCAGTTCGCCCTTGCCTTTGAGATGAAAGTTGAAAAACGGCAGTTCGATTTTTTCCCGATACCAGTCAGCAGTGTTTGAATCAAAACCGATGCTGCCGAGCGAACTGCCCGCGCTGCTCGCCCAGCAGCCGTGACACCACGGCCCCATCACCAGATTGTTGACGGTCTGCGGATTGTTTTTTTCAATGGCCTGATAAATGTGCAGCGGGCCGTACAAATCCTCGGCATCAAACCAGCCGCCGACGGTCAGCACGGCGGGCGTGACTTTTTTCAGATGCGGCAGCACGTTGCGCGCCTGCCAGAATTCATCATAAGTGCCGTGCTGCGTGACATCGTTCCAGTATTTGTTCTGCCCCTTGAAATACCGCTGCTGCGCGTTCGCCACCGGGCCGAGGTTCAGAAAGAACTGATAGGCATCGTTCGGTGTCATATCGAAATTTCTGAACTGATTCTCGGTCGGCTGCGGGCGCGGCATGCCGAAAAACTGAATGAAGGTGAAACAGTCAAACAAGAAGAACGCGCCGTTGTGATGATCGTCATCGCCCAGAAACAGATCAGCAATCGGGGCCTGCGGCGAAGCGCACTTGAGCGCCGGGTGCGGATCGTGCAGCGCAGCGGCGACGTAAAAACCCGGATACGAAATGCCCCACATCCCGACGCGCCCGTTGTTATTGGGAATATTTTTGATGAGCCAGTCAATCGTGTCGTAGGTGTCGCTCGCTTCGTCAATGTCACGACGGCTTTTCTTGTGCGGGATGAAGGGGCGCACGTCTTCAAATTCGCCTTCAGAGAGAAAGGTGCCGCGCACGTCCTGATAGACGACGATGTAACCTTCCTGGGCGAGTTGCAGCGAAGGCGCGATGGCGCGGCGATACTGTTCAGGCCCGTAAGGCCCGGCGCTGTACGGCGTGCGTTGCAGCAGAATCGGATACTGCTGCGAGGTGTCTTTGGGTGAATAAACAACGGTGTAAAGCTTCACGCCGTCGCGCATCTGAATCTGATGCTCGGATTTGTTGTAGTGCGCTTTGACATCGAACGACGCGGCCTGCTGCGCCTGCGAATGATGCGCAATGCTGAACGAAGACAGCGCCACCGCCAGCAGCAGCGCACAACCGATGAAAGACCTGCTGAGTTTCATGAAATCAGTCCTGCCAGGAAGTAAGGAAGATGACTTGTGCGGGAATTACTCGGAATTGCCGGAGCGACTTTTTTTCTCGTAATCGCGGATGAAATCGCGCTTGCCGAATTCCCACCAGCGCATGCGGTAACGCCGGGCTTCGCGGATGGCGTCATCTGCCGTCCAGCCCTGTTGCGACACGCGATAAATGGCGATGACCGCGCCGGTGCGGTCGGCTCCGCGCTTGCAGTGAATAAAGACCGGGCCGCTCGCCGGATCATTGATGAGCGACAGCACGCGCTGAATCTCGTCATCCTGCGGGCGTGTCAGCGCACTCATCGGAATGATGAACCAGCGCAGCCCCAGAGCTTCAGCCGCCGCCTGCTCTTTGCGTGCGCCGCCGGAATCCTGCCGCAGACTGATGATGGTTTTGATGCCGCGCGCCGCCAGTTTTTTCAGCCCGTCCGGCGTCGGCTGACCACCGCGATAAAGCCGCTCACTGACCTGATCGAAATTCGGCAGGTCACGATCTTCCTTCCCTGAAGCCAGCGCGGGCACGGCCAGCACGCTCAGCATCAGCAGGATGCTTGTCATTCTGTTCATAAATTCAGTTGCAGGTAAGGGGCGAAGTTCAGCAGGGCCGCCTGAAACGCCCGGCGAAATACCCGGATGTCAGGCGCTCCCGGTTTTCATCACCGGTAATTCCCAGGAAAACTGATTCAGCGCCGCAGCAGTTTGAAAGCAATATTTGTCCCGAATCCCCGTTTGAGGGCCAGATCAATCCAGAGCATTGCCAGTGGTTCAAGTAACCTGGCATTTGAGAGCGGCCCGGCATCAACAACATCAAAACCGGCATCTCCGGCCAGTTTCGCTACAGTTGACTTTGCTGCCGCGTCATCGCCACAGATGAACATGTCAGCGGCCAGCGAGCCATATTGCGGGTCAAGCATATTCCCTGCGCCGGTCGTATTGAATGCCTTGACTACCTTTGCGCCCGGCGCCTGGCGGGCAATCTCTTCGGCGGCAGAGGTGGTGTGTCCGAGCGAGAGACCTGAAAGATCGGGCTGTAGCGGATTGATGCAATCTATGATGATCTTTCCGGCCAGGTCCCCCGCTGCCTGAATGGCCTCCTGAGTGGCTGGCCAGGGAGTGGAAAGAACAACGACCTCAGCCGACGACGCAGCTTCAGCCACACTGGCCGCCTGCGCGTGTTCGCCGGTCGCGGCGATCAGGGCCTGCACTTTGGGGCTGTTCGGATCACGCACGCCAAAAATCACGCTGTGACCTTTACCAGCCCAGACCTTCCCAAGATTGCCGCCAACGTTTCCTGCTCCAATGATTGCTATTTTCATCTTTGATCCTGATGCAATGGTGCTTCTGTAAAGCACGGGTGTGTTTTGGGGGAGCTGAATTTACATCGGTGTTTGAAGTGATGACAGACCAGCACACACTAGCAGAATTGTCCGGCGTGATTCAAACGGCGGGGTTAAGGATGGCGGGCGCGAAAGCGGAACATCCGGCTGATGACCTCAATTGAAACGTCGGTGAAGCCAGCGGATTCAAGGCGGGCGGCGAAGGTTTCGGGTTCGACCGGCACCAGCGTGTCGCCGAGGTGAATCAGTTGCAGACCCCGGCTCCAGCGACTGTCTGATCCGGCAAAGACCGCGCCCGGTTTCAGCACGCGAAAGACTTCAGCGAGCAACTGATCCTGCAACTGGCGCGACGGAACGTGATGCAGCATCGTGAAGCAGACCGCGCCCGAAAATGTCTCATCGGCAAAAGGCAGGCGGGTCGCATCGCCTTCCACGACCTGCACGCTGGTGTCGTGCAGTCGTTGTCTGAGCGCCGCCGCTAGGCGCGGATCAATTTCAAGCACGGTGAGCCGGGCAATGCGCTGTCGCAGCAGGTCAGTAGTCAGGCCGGGGCCGGGGCCGACTTCAAGGACGTTGCGGTCCGGATCAAGTCCGTGCAGCACCCAGGGCAGCAGTTTGTGTTCAAGCTCCCTGCGCCAGAAATCCGAACGGCAGAACCAGCGGTGAAATTTATTCATCTCCTGTCCTCACCGGCAGATTATCAATCACGCCTGCCAGTCAGGCCAGCTTCAGTTTCATTCAGAATGTCAGGCGCAGGCCGAATTGAAGCTGTCGGCCCGGATCAACATTGCTGATGCCTGCAACTGGCGCAAGGAATGTCGGCAGCGGCGCGGCACCGTTGCCATACGTGCTGTTGAGCCTGATGAAATTTGAGTGATTGAGCAGGTTGAAGGCTTCGGCGCGCATTTCCAGCCTGAGCTTTTCGCGCACGACGAGCCGCTTTGACAGCGACAGGTCAACGGCAGCCTGCATCGGTGTGCGGAATGAATTGCGGGCAAAGACCGCGCCGGTGGCCGGATTGACCGGACGATCAACCAGATTCGAATCGCCGTTATTATCAACACCCGTGCGCGGATCAACGGGCAGTCCTGAAGCCAGCGTGACGATGAATGAAGCCTGCGTTTGCCAGGGCAGTTCAACCAGCCCGTGCCCGACGAAACGATGCCGCTGATGAAAATCGCTGGGGCCGTGTTCAAGTCGCAGGTTGCCCCAGTCGCTCGGCACGCCGGTGTTCGGTTCGCCAAAAAACATTGAATCTGTTGTGGCGTTGCTCCAGACATAATGCGCCTCGAACTGCACACGCTTTGCAAAACCTTTGACCAGCCCGACATCGAGCGCGTCGTAATCGCTCATTCCGGTGTTTTCAATGAGCATCACATTTCTGACCGCGAGTCCGGCATAAGTTTTCAGCGGGCGCGTGGCATCGGCATCCCTGCTGCTGCGAATGAGTCCGGGCGCAGTGCGCGCAAACGGCGCAGGCGCGTTGAGGTCAAAGGCCCGCATCTGCCGCACGGTGTGCGAACTGAGGCCGTCAACGGTCAGCGTCAGCCCGCCCGGCAGCTTCTGTTGCAGACCAAGCGAAAACTGCGAGCTGTACGGATTAAGCAGCCGTTCAGGCCGCAAATACAGATCGCGCCGCGCTGCCGCCGGATTGCCCGGCAGTGTGGTCAGCGAATTCGGGAAAGTCGGGAAGCCCGCATCGGTCGGCTTCAGCGTGACTGAGACAGTCGGTGAACTGATGCCCTGATACAAAAAGCGGCGCGTGATATAGAAGTAATACTGATCGTAATAAACGCCGCCGCCGCCGCGAATCACCGTGTTGCCGTCGCCTTTGACATCCCAGGCGAAACCGAGTCGCGGCGCGAAGTTGTTCCTTTCATCCGTCAGCGACTGAAATTCGTAACGCAGTCCGAGGTTGAGCGTCAGGCGCGGTCTGATGCGCCAGTTGTCCTGCGCAAAACCTGAAATCGCCGTCTGACCGTAACGCAGCAGTTGGCGGCCAAAGGTCTGGGTGTACTGCACCGGCTTTTCATTCGGCTGCGGCGGGCCGGGCGCAAAGGTATAAGCGCCAGAAAGCGAGAACGAATCATCGCTCACCTGCTGCCGCAGGTAATCAGCGCCGAAGCGCAGTTCGTGACTGCCGTTCTGCCAGACGAACTGATCGGCAAGCTGGGTGTTTCTGGTGCGCACGAAGGAATAGGATGAATTGCCTTCGACGCTGTAATTCGGGCGCGAAATCGTCACCGTCGCATCGCCAGCCGGACGGCTCGCGCTCGGCACCGTGTTGCTGTAACTGAGGCGCAGTTCATTCATCATCGTGCCCCAGGCCTTGCGGTCAGTCAGTTGCCCGGCGCCGCTCTGCACGGCTGAATCTTTGGCCGTGCCCGGCTGATTGAAGCCGCTGACGGCATCGTTGACGTTGTTGTTGCGGCTGAAAGCGCCATTGAGTCGCAGCCCGACGGAATGCGTTTCGCTGAAACGATAATCAACTTTTGCGAGCGCCAGGTGGTCGCGCTGCTCGCCCGTGAAAATTGCCGGAACAGGCGACTGAATGAACGAGCCGCGATCAGTCAGTGACCGTTCGTAATTGAAGAAGAAGTTCGCGCGATTTCTGACAATCGGCCCGCCAAACGCGCCACCGAACTGCCACAACTGATTCGGCACACGCAGGCTCGAAACGGGCGGCCTGGCCTGAATCCCGCTCGGACGCAGAAAGACGAAACCCTCGCCGTGAAATTCATCCGAACCGCTGCGGGTTGTCGTGCTGATGATGCCCGCCGAAGACCCGCCGTACTCAGCCGAGTACTGATTGGTCAGCACCTTGAATTCCTGCACGGCAGACAGCGAAACCTGCTGCTGCGGCGCGTTGGCGAAAACCGATTCGTAATTGCTGTTGCCATCAAGGCGGTAATGCGTGTGCCGGAACGAACTGGCATTGATGGCCAGCCGCGCGCCGCCTGAACCGTCGCTGCCAAGACCGGCAGTGTTGCGGACGTGCGGATCAAGCAGCGCCAGGCGATTCAGGTTGCGCCCGTTGGAAGGCAGTTCCGCGATGCGGCGCGCATCCACGACCTGACTGACTTCAGGCTCGGTGGAAACAATGCCCGGCGTGTCGCCAATGACATTGATTGATTCGGTGACAGGCGCGACTGCCAGCAACAGATCAACCACCAGCGAATCACCGGAATTGAGAACCGCCAGGTCGCGGGCAGCTTCACGAAAGCCGCTCGCGCTGGCTGCGATCTGATAATTTGCGCCGGGCGGCAGGCCCGGAATGGCAAAACGTCCCTCGCTGTCGGTGACGGCTTCGCGGGTCAGGCGCAGCTCGCCATTTCTGATGACGACGCGCGCTCCGGCAATGACCGATTCACCGTCCTGAGTTCTGACGATGCCCCGCACACCGCCGGAAAGTTCGGTCTGCGCTGCGGCCTGGGCGGTGATGAGCGTCAGGACGACACTGAGCAGCAGTATTGAAAAAAGACGATCAGGTGAAAATCTGTGTGACGAAAAAGGAATGGACAGAGCAGACATCGCGGTATCCCTGCACGCCGTCCGGGTGACGGTTGCGCGTGAAGCGGCAGCGTGCCAGGATGATTTTGCACGCCGCCTGCAAAGTTGAGAGAGACAGACCGGGCTGGTCGTGTCATCAAAGCCTCCGGCGTTGCCGCGCCGGAGGCCTGACATTATTGAGGGCAGAAACTCAGCAGAAGAGCGGGCATTTCTTACAGGCTCTGCCGTCCTTCCACTTCCTGCAACATTTCTTCTTTTTCTTCTTCCGGCTCATTTTTGCTGGTGGTCAGCGTTAGTGACTGAAAACGACTACCTGTTTTTCTAATTCTGATTTTGAAAGTCGTTTTCAGAAAGTGGATGGTATTCAGGTTGTGAGGTGAAGTCAAGAAAAAGTTTGCCGCCACCCGCAGAAAAGAAAAATCCGGCGTGACCGTGTCACACGGACGACGCCGGAGAGTGGTTCGGGGAAGGCCGAAAGGCTACTTTGAATCCAGCACTTCGCGCACCTTGCGGGCCAGCGAATCGGGAGTGAAGGGTTTCTGCACGAAGGCAGTGTGGGTTGAGAGCGCGCCATGCCGCACGATTGAATCATCGGCATACCCGGAGATGAAAAGTATCTTTGTTTCCGGGCGCAGCAGGCCCAGATGTTCAGACAATTCGCGTCCGCTCATGTGCGGCATCACCACATCAGTTACCAGCAGGTGAATCGGCGACTGATAAGCTTCACAGACGCGCAGCGCTTCCTGGCCATTGACGGCTTCCAGCACTTTGTAGCCGTGCATCTTCAGAATCTCGGTGCCCAGACGGCGCACCAGGTCTTCATCCTCGACCAGCAGAATTGTCTCTGTCCCCTGTGGCGTTGCCTGAGCGCCTGAGCGGCTTTCAACTTCGGCAGGGGACTGATCCATCCGGGGCAGGTAGATGCGGAAGGTGGCGCCCTGATCAGGTTCGCTGTGAACCTGAATGCTGCCGCCGCTTTGCTGCACGATGCCGTACACTGTGGCCAGGCCGAGTCCGGTTCCCCTGCCGGGTTCCTTGGTTGTAAAGAACGGCTCGAAAATATGCGACTGCGTCCGGGCATCCATGCCGTAACCATTGTCGCTGACTACCAGCAGAACATAGCGACCGGGGTCGGATTCAGGCAGCCGCAGTTCACTTTGTTCATCCGGTTCGACATTGGTCGTGGCAATGGTCAGGCAACCGCCACCGGGCATGGCATCGCGCGAATTGATCACCAGGTTCATAATCACCTGTTCGATCTGACCCGGATCAGCCTTGATGTAGCCGGTGGCCGGATCAAGCCGGGTGACAAGTTCGACATCCTCGCCAATCAGGCGGCGCAGCAGTTTGTCGAGATCGGTAATCAGCAGATTGAGGTCAATGATGCGGGGCGAGATGACCTGTTTGCGACTGAAGGCCAGCAGTTGCTGCGTGAGCGTCGAGGCGCGTTCACCGGCGCGACGGATTTCCTCGACTTCGCGGCGGTGCGGCGAGCCTTCGGTCAGGCGGCGCAGCAGGATATTGCTGTAACCGAGAATGGCCGTCAGCAGGTTGTTGAAATCGTGCGCAATGCCGCCGGCCAGTCTGCCGACAGCTTCCATTTTCTGCGCCTGGCGGAACTGTTCTTCCAGCAGTCGGCGTTCGGTGATGTCCTGAATGGCCCAGAGAATGCACTGTTCGTCTTCGATTTCGATCAGCGAAGCCGAGATCAGATAAATTCGTTCACCGCCCGCAGGCGCTGAAATGCTGCATTCCAGGTCAATGACCGAGCCATCCGTCCTGAGTTTTTCGAGAATGGATTGTCGCCGCAGCAGGCTGTCCCAGGCACCCGCTGCTTCAGTCCGGCCATCAGGCACGAGTTCCCTGGTCAGGCCGACCTGCCGGAGCATCTGATCGTTGACATCAATCAGGCCGCCGTCCTCAAGCCGGGTGATGAGCATCGCGTTCGGGCTGTGATGAAAGGCCTTGGAAAAACGTTCTTCAGAAGCGATCAGCCGCTCTTCGGCGCGTTTGCGTTCGGTGATGTCGAGATACGTCCAGAGGATACACTGATCATCGTCAATTTCGAGCAACTCGGCTGACGCCAGCACGGTAAAACGCCTGCCGTGCCGCGATTGTAATTTGATTTCGACATTGCGCAGCACGCCCTGTTCTCTGATGAGCCTGAGCAGGGCATCGCGCTGTTCCATCTGCGGCCACGCGTTCAGTTCAGCCGGAGTCCTGCCGATCAGTTCGTCGCGGGCATATCCGCTGCTCGCCACGAATGATTCATTGACATCAATGAATTTGTCATCTGACAGGCGCACGATGGTCATCGGGATCGGGCTGTTGTGAAAGGCTCTGGAGAATCGCTTTTCTGAAGCGCGCAGCGCAGCCTCGGCCCGCTGTCGTTCGTTTCTTTCTTCGGCTTCGCGCACGGCGCGCCGGATGGCGGGCGCGAGTCTTTCCAGCCGGGCTTTCAGCACATAATCGGTGGCGCCCAGTTCAAATGCTTCAATGGCGGCCTCCTCGCCCAGCGTGCCGGAAATCAGAATGAACGGCAGGTGCGGGTATTGGTCCTGCCTGATTCTGAGCGCCGTGAAGCCGTTGAAAGTCGGCAGCGCAAAATCAGAAAGAATCAGATCACAGCCACCCTGTTCGAGCGCGGCCAGATACTGCGCCTCGGTTTCGACCTGCACGAAGCTGCATTCCAGCCCGTCCCTGGCCAGCGTCGAGTGGATCAGTTCGGTATCGAGCGGGTCATCCTCAACGTGAATAACACGAATGACGGGCTTCATGGTTGTTTTGTTGTCGTCTGCCATGCGGTGTTTCAAATGAAGATTGCGGGATGAGTATTGATTAAAGCGTCACAGTTGCCGGGGCGGCGTTTCATTGATCAGTGACCAGAACAGGCCGATGCGCTGCACCGTTTCAGTAAATTCGTGAAAGTCCACCGGCTTGACCACATAGGCATTGACGCCCATTTGATAGCTGCTGATCAGGTCGCCTTCTTCGCGTGAGGAAGTCAGCATCACAACCGGAATGGTTTTCAGGGCATCGTCACTTTTGATCTGCCGCAGCACTTCGAGGCCGTCAATTTTCGGCAGCTTGAGATCAAGCAGCACCAGCGCCGGATTGCCTTCAGCACGACCGTCGAACTCGCCCCGCCGGTAGAGATAGTCAAGCGCGGCCAGCCCGTCCGGCGCGACGATGATTTCCCCGGCCAGTTTCTGATCAGCCAGCGCCGCGAGGGTCAGCTCAGCATCCAGTTCATCGTCTTCAACCAGCAGAATTCGGCCTGGGTCAGTCATGATTGCCTTTCTGTGAAACCGGCAGCGAAAAATAGAACGTCGCGCCTGCGCCTTCCGCGCCTTCCGCCCAGACACGTCCGCCGTGCCGTTGAATGATGCGGCGCACGTTGGCCAGGCCGATGCCGGTGCCTTCGAATTCTCTGGCGTTGTGCAGCCGCTGAAAGACTCCGAACAGCTTGTCGCTGTACTGCGTGTCAAAGCCCACGCCATTGTCGCGCACATAGACCGTCACTTCGTGATCGCTGCCTGGCAGCGTGCCAATCTCAATTCGTGCGGGCTGGCGCGTGCGGGAATATTTCAGCGCGTTTGAAATCAGATTGACGAAGACCTGCCGGAGCAGGGATGGGTCGCCTTCAATGTCAGGCAACGGGTGAATTGTCCAGATGATCTCGCGGCCCGTCGTGGCAGGTTGCAGTTCGCGCTCGGCGGCAGCGACCAGTTGACCGAGAGGCACCGTCTGGCGACGCATCTCAGCCCGCCCAAGGCGCGAGAATGTTAGCAGATCATCAATCAGATTGCCCATCCGCCGCGCTGAATCAACAATGATCGAAAGCTGGCGGCGGCCATTTTCACTGAGCGCCTCAGCTTCGCCGAGCAGCAGAGTGGCAAAGCCCGTGATGTGCCGCAGCGGCGCGCGCAGGTCGTGCGAAACCGAATAGCTGAAGGCTTCAAGTTCACGATTCGCGGCCTGAAGCTGCGCCGTGCGTTCAATGACCCGGTGTTCGAGTTCTTCATTGAGCCGCCTGATTTCCTCTTCAGCGCGACGGCGGTCAGTGATGTCCTGATGCGTCCACAACACACACTGCTCGCCGTCAAGTTCGATCAGTTCGCCTGACACCAGCACCGACCGGGGTTCAGCCTTGAAACGAACGAAGCGGGCTTCAAAATCACGCACCGATCCCTGTTCACTGAGCATCTGATAAGCCTGCGCGCGCACCGCCGGATCAGCCAGCACGCCCGTTTCAGGCAGCGTCCAGCCGACGGCTTTTTCTCTGTCCAGGTTCGTCAGCTTCAGCCAGGCTCCATTGACTTCAATGATCCGGTGATCCCGCAGCCGGATGATGCTCATTGCCAGCGGATTGGAATGAAAGGCAGTGGCGAAGCGCTGTTCTGAAGCGCGCAGCGCATCCTCAGCCCGTTTGCGTTCGGTGATGTCCTGCGTAATCCAGAGGACGCAATCATCACCATCGGCATCCATTCGCTCACCCGACACCAGCCCGGTCATCTGCGCGCCTGATTTGGTGCGGAACGTCAGTTCCACGTCGCGCACTGAACCGGTACTCAGCACTTTCGTGTAAGCGTATTCGCGCCGCGCCTGATCAAGTTCCAGGTTCAGTTCAGCGGTCGTGCGTCCGATGATTTCGTCGCGGCGCCAGCCGGACATCAGCGCCCACTGTTCATTGACTTCAACAATGCGCTCGTCGCTGATCCGAATCAGCGCCAGCCCGTGCGGGCTGGAATGAAAGACCTGGTAAAATTTGTCTTCTGATGCGGTCATCACATTTTCGCTGAGTGCGCTCCGGCCTGCCGGTGGCTGCGGCAGCAGATTGAATTACTGATGAAGCTCAGAATGAGGGGCTGCTTAAGGGGTAATGATTTCTGGTTAAACTGTCCTGCTGGCAATTAACCGCGTCTGTGAATTTTCGGTAATGGCTGCCTGCTCAATCTGGTCAGCGATTGGGGCGACCAGCTTTGAAACCGATAATTCACGGCAGCACGGCAATTATTATACTGACGATCAGTCCAAATCACACGCCGTCCAGGGTAGAATGCCAGCGTGCAACTCAAACCTGATTCGGGATCGCGCCTGACTTTGACCGGCTTCGGCGGCGGCCTGCTGCTTTGCCTGCTGCTGGCTGTTTCAGGGCAGTCTGCCGGACGGCCTTCATTGTCAGGCGAACACGCCCGCCCGGAGCCGCGCTATCAGATCAGCCTCGAAGTTGATTACCGGCAGATGAACTTCACCGGACGTGAAGTGGTGCGCTTCGTCAACAACACCCGCGATGAACTCGACAGCCTCAGCTTTCATCTGTACCCGAATGTCGGCCTGGCTGAAGACGCCGCGCCCTGGCTGACGATTAAGCGGGCGCTGCTTGACACACGCGAACTGCGCTTTGCGCTGCGCTCGCGCGGCTCGGTCGTCAGAGTGCCGCTGCCCGCCAAACTGCTGCCCGGTCAGAGCGTGGAACTGACGCTGGAATTTGAAGGCCGCGTGCCGAAAGTGCAGCGCGAAGAGACCAGTCTGCTCGCGCATTTTCTTCAGGAAGTCAACGACGCCGTCAGCGATGAACGGTTGCAGCGCGATGCCCGCGATATTTTCTTTGCCAGCGATCAGGCCATGCTGCTTGGGTATTTCTATCCGATGCTCGCCACGCGCCATTCGCTTTCGACCGATCAGGGACTGGCTGCCGGAGTCGGCGGCATCGTCTTCAGCGCCGTCGCCGATTACGAAGTGACCATCAGCGTTGATGACGGAGTGACGGTCATTGCTTCAGCGCCGGATGTCGGACGCCGCAACCTGGCCGCAACAGGCAGCGCGCCGCCGTCCCGCGCTGAATATGTTTTTCGCGGTGAACGCCTGCGCGGTTTTGCGGTGGTGCTGGGTGAAAGGCTGAAATCGGTTGAGCAGAAGGTGGGCGAGACCCGCGTGGTTTCGTTCTTTCACGAAGGCGACGAACGCCTGGGGCGGCGGTCGCTTGACGTGGCCACGCGCTCGCTCGCGGCCTTCAACAAGGCTTTTGGCGAATATCCGTATCCGGTGCTGAATGTTGTGGCCATTCCGATGACGGCAGGTTACAGCGGCATGGAGTTCCCCGGCCTCGTCGCGCTCGCCCAGGCTTATTACATTGATTTTGACGCGCCCGCAGCGCAGCGCCTGCCGCAACTGCTGCGCGAACAGTCCGACGTGATCGAACACGCGCTGGAATTCACGCTGGCGCATTGTGTCGCGCATCAGTGGTGGGGCAGCGTCATCGGCAGCGACCCGCAGCGCGAACCCTGGCTGGACGAAGCGCTGGCCAATTATGCGGCGGCTTATTATTACGAAGCCGCTTACAGCAAAGTGGTGGGTGAGGATGCGATTGACCGGCAGTTGCGGGCGACCTATCACGCCTATCGCATGCTCGGCGGCACCGATCAGGAAGTTGACAAACCGGCCCGCGACTTTCACAGCTTCATTCAGTACGCCGCCATCGTGCAGGCCAAAGGCGCGCTGATGCTGGTGGCGTTGCGCCGCGAAATGGGCGATGCGGCCTTTTTCAAGGCGCTGCGCGATTATTACACGGCTTACCGGTTTCGCATTGCCACGCCGGGCCGGTTCCGTGAGGCCATCCTTGAAGCGGCAGACAATCAGCCGCGCGTCAGAGACCTGCTGCAACGCTGGCTGAAGGAAAAGCATGCTGACGAAGACATCGGCAAACCGGAACTGGCGCTGCTGTCGCCTTCAGGGTCAAAGAAAAAAGCCATTGGCCGCTTCTTCGGTCGCATCGGTCGCGCCGCAGCCAGGCCGTTCTGAAGGCTGTCAGGTTGAAGGGGGAGATGCAGGATGATGAATGAAAGTGAACTGGCTGTGTTTGAAAACAGCGCCGTGCAAACCACGCCGCGCGCCGGAATGGAGCGGCTGGAAAAAATCGTGTACCTGCTCGACGACCTGATTCGCATTCCGGTCATCAACAAACGCATCGGCCTTGATCCGGTCATTGGTCTGATTCCAGGGGCGGGCGATGCGGTCACGGCGCTGCTGGGCATGTACATCATCGGCAGCGCGTTTTATTACCGCCTTCCCAAAGTGGTGCTCGTACGAATGGGCATCAACGTCATCTTTGATGCGCTGGTCGGCATGATTCCGTGGGTGGGCGATGCGAGCGACTTTTTCATCAAATCGAACCGCTGGAACCTGAACCTGCTGCGCGAGCATGCCGACCTGAACCGCCGTCCCGGCTGGTCGGATTATCTGTTTGTCAGTTTCGTGCTGGCCCTCGTCGCGCTGGTACTGCTCGCCTGCCTCGCGCTGGCCGGGTTCACTCTTTACGCCGGTTACAACCTTTTCAGATCCGTCAGTCTGTTTTGAAATCGCGCCTGATTACTGGCCGATTTTTTCACCACGAAGGGCACGAAGAACACGAAGGGGAAGAAAGAAGAGGAGAAGAGGGGAACAGGAGACAGGCAACAGCAGCGGCTCAGATAATCTTTATCGCCTCTTCTCACCTTCACCTTTTCCCCTCTTCATTCTTTCCTTCGTGTTCTTCGTGCCCTTCGGGGTGAAAATTATTCTCTGCCTAGCCCGGTGGCCAGCCGAGCGGGCGACCGCCGAGGATGTGCAGGTGAATGTGAAAGACTGACTGGCCTGCTTCAATGCCGGTGTTGATGACGGCGCGCCAGCCGTTTTCGGCAATGCCTTCCTGCTGCGCCAGGCGCGGCGCGACGCACAGCAGATGACCGAGCAGTTTGTGATCGTCACTGCACGCTTCGTTGAGCGAGGCGAGGTGGCGGCGCGGAATCAGCAGCAGGTGCGTCGGAGCCTGCGGGTTAATATCGCGGAACGCAATTGAATGTTCGTCCTCATAAACCTTCTGCGCCGGAATTTCACCGGCCACGATTCGGCAAAACAGGCAGTTCATTTTTCACTCCTGAAACTCAGGCGCAGACCGGCAGCCTGGGCCTGACACTCACAATCGTTAATTCAAATCGGGAAGTCGCTGGTGATGTTTACAGCATATTTCCGGTTCGATTAATGTCAACCGCCGGTTGCAGGTCGCAGAATTTTCTGACAGTTCGTGGAACTTTCCCGCCCCGTCGCCCGAATTAGTGGTGACAGTCAGACGACGAGTTTGAGAGACTTCGGTTGCAGGTAGTCAATGATGATCAATCAAACCACCCCCACTGATGAAGAACTGCTGCGGCGCGTGATGGCCGGAGACGAAGAGGCTTTTGTGACGCTTTACCGGCGGCGGCAGGGCGGCGTGTACCGTTTTGCGCTGAGGATGAGCGGTTCGGAATCAGTCGCCGAAGATGTGACTCAGGAAGTTTTTATCGCCCTGATGCGCAAGCCCGATCTGTACGATGCCGCGCGTGGCGCGCTCAGTACGTGGCTCTATGGCATTGCGCGCAATCAGGTGCTGCGCCGGATCAGTCACGACCGGCCTTATGTGGCGATGTCAGACGGCGAGGATGAAAGCGATTCGCCGGTTTATGACTGCCTGATTGCAAACGACGATCCGCTGGGCGATCTGACGCGGGGCGAAATGATTGAATCAGTGCGGCAGGCCGTGCTGGCGCTGCCGGAGCATTACCGCGAAGTTGTCGTCCTGTGCGAGCTGCACGAAATGAATTACGCCGAAGCCGCGCAGGTGATTGGCTGTCCGATTGGCACGGTGCGTTCGCGTCTGAACCGGGCGCGGGCGCTGCTCGTGGAGAAATTAAAAAGCGTGAGGCCCGCTGCGGTATCGAATGCCGCAAATCCACCAATGTCGGCGGAACAGATGATTGCGGCGAGGTATGCGTGATGAAGTATCAGGACTTTGAATTGAGTTGTCAGGATTTCGAGCGGCTGGCCGCTGAACTGGCGCGCGAACGAATGATGGATGTCACGCTGCGCGCCGACGGGCTGGCGCACGCGGCGGTTTGCGAACGCTGTGCGGCGCGGCTGGCCAGTGAACGGGCATTGAGCGCAGGCCTGCGGGCACTCGCCGCAACCGCCACGACTGAAGCGCCAGGCCGGGTTGAATCGGCGCTGCTGGCCGCGTTTCGTGAACAAAAGGCAGCGGGCCATCCGCTGTCGGCAGAAGCTGCGATGTCTGCGGTTGTCGTCACGCCAGCGTTTCGCCGCGTGCCTGTCAACTGGCGCTGGTGGGCGGTTGCGGCGGCTGTGCTGATGCTGTGCGGGCTGGCGGCAGCGCGGCTGATGAATCATCCGGCGAATCCAGGCAATCAGCCTGAAGTTGTGCGCCATCCGCAGCCGGTTGCGCCTGCGCCGGAACCCAGGCCGGTCGAACCTGAAAGCATTTCCACCACGCCGGACACGCCGGAACCGGAAGTCCGCGATCATCTGGTGGCGGTCAGCAATGGCAGCCGCAAAATGCGGGTGCGTCCGCTGCCGCGCGCCGGTGCGGTTGAATCGCGGGCGGCAAAGCCTGAAACGGACGGAGTCGAAGAGGTCTATTCTGATTTCATTCCGCTTGGCGAAGGGCTGGCGCAGGGGCCGATGGAAAGCGGTCATCTGATGCGCGTCAGAATGCCGCGTTCGGTGCTGCCGCGTTTCGGTTTGCCGGTGAATATGGAGCGCGCCGGTGAATCCATCAATGCTGAAGTGCTGATGGGCGATGACGGAATGGCGCGGGCGATTCGTTTTGCCAGTCAGGTTCCGAAAGGAACGCTGGCCAGATACTGATGCAGTCAACGACAGATTCAGGGAGAAGTCATCATGAAGATTCAGGGAAAGAAATTTGCAGCGTTGTCGTGTGCGCTGGCGATGTCGGTGAGCAGCTTCACCACACTGGCCCAAAGCGCGCAGCAGGATAAAACGCAGGACAACACCAAACGTGTCGAAAAGGTGCAGCAGCGCGAAATGATCATCGTGCATACCGATGGCAACGGGCCGGGCCAGGAATTCAATATTCAGGTGCCGCCACCGCCGCCCGGTGTGCCCGGAGCGTTTGGCGGCTTTGCTCTCGGTGACAATACCTTTCAGTTCATCGGCAATGAAATGAGCTTCAGCAGCAAGGTCGTCAAGGGTGCGCCCTATTCGGCTGATGCCGTGACTGAAAGAGTGCAGACGCTCGCTGACGGCAACCGCATCGTGCGCCGCGATTCAGCGCAGGTCTGGCGCGACAGCGAAGGCCGCACCCGCCGCGAACAGGCCATGTTCATCATCGGCCCGCTCGCCGCCAGCGCCGATGTGCCGAGAATGGTTTACATCAACGATCCGGTGGCCGGGGTCAGTTACATGCTCAATCCCAAAGAGAGAACCGCCAGCAGGATCGGTTTTCGCGTGGCCGCGATCAGAGAAGGGCTGCCGATGAAAAGCCAGGCAGGTGGTGAAGCCTTCGTCGGCAATCTGAGAGTGGTGCCTGTGCCCGGCGCTGTGTTGCAGGGCAATGCGATCAGAAAAGTTCAGCCTGCCTATCCGTCAGTTGCCAAAGCCGCCGGAGTGCAGGGCGCGGTGCAGGTCACTGTCACCGTCAATGAAAACGGTGAAGTCACCAATACCAATATCACTTCGGGCCATCCGCTGCTGAGCGAAGCCGCGACCGAAGCGGCCCGCCAGTGGAAGTTCAAGCCGACGATAAAGGATGGCAGCCCGGTCAGGACGCAGGGCGTGCTGACTTTCAATTTCACGCTGCAGGGCGATGACCAGTCCCAGCCCGGCGAAATGAAGGAGCGCCAGGGCGAGATGAAGGAACGCCAGTTCATCATGCGCGAATTCAGCAACGGTGTGATGAAAGAGCGTGCGCCGAAAAAGGAATCGCTTGGCGAACAGATGATCGAAGGCGTCAAAGCTGAAGGCACGCGCTGGACAACGACCATTCAGGCGGGCGAAATCGGCAACGAACGACCCATCGAAATCGTCAATGAAATCTGGTATTCGCCTGAGCTTCAGGTTGAACTGATGCGCCGCTTCAGCGATCCGCGCAACGGCGAGACGATCTACAAACTCGTCAACATCAATCGCAGCGAGCCTGACAAATCACTCTTTGAAGTGCCGTCAGATTACACGCTGAAGGAAGGCCCCGGCGGCGCACTGCGCTGGAATTACAAGCGCGAGGAAAAGTAACGTGTGCATCGCACGCTGAAAAACACCGGGCGCGGCAGGATGACTGCCGCGCCCGGTGTTTTTTGTTTGTCTGATGAAGACTCAGTAGCGAATGCCGTAACCCGGAACCAGCGTACGAAAGGCGTCAATGATTCTGGCAAATTTCGAGAGCTTTGAGTTCGGCACAAAGACATAATCGCCGTCCTGCAAAATCACTTCGCGGACGTTTGAGCCGGGCTTGAGCAGTTGCAGCACGTCAACCGCCTCGACCTTCAATTCACGATCACCGACCGGACGCGCGTGCAGCACCAGTCTGCGGTGCGCTTCGTTGGTGAACCCGCCAGCCAGAATCACAGCCTGCAGCACTGTTTCGCCGGAGCGCAGTTCATAACTGCCCGGCTTCTGCACCTGGCCGCCGACAAAAACACGCAGCGGCACAAACTCAACCAGGCTGACCGAGATTTCAGGCTCGACCAGAATTTCCCTGTAAGCCCGTTCCAGCGCGGCTTTCAGTTCTTTCAGCGTCAGCCCTTCGGCTTTGATTTCATCAACCAGTTGCAGGCTGATGCGACCATCGGGACGCACGACGAGCAGGGCATCGTTCAGTTCCGGCTGATACAAAAATCTGACGCTGAGCTTGTCGCCCTTTCTGATGCGATAAGACGGTTCGCGGCTGAGCGGATCGTTCTGTTCTCTGCGTGTCTGTTCGTTGACAACGCGGGGCCGCGTTTGTGCGAGGCCCGAAGCTGACAGCAGCAGCCAGGCGAGAATCAGACAGGTGGTGAGGCGAAATGTTGTGTTCATAAAGCGTCTTTCAAAATTCTGGTTGCAGGCCGGAGTGACGAGGCGCTGAATTGTCAGCACCGTTCGGTGCGGCGCGATTCTTCAAGCAGCAGGCGCTGCGCTTCGTCTTCCGACAGGCTTTCAAGTTCGGCCAGCAGCGCGTCAAGTTCGCGTTCCTCGCTTTCGGCCAGCATCTGATCAATGACTGTCGCCAGTCCCGCGACGGTCGGAGCCTCAAAGATGCTGCGCAGCGACAAATTCACGCCGAACAGTTCGCGCAGTCTGAAAACCACTCTGGCCGCCAGCAGCGAATGCCCGCCGAGTTCAAAGAAATCATCATTGACGCTGATTTCCCGCCGTTTCAGCAGCCCGGCGTAAAGTTCCGCGACCATTTCTTCGGTGGCCGTGCGCGGCGCAACGCAGGTTGTCTCTCTGACGCGCTCTTCATCGCCTGGCATCGCCGGGCCGCGATGCCAGGCTCTGTTTTCAGGCAGAACAGGCAGCAGCTCGCTGAGGCGCAGTTGCGAATCGCGGGCGATGTTTTCCAGCAGCAGGCGATAATGCGCCATCATCTGCGCGATGGTTTCGGCGGCGAACAGGTCGGTGTCATATTCAAACCAGACGCGCAAACCTTCGGCCTGTTCGCTTACATCCAGACTCAGATCAAACTTGGCTGTCCGTCCCGGCAGCCTGACCGGATGCAGTTTCAGGCCTGCCCAGTCCGACTCAGCCACCGGGCCGTTCTGGAGGGCAAACATCACCTGAAAGACGGGCGAGTAACTCAGACTGCGCACGGGCTGCAACTCCTCAACCAGTCGCTCAAACGGCAGTTCCTGATGCGCATAAGCTCCCAGCGCCCGCTGCCGTGTGCGCGCGAGCAGTTCCTGAAAGGTCGGATCGCCGGACAAATCACCGCGCAGCGCGAGCGTGTTGACGAAGAAGCCGATGAGCGCTTCGGTTTCGCTGGTGGTGCGTCCGGCAGTGGGTGTGCCGGTGACGATCTGATCCTGCTGGCTGTAGCGTTGCAGGAGCGTCTGGAAGGCGGCGAGCAGCGTCATAAACAGCGTCACCCCTTCGCGCTGGCTGAGCAGCCTGAGGTCGCGGCTGAGTTCTGCCGGAAACATTTCGCTCAACTGCGCGCCGCGATTGCGCTGCACTGCGGGGCGCGGGAAGTCTGTGGGCAGTCCGGTCAGCGCAGGCGCACCGGCCAGATGCTGCCGCCAGAAGGCCAGGTGTTCCGCGAGCCTGTGACCCTGCAACTGCTGCTGCTGCCAGAGCGCGTAATCAGCGTATTGAATTTCAAGCGGCGGCAGCGCGGCAGGTTGTGCACTGGCGAAAGGCTGGTAAAGCGCGCCGAGTTCGCGGAAGAAGATGCCGAGCGACCAGCCGTCGCTGATGATGTGATGAAACACGACGGCAAACAGGTGTTCATCTTCAGCCAGCCGCCAGAGGTGCGCCCGCAGCAGCGGCCCGCACGACAGATCAAAGGGCCGCAGAGCTTCGTCAGCGGCCAGGCGAATCGCTTCAGCTTCGCGCGTTTCAGCGGGCAGCGCCGTCAGGTCAGTCAGTTCAGGCCGCAATTCAAACGGCGGCATCACGACCTGCACCGGCTCGCCATCCTGCATTGAAAAAGTCGTGTGCAGAATTTCGTGCCGCCGGATGATGGCGTTCAGGCTGCTTTCGAGCGCCTGCAAATCAAGCCTGCCGGTGAAGCGCACAACCGAAGGCAGGTTGTAAACGCCGTTGCCCGGATCGAACTGATCGAGAAACCACAGCCGCTGCTGCGCGAATGATTGCGGTGAGGCGCGACGTTCAGCCACCGTTCTGAGTTGCGCCGATGGTCGCGCCTGGCCGCTTGTAATCGCATGCGTGATCCACGCCGCGAGGCCTGACACAACCGGCGATTCAAAGATCACGCGCAGCGGCATCTCAATGTGAAAGGCATCGCGGATGCGCGAAACAACCTGTGTGGCGAGCAGCGAGTGACCGCCAAGTTCAAAAAAGTTGTCGTTCACGCCGATTCGTTCGAGCTTGAGCAGCCCGGCCAGAATGTCGGCAGTTTTTTCTTCCACCCGCGTGCGCGGAGCAACGTAATCAGAACGCCGTTCCAGCCCCGTTTCATCGGGCTTCGGCAGCGCGCGGCGATCAAGCTTGCCATTCGGCGTCAGCGGCAGCGTCTCCAGCCTGACAAAGGCCGAAGGAATCATGTAATCCGGCAACTGATCTTTCAGAAAGCGGCGCAACTCGCCCGGTTCAGTCTGCGCTGTGCGCGGAACCAGATAAGCGACCAGCCTTTTGTCGCCCGGTTCATCCTCACGCGCCACGACCGCGACAGCCTGCACTGCCGGATGCAGGGCGAGCGCCGCCTCGATTTCAGCCGGTTCTATCCGGTACCCGCGCAACTTGACCTGCTGATCAGCCCGTCCGAGCAGTTCAATCAGACCGTCAACGCGATACCTCGCCAGATCGCCAGTGCGGTAAAGACGTTGTCCGTTGTCCGTTGTCCGTTGTCCGTTGCTGCTGACCACTGACCACTGACCACTGACCACTGACCACGAAATAAATTTCTGCGCTGTCAAATCGGCCCGATTCAGATAGCCGCGTGTGACGCCTGCGCCGCCGATGTACAGCTCGCCGCTGACGCCGACGGGGACGGGCTGCTGCTGCGCGTCGAGAATGAAAATCTGTGTGTTGGCGAAGGGGCGGCCAATCGGCACGGGGCCGGAGCGGCTGTTTTCAGTTGCTTCAAAAAAGGTGCTGTCAATCGTGGCTTCGGTGACGCCGTAAGAACTGATGACTCTGGTGTGCGGGCCGCAGACGCGGCGCAACCGTTCGTATTCATCCATCTGCCACATGTCCGAACCGACGACCATCAGCTTCATTCGCTGCAAACGCTGGCCGGTTCTTTCCAGGTATTCAAGCAGCGGTCTGATGACCGCCGGAACAAATTCGGCGGCTTCGACCTCTGTCGTATTGATCAGTTGCAGCAGCCGTTCAGGATCGAGCAGCAGTTCAGTCGGACACAGCACCAGGCTTGCGCCGCTGCACAGCGCGCGCGTCAGGTCGCCGGTAAAGACATCGAATGAAAAATTCGCCATCTGCAAATGACAGCGCAGCGACGACAACTGATAAGCCTCTTCCCACGCGGCCCAGGCGTTGACCACATTGCCGTGCGTGACCAGCACGCCCTTTGATTTGCCCGTTGAGCCGGAAGTGAAGATGACATAAGCCAGGTTGTCAGAGGTGACGGCGCTTTCCGGCTGCGCCGCGCTTTCCTGCGCAATCAGCGGCCAGTCAGCGTCAAGGCAGATCATCTGAAGCTCAGATTTGAGATTTGAGATTTGAGATTTGAGATGAGCCTGCGTCAGCAGCACCGGCGGCGCGGCTTCGCTGAGCATGTGTTTCAGCCGCTCTGCCGGATAGTTCGGATCAAGCGGCACATATGCGCCACCGGCTTTGAGCACACCGAGCAGCGCGACAATCATTTCGGGCGAACGTTCGACGCAGACGCCGACCATCGTTTCCGGCCCGACTCCGGCTTTGATCAGAAAGTGCGCCAGTTGATTTGAGCGCGCGTTGAGTTCGCCATAAGTGATTCGCTCATCGCCGCAGATGACGGCGATGGCGTGCGGCGCGGCGGCGGCTCCGGCTTCAAAAAGCTGGTGCAGGCACAGCGGCGGCACAGCCACCTGTCGCCGATTCCAGTCGTGCAGTAACTGCCGTCGTTCGCCATCAGCCAGCAGCGGCAGCGCCGACAAATGCTGCGCGGGATTGCTCGCCACCGCTTCAAGCAGCGTTCTGAAATGCGCAAGCACGCGCTCAGCCGTCGCCGCTTCAAAAAGATCGGTGTCGTATTCAAGCCGCACCGTCAGCCCGTCAGTCTCTTCATAAACATCCAGGCTCAGATCAAACCTCGCGGCAGTGCCTGGAATCCTGACGGTGCTGAATTTCAATGCGCCCTGTTCTGATTCAGCCGCCGGAGCATTCTGGAGGGCAAACATCACCTGAAAGACGGGCGAGTAACTCAGACTGCGCACCGGCTGCAACTCCTCAACCAGTCGCTCAAACGGCAGTTCCTGATGCGCATAAGCGCCGAGCGCCCGCTGCCGTGTGCGCGCCAGCAGTTCCTGAAAAGTCGGATCGCCGGACAAATCGCCGCGCAGGGCGAGCGTGTTGACGAAGAAGCCGATGAGCGCTTCGGTTTCGCTGGTGGTGCGTCCGGCGGTGGGTGTGCCGGTGACGATCTGATCCTGCTGACTGTAGCGTTGCAGGAGCGTCTGGAAGGCGGCGAGCAGCGTCATAAACAGCGTCACCCCTTCGCGCTGGCTGAGCGCCTGCAATTCATCGCGCAACGCGGTGGGCAGATGCGATGAAAGCTGCGCGCCCTGATAACGCTGCACTGCGGGGCGCGGAAAGTCTGTGGGCAGTTCGAGCAGCGCAGGCGCACCGGCCAGATGCTGCCGCCAGAAGGCCAGGTGTTCCGCGAGCCTGTGCCCCTGCAACTGCTGCTGCTGCCAGAGCGCGTAATCAGCGTATTGAATTTCGAGCGGCGGCAGCGCGGCAGGTTGTGCACTGGCGAAAGCCTGGTAGAGCGCGCCGAGTTCGCGGAAGAAGATGCCGAGTGACCAGCCGTCGCTGATGATGTGATGAAAGACGACGGCCAGATAATGCGTCTCGTCGCTGAGCCGCAGCAGCCTGCCGCGCAGCAGCGGGCCGCGTTGCAAATCGAACGGCTGCGCTGCCGTTTCCATCGCCAGGCGTTCAGCTTCGCGTTCAGACTGCGGTGTGTTGCTGAGGTCTGTCAGCGGCAGTTCGATTGTCAGCGCAGGGGCAATGATTTGTGACGGTTGACCATCGCTCGCGGTAAAGGTCGTGCGCAGAATGTCGTGACGATCAATGATTGTTTGCCACGCCCGTCGCAGCGCGGCGACATTCAGCGGCCCGTCAATTCTGACGATGCGGCGCAGGTTGTAAGTCGCCGTGCCCGGTTCGAGCTGATCGAGAAACCACAGCCGTCGCTGAGCAAATGACAGCGGCCACGCGCTGCGCTCTTCAGCGCGCACCAGCGGCGTCATCGTTGTGCTCGTTCCTGATTGCAGGGCTTCTTCAACTCTGCCGGCCAGCCCGGCAATGGTTGGCGATTCAAACAGGGCGCGCAGCGGAATTTCAGTCTGAAAGACAGCGCGCAGCCGGTTGATGACCTGCCCGGCCAGCAGCGAATGCCCGCCGAGTTCAAGAAAATGATCGTGAATGCCCGGCTGTCTGACGCCGAGAACTTCAGCCCAGATTTCAGCAATCACCCGCTCGGTTTCAATGCGCGGCGCAACATAAGGCTGCGATCTTTCATCAGCCGGTTCATCAGGCTCAGGCAGGGCGCGGCGATCAATCTTGCCGTTCGGTGTCAGCGGCAGCGCGGCGAGCGGCACATAAGCCGCCGGGCGCAGGTAATCAGGCAACTGCTCTTTCAGCGTCCGGCGCAATTCGCTGATGACTGCTTGCGGCGACTGCTGCGTGACGACATAAGCTACCAGCCGCGCCTGCCCGCGTTCATCCATGCGCGGCGCCACTGCGCATTCACGCACGTCGGGATGACTGACCAGCAGCGCCTCAATCTCGCCGGGTTCGACACGATGACCGCGAATCTTGATCTGCGAATCCTGCCGCCCCAGGCATTCCAGCGTCCCGTCAGGCAGCCGCCGCGCAAAATCGCCGGTGCGGCACAGGCGTTGTCCGTTGTCCGTTGTCCGTTGTCCGTTGTCCGTTGTCTGTGCCACTGACCACTGACCATTGACCATTGACCAGTTAATGAATTTCTGCGCCGTCAGTTCCGGGCGATTCAGATAGCCGCGCCCGACTCCGGCGCTGCTGACGCAGATTTCGCCGGGTTCGCCGTCGGGGACGGGCTGCTGATTTTCATCGAGCAGAAAAATGCGGGTGCGGGCGAGGGGGCGGCCTGCGGGGACGATTCTGATCTGATCGTAATCGGCTTCGGTCAGGTGATGCAGCGTGATGATGCCGCTGGTTTCGGTCTGGCCGAGCATGTGAATGTGATGCGCCGGATGCTGAAAGATTCGTCGCCACGTTTGCGGCACATCGCTCAGCAGCGGTTCGCTGGCTGACAGCATCAGCCGCACCTGATTGTCGAGCAGTTCGCGGCGCGCTTCATCAGGCAGATCAAGCAGCGTGAGCGTGCAGTGCCGCTGAAATGACGGCACCGCATCAAAGACCGTCACGCCGCGCCGTTTCATCAGGCGAAAGAGCAGCAGCGCATCCAGCCGTTCATCCGGCGTGGCGATCACCACCGTAGCGCCGTGCGCGAGCGGCAGCATCAGGTGACGGCGCGATGATGAAAACGCAATCGAAGCCAGATGCAGATAACGATCCTGCCGCGTCAGTTGCACTTCGTCCTGCAAGGCCAGTACGTAATGGCTCAGGTTCGACTGTGTCAGCAGCATGCCTTTCGGCTGCCCGGTCGAACCGGAGGTGTAAATCACATAGGCCGCATTTTCAGGCCCGACATTGAGCGCCGGATTTTCAGTTGAATGCCTGTCAATCAGCGGCGCGTCAGCATCCATCAGCACCAGTTGCGCCTGACAGGGCGACAGCCGCGCCGCGATGTGCGATTGCGTGACAATCAGCGGCGCAGCCGTGTCAGCCAGCATAAACGCGATTCGTTCCGCCGGGTAATCAGGATCAACCGGCACATAAGCCGCGCCCGCCTTGAGAATGCCGAGAATGCTGACAGCCATCTCAGCCGACCGCTCGACGCAGACCGGAATCAGCGTTTCCGGCCCGGCTCCGAGCGCGCGCAGGTGATGCGCCAGTTGGTTTGAGCGCGCATTGAGTTCACCATAAGTCAGTTGCTGTTCGCCGCAGATGATGGCCGGATGCTGCGGCCACAGCTCCGCCTGCCGCTCGAAAAGCTGGTGAAAGCAGACCTCAATTGTTTCCGGGGCAGTGATCATAGAAAAACCAGAAAATCAGCAGCACACAATCCTGAAGCGCGTTTGAGCAGTCAGGAAGTTTTTATTTGTCCGCGAATCCAGGCAGTCAGGAAAGGTTGTTTCTGTCTGCGAATCTGAGCGGTCACGAAAAATTCTTCCTGTCTCTGAATTTGAGCAGTCACGAAAAACTCTTCCTGTCCGCAGAGCGGACAAATTTAATAGCGGCGGGTGTAACCCGCCGGAACGCGCCGTGCGCCACCGTCCCTGAAGGGGACGCAGTAATGGAATGCAATGCGACTCTTTCAGAGTCGGGAAATCTGTCTGTCCTTTTCGGCGGGTTGCACCCGCCGCTATTGAATTTGTCTGCTCCGCAGACGAAACAGACATTTCAAATCTGCCCTGGTCAACGCCGCCGCTGCCACGTTCCAGGTCAGAATCTTACGGATTGAAGCGCAGCCTGAGGCTTGACAGCAGGCGACTGAAGGGCAGATCGCCGCGCCGCAGAATCAGGCAGTCGCGCACGCTGATGCGTTGTTTGCGAATCAGCCAGTAAAGCGCCACCAGCATCATCACGCTGTAACCGAGCAGCGACGCCAGTGCCGCTCCGGCAATGCCTTTGCGCGGCAGCCAGTAGAGCAGCGCAAAGACCGTCACGACCGCTGAAGCAAGCCGCGCCAGCGTGCTCAGGCCCGGATAACCCAGCCCGTTCAGGCCGCTGATGATGATCGCGCCGAGGCTCCAGATCAGCGATGCCACCAGCAGCAGCCGCAGCGTGCCGGTCGCCGCCAGAAAATCAGCGCCGTAAGCCACCCGCAGAATCAGCGGCGCGCCAAACCACAGCGGCAGCAGCACCAGCAGATAAATGTACAAGGTCTGCCGCAGGCTTCGCGTCAGCAGTTGCACCGACTCTTCGACCTGATCCCGCGCCGCGACTTCGGGCATCAGCACATCGGCCACTGACGAGGCCAGCACGGTGGTGATTTCTGACAGCTTCACTGAAACGTAATACAACCCGATGGCCGCGCTTGAAGCCATTCCGCCCAGCATCAACTGATCGAGCCGCAGCGTCGTGAACGCCGTCACCACGCCGGGGTGATAGCGAATGCCGTAATCGAGCGCCATCTTCCATTCTGACCAGCCGGGCTTCCATTGCGGGCGCAGCGCGTGCAGCACGCCCGCCAGCGCCGTCAGCGTGTTGGCCATCTGCGCCGCAATCATCGTGAAGGTCGCGGCCTTCACCGTCAGGTGCCCGCTCCACCAGAGCGCCGGATAGACCACCGACTGAATGCCAAAAAACAGCACGCGCGAAAGGGCCGCCCAGCGAAACCGGCGCGCGCCTTCAAGCAGTCCGAGCATCAGGTCATAGAGCAGCGCCAGCGGAATATTGATCAGGTAAATGCGCACCAGCCACATCACTTCAGGGCCGCGCTGCCCGACCAGATGCGGCACCGTGCGTTCGGCCAGCACGAGCGCCAGCGTGCCGACGATCAGCACAAAGAGCAGCGCGTTGGAAAAGAGCGTCGAAAGCGCATCGGGCTGGCGCGCCATGTAATAGCGATGCGCCTGCGGCAGTCCCATTCCGGCCAGCAGCGCAACCACGTTGGGCCACAGCACCACGACGGCCAGATCACCGCGTCCCTGCGGCCCCAGCGCCCACGCGCTCAGCAGGCTCGTAATCACGCCTGACAGCAGCGTGAAGGCGTTGGCCGAAAAAATAATCGTGACGTTTTTCTTCATCGAATCGCACTATGGCCGGCTCAGTTTGTTGGTGACAAAGATCAGCAGTGGCCACCGTCACCCTGTCCTGAACTTCCACCGCTGGCTGGTGACGGTGCTGAAACCGTCACTCACCGTGACATACCATTCATATTCCGTATTGGGCCGCAGCCCCGTCCATCGGGTCGTCGCCACCGAACCGGCAGCCGCATTCGGATTCGCTTTGATGACGGCAAAACCGCTGTCCGTCATCGTGTGCGCAAGCGTGAACTGGCTGGCCGCATCAGTGTCGAACTGATCGAGTGTTGGTGAATAAGTCGTGACGCGAATCTGCCCGGCGGCAGGCGAAAATTTCAGCACGCGCAGCCACCCGTTGCCGCCGCCCGCCAGGTTCTGGTAATCGGACATCAGCGTGTAAACGGTCTGGCCGTTGAAGGTGTCCTGCCTGCGACTTTCGCCAGGGACATGCCCGCACAGCATCAGAAACAGATTCGGATTGTTTTTGAGCGTGTCATAAACCGCCTGGCCCTGCGCTGAAAACGTGCCGTCCAGATTGAGCAGGTAATGACTGACGATGATTGCCCGGCGCGTGCTGTAAGTTTTCAGCAGGCTGTCAGCCCACTTCAGCACCGCCGCGTCCGGCGTTTCGTCGAACTCCAGATAAACCAGCACAAAGTCCAGCCCGCTGGCGCTGACAAGCTGATAATGATTGTCCTGCCGCGTGCCGTAACGCCCGCCGTAATAGCTGCGTTTGTAAAACCGCGAGGTGCCGAAATACTGGTTGTAGAGTTTCGTTGAATTGCCGTCCGGGTTGCCGATGGGCGACTGATCGTGATTGCCGACGCCGATGCCATACGGAATGCCTTCGATGAGGCTGGTTGTCAGCGGGTCTTCGAGCAGCTTCATTGCCGCATTCGCGTTGTCCCATTCGGTCGTGTTGCCGCCGTTGTTGCCGTTTTCGACACAGTCGCCGAGATGCACGACGGCGGCGATGTTCGCGGCGGCGCGCTGCCCGACAATCCATCGCGTCTGTGATTTGAAGGTTTCCGGTGTGCCGCCAAACAGCCCGGCGGAGTAATACTGCGTGTCAGGCAAAGCGACGAGCGTAAAGTCAGGCCCCGCGCTGCCCGCCACTTTGCCGTAATAAGTCACCGTCAGATTGTCGCCATCAATATCGTCCACCGCGACGCTCAGCGAAGCCGACGTTGACACGCCCGCTGCATTGTTGTTCGGCGCAACCAGCACGGGCAGCGCAGGCGCGTGATTGCCGCTGAAGGCCACGCCGTTCGTCCACGCAAAGTCAGAACCGATGATCGTGCCTTTGACATTGCGGCCTGCTGAATCATTGACCACCGCGCCGCTGCCTTCATTCAGCGACCAGCGGGCCACCAGTCCCGTTGCCGAACTGATCGGCTGCCGCATCCCGTCTCTGATCTGTTGTGCGGGCCGCGCATAATTCCAGATGCGCGCTTCATCAATCGTTCCGGCCAGAAAGCCCTGCGGCGCGCCGGTTGAATCGAGCGCCGCGCCGAGCGCGGCGTGTTGCAGGCTGTCGTAGCGCGGCGTTTTGCCGACATTCAGTTCGGCTTCGAGAATGCCGTTGAGGTAAAGCTGCCATTTCTGCCCGTCGTAACTTGCCGCCGCGTGATACCAGGTGTTGTCGCGCAGCGCGGTCACTCCGGCCACCGGATGATTGAGGCCGCTGTCACGGTCTTCAAAATCCGCAACCAGCACGTTGTCAGTGGCGCGAATGCCGAGAAAGTAATTCATATCCACCCGCGATCCGTCGTCCTCGCCCCGGCCTTTGGTGAGCAGCGGAATCGCTGTCACGCCGCCCGTGCCGGTTGAAGCGGTCGTTCCCGCTCCGTTTTTGCGAAACCACAATTCGAGCGTGAAGGCGCTCAGGCCAATCGCCTGCGTCGGGCCGAAAGTCACATAGCTGTCCGTGCCGCCGAGCGCCAGCGCATTGTTGCCGCCGACCTGCATCGGCGCCGCCACACGCGCCGATGACGGCCTTCCCCCGGATACCAGCGCCAGCACCGTGACCAGTGCCACAGCAAATTTCATCCGGCCTCGTCCTGTCCGAAAATGATGGTGCATCACATTCTGCCTTTCGTCGTTCAGCCAGGTTGATGATTGTTCTGCTGCCGGCAGTGAAAAATGTTTTGTCTGCGTGTGGAGTGCGGCGAGTTCTCGCCGCTTTGTCTTCGTCGGCGCGAATTTCCCCGAAGTTGCGAACTCCGAAGACAAAGCGGCGAGAACTCGCCGCACTCCACACGCTGCAAGGTCACTGTTCCAGACTGGCGGGTTGTGATTTCGCCATCCCGCCGTGACCGTCCTGCGTCAGCCTGACCACGTAGCCGATGCCGCGTTTCAGATCAGACTGAATCGTGACGTACAGATTGCCCTGCGCATCGGCAGTGACGCCCTGCACGTTGCTGAGTCTGCCGCCAAAAACGGCGATGGTTCTGAGTCCTTCGCGCGGCGTGAAGCGGCAGAGGCGGCCTGAACGGCTGTCGGTCAGATAGAGCGTGCCGCGCGCGTAAATAATCGTTTCGGGCGAAAATCCGGTGCGATGTTCGATCAGCCGTTGCAGCCTGCGCTCGCTGTCAATCAGATAAACCACGTCGTCCTCGTTGTCTGCGATGTACAGATTGCCGCGTTCATCGAAGACCATGCTTTCGGGCTTGCGAATGCCTGCATCAGGGCCGAGGTAAACCGACACTTCGCCGCTGCGCGTGACGCGGTACACCGTATGTTTTTCGCCGTCACCGGCCAGAATGTCGCCGGACGGCATCAGCGCAATGCCTTCGGTTGACACCAGCCCCTTGTCCTTTCCGGCCAGCAGAAACGCCTTGCCCTGCGCGTCAACTTCCCAGACGCCTCCGGCATCGTCGTCAGTGAAAAAGATGTTGCCAGCCTCATCCATCACCAGGTCTTCGGGCGACATGATGCCGAGGCGCGCGTCGCACAATGTTTTCAGGCCTTCGGCGCGGCTCCAGACTTCGATGGCGGCTTTGCCTTCGTCGGCAAACCAGAATCTGTCCTGTCGCCACAGAATGCCGTCAGGCGCGGCAAAGCCGGTCTGATTAGTGCAGAACACGCTCGCGCTCCAGCTTTCATCGGTCATCATGACCATGCCCTGTTTGCCGAGGCCGCAGGCATTGAGCGTGATGAGCGCGCACAGCAGCAGGATTTTCGTGATTGTTCGCATGCCAGTTACTCCGGGTCAAAGCCGCTTCAGTTGCCTCTGCCAAGCAGGTGTTTGAGCATGGCCAGGCCGAGTTTGAGCAGTGGCCGGGCGTGCGTCAGCGTGCTTGAGACTTCAAAGAGCGTGATAAAGATCAGCGCGCTTGAGAGCATCGTGTGTTGCAGCGTCCAGCTTGCCAGCCGGTCAAAGCGATAACTCAGCCACCGCTGCATCACAAAATGGCACGCGGCCAGCACGACCGCACCGATGCCCGCGCCAGCCACAATGTCGAGCGGCGAATGCAGGCCCGTGATGACGCGCCCGGCCAGAATCACCAGCGCCGTCCACGCCAGCGCAAACAGCCCGATCCCGCGCGAAGCCAGCCAGATGCCCGCCGCCAGCGTGAAATAGAATCCCGCGTGATCGCTCGGAAACGAGCCGAGATCGTTGCCCTGCACATCGCCCGCGAGCAGGTCGCGGTAGCTGTCCTGATTTTCCTTGTCGAGCGGCACGCGGTAAGCGAGGCGCGGCGCTTCAGCGAGCTGGTTATTCTCGAAGTAATAAATCTTCTGCGACTGAATGAACGGGCGCGGCAGAAAGACGAGCTTCGAGAGCGGCTTGGTCGTCGCAATCACCAGCATTGAAGCCATCAGCGTCATCAGCAGCACGCGCCTCGCGCGGTGCGTTTCGGCGGCGCTGCGGTCGCTGCACCAGACCGCCAGAAAGCACGCACCGATGGCTCCCGACTTGACGAGTTCGTTATCAAGCGGCAGGGCAATCAGGTTATCCAGTATCCACGAATGCCCGGCCAGGGCATTGAGCATCTGATAAATCCCGTTGCTCAGGCCGGTGACGAAATCAGGCAGCAGCGTCATGAAAGCAGCAATCAAGGCAGTACCTCTGAGTTTGTCTGATTGAAATTACTGATCGCGCTTCAGCATTGAAGTTTGACAAGCTGGTGAGCTTGTCAAACTTCAATGCCGAAGCAGCATCAGATTGTTTGCGGCAGCGCGTGCCGCCGCGTTACGGGTTCACAAAGTTGTTCGCAGTTGCCGATTCCTGCGCCGTGTCGTGCTGGTTTTCGCGCTGAGTGCGGTCAAGGCAGGCCTGCAACCGTTGCGCGAGATGCTGCACGTCGGGTTCTTTGATCATCGTCTGGTGATCGCCGGGCACGGTGATGACTTCAACGCCTCCGGCAGCGAGTTTCTGCCAGCCGGTGATGTTTTCGGCGGCGCTGACTTCCTGCTCAGCGCAGAAGAAAGTCACGCGACCCGGATAAACCTGCGGCAGATAGTTTTTCGAAGCGAGATAGTTGTATTCCTCGATGTCGCGCAGCGTGGCCGCCAGCGAACTCTCTGCCGCACTGCGCCAGCTCTGACCTGCGCGCCACAGCCAGTGCGTGTACTTGCGCTTCTTGTAACGCGCCTTGCCAAGCACATAACCGATGCCATCACGCAGCGGGAGCGAGCGCAGGTTACTGAGATGAGCGCGCAGGCTCTGGCGCTGAAAGCGACGTTTGAGTTGCCGCGCTTCATTGCGCGAAAAAAGTCTGAGCCAGTTGAGCGGGTAAGTGTCGAGCATCGCCAGCACTGCCACGCGCTCGCCCTGAGCCTGTAACTGTCGCGCCATTTCAAAAGCCACTGAACCGCCGAACGAACGCCCGCCGAGGTAATACGGCCCCTGCGGCTGAAGCTCACGCACTTCGGCCAGGTAATGCGCGGCCATCTCTTCAATCGTGCGCAGCGGCGGTTGTTTGCCATCCAGCCCGACCGATTGCAGGCCATAAAAAGGCTGATCGGGCGGCAGGTGACGCGCCAGGTCGTGATACTCCAGCACGTTGCCGCCGACCGCGTGAACGCAGAAAAACGGCGGCTTCCGGCCTCCGGCGCGCAGCGGCACAAGCGATGACCACGACGGCTGCCAGCCCTGCTGCCGCATCATCGCGGCCAGGCGCGCAATGGTGGGCGCCTGAAAGAGCGTGGCGAGCGGCAGCTTCCGGTCGAAGGTTCTGCTGATTTCGGTAAACAGCCGCACGGCCACCAGCGAATGCCCGCCGAGTTCAAAGAAATTGTCATTGACCCCGATGAAAGGCAGGCCCAGCACCTTTTCCCAGATCCATTTCAGCTTCAGTTCCAGTTCATCCTTCGGTTCGGCATCGGTCGTGGCGTGGCGCGTCTCAACCGGCGCAGGCAGCCTGCCGCGATCAACCTTGCCGTTCAGGTTGAGCGGCAGCGCCGTCATCGGCACAAACGCAGTCGGAATCATGTAATCGGGCAGCCGCTGAGCCAGATGATTGCGCAGTTCGCTGATGGCCGGTGCAGATTCAGGCAGGGCGACAAAATAAGCCGCCAGCCATTTGCCGCGCCCTTCGTCCTGGCGCACGATCACAACGCATTCCTGAATCGCCGGATGCAGCAGCAGCGCCGCTTCAATTTCGCCGCACTCAACCCGAAACCCGCGCAACTTCACCTGATGATCGGTGCGCCCGATGAATTCAATGCTGCCGTCCGGCAGGTAACGGACGAGGTCGCCGGTGCGGTAAAGGCGGGAGTCGGAAGACGGAAGACGGTAGTCGGTAGTCGGTAGTCGGTAGACGGCAGGAAGAGAGGCCGCAGTCTCTGCGTCACCTGTCATCTGCCATCCGTCATCAGCCATCTGCTTTTCAGCTTCCGACTTCCGACTTCCGACTTCCGACTTCCACAAAATAAATTTCTGCGCCGTCAGTTCCGGCTGATTCAGATAGCCGCGCGCGAGGCCGTCGCCGCCGATGAAAAGTTCGCCGCACACGCCGGGCGGGACGGGCTGGCGGTAACGGTCAAGCACGTACATTTGTGTGTTGGCGATGGGGCGGCCAATCGGAATGGTGACGGCATCGGGCGGAACCTCGCGGATCAGATGCCACGATGCAAAGGTAGTGCTTTCGGTCGGGCCGTAAACATGCAGCAGTCGCTGCGGCGGGCCGTGTTGCAGGACTTCGCGCACCGGCTGCGGATCAACAGCCTCGCCGCCGAACAGGACGTGCCTGAGCGAACTGAAAGCGGTCGGCACTTCTCTGGCCAGCAGGTTGAAAAGGGCAGTGGTCAGAAAGAGCGTGGTCACGCCGTATTCGCTGAGTTGCGCGGCAAACTCGGCGGGCGAGAGCGCCACGTCGCGCGTGATGAGCGCGAGCCTTGCGCCGTGCAGCAGCGCGCCCCAGATTTCAAAGGTCGCGGCATCGAATGAGACATTCGACACCTGCGCCACGCAGTCAGTCGCCTCAAGCTGCACGTAATCAGTGTTGCAGACCAGGCGATTGACGGCGCGATGCGGAACAACCACGCCTTTGGGCTGCCCGGTCGAACCTGACGTGTAAATCACATAAGCCGGATCATCGGCCTGCGTCAGACTGGCCGGATTGTCAGGGCTTTCGTTGCCGATGGTTTCCCAGTCAGCGTCAAGACAGACCAGATGAAGCCGTGATTGCAGATTTGAAAGGCGGTCTTTGAGGCGCTGCTGCGTCAGCACGACCGGAGCCTGTGCATCTTCGATCATCAGTTCCAGGCGCGCCTGCGGGCAGTTCAGATCAAGCGGCAGGTATGCGCCGCCAGCCTTGAGAATGCCGAGCATGCCAATCACGTTGAGCAGTGAACGTTCGGTCAGCAGCCCGACCACTGTGCCCGGCCCGATTCCCGCCGTGCGCAGGTGATGCGCCAGTTGATTGCTGCGCCGGTTGAGGCTTTCGTAAGACAGCGTCAGTTCAGCGGTCTGAATGGCAATCGCGGCGGGCGTGCGCGCCGCCTGCGCTTCAAATAACTGGTGAATGCTCGCATCACGCGGATAAGCTGTCTGCGTGTCGTTCCATTCACCTGCGACCTGCTGCCATTCATCCGCGCTCATCAGCGGCAGTTCAGAAATGCGCTGCGCCGGATCAGCAATCGCGCCTGCCAGCAGATTCTGGTAATGCCGCAGCAGCCGTCCAATCGTCGTCGCGTCAAAAAGATCGGTGTTGTATTCGGCGGTGGCGCGCAGGCCATCGGGCGTTTCCGTCAGCGACAGCAGCAGGTCGAATTTTGCGGTCACGCTGCCCAGTTTGAGCGGCGTCACTTCCAGCCCGTGCAGCTTCGCGCCTGAGCCTGTTTCGGGTTGCAGCGCAAACGCAGTCTGAAAAAGCGGGTTGTAACTGAGGCTGCGCTGCGGTTGCAGTTCTGCCACCAGGCGGTCAAACGGCACGTCCTGGCTGGCGAATGCGCCAAGCGTGGTTTCCCTGACGCGCTGCAAAGCTTCACGAAAGGCCGGGTCGCCTGACAAGTCAGTCCGCAGCACCAGCGTGTTGACGAAAAAGCCGATCAGATTTTCTGTTTCGGTGCGGGTGCGCCCGGCAACGGGTGAACCAGCGACTACGTCATCCTGCCCGGTGTAACGCACCAGCAGCGCCTTGAAGGCTGCGAGCAAAGTCATAAACGACGTCACGCCTTCGCGCTGGCTGAAGGCTTTGACTTCGCGGCTGAGCGCGGGCGGCAGCATCACCATCTGCTGCGCGCCGCGAAAGGTCTGCACCGCCGGACGTGGCCGGTCGGTCGGCAGTTCGAGCAGCGCGGGTGCGCCCGCGAGTTGCTGCTTCCAGTAATCAAGCTGCCGCGAGAAGGTTTCGCCCTGCAACTGCTGCCGCAGCCAGACCGCATAATCAGCGAACTGCACCGGCAGTTCAGGCAGTTGAGCTTCGCGGCCACTGACAAAGCCGTGATAAAGCTGCGACAGTTCCTGCCACAGTACGCCGGTTGACCAGCCGTCGCTGATGATGTGGTGCAGGACGATCAGCAGCAGGTGTTCATCGGCCTCAAGCCTGATGAGTATGACGCGAATAAGCGGGCCGGTCGTCAGATCGAAGGGGCGTTCAGCTTCAGCATTGAGCAGCTTCAGCGCCGCTGCATTGCGTTCGTCGGCGGCCACAAACGGCAGGTCAATCTGCTGCCATTCAGGCTGGAATTCTCTGGCAATGACCTGCTGCGGTTCCCCGTCAGCGTTGACGAAAGTTGTGCGCAGCGATTCGTGGCGGGCCACGATGGCATTGAGCGCGCGGTGCAGGGCGGCGACATTGAGCGGGCCGCGCAGGCGAGCCGCTTCATAAAGGTTGTACAGCGAACTGTGCGGGTTGAGCTGGTCAAGAAACCAGAGACTTTCCTGATTGAATGAAAGCGGCGCAGTCTGTTGCTGACGGCGCGGAATCGGTGATTCAGCGGCACCTGACGGCGCTTTCTTTTTCAGCTTCAGTTCCAGCAGGGCGCGCCGGGCCGGAGAGAGCTGCTCGACCCGCCGGGCCAGATGCTCAGGCATCACGCGCTGCTCCGCGCTCGTCGTCTGTTCGGACGAGTAACCGTCTGTCGCCATGACTGAAGCTGTCTTGCCTGTGTTTTCAGATTCGTCTCTCATTACTTTATCTGCGATGTGTCTGGTCATGATGAACGCCGAATCATTTGTGCATTGCCCAGCCGGTGTTTCAGTCGTTCAGCCAGCAGCCGCACATGCGGTTCACGGATCATGCTCTGGTGATTGCCGGGAATCTGAATGACTTCGAGTCCGCCCCCGGCCAGCGTGCGCCAGCCGCATTCGTTTTCGATGATGCTGACCTCCTCGCTCGCGGCAAAGAAAGTCACCACGCCGGGATAAACTTGCGGGACGTAACGGCGCGCGGCCAGGTAGTTGAGTTCTTCGACATCCCAGAGCGTTTCCGTCATCGAAGCCGATGCGCTGGTTCCGGCCAGACGTTTCATCTGCCAGCGCCACGTGTCCAGCCGCCGCTTTTTGTAGGCTGCCTTTTCGCGCAGGTAATCGAACTTGTCGGCCAGCGTGCGCCCGCCGAGATTGGCCAGGTGCTGCCTGATTCGCAGCGACAGAAAGACGGCCTGCTGCCGCCACGCCGCACGGCGCGAAAGCAGCCTGAGCCAGCCAATCGGATCAGTGTCGAGCATCGCCAGCAGCGCCGTCTGCTCTCCCTGTCGCTGAAGCTGCTGCGCCATTTCAAACGCCACCATCCCGCCGAACGAACGCCCGCCGAGGTAATAGGGGCCTGCGGGCTGAAGCTCGCGCACTTCGGTCAGGTAATGCGCGGCCATCGCTTCAATCGTTTCGAGCGGCTGTTGCCGACCATCCAGCCCGACCGATTGCAGACCGTAAAACGGCTGATCGGCGCCGAGGCAGCGCGCCAGTTCGTAATACTCCAGCACGTTGCCGCCGATGGCGTGAACGCAGAAAAACGGCGGGCGGCTGCCCTGCGGTTGCAGCGGCACGAGTGATGACCACGAAACCTGCCCGCCCTGAGCGCGCAGCAGTTCGGCCTGTTCGCGGATCGTGGGCGCCTGAAAGAGCGTGGCGAGCGGCAGCCTGATGCCGCATTGTTTTTCAATGGCCGCGAAGATGCGCACGGCGATCAGTGAATGACCGCCGAGGTCGAAGAAGTTGTCACGCACACCGACCGGATGAATGCGCAGTTCCTTTTCCCAGATGGCCGCCAGCCGCGCTTCGGTCTCATCAGCCGGAGCGATGAAATCAGCAGCCGCCTGGCCCGTTTCAGGCGCAGGCAGGCGGCGGCGATCAAGCTTGCCGTTGGGCGACAGCGGAAACGCATCCAGCCGCACGAAAGCCGCCGGAATCATGTAATCGGGCAATCGCTGCCTGAGCAGTTCGCGCAATTCGCTGATAACCGGTGTGGCTTCCGGCGCAGCCGCAAAATACGCAACGAGGCGTTTGTGACCAGGTTCATCTTCGCGGGCCACCACCACGCATTCGCGCACTGTCGGATGCGTGGTGAGCGTCGTTTCAATTTCGCCGGGTTCGATGCGATGCCCGCGAATCTTCACCTGAAAATCAATGCGGCCCAGGCATTCAATAATTCCCTCAGGCAGCCAGCGGGCGAGATCGCCGGTGCGGTAAAGGCGGTAGTCGGTAGTCGGTAGTCGGTAGTCGGCAGGAAGAGAGGCCGCAGTCTCTGTGCCATCTGCCATCTGCCTTTCAGCTTCCGACTTCCGACTTCCGACTTCCGACTTCCACAAAATAAATTTCTCTGCCGTCAGTTCCGGCTGATTCAGGTAACCGCGCGCCAGTCCGATGCCGCCGATGCAGAGTTCGCCGCTTTCGCCCACCGGCACGGGGCTGAGATGTTCATCGAGGATGTAAATCTGATAGTTCGCAATCGGGCGTCCGACAGGCACGAACTGCCGACGGGTGCGGCGTTCGCAGTCCCAGAAAGTTGCTTCGACTGAGGCTTCGGTCGGGCCGTACAGATTGTGCAGCGTCGTGTGGCGCGGCATCCGGTCAAAGAATCGCTTTTGCAGCGCGAGCGGCAGCGGTTCGCCGCTGCAAAAGACCCGGCGCAGCGAATCGCACGCGGCAAAGCCCGGATGTTCGAGCAGCAGTTGCAGGTGTGACGGCACCATAAAGAGCGTCGTCACCCGTTCGCGGCGAATCAGTTCGGTCAGATAAGCCGGATCGTTCTGCCGCCCCGGAGCCGCAATCACCTGACGCGCTCCGGCCATCAGCGGCGAAAAGAGTTCATACAGCGACAGGTCAAAACTGAAGGGCGTTTTGAGCAGCACGGCGTCATCTGCCGTCAGCGGATATTGCTGCTGCATCCATTGCAACTGATTGCAGATGCCGCGATGTTCGATCATCACGCCTTTGGGCTGCCCCGTCGAACCGGACGTGTAAATCACATAAGCCAGGTTGTCTTCGGTCACGCCGCTGTCAGGATTTTCAGCGTTGTGCGGCGCGATGGCGGGCAGGTCGCGGTCAGTGCAGAGCAGCTCGATCTCAGATTTCAAATCTGAGATTTGAGATTTGAGATGAGCTTTGAGATTTGACTGCGTGATGACAATTCGCGCCTGCGAATCAGCCAGCATCACAGCCAGGCGTTCGGACGGGTATGACGGATCGAGCGGGACGTATGCGCCACCGGCCTTGAGAATGGCGCAGAGCGCAATCACGAGTTCCGGCGAGCGGTCGAGGCACACGCCCACCAGCGTTTCCGGCCCGACACCCCGGCGGCGCAGTTCGTGCGCGAGACGGTTCGCGCGCCCGTTGATCTCGTGATAAGTGGCAATCTCGTCGGCAAAGACGATGCCCAGCGCCTGCGGCGAACGCTGCGCCTGCGCTTCGACAAGCTGGTGCAAACACACTTCGCGCTGAAACGCGGCAGCGGAGTTGTTGAAGTCAACCAGCACCTGATGCAGTTCAGCCGCGCCGAGCCGCGCTGTCAGATCGGGCGACTGCTGCGCCCTGGCCGGATTTTCAGTTTGTTCAGTCAGTCTGATCAGCATGCGTTATGTTTTGTGGACAGTGGTCAGTGAACGGGGGCGATTGAGAAAGTTTCGCGCGTCGTGTGCTGCGGGGCCGCGAACGAACCAGCCAGGGCGCGCAGTTGCGGCAGGCACGAAGCCGGAGCCACCTGCTGCAAAAAGTCGAGCAGGCGCGCCGCAAAAACCGGATAAGCAAAACTCTCGGCGTGACGGCGCAGCGTCGGCTGATGCCAGGAACGCAATTCAAATTCTTCAATGGCCGAAGCCAGCGAATCGGCATTCGGCTGATCGAAAAACAGCCCGGTGACATTCTCGATCACGGTTTCCAGCGCGCCGCCTGCGCGAAAGGCAATAACCGGGCGACCGGCAGCATTGATTTCAAGCGGGGTCAGTCCGAAATCCTCTTCGCCGGGAAAGAGCAGCGCGCGCGCGCGACTCGCAAACCGCCGCACGGTGGCGTCTGACACGCGGCCCAGAAATTCCACCTGCGGCCCGGCCATACTTTCCAGCCGCTGCCGGTCAGGCCCGTCGCCAATGACCACGAGCGGGCGACCCAGCCGCGTGCAGGCTTCGACGGCCAGATCAATGCGCTTGTAGGGAATCAGGCGCGACAGCACCAGGTAGTAATCATCCGTAATGTGATCGGTCTGAAAACGGTCAACCTCAACCGGCGGCGGAATCACCACGGCTTCGCGCCCGTAATGCTGCCGGATGCGGTCAGCGACGACCTGCGAGTTGGCAAGGTAATAATCGGGCTGTTGGGCGGCGCGCTGATCCCACCAGCGCAGGCCCGGCAGCGTGGCCGACAACGCCACCCGCGACCACGCGCTGAATTCCTCACGCGCCGCGTAATCGTCGTAACGCCAGACCCACCGCATCGGCGTGTGGCAGTAACAGACATGCACCGCGCCCTGACGGCGATGCACACCCTTGCCGTAACCGGAACTGCTGCTCAGGATCAGATCGTAAGCCGACAGATCAAGGCTTTCGACGGCCCAGGGATAAAGCAGAAAGTAATGGCGAAATCGGGTTTCGACACCCGGCAGGTGCTGCATCCAGGAGGTGTGAATCGCCGCATCGCGCAGGCCCGGCGTCAGCCGGTGCGGCAGGGCAACGGTGGTGTAAAGCGGCGCATCAGGAAACAGGCAGTGCATCGCTTCAGCCACACGCTCCGCTCCGCCCATTTGAATAAAGTAGTCGTGTACCAGGGCAATCCGGGGCATATCCAGAACCTCTTTTTCGGTAGTTGCAGTCATGTGCCTGCGCCGCCATAAAAATCCTGCGCCGCAGTGACAGTCAGTCTCTTTGCTGAATCGTTTCCGGGGACACCGACAGGCTGCCAGCCTGTCGCACATCCCTGACAGCAGTTGCGCGATAAAATTCATGCAGTCCGGCCAGGTACGCGGCCACTGAAAAATGCTTCAGCACACGCTGCCGCGCGTTTTCGCCCAGGTGTGCGCGCAGGTGCGGTTCGCGGCTCAGTTTGAGCATCGCTGCCGCGAGCGCCGCTTCATCGCCTGACGGAACCAGCCATCCGCTGTGGTTGTGTTCGATCAGCTCAGGATTGCCGCCGACTGCGGTGGCAATGACGGCGAGGCCGCTTGCCATGGCTTCAAGCACGACCAGTCCGCACGGTTCCGCCGTTGAATTGACGACCAGGACATCGAGCGCCTGCATCAGCGCGGGCACGTCATCACGCGGGCCGAGCAGGCGCACGTTCGCGGCCAGTCCGGTTTGCGCTGTCATTTCAATCAGCCGCTGGTGATACTGCTGATCGGCTTCGGTAAAAAGCGGCGCGCCGACCACGAGCAGCACGACCTGCGGCAGTTGCCTGACGACGCGCGCAAAGGCGTGCAGCAATCCGAGTTGTCCCTTGCGTTCGGTGATCTGGCCGATAATGCCGATGACCGGGCCTTTTTCATTCAGTCCGAGTTGCGCTCGCACTTTCTCGCCAGCAGCGGCGTCAGGCCGGAACCGCGCTGTGTCAGCCGCATTGCGCAGCACCGTCATCGGCACGCGGCGGCGAAAGAGTCGCAGCGTCAGCCCGCTGAACCGCTCAGCCACTGCCTGTGAAACGGCCAGCAGGCGCAGCCTCGGTGAACTGAGCGTGAACAGACGAATCGCCGTGCTGAACGGGTGATGCGGCAGCAGGTCGTGCAGATGCCAGATGACCGGCACGCGCAAACCTGCCGTCGCCACCGTCATCACCAGCCCGGCGCGAATGCTGTTGGCGTGAATCAGATCGGGCGCAATGTTCAGGACGGCGCGGCGCGCTTCACGAATGACGCGATAAAACGAGCGCAGATAAGCGAGGAGCTGACCGGGCCGCCGCGTAAAGCGGGCCTGCAATTCCTCAACGGTGAAACACGGCACGCCCTGCGCTGCGACCATTTCACGCAGCGTGCCCGACGGACACAGCACGGCGGGCGCGAAATCGTCGCGCTCAGCCTGCGCCAGAATCATCAGCAGCACGCGCTCAGCGCCGCTGACCGTGCCCGTGTGGTTGTAAAAAAGCAGCTTCATCTGTTTTATTCGACGCGACAGCCGTGATTGAATTCTTCCTTATTGAACCATTCGGCATATTCCGTTCCGGGCTGCGGCTGCCAGATCACTTTGACGTACCATTCCTGCACAACCCAGACCGCGCTTTCGACGAAACCCTGCGTTCCGGCAGGGACTTCAGCCAGATCGGTCAGCGCGCGCACCTTCCGGCCAATCAGGCTGTGTGCTTCGGGGAGGGTAAACACATTGCATCCTTTCAAAGTTCAATTCGTTGCCAGGCTGAACTCGTCACCGACGGTTTCCCTGAGCCAGGCTTCATCGCGCGCCGTTTCAGCGCCGATCCAGCCGGTCAGCAGCCACGCGACAGGCGCGGCTGAATAGATCGAAAAGGTCAGCCCGAAAAAGCTGTTGAGAATCAGCATCGGCATCATGGCCGCCGCAATCCGGCGCATCGCTGCCGTCTGCGTGCCCGGCCCGGCGCGTTTGAAATTGCGAACAGCCATCAGCATGGCCCGCCCCAGCAGCCAGACAAACAGCAGCGCCGTCGGCAGGCTGCATCCGACCAGCAGCACGGCGATGAAGCTGTCAATCGGATAGAGTTCATCTTCAGGATTGGCGTAACGCGCTGCCGCGACCGTTCCCGCGCCGAGGCCTGTGCCAAGCGGGCGCGACGGAATGATGCGCGTCATCAATCGCGTCCAGATCATGAAGCGGGCATTCAGGCTGTCTTCCTTTCCCGGTTGCAGCGTGCCGCGCGCCGTGTGCGAAAGCATGGTTTCGAGTTTCTCGTCACGATCCTTGCTCCACATATCTTCGGATGATGGTGGTTTGGCCAGCGCCATCACAATCGCTCCGCACAGCACCATCAGCGCCAGGCGGCCCGCTGCACCGCGCAGGTTGCGTGCGCCGAGCAGCACCATCGTGCCGAGCGCCGCCATCAGCCCGAAAATGCCGGTGCGCTGCCCCGTCACCATCAGCATGCCGGTCAGCGCCACGCCCGCGAATGCCCAGCCCAGCATTGTGCGCCACGACTTTGCGCTCAGCGCGAAACCACAGGCCGCCACCACCCCGTACTGCACATACCGCCCCCATTCCTCGGCGCTGTTGAAGGTCGCCAGCGCCCGCGTGACGTGACCGACCGCGATTGATTCGTAATGATCGGTGTGCTGAATCCAGTAATTCTCAAAGTCCGGATACCCGAACAGCAGTTGATAGAGTCCGTGCAGCGAACAAAGCAGCCCCATCACCACCACCAGCCGCATGGCCGAAATCATCAGCGCGGCCTGCACTGTCTGGCCGAAATAAAACCAGGCCACCGGCACCAGAATGAACATTGCCCCTGACAAACCGACAAACAACCCGCCCTGAAACGGATTGAAAATCTGCACGGTAAAGATCAGCGCCAGCACGGTGACGGTCGTGGCCAGCGGCTGCTCGTAAAAGATGCGCCACCGGCGATACCACAGCAGAATGGCAAAGGCGATCAGCGTGACCAGCGGCGTCAGCAGATGAATCGGATCGGTGCTGGTGTATTCGACAAAGATGAACTGCGCCCGCCGCAGCAGCCCGCGCAGCGGTTCAAAGGTCATCATCGCCAGCAGCCCGGCTTCCAGGCTGTGCAGCAGCGGCAGCGTCATCAGCCACCACATCACCGCGAGCAGCGCGGCGCGCAGCATCTGCCCGCCGCTGACAATCGCCATCGTCGTCGCCGCCGACAGCAGCGGCAGCAGGGCCACGAGCCGCCGCCGTGCTGTCACACTCTGTTTCTTCCCGGCATCTGTCATTCCGGCAAACTACCCGATCCTTTCTCAGGGAAGATAAAACTGGCTCCTCGGAATCACCTCTTCGCGCTGGCTGGCGCTCGACCACCTGAGCGTGATGTAGGCTTCCTTGTCCTTGTCGCTGAACTCGATTCTGATCCGGTACTTCTGCCCGGCGCTGAATCTGATGCTGCCGACGTTGCGGCCCTTCTTCACGTCGTCCTTGTCGCCGTGCATGTCAATCAGCAACTGGTCATTGATCCAGATTCTGACCTTGTCGGCGGAAGTGATTTTCAGCGTGTAATTCTCAGTGAAGCGCGGCTGCACAAAGCCTGTCCAGCGCACAGAGAAATGATCCTTCTTCAGACCGGGACCGGGTGAACTGCTGCCCCAGTTGAAGTCAATGACCGGATCGGTTCGCGTGAATTTGAGATTTTTTTGATTGTCCTTTTCCTTGTCGCTGATCTTGTCATCATCGAAATACTCACCCTTCAGTCCCGTCCCGCTGCCGCTCGTGCCGCCGCTCGCATTGACCGTGACTTTGACAGCGACTGAAGTCGTCGCCGCGCCCTTGTTGTCAATGGCTCTGGCCGTAATGCTGTAGCTGCCTGCGGCCACATCGCTCCAGGTGATGTTGTAGGGACTCGCAGACTCGGTGTGGAGCAGTTTGCCGTCAATGTAAAACTCAACCCGGCTGACTGACCCGTCGCTGTCTGACGCGGTAGCTGCCAGATCAATCCGGGCCGGAGCCGTGAAGGTCGAGCCACTGGCCGGTGAAGTCAGTTGCACGGTCGGCGGTTTGTTACTGCTCTGAGCCGGATTGACCGTCACGCTGACGGCTGCCGAAACAGCCGTTGCGCCCTTGTTGTCGGTGGCTCTGGCCGTGATGGTGTAGCTGCCTGACGGCACGTTCGTCCAGTTGAAGCTGTACGGACTCTGCGTGTCGGTCGCAAGCAACTGACTGCCGGAAAAGAATTCGACCTTGGCAATCGAACCGTCACTGTCAGACGCCGTTGCCGCGAGCGAAACGCTGGCCGGAGCCGTAAAAGTTGCGCCGTTTGTCGGCGCGGTCAGGCTGACGGTCGGCGGTTTGTTGGCCGCGATTTTGTTGACGCGAACGTTATCGAAGACTGCGGTACACACGGCCGAATTGTTGGCGCTCGTGACGGCCAGGCCGAACCGCGTTCCAGCGGGCAGCGCCACCGTTGCGCTCGCCACCTGCGTCCACGTATTGCCGTCGCTCGAACGATAGCCCGTCAGCGTGCTGCCGCTGCGCACCAGGCGCAGCCAGTGCGGAGCCGCCACAGACCCGCCCGAAGTCAGCGCCGTGCCGAACCCGGTGGCGCCGCGCCATTCAAAGGCCAGGCCTTCGACCGGCGAGAGACTGATCAGCGCGTGCGCGGCATTGGCGCTGGTGCTTTCACGAATCATCACCCCGGCCTTCGCGCCGGTCGCGGTGTTCTGCACGCTGACGACGCGGGCGATGATTTCGCCGTCGCCGTCAAGCGGCTGATAGACGTAATAAAATCCGTCAACCGTGCCCGCGATGTCTGCGCCGGAACCTCTGAGCGTGAAAGTGCCGTTTGAGTAATTCGCGCTGCCTGCAAGCCCGACGTTGCCGATTTCAGTCCCCTGCCAGGGCGCGGGCAGGGAACTCGTCGGTGAAAGCGGATTGACTCTGACCGTAGCGGTGCTGCTCAGGCCGCTGCTGTCGGTGACGGTCAGGACGATTTCGTAAAAAAACGTGCCGACCGTGCCGTGATTTTCGACCACGAAGCTGCCCGATGAGCCGGTCGCGGTGATGCTCGGATGCACGTGCGTATCGTGATGCAGCAGCACCTGCCACGACATCGCGCTTGCGGGCAGCGTTTCGTCAGGATCAGTGGCCGTGCCTCTGAACGTTACTGTGTCACCGATGTTGACCGTGGCGTTATTGGCCGGAGCCGTGATCGTGGCGACCGGCGGGCGACTGCCAACGGTGACTGTCACCGTGTCAGACGCGCTCAGGCCTGATGAACTGGTCACCGTCAGCCTGGCGGTATAAGTTTTCACGCCCGTTGCCGGATAGGAGTAAACCGGATTCGCCTGGGTCGAAGTGTTGCCGTCACCGAATTCCCAGCGATAACTGAGCGTGCCGCCATTCGGGTCGCTCGATCCGGCGCTTGAAAATGCGACTTTGTACGGTTCGGCGACTGACGGTCGCGTGGCCGAGGCTGAAGCAATCGGCGCGGTCGTGTTGTTGTAACGAATGCGCCGAATCTCGCCGGTCGTGATCGAAGGATAATAGAGCGCGCCGTCAGGCCCGATTTCGAGCGACACCGGGCCGGGCACATTGGTCGCAAAGACTTCGACGCTTGCGACGTTGTTGTTTGCGTCAAAGACGATGCGGCGGATGAAGTTGTTGACGTAATCGGCAAAGAAGTAATTGCCGCGATATTTCGCGGGAAACTGCGTGCCCGTATAAAACGGCCCGCCGATCACCGACGCGCCGCCGGTGGTTGGATAAGTGTGAATCGGTCTGGTGACGGAACTGGCCGGAATGCCCGCACAGCGATCAGGAAACGATGACTGAAAACCCGGCTGCGGATCGTTGCCTTCGTAACAGGGCCAGCCGAAATTGGCTCCGCGCCCGCGATTGATCTCTTCCCAGGCGCTCAGCCCGACATCACCGATCATCACGACGCCGGTTGACGGATGCACGGTGAAGCGAAACGGATTGCGCAGCCCGTAATTGAAAATCTTCGAGCGCACCGAGTTCGGATTGCCGTCAAAGAACGGATTGTCGCTCGGCGCTGTGCCGTCCCGGTTGATGCGCATGATTTTGCCGTTGTAGTAATTCAGATTCTGCGCGCGAAACGATTGCGGATCGAGAAAGGCAAACGAACTGCCGTCGCCCATCCCGACATAAAGTTTGCCGTCCGGCCCGAAGCGCACCGTGCCGACCGTGTGCGCCGTCGAATCGGAAGCCATACAGTCAGAGCCTTCGGCAAACTGGCTGCACGGCGCATTGCCGATGGTGCCCATCAGCGCGACTTCGCTGCTTGCGGGCGCGACATCAGGATTGTTTGCGTCAGCCGTGACGCGCGTCAGGCGCGCCGTCTTTGGCCCGTTATCGCCCGGATTGCCCGTGTTCTCGTAAACGTAAAGCAGATAGACGAACCTGTTGGTCGCAAAGTCAGGATCAACCGCCAGTCCCATCAGCCCGCGATCACCTGAGCGATTGACGTGTGACGAAATGTCAATGAACGGCTGCGTAAGCAGCGTCCCGTTTTTGATGATGCGCACCTGGCCGTTTTTCTGCCAGACAAAGAGCCGACCATCGGGCGCAAAGGCCGCGCCGGTCGGCGAGAAGGCTGGCAGCGTGGCAAGAGTTTCTGAAACAAATCCCGGATCAGTGAAATTCTGAGCTGAAACAGTAATGGCAGAAATGCCGATGAACAGCAGGCTCATCAGCAGCGCGAAAAGGGCAGAGGACTTTCTGACGGGGCGAATCATGTGAGTTATCTCCGGTGAGAATGCTTTTTCGGGTGTTCTGAGTCCAGGGAGCAGCAGAACAAGGGCGTCACCGAAGAACCGGGCCGCGCCTGCGCAGCGACGAATTCATTCGTTCTGTCCTGGGAAGCAAACGAATGAATTCGTCACTGCGCGGGTGCGACCTGGTTCTGCTGAGCGTCCTTGAGTTCATGCAATTGTCCCTGCGGGTCTGCTCAGAACCGTTTATCCTGCGTTACGCCGCGCCTCTGCCGGAAAGGACGGCGGGAATCGTGCGCAGGAGAATGCGAAAATCGAGACCGAGTGACCAGTGGTCAATGTATTCAAGATCGAGCAGCATCCATTCGCGGAAGCTCAGGTTGCTGCGGCCCGACACCTGCCACAGACAGGTGATGCCGGGTTTGACTGAAAAGCGACGCTTCTGCCACGCCGCATCGAGGCCGAGCGCATCACGCAATGACAGCGGGCGCGGGCCGACCATGCTCATATCACCGAGCAGGACGTTGATGAGCTGCGGCAGTTCGTCAACGCTTGTGCGGCGCAGCCAGCGCCCGACGCGCGTGATGCGCGGATCGTTTCTGATTTTGAAGATCGGGCCTTCCTTTTCGTTGAGGTGTTCGATCTCGCGCATGCGCGCTTCGGCATCAATGACCATCGTGCGGAATTTGAATAGCTGAAACCGCCGCTTGTTCCAGCCCATGCGCGTCTGAATGAAGAAAACGGGGCCGGGTGAATCAAGGCGGATGGCGATGGCTGCCACGATGAAAAGCGGCAGCAGCAGCACGAGCAGCGCCGTCGCCGCCGCAAAATCGAAGATGCGCTTGAGTTCAGTGCGCCAGCCTGAAACGGGCGTGCTGGTCAGCGAAATAAAAGTCATCCCCTGCAACCTGGCCGGCTGGCACCACGCGAGGCGGCGCGGGAAAAGGTCTGAGACCAGATGCACCGCGATGCCCTGTTCCTCAAAGAGCGCGATGATGGTTTCCATCTGCTCGTAATGCGATTTGATCGGCAGCGCGATGACGACTTCATCAATGACTTCAGCCGCGATCAGTTGCGGCAGGCTTTCCAGATCGCCGAGGCGCGGAATGTCTGAGAGCATTCCGGGCTGGCTGTCCACGTACCCGATCAGGCGATAACCGAGGTCGGGCCGTTCGAACAGGCGCGCGACAAACTGCTGCGCGCGCGGGCCGCTGCCCACGAGCAGCAGCGTTTTCGTGTTGTGACCGCGACGGCGAAACCAGCGCAGTGCATACTGCTGCGCCAGCCGGAAGCCGCAGATCAGTCCGAAGCCGAGCAGTCCGAACTGTCCGGTTGTCCAGAGCGTGATCGTCGGCCAGCGTCCGAGCTGTGCGACCAGCAGCAGCGCCACCGCGCACCAGAAAACCGCCATCGCCATTTCGCGCAGTTCCTCACGCACGACGTGCAGCCGCGTCAGCAGGTACAGGCCGCGCACGTTGAGCGTCTGATGCCACAACCCAAGCAGCAGGCCGATGAGCAGCGCATTGGTGATGGTGACGCGCTCGGAGGTGAAGCTCAGCGCATAACTGACATACCCGGTGCGGGCATAATTGAGCGTGATGGTCAGGCCGAGGGCGCCAGTCAGCAGCAGCAGATCCATCAGCTTCAGATACAACAGGTAAAATTTGCGGTATGGTGCCGGCATATCTTTTCCCAGTGAATGCTTATTCTGACAACGGGGGACGGTTTCTGATGCCTGTTGACGGATGTTTCAGCGCGACCGTTCACGCCCTAATCAGAGCCGGGCGCGTCACGGTGGCGGCCTCTGGTGCCGCTGCCTGCGAGCGGCACGGTCTGAACGACCCGGCCAATCGGAACTGCCGGGCGCACTTTCTGCGGCGTCGGATTGAAATATTCGAGTGTGAAAGTGGCCGCGAGCGCCGCAATCAGCCCGCCGATCAGGCCGAGCGCCAGGTTGAGCGGCACGTTCGGACTGAGCGGCCTGAACGCGGCGCGGGCCGGTTCAACGACCTGCACGTTGATGATGCCCTGGCGGTCGAGCGCCGCTGACATCCGGCTCTCTTCGCCCTTTTTCGCATAGCTCTGATAAGCGTTGTCGGCCAGTTCGCGTTCACGGTCGAGGCGGCGCTGCTCATAGCCCTGCGCGCCCAGTTGGCGCAGTCGTTCGCGCACCTGCGCGACGGTGGTCGCCAGCGAACGTTCCTTTTCGCGCAGCGAAGCCAGGTTGCTGCGTTCATTCGCCAGCGCCTCAGTCAGCCGCTGCCGCAGCGGATTGAGAACGGAAACCGAGACTGATTCGGACGAAGCCTTTTCAAGCTGCGCGACCATCTGCCGGGCCTGGGCCAGTTCCTTTTCCACTTCGCGTACCAGCCGGTGATCGGGCCGGTATTTGCCGAGCAGTTCAGTGCGGCGCAACTCCAGGGCAAAAAGCTGCGATTTGATCGTGTCCGGGGCCAGTCGCCACGACGTGCGCTTTTCGCTCAGAAGCTGTTCAGGTTCGCGGCTCAACTGCTGTTCGATTGATTTAAGCCGCGCTTCTGATTCGGCCAGCGCCGTGCGCGTCGTGCGCCACGCCACCTCAAATTCATTCAACTGCCGAATCTGCGTTTCTATCTGCTGGCTGAGCAGTTGGGTGCCCGGCAGCGGATTGATACGCTGCAAAGCGGCCTCTCTTTCGGCCAGCCGCTCGCGCATGGCCTGAGCCTGCTGCTCAAAAAAATTCTGTGTGCCGTCGTTCTGGCGAATGCTGACGTGATGTTCCTGGTAAACCGCGCACAGCGTATTGACGATAGTGGCGGCGAGTTCGCGGTCAGCGGCCCGGCAACTGACGCGAATGACATTCGATTTCTTGACCGGATCAATCGAAAGGTCTTCCTGCAATTTGAGCAGCGCGCGCGCCTGTGGCGTCAGCGTTTCACCGCCGAGCAGACTTTTAAGCGCCGACGGTTTGCCCGGCGGCTGAAATTCGCGGTCGAGACTGAGCCGCTGCACGACCGCCTCAAGCAGCAGGCGGCTGCGCAGAATTTCAACTTCGGAATTGATCTCCTCCTCGGTCAGATGACGGTCAGGCTGGCCCGTCACAATCGTCTGTTCCGGCGAGACGGGAGCATCGAAGCGTTCCTTCTTGAGCAGAATCGTGGCCGACGCCGACCAGACCGGCTTCAGCATTCGCGTGCCGACGGCAGTCAGCGCAAAGGTGAGGAGCGTCGTGCCGATAATCAGCCACCGCCGGGCGAGCAGCACCTGTGCGATCTCGCGCAGCAGATGCGTCTGATCAAGCCACTGCCGGTTTTTGTTTTCCTGAAAACTGAAATTCATCTGAAGTTCGCTGAGACCGGTAACGAGGGGGGAGCGGTCAATTCTGAAAACAGGTCAGCCGCAGCCCGGAACCGGGCCGGACACAAACCGCCTCCGGTGCCGGGCTAAGATTGTGGTTCAGGCGCGCCCGGCGTCCGGCTGTGCATCAGCCGACGGGCAAATTGTTTCAGCCTGTCCAGCAGGGCGGGGGAATCGGCCTGCCGCATCAGCGTCACGCCGAGAATCCGGGTGTGTGCCGCCTCAAACTGCTGCCCGGCAAGTTCGACATCGGCATACGAAGTGACATTTTCAGTCGCGGCCAGAATCACGCCGTCAACGGCTTCGGCCAGCAGCGCGACACCGGGCGTTTGCGTGACGGGCGGTGCGGCGATCACGATCAGGTCAAACTTCTTTTTCATCTCTTCCAGCACCCGCGCCGGTTCCCAGCACCGCAGCCAGTCGTGCAGCGTCACCGGGCCGCCATTCACCCCGATTTCGTACAGGTTCGCCCGCTGCGTGCGACGAACCACGAAGGTGTAATCCATCCGGCTGAGCGGTTGCCGGGGCAGCGGTGGTTCCTCGTCCACGACGCGAATAAACGCCACCTTCAGCCATTCGTAATCGGCCAGCATCTGACTGAGCTGAGCGGCTATCAGTTCAGTGTGTTCCGCTTCAGCGGCGCCGCACAGCAGCACTGATCTGAGCGCTTCGGTCTGCATCGCCAGCATCACCGTCGTGCGCAGTCGCACCAGTTCGCTGCGGACAGCGGCGGGCAGAGCCGGTTCAGGAATGCCCTGCACGCGGGGCGACAGGGCCGGGCTGAAGACGCGCCCGGTTCGCCAGGTTTCAGCGGATGAACGTCCACGAAAGTAAAAAACATTGTCCGGGCGGCTCACCGGGGGCAGCTCAAAAGCCGCGCCGACTGACGCGAGGTCAGGCTCCGGCCCGATTGTTTCGCCCAACCTGTCCAGCGCCCTGATGAGCGCATCAATATCGGTTTCGGACGGCACCTGAGCGATCTCTCCTGAAAGCTCCAGCAGGCGTCGCCGCAATGCCATTTCAACTCTCGACATCAACAACTCCCTTCCGTGTGTTCGGTCTTCATCCCGCCGGTTCAAAGATCAGTCGTCAGGCCGCGCGGCGTGACGGGATGCGGGCCAGCACCGTGAGCCTGAGCCGCTGCTGCGCCCCTTCGCGGCTGCGAATGCGCGGCCTGTGCCATTCGGCCAGCCAGACGCCGACGAGCGCCGCGAGCAGGCTGCCGCCGACAAGCGACAGAATTCTCACGGGCCAGCCTGCCGGAGCCGCGCTGAGCCGGGCGGCTTCGGCCACGCTCACGCGAAGGCGCCCGCCCTGATTGAGCGCCTGGCGCAATTCGGCCTGCTGCGTCTGCCGCTGCGACAGCACCCACGCCTCTTCATTCAGCACCCGTTCGCGTTCGAGATCGTTTTTCTGATAACCCTGCTGATCGAGTCTGCTCAGTTGCGCCTGCGCCTGGCGCAGCAATCGCGCCAGTTCCTTTTCGCGCTCGGCCAGCGCCGCCAGCGAGGATTCGGTTTCAATCAGTTCATCGGCCAGGCGGCGGCGGGTTTCGTTGAGCGCAACTGATCGTTCGCGGGGCGGGTGCTGTTCCTCGCGGGCGATCAGTTCACGAATCTGCGCCAGGCGCTGTTCCAGATCGCGCATCAGGCGGTGTTCAGGCTGGTATTGCCGGAGCATCTGCGTGCGCTGCAGTTCAAGGGTCGTCAGTTCATTCTTCAGCCGGTCAAGCGACTGCGCATACTTTGTGACTGACGAGGTTTCGACGTGTTCAGGCTGTGCGGCAAGCTGCGATTTGAGGACGGTGAACCGCTGCTCAAGCGCCTGCTTTTCGGTGCGGGCGGCGTTGGCCTGGCTCTGAAGGTCATAAAACTGTCGCAGCAGCAGTTCCTTTTGTGTGCCTGCCGATAAGAGTTCGTGCCGGGCATCGAATTGTCTGAGCGCCTCGGTCGCGGCGGTCAGCCTGCTTTCGTAAGCTGCCGACTGCTCGCGCAGCGCCGCAAGCTGTGACGGCGGCGCGGCGAGGCGGCGACGATGAGCCGCATACTGCTCGAACAGCGCATTCAGGACGGCAGTGGCGCGTTGCGGCTGCTCGTCACGAAATGACACGGTGATGATGTGCGAACCCGTGACCGGCGCGATTCGCAGGCGTGACAGGTCAAAGTTTTTTTCAGTCGGATTCTGAGCCGACATTTCACCAGCCACCTGGGCGAGGACATCGCGGCTGCCGATGATTTCCAGTTCAGAGTTGAATTCCTCGGTGCTGACCTGAGAGGTGGCCTGAGCGGGGCCGGGCGCAGTGGCTGCTGCGGCGTCTGATTCAGCCGAAACCAGAATCTTCATTGACGCTTCAAACGTCGGATGGCGGTAAAGCAGCAGCGCTGTGCCGGTGAGCATCGCGAGCAGAAAGAGCAGCCCGGCCAGCCGCCAGCGCGCCCGCACTGCGCCGCACGCTTCGCGCCAGTGTGCCCGCAGGCTGCTGCCCAGGTTGTGACGGGTGATTTCGCGCATCGTAAACCGGGTCAGAGAAAACTCAGCACACGGTCAGATCGCGGGCGCGAGAAAGCACAGCGGGGCCACCTGAATTGTTTTCATCAGGATTGCTGCGGGCAGAGAATTGTCCGCCACAGGAAGGTGACGTGTTTGCGAGCTAACACGGGGTCAAACCACACTCATCACAGAAAGCGGCTGGCGTCGAAACGGATGAAGGAACGTAAAGATCAACGGCAGCCCTGATGGACAGGGCATGGCGCAGTAACTGCGTTCACCTCTCATCTCAATTTCAGGTTCCGGCTTGCAACTGTTGTGGCCTGATTTTGAGCATTAACCAGCAATGGATGATCTGCCACCGGGGTCCAGGCGGACCACTACCATGCTATCCAGACCTCTGATCTGACTGGCGCATGACCAGTCCGATAATTTCCTGTCAGATTGCTTCCCGGTCAGAGAAACAGGCCGACAGAACAAAGTGATTCCTGCTTTTTCGATATGCTGACGATTTGATCGTCAGTTTCAGTTGTTGTTGTTGACACTTTGTCGGCCAGAGATAAGACAAGACCTGTGCCAGATCAGGCCGGGGCCGGAATGAATCTGCGGCGGTTTCATTAAAGCATCTGTGCGGTGCAGGTTAGATTGACGACGGGAAACAGCAGTGAAGCAGGCCGAAGTGATTTAACCGGAGTAAAGCTGGCAAGGCCGATGCCAGCAGCAGTCAGACATGCGGGACGCGGGGCAGTCAGGAACGCGATGAATGGCGGCTGGCAATAATGTTGCCAGCACTGGCAATGAGCTTGCCACTACGCGCCGACATTGCGGCGGGGAATCAGATGATGACGGCGCAGCATGTTGCGCAGACCGTGGCGCGAGACGCCAATCTCTTCGGCCACCTTCGAGATGTTGCCCTTGTGGCGACTGAGCGCCTCGCTGATGAATTGCCGTTCGGTTTCCGCGACGACTTCAGCCAGCGTGCGCCTGCCGGTTTGCAGGGTTGATGAAGTGACCAGTCTGATGCGGGCCTGATTGCTGATGTGTGGCGACAGCAGTTCGGGCGTCACTTTGGCATTGGCCGGAGCGAGCGCGACGAGGCGCTGAATCTCGTTTTCGAGCTGCCGCGCATTGCCGGGCCAGTCGTACTGCCTGAGCAGCGTCATCACTGAAGGCGACAGCGTGATGCCGGTCTTTTCGGCTTCAGCCGAGTACCGCGCCAGAAAGTGTTCGGCCAGCAGCGCAATCTCTTCGCGGCGCGTGCGCAGCGGCGGCAGGTGCAGTTGAATGACATTGAGCCGGTAATACAAATCAGCGCGAAAGTCACCGCTCATGACCATCTCTTCCAGATCACGATTGGTTGCGGCAATCACCCGGACGTTGGCGATGCGCGGCGTCGCTTCACCGAGGCGGTGAATTTCGCCGTATTGCAGAAAGCGCAGCAGCTTCGGCTGCATCTCGCGCCCCAGTTCGCCAATCTCATCCAGAAACAGGGTGCCTTTTTCTGCCGCGCCGATGACGCCTGGAAAGTCCGCCGTCGCGCCCGTGAAGGCGCCGCGCCGGTGGCCGAACAGTTGTGATTCGATCAGCTCGCGCGGCGCTGAGGCGCAGTTGAAGGGAATGAAGGGATGCGCGGCGCGGGTGCTGAAGGCATGCACGGCGCGGGCGACGAGTTCCTTGCCCGTGCCGGTTTCGCCCGTAATCAGCACCGTGATGTTGCTGCTGCGCAGGCTGAGAACCTGCTCAACGACGCGGCGCATGGCATCGGAACTGTAAATCAGTCCCGGCAGCGCAAAGTGAAAATCACTCTGCGTCTGACTTTCCGGCGAAACCGGCCTTGTGCCGCGTGACAGAAGCTGGCAGCGTTCCAGCGCCAGCTTCAGTTGCTTGCGCATCAGCGCCAGCATTGAATCGGGCAGATGTTCGTCGCGGTGTCCAAGATAGAGCCAGAGCGTGCCGTCCTCGCCCGTAAAGAGCCGGTACACTTCGCCGTCAGTGGCCCCGCTGCCCTGCACGGCGACGTAATGACTGAGGCGGCGCGCCTGGTGTTCATCGCAGCCGCGAAAGGAGAGCGGTTCAGGACTGTCACCGGCAAGCTGGCGAAAAATGATGACCGGCGTCACGCCGAAATCATCGTGCAGCATCCGGGTCAGTTCGTGCAGCAGCAGTTCGCGTGAAAATCCGGCTTCGATCATGCGGGTGATGATCGCAATCGGATCAGTTCGCCGGGCGCGGGCCGGTGCTTCTTCGGCTCGTTCATCCGGCAATTTTTTCAGCGCGGCTTCGGTGGCCTGCAACAGCGGACGCGCACTGAGTTTCTGAAAAATCCGGTGAGCGCGGTTGAGTGCCGTCCGCGCCCGCGCCACATCACCGAGCCGCAGGTCAGCCCCGCCCATCCGGTAGAGCGTCACGGCGCGGCGATAGCGATCTTCCAGCACTTCCCAGACCGACAGCGCCTGGCTGAAGCTGCGCACGGCTTCGGGCAACTGACCGGCGGCCAGCGCCAGACTGCCTGAGGCTTCGCGCAACTGACCGATGAGCGGCAGATTGGCCAGTTGTTCCGCTTCCGTGCCGGCTTCATTCAGCAGCCGCTGCGCCTCATTCAAATCACCGAGTTCGATCTGCGCTTCGGCCAGGCACAAACGGGCGGCGGTCTGGCCGCGCGGGTCGCCCATGCGTTCGCTGATTTCGAGGCTCTGGCGGAAGCATTCAGCCGCCTGCGCTTTCTCGCCCGCAAGCAGCAGGCAGCGGCCTCGCGTGAGCAGCGCCATCGCTTCGTTGAAGCTGACGCGAATGCCGCGAATGATGGCGAGGCTTTCATTGAGCAGCTTGTCGGCGGTGGCAAAATCGCCCTGCAAACAGTGCAGTTCACCGAGCGTTTCCATCGTGCTCGCGGCAATCAGCAGCGCCTCGCAGGCTCGCGCTTCGCTGAGCGCCTGTTCCAGCACTTCTCTGGCGCGGCGCACTTCACCAAGTCGCAGCAGGCTGTAACCCAGGTTCGAGCGCGAATTGACGATCAGGCGCGGATGCCCCGACCGTTCCAGTTGCGGCAGCGCGCGTTCCAGCAGTTCGACGCTTTCGCGCATGCGTCCCTGCAGCGCCGCCACTGCCGCGAGGTTGACGCCGAGGCTGCCGCGAATGAGCGGCGCATCTTCGTCACCGAGCGATTCGACGCCCTGCTGGCAGGCCTCGCGCGCTTCGTCCCATTCTGCTTCAAGCGAATGAATGATGCTCAGTCCGCTCCAGGCCTGCGCCAGCAACCGACGGTCATGGTGCCGCGCATCCTTTGTGATCTGCGTCAGGTGATCACGCGCAAACCACAATTCACCCAGACGGCGGTACAGCGTGCCGAGCAGCAGATGGGCGCGCCCGGTCATGAGCGGTTCATTCTGCTGCATTGACAGCGCCAGCGACTGTTTGGCAAAGGAGATGGCTTTGGGAATTTCGGTCGTGCCGCCGTAAGCCGAACCGAGCCGCAGACAAACCTGCGCCTGCATTGAAGGCGACAGCCGGGCGCGCTGGTCATCCTGTTCGAACCTTTGCAGAACCTGGGCAGCTTCGGTAAAGCGGGCCAGATTTTCCCGGGCTTCAGCCAGCAGACAGCAGGCCGCGGCTTCCTGCTCAGGTCGCAGGCGGGGCGTGGAGAGTGCCGCCTGCGCGTGGGTGATGGCGGCGGCGTGCTGATCGGAACGCAGCGCCGACTGGGCCGCACTGATCAGCCTGCCATACCCCTGCGTGCGCCGCCGCGAATCGGGCAGCACTTCACCATTCTGATTGGCCGAATTCCCCATAAGGATACTGTTACCTGCAAGTGTCTCTGAACCATGCGCTCAGGGGGGCTGGCGACAGTTCAGTCAGCCTGTGTCAGTTTCACTGATCTGTGAAAAAGACCGACACCGGCACCCCTCCATCGTCAGGGTCTATATTGGCAATCGAAATCGCAATTCAGACCCGCGCCGATTTATCGCCCGTTCCGGCCCTGATTGAGTCAAGTTGCCCGATTTCTCAATAACCTGACGGCGTCTTTGCAAGTGGCAGGGCATTACACATTTCCTGTGTTGCAGCAGTCTGTCCGGGGACTGCTGTCGGTGTTGAAAAATGAGACAGCCCCGCTGCCCTGACTGCACGCGGCAAAGACAGCGCAGCACGAATTGTTATGAGTACGACGGACAGAAATATCAGAAAAGCATTGTCGGCGCTACTGGCCGTTCTGCTCAGTCTGCCTGGACTGCTGCCGCCGGTTACCATTCAGGCCCAGATACTGCGGGATTTCAAAACGCGCAGTGCTGCCAGACCTCACAAAATTGCCGCTGACCTGGATGAACGTGTCAGACAGGCGGGCGTCACGCTGAGTGCTGATGAAAACTGCCGCGTCATCATCAGACCGGATGACCTGGCGACTGAAACAGCAGTCATCAACAGAGTGGCTGCGCTGGGCGGGCGCTTCAATCAGTCGTGGCGCAACATCAGGCTGATGGCGGCTGAACTGCCGCTCGGTCGCCTGCGCGAGCTTGAAGCTGACAGCAGCGTGGCCTGGGTATCGCCTGATCGGGAAGTGCGCCCCACCGGCTTTATTGAAGTCACCACCGGCGCGGCAAAGGTTCGCAACCAGGCTGGCAGCGTGCCGCTCGACGGGCGCGGCATCGGCATCGCCGTTATTGACAGCGGCATTTACACCCGGCACAGCGCCTTTGCGCGCGACTCCGGCAGCAGCGTGATTGCCAGCCGCGATTTTACCGGAGAGAACCTCACCTTCGATGACCCTTACGGTCACGGTTCGCACGTGGCCACGCTGGCGGCGGGCGCGGCGGGTTTTGCCGGAGGCGCTTACACCGGCATTGCGCCGGGCGCAAACATCATCAACCTGCGGGTGCTGGATGAAAACGGAACCGGTCTGGCCAGCCGGATCATTGCCGCGCTGGACTGGTGCATCGCCAGTCGCGGCACTTACAACCTGCGCGTCATCAATCTCAGCCTCGGCACGGCAGCGGCTGAAAGTTACCGCACCGATCCGCTGTGTCTGGCCGTGCGCCGGGCTTACAACGCCGGAATGACAGTGGTCTGCGCTGCCGGAAATCTGGGCCGTGACGCTGCCGGTCAGAAAATTTATGGCGGCATCAACAGTCCGGGCATTGATCCGGCGGCGCTGACAGTGGGCGCCACCAACACGTTCGGCACGCTCGCGCGTTCTGATGACCGGGTGACGACTTACAGTTCACGCGGGCCGACGCGGGGTTATTACACCGACGCGAACGGCGTGAAGCATTACGACAACCTGCTCAAGCCCGACCTCGTGGCGCCCGGCAACCGCCTCATCGGCGCGCAATCCATAGATCAGAACGCGCCATCGCAGAACAACACACTGATCAGGCTGAACCCGCAACTCGACACCGGCTTTGTCGGCAGCAAGACCAGCCGGACGATGTATCTGAGCGGGACTTCGATGGCCGCGCCGGTCGTGTCCGGGGCCGCCGCGCTGCTGTGGCAGGCGAGTCCGACGCTGACGCCGGGACTCGTCAAGGCGATTCTGATGTACACCGCGCAACCGCTCGCGGGCTTCAACACGCTGGAGCAGGGCGCGGGACTGCTCAACATTGACGGGGCAGTGCGCGTCGCGCTGCTGGTGCGGGCCAGCCCTGCGCTGCTTGTCAACGGGGCCTCGCTGCTGAATGGATCGCTGCCCTTGTCGCAGGCCAGCGTGATCGCCGGTGAAACCTGCTGGTGGGGACAGGCAGTGATAACGAATTACTGCTTTCTGTATGGCAGCAACCTGATGCGGAACTGGCAGGGCATGTATGCGCCGGGCGTCGTGCTGGCTGATGCGACTTCGGTCGTCAACGGCACGCTGCAGCAGAATCCCGGCCTTGTGTCGAAGGGAGTTCTCAGCAGTTCAGGAGTGGTCGTGGCCGGTAGTCGGCTGATGTCAGACGGCGTGCTGATTGCCAGCGGCATTGTCTTTGCTGACGGGCTGACCTGGGCGAGCGGCATTGTGTTCGCTGATGGCCGGATGATTCAGGATTACTCGCTGCTGACTGATAACGTTTTGAATCCGCCACTCAGCCTGATCGGTGATCCGGCCAGGCCATAGGCAAAGGATGAAGATGCAGATCAGGAATTATCAACGGAATCGTCAGGCGCTCGCGGTGTTGTTCGCGGTGCTGCTGCTGTTGCCTGCACTGCCCGGCCAGGCGCAGACGCTGCGTGACAAACGCAGGCCTGCGCGTGCGCCAAAGGTTGCGGCTGATCTGGCTGAACAGCTTGAGCAGGCGACCGGCAGCCAGGGCCGCGCGCAGCGCGTGATTGCACAGTTCAGTGATCTGGCGCCGCGCAGCGGGCGGGCCGCGAAACTGGCCCGGCTCAGCGCCCGCATCACGCAGTCGCACGATCATACCGGACTCGCGACGATTGAACTGCCCCTGGAAAGAGTGCGCGAACTGGCCGCCGATGATGACATCGTATACGTCAGCCCTGATCGGATCGTCACCGGCACGGGACACGTTGAAGAAACCACCGGAGCCGCGCTGGTGCGTGACCTGCCCGGTAATCAGCGGCTGGATGGCAGCGGCATCGGCATTGCCATCATTGACAGCGGCGTGGACAAGACTCATCACCTGCTGGCCAGAACCGACAAAAACACCGGCGTGGTGCTTGAAGTGGATTTCACCAGCGGCAAAATCAGAGGCGATGTGTTCGGTCACGGCACACACGTCGCCAGTCTGTCTTCAGGCGAAGCCGAGAAAGGGCCGCTCGCTTCAGGCCAGTACCGGGGCATCGCGCCGGGCGCAAACCTCGTCAGCCTGCGCGTGCTGGATGACAACGGCCAGGGATTTGTCAGCAGCGTTATTGCAGCCATTGACTGGTGCATCGCCAGGCGCAGCGATTACAACCTGCGCATCATCAATCTGAGTCTCGGCACTCCGGCCAGAGACAGTTATCGTCGTGACCCGTTGTGCCTGGCGGCGCGGCGCGCTTATGACGCCGGAATTGTGGTCATCGCCGCCGCAGGCAATCTGGGCAAGGACAGGCAGGGCCGCAAAATTTACGGCGGCATTAATTCACCCGGCATTGATCCGTCGGTGATTACGGTGGGCGCGGCCAATACTTTCAAAACCGACCAGCGTTCTGATGATGCGATTGCGACTTACAGTTCGCGCGGGCCGACGCGGGGTTATTACACCGACGCGAGCGGCGTGAAGCATTACGACAATCTGCTCAAGCCCGACCTGGTTGCGCCCGGCAATCGCCTCATCGGCGCTTCTTCGCGGACGGTCAAGACCAACACACTGATTGCCGACAATCCGCAGTTGCTCATTACCCGCAGCGGAAAGAGCGAAGATCGGGTGATGCAACTGAGTGGAACTTCAGCGGCGGCCCCATTGGTGAGCGGCACGGCGGCGCTGCTGTTGCAGGTTAATCCGACGCTGACGCCGGGGCTGGTCAAGGCGATTCTGATGTATGCCGCGCAACCAATTGAGGGCTTCAACCTGCTGGAACAGGGCGCGGGGCTGCTCAATGTCGAAGGCGCGGTGCGGCTGGCCTGTCTGATCAGTCCTGATGCAGCGCTGCGCAGCAACGGGCAGCCGATGCTGCGGGCGGCGCTGCCCGTGCCGCAGGCGAGCGTGATTGCCGGTGAAAGTTGTGACTGGAGTCAGCAGGTCATTACCAATTACTGCGTGCTGACGGGCGCGAACCTGATGACTTACTGGCAGGGGATGTATTCGCGGCGCGTGCTGCTTGCTGATGCGACCGGCGTGGTGAGCGGCGCACTCAGGGCTTTGCCCGGCCTGACCTCTGACGGCGTGCTGCTCAATTCGGGCATCGTCTTTGCTGACGGCACGACGCTGGCCAGCGGCATCGTCTTCGCCGATGGCACGATCTATGCTGAGGGCATCGTCTTTGCCGATGGCCGGATGATCGGAGATTGCGCCAGCGCCTCGTGTGTCGCGCCTGACCCGGCCATCAGCCTGCTCGGCGACAATGAAACGCGGTGAATTGAGCGCGTGAATGATTTACTGAGAGGCTGCGAGAATGTCGCGCACCATTTTCAAATCCTGCCAGGCTTCGCGTTTCTTTTCGGGGACGCGCAGCAGGTAGGCGGGGTTGAAACTCGGCAGCAGCGCGATTTCCTGATCGTTGAGTCGCAGCGTGTAACTTTGGCCGCGCAGATCAGAGATCGTCTTTTTTGACCGCAGCAGCGTCTGTGCCGCCAGCGCGCCGAAGGCCAGAATCACACGCGGCTGCACGGCCAGAATCTGACGCAGCAGAATCGGGCGGCAATCCTCAATCTCCTCGACTGAAAAGTTTCGTTCGCCAGCCGGAATGCACTTGATGACATTGGCGATGTAAACCTCGTTGCGTGACAACCCGATGGCCGCGAGCATGCGCGTCAGCAGCAGCCCGGCCTGTCCCTGAAAAGGCTGTTCTGATTTGATGTCATCAACGCCCGGCCCTTCGCCAATCAGCATCAGTTCAGCTTTCGCCGGGCCGGTGCCGAAAACAATCGGCATTCCCGGCTGGCAGACGCCGCACACGTGCGACTGGCGCAGGTCAGCGAGGATGCGATCAAGTGAATCATCGGGCGGAACGGCGATGGTTTCTGAGTGTTCGAGCGTTTCGGTGATGGAGAGATCAGCAAACAGCAGACCTTCCTGACCACTGCCTTTGTTGTCGCGGCGTCCGGGCATAATGGCATGGTGTACCACACTCAGCCCGGCGCAGGCTATTCCGAACCGGCGCGGCTGATCTGTGCGCCCCTGATGGCCATCAGGCTGCGCGAAGCCAGCTTGACACAGTTGCGCCCGCCGTCCTTGGCGCGATAGAGCGCAAAATCCGCCGATTTCAGCACGTCCTCGACCGTCTGGCCGTTGGTCGGGAACTCGGCAATGCCGATGCTCATTGTGACGCGCACGTCCTCGCCCTGTTGTGCGAACTGCGGAAACGACAGCGCGGCGACGGCGCGGCGCAATCTTTCAGCCAGCGTCTGCGCGGCTTTGGCCGTGCCGTTCATGACGACCGTGAATTCCTCGCCGCCGTAACGCGCAATAATTTCGCCCTCGCGCAATGAATTCTTGATGGTCGTCGCAAACTGGCGCAGCACAATGTCACCGGCTTCGTGACCGTAACGGTCATTGAGGCGCTTGAAATGATCAATGTCGAGCATCATCACGCTGACCGGAAATTCCTGCCGCCGCGCCAGTCCGATCTGCTGTTTGATGTAATCGTCCAGATAGCGGCGATTGTAAACGCGGGTGTGTTCATCCATCAGCGTGCGGTCTTCGAGCGTTTTCATCAGCCGCAGATTATTGATCGTCGGCGCTGCCTGATCCACGAGCGCCTTGACGAGGCGCTGGCGTTCAGTTGTCCAGTAATCGGTTTTCGGACTGGTGAGGTGCAGGGCGCCGATGGTTCGGCCACCTGCCGTGATCGGCACACAGAATGACGAACCGCGCTTCTGCATAAACCGGCAGTCGGTACACAACAGATCATCGCGCACGTCCTGCACGATCATTTCCCTGCCCGCGCGCACGACGCGACACAGCGGCAGATGCTGCCAGTCCGGCGCGGGCAGTTCAGCGTCCGTCGGCAGATCGCTGCCGTAATCTTCGCGGCTGCCGCTGAGCGGGCTGAGCGAATTGACGATGGCCAGCGTGTTGTCTTCGTTGTGGCGGTTCAGAATGATGGCCTGGCTGAGTTCGAGCGAACGAACCTTGTGCAGCAGGGCGCGGTGAATCTCTTCCTCAGAAGCCGAAGTCTGCAGCAGCGCATTGAAATCATGCAGTTCGTCGAGTTCCTGGTTGCGCGTCAGAATCGCCTTTTCGCGTTCGGCAATGCAGTCCGCCATGCGATTGAAAGCCCGCGCCAGTTGCCCGATTTCATCGCTCGTGCGCTCTTCGACGCGCGGCGCCAGGTCGCCCAGCGTCAGCCGTTCAGCCGCGAGCATCATCTGATTGACCGGATCAACGATGCGCCGCACCAGCCGCTGACTGGCAATCACGGTAATCGCAATCACGAACAGGCAGAGAATCGCCACATTCAGAATCAGCGTGTTGCTGAGTCCTTCGGTTTCATCACGATGTCTGCTGACGGTTCTGGTGTGCGCTGTTTCGATCTCTTCGACGGCTGCGCGAATCTCTTCAACGGCGCGGCGCAGATCATTACGACCAGCTTCGCCTGAACCGAGCAGCGTGCGCCAGCGGCTGATGTCAGTCTTGCGCCTGAGCTGCTCAAGGCGTCCCGCCTGCGCCTGATCATTGCCGAGCAGGTCGGTGAGCCGCGCGACTTCAGCCGCCAGTCCGTCCCGCGCCGTGAAATAAGGCAGCAGCGCCTGCGATTGTGCGGCGTCGCCGTGCAGCGCGGTTTCAAGTTCAGCGGTCAGTCGGCCAAGATTATTCAAATGTGCCGCTGCTTCCTGCGCGCGCTCGTTCCAGCGCAGGGCTTCATTAAGCGTCCTCAGCCCGCTGGCAAGCGAGACCGCGACAATCAGCAGCGCGCTCAGCAGCAGCACCGCACCCAGTGTAATTTTATTCCGGACATTAAGCATCCGGGCAGACCAGTCCAGTTTCCGTGGCATTGCCGGTTAAAGATGGGGCTGGAATGTCAAAGCTGTTTGATTTCGGGGCGCTTGAGTCCGGCTTGTGAGGGGGCGACTCCAAACCTGCTTGTTACTGATGCAAGGCGATTGACCGGCTGTGAAGGGTGTTTCGCGTCGCATCCCGGAAGAGTTTTTTCGGTCAGTTGACGCCGGAAAATTGACACGGTTGGTGGCTCTTGTCAATCACTAAGTTGGGTGGTTTCTGCTGCCTGCCGGGAATTTAATTTCCTGATGTCGCAGCCGTGTCAGGCTGATTCAATATCTTGACAGTGCCAGAGCAGGCAGGTAAGATCGCGCTTCATTTTCGGGCCAGTAGCTCAGCTGGGAGAGCGCCGCGTTCGCAATGCGGAGGTCAGGGGTTCGATCCCCCTCTGGTCCATCAACCAAATCAATCACTTGCGAGGCAGGCTCCACAGCCTGCCTTTCTTCTTGCAACTCTCTTGCAACTTTCCAGTCGGTTTTTGCTGATCCTTCTCCTCTTCCTCCCGGCAGCGGCTCCGCGCCCGACGCGCGCCGGGCAGCCTCTGCAATGTGAATGTACTTCTGCGTCGTCCGCAGATCGGCGTGCCCCAGTTCCGCCGCAATCTGAAACGCATTCAGACCGCGCAGCGCGAGGTCTGTCCCCCGCGTGTGTCGCAATCCGTGGACGCCGATCCACTTCACCTTCGCCAGCCGACACGCCGTCTGAAGACCATGTTTGATCGTCGTCAGGCGGGCGCGGGTCGGCGGCGACCCCGGCTCCCTGGCGGGCGGCTTCGGACTGGCAAAGACGTACTCATCCGGCCCCAGCCCTGCCGCGAGCGGTGCGAGCACTGCCCGCACCGGCCCCTCCATCGCCAGCACGCGGGGCACGCCGGACTTGGTCTCTTCGAGATGAATCGTGTTCGTCTCGAAGTCCAGTTGCCGACGCCTGAGCGTGAAGAGTTCCCCGGCCCGCATCCCTGTCCCGATGGCGGTGATGACCACCGGACGCAGGTGCGCCCGCTCGCCGCGCAGATGCTCGATCACAGCTTCGCGCTCGGCCTGCGACCAGTAGAGGACGCGGTTCTTCGCCGCTTTGAGATCACTGGCCCCACGCACCGGGTTCGTTTTCACCAGCCTCCGTTTCTGCGCCAGGGTGAAGATTTTCGAGAGCACGCTGAGTTCAATCAGCACTGTCGCGTGAGTGCGCGGGCGCTCGTTCGGCTCGCCCGCGCGCACGGGAGTCTCCAGCCGCCGCTGCTCAAAATCGAGCACGTCCTCCTGCCGGATCGAAGCCAGCCGCCGCCGTCCGAGCAGACTGCTGATGTCCTGGCAGATCCGCTCGGCCCGTTTGTACGACTTCTCCGACCGGCGGTGCGTGCGGGCATGGGGCAGGTAATACCGGTCAATGAACTCGCCGAGCGTCAGGTGTCGGCCTTCGCGCGGCGGCAGATTGCCCGTGTCGGCAAACTGCTGTTCGAGTTCCCGGTTCCTGCGCTTAGCCTCCTCCTTTGTGGTTCCCTGGGGGAGCGTTTCCCAGTAGCCATCACCGATCTTGATGACGTAGCGCCAGCGTTTCTTCCCCTTGTAAATCCACTTCCGTTTGATTACTGCCATCTGCTGCTCCTTCCCTGGCAGCCGTCGCCCGAAAAGAGCGGTGGCAGTCTACGCCGAGCGCCGCCCGGCAGGGAACCGCACGACGCGAGTCTTCGCGTCGTCTTCGCCGTTGCCCCCGTAAACATAGTTTCGACAGAAAAGCGTCCAGTTGATTTCCAGACAGCGTGAGAAAGGAATGCGGCGAAAAGGCAGATAAGCGCGTCCTGCCTTCGCCTTCTCAATCCACTTGTAAACGGTGTGGAGCGACCTGTCGGTGCGCCGCGCCAGCTCCTGCGGCGTGATCCACTCGTCGCTCTGTTCCGGCATGGACTCTGGCATGCTCGTGGCTCCTTAAAACAGTGGCCGCTGGTGTTTCAGCACACCAGCGGTCAGTTTCCTTTATTCGTCCGTGACGCCGTCGGCTTCATCAATCGCCGGGATCAGTTCAGTGACGTGTGACTGGAACGGCCCGTACTGCATCAGCCGCAGCGACTCGCGGCACAACGCCAGCAGGCACGGCGCGAGCGTCAGCACGAGCGCGCCCGGTTGATTGACTGCTGCCATACGGTTATCCTCCCACTGGGGACAAACAGGATCAGGCGCTTCCGCTATAGTGGCGGCGACGACGGACACTCCGTTGTTGATATTTCCGGGGCCGCGTTCTCTCCGTGCAAGGAAGGGGAACGCGGCCTTTCGTGTTTATGAAATCGGGAAATCCTCAGCCGTCCGATAGCAAGGGGGCGCGGCACGTCGCAGCGGGCGCGGGGCTGCGCGGTGCAAACGGAAGGGAACGATCCGTTCACAGTTCCGCCGCACCTGACCACAGCACAGTCGCCCGGTCGCCACTCGCCACAGTTGCTCCGGTCACGAATTAATTCCCGCACTATCTCTGCGCCGACAGCGCGAATCGTTCTATCTGACCGAAGGGTAAACACACTTCGCCCTTCCACCCGAACCCCTTCGGGATGATCAGGCAGCGCGCTGTTCCTCACTTGACTCGAACTTTTTTTCGATTTCTTCGAGCTTTTCGATTACTGCCTCTCGTGCGATCTGCGATGCTGAACGATCAAGTCTCGCCGACGCCCGCATGATTCTCTTGTGAGAAACAGCATCAATCTTGATGAACAGTACTTTGTCCTTTTTGGGTCGCTTCATATAGCTCCTGAGTAGCAAAAGTCTAGACCTGAGCATGATTGCACAAAGGTCTATACCCGGTCAAGCTGAATTTATTACCTAAGCTAGTTACACAATTGGGTGAGATTTATCTTTCTGGTATGGCGAGAGTCAGAACGAAACTGGTGACAGTCAGAATTGCTGAGACAACACTGCTCGAATTCAAGGCAGCAGCGGAATTACGTGGTGCTGGAATGTCTGGATTACTCCACCAATATATAGTCAAAACAATTCGTGAGGAGAAGGAACGCTCGCCTGAACAGTTTGAGCGAAAGATTGCTGAAATTCTCGCTAAAGAAGAAAAAGAATCACCCACTATAACGCTTGCTGAATCCACTTCCACCAAACGGCGCAAGGCTTCCTGAAGGCAGACCACGAACAGCCCGCTGTCATCAGTCTTGCTGACTGGCGACGAAGGAAAAGCGGGAAGGGCAGGGATGAAGCTGAGTCAAGCTGTCACTGGCATGTGCGAAAAACCGAAAAAGGTTTCGGAGAAACAGGCGAGATAATGAAGACGCACGATCTTTACGACTCATATGAGAAGTTCAGGGAGGCGCAGAAAAATGGTAATAATCGGGAAGCACTCGATCTCGCCTTGTTTTTGATGAATGCCATTTACCTGATCAATGCCGGATGGGAGGGAGATGATGAACTGGAGACTGGCTGGCGGCAGATGGTGCATCAGGAAGTGGCAGATTTTCTCAGGGGAAAAGTGTAATCTGGTTCGCCGGAATCGGAGATGTACTAACCCGCTGCATTTCACAGAGTCAGTCAGGGCGCAGCAGATCGCCCGAACACTACTACCGCAATCAAAGCCGACGCGAAGATTCAGACACACAAATCACGAAATCATTTCCACAGCCCCCGGAGGAAGTGAATGTTTACGAAGGCTTGTCCGAGGTGTCAGACGGCTTATGACTTCATTACCTGTCAGGCGGTCGTCAGAGAGCAGGACTGGGTTGATTGCGAGGTCTGCGGGTACAGAATGGAAGATGGAGAGTATCTGCGGCACTATCACGTCAGACGAACGCAGTTTGATCTTCCACCCTTTCATCAGATCAACCATTACGCGCAACAGCACAGTGACAGGAGCGATGGAGCCACTGCGCTGAAATGATTCCTGACCTCACGGCCACCCCGCGCGAGCAGCGGTTTGGCAGTCCGACACGCCCCGACATTAAATCTGTCGGACACTGTCGGGTTGTCACGGCCTTGTCATCGTCCTGTCACAATCGCCGCATAAGTTGCGGCTCGCTCCGAACTCAGCCCCTCAGCAGAACTCAGCAGCCATTAATAAAGTAAACAGAAAGGCTCTCAACTCATGTCTGATCCGACATTTATCCTGACAATTTTTCTCTTGTGCTTCGTGATTGCCGTGCTGTCGGGCACCACCTTTCGTCTGTTTTTGGGGTTGCGTCGGATTCGCACCCGCTACGCTCCCATTAACGATATAGAGGCTGAGTTAAGGCGGGCCAGTGAGAATCTGACGCGGGTCAGGAATGAGCAACAGCAGATTGCCGCGTCCACCCTGCAGCAACGCACTCAAATGAACCAAGAGTACGAACAAGCGAGAATACAGTACGAAGCGTTGAAGAAAGAAATTACTCTCCTCGAAGAGAATCTTGATGATATTTCCTGTGGTCTCTACAAGCCACATTTCAATTACCAGACATCCGAGCAATACAAGATACAGCTTGAGAGCCTGCGAGATCGTCAGCGGCAAATAATCCGCGAGGAGAAGGCTGTCGTCTGTTTCACACAGTGGACGGTCAGTGGCAGTCAGCATGAAGGAGCGCGGATGACGAAACAATACACGAAACTGCTGCTCCGGGCCTTCAACGGCGAGTGTGATGCGGCTCTCGCAAAGATTTCATGGAATAACGCTACGAAAATGGAAGAGCGCATTTGCAAATCCTTTGAGGCCATCAATCGGCTCGGCAGTGTTATGTATATGGCGATTACGGCTGACTATCTTTCCCTGAAGCTCAACGAGTTATGGCTCACATACGAATATGAGGAGATGCGTTATCAGGAAAAGGAGGAGCAGCGCCAGATCAGAGAGCAGATGAGGGAAGAAGAGAGAGTTCAACGTGAACTGGAGAAAGCAAAGGAGGAGGCCGAACGCGAAGAGGTGAGGTTTCAAAAAGCTCTTGAGAAGGCGCGAAAGGAAGCGGAACGGGCCACAGGCGAGGAGTTTCAGACGCTTAACGAGCGGATCAGACTGCTTGAATCACAGCTTGAGGAAGCGCACCGGAAAAAGGAACGGGCGATTGCTCAGGCTCAGATTACGAGGTCAGGTCATGTGTATGTGATCTCCAACATCGGATCATTCGGGCCGGACGTTTACAAGATCGGAATGACACGACGACTTGATCCGATGGAGCGCGTCTACGAGCTTGGCGATGCTTCAGTTCCTTTTCCTTTTGATGTCCATGCGATGTTTTACACCGAGAACGCGCCTGATCTGGAAAAATCCCTGCATGAACATTTCAGCAGCAGGAGGATCAATCTGGTTAACGCCCGGAAGGAATTCTTTCAGGTCAGTCTCAATGAGATTGAAGAGTTCGCCCGAACACGTGGTTTGAAAATCGAGCTGACAGAATTGGCAGAGGCGAAAGAATACCGTGAATCAGTGTCGCGGCGCCAACAATCAATTTCGCAAGCCGCAGTGCCGTTGTCGCAAGCCAGGAACTTGCCTGTGGCAACTTGTGCAGACTAGACTTCGCCAGCTTTTCTGCTCGAAACAATCCAGAGTGACAGCGTGCGACAGTCCCAGCACTCTTTCATAAAGAGATTATTCATGTCTTCAAATCATGAGTGTAATCGTTGCGGTGCAGCCTTGCCGCCGCAGGTCGGTTTTTGCCCCCACTGCGGCCATGCTCTCCGGCGTGCTGATCTGCGACCAGCAGACTCGTCGGTAAAAAGTCTGAGCGGCAGAACGGCAGTCGTGGGGAGCGCGGCAGGAGGGTGTCTGGGCCTTAGTTTCGGCATTTGGCTGATCCTGATCGGTGCCCTTCTCACCCTGACCGGAATCGGAGCGATCATCGGCCTCCCTCTGATCATAGCCGGTCTTCTGCTCCCGTTCTTTACGGCTGCGGGAGGCGGAGCCATGGGCAAGGGGGCAATCAAGGGAAAGTGTGTTTATTGCGGCTGGAAATTCTTTGGCCGGGTTGTGGAAGGCGGTATTACCTGTCCCTCATGTCAGCGGCGAATGATTGTGCGCAACAAACAGCTTCTGCCTCTTAACTAAAAGACGACAGGAACAAATCACTCTCTTCAATACCAGCGTTCCGCAGCGCCAGCGCCTCCTGCCTGTGAGTGTCGCTCATGGCCATACAGTACAGAGAAAATGTCACGGTTGGCAAAATCTGATTTGAGTCCGCGCGAGCAGTGTGAACTATAAGTCACACCCGCCCCGACATCCCGACAGATTGAATGTCGGAGCTTGTCGGATCAGAGCTTCAGCCTGCGAATGAGGTTGAGCGGAATGAACAGATGCAGCGGATCGTCGAGCAGCGGCGTAAAACCGAAATGCAGATAAAACTGCTTCGCGGTGTCGGTCAGCGCATCCAGCACAACTGCGTGGATCCCCAGTTCTTCCGCCACTTCCTGCACCCGCCGCAGCGCGTCCATCAGCAGCAGCGCACCGAGTTGCTGCCCCTGGCGCTGCCGATCCACAGCCAGCCGCGCCAGCACGGCCACCGGCACTGGATGTCTCGGCAGCTTCCGGTGCTGCGGCAGCAGACTGACGGAGACGGAACCGGCGGCCAGAGAGTAATACCCGATCACCCTGGCCGTGTCTGATTCCACCGCCACAAAAGTCCGGCTGAAGCCCTGTCGGGTGTGCTGCCCGGAATAGAGGCGCAGGTAATCATTCAGCGACGGCTCACCGCAATCGAAGGCAGTGCGGTCATGTTCAGGCGCGAGCGGGACGATTTCGAGCACGCTCTGATCCCTTTCTGAACTGGCGATAGCGGCGCGCGGCGCGTTTGAGCGCCGCACCGGGTTCCGGCGCGGCTTCCAGCGCGGCGAGAAACTGCTCGCTCGCGCGGCGCGACAATTCCAGATGCGCTGACCGCTCCAGCACTTCCCGGGCCGCTTTTTCCAGCGCCTCTTCGGCAAAAGCGGTCAATGACTGCTGCTGAAGCGTGGCCGCTTCCAGCAGCCGCTGCTTCACGTCTGCCCGGATGCGCATATCAAAACGCTCACTCCGCTCCGTGATGGAATGTGCAGGCATACTCAGATCTCCTTTCCTTACGGGGTGAAGAGAGGATAGCATTGTGTACGGCATAATGCCACACGTAATTTCAGATTTTCTGACGACTGAGGCCGTGTTGTTACGCTCCGACAGGCTCCGACATTAACTCTGTCGCCCCCTGTCGGTTTGCACTGGAATTGATACGTATATATGCATATCATAACGATATGAGATTTGAGTGGGATCCGGACAAGGCAGCCGCCAATGAAGCAAAGCATGGAGTTGCCTTCACGGAAGCCCAGGAGGTCTTTGCGGACGACTTTGCCGTGATGTTTGATGACTCCGCGCACGCGGTCGAGGAGCCGCGCTTTCGCCTGATCGGAGCCTCCCCGGTGCGGCTCCTGTGTGTGATCTTCACGCTGCGGGAAGATGCTTCAGGCACGGAAATCATCCGGCTTATTTCAGCCCGTGCGGCCACGACGCGGGAACAGAGGCAATACCATGAAAACTAAAGGTCGGATCGGCGACACCGTCGCCTGGGAAGTAACGGAAGAGGATTACCAGGAGCAGCTCCGGGCTGGAGCCACACCTGATGAAGCGATGAAACCGGGGCGGCATTATGGAGTGCGCGGCGGCTTCCTGCTGCGGAAAGACATCACGCGGGAAGAGTGGCGGGAGATCAGCAGCGGACGCAAGGCCCGGATCACGATCATGCTTGATGGTGATGTGCTGGAGTACTTCCGGGCGCGCGCCGCTGCGCCGGGAGCCGCGCCCTACCAGACGCAGATCAACCAGGCGCTGCGCGAAGTCATGACGGGTCAGGCTGCTGCCAGAGAGACTATCCTGCCGGACATTGAGGAACTGGCCGAGCGGATTGCTGAGAAGGTCGCGGCCAGACTCAGGGCCGGAGGCAGAAAATCGCGCAAGGCTCCGGGCCGGAAGCAGAAGGTCGCGCGCCGCGCCGCCTGATCTTCATCACTGACTCTGATGGTGAATCAGCCGGATCCTCAACCGGCAAACCGAAAAAGTGATCACCTTCACTGACGACCACAACTTCGGATTTCAGAGGACAGGTGTTCCGGCGTATCACAGTGCCCCTTCGCGCCCTCATGGCGGCGTAAAAGTTTGTTGCCAGTCAGTGTTCCGCTGACATCTCAGTCACCAGCACGTAACAGCCCCAGCCAGCCGAGGACAGTTATGCTCCCACAGAGTTTTGAGGAGGCGCATCAGCGCATCTGCCATCTCGTTGAGAACTTCCGTCAGAACGAAAAACACTATCTCTCACCCACCTACTCCGAAGCACAGGCACGGCTCGATTTTATTGATGAGTTCTGGATCTCGCTGGGCTGGGATGTGCGGCACAAGGTGCAGAGAAATCCTTACGAGCAGGAAGTCAAAGTCGAGCGAGGGGTTCAATCAGGAACTGCCCGAAGGCGTGCGGACTATGCATTTCTGGCGCCCAACTATCGGGATGTGCGCTTCTATGTTGAAGCCAAAAAGCCATCTGTGGATGTTGATAATCCAGACGACTATTTTCAGACGATCCGTTATGGCTGGAACAGCCGGACACCGCTGGCCGTGCTGACGGATTTTCAGCAGTTCCGCATCCTCGACTGCCGCTACAAGCCGGATGTGGAGACAGTGCTTCAGCGAGCCGCCCGGAAATACCAGTACACGGATTATGCAGACGATGAGAAATTCGCGGAAATCTATTATCTCTTCTCCCGCGAAGCGGTGTTGAAGGGATCGCTGGAAAAATTCGTCGAGGCTCATTTGCCGCAATCAGCGAAACGCGCGGTGCAACGCAGCCTCTTTCACAAGGGCTGGCAGAACATTGACGAATCATTCCTGCGTGAACTGGATGAGTATCGTGAGGAACTGGCCCGCAGCTTCAAGGCGCGCAATCCTCAGCTTGATGGGGCGCAATTGACCGAGGCGACACAGCGGACACTTGACCGGCTGGTGTTTATGCGCTTCCTCGAAGACAAGCTGATTGAGCCGGAACCGCTGGTTGAGCCACTGGGTGAGTCCGGGTCGGCCTGGTCGGATTTCGTGTCAGCTTCGCATCGGCTCGACAAAATATACAACGGAATTATCTTCAAGAAGCATCCGCTCCTCGACTCACCGGGCTTTCGCGCCGATGGGGCTGTGTTTGAAGAAATCCGGGATCGGCTGGCTCACACGTCCTCTCCTTATGACTTCAACTATATTCCGATTCATATCCTCGGCAGTATTTACGAGCGATTTCTTGGCCGGACAATCGTCGTCAGGGAGGGGGCTGCTCACGTTGAGGAGAAGCCTGAGATCAGGAAGGCGGGAGGCGTCTACTATACGCCTGAATACATTGTGCGCTACATCGTCGAGGACACTGTGGGCAGGATGGTTGAAGGCAGGCCACCGAAAGAAATCAGGAAGATGCGCTTTGCCGATATTTCCTGCGGGAGCGGCTCGTTCCTGCTGGGCATTTACGATCTGCTGCTGCGTTATCACACCAACTGGTACAACCAGAACAAAAAGAACCGGGAGGCGGGCCGACGTGCAGGGTGCATCGCAGATGAAGACGGGAGGCTCAGACTATCGCTGCGCCAGAAGAGTCAGATCCTGCTCGACAATATTTTCGGAGTTGATGTTGATCCACAGGCCGTAGAAGTTGCGCAACTGTCTCTCTATCTCAAGCTGCTTGAGGACGAGACACCAGCGTCCGCGCGAAACTATCAGCAGTCATTCAGGGAGGCCTTGCTGCCGCCACTTGGCCGCAATGTCGTGTGTGGTAATTCGCTGGTTGATTTTGATGTGTCTGATGGACAGCTCTTCCTGGATGGCGAAGAGAAACGGCTGAATCCGATGAGTTTCCACAGTGCCTTCCCGGAGATCATGCGGGAAGGCGGCTTTGATGCAATTGCAGGTAATCCGCCTTACGGCGCGGATGTCCCTGAATTGGCGAACGTCTATTTCCGTAAAAAATATTCAGCCGCGCCTCCGACACTTGATACTTATGCTCTCTTTATGGAAGGAGCGCTGGGTCTGCTGAAGACAGGCGGACGCATCTCGATGATTGTGCCGACAGGCTGGTACAGTGGGCCAGGGTTTTCAGCCCTCAGGCGGTTGATGGCTTCAGCCACCGATCCCGACGTTTTTGTGAACCTTCCTTACGACATTTTTGAGGCCTGGGTTGATACAACAGTCTTCGTTGCGACGAAACGCGATTCGCCAGCAGGGTGGCCACGACAGGAAAGTTGCAGAGTCCGACTCAGGACTTTTCCCAAGCGCCACAAGATCGTGTCGCAGGAAGAATTCTATCAGGATCCGACTGAGGCGGATTTCACACAATGGTTCGCAGAAGGGGCGGATGAATACCTGACCTATGCTGATACAGACGCAACAAAACTGATTCAGAAGATCAGGGAGCGTGGCGTACCTTTACAGTCCTTTGCTGACGTCCAGCGGGGAGTGACACCATTCAAACTGACTGAGGAGGCAGAACACCCGAACAGCCGCCGAGCATTTTCCGGCACAGTCCGGCGCTACAGAATCGAGCATGATGCGATCCGCTATCTCAGATTCGACGAGACGCTGGCGGAGCCAAAGCCGGAAAAGTATTTTACCGGGCCACGCCTTCTGCTGCGGGAACTGATCAGCCGGCAATTTCAATTACAGGCGGTGAAGGCGACAGAAAATTTTGTGACCAATAAATCCATGCAAAGCATCCTGCCGCTGGCTGGTGGCCTGGCTCTCAACTACCTGCTTGGGATGATCAACAGTCGTTTGATGTCGTGGTATTTCCTGAAGATTTCAAACGTTGCACAGCGAGACGATTTTCCCAAAATCGTCCTGAAGGAGACGCGGCAGCTACCCATTGTCAGGCTTGATTTGGATGCGCGGCACGACAAAGCGAGTCATGATCGGATGGTCAGTCTGGTCGAACAGATGCTGGAAGCCAGACGGCAGCTTGACACTGCCATGACTGAACGTGATCAGCACTTCTACGCGCGTAAATGCACTGACCTTGATCAGAAAATTGATCATCTGGTTTATGAGCTATTCGGCCTTACTGAAGGAGAGATTCGGATCATTGAGCAGAAATAATCCGGCCCGACAGTGAGTTTTTCAGGCTTGAAGCAGAAGCAACGGCCTCTGTGCATCCTTCCGGCGCTGACGTGTGGTGCGTGCGCTGGCGAGATGGCGCGGGCGTTCGAGTTCGAGATGACAGGCTCCGCAGACGGCAATCAGATTCTCTTCGCGGTCATCGCCCGGCGTGAAGTTGAGATGATGCGTGGTGAGGACGACCGGCTTGCCGCTCTGCGGGTGCAGCCAGCCGTGAATCGCGCCGCAGCGTTCGCAGCGCCCACCGGCGCGGCCAAACCGGATGCGCCGCGACAGCGTGCGCCACTGCGGGCCGTAAAACTTTTTGTACTCTTTCCTGATCGGCATGCTTTCCTCACAGCTTCGCGTGCCACAATTCCAGATCACGACGCTTGATGTGCCAGGCGCGGCCCGGACGTGTCGCCTTCAGTCTCTTCGCTTTGATGGCCCGCCGAATGAAGTGTCCTGAGAGGCCGGTCAGTTGGGCCGCTTCCTCAATGCACAATCCGAGCTTGCGATCCAGCGGCAGCGCGGCGGCCTGCGCGAGTTCGGTGATGGCGGCCAGCAACTGCTCCGCTGCCGGAGCCTGAGCGGTGCGGGAAGATGCTGCGGCGATGGAGCGCCGGGGGTGAGGGGATGGAGGTTGGGGGTTGGGGGTCAGGGACTGGCTATCCCCTATCCCCCGTCCCCTGTCCCCTGCTCCCTGCTGCATCTGTCGCCTGAGCAGCTTCACCTGTTTCTGATCGTAGATGGCCAGCCGCTGCCCCGCGCGGCGCTCGTAACGAGGCGCCAGCAGTCCTTTGGCCGTGTAGCGTTCGATGGCGCGTTCAGAGACTCCGAGCAGGTCGGCGGCTTCCTTTTTGGTCATGGCTTTTCTCCCGGCAGACAATGATGTGAGGTCTGATGCCGGGCCAGGATAGCACGCTGCGACAAGGCCCGACAAGGTGACAGCCCCGACACTGTCACCTTGTCGGGCCGAAAAGGAAGAGGGGTCTTTCGACCCCTTGCTTCGACAGGCTCCTCAGCCATTAGGTATCAGCCTGCCAGTTGTCGTGAGCATAAACATGCGGTCGCCGGAAATCCATGTCATTTCCGTTTCGAGGCGGATTTTTTTGGCACCGCCTGTTCTGCGGCAGAGCGCGATCTGCATTTCGAGCCGCAGCCGCTCTCACGGCTCAGACGGGGAAGCGAAGGCTGATCGCACAGCTTGCTGCTGTTACGGCGGGCCGGGATCTTCCCGGCCTTTTTTCTTTGCAGGGCGAAAAAAAGCTTGCCCCTGATTATACACTGTGTATAATAGCAGATGTCAGGGAAACCTGACGGATCATTGAAAGAAAGGAGGTGCAAGGCCGTGACACTGCTCGAATGGCTTCGGATGCTGACCGACCATTTCATTCTGATGGCCGCTAACATCAGGCTGATGGAAGCGAGGCTGAAGAAGCTTGAAGAGGAAGTGAGGGCGCTGAAGCAGCAGCACCCTCAGCCTTGACCAAAGGGGGGCTGCACAGGCAGCCTCCCGCTTTCAATGATCACTATACTACAGAGAGGAGAATCAGAGCAATGACCCCTGAGACGATCCGGGAACGACGACAGCGGCTGAAGCTGACGCAGGGCGAACTGGCCGCACGGCTGGGTGTGGCGCTCAATACAGTTTCGCGCTGGGAGAACGGACTGAGTACGCCGGAAAGTGGCGAGATGCTTGATCTGGCGCTCAACTGGCTGGAGATGGAACAAAATCTGAGAGGCAGCGAGCAGGCGCGCGAGGCGTTTGCGCGGCTGGAGCAGTCACGGCATGAACTGGAGCGTCTGCTCACCAGACAGCAGAAGAGTCGCCGCCCGTAGGCGGCGACAGCGAGGTTGTTAGTGAAGAAGCGAAAAAGAAAATACCTGAGCGCCGAAGATTTCGCCTGCCTTGAAGAATCTCTCAACGAGGCCCTGCAACACGCGCGCGGCGAGCGCGCCGATCTGCGCGTGACAGTGCGCGAGCGTCCGGCTCCCCGACGCGGCAGGACAGGTGAGTGCAAGGTGCGTCCTGATAACGGCAGCACCGGCTGATCGGCGGAGTCTGATAGGGAATGTTATGTCCGGGAGCTTTCAGAAAGAGCTGGAGCACAGGTGTTTGAGCAGTCCGGTCAACTCCTGCGTGACCAGTTCATGTCTGATGCGCAGTTCGTTTTCGGCGTGCTTCTGAAACTTCGGCGACTCATCAAGCAGCAGCCGGATGGTGTCGCGGGCATAATTGGCCAGCGGGCCGAGTGAGATGTGCAGCAACTCGTGTAACAGGTCTTCACGCTGTTGCTCCAGTGAGCGGGCCAGCCACTTCGAGGTCAGATAAACCGCTGCGAAGCGGTATTCATAGCTGACTTCGATACTGGCGACCTCGCCATCATCGGCCTGCGTCCAGAAAAAGGTCACGCGCTGTGCCCACGTCGGCAGCACCCAGCCGAGATTTGGCAGGTGCTTGTGCAGTTGATCCTGCACCACAAGCGGCACTGCCGTGTCAAAGGCAAAACGTTCGTTCATGACTCACCAGTTATCAGCATTCCGTATTTGAAAGGTCAGTGAATAATCTCCGGCGTCGGTTCCGGGAGGCTGGCGGGCGCATCCGGCGCGGACGGAGCCGACGGAACTGTCGGCGGTGCAGGCACAGCTTGCTGCTGCGCTGACTGCCGCAGTGCCATCAGGGCCTGCATCGCTCCGTCCAGACGCATTTTTCTGGCCTGAATCTCCTTCAGACGTTCGGAGAGTTCTACCTCCAGCGTGGCAGCCTGTTCGTACTGGCGCTTGTAGTCGTTGAACTGGAATTCAATCTGCGCATTGAGAGGGTTCGATGACGATGAGTTCATGGTGTGATGAATGGCTGGGTTATTTAAGGGCATCCTGGAAGGCTTTGCGCCGACGCTGGCGCTCGTCCTCAATTGAAAGCGCGACCTCTTTTTCTTCGAGGCGCGCGATGATCTGGTCTTCATAATAATCAAGCACCCGCTGAAATTCGGTTGCGGGATCGTTCACGATCCGGGCACCGTTCTGATCGAACTGCGCCGGGAGCAGCCCGGTGTGGGCTTCGATAACGCGCTGACGAAACGCATCGTCCACCAGCGGCCCGGCCAGCCTGAGATTGAATTTATAACGTGCCATAAAATCCTCACGAAGTTGGTGCGGTGATGTCGAGATATTCAATCACGATGCGCGCCGCGCCGCGCACTCCGCCGCCCGGCGTGACGTTCGGAGTAATGACAATCGGCGTTGCGCTCGTGTAAGCCCGCAGGCTGTCCTGCGTGCCTTTCCACGTTATTCCTGCGGTGTTCGCAATGTTCGACGCATAACGAGTCGTCGCACCGCTGACACCGATTGAAAAACTTGTCACGCCTGCGCCCGTATCAGCCGTCACGACGCGACCGGCGACGCCGATCACGATGGCCCCTGCCGGAATCTGAATTGTCGTATTCGTCGAAGCCGCTGCCGCGATGGTCGTCAGTTCCTCCAGACGTTTGATTGAGAGCCGTGCGCCGTTGTTCGCCGCAATATTCAAATCGCCGGTCGGGGCAAATGTGATGTCACGACTCGTTCCGCTTCCTCCCTTCTCCGTTCCGATGACGAACTCGTTACTCGCCCACTTGAGCGCGCCGCGTTCGTAATTGGCGTACGGATCGGCGGTGTTGCTGAAGTACGCCACGCTGTTCTGCTGCGCGATGAAGTAACCCCGATCATCGAAGGTGAAAAGATCGGTCGTCGTCGAGGAGAGGCGCTTGCTGAAGTGCATGCGCCAGCTTGAGCCGTCACCGATGAACATCCTTGCGCAGACCGGGGAGCCGAACCCGCCGCCGAGGATGAGGTTGCCACCTGCGCCGGTCGGCAGCGATGCGACCGGATATATCCACACCGTTCCGCCGCCCATTGTCACGGTATCGGCGACGTTGAGATTGCGACCGATGAAAACGTCACGCGGACGATTGGCAGCGGTCTTGCCGATGTCAACTGCCTTGTCAGTCGAGAAGAGCAGACTGCTGTAGAGGAGCGTTGCGGCGGCGGCTTCCGACGCACCGGGCAGGAAGGCCAGGTGCATCTTCGCGTTCGCCATATCACGGATATAGAAGTTTGCATCTCCGCCGTTGCGATAGAACCACCACTTGCTCACACCGGATTCGAGAAATTGCAGATACGTGCTGTTGGTCGCCGGAGCGTCCATCACGATGGACGCGTGCTGCGCTGACGTACCGCCGAGCATGAGCGTGCGGGCGAGTTTGAGATCACGCCAGCGCAGCGCCGATGTGCCGAGGTCTTTGGCGGTGTCCGCTGACGGTGAAGCATTGCCGAGTGTCGCATCGCCAGCCGCAATGGTGCTGCTGAAGGTAGCGGCTCCGGTCACACCGAGCGTGCCGCCGATTAAGGCATTGCGCGCGAGTGCAAGGTCGCGGAAACGATTCGTCGGGTAGATGCCGAGATCAACCGCTGCGTCCGTGAAAGGGATGAAGCTGATTGCTGTCCAGAGGAAATCACGGACACGCAGTTTTTCGCTGCCTCCCCACGCAAAGGAGAGCGCCCCGCTGGTGGTATCCCGATACATCCCGGTCGAATAGTCGGCAGCAAACCCGTAAGTCGGCGCACCGCTGCTGCAATCGGCTCCCCAGAAGCGACCGGGAGAGGTCAGCACTGAACTGCCCTCATCCCACCAGAGACCACTCTTTACTTCAGCCTTGTTGCCGGTGGCGAGAACGAGATTCTGTGTGTTCGGCGTACTGGTGAGCGCCAGGATAAAGGGCAGAGCTTTGGTTGCTCCTGCCTGTGTGTCGTAGTAGGCAGAGGCATAGGGAAGTGCCGGTTCGACATAAACCGGCGGGCGTCCATAGGAATGAATCGCCCGGTTGCTCGCATACGTGACACCATCACCATCCTGGAAGAAGGTACAATCGGCAGCGATATAACCGTTCTGACTGTAGGCGCCGCCTGTCTCGTAAGAGATGGCCTTTTGCGTCCCGTTGCCGCCAGTCGAAAAACTGCATCCATAAAGACGGCTCGTGCTGGCGAGACGATGCTGGAGGCCAGTGTGAGTGAAGGATTCAATGTTACAACCGATCAGTGTGGGATTGGCGTATTTATCCGTTCCGTCTCCGGCGATGCGGCTGTCCTGACCAATGCGCATCCAGATGACGGCGGATGGCCCGCCGCTGCCCCATCCGTCAATACCGTTGCAGTTCTCAAAGACCGGGTTGCCGCCGCGCACCCAGTAGCCGACGCCGTCAAAACGCCCGATGACGTGCACGTAGCAGTCCGCAAAGCGCACGCTCGGCATATTGACCGCGTCCACGCTGATGCCTGCTGCGCCATACGTCCAGGTCGTCTCCACGCCTTCAAAGACGGAACTGAAGCATTTTTCGATCTTCAGTCCCTCGCCGCCGGTCTGCTCAATATGCACACGGCGAATCGAGACATCTGACACATACTGCGCGTGCGTGCAGAGGATGCCGTGCTGACCGGGCCAGCCGTCAGCCGCCTCGTGCGCGTCCACACCAAGATTGCCGCTCACTGTCAGGTCTTCCACGCCGCTGTGGAACTGATTGACGAGGACGATCTCCTCGTTGGAGACAATCTGTTTGATAGTGGTCGCCCGCTTTCCAGCGCCGCGCAGCACGACATTCGCGGGAATCGCCAGCTTCGTCACGCGAGTCGTGCCCCCCGGAATGAAGACCACGCCGCCGCCGACCGCGCTCGCCGCTGCAAACGCTGCATCGAAAGCTGCCTGATCGTCTGTCACACCGTCTATCTTTGCGCCGTAAGCTCTGACATCGAAAATGGCGCCCCCTTTGTCGGCTACGGGCGCTTTGATGAATGCTCTCGCTCCGGTGTATGTTGTCCCGCCGATGAGATCGCCGGTCAGCGTCGAACTCTCCAGAGCGTCCACTGCTGCGCGGGTCAGGCGCGTGACGTAGTTGCCTGAGCCTCCGATATAGTTCGTGGTGATTTTCGGGAGAGTAAAGACGTTGCCACTCCACCAGAAGAGATCGGGCGCACTCTCGCCGGTGACGGTAAACGGCATTCCGTTTGAATGGATGGCATAACCGTTGGCGTAGCCTGCGCCTTTCGTATTGATGGTGGAAATCGCATCCCAGGTCCCGGCCACACTTGGCGCAACGTAATCAAACAGGAGTGGCAGCACTGTCCCGGTGGCGGGGGCGAGGATGCTCGTCGCCTGAAAGGTTGCTGATGAACCGACCTTGCACCAGATGCCGCGATTGGTGAAGTCCTCGACGTTACATTCAACCAGCGTCGCATAGCAATAGCTGTCAACACCATCATCTGCGACAGTACGCCCGAAGATTCCCCAGTCCGCATTCGCACCGGTATTGATGCCGTTGCAGGCAATCAGCGTCGGACGCCCGCCATAGATTCTGTAAGCCGCACGCCCAGCCGCGACATCGGTCACATAACAGCGGTGAAGCGTGGTTGTGTTGCCACCGGCCAGCTCGATGGCATTGTGCGAGCCTGACGGCTGCGAGATGAAAACATCTTCGTAGCGCGTGGTAAACGAGGCGAGATCATAGACACCTCGCCCGCCGCAGCTCGAGATCGTCACGTTTTTGACTGTCAGCCCGGCGACCAGATTCGCGCCCTGCACATACAATCCGTGATTGTTTCCGCCGCTGACACTCCCAACGAGTCCGAGATCGCGGATCAGGATGGTGTGAATGCTCACGGCTGAGGCATCCACTTCCACGACCGGCTGCGCGCTGTCGAATGATCTGATGAAAGAGGACTGCGGCCCTGCGCCCTGCACGGTGATGCCCCAGGTATCGAGTTTCAGGTTGCAGAGTGTTGTGCCCTTCGGAAAGTAGAGCGGCTGGCGCGTGAGCTTCGCGGCAGCATATGCGGCATTGACGGCAGCCGAGTCGTCGGTCACTCCGTCGCACTTTGCGCCGAATGCCCGCACATCTATCACCTGGCCGCCGTTGTCGATCACGCTTGAGGCCAGTGTGCCGGTAATCGAACCGCGGACGGTCAGATTGCCGTTGTCATCGAGGATGAGGTTGTCGTATTCACCGCTCCGGCTTTGAATATGCAGCCCGCCTTCGCCGGGCCGGATGATGGTTCGGTTCTGCCAGATCGGGTTGCCGATCAGGTCGTAATTGCTGATGCGGGGCCACAGCCATGGCTCAATCGCAGGCGTCTGATTCCACCCCTCGTCATGCGCGGCGCTGAAACAGGCGTTGTTGTGGGTCGAGGTGAACGCATCGAGGTATCCGGCGTAAAAGCCTTTGGCCGCGTAAACGTAACGCGGGCGGCGGTCGAAGATGTCAGTCGCCGGATTGCGACCGATGTCATAGACCCCGTCATCCTCAAACCAGAGATTGCCGAGGGCATTATTGTCGTCGCCAAGCTTGGCGAAGGTGTGTTCGACGCTCGCGCTCCAGTCCGAAGCGTCACCGAAGATCGTCTTGTAACGTGTGCGCATCCAGCGTGTCGAACCCGGAATCCCGATCACCTCCACGTCCGAGCGCGCGCCGGGCCGGGTTTCAATCACGGCATTCGTCAGAAAGCCCGCGTCCTCGGCAATCTGCACCTGCGTCTCGCTGATCTGCGCAAGCTGATCAACGCTCGCTGGCAGCGCCACATTGAGGACGATGCCCGATGACACCCGCCGACCGATGCTCACACGTGCTGGCGGCGCGATCACGGCAGGCACAGTCGTGGCGCTCACGGCTGCCGAGGCAAGACTGTACCGGCGCGCCCGCAGCCATCGCGTCCATCCGCCGCGCATCCGATCCGGGCGCGGCTCCTTGTATTCACTGGCACGTCCGCGAAAGATGATCGTGGTGAAGTTTTCATCCGCGCCGATCTCGTACTCGACGTCCTGCTCCTGCGTCCATTTGTGCTGAATGAAGTCCTGCTGCCCGGTATCAGAGCCGAAGAAAGCCACTGTGTAGCCAGCCGGCGCGGCGGGTGCAGTCTGCGGCCCTGCGATGTTCAGCGGATATTCGACCGCCGCCGCGAAGCCCGTCGAGATGCCATAGCTGTTTTCCGTCACCACTTTGAAGCGGTGTATGCCCGGTTCGATGTGGCGCAACTCGAAGACGGCCTGCAGCGTCGCGCGTTCCGGCACGAGCAGCAGATCCGTCTGCGTGTAGTCGCTTGCGTCCGGTTTCTTCCACCAGATGCGCCCGCGCTGCGGGTTGAAGAACGCGGCGAACTGCACCGCGCCGGTGATGATTGTCGTTTCGCGCCCGTCAGCGAGCGTGGCGTGCGTTTCAGCGAGTGTGAGCGAAGTAATCGCCGGAGGCGGGGCAAACGCGGAGGCTTGTGCGCCGGTCTGAATCCGGGGCTGAAGCTGCGCTTCGTCGCTGTCGGAATAGACTGACGGGTCGTATTCGAGCAGCGTGAACGTGCGTTCGTCGGCAGTCGAATCCGATGGTTCATCGCTCGCCTCGATGACCTGAAAGAGCTTTTGCGACCAGCCGAGTTCCGGGCGTGTTACCTGCACCACGTCGCCCGGCGCGATGTGAAACGAATCGCCGCCGCCAGTCAGCGAGCAGTATTGTTCGAGGTCGCTCTTGAGCCGGATCAGATGGTTCGCAATCCGCTGCGCCTGCGAGCGCGTCATGGCTCCGACATTGACGGCGAGTTCATTCTGAGCCTGACCATTGCCGTCGAAGAGGTCAGCGCGTTCAATGATGATCGGATCGCCGTCCGCGATCAGTTCATCCTCAATGTCGCGCCAGTAGAGCGTCACGCGGGCCGGGCGCTCTGAGCGATCCTTGCGCCAGTGCGTGAAACTCGCATCTTTCGTCTTCGACGGGGTGAATTCGTAGACCGGCGTGCGTGCGATGGTCGGCGGAAGGAATTTGATGGCGCCGTCGCTGTCCTGCCAGTCGGTGGCGGTGATTGTGCAGAGCAGATTGAGCGCGGTCTCCAGATCAGTCGGCGTGGCGAAAAAGACGTTCGACAAAAACCGGGCAATCGTCGCAGTAGTCGTGCTGTCCTTCTGCCAGACGATCTGCTCATCGCAACAGTCGCGCCACTGCACCCAGGAAGGCCAGTCGATCCGGGACACGCCAAGCGCCGCCGCTTCGACGATCAGATATGCTGCGTGCCGCGCCGCGTTCTGCGTCCATGACCGGCCAAGCGCCTGACCCGATGAGTCATAGTCCTCGACGAGGAGACAGTCATAGATGCCCTTGAATTTCGTCGGATCGTTGTCGTCGGCAATGCCGGGCGGCAGTCTGATGGCGTCATAAGCCGTGCCACTGTACGTGAGGCCGGTCGGCCAGAGCGGGTCAATTCCCTGCTGCGTATCCGTCGCCGGGTCTTCCGAGGTCGAGAGCGTGCCGGGATGGAAATGCATCACCGTTCCGGCAGCCTCGGTCAGTTCCCCGCCCGCGTAGTAGCGCCGGACGGCCTGATGCCAGGGGCCGACGCCCAGCGCCTGAAAGATCGTCACCTGCTTGTCCTGCCCGACGGTCTGCGCGTCGTGCATGATGAGCTTGCCCTGCACGACGTGCCGACCGAAGGCGAGCGCGAGAATGTAATTGTCGAGCGAGTCGGCAGCCAACGTTATTTCTCCCGGATGGTGAAGGCGTACTCGAAATTGTCGAACGACTGCGGCGAGTGATTGATCTTCGTCAGGAAACGCGCGAGGTATTCAATGGCGGCGGCGTGTTCCTTCAACAGCGGTTCCGTGTACCAGAATTCCCGGTCCGGGTAGTGCCAGTCCCAGAAGGCGTCCATCTCCATGTACTCATCCATCGGGCGTCCGGTGAATTTCAGTTCGCTTTCGCGTCTGCGCCCGCGCTTGATGCGCACCTGCAATGAACCGTCCTCGGCCTCGAAGGTCAGCACTTTTTTGTCCGCCGAGTGCTGTGTCTGATAGTCCGGCGCGAAGGGCAGCACGCCAGTAACTGTCGCGGTGACGGTCGTTGTCTGCCCGCCTGACTGTGCGGTTGCAGTGACGGCCCAGGCGCCGGTCTGATTGGGCGCAGTCCACGTCGTCGCGGTTCCGGCAGTCGAGGTGAACTCGCCGCCGGAGGCCGACCAGTTGACCGGCACACTGCTCGTGAAGCTGACGGTCTGTTTGCCGCGCAGACTGAGCGGGCCTGACGGAGTAATGACTGGGACGGACATCAGTGACCTCAGTAGTTCAGAATCCGGGTCGGCACATCGAGAATCGGCGTGTCGCCCCAGATCGGCGTGTCATACTTCCAGAAGATCGGATTCGGCGTGCCGCCGCCCATCGGCGGGCCGCCTTTGCCCGGCGTGTCGTCCGGATCAACCGGCGGTGGCAGCGGTTCGAGATAAACGAAACCGCCGTAGCGTTTGCGCATCCCGCGCGCCAGACAGGCTTCGAGCGTTTTCGGACAATTCGTGTGTGTGCGGGCTTCCGGCGCGAGTGCTGATTCGTTCGCGTAATCGCACGCCGTGCCCGGTACGTTGAAGCGCAGATTGCAGTTCTTCTGCATCGCCTTCCACCCGGCGATCTGCCGCGCCGCCGCCAGATCGGACCAGATCGTCAGGCGCACAAACTCTTCGTCCGTCTTTGCGCCCATGACCACGCCCTTCATCAGGGGCTTCGTGTGTTCGATGAGCGCGCCGGTGTCATCCAGGAACACCTTGCGAATGACGGCGCGTGCGCCGCGCAGCACATCAGTCGGATCGGCCATCAGAAGCCCCATCGCCTGATCGATATTTGAAATGCCAAGTTCGATTCGATCAGCGGCGCGCGTCTGAGACTGCCGGAGCGCACCGAGTTGTCGGAGCAGCGGCTGGTAAATCCCGCCGCTGTCTGCCACCAGCCCCGTTGCGAAGCGCAGCACTGCGCCCGCAGCGAGTGTCAGTTCGAGTGTGAGGTAACTCGCGGCGCGACCGCTGGCGATCAGTGTGGTGAGTGGGATGGTCAGTGTGCGACTCATAACTGCTGATTGGCGGCGATGACGCGAATGGCGCGTCCGAGTTTCTGGCGACCTCGATCCGAGGAGAGCGTCCGGTCGAGAAGGCGATCCTGGGTGGTTGTGCCGAGTTCGATGACCAGCCCGTCAACATGCAGTTCAATCGCTCCGGCATCAGCACCTGTGCCAGCCAGCGGCACGGCATACTGCCCTGTGCTGTAACCCGGCACACCGGCCTGGCGCATGGCTTCGCGTCCGCCAAGGAGCATGCGCTGGAGCGGATTGATGATGTCTTCAGCGCCATCCACATTGATCGCAAATTCATCAATGCCGTCGTATCGTCCCGGCATCCGCCCGCGCACGCGCTCCCAGACCGAGCCGCCCGAAGCAAATGATGGTTTGAGCTTCGAGTCGCGGTCGCGCCGCTTCTCCTGATCGGCGACGGCGGCCTTGAGCGGCTCCATCCAGACGCGGTCCAGATCGGGAATCTGGTGCGCGAGGCGGGATTCGCGCACCGATTTCGTCTTGATCTGCATAATATTGTTAATGGCCTCCTGCCGCAGCGCCGTCGCCTGCGCGAGCGCCTCCGCTCCATCAACACGATCCAGCTTCACGTCGCGCGTCAGTTGCTCGATTTTGTGTCCGGCGTCTGACCAGTAAGAGTCAGCCAGTTTCTCGTCGGCCCGGCGCTGTTTCGCTTTGCCGAGCAGCCAGCCGCCGAGGATCATCAGCGGCGCGGCAGCCAGCGCAAGCGGGCCGAGCGCGCCTGAGAGGGCAAAGAGCGATCCGGCTGAACCGCCGATCAGTCCGGTCGAAGCGCCGAGTACGAGGCCGCCCAACGCTGCGCCCGCGCCTGAAAGCAGCGATCCGGCCATCGAAGGGCCGCCGAGCATCGAACCGAGTGAGAATCCCATCAGCGGCAGGGCCGCGCCGCCGAAGGCACTCTTGAAGAATCCGGCTGAACCGCTCGCACCCATGGCCGCCTGCATCCCTTCGTGCAGCAGCGAACCAGCGCCTGATGTGGCGATGCCGGGAATGATGCTTGTGGTGGAAGCGACCGATGATGCGACTGGCGTCACCACCCCGCTGCTGCTGCTTCCCAGGCCGAATAACCTGCCGAGGCCGGAACCGATACCTTTGAAGATCGAGCCGATGCTCAGGCCGCTGCCTGGACTGCTGCCACCGAACGAAACAGTTCCGCCGGCGAAACCGCCCGTGCTGAACATGCCGGTTCCGCCACCGCCGAACCCGCCGAGGAACCCGCCAAGCGTGCCCTGCATGAAGATTCGCGTGAGCAGTTGCCTGATGATGCCCTTGAGGATTTCCGAGACAAAAGAGCCGAAGATCCCCATCTTCGAGGTCATCCGGTCAATCGCACCATCGAATTTCTGCGCCACGCTTTCATAGAGATTGATCTGAGCATCAGCAACTGATTCGCTGATGGTCTTCTGCTGCGCCAGATGATCGAGAATGCGCTGCTGCGCCCGGTCGGCGTGATAGATCTGTGCGTCGGCAATCCGCTCGTAATCAGTCCTGATTGCATCGCGCGTGGCGGCTGAGGCCCGGCGCTGCTGGTGCTCCAGATCATCGAAGTCCACGCCGAATTTTTCGAGCGCGGCGATCTGATCCTGTAGTTCACGCACTCGCGTCGGATCGCCAGCCTGCTGTGCCGCGACCATTTCACGCCTGAGAGTCGCTTCCAGCACAGCCTTGTTTTTCAATTCCAGTTCCAGCACGGCAGCACGGGCTTCACGCTCTGAGAGAACGCCCTCATTGATCTTCTGCTGGATGGCTTCGCGCTCGCGGTTGAAACGCGCAAACGCCCCGTCAGTTTCCAGTCTCAGGCGTGCTGCCGTCTGTGCGCGTTCGTCTGCTGCGCGCTTCTTCTGCTGCTCATCGAGCTGTTTGAGCAGTTGCGAGCGCCGCTTGAGAGCATCTTCCTCTTCCTTCGCATTGTGCCTCTCGACATCGCCCCGTTGTCTCTCAAGCAGCTCAAGTTTTGTTGTCAGGTCGGTCTGTTCGGCCTTTGCGCGCAGGTATTCAGCGCTGCCCTCTTTCGCCTTCTTCAGGCGCTCTTCGACCGCACTCTTTTCTCGTTCGAGACGCTGCTGCTCAAGCCCGATCTGATCCAGTTCGAGCTGTTTCCTTCTGGCGAAGTAGTCGCTGATGACTGTGAGCCGTTCGTCGTAATTCTCTTTGAAGATCTCCAGCTCCCGTTTCAGATTGTCACTTTGGAGCTGATACGACTGTTCGACCTCCGACTTTTTGAGTGCGAGTTCCGCCGAGCGCAGCGAGTTTTCGCTTCCGTGGCGGCCATTTTTTATTCCGGGCGGAGGCGGAGGCGGATTTTTGTGTCCGTTGTCGCCCGTGTGCGACTTAAACCAGTCGTGCGCCGCCCACATATTGTTCCGCGACTGTCTGGCCTCTGCTTCTGCCTGCTCGCGGGCACGTCGTTCGGATTCCTGCTTTGTGCGATTGCGCGCCCAGTTAACGGCGCTCTCGATGGCTGTGCCGATGCCCGGCATCATCAGGTTCAATCCATCAATAATGCCCTGACCGATGCTGCGACCGAGCGTCTCTCCGTTGGATGAAGCCAGTCCGGCGAAACGCAGCAGCGAGTCGAGCAGTCCGCGCACTGTTTCCAGCAGGGATGCGATGGCCTGCGCGACGATACTCAGGATCGCATTCCAGGTCTTTGTCGTGATGCGCTGCGCGGTTTCTGACGCCTCCTGCCAGCGTCCCGTCAGCAACTGCAGGAGGAATTTGATCTCTTCGCCAAGCAGCGACCAGACCTCGCGCAGCGTGGTTGAGATGAACTCCCAGGTCGGCAGGATCACTGCTTTGACGTTGTCGCTGTAGAAGCCGATCAGTTCGGAGATCTTTTTCCAGACCGTCTCAGCGATCTGGAGTACCATCGGCTGAATCTCGCGCCACCAGTCGGCGAGCGCCTGCCATCGCTCCTGAATGAAGCCGACCACCTGCGCCGTCAGTTCGCGGATGCCGCCGAAGTTGTTCTGCCAGGCGAGATAGACTGCTGCCGCAACCGCCGCGAGCGCCGCGAGTACTGCCAGCACCGGCCCGATTACCGAGCCGAGCGCCGAGAGCGCGGCGGTCAGCCCTGCGCCGCCTGCGCCGAGGCCGAACAGCCCGATCAGCGATAAAACCGAGGAGGCGAGAGTACCGAGGATGACCAGCAGCGGGCCAAGGGCGGCCACTATCGCGCCGGTGATCGCAATTGCACTCTGCATGCCTTCAGGCAGTCGTTCCCACCAGGCGGCAAAGCGTTCGAGCAGTTCACTGCCTTTCTCAAGAGCCGGAACCAGAAAGCGCAGCAATGTCTTGCCGATCTTCGAGAGCGCAATCGTGGCGGCGTCCTGCAGGTTCTCGAAGGCGTTTTGCGCGCCGCCGGTGACAGGCGGCAGCTTTTCAAGTTCGGCAACGACCTTCTCGATAAACTGCTCCGGCCCGATCTTCTTTTTCTGGAGGATCTCTGTATCCGCCGTACCGAAGGCGCTAACCATCGCCCGGCGAATCTGCGGCACGCGCTCGGCGAGCTGGTTGATCTCTTCGGCGCTGACCTTTCCTTTCGAGACGATCTGCGTCAGTGCAAGTTCGACTCCTGCCAGATCGGCCTTGCCCTTGCCGACGGTGGCGAGCGCATTGCCGAACGCTTTGAGCGAGCGTGTCGCCAGCGTACTCGACAACTCGACTGCACGGAGATTGATGTAGCCGCGCACCGCCTCCTCGAAACCGAGTCCCGGCAGTCTGGCCACCTCGCGCAACTCTCTGAGCTTCTCTCCTGCCTTGTCTGAACTGCCTTCAACCGCCACCAGCCCGCGCTCAAGCGAATCCATCTTCGTGGCGGCGTGGACGGCGGCAGTGGCCATGGCAACGAGCGGAACGGTCACAGCAACGCTCAGATGTTTGCCAAGCGAAGTGACGGCGTTCGCCATCCGATCCCGCATCTGCTCGAACTCACGGGCAGCGGCGCGAGCGGCGCGAGCGGCTTCCTCGGCCATACGCCTGGCTGCGCGTTCAGCCTTTGCGGCGGCTTTCTCTGCCGCAACAGCAGCTTTGTCTGCTGCTTCGCGCGCTCCTTCAGGAATACGCGCAAGCTCTTTGAGCGAGCGTTTGACGGCCCGCTCGACGGCGCTGCTGACTTTGGCGAATGCCTGCTCGGTCGACACCCCGGCCTGTTCCAGATCCGAGAGATCCAGGTCGACCGTGATGCTGACTGTGTTGGCGTTCGTCATCGGCCACTCCGTGAAAGGCAAAAAACAAAAAGCGGTATCTTTCTGAAAAAAGCCCGCACTGCCGTTCCCAACCATCGGACCCCAGGCAGTGCGGGCGCACGGGCGAAGTGCCTCATTACTTCACCCGATTTCGTTGAGCCTCAGCTTCCTTCTCCTCGCGCTCCTGGCGACGGGCGTTTTCACGCCCGCGATGCAGCGCCCTGAGCGCGGCTGTTTCTTCGGGCGTGAGTTCTGCCAGCGAGAAGCGCACGCCGCATTCGACCAGTTCCGCCAGCGAGAGCGCCGTCGTTGCCAGTTCGGCCAGATCCGTATCTTCGTGACCTGGTTTGGTGGCTCGCAGTTCGCAGTCGCCGCAAATCTGCTCGATGGTCATAAAGCCGCGCTCGATGGCCGGAGCCTTGCGCGCGAGCGGCCCGACAAACGGATCCTGCGGATTCGAGCAGCGCACTTCACCGGGACACTGGCGACCTTTGGCATGGCTGAGCGCAAGAAAGGTCTGCTCGAAATGATCCGTCAGCCGGTCAGTCAGTCCTGGAGTTCAGCCTCCAGTTCGCTGTAGAGCGCGTCAATCACGGCGCGCTTGTCAATCGGATCAATCCCCGACAGGAAGGCGGAACGTAATTCAGGGCGAAACTGCTCACCCTGAAGCTCTCCACCTGTCACTGCGATGAACTGCGCATCGAAGAGGTCAACGACTGTTTGCAGGTCGCTGACGAAACGCTTCTGTCCTTTGCGTGAACCCCTGACCTGCCGGATCTGCATCGAGCGCGTGTAGCGTTTCCGCTTGCGCTCGTCGCCTTCCTGCATGGTGAAGATGAGTTCGTACTGTCCCTTGCGGAGCCGGACGCGCTGCGTCCGGTCACCGCCGAGGCGAAAGGCGCGACCTTCCTCCTGCAGCAGCTCGGCGCGCGCCGTGTCGAGTCCGGCGATGACGGCAAGCTTGTGCTGCACCGGAATGAGCGCCCGCACCTGATCATTCTCCTCTCCGGCGAGAGCAATGAAGCGTGTGCCATCAGGATCGCTGCCGTCGAGGTCGTAGCCGTTGGCTGCGACGATCAGCGCATCGTAATGCGCGAGATTGGCGGCCTCGTCGTCATAGAGAAACTCGCTCTCTTTCCGATTCACTTCGCGCTCTTCCATCGTGATGGCGCGTTCGCGCTGACGCACCTGATCGAGCGTGCGCTTGCGCAGCCGATGTGTGGAAATAGTCTTGAAATCGGCCTTGGGCGTCAGGTTGATGTGAACTTCAATCGGGTCAGAGGCGAAGTCATACAGCGGCTGGGAATTTTCGGGGTTGGGCATTGCTTACTCCTGTGATGCGTCGTGGTTATCGGCGGCGAGGCGGGCGAGGAACTCCCGACGCTCGCGGGCCAGGTCATGGCGGGCCTGGGCGACGGTGCGCCCGTCCGGCAGGAAGGTGGTTTCAGGCGCCAGATGGCCGCGAAGCTGAACTTCGCGGAGAATCTGCTCGGTCTCCTCCGGCGTCAGCGTCGCCGGGTTGAAGGGACAGGTTGCAGGTGTCCCGGCTGAGATCGGCAAGGCAGTCGCATCCGGCGGGGTGGCCGGGCCAGAGACAGCATCCTCCGGCTCCGGGTTCATTTCTTCGAGCGTGGTGAATCGTTTCTCCGGCGCGGCGGGCGCGGGGTTCAGGTCGTCGAGTGTCGTGCGTCTGGCTGGTCTCTTCATGATGATCAGGGGTTGCAGGCCGGGTCACGCCATCGCTATCACGCGACCCGGCAGCAGCCGGAGGCGCGACGGGACTGGAATCGGTAGCAATCGTCGCGCCCTGCGGCAAACTCAGTTCATTGAGGCTTCGTCGGTCTGGCATTCGTAGGTTATGAGGCCCTTCGTCACGCTGTCTTCGAGTGGGCGGAACTCCACCACCGACAATTCATCGTCGCCGTCTTCCTGCGGCTTGACCGAGAGGATGTAGGCTTTCGGAATGACGAAAGTGTGTTCGTAAGCGTAAGCGCCGGAGATAATCGGGCCGGTGAATTTGTAAGTCAGATTCGTGATGATCTGATTGGCTTTCATATCGTCGAACTCCGGATGCGACGAATCGAGCGTCAGCACGACCTGAGCCGTGATCTGGCGCTGCGGGCCGCGGCGCAGATTGCGCACATAGGCGCCGGTGCGCTGATCGCCTGAAGTCAGAAACGGATCGCCTGGACGGCGGTCATTCTGCTGAAGCTGATTGTTGTAGCCGAGGGTCAGCGAGCGCAGGCGATTGGATGAGGCGGCGGCGAAAGAACCGTTGCTGCCGGTCCAGGAGACTTCGGTCGCTGCGCCATGACAGTAATGATCAGGATCAGGCGTCGGAGGGTTGAGTGACGGATAATCAACCGAGAGGTCTTTCCAGAGTCCGGTGTTGACGCCGTTAACCGAGAACTGCGGGAATTCAGCCCGATTCTGCTGAATCTGCCACGAATCAACCACCATCGAAGGGAACAGAAAATCATCCGCGCCATTGGCGACGATGAGCGTCGTCGAGGGCGGTTGCAGGCCGTCCGTGTCAACCATCATGACCGACTTGTGCTTGTAAACCATCGAGGCCAGCACTGTCGTCGGCGTGACTGCGCCGCCAAGCGCACGATGAATCAGGCGCGGCGCAACCAGCATGTTCAGTTCATCGGCCAGGCCGTAGGCATTGTGCTCCCAGTAATTGGCGCGCGGCTGCTGGCTTGGGAATTCTCTGCCGGAACCCTGCTTGTTGCCATCATCAATTTTTTCAAGCTGCGGAATCAGTCGTCCGCGTCCGGTCATCAACGCGCCGATGAAATCGCTGGAGAGCGTTTTGGGCGTATTGATCGTGCTCTCACGCTGCTTCGAGATAGCGACCTTCGTATAACGGGAAATGTATTCAGACATGTGACCTCTTACGGATAGGAGAGTAAGCGCACGGTGAGGCTCCCCTGCGCGAAATGACAGACGTGCGAGCCGATGACGATGGGATCAATCGAATGGAACTGAGCGCCCTCGTGACTCTTGAAATGCGGGTTGGAATCGAAGCCGAGCCGGAGCGATGAATTCAGGGCATCTTCGATGGCGTCGAGGTCTGCGTCGAACTCGTCCTCGCTGTTGGCGGCAGTCGTGCCGAGTTCCTGCTGGCGCACGACGGTGATCGTAAAGCGGCGAACGTGTTCACGCCTGCCGGGATTGAATAACTGCTGGCGCTCGCTGTTGTGGATCATCACACAGTTGATGCGCCCGTTGTCGTTGTCAGAAACAAGCATCGCGCCCCAGGCTTCGTTCGTCGCGGCAAACAGGAAACGCGGCACGACAGAGGCGTTCGGCAGTGCCGCCTGAATGATCCCGGCGACGTTCTGACGGATTTCGCTGTTTGTGGGCCGCGTCATCAGTTGAATTGTTTCGTAATCCGCCTGACAGCCTGTGCAAGCTGATCGGCAATCCAGGGGCGCAGTGCCTGAAGCGTGTCGCGGAAGGGAAAGCGACCGGGGAATCCCTCGCGCCCGATTTTGCGGGCGATGACGAAGGCAAGGCCGCGCTGCTGGTAATCCTTCAGGCCACGCCCGATCCCCTTCACACCCATCCAGCGCAGGATCGCGTCAGTGGGCGGCTGCTTCCGGTCAGGCCGACGACCATACTCGACGAAGTAGGCCTGAACGGCAGTGCTGGCAATCACGCTCGCCAGCTGCGTTCTGGCGATCACGGGTGCGACCTTCACTGAGTCAATCAGTTCGCGGCTCCCGGTCACGCCGATCTCCCGCAACCGCTGCCTGACGTCACGTTGAGTCCGGCGTTCGATCAACTGCTCCGTTGCCAGCATCTCGTTGCGAATGATGTCGGCAAGGTTTCTGACCTCCGGCGGCAGCGTGGTTCTGACCTGACCTGCAAAAGCCATCAGTTGTCATCTCCGGTCGTCAGCGTCCAGAACGTCCAGACGCCGCGCTCGTCGGCGGGCGGGGCTGCCGACGTGATCTGATAGCGAATCCCGCCGAAGCTCAGATGCGTGACCTTCATCATCGCGTCATCAGCGGGCGTCTCGAGCATCGAGACCTCCCATCGCCACTGCTCGCCGCCTTCGGCCCGCGTATTAACGCGAAACCATCCGGCGGCGATATGCGCGACGACGCTGTAACCCTGCGCGGCATTCCAGCGCAGCATTGTCAGCGTTGCCTGCGGGCCGAGCTTGAGCCGTCGGCGGGTTTCCAGCTTGGCGCGATATGGCCGGGCAAACCTCGTCATCACATTTCACCTGACCCGCTGCCCATCCAGTTGCCGATTGAGAGTGCGAGCCACGAGAGAGCCGCCGGATCATCCAGCCCTGAGCCTGCATCCACTTTGACCGGCGACAGACCGAGGCGGCGACGAATGCGGCGACGAATGCCCTCACGGTCACGGTCTGCATCGAAGTCAATGCCGTCTGAGCCGCCGCGCAGCTTTTCTGTGCCGTCGCCAATCGCGCCGTAGGCTGCCAGATCGGCGCGAATCGCCTGGCGCGCCTCGGCAGTCACGCCATCGAGACTGGTTGCAATCGAGGCGACTGTCTCAAGACAGACATCCGCGATGTACTGTTGTTCGAGCGCGGAGAAGGCAGCGGAAGACTGCGCCTGGATTTCGGCAAGGGTCGGCATAATGGCTGACAATAATCTGAGACTGACGACCAGACGATTTGTGCGCCTGGTTCCAGCAAAAGCTGGCGCGTGCGGATTGTTGCGGTCTGATCGTCAGTCAGGTTCAGTCACGGCAGGTGCCGGGAAGTATCAGGGGATGAAGACCGGCGCTCCCCGTAACCGAAGGTGGACTGCCGCTTCACGAAGCTGAATGAACAACCATGATGATGAAACTTCGTGCGGCGACAGAACTGGTGTCCGGCGGGCATGGCGACCCGGATCAGCCCCGGTGCAAATGTCTGCGACGAACCATACCCTTAATCCTCAAAACGAATAAGTTCGCGCACCGGATGATCCCCCGACGGGCCGGACATAAAGCCTGCTTACTCGTCAGTCTCCGGTCCCCGGACTGGTTTGCCGTGACAATCCACGACCTCACCGTAAACGACGTAGCGTCCGCCCGGACGGGTCACATCGAGACGCGGCATCTCGCCTGTCGGCGAATCTGCGGTAACTGACGATTTGTTGTCACCGGCAGCCGGAGTCGTGGCAGCCGGTTTGTGATGCGAGTTGTGCTGTTTGCTCATAAGAATAAAAAAGGGTGTGCCAGACTCGTTGCCTCTGGCGGCTGGTGTGAGCCTGCTGTGCCTTCGTCCGGCACACCGGAGGAACCGGGGTTTTCAGGCCCGGTGAAGAGAATCAGAGAACCATCAGTTGATCACCGGTGTCACGTATGAGCCACCACCGATGTAAAGTACGGCGCCGTTGCTGCGCTCATTGACCGAAACCCCGAACTCACGCTCGATGGTGCGGGCGCGCAGCGGGTAGTTTTCATCCTCGGCTGCCACGGCCAGACCCTCACCGGCGCGCCGCACGCGCAGGCACAGAGGCTTCGGCGCATGCATCATCCAGCAGAACATATAGCCTGTCGGGATCCATGGCTTGACCCAGATTTCGGCCTGCTCGAAAACGCCGATGGCGCGGTCGTAGAGACGTGACTGATCAAGTTCACCGCGTGCGCGATCCTGGTTGACCGACGGGATGATGCGGGCATCGAAATATTTCTCGAAGCCCGACAGCGCCCGCACCGCCGATTCCTGAGCGCGATTGATGTAGACCTTCACATCACCGCCGAGCCGGTGCTCGATCACGGTTTCGATCAGATTTTTGAGCGCCGTTTCGGTCAGCGAGGCGGTCGCCAGATAGTGCGTGTGCGTCGTCCCGTCGAAGGTGGCGAAGCCCGGCCCTTGCGGGATCGCCACGCCATCGGCATTGAGCAGCGCCTTCAGCGGCAGTTCGACACCATCAACCAGCTTGTCGCTGAAAGTTGAATTGGTCGGTGTGAAGATCGGTGTCTTGATCTGGCGCTCAATCCGTTTCAGATCGGCAGTGGTGGCTGCGATGAACTGGCGGGCGAATTCCGCGCCGGTCACGTTCTGAAAATATTTGCGCGACCATTGCACTGAAAGCTGGAAGAGGCGCAGCGGAAAGCCGACGTTCTGTCCCGTCGTAATCTTCTGCGCATCCGCTGTTCCCATCTCATCAACCTCTTCCATCTCCATTTCATCATTGCCGCCAAAACGGCGCAGCCGATCCGTGGTGACTTCGACGAGGTCGGATGTCAGTTCATCAACCAGTTCATTGTGCGCTACGCGGGCAGCGTCAATAGCTTCAAACACACGATCTTCGCCGATCTCCGCGACAGTCGTGTTGTTCTCTGAAGCCAGCGTATCGAGGGTGAGTAATGTTCCTCTCATGGGGAGTTCCTTCTTCTTCAGTAAATGTATGAGTGCAGCCCTCGCCTTAGTAGGTCGAGCGAGTCAGATAGATGCGGGTGGCATCCACGACGAAACCGATTTCACCGGTTCCGCCTGTCGTTGGCGCGTCATTGATGGCGCCAGGCGCGCTGTCGTCGAGATAGACGCTTGTGCCCGGAGCCAGACCGGAGCCGTAGCGGACGCTGACGTTCCAGATGAGCGTGACAGCTTCACCGGCTTTGGCTTTGGTGGCTGCATAGCCGCGCACTTTGGCGGCGGCATTGGCCGCCGCGCCCGACGAGCGATAGACCTTGCCGTCGCTGGCCTTGATGTAGCACGCATCAAAGAGGTCGAGATCCTCACCAGCGATGCGTCCGGTGAGCTTGGAGTTATTGCCGGGCAGCGTGGTCGCCAGAGAGGGCGTGCCGGACTTGTTGATTTTCATTGTTACCTCGTCAGAAACAGGGATTGAAAGGTGATGATCTCCGTCTGGAAGCGCGGCCTAGAAGCGCGCGCCGTAGCCGCTGCGATGTCGGAGAGTCTTTTTCTCTTCCTGAATACTCTCGCTTTTTGAGCGCGCGGCTGGTTTCGGGCTGCTGGGCGCGGCAGGAACGGGATCGGAAGCAAAGCGCCGGGCTTTTGAGAGCCAGGCGACAAGCGCGGCCAGATCATCAGCGGCGGGAGCAAGATCACGCACGTCCTCGGGCAGCGACTTTAACTCTTCGTCAACACGGGCGCGCAGCGTAACCGTGAGAGAAGTGACCTTCTCTTCAGCCGCCTGGAGCCTGGTCTCGAAGTCGTCGCGCTCGGCACGATAAGTTTCGGCGAGTTGTTGCCATTCGCCGGTCTGCCGGGCGTGTTGTTCCTGCTGTTCGCGCTGCCATCTCTGGCGTTCGGCGCTGAGGCGTTCACCAATGATCCGGTTCAGGTCTTCCTGAGTGAACTGAGCAGCGGGTTGCGGCTGCCCGTCGTCACCCGGATTTCCGGTTCCGTCATCGGGCTGTGACTCCTTCGCCGCAGGCTGCGGCTGCTTGTCGTCGGTCAGGTTGTTCTGGCTGGCGGGGTCTGATGACTGCTGGCCGGTGGCAGTGTTTTTACCGTCATCTGCTGACGTCCTGGCGGCCTTCGGGTCAACTGGCATGAAGAGGGAACTGATTCACCATGAGCTGGTGAAGAATGCTGGCAGGCAGTGACTCGCAATGGATGTGCGGCAACAGAGAGGTTAAAGAGCGCCGCGCGTGAGAGGCCCGATTCATCGAAGGAATCGAACGGCGCGGATAGTACGGGAAGATGCGCGTGCAGGTCAACGGGAATTTTTCGTCTGCCGTTCATCTGCGTCAATCCGATCAATCATAGATAGTGGTGCGCGTCAGGGGCGCGTCTCAAACTGGCAGCCGCAGTGGAAGAGACACTGCAACGATCCCCAGTGTTTCACCTCGTCAATCTTAACCCATCCGCGCCGGGCCTCGCGCACGCACTCATCGCAATTCTCGCGGCGCGAATTGACGATTCGCCTGACCTGACGCGATGGGTGTCGGATGAGCCACATTCCCCAGAAAGTCGCCTGCGCAGCAATCGCATAACTGCCTGCGCGGTGCACCGAGAGTCCAGCGGCGCCTGTGCGAAAGTCGCGGGCGAAGCGGTCGAGGTACTTGATCTGTTGAGCGACAGCCTCCCTCATCAGCGTCTGTTCCGCTTCAGTCATCTGTCTGCGTCCTGCCGCGACAGCCCAGGCCAGCCGGTGCGCGCGTTCAATGAGTCCGGCCTGCTCACGACGCCATTGTAAGGCCGACCGACGATGAGCCGCGTGACGACGAGCGAGCGATTCCATCTCACGTCGCACACGGGCGAGTTCGCTGTGAAGCCGGGCAAGCTGCTGCGGGGAAGGTCTGGCCATGTCAGTGAGGCAATGAGACAGTGGTTGAAACGCCTGATCCAGGACTGGCAGCAGTCGCCGGACGCCAGGGCCACGACATCTGCGATGCGTCGAGCGCAGGCAGCGGCGCGTGGCGGGCCTGCCATCCGCAGGATCGAAAGCAACTGCCGTCGGGCAGGAGTACCGACACAACGACAAGGTGAGTGCGCGTGTCGGGGACGCTGCGACAGAGATCCACCGCCGCACCATCGAAGGGGCAGATGATGGTTTGATCCGGCGAACATGGCAATTCGGAGACAGAGGAAGCCACCTGTGGCTGTGGCGTCCCAGGCAGCAGAAGCAGGATGAAGAGAACAGCGATGGTCAATTTCATATGGAAAACCAGGCCAGCAGGATCATCAGCGCAAGCCAGACCAGGACAGCCGCCAGCGCAAGCAGTTCAGTCGGGAGGCGGCGCAGCAGACACCTCAGACGCCGACATCGGTGAAGAGCGATTGTCATGACGCGCTCTCCGGTATGGGCTGGATGTGGCGCGCAAGGCGCGCTGCCATCGCGCGCGAACGCTCCCGTTCGACGACGAGCGGAAAGTTTTCATCAGTGGCGCAGACGATTTCGATTTCCTCAAAGGCCGCGATGAGTGAAACGCGACCGCCTTCGAGACGCAGTTCATAGCGACCGACGCCCTCAATCTCTTCACCGCGTTCGGTGAGCAGTCGGGCTTCACGAATGTTCTGACCAGTAATAAGTCTGAGTTTCATTTCTACTCCAGGCTGGGAAATTGCCAGACTGTACAGGATTACTGTACAGTCCGGCGCGCTTAAGATTCTGATCCGAATAAGGACTGGCTGACGGGGGCAGCGGAATGTTCATGGGCGCGTTCGCGCTCGATCCGGGTAATCTCCTGGTCGGTGTACTTCATCAGGCGCAGCGCCTCGCGGGTGCCGGTCATTGCTGTCGCCTGATCGGCCATCTGGACTCGCTTCTGCTGAAGATCGACAAGTTCGCTTTCCAGCAGCGGCAGAAAGTCGCGGTCTTCGATTTCGATATCGAGATGGTCGCCGAGATGCGACCGCAGATCGAAGGGGGCAAACAGAGCGCGCTTGTCGTCTCGCTCCGACCATCCACGCCGGTAGCGTTCGCCGCCGAGCGCCACAGCCATCGAGAGAAGCCGGGCAAGGCCCGCGTCATAATTGCTGCTGACCTTGTCGAGTTTGTGCGTCACATCGCCCAGCACGCGCTCGGCTGCCGGGCCTGTGACCTGCGACATTTCGCGCAGCATGCGATAGGCAATGATTTCCGGGTGGCGCGTTTCAAGGTACTTCGTCAACCGCTCAATCTGTGCATCAGCGCCAGCCAGATCAATCTGATCAAGCAGCGGCGACACCGAACCGCCCTCATCGCCGCGCAGAATCGTGACGGTTTTGCGCGGGTCTGGGCCGCCTTCCGGATCTTTCGGATCGACATCTCCCTTGAAGAGGGGCTTGGGAATACTGCTCGTCCAGAGGACAAAGGGAGTGTTCATCGCCTTGTGTAAATGGTCGTCGAGGTGTGAGGCGAGCGAGTTGATCTCATCAATCACCGGGATGTCGCCGTCAATGGCAGGCGCGCCGAAGTCAGAGCCGATGTTCTTATGACGGATCCATTCGGCAGCAACGAACCCGTAGCCCGCGCGCGCGGCACCGCCGCCGTCATAATCGAACGGCGCGCCGTCGCGGAAGGTGCGAATCTCCTGGGCATTGACCTCCTTGCGGTAGAGATACAACTCGCCCTCTTCGTCGAGCGCCATATATTCGAGCGCATAGAATTCGAGCCTGCCGGTGAGGTCGAGCCGGAAATCCACGACCTGGCCGGGCCAGACAACATTGAAGAACAACCGCGAGTTCCGCACATCGTCAACCAGTTCGATCAGGACATTGCCCGTCGCCCCACCGTAAAGCAGCGCCACCGATCCCTGATCCTGCCACCGCGACCAGCGCAGCACCTGCGAGCAGGCGAGCCGTAACCGCTGATCCATGTCGGCAGTAAATGGCACGCCTGAACGCTTGCCGTCAGGCGTGGGTCTGCCATCGGGAGTGATGCGCCCGGCGTACACATGGTCAGCATAGAAATCAACAATGGCTGCGACCGGGTTATAGATCGAACGAATGTGTCGGTAGAGATGAAATTCGTTGATGTATGCCGACCAGGCCAGCAGATTGGCGAAGGCCTGATTGGTGTAATAGCTCCACAAAGCGTCGTAGAGCGGGATGCGGCTGGCGTTGGAAACGGAGCGAACTTCAGCCGGGTGCTGGAAGACATCGCGCCAGGTGGCCACAGCAGCGCGTGTGGCGGTAGTAAGGCGGGTAATCAGGCTCATGGTTAATAACCCCTTCCGAAAATTGTCCGACCGAAATCGCTGTCGCGGTCGATCTGGAGGCTGTGGTGATCGGCAAAAGTCAGAATCAGCGATTCCGCATGGTCAGGCGAGCGGCGAAGCCGGGCCTTCATGGTTGCCTTGTCGTCAATCCGAATCTTCTGCCCGTCGGCGTGGTACTTCGGGCAGAGCAGTTCATCAATGAGAGACTCATCCGGCGGCAGCATCGCGCCGGGATCCTTGCGCAGCCATTCGCGCGCGAGCCACCACAACTGATCGCGAAGCTGAAAGAACTCTCCTTCGTCCACCTTCCGGGTTGGGGCGCTTCCGACCTTGATCGAATAAGCTTCCAGCCCGCTCTCGCGTTGCAGATAAGGCGCAACGCCCGCGCCGATGCCTGTGCCATCGACATTGATGTAGAGAGCATCGAGCTTCTGGAAATGCGTGGCCGCTTTGATGGCGGTTTCGATGACATCCACGCCGCCCCACTCGATGAGTGACGCAACCCACCCGCCATAGCGCGCGCACAGAACATTGCGGTCGACGCCAAACTCCGCCACATCGAGGCCGAGGACAGGGCGAACATGCTGCGGTGGTCGGCGACCGTAGCGCGCGACGTAAGCCTGCCAGCGGGCAACGGCAGCATCAATCCACTGACGAGCAATGAGTTGGGTTTCGGCCTGCGGCGGATACTGGCCGAGCACCATCACCCAGAACGCCGGGTTCACCACACGTCGCCATCCGGCCCTGAGCGGCGGATAGAGTTCTCCGGCATCAGAGAAGCACTGCGCGCCTGCAAGAAAGTCCGGCACGAGGAAGGACTCGGCGTCGGGCTGCTCTTCCGGGCCGAGCGGTTCCGTCCACTCGTTGATCCGCTTCACCGTTTTTTCGCGTGAAACGGCGCCGGGAAAGACATCGCGTCCTGTGACCACGTTCGGATGATCGAGCGCAGAGAGTTCGATGACGCGAGCCTCCCGCCGCTTCTCTTTGGTCCACAGGGGGCCGGACATCTGGCGCGGGTTGAAGAAGACAACGAGCCGCCCGTGACCGCCTGACAGGCAGGATTCAATCGCCAGATAAATTTCCCACGGAATCGCGTCGCCTTCGTCGAGCATAAACATCAGGTGCGGCGCGTGCTTGCCGGAGAAACGGGCCTGCCGATTGGCAGGATCGCCAGCCTGCGGAATGGCAAGACCGGTAATGAATTCCTGCGGCGAGCGGCGAATGTTGAGATGGGTCACACGATCAGCCGCAAACAGTTCGGGATGCTTGTGGACGACCGCGCCGATCTCTCCCCACAGGAGATTTTCGAGGTTCTCCTTCGGCGGCGCGGCGGCGGTGTAAACCTGCGAGTCGCCGTGCGCCTTGTACCACCAGATGGCGAGCCGCGCTCCGCCGTGAGTTTTTCCCGTGCCGTTGGCCGAGCGGGCCATCACTACCGGCGATTCGACGACTGCCTCATAAAAGCGCTCAATCGCTGGCGCGAGCCGTTCTCCAAGGACACGACCAACGAAGCCCGCCGGATCGAGGGCATAGTGCGACCATTCGGTTGTGCCGGGGCCTGACCGCAGATTACGACTGATCGTCGCTGCCAGTAATCTTTCCAAATTCTGCGGAGATGGCCTCCAGAGTTTTGCGGTCTGTGACATGACGACGGACGGCTTCGGTCAGTGCTGCGGCAAAGGCCATGACGCGCTCGGCGGGAATCATCTGACCGGTTTCGTGGAGGCGCCGACGTTCAGCCTCAATCATGCGGGTACGCAGCAGCGTCTGCTGGTTGATCTCGGCCCAGGTCTCCTGGTCGCTGGCGCCGCGTTCAATCAGTTGTTCGATGCGAGTCAGCGCGAGCACCATTCGGGCGGTGTTTTTGCTGGCGCGCTGAAGGCGCAGTTCTTTCAGCGCATCCTGAAGTTCCTGCCAGAGCGCGCCGCTTTCACCGTCGTAGAGTCGGCCGTAGAGTTCGTACAGCCGGTGCGTGATGACTGCCACATCGCCGCGCAATTCGAGCAGCAGCGGATCGGCGGTGAGTTCGTTAATCCGCGCAGCCAGCCGCAATGGCAGGTGCTTCGAGTAACCGCCATGAATGAAATGCGGCGAAGCAACGCCGGAGGGGGTTGTGCCACCGTGCATCCGGCAGCGTCCGTTCGGCATGGCAGGTGAATGGCACGGCTGGCCGGAGCGCGTCATCGCGCCGCACGGCTCGCCTTTGGATTTACGTTCCAGCGATTCAGACATTCAGCAGGCAGGAGTAATTGCATGGGGTTTCCATCCCTGCATGGGGTTATCGGAAAAAAACAGTCATCAGTAGTCAGTAGTCAGTGGCGGCGTTTCCATCCAGGCGCGGGATCATCGAAAGGCGACATCTGCAACCCGGACGTCATTCCTCATTCCGCACTTGAAATGAGCATGCCTTCCAGTTTCGCGCGTTCGAGCGTCACAGCGATGTACACCGGATCAATCTCAAGGCCGAAGCATTGACGGTTGAGCTGATCGCACGCGAACAGCGTCGAACCGCTGCCGAGCCAGGGTTCCAGCACCGAGTTGCAGTCCACCCATTGCAGCGCCCAGCGGATCACGGCTACCGGCTTCTGCGTCTGATGGAAACGCTTCTGTCCTTTCTCGGAATCACGGCGGAAGCCATCCCGGATGTATGTCAGACACCGGACGTTCCCCTGCGCGTTGCACCAGGCGAGTTCCGCATCGGCATGGTTGCGATGCTTCGCGCTGCCCTGTTTGTTCCAGACGATCCAGAACGGTGAATCCGGCAGCCGTGAGGCGTAGTGGTTGGCTCCCCACAATATCGTGACCGGCGCAAGATCAAGAAACGGGCGCGGATCAAACAGTTCGTCATCACCGGTGACAGGGCGATACTTAGTGCGCGAATTCGTCCACTGCTTTCCGCCCCTGATGAGCGGGATTCCGTAAGGCGGATCGCCATGAAGCAGACCGGGCTGCATCCCATCGAGAAGCCGCGCGCGATCCTCCGCGTTCTCCGAATCTCCGCAACAGACGCGATGACGAAGGCCGGTTGTCGGTGAATCAATCGTGAAAACCTGACCTCGCTCGACTTTCCACCGCTGCTGGCATTCACTGGCGCGGTCGATCAGCGCGGCGGCTTTCGTTTCTCTTTCCGCTTCGGTCAGTTCCACCGGTCTGAGGCCCTCCTCAGCGGCTTCGGCATCCAGCCGTGACTGCCGGGCGTTTTCGTATGAGATCAGGCGCTCAAGCTCATCCTCGTGCCAAAGATCGTCGGCCCGCACCCCCTGAGCCGTGAGCGCGCAAATCGCTGCGGGATCCCATCCCGCCAGTTCCGCCGCGCGATTGTCAAAGAGCGAGAGCCGTCGCTTCTGTTCCTGCGTCAGACCTGTCCGACGGACAGCAATAATCTCGTTGCCGGAGGCCTCGACAACACGCACCTGAGTAATGCCCACGCTTCCGGCTGCCTCGACCGTGCCGTTGCCAGCGAGGATTACGCCGTTCTCGTCAATCACGATGGAGCGCGCTGCGCCCACTTCCTGGAGGGCTTCCTCAATGATGGCGATATTGCGCGCTGTGTGGCGGCGCGCGTTGAGCGGATCGGGCGTCAGTTCGTTAAGGTGAATCTGCCTGGTCATGGGAACTGATCGCTTCTTCAGTCTGGCGCAAACGACGGCGGGCCCGTGCGCCGGGCTGAGTAACAGCGACTTCGATATTGAGCAGACGCCGGTGCAGATCGGCGCTCTGTTGCTGGATGAGAGCAATCACCTGACCGCGCTCCTCAAATTTGAGGATCAGTTCGGCGATCTGGGCGGAAACGGCTCGCTCTTCATTTTTGCGCCTGATGAGGCTCTGGACGAGATAGGTCGTCACTGTGACGAGGATTGGCGAGAGAGCGCGAAGAATGTCCTCGTGGCCGACCAGCAGTCCGACGCCGACGCCGGAAGTGGCCGCAATGGCGTGCTGTTCAAAGTCGCGGAAGTTCATCCCTGCACCGGGCCTGTCTGCCGCAGTGCAAGCGCGGCGACAAGATGCGACTGATCGGCCAGTTGCAGCGACATGGTTTTGATGAGCGAGCGAAGCTCGTCCGCTTCGCGGCGCACCTGGTCAATCTCGGCGGCGAGCGTGCGCAGCGCCTGGCAGTTATCTGTGTGCGGGTCGCTGATGATCGCTTCGACGACCTGACGGGCGCGGTCAGCCTGCGGGACACCGGCAATCGTGGCGACGGTGGCAGCGACGGGCGCGAACTGACGAATGACTTCGAGTACTTTATTTGGCATGGGTGTCGCAGGTGATGAAACGCGACCGGCGCAGACCTCTCCACTGCGCCGGTCGCGTTTCGGCGAGGCCGCCGGGAGTGAGGGTTCGCGCGAGATGCAGCGGCCAGACGCGACGCGAGTTTGCCTGCCCTGAAAAATCGCGTCTGCGCCGTTGCGTCCCGCAACCTCTCACGCCGGGAGATGGCGACCAGGAGGTGGTTATTGACCGGAGTCGGGAGGCTGGAAGAGTGGCCCCTGCGCCCTGATCCGACCGATGAAGATCAGCACAAAGCCGATCAGCTCGAAGACCTGATCGAAAAAGTGGGCGATCTCATCGCCTGTGATGAAGCCGGAGAACTTCGGAAAGATGAGTGTGATGAGCAGCAGCAGCGCGCCGATGATCGTGCGCGAAGTGAGCATCGCTTTGATTTTTTCGAGTTTCGACATTGTCTGTGAATGGGAGGCTGCGATAACAGGCGGAGTCCGGGCGGGATGAATTCAGGCAGCTTCGCGCCGCTGCTGGTAGAGCCAGGCCTGGGTGAGCGCGTGACGGACGTAATTCGGGTCGAAGGTTTTGCCGCCTGGCTGGCCCGTATTCCAGATGCGCAGCGCGCAGTCCCAGCGTCCGGCGGCAAGATAATCGAAAGAGGCATTGCGGCCTGACCACTGCTGGATCAGACGGACGGCAATGATGGGGTGATCAGCGGGGGATTTCAGGGATGACAGCGAGAAGCCATACAGAAGGGAGTAATAACCCATGACCTGAAAAAGGCCATAGCTGAAACTGAGTGCCGTCAGTTCAGCTTCGGTTTTACCGGACAGGAGGGGAGTATGAAGACCGTTGTATTCCTTCTGACGTCCATCGCGGACAAGCCGCAAATGCCTCAGCACGCCCGGCTCGAAGCGCGTTCGAGCCGGGTCGAGATAACTGTTTTCGACCGAAATCTGACCGGCGAGAAAGCTTTCTGAAATACCGGAAGGTGAGCCGGTCATCTGCTCGTGAGCCGCCAGCGCCTGCTGGAAGACTGGACGAATCTCGCGCCAGATGCGGTCAGCCAGACGGCGCTGCGCACTCGTCGCGGTAATCAGTCTTCCAGTTGATCGCAGATACAACTGCGCGATCTCTGCTGAGTTCACGGCAACTTCGGATTGATGTGACCTGTGACGGTAACTGCTGCGGCTGGGTGGTCTGACAGGTGAGAGCGGGGTCGGCAGACAGCAGGGTCAAAACAGGGAATTCACATGGGTTGTTGAGCTGAAATTTCGGGGACTGACCTTTTCATCGCCACGCACCGGGAGTGATGCCGGAACGATGAGCCGTGAGAGTAAGCGAAACCGCCGTCAGCCGTCAACTACAATCATCAACGCCCGCAGCAGCTTAATTGTCGCGGCGGCAGCACAGCGTGATTAATCAGGTTCATATAGCTCGTAATCTCCCGCGCCGCGCGCTCCCAGCACCAGCAGGTCAGGAACAGCAGCCCCGCGCTGGCCGCGCCAGCGCGAAACTCTTCCTGGTCCTTCGTCAGATCATTTGTTCCCGTCTTCAGCTCGATGAGGATCCCGCTGTAGCCCTGCGCCGGATAATCGATCCGCACATCGGGAATTCCTTTGGTGAGGCCCATCGCAATCGCCTTGCGCAGAATCGCGTGCTTCTGAGGCAGATGATCAGGGATCCACAGCTCGTTGGCTGTGTGATGAGCGAAGCGAAGCGCCCATAATTTTCGCGCCTGATCAGGCTCAGGCTGACGAGTCCGCGGCGAAATTTCAACCAGCCGGGCTGAATCCCGAATCCACTGGAACAACTGAATCTGATGCCAGTCTTCCGACCGTCCATCCTCATGCCCTTTGCGCAGTTCGACCAGGCGCGGCTCAGCGCCGACAAATAAACCACCTTTGAAATGCTTCTTCACTCGGAAATCTTTCAGGCAGGCAACAGGCTGCGAGACAAATGAGAGGGGTGAAACAGGTGTGGCGGGCGCACGCTGGCGGCGTCCGCTGTCGGATTGTGTCTGAAGCGCTCACGTGAGGCAAGCGGGAAATCAGATCAGCGGTCGCACGTCAGCGTTCGGGGCAGCAGGCGACTTGTCGAGAAACGACTTGCAGCGCGGACAGTAGCGATGATGAATGTCTTCCGGGTGAAAGGTAACGACCCCGCAGAACCGGCAGACGAGCGCTTCGCCGGTGAGCGAGGGAACGTTGCGCCAGATGATGTACTGGTCAGTTTCAAGATGAATCACGGCAGCCGGAAAGCGGCAACGAAGATTGGATGACATCGGGCAGGAGCCTCCGCTATGCGAACATCACCTGTTGAGAGAACCGCTTCGCCGCGAGTTCGCAGTATGCTTCTTCGATCTCAATACCGATTGAGGTCAGGCCGTTCTCCCAGGCAGCGTGCAGCGTCGTCCCGCTGCCCATAAATGGATCGGTCACGGTCTCACCGGGCAACGCCCACCATTTGCACAGCCATTTGAAATGAGCCAGCGATCTGCTGCAGGGATGGCCATCAGCGGCGCGTCCGTCAGGTTGAACCCTGGGCGCCAGACCTGGGATAAGTTGCGCTCCCGGCGCTGATGGTATCGGTTCGCCAAAGCAGTAAGCGAGTTCATCGCCGATCAGTTTTCGTCCGCTGTAAGACGGTATGACATACGGGAGAATCTGACAGCGAAAGAATGGTAACGCCGTCGGCACGACCTTCAGGAATCGCGGATCGGAGTCAGAGCGCATGACCACAACCATTCGCTTTGGCAGTTCAGGCAGACTCTCAATCATCCCTCTGAAAACACCTTCGGGGTTGTTCCACCCGATAAGCAGCCCGGCCGGACAGTTTGGCCACACCGGGTCTGTGATGATGACACCCGCAGCAGTGAGAAGTGGCAGCACCTCACGACAATCAGCGTGGTAGATCGTGACCCGCTCGTTCTGAAAATACGGTTGCAGCATACGATCAGATAAACTGCTGAATGAAACAGAAAATCGTCCGACGCAGACTCCGTCATCGCCTGCACTCATCTTCATCGGTATCGCTGACGAAGAGCGACACGCCGGGCCTGCCCCAAAATACTGAGCGCTGGGCGTGCGAGCAGTGCTTCGAGTTCGTGTCGGCGCGCGTGACATTGCGATAGTTCATCGAGCAGCGCATCAATC
>JAXLQP010000008.1:0-215000 GCA_046331565.1 Blastocatellia bacterium
CTTTGCCATTGTGATTGCTCCTCTTCAGAATGTTGAATAACAATCGCGGGAATCAATTCCGCGTCACTGAATTTCTGATTTCTACTTCGCGGTGCCCTGCACCTTGGCGATGATCTCATCAGCGATGCTCTTCGGCGCTTCTTCGTAATGCGCAAAGTGCATCGTCGAAGCCGCGCGCCCCTGCGTCATCGAACGCAGATCGGTTTCATAACCGAACATCGAAGCCAGCGGCACCATCGCCTTGATAATCTGCGTGCCGGTGCGCGACTCCATGCCCTCAATGCGTCCGCGCCGTGAACTGAGGTCGCCGGTGATGCTGCCCATATATTCTTCAGGCGTCACGACCTCGACCTTCATCACCGGTTCAAGCAGCACCGGGCTGGCCTTCCTCGCCGCTTCCTTGAAGGCAATCGAACCGGCAATCTTGAAGGCCATTTCGGACGAGTCAACTTCGTGATAGCTGCCGAAAACCAGGTGCACCTTGACGTCCACCATTTCGTAGCCCGCCAGAATGCCGCCTTCGAGCGCCTCACGCACGCCCTTTTCAACTGCCGGGATGTATTCCCTCGGAATCACACCGCCGACGATTTCGTTGAGGAACTCGAAGCCCTTGCCAGCCTCGTTCGGCTCAACCTCCAGTACGACGTGGCCGTACTGGCCGCGACCGCCGGTCTGGCGCGCGTATTTCTCTTCGCCCTTGGCTGCTTTCTTGATCGTTTCGCGGTAAGCGACCTGCGGTTTGCCGACGTTGGCCTCAACGTTGTATTCGCGCTTGAGGCGGTCAACGATGATTTCAAGGTGCAGTTCGCCCATTCCGGCGATGATCGTCTGATTGGTTTCGTGATTGGTCGAAACGCGGAAGGACGGATCTTCCTGCGCCAGACGACCGAGCGCGATGCCGAGCTTTTCCTGATCCTGACGGGTTTTCGGCTCGATGGCGAGCGAGATCACCGGATTCGGGAATTCAATCGCTTCGAGAATCACCGGATGCGACTCAGTACAGATCGTGTCGCCGGTCGTGGCGCCTTTCAGCCCGACGAGCGCGACGATTTCACCGGCGTATGCCTCGTCCACTTCCTCGCGCTTGTTGGCGTGCATTCGCATAATGCGGCCAATACGTTCCTTGCTGTCCTTGGTGGAATTGAGGACGTAGGAGCCTGATTTCAGCGTACCGGAATAGATGCGCGTAAACGAGAGCTGGCCAACGTGCTTGTCGGCCATAATCTTGAAAACGAGCGCGGAGAAAGGTTCCTTGTCGTCAGCCTTGCGCTCAACTTCGTTGCCCTTTTTATCCACACCGGTCACCGCCGCGACATCGAGCGGCGAGGGCATATAATCAACGACCGCATCAAGCAGCGTCTGCACGCCCTTGTTCTTGAAGGCGGTGCCGCAGATCACCGGGAAGATTTTGATTTCGATACAGCCCTTGCGCAGCGCCGCGCGAATTTCATCGGCGCTGATGTCGTGTCCTTCAAGGTATTTTTCGGCGATGTGGTCGTCAGCATCAGCCAGCGCTTCGATCATCGCTTCGCGGGCGAGAGCGGCGTTGTCCTGCAATTCAGCCGGAATCTCCTCGCGCGTGTAATCGGCCCCCATCGTCTCGTCTTTCCAGTACAGGGCCTTCATTTCGATCAGATCAATCACGCCCTTGAACTGATCTTCAGCGCCAATCGGCATCTGAATCGGAACGGGTTTGGCTGACAGGCGGGTGCGAATAGTGTCAACCGCGTGATCGAAGTCGGCGCCGGGCCGATCCATCTTGTTGATGAAGGCAATGCGCGGAACATTGTACCGGTCGGCCTGACGCCAGACGGTTTCGGACTGCGGCTGCACACCGGCGACCGCGTCAAAGACTGCCACTGCGCCGTCAAGGACGCGCAGGCTGCGTTCGACTTCGATGGTGAAGTCCACGTGACCGGGCGTGTCAATGATATTGATGCGGTATTCGACGTTATTGCGCTTCCAGAAGCAGGTCGTCGCTGCGGAAGTAATCGTGATGCCGCGTTCCTGTTCCTGTTCCATCCAGTCCATCGTGGCCGTGCCTTCGTGGACTTCGCCAATCTTGTGCGAAACGCCGGTGTAATACAGGATGCGCTCGGTCGTCGTGGTTTTGCCGGCATCAATGTGCGCCATGATGCCGATGTTGCGAAATCTGCTGAGAGGTTCTTGTCTTGGCATACAACTACTTCAAAAAATAAAAGCAAAATGCAGGACCGGGCACTCTTCCTTTCTTTCGCCTCTAAAGATTACTGTCCGTGAATTACCACCTGTAATGGGCAAAAGCCTTGTTCGCTTCGGCCATGCGATGGACATCGTCCTTTTTCTTGACGGCGTTTCCCTTGCCACCAGCGGCGTCGAGAATCTCAGCCGCCAGCCGGTCAACCATCGTCTTTTCGCCGCGCTCGCGCGCATAACCGACCAGCCAGCGCATGGCCAGCGCGGTGCGCCGCGACGCATTGACCTCGACCGGCACCTGATAGTTGGCGCCGCCGACGCGCTTGGATTTGACTTCCACGCGCGGCTGCAGGTTTTCGATGGCCTTCTTGAAAACCTTGAGCGGGTCTTCCGTCGTCTTTTCCTTCACGATGTTGAGCGCATCGTACAGGATGCCTTCCGAAACTGACCGCTTGCCATCGAGCATCATCACGTTGATGAACTTGGCAACGAGCGGGCTGTTGTAAACCGGATCAGGCAGGATTTCACGCTTGGCGATAACTCTTCTTCTCGGCATAACTCAACTCGGAATAAATCCCGGATGCGGGATGTTCAATTTGCAATCAGGTGATTACTTTTTGCCCTTGGCCGGTGCGGCAGCGCCTTCTTTCGGGCGCTTGGCTCCGTACTTGGAGCGCCCCTGCTTGCGATTGGCGACCCCGGTTGAATCAAGGGTGCCGCGCACGATGTGATAACGCACGCCTGGCAGATCCTTCACACGCCCGCCGCGCACCAGCACGATGGAGTGTTCCTGCAGGTTGTGGCCGATACCGGGAATATAAGAGGTCACTTCAATCCCGTTGGTCAGGCGCACGCGCGCAATCTTGCGCAGCGCCGAGTTCGGCTTCTTGGGAGTCTGCGTCTTGACCTGCACACAGACGCCACGACGCTGCGGACAGGATTGCAGCGCCGGACTCGAAGTTTTGTATTTGACTCTCTGGCGTCCCTTGCGAACTAACTGATTAATCGTCGGCATAAAGTAAATTACCTGTCTGAACCGTGTGTGATGCTGGCGCAGCAGCCTGGTCATCGCCCCTGCTGGCGCGCAAAGCCTCACGCCTTTCTGAACGGCAGCGAACCGGATTCGCCTGTCACTGAAGCTGTATTGTTACGGGATGTCTGTAGCTTATATCTGAAGCCCTGTCGTGCAGATGATGGCGTCCCGTGTCGCCGAGTTTTTCTGTGGCGTTGGTTAATTTAAGGACTGCCTTTCGGAAGCAGTTTCAGGGGATTCTGAGATTCAGCCTGGGCTGAAGCAGCAGAATGATTACGCCACAATACGTTCTCTTATAATTACCCGTACAAGAACCGGGTGGCTGGCAGCGTCTCTGCACTTCGAGACCCTGAAGAACACTGCCAGATGCGGACTACCCTGCAAGAGCTTGTTCCGCAAAGTTGCAGATGCTAGAGATGCTGCGGTGATTTGTCAAGCGGAGGTTCGATTTTTTTGCGGCAGGTTGCGAATTTCAGCCTGAACGGCGACTGAAAAGGTGCTTTCGCGCGCTGGCATACTCGCCCAGATCTGCCTCGTTCAGGTTTTCCCGCACGCTGAAGACGCGGCGGGACGGCAGTTCGACAGCGGAAAGAACGCCGGTCAGGTAAGCGCCGGTATCAACGCCGATCAGATGTTCACGCACCCAGACCTTTTCCGGCTCGCCAAAAATCATTCCGGCAATGGTATGTCCGAAAACCACCAGCTTGCCTTTGTACTCAGCAAAAAAGCGCCGGTTGCGCGACCAGAGCAGTTCCGCATTCCAGGGTTCCTGTCGCGGATGAACGAAGGAGCCATCAGCCGCTTCGACCATGGCGGCGTGAACATAAATTGCGTGCTCATCCTCGTGCCACATGGGCAGCGACTCAAGAAAATCAAGATGCGACTGCGGCAGGTTGAGTCTTCCCTCGTCTTCCATGTAGCTTTGCAAAGTCTCAATGCCGCCGTTGAAGTACCACAGTTCAGACTTTTCGGCCTCCTCACCAGACGCCGTCAGAGCATCAATCATCATTTCTTCGTGGTTGCCCCGAATGACAGTGACCAGTTCCGGCGCCTGTAATTTGAGTGCCAGGGCGCGCGCGACAACGCCCCGCGAATCCTCGCCCCGGTCAACCAGATCACCGATAAAAACCAGCCGATCCACGCCTGCCTGATAGCCTGTCTCATCAAGCAGCCGGTTGAGCAGCGACAGTTTGCCGTGAACATCACCAATAACCAGTGTGCGCTCTGTTTCATTCATAGCCGGTGGATTATGGCGCAACGCTTTGCAAAGAAAAACTGAAAAGTTATGATGCTGTGGCATGGCTGCATATACTGGCGGAATCCCTGACGCCACAGACAAAAATCAAAGTTCCGAAAAGCCGAAGTTGAATGTCTTCAGTTCTGACACTTGCCAATCTGCTGACGCTGCTGCGCCTGATTCTGATTCCCGTCTTCGTGATGGCGATTTATTATCAGCGGTTCGAACTCGCCCTGCTCGTCTTTTTTGTGGCTGCTGTCACTGATGCCTTTGACGGATTCGCCGCGCGCGCGCTCAATCAGAAAACCCAGCTCGGAGCCACGCTTGACCCGATGGCCGACAAACTGTTGCTGGTCACGGCCTTCATCGTGCTTTCGCTGCCGCGCCTGACCAGAACTGAACCCATTCCCTTCTGGCTGACAGCCGCTGCCATCAGCCGCGACGTGTTTATCGTGCTGGGTGCGCTGGTCATCAATATCGCCACCGGTTTCAGCAAGTTCAGGCCCTCGCTGCCGGGCAAGATCAATACCTGTGTGCAACTGGGAATGATCGTCTTTTTCCTGATCGTCAATGCCTTTGACTTTCTGAGGAATTATCTGCCGCTGATCTACTATCTGACGTTTGGAATGGCGATTTTTTCGGGTCTGCACTATATTTTTCACGCCAACAGGCTGCTTAACGACGACAACGCCTCAAAAATGTAACCGCAACCGACCTCAGCATTCCTGCTGACGGAGGCAGGGTGAAAGATCAGACGAACAATCCGGCTGATGTCACGGAAGTTCCGGTGCGGGCGCGCAATCCGCTGGACTGGATGCGCTGGATTCCGGCGCTGCTGCTGGCGCTGCTGATCCTGGCGGCGCTTTTTATCAGCAGCCAGGTCATTCTGATTCCGCTGCTTTCCTCGCTGGCGCTGGCTTATATGCTGGAACCGCTGGTTGAATGGTTCGAGCAGCGCGGATGGTCACGTTCGGCGTCGGTGCTGCTGACGCTGACGGCGGCCTCGCTGGTGGCGATTCTGGTGCTGCTGTTTGTGCTGCCCGGCATCTGGAATCAGTTGACGCGGTCTTATGAAAAGCTGCCGCTGGCGCTGCAGGCCGGACGTGAGCGCATCGAACCGCTGATGCAGCAGCTCAGGGCGACCAGCCCGCCGGTCTATGAGTTCCTGCATTCGCTGACCGACTCCTTTCGTGACCCCGACAAGCAGAAACAGATTACCGATGCCCTGGCCGGATGGATGAAAAGCGGTCTGCTCGGTCTGGTCAGCGCAACCTCGTCAATCCTCGACCTGCTGCTCGTTCCCTTTTTTGTTTACTACCTGCTGGTTGATTACCGCGCAGCCAGAGTCCGCCTGTCCCGCCTGATTCCGCCCCGGCATCGCTCGACCGCGACTGATCTGATGGATCGCATCAATTTTGTGGTTTCGGCTTATGTGCGCAGCCAGTTGCTGATTGCGGCGATGATGGGATTTCTCTATGCGCTGGGGTTCGCTGTGCTGCGCGTTCCGCTGGCTTTCACGCTCGGACTGCTGTCCGGCCTGCTCAACTTTGTGCCTTACTTGGGAACACTGACCGGATTGCTGCTGTCACTTTCGTTCACTGCCCTGGATGGCGCAGGCGTCTGGCGACTGGTCGGAGTGGTCATCGTTTTCGCCATCGTGCAAAGCATTGAGGGCTATTACCTGACCCCGAAACTGATGGGCGAAAAGCTCGATCTGCATCCGCTGTGGGTGCTGGCCGGACTGGTCATTGCCGGTAACCTGTTCGGCCTGCTGGGTATTATTCTGGCCGTCCCGGTCATTGCCATCGCCAAAGTGCTGTTCGGCTTTCTCGAAGAGCTGTATCAGAAATCCCATTTTTACCGTCGGCCCGGCTTTGATCTGCTGACCGCCGAGGGCAGTCTGGTGGAAATGACCGGCACCGCCGAACTCAAACTTCCGGCCCGAAACTCGCCTCTCATCCTTGATGAATCTCCTTCTGACCGCGAACGCCGGATTATTCTGACGACGGGCGAACTGCGAACCCGTCAGCGGGAACAGGAGAACCCCTCACCCACCGAATGATTTATCGTTAAGGCAATCAAAAATCTTGACAATAACACACTCAACTCTTTATACTCCGCCTGCAACTGGCAATCCTGCACTTCTTCTGCATCAGGCATTGAAGGTGCAATGATATCAAGTCCGGCGGAGCGTTGATCAGGCCATTCGCCCGCTGGCAGGAATTGAGCGGAGGCAAGAGTTAAAAATGGGCAAAGTTATTGGAATTGACCTTGGAACCACCAACTCAGTGGTGGCGATTATGGAAGGTGGCGAACCGGTCGTCATCACCAACTCAGAAGGTGCGCGAACCACCCCGTCAGTCGTCGGTTTTACCAAAGATGACAACCGGCTGGTCGGACAGGTAGCCAAACGTCAGGCTGTCACCAATCCGGAAAATACAGTCTATTCAATCAAGCGTTTCATGGGTCGCCGGTACAACGAAGTCGGCGAGGAGATCAAACAGGTTCCCTACAAGGTTTTGTCGGCTTCCAACGGCGACGTGCGCATCCAGGCCGGAGGCAAGGATATGTCACCGCCGGAAATTTCGGCCATGATTCTGCAAAAGCTGAAACAGGCGGCAGAGGATTATCTGGGCCAGAAAGTCACGCAGGCAGTGATCACCGTTCCGGCTTACTTCAATGACGCGCAGCGCCAGGCGACGAAGGACGCGGGCCGGATTGCCGGGCTTGACGTGATGCGAATTGTCAACGAACCGACGGCAGCCGCGCTGGCTTACGGGCTGGACAAGAAGAAGGACGAAACGATTGCGGTCTTCGACTTCGGCGGCGGCACGTTCGATATTTCGATTCTCGAAGTCGGTGAAGGCGTGGTTGAAGTCAAATCCACCAATGGTGACACGCATCTCGGCGGTGATGACATTGACGAACGGCTGATCAAGTGGATCACCGATGAGTTCAAAAAGGATCAGGGCATTGACCTGACGAAGGACAAGATGGCTTTGCAGCGGCTCAAGGAAGCGGCGGAAAAGGCCAAGATCGAGCTTTCGTCAGCGATGGAAACTGAAATCAACCTGCCCTTCATCACGGCTGATCAGTCGGGGCCGAAGCACCTGCAAATGAAACTCACCCGCGCCAAATTCGAGGCGCTGGTTGACGACATTCTGCAACGGACGCTCGAACCCTGCCGTCTGGCGCTGAAGGATGCCGGACTCAACGCCAGCCAGATTGACGAAGTTGTGCTGGTCGGCGGTTCGACGCGCATTCCGAAAATTCAGCAGATGGTCAAGGATTTCTTTGGCAGGGAACCGAACAAGAGCGTCAACCCGGATGAAGTTGTGGCGGTCGGCGCGGCGGTTCAGGCAGGCGTGCTGGCAGGCGATGTCAAAGACCTGCTGCTGCTTGACGTGACTCCGCTCAGCCTGGGCATTGAAACGCTCGGCGGCGTGTTCACCAGACTGATTGAACGCAACACGACGATTCCGACGCGCAAGTCCGAAGTCTTTTCGACCGCAACCGACAGCCAGACTTCAGTTGAAGTCCACGTGCTGCAGGGCGAGCGTTCGATGGCATCAGACAACAAAACACTCGGCAAGTTTCACCTGGTCGGCATTCCGCCCGCACCACGTGGCGTGCCGCAGATTGAAGTCACTTTTGACATTGATGCCAACGGCATCGTCAACGTGTCAGCCCGTGACCTCGGCACCGGCAAGGAGCAGAAGATAACGATCACGGCTTCATCGGGTCTGAGCAAGGATGAAATTGACCGGATGATGAAGGATGCCGAATCGCATTCTGAAGAAGACAAGAAGCGGCGTGAGGCCATTGAAGCGAAGAATCGCCTTGATTCGCTGATTTACGCGACCGAGAAGACGATCAACGACAACCGCGAGAAGATTCCGGTGGGCGTGATTTCGGAAGTTGAATCAGCCATCGCTGAAGCGAAAAAGACGGTTGAATCAGGCGATGCCGATCAGATCAATGCACAGCTTGAAACTCTGACCCGCGCTTCGCACAAGATTGCCGAATCGCTCTATCAGAATCAGGCGGCGGGCGGCGGCGGCAGCGCATCCGGCGCTGCGGGCGCTGGCGCACAGCAGGGCGGCACGTCGCAGCAGTCCGGCAAGAGCGGCGACGACGTGATTGACGCCGAATACATTGACGTGGACGAAAACAAGTAAGGCAGTGGTCAGTGGTTAGTGGTCAGTGGTTAGTGAACAGTAAAAAGAATGGGCTTCCCGTTTACTCTGTTCACTTTCCACTTTTCACTCTTCACTGGCCACCGACCACTAACCACTTTTGTTATGTCCAAACCACATCGTCTGCTGAGCGATCTGGCCGCAATCGAACGCCAGCTCAACCAGCTTTTTGAAGGTTCGCTGCGGGGCGAAGAGCAGATGGGTTCGGCGTGGTCACCGGCGGTGGATATTTACGAAACGCCGACGCAGTTTGTGCTGACGGCTGAAGTGCCTGGCGTCAATGAAAAAGAGATTGACATCAGAGTTGTTGATCGCAACCTGCTGCTGCGTGGTGAACGACGCTGGGAACGTGACGCGCAGGGTGAGCTTTTTCACCGGCTCGAAAGTTCCTATGGCAAATTCGAGCGGACTTTCAGCCTGTCTGAACAGATTGATACCGAACGCATCTCGGCTGAAATTGCGCGCGGCGTGCTGACTGTCGTGCTGCCCAAGCGTAAATCGCAAAGCAGAAAGATCAGAATCGAAACAGAGGATCAGTGAATGCCCGGACAAAGCGTGACGGGGCGGTAACGGCTGCTGCCGACCTGCCCTTCGCTTTTTGAATCCGGCAATCAAAGAATGGCTCGCGAAGATTTTTACAACCGGCTCGGCGTCAAGCGCGGCGCGTCTGCGGATGAAATTCGCAAGGCGTACCGCCGTCTGGCGCGCAAATATCATCCCGACGTGAATCCGGGCGACAAATCTGCTGAAGAAAAATTCAAGCAGATTACCGAAGCCTACGAGGTGTTGTCGGATGCTGAAAAGCGCAAGGTTTACGACAAGTACGGAACCTACAGCGACAACATCCGCGACGCCGGAGCGGCAGGCGCAGGCAGCGGCGGCGGGTTTGATTTTGGCGGCTTCGACTGGGGCCAGGCAGCGGGCGGCGCGGGTTCAAGCTTCAAGGACATTTTCAGCGATCTGTTCAGCAGCGGCGGCGGGACGCGCACAACCACGCACAGCCGCCCGCAGCCGCAGCGCGGAGTTGATCTTGAAGTTCCGCTGGCGCTCAGTTTTGAAGAAGCGATCAACGGCCTGACTACCAGCATCAACGTCCCGCGCAGCGAACCCTGCATGCGCTGTGGCGGCACGGGCGAAAGCAACAGCGGGCTGGTCATCTGCGGCACCTGCAACGGCACGGGCAAGATTTCAGCCGGCGGCGGTTTTCTCAGATTCGATCAGGCCTGCCCCGATTGCAACGGCACGGGCAAGCGTCGTCAGCCGTGCCCTGACTGTCGCGGCAAAGGCACGATTCCGAAAACCGAACTGGTCAAGGTGCGCATTCCGGCAGGCGTGGACACAGGCTCGCGGGTGCGTGTCGCAGGCAAGGGCGAAGCAGGCACACGCGGCGGGCCGCCGGGCGATCTGTTCATCATCACGAATGTTTCGCCGCATCCGATCTTCACGCGCAAGGGCGACAACATTGAATGCACGATTCCGATTACGCTGACCGAGGCGGCGCTTGGCGCAAGAATCGAAGTGCCGACTGTCAGCGGCAAGGCGCAGTTGAAGATTCCACCCGGCACGCAGTCGGGTCAGAAATTCCGGTTGCGTGAAAAGGGCGCGCCCAGTTTGCGCGGCAACGTGCGCGGCGATCAGTACGTTGAGGTAAAGATCGTCCTGCCGAAGCTCATTGATGAAGACTCCAAGGAACTGCTGCGCCAGTTTGCCAGACGCAATCCCGAAAACCCGCGCGTAGCGATGGGACTTGAGTAATTCACGTTATGAAACGGAGAGCCAAAGGTTACACCATCAGTGCCGTCGCCGATCATTACGGCGTGCATCAGCAGACGCTGCGTTTGTATGAGCGCGAAGGGCTGCTCAAACCGTCGCGCTCGGACGGCAATATTCGGCTCTACACTGATGAGGATCTTGAACGGCTGGAAATCATTCTGCACCTGACGCGCGATATGGGCGTGAACCTGGCGGGGGTCGAAGTGATTATGAACATGCGCGACAAAATGGCCGAGATGCAGCGCGAATTCAAACGCTTTGTCGAGGATCTGCACAACTATGCCGCGCAGGGATTTGTGCAGAATGATCCGAACGCCAGAGAAGCTCTCGTCCCGACCCGCCGCAGCGCAACCATCGTCATTCGCGCAAACAGCAAACGAACCTCGTAGAGACGGCATGGTGCGCCGTCTCTGCTCCTTCACAGCACATCCGCAAACGCCTTTTTCGTTCGTACAAACCACCAGTACCCGAACACAAAACAGACGACCGCGAAAGCCAGCGTGTAACCGAGTCCGGCCCAGTCTGGCAGGCGCCCTTCAAGCAGAATGCGGCGATAGCTGCGAATGAGCGGAGCCATCGGGTTCAGATTCACCAGCCAGCGGTACTGATTCGGAATAATGTTTTCGGGATAAAAGATCGGCGTCAGATACATCCACGCCATCAGCAGGAGTTGATTGAACTGCGGCATATCGCGGATGAACACGCCCAGGCTCGCCATCAGCCAGCCCAGGCCCACTGTTGCCAGGAGTTGCGGCAGCAGCAGCACGGGCAGCAGCAATGCAGTCGGATGAAAAACATGCTCGAAAATCAGCTCAGCCACGAGCAGCACAATGGTGCCGAGTAACTGCTGCACCATCGCCGCCAGCGCCAGGTTGACCGGCAGCGCTTCAACCGGAAAGACCACACGCTTGACCAGATTGACGTTTTCGTGAATCGAACTCGTCGCCCGCTGCACACCTTCGCTGAAGGCAATCCACGGCAGCAGCCCGCAGAACAGATAGACCGCAAAACTCAGATGCCCGCCTTCATTGCCAAACCGCGCATTGAAGATGCCCGAAAAGATGATCGTAAAGATGACGATCATCACCGCCGGAGTGATCACTGCCCAGGCCACGCCCATCACTGATCCCTTGTACCGGCTCGTCAGTTCGCGCTGCACCATCGAACGAATCAGCCCGCGATGTTCATTGAAAAGCTGCGCGGCGGGCCGCCACAACGGGATTTTTTCGCTTGCCTGATAATTCAGTGTCATAAGCCGCTCAGCCCGGAAGAAGTTGGATGCGCGGCCAGCTTATCAATCCGCTCGTCACAGCGCAAAGACAGCGCCGCCAGCAGGGCTGTTTTACTCATCACGGATTTTTTGGTTTACTGATAGCCCAGAGGACAGAGCCATGAAAAGCTTCAACGAAATCCGCGATCAGGTGCGCGAAGTAGCAGCGGATTTTTTTACGCTGCCGGAAACGAGGATGAACTGGCGTGCGCTCTGCATGCCTTTTCTCAAGCTCGGCGCTATCGGCTTTGGTGGAGGGATGGCGGTCATCTCACAAATCCGGCGGCTGGTGGTGCAGAAAAATCACTGGCTTTCAGACGATGAATTTCTTGACGCTGTTTCGCTGGCGCAGAGCCTGCCGGGAGCGAATGCGGCCAATGCGGTCACTTACATCGGCATGAAACTTGGCGGACTGCGCGGCGCAGCGGTATCCGTCGGGTGTTTTATTCTGCCTTCATTTCTGATGATGCTGGCGCTCACGATTGCGCACGATCATCTGCAACACTTTCCTGATGCCCAGCGTGTCTTTCAGGGTTTCAGCGCCGCTGTGGTCGGCATCATCGCGGCCACAACCATCAAGCTTGGCCAGACGGCAATGAAAAGGCAGTGGCACCTTGAACTGGGTGTGGCGGTCGGCTTTCTGCTGATCTTTACCAGCACCAGTGTCGCTGAAGTCGTGCTGCTGGCTGGCATCATCGGCATCTTCATCCATTCGTGGAAAGCCCGCGCCCGCGCGATGGTGCGCCAGCGGGTGCGCAAGCAGCGGCAGTCCGTCGCCCGCGCCGCCGTTGCCGAACAACAGGCGCGACAGCACGCCGCCAGTGTAATCGCCGCCGATGACCTGGGCGCGCTCTACGATATTGAATCGTCACTGCCTGCGGTTGAGAAAGGTGACCAGCAACTCGGCGAAGCTGACAAACCCGCACCCACTGAAGACGCAGAGTTGCAGAAAAAATCTCCGGCGGTCGGCAAATCGCAGTCTTCGACCCGGATGCTGACCATCGCCATTCCGCTTGTGCTGCTTTTTGCGCTGCCGGTTTTTGCCAAAATGATCAGCATCTGGCAACTCGTCACCATCTTTCTGCGCGTTGGTTCAGTCACTTTCGGTGGCGGGTTTGTGATGATTCCGCAGATTGAAAATGATGTCGTGGATGTGCAGCGATGGATGTCGCATCAGACATTCGCTGACGGCATGGCTTTCGGCCAGATCACGCCCGGCCCGGTGATGATTACGTCAACTTTTATCGGCTATAAAGTGGCGGGACTGGCCGGAGCAGCAGCGGCAACCATTGCCGCGTTTCTGCCGTCGTTTCTGATGACTGTGGTGGCCGGGGCTTCACTTGACCGCTTTCGCACCAATGTGCAGGTGCAGTCGTTTTTGTCCGGCGTTGCACCGGCAGTGGTCGGCATGCTGGCTGCCGCTGCCGTCAGCCTGGCGCGGTCTGGCCTGTCGGCTGAAAATCCGCTGGGTTACGGCGTGGCGACTGTCGCCTGCCTGCTGATGCTGCGCGCAAAACTCAACCCGATCTTTATCATTTTAGGCTGTGGTCTGTTGCAGTGGCTCGCCTCGCGCGGCCTGATCGGATAGTCATTTATTCCCTGTCACTAACCCACTGTCACTTCTCACTTGTCAGGAAACCTGATAATCCCGCCTGACAAGTGAGAAGTGACAGGGAATAAGTGATAAGTTCCTTCACTTCAACCGGCTCGCAGCTTTCACTTCATTCATCAGCTTGTAAACCGGATAAGTTTTTCCCTTCTCCAGATATTCATCCAGAAAATTCCACGCCACGAAGCCGTCATCGCTTTCAGCTTCGAGCAGGTAAAAGGCGAGCTTTGCGAGTGGCTGCGCGGTGCGAATGATGATCGTTCCGGCGGGAAAGGTGATTGTTTCGCTGTGCGCTTTGCCTGCAATCGAAACGGCCTGATGGCCCTGAAAGCTGCGGCCTTCGCGCTTCACTTTGTCAATCACGAGGCTTTCGACTTCGGCACTGAGCGGTTCGGTCAGTTCTTCAACCGCGAGGCCGTGTGCGATCAGCTTGTTGATGACGGTCTGCAAGCCTGGCTCATTGCGCAGCAGGTATGCGCGCGGCATCGCGGCGGTCTTTGTCGCTTCAAAGAGGCCGTAATCAGGCATCAGCGTCGGCGTGAATTTGTCTTCGATCATCGCCGTCATCTCTTTGCCTGAACGCGGATTCTTTTTCTTCTCGACTGCGCCGACCAGGATGGGAACTTCCTTCGGCAGCGGGCGGATTTCAAAATTCACTCCGGCCTGTGCGGGCTTTGTGTTTTTGATCGTGTCGGCATCAACGCGTTTGATGAGCGCGACGATTTCAGCAGCGTGCGCGGCGGAGTATTTGAAAATTTCTTCGACGAAGGCGGCAGTCACATCAATGCGGCCCTTGAAATCAAAGTAGCTGTAAGCTTCAGAGAGAATCGTCAGACGATTGCGCAGGCCGCAGTAATTGTTGCCGAAGCGCGGGCGATGATCGAACGTGCGCCAGATTTTCGTTTCGGGTTTGTCGGCGGGCTGTGCGGCGCGACCTGAACGCTGAATTTCGAAGTTGTCGAACTCGCGGTTGATGCGTTCCTTCGTCGCAAAATTGCCATAGTAATACATCCTGAATTTGTGATTCACCTTCACCGCGCGCGTGATGGCCGGAAGCAGGCGGTTGCGCTCAAACGCGATCAGCCGCGCATCGGCATTGGGGTTGAGCGTCGGCGCATAGGTCAGGTGATAGCCGTGATAGGAGCCGTTTGTCGTGTGCAAATCAACGGTCAGGTGCGGATCCCAGCGATTGAAGAGGCGCACGAGCGCGTTCGCTTCGGGCGTTTCGAGTTTCATGTAATCGCGATTGAGATCCATGCCCTTCGCGTTTTCGCGCGTGCCGACGCCGCCGATGGGGCCGTTTTGTGCGGTGCGATTGGTGACGCTGATTCGTTCGTTGCCGTCAGCGTTGTAAATCGGCGCGATCAGAATGATCAGACTGCTGAGCAGCGTTTTCAGATCGCCCGTTGCAATGCGGCGCGCAAGGATGAGCATCGCCTCCTTGCCTTCGACTTCGCCCGCGTGAATGTTGGCCTGGATGAAGATGACTGGTTTGCCTGATTCGCGGGCTTCGCGTGGCTGCGCAATCGGCGGATCGGCAAAGATCATCAGCGGCAGTTCGCGGCCTTCTTCGGTTTTGCCGAATGATTCAACGCGCAGCTTGTCGGTGCGGCGCTGAAGCTCGCTGATGAAGCTGATGACTTCGGCGTAGCGCGTCGTCTCTTCATAATTCGTCAGTTCAGCGCGGGTTTTGAGTGAATCGTCCTGGGCTTGTGTGCGTGGCATAGTGATTAAGGATGTGAGCAGGAGCAGCGCAGGCAGCAGGCGGCTCCGAACTCGAACCGGGTTCATGAATGTTGTCTCCGTTGTTCAGGTGAAGGTGATCAGCGTTGCTGCGGTCAGTGCATCGCCGCGATCTTGTAAATCCAGGCAGACAGCCACAGCGCCCCAAGCAGCCACAGCAGCGGTTTTGCCGTGCGCGCTTCAGTCAGGCTTTGCCAGGCGATGCGCCGGTAAGCGAGCCACAGCGACAGCGGAACAAACAGCACAGTCAGAAAAAAGAGCAGCAGCCCGAACGGCTGTGCGATCAGCGCGTCATAAAAGTGCAGCTTCGCCGCGTGCGCAAAACTTGTCGTCAGGCCGCAACTCGGACACGGCACGCCGGTCAGCTTCAGAAACAGGCACGGCGGCAATCCGAGTCGCTCGTGTGTGCCGACACCGCTGGCTGATGGCGGCAGGAAGCGGGCAATCGTCAGCACCGCGCCCGCAAGGGCAGCGAGCGTCAGGAATATGACCTGATCGCTGCGCGCCCCGTCGGATAATTCGGCAGATTCAACTGTGCGGAAAGCCTGGAATGCCACGCGCGCAAAGTCTGACTTAATGAACGCCGCCACCGGCAATGGCCGCGATAATGATCAGAACGTAGATGACGATCAGCAGGGCCGAAAGCGCCGTGACGGCAATGCCGACATAAAAGCCGATTTTGGCGAAAGTCTCTCCGGCTCTGGGCGCCTGGCCGTCACGAATGGCGTTCATTTCCATTTTGCCCAGAATCAGCCCCGGAATACTCAGCAGCGGGCCGCAGGTGGCAATTGAAACGAGGCTCATAATCATTGAGGCAATGGCGCGTCCGCTGGCGCTCTGCTGTGCGGCGGGCGGGTTGTATCCGGCATAACCGCTCTGATAGCCCTGATACGACTGTTCCTGCGGCATCACTGACTGGCCCGGCTGATAGCCGTAATTCGGCGGTGACGGAACGGCAGGCGGTTGCGGCTGTGGTTCAGGCGGCGGCGCAGCCTTGACGAGCGGCGCGGCGCAGTTGCGGCAGAATCTGGCGTCATCCTTGTTGTCGGTACCGCATTGATTGCAGAACATTGAAGTGGATCCCCTCCGGTTACTGGTTATCTGTTCTCGTGGTGTGGTGGCACCAGAACACGCTCCGGCAGTGTAGCGGTGGTGTTTTCGGTCACGCTGAAATCCGGCAGCGGGGTGGCCGACTGAGCGGCAAGCTGATCGGTTGTTCTGGCGCCGGTCGGGGCGGCGACGGGTGCTGAGTGTAACACTGGTTGTGACTGCTGCTGTTTCAATTTAACGATTCGCTTGCTGACAAACATTCCGTTAATGAGCAGCCCGATGCCCACCAGAAACGGAATCAGCCCGGCCAGCCAGACGCGGCTGATGATTTCCTTGTCGGGGCCTTGTTCCTGACTGGCGACCGCGCCCAGCAGAAAGTACAGAAAGATCATCGCCCCGATGCCGACCAGGGTGGTAATGATCCCGCCCTTGATTTCATTGAGGCGTTTGATTTCAGGCGTAATTCCCCGCTGGCGGTCGCGCTCTTCCTCATTCATGAACATCTCGGCGACCCAGGTTTTGCTCCAGTCGAACTTTTCGCCGCGCGCCAGCATCACCTCCTGCACACCGCGCAGGTTGGCGCCGCAGCGTTTGCAGTATTTCGTTTCTTCACTGGTCTGAATGCCACAGCCTGGACAGAACATAATGATCTCCGTGAAAGGACTGGTCAGTGGAAAATTCAGCGGGTGATGTCAACCTGTGACGACTGTTGCCCGCCTGTTTATGCAAAGCTGAATACGACGCGCAAACTTTCACAGTTGCAGGGTTCGGCGGCAGGCAGTCCGACATGAGCGCGAACTCAGTGTCAGGCCACTGATCGCGGCGCAGTATATCATTCAGCAATCATTGTACCCAATGGTTGCGGCAATCTGCGACTGACTGCTTGACAGGTTCCGGCACGGGATAGTTTGATAGCAACTGACTGCAAGGCCCCGAAAAATCTGATTGCCTGTGACACCGATGATTCGTCGCCGCATTCTCATCATCGCGGTTGCGCTGCTGCTGGCTGTGCTGGCGGGCGCAGCTCTCGTTCATTTCAGTGTTCACCGTTACGACCGCCGCATCGTGCCTGCCGCGCAGGTTGAGACCGGAAACTGGAACCCGCCACGCATTGCCATTGTCTTTGGCGCAGGCGTGCTGAGCGACGGAACGCCTTCGGCCATGCTCGAAGACCGTCTCAGAACAGCCGCCGAACTTTACCGCGCGCAGAAAATTGACCGCATTCTCGTGTCAGGCGACAACCGCTTTGCCAATTACAACGAGCCGAAAGCCATGCGCGAATATCTGATCAGCCACGCCGTCGCGCCGAAGGACGTGATTATGGATTACGCGGGCCGCTCGACTTATGAAACCTGCCTGCGGGCCAGAGAAATTTTCGGCGTGCGCCGGGCGCTGCTTATCACACAGCAGTTTCACCTGCCGCGCGCGCTTTATCTGGCCAGTTCGCTCGGCATGGATGTGCAGGGCGTTGCCGCCGACCGGCTGGATTACGGCTCGGAACTGGAGTTTCAGAAATTCCGCGAAATGGCCGCTGAATTCAAGGCCTTCTTCAACGTGCATGGCTTTCCGCCGCGCACGCTGCTCGGTGATCGGATTCCGATTGAATAAGCCGGATCAGAATTGTCCGACCATTACCTTGACAGTCCTGGAAGCTTCGTTGATAATGCCCGCGCCTTATAAACAGCAGTTATGATTTTTCAGCAATTATGAATCCTGCAACAGCCACAACCTGCCCTGCCAATGCTCCCGCGCTGGCGAAGTCAGGCTGGCCGTCTGCGTATTTTTATCCCTTTACCTTCTCCTTCAGCTTCTGGTTCAGCTTCTACTTTAGCAGCCAGAGAGGGGAGCAGGGTTCGCCGGTCTGAACCGGAAGCGAAATAAAGGAACCGCAACAAAGCCCCTCTTTCAGCCGCGAAAGAGGGGCTTTTACTTTGCAACCGCTGACCAGAGGGTGTCCACATGACTTCTGAACATTCCGCCAGTGACACAGCCCTTTCCCTGCGCGTGGCCTTTCAGGGCGAACCGGGAGCCTTCAGCACCGAAGCCGCCCGCCGCCTGATGGGTGATGACATTACGCTCGTGCCGTGCGAAACCTTTGAAAAGATGTTCGCCGCCGCCGAACTCGGCACTGCCGATTACTGCCTGGCTCCGATTGAAAATTCACTGTTCGGTTCGGTCTATCAGAATTACGACCTGCTGCTCAAACACAACCTGCGCATCAGAGGCGAAGTCAACCTGCGCATCGTGCATAACCTGATTGCCGCGCCCGGCACCAGATTTGAAGACGTGCGCCGCGTCTATTCGCATCAGGTCGCGCTCGGCCAGTGCCAGCAGTTTCTGGCCGCCAACCCGCAGATGCAGGCCATTGCCGCCTTCGACACAGCGGGCAGCGTGAAGATGATTATGGAAAGCCGCGAGCAGGGCGCAGCGGCGATTGCCAGCGCCGGGGCCGCCGAAGTTTACGGCGCGCAGATTCTGGTGCCCGAAATCGAAGACGATCAGCAGAACTTCACGCGCTTTCTGCTGCTGTCGCACGCTGCCGCTGAAGATGAAACGCCGCCGCCTGAAGCCGACAAGACTTCGATTGTCTTTTCGCTCGAAAACCGCACCGGGTCGCTTTATCGCGCGATGGCCGTCTTTGCGCTGCGTGATCTTGACCTGACCAAAATCGAATCGCGGCCACTCGTGGGCCGTCCCTGGGAATACAGCTTTTATCTCGACTTCATCGGCAATACCCGCGAGCCGCGTGTGCGCAATGCGCTGCAGCATCTGGCCGAATTTGCCACCAGCATCAGAATCCTGGGCTGCTACCCGAAGGCAGCCCGCTAACCGGGTTCATCCATAACCCCCTCACTCAAGGAGAACAGCAATGATTATCTCAATGAAACTGAATGCCACCGAAGAACAGATCAGTCATGTCTGTGACCGGATTCGTGAATTCGGTTTTGCGCCGCACGTCATCAAGGGCGAAGAACGCACCGTAATTGCCTGCATCGGTCACGGCGACAAGAAGGAACACATCGAAACTTTCAAGGCGATGGAAGGCGTGGATGATGCCTTCCCGATTATGCAGCCCTTCAAGCTGGTCAGCCGCGAGGTCAGGCCGCAGAAATCGGCCATTCGCATCAGCGATGACATCGTGATCGGCGATGGCAGCTTTGTGGTGATGGCCGGGCCGTGTTCGGTCGAAACGCGCGACCAGTTGCTTTCGACCGCCGATGCAGTGGCTGCCTGTGGCGCGAAAATCCTGCGCGGTGGCGCGTACAAGCCGCGCACTTCGCCGTATGAATTTCAGGGCCTCGCTGAAGAAGGTCTGAAGCTGCTGGCCGAAGCCCGCGAACGCACCGGGCTGAAGATCGTGACTGAAATTCTCAATTCAGAAGACGTGGATCTGGTGGCCGAGTACGCCGACATTCTACAGGTCGGCGCGCGCAATATGCAGAATTTCGAACTGCTCAAGAAGCTTGGCAAGGTCGGCAAACCCGTCATGCTCAAGCGCGGACTTTCAGCCACGATCAAGGAATTTCTGCTTTCGGCTGAATACATCGTCTCGCACGGCAATCAGGATGTGATGCTGTGCGAACGCGGCATTCGCACGTTTGAAACGGCGACGCGCAACACGCTTGATCTGTCGGCAGTGCCGCTGATTAACGAACTCAGCCACCTGCCGGTGATCGTTGATCCGAGTCACGGCACAGGCAAGCGCAGCCTCGTCAAACCAATGTCGAAGGCCGCCGTTGCCGTTGGCGCTGACGGGCTGATGACCGAAGTGCATCCGTGTCCTGAAAAGGCCTGGTCAGACGGGCCGCAGTCGCTGCGCTTTGAGGATTTCCAGGCAATGATGAATGAGTTGCAGCCTTACATTAAAGTGCGGTCAGCCGAAACGAACTGAGGATCTGAATGTTTGAGTGCAGCACGTTTCAGGCAAGGCTCATCATTGCTTGCCCGGCTGGTCTGTGCCGTGACACAATCGCATCCCCTCACAATTGCAGCCTGACCACGAGAGGAAAGTGATGCGAGTCAAAAAGACTGCACTGATTGTGTGCAATAACGACAAGGAATACTGGGTCACCCAGAAACAGTTCTGGAGTATGGTGCGCGAAGGCGTGGTCACACAGACCGGTGATCAGCCTTTGCGCGGGCGGTTTCGCGGACGTGACGATCAGTTGCTGATCATGATCAGCCATACCATCTTCAGCAAAGCCACCCCGATTCACACGGCTGAAGTGCTCAGTACCAGACGCATCAGAAAAAAGAAGTAGCCTGGAACCGGCGTCAGTGAAAAAAATTTTCGCTGACGTTTTTTCTTTGGGAACTTTTTCTGACCAGTGGCGTGTGTGTGTACACCTAGTGTGAGGAAGACCTGAACGATGTGAGTGAGGCTTCGATCAGGGTGAGGAAGAAATTCCAGTTTCGCAGCAGCATTCACACGGGTCTTTGGTAATCGCATGTACCCAAGTGGCTATTCGCCACGGGAAGGGCCTGATGACCAGTGAGGGGTCATCAGGCCCTTCCCGTTTTCAGCCAGCCATCAGCGCCACATTCTTCGACATTCATTTCCTCAGGCTGCCGCTGACATTGATTCACTTTTCTGAGTCATGTTGATCGAACTCTGTCACTCAACTGAATTAGCCGTTGCCCATCTCAGATTAGTTTGCTTATAATCCGCGCCGTCACAAAAACAAGAACGTTTCCCGACTGAGCAGCGAACCCGGTAGCGGAAACAGCCTCAACTTTCTCACCAAAACAGCAAACCCGGACTGAAATAGTTCTCTTTCAGAAGTCAGATCCGCTGACGCCTTTTTGCGTGCGCAGCCGGAGTATGGCCGATGGAAAGCCGCGAGGTGAGCCGCCAATGATTCACGCGCACAAGGATGTGTTGCCGCTCTTATCTGGTCTGATCAAATCTTCCCGCCGCATTAATGTGTGGCTGATGATGGCGCTGCTGATTGTCGCAGAGTTGCTGCCGCTGCTTGCAGCGCCACCACGCGGCGCGGCTGAGCCGTTACGCCACAGCCCGATGCAGCAGAATGCGCTGACAGTTGTTTCAGCCGCCACCTACAGCGCGGCGGGAGTTGCGGCAGAAGCAATCGTGGCAGCTTTTGGCAGCAACCTGGCCACGACTACTGCGGCGGCAACTGTGAGGCCGCTGCCCACCGTCATCGGCACAACCAGCGTCAAAGTGCGCGACAGCCTGGGCGCTGAACGAGCGGCTCCGCTGTTTTTCATTTCACCGACTCAGATCAATTTTCAGATTCCCCTGGGCACAGCCAGCGGCGCGGCCACCGTGCGTGCCTTCAGCGGCAGCAATGTCGTGGCCAGCGGCACGGTGCAGACTGGCAATGTCGCGCCCGGCATTTTCTCAGCCGATTCAAGCGGCAGCGGTCTGCCCGCTGCCAGTTTATTGAGAGTCACGGCCAGCAACGCGCAAAGCTGGGAACCGGTCGCGCAGTGGGACACTCAGCAAAGCCGGTTCGTCGCCGTGCCAGTCAATCCTGGCGCAGACACCGATCAGCTTTTCCTGATTCTTTACGGCACCGGCATTCGCAGGCACAGCGGCCTGAGCAACGTCAAAGCCACGATTGGCGGCATCGCCGCTGAAGTCACTTTTGCCGGGCCGCAGGGCGCGTTCGATGGCCTTGATCAGATCAACGTGCGCCTGCCGCGCAATGTCGGCAGCGGTGACAAGGATATTGCGCTGATGGTTGACAATCAGCCGACCAACACTGTGCGCATCAATGTCGGTGCGGCTGTTTCAGGCCGGGCCACAATGTATCTGGCAATGATGCGGCCCGAAAGCAGCGCCTCGTCACCGGCTTCAGGTTATTCTTCGCTGCAACTATCGGCGGATGAAAAGTCAGCAACGATCAAATTCAGCTACGCCAATCTGACCACGCCCGAAACCAGCGCGCACATTCACGGCCCGGCTGATCCGGGCACGAACGGTGCGATTCTGTTTGATCTCGACACTTCGCCGAAGCAAAGCGATGGTTCATACCTCTGGACGTTCACCAGCGTTGGCGCGACGACGGCAGCACAGATTGTGCAGGCGCTCAAATCGGGCAGGCTGTACATCAACATTCATTCGTCAAAATATCCGTCAGGTGAAATTCGCGGGCATTACGGGCTGATCAATGGCACGCAGGCTTTCACGCCGCCGCCTGATCCGCCTGCGCTGCCCGGTGGCAGGCCAACGGCGCGCGATGCGGCCCGCTTTCTGACGCAGGCCACGTTCGGGCCGAAGATGGCTGAAATTACGGCGCTGCAAAACAAGGGCATTGACACCTGGCTCAATGAACAGTTTGCGCTGCCCGTCACCACTCACGTCGCTTACCTTGAGGCCGTTGAAGCCGCTGCTGGTGACAATTTTTACCAGACGCAGATGATGGAATCGTTCTGGAAGCAGGCCATCACCGGCAACGATCAGTTGCGGCAGCGCGTCTCGTTTGCGCTCGGTGAAATTCTGGTCGTGTCGTTCAATTCAAATCTCGAAGGCGACCAGTACGCCATTGCCAGCTATGTTGACCTGCTCAACCGCGATGCGTTCGGCAACTTCCGGCAACTGCTCGAAGATGTCACGCTGCATCCGGCGATGGGCCGCTATCTCGACCATCTGCAAAACGACAAGGAAGATCCGGCAACCGGCAGAAACCCGAATGAAAATTATGCACGCGAAATCCTGCAACTCTTTACCATCGGCCTTTACAAGCTGCACCCCGACGGCAGCCTGATGCTTGACGGCAGTGGCCTGCCGATTCCGACTTACGATCAAAGCGTCGTCAAAGGCTTCGCGCACGTTTTCACCGGCTGGAGCTATGGCTGGTTTTCGCTGACTGAAAACAACTGGAAGTGGCCGAACACCTGGAAAAACGGTCACGCTTTCTGGGTTGTGCCGATGCAGCTCTGGCCCGATCATCATTCGACTTCATCAAAGAAGCTGCTCAATGGCGTCACGCTGCCTGCCGGACAATCGGCGCAGAAGGATTTGAAGGACGCGCTCGACAATATTTTCAATCACCCGAATGTCGGGCCGTTCATTGCGCGCCAGTTGATTCAGCGCCTCGTCACGAGCAATCCGAGTCCGGGTTATGTTTACCGCGTCGCGCAGAAATTCAATAACAACGGCAGCGGCGTGCGCGGCGATCTGAAAGCCGTCATCAAAGCGATTCTGACCGATTACGAAGCGCGCAGCCTGGATGTCATCGGCAATCAGGGTTACGGCAAGCTGCGTGAACCGATCCTGCGGCTGTCGCATCTGCTGCGCGCATTCAATTATTCGTGTCCGTGCGGCGTGTTTCCGCTCTACTGGATGGACAGCCCGGAATGGGCAATCGGGCAGAACCCGCTGCGTTCACCGACGGTCTTCAATTTCTTCGAGCCGGGTTACAGTCATCCCGGCAACATCGCGGCGGCGGGCCTGCATTCGCCTGAATTTCAGATTACGAATGACACATCCATCATCGGCATCTCGAATTTCATGCGCTATGTCGTCTTTGAAGGATTCAAATGGGACGAAACAAAACCGCTGCTGCCGGACTATTCAGCCGTGCTGCCGCTCGCTGCCAGTCCGGCGCAACTGATTGACCATCTCAACACTGTGATGATGGCCGGAGGGATGTCAGACAGGCTGAAGACAAGTCTCGTCACCGACATCTCGAAAATCCCGGCCAGCAGGCCCGATGAACGAGTCAGAGAAGCCGTGCATCTGGTCATCACATCGCCGGAATATACCATTCAGAAATGACTGATCCGTTATTCAGGAGAACTTTCATGTCACATTCACGCCGGGACTTTCTCAGGGATTCATTCTGCGCGGCGGTTGGCGCAACTGCTGCGGCGGGCGTCATCAGCGATCTGAGCCTGGTGGCTGCTGCCGCGCCGCAAAGCACTGATTACAAGGCGCTGGTCTGCATCTTTATGTTTGGCGGCAATGACGGCGACAACACGCTGATTCCGTACAGCCAGAGCGATTACAACTCGTATGCGGCAGCGCGCAGCGTGCTGGCCCTTCCGCGCGCATCGCTGCTGCCGATCACACCGGCCACGCGCGACGGGCGCGATTTCGCTTTTCATCCCGGCATTCCTGAACTGCAGTCATTGTTCGCGCAGAAAAAGCTGGCGATTGTGGCCAATGTCGGCCCGCTCGTCGTGCCGGTCACACGACAGCAGTTTCTGGACGAATCAGTGCCGCTGCCGCCACAGCTTTTTTCGCACAACGATCAGCAGGTGCACTGGCAGACTTCGTGGCCGAACGAAACGGCAAAGACGGGCTGGGGCGGGCGGCTCGCCGATGCGATGAATGCGCTCAATTCGAACAGCCAGATTTCAATGTCAGTCTCGCTTTCCGGCACCAATATTTTTCAGACCGGCGCGCAGGTCTTTCCTTACATGGTTTCGAGCGAGGGCACGATCAGCCTGTGGTATTACAACGAAGCCTGGGGCAATCCCGGCACGACTGTCACCAAAGCCTTTCTCGAAGCCGGTTACAACAATCTGTTCGAGAAAACCTACAGCGACATTTTCAAACGCGCGATTGATAACGAAAAACGCCTGAGCAGCGCGCTCGACAAAGCGCCCGTTCTCAAAACGGTCTTTCCTGACAAAAATGATCTGGCGAAACAGTTGCAGATGGTGGCGAAGCTGATTTCAGTCCGCAATGAACTCAGCCTGCGGCGACAGATTTTCTTCTGCACGATTGACGGCTTTGACACGCACGGCGGCCAGCCTGACACGCAGGCCCGCCTGCTCACTGAACTGAGCCAGGCGATGAATGCGTTCCATCAGGCCACCGTCGAGCTTGGCGTTTCAAATCAGGTGACAAGTTTCACGGCTTCTGATTTCGGGCGCACTTACAAAAGCAACGGCAGGGGTTCAGATCACGGCTGGGGCAATCATCATTTCGTGATGGGCGGCGCAGTCAGAGGCGGCGATATTTACGGCAGGGTTCCGGTGCAGCGCATTGACGGCCCTGACGACAGCAGCGACGGGCGCTGGATTCCGACAATTTCAACCGATGAATACTGCTCAACTCTCGCGCAATGGTTCGGCGTCAATCCCGGCGACCTGACCACCGTCTTTCCGAATATCAACAGGTTTGCGAGACCGAATCTCGGCTTTATGGCGTGAGGAGACGGGCATTCAGCAACCGTTTTTACTCAGTTCTTTTGACACGAAACCGGGACACTTAATAAATCTGATTACACCGGGAGACGGTGTTTGGAGTTCCAGCTTTAGCTGGTCGGAGGTGTCAGAATTTTTGTGTAAACGGAATTCATCACGATCAAGCTCTGGTTGTGGCCAGCGCTTCTAACGGTAAACGATCTTCGTAGAGGATCGCAAACTGTTGCAGAGCCGCCTTCCAGTTCCTGATCGGCATCGTCCACTTCCGACTGATCTGCTCCAGCCCCAGGTAGATCAACCGGTAGACCGAATCGTCATTCGGGAATGCGCTCCGGCCTTTGATGATCTTTCTCACACTGAAGTTGAGCGACTCGATCACGTTGGTCGTGTAGACCACGCGGCGAATCTCCTCAGGCAACTCGAACATCGGTTTGACCCGCGACCAGTTGGCCCGCCACGAACGCGAGATGACCGGATACTTCCTGTCCCACTTGATCTGGAACTCCGCCAGCGCTTGCAGGGCCTCGGTTTCGGTCGCCGCCTGGTAGATCGTCCTGAGGTCAGCGGCCACGGCCTTGCGTTCCTTGTCGCTGACGAAGCTCAGGGAGTGTCGCACCAGATGCACGACGCAAGTCTGCACTGTCGTGTTCGGAAAGACGCTCTCGATCGCTTCCGGCAAGCCTTTGAGCCCGTCCACGCAGGCGATGAAGATGTCCTCCACGCCGCGCGACTTCAGTTCATTGAGCAACTGCAAGTAGAACTTCGCGCCTTCGCCCTGGCCGAGCCAGAGCCCCATCAGTTCTTTGTGGCCTTCGAGATTGACTCCGACCGCAACGTAGAGGGCCTTCCTGACGACCCGCCCTTCGTCGCGCACTTTGAGGAAGAGCGCGTCCAGGTAGAGGATCGGCCAGACCGCTTGAAGTGGCCTCGTGCGCCATTCCTGAACGCCCGCGCTGAGAGACTCGCAGACCGCGGAGACGAACTCCGGCGAAACCTCGATGTCGTATTTCTCGCGCAGAAAACTCTGCACGTCGCGGGTAGTCATTCCGCGCGCGTAGAGCGCCAGGATCGTCTCGTCGAAGCCGTCCCACCGCCGCTGATGTCTGGCGATCAGTTGTGGCTCGAACTCGCTATTGCGGTCGCGCGGGACATTGACTTCGACCTCAGAGCCATCGGCTTTGACTCTCTTTCGGGAAGAGCCGTTGCGAGAGTTGCCGCTGTTGCGTCCCGAGGCGGCGTGCTTCTCATAGCCGAGCAGGTGGGTCAGCTCGCCTTCGAGGGCGCTTTCGATGAAGGCCTTGCGGAGGTCTTTGAGGAGGTCTTCAATTTCTCCGGCGGTCTTGCGGCCGGAGAGCAACTGAGAAATGAGTTGAGAGTCGAATGCGGGTGTCCTGGATTTTGGTTCAACGGACATAGTTCAGGTTCCTTTCTGAAGTCAGGTTGTTTACTTCACTTTGTCCGTTTACACAAACTTTCTGACACCCTCGCTGGTCTGCCTGGATCGAAAACCGCCAGCTAAAGCTGGAACTCCAAACACCGTCTCCCGGAAAAGAGTTTTTATCCAGTGCACGACTCTGCCCGCTTTGATTCAGGTTCAGTTGTTCTGTTCAATTGAACAAGCGATGCGAGTTCAACTGTGGCTTGTGCTTCAGAGTGGCTTTCGTTCACTGACCTGCTTCCACAATTACGATCAGGGCTTAACTTCATTTCAACCGCATGCTGATGTGCCGCATCGTGGCGACCAGGGTCTCACCACTGTTTCTTCCCTGCGCCTCAGTCACAATCCTGCTCTGCAAAACAGCCGCAATTGTTTTCGGCTTCCTGCATCCACGGCGGCCTGCCTGCGACCTTTATCAGCAAGTTTGCCAGTTCGAATCCTGGTTTTATGGTTCAGGACGTTAATCCACAGTTGCGGTTTTTCGGGCCAGCAGCGGTCAGGCCACCTTTTTGCCCGCAGGTTTTGAGACTGCCCTGCGGATTTCTTCTCTGACAATGCGCCGCATCACCTTTTCCATCGTTTCAGGTCGCTGGCTGATATATTCCCGCAATGCCTCATTGATCAGTGTCTGGTAGTTGCCGCCACCGGCTTCATGCACCTGCTCGCGGAACCACGCCAGAACTTCATCATCAAGCCGAATGGTAATGCGTGTTTTGCCTGCTGCTGGTGCAATCACCGCACCTCGTTTGCCCTTACTGAAGTTGTATTCTTTCTTCATAAGCTTTCGTTGTATTGTTCTCTTTCAGAAGGCGTGGCCTTGCGTGCCGAAATGAGCCGCACGTTTTCACCCCGCCACGTCCAGACCACGACCAGCACGCGCCCCAGAGCATCCATTCCGATAGTAATAAATCGCTCTTCATCAGGGTTGTCATCATCAATCGTTATACCTGCTTCGTCCTCAAGCACCGTTGCCGCATCAGCAAAATCAATTTTATGTTTACGCTGATTACTGGCGGCTTTTTTCGGATCCCACTCGAAGCTCATGTTCAGAAGTGTATGCACATCAGTGCAGACTCGCAAGGATCGCCCGGCAATTGCCGGACTTCATTTCAACTGCGCGCTGATTCGTCGCATCGTGGCGACCAGGGTCATCAACTGCTGATCGTCAATGTCTGAACCGGCCAGGGCGCGTTCGCTTTCGAGCAGGGTGCGGCGAACTTCGTCGGCTGAAAGGCGCAGGCGGCGGCGAGTGATGGCGGTGGCGATTTCGTCGGGGCGGGCTTTGACCGACAAACCCAGACGGCGGCACAGGCTGGTTCTGAAGCGCGGGTAGATGTTTTCGAGCGCGAGGTCACGGGCGCGCGCGGCCTGTTGCAGATTCGCCATCGAACCGACGAATTCCAGCGGTGAATGACGGTCGGGCTGCGGCAGCGGCATCGGGCGCGCAAAGCGGCGCGCGGCGCTGTAAGCAATCAGCAGCGCAATCAGCGCCATCTGCCCGAAAATCCACAACACTGAAGTGCCGCGAAAATAGACAAACAGCGGATTGCTGACGCTCTGATAACCATGAATCGCTTCGTCAAAAAGCAGCCGCCGCTCCTTCCCGCCCAGCACATTGATGAGGTTGAGCGCGAGCGTCAGATTCGAGCCTCTGACCAGACCGTTATTGGCGACGACAAACGGATCGGACAAAAAGATCACACGGCCCTTGCCGTAATCGAAATCGGCCAGCACTGCGCCTTTGCTGTCGCCCAGGTGAACAACCGGCGCGGTCAATGTGGTGTTGTCAAAAGGGTCATCCCCTGTGGCCAGGTTCTGATCATCGGTGTCATCATCTGCGGATGAATCCTCACTCCGCTTTTTCTGAACCGGTGCGGGAGGCGGTGGCGGGGCCGGTTCATCCTGCGGCAGCGCGTGTCGGCGCAGCGATTCATCAATCTTTTTTTCCATTGCCGGAGTCGGAGTCGGTGAACTGCTGATCCCTGAGGATGAAACGGCAGGCGGCGGCTGAAACTGCAACCGGGCGGCCAGGCGCGAAAACTCAAGGCCGCGCACGTTGCGCGTGATGGCGGTCGGTTGCGCAATCAGCACGTCGCTGTTTTTATCAATCAGATTATCGAGCGACGGATTGGCGCTGATTTCATCCGCTGCCTTGTTATCAGTCTGCGCCATCACCGACACAGAAAAGAACTGTTCCTGCGGCTGTCGGCTGATGACGAGCAGACGACCACCATTGACGAGCCAGGTTTTCAGCGCGCTTTCATCACGCTCAGTCATTTCGGCAGATGAGCCGGGGCCGATCATAATCAGCGTGGCATCGGCAGCATCGTACTGCAACGTCTCGTAATCATTGCGCCAGCGCGCGACCTGATAACCTGATTCTTCAAGCAACTGATAAAAGGCCCGCGTCCCGGTCGGGCCGGTGTTGTAACTTGAGCGGTTCGGTTCGCGTTCGCTTTCCTGCGGGCGATCAAGCTGGACAAAGCTCACCGCATTGAGCGCAATCAGCACCAGCAGCACAATGGCAACCGCAATGATAATTCCGAGGTAACGACGCATGGGATTGCAGGTTTGAGATTTGAGATTTGAGATCAGGGCAGCCCGCCCGAATCTGCCTTTACCTCACACTCACGACTTCACGATAACGTTCGACGAAGCCGGAATAATCTTCCATCTTCGTTTCAAATTCGCCGTACCAGGCGCGCTCAAAGGAGCGGGTCATATACTCGACCGGCGCATAGATGTACTGATCGGCGCTGACCTCGCGCAGGTAATCACGATTTGTTTTGGCGCGGTGAAGCTGTAGTTTGCCGCGCAATTCCAGTTCATAGAGCAGCGCGACGTAAGCGCGCCGAATGCCCATCCGGTAATTGCCCTGGCGCGCCATTTCAGCGGCCTGCCGGAACAGATCCTCGCTGCTCGCGCCTTCTTCAATCATTTCACCCAGCACCTCGCGCATTTCCGGCGACTCTTTGACCTGCCGCTGCTGACGGAACCGCTGCCAGAGTTTGAAAAGGCCAAAGGCAACGGCGGCAACCGTCGCGGCGAGCAGCAACAGTCTGAAAATCTGCAGCGTGGTCGAGCCGGGTTGCGCCTGCTGCCTGCCCCGCGAACCAAACAGACGCGACAGAAATTCATCAATGGCTTTGATGATGCGGTTCAGCCAGCGTTCAATGGCCGATTCGCGGCTCAGTTCATTCTGATATTCCGGCTGCGCCAGAATGCCTTTCAGTTTTTCCTGCAACCCGGCAGCGTCCGGCACAGCCTGTTGAGCGTTCTGCAACCGGCGCTCAAGCGCGCTCAGGCGGGCCGCAATGATTTTCAGTTCCTCTGCCGGAGTGATGCGCTGCTTGCCTTTCTGCGCGCTCCAGCGTTCAGGCGTCTGATGCACCCACAGATTGTCAACGTGCACGACCTGATGACTGAACTCAATGTCTTCAGTCGCGGGCAGCATGGCGCGGATGGTCTTCAGCGTGTCTTTGATTTCTTCTTCATCATCCGTGTCATCAGCCATTGTCGCGGCCATCTTTGCGGCCTGCCCGACGCGGCTCAGATATTCGCTGAAAGGCGTGGCGGCGTGCGCCGCGACCGCGCACAGCAGCACAAGGATGAAAGGCATGAACCTGAATCGGGACACGCCACAATGAAACACGAATTCACCACAGCGGACACTGAGGTTCACTGAAGATATATAAAATCTGGTCTCCTCTGTGTTCCTCTGTGGCTTCTGTGGTGAATATTCATGCTTCAGGCTTTCGTGGCCTGATTTAGCTGACTTCATGCGCTGCCTCCTCCTCGCCGACCGGCAGATCACTGAACGGAGTGCCGCACACCTGGCAGAAACGATCAAAGCGACTGGCAATGACTGACCGGTGTCCGCAATGCTGGCAGATGTAAGTCCGGCCTGCTGCCTCGTCGCTCTCCTGAGCCGTGTTCTGATTCGGCGGCTCTGACGCGACAGCAGGCGCGGGCCTGATTTTGTCCAGACCGAGAATCGAATACGTCGGCCACTCGTCAGCCGGTTCAACGACGCGGGCCGGTGTGGCCTGAACCGGCGGCAGCGACACGGGCGCAAGCTGACGATTAGCGAGCAGTTCAATATCAAATCCTTCGCGTCGCACGCGGCTGTCAATGTAAAGCAGCGTGAAACCGAGCATCGCAATCGGCGCAAGCAGAATCTCGCTGACCTGGTTCAGCGTCTGGTACGCGATGTTGTACCAGAGCGGCGCGTCGGAACCGAACAGGCCGAGTCCGTTGATGCCACTGGCCCAGCCGTACCAGCCAAGCGGCAGCAGGAACATATACAGCAGTGAAAAAGTCAGCCAGAAATTGAACAGCACAATCGCGCCAATCTGCCGCACATCGCCACCGGCCAGCGTGAAACTGCGACCAATGGCGCTGAACACGCCGCGACCTTCCACCATCAGCGCCTGCGGAATAAACACAATCCGCTTGAGCACCAGCAGCCACAATCCGAACAACCCCAGCGCTGCGGCCAGCGCCGCCGTCGAATGAAAAACAACCTGCATCCAGTTGGGCAGCCGACTCAGCATCCAGACCACGCCAAGGGCATAAATCATCACGCACATCACCACCAGCATGTAAGTGAAGAAAAATGCCGTGAGCAGAATCAGCAGCACCATCAGCGTGGCCCCGACCAGTGACCAGAACCGTTCACGCACAGTCCGGTAAACCTGGCGCGGCTCAAGCGGCGCGTCATCGAGAAAGTAATTCACCAGCGAACGCGCAGTGCCGCCCAGCACGACGTAAAACGCCACCTTGCCGAGGATGTAAATAACCATGCCGCCCATCAGCATTCCCACGCCCAGCGCGATGCGCGCATCGCCATGCTCGAATGAGAAATTGCGCATGCCGAACGTCCACATAATCACGCCGATGTAAGCAAGCAGGCTGGGCCAGACGACAATCTGCAACAGTCGCCAGAACTGCCGCCGGTAAATCCGCACGGCGCGGTCAATGATGTCACCGGCTGAGAGCGGCGCCAGCGCGAACGAATCCAGTACTGAGTCCCGACGCTTCATAGTGCCATCTTACAATGCCTCCGACGGAATGCGGAACGAGTAATTCTGCCGTCCCGCCGCATCTCAGGCTGAGTCGGCAATCTTCACGCGATGGCGGCCCTGCTTGAAAATCAGCGCAGGTCAGGTTAGAACTGAGCGTGACCCGCCGCCTGAAAAGGCCCGGCGGGTCGTGTGTGGTGTTCCCTTTCACCTGACCATCAACATTACCAGACCAATGAAGGAGAAACTGATGAACAGATTCAGGCTCGTCAGCCTTGCCCTGGCGGCGGTGCTGTCGCTTGGCACTTTCACGCTCGCCGGAGAGAAGGAAGAGAAGGAAGAAAAGGAACGCGCTCAGCACGCGGCCACAGCGCTGCGTGAAATTATGAATGCGCCCGACGCTCAGGCCGTGCCGCAGGAACTGCTCGACCGGTGCGAATGCGTGGCCGTTTTTCCGGGCGTCAAAAAAGCCGGGTTCATTGTCGGCGGCCAGTATGGCAAAGGCCTTATCAGTTGCCGCCGCGCCAATGGCAACTGGGGTTCGCCTGCTTTCTTCACGATTGGCGGCGGCAGTTTCGGCTTGCAGATCGGCGGCCAGGAGGTTGATCTGGTGCTGCTGATTATGAATCCCGAAGGCGTGGAGGGATTGCTCAAGGGCAAGGTCGAACTCGGCGCGGGCGCTTCGGCTTCAGCCGGGCCGGTCGGACGCAACACCGCTGCTTCAACCGATGTGCTGATGAAATCACAGATTCTGTCTTATTCACGCAGTCGCGGACTGTTTGCCGGACTTGAGCTGAAAGGCGCCGTCATCACTGAGGACAAGGGCGCGAACAGGGACACTTACGATCAGCCGCTGTCGGCCCGTGAAATCATCCTGGACGGCAAGGCGCGCACTCCGGCTTCGATCAAAATCTATACGCAGACGCTGACGAAATATTCACCCCGGCGCATGAGCCAGAAGAAGTGAGTTTTTCGTGATTCCAATCCGGCGGCTGACGGTGTTAAGCTGACAGCCGCCTTCAGCCCCCCTTTTGTCAGGCCCGTCTGATCTGAAGTCATGTCGTTGCTGAGTTTCTCAATTCCATCCTGCCGCGTTCTGCTCCGGCATTTGTTGTTACTGTCAGTTATCTGTCTCTGTTTTTCCGTCACCGCTTTCAGCCGCTCACCACGCGCGGCGCGTGGCAGCAGTTATCGGCCTGCGCTCAGCAGTCACCGGCTGGCGGCGCTTGATCCGGTTGCGCGTAAGAATCTGGATGCGGCGTTGCGTGATATGAAACGGCACGGCCTCAGACCGCGCCTGACCACGACCTTTCGTTCGCAGCGTGAACAGAGCGGCATTTACCGCTGCTATCACCGGCGCAACTGCCGTTCGCGGCGCGGCATTTACCGCGCGGCGCGGCCCGGCACGTCATTGCACGAAGCCGGACTCGCCGTTGATGTGGCCGGTGTCGCGGCGGGCAATCGTCGTCACCGCCGGATAACCAGGGACGGAAAAAAGATTGTGCGGATTATGCAGAAGCACGGCTTCAAATGGCCGCATGGCATGCGCGATCCGGTGCATTTTGAGATCAGCCCGCGCCAGGCCGGATATCGCACTCATCACGCCGCCATCAAGGCCGGGCAGCAGCGATGGAGCGCACAAAATCGTGCGGCCAGTCATTCAGTCAGAAAAAAAGGGCAAAGAGCCACCGGCAGAAATCACCCGCCTGACAATCGCGTCAGATTGCAGAAAGCCTCATATCATCCTCGCCAGACCGGACGCTGATCGCCGTTTCTCACCAGACGATTACAATTCCTCAGCCCAGGCTCCGTGATGCGAATCCGACAGGCTTGACGCCATCGAAGGCGCGCGCACCGGAATCGGTTCATAAGCAGTCTCATTGATCGAAGCCATAAAAATCGTGTCGGTCGCCGCTGCCTTCAAACTGCCCGGCGTGCCCAGGCGACGGGTCGCTTCGATATGCGTGGTCAGCATCTCCACCGCCAGCTTGCGCTGCTGTTCGGTGAAATGACGGCAGCGACAGCCGGGCGCGCAACCGCACAAATCCGGCGTCAGAAACTGTTTGTGAGCGCTCAACAGACGGGTGGCAAGGGTGCGTGCTGGAATATTTGCTTTCACGGTAGTAACCTCGTTTTATGGATTCTGCTTCAGTTCGATGCGGGGCGCGCATCCGTTTTTAATGAGCGCACTTTACCACCCGAAATTTGCCGGAGTGGTGATACAGAATTAGCGATTAATTCAAGACGCGAACCAGTGATGACCTCAAATTTATGGCCAGTTACAGTGAACTGATTCTGCCTTACCGGCTCTTTATGAAAGGCTATCCTTTTTCGCGTTATGCCCTCAGGCCCGTGCCGGTCACGAAACTGACGAAGCCACTCGGCGCGGCGCGGGTCGCGCTGGTGACAACTGCCGGACTGCACACGCCTGAACAACCGGGCTTCGATTTTTCGATCAAGGGTGGCGACACTTCATTTCGGGAAATTCCCGGCGCGATTGAAACATCAACACTCATTGAATCGCACCGCAGCGATGCCTTCGACCACGCCGGAGTTAAGGCCGACCGCAATCTGGTCTTTCCGCTGGATCGCTTCCGCGAACTGGTGGCGCGCGGCGAAATCGGCGCGCTCAATCATCGCCACTTCAGTTTTATGGGTTCGATTGTCGTCCCGCGCATGCTGATTGAAACAACCGCGCCGCAGGTCGCACAGGCATTGCGCGAAGACGGCGTTGACGTGGCCTTTCTGACGCCGGTCTGACCGACCTGCAATCAGACGGTCGGTCTGGTTCAGGCGGCAATTGAGCGGGTCGGCATTACCACCGTTTCGATTTCACTGCTGCACGAAGTCACTGATGTCATTCGCCCGCCACGCGCACTGTTTGTGCCTTACAAACTTGGTTTCCCGCTGGGCGCACCGAACAATCCGGCCCTGCAGCATCAGATCATCGCGGCGGCGCTGGCGCTGCTTGATCGCAACGATGTGCCGGTGATCGAGGATTTCAGAGAAAGCAATGAGCAGTCACAACATTGATCTGATCAGCGATCAGCCGTCGCTTGAGGCGCTGATGGCGCGGCTCGGTTCGGCTCCTGCGCTCGCGCTCGACATTGAAACCATCAACTGGTGGGATCGTGAACAGGAGCGCATCGCGCTGGTGCAGCTTGCGTGGCGACCGCCTGAGCAGCCGGAAGGCGAGCCGCAGGTGGCAGTGATTGACGCGCTGGCGGCGATTGATCTGGAACCGTTGCGCGCACCGCTCGAACTGAGCGCCCGGCCCAAGGCGATTCACAATGCCAGCTACGATGCCGTGCGCCTGTCGCGGCATCTTAAGATTCGCACTTCACCGATTCACGACACGATGCTTGCGGCGCGGCGCAGCGGTGAACGCAAATGTTCATTGCAGGCGCAGGTCGAAACGCATCTTGGATTGCGGCTTGACAAGGCTGAACAGCGCAGCGACTGGAGCCGCCGCCCGCTCGGCGCTGAGCAGTTGCACTATGCCGCGCTGGATGCGAGTTGCACGCTGCGTTTATATGAACAGCAGGTGGCGCGGGGGCTGCGCGGCGATTATGAACTGCGCGCGCCGCTCACCAGTCGGCAGGAATCACTGCCGCTTGATTCTGCCATTCATCTGGCAAATCAGTCAGCCGCGCCGGTTGCCATGCCTGAGACCGCAACTGAAGCGGGCCTGAGCAGGCTGGCGCTCGCGCTGCTCGGCATTGTGACGGAACTGAGCGGACGTTACAGCCCTGAGCATCTGGCGGTTTCAGTGGGCAGTGAACGGGTTGGACTGGCCGGATGGATTATTGACCGGATGCTGGGCGCGGAGGCTGATATTGATGAAGCGAGCGCCCGGCTGGAAATTGCGGCGCTGTGTGAAAGCAGGCTGCTCAGACCTGGTCTGACGCGCCGCCTTGAAACGACTCCGGCGGGCAGCCGTCTCTGGCAGCAGCACAAGCCCTGACGGTGTGGCCCTGAATTTACCGGGCGCCTTTGGCGGTCTGCAGGTAATTATCAACCGAGTAGGCCAGCCACAAATCCTGCAACACAAAATGCTGGCCCGTGACTGCGGTAATGGCCCTGCCAATCTGATGGCAGAGATCAAAGCTCACGGTTTCGCTGCTGCCCTGTTCAAGTTCGAGCAGCCTTTTCACCGGCAGGTCAGCGAGCAGCGCGCACTGTTGCAGCGTCAGTCCCGCCTCTTCGCGTTTCTGCCTGACAATCTGACCAAGTCGTAAAAACATAAGCGTGATCGGTCTGGGGAGGCGGGCCGCCGATGGCCCGCTTTACTGATCTGAAAGTTGACCCTGGCAATTCGGGAATGGGCCTCACGCCGCTTCCCTGGCTCGTTCGGCAATCACCAGTTGACAGGCGTATTCACTCGCAATGCGGCTGAGTTCATCCCAGCGGTTTTCCGGGATCAGCAGCAGACCCTGCTGGTCAATCAGCAGGTCGTCGCGGGTATTGAGCAACTGATTGATGAGGAACGCACAGTTCTGAGCATTGCCGTCAATTTCCACACGCAAAAATGTATTCATCGCTGACTCCATCAGGGCAAAGATGGTTGTTCTCGGGGTGAAGTCCGCCGACTTCGGCGCCTGGGACGTTCAGCAGTAGTAACGGAGACAATTTCCAGACGCGGGGGCAATCGCGCAGGGGGCACAGACAATGAAGTTGAATGGAATATAGCACCGGCCCCTGCGACGGACAACCAAAAAATCCGGCCCGCCGACAGAAGACCGGGGTGATGATTTTATGCAGTCTTAACTTGCACGGGCGGGTTCACATGGCTAGTATGCACGCAGCATTTTCACCAGTGACAGGAACGTCTGGTCAGTATTTTCTGCTTTTTTCAGAGGAGGCGGACATGAAACATCCACACGCCATCTCCCTCGCCGCGAGGTTGATTGAATCCCGTCTGAAACGGGAGGCTGCCGAATCATTTCAGACTGACAATCTGAATCAGATCAATGCCGAACAGCGTGAATGGGCCATCAGGATTCTGTCAACTCATCTTGATGCCTGTATGCGCCAGGGCATTCATCCTGATTTCAGCGAAGCGGTCGAGGATGCGCTTGATTTTGCCGCGCGGCACGAAAATGCCTACGAGCCGATTCCTGAACGTGCCCGCTGGCATTCGGCACTGGTGATTCTGGAAGAGCAGGACGCTGACTGACCCCTGACAGGCTGAATTGCCGGGCCTGGAGCGACTGCTGAGGCAGGCCGCTTTTCAGACCGCTTTCCAGATCTGCTTCATCACAGACCAGACCACATCAGAAATCGTATGCGCGGCTGCGCCCAGCCACAGCCCGGCGAATGCGGCCTTGAAATACTGTTTGTCGGTGCGTTCCCAGAACGCCCCCAGATCCAGACTGACGCGCTCAAACTCAGCGCTCCAGGTGGTCTGCGCGCCGTACAGATAACGCTGCCGCACATAAAGCGTCACGCTTGCGAGCAGCGCAAAAACAGCAATGAAATACAGCACCCGGAAAATTGTGCCCAGCACCAGCCCGTGTGAGAGCCGCGACCGGTGGCCAATCGCCATCATATAAGGCACCCAGATGAACCGCAGCGGCCCCCATCGTTTGTACTGTCTGCTGTACAAATCAAGATCAGGCCCGAACATCAGCCCGGCAAAGACCATCGCCGCAGTAACAATGCAAGCCAGCGGCCATGTGTTCCAGTACATCCAGCCGCCGATGACGACCGGCGGAATCAGCGCAAAAGTGATGATGTCGTGCGTGCGTCCTGAAGGCATATCAGACTAACCAGGCAATCAGTTCAGGCTCAGGATTTTTCCATCTCTGTCGCCCGAAGGCAAACACGAAGGGCTGCCGGGTGCCGCTTCGTGTTCCTTCAGAGTTAAATCGTTCAGTCCCTGGTTCAGAATGAAACCGCCGCCAAGCTGTCCACACGCAGCACTGATTCCTGCTGGAACATCTGTTTGTAAGCCGCGCGAATCTCTTCAATCCTGCGGTGAGCATCGCGCATCGTGAGCGGGTAAAGCAGGATCAGTTCCATCGAACGCTCCTTGATAATCTGACCAGCGGAGTTGCGGAACTGGCCGTAGCCGGTCAGTACTGTCAGCCCATCGGGGAAACGCGGCGTCACGGTCGTGTCAATGAACTGCATGAACTCAGCTTCGGTCACGACCGTCCCATCGGGTTTGGACGAACCAAAGTAAAGTTCCGTGCGCTGCCAGATCATTGCGGCGGCAGTCGGACGCTGAGTCGCGGCAGCAGTCTGCACAGCGGGCCGCGCAGCGCGGGTCGGACGCGGGCGCGGTCTGGCGTCAATCATCGGCGCAAGCAGCGTGGTGACGAACAGCGTCAGGACAAGCAGGTGGTGGATTGAGCGTCTATTCATGTTTTTTCTCCTTGTCGGTGGGATACGGCTGTGTGAACCAGCCTGGTTTTCAGTTGCCGGCTGATATTTCTGCAAAAATCCGGTGGCCTGATCCCGGCCTGTGCTGCCTTCTGTCGGTCTGACAAAATGAAAGGGGCAGTTCATCGCTCTGATCGTGATGGACTGCCCCTGTCTGCCTGCTGATGTGCGTCATCATTCCCGGCGTCGCGCATACTTCACGCCGCCAACGAGCATCATCAGCATCAGGTACAGCGAAAGCATGCCGGGCGTGGTCAGGTCGGGCAGACTCAGCCAGCCTTTACCGGCTTCGGCATTGGTCTGCGGCTTTCTCGGACGCGGCGGCACATCATCAGTCACCGTCCACAGTTTGCCATCGCGCAGGTACATCCGCTGCATCTCGGCCTGATTGAACGGGCGCGCGCCACGACGATTGAAGACCGTCAACTGATTGCCCGATTCATCAACCGCGCGGTCGCGGTCAAGACCTTCAGACACGGCGAGCGCCTCGCCTTCCATCGGGAAGGTCGCCACCAGCTTCGGCGTCGGTTTCGGCGAGAAGCCGTAAATATTCGCGTTCTCTTCCGGCGACATCATCTGCACCACGCGCAGGCCGTTCTTACCGTCTGCGACATAACCGAACAGCGAATTGTTCGTCATGCCGATTTTGATGTCGTGCGCATCATTGATCTTTCCGTCCGCGTTGAAGGTCTGATCGAGTTTCGGCTTTTCGGGTCGTTCAATATCCACGATGGCGATGCCGTTCTTTCCGGCAGCGACGTAAGCATACGTGCGCGCCAGGTAAAGATTGTGCGCGTCTTCGATCTTCACCACTGCGCCTTCGACGGCCTTTGCCTGTTCGGGCATTGTCACGTCAATGACGTGCAGGCCTTCTTCATCGGTGACGAAAGCGTAACGGAACTGCACGGCCACTGAATGCGGATGCTTCAGGCTGGTGACTTCTGCCGCGACTTTCGGCTCGAACGGATTGTTGATGTTCACGATTACGAGGCCGCGATCACAGGTGATGTAAGCATACGTCCCGGCAATCGTGATGTTCGATGCGCCTTTGAGAATGCCGTTCGGATTCCAGGTCAGCGTGCGTTTGAGGAAGTTGTTCGACGGGTTGCCGTCAAGCAGCGTCGCCGCATTGACCAGAATCAGGCCTTCCTCGCGGTCAGTGACGTAGAGGAACGCATAGAGCGGATGAATCGGCTGCTTGTCGTCACGATTGACCGCTTCTTCGTTTTCAGGCCGGTGAATGCGGTATTTTTTCGGGAAGATGCTGTCGGGCAGCGAAGCCGTGGGATCAACGCCGAGCGTCGTCGGTGAAGCCACCGCCGTCGCATATTTCGTGTCAACGTAAAGCCGCTGGCCGAGCGGCGAAACCGGCGCGGTCGTGATGCGCTCCGAGAAGCCCTTGTTGTCAATGTTGGCAATGTCGTAAACGCGCAGGCCTCCCTTGCCGCTGGCGACGTAGGCGTATTCGCCGCGCACCTGAATGCTCAGGGCTTCAGGATTGCCGTGATGCTCATAGGCTTCCTTCAGTTCACCTTTGTTTTTCTCGACGTGTTTTTTGTACTCGTCAGGATAAGCCAGCTTGTGCAGGCTCGAACCAATCACAGCCTGCGGTTCGTCGCGCTCGGTGACGACGACGGCGTGAAGTCCGTGATGACCGGCAGCGACCCACGCATAGCGGCCAATGAAATTGGTGAAGTTCGTCCCCTGCATCAGAATCTGCGCCATCCACGCATTGTTGTCGCCGCTCTTTGAGAGATGACAATCGGTGCAGATCTTCGATTCTGAAGTGCTGACCGTGTGCGGCACGTAAGTACTGAAAGCCTGACCACTGTAACCTTCAGAAGAAATCGTCTGCTGCTGCGAATAGATCCATTCGCGGTTCTGGTTCTGCGAACCGACGAGAATCGCGCAGGTCGAACGCGTCGGCGCAACGCGGTGGCCCGTGACCGTGCCATCCTTGCCGAGCATATAAACGTCATCGCGCAAAGTCTGGAAGTTGTACTGCGTCCAGTTGCGCAGGTTCTGCTCGGCTTCGTTGTGCAGCATCGGTTTCTGCCTGTTGGCCGTCATCGGCAGGTGACAGCCGAAACAACTCGTCGTCCACGATGAATGGCACGCATAGCAGGTCATATTGCTGTTGGCATGCGCGAGCTTTTCTTCACCGGCTGCGGTGTCGCCCCACATTTTGCCGTCGCGCTGCACTGTCTTGGCGTAAGCCGAAGCGTCGTTGTAATCCTTTTTGCCAGGCGTGACGGTGTCTGCGGTCTGCACGACGCGCCACCATTTGCCGGGTTCGACGAGCGAGTTCTGAATGATCTCGCCGTTATTGAAGGTGACTTCCTCGCCCTTCTCGTTCTTCTTCTTCACCGGGCGTTCAGCCGTGGCGCGCTGGAACATTGCAATCTGCCGACCGCGTTCATCGCGGGCCTTGATCTTCGTCAGATCCTTGCCGACTGAAATGACTTTGCCCTTGAAACGGCCTGCGCCTGCTGCCGGGCCGGAAAGAATCAGACTGGCGGGTTTCTCAATCGTGCCGTGACAGTCAATGCAGTCAATCGAAATGGCGGCACGCGGTTCCTGATACAGATTGCCGTTGCCGTGTACGTCAGAAGCAACGTGGCAGTCAGCGCAGTGCATCCCGACTTTGGCATGCACGTCTTCGAGGTGAACGACCTTCTTGAACTTGTCCGGGTCGTCAGGTTTGATTCTGGTGCCGCGTGCGGTCAGCAGATTGCCCTTGCGATCCTGCTTGAAGACGGCGCGAAAGACCCAGCCGTGACTGTGAAAATCACCGAACTGTGTGCGCTGTGCCTTCGGATTCACATCGGTGTAAATGTCAGCCAGGAACTTTTCGTCCTGTCCCCATTTGCCGCGCAGCGCCGAACCTTCGGGATTGCGCCGCTGAATCGCGTCCTTCTGTTCCTCGCTCAGATCGGGCTGCTTGTCGGGGTACATCAGATTGCCGTCGGTTTCATTATCCCACCACGTCATTCCGTAATAAGTCGTCACCATGTTCGTGCCCGGATGAACGTGACAGACCATGCACTGGCTGGACGGAATGCCGTTGGTCAACTGATGTTTGATCGGATGGCCGGGTTCGTTTTTGGGAATGGTCGGGTCAGCCGTCTGCGAGTGACCGAGGTTGCCAAACCTGGCGAACGGCCCGGAATGTTTCGGATCGCGGTCATTGGCATAAACGACGTGACAGGCCGTGCAGCCCGATGAGCGGTAATCGCCCGGATTGTCGTTCGTGCCAAAGTGCGAGAGCAGCGGATCAAGCAGGCGCGTTTTCTGCAAACCCAGAAAAACCGGATCAGTGCGCAGTCGCGTGCCGAGGCCGCGATCACTGAGTTTGACTTCGGGTCTGCCCGCCACTTCGTCAGGATTGGGCGAGCCGATGTCAGAGGGCAGCCCCTTCTTTTCACCGCCGCGCTCAAAGACGCGCAGGATGTTGCCCGGCTGCGTGACCTCCCAGCGCGGCAGCGGCAGCAGGTAGGGCAGAATGCCTTTCTTCACAATCTCATCCGCAGTCGGCGCAGGATTGGTAAAGACCTGCAGGATTTCGCCGTCCTTGCCGTAAGCTTCGCCAAAGCGCGCGTTCTTGTACGGGAACGCGCCGTTGTTATAAAGCGCCGCGCCCCACAGCATGCCGCCGTGCGTCATCATGCTTTTCTTTGCAAACGCCACTTCGCGCTGATGACATTCAGCCGTGCCGCAGCTCAGTTCAGCCGCGCGAAAATCGCCGGGATTGACGAAGCGGATGTATTCATCGCTTTCCAGATTCTCTGTGGCATTCAGTTCCTTCGGATTGGCAGTCGTCTTCCAGACCTCCTTCAATCGCGGCTGCACGTGGGCTTTTTTCTTGTCTGCCGCTGAAGGATCGCCGCCGTGACAATCAGCGCAGCCGATGCCCAGGTCATCATCGCCCGTTTCGCCCGGATGCATGGATTCAGTGCCGGTGTGGCAGACCACGCACCCCTGCGATTTCGGATTGACCTTCTTTGGTTTCTTCTGTTGCGCTTCAGTGTCTGAAGCCGCGCCGTGACTGCTGACCGGTTCGTTCGCCGCCTGCGAACTGCGATCGGATGAGAACAGCGTCACTGCCACAACAATGATGAGACTGAGCAGCAGGATCAGTTTGGTGCGTCTGATTGTGTGATTCATAGAAAACGTAACCTGTCCGCGAAGCGTGGAAAGAAACACAGGACAGCAGCGGTTCAGTGCTGCGGCCCTGTGCCTCGTTGCAGTTTCGCAGTTTCAACTCATCAGTTCAGCCATCATGGCCGCCGGATTCCAGTAAGCCCACGCGGTCTGGATCAGCCCGGCTTCGTTGAATTCAAAAACGTCAATGCCTTCAAAGGTCACGGCGCGTCCGTTCCTGCCCGTGCCCCTGCCCGTCCATTTCACGGCCACGCGATTGCCTGCCGCAAAGACCTGATCTTCGGTCAGGCCGACGGTTTCAAAGGCTCCGGCAATGCCGTCAAAGAACTGTCGCAACGCATCGTGACCGCGATGTTCCGGCGCGCCGTAAGGATCATGACTGACGCCATCGGAGGCAAAGGTGGCAATCCACGCCTCTCTGTCCATGGCGCGAATAGCGGCAAAATAATCGGCAACAACCTGCTGTGTGTTTTCTGATGACATAGTGTTTCCTTTCGGTTTTGGGATTGGACTACGTCACTTCTTACGCGCGCGGCGGCAGCGCCGGATTTCACCCGGCATCACGCGCTGCATCGGTTTTCACCCGCAGCGCGAGCGCATCCTGTTCACGTCTGAGTTCCGTCACGATCTCTTCCTCAGTCGGCAGATACAGCTTGTAACGCGAGGCGAAAACCTGCCGGTTATCTTCAGGCAGCGTGTAGCGCACCACGGCATCATTCTTGTCAGCGCACAGCAGAAGGCCGACAGCCGGGTTTTCCCACTCTTCGCGCATCTCGCGTGAGTACCAGTTGGTGTAAAGCTGCATCTGCCCGATGTCCTGATGCACGAGTTTGCCCGTCTTCAGATCAATCAGAACGAAACAACGCATCAGCCGGTTGTAAAGAACCAGGTCAATGTAAAAGTGATCGCCATCAATCGTGATTCGCACCTGCCTGCCGACAAATGAGAATCCTTTGCCGAGTTCGAGCAGAAACTCCTGAATGTGGTCAAGCAGCGCAGTTTCAATCTGTGATTCAGTCAGTTCCGGCGACGCGCGCAGGCCGAGAAATTCAAGGACGTAAGGATCACGGACGAAATCACCGGCTTCATACTGCTCGCCCTTCGTGCGTCCTTCGCTCAGCATTTTGCGCTTGTTCTTCGACAGCCCGGCGCGTTCGTAAAAGAACGAATTGATCTGTCGCTCAAGCTGTCGCGTTGACCAGTTGCCAGCGGCAGACTCGGTTTCATAGAACTCACGGGCCTGCGGGTTTTCAACCTTCAGCAGCAGCCGGTAATGCGTCCACGATAATTCTGAACGCAGCGCGTTCAGAATCGGGAATTTGAGATAAAAGTCGCGCATCCACCACAGCGTGCGCGACTGAAATCCCCTGCCGAAATCCGCTGTCAGCCGCTCCGACAATGATTCAATCAGCCGCTCGCCGTAATCGGCGCGTGACTTCCCTTTCTGTTCCTGCTCGACGATGGCCTGTCCGATCAGCCAGTAAGCGCGCACCATTTCGGTGTTGACGCTGCGGGCGACGCGCAGGCGCGACTGTTCGAGAATCTCGCGGACACGCTGGTACAGCCTGCGGGCAGCGGGTGAATTGTCAGAGAACGATGGTGCAGTTCGTTTTGCCTGAGCCAGCGCAGTCTTTTTCTTCATTGGGGCAGAGTGTTGATGAACGTCACTGATCGCGGTTCAGTAAGTGAATTTCACCGACAGGAACGTGGCCCACAGTGGCGGGCGGCCCGCGCCGCAGCCCTGCGGTGTGCCGTTGCAGTTGGAACTGTAAATATCCGTGAAGCCCCGGCCCGGCAGCAGTCCTGACACGCCGCCCGTGATGATGATGTTTTCGGTCAGCGGCGGACGATAGATGAAGCCGAGGCCGAGGTCATGCCCGATCTCGTGGCGAATCCCCGGCTGAAACAGCACCAGTTCGAGCGGTTCGGTACGGTTGAAGCGCAGATAGTTGTAATTCAGAAAGCCGCGCAGTTTTGGCGTGATGTCGGCGTCAAGGCCGAGGTTGTAAATCGTCAGGCCCGGATTGACGAAATTCGACTGGCCTTCGATCTTGCTGCTGCGCAGGCTCGGAATCAGGCTGTGCGGTTCAACCAGCGCCACGCCGGTCTGCGTCAGGCGAATGCCCTGTGAACTCCAGAAGCTGAATTTGCCGCCCGCAAAACTTGAATTGTCGAGAATCGAATCAAAGCCGCGCGCCGTGCCGTCAGTCGGCTTTGAATCGCCGGAGGTGTAAAAGACCGAACCGCGCAAACGCAGCCAGTCGCGGTCCACCGAGACTTCGGCGGCAGCCATCTGCGCGTTGATGTGCGTGGCGCGGCTGGCAATCGGGTTGCGCGTGTCGCGGCCCAGCACTTCATAAAAAGCGTGCGTGATGTTGACGCGCCCGAAATGCCCGTCGCCCGTCCAGCCCAGATAACCCGTGCGCACGTGATGCGGCGCAACGTCACCGATCTTGGCGGGCCGCACCAGAAAGCCGTTTTCATCGTAATGCACGCTCGGCTGGTCGGTGTTGTAATGCAGGCTCAGTTGCGCCGTGTAGCCTTTGACGAAAGTATCCTGGCGATAGAGATTCGCAATCCAGACCTTCTGATCGCGGAAGGCCAGGTCGCGGAAGTTGATCATGTTCAGTTCGCTGTTGGTTTCCTTCTCCAGCATGTTGAAGTACGCCACATTGAACTGATAGCGATTCGCCTGGTAATTACCGAACAGTCTGACGCCGAGGTTCGCGTCATTGAAAATAAAGCCGCGAAAATCCGAGTTGAACTGCTGTACGCCAACGCGCACCGAAGTTGTGTCGAATGATGGCGAGCGACCTTTCACGCTGCCCTTGCCGCGCAGGAACGGAAAGATTTTCGTCGTGTCGCCGAGGCGCATTTCATAGGACAGTTCTTCAAAGCCGACAAAGCCGTCAAGGCGCGTTTTGCCTTCGCGCACGTCAATGTTGACGATGCCGTTTTCGCGGGCGCGCAGGTAATTGATGTTGAGCACCGGCGTGATGTGCAGCCGCCAGTCAGCCGGTTTGAATGAAGTGTCGCCGTGAAACAGATCAAACGAGAAGAAGAAATTCTGATTGAAGAATTCCTGCCGCCCGCGTCCGAAAAATTCAAAGCTGCCCGGATTCTGACTGCTCACGTCCTGCGGCACGGGCAGCCGTCGCAGCACAAGCGTGCTTTCGCTTGAGAGCGTCACGTTGAGAAACACGTGCTGACCGATGATCGGATAATCGCCCTTGAGGACGTTCTGACGATAAGGATTGAGAATGCTGCCGCGCACGTAACGCGGATCAGACGGAAGGCCGATGCGCCAGCGATCTTCAATCACGCGGTAATCGCCATCGCCCGGCGTGTTCTCATCCTTTGACGGCCCGGCAGCGCCAAGCGGGCGGTCAGGAGTTTTGAACGGCTCTTTTTTCTCCGGCGGCGCCTGTTTGTTTTTGTCCGGCGTCTGAGCCGCAGCCTTTTTCTGATCGGCCTGCGCCTCAGGCGTTGAGGCCGCCGGGTCTGCCGGAAGTTTGCCGGGCAGTTCAGATGGCGGTTGAGCAGGCGCATTCTGAGCAGGCACAGCCATCGTACCGGCCAGCAGGAAGACAAGCGCAAGAGTGAAGGCCAGGCTTCGCAAAGTGGTCTCCTCCACAGATCAGCAGGTGATCAGGATCAGATGTCAGGCCGCACAGCAACAGCGATCCTGTCGCAACGGGGGATGGAAGCGGCACAGGTGACTCAAAAGATCAGAGCTTGAAAACAGGAATCGAATTGAATCAATTCAGAGTGCGACGAGCGATGGGGCAAGAAATCAATGGTGCATTACGCAGCGCCTTTGAAAACCAGTCTCGCGGCAGGGCAGTGATGAGATGTGGCCTTTGGTCGGGGAGGCCTGCTGACCCTGACGGCTGCTGTTCAAAGTAAAACCGGCGCTGCCGATTGTGATTTCATCAGTCGTGAATATAAAAGCAGCCTGTGAATTTGGCGCGGGCTTGATAGCACATCAGTTATTTGGAAGTCAATCATCTCGTTGAAAGTCGCGTGTGGCAGCAGGGTCAGTTTATGCCCCTGGGTACGCACGCTTCCAGCGTGCCGGGCTTCAGGAAATTATTGTTTCTGCAAACCCCGGCACGCTGGAAGCGTGCGTACCAGGGGCATAAACTGACCGCTCAGTTCCGGCTACAGTTCAAACGAGGGATCGGCGGCGCGGTATTCATCGAGCTTGCGGTGCAGCGTGCGCCGGTCAAAGCCCAGAATTTCGGCGGCGCGTGATTTGTTGCCGCCTGTCAGCCGCAGCGTTTCGAGGATGTATTCCTTCTCCAGTTCCTGCAAGGTCAGCCGCTGTTCGCGGGCGCGGGCGAGCAGCGCCGAAGTCTGCCCGCTCGAACGCACGCGCTCCGGCAGATCATCCGGCCCAAGCGACGGGCCTTCGGCCAGCGCCACCGCGCGCTCCAGGGCATTTTCCAGTTCCCGCACATTGCCCGGCCACGCATAAGCCGTCAGCACGGCCAGGGCTTCAGGCGTGACGCTGAGCGCCGGTTGCCGTGACGTTTCAGCGGTCTTGTGCAGAAAGTGCTCGACCAGTAGCGGAATGTCAAAGGGACGTTCGCGCAGCGGCGGAATGTGCAGGTGAATGACATTGAGCCGCCAGTAAAGGTCTTCACGAAAGCGATTCTCGCGGACTTCCTTTTCCAGATCACGATTGGTCGCGGCCACCACGCGCACGCTGATTTCACGCTCGCGGTCAGCGCCGACGCGGCGCACCGTGCCTTCCTGCAATACGCGCAGCAGCTTCGGCTGCACCGGCAGCGGCAGTTCACCAATCTCATCCAGAAAAAGCGTGCCGCCGTCGGCTGCCTCAAAAAGTCCGGCGCGGGCCTGCTTTGCTCCGGTGAAAGCCTGGCCGGTATGGCCGAACAGTTCCGATTCGATCAGTTCAGCCGGAATCGCCGCGCAGTTGACGGGCACGAAAGCGCCGCTGCGGCCTGACATTTCGTGAACCGAGCGGGCGACAAGTTCCTTGCCCGTGCCCGATTCGCCCGTAATCAGCACGGTACTGGCGCTGCGGGCGGCGCGGGCGATCATCCGGTAAAGTTCCTGCATCGGTCGTGACGCGCCGATCAGTCGCGCCGGAGCCACCGGCATTTCGCGCCGCAACCGCGCCTGTTCACGCTGCGGTGCGCTTTGTTCAAGGGCGCTGGCCACGACGCGCAGCAGTTCATCGGTAGCGAATGGCTTGGTCAGATATTGAAAGGCTCCGGCCTTGACCATCTCGACCGCCTGCTCGACCGAACCAAAAGCCGTGATGACGATGACGGGCGATTCGGGCCTTTTCGAGCGCATTGCTTCAAGTAATTTGTCGCCGGTCAGGCCGGGCATGCGCACGTCGGTCAGCAGCAGGTCAATCGTTTCGCGTTCGCGTTCGATGTGCGCGAGCGCGGCGCGGCCATCAACGGCGGCAAAGGTTTCATATCCGGCGTCTTCCAGATCGTCCTGGAGCAGGTCGCGCAGATCAGCGTCATCTTCGGCAATCAGCAGTCGGGCTTTCATCATTGCGCTTGTCCGTCGGGTTCATTCGTCCGGGGCAGATAAACTGAAAACGTGGCTCCGCCTTCCGGGTTGTTGGCGGCTTCAATCCAGCCGCCGTGTTCTTCGATCATGCGACTTGAAACGGCGAGGCCGAGGCCTGTGCCCTGGCCAATCTCTCTGGTCGTAAAGAACGGGTCGAAGATTTTATCGAGATGTTCCGGCGCAATGCCGCCGCCATTGTCAGCCACGCGCACAGCCACAAAATCACGCCCGTCCCTGATCGCTGCATTGAATTCAATCCATAGTCGCTTGTGCGGCTGGCTGCCTGCCGTGAGCGCCTGCACGGCGTTCTGGCAGATATTCAGAAAGACCTGGTGCAGCAGGTCGGCGTCAGCTTCGACCTTCAGACTTTCAACTTTCAGATTCTCAACCGGGCCGGTCTGAATCTCAATCCCGGCGCGCACCGCCTGCGGTTCGATCATCTCAATACAGCCTGCGAGCAGGCGCGGCAGGTCAACCGGCTGTTTGCGCAAATTGTAGGGCCGCGCCAGATTGAGCAACTGTCTGACGATGCGCGTAATGCGTTCAGCCTGGGTGCAGATGATTGTCAGATTGCGCTGCCTGACATCAAGCGTGGCCTCAGGGTTATTGAGCAGTTGTCGCGCGCGCCCGTCAATGACCTGCAATGGTGCGCCCATTTCGTGCGCGACTCCGGCGGCCAGACTGCCAATGGAAGCCAGCCTTTCACTGTGGCGCAGGCGACGCTCAAGATTCAGCCGCTCCTCGGCTTCGTGCGCAGCGGCCAGCCGCTGTTCATTAAGCGAATCAGCCATGCGGTTGAATTCGCGCGCCAGAATCGTGAATTCGCCGCTGTGACGCCGCACGGCCACGCGGTAACTGAGATCGCCGCGCCCGACCGCAAGCGCCCCGCTGAGCAGTTCTCTGACCGGCTGCGAAAGGCTGTAATGCGTCACGACCAGCACCACCAGAAAAATCGTCAGCGCCAGCAGAATGGCCGTAATCATCGTGTTGCGGCGCGTGTGGCGAATGTCGGCTCTGACAAACGAAATCGGCTGCGCGATTTCGAGCGCGCCGATAAAATCGCGTCCCAGTCGCAGCGGAGCAATAATTGAGAAAACCTCCTCGCCATTGATGCTGCGCGCCAGTTCAATCGGCTCGCCCGTCGCCATCGCGCGCTGCGCCTCGCTGATGTGGCGGTCTTCGTCAGGCACAAAATCATTGGAGGCCATTGTCATCCGGCCTTCACGGTCAAAGAGAAAAACGCCGTAAATGCGTGAATTCTCGCGCAGCCGATTAATCAGCCGCTGCGCGTCGAGTGCGCGCCCGGTGGCATAGTCCTCTTCAAGCGCAATGCGCAGCGTGACGGCGTGTGCCCGCACTTCGTCCCGGGCCGCCGCCTCAAGTTCAGCGGCGCGCTGCCGCAGCATAAAGAAACTCGCCACAGCCAGCGTCAGGCTGACCGCCATCGTCAGCAACAGAATCAGTCGGGTCGTGATATTCATCGGGCGCTAGTTTCTCATCCTGTCCGCACTTCTGCCAGACAGCCAGTTTTTCCTTGCCAGAGCCGCCAGGCACGTCTATATTCTCAGCCATTCATGCCCCAGCGTTGCTATTTTCGAGACCATCAGCACCACGCCGTCAGGCAGCAGTTGTCCCGATGGCAGGAGTGCAGTAGTGATGAAGCTTTGCCTGTCCCGTCCCCGAATGGCGAGTCTTCATCGGCCTGTTTGTTCCCGGCCTGTTGCTGTTTTACTGACCTTGTTAACGATCTGAGCCGCGAAGCCTGATTTGCACCAGGGCAGTTCGCCAGGCTCCTGAACCGGCAAATTTACAGAGGTCTTCTGATGTCCACAGCGAAACAACCCGCAACTTTCCGGCTGCTCGTCACTCGTCCTGTCAGGATTGTTTCACTGCCTGCCTTATGTCTGCTGCTGCTGGCTGTTGCCGCACTGCGCCCGGCGCTCAGGGTTCAGGCCGATAATCTGACCCAGGTTGTCACGGTCAATGCCGCCAGCTATGCCTCACCGCTCGCGCCCGGATCAATTGCCGCCGCCTTTGGCACCAGCCTCGCCTCGCGCACCGAAGTGGCCGAACGGCTGCCGCTGCCGGAAAACCTGGCCGGAACTTCAGTGAAGCTGATTGACAGCCACAATGTCGAGCATCAGGTGCAGTTGTTTTTTGTTTCAGCAGGACAAATCAATTACCTCGTCCCTGAAAACCTGCCGACCGGAACGGCGCAGGTCGTCGTCACGAACGGCGATGGTGTCGTGTCGCGCGGCGAATTGCAGATTGCGCCCTGCTCGCCTGCGGTTTTTACGTTTCTTTCCAACGGGCGCGGCGTGCCGGTGGCGCTCTCGACCTATGACGGCATTGTGTATGAATCAGCCGTCAACAGCGACGGTTCACCGCGCACCATCGAACTCGGCACCGTCTGGAAGCCGAATTACCTGGTGCTGTTCGGCACCGGCCTGAGACACGCGCAGAACCTGAAAGTGCGCGTCGGCGGCGTTGAAGTTACGCCAATGTATGCCGGGCCGCAGAACAGTTTTGCCGGACTCGACCAGGTCAATCTTCAGATTCCCTCGCACGCGCCGGGCGGCGTGGTTGATCTCACAATCAGCGCCGACGGGATGACGAGCAACATCGTGCAGATGAAACTGGCGGGTGAAGCCACCGCCGGAGTCAATGACCTTTCAGCCACCGACGTGCAAACGGTCATCGCCCAGGCGGTCACCAAAGCGCAGCAGGTCGGCCTCAAAGTCACTGTCGCCGTGACCGACCACGAAGGCAATGTGCTGGGTGTTTTCAAGATGACCGGCGCGCGCAACGACATCCTGGTTGGCGCCCTGAAGGATTTCAACGGCAAAGCCAAACCGGCGCGCGGTGTCGCCGGAGGCGATGCGCTCGAAGGCCAGCGTCTGCCGCTCGCTGGCGCGCCTGCGCCATTGAATGACGCGGCGGCTCTGGCAGCGATTTCAAAGGCGGGGACGGCTTCGTTTTTCAGCACGCAGGGCAATGCCTTCACGACTCGCACCGCGAGTTTCATCATTCAGGAACACTTTCCGCCGGGCGTTGATTTCACGGGTTCAGGGCCGCTTTTTGGCGTGCAGTTTTCGCAACTGCCGTGCAGCGATGTCAAGAAACCGAACCTGCCGCTCGGCCTGGCCGGTGATCCCGGCGGAGTTCCGCTTTATAAAAACGGCGTGGCCGCAGGCGGCGTCGGCATCGAGGGCGACGGATTTTATGGTATTGACCTCGACCCGACCGACAAGGACGTGCCGCTCGAAGAGCTGATTGCCGTCGCAGCGACGCAGGGCTTTGAAGCGCCTGAAGCGATTCGCGGCGATCAGATTCTGGCCGATGGCGTCAGGCTGCCGTTTGTCAATGCGCCGCAAACGGGCGTGCAGGCAGCGGCTTTTGCGACGCTGCCCGGCGCAGTCAGTCCGCAGTTCCCGATTCGCGCCGCGCAGGCTTCGACCTTCAAGCCGCTCACGCTTGGCGGCATTCCAGGCCGCGTTGATGTGTCGCGTTACTATCCCTTCCAGGGCAGCACTTCAGCCGCAACCGTCAAGCTGACGGCGAACGATGTCAACACCGTCATCACGCAGGCCGCGCAGCAGGCTTACCGCACGCGCGCCGCGATTCGTCGCCCGCTCGGTTCACCGGCAGAGGTCAACATTGCGGTCGTTGACACGAACGGCGTCGTGCTGGGCCTGTTCAGCACGATTGACGCGCCGATTTTCGGCTTCGATGTCTGCGTACAGAAAGCGCGCACGGCAGCCTTTTACAGCAGCCCGGCTGCCGCGTCAGTCCTGCGTGCGGCAGAAGGCGGGAAGTTTGCAAAGTACGTTGATGCCGCCGCCGCAGACAGTCTCAAGCTTGATGGCAGCGTGGCTTTCACCGACCGGGCCGGTGGTTTTCTGAGTCGTCCGTTCTTTCCTGACGGCATCAATGACACGCTCAACGGGCCGTTCTCAAAACCCATCACTGAATGGAGTCCGTTCAATGACGGGCTGCAGGTGGATCTGGTGCTGACGGCGCTGGTGAATGTGCTGAGCGGAGCGCCTGCGCCGAGTTGCACAGCGATTCCGGCGCTGCCCAACGGCATTCAGATTTTTCCGGGCAGCGTGCCGCTTTATAAAAACGGCGTGCTGGTCGGCGCCATCGGCATCAGCGGTGACGGCGTTGATCAGGACGACATCATTGCCTCAACCGGCAGCGTGAGCTTTGAAGCGCCTGCCAACATTCGCGCCGATCAGTTCTTTGTGCGCGGCATCCGTTTGCCTTACGTGAAATTCCCACGTCATCCCAATCTGTAAAGACCGGTGGTCAGAGGTTATGCGACAGCGGTTGAAGATGCTGCCGGAGCTTCGGTCACTGTTGTGTAACCTCTGACCTCCGGCCTTTGTAAGATTCGGGATTTCCGACCCCCGTTCCCTTTCCGCACGGTGTCCGGTCTGCCCCTCCCCGGCGGCAGACCGCACGGTGACTGTCGGTGTCTATGAAACGACTGATCGTCATTCTCTTTCTCGCCTGTGTCGCGGCCCTGCTCTATGCAGACAGGCTGTGGCCGCAGTCTCCGTTTGAAGCCAGCGCGCAGGGCAAAGGCCCGGCCAAAGCCAAATACGGCAGCTTCACTCACAAATCGCATATGGGCGATGTGAAAGTGCCGGGGACGGCGAAAACGCAGAAGCTCGAATGCGCTTACTGCCACACGGTCACAAAGGAAAAGCAGGATGTCGCCGCTTACCCGAACACGAAGCCGGGCGACCGCACGACGCATTCAGCCTGCACCGACTGTCACGAATTCACCGGGCGTCAGGCCGTCGTGAGCGGCGTTTTTCCGGCAATGTGCGTGATCTGTCACGGCAGCAACGCGACGGCTTCGGCAGTAATGAAAAAAAACCTGCGCAGCTTTCCCAATCCGGCAGTCGAAGTCTCGCAGTTCGGTGACGCCTTTTCGCACAAAACGCACAAGGATTATCTCGACAAGTTCAATTGCAGCGAATGCCACACGATGAACCAGGAGCCGGTGACGATTCTCGGCGCAAAGTTCAGCAAAGGCGAAGTCATGAGCAGTCCGGGTCATCCGAACTGCTTCACCTGCCACTTTGACGAAAAGACCGTCACGAAAAAAAGCCCGACCTTTGCGCTCAACTGCGTGGGCTGTCACGCCGATCTGAAACCCGCGAAAGGCAAAACTCCTGATCCGGCAGTGCTCTTTTTCAGGCGTCGTGTGGTTGAACCCGTTGCGCCCGCCAAACCCTTCAGTCACGAAGACCACAGCAGCGATGGCGCGGTCAAAGGCGTCAGCATCAACAACGGCGTCAAAGGCAAGGTCAGCAATCAGACGAAGGAATGCATGTCGTGCCACCTGACCGGCATGACGGCAGACAAGCGCGCCGACTTTTACTTCGATCCGAAAACAAAAACGGCGCAGCCTGCCATCAACGGCTGCAAGGACTGTGTGCCGGTCAATGGCTGTCTGAACTGCCACCAGCGCAACACCAGCCAGAAAATCGAAGGCGCAGCCAGACTGGAAACATCGAAATGCACCTTCTGCCATTCGGTGCCGATGATGAAAGCCAAAGCCGCGAGCGGCCTGCCACCGGCCAGTCACCTCGGCCAGGCTGCCGCGCCCGCCGCGCCTGCGACAACTCCGGCCAGCCCGGCAAAACCGGAAACGAAGCCTGAGCCGAAGCCCGAAGCCAAACCTGAAACGAAACCAGCCGCGCCATCAAAGCCGGAAACAAAACCGGAAGTAAAACCCGAAACGAAACCCGCGCCAAAACCCGAACCGCCGAAGGAAACACCGAAACCGGAAACAAAGCCGGAACCGAAACCGGAAGCAAAACCTGAAACAAAGCCCGCACCGACGACGCCACCGGTTCAGAATACGCCTGCGCCAAAACCGGAACCGCCGAAGCAGACTGCGGCTCCCGCTGCGCCAGTCACGCCTGCGGCGAAGTCGTCACAGACGCTGCCGACGAAACTCAAACTTGGCGACCCGAACGAAAGCAAAATCTGGGGCCAGGACGCCAAATGGGGCGTGGTTGAATTCGATCACACGACACACATCAAACCGTCATACGCCGAACGCTGCGAGGTTTGTCATCACACCAGCAAAGATGCGAAAGCAGAGATGGTGCCGAAGTGCATCACCTGCCATCTCGACAACGGCAATCCGAAAAACCCTAAAAGCAAAGGCGGCGACGAAGTTGACGTGAAGCTGGCCTATCACGGCGATCCGAACAACACCAGCAACAATGCGGGCTGCATCGTCTGTCACCAGCGTGCAAAGGAAAACAAACCCGATGCCAATGCGCCAACGAAATGCGCCGAATGCCACGCGCTGAAACAGGCGCAGTGGCTGCCGCGCTGGCCGCAACAGTCAGCCGAAAAAATGATCGTGACACAGACCCGCGAATCGTGGTATCCACAGGCCCGCCAGATGGTCCCCGGCATCAATCGTGCGGAATCGCTTTCGTGGTCAGAGAGATTAATGATCGCAGTTGTCCGGCTGGCGTCAGGATGGATGATCTGAAAGACCATGCAAATTCAGACAATCAAATCAGCTCTGGTGACAGTCTCTGCGGTGTTGTGCATTGCCGCATTCAGTTTCAGCAGCCCGGCCACGCCACCGGAATCACAGTCACCGGCTCAGCCTGCCACTCAGACTCCGAAGGATTACACGAAGTTTCAGCACAAGGATCACGCGGGCACGGTCAAAATTCCGGGCACTAATCAGACCCGCAACCTTGATTGCGCTGACTGCCACGAACGGCACGCTGATCTGACGGTGGCGCAGGCGCAGGTTGCCACCACGAAGCGCAACGAACGGCTGCAACTGAAATTCCCTGGCCACAAGGCCTGCACCGAATGTCACATTCAGCAGTTCACCGCGCAGCCGCTCAAAACCTGCGTGATCTGTCACGACGAAGCGCAACCGCTCAACACGCGCCCGCCGCAGCGCGACTTTCCGAAGCGGTCTGATTTCACTGCGCGCTTTGACGCGAAGCTGCACGAAACGCACGTCAGTTACAAACTGCCGGACGGCAAGGCGATGGACTGCAACTACTGTCATCAGCCGCGCACGAAACCGGCGGCGCTCGGCATTGCGGTTCACAATGAATGCTTTGTCTGTCACGCGCCGGGCAGCAGCGATCAGAAAGCGGCGCAGAAATCCGGCTGCGCGTCGTGCCACATGGCCACGACTGAAAGCGTGGTTCCGTTTTCGGCAAAATATACCAGCCGCGCCTGGGGCGCACAGTTCACGCACAAGAAGCATGCCGGTGAGCTGGGCATTGCCTGCGCGCAGTGTCACACCATTTCAGGCGGCTACAATCAACCCGTGCCGACTTCGATCAGAACGAAACAGCACCTTGGCGACGCCGAACGCGGCGGGCGCGGATGTTTCAGTTGTCACGACGGCGGCACGCACAACGGGCGCACCGTGTTCAGCGGCGAAGACTTCAATTCATGCGACAAGTGTCACACGCGCCCGGACAAGAAAGTTTTTGCGATTCAGGGATAGTGATTTGAGATTTGAGATTGCAGATTTGAGATTGAGACTGCAATTGAGCTTTGAAAGCCCGGACTTTCCGACCGCCTCACCTTTCCAGCCCCTGTTTTGAGTAATCGCCGCGCCGATGGCCCTTCGGCGCGGGTTCAGCAACCGCAGAAGAAGTACGGCAGTATGATTGAACTGATCTTTACCAAAGGGCCGCTGACCGGTGTGCGTTTCGCCATTGAATCTGACACGATCAGCATCGGGCGATTGAATGAATGCGACATTGAACTGAACCAGCCGAATGTGTCGCGCCAGCACGCTTTCATCAAACGGGTCGGCGAAAACCTCCAGATTATTGATAACAACAGCGGCAACGGAACCTTCGTCAACGGCAGGCGGGTCAGGAACGCGGCGCTGTGCAACGGCGATGAAATTCGCATCGGCCCGAACACGCTCGTCGTGGATGTGCAGCCTGAAAAAATGACCGGGCAGGAAATCGAAGTCGCCAGGGTCAAAGCATCGCAAAAGGCGACACGGGTCGAAAAGCTGTCGCGCTTCATCATCAGCGACTGCACGAGCGGCGAAAAACGCACGGCGGAATTCAGCAGCGAAAATCTGACCATCGGGCGCGGCGACAAATGCCGACTGGTGCTTGATGACCCTGAAATCTCGCGGCTGCATGCCACGATTCATCACCGGCAGGGCAGCTTTACGCTGAAGGATTCCGGCAGCGTCAACGGCACGCTGATCAATGGCGAACGCGTGATCGAACAACAACTCGCCAGCGGCGACCTGATCGAAATGGGTCAGGCCACGCTGGGCGTTGAAATCATGGGCGGGCTGCTGCATCTGACCGTGACCAGCCGGGCCGCGAGTCCGGCGACAGGTCAGGCCGATAAACCATCGCGCCCGTCACGCACGCCTGAGCCAGTGGACAGATCGGCCATCATCACTGAAGTGCCATCGGTGCAGCCTCACACGATTGTTCGCGTGCTGCTGACCGTGCTGGCCGTCGCGCTGCTGCTGCTCTTTGTCGGCAAAAACTACGCGGCCACCAGCGACTCGCCGGGAGCGCCGAAATTCGCGCGATCTCATCACAGTGCCGCCGCTGACCATCAGTCCGTGCCCGCTCAAAGTCCACAGTATTGACCCTCCTCCGGCTTCGGTTTACCTTAGCCGCAGGCTTACGGCGCTCCCGAATGCAAAACTGACTGCCCCGGTTTTCACCAAACTGCACCAGGAGTGCGAACGACAACGGACAGTTGAATCCTTCAGGAGAGATGCGAATATGAAGTTGAAACTGATGATTGTTGCGTGTTTCGCGCTGGCGCTGGCGGTCAGTGCTGCACCCGCGATGCTGAAAACCAGGGCTGCTGGTGTGGCTCAGGCTGATGGTCAGAAGATGCCCGGCAAATACACTTTCCCCTCGGCCAAAGGCGAAAAATGGGGGCCGGTGCCTTTCGATCACGATCAGCACAATGCCTTTTCAGACTGCCTGGTGTGCCATCACACCAACAAAAAGGATCTGACCCTGGAGAACTGGAAGGCAAACAAGGTCACTGAAAAAGTGCCGCTGTGCGTTGAATGCCACATGCGCGATGAAGGCAACCCGAAAAATCCAAAGAATCCCGGCGGTGACGAACTGACGGCGAAGTTCGTCTATCATGCCAACTGCATTGATTGTCACAAGGGTGAAATCAGTGAACGAATGATGAAGTTCGGCAAAGTCATCAAACAGGGTGAAGGCCCGACCAAGTGCGCGGCCTGTCATCAGGTCAAAGAATGAGCCGGAGTGGAAAGTGAAAAGTGAAGAGTGAAATGAAATTCTCGTTTTCACTCTTCACTCTCCACTCTTCACTCTTCACTATCTTATGAACAAGGACAATATTCTTTACGGCATCATCGGGCTGCTGGCGGGCCTGATTATTGGTTATCTCGTGACTGACCGCATCAACTCCTCAGCTCCGGCCACTGCGCCGAGTGCAGGAGCGATGTCAGTGCCGCCCGGCTCAGCGCAGCCTGGCGCGGCTCAGCCCGGCGGCAGCCTTTCGGCAGATCATCCTCCGGCGGGCGGAACGACGGGCGCGCCGCAGGCGGATGTCATGGCGACCATCGGCAAGGCGCGGCAGGAACCGAATAATTTCAGGGCGCAGCTTGAAGCGGCCAATCTGTTCTATCAGATTCAGAGCTTTGACAAGGTTGGTGAATTCATTGATCGCGCCGCGCAGAATGCCAGCCAGGCGAAACCGGAAGATTTGCCGCTGATTTCCGCGCTCGGCAACACGGCCTATGACACCAGGCATTTCAATGATGCGGCGCGCTGGTATGAACTGGCGCTCAGGCTGAAACCGGACGATGTCAACCTGCGCACCGATCTGGGTTCCAGTTATATGAACAGCCAGCCGCGCAACCTTGACAAGGCCATTGAAGCTTACCGGGCATCGCTCAAATATAATCCCCGGCACGAAGCCACGCTCTTTAACCTGACCTCGGCCCTGATTGAGAAGGGCGACAAGGCGGCGGCTCGTGACACGCTCAAACAACTCGAACAGGTCAATCCGAACAATCAGGGCATCGCGCAACTGCGCTCACAACTCAGCGCCCCATAGGTGATGCGTGAAAGTCAGAATCGTTCCGAGTACGCGTGACGGGCGTCAGCAGTTGCTGACCTCTTACATCATCAATGACACGCTGGCCGTTGATGCGGGCGCGCTGGCGGTCGGCCTCAGTCATGAGGAACAGTTGCGGCTGCGTTCGATCATCATTACTCACACGCATCTGGATCACATCATCTCGCTGCCGCTCTATATCACTGATCTGTTCGATGAATTGCGCGAGCCGGTGAATCTGTACACAACCGCCGCTGATTTTGACGCGCTGCGTACTTACATCTTCAATCCGCGCGTGTGGATTGACTGGTCAATTCTGAAAAACGAACACACGGAACTGCTGGCGTGGCAGCCCTACGAATCAGGCCGGAGCTTCACGGTTGAGGGATTGAGAATCACTCCGATTCCGGTGTCGCACACGGTTCTGACGCACGCGCTGCTGATTGAAGATGACAAGAGCGCCGTGCTGTTTACTTCGGACACCGGCACGACTGAACGGGTCTGGCAGGTGGCCAGTGACTGCCCGAAACTGCGCGCGGTTTACATTGATCTGTCGTTCCCGGCGGCGCTGACCGAACTGGGCCGGGTGTCAAAGCATCATTCCGTCACGACGCTGGTCGAGGAACTGGAACGCATCAATCCGGCAGCGCAGGTTTATTGCATTCACCTGAAGCCGGTTTATCGTGAGCGGATCATCGCGGAAGTCGCGGCGCTTGATCAGCCCCGGCTGGTGATTCCCGAAATCGGCAGGGATTACACTTTCTGAAAATATCATTCATCAGCCGAAGCAGGACTGATGAATGCTGACTGATTACTGAACTATGTTCATCTTTCGAGTACAGGCGCCGGGCGGCAAGCTTTTCGTCCATCAACTGACCAAAGGTGAAACCAGCATTGGACGCGATCCGAAAAACGATCTGACGCTCGATGATCCGCGTGTTTCGCGCAACCACGCGCTGGTGCGTGTCACGACCGAAGGCGTCACGCTGACTGACCTCAACAGCGGCAACGGAACCTTTGTCAACGGGCAGCGCATCACGCAGGCCCGGCTCAATAACGATGACTCCATCAAAATCGGCGACTGTCGGCTGAGTTTCGTCAGCGAAGCGACCAGACCGCTGCCCGAACTGCCCGGCGAGGATTTGCGCCAGGTGCTGCAAAAAACGCCGGAAGAGATGATGATTCCGTCAGCCGCCGGCGACATTGGCACTTCCAGAGAAATGCCGCCGCTGACGCTGAGGCTGGAACTTGAAAAGAAGGAGCGCATTCTCGCGCTCTTTTATCAGCTCAGTCGCAAGCTGGGGTCGGTCTTTTCAATCGAAGAAGTTTACGACCAGGTCTTTCAGATTCTGCTGGAAGTCACTCCGGCCTCGCGCGCCTTTATCTTTCGCCGCAACGAACAGGGTGAATTGCAGCAGGTCGCGGCGCGCTCGCGCGATGCAGGCGAGGCCGGGCAGCCGCTGCCGATCAGCAAAACCATTTTTGCCAAAGTGGCCCGCGAACGTGTCTCAGTGCTGCTTGAAAACACACAGCGCGACGCTCAGGGCGGCCCGTCACACAGTATTCTGCTCAGTCAGATTCATTCCGTGATGGCTGCGCCGATCACCGGGCGCAAGGGACTGCTCGGCGTGATTTACGCCGACCGGCAGGATATTCTCGAAACGTTTTCATCCGATGATCTTGACCTGCTGAACGCGGTCGCCGTGCAGATGGGCATTGCCATTGACACCGTCATTACGCACGAGCGGTTGCAGAAAGAGGCGCAGGCCCGCGCCAATTACGAGCGCTTTCTGCCGCAGCAGATTGTGGACGACATTCTGCGCTCGCCCGAAAAGGTGAAACTCGGCGGCGTGCGGCAGATCGTGACGGCGCTCTTTGCCGATGTGCGCGGTTTTACGACGCTCTCTGAAAGCAGCAGCCCGGAAATGATCGTCAACCTGCTCAATCGTTATTTCACACTCACCAGCGAAATCATCTTCAGACATGGCGGCACGCTGGATAAATACATCGGTGACGGCATGCTGGCGCTTTTCGGCGCGCCTTACGCCAGCGAACGCGATCCGGTCAAAGCCGTGCGCGCCGCCATTGATATGCAGCGCGCGCTGATCGAATTCAACAAGGAGCTTGATGAATTGCAGCTTCCCAACATCGCCATTGGCATCGGCATCAATACCGGCCCGGCGATTGTCGGGTATATCGGTTCAGAAAACCGGCTTGATTACACGGCCATCGGTGACACAATCAACACCGCTGCGCGTCTGGAAAGCAATGCCAGACCGGGCCAGATTATTGTCAGCGAATCCACGATGCAGGCGATGGATGAAAGTTTTGTCCTGCGCACGCTCGACACCATTAAATTAAAAGGCAAATCCGAAAACCTGCGCATTGCTGAAGTGGTCTGGCAGAAATGAAACCGGCCTCATCAGCCCGCTCAGACCGGCTTCGTTCTTTGTCAACCGTCCCGCTATACTCGTCTGCCGGATTCGGCTATAATTTTCAGCGGTCGGCAGTCAGGTAGTATCCCGCCCCTTCGCTCAGTAATTGATGAAAACGCAGTAAGCCATGCTTGAAGCCCCTGCCGGGCAGACTCCTGTTCGGTTTGTTTCTGAAGCTGGCCCGTGCCTCTCCAACCCGAGGTATGACGTGGCAAAGGTTCTTGTGGTAGATGACATCGTGGGAATTCGCAGCATGCTCACCCATGCGCTGGATGACACACACCAGGTCAGCCAGGCCACGAATGGGCAGGAAGCCGTGCGCCTGGCCGAAGCTGAGCGGCCTGATGTCATTATTATGGATCTTGACATGCCGGTCATGGACGGTGTTGAAGCCACCCGCCTGATTAAAACCACACCGCATCTGGCCGGAATCAGAGTGGTCGCCATTACCGGGCAGTACAACAGTGAACGCTCCCGCCAGGTGCGGGACTGGTGTGATGCCTTTATTGAAAAACCCTTCCGCCTGGCCGAACTCCGCGAAACGGTCGAACGCCTGATTGCTCAGTCCCGTCCTGAAGGCAATGGGATCAGCGGTTGACACCCATTCAATCCAGCCCCTATAATCTGCGGCTTTCTGTGTCGAGAAAAAATGGAGGTGTCTTTACAGTGGCATATGCAATCATCCGCACGGGCGGCAAACAATTTCGCGTAAGCGCGGGCGATGTCGTTCACATCCCTTCACTGGCTGATAAAAATGCCGGTGACACGGTTGAGTTTGATGTCCTCGCCGCAGGTGACGACAACAGCACCCGGATCGGCAGCCCGCTGGTCGAAGGCGCAAAAGTCACCGGCACGGTCGTCAAAAGCGGTCGCGCTCCGAAAATCATCGTTTTCAAATTCAAACGTCGCAAACAGTTCAAGCGCAAGAAAGGTCATCGTCAGGGTTTCACGACCGTGAAAATTGACTCCATTGCTTAACTTCCGCAGGCGACAGTTCATCAGGGAATTTCAGTTATGGCACATAAGAAAGGTGTAGGCAGTTCGCGCAACGGACGCGATTCACACGCTCAGCGGCTCGGCGTCAAACGCTTCGGCGGTCAGGTAGTAACCGGCGGCTCGATTCTGGTGCGTCAGCGCGGCACCCGCTTCAAACCCGGCAACAATGTTGGCATCGGCAGCGATGACACACTGTACGCCAGAGTTGACGGCGTCGTTAAGTTTGAGGATCGCGGGCGCAAGGGCCGCTTCATCAGCGTCTATCCCGCACAGCAGTAATCACAGTGGGCAGTCCTCAGTGTCAGTAAAACGACTCCGCTGCTGACCACTGACCGCTGACCACTGACCATTATGTTTATTGACCGCGCGAAAATTCACGTTCGGGGCGGCAACGGCGGCAACGGCGTGACGGCTTTCCGTCGTGAAAAATTCGTGCCGCGCGGCGGGCCTTCGGGCGGCGATGGCGGGCGCGGCGGCTCGGTTTACATTGAGTCCACCGAAGGTCTGAACACGCTGCTGCACTTCCGCTACAACCCGGAATATGAAGCCGGGCGCGGCGGGCACGGCGAAGGCTCAAAGAAACACGGCGCTGACGGCGAAGATGTGGTGATTCAGGTGCCGGTCGGAACAGTGGTGATGGATGAAGTGACCGGCGAAATCATTCACGATTTCACGCATGCCGGTGAGCGCATCCGCATTGCCGCAGGCGGGCGCGGCGGGCGCGGCAACGCGCAGTTTGCGACCTCGACCAACCGGGCGCCACGTCGTCACGAAGAAGGACGGGCGGGCGAGGAACGCTGGCTCACTCTGGAATTGAAGCTGATCGCGGATGTGGGTCTGGCTGGCTTGCCGAATGCCGGGAAATCAACGCTCATTTCGCGCATCTCGGCAGCGCGTCCGAAGATTGCAGATTATCCCTTCACCACCCTTGAGCCGCATCTGGGCGTCGTTGATCTGGGCGATTACAAATCTCTCGTTGTTGCGGACATTCCCGGCCTGATCGAAGGCGCGCACGAAGGAGCCGGACTCGGTGACCGCTTTCTGCGGCACGTTGAAAGAACCAGGCTGCTGCTGCACCTGGTTGATGTTTCCGGTCTGGCGGCTGATCCGATTGAAGATTACCGCACCATCACCCGCGAACTGGCGGCCTACAGCCCGGAAGTCGCCCGCAAGCCAAAGATCGTCGTCGCCACCAAAATTGATGCGCTCGACGACGCTGAACGCTTGCGCGAGTTCGAACGGTTCTGCCGCGCTGAGGGCCTGGAGTTTCTGGCCATTTCAGCGGCTGCGGGCACGGGTTTGAAGGAACTGCTTTATGCGGTCGAACATCGGCTGACCGAACTGGCTGAAGCTGAACAGACAGAGCGCCACGACACAGATTACTTTACTGATTCCGACACTCAACCTCCCCTGACAACTTCGGCTGCGGGACAGCATCGCAGTCCTGGTCTTTGACTCTGAGCCAATGGATGCGAGGGAAAAACGTTTGCAGCGAATCGGAGTTTACGGCGGCACGTTTGACCCGCTTCACGACGGCCACCTGAAAGTAGCCGCCGCGATCATCGAGGCCTTCGCGCTGGATCAGATGCTGCTGGTTCCGGCCTTTGTGCCGCCGCACAAGCGCACGCGGGCCATCAGTTCGCCGTATCACCGCTTTGCGATGATGGCGCTCGCAACGGCGCGCTCCGAGGTAATGCGGCTCTCCACCATCGAACTTGAAGCGCCGGAACGGCCCTGGACAGTGATGACGCTGAGCCGACTGCAGCAGGAATATCCGTCAGCGCGGTTGTTCTTTCTGATGGGAGCGGATTCATTCGCTGACATTACGACCTGGCGCGAATACGAACGGCTGATGAATGAATATCACATCATCGTGGCGCTGCGTCCGGGTTATGAAGGCGCAGGCGCGATTGATGCGCACCTGTCGCCGCAGTTGCAGGCGCGAGTGACCGACCTGCGGGGCGGCAGGCTCCCTGATGAATCGCTGTTTCGTGAAGCCCGCACCTGGCTGACCGATTACGTCGAAGTTGATGTTTCATCGAGCGGGATTCGTGAAGCAGCGCGACAGGGACGCCCGGTTGATAACTTCGTTCCGTCGGCAGTGGCCCGTTACATTGAAAAATACCGGCTCTACCAGCAGGGCGAATAAGCAGTGGAAAGGAATTGATGACTGAAGTTTTACAAAATCAGGAAGCGGCTGAAGTGAATCAGGGCGCAACGGCGCGGCAGAAACAGCAGATGACAGACGAGGAGTTGCTGGAGCTGGTTCACACGGCGGCGCTTGCGGCTGACAGCAAAAAGGCGACTGGTATCGTCACGCTGCGGCTCGTTGAAATCACTTCGTTTACCGATTATTTCGTTATCTGCTCCGGCAGTTCGTCGCGCCAGGTGCAGGCCATTGCCGACGAGGTGACCGACAAACTGCGCGAGCGCGGCGTGCGCCCGATGAACACCGAAGGCTACAGCAATGCCGAATGGGTGCTGATTGATTACGGCGCGTTTGTGGTTCACGTTTTCTCGAACACTTCCCGGCAGTTTTACGACCTCGAACGGTTGTGGCGCGATGCCGAGCGGATTGAGTTCCCGGACATCAAATCCGAGTAACCGGAAGATTCCGCTGATTGACACTTTGAAAGTATCAGCTCCTGCCCATGCGACTGCACTTTGTCTGGATCGGCAAAACCAGAGACCGGCATTGTGCCGCGCTGGTGACTGAGTATCTGAAACGCCTGGGCCATTTCGCTCAGTGTGAAGTGAGTGAAATCAAAGAGCCGACAGTGACGGGTGACGAACGCCGCGTGATCGCCGCTGAAGGCGCGCGGCTGCTGGCGGCGGTTGAGCGTGATGATTACGTGGTGCTGCTCGATGAAAAGGGAAAGGAAATTTCCTCAACCGGGCTGGCCGATTTGATCAACGCGCGGCAGCTTGACGGCATCAAACGCCTGGCGCTGGTCATCGGCGGTTTTGCCGGAGTCAGCGACGAAGTCAGAAAGCGGGCGCAGTTCACGCTGTCGCTGTCGCGCCTGACGCTCACACACGAACTGGCGCGTGTGATTCTGACGGAGCAGATTTACCGGGCGTTCACACTGCTGGCAGGGCTTCCCTATCATCGCTCCTGACAGCTCCACGATCATCCGTGACAGGTGATCACGAATCAACATTGCCCCTGCTTCCGGCTGTATTCAGCTTTTTCTCAAAGGGAGAAACCCTGATGGACAAGAAGAGATTGAAATTTTACCGTGACCGTCTGGTGGATGAGCGCGCGGCGCTGCTCGGAGTCGTGGGCCGCAACGAAGATCACGGACGCGAAGCCGATCAGGAAGCCACACAGGATCCGGCAGACAAGGCCTCAAATTCCTACACCAAGGAACTGCTTTTCAGCCAGTCCACCAATGACCGGCTGATTCTGACGCAGATTGAAGAAGCACTCGAAAGAATGGACGACGAGGAATACGGCGTCTGTCAGAACTGCGGCAAGGAGATCGGCCCCAAGCGGCTCGAAGCCATTCCCTGGGCGCGTTACTGTATTGAATGTCAGGCTCTGGTCGAACAGGGCCTGCTTGATGAGGAAGATTAACCGCGCACCTGCTCACGCCAGGCAATACACGAAGCCCCGGACGGTCACATCAATGACCGTCCGGGGCTTCGTTTCTGTTGCTCGCGCCTGTGTCGGGTTCAGCCTTTGCGCGCGGGCTTTTTCACTTTTGCCTTCGGGGCATCTTTCGGCTCGGTCGGGAACCCCGCCTCTTCCCACGCATGAAAACCGCCCAGCAGGGCCTTTGCATTCGTAAAACCGTTTTCAGTCAGTGTCCGCGCCACACTGGCGCTGGTCGCTTCGTCCGGTCAGGAACAGTAAATGACAATCTCACGGCTTTTCGGAACCGACCTCAGCACACCTGATTTCAATTCCTTTTCCAACTGGTCGTGAGCTATCCGCACTGCGCCTTTGATCTTCACCGGGCTGCCCTGCCACGCGCCGTCGCTGCGCGAATCAATAATCAGCAGCTTCGCCTTGTCATCCATGCGCTGTTTGAGCATCTGAACCGTGATACGGTCTTTCGGCGTCAGGTCAGGATCGCCTTCGATGACAGGCAGCGCCGAAACCTTTCTTTCATCCTTCTGCTGCGCCTGGGCCGCCACCAGCCACACCAGCAGCAGCGCCATCAGCCACAGATAAAAACAATTGCGTTTCATACTTCCTCCGTAAATGGGGCGCGGTAAATCAAAAAAGATCAGCCACGAATGAACACGAATTTGCACGAATCAAGACCGGACACGACACGGCTGATGAAAGTTTTCAGTTCGTGCAAATTCGTGTTCATTCGTGGCTGATCTTCTCTCTTCATCAAACTGCCAATCGTAAATGTTTATCTCGCCACGCGGGCGCTGCCGCCTTTCATTACTTTTTCGACTTCAGCGAGCGTGGCCATCGTGGTATCGCCCGGCGTCGTCATCGCCAGCGCGCCGTGCGCTGCGCCGTATTCGACCGCGCGCTGCGCTCCCTGCCCGGTCAGGAAGCCGTAAATCAAACCTGACGCGAATGAATCACCCCCGCCGACGCGATCAAAAATTTCCAGGTTCTCGCGCAGCGGAGCCTGATGCAACCGGCCTTCGTGCCAGCAGACTGCGCCCCAGTCATTCACTGTCGCCGTCTTTGCGTGACGCAGCGTCGTCGCCACAACTTTGAAATTCGGATACTCGCGCACGGCGGTTTCAATCATCCGGCCAAAGTTCGTGATATCGAGTTTCGAGTGATGCTCATCCAGCCCTTCGACTTCAAAGCCGAGCGCGGCGGTGAAATCCTCTTCGTTGCCGATCATCACATCAATCAGCGGGGCGAGCGAGCGATTGACCTGTTGCGCCTGCGGCTGCCCGCCGATTGAGCGCCACAGCGAATCACGATAGTTCAGATCATACGAAATGATCGTGCCGTGTTTGCGCGCGGCGTTCATCGCCTCCTGCGCCACCAGCGGCGTCGTTTCAGACAGGGCGCAGAAGATGCCGCCGCAATGAAACCAGCGCGCCCCTTCGCGGCCAAAGATTTCTTCCCAGTCAATGTCGCCGGGCCTGAGCTGCGACACCGCCGTATGCCCGCGATCAGAACAGCCCAGCGCCGCGCGCACGCCGAAACCGCGTTCAGTAAAATTCAGCCCGTTGCGCACCGTGCGCCCGACGCCGTCATACTTCACCCACTTCAGATGCGACTGATCCACGCCGCCCTGATAAATCAGATCCTGCACCAGCCGCCCGACCGGATTATCAGCCAGCGCGGTGACAATCGCCGTGTCCACGCCAAAGCAGCGTTTGAGTCCGCGCGCGACATTGTATTCACCGCCGCCTTCCCAGACCTGAAAGGTGCGCGTCGTGTGAATCCTGCCTTCGCCGGGATCAAGTCGCAGCATCACTTCACCAAGCGCAACCAGATCCCAGCGGCATTGATCTTTAGGTTTGATGTTCAGCGTAGTCATTTGATGAATGAATCCACGAAGCCACACGAAGGAGCACGAAGAAAGCTCAGACAGGATCGTCAGAATGAAACAAACCTTTTCAGCGTGATAATCCTGCACATCATGTTCATCCTGTCTGATTCTTCTTTGTGCTTCTTCGTGTGGCTTCGTGGATAGTTATGTGTTTCGCAGTTCGCGCACCCGTGCCACGACCTCGTGCGCGAGTTGTCTGATCTTTGCGAATGCACCAGCCGTCATCAGTTCCGGCTTCACCATCCAGCTTCCGCCGCAGGCCACGACCTGCGGCAGCACCAGGTAATCACCGATGTTGCCGGGTTCGATGCCGCCGGTCGGAATGAAACGTACCTGCCTGTAAGGCGCACAGACCGCCTTCAGAAACTTCACGCCGCCCATCGCTTCAGCCGGAAAAAATTTCAGCACGCTCGCGCCTTTCGACAAGGCCAGTTCAATTTCAGTCGGCGTACACACGCCTGGAAAGATCGTGACACGCTGCGCCTGGCAGTAATCAACCACTGCCGGATTCGTGCCTGGCGAAACGATGAACTCCGCTCCGGCTTCAAGCGCGGTCTGCGCCTGTTCGATTGTCAGCACAGTGCCCGCGCCAAGCAGCAGTTCAGGAAATTTCTGTCTGATCCGTGCAATGGCTTCTGCGGCGGCGGCGGTGCGAAAGGTGATTTCAGCGCACGGCAGCCCGCCCTCAAGCAATGCCTCTGCGAGCGGCAGCGCGTGTTCAGTCTGCGGAATGCTGACGACCGGAATGATGCCGGTCTGCTGAATGCGATCAATGATGCTCACGATGTTTTATCTCCGGTTGGCAGAAACAGAGAACGCAGGCATCGTAGTGAAGCAGTCTGCCGGATGCAAGCCGGGCGTGAACGTCCTGATGCGATGATCTTTGCCTCCATCCCCTGTGCCCTTTAATGCAAGCCCATCAGCACAGGATAAAACTGAAGTATTACAAAGAGAGCCGCTCATCAGGCATAGAATGCGGCAGTGCGTGATTCTTATCCAGAACGTTTTATTTTGCACAGGAGTTTAATATGAATTTGCCGATAATTATTCAGGGCGGTATGGGTGTTGCGATTTCTGATTGGCGGTTAGCCAAAGCCGTTTCGCAACTGGGGCAGTTGGGCGTTGTCTCAGGAACAGGCTTGAATCGAATTCTGACCAGTCGTCTGGGAGATGGCGACCTCACGGGGCACGTGCGGCGCGCCTTGAGCCATTTCCCCCTGCCGGAGCCGGTAGAGAACATCCTGCAACGCTACTACGTGTCCGGCGGGAAAGCGCCGGAAGCTCCTTACAAGACGCCGCCCGCTTACACTATCCGCCCGCCTCAACTGCTCGATCAGCTCACGGTCATCGCCAACTTTGTCGAAGTCTGGCTGGCTAAAGAGGGACACGCCGGTCTGGTCGGCATCAACCTGCTCGAAAAGGTACAACTGCCCAGCCTCGCATCGCTCTACGGCGCCTTGCTCGCCGGAGTGGATTTCGTCCTGATGGGCGCGGGCATTCCCACGCAGGTCGCTGCGATCCTGGACAGGCTGGCCCTGCATCAGCCGGTGAGCTATCGCCTCAACGTCGCTGGCGCAGAGAAGGATGACGATTACCGGATCAGCTTTGACCCGGAGCGCATCTTCCCCGGCCTCGCCCCAATCGTGAAGCGGCTCAGGCGCCCGCGCTTTCTGCCCATCGTCTCTTCAGCGGCGCTGGCGCAGGCGCTGCTCAAACGCAGTGAAGGCGCGGTGGATGGCTTCGTGATCGAAGGCCCCACTGCGGGCGGACATAACGCCCCGCCGCGCGGCCCGCTGAAGCTGAATGAAAAAGGCGAGCCGATTTACGGCGAGAAAGACGCAGTGGATTTGGAGAAACTGAAGCAGTTGGGATTGCCCTTCTGGCTGGCAGGAGGCTGCGGCCACCCCGATCAGTTGCAGAGAGCGCTGGAGGCCGGGGCAGCGGGAATCCAGGTGGGTACGGCGTTTTCGCTGTGCGATGAATCCGGAATGGAGCCGGGCTTGAAAATGAGTTTGCGGCGCAAAGTAATGGACGGCGCGGCGCGGGTACTCACCAGCCCGGTCGTCTCGCCGACCGGCTTCCCCTTCAAAGTGGCGCAGATGGAAGGCACGATGTCAGAGCAGGAGGTATATGAGGCGCGCTCGCGCATTTGTGATTACGGCGGTTTGCGCAACCTCTTCAAACGCGCCGACGGGACGCTGGGCTATCGTTGCCCGGCGGAGCCGGTGGAGGATTACGTGCGGAAGGGCGGGACAGCCGGAGAAACCACTGGCAAAACATGTTTGTGCAACAATCTGGCGGCCACAGCAGGTTTCCCTCAACGCAGGAAGAACGGTTATCTGGAGCCGCCACTCGTGACGAGCGGCGACGACCTCGTCAGCCTCACGCAGTTCATGTCCCCTCACAAAATCAGCTATTCCGCCGCAGATGTCGTCAATTACCTGCTGGGGCCGGGCCGAAAATCTGATCCGCCGCAGGCCGCTATGCCTGGCGCGCCGAGTGCTGGCGACGATTGAGCATCATTGTCTATGAGACAGCAGATCAAGGTCATCGTGTGATCCATGCCTGGCATGAGTCGTCATCCTTGCGGACTGGTCGGGAGTTTGCCTGCAACACAAACATTCCACCGAACGATACCGGATGACGACTCTCCACCCTGAGCGGGATTGAGTTACTCAGTTGACCTTTTCATCAACGAGCGGCTGTCGCAACCTGGCTGACAGATTCATTGAGTCGCGTTCTCAGTCGCAGACACCCCGTTATTCAAACCTGATTTCCGGCGAGACTTCGGTAATCACCATTCCTTCGCTGACTCTGGTGCAGCAGGTCAGGCATTGCCGGTCGCGGTCGTCGCCGTTGTGGTAATGCACTTCGCAGGTGCGGCAGGTGCCGTTCCAGCAGAAGCCGCCATACGAGATCGGCTCGAAGGCGACGTACTGAAAGCAGCGCAGCAGCGTGTTGTTTTCAGGCACGCTGAAGGTCTGGCCCATCACTTCGATCTGCACGAGTCGGGTGAATGGCTCGAAAAGTTCCAGGTTGAGATCGGGATGCAGTTCAGGCTGTTTTGCGGTTTCGCTTTCGGTCGCAGTTTCGGGCGTGACCGTGCAAACAACGGTGCTGACGGGCATGCTTTTTCTCCCACTTTTTCGGCAGCGGGGCGTGATTGATCGGTCAGTTGTGCTGATTGACTCTGCGGCAGGGTTATTTGATGATGACGTGGCGATGAATCAGTCAGAATGAACGAAGGGCCTGTCTGACCATATTATTTTCATCGTTTGATTTTTTATCCGCCGGGTCTGGTCTTTCATCGCCGGGGACGATGGCGAGTGGATCAGCGGCGGGAGAGTAGCTGAAAAGCAGACCGGCTTCAATCACCTCATTTGTGATTTTTTTATGACACAGCAGCAGTTCAGTTCTCATCATTCAATCGTCAAACCTCCGGCCCTGCGCGCAGGCGATACGGTCGCCATCGTCGCTCCGGCCAGCAATCTGAAAAGCGATTATCTCGAACGCGGAGTTGCGGAACTTGCCAGGCTTGGCTTTCACTCGAAGTATGAACCGGAGATTTTATCGAAGGCCCGTTACACTGCCGGTTCGGACGAACGGCGCGCAGGTGAACTGATGCGCGCCTTTACTGACCCCGAAGTAAAGGCAGTGTGGGCGGCGCGGGGCGGCTACGGCGCGATGCGGCTCTTTAATTTGCTCAATGATGAAACACTGCGACAGCACCCGAAAATATTCATCGGTTACAGCGATATGACCGCGCTGCATCTCTATTTCTATTGTCGCTTCGGCTGGGTGACTTTTCACGGGCCGATGGCGGCGAAGGATCTGGCCGGAGGCGCTGAGCATTACGAACGCGACGAACTGCTGAAAGCCATCACGCAGGCCGCGCCAATGGGCGAAATCAACGGCGCCGGCACTGAGATGCTGCATCGCGCTGCGGGCGGACGAGTGAGCGGGCGACTGCTGGGCGGTTGCCTGTCGCTGATTGCGGCACTGATGGGCACGCCGGATGAACTCGACACGCGCGATGCGATTCTCTTTCTTGAAGACACGGCGGTGAAACCGTTCGCGCTTGACCGGATGCTGCGACAGTTGCGGCTGGCAGGAAAATTCGATGCGGTGCGCGCCATCGTTTTTGGCGAAATGACCGATTGTGTGCAGCACGCCGAGCAGGGCTACACGATTCAGGAAGTGATTGCCGAATGCACAGAGGACCTGGGCGTGCCGGTGCTGTTCGGGTTGCGCAGCGGTCACAGCCCGCTTGGCAATCTGACGCTGCCGCTGGGCGTCACCGCCACACTTGATGCCGCGCGCGGGGTGCTGAGCATTGATGAAGCAGCCGTGAGTTGAAACTGAAAATGCCAGGGCATTCGTCGTTTCTATGGAGCGCCGGGAAAGATTGAGTCAGAGATTCAGGAAGGGGTTTGACCTGCATGGCGTTTCGAGAACAGCTCACTTCGTGTCCGCGCTGCCACCTGCTGATTACGATTGAATCAGTTCAGATTGATGAAAAGGCTACCGTGCGCATTATCGGCAAATGTACCAACCCGCACTGTCACACCAACAGCATCTGCCGCGACATTGACCCGCTTCAGATCGCTGCTTACGAAGGCTCAATTCTCAAAGTCAACAATTCCGCCCCGCCGCGTCCACACGTACCAAAAAGCCCAGGGCATTAAGTGCGACGCCAAAGCGAAAGCGCTGAGTCGGATCATTTCATCCGCTCAGCGCTTTTTGTTTGTGGCATCAGCTTTCAGCTATGGTCTGGCGTAACGCAGCCTGACGCTGAAAGCGCCGCTGTTATCGCCCGTGTAATCATCGTTGATGCCGAGCCACAATCTGCCATATTCACCCGGCTCAATCGTAACCTGGGTGCCGGTACCGATAACCACAATGTTTGAATCACCGCCCTGTCGGTAACGAATCTTTCCGATCAGTGCGCCTGTCCCTGCGTTCGGCACGGGCAATGACGACGAACCGCTGCCGGTCGTGTCGCCACTGGCTTCAACGCGACGACCGGCGCTGACGCTGATCGTTCCGGTGGCCGTGATTTCGATGGTCATGCCCGGCTCAACATCAATGCCCGTGTCAGTCCACTGCCGACTGGCCGGAATGGTAACGGAACGTTCGCTCCAGTTGCGATTCGGATTCGATGGCGCTGTGCCGGTGCCGCCTGCGCTGCCGCTGCGCTCGACCGACACACGCACCTGGTATGAACCGCGCGCGTTGCTCGTGTCCCAGTGATTGACGGTGAAATAGAGCGTGCCGTCGCGGTCTGCCGTGAATTCACGCGAGCGGCCAATCAGGATGGCTGGCGAATTCGGATCGGTGCCGATGGCCGCCACCAGCGCGCCGTCGTTTTCATTCGGCATTGGCGCGTCAGGATCGCGGCGGTTGATGCCGTCGGGCGTTGATTCGGTGCGCCCGTCCAGATAGATGCGCCCGCTCGCTTCGACGCGCACGCGCTGACCGCGCGCCACCTGCACGCCGGATTGCAGCCACTGATCGGCCAGCGAAACATTGAAGGGCGGGAACGATTCAAAATTACCGCGAGTCTGATCAGGCGGAGTGCGTCCCGGATTGCCCGGACGATTATCAACCGGGTTCGTTGTGTTGCGGTCAATCACCAGCCGTTTGACGCGGCGCACTTCAAACCTGATTGGTTTGGCATTCTCATCGCCGCTGTTGATGATGAACAGAAAATATCCGTTCTCGTAACCGACAAAGGTTCCCTGCAACACGCTGCCATCCTGAAGGTAAAGCGTATCAGCCCGCAGCACGCCGGTCAGCAGTGTGACCAGCAATAAAGTCATCATCGTCAGAATTGCTTTTCGCATGATTTGTTCCCTGTCTGAATCTGCCTTCGCCCGCAGCCGTCATTTCAGCCGCGCCTGTCCAGGGCGATAAAAATTGCAGACATTTGTCATCTCGTGAATTGTCAGGTAGGGGGACTTGAGCGAAGCGCAGTATAGCGGCAGCCTGTGACAGCCCGCAACCGCAGGAATCAGCCACGAAGTGAAGAAAGTAAAGAAGACAGGGAGAAGAGGTGAAAAGGTGAAGCAGCACAGCGCAGCGCGGGAAGCCCGGCTTTTTATCGTTTCTTCTCCCGGAGTGAATCAGAACTCTTCTGAGAAGCTGTCGAAGCGGTGTTCTTCGTCGTATTCGCGCAGCAGGTCAAGAATCAGTGAGGTATTGCTGCTGGCCTGAATGACGCGCTCGAAGCCGACCTGTGATTTCTCGAAGCTGAAATAGCCGCTGTTGGCGTCCTGCACCAGCAGCTTGAAAGCTTCCATCCCGGCCTGTTCACCCAGCACGGCGTTGACGATCAGACCTTCGGTGAAATAGATCCTGCCGGTGTTTTCATCCTTTTCGATGTCGAGGATGCCGGTCAGCCGGTTGTTTTCAAGAAGCTGTACCACATCGAAGATGCTGAAGTCGGAAAGGCTGCCTGCCAGCGTGGCGCGCGTTGTCGCGCTGCTGCCCGTCGCGGCGTGATGGCGCTGGCGGGCCATTTCGAGTTTTTTGAGTTCCTGCACCCTGATGGTGACTCCGGCGTTCGGGTTCAGCTCACGCGCATCGAGCAGGCAGCGATTGGCCGATTCCAGATCGCTGGCCTTGACGTACAGCCCGGCCAGCGCCACGCACTGATTGGCGGCAAGCTCCGACAGGCCCCGTTCGCGGTACAACGCACAGAGTTTTTCGCGCAGACGAATGCTTTCGGGTCGCTGTTCGACCGCCTGTTCCAGCGCCGCAATGCCCCGCTCCGGCATGTTGTATTTCGCCAGCAGTTCGGCATCGAGAATTACGCTTTCGACATCCAGTTCTTCGGTTTCACTCATTGCGGTTGTCAGACACAGTGCTGAAAACTTCTGCTGATCTGCGTCCGGCCCTTTGTCAGATTTGCTTCCTCGGTTAAAGCGGGACAGGAATGACAGGACGAGAGCCAGGGAACTCTCTGCCGAGGCGGCGAAAGTCTAGCATTACTGGCGGCCAGCGAACAACGGGAAAGAAAATCACTCCGGGGTGAATTCATTCTTCCGGGTACGCACGCTGCCAGCGTGCCTGTCTGCGGGCAGTCATCGTTTCCGCGAAACACAGCACGCTGGCAGCGTGCGTACCCAGGGAGCAGCCGCTACTTCCCTTTCATCACCCGTTCAATTTCATCCGGCGCAGCGGGAATTGTCGCTGACAGCTTTCTGACTCCGTCCGCCGTTACCAGGTAATCATCTTCGATGCGCACGCCGAGCTTTTCACCCGGAATGTAAAGGCCCGGCTCAATCGTGAACACATCGCCGGGTTGCAGCGGGCGTCCGTAATCGCCCACGTCGTGAACATCCATTCCCAGATAATGCCCGGTCGCGTGGATGAAGAAATAGTCCATCGTCTGTTCGTGGCCCTGGTCATCCCTGGCGCGCAACCGGCTGGCACGAAAAATTTCTCTGGTCGCATCGGTCAGCGCGCTCAGATACGTTTTGCCTGGCTTCACCATCTCAGCCACTCGTCGCTGCGCGTCCAGCACCAGTTCATAAACCTCGCGCTGACGCGGCGTAAAGCGTCCCGCCGCAGGCCACGTCCGCGTAATGTCTGCGGCGTAATAGCTGTACTCTGCCCCGATGTCCACCACGACGAGATCGCTGTCATCAATTCGTTTGCGGTTGCGGTCATAATGCAGAATCGTCGAATTGATGCCTGATCCGACAATGGCCGGGAAGCTCGCGCGTTCAGCCCCGCTGCGCAAAAAGGCCGACAGAATTTCAGCTTCCAGTTCGTATTCAAACACGCCGGGCCGCAGCGTGCGCGCCACTCCGGCCTGAGCCGCGCCTGTTGCCTCAACCGCTTTCTGCAACAGCGCCAGTTCAGTCGCAGATTTGGTCATCCGCAGCCGGTCAATCTGCCTGTTCACCGGTTTGAGTTCGGCATTGCCGATCAGATTTTTCAGCCGCTCGGCAAACAGCAGTTCACGCGGTCGCGTCGTGTCGTCCCTGGGCGGAATGATCGTGTAAAAAATCTTCGTGCTGATCGCCAGGCTTTTGATGAACTTGTCAAAATCCGCGCTTGAAATCACGCGCTCGCAGCCAAACGCGGCTTCGGCCTCTGCGCCCGGCCCGGTCTGCGGCCCCGTCCACCGTTCGCTGCCCGGATCGCGCGGTGGAATGAATAAAAACTCCTTCGCGCTTTTGTCATCAGCCACCGCCTTCGGCACCAGCACCAGATAAGAAGCCGGAGTCTCAACGCCTGTCAGATACTGAAAATAATTGTTCTGCCTGAATCGCCCGGCATCACCAAAATCATCCTCGTGCGCGCCGCCAATGACGATCACGCCGTCCCTGACCTGTTCCAGCAGACGCAGGCGGCGGGCTTTGTATTCACTCAGCGGCTGATTGGCCAGCAGCGGTTCAGGCGCAGCAGAGGAATTGAAGGAAGGAAGAAAAGCAAATGAAAGCAGAAAAAACGCGGTGATAACGAGTAAGCACTTCTTCATAAGATGGTGATGGTCAACTCTGCCTGATTGAACAAAACGGCAGGACAGTTATGCTGCCCTGCCGCTCATCTTATCACACGAACTTCTTTCCACTGCCGCTTCGGCCCAGGGGTGTTAAGTTCAGGCTGTTTGAAAGGAACTCGAATCAACCTCGTAGTAACGAATTCATTCGTTTGGCTGCCGAAGCCACAGGCTTAAAGACAACGAATGAATTCGTTATTACGAGAGCGCGCTCCGGTTCATCCACGATGCCTTAACTCAACGCCGTAGAGTTTCAGCCGCGCCGCAGCATTTGAATCAGCTTGCGCACGCGCTCCTGAAAGAGCGACATCACGCCCATATAGCCGAACCCCAGCAGGAAGATCATCAGAAACGGAATCGTCCCGTAAATCTCGCTGTGTACCGCGTACCAGATCGCCGCGACGAAGTACAAAGCCAGTCCCAGTTCCAGCATCGGCAGCAGCCCGTGCTTGCGCCCGTACAGGCGCGCCGCCTTCAGCCAGTTGTCCTGGCGGTTTTGCACGCTGTATTTCGGCGTGCGCACGAAACTCGACTTGATGCCGAACAACGCTTCCAGCACGGCGCGGGAATTTGAAAAGACCAGACCAATGCCCATGCCCATCGCCAGCGGAATCAGCCACAACCGTTTCTTTTCCTGCGGGTGCAGATACAAAATCGCCGTGCCGTAAAACGCCACCACTGAAATCGTCGAAAACAGCAGCAGCGGCACATCGAGCAGCATCATGTGAAACAGGCCCTGATTGAACCGCGCCATCAGCACCGGAATGTGCAGCAGGCTGAGCAGAATCATCAGCGGCGCGGCCAGATTGCCGTTGAGCCGGAAAAAGAGTTCCAGCTTCTGCTGCCACGAAAGCTGCGGATGCCGCCAGATGCGCGGCAGCAGCTTTTTGCCGACCTGCACCAGGCCCTTGGCCCAGCGTCGCTGCTGCGCCTTGAAGGCGTTCATTTCAACCGGCAGTTCAGCCGGCACGTCATAATCAACCAGATAAACGAAGCGCCAGCCCATCAACTGCGCGCGAAAACTCAGATCGGTGTCTTCGGTCAGCGTGTCGTGCTGCCACCCGCCCGACCAGTCAATCGCCCTGCGCCGCCACATTCCGGCAGTGCCGTTGAAATTGAAAAAGGCTCCGGTGCGATTGCGCGAGGTCTGTTCGACGACGAAATGCCCGTCGAGCAGCACCTCCTGAACTTTGGTCAGCAGTGAATAGTCGCGGTTGATGTGGCTCCAGCGCGTCTGCACCATCCCGATGCGTTCATCGCTGAAGTAATCAACCATCTGCCGCAGGCAGTCGGGACGCGGCGTAAAGTCAGCATCGAAGACAGCGACGAGTTCACCTTTTGCCGTTTTCAGGCCGTTCTCAAGCGCCCCGGCCTTGAATCCGGTGCGGTCGCGGCGATGAATGTAATGAATGTCGTGACCGAGTTGCCGGTATTTCTCAACCACCGCTGCCGCAATCTGCACCGTGTCATCGGTCGAATCATCCAGCACCTGAATGTCGAGCAGGTGGCGCGGGTAATCAAGCTGCGCCACCGATTCAACCAGCCGCTCGACCACATACATTTCATTGAAAAGCGGAAGCTGCACCGTGATGCGTGGCAGTTCGTCTTCAGCAAAATGGCGTTTCGGCTGCGGTCTGATGTCACGATACCGCCAGAAGTGAAAGACCATGCGCAACCGGTATCCGCCCAGAATCGCCAGCAGCAGCAGAATGCCGAAGTAAAGAATGATCACCACCCAGTCGAAAGTGTCGAGCGTGTAAAGGTAGCTGAGATTGTCGCGCCCGTGACTGAGGATCGGGTCAGTCGCCCGCCGCACCTCTTCGAGCGTTGGCGCCTGTTGCAGCAGAAATAACGCAGGATTCATAGATAGTCGTTGATTGATTAACCGCCGTAATGATGGAGTAGTCAGACATGGTAAGGGTTTGCGCGCATCTGTCAATGAGAACTCACTATCTGCGCCCGCCTTCGGTGATTTCGCCAAAGACCTCCCTGAAAGCCCCGATGCTCGACAGCACATTGCTGGTTTCGACCGGCATAAAGACAACCTTGGAATTCTGACTGCGGCTCATTTCGCGCAGCGATTCGATGTATTTCATCATAATCAGATACTGTGCGGGATTGCCCTGCCCGGCGGTGATGCCAGCAGCAATGCGGCGAATTGATTCAGCTTCGGCCTGCGCTGCGGTCAGTCGCGCCTGAGCCGCGCCCTCGGCCTGCAAAATCGCCGCCTGCTTTTCGCCTTCGGCTCGCGTGATGGCGGCCTGCTTTTCACCTTCGGCCCGAGCGATGGCGGCCTGCTTTTCACCTTCAGCCTGCAACACCAGCGCGCGGCGGTTGCGTTCAGCAGTCATCTGCTTTTCCATCGTGATGCGCACATCTTCGGGCGGGTTGATGTTGCGCAATTCAACGCGCGTGACCTTGACGCCCCATTTGTGCGTGGCATCGTCAAGCACGACGCGCAGCTTGCTGTTGATTGTGTCCCGCGAAGTCAGCGCGTGGTCAAGATCGAGTTCACCGATGACATTGCGCATTGCGGTAATCGTAATCTGAATGATGCCGCCGACCAGATCGTTGACTTCGTAAATGGCTTTGATCGGATCTGTGATCTGCCAGTAAATAATGCTGTCGACCATAATCGTCACGTTGTCACGGGTGATGACAGGTTGCGGCATCAGTTCGGTGAACTGTTCGCGCAGATCAATCTGTGTGCTGCCGGGGCGCAGTCCCGTCCACGTCACGCCACGCGGCTGATCCAGAAAAGGCGTGATAATGTTGAGTCCGCCCTGCGCCAGGCGGTCGTATTTGCCCAGCCGTTCAATCACCAGCACCGTCGCCTGCGGCACGATGCGAATGGTTTTGGCCGCGACGTACAACACCACAAAAGCGATGACCACAAGCGCCAGCAGGAATTCAAAGCCGCCCATTTTTCGCCTCCATCAATCAGGTTGATTTGTCTTGCCAAACAGCGGAGCCGGGTGCAGTGCCCGCTCGACATAGATTGCATTGCCCTCGACCCGTTCGACGCGAACTGATTCGCCGGTGACCAGCGGCGGCTGTCCGGCAGCAGGATAAGCCGTCCAGACTGATCCATAGACTCTGACCGCGCCCTCGTTGAGCGCGCCCTGGCTCGGTTCCACCACAATGCCAACCTGCCCGATCATGGTTTCAATTCCGCTTCTGAGTTCATTAGCCGGAGTTGCCGGTTTGAGCAGCCGATCAAAGATCGTGCGCGAAGCAATCACCAGCACCACCGACACCACCAGAAAAACAATCATCTGCACCGCAATGCTGCTGACGCCGACGAGCGCCAGAAACGCGGCCACCAGTGCGCCAATGCCGAACCAGAGCAGCACAAACCCCGTCGTCATTACTTCAGCCGCAATCAGCACAGCAGCAATGAGAAGCCAGATGAGCCAGACATATGACATATGCAGTATGGAACAATCAGAAGTGAGACAGCCGTTTGACCAGCAGGCATGCTATGCCAGTCAGCGAGCAACAGACAAGGAGATCGCAGCCTTGCGCCCGCTGTGCTAAAATCGCTTGCGCCAGCCCGCTCAATGATTCATCGCAACGAGGTACTTATGACTCTGTCCCTGACCCGACGCCCATTCACTACTACGGAATATCACCAGTTGATCGCAGCCGGAGTGCTGACTGAAGATGACCGGGTCGAACTGCTTAACGGAGAGATTATTCAGATGAGCGCCATCGGCCCCAGACACGCGGCCTGCGTGAAAAGACTTATTGAATTTCTCAGCCTGAAAGTCAGGAAGTTTGCCATCGTCGCTTCTCAGGATCCGATTCAGCTTGATGATTATTCAGAACCTGAACCTGACATCTCACTGCTCAGGCGACGAGCGGATTTTTATGCTGAAGCGCATCCAACACCTGCAGACATTCTGATTGCCATCGAAGTCGCAGACACTTCGCTCGAATATGACCGCAACATCAAGCTGCCATCGTATGCGCAGGCCGGGATTCCTGAAGCGTGGCTGGTTGACCTTATCAACGACCGTATCGAGGTTCATTCTCAGCCACACAATGGAATTTATCAGGAAGTCAGAATCGTCCAGCGCGAGCAGAAAGTCGTTTCCCGTTCAATCCCGCAACTGAAGCTGAAGGCCGAAGACATTCTCGGCTGAAACCAGTCTACGTCCTGGCAATGATCGCAATCTTCTGCTGATCAGCCGCCGCCAGCGTTTCCTCCCGATCAAAGATCAGCGTCTTGTTCGCCGTCAGCGACATCGCCGTGACGTTGCACGCCCTGAGCGTTTCAATTGTCTGCAACCCGATGACCGGCACATCGAAGCGCATATCCTGATTCGGCTTCGCCACCTTGATGACAGTCAGCGGGCGACCGCGCACGAGTTCTGAAGCGCGGCGAATTGTGGCGTCCGTTCCTTCCATCGCTTCAAGCGCCACCACTGCCTGATTTTTCACGACAATCGTCTGGCCAAGATCAAGGCGGGCGAGTTCAAGCGCCACGTGCAGGCCGTATTCAATGTCAGCAAGTTCGTGTTTGTTCGGCGCGCGACGAGTCAGCATTCCTTCACGCGCGAGCAGCGGCTGAAGAAAAGTCGTCGAATCAATCAGTGTAATGCCTTCGCTGGCCAGTTCATCGGCCACTGCGCCAATCAGCGCGTCAGTGTTGCGCCGTTTGAGTCGCGCGAGCATTCGGGCCATCCGCAGATCAGGCAGCGCACTGAGCTTGAAAATCTGCACGTGTCTGACCTGCCCGGCCATAATCGCGTGCGTCACTCCTTCGCGCCTGAAAAACCTGATCAGCCTGCCCAGATGCCCGACGCTGATCCATTCGACCGTGCGTGCCAGTGACTCAATCCGCGAATCAGTCTCTTCTTTGATCGCAGCAACGGCCATTTCAACGCCAGCGGCGCGCGCGCCTTCAAGCACCAGAAACGGGAACCGACCGTTGCCTGCAATGAGTCCGTACTTCATAAATCAGAAAGAGAGATGACGGAACACACGGAAATAACGGAACAGACGGAAGTGAACTGAATCTGTCTTTTCGTCTGTTCCGTTATTTCCGTGTGTTCCGTCATCTCTCTGTTGCTATTTCAAATCCGACGCAGTCTTGTATTTCTCTTTCTCCTTCTCACGTTCGAGATAAGGAATGCCCTTTTCCATCCACTCCGGTTTTGGCGCGCCTTTCAGGAAGTGATCGAAGAACTGCTGCAAGCGCATCGTGTAATCCTTCTGATTGGGGCGACGGCGCAACCCGTGCGGCTCGCCGTTGTAGCTGAAGAAATAGACTTCCTTGTTCAACCGCCGCAGCGCCAGGTAATACTCAATACCCTGATACCAGGGCACGGCGTCATCGGCGTCGTTGTGCAGCATCAGAATCGGCGTCTGCACGCGGTCGGCACGAAAGACCGGAGAGTTTTCAAGAAAGCGCATCGGGTATTCCCACAAATTGCCGCCGATGCGGCTCTGCGTGTGTTCGTACTGAAACTGTCGCGGCAGGCCCGTGCCCCAGCGAATGCCGCTGTAGGCGCTCGTCATATTTGCCACCAGCGCGCCCGGCGCGGCGGCTTTGAAACGGTTCGTCTGCGTGACCATATACGCGATCTGATAGCCACCCCAGCTATGCCCCTGAATGCCGATGGCCTGTTCGTTGACAAAGCCCTGATCCACGACGGCCTGAATTGCGGGCAGCACGCATTTCAAGGCGCTCTGGCCCGGATAACCAATCGTGTAAACGATGTCGGGCATCAGCACCAGATAACCGTTGCTTGCGTAAAACGTCGGATTGACTGAATGACCGGGGCGCGGGTCGGTGAAGCGATGCAACCCGTCTGACAGCTTTTCGTAAATGTAAACCATCAGCGGATACTTCTGCTTCGGATCGAAGTTCTCAGGCTTGATCAGCATGCCTGAAAGCGGCACGCCGTCGCTGTTGTTGTAATGCACGAGTTCAGCCTTGCCCCACAGGAATTTATTCATCTGCGCTCCGGCATTGCTGACTTTCTTCAGCGATCTGAAGTTTGCATCGGTGATCTGAATGTCCGGGTATTCATCGAAGCGCGAAGCCGTGAGCATCAGCACATCGGCGTCTTTGGCTTTGACCGGATTGCCGAAGTTTTTCGCGGCCATCACGAGCTTTTCCGGCATTCCGCCGTCAATGCGATCACGATAAAAACCCGAATCCTTCGTCTGATCGTTTTCAGCGTGCAGCAGCAGCGACTTTGCCGGGTCAATCCCGCGCTCTTCGGGGTCGAGTCTGACGTAGCGAAATTCGATCTTCTCTTTGCGCCCGACACCATCGGTCAGGTTCTTTGCGCCGCTGCCATCGGCGGCAATCTGCCAGATGTCGTACTGATCGTAAATCAGCACGTACCTGTCATCCTTCGTCCACCCGGCAAAGCCGTAAGACGCGGGCGTGCTCGGTGAATCCCAGTCCTCGCGGTAAAACGCCACGCCGAGGTTCTTTGTCAGGTTGACGAATTTACTGTCAGGCACTGAGATTGAACCCCAGTCCTTGCCGTCATAAAAGAGCGCATACCTGCCATTCGGCGACCACGAAACCAGGCCCTGTTGTTTCTTCAGCCACAGGCGACGCGCGCCGTCACTGGCATTGACCAGATAAACGTCTGAATAGTTCGTGTCGTAACCGACCAGCGTGCGGTAAGCGCGATCATCAGTGCCGATTGCCCACTGACCGTTGCTCGAAGGGCTGACGCCTTCCATCGCTTCATCGGCCAGTTGCACATACTTCTTCTCTTTCAGATGAAAGACGGCGCGGTATGAACGATTGCGCATCTGTTCGGCGCGAACTTTCTGCATCGGCTGAATGTAATCATCCTTCCAGTGCCACAGATCAACCGAAACCTTTTCATCGGTCGCGGCTTCAGCATCGGCTTCTTTTTCAGGTTCAGGCGGCGGTGCAATGCCGAAAAAGAGACGGCTGCCATCGAGCGAAAAACTGAGCGTGGCGCGGTCGCCGATCACAAAGCCTGAACGGAAGTTCGGTGTTGCGGTCGAGACAAGTTCGGTCGCTTTCGCATCGCTGCGGTTCCAGTAATAAAGCTTGTGCTTCGGCTCCTTCGATGCGGCATCGTCGCGGTCGCTCGTGAAAGCGAGTTGTTTCTGATCCTCGTCCCAGGTGAGTTTCGTGTAGCGGCCTTTGCCTGCGAGCAGTTCAGCAGGCGCGCCGTCAGTGCCCGGCGTGACGGCAAAGAGGCCGTTGGTTTCTTCCTTCTTTGAAGACACGGCGTAAACCAGACTCTTCGCGTCCTTGCTGAACGTGTATTCAAGCACGTCCGCAAAGCTGCGTTCGCTGCCGTTCGTCAGATTTCGCAGCACCAGATCGCTGCCATACTCTTTTTTCCGGCTGCGCGGCGCGCTGCCAGCGGCGCGGCCACCGCGCTGCTGATCGTCATCAGCTTCAGCATCGTCATTCTGTTTCGGAGCGTCGGCTTTCTCTTCGGGCTTCTTCTCTTCGGGTTTTGGTTCGAGCAGGTAAGCAATGAAGCCTGCGCCGTCTTCGGGCACCTGAAAGCTTTTGACTTTCTCGATGCGCGTCACCTGACCGGTTGAAAGATCCATCAGGCCGAGCGCGTTTTTCGGCATCTCTTCGGGCTTCTTCTTTTCCTTGCGCGCCTTCAGCACTGCGGCCTTGTCGGGTTCGATGGTGAAGGCCACGAAGCGGCTGTCGGCAGTAAAGAACGGGCGCGTGATGCGGTTCATCGCCTGAAATGCGGCGGCCATCGCTGCCGGGTCATCGCCGCTCGGCGGAGGCGCAGGCGGACGCCAGCCGCGACCGTGTTTCCATTCAGTTCCGGTGGCGAGGTTGCGCACGATGATTTCACCATCGCCATCCTGCGGCACCAGCGCATAAGCCAGCCATTTGCCATCGCGCGAAAGCTGCTGCCCCTGAATCGAACGCCACGCATCATAATCCTGATGCGTCAGCGCGCGTTTCGCAGCGGCAGCAGGCTGTTGCGCAAAGGTGCGGGCAGGAAAGCTCGAAAAGACCAGAGCCAGCGCACAGACGATCATCACCGTCTGTCGCAGACAAGGATTCATCGTGCGTTTTGATCTGAATGTTGTGGTCGGCATAGGGGCGCTCCTCAGATGAGGTTCGACAAGCTGGTGAGCTTGTCGGACATTGCTGTGTGATCTGTTGATGATCAGCGTGAAGTAATGCAGAGCGGAAATAATGATACAGGGTCAGAATTGGCGCAAGGTTTCGCTCAGGGACAATGTCACTGCTTTTTGTTTTCTCTGCCGCGCAGCGGCATTTGAATTTAGCCGTGGGTTTCAACCCACGGATCGGCGTATTCATTACCGCAGTCGCGCAGCGACGATTGAATTTGTGCGTATGATTCAACCGTCGCTGCGCGACTCGGATTTGATCGCTCCGTTACCGTGGGTTGAAACCCACGGCTAAACTCAAACGCCGCTGCGCGGCTGTAAAGCCTGAACCATCCTGAAATCTGTGCCGAAACCAATGGCGTGCGCTCTCTGGCAGGTCTTCACTTCGTCACTCCGCGCTTTGCGGTTTCGATGAACTCGATCAGGTAATCAATTTCGGGAATGCCGGTCATCTCGGCCTTGATTCGTTCAAGCGCCTGCGTGGTGTTGAGCTTTGACGTGAGCAGCAGATGAAAGGCGTGCTGAATGTGACGAATCGCTTCGTTCGTGAAACCTTTGCGGCGCAGGCCGATGGTGTTGGCGCCGTAACATTGCGCATCGTTGCCGTCGGTGCGGGCGTAAGGCAGCGCGTCCTTGACGATCTTGGAATAAGCGCCGATGAAGGCGTGATGACCAACGCGGCAGAACTGATGAATGCCGGTGTACGCGCCAATCGTGACGTGATCGTAAACCTCGACGTGCCCGGCCAGCGAAGCCGCATTGGCAAAGATATTGTGCGAGCCGACAATTGAATCGTGCGCCACGTGCGCCTGGGCCATAAAGAGATTGTCGTGGCCAACCTGCGTCAATCCGCCGCCGCCTGCCGTGCCGCGATTCATCGTCACGTATTCGCGGATCACGTTGCGTTCGCCAATGACGAGCCTGGTCGGTTCACCAGCGTATTTCAAATCCTGCGGCGGCTGGCCGATTGAAGCGAAGGGATAGATGCGCGTGCCGCTGCCGATTTCGCATGGGCCTGCGATGACGACGTGACTGGCAATTTCGACATCGCCGTGAATGGTCACGCCCTCACCGATGACGGAATACGGGCCGACCGAAACACCGGCTCCGAGTTCGGCCTGGGGACTGATGACAGCAGTTGGATGAATCATAGGAATGATGAATGGTGAACGATGAATGATGAATGATGAAGAGCGCGGCTCGGATTCATCATTCATCACTCATCATTCATCATTTTTTATTGCGGTCGGCGAGGGCTGACGCGATCTGCGCTTCCGTCACGAGCACGCCGTCAACGTAAGCGGCGGCTTTGAGCTTGCAGTAACCCATCTTGTAACGCAGCACTTCGACCTCGATGCGCAACTGATCGCCGGGAGTGACGGGCTTGCGAAACTTCGCTTCCTCGATGCTGGTGAAGTAAAGCAGCTTGCTTTCGCGGTCGGGCACTTCGCGGAAGAGCAGCACGGCTCCGGCCTGCGCCATCGCTTCGATAATCAGCACGCCGGGCATTACCGGAGCGCCGGGAAAATGGCCCTGAAAGAACGGTTCATTGATCGTCACATTCTTGATCGCCACGATCCGCTTGAGCGGTTCAAGCTCAACGATCCGGTCAATCAGCAGAAACGGGTAACGGTGAGGAATGATGGATTGAATTTCGTTGATGTCCATAAATCAGTGGTCAGTGGTCAGTGGTCAGTCGTCAGTGGTCAGCCGAGGGTTCGGCCAGCCACTGACGACTGACTACTGACCACTGTTCTTTTCCAGTTTTTTCAGTCGCTCGAAAAGTTCGGGTAAACGTGAATAGAGCACCTGGGCCTTGCGCCACTGCTGATAATCCTGCGCGGGCATCATGCCGCCGACCATCTTTCCGGCTTCGACGCTTTTGGTGACGCCGGTGCGGGCAGTGATGATCGCGCCGTCGCCGACGGTGATGTGCTGATTGGTGCCGATCTGACCCGCAATGATGCAGTTCCGGCCAATCGTTGTGCCGCCCGAAAAGCCCGCGAGCGCGGCGACGACGGTGTTTTCGCCAATATCGCAGTTGTGGCCGATCTGAATCAGGTTATCGAATTTTGCGCCGCGCCGGATGCGCGTTTCACCGAAACCGGCGCGGTCAACGCAGCAGTTTGCGCCAATCTCAACGTCATCTTCGATGATGACGCGCCCGACCTGCAACAGCTTGAACTGTCGGCCCTGTTCATCGGGCGTGAAGCTGAAGCCGTCAGAACCAATCACCGTGCCGCTGTGAATGCGACAGCGCGCGCCGATTTCGCAATCGTCATAAACCGTCACGCTGGCCTGTAGCACCGTGTCATCGCCAACTCTGACGCCGTCGCCAAGCACGACTCCGGGATGCAGCGTGACGCGATGACCAATCACGCAGTTGCGGCCTGTCGTGACGCGCGGATGAATCGAACAATCCTCACCGATCACCGTGCTATCGCCGGTAATCAGATCAGGGCTGATGCCGCGTGGCCGGTACGGCTGGCCGTAAAAGGCCTGAATGGCGCGGGCAAAAGCAAGTTTGGCATTGCTGGCAACGAGCAGCGGACGGTCGGCGAGTTCATCAGCAGCGGCCAGTTTTTCCGGCACGATCAGCGCAATGTCGCGTGACGCGGGCAGCGATCTGAGGCGCGGCGCATCGGCCACAAAACTCACATCGCCGGGCTGCGCCAGATCCAGCGACGACACGCCTCTGACGGGTGTCATCCCGTCACCGCGCAAACGTGCCCTGATGAGTTGTGACAGTTCAGCGAGGTTCATCTGACAGGAGCCGGAAAAATGCGGAACGCTGAAGGATGAATGATGAACTGCGAACATTCACCACTCACCATTCAGCGTTCACGGCATCAGTCTGCGAAAGTCCGGTTATGGCTTCTTCGCCGCAGGAGCAGCGCCAGCCGGAGCAGGATTGAGCTTGTTGTATTCCTTCATGAAATCATCGGTGATGTCGGTCGAGATCACCGCGTAAACGAGCGCCTGGCTTTGCGACAGCGCGTTACCCTCGAAGATCACGGCAATGCCGCGCTGTTTGGCGTACTGCTCCAGCGCCTGGCCGATCTTGTCATAGACCGGGCCTGAAACTTCTTCATAACGTTTCTTGGCCAGTCCATCCAGGTCTTCCGACAGCCGCTTGAGTGACACCTGCTTCTGATTCAGTTCATCAGTCCACTGTGCGCGCACATTGGGCTGCACGGTTGCGCCCTGGTTCTGAATCTTGTTCTGCAAATTGGCGACTTCTTCCTGCGCGGCCTGAAGCTGCTTGTTCTTCGGATCAAATTCGACGTTGAGCGCATCAAGCCGGGCCTTGAGTTCACCAATGCCTTCACGGAAGCGGGCCGTATTGATGAGTGCAATCTTGCCTTCAGCGCCGGTGCCGCCGGTTGGCGCATTGGACGGAGCGGCAGCCGTCGCCGGACGCGACGCGGGCGGATTCGGAGTCTGAGCCAGCGCCGCCACTGACAGCAGAGCGCAAAGCGCGATGGTTAATGGAAACAGTTTCTTCATTGTTGTTCGTACTCCCTGAATGTTTTTAGCTCAAGATAGCGTGGATGAAAATTGAGACTGACGACAGCAGTTCCTGCTGACGGCTTACCGTCCCGGCTTTCTGCCGGTAGCAGGTTTGGCCGGGCCAGGCGTCGGTTTGGCCGGAGTCGTGCCTGCCGGTTTGGCAGCGCCCGGAGCCGGAGCCGACGAAGCGGCAGTTGCAGGCACCGGATAAGCCTTGTTGTATTCGTTGATGAAATCTTCGGTGATATTCGCTTCAGGCGCGGCATAAATCAGCGCCTGGCCAATACCACTGGCTTCAAGCACCATCGTCAGACCGTGCTTCTGGGCATAAAGAATCATAAACTGATTGATCTTGTCGAAAATCGGGCCGGTTTCTTCTTCTTCGCGCTTGCGGGCCTGGGTCTGCGCGTCCTCGGACTTGCGCTGATACTGCCGCTTGAGTTCTTCAATGTCATCGCTGAGCTTGCGCGCCTGAACCGGAGTCATGGACGGCCCCTTTTCCTGCAACACCTGCTGCTGCGCGGCAATCTTGGATTGCATGGCATTCAGTTCGTTGCTGACCGGCCCGAATTCGGCCTGTAGTTTTTCGTAACGCTGACGCATTTCGCCGACGTATTCGCGGAAGGCCGCGATGTTGATGATGCCGATTCTCATCTTCGGCACTTCAACGGCGGTCTGCGCGCCGGTTGCAGGCGCAGCCGACTGACCGGCTGGCGGGGTCGGAGTCTGAGCCACACTTACACTCGCAGCAATCAGCAGCAAAGCGGAAATCAGTAAGAGTCTGGTGTTCATAACTGGTAAATCTCCAGATGGAAGTTCGGCAAAATCCGATTTTCAGATGACAGAGTTCAGAATTCAAATGGTTCGCCTCGCCCCGGGTCGGCGAACCGTGATTGCTGCTCCCTGAGTTTCAGAAAGTGCGGCCCACGCTGAAGCGCACGACCGTTTTGCGTTCAAGACCAAAAATAAACAAACCCGGATTGACGTTCGGATCGAGGCTGGTCTTTGCGTTCGGATTGTAGGCAAAGATCAGCCGGAACGGCACGTTGATGACCGGCATCTGCACGCGCACCTCCATGCCCAGCGAGGAACGCAGATCAGAAAAGACCTTCGTTGACCCCTGCGACAGGCGCACATTTTCATACCGCCGCGATTCGCCGACCGCCGCCACCGTGCGGAAGATGCTGGACGGGTTATTGGCAATCTCATCCGCCGTCGCCACCAGTCCGTTCGGCGCCACCAGAATGTCCGTCGTGTTCAGCACCAGATCCTTGTTGAAGGGAGTCTTCACGATCTGGTCTTTATACTTGCGGGCATTGAATGAAGTGCCGACATCGGCAAAAGCGACGGCCTGCAGTTTCTGCGTAAAGAGCGGCACGCGGTACTCAAGGTTGTAGACGAACTGTGTGTCGCCGCCCACCGGCGTAAAGTAAGTCGGAGCCTGCGTCACATTACAGAACCGGCCATTCGGCAACTGCGTGGGTTTGGTCAGCCCGGCACATTCGCCTTCGGGCGCATCGAACGTAAAGGCCCGCGCCACCGAACCCGGATTCAGGATGATGTTACCCTGCGCGTCCTTCTGCACGATGTTGCTGCCGGCGGGCACGTCAGTCCGGTTGCCTGAAGCGTCAACCAGTTTGGGCACGACGTTTTTCGATGACAGAAACTGATCAACCGGCACGAGCGGCGAAATCGAACGGATGTTGTAACCGCGAATGTCATATTCGCCGCCGAGGAAAAACCGCTCGAAGATCGGCACGCCGCCCACAAACGAGAACGAATCGGTCTGGAACGGTGTGCCGAAGCTGCGAATGTGCGAAGCCAGAAAACGCATGCCAAGAACGTGCGGCAATTCTGTTCGCTTGCGCAGCACGGGCATGAAATATTTGTATTCGAGCGAAGGCGCGAAGGTGCGTACATCGCCGCCGAGGATTCCGCCCGCGAGCGAAAAGCCCAGAAAGATGCTCTGCCCGCGCGTCGGGTCAAGATATGAGTTCAGCGAGTTGTAAGAGATGGACGGCGTGATGCGGCTTGTCAGAATGCGCGGCTGCGTGAAAGTCACCGGGATGTCATTGGTCGGATCGTTATCGCGGTTGACCTTCGGATCCTGCAGGCTTGAGGCCGTCAGTGAATATGACAAACCGAGGCGCGTGAACCGGGAAAGTTTCGGGAACCGGTTCGACAGGACTGCGAGCGGCGCCTGGGCGCTGATCGTGCCGCCTGCCGTGCGCTGGGTAAAGAGTGTGTCGGCATTGACGCTTGAGAGGCCAAAGAGTGACGCCTGTAAAATCTGACTGGCGTTATTGAAATTGAATCCCTGGCCGATGAACTGGTATTCCTGCAAAAACAACTGCACGCCGACCTGCACCGGGCGGCCCAGGAAATAAGGTTCAGTCACACCGACCAGAAAATATTTCTGCCGGTTGCCCGCTGACACGTTGAATTCCAGCGATTCGCCGTAACCGAGCAGGTTGTTGGTCGAGTAACTGATGCCGAAAAAGCTGCCGCCAATGCCCGACACGCCGCCGTTCAACTGAATCTGCTGACGACCGCGTTCCTTGACCTGCAAATCAATGTCCACCGTCTGATCGCGGTCATTGGTGCGCGTGATGGCGTCCTTTTCCTTGATCTCTTCAAACAGGCCGAGCTGGTTCAGGCGCAGGATGGAAAAATCCCAGAGCTGTTTGCTGTAGGGGTCGCCTTCGTTGATCGCCACTTCGCGGCGCATCACCACGTCGCGGGTGTTGGTGTTACCGATGAATTCCAGCCGCCGCAGCGTGAATTGCTTGCCCTCGTCAACTTCAAGCGTGACCTCGACGGTTCCCTCTTCCGGGTTATTCGGGTCATCAATGAATTTCGGCAGAAATTCGGCGCTCGCCTGAATGTAACCGCGATTGCCGTACAGATCCTTGACGTTCTTGTAAACGCCATCCTGAATGGCTCTGGCCGTTGCGTAATCACCGACCTTGAGGCCGGTCACTGCGGTAATGACACCTGCCGGAAAGAGCGTCACACCTTTCTCTTCAACTTTGGCCACCTTGTACCGACGCCCGACTTCGACCGGGATGGTAATGCGCAGTCCCGGCCCGCTGCGGCGCAGGAGCGGAATCGGAATCCCGTTGCTGACCGTTCCCGCGCGTTCAACTTTCGGTTCACCGATGATGGCCTGCAGATAGCCTTTGTTGCCGAGGAAGAAGCGCACCTGCTGCAAGTCGGCTTCAAGTTTTTCCTTGAAGTAAATGTCCTTGGAACCAAAGCTTGAGAGCAGCCCGGCTTCCTTGGTGTATTTCATCGCCTTGCGCAACTGGCGCTGCGAGAACTTGTTGTTATTGGTGACAAAGTTGATCTCCTTGACGCGGACACGCGGGCCTTCCTTGACATTGAAGACCAGTCCGACCGTCGTCGCGGAAATTTCCTGAATTTCGACATCCACCTGAGCATCAGGATGGCCCTTTTCAGAAATCAGTTCGCGCAGCACGTTGCGCGCCGCGTTAACCTTCGCAGGGTCAAGCTGTGATTCCTTGCTGACGCCGACGCGCCGCTCCTTGAAGCGAGTCAGCACGTCGCTTTCCGTCACCGATTTCATGTTGCGGTATTGCAGGTCACGGATGATCGGATATTCCTTGACCTGAAAGATGATGATGCGTCCGCCGCGCGGGCCGACATCCTCAAACAGGCGGGTCTGGAGCGGATCAAACCAGCCGGTGCCAATCACGGCTTCCAGGTCGCGGCGCAACTGATCGCGGCTGAGGCGGTCGCCGGGCTTGCTTTGAATGTAATAAAGAATTGATTCGCGCGGGATGCGGCGATTGCCACGAATTTCAATGTCCTCAATCGTCACATCCTGTTCGCCGGGCGGCTGTGCCTGCTGCTGCTGAAAGGCGGGAGCAGGTCGCAGATGAAAGGCCAGCTTTGACAGGGCCGCCTGTGAACCTGAAGTGTTAAGAGCATCCGCCTGGGCGCAATTCACTGGTGCAGGAAAAATAAAGACGAAAGCAGTAAAAAGCAGGCCACTCACCATTCCAGCCCATGGCGAATCCATCGGGATAAAGCGTTTGATCATGCAACGTCTCCAACCGGATATTTTTTTCATCCCTGTTCGCATTGCCATCAGCATCTGTACACAACCATCTCCAGCCCCTGAGACTGACTCCTGAGATCAGGGGTGCTGCGCCTGTGCTGCCGCCTGTTATCTGGCTTTTGACAATTGACCGCAGGATGACTGCATTAGAAACAAGTCCGGCATTATACGCGAAGAGTTTCTGAATGGATAGTCAGCCGCGACGCTCCGCTTTCGTTGAGAAGACAAAGCCGGAATCACCGTCAGCAACTGACTTTCCAGCAGCGCCAGGTTATTAAAGCCAGTCAACGATCTGAACAGGTCGGCCACTCTCAGGACAGTGCCAGCGGGTTCTGAACGCTGCTGACCGGAAAACTTGCAGTTTTTCTCTCCATTCCCTGGCTTTAAGCAGAATTAATAAGGGGTTTGAAGGCAGGTCAGATGAAACCAGCACGGCAGCGAAAAACCGAACGGGTGGAACCTGCCGACTTCTCGCTGCCAGCCCATGCTCCGGTCATCACTGATGAATCAGCACTTCATCAGGGTTATTAAAGTCCTCCAGAAGCAGAGGACGGTAGTTCAGAGAATTGCTTTCGACAAAGACCTCAACGACTGATGACTGTCCGACGCGCCCCTGAATGATCGCTTCAGAGATCGGATCTTCGACATATTTCTGTAAAGCCCGCCGCAACGGACGCGCGCCGTAGCTGCGATCAGTACAGGTGCGATCCACAATCCACTGCGCGGCCTGCGGCGTCAGTCTGATTTCCAGGTGACGATTCGTCAGCGTGCGATTGATCTGATCAATCAGCAGACCGACAATGCGCAGCAGGTCATCATCACTGAGCGGTTCAAAAACAATGATTTCATCCAGACGATTGATGAATTCGGGATTGAAGGTCTCGCGCACTGCCGCCAGCACGCGGTCTTCGGTTTTGGCGAGCGCCGAATCCTCGGACGACTGAAAACCCATATACCCGCGCTTGTAAACGAAGCGCGCCCCGATGTTCGAGGTCATAATCACGATGACATTCTTGAAATCCACCGTGTTGCCCAGCGCATCGGTCAGGATGCCGTCCTCAAAGACCTGCAGCAGAATATTGAAAATGTCCGGGTGCGCCTTTTCGATTTCATCGAGCAGCAGCACCGAATACGGATTGCGCCGCACGCGCTCGGTCAGTTGTCCGCCCTCTTCGTGTCCGACATAACCGGGCGGCGAGCCGATCAGCTTCGAGACGGAATGCTTCTCCATAAATTCCGACATATCGAAACGAATCATCGAACGCTCTGACCCGAAGAGAAATTCCGCCAGCGACCGCGCCACTTCGGTCTTGCCGACGCCGGTCGGGCCAAGGAACACAAAGCTGCCAATCGGGCGGTTCGGGTTTTTCAATCCGGCCCGCGAGCGGCGAATCGCCCGCGCCAGAGCCGAAATTGCCGATTCCTGGCTGATGATGCGCTTGTGCAGTTCGTCCTCGATCCGCAGCAGCTTCGTCATCTCTTCTTCCTGAAGCGACGAAACCGGAATGCCCGTCCAGCGCGCAATCACATCATCAATGTCCTGCCGCGTCACCAGCGCGGAAGGTTCGTCATAACCCAGATCGAGCGGTTCAGAATAACTCGGACGGCGCACGCCATACGGTGAATAGCCCGCACGGTCGCGCGCATCGTGACGATAACGCGGCGGCGGCACATAACCCGTTTCGCGCTGCACGCGCAGTTTGACTCGCGCCCCGGCCTCGTCAATCACGTCAATCGCCTTGTCGGGCAGAAAGCGATCCGGCAGGTAACGATTCGACTGATAAACCGCCGCTTCAATCGCTTCCTGCGAATAGCGCACGTTATGAAACGATTCGTAACGGTCGCGGATGCCTTCCAGCACGCGGATGGCTTCGGATTCGTTCGGCGCGGGAACCTTGACCGACTGAAAGCGCCGTTCGAGCGAGCGATCCTTTTCGATGGATTTGCGAAATTCGGCGGGAGTCGTCGCGCCAATGCACTGAATTTCACCGCGTGACAGGGCGGGCTTGAGAATGTTGGCCGCATCCAGACTGCCTTCGGCTGATCCGGCGCCGACGAGCGTGTGCAGTTCATCAATGAAGATGATGTACTGCGGGTTGTCAATCAGTTCGCGCATGATCGTTTTCATGCGCTCCTCAAACTGTCCGCGATATTTCGTGCCTGCCACCACCAGGCTCAGGTCGAGCGCCAGAATGCGCTTGTCCATCAGGAACGACGGAACTTCGCCGTTGATGATGCGCTGTGCGAGACCTTCGACAATCGCTGTTTTGCCGACGCCGGGTTCGCCAATCAGCACCGGATTGTTCTTGGTGCGGCGACAGAGAATCTGCACCACACGGTCAATCTCGTTTTCGCGTCCGACAAGCGGATCAAGTTTTCCTTCGAGCGCGGATTCGGTGAGGTCGCGGCTGAATTCGTAAAGGTGCGGTGTTTCCTTCTTCGCGTGCGCGTTGCGCTCAAGTCCGGCCTGGCGCATCAGATCCTGGCGAATGTCAGACAGGCGCAGCCCGCGTTCGTAAAGAATTTCAGCGGCGATTGAATTCTCTTCGCGCAGCAGACCAAGCAGCAGATGCTCAGTGCCGATGTGGCGGTGATTGAGCCGCTCCGATTCCTCGGCGGCAAAGGCGAGGACGCGCTTGGCCTCAACCGACAGCGGCAGGTCAACCGAAGTTGAGATGCGTTCGCGCAGAATGGTGCGCCCTTCAATCTCCTTGCGAATCGCTTCAATGCTGGATTGTGAGCGATTGAAAAAGCGCGTGGCGAGGTGTTTGTCCTCACGCATCAGGCCAAGCAGGATATGCTCGGCTTCGATCTGCGACGCACCGAACTGGCTCGCTTCATAGCGGGCAAAGAAAATGACACGGCGGGCTTTCTCTGTGTAACGTTCGAACATCCGGTTTCCAGTTTCGCAATTGAGGGATCAGAGTTTCGCTCTTTCGGGGTGGAAGCTTTTGCAGCGCCGGGTTTCGGGCGGGAGCAACTCTTTCGGTGGCAGCAGGCGGATCAGACGAGTTGCCCGTCTCTTAAATGCAGCACACGGTCACAGGCAGCGGCAAGTCTTTCGTTGTGCGTCACGATGACTGAAGTCAGCCCTTCAGTTTCGTGCAGGTGACGAATCAGCCCGCTGACTTCATCGCCGGTGCGCTGGTCGAGATTTCCTGTCGGCTCATCAGCCAGCAGCAGCACCGGCCTTGTCACCAGCGCGCGGGCCAGCGCCACCCGCTGACGTTCGCCGCCGGATAACTCACCGGGCCGATGCGCGGCCCGCGCGGCCAGCCCGACACGTTGCAAAAGATCCTGAGCGCGCCATCGCGCTTCCCGCTTTGCCAGACCTCCGACCAGCAAAGGCATCATCACATTTTCAAGCGCCGAAAATTCCGGCAGCAGATGATGGAACTGAAAGACAAATCCAATCTTTCCGTTGCGGAGGCGCGCCAAGTCTAGCTCAGTAAATTTAGCGATGTCAAACTGCTCTAAAATCACGCTTCCGGCGGTCGGAACGTCGAGTCCGCCAAGCAGATGCAGCAGCGTTGATTTGCCCGAACCCGAAGCTCCGACGACAGCCACCATCTCGCCGCGCTGCACTTCCAGACTGAGGTTGCGAAACACCTCAACCGCTTCCACGCGCCCGGCAAAGACCTTCGTCAGCCCGACCGCGCGCAGCAGCACATCAGCTTCAATGCTGCCGGGCGTCGCGGTCTGTGGTTCGGGTTGTGGCATAATTTTTTTCAGGCAGGAGATCAGGCATGCACATCAGACGACTGCTGAAATTTCATCGCTACGCCTTCGCGCTCGAAAACTATTTGCTGCTGGCGCGCGTCGTTCGCGCTGCGCTGCTCGTGCGCCGACAGTTGCGCCACCTGGCCGGAAGCGTCGCCATCACGCCGCAGTTGAAAGCCGCCCTGCCCGTCATTCCGCAGCTTTATTTATCGCCGCAACCGCGCTGGCAGATTTCCGAGGCTGAAAAGATCGTGCGCTTTGCCGCCGCTGCCGTTGATTTTCCGGCGCGCTGGGGAATGTGCCTGCAACGGTCGCTGATTGCGTGGCGACTGCTGAACGGTTACGGCATTCCGGCGCGCCTCTGCATCGGCATCAGCCGCGACGATCCGGCTCACGGTCACGTCTGGGTGACGCGCGTCAAAGACAACTGCGCGCTCGCTGAAGGCAGCGATCCGCGCGAGCGCTTCACGCTGATCTATGCCTCGCCGCTGCCATAATTCAGACGACGCGCAGCACCACACACTTCAGATAATAAGTCTCCGGCACGGTCAGCAGAATCGGATGATCGCGGCTCTGCGTGCGCTTTTCAATCACCTGAACGGCGCGCCCGGCGTCACGCGCCGCGTCCGCGAGCATTTCCAGAAACAAATGTTCACCGACGTGATATGAGCACGAACAGGTAATCAGCACGCCGCCCGGCCTGAGCAGGCGCATCGCCCGCAGGTTGATTTCCTTGTAACCGCGCAGTGCCGATTCAACCGCGCTGCGATTTTTGGCAAACGCAGGCGGGTCAAGCACGATGGTATCGAACTGCTCACCGGCTTCGTCGTAATCGCGCAGCCGGTCAAAAACATTCGCGGCGATGAACTCAACATTCGTCATGCCGTTCAGTTCGGCATTGCGCCCGGCGCGTTCAATCGCAGCTTCTGAAATATCGAGCGCCGTCACTTCGTCGCAGACTCTGGCCAGGTGCAATGCGAACGAACCGTGAAAGCTGAAGCAGTCGAGTCCGCGCCCGCTGCCGTAACGCATCGCGGCGGCGCGGTTCTCACGCTGATCCAGAAAAGCCCCCGTCTTCTGTCCGCCGGTCAGATCAACCAGAAAGCGGATGCCGTTTTCGGTAATGAAGAACTCTTCAGTTGTGGTCTGAATGACTGCTGCGGTTTCGGGCTTCCCGGCTTCGTAAAGCACGCGGCTGAGCATCGGCAGGCCTTCGAGTTGCCGCACCTTCGCGTCGTTGCGCTCGACAATCAGGCGCGGACTGAACTCCTCAATAAGCAGGCTCACCCACATTTCCTTGAGCGCATCCATTCCGCGTGTCAGCGTCTGAATGACAAACGCATCGCCGTAACGATCAACGATCAGGCCTGGCAGCAGGTCGCCTTCAGCGTGAACCAGGCGATAAGCGTCAGTGTCACTGACGATGCGCTCGCGCCACGCGCTCGCCGCCCGCAGTCGTTCGCGCCAGAATCCGCGACTGACCTCTGTTTCTTCAGTGGCGAGCAGGCGCAGCGTGATTTCCGATTCCGCGCCGTAATGCGCCAGGGCCACAAAACGCCCGCGTCTGTCGGTCACGCGCACGACTGCGCCGCTTGCGGCTTTGGGGCGCGTGATGACATCGCTGCGATAAATCCACAGGTGTCCGGCGCGGGCGCGCTCAACGCCCTTCGGAGAAATTACTGCTTCCGGCAGTTTTGCTGAGGCTGTGTCTTGACTGTCATTCATAAAATGTGAACGATGAACGGCGAGCGGGTGAATGATGCGGCTCGTTCATCGTTCGTCATTCATACTTCATCAGACATAACTATTCAACTCATCGTTCAATGTACGATTCGTCCCGTCAGGCATACATTTGTCTTGAATCGAACTGCGGTGATCGCGCAGCCGGTCTGCTGCGCGCCATGACCGCGCTGATTGCGGCTGATCTGCGGCTGGCCGCAGCTTCATCCATTTATGAAAGCGAAGCGGCAGACCAGACTGACCTGCCGAAATCTCTGACCCTCATCGTTGCGGTCACGGCCCGCAGGCTCGAACCATTTTCGCTGCTCAACTTTTGTCTGGCGGCTGAAACGCGGCTTGGACGACAGCGCATGACTGAAAACGGCGAGCGTCCGGTCAGCATCGAACTGCTGATGCTGGGCGATGTCATTGCTGAAGAATTTCGTGACGGCATTGAACTGGTGCTGCCGCATCCGCAACTGCACCTGCGTCGTTCGATGCTGACGCCGCTGGCTGAAATCGCGCCGCACCTGAAGCATCCGGTGCTGGGCGAAACGATGTCGCACCTGCTTGGCGCAGTGCGCGATCAGTCAAAGGTGCTGATTCATCGCGCCTGAACTGGCGGGTCGGCTGCAATTGCAATGATGCCTGACGGGACTATAATGATTGCGGATTCTGACCGCAGGCAGTCATCAGATGAGCCACATTCCTGAACAACCCGATCATTCCCCGCCTGACGCCCGCAAACCAGAAAATGAAAAGGTCACGCTGGCCCTGCTGCAAAGATACAAACAGCAGCAGCGCAAAATCGTGATGATCACGGCTTACGATTACCCGACGGCGCGGCTGGCTGACGAAGCCGGAGTTGATCTGATTCTGGTTGGCGACAGTCTGGCCAACACGGCGCTCGGTTATGACAACACGCTGCCGGTAACGATTGATGAAATGCTGGTCGCCACACGCGCCGTGCGTCGCGCAGTCAGACGAGCCATGATTATTGGCGATCTGCCCTTCGGCACTTTTCAGGCCGGGCGCGATGAAGCGATTCGCGCGGCGCTGCGATTCATCAAGGAAGGCGGCGCTGATGCCGTCAAGCTCGAAGGCGGGCGGCAGCGCCTCAGTCTGGTGCGACAGATGGTTGAAAACGGCATTCCGGTGATGGGGCACATCGGCCTGACGCCGCAATCGGTGTTGCAGATGGGTGGTTATAAATTGCAGGGCAAAACCCTCGCGGCAGCGCGCCAGTTGATTGACGATGCGCTGTCACTTGAAGCCGCCGGGGCTTTCGCCATCGTGCTGGAAGTCATTCCGTCCGCGCTTGGTCGCATCGTCACGCGGCAGTTGAAAATTCCGACCATCGGCATCGGAGCCGGGCCGCACACCGATGCGCAGGTGCTGGTGATGAATGATCTGATCGGCCTGACTTTTGGCAAAAGCGCGAAATTCGTGCGCCGTTACGCCGACGTGCGCACGACGATCAGCGATGCGATCAGCCATTACGCGAATGATGTGCGCAGCGGCAGTTATCCGGCTGAAAGCGAAGCCTACGATGTGTCGCGCGAAGTCACGGAACAACTCGAACGCCTGACGCCGCAGACGGACGAAAACGAAGAAGGCTATATTTTTTATGCCGAGTGAAAGCCTGGCAATTCCCGGCTGCTCATACAGTCACGACAGGCAGCCTGTTGAATATTGAGGTCATTATGGAAATCATCACCCGCGCCGCTCGCATGCAGTCTGTGGTCGAGAAACTGGCGACTGAAGCGAAACCCACAGGCTTTGTGCCCACGATGGGCGCGTTGCACGAAGGCCATCTGTCGCTGGTCAGAGAAGCGCGGCGAATGAATGACGCAGTCATCGTTTCAATCTTCGTCAACCCAACGCAGTTCGGCCCGCAGGAAGATTACACACGTTACCCGCGCGACCTGGCGCGTGACGCCGACACGCTGACGCCGCTCGGCGTTGATTACATCTTTGCGCCCGGCGTCGAAGAAATTTATCCGCGTCATTTTTCGACTTTCGTCAGCGTCGAGGATCTGGGTGACAAGCTCGAAGGCGCGTCGCGGCCCGGCCACTTTCGCGGTGTGACGACTGTGCTGACGGTGCTTTTCAACATCATTCGCCCGAAGTTCGTTTACCTGGGGCAGAAGGATGCACAGCAGGTGGTCATCATTCGCAGGATGGTGCGCGACCTGCGAATGCCGGTTGAAATCGTCGTGATGCCAACCGTGCGCGAAGCTGACGGGCTGGCGCTCTCGTCACGCAACAAATATCTCTCAGCCGAAGAGCGCCGCGCTGCGCCTGTGATTTATCGCTCGCTCAGAAAAGCCGAAGAACTTTTTGCTGATGGTGAACGCAGCGCCCGCCGCATCATTCGCGCGATGGAAAAAGAGATTCAGCGCGAACCGCTGGCGAAAATTGAATACATCGCCGTCACCGATACTGAACGGCTTGAGCCGCTCGATGATCTCAGTCACCGCTCCGCGCTCGTTTCGCTCGCGGTTCGCTTCGGCGCAGCGCGACTGATTGATAACGTGATTCTCAATGACGAGGATTTCAAATCAAAAAGCGGCAGGCTCAAGCTTGGCTGAGCGCGTGCTTTGAAAGTCTGTGGCCGCGTGTGGAGTGCTGCGAGTTCTCGCCGCACTCCACAGATGATTTCAGTATTGCCTTTTCCTCACGTCTTCGGGCATGCTTGGCCCGTTGCGGTCGTCACCGGCACTTCTCCTTCGCTGTGACGATGAATCAGAAATGATCGTTACCCCCTGCCTGGCCCGGTAAAAACAGAAAGCAGACTGCCGGAGAAAGTTGATGATGCGAAAGCTCCTGCTGCCAATTCTGATTTGCCTGTCGAGTCCTGTGGCTCTGCCTGGCGTGTATGCACAGAATCTGAATCATCCGGCTTCACGCCCGCGCCTGGTTGAAAAACAGACACCCGACGAACCCACCCCGACCACTGAAAACAGAACCGTCAGCAAGGTCAAAGTTGTCCCGCAACTGACCAGTCAGCTTGTTGATGAACCCGCTGACAACGTGGCTGTGGTTTTCAGTAACCGAAAGCTGATTGCGCAGCAGCTTGATGCGCTTGATCTGATGTTTCCCTTTGCGCTCTCAGAACGGCTGTTCGTTTCGCTCGAAAGCAAAATGGGCGTGCCTTACCGCTACAACGGCACTGATGATTCCGGCTACGACTGTTCCGGTCTGGTGTGGCGTGCGTTTCAGGAAGCAGGCCTGATTTTCGAGCGATCATCAGCCCGCACTTACTGGGACAGCTTTCCGGCGGCAACCGAAGAAGAGACGCGGATGTTTGGCACGCTCGTTTTCTTCAATGACCTAGGCCACGTCGGCATCGTGCGCGACGGCAATTCGTTCTACCACGCTTCGCGCTCGCAGGGCGTCACGCTTTCATCGCTGACCGGTTACTGGGGCAGCCGCATCACCGGCTTCCGGCGCATTCCCTTTGCAATGCCCGTCGCTCAGAACGCTCGCATTGAACAGCCCGAAAGCGGTGAACTGATTGACGCCACCGACCCGGCAGAAACACCGCCAGCCACCGATTCATCCAAAGGCAAAAAAGGCAAAACGCAGTCAGACCGGAAAGAATTTTTCAGGCGCTGACCCGCAGCTTTTCCGCTCCAGTCCTGAATAAAAAGCCCCTATGACCCGCACACTGATCGAAGCCAGTCTGTTCGCTCTGATTCTGTGCTGCTGTTTCGCGGCGCTGCCTGGCAAAGCGGCAGTCGCTTCAGCGCAGAAAGCCGACCTGTCGAAAGTCAGCTTTCGCATCATTGAGACGAACAACATCAAAATGCACATCGCCGAACAGGGCACCGGGCCGCTCGTGATTCTGTGTCACGGTTTTCCTGAATCGTGGTATTCGTGGCGGCATCAGATTCCGGCGCTCGCCGCTGCCGGTTTTCACGTCGTTGCGCCTGACCAGCGGGGCTACGGAAAAACTGATCGGCCCGAAGCGATTGAGGATTACAACGTCCTGCAACTCGCCGGTGACATTGTCGGACTGGTCAAAGCCCTGGGCGAAGAGAAGGCCATCATCGTCGGTCACGACTGGGGCGCAGCAGTCGCCGCGCAGGCTTCTGTCCTCAGGCCTGATCTGTTTCGCGCGACAGTGCTGCTGAGCGTGCCTTTTTCTCCGCGCCGAAAAGGGACGACACCGCCGATGGAAGCGGCCCGGCAGATACCCGGCAACAAAATTTTCTATCAGGTTTATTTTCAGCCGCCGGGTGTGGCTGAAGCGGAACTTGAAAAGGATGTCAGGCGCTCGATTCTGATGATGCTCTATTACGCATCGGGCGACGCGCCTGCCGCCGAACGCTTCACCGGCTTCTTTGATCGCGGCAGCGGGATGCTGAGTTCATACGCCGTGCCCGAAAAGCTGCCCGCCTGGATTCAGAATGAAGACCTGGATTTTTATGCTGCACAGTTCAGGGCCTCAGGCTTTCGCGGCCCGCTCAACTGGTATCGCAACATTGATCGCAACTGGAAGTCAGGCGCGGCGCTGCTCGACGCCAGACTGACGCAGCCCTGCCTGTTCATTGCAGGCGAACACGATGTCGTGGTCGCAGGCTTTGCCAAAAGCGCCTACGAACATCTGGCTGAAAACGTGCCGCAACTCAGAAAGAAGGTACTCATCCCAGGCAAAGGACACTGGATTCAGCAGGAAAGCCCTGCCGAAGTGAACCGGCTGATGATTGAGTTTCTCAAAAGCCTGTAGCCGTCACGTTATTGAAGGCAGGTGAAACGCGGTCTGCTCACACATTGAATCTGAACAGCATCACATCGCCATCCTGCACGACGTATTCCCTGCCTTCTGACCGCACCAGTCCTTTTTCGCGCGCGGCCTTCCAGCCGTTGCTGGCGATGAAATCAGCGTAAGCCACCGTTTCAGCGCGAATGAAGCCCTTTTCAAAATCGGTGTGAATGACGCCTGCCGCCCTGGGTGCGGTGTCGCCGCGATGAATTGTCCAGGCGCGCACTTCCTTCTCTCCGGCGGTGAAATAGGTCTGCAAACCAAGCAGGTGATAAGCGGCGCGAATCAGGCGATCAAGTCCGGCTGATTCGAGACCGAGCGAAGCGAGAAATTCAGCGCGATCTTCGGGCGGCAGTTCGGCCAGTTCCGATTCAATTTTGGCTGAAAACGGCACGACCTCAGCCGGTTCGCCGCTTTGCTCAACGGCCTCGCGCAACGCTTTCAGGTACTTCCCTTCCTCGCCCGTCAGTTCGGCATCAGTGACGTTGGCGGCGTAAAGCACCGGCTTGGCAGTCAGCAGGCTGTAAGATTTGAGCGCCGTCAGATATTCAGGATCGAGGTGCGCGGCGTGAATCGTCGTGCCTGCGGCGAGGACTTCAAAGGCGGCTTCGAGCGCGGGAATTTCAGCGAGTGCTTCCTTGTTGTTTCCCTTCGCAGCCTTGCGCGCACGATCAAGGCTTTTCTCGACAGTGGCCAGGTCGGCCAGGGCCAGTTCCAGATTGATCGTTTCGCGGTCACGCGCCGGATCAACCGAACCCGCGACGTGAATCACGTCAGGATCGTCAAAGCAGCGAATGACGTGCACAATCGCGTCAGTTTCACGAATGTTGGCCAGGAACTTGTTGCCCAGACCTTCGCCCTGCGAAGCGCCCTTGACGAGTCCGGCAATGTCCACAAATTCGACCGCTGCCGGAACGACATTCTGCGGCCTGACGATTTCGGCCAGCTTTTGCAGGCGCGCATCAGGGACTTCGACAATGCCGACGTTCGGCTCAACGGTGCAGAATGGATAGTTGGCAGCTTCGGCTTTGGCAGCCGTGAGCGCGTTAAAGAGGGTGGATTTGCCGACGTTGGGCAATCCGACAATGCCTGCGCGTAACACTTCTTTTTTGAACTCCCTGAAGATTGGCGGATGTGCGGTAAGCGGCAATTTAGTTGATTGCGGAGCAGCTTGTCCAGCCCGATGAATTTTGCGCCGGTGCCGGGTGTGATTGACGGTTCTCACAACAAAAAGCGCGAGCCGGAAACGGGCGACGAATTTGATCCGCGCTTTGTGCCAGGGTGAGTTGTCAGCCAGCGGTTGCTCCAGTGAGCGAAGGCGGGGCTTCGTGCGATCTCCTTTCAGTGTTGGTCAATCGAAAATCTAATTGCACGATGGCCTTGTCAGCCATCACCACAAGTCAGCCTGATTTTTTGTCCTGTAGTGAGGGCAGCGCTTCAAACGATTTGGATTGGCCAGCCTTCTTGTCAGTTCTGTTTCTGATGCCTGCCCAGAACTCGACCGGCGCCGATGGCCCATCCCAGCCGATACCAATCTCTCTCAAACCAGGCTCTGCTTCCTCACCTGTCGCTCCGTTAAGGCCCGCGAGGTCAGTATCCTGCGGCGAGCCGGGCGCGCGCCTGCCCAAACCATCACTGCCAAAGCTGAGAACGCCGTTGCCGAGGTATCTTGCCCCAACCGGCACGAAGCCCTGATACCCGTCTGCAAAGGCCTGCCAGCGCGCCAGCATCGGCTGGGCTTTTCTTCATCAGTTGTGCGTGCTGCTACTTTAGCTTTCCGACTTCTCGGCGCACGGCGTTCATCCACTGCACTAGCTTGAACTCTCCGTCAGAACCGAGCTTGTCAACCTCAACGTCATAGAGTTTGAACGACATCTCGTTGAGACCTTGTTCATACCAAAGGTCATAAAATGTTCCGTGAAGTACGAAGGATTCAGCACCCGTCTTGTCTGACTCTTCTAACCTCTCCCTAAGCGCCTTTGTCGTGCTGGCAAGGCTATCGAAAAAGGTTGCATACCATCGCCTAGCCTGTGCCTGAGCTACGCTCACTTCCCTTCGTGTCACTCTGATTGACTTCGCCATCTCCGCCGCGTCTTCCTTGCCACCGTGCGCTAAAGCCTCGTTGAGTTTACCGTAGATGCTTCCATCTGGTGATGTGTACTCAACGACTTCGAGCTTCCTGTTTACATCTCGTCGGATTATGATCTGTGACTCCGGCTTAGAACTTGGCTTGAACCGAAGAATAAAAGTCCAGAGGGACCCGCGAGAAGCAGGCACATCTCGTGAGAAAAGTATGTCCAAGACACGGTTGTACGTTTCTTCCCCGACTACTGGATTTGCCTTAGTCTGCGCGCCTTGAAGAGTCGCGCCGCTCTGTGCTTTGATGCTGCTAATTAGCAGCATCAAGATCAACATTACGCCCAGCGTGGCATTGCCGAAGAGTCGTAAAATCATGGCTTGAGTTTTCATTTGCATGGCTTTGTCCAGTCGAGGTTCTCCCGTAAGTCGGTATTTTTTTTGGTTCTAGGATCGTACATTGTCAGACCGGTTCTATGTCCAACTAAAAACAGGATCGTTCTTGGAGGCTGCTGACTCTGAAACCGATCCGATATGGTAGTGTCACCGGAGTTACGATCACCTCTAGCATTATTCTCAGGCGTTGAAGGGTTGCGGGTGCTGCTGTTCGGATGCACATGGAAAAGCAGGAAGGTGTCGTCGTAAACGGTCATCTTCTGCTCGTTTTTTGTATAGCCAGATTTTGTATCTACGATGGTGTAGTTGCTTGGACTTCCGTTCAAAACGAACCCGGCTTCATTCCCACTCATGCCGTTCTGTGTTTGCGCCCATGCCCGATTCATCGCTTTGATAACATCCGGCTGACACCAGATCGGCATCTGCGGGGTAGGGGTCGGCGTCTGTCCTGTATTTGGCGGAACGCTGTCTGGCATTGTCAGAAGACGCCCAAGGTCGGCATCTTCTGTGGCTCCATTCAGTCTCGCCAGATCGGTATCTTCAGGCGCTCCGGGCGCGCGCCGGTACAGCGATGGTCGTCCTGCGCCGTAGCGGAGCTGACCGTCCCCGACGTACCTTGCCCCAACCGGCACGAAGCCCTGATACCCGTCCGCAAAGGCCTGCCAGCGCGCCAGCATCGGCCTGCCGTGCCGGATGATCGTGATGGTTTCCTCTGCGGGCGCACGGACGGCAAAACTGCCCAGCGCTTCGGCAAAGGCGGCGTCTATCCGGATGCCGTCGAGCGTATAGGACGGTTGCAGCGGGTTCCAGGCGCCAGCACCAAAATACTCCGGCTGTACCGGATCGGGTGCGGGAGGAGGATAATCCGCCGGATCCTGTAACCCGACATTGATGCCCTGCGGATCAGGCTCCTGAAAGATGCCCTGGAATGCGCTGTTGTCATTCTCCCTGATCTCCGTCCCCGTGACCGGGTCAAGCTGACTCCAGATCAGCGACTGTGACGGGGGACTGGTGGCCTGCACCTCCTGGGTGGCAACCCTCATCGCGCCATTGTAGACATAGCTGCGGAGTTTGCCGCCACGCGGAATCGTCCAGATAACATTGGTTCCCATCGCATTGATTTCCGTGATGACTTTCCCGCCCAGAACGGTGGAGCGCAGATACAGAACCGATTCAGTGCTGAGCGGGTCCCGTCTGACGACAAGCCCGTCCCCATCCACACTTTGCACCGTTTCCGGCCCATTTACACAAGGGAATTGACAGGCTCAGGAATAACGTCTGGCAGGCTTGCGACAAATCTTTCAGGATGTGGCGCGGACTTCCTCATTCACAATAACCCATTTACCATGTTTCTTATTGAGCAGCGTAGTGAAAATGGCTCCCCCTTCCCCATCGCTGATATCATAGGCTAGAAAGGCCTGTGTCCTCGCCGGATTAAACCCTATTCTTGAGAAACTCAGGAAAACCTTCGCTCCCTTATTCACGCCAAGCAGGATACAAGCTCTGTCCCTTCGATATATAATGCCTCTTGGTAAGCCTTCAAAGGGCCTGTCAAGTAGGACATAACGTCGCTTTAATTCAAATTTCTCCTGCAACAATACTTCCCTGGGAGTCTGGAACTTTTCTGCAAAATCCCGTAGCGTAGCTTCCTGCGCTGCTTTGAAAAGCGGTTTATTGATGGCTATAACTCTTTCGAGAGTTTCACCGATAACCGGATAATGGGCAATGACATTAGTAATGAGAATCGGGCTGCCGGTAACTCGCACAGGAATATCGCTAATAACTGCTGAATACACCTCATAATCATCAGCTTCAAAAGGAAAGACGTTCTGAGGTATTTTAGCCGCCATAGCTGCACTGGTAGCTGAAGGGCTGACCCTCACCGAGAGTACGCTGCCTGTCTCGCCTGCCTCAGAATGCTCTCTTGAAGCCTTACAGGACAGAGGAACCCAGGCAAGACTTAGTAACGTAATTGCACCTGTTATAGCACTTGCAGCCCGCCAGGCAGAATGCAGAGAAACTGAATCTTTCCATCTACTGCTGAACCCGCTGAATTGTTGAGCCATCCTGCCATCTCCACCCTGCAAAGCAGGTATTAAAAATCAGCCTGTCAAGTGAATCCCATGCTGGCCCTGGGGTTTTCTTACTCCAGGCAAAAGGAGGCTTGTTATCTTTATACTCAGCATGATAATAAGCACCTGTTGCGTGCGCCAGTTCATGTAATAATATAACTGCTCGAAGGATATTACGATCCCAATCCTGTATATTTCCACCTGGTTTGGAATGCCCCCTAGTAACATCAATGCCCTCTTTACCACGCATCGTGTTAACCGCATCAAGTACAATTAGAGAATTATAGCTGTGCCCCGCCGTTGGATAAGTCCGAGCTATTGCCTCCTGCCCAAAAATCTCCTGTGTATCCCCTACTCTTATTCTGTTTGTCGAAACAAGTTCGTTCAGCAATTTCAAAGGATCGCTGTTCTTTATTATTCCGGCAATCAGTTTTTCGCATGGCCCATTGCCCAAAGCAACTTTTGCTGCCTGCAGGGTATAAGCACCATCAGAATTGGGTCTGGTATCCAGAGCAGCCGATTTATTGAATATGTCTTCAGCACTAGCCTGCCTGCCCATCCTCATCCCCAGTATGGACGCACCAGCGATCAGGCTGATGGACTCTGCTCTCCTGAATTCCCAGCCAATGATCGTTGGCTTGAAAGTGCTGGAGACACCATCAAAAACAACCTGATTATTTTCCCAGACTGGCGTGTACCAACCGGTCTGCCCACTCAGCCCTGCCCTGAAGAACTCGAAAGTCTTCTTTTCAGCATTGTACCGCGTCGTTTCGGGCGGAGCGATGACCACTGCGCCACCGTCAATCAGCGGCGCCACGAAGCCGCAATCCACGATGATCCCGTCGAGGCTGCATTTCTTTCCGGTCTCGCCGGGGCCGCGCAGCAGGGCGGGAATGCCCCGCTCGGCATTGGGATCAGGCGGCGGGTCAGGTGGCACGAACGGGTCGTCAAACCCGACGTTGATCCCCTGCGGGTCAGGCTCGGCTTCCTTGTAATACCACGCCTCCTCGGTTGATCGTCCGTTGCTGCCGGTGAGCGGATTGACCTGATCCCAGATGACCCACTTGTCGGGCGGGGTCGCGAATGACGTGCCATCTCTCAACTGCGCAATCCGCGCGCCCCGCAGGTAAATATTGCTGTAGTTTTTGACCGGCGATGCGCCGGGCAGAACTCCAAATTCAGTGATCGGCAGACCACCGAGTACGGTCGCATTCAGATAATACGCGCCCTGCCATTTAACGACATTGCCATCACCGTCATATTCCCGCGTCGCCTGCACGGCCCCCGCCAGGTTCTGCGCCTGCCAGTTCAGCCCGGCGGCATTGTAGAAATACTTCAGATTCTCGTCCTGGGTGACGTGCCCGGTTTCATCATACTGCCAGCCGGTGTTCCGGTTGCGCCCGCTCACAGGGTCATAAACAGCCGTGAGGGTGTTGTCCTGGCTCCAGTACCGTGTGGTCCGGTTTGTCAGATGACCGAACACATCGTGCTGGAAGGATTGCCGGTACGGGCCGGGCAGGGTGCCTGGCGGTTTTCCGGCAAACAGATCGGCCTCATCACCTGAATAAGCTTCTTCCAGCCTGCCGAGGTGATCCCACTTGTAAGCGCGCGTAAATCGGGAGTCTTTGTCATCCCTGACATAGCGCAACTGTCCATCAACGTAATACTCCTGCCCTGTCTTCATCACCAGCGGCGACGGGTCCGGGTCATCCGGCCCCTGCACCTTTCCGGTCGCCTCAAAACTCGTGATTCGCTGCCGCGCGTCGTAGCCGAGAGAGTGGCGGATGTTATTACCGTAAGTCATCTCTTTGACCCCGTCCCACGCACGATATTTAATCGGTGAATTGCCAGCCGTCGAAGTGAACTGATACTGCTCGCCCCGTGTCAGATCTGCCCCGGTGACGCTGCTGACCCGTCCCGTTTTATCGTAATTATAATACGTGACATCATTGAAATGATCCTTGATTTCCTTCACCTGCCCCGCAGGATTGTACTTGTAAGAGAGGGAAAAATCCGGCGTCAGGCCGTTGAAATGGCGCTTTTCCCAATCCATCCGTGACAGGGCATCATAATGATAAGTCGTGCTGCCCGCGCCATCGTTCATGGTCAGACGGTTTCCGTTTTCATCATAAGTGAAGCTGAGCGGCCCGAAGGGAGCGATGGTCTGACTGCCTCCGGTATTGAAAGTGACGGTCTGCGTCAGTCCCCGCGCATTGTAAGTATAACTGGTTATGACACCGCGCGGGTCAGTCATCGTGTCAACGGCATCATCGTCGTTGTAAGTAAAGCGTGTTCCCAATGAATCCGGGCCTTCAATCGGCAGCCTGCGCCGCCAGAGTCTGCCGTACCCGTCGTAGTCAAAAGCAGCCGTCAGCGCGGCTCCGCCGATAGCAGCGGATTGCTTCTGCTCGGTTATCTGATCAAGGACATCCCAGGTCGTCAGGGCTGTGGTGTCAACCACACCGTTTTTGAGCGCCTCGGTTTTGAAGACTCTCCCGAACACATCACGATAAGTCTTCTGCACTCGTGTGACTTCATCCGTCGTGGTGATGATGTCGCCACCGGCGCAGCCGCAGCCGATGTAGGAAATCTGGCGTTTGCTGCCGGGATTCAGCGCTGGGTCATAATCCTGGTTGTAAGTCACGGTCGGACGGCCTTTCCAGTCAAAGGCCTGGCTGCTGTGAATGTAGCCGCCGACATCGTCTCCGGCAGGCGCCCAGGTGCCGTCAATTTCGGTCGGGTTCGACCATTCACTGATCCGGCCCATCAGGTCATAGACCACATACTGCGATTTCAGCCCGCCCGCGCTGCCCGGATGCTCAAGCTGATCGTCACCCGTTCGCGGCTCGCGCCGTCGAGTGTGCACGACATACGTCTCCTCGCTGCTCAGCGTGTTGACCGTCGTCCACATTCGGTGTCCAGTTGTGGTCGGTCGCGTAGCGCATCGGGTCTGCGAGTACCTTGCCCTCCTTCCAGACCAGCGCCTTGTCGGGTCGCCCTTTGCTGTCATAAGTGCTGACCCCATCGTCGTCGGATTTGCGCCGTGCAGCGCATACTCCTTCGATCCACTGTCCGTGTCACGGCGCCGAAATCGTAGTTGTAGCTCACGGTCGAGGAGTACCCGTCAGGGTCAGTGACTCTGGTCGGATAAGCAAAGGTCGGCGCCGCCGGATTACGCTCGCCGCGCTGAGCGTGTCGGGCGTCGGCTGCGTGTAGTGCAGAAACAGGTCGTCGTAACAGAGGAAGCCCGTCTGATGACTGAGCGCATCCTTCGTCAGCGCCGACTGTCCCGGTCGTGTAGTACCCGGTCTTTGTTTCCAGCGGTACGGGCTTACCTGCTCGTCACGCTGTAGCGCTGCACCCGCGTCAGATTGCTGCGAGCGAGAAACCTGGCGCCGTAATTTGTGCTGTCGCCACCCGGCGTCGCACTGTGCGCCTGTAAACAGGTGGTCGTGTCATTCGGACTGTCATACACAAAGCCGGTCAGCGCCACGAGCGTGCCGCTCACATCGCCCTGATAAAGGTACTGCATCGCAGGCAGCCCGATGATGCCGGTTGTAAGCGGTGTAATCCGGCGCTCGTCACGTACTCGGTCTGCGTGCTGCGTAGATGCATCGTCGCGTCGGCATTGTATTCGCGGACAATGCAGGGCAGCTTCACCGTCGCGGCGAGGGTCGTATTCAATCGTCGTCCGGCGGCGGTTGCCTGCTTCATCGTACACGTTCAGCTCAGTCACGCGCGGACGCAGCGGCGGACTCGTCGCGCTGTCGCTCGCCCAGACAGTAGTCGTCCACTTCCTCTTCACCCGCCGAACCAGCCCATGGTTGACGGCAGCCCGCGCGTGCCGCCGGTCGTGCTGAAGAACTCCTTGTGCGTCACCCCGTCGGCGTGGTCACTTCGCCGTAACTCTCGTTCGGGTCGAAGGAGAAATAATCCCCAGCCGATCCCGTTGACGTAACTTTGTCCGGCCCACCCGGCAATGCCATCGTTGCGCTGCGTGAAGCGCGGGCAGTCGGTCTGTGGCGCACTGTTCGATGGAAAGGCATAAACCAGCGCCGTCAGCGCTGGTTGTCGGCTTCTGCCGTAGCGCCAGATTTCCTTCGCCTGTCCCGCCATTCGTTGTAGACGAAGGTGCGCCGCGCGCCATCGCCCGTGATGACGCGCGTGATGACCGGAATCCGCTGGCCGCCGCCTGGCCCGTCCACCAGCAGACTGCCGGAAGTTGGGCGTCATCGGGTGTTCCTGCCCCGCCGCCGGGTAATCGAACTGCGCCCAGGTGCGCGTCTGCCCGTGCCACTCCTGCGTGATCGAAAGCAGGCGCTGATTCTGTACTGAAATTGATCACGTCCGAGCGTGTCGGTAATCGTGCCAATTGAAAAGAGCGGATCTTCCGCCGTCTTTCGACATTGGCATAGCTGATGGTCAGGAAATTGCCGTTGCGGTCTTTGATCTGCGTGCAGCGATACCACCAGTCGCCCGCCGGAATCGTGTAGCTGAACTGCGTCCTGTCGGTGGCATAGAGCGTCATCGTCTGTGTTGACGGGCTGGTGACAGCGTAGAGGTAAGATGAGTCAGTCGCTTCGTAGCGACTGGTGGTGACTTTCCGCAGCGCCACGCGCCGTCCGGTCGGCAGGATGACAATGTACGTCTCAAAGCTGCCGATAGTCGTGGCAGGCCCGCTGATTGTGGAAGCCAAGCCGGAAGCCGGGCGTCAGCGTCGGGTAATAATCATAGTCAAAGGAGATGATATTCTGCTGTGTCTGATCCAGACGAGTGAGTTGTAATGGAGCGTGAGATTCAGATCCAGCCCGCTGCGTCCCGGCAGGCTCACCAGCGGCAGACTCCAGTGATAGTTGCCGGAAAACAAATCCTCGCCGTCTCCGCCCGTGCGGTAACGCGGGTCGAGTTTCCGCTTCCTCAGGCGAAGTGAAATCTTCGGCGCAGGCCGCAGCCGCGAGCGCGCCCGCTGTCGCCCCGGGTGTAAATGAGGTCCCGGCCCCGGAGGCGGAAGGAATGAATTGCCCGTCGGGCTGAGCATTGTCAGGCCGGAGAACGCGCCGGACAGGGCACGACCCGCACGGCGCAGCGCCAGCCACTGCGATTCTTCTCCCCTGCATTCCGGCTCACCTGTTGACTGTTCTGTTGGCCGGGCGTCACGCAGTCCGACTTTCTTCTCCTTGTCTTTTTTCTCCTGATCCGTTTGCAGACCACATCGCGGTAGCCGCAGATGGCGGGCGGCTTGAGCGGCGGCTGCGGTCTGGGCGGTTTCGGATGTTTCCCTTCGTCAACCAGCGCATTGATGTCGGGCAGATCAGCGTAAGGGCGGCAGCATTCGGCTCTGCACAGGATTCGTAGTCGCAGGACCTCTCTGCTGCCGAGCCTGCGGTGTGCTGGTCAGAGCAGCGTGCCACAGAGCGTCAGAGAAATAATCCGCGCAGTCAGTTTACCGGCACGAAGCTTGATAGGGGGGGGAGTCAGATGGACACAGGCAACACCTCGTGGCTGTGGCTCGCCGTTGTCAGAATCAACAACAGCCGGGCTGTGATTGCCGATCAGTCATCGGGGGCAGAAGCGATGAATCAGAATCGTGAGTAAGCTGAGAATAACGCTGAGTACTACTTGTGAAGACGGGCGAGCTTATAGCCTGGGTAAATGAACTGCGTCAAGAGAGATTTAGGAATTAATTTTCAGACCGACAAAGTTTTCTTCCCGCCGCACATCTTCAGATCCGGATTTTCAGGGAGAGATTTCTCTGTAAGGTCAGTTCAACACGTTTGCCGGGTTCACTCGCGTCGCACGACTAATCGCGCCTGCCGGAACTGCTCTGTTCAGGCTGCTGCAAGCGGGCTGACAGGATTGAGCTACCCCGACGCGGCAGAATTGAAGTAGAATCTCCCGGCCCTTCGATCACCCGACCCCAGCCCGGACAACCCGCCAGTCCAACAGCCCCTTAATTTCACGAGACAATTTTTATGCATCGAAATTTCCTTTCGCTTTTGTTCAGTTGCGCGCTGCTGCTGAGTACCGTCGCTTATGCTCAGGCCACCGGTGGCCGGGTCAGCGGCACAGTGACCGATGCTGCCGGAGCCGTCGTGCCCGGCGCGACCATCACGATCACCAGCAAAACCACCGGCCACACGGTGACGACACAGACCAGCGCGGCGGGCACTTACAACTTCCCGAACCTGCCGGTGGGCGGTTACACGGTGAAGATTTCAGCCGATGGCTTTGAACCGATCAACGCTGAAGCAACGGTCACGCTCAACCAGGAATCAGCCGTCAATGCCGCGCTCAAGGCCGGCGGCGTGACCGGAGAAATCAACATCACGGCTGCGGCCAGCGCGCTGGTGCAGGCCGACAGTTCACAGACCGGTGCGGCTTACAACAGCCGCCAGATTCTCGAACTGCCGGTCTTTGGCAATCAGTACGCGCTGGCGCTGCTCGCGCCCGGCTCGGTCGTGATCTCAAGCGGCGTGGCCGGCAGCGGCGCAACCATCGGCGGCGTGCGCCCGCGCGGCAACAGCTTCAATATTGACGGCGTCAACAACGACGATCCGAGCGTGACCGGCCCGTCAACGAAACTGATTCAGGACGCGGTGCAGGAATTCACGCTGCTGACCAACAATTTCAATGCCGAGTTCGGCGCTGCTGCCGGTGGTCAGTTCAATACGATCACGAAAGCAGGCACGAATAACCTGCACGGTTCGCTGTTCGGTTATTTTCAGAACGAAGGGCTGAACGCTGCGCCCACAGCATCAGCGCGACAGTACTTCCGCGACAACCGTTTCGGCGGCACGGTCGGCGGCCCGGTCATCAGCAACAAGCTTTTCTACTTCGGCGCTTATCAGTACGAACGCAGCAAACAGAGCGCGGTAACTTCGAGCTATTCAGCGCCGACCGAGGCCGGGTTGCAGCAGATTGCCGCAATCAGCGGCGTCAGCCCGTATGTGATTGACCTGCTGCGCAACAATCTGACGCTGGCTTCAGCAGGCACGACGACGCGCACCGTGCTGGGCGCGGATGTGCCGTTCGGCCTGGTCTCACTGAGCGTGCCTGCCGGTTCGCGTGAACATCTCTTTCAGACCAACATTGATCATCTGCCGAACGAACGCGATCAGTTCCGCTATCGTTTCAGTTTCGAGCGTCGCCGCGCTGAACAGCCGGGCGGCGGCAATGCAAAATTCAATAACCTGCAGGCTTATGACAGTCGCCTGTTTTCAGCGACGTGGGTGCGCACCTTCAATGCGTCGCTCGTCAACGATGCGCGCGTGGCTTATCGCCGCATCATCGAAAACTATCCGCTCAGGGAGGCGAGCGTCAGCAACTTTCCGAACCTCATCATCACTGACCTGAATCTCAACCTCGGCCCGAATTCAGTGCTGCCGCAGGGCGCGCCGGTCAATAACAGCTATCAGCTCACTGATGCGCTGAGCTGGATTCACGGAGCGCACACCTTCAAGTTCGGCGCTGAAATGAAGCGGCAGATTTTCACACAGCGTTTTCTGCAATTCGCGCGCGGTTACTATGATTACGCGAGCTTTGACCAGTTGCTGCGCGATCAGTCACCGTCGAACGCCTCGTCATTCCGCAGCGCGGGCAGCGACGGGTTCACCGGCAATCAGTTCAAGTTTGCCTTCTTCGGACAGGACGACTGGAAGCTGACGCCGCACCTGACGCTCAATGCGGGGCTGCGTTACGATTACTCAACGCTGCCGCGTGACCTGGCAACGCAGGCGCTCAACGCTGCGGCGAACGTGCCGGGCGTGATTGAATTCAACAAACCGCGCACCGACACCAACAACTTTGCGCCGCGTGTCGGCTTTGCGTATTCGCCCGCCATCGGCGGCAGAATCGGCAAATGGATCTTTGGCGAGCGCGGCCAGAGCGCGATTCGCGGCAACTTCGGCGTCAGCTATTACGAGAATTTCTACAACCTCGTGCTGACTTCGCTGCCGCCGCAATTCCAGCAGACGCTGACTCCGGCTTCGGCCAACGACGCTTTCGGGCTTGACCCGGCGCGCGCGTTTTTGCAGGGCGGAGGCATTCCGAATCAGTTGATTCCGCTCACTGACGCCGCTTCGGCGCGGGCTGCGACGGGCGCTTACATTCCCGATCAGGTTTCGCCTTATTCGATGGCGTGGACGCTGTCATACCAGCGCGAACTGACGCCGCACACAGTGCTGGAACTGCGCTACCTCGGCACACGCGGACGCAAGCTGCCGGTGCAGTTGCGGCTCAACGCTCCGGCAGTGATTGACAGCGCGCTCGTGCTGCCGACCTTCCTGAGTCAGCCGGATGCCAGTCAGCTTGCGAGCCTGCCCACACTCGGTCAGGTCAAAACCACGCCGGGCGTCAGCGTGCGCCCGCTTGCCAGCTATGGTTTCTCAGGCAATCTGACCTCGTACCAGTTTGCCGGAGCGTCACAGTATGACGGCGCATCGGTCAGCCTGACGCGGCAATTCAATCGCGGGCTGGCTTTCACGGGCGCTTACACGTGGAGCGCGACGATTGACGATTCAACCGTTGAACTCAACAGCAGCGCGGTCAATCCGCGTCGTCCGCAGGATTTCTTCAACCTGCGCGCTGATCGCGGACGTTCGGCGCTCGACATTCCGCATCGTTTCGCCGCGTCATTCAGCTATGACGTGCCGTTCTTCGACAAGCTGGACAGCAAAGCGCTGCGGATGGCTTTTGGTGGCTGGCAGCTTCACGGCATCTTCCAGGCGCAGTCCGGGCAGCCGATCACGGTGCTGTCAGGGCGCGACAGCAACTTCAATTCTGATTCAGCGGGCGACCGCACGATCTTCAATGCGGCGGGCCTGGTCGGCACTTCAAGCGGAGTCGTCGCCATCAACGCTGCCGGACAGACCGTGTCGCTCGGCAACGCGGCCACCGTGGCTTATGTCGCCGTGAATCCGAACGCACAGTACATTGTGGCCGGGCCGGGCGCGCGCGCGACTGCCGGACGCAATACGCTGCGCACGAACGGCTTCAACCGCACCGACGCGAACATCCTCAAGACGTTCCGCTTCGGTGAGCGCGGTCAGCAGTTCCAGTTCGGCGCTGAATTTCAGGATCTCTTCAATCAGCAGCCGCGCACGCTCGCGGGCGTCGGCGCACTGACCGCCGCCTTTGCCACCGCCGGGAATCAGTTCTTCAATAATTACAGCATTGGGAACTATCCGGGCCGGACAATTCAGATGCGGGCGAAGTTCGTTTTCTAACAACGAACAGATAAAAACAGACAGGACTGACCGGATTGGCAGGATGAATCCTGCATCCCGCTGATCCGGTCAGTCCTGTCCTTCTTTTCAGTCCCGGCCTTAACCTGCCAGAAAATTCTTCAATTCTTCAGCGGTCGGCAATCCGGCCCGCGCGCCGAGTTTGCGGCATTTGAGGGCGGCGACGGCGTTGGCGGTGCGCATGGCGTCTTCGAGGCTCAGACCTTTGACCAGCCCGTAAATGAATCCGGCTCTGAACGCATCGCCCGCGCCCGTGGTGTCACGAATGACCGGCGGGCGAAAGGCCGGTGATTCGATGTATTCGCCTTCAACGAGGCCGAGCGCGCCGCGTGCGCCCTGGGTCATGGCGACCAGGTAACAGCCGTATTTCTGCTGCAACTTTTTCAGCGCGTCACGCTCTGAATCGGCGCCAGGATGCACTCCGGCCAGTTTCGCCGTCAGTTCCTGCGACATAATCAGGCAGTCAATCAGCGGCAGCAGGTCATCGAGGCCTTCATAAATGTTGTCGAGGTCAGCGGTGACAGGCATTCCGGCTTCGTGCGCCCATCTGGCGGCCTGAATCGCGGCCTGCGTGTCGAAGCCGTCAACGTGCAGCACCTTTGCGCGGGTGATCTGTTCGCGTTCGAGTTCTTCAGGTCTGATGCGAGTTCTGTCGTCGTGATGCCACAGGATGGTGCGCTCGCCGCTGAACTGTTCGATGATGATGACGGCGCTTTGCGTGCGCGCGCCGTTGGCAATCATCACGCCGTCGCATTCGATGCCTTCGTCGCGCAGCGAATCAATCAGGATGCGGCCTTCGTTGTCGTAACCGACCTTGCCGATGTAACTGGCCTGCAGGCCGAGCCGCTGCACGCCGACCATCGCCGACGACACCTGACCACCGGCAAGCTGCTGGTGGCTGGTCATCATCGTTTTGGTATTGAATTGCGGATAGCGCGGAACCGTGACCAGATGATCCACGGCGTTGAGTCCGAAACCAACCACGTCGAATTCACGATCTGCGGGGAGTTTGAATTTGAAGTTCATAGCGCGCGATTGTAAGCGAGAGTCTGCCTTTGTGGAAATCACGCTCACGGACGGCATAGCCATTCCGGTACTTGAAAAATCTGCGTCAGCATCACCACATCGCCGCCGGAAAATAAGATTCAGAATCCATTACATCTTATTTTTTATCATTTCCCGCTCAGCGACCCCACCCTCTGACCATCCCGCTGAAAACCTTTCCTGCCAGGCAAGTTCCATCGCGGCAACAACTTGATTCAAAGCTGATTTCATCCGGCACAAGCCTTGCCGATCTGGCCCCGACAGGAGCGCCGCGTCAGTCGCTGCGGCTTCAAAACGCAGGTTGTGACAGTCGAACGTTTCCGGTTTTCGCCATCAGTTACTGACAGCCTCACTGCTGAATGTTCGCTGTCGAAATTCAAACATCAGACTTCGGAGGTAACCGTTATGAAACACCTTCTGCTCAGATTCGCTGCCGTGTGGATGGTTGCGGCAGCGAGTCTTTTGCTGAGTCTGCCTGGTTATGCGCAGATTGGCTCGACCGGTTCGCTGGCCGGAACCGTCGCTGATCCGTCTGGCGCAGTCGTCACCGGCGCAACGGTGGTCGTCAAAAACAAAGGCACCGGGCAGGAATTCACTACCACCACCGCCGACAACGGCACTTTCAACGTGCCGACGCTCGGCTCCGGTCTTTACAGCGTGACCGTTACCGCGCCGGGCTTCAAACAGGCTGTGGCGCAGGATGTCAAGGTTGATGTCGGCAAACCATCGAGCATCAACATCACCATGGAAATCGGCGCCGCCAGCGACACGGTCAACATTGTCGGCACGGGCGGCGAACTGCTGCAAACGCAGTCGGCCACCGTCGGCACGACCATCACCGGTCGTCAGATTGTCGAACAGCCGCAGGCTTCGCGCGATGCGCTCGATCTGGTCACGCTGCTGCCCGGCGTGCAGACGACAGGTCGCCCGCGCACTTCAACCGTCAACGGCCTGCCGAAAGGTGCGCTCAACATCACGATTGACGGCGTTGACGTGCAGGACAATCTGATCAGTTCAAACGACGGCTTCTTCACCTTCGTGCGCCCGCGCATTGACGCCATCGAGGAAGTCACGGTTTCGACCGCGACGCCGGGCGCTGAAAGTTCAGGCGACGGCGCAGTGCAGATCAAATTTGCCACGCGCGGCGGCACGAATGAATTTCACGGCGGCTTGTATGAATACCACCGCAACCCGGTGCTGAACTCGAACTACTATTTCAGCAACCTCGCCGGGCAGCCGCGTGCCCGCGTGCTGCTCAATCAGTACGGCGGCAAAGTGGGCGGGCCGATCACGATTCCGAAACTTTTCAATGGCCGTGACAGGGCGTTTTTCTTCGTCAACTACGAAGAGTTTCGCCTGCCCGAACAGCAGTTGCGGCAGCGCACGATTCTCAGCCCACAGGCGCAGGCCGGAGTGTTTCAGTACGTCACTTCTGCGGGCGTGCAGAGCGTGAATCTGCTCAACCTGGCGGCGGCCAATGGTCTGCCATCAACGATTGACCCGACTGTGGGCGGGCTGCTTTCGCAGATTCGCACTTCGACCAGCCAGGGCGCAGTGCAGGCGATTGCCAGTGCGCCGAACTATCAGCTTTTCAATTTCAACGGCATCGGCGGGCAGACGCGCTATTTCACGACTGTCCGGCTTGATCTGAATCTGACGAGCAAACATCACATTGAAAACATCTGGAACTATCAGGAATTCGGCGGCAAGCCGGTTGATTTTCTGAACAACACTGATCCGGCATATCCCGGCTTCCCGAATCACGGCGGGCAGAATTCGCAGCGCTGGTCGAATTCAACGGCGCTGCGTTCGACGCTGACGCCGAACATCGTCAACGAAGCGCGCTTCAGCATGCTCGGCGGCATCTCGCTCTTTCTCGGTGAAGTCAGCCCGGCGCAGTTTGCCAATCAGGGCGGCTATGACCTGAACCTTTCTGACCTGGGCATCACCGACGCTTCGGCGGTGCAGTCGTTCCCGCAGCGTGGTCTGCGCCTGTTCGGCAACACTTCGAACCGACGCAACACGCCGAGCTTCACCTTCTCGGACAACGTAACGTGGGTGAAGGGCGCGCATTCGTTCAACTTCGGCGGCAACTGGAACCTGATCAAATCATTCCAGCTCGATCTGAATCAGATCGTGCCGACCATCAATTTCGGCATTGCCGAAGGCGACCCGGCAGAGAATGTCTTTTTCAATCCGGCCAACTTCCCCGGCGCTTCAGAAGCCGACCTGGCGACGGCAGCGCAGCTTTACGCAACGCTGACCGGGCGCGTTTCGGCCATTGATCGCATCGCGTTTCTCAACAACGGCAAGTACGGGCTGCTCGGCCCGCAGGAAACGCGCTTCCGTCAGCCGTCGTTTGCGTTTTACGCTCAGGACGCCTGGCGCATGCGCCCCGATCTGACCGTCAACCTGGGCGTGCGGTGGGAGCCGCAATACGCCATCACGTCACAGAACACCAACTTTGCGAAAACAACTTACGCCGACCTGTTCGGCATTTCAGGCGAAGGCAATCTGTTCAAGCCCGGCACGCTGACAGGGCGGCTGACGCAGTTCAATGAACTGAAAGTGGGCGAGAAGCTTTACAAGGATGACTTCAACAACGTCGCGCCAAGCATCGGCGTGGCCTGGAGTCCGAATGTGAAGGAAGGCTGGCTTGGTCGCCTCGTCGGCAGCGGCGGGCAGACCGTTGTGCGCGGCGGTTATTCGATGGCCTTCGTCCGCGAAGGCCTCGGCGCGGTCATTTCTCCGCTGCAAAGCAATCCGGGCGGCATTCTGACCGTCAACAAGGACACGGCTGACGGTTCGCTGCCGCTCGGCACGCTGCTGCGCGACGGCAGCAGGCTGACACCACCCTCATTTTCTGACACACCGGTTTACCCCTATGTCGGGCAAATCTTCGACGCGGCATTCGGCTTTGATCCGAAGCTGAAGACCGGCCTCGTGCATTCGTTCACCTTCGGTTTGCAGCGCGAGATCACGAAAGACACGGTCATCGAAGCGCGTTATGTCGGCACGCGAGGGCGCGACCTGTGGCGGCGTTACGGGCTGAATGAAACCAACGTTGTCGAGAACGGATTCCTCGATGAATTCAAAAAAGCGCAGGCCAATCTTGCCGCCAACCAGGCCGCCGGGCGCGGCAACTCCTTCGCTTATTTCGGGCCGAACACCGGAACGGCTCCGCTGCCGATTATGCTGGCGTTCTTCAGCGGCCTGCCGTCAACTCAGGCTGGCGATCCGACCAGATACACCTCCAGCCAGTTCCGCAACGCAACGCGGCTGGCGGCGCTGAGTCCGAACAATGCCAACCCGATTGGCCTGGCCAATACGCTCAACGTCAACTTCCTGGGCAACGCCGTTGCGGCGGGACTGCCGCAGAACTTTTTCGTCGTCAATCCGGGGCTGGTGCTCGGTGGCGTGTCGCTGAACACGAACGACATCAACACTTCGTATGACGCGCTGCAATTTGAACTGCGCCGCCGTCTGTCGAAGGGGCTGCTCGTGCAGGCCAACTACACGTTCTCGAAATCGCTGACGAATTATTTCTTCTCAAGTCAGACGACCTTCGGGCAGCCGCTGACGCTGCGCGCTGAGAACGAGGATCTTGAACGTTACCGCGCGCCGCAGGATCTGACGCATGCCTTCAAGGTCAACTGGATTTATGAGCTGCCGGTGGGCCGGGGCAAATGGCTGCTCGGCAACGCCAATGGCGTGACGGAACGGCTGCTCGGCGGCTGGGAATTTCACGGCACGTCGCGCATTCAGAGCGGCAGGCCGTTCCAGTTCGGCAACGTGCAACTGGTCGGGATGACGCGCGGCGAGTTGCAGGATGCGATCAAAATCCGCAAGAACCCGGATCAGACCGTCACCTTCCTGCCCGATGACATCATCCTGAACACGCGCCGCGCCTTCAACGTCTCGGCGACGAGCGCGACCGGTTACGGCTCGCTCGGCGTGCCGACGGGCCGGTACATCGCGCCCGCCAACAGCCGGGGCTGCGTGCAGGCTTTCGCCGGTCAGTGCGGATTCTCAAACCTGATCGTGGACGGGCCGAAGTTCGTCCGCTTCGATCTGAGCGTGGTCAAGAAAGTCAGAATCACGGAACGAAGCAATTTCGAGTTCCGCGCTGAATTTCTGAACGCGTTCAATAACACCAACTTCCTGATCGGCGGCAGCGCAGCCGTTGACGTGGCAACGGTCGGCGGTTTTGCCGGTGGCGCGTTTGGCCGCGTGACGAGCGCCTATCAGGACATTTCAACCACCAACGATCCGGGCGGCAGGCTGATTCAGTTCGTCGCCAGAATCAATTTCTAAATCGGTTTTCAAAAGTGTGGCGCGATTTGCCAAAATCGCGTGGCATCTGCAATTGATCCATTGCGTGGGCCACGCGATTTGGCAAATCGCGCCACTGGTCAAGGCACTGATCTGAAATCTGATCCGGGCTGCGATTGAGTTCGCCCTGACCACAATCTGACGGGAGGCTGAGGACAGACATCCCCAGTCTCCCGTCAGCCATTTGACAACCTGTTTTCAGGCTTCGTGGTTATCCACACTTCACGCCTGCGGAACAACCGCAGTGCCTCACAGCGGATTTCACTCACCCGAACCGTTGAGCCTCTCCTGTCGGTCATCACCCGATCCGGCGACAATCGCCGCGATGAAAACGAGCGATGACAACAGCAGATCACTTCACCGTGCGAACTGTAATTGCACGGTTCACTCCCGTAGTGACGAATTCACTCGTTCTGTCTTCATTGCTCGCGTCTTCAGGACAGAACGAATGAATTCGTCACTACGGGAGTGGAACAATTTTTCATTCATCACGTCCTTACCCGGACAAGTGATCATCGCGGCGCTGCTGATTATGCAGCTCGCTGCCGTCCCGGCCTGCGCTGCCGATCATCCTCGTTCATTCATCAGGCGCCAGCCCATCGAAGACGCTGATGGCCGCGCGCTCGCCAGCTTTTACCGGGCGCTGGCCCGCACGCGGGCGCAGCGCGAAGGCAATCAAACTGATTCGCCCGCCGTCACGCGCATTCTGCATTACGGCGATTCGCACGTGGCTGCCGACATTCTGACTGGCGCGCTGCGCGAATATTTTCAGCGCGATTTCGGTGATGCCGGGCCGGGCTTCATTCTCGCCGGTCGTCCGTGGCCCTGGTACAGACGCAGCGGCATTGAACTGAGCGCCAGCGCCGGATGGCAAAGCAACGGGCTGAGCCAGTTCTCGATTGACACCGATGGCCGCTTCGGCCTTGCGGGCATCAGCTTCAGCGCGAACCGCGCCGGTGAAAGCATCACGCTGACCAGTGACTGCACGCGCTTTGTGATTTATCTGATGAAGCAGCCCGGCGGCGGCACGATTGATCTTCTGCTCGACGATGAAATTCAGACCGCCGGTTTGTCGCTCGCTTCAGAAAGCGATGAGCCGGTTTATCTGGAAGTTGATGCCGCTCAGGAATCCGCATTCACGAATCTGCAATTCGCAATCGAACGTCCTCACGCCATCGAGCTGCGCACTGTCTCTCCTGGTGCAGTGCGTGTCCTCGGCCTGAGCGCCGAGCGAAATCGCGCGGGCGTTGTTTATGACGCATTCGGCATCAACGGCGCTCGCGCGACCCGCCTGCTGCGATGGAATGAAACGCTGCTCGCTGACAATCTGGCCACGCGTGACCCTGATCTGATCGTCGTTGCTTACGGCTCGAACGAAGCCGGTGACGCGGATTTCGATGCGACCACTTACCAGCAGCAGTTTCTTGCGGCGCTTGAAAGGTTGCGCAGTGCCGCGCCCCGCGCTTCGCTGCTCGTCATTGCGCCGCCTGATCGCGCCATTCGCAGCGGCCAGCGCTGGCGCACGATCAGCACGCTGCCCGGCCTCATTGCCGCACAACGCGAAGCTGCGCGTGAAGTCGGCGCAGCATTCTGGAACCTGCACCGGGCGATGGGCGGAGCGGGTTCAATGGCAAAGTGGGCTGCGCTCTCGCCGCCGCTCGCGCAGCGCGACCGCGTTCACCTGACCCGCGCCGGATACCTGCTCGTCGCTGATGCGCTGTACGCCGAACTGAGGCGCGGCTGGCAGGCTTACAACGCTGCAAACATCAAAGAGCCGCACTAAACAAAACTCTTCTTTCTCTGTGCCCCTGCGTGAAACTTAACCTTACGCCGCAGGCGCAGAGAAAAACAGAGTGTTCATCCTGAACTTTATGTCATTCACCAGCGGAACATATTTCATCTTTCTGATCGCAGTCTTTTTCATTTACTGGCTGATGGCGGCGCGGCACGGCTGGCGCATTACGGTGCTGGTGCTGGCGAGTCTCTTTTTTTACACGCAGGCGGGCATCAGGCCGGTGCTGCTTTTGCTGGCGGTGTCGCTCAGCGATTTCACCATCACGCGGCTGATGTCGCTGGCGCGAGATCAGCAGGTGCGGCGCAGGCTGCTCGTGGTTTCGCTCGTGGCTGACATCGGGACGCTGTGTGTTTTCAAGTATGCCGATTTCTTTCTTGACTCGGCGGCTGGCGCAGCTTCGCTTGCTGGTTTCAGGTGGCAGCTTCCGCATCTGAATCTGATCGCGCCGCTCGGCATTTCATTTTTCATCTTTCAATCGGTGGCTTACGTCATTGACGTTTACCGCAAGGACACTGAACCGGCGCAAAGTTATTTCGATTACCTCGCGTTCATCTCGTTCTTTCCGGTGATTGTGGCCGGGCCGATTCTGCGGGCAAAACAAATGCTGCCGCAGCTTCGCGGCAGCTTGTCGCTCTCGACTGAAGCGGGCGGGCAGGCGCTGTTTCTGATTGCCATCGGCCTCATCAAAAAGATTGCGATTGCCGATTACCTGGCGGCGAATTTCATTGATCGCGTCTTTGATTTTCCTGAACGCTTTTCGGCGCTCGAAGCGTGGGCGGCGTTTTATGGCTATGCGCTTCAGATTTACGCCGACTTTTCCGGTTACAGCGACATTGCAATCGGCTCGGCGCTGCTGCTCGGCCTGACGCTGCCAGCCAATTTTGACGCGCCTTATCGCGCGCGAAACCTGCCCGAATTCTGGCGACGCTGGCACATCTCGCTTTCGACGTGGCTGCGCGATTACGTTTTCTTCTCAATTGCCGGAAGGCGGCGCAAGGCGGCGTGGCTCTATGCCGGGCTGATCGTCACGATGCTGATCGGCGGGTTGTGGCACGGCCCGACGTGGACGTTTGTGCTGTGGGGACTGCTGCACGGATGCGGGCTGGTGGCGGTGCGCGCCTTTGAAGAACTTCGCAAACGTCGCGGCTCTGCGCGCCTCACTTTGCGCTGGTCGCCTGCCGTCAGCGTCATCGTCACGTTTCATTTCATCTGCCTGACGTGGGTTTTCTTTCGCGCTGAAACGTTCGGCCAGGCGCTGAGCCTGCTGCGGCAGATGTTCAGCTTCACGGCTGACACATCGAACCTCGCGCTTCCGGTTGTTGTAATTATTGTTGTCGGCCTGTGCGCGCACTGGCTCTCTGATCGCGTATGGGAATCGCTGCGTGACGGCTTTATCAGGCTGCCCGCGCCGATGCAGGCTGCTGCGCTGCTCGGCCTCGCTGTCGGACTTTACTTCGTAGCCAGCACGGATGTCGTGCCTTTTATTTATGCTCGCTTCTGAAAAACTGCTTCAACTCATCAACACGTCAGCGCGTCCTGTGCGTCGTCGCGCGCGGTTCAGTCATCCGCTGGCTGGCAAAACTTCGCAGACAATCTGCTGCCTGATTGTGCTGGCCGCGCTGCCGTATCTGATTCCGAGCCTGCATCGCTGGCGGCTGTGGCGAACTGCGACTGCAACGAGCGTCATCAGCACTGCCGCGCCGCAACCCGCAACGCCGCAACAGGCACAGATCATCACTCGCGCTGAAAGCAGGCCCGGCGAAATTGAAGATTCGTCGGGTCGCGCGATGAATCACTTTTTCGCCGCGCTGCAAAAAGCTGAAAGCGGCCATGGTCGCGTGATCGTCAGCCATTACGGCGATTCGCCGATTACCGGCGACGGCATTACTTCGACTCTCAGGCGCAGGCTGCAACTTCGCTTCGGTGATGGCGGGCACGGCTTCGTGCTCACGGCTCGTCCCTGGGGCTGGTACAACCACATCGGAGTGAAACACGACGCAGGCAGCGGATGGACGAGCGAGCCGATGTTCATTTCGCGTGGCGATCATCTGTTCGGTTACGGCTGCGCCAGTTTTACGGCGAGCGCGGCGGGCGTCACGGCGACTTTCAGCACCGCTGATGAAGGCGACATCGGGCGCAGCGTGACCGCGTTCGACGTGTACTTTCTGGCGCAGCCGAATGGCGGTGATTTCGAGGTTGAAGTTGATGGCGCGCTGCACTCGCGGGTGACGACGCGCAGCGAGGATATTCATTCAGGCTTTCATCGCGTGCAGGTCGCGGCGGGCGCGCACACGCTGACGCTTCGCACGGTCGGCAATGGTCAGGTGCGAATGTTCGGCGTCGTGCTGGAAAACGGCGAACGCGGCGCCCAGTACGATTCGCTTGGTGATAACGGCGCGTTCATCGGACTGCTGGCCGATGACATGAATGAGTCGCACTGGACTGAACAGTTGCGCCATCGCCGACCTGATCTGGTCATTCTCAATTACGGCACGAACGAAAGCGAGTTTGAGAACTGGCCGATGGATAAATACGAACGCGACACCAGAGAAGTCATTCGCCGCGTGCGTGCGGCGCTGCCTGAGGCTTCGATTCTGCTGCTCAGTCCGATGGATCGCGGCATTCGCGCCAAAGGCGGCGACATCATCACACGCCCGACGATTCCGAAACTCGTCGCAGCGCAGCGCAAATTTGCGGCTGACAACGGCTGCGCTTTTTTTGACACCTTTACTGCCATGGGCGGCGAAGGCACAGCGGCCCGCTGGCTGGTCGCAAAGCCGAAGCTGATGGGTGGCGATTACACGCACCCGACCTGGCAGGGATCTGAAATCGTCGGCTCGCTGATTCACGATGCGATCATCCGGGCTTACGAAAATTACAAACGACATCCGGCCACACCGCTGGCTGAATAACCATGCGGGCGCGCAGCTCATCCTGCCTGCCGGTTCGGAGCAGGCGCACGAATGGCTTTGTCGAAAAGCCACAGTCGCACAACAGACAGGCAGGATGAGCCGCGCGCCCGAAACTCAAACGGAGCTTTTTATGTTGCCTGAAACAGTCATGACTTATCTGCACGATGCGGCGCGACAGTCACGCACGGCGCTGCCTGACCACAACACTTCGCTCTTTGCAGCGGGTGTGCTTGATTCATTCTCGCTGGTTGATTTCGTCACGCTGCTTGAAAGCGAATGCGGCATCAGAGTCGCTGATGCCGAACTGCGGCCCGAAAACTTCGACACCATCGCCAGAGTCGAAGCCTTTATCGAACGCGCCCGCACGAACTGAAGGAGCAGGGCTATGAGTTGTTACATCACCGGCTGCGGCGCCGCATTGCCTGCGCGCATCGTGACGAATGAAGAACTCGCGCCGCAGCTTGGCGTCACACCGGAATGGATTGAAGCGAAATCAGGGATTCGTGAACGTCGCTGGGTTGAAGCTCACGAGTCGGCCTCTGAGCTGGCCGCAATGGCTGTGCGCGAAGCACTGAATGACGCAGGCTTGAAAGCTGAACAGATTGATTACCTGATCGGCGGCACGCTGTCGCCTGATTATCAGGTGCCGGGCATTGCGCCGCTTGTGCAGCGCAAACTGGCCGGGTGCGGCAACGTTCCGGCGGTTGATCTGCGCGTCGGCTGCTGCGCGATTTTGTACAGCCTGCAAATCGCGCGGGCGCTGATTGCATCACGCGCCGCGCGCCACGTCGTCTGTTTCGGAGCCGAAGCGCAGTCAAAAGGACTTGAGCTGAACGAACGCAGCGCCGAACTGAGCATGCTCTTTGGCGACGGCGCAGGCGCAGTGATGGTCAGTCATCAGCCACGCAGTCCAGCGAATGATTTTGCGCTGCGGATTGATGACGTGCTGATTGCGACTGACGGAAACTTTGCGGAAGACCTGGGCGTGCGCGCTCCCGGTTCGGGCAACGGAGCGCGCTGGTTCGATGCCGGTCAGATCGAAGCGAATCTGCATCGTCCGGCAATGAATGGCCGCAGCGTGATTCTGCACGCGGTACGCAAGCTGTCTGAAGCGGCAACGTCCATCACCACGCGCAATGAAATCACTTTCGATCAGATTGAAGTTGTCATTCCGCATCAGGCCAACGCCAACCTGCTGCGTTCGCTCAGCACGCAGCTTCGCCTTCCCGAAGAGCGCATCGTCAGCAACGTGGCGCGTTACGGCAACACGAGCGGCGCGTCAGCCTTTCTTGCGCTCGCTCAGGCCCGGCGCGAAGGCCGTCTGCGTCCGGGCGCACGAGTTTTATTTCTGGCTTTTGGCGCAGGCTTCACGTGGGGTGCGGTACTGGGACAGGTATGTGAATAAAACTTCTGACAATCAACAAATCAGTTTTCATCAAAGAAACCGGGCGCACCCACGTAGTAACGAATTTATTCGTTTGTCTTTGAAAAGCCTGGCCTCGCAAACACAACGAATGAATTCGTTACTACGGGGATGTGTCCGGTCACTTCGAAGATGGCAGCGATGAATTGACTGCGTTGTGTCTGATTCTGCGCTGAGCTTCCTCAAACTCTCCTGCTGCCAGCCATATTTCGGCTGGCATTTTTTTCTCCATCGCGGATAATCTTGTTTCAGCCCCCTGCGCTGATCGCAATTTAATGTCCCCTGCTGATTAAGAAAGAGTTCATTGCAGATGGCCGGATGATGCAACCATCGTTCGGGCTGTTGCTTCCAAGGGCAGCGTGCTGGCTGCGTTGCAGTCCGTCGCGCTTTCCGCCGGGCAGGAGGCCATTCATCAGGAGAGGCAGTTTATGAAAAGAGTTTGCACCATGATTACGGCTTTGCTGGTGGCCGCCGCGCTGACTGTAGCTGCGCTGGCCGAAGGTTATGACTGGGAAAAGGCCGTTTCGCTTTACACGCAGGGCCAGTACCGCGCCGCCATTGAGGAATTCAAAAAAGTTGTCGAGGAGTTTCCGAATCACGCCGACAGTTGGAAGTACATCGGCCTGGCTTATTACCAGCTCAGGGAATATGACCAGGCCATTGCGCCGCTTGAAAAAGCCATTGAACTCAAGCGCGCCGACGGGCGCACCGATGCTGACGCGCTCTCGGTGCTGGGCCGCGCTTACATTGCGCTGAAAAAATATGACCGGGCGCTCAGTTACTTTGAGAACGCGACGAAACAGCAGCCCGATCAGGCCGCGAATTTTTATATGCTCGGTGTGACTTATGCCAATCTCAACCGCAACGATGAAGCGGTGACGGCTTTTCGCTCGGCAGTGAAGCTTGATCCGAAGGACGCTGATTCGTGGTATTACCTGGGCATTCTGCAATTTCGGGCAGGCAATCTGGACGGCGCGGCTGACGCGCTGCGCAGCGGCGTTGCCGTCGCGCCGCGCAACACTGAAATGATGACGCTGCTGGTTGAAACGCTGCTGCGGCGCAGCAGCAATGAAACCAATGAGCGCCGGGTTATCACGCTCAATGACGAAGCGATTCGCGTGGCCACGCAGCTCAAGACAGTGCGTGATGATGCGGTTTCGACCGAACTGCTCGGTCGCGCTTACCTCGCGGCCAAAAAATATACCAATGCCGAACTGACGCTGAGCCGCGCCCTGCAAATCACGAAACAGCCAACCGCCGCGCTCTATTTCAATCTCGGATTCGCGCATGCGCAGAACAAATCGTGGCAGCGCGCCGCGCAGATGTTTGAGAGCGCCGACAAACTGGCTCCGAACGATGTCAATACGCTGACCTATCTGGGTTACGTGTATGAAAGCATGCGCCGTTACAATGACGCGCTGACCGCCTACACGCGGGCTTACGAAGCAGGCGGGCGCACCAATGCTGACCTCAAAGCCAGCATTGACCGCATCACGCCTTTCGCCAGACCACAGTGAAATAGTGGTTAGTGGTTAGTGGTTAGTGAAGAGTGGAGAGTGAACAGTGAACAGTGGAAAGAGAGAACTGCTCTTAACCGCTCGCTCTCCACTCTTCACTAACCACTGACCACTAACCACTAACCACTTCTTTAGTCTTTGCCTGATGCCGCTGTTGGATGTACCATCCCGCAAGCCCCCTGAGTCTTCCGAATTCATCAACTCTGTCTGACAAGGAAAATTTATGCTGCTGAAACGATGGCGCCCGGTCGCCTGGCATGATTGTGTAGGTTTGCTGTTCGTCCTGACGGCCCTGCTGCTGGCGGGCTGTTCCAGCATCGGAATCGGAACTGAGACGGCTTATGTGGTGTCGGCGCGGATGACGCTGCTCAGCAGCACGGCCAAGGTTTCAAAGCCGGTCGGAGAACTGAAAAACGGCGACAAGGTGACGATTGTCGAACGCCTCGAAGAAGGCGGCAGAAGCTGGGCCAGATTGCGCGGGCCGGGCGGACAGAACGGCTGGGCCGATGCGCGCTTTCTGGTCAGCGAGGATGTGGTTGAAAACCTGCGCAAGCTGGCCGATCAGGCCAAAGACATTCCGGCCCAGGCGCTGGCCGAATCAAAAGCCTACCTGAAACTGCGGCTCTCACCTGACCGCGCCTCTGATGACAACGCCGTGACGAGGCTCGCGCCGGGCACCGTTTTTGAAATCATCGAACGCGAACGCAAACCGCGCCCGGCCAGCCTTGAAAACAAAAGCAGCACCACCGACGACAACGAGGACAAGGACACTGAACAGAAATTCGATGACTGGTACAAGGTGCGCGTCAGGGACAACCAGGTGTTGCCCGCCGGATGGGTTTACGGCGGTTCGCTGCAATTCAATATTCCCGACGAGATCAGCTCTTACGCTTCCGCCGGTTATCGCATTGTCGGGTGGCAGAAAATCGGCACTGTCACTGATGATGCCGGACGTTCAGGCGGCGCGTATCTGGTGTTTGAAAAGGAAATTTTCCCTGATGACAAGGATCGCAGCGGGAAAGAGGATTTCGACCGCATCAAGGTCAATTCCTGGGATCCGGCCAGGCGTGATTACACCACTCCCGTGCGCGAAAACATTCGCGGCAGGCTGCCGGTCATCCTGAAAATGGAAGGCAATCGGGGTCGCTTTGAACTCAGGGAACTTGACGGCAGCGACAACCTGCAAACCAGGGAAGGAACCATTGAACTCGCCCGCGATGGCCGGGTCACTGTCACCGGCCTGAAAAACGGGAAGAAAAAATAATGCCCCGTCCTGTCAGGGCTTTGTGCGGCTTAAGCCGGACTTAACTTGACCTCGCCTGAGGGCTGTTTTACCCTGTCGTCCTTAGTGGCGTACCCCTCATATTCAGTAGCAATTTTCGATCATCACAGTGCAGCGGCCCGCCACCATCAGGGCGGGCTGCCCCTGACAATGACAGGCGCTCGCAAGCAGGCGCGGCAATCATCAATATAGCCAGCCGGGATGAAAACAGGTCGTAATCCCATACGTGTCCATCGGCACTGAAACTTTCAGTCAGCTTCAGTGCGGCGGACTCATCATCACACGTTTTCGCAGGAGATAAATCTATGTCACAGAACTTACGTGCATCAGTGTGCATGCTGCTGCTCGTGGCCTGTTGCCTCGTACTCGGCACAAGCCGCGCACTAGCCCAGGCACAGGCCAGCACGGGACAGATTTCCGGTGCCGTGCGCGACAGCGCCGGAGCCGCTGTTCCCAATGCAACTGTCAAAGTGAAAAGCTCCCAGACCGGACTGGAACGAACAGCCACAACGACCGAAGAAGGACTTTACCGCGTCGTGCTGCTGCCGCCCGGCCCTTATGTCGTCTCGGCTGAAGCGAGCGGCTTTGCCAAAGCTGAAGTGACCGGAGTAATCGTTTCTGTCGGACAGATTACCGACGCCAACATCACGGTCGGAGTCTCCGGCGTTTCCGAGGCAGTGACGGTCACGGCTGAAGCCGTTCAGACGACCACTTCACAGCCTGACGCGCTGATCAACGAAACGGCCATTAACAACCTGCCGATCAACGGTCGCCGCTTCCAGGACTTCGTGACGCTGACGCCGACCGCGCAGGTTGACCCGCAGCGCGGGCAGATTTCACTCTCAGGTCAGCGCGGCATCAATTCCAACATCAACGTTGATGGCGTGGATTACAACCAGCCGTTCTTCGGCGGCATTCGTGGTGGTGAACGCTCGAACACGGCGTTTACCATCCCGCAGGAATCAATCAAGGAATTTCAGGTCGTGGCTGCCGGGTATTCGGCTGAGTTCGGGCGCTCGACGGGTGGCGTCGTCACTGCGGTGACCAAGTCGGGAACCAATCAGTATCACGGTTCCGGCTTCTATCTGATCCGGCATCGTGAACTGTCGCGCAACAATGATTTTTATGATGCGCTGGCGGCCAACCTGGGACGCGAAGTGATTGCAGCGCCGACTCAGCATCAGTTTGGCGGCTCATTCGGCGGGCCGATCAAACGTGACAAAGCGTTCTTTTTCGGCTCCTACGAGCAGCAGCGTGTGCGCAATCCGCGTCAGGTCTTCTTCGATAACATTGCGACCTTCACCCCAACTGCGAACACGCAGGAAGCCTTTGATTTTTACAAGGGCCTGCAAACGCCGTTTGAGCAGACCAACGACGCCAAAGCCGGGCTGGCGCGTTTTGATTACAGCTTCAACGACGCACATCGCTTCAATGTTCGTTACAGCCAGAGCAACAACAACGCGCTCAACGCCAACGCCACCGGGAATCAGTTGTTCCCGACCACTGTCAGCGCGCTTTCAAATAACGGTACAGAGCAGGATCGCACCTACACGGTCACCGGCCAGTTGACGGATTTCTTTGCTGCCAATCTGGTCAACGAATTGCGCGCCCAATACACGCGCGAAGTCCGTCCGCGCCTGGCCAACGCGCAATCGCCGACTGTGACCAACAACATTGGCCGATTCGGCACAGTCAACTTCCTGCCGACGACACAGTTTGACTGGCGTGTGCAGGTCTATAACAACCTGACCTGGATTCTCGGCAATCACAGTTTCAAATTCGGCGCTGAAGTTAATCACACCTTCGCGGATCAGACCTTCGCGTTCAATCAGTTCGGCGCTTTCAGCATCTCCGGCACGAACAATACGACACTGCTCGATATTATGTCGTATACGCCGAGCATCACGACCGGCACGACCATCAATCGCTTCGATTCGACCGCTGTCACTTATCTGCGGCAGATCGGCAATGGGCGGCTGGCGCTGAAAATGGATGAATTTTCCTTCTATGTGCAGGACGCCTGGCGAATTCGCCCGAATCTGACGCTGAATTACGGGCTGCGCTGGGAAGGTCAGTTCAATCCGTCACCGGAAGCAACCAACGATGCGCTGGTCAATAAAGTGCGCGGCTTTCGCTTCCCCTCAGGCCATGTCGTTGATCCGACCTTCATTCCTGACAACACTGATCAGTTCGGCCCCCGTCTCGGAATCGCGTGGGATCCATTCAAAAACAACAGAACGGTAATTCGCGCCTTTGGCGGCGTTTATTATGCGCGGACGCCGATGCTGCTGTTTGCAGCGCCGCTCAACAACTTCCGCAATCCGCCGGGTGATCTTTCAATTCAGCTTCCGCTTTCGACGGCCAGCCTTCCAGCCAGCAGTCCAAACAAGAATTGCACGACCGTTTATTGCCAGTTCAAACTGCTGGGCATTGACCTCAACACTACCCCGCTCGACAAGCTGCCGGTGCTGACTGCACAGCAGGTGCAATCGGTCGCGCAGGCGCTGGGCTTGTCAGGCTTCGATCCCTTCACCGGAGCAGCGCCGATTACCTGGGCGAACGATTACAAGAATCCGCGTTCGTATCAGTTCGGCGGCGGCGTTGAGCGTGAAATCGGCGGCGGGCTGAGCGTCGGGATTGATTACAGCCAGATCAACACGATGTACCTCCAGCGTAATCGTGATCTGAACCTGCCTGTGCCGGTGCTGCGTTCGACAACGGTTGATCCGGCGCAACGCCCGTTCTTCGGCACGCGCAATGGTTCCGTTCCGTTCCAGCCGCGCCCGATTCCCAGCCTGGGCAGCGTGCAGGTGCGTGAATCAACCGGGCGTTCGGTCTATCAGGCCATGACCGTGCGCGCCAACCTGCGTCGCAAGCGGGTGCAGTTCAATGCCTTCTATACACTCTCGCGCTCGCTTTCGGATGACGACAACGAACGTGATGCAGGCGGCGTCAGCTTTGAAAATGCCTACAATCTGGCTTCCGAATTCAACTATTCGCGGCTGGATCGGCGGCATCAGTTTGTCGCCAACCCGGTTGTCTTTCTGCCTTACGGCGTTGAGGTTTCAAGCGCCCTGCGCCTGCGGTCGGCACTCCCGATTGACGTCGGTTTCGGCAGCGACGCCAACGGTGATCTGGGCGGCCCGGATCGTCCGTACAGTGCGGCTGGCGTGCCGTTCAAGCGTAACGCTTTCCGCAACCTGGCAGTCAGAGACATTGACCTGCGGGTGCAGAAGAGTTTCAGCTTCAGCGAAGACAAACGGCTGGTCTTCTCGGTGGAGTTCTTCAATCTGCCGAATCTCAAGAACATTCAGCTTGCGGGCAGCCGAGTCACCAATTACTGCGCCAGCCCGATTCCGGCTGATTGCGGATTTGTCGCGCCATCCAACGTTGATTTCCTCAAGACGAAGGATTCCAGCGGCAACTTCATTCTGACGAATAATCCCGGCGCACCGTTCCAGGTGCAGCTTGGCGCACGTTTCCAGTTCTGATCTGATGCGCAGTCAGAAAAAATCAGCGGCAGCAGAATCAGGTTCTGCTGCCGCTTTTTTATGACTGCACAATTGCTGAACGCCTTAGAGCCGGTCAAGCACGGCTATCACGTCCTGGCTGTGCGTGTCGGTTTTCACTTTGCGAAAGATGTGCGCGAGGCGGCCCTGCTCGTCAATGATGAAGGTCGAACGCAGCACGCCCATGACTTTCTTCCCGTACATGTTTTTCTCGCCCCACGCGCCGTATTTTTCCATGACCGTGTGATCAGGATCAGACAGCAGCGTGAAGGGCAACTGGTATTTTTCGGTGAACTTCTGATGCGACTGCTGATCGTCGCCGCTGACGCCGAGGACTTCGACGCCGCGCTGCTGCAACTCAGTGAATGCGTCGCGGAACCCGCACGCTTCCTTCGTTCAGCCAGGCGTGGCGTCTTTCGGATAAAAATAAAGCACGACCTTTCTGCCTTTGTAATCAGACAGCTTCACCGTTTTGCCTGCGGTGTTTCTGAGACTGAAGGCCGGAGCCTTGTCACCGATTTTCAGTTCTGAATTTTCGGGCATTCAATGTTCTCCTGAAAGAATTTTTTATCCACGAAGCCACACGAAGAAAACACGAAGTGAAACCCTGAACAGTTCTGGTTTTCTTCGTGATCTCTTCGTGTGGCTTCGTGGATAAATTTATCCCTGAAAACCATCCAGCGTGATTAACTGATGGCGAGCGGGCGTTCGAGTTTGAGCCTGATGATGGTGCCCTGATCGAGCCTGACCTCTTTGCCTTTGGTCAGCAGCACTCCGGCAATCACGCTGGCCCCCAGGACTGACGCCGCCGCGATGCCACCACCGCGACTGATGCCGTAAAAAGTGTCACGATCACGACTCGCCAGAATAATGATGCTTGCGCCGATGCCGCCAATGCCAGCCGCCGTGCCCACAGTCCTGAGCAGTTCGCCGCCGCTTTTGCCGCCCTTGAGCGAACCCTCGCCATCGGTTTTGACTTTTTCATCGCGCGTGAAATCCGACGCTGATTTGATGACGGCAGAAAGTCGCTGCTCGCCGCCATCAAGTCTGACGCGGTCAAAAGTGAGATGCAGCATGCCGCCTCTGAGCATTCGCTTTGCCGGTTGCGTGGCCGTCACGCGCCCGATGATTTCAGTGCCCTGACGCAGCAGCGTGCGACCGTCAACCACCACATCGCGGCGCACGGTGGCATAGACTTCATCGCCGGGTTCGCTGAGTTTTGAACTCACCGGTTCGCGCAGGCTCAGTTGAATGACTGTGCCTTCAGGAATCACGAGCCGCGCGGAATCAGTCTGTGACTGTTCGCCTGCGGCGGGTTGCTGAACTGTCGTTTGTCCGTTCAGCGTCGGGCAGAGCAGAGCCGCGAGGCAGATGAATGTGCAGAGTTTTCTGATCATAAAATCACCTCCGTGAAAGGCGCTTTGCAGAAAGCGCCGATCAAAAGTAAAGTCACAGCATGCAGGAAAAACAGGCGGCCAGTGAGTTGCGCGAGGGTACGGATTTTTACCGGGAAAATGGCTTCATCGTTTTCACGCGGGAATTTCATCTGAAGCGGGGGGAATGCTGCGGTTCGCGCTGTCGTCATTGTCCGTATGATCCGCGCTGGCACAAGGGCAACACGGTTGCGGCTGCCGAACATCCCGCAGAAAACTTCAATCAGCAGCCGCCATCAATGCCCGGTCTGTGACAGCGCCGTGCGCGTGAAAGCCTGGGCATGCTGATCACAGGCGCCCCGCAAAGCCTCATCCACTTTCGGTTCAACCTTCGCTTCCGATTGCCGACAGACACAGGCGAGTTCGCTGATGACCAGATAACGGGCGCGTTCGAGCATGCGCTTTTCACGGAAGGAAAGCGGTTTGAGCTGATTCAGATAAGTCAGCGTCTTGAGCACTTCGGCCACGGCGAACAGATCACCGCTGCGCATCTTGTCTGAAAATTCCTTGAAGCGATTCTTCCAGTCGGGCGGCGGCGCGGCGAAATCGTGCGACAGCGCCTTGAGCAGCACTTCGCACTCACGACCGGCAATCGGTTTGCGCAGCCCTATCTCGTGGGCATTGTGGCGCGGAACCATGACGAGTGAATTGTTTTCGCGGACACGCAATAAATAAAATTCGTGCTGCTCTCCGTTGATCTGGCGGGTTTCAATCTGCTCAACAATGGCGATTCCATGATTGGGATAGACAACTTTCTGGCCTGGCTTGAATTCCACAACTGGCTCCTTTCTCCTGGCCTGACGGGGCAGGCTCGATCCGGCAGTTGTTATGATTGGTTAAGCGCAAGTCTAGCACAGGCTGTGGCGGTTCGTCAGGTCACAGTCACGGCTCACATCACAAGGAGCGCAGGCGTCGCGGACTGCCCGGTTTCAATCAAAACGCTTTTCGCGGAAAGCAGGCGAGACGCCTGCACTCCTTGTGCAGCCTGCGTGAAAGGCGGCCTGATGTTCATTCATAGCGCAGGGCATCAATCGGGTCGAGGCGTGAGGCTTTGAAAGCGGGATAGATGCCAAAGACCAGCCCGATAAAGACTGAGAAGCTGAAACCGAGCGCGACCGCATAAAATGGCACTGAGGACGGAATCGAAGGCGCAAACGCATTGAGCAGCGCGCTGACCAGAAAGCCAAAGGCAATGCCGATCAGACCGCCCAGCCCGGTCAGCGTTACGGCTTCAAGCAGAAACTGGGAAATGATATTCGAGCGACGCGCGCCGATGGCCCGGCGGATGCCGATCTCTTTTGTGCGTTCGGTGACGCTCACGAGCATGATGTTCATCACGCCGATGCCGCCCACCAGCAGCGCCACGCTGACGATGGGAATCACGATCATCGCAATCACACCGAGGACGCTGTTGAAGGTGTCAATCATCGCGCTTGGCGTGCTGATGCTGAAACTGTCGGGCTGACCATAAGCATCCTTGCGGCGACGGCGCAGCACTTCGGTCGCATCATCCATCATCTTGTCATACTGGCCCGGCGCGGCGCGCAGCGTGATGAAGTGTTCATCCTGGGCCGGGTACATCGCGTGCAGCACTTCATAGGGAATGAAGACCCAGTTATCAGCACTCATCGGGCCGCCGCCCATCATCGGATTGGCCTTGGCTTTTTCCAGCGTGCCGATCACCGTGAACTCTTTGGTGCCGATGACAATCTGTTTGCCGAGCGGGTCGTAGCCGGTAAAGAGCTTTTCAGCGATGTTGCTGCCAATCACACAGACTTCGATCTTGTGCTGATCTTCGGTCTCGGTAAAAAAGCGTCCGCGCCCGATGGTGATGTCGCGCGTGCTGGCATAAGAGGCCCAGACGCCGCGAATCTCAGGATTGCGCACTTCGTTGTTGCGAAACTTGATGGCCGGAGGCAGACCGCTCGGACGCAGAATCGGAGAGACAGCGGCCACCGAAGTCAGTTGCGTCAGCGCCTCGGCGTCTTCAATCGAAATGGGTTTGCGCTTGCGTTCCTCTTCAGTCATTTCGCGGTGCGGCCCCATTCTGAATTTGCTGATGAAGGCGGTGTCGGTGCCGAACTGTTCGACCTGCTCCTTCATTCCCTTTTGCAGCCCGGTCACAAGCGACCCGACGGCAATCACGGTGGCTGTGCCGATGACAACGCCAAGCACGGTCAGAAATGAACGGAAACGGTGCGCCCACAACGTCACCATGGCCTGAGTAATCTGCTCTCTGAAATCCATCGTTCGCATCTGCATGGCTGTCACGCTCCTGTCGTTTTTATTCACTTCTGAGGGCTACAATCGGATCAAGCTTTGAGGCCTTCCACGCCGGGTAGATGCCGAAAATCAGCCCCACTCCGATGGAGACTGAAATCGCGGCCACGACCGCCCAGGCCGGAATTGCCGATGGCACCGGGGTAAACCTGACCAGCCCCCAGGACAGCAGCGCCGCAATGCCCAGCCCGATCAGCCCGCCGACGCCCGACAACACCGTTGATTCAATCAGAAACTGCCACAGAATATCGCGCCGCCGCGCGCCGAGGCTTTTGCGAATGCCGATTTCGTGCGTGCGCTCAGTCACCGTGACAAGCATGATATTCATGACGACGATGCCGCCGACCACCAGTGAAATCGAAGTCACGCCAATCGCCACTGCCGCAATCAGACCAAGCGCGCCCTGAATGAAGCTGCTCATCGCTTCAGCCGTAATCAGCCCGAAGGTGTCCTTGTCGCTGTAACTGAGGTGACGCCGCGCCCGCATCAGCATGCGCACTTCATCCTGCAAATCCTGCAGCGCCACGCCGGGAGCGGCCTTGACTGACAGATTCAGCCCGCGCCTGGTGCCCCACATCCGGTCAAAGATTGAAATCGGGATCACGGCAAATTCATCCTGCGACTGTCCGAGCGAAGTGCCGATCTCCTTTGCCACGCCGATGACTTCAAAGGGCAGCCCGTCAATCAGAATTTCACGTCCGATGGGCGCATTGTTATTGAAGAGCTGTTTGGCGATTTCAGAGCCGATAAAGGCCACATAGCGCCGCTGATTCTCGTCAACCTGGCTGATGTAACGCCCGATGTCGGCTTCGACCGTGTCAATATTGATCATGCTGGCCGTCACCCCGCGCACCGTGACCTGCGAGATTTTCTGATTTCCGGCTTTGACTTCGGCGCTGTTGTACCCCTGCGCGGCAAAATACTGTCCGAATTTCGAGTGTTCGTGCAGGTATTCGAGATCATCGAGGGTGACTTCCTTGTTGCGCTTGTTGGCTTCGATGAACTCTTCAAAGCTCGTAATCATTCCGTACCTGTCCAGCACGACAGTGTTCGTGCCCATCCGGTCAGTGAAGGTCTGATTGGCATAACGAAAGAAACCTTCAATGACCGAGGCTACGGCTACAACGGTGATGACACCAAAGATCACGCCGAGCAGAGTGAGGAAGGAACGCAGTTTGTGAGCATGCAGTGACGACAGCGCAATTTTGAGGGCTTCAAAGAATTGCTGCATAGTTAACCGCCGATTCAGAGGGTTATGGTTGCGTCCTCGTCCGATGCGGACGCCGTGTGTGGCGCAGATTATAAATCACGAATGCCCCTGAAAACGATAGCGCCAGCGCCCGTTTGTCGCTTATTTGCGGCAGCGGGCAAAAGAAAGGGCCGGGCCACGCGGGGGCGCTGACCAGCCGTGTCAGAAACAACCTGGTCATTGCCGCCGTGTGATCCGGCCATGGCAGACAGTCTTCAGGAAATTAAGTTGTCAGTTACCCATTGAAGGAGAGCTGTGAGCTGAAGCGGCCTGATCCTGCCAGGCCGGGCGCATTGAAACCTCAATTCCCAGTTCGCGCAGGTCTTTGACGAAGCGCCGCACCTGATCCACCGCAAAGGCGCGAAACTCGTCTTCATTCTCGAAGAGCGAACGCTGCGATTGCAGAAACGCCATCAGATCACCATGCCCGTTGTCGAGGCTTCTGTAACTTCCACCCATTGTTTCAATTCCTCCTGAAAAGTAATTAAACGATAAAGAGCATTTCGCGGTACTTCGGCAGCGGCCACAGCGTATCGTCCACGACTGTTTCCAGCTTGTCGCAGGCCGCCCGCACCGCTTCCATCGCCGGGCAGACCCGGTAAGCCAGCGCATCGGCTTTCTGCTCCAGATCGCTGCTTTCGGCCTTTTCAACCGCCGTCTCAAGGTCAGCGAGCGCCACCTTCAGATCACCGACCAGTTGCGCGAAGCTTTCGACTCCGGCCACCTGCGCCGATACCAGATTCTTGTCTGCGCCGATTCCGGCCAGGCCGCTGACGGCGCCCACCAGCGTCGTCTGATGCTTGTACGCCGCAGGCAGCACCTGCGTGCAGACCATCTCTCTGAGACAGGCGACTTCGATTTCAATGTCCTTGATGTAACGTTCGACTTCGAGGTGGTAACGCGATTCAAGCTCATCTTCGCGGTAGACACCCGATTTTGTAAAGAGGTCGTGCGCCTGTTTTGTTTTCAACTGCGCGAGCGCTTCCGGCGTTCGCCGCAGATTGAGCAACCCGCGCTTCTCGGCTTCAATCACCCACTCTTCAGCGTAGTTGTTGCCCTCAAACCGCACCGGCTTTGTTTCAATCACGTATTCACGCACGACTTCCATCACGGCCTTGTTGAAATCACCGGCCTTCTTCGTGCGGGCTTCGATGGCCCCGGCGATTTCGCTCAGGGCTTCACCAACCGCCGCGTTGAGCGTAGCCATCGGCGTAGCGGTCGAAGCGCTCGAAGCGACGGCGCGAAATTCAAACTTGTTGCCGGTGAAGGCGAACGGCGAAGTGCGGTTGCGATCAGTGTTGTCCCTGGCCACTTCAGGCAGCTTTGAGACGCCCAGGTTGATGACCTGCTTTTCAGTCGTCGCGCCTTCGAGGCTGCCGCTTTCAATGGCATCGAGGACTCTGGTCAGTGCTTCACCGAGGAAAGCCGAAATGATGGCCGGAGGCGCTTCGTTTGCGCCGAGCCGGTGATCGTTGCCTGAACCGGCAATCGCCGCGCGCAGCAATCCTGAGTGCTTGTAAACGCCCTTGAGCGTTGCCATCAGGAACACCAGAAACTGCAGGTTCTGCGCCGGTGTGTCGCCCGGCTCAAGCAGGTTCTCGCCGTCCGAAGTCGCCATTGACCAGTTGTTGTGCTTGCCGCTGCCATTGATGCCGGCAAACGGTTTTTCGTGAATCAGGAAAGCCAGATTGTGCCGCCGCGCGACGCGCCGCAGGATTTCCATCGTCAACTGATTGTGATCGGTCGCCACGCTGACGAGTTCAAAAATCGGCGCACTCTCATACTGGCTCGGCGCGACTTCGTTGTGCCGCGTCTTGACCGGCACGCCGAGCTTGAACAGTTCATGCTCGACTTCCTGCATAAAGGCCAGAATGCGCGCCTTGATGCTGCCGAAATACTGATCTTCAAGCTCCTGTCCCTTCGGCGGGCGAGCGCCAATCAGCGTGCGTCCGGTCGCCACCAGATCAGGCCGCAGCGTGTAAAAGGCTTCATCAATCAGAAAGTATTCCTGCTCCGGCCCCAGCGTCGCTTCAACGTGTGTCGGCGTCTTGCCGAACAGATTCAGCACCTTCAAGGCCTGCGTGCTGAGATATTCAACCGAGCGCAGCAGCGGAGTCTTTTTGTCGAGCGCCTGCCCGTGATAGGAAATGAAGACTGAAGGAATGCACAGCGTCTTGCCGTTCGGGCCTTCCATAATGAAGATCGGGCTGGACGGATCCCACGCCGTGTAACCGCGCGCTTCAAACGTTGCGCGCATCCCGCCGGACGGAAAGCTCGACGCATCAGGTTCGCTCTGGACAAGCTGTGAAGCCGAGAAACGCTCAATCGGCTGGCCGTCGCTGTCAATCGTCAGAAAGCTGTCGTGCTTTTCTGCGGTAATGCCGGTGTTCGGCTGGAACCAGTGGCAGTAATGCGTGCAGCCCTTTTCAAGCGCCCATTCCTTGACCGCGTGCGCGACGGTAGCGGCAATCGCCTGATCCAGCGTGTGGCCGCCGTGAATGGTTTTGAGCAGTGACTGATAGACATTCTTCGGCAGCTTCTCAGCCATGACTTTCTGATTGAAAGTATTGCAGCCAAAATATTCTGACACCTTGCTGCCGTTGCCGATGACGCGCGGCGTGCGTCTGCTGATTTCACTGATGGCCCACAACCGACCGTAATTTCCTGTTGTACTCATATCGCTCCTTGAATGATTGATGTTGCCTGCCTGCGGCGAGACTCTGAACCTGACTCGTGTCACCAGCCAGCCTGCGGATTTTGAAGACCTGTCTGACGGGTCAACTGATTACTGTTCGAGAACTGTCAGCCCTGATCGCGCATTTGATGATGGCAGGCCTGGTCTGGACATCGTTCTTATTGCAATCGCCCTGCCAGTCATCGCCGCAACCGGAATCAGCCGGTTAACTTGCAGCGAATAAAGCAAAAACGATCTGTTCAGGCAGTTGATGACCGAAAGCCGCCCCCTACAAAAATGTAGCAGAAACCAGGAACTCAGACAAAATTGCAGGAAGGCTGACAAACCCTGAATTCAGGTGCTGTTGTTCGGCTGGGCTTCTGAACAGCAAAAATTCGCTTACTGCGGATGGCTGAGTTTTTTTTCAAACCACTCGACGCTGTGATAGCTGCCGAATTTGCGTCCGACTTCATTCAGGATTCCCACCGACCGGAACCCGAAGCGCAGGTGCAACCGAATCGAAGCAGGATTGGGCAGCGCGATGATGCCATAAGCCCGATGCACATCTTCAGCGGCGAGACATTCAAACAGCGCCTGATAGAGACTGCTGCCAAGGCCGCGCCCGGTTTGTGCAGGCGACAGATAGACGCTCGTTTCCACTGAAGTATCGTAAGCGGCTTTTGGTCGCAGTCGGCTGCTCGTGGCATAGCCCGCCACGACGCCATCAGCTACAGCCACCAGAAAACGATACCGTCCCATGACGCTGTAATGCGTGAACCATTCGCAGCGTTTGTCGAGCGGCCATGGCTCGACATCAAAAGTTACCGCCGTGTGTGCAATGTAGTAATTGTAAATGCCGTTGACGGCCTCAAGATCACTGGTCGCGCCCGGCCTGATTATCACGCTGTTCATTTGTGGTCACCCGGCCTTCAGCGAAAACGTCGGCAGTCAATTTCATACTTCTGCACCTTGTAACCCAGAATGCGTTCAGTGGTGTCAAGCATCCGGGCCGCGCGGGCGCGGTTGCCGCGCGTGGTTTTGAGCGCATCCTGAATCAGGTCTTTTTCATAAGCTTCAACTGCCTGCGTCAGGCTCATTCGCGTGACTGTGCCCGATCCTTCAGCCGTTTGCAGTGTCGGCGGCAGATGATAACCGTGAATGACATTGCCCTCACAAACCAGCGTGGCGCGCTCAATCGCGTTTTCCAGTTCGCGCACGTTACCCGGCCAGTGATAACTCATCAGCATATCAATCGCCGGAGTCGAAATGCGCTTGACGCTCTTGCTGCTCTGTCGGCTGTATTTTTCCAGAAAGTGATCGGCCAGCAGCAGAATGTCAGTCCGGCGTTCGCGCAGCGGCGGCAGATAAATCGAGAAAACATTCAGGCGGTAGTAAAGATCAGAGCGAAACCGCCCTTCTGACACGGCGCGTTCCAGATCAACGTTGGTGGCTGTAATCAGGCGCACGTTGGCCTTGATGGTTTCAGTGCCGCCGACCCGCTCAAATTCGCGCTCCTGCAACACGCGCAGCAGCTTGACCTGCAGCGCAGGCGACAGATCGCCGATTTCATCAATGAACAGCGTCCCGCCTTCGGCCAGTTCAAAGCGCCCTTTCTTGCGCTGAAAAGCACCGGTGAACGCGCCCTTTTCGTGGCCGAAGAGTTCAGATTCAATCAGTGATTCAGGCAGCGCGGCGCAGTTGACCTTGACGAAAGGCTTCGCCGCGCGGGGGCTGTTGTAATGAATCGCGTGCGCGACAAGTTCCTTGCCCGTGCCCGATTCGCCGCGAATCAGCACAGTGGTATTGGTGGCCGCGACCTGCGCGACCTGTTCGTAAACATCGCGCATCTCCTTGCTCGTGCCGATGATGTTCCGAAAGTCGTACTTTTCCTGAAGCTCACGCTTGAGCAGCGCGTTTTCATCCGCGAGCTGCGCCTTCTCCTGCCTGACGAGTTGCGCCAGTTTCAGGCTCTGCGCAATCATTCCGGCCACGATGGTCAGCAGTTTGATGGAATCGTCATAACTCCGGTTCGGCCTGAACGGATAGGTGATGGAAAGCGCGCCGATGGTTTTGCGCCGGTCTTTAATGGGCACGCACAGAAACGATTCTTCCTGTCCGGGCGTGGCCTTGCGCGTGCGATTCAGAAACAGCGGCTCCCTGCTGACCTGCGGCACAATAATCGGCTTGCCGCTGCTGACGACCCTGCCGGTAATGCCTTCATCCAGGCGATAACGACCGCGCTTGCGTTCGCCTTCGCTCAGGCCGTGTGCATACTGAATCGTCAGGTCGCCGCCGTTTTCATTAAGCAGCGCAATCGCGCCGCGCTTCATGCCCAGTTCGTGGTCGAGAATTTCCAGCACTCGTTCAAGTGCCGCGTTGAGATCCAGCGTCGAACCCAGCGCCTTGCTGACATCCAGCAGCGCCGTCAGTCGTCTGATCTGTAAGGCCTGTTCATCCATAATATCTTCTGACTCAGCAGATTAAATGCCTCCCCGTCAAGATTACCACAATTTCGTCGCTTTATCAGGACAAACCTACAATTTTGTCAGCAGTCAGAAATTGCCAGGCCGGACTGAAAAAAAAGAATACGGAGGCTGGCCAGGCAGGCCGGGAGCAGCCTCTCAGCCCTGTGTTCCGCTGCTTTTCAAGCTCCGGCTCCGGCTGCCTGCCCGCCCACGCTCCGGCATCATTACTGCCGCTCCGGTTAAAGTCAGCGAGAGTGCAGCAATCACCGGGCCAGGCGAAGGCTGCCGCGATGATAACCGGCTTCCGGGGGCGGCGCGCTGGATTTGCCACGACGGGCGGGAAGCGATATTTTCAGGCCCGGCTGTTACGGCGCGGCTTGTCTTTCGGGCCGTGATTCTTACAATCATCACTTCGTTTCCGCAATTCCACTTCATTCTGACCACAAGTTATGTACGGAAGTCTGATTCGCAACTGGGAGCGGCGTTGTCACGACCGCGACATTGACAAACGCAAGGTGCGGCCCTTCGAGTGGGGACTTGAGTTTCTGAATGGCTGTCAGGCAGGCAGCCATCACAACAGGCCGCACGACACCAACGGTGAAGCGGCGCTGCATCCGAAAACATTCTTCGACCAATTCAATGTCGAAGTCATGTCGGCCAGCGACAGGTTTTACACGCCGCCACCGGCAGACCGGGCTGATTTTGAATTTGATGGTTTCCGGCTGCGCTTTCAGAGCGCGGTTGAGACGCCTTACCCGAAAAACAACATTGTGCATGCCCGTTATTTTCCGGCTGGAGCTGATGATTGCGCGGTCATCATTTCGCCGCAGTGGAACGGCGACGAGCAGGCGCACGTTTCGATTTGCCAGGGGTTGAATTATTTCGGCATCTCGGCGCTGCGACTGAGCCTGCCTTATCACGATCACCGGATGCCTGAAGAACTGACCCGCGCTGATTATATGGTCAGCGCCAACATCGGGCGCACGATTCAATCGGTGCGCCAGGCGGTGCAGGATATTCGGCGCGCGGCTGACTGGCTACAGTTGCGCGGCATCAGGCACATCGGAGTGATGGGGACAAGCGTCGGTTCCTGCACTTCATGGCTGTCATTTGTTCACGACGAGCGGCTGGAAGCAGGTGTTTTCAATCACGTGTCGAGTTACTTTGGCGATGTGGTCTGGAACGGCATCACCACGTCGCACATCCGGCAAAGCCTCGAGCCGCACCTGACCCGCGAGGAACTGCGACATCTGTGGATGACGATCAGTCCCAGCGCGTTTATGCAGAAAGTGAGCGGGCTGCGTCGTCGCGCCCTGATGCTTTCGGCGCGTTATGATCTGACCTTCCCCTTCGACCTTTCACAGATTGTCTTTGATGATTGCGAACGTCACGGCGTCAGAGTGGACAAGGTGATTCTGCCCTGCGGGCATTACACAAGCGGCAAGTCGCCTTTCAAATTCCTTGTCGGTTATCACATCGTCAATTATTTCAGAAAGGCCTGGCGCTGATGCCACACAGAAATGAGACCTTGCGGCTTCGGGTTTTCGGGTGCCTGATTTTGTGGCTGCTGGTTTGCGGCCCGGCAGTCAGCGCACAAAGCGCCGACGGGAATGCTGACACGCAACTGTGGCCGGATCTGCAAATCAGTCTCAGATACAATCAGCGGGTTTCCTTCAATTTTTTCGGCACGGTGCGCGAAGGTCGCAATCTGACCGCTCCGGTCACGGAACAGATCGGAGCCGGAGTCACTTTCACGCTGAACAAATACTTTTCGACGGCTCCGGCCTACCGCTTCGTTGCCAATCAGCCCACGCCGACCAGGCACTCAGACGAACACCGTTTCTTTCTTGATTTCACTGCGCGCCTGCCGCTGGGCCGGGGCTTCACGCTGGTTGATCGGAACCGGGGCGAGTTGCGCGACATCAATGGCATTTTTTCCCGCCGTTACCGCAACCGCCTGCAACTTGAACGCGTCGTCAATGTCCGCGAACATCACATCACGCCCTACGCGGCTGGCGAGCTTTTTTACGAAGATCGCTACCACCTGTGGACGAGAAGTCTGTATTTATTCGGCGCGCGTATTCCCGTGCAAAAACACGTCACGCTCGACAGCTACTACATGCGTTACATAGACGTGCGGTCACGGCCCGGCCACCTGCATATTGTGGGAACAATAGTCCGGCTGGATTTCTGAATGATTCAGATTGAGATTTTCAGGGGGGCTTAAAAGGTGAAAAAGTCGGGGGAGTTTGCTGGTGAAACAGTCAGCCGCAGAAACCGGCTGCTGAGGTTTCGATCAATCTGTCAATTCAGATTTTCCCTTTCCCGAACGCCGACGCATCAGGACAGTGATGCCCAGCCCCAGCAGGATCAGGGTTGAAGGTTCCGGCACCTCTGCCGACGGTGTCGGTGAAGGCAGCGGCGTCGGAGTAGGATTGACCGGAACAGTCGGCACCGGCGTGGGTGTGACATTAACCGAAGCGACCGTGCCGCCGCCGATAGCGCCACTGCCAATCAGTCCGGCAATCAATCCACCGGCGATCAGCGGAATGCCCCAGACCCAGAGACGCGGACGATTTGGCGCACGCGCTTCAAAGGGTTCGACACAGTTTTCCGTGCAGATGGCTCCGGGACCGTAAGCCACAATTCGCCCGTCAGGCAATCGCACGAATTGCGGAATGTCCTCTCCCGTCTGAGGCTGAGATGGCGGTTGCTGAATCTGCTTTTCCTGACCTGCCGGTCTGGTTGAAGCAGTTGACTGTCCGGCCAGTTGCTTTTCGCGGTCCTGCTGAATCTGCTGATAAGTTACAGGGCCAGCAATGAGGGCACGCGACAACAGGCTGCACAGCAAAATGCAAAGAGCGAGTTGACGTAACATAGTAGAAGGATTGTCACCTTTCCGGGGCACCAACGGACAGCTACTAAATAATGAATACCGGCTGACCTGCAACCAGACAAGATGCCTGATTGAAAGAAGCGGGGTAAACAAGGGGGGGCGGCGAGAGGCTGAAACCAGATAAATGGACGCTGCTTGTACTCTCTCCGCCTGTCGCAGGGAGTCAGGGAGAGAAGCCTGAACCTTAACTCTCGGATTTACTGAGTCCCTGGTAACAGCCGGGCCAGGCAAGCCGGGGTCTGAGAACTGATTGCCTGAATACCGGACTGTTTGCTTGACCGCTGACCGCGCCATCAATCCAGGACTTGTGCCTGAGCGCGGGCCTGCCTGACAGCAGGCTGCATCTTCACATCATCTGTCTGAAAGCTCTGCCGAAGAACTTCGATCTGACTGACAATGAACAAAATGCTTCAGAGGCGAACATTTTAAGCTTTGATCTCTCCGGGTGGCAACACCAATTTTACCCGAAACCGTTTTAACCGGAGGCCATCATCCCACCTTCAGCCCGGAGCCGACAGTACCTGATCTGTCAGTCAGCCTTTCAATCACGTTCGCCCAAAAGCAAAACTATATTCATCAATTCAAATATATATTCGCATCACCTGCTGACAACGGAGTAAGCACACTCCTGTGAACTGACGAAATCACCAGTCAGTCTGCGCAATGGCGGCGTGCCGGTAAGCCCTGCGCAGCCGTGCCAGCCTGATCAAATCATTCTGTCGGCCCGCGCCCGGATATTTACATCTGCATATCCATATGTAATCCTCATCGTTGTGCGAACGCGAATCCATCATCAGGCTGTCGTTCCGGCAAAACAAGGGAGCATATGGCAAATAAAAAAAGTGAATTCAGGATGTCCCGCAAATCCCGGACACCGGCAACGGTGCAACTGTCGGCAGTACTCAGGGCCTGTGCCGATCAGACCAGGCTGCGGCTGCTCAGCCTGCTGGCGCTTGAAGGTGAAGTCTGTGTGCGTCACCTGGTTGAGATTCTGGGAACGAATCAGCCCAAAGTGTCGCGCCACCTGGCCTGTCTGAAGCGGGCCGGGCTGGTCAGCGACCGCCGCGACGGTTTGTGGATTTATTATCGTCTGGCCGATTCGCTGAACGGGCAGACGGGCAGGCTGATGGAATGCCTGACTTCCTGTCTGGCTGAACTGCCAGAGTTACAGCGTGAAGCCGAAGAACTGCGGGCCATTCAGCACAGCCGGGAAATTGTCAGATTCAGGGGACGCGGGCGTGAGGTGATTCAGCCCGCAGGAACGCCGGTCAGCGCCCCGCTGGTTTCGGTCTCGGATGCCTCGCCGTCCTTTTATCCTGTTTCGGAACTGGAGGTGGAATTACTTTAGGGGCTGACCGCACACCCGCCTTTGTGAAGTCTGGTCGTAATCTGCGGCTGAAAACGCCGATCAGTAAGTAACGCGCTGCCAGGTGTTCGACTCAGTCGCCACATTGCTTGTTGAAAACGAAACATCAAAGGTAGTGGTCGTGGTCGTGGTGTTCTGCAACTGGGTCACAGGGAAGAACGGCGGCGCAAAAGCGCCATTGGAAAATCTTGGGTCAAAGAATACATCACGCCTGCCGCTGCTTCCGCCGCCATAACCGATTGAGAGAATCGCTGACTGGATACGACTGCCTCGCAGCAGAAGCCGACTGTTGCTGTTGAGCGAGCAGGAACAGTTGAAGTAAATACCTCCCGTGGTGTCATTCGCATTCGCATTGAGCGCGGCCTCATCGAAAGTGGCAATGGCGGCATCCAGGGTCAGGCTGTAGTTGCCAGTGGTATAAGTTGTACTCGGAGTCAGATTCACCCTGCCGCTGTTGGTGAAGATGCCAAGCACATTGGTGGCGTTCTGCCATCCGCTGGCGTTGGTTCCGTCCTGATTAACGACGGTCTGCTGATATTTCAGATCTCCCGTAATTGTAATGTCTCCGGTCGAAGTAATGGTGACACCCGTCTGGCTGGAAATGGCCGGGCCGGTTGCCCCGCCTGATGCTGCCGGCCCATGGAGCGCATTGATGTTGCCACTGACGAACAACGACACTCCGGGTTTGTTGCTGGTGGGATCAGTCCTGTCCATCGGCACGCCCTGATAGGTTGTGGAGCTGCTTCCGCTGGCGATTGTCGTCGAGCCGGGCGAACTGCCATTCGGCGGGACGACTGTGACGGTTGTGGTCGTACTGCCCTGGCGAATCGAGTAAACCTGATTGCCGCTGCCGTTGACTGAAAGCTGAATGTCATCGGCACTGCCCTGAACATATATTCCGCCACCGGTGATACTTGAGCCATTGGATGAGGGGATATAGACGCCGGGACTGAGATTGCCGGAAGAAGTGCCCGCCGCGCTGTTATCGGCTCTTCGCAGGTTGGCTGTCAGTTGTGACGTGGTTGGCTGCGCTGAAGTGAAGGTGGAATCAGGCGCGCCGGTTGAGTTGAGAACAGCAAGCTGCTGAGCATAGACGTTCTGTGGCAATGGCACAGCCGGAACTGTGCTGTAGGTACTCTGAAAGGTCAGCCCCGTCCGATTGGTATTTCCCACAGTATAAGAACTGCTGTTGTAATCGTAAGTATTGTTGGAGCCGGACTGCGTGACGGCTCCCCTGAAAGTCACCGGCAGACTTGAGTCGAAACGAAAGCGCTGGTTTGTGTGAACCGGCCCGGTAAAAGTGCCTGAAGCGAGGACACCACTGGTGCCGAAGCGGTTAAAGAATGCCGCATATGAACTGAACGAGCGGCTGATCGTGGAACTTGAGCTGGAATCCTGACTGACACTGGTGTTGAGAGTCACATTGACGACGCCCGTCTCAGTGGCCTGCGCGGTCGAGAGAAAGGCATTGGCCGAACCCGCATTATTATTGCCGATTGAAGTGATCGTGTAAGCATACCGCATGGTGACGGACGAAGGCGGCTGCGCGATTCCGTTGATCGGAGCCGGGCGCGTACCAATGATCGGTGTTCCCAGAGGTGCAAGCGTCAGACTCAGGTTGAAGCTGCCGCTGTTGCCGAGCGACGATGACCGCGCCGACACGGCGGCGAGGGCATTGGTAATCGGCGTGCCGTTTGACGCCGTCAGGCTGGAACTGGTCAGGATGCCGGTCAACTGGCTGTCATCGAAGGATTGTCCGCTGGCTGGAAAGACGATACTGCTGCTGGCTGTGTTTGCGTTGTTCTGGATGACCTGATTGAGTGAGATGCGCAACGCTTCACGGGCAATCCCGATCCCTGCGTCAGCCGCAAAGAAAGCCTGTTCGTTGCGCCGGAAATGACCGGTAATCACCACATCGCCGGATGCCGCAAAGACCACCGCCAGCCCCATTGCCGTCAACAGCGTCAGCGCCATCATGGCCACGACCATGGCAAAGCCGCGCTCTGTTGTCTGCCGTTTTCCGATTCTTTCGTTGTGCTTCAACATTTCAATCCTCCTGGTTGAGGGCAGGATGCAGACCTGATTTCGTTTCCTTCACTTCCGCTCAGCGATTGGGCACAAAGCCCGGCAGGACAAGGTTGCGCGGCGTAATTTCGACAGTCTGCGAAACCCGGCGCTGGCCCAGATTGTCACCCGTGCGCGCCAGTTGGGTTTCTCCTGTCATCGTCACCAGGACGGAACGGATCAGCGCCCGATTATTGTTCGCCGCAGTGCCGGGCTGATTGACCACAGTCAGGGTAAAGGCGGGCGGACTGGCAGTCGTGTCCACTGATTCAATTCGATACTGAACCTGCAGGTTGGTGATGCCGCGTGCGACATCCACCCACGAGCCGCCGTTGCGACTGCGCTGCAGGGTGTTGCCAGCAGTATTGAGGCGATAGCGAATGACTTCATCCAGCGCCGTGACGCGCAGCGTCGGAGAACTGGGAAAGTTCGAGACGTTCGACCATCCCGGCATGATGATGGAGGGGGTCGTTCGCGGCGTCAGTTGAGTGCCGCCGCTCACCGCGGACTGTGAATTGAGAGTGAAGACACTGAACTCAGCCGCATCTGTACTGTCAGGAACTATCGCTCCGGCCTGCGACGCCGTGTAAAGTACATAATTATTTCCATTGGTAAAGGTGGGCGCGCTGCCGCCTGCCGGGGTCTGCGCGACAAAGGACGATGTGCTGCCGCTTACCGGGCCATTGACAGTCAAAGAAGAGAAATTCGGATTGCCATACAGAATCAGAATCTCATCAGGCAGCGCATTGCCGCTGCCGTCCGTGCCGCCATCCTGTCCGGCCAGCGAGCCAAGGAACTGCGGCAATCCGGCTCCGGCGGCCTGAATATCGCGGCTGACCAGATCCATTGCCGCGCGAAAATTCTGTTGTAAATCAGTATTGGCGCGCTCCACCTGAGCCGAATCCTGATTCTTATTGAACATGAAAAAGACGGCGCCGGTCAGCCCGATAGTCAGGGCTGTCGCCACCATCAGTTCAACCAGACTGAATCCCCGCTGTTTCATTTTCGCTGTCATGGTAATTGTCCTGCTCTCTGACCAGCCACGTTCAGTTACTGAGGCGGCGTGCGAATGGTGCCAATCTGCGCAACTTCACGCGCGACCAGGCTGGCATTGATGCCATTGCCTTCCATTCCGGCGTGCGTCGCTTCTGCCCGCACAATGATGCGCCGCAACCCGCTCATCGGCGGACTGGCGGCATCGGCCAGCACCACCCACGTCACGGTGTAACTCGGCTGCTGCCCCGTATAGAACGGGGTCGGGCTGATCTGCCCGGTTCCGGTATACCCCGTGCGCGTGTGATCGAGATAGTAATTCTCGGTCGTGCCGCTGACCGGCAGGTTATTGACGTCGAGCGAGCCGTTGTATTGCAGACTGGCGTGATTGAGCGGCAGCGCCAGCAGTTGCTCCAGCTTGCGCTGCGCCAGCATCGTGGCCAGCGTCGCCTGCTTCGAGCTTTTGTTGTACAACGCCGCCATCAGAAAAAGCTGGGTCACGCTGAGCAGTCCGACCAGCGTAATCAGCGCCGCCACGATGACCTCGACCATCGTGAAACCGGCGGCTGAGCGATGCCTGATTCTGCGTCCCGGAAGTCTGTTCATAACTCACCTGATAATGTCGCAGGGATGCGCCCTGCCCGCGCTGTCCTCAATTCACCCATTGTGAGGAACTCGCATTCCAGCGCCACGTCTGCACGCTGCCGGCGCTGGTAATCGTGACAACCATTCTTTCGCCCAGGCTGTTGGTCAGATACACCCAGTTGACCAGGCCCGGATAGACATTGGTGCCATCCGTGTTGCCCGGCAACCCCCGCGTGGTGAAGGTCGCCACGCGGACACTCGAACTGAGCGGAAAGGACACGGCCTTGCGCGAATTCGATTCCTGCCCGGTAATTGTCCCTGCATTGGACGCCGCTGAAGTGATGACCGATGGCGCAGTCATCGTTGACGGCAGATCAGACAACTGCACTTCGGGCGGCAGCGCCACCGCCGCCGCTGCCGTCGAGGTCGAGCCTGACCAGGTGACAAGCTGCAGCGTGTTACTGGTTGGATCAAGCTGAATCTGTGCGCGGTTGTTGGTGCGAATGGCTTCAAATTTGGCCGACTGCAGCGCCTGGGCGACCTGCTGCGCACCCGAAATCAGGCGCTGTGACCGGATCGAACGCATCACGCTCGGCACGGCCATCGTGGTCATGACGCCGATAATCGCGCAGACCGTCATGACTTCCATCATCGAGAAGCCCCGCTCTTTTTTCATTGATTTCATGTTCCTCCGCATAACGCTGTCCAGGCCTGCCGGGGATGATGGCTGGCGAATGACGGTCAGACTGACCGATTCACTGTGTCATCAGTTATTCAGGGGCAACTCGCATGCCAGTTTCGGGCGCTGGATGACAGATCAGTTTTCTGCCGGTGCTGAGTGATCATTTTGCGTTCCATTACTTCAACCTGACGGAAGCCGGCAAGGAAGACTTGCAAAATTCGGAACCTTCAGGTGGCGGGTTCTGAAGCCAGGCCGTGCCGGAGCGGGCAATCTGCATCGTCACGACCGGTCAGACAGACAAATCTGACTGGTTTTCTGACCGGTCACACTGACCATAAAAAAAGCCATTGCGGGTGTTCAGCAATGGCCTTCGTTCCGTCAGACAATTTTCGCCGGGCAGCGATCACATCACGAATTCGTGTTCGAGAATCAGTTGCGCCTTGCGCATTTCAAAACGGGCGCGGCCCGGATTGCTGTCCGGCGCCAGCACCAGCAGCAGAAAGTATTCAGGGCTGAGAACTCTGATCATCAGCATCGCCTCTTCACCCGCAATCACCATTTCCCACAGATCACCGAGGCGCGTGTCTCCGGCGGTCTTCATCGTGACGCGCAGGAGGCTGGCGTATTCAGCCGCAATCAGATCAAGTTCGTGGTGATAGCTGCGGCCCGCGCGTTCGACGAGCATGCCGTCCAGTCCCAGAATGGCGGCGGCCTCAGCGCCCTCGATCCGGTCAAGCATCTGTTTGAGCAATTCTGCGAACACCTGCCGCTCCTGTGATTGTGGTGCTGAGTTGCGGCTCAGCCCGGTGGCTCAGGTTCGGATTGCGGATGGAAGAATCCGGCGGCGATATTCTGCGATCACCACGCTCGTTCTTCAACCCGCAATCCGTGATTCACGGCTTCAGTTGCCCGAGGTCAGCACCGGCGCTTCCAGCGTCTTGTAAATGCGCGGTGTGATGAAGAAAAGGATTTCATCGTTCGACCGCTGCAGCACCCGGCGCTTGAAGAGTTCACCGAGTCCGGGGATGCGTGACACGCCCGGCGTCCGCTGCTGCGAATTGCTCTCGGTTTCAATGTTGATGCCGCCGATGATCGTCGTGCCGCCATCCGGCACCAGCACCTGCGTTTCAGCGCGCTGCGTGTTGATGCCCGGCGCGTTTCTGGTCGCAATGGCGAGGTTGACCGAATTGTTTTCGGCAATCACGTGCAGCATCACGGTTCCTAGCGACGTGATCTGCGGCGTGATTTCCAGCTTGAGCGCGGCAGTCACGAAGCTGACCGTCACGGTGTTGTTGGTTTCGGTCTGCACCGGAATCTGGACACCGTTGACGATGTTCGCCTTCTGATTGTTCTGCGCGGTGATGCGCGGCGTCGAGATCGTCTTGACGTTGCCCTTGCTTTCAGCCGCCGAAAGGATGGCCGTAATCTGAGCCGTGCCGATCAGTCCCGTCGTCAGCCCCAGCACCGAGTTGGCGCCGGCAGCGCGCAGCGTATCCGAGACCGTGCCAAACAGGCCGCCGTTGCTGCCGCCCGATCCACTGCCTGATCCGCTGCCGCCGCTCGAAGGCACAGCCGGGCCGGGAGGATTGGGCAGGGTGCTGAAAGCCCCGACGCCATTGTTTCCAACCTTGTTACCCACCACAACAGCGCCAAGCTGCACGCCCAGGTCGCGGGCAAAGTTGCGATTGGCAATCACGATGCGCGCTTCGATTTCAACCTGCGGTTCCGGCACATCGAGCTTGCGAATCATATCCTTGATGATGGCGATGCTTTCCGGCACGTCGGTAATCACCAGCGTGTTGGTGCGTGAATCCGGTTCGATGGTGCCGCGCGTTGACAGACGGCTCTTGATGACGGCTTCAAGACCGCCCTTCGTGCCACCACCGCCGCCACCGCCACTGCCACCGCTGCCGCCGCTGCCGCCGCCCGCATCACCGCCCATAAAGGCGCGGGCATAATTCAGGCGAATCAGTTCAGTCACCAGCGGAGCCGCCTGCAACTGCGCATCGCGCTGCTTGCGGCGCACGTCATCTTCTTCAGCAATGGCCGACTGCGCCATCACGCGCAGGATGTTGCCTTCGACCTGAATGCCCAGGCGGTTTGATTTCAGCAGCGCATCGAGCGCCCGATTCCAGGGCACCTCTTCGACGCTGACCGTGACCGGCACTGACTCGCTCACCGACTTGTCCACCACGAAGTTGACCTTGTAGGTGTCAGCGATGAAGCGCAGCACTTCACGAATGTCCACGGATTTCAGATCGAGTTTGATCGGTTCGCCCGTGAAGCCTTCCTTCCGGTAATCATTCGCATTGAAAACCGGCGAGGGTTTGTCGGTCACACGCGGCGCGGGAGTGCTGGCAGGCGCGGGCGTCGCCACCGGAACCGGCGTCGGCGCGAGCTTCGGCTGCTGCGCGCTGGCAACGGCAGTGGCGTGCGGCTGCGACTCCCTGGCTGATTCGTTTTTCTGATTCACCGGTGCAGTGATTATGGCCGGAGCAGGCGCGGCCTTCGTTTCAACCGGCGCGGGTTTCGGCTGAACTTTCTGTTCAGCTTTCTGCTCGGCCACGACCGCAGGCTTTGGCGCATTCGCCACCGGCTTCGGCACATTCACGACCGGAGTCGGCAGCACCGGCACAACCTGCTTCGGCTGATTAGCCGGAGTCATCTTCATTCTGTTCTGCGTGCTGACCGCAGGCAGTTGCGCAATCACCGGAGCCTTGTCGGCAGCGGCTTTGCTCACGGCTTCGCTCTTCTTTTCAGCCTGCTTCGCGGGCGGCGTGCCAGCATTGCTGTGCGGCTTTTCAACTCTGGCCTCGAAAGGCAGCACTCTGGCTTCCTTCGCGGCGGCTTTCTCATTCGCCTTCGCCGTCATTTCAGGCTTCGCTTCAGGCTTTGCCGGTCTGAGTTCGGCGCTGGCTTTCTGAGTGGCCTTTTCAGATGACGGAGTTGAAGCCACAGGCGCAGCGGCGATCTTCGTTTCCGTGATCTTCGTTTCTGGTTTTGCCGGAGTCGGCCTGACCAGCGGCTGATTCGGCGTCGGCACGGCAGCGGGCTTTACTGAAGCGGCTTCCGTTCTGGTGGCCTCGGCTTTCCGGTCAGCTTTGACTGGTTCCGGTTTCGGCGTCGGCGCGGCAGCCGCTGCGAGCGGAGCCGGGCCGGGCAGGTTCGATTTGCGCGCGGCTCTGGCGTTTGATTCCGGCCCGCGCAGGTCGGCTTTGCCGGGGAAGCGCACCAGAATCTGGCTGCCTTCGCGGCTGATCTGATACTGCTGGCGCGAGGCGGCATCGAAAACGATGCGCACATTGCCCTGGAAATTTCCCGTGCGGACGCGCTCGATGCCGTTTTCACCGAGGCTGAGCAGCGGCGTCGCCTGGTTGGATGTCTTTCTGACATCAATCACGACGCGGTGCGGGCCGGTCAGCGTGAAGTGATTGAATGACGCCTGGCCGTCGAGTTCGATGGTGGCGAGCAGGTCGTTGCCGTCACGGCGCACCGTCACGTTTCGCACGGTGCTGGCGGCGCGCACGGCTTCAGCCCTGCTCTCTGATGAAGCCGTCCGGTTACCGGCGGGGTGATGACCGCTCTTCTTTTCACCAGCGGAAGCGACGGGTCTGGCGGTGCTGCTGGCCGCCACCTGAGTCTGCGCCAGGGCGCTCACGCCCGGCCCGAACGACAGGCCAAGTAAGATTGTGACGATGCTGAGTCTGCCGACCAAACTCGCACGCTGTGTGTTCGACATAGATCCTCCTGCCACGTTACCAGTACCCGCACAAGGCGGCTGGGGAAATTGCTGACGGAAAGCTGCCGTCAGGACTGGATGCGGGTGAGACACCCTGAGTTTTCGCGTTACGGCTTGTCAGCGCGGCGGCGCTGTTCATCAGCGGCGTTCTCCTTTGCCGCTGCGCCTTCGGTTTTCGCTGCTGACGGTCTGGCCTGATCAATCACGCCGTTTTCAGGTCGCGCCGGAGCCGGGGCGCTGCGTCCCGACAAGGCCACAAACATTTCTTTCTGCATCACCCGGCCATCGTCGTAACGAGTGTTTTTGACGAACCGCACTCCGGTCGGAGTGATCTCCTTCACCACGCCGTCATAAGTCCGCATGCCGGGTCTGGCGAACAAAGTCATGCGCTTCGTGCTGACGCCTTCGACCACGAATGCGCCAAAGCCCTCGCCGGTTTTGAAGATGCCGTTGATGGTCAGTTCTTCAATCAGGTACGGGCTGAGCACGCTCGGCACGGGCTGATTGCTCATCGCGGCCATGCGCACGGTGCTGCGGTATTCGGCCATGCGCATTTCAGCGCCGGGCGGCAGCACGGGCTGCGGCTCTCTGGTCACTTTCGGTTTGGGCGGTTCCTTTTTGACGCGGCTCGGAATGACGAACGGATCGCGGCGGCGGCCTGTGGCGGCTTCGCTGGCGGTTTCCTCGTTCTTCTTTTCAGCGGCTTTTTTCGTGCTGTTCTCGCCGCCGGTGGCCAGTGCGGGCAGAGCTGATCCGAAAATCAGGGCCGCCGTGAAGGCACAGGCTGAGAAGCCGCGCAGGAAACTGTGCTGAATCTGATTCTGCTGGTATCGCATGCTTGCTCCATCAGTGAGGCTCGCCGCGTTTATTTGGCGGCGGGCGCACTGCCGTTTTTACCGGCGTCTTTCTTTGGTTCTGCCGGTTTCAGATTGGCGATGTCTTCCGGTTCGGCATAGAGCGCGGCGACAACGAAGCTGGCTTCGAGCGAATGATTTTCGCGCTGCTGCTGAGCGGCTTTGATGTCGGCATCGGAGACATTCACGATGCGGCGCAGATTGGCGATCTGCTGAAAGAAATCCTGCAGGCGCGGATAGGTGCCTGCGATTTCAACCTTGATGGGCCTGAGGCGGTAAAAATCCTTCTGCTGTTCTTCCTGCGGCTCAAAGGTTTTGACCTTCAGCTTGTCTTTGGCCAGCACCTGCACCTGCTCCAGCACGCGCGAAATTTCGACGGCTTCGGGCAGCAGTTGCCGGGTCTGATCGTATTCGACCCTGAGCTGCTCGAAGCGCGCCTTGAATTCCGTGAGTCGGCTTTTGACTGCCGCGACCTGCTGATTTTTTGAGCGCAGTTGTTCGAGCTTGTCGCTCATCTCCTTTGTTTCGGCAGCGGTGGCTGACAGCACAAAGTAATCGAATCCGTAAAAGACGGCTCCGGCCAGCGCCAGCATGATGGCGAACTGGATGCCCCAGTGCATGGCTTTGAATTTCTCAAGCATTCCGGTTTACTCCCGAACGATCATCAGTCAGCCGATGATCAGTTGACGTTTTTCACGGCATTTTCAGCGGGCTTTGCCGCCGGAGTGGCGCTCACTGCCGGTGACGGAGCAGCCGCCGCAGGCGCGGCATCTGCCGGCGCCGCAGGTCTGATCTCGCTGCCGTTCTGTCCGGCGTTGTTGTTGTTGGCCAGCAGTGAATCCGGGCTGTAGGCGCACCTGATGACAAACTCAACGGCCTCGTTTTCGGCCTTGTCCGCGTCCCATTCCTTCGGCTTGTCCTTTTCGGGATTGACGATGCGTTTGGTGGCGACGGTGAATTTTGAAAACAGCCCGTTGGAAAATTCGAGGTTTTTGGCGAATTCAGTGACCCGCGCTTCAGACGGCGAGTAGCCGTTGATGACGATCATCGAATCCTTGTCCTGTTTGATCGAAATCAGCCGGAATTCCTTGTCGGCAGGCAGGCGGCTGTCAACCATCTGCAACACCCGCAGCGGCCCGATCTGATCGGCGCGCAGCCGCTGAATCGCGTTGATGCGATCTTCGACGGCCTTGTTGCGGGTCTGCAGTTCAGTCACCTGTTTGTTGAGATCCTGAAGCTGGGCGGCGGTCTTCTCTTCGACGGCGACCTCTTCCTTGACGCGGGTGTTGGCCCGCACGGTCATCACGTAATCAGCGACACAGGCGGCGATGCACGCGCCGAGCGCAATCATGACGAGCAGAAACTGCCGCGTCCCCTGCGAGCTGATCGCGGTTTCGACCGCTTCGACGCTGGTGCGCTCAACTGAGTTCTGAAGGAGATTGACTTTGATCATGGTGAACCTCTGGACGGTAAACTCGTGGTCAGTTGACGATCATTGCGCTTACTCGGCGCTGCGCAGCGCCAGACCGACGGCCACCGCCATATCGGGCGCGAATTCCCGAATGTAGTTCTCGTCAAATTTCTTCGCGTTGATGTTGATCGAGCGAAACGGATCGAAGGGTTCGACCGGCACCTTGAATCGTTCAGCCAGGGTCGGCAGCAGGCCTTCAACCTTCGAGCAGCCGCCCGCCACCAGAATGCGCGAGAGTGATTCGGTGTCCGGCCCGCTCTGGTTGTAGAAGAAATCGAGCGTGCGATGAATTTCTGAAGCCATCAGTTCGGTAACGGCCTGCAGGTACGGCGTCGCATCGTTGAAAGTCACCGTGCTGCCTTCGATCTCGCCGCCGCGCTTGAGCACTTCGGCCTGCTCGAAAGTCAGGCTCAGTTCGCGCTGCAGCGTGTCGGTGTACTGATTGCCGCCCATCGAAATGTCGCGCATAAAGAGCGAATGTTCGCCGCGCACGATGTTGATGTTCATCACGCTCGCGCCGACATTGAGCAGCATCACGATTTCGCTCTGGTTCGGGCGGTAGCTGATTTCATAAGCGTTCTGCATCGCAAACGCATCCACGTCCACGACGCCCGGCGTTTTGCCCGCCTGCGAAATGACCTGAGTCAGTTGCGAAACGACATCCTTCTTGCACGCGACCAGCAGCACATCCATGTTGCTGCCTTCGAACGTGTCCACGACGTGGTAATCGAGATTGACATCATTGATGTCGAAGGGAATGTGCTGCTCGGCTTCCCACTGAATCTGTTCGCGCAGCTCTTCGTTGCTCATCGCCGGAACGCTGATCTTTTTGACGATGACGGCGTGGCCCGAAATCGAAGTGGCCACCTGCGCGTTTTTGATCGCCTGCTCTTCAAAGATGCGGTTGATGCAGTCCGAGACGTGATTGCCGTCAATGATCTGGCCATCCACGATGGTGTCGGCCATCAGCGAAACCTGGCCGATGCTGAGCAGTTCATAGCTGCCCTTGCCGTTGGCCTTGATTTCGACGGCCTTGATGCGGCTCGAACCAATATCGAGACCAACCATGCCCTTGCGGCTTTTGCCGAACTTTGCGAAACCGGAGAAGATGCCTGACAACATAAATCCTGTGGCTCCGAAGACAGACCTGTGCCGGGGCGCTGACGAGCGCCTGACTGACTGACCGCTGCTGCTGACTGGAAGTGCGCGAGGCGACGCGCTTCGGAAAGCTGATCTGAACCTGTGAGAACGGCGGTATCTTTTGCTCTGGCAACCGGACTATCGTTGATTGCTGCGGTTATCCAGGGGCAGTGCTTCAGTTACTGTGGACTTGCAGGCAGCATCACAAGCATGGGTGTTCGGTGGGAACCGGCTCTGATGCTGTCAACTGATCAATGACGGACTTTCGCTCCGGGCAAATCACTGATCACCATTATTTACGGGCTTGTTTACGCATCGGCAAGTGTCGGTGATGCGCATGGGTGTTCGGCCATAGTAGTAACATTCTTACATTTCAGCGTCAACAAAATTTTCGTTAGAGAACGGGCAGTCTGATTGACTCAAAGTCCTGAAATTCGGTCAGGTTGACAAAGCTCTGACTGATCAATATAGTTAGTGTCCGTGATACACTAAGAAGATCCTGAATGACGAAGAATGAGGCGATGACATTCACCAGCCGCAGCGAAAATGACGCCGCACCGCCGCCGCTCAGACGCTCGCCAGCTCTCGCGCTTGATCTCTATGAGCTGACGATGGCCGCGGCCTATCACGCCTGCGGGCGCACTGAACAGGCCACTTTTGAATTGTTCGTGCGACGGCTGCCGCACAATCGTTCATATCTGATCGCAGCGGGACTTGAGCAGGCTGTGGATTATCTCAGAACACTGCAGTTCACTGCCGCTGAGGTTGAGTGGCTTGCGTCACTGCCTGCCTTCACGCAGGTGTCGCCGGAATTTTTTGATTACCTGCGCGGCTTTCGCTTCACCGGTTCAGTTCACGCGCTGCCTGAAGGCACGGTGGCTTTTGCGAATGAGCCGCTGCTGCGCGTGACGGCTCCGATCATCGAAGCGCAACTGGTCGAAACCTTCCTGCTTTCCACGATCAACTTTCAGACGATGATTGCCACCAAAGCCTCGCGCAGCGTCAGCGCCGCGCCGGGACGCGGCATCGTTGAATTCGGTTCGCGGCGCGCTCACGGGATGGAAGCCGCGCTGCTCGCCGCCCGCGCCTCTTTCATCGGTGGCTGCATCGGCACTTCGAATGTCGAAGCCGGACGCCTTTTTGATCTGCCGGTGTTTGGCACCGCCGCGCATTCGTGGACGATGGCCTTTGCCTCAGAGCGCGAAGCCTTCGAGAGTTATTACCAGGTCTTTCCTGAACACACGACGCTGCTGCTCGACACTTACGACACGCTCAATGCCGCGCGGCTGGCGACTGAAATCGGGCCAGGGCTGAGTGCGGTGCGGCTCGACAGCGGCGACCTGGCCGGGCTGGCCATTCAGGTGCGCGCCATTCTTGACGAGGCCGGAATGCAGCGCACAAGGATTATGGCAAGTGGCGACCTGGACGAAGAAAAGATTGCCAGCCTGCTCGCCGCCGGAGCGCCGATTGATCTGTTCGGAGTCGGCACGGCGATTTCAACCTCAATTGACGCGCCTGCGCTGGGCGGCGTTTACAAGCTGGTCGAAATTGAAGTGGACGGCGATTTCAGACCGACGCTGAAACTCAGCCGCGACAAGGCGACTTACCCGCTGCGCAAACAGGTCTGGCGCGCGCTGGATGCGCAGGACCGGTTTGCGGGCGACGTGATTGCGGCGACGATTGAGACGCCCGACGAAACGAACAATGAATACACGGCTCGCGGCTGCACGCCGCTGCTTGAGCCGGTGATGCAGAATGGCGAACTGATGGCCGCGCTGCCGTCATTGCGCGACGCGCAGGAGCGGGCGCAGCAGCAGCTTGCTCTGTTACCCGACAACTGCCGTTCACTGACTGAAACGGCCTGCTATCCGGTCAGCTTCAGCCCGACGCTCGAACAATTGCGGGAAACCACGAGCCGTGAAATTGAAAGCAGAAGGCACAGCCATGCAGATTGAGATCAGATCGGGAGACATCACCGAACAACCTGACATTGATGCCATCGTGAATGCGGCGAACACGCATCTGGTGCTCGGTTCCGGCGTGGCCGGAGCAATTCATCGCAAGGGCGGCGAAATCATCAACGAGGAAGGCCGCAGGCAGGCTCCGATTCGCCTCGGTGAAGCGGCAGTCACAACCGCAGGCGCATTGCCCAACAAATACGTGATTCACGCCGCCGCGATGGGCTACCGCGTTGAAGACCGCGACGTGCCGAAAAAGCCCGGCACCGGGTCAAGCGCCGAAATCATCAGCAGCGCAACCACCAACAGCCTGAAGCGCGCTGAAGAACTGCAACTGAAATCAATCGCCTTCCCTGCTCTCGCTACCGGTGTCGCTCGCTTTCCGGTTGATGAATGCGCTGAAGTAATGATCGGCGCAGTGCGCAGCTATGCCGCCGCGCATCCGCACAGCACGATTGAGCGGGTTATTTTTGTGCTTTTCACTGACCGCGATTACCAGCTTTTCAAACGGGCGGCAGAGCAGGCGAAGTGAACATCTTTCGAGGAACCACATGATTTTTTTCGACATTGACACACAGCACGATTTTCTTGACCGCGATGGCGCGCTGGTCGTGCCTGATGCTGAAGCAATCCTGGCCAATATTGAGCGCCTGCTCGTCGCGGCCAGTGAACATCACATCACGACGGTTTCATCACGCTGCGCGCATCAGCCGGGCGATGAAGAATTCAAAATCTTTCCGCCGCACTGCGTCGAAGGCACGCGCGGAGCCGAACGAGTCTTTGCCGCGCTGCCGCGCCTGCCGCGCCGCGAAATCGAAGTCGGCGCACAGCCTGAAACCACAGCGCAACTGCAACCCGCAACGCATTACGTGGTGAAGAAAAATACCTTCGATCTGTTTTCAAATCCCTGGCTGGCAGCGATGCGCGATCAGCAGGCATTCAGTCACGATGAATGCGTGGTCTTTGGCGTGGCGACTGATTACTGCGTGCGCGCGGCGGCGCTCGGTCTGGCACAGACGGGCACGCGCGTGCGGCTCGTCAGTGATGCCGTGCGCGGCGTCGCGCCTGACACCACAGCCAAAACAATCGAAGAAATGCGCAATGCCGGAGTTGAGTTCACGACAACTGACGAAGTACTGAAGGAAATTGCACAGGCCTGAGAAACCTGGGAGGCTACCCCGTATGAGCAAGGCTGACAAAGCCAAAGATTACCCGCGCCCTTCGGTTACTGTTGATCTGGTGATTCTGACGATTGCTGCTGACGATCTGAAAGTGCTGCTGATTCGCCGTCGGCAGGAACCATTCAAGGATCGCTGGGCCTTGCCCGGAGGTTTTGTTGAGATTGACGAATCGCTGGAAGCCGCCGCCGCCCGCGAACTCGAAGAAGAGACCGGAGTCCGCGATGTTTACCTCGAACAGCTTTACACGTTTGGTGATCCGGGCCGCGACCCGCGTGGCCGCGTCATCAGCGTGGCTTATTTCGCGCTGATTGATGCCGAACAACAGCGCATTATGGCCGCCGATGACGCAACAGACGCCGCCTGGCATTCCGTTTTCAAGCCGCCGAAACTCGCCTTCGACCACGCCAGAGTGCTGGAATACGCGGTCTGGCGACTGCGTAACAAACTGGAATGGACAACGGTCGGGTACGAGCTGCTGCCAAAAAAATTCACGCTGTCGCAGTTGCAGCGCGTTTACGAAATCATCCTTCAGCGTCCGGTGGACAAGCGCAACTTTCGCAAAAAAATTCTCGCGCAGGGTCAGATCAGGGAACTCAACGAAACGCGCGCAGTCGGCGCGCACCGCCCGGCCCGCCTTTACACCTTTCGCAAAAGCTGAAGCCGATAACTGGGCAGCCACGCATCAACACGAATTTTCACGAACAAAAAGCCCGGCCTGAGTTTCACATCACTCAGGCCGGGCTTTTATTTTGCAGGTTGTGACTGCCAGCTTACACGCACTTGCTGAATCCGCAGTCGCGGCAGGTGTAGCAACTGGCGTTGTATTCAATTGCGTTGCTGCGGCATTCCGGGCAGGTGGTGATTCTGACCTTTTTATTGAAAGCGGTCGGAGTCACAGCGGCATTGCCAGGATTGCTGCTGACACTGCTCTCGGTGACGGCCAGCGCCAGTTTGGCGGCGGCGCGTTCTGAATCCGGCAGGTTCTGAATGCGGCGCGTCGTCAGCATAATGCATTCAGCCACGGCCTGTTCAGGCGAAGTGCAAAGCCGCTGATTGAACCAGACGGAATGCGTGCCGATGACTTTGTTGAGGCTGTTGGCCACTTCTTCAGGATTGAAGCCGCCGCGCAGCATCTTTGAAGCCAGCAGGCCAACCGAAACTGAAAGGCCCGCGCCGGTGGCAAAAACCTCCAGCACGCGCACGCTGTCGTGATTGACCGTGACATAGAGATTCTGCCCGTCAAACGGAATCTGCCACGTTGAGCCGGTCAGTTCACGCGGACGCTGCACCTTGCCCTGCGCATTGGTCTGCGCGGGCTTGATGGTTGAAGTAATCGAAGTCACGTTGCCCGGCGCGGTGACAGCCTCAATCGCCGCATTCTGTTCGGTAAGTTCGGCTGTTTCAGGCTGCGCTTCGGCAGTTGACGGCGCGGTGGTCATCGCCGTCAGCACCTGCCCGTCACGCGAACCATCGCGGTAATAGCTCACTGCCTTGACGCCCATCTTCCAGGCGAGGCGATGAACGCGATCAGTGTCTTCGACGGTGTAACTGGCCGGAGCGTTGACGGTCTTTGAGATCGAATTGTCAACGTGATCCTGGAATGACTTCAGCACGCGCAGGTGATCGTCCGGCGTGAGCGTCATCGCATCCACAAAATATTCAGGCAGTTCATCCCGATGTTCGACGATGTAGCTGGCCGCCGCTTCGATTGATTTCGGATCGGTCGAATCAAGCGTCAGGCCGAGCGCCTTCGCGGCAATCGGATGCGCATAGGTGCGCGTCCCAATTGTGTCGCGGCGCACATAAGCGTAAGAGAAATTCGGTTCACAGCCCGAACTGGTTTCAGCCACCAGTGAAATCGTGCCGGTTGGCGCCACGGTCGTGACTTCGTAATTGCGCGGAGTCAGCGGGATTGAACGGTCAAGACCAACCTCGTCATAAATCAGTTGTTCGTACAGATCGCGGTTCGGCTCAAACTCCGGCATCGCACCTTTTTCCGCACCGATGGCAAGCGAGGCCTTCCACGATTCCTGACGGAAGAAATCCATCATCCGGTCGGCATACATCGCTGATTCCTCAGTGCCGTAAGTCAGGCGCTTGTGCAGCAGCAGGTCAGCAAATCCCATAATGCCCAGCCCGACCGGGCGCGTGCGATGCACCGTGTCGTGAATCTGCGCCAGCGGCCATTCGCAGACATCAATCACGTTGTCGAGAAAACGCACACACCAGTAAATGTCTTCGGCAAAGCGATCCCAGTCGAGATCGTCCGTTTTCTCGTCGTAATACTTCGCCACATCAATCGAGCCAAGATTGCAGGCGTTGAAATCGTGCAACAGCTGCTCGGCGCATGGATTCGACGCCTTTTTCAGGCCCATCGAATTACGCAGCGGATTGTGACGGTTGACATTGTCAATGAAGATGATGCCGGGTTCGGCCCAGCGATGGGTTGAGGAAATGATGCGGTGCCAGATGTCGGGCGCGTAAACCATGCCAGGCTGTGGCGGCTCCTGGCCATTGAAGGTGTACGGGCCGCCTTCGCCGCTATTGGCTTTCGGATCGAAAACCGGCCTGTCCCAGGGCTGCCCGTCAAATTCCGTGTGGAACCATTCGTTGTTTTCAACGGCTTTCAGAAACCTGTCGGTGATGGTCACTGAGATGTTGAAATTGGTCAGGCTTTTCTGGTCATTCTTGGCGTGGATGAACCGCAGCACGTCAGGGTGCGCGACCGAGAGAATGCCCATATTCGCGCCGCGTCGGACTCCGCCCTGCTTCACGGTTTCGGTCATCGAATTGACGATGTTCATAAACGACACCGGGCCGGAAGCGATGCCGCGACCTTCGCCAACGGGCGTTCCGGCGGGGCGCAGCAGTTCATAAGTCATGCCGGTGCCGCCGCCGCTCTGGTGAATCAGCGCGCACTGTTTGGCGTGTTCCATAATGCCTTCGAGCGAGTCAGGCACGGGCAGCACGAAGCAGGCAGCGAGCTGCCCCTTCGGTTTGCCAGCGTTGACCAGGCAGGGCGTATTCGGGATGAAAGCGCGCGCTTCCATCAGGTTCAGCATGGCGGCAGTAAATTCCTCGCGCCGCTTCGCATCAGTTTCGGCTTTGGCCACTGCGGTGACGACCCGGCGCACAATGTCATCCCAGGTTTCGAGTGGCTTGCCCTTGAGATCCTTCAGCGAATAACGTTTGGCGACGACCTGCTGGGCGTTGATGCCAATGGGCTTTTTGTGGGCAGTAGCGGGGTTAGCGAACTGAATGATCTTCTGTTTACTGACGCTCATGCATTCTCTCTCTTTCAATGTGAATTACAGCACTTTATTCCGGTGGCGAACGCAAAGACACCTGACCCAGGCGCGGAAGCGGGCAGACAACCGACACAATGCCTCGCCAGAACAAGCTGTGCGGCTGCGATTGTACACTCCGGGATGTAAGAGATCAGGCTGCTGCGAGGAGGAGCTGCGCACCTGACAACTGTGCCGTGATGATCTTTGCAGAACCTGCTTTTGACTGAAAGCGCGGCGGAATATATGACACCACATACAGAGTTGTCAACGGGAAAAGCAGCTATATCTTGTGGTCTTTTCCTAAATGCTTCCAGATAAAAGCGGATTCCGGCTTCAACTTTTTCCTTAACTCCTGGCCGGGCGGCAACGGGCTGAAACCGTAACCTGGAAACCAGTCGCCGGAAAACAAACAGGGGATCAGAACGACTGATCCCCTGAAAGTCATTGACGCTGAAATTGAACGACAGGCCCGGCCACCGGCTCAGGCCCGGTCAGTTATTCTGACGGATTAATGACAATGTAGTTGGCATTGCCGCTCCGCGTGCGCACACGAAGCAGTACTTTCTTATTGCCGGACTTTTTCAGCACGTCATTGAATTCTGCCACTGTTGAAACCGGCTGGCGGTTGGCTTCCTCAATAATCATGCCCTGCCGCAATCCGGCTTCAGCCGCCGCGCTGTCCGGCTCAACTTCAGCCACCAGCACTCCGCGCACTGAGGGCGGAATGTTCATCAGCTTCGCTTTATCAGCCGTCAGGTTTTCGACCCGCACACCTGAGAGGGCATTGCTGGCGTTGTCATTGCTGTCATTGTTTTCCGGCGGACGGGTGTTGCCTGCCAGGTCTTCCGGTTTGACTTCATCCAGCACGGCTGACAGTTCGCGTTCGGCGTTGCCGCGCCAGATTTTGAATTTGACGCTCGTGCCAGGCGCAGTCTGCGAAACCATATTGCGCAGGTGCGCATTATCCTGGACGCGCTGTCCCTGGAATTCGGTGATGATGTCGCCGGGTTTGACTCCGGCCTTTTCCGCCGGTGAGCCAGGGGTAACGATGGTGACAAGCGCGCCTTTGGTACTCTTGTAACCAAGCTGTTCGGCCACTTCGCTCGACAGTCCCTGCGGATTAAGATTAACGCCGAGAATGCCGCGCCGCACTTTGCCACCCTTGATCAACTGATCCATGACATTGCGCGCCATCCGGGTCGGAATGGCAAAGCCGATGCCGATGCTGCCGCCCGTCGCGGAAAGAATCTGTGACGGAATGCCGATCAGTTCACCATTAAGATTGACGAGCGCCCCGCCGGAATTACCGCGATTGATCGGAGCGTCGGTTTGAATAAAGTCCTCGTAAGCGGCGATGTTGCCCACCGCGCGCGTGCCGGTGCTGCGGCCTTTGGCGCTGATGATGCCCATCGTGACGGTCTGGCCGACGCCGAGCGGGTTGCCGACAGCGAGGACTATGTCACCGATCTCAGCCTTGTCTGAATCACCCAGCGGCAGGGTCGGCAGCCCCGTCGCGTCAATCTTGACAACCGCGATGTCGCTGGCCGGGTCAGTGCCAATGACTTTGGCGACGAATTCGCGCCCGTCAGTCAGCTTGATTTCAACCTTGTCGGCATCTTCGACCACGTGATTATTGGTCAGAATGTAGCCGTCCGGGCTGACGATCACGCCTGAACCGAGGCCGCTCGGAACCAGCGGGCCTTTTTTATCCCGGTTCTGATTCTGCGGCGCGCGGCGGCGCTGAGTCGGGTTTTCGTCGTCCTGATCCGGGCCGTTAAAGAAGTCGTGGAACGGATCCATCAGAAAAGGCGCCTGCTGCTGCCGGGCGCGGCTTTTGACTTCGATGGTGACGACTGCCGGAGTCACGGCTTTGGCAATCGCCGAAAAACCGCCGTTGAGCGTCAGCGCCTGACCGGCGTGATTGTCAGCTGCAATGTAAATCGGCACGCCATTGCCACTGCCGCTTTTGAAAGGCGACCAGCCTTTGGCGCTCAGCGCGGAACCGGCGAACACGCCAACCACCAGTGTCACCACTCCCAGCAGGCTCAGCAAAACCCGGTTGCGTCTTGATTCCGCCCGCTGCTGACGAGCAATAAAGATGTTATCCATTTCAGCGTCCATAGTTGTGTAAAGCCTCCTTTGAAACTGCATTCCCCGCAGGAGTCCCCGTGCCGGTAAAGCCGGAATTACAAGCAGTCAGGCCATGCTTTGACCGGCGCGAGGGAAAATGATCTTAACAATCGCTGATCGGGTTTTCAAGAAATGTACCCTGACGTGGTGGCCGGGTGAGGCACAGCAGCGATTTTCAGCCACTGCCACCCGGCCAGTGAATTGCCCGATGGCAGCAGGATGTACGACCGGAGCCGGGCCGAAGATTTACGAAATTGTGATTTGTCTGTGGCGGCCTGGAAGCCGCGCGCGATTGATTCTTTCCGTTTGTTGCGAGGCCACGCCCCACGGCTTTCGGTTGCCTGAATGCCCACGAGAAATCAGGTCAACTGTCAGGATGTTTTCAGAAAACCAGAGATGACTTGCCGCATGAGCAGACTAATTCTTTCCGGTCTGATGTTGCTGCTGCTGAGTGCCGCCACTATTCAGGGCCAGGCACAGTCAGCCGCTGCTCCCGAACTGATTAATGTGCAGGGCAAGCTGAGTGATGCCTCAGGCACGCCGGTCAGCGGACAGGCGCAGATGATCTTTGTGATCTTTGACGCTGAAACCGATGGCAACGAATTGTGGCGCGAAGGGCCGCTGAATGTGACGCTCACGCGCGGCATTTACAACGTGCTGCTCGGCAGCACCGCGCCGCTGCCTGCCACCATCTTCAAAACCGGATCGGTTCGTTATCTCGAAATCACGGTCAACGGTGAAACGCTCACCCCGCGCCAGCGCATCGCTTCAGCAGCTTACGTCCTGGGCGGCAACCAGGGCGCACCCGGCCCCAAAGGCGACAAGGGCGACAGGGGCGACACAGGCCCGACCGGATTGCAGGGTGACAAAGGCGATAAAGGCGACAAGGGCGATAAGGGTGACGCCGGGCCGCAGGGCCTCAAAGGTGATAAAGGTGATAAAGGCGACCTGGGCAGCAAGGGTGACAAAGGTGATAAAGGTGACAAGGGCGACAAAGGCGACCTGGGGCCTGCCGGTGGCATTGGTCTGATTGAATCAGCCTTGACTTTCAACCCTGAGGCTCCGGCCAGAACAGTTCTGACCGTTTCGAACTCAGCGGCTTTTGTGACCGGACAGGCCGTGATGATTACGGCTTCCGGCAAGGCTCCGACTTACGGGCGCGTGACTGCGGTACTGAGCGCGACGAGCATCGAATTCACTCCGGATTCAAACGTGGGCGAGCAGCCCGCCACAGCAGTTTCTTACGCAGCAGGCAGCGCCACGCTCTCCATCACCGGCGAACGCGGCGCGGCGGCAAAGATCAGCGCCGGTTCAGTCACCACCGCGCTGATTGCTGATGGCTCAATTACAGCCGACAAGATTGCAGCAGGCGTGATCAAAGGCAGCCACATTGCCGATGCGACCATCACGGCCAGCAAACTGATCGGCGGCGCAGGCAGCGGGCTTGATGCCGACACGGTTGACGGGCGGCACGCCAGCGACTTCGCCCCGGCCAGCGGCGCGACCGGCTACATTCAGAATGGCGCAACACCGCAGGCGGCGAATTTCAATGTCACTGGCAGCGGCACGGTCGGTACGAATCTGACTGTCGGCGGCGATCTCGCGGTCAACGGCAAAATCAGTCTGGGCAGCGGCTCGCTGACGGCGGGCAATATTCAGGCAACGGCGCTGATTTCGACGGCGGCGAACGGGACGGCCCCGCTGACGGTCAATTCAAAAACGCTGGTGACGAATCTGAATGCTGAATTCGTCGGCGGCAAAAGCGCGGCTGAACTGGCGCCGAAACTCACCCAGGCGATTGATTTCACGCCGGGCGGGCAGTTGTCGGTTGATCGCAATCAGTTCACGAATGTGCCGGGCGCGGCGGGAACTTTCACTTCAACCGGGCGTGCATTGCACATTTCATTCAGCACCAGCGCTTATCAGGAATTCCTCTGCGCCGGAGCGCGCATTGAATATGCCCTGAAAATTGACAGCACGCTCGTCGTGCTGGGCCGCCTGAGCTTCATTGCCAATATGGGCGTCGGCACAGCCATCAACGGCGTTCGCCAGTACGCGCACTTCAGCAAGGTCACGACCAGCATTCCTGCCGGTAATCACACGATTCAGGTGCAGTGGCGGCTGGTTGACGCGGCGGGTTGCGCCATCGGATATGCCGATGACAGCGATTACTTTCAGGTCTCAATTATCGAAGGCGGCATCAACTGAAGCCGCGCTGAAAAAGACTGAATAACCAGGCAGACAGATTTTGATTTACTGAGTTCCCGGCGGCACGAAAAATCCTCACCCCACAGTCAACACTGACGTGCCGCCGTTGCAGGCCCGGATTTCGAAGGCAGCTTCGGATTCCGGGCAGTTCGTAAAGCGCAAAGCCAGGGCGGATGACGATGATCAACTCACACAAACTACACCCTTCCGTGCTGGCCGCTGACCGCTCGCTGTTTGCGGCGTGGCTGTCCGGCTTCATTTCGCTGGCGCTGCAACTGGCGGCGGTGCTGCTGCTGGCCGTGCTGCTGCTGAGTCTGACGGCAAAGGCGCAGGAACTTTCAGCCGCCGAGCGCAATGCCGGACAGGCACAAAGCGCAAATTACAAAGTTTCGACGCAGGCCGTCACCGGGGGCGGCGGCGCAGCCGAATCGAAGAACTTCAAAGCCGTCACCGCCATTTCGCCACAAACCGCTGGCCTGCTCAAAAGCCGCAACTTTCAGCTTGAACTAGGCGTGCTGACTTCGGATGAAATCAACGGCAAACAGCCGACGATGGTTTCAGCCGCGAATTATCAGGCTCCGGTGGCGCCCGGTTCGATTGCGGCAATTTTCGGCGTGCATCTGGCGACGAATGATGCTGCCGCAGTGGCGTTGCCGCTGCCGCTCAACCTGGCGGGCACCAGCGTGAAAATCAACGGGCGTCCGAGCCGTCTGTTTTATGTCGGCGATGACGCGCCTGCCGGTTACGGCCAGATCAATCTGCTCGTGCCGCCTGAAACCGAACCGGGGATGGCTGAGGTCGAAATCACGGCGGCGGACGGGATGGTTTCGCTGACGCGGGTGCTGATCGCTCCGGTCGCGCCGTCACTTTTCACGGCAGATGCCACCGGAGCAGGCGAAGCGGCGGCCCTGGCCACGCCGGACGGGATTCATTACTTCACGGCTCCGTTCGAAGTGACGGTGGATGGCAGGCCGAATTACCTGGTGCTGTTCGGGACGGGCATTCGCAACGTGAGCAGCGCCGACCGGGTGCAGGTGACGATTGACGGGATCGCGGCGCAGGTGGTTTATGCCGGGCCGCACGGGTCGCTGGCCGGGCTTGATCAAATCAATGTCATCATTCCGCAACAGCTCCGCAGCAAAGGGACTGTAAATGTAACACTCGTGGTGGACGGGATTCCGGCCAGCACAGTGCAGATTCGCATCAAGTGATTCTGATTGCGCCACCGCCAGTCGCAGTCAGCAGTTCCCGAGAGAGCCTGAGTGCCGAAGTTTCGAGTCATTATCTGTTCTCACTTTATCACTTGCCGCAGCTTTTCCCTGCCTGATGGCCGGGAAGGGGTGCGGCTGGCGGCGTTTTGTCGGCCTGACAAATGATGGCTTCCGCGCCGGGCCGTGAGGGTCTGTGAATCGCTGAAGTCATTGGGAATCTTTGACAAGCTATCTCTTGACTGACCGCAGGGGGAGGACTAAGATGCGCCCGAATACGGGGCAACTTCACAGCTTTTGAAAACCTCAACCGCCTCTTTTCAAAGCTGGAATTTCCGCTGTTGCCTGTCTGTTATTCCTCACAATCTCTGAATTCGCAGAACGAGATCAGGATTGCACGAAGCATTTGGTATTAAGCTTTTGGTTTGACAACAGACGTTGCTCCGGCAAGCCGCTTCCTCACCTCATCCCATGTTCCCTCAGTCTCGGCGGAGGTTGTCGTTGCCGCGCAATTCCCCCAGCACACCGCATCCGGGCATCAGCAGGAGCTGCTGTTCCGCAGACTCTTCAGGAAGCTTTCGATCATTCCCCGTTTGTCCTGAAGTGGGAGTCGGGTTTGAGCTGAGATCACGACGGCAGCAGGTTCGGACTCCGGGCACGTGATCACGGTCAGGCGGGAAGCGGGTTTCATCGCCATCATCAGATTTCAGGTTTTTGTCAGCAGTGTCGTGCGGAGGTCAGGTTCCGCGCTTTCAGGACAGGAAAAAGGAGTTAGATCATCATGGCTGGTCGCAAATTCATCAAGTCTTTCTTCCATCATGCCTCGCGCAGCGCCGTTGTGGTGTTGTGCGCGGCCATCGTTCTGGCGGCAGGCAGTCTGACCGGACTGCGTCGCATGACGGCACAGCAGGCATTTCGCGCGCTCAGCAGCGCCGCTCCGGCGGTCAGCACGGCCACAACCAGCGCGATGCAGGAGCCGATCACCGGCAGCAGCGATGCGGTTACGCTCGGAGAATTTACCGGCAGCCTGGATGCAAAATCCGGTGAACTGAAAATCACGCCGAAAACGCAGGCCAAGGGTCGCTATGTGGCGTACAGCCGCAGCGATCCGGGAACGGTTCTGCCGCCCGGCTCCTTCACCGTCCGACTGACAGACACCAACGGCGCGGGAGCCGACAGCGTCTTTCTGCCGGGCAGCGGAACGGTCAGCGGCGAAATTGAAATCCTGAACAATTCAGCGACCACCTTCTACAACACGCGCCTGATTTTCACCAGCTTCAGAGTCAGCAATGCAGGCGGCGCGGCGGCTTCAAATTCACCCACCACCGGCGGCGTGGCGTTCTATAACGATGGCCAGGTGGCTTACAACAACCAGCTCAATGTCTCGCGCGCTTACGGTGACATCGCTCCGGGCGGTTCCGGCAAAGCCGTCTGGACTTTTGCCGTCCCGACCAGCGGGCCGACCTTCTTCTTTCAGTTTCAGGTGCTGGCCGATTTAGGCGTCGCGGCGGAAAGCGTCGAACCCGCAGCCGTGCAGGTCAGCAGCAGCGCCGGTTCGACGGTGAATCTCAACGGGCGCGGTTTTGTCACCACTCCGACCCTGCCAGCGGTGCAACTGCTCAGAAATGACGGCAGCGTGGCGGCGACCTTACAGGTCAATTCAGGCAATCCGACTCAGCTCAACGTCACCATTCCTGCCGGAACCGCGCCGGGCATTTATGGCCTGCGGGTGATCAATTCCGGCGGCACAGCGGGGGGCCTCGGTTCAAGTGCGATCAGCAACCGGCTGACCGTCACCGGAGTGCCGACATCAACTCTGTCAGGTCTGATCAGCAGCCTGAGCGGCCCCGGCCCGTATCTGGTCAACAGTAATCTCGTCTTTGGTTCAGACATCAGCATTCCTGCCGGAACGGTTTTCTATTTCGCCAGCGGCGCGACCCTGCAACTGGCGGCGAGCGGCAATCTGACGGCGAATGGCGGCATTCCCGGCATTTCCAGCACCGCGCCGGGCCAGATCGTGTTCACGGCGCAGCGCAGCCCCGGCCAGGGAATTCCCAGTCAGGGCGCGTGGGGCGGCATTGATGCGACCAGCACGGCCAGCGGCATTCTGATGACGATGCGCAACTGCGTGGTTGAATACGGCGGGCTGTCAGGTGGCGCGCAGATCAGGCTGACCGGATCAGGTCGTCGTCTGCGTTTTACGGACAGCGTCTGCCGTCGCAGTGGTGGCACCGGCGTTGACGCCAGCGGCACGAGCGACCGGCTCGAAGGCTTTGCCCGTTCGCGGCTGGACAACAACGGCACGGCGGGCAGCGATGTGGCGGTGCTGCTGAGCGGTAACGCCGCGCTCGGCCTTTACGACCTTGACGGCACGACGAGCGGCACGGGTGTCGCTGATGCCAACTACTACTATTCGTCGGCCAATTCATTCAATGGCAACAGCGGCAATTTCATTCAGATCGGCACGGACGGTTCGGCAGCCTCGAATGATTTCACCAGATCAGGCGTTCTCGTCGGTCAGGGCGAAACGCCGATTCACCTGCGCGGTTCACTCAGCAACCCGGCCATCGTCGGCAGCAGTTCACTGGTTGAACTTTCAATCAATGCGGGCGCGGAAATCAGGCTGGCTCCGGGCACTGACCTGCAGGCCGGTGATTCGGCTCAGGATTTGCGCGGCGGCATTTCGGCCAACGGTCTGCCCGGCATCACTCAGGTGCCCGGCGCGGCTTTCGGCAGTTCAAAATACATCACCTTTGACCGCATCGGCGGCAGCAACTGGGGCGCGATCTACTTTTCCAGAAACGCCCCGGCCAGTTCGATTCTCAATTACGTCAGCGTGAAAAACGGCGGCGCGAGCGCGCTCGGCAATGCGGCGGTGCTGGCTGAAGGCGTCGTCGTGCAGGTCACCAATTCAGAGATCACCGGCAGTTCAACCGGCAGCGTGCTGGCTTATGCCGGTGGCAACATTCTCACCAGCAGCGCCACGTTTGGCAGCACCAATGCGCCGCTGATTGATTCGATTGCCGGCGGTCTGCTCGGTGATGGCAATCTCGCAACCCAGGCGCATCTCGGCCGGCCGACAGCCGTCGTGGCTGATCCGCTGGGTCGGGGCCTGTATGTGGCCGATTACACTTCGTCCATCACCTATATTCGTTTCATCAACACCACCATTGCGCCGCAGTTCATTGCCGGACAGCGCATCGCGCCGGGAACGATTCAGGCGCTGGCCGGACGCGAAGGCGGCGATCTGTCAGAAAACGTCTCCGGCCTGTCCGCCGACCTGGGAGCAATCAGTGGCCTGGCCGTCAGCCCGGATGGCAACTTTCTGTACTTTGCCAACACGGTTGATGCGGTGGTTCGCGCGCTGAATCTGTCGAACAACACTCTGACGATTGTCGGAGGCACGGTGGGTTCGGGCAATGTGCGGACGGTGGCTGACAATGCGGTTGGTTTTTCGACCGCGATGAGCGACATCACAGTCACCAGCGGCGGCGACCTGCTGGTGGTGGATTCAGACAACTTGGCCAACAAGGTCTTTCGTCTGGCCGCCAGTCGCAATTCAGCCAGCGCACCGGCGACGGTAGTGGCAGGTCGCAACAAGACGACACCTGATGAAAAGAATGATGCCAATAACCCGACCTTCGCGCCAGGCCCGGCCACCAGCCTGCTGCTGTTCCAGCCGCGCGCGGTCGAAACCGATTCCAATGGCAATTTCTATGTGACCGACACTGGTCACGGTCGGGTGATCAAGGTTGACAATGCCGGCAATGCCTCGCTGCTGGTGCAGTTCACGCCTGGCGCGAGCGGGCCTTATCCGAACAGTCTTGCTGTTTACAACGGCAACGTTTACACCGCCAATGGCAATCAGCAGGTGGTCGTGCGGCTGACGGCGGGCGGGCCATCCATCGTTGCCGGAACCGGATCATTCGGCAGCGGCCCAGGTGGTTCGGTCAGCGGCACCGGATCATTCTGTGATTACTCGTCCTCAAACTGTGGTGACGGCGGCAGCGGCACTTCAGCCGGGTTCCAGTTCCCTGGCACGAGCGCATCAACCGGCATTGCGGCTGACAGTCACGGCCTTTACATTCTCGACCAGACCTTGATTTCACGAGGCCGCGTTCGTTACCTGAACCTGAGCGGTTCAGCCGTGACTCTGGCCGGTGTGACAATCAATTCCAATGCCGTCAACACCATTGCAGGAACCGGCCTGCCCATGCCATATGACAAGGGGCTGGCCACCAGCGCCATTACCAACACACCGACCGGAGTGGCAGTAGACGCCAATAACAACATCTGGTTTTCTGACACTCAGAACAACCATCTGCGTTTCTTCAATCGCGGCACCACCACCGTGACCCTGTTCCAGGGAACCACCGCAGAAAAGACTGTTCCGCCCGGCGTCATTGTTACGGTTGATGATGACAACTCCACTGGTGATAACTGTCCGGTCAATCAGGCCACCTTCAGCCGCCCGCAGGGTCTGACGGTGACCTCACAGGGAATCTTTGTGGCCGATTCGACGCGCGGTCAGCCCGTGCCTGCCGGCCTCAGTGGCCGCCGGAGCGGGATCGTGCGTTTCATCAACACGACCAGTCAGCCGGTGACGCTGTTTCCGAATACGGCAGTCGCCGTGACGGTTCCACCGGGCAACATTTCAACCGTCGTCGGAGGCGGGACGGCAGTCGAGGACATCAACACATCTGGCAGCAACATCAACAATGTGGTGCTGGTTGACCCGACTGATGTGGTGGTCAATGACAACTTCATCTATGTCACTGACGCGGGCAATGACACGGTGCGCAAGGTCAACCGCGCCACGGGTCTGGTGGTGTCGCTGACGGCCACTTATGTTCCGGCCAGTGAACGCCTGGCGACGGCGAAATACACCGGCCTCGCCTTTGATCCGAGCGGGCGGCTGTATCTGGTCAACACGACCTCAGGTCTGGTGCTGCGCGAAAGCGGCGCTGGCACCGGCCAGTTCTCAACGATGAATACCACCGCGCTCAACAAGCCGAAGGACGTCGCGGTTGATGCGGCGGGCAATGCCTACGTCACCAACGCCGGAACCAGTCAGATTCTCAAAATCAGCGCGAACGGCACCGTGACTGCCGTTGCCGGAATCAGCACCGTTCCGACCGGCCTCGGATTTATGAATTACAGTGGCGATCAGGGCGATGCCCGGCAGGCCCGGCTGAATATTGATCCACTTGATTTCAACGCCAAAGTCAGCAGCACCTCGCCGCAGAATGTGCCGCAGACGGTTGGCATTGCACTGAGCAGTTCCGGCGAAATCATTTTCACCGACACCAGAAACAACCGGATTCGCCGAATCCGCTAAAACATCGCGCAGGGTGAGAGGCCGTCCCCGGCTCTCACCCCTTTTTTGCGGCCTGTGCGCCTGCACACATTAACAACCCTGACGCAAGCTCTTTGACAAGAAAAACGCGGATTCTCTGCAACGTCAATGAACGTTACTGAACGTCACTGAACTGTCGTCTGTCACATTAAGTCAAAGCACTCACTCACACCGATTCGGAGGAAAGCAGATATGCGTTACTTTCCATTGACCAGGCTGACCAATGAAAAGAGTTCTGAAATTTTCGTGCGTCTGTACCGCACGGCGCAGTGGCTGGCGCTGGGAGCAGCCCTGCTGATTACGACATCTGTCTCGGCACAAAATCTGGTCAGCGAAGCTGACTATGCCATCTTTGTCTCACAGCGTTCCGGCGCAACCGAGCTGTACCTGATTGACCTGAGCACGCATCAGGTCAGCCAGCTCACCGATACCGGACGCGCTCACATCACTCCGTCCATTGCTGCCGGAGCCAGAATGCTGACCTACGCTTCACGCGAAGGCAGCAGCTATGAACTGTTCACCGCCCAGGTCAGTTCGGCCTGGCGCACCCGTCGTCCGGTACTGGCCGCCATCAACCGGCTGACCATCGGAACGTCCGATGAAATCAATCCGTCACTGACCAGCGACGGCTCGAAGATGGCCTTTTTCACCCTCGGCAAGGGCATTGAACTGATGTCGTCGAACGGCGATGATCGCCGCGTCCTCGTCCCGGTCAGCGACTCATATTTCATCTTCGCGCCGGTCATTTCACCCGACGGCAAACAGGTGGCTTATGTCTCCAACCGCAGCGGCGCCAACGAAATCTGGCTGACCACCATCACCGGCGCAACACGCCAACTGACCAGCGGCGGCGCGGTTCTGGGCGGCCTGAACTGGTCGGCTGACAGCCAGCGAATTGTCTTTACAACCACTGCTACAACCAGTAAACTCAGCGGCATCGCCATTGCCAGCGTACCTGATGGGTCATTCAATGTGCTGACCGAAGGCAACGATGGCGAGGCGGCAATCTCACCGGGCGGGACGTTAATCATCTTTACCTCGCTCCGTGACGGTGACCCTGAACTCTACCTCCTGAATCTGAGATCGGGCGCAGTTGAGCGGTTGACAAGAAACCCCGGAGTGGATGGCAGCGCGGTCTTCGTCACGATGCCCAGTAATCCAGTCAGGCGCACGCCGACACCGGGTCGCAGAGTCGCAGACGTTCAGGAAAAACAGGAAACCCGGTATGAATACAGAAAAGTTAATCCCTAACGAGCAGGCCTCGTTTACTGAACTGCTGGAGAATCAGGAAGGCATCATTCTCGATCTTGAGAACCTTCATTATTACACGCTGAACGCTTCGGCGATCTTCCTGTGGAAGCAGTTGCGCGGTCGGGTCGCGCACACCGCCGAAACGCTCAGCGCCGCGCTGGCTGGCGCATTCGCCATCAATCGCGCGCAGGCCGAAGCCGACACGCGGGCGTTCATCACGGAACTCAGGCAGTACGGTCTGGTTTCGACCCTGCCGCTGAGCGCACGGGATACGCTGGCGAAAGTAACTGAAGTGTCAGTCACCGGATTACCAGCTTACGCCGCGCCGCAGTTCAGTCTGTCGAGTTCGCTCGCTCAGGTTTCACTTTCGGGCGGGTCAAGCGCCACCACTTCAACCGGCGCAATTTCATCACTCTCGTCCGGCTCGTAAACAGTCAGAAACATTCCTCCGAAAACATCTGCAAGGGCACGCCGCAACGTGCCCTTGTTCGTTTTTCAGCCGCCTGCTCATGCCCGTCATCAGCCTTGAACTTTGTGGCGTTCCCGCCTTCATCACTGCCACTTCAGCGCAGGTCATTGAGGTCATCGCCGATTACTTTCGCTACTATCGTCCCCACATCTCTGATTCACTGCCCGCGTCATCATCTGCGCTGACGATCGGGCTGGAAGGATGTAAATCTTTGCCTGACGCTACGGCGCTCACCCGTTCAGGCGCGGAAATGCTCGCGCAGTGGGAAGTCATGCAGTTATGGCGCACGCCACAGTCACCTGAAAGCTTCATCCTGCTTACTCCTGATGCGCTCATCAGTATTGAGCCTCAGGCCGCGCGCGCCACAGGGCAACTGACGCCGCAGGCCACCGAAGTCGCGCATACGCTGGTTTACGTCACGCTGCTGCTGCTGCTGCGCACGCGCGGCATTTATCACCTGCACGCCGCCGCCGTGCTTTCGCCTGAAAATGAATTGTTCGTGATCTGCGGTGAACCAAAGGCAGGAAAGACCACGCTCGCTACGGCGCTCGGTCTGGCCGGATGGAAGCCGCTCGCTGATGACGCGCTGCTGATTTATCAGGGTGAATCAGGCCCGCAGCTTCAGGCCTTCAGAAGAAGCTTTCACCTGTCGAATGATATTCTTGAGCAATGGCCGGAGCTGAATGGAATCGCCAAACATCAGCGCACGCCGCTGCGCACCTGGACATCGGGGCTGGAATTTTTTGACGCGGTCAGGCTGGCCGAATCTGACTTCAATCGTATTGATTACATTCTTCTGCCACAGATCAGCCCGGATGAGCGCACGCACGTTGAGCCGGTTTCACGCAGCGCGGCTGTTTTCAGGCTGGCGCAGCAAAGCATGTTTTTTCAGTTCTGGCCGGAACACACCCGACGGCAGATGAAATTACTTGGCGCACTGGCGGGCCGGGCATCCTGTTTGAGCTTTCAATCAGGCCGCGACCTGCTCGCTGATCCGCAACGCGCCGCGCAGGTTTTATCGGCTAAACCGGCAGCACCAGTCCCGCCATCAGCAGCGCCAGAATAAGCAGGCCCACAATCAGCCGATAACCGATGAACAGATAGTTGGTGTGCGTTCTCAGATAACTCAGCAGAAAAGCGATGCTCGCGTAACCCACAATTCCGGCCACGACTGTTCCGGCCACCAGATTGAGCGCGCCGATGTGGCCGATGTGATGAATGGCTTCCTTCAGTTCAAGCAGACCGCTCGCGCCAATCGCCGGAATCGAAAGCAGAAATGAAAACCTTGCCGCCACATCGCGCTTGAGGCCTGAAAAAAGCGCTGCGCAGATCGTCGTGCCCGAACGCGATGAACCCGGAATCAGCGCAAACACCTGCGCCACACCAACCGCCAGCGCATCTTTGTAACCAACCTCTGACATCTGCTTGCGATGACTGCCGACCATTTCAGCAAGCATCAGCAGAATCGCCCAGACGATCATACTCAGGCCGATGATCCACAGGTTCTTGGTCAGCGTTCCTTCGATGATTTTTTTTGCGGCCAGCCCGATGATGCCAATCGGCAGCGAACCAACGATCACAAGCCAGCCGAGCCGGGCCGCATCGTGCGCTTTGGCGCGGTCATCAGCGGTCTGACTGTTCCGGCTGAGCAGTCTCAGATTGCCGCTGATGAAGCCAAGCGTGATCTCAATGATGTCGCGGAAAAAATAGACCAGCACCGCCGCCAGCGTGCCAAGCTGAATGACGGCATTGAAGGCCGTGATCTGTTCCGGCGTCATCGCACGGCTCAGCCCCATCGCTTTTTCGACGAGAACCATATGACCGCTGCTGCTGACCGGAATGAATTCGGTGAGTCCCTGAATGATGCCAACAATGATTGCCTGAAGAAGATTCATGAAAAATAGTGCGGAGTTATCGGCGCGCGAAGTTCGGGAAACAGGAAGCAGATATTCACCACAAAACGCACAAAGGAATCAGGACGGGCAAATGACTTTTTACTCCTCTTGTGTCTTCTGCGCTTTTTGTGGTCAAGCTGTAGTTCTGAATGCTGCACAGCCTTCAGTTATTTGACACGACGCAGGATGGCCACGACTTCACTGCCGCCGAAAGCGGTTTTGGCGACGGTCAGGCCGACGAGCGCAAAACCATTCCGGCCTTCGGCTGAAATCTCTTTCTGCATCGTGCCGGTCTTTGAAGTCGCCAGCAGTTTGTATTCATAAACCGGCGGGTTCGCTTCACGATCCTGTTCGAGAATCACGACGACTTCCTGCCCGCCGAAGGTGGTTTCAAAAACCGTCTGCCCCTTGTAATCAAAACCTTCGTCGCCGGCGGCCTGCAATTCCTTCTGCATCGTCGAAGTCTTGTTGGTCGCCAGCAGCAGATAACGATAACGCTGCTTTGCAGGCGCGCTGGTCTCTCTCATCATAATCAGCACGGCTTCCTTGCCGCCGAATGCCGTCTCGCCGCCCATTACCGCGCCGAAGCGATAACCTTCAGCCGCCGCTTCGTTCATCTCTTTCTGCATCGTCGAGGTTTTGGTCGTGGCGAGCAGTTTGTATTCATACTTTGCCTCGGCGCGTTCAGCTCCGGCTTCGGACTTTTTTGACTGACTCTGCCCGAAAGCAGAAACGGACAGAATCAACAGGCAGGTGATGATGCGTGTGAGCATAATTTTCCGACTTTCTTATTTGCGGCAATATTCAACGATCACGACTCTGGCCGGTGATTGCAGCCGGGACAGTTCGCTGAGCATAATTTCGAGCGCCCTTGCCTGGCTGAAGCCGCCTGAGCCTGAACCGATCACCGGAAACGCGATGGAGCGAAACTGATTTTCATCAGCCACGCGCAGCGCATTGCTGACCGAATGACGAATCGAAAACTCCGAGGCCCGCCACAGCAGATTGATTCCGGCGACGTGAATGATGCCGCGAAAGGGCAGCCGCCCCGCCGCCGTCAGCACTGCCTGGCCGAGTGGAATCGGCCCCTGCCTGGCCAGTTCACGAAACGGCTGCAACCCGCCGCGCTTTTTGATTGCGCCTGAAACTCCCTGCGGCAGCAGCAGCCACCATGGAATGATGTTGCGATTCCACGCATTGACGATGACTTCAACCTGCTGATCGAGCAGATCGCCCTGAACAACTTCGGCCTTCATTTCAATCAGCGGTTATCTGAGTCTCTTCAGCAGGTAAGTTTCCAGATCAGCGATGGCAACACGCTCCTGCTGCATCGAATCGCGCTCGCGCACGGTGACTGTGTCTTTCAACGCTTCGCCGTGTTCCCTGCTTTCGCCCAGCGTTTCAAAATCCACCGTGATGCAGAACGGCGTGCCGATTTCATCCTGGCGGCGATAGAGTTTGCCGATGCCTGCCGAATCGTCGTAAACAGCACGCAGCACGGGTTGCAGATCCTTTTTGATCTGCTTCGCCACTTCGACAATGCGCGGTTCGTTTTTCTTGAGCGGAAAGACTGCGACCTTGACTGGCGCAAGCTGCGGATGCAGTTTCAGCACGACGCGCGTGTGTTCGTCACAGAGCTTTGCGGCGGCCTGACGAACTTTTTTGAGCAGTTCAATGCGATCAGCGCCGGGCAGGTCGCAGGCGTCTTCGACATCAAGGAGTGTCTGCGGCAACCCGGCTTCGGCCAGTTCAAGCGCAGCACTGATTGTGCGCAACTGATCGGCAGTCGGGCCGTCAGCTTTCGCTTCGCCTTTGGCCGCAGCCTTTTCAGCTTCATTGATTTTCTTGTCAATGTTTTTGCGCGCGGCGGCAATCGCTTCGCGCAAGGGTGCAAGAGCTTCGGCTGAAGGTTCGCTGACCAGTTCCTCGTTGTAGGCTTCGCACAAAAAGGCAAGCGTGGCGCGGGTTGCGCCTGCCGATGGTTCGATGACGTAAGGAACGTAACGCGCACCCTTTTTGCCCGTTGCCGGATCAACATACTGATCGTCGAAATATTCAAGCTTCTGAGTGCTGTGCGTGTTCGGCTGCAGCCTGAGTCGCGTCAGGTCTGCTTCGGGAATGTCGCGGCTGTGCGCTGATAAATCGTAATCCTGACGATTGGCCACGCCTTCAAGTTCGCTGAAGCCAAGCGAGCCGGGAAAGAGGTATTCAATGTCAACGGTCGCTTTGGCGTAATGCGCCAGCTCTTCCTTTGTCTGTGCGCGCTTCTGCAACCGTTCGGGCGCGAGGCCGAGTTGCACGTACCAGTTGAAACGCTGCTCGACCCATTCCTCGTGCAGTTGCTCGTCGTTCTTTTCGCCGGGTTGCAGGTATTGCGGTGGCTTGCAGAAGTATTCAATCTCCATCTGCTCGAACTCGCGCGTGCGGAAGGTGAAGTTGCCCGGCGTGATTTCGTTGCGAAAGGCCTTGCCGATCTGCGCGACGCCGAAAGGCAGCTTGCGGCGCGTCGTCTGCTGCACGTTCAGAAAGTTGACGAAAATGCCCTGCGCGGTTTCAGGCCGCAGGTAAGCGATGTTTTCATCGCTTTCGACCGGGCCGACTGTCGTCTTGAACATCAGATTGAAGCTGCGCGGTTCGGTCAGATTCGTTGAGCCGCAGTTCGGGCATTTGCCGTCTTTCAGATGATCGGCGCGGCTGCGCGTCTTGCATTCGCGGCAGTCAACCAGCGGATCGGAGAACGTCGCTTCGTGGCCCGAATAACGCCAGACGAGGCGGTTCATCAGAATTGCGGCATCAAGTCCCTCCATATCATCGCGGTCATACACGACCGAACGCCACCAGGCGCGCATAACGTTGTTCTTGAGTTCGACGCCGAGCGGGCCGTAATCCCACGTCGAGCCGATGCCGCCGTAAATTTCCGAGTTCGCAAAGATGAAGCCCCGCCGTTTGCAGAGGCTGACGATCTTTTCCATGCTGGGTGCTGCCATGTTCGTGGACTACCTTTCGCTGAAAGTTCCGGTGAGGGGCGGTGAAAAATGAAGCGGGATAGTAGCAGACCACCAGCAATCCGGTCTACCGCCGTCTTCAGGCTGTCAGTGCTTCTGCAAGCCGATGCTTCCTCGCGCGTTCTGTGTCAGGCGGGCAACCGGCGAGGGCGATGCCAGCTCCTGGGTACGCACGCTTCCAGCGTGCTGTGCTTCGTGGAAACAACGACTTTTCGCAACCCGGCACGCTGGAAGCGTGCATACCCAGGGGCTGGCCTTGACCCTGGGCGACGGGAAACGGTGCTTGACAGGCCCGTGTGGCGTAGCGGAAAATTTGCACACCCTGTGTTTTGATCGCTTTATCAATAATCTGAGTAAGCGATGCTGACTGAAGTTTCCAGGCGGCCTGATGTTCTCATTCCTTCTCCCAGACCCGCGCTGCTCCCGGACAGATTTCGCCCCTGCTGGCAGGGTTTGGATTGAAACGAAGGCGGTAATCTTATGAAAAGAGTTTTTTCAATGCTGATGGTCGGTGGCCTGCTGATGGCGGCATCAGCCACTCCGGCGACATTTTCTCCATCCGGTTCCGGGGTGGTTGAGGCAGCGCCTGCGCTGGCTTTTGTCGCCGGGACGGTGCGCACTGATAACGGCACACCGCTGAATGGCGCGACCGTGGCGCTTTATGAAGCCAGTCTGAACGGCAAACTGATCAGAAGCGTGAAGACTGATCCGCAGGGCAAATTTACTGCCGGTGTCGCGCCCGGCGCTTACAACCTGCGCGCTGAGGCGAGCGGTTACAAGGCGAAATTCACGCGCATCAATCTTGATCGCGCGCAGACGCTGACTTTCAACTTTGCGCTCAAACGCACCGATACGCTGGTTGACCGGCGCGGCGACCGCGACGATTACCGCTGGATCGGGCGCAGCGTGCCGCGCAGCGTGCTGCATTACGGCGAAGATGAAACCGTCGCGGAAAACACCGCACAGACCGAAAAGGTCGAAGATCGCCTGACGCAGCATCGCCCGTCAGTTCACGGTGTCGCGCAATTTGTCGGCTCCGGTTCAGCCGCCCGCAACGGCCAGCCTGATCGCAGTTTTTACGGCACTAACTTTGCCGTTTCCGGTTCGCTCAATAACAGCTTTGAAGTTGCGCTCATCGGCCAGGGCGGCGCGGGCAACAATGCGATGCAGCGGCTGGCGCTGATTGCGGCGATGCGGCCTGATGACAAACATCACGTGACAGCCAGTCTCGGTTACGGGCGGCTGGCGCTGCCGTCGCGTGGCGCCGACAATCGCGCAGCCGATGCTGAATCAGCGCCGGTGCTGGAACAGGCTTCACTTTCGATTGTTGATTCGTGGCAGGTCTTTCAGCCGCTGCTGATTGTTTACGGCTTCGATTATTCACGTTTTGTCGGCGCGCTGGGCAGAAACCGCGAAAGCATTCAGCCGCGCGTGGCCGTGCAGTATGCGCCTTCCTCACAGACGCGCCTGAAGGCAGCGGTGACGCCGGGACGCGATTTTCCGCAAAATCCGGTCGAAGGCCTGAAGACTGAAAACATCAGCGCCGAGAACACCCCGGATGCGCTGTTTGCCAGCTCACCCACTGAAGTCGCCTTCAGGGACAATGAGCCGCTGATGGATCGCAGCCGCCGCTATGAACTGGGCATTGAGCGGGTTTTTGGTGACGGTGATGCGTCGCTGGAAACAACGGCTTTTTACGATGTGTTTTCAGGGCATGGCGTCGGAGTGCTGGCGCTGCCGCTGGAAGCCACGCCTGAAACTCAGGCCGCATTTCAGCAGGTCGCGGCGCTCAACGGCGCCTCGCGCGGGATGCGTGTGATGTATTCGCAGCGCATCAGCAAGCACCTGAGCGCCGCCGCCGGTTACAGTTTCGGACGCGGCGAACGCTTCAGCAAATCCTTCAATGCCACAACGCCCGGCGCTCCGGCAGAAATGTTCGCGGGCGGATTTTTCCAGGTCGCTTCAGCAAAGTTCGATCTCGACCTGAGCCGCGAAACCGGCACGACAGTGTCAACAGTGATTCGTCTTTCGCCTTCAGCAGTCGTTTTCGCCATTGATCCGTTTGCCGGGCAAATGAGCGTGTATGACCCGAACATCAGCATTTACGTCACACAGAATCTGCCGACTTTCGGTCTGCCATTCCGCTGCCAGGCAATCGTTGATGTGCGAAACCTGCTGAATCAGTCAGCCGGAACAGATGATGGATCAACACAGCTTGTCGCGGCACGCACACAGCGCACCGTGCGCGGTGGCATCGCTTTTCGCTGGTAATGTGATCTGCGGCACTGATTAAAAAACTGACTGCCCCGAAAATGATGATCCATGGTTCATCCGAAATCTCGGAGGCCATCCAAAAATTTGAAAGGCTGCTCAGCCGCCCCCTCATTACAAATGGCCGCGTCGGCCAGAGCTGTTTCTGGAAACGCGGCTGGATCAGCGCCCCGCTGATCGCGGTCTGACTAATGACAGCACTGAACTTAACTGGAATAACAGTTGCCTGAACAGACTGGTCTGGCCGGTCTGAAATGAGTTGCCGGTCGCTGACGTGGGAGAGAGACATTGAAACCGCAGGCCAACACTAACCGGGTCACCACACGCACGCTGCTGCTGCTGTTTGCAGCCGCGCTGATGCTGGCCGGGGGCGTGTTCAATCTGCGTGACCGTATCAGCCAGAAACCGGTGCCTTCTGATGGCGTGATCTGGAAGGATCAGACCGGCACGGGTGTGGTCGCCGCTCACGTTGAACCGGGAAGCCCGGCAGCGCAGGCAGGCATTTATGAAGGCGATGTCCTTGTCGGCATCAGCACTGACGGTCACGGCGAAGAGTTTGACGAAATCACCGAAGCCCGCTACGTGCAACTGATCCTCGATCAGATGAAGGATCGGATCAGCGAAAATCGCCCGCTCAGTTACTGGATTGTCCGGCGCAATTTTTCAGGCGATGCGGCGCGCGAAGGCATCGCTGATCTGACGCACCTTGACAGTCGCGGTGAACCCAATCTGCTGCGCGCTGTTTACCTGGCCCTGATCGGGCTGGCTTACCTGGGTATTGGCGTCTATTTTCTGCTGCGTCAGGGCAGCGCGCCTTACGTCACGCATTTCTTCCTGATCTGCCTGTGCGCCTTCATTACGCATTTTTACAGTCCGACCGCCGAACTGCGCACGCAGTTTGACAAGGCCGTTGACCTGGCCGACCTGATTTCATTCCTGCTGCTTGGCCCGCTCTTCATTCACTTCGCCGCCATCTATCCGTCCCGCGATCATCTTTTCAGTCGTCGGCGGTGGCTGGCTGCGCTGCTTTACCTGCCAACGCTGGCATTGGTGACCGGCGAAATAGTGCTGCGCATTGCAAGCCTGCGCGAACGCCTGCCGCTTTCAGCCGTAAATGTGAAGGACGCGCTTGAACGCGGCGCTGATTTTCTGTTTGCCGCATCGCTGCTCATCAGTTGCGCGCTCTTTCTGCGCACCTTTCAGCAAGCCCGCTCGACAGTCATTCGCCAGCAGTTGAAATGGATTGTCTGGGGCATGGGCGTGGCTTCGCTCGTCTTTGCGGCTTTCTATCTGCCGTCACGTCTGGCGACGGAACAGGCCTCCGACCTGCTTTCCAGCATTGCCATCGCGCCGCTGATTCTGATTCCGCTGACGATGGGCTATTCGATTGTGCGTTACCGGCTGATGGATGTGGACATTCTGGTGCGCCGTTCGGTGGCTTACATCATCGCCACGTTGTCAGTCGCGCTGCTGTTCGGTTCGGTGATGGCGGTCAGCCTGAAGTTTTTGCAGGATCAGTTGTCAGGCGCAACGCTGCTGATTACGGCGATTGCGCTGTCAGCGATTGCGATGCTCTTTGCGCCGATGAAAAACTGGGTGCAGGAGCGCATTGACCGGCTCTTTTACGGCGAGAAATATGATTACCGCATGACGCTTCAGGATTTTGGCCGGACGCTGTCATCCACGACCGACCGCGAAATCCTGCTTGACAGTCTGACGCGCCGCCTCAAGGAAGTGCTGGGGGTCGAGCGACTGGCGATTTTCATTGAAGACAGAACCACGCCGTCCGGCTTTGCGCCCGCCCGCAGCGAAGGCCTCGACACTGAAGTGAGCCTGCCGCCTGACTTCCTGACCACGCTGCGCGAACACAGCGGCACCAGCGGCATCGTCAGCGCCAGCGACATTGATTTTGACGAAGAGTTATTCACGGCTGACGATCAGCCGACCGTCAGCAATCGCCGTCGCCTGCATTATTTTGTGCCCTGCGCGGCGCGGTCGCGCGTGGTCGCAGTGATTGCGCTGGGCCGGATGTCGAACGGGGCGCTGCTCTCATCAGAAGACCTGAACCTGTTGCGGGCAATTTCGGGTTATGTCGCAGTCGCGCTTGAAAACGCGATGCTGATTGAGGAACAGGCGCAGCGCGCCGATGAACTGGCCCGCCTCAAGGAATTCAACGAGAACATCATCGAATCAATCAGTGTCGGCGTGATGGTCGTCAATTTGCAGGGCCGGGTCGTCAACTGGAACAGCGCGCTCGAAGAAATTTACGGACTGCGCCGCGAGGATGCGATTGGCCGCCGCCTGCCTGAAGTCTTTCAGTCAGACATGCTCAACGCCATGCGCGAAATGATTGCCCGCAGCGAACACCAGCCCGATCAGGCCGCCAATATTTACAAGTTCCGCGCCGATGCAGTTGATGGCCGTGAACTGACGCTGAACATTTCGCTCGCGCCGCTGCATTCCAAACTCGGAGAAGTTGAAGGCACGCTGGTCGCCATCGAAGATGTCACTTCGCGCATCCGGCTGGAAGAACAGTTGCAGCAGTCTGACAAGCTTTCTTCCATCGGCCTGCTCGCCGCCGGAGTCGCGCACGAAGTCAACACGCCGCTCACCGGCATCTCGTCCTATTCGCAGATGCTGATGCAGCAGATTCCTGAAACCGACCCGCGCCACAAACTGCTCGAAAAGATTCACCGGCAGACTTCGCGCGCGTCTTCAATCGTCAATAACCTGCTCAACTTTTCGCGCGTCAGCGATTCGCGGATGACCGAGGTCAATCTGAATCGCGTTCTCGATGACACGATTCAACTGCTCGAAGCTCAGCTTCGCAACACCCGGATTGAAGTCGTGCGCAGTTATGACGAACTGCTGCCGCCCGCGCTCGGCAATGCGCCCAAGCTGCAACAGGTTTTTATGAACCTGATTCTCAATGCCCGCGACGCCATGCCTGAAGGCGGCACGCTTGAAATCATCACCACCGCAGGCGCAACCACAGCCAGCATCGTCTTCCGCGATTCCGGCACTGGCATTGCGCCTGAACATCTCGCCAAAATTTACGATCCGTTCTTCACCACCAAGCAGATCGGCCAGGGCACCGGCCTCGGCCTCGCCGTCAGCTACGGCATCATTCAGGATCACGGCGGCAGCATCCACGTCGAAAGCAGACCCGGCGAAGGCACCAGCTTCAGCCTCACCCTGCCACTTGCCCGCGCCCGGCAGCAGCTTGCCACCGCCAGCGACTGAACCTTATCAGGTTGTTATTAAATCCCCGGGGCTGTCGCGGTATGGATGGCATCGGGAGTTTTCAGCCCGGTGGCCACTTAACTCACGCAGGCAAAATAAAGCGGATTACAATCACGAAAGGCCGCCAGGGGTACATTGGGCGGCTTTCACATTTTTAGTCTGATCAGGATCTTTCGTGAGTGGCTTTGGAAGAGGAAGAGTGAATTCGAATTTGCGGTATAAATCCTCTCTGACAATTTCATCATATCAAAGCCCTGCTCGGAATGCAGGTTTCAGGCACCCCAAAAACACCATCAAAAACTTGCCTGACTTTTCCCACTGTAGATGATATCGCGGGCTGACTTCGAAGCCGAAGGAGGCACGCTCTCCCCACAGAGAAAACTTTCATATCTGATGGATCGTGGCGCTTTCGGTTCATCTCAACACAAAGGAGAAACTCGCATGAACAGCTTTGCGAACGCCTTGCCTTCACATCCTCCGTGTCCCGACGGCACGGATCGGCCCGGTGACAAGCCAGCGCGGCGCGATGCGACAGACGAGCGTGGTCTGCTCAATCGCATTCTGAACATGCCAGGCCTTGAGCAGGCCGTCCCCCGACTGCGGCCCGATCTGCTTCACCGAATCATTCAAACCTGCGGGCTTGAGGATTGCGGCGAGATCGTGGCGCTGGCAACGCCAGAGCAGTTGGCGCGCATTTTTGATCTCGACTTATGGCGCGCCGCCCGACCGGGTCAGGACGAGCAGTTCGATGCCGACCGTTTCGGCGTGTGGATTGAGGTGCTGGCGGAATCCGGCGCAGCGGTGGCGGCGCAGAAGCTCGCGGGGATGGATGTTGATCTTGTGGTAACCGGACTCGCACAGCACGTGCGCGTCTATGATCGCGCGGCGGTGACGCCCTGGGAGACGCTGGACGGAGAACAAGTGGACGCGATTCGCGTCAGCGACGACGGACTCACTTCCGACGTCGGCGGCTATCTGCTCGTGGCCAGACGCGCTGACTCCTGGCAGGCAATCGTTGAGGTTCTGATGTCCCTTGAGGAAGAGCATCCCGACTACTTTCATCAGGTGATGCGGGGATGTCGCAAGCTCTCAAACTCCGGACGCGAGGCCGACGGACTGGATGATCTGCTCACTGAAGGGGAGCAGGTCATGTTTGACCTGGCGGTTGAACGTGAGCAACGCCGTGAGAAGCAGGGATATGTGACGCCCGCACAGGCTCGCGCCTTCCTCCGGATGTCACGGGAGTTGCGGATCGAGGGCGACGCCATGCCGCCCGCAAACCCGCTCGCACGCGCGTATTTCCGGGACATTGACACAACGACAACAGCGGACGCCCACAATGCACCAGGCGCATCAGGACTCCTCGCGGCGGGATCAGAGGCGCAACCGGCCCCGGAGGATTCCGCTGAAGCTGTCGCTGCGGTCTTCGAGGTACTCTTCGATGCGGGGATCACTGCACAGTCGCCCCGAGCGTTGCCCAGCGGATCAGATGCCCGCGCGCCGCGTCTCGGCCATATCCAGGCGCACCTGGAGTTCGTCCTCGACAAGGACCACGAGGCCAGTCAGGCAAGGAACGCGGAACTTGCCTGGCTGGCGAACGCGCTTATGGCCGGATGTTCCATCCAGACGCGGCCCTTTACGGCGCAGGAGGCGTCGGCAGCGGCCCTCGCTGTCTGTAACCTCGGCCTGGAAAACTGGCCGCCTCACTGGCTCCCGGCGAACGCGACGGCGCCGCCCATCTCCTTCCTCGTTGATTACGACCTTGTCAGCGTGTTCCAGGTCGGGTGGACAGTCCTTCATAACAACGTCGGCATGTATGCGGCGGAACAACTGATCAGAGTCCTGGGCCGGATGCGATGCGACGACCGCGAGATTCAGATGGGACTCAATGCACTGCGCATCGAGCTGGCGAAACACTGGCAAGCCGAAGCGCCGTGGCGCGCCCGGGACGCGCTGGAGGTGATCGCCACCCTGGACCTGCCGACATGGGCTGTACTGCTCGCGCTGATTGACGAATGCCCGACGCTGCACGCGGGCATCAGCGCATCAGGGGATTCACAGAGGCTCTCTGTCAGCGCCACTGACTTCGAGTTCATTTCGGAAAACAATCAGATCGCGTCCGTCCGTGAATACATGCGGTTACTGCCGGAGACACTGCGCCGCTGACCGGCCAGCACGCTGGTCGGCGGCTGAACGCTCGGACTTGAAGCTGTAGTGACGGAAAATCAAAGAGCCGACCGGAGATGACTTTTCTTCCTCCGACCAGGGGTCAGGACATTTTCCTGGGTACGCACGCTTCCAGCGTGCTGTGTTTCGCGGAAACAACAACTTTTCAAAGTTCAGCACGCTGGAAGCGTGCGTACCCAGGAAAATGTCCTGACCCTGCGTCCGGCTCCGAATCAGGCGTCACAAAAGAGATTTGATGGTAAACTTTGCCGCGCGGTTTCAGCCTTCAGAAAACACTTCAGACGACAACCCAGACCCGCAGCAGGAAGGAATTGAACATCATTATGCGTATCTGGCTTTCCAAAAACAGTGAAGTCCCGATTCGGGAACAGCTTTCCACGCAAATCCTGCTCGGCATTGCCAGCAGCGATCTGAAGCCGGGGCAGAAGCTGCCGAGCACGCGCGAAATGGCGCGGCGCTTCAAAATTCACGCCAACACGGTCAGCGCCGTTTACAGCGACCTGGCGCGGCGCGGCTGGGTGGACTTTCGCAAGGGCAGCGGCGTTTATGTGCGCGCCTTCGAAGAACGCGCCAAAGACAATGCCCGCCTTGATGCCACGCTTGAACTTGACCAGTTGATCTCGAATTTCTTTCAGATTGCGCGCAGCAAGGGTTATTCGCTCAATGAAATTCAGGGTCGCGTCGAACGAATGCTGACGCTGCAACCGCCCGATCATTTTCTGATCATCGAACCCGACTCTGAACTGCGGCAGATTATGGCGGCTGAAATCAGCGAAGCGACGGGCTTTCGCGCGCTCGCAGTTGACCTCAGGGAATGCGCTTATTCGAACGCGCTGACCGGAGCCGCGCCAGTGGCTTTGTACACGCACGCTGAAGCCGTGCGCCCGGCGCTGCCAGCCAGCCATTCCTGCACGCTGGTGCATTCGCGTTCGGTTCCCGAAGCGGTCAGCGGATACACGCGACCGGGGCCTGATGAACTTGTGGCTGTGGCTTCGCGCTGGCCTGATTTTCTGCGCTGGGCGCGGGCTTTTCTGGTGGCTGCCGGGCTTGACCCTGATGCACTGAGTTTTCGTGATGCGCGTGAAAAAGGCTGGCAGAAAGGCCTGCGCTCCTGTTCCTTTGTCATCACCGATGTCGTGACGGCGAAGCAGTTGCCTGACGGATGCACGGCGCGCATCTTTCGCGTCATTGCTGATTCATCGCTCGATGAATTGCGGGAACTGGTCAGGCAACTGCCCGTTCCGGCCAGCCTGTCGGCGGCTCAGGGGGGTTAGCTCACTTCGCGTTTGCAGAGTGGTGATTATTTCAAATCACGAATCTGAAATCGTCCGGTCACGGTTTACTTGCCATTGCTGACGCTTTCGCTTGCCAGCACGTCGTAGTTGTAATTGATCAGCATCCGCTTCGGCTGCTTGGGCAGCATGACCTGAAATTCCTTTGTCGTGGTATTGCCGATGGCGGTCACGGTGCCAAGCCTGATGATGTTTCCGTCAAACTCGGCATACAGCGGAACAGGCATCGCAAAATTTTCTGACACATCGCTCTGCGTCAGCGTGCCTTTGAGCAGGCATTTGCCGTCGCCCTGCGGCGTCAGGCTGTAATCAAGCCGGTATCGCGGGATTTCACGACCATAGACCCATTGCAGGAAGAACCAGTCCATCCGCTTGTTCCCGGCCAGATCCATCGCCGGAGTCATATGCTTTTCCACAACCTGCTTGAAGCTTTCGGTCGAAGCGTTCTGGTTATAATGCGTTTTGACGAAATCCTGCATCATCGCCATAAACGCCTTGTCGCCCGTCTCCCGGCTCCACATCATCTGTCGCAGCATGTGCAGCACATAACCGCCCTTGTTGTAAGCCAGCATCTGATAGGCTCGCGGATACTTTGAGAAACCCGCGCGATAACCAAGCCACAGCGGAGCGACATCGGTGGCGCGCAGGTTGAATTCGTTTTTCTGCACGATGCCTTCCTGAGCGTGCTTCCAGTATTTCAGATACTTGTCTGATTTCGGCTCAGTGATCTGCAAATACAGTCCGGCGGAAAAGAACGCAAAGCCTTCTGACAACCACTGATCGTGATAGGACGACCAGCCGACGATGTGGCCCCACCACTGATGCGAAACTTCGTGCGCGTTGACCTCATCAATGAATTCGTTGAGGCTCGAATTGATGTTGCCCATCAGCATATAACGCTGCGTCGAATCGAGGTAAGCAATCAGCGGCAGGTAGACCAGCGATGGCCACGACTGGCCGAAAAAGGCCTGTGGCTGTTGTGTAATCGCCACGCGGCCATAAGGCAGCGGGCCGAAATACCTGGTAAAGATGCGCACTGAATTCTGCGCTTCAACCAGGCTGTTGCCGATCAGCCGCGACGGTGTCATCGCGCCGATGCCCGTGTTGCGCAATCCGTCAGGCATCTCAGACACGGCATAACCTTCGATCTGATATTTGGTATCGGCATCGGCGACCTCCTGCTTTTTGAAGCTGCCGTAATTGAAACCGGCCACCGCCAGCGGCGTCTCAGAAACCCACTGCGAAGCGGCATAGTCGCCGTCCTGCCATTCCTTCACCCGGTTGCCGACGCTGACGAGCGTATATTTTTTCGGCACCTTGAAGGTCAGATCAAAGGTGGCGCGATCTCTGAATGAATTGACGCTCGGATACCAGCTCGTGCGCGCCATCACTGCAAAATTACCGCCGCCCGCGTCCAGCAGTACCTTGTCGCCCTGATAATCAATCGTGATTTTGTACTTGCGCCCCCTGCTGAGAGGTTCCGGCAGAATGGCATAAAACGAGCCGTCCTTCTTCTTGTCTTCCTGAATGAAATCGGTTTCGCGGTCACCGAGACTCACCTTTGAAACGCGCAGTTCCGGCAGCAGGCCGAAACTCAGCACCCGCTCGCCGTCAATCAGCGGCACAAAAGTAATTTCAGCCGTTGCAGTCAGCCTCTCGCCTTTGATGGCGTTATCCAGCCGGTAATGCTCGACATCAATCACGCGCTTGTCCTCTTCAGAACTGGCCGTGCCTTTTTTGTATTCGCTGTCAAAGTGGCCCGAATAGAGCAGGCCCGCATCCTTTGCCTGCCAGTCAGCATTGAGCAGCACAACCTCTTCGCAATCGTGCGCGCCGTAAGGCCGGGCGTGAAAGCGCAGGTCGTTGTGCTTTTTGCCGAAGATGTAAGCGTTGAATGACGGCACCCGTTTCTGGTTATAAAGATCAGTCAGAATCTCAGCTTCGATGTTCTCGCCGCTGCCTCTTTCGCGGTTTCGCATCCGGTTCTGAAAATCCCTGAGCGTGTCCAGCGCCTGGCCATCGGCGGCTCCGGCGGCCTGGCCCTGCTTTTTGATTTCGTCGTAAGTGTCATCAGAAAAGACCAGCACTGCCCGCGCAAACGGTTCGCTGACTGAATCCTTGTCAGTCACGGCCTTCAGGTAATCGCGCTCAATAAACATCGCCGGGGTCAGCGTGAATTCACCATCGCCGGTAAAGACTCCGATAGCGACGCGGCTGAGCACCGGCGGCAGAAAGCTGATGCGCCCGCTGCGCAGCGTCAGTGTCGCCGTGTCACGTTTGAGCGTCAGATTGCTGACCGTAAAAGTTTCACCAGGCCTGCCATCACGCAGCGCGCGATAATTCGAATCACTGTTCGGCGTGATCGCGCCTTTTGCGCCAACGCTGACTTCAGCGCGTGTTTCGGCCAGTTCCAGTTTGATTTCAAGCGTCACAGGCCGCGACGCTTCAACCGTCACTTTTTTCTCAATGGCCTTGAATCCGTTGCGGGTAATGGTCACGAGATAACTGCCGGGTGCAAGGCCTTCGACTTTGAAAGCGCCCTGCTCGTCAGTAGTGGCGTTGCGCGTTTCGCCGGTTGTTTCAGGGCGAATCGTCACCTGTGCGCCAGCGACGATGGCATTGTTGGGATCTCTGACCGTTCCGGTAATCGTGCCTGAATTCTGAGCCGCACCAGCACTGATAAAAGTCAGCGCCGAAAGGCAGGCCAAAGCAGCGACGAGCATAAGCTGAAGATAGCGCATGTAATCCTCCGACAAATTGTGGCGAAGAGCGGGGCCGGAAAGCTGATGAAAAATGAAAATCTGTTTTCAGTCAGGATGAACGCCGGAGCAGGCGATAACGGGGGTTTTTCATGGCTGACTGTGCGTGACTGAGCGGCAGGAGTTTACCACTTCTCAGAAAAAGCGAAAACTGATAAGTCGGCTGATGGCCTAAGCACGCGGATGAAATTTCCGGTATGACTTGCGCAGTCTTTCATCCGTGACGTGCGTGTAAATCTGTGTCGTGCTGATGTCTGAATGTCCGAGCATCAGTTGCACTGAACGCAGGTCGGCGCCGTGTTCGAGCAGCACGGTGGCAAAGCTGTGGCGCAGCGTGTGCGGCGTGACATTCGGCAACCCGGCCAGGCGGGCATAGTCGGTGACAATCTTCCAGAATTTCTGGCGCGTGACCTGGCGTCCGCCCTTTTCGACAAAAAGCAGATGCGACGAAGCGCCATTGAGCAAACGCATGCGCACGGGCATGTATCTGGTCAGCCAGTCCAGCGCCGAACGGCCCATCGGCACGCGCCGCTGTTTGCTGCCCTTGCCAAAACAATTCAGATAACCGGCTTCCCATTCAATATCGGCCAGCTTCAGCATCACCAGTTCCGACACGCGCAATCCGGTCGCATACATCAGTTCAAGCATGGCGCGATCACGCAGCCCGGTTTCGGTTTCGACATCCGCCTGAGCGAGCAGTTCGTTGACCTGTTCGAGTGACAGAAAAACGGGCAGCGTCTGCCAGGCCTTGCGCGCTTCGAGATGTTCCGCCGGGTCTTTTTTGATCAGCCCTTCGCGTTGCAGGTATTTGTACAGGCCGCGCACCGCCGAGATGAACCGCGTGATGCTGCGTTCATTCAGGCCGTCATCCTTCATCTGCCTGACAACGGTCAGCAGGTCGGCGCGATCCAGCGTCAGCAGTTCCTTTTCCTGTTTGAGCGCAAATTCAGCCAGCCGCCGCAAATCGTTTTCATAAGCTCCGAGCGTGTTGGCCGACAATCCTTTTTCGACGCGACAGTAACTGAAAAACTCCTGCAACACCTGGCGGTCATTCATCGTGGCTTCGGTTCTCCTTTCGTCAGAACGTCAGAATCACTCTCAATGTAGCGCAAAATGCCCGTTTGACAAAATTTTCAGCGCAACCCTAGAATGCCGCGTCCGCAGAAATCGAATCCCTGAAACTCTGAAAGGAATTAAAAACACCCATGCCTGTCAGTCCTGATCTGCTGGAAATTCTTGTCTGCCCGGCCTGCAAGGCGAAAGTCGAACTCAAGGCTGATGGCAGCGGGTTGAAGTGCATCGCCTGCCACCGCGTTTATCCGATCCGCGATGAGATTCCGGTGATGCTGGTTGACGAGGCCAGCATTGAAGACACTGAATCACCTGCTGTGCAGTCATAATAATCATCCATCTTTATCAGTCCCCTGCCCTGCTTTGCTGACCGTTCGCCCGGCCCCGTCTTATGTCCGTTCCGCTCTTCCAGCAACTGCCTGAAAATTCGCGGGTGCTGTTCATCCGGTTGCGCAACCTGGGCGAAGCAGTGCTGGACACGGCCAATTTGCGCGCGCTCAAACGCTGGCGGCCTGACCTGCAGATTACCACTCTGGTCGAAGCGATTTATACTGATCTTTACGCCGCTGATCCTGACGTTGAAGCCATTCCGCTTGAGCGCACCCATCAAAGCCAGCGCAGTTCCTTCCTTTCGCGGCTGGGCATTATCAGCGAAATCAGAAGCCGGAAGTTCGCCGCCGTCGTCAACCTGCACGGCGGGCCGACGAGCGCGCAACTGACCTTTACGAGCGGCGCGCGTTATCGCATTGGCGCGGCGCACTTTCGTCACGGCTACGCCTACAATTACCGTGTGCCGCCCGCTGAAGAAATTCTGCATCGTGACCGCGAAAGCCTGCACACAGTTGAATCACAGTTTGCCTGGTTCAGATGGCTTGGCTTGCCCGATAGTAACCCGGGGCCGACACAGCTTTTTGTCGAACCGGCGATGCGCGCGGCGGCTCAGACCGCCCTGCGCGCGGCGGGGCTTAATCCGGCAGCGCCTTACGCCGTGCTGGCCCCGACCAATGAGTTTTACACCAAACGCTGGATGCCTGATCGTTACGCGGCGGTCGCGGAGCAGTTGATTGCGCAGGGCTGGCAGGTGGTAATGACCGGCGCGCCAACCGCCGAACAGCGCGCACAACTGCACAGCGTCAGCGAAGCCAGCCGTCATCATCTGCCCGCGCTGAGTTCGCTGAGCATCGGTGAACTGACCGCGCTGATTGCCGACAGCGGCTTGTTCGTTGGCAATGACAGCGGCCCGGCGCACATTGCCGCCGCCGTGCAGACGCCGCTCGTCGTGCTGTTCGGCCCGGCCAGTGCCGTGCGCTGGCGTCCCTGGCACAGCGCGCCTGCTGAAATTGTGCAGAACTATTTTCAGTGCAACCCGTGCGCCATGTACCGCTGCGAAGCGTTTGACGAACCTGAGTGCATTCGCTCGATCAGTGTGGCGCAGGTGATGAAGGCAGTTGAGAAGGTATTGAAGGGCAGATAATGAGGACCTGTCAGAAAGCACAAAGGGCGATGGGAAATTCCATCGCCCTTTCACCTTGAATCAGCAGGAATGAAACTGGTTAGTAACGGCGCTGATTCTCTTTGTGCCGGTGATAAAGATAACCACCAGCCGCACCGGCAATACCACCAATCACCACGCCCTTGCGTCCGCCGATCAGGCCACCGAGTACCGCACCGCCAGCCGCACCGATACCCGTCCGGGTAATCGCCCGCTTGTTCCGCTCGCTGCGGTAATCGCGGTCATCGTAATAACGATCATCACGGTAATTGCGATCATCGTAACGACGGTTGTCAGAGCGCCGATCATCATAGCGGCGGTCGTCGTAACGCTGATTATCATAGTTGTTATTATCGTAATAGCTGACCTGACGCGAACGTGTGCGGCACCGATCCTGCGCCATTGCGCCCGGCGCCATCGTGGTAAAGATCAGACCCAGAGCCAGCATCGTCAGCACTGCATTTTTGCGAATTGAACTGATCATAAGATCCTCCTGTCGTGCAGCCTCTGGCTGCTTTTTATTTTCTTTGGTCAAAACTCATTCGGTCTCGCCCGTCCATCAGCTCCTGCTGACTCAAGACCCGCCCGCTTTATTACAAGCATCGTGCCACATCGGCAAAACAACCGGCGTCGGTTCTCATCAGTGTACGAAGCATTGCTGACACAGCAATTTAACCCGTCACACCGCAAATCAGTCTGCTGCGTCCGACTTTTACCGGCAGCAATTATCAGCACCTTTCGGTCAGGCGATCACCCCAAATGGTCAGTCGCCGGGCCATCGCTGCTTGTCAACACGCAGCCCCGGCCTTAGCATACGGCGCGTGACTGAAACTGCTGAAATCAGACTCATCGCCATTCGCCACCTGCCTGAAATTGTGCCGGGTGACGAACTCGGTTCATTGATCGTTAATGCGGCTCGCGCTTCGGGCGTGCGCCTGGCTGATGGCGACGTGCTGGTGATTGCGCAAAAGATCATTTCAAAAGCAGAAGGCCGTCTGGTCAGCCTGGCTTCAGTCACGCCTTCGCCGGGGGCGCTGGAAATCGCTGAAAAGCAGAACCGCGATCCGCGCCTGATTGAAGTAATTCTTGCTGAATCAGCGCAACTGCTGCGCCGCGACGCGCACGTGCTGATTACTGAAACCAGGCACGGCTTTGTCTGCGCCAACGCCGGAGTGGATAAATCAAATGTCAGTGGCGATGAGATGGTTTCGCTGCTGCCCGTTGCGCCGGATGAATCGGCACAGCGGCTGCGGCAAAGAATCTGCGATCTGCTTGGCGTCAGTGTCGCGGTCATCATCACCGACACCTTTGGCCGCGCCTGGCGCGAAGGCCTGACCAATGCGGCTATCGGAGTGGCCGGAATGAATCCGCTGAAGGATTATCGCGGTGAAAAGGACGATTGCGGCAAAGAACTGTCAGCCACTGTGCTGGCCGTAGCCGATGAGATTGCCGCCGCCTCAGGCCTGCTGATGCAGAAAAACGCGCGCGTGCCTGTGGTTATTGTGCGCGGCTGTCATTACGAGCCAGGAGATGGCAGCGCACAGCAACTCATCCGCGCCAGAGAACGTGACCTGTTCCGTTAATCTCAATCTCTGATTTCAATCTCTGATTTCAATCTCAAATTTCAGATTTCAAATCTCAAATCCATGAAGCTCACAGCCCTTGCCGGAGGAGTCGGCGCGTCGAAGCTGCTTGACGGTCTCGCCCGCGCCATCCCGCCTGAAGATATTTCAATCATCGTCAACACCGGCGATGACGCTGAGTTTTTCGGTGTTCACGTTTCGCCTGACATTGACATCGTGACATACACGCTCGCGGGCATTGTCAATCGTGAACAGGGCTGGGGCATTGCGGGCGACACGTTTCATTGTCTGGAAATGATGGCCAGGTATCGCGGCCCGCAATGGTTCAACCTGGGCGACCGCGACCTGGCGACGTGCCTGCATCGCGCCGAACAGATGCGTCGTGGCCGCGCGCTGTCTGAAATTACTGACGAAGTGCGGCGCGCGCTTGGTGTCAGATCGCGCATTCTGCCGATGACTGACACGGCCACGCCGACCATAGTAATGACTGCCGATGGCCCGCTTCCATTTCAGGAATATTTCGTCAGACACCGCACGCAGATTCCGATTACCGGGCTGCGCTTTGAAAACATTGCAGCGGCCCGCCCCGCGCCCGGCGTGATTGAAGCCATTCACGATGCTGACGCGGTTATCATTTGTCCGAGCAATCCGCTGATCAGCATCGGCCCGATTCTCGCGGTTCCCGGCCTTCGTGATGCACTGAAGGAAACACAGGCAACTGTTGTCGCCATCAGTCCGGTGGTGGGTGGCGCATCGCTCAAAGGCCCGACTGACCGGATGCTCAGGCAGCTTGGCCTGGAGTCTTCAGCAACGCAGGTGGCAAAGCTCTATCAGGATTTTCTGGACGTTTACATCATTGATGAAAAGGACAGCGAAGCGCGGGAAGAGATTGAAAGACTCGGATTGAAAGCGACAGTCACACAGACAGTGATGAGCGGGCCGGAGGAGAAGCTGGCTCTGGCGCAGGCGACATTGAAGGCGGTGACAAGTGACGAGTGAAGATTATTCACTCGTCACTCGCATTTCATCACCCCATTGAAGTCGTGTGTTCCGGTTTGATCTTGTACATCACGCGCACCTCGCCGGGCTGCCGACCAGGATAGACATCAACGCCCATATATTTCTTCGCCATCTTGTTGATGTGTTCGTCTGCGCCTTGTTCGGTAATTTCAACGACGCGGCCACGAATTTCGACATAGCGATACGGGTTGTCAGGGTCGCTGATTTCAACCGAGACGCGCGGATCGTTTTCCATGTTGCGATCCTTCTGACGACCGCGCGCGCTGTTGACGATGATGTGTTCGCCATCGTAATCGCACCACACCGGAGTCACCTGTGGCCGACCATCAGGCATGATCGTCCCCAGATGGGCAAAGGCTTTCTTTTGAAACAGGTCAAGATACTTTTCAGGAATAACTCCAGCCATAGTTCCCTCCGTTCAATTCAGGTCTGGTTTGTCCCTTTTTTCGGCACCAGCACGCGGCGGCGAAAGGTCAGCACCACTTCGCCGCGCTGATTGCGCGCCCGCGTTTCGACGTAAACAATGCCGCGATCAGATTTGCTCTGCGACTCGCGCTTGTCAAGCACTTCGGTTTCAGCGTAAATCGTATCGCCGTGATAAGTCGGCCCCACGTGTTTGATGTTTTCGTATTCAAGATTGGCGATGCAGCGCCCGCTCACATCCGCAACCGACATGCCGACAGCGAGACTGAAAACGAAAGTTCCGTTCACGAGCCGCCGACCGTGCTGCGTGGTCTGCGCGTAATGCTCATCAATGTGCAGCGGATGCTGATTCATCGTCATCAGACTGAACCAGGTGTCATCAAATTCAGTGACCGTACGCCCCGGCCAGTGCTTGTAAACATCGCCAACCGTGAATTCCTCAAAGTATCTGCCGTAACCCATTTTGTTTTCTCTTCCACCAGCTCAGATTTCAATTGTGTAAACGGAAAGTGTTGCGCGATTTGCCAGAATCGCGCAGTTCACGCAATAGGCTGATAGCGGATGCCGCGCGATTCTGGCAAATCGCGCAACACTTGCTGCTTCCGTACACTGATCCGAAATCCGATCCAAGTCACACGGGTGAAGAAAGAAGAGGAGAAAGGGAGACACGGCATCCCGGGTTGCTTCACCCTTTCTCCTTTTCTCCTCTTCTCCCTTTCTTTCTTCACCCGTGAATCATTTGATCCGATATTTTGCAATCAGGCCTCTGGCAATGATCAGACGCTGAAGTTCGTTTGTGCCGCCGCCAACGATCAGCAGCGGCGCATCGCGGTAATAACGCTCAACGCGAAAATCCTTCGCGTAGCCGTTGCCGCCGTGAATGCGCAGCGCCTGCAAGGCAATCTCCTGCGCGGCTTCGGTGGCGAAGAGCTTGGCCATTCCCGCTTCAAGGTCGCAGCGTTCGCCGCGATCCTTTTTTTCAGCGGCAGAGCGAACGAGCAGTCGCGCTGCCTCAATCTTCGTCGCCATGTCGGCCAGCATGTTCTGAATCGTCTGATGCTCGCAGATCGGTTTGCCAAAGGTGCGCCGCTGCTGCGCGTAACTGATCGCGTCCTCAAATGCCGCGCGCGCCAGGCCCACACCGCGCGCCGCCACGTTGATGCGCTCGCTTTCAAGCCCCGTCATAATGTGCCTGAAACCTTCGCCTTCAATGCCGCCGATCAGATTTTTCGCAGGCACAAAGAAATCCTCAAAGACCAGTTCGCACGTCTCGACGCCTTTGTAACCAAGCTTGTCAATGTCGCGCTCGACTCTGAAGCCTGCGCCGCCTTTTTCAATGATGAAAGCTGAAATGCCCTTGTGCGGCGGGTCGGCGCGCGTGTCGGTCTTTGCAGCGAGCACGAACGTGTTGCCGTAACGACCGTTCGTGATCCACATCTTTGCGCCGTTGATGACGTAACCATCGCCCCGCCGCACAGCCGTTGTTCTGATCGCCTGCACATCAGTTCCGGCGTCTGCTTCAGTCAATGCGAGTCCGCCGCGCCGTTCGCCCGTCGCCATCTGCGGCAGAAATTCGCGCTTCTGATCGTCAGTGCCGAAGCGCGCAATGACATCGCAGCAGACCGAATGCGTGCCGAGCGGGCCAACCACACTCATCCATCCGCGCGCGAGTTCCTCGACGATCATCGCGTAAGTCGTGTAGCTCAGTTCCAGCCCGCCATACTCTTCCGGCACGTTCGCGCCAAAGAGGCCGAGGTGTTTCATGCCTTCGACAATTGCGTGCGGATATTCGTTGGCGTGTTCCAGTTTGCTCGCCACCGGAATGATTTCGCGCTCCACAAATTCGCGGACGCTGCGAACCATCTGCTCCTGCGTTTCATCGTGTGTGTGCATGGGATGCATCCTGAAAGTAACTGCTTCAGTCTTTTGAAATGGCGTGATCCGGCGTGATTTCGTAATCGCGCGCTGCCGGTTGCTGACGTTCGCCAAACCAGAAGCGAATGGTGATCGCCCACGATGCCAGCATGTAATAAACCGGAAAGCTCAGCGAGGCCCACACCAGCCACATTGAAACATCGGGCATCTGCGCCAGAATCACGAGCAGCGACACCGCCCACGCTGAGCCGAAAACATTCGTGACAATGCTGAAAGGCCCGCCGTGCGTGGTGTACAGATACCGCGACGGGACAAATGTCAGCAGCGCCAGCACGACGACGATGGCCAGCGACCACCACGACGGCAGCCGCAGCAGGTACAAATAAAACGCGACGATATTCCAGTACGAAGGAAAACCCAGGAAGTAATTGTCAGCCGTCTTGGCCTGCGTCTGACAAAAACCGTACGCGCTCGCCAGCAGCGGCAGCAGCAGCCACCATTCCTGCCCCGCAGGCATAATCCCTGCGCGCCAGATGAGCAGCAGCGGCAGCGTCGTGTAAGTGTGAAAGTCAATCAGGTCATCCAGCCGCCGCCCGTCAAAACCCGGCGTGACCTCTTTGACATTCACCAGCCGCGCCAGCCAGCCGTCAGTCGTATCAATCGCAGTAGCGATGAACATCAGGTAAAAAGCCATCCTGAACGATTCTTCGCCGCCGCGAACGAGCAGCACGGCAATGCCCGCTGCGGCCACCAGCCCCAGCGCCGTGTAAAGATGCACACCCCAGGCAAATATTTTTCTGATGATCATTGTGTCTTCTGAAATCAGACCGCGCTCTCAATCGTTCAATTTTCCGCCCGGTGAAGCAGCGGGCGGTTTTCATGGTCTGTGAATGAAGCCAGTTTACTCTGACTGCATTTGGCTTGAACAGAGCGGCTGAAATCTGTACAGCCGGACGTGAATCAGCTATCTTTTCGCGGTCGCATTTCACACTGAAAACTTACTGCACCTGCCCTGTTGATGGAGGAAACGCCATGCTTTCCACACGCAGCCTGCCACGCATCTTCGCGCTGGTCGTTTTTCTGACCGTGTCGGCCATCTTCGCCTTTCCTGAATTTCGTTCTGCCAGCCACAACTCGCCCGCTTCTGCCTCAGCCGCTGCGATGACGCCTGAAGAGCGCGGGTTTCAGAACCTGACGCATAATCCTTACGGGATGATGCTGCTTTCGGCAAAGCTGCTCGAAATGCTGCCCCGCGTGTGGGAACCGGAATGGAAAGCCAGGATTGATCAGAACGATCCTGATTCGGTTCGCAGGCTGGCATTCGAGCGTTACGGTTTTTCTGAAGCGACGTGGGACAACAAAGGCGCGCCGATGCAGTTCGTCGTCAATCAGCAGGGCGGCTGGGTGCAGAACTGCATGCTTTGTCACGGTGGCCGCGTGCCCGGCACAGGTCAGAGCATGATCGGCATGCCAAACACCGAACTTGATATGCAGACGCTCTATGAAGACCTGACAAAGCTGACGCGCTACAAGCCGCCATTTGAATTGTCATTCGGCATGTCGCGCGGTCGCACCAATGCCTTCGTCTTCAGCGTCGAGTTACTGCGCCGCCGCAACGAAGACCTTTCGACGCGCAAGGAGCCGCTGCCGATGGGCGATTACAGGGACAGCGACCTTGACGCGATTCCCTGGTGGCACCTGAAAAAGAAGACTGCGCTTTATGTTGACGCCGGAGTCAAAGGCGATTTCACGCGCCCGATTATGCAGTTCACGATGGGCGAGCCGAACGGTGAAAAGATTCGCTCGTGGGAAGGCGAGTTCAGAGACGTGCTGGCTTACCTGCGCACCATTCAGCCGCCGAAATATCCCTGGCCGGTGGATGACAAACTCGCGGCTGACGGCAGGAAAGTCTTCGAGAAAACCTGCGCGCAATGTCACGGCACTTACGGTTCTGACGGCAAATATCCGAACAAGCTGATCCCGCTTGAGGTGATCGGCACTGACTCAGTCCGACTGAAAGGCCTGACCAGAGAGTTCCGCGCCTACTTCAACAAGACCTGGTTTGCCGGAAACAGTTCGCACGCCGAAGAAGACCCGAATGGTTACATCGCCCCGCCCCTGGATGGCGTGTGGGCCTCAGCGCCGTACTTTCACAACGGCTCAGTGCCGACGATTTACGGCGTGCTGACGCAGGAAGCCCGCCCGAAATACTTCCGTCGCACGGGCGGCGCAAAGGAATACGACCAGCAGAATCTGGGCCTCAAAGTCGAACCGCTCCCCGGCCCCGCCGCGCCCGATTTATTCCCCGAAGCAAAGCGCCGCATCGTGGACACCACCCTGCCCGGCCTCGGCAATCAGGGCCACCCGTTCGGATTCAAACTGAGCGAGAAGGAAAAGCGGCAGGTGATGGAGTATCTGAAGACGCTTTAGATCAGATTTCAGACATGACCGAGCGGACAAGGGGATTTACAGTTCTGCTACCTGCGCCTGCTCACCTTCCGCCACGTTGCGCAGCGGTTTTGGCTTGTCATGTTTTGCTGTCAGTCGTGAAACCAGCGGCAACAGCACCAGGCCGACACCAGCGGCCAGCGTCTTGAAGGGAAAGAGCATCGCGCTTCCGTCATACCAGTCTTTCGGATTGCCGGGCAGCAGCGCGGAAAAGATTTCAGGATAGGGAATGAACGAGGGCAGGCTGAGCAGCGGTTCGCCTCCGCCGAGGCGCAGCACCAGCGAGACACAGAACGCAGTGATTGAGCCGGTGCGATTCACTTTCGGGTCAAAGAGCGCGAAGACCAGTTGCGGAAAGAGCAGCACAAAGACCAGATCGCTCGTAAAGAACCACAGTGCCTGCACGCTCTGCACCTTCAGCGCCATCACCGCCGCGCCCGCGCCGAGCAGCACGATTGACAACCGGATCAGCCGCTTCATCTGCACTACCGACAAATCAGGCCGCAGCAGCCGGTGACAGCAGTTCCAGGCGAACATCGAACCGGCAGACAGGATTGATGAACTGAAACTCGAAGTCACTGCGCCGATGATTGCGCCAAGTCCGAGCAGACTGATCATCGTCGGCGTGACGTAACGAAAGATCATCGGCAGCGTGTCGGCAGGCTGTTCCTGAAGCCGCGCCAATAAATCAGTCGGCCAGTGATAACTGAAAGCCGAAATGCCGAGCAGCAGCGGCGGCACGGTAAAGAGAATCGTCAGCAGTCCGGCGAGAATTGAATGCTCCTGCGCTCTTGCAGGCGTCTGGCACGACAGCACGCGCTGAAAATAACAGTTCCAGGGAATGCCGCCGAGCATCAGCATTACGCTCACATCCCACCAGTTCGTAATCGTCTGCGTCGTCCAGAAGCCGCCGTTTGCCTGCAGCGGCGGAATCAGCCCGCCGCGATCAGGCCGCGCGGCAAGATAAGCTGACAACGTATTGCCAACGCCGCCCGTCGCATCCAGCATCACCGGCAGCGCAAACGCGAGTCCGAGCGCCACCAGTCCAAGCTGAAACGCATCGGTGTAAGCCACCGACCACATGCCGCCGAGCATTGTGTAAGCCGTCACGACAATCGCTGAAATCAGAATCGCCGTCGTCAGCTTCATGCCCAGGATCACGCCGAACGTCGAACCGATGGCGACAAGCAGTTCCGCGCTCCAGAAAACCTCAGCAAACATCGCGGGCAGAAACAGCACCGCCGCCCATTTTTTTCCAAAGCGCGCCTCAAACGGGTCAATCAGCGTCGTGAATTCAAAGCGTCGCATCCGGCGCGCAAAAAACAGCCCGCCGAGAATCAGGCTGATGCCGAAACACAACCCGCCCTGAATGCCGAGCGCCACGCTCGATTTGTAAGCGCCTTCAGCCGTGCCGAGCAGATAGCCGCCATCAACCCACGTCGCCGTCATCGTCAGCGTCGCAATCCACAAGGGCATCGAACGCCCGGCCACAATCAGATCGGTCGCCGTTCCGTCCTTCACCTTGCGCGCGGCGAACCAGCCCACGAAGAGGAACGCGGTGTACATACTGATGACAGCGGCATAACCCATTCTTTTCAGTCCTGAAAGCCTGAGGATTTGAATCAGACTGCACAGAGCCAGGGAAAATCAGACAGGATGAACGAGAAAGCAGATCAGGCCTGCTGTCTGCGCCCATCCGGTTAATCCGGTCAATCCTGCCTGAATGTTTTGCGGTTTGAGTTATTCAACGGGACGACCGTTCGCTCGCAGCGATGATAGCTGAAGGCCGGAGTTTATCCCACTGGCGCGCAGAAAAAGTTCGGAGGATTGAACCTGTCAGGAAAGATTCAATGCAAAAGCAAAGTGCGCAAAGCGGAAATGCCTTATCTCCTCTTTGTGTTCTTTGTCTCTTTGCGTTGAGCCTCTGCTGTCTGTTCCGCTGTCACTTTTTCAGATCGTCGGAGTTCAGTTCAGCTCTGAAGTTTTTTGTTTTTTCAGGTCTTTGAGCAGGTGGCTGATCAGTTCGATTTCGGCGCTGGTCAACTTGCCGCCGCCGAAGCGCACCTGCTGATAGATGCGGGTCATTTCGGTGACTGCCGGAATTGACAGCGCACTGGCAAATTCGTGCGGCGTCTGATCGGGTCGGCGTTCGTAACCGGCGCGGGCGAGCGCATCCAGCATCTCCTGATAAAACGCTACGGCTGAGCCTTCGGCATCACGTGTGGCGCGGTGCCGCCACGACTGCTGCCGCTGACGCCAGAACCAGCCAGCCCCGGCAAGCCCGATCAGGCAGTACAAAGCCAGCGCCACCGGATGCAGCAGCAGGTTGCGAATCAGATCAGGAATTGATGAATCCAGCAATGCGCCGTTTCTGCCTTCGCGCCACGACCGCAGCCACTCAGCAAAGCTCTCGCGCCAGTCAGACCATTTTGAAGCAGCATCGCCCTGCCACGACGAAAGCAGCCGCTGCATTCTCAGCGCAATCGAAAGCTGATCCTGCGCGTCAAAGCCGATGACCTTTTCCATCCAGAAAAGTTCGACCGCTTCGCCGTAATGCCGCAGCACCGCCAGGTAACCGCCCTCGTATTTGTTCAGCCCGGCGGCAGGTGTCGGATCAAAGGCCACCCAGCCGTGCTGCGGGTAATAAACCTCAACCCACGAATGCGCGTCTGACTGCCGCACCGTGAACCAGTCGGCAATCTCGCTGTATTCGCCCGTCTGAAATCCGTTGACGAGCCGCGCCGGAATGCCCTGCGTGCGCAGCATGATCGTCATCGCCGTCGCAAAGTATTCACAATGTCCCGCCTTCACGTTGAAGAGAAAATCGGGCAGCGGATCGCCGCTTGTCGTGCGCTTCAGATCGAGCGTGTAACTCAGCGAAGTGTGCAGGTACTCTTCAATGCGTCGCGCCGCGTCGTGCTGCGTGTGAGTGTCGCGTGTGATCTGCGCGGCCAGTTCACCGATGCGCGCGTCCAGCCCGGCGGGCAGTTGCAGGTAACGCTGTCTGATCTCAATCGGATAATCGCGCTGATTATCGGCCTTGAGTTCAGCTTCACGATACACACGCGTATCAGACTGCACGGTGTAAACCAGATAGCCCGAACGACTGCCGCCAGCCCACAACCCGTCGCTCCTGTCCTGATAAAGTCGCGCCAGCGATCTGACATTGACCAGCAGTGGTTTTGGCGCAGCGAACAGCACGCCGGTATCAAGCGGCGTCAGATAAAATTCCTGTCGCGTCAGAAACCTGCGATCAGTGATCGGCTCAACCTCGAAGCCTTCGCCTTTTTGCAGCAGCGGAAACCTGCGCTGCCGGGTCGAATCGCTCCAGTTGCCGTTTTCATAACGATCCAGCGTGACCCCGCGCCAGCGCAGCGGCATCCGGTACTGCTCAGGCGGCTGCTGCACGCGCACGTGCATCACGACCTGCGGATTGAGTTTGACCTGCGCCACATCACCGATGCGCACCTTGTCTGAAAAACCTGAAAGCGTGGCTCCGCTCATCAGCCCGCCGCCAAACAGTCCCGATGACAATCGCGGCATCGCCAGAAAGAGCGGCGCAGCCAGCAGCAGAATCACCACGAGCGCCAGCAGCGAGAAATAACTTAATGGCCTCCAGCGCAACTGACCGACGGTGCGCCGCTCGGCCTGCGCTTCTCTTCTGATTTCAATTTCGGCGGCGCTCGCGCCAGCTTCCTGCTGCGCGCGACGAATTTCAAAACTCGTCAACGTCGAGAGCGCCGCAAACAGAAAGATCAGCATCAGCGCAAAAAACGTCGTGTCAATTGTCATCCCTGCGGCCAGCAGCATTTCAAAAAACGCCACCACATAAAGCCACAGCCAGTCACGATTCTCTTTCGGATGAAGCAGCTTGAGCGATGAAGCAAACAGAATGAAATGAATCACCACCACCACCGGCGCTGATCCAAGCACCAGCCAGTCACCGAGCGCCAGCGGCACATAAGCCACCACCAGCCAGTTCGCCAGCTTTTTCGGCACCCGCCACCGCAACCGCCCGCTGTCAATCAGCCATCCCGTCACCAGCACGCCCGCATACAGCGCCGGAGCCAGCAAATCGAGATACCCCGTCGCCACCAGCATCAGAAAGCTCGTCGCCACCAGCGCGTATGATGAAATCCTGAAGTAACGATCCAGAGACATAAGTGGTCAGTGGTTAGTGGTCAGTGGTCAGTGGTTAGTGAAAAGCAGAAGACCATTTCTTTTCACTGGCCACTAACCACTGATCACTAACCACTATTTCGCAGATCATCAAAGTAAACCACATGCGCAGCGCGCCAGACGCTGGCCGGGATTGAACCGCGCGGTGCGGGCGTGATCAGAATCCTGAACTGATCGTCAGCGGCCAGCGTCGGCAGGCGCTCAAGCAGGCTCCACGAAATTGTTTCTTCGCGTTCCGGCTTTGCTGCCTGCTCTGTTTTTTCAGTGACCGGAGCGAGGCGGGCCAGGTGACGCAGCAGTTTGTAACGATGCGCTTCGTCGCGGCCAAAGCCCAGATCGTCGCGGCCAGTCACCAGCCGAACCTCTGCGCCTTCGGCCATGAAATGCGTAATCAGGCTGGCCGCAAGCGTCACGGCGCCTTCAAATTTTTCGCTGAACTCTGCCGTCTCGGCAATGGCGTAATGATCGAAGGCAATCGTAATGCGCCAGTCATCATCGCGTGTGTATTCGCGCACCATCAGTTGCGCCGTCCGGGCCGTCGCCTTCCAGTCAACGTGGCGCAGGTGATCGCTGGTCAGGTACTGGCGAATCGCGTACAGATCGCTGCCGCTGCCCTTGAGCGGGCTTTCCATCTGCCCCTGCGTGATCGGCAGCAGGTGATAAAAATCATCGAGCGGCTGCGGCTGCGGGTAAACGATGATTTCGCCGCTCGCTTCGATGAAGCGCCGCCGTTCGACAAAACCAAACGGAAAGCGCGACCTGATGGTGAAGCCCCTGACCGGATAAATGCCGCGCCGGGCGAAGCTGCATTCCAGGCTGGTGTGCGCTTCTGCGCCGCCTGGAATGATCGGAAAGCAGACCGGCTGTGCGAGCAGCGGCGCAAACCGCCGCAACTGCGCCGCAATTTTCGATTCCTTCTTTTTTTTCTGCCAGAACCCGCGCTGCACTTTTTCGGCGGCGATGGCGACTGACAGCGAAAACGATGGAATGAATTTTTTATGGCCGGTGGCGGCGATTTCAAGGCGGGTCTTTTCTCCGGCAAAGATGTGATCAGGGAACCTGAGCGCCACATCAGTGTCGTTGATGTTCACGCGCGAGGCGATGCCGGAAACCACCAGCGTCGCCAGCAGAATGGCCAGAATCAGGTAAAGCAGATTGTTGCCGGTGCTGAGCGACGCAATGCCAACCACGATGATAAACGTGCAGAAGATCCAGCCCGCGCTTGTCACATCCAGCGACAGGTTGGCGCGCAACAGTTCCAGCCTCACGTTCTGCGCCAGGCGCGGCACCACATAAAGCGCAATCACCAGCGCGAGCGCCAGCGCAATCTTTGAAGTGAGCGAAGCCAGATCGTATTCGCCAAGCTGCGCCGCCGCCGCTGAAACAACTGCCGCCGCCAGCGCCGCAATCACGATCAGCGACGAAATCACCGCGAACCGCACTGCTTTTTTGTCCTGCAGAAATTCAGGCAGTGGCATAACGGAATCACAAGGCACCAGGCAAAGCTCAAAAATCAGAAATCAGAAGCCGCACACCGCCTGCTTCCTTTTGCCTTTTGACATTTGCCTTTTGCCTTCCCTCAGATCGGGACTCGGATGTTTTTGATGATTTCGGTCAGCACGGCGTCCGATTCTTCGCCGCGCCGCAGACGGGTGGAGTAACGTGAACTGACAATGATGCGGTGGCCGAAGACGGGAATGACCAGCCGTTTGATGTCGTCGGCAATGCAGTAATCACGATCTTCGGTCAGCGCCAGCGCCTGGGCAGCGCGATAAAGCGCGAGCGAACCGCGCGGGCTGACGCCGAGATCAAGCACTTCGGATTTGCGCGTTGCTTCAACGATGGCGAGCAGGTAATCAAGCAGCGCGTCATCAACTCTGACGCGCCTGACTTCCGCCTGAAGTTCCAGCACATCCTCAGCCGTCATGACCGGCGTCAGTTCATCAACCGGCTTGCTCACCGTCTGATTGCGCAGAATCTGACGTTCAAATTCGACCGACGGATAACCCATCCGCACGCGCATCAGAAAGCGGTCAAGCTGCGATTCAGGCAGCGGGTAAGTGCCGTGATGCTCAATCGGATTCTGAGTGGCCAGCACCAGAAACGGGCGCGGCAGTTCGTAAGTCTGATTTTCAATGGTGGCGCGACCTTCAGCCATTGCCTCCAGCAGGCTGCTTTGTGTTTTCGGAGTCGTGCGGTTGATTTCGTCGGCCAGAATGATGTTGGCGAAAATCGGGCCGGGTTTGAATTCAAAATCGCCGTTCTGCTGGTTGTAAATCGAAAGACCGACAATATCTGAAGGCAGCAGGTCGCTGGTGAACTGAATGCGCTGAAAGCTGCACGCCAGCGACCGCGCAATCGTCTGCGCCAGCGTGGTCTTGCCCACGCCCGGCACGTCTTCGAGCAGCAGATGACCGCCAGCCAGCAGCGTCACAATGGCCAGATGAACGGCTTCTGATTTGCCGCGAATGACCTGTTCGATGTGGCTCTGCAAATCCTGCAGCCGCCGTGTGGTACTCGTAATCAATGAGACTCCGCTGATTGAGGTCACAACTCAAAAGGGGCGAGACCGTTGAAGGCCGCTTCGCAGGCTCGTCCTGATTCAGAAAAATTGCCAGCGACGCTTCACCTCTGACCACGAATTTAGCACACGACCGCAAACGCGGCAAAAAGAAAACAATAGTGGTAAAACCAGGGAAGACAGACCACGAATTGACCCGAATGAAGGAACAGCCGCAACACAGTTGATGAAGCTTCAATTCGTGAAAATTCGTGTCAGTTTGTGGCTGCTTTTCGCCCGCTCAGAAATCAAACCGCAGTCCCAGCCTGATTGTGCGCGCTCTGAACGCGCGCGGCGGAGTCAGGAAATCACCCGGACTGGACGGCGCATAATCCACATATTCAGCGCCGAAGGCATAGACCGTCGAATTTGAAGGATTGAAGATTTCCACCTGCGGAATCAGGTGACGGTGTTCACCCAGGCTGAACCGGCGCGAGAGTTTCAGGCTGAGCTGCCACTGCGCGGGGCCGCGCCCGGCATTGCGTCCGAGCGTTCCGCTTGTGCCGATGGTCGGCAGCGAAAAAGCACTGAACAGCGCAGGCGCAAGCGTTTCCCCTGGTTTGCGCCAGCGAATCTCAGCCGCGTTACCGCTGAAATTCGGGCGATCATTGTTCACATCGTCAAGATTGCGGTCATTGCCGTTGGCGCCGATGGTAAATGGGCGCGCTGAACTGACGGTCAGAATGCCTGCTGCATTGATTCGGCCAAGCACTCGTGGCAACTGATACACGCCACTGAAGGCAAAACGGTGTCGCGCATCAAGCAGGCTGACCGCGCGTTCACGACCAAAATCACCTGCGACCAGCGGCGACGAGGTGTTTACAACTCCGTCATCAATCAGCTTGCTGAGCGTGTAAACCGCGCGCACCGAAGCCTGCGTGGTCAGACGGCTGTGCAATTCAAAACTGACGCCGTGATAGAAGCTGTTGCCGCGTGCTTCGAGCAGTTCAACCTGCGTCAGTTGCGGATCAGGACGAAACGCGCGAATGGTGGCGAGCGCTGCCCTGATGCCGCTCGTCGCGTTGCTGGTCGAAGGATTGTTCAGCCCGAAAACAATGACGGTTTTCCCGTTCTCTTTTTTCGTCTCGCTCGGCGTTGTACTCAGATTGAAGCGCACCAGATCGGCATTGCCCGTGCTGGTAATCGGGCGCTGTTTTGTGACCGGATCAATGGCGTTATTGAAATCACGCGAAGTCAGATATTCAGCCCAGTCGCTGAAACCCGCAGGCAGGCGCGGAGCATTGGCGTTTGTTTCGCGCCATAAATGCAGCCCCCGGTTGAAAACATAATTGATTTCGACCTTGAACCTTTTGCCAAGTTCACGCTCGATTCCGAGCGCGGCCTGATAGCTCTCAGGAATGCGAATGCCGGGGCTGAGCCTGCGAATGAATCCTGCTTCGCGGACACCATACTGTGAAATGCGTGAATCACTGGCCGTCAGGGTTTGCGGAAACTGAAGCTGCGCGAGCAGCGGTTTCGCCGCTTCGTTGTCAGTATCAACCAGTACCTTGTTCGAGGTCAGCACGAAATCATCCAGCGTGCGCAACAGCGCGCGGCTGTAGAAAATTCCGTAGCCGCCTCGCACTGCTGTCCTGCCGTTTCCAAACGGATCCCACGCAAACGACAATCGCGGGCTGAAATTATTCCGGTCGTGCAAAATTGTTTCCTGATCCCACCGCACACCGGCGCTGACCAGTAAATTCGATCTCACGCGCCAGTCTTCCTGAAGAAACAGACCAGTGTAGGTATTGCGCAGTTCAGATGCAGTATTGAAGCGATGCTGATAGCGCGCAGGCTTTCCGGCCAGAAAATCTGCCGGTGAGGCAAAACGATATGTCCCCGTCACATCCCCCAGATCAACAAAACCTGAACGAATCACCTGAACATCCGCGCCCGCTCGCAGAGTGCTGCGCCCCTGCACGAGCGCCAGCGTGTCCTGAATCTGCCAGCGTTTTTCGCGCCGGTCAGTCCCGCTGAGATTGCTTGAACCGGCCAGCAGAGTGCCCGCGCGCGTCAGCGGATTGGCGCTGGCATTGCCCGGCACATCACGCGGATCATCAGTTTCAATCAGCACCACCGGGCTGTCATTCAGCGGCCCGTCAACCGGCGTCAGTCGTGAGAACTGAAACCGCGCGACATTGACGAGTTTCGGTGAAATCACAAAATTATCTGCGAATGCCAGAGCTTCACTGTTACGCCCTGTCTGTCGCAGCGTCTCCAGCGTGCGGCGACCGCCCGGAAAGCCACGCTCATCGCGCTGTCGCGCCAGCATGAAAAGCCCTGAGACATTGTGATTGCTGCCAGCGTTGTAATCCATCCTGGCCTGAAATGTCTGCGCGACTCTGGGCGTGGTAACCTCGACATCGTAAAGCCCGACCGCCGCGCCGCCATTCACCACTATCGCTTTGCCATTTTTGTCTGTCGCTGTGCTGCCCAGGTTTGCGCCGGTTGGCTGCGGCAGCCGAAAGGCAGAACTGGTACTGACAGGCACCAGAGCAGCGATTTCAGCGCGGTCATAGATGTTGTCGTATTCATACGCCGCAAAGAAAAAAGCCCGGTTGCGCACGATTGGCCCGCCCAGGCTTATTCCGGGATTGTGCTGCTGGTAAGGCAGTCTGAAGCCACGCGCCGGATCTGAATTTCGCGTCACCGAATTTGCGTTGAGACTTTCGTCCCGAAAATAGTAAAACCCGCGCCCGCGCAATTGATTTGACCCGGCCCGCAGTCGCAGGTTTACCCGGCCACCCGCAGCACGCCCGTATTCAGCAGAAAACTGATTTGCAATCACCTGAAATTCATCAACCGCATCTGTGGTCGGCACAAAGCGTTCACGCGCTGCGCGGTCATCGTTGTTATCCAGACCTTCAATCGTCAGGTTGTTTGAAAAAGGCGTCCCACCATTGAGCGCGAAAATCCCGGCCTCTTCCGGTGACTGGCGGAAACGATCCTTTGTGTCACCTTCGGCCAGACCACTTTCACTGAAGGCCGGAAGCGAAGCGCCTGCAAACAGCACGATCAGATCATAAATATTCCGGCTGTCATTTGGCAGTTCATCAATCCAGCGTTTTGTCAGCGTTCCTCCGATTACCGTCCGGGAAACATCAATCCCGGCCAGCTCACTCCCAGCTTCAATCACCATCTGTTCATTGATCCTGGCGACTTCCAGTTTGAAATCGCGGCGCAGGGTAGTACCGGCTTCACCACTGACTGAATACTGAAGGACACGAAACCCCTTCACCTCAGCCCGCAATTCATAACTCCCCGGCACCAGTGAAGTCAGTCGGAACCAGCCATTGTCATCAGTCACAACTGACCTTTCCTGATTCGTTGACACAGCGCGAGCGGTGATTCCGGCTTTGACGATTCGCTGCCCGTTGCTGTCCGTAACTGCCCCTTCAATGACAAAGTAATCCAGATCGTCACCTGTCACTCTTGTATTCAGGAACAACAAACTGACAGCAAGTGACAGGCAAAGGCTCATGATTGATTTCAGGCACGGCATCTTACACCTCCGGGTTGAAAGGTTTTTACGCCGGCTGAAATGTGCGAGGTATCTGGCAGCAGACTTCAATAATGCTGGCTGAGGAGCCTGCTTTTCAGATCTGATTTAACCAATGGGGGGAAAGAGGGGAAATAGCAGGTTCACTACTGGCTGAGCAGTGTTCCAGTGGGCCATCCGTTGACGCAGTAACGGCGTCTTTGCTAGTATCTGCACCGCTTGAGAAAGCTGTTTCAAAGCTGTCTTTTCATGGGCACTTAACTCAGCGGTAGAGTGCTGTCTTCACACGGCAGAAGTCACAGGTTCGAATCCTGTAGTGCCCATTTCCAGTGATCTCACAATCGGATTTCGCTCAGGTCGCCTTCGTCATCAACCAGGGCGGCCATTTTCATTTGGGACTTCAATCCGGTTCTTCCAACTGCTGTGTCCGATTAATAGTGGGAAAATCAGAAAAACGTTTCGCTG
>JAXLQP010000008.1:222500-245382 GCA_046331565.1 Blastocatellia bacterium
CAATGTCTGAGGGTGGATCAATCAAACCGTAATGTCCGGCGGGCGTAGCTGGTTACAAACAGCAATGACATAAGCAGCAGGACTGTCGCGCCTGAAATCAGAGTTCCTGTCAGCAGCGAGGCCGGGAAGTAAGTAAACTTCACCAGATGCTTTCCCGGTTGAATGATCACTCCCTGAAGCGCGTAATTCACGCGATGAATTCTGGTGCTGGCGCCATCAACTTCCGCGCGCCAGCCCGGAAATGCAATTTCACTGATGATCAGCATCGCTGGTTCTGCGGTATGCACTTCGACCTGAAATTCAGCAGGCGATTCTCTGGTGAAGCTGAGTACTTCACCCGGCGATTTATCAGTCTTCAGCGTTGAAGCATTCAGACCCGCAGCAGCGAGTTCTCCGGCTGTTTCCGGTTCTGCAAGTGCTGTCTGACGCGGATCAAAATTGCGCCACTTTTCTTCAGGGTAATCTCCACGAATAATCTTTAACTGATCTCCTTCAAAAGCTGCTGCCACCTGCCCCACCAGCCAGGCACGCGGCAATGACCTCAGGTTTTTGTAAATGAGCTGAACTCCGGCTTCGGTCTGCGCAGTAAGGCCATTCACCTGCTGCCATCTTGAACTGTCATTCAAAGCCGCGGCGACACTCTTTGCCGGATTATTTATCGAACTGGTCAGCACAGTTTCAGGCACGAGCGCGTATCGCACATTCAGCAGGTCAAGGGTGCAGTCTTTCGTTTCGAGTGGAGAGATGAGGTAACTGTGTCCGGCTTCATCAATGCCGCTGAAAGTTTTATATCGCAGGCTGACCAGCGGATCATAACCACTGGTCATCTCAGATCCGTAAAACCAGTCGGGCCTGAAGTCGCCCGCTCCCGCTCCGGCCAGAACCTGGTGATAACGAAAGATTCCCGCTTCATTGCTGATCGCAGCCGGAATTGCCCGCCCCATTACTGATTCTGTTTTTTTCGCGCTGTTGATGGGAGCAAAAAAAGCGTAGAGATAAAAATCGCCAAGCAGGACAAGCAGCAGTAATGGGTAACATCGCTGCCGATTCCGGGTAAAAGCAATTATCACCAGCAAAGCTGCGGCAGCAGAGATCACAGGCACGTAAAATTCAGCGCCAGCTTCCTTCAAAAAGTCACCGGGCAATGACGAAAGTTCAGGCAACCGGCGAATAAAAGATTCTGCCGATTGCCTGAAGGCAAGAACGAACAGGCCGCAGGCAGCGCAAAACAGCGTGATGACCAAAGAGGAAATTCCGGCGATGCCGGAGGCTGACAGGGTGAAATGATTTTTCGACTTTTCAGTTCCTTCGATTTCGCGCAACAGATATTCGACGCCGAAACCCGCCAGGACAGCGACGGCCAGAGTGACTTCCATCCAGTGACGGTTGGGACTGCGAAATCCGTTCAGCACCGGAATCCGGTAAATCAGTTGAGGCAGCAGCGGGACGTAACGGCCCATTGAAAGCAGCCCGGCCATAATGGCCACGATGCCCCAGAAAATTCCGACGCTGAAGCGCGCACGACACGCAACGACAAAGCCAGTTACGGCCAGCGACAGGGCCAGCGCGCCCAGATAAATCTGCGCTTCGTTGTGGTGCCAGTACCGGCCCCAGAACGGCAGGTGATAAATTTCCTTTCCGCTGCCGTGAAAGTAAGGAAACAGCGCCGTCAGCAATGAAACCGGATGCAGCGAATGAGCCGTGAACATTTCATAAGTCCACTCCTGGCGCACGGACTGGCGCGCAAATTCAGCGGCGGGCAGCAACTGCACGGCTGCGAGTCCCGCTCCGGCCAGATACATCACCGCGCATTGCAGCAGAAAGCGAAATGAATTGAACTGCCTCCCCCGGCCTGGTTCTGAAACTTCAGCAAATTGATCGCTTCGGAAAAACGCGCAGAACAGCGCATAACTCCCAGCCAGCAATGACGAGTAAAGAAACGGCTGCGGGTGCCCGGCGAAAATCTGCCACGCCACCACAAAGCTGCCTGCCACAGCCAGCCGCCAGCCGCTTTGATCAGCAGTGTTCGCGCGTTGATAAATTCGTTCGATGACAGCCAGCGGCAACGGTGTCAGCGCAAAGATGTGCAGCAGACCCGGATAAATCGTGCGCGCAACGGCAAAGCCGCTCAGCGCATAAATGACCGCTGTAATCACACCGGATCGGCGCTTCCAGCCGAGGCTGCGCACATAACTGAAGGCGGCGAGCAGCGCAATGCCAAAGCTGATTTCCTGAGCCAGCGTCAGCGTGCGTGAGTTTGCGCCGAGCAGGTAAATCCAGTTGATCGGATCAAACACTCCGGCCTGTGGTTGCGCAAACAGGGGCATCCCGCTGTACATATACGGATTCCACAACGGCAGATGACCCGCCCGAATCTGTTCAGCGACGAGTTTGTAAATCGGGAAGAACCAGAACAGCGCATCCTGATCGCCGAGCGTCAGTCGTCCCAGCGTCTCGCGCCAGAAAAAGACGAATGGCAGCAGCAGCAGAAAAAGTATGGCGAGAAGATTCGCGGTGCGCTCGGAAAAATCGGGAAGAAAGCGGACTCTGGCTGATGTTGGTCGGGGCTTCACGCCTGTCTTCAAACCTCAAAGAGAATGCGTTCCGGCAACACGCCGCGAAAGCTCAGGCGATGAATCGGTGAAGGGCCGCATCCGCGCAGGCCGCGCAGATGACCGGGAGTTCCATAGCCTGCGTTTTTCGCAAAACCATAGCCCGGCAGAACGGCGTCGTAATCCCGCATCAGGGCATCACGCGCAACTTTGGCAATGATTGAGGCGGCGGCAATGGAAACTGACTGTGCATCACCCCGGATAATAGCGCGTTGCGGCAGGGCAATGTCTTTCAGCATCAAAGCATCAATCAGCAGGTAATCTGCCGCAGGCGTCAGCGCCAGAATCGCGTTTTTCATCGCCTGCTTTGTGGCGACCAGAATATTGATGCGATCAATCTCTGCCGCTTCAACGCGCGCAATCGCCCACGCCAGAGCCGATGCGCGAATCGCGGCATCAAGCCGTTCGCGCTGCTGCCGGGTCAGTTTCTTGGAATCGTTGAGACCGTCGGGAATCCGTTGCGGATCAAGAATCACTGCCGCTGCGACGACGGGACCGGCCAGCGCGCCGCGCCCGACTTCATCTACTCCGGCGACCAGACAGGCGCCATCCTGCCAGGCCTGCCGCTCGAAAGCATCCCCGCAGATTTCCTTCTGTCCTGGTGGCCGCTGAGTCATGGCAGAGACCGCAGAGAATGAAGAGGAAAGAAGCCGGATAAAAGCAGCAACGCACCTGAGCCGGGATTGAGTGGCTCAGGTGCGTAATCATCTGAAGCAGGATCGCTTCGCGCCTGCCTTCAAATCGCCACCCGCTCAGCCTTTCGCTGTGTTGACACGGGTATCGCGCTCGCGGATGCGGGCCGCCTTGCCGCGCAGCTCACGCAGGTAATACAGCTTGGCGCGACGCACGCGACCGCGTTTGATGACATCAATGTGGTCAATGATCGTGGCGTGCAGCGGGAAGATGCGTTCGACGCCAACGCCGAACGAAGTCTTGCGCACAGTCACGGTTTCGCGGATGCCGTCACCCTTGCGGGCAATCACGACACCTTCATACGCCTGGAGGCGTTCCTTGTTCTCGCCTTCCTTGATTCGCACATGCACGCGAACCGTGTCGCCAGGAATAAAGTCAGGGATATTGGTTTTCAATGAAGCTTTCTCAATGCTGTCCAGTGCATTCATAATGACACCTCAGTAAGTTTGGTTATCAGGTTTCCCGGCGCGTTGCGCTTCAAGCCAGCGCCTTTCATCTTCGGTCAGAGCCGCCTGTTCAAGCAGTTCAGGCCGCACCATCAGAGTTTTTCTGAGCGCCATTCGGCGGCGCCACTTTGCAATTTCAGCGTGATGGCCGCTCAGCAGCACATCGGGAACTTTCATTCCCCGAAAGTCCGCCGGGCGCGTGTAGTGCGGACAATCGAGCAGTCCGTCAGAGAACGAATCGTGCGCGGCTGAAGTTTCGCTGCCCAGCACGCCGGGCAGCAGCCGCGTCACTGCATCCACCAGCACCATCGCGGGAATTTCGCCGCCCGTCAGCACGTAATCACCAATTGAAATTTCATCGGTGATCAAATGCTCAACGACGCGCTCATCCACGCCTTCGTAACGCCCGCAGATCAGAATCATCCGTCTGTATTCGCGCGCAAAGCTCTCGGCTTCGGCCTGTCGGAACAACCGGCCCTGCGGCGACAGCAGCACGACCGCCGTGCGCTTGCCTGCCTCGCTGTTTTCGTCAGCGGCCTGCAGTGATTCGACGGCGCTGAAAATCGGTTCCGGCTTGAAGACCATTCCATCGCCGCCGCCGAACGGACGATCATCCGTCATCTGGTGCTTGTCAGTTGTAAAAGAACGCAGATCGTGAACGGCAATTTCAACGACGCCCTGCTGCCGCGCGCGCTGCACCATTCCGAAATCGAATGGCCCGGTGAAAAATTCCGGGAAGATGGTCAGCAGGTCAAAACGCATAACCGTTCTTTTTCACAGATCCAGCAACCCTTCCGGCGGATCAATCACAATCCGCTTGCGGGTCGTATCAATCTCTTTGCAGATATTGAGCGCCAGCGGGATCAGGTACTCGCGGCCCGCTCCCTGCACGTTCAGCAGCGGCGCTGCGCCAAAATTGTCAATGCTGCTGACTCGTCCGAGCGTCTCGCCTGCTGCCGTCACCACTTCGCAATCCACCAGTTCAAACTCGTACCAGTTATCTTCCGGCAGCTTCATCAGCCGACTGCGCTCAATCACGATGCGGGCATCGCGCAGTTCATCGGCGCGCTCGACGGTTTCACAGCCCGCAAATTTCAAAACGATGCGGCCCTTGTGCAACCGGCTTCGTTCCAGTTTCAGAGCGCGTGTTTCTCCGTTCGGCCTGACGGCTCTGACTGTTTCAAGCTCGGCAAATCGTTCGGGAAAATCAGTCAGCAGATCAGCGATGACTTCGCCGCGCACGCCCTGCGGGCGGGCGATGCGGGCAATCGTAATCAGTTCTTCCTGAGGCGGTCGGGACTGAACCTCTGAATCCGTCAGTTCATTCATTCAAGAATCTCAAGCACGAAGCGTTTCTTGAGCTTCATCCCGGATGCGCCGAGAATCGTGCGAATCGCTCTGGCCGTCCGGCCCTGCTTGCCAATCACTTTGCCAAGGTCGCCATCAGCAACACGCAACTCCAGAACGGTTGTCTGATCACCTTCAATCTCTCGCACTTTCACTTCGTCAGGATTATCCACCAACGCCCTGGCGATCAATTCAACGAGTTCTTTCATGCTCCCACCTCCAGTCAGTTATGCGCCCGCCAGCCCGCCGCTGCCACGTTCACTGGCCGCAGGACTATTGCATACCCGGAACACGACGTGAGAGCAGACAGCCGGAAAACGCCTGCGCGACCTGACCAGCATTGCGGCTTAAGCCTGTTCAGGCTGCTCGCCGAATTTGCGAATCAGGCTGCGCACCGTCTCAGTCGGTTGCGCTCCGCGTGCAATCCAGTAATTGATTCGTTCCTGATCCAGTCTGACTTCGGCTGGCTGACGGCACGGATTATAGTGGCCCACGATTTCAACAAAGCGCCCGTCGCGCTTCGCTTCCTTCTCAGCCACCACCACACGATAGATGGGCTGTTTCTTGGCCCCTTTTCTGGTCAATCTGATAGCTAACAAGACAATTACCTCCGGTTTGATTAAGCGGGCGAATTATAGGTGAAGCAGTCGCAAGTTGTCAGTGGGCAATGGTCAGTTGAAAGCTGCCCCGGCTGACCTTCAGTTCACCGTCTCTTTTTCTTCTTTTTCTTTTTGTGCGAACCGATGCCCGTGATGCGGCGCGCCACCTTGCCACCCAGTCCGCCCAGCATGCCGCCACCAAACATCCCGCCGCCCATCATCTGCTGCATCATCCGTTTCATTTCAACGTACTGATTCAGCATGGCATTGACCTGCGCGACGGTCGTTCCGCTGCCGCGCGCGATGCGCTGCTTGCGTGACGAATTGATGATCGTGTGATTTTCGCGCTCCTTCGGCGTCATCGAATTGATCATCGCCTCGGTGCGCTTCATCTCCGTTTCCATCTTCGCCGTCATTTCCGGCGTGAGCTTCGGCATGCCTTTGAAAAGATCGCCGGGCAGCAGGTTCATGATGCTTTCCAGCGAGCCGAGCTTTTTCATCTGTCCGAGCTGATCGCGGAAGTCTTCGAGCGTGAACTGATTCCGCTCCATCTTCTCCTGCAGCTCAAGCGCCTTCTTTTCGTCAACTTCGGACTGAACCTTTTCAATGAGCGACAGCACGTCGCCCATTCCAAGGATGCGGGAAACAATGCGTTCGGGATAGAACGGCTCAAGCGAATCAGGTTCCCAGTACTTTTCACCGACGCCGACAAACTTGATCGGCTGACCGATGACTTCCTTGATCGAAAGCGCCGCGCCGCCGCGCGCATCGCCGTCCATCTTGGTCAGGATGACGCCGGTAATGCCGACCCGGTTGTGAAACTCCTGCGCGCTTCTGACCGCGTCCTGACCGGTCATCGCGTCAGCGACGAAAAGCGTTTCGGTCGGCTGCATCTCGGCCTTGATGCGCTGCAATTCTTCCATCAGCGCATCGTCAATGTGCAACCGGCCTGCGGTGTCAATCAGCAGCGTGTCAAAGCCGACCTGTTCACAGTGCAGCCGCGCCGCTCTGACCAGTTCGAGCGGATCGTTCAATCCTTCGCCGGGAAAAACCGGAATGCCAAGCTGTTTGCCGATGACGGCAAGCTGATCGCGCGCTGCCGGGCGGTAAACGTCAACCGAAAGCAGCAGCGGATTGCGATCCTGATTTTTTTTGAGCCACCGTGACAGCTTGCCGGTCGAGGTCGTTTTGCCTGATCCCTGCAATCCGACAATCATCACGCTGTTGGGTCGCTTTGAGGTAAAGAGCAGGCGGCTCGAAGTGCCGCCGAGCATCTCGACCATTTCATCGTGAACGATCTTGATGACCTGCTGCCCCGGCGACAGCTTGTCGAGTACTTCCTGTCCGATGGCCTTTGATTTGACGCGCTCAATGAAATCCCTGACGACTTTGAAATTGACGTCAGCCTCAAGCAGCGCAATGCGAATCTCGCGCATCGCCAGATCGAGATGCTCCGGCGTCAGGCGACTTTCGCCGCGCAGATCCTTGAGGACTTTCTTGAGTTTGTCAGATAAAGCTTCGAACATATCCGCTGATTGCCGATGACTGGCACAGACAGCCCCCGGACTGTCGGCGCAAAACGGTAAGGATAGAGATGCAGGGGCGGAGTGTCAAGGAAAGCTTCGATCCGGCAGGCCGTTCAGTCTGCTCCCGTGCGGCTCAGTTCCAGCAGCAGCGCCTCGGTGGCAACCTGCCGGTTAATATTGATGCTGAGGCTGGCGCGCAGTTCATTAAACTTCTCAACCCACCTCATCAGCCTGTTCAGTCCCGACTTCTGCGCGAGCGGTTCGAGGCGGTCGAGAATATCAATGTTAACGATGGCTTCAGGTTCGCCGCCTGCCGCGAGCAGGAACAAGTCGCGCAGCAGTGAATTCAGCATTTCCAGCTTCTTTTCAAATTCATCGCGCTCCTGTTTGCCGTAATACTCCGCCGCCTTGAGCAGCCGGAAGCGGTCGCGCCCGTCGGCCAGCAGTTCGATCAGGCCGAGCAGTTCGCGGCGTTCGCGGCGGTACTCAGTAATGTCAATCGCCGTTGCCTGCCCGATGCGCCCGCCCGTCACACGCGCCAGCAATGCGGTGTCAGGCGCGGGGCGTTTGTAATTCGCTGTCAGGAACTTTTCCATCTCTTCGACCGACAGCGGTCTGAAATTCAACCGCTGCGCCCGCGAGCGAATCGTAATCAGCAGCGCATCAGGACGCGACGAGACAAGGATGATGGTCGAAGTCGGCGGCGGCTCTTCGAGAGTTTTGAGCAGCGAATTGGCGGCCTCTTCGCGCAGCCTGTCGGCTTCGTCAATGATGAAAAACCGCTGGCGGCCTTCGCGCGGACGAAACTGAACCTCTTCGGCCAGATCGCGGGTCTGCGCGATTTTGATGTAAACGCCGTCGGGTCTGATTTCGGTCACATCGCCATACGACCCGGCTTCGATGCGCTTGCAGGCCGGGCATTCATCGCAACTGTCGAGCGGATAACCCGCACTGCCCGGTTCTGCTTTCTGACAGTTGGCGGCCTTTGCCAGCGTCAGCGCGAACTGTCGCTTGCCCACGCCCTCAGGCCCGGCAAAAAGCAGCGTCGCGCCAAACTGCGCCCGTCCGAGCAGGCGTTGCAGCACTTCCTTGTTATGTTGATTGCCGATCAGGCTGGCGAAGGACATGGCGGGCAATGAATATCAGATTTGCAACGTCAGATGAAGGCCTGCACGGTTTCGATGACCAGTTGGTGAACTTCATCAATCGAGCGGTCAGCCGGGATGAGGCGAAAACGCTCAGGTTCGCGCGCAGCCATTTCCAGATAACCGCGCCGGACTCGTTCGTGAAATTCCGATGGCTCACGATCCAGCCGGTCAGCCTGCGATTCGGCGCTGAGTTCATCGCCGCGCCGATTCACGCGACCAAGTCCGGTCGTCACATCCAGCTCAAAGAGCAGCGTCAGATCGGGCTTCAGACCACCGGTCGCCAGTTCGTTGAGTTCCGTAATCAGCTTCAGGTCGAAGCCTCTGCCGTAACCCTGATAGGCCACCGTCGCATCAGCATAACGGTCGCTCAGCACGATGCTGCCTGCTGCAAGCGATGGCAGCACCAGTTCGCGGACGTGCTGCGCGCGGTCGGCGGCATAAAGCAGCAGTTCGGCCAATGGCTGAACGTGACCGTGAGCCGGATCAAGCAGCGCGGCGCGAATCAGCCGACCCAGCGCGGTTCCGCCAGGCTGCCGCGTTGCGACAAAGGCAATGCCCTGGCTCGTCAGATAACTTTCGAGCATCCGCAATTGCGTGGACTTGCCGCAACCGTCAATGCCTTCAAAAGTGATGAATTTGCCGCGTGTCATCTGGCGAACGTTTGAAACAGGACAAGCGAAGGGCGCGCTGGTCTGATCCGTCTGACCAGGACTTGCGCGCCCTTTGCTGGTGTTACTGATTCGACGGTGCCGGATTGCCACCTGATGAGGGAGCTGAAGCGGGTGGCGCTGCTGGCGCAGACGGCGCGGCGTGCTGCTGGTGCGCCCCGGAATACGAGTGCTGAATGCTGCCGCGCGGAATTGAGATGGTTGAAATGGCATGCTTGAAAATCAGTTGTTCCAGATTCCCTGATTCAAGCACGACTGAGAATTTGTCAAAGCTGCGAATCTTCCCGGTCAGCTTGACTCCGCCGATCAGGTAGATGGTGACATTGATCCGGTCTTTGCGAATCGTATTGAGGAACGCATCCTGAACGTTTTGTAAAGTTGTTGTGCTGTCCATCCCGAATCGCCTCTCTCTCGTGGAAATTTTTTGTTTGTTAGTTCTTTGGTCAGCAACATCTTAACCGCGTTTATACTAACCGAAACCGCAGACCCGTTGCCAGCAAATAATTAACGGTCATCAGCCGCCTGCCCCTGCGCCCTGCCGCTGCCAGATTGATTTGGGCCGCCCCGTGCCGCCGCGCCTGACCAGGATAATTTCAGACAGAATGGCCAGGGCAATCTCTTCCGGCGTCTGCGCTCCGATGTCGAGTCCGATTGGCGCGCGTACTCTTTCAATCTGCTCCGGCGGTGTGCCGTCACGCAACAGCATGGCGCGAATCGTGGCTGTGCGGCGGCGGCTGCCAATCATTCCGATGTATCGTGCCGGTTTGTCCACCACTTCGCGCAGGCACAATTCATCGTGCTTGTGCCCGCGCGTGACGATGACCACGTGCGACGCGGGAGTGATTTTCAGCGAGCGTAACGCTTCAGTGAAATCAGCCGCAATCAGCCGGATCTGCGGGTCAGGGAATTTATCCCGCGCCGCAAAATCAGCGCGGTCATCAATCACCGTGACCCGAAAGTCGAGCAGCCGCCCGGCCCGCGCCACAGCCTGCCCGACGTGACCGCCGCCGCACACAATCAGTTCAGGCACCGGGCGTGAAATTTCAAACAGCAGCCTGACCTCGCCCGTGCGCCCAATTACCGAAAGCTGATCGTGCGCCGCCGCAATTTCGGTCAGTCCCGCGGTCGTGATTTCCTGGCGCTCATCGGCCAGCAGCATCAGCGCGTGCTGCGCGGCAAGTTCATCAAGTTCCGCAAGGCCGAGCGTGCCACCCACCGATTCGCCGAATTCACTGACCAGCAGCCGCAGCGTTTCGCCGACCGGCTGCCCGGCTCGTACCAGCAGCGTCACGATGGCCAGCGAGCGGCCCGCGTCAAGTGACTGTCTGATTGTTGCGCCAATCTCTCCGGCTGTCAGCGTCATTTCTGCCCCCACACTTCGATCAGCACTTCCATTTCACCGCCGCAGATCATGCCTTCTTCATCGGGCGGCACATCGGGCGCATCGCGCAGCGTGAACTGACACAGGCGCGGCTGACGGGCGGCCAGCGCCTCGCGGGCTTCGGCCCAGACATCGGCTTCGACACAACCGCCGCCGACCGTGCCCAGCAGGCGACCGTCATCAAAGACCAGCAGTTTCGCGCCCGTGCGCTGCGGCGTCGAACCCGAAGTCGCAATGATCGTGGCCACCGCAAGGCTGCGCCCGGCGGCCTGCGCCTGTTCGATCTGTTCATAAACTTCGCTCTGCGTCAGCAATCCCACAATGCCCCCTTTGATTCATCTGCCCTGGTTTCGGTTCTGTCCGGTCACCAGTTCCAGTGATGAGCGCAGAATTCCTGCTGCCGCATCGCCATATTCATCTTCGTAGCTGCGTTCGATCTGACTGGCCAGGCTCCGCACCAGCGGCGCATTCACCTGCGCCAGGCTGACAGCCATTCCGCGTAATGTTTCATACTGATTCTCGGACAAGGTTTCGAGCAGTTCAATAAAGACTTCTTCCAGCGTCTGCTGCGCGAGGCCGCGCAGAAAAATGCCGTGTTCGTGCGTGGCCGTTGCCCAGTAATAAGCCTGCATTGGTCTGAGCAGCGGAGTGAGTTGTTCCCAAGCCAGCTCGCCTTCCTGCATGATCCAGAAGAAGGCCAGATAATAGCGGCGCGCGGCCTGGTAATTATGCGCGCGAAACTGCTGCCCGGCGCTGGAACAGCAGTAACCCGCCGCCCACCATAACAGTTCATCCGAGCCATTACCCGGCTCGCCGCGCCTGATCAGTTCCTCCAGAATTTTGAGCGCCTGCAATCCGGCCCGCGCCTTGCTCGCAAAATCCTGCACGCTGCGGTCGCTCGCCTCCGCAAAAAGCTCTTCAGCCGCTGCCCGGCTGATGTCACCAGCACTCTCCAGCGACGTCCGGCGCAGGTCTTCGCGCACCACCGCGAGCGGTTCTTCATCCAGCACTCTGATGGCGGCGCCGCCGTCAGCCGCTCTGTACCGGCCTTCCACTCTGACGGCCAGGCGCTTCGCCACCAGATCGTTGAGCAGTTCCGCGGCATCCGCCTCCTCTTCAGAAGAGAAGAGCAGCGCAGCCACATCAGTGGCATTCAGCGTCAGACCGGCCTCCAGCAGTTTTCGCAGACAGGCCTGATCAGCCTGCTGAGCCGCAAGGATCGGATCAGGCTGTCTGACTCGCTGAATATATGACGCCAGCGACGGGCGCTCCGGCCCGAATTCAAAAATCTCTGCGCGACAGGCCAGCCGGGCGGCTTCGCGCAGATCAGCCGGTTGCCACATGACATTGAAATTGTAGCCCGACCGAATCCGGTCAACAGCGATCTTGAGAAAATGGCAACCCGGCGCGACCCTGATCAGTTCAGCCAGCGCCTTGCGTCGCAACACCGGCGGCAGCGGGCGCAGACCAATAAAGGTCAGAAAGCTGCGCAACTGCGCAACCCCGGAGAGAGCGGCAAAATCAGGTGTTTCAGAAACCGGCCCGGCATCCGGCGGGATGGCCGCAGAGCCTGGCAGGGGGCCTGTAAAACTGACGCGCTGTAAAACAGGGCGATTCAGCATCGGCCCCGGAGGGCTGTTCTCCATCATCAGCGCCACCTCAGCCACAGGCGGAGGCAGCAGTTGTCCGGCTGTGGCGACAGGCTGTGCCGGAACGCTGACCGGGGCGGCATACAGCAGCGGACTCTCGGCGGCCTCAGTCACATTCCGCGCGGCTTCCGGCTTCAGACTTTCATAATGCTGCGGCAGCAGATCGTCGTAAAAGATAAATTCGTCACACGCCTTGACGAGCAGATCGCTGGTCGACGCCTTGACGCCCACTCCGATGGTGTACTTCCCGTACTCTCTGATCCGCGACATGAGGCTGGAAAAATCGCTGTCTCCTGAAACAATCACGACAATGTCAATGTGGTGCTGTGTGAAGACCACTTCCATTACATCAATCGCCAGTCGAATGTCGGCGCGATTCTTGCCACCCTGCTGATAACTGTACGAATAAAGATGCACCAGTTCGACGGCGTGTTCACGCAGAACATCGCGGTAAGCCGCCATCTGTGATGATGACCAGTCGCCGTAGGCGCGCCGGATGCTGGCCCGTCCGCAGGGCCTGATCCGATCCAGCAGCAGCGACAGATCGAACTCTCCATATTGCCTGACCGACGAAATCTCCACGTTCTCAAAATCAATGAAGATCGCCAGCTTTAACTGCTGACCGGGTTCGGACATAAATATTTGTTCCTTTATTTTTGCCGCAAAGTATAAAGCGCAATTTCAGGCGGGCAATCGAAGCGCACCGGCATCCAGATGGTGCCGACGCCGCGTGTCGTGTAAATCTGCATCGGGCCTTTGCCGCCCGTTGTGCTGTCAAGGTGATTCAGCCCGATGACGAAACGCTGGCCGTAATCAGAAATGACGTGCGGCGCACCAATCAGCGGCAGGCGAATCTGCCCGCCGTGCGTGTGGCCCGACATCATAAAATCAGCGTACTGCCCACGCTCTCCCACCTTGCCGATGAAATCAGGATTGTGCGCCAGCACGATGCGCGTTTCATCAGCGGGAACTGCGCCAAGCAGCCGCGCCACGTTCCAGTGTCCGTACAACAGATCATCAGCGCCGAGCAGCGAGATTTTCGCGCCGCGTTTTTCCAGCCGTTCGCGCCCTTCAATCAGCACTGTGAAACCGGCCTGCCGCAACGCATGCGCCGTCAGCCCTGCGCTCTGGTAATAATCGTGATTGCCCAGCACGGCAAAGACTCCGACATTGGCGCGCAACGGTCTGAGCGCAGCCGCGCAGGGTTCGATGTATTTTTTTGAGAGCAGCGTGTAATCGCCCGTGAGCGCCACCAGATCAGGTTTCAGGCGATTGACCAGTTCGACACAGTGGCTGATGTATTTAAGGCCGGTATAGATGCCGTGATGAATGTCGCTGAGGTGGGCAATGGTCAGGCCATCAAATTGCGCGGGCAGCGTGGCCAGTCTGACTTCGACGCGTGAAACTTCGATCTGCTGATGTTCAGCATAACCGACGCCCAGGCAACCGAGCGCCACAGTTGCTGAAGACGCCGCCGCCAGCTTCAGAAATTGACGCCGACCAGGCACGACCGCTTTCACGGCTGCGTTCCTTTCACCGGAGCCTGGCTCGGATTCACCACTTCGGCGGTCACTTTGTCGAGCGTGAAGCGATAAAGCACCTGCGCCCGCGCATCAATTGATTTGTTGTTCTGCCGGGCAGGCTCAAACATCGTCTTCTTGATGGCTGAAACAGCGCGGTCATCAAGCCCGTGCCCCAGGCCTTTTACTACTTCAATTTCTCTGATCCAGCCGTCCTGACAAAAGAGCGCGCTGATGATGACCTCGCCTTCGATATTGTCGCCGCGCGCTTCGACCGTGTAAGTCGGCGTATAAAGCGTGATGATGCGCGGGGCCGGAACTGCTGCAGTGCGATCAGCCGTTGCCGTTGCAGGCACAGCAGGCCCAGGCGCGGCAGTTGACGGAACGACGGTCGCCGCCACAGGTTTTGCATTCGCAGTTGCAGGAGGCTTTGACTCCGCAACCGGAGTCGTCGGACGGGTCACGGTGTTTGCCGGAGCCGCCTGGACAGGTGCAGGCGCCGGAGCCGGAGTCTTTACTTCCGGCGCAGGATTCTGCGGCTGTGGCGGAACTGCCGTCTCTTCATCGCTGGCCTTTGCTCTTTGCAGCAGCCAGAATTCATCTTCAGGCACGGTGATGGTTTCAATCACCGATTCCGGCGCGACAGAAATTTTGCGCACCGGCAGCGTGATCATCGGCTCTTCTTCAACTTTGCCCGGCTTCTGCTGCGCGCCGGTTTTCTCAAAGATGAAAAACTTCCGGCCTGTTTTCTGATCGTTTTCAAGTCCGGTCAGCTTCCATTGCTTTTCGAGTACCGTTCCGACGCGCAACTTTGCGGCATCGGGCCTGGCGCTCAGACCGAGCCTGCCGAATTCAGCCGCCGTCAGCACCTGCACTTCCGGCACGCGATCTTCGCGGCTGCTCGTCGCGCGTCGTTCGACCAGACCGCGCAGCAGTCGCAGGCGTTCACGCGTGAGCGCGTAATCGGCGCGACTGATTTCCTGATGGCTGACCTGAAAATCAAGCTCGCGCAGTTCTTCGTTCAGACCGTTGAGATAGCTGCTGACTACCGGCCCGAAACCTGTTTTTGGCGGCTGAGCCTCAATCGGACTGATGGCCGTCAGCGTAATGAGAAAGAAGGTTATACTCAGGAAAATATGCATTGCACCGTGCGATTATGCAGGGGTCGTCGGGGAATCGTTCCTTTGCCTGTTCTGGGGGACTGATTATGTCGTATTCTTTTTCTGACGGTCAAGCTGGATTATCTGCGCCCATTCTCATGAACAAACAACAGTCAGGTTCAGTTCGTGTCCGCGCGGCAACCATCGAAGACGCCCGGTGGCTGGCGACGCTCGCCCGCCAGTTGCTCGAATACGAACGTTCGCTCAATCAGCAGGCCGGGGAACTGAGTCCCTGGGCCGCCAGCGTGGACGAAATCCGCAAACAGATGCGGCGTCCCGGCACTCGTTTTTTTGTTGCTGAAGATGCCAGCCCCGGCAGCAGCGGCGAAATCATCGGCTACATTAAAGCCGTCATTTACGGCCTGCCGCCTGATCGCCGCGAAACCGGACTGCGCCGCTGGCTGCTGGCTCAGGCCGAACGCAGCGCGCGGCGTGCCTTCAATTTCGTGATGCGGCGACCGCGCCCGAATGTGCAGGTCACCGGCGGTTACATTGCCGGAACTTTTGTGCGTCCTGATGGGCGTCGTGCCGGAGTCGGGCAGGCGCTCGTCAGCGCCGCTGAGGAATGGTTTCGCAGTCACGGCATTGTCACCAGTGAACTGCACGTGCTGTATGCCAATACTTCAGCCCGCCATTTCTGGGAAGAGTCAGGATATGAACCGCTGGCGATGGGAATGAGGAGGAAGCTGTGAAAAAGTTCGGGAGTGCTGAAAGCCGCTTTTCAGTCGTCAATGACTCTCTGACCTCAGCGCTCCCGTTTGCTTACGCCTGATTTTCCCTGTACCAGGCGACGGTGCGCTGCAAACCTTCGGCGAGGCCGACCAGCGGCGTGTAACCGAGCAGTCTTTGCGCCTTTGAAATATCAGCCAGCGAATGACGCACGTCACCGGCGCGGGTTTCGGCGTAACTCGCTTTCAGATTCGTGCCGATGATCTGCTGCAATTCAGCGAGCAACTGATTCAGCGTGATGCGTTCGCCAATGGCCACGTTCATCACTTCGCCTGCGGCTGCCGGTGCTTCTGCCGCGCGCAGATTCGCATCCACCACGTTGTCAATGTAGGTGAAATCGCGTGACTGTTCGCCGTCACCGAAAATCACCGGAGCTTCGCCACTGAGCAGCGAAGTGACGAATTTTGAAATCACGCCCGAATAAGGCGAGGTCGGATCCTGACGCGGCCCGAACACGTTGAAATAACGCAGCGCCACCGTCTCCAGCCCGTAAACCCGCGTGAAAACCTGGCAGTAATATTCGCCGACCAGTTTTGCCGCCGCGTAAGGCGAAAGCGGCGATGGCAGCATGGTTTCGCGCTTCGGCAGTTCTTCGGTTTCGCCGTAAGCCGAACTCGACGCCGCATAGACAACGCGCTTCACGCCCGCGTCACGCGCGGCCATCAGCACATTGAAAGTGCCGTTGACGTTGGCATCGTGATTGAGTCGCGGCTCTTTGACCGAACGCGGAACGGACGGAATGGCGGCCTGATGAAAGATCACGCTGACGCCTTCGGCGGCCTGCCGCGTCGCGGCTTCGTCAGTAATGCTCGCCTCAATGAATTCAATTCTGTCCGCGAGGTGTGCGAGGTTGGCGCGTTTGCCGGTAATCAGGTTGTCCAGCACGCGCACGCGTTCGCCGCGCTCAACCAGGGCCGTGCAGATGTGCGAACCGATAAAGCCTGCGCCGCCCGTGACCAGATAAAGTCTCTCGTTACTCAAACCAATTGTCCTCCAGGAAAAGTTCAGCGCCTCTGACCCGTCGCGCTGCCTGCCGCCGGAAATCTCTGCGGGGAAGCACAGCGCCTGATGATTGAATCGCGCTGCATTGAATTTCAGCCTGGGTTTCCAGGTTGCAGGGGATGTATTGATAAGGCATCAACTGCCAACTGATCGTTCGACTCTCAGTGCAGGACGGTCAGGATAATGATTTGCTTCGCACGAGGCAAGCACTTCGCTGCCTGGCGTGTATTCAGGCACGATGCGGCACAGCGATTCGAGGGCGGCACGCTCGTCGCGGCGTTCGAGCGCGCGGTTGAGCGAAATCAGCCAGTGACTGACTTCGGCATATGAAATCGGCCTGCCGCCCAGCACGCGAATCTTGTCGTGCATCGTCGGCAGAATGCCTTCGCCATCAAGCAGCAGTTCCTCAAACAGCTTTTCGCCCGGACGCAGGCCGGTGAATCTGATTTCAATGTCGCGGTCAGGTTCCAGCCCCGACAACTGAATCAGCTTGCGCGCCAGGTCAGCGATCTTCACCGGCTCGCCCATTTCAAGCACGAAAATCTCGCCGCCGCGCCCCATCGTCGAAGCCTGCAACACCAGTTGCACCGCTTCAGTCGTCGTCATGAAATAACGCCTGACTTCCGGGTGCGTCACCGTCACCGGCTGTCGCGCCGCAATCTGACGGCGAAAGAGCGGCAGCACGCTGCCATTGCTGCCGAGCACATTGCCGAAGCGCACCGAAACAAAGCGCGTCGCCGCGCCAAAACTCGTCACCCCTGATCCTGAGTTCTGCCCCCAGGTCTGACCCCGGTTCTGCATCGCCGCCACGACCAGTTCAGCCGCGCGTTTGGTTGCGCCCATCACGCTTGTCGGATTAACGGCCTTGTCGGATGAAATCATCAGAAAGTCTTCGACGCCCGCTTTCACCGCCGCCCGCGCCACGCTCGCCGTGCCGAAAATATTGTTGCGAATTGCATGCATCAGGTGACGTTCCATCATCGGCACGTGCTTGTAAGCCGCCGCGTGAAAGACCGACTGCGGGCGATACTGCGCAAAGACTTCATCAAGCTGAACGTCATCGGTGATGTCACCGATCACCGGAATCAGATCGAGCAGCGGGAATCTTTCCTGCAATTCAATCTCAATACTGTGCAGGTCGTTTTCTGAACGCTCGAACAGAATCATCTGGCGCGGCTCGAAGCCCGCAATTTGTCGCGCCAGTTCTGAACCAATCGAACCGCCCGCGCCCGTAATCAGCACGGTGCGCCCGGCCAGTTTTTCCCGAATGTGTGCAATGTCCAGGCTGACGGGTTCGCGTCCGAGCAGGTCTTCAATCCGCACTTCGCGCACCTGATTGAGCGTCAGGCTGCCGTTGAGCAGGTCGTTGATGGCTGGCACGATTTTGAAATCAACCTGGCAGGCCCGGCACTGATCCAGAATGCGCGACACTTCAGCGCCGCGCAGCGACGGTACGGCGATCAGGACTTTTTCAACCGCGTGTTCGTCAATCAGGCGCGGCAGATCAGCCGTCGTCCCCAGCACCGGCAGCCCGTGAAACCTGAGGCCCTTTTTGGCCGGATTGTCATCCACAAAACCGACAGGCCGGTATTCGACATTGCTTGAACTTTTCATCTGCCGCACCAGCGCGCTGCCCGCTTCGCCCGCGCCAACAATCAGCGTGATCGTTCCGGCGCGACTGGCATACGAACTTTCGTTGTAAGCCCGCACGGCAAAGCGCACCCCGCCCATCGCCACAATCGTCAGCACCCAGTCAATCGCCCACACCGAACGCGGAAAGCCGAGAAAGCCCCTGGTCACGTAAACCGCCGCGAGCGCAATCACGGTGCTGACGCTCGAAGCTTTGATGATGTCGGCCAGATCATTCATCCCGACATACCGCCACCAGCCGCGAAACAAACCGAAGCGATAAAACACCGCCGTCTTGATAAGCAGAATCAGCGGCAGCGTCGTCAGAAAGGCCGGGCGATTGTGATCGGGCAGGTAATAATCAAGCCGCAGCAGGAAGCTGAGCAGGTAAACCACCGAGAAAAGCGAAATCTGAAAAACTGCAATAATCAGCCTGCGGTATTTGATGAGGGCGTCAGACATAAGGGCGAACGATGAGGGGGCAAAGGATAACTTTATCCGGGGCAGGTGCGATGCTTTCACAACTGTCCGGCGGCTTCGGCTGGACAATCCTGCGCTTTACCTTCAGCCGCTGCTTCGACCCGGCAGACATAAGCCGTGAAAGCCGCCAGCATAGTCCCACTAAACGCCAGAATGAGCAAGCGCAGCACATCGCCCGAAAAAGTGTAAGCCACTCCGGCCACGCCGAGCGCCAGGCCGAGCAGGTAATAAGTCAGCGTCACCCGCCGGTGCGATTGCCCGGCAATCACCAGCCGCTGATAAAGGTGCGAGCGGTGCGCCAGCCAGATTTTTTCGCCGCGCCACAACCGCCGCGCCAGCGTCAACGCGCCGTCATAAAGAAACGTCCCGAAAATCAGCAGCACCGCCGGAAACGGAACCTGTGATTCACCGCTGCCGCTCACCAGCACTGCCAGCGCCGCCAGCGCAAAACCGACAAACAGGCTGCCGACATCGCCCATAAAAATTTTCGCGGGCGGAAAGTTGTGCGCCAGAAATCCGAGACACCCGGCAGCCAGAATCAGACCAGCCGTGCCAGCTACGTGATGCCCCGTTCCGAAACTGACCACGCTCAGCGCCAGGCTGTAAATCGCGCCCGTTCCTCCGGCCAGCCCGTCAATGCCGTCCATAAAGTTGAAAATGTTGCTGAACCCCGTCAGCCAGATGATCGTGATAAGCGCAGAGGCAATTCCGAAACTCAGCTTCACGCCAAACGGCAAAATGATTTCGCCGATCATCACCCCGCCCCACAGCACCAGCGCCGCCGCACCAAGCTGCCCCAGGTATTTCACCAGCGGACTGACCGAACGCAGATCATCAACCAGCCCGACCACTGCCATCACCAGCAAACCAGCCAGCAGCAGCCCCGGCTTCAGCGCCGTCATTTCGTTGCGCCCCTGACCAGTCATCACCCACAGCAGCACTGCTGACGCAAAAGCCGCGACAATTCCCAGGCCGCCCAGACGCGGCGTCGGCTGCGAATGCGAACTGCGCGCATTGGGCAGATCCAGCTTCTGCCATCGCGCCCGCACCAGCCAGCGCGTCACCAGCCACGAAATAACGAATGAAAAAATGAAGATTGCGAGGCGAAACATTACAAGCCGTCTGATTGAGATTTACTGTTGTGATTCATTCGCAAAGACCATCTTTTTGCCAGCGCCTCGCGGCACTGTGCCTTTGGCTTTCGACCTGATGAAATAAATATCGCCCGATTCAGTAAGGCTGAAATCAGACTCTCCAGCATCATTGCTCTGGCGATCAGCGTGAATGCAGAATGTGTTTTCAGATACGTCTGAATCAGAGTAAATATATCCTCTGATCGGCTTTCCGCTGGCATAGTGAGGCGAAATCAGACCGGCATCTGCCAGTTCTTTCAGCGTACCGAAACGACCATAGCGGGCCTTGAAAGTAACCTGTACCCCGTGAATTGTTCTGAGCGTGCCAATGGCAACATTTTTCAGACTGTGCCCTATTGTGCTGGTGGTATGTATCAGCAGGGCAGCAGGCCCCAGCACCACGACAGCTACAATCACAGCACCGATCAAATATCTTCCTGACTTGCGAGATGGGAGCTTGTTTTTATTACGATCTTCCATACTCTCAACTTCTTCCCGGCTGATTACAGTTCACGGCGCAGCAGATGCGCCACGCTCTGTTTCAATTCAACGCCCGGTCTGAAGCCGAGTTCCCTTTCAATCTTCGCCGCGCTGTACCTGGTGTTGCCTGCGAGTTTGCGCACGCGATCAGCCGAGAGTGGCAGGTTCATTCCGCTCACGCGGCTGACGGCATCAGCCAGTCTGCCCATCAGCATTGCCACGCTCGTCGGCAGGCGCGGGAATCGCGGCTTGCGCCCGACAGCTTCGGCAATTGTCGCGGCGATTTCATTGAGCGTGTAGCTGCGTTCGTCGCAGATGTTGTAAATCTGCCCGCGCGCCCGTTCATCGCCTGCCACGAGCAACGCGGCGGCCACGACGTTTTCAACCGCGACCATGCTTTTGCGATTCGCGCCGTCACCGATGATGAAAAAGCGTCCGCGCCGGATGGTTTCAATCAGGCGGCTGACGTTGCCGCGATCACGCGGGCCGTAAACTACTGCCGGGCGCAGCACAACTGCGTGCATTCCTGTCTGAGCGGCGCGGGCCAGCACCAGCTTTTCAGCCGCAAGTTTGCTCTGACCGTAAGGCGTCAGCGGAGCAGGCGGCGTTTGTTCATTCAATTCATCATCGCTTTCGGGATAAACGGCAACCGTGCTGAAAAAAACAAAGTCGCTGATGTGATTTTCTATCGCAGCCTCAAGCACACAGCGCGTGCCTTCGACATTGACGCGGGTAAATTCTTCGGGCGACTGCCGCGCTTCGCGTTCGCTTGAGTGAACCTTTGCGGCGAGGTGAAAGACCGTGTCGCAGCCGCGCATCGCCTGGCTGATCGCTTCACGGGCAAACAGATCGCCAGTGACGATTTCGACTCCGGGCAGGGCGCTGATGTGAGCGGCGCGTTGCGGGTCACGCACGAGCGCGACGACCTGCGCGCCCCCGGCTGACAGCCGCTTTGTCAGCGCGCTGCCGATGCAACCCGCTGCGCCGGTGATGAAAACTCTGCCGGGTTTCACTGTTCACTCACCTGTTTCGGCAACGAGCGCGTTCCGGGGCGATTCGGTCAGCGTTTCAAGCGCCAGGCGGTAACGTTCAGTAATGGCCGGGCGGGCAAAATGCTGCACGACGTAAGCGCGCCCGTTGCACCCCATCGCGGCTCGCTGCTCCTCGTCGGTCTGCATTTGCTGCACCGCGTCAGCCAGCGCCGCGCCATCTTCAGCCGGAACGCACACGCCGCATTCAGCGCGGCTGACCAGCTTCCACACATTGCTGCCCGCGTCCACGCCCGCAATGCACGGACGCGCGGCGGCCATAATGCTGTAGGTTTTGCACGGCACCGAATTTTCAGTGATGCCGTGCCGCAGCGGAATCAGCGCCACATCGCACGAAGCGTAAAGCAGCGGCACATCGGCTTCAGGTTGCAGCGGCAGAAAGCGCACGTTTTCAAGTCCGCGCCGCTGCGCTTCAAGAATCAATTCATCACGACTGCTGCCGTGACCGACGATCAGAAACAGAATGTCGCGCCGTTCGCGCAACCGTTCAGCCGCATCAAGAATCACTTCCAGCCCCTGCGACAAACCGACGTTGCCCGCATAGAGCGCGACAAATTTATCAGTCAGTTCGTGCGGGCGGGCAAACTGATTGTCGCGTGCAAGCGGGCGAATGAAATCAGTGTCAGTGAAATTCGGGATGACTTCGATTTTGTCTTCAGGCACGCCCTTGCCGAGCAGGTTGGCCCTGAATTCATCAGAGATGACGAACAGCCTGCGCGCCCGCTGATAAATGAATTTTTCCAGCCGCTCGAAAAAGCCGATCAGCCTGCGGCTGCGCAGCATGCCCAGTTTGACCGCCACTTCGGGCCAGATGTCCTGCACGTTGTAACAGAACGGAATCCGCTTCAGTCTGCCAAGCAGCCAGCCCGTCACGCCAATTGTCAGCGGCGGCGACATCACAAAGATCACGTCCTGCCTGCCGGTCAGCAGTCCGGCGAGCGTTGAAGACAGGTTGAATGACAGGTAATTGAAGATGCGCCCGATGACCGAGCGTTTGTCAGTCACGTAAATATAAGACCGAAACACACGCACGCCGTTGATCGTGTCACGCTCGAAAACCCTGCCGCGATATTCCGGCCAGACGGCGGGGCAACTGTAATGCGGAAACGAAGTCAGCACCGTGACCTCGTGCCCGGCGCGCGCGAGGTCTTCGCACAACGCGCGAATGATCGGCACGTTTGACTGGCACAGATCGGGTTCGTAATAGAGGCTGATGACGAGAACCTTCATGACGATCAATGGCGGGACAGGGGCGGGCGAACGATACCGCAGGCCCGCTGCCGCGAGCAAGCAGATGACTGGCGCATTCAGTCAGGACAGCAAAAAGGGCGGCTCGCCACCGCCCTTCAGACAAGGAGATTTATTGAGTGCTGATAGCGCGTACGGGACTCGAACCCGTGCTCTCCGCCTTGAGAGGGTGAGCCGGAAAAGTTTCAGCCAGTGCCCGTGAGTGCTCATCAGGGCCATTTTCAAGCCTTTTACGACCATTGCAGCCGTGGCCTTCGGCGCGACAATGATCACTCGTTCCCACCATTTCTCACCACTTCCGTCACCAAATCGTCGCAAAAATGACGACGGCCACTGAGGTCAGTGGCCGTCGTCAAACTCACTAACTCAGCTCAGCTCTGGTT
>JAXLQP010000009.1:0-237500 GCA_046331565.1 Blastocatellia bacterium
CTGAACTTAAGTCCGGCCAGCTATTATCAGGCTGACCGTGCCCAGTCGCTTATGCTACCGGTACTGATTTATTTACTTAATTACCTGTCAGGTTTTCTATCACAATCACAGGACAGGTAACTCAGACTGAAGCTATCACAAACTGTCAAATGACAGGTGATTCCACAAATCTGACTACAGACACCGATAGTATCAAATAACCTTAACTTTTGTCGCTTGCTGATCTGCTGATGACCGGGAACCTGAAAGGTTCTTCATCGGTGAGATTCAGGGCTGAGTTCGCTTCGGCCCGCACCCGGATAGCTGAGCTACAGTGGATTCTGGCTGCCTGCGAACGAAAGGCCATCCTAGCAATCATTCACGATTCACGCAACCCCCCGAATGATTATTTCTGGCCGTGATCGTAAAAAGAGTTCCTTGAACTTACTTATCCAGTTAACAGGTGTACACTTCACTCTTTCTAATTTATACGTAACCCCGATTAAAGAAGGAAGTTAGCTGAGCCGATCAGACAGTAATGTCCGCTGTCCGACACTTCTGCTGATTGTAAATTAATTGGACTGGCCGGGACTGGCGATCTGCGGTGTGGCACAGGAGGGTCAGCTTTCGGCAGCGATGATCCTGTAATATGATCGTTGTGCCTTCATTCAGCACAAGGCTTTCAGGAATGATCTGAGAATGAAGAAACTGCTGGTTTATTCACACGACACATTTGGTCTCGGCAATATTCGCCGGATGCTGACGATTTGCCAGCATCTGATTTCGGCGCTGCCTGAACTGGCTGTGCTGATGGTGACAGGGTCGCCGGTCATCCACAGTCTGCGGCTGCCTGACAAGCTTGATTACATCAAACTGCCCTGCCTGACACGCATTGCGCGCGGGCAGTATATGACGAGGTATCTGAACACCGACATCAGCGAAGCCATCCGCCTGCGTTCGGAACTGATTCAGACGACGGCGGCCTTTTTCAGGCCTGATCTGCTGATGGTGGATAAGACCCCGCTGGGTGTTCAGGGCGAGCTTGCGGCCACGCTTGAGTACCTGCACACGCAGCAGCCTGCCATCAGCAAGGTGCTGGTGCTGCGCGATATTCTTGACAGTCCTGAAGCGGTCACGCACAACTGGGAACGCAACGGTCATTACGAAGCGATCAGACGGTATTATGATGAAGTGCTGGTGCTGGGCGAACGGGCGATTTTTGATCCGGTGCGGGAATATAGTTTCCCGGCTGAGGTCGCGGACAGAACGGTTTTCTGCGGTTATATCGGGAAACAGGCAGCGCCGCACAGCCGCGAACGAGTGCGCCGGAGCCTGCATCTGGCCGAAAATGAAAAGCTGATTCTGGTGACTCCGGGTGGCGGCGAGGATGGTTATGAAATGGTTGAGCGATACCTGACTGCCCTGACCGCACTGCCACCTGAAGCGGGTTTGCGAAGCCTGATTGTCAGCGGGCCGGAAATGCCTTTCGCGCACAAAGTCAGGCTTCAGGAACAGGCTGCCGGAAACCCGCAGGTCGTCCTTGATGAATTCAGCGGTGAAATGATGAACCTGATGGCGGCGGCTGATGTCATTGTGGCGATGGGCGGGTACAACACCGTTTGTGAAATCCTGTCGCTCAACAAACCTGCGATCATTATTCCCCGCGTCAGACCGACCGAGGAACAACTGATCAGAGCCGACCGCATGGCACGGCACGGACTGTTCAGAGTGATTCACCCTGACGAGCTGACGACCGAAGTTGTGCTGCAATGTCTGACCGAAGCAATATCTGAACGCCCGCAGGCCACCTGGCACCCTGATCTGAATGCGCTTGATGCAGTGGCCGAACAGGTCAGCAAACTGTTGACACATGATGCCGCCCGACCTGTCTGAAATCGCTTACATTCTGAAAGGATACCTGCGCACATCCGAGACTTTCATCACCAGTGAAATCTCGCTGCTCGAACAGGCCGGGGTGCAACTGTCCGTTTTTTCTCTTCTTAAACTCGAAGGACAACAGCGGCACGGTGTCGCGGAGCGAATCAGAGCCGCCGTCACTTACCTGCCGCAAACAACGCCGTCTGCGGAATCGGGCCTGCTGGTCTGGTTGTGGCGGAACCTGCCTGATTTTATTCCGGCACACTGGCAGCTTGTGCGGGCGCGACCTGGCGCGTGGTGGCGTGTGTTGCGCGAGGCGCTGAAGCTGGCGAGGCAATACCGGCCTGATGGTTTTGCGCTGAACCGCACATTCATCAAAGAGTTTTTGCAGGCTGGTTTCATTGCGCAGCGCGTGATTGCCTCAGGCCGCATTCGTCATCTGCACGCGCATTTCTGTCACACGGCGACAACAGTGACGATGCTGGCGAGCGAACTGTGCGGCCTGCCGTTCAGTTTCACGGCGCACGCCAAGGATATTTACCGCGAGGATATGAATCCGGGCGACCTGCTGGCGCTCAAAATGCAGCGCGCCCGCTTTGTCGTGACCTGCACCGGAGTAAATCAGCAATATCTGGAACGCCTCAACAAGTCATCAACACCCGTTTACAAAATTTATCACGGGCTTGATCTGTCCCTGTTTTCGCCTGCCGAAAATTCGCGGGATGATTCCCGTCAGCAACAATCGCCGCTGATTCTTTCAGTCGGTCGGCTGGTTGAAAAGAAAGGGTTCAGTTATCTGATCGAAGCCTGCCGGATGCTGAAGGACAGAGGCTGTGACTTTCAATGCCGGATTGTGGGCGGCGCGGGCAGCGAGGCTGAGAAGCTCAGTCAACTGATTGAACGGCTGCAACTCACTGACCGGGTGACGCTCGCTCCGGCAGTCACGCAGGAACAGTTGCGGCTGATTTATCAGCAGGCCGATCTGTTCGCGCTGCCCTGCCAGGTGCTCGATAACGGCGACCGTGACGGGATTCCCAACGTGCTGGTTGAAGCGATGGCGATGAAACTGCCGGTTGTTTCGACGGACATTTCAGGCATTCCTGAACTGATTATTCACCGACAGAACGGATTGCTCGTTCCGCAAAAAGATGCCGCCGCGCTGGCCAATGCGCTGGAAGAACTGCTGCGCAATCCCGGCCTGCGCGAGGAGCTTGCGACAATGGCCCGCGCAACTGTTGCTCGTCATTTCGATGCGACGGTGAATGTGCTGCAACTCAAACAACTCTTTGATCAGACGTAACCACAGACTGATGATTCAACCGCGCATCAGAGATGCAGTCACCGATCAGGCGCTTCCGCAATTGCGCGAGCTGACTGATCTGCCGATGATGCGACAGCACTTTGAGCAGGCGCTGAAACTTTCACATGGCCGCAGCATTGCTGAGTGCCGCATCATTCGCGTTCGTTACCGGCCAGGCCGCAACTGCACCGTTTCATACCGGCTGAGTTTTGCTGAATCTGAATCAGCGCAGTCTGACACAGCGATCATTTCGCTGCTGGCCTGCCTGCCCGGAGAAAGCCGCGCGCGTTTCATCAACGCGCAATCAGCCGCGACGACACAGCCTGATCTGATTCTGCATCTGCCTGCAATTGAGGCTGTCGCCTGGATATTTCCGCAGGATCGCAAACTGCCCGGACTGGCAAGGCTCGCTGACCGCGCTTTGCTCAAAGAACATCTGCTTCCTGAAATCATCAACAGTCCTGGGCCGGGCCTGAGTATTACCAGCTTCAGCATTGAACCGATCAGCTACATGGCCGAACGCGCCTGCACGTTGCGCATCAGCGTTGAGTTATCGGCAACGGATTCTGCGCGCACTGAAACAAGGAACTTTTATGTCAAAACACTGACGCCCGATGAAGGCATTCATGCCTGGCACAACTGGCAGAGGCTGTGGCACAGCGAAGAGGTTCAGCGCGGGCGCCTGCTGATACCGCAGCCCGTCGCTTATCAGACTGCCGCCTGCGCGCTGTGGCACAGCGAACTGGCGGGCCATTCGCTGATTGATGATCTGCATCAGCCTGACAGTTTTTTGCGACTGATGAAAGAGGCCGGAACTGTCATTGCCCGGCTGCATCAAACAAATCTGACCGGACTGAGCGCAATCACGCCTGATGAAACAATCGCGCAACTTGGCGCTGCCGCTTTCCTGCTCTCACAGGTCAGGCCCGAATGTCGTGCTGATGTGCAGGAGCTGGTGCGGCTTCTGATTTCAAAACTTCCGCGGCCTGAAGCGCCGACGGCCACGCTGCACGGTGATCTGCATTTGAAAAACCTGCTGGTGACGGCTGACGGAGTGGCGCTGATTGATCTGGATAATTTGTGCGCTGGCGATCCGGCGCGTGAAATCGGCAGTCTGACAGCGATGCTTTATCATCAGTTTCTGACCAACCGAATTTCGCAGCAGATGGCTGAGCAGTCGGCTGAACAGTTCGTTGCGGGCTGGCAACAGGGCAGCAAACGTGAACTGTCAGAATCAGCGCTGCACTGGCATACCGCAGCGGCGCTGATTTACGAACGCGCTGTTCGCTGCATCATTCGCCTGAGCGATGAACGTGTGACGATGCTTGACGATCTGATTGCGCTGGCGCGGCAAATGGCGTCAAAGTTGTAAGGGATGAATGCACAAAAACCAAAAGTGATGTTTTATTGCCAGCATGTGCTGGGGATGGGCCACCTGATTCGCAGCCTGGCTGTTGTCGGCGGTCTGACTGATTTTGAAGTCTGTTTCATCAATGGCGGCGAATGGCTGAGCGGCGTTGTGCCGCCTGCGCACGTTGAAATCGTCAACCTGCCGCCGATTATTTCAGATGCTGAATTTCGTGAACTGCAAACATCCGATCAGACGCTAAGCCTCGATGAAATCAAAGCGCAGCGACGGCAGATGCTGCAATCAACTTTTGCCGGAGTGCAGCCGCAGGCGCTGGTGATTGAAATGTTCCCGTTTGGTCGGCGCAAATTTGCTGACGAACTGCTGCCGCTGCTTGCGCAGGCCAGAGCGTCAGGCAGCAACACGAAAATCGCCTGTTCGCTGCGCGATATTCTGGTCAGCAAGCGCGATCAGTTGCGCTTTGAATCAGCAGCCTGCCGCATCGCCAATGAATTTTTCGACCTGGTGATGATTCATTCAGACCCGCATTTTCAGCGGCTCGAAGAAACCTTCAGCCTCGCCGGTGAATTGCGCTGCCCGGTTGTTTACACCGGCTTCGTTGCGCCTGAATCTCAGCCTCCGGCATCAGATGTACTGACTGCTGAAAACAACGAACGCCTGATCGTTGTCAGCATCGGCGGCGGCAGGGTCGGCAGTGAACTGATACGCTGCGCCATTGATGCTTCAAAGCTGATCAGCAACCGCCTGCCGCATCGGCTGCTGATTTTCACCGGGCCTTATCTGCCTGAAGCTGAATTTGAGCAGTTGCGAGCACAGGCAATGAATCTGCCCTTCGTGACGCTGCAACGCTTCACGCCCGATCTGACGGCGATTTTGCGCCAGGCTGATTTGTCGCTCAGTATGGCGGGTTACAATACCTGTCTGAATCTGATTGTCAGCGGCACGCGGGCCATCGTTTACCCGTTCACCGGAAACAACAATCAGGAACAGCGCATCCGCGCCGAAAAGCTGCGCGCGCTCGGACTCGTTGAAATCATCAGCCAGGATGAACTCAGACCTGACCGCCTGGCTGAGCTGATGCTGCAATCGCTCGACAGGCCGCGACCAGACAATGATTCATTGCAACTGAATCTGAACGGCGTGGCTGGCGCGGCGGCGGCGCTGAAAAGGCTGGTGAATGGCGGCGCATTTGTTTCAGGAGAAATCGTGCAGTGACAACTGATTTTGCACAACTCAGAGCCGCGCTGAATTACGCTACCGCGCAGCATCAGATCGTTGATCTTTTTTTCCGCGATGATGACGTGGCTGAGGATGAACCGGCGCTGAACCGACTGCTTGACGTTTTCATTCAGCGGCGAACGCCGGTCAATCTGGCGGTGATTCCGGGTCGGCTGACTGAAGCGGCAACCGCGATGCTGCGCCAGCGACTGCGCACGCACGCGCATCTGATTGAAATCAACCAGCACGGCTGGATGCATCTGAATCACGAAACCGCCGGGCGCAAGTGTGAATTCGGGCCGACGCGCACTTTTGCCGAGCAGTTTGCAGATATTGAGAGCGGCAGGCGGAAGCTGACTGAAGCGTTCGGCGCTGATTTTTCTGCCGTCTTTGTGCCGCCCTGGAATCGCTGCACCGAAGCCACGTTGCGCGCAATTGATGAGCTTGAATTTCAGGCTTTGTCACAGCTCAAAGGCGCGCAGCCTGTGACGGGATACGGGTTCACTGAGATTTCAGTCACGCTCGATCTGCACCGCTGGAAAGGCGGCGTGACGATGAAAGATCCGGCTGAACTTGACAGCGAACTCTCAGCGCAGGTGAGCGCCGGAGAAACGACTGGCGTGATGCTGCATCATCAGGTGATGGATGACGCGGCGTTTGCGTGGCTCGCCAGACTGCTTGATGAATTGTCCCTGCATTCGTGCCTCAGGATTCATACTTTTCAAAGCCTGCTCAGACTGACTTCAACGTGCCTGTAAGCAGAACCGTCACATTATCAGAACTGGTCAGAAAGCATCTGCGCGCTTCGGGCGGCAGCCTTGCTTTCGCGGCGTTGTGTATGACCGGGTTTACATTGGCCGAACTGCTTTCGCCCTGGCCGCTCAAGATTATCTTCGATCACATTCTGCTCAATCGTGAACTGCCGCCATCTTTGCACAGCCTCAGTCCGCTGCTCAGTCACAGCCGGATGACTGCTGTGGTGGCGCTTTCGCTGAGCATTCTGCTGATTGCCGGACTGCGCAGCGTCTTTGCTTATTTTCAGACCTTCCTTACGCTGCGCATCGGTTATGAACTGGTCTTCCGTTTGCGCCAGGCGCTGTTTGTGCATCTGCAACAGTTGTCGCTGTCATTTCACGCGCGGGCGCGCACGGGTGAACTGCTGACCAAAGTGGTCAGCGATACGAGCGCGCTCAGGGATGTCTTTGCAGAATCCGCGCTCAATTCTGTCGCGCATCTGATTACCGTGACCGGCATGTTTGTGGTGATGTTTGCGCTCAACTGGCGGCTGGCGCTGGTGGTGCTGGCAACGTTTCCGCTGCTCACTTTCACGCTCTTTTCAGTCTATCGTCGTCTCAAGACTTCAGCGCGACGACAGCGCGAACGCGAAGGAATGGTCGCTTCGCGCATTCACGAAGTTCTTTCTTCATTGCTGCTGGTGCGCGCCTTTGCCCGCGAGCAGCACGAACAACAGCGCTTTGAGGAAGAGAGCAGTCACACGCTCAGCGAAGGCATCAGAACGGCGCGACTGGAAGCCGCCGCGACCCGCGCCGTTGAAATCATCAGCGCCGCCAGTATGTGCGCGGTCGTGCTGGCCGGAGCCGTGCAGGTGCTGGCCGGACGAATGCTGCCCGGCGAGATGCTGATTTTTACGGCTTATCTGAACAGCCTCTATAAACCGCTGCGCACGCTGGCACGCATTTCCAGCCAGTTTTCAAAGGCAATGGCGAGCGCCGAACGCCTGTCTGAAATTCTGGCGACCGAACCTGAACCCGCTGATGATGAACGAGGCCTGAAGGTTTCAGAGCTGCGCGGCGGGATTGTGTTCGAGCATGTCTCTTTTGCTTATGGTGAAGGTGACGACATTCTGCACGACCTGTCCTTTGCGATTCAGCCGGGGCAGCGGGTCGCGCTCGTTGGCGCTTCTGGCGCGGGTAAATCAACGATTGCCAGCCTGCTGATGCGTTTTTATGACGTGCGCGAAGGCAGGATTCTGATTGATGACGTGCCGATTGAAAAATATCAGCGTGCCTCGCTGCGCCAGCAGATCAGCATCGTGCTTCAGGAAACGATTCTGTTCGGCGCAACAATCCGCGAAAACATCTGCTACGGCAAACCAGACGCAACGCAGGCCGAGATTGCCGCCGCCGCGCGCGACGCCCGCGCCGATGAATTCATTGCCGCAATGCCCGATGGTTATGAAACTGTCATCGGTGAACGCGGCAGCACGTTGTCAGGCGGTCAGCGGCAAAGATTGTCACTCGCGCGCGCGATTATCCGGCGGCCTTCGATTCTGATTCTTGACGAACCCACGACGGCCATTGATGCTGAATCAACCGCGCTGATTCAGCAGGCCATCGCCCGCCTTCAGCAGGGCCGCACGCTGATTGTCATCGCGCATCAGTTCAGCGACATTGAAAACTTCGATCAGATTCTGGTGCTGAAAAATGGCCGGTTGATCGAAAGCGGCACTCACGCCGAACTGATGCAGCGCCGGGGATATTATTCCGAGCTGTACCGCATTCAGCATCCGGCGTGGTGATGAGGTGGGTGAAGCAGGAGGAGAGAATACGGAACAGACGGAATAAACGGAACACACGGAAACAGCAGAACAGAGATGAGCCTGTGTTGTATTTTTCCGTGTGTTCCGTTTATTCCGTCTGTTCCGTATTCTCTCCTGCCTTTCCCTGTCAGGATTGCCTGCGTTCGGCGTCATCAAGCGCCTTTCGGCCTGCTTCAAGTAAGCGAATGATGCGGTCAGTGTCGTAAACCGAGCCGCGCCACGCGCCGCCGCTCGCCTGTTGCAGGGCGGCCCAGAGGCGCGTGTCATTCGGCAGCTCAGCGTCGGCAGCAAGATCAGGGCGAAAGTCGCGGCGCGCCAGTTCTGCGTCATCCGGCACAACGCTGCCATCATCGTGCTTTCTGACCAGGTCAATTGTTCCTTCCAGCCTGACTGTATCAATGATGATGTGAATCAGGTCGCAGTCGCGGAGTTTGCCGAGCGGGCCTCCGGCCAGGGCTTCGGGGCCGATGTGGCCGATGCAGGGGCCGGTTGAGACGCCTGAAAACCGCGCGTCAGTAATCAGCGCCACTGAACTGGCAAAAGGCAGATACTTCAGCGCCGATGTGATCTGATAAACCTCTTCCATCCCGGTGCCGAGCGGGCCGCGACAGATCAGGGCAATCACATCGCCGGGTTTGATGCGATCAGCGCCGCGACTTTTGATGGCGGCAATGGTGGCGCGTTCGGATGTGAAAACGCGGGCCGGGCCGGTCAGACGACAAACCCCATCAGCGTCAATCATTGAACGATCAATCGCCGTGCTTTTGATGATGGCTCCTTCGGGCGCAAGATTGCCTGTGATGTAAGTGACCGTACTGGTCAGGCCGGTTTGTCGCGCCTGTTCAGGACTCATCAGCACTTCGTCAGGATCAATGCCGTCAGCTTTCAGCAATCGTTCGCGCATGCGGGCGCGTCGTTCTGAAACCTCCCATTCATCAAGCATCAGATCAAGCGGTTCACCGTAAGCCGTCAATGCGCGACCATCAATCAGCCCGGCGCGGCGCAGGTGCAGCATCACTTCAGGAACGCCACCCGCCAGAAAGACGCGCACCGTCGGATGCGGCCCGTTCGGCAGCGCGTCAACCAGGCGCGGCACGCGGCGATTGATTGCCACCCAGTCATTGATCGAAGGCAATTCCAGCCCCGCCGCGTGCGCCGTCGCTGGCAGGTGCAGCAGCAGGTTGGTTGAGCCGCCAAAAGCCGAATACACTGCCATCGCATTGCGCATCGCAGCAGCAGTGACGATCTGCCGCGAAACCAGACCGTTTTCACGCTGGCGCAGCAAAGCTCTGACTGAACGACGCGCAGCATCAAACCACACGGGCTGTCCTGAAGGCGCCAGCGCGCTGTGCGGCACGGCCAGGCCAAGGGCTTCGGCTACGACCTGCGAAGTTGCCGCTGTGCCCAGGAACTGACAACCGCCGCCCGGTGAAGCGCAGGCGCGACAACCAATCTCAGACGCCTGCTCAAGCGTAAGCTGACCACTTGCGAAACGCGCGCCGATGGTTTGCGCCCGGCCCGCATCTTCGCCATCGCTGGCGGGCAGGGTGACGCCGCCGGGAATCAGCACCGCAGGCAGATGCGGCGTTCCGGCCAGCGCCATCATCATCGCGGGCAGCCCCTTGTCACAGGTCGCCACGCCAATCACGCCCATCCGCGTCGGCAGCGAACGAATCAGACGGCGCAGCACAATGGCCGCATCGTTGCGATAAGGCAGACTGTCGAACATCCCCGTTGTGCCCTGCGTTCTGCCATCGCACGGGTCGGTGCAGTATCCGGCAAACGGGATGCAGTCAAATCGCCGCAATTCTTCAGCCGCCGTCTGCATCAGCAACCCGACTTCCCAGTGGCCGGTGTGATACCCAAGCGCGAGCGGCCTGCCGTCGGGCTGTCGAATGCCACCCTGCGTGCTGAGAATCAGCACTTCGGGGCGGCCAAGCTGCGCGGCATCCCAGCCCATTCCCACATCCTGGCTCCAGCCGAACAGATCGCCGCTCGGACGTTCAAGCAGATGTTCGGGCGTCAGCGGCAAACTGCCTGACGGCCCCGGCTGTCGCGTGATGACTGAATAAAGTTCAGGATCATCAGACTCGAAAGATGAGCGGTCACTGGTTCTGTCTGTCACGGTCTTATCTTCACCTCATCAATTGATATTTACGCGCCGGGCTGGAAATCAGCCCGGCAATCCTGAATACTCTCGCCCGCACCGGTTCTGCACCATCGGAATCACCGGAACAAAACGATGAGTTCACTAATCTCCGTCCAGAATCTGCACAAGAATTATGGCGGCGCGACTGCGCTTGAAGACATCAGTTTCGAGATCGCCGCCGCTGAACTGACCATCATTATCGGCCCTTCGGGCTGCGGCAAATCAACGCTGCTGCGCTGCCTGAACGGGCTGGAACTTTTTGACGGCGGCACAATTCGCATTGGCGAAATCACAATGGAACATAACTCAGACCAGCCTGCCGCTGAACGTAACGCGCAATTGCGGCGATTGCGTGAAAACGTCGGGATGGTCTTTCAGAATTTCAATCTCTTTCCGCATCTGACGGTGCTGGAAAACGCAGTTCTCGCGCCGGTCACGGTGCGCAAAACCTCGCGTGCCCAGGCCGAAGCGCGAGCGCGCGAACTGCTCGCCAAAGTCGGTCTGAGCGAACGGCTGGATTATTATCCGGGCCAGCTTTCAGGCGGTCAGCAGCAGCGGGCCGCGATTGCCCGCGCCCTGGCGATGTCGCCGCAGGTGATGCTTTACGATGAACCGACTTCGGCGCTCGATCCGGGCCTGGTCAATGAAGTCCTCGACATTATGCGCAAACTTGACGACGAAGGCATGACGCAGGTCGTCGTCACGCACGAAATGCGCTTCGCCCGCGAAGTCGCTGACCGCATTCTGGTGCTCGATCAGGGCAGGCTGGTTGAATCCGGCCCGGCTGATGAGATTTTCACTGCGCCGCGCGATGAGCGCACGCGCAACTTTCTCAGGAACTTTCTCGGATGAATAAACACGCTGCACGCTGCGGGCTGTTGCTGCTGCTCGCTCTGCTTCAGATCAGAACCGTCACCGCCCAGGAACTGCGCTGGGGCGGTGATTCAGAAGGCGGCGCGCCTTACGTTTTTCAGGATCCGAAAAACCCCACCGAGATTATCGGCTTTGAAGTTGATCTGGCCAATGCCCTCGCCCGGCAGCTCAATCGCCGCGCCGTTTTTGTGCAGAACCAGTGGGACGGGCTGATTCCGGGCCTGCAGCGCGGCAATTACGATCTGGCGCTCAACGGGCTTGAGATTACCGAAGACCGCAAACAGCAGCTCAGTTTTTCGCTGCCCTATTACGTCACGTCGCTGCAACTCAGCGTGCGCGCCAGCGACAACAGCATCAATTCACTGGCCGATCTGAAAGGCAGAACTGCCGGGACGCTGAAATATTCGCTGGCGCAGCGCGTGCTGGAACGCGAGGGCGGCATCAACGTCAGAACTTATGACGGCCTGATCAATGCCTATCAGGATCTGGCCAGCGGTCGCCTCGATGCGGTGCTGAACGATTACCCGATTGCCATTTATTACAGCAAACCGAATCCAAAATTGAAATTCACCGGCCAGCCGATTGAGCGCGTGCTGTACGGCATCGGCATTCGCAAAGACGACACGGCGCTGCTCAAACAGATCAACGATGCGCTGCTCGCACTGATGAAATCAGGCGAACTCAAACGCATCTATGAAAAGTGGGGCATCTGGAACCGCGAAACCGATGAACTGTTTCAGCAATTGACTTCAGACGCGCAGGGACAGGGGCTTGAGGATTTTACGAAAAGCGTCACGAAGCAGATGACGTGGCGCGACCGGCTGCGGCAATACCTCAGCTATATCCCGATTCTGGTTTTCCAGGGCGCGCCGATGACGCTGCTGATTTCGCTGCTCGGAATGAGTCTGGCGATTGCGCTGGGTTTGATTCTGGCGCTGCTGAATCTTTACGGCGCGCGTCCGCTGGCGTGGGCCTCGCGGGCGTGGATTGAAATCTTTCGCGGCACACCGCTGCTGATTCAGCTTTATCTGATCTATTACGGCCTGCCCAATATCGGCATCAGGTTGTCGCCGCTGCTTGCGGCAGTCATCGGCCTCGGATTCAACTATGCAGCGTATGAAGCTGAAAATTATCGCGCCGGAATTCAGTCCATCCCGCGCGGGCAGATGGAAGCCGCGCTGTCGCTGGGCATGACAAAGGCGCAGGCGCTGCGTTACGTGATCGTGCCGCAGGCCATGCGCCTGGTGATTCCGCCCGTGACGAATGACTTCATTGCCCTGTTCAAGGACTCTTCGATTGTGTCGGTGATTACGATGGTCGAACTGACCAAGGTTTACGGGCAGCTTGCGTCAACTTATTACGATTACATTGGCGTGGGCATTCTGACGGCAGCCATCTACTTTCTGATCGGCCTGCCTTTCGTCAGGCTGGCGCGCTGGGCCGAAGCAAGACTGGCCAAAGACACCCGCGTAGCGTCAACTTCCCGCCGCCGTTTCACCATCGGCTCAAAACCAGTCGAGGGCTGAAAGGATCGAACACAAAGCTTCTTTTTCTCCTTCTCTTCTTTCTCTTCTTTCTCTTCTCTGTGCCTCTGCGCCTCTGCGTGAGAATAAGTTTTACGCCGCAGGCGCAGAGGCACAGAGAAAGAAGGAGAAAACCGAAATCAGATTTTATGGATGGCGATGCTGTTTCAGGTCAGCGGGAAATAGCCGCCTTCTGAACGGTGCTGGCTGATTTCACCCGCTGCCGGCTCCTTCAGTTCGATGACCAGCAGGTGGGCTTCGGTTGAGCCGATGTTTTGCAGGGCGTGCCTGGTTGCGGTGCGATACATCACTTCACCGGCCCTGAGTTCGATCTGTTCGCTGCTCTCATAGGCCGTTGTGACCAGCAGCGCGGCGGGACTGAAGGAATAGACCACCGAATCGGGATGAGAATGCATATCCGTAATCTCACCCGGCAGGCAGCGATGCTCAAGAATGCGCACCCGGCTGTTTTCGAGCAGCACACGATAATTTTCCGGCACTTCCGCAACTGAGACGGCGGCAGCAGTGTTCTGAGTATTCATTGTCGTTCTCCCTTTGAGTTGCGGGCTTTCACCCACCCATTGCGGCCTTTGACGCGGGGCCTGTGCAGAATTGCAGACTGACTTGCGAATCATTACCCGAAATTGCCTGATGCAATTTCAGTGCGGCTGATTCAGCGAAACTGCTGCCGATACTGCGCCTGCAACTGCCGCGCTTTTTCGCACTCGCCACGCTGCGCCGCAATCTGAATTTCAAGCAGCGACTGCAACCGCGCCGGATTGCCCGCCTTTTTCGCGGCTTCGCGTTCAGTGAGCGCCCAGTTGAAAACGTCACGGCAGGCTGCCGGGTCGTATTCCGCGCGCGGGTTGGCTTCGGCTTCTTTGCGCATCTGAGCGATGCGGTTTTCAACATCGGCGCGGTCGAGTGCATTCGGGGCCAGCCGCAGGTAATTTTCAGCATTGCGAATTGCGGCCAGCGGTTTGTCACTGGCTTCGTTGACCAGCGCCAGGTTGTAATTCACCGCTGCTGAATTGGGCGCGAGCCGCTGTGCCTGCTGCAACTGATAATTTGCGCCATTCAGATCCTGCTGCCTGATCGCCTGTTTGGCAGCGGCAAAGTGACCGGCCACCGCGCCGCCGCCACCCTGGGCTTCCTCAAAATCCTTGAAAAGACTCGGCAGCATCGCCAGCTTGAATGCATTGATGATCTCCTTCGGATCGGCGGTCGAAGCCGAATAATTGCGCCCGCCCGTCAGTGTCGCCAGATTCGCCAGATCGCCCTGCGCTTCCTTGCTGTTGCCGACATCGTAACCAATCGTGTTGACGGTTATGTTGCTCTGTCGAATGACAGCGGCGGCTTCGGCCTGTTTGTCGCGGCAGGTGTCGCCGCCATCGCTCATCAACACCACCGTTGCCGATTTGCCGCGCCCTTTCTTCTTTGCGTAATCAACAGCGATTCCGGTAGCAATGTACATCGGCGTGCCGCCGCCCGGCCTCAGGCCGTCAATCGCTGCGAGCAGGGCGTTGAGGTCAGTCGTGAACAGGCAGGCGTAACGAACCGCGCCGCCGCTGCAATCGCCGTCAAAATTCAGAATCGCCATTTCATTTGTCTTGCTGACGTTGCGCACGGCAGCGCGAGCGGCGGCTTTGGCGTTCTCGATCTTGTTGTTGCTGCCCATACTGCCCGACGTATCAATCAGCAGCACGATGGACGTTTGAATTTCGGCGGATTTCTTTTGCTGAATGTCGCGGCATTTCTGACGGATGGCATCCATCTGCCCGCGCTCCTGCATGCATTTGGGTGCAGTGCGGTCGGCCTCGTCCAGTTTGCTGATGGCCTGCTGGATTAATTGTCCGACTCTGGCCTGATCCACCGGCTCGGTCGCGGCGGCAGTGGCGGCCTGAGTTGCCAGCGTGTCGGCATCTTTGATCAGTTGCAACGCCTTTTGTCTGCGCTGAATCAGTTCAGACAGCTTTGGAACTTCGGTGCTGATCCAGTTATTGATGAAATCATAACGCGGCGTCAGCTTGGTGATGCGCCCGACGACCTGCTGCGCTTTGGTGTAATCGCACTGCTTTGAAGCTTCCTCAACCTGTTCGGTCAGGGCGATGAATTCCTTTCTGATTTCCAGTTCCTTCTTCAGGGCTTCCATCGGCGGGCGCATGCAGGCGGGCAGGTTGGGCACGGCCAGCGCACTGGCCAGCGCGCTGATTGCGCCGTCCAGGTTTTTGCTTTCGATTGCGGCCTTGCCTGCGCGCAGGTAATTGCGCGCTTCGCGCTGTGCTGCCGCCCGCTGCGCGAGTTGCGTGTAATCCATCCCGCTTAAGGCCGGATGATTCGGATTGATCTGGCGCAGTTGTTCGACCAGTTGCAGCGCGCCTTCAAATTCGCAGGTCGCGGCATTCAGCGCCTGCTGAAGCTGCGTGCCAAGCTGATTGGCCGCGCCTTCAAGCTGTTGTTGCAGATTGGTAATGTCGGTGCCGAGTCCTGAAGTCAGGCCGCCGCAATTCTTCTGCTGCGCCTGTTGCAGCAATCCGGCGGCTTCGGCGGCATTGCCTGCGGCGAGCGCCTGTTGCGCCTGACTGAGCAGGCTCTGACATTCCTGCACCGTGCGCGGGTCAGGCTGTGTGGTCTGCCCTGTCGTGGTTTGTCCCGTCTGCCCTGGCTTGCCGGGTTGGCCGCCGGGCTGAGCGCCTGGTTGCCCTGGTTTGCCGGGCTGACCGGGCTGCTGGCCCTGCGTTTGTGTGGTCTGTGTTTGCGTGGTCGGCTGAGTCTGTGTCGGCGGTTTGTTCTGCGCCTGTGTTTCGGGCTGTTTGGGCGGCTCGACGTAAGGCAGCAGCACATTGACGACGACGCGATCCTTCCACTTCATCACCACCAGGTCTTTGCCATCCTTGCTGTCGGGCGTGCGCCCCGGATATTTATCGAAGCGTTTGACCGTGAGCACCTTCCATTCCTGATCTTCGGGTTTGCTCAAATCAGGAACCCATCCAATGTCGGTGGTGAAATCGGTCAGATCAACTTTGGCCTCAGCCGCCTGATGTTCCTTGTCATACTGGTGCGGTTCCACGCGAATTGAATACTGGCCCGCTGGCAGCTTCGAGAATCTCGTGCCGGAGAAAGGATCACCCACCTCCGCAGGCTTCGGCCCGGTTGATTTCTCATCCTGCACCGGGCCGGAAAGTTTGACCGTGCCGCTCCAGTAACCGCTGGCTTCCTGAAAAGTTTTCGTCTTTGGCCCGGCAGCCCGCACTTCAACGGTGATTTCGCCTTCCCAGGGCAGAATGTCAAAGTAATTGATCGTTGTCTCAGCGGCCTGTTTCTTGCCGCCGTATTGCAGTTCACCCGTGATCTTTTCAGTCACCTTCACGAATTTGCGGGCGAGTTCATAAGCACCCGGTTTCAACTCTTCTTCCAGGGCTTTGGTCATCACCACATAAGCGGGCTTTTCCATCACCGCGCCGACGATTTCAGTGGTGAGCAGTGCCTTCCACTGATTGCTGGCGAGCACATCGCCGTAATACTGACCGCGCGCAGCGATGTCGAGAAAGGCCGACTGAACTCCGAGCCTGACGGCGTAATCGGGCGCTTTCAGTTTGAAAAGCGGAGTGACTTCGGGCGGTTTGCCTGCGTAAGCCGACGTGGCTTCACTGTCGAGTTTTGCCTGGGCATCTTTGCTGGTCTTTTCCCGCAACGAAAGAATGCCGCTCCAGATTTTCTTTGTTGAGTCAGCGACTTCGGAGGCAATGCGGGCGGTCTTTTTCAGATTATCGCTGGCGGCTTCGCGGTTGAGATCAAGGTAACGCTGCACGACGTACTGAGTGCTGAGCGCGCCGCGCAGCTTTTCGCGCATGTCCGGCGTGTCGTATTTGTCGCGGTACTTGTCGCTTTGCAGTTTGAACCAGCCATCCAGATATTTATTGAAGACAGCATTCAGCGATGCGGACTCTTGTTTGACCGCGCGCGGCAGGCAGGTCTTCCACACCTGGCCCAGTTCATCCTGCTTGTCCTTCAACTGCTTCTTTTCGTCGTACCAGTAACGCAGCCGGTTCCAGAGCGAAGGCGGCGCTTTGTACTTTTCCTCAACAGTGGCCTGGCCGGTTTTGACGCAGCTTTCGAGAATGCCGGGGAACTCTGTGCCTTCAGCTTCGACGAGCGGGTGAAAGTATTCATACATTTTCTGCGTGCGCTGAACGTAAGGCAGCGCGCTTGCGTGGCGGCGAATGATTTCAAGCCGTTTGTTCTTCCACGCGGCGGTGCCGGTTTGCAGGCCAAGTTCATCGAGTTCGGCCTGCACATCGGCAGCAAACATTTCTCTGGCGACATCGAAGCGTTTGTCTTCGTCCCACGCCGCCGCCGGAACCTTGATTACATCCAGCAGCAGCGGCACGTCAGGCGTCAGCGCCTGCATCACGCCGAATGACGGCTGGCCCGGATAGCTGTAACGACGCGAGGGCGGAATGCCTTCGGGCAGCGCCTTGAAAGCCTGTTCGATGGCATCGTTTTCCATCACCTGCATCGCATAGCCAATGGTGATGCCATAACCGAGTCGCAGGATTTGCAGCGTGACATAAATCTTGATGAAGGCTGCGCCCGATGCACCCAGCCCCTGCGCCACCGAAGGAATTGAAGCAACGCCCAGACCGAGTTGAATAAAACCTTCCGGCTTGCCTGCCCGCAATTCGCGCAGCCCGCTGACAATCATCCAGCCGCTGTTGATGCCGGGCAGCATATAAAGCGTCTGATTCGCGGCCTCCCAGCCGAGGCCCGTCAGGCACGCTTCATTCCACGTCAGTTGCCCGGCGCAATGCTGCTGGTAGGATTGAATCATTCCGAAGGCCGCGCCCGTGACCATCAGAAAATCCATCTGTTCTTTGATGGCATCCCAGTAAGCGCCGCCTGCTGTGGCGGCCATTCTGGCGAGGCTGAGGCGTCCGGCTTCCCAGGCACGGGTAAACTCTCTGGCTTCGATCGGGCCGAGGTGTTGCAGGATGGTTTCGTAAACAGCCTTGCGAATCGCTTCGTCTGAAACCGTTTGGCTTTCGCCTTTCCCAAGCAGTCGCTGCATCTCCTGTTCGGCCTGGGCCAGCAGTTCGGTCGGGCGCAGCTCGGAGGGACGATCACCGGCCATGAACCACTGCTCTGTTCCGGCGCGACCGACGAGGCGCATTCTGAGGCTGCTCAGTTCGGCCAGCTTCATCACCAGCGGTTGCGCGCCGGACGGAATCGCGTTGATGACGCGCTGCCGGATCACGTCGCGTTCAGTCATCGTCAGATTCGGCGCGGTTTCGATGATGTCCATCAGCAGCGCCAGTTCGACGCCGCGCTCGAACATAATCTTTTTTGCCACATCGGGTTTGCCGTACAGATCGCGGTTGAAGCGGTCGCGGCCTTCGGGCGTGAAGTCGCGGTAAAACGATTCCTCAATCACGCGCACCGCTGATTCGATCATCAGTCGGCGCTGCTTTTCGACGAAGCTGCGTTCGGCATTCTTCATCACCCATTCATTGCGGTTCGGCGCGTTCGGGTCGTTCTGATACCAGTCATCAAACTTCCGCTCCATTTCAGCAATTTCGTCAGCGAAATATTTTTTGAGCTGATCGGTGTAATTCGCCGTGTGGCCGTCGTGCCATTTGCCTGTTTTGTCGAGCTGGATTTCTGCGGAACGGTCAAGCACCCGCTGAATTTCAGCAATGCGCGCCGTGTCGCTTTGCGGCAGGCCGAAGGCTTTCTGAATGAAGTTGCGCTTCCATTCGTTTTTGCGGTCGTCGGGCAGCGCGCTGCCGTGAACGTCAATGTAAGAAAGGCGGTAATAATCGGTGAAGCGGCCCACGCCCTGATCAATGACACGTTCGATGAAATACTTGTTGCGATTGATGGCCTGTTCAGGATCAGCCGGTTTCGTCGGGTCGTCCTGCGTCAGAAATTCCTTCGTGTTCTGCACAACATTGCCGAACGAACGCCGCCAGGCTTCGCGTGGTTCGGCCACTTCGACGCCCTCATAACGCAGCGACCCGCCGCTTTCGGCCATCGCGCGCGTGCTGATTTCGACAAACGGAACCTTGAATTCAGCGTCAATGATTTCGCCCGTTTTCGCGTCAAACTCGAACGGGCGGCCATTGAGCGTCGGCACATTTTTCAGGTAATCCCAGCCGACGTGTGCCGTGCGGCCTTCAGCCAGGGCGCGATCATAAGCCTGTTCACGAAACGCGCCCGGCACGAAGTAAGCGCCTTTGACTTTTTTCAGATCAAGCACCTGGCGCATCGTTTCGCGCTTGAATTCATCGTAACTTTGCCGCGAATTGCGCCAGTCAGGCAGCCAGTTGTCACCGTTGTAAATGTTGACATCAACCTTTTCAGGACTCGTCAGCCCGTCCCGCTGATAACGCTGCTGCTGGTGCTGGCGTAGCTGTTCGACCCCGCCGCCGGTCATGCGCCATTTGCCGGTGCTGAAGTCAAAGACGAGCAGGTTGGAAGTCAGATCAAGATCGCTGCGCACGCCGTTCTGCTTGCCCTGATTCGTGTTTTCAATGCTCAGGTTTTTGTTGCGGGCATATTCGGCCTGGCCAAGCAGTTCGTAATAGATTCGCAATCTGCTGAGTCGCCGGTTCTTTTCAGGAAACGGGTCTTCAGGCATTCCGAAAATTTCCTTGAGGCGGCGCGTGGCTTCGGGCGTGGCGTACACCTTCTTGAAAAATTCCAGATCCATCTGCGCAAGCGGCGTGTCGCGGATCATTTCATAAAGCTGCTGCGTCACCGGATCGGTGAATTCCAGTGGCGGGCCGGGCGGAGCCGCTGTCACTGCGCCTTCGGGAAGAGGGACAGGAGCGGCTCCTGAAGCCAGGCGAATGTTGGGTAGAATCCGGCCATCAATAGCGACCACGACGCCCGTGCCGCCACTGGCTGCGGCCTCGCGGACGATTGGCGCGCCGCCCGGACTTCTGACCAGACGCTCCATCAGGCTGCGGATGGTTCGTTCGCGCTGTTCGCCTTTCCAGCGTTTGACGTGTTCAGGGTCGGCCCGTCCCGGCAGCGTGTCGTAATCCTGGATATTTTCAAAATTCATCACCCAGGTTCCGTCAGGCCGCCGGTTGAAAAAACCGCGCACGTAACCTGACCCGGTTCCGGCATTCACCATTCCGGTCAGATCAATGTGCAGCCCGACATCACCCACCGCAACCTGCATGGTTTTCGGGTTGACGATAAAGAGAAAGCCGCTGCCTTTTTTCAGTAATCCGTCAAGATCACCAAACACCTGAATGTCCTGCGCCTGCGCGGGAATGGCATTGAGCAGACACAGCATCAGTACCATCACAAATTCCCGGCACCTGCGGCGCAGCGTGGTCATCGTGCTCGTGCGGTTGTGAGTGAACATACACAGCGCCCTCCGGCGCGTCAGTAACTGTGGTCGCGTCATCAATTCAGCGCGGCGGAATCACGCCTTTGCCGGGCAGTTTCTGTGCTGGCGCGGCAGGCATGATTGCTTTGATCTTTGCCTTGATCTTCTGAAACTCGGCGCTGTCGGTTCTGACCTCGGTCGAACCGAACGGGAAGGCTTCGACATAATCAATCATGTAAGTGGCGCGATCCGGCGTCGGCGGATGTGTACTCAGAAATTTGACCGGCTGTTTCGGACTGAGCTTGTACATTTTCGTAAAGACCATCGAAAACGCCGTCGGGTCATAGCCCGCATTGAAGAGAATGTGCGAGCCATAAAGATCGGCCTCTTTCTCTTCAAAGCGACTGTATGCGCGCATAAACAGATTGATGCCGAGGCTGGCGGCAAACTGCGCGAGCGTCTGTTTGACCGCTCCCTGCGGGCTGATGGCGCCGATGATGGCTCCGGCAACGTTTTGCGCAAGGTACGACTTGATGACGGCGCGGGCGTGGTGATGCGCGTAATTGTGCGCCAGTTCGTGCGACAGGATGGCCGCCAGTTCCGATTCGTTTTCGGCAAAATTGAGCAGCCCCAGGTAAACGATGATGTGGCCGGGCGGTGTTACCGCGTTGACTTCGGGCGAATTGATGAGCGTCAGTTTGTAAGTGAAACTCGAACCCGGATTGCGCATCACGAGGCGGTCAACCAGATTTTGCAGGTAATTCTGAATCTCAGGGTCATTGAACGGCTGCGCCTGCGCGGTCAGCGCGGCAAAACCCTGGCTGCCCAGATTGAGTTCAAATTCCGGCGTGATCTGGAAGGCGACTTCCATTTTGCCGGTCTGCGGATTGAAGCCTTCAATGCGGGATTCTCTGGACTGGTAAAAATTTGCCTGGCGATTCCAGTTGGTCAGAAACTTCTGCTGACAGGCGGCCTGCACCTGCCGCGCCTGTTCAGCCGCCGGATCCCCGCTCGCCGCCAGAATGTAGCGGTTCAGCGCCCGCAGCGCCTGGTCATATTCATCGCAGTTGTAATGCGCATAGCCCTTGATCAGCGAAAGACGATTGTTGGCCGGAAACAGCTTCAACCCCTTGTCAGCCGTTTCAATGGATTTGTCGTAGTCTTTGGCAAAGCCGAAGTAGGAACGATAGAGATAACATTCAGCGAGCAGCTCATAACACTTTTCGCAATCGGGCTGCTTTTTCAACTGTTCCTTCATCAGCTTCTCGGCCCTTTCGAGATTTTTCTTTGCGGTGTCTTTGGCCTTGTCGTCGCGCTGATTGAGGTAAGTAATGCCTGCTTCCCTGCCCTGTTTGATGAGGGTTTCGGCCTGCGCCACTTCCTGCCCCGCCTGGACAGCGACAGCAGGCTGCGCAGGCGCTGTCATCGCAAGGATCAGCGCCAGCAGACAGCCAATTGATAACTGACTGATGCTTCGCATAACACCCTCCTTTGAGATCCCGGATGTTTGTCAGTAAGGTGAAGAGACAAAGAGGCTCAGACAGACATCTGACTTTACGGTAATGACCTCTGCCGTCTGATCACTCTGCGTTTTTGTTTATTAGAACAGAGCAAGGATTGTGCCGTGACGAGAGGCCGGGAAGCCGCGATCAGGGCTGCGCGTTAAGAGACAGAAGTGAGTGAAAAAAGCCAGCGCGCCGCGCAGAATTACTCAGCCGCAGTTCTTCAATCGAGCAATCCCGTCTGCCCTGCGGCAATGGTGCGTCAGGGTACAGTCGCGCGTTACCGCCCTGGTTTATAGTCGGCTGATCTGTCAGCAGTCACACCAGCGGAGGGCGCACGGCGATGGCCACTGAATCACGCACGGCAATTTATGCGGCGATGTTCGGCAATCTGGCCATTGCGGTGACCAAATTCGCGGCGGCCTTTTTCAGCGGCAGTTCAGCCATGACTGCCGAAGCCATTCACTCGCTCGTTGACACGGGCAACGAAGTGCTGCTGCTTTACGGGTTGCGCCAGAGCCGTCAGCTTCCTGATCAGGCGCATCCGTTCGGTTACGGGCGTGAAATCTATTTCTGGTCGTTTGTCGTGGCGGTGCTGATTTTCGCGCTTGGCGGCGGGATGTCGGTTTATGAAGGCATCACGCACCTGATTCATCCCCATCCGGTCGAGGATGCGCGGATGAATTTTATTGTCCTCGGCCTCGCCGCCGTCTTTGAAGGGATTTCGTGGTATTACGGCTGGCGGGCCTTTCGCACGGTCAAGGGGCGACAGACGATTCTCGAAGCCGCGCATACGAGCAAGGATCCGACCTCGTTTCTGGTGGTCTTCGAGGATTCGGCAGCGCTGCTCGGTCTGCTGATTGCTTTTGTCGGAGTGTGGCTCGGCCAGCAGTTTGACAGACCCTATTTTGATGGTGCGGCTTCGATCACCATCGGTCTGGTGCTGAGCCTGATGGCTGTTTTTCTGGCGTGGGAAAGCAAGGGGCTGCTGATTGGCGAAGGCGTTGACCGCGCGACCCGTGAACGCATTCTGTCGCTCGCCGCTTCAGATCAGGCCGTGGAGCGCGTTGACCACGCACTGACGATGTACCTGGGGCCGCACGACATTCTGCTGACGCTCGAAGTCAGATTCAGAGACAACCTGACCAGCGAGCAGATCAGAACTGCCGTGCAGCGCCTGGCGCAGCGGATTCGGGAAGAATACCCGGACATTCACCGCATCTTTTTTGAATCAACGGCGCTCGCTGAAAAGCGGCACGAATGGTTGCAGTCCGATCAGTCTCCGGCCCGTTGAAATGCCCTCGGCGCGGGCAGAAGGGCTGTCACACAAAGCACAGAGCGCAGCCCGGTGCTTTGTGTTTCCGGCCTGTGTGCATCGTCACGAACTGCCCCGCTCTTATTTTGCGCCGACCTTGTGCGCAATCTCCTGCGCCTGCTGCAAATGATCGCGCAGCGTCGTCAGCGTGGTTGAAGCGTAATTCTTCAGATCCGGGTTTTCGGCCTGCTGAACCATGCGTTCATACTCGGCAACATCCTTCTGATGGTCTTTGACCATGTGCGACATGTATTCGCGGTCGAAGGCTGCGCCTGAGAGCTTCGAGAGCCGATCCATCGTCTGCTGACCTTCGCTGCTGAGTTCCTGCGGCAGCGAGACGTTCAGTTGCGAAGCGAGCTGCATCAACTGCTGATTGGCGCGGGTATGGTCATCAACCATGCGCTGACCGAACTGCTTCACATCAGCGTTCGCGGCCTTCTGTGTCGCAAGCTGACCAAGCTGCACTTCCATCTGACCACCCTGCGCGGCAGTCATCATAAATTCACGTCCGGCAGCACTGAGCGCCGCCATCGTCCCCGTCGGAGACGGACTCATCATCGGACTCGCCGTCGCGCCAGCCATCGGTGAAGACATTGCGCCCGGCGATTCGGAAGTGCCTGTGTTGTTGTTCTGACGCGTCGCGCACGCACCAGCCAGCAGTCCCGGAAGGAGAACGGCCAGCAGAGTACAGGTGTACCGCATTCGATTATTCATCATCCTGCTCCTTGTTTTTCTGATCACTGTAGAATTGACCGCCCGCGCGCATGACGCCGCGACCCGGCCATCATCAGTTTCGTCCACTGCATCGGAACAGTCGGTACGAGAACGCACACACTTCCGCTTTACTGGCAGTCACAGTGCCAATTTCAAATTTGCGCAACAGCGCGAATTTCAGTCCTCTCTGTAATGATGCGAAGGTTTGAATGATGGCAGAACAGGAAAGGTGAAGTTTGCTCTGTCAGACTGGCTGGCAATGACAACCTTACATTGAAGCAAACAGGGATTCCTGTCTGACCGTCAGGCCGTTCAGGTTGCGCAGATTCACATGTTTTCCTTCAATGATTTCGTTGAAAACCTTTCGCTGAAAAGCTTCGGTGGGTGAATCAAAAAACCGAAAGACGCTGGAAGCGACATAAGAGATTTCGGTTTCAAAGCTGAGCCAGCGCCTCCCCAGGCTATCGGCAACTGCACCGGTAGTATTTGAGCCTGCGAAAATATCCACCACCAGATCACCTGGCTCAGTGAGGAACCTGATGAAGAACTCTGGCAATTTTGCAGGGAATCTGGCCGGATGCCCTTTAATCCCCAGCACCTTGCAACCGGAAAGGCAGGCTCCATTTGACTCTGTATTGGGAATCTGCAGCAGGTTGGATGGAATTGCACCACCATTGTCCCGGCTGAATGCGCCGGAAATATCATGCCCGGACGGACGCTTTGCCGGTGAGTAAAAATCTGCTGGCGCTTCAAGCAGCTTTTTCATACGGGGGCTGTATTCAACCAGTACTTTTGTCACATCAGCTTTCGGCCACTCCGTTTTGCTGAACCACCACACCGTATTGACTGAATCCTTTGTCCTCAGCTTCCTTTTGTTGACCCACTCAATCGGACCTGGCAGCTTCGCCGGGTTATACCAGTAAAAATCCTCGGCCAGATGAAAGCCGAGTTGGTCGCAGAACTCGATCAGCACTCGAAAGTTATACAGGCTGCGTGATGGCGCACCTTTCTGATATGCCCCACCCAGATCCAGGACAAAGCTTCCATCCGGTGTCAGTTTCCGCTGAACCAGTCGCCCGAATCCGGCGAGCCAGTCAATGTATTCGTGCTGCTCCAGATTACCGTACTCTTTTTGTCGTTGCAGCGCAAAAGGCGGACTGGTCATCACCAGGTTGATACTCTCGTCAGGCATCTGAGACAGCATCTCCAGCGAATCAGCGCAATACATGGCGCCCAGGGTAGATGAATAAGCGGCTTTCTGATTGAACATCGAAGTTGACCTGATGCCGTGAAGTTTTCTGAGTGTTACTTATCGTCTGTAGACGTTTAGTCGTCAAGTCGCCAAATATCTGCGAGTCATGAACCGAGCCGGTCAACCAAGTCTGCGTGAAATTTTTGCTCGCAATCTGCGCCGCCTGAGACAGCACCGGAAAATTTCTCAGGAGCAGATGGCGGAAATGGCCGACTTGCATCGCACTTATATCAGTTCGGTGGAAAGAGGCGAGCGCAACATTTCGATTGATAACATTGAAAAGCTGGCACAGGCTCTTGAGGTTGATGTGTGTGATCTGTTCTCAGTGGAAAGGCATAATGAAACCTCACCCGGACAAAGAAAAACCCGATAAGCTGTTTCCTTATATTCGTGAATACCAGCGACTCGCCAGTATGCATGACATCCATGACATCTTTCAGGACAATGGTGGGAAACTGCTTCAGGTAATTCTCTCAACCAGCTTAAAGGTAATTCCCGGTCGTGAAGGAAATGATGACATTGACGAAAGCGGACGTGAGTACGAGTTGAAATCAGTGAACATTCTGCTGACCAGGAGCTTTTCGACTCACCACCACATGAACCCTGTCATTATTGCGAAATACCGTCAGGTGGACTGGATTTTCGCAGTATATGAAGGAATTGAACTGAAACAAATCTATCTGATCACGTCCGGCCAGATGGAGCCATATTTTACAACCTGGGAACACAAGTGGCATTCAAACGGTGGAAAAGACCTGAATAATCCTAAAATCCCTCTGAAATTTGTCGCTGAAAACGGGCGTCTTGTTTTCGGGGAACCTTTGGGTGGACGAACGAATATCAACATTACCGAATAACCTCTGCTTCCTTTTGCCTGCCCTGACCATCTATGGTAATCAGCCGCATCGTCCGTTCTATAACCTCCCTCAACGACAGCCTGATTCAGCCTGACTTCAGCCTGCGCAGGCGTTCGGCAGCGGCCTGCAATGTTTCGTCGCGTTTGCAGTAACAGAATCTGACCTGCTGCGCACCGGCCCGGCCCTGGCGATAAAAGCTGCTGCCGGGCACGACGGCGACGCCGATGTTGCGGATGAGGTGTTTTGTAAACTCCACGTCGTCGCTGAAACCGAAGCCGGAAATGTCAGTCATAATGTAGTAAGCGCCGTCCGGCTTGTAGCATTTGAATCCTGATTCTTCCAGCACGCCAAGCAGAAAATCGCGGCGGCGCTGATATTCGCTTTGCAGGTTGCGGTAATAATCGTCAGGCAGACTGAGCGCATAGACACCGGCTTCCTGCAACGGCGCGGCGGCGGCGACGGTCAGAAAATCGTGCGCCTGCCGGATGCCGCCAATGAGATCAGGCGCGGCAATCGCATAACCGACACGCCAGCCCGTGACTGAATAGGTCTTTGACAGACTGTTGATCGTCACCGTGCGGTCGCGCATCCCGTCGAGTGTGGCGATGGCAATGTGCCTGACATCGCGCGCCGGGTCGGGATACCACAGGTGTTCGTAAATCTCATCGGTGAAGGCGAGCGCGTCGTATTCAATACACAGGTCAGCGATCAGGCGCAGTTCCGGTTCAGTAAAAACCTTGCCGGTCGGATTGTGCGGCGTAGTGATGATGATGGCCTTGGTTTTGTCATTGAAGGCCGCGCGCAGTTCATCGGGGTTGAAGTGCCATTCAGGACGATTTTCATCCGGCGGGTAAAGCGTGACGTACCGCAGCACGGCTCCGGCAAAGATCGTATCCGGCCCGTAATTTTCATAAAACGGCTCGAAGACGATTACCTCTTCGCCCGGATCAACCAGCGCCAGCATCGTGGCCACCATCGCTTCAGTCGAACCGCAGGTGACAACGATTTCGCGTTCAGGGTCAACGTCCAGACCGAGCCAGCGCCGGGTCTTTTCGGCAATTGCATCGCGGAATCTTTTTGCGCCCCAGGTGATCGGGTACTGATTGATGTCGGCGTTGATGGCTTCGCAGGCGGCGCGCTTGATGTCTGCGGGCGCGGCAAAATCGGGAAAGCCCTGTGACAGATTGATCGCGCCGTGAGCCGCGGCCTGACGGCTCATTTCGCGGATCACGGATTCAGTAAAACCGGAGACTTTCTGTGAGACACGATTTTTCATGCGCGTCATCCTGGATGAGCCTGGCGGGAGATGCAAGCCGCCATTGAAAAACACAGCGAGCGACAAAATTCATCGTCCCTGAAAGGGACGTATTTGTGGGACGCGATACGACTCCTTCAGAGTCGGGGCATTCGCTTCGCCATTCGGCGGGTTGCACCCGCCGCTATTGAATTTGTCTGCTCCGCAGACGGGAAATTCTGAGATTCCATTCTGGATCTGATGAATCAGGCTGATGCACGAACAGCCCGGCAATCACCGGGCTGTTCGTGATCTGCTGCCACCAAACTTTAGTTCCTGAACGTCAGTCAGCGATTGACTGATAGGCCATCACGCGAAATTCCGAGCCGTACTCAAGGCCGGTGTGGGGCAGAATCTGAATCATATAGATGCCGATCATATCTTCCTTCGGATCAATCCAGAACTTCGTTCCGGCAGCGCCGCCCCAGTTGTATTCACCGGCTGAACCCATCATTCCGGCCTGCCCCGGCGCTTTGCTGACCGCGAAGCCCAGACCGAAACCATAACCCGGCATCCCCATCTGAATTTCGCCCAGATGATCGCTGCTCATCAGCTCAACGGTTTTGCGACTGAGCAGCCGCACGCCGTCAAGCTGTCCGCCATTGAGCAACATCTGACAGAAGCGCAGATAATCATTCGCCGTTGACACCAGCCCGCCGCCGCCTGAAAGCAGCGTCACCGGCTCAAGGTATGACGGCGCGGCGTTCGGGAATTTATCGGTGCATTCCTGGCGCGTGGCGCAGACTTCAGCCGGAGTAAGTCTGCCTTCCTTTGTCAGCGTGTAGAGTTTTGCCAGCCGGTTCTTTTTGGCGGGCGGCACATAAAAACCTGTGTCGGTCATTTGCAGCGGCGTAAAGATGCGTTCCTGCAAATACTGATCGAAGCTTTTACCTGAAACGACTTCGACCAGGCGACCCAGCACATCAACCGACACGCTGTAATTCCATTTCGTGCCCGGCTCAAACAGCAGCGGCAGCTTTGCCACGTGCGTCACGAATTCGGCCAGATTCAGTTCGCTCAGAATTTTTTCCTGGCGATACTGACGATCAACCAGCGAGTCGCCAAAAAAGCCGTAGGTCAGCCCTGACGTGTGCCGCAGCAGATCACGAATCGTGATCGGTCGTCTGGCCGGAACTGTTGTCAGCGTCATCTGTCCCGTTGCCGGATCTTTCTGTTCGACTCCGACTTTCATCTTTGCAAATTCCGGCAGGTATTTCGCTACCGGATCGCTGAGCAGAATGCGGCCTTCTTCATAAAGCATCATCACGGCGACGCTCGTGACGGGCTTGCTCATTGAATAGATGCGGTGAATGGTATCGGGCTGCATCGGGCGTCCGGCTTCGATGTCGGCCATGCCGTAGGCTTCCTGATAAGCAATTTTGCCGTGCCGCGCAATCAGCCCGATGGCTCCCGGTATCTGCTTGTCAGCGACGTGCCGGTTCATCACCGTGCGAATGTGCGACAGGCGCGGACCTGATAATCCAACCGCTTCAGGCGCGGCAACGGGAAAGCTGCCACCGACTCTGCCGGAAGCCGGAATCGAAGTCAGCGTCAGCACAACGGGCAGCAACAACAGCAACACTCTTTTCATAATTTCCTCCCCACTTTTCACTGAAACAGCAGAAGACGCGATTTCAGGCTGATGACACTTTGTTCATTACCGCGCGGCTGATTGTTCACGGCGTTTCTGAACCTGTTCGAGAAAATCGAGCTGCGTTTTGAGCAGGTGATTGCGCAATTCAACCGGAGAACCAAAATCAAGATACGGCTCTGCATCAGCGTTGTAAGGCTGCCACTTCGGCAGGCCTTTGCCGTTCGGGTCGCCGGTCGTCGCAAAGTTGATCCAGTAATTCGACATCAGTTCGCTCAGCTTGTAATCGGCTTCCTGCGAACGTTCGCGGTTGAGGTTGCCGAAGACATAGGCGATTTCGGCGGCGTGATAAGCGCCCAGATATTTGCTGTTCGGATTCGGCGGCACGTGGCTGAAGTAATAGAGCCACGCCTTCGCGCGTCCGGTGCCGGTCATCCGCGCCCAGGTGCGCATGCCAAGCGTGAAAGTCACATCGCGCATCACGCCGAGATAAGCTGCGGCAATTTCGTCATCACTCTTTGCCGGATAGAGCGCATCGAATTCCTTAATCACCTCGCCGTACTGCGCTTCGACGCGGCGGCGATATTCGGCCATTGTTTTCGGCACTGTCGCCGGAACCGTCAGCGTGGTCATCTCGTTCGCATTCGAGCCGACAATGACCGGCACATCGTTCTGTCGGCCTTTGGCAAAAATGTTGCGGATTTCATCAGGCAGCACCCAGCCGTCAACATTGACGACGGTGCGGAAGGCCCTGCCTGCGTTTTCCTGTTCGAAAAACTGAATGATGCGTTCGGCGCTCAGTTCGCGCAGGGCCTTGAGCGAATCGGCTCCGGCAGCTTTGCCAAAGTTTGCGCCGATCTTTTCCGCTTCCTTCAGCGTCACGCCGCGATTGAATGACGCGCCGCTTTCGCCGATGGCGCGATGAAACAGCCCTTTGGCCAGCGGCGTGGCGACGAGGACATTGACGCTCCACGACCCGGCAGATTCGCCAAAGATCGTCACGCGATTCGGATCACCACCAAACGCGGCAATGTTTTTCTGTACCCATTTGAGAGCCGCAATCTGATCGAGCACGCCGTAATTGCCTGATGCATGCTGCGCCGATTCCGCCGTCAGTTCGGAATGAGCCAGATAACCGAGCGGGCCGAGGCGGTAATTGATCGTCACCAGCACGACGCCCTTTTTCGCAAAGGCGGTTCCGTCATAAGTCGGCGTGGCCCCTGAGCCGCGCGTCAGCGCGCCGCCGTGAATCCAGACCATCACCGGGCGTTTGTCGCCTGCTTTGGCGGCTGTCCAGACATTCAGGCAGAGACAATCCTCGCTCTGTTTGCGCGGCGGCGAATAGTAAAGCGAACCTGCCGGATAAGGCGCCTGCGGGCAGTCAGAGCCGAAGGCACTGGCTTCGCGCACGCCCGACCACGCAATAACAGGTTGCGGCGGCTGCCAGCGCAGATTGCCAACCGGAGGCGCAGCATAAGGAATGCCCTTGAAGCTTCGCACGCCGTCAGCCGTCGTGCCTGAAATCAGACCTCCATCAACTTTGACGGTGCCGTTGGCGGCTGACAATGCAGCATCGCGGGTGACAAAAGCAAAACCGGAAAGGGCCAGCGTCAGAACGCCAGCCAGCAGGAGCAGATGACGCAGCATGGATTGTTCCTCCGATAGTGGGATAGACAGCTCAGGCCAAACAGTAAAGCACGCCGTCGCATTCGACAAGGACGCCAAAGGATAATTTGGAAACAACACCTGCAGGCTGTCGCTCTTTACTGTCGCAGGGCCGGGGCGTATTTTACCGAAGCCGGATTCAAACCAGCCTGGCGCAGAAAACATCAGGAATGAATTCACCGCAGAAAGCACAAAACACACAGAGAATGCAGGACAGACGGGATGGCGCTTCTGTCTCTTTTGCGCCTGCTGTGCCTTGTGTGATGAATCTTCTGTCCTGATTGTTGCGCGCTCTTCAATTTATCTGAAAGGACGCCCCGATGAAAATTCGCACTGACCGTCTGGCTTTGTCTGTATTGCTGCTGTCAATGCTGCTCGCGCCTGTCTTTACACAGTCAGACAGGACGGCTGCGCCTGATGCCCGAATGTTCTCGAACGGATTGCGGTGGCGCCTGATCGGCCCGCATCGCGGCGGGCGCGTGCTGGCGGTCAGCGGAGTTCGCCATCAGCCCGACACTTTCTATTTCGGCGCGGTCGCCGGTGGTGTCTGGAAGACAACCGATGCGGGCCGCACCTGGCTTCCGATCTTTGACGATCAGAATGTGGCTTCGATTGGCGACCTGGCGGTGTCGTGGTCTGATCCGAACATCATTTACGTCGGCACGGGCGAAGCCGACATGCGTTCTGACATCACTTTCGGCAACGGCGTTTATAAATCAACTGACGGCGGCAAAACGTGGCGGCATCTTGGCCTGAGCGACACGAGGCAGATCGGGCGCGTGATTGTTGACCCGCGCAATCCGAATCTGGTGCTGGTCGCCGCGCTCGGACATGGGTTCGGGCCGAATGCCGAACGCGGTGTGTTTCGCTCAACCGATGGCGGCGCGACGTGGCAGAAGGTTTTGTATAAGGACGAAAACACCGGCGCGATTGATCTGTGTTTTGATCCTGATGATGCGCGCACGGTTTATGCGACGCTGTGGAATGCGCGCCGCGTGGCCTGGAGCCAGTACGCGCCGGTCAACGGGCCGGGCGGCGGCCTGTTCAAATCAACCGATGGCGGCGCAACGTGGGGGCAGTTGCAGGGCAACGGACTGCCCGAAGGTTTGTGGGGCCGCGCTGGTGTTGCCGTTGCCGCCGGGCAGCGTGGCCGCCGCGTCTATGCGCTGATTGATGCTGACCGTCCGGGTTTGTATCGCTCCGATGACGGCGGCGAAAGCTGGAAGCTCGTCGGCGCTGACCCGCGCATTCGCAGCCGCGCGTGGTATTTCAGCGGCGTCACCGTTGACCCGCGCAATCCTGATCTGGTCTATGTCTCGAATGTTTCGCTTTATCGTTCGACCGATGGCGGCAAGACCTTCAGCGCCTTTCGCGGCGCGCCGGGCGGCGATGATTACCACACGTTATGGATTGATCCTGATAACTCCGAACGCATGATTGCCGGAGTTGATCAGGGCGCAATTGTGACGGTCAACGGCGGTCAGACGTGGAGTTCGTGGTTCAATCAGCCGACCGCACAGTTTTATCACGTTGTGGTGGACAATCAGTTTCCGTATCAGGTTTACGGCGCACAGCAGGACAGCGGGACTGCCGCCGTCAAAAGCCGCAGCGATTACGGCGCAATCACCTTCCGCGACTGGCAGCCGATTGGCGCGGGCGAAAGCGGAACCATTCAGCCTGACCCGGTCAATCCCGACATTGTTTACGGCGGCAGCACCGGCGGTGAAACCTTCCGCTTCAACCGTCGCACAGGGCAGGTGCAGGACGTGACGCCCACACCGCCGAAAGCGGGCGGCGTGACTTATCGCTATCCCTGGACAACGGCGCTTGTTTTTGCGCCGCAGCCGCCACACGCGCTTTACCAGGGCGCGCAGTTCGTTTTCAAAACCACAAACGGCGGCGCTTCGTGGACGACGATCAGCCCTGATCTGACCGTGAAGAAAGGCGCGCCGGATGAAGGCAAAGCCGTCATCTGGACGATTGCGCCATCACCTGTCAGCGCCGGTCAGTTATGGGTCGGCACTGACAACAGCCTGATTCACCTGACGCGCGATGATGGCAGGACGTGGCAGGATGTTTCGCCCGCCGGTCTGCCCGAATGGAGTATGGTCAGTCAGATTGAAGCTTCGCCGTTTGATGCAGGCACGGCTTATGCGGCCATTGACCGGCATCAGGTGGATGATGTCAGGCCGTACATTTATCGCACGAATGATTTCGGCAGAACGTGGACGAAGATTTCCGACGGCATTCCTGAACCTGCCTTTGTGCATGCGGTGCGCGCTGACCCGGTGCGGCGCGGGCTGTTGTTTGCGGGGACTGAGTTCGGAGTTTACGTTTCGTTCGATGACGGCGCGCACTGGCAGCCGCTGCAATTCAACCTGCCCGTCACTTCGGTGCGCGATCTGGCGATCAAAAACAATGACCTTATCATCGCCACGCACGGGCGTTCGTTCTGGGTGCTTGATGACATTACTCCGCTCAGGCAGATGACCGCGACCATTGCCGCCGCTGATGTTCATCTGTTTCAGCCTGCCGCTGCGATCCGGCTGCGCAAAAATGAAAACCGCGACACACCGCTGCAACCTGAAATGCCTGTCGGAACCAACCCGCCCACCGGCGCAATCATTGATTACCTGCTCAAAGGTGAACCCGCAGGCGAAGTGACGCTTGAAATTCTGGACGCGACGGGACGGCTGGTGCGCCGCTATACGAGCGCCGATCAGGTGCGCCGCGTTGAGGATGTCGAAACCTTTCCGACTTACTGGCAGCGCCCGTCTGCGCCGCTGTCAAAACACGCCGGGCTGAATCGCTTTGTCTGGGATTTGCGGTATCAAAGGCCGCAGGCGCTGCGATACAACTTCGCCATGGCTGTTTCATTCGGTGATGACACGCCGCTTGAACCGCAGGGGCCGATGGCGCTGCCGGGCCGCTATCAGGTCAGGCTGACCGTCGCAGGTCGCAGCTACACCGCGCCGCTTGAAGTGAGAATGGATCCGCGCGTCAGCATTCCGATGGCTGCGCTGAATGCACAACTCGCACTGGCGCAGCAGATCAGCGATGCGCTTGCACGCAGTTACGAAGCCGCGCGCCAGGCACAGTCCGTCCTGCATCAGTTGCGACAGTTGCAGCCGCCACAAGGCAGCGACCTGAGCAATACCATCAACGCAGTGAAGGAAAAAGTCGCCGCGCTGGCAGGCGAAGGCGCACGACGCGGCGGCATCGGATTGTCAGGCATCAACAGCGGCCTGGGCGCACTGATGACAATGGTCAACAGCGCCGATGCCGCTCCGACCGCACAGATGACCGAATCATTCAGGAGCTTTGAGCAGGCATTAAATCAGCAGGCTGCGGCCTGGGCCACGCTGCGCGACAAAGACCTGCCCGCGCTCAACACAAAACTGCAGCAGGCACAGCTTCCCATTATCAGTCTGACAACAGAACACTGAGCGATTACCACGAATGTCCCGAAGTTGATTTGAAGTAACGATGTCCTGAAAGTAACTCGTACCACCCCCGTAGTAACGAATTTATTCGTTTTGTTTTGAAGATTGCAGCCTTCAAAAAACGAATAAATTCGTTACTACGGGGGTGTGGCTTCTTCTATCGGCAGGCGTCTGCTCTTTACTACAGAAAGCATAAGTGAGGTGTAGAAAGAAAAACGGAAACAACATCACAGCCGAAAGCTCTGTAGCTTTCCGTGCTGTTTTGCTGTTTCCGTTTGTTCCGCGTTCTTTCTTCTCTCTTACGCTGTCGCTCGCGTGCTGACATAAGCGCGAATGCCCCACACCAGCAGCAGACCGAATAACAGGTAGATCAGCGAATTCATGCTGATGCAGGCGCTCATCCCGTAACGTGCGCTGGCAATCGCAATCGCGGTCGGAGCCAGCGCGCCGCCCAGCCAGCCAATTGAATTCATCAGGCCGAGCGCCGTAGCTCTGCGTTCGGGTTTGACTACGTCATATAGCGAAGCCCAGATGTTGGCGTCATAGATTCCCTTGAAGAATCCGAAACCAATCATTGCGCCGATCAGTACCGGCAGTTCCAGCGTCCAGCCAGTCAGAAAAATAAAGCCCGCGCCGCCAAACAAACCGAGCGCCTGCGTCATCATTCTGCCGCCCGCGAAACGCTGCACCAGCCGGTCAGCCAGGATGCCGCCCGCCACCACACCAAAGACTGACGCGATCTGCTGCCACGCCGTTCCGTTCAAACCCGCCATTGACAGGCTCAGATTGAATTTGCGCAGCAGAAACGTCGGCATCCACGTCAGAAAGATTGACGCGACAAAATTCGCGCCGACAAAAACCATCATCAGAATCCGCACCATCGGCGTGCGAAAGATTTCGGCAATGTCGGCCCACAGACTCTTGCGGCTCCAGTCAAGCGTTGCGTGCGCGTGATCAGTCTGCACTGAAACGCTGCGCGGCGGTTCCTTCAATGCCAGCAGCAGCACCAGGCCAAGCAGCACACCAAGTGAGCCGAACAGAACAAAGCTCGAACGCCAGCCGTAATGCTGTCCCATCCAGCCTGAGACTGCGCCGCCTGCAATCGTTCCGGCATAGACGCTCGACTGATGAATGCCCATCGCGCGCGATTTCGTGCGCTGATCGTGATAATCAGAAATCAGCGCCATCGAAGCCGGAAAGTAAAACGCTTCGCCAAATCCTTCGAGCGCGCGCACCAGCACCAGATGCTCAAAATCAGTGGCGAGCGCGGTGCCGACTGTCACGACTGACCAGAACACCAGCCCGCCGATGATCAGCGCCTTGCGACTCAGACGGTCACCGATGATGCCTGCAATCGGCCCCGCCAGCGAGTAGACATACATAAACGCCGAACCGATCCAGCCCAGTTCGACATCACTCAGCCCCATCTCTTTTTGAATCGGAGTGAATACTGAAAAGATCGCCTGCCGGTCAGCGTAATTGAAGAAGCAGACAAACCACAGCAGCCCGACCACCACCCATTTATAGTTGCGACTCAGCATCAGCCTTTCTGTCCTTTCGTCGTCACCACACCCTGAGCGCGACAGTTTATGCGCCCTTGTTCAGCAGGCCCTGCAACTGCAGCCATTCACCGAATCGTTCAATCCAGCGATCAGTGGGCAGGTTCTGTTTGCGCATGCCGAAGCCGTGTCCGCCCTTCTGATAGATGTGAATCTCAACGGGCTTTTTGGCAGCGAGCCAGCGGTTGTAAAGCGTGATGCTGTCAGCAGCGAGGCCAAGCTGATCGTCGGTTGCCGCGACCACAAACATCGGCGGCGCGTCTGCGGGCACGACTGTTTCTTTGACTGCGCCCAGGTAAGCATAAACAGGCGCGACGAAATCAGGCCGACTCTCGGCGGTATAGCCCAGGGCTACTGATGCCGTGACCGTGCCGCCGGCTGAAAAGCCCATAATGCCGATGCGTTGCGGCGAGATGCCGAACTCTGAAGCGTGACGGCGAACGTAACTCACAGCAGCTTTGCCATCAGCTACAGCCAGCGGCACAACGGCGGCGCTGTCCTGATCCATTTTGCCGGGCTGCGACATTTTGGCCATCAGATCCTTCACGCCGTCTTCGCCGGTCGGCACCAGGCGATACTTCAGCACAAAGGCTGCGACGCCTTTGGCCTGAAGCCATTTCGCCACGTCAATGCCTTCGCTGTTGATCGAAAGCGCGTGAAAACCGCCGCCGGGGCAGATAATGACGGCAGTGCCATTCGCCAGTGACGGGTCGGGCAGATAAGCCGTCAGCGTCGGCTGCGTCACATTGGTCACGACCTGCGTATTCCAGATCGTCGAGAAATATTCCTTCTCCTGGTGCTTCCAGTTTTCAGAGCCAGGAGCCGCGCCAGGCCAGAGCCGGATCACTTTCTGAGCCTCGGCCACATTCACCAGCAGCAACAGCAGAATGGTTGCAACAGCAGCTTTGAATTTCATAACGCTCCTCTTTCAGTTTCAGAGTTGTTGATCTCAGGTCAGAACGCAACGACGCCTTGTGTCGCCGGATGATAAAGGTTCAGCCGGACGAACTCCAGGATTCAGGCTCCACTTTTTATGCAGGTGATGAGTGGTGAGATCGGCAGAGAATCAGCAGGGAGCAAACAAGGAGCGCAAACAAGGAGCGCAAACAAGGAACGCAGGCGTCCCGCCTGCCTGTCTTCCGCTAAAGGCGCATTGATTGAAATCATGCAGGCGGGACGCCTGCGTTCCCTGTGTTTCAGGAGGTTCTGGGACGTGTGCCTGGCAACAGGGCTGACAGGCCGTGTTTGAAGCCGTGCAGGCCGCTGCGGCAAAGATTTTTCAGTCGCTTCGGTGACAGCACTTTCAGAAAGCCAAAGCGGGAACGCGGCGCTGAGCTGGTGACATATTCATAACGCAGCCGCGCCGTTTTTTCTGCGGCATCGGCGCCTGGTTCGTCAGCATTCAGGCGAATCATTTCAGGCTGAAGGCTGCCCCCGGCAACACTGGCGGCACTGGCTGACTCACTTTCAGCAGTCACCGGCTTTTCGTTCTCAGTGACGGCGGCTGCGGCTTTATCAGTTACGACTGCGGGCTGATCTGTTTCAGTCACAGTTGTCCGGCTGACGAAGCCTTTGCGGCCCCGGCGCTGCGGCGCAGGCTCGGTGTGTTCAGCAGGAATGGCGGCAACTGAAGCGACACCTGCATTCTGATCATCAGGCTGGCTGACTTTATTTTCAGCGGGAGTTTCAGTGACTGAAGCTGACTGATTCTGCGCGGGCGATTCATCGGCGACGGCTGACTGCATTCTGTCGAGCGCCTGCCGGGCTTCTTCGTGCGCCTGATTCAGCCGGAGGAGTTGCCGCACATCAACCATCGCGGATGAAAGAAAGCCCTGGCGTTCATAGGCGAGCGCGCGATGCAGCAGCGCGTTTTCATCATTCGGGCTGATTTCGATGGCGCGGGTGGCGTCGGCAATGGCGCGCTCATCAGCGCCGGTCACAAACAGCACGCGGCTGCGATTGCTCCAGCCGTAAGCCTGATCAGGTCGCAGGCGAATGGCCTGGGAATAATCCCGTTCGGCCCGGCGATAATCGCCGCGCGCTTCAAAGACACTGCCGCGCAGCAGATAACCCACCACCAGTCCCGGTTGCAGGCGCAGGGCGCTTGAAAACGCGGCCAGCGCCTGATCATTGTCACCGTTGCGGAAGAATTCACTTCCCTGCCGCAGATAATCTTCAGCGGTGTTGTCTGCCGGTGGCGTGGTCAGCGAAGCTGCCGGAACCTGCGCCAGCCCGGTCAGGCTGAGCAGGACAGTGGTCAGAAATATCAGCAGCACTCTGGATGACATAAATGCACCTCCTGGCGTGAACGTCACAACTGAAGTGTCAGCGGGTTGTTCGAGCGGTTTGACAAGTCCGGCAATCAGGAGGCTGCTGATCTGGTGAGGAACTTGCGAGGCCGGAAGATCATACCACGAAACGTTGCAGCGAAAAGCGTTATTTCATCTGCCCCGGATTGTATTAATCTTCGCGCCACTGGTCTGATGTTTGCAGCAGGTGGCTGAATGACAATCCGGCGATGGCTTCGTCTCAGTGACGTGTACTGGTGCGACGTGGCAGAATCGTGAATCGGACAACAGCAAATCTCAGAATTAACCGGATGAGGCAGACTATGAAACGAAACACACTGGCAGTCATTCTGGGTGGCGGCGCAGGAACGCGGCTCTTTCCGCTGACGATGCCCCGCTCAAAACCCGCCGTACCGATTGGCGGCAAATACCGCATCATTGACATCACCGTCTCGAACTGCATCAACTCTGACATCATTCGCATCTTCGTGCTGACTCAGTTCAATTCAGCTTCGCTCAACCGGCACATTTCGCGCACCTATCGGTTCAGCGGCTTCTCAGACGGCTTCGTTGAAATCCTCGCGGCGGAACAGACGCCGACCAACAAGGACTGGTTTCAGGGGCCTGCCGATGCGGTGCGGCAGGTGATGGTTCATATTGAAAGCGTGAAGCCTGATAACCTGCTGATTCTGTCAGGCGATCATTTGTACCGCATGGATTATCGTGACTTCCTGCGTCATCACCACGACACCGGAGCCGATGTGACTGTTTCGGTGCTGCCGGTTGATGAATCGCGCGCGTCAGGTTTCGGGCTGCTCAAATCAAGCCCGACCGGTCGCATTGTTGAATTCAGGGAAAAGCCAGCGGCGCACGCGCTGGAGGCAATGCGCGTGGACACGACGCGATTCGGGCTGAGTCCTGAAGACGCCGCACAGCGCCCGTTTCTGGCTTCGATGGGCGTCTACGTTTTCAAGCTCGATGTGTTGCGCGAGCTGCTGCGCAACGAACAGTTCAATGACCTGGGCGGGCAGGTCATTCCCGCCGCCATCCCTGATTACAACGTGCGGTCGTTTTTGTTTGATGGTTACTGGGAAGACATCGGCACGATCAGCTCATTCTATGAAGCCAATATGGGGCTGACGCAGTTGACGCCCAAATTCAGTTTCTTTGATGCTGACGCGCCGATCTTCACGCGGACGCGGTTTCTGCCGTCATCAAAGATGAGCGACTGCCGGATTCGTGATTCGATTATTTCTGAAGGCTCGATTCTCAACAACTCGGTCGTTGAGCATTCGATCATCGGCATCAGATCGCGTATCGAAAACAATTCGCGCATTGAGGATTCGCTGATTATGGGCGCGGATATGTATCAGACGGTCGAGGAACTCGAAGCCGAGCGACGGCAGGGCATTCCCTGGATCGGGATTGGCGAGAACTGCCACATCCGGCGCGCCATTATTGACAAGAACACGCGCATCGGCGCGGGCGTGCGCATTCTGAATGAAGCCGGACTGAGTCATCACGATGGCGACAATTACTACGTCCGCGAGGGCATTGTCATCGTCCCCAAAAATGCCACGCTGCCCGATGGCACAGTGATCTGAAGTCAGGCAGATTTATTGCGACGTGACAGACTGAACAGACCACCGATGAGACTGATGCGGCGGATCAGCGCGGTTCAGTCTCATCGGTGGTCTGTTCTGCATTAACCATCCGAACATCCGGTGAAAACTTCGAGCCTGATGCCGTTATGTCCGTCAGCGTATTGACCCTGCCTGAGCTGGTTGTTAGAGTGTGCGCCGGACTCCCCTCCCCACAATCTCATTATGTCTTCACTCAAACGCACCCCCACACTGCGTTACGGGATTGCTCTCGTCGCAGTTGTTGCACCATTACTTGTTACTTTCCTTGTCAGGCAGGGTGGATTCTCGCTCAATCCGACCTGGCTCATCATTCTCGCCCTGGTGCTGGCGACCTGGTATGGCGGGCGCTGGCCGGGCGTGCTGGCGGCCTTTCTTTTTTCGCTGGCGCTGAATTACTTCTTCACGCAACCAGTCCTCACCTTCAAGATCAATATGGGCGAGATTAATCGCTTTGGCGTGCTGGCGGTACTGTCGCTGCTGACCAGCGCGCGGCGACAGGCTGAAGACAGGTTGAAGGAGCGGGCGCGACAGCAGCAAGCCGTCGCCCGGCTCGGTGAACGCGCGCTGGTGAACCGCGATTTTCAGGCGCTGCTGGCCGATGCCGTCAGGCTGATCAGAGAAACCATCGAAGTTGAATTCTGCGCAATGCTGCAACTGCAACCTGACGGGCAAAGATTACGGGCCGCAGCCCTGGCCGGATGGACGGCTGATCCGCATGAACAAGCCGGAGCTGCAACCGGCACGAGTTCGCAGGCCGGTTATACGCTGCTGACCAGCGAACCGGTAATCGTCAGAGACGCCCGCACGGAAACGCGCTTTTCAATACCTGCCACCTTCAGCGAATACCGCATCAGAAGCGGGCTGAGCGTCATCATCCCCGGCCTCACGCAACCATTCGGCGTCCTTGCGGCTCACACCATCCGGCGTCGCGCCTTCACCCGCGACGACATTACTTTTATGCAGTCATTCGCGCACATCATTGCTGAAGCTCAGCGGCGATGGCAGGCCGAAGCGCAGGTGGCTGAAAGCCGACAGCGATTGCAGGTCACGCTGGCCAGCATCGGCGATGCCGTCATTGCCACTGATGAAGCTGGCCGCGTCACACTGCTCAATGGCATCGCGCAAAAACTGACCGGATGGCAGGAAGCTGACGCGCACGGCAGACCGCTGCGCGAGGTCTTTCACATCATCAATGAAAAATCGCGGCAGGGAGTCGAAAGCCCTGTGGACAGAGTGATCCGCGAAGGCACGATTGTCGGGCTGGCCAATCACACGCTGCTGGTTGGCAGGGACGGGCAGGAGCGTCCGGTGGAAGACAGCGGCGCCCCGATCAGGGCTGCTGACGGCAAACTGCTTGGCGTGGTGCTGGTCTTTCGTGATGTCACCGAACGTCGCCGCGCCGAACAGGAACGCGAGGATTTGTTACAGCGTGAACAGGCGGCCCGCGCGGCGGCAGAGGAAGCCAGCCGTCTGAAGGATGAATTTCTGACGACCGTTTCGCATGAACTGCGCACGCCGCTGCATTCAATTCTCGGCTGGGTGACGATGCTGCGCGGCGGCAAACTCGGAGCAACGGTTGCGGCTGAAGCCCTCAGTACCATTGAACGCAACGCCAGAGCGCAGGCCCGCATCATCGAAGACATTCTTGACGTGTCGCGCATCATCACAGGCCGGATGCGCATCAACCTGCTCAGCACCGAACTTGCGCCCATCATTGAAATGGCGATTGAAACCGTGCGCCCTGCCGCTGAAGCGCGCGGGATTCAGTTGCAGACCAGGCTTGATGCCGATGCCGGCCCGGCCACTGCCGATCCTGAACGCATGCAGCAGGTGGTGTGGAATCTGCTCTCGAATGCCGTGAAATTCACGCCCCGCGACGGACGCATTGAGGTGCAGTTGCGGCGCGCCGACGGACAGGTTGAACTCATCGTCAGCGACACCGGCCAGGGCATCAGTCCCGAATTTCTGCCGCACGTCTTTGATCGTTTCCGCCAGGCTGATTCGTCAAGCACGCGCCTGCACGGCGGGCTGGGGCTGGGGCTGTCAATTGTGAAGCATCTGATTGACCTGCACGGCGGCAGCGTCAGCGTTGAGAGTCCCGGCGCAGGACTTGGCGCAACCTTCACTGTCCGGCTTCCGGCTGGACAGAATCGCCAGCCTGTCAGCTCAGACATTCCGGCATCGTCATCCGTTTCGCCTGCCAGCGGCGCGCCCGATCTGACCGGCGTCAGCGTGCTGGTGGTGGATGATGAAGCTGATGCGGTCGAAATGCTGTCGGTGATGCTCAGACAGTACGGCGCTGAAGTCAGCGGCGCATCATCAGTCACCGAGGCGCTGGCAGTAATGCTCAGGGCTGCGCCTGATGCGCTCGTGGCTGACATCGGGATGCCAGGCGAGGATGGTTATTATCTGATCAGAAAGATCCGTGAACGCGGGCTGCGGATTCCGGCTCTGGCGCTGACGGCATATGCGCGCAGCGAAGACCGGCAGCGGGCGCTTGCGGCAGGCTATCAGATGCACGTTCCCAAACCCGTTGAAATGGTTGAACTGGCGATGGCAGTGGCCAGCCTGACCGGACGCACAGGCCGGGAAAGTTTCAGCGCACCGGCTCCGACCTGCTGACGCACTGACGGCGCAGTTTCAGAACAGGTATTTCAGCGCAAGCTGAATCTGCCGACCTGCACCAGCCGTGCTGATGACGCCTGCGGTCGGCTGATCAATGGCCGCTGACGGCTGACCGAAATTTGCGTGATTCGGCAGGTTGAAAAACTCCGCGCGAAACTCCAGCCGCTGCCCTTCCCTCGGCAGACTGAAATTCTTCATCAATGCCGCATCTGCGAGCACTGCCCCCGGCCCGATCAGAATGTTGCGACCTGAATTGCCAAACCGGAACGCTCCTGCCGGAACTTCGACAAACGCCGTCGGATCAAACCACCGTTCAATCGTCGGATGATCGAGCCTGCCGTTTCTGATGCGATCAGGCCGCGTGGCAAATCCGGCCTGCGCATTGGCCCGCGCGACGACCGGCGTAAACGGCCTGCCGCTGTAAACGTGAATGATGCCGCTCACCTGCCAGCCACCAGCCAGCGCCCTCAGTAATGACAACAACCCGGCTCCTGAAAGCTGCCCGCGCCCGAATGGCAGTTGATAAATAAAATCGCTGCTCCAGACCAGCCTGCGATCAAATTCAGCCAGCCCGCGTTCCGCTGCCTGGTCGAGCGGATTCTGCGCCAGTCGCGCCGGTGCACCGAACGTCGCGTTATCAATCGCCTTTGACCACGTCAGGCTGGAACGAAAGCCCGGCCCGTGACTGAACCTGCGGCTGACGCTCAGTTGCAGCGCGTGATAGTTTGAACTGGCTCCGAGGCTTTGAAACAGCACGCGCCCCAGACCCGGATAAGGCACGATGTTGCCCTGCGGTGTGCGAATCGTCTGATTCAGATTGCGCGTCGCTGACAGGTGCGTGCCTTTGCTGCCGACGTAACTCAGTTCGAGTCCCATATTCCCGGTCAGCTCGTGCGCAATCGTCAGGTTCCAGTGCTGCGTGTCACTCGACGGATTCGCCACATCCCAGCCGCTTGGACTGAGCGCGACCGGAGCCGCGCCTGTCCGGTCAGCCGGAAAAGGCTTCGACAGCGTCAGCCCGCCCGGCTTCAAATCCTGAAACACTTCGAGCCGCGTGAACGGATGCGCGTTTGCGCCGAGCAGCGTATACATCGTGAATTGCAGGTCAGTGCTGCTGAAGATGCCGTAACCGCCGCGAATCGCCGTGCGCTCATTGCCGAACGGTCGCCACGCAAAACCCACACGCGGCGAAAAATTGTTCAGATCAGTATTGACCAGTGCCCGCGAAAAGCCCTGTTCACCGGGCCGCACCAGCCGACGCAGTCCCGGCACAAAGTTCGAATAACGATTATATTTTTCAGTCGGCGGCTGATTGAGGTCATACCTGACGCCCAGGTTGAGCGTCAGATTGTGGCGCACCTTCCAGTCGTCCTGCACAAAAAATCCGAAGTAGTTGTTGAAGAGATAATTTTTGTTGGTGCCGACCTGGCGTTCGGTCTGCACCGTCAGACCAAGCAGAAAATCGGCCAGCGCATTGCCCGTGAAATTGCCGAGCGACACCAGTTGTCCGCCCGCAAAAGCGGCAAACAGGTTGAAATGCTGCGCGCGCTGAAAATCAAAGCCCATCCGCAGATTGTGCGCTCCGGGCAGCCAGTTGACGGTGTCTGAAAAGACGTATTCATTGTCCGTCCATTCATCAGGCAGAAAGCTGGCATCACCAGCTTCAGGAAATCCTGCAATGACGATGTTCGCCAGCCCGTAACCATTCGCCACGCCAGTCAGCCCGACTTCAGCCGAAGTGTTCTTTCCGGCATTGACTGAACGCTCAGTCAGATTGTCGCGCAGGAATCCGACTCTTGCTTCATTGCTCAGCCGCGCACTGAAGCCGTGCGTGTAGCTGAGCGCCCAGAGCTGTTTCACGGTTTCTCTGGTTGCGCCAAAGCCCGGCAGCGGGGTTGAGCGAAACGGATCACGACTGTCTGAATTGTTGAGCAGCATCCGTCCTGAAATCAGTCCTGACTTCCCCAGGTAATGATCAACCCTGGTCAGGTAGCTGTTCCTGTCAATCGTGACCGGCTGCACGGTCATGAAATTGAGAGTGCCGGTGCGATTCGCCTTCGGAATCAGCGACAGAATCCGCGCGGCGATGGGATTGATCAGTTCAGGCGCAATGGTGTTTGCGGCAAACGGTTTGCCCGTAAACGGATTTTTGACCGGCGCGGCAAAGTTGCCGACGCGTTCAGCATCTGTCGGCACACGCGTCAGGCGCGTCTTTTCTTCGCGGTTGCGCAGCCCTTCATAACTGAACAGAAAAAACGTGCGCCTGCGATCCAGCGGGCCGCTCAGCATTCCGCCAAACTGGTGGCGTTTGAGTTCGGGCACTTCGGGATCAAAAAAACCGCGCGCATCAAGCGCATCGTTGCGCAGAAATTCAAACAGCGAGCCGTGAAACTGTCGCGTGCCGCCACGCAGCGCCACTGAAATCACGCCGCCGCCGAGCCGTCCGTATTCAGCCGAAAAGTTGCTGGTGATGATTTTGAACTCCTGGATGGCATCGAGCGAAGGCGCAACGACCGGCTCATGCCCGCGCTGGCTGATGTTTGAAAATCCGTCAAGCAGGTAATTGACGTGATCTGATCGCGCACCGTTGATATTGAAAGGCCCGGCTCCGGCGGCTGAAGGCACAACGCCAGGAGCGAGCCGCGCCAGGTCCAGGTAATCGCGCCCGTTGAGCGGAATGTCCTCAATCTCGTGGCCGCTGATGACTTCACCGAGCGATGAACTGTCAGTCGCAATCGGCGGCGCATCTTCCCTGATGATGACCTCATCGGTCAGCGGGCCGGGTTCGAGCGCCACGTCAACACGCGCCGTCTGATCAACCTGGAGGGTAATGCCCGCACGCACCAGATTTCTGAAGCCTGCGGCTTCAACCTGCAACTGATACCGCCCCGGCACGAGTTGCGTGATGGTGAAACTGCCCGCCGCATCAGTCCGGCTGCTGGTGGCCACATTCGTATCAATGCAGGTGGCTGTCACGCTGGCGCCGTTGATGGCGGCTCCGCCTGAATCAGTCACGCGCCCGGTCAGTGTTGCCTTGTACCCCTGTGTGTAAATCAGTCCTGCCAGCAGCCACAGCATCGCTGTCATTTGGCAGACGAAGGCCCTGTCATTTCCAGTCATGGTTGTGCTCCAGGCAGCCCGCAGATGCAGGCCCGCTTTCAATGGCAGGGAAACTTATCGGAATTCACATCAGTTCAGGCCGGGGAGACAGCCGCTGATGAATCAGACGTCTTAATCTTTTTGCGGGAATTATGTCGGGCGATAATAGATGAGCTGCGCCGCCGGAGCAAGATGCCCGGCATTCACAAACCCTGATTCTGCGCTGTCGCTCGCGCAGTCGAACTGCCTTAACACAGGCGCGACATCATTCAGCGCAATTGTTTGTGAATGAGGCTCCGGTGATAATCTCCGGGTCGAATCACTCAAACAGAAAACGAATTCGGAGGAGACTTGCCCATATGACGACCTCGAAAGTGGCGCTGATTACCGGCGCGAACAAAGGCCTGGGATTTGAAATAGCGCGTCAGCTTGGCGCGCGCGGCATCACGGTTGTCGTGGCTGCGCGTGAACTGTCAAAAGCTGAAAACGCCGCCGCCCGCCTCAGGAATGAAGGAATTGAGGCCGAGCCGGTGAAGCTCGATGTCAGCAGTCAGAAAGATATTGATGCACTGCCCGGATTTTTCAGAGAGAAGTTCGGTCGGCTGGATCTGCTGATCAATAATGCGGGAATCAATCTTGATTTCAGCGGCCCGGTCACGCCTGATTCCATGCGCGCGACCTTTGAAACCAACACCATTGCGCCCTTCGCTGTGACTCAGGCTCTGCTGCCATTGCTCAGAGAAGCCCCGGCTGGCCGCATCGTCAATCATTCAAGCATTATGGGATCGCTGACGGTGATGGGTAATTCAGCTCAGGCCGCTGATGAAATGACCGCACCGGCTTACTGTGCCTCGAAAGCGGCGCTCAACATGCTGACTGTCATCCAGGCGCGCCAGCTTGCAGGCACAAACATCAAGGTCAACGCCGCGCATCCAGGCTGGGTTAAGACTGACATGGGGACAAATGCCGCGCCGATGGAAATTGTTGACGGCGCGAAAACCGCTGTCGAACTGGCGCTGCTGCCTGATGACGGGCCAACCGGCGGATTTTTCCATCTTGGCCAGCGGCTGCCCTGGTAATCAGGTGCCCTGTCGGTCGCTCACCATCAGCGTTCCGTCGCGGCTGACCTGAATCCACAGACCGCTTTGCAGGCTGGCAAAATCATCGCTTGAGAGCGCAATGACCGGAATCGGTTTCTGATACATTTCATCGGCCACGATGGAAGCGAGCGCAAAGAAACGATCAGGCCCGTCAGTCACGATTGCTGCCGGAGCCTTCCCTGCCCGCACCGCTTCAAGCAGCACCGCCGTCGTCGTACTCGACCCGCGCGCCGCAGGCAGCGCCAGAATGCAGCCTGCGGCCATCTGCCCCGACAATGGATGCCGACGATCAATGATTTCGCCTGTCTGCTGATTGTATCCGCCCCAGAAACTGAGTGGTTCACGACTGAACAGTGTGAGGCCGCCAGCTTCGCCCGCAATAACAGCCTGACCTTTGATTATTCTGCCCATAAAGAATCATCCCTCACGACGCGCCCCGCGACCGCTGAGCGCACACAATCATCCAGCCGACCAAACACCACCTGTGTTTTGAGCAGTCCGGGTGCGTAATATGCATACTTGGCTGAATTGGTCATCAGCACTTTGATTTCAGGCGGCAGCATCGGCGTCGCCAGAATGCAGGTATCAACCGTGACCTGACCACCAAATTCAAGCAGCGGAGCCAGACTGCCTGACTGCTCGGCAAGGCTGCTCATCAGGCGACTTGAAGTCACCAGAAACTGAACGTCAGGATGCCGCTTTTGTCCGATGAGCAGCGGTGCAAGCTGCTGAAATTCAGCCAGCGAAAAATGCGGACTCCCCAGCACCACCATATCCAGTTTCTCGTCCGCAGCCGTCGTCATTTCTCGTCGCATTGCACGCAGATCATCCATTGTGAGGCTGAGTGTCTGCTGCGGCGTCCGCCCCTGAAAAGCCGCTTCGAGTGTCGGTGCTTCAGGCGTGATGCCCACCAGATGAATCAATGCCACCGCGCCAGACGAAGCCGAAGCCGCACACAAGGCCTTCATCTGATCTTCAGTCGGCTGCACTTCCAGCCCCGTCACGACCGGGATGCGATCTTCTGCAATCCGGCCCAGCAGCAGCCCCAGCACCGGATAAAACTCATCATCCTCCTGCACCCGGCGAGGAACATTTGTCAGTTGCAGCAGCACCTGCCCGGCGCGATTCTCAGTCAGATGCAGCCCCGTTGCAGGCACGCGCCCGGTAATCGCCGCACAGATGTCCATCAGATCAGGATAACGCTCAGTGCGCGCGCCAATCACGGTGTTCGCAAAACAGATCGCATTCGATTCACCCCAGGCAATCTGTTGTCCGAACTTCGGCTTCATCTCAGTCTGATAGGGTGCGCAGGTCCAGGTTGGCACAGCCCCCATACTCTGATAAGCCATCATCTGCCTCTGCGCCTTGACAGCCCATTCCGGCGGCACGGCCCACGACTGCCAGCCGTGTTCATCAACGCCGCTGACATTGAGCGTGGTCGGAACACAGACCTGCGCTCCCAGGCTCGCCAGTCGCTCGGCAAACTCCATCGTCGCCTCACCTGTGTAAATCGTGCTGTCAATGTGTGCCGCACTGATGTCCATCAGCGACTGCGCTCCGCTGATCTCAGCCATGCGAACCAGAATGGACATCGCCATCCGCCTGGCCTGGCCCTTTTCACCTGCAAGCTGCGCCCTGTCTTCCGCACTCATTTTCAGTGTCATAAACTTTGCTCAGTATTTATTGGGTCTGATCGAAACCCAGGCCACCCATAAATCAGTTCAGCCAGGATTGAAATGTAACATCAGTCGTAACAGTTGATGTAAATCGCCAGGCAGTAAACTACAGGCCTTTACAAGGCAGTCGCATACCCGACTCTCGCCCATTTCGAGCGCCGCCAGTCCGCCCCAGGGCGGCCCTTCCCTCTCCTCGCGCGTTATCAGCCTCAATTCAATTTACTTCTCTGCCTTGTTATCATTACGCAGTGAACTGATATAAAAACGAGACCTCATCGCCGCTCTGATCGGCTTCTCCTCCTGTTCGCTGATACAAGGCCATTGCCGCCGGATTTGACTTGTTGGTATATACCCACATCTTCATTACCTGATGATCAATGCAAAAGGACTTAAGCTGATTGATCAGCGCCGTCCCGATTCCCTGACGGCGTGATGTTTCGCCTACCCCGATCTCATACAGGAGCATCATGGGTTGATGACGATCAATTCGATTCAGCAGGTAAGCTGTCAGAAATCCGACTGGTCTGCCTTTCTCTACAGCTACTATCAGGTAGTTTTCAGGACGGCTGAGAAAATGACGCAGATCATCCGTCTTCAACCGTCGGCGCTGATCTTCATCAGTGAGTTTCAGTGCTCTGACAGTTTCGCAGGCTAATTCAGCATCACTAACCTCAAGCCGTCGGACTTCCATCTTGTTCTTCCTGAACTTTCAGTCGGTTTCCCGGTTGAAGAGTTTGTCAAATCAAATGAGACATGAACCAGTCGGGCAAAAGGCAACAAAACAATCTATTGTTCTACTCAGTCTTTCGGTTCCCCAGGGTTCGCAGAACTCTGAACAATTCGATCTGATCTTCTCTGGAAAACCAGCGAATGGCAATCTGTCCGGCCTCAGTTGCTCCTGACACTGAAACTCTGTAGCTGGTTCGAGCGTTCAGTTCCCGGCCAAGCTTCCTTAACTCATCACCGGTTCTGGCGCGTTCCTGTTTTTTGTCGCGTTTATCAGCATGTGTCCGCAGGGCAGCGACCAGAGTCTCCGTGTCCGGCCAGCGATGAGCCACAAATCTGTTGAGCAGATCGAAAGAAGAAAAACTGTCGTGACTGTCACGAATTACCTGTTTCGCTTCTTCAGGGTATCTGGCCAGACGCAAATGCTGCATGACTGTCTGTCTGCGGCGGTCAAAGGTTTCCGCGATCTGCTCTTCAGTCCATCCTTCCCTGAGCAGTGCGGCGTAGGCCTCGGCCTGATCCAGACAATGCAGATTGTCACGCAGGATGTTTTCTGAGAGTGCCTGGGCAATGCGCGATCCCTGATCAGTAAACTGCACAATGCGCACCGGACACATCCGAACTCCTGCCCGCTCAGCCGCCAGGTAACGCCTTTGCCCGGAGACAATGTTCAGCCGCCAGGTGTTGTCACTCTGGATTTTCAATTCTGCTACAAGGTTTTGCAGTACGCCGTCACGTCTGACTGAGTCAACAAGCTGTTCAAACTCAGGCGTATCAACAGGCATGTACTTTCTGACATTTTCGCCCAGCCAGAGTTCAGAGAGCGGCAGCATGACGATTCGACCGATATTTCGAATCAGCGCTTCCAGCCTCTCATCGTTGACCTCTGTCGGAGCCGGTTCGGCTGCCCGGTTTGTCTGATCTGCTGAAGTTTCCTTTGCCAGCTTCAGTAACTGATCGGCGGCTGTCTTCCTGCTCTTGATCATGGTATCTGCTCCAGTTCACAGCGAAACAATATATTGTTTTGCTGCAGCCCTCTCCTCCTGCCTGTCGAGAACAATATATTGTTCCGCTTTCAGGAAAAGATGTCCTCTATCTCCTGTAACCCTTCATTAAATTTGCCCACGTTGGGCACAGGAACACGTCCGACCCGCCGCCCTCTGAGCAACGGAAGCAATTCTCCCGCCAGTGTCTGATAAGCGATACTGATCGGCGCATCCTTGCGGTATGAAACCATCGGAATCTGATGCTTGGAAGCAGCAGCTACCGACTTCGAAGCCGGGATGACTGTTTCAAAGACACGAAAATTCGCGGCAGTCCCGTGTTCACGAATCGCCTGTTCATACTCCCGGTGGGTGGCGTTGGAACGATCAAACCGGGTGATGATGACTCCGAGCAGGGTCAGGGTAGGATTGGAATGGCGTCGAATAAAGTCACTCGTCTGGAGAAAATCGTGCAACCCCCGCGCCGATTCCTGCTCAGCAAAAACCGGTATCAGGTAATAGTGAGAGGCCGCAAGTGCGGAGGTCAGCAAACAGTCTTCGACGCCGTGAGTGTCTATCAGGATAACGTCATACGCATCTGTTTCACGCGAGGCCAGCACAGGCCGCAACAGCTTGTCCTGCCTGATGCCGCTGCCAAGCTGCCGGATGACCTCTTTCAGCCCCGGCGTGGCTGGCAACAGATCAACATTTTCGGTATTGGTCTGAACACGGCAGGTTTCCAGCGAGTGGTTGTTCAGAATGGCGTCAGCCAGTGCCCGCTTCAGTGCCTGCGGGCGATCAATGCCCAGCAGTTCAGTCGCATTCGCCTGGGGATCAATATCAATTACCAGCACTTTTTTTCCCAGAAAAGCGAATGAGGCTGCCAGATTAACCACTGTCGTGGTTTTGCCGACCCCCCCTTTTTCACTTCCGACAGTAACGATACTGGACATGGATAATTCCTCCTGAAGCTGAGATCAGCTCAATTCCGAATTGAATTCATTATGGAGAACAGCTTTTCTGCGAGAATACCATTAACCCTGCCTGAGTCAAGTTTTCTGCCCGCCTCAGTTGCAGTCAGCTCCGGTTTCATCCCTGCCGGCCTGGAAACCAGGCGAAAGTAACAGGATGGATAATCGCTGAGTGTGATGTTTTGACAGGACTAACTGCAATCTGATGAGGCGGTGTGATGTTTTGACAGGATGAAACAGACGCAGAGTGTGATGTTTCGGCGGGACAGCGCAGCGGAAAATGCCGGAGTGTGATGTTTCGACAGGACAAAGGGCGTGTTGTTTACAGGGTCGAGATGTTTCGGCAGGACTACCTCAAAGCCGGGCAATGTTGCCGAATGCAAGTCCGATCTCTCTGATTATGCTTGACTTAGTGAGCGACAGAAAGGATTTACCAGGCTGTACCTGAAAATTCGCCCCGGGGTGTGATGTTTTGGCAGGAGTCTGTTTCAGAAGTCCCGCAGCCTCAGATATTCCGGTCTGTCAGGGTGTGATGTTTCGGCCAGACACTGAACCTGAGGCTGATTCAATTTATCCCTGCAACCCTTTTGAAAATGAGGAGTTACACCAACCCGGCAGGATGCAATGAATTTTCCGTGTAGACAGACTGAAACCTCGTATGTCATGAGGCAATTGAAAAATCGAGAGTTCCGGCGGGTATTCTGTGCCTGATTTGTGCGCAGCAGATGATGTTTTCGACCGGGCTGTTTCAGGAGGGATTTTATGATTTCAACCCAGCAGATGGCGCTCTTTGAAGACTGTCTGCCCATCAGAGTTGAGGCAGTTCTGGCGATGTATCCGCTGCACTCGCTGACCAAGAGCGGAAAGATTGACCCGATTCATATCGAGCGGCGCAATCAGGAAGGTCAGCTCGATCTGCTCTGGAAGGTCAGCCCATCACAGGATTATGGTTCGCCGGGCATTCTCAGTTATCAGCTCGATAATCTGGTCATCAATCGCCGCATTTATGAATCAGGCAAGCCGGTTCCGCATATGATCAAACTCGGCAGCCTGCGTGAACTGTGCGATGAACTCGGGATGGAAGCGAGCGGTCAGAACGCCGCGCTCATCAAGCAGGCGCTGGCCAGAAACGCCGGCGCCACGATTACCTGCAAGCTCACCTTTCGGACTCACGATGGAAAGGAGAGCGAACTTGAGCAGGTTTTTTCGCGCTACAGCGTGATCTTCACGGGCAAAAAACTTCCGAACGGGAAAAAAGCTGACGGGGTTTACGTCCTGCTCAACTCAATCTATCACCACTTTCTGTCCGAGGTGATGTACCGCAATCTGGATGTTGGCTATATGAAATCACTCGCTCAGCCTTCGGCTCAGCGGTGGTATGAGTGGGTCAGCTACCGAATGCACGGAGCCATCAGTCAGGGGAATTCACGCGTCACTGTCAGATACTCAGAGTTTTGTGAATGCGCGCCGCTCAAAAGACAGAACAAGGACAAGAGTTTTTACAATCAGATGGGCGCGATTCACAAACCGCATCTGGAATCAGGCTATATCTCGAAAGTTGAATTTACGAAAGTAGCCGATGCTGAAGGCCGCACTGACTGGCTGATTCATTACACAGCCGGGATTCGCGCGCGCAATGAATATCACCTGAGCAAGCGCAAAGAAGCGGCACGCAACGAAGGTCGGCTGGATGCAATTCTGATCGAAAAGGGTTTGCTTGCGGCTGACCTGGGCGCTGACAGAGAGACTGCTGAGGCCGGGCTGAAAGATGTTTCAGAATCACGCACCAGCAGACGCAGGAACGCAAAAACAGTTCAGTCAAAAACGAAAGGGAAGGAAGCAGTCAGCACAGACAACTGATTCGATAAACAATAAAAGACCTGAAACGGACTGAAAACTTTGGCGAGTTGATCCGTTCCAGGTCTGATTTCGACCAGCCGCTTTGACTGCGACGTGGTGGTCTGCCAGTGGCAGGCAATTTCATTGTAACCCACCTCATCTGCTTGTCAAGCGCGGCTGTCAGGAGGATTTATGTCTGCACAAGCCCTGCGTGTGGTCAGACAGACCACGCTGCGCGACCAGCAGAAACACGTTCGATTTTTGCAGATTGACAATGACATTGCCGACCTGCTGACCAGTCGGGAAGCGACCCGCGTTTCGACCTGCCTGCACAACGTCTACACGCGCATGAAACTGGCGCTGAGAAAGCATCAAAGCCAGCCCGGCGTGCTGCGCATTGAAGGCGTCACCAGAGACGGAAAATATCTCACGCCCTGGGAACACCTCAGGGAAATCACTCAGGTCAGCAGTGCCACGCTTTCAAAATGCCTCGATTATCTGGAAGAGCAGGGAATCATCGGGCGGCGGTCGCACTATCGCAACGGCCTGCCGATTCTGATCTGGTTCAATTACGCTGAAAGCTCTGTCATCAGCGATGAATCCGCACGGTCATCACGGCCTGCCCAGGCATCAGTCAATGCCTCATCGCCAGGGCAAAAAAATTTGCGCCTCGTCAAAGCTTCACCAGTACAGGCTGATACTTCACCTGGCGCAGCTTCCTTTAGTGGTAGTTTCAATCCAACACTGAATCAAGAAATTGTATGCGCGGCACCTGACTGTGCCGCGACCGACAGCGCCGCTGAATTTCGCAAAGACTCTGAAGCGGATGGCACAGCTTCGCCGACAGCGCCGCAAAATAACATTGGCACTGCAACGCCGTCATTGGCGCCAGATCATCACGAAACCAGACTTCCTGCCGGGCTGGTCAGCTTTATCGAATCAGCTCTGAATCAGACCGTCAGTCGCCGCATCGGTGAAGCCGTCAATGAGCTGACGCAGCAGACCGCTGCGACCGTTCACGAAAGCAAGCGGCAGTTGCTCGAAGCCATCTGGGGAGCCAGCGAAATTCTGCACACGCACCTTGACCGCAGCGCCGCACAGGCCAGCCGCATCGGTTCTGCCGAAGCCTTCAGGACTGCGCAAAAGCAGGGCTGGATCAGAAAGCCTGCCAGCAATGCACAGGTCGGTGCGCAGACGACTGCGCCATCCGCGCCGGATCAATTGCCGGACTCAGGCCGTCAGGTTGCCGCGATGACTCCTGACAAGGTTCAGGCGGCCATTGATTACGGCGTGATGCTGTGCAGGCTTCAGACTTCTGCCACACCGGAGCTGATTCTTGAACGGTGGATGAAAGAGGCTGATTTCACGCTGACCACAGGCGAGTACGAACAGATCGTCGCTGGCATTCGCTCGCAAATCGGCAGGGAAGGGAAGGGAGTGCAATGATGACCGGACTGGCTGAGCGAATCATTGAACCCTGCCCGCAGTGTCAGGATACCGGCTGGGAATATGTCGCTGGCAAAGGCGTGCGCGAGTGTGCCTGTCGCCGTGAACTGCGGCGCGAAAAGCTTGTCAAAGCCTCGAACATTCCGACCCGTTACCTGAATTGTTCGCTCGATAATTATTATCCGCAGGGGCAGGCGCACCCCGATTTTTTCAAATCGCAGGTGATCGCGCATCGCCTCGCGGTGAGTTTCACGATGAATTATCCGAACGTTGATTCAGGGCTGCTGCTGATGGGGCCGTGCGGAGTTGGCAAGACTCATCTGGCGATTGCGATTCTGACCACGCTCATGCGGCAGAAGGGAATTGCCTGTTTGTTTTACGATTTCCGCGATCTGCTCAAGGCGATTCAGGACAGCTACAATCCGGTTTCGCAGACGACTGAATCGCAGATTCTGGCGGCGATTGTGAATGCCGAAGTGCTGGTGCTTGACGAACTCGGAGCTTCAAGACCGACCGACTGGGCCAGAGACACGATGACGCACATCGTGACCCGCCGCTACAACGAAAACAGGCTGACGATTCTGACGACGAATTATGCGGACGAAGCTGCAAGGTCAGGCGAAGAAACGCTGACCGACCGCATCGGCGTGCGCCTGCGTTCGCGGCTTTATGAAATGTGTCAGACCGTGATGATGTGCGGTGACGATTACCGCCGCAAACTGCATGCGCGAAAGCAGGGCCGAATTGCCGAATAAGTTTTTGTACGTTCAGTCAGCCTGATTGGTCAATTTCAGCGGGTCAGTGTTCTGATGACCATGACCAGTTCCACCGGTTCGACTGGTTTGGCAATGTGCATCTGAAAGCCGTTCATCAGCGCCCGCAATCGGTCTTCAGTCCGGCTGTAAGCGGTCAGCGCAATCGCGGGCAGAATCGCCTGACGTTCGCCTGCGTGATGTTCCCATTCCCGCAATCTTCTGATCAGGTGATAGCCGTCGGCGTCAGGCATGCTGATGTCAGAAATCAGCACATCAGGCCACGTGGCTTCAGCGTCCTGCAAAATGCTCATCGCCTCTTCAGCCGAAGCAGCGGCAGTGACCTGCGCTCCATACTGCCGCAGCGAAAACGTCAGCAGTTCACGCGCTTCAGCTTCGTCATCAACCACCAGGGCGCGCACACCGGCCAGCGGCGTGACTCCGCACAGGCCGTCAATGGACAGCCGGTCGGGTTCATCCTCGTCGGTCGGCGTATAAACTGCGCGCACGGGCAGGCAGACCGTGAACGACGCGCCTTTGCCTTCGCCCGTGCTGCTGGCCTGAATTGTGCCGCCGTGCAGCTCAACCAGGTGTTTGACCAGCGCGAGGCCCAGACCCAGCCCGCCGTGCCGACGCGTGCTTGATGAATCGGACTGACTGAACCGATCAAAAATGTGCGGCAGAAAGTCAGCGCCGATGCCCTTGCCGGTGTCGTGGACTGTAATCTCAATATGCGAGGCGGCGCGTTCAAGCCTGAGTTCGACGTGCCCGCCCTGCGGCGTATATTTGACCGCGTTTGAGAGCAGATTCCAGACGACCTGCTGCAATCGCTCAGGGTCGCCCGTGATCTGTCCGGCATCATCGTTGATGGCCACGAGCAGTTGAATGCTCTTGGCATCCGCTGCCGGATAGATCACCTCAACGGCTTTTTCAACGACCGAAGCGAGGTTGAGCGGCTGAATTTCAAGCTTGAGTTTGCCGCTGACCACGCGGGCGGTGTCGAGCAGGTCTTCGATCAGTTGCAGTTGCGCGCGGGCGCTGCGTTCGACGATTTCAGTGCAGTGTTTGATCTGCTGCGCGTCAACCGGCCCGGCCCGCAGCAGGCGTGTGTAACCAAGAATTGCGTTGAGCGGATTACGCAGTTCGTGCGAGACGACGGTGAGCCATTCGTCCTTGCTGCGATTGGCGGCTTCGGCGGCTTCGCGGGCGGCCTTTTCACGGGCCAGTGAAAGCTCGCGTTCGGCTTCGGCCTGTTTGCGGTCAGTGATGTCAGTCAGGGTGACCACACAGCCGACAATGCGGCGGTCATCACCGATCAGCGGCCCGGCGTTGGCGAGCAGGTGGCAGGACGGTTGCGCGCCACAGGTAAAGATGACTTCGATGCCGCGACAGGCTTCGCCGCGCAGCACGGCTGAGAGAGAAAAGTATCGTTCCTCGTCTTCGCATTCTCCGGGCTGATCTGAGCCGACCAGCCGCAGCCGCAATGCCTGATCGAAGTGTTCATCCAGCAACAGCCCGCCGCACAACTGCTGCGCCTGGCGGCTGGCGCGAATAATGCGGCCTTCAGCGTTGCAGACAATGATGGCTTCGGCGGCCTGTTCGAGAATTGAGCGCGCCAGCTTTTCTGCCGCGACAATCTCTTTCTGTTCGGTCAGGTCAGTGGCCACCAAGCAGAGGCCGCTGATTTCATCTGACTGCAGCACGCTGAACGAGAGCAGCACCGGAACATAAGTGCCGTCGGCGGCCCGCAGTTGAATTTCGCTGCGACTGCGCCCGCTGGCTGACTGTCTGATCAGCGCGTCCCAGACGGGCAAATCTTCAGGCGCAATAAAGCGCCGCAGGCTCGCGCCGATGACCTGCTCCAGCGGCATTTTCAGCATCGCCGCGAATTTCTGATTGCAGTAAAAAATGTCGTGACCGCTTTCCGTCACCAGCGTGACGGCGCCCTCGTTCATGGTTTCGACCAGCACGCGGTACGAGTGTTCGGCGCCGCGCAGCGTGAAAATCTGCTCGCCGTCGTCCCCGTTGACAATCACGGCATCTATTTCATTGTTGCTGATAGCGCGGGTGAGTTCTTCGGCTTCCGACAGCCTCACGCGCAGCACTTCATTTTCCTTTTGTAATTCGCTGTATGATTGCTTTCTGCCCTTCATGTCAACTTCAGTCAGGTTAACTGCCCAGCCCAAGCCGGAACAGCACATCGCTGGTTCTGGCCAGCGTTCCGACCAGCCGGAGGTACGGAGGCGGATGCTGGCGGATGAGGGTGGGCGCAGCGAAGATCTGATCTTCTACCGCCCGATGCGGTTGCTGATAGACATCAATGACCTCCAGTTCATAGCGTCCGGCCAGATGTTCTTCGCAAATGCGCTTGATGTTTCTCAGCGCCTGCTGCGAGCGCGGAGCCGCACCCGTCACAAACAGCCGAAAAACAAATTTCTGCTCTGACGCCGCCGCCAGCGCCTTTTCGAAATCAGCGAGGAGATCAGGTTCCGCAGCAGGCGCTGATCCGGGGTTGTGCCTTGGTGTGTGTTTCATATCTTTCGCAGACCGGGGCGCTGGCATCAGCCGACCTTAATCCTGAGTGCGCGGGCGCAGATCAAGTCCGACCAGCACTCGCTCTGTGTTCGACAGATCGCCAATGATCTTGCGCACGGGCGGCGGCAGCTTGCGCACCAGCGTGGGCACGGCCACGATCTGTTCGCCGCGCGCCAGTTGCGGCTGTTTGAGCAGATCCACGATTTCAATCTGATACTGCCCGGCCAGATGCTGTTCGCAAATCTTCTTGAGATTGGCGAAGGCCGCCATACATTTGGGCGTCTGCCCGGCGACATAAAGCCGCAATTCCCAGACTTCGCTTCTCGGCAACTGCCGACTGCCGTCAGCGTCGCCGCCCGTTGTCATGCGGACTGCTTTCAGTGAGCCTGCCATAGCTTTCTCCCTCTTGTAGTGTGGTGATGACCGGATCGCCGCCGCGCAGCCGGGCCAGAACCAGACGGGCATCCTGCGCAATTTCATCGTGTTCGGATTCCTGCGCCATCAGGCGCTGCAACTCGTCGGCTTCGGCCTCGAATTCGGCGCGCAGTGATGAAATCTGCGCCTCAATCAGTTTCTGCCGGTGCGCCAGTTCGCGCTGCCGACGTTCGATTTCGTGCCGCCGGATCAGTGCGGCTGACCGCTCTCTGACTTCCTGAGCGGTGCGGGCCGTGCCAAGCAGCACGCCTTCGGCCCCGGCATAGACATCCACCAGACGGATGCCCTGATCGGTCAACTGAAATTCACGAATCTGATTTGAATGCGCCATCCCGCGTGATTTGAGCACGTACAGGACGCGGTTGCGTTCGCCATTGCCTTCGATGGCCTTCAGCAGCAGCCACGTATCCATCAGCGATGAGACGCCGACTTCGGAATGTGCCGGGTCATCAGGATCCACCGACAGGCTGGTGAACAGCGCCGTAATCTGGCGATTCTTGAGAAAGTCCACGAGCCGCGTCAGCGCCGATCTGACTTCGCTGGCACCGCCGACGGTGGTCAGGTTTGTAATCGGATCAATCACGACTACCTGCGGTTCAAATTCACGAATCAGTTTGTGAATCATGACAAGGTGCATCTCAAGTCCGTGCAGCGTGGGACGCGCCGGATGAAAACACAGCAGCCCCTTTCTGACCCAGCGATCAAGATGCAGCCCGATTGACCGCATATTGCGGATGATCTGTTGTTCTGATTCCTCGAAGGAAAAGTAAAGACACCGCTCGCCGCGCTGGCAGGCGGCGCTGACAAAGCTGGCCGCGATGCTCGACTTGCCCGTGCCCGCCGTGCCTGACACCAGCACACTGCTGCCGCGATACCAGCCTTTGCCTCCGAGCATTGCATCCAGCCGGTCAATTCCCGTCGAAATTCGTTCTGCCGGGGCCACGTGATTCAGGCCGAGCGATGTGATCGGCAGCACCGAGAGGCCGTGTTCATCAATCAGAAAGGGGTATTCATTGAGGCCGTGCTGTGCCCCGCGATATTTGACAATGCGCAGCCGTCGCGTGCTGATCTGATCATTCAGGCGATTGTCGAGCAGAATCACACAGTCCGAAACATACTCTTCCAGCCCGTGCCTCGTCATCACGCCGTCGCCGCGTTCGGCAGTAATGACAGTCGTCACGCCCCGACTTTTGAGCCAGCGAAAGAGCCGCCGCAATTCATTGCGCAGGATGTTCAAATCTGACAGCCCGGAAAAAAGCGCCTCAATCGTGTCAATGGCGACACGTTTCGCGCCGACCAGATCAATGGCCAGACCAATTCTGACAAACAGCCCTTCCAGATCGTATTCGCCGGTTTCCTCAATTTCGCCGGGATCAACCTGCACATAATCGAGCGCCAGCTTTCGCTCCGCTGTCAGGCGGTCGAGGTCAAAACCGAGTGACCTGAAATTCTGCGCCAGTTCTTCAGCCGTCTCCTCAAATGAAATAAACACGCCCGGCTCGCCGGATTCGAGCGCGCCCCTGACGAGAAATTCCATTGCCAGAATTGTCTTGCCACATCCGGCCCCGCCTGAAACGAGCGTCGGCCTGCCGCGCGGTAAACCGCCACCGGTAATTTCATCCAGCCCCTGAATGCCTGTCCGGGCCTTTGGAAAAGTTTCACCTGGAGATCGCACCTGCTTCTTTCGCTTTGCCAATGCCAGATTTCCTTTCTCTGCTCAATCTCAGGATTGTTCGTGATGCCGCACACCTTTCCTGAGCATCGCCACACGGGAAGCCATTCAGGAACTGCGTCTGATTCGCATCACTGCTTAACTGTTTCGGGCCGTCCTGCGTCAGGACATAGCCGCCTCAGCACGCTGTCCTGTTGCCGAACAATCTTTCTGCGGCTGCTGAGCAATAATGCCTGCGGCAAAACGCGCGCCAGAAAAACTGCGCACAGGATGCGGCGATCAACCTGTGACATCCCCCGGGCAGTCACGCCTGTCTGTTTCCGGCAAACCTGCTGATTAGCATGTTGCGCGGAACTGCCCGATCATCCAGAATCAGGCCACCATTCCGCGCCTGATTTCGCCGGTCGAACAGAGGAGTCCGTGATGCACAGAAAACCATTTCGTCGCACCCGCCTGATCGCCTGTAGTCTGATGTTTGCTGTCATGAGCACACCGCAGCTTTCGCCTGCTCAGTCACAGCCGGGAGCCAGGACGGGCCAGACTTACAAGGATTCCGTGCCGCCACCGCCGCAGCGCCCGCAGGCTCCGCCGGGCGCGCCGAATGTGCTGTTCATCGTGCTTGATGATGTCGGCTTTGCGCAGGTTGGCGCGTTCGGAGCCGATGTGATCCGCACGCCGAATATTGACCGGCTCGCTGCGCGCGGTCTGCGCTTTAATAATTTCACGGTCAATCCGTTCTGCTCGCCTTCACGCGCTTCACTGCTGACCGGAATGAATTCGCATTCCGTCGGGTTTGGCGTGATCGCTGAAATGGCGACGGGCTTTCCCGGTTACAGCGGGCGATTGCCGAAAAGTTCAGCGACACTGGCCGAAGTGTTGCGCGCGAATGGCTACAACACTTTCGCGGTCGGCAAATGGCACCTGTCATCCGCGATGGATGCGACTGCTGCCGGGCCGTTCGAGACGTGGCCGCTGGGACGCGGGTTCGAGCATTTTTACGGCTTCCTGCCCGGCGAAACCAATCAGTGGGCGCCGGAATTATGGCGCGATAACACACCCGTCGAACCGCCCGCCCGTCCCGGCTATCACCTGACGGAAGACCTGGTGGATCAGTCCATCGAATATCTTCGCAATCAGCAGCAGACCGCGCCCGACAAGCCGTTCTTTCTGTACTTCGCCACTGGCGCGGCGCACGCGCCACATCACGTGCCGCGCGAGTTCATCGAAAAGTACAAAGGCAGATTTGATCGCGGCTGGGACCGGGAACGCGAAGCGATTCTGGCGCGCCAGAAACAGATGGGCGTTATGCCGCCCGATACGGCCCTGCCTGCGCGCAGCCCCGGCGTTCAGCCCTGGGATTCGCTCTCGGCTGATCAGCGGCGCATGTATGCGCGAATGATGGAAACTTACGCGGGCTTTATGGAGCATACCGATTATCACATCGGGCGTTTGCTCAAAGCCATCGAGGCCACCGGCAAAATGGATAACACGATGATCGTGTTCCTGACCGACAACGGCGCGAGCCGCGAAGGCCGTGAAATCGGCACGTTCAACGAGAACCTCTATTTCAATGCGATTCCCGAAACGCTGCAGGCCAACCTCAGAATGATTGACCAGTGGGGCAGCCCCTCAACCTATGCACACTATCCCATCGGCTGGGCGCTGGCGGGCAATACGCCGTTTCAGCGCTGGAAGACCACCACGCATCAGGGCGGCGTGCGCGTTCCGCTGATTATTCACTGGCCGAAGCGCATCAGAACGAACGGGACGAACGCGACTGAAAGTGACCGCAGCGCGATCCGCACTCAGTTCCATCACGTCACCGACATTTTCCCGACAGTGCTTGAAGCAATCGGGTTGAAGGCGCCGGAAGTTTACGAGGGGGTTACGCAGAAACCGCGTGAGGGCGTGAGCATGCTTTACTCATTCAATGATCCGGGCGCTGCCTCGCCGCACAGAACACAGTATTACGAAGTAATCGGCAGCCGCGCCATTTATCACGATGGCTGGCGCGCGGTGGCTTATCACGACCGGGATTCAGGCGCGAACTTTGAGGCCGACAAATGGGAGCTTTATCACGTCGCTGAAGACCAGTCAGAAAGCCGCGATCTGGCCGCGCAGAATCCTGAGAAGCTGAAGGAATTGCAGGCGCTCTGGTGGCAGGAGGCAGAGAAATATCAGGTGCTGCCGCTGGATGATCGCGGCCTGGTGCGCCTCGCCATTGCGCGACAGCGCGGGCAGGACGCTTCAGGCAAACGCACAACCTGGGAATTTTATCCGAACACGGAGATGCTGATTGAACCCTCAGCGCCGGGCACGAAAGATCGTTCATTCACCATCACGGCTGAAGTCGGGATTCCCAAAGCAGGCGCGGAAGGCGTGCTGTTTGCCGAAGGCGGAAGGTTTGGCGGGCACAGCCTGTTTGTTCAGAAAGGCCGTCTGGTTTACGTCTACAACTATGCCGGCATCGAACGCACGCTGATCACGTCTGACATTCCTGTCCCCACGGGCCGCGCGACGCTGCGTTATGAATTCACAAAAACCGGCAGGCTGCAGGGCACCGGCGCATTATTCATCAACGGCAAAAAAGCGGGTGAAGCGCAGCTTGCGCGCACACTCGCCGTTCGTTACACCGAAGGCATTTCCACCGGGCGTGATCACCTGACGCCGGTAGCCGAAAGCTATCAGTCACCTTTCATTTTCAGTGGCAGGCTTGAGAAGGTCACGCTCGAACTGAAATAAATTCGCCACGCCTCACTGGGCTTTGCTCGCATCAGGGCGCTGCCTGATTCAATCCGGCAGACCAGTCACGCGGATGCCGGTGTGAGCCTTGTAACGAATGTTCAGGCCGATAAGCAGCGCGGTCATTGATTCAACGATGCGCGAACTGGCGAGCAATCCGGCATCCACGAAACGACAACCGGGAACAGCTTCAACGAGCGGACGCAGGCGGGCTTTGGCATCTTTTTTATCGCCGCAAACCAGAATGTCGCATTCAACCGGATGCGACAGGTCGCTGAGCGCGTCGGCTCCAACATTATGAAAGGCTGAAACCACATCAACTCCGGCGGGCGCAAGTTCAGCGGCCTGTTCCGCAGCGGAACCGGCCCACACGCCCAGCACGCGCGTCGGTTTGCCGCCCACGGCTGGTTCCAGCGGAACCGTGACATCAACCAGCAATGCGCCCGGTTGCAGGCTGCCGGTGATGCCTTTCAGCGTTGCGATCTGAGCGGCGAAAGGCACAGCCAGCACGACGATTGAACATTGCGCGGCTTCAGCATTGGCCGCTCCGGTGACACTGACTGCGCCGAGTTCAGTTCTGATTTCATCAGCCGCTGTGGCCGCGCGGGCCGCGTCGCGTGAGCCAATGACAATGTGATAACCGGCTTTGGCCCAGCGCAGCGCCAGACCCCGGCCCTGATCGCCGGTGCCGCCAATGATTGCGATTTTTTCTGTGTCCATAATTGACCGAATAACAGGAAGATTATTTTGTCGTGCGGATTTTGCGTAACTGTTCCCGAACTTTTGTTTCAAGTTCTGCTTCATTGAGCAGCGGCGCGCCTTTGTGAGTGCCTTTGCGGCCAAGCTGGTGCATCCAGAAATCTGGTTTTGGCGGCGTACCCTGCCAGCGCGCATCAGGGCCGTAAACCAGATAAACATCCCACGCGACGACGCTCAGCTCAAGCGACTGCTGCCACGCCCTGCCAGCGCGGCGCGGGCCGTCCCAGTAATTCGTAATGCGCCGGTCGGCACATTCGCTGCTCAGTTCCACCGCCGCCTCACGATCATCCCTGACCATCATCGGCAGCCAGACGACATACATTCGCAGCCGATTGTCAGAAATGTTTTTGAGCAGCTTTTGCAGGTCGGAGAACCCCCGACGGCATTCCGGTCAGGTGGGCGAAAGCAGCGTGACAATGCGCACCCTGCCTTTGTCTTTTTCAAACTGTTCGCGCAACTGCTCGACCCGGTCGAGGCTGGTGAAGACCGGTTGGTTCTGCGTTCTGGTCTGCGCCTGGGCGCTGGCCAGCAGCATCAGCAGCATAATTGAGGCGCACAGGTGACGAGTGACAATGTTCATTTCGCTTCCGGTGATTTTTTGCTGTCAGGATTATCGGCAGTGCAGCAGACGCCTTCAAAACAACCGAGGTGAAAGAAACCGAGCTTTGCGCCGATCTCAGTGTAACCGGTGCCGCCCGGTTTGATCTGATGGCAGAAAGCACAGCCGAAGTCCTGAAACATCCGGGCCTGTTTGCGATCAGCGGCGGTGCGTTTGTCTTCGGCTGTCAGGCTGATGATGTTCATGCCGGCCAGCAGCGGCTTGCAGCCCTCGAAGCCTTCGCTGCCCGCTTCGCCTTTCGCCGTCAGGCCGAATTTGCCGTCGTCAGCGAGCGAGTGGCATTCAGCGCAGCCATAATTTTTCAGGACGAACTGCCCGATCTGCGTTGGTGACTGACCGGCAGTAGCCTTTTCAAATTCGGCGAGTGTTCGCGGAGGCCCGGCCTGACGTGTCGCTTCACCGGTCTTCTGTTTCTGACAAGCTGCCAGAACAGCCGACAGGCAGGCCAGGGCAAGCAGCGTCAGTTTGAGCAGTTTGTGTCCGTTCATCTGTTATTCCAGCCCCGTGATTCGCGTCTGCCTGAGATTCATTTGATATTGCAGCGCGCCGAACAGACAAATCACCCCGCCTGTCAGCACCGTCCTGGGCGCTCCGATCCGTTCGGCCAGCCAGCCGGCCAGCAATCCGCCGACTGGTTGAAAGCCGAGAAAGATCACCGAATAAAAACTCATCACGCGCCCGCGCAATTCATCAGGCACGCCGGTTTGCAACAATGTTTGCGTGGCTGCCAGCGTCAGCACATAACTGCCGCCAGTCAGAACCATCATCAGCAGCGTCAGCGCAAAACTGCGCGACAGGCCGACAATGATCAGCGCCAGGGCCGAAGTGAAAACAGCCGCCAGCACAGCGCGCGGCAAATGGCGCGCATCCTGCTGCGAGGCCATCATCGTCGCTGTGGCTACTGCGCCCGCGCCTGACGCGGCCATCAGCCAGCCCAGGCCTTTCGGCCCGACGTGCAGCACCGTCGCCGCAAAAATCGGCAGCAGCGTCAGGTAAGCCGTGCCTGCCAGATTCAGAATGCCAAAGACCGTCAGCAGGGCGCGCACAAACGGAGTCCGGCGAATGAAAGCCCAGCCGACGCGAAACTGCTCAAACTGCGAATGCCTGGCTGCTTCCGTCGGTTTCGGCGTGAGCTTCATCATCAGCAGCGCCAGCAGCACGGCGACAAAGCTGAGCGCGTTGAGTAAAAAGCAGAAACCTTCGCCGTAAGCCGCGACCACCAGCCCCGCCAGCGCAGGCCCGATGACGCGCGCCGCATTGACCATCGAAGCATTCAGGGCGATTGCATTGGGCAGGTCGTCACGGCTCACCAGTTCCACAAAGAAGGATTGCCGCGCCGGATTTTCAAAAGCAGTAATTGCGCCCAGGACGAGCGCAAAACCGATCAGCCGCCCCGCCGTCATCGAACCGCTCAGCGTGACGTAAGCCAGCAGCAGCGATTGCAGCATCGCCAGCGATTGCGCGGCAATCAGCATGCGATGCCGGTTGATGCGATCAGCCACGACCCCGGCCAGCGGCGCCAGCAGAAAGGCCGGAGCGCTGCCCGCAAACGTCACCGCTCCGAGCAGCAGCGGTGAACCCGACAACCGGTAAGCCAGCCACCCCTGGGCCACGCGCTGCACCCAGGTGCCTGCCATCGAAAGCAACTGACCACCCATAAAGAGCCGGAAGTTGCGATGCCTGAACGCGCGAAAAACAACGGGAATGCGATCATTCATTGCGTCCAGCTAATGCCCAGCAGCGGCCAGTAAAACGGCACCAGAATCACCAGAATGAGGCCTTCGACCAGCGAAAGCGTCAGTCCGATTTTGACCAGGTCTTTTGCCTCGAAGTGACCATAGGAATAACCGAGCATCAGCACCGATGACTGATAGACAAAAATCTTGCCGCCCGAAGCGAAATTCCAGATCATCGCAAAGGCCAGCGGATTGAAGCCATGCGTCATCGCATAATTGATAATCACGGGCAGGGAAGTGCTGAGCATTGACAGCTCGCTTGCCAGCAGAAAGTGATACCCGAACGCTGTCCAGTAAAGCACACTCGCCGATTTGAACGACCCGCCGAGCAGCGGCCCCATCCACGACATCATGACGTTCGTCAGCACATCGAGCGCATTCGTCTCAATCAGCACGCTGCCCATGCTGAGGACGCCGCCGAGAAAGATGATGAGCATGAAATTGACTTCGCGGATGTCTCTGGTTTTGAGCACACCGATGCGCGGCAGCGAAACCGCCAGCCCGATGCCCAGCGCGATGACTGCCGGGCTGATGTGATGCACCAGGTCAGTCGCCCACAACGCGATTGCCAGTAACAGCCACGCCAGCGCCTTCTTTTCCATCGCCGTCCACGGCCCCATGGCTTTGACGGCATCCTGCAAATATTCGCGCCCGCCCGGCAGTTCCTTCTTTTCAGGCGGATAGAGCCAGAGAATCGTCAGCCATGCCGCAAAGATCGTCAGCAGGTCGGCAGGCAGATAGGCAATGAAATACTGCGACCAGAAGATTGTCTTGCCGGTCAGCTTCTCAACCATGCCGCGCGTCAGGATGCTCGCGCCGCCCGCGAGAATCATCTTGTTGAAGAGGCCGCAGGTGTAAGTCAGGATGATGAACAGTCCGCGCGCAACGTTGCTGCGGCTGCCCAGACCGAAGGCCGCGACGATGCCGGTCGTAATCGGCGCGACAATCGAAAGCTGCGCCATTCCTGACGGCACCAGAAAATTGAGAATGAAGACAAACGTGATGATGCTCAGCAACAGGCGCGGGTATGACACGCCGATGACTTTCATCACATTGAAGCCGATGCGCCGCGCCAGCCCCGTGCGCGCTGCCGCTTCGCCCATCAGCATTGCGCCGAACAGAAACCAGGGCGTGCTGTCGGCAAAGCCGTCAAAGGCCACTTCAAATCTGGCGATTTTGAGCGCCCAGAACAGGTAACAACCAATCAGCGCCGTCACGGCGTGATCAATCGGTTCGGTCACCCAGTAAATAATCATGAACGCCACAATCGCCAGCGTATGCCGCGCGAGCGGTTCAATCGGCAGAGGCGCAAACCACAGCGCCAGCGCCACCAGCGGGCCAAGTACCGCACCAATCAGCATGCGTTTTGAATACTCTTCGACCGGGTGGGCAGGAACTGCATCATCCAGAGCTTTTTCAGCGGTTGCCATACGGGTGTCTCCTTAAATCGGTTCACACGAGATCGGGACAGTACCGCGTGCGCAGGCGGCTGAAATCAGCCGTCTTCCCGCCTGCTCACGCGCAGTACCAGGCCGATGTGTCAGGGTTGCGTGGTTCGATTTAAACTGACTGGTTGCAAATCGTCTGTGCCACCTGCGCATAAACTGCCGCCGTCGCCGCCAGGTCGCTGACCGACAGGTAAGCACGCGAGCCGTTTTCTTCGACGCGACGCGGCGGGCCGTAAGTCAGCGCCGGAATCCCGACGGAATTGAAAACATTGTTGTCGCGCCACATGCTGCACACTTCAACGGGCGCGTGCGCGGGTGCTTCCGTGCCGTGGATTTCACGATGAAAGCGCCGCACGGCTTCATTGAGCGGTTCGACATTGCGTCCTTCAATGCCCGTGCGGGCAAGAAACATTTCAACCCGTGCGCCGACTTCGGCCTGTGCGGCGGCGGCTTCAAGTTCGCGCTGTATTTTGAGCGGATCAGCGCCCGGCACGATCCGCACATCCACATAAACCGCGCAATGCGTCGAAGTGCGATTGGGACGATAAGGCACGCCGCCGCGAATCGCGCCAATCACCACTTTCGGCACAACCCGCCCGCACACCGAATCGTAAGCATTCGCCGCTTCGTAACGCCGCGCCCACGATTCAATCGCCTCGATCACACGCGCCATTTTCACAATCGCATTCGGATGCTCGCGCACATCATCAGGGCGCACCGAACGCGGCGTATACATATTGCGACCCGGCACTGAGACCTTGAAATAACACGCGCCGCAGGCGAGCCACGAAATGCCGAAATCAGTCGTCTCGGCAATCAGCGCGTAATCGGCGCGCACACCGTGCGCCACCAGCATGCGGCTGCCGATGCCTTTGCCTTCGTAATTCAGACCCTGATATTCATCCACCGGCGCGCTGCCCGTTTCGCCCGCAACGCCGGTAAAGATCACATCGCCTTTGAGCGGCACGCCTGAGTCGCGCAACGCTTTCAGGGTAATCATCGTCGTTGCCATCAGCCCGCGATCATTCAGGACGGTGTGACCGAACAATCGGTCGCCCTCGCGCCACGCGCCGATTTTGTTGATGTCGGGAGCCATCATCCCCCAGTCCCATTCCGGCCCTGAGATTTCAGAATCCAGATGTGAATTGAAAATCAGGCTTGCGCCGCCGCCCGTGCCTTTGAGTACCGCGTAAACATTGGCGCGGTCGGGCAGGATCGGCTGTCTGACCGGATTAAGCCGGTTTTCGGCCAGCCACTCATACACGGCTTCGCTCATCGGCGCTTCGTGGCCCTGCGGGCTGAAGGTGTTGGCGAGTTTCAGCGCCAGCGCGGCCAGTTCTTCGGGATCAATGTGTCTGGTGATGGCGGATGGTTCAGTCATTCGTTCACATCTCCACAGCCTGCTTCGTCTGAAATGCAGGGAGGATTATTGTTCAGGTTTTTCACCACGAAGGGCACGAGGCACACCAGGGTAAAGACAGAAGGGGAGAGAAGCTGCGCACCCGCAGCAGATCAGAGATTCTTTGCCACCTTTTTCCTCTTCACCCTTTCTCTCTTTCTTCGTGTGCTCCGTGTCCTTCGTGGTGAATGAATACCTGCTGCTTACTTATCCATTCGGCTTCTCGCTCGCGCGCTTGAAGAGCGCCTTCCAGCTCCACTGCCGCACCCGCATCAGCTTCGGACTCCAGCGATCCAGCAGTTCATAGGCAACCGGCGTCAGCAGCAGTGTCAGCAGCAGACAGAACAACTGCCCGCCGATGATCGTGACGGCGATGGCCGAGCGTTGCGCGCTGCCTGCGCCGTGTCCGAATGCGGTCGGAATCAAACCCGCGATGATGGCAAACGTCGTCATCAGAATCGGGCGCAGACGGGCGCGGTCAGCCTGCAAAATCGCTTCGCGCAACGGGACGCCTTCAGAGCGCAGGTGATTGGTGTAATCCACCTGAAGAATCGCGTTCTTTTTGACGATGCCAAGCAGCAGCAGCACGCCGAGCGTACTCCACAGATTCAGCGTGCGGCCCGTCAGATAAAGCGACAGCAGCGCAAACGGCACGCTCAGCGGCAGCGCCAGCAGAATGATGAACGGATGCGTGAAGCTTTCGAACTGCGCCGCCAGCACCATGTACATAAAGACGACGGCCAGCAGGAAAGCCATAATCAGATTGTTCGTCGTTTCATCCAGCGCCTTGACGTTGCCGCCGAAAAAGTAGCGATAGCCCGGCGGCAGATTGAGTTTCTGCATCGCCTGCGCAATGTCCTTGACGGCTTCGTTCATCGGCTTGTTCGGCGCGTTGGAAACGAAGATGGGAATGTTGTACTGCCGGTTGAAACGATTGATGCGCGACGGGCCAAGACCACGCGAGATGTCAGCCACGTTGTCAATGCGCACCTGTTCGAGCTTGCTTGACGGCACCATCAGGCGCGAAAGAATTTCGCGGTCGCTGCGCTGCTTTTCGTCAAGCATGATCTTGACCGGATACTGCTCACCGGCCTCGCGGTAAGTCGTAATCTGATCTTCGCCGCTCATCATCAGGCGCACGGCGCTCGCCACATCCGAAGCGCGCACGCCGAGTTCAGCCGCGCGGGCGCGATCAAGCGTAACGCGCAGTTCGGGACTGGCGAAAAAGAACGATGGTTCGGAACTGACGATGCCCGGCAGGGCGCGAATTTCATCGCCTGCGCGCCGCGCCAGTTCGCCCAGCTTGTCGAGTTCGGGGCCGAGCAGTTGCACCTGAATCGGAAAGCCCAGCGATTCGCCGCCGCCCAGGGCCGACGGGAAGGAAATTTTCTGACGCGCCTGCGGAATCTGATCGAAGATTTTGCGCGCCGCATTGGCCACATCAACGTTGCTCACACTGCGCTGATCCAGCTCCACCAGATTCGGAATGAAATGGACGTGATTCAACCGCTCGACCGAGAGCGTCAGCAGGTGATCGAGCGCAGGCAGCTTTTGCAGCTTCGGTTCGGTTTCATCCACAAACTTGTTCAGCCCGGCCAGCGAAATGCCTTCGGGCAGATCAGCGTGAATCGTAAATTCGCCCTGATCGTCATTCGGGATGAAATCGCGCCCGACCATCCGGTTCAGCGGAAAGGTCGTGGCAAACACCAGCACGCTCGCCCCGACAATCACCCAGGGATGATCGAGCGACCAGTTCAGCATCCGCTCGTAACGATGCTCGAACCAGGTAAAGAATGCCGTCTGTTTCGAGAGTTTCACCTCGCTCGCATCGCGGCGCAGGAAGCGCGCCCCCAGCATCGGCGTCAGCGTGAACGACACGAGCAGCGAAACCATAATCGCGCAGGTCATCGTCCAGCCGAACGAACTCAGGTAGCGTTGCGCGTAGCCGGTCATAAACGCTATCGGCACGAAGATGACGACCAGCGACAGCGTTGTGGCCGTCACCGCCATCGCCACTTCCTTGGTGCCTTCAATCGCGGCCTGCATGGGCGAACGGTGCAGTTCTTCAAGGTGGCGAAAGATGTTTTCAAGCACCACAATCGCATCGTCAATCACAATGCCGACCGCCAGCGTCAGCGCGAGCAGCGTCATGTTATTGAGCGTGAAGCCGGCCATCCGCATCAGCGTGAAGGTCGCAATGATTGAAGCCGGAATTGCCAGCGACGAAATCAGCACCGCGCGCCAGTTGCGAATAAAGAGCAGAATAATCAGGCTCGCCAGCAGACTGCCGAGCAGCAGGTGTTCCTGTAAGGCAGCAATCGAAGCGCGGATGAACTGCGACTGATCGCTGATGACATTCATCGTCAGATCGGCGGGCAGCGTCGGGCGCAGCTTGTCCAGTTTGTCACGCACCGCATCAACGACCCTGACTGTATTCGTTCCTGCCTGCCGACGAATCTGCAACGTCACCGCCGGTTTGCCATCGAGACGGGCAAAGCTGCGCGGCTCTTTGTAAGTGTCTTCGACGTGTCCCAGGTCTGAGACTTTCAGCGGCGCACCGTTGGCAGTTGAAACGATCAGATCGCTGAATTCACGCACCACATCGAAACGGCCCATCGTGCGCACGGCCAGTTCTTCAGCGCCCTGATAGAGCCTGCCGCCCGGAGCTTCGATGTTTTCGTTCTGCAACGCCCGCGCCACCTGATTGACAGTGACGTGATGGCTGTTGAGTTTTTCGGCATCGAGCAGAATCTGAATTTCACGGTCGCGGCCGCCGACAATATCAATGGCCGCGACGCCGTCCACCGTCTGCAACGTGCGTTTGATCTGTTTGTCGGCAATCTCGGTGATTTCGCGCAAACCGCGCGGGCCGCCCACCACCAGCGTGATGATCGGATCGGATTCAGGATCGGCTTTGGTGATGACGGGCGGTTCAGTGTTGGGCGGCAGCTTGCCCATTGCCAGCGCGACCTTTTCACGCACGTCCTGGGCGGCGTCTTCCATTTTGCGATCAAGCGCGAAACGGCAGGTGATGCGGGCGAGTCCGTCCATTGACCAGATTTCCAGTTCATCCAGGCCGCTGACGCTGCTGATCTGTTCTTCAACGGGCAGCACAATCTGACTGGTCACTTCATCAGGACTCGCGCCCGGCAGCTTGATGCGCACGTTGACGATGGGCGGATCGGCTTTGGGAAAGAGATCAACGCCGAGATCCATAAACGAAAAGATGCCCAGCACGACCAGAAACAGCACCAGCATGGTCGCAAAGACAGGGCGACGGACACAGACTTCTGCTAATGTCATTGGTCTATTCCTCCTGTGTTCCTGCGGTGCTGGAATTAGCGCGGGGAGCGCGGCGCCGCAGGCGTTTGCGAGCATGGCGGCGCGGCGCTGTTTTGGCAAGCGTCACACCCGCTGACGCCGGCGACTGCCGATTTATTTGTTGTGTTTGTGTTCGGCTTTCTGTCTGCTCAACTCTTCGACCGACGGCATCAGCGATCTGACCCCGTTCTTTTGCAGTTCGGCCTCAAACATTTCTCTGATCTTCGGGTCTTCGTCCCCGTATTCAATCGTGATCGCGCCGGGCAGAAAGATTTCGTAAGACGTGAGCGGGTAGACGCGGCTGCCGAACCCGATGACTTTGACAAAGCGCATCGGCGTCGCGCCCGTGTTGAAGTGCTGATGAAACCAGCCAAGCGGCGGCACAAAGAGCGTCCCCGGCTGGAACGGCACGCGCACGACCTTGTCGCCGTGCCCGTCCCTGAACGGATTTCTGCCCAGCTCCGGCGGCCAGATCAGGCTGTAACCCGTCCCCTGCACGATCAGCACGTTGCTGCCTGCGGCGTGGCGATGGCCACGCTCGTAAACGCCCGACGGAGCCTCTTCGATATGGGCATCGAGCATGTCGCCCGCCATCGTGAAATGATGATTCGCCATTCCGACACCGCTGCCGATCATGCCGTGACCGGACGAAACGTAAAGTTTCTGTGTCAGCACATCGGGAATCAGGTTCGTTTGCGAGAAAGCATACTTCTGGCCTTCGGGCGGCGTCGTTTTCGCCAGCTCAGGATCGTAAAAATTCGGCTGCGAGTTGAAGCGGTCAGTAAAGTGAAAGTTGTTGTTGAAAACAAAATCGAGGTTGCGATAGAGGTCAATAATCAATGGCGCAGTCGTGGCGCCGAACAGTCGCGCCGGTGTTGAGCCGGTGTTGACGTGTTCGTGCGTGGCGTTGACCGGAATTGAGAACAGCGATCCGGCTTTCCATTTCGCCATCACCCTGGGTTTGCCTTCGTACCAGACGCGCGTTTCGCCGCTGCCGCTGAGCACGAACATGTGTTCTTCGTACATGTGCTTTTCAGTCGCGGTCTTTTTGCCTGGTTCCATTTCGGCCAGATAACCCGACACCAGCCCGCCGTCGCCGTGCAGGTAAACAATCGCGCCCTGCACGCCGAGCCGCTTCCAGGGGCCGAGTTTCGACTGATTCAAATCAGCGACGGTGTAGCCCTGATAAATCGGAATGCCTTCGGATTCGATCCATTTCCAGAAGGAGGTTTTGGTTTCCAGCGTCTGTCGTTTGGCGTCCTGGCGCTGTTCCTGCTGTTCGTGCGCGAGCGCGGTCGCGGCGAAAAGTTCAAGCAGGGTGGGCGCAGTGGCGGCTGTCACACCGGCACGGGTCAGCCGGGCGAAAAAGTTGCGGCGCGATAAAGCATCGTGCAGTGAGTATTTCATCAGTTCCAGCATAAACCTCTCATTTCTTTTTGAAGACCAGGTAATATTGCTTGGGCAGGACGAAGTTATATTCCTTGTCGAGCTTGAAACCGGCCTGGGCGGCCTCTTCAATCGCCTCCTCGCGCGGCACGAGCATTTCAGGGTCGTGACGGCACAGGCCTTTGGCGTGCGCATCGGGCGGAATGTCGAGATTGACGAAGCGCCCGCCTTTTTTCAGAGCCGCCGCCAGCTTTCTGTAAAACGGCACACGGTTGGCGATGTGATGCGCCGTGTCGCAGACGAAAATCAGATCAACCGAATCCGGTTTGAGCATCGGATCGTCATCTTTGGAAATGACAATTTCGACATTGCTCAGTTTCATTTTGCCTGCCTCGTCCTTCAGCCAGCTCAGAATTTCAGCGTCCACGTCAACGGCATAAACCCGGCCTTTGTCGCCCACAGCTCTGGCCAGGCGGCGCGTGAAATAGCCGCTGCCTGCGCCGACATCAGCGACGACGGCGCCGGGTTTGAGATTGAGAACTTTGATGACCTCGTCAGGCTTCTGCCACGAATCGCGGTCTTCTTTCTCGAAGGTGGCCAGCCGATCCCTGAGCGGGCGGTCGGTGGTTTTGGGCGGCATTGCGGTTTGCCGCTGCTTTGGCGTTTCCTGCGCGCCGATGGCAACGCACAACAGCAGCAGGCAAAGAATAATCAAGCGGAATGAATGCATCTCAGCCTCCTGAAATATGAATCGGTTTTCAATTGCACGGATGAGCAGTGTGGCGCGATTGGCCCGCAGTCGCGCTGACCTCGCAATCAAACCATTGTGCGAGCCGCGCGATTACGGGCAAATCGCGCCACACTCGCGGCGTCCCTGCACTGATCTGAAATCCGATCTGAGCCTGGTACTGAGTGGCGTTTTGTCGCGCCGTCAGCAGGCGGGCAGCGTGTGGCGTCGCCCGCCTGCTGACACGCGCGATGCTGCAACGCTTCAGTGTCCGGCGGACTGTCCGTAGTTCGGCTTGAAGGCTTCGGGAATCAGGAATGCCAGCAGGCCGTTGCGGACGCTGTCAGTGACATAAATTTCCGAATCCTTCACATTGATCGTGACGCCGCCCGGATGCGCAATCAGTGTCGAATAGCCTTTGATCAGCGTGCGCGGAGGCACATCACCGTCATCAGTCGTATCCCACACCCCGATGAACCCGACGTGCTTGTCGGTATTCCATGGCCCCGGAATGTCAATGTTCGGGTCGAGTCCGTCGCGCGCCTTTTCCAGACGATAAGGCGCAAGGTAGTCGTTATTGATGGCTGCGACATAAACCCTGCCGAGGTCGGAGTTCGCTTCAATCTGCCACGTCCGCACGATGCCGGATTTCGGCCCGCCGATAAAACGAATCGGGGCGACGTTGCCGCTGTCCGTGCGGTTGTAAAAGAACAGACCGGTGCGATTGGTCACGCGATCAGTGTTCGAGGCGATCAGCACGTTGCGTTTGTAATCAACGGCCACGCCGACCAGATCAAGCAGTCCCGTCCGGTCGCCCTGGATCACGCGCAGCGGCGGCACATCGCCATTGGCCGTGCGCGGGTAAACGATCAGGCTGCGCCCGCTGCGGTCGCCGACGATGATTTCGTTGTTGACGGGATCAACCGTGACGGTGTGCGGGCGAATCATCTGCGTCTTCGGCCCCTGAATCACGCGAATCGGCGCGGTCTCGCCGCGCGCGTCGCCCCTGAAAACCAGCACTGCGCCAGCCAGCGCGACCGGCACGATGATTTCATCGTGCATCGCATCGAAGGCGATGCCGTGCATCGTGCGGCTCAGGTTCGTTTTCTGTCCTTCAATCGTTCCCATCGGAGCAATATTGCCGTTTGCCATCCTGGCAAACACCGCAATGCGCGGCTGGCTCACTCAGTTGGGGACGAGAATGACTTCGCGTTTCGGGTCGTAAGCCGCCGCGTAGGGATTGCCGAAGCCGCCCGTCGCTGCGCCCTGCGGCGCGTTGCGAATGATGCGCTTCGGCGCGACGTTGCCATTCGCCGTGCGGGCGAACACCAGCGCCGTGTGGTCGGCATAATTCGCTACCCACAGTTCATCGTTTTTCAGGTCATAAGCCACGCCCATCGGCCCGGCGATGCCTGTCCGGCTGCCGCGAATTGCGCGAATCGGCGCGACATCACCCTGATCAGTGCGGCGAAAGATCAGCACTGAACTGTCGCCGTTGTTGGCGACGGCGATTTCGTTGTGCGTGTCATCAAGGCTGATGCCCATCGGCCAGTTGAGTTGCGTTTTGTCGCCCTGAATCGTGCGCAGCGATTTGACATCGCCATCCGCCGTTTCGCTGAAAATGTTGAGCGAAGGCTTCTGAAAATGGCCGCCGATTTTGTACTGCTCAGGCGCGCTGTCGGTTTCATAACCGCCGTAGGGCGTAATGATCGAATAGTTGCCGTGACTGGCCGTGCCAAGCTCCTTGTTTTTTACGTCCCAGTAAATGCCGTGAACGTCGGCCATCCCGGTTTGCGGGCCTTTGATGATGCGCAGCGGCGCATCCAGCCGTGCGCCGCCGCGTTTGTAAACGATGATGGCGCCGAGTTGCTGCACTGAAACCGCCAGTTCATCGCGTTCCAGATTGAGCGCAATGCCCCAGGCCTGATGCGGCGTATAGAGAAACCGCTTCGGTCTGGCATTGCCGAAATCGTCGTAATCGAAGACCACGATGCGGTCTTCGATGTCGTTGTTGATGGCGTAAAGCTCCCTGCGCCCGGCATCGAAAGCCACACCGGAAACATAGCCCACGCCGGTTTGCGGGCCGATGATCTGTTGCCGGGGGCGCGTTGTCTCTCTGGCGGTCAGACTGCCTGCCGTGCGGTCATAAACCAGCAGGCTTTTGCGATTCTGATCGCTCATCATCACCAGATTGTTTTGCGGATCAACGGCGACACCGTTGAATTCAGGATGCGGGTCGGTGACGTACCGGGTCGGCGGAATGTCGCTTCTGAGGCCGCCATCGGCCTGCTCCTGCGCCATCCGCCAGACCATGGCATCAGTTGCGCAGACATCGCCCGGCTCATCAAATCCGGCAAGCCGGTCAGGTTCAGCCGAAGCCAGTGCTGTCGGCGCGGAATGGATGAGATCGGCAAACAGAAGGCAGCCGCCCAGCAGTAACAGCAGCGTACAGATAATTGGTTTGCGCGGCATAAGATGTACTCCCTTGAAAAAGCCTCTCCACAAAGCCACCCGAAGTTTCACGAACCGGGAAAAGGCGCGCTGCTTTTCCCGCATGCCGACTTCGCGCGGCTTTGTGGAAGAAACATGGTTATGTCAGAAAATCAGTTTGAGGCCGAACTGAATCTGACGACTTGGTGTTTGCGTGCGCGTCAGCCGACCGGCGCTCGTGATCGGCGTCTGCGTCGCGGTGCCCGTGCCGCCGCTGAACAGTGTGAACTGGGTCACATCCGGCAGCGCAAAGTTCGCGTGGTTGAGGGCATTGAACATCTCCACGCGGAACTGCACCTTGAAGTTTTCAGAGATGGCGGTGATGGCCTGGTTCTTGAACAGCGAGAAATCCAGGTTGGTCACACCCGGCCCGGTCAGCGTGTTGCGTCCGAGGTTGCCGAGATTGCCGAGACCCGGATCAGTGAAGCATTCCTTCTTGATGTAATTGTCGGGATTGCCCGGATTGACGAGCGAAGTGCAGCTCGACACCAGATTCGGACGCTGCCCGAGTTGCTGCCGCGTCTGACTCATGCGACTGCCCGCGCGGTCGCTGTTGAGCAGCACGGTGAAGGGCGTCCCGGTGCTGACATTGAAGATTGAACCAAGCTGCCAGCCGCCGAGCACGACTCCGGCCAGACCATTCCAGTTCTGCGGCGTCGGCACCTGCCACAACACATTGACCGTCAGGTTATGGCGCAGGTCGAAATCCGAAAGACCGCGATTGAAGCGCGTGTCGAACGAAATCGGATTGCCGATGGTGACGCCATATTCGTTGTCACTGAAAGTCGCTGACGAAGTGTCAATGGATTTCTGCCAGGTGTAAGCCATCTGCATCTGAACGTTGTGGCTCATCCGTTTTTTCAGACCCGCGTGGAAGGCGTGGTAGTACGAATTGACATCCCACAACTCTGCCGCGATGCGCCCGAAATTCGTATTGAGCCGCACGCTTTGCGGACTCGTCAGCGCCGGAAATGCATAGCGATGCTCGCCCAGACTGATCGGCGGCACAATGTCCAGGTCTTCGACCGCGCGGGGCAGATGAATGCCGCGTGCGCCGACATAACCCAGCTCAACTGTGAAATCATTGAGAATTTCGTGCTGCACCGTCAGGTTCCATTGTCCCTTGTAAGGACGCGGCGGGTTCGATTCAACAAAGATCGTGCGGAAAGTGTTTGGCCCCAGCGCCGCAAACGATTGCGAGGGAAATTTGCCGAGGCCGGGGTTTTGCGCGTTGTAAGTGACAAAACCTGTGCGGAAGAACGGCGGCGTGCGGTTGAAGCGGTTGACGAAAAGATAAAGCAGCGGCAGCACATCGAAAATGCCCGCGCCGCCACGCACCGAAGTCCTGCCGTTCCTGAACGGATCCCACGCAAAGCCGAGGCGCGGGGCAAAATTCTTTTTCGTCGAAGTGAACAGCTTGCCCACCGTCGGTTGTTTGTCTGACAGGTTCAGCAGATTGGCGATCTTGCCCTGCGATTCAGTCGGTGAAGTAACGAACTCATACCGCAGACCGAGATTGAGCGTCAGATTGGTGCGCAGGTGAAAATCATCCTGGGCATACATCCCGATGATTGATTCGCGTGCGCCGCGCGTCGTGTCTGAACCCGGCAGCAGACCCTGAAACTGCGTCGGATTGTTGGTCAGAAAGGCCGCGACGGAAGGGAAGTCATAGCGACCATTCGGCTGGAATGCGCCGTCGTAATTGTTCTGATCGCGCTCGAAGCCGAAGCCGAATTTCATCGAGTGCCTGCCCCTCGTCAGAAAGACATCGTCATAGACCTGATAGGCATTGAAGTGAAACAGATTGCGCTCAACGCCGTTGAGTCCGGCAGTAAAGTTGGTCAGTCCGGCTGTCTGAATCTCGCCCACCGCGCGACCGGGAATGAAAGTCAGCGCCGGATCTTTCAGCACCGGGTTGAGAATGTCGGTACTCAGGCCGTTGCCTGCGACGGTGCGTGAAAAGCCGAGACGCAGCGAATTGATCAGCGTGCTGCTGAAAATATGCGTCTCTTCCATCGTGAAGGCCTGGCGGGTTGAGGCCTGACCGACGTTCTTGTTGTTGAATTCATCGGGCGAGACGATGTCGGCGTCGTCGAAGAAATAGACGCCGTTGATGCTGTCCTTGTCCGAGAACTTGTGATCTATCCTGCCGATGTAATAGTTCTCGTTGGAAATGCGCCCGGCGTGAAAAGCGTAACGGCCCGTATCGCCATTGCCGATCAGGCCCGCGTTCGGCAGCGGATAGATGACCAGGAACGGTTTGACTGCGGCATCAACTGTGACTTTGCCCGCCGCCAGAATGCCATTCCGTGCGTTTTCTGAGAGTGTGGTTGAAACCGTCGTCACGCCCAGATATTCGCGCAGGCCTTCATAATCGAAGAACACGAAGGTCTTGTTTTTGATGATCGGCCCGCCGACGGAACCGCCGAACTGATGCCGCCGGAACGGTTCTTTCGCCAGGCCGCTCGCATTGGTGAAAAAGTTGGCGGCATCAAGCGCACTGTTGCGATGAAACATGTACGCCGTGCCGTGAATTTCGTTGGTGCCGGATTTGGTCACGGCATTGACAACGCCGCCCGATGTGCGCCCGTACTCAGCCGAATATGAACTTGTGAGGACTGAAAATTCCTGAATTGCATCCACCCCCAGATTGATGCCCAGCGAACTGCCCGGCCCGGTGTTGGCGTAATCGTTGATCGAAACGCCGTTGAGCCGGAAGTTATTTTCAGAAGGCCGTCCGCCTGAAATCGTCATCTGCACGCCGTTGCCGCGCTGCGCCCGCAATGAATCGGCGCCGTTCTGAGAACGCACGACCGCCACGCCCGGCTGCAACTGCGCCAGTTGCGTCCAGTCGCGCCCGTTGAGCGGCAGTTCCTTGATCGTGCGCTCTTCGACAACGTGGTTGAGTTGCGATTGCGCCAGTTCGACGCTCGCCGCGCCGCCCTGCACTTCGACCTTTTCAGAAACATTGCCCGCGCGCAAAGTGACGTTGGCGGTGACTTCAGCGCCGACTGTCAGCACAACATCCTTCTGCTCTCCGGTAGTGAAGCCGGTGGCGCGAATCGTCATTTCATAGGTTCCTGATGAAAGATTGGCGATGCGATACAGCCCGCTTTCGTTGGAAGTCGCTGAGCGTGTCACGCCCGTCGCCGTATTCCTGACGACCACTTCCGCATTGGGAATGACCGCATCAGACTGATCTCTGACCACACCGGAAATGGTTCCGCCGACCGTCTGAGCCGGAACCTGAACAGTCAGGGCGATGAACAACAGGATCAGTGCCGGGATGGCAGGGGTGAAGGTGAATTTCCAGTTTCGCATTTGAGAGGTCTCCCTTCTCTCGGTTGAGAGTAAACGTTTCAAGTCGGTGACCGACGACCTCAAGTCTGTCCCTGGATGGTGGCAGGCTCGTCATCAGAGAAATCACACTGCTGTGCGGCAGTTGCGGCAACACTGGTTACAGCCTTCTGGCAGTAACAGCCGACTTACACTCCCGATTCATCCCAGGCATTGCTCTGGTGTTGTTCATTGCCGGTTTACCTGAGCGTCGTGACTGCTCAGGACTGAGGGGATCATCACCGGCCCGCCGCGACCTTATTTCTTTCGCTTCGTTTCAGTAGTTTCAGTAGTTGTCAGTTTGTCCCTGATTTTTCCCAGTAATTCCTGGCTCATTCCCTCGACTGCGGCGAGGTCATCGAGACTGGCAAACGGCCCGTTCTTTTCCCGATAACGCACGATTGCTTCTGCCAGCGCAGGATTCAGCTCGGGCAGCGTCGCCAGTTCGGCGGCAGCGGCCTGATTGACATTGACGAGCGGGCCGTAATGCTGCGCCAGATAAGCGGCCAGCGTTTCGGCTTCGCCCGGCAGCATCTGTGCGCCGCGCGCGGCCATATCAGCGATGACCGTTTCCCAGGATTTCAAACTCAGACGGTGCGAAACCAGTTCGCCCAGGCCGTGACATTGCGTGCAGGAAGCCAGCGCAATCTCTTTGCCTTCGCCGGGCGGCATCAGTTCAGCGTAATTTTTCTTCCGGCCCTTCTGCTCCTGTGCGAACAATGTCGCCGCGCCGAGCAGCGCAAGCAGCAGGACACAGGCCGTGACGGTTCGCTTCATCATCCGGTTACACTTTTCGATTGCGTTCATGCGCCAGTGAAAGCTGCGGATACCAGGGCGCATCGCCCCACATCCCGCTGCGGGCAATCTGCGCGTCAATCAGATATGGTTTGCCGTCTCTGGTTGCGGCCAGCGCGCGCTGCATCGCAGGCGCAATCTCGGCGGGCGCGGAAATCCTTTCGCCTTTGACGCCGAAACCGGCGGCGAGCGCGACCATCTGCACATCGGGACTGCCGATGTAATAAGGCACAATGCGCCCCGTCTCGCGCATCGCGCCTTCGGGCAGATAGCCCAGCACGCGATCCTTGACCGAGTTGTAGCTTTGATTGTTGAAGACGACGATGATGACCGGAATCTCGTTGCGCGCCATCGTCCACAGCGCATGCGGCCCGAAGATAAACGACCCGTCACCAACCAGCAGCACGGCCTGATTATTCGGTCTGGCCAGCTTCATCCCGGCGGCCACGCCCGCGCCCCAGCCCAGACTGCTGCCGCCTTCGCAGGCGACAAACGTGCGGCCATTGATCGGATCGAAGTTCAGTCCGAAGGCGTCAATATTTTCGACGGCGACGAATGCATCCTGATCAAGCAGTCGCCCGATTTCATAAGACAACCGCGCAGGCAGCAGCGGACTGGCGTTCCATTGTTCGCTGCGCATCAGCGTGTCGAGTTGCGCCTTGCGCACGGCGGCAGTGAACTGGCGCGCGGCGGCGAAGCGTTCCTGAATTTTTGTTTTGAGCGCAGGCGTCAGCAGGCTTTCGACCGCCGCAATCAGATCGGTCAGGCCTTCTTTGAGCGTGCAGACAAGCGGCACATCGGTCGGGAAGATTTTGGCCACCTCGCCACTGTCCACGCGCATATCAATGAATGCAGCCTTTTCAGGAAAGAGCGGCCCGGTCGCCAGCAGTTCAGTGCGACTGCCCAGATTGAGGACGACATCCTGCGTTTTCGGAAAGCGCAGCTTCGACGAATAGACACCGGCATGCAGCGGATGCGCCTGCGGAAAATTGCAGAAACATTCGCGCCGCGTCGTCGTCACCGGCGCGCCCAGCAGTTCCGCCAGCCGCACGGCTTCGGGCAGGGCATTACTTTTGTAAATTTCGTCGCCCGCAATCATGATCGGGCTGGCGGCTTCGACCAGCATCCGCGCGGCGCGCTCGACCTCTTTGCGGCCCGGCCTTAAATTGACCGGCGCATTGAAGGCCGCCTGTTCGATCACTTCAGCCTCAGTGCTTTCAAGCAGCAGATCGTGATTCCACCCCAGATAGACCGGGCCAAAGGGCGGCGTGCTGGCAACCTTGAAACCGCGCCGCACAATTTCAGGAATCGTCTCGGCGCGCGTGGCAATCCAGCGCCACTTGCTGACCGGAATGGTCATGTCTTCCTGTCCCTGCACCTCTTCAAAAATATCGCGCCCTGACACATTGCTCGCTTCGCGCTTGTAGGCGACCACGACCAGTTTCGTGCGATCCTTGTGCGCGTTGTAAAGCCCGCCCATCGCATTGACCAGCCCGACCGCGCCTGACACACAGGCATAACCCGGCTCGCCCGATGCTTTGGCGTAACCTGCCGCCATCGCGGCAACGGCGCTTTCGTGCAGGCACATCACGTAACGCAACTGCGGGCGATGGACGAGGGCTTCATAAAAGCCCGCATCGCCGCTGCCCGAATTGCCGAAGACGTATCTGACGCCCGAAGCGATCAATTGCTCGGCAAGCAGATCACCGCCCGTGCCTTTGATGGTTTTTCGCGCTGATGCGGGAAGGGAAGAGGGATTGATCAGCGGTTCGAGTCCGGCCAGCGCGGCGCGGGCGGAGGGTGCCGCCACTCCCGCCGCCGTCAGCCGGCGCACGAAAGAGCGCCGCGAAATAGTCTGTTCGAGGTACTGCCTGGTGAACTGCCGCATAATCGCCTCCCGCGAATGACGCCAGATCAGATCAGTAACAGAGAGTTATGCAACCGCTTGCATCATAAAAATCAGATTTACCCGTGAGGTCATGACGCGAGCGCCTTCATCAGCGCCCGTTTCAGAAACACACCAATGAGATGTCTTTTGTAATCCGCCGAACCTTCGTAATCGTCAATCAGATCAGCCGCGTCAGCCAGAGCGGCGGCAGCTTCAGGCAGACGGCTTTCAAGCCCGGCAACCGGGCCGGTCAATAATTCTTCCGCCGTTGCTGAACGGCAGGGCGCCGGGCTGACGCACCCGACTGCCACGCGCGCCCGGGTGATGGCTCCATCAGCCGTTTCAATCATCAATCCGAGTCCGAGCGTCGGACGCTCATGCACCTGGAACTTCAAATAAGCTGCCCGCTGACTGGCCTGAAGCAGCGGCACGCTGATTTCGGACAGCAGTTCGCCGGGCGCGAGACTGGTTTCATACGCGCCGACGATCAACTCGGCCATTCCCAGTTTGCGCCGACCCGCCGCACCTTCAACGGCCACCTGCGCATCGAGCGCCAGCAGCAGCGTCGCCGGATCCGAATGCGGCTCGGCAAAACACAGATTGCCGCCAATTGAACCGCTCGCGCGCACGCGAATGTTGGCGACCTGGGATTCCATTTCAGCCAGCACCGGCAAATGCTTTCTGACAAGTTCAGATCGCTCCAGGCTGCGGTGCGTGGTTGTCGCGCCGATGCACAACTGATCGCCACGCAGTTCGATGTAATCAAGTCCCGGGATGACTTTGACATCAATCAGGTGCTGATAACGCAGCGCATCGTGCCGCATGGCGAGCAGCAGTTCCGTGCCGCCGCCATAAAAGCTGCCCTCATCCCCGAAAGTCACACGCATCTCTGCCGCTTCGCTAATGCTCGCAGGCTGGTGAATTTCGAATCGGCGGAAAGGCATCATCACGAACGATCCTGCAACCACTGTTCAGTCACCAGCCATCAGCAGCCGGATATACAAGCCGCCTGCTGATGGCTGACGCTGGTTGCTGACGACGGAATTAACTCTGTAACCTGCGCAGGCGCGGCAACACTTCCTGACCAAGCAGTTCGATTGACTCGTCCCATTCGTCGTACCGGAACCGGAAATCAAAAACGAGGTGGTCAATGCCGACTTCCAGATATTTCCCGACTTCCTTAACCACATCGTCGGGCGAGCCGTAAATAAAGCTGCCTTCCAGGTCTTCGGCTTTCTCGAATTTGCCGGATTCGGGTTTGACCCAGAACTTCTGCTTGTTGGCATTGTCGAGCAGACCGCTGACGCTGACTTTGCGCAGTGCGGTTTCGCGGTCGTGATCAATGCTGGTGATTGGAATGCAGCCTTCGAGAATGCGTTTGCCCTTTTCGGCAGCGCCCTCGCGCAGCTTTTCAACCCGCTTTTTATAAGTCGGCAGCGTAATGCGGCCCGGCAGCCAGCCGTCACAATATTCAATCGCGCGACGCACAGCGGCAGGTGTTCCACCCGCGTACCAGATGGCGGGCGGCGTGGCCGGACGCGGTTTGAAGCCGACGTGGTGGAACTGATAATACTTCCCGTCGTGATCGAAATGTTCCTGTGTCCAGGCCTTGCGCAGAATCTCGACCTGTTCAGGGACGAGTTCATCACGCTTCCATTCGCCAATGCCGAGCGCATCAAATTCAACCTGAAAGTTGCCGAGGCCGAAGCTCAGCACCAGCCGGTCACCCGCCATTTCCACCAGCGAATTGAGCAGCAGTGCGAGCAAAAGCGGATGCCGGTGCGGAATCAGCGAACCAAAGCCCAGCTTGATTCTGCTCGTCACCGCGCCAATCGCCGCAAGGCACATAAACGGGTCGTAAAAAGTATTATCAGTGCCTTCCATTCCGTGCGGGTGAAAGATCAGATGGTCGCGCACAAAGACCGAATCAAATCCCAGCGCCTCGGCTTTCTTCGAGCCTTCGATGACTTTCGCCACGCTGGCCTGTTCGCCGAAATGCGGTAACAGCAAGCCGTATTCAGTAGCCATTGTTATTCTCCTTGCAACGATTGGTTCAGCCTGGATCAAACCACAGGGAACACGGGGAAGAACAACCAGGAAACCTCCCTGTGATCTCCCTGGTCTGATTCGCTCAGCTTCGAGGATTGGGAGCGACCAGTTTGCCGTGACCCGGCTCGCCCACCACTTTGCCGTCTTCAAACACGAACGTGCCGCGACACAGCGTATGCACCGGCAGACCTTTGACGCGGCGTCCGGCATAAGGCGTCCAGCCGCATTTGCTGAGTACCGTGTCATCGCTGATCGTCGTTTCGGCGTTCATATCCACCGCCACGATGTCAGCATCTGCGCCCGGAATGATCGCGCCCTTGCGCGGATAAATGTCGAAGAGTTTTGCCGGATTGAGCGCCGTCAGTTCGACCACGCGCTCCAGTGAAATGTGACCTTCGTTGACATCGGTCAAAAACAGCGACAGGAAATACTGCGTCGAAGGCGTGCCGGTGTGCGCCTTCCAGCCGTCTTTCCAGCCGGGTTCTTTCTCTTCGCGGTTATGCGGCGCGTGGTCGGTGGCGAGAATGTCAATCGGCCCTTCGACAGTGGCCTTCCAGATCGCATCGGCATTTTTCGGCGGCACGTAATAGGACAGGGCATACGAACCGAGCCGTTCGATGTTCTCCCAGCGGTTGCCGAGCCACAGCGCCCACGGATTGACTTCGGCTGAAACGGGGCGGCCTTCGTTTTTGGCCGCGCGCAGCATCTCTACGCACTCGCCCGTTTGCAGATGCAGCAGGTGCAAACGCACGCCCGTCGCTTTCTGCAAGCGCAGCAGCGTGCCCACGGCGCTGTCCCAGATCACGCCATCGTCTTCGGAATAGGCTTTGGCATAAGCGCGAAAGTCGCGTTCGCCGCGTTCCCAGTAACCATGCTCAATCGTATCCATCAACGCCTGATCGTGCGGATGAACCATGATCGGCAGCCCGGTTCTGGCAACTTCCTTGAAGATGGCGTAAAGCTTGCCGTGATCGTGCACGCCGATGCCGGGCATGTGCGGGTAATCGCGCCCGGTGTCCACGACCATGAACACCTTGTAGGCGAGAATGCCCATCGGCGCCATGCGCGGAATCTCTTCAAGCACCGTGCCCGCAGCATTGACGTTGTAATCAATGATCGCCTTTGCGTCATACAGTGCGAACATATCGCGCAGCGTTTCGGCATTGTTCGGCGGCGGATAGACGTTGGGCATCGCCACGCTCAAAGTCACGCCACCGGCGGCGCAGGCGCGCGTCGCGCTGATGATGTCTTCCTTGTGCGTAAAGCCCGGCTCGCGGTGATGCGAATGCATATCGAGCAGACCCGGCAGCAGGTGCAACCCGGTCACGTCAATTTCGCGTTTCGCCTGCACGGTTTCGCCGGGAGCCGTGACCGCCGCGATTTTGCCGTCGCTGATGGCGACATCGGCCTGAATGACGCCTTTATCGCTGGCGACTTTTCCGCCTCTGAGTAACAGATCAACAGACAAGGCTTTCTTCCTCCGTGATGATGATTGACAGTGCGTGAAGAGAAAGTGCGGAACAGACGAGAAACGGTGCTGGATGGAACGAATTGAGCAGAACCTGGCGGTTGAAGCATTCTCAATTTTCCATTTTCCATTCTCAATTCCCGGACAGGCAGCGTTATTTCTCCTGTCCGGGAATTGAGAATGGAAAATTGAGAATGCGTGCGTCTTCACTGACAAGACCCGCCATCACACTTCTCAGATTTCCGTCTGTTCCGTCTTCTCCTTTCTGACTCTCTCGTTCGAGTCACTCCTGAAGTTATGATTGCCTGCGTTCGCGCAGGGCCTGCCACACGCGCTCCGGCGTGAGTGGCAGTTTGCGGATGCGCACGCCGGTCGCGTGATACAACGCATTCGCCAGCGAAGCGGGAATCGGATTGAGCGAACCTTCGCCGCCGCCCTTTGCGCCATACGGCCCCGCGCCGTCCTGATTCTGTGCAAGCTGCAAATCAATTTGGCCTGCCAGATCAGAAAAACGCGGCACGCGATAATCGAGCAGGCTGCCGTTGAGCAACTGCTGCCCGTCATAAATCAGTTCTTCGTGCAGGCCGACGCCGATGCCCATCGTCGCCGCACCCAGATCCTGCCCTTCGGCCATCGCCGGATTGATCGCCAGCCCGACATCACCGATGGTCGCCAGTTTTTCGAGACGAATCCTGCCGGTCTCTTCGTCAACTGAAATCTCAACGCCGGAACAGCCAATCTCCCAGAACGGCGGCAGCAGTTTCAGATCGTCGGTCTGGCGCAAATACGCTCGACCCAGAATGCTGCAATCAGGCAGGCGAAAGTATTTCTCAATCACATCGCCCCAGGTCAGCCGCTCATCGCCGCAACGAATACCGCCGACTTCCTCAACCAGCGCATCCGCTGAAACAGCGAAAACATCAGCGGCCATTTTGTGCAACTGCTCGATGGCTTCACGGCAGGCTTCAAACACGGCGCGGCCCATCAGCGTAGTCGTGCGGCTGGCGCCCGTCGAACGTTCAAAGGGTGTGATCGCCGTGTCGGAACCGACCAGGCGAACCTTTTCGAGCGGCACACCCATCTCTTCAGCCGCAATCATCGCCAGCACGGTGTGGCTGCCCTGGCCCATTTCGGTGCTGCCTGAGAGGACTGACACCGAGTTGTCACCGTAAACCTGAATCGCCGCCGACGTGACCGGATGTGAACCGGCATCGCTGGCCGAACAGCCCAGCGCGCGTCCGTGACCTGTAGGCAGGGGCTGGTTCATTGCAAGCGTTTGCGCAAGTTTGCGCACATCGTCGTGCAAATCAGCGTCAAGCCCGCGGAGGCCCGGATGAATGGATTCGCCGCGTTCGGCCAGATTCGCCAGCCGGAATTCAACCGGATCGCGTCCGAGCAGTTCAGCCAGTTCTTCAATCTGCGATTCTGCCGGAAACGTCACCTGCGCCGCGCCGAAACCGCGATACGAACTCGCGGGCACGGTGTTGGTGTAGACGGCGAAACAGTCAATGCTGACATTCGGAATCCGATAAGGCCCGATGATGCGATTGGCGGCCTTCTTGCACACGAGCGGACTGTTTTCGGCATACGCGCCTGTGTTGAGATGAATCGTCGCCTGGCGCGCCGTAATTTGTCCTCTGGCGTCAACTGCCGTGCGGATGCGCACGCGCGCGTCGTCCTGCCGCGTCGTCAGGAACGCTTCCTCAACGCTCAACTGTAACCTGACCGGGCGGCCCGTCTTCCACGAACACACGGCGGCAAGCGGCTCGATCTTCGTGTAAGACTTGCTGCCGTAACCGCCGCCGACAAACGGCACGATCATCCGCACGCGGTTGAGCGGCAGATCAAAGATCGTCGCCAGGTCGTGACGCACCATAAACGGATGCTGCGCCGATGAATAAACCGTCAGTCCCTGCGCCGTGTAATCGGCGATTGAAACGTAGGCTTCCATCGCGTAGGCATACGCCATCGGAAAGTAATATTCGCCTTCGACGACGTGCGCGGCCTCGGCCAAAGCCTTGTCTGCATCACCCCACCCGACGTGGACGGCCTGGCAGATGTTGCTGGCTTTCTTTTCGAGCTTGTCGTCAAAGCCGCGAAACGCGCCTTCCTCATAGCTTTTTTCGTGAACGAGCGGCGCATCCCCGGCCAGCGCCTCATCGCAATCCAGCGCCGTCGGCAATTCGTCGTATTCGACCTGAATGAATTCGAGCGCTTCGTATGCACTGCGTTCGTCCTGAGCCACAACGACAGCGACGGGTTCACCCAGGAAGCGCACCCTGCCAATTGCCAGCACCGGATGATCCTTGATCGCGTGGCCATAATACGGATCAAGTCCTGCGAGGTCAGCGCCCGTCAGCACGGCAATCACGCCCGGCTGCTGCAACGCTTCGTCAGCATCAATCGCAACGATGCGCGCGTGGGCGTAAGTGCTGCGCAGCACTTTGGCGTGCGCCATGCCTTCAAGTTGAATGTCGCTCGTGTACACGGCGCGGCCCGTCACCTTCGCCACGCCGTCTTCGCGCGGGCGCGAGTGATTGACAATTCTGAATTCACCGGGCCGTTTCTGTTTCATTGTTTTTCAGAATGTCTGCCGCAGAGGCACAGAGAGAAAGTCGAGACAGAAAAACCTTCAGGTCACTTCTGTGTTTCCGGGCCTCTGTGGCAACGCCTGCTGCCTGATCGCCGCTGCGCGTTTGATTGCCCTGAGAATCGGCAGATAGCCGGTGCAGCGGCACAGATTGCCTTCCATGTACTGAATAATCTCGGCGTCGCTCGGCGCGGGATTCTGATCGAGCAGTGATTTCGCCGCCAGAATCATGCCCGGCGTGCAGAAACCGCACTGAAACGCAAACTCATCAATGAAAGCCTGCTGCAACGGATGCAGTGTGCCGTCAGCCGAGGCCAGACCTTCAATCGTCAGCACCTTTCGATGTCGCGTTTCGTAAGCGAGCAGCGTGCAGGCGCTGACCGGCAGGCCATCCACCAGCACCGTGCAGGAACCGCAGACCTGCGCCTCGCAGGAAATCTTTGTGCCGGTCAGGCGGCAGCGATTGCGCAACATTTCGCCCAGCGTTTCCTGCGGCTCAATATCCAGCGCCAGCGGCCTGCCATTAAGTTCCAGTTCAATCTTCATGCGCTTTTGCCCGGCTTCAGATAATTTCGCCTGCCAGACCGGTGTCAAACTGTTGCTGCACGCGCCGCGCAAATTCGGCAAACAATTCATTCGAACGACGGCGAATCGGCACTGCACCGAGCGAGGCCATCTTGCCCAGCACTTCGACTGACGAATCGAAGACGAGTTGCGTGCCGTTCGTGGTATGGTTCTGCAAGGCTGCGCTGAGCGTCCCTTTCAGGCGATTCTGTCCGCCTTTGTCGAGGCCGGTCAGTTCGGCCCTGATGAAATGCGGCTCGCTGATCTCGATCACGCTGATGACCAGATTCAGATTGAGCTTGAACGGGCCGACCTTTTCAGTCACCCGCGCCGCGTACCTTTCGCTGGTGTTCTCTTCCGGCGCTGCCTCAAGTGCATTGATCTCCTGAAGTCCCGGAATCAGGGCAGCGAATTTCAAGGTGTCGCGCAACAATCGCCACACGTCGTTTTGCGGCGCGCCCAGGGCCAGAGTCTGATTAAGCTGAACAAGCATGCTTTTACCCGGGAATGATCAGTGTTTGTGCCCGTGCAACTGCTCCGCCGGAGGCATGCGCAACGGCGTGCCCGCCTTCATCAGTTCGACTTCATAGACTTCGCGGATCTTCGGGTCTTCATTTTTATACTCGATGCTGAGCGCCGTCTGATTGAAGGTGAATTTCGAAGTCAGCGGAAAGACGCGATTTTCCCAGCCATCCAGTTTGACGAACCGCGCCGGAGTTTTGCCGGTATTGAAATGCTGGTGATACCAGCCGAGCGGCGGCACAAAGAGTGTCATCGCATGCCAGTCAACCCGCACCACTTTGTCACCCTGCCCGGTGGCAAAAGGTTTTTCGCCCAGACTGGCCGGCCACATCAGACTGTAACCAGTTCCCCTGAGCATCAGCACGTTGTCGCCCGCGCCGTGTTTGTGCGCCTGTTCGTACACGCCAGACTGATACTCTTCGACGTGAGCATCAAGCGTGTCGCTCGACATTTCAAAGTGATGGTCTCTGGTTTCGACGCCTTCACCGACAATACCGTGACCTGCCGGATGCAGGTTGACTGAATAAACGTCAGGCACGATGTTCGTGATCGAAAAGCCGTGACGACGACCTTCGCCCGGCACCGTTTTTTGCGGTTCGAGCTTGTAAAAATCGGCCTGCGAATCGAAGCGGTCAGTAAACCTGAACGGATTTCTGAAGATGAAATCAGGATTGCGGAACAGATCAATCATCAGCGGCGCATTGGTGACGGCAATCAGGCGGATCGTTTCGCGTCCGGTGTTGACGTGCTGGTGCCAGGCGTTGAGCGGCACCGAAAAGAGTGATCCCTTCTGCCATTTGCCGGTGACTTTGGGTTTGCCTTCGTGCCACACGCGCGTCTCGCCGCTGCCTGACAGGACGAGAGTGTGTTCTTCATAAAGATGCTTTTCCGGCTCCATCGCCCTGCCCGGCGCGATCTCCATAATGTAACCGGACATCTGCCCGCCATCGCCGTTGAGGTAAACCGTTGCGCCTGCCACGCCGAGCCGCTTCCAGGGTTCCAGATCAACCTTCGTCACGTCATCCACCACATAGCCGGTATAAATCGGCAGGCCTTCCGACTCAATCCATTTGGCAAAGGCGCTCTTTTCACCGACCGCGATGCGATGGCCTTCCTCTTCAGGCTGCAATGTTTTTGCAGGTCTGGGCGATTGCTGCTGCTGCTGCCAGACGACTTCAAAGCTGTTGGGCACCCAGTTGAATTCACGCGCCGCCACCAGCGATCCGCCAGCAAGCAGCACGATGCCAAGTGCGAGCAGCCGCCTGCTTCGGGCAGTGATGCGCCACACAAATGCGTTCATCTTTTTCTCCTCACATTCTGGTCTTTGGCAACGAATAAAAACTGACAGGTCAGAACTGCCGGGTGTTTTACTGCGTCAATTGCTTTTCCAGGCCGGTGCAGGACAAATGCATTGCGGCCAGTCTGCTGCCGATTTCCGTGGTGCCGAGCCTGCCGTTCTTCTCTTCGTGGCAGAAAACGCAGCCGTTTTCCTTAAAGCGCGCGGCAATGGCCTGCTGTTTTTCGTTGCGCTGCGCCGCGGGAACAGCGGCAATCTGCTGCATAGCCGTCAGTGTCATCACACAGCCGCCGGATTCACCACGCAATTTAGCGCCACGTTCGGTGTAACCGAATTTACCTTTTTCCAGCGTGTGACAGTCGCTGCAATTGTGACTGGCAAAAACGAATCTGGCGATTTCCTGCGGCGATTTACCGTTCAGATCGTAACTGGCCAGGGTCAGGCCGGTTTTCATCGGCGCCTGGCTGGTGACTGGCAGGGCAGGTTTTTCTGCCGGGGGCTGCGAACAGGCGAGCAGCGAACAGGCCGTGATCAGTAACAGCGGCTTTAATGTTTTCATGGGGTGAACCTCGCTGATTTTTCGGTCTCTGCTATGCCTCTTCCCAGGTGTCAACCCGGCTGTATTTCAAATGCCGGTCGTACCACTCGACAATCTGCGGCGTGACCACACTGAAATAATCATCGTAGGCTTTGTAATGCGAAGTCTCTTTTTGCAGGATCAGCTTTTTGGGCTGACCGGCTCTTTCATACAGCCTGAATGTCTGATCTTCCGGCGTCGTGGCGTCGAATTCGGTTGAGATGAACATAATCGCGCGCGGCGCAATTTTGCTGACGTACTCTATCGGCTCAAATTCCATAATCGCTTCGGCGCAGCGCAGCGGCACCTGTTCAGGAATGCGATGATCCACGTCCTTTTTGACCGTCGTCGTTTTGCGTTCCGGCGTGGCAATCATCAGTTCTTCACGCGGGCTGACCATTTCGCCCGCGCCTTCCACGACGCGGCGTTTGCGGTCAGCGTCGAGCCGTTTGAGCAGTTCCAGCCACTCGTATTCGCGCCGCATGCTGCGCAGCCATTCGCGCCCGGTGGCAAACGCATAATTGCTGACCACACATTTCACGCGCTGATCCACTGAAGCCACATAGATCGGATTCGCGCCGCCTGTGCCGCCTGAACCAAAGAGGCCGATGCGACCGGGGTTCACTTCAGCGCGCGTTTGCAGGTAAGTGATCGCGTTGCGAATGTCCTCGCACTGGCGCAGCGGCTGAATCAGCCCGCGCTCGCCCTCGCTGTCGCCGAAGCCGCGATAATCAAAGACCAGCACGGCGTAACCTGCCTTGCAGAATTCAGTGTGGTAACGCTCGTACAGCTTCGCGTCGTGCAGCCCAAGCCAGCCCGGCCCCTGCACGATGCCCGGCAGCGGCTCCGTGCCTGGCTCATCCGGCAAACGGAGCAGGCCTTTCAGCTTCGCTCCCTCGCTGTAAAAACTGACCTCTTCGACTCTCATCGGTTCCTCCTGAAAATTTATGCAAGGGCTTGCATAAAAACTGAAAAAAATTATGTCGAGCCGCGCACGACCAGCTCACAGCCGAGCAGCACGGTATCGGCTTTGATCTCCTGCGGGGCATTGATCACGCCCAGCAGAGTCCGCATTGCCCGTGCGCCAATTTCATACATCGGCACGCGAATCGTGGTCAGCTTCGGACGCACCATACTCGCCAGCGGAATGTCGTCGCACCCCACAATCGCCAGATCGTCAGGCACTTTCAGCCCCAGATTGATCAGACCCAGCACCAGGCCGACCGCCATTCGATCATTAGCGGCGAAAACTGCCGTCGGTCGGCGCTTTTCCTGCACCAGTTGTTCAGCCAGCACGAAGCCGTCTTCAATCTTGAAGTTGCCGCCCGCCAGTTGCAGGGCATAGCCTTTTGACTGCATGGCGTCCTCGTAACCGCGCTGACGGTCGCGGCTGGTTGCGGAATTGGCCGAGCCGCTGAGGTACATAATCTTTTTGTGTCCCAGCCCGATCAGGTGCTGCGTGGCCATATAGCCCACCGCCACGTTGTCAACCGCAATGGTTGGCACATGCAAACCGCGAATCCGTCGCCCGGCAATGACAAAGGGAATGCCCTGTTTTTGCAGTCGTTCCAGGTGGGTCTCTCCCATCGTGCCGCCAACAAAAATCAGGCCGGCGACCTGATTGGCAAGCAGCGCCTGTGACAGCGCGTCTTCCCTTTCGACCCTGCGTTCGGTATTGCACAGCGCCACCACGTAGGAATGTTCCTGCGCCACGTCATGGACACCACGCGCCACCTCTGAGAAGAAGGGATTGGCAATGTCCGAGACCATCATGCCGATCAGGTGCGACTGCCGCAGCGCCAGCCCGCGGGCGACATTGTTGCGGATGTAGCCGCTTTTTGTGGCTGCCTCCTGCACCAGACTGCGGGTTTCCGGGCTGATAATGGTGAGGTCGTTCAGGGCACGCGACACCGTTGATTCAGACAACCCCAGTTCGCTGGCCAGATCCTTCAGCTTGACACGCCCCTTGTGGTTATTTTTCGTCATCGCAGGGAATCCTTTGCAAGCGTTTGCAAAATAATATCGAGCCGCTTCTTCCGCTGTCAATGGGCGGCGATAATTTTTCTCTGATCCGGACATGGCATTCGGCTGAGCGCAGGACAGGGCAGTCGAACAACAATTTCCGGCCTGTTCGGTGCAGGTGTCGTTAATCAGTTTTCCTGCCGCCCGGTCAGCGACACATAAAAATTGACAGGCGAATGATGCCTGGCTAAGATGCGCACCGCTTCCCCCGATAACCACACATTTGACAGAACCGGAAAAGATGGTTCTCTGATTTTCCCTGATACACGGTCACCCGCAGCCGTGATTTCAGCCCCGCATCAGAGATGCTGACCGGAGCGACACAGCCCTGACCGGCTGGTTGCCCGATCAGACACAGTTACATTCCTCACCGAAAATAACAGGCGGATTCTGTCGCTACCCTGATCCCACAGTTCACGCAGCTCTTTTTCACTCTGTTTCGCAAGTCAGGTGTCAGCCTGATCTGTAATGGCTGCCTGCTCGCAAAACCTGTTTTGTTGCCACAGCGACAGAACAACAGTCGTCTGTCCATGGGAGGTCGTCATGCCTGTTACGCCAACCTATCCCGGGGTGTACATCGAAGAGATTCCCAGCGGAGTCCACACCATTACCGGAGTTGCCACTTCGATCACCGCTTTTATTGGCCGGGCTGCGCGGGGCGCAGTCAATGACCCGGTGACCATCAACAGCTTCGGCGATTATGAACGTCTTTTCGGCGGGCTTTCGCTCGACAGCCCGATGAGTTTTGCCGTGCGCGATTTTTATCTGAACGGCGGCAGCCAGGCGATTATCGTCCGGCTGCACAATGGCGGGACGGCGGCGACCATCACGCTGCCCGCGAGCGCCGCCAGCCCGCCGGGCGGTTCGCTCGTGCTCGAAGCCGCCAGCGTCGGCGCGTGGGGCGCAAACCTGCAGGCCCTGGCTGACCACGACACCAAGAACAAGGCCGACACGAAACTCTTCAATCTGACCATTCAGGAAAAATCAGGCGACACACTGCTCTCGACTGAACGCTTTCTCAATGTCTCGGTAGACTCAGCCGACCCGCGCTTTCTGCCGCGTGTGCTGGAGCAAAGCTCATTGCTCGTGCGCGTGAAAAAAGACAGCGGCGGCAGCTTTCAGCTTTCGAGCGTGCGGCCCGCTGAAACATTCACGCAATCAAGCCCGCCGACCAGCCCGCCCACATTCAGCCCCGCGCCAGTCAAGGCTGTCGGCGGCACTGATGGCAGCGCGCTCACCGATGCGCAGTTTACCGGGCCGGGCAGCGAAGGGCAGAAGACCGGACTCTTCGCCTTGCAGAAAGCCGATCTTTTCAACCTGCTCTGCATTCCGCCTTATACCTCATCGGGCGATGTCACAACGGCGCTCGTCGGTCAGGCGGCGGCTTACTGCGAAAAGCGCCGCGCCATGCTGATTGTTGATCCGCCGAGCGCGTGGACGAACAAGGCGACGGCGAAAAATCAGTTCACTGACGCGACGACTGATTTCATCGGCACGCGCAGCAAAAACGCGGCGCTCTTCTTTCCGCGTCTGAAGCAGCCGAATCCGCTGCGCGACAATCAGGTTGAAGAGTTCGTGCCGTGCGGCGCAGTGGCCGGAGTCTTTGCGCGCACCGATGCGACACGCGGCGTGTGGAAAGCGCCTGCCGGGCAGGAGGCAACTCTCGCCGGAGTGCCGCAACTGAGCGTTTCACTGACTGATGATGAAAACGGAGAACTCAATCCGCTCGGCATCAACTGCCTGCGCGCCTTTCCCGTCACGGGCCGCGTCGTCTGGGGCGCGCGCACATTGCAGGGCGCTGACCGGCTGGCTTCGGAATGGAAATACATTCCGGTGCGACGGATGGCGCTCTTTCTCGAAGAGAGCCTGTATCGCGGCACACAGTGGGTCGTCTTTGAGCCGAATGATGAACCGCTGTGGGCGCAGATCCGGCTCAACATCGGCGCGTTTATGCAGAACCTGTTTCGCCAGGGCGCATTTCAGGGGCGCACGCCGCGCGAGGCTTATCTGGTCAAATGCGACCGGGAAACGACGACGCAGAACGACATCAACCTCGGCATCGTCAACATCCTGGTCGGATTCGCGCCGCTCAAGCCTGCCGAATTCGTCATCATCAAAATTCAGCAGCTCGCCGGACAGATTGAAGTCTGAAGGAGGACACGATGGCTCAGTTCACCGTCAATGCCACACGATTCGATCCCTACAAGAATTTCAAGTTCCGCGTGAAATGGGACGGGCGTTATGTCGCCGGCATCAGCAAGGTCAGCATGCTCAAGCGCACCACCGAAGTGGTCAAACACCGCGAAGGCGGCGACCCTTCGAGCAGTCGCAAATCGCCGGGCCGCACCGAATACGACGCCATCACGCTCGAGCGCGGCGTGACGCACGACACTGAATTTGAGAAATGGGCCAACAAGGTCTGGAACTTCGGTTCCGGGCTGGGCGCTGAAGTCTCGCTCAAGGATTTTCGCAAGGACATCATCATCGAAGTCTACAACGAAGCGGGACAACTGGCGCTGGCTTACAAAGTCTTTCGCTGCTGGGTCTCAGAATACCAGGCGCTGCCCGATCTCGACGCCAACGCCAACGCCGTCGCCATTCAGCACCTCAAGCTCGAAAACGAAGGCTGGGAGCGCGACCTTCAGGTGACAGAACCGACAGAACCGAGTTTCACCGAACCACCGGTTTAAGGTCAGTGGTCGGTAGTCAGTGGTCAGTGGTCAGTGGTTAGTGGTCAGTGAAGAGCGCGAATAATCACCGGCTTTTCCACTCTCCACTCTTCACTGACCACTAACCACTGACCACTAACCACTATTTCAGATGCGTGTGCTGACGACTGCGGAATTGCTGGATGCCTGGGAGCAGGGGATGAACCGGTCAGTGACCGGGCAGGCGCTGCTGCTGCTCAGTCCGGCCTGTGCGCTTTCGTTTGATGAACTGGCGGCGTTGAGCATCGGGCGACGCGACGCGCTGCTGCTTGAATTGCGTGAACGAATGTTTGGCGGGCAACTGGTTTGCGTGGCGAATTGTCCCGAATGCGGCGAGCGGCTGGAACTGAATTTCGAGACGGCGGAACTGCTGAACGATCAGACACCGGAGGGGGCTGAGCCGCTGAATTTTCATTTTGCGGGTTATGAACTGAGCTTCCGGCTGCCGAACAGCCTTGACCTGATGGCTGTTGAGAAAAGCGCGGATGCAGCGGTTGCAAGACAGCAACTGCTCGAACGCTGCGTCATCAGCAGCGTGCAGGATGGCGAACCGGTGACTGTCAGTCGCCTGCCCGCCGCCGTGATTGATGCTCTGTCGGAACGCATGCGCCGGGCTGATCCGCTCGCTGATATTCAGCTTGCGTTGCATTGTCCAGGCTGTCAGCACGAATGGTCGGCTGATTTTGACATCGCTTCGTTCTTCCTGACTGAGATCAATGCCCGGGCGCGACGAACATTGAGAGAAGCACATATGCTGGCGCGCGCTTATGGCTGGTCGGAAAAAGAGATTTTCAGCCTGAGCGCGTGGCGCAGGCAGTTTTATCTCAACTGTATTGGCGAATGAAACCAGACCACACAACCCCGGTACAGTACCGCGCGTCAGCAGAGATCGGTACAGTACCGCGCGCGTCAGCAAGCGGTGCGCGTCACAAATAACCGCTTGCTGACGCGCGCGGTACTGTACCGGGATGCGAATGCGACAGAAGTTGAATGAATGATTACCTGCACAACCTGGCGGCAAAAACCGTGCGAGCCGTTCCGCTGATTGAGCCGCGTCTGGCTTCGGTTTTTGAGCCGTCATCGCAATTTGATCTGACAATCGCGGCTGACGAGACAACAGCATCAGCAACGGCGCAGGTCGAAGCTGAAGCTGTGAATGACACGACTGCCGCAAATCAGGGCAGGGCTGAAAAATTTGAGTCAGAAATCAAAGCACAGCTTTTGCCGCGTGAAGCAGATCAGTTCAGTCAACGCACGGTGCTGCCGCTGCGAGCGAATGACAAAGCATTGCAAGTCGCTGATTCAGCGCCACAGCCTGCCCGGGCCGAATCACAATTGCCGGAACCATCTTTATTCAGGAGTGCTGAAGAACTGACTGCTGATCCGGAATCGGTCGAATCATCCGCAAACGAAAACGCGCAGGCTGCGGCCATTCAGATCAGGCCGTCAGTCGCGCCGCTTGTCGCAGGCCGGCAGGCGGACGAAGTGATGAAAGCCGGGACGGCAACATCTCAAACTGAACAGGAATCCGCGCCCGTCATCAGAATCAGCATCGGGCGCGTCGAAGTGCGGGCGGTGATGCCGACGGCTCCGGCGCCGCGCACTGCACCGGCGCGCCCCCGCCCCGGACTTTCACTGGATGATTACCTCAGGGAGCGCGAAGGAGGGAAGCGATGAGTAACGCCCTGGCCATCGCTTCGGTCGTGGCCGTGCTGAAGGATCTGCTCAACAACGGCCTGATTGATCACAACATTTCGGCCAGCGTCGGTGATGTACTCATCAGCACCCTGCCGCCTGATCGCATTGACGCGCTCGACAACGAAAAGAAAAGCCGCCTGAATCTGTTTCTGTATCAGGTTACGCCCAACGCAGGCTGGCGCAATCTGGGGCTGCCTGCGCGCAACGCTCGCGGCGACCGCATCAGCAATCCGCCGCTCGCGCTTGATCTGCACTTTCTGCTGACGGCTTACGGGATGGAAGAGTTTCACGCTGAAATCCTGCTTGGTTACGGCATGCAACTGCTGCACGAAACGCCGGTGCTGACGCGCGATGCGATTCGCCGCTCGCTGGCTCCGCCTTCACCTGTGAGCGGCGGCAGCGGCCTGCCCGCGAACCTGCAGGCGCTCTTTACTTCAGAACTGGCTGAACAGGTCGAGCAGATCAAAATCGTTCCGCAGTCGCTTTCGACCGAAGAAATATCGCGGATGTGGGCGGCCTTTCAGGCGAAGTATCGCCCGACGGCGGCCTATCAGGCTTCGGTGGTGCTGATCGAAAGCCGCACTTCGACGCGCTCGGCGCTGCCGGTGCGGGCGCGCAACATTTATGTCGTGCCGTTCAGTCAGCCGGTCATCGAACGCCTGTTGTCACAGGCGAGCGCGAGCGATCCGCTTCTGCCCGATCAGCCGATTCTGGCCGGACACAATCTGGTCATTGCGGGGCAGCAGTTGCGCGGTGAAAACACGCTGGTCAGCATCAACGGAATCATTGTCACACCTGCCGATGCAAACGTGACCGACACACAGATCATCGTCACGCTGCCTGCTGCGCTGCTCGCTGGCGTGCAGGGCGTGCAGGTGATTCATCGCCGCCTGATGGGATCGCCGCCCGTGCCGCATCGCGGAGTTGAATCGAATGTCGCGGCTTTCGTGCTGCGCCCGCGCATTGAAAGCGTCAGCGTCACGAACGTGCAGGGCGCAGGCAGCAATCCGCGTTCGGCCAATGTCAACCTGTCAGTCAAACCGGCGATTGGCGCAACTCAGAGAGTCACGCTGCTATTCAACGAATTTATTGCGCCTGCGAGTCCGCCCGCTGATCCTGACGTTGTGCCGCTCGCTTACAGTTTCAATGCGCCGCCACGTCTGAATCTGACGAGTCCGCCGGGCGCGCCGCCGCCGCCGAATGAAAACATCACGATTGCCGTGAGCGGTGTCAGAGCCGGAACCTATCTGGCGCGCGTGCAGGTGGACGGCGCAGAAAGCCCGCTCGGCGCTGACGCAGCGGGTCAGTTCAATTCACCGCTGGTGGTGATTCCCTGATGAAGCTATGACGAGTCCCGCCGCACAGATCAACTGGGCCGAAGCGAATCAGCGCTACCTGATGGCGCGGCTGGCGCTGGTGCGCAATGCGCTGGCGCGTCAGGCGGCGAACGCAGGACAGATCAGCGCTGAAACTCACAGCCACGCCGAAGCTGAAGCGGGATTGCGTGAAGCGGCACAGGCGCTACCCGCGCCGTCAGCGCTGGATCATCTGTGTCAGGCGTTCGGGCTTTCCGCTTTCGAGCGCGATGTGTTGCTGCTGTGTGCCGGAATCGAACTTGATTCGGGTTTCGCCGCGTTGTGCGCTGCGGCTCAGAGCAGTTCCAGAAACGGCCTGCCCACCTTCAGCCTGGCGCTTGCCGTTCTGCCTGACGCGCACTGGAGCGCGCTGGCGCCTGCCGCGCCGCTGCGCCGCTGGCGGCTGCTTGAACTCAGTGCAGGCGACACGCTGACGCAAAGTCCGCTGCGCATTGATGAGCGCGTGCTGCATTACCTGGCGGGTGTGGGCGGCATTGATGCGCGATTGAATGGCCTGGTTGAACTGCTTGCGCCGCCGCCTGAACTGCCGCCTTCGCATCAGCAGGTTGCCGAACAGATTGTGCATGTCTGGTCGCAGTCGGGGCGGCGCGCGGCGGCCTGGCCGGTCATTCATCTGATGGGCGAGGACGATTCAGGCCGCCGCGCCATCGCCGCTGCCGCGAGCGCTGCGCTGCGACAGAACCTGTACGTCATGCGCGCCGCTGACCTGCCTGCTTCTGCCGCTGAACGCGAAGCCCTGGCGCGACTCTGGGAACGCGAATCGGCGCTGAGCAGCGCGACGCTGCTGCTTGATTGCAATGAGGCTGAAAATCATCACGCCATTACTTCCTTCATCGAACAGATGCAGGGGCCGCTGATGATTTCAAGCCGTGAACCGCTGCGTCCGATCAGGCGTTCGCTGCTGCGCCTCACGGTGCGCAGGCCCGGCGCGACGGAGCAAAGGCAGTTGTGGCAATCGGCGCTCGGTTCATTGTCAGCGCAACTCGATCACAGGCTCGACCGGCTGGTGTCACAGTTTTCGCTGGGCATTGAAGCGATTCGCGCAGTCAGCGCGCAGACGATTGATAGTTCATCGGATGATGATGGACTGATCGGGCTGCGATTGTGGGATGCGTGCCGACAGGCAGCGAGCGCACAACTTGACGCGCTGGCGCAGCGCATCGAGCCGATGGCTGACTGGTCTGATCTGGTGCTGCCTGAAGCGCAGATGCAGACGCTGCGCGAAATTGCCGCGCAGGCGCATCAGCGGCAGAAGGTTTATGAATCGTGGGGCTTCGCCGCCAAAAGCGCGCGCGGCCTGGGACTGAGCGCGCTCTTTGCCGGTGCGAGCGGAACCGGCAAGACGATGGCGGCTGAGGTCATCGCCAGAGAATTGCGCCTTGATCTTTACCGTATTGATCTGAGCCAGGTCGTCAGCAAATACATTGGCGAAACCGAAAAGAATCTGCGCCGCGTCTTCGATGCGGCAGAAGCAGGCGGCGCGGTGCTGCTCTTTGACGAAGCCGACGCGCTTTTCGGCAAACGCAGCGAAGTCAAAGACAGTCACGACCGTTACGCGAACATCGAAATCAGCTACCTGCTGCAACGCATGGAAGAGTATCGCGGCCTGGCGATTCTGACGACAAATCAGAAAAGCGTGCTGGATACGGCCTTTCTGCGCCGGTTGCGTTTTGTGGTGCAGTTCCCGTTTCCCGATGCCACGCTGCGCGCTGAAATCTGGCGGCGCATCTTTCCGCCGCAGACGCCGGTTGCAAATCTGGATGTGAACAAGCTGGCGCGGCTCAATGTGGCGGGCGGCAACATTCGCAACATTGCATTGCAGGCCGCATTCCTCGCGGCAGATGCAAACGAACCGGTGCAGATGAAACACCTGCTGCGCGCCGCTCGCGGCGAATACACGAAACTCGAAAAAACGCTGACCGACAGCGAATGCCGGGACTGGATCGGCAGTTGATAAGAGAGACGCAGAGCTTCGCGCACTGATTCCTGATGCCTGAATCCTGATTCCTGTTTGTCATTAAATCAGGAATCAGGCACGACTTCAGAGAGTGAGCCGGGATGAAACCTTCAGCAATTGAACTGCACATTGAGGAACTCGTGCTGCACGGCTTTGCTCAGCGTGATCGCTACCTGATTGCTGAAGCGGTGGAGCGCGAATTGACTAGGTTGTTTGCTGAACAGGGCGCGCAGCACCTGAACACAGGGAATCAATCGCTGGCGCGACTTGATGCCGGCGATTTCACAATTGCGCCGCAATCATCAGCAGAGCAGACCGGGGCGCAGGTGGCACAGGCGATTTACAGGGGCTTGAGCAGATGAACCACGAGCAGGCTCAGATCAGCCGGATTCCGATGCGGTCATCACACGCCGCGAGCGGATTGTTGCAGCGACAGTGCGCCTGCGGCGGGCACGCTGGTCTGACGGGCGAATGCTCAGAGTGCAGCAGCAGGCGGCTGACCTTGCAGCGTCGCGCTGCTGATGCGTCATCGCTCACGACCGTTCCGCCCATCGTGCTGGATGTATTGCGCTCGTCCGGGCAGCCGCTTGATTTGGCCACGCGCGCATTGATGGAATCGCGCTTTGGTCATGATTTCAGTCAGGTGCGCGTGCATACCGATGCGCGAGCGGCTGAGTCGGCACAGTCAGTTCACGCGCTGGCTTACACGGTCGGGCGGGATGTGGTGTTCGGAGCAGGGCAGTATGCGCCGCAAACCATAGCCGGTGAAAACCTGCTGGCGCACGAACTGACCCACACCATTCAGCAGTCCGCGTGGGCGGCTGACACTATCACGCCGCAGCATTCAATCGCCATTGAACCGGCAGACTCATCACTCGAACGCGCGGCTGATGAGAATGCCAGCCGCCTGGCTGTTAACTCAGTCGCTCCGGCTCCGGCCCGTGCCCTGCAGCGCAAACCGGATGAGATTGAGATGCCTGCGGAATACGCCTTCGCGCTCGATGAACGCAAACGCACCGATAAAAACTATGCGTGGGCGCAGGGGCGAAAGGACGCGGCGCGCATTCAGCAGAACAAAAAGTTCACCCCTGAGGACAGAAAAGAGATCATCGCCAAACTGCGCTTCTTTCAGGGCGAAGCGAAGGCGGCTTACATCCGCGTCATCACCCCGGCGGTGTCGGAATACGCGAAGGATGTAGCTGACATTCTGGCGGAATCAAACAGGCCGGAGGTCAATCCGTGCGATCCGGCAAAACAGCAATACCTGCTCGAATACGAGGATGCGCCCGGCAAGTACCGCTGCATGGACATTAAGACCGACCCTGAATATCTGAAGAATCTGTTCGACGACAATATTTCGAACGCAGTCGGTTTTGCCGTGCAGGGAACGACGTGGGAAAACGTGCAGTACGGCAACTTCAAAGTCATGCTGGTGAAGTATAAGAATGGAAAATCAGAGTATTTCATGCTTGATGAGGTCGGCAATTTTTATTACGGCGGAAAGACTCTGGTGCTTCGTGAATTCACATTTTTGAAGCGGGCAGACACCGGATTGCTCTATCCCATCAGCAACGGCAGGATCTATTTCAGCGAGTTGCTGACGCCCAACATTCTCTCACTCAAAAACGGCCTGAAATACACGGTCAAGGAACTACAGGATCTGTACACCCTGCTGGAAACCGGCGGGGCCTTTGCCAGCATCATCTCGACCTATGCGGTAGTGGCCGGGTTCAAGGATTCCCTCGAAGGCTTCAAGCTCAGCAGAACGCCCCGCCCGAAGACGACAGAGCCGGAAACCACCACGCGCATGCCGGGCCAGGGAACTGATGAACCTGCCACCACTCCCAAAAGAACCAGAACCGACGAACCAAAAGTTTCACCGACGCAAACCACGACCGAACCGGCGAAAGCGCCTGCAAAACCGAAAGTCGGCACACAGGGCGAAGAGACGCACACCACCGTCAGCCGAACCGACGAAGACCCGACGGGCTTCAAGGGCGGCAAAAAGAAACCCACCGCAAAGCAGGGTGGAAAACAGGAGGAAGAAACGTCCTCAAAAGTCAGCCGTCGGCAGGATGACGAGCCGGAAGACGGCAAGGGCGGCAGGAAAAAGGGAACAGGCGACGAGCCGAAAAGAACAACCACCGCGCCGAAACCGCAACAGGCGCCGGACGATCCGCAAAGAGGCGTCAAAGACGCGCTCGAAAGGGCAAAGCAGAGGATTGCCCGGCAACGAACCGAGATTGAGTCATACAACGAACGAATCGCCACTGCGAAGCAGAAGGAGCAGTCGCTGCGCCAGCAGTTGAATGACACACCGCGAGATGATCCGGGGCGGGCGAAGATTTATGAGGACTGGAAGAAAGCCAAAGCGAAGCTGGATGAATTAACCGCGCAGCGCGAAGTTCCCATCCGTCAGGTTCAGGAAGATCAGGCGATTCAGACGAGACTTCAGCGGGCGCTTGACGCAAAGACCTATGAACGGCCCGGCGACTTTCACGCCGGGGTGCGCGATCAGGTCTGGCAGAACGCGCTGAAAGAAGGCAAGGGCAAAGTGCTGAGTCCGTCCGGCACTGAAATCAAACCCGGCGACCCATGGGTGATGGGGCATAAACCGAAATACGAATTCTGGAAGCATCAGCGCAGCGCCGCCGAGCGTGGCATCTCACGCGAACAATTTATCAAGGAGTACAACGATCCGAGCCATTACCGCCCTGAGACGAAGAAGGATAACGAGAGTCATTTTTACGAAGACAAGACCGATGTTTATCTGGGACATTGACCATGAGCGAAAGGGACGCGCCGGTTTCACCTGAAAACAGAATGATCGCGCGCTATGTGGCGACGGTCTTCGGCGGAACGCCGCGCGTTGCCGATTATGCAGACCGGTCGGAACAACTGACCGTCGGCATTCTCGATTGCCGCGACCGGCCCCGCGAAGGTGTCACTTCGTATTCGACCATCAGGCTTTCGGATCATCCGATGCAATGGGGCGAGCGAGAATTTCCGGTCAGGCTGGAACTGGCAGGCGTCTGCGCGAACACGGCGGAATATTTTCCGAACGTTCTGGCTTCGGCGGCATTCTGCATCATGCGCAGCGAGGCTGTGTATCATCCGGGCACCGTGATGCCCGATTACGTGCGGCTGTCTTTCGCCGCTGCGACGCTGCCGCACCTTTATCTCACCGCACCTTTTCTCTGGGAAAACGAGCTGACGATGCTCGATTGCGGCACGAAGAAGGTGAGCTGGCTGCTGGCGATGCCGATTTCAGAGCCGGAGTATTCTTACCTGAAGCAATACGGCGACGAGGCGCTCGAACGTTTGCTTGAGGCGCAGCACGCCGATGTCACAAATCCTGAAAGGCCGTCAGTGGTTTGAATTCTGCTGATGAAATCCGCTGATGAATAAACAGGCGCAAATTCAGATGAAAGCAGAAACGCAGGCGACATTCATGCCTGCGCGTTCCGTCCTGCTGCAACGCAAGTGCGCCTGCGGCGGGGCGAGCGGCTTCACGGGCGAGTGCGAGGAATGCGACAAAAAACGATTGACGATGCAGCAGAAGGCTGCGCGGCAGACTGAAACTGACGACGCGCCGTCCATTGTGCAGGACGTGCTGCGTTCGCCCGGCGAGCCGCTCGATGCGGCAACGCGCAATTTGATGGAATCACAACTCGGACACAATTTCAGCCGTGTTTCCGTTGGCGCTTTTCAGCCCCGTCATTCAGAACTCGCCATCGGCGCGGCGGGTGATCGTTACGAGCAGGAAGCGGACGCCAGCGCTGCACGACCGAACAGTGCGCTGATAACGAACGGGGACAGTTACGCGGATTTCAGCCGAGTGCGCATTCACACAGACTCGCGCGCTGCTGAATCCGCGCGTGCAGTCGGCGCGCACGCTTACACCGCAGGGCATCACATCGTCTTCGATGCCGGGAAGTATACGCCGCAAACACACGAGGGCAGGGCGCTGATCGCGCACGAACTGACTCACGTGCAGCAGCAGACCGCAGGCGCACCCGGCGTCCTGCAACGCCAGCCCAAAGCGGGCGATGAGAAGAAAGAGGAGAAGAAAAAGGAAGAGCCGACGGCAAAGTTTACAGGCTGTGACAAAGACCGCCTGGCCGTCGTGCAGGACGCAATCAAAAAGGCCGAAGCCCTGGCCACCAGAGCGGTGCAGGCCTTTGAGCGCGAATACCCGCTGAGCTACGAATCAGCGGCGATGACGGCGCACTTCGGCAGCATTGGCAGTGACCAGAAATCAAAAATCATCGAACGTTACAAACACGTCATTGCAAACCTGAACAGCAAAACCTACACCTGCGCGAAGGATAACAAGCGGGTCAGAGAAGGTAACGAAGTATCAGACCTCTGCGGTCAGGCCATGTGTCCCGGCAACACGATCACGCTGTTTCCCGTCTTCGGCAGCGAAACGTGTCCTGCCGGTCCCGTGCTGCTGCACGAAGCGATTCACAACGCCGGAGCGTGCGACGACATTAACAAGGGCGGCAATTACCCGCCGTCAAGTTCCGAGGACAACGCATATTCTTACGAATACTTCGCACTTGACGTGACTGCCGGATACAAAACGCCCGACCTGAAGAAACGCAATCCGACAGCGCCGAAGTAAGGATTGATGAGGAATTGAGCGATGACCACTTTTCCGAACTCACCGCGACTGGTCAAAGGCGGCCTGGTGCTGATTGACGCTGACACCGGCGCAGTGCAGCGCATCATCACGCTGCAATACAACCCTGACACGCTTTCGCGCACACTACAGGTCAAAGGCGTTGCCGCGGAAGCAGGCGACCGCCGCGAATCGCAGCGTCTGATCGGCCCGCCGATTGAGACAATCAAGCTCGATGCTGAGATTGACGCGACGGATCAACTGGAATTTCCCGATCAGAATCAGAACACAACGCAGCTTGGCATCTTTCCGCAACTCGCGGCGCTGGAAACCATCGTTTATCCGACCAGCACGCAGCTTCAGAACAACAACGCGCTGGCGCAAGCGGGGACGCTCGAAATTACTCCGATGGAATCGCCGCTGACGCTGTTTGTCTGGAGTAAGAATCGCATCCTGCCGGTGCTGCTGACCGATTTCACGATTACCGAAGAAGCTTTCGATCCGCGACTGAATCCGTTGCGAGCCAAAGTCAGCCTGAGCCTGCGCGTGCTGAGCGTGAATGATCTGCCGTTCACGCATCGCGGCAACAGCCTGTTTATGGCTTACCTGCAACAGAAGGAACGCCTCGCCGCGCTCAATCAGGGCGGCGTTCTCAACGCGCTCGGCATCACGAGCATTTAATGTTTGCAGTCAGGCAAGCTGCCAGCCTGTCGAACAGCAAAGGCGATTATGATTCCTCCGACGAGTCGTTATCACAAGACGGAAACGGCGAAGCTTGAAACCGCTGACGGGCGCACGATTGCTTATCTGCGTCGCCGGTTCGTGCCGCCGCCTGAAAACTTTGCGCTGCTCTTTGAGCATTCGGTCGCTGAAGGCGAACGCCTGGACACCCTCGCCGCGCTCTACCTGGGCGATGCGGAACAGTTCTGGCGCATCTGTGATGCGAATAATGCAATTCGTCCTGACGAACTGATTGAAACGCCCGGACGCCGTTTGCGTATCACACTGCCTGAAGGCATTCCCTCAAATCAAAACATCTGACTGCGATGCTCAAGGGGTTTTACCTGACACTGATGATCGGCCCGGCGGTGCCTGTGCCTGCGCCGCAATCAGTCATTGATGCGCTTGAAAGCGTGCAGGTCAACAGCTCGCCTGAGCGCAGCGGATTTCAACTGACCTTTGGCATCAGCAAAAATTCGCCGCTGCTGACGACGATGCTGCCTGCCGGATTTTTCGATCCAATGATAACGCGCGTCATCCTGATTGCCACTGTCGGCGGCCTGCCGAATGTGCTGATGGACGGCATCATCACGCGGCAGGAAGTTGCGCCGGGCAATGAACCGGGCGCGTCAACGCTGACCGTGACGGGCGAAGACCTGGGCGTACTGATGGATGTGGTTGAGATGCCGTTTATGCGCTATCCCGGCATGCCTGCGGCGGCGCGCGTGGCGCTGGCGCTTTCAAAATACGCGGCGTTCGGCATTGTGCCGCTGGTGATTCCGCCGCTGTTCAATGACGTGCCGATTCCGACTGAACGCATCCCGACGCAGACGGGCACCGATCTGGCTTACATCAGACAGCTCGCGGCGATGAACGGTTACGTTTTTTATGTCGAGCCAGGCCCGGCGCCGGGTTCGAGCATTGCTTACTGGGGGCCGGACATTCGTATTCCCAATCCGCAACCGGCGCTCAACGTGAATATGGATGCGCAGACGAATGTCGAATCGCTGAGTTTCAGTCTCGACGGGCTGGCGAAAAAGATCACGGTGATGAATGTGCTTGATCCGGTGACGAAAAAGATTCCGATTCCGATTCCGGTGCCGAACATCAGCCTGCTGCGTCCGCCGCTGGGCGCGCGACTGACGCCACCGGCGAAAGTCGAATTTTCAGACGATGTTTCAAAACGCAATCCGGTCGAAGCGGTCGCGCTCGCGCTGGCGCGAACGGCAGCTTCGTCAGATGCGATTTCAGCGAGCGGTTCGCTGAATGTGCTGCGTTACGGGCGCGTGCTGCGGTCGCGGCAACTCGTCGGCGTGCGCGGCGCGGGCCTCGCTTATGACGGTCTTTATTACGTCAACAGCGTGACGCACAACATCAAGCGCGGTGAATACAGGCAGAGCTTCAATCTGTCGAGAGACGGACTTATTTCCCTGACTCCGAGAGTGATTCCATGAGCGAAGAGAACGGCGCGCGAAAATATTACGGCAAATATCGCGGCACGGTCATCAACAACATTGATCCGATGCAGCTTGGACGATTGCAGGTGCAGGTGCCGGATGTGCTGGGCCTCGTGCCGTCATCGTGGGCCGTGCCGTGCGTGCCGCTGGCCGGGCCGACCGGGCCGCCGATGGGAGTTTATCTGGTGCCGCCCATCGGTGCGGGTGTGTGGGTTGAATTCGAGCAGGGCGATCCTGATTACCCGATCTGGGCGGGCTGTCGCTGGGGCGCGCCTTCAGACATTCCACCGATTGCGCTGGCTGGTCTGCCCGTGTCGCCAAGCATCGTGTTGCAGACTGCCGGACAGAACAGCATCTCGATCAGCGACCTGCCCGGCCCGACCGGCGGAATCATGCTCAAAAGCACGACCGGCGCAATGATTGTCGTCAATGACATCGGCATCACGATTTCAAACGGCAAGGGCGCAACGATTGTGATGACCGGGCCATCAGTGACGATCAACAACGGCGCGCTCACGATTATCTGAGTGCTGTCGAACTTCAGAAGGGAATCAGTCAATGCCGGGTTTTCTGCTTCATTTCGGCGCAACGGTTTTGTGTTCGCACGGCGGGCAGGCACAGCCGACAGTCGTCAGTCCGCGTGTGCTGGTCAGCGGTCAGCCGATTGTGACTTTGCCGGGGCCGTATGTCGTTGCGGGCTGCGCGCTGCCGCCGCCGCCTGCGGCCAACGGGCCGTGCGTAACGGCGCAGTTTATGACCGCCGCCACCAGAATCACATCAAATGGTCAGCCCGTGCTGCTGATTGACAGCCAGGCCATCTGTGCGCCGACCGGCACACCGCTGCTGGTGACGGTCACGCAGACGCGAGTCACGGGAACGTAAAAATGTTTTTCCACGAAGGAATTTTGACAGGATTGACAGGATGGTCAGGATGAAACAAATCTTTTCTGCTTCTTAATCCTGCTCATCCTGTTCATCCTGTCTGGTTCTTCTTTGTGTCCCTTTGTATGGCTTCGTGGAGGAAATTTCTTCAGGCAGGCGATGAACATTGATTTTCCAATTCATTTCGATGGGCGTGGTCGCACGGCTGAAGTCGAAACTGACGCGCACATCCGCGATCTGATCGAGCAGGTGCTGTTCACTGCGCCCGGCGAGCGTGTCAATCGCCCGCAGTTCGGGTGCGGATTGTCGCGGCTGGTCTTTGCGCCCAACAGCGATGAACTTGCCGCCGCGACGCAGTTTCTGGTGCAGGGTTCGCTCAATCAGTGGCTCGGTGACCTGATTCAGGTTGATGACGTGCGCGTTGAAAATCAGGACGCTGAGTTGCGCGTCATCGTGCAATACACTGTGCGCCGCACTCAGCAGCAGCAGGTGGCGCAATTCGCACAGGGAGGCGCAGGGCAATGATTTATTTCTGCTGCGATGAACGACGGCGCAATGCCGTGAAGGAGCAGACCGCGCTCAACGGCATAGACTTTCTTGAAGTCTCGGACAATCCGGCTGATCCGGTTGCGCTCAGGCAGCGCACGCTCTTTGTGAATTTCATTCATCCGCTCGCGCCCGCTTCACTGAAGGCTGAAAACATTCGCATCGAAGGCGGCGAACGCATTCGTCACATCAAAGTCACTGGCATTGAATATGGCCTGCCTGCTTCGCCGCCCTCAGGTTCACCGCCTGCTGTGATTGCGGCAAACGTGCTGGCGGTGCGCGTCGCTGAGGCCGGAGATTTCTCGACTTACACTTTGCGCCTGGTCGTTGATGCCGATCACGACGATCCGCCCGCCGGATTTGACCCGATTCTGTCGGCAGTTGATTTCTCTTTCAAAGTCGCGTGTCCGAGTGATTTTGATTGTCAGTCCGCGCGCGTCTGCCCGCCTGAACAACAGCCGCAGCCTGACATCAATTATCTGGCAAAGGATTATGCAGGCTTCCGGCAGTTGATGCTTGACCGGATGGCGGCGCTGATGCCGCAGTGGAAGGAACGCAACGCGGCTGATGTCGGCATCGCGCTGATCGAACTGCTGGCTTATGTCGGTGATTATCTGAGCTATCAGCAGGACGCAACAGCGACGGAAAGTTATCTGGGCACGGCGCGCCGCCGGACTTCGGTGCGCAGACACGCGAGGCTGGTTGATTACACGATGCACGATGGCAGCAATGCGCGCGCGTGGGTGCAGGTGATCGCACAGCCAGGCGTCAGCAATGCGAAGTTGAAGAAAGTCGTGAACGGGCGTGTGACAAAACTGCTGACGCGCACAACCGCGCAGCCTGCGGTGATGCAGCTCAACTCTCCGGTTTATGAAAAGGCCTTGCGCGAACGACCGCAGGTTTTTGAACTGATGCACGACATCACTTTGTTTGCCGCGCACAACGAGATGAAGTTTTACACCTGGAGCGCGCTGGAATGCTGTCTGCCGAAAGGCGCAACGCGCGCCACTTTGCGCGGCGGCTTCCCGAATCTGAAGCCGGGCGATGTGCTGATCCTTGCTGAAGTGCGCGGCCCGCTGACAGGTGAACCCGAAGACGCTGACCCGACACATCGCTGCGCCGTTCGCCTGACCGAAGTGAAGCAGAGTTTCGATCCGCTTTTCGGCCCGCTCACTTCGCCGCCGAATCAGAAGGCGGTGCTGCTGACAGAAATCACCTGGCATCAGGATGACGCGCTGCCGTTTGCGCTGTGCATCTCGGCGCGCAACGGCACTGCCTTGTATGAAAACATCAGCGTGGCGCTCGGCAACATTGTCCTGGCCGATCACGGTCTGACAATTGAAGCTGAAGAATTGCCGCCCGTGCCTTCACCGAATCCGGCGCTCACGAAAGTTGCAGCGGCCACTGACAGCCGTTGCGCTGAACGAACCGTGACGCTGACGCCGCCGCGCTTTCGCCCGTCACTGCGACAATCGCCGCTCACGCACGCCGCGCCATTCGATCCTGAAAAATCTCCTGCATCAGCAAACGCGACGATGCGCTGGTCAACTGACAGTCTGCTGCCAGTGATCGCGCTGACTGCGCCTGCCGTCAATGCCGATGAGTGGCAGCCGAAACGCGACCTGATCAGCAGTCACGCGAACGCCACAGAGTTTGTCGTTGAAATCGAAAGCGACGGCCAGGCCTTTCTGCGTTTCGGTGATAACCAGTCCGGCGCGCGGCCTGAATCGGGTACACAGTTCGTTGCCACATACCGCACGGGCAATGGTGTCGTCGGTAACATCGGCGCTGATTCGCTCGCGCATCTGGCAAGCAATGACGCAGGCATCAGTGATCAGGTGATTGCCGGTGTGCGCAATCCGCTGCCGGCGCGTGGCGGGCTGGAACCGGAAAGCATCGAGCAGGTCAGGCAGAACGCGCCGCAGGCCTTTCGCACGCAGGAGCGCGCAGTCACGCCTGATGATTACGCCGCCGTTGCATTGCGCTGTTCTCCAGAAGTGCAGCGCGCTGCCGCCACGATGCGCTGGACGGGAAGCTGGCGCACGGTCTTTCTGACAATTGATCGCATCGGCGGCAGAGAGGTTGATGATTCCTTTGAGACAAGCATCAGGCAGTGTCTTGAGCGATTCCGCATGGCTGGTCACGACCTGGAAGTTGACGGCCCGCTGTATGTTCCGCTCGAAGTCGAAATGATCGTCTGCGTCAAAGCCGGTTACCTGGTCAGCGACGTGAAGGCCGCGCTGCTTGAAGTTTTCAGCAGTCGCGTGCTGCCCGATGGCCGACGCGGCATCTTTCATCCCGACAATTTCACTTTCGGTCAGCCGGTCTTTCTCAGCCGTCTGATGGCCGCCGCGCAGGCTGTCGCCGGAGTTGATTCAGTTGAAGTGACAAAGTTTCAGCGCCAGGGACGTGACAGCGATGAAGCCATCAAATCAGGCAGGCTGGAACTCGGACGGCTGGAGATTGCACAACTCGACAACGATCCGAACTTCCGCGAACGCGGCAGCTTCAACCTGATTATGCGAGGCGGGAGATGATGGGCGACCCGACAGGCTGCCAGCAACGAGGCCCGGCAGATGAAATTGATTCAGGTTGTGATGATTTGCTTTTTACACCGGCAGAAGCACGGTTCAGATAATTGGTTTATTGCCCGGATTGAGGCACGGTTCAGACGAATTGTCTTCAGCCCCGACAGGGGCGCGATTCAATAGCCGGGGGTGCAACCCCCGGGAGCGTGCCAACCCCGGAAAGCAGCCCTGTAAGGGCGAAAGAAGATTGTCACGAAAATTCTGTCGCCCTTTCAGGGCTGACCAGATATTCGCATCTCACCGGGGGTTGCACCCCCGGCTATTGAATCGCGCCCCTGTCGGGGCAGGAAGAAGCGAGATGGAAATACATCTCACAGGCTGGAATGCATGATTGCCACAGGCTGTAAAAAAATTGCTCCTGATTTGCCCGGAAAAAACTGACTCTCAACCTGTCGAACATTCTGCTGAGGCGAATGATGTCTCTTTCGGTTGATCCAACTTTGCGAAGTCTGAATGACTGCGGCTGCTGTGAAGGCATTGCGCCCGCCACGCCGCAGCCCACGCGCAACCGCCCTGGTTTATCGGCCATCGCTTATCGCGTCGGCACGCGCGCGCAATTCAAAGAGACAATGCTGGCGCGGCTCTCTGAATCCGGCCTGCCTGCGTTGCGCGGGCTGAAGACGCGCGACGATGATGATTTCACGATTGCGCTGCTTGATGCGTGGGCAACGGTCGCTGATGTGCTGACGTTTTATCAGGAACGCGTCGCCAGTGAGTTTTACCTGCGAACGGCGACTGAGCGGGTTTCGCTGCTCGAACTGGCGCGGCTGATCGGATATGAATTGCGGCCCGGCGTGGCAGCGAGCGCATATCTGGCCTTCACCATCGAAGACCCGCCCGGCGCAACGCGACAGACCTCGAACGCGCTTGGCGTGCCGCGCTCAACGACGATTGATGCGGGCGTCAAAGTGCAGAGCGTGCCCGGCCCGGGCGAACAGGCGCAGACCTTTGAAACCGTCGAGCAGATTGAAGCGCGCATCGAATGGAACGCGATCAGGCCGCGCCTGACCACGCGCCATCCGATCAAAGGCGATGCGGCGGTGCTCTATTTTGCCGGGTTCGCCACCGGCCTGAAAAAGGGCGACGGATTGCTGCTCACGCCGGATGATGGTGGCGATCAGGTTTTTCGCCAGGTGGCTGAAGTGAAGCTTGACGAAGCGCGGCAACGCACCGAAGTGCAATTGCAACCGCTGCCATCTGCAATTTCAATCGGCATCATCGGCAACAAATTCGGATTGATGTTTTCGCCTGCGCCGATCACCAGCAAATTCATTGGCAAAACGATCAGCGCCCCTGATTTCAAAGCCATCTCGCTGGTCAGTAAGTTTTCAATTGCAGACATCTTCGACAACCTGATTGCAGTTGCGCCGCCCCCGCCGGGCGTGCTGGCCTTTCGCGCTCGCGCTTCGATCTTCGGCCACAACGCGCCGAAATGGGACACGCTGCCCGTCAGCCAGCGCATTGGCGAATTCGGCCCGAACACGAGCAACAATCCGCCGACCACCGGCTTCATTCCAGGACAGTACAGCACGCGGCAGAATTCGTGGGCCGAAGAGAAACTGAGCAACTATCACGACGAACCGGCAGGCACGCGCAACGTCTATCTCGACAACGTGCTTTCAACCATTGTCGAAGGCAGCCGCGTGGTGCTGAAGGACGGCGACACGGCGAAGCCTTACAAGGTCGAAAAGGTTGCCGAAGTCTCAAAGTCCGATTTTACGCTGAGCGCCAAAGTCACGCGCCTGACGCTCGATTCAAATACGAACTTCAGTTCGTTCAGCATTCGCAACACAACAGTCTTTGCGCAAAGCGAAGAACTCGCGCTTGCCCGTCTGCCGATTGAAACTCCGGTTGCACAATCAGTGATCGAACTCGACGGCTTTGTTGACGGCCTTTTTGCCGGACAGAAGATCATCGTTTGCGGTGAGCTTGACGAAGTGCGCGGAGTCAGCGCCTGTGAACTGGCAGTGATTGATAAAGTCGAGCAGGTGTTGCAGACCGACGGCTTTACTCGTTTGACGCTGCACGCGGCGCTGACGAATTCATACGTCCGCGAATCAGTGACGATCAATGCCAACGTTGCGCTCGCCACGCACGGCGAAACGGTGCAGGGCATTCCCGGCATCAATGAAGAGATTCTGGGCAGCGGCGATGCGACCCAGGCCTTTCAGCGTTTCACGCTGCGTCAGCCGCCTTTGACTTACACGAGCGCGGCCACGCCGAGCGGCGCGCAGACGACGCTTGAAGTTCGCGTCAACGATCTGCTCTGGCACGAAGTTCCCGGCTTTTTCGGTCACGGCCCTGATGAACGCATCTACATCACACGCACCGATGACGCAGGCAATACGACTGTGATGTTTGGTGACGGCAAAACCGGCGCGCGACTGCCGACCGGGCAGCAGAATGTCAGAGCGCGCTATCGCAAGGGCATTGGCCTGGCGGGCAATGTCAAAGCGAATCAGCTTTCGCAACTGATGTCGCGCCCGCAAGGCGTCAAAGGCGCAATCAACCCGATGGCTGCGAGCGGAGCCGCTGATCCTGAAAGCCGCGATGATGCGCGCCGCAATGCGCCGCTCACAGTGCTGACGCTGGGCCGCATCGTTTCGCTTCAGGATTACGAAGACTTCGCCCGCGCCTTTGCAGGCATTGACAAGGCGCTGGCGACGTGGGCCTGGCACGGTGAACGGCGAGTCGTGTTTGTGACCGTCGCCGGAGCGAAGGGCGCAGAAGTCAGAAGCGACAGCACCCTCTATCAGAATCTGCTGAAAGCCATGCTGGAAGCCGGTGATCCGAATGTGCCGCTGATCGTGCAGTCATATGAGCCGCGCCTGTTTCAGCTTGCAGCGGCGGTGAAGATTGATGCTGATTTTCTGCCGGAAAAAGTTCTGGCCGCAGTCGAGCAGCGATTGCGCGCACAGTTTTCATTCGATGCACGCAGCCTGGGTCAGCCGGTCAGCCTCAGCGAAGTGGTGGCGGTGATGCAGAACGTGAGCGGCGTTGTGGCAGTGGATGTGAACGCATTTTTCGCGTCCGATCCGAACATCAACACAGCGTCAGAACTGAAGCAGCGACTCGAAGCAAAGATGCCGCGTGCCGGTGGCGATCAGTTTTTTGCGGCTGAACTGCTGACGCTCGATCCGCGCCCGGTTGCGCTGGAGGTGATGAAGTGAGTTTCGACGTGAACAAATTGTCTGCGCTGCTGCCTGCGCTTTACCGCATCCGCGATCAGCAGCTTGCTGCGCCGGGCGAGGACGGGCCGCTCAGGGCAATGCTCGCGGTCATCGCTGAACAGATTGCCGTGCTGGAAGAAGACCTGGAGCAGCTTTATGACGATCAGTTCATCGAAACGTGCGCTGAGTGGGTTGTGCCATACATCGGCGATCTGGTTGGCACGCGCGGTCTGTTCGTTTTTCCGAATGCGAATTTCAGCCAGCGCGCTCAGGTCGCCAACACGCTGGCTTACCGTCGTCGCAAGGGCACAGCTTCAGTTCTCGAACAACTGGCGCGCGATGTGACCGGATGGGACGCGAGCGTGGTCGAATATTTTCAGTTGCTCGCCACAACGCAGTATCTGAATCACATTCGCAAAGACAATCTCGCCACGCCGCACCTGCGCGCGTGGGAACCGCTGGAACGCATCAGCACGCCGTTTGATTCAGTCGCGCATACCGCCGATGTGCGCCTGATTTCAGGTCGTCGCGGCAAATACAATATTCCGAACGTGGGCATCTTTCTGTGGCGCATCGGCAGCTTTTCGTTGCACGACGCGCCCGCTTTCAAAGTTGATGAGCGCAGATTTTTATTCAACCCGCTCGGTCAGGACACGCCGCTTTACAACAATCCGGTCAGCGAAGATCAGATCACGCATCTGGCCGAGCCAGTCAATGTGCCGATGCCGCTCAGTCGTCGCATACTCAATCGTGACAAGGCGATTGATTACGGCGCTGACAAAAGTCTGCTGCTTAAGGTCAATGATGCGATTGTGGCGGCAGACGACATTCGCATCTGTAATCTGTCAGATCAGGGCGGCGACTGGGCGCACAAGCCGAAGGATAAATTTGCCATTGATCCGGTGCTTGGCCGCATTGCGCTGCCTGAAACAACGGGGCCGAACGCGAAGGTGCGTGTGACGTGGCATTACGGCTTCAGCTCCGAAATGGGCGGCGGTGAATACAACCGCGCCGCCACGTTTGATGCGACTTTGAAGCCCGTCGTCAAAGTGCCATCGCAGCAGCCGACCATTCAGGCCGCACTGAATCAGCTTGCCACCACGGGCGGAGTGATCGAGATCGAAAACAACGAGTATTACCCTGAAACACCGACCGTCATTGTTCCCGCAGGAAAAAAGATCGAACTGCGCGCGGCTGACAAGCGGCGTCCGATTCTGGCGCTCAGCAGTGCCATGACGATCAGCGGCGGCGCGAGTTCGCAATTCGTCATTAACGGTCTGCTGATGAGCGGTGGCGCAGTCAGAGTGCCGAAGACGAGCGCAGGCCAGCCGAATCAGCTTGCACAACTGAGCCTGCGACATTGCACACTCGTGCCCGGAGCGAGTCCGGCCATCGGCAATGTTCCCGCGCAGCCAGCCGCGCCGTGCCTGTTCGTCGAACCGGCAAATGTCAGAGTTGAAATCGAACACTCGATTACCGGCGCAATCAGAAGCACTGACGAAGCTGAGTTCAGCATCAGCAACAGCATCGTTGATGCGCTTGCTGAAAGCGCCATCGCTTATGCCGCTTCTGATAATTCAGGCGCAGGCGCGCCGCTGACGGTAAAAAACAGCACGATCATCGGCAGGGTTCACACGCTGCTGATGGAACTGGCTGCAAACACGATCTTCTTTGCGGCGCTGTCCGCAACTGACAACTGGCCTGCGCCAGTGCGGGCGACGAGATTGCAGCAGGGCTGCGTGCGTTTCTGTTACGTCCCGCCAGGTTCGCAACTGCCGCGCCGTTTTCATTGCCAGCCTGAAAAGATCAGCGATGCAGCGCGCCTGCGTCCGGTTTTCACTTCACTGCGTTACGGCGATGCGGGTTACGGCCAACTGGATGAACGCTGCGCCGTTGAGATCAGAGAAGGCGCTGACGATCAGGCCGAAATGGGAGCCTTTCACGATCTGTATCAGCCGCAGCGCATCGGCAACCTGCGCGCGCGACTGGATGAATATCTGCGTTTCGGACTTGAAGCGGGAATCTTTCTGGCGAGTTAGCGAGCATCAGCGAGGGCTTTGAAATTCAGTGCAGAACAGAACGCGGATTGAACGAATGAGCCGGATTGTGACTGATCTGCGCTGATCTGTTTTGTCCGTTTCATCAGTGTTCCATTCAGGTTCCCTGCGCAGATCTGGTGAATTTGAAACGAATCTGAGACTGCAACACCGGAGGCAAAAGATGGGCGATATCAGCCGCAGAACATTTGATCCGAAGAAACATTACAGCGGCGTGCTGCAACAGCAGGGCCGGGTGCAGGTGGATGCCGACTGGAACGAACAACTCGCCATCCAGCATCATCGCACGCAGACCGAAACAGTTGATGTCATCGGTCAGTGCGGCGCGCCGCGCAACGGCGGGGGATTCAAAATCGAATCGGCAACGAACGGCGCTGACGTGACGATTTCGCCCGGACGAATTTATGTCGGCGGTCTGTTGTGCGAACTCGAATCAACTGCGGTCGCGGTGACTTTCAATCAGGGCAATCAGACGGTGCAGCCGAACCAGGCGATTGTCTCATCGCTGATCGCTGATGGCAGCGCGCTGCAACGCGGGCAATGGGTCATCATCTCTGCGGCCAGCCAGGCTGACAAACTGCTTCAGATTACGGCGCTTTCAGGTCTGGTGCTGAGCTTCGATGCGGACATTACAGCTTATCGCAGCGCGGGCGCGACGATTCGCCGCGTCACGACTTACCTGACTCAGCCTGATTATCCGAATCCTGATTTTTCAACGACTGCCGTCAGCCCGCCGACGAGTCCGCCATCCGGCCAGAAAGTTCTCAACCTCAGCGATGGAGTTTATCTGGTTTATCTTGATGCGTGGCAGCGCGAAGTCACGGCGCTTGATGATCCGCGCATTCGTGAAGTCGCGCTTGGCGGGCCTGACACTGCAACGCGGCTGAAAACCGTCTGGCAGGTCAGGTTTCTGCCGGTCAAATCAAACACCAACGCCGCGCCATCGTGCGAGACTGAGTTCCCCGAATGGAATGCGCTCATCGCGCCTGCCACCGGTCGGCTGAATGCGCGCACAAAGGTTGCTGAAGACCCCAAAGACCCGTGCCTGCTGCCGCCCGGCGCAGGTTACCGGCGGCTTGAAAATCAGCTCTATCGCGTTGAAGTTCACAGCAGCGGATCGCGTGACACAGCGACTTTCAAATGGTCACGCGACAATGCCACCGTCGAAACAATCATCGAACAGATTGCCGGAAACGTCATCACTGTCACCGATGTCGGCAGGGATGAGGTTCTGGGTTTTGCCAATGGCCAGTGGGTTGAGATTGTTGATGATGAATCAGAATTGAAGTCAGCGCCGCGCCCGCTGGTACAGATCAGCAATGTTGACAAAGCCACGCGCAAGCTGACGCTCAGTTCATCACTGACCGCGCTGGCCGGGCGAGCGAGACTGAAGCTGCGAAGGTGGGATCAGTCCGGCAGCACTGCGTCAGCCGCTGGCGTGAAGATGACTGCGAACTGGATTGACCTTGAAAGCGGCGTGCAGGTGCTGTTTGCCGAAGGAACGTACAAAGCGGGTGATTACTGGCTGATTCCGGCGCGCACGGCAACAGGTGATGTTGAATGGCCGCCTTTTGAAGTTCCCAACAACAATCCGATTCCGCAACCGCCCGCAGGCACGCGGCATCATTTCTGCCGCCTGGCGCTGGCCGAAGTCAAAGGCCGCACAATCAGCCTGCGCGATTGTCGCAAGCTGTTTCAGCCGCTGACTGAATTCATCCGCGAGCCGGGCATTCACGTGACGGCGATCAATCTGCTCAGCGGTCAGCCGCTGCGCAATGATACTGATGTGCCGGTGGCTGATCTGGTGCGCGGCATTCGCATCATTTGTGATGCCGACCCCGATCAGGCTTCGGTGCGCAACAATCCGGTCTGCATTGTCACGCTTGAAATGCCGTTCCCGTTCAATAACGTGGACAGGGAATTGTGGGGCGATCCGGTGATTGGCTTTCAGTCGCTGATTCTGCTGGCTGGTGTCAATTCCGATAACGATTCGATTTTCTGGGTGCCTGCGCCTGACACCAGAAAATGGATGACTGAGCGACTGTTCCAGATGATGCGCGAACTCAAGCGCGGCGACAGCGTGCTGGCAAGGCTGACGCTCAAAGGCAATTTCATCTGGGCGCGCACTGATCCGACTTTGTATCTTGATGGCGAAGTCTTCGGTTTCAGGCAGGGCGCGAATACTGACATCAGATTGCCGAGCGGCAACAACCTGCGCGGCGGTGATCTTGAAATGTGGTTTCGCGTCGTGCCGCCGCCTGCGCCCACACTGCTGAAGATCAATCGCATTCGCATCCTTGCGGTCGGGCAGAATCCCGCCAATCCGAATCCGGCAGTGCTGGGCGCGCTGAGTAATTTCAATCCGCCGGGCCTGACTGTGCCGTTTACGCCGACCGCGCCGCCGAATGCAATTGAAGTGCAGTTCAGCGCGCCGCCCGATCCGAACACGGTTGTTCCCAATCAGAGTTTCATTGTCCTCAATGCGGCTACCGGCGCGGCGATGCCGGGACAGATTCTGTTTACGCCCGACAGCAGCACAGTGCGCTGGGTCGTGCAGGTCGCGGGCGCAGCGGGCCTGACGCCTGGCGCTTATCGTATCGCGCTGCGCGGCAGTGTCATCGCTTCGCAGGGATCACTGCTTGACGGTGAACTCGTCGGCCTGCCATCGGGCAATAACACTCCTGGCGGTGACGCTGTCTTTACATTACAAATCGGATGATTAAGTTCCCTGAAACAGAACACTCAGATAATGAACATTTGATCAGGCAGGCTTCGCTGAGAGACGGTGTTGGGAGTTCCAGCTTTAGCTGGTCGGACTGAAGCGAAAGACCACCAGCTAAAGCTGGAACTCCCAACACCGTCTTTTCAGGGGCCGGGTTTTGATCAGTGTGCTGTTCCGGCTGGATCGCTTTCTTTTATTCACGGGTTGCGGGTAACTGGTGATGTTTCTCGATTCGTTCTCACCACTCAGAGCTGTGGTCGGATACGGCGCGCTCGGTCTGCACGGCAATCTGGGTTATGAAGGCAGGGCTGTCTCGGTGCAGCAGCAATCTTATCAGCACGCCATCAGCGCGCACCCGCCTTCATCGCTGCTCTTTCATTGTGGCGGGCGGTTTGCCGCGTTCAGTTGTCAGGTGGCGCTCAATGATGATGTGCCGCCGGGCGCTTCGCAGGCTGATTTCACGGTGCTGGCTGACGGGCGCGAAGTGACGTGCGCTTCGTTTGTCAGAGCCGGAGAAGCCCCGCGTTCAATTGAAGCTGACATCAGCGGCGCTGAACTGATTGAACTGATCGTCAGCACCACGCGCTGGGATTATTGTCACGCCGTCTGGATCGATCCTCAGTTTCACGAAACAGAAATTCAGTCGGTCACGCACAGTCTGGTGGATTGTCTGGGCCGCGCTGTGATGACGCTGCCGAATCCGATGCCGCGCGCTGAACGCTGCATGGCGACAGTTGTTTCGCCGGGTTTCGAGCAGATGCTCGATGACATGCTCGGTTCGCTGCTGGCGAACGGAGGTTGCCAGGATGCGCTGATCGTTGTTTTCGCGCTCAACCCGAATGCTGCGTGCGAGCGTGTGGCCGCGAAATACCGGGCCGCGCTGATTCGCGCTCAGTCGCAGGCGCAGGTCAATCCGATGAGCAAGGCGATACTTTATTCAGCGGCGCGGGTGATTGAGGCGCGACAGTTTATTTGTCTCGATGCCGATATGCTGGTGACTGGTGATCTGCGTCCGGTCTTTGCTGCGCTCGATGCCTGTGCCGAAGGCAGCATTCTGGCGTGCCGCGAAGGCAACAACGCCGGACTGAAGCATCTGGGCGAGGCGTTGCAAATCGTTTATGGCGGCAACAGTTCTGACATTGAGTGGCTGGCTGTCACGGCTGAAGAGGCTGCGTATCCGCTGGTGGTCAATGATGGCATCTTTGCCGGAAGCCGTGCGGCGCTGCTCGCGCTGGACGGTGTGATTCGCGCCATGCCGCACGCGGCGGCGTGGGCCGATGCGAGGCACGATGTCTGGTGGCGCAATCAGTTCATCTTCAATCTGGCGCTGGCGCGGCTCGGTTGCGGTGTCGAGCTTGATTCGACTTACAACGTGCAGCTTCACGCGCAGGATGTCAGTTTGCGCGAGGAAGGAGCGCGCATTCTGGCGGACTGGCACGGACGGCCTGCACGCGTGCTGCATTTCAGCGGCGGGGCGAAGCGCAAACATCCTGACTGGCAGGGCCGCTTTGCACAAATCAGCGACCCGCTGACCGGAGCGGGCGCGGGCGACAGTTACGCGTTGTTTCTTGATGCGCTGAAAGCATGGACGGGGCGGTATGGAATGCAGGCGCTGGCGTGGTCGTTTTATGGCCTGACGAATGGCGACGGGGCGCAGGTGCGCGATGCGTCAGTGCTGCCGCTGCTGGCGACGCTGCATTATCTGATTCGCGCCAATGGCTGTGTGCGCGTCATTGAAACGGGCACGGCGCGCGGCATTTCGGCGGCGTGCCTGGCTTCAGCCGTCGCGCATCGTGAAAACGGGCGCGTCGTCACGCTTGACCCTTACGATCATCCGGGACGCGCTGAGTTGTGGGCGACGCTGCCCCCGGCTTTCAAAAACTGCATTGAATCGCGGCAGTGCGGATCAGTCGAAGGGCTGACGGCGGCGCTTGCGGCAGGTGAAAGTTATGAAGCCGCGCTGCTCGATTCAGTTCACACTGAAGAACACGTCTGGGATGAATTTCAGCTTGCCGTGCAACTCGTTTGCGCGGGCGGGCTGATTCTGATTCACGATGCGCTGTATGCGCACGGCACTGTCGCAGGCGCGCTGCGACGAATTGCCGAAGCCGGTTACGGTGTCGTGCGTTTGTGGTCGGCTGAAAACGGAATCGCGGAAGACGATCAACTCGGCCTGGCTGTCATTGAAAATCGGATTAACCACGGGGGAAGAGGGGAACACGGGGAAGGTGAAGACAGGGAGAAAAGGGGAAAAGGAGAAGAGGAGAAAAGGGGAAGTGGAGATTTCTGATTTCAGAATTGCTGTGCAGGATCAGCCCCTTTTCTCCTCTTCTCCTCTTCTCCTTTTCTCTTTTTCTTCCCCGTGTTCCCCTCTTCCCCCGTGGCTGACCCTGATGAAGGCTGGTGATTCTGTAACCTGGTATGCAAAGCATCTGCATTGGCATTCACATTTACACGGAGCCTGAAAAGCTGCTGGCGACGCTTCGCAGTGTGAGAGCGCAGACGGCAGGCAGTTATGAACTGCTGCTGCTGCCTGATGGCCCTGATGCGGCGACGAGCGCGCAGCTTACTGAACTGAAAGAGCTGAAGCAGTCAGGCACGGCAGATGTGCGCGGCGCGGCGGCCTGTTTCAATCGGCTGGCAACTGAGACTGACGCTGATGTGATCGTGTTTCTTGAAAGTGGTTCGCTGGCCGGGCCGGGATGGCTCGACAGGCTGCTGGCTGCGCTCAATGCTGATTCAAAGAACGGGCTGGCCGGGCCTTCAACCAACTGCTGCTGGAACGAGCAGGGCTTTTATCCGCAGGCTGGCGGTACACCGGATGAGATTGCGCTGACAGCGCAGGAGGCGGCATCACGCTTTGGCGAGGAGTGGCGCGAGCTGAGGCCGCTCTACAGCCTGGCTGATTTTTGTTACGTCGTGCGGCGCGAAGTGATTGAGGCCATCGGCGGCGCTGATGAAAGTTACGGCCCCGGCCCGTGCTGGGAGATGGATTACAACATTCGCGCCGCTCGCGCCGGATGGCAGGGCGTGTGGGCCTGCGCCGCTTATGTGCATCGCTCGCCGTTAGCTGAACGGCGCAGCAGGGAAGAGGCGCGACTGTTTGAAGCAAACAAGCGCCGCTATCAGGACAAATTCTGCGGTGCGCGATTGCGCGATGAAAAGAGCGATTACCGCACGCATTGTCGCGGCGATGAATGTCCGAACTTTGCGCCTGCCACACTGATTGAAATCAGCCGACCGCTGAAAGCTGAAATGAGTGGTGACTCAGACTTGCTGTTCGCCAGGCTGCCGGTTTGTAATTTCCCTGCGGATGAGCGACTGGCAGGGGCAGCGACAAACTCTCAGCCTGGCGAACTTCCGTTCACTCAGATTGAAGTCAGCCCGCCGCTGGTGACCTGCATTATGCCGACCTGCGACCGGCGCGCTTTTATTCCGCAATCGCTGCGCTGCTTTTTCAGGCAGGATTATCCGAATCTCGAACTGCTGATTGTGGATGATGGCGCTGAACGGATCAGCGATTGTCTGCCTGATGACAAAAGGCTGCGCTCGCTGCGGCTTGATCAGAAGATGACGGTCGGAGCCAAGCGTAACCTGGCCTGCGAACAGGCGCGCGGTGAAATCATCCTGCACTGGGACGATGACGACTGGTATCCGCCCTGGCGTGTGCGTGAGCAGGTGCAGGCGCTCATCAGCAATGAAGCTGAGGTCTGCGGTTCAAGTCAGTTGCTTTACTACGATGCGACGAACGATCAGGCGTGGGAATACAAATATGAAGCGCCGGGCGCGGCGTGGGTTGGAGGCAACACGCTGGCTTATCGTCGCGCCTGCTGGTCAGCGAACAGATTCGCTGAGATTCAGATTGGCGAAGACACTCAGTTCGTTTTCAATCAGCCGGGCCGCATCTGCGATCTGAAAAATCCGGCGCTCTGTGTGGCAATGATTCACGCCGGAAATACCAGCCCGAAGGAAACCGGGAGCGGATTCTGGCAGCGTGAACAGTTAAGCAAAGTGCGTGAACTGCTCGAAGATGAACTGTACTTTTACCGGCTTCCCCTTACTTCAGCCATTCAGGAATGGCCGCTGGTGTCGTGCATCATGCCAACCGGCAACCGCCGGGCTTTTGTGGCGCAGGCGCTGCGTTCGTTTCAGGCGCAGGACTATCCGCGCCGCGAACTTGTGATCGTGGATGATGGCGATGAACCGGTGAGTGATCTGGTCGCGGATCTGCCTGAAGTGATTTATGTGTGGCTCTCTGAGCGCACAAGCATCGGCGCCAAGCGCAATCTGGCCGTGCAGCACGCGCGCGGCGCGATCATCGCGCACTGGGATGATGATGACTGGTATGCGCCTGATCGCCTGCGTTATCAGGTTGCGCCGGTTGTGTGCGGCGAAGCTGATCTGACGGGACTTGAAAACTCCTGCGTGTTGTCGCTGGCGACGGGTGAATTCTGGACGACGCAGCCGGAACTGCACGCGCAGATGTTCGTCGGCAATGTGCATGGCGGCACGCTCGTCTGTCGTCGACAAATCTTTGAGCAGGGGCTGAGCTATCCTGAAATCAGTCTGGCTGAGGATGCGTGGCTGATTCACTATGCCGTCAATAATGGCGCGCGCCTGAAGCGGCTCGCCAATCCCGGCGTGTTTGTTTATGTGCGGCACGGATTGAATGCGTGGCGCGAGTGTGAACCCGGTCGCTTTCTGAATCCGGCAGGCTGGCAAAACATCTGCCCGCCCGCCATCCTTCCTGCCGACATCCGGGCCTTCTGGTCTTCCTTTCGTGACATAAAATTCGCGGGCCGTTGATTTTGCTGGCTGAGCCGGTGCCGTCGCTGATTCTGAGCGGCGTGCCTGCAACGCTGCTGATGGCGCTTGTGCTGTCTGCTGACACCGCACGCGCTTTGTTTCTGCTGTCTGGCGCAGGACGGTGTGACCCCTTGCGCTGGCATTGACACTCTTCCTTCTCTCGCTCAGTCTGATTGCAGCAGGCGGTGAGGCCGCCTTTAATTCAAAGCTGTAACGCGAATTCAGTTCGCCAGGAAAATGAAGCGACGCTGGCAGGTACACATCACAGGCATCGTGCAGGGCGTGGGTTTCCGCCCGTTTCTCTTTGCGCTGGCGGAAAAACACGGGCTGGCCGGCAGCGCCTGCAACGACGGGCACGGCGTCGCGCTCGACATCGAAGGTGATGAGCAGGCGCTGAAAAACTTTCTCGCTGACTGTCGCCGTGACGCTCCGCCGCTGGCCGTCGTTGAAAACATCACCTGTGAAGATGCCGGAGCGCCGCGCGGACTGGCTGCGTTCAGCATCGCTGAGAGCCTCAATCAGGAGCCGAACAAATTCACTCTGCTCTCGCCCGATGTGGCGGTCTGTGACGACTGCCTGCGCGAACTGTCTGATTCGCACGACCGGCGCTTTCAATATCCATTCATCAACTGCACGAATTGCGGGCCGCGCTTCACGATCATCGAAGACGTGCCGTATGACCGCGCGCGCACCACGATGTCTGCTTTCCCGATGTGCGATGCCTGTGCCGGCGAATACAGCGATCCGCGCAACCGCCGCTTTCACGCACAACCCAATGCCTGCGAAGTGTGCGGCCCGCGCCTGTCACTGCCTGGTGATGAAACGACCATCGGCAATGAAGCGCTGGCGCTGACAATCGAATGGCTGCGGCGGGGCGAGATTGTCGCCATCAAAGGCATCGGCGGTTATCACCTGGCCTGCGACGCACTGAATGATGCAGCGGTGCGCAAACTGCGCGAGCGCAAGCTGCGCGAAGACAAGCCATTCGCCCTGATGGCCGATTCGCTGATGACCATTCGGCAATTTTGCGCTGTCAGTGAAATTGAGGAATCACTGCTGCTGTCGCCTGCGCGTCCGATTGTGCTGCTGAAAAAACTGCCGTCCGCCGGGACGATCATCAGCCCGGCAGTCGCGCCGCAGCAGAAACAGCTCGGTGTGATGCTGCCTTACGCGCCGCTGCATCATTTACTGCTGGCGCGTTTCGGCGGGCTGCTGGTGATGACGAGCGGCAACGTTTCAGACGAACCGATTGCTTATCGTGATGAAGAAGCCTGCACGCGCCTGCGCGAAATCGCTGATCACTTTCTGATGCACGACCGCCGGATTCACATGCGCTGTGATGATTCAGTGGCCTGCGTGCGGCGCGGCAAACCGATGCTGTTGCGACGCGCGCGCGGTTATGTGCCGCAGCCGCTCAGGCTCCGGCGCAGTTTCGCCGCGCCCATACTGAGCTGCGGCGCCGAGTTGAAAAATACTTTCTGTCTGACGCGCGATAATTACGCTTTTGTCAGCCATCACATCGGCGATCTGGAAAATCTTGAAACGCTGCGCTCGTTTGAGGAAGGCATCGCGCATTTCGAGCGGCTGTTTTACCTGCAACCCGAAATCGTTGCCCACGACCTGCACCCTGAATACCTTTCGACAAAGTATGCGCTCGCGCGTGGTGATGAACTGCCCGGAATCGGCGTGCAGCATCATCACGCGCACATCATCAGTTGCCTGGCGGATAATGACGCGCTCGACAGCGATGAGCCTGTGCTGGGCGTGGCTTTCGATGGTCTGGGTTATGGAACGGACGGGAAGTTGTGGGGCGGGGAATTCCTGCTTTCATCTCCATCACAGTTTGAGCGCGTCGCGCATCTGCAATATCAGCCGCTGCCCGGCGGCGCGAAAGCGATCCGCGAACCCTGGCGGATGGCGGCGGTGTTTTTGCAGGATGCTTATGGCGAAGATTTCACTGCACTCAATCTGCCCCTGGTGCAAAGACACGGCGGTTCAGACTGGCGTGTGCTGCGACAGATGATTTCACAGGGCATCAACGCGCCGCTGACTTCGAGTATGGGGCGAATCTTTGACGCGGTGGCGGCGCTGCTCGAATTGCGCGACGTGGCGCGTTACGAAGCGCAGGCCGCAATCGAACTGGAGATGATCGTTGACGAGAGATATGGTGGTGACGGTTACGATTTCGCCATTGCAGATCAGATAATCCAACCTGCGCCACTGATTCGCGCCATCGTGGATGACCTGCTTGCCCGGATCGCACCCTCGCTGATTGCGGCAAAATTTCATGGCGCGGTGGCGCGTCTGATTCGCATCCTGGCCGATCAGGTCAGAAGCACGCATCAAATCAAACGAATCGTGTTGTCGGGCGGAGTCTTTCAGAATCGCGTGCTGCTCGAACGCGCCGTCAGCCTGCTTGAAGCTGACGGGTTTGAAGTCCTGACGCACAGTCGCGTGCCGCCCAATGACGGTGGCATCTCGCTCGGCCAGGCGGTCATTGCTGACGCCCTGATCAGAGAAGGAAAGGTCTGAAGAGGTGTCTCGCCATTCCCGGCAAAGTCATCGAAATCACTGACGCCGCCAGTCGCCCTGTCAAAGTTGAAGTCGGCGGCTGATGCTGCCAGCAGGTTCTTCCGGTCTGAATGAATTGCGTCTGGTCAGGAATGGCGCAGCGCTTCGCGGTACTGTGAAGGCGCAGAGCCGGTGACGCGCCTGAAGGTTCTGGTGAAATGGCTCTGATCGCAGAAACCTGCGGCCAGCGCAATGTCCACAATCGGCCTGGCTGTCGTGGCCAGTTCGCGGCAGGCATATTCGATGCGCAGTTTGCGCACGTATTCGCCAATCGTACACTGATAGGATTTGCGAAACGTCTGAGCCAGGTGAACGGGATGGACGCCGACAGTCCGGGCGACATCGGCCAGCGTCAGGTTTTCGGTGAAACGCGCCTGAAGCAGTTCCCTGGCCTGCCGGAGCCAGCGCGGTGAAACGTGAGGCTCCGGTGCGCCGCCGCTCCGCATCGTTTCGCCCAGCATCTCCATCATCAGTCCTTCGACGATCAGAGCCGAAGCGCCGTCTTCGTGGCTGAATTCCCGGTAAAGTTTATGCGCCAGGAGTTCAAAGACACTGCCGTGAAAATCAGCCGAATGATCAGCCACCGGCAGACTTTCACGAACTTTCGCCAGCCAGTCGGGCGCAATCTCGACAATGAATGACCGTCCACCGGCTTCGTGAAAGCGTTCGGCGTGCAACTCTCCCGGCGGGTGAAAGAGCAGCGTCGAAGACGCGCACTCACGCATTCTGCCGCCGTAACTTTCCGTGTAATGGCCCTCCATGACGAAGCAGAACAGCGCCTGTTTATGTGTGTGTTTCGGGGTCTGGTAGCCTGGCGAATAGACGCGCTCCGAAAGCTCGAAGCCCGCAACCCGACGGCTGCGCAGGGTCACACCGTAATAACTTCCGGGAGCCAGTTGCACGGACATGGCAGCTTCTCCTTTCGTTTGCTCCGACCTTTACAAAGGTGATGCAAAGGCCGACACCGTCAATGACTGATCCTGACGAAAACAAACAATGCAGCAGATGAAAAAGGGTGGCTGACCCGGCGGTCAGGTGGGAGTTGTATACAATATGCCCGTCGCATCCGTCAAGAAATTTGCCCGCCGGTGACGCGCCCTTAAGCAGATTCAAGCGCCCCTGCAAAGATACAAGACGCGCTGCCGCCTTCAGGTACTTACTTGCACCACGCGAATTTTCATCAGGTACGCAGGCCGGGACTGCCCGGTCGGTGGCGGCGCGCCGTTGCGCCATTTGTGAAATGAACTGAGCTGAGAGGATGCGATGAAAGTACAAACCCTGTCGAGACTTGTTCTGCTGGCGCTCATTCACGCCATCGTCATTGCGGCGCTGGCAATTACGACTCCTGCTCAAATCACGACGACCGGCATTCGCGGAATTGTCCGCGATCAGTCGGGCGCTGTGGTTCCCAATACCACCATCAAACTGACCGACATTGCCACCGGCCTCGAACAGACGACGGTCTCTTCGAGCGATGGCGATTTCATCTTCGCCAATTTGCAGGGCGGCAAATACAAACTGACCGCCACTGCCACCGGCTTTCAGACGGCGGTCTATCCTGAAATCACTGTGGATGCCGGTCGCACGACCAACATCTCGGTTGATTTGCAGGTGGGTGCGGCCAATGAAACGGTTGAGGTCGCGGCCACCGGCGCACGGCTTGACACGACTTCAAACGAAGTCGGGACGACAATCAATAACAAGCTCGTGCAGAATCTGCCTTATGCCGGACGCGACGGCCTGGGCTTTGCTCTGCTGATGGCGGGCAATGCCAATGCGAATGATTCAAGCGGGCGCAACAGCACCTTCAACGGCCTGCCCAACGCTTCGCTCAACATCACGCTTGACGGAATGAACAACAATTCGCAGCGGTTCAAGAGCGGCGGCACCAGCTTCTTTTCATTCGCCCCGGCGCGCATTGACGCCATCGAGGAAGTGACTGTCTCGACCACCGGACTCGGCGCTGAAGCTGGCGGCGAGGGCGCGATGCAGATTCGCCTGACGACCAAACGCGGCACCGAACAGTATCACGGCAAGGTGCTGCACCAGTTCCGCAACGAGGCGCTCAACGCCAACACCTGGTTCAATAACCTGCAGGGGCGTCCGCGCGTCAGGGCGCGCGAAAACGACGCGGTCGGTTCCATCGGCGGGCCGCTGCTGCCGTTTGTGCCGTACTTCAAAAAGAAACTGTTCTTCTTTATTTATTACGAACACATCCCGCAGCCCGGCTCAACAATCAGTTCAGCCACCGTGCTGACACCCGATGCACAGCAGGGCCGCTATACCTACATCGGGACTGACGGCCAGACGCGCACCGTGAATCTGTTGCAGGCGGCGGGGGCGGCTGGGTACAGCAGCACGATTGATCCGACAATCAGCGGCATTCTGGGTCAGATCAATCAGACGCAGGCCAAAGCCATCGGCTTCCTGCCGATTGGCGGCACGCCTTCGATGCAGACGATGCAGTGGAATCAGGCGACCAGCACGACGACGGCATATCCGACAGCCCGCATTGATTATCAGATCACGCCGACCATCGGCTGGCACGGCACCTGGAATCTGCGTAATCAGAAGATCGCCGGAACGCCGCCCTATCCGGGTTCGGAATACACCTATCCGAATGCCTACAAGATCACGACCTATGTGGCGACCAATTCGGTGGACTGGACGATCAGGCCGAATATGACCAACAACGCCAGCTTTGGCGTGCAAAGCAACGGCGAATATTTTTATGAAGGCGCGAGTCCGAGCGTCTGGTCGGTTTATAACAACCGGGTGCTGAATCTGCCGCTGATTCCGACTTACGTCCCCGGCACCGGCTTTCAGCCTTTCATTCGCAACAACCCGGTCTATCAGGTGACTGACAATCTGAACTGGGTCAGAGGTCGCCACACGTTCACCTTTGGCGGCACTTTGATGCACACCTCGTTCTGGGAAACCTCGTATGGCAGCGCGGGCGTGCCGGTTTACAACTTCGGCGTCGCCGCTGCCGATCCGGTCAACAACGTGCTGCGCAATGCGCTGCCGGCAATCAATGCGAATAATTCAGACATCAGTAACGCGCTGAACCTTTACGCCCTGCTGACCGGGCGACTGACCAGCGTCTCGAAAACCACGAACGTTGACGAGAACACCAAATCCTATAATCAGTTTGCGCCGGTGACGCAGCGTTACGCTTTCACGACGGCGGGCCTTTACGCGCAGGACAGCTTCCGGCTCAATCCCGATCTGACTTTGAATTTCGGGTTGCGATGGCAGCTTGACGGCGCGATTCACAGCACCAACGGCATCAATTCGTCGCCTGCCGGAGCCAATTTCTTCGGCCCTTCGACAGGCCTCTTTCAGCCTGGCACGCTGAGCGGCAACACCGCGCCGGTCTTCGAGCAGGTGTCGAATCCGTACAAGCGCGACTTTGTGAATCCCGCGCCGAATTTCGGTTTTGCGTGGAACCCGTCAAACAATGATGGCCTGCTCGGCAAACTGTTTGGTGAGCGCAGGACGGTGCTGCGCGGTTCGTTCTCGATGACCTTTTACAACGAAGGCCTCAACAGCATCTCCAATCCGCTGTCCGGCGGGCAGGGCACGCGGCAGTCGGGCACGATTACGAACGGCGTTCATTTCGCGCCCGGCTCGCTCAATCTGAGTTCGCCGCTGCCTGCGATTCCGGTTGCTCCGGCTTCGTTCAGCTTCCCGCTGCCGCAGGCGAATTACGCTTTCCAGGGCATTGCCGGAAATTTCATCAACCCGAATCTGCGTTCGCCTTACACGACCAACTGGACGCTCGGCCTGCAACGCCAGCTTACCAGCCGCACCGTGCTTGAACTGCGTTACGTCGGCAACAAATCCACGCACATCTGGCATTACATGAATATGCAGGAAACCAACATCTTCGAGAATGGTTTTCTCGATCAGTTCAAGCAGGCAAAGCGCAATCTGGACGTCAACATTGCCAACGGACGCGGCAATACTTTCATCAACAACAATCTGCCCGGCCAGGCGCCGATTCCGATTTTTGAATCGGCCTTTGGCCCGCTCGGTTCGCAGGGCGCACTGAGCGCGGCGCAGGGCTTCGCTTCGGCGGCCTTCATTCAGAATCTGAATCAGGGCACGGCAGGGACGATAGCCGACACGCTGGCGACCAACAACCTTTATTACTGCCGGATGGTGGGCAGTAATTTCGGGCCGTGCGGCAATCTGGGTTACTCGGCGGCGGGTCGCTATCCGCTCAACTTCTTCCGTCCGAATCCGTACCTGGGCAGCCTGAATTACCAGGACTCGAACGGCGACAGCAACTACAACGCGCTGCAGGTTGACCTGCGGCAGTCGTACAGTTACGGCCTGCTGCTCGGAGCCAATTACACCTGGGCGCACGCGCTGAGCGCCATTCAGAACGCGAGCGATCAGACCGGCACATCGCAGTGGTTCACTTATCGTAACGCGCGGCTCACTTACGGCCCGACGCCGTTTGATCGTCGGCACGTCATCAATGCCTTCTGGACGTATGACCTGCCGTTTGGCAAGGGGCGGCGCTTCCTCAATCGCGGCGGACTGGTTGATCGGCTGGTCGGCGGCTGGACGCTCGGCGGGCGCGAAACGATTGCCACCGGCAATCCGGTGTTGCTCAGTGGCGGGCGCAACACGGTCAACAACCTGTCACAGTCGGGCGTGGTGCTGAGCGGCCTGACGGCCTCGCAACTGCAAAAGGCGCTGAGTACTGTGTCGGGCTACTTTGCCGCCAACCGCGTGCTGATTGCCGATGTCGCCAGCATTGCCAACGTCACCACAACGACCAGCACCGTCAAACCGGAACTGTTTGCTCCGTCCTCGACGCCGGGCGAATACTCCGCGTTCATCTACCTGCGCAACAACACCAGCTTCCAGCTTGATATGAGTCTCAACAAGGAGATTCGCATCAACGAACGGATGCGCGTGACGTTGCGCGCGGTGGCGCTGAACTTCCTGAATCACCCGTTCTTTGCGCTGGCCAATGCCAGTCCGACTTCGACTGCTTTCGGGCAGATCACGTCGGCTACGGGCAATCGCACGGTGCAGTTGCGCGCGAGCTTTGACTGGTAAGCGTCTGAGCTGCGTTTGCAGTCCGGCCAGTGAGCGCATTGGCTGGCCGGACTGCCTGGGCTGTGTGAACTGAACTGTGCCGAACACGCTGCTTCCTGTGAGGTCACCATGCGACAACTTGCCATTGTGCTGATGCTGCTGGCCTCCGGCCTGGTCGCGCAGACGCCGGCGCCGGAAAAACCGTTCATTCAGGATTACGTCAAAACCGCCGTCACCACGCCGCCCGCCACGCTCGGCGTTGATCCGTTTTATAAAAAGTATGCCGACGCGCTGGGCATCTCGATTCTGAGTTCAGAGAAAGTGCCGGACGCGGCCCTGCTCGTGGCGCGCGACATCGTCATTCACATGCTGGCCGGGCGGCCCGACCTGCGCGCTGAAATGGTCAGAAAGAAGATGAAGATCGGCGTGATGGCGCAGTCTGAATCAACGACCGACATTCCCGAACACCGCAACAACAAACGGCCCGGCCCAAACGATCCGCGCCTGACGCCGGGCGAAAAGGCGAATTACGACAAGCCCGGCGGCATCGCCAGCATGACCGACAAGGAATACTGGGACAGACGCGCGCGCGGCCTCGGCGGCAATCCGACGACCTGCGCTGAGGAAAACCTGCTCGGCTATCCGGGCACGCGCTATTTTGGTGAAAACATCTTCGTGCACGAATTCTCGCACGGCATTATGGGCATCGGCATTCGCACGGCTGACCCGGTGCTGTATGCCGAAATTCAGGCGGCCTACAAAGAGGCGATGACGAAAGGTTTGTGGCAGAACCATTACGCCTCAACCAACGCCAGCGAATACTGGGCCGAAGGCACGCAGACCTGGTTCTGGTCGAATTACGAATACTTCGACGGCGAAACCCGCGTGCAGACGCCGGAAGATTTGCAGAAATATGATCCGAAGCTTTACGAACTGCTGAGTCGCGTTTACGCTGATCATCACATCCCGATGGATGTCTATTACGGCAGGAACATTCCACCACCCCGCCGCACCCGGACACAATAACAGGAAGCGCAGGCATCGGAGCCTGCCTGACTCAAAGGATGCCCGGATTGAGACGGGGCAGACAGAACGCCTGCATCCCTGAACAAAGGACAATCGCTATGACACGCAAACTGAGTTGCTGCTCAATCATCACGCTCTGCCTGCTGGTGACTGCGAGTTTCGGGCAGGGGACAGTGGCCGATTACGAACGCGCTGCCAGCCTGCGCGAAAAGTACACGTCGCTGGCCGTCAACCTGACTGAACGCGCCAACTGGATCGAAAAGACCAGCCGTTTCTGGTATCGCAAGGCTGTCAAGGGCGGCAGTGAATTTGTTCTTTTCGATGCCGAGACGCTGGCCAGACGGCCCGCCTTCGATCACGAACGGCTGGCGACGGCGCTTTCGGCAGCGACGAATGAAAAGTACACGGCGCTCAAACTGCCGTTTCAGCAGATCAGTTTTGTGGACGGCGAAAAGGCGATTGAGTTCACCATTGGCGAAACGCGCTGGCGCTGCGATCTGAGCGATTACACTGTCAAAAAAGCGCCACCGCGCGGGCCTGATTTCGGCGGGCGACGCGGCGGCATTCCTTTGAATGCAGGCATTCCGGGGCCGCGTTACAACTTCCCGCAAAACCAGGAAGCAAAGGTTTCGCCCGATGGCAAATGGGAAGCGTGGGTGAATAACTTCAATGTCTGGGTGCGGCCAAAGGGCAAGAAAGACGGCGCGGCGCTCAGCTATGACGGTTCAGAAGGGAATTACTACGCGCTCGCTTCGCTGGTCTGGTCGCCGGATTCAAAAATGATTGCGGCCTGGCGCGTGCGGCCCGGCTACAATCGCAAAATCCAGTACGTCGAATCCTCGCCCACTGATCAGACGCAGCCGAAATATCACACGATGGAATATGCCAAACCCGGCGATGCGCTCGATCAGCCGCAGCCGGTACTCTTTCACGTCGAAAGCAGAAAACAGTTCGAAGTTGATAACGCGCTCTTTCCGAATTCCTACAATCTGTCGCGCCTCGAATGGCACAAGGACAGCCGCGCTTTCAGTTTTGAATACAATCAGCGCGGGCATCAGGTTTACCGCGTCATCGAAGTTGACGCCGCCACTGCGCGACCACGTGCCGTCATCAGCGAGGAACCAAAAACTTTCTTCTGCTATTCGGGCAAGAAATATCGCTACGATGTAAGCGATGGCAAAGAGGTCATCTGGATGTCGGAGCGCGACGGCTGGAATCATCTTTATCTTTATGACGGCGTAACCGGCAAAGTGAAAAATCAGATTACCAAAGGCGAATGGGTAGTGCGCGGCGTTGAGAAGGTGGACGAACAGAAGCGTCAGATCTGGTTTCAGGCGAGCGGTATGTATCCGGGCAAAGACCCGTATTTCATTCATTATTACCGCATCAACTTTGACGGCACAGGGCTGACCGCGCTGACTGAAGCTGACGGCAATCACATCGTCGCTTTTTCTTCGGACATGAAATATTACGTTGATAGCTGGTCGCGGGTGGATCAGCCGACAGTCAATGAATTGCGCCTGACCGCTGACAGAAAAGTTCTGGCCGAAGTCGAACGCGGCGATGTTACGGAACTCGCGCAGGCGGGCTGGCGCGCGCCTGAAGTTTTCACTTCAACCGGGCGCGACGGCAAAACTGAAATCTGGGGCGTCATCTTCAGGCCCACAAACTTTGACCCGCAGAAAAAATATCCGGTGATTGAAAACATTTACGCCGGGCCGCAGGGATCGTTTGTGCCGAAGGTCTTCACACCCTGGAATCCGATGCAGTCGCTGGCCGAACTCGGTTTCATCGTCGTGCAAATTGACGGGATGGGCACGTCAAATCGCTCAAAGGCCTTTCACGATGTGGCGTGGAAGAACCTGGGCGATGCCGGGTTCCCTGATCGCATTCTCTGGCACAAGGCGGTGGCGGCGAAATATCCTTATTACGACATTACCCGCGTTGGCATTTACGGAACTTCAGCGGGCGGGCAGAATTCGCTGGGCGCGCTGCTGTTTCATCCGGAATTTTACAAGGTCTGCGTGTCGGCCTGCGGCTGTCACGACAACCGCATGGACAAAATCTGGTGGAACGAACAATGGATGGGCTGGCCGCTCGGCCCCGAATACGCTGCCGCATCGAACGTGGACAACGCGCACAAACTGCAGGGCAAACTGCTGCTGATTCTGGGCGAAATGGACACCAACGTTGACCCGGCTTCGACGATGCAGGTGGTCAATGCGCTGATCAAAGCCGACAGGACTTTTGACCTGCTCGTCGTGCCTGGCGCGAATCACGGTTCAGGCGGCGTTTACGGCGAAAAGCGGCGCAATGATTTCTTTGTGCATCACCTGCTCGGTCTTGAGCCGCCGGACTGGAACAGGGCAGAGAAGAAGCCGCCGACACAAACAGCAGTCACACCCGCGCAGCGGTAATTTTCACGCGGAATTATTCGAGCAAAGGATATGAAAGCAACCATTCGTCTGGTCATCGTTCTGTTCGTGGCCTTTTGCCTCTCGCATTCAGGTCGTGACGCCACAGCGCAGGAAAAATCGAAGGCTGCGCCGCAGCCTGCACAGCCGCCGCGTGATTATCCGGTCAAGCCTGTGCCTTTCACCGCCGTTCATTTCAATGATGTGTTCTGGGCGCCGCGCATTGAAGTCAATCGCACAGTGAGCATTCCCTTTGCTTTTGAAAAATGCGAACAGACCGGACGTGTCAATAACTTCATTCAGGCGGCGGCAGTGCTGCGCGGCGAACCGCTGAAGGACAAGAAAATTCCGCCTTATCCGTTCGATGACACCGATCTTTACAAAGTCATCGAAGGCGCAAGCTATGCGCTCACGGTCAAACCCGACCCGAAGCTTGAGGCTTACATTGACAGCCTGATTGAAAAGATTGCTGCCGCGCAGGAGCCGGATGGTTATCTGTATCCGGCGCGCACGATTGACCCGGCGAACCCGCACCGCTGGGCCGGAAAGAATCGCTGGGAACTGGAACGCGATGACAGCCATGAACTTTATAACTTCGGGCATCTGACTGAAGCCGCCATCGCGCATTACCAGGCCACCGGCAAACGCACGCTGCTCAATATTGCGCTGAAGTGGGCCGAACTGCTCGATCAGACCTTCGGCCCCGGCAAACAGGCCATCTGGCCCGGCCATCAGATTACCGAAATGGCGCTGGCCAAGCTCTATCGCGCTTCGGGCGATGAACGCTACCTTAACCTGGCGAAGTTCATGCTCGATGTGCGCGGGCCTGACGGTTCACGCGGCGCAGGGCGCACTTACAATCAGTCACACAAGAAAGTCATTGAGCAGACCGAAGCTGTCGGTCATGCCGTGCGCGCGACCTATATGTATACGGGAATGGCCGATGTGGCGGCGCTCACCGGTGATGCTTCATACGTCAAAGCGATTGACGCAATCTGGGATGATGTCGTCGGCAAAAAGCTTTACATCACGGGCGGCATCGGCGCGACTGGTTCGGGTGAAGCCTTCGGGCGCGCCTTCGAACTGCCGAATATGACCGCTTACAACGAAACCTGCGCGGCCATCGGCAATGATTACTGGAACTATCGCCTGTTCCTGCTGCACGCCGATGCAAAGTACATAGACGTGATGGAGCGCACGCTGTACAACGGCCTGATTTCAGGCGTTTCGCTCGATGGCAAATCGTTCTTCTATCCCAACCCGCTCGAATCCGCCGGGCAGCATCAGCGCAGCCCCTGGTTCGGAGTCGCCTGCTGTCCGGGCAACATCACGCGCTTTATGGCTTCGGTGCCTGGTTACGTTTACGCGCAACAGGGCGACAGGCTGTATGTCAATCTCTTTGTCGGCAGCACGGGCGAGGTCAGGCTCGACAATGGCCGCACGGTGAAACTGGTGCAGGAGACGCGCTACCCCTGGGACGGCGCGGTGAAGCTGACGATCAATCCTGACAAGGCCGGGCCGTTCACGCTCAACGTGCGCATTCCAGGCTGGGCGCGCAATGAAGCTGTGCCGAGCGCGCTCTATCGTTTTGCCGATCAGAACATCGAACAGGTCACGCTGAAAGTGAATGGCAAGCCTGTGCCGCTCAAACTCGACAAAGGCTATGCCGGTCTGAGTCGCACCTGGAAAAAAGGCGACGTGGTCGAAATGCTGCTGCCGATGCCGGTACGCCGGATTGTGGCGAGCGACCAGGTTGGCGCTGATCGCGGGCGTGTGGCGCTGCAACGCGGGCCGCTCGTTTACTGCGCCGAGTGGCCCGACAATCCCGATGGCCGCGTGCGCAACCTCGTCCTGCCCGATGGCGCAAAGCTGACCGCTGAATTCAAACCCGCACTGCTGAACGGCGTCACAGTGATCAAAAGCCAGGCGCTTGGATTGTCGCTTGATGCGCAGGGCAGGCTGCTCAAACAGGAACAGGAGTTCACCGCCATTCCGTATTATGCCTGGGCCAATCGCGGGCGTGGCGAGATGCTGGTCTGGATTCCGAACAGTGAAGCCAGTGCGAGGCCGCGACCTTATCCGACCATTGCGACAACCAGCACAGTCACAGTTTCGAACCGGCAGCGACGCGACCCGCGCATGATCAATGATGGCGAAGAGCCGCCTGCCTCGAACGATTCAGCCTCGTATTTCGACTGGTGGCCGCGCAAGGGCACGACCGAGTGGGTTGAATACGCCTTTGCGAAACCGGCGACAGTCACGGAAGTTCAGGTCTACTGGTTCGATGATTCGGGACGCGGCGAAGTGCGCGTGCCGCAGGCCTGGCGCGTGTTGTACAAGGACGGCAATGAATGGAAGCCGGTCGAAGCTGCGGATGCTTACGGCGTGGCGAGGAATCAGTACAACAAGGTCAGCTTCAAACCGGTGACCACCAGCGGCCTGCGCCTGGAAGTGACGATGCAGCCCAACTGGTCAGCGGGTGTGCAGGAATGGAAAGTGAAGTGAACGGCCCGGTGTTACAATGCCCGGTGAGGAGGCAGATTATGAGCATTACCATCGAAGCCGTTTACGAAGCCGGGATGTTGAAGCCACTCTCGCCACTGCCCGATCTGGCTGAACACAGCCGGGTGCGCGTGACAATTGAACCTGTCAGCAGGCCTGTCCCCAAAGTGCGCCGTTCGCCGCACGGCAGAGTTGATAATTCGCGTGAGAATGAATGGCTGAAGCAGCATCAGAATGAATATCGTGGCCAATGGGTTGTGCTGGACGGCGACCGCCTCATCGGTCACGCTGCCAGCGCCAGTGAGGTGAAAGCCTTTATCGAGCAGGCACGTCAGGAGGGCGTGCGCGCTCCGTTCGTGCATTATATTGATGAGGACCCGGAGCCGATCTGGATGATGTGGACATGAATTCCTGGATACTCCCCTTTCAGCAACAGGTGGATTACAGCAGCTTTGACGAGATCACCGTTCCGATCAGGCTCTTTTCCGCCACGAGTTTTGTTCGCATAAATGCGAAGCTCGACACTGGCAGCAAATTCTGTGTCTTTCAGCCGGGTCAGGCCGACTGGCTCGGCCTTGATCTGTTCAGCGGTATCTACGAACGGATTCGTACCGCTGCCGGTTCCTTCCCTGCTTACGGGCACGAAGTCACACTGGCCGTTGGCGATCTGGAATGGCAGACGACGGTTTATTTTGCCGAACCGGAAGATTTTCCCATCAACGTGGTCGGGCGCGTGGGTTTTCTCGATCACCTGCGCATCGGGCTGGTTGATTACGAACAGCAGCTTTATCTCAGCCCGTATGAGACTGCCTGACCGGGGCGCAGTGACAGCTCACAGTCAGATTCGTTGTTGTACCTTCATCAGACAATCAACAAAGCTTTGCCAGGGTGAAATACAAGATGTCAAAACCAGTCAATGGAAGTTCCCGCTCCCGCCATGCGCTGCCTCGTCAGACGCTGCCCGGCGCTGTTGCTGAACGGCTGCGCGAAAAGATTCTGCGCGGCGAGTTTCGTGAAGGCGAACAGTTGCGGCAGCACGCTATCGCCGACGAACTGGCCGTCAGTCGCATTCCGGTGCGCGAAGCGCTGCGCCAGCTTGAAGGCGAAGGGCTGATCGAGATTCAGGATCATCGCGGCGCAGTGGTGACGGCGCTCTCGCCGGATGAAATCGAAGAACTTTTCGAGATGCGCGCCGCGCTCGAAGGCCTGACGCTGCGGCGGGCCGTGCCGCATCTGACCGATGCAGAACTGGCGCAGGCCGAGCAGGCGCTGGAAGCATACGAGGGCGCGCTCAGCGATGAGGCCGATTATGACGTGTGGAGCGATCTGCACTGGCAGTTTCATGCGGTGCTGTATGCCGCCGCCAGGCGTCCGCGGTCGCTCGCGCTGATCCAGACGCTCAACAACAACGCGGGTCGCTACATTCGCCTGCACATTCTTTTCTCGCGCAAAGTGCATCATCACGCCATGGATGAACACCGGGCCATTCTTGAATTGTGCCGTCAGCGCGAAGCTGATGCCGCCAGCCGGTTGCTCGAAGCCCACATCAGCAAGGCCGGGCGCGAAATGAAGGAGTTCATCCAGCAGGAACGCCAGCGATGACCAGACCCCTCTCCCGCCGGGACGCATTGAAATATCTGAGTGCAGCAGGCGCATTGCTGTCTGTCACGCCTTTGCAGCCCGCGACGCTGCGCGTGGCCGGTCGCGCAGTTGAATTATCACTCACGCCGATCAGCTCATCCACCCTGCGCCTTTCGATTGTGCCGCTCGAAAACGGAGTGCCGCAATCCATCCCGACTGATGGCTCGCTCGCGCCGCAAACGTGGCCGAAACCTGTCACGCGTCTGACCACACTGCCGCGAGAACGAAGCGTGCGCTGCGGCAGCCTGAACGTCAGACTCTCGCCGGAGCCGCTGACCATCAGCGTCACGGCAAATGACGGACGGCTGGTGCAGCAACTGCGCGTTGACGAACAGACAGGCGTGCTGAACTTTCACACCGGCGATCAGCCAATCCTGGCTTTCGGTCAGGGCGGGCCGCAGTTTGACCGGCGCGGCGAAACTTACACCAATCGCAACGGGCAGGGCGGCTATCGCTTGCGCACGCATGGCGGGCGCGTGCCGATTCAGTGGCTGATCGGCACCGGCGGCTGGGCAATGTTTGTGCATCACCCGCTCGGTGCGTTTGATCTGACAGGCAAAGAAGGCCGCCTGACGCCGCGTGGTATTGACAGACCTGAAAGCAGCGTTGCGGGCGCGCTCGAAGGCAGCGCCGCCGGAGCCTTGCCGATTGATGTTTTCATTGTTGCGGCCCGCGAACCGGCACAGGTGATGGCTGAGTATGCAAAGCTGACAGGCAGGCCCGAACTGCCGCCGCTCTGGTCATTCGGCTATCTGCAATCGCACCGCACGCTGGCCGGGCCGGATGAAATCAAATGGGTGGCGCGCACCTTCCGTGAAAAGAGACTGCCGTGCGATGCGCTGATTTATCTCGGTACTGACTTCACGCCTTCGGGCTGGAACACGCACAACGGCGAATTCACCTGGCATCCGAAAAACTTTCCCGATCCGAAGCAGATGATTGATGAACTGCACGATCAGCATTTCAGAGTCGTGCTGCATACCGTCATCGAAGGCCGCAGGCTTACTGGCGCGGTCAGTGACGCCTGCACCGCTGCGCCACTGCCGAGCGGTCGCACGCCCGATGGCAAATGGCCTGACAATCGCCAGGTGGCGTGTTACTGGCCGGTTCACAAACCGCTTTACGACGCGGGCATTGACGGCTGGTGGCCCGATCAGGGCGACGGGCTGGATGCGGCTTCGCGGCTGGCGCGGATTCGGATGTATGACGAAGGCTCGCAGCAGTTGCGCCCGAATCAGCGCGTCTTTGCGCTGCATCGCAACGGTCACGCGGGAATGCAGCGTCACGCCGCTTTCCTCTGGTCGGGCGATGTCTACACAACCTGGGAAACATTGAAGACGCACGTACCTGTCGCCATCAATACCGGACTGACGGGCATTCCGTACTGGGGCACTGACATTGGCGGTTTCGTGCCGACGAAGGAATACACGGGCGAACTGCACGTGCGCTGGTTTCAGTTCGGCGCTTTCTGTCCGCTCTTTCGCGCACACGGGCGAACGTGGCATCTGCGTCTGCCCTGGGGCTGGAACACCGGCGAGCTGGGGCATAACGAAATTGCCAGTTACACGGGCGGCGCAGCCAATCCTGATCTGAGCGAACTGCACAACGCCGAAGTCGAACCGATCTGCAAAAAGTATCTGGAACTGCGTTACCGGATGATGCCTTACCTGTATTCAGCCGTGCGTGAAACTCACGAAACGGGCCTGCCGATCATGCGTGCGCTGTGGCTGCATTATCCTGATGATGCTGTGGCGGTGGCGCGCGGCGATGAATATTTGTGGGGACGTGACGTGCTGGTTGCGCCGGTGGTTGAGAAAGGCGCGACGGCGCGCAGGGTTTATCTGCCGCGCGGTGAGTGGTTCGACTTCTGGACTGAAGAGAAACTTGCAGGCGGGCGCGAGATCAGCCGCCCTGTTGATCTGGCGACGATGCCGCTGTATGTGCGCGCCGGAGCGATCATTCCGCTTGGCCCAATCAGGCAGTACACGAGTGAGCAGGTGGATGCGCCGCTGACGCTGGTCGTTTATCCGGGCGCGGACGGCTCATTCACGCTTTACGAAGACGACGGCGCGACGTTCGATTACCGGCGCGGGGAATGGATGAAGATTCAGATTGCCTGGCACAATGCGCGCCGCTCACTTTCGCTGCGCCTCGCGCCTGGCTCAAAAATGCTGCCGCCTTTGCGCCGCGAAATTGAAATCCGGCTGGCATCCGAAAAAACACCGCGCAAACTCGTCTTTGAAGGGCGACCGGTCGAAATCAGATTCTGAACATTCTGCACAGGAGCCAGACTATGCGCACTCTGACGATTCGTCTGCTGACGATCATTCTTGTTCTCTGTCCCATCTTCAATGGGCTGCCGGTCAACGGCCAGTCCGCGCCGACGCCGCAGGCGCGCATCAAGATAGACATTGACCGTACCATCGGTGAAGTTCATCCGCACCTGTTCGGCAACTTTGCTGAACACCTGGGGCGCATGATTTATGGCGGCATTTATGATGAAGGCAGTCCGCTCGCGGATAGTAACGGCTATCGCAAAGATGTGCTGGAAGCGGTCAGGCAACTGAATGTTTCAATTCTGCGCTGGCCGGGCGGTAATTTCGCTTCGGGCTACAACTGGAAGGACGGCATCGGGCCGAAGAATGAACGGCCAGTGCGCCCGGAACTGGCCTGGGACGATCTCGAAAGCAATCGCTTCGGCACGGATGAGTTTCTGAAGTATTGCGAACTGCTTGGAACTGAACCTTACATCTGCATCAACGCGGGCCTCGGCACGATTGATGACGCGCGGCACTGGGTCGAATACTGCAACGAATCGCGCCACACTTACTGGGCTGACCAGCGCCGCAAAAATGGCCGCGAGCAGCCGTACAAAGTGAAGTACTGGGCGCTCGGCAACGAGATTGACGGCCCCTGGCAACTCGGCCACAAGAACGCCGAAGATTATTCAAAATTCGCGCTCGAAGCGGCCAAAGCCATGCGCTCGGTTGATCGTGACATCAAACTGATTGCCTGCGGTTCGAGCAACTACGGCGCAGACTGGATTGGCTGGAACCGCACCGTCATCAACACGCTCAGGAATACGGCGGATTACATCGCGCTGCACACTTACATCAACAACCGCGACAACGATCTGGAAAAGTTCCTCGCCTGGTCGCAGACGATTGATCATTACATCGAAATCACCGCCGGGCTGATCAGACAGGCACAGTCGGGCAATCCGAACCCGCGCCCGTTCTACATTGCCTACGATGAATGGAATGTCTGGTATCGCACCGGCAACCGCGAAAAGCTCGAAGAGATTTATAACTTTGAGGACGCGCTGGCGATGGGAATGTTTTTCAATTCATTCTTCCGCCACGCCGATGTGGTGAAGATGGCCAACCTCGCGCAGATGGTCAACGTCATCGCGCCGATCATGACCAGCAAACAGGGAATGTTTCTGCAACCGACTTTCTTTCCGCTGGCCGAATTTTCAAAACAGCGCGGCAATCAGTCGCTGAATGTGTTCGTCTCCGCGCCGACTTACAAAGTCGGCAATCGCCCGCCGCTGCGTTACCTGGACGTTTCGACGACTTACAACGCTGCCGACAAGGCTGTTTACGTGAATGTGCTGAATCGCAGTAAGGATCAGAACCTGACGACGCGCATTGATAATCAGGAAGGCACCCTGCAAAGCGAGGTCGGCGTGTGGGAGCTGAATCATTCTGACCTGAAGGCAACGCATACCTTCGGTGATGATAAAAAGGTGCGACCGGTCACGCGAACATTCACAGCCGGAATCGAAAATGATGGCTTCACTTATACCTTCCCGGCGCATTCGCTGACGATTCTGCGGCTGCGGCTGAAATAACTGAGCACGGCATCATTCAGGACAGGTTATTCACCACAAAAGGCGCAGAAGGCACAGGAGAATCAGGCAGAGTCGGTGCGCCTGACCTGCTGCCTTTGCGCCTTCTGTGGTGAAATTATTTGATCAGTCGGCAGGCATCTCAGCTCAGGACACAAAGTGCGCGATCCCTGACAGTGAAAGTTGAGGTTAAAGTCAGGCATTGCCGAAGGCGTTCAGATGGAGATAAGCTTGTGGTCAGGGAGAAGTTTTTATGAGCGCAACGATTACTTTACCGATAGATGAAGATCTGGCGGATCTGCTGGCAAAGAAGGCTGCTGTCGAGGGCGTTAATGTCGAACAGTTCGCTCTCAATGCTTTAAGACGAGCTGCTGAGATGCCGACCATCAGCGAACTTTTTGCCGAGGTTGGTGCGGCCTTTGAAACAAGCGGAAGAACCGACGAAGAATTGCAGCGAGACATAGAATACGCGCTGACCGAGGTAAGAGCAGAACGCCGCGCCAGACAAATTGATGAATAAATACCTGGTCATCTTCGATACGGTGGCGCTTGTACAAAGTGCAATCAACTCTCAGGGGGCGGCAAGGAAGTGTCTGGCGTACTTTGAGCAGGGCAGAATCTCAATCGCTGTCAGCCGCAACACACTGGCTGAAGTCAGAGCGGTCTTATCCCGACCATTCATTCGCCAGCGGTACGAACATATCACTGATGAACTCGTTGATGCGCTCACAGAGTTTTTGTCATACAAAGGGATTTTTGTGCGCCACGTTGGCAGGCATTTCACTTATCCCAGAGACCCGAATGACGAACCTTATCTGAATCTGGCAATTGAAGTGAGAGCTGACTACCTCATCAGCCGCGATTATGATCTGCTCGACCTGATGAAGTGGAATCAGCCAGCGGGCCGCGATTTTCAACGGCGCTTCCGGTTCCTGAAAATTGTAACGCCGGAAGAATTTCTTCAGGTGATGCAGCAACCCGACGATTACTGATCCGCCCGCACCAGTCGCACGCCGTAGACTCCTGCCGTTTCATTCCCGTCCGTTGCCTGAAAGCGCACGGTCACTTTCTGTTTGCCCTGCACGACCGCTGCCGGAATTGCATATTCAGTATCAAAGAAGTGTTTGGTGGCGCTGCCGGGGCGATGACGCTCGATGCGTTGCCCACCGATGCGCGTGCCGTCAACCAGAATCTCGAAGGTGCGTGTGGCGCGTTCTTCGCCGTGACAGGTCACAATCAGTTTGAGGGGATGTGATGGATCAACCGGAATGTCATACGAAAACCATTTGCGGGCGCTGCGACCGGGGCGGCCCTGGTTGCGCACCGGCGTAGTCTCTTCGCCCCGCTGATTGAAATCGCGCTCGAAGTAAACTTCGCCCGCTTCGACATAAGCGATGGTCGCGGCTTCGATCCGGCGCTGTCGTTCCTGTTCGGCCAGCAGCGCGGCGGCTTTCTTTTCCCATTCGGCAGGCGTGAACAGATCAAAGTAGGCTGAATAAGTGCGGCGATGCAGGCGATAAAATGGCACGAGTTCCACATCCTGTTCGCGGCCTGCGCCAGCGGTGCGAAAGAAACCGGGCTTGTCAGCGACGGCTTTGATCCAGGCGGATGGCGCGCGTTCGGCAGCCACGAGCGATGGAATTTTGACGATTTGCGCGGCATGTGATTGCGCGCCCGTCTGGCCTGATGCGCCGCGACGGCGTTCGCGCTCCGGCCCCAAATCGCCTGCGAGGACAAGCGGCCCCCACATAATCGCGGTGATGTTCGGATTGTCAGGCAGCGGTTCGAGGCGCAGCGTTTTCACCAGCGCCAGCGACACCGTGTCACCATTTTTCCATTTGCGGCTGAGTTCGATGTACGTGCCAGGCGCGGAGATTTGTCTGACAGCCTGGCCGTTGACTTTGACGGTGAAGCCTTCGCCAGCCCACGACGGGCGGCGCAGCGCAAGCGTGAACTGCTTCGCGGCTTTCATCGTGAACTTCAGCGTTGCCGTTTCGCCTTCGGGAAAATTTGTTTCCATCGTCAGGTCAACGCCTGCCCACTTCGCCGTCGAAGGCGCATAAAGATTGACCCACAGCTTGTCGCCTGATTCGTAATACAACCCGTCGCCGTGCAGCGCGTGGCTTTCCATCCCGGTGCCGACGCAGCACGTGAAGCTGCGAAACATATCAGCGTATTCGCGCTGCACGCCGCGCCCGACCGGAACCATGTAACACGTCCGCCCGTCCTCGGTGTCCTGCGAACCGAGGATGTGATTGAACAGCGCGCGTTCGTGAAATTCGGCGTACCTGATGTCAGGCGAGAGCGCAAACATCTTCCGCGTCATTTTGAGCATGTTGTAAATGTTGCACGTCTCGGCGGTGCGCCCGTCAATGCGTTCAGCGAGCTGATCGGGCGGGCCGAAGTATTCATCCTTGCCGTGCCCGCCGGTCGCAAAGCTGTGATGCTGCGCGACAATGTCCCAGAAGAAGCGCGCTGCCTCGCCGTCTGTTTTGTCGCCTGCATAGGCGTACCGCACGAGCAGACCGAACAGCTTGGGAACCTGCGTATTGCCGTGCAGCCCGTTCAGAATGTTTTCGTGGCGCGCCAGCGGATCAATCACGGCGCGATGATCGAAACGGTGCGAAAGCTGAAGCCAGCGTTTGTCGCCTGTGTCAGCGTACAGATCAGCGAGCACTTCATTCATCCCGCCGAACTCGGTGTTGAGCATCTTCTGCGTCTGCGCATCATCAAGTTTGAGCATGATGCTTTCGGCCCACGCGGCAAATCTGATTTCAAGCTCCAGCGCCGTGCGGTTGCCGGTGTAACGATAAGCATCGCGCAAACCCGCGAAGGTTTTATGCAGTGTGTACCAGGGCGACCACATTCCGTTCAGATCAAAACTGGCCGAGCGAATGTTGCCCTTTGAGACTTCAATAAACTGTTCCCTGCCATTTGCGAGCGCACCCAGATAACCGTCGCCCTGCTTGTCCTGCACTTCCTTCAGTTCACGAATGATGTAATCAACGCGCTCCCTGAATCGCGCATCGCCCGTTGCGGCATACATCAGACTGGCGCCCGACAGGTAATGCCCGGCGATGTGGCCGGTCAGATTTCTGCCGTCGCCATCCCAGCCGCCGTAAGGCTGCGCTTTGGGTTCAAGTCCGGCGCGCTGGCGATAAAAGGCGAGCATGCGATCCGGTTCGAGCTTGAGCAGGTATTCCGCGTCCAGTTCCTGCGCGTGTTTGAGCGGCCCGCCGGTCAGCCGAACCGATGAAAGCGGCAGCGGTCGCGCCACATCAGGCACGGCATTTTTGATCTGCTGTGCCTGTGCCAGCGAAGTGAAGAGCAGGGCAGTGATGAAGATGAGCGCAAATCGTGACATGCAGAAACTCCGCATAAAGATTGGCCACCGGGGCAGGACGCAGAGTTCAGGAAAGACAAGTGACTGACTTTATCTTTATCCTGCTCTGCGTCCTCAGTGCCTCGGTGGCTGTTCATCAGAAACTGAGCGTGCCGCGCAGGTTAATGGTGCGGTTGCCGGACGGCGCACCGATGATGCCAAACGTGGTGCTGAAGACATTCAGCGAGCCGGGCGGGTTGCCCGTCGTGTCACCGAATGACCAGCGCGGATGGTTCAGCACGTTATTGAAACCGGCGAACAGTTCAAATTTCGTGCCTTCGGTGATCCTGAATGATTTGGTCAGCGAGGCATCCCACTGGAACGTGTTCTTGTCGCGAATGAACAGAAGCTGTCCGAACTCACCGGGCGTTTTGTTCGGCAGCAGGAACTGCGGATTGGCGCGACCATCGGGGCCGATCAGTTGCGGATCAACCGCCAGACGCTGCAAATCCGTGATTCCGACTCTGCCGGTCAGCCGCGTCAGTTGCGCGTCAAAGAGCTTCTGAAGCTGATCGAGCGTGACGCCTGGCGCAAGCTGCACGCCGTTTCGAGCCGGATTATTATTCAGGCTGTTGACGGTTTCAAACCCGCCCGTCAGTTGCAGCGGCTGTCCCGTGCTGAAAACAAACACCGATCCAAGCGTCCAGCCGCCGATCAGATTATCGAGCAGCCGGTTGTTGAGCGACAGCCATTTGCCGCGCCCGACGGGCAGTTCATAAGTGCCGAAGGTTTGCAGGACGTGGCGAATATCGAACTGCGACACGCGACGATTGAGACCAGGGTTGCGCAGCGTCACGTAATCGAGGCTCTGATTCTGATTGTCGGCAGCCAGGTTGGTCAGGCTCTTACTCCAGGTGTAATTGGTCGTCCAGTTCAGGCTTTGTCCGAGGCGCTGCCGGAACTGCACCTGCAAACCGTTGTAACCGTGCCAGCCGCCGTTGTCCACGTAGTTCAGGCGCGCGTTGTTGCCTGAGCCAATCGCAAACGGATTAAGCAGGAAGAAATTGATCGGATAAGCTCCCGGCGCGCTGGCTGTCGGCAGCACGCGGGCGCAGGGGCTGAAGCTCGTGCCAAACATCCGGCACACATAATTCTGATTGGCGGCGAGGGCAGTGGCCAGCGCACCGGCTTCGCCATTTTGCAGGTTGGTGATGAAAGCCGTTGACTGATAGCCGGAGCCGGGCGCGATGGCGGCGAGCGAACCGCGCGCGCCAAAGGCTGCGTCAAAGATCGGCAGCGCAACCTGGCCGGGCAGATTGCGATTCTGGAAGCTGTTGACGCCCGCTGCCTGGTTGATGGTCAGGTTCTTCTGGGCGTTTTTGAACTCATCCAGAAAGCCGTTCTCAAAGATATTCACTTCGTTCAGATTGCTGGTGCGCCAGGCGAGCTTTGACTGATTGCCCACGTAGCGCACTTCCAGCACGTTGTTCTTCCACAGTTCGCGCTGAATGCCAAAGGTGTAATTGACTGTGTAAGGCGCGCGCAGGTTCGGATCAAAGCCGCTGATCGTGCGCGCAAAAGTCTGGTCGGCCAGGTTGATCGTCTTTTTGTATTCGGTCGTGGTGAACGCGAAATTCGACACCGCCAGCGGATTGTTCACGATGTCCGAGAGCGTATAAAACGCGGGCAGGTTCGTGGCTCCGGGCTGACCCGGAATGAGCGGCGTCGCGCCGATGGTCTTGCCCGCATTCGGCCCCAGGTTGGCGGCAAAGAACTGCGTGCCTTCGTCATAAACGATCAGCGAATAAGAACCGCGAAAAACCGTGCGGCCATCACCGAGCAGTTTGCCCGCCAGCCCACCGGTCTTTGCCGGATTCCAGGCGAAACCGAAATTCGGAGCCAGGTTGAGCCAGTCGGTCTGATAAGGCACGCGGCCAACTTCGAGCGTCGGGTTGTTGTTGCCGCTCAGGTCGCCTGGCACAAAGAGCCTTTTCGACGGGCCGTAAAGACTCGCCAGGTCGGGTACGGCGGTGATGCTCTTGCCGTCCTTCATCGGCCCCTGAACTTCCCAGCGCAAGCCGTAATTGAGCGTCAGGCTGCGGCTGATGCGCCAGCGATCCTGCGCATACAGGCCGCCCATCAGCGAATTGGTCCAGGTGTAATTCTGTTCCTGCACGCCATCGTATTTGAGCGTTTCAGGATTGACCACGCGAGTGAAACTCGACGAGGCCACGCGCCCGGTGAGCAGGTTGTAAAGCGCCAGCGGATTGGCGAGTTCAGTATTATTGATGCCGGGCAGCGTCGTCGTTGTGAAAGCCTGCGACACCTGCAGCGGGTCGCCCGATGGTGTGCCGGTGGCATAAGTCGGCACCTGGTAAATCACCGCCACATCGTTCCAGGCGGTGCGGCGAAAGCTGCCGCCGACGGTCAGGGTATGCTGCCCGCGATTCATCGTCAGCGTGTCATACAACGTGGTGATGAAATGGCGGCCCGTCACGTTCTGCTGATCAATGAAAGGCACGGTCGGGCCGAAGGGCAGCGTTGCGCCGATGCGCAGCGGTTTGCCATTGAACTGATAAAAGGGGCCGTATTCATCGCGGGTGTTGGTGTCGCCGCTGTGTTGCACGCCGTAGCGAAATTCATTGAAGATTTGCGGCGTGAACGTGGATTGCAGCGCGCCGGAATAAACAAAGTAACCCAGTCGGAACGGATTGGTGCGTTCAATTTCAGGCACAGGCAGACGCCGTTCGCCCGGCTGCCAGCTATGCCGGTAATTCCAGGTAAAGGTCAACTGCTGTTTCGGCGTGACGAAATAATCAACGCGCGTGGTCGGGAAGTAGGCATTGAGATTGTTCTCGGCGTTCCACGTCCACGTATCGCGGTTGAAATCATTATCGGGAATCTGCCGGGCATACTGCGGAATCTGATTATTGATGCTCAGAATGGCCTGCGCCACCGGATCGAGCGTAGTGCGCAACCCACGCGCCGCAGCCAGATCCATCACGTTGACCGATCTCAACTGATTGGTGGTGCCGCTGACCACGTAAGTATAAATGCCCCGCTGCGCCTCAGGCGTCAGCACGGTGATCGTGCGGGCGTTGGATTGCGGGTTGAAAATGCGTTCGTAGTTGACGAAGAAAAAGAGCTTTTCCTTCAGCGAACCAAAAGGCACGAGCGGCCCGCCGAAGTTGCCGCCGTATTCGTGATTGCGATTGTAAACGCGCGCCAGCCGCTGCGCATTGTTTGACCACGAATTGGAGTTGAGCTGTTCGCTGCGCAGCTCATAAAAGACGCTGCCGTGATACTGATTGCCGCCGCGTCGCGTGGTGAATTTGATATTCGCGCCGCTTTGCGCGCCCGAATCCGCGCCGAGTCCGGCAGTCTCAACCGAGACTTCCTCAACCGCGCCGAGACGCACCGGCACGGTGGCAAAAAAGACTGTGCCGCCGCTCTTGAATCCGTTCGAGGCATCGTTGATGCCGTCAACCGTGACGTTGACCGCGCCGCCTGCGAGGTTGTTGTAGCGTGTGCTGCCGCCGGTCGGCGGTGAAGCTCCGGGGGCGAGCCTGGCCAGCGCGAGGACGTTGCTGCGATTGGCGACGGGCAGTTGCGCGACTACTCTGGTGCCCAGCGTACTTGCCACCAGCGGCGATGATGTTTCCAGCGTCTGTGCGTCACCACCCGTTACGGTGATGGTGTCGGTGGTTGCTCCGACTTCCATCACGACGCGCACATCAGTCGTCTGGCTGGTCGAAACAGTGACATTGGTCACCCGCGAATTCTGAAAGCCCGGCGCGGTGACAGTGATTTCATACTGCCCGCTGGCCAGGTCAGGGAACAGGAACGTGCCGCTTTCGGTTGTCACCGTTTCTTTTGAGATGCCGGTGCGGGCGTCCTTCAGCACGACTCTGGCATTCGGGATGGCCGCGCCGGTCTGATCCTGGGCCGCGCCTGAAATTGATCCGACAATGCGCAACTGCGCCCAGGCTGCTGAGGAACCGATCAGCAGCAGCAACAGCACCATCAGCGCATTGCACAGTATTCGCTTCACACTGAGATTTTGTGCGGATGAGTGTTTCATAAACAGACCTCCGTCCGAAGTGGGGAACGCTCCCGATTGAATGAATGACGCAATGAAATTTCGCGCCGTCTGTCTTTACTGCTGCTGATCCCGGCAAAGCTGCCTGGCGAGGGTTTCATCCCGGTAAGCCTGAATAAAAATCACTGACTTGCGAGGCGAATTAAAGACGAGTGTTCAGCTAGCAGTCTTGTACTGACTTAGGCAGGATGGAACAGAGTTAGCGAGTTGAACGGATGGGCCGGGCTATTCAATTCTGGCCACGCCATTGCCCGGTTTCGGAAACTTCACGAAGATGGCCGGGTCGTGGCCGGGAATGATCAGGCGGGGATGCGACGCAAGCTGTTTCATTCGCTCCTGCGCCCTGAGGTTTGAGGCGGCATCAAGCGTCTGGGCGATGGGCAGCGATTTTTCAAGATTTTCGTACAGATACAGATTGTCTGAAGCGACCACCGTCGTTCCGCTGCGCGTGCTGACGCTGACGTATTGCGACGCATAGGTGTGACGCCCGCCCGTGAAGACGCGAATGCCGGGCAGCAGTTCCTGATTGTCGCCTTTGACGAGTTTCACGCGGCCTTCGGTGTTGAGCCTGACGAGCGCCAGCACGTCATCAGCATCAATGCCGCCATGCGTGTTGCGCGCCTGCCACGCTTCGCCAGCGTAGTAAGTGAATTCATCCTGTTGAATCCAGACCTGTGCTTTCGGAAACAGGTCAATGCCGTCGGCGTGATCCCAGTGCATGTGCGTGACGATGAGGTCAGTAATGTCTTCAGGTTTCAGCCCGACTCTGGCGATGGCTTCCGAAGGTTTGACAAAATCCCTGACCTTCCACTGTCTGAAAAATTTGTCGCGGTAAAAGCCCGCGTCCACAAGGATGTTTCTGCCGCCCGGCCCTTTGAGCAGCCAGACCATCATTTGAATGTCGAGTTTGCGCGCCCTGTCAGCGCCTGCGACCAGCGACGCCACCGGAAAGTCAGGAATCACGCCGTAACTGATCGCATAAATTTCATAGACCGGCTGTTCGGACTGTGACGCAGAATGTTTGTCGTCAACCGCAGTCAGCAGCGCAGAACAGCACAGCAGCAGAACGCAGAGTGAAAGCATCCAGTGTGGCATTGTCGTTTTCTCCCCCTTGCTCAGTGTTGCGCGACGGGCCGGAATCGCGCAGCGCTGATGGTTCTCGTAAACTGTTCTGAAATCCGATCCGGCTGACAAAACTCAACGCTGCAATCCGTCGTCATCAGCTTTCATTCAGGCCCCACAGATCGCCGACCGTGAAGCCGTTCGGAAACGGGTCTTCGGCATCTACCACATAACTGGCAAAGCCGCTGATCCACGCGCGCCCGCTGATGGTGGGAATCACGGCGCGGTAAGGGCCGACCTGCGTTTTGGCAATCAGTCGTCCGGTGAAAAGCGTTCCGATAATGCTTTCGTGAACGAAGTCCTGTTGCAGCGGCAACTGTCCTCTGGCATGCAGGACTGCCATCCGCGCACAGGTTCCCGTACCACAGGGCGAGCGATCAAGCACGCCCGTCCACGATGAAGGTTTGTCCCAGTCCGGCGTACCGGTCGAAACGATCACCGCATTTTTCGCATCAGCCTGCGGATGCGTCGGCGGCGCAGTCAGTTCGGCAATCGTCACGCCTGCGATGCCGGAGTTTTCAGGATGCACGACCGGCAACTGCTCGCGCGTTGCGGCCTTGATCATTTCACCGATGCGCACAATGTCGCGCCCTTCGTCCGGCGTCAGACGCAATCCGACCTGCGCGGCGTCGGCAATCACATAAAACATCCCGCCATAAGCTACGTCTACTGTGACCGTGCCGAGGCCGCGCACTTCGACGGGTGTATCGAGGTGCGCCGCAAAGGCAGGCTGATTTTCAAACGTCACGCTGGTGACTTTGCCGTTGCTGACTTCAGCCGTGATGCCGATCAGTCCGGCAGGCGTTTCAAGCGTTAGTTTTGTGACTGGTTCGGTGACCCTGACCATGCCGGTTTCAATCAGCACTGTGACAACGCAGATCGTGTTGGAGCCGGACATCGGCGGATATTCGACCTGCTCCATAATCACAAAACCAGCGTCGGCGCGCGGGTCAGTCGGCGGCAGAATCAGATTGCAGCACAAGGCCGGATAGCCACGCGGTTCGCGCAGCATCAGTTTGCGCAGCTCATCGGCCTGGGTTTCGAGATAAGTTTTCTTCTCGAACATCGTTTTGCCAGGCACGTCAAGCACGCCGCCGACAATAACACGCCCCGGTTCACCGCAGGCGTGAACGTCCACCGCAGAAATCATTTTTGCCAGTCGCATTCCAGGCTGTCTCCTTTTCCACTAAGCCACACGAAGAAAGCACGAAGCAGAATCAGACAGGATTAACAGGATCATCAGGATTCATTCAGTGAGCGAACAGCCACCGGCATTTCAACTTTGTCTGAATGCTCTCTGATTCTGCTTCGTGCTTTCTTCGTGTGGCCTGGTGGACTGAATAAAGCAGGCTTTGCTTTACTGCCTGCGCTCGCTACGGCTTCGTTTCGGTTGTGACCTGCACGCCGCTGGTCTGATTGAATCTTGCTACCTCGCTGTCCATCACATTCTTCAATTTCGCCAGCGCATCGTCCAGCCGTTTTTTGAGAATGACGTGAAACTCGCGGGTCTGATCCGTTGGCCTGAAACCTGGATTGCCTGCCATATCGCCTGCGCCGTTGCCGACTTGTCCGAGCAGATGCAGGTAGTGGAAGTAAATCGTCATCGGTTCACGGTACGACTTCGGGTCGTTTTCGTGGGCGACGGGTTGCAGCAGGAGGTCTTCGACGGCTTTCAGTTTTTGATCGAGCGCGCGTGCGGCGGCGAGTTGAGCGTCGCTGCCTTTCAGGTCTTCGAGCTGTTTGCGGATGCGTTCGATCTGGTTGATGGCGTCTACGGCCAGGTTGGTTTCATCGGTCAGCAGCAGGCCGAAATCAACGCCTTCCTTCACTTCGGTATCGGGGACGCCGACGTTGGGGTCGGCCATAATTCGGAGTTGTTGCGTGACTTTGGTGCCGCCCGCTTCGAGTTCGATTTTGTATAAGCCAGGGCCAGCCATCAGCGGCTGGTTTGGCGGCTGGATGCCGTAATGCACGATGCCGCGCGTCTGGCGGCCCTGGAAGCGCGGTTCAAGCCAGACCTGCGGATAGCTCGCGGGCGTCGTGCGCAACTCCACCTGACGCGGCCCCTGGGCGTAGCGCAGATTCCAATTGAGACTATTTATTCCGGCTTGTCCATTGGCGGTGAGTTTGTTGACGAAACGACCTTCGGCGCTGGTGATGGTGATCGTCACCGGCCCGGCGTTTTTCAGAAAGTATTGCAGGTAAGCGCCCGTCGGGAAGTTGCGAATGACTTCGCCTGCCGTGCCGCCGCCTGCCGTTGCGGGATTGACGGGCGCGCCACCGCGTCCGCCGCCTTGCCCGGCAGCGCGCTGGCCTTGTCCACCCTGCGCGCCTTGTCCACCCTGTCCTTGTCCGCGTCCACCCTGCGCGCCAGCCGCGCCGCCTTGCGCAGTACCAGCAGCCGGAGCCGCAGCAGCTTCACCGCCGCCTTCACCACCGCCGCCGAACCCGCCAAAGCCACCGCCGCCAAAGCCGCCAAAGCCAATCGGCGTATTCATAAATCCGGGCGGGCGCGAGATCAGCCTGTAAGTTGCGCGTGGCTCAAAGAGCGTGGCAGCGGCGTTGTTGATTTCCGGCTTCGCTTTTTGAATTGGCGTCAGATCGTCGAGGATGTAAAAGCCGCGTCCTGACGTGCCGATCACCAGATCGTTGTAAGTTGGCTGAATCTCGATCCACGAAATGCCGACGTGCGGCAGATTCAATTGCAACGATTGCCACGTTGCGCCGTCATCGTGCGAAACGTACAAGCCGTTCTCTGTTCCCGCATACAACAAGCCCGGCACCTTCGGGTCTTCGCGCACGACGCGCACGTAGCTGAAGACCGACTTCGGAATGCCGCCGCCGAGCGCCTTCCACGTCCTGCCGTAATCGGTCGTCTTGTAAATATACGGGTCGCGGTTGTTGACCTGATGGCCGTCCACCGAAATGTAAGCTGTGCCTTTGGCGTGGCGCGAGGCTTCGATGTTGTTGATCGAACCCCATTTCAAAAAGCCGGGAACGTTGGCGGTCAAATCTTTCTGCCACGTCTTGCCGCCGTCGCGCGAGAGGCTGACGATGCCGTCGTTCGAGCCGATCCACAGCACGCCTTTTTCCTGCGGCGCTTCGGCCATCGCAAAGATCGTGCAGCATTCCTCTACGCCAAGGTTGTCGTGCGTGAGGCCGCCGGAAGGCCCCTGCTTGCTCTTGTCGTCCGTAGTCAGGTCGGGGCTGATGATCTTCCAGCTTTGCCCGGCGTTCGTCGTGACGTGCAGGTACTGGCTGCCGACATAAACCGTGTTGCTGTCGTGCGGCGAGATGTAAACGACGTGCGTCCAGTTCCAGCGATACTTGGAAACATTTGCAGGCGCGTCCAAAAACTTCTCCGGCCACACGTCAACAGACCGCGTCACGCCCGTGCGCACGTCGTAACGCTCTACGCCGCCCGCGTAGCAGGTGCCCCAGATGATGTTCGGATTTTTCGGATCGGGAATTGAGAAGCCCGATTCACACCCCGCCGTGCGTTGCCACGTAATGTTGCCGCCGAGGCTTGCGCCCGCGCCGCGCATCGAAGACTTGTCCTGCTCGCTGCCGTGCAGGCCGTAAGGCACAGCGTTGTCGGTGGCGACGTGATACATCTGCGCGATGGGCAAGACGACGCGCTGCCATTGCTGGCCGTGATTCGTCGTAATCATCACGCCGCCGTCATTGCCAATCATCATGCGGTCAGCATCGGTCGGATCAGCCCACATATCGTGATTGTCGCCGCCCCAGGGAATCGTGCGCGCTGTTTGTCCGCCGTCCATCGAAACGGCCATCGAGTTATTCGGGAAATAAACTTCGTCCTGATTCTTTGGTGAGACGAGCATCCGCGTGTAATAGTGCGGGCGCTCGGCCAGGATGTGGCTGTAACTGACAACCTTCCATTGCTCGCCGCCATCGTCTGAACGCCAGAGCGAGCCTTTGCCGTTCCAGCCGGTTTCGATCAACGCATACACACGTTGCGGATTGCTCGGCGCAATCGAAACAGCAATCTTGCCGAGCGGCGATTCGGGCAAGCCCTGCGCGGGCGTCAGTCGCCGCCACGTCGCGCCGCCATCGGTAGATTTGAAGACGCCGCTGCCCGTGCCGCCGCTGTATTTGCCCCAGGTATAAATCACAAACTCCCACGTACCCGCGAACAGGATGTTCGGATTCGACGGATCCATCGCCAGTTCCGACACACCCGTGTTTTCATTGACGAAAAGCGTTTGCTGCCACGTCTTGCCGCCGTCTCTCGTCAGATAAACGCCGCGCTCTTTTTGCGGGCCGTAGCCGTGTCCGACTGCGCCGACATACACAATGTCAGGATTCGTCGGATGCACGATGATGCGCGAAATGCGTCCCGTCAGTTCGAGGCCCATCCGCTGCCACGTCGCGCCCGCGTCGGTAGATTTGTATACACCGTCGCCAAGTGACACGCCGCTGCGAATCCAGCTTTCGCCCGTGCCTGCCCACACAATGTCGTGATTGGACGGCGCAATCGCCAGCGCGCCGATGGATTGCGATTTCTGTTTGTCGAAGACGGGCTTCCACACCACGCCGCCGTCAGTGGATTTGAAGACGCCGCCCGACGCCGCGCCTGCGTAATAGACCTGCTTGTTGCCCGGCGGGCTGACGACGGCGGAGACGCGATTGCCTGGCGGGCCGACGTAGCGGAATTGCAGGCGGCTCACGTCTACGCCATTGATGATCGTCGGGCCATCGGTCATTTCAATTTGCTGCGGTGATTGCTGAAATGCGCCGCCGGGGCGTTGTGCGCTGATTTGTGAGCCGACAGTGGCAAGACAAATCATTGCGATGAGGGTGAAAAGCAGAATACGGGATCGGGTGTTCATAGGCGTTTTCTGACAAGTTTGGTTGATGAAGTTACCAGGAGAAGGATTTATTTCATCCACGAAGCCACACGAAGTGACACGAAGAAGAGGAGAAAGGGAAAAGAGAAAATCGGATGAATCTGAACTTCTCTGTCACCTTTTCTTCGTGTCACTTCGTGTGGCTTCGTGGATGAACGATTTTATGTGCGCGTCATCAGCCACGCGACCACCGACCTGATGAGTTACTTCAGGTCGGGTGGAACAGCGGCGGCATTGCCGTCAATGAAGCGTGCAAACCAGTACAACTGCCAGTTCAGACTTTCGACCAGATGTTTCGGTTCGCCGGTGCGCGTCAGGTTGTGATTCTCGCGCGGGAACATCACGATTTCCGTGGTCACGCCGAAATGCTTCAGCGCACGGAACCATTGCTCGCCCTGTTCGAGCGGCACGCGAAAGTCATTGTCCGAATGCAGAATCAGCGTCGGTGTTCTGACATTCTTCGCGTACCTGAGCGGTGAGCGATCCCAGTAGAGATCGAATTTCTCAAACAGGTCGCCGCCGAAATCATCCTTGTGGCCATACGCACCGTCGCGCGTGCCTTCGTCAGAGATGAAGTTGACGACGCTGCGCAAGGTGACTGCGGCTTTGAAGCGGTCGGTGTGGCCGACAATCCAGTTCGTCATAAAGCCGCCATAGCTGCCGCCGGTCACGCCCAGTTTGTCGGCGTCAATCCACGCATAACGTTTGAGCGCCGCGTCCAGGCCGTTCATCACGTCCTGATAATCCTTGCCGCCCCATTCGCCGAAGATGCCGCGCTCGAATTTCTCGCCATAACCCGTCGAGCCGCGCGGGTTCGTGTACAGCACGCCGTAGCCTTTGGCCGCATAAACCTGAAACTCGTGAAACCAGTCCACGCCGTACATTCCCGCCGGGCCGCCGTGAATGCTGAGAATCAGCGGATATTTCCTGCCTTCCTGATAATTGATCGGCTTGACGATGAAACCGTCCACGTCCCAGTTGTCGGCGCTCTTGTATGTGAAGCGTTCGACATCGGCGAGTTGCAACTGCTTCCACAGCGCGGCATTCAAGTGCGTCAGTTGCCGTTCGTTCCTGCCGTTCACATCAGCAATAAACAGATCGTCGAGATGCCTGAAATCATTCACCGTGTAAACCATCGCGCCTTTGCTGAAATCCACCGCACGCACGGCTCGCGCGCCGGTCGTGACCTGGGCAATCGCTTTCGACGCGAGGTCAGCGCGAAACAGGTGGTACTCGCCTTTCACGCCCGTTTCAAAAAACAGCGCGCGCCCATCGGCTGACCATTCCAGACCGGTCGGAATCAGATCGAGTCCGCTGGCCGCGAGTGTTGAAGCCGTGCCGCCCGTCGCCGAAGCCAGCCAGATTTTCGGATGCTCGCGTTCGCGTGTCGCGCCGATGAAGGCGATGGTTTTGCCGTCGGGCGACCAGCGCGGACTGTTGTCGGCTTCGGCGTGATCGGAGATTTTTGTCAGCGCGCCGCCTTCGGCAGAGATCACCCACACGTCGCTGTTGCGATTGTCTTCGTACTCCCTGCCCGTGCGGTTGGAAACAAAGGCGAGCTTCGTTCCATCGGGCGACCATTGCGGGTCGCTGTCGTTCCAGTCATTGCCTTCGGTGATCTGTCTGGCCGCGCCGCTGGTGACATCAACTGTCCAGAGGTGCGTGCGGCGATCATCGAACCAGCCCGTGTCATTGAATTTGTAGCGCGTGTCTTTGTAATGCCGCACGTCGCTGCGGTCTTTGCTGTCTTCCTTTCCCGTTGGGCGGCTGTCGCCCGGCCCGACGCGGCTGACGACCGCGAGGCGCGAACCATCGGGCGACCATTGAAACACGCTCACGCCGTTTTTCAGATTCGTTACCCGCCGCGCTTCGCCGCCATCGAGCGACAACACGTATACCTGCGGACGCGGCTGTTCCTGTGCGCCTGATTCAGCCGGGCGCGCCGAAAGAAAGGCGAGCGCGCGGCCATCCGGCGACCAGCGCGGCGACGTGCTGGATTGCGGGCTGGTTGTGAATTGCCAGGGCGCGCGCGAACCATCCGCTGCTGTCATCCAGATCGCCGAATTGCGCCGGTTCTGTGCGCGATCCACTCTGGTCACGACAAACGCGACCAGCCTGCCATCGGGCGAAAGGTGCGGATCGCTCAGGAATTCAAACGCGAAATAATCTTCGGGCGTGATACCGCGTGTTTGCGCAAACGCTGGTGCGGCGCACAGCAGCAGGACGAGACAAACAGATCTGAGTCGGAATTTCATAGGCGTTTATTTGTGCTTCACGACCTGTGCGCGAAGGATGTAATCGAGGCGCGGAAAGTTTTTTGCCAGCCATTCATTGCCGCCTTCAAAGAGCGGCGCCTGTTTGCCCGCACGAATGCCGCCGCCCGCCGCTTCGCCGTATTCGGCATTGAGGGCGTCAGCGACTTCCATTCCCGCAATGATTTTGCCGAACGGAACGAACGGTTCCTTGTCGTGCGTGGCTGAATTGTCGCGCAGGTTGATGAAAACCTGCGTGGTGCGGCCATTCGGTACGGCGAAGGCAAAGGCCACTGTGCCGCGCTGATTTGAGATGCCGGGCGGATCATCGGGAATCGTTTGCGTGCGCCAGGCCTGGGCTATCTGTGGATTGCCGTTGATGCCGAACTGCGCCCATTTGCCCGCAATGACGCGATGAAAGCACACCTGATCGTAATAGCCCGCCCGCACCAGGTTGTAAAAACGATCTGCGCCGTGCGGCGCCAGGTTGCGCCGGACTTCAATCACAATGACGCCTTTGCTCGTCTCCATTCGCACATTGAATTGTGCGGGCGCGCGCTGACTGAGTCTGGCTGGATCGAGTAGTTTCGCGCGTGTTTGTCCATTCATCGGCCACGCGCCGAAAGTCAGCAAAAGCAGAATGCAGAGTTGCGCCTGAGGCATGATGTTTTATGGCGTCGCCAGCACACGCGCCGTTTGGGTGAATTGCCTGCCGCCGGTTTGCAGCGTCACGGTGTAATCGCCCGGCTGAATCGGTGGAAGATTCGGCCCGCGTCCGCCGCCACCGAACTGCTGACCGAAATCAACGAGCGGCAGCACCAAGCGATTGAGTCCGGCTCTGGTTGTGCCTTCAAGTGTGCGCATCGTTTTACCGCCGGCATCAGTGACGGTCAATGTGACTTTGTCTTTCGCGGCTTCCTTCAGGTAATAAACAAAGGTCAGCCCGTTCGGTTCATTCGGAGTCACCGCCAGGCGGTCGCCGAACAAACGATAATTGCCCTGCGCGCCCTCGCGCCTTCGCGCCTTCGGCTCAATCGCAAACAGGTACGCCTCGGCCTGTAATGCTTTCTGCATTTCGCGCAGCGGCGTAATGTCCGTGACCCAGATGCCGCGCCCGTAAGTGCCGACGACCAGATCGCCTTCGCGCGGATGCACGATCAGATCGTGGACGGCGACAAGCGGCATATTGCCTTTCAGCGCATACCACGCTTTGCCGCCGTCGAGCGAAACATAGACGCCCATATCGTTGCCGACGAACAGCAGATCGGGATTCACGCTGTCTTCCTGAATCACATTGATCGGGCGCGCAGGCAGGTTGTTGTGAATAGCCGTCCACGTCGCGCCGAAATCAGTGGTCTTGTAAAGGAACGGGCGAAAGTCATCCTGCCGGTGGCGCGATTTGGCAATGTATGCCGTGCCCGCCTGGAAATGCGAGGCAAACACGCGATTCGTCCAGGCGTCCTCCGGCCCGCCAGCTCTGGCAATGGCTTTCGTCGCGTCAAGCCAGTTTGCGCCTCCGTCCTTTGTGACCTGCACTTTGCCGTCATCGGTGCCGACCCAGATGACGCCAGCCTGCGCGGGCGATTCGGCAATGGTCGTGATCGTGCAATGCTGAATGGCTGCGCCGGGCGGGCTGATTTTGTTCGGATCGTTCGTGGTCAGATCGGGGCTGATCTCCTGCCAGGTTTCGCCGCGATCAGTCGAACGAAAGAGCACCTGCGCTCCGGCATAGAGCGTTTTCGGATCGTGCGGCGAAAGGCGCAGCGGCGCGACCCAGTTGAAGCGCAGCACCGGCTGATCCTGTTTTCGCACCGGCGCAATGATTTTGCGTTCGCGCGTTTTCTGATCGAAGCGCGCGTGACGGCCAAATTCCTGCGTGTTGTAAACCCAGCGGCTGTCAGTCGGGTCAACCTGATTGTACATGCCGTCGCCGATGCCGGTGGTGGTCCAGTCTTCCAGCCCGATGCTGCCCGACCAGCCATTGCTCGGCCCGCGCCACGATTCGTGATCCTGCAATCCGGCGTAAATGTTGTATGGCGCTTCCATATCCACCGTCAGCGCGTAAACCTCGCCGAGCGGCAGGTTGTTGAGATGATCGCAGGTTTTGCCGCCATCATAGGAAACAAACACGCCGCCGTCTGAACCGGCCATCATTCGTTCGGGGTTTTGCGCATCAATCCAGAGCGTGCGGAAATCACCGAAGGCGCGCCGGAACGGACGATAAGGCGGCTGTCGGCCTTCGGCGGGGCGACCTTCGCCAAAGTTGCTCAGGCCCGCCCACGTCCTGCCGCCATCGGTTGTTTCGATCAGATTCGAGCCGGTGATAAAGACGCGGTCAGGATTGGCCGGATCAATCCGCAGCAGGTTGAAGGCGTAACCTGATTTGCGGCTCACGTCATCCTTGTCGGCGCTCACCTTGCGCCACGTCGCGCCCGCATCGTCGGTGCGATAAACTTCGCCGCCGATGATTGAAGGCTGACCCTGCGCTGTCGTCCGCGTGTTGCGGTTGTCAATGACGGCATAGAGGATGCCGGGATTCTGCTGATAAAGGTCAATGCCGATGCGGCCAATCGTGCCGGTGGGCAGGCCGTTTTCGAGCTTCTTCCAGTGCGCGCCGCCGTCTGTGGACTTGTAAATGCCGCTGCCTGCGCCGCCATCCACAATGCGCCAGGGATCGCGTTTGAGGTCATACATGGCGGCATACAGCGTGTTCGGATCGTTACGGCTGATCACCAGATCAATCGCGCCGGTGCGGTCGCTGACGTAAAGAACCTTCTTCCAGCTTCTGCCGCCGTCAGTTGTTTTGAAAACACCGCGCTCATCGCTGGTGGTGTAAAGATGGCCCATCGCGGCCACATAAACAATGTCGGGGTTGGCGGGATGCACGACGATGCGGGCGATGTGATGACTGTCTTTCAAACCCACGTTCTGCCACGTCCGGCCCGCGTCGGTTGATTTGTAAACGCCATCGCCCCGGTACGCCGAACGCGCACCTGAAGCGTCGCCCGTGCCGACCCAGACGTGATCGCCGTTTGAAGGAGCAACGGCCAGCGCACCAATCGCCGCAACAGGCTGTTGATCAAAGACCGGCTCGAAGGTTGTGCCGTTGTTGGTCGTCTTCCACACGCCACCGTGCCGCGCGGCGACGTAGAACGTGTAGAGGTGAGCTTTGGCAGGCGTTTCAGGAACAGCTATATCCGATACCCAGCCACCCACGCGGAACGGGCCGAGATTGCGATACTGAAACCCGTCACGCAGCACCACGGCCAGCGATGACTGACCGCCGTTTTGCGCCACGCCCTGAAGGATCACGAAACAGATCAGCAGACCGGACAGCAGGGGAGAGAATCGTTTCATAGGTTGTGTCGTTGAATGAGTCAGGTCGGGCGGCGTCAGATTCGCCGCCTTCAGTCAGAAAAGCGAAGCAGGCCACAGCGGCACTGAGGCACAGGGAAAGAATTATGCCGCAACATGCTCTGCGTCGGCCACTCAACTTTCGCTGTGTTCCGGTGGCTCAGTGAAAAAATACATCTGCGTGCCCGAACCATCATAGAGCCAGGCCGGATTTTCTGTCTTGAAGGAAAGAAAGGAGGATTGAATCTGATTAGTGAAGCTGCTGTCTGTTCCGTTTACCGCTGCCAGCCGGTCAGAGTGTAGCTGCGGGCGACACGGGCGCGAAAGGTCGGCTGGCCCTGATCGTCAAACAGCCCGTCATTAAGCCAGGTGCTGCCGCGCGGGGTGCTGTTGTAAACCTGCCACAACACGACATACCTGACGCCCGCCTGCTGCAACTCATCCAGCGTCTGCCGCAGGTAACTTTCCGCCGCCGCTTCCGTGCTGAAAAGCTCACGATAGATGGCCAGTTCACCGATGATCAGCCGACTCGCCGGAATCCGCAGGTGTTCGAGAATCAGCGGCAGATCCTGCGGCAGCGTTCCGGCATTCGATGACTGGTAAGCCGAGTAAGAGGCAAAGTCGTACTCCAGATGCGCGGCCAGTTCACTGATGATGACGTGGTCGCCAGCCATTTGCGGGCGCACCAGATTGAACTCCAGCACGCTGTAAAAACGGCCTCCGTCATCGCGGGCCGCGCGAATGGCAGCAGTTCGGGTATTGATCCAGCGCGCGTAATCAGCCGCCCGGCGCCAGTGACCGCGCAGGGCGTTGTCGCCTTCCCAGTTGGCAAAAAGAAAGACGCGATCCGGGTAAAAAGCGCGCAGCCAGTTGAGCAGTTGCGCAATCTCCTGCGCTTCGGCAGCGGCCTCTTCATCGGAATAGCCGTCAAGCCAGGGATGCGCCAGATCAGCCTCTGAATAGAGCGTGATAATGAAGGTGCGAAGGCGTTCTTCACTGAGTACCCGCACCACATCCGGCTGCATCGCGGTCTGGAGCAGAGTCTGATGACGGGCAGGGAAGAGCGGGAAGCGAAAGGTGCGCAGGCCGAGTTCAGCCACGCGCTCAGCGGCTGTCACGATGTCAGAGTCACCAGCGACAGGGGCTTCAGTGTCCCATTCATAAGCACCCAGCCAGTCATCAGGACGCACCGTTGCGGGCGCAGTTCGGCGCACATTGATAAACGGATCGGACGGCTCACAGGATTGCGCCAGCACCCGGACTGAGACTGACAGCACAGTCAGCATCATAAAAAGTGAAATAGCTGCTTTCAGGAACGCGTAATGAATGGCTTCTTTGATCTGGTCTTTCTGATTCCGAGTTTGCATGGCTGTCCCTTTCAGTAATGACAAGCGCAGGCACACCTCTCCCGAACGGGCTGGCTCACCGGCAGTGCCATCCCGACTGCATCCGAGCCAGCCCGTCGCTGACCTGACTGTGACGGGGGATTTACGGATTTCGTTTTTATGTGCTCACTGATATGTAGCGTCAGGAACTCATCGTTTCTGTAAAATCCTGAAAAAAAGTCGGACAGGCCTGGGACAGGGGCGTGTTTCAGATTTCGGTGCGAATGCAGGAGTGCCGAGGCAGGGGGCCTGTGCCGGGGACAGGCCGAACAACTGAGTCTGATAATGAACCTTATGCTGATGGTTACGCCGTTTCATCACAGCGTCTGCGGGCAGGGTCAGGAACTGAGCGGGAGATGAAACGAATTGTATAAAAATGTCGTGGCAACAAAGATGACAACCGGAAGAAACCATCTGCGAAACCATACAATTCGCGTCTCACGTCAATCACCTTAATTCACAGGCCTTCAGGAAGGCAGTTCGACTGAACCCGGCGCAACGACAGAACCACACGATCTGTGCCGGAACAGTACCGGGAGCATCAGCGACCGGGAACCTCGCAGACGCCTACACTGCAAGGTGCCAGGTCGCTGACGCTCCCGGTACTGTTCCAATGTTTTCAGATCAAAGTTCAAATCAGTATACAGAATAACTAGTGTTCAGTGTTGCGCGATTTGCCAAAATCGCGTGGCATCCGCTATCGGCCCCTTGCGTGAACTGCACGATTTTGGCAAATCGCGCAACACTTCCCGTTTACGCAATTGAAGCCTGATATGACCGGCACCTGGTCAAAGCCTCTTCACGTCATGATGTAATGAAATGACAAGCCAGCTTCAGGACAGAACCGCTGGTCATTATCGGACTCAGGAACGTCGTTGCCGACAGTGGGCGCGCTTTGTACGTTTGCGGACTGACGAGCGTTGCAACACCGGTATAAGCTGATGGCAGTTTGAATTGCCATGACGTTCGCCGCAGGCCGGGACTGCGGTGACTACCCGGAGAAAGAAAATATCGTTTGTCTGGCTGCTGGTTGCTTTTCCGTTCCAGACAGTGGGTATGTCTTTCTTCCTGTTTCGCTGCCCTGTCAGTTGGTTATTGTCCACTCCCCGCCTGTCAACGCTCGCGCTTTCCCCGCTGTCGAGCAACGCATCTCTTTGGGCCATCAAACGAGGAGGAAAATTATGACATCAGTATCGCGCCTGAGTGATCGCCCGCCGGATGTCAGGGAAGTTCATATCGTCTGGCTGACGGCAGGCCTGGGTTGTGATGGCGATACGGTTTCGATTACCGCCGCCGAACAGCCGAGCATTGAAGACGTGCTGCTCGGAGCGATTCCGGGGCTGCCCAAAGTTCACCTCCACAATCCGGTCGTGGCCTATGAGGTCGGCGAAGAGTTCATGGATTACTTCGTCAGAGCCGAACGGGGCGAACTGGATCCGTTCGTCTTTGTCGTCGAAGGCTCGATTCCCAACGAAAGCATCAAGAGCGAAGGCTACTGGGCCGCGCAGGGTACGGACTGGGAAACCGGGCAGCCGATCAGAACGACTGAATGGATTGACCGCCTTGCGCCGAAGGCCTGGGCCGTGATGGCCATCGGGACCTGCGCGACCTACGGCGGCATCCACGCGATGCAGGGCAATCCGACGGGTTGCATGGGGCTGGCCGATCATCTCGGCTGGAACTTCCGCTCCTGGGCAGGCATTCCGATTGTCAATGTGCCGGGCTGTCCCGTGCAGCCGGATAATTTCATGGAGACGGTGCTCTACCTGCTCTATCAGGCCGCCGGACTCTCGCCAATGATTCCGCTCGACGACAAGCTGCGCCCGACCTGGCTCTTTGGCAAAACAGTGCATGAAGGCTGCGACCGCGCGGGCTATTACGAGCAGGGCGATTTTGCCGAACAGTACGGCTCGCCGAAATGTCTGGTGAAACTGGGCTGCTGGGGGCCGGTCGTCAATTGCAATGTGACCAAGCGCGGCTGGATGCGCGGCATCGGCGGTTGTCCGAATGTCGGCGGCGTCTGCATCGCCTGCACCATGCCGGGCTTTCCAGACAAGTTCATGCCGTTTATGGAAGAACCGCCGGGCGCGACGATTTCGGCGGGCACGGTCGGACTTTATGGCAAAACGATTCGCGCGCTGCGAGGCATCACCAACAACACCGTCAACAAGGAACCGAAGTGGCGTCATCGCGGGACGCGCCTGACGACTGGTTACCATCCCAGGACGTACTGATCAGCCGGGGAATTGTCGTGCAGCCTGCCCCGCGTTCCGGCGTGGCCTGTGCCACTTCCCTGTCCTGACTGTTTCAACCTGGCGGCTTCTGTCTTACCTGAAAGGAATCACTTATGGCTACTGCGACGCAGATCAAAAAGAATGTGCTGCCGGAAACTCCGGGGCTGGTCGAGATGAACTGGGATCCGATCACGCGCATCGTCGGAAGCCTGGGCATCTTTACCAAAATTGATTTCAAAAACCGGCAGGTGGCCGAGTGCTACAGCACCTCGTCAATCTTTCGCGGCTACAGTGTCTTTATGAAAGGCAAGGATCCGCGCGACGCCCATTTTATCACCAGCCGCATCTGCGGCATCTGCGGCGACAATCACGCGACCTGCGCCGTCTATGCGCAGAATATGGCTTTCGGCATTCGCCCGCCCGACCTCGGCGAGTGGATCATCAACCTCGGCGAAGCCGCCGAGTATATGTTCGATCACAATATCTTTCAGGATAATCTGGTCGGCGTGGACTTCTGCGAAAACATGGTCAAAGAGACCAATCCCGGCGTCTGGGAAAAAGCGCAGAAGAAACAGGCCCCGCACGCCGCACAGCACGGCTTCCGCACCATCGCTGACATTATGACCGCGCTCAATCCCTTCACGGGCGAATTCTACCGCGAAGCGTTGCAGATGAGCCGCATGACGCGCGAAATGTTCTGTCTGATGGAAGGCCGCCACGTTCATCCCTCCACGCTTTATCCCGGCGGCGTCGGCACGGCAGGCACGATTCAGGTCTTCACCGATTACCTGGTGCGGCTGATGAAGTACTGCGAGTTTATGAAGAAGGTCGTCCCGCTGCACGATGATCTCTTCGACTTCTTTTACGAAGCGCTGCCAGGTTACGAAAAGGTCGGGCAGCGGCGCATTCTGATGGGCTGCTGGGGTTCATTCAATAACCCTGAAGTCTGCGATTACACTTACCGGAACATGGCCGAATGGGGCCGAGCGATGTATGTCACGCCAAGCATCATCGTGGACGGGAAGATCGTCACCAACAGCCTCGTGGACATCAATCTCGGCATTCGCATCCTGCTCGGCAGTTCGTTTTACGAGGACTGGGAAGAAGGCGGCGAAACCTTTGTCGCGCGCGACCCGCTCGGCAATCCCGTGGACAGACGGCATCCCTGGAATCAGACGACGATTCCGCAGCCGCAGAAGCGCGACTTCACCGGTAAATATTCGTGGGTCATGTCGCCGCGCTGGTACGACGAGCGGACGGGCGAATATCTGGCGATTGACACAGGCGGCGGCCCGCTGCCGCGTTTATGGGCAACGGCGGCCAATGGTCTTGTTGACATTGGCTATGTCAAAGCGACAGGTCACAGCGTCCTGATCAATCTGCCGAAGACGGCGACGCTTGGCGAAACGACATTTGAATGGAAGATTCCGAAATGGTCGAACGCCATCGAACGCGACCGCGCGCGGACATATTTCCAGGCTTACGCCGCCGCGTGCGCGCTCCATTTCTGCGAAGAGGCGATGAATGAAGTGCGCGCCGGTCACAACCGGACGTGGACGGATTTTGAAGTGCCGGAAGAAGCCATCGGCTGCGGCTTCCACGAAGCGGTGCGCGGCGTGCTGTCGCATCACGTCGTCATCCGCGACAAAAAGATCGCCAACTATCACCCGTATCCGCCAACACCCTGGAACGCCAATCCGCGCGACATCTACGGCACGCCGGGGCCGTATGAGGACGCCGTGCAGAACACACCGATCTTCGAGGAAAACGGCCCTGACAAATTCAAGGGCATTGACATCATGCGCGCCGTGCGGAGCTTTGATCCGTGCCTGCCGTGCGGTGTGCATATGTTCCTCGGCAACGGCAGGGTACTCGAAACGCACCATTCACCGATGTTCGGTGTGCATGGCTGAACCACAACCAGAAATCATTTATGGCCCGGATTGACAAGCAGGAAATTCGCCGACAAATGCAGCGGGTCGAAGCCATCATTCACGAAACCGAGGCGATGGCCGACCCGCATCACAAGGCCCGCGTCATCGAACTCGTGCAACTGCTGATGAGTTTGCATGGCGCGGGCCTTGACCGCCTCATGGAACTCGTGGACGAAGCGGGCGAGCCGGGATGGCTGCTGATGGAGCGATTCGCGGATGATGAACTCGTCTCCGGCATGCTGCTGCTCTACGGCCTGCACCCGGAAGATGTGGAAACGCGCGTTCGCTCGGCGCTCGACAAAGTGCGCCCGTATCTGAACTCGCACGGCGGCAACGTTGAACTGCTCGGCATTGATGACGGCACGGTGAGCCTGCGGCTCGTCGGAAGCTGCCGGAGTTGCCCGTCATCCACCGAGACGCTCAGACAGTTGATTGAAGAGGCAGTTTACGAAGCCGCGCCCGACGTGACGACCATCATCGCTGAAAGCGCACAACAGACAGCCGCAAACGGTCTCGTCCAGCTTCAGGCGCGACCAGACAAAACAGAACCGGAAAGGAGTTGTTATGGCAGCACCGCGAACATCCAGACAGCAGCCCATGACTGAACGAGAGGAACCGGAAAAACAGCGCGAACCCGCCATCATCAAACCCGAAGGCCATTATGTCCGCTACGACAATCGTGTGCGGCGCACGGACTTCAGACCGGATGACGTGACGGGCGTCAATCCTGATCGGATGCTGCCGATTGACCCGGACAGTCCATATATTCCGCCGGCATAAACACGGGGGTCGGAAAAGTCGTGGACTCTCTCTCATCAGCAACCGACAGCGCGTTTGCCACGCTGCGTCGCTTCGCCCGTTCGCGCGCGCCGGTCGAGCAGTGCGATTTCTGCAATGCTGAACTTGCCGCCGCGCATCAGCATCTGCTCGAGCCGGAGCAGCGGCGGCTGCATTGCATCTGCCGGGCCTGTGCGATTCTCTTCAGTTCTCAGGGCGAGACGAAGTACCGGCGTGTGCCTGAGCGCGCGCGCGCGCTGCCGGATTTTCAACTGACCGATGAGCAGTGGGAAAGCCTGCTGATTCCGATCAGCCTCGCATTTTTTTTCCGCAGTTCCGCTGCGGACAAAATCATTGCGCTTTATCCGAGTCCTGCCGGGCCGACCGAAGCAATGCCCGATCCGGCAACGTGGGCTGAAATCGTTCGGGCCAATCCGCAGCTTCAGGAACTTGAACCCGATGTCGAAGCGTTGCTCGTCAACCGCGTCGGCAGCGCGCGCGAATATTTCATTGCGCCGATGGACGAATGCTTCAGGCTGGTCGGTCTTGTGCGCGCGCGCTGGCGCGGGCTGTCGGGCGGCGCTGAAGTGTGGGAAGAGATCAGGCAATTCTTTGCTGAACTGAAACAAAGGTCAGCAACAACTCAGGAGGCGTGGCGTGCCTGATCTGAACTTTGAAGTTTCGGGCGTTGAGCCGCTGCGTTATGCCGCTGCGCCAACGCTTGCCTTCAGACTGCGCGTCAGCAATGCCGACGCGGCTGAAGCGATTCATTCGGTGATGCTGCGCTGCCAGATCATGCTTGATGTGGCGCATCGTCGTTACAACACCGAAGAGGCTGAGAAACTGCGTGATCTGTTCGGCGAACCGGAGTTGTGGGATCGCACGCTGCGCAGTCTGCTCTGGACAAATACCAGCGTGATGATTCCGTCATTCACCGGCAGCACGACGGTTGATTTACTCGTTCCCTGCTCGTTCGATTTCAACGTCGCGGCGACGAAATATTTTGCGGGGCTGGAGGCAGGCGATGTGCCGATTCTGCTGCTTTTCAACGGCACGATCTTTTATGCCGCGCCGGACAGCGCATTGCAGGTGACGCAGCTTGCCTGGGAAAAAGAGGCAAATTACCGCCTGCCTGTCAGCGTGTGGCGCGAGATGATGGAACTGTATTACCCGAACAGCGCGTGGCTGTGTCTGCGGCGCGATGTGTTCGAGCGGCTTTATCGTTACAAGGTGCGGCACGGGCTGCCGACTTTCGAGCAGGCGCTGGAGCGGATTATTCCTGAACACGACGAACCGGAAGACTTTCATCGCCCTGAGGATGATGCTGATTCCGGGGAAACGATTCACTGATGAACAATCAACTCGTCAACAACATCATCAGGGCGACGCTTTACGAAGGCTACATCCTTTACCCGTACCGGCCTTCGGCAGTGAAAAACCGCCAGCGTTTCAATTTCGGTGTGCTGTCCCCGCCTGCGTGCGCCGCCAGCGGGCCGTCGCAGATGCAGACTGAGTGTTTGTGGCAGGGCGATGAACAAACCACGCTCAGCATCAGCGTGCGCTTTCTGCATCTGGTTTCGCGCGAAACACGAGGCGCAGACGATGAAGCGTGGCAGGAGGCCGTTGAGCGCGACGTATGCGCCACCGGCCTGATGCTCAGCGAACTGCTCTCAGCGCCGCATCAACTGACTTTCACCTTTCCGGCGCAGACGACCAGTGATCACACTGAGGTTCGCAGGCAGCAGGCCCTGGCCGGAACGATTCATCTTGCCGCTGAACAATTGTCCGAACGAACCTGCCGACTGACGGCGCGGGTGATGAACGAAACGCCGTTTGCGCCGGACAGCACAGCAGGCCGCGATGAGGCGCTGCTGCATTCGTTCGTTTCGACGCACACGATTCTGAATGTGAACGGCGGCGAATTCGTGTCGCTGCTTGACCCGCCCGAAGCATTGCGCGAAAGCGCCCGCCTCTGTCGCAACGTCGGGACCTGGCCGGTGCTGGTCGGCGCGGATGGCGAGCGTGACACGATGCTGTCATCGCCGATCATTCTTTACGATTACCCGGAAGTGGCGCCCGAAAGTCCGGGCGATTTCTTTGACGGAACGGAGATTGACGAAATGCTGACGCTCCGCATTCTGACGCTGACCGATGCCGAAAAAGCGGAGATGCGGGCAGCGGACGAACGCGCGCGGCAACTGCTTGAGCGCACCGAATCGCTGCCCGCCGAACATCTGGCAAAGCTGCACGGCGCAGTGCGCGGGTTGCGACGTGTGGCTGGTGAAAGTTCATGAACGAATGGGAATGGCAACTGCTGGAAGATCGCACGCCGGTTGATTCAGTCCGTGTCGGCAATGTCGAAGTGAGGAAGGGCGACCGCGTGCGGCTGCGACCGCGTCAGGGCGGCGACATTATGGATCTGGCGCTGGCGGGCAGAACCGCGACGATTGAAGCGATTGAGCAGGACTATGAAAACAACATCCTGCTCGCGGTCGTGGTGGATGACGATCCGGGCAAAGACCTGGGCCTGCTGCGGCAGCCCGGTCATCGCTTTTTTTTCGCGCCCGCTGAGGTCGAGACGCTCGCGCCAACGGAATGAAGTCAGGCCGAAACAGGACAGACAGAGAGATGACGGAACAGACGGAAATAACGGAACAGACGGAAGCAGAACTGAACAAGGTCTGTCCTGTTCCGTCTGTTCCGTTATTTCCGTCTGTTCCGTCATCTCTCTCCGGCCTGAATAAGCCGCGCATCCTGATTGCCGGAATCGGCAACATCTTTCTGGGCGATGATGCTTTCGGCAGCGAAGTCGCGCGTTATCTGGCCGGTCGCAACTGGCCCGACGGCGTGCGTGTCATTGATTTCGGGATTCGCAGCCTCGATCTCACGTATGCGCTGCTCGACGGTTATGACGCGGCGATCCTGCTGGACGCAGTGCAGCGCGGCGGCGAGCCGGGCACGCTTTATCTGATCGAACCTGACGCGCAGCAGCCGGATGAACTGGCAGCGCAGGGTGGAATGGTCGAGGCGCACGGCATGAATCCGCTGAAGGCGCTGAGCCTGGTCAAAGCAATGGGCGGCGCGTGTCCGCGTTTGCTGGTCGTCGGCTGCGAGCCGCTGACGCTCGGCCCCGCTGAAGGGCTGATGGGCCTGAGCGCGCCGGTTGAAAGAGCTGTGAATGAAGCTGCGCTGATGGTTGATTCGCTCGTCGCGCGGCTGATCGGTGAATTGCAGAGCGAACAGGTTCCGGCCAGCCAGGCAGGCTGAAAACAAGGAGGATGAATCGTGAGTTTCAATCTGAGAGCCAATCCATTCAAGCGTCGGCACAAATCGAATCACTGGGTGCTGAAACTGATCGGCGGCGCGGCGGCGGCGGCAGTTGCTGCCGGAGTCATCACCAGCCTGCCGGACATCAAGCGCTACATTCGCATCAGTTCGATGTAACGCCGGAGGCAGCAGCAGCGCGGCGTCGGGCGCTGTGAATTGACTCATCACTGGTCACACGCATGCACGAGTTGTCCATCGCTCTGAGCATCATTGACATGGCGAGCGAAGAGGCCGCCGCGCGCGGCGTTCACGTCAATGCGATTCACCTCAGAATCGGTCGCCTGTCGGGCGTTGTCTCTGATGCCCTGCAATTTGCTTTTGAAGTGGCGGTGGCTGACACGGCGCTCGCAGGTTCGCGGCTGGTGATCGAAGACGTGCCGGTAGCGGCCTGGTGCCCCGCGTGCCGCAGGCAGCGCCTGATGGCTTCCCTGCCCGCGCTCTGCTGTCCGGTCTGCGCCGCGCCGACGCCCGAAATCGTCAGCGGCAGAGAACTCGAAGTCACCGCCCTGGAGATCACATCATGAAGGCGCCGCGACTCGTTGAAGTCCGACAGAACGTGCTGAAGCAGAATGATCTGCTCGCACGCGCATTGCGCGAAAAGTTTCAGCGCGCCCGCGTCACTGTCATCAGCCTTGTGTCGAGTCCGGGCGCGGGCAAGACAATGTTTCTCGAAAAGACGCTGGCGCACCTGCATCCGCGCTGTCGCGTGGCGGCGCTCGTCGGTGATCTGGCGACCGAAAACGACGCGGCCCGACTGGCCCGAACTGAAGCGAAGGTCAGACAAATCACGACCGGCACGGTTTGTCATCTCGACGCCGCCATGGTCGAACGTGCGCTTGAGGACTGGCGACTTGATGAACTCGACCTGCTCTTTATCGAAAATGTCGGCAACCTCGTCTGCCCCGCCAGCTACGACCTCGGCGAAGCGTTGCGGCTGGTGCTGATGTCTTCAACCGAAGGCGAAGACAAGCCGCTCAAATATCCCACGATCTTCAACACCGCTGATGTTGCGGTGCTGACGAAGATGGACATTGCAGCGGCAGTTGAATTCGATGTCGCCGCCGCCCACCGCAGCATTCAGGCGGTGCGCCCCGGCCTGCGGGTCTTTGAAGTATCGGCGAAGACCGGCGCGGGGATGGATGAGTGGCTGCGATTTCTGCGAATGAACCTGTCGGCCATTCGTGATGAACAGTGCGCAGGAGATGCGTCAGGCCGTGACGGTTTACCTGAGCGGCAGGATGGGCCGCCTGTGCGGCGCGAGAGGATTTGAATTATGTGTCTGGCGATTCCCGGAAAGGTGGTCGAGATCGTGGACGAGGCCCGCAGTCTGGCCAAAGTCGAAGTCGGCGGCGTGCGGCGCAACGTCAACACGGGCCTGCTCGACGATGTGCGGCCCGGCGATTATGTCCTCGTTCACGTTGGCTTTGCGATGAGCCGGGTGAATGAGCAGGAGGCCCTGGAAACACTGCGCCTGCTGCAACAACTCGGTTCTTACGATGCGGAGTTCGAACAGTTCCAGACAAGTTTGGAGTGACGATATGCCTGATCCGGCAGAAGACTTTTCACAGGCATTCTACCCTTTCCTGCACGCTGCCGAGCGGCAGCCGCAGGAGTTGATGGCTGACCTGCAGTTCTCGCTTTTGCAAAAGGCGAAAGAAGGCATTGAGGTCAGGCAGCGGTTTTTTGAGGAGAACAAGGGAACGATTCTCGCCGCCTCACTCGCGCTGGCGAAATCGTTCCAGCGCGGCGGCAGGCTGCTCGTTTGCGGCAACGGCGGTTCAGCCACCGATGCGCAGCATATTGCCGTTGAATTCATGCACCCGATCACTGTCGGGCGCAAAGCACTGCCCGCCATTTGTCTGACAAACGACATGGCCATGGTCACGGCGGTAGCGAATGATGTGAGTTTCGCTGATGTCTTCACGCGGCAGCTCATCGCGCTGGGTCGCGCAGGCGACGTGCTGCTTGCGCTTTCGACCAGCGGCAATTCAGAAAATCTGCTGCACGCCATTCAGACCGCGCGCCGGATGAACATCGTCACGATTGGCCTGACCGGCAACGACGGCGGCAGAATGGCCGGGCTGCAAACTAAGGGGCTGCTTGATTACTGCCTGATCGTGCCAACGGCGAGCATTCATCGCATTCAGGAAACGCACGTCACGCTTTATCACATTGTCTGGGATCTGGTGCATGAGTTGTTGCAGCATCCTTCACTGGTCGAGGAATCATAACCTGGGGATGCGCGCTTTCGCTGTGCCGCAGCAAAGTCAGGCAGGCCGCCAGCGTGCGTGCCCGGAGGAATCTGAAGATGAAATATGTTGACGAATACCGGCAGCGCGATCTGGCGCGCACGCTGGCTGACAGGATTGCCGGACTCACTGACCGCCCGCTCAGGATTATGGAAGTCTGCGGCGGGCACACGCACACAATTTTCAAGTACGGCATTGAGGATTTGCTGCCGCCGAATATCGAAATGATTCACGGCCCCGGCTGTCCGGTCTGCGTGATTCCGATGGGGCGCACCGATGATGCGATTGCGCTGGCTTTGCAGCCCGGCGTGATCTTCACCACGTTTGGCGATGCGATGCGCGTGCCGGGTTCAAAAACGAATCTGCTGGCGGCGAAGGCGGCGGGCGCGGATGTGCGGATGGTTTATTCGCCGCTCGATGCGCTCAGGATTGCGCGGCAGAACCCTGAACGGCAGGTGATCTTTTTTGCGCTCGGCTTCGAGACGACTTCGCCCTCGACGGCGCTGACCATCCGGCAGGCCGCTCAGGACAGGATCGAAAACTTCAGCGTCTTCTGCAATCACATTCTGATCGTGCCTGCGCTCAAGGCAATTCTCGATTCGCCCGATTTGCAGCTTGACGGCTTTCTCGGCCCCGGTCACGTCAGCACCGTCATCGGCACGCGGCCTTATGAATTCGTCCCGCACGAATACGGCAAGCCGCTCGTCGTTTCCGGCTTTGAACCACTCGATATTCTGCAGGCTGTTTATTATGTCGTCAGGCAGGCGGTCGAAGGGCGCGCCGAAGTCGAGAATCGTTATCAGCGTGTCGTGGCGCGCGACGGCAACCGGCGGGCGCTTGCGGCGCTCTTTGAAGTTTTCGAGCCGCGCGATTACTTCGAGTGGCGCGGCCTGGGTTCCATCGCGCACAGCGGGATGAAGCTGCGCAAAAAATTTGCCGCCTTTGATGCCGAGGTGAAATTCAGCGTGCCCGGTTTGCGTGTGGCTGATCCGAAAGCGTGCCAGTGCGGCGAAATCCTGAAGGGCGTCAAAAAACCCTGGGAGTGCAAAGTCTTCGGCACAGCCTGCACGCCCGAAACGCCGATTGGCTCGTGCATGGTTTCTTCTGAAGGCGCGTGCGCGGCTTATTACAATTTCGGCAGACTGTCGAAAGTGGCCGAACGTTCGGTGACTACAGGCCGGGTTTGAGATTCAGATCAGTTTTCAATTGAATATCCGGGAAGTGTTGCGCGATTTGCCAGAATCGCGCGGCTTACGTCACGGGCCGATGACGGATTCAGCGCGATTCTGGCAAATCGCGCAACACTGAGAGGCAGTTATGAGCCATGAATTCATCCCGTCGCAACTCTTTGCCCGCGTCGAACGCGCGCGGCGCAGAAAGGCGCGTGTCAGGGATGAATTCATCACGCTCGCGCACGGCAGCGGCGGGCGCGCGATGCACGAACTCATCGAAGGCCTGTTTCTCGAATATCTGAAAAGCCCGCTGCTTGGGCAGCTTGAAGATCAGGCTGTGTTCACGCTTGGTCGGCAGCGCTTCGCGTTCACGACCGATTCTTATGTCGTCACGCCGCTCTTTTTTCCAGGCGGCGACATCGGGCGGCTGGCGGTCAACGGCACAATCAACGATCTGGCAATGAGTGGTGCGCGCCCGCTTTATCTTTCCGTTGCTTTCATCATTGAGGAAGGTTTTCCGGTCACGGATTTGCGCCGCGTTCTGGCTTCGCTGCGCGAGGCCGCCGCCGAAGCGGGTGTTGAGATTGTCACCGGTGACACAAAGGTAGTGCAGAAAGGCAGCGCCGACCGGCTCTTTATCAATACCAGCGGCATCGGCGTGCTTGAACACGCGGTCAGCATTTCTGCCGCGCGCGCCGAGGCGGGAGACAAAGTCATTCTGAGCGGAACCATCGGTGATCACGGCACGACGATTATGATTGCGCGCGGCGAACTCGAACTTGAAACCGACATCGCCAGCGATTGCGCGCCGCTTCATGAACTGGTGACGCTGATGCTGGATGAAGCGGCGGCACGCAATGCGCTCGACGCGCTGCACTGCCTGCGCGACCCGACGCGCGGCGGCGTGGCGACGACGCTCAATGAAATCGCGCTCGCCTCGGAAGTCTGCATCCGGCTGGATGAAGACCGCATCCCGGTGCGCGAGGAAGTCAAAGGCGCGTGCGAACTGCTCGGCCTTGATCCGCTTTACGTGGCCAACGAAGGCAAGCTGGTGGCGATTGTTTCAGCGAGTCTGGCCGAACTGCTGCTGGCGCGGCTGCGCGAACATGCTTATGGCCGCGACGCCTGCATCATCGGTGAGGTTGAAGCCGAGCCGGGCGGCATTGTGACGCTGCAAACAGGTTTCGGCGGTACGCGCATCGTGGATATGCTCGCGGGCGAACAACTGCCCCGCATCTGCTGAATCAGTGAAGCCGGGCAAAAACCGGCGCTGTCTGACTCGCGCCAGTCTACTTCGCCTCGCTCAGAGAGACAGCTTTCCCATCCTGCGCCCGGCTCTGCTCAGCCGCTTCCATAAAGGCGATGATTTCCAGCGTCTCTTCCGGCTCGACGGGTGGAACGCCGGTCTGAAAAAATCTCACGATCTCAACGAGCAGGCCCCGGTAATCAGTGTTTGCCGGTTGCACGGTCTGGACTGATTTGCTCCCGTAAGCCGTGACCCCGTATGGCTGCGCTCCTTCCTTCAGCCCGCGATAAACTCCGATGCGGCCATCCTTCCAGCGGCCTGTGACCATCTCGGAGCCGCTTCCCCGCACCCGCGTGACGCTTTCACACCCCGGCCCCATCAGCGCGTACAACGCTTCGACGCCGTGAATGCCATACCAGAAGAGATCAGGATGATGCGGCTCGAATTTGAGCGGCCCCCACGTCGTCACGCCCAGCAGTTCGCCGACCTGACCGTTTTTTCTGAGCGCCTGAAACTCCGGCACGAAGCGCAGGCTCGATGAACTGAAGAAAGGAACTCCCGCCGCACGCGCCAGCCGCACAATCTCGCGCGCATCGCGCAGGCTCGCGGCAAACGGCTTGTCAATAAAGACTCGCTTCCTGGCGGCAAAGACCGGCTGCACCTGACTCAGATGACGACGCCCGTCAACGCTCATCAGCAGCACGGCGTCTGACCGGCGGCATAACTCTTCGATGGAATCAACGATCTCAACGCCCCACTTGTCCCGCAATTCTGCGGTGAACTGTTCAATGCGCGTGGCGCTCGCTTCCATATCGGGACTGCCGCCTTTGAAAGCCGCCACGACACGCGCCCCCGGCACATAATCGGGCCGGGTCGGATCATTGAGCGCCCGCGTAAAGGCGATGACGTGCGAGGTATCGAGTCCGATCATCCCCAGCCGCAGCGGTGGCTGCTGAGCAGCCGTCACAGGGCCGGTTCTGACCGACAGAACAGCCAGCAGGAAAAGAACTGAGACAGTAATCAGCAGCCGGGAAGTCATGTATTCAGGCTCCGGTAAATGGGTTGATGAAATTGCTCAGGATAATTTCGGCGCTCGTGATTTTGCGAAAACTGATTCAGGCATTCCGCAGCATTTCAGCATTTTCAGGAATCCGGCGAATGACGCCCAGCCTGCCAATCAGCAGATGAACCATCAGAAAGGCCAGCAGGTACATGCCCGCACACGACGCAAAGATCGGCGCAAATGACCACGCATCCACCACGCGCCCGATGTAACGTTGCGTCACTGCGCCCGCCAGCGCACCCAGGGCGCCGCCGAGACCCGTCACCGTGCCGATGGCCTGTTTCGGAAAAACTTCGGCAGGCAGCGTAATGTTGCCCCACGCCGCGTGCCCGAAAAACATTCCGGCCACGACCACCAGCGCCAGCATCGGATTTTCAATGCGCGGAATCAGCAGACAAAAGACCGGCATCGCCAGCGATACCGCCAGCATCGTCGTTTTACGCGCCCGGCTCAGTTCCCATCCCCGCGCAATCAGAAAGCGCGGCATCGCACCGCTGAACAGATTGCCAAGCGTCAGCGCCGCAAACGGAATCCAGACAAACATGCCGATCTGTTTCAGATCAAAGCCGCGCTCTTTCTGAAAGTAAAACGGAATCCAGAAATTCAGAAAGTAACTGATCGGATCAGTCAGCACTCGCGCCATGACACACCCCCACGTCTCCTTCATCCGAATCAGGCGACCGAGCGGTGCAGGCCGCTCGCCCGCTTCGCCCTCTGATTTCTGATCGGCGAGAATCAGCTCGCGTTCTTCCTCGCTGATGCGCGGATGGTCTTTGGGCAGACGGTAAATCAGCGACCACGCCGCCACCCAGAAAAAGCCGAGCGCCCCCGTCACGACAAAAGCCGAACGCCAGCCGAAATGCAGCGCGATGAATGACACCACCGGCGCAGCAAACATCGAACCGAGCGCCGTGCCCGCATTGAAAACGCCCACCGCCAGCGCCCGGTCGCGCATCGGAAACCATTCCGACACGGCGCGCACTCCGCCTGGAAAGCTGCCCGGCTCGAACACGCCGAGCAGAAAGCGAAAGAACGAAAACTGCCCGACCGTCCCGGCAAAAACGTGCAGCATATTCGCCACCGACCAGCCGGAAACAAAAAACATAAAACCGCGCCGCGTGCCGACGAAATCAATGATGCGACCGCTGACCAGATACATCACCGCATAGCTCGTCAGGAACCATGCATTGATGTCGCCATAATTCGCGGACTTCAGCCCAAGCTCATCCTTGATTGTGCCAATCAGCACCGCCAGCGTCTGCCGGTCGAGGTAATTCAGTTCCGAAGCCAGACACAGCAGAATCGCAATGTACCAGCGCAGATGTTTGATGGGGCGTTTGTTCATAGGGTAGTCAGAAGCGAAATCAATTCTCCATTCTCCATTCTCAATTCTCCATTCCCTGGCAGGAGACAGGCTCACCAGTCACTGCCGCTGCAAATAATTGAGAATGGAAAGTTGAGAATTGAGAATGCCTGTGTGCAGGACTTCAGTTCTTTTTTGATTCACTCACCCGCTTCAGCAGTCCTGTTCGGCTGTGACCCTGATGATGTCCAGGCGTCCGGCCTCCTCATTCCATTCAGCCACCACGCGCCCGGAGGTTTTGCAGCCGACAAATTCAGCCGGTTGTGTCGAAGCCAGCGGCAGCACTTCTGAAATCGCAAGCCCGGTGAATTTCACCGTGTTTTCAACCGCGCGATTCATCGTCAGCGCGGAACCCGCCAGCCACGCTTTGCCCGGTTCAGCTACGCGGCCATCGGCGCTCAACTCAACCGTCGTTTCACCCAGGACATAAGTTCCCGGCGCGCATCCGGCAGCGGCAATCGCATCGGTGACGAGCATCGAACGTGACAGCGTTTTGGCGCGCAGCATGGTTTTGACTGTGGCGGGCGGCAGGTGATGACCGTCAACAATGAAACTGGCGCACAACTCATCAGCCGCGAGTTGTTCCCAGATGAAATTCGGATGGCGCGGCAACAGGTTTGCGCAGCCATTGCCCAGATGCGTTGACAGCGTTGCGCCCGCGCTGATTGCATCGCGGATTTGTTCAGGCTGTGCGGCAGTATGACCGATGGCGACGCGAACGCCTGAAGCCGCCAGATACTCAGTCAGTTCAAGTGCGCCGTCAACTTCGGGCGCGAGCGTGACAATCAGAATGCGACCATCCGCAGCTTCCTGCCTGCGCCTGAAATCATCAACTGACGCAATCATCACGTGTTGTCGCGGATGCGCGCCGCGCGGGCCGTCAACCGGCGAAATGTACGGCCCTTCCATATGAATCCCGGCCACCGCCGCATCGCTCATTTTCGCCAGCATTCGCGCACACCGGGCAAAGCCGTCAAATGACGAAGTAATCAATGTCGGCAACAGCCGCGTCACACCTGTCCGGCGCATCGCCGCAATCGCGCGCTGCACCTGCTCCGCCGCAGTCTGCGGATCATTGAAATCAACTCCGGCAAACCCGTTGACCTGAAGATCGAAGAATCCGGGAAATTCAAGCGGCATAGACGAGTCAGTGAATAGTGGTCAGTGGTTAGTGGTTAGTGAAGAAAGAAGGTGGTCATTGTTCCGTTCACTCCGGACTAACCACTGACCACTATTCACTATTTCTGAGAAGCGAAGCCGAAGCGCGATCAAGATAAATCGTGACCGCAGGATGTGTGCGCAGAATTGAGGCCGGGGCGAGCGGGCTGATGTCGTCTTCCAGACAGGCCTGCACGGCGGCGGCTTTTCTTTCATCGGGCACGACGCAGATGATGTTTTCAGCCCTGAGAATCTGGCGCACGGACATTGAAATCGCCTGGGTCGGCACTACTGACAAATCAGCAAACCAGCCTTCGCCCACCTGCTGACGACGACAGGCTTCATCAAGACTGACGATCAGGTAAGGCTGCCCGGTTTCAAAATCAGCGGGCGGATCATTGAAAGCCAGATGACCATTTTCGCCAATGCCGACAAAGGCCACATTGATCGGAGCGGCATTGAGTTCCCTGCCGACCTGCTCACACACTGCCTGCGGATTGTGTTCGCCATCCAGCAGGTGATGATGTTCGATGCCGGTTTTACTGATCAGGCGTTCGATCAGATAACGGCGAAAGCTGGCCGGATGCGAAATCGGCAGGCCGATGTATTCATCCAGGTGAAACAGTTCGACCCGCGACCAGTCAATGCCCGGCGTCGCGGTCAGCGCTTCGAGAAAGTCGAATTGCGAAGCGCCGGTTGCCGCAATGATGCGCACGCGGCCCGTCGCCCTGATCGCCTCTTTCATCAGTTCCGCTGCCTGTGCCGCCGCCGCTTTTCCGAGTTCGGTTTTGTCATCAAAAATTCTGACCAGCATGGTGAGAGTCTCCGGTTTGATCAGCGCAACCCCCTGTTCTCGGACAGCATAGAACAAAAGTGTTCAGCGCAGCCACTCATCCAGGTGCTGCGCGACAAATTCATCATCACTGAGGTGTGGATAGTCTGCACAGACGCGGTCAATTTCTGCCATCTGCCCCGGCGACAAATCCTCGTCAGGATCAAGACACCAGCGGCCCGCCATCAGTCCCTGCCGCCGCAGGATTTCGTGCAGCCCCGCGATGCAGCCCGCAAAATTGTGGCGCGCATCAAAGAGCGCCGCATTTGCAACTGTCACTTCAGCCGCCCGCGTCAGCAGTTGCTGAAGCTGCGGCTGATTACCGGAACGTGCCGCCTTGATTTCGGCCAGCAGTTCGACGGCGCGCTTTGTCCAGACAGCCCAGTGTCCGAGCAGCCCGCCTGAAAACCGTATGCTCACGCTTCCCTGCTCGCCCGGCACTCTGAATTCAGACAGCAGGTCGGACACGATGTTGTCATCATTGCCGGTGTAAAGCGCGACTTCGCGCTGACGCCCGCTCGCCGCCAGCGCCAGTTCCACATCCAGTGTCTGGTAGCGATTGAACGGCGCCACCTTGATCGCGGCGACGTTTTCGATTTCGAGAAACTCGCGCCAGAATTCGTAGCTGAGGACGCGCCCGCCAACTGCCGGTTGCAGATAAAAGCCGAAGAGCGGAATCACTTCGGCCACGCGGCGGCAATGCTCGATCAGTTCCGGCACTGTCGCATCGCGCAGGGCTGAAAGACTGAGCAGGCCCAGATCGTAACCAGCTTCGCAGGCAAAGGCCGCTTCGCGCACGGCCTGTCCGGTCTGTCCGCAGACGCCTGCGACTTTGATCAGCCGTCGCCCGCGCTGCCGTTCAGCATCGCGCATCACTTCAGCCGCGAGTTGCAGCACCGGCTCGAACAATCCGAATCGCGCGTCACGAATCGCAAACTGCGTGGTGTGAACTCCAACCGCCACGCCGCCCGCGCCCGCCGCGCAGTAATAGCGCGTCAATGCCCGCTGCCTGCGTTCATCCAGCCTGCGTGCGGCGTCAAGCGCCAGCGGATGCGCCGGAATCACCAGTCCCTCAAACAGCTTCTCTTTAACTTCACCATCAACCACAAACTTTCTCTCTTCCCTTTTGCCTTTTGATTTTCTTCAGAACCTGCCGCTGATGATTTCAAATTTCGTTGGCTTGTTCAGATTTTCGCCGCCGCTGCTGACCCAGTGCGCGACCCATTCCATCAGTTCGCCCAGCGTGACTTCGGGCCAGCCGAGCAGTTGATGACAGAGCGCGGCATTACTGAGCAGCGCCGTTTCGCCTTCGGTGTTGATGAACTCTGCCTGCCGCCCGAATCGTTGCGCGAAAAACTCTGCGGCCTGACGCACCGCAACTGTTTCCGGCCCGGTGACGTTCAGCACACGCGGCGGCGAAGCGCACAGTTCCAGCGAACGCATCGCATATGAACTCGCATCGCCCTGCCAGATGGTATTGAAGCTCGGCACGCTCAGATCAACCGGCTGACCTGCATAAACTTTTCGCGCAATATCCACCAGCACGCCGTAACGCAGGTCGCAGGCATAATTGAGTCTGAAGAACAGACACGGCGTGCCCTGTTCACGCGAGTAATATTCAAAAATGCGTTCGCGGCCCAGGCACGAACCGGCGTACTCGCCGCGTGGTTCCGGCAGATCGGTTTCAACCGAACCGCCCGAAGCAGCCGTCGTGAACGGATAAAGATTGCCCGTTGAAAAGACCACGATGCGCGACGCGCGAAAACGCTGCGCCACCAGCGCCGGAACGAGCGTGTTGCTGACCCACGTCAGATCACTGCGCTCGGACGAGCCGAATTTGCGACCCGCCAGAAAAAACACGTTTTCGCATTCGGGCAACCGGGCAAGCTGCATTTCACTGAGCAGGTCGCAGCGCAGCGTTTCAATGCCTGCGCTTTCGAGCGCCTGCCGGACAGGCGGCGATGAAAAGCGCGAAACCGCGATGACGCGGCGACGACCGCCAGCTTCATCAGCCGCACGCCGCACGCGCCGCACGAGCGACGGCCCCATCTTGCCCCCGGCTCCGAGAATCAGAATGTCACCCGTCACGCGGCGCAGTGACGCCACATCGGCGTGACTCGGCGCGGACAGTAATTCCTCCAGTTGCTGAACTGTTTCAATCATTGGTATCGGTTTTTTGTAATGATGAATGCGGAATGATTCTCTGCTTCAGGTTGTCAGACACAGACGACATCCTGCCGCTGCGCGTCGAAAGTGGCGCGTTTGCCGCTGCGCCAGGCCGCTGTCGCCATACACAGCGCAACTGAATGACTGAATCCGGCGCGCACATCGGCCACCGGCGCTTTGCGGCTGCGAATGCATTCCATCCAGTTGAGCATGTGCGTAGTCACGGCTTCATCATCCTCGCCGCGCGCGGCTTTTCCGGTCATCTGCATGTCCGTGAGAATCGGGCCTTCAGTCAGCTTCGTCGGCTTCCAGGGTGTGCCTTTGGCGGCTTGTTCAGTCAGGCCGCCGACAGGTGAAACGGTGCCCGCGCTGGCATCGAGGCTGCCTGCGCCGGACAGATAAAGATCGTGAACGCCGCCCGCTGAATTGGTCATCCGGCTGGTGAAAACAACCTGAAAGCCTTTCGCGGCGTCATCCGGCGGGCCGTAATCAAAGATTGCCGTAAACGTATCAGGGTTGATGCGCCCGTCGCGCCATTGATAGATGCCGCCCTGCGCCACCGCACTGCGCGGATGTTCCAGCCCGGTCAGGTAATGCAGTGTGTCAATCGGATGCACCATCCACTGATCGGGAATGCCCGATGAATAGGGCCAGTACAGGCGATACTCAAAATATTTGTGCGGATCAAAAGCGTCGTGCGTGCGATTCATCACGAATCGCGGCCAGTCGGTGTCAGCCTCGCGCAGCGCCGCGACGAGTTGCGGGCGACGCCACCGCTTCGGCTGATTGACGTTGTAGGTCAGCTCAACGAAACTGATTTCACCGAATTCACCCGAACGAAGGTAATCGCGCGCCCGCGCGAAGTTGCGGGCGCTGCGCCGCTGCGTGCCGATCTGCACGACCCGCTTTGTTTCGGTGACGGCTTTCAGAACAGCCCGCGCATCGCTCATCGTGCTGGCGAGCGGTTTTTCAATGTAGGCATCGCGGCCTGCGCGCACCGCTTCAATTCCGTGCTGCGCGTGCTGGTGATCAGCCGTTGAGATGATGACGGCCTCAACCTGTTTCATCTGGTACAGCTCATCGTTGTTGCGCGCCCCGGTGACGGGTCTGCCGGTCAGCCTGCTCAGGGCGTCCGCGCCTTCGCTGCGCCGACGATTCCAGATGTCAGACACAGCGACGATTTCAAAATTCTGCGCGGCGGCCTGTTTCTGAAAGGCTGGCAGCAGCGCATCCTGAAAGCGTTCGGAATAACCGATGACGCCAACGCCGATGCGTTCATTGGCGCCGATGATGCGGGCATAGCTCGATGCATCCCACGTTACGGCGCAGCTGACTGCCCCGGCAGCGAGCCGGATAAAGTTGCGGCGTGAGCCGCCTGGATCAGACATTTTTCTCTCCTCCGAAAAAGTTCGACAAGCTGCCAGCCTGTCGAATACTGAGTTGCGCTGATTGAAAGTTTCGTGATCCGGATCGGGAACCAGGTCAGCCAACGTGCGGGACTGACAATTGTTCATTCAGCACCAGCGTCAGCGCGCCTTTCAGACTTGGTCTGACTTCAAAGACTGAGCGGCGCAATGGAATTTCGCGGGTGTGCTGGTGCAGCCGGTTACGTTTCATCTCTTCAAGCATCACCGGCTCGATCAGGCCCCAGGCTTTGGTGATTTCGCCGCCGATGATGACCACATCAGGGTCAAGCCCGTTGACCAGCCCGGCAATGCCGATGCCCAGATAACGCGCCGTTTCGCGTACAGCTTTCATCGCTTCCGGATCGCCCGATTCAGTCAGTTCAATCAATCTGCGCATCGTCATTGCGCGGCCACCGCCTGCGCCGCGCAGTTTCTGGTAACGCGCCAGCGTCGCCAGATCAGAAGCGTACAAATCCCAGCAGCCGCGCAAACCGCAACTGCACTGCGGGCCGTCAAAGGCAATCGTCATATGCCCGAACTGCCCTGCCATCGCCTGACCGCCGCGATAAAGCCCGCCGTCAATCAGCAGACCGCAACTGAGTCCGGCGCTGACGCCGACGTAAAGCACGTTGCGCGCCTGCGCGTAACGCGCCTTGCCGTGCCACACTTCGGCCAGCGCCGCACAGCGCGCCGAACTGTCAACAATCACCGGCAGGCCGGACGCTTCTTCCAGCCACGTTTTCACCGGCACGTCGCGCCAGGGCAGCACCACCGAAGCCAGAAAGATGCCCGTCACGTTGTTGACCACGCCCGGCAGACTGACGCCGACACCGGCGAACTCTTCAAAGTCCGCGTGTTCGGCGCACATCTTTTTGATGGCCGCGCCGGTTTCGCGCAGAAATGACTGGGGGTCAGTTCCGGTTTTGAAACTGCGGCGCGCAATGATGCGGCTCTCAAAATTGCTCAGCGCGAGAATCGTTTCATCAGCGCGAATGTCCAGGCCGAAGATGCCGTAACGCTGTTCATTGAGTCGCAGGTGGGTCGGCGGTTTGCCACCGGCTGGCGTCGTGCGGCCTGTGCCGTCCTCGATCACGGCGCGATCTCTGAGCAGTTCCGCCATAATTGTCGAGATCGTCGCTTTGTTCAGCCCGCTGATGCGCGCCAGTTCGATGCGCGAAACCGGCTGTCGCTCGGCAATCAGGCTGAGCAGAATGCGGCGGTTGACGAAACGCAGCGTGTCGTGCCCCGCCGCCCTGACATCGTCGAGATTGGGCTTGCGCGTGTAAGAGTGTCGCGTGTGAGATGACTTCGGCATAGGATTGCTGAACGGCCTGACATTTTCCCGGCAAAGCTTTTTCGCTCGTTGTTATTTCGTGTTGCATATTCTTTGTCAAGCCGTTCAGGGCAGTCCTGAGTCAGAACGGCAGGCGCGACCTCAGTCCTGCAAGCCGCACCCGCTGCGCAGGCGACGGCCCCATCTTTCCTCCGGCACCGGGAATCAGCATGTCGCCCGTGAGGCGGCGCACGACGGCGGCAAAATACAGCAGTTCTCAATTGAATGTTCAGCCTCGTCGGAGCGCGGCAACGTGTGGAGTGCGGTGACTCGTCACCGCTTTTCGTTCGGCGGTCGAACCTTCGTTGAAACTCGCGCACTCGCCAGCCAAAGCGGTGACGAGTCACCGCACTCCACATGCTGCTGTAAGTATTCAAAGGTGAACACAGTTATTGCTACCGGCTTCATTCGCGGAGTTTCACGTCCATCGGCGTTACCTCGCGGCTGTCGCATCCTGCCGGGCATTTTTCAGGCAGCGGATCACCATCTGCATTTTGTCTTTGCGAGGAATTGCGGCACGTAAACTTTCAGCCTCTCGCTCGATTGCGGCCAGGTCTTTCGCATACGCGGCGCGCTGCTCAAGCGTGAGTTTTTCAGTCAGATAAACCGGCTTGCCCGGCTTGTTACTGACCAGCGGTTCCATTGAGATCGTGCCGCAGCTTTCTCCCGGCAGATGCCTGAACCATGACTCTTCAGCCTCCAGAAATATTTCCATCAGCGCATCACGCGCGGCAACTTTCGTGACTCCGTACAATTCCTCAATCGCATCCTGAAGATGTTTCTGCCACGCGGTGGCAGGGTCATTGAGCGTTTTGCCCGCGAGCCAGAACGATAATTCATCGCCCGGATTCGCCAGGAGATGAAAGTAGTATTCACAGGCTCGCCCGCCTTCCTCAGCCAGTTGCGTGAGATGTTCGCCGACGCGGCGCGCGGTCGGCAGGAACCAGCGGTCGCGCGGCCAGTGTTGCGGCGGTTCGACCTGCGGGCCGCCGAGCGTGCCGAAATCGCAGGCCAGCGCGCCGATGATCTTCCGGCGATATTGCGGATCGCGGCGGCGGCTGGTGTCGTGCGTGTCAATCAGGTAATCCACACTCCGGCTCATCTGCACGAGCGCGGGCAGCGTGGCCGGGTTGTCGAAATCCATGCCCCAGCTATTGATGGCAATCGTTTTCTGCGGCCAGCGGCTGCGAATGTACTCGCTCGTGCGGACATTGAGCAGCGCGTGATATTCGGCGTTGCTGCAGACCCTGCACTGCGCGCACGAGCAGCGCCCCTGATCGGCGCTTTGCAGGCTGACCCCATCAATCGGAAAACGTGCAAAGACGAAATCAATGACGCGCTGCATCCAGCGCCACGCCTCGGGTTCGCTCGCACACATCGCGCGCGGATTGCCGCGACTCACCTGCGGGTGGGCGCGGATGATCTCTTCAAAGCCCCAACTGTAAACGCCGAGGCCGGAATAAACGCGCAGTCCCGCACGGTGCGCAGCCGCAATCAGCTTTTCCACCATTGCGCCGCGCGCCGGACTGACGGCGCTTTTGATGTCCACGGGCCAGAAGCGTGAGACATACAAGCCCCAGACCGAAAGCGCATTGAAACCGAGGCGGCGCATCAGCGCGAAGCTCTGCTGATAATCCCGCAGCAGCTCCTCATCCAGCCGCATCGAAGGCCAGTGGGCCTGCGTGTCAGCCCGCGTTGCCAGATCGGTAATCCAGCCGAGATACGCGCGATGAACGAACCTCTTTCGCTGCGGCTCAGCCGCCGTGAAGCGGATCGGCAAACGATCCGCCGTTAGTGAGACCAGAGCGGCGGCCCCTGTGGTCAACAGTTCGCGCCGCTCGAATTTTGTCTGCCTCATAAATCAGAAGTAGAACTTCAGCGCGAATTCCAGAATCCGGGGCGGGCTGATCGTGCTGAAAATCTTGCCGAAGTTGTCCGGGTCGCCGATGTAAGTTGATGGCGGCCTGAAACTGGGATGGTTCGTGAAGTTGAAGAACTCGGCGCGGAAGTCGAAATAACGGCCTTCCGTCACATAAAACTTCTTACCGAGGCTGAAGTCCCAGTTGGCGTAACCCGGCGCGCGGGCAATGCCGACACCTGAAGTGCCGAAGCTGCCGAGGCCGGGCTGACTGAAGGCCGCGAGATTGAAATAACCTCCGGTCGTCACGGCGCTGCCCGCGATAAGCGCCTTCTGCAAACCGCCGCTATTCGTGATCTGTTGTCCGGTCACCAGATTTGCGCGGACGCCGCCACGCGGATCCTGCAATGACAGATCGTCGGCAAAGAACGTGAGCGGGAAGCCTGAATGCAGGCTGATGATGCTGCTCACGCTCCAGCCGCCAAGCAGCGCATTCACCGCCGGATGCCAGTTCTGCCCCCACGCCCTGCCGCGCCCGACCGGCAGTTCATACGAACCCGCCCAGACGAAGTTGTGCCGCGCGTCAAAGAAGGCCGGGCCGTAATCGGCGCGCCGGTTATAAAAGTTGGTCTGATAGAACGAAACATCGCCCACGCCGTCGCTGCCGTAATAGCCGATGTTGTCAGTCAGCGTTTTGCTCAGCGTATAAGAGGCCAGAAATTCCAGCCCGCGCGCGGCCCGCTGCCGGACGCCGATTTGCAGCGAGTTGTAATTGCTGATCGCGCTCGAATCAGTCCCGCTGATCGCCGTGACATTTGGCAGCACGCTGTAAAGCGGTCGCCGCTGCTGCGAATCCGCCCACGTCGCAGGCGCGCCCGTGCCCGGCAGGGGCTGGTTCCAGTCGGTCGGCGCAACCAGATGCGTCGCCGTGTGACCGACATAACCTGCCGAAACCGAAGTCGAGGGAGTCAGCAGATATTCGAGCGTCAGATTGTATTGCTGTGTGAACTGCGGGCGCAGGTCGGGATTCCAGATGCGAATCAGCCCGGCGATTTCGTTGCGCCCGATCACACCCGCAAAGCCCTGCGCGATGGAGCCGGGGCCGGTCGTCAGGTTGTAACTCACGTCGGACTCAAAGAAATATGGCGGGTTGAGCGGCAGCCGCAGATTCGCGCCCGTGCCTTCCATATACTGCGTGATGCCGTAACCGCCGCGCACGACGAGTTTGTTATTGAAGGCTTCCGGCGTCCACGCAAAGCCCAGACGCGGCTCGAAGCCTTTGTAATAAGGATTGTAAAGCGCGCGACTGTTGCCGTCCTGCCCGGCGCGGAGCAGTCTGCCCGTGCGAATGTCAAAATTCACCTGACGGTCTTTGACCTCGACGAGCGGCGAAGTGTATTCCCAGCGCATCCCCAGGTTGACGGTCAGGTTGTTGCGCAGCTTGTAATCATCCTGGAAAAAAGCGCCGATGCGATTCTGGCGATGTCCCCAGGTTCCCGTCTGGCTGCCACGCCCTTTCGCGCTCAGCAGGTCGAGCAGAAAGTCAGCGAAGGCTACACCGGTAAAGCGACCCGTGTACTGAAAGAAACCGAGCAGTCCGTTGTTACCCGGATAAAATTCATTCTGCTGATAGCGCAGCCATTGCCCGCCCATCTTCAGCGAATGCCGCCCGCGCAGGATTGTCAGATTGTCGCCGTAGTGAAAAGTGTTCGAGGCGAGGTTGTTGTCTGCGCCGCGCGAGCCGACACCGTTGACGCCGCTGCCCGGCAGAATGCGGCTCAGCCCGTCAATCGGCTGCGTCCCGGCGATGCCGAATTTTTCATCAGCTTTGCCGATGCCGCCCCAGTCGAAGATGCGGCTCTCAAGAACGGCGCGGTTGAAACCGATGCGCGCCTCGTTGATGACCGTCGGACTGAAGGTGTGAACGTGGTTGAGTGCAATGTTCTGCGGACGGCTGAAAATGCCGTTGGTCGGCGTCACCGGAAACAGCCCGCGCAGCCCTTTGTTTTCAGAGTTCCCGAAGGAGTAGCGCCCCGAAAAATTATCCCGCTCAGTCAGCCGCGCATCAATCCTGACGTCGAACTGATAAGCATCCACGCCGTCCGATGTCGTGGTCGTGTAGTTGCCTGAAATGTTGCTCGTGCCGGGGCGCGTCGGCAGCGGGTAAATCTGCGGGTCGGCAAAGAGCGCCTTCGCCACCGGATTGACGATGCGGTTCTGCGGAATGATATTGCCCGGAAACTGTTTGCCCGTCAGCGGGTCAATGATCGGCGTCGAGATGCTCGACAGGTTGCCGGTGCGCCATTCAATGGGCGCGACCGTGCCCGATGCGCCACCGCCCGTGCGCCGTTTGACGCCCTGATAATCAGCAAAGAAAAAGATTCTGTCGCGGATCACGGGGCCGCCAATCGTTCCGCCAAAGATATTCTGTCGCAGTTTTGCCTTGCCCGCGCCGTCCCGGTTGTTGCGCCAGGTATTGGCGTCGAGCGCATCGTTGCGGAGAAATTCAAACACATTGCCGCGAAACTGATTAGTCCCGGACTTGAGCGTGGCGTTGACCGTCGCGCCCGTGACATTGCCGAACTCCGCCGAAGAATTGCTCGTCTCGATCCGCACTTCGCCAAGCGCATCCACATTGGGTTGCAGGCCGATGTAATCATTGATCGTCTCGCTCAGCGTAATGCCGTCGAGCAGAAAGGAATTGCCCTGTTCGCGGTTGCCGTTGGTGTAAGGCCGCCCGCCCCCGCCAACCTGATTGAACCCGTTCGGATCAGGGCTGATGGCGCCCGGCACGAGCAGCGTCAGTTGCTGGAAGTTGCGCCCGTTGAGCGGCAGGTTCGCGGTTGTGTTGCCGCTGACGACGTGGCCGACGGTGACATTTTCGGTCTGCAGGACGGGCGCGGCGCTCTCGACCGTGACTGTCTGCGACAGTTCGCCGAGTTCGAGATGCAGATCCAGGCGCGCTGTCTGATTGACTTCCAGCGTCAGTTCCCTTGAAACCAGCCTTTTGAAACCGCTGGCCTCGACACTGACCACGTACCTGCCGATGGGCAGAAACGGCAGGGTATACACACCCGCAACATTGGTCTGAGCGGAATACTGCAACCCCGTCCCCGCATTGCTGGCGATGACTCTGGCATTGGGCAGGACGGCCCCGCCCGGATCTGAAACCGTCCCTGTCAGAGTAGCCGTGACTGTCTGTGCGGCGGATGGCGCGGAAAGGATGAGCAGACTCATCATCCCGCACATTACCGCAAACCCGATCCGCGCCAGGCTGCTGATCTGTCTGCCTGTCATGATTTTTCTCCTCCGTCTCTGTGACGATACATTCTTGCCCTGCCGGGTTAGTTTGAGTTTCAGACTAACCTGCCATCGGTCGCCGTCTGAGAAAAACCGGCGCGCACTCTCCGGCGAAAGTCTGAGACCCTGAAACCGGCGCTTGAAGGCGGGTGCAGAAAGCCGTGAGATCGCCGCCGCGCGGACGACGCAACCGGCACACACCCGAACCGGCCAATAACGACGGGCTTTATAGCACCTTCACTGTCGAACCGCAAGAGTGATCTGCTGTTTTTTGTGATCAGCCGGACGACCTCCATCGGCTGAACGTCAGCGACCACATCGTCCTGAACCGGACTTCCCGGCACCGGCTTCGGGCCAATCCCGGTCAGGCAGGGTCGCAGGGTTAGTCTCCGTTTTCAACTAACCACTCTTGTGTGATCCTTGCCGCAGCATGCTCTCAGCAGGAGCGATCAGCGATTCAGGCAGTCAACAGACAAAGCTGACAGGAGGAACCCGCAACGATGAAAAATCAGCGTCGTGCTTTCATCCGACTGCTCGGCGGCGCCGGGGTGGCGCTGGCCGGGCGCACGGTCTTTGCGCAAACGGCCTCAGCGCCGCCCCGCTTCATCATTGATTCACATCAGCATTACAGCGCCGCGCCCGATTACGTTGAGCGGCTGGTGCAAGTCTTTCGCCCGCGCCAAGCGATGGCCTGTGTGCTGACGCCGATGGCCGGTTTTGAAGTCATCAGAAAGGCCGCTGCCGCGCATCCTGATGTGATTATTCCTTACGGTCACGTCAGTGTGGACGAGCCGGGCGTGCTGAAAGAGATTCAGCGGTTTGCTGATGCCGGTTTCAGAGGCATCAAGATGCACACGCCCAAATACAACTGGGACGATTTCGGCTATTTCCCGATCTATGACAGGCTGCAATCGCTCAGGCTGGTTGCGCTCTTTCACACCGGCATTGTGGCAGGCCGGGGTGATGGCGAACCGGAACAGTCCTCGATGGCGCGCATGCGCCCGTCGTTTCTGCACACGATTTCACGGTCGTTTCCGAAGCTGATCATTCAGGGCGCGCACCTCGGCAATCCCTGGTACGACGAAGCCGCCGAGGCCGCGCGCTGGCAGAAAAATCTGTACTTCGATCTGACCGGCTCATCGCTCATCAAGAAGGCCAGGAACCTTGCCGTTTTCAAAGAGTATTTATGGTGGGAAGGGCCGACCGCGCACAGTTCACCCGATGCGGTCTATGCCTTTGAAAAGCTCGTCTTCGGTACTGACGAAGCGCCGGAAAATCTGGATGCGTGCCTGGCGCGTTATGAAGCAATGCTCGATGCCTGCGGCGTGCCCGAAGCAAGTCGCAGAAAAGTTTACGGCGAGACGCTGGCAAAAATTCTGGGCATCAAAATGAGGGTGTGAGAATGGCAACTCCGGCACTGACGGGCGCGAAGGCTGCGCCGATCAAACACCTGCGCTGGTATATCGGCGGCCTGCTCTTTCTTTCGACGGTCATCAATTACATTGACCGTCAGACGCTGAGCGTGCTGGCGCCTTACATCAAGTCTGAATACCAGTGGAGCAATGCTGATTTTGCGCTGCTGATCATCGCCTTCCGCGTGGCTTATGCCTTCGGGCAGACGGCATCGGGCCGGGTGCTGGACCGCATCGGCACGCGGCGCGGTCTGAGTCTGAGCGTCACGTTTTATTCGCTCGCGGCGATTTTCACCTCGCTGGCTGCGGGTCTGCGCAGCTTTGCGTTCTTTCGCTTTCTGCTCGGCGCGGGCGAATCGGCCAACTGGCCGGGCGCGACCAAAGCCGTCAGCGAATGGTTTCCGAAACGTGAAAGCGGATGGGCCGTCGCGCTCTTTGACAGCGGCTCTTCGATTGGCGGGGCGATTGCGCCGTTTCTGGTGCTGTGGGTGTATCACACTTTCGGCAACTGGCGACCGGCGTTCATCGTGACGGGGCTGCTTGGCTTCCTCTGGCTGATGGCGTTTCGCCTGTTGTATCGCCGCCCCGAAGAGCATCCGCGCCTGTCAGCCGCCGAACGCGAATACATTCTGACCGAACGCGCCGACGCCGTTTCAGCCGCCGAAAACCAGATCGCTGCGCGCAGCCTGAGTTATCGCACGCTGCTGGCGCTGCCGCAGACGTGGGGCATCATCATCAGCAAGACGCTGACTGACCCGGTCTGGTTTTTCATCACCGACTGGTTTGCGATTTACCTGGTCAGCAAGGGTCACAAGCTGGAAGAAAGCCTGCTGGCGTTCTGGGTGCCGTTTCTGGCAGCGGACATCGGCAACTTTGCGGGCGGCGGAGTTTCAAGCTGGCTGATCAGGCGCGGCTGGTCGGTCGGTGCGGCGCGCAAATTCGTGGTCGTGATCTGCGGGCTGGGGATGACGCTGCTTATTCCGACGGTCTTCACGGATTCATATTTCTGGCTCGTCGCCTGCTTTGCGATTTCGACGCTGACTTATGCGGCGTTTTCGACGATGGTGCTGAATCTTCCGGCAGACATTTATCCGACTGGTTCGGTGGCTTCGGTCAGCGGAATGAGCGGCACCGGCGCAGGCATCGGCACCATCATCGCCACTTACCTGACCGGCACAGTGGCCGACCGTTATTCATTCGAACCGATTCTGATTGCGGCCAGCCTGATTCCGCTGCTCGCGCTGCTGGCGGTCGTCATTCTCGTGCGCAATAACCACGCCACCGAAAGCGGCGTGGTCAATCGTATTTGAACTGAAAAGGCGGGCAGTGTTTTTCCACGAAGCCACGCGAAGAGAACACGAAGAGAAGGCAAAGAAATTCCGAACTTTCATTTCTCATCTTCCTCTTTTCTCCTCGTCTTTGTGTTTCTTCGCGTGGCTTCGTGAATGAAATGCTCTTTCCTGAATTCTTCATCAAACGTGGAGGCCACATGAACCGACGTACATTTATCGTGGGCAGCGGCGCAGCGCTGATGATCCGCTCGGCCTGCGCGCCGATCTGTACGCCGGCGCGCGTTCAAGTCTGATCGGCATTGCCGCGCGGCGCAGCATCGAACGCGGCAGCCAGGTAATCAGAATCAGTTTTCAGGCCGGATTTAAGACAGCCCGCAGCTCCGTCAGGAGCGACCTGTTGACAGATTGTGAGAGCAATAACCGACCAGCTCCGTCAGGAGCGGCCTGTGCGCGATCAGGCCACAGGCCGCTCCTGACGGAGCTGCGGGCATTTTGCCGAACTGATTTCTATCAACAGGACGCTCCTGACGGCGCTGCGAATGGTTCCCGATTTCACCAGCCAGGCTCATTCATTCAACTGAAATCTGATCGAGTGAAATCTGATCGAGGCAGCAGGAACACGCTGATTTGTGTTGATCGCTGCGAAGCTCAGTGTTCCTGACCTGCCCTGTGTGCGCTGTCGTACCGATTCAGCGACAGATCAGGGCTATGCTCAGCCTGCGCGGTGATTCGTTTATATCAGGCCGCGTCAGTATTGCCCTCCCTCCTGTTCTTCCTTTTATCTCCCTGCATTCCAGAACGGCCGAAAAGGCGTCAGGCATGCGTTCACCAGCGATTCAGGCTCCGGCCAGCCGGACGGCTGATGAAACTTCGATCAGGGCAATTCCGATGCGGATGATTGAGATTCGGCGTCAGGTGACTGACCTGATCGCCTCTCTCAGTCAGTTATCACAACAGCAGGCCCGTGTAATGGAGGAAAACGATCATGGCTATCACGGCACAGCCGAGCCGACAGGCGGCTCCCGAAGATAATGAAGATCAGACACGAAGCGGCATCCTCGCCGGGTACAAGGGCGGAGAAGAGATGCCGCTCGGTTCCTTTGCTGCGCTTATGGGTTTGTATGGCGCGGCGTTCGGCGGCTTCCTGCTCACGCTCAACCGCAGCGGGCGCAAGCTGCCGGAGCAGGTCAGCGCCAGAGACCTGCTGCTGCTCGGCGTGGCAACGCACAAGGTCAGCCGCCTGATCACCAGAGACTGGGTGACAGCGCCGCTGCGGGCGCCCTTTACGACCTATGAAGGAACAACAGGCGCGGGCGAGGTCAAAGAGAAGTCGCGCGGGCACGGGATGCAGCGTGCGCTCGGCGCGCTCTTCACCTGACCGTTCTGCACGGGAGCCTGGACGGCTGCCGCATTCAGTTACGGGCTGGCGCTGAATCCCCGCCTGACGCGCTTCGTCGCCTCGGTCTTCACAGTCGAAACGATCTCGGATTACCTGCATCTCGGTTATCAGGCGGTGAAGAAAACGGCAAAGGAATGACGAAACAACGCAGCCGAAAGTGACGGAGGTCAGGATGGCCATCAAAATAGTCAGCTTTCTCAGTCTTCTGTTCAGCGCGCTGGCGCTGGCCCCGGCGCTGGCGCACCTGCTGGAACTGCCGGGCAAGATCAACCTTTCGCGCGCAGATTATCTGACGGTGCAGCAGATTTATCGCGGCTGGGCGCTGCTGGGCATCGTCGTTGCGGGCGCGCTTTTCTCAACGCTCGCGCTGACGATTATGTCTCGTCATCAGTCGCGGGCCTTTGCCTTCGCGCTGATTGCACTGCTGGGCATTATCGGCGCGCAGGTTGTGTTCTGGACTTACACTTTTCCGGCCAATCAGGCGACCAGCAACTGGACGTTTCTGCCCGATAACTGGCAATCGCTGCGCACACGATGGGAATACTCGCACGCCGCTGGCGCCGGGCTGAATCTGATCGCGCTCAGCGCGGTCATCATTTCCGTCCTGACGCAAAAGACGGATTACCAGTGAAGGAGAAGCGATGAAAACCTGTCTTCTGGTGATGATCCTGCTGCTGAGTTGTGATCAGCAGCGCACTCCCGCATCCAGTCAGACCAGTGACCAGACCACAGGCCGGACGAGCGCCACGCCGCGTGCGAACCTGCCGGAAGCGCGCATCCCCGGCCTGATTGATAATGGGCGTGAACGCACAAGCGACGTGATCAGCGCGCCTGCCACCGTGCGTGCAGGCGAGGATTTCGAGGTCACGATCACGACTTTCGGCGGCGGCTGCGAGCGCGAAGGAGAAACCAGCGTGATCCTGACCGGATCCGGCGCAACGCTGATGGTTTATGACTTTACTACGGCCACTCATCCCGGCGTGGTCTGCACGATGATCTTCAAACGGCTGCCTCATCGCGTCACGCTCAACTTCAGCGAACCCGGCGAGAAAATCATTCGCGTCTGGGGTCGGCGCACCGGAAGTGATACGCCGCCGATTGGCGCGCCGACAGTGCTTGAGCAGCGCGTGATGGTTGAGCGCGGCGAAACCAGTCAGGTTTCCGGTCAGAGCCGGTGGGTGGTGACGGAAAAGAGTGCCGGCCCGGTGCGCGTTGGAATGACTGTCGCTGAAGCGAAGCAGGCGCTGGGCGGCGAACTGAGGGCAATGAGTGCAGCCGCGCCCTGTTATTACGTGAAACCGCAGCGCGGGCCGTCCGGCATTGCCTTCATGGTGACTGATGGCCGCATTGCGCGGGTGGACGTGGAAAACCAGACCGTCGCCACCGAGGCCGGAGCGCGCATCGGCGACAGCGAAGCGCAGATCAGAAAGCTCTATCCGCGCGCCGAGGTCACGCCGCACAAATACGTCAAAGGTCATTATCTGACGGCGATGCCAGCGGGCGATTATCGCATCGTCTTTGAAACGGATGGTGAAAAGGTGACACGCTATCGCGCCGGACGGATGCCTGAGGTGCGATGGATCGAAGGTTGTTCGTGAACGATATGAGAGCGGAAGGAATGTCTGTGGCCGCGTGGATGGCGATTGGCATCGCGCTCGGAGTCGGGACTGGCCTGGCTTTGAAAAACGTGGCGGTCGGCATCGCAATCGGCGCTGTCATCGGATTCCTGATCGGAACATTGAGCAACAGGCAGCGCTGATTTATTGACAAAGAGCAATGATGCCTGACTGAATCCCGAATCCGGGATCAGCCGGGAAGACAGCGGGCGAGAGCGTTTTTTGTACGTTAGCGGACTGACGAATGAAAGACCTCAGGCTTAATTTGTTTTTCCGTTAATCCGGGCAGCGGCGATGTGTCTCTGCCTGCGCTGCTCTGTCAGCCGGTCGTCATCATCTCCCCGCCAGTCAGCATCACGCGCTTTTCCGCTGGCGAGCGCAGCATTTCTTTTCAGGCCGTCAGAGCCGAACGCGACTGACAACAGCTTGCCACCCCGCATCCGCTGATGATCTTAAGAGGCAGTCATGGAAGCTCAGGCACAACCGGCAGGAATCACGAAACCGGACATCTCAGTTCGTCCACTTCAGGAAAATGATCTGGCAGCCGCTGACCACATTATGCGGCTGGCCTTCGGCACTTTTATCGGTCTTCCCGATCCGGCGGCATTTATGGGTGACGCAGATTACGTGCGGACGCGCTGGCGGGCCAGGCCTTCAGCCGCATTCGGCGCTGAAGTCGGCGGCGAACTGGTCGGCTCGAACTTTGCCACGAACTGGGGCAGCGTCGGATTTTTCGGCCCGCTGACGATCCGCCCCGACCTGTGGAATTGCGGCGTGGGCACGCGACTGATGGAGCCGGTGATGGAGTGCTTTGACAGGTGGGGAACAAAGCACGTCGGCCTTTTTACTTTCGCTCACAGTCAGAAACACATCGGTCTTTATCAGAAGTTCGGCTTCTGGCCGCGCTTCCTTACCTTCATTATGTCGAGGCAGGTTGAGCCGGTCAGGCAAACCGCAGGCAGGTTGCGGTGGACAGGATTTTCTGAAGCGCCGGATGGCGAACGTGAGAGCCTGCTCCGCGACTGCCGTCAGGTGACTGATTCCATCTGCGAAGGGCTGGATGTGAGTTCAGAAGTGCGCGCTGTGGCTGAGCAGGGTCCTGGTGAAACCTTGCTGCTCTGGGATGACGGCAGACTCGCCGGGCTGGCCGTCTGCCATTGCGGGCCGGGCACTGAAGCCGGGAGCGGAACGTGTTACATCAAATTCGGGGCGGTGCGCCTGAGTTCCACATCCGGTCAGGATTTTGAGCGGCTGCTCAGCGCCTGTGAAGAACTGGCCGCGCGCAAAGGTCTGTCGCGTCTGGTTGCGGGCGTCAACACTGCTCGCTGCGAAGCCTGCCGTCAGATGCTGGCGCGTGGTTTTCGCACAGACATTCAGGGAGTGGCGATGCAAAAGCCCAATGAACCTGGCTACAACCGGCCAGGCGTCTACCTGATTGATGACTGGAGGTAAATTGAACCAGGTCGCTCCGCCGCAGTCACGCATTCATTCGCTGGCTTTGAATAACTGCCTCTTCGGAAGCAGAACGAATGCTTTCGTTATGACAGTGGCGATGCGTGTTTCTCCGGTGCGCTTAACTTCAGGCCGTTGAGATCACGAGAGGAGACAGTGGCAATGCACAGACTGAAACATAACGGAGACCACGCAGGCAGTGTGTTGAAGGGAATGGCGGCGGGTGCTGTCGGCGGCCTGGCTGCGGCGTGGGTTATGAATCAGTTTCAGTCAGCGTGGAGCAGGATGACCGCCGGAATCGAACGACCACACGGCGCGCAGTCAATGCAGCAGGGCCAGCCGCAGCACGGCGTCGGACGCGAACTGCAAAAATCCGGCAGCGATGAGGCGAGCGACAACGCAGCCGTGCGGACAGCCAGCGCGATTTCTGAAACCGCCTTCGATCACAAGCTGACCAGATCCGAAAAAGAGACGGGCGGCGCGGTGATGCATTACGCCATGGGCGCGACTTCGGGGGTGATTTACGGCGCGGCGGCAGAGATGGCGCCGGTGGTCACGATGGGCGCGGGGCTGCCTTTCGGCGCGGCAGTCTGGCTCGTGGCTGATGAGGGCATCGTGCCTGCACTTGGCCTGTCAAAAACGCCGGATGAATATTCGCTCTCAATGCACGCTTATTCCATCGCTTCGCATCTCGTTTATGGCGTCACGACGGAAGTCGTGCGCAACGTCGTGCGCCGCGCACTGTGAGCGCCGCACGCAGGCAGGTTTTATTCTGCGGTAACTGTCATTCGCTTCATTGCCAAACCTGCGCGCGCTGTTATAGCGTCGCGGCACTATGAACAAAAACGAGACGGGTCGCGTTGAAGCCTTCAGCGATGGCGTTTTTGCGATTGCCATCACGCTGCTGATTCTGGAAATCAAAGTGCCGCACGTCGGCGAAATGGCCGGAAGCATTGATCTGCTGCGCGGGCTGGCGAGGTTGTGGCCTTCGTTTTTCGCGTATGCGCTGAGCTTTTTCGTGCTGCTGGTGATGTGGATCAATCACCATGAACTGTTTCGCTTCATTCGGACGGTGGACTATCCCCTGCTGTTCACCAACGGATTTCTGCTGCTGCTGATGACGTTTGTTCCCTTCCCCACCGCCGTCCTGGCCGAGTATCTGAACACGCCGTCAGCGCGCGAAGCGGTGGCTTTTTACAACGCGACATTCTTTATCACCAGCATCGCCTACAACCTGCTGTTTGCCGCAGCGGCGACCAGGCGGCGGCTGATCCGGCCTGAAGTTTCTGACGCTTCGCTGCGACGGGTCAAACGCGCGTATCTGTTCGGGGGCATCATTTATGCGGCGTCTGTCGCAGTCGCCTTCTGGAATGCCATCGCAGGGCTGGCGCTCTCTTCGGCGCTCTGGATTTTATGGACGCGGCTCTGCTACGCAGCGAAAGAGAGCAAGCCATAGCCCGGTTTTCAATCGCCTGCCGGAAGATTCATTGCGGCAGCAACGTGATTTGCTGAAGTCGGCACGACGCAGCAAAACGAGTTCAGTCCAACTGTGAGAGGTGAAAAAAATGGGCGCTTCAACCTTGAAGCAGCAGACGAATGTGAATCCGGCGTGGCCTGCGCTGCCGCTCGATGAGTGGCAGGACACCTGTGCGACGCTGCATATGTGGACGCAGATTGTCGGCAAAATCCGGCTGGCGCAAACGCCGCTCATCAATCACTGGTGGAATGTGCCGCTCTATGTCACGGCGCGTGGTCTGACGACTTCGGCAATTCCTTATGAAACGCGCACGTTCGAGATTGATTTTGATTTTATTGATCACCAGTTGCTGATTGAAAGCGATGACGGCGCGATCAAAACCATCGCGCTCGCGCCGCGTTCAGTGGCTGATTTCCATCACGCGGTGATGAATGCGCTCGACGAACTGGGCCTCAACATTCACATCCGGACAACACCGGTCGAAGTTCCTGACCCGATTCCGTTCGAGCAGGATGAGCAGCACAAATCTTACGACGCGGAATATGCGCAGCGTTTCTGGCATGTGCTGACGCAGGTCGAGCGTGTCTTTACGGAATTCCGCGCGCGCTTTACTGGCAAGTGCAGCCCCGTGCATTTTTTCTGGGGCAGCTTCGATCTGGCGGTGACGCGCTTTTCCGGGCGGCGCGCGCCGGAGCGTCCGGCGGCTGACGCGGTCACGCGCGAAGCCTATTCACACGAAGCGATCAGTCACGGCTTCTGGCCGGGCAGCGGCGCGATTCAGTATCCGGCTTTTTACTCCTACACCGCGCCAGCGCCGCCGGGGCTGGAACAGGCCGCGCTGCGCCCGTCGGCGGCGTTTTATAGTCAGGAAATGTCGGAATTCATTCTTCCCTACGATGCAGTACGCGAGGCCGAAACGCCTGACGATGTGCTGCTGGAGTTTCTGCAAAGCACCTGGGAAGCAGGCGCAAATCTGGCGCACTGGGAACGCGCCGCACTGGAACGAACCTGAACCCGGATCAGCTTGCAGATCAGTGTCCGGGAAGTGTTGCGCGATTTGGCAGAATCGCGCAGTTCACGCTAAGGGCCGATGACGTAAGCCGCGCGATTCTGGCAAATCGCGCAACACTGCCGGGTCGGACAACACAATTGAATTGTCACCAACAGTCTCAAATTCTGAGAGACAGGCAAGGAGGATAATATGAAGAAGTATCAAGGCATATTCATCGCTCTCGCACTGCTGGCCGCAGTTTCACTGAGTCTGGCGCAGGCCGGCAAGGACAAGCAGGCGCGGCACACGACCGGAATGCCCGCACAGGCGCACACGATGGTGACACCGGATCAGATCAAATGGGGACCTGGCCCGGCGGCGCTGCCTCCGGGCGCGCAGATGGCGGTGCTGGAAGGCGATCCGTCAAAGGCTGGTGAGCTGTTCACCATTCGCGCCAAAATGCCGGATGGATACAAAGTCCCGCCGCACTGGCATCCGACTGATGAAAACGTCACAGTGCTTCAGGGCACGCTGCTGATGGGACTGGGTGAAAAGTTCGATCAGGCAGCGGCGCGCGAAATGACCGTCGGTTCATTCGCCACCATGCCCAAAGGGGTGCGCCACTTTGCAATGGCCAAAGGCGAAACGCTGATTCAGGTGCATGCCATCGGGCCGTTTGAAGTCAACTACGTCAATCCGGCGGATGACCCGCGCAATCAGGCGAAGAAATAACAGGCGCGGCGATCCTTTCAGATCAGTTTTCAACTAAATATCCGGGAAGTGTGGCGCGATTTGCCAGAATCGCGCGGCATCCGCCATCGGCCCATTGTGGGAACTGCGCGATTCTGGCAAATCGCGCCACACTGGTTATTCCGGGCACTGATCTGAAGCCTGATTCAGACAGTTCGCGTCAATGATGACAGGCTGAATTCATCACCCGGCGGTCGGCTGCGGCATCGGATTCTCAGGCAGCGGTTCCGGTTCAGGCACCGGGTAATCGGGCAGATCGCCGGGTTTCGGGACAGGCGCATCGGGCAGATCGCCAGGCCTCGGTACGGGAATGTCCGGTGGCTGTGGAAACGGCACGCCGGGCAGCATTGAATGTGTGTCCGCCTGTTTGTTCATCGTTATACCTCTCGCACTATTGTTCGTCCGTGCCAGCCCTGTGAACCTCTGCCGAACAGCAGATAATCAAGCGAAAAGCGGCCCGGCCCGATCACCAGCAGCAGCACGGCGAGCGACAGATAAATCAGCGCCAGTTCAAAGGACGATCTGCCGGGAGCCACAAACGGATCGCCATTCGGCAAATGCACAATCAGCAGCGCGGCAGCCATCTGACAGATGATGCCGATACTCGCCAGGGGAGTGAGCAGACCAAGAATCAGCGCAATGCCGCCACCGACTTCAATCAGCACGGCGAGCGCCTGCACCACAGCCGGGACGGGCGCCAGCCCCATCACATTCATCCATCCGGTCGGGTTCTGCATCTTCGGCCAGCCATGCAGCAGGAAAGCCGCCCCCATCACGACGCGAACCAGCAGCAATGCTGCGGCGCGCCAGCCGCCAGGAAAATCAGGATAAAATTTACTGATCACCGCTGTCTCCTCTCACATAGTCAGGGCAGCCAGACCATCCTGGCCTTGACGATTACTTCTGATCAGACCGTGATTGTCTGCAAGGACGGTGCCGCAGGGAAAGTACCTGTCATTAAACTCCCGGAATGCCAGTTCGTGATTTACGATTGATGCCCGGTGATGTCCGGCAGAGTGGCGAGCCGGTGACAGCCTGTCAAACATCGCCGGATTACAACCGCCTGCACGACGGTTCTGACTTCTTTCCACGAGCTTATTCCAGGGAAATGATTTTCCGCCTGTTGTTTTATGGTCTGTTGATTGCACAGAATCAGCGTGAAATTCTGATTCAGCTTTGACTGACCTGATCAGCTTCAGGACAGAGCAGGATGACTGTACAGGCATTGAACAGTTCGTCTGGTTTGAGAACATGAGAGGCCACCTGGTTCTGATCAGGCAAACGGGTCAGGGTTCCGCATCTGCTGTTGAAAACAGCGCCACTTCTCCGACTGACCAGACAATCAGGCAGAGACAGCTTCAGTTGATGGAACTGACTGAACTGCTGGTGATATAAAGAGTGCGTCGCCGGACTGCGCTTGTTCCCCCCTTTGTACCCGGAAGTCAGCCGCCTGTTTCTTTCAGCGATCCCGGGTTCTGAGATCGGAACACAGACCCGGCGATTTGAATCAGGAATGCAGCAGAGTGTCACGCGCCGCAGAACAGGGGCAGCCGCGCGGCGGCCATCAGCCACGATTTTTTTCACCTGATCAGTAAAGGAGCCTCGATGACATCGCACATTCTCCGGGGTCAATGCCAGCCCCTGGGTACGCACGCTTCCAGCGTGCCGGGCTTCTGTGAGTCGTTGTTTCCGCACAGCACGCTGGAAACGTGCGTACCCAGGGGCTGGCATTGTGACGGGCGGATGCGGCGATTTGCGGCGCCGACTGTCATCGCCATCCTTTGACCAGTGGTGCTTCGTGCTGATGCGTGACTGCCTGTCTCACTTGACTGATCTCCTGTCCGACTCAGAAACAGATATGACCATTGAAGAGCAAACGGTGCTGATTGTTGATGACGCAGCGGCTGACCGGCTGACCTGTCGCCGCCTGCTGGAACAGGATCAGATTCATCGTTACCGTTGCCTTGAAGCTGACAGCGCAGCGCAGGCTCTGGCGCTGCTGGCTGAAACGCGGCCTGACTGCGTGCTGCTTGATTACCTGCTGCCGGACGCGCACGGACTGGCGCTGCTTGATCAGATCAACAGCACGATGGGCCGTGACGCGCTGGCGGTCATTCTGCTGACCGGCAGGAATGATGCCGCCCTCGCCGTTGAAGCCGTCCGGCGCGGCGCGCACGATTGTCTGGATAAAAATCAGATCGTGCCGGAATCATTGCGCCGCAGCGTTTCGAGCGCCATCGAAAAAGCCGCGCTGCAACGCAGCCTGCGCGAAAGCGAGGAACGTTACCGGCAGCTCGTTGAGCATTCGCCGACGGCAATTATGATCAATCGCGGCGGGCGCATCGCTTACATCAATCAGGTCGGGTTGCGGCTCTTTGGCGCTGAACGGCCTGAACTGCTGCTCGGCAAAACGCCTTTCGAGTTGTTTCACCCCGATGTGCATGACCTGGTGCGGTCGCGCATCGAGCGAGTGTTGTCAGGCGAGGCCGTGCCGCTCGCTGAAGAGCGCATCGTGCGGCTGGACGGGCAGGTGGTTGATGTTGAAGTGTCCGCGTCGCCTTTCATTGAGCAGGGCCGGACTTCAATTCACGTCGTGCTGCGTGACATCACCTGGCGCAAACAGACCGAACAGCAGCGCCGCGAAAGCGAGGAGAAATTTCGCGCCACCTTCAACCAGGCTGCCGTCGGTATTGCCCACGTCGCGCCTGACGGTTCCTGGCTGCTCGTCAATGATGCGTTGTGCCGCATTACCGGATATTCGCGTGATGAGCTGTTACGGCTGAGCTTTCAGCAGATCACTCATCCTGACGATCTCGATTCTGATGTCGCTTACGTGCAGCAGATGCTGGAAGGAAAGCTGCAGATTTATTCGCTCGAAAAACGCTACCTGCGGCCTGACGGTTCGCCGGTCTGGATCAACCTGACGGTGTCGCTGGTGCGTGATGAAGCGGGCGCGCCGCAGTATTTCATTTCCGTCATTGAGGACATTCAGGAACGCAAACGCGCCGAGGAACAGGCACGCCGCTGGCAGCGCGTCTTTGAGCAGGCTGAATTCGGCCTGGCGCACGCCGATGCGCACACCAACACTTTTCTGGAGGTCAACCAGAGCTTTGCCGGGCAGCGCGGCTACGAGCCGGAAGACCTGGTCGGCCAGCCCTTTCTGAGCGTCTATGCCCCGGAAACACACGCTGAAATGCAGCGCATCATTGCCGAAATTGATCGCACGGGGCATCTGGTTTATGAATCGGTTCACCAGCGCCGGGACGGCACGCGCTTTCCGGTCATGATGGAAGTAACCGTGATTCGTGACGAGGACGGACGCCCGTTTTCGCGTGTGGCCTATGCGCTCGACATCACCGAACGCCGTCGCATCGAACAGGAGCGCGAACAACTGCTGCTGCGCGAACAGCAGGCCCGCTCAATCGCCGAAACCGCCAGCCGTCTGAAGGATGATTTTCTTGCCACGCTCTCACACGAACTGCGCACGCCGCTCAATCACATTTACGGGTGGGTCAAACTGCTGCGCGGCGGACGACTGCCTGAAACTGAAATTCCCCGCGCACTCGAAACCATCGAACGCAACGTCCAGGCGCAGAACAAACTGATTGAAGATTTGCTGGATGTCTCGCGCATCATCACCGGCCAGATGCGGCTTGACGTGCGCTCGGTCGCGCTGGCCGAAGTCGTGACCAGCGCCGTCGAAGCGTCACGCGCTGCCGCCGAAGCTAAAGGCGTGCGCCTGCAAATGATCGTGGATCCGCGCTCCAGCACGATCAGCGGCGATCCGAACCGATTACAACAAATCGTCTGGAACCTGATCAGCAACGCCATCAAATTCACGCCGCGCGGCGGGCGCGTCGTGGTGCGGGTCGAACGCATCAATTCATTCGTGCGCCTGATTGTCAGCGACACCGGCGAAGGCATTGACCATGAATTTCTGCCGCACGTCTTTGATCGTTTTTCGCAGCAGGACAACACCCGCACGCGCAAATACGGCGGCCTCGGTCTGGGCCTGGCCATCGTGCGACACCTGGCCGAACTGCACGGCGGGCGCGTCAGCGTCGAAAGTCCCGGCCCCGGTCAGGGCACTACGTTCACTGTTGAATTGCCGCTCGCCGTCATGCACAGTCTGAATTATCAGCCTGCTGACCGGCACCCTGATCAGCCGGTGGCTGACACGAGCCTGGGCAGCCTGCCGCGTCTGGACGGATTGCGTGTGCTGGCGGTGGATGATGAACCCGATTCGCTGGTGCTGCTTTCAGCCCTGCTCACGCCGCTCGGCGCAGAGGTGCGCACCGCGACCGGCATGGCTCAGGCGCTCGAAATCACAAAGGCCTGGCGACCCGGCGTGCTGGTTTCTGATATTGGGATGCCTGACGGTGACGGATATGACCTGCTGCAGCGGATGCGCGAACTGCCCGGCCAGTCCGCGCGCACGCTGCCTGCCGTTGCGCTGACGGCTTATGCCAGCGCGTCAGATCGCCTGCGGGCGCTCGCTGCCGGGTTTCAGATGCACGTCACCAAGCCGGTCGAACCGGCTGAACTCGTCACCGTCATTGCCAGCCTGACCGGCAGGCTCGGCGCAGGCAGCAAGGTTCGGGGCTGAATCAGCGGGCATCATGGATGAGAGCAGTCAGTTAAGTCAGGCAACAGAGAGATGACGGAACACACGGAAATAACGGAACAGACGGAACAGGTCAGCCTTTGTTCAGTTCTTCTTCCGTCTGTTCCGTTATTTCCGTGTGTTCCGTCATCTCTCCTCCTGTCCTGCTCCGGCTTACCTTACTGCCATTGGCACTGAAGTGCTGGCCGAACTGTCGAGCCATCTTGTGCCCGTCGTGATGCTGACCGGACCAGGTAACGTTTCACCGGCCATTGAGGCCATCACACGCGGCGCTCACTGAACGCCACCACGCAGACCGCAGAAACTGACTGGAGGAGCAAACAACGATGAGGCCCGGAACGAATTCATCATTACTGGCGCAATTCCGGCTGGCGCAGCGCGTGGCGGGCGTGCTGGTTGCATTGCCGGGCGTGCTGGGTCTGACGGGCTGGCTGCTGGATGCTGAGCGGCTGCGCAGTGTGCTGCCGGGCAGTCCCGCGATGGTTCCGGGGACGGCGTACTGCCTGCTGCTGGCCGGAATTGCCCTGGGGTTGTGGCGCGCTGACAGCCCGATGTGGCGGCGCAATCTGGTGCGCGGCGCGGGTGTGCTGCTGATCGGCATCGGAGTGATGGTAGTGACGCTGAATTATCTGGCTGAGTATCCGCACCCGCTGGATGCGCTGCTCGCGCCGGGGTGGTTGTCTGGCACAGTGCCGACGCGCATGGCCACCAATACGGCCTGTTGTTTTATCCTGGCCGGAGCTGCGTTTCTGCTGCTCGACGGGCGCAGGTGGGTGCGGCTGGGGCAGTGGCTGGCGCTGGGCGTAGGCGTTGTTTCGTTTGTTGTCCTGACGGGGTATCTGTTCGGCCTGCCCGCCATGACCAGTTTTTCGGCAATCAGGGGAATGGCTGTGCATACGGCCCTGGGGTTTCAGTTTTTGTCGGTCGGGTTGCTGTGCGCGCGCGCCGATGTCGGAATCATGAGTCTGATGGCGAGCGCGGGGCCGGGCGGAACGATGCTGCGCGTGCTGTTGCCGTTGCTGCTGCTGTCACGCTTTGCGCTGCACGGCCTGATCAAAGCGGGCAGCCGCGCAGGGTTGTATGGCCACGCCTGGGCCGATCCGCTGTTTGCCGTCGCCAGCATGGCGGTGACGATTGCGCTGGTGCTGCTGGCGGCACGCTGGCTTGAACGAAGTTACCGCGAACGAGTGGCGGCTGAGTCGCGGTTTACCCGCGCTTTCAACCTCAGCCCGATGGCCCTGACGATCACGCGGATGGCAGACGGGCAACTGGTCGAAGTCAACGAGACATTTCTGCGCCGCACTGGTTACACTCGTGATGAAGTGATCGGACGCACGCCGCTTGAAGTGGGCCTGTGGGTTGATCCGCAGCAACGCGCCGCGCAGGGTGAACGTTTGCGGCAGGGTGGCATCGTGCAGGACGAAGAGGCCCGCTTTCGCATCAGGGACGGCACCGAAATCATCTGCCAGATTTCGGCCAGCCAGATCGAATTCGGCGGTCAGCCCTGCATTCTGAGCGTGGTGTCTGACATCACCGCCCGCCAACAGGCCGAAGCGCAACTGCGTGAATCGGAAAGCCGCTTTCGTCAACTGGCCGAAGCCGTGCCGCAGTTTGTTTTTGTGACCGAAGCCGACGGGCGGCTGTCTTATGCCAATCAGCAGTGGCTCGATTTTTCGGGGCTGACGCTGGAAGAGACGAGCGACCCGGCAATGATGGCTGCCATCTGGCACCCGGAAGATGGCGACCGCATGAATGCTGCGTGGCAGACTGCCTTCACCAGCGTTTCGCAGTTGGAAGTAGAAGCGCGCATAAAAAACCGGCAGGGCGCATACCACTGGTTTCTGATTCGCGCCGTGCCGGTCAGGGATGAGTCCGGCAAACTGCTCAGATGGTTCGGCACTTCGACCGACATTACCGAACGCAAACAGGCCGAAGAACAGATCAGAACAGCCAATTACCGGTTCAGCATTGCCGAAGAAGCGGCCAGAGGTTTCAGTTATGAATGGAACCTCGACACCGATACGGTGACGCGCAGCGCGAGCCTGCAAAATGTGCTGGGTTACGAACCGGGCGAACTGGCCGACACCTGGGAAGCGTGGGCCGGGCTGATGCATCCTGACGATCTGATTATGACGAAAGCGCAGTCAGTCGCCTTTCTCAACCAGTTCACTGATGGAAGGTCAGGATATGAATATCGCGTCAGGCACAAAAACGGACATTACTGCTGGCTCTATGAACGCGCCATGCCGCTGCGCGACGAAGCGGGCCGGGTGCAGCGCGTCATCGGGCAGACGATTGACATCAGCGAACGCAGGGAAGCCGAGCAGAAGCTGCGTTATCAACTGCAACTGACGCAGAACATCACCGACACGGCAGCAGTGGCCATCTTCGTGGCCGGGTCTGACGGCAACGTCAACTTCATCAACCCGGAAGCTGAAAAGATTTTCGGCTACACGCTGTCTGAACTGACGGGACGAAGCCTGCACGAAATCCTGCATTACCAGCACCAGGACGGGCGGCCTTTCCCGATTGCCGAATGTCCGCTCGGTCGCGTCTATGAAGACGGGCGGGCGGTGCGCGATTACGAAAGCGTCTTTTACCGCCGCGATGGCACGCCGGTCTGGGTCATCTGCTCAAGCATGCCGATCATCGAACAGGGCCGCGTCACCGGCGAAGTCATGACCATGCAGGACATCAGTGAACGCAAGCAGCTTGAAGCCGAACGCGAACAGTTGCTCGTCCGCGAACAACAGGCCCGCGCCCTGGCCGAAGAAGCCAGCCGCGCCAAAGACGAATTTCTCGCCATTGTGACGCACGAACTGCGCTCGCCGCTCAATGCCATTCTGGGCTATGCGCGACTGCTCAACCTGCGCCGCGCCGAGCTTCAGCCGGAGTTCAGTGAATTTATTGAAGTCGTCAGGCGCAACGGCGAACGCCAGAACGAACTCATCAACGACCTGCTCGATACGGCCCGCATCACTACCGGCAAGCTGCGGCTCGAAATCGCTCCGGTCAGCCTGGCCGCAGTCATCAGGGACGTGCTCGCCGCCCTGCAACCATCAGCAAGTTCCAAAAACCTGCGGCTGCGCTCTGATATTGAACTCGGTTTTTCGGACGGACGTGACACGCTGCCGGGCGATGCGGCCCGGCTGCAACAGGTGATCTGGAACCTGCTCTCGAATGCCATCAAGTTCACGCCCCCCGGTGGCCGCGTCGAAATCAGTTTGCAGCGCGCTCCGCAACAGGTCGTGCTGACCGTCAGCGACACCGGCCAGGGCATCAGTCCCGAATTTCTGCCACACATCTTTGAGCGGTTTTCGCAGCAGGATGCGTCACGTTCGCGTCGTCACGGCGGCCTCGGCCTCGGTCTGGCGCTCGCCAGACAGATTGTCGAACTGCACGGCGGCACGATTACCGCCAGCAGCGCAGGCACGGGAAAGGGCGCAACTTTCATTGTCAGCCTGCCCGTTCGGACAGCCGAAATCACAACCGCCCATGAAGCGCCGCCCGTTGAATCAGCGCCGCCGGACAGGCCTGCCGTCAGCCTGCCGCCATCAACCATTCTGCGCGGCGTGACCGTGCTGATTGTGATTGCAGATGAAGCAACGTGCGCGCTGCTGCTGACTTTGCTTTCTGGTCAGGGTGCCGGGGCGCAGTCTGCGGCGAACACTGCCGCCGCCTGGCCTGTGCTGACTGCCGGAGTGCGCCCCGACCTCATCATCTGCGACACTGAATTGCCTGAGGAAGACGGCTTCAGTCTGCTGCGCCGCCTGCGCCAGTGGGAACACGAACACGACGCCAACCCGCTGCCCGCCATCGCGCTGACCGCGCATAACCGCGCCACTGACCGGATGCAGGCTCTGGTCGCCGGATTCCAGACACACCTTGCCAGACCGGTCGAACCTGAAGAACTGATTACAGTGATCAGAAGCCTGCTTGATCGCGCCTCGCTGACCGAAAGCACGACTGCGCCATAACCCCGCATTCCGTGATGTTCAGTCGCGGGGCAGTGCTTTCGTATCACTGCTGGCGACCGCGTCCGGTTATGACAAAGCTTCCAGCAGTCGCTCAATGTCACGCAGATCGTTGTAAACCGAGGGTGAAATGCGGATAAAGTGATCGCCCAGGCGCACGTTGACGTTCGCTTTTTGCAGCCGCTCAAGGACGGGCTGACGGTCTTTGACGAGAAAGGTAATGAGCGCCGATTTCGTTCCGGCAGGCGTCATCGGCTCAAAGCCGAGGCGCGGCATCTCCTGGCGCAATCGTGCGAGCAGCGGCTGGCGATGCGCTTCGATGCGTTCGACGCCGAGCGCGCGAATGTAAGGCAGCGAGGCGCTCAGTGCCGCCACTGGCGCACAGGCATAGCTGCCCACTTCAAACGTTGTGCCTGCGTCCGTCCCCGCTTTCCACGAAAACGGCGCTTTGCCCGGCGGATCCCAGGGCAGAAAGTGTGTCGCCATCTCTGTTACTGAATGGTAGCCATATTGCGAGCGACGAATGCGCGGCAGCAGGTCTTCACGCGCATACAGGAAGCCCGCGCCGAAATCGCCCATCAGCCACTTGAAACCGGAACAGGCGCAGAAATCCACGCCACTTGCACGCACATCAATCGGCGTCGCGCCCGCCGCCTGCACAATGTCGGCGTAGACATAAGCCCCGTGCGTGTGCGCGAGATCACAGACGGCTTTCAGATCGTGCTGGAAGCCGTTGTACATCGCCACGAGCGAGATTTCGATGAGTCGGGTTTTCCGGTCGGTGAGGCGTTCGAGATCGCGCAGGTCAATGCGCCCGTCGCGGGGCATGGCGATGCGCAGGTCGAGTCCGCGCTCGCGTTGCAGGGCCTGCAAATGGATGATCGCCCCCTCAAAGTGCAAAGCGTCAGTGACCACATTGCCGCCTGATCCGGGAATGCCCAGCCCGTTGACGACGAGGTTTTCACCCGTGCTGGTGTTGGGAATGAAGCTGATTTCGGACGGCCTGGCATTGATCAGCGCGGTAAATTCTTCCTTCGCTGCCTGCACCATTGAGGCATTGCCGGGCGCAGTCATATTGCCTGGGCGCAGGCGTCGTTCACAGTACTGGTGAACGGCTTCAAGCGCGGCGACGGGCATTGGATGCGTGTACGCGCCGTTGAGATAAGTGAGTCCCGCCGGGATTGCGAAGTCACTCTGGCGAGGAAAGATTCTGCCGGGCGATGCTGATGGCGGTGTTTGCGCCAGCGCCTCAGTCACGGCGAGTCCGCCAAGTCCGGTCAGTAATTCACGTCGGTTGATTTGCATCATCTTTCCCTTTCGTTCGCTGCTCCTGGATCAGGTTTCAATGCGTCTCGGAAAGTGTGGCGCGATTTGCCAGAATCGCGCGGCTTACGCCATCGGCCCGCCCGCGTGAACTGCGCGATTCTGGCAAATCGCGCCACACTGGTTATTGGATGAAATCGTTTGCGCCGCCGCAGACCACAGGCACAGCGTTACCGCGAGGATGATCAGAACAGCGTCTCGTTTGTAATCCATCAGACTGACAACAGGTGAAAGCGCATGAAGTTCAGCATCTGCCGGATGATTTCGCGCGAAGTGGCGCTGTCATCCAGCACATCAAAAGCGTGCGGCGCGGTCGGATGATTGATGAATGTCACCGGCAGATTGCAGGCCAGCGCATCTTTGATAAAGGAGTCAATCGTTTCGTTCAGTTGCGGATTGTCCTGCCCTGCCCGCACGATCAGCAGCGGCAGATTCGCGGGCAGATCGCTGACTGTTCTGCCCGCCCCCGGATTGGCAAAACCGAACATCCTGGCCGCTTCCGCGACGTTCGCTGAACCTGCGGTATCAAGCATCAGCCCGTAACACAGCACCGCGCATCTGAGTTCATCGCGCTGCTGCATCAGCACCGCCAGCGCGTTCGGCACATTGCCGGAACAGGCCCACACGCCGATTTGCTGTTCATCAATGCCCAGTTCAGCGGCGTGCTGTCGCAGGTAATCAAGCAGCGCGTTGACATCATTCGCCGGATCAACTGCCGAATAAGTAATTGCCACCAGTCCCGAAGCCGCCGTCAGTTGTCCCCACGAAACATAAGACCCCATCTCCTTGAGCCGGCAGCCGAGCATCCGCTGAAAACCCGGGTCAGAATATCCTGTCACAAAAACGACCGCAGGCAGCCGCGCATCACTTTGCACACCGGGCGGAGTGTAAAGGTCAAAGGTCAATGCGCCTGCCTCGCTGCGCTGATATTCCAGGTCGCGGCGGATCATCACGTCATCCATCCCCGGAAGCTCAATGACCACTCTTTTTTTCGTCATGTCGTTCTGCTGAGTTTCCTGACTCATGGTTTTTGCTCCTTGTGGCAGGGCAGGTTTGCAGCCGAAAGGTTGTGCGGCAAAGAAAATCCTGCTAATCAGTCGGCAGCACGCAGCACTATAATTGCGAACCAGATCAGCGCAAAACGGCAAACAGACATTTCCATCACCAGTGACAGCTTCGGCTGTCCTGCTCAGGGAGGCGAATCTTGATTACTCACAGATCAGTCGTCAGATTCATCATTGCTGCCGCCTTTGTCATCACACTCAACTCAGGCAGCGCAGCAGCACAAACAACCAGCCAGCAGACTCAGGCGCAACCGGCGACAAGCAGACCGACCGATCCGGCCCGAAACCTGATGGCTCCGTCGGCGCAGTTCAAGGCTCCTGACAATATTGATTTCCGCACCGCGAGCATTATGAGCGCAGGCGTCAGGCTGCACGCGGAACTCATCTCATTGAAATCGCTCGCGGGCAAAAAGCTGCCGACCATCATTATGGCGCACGGCTGGGGCGGCACGGCGGCCAACTTTCGCCGCGATGCGCTCGACATTGCCAGCGCCGGATACCTGGTCATTACTTTCGATTATCGCGGCTGGGGCGAAAGCGATGCGCGGCTGATTCTGACCGGCCCATCACCCGTCAAACCCGTTTCAGGCAAAAATCAGAAGTTCACGGCTGAGGTCATCGAACAGCGCGAATATGTTGATCCGTTCGAGCAGACGACGGACTGGTTCAATGTCATCAACTGGGCGATGGGCGAGCCGCTGGTGGACAAAGACCGCCTCGGCATTCGCGGGTCGAGTTATTCAGGCGGTCACGTCTTTTATGTCGCGGCGCTTGATCCGCGCATTAAGGCAGTCGTGTCGCAGGTCGGCGCTTTCGATTCGCGCTGGGTGACGGCGAGCAAAGCTGAACAGGAAATCACTTTTGCCGAAGCCACACGGCGCGCGCAAGGTGAACCGTATCCGGCTCCGCGCGCAGTCACGGTCGGGCGTCTGATCGGTGCGCCCATCCGCGAAAGCCTGATGCGTTACGCGCCGCTTGAAGAAGCCGCAAAGGTCAAAGACCCGGCAGTGCTGTTCATCGTTGCCGAAAAGGAAGAACTCTTCAGCAACGACGAACACGCAAAGCTCGCTTACGAACGCATGGCCGGAGCGAAGAAGAAATACATTTCAATTCCGGGCATCACACATTACGGCGTTTACATGCAGCAGCGCGAGCAGGCCGTCAAATATGCGATTGAATGGTTCGATCAGTATTTGAAAAAGTAAGTGTGACGGTCAAGCGACGATCTGATTCAGCAGCTTTGCGCCAGGGCAAACTGTCTGGCCGGTCTGGCGGCGGGCGCAAAATCAGCCAGACGGGTGCGCAGCATCTGCCTGCCGCGACTCAGGCGCGACATGACCGTGCCAATCGGAATGCTGAGCGTTTCGGCCACTTCCCGGTAAGAAAATTCCTGCACGTCGGCCAGCACGACGACGGCGCGAAAATGCTGCGGCAACTGATCGAGCGCGGCCAGCATATCTTCGTCGCTCAGTTCCTGCGAAACGGGCGGTTCCCAGGCCAGCGTGTCAAAGAGAAATTCTTCTTCTTCCTTCAGCGTCACCAGTCGCCAGACTTTGCGGCGATGATGCTGAATGACGTGGAACATGATCTTGAACATCCAGGCGCGAATGTTGGTGCCCGGCTCGAAATTATGAAACGAACGCCAGGCCTGAAGGTAAGTCTCCTGCACAATGTCTTCGGCGTCAGTCTGACTGCCGAGGATGCGCCGCGCCGCGCGGTAAAGGTCATTCATCTGCGGCAATGCGACGGTTTCAAATTCACTGGTCGGTTGCTGGCTAAACATAGTGATCCCTTTCCGGCTCAGACCTGAGCAGCCCGAATCACAACCTGCGGGATTCGCTCTCTAATCTTCCTCCGTGCCTCTGCGAGAAAGCCTGTCTCACGCAGAGGCGCAGAGTCACAGAAGAAGATGAGGTTTATTGAGGGTGCAAAATTCAGGAGAAACTGTGTGGTGACTGTTTCAACTGTTCCCGCAGAAACGGCGAACAGTTGATCAGACTGACCTGCCGCGCCTGAAGTTGTCGCAGCAGTTTCACGCCTTCGAGATCAGCGAAACTCACCCCGGCGAGATCGAGCTTCAAACGGGTTCCGTTCTCAAACGCCTGCTCGCAACTTGTCCGCAAAACCTCGACCCACTGACCAACAAGGCGGCCATCCAGTCGCAGCGTGATGTCACTGTCCGTCACCTTCTCTTCCACGATTCGCAGCATCAGCCTTCTCCTTTTCAAACCTGCGGCCTGAATCAGTGCAAGGTCAGTGCCACGCACGACGCAACTTCGCGGGTCGGATTCAAGCGGCTGAAAATCACGAGATTAGCGGAATCGGCTGAGACTGGCGCAAATCAACGCCCACGAAGTTTCGTGGGCGAATCAGCCCACACGATTTTCGTGGCCCTGAAATTTCGTGGGTAGTTCGTGGTTCGTGGCCGGAAGGATTTTCAATTCTCTGCCTGCACTCAGGTCGTGGCGAAGAGGCGGGGCCATTTTCAACTGAATCGAGATACAAACCAGCGGCAGGGAAATTCACCACAGAGGCCACAGAGGTTCACAGAGGAGACCAGATTTTATATGTCCTCTGTGAACCTCTGTGGTCTCTGTGGTGAATTTCCCTGCCCGGTCTCTCGTGGAAGTCTCAGCCTTTTGGTCGCTGAATGCCCATTTTTTTCAAACGGCTGCGCAGCGTGTTCGGGTGCAGGTTGAGTTTGCGGGCTGCGCCGTTTTCGCCTTCAATCACCCATCCGGTCTGCGCCAGCACGCTCAGGATGTGCTGACGCTGTAAATCATCAAGCGATGTTGCAGCGACCGTCGGCGCTGAAGATGTGACTGTCTGCGCTGGCTGAAGGTCATTCACTGATTCAGCGGCTGGCGCTGGCAGCAGCAGGCTGCGATCAATGGTCAGCGTCGGGCCGTTGCTGAGAACAACGCTGCGCTCGATCATATTCTGCAATTCACGAATGTTGCCGGGCCAGTCGTAATTCATCATCAGTTCAATCGTGTCCTGCGCGATGCCGTCAAACTGTCGGCCAAAGCGACGGGCATAGCGCGACAGAAAGAACATTGCCAGTTGCGGAATGTCTTCGCGGCGTTCACGCAGCGGCGGGTTGTGCAGCGGCAGCACGTTCAGGCGGTAATACAGATCAGCGCGAAAGCGTCCGGCTCTGACTTCATCGGCCAGGTTTCGATTGGTGGCGGCAATGATGCGCACGTCAACCTTGATTGTCCGGCTGCTGCCGACCGGCTCGAATTCGCCTTCCTGCAACACGCGCAGCAGCTTCACCTGCGTTTCGAGCGGCAGCTCACCGACTTCATCCAGAAAGATTGTGCCGCCGTCAGCCAGTTCAAAGCGGCCTGTGCGTTTGTCGAGCGCGCCGGTGAAGGCGCCTTTGACGTGACCAAAGAGTTCGCTTTCAACCAGACCCGCTGAGATGGCTCCGCAGTTGACTTTGACCAGCGGGCGATTTTTGCGCCTGCTGCGGTCGTGAATGGCGCGGGCGATCAGTTCCTTGCCCGTTCCGGTTTCACCCAGAATCAGCACCGTCGAATCAGTCGGTGCGACACGCTCGACCTGTTGCAGCACGGCGAGCAGCGCGGGACTACTGCCGACGATTTCATCAAAGTTGTGTTCGCGGCGAATCTCTTCCTGTAAGTAGACGTTTTCAGCGTGCAACCGGTTCTTGAGCCGTTCGACTTCGGCCATTGCCAGCCGCAACTCTTCTTCGGCGTGCAACCGCTCCAGTTCAGCCCCGGCGCGAGCGGCAAAGATATTGAGCAGCGAAATGCCCTGCGGCGTTTTCACCAGCGGCTTGTCATCGAGAATGGCCAGGTGACCGATGACCTCGCCTGCGGCGCTGCGCAATGGCACGCCCAGATAACCTTCGGCGCTCATCTCAACCAGATCTGTGTCGCGCGGAAAGAGCGCCTGCACTCCCTGCGGGTAATAGCAGGCTTCACCGTTCAGCACCCTCAGACACGGCGTTTCAGCAATTTCATAAGTCACGTTGTCGGCCATCCGGTCGCCCTGCCAGAAAGCCAGCGTCCGCGCTCTGACTTTCACACGTTCGCGGCATTCGGTCACGAAGGCATAACGAACCCTCAAGGCGCGGGCCAGATGACGCACCAGCGAAGCGAAAAAATCATCGCCGGTCACAGCCGCTGTGCCTGCCATAATCGAACGCAGCGTCTCTTCCGCCGATTTCATTTCGTCATAGAGCCAGGCATTCTCCAGCGAGACTGCGGCCTGCGCGGCCAGCATCTGACAAATCAGAATGCGCTCAGGCGTGAATGCTCCGGCGGCCTGATTGTTTTCAAGATAGAGCACGCCTGTCAGCCGCCCCTGATTGAGCGCCGGAATGCACATCACCGAACGCGGCTGCCGTTCGATGATGTATGGGTCATTGCCATAACGGTCATCGCGCTGCGCGTCGGCCAGCACGATGCTTTCCTGCGTGCGGCGCACATAATTGATGATGCTCGCGGGCAGGTTGCGCGCTTCGCTGAGCGGAATGGCGTCGTGCAGTCTGGTTTCGGCGGCATCCATCAGCCCTTCGGCCTGCACGAACGATTCTCCGTCGCGCTCCAGAATCAGGCAGCCGCGTTCGGCTCCGGCATTCTCAATCGCAATCCGCATCAGCCGGGCCAGCAGCTTTTCCAGTTCGATCTCGCCTGCGATGGCCTGCGCGGCTTTCATCACGCTGACCAGGTCGAGCGCAACGGGTGCAGGCTGAGTTGCAGTCTGTGCGGCTGCGCCTTCAGCGCTGACTTCTGACCAGCCCTGCCGTGTGTCAGCCGCGCTCACCGGCCATTGCTGCGACTGTTTTTGCAGTGCGGCAACTTTGGCCGACGCGCCCCACTGTGCGTAACAGGCGCGGGCTTCAGCGAGAAATGCCGACGCAGTTCTGCTTTGACCGCGCTGCTGCCAGAATCCCGCGCTCAGTTCACAGGCCAGCGCCTGGTAACGGATCGCGCCTGTTTTTTCGGCATAACTCACAGCGCGTTCATAAAGCTCAACGGCAGTCAGTTCACGCCCCGCCATGCGTTCAAGCTCTGCCGATAAGAGCAGTGACTGACACAGGTAATTTTCAGGACAGCTTTCAGCGAGGACAGCAAACATCCGGCGCGCTGATTCAAGTTCGGTGAGATACATCTTTCTTTCATCATCGCTCGCGCCCGGATAAGCGGCGGCCAGGGTCAGACCGTTCCAGAATTCAAAAATCACCGGCCAGATCGTGCCTTCAAGCTGACGCACGATGCTGCGCCCGATTCTTGAAGCCGCCAGCGCGCTTTCGATTTCACCGAACAGATAACAAAGCTGCAGCTTTGAGACGGCGTAACAGATCATGAAAAACGAATTGCCGCGATACGTGCTGACATAGCTCTCTTCATCAAATTCATCATCCGACAGCGAAACCGGCGAGCGCGTTTCGCCGCGCAAGGCCCGCGCCCAGTTGATCAGCGCCCGCTGACCATCACCGACGCTCGCCACCTTCAGTTTATTGAACAGCGCCAGATTCGGCGTGTAATCACGAATGAACTGCGCCAGATCGCGCGTGATCGCAAAGGCCACCCAGCTTTCAGTGAATGCGCCGTAAATGCCGTAAGTGAAATCGCCCGTCTCAAAGCCGCTGCGACTGGCTTCGCGGGCGTAAGGGATGCACTCTGCAAGCGGTCGCCGCCACAGACAGGCGTGCGCGTGAAACTGCTGATAAATTTTCGCCCGTCGCCGCGTGTCATTGAAACGTTCATTGACGGCCAGCGCCAGCAGCCCGAACTGATATGCCGCTTCGTAATCCTCGCGCACAGGGCCTGCGGTAATGGTGTGCGTCGCGTAACCGTAAGCTGATTCCTCGCAGTTGCCATGCACCAGCGACAGACGCACCATCACGGCTGAAATCAGGCGCGTCAGCATCTGATTGCCTGAAATGTAACCCGATGACCAGATCGTCATCAGCAGGTTCATCACCATCCTGATTTCAGGATCAGTCATCACCGGCAGATCAATCAGCGAAGCAATGCTGCGATGGCTGAGCAGTGAGTGAATCGTCTCAATTTCGTCATCAAGCGCCTGCTGCTGTTCAGCTTCAGCGGCAGGAAAGGAAACGCCGAACAGCGACAGGGCTTCGCGGGCGATGGCGATGGCTTCGACATAACGCGACTGGTTTTCGGCCTGAATGATGCGCAGGCGGCAGACTTCAGCCTGATCCAGATTCGTGCGCGCACGCCTGGCCAGAGCCGCAAAAGCGGCTTCGGCTTCAGCGAAATTACCGCACAAATACTGGCATTCGGCGGCTTCGAGGTGCAGCGCAAAGGCGAGGCTGTAATCTGTCTCCCACTCGGATTCCTTCAGCAGGCTGACCCCGGCAGTCAGGTATTCCAGCGCGGCGTTGTAAGCCGTTGATGATCTGGCCTTGCGCCCGGCGCGCAAATTGAGCTGAATCAGATCGCGGCGTTCGTCATCATCAACAATCAGCGTGCTGCCGAGATTCAACTGGTGAACCACATCAAAAAGCTTCTCTTCGCTCTGCTCAAAATCGGCGCGCTGACGCAGCAGGTGTCCGACCGCGAGATGTACAAGCTGCTTCCACTCTTCAGGAATCAGCGCGTAAGCCGCCTGCTGCACGCGGTCGTGCAGAAAGACAAACGTTGCCTCATCGGCTGCGGGCAGAATCAGCTTGTGTTCAATTGCTTCCTTCAACGCTTCGGCGGTAGCTTCGGGCATTTGTTCGCTGACGATGGCGAGCGTCGGCACGTCGAATGAATTGCCGATGCAGGCGGCAAGCGTCAGTGCGCGCTGCGCCTTGTCTGACAAACGCTGAATTTTCTGCGTCATCAGATCAACGACATTGTCAGTCATCGCCGCGCCCGCAATTTTATCAAGGCGATAAGTCCAGCGGCCACGCTGGTAATCGAACTGCAAAAAGCCGTCCTGCCTGAGCGTCTTGAGAAACTGAATCACGAAAAACGGATTGCCCGCCGTCTTTTCCTGCACCAGACCGGCGAGCGGCGCGGCTTCAGTCGGCGGGCAATGCAACACATCGCTCGTGAAGCTGATCAGATCAGAAAGTTGCAGCGGCCCCAGATTCACGCGCTGCAATTCAACGCCCGCTGATTCGAGCGTGCCCAGCGTGCGTGTCAGCAGGTGCGCGGCGTCAACCTCGCTGTCACGATAAGCGCCCATCAGAAAGAGCGACTGAATGCCCGGACTTGCGAGCAGTGGCGGCAGCAGTCCGAGCGTCGCCGCGTCGGCCCATTGCAGGTCATCCAGAAAGATCACCAGCGGATGTTCGGGCGCGGCAATCGCACCGACGAAGTTTTGAAAGACCGCCTGAAAACGATTCAATGCTTCAAGCGGGCCGACCGTCGGCAGCGGCTGCTGCTTCCCTACAATCAGTTCAATTTCAGGAATGACTTCGGCCAGCGCGCCGCCGGTTGCGCCCAGCGCCGCTGACAATCGCGTGCGCCACACGGCCAGGCGTTCTTCGCTTTCACCGAGCAGTTGCCGGATCAGCCCGCGAAAGGCCTGCATCAGCGCGCCGAACGGAATGCCGCGCGCCACCTGATCGAATTTGCCGGAAATAAAATAACCGCGCTCGCGCACGATGGGTCGGCACAGTTCCTGAATCAGCGACGTTTTGCCGATGCCTGAATAACCCGTCACCAGCATCAGCGTCGTCCGCCCCGCGCAGGTCTGCTCAAAGGCCCGCAGCAGTTGCTCAACATCGCGCTCTCTGCCGTAAAGCTTGTGCGGAATCAGAAAGCGATCTGACACATCAAACGCGCCAGGCACAAAGCCGGTGGCAGGCTTGTTCGCGGCAAATTCACGCGCACAGATTTCCAGATCGGCCCGCAATCCCGCCGCGCTCTGATAGCGGTCTTCAGCAGACTTGGCCAGCAGTTTCATCACCACCTGCGACAACGATTCAGAAATGCGCGGATCAAGATCAGCAGGCGCGACCGGCATTCGCGCAATCTGCCAGTGAATCAGTTCAAGTTCATCAGTCGAAGCAAACGGCAGGCGACCTGTCAGCAGTTGATAAAAAGTCACGCCGAGCGAATAGAAATCGGTACGGTAATCAGTCGCCCGGTTCATGCGCCCGGTCAGTTCCGGCGAGGCCCAGGGCAGCACGCTGCGCAGCACTGCCGCAGGCAGCGTCTCCGGTACTTCATCCGCAGCCTTGACGGCCAGGCTCAGATCGGCAAGCCTCACTTCCGCTGTGGCCGGGTTGCAGAAAATGCCGCGCGGATTCAGATTGCGGTGGATGACATTGTGCCGGTGCAGTTCAGCCAGGATGGAAGCCAGAGGAATGGCGATTTTGAAAAACAGCTCAGGTACAATGCGATCTGCGGCAGTCAGCTCAGTAATCGGCAGCCCGCCGTCATCTGCCATCACAAGACAATTGCCGCTCTCTGAACGCAGCAGTTCAGGCGCGCGCGGAAGCCCTGCAATCGAAAGCTCGCGCAGCAGTCTGAACTCGCTGGCCAGTAATTCACCGTGTCCGAGTCCCGCCGTAACATCACGCATCGTCTTCAGCAGTACCGGCTGCTGATCGGCCAGGCGACGCGCGCGATAAAGTGTCTGCCAGTCATTGAGCGGAATTTCCCGGATGACTTCATAATCGGGGATCATCGAAGCCTCCTTTTGCCCGGCATCATAAGCCGCGCTCACAGCCCGTTCAAGCAACTGAAGCCAGCGCCTGCTGTCGTCTCCGTGCTCAAATTGAGAAGTGCTGCGGAGACACCGAAAGAAACCCGGAACACCCTCGTAGTAACGAATTCATTCGTTCTGTTTGTCGCCTGCAGCTTTGAAGCAGAATGAATGAATTCGTTACTACGAGGGTGTTCCGGGTTTCTTCGGTTAAGTCCTGAAGCTGATGACAGCGGGTCTTGCCCATTTGACAAGCGTGGCCAATTGACTCCCCTGCCCTTTGCGGCTAACCGAATCTTTTCAGTCCGGCGCGACGCAGAAGTTGAGGCTCAACAGTTCAGGACTGCTTCTGAGTGGCAAAACGATAGAGCCGCGTCAGCGCATCGGTTTCAGATTCGGGCCGTTCAATCGTGAAGTTGACCGTCTTGCCGCCGTCGCGGCGCGCCGTCAGCGTGTAGATGCGGCGGCCTTTCATTCGCACGCGCAGCACATAATGCAGTTTGCCGCGATTGGTCTGAATCGTGGATGGCGGCTGAATGCCCCATCTGACGCGGCCTTCGAGCGTATCGCGCAGCAGGTTATCAATGATGCGCTGTTCGTTTTCAGATGACTGAGTGGTGTTCATTGTCTCGTGGTTGTAATTGAAAGAGCGTACCTTTTCCCTCGCTTCTTCTCTGTGCCTCTGCGCCTCTGCGTGAAACTTTAGCTCACGCAGAGGCGCAGAGGCACAGAGGGGGAGAGGGTTGAGAGAGCAGCATCGGTTGCTGTGATTTCAGCTTTGCGATTACTTCGCCAGACTCCAGGCAAAGCGGTACTGGCCTGATCCGGTTTCGACGATGACGGAATTTCCGTCCTGCCTGACTTCGCTGATGCCGTTGCCTTTGGCCAGCGGCTGGTCGGCTTCGACCACATCTGACAGCTTCGCTTTCGGCAGCCGCACCGTCGCCTGCGTGTTGGCCGGAATTTCAATCGTCAGTTCGATTCTGCCATCCCTGAGCGTCCACGCCGAACTGACTTTGCCATACATCGTCTGATGCGCGGCTCTGACGCTTGTAAAGCCGCCGCCGGGTTGCGGTTGAATCAGGATGTGACGATAACCGGGCTGCGCCGGATCAATTTCAATTCCGGCCATCACGCGATACATCCATTCACCAATCGCCCCATAGGCATAATGATTGAACGAGTTCATGCCTTTATCCTGAAATGTTCCGTCCGGCTTCTGCCCGTCCCAGCGTTCCCAGATCGTGGTCGCGCCCTGCCTGACCGGATAAAGCCACGACGGATAACCTTCGCGGTTGAGCAGCATGTAAGCTTCATCGAGATAGCCAAAGCGCGTCAGGACGTGGCACAGATAGGGCGTGCCGACAAAGCCTGTCGTCAGGTGCTTGCGTTCGCGCACATCCTTTGCCAGCCGCCGCGCTGCCAGCGGGCGCAACTCTTCGGGCAGCAGATCAAAGTGCAATGCCAGCGTGTAAGCAGTCTGCGTGTCCTCGCCGACGCGGCCCGTTTCGGTGACGAATTCGCGGCGAAATGCGGCTTTGATTTTCGCCAGCAGTTCAGCGTATTTCGCGGCGTCATCATTTTTGCCGAGAATGCGCGCCGTGCGTTCGACCAGACTGGTTGAATAAGCAAAGAACGCAGTGGCGATCAGATCCTTGCCCGTGGTCGCGCCCGGATAATCTGAACGCGTCGTGGCAAAGGCCAGCCAGTCGCCGAAATGCTGATCGCCATCCCAGATGTAATCATCGCCTGCGCGCTTCTGCATGTACCCGACCCACTTCGTCATGCTCGCGTACTGGTCTTCGAGAAAACGCTTGTCGCCGTAAGTCAGATACATCGTCCACGGAATGATGACCGATGAATCGGCCCACGCCGCTGAACCACCGGCGGGCCGTTCAGCCGTGCCGAGAACGTCAGGGATGACGTGCGGCACGCTGCCGCTCGGATACTGATCCGCCGCCACATCGCGCAGCCATTTCTCAAAAAATCCGGCGACATCCATATTGAATGCCGCAGTGCGCGCAAAGACCTGCGCATCGCCCGTCCAGCCTAGGCGTTCATCGCGCTGCGGGCAATCGGTCGGCACATCCAGAAAGTTGCCCTTCTGTCCCCAGATGATGTTGTGCTGAAGCTGATTGATGAGCGGGCTGGAAGTTTCGAACTCACTGGTGAGCGCCATCGCTGAATGCACGACCACTCCGGTCAGACTGTCAGGCGTCAGTTCGCCCGGATAGCCGCTGACGGCAACGTAGCGAAAACCGAAGAAAGTAAAGTGCGGCTCGAAAGTTTCAGCGCCGCTGCCTTTGAGCGTGTAACGCGCTGTGGTTTTGGCCGCGCGCAGATTTTCAGTGTAAAAGTTGCCAGCCTTGTCGAGAACTTCAGCGTGTCGAATCGTGATCGTCGTTCCGGCAGGCCCCTGCGCCCTGAGCCGCACCCAGCCGACCATGTTCTGACCCAGGTCGGCAACAGTTTCGCCTGCCGGAGTTTTGAAAATCCTGACCGGTCTGAGTTCTTCGATCTTGCGCACGGCAGGGCCGGGCGGCGCAAACAGATTATCCCTGCGATGGTTCGCCGTTTTGACGCCAGACCATTGCTGATCGGCAAAGCCCGGCGCATTCCAGCCGTCCTTTTCCAGGCGGGCATCATAGGTTTCGCCGTGATAAATTTCAGTCATCAGCAGCGGCCCGGTTGATGATTTCCACTGCTGATCGGTGCCGACGATCTCTTCGCGTCCGTCCTGATAAGTCACTTTGAGCAGCGCGAGCAGCGCCAGCCGCTCACCGTAAACATTGCGCTTCCCTTCCCACGCCAGGTTGCCGCGATACCAGCCATTGCCGAGCATTACACCGACTGCGTTCTCGCCGTTTCTGAGCAGATCGGTCACATCATATGTCTGGTATTGCAGCCAGTGGTTGTAACTCGTCCAGCCGGGCGTAAAGACCTGATCGCCCACGCGCCGACCATTCAGGTACATTTCATACAAACCGTGACTGGTGACGTAAGCGCGGGCGCGGGCCACCTGACCGCTCAGTTTGAAGCTGCGGCGCAGCATCGGCGCAGGCTCGCTCTTTTTCGGATCTTCGGGCAGATCAGGTTCAATCCATTCCGCGCGCCAGTCAGCAGCATCGAGCAGCCCCATTTCCCACCACGCCACCTCGCTCCAGTCCGAAGCCCTGCCGCCCGCGTCCCAGACGCGCACCTGCCAGAAATAACGCTGCCCTGATTTGAGCGGCTGGCCTTCATAACTGCGATGCAGCGATTCATCAGAACTGACGCGCCCCGAATCCCACACCAGGCTGCTGCCCGCACGCAGACTGCGTTCTGTGGCCGCCACGCGAATCTGATAAGCCGACTGTCGAATGCCGCGTTCTGTCGCCATCAACTGCCAGCTCAGACGCGGCCTGCGCGCATCAATGCCGAGCGGGTTTTCCTTGTACTCAACCCGCAGCCCTGTGACTTTGACTGATGCCTGCGCGGCAGCCACGCCATTGCGCAGCCCGGATGTCAGACCTGCCGCCAGCATTGTCAGAACAAGACAACAGAGCAGTCCTCTGGTAATCATTGCGTTTCTCCCGTTGCTGAATTGAACTGTCTGGAATTGTGGATGAAACAACTACCCTGCGACCGTGATCACCGCGAGCGCAATCATAGCCCGCATCAATGAAGTTGCACAGACCGACAACCTGTTCCGGCCTTTGTCTGCGCAATCTTTCCTGTCCGCGAAACCTGCACAATCTTTCACGTCTGCAAAATCTGCACAATCTTTCACGTCCGCGAAGTCTGCGCACTCCTTCACGTCCGCGAAGCGGACGAATTCAATAGCGGCGGGTGCAACCCGCCGAATCGAACCGCAGACACACCGACTCTGAAGGAGTCGCATTGCGGTTTATCAATACGTCCCCTTCAGGGACGGTGGCTGGCGACGCGCTCCGGCGGGTTGCACCCGCCGCTATTGAATTCGTCCGCTTCGCGGACAGCAAAATCCTTCATCACTTATCAGCGGCCCAAACGCGAGGAATTTATGCGTTACTACGTAATCGCTTCGCAGACAGGAAAATCCTTCATCAATTCTCAGGGCTTCTGCCCGCTGTCAGCGCGATGCAGTTCCAGTTCATAAAACCAGAAATCGTTATTCGGCTGGTTGATTTTCAACTGGTCGGTGCGGCCCTGCTGATCAATCGTGAAATTGACGAAGCCGCGCGGGAAGGCATAAGCCACCGATGGCCGCCAGTGAATCTGAAAGGTGTCGTAATGCCAGTGTTCCAGATCGGCCACCAGATTCGGTGATCGTCCCATGCGCAGCACCAGATGGCCGTTTTCCTCGGTCACGATGACCGGGCCGTACAAATCTCCCGAATATGTTCCGGCATAGGATGACAGGGCGAGCGTGGGTTTTGTGTTGGGAATGCGCGCTTCAACCAGCCTTTTATCTTCGGCGGCTTCGACTTCTTTGTTGCCCTTTGCCCGCGCCAGAAATTCGCCGTTCCAGTCGCGGGGTGGAACGCCGAGCATCACGTCAAAGATTTTATTCTGCATAATCACATTGACCGGCGATTCGCTGTTGGTCAGCACCACGAGGCCCAGGTTTTCTTCGGGCATCATCGCCGTCTGTGAAATCATGCCGTCCAGTCCGCCACCGTGCGAAACAACCCTGCGGCCCTGATAGTCACTCAGAAACCAGCCCAGCCCATAACCGGAAAAATGCTGCGTCGGATTATTCTTCATCGCCGCATCGCTGACGCGCATAAAAATATTCGGCTGCCACATCTCCCAGGACTGTCGCGGGCTGAAGATTTGTCGCCCTTCAAATTTGCCGCGCCCAAGCTGGAGCCGCAGCCATTGCGCCAGTTCGCTCACGCACGAATTGAGTCCTGCCGCCGCCGCCGCGCTGTCAACATTGCCGTAATGCACCACGCGCATCGTGCCATTCAACTGATTATGCGGCGCAGCCACATTGCCTTTCAGTTCACGAATCGTGGTTGTGGTGCGACTCATGCCGAGCGGATCAAGAATCCGTTCTCTGACCACCGCAGACCAGGGCTTGCCCGTGACGCGCTCAATGACGCGGCCTGCGGCCATAAACATCAGGTTCTGATAGCCGAATGCGGCGCGAAAGCTGTTGACCGGTTTGAGCAGCCGCACGCGGCTGAGAATTTCGTCAGTTGTCAGGTTGCTTTCATACCAGAGCAGATCGCCGCTGAAAGTGCCGAGGCCGCTGCGATGCGAAACCAGATCCCTGATCGTCAGTTCGCGCGTGACATAAGCATCGGGCATCTGAAATTCGGGCAGATACTTTGATACCTTGTCATCCCACGCGATCTTCTTTTCATCAACCAGCATCGCCAGCAGTGCGGTCGTGAAGGCTTTTGAATTTGACGCGATGGCAAAGAGCGTCTGCGCGTCAACCGGATCAGATTTGCCGAGTTCGCGCACGCCGTAGCCCTTTGCAAAGATCACCTTGTCATTTTTGACGATGGCGATGGCGAGGCCCGGCACCTGCCAGTCCTGCCGCGCTTTTTCAGCAGCGGCATCTATCTCGCGCAGCTTCGCGCTGTCATCCGCCGCAACCTGCGCCTGTACGGTCAAAGTTCCGGCCAGCAACAGCAGCAGGATGAGCTGCAATCGCAATAATTCCCGTTTCATCTGATAATCCTTTCACTGATGAACAAAGACTGCGGCCTGAATGCAGTCGCAGTCTGAATCGAACAACATGATGAAAACAACTGAAACAATGGTTCAGAGCCGAATCTTTAAAGCCATAATGCTGGTTTCGCTCATCGGTCTGAGCGATTCAATCTGGCTGACCGCGCTGCATCTGAGTGGCCGCAGCGCCCGCTGCACGATTCTGAGCGGGTGCTCTGAAGTGCTGAGCAGTTCATATGCAGTCATCTTCGGCGTTCCGCTGGCGGCGCTTGGTGCGCTTGCCTGGTTTACGGCATTCAGCCTCAGCACGCTGGCCGCGTTCGGCTGGCTGCGCGTGCGCCTCGCGCTCGAAATTCTGGCGGCGCTGATGCTGATGATGTCAGTCCGGTTATTTCTGATTCAGGCGTTCGTGCTGCATGCGTTCTGTGAATTCTGCCTGCTCTCAGCCGTGATGACGCTGCTGCTGGCGGTGCTGCTGTTCGTGGCCCGCTGGCGACTGCACTATCACAAATCCTGATATAGATTCAGCCCGGCCCTGCTGCTACCTCTTCTCTTTTCTTCTCTGTGCCTGCGGCGTAAAACTTATTCTCACGCAGAGGCGCAGAGGCACAGAGGAAGAAGAGAAAGAAGAAGGAGAATCATGGCGTAACTATTCAGCGATGAAGCCTGCGGCTGATTTCGGCGCGCAGGTAATCGTAAGTCTGATTTTCGGCCTGCATCATCTGCCCATCCAGAAAGAGCGTGGGTGTTGAATTGACGCCGAGCGACAAACCGCGCTGCACGTCAGTTGAAATGATGGCGTTGACACGCGGGCCGTCGAAGTCGCGGATGAACTGATCCACGTTGAGTCCGGCCTGGCGCGCCAGGCTCACAAAAATCGGGCGGGCATCAGGCACATCGCTCCAGAGCTTCTGATTTTCATAAAGCAGGTCGTGCATCTCCTTGAAGCGCCCCTGCAATCCGGCAGCGGCGGCGGCCTGCGAGGCTTCGACCGCGTGCGCGTGAATCTGAGCCAGCGGGAAGTGATGAAACTCAAACCGCAGGCGATCACCAAACTCGCTTTTCAGTTTCTTCAGTTCCGGGTGCATTGCGCCGCAGGGCGGGCACTGGTAATCACCGTACTCTTCGAGCAGCACCACGCCGGGCTGCGGGGTCGTCGCCGGGGTAGCTGACGGGCTGGCAGTCGGCTGTGACAACGTCTGATTCTGTGACAGTGCCGAGCGATACATCAAAACTCCCGCTCCGAGGGCCACAACCAGCACGATGATGATAATCACAAACGGCAGATAACGTTTCATTGAGCTTCGATCCCTTGTTCAGCAAAACATCTGATGAGTGCTTCAGAACTTATGACCTGCAAACTGAGCGATACAGTAATACAGTTCGCACACAACTCAAAAGCAGCGCCCTCAAAGTCTGGTCATTCCCGGAAAATGTCCGGCAATCCGGCGGCGAGTCGAACTGCCTGGCCGACCTGCCGTCAGAAGTGATTGGCGTTCGCTGCCGGACAGGGTATGCTCACGGGCAGGCCCCGCACACCTGATCTGAATGAAAGGGAATTTTTATGTCTTCAGATTACCAGCACGACAACCGGCGGCTTCCGCGAGTGCGGGTCAATGCTCCTGCACACCTGGCCGGAGAAGAATCCCAGGATGCGCTGATTGAAGCCCGCTGTTTCAGCATCGGCAGCGGCGGGTTCGGTTTTATTCTTGACCGGCAGTTCAGTCCCGGCACCTGGCTGACCGTCGAGATTGATCTTGCTGACGGCACGCTGCATGCCCGTGCGGTAGTTGTTGGCTGCAACCCCGCACCCGATGAACCTGGCAAATGGATGGTGGCCACACGGCTCACTGAACTGCCCGAATCTGACCTGCAACGATTACAGCACGCGCTCGGAACCTGAAACCCGTTCGGGCTGAAATCAGGATTGATTGCCGACCATCGTTGCCGGGCTGAAAATTTTTACAGAATTCTGCGCAAACAGGGCGAAACCTTTTTCAGTTTTGTGCACATGAGTTCAGCAGGCTCGGAGAGCGGTTCAGGAGCCGGAGAGGGTATCAGGTCTCAAGGGTATGCCTTCAGCCACCGGCTCCTGAATTAGATCAGTTTTCAACTGCGGATCCGGGAAGTGTGGCGCGATTTGCCCGCAGTCGCGCAGTTTATGTAACGAGCCGATTGCAGGTTCCGCGCGACTGCGGGCAAATCGCGCCACACTGGTTGTTCTGTATCCTGATCTGAAATCTGATCTGATAAACCAAAAGCGCGTCATTCAGCGACAAGTTAAATCGGATGGTGACGATGGCTGAAACATTGTTGAATTCAGTCAGTCTGAAGTAAGATACGCGGCCATGAGGTTCCTCAACTTCAACAGTCTCTTTCACACGCACGACTGGGGCTTGCCAAGGCGGACAGCCGATGGCGGCCTGGAGGTCGAATGCTATGCATGCGGAAATACCCGACGTTTGAAAGTCAGCCTGCCTCAGTCTTCACGTCACAATCAGCCGCCTCAGGATTCACCCGCGACTGGTGCGGGTTATGAGGCGGTACAGCCCGGCAGCGCCAGTCAGAATCGTTCCTGACCGCATTTCATCTGATGCCGAGCCTGATTTCATGTTCTTCATTGCGCGCGGCAAAGGCTGATCGCGAAATGCGCAGCAGATGGTCGGCGTAACTGAATGCCTGATTCGACACCCGCTTTCCATCAACCATCACCGAGGGCGGAGCCTGTTCAAGCCACGCGCCGAACTCTCCGGCATCGCGCAGGCGAATCACAAGTTCACTGCCCTGCCAGCTTTGCGCAATGATTTCAGCCGGGCCGAGATATTTATCAAGCAGCCCGAACACAGCCACGCCGCGCTCAATCGCCACGAGCGTGAAAAGATCGGCCTTCAGACTGTCGAGCGAATAAACAGCGCCCGGATGCGCGGCATCAAGCAACCCGGCGCGCTGGCGGCTGCGCTGGTAAAAAGCCAGCCTGATCTGACTGGCCGTTTGATCAGTCAGTCCCGTTACATCATCCGCGCTGAGTGTGCCGACAACCTGCGCGGCGCTTTTGTTGACATTGAAGGCCGCAACCATTCCGGCTGTCAGGCCGGGCCGCGTGATGCGCCCGCTGACTTCAAGCGCGACGGCCTCAAGCGCCGGGTCACGCAGCAGCAGGTCGCGTGTCACCATTCCCGGTTCATCAATTCTCAGCACCTGCCCGTCATCTGAAATCAGGCGGCGCAGCAGTTCCGGTTTTTCGCGGCCCGGTTCATCGGTGAAGTAAACAGGGCCGCCGCTGATCGCGCGCGCGATGGCGTGAAACTCAGCGTGCGGGTCGTGTGACTGAAACATATCCCAGTCCGGCCACGCAAAGTTTGCCGTCCAGTAAGCGTTGTAAGCATTCTGGTAAATATGCTCCCTGACATTCTGCGGATTGTCGGGCAGATAATCGTCGCTGTTGCGCGCCACGTTCGAGTAGCGCCAGTTGAAGGCATTCTCAAGCGACATCTCCATGCAGTTGATGACGTTCAGCGCGGCTTTGTCAGGCGCGGAGCTGTGGTCGCTCAGATAAGGCCGCGCGCCTTCCTGCAAATTGCGCTGCGTGCCGCCGCCTGAAATGAACAGCGGCATCAGCCCGTCGGTGAATTTGCCGTTGCTCGACTGGTTATCAACCTTGATGAAATCAATGCCCCAGCGGTTGAGCCGTTCGTACCAGTCGGCATAAAAACTTTGTCCGGCTCCGTCCCTGGGTTCGGGCAGCGATTTGCCGCTGCGTCCGGTGAACAGCCTGTGCGTGCGGCCTGGTTCGGAATCTGCCGCCACGCCGTCCCAGTAACCCTGGAACGTATGCCAGACGCCGACGTGCCTGATGCCGAAATCACGGCGCAGCGTTTCAGCCACGCCTGCCAGGCCGCGCGGGAATTTCTTTTTGTCGGCGTCATAATCGGTCAGCCGGTTGTCTGCGACCGACAGCCAGCCGTCATCAATCAGCATCATTCCCACCGGAATCTGCTGCTGCCGCAATGATCGCGCGCTGCTGAGAATCTTCTCTTCGCTCACGCCCTGGTAGTAAGTATTCCACGAACACCAGCCGAGCCAGCGAAAGACTTCAGGAAACTCCTTCTCCTGGCGCAAACGACCATACTGATTGCTGGCCGCGAAGGCTGCGGTGTATGACTCACGCGGCAACCGGTACGGGTCAGGCCCGCCTGCATAAGCAAAAAGCGGAACGAGGCGCGGCGCAAATTTCGGATCGTGACTTGAGGCGGCCACGCGGAATTCATACCTGAAATCAATTTCCGACACACCGCAGTCGCTGATCATTCCGTCACCGGCGAGCGGCACAAGCAGGTGATAATCGCGGCCCTGCATCTGCTGCCACAGCAGCAACTGACCGGCTTCGGGCAGAAAGCGAAAGTCAGAAGTAAAGACCGGCGCTGTCCAGTAAAGCTTGAAGCGTTTGAGCGCCAGGCCGCGCGCAAAACTTTCAAGCCGCATCAGCAACTGCACGCCGTTGCGCCCTGCGAGCGCCGGGCCGTCATAATGCAGCAGCGCCACCAGCACCTCAGGATTTTTGTAGCGCCGCAGTTCCAGCATCGTGCCTGGCAATGAAACGCGGCTGCCGGTGGCAACCTTAAAGCGGTAAAGCATCCGGTCGTAAGCGCCCGCCGGGTCAGTTCCCTGCTCCTGACCGTCAGCCTCAAGCGTGCCTGTGACAGAGCCGCCATCGCTCAGATTGAGACGCAGCCTGATCCCGCTCATGATTTCGCCCTGTGCCGCCTGCAGCCGCAGTGCGCCCTCTGAAGCTGTCATTTTCATTTTGCCACCTGACTGTTGCTGCACCTGTGGATTTTGTCCGCTGACGATGAGAACCGAATTCAGCAGTGCAATTGACAAGAGGCCGGAACAGAAACAGGAACGAACAATAAAACGCCGTGAAAAGTGATTGATGAGTAACATAAGAAAGATAAATCAGATTTTCGCAGAATCCGGCTTCAGCTTATCACGAAGCAGGAAGGAGAACGCAATCGGAGCCGGTCACTGCTCTGGTGACTGTTTCATCAGATCAGGTTTCAGATCAGTGTCTGCGGCAGCCAGTGTTGCGCGATTTGCCAGAATCGCGCGGCTTACGCAAGGGGCTGCTGAGGGATGCCGCGCGATTCTGGCAAATCGCGCAACACTTCCTGGACAGGCGACTGAAAACTGGTCTGAGTGTTGGGTGTTCTCTGTCGTCTGAGTATTGTGGGTGTTCTCTGTCGGCGGTTTTTCATCAGCCGTTTTCCTGGCTGATGGCATCTGAATCTGACCTGATCGGGGACGCAGGCTGTCTGGATTCCATACTCGCCACGCATCCTCATTTATGTTAGTTTTGATCTGGCACTCAAACTGTCAACCACAACTGCTCAGGGGTTCAGATGCTGCCTTCCACGCGGGACCAGGTTTCCCTTTCAGACGAGCTGCTGCGAAGTCTGATTGATGCGGGGCTGGATGCGTTGATCGTCCTCGACGATCAGCGACAGATCGTGCTTTGCAACCGGGCTGCCGCTGCGCTGTTCGGGTTTGACGCCGCGCAGGTCACGGGCAGCAGTGTTGACCGCCTGATTCTGCCGACTCACGGCGAGTCAGAAAATTCACTTCTGATTCCAGGGTCTTCCTCCGACACCAGCCAGGTCAGCGCCGGGCGACCGGCCATCATCTGCGGACTGCACGCGGACGGGCATCAGTTTCCGCTCGAAGCCATTACTGTTCCGCTGGCAGTCGCGGGTCGTGTTTATTCAGCCCTGCGGCTGCGCGATGTCAGCCAGGATCGTGAACGGCTCGAACAGGTGCTGAAAGGCGCGCACCTCGGCACCTGGGACTGCAACATTCAGACCGGCAGCGTGGTCTTTAATCACACCTGGGCTGAGATGCTCGGTTTCCGGCTCGCAGAACTCAGGCCGCACGTCAGCGAATGGGAGCAGCGGGTTCACCCCGATGATATGCCGCAGGTGCAGCAACTGCTCCGGCAGCACCTGGCGGGCGAAACGCCCTGGTTTGAATGCGAATACCGCATGCGCTGCAAATCGGGTGACTGGATCTGGATTTGTGATCGCGGCACGGTCATCGAACGCGCGCCGGACGGGACACCGCTGCGGATGGCGGGCACGCATCAGGACATCAATGCGCGGCGCCAGGCCGAAGCCGAAGCGCGGTCACAGCGCGAACGGTTTGAACTGGCGGCCAGCGGAATGATTGATGCGCTGTGGGTCTGGGACTGCGTGACCAACGAGGCGTGGTTTGCCGAACGCTGGTGCCACCTGCTCGGATACACGCCTGATGAACTGACGCCGCGTTTTGCCACCTGGGTTTCGCTGCTGCATCCGGCTGACCGCGAAGCTGCCCTGCGCCGTTTGCACCTGCATCTGACTCAGCGGCTGCCTTACGATACTGAATACCGGATGCGACATCGCAGCGGCGAATACCGCTGGTTTCACAGCCGGGGCCAGGCGCAATGGCGGTCTGACGGTCACCCGCTGATGATGGCCGGTTCCATCACTGACATCACCGAATGGAAGCTGCTGGTTGAGCGATTGCGGGCTTCAGAGGAGCGATTTTCAAAGGCTTTCTATTCCAGCCCGCACCCGATGGCGGTGCAGCGCCTGAGCGATCTGACCTATCTTGAAGTCAATGACGCCTGGCTGCGAATGACCGGCCTTATGCGTGCAGAGGTCATCGGGCGACCGGTCGCTGAAGTTGAAAGCTGGGTCGCTCCTGATTTGCGCTCCGAGGCACATCAGAACCTGCTTTCGGGTGAGCGGCTGCACGAATTGAAAGTCACGATTCGTCACCGTTCCGGCGCGGCGATGATCGGTCTGGTGTCAACCGAACTGATTGAAATCAACCATGAGCTGTGCGTCCTCGGCGTGATTTCTGATGTCACTGAACTCACCCGCATTCAGGAAGAGTTGCAGATTTCAGAGGAGCGTTACCGTTCAGTCGTGGCCGCCATGTCTGAAGGCGTCGTGCTGCACGGGACGGATGGCAGCATTCAGGCCTGCAATGCCAGCGCCGAACAGATTCTGGGTCTGACCAGAGAACAGTTGCTCGGCGTCAGTTCGATTGATCCGCGCTGGCAGACTGTGCATGAAGACCTGTCGCCGTTTCCCGGCCAGGAGCATCCGGCGATGGTGACGCTGCACACCGGACAGCCCTGCCATCAGGTCGTGATGGGCGTTTACAAACCGGATGGCACCCTGACCTGGATTTCAATCAATTCGCAGCCGTTGTTACGCCCCGGCGAAAAGCTGCCCTCTGCCGTCGTCGCCACCTTTACTGACATTACCGAGCAGCGGCGGGTTGAGCAGGAACAGAAACGACTGATCGCCATTCTCGAAAACACCTCTGACTTTATCGGCTCATCCACGGTGGATGGCCGCATTCTGTATCGCAATCGCGCGATGCGTCAGTTGCTGGGCATTGCCGAAAACGATCCGGCCTCGTCTGTGCCGATGGCAGCGGCTCATCCGCCCTGGGCGCTGGCCATCGTCCAGGACACCGGAATCCCGGAGGCGATGCAACACGGCATCTGGAGCGGCGAAACCGCGTATCTGAAATATGACGGCACCGAAGTGCCGGTGTCACAGGTGATCGTGGCGCACAAAGGTTCGGACGGTCAGGTTGAATATCTCTCGACGGTGGCCCGCGACATCAGCGAACGCGAACGGGCCGAGGAAGAACGCCTGCGTCTGGAAGCGCAGCTTTACCAGTCTCAGAAAATGGAATCAATCGGCACTCTGGCCGGCGGCATTGCTCACGATTTCAATAACCTGATGGCAGTGGTGATGGGAAACGTCAGGCTTGCCCTGCGGATCAATGATTCGGAGCGGCTGAAAAAGTATCTGAAGGAAATCGAAGCGGCCACCACTCGCGCCTCGGCGCTGACGCGGCAGATTCTGAGTTACAGCCGCAAACAGATTCTGGATCGCCGCATCATTCAGTTCAACCAGTTGCTTGAAGGTCTGATGGAGATGCTGCGGCGGCTGATTGATTCAGAGATTGAAATTGTCACTGAACTGGCCCGTGAACCGCTCGCCATTTCGGCTGATCCTTCACAGATTGAGCAGGTCATTTTCAACCTGGTCGTCAATGCGCGTGATGCAATGCCACGGGGCGGCTGCCTCCGACTCAGCACCAGCCGCGTGCTGATCGAACACGAAAGCGGCTCAGAGCCGTTCCTGCTGCTGCCCGGTGACTACGTTCTGTTCACCGTCAGCGACCAGGGCTGCGGGATGGACAGTGAAACGCTCAGTCGCGCCCTCGAACCATTCTTCACCACCAAACCGCCCGGCTCAGGCACCGGCCTCGGCCTGTCAGTCGTCTACGGCATCGTGCGACAGCACGGCGGCTTCATTCAGGCCACGAGCGCACCCGGCCAGGGTTCAACCTTTCACATCTACTTTCCGGCTGTTACAGCCACCAGGCCATCAACACCCGACACGGCACGCGGCTCAGACTAGATCAGTTTGCAATTACACAGCCGGGAAGTGTGGCGCGATTTGCCAGAATCGCGCGACTCGCGCAATGGGCCGCTGAAGGATGCCGCGCGATTCTGGCAAATCGCGCCACACTCTCCGAACACTGAATCGCAAACCGATCTGAATCAGGCCACGAAAACCTGGGACAGGAGAGTTCACCACAGCGGAAAACAGGGGGAGCCAGGTTTTATGCGCCCTCTGTGAACCTCTGCGCCCTCTGTGGTGAATTCGTATTCCATCGCGGCGTGTTTCGATTCAGGGTGAAACCTGCACATTCTGCTTATTTCGCGGCAGTCGGTATTTGCAATACCACCACTGACTGACCCGGCAGGTTGTAGCTGAATTCAGGCGCGCTGATTTTGAATGACTGTTCGACCGGAGCCACGCGGCGCGGCTCATCCAGGCTGTTTTCAGCTTTCAGATCGGCGCTGGCCAGCGTCACTGCCCGGCCCGTGCCATTGATGCGTGCGACACCATCAAGTCGCAGGCGCGCCGCCACAGGCGCGGCTGAAGTATTGACCATCTTCAGAATCACTTCGCCCGTGCGCCCGTCACGAAGGCCGCTGATGTACAGCCCGCCGGTTCCGTTCTCCTGCCCGTTATTGATTTCGACCGGCAGCAGATGCGTGCCGCGATGCCGTGAAAACAACTGTAGTGTTTTTTTCATGGGATCTTCACCAGCGATTCATTCAGCCCTGTGACGCTTCAGCGCCTGCGGTCGCCAGAGCCGACTGAAGCTTTCGATCAGTTTTCAGGATCAAGTTGCAGTTCAGTGCGTGTTTCAGATTCGCAAATAATTTAACGCTTCCGGCTGGTGCTGTATACTTCCCGGCAAAGCTCAGTCCGAAAACGTCGCTTCGCCGGGGTTTCCCGTCCGCTCCCCCGATCAGCGCGTCAGGAAAGGAATCAACATGCAACGCACCAACCGGCGCCTGCAGGCAGTTCGTTATGGCGAGTCTGTCATCATTGTGTTGCTGATTTTCGCCATCCGGCTGGCCCTGCAACCGATCCTCGGCAATGAAGCTCCCCTGCTGCTCTTTACCATTGCAGTGGCGCTCTGCACGTGGCGCGGAGGTCGCGGGCCGGGGCTGCTGGCTCTGGTGTTATCGCTGCTGCTGGCCGATTTTTTCTTTATCCAGCCGGTCGGTGAACTGAGCATCAGGCAGATTGCGGACGGCATCAGGCTGCTGGTCTTTGTGATTTTCGGCCTGATCGTCAGCCAGATGAACAGCCGCTGGATCAATCAGAAACGGGCCAGGCTGCTCAGCGAGGCCGAGACGCAGAGTTTCTTTGAACTCACGTCGCTCGGCCAGGCGCAGGCCGATCCTGTCACCGGAAAGTTTCTGCGCGTGAATAACAAGTTATGTGAAATGGTCGGGTACCCGGCGGCGGAACTGCTTGAGATGTCCTTTTTTGATCTGACTCATCCTGATGATCGCGCGTCCAACGCCGATCAGTGGAAACAGTTTGTGCAGGGCAGGCGCAGTGAATTCACGATTGAAAAACGCTATGTCCGGCGCGACGGATCAATCATCTGGGTATTCGTCAATGCGCGCGGCATCTTCGATGAGCAGGGCCAACTGGTGCGCACGCTCGCCGCGATTCTGGATATTTCTGACCGCCGTCAGGCTGAAGAGGCCCTGCGTGAAAGCCGCGAGACACTTTCGCTGGCGATGAAAAGCAGCCGCATGGGCGCCTGGATGCGGAATATGGTGACCGATGAAGTCAGATGGGACGAAGAACTCGAAGCACTTTTCGGGCTGCCGCCGGGCGGGTTCGGCGGCTCGGAGACTGCTTTCTATGAACTGGTGCATCGTGATGACCGGATTCGCATCAGCCAGGAAATTCAGCGCGCGATTGCCGAACACCGCGATTACATTATCGAATTTCGCTTTTACCACGCCGACGGCAGCCTGCGCTGGATGGAAGGCCGGGGCCGCGCCGTCTATGCTCCCGATGGCACGCCGCTCAGACTCTGCGGCATCGGCCTCGACATCACCTGGCGCAAGCAGATCGAACAGGAGCGCGAACAACTGCTCAGCAAGGAACAGCGGTTGCGCGAAGTCGCTGAAGCCGCCAATCGTTCCAGAGATGAATTTCTTGCCGTCGTTTCGCACGAACTGCGTTCACCGCTCAATGCGATTCTTGGTTACACGCGCCTGCTGCGTTTCAGCCCTCACGACACGGCGCAGGTCAGCCAGTCATGCGAGGTGATTGAACGCAGCGCCCGCACGCAGTTGCGCCTCG
>JAXLQP010000010.1:0-172998 GCA_046331565.1 Blastocatellia bacterium
CGGTTGATCAACTGAGATGTTTCAGCCTTGATCGAACCAATGTGGAATTGAAACAAATAACGACGCTGCGGGCCATGATGCTGGCACTGGAGCCTTGATCGAACCAATGTGGAATTGAAACGGATTGATCACATCCTGGAAACCTTTGAGTACGCCTTGCCTTGATCGAACCAATGTGGAATTGAAACCCCGGTGAGTTTCGCGGCGCGGTCTATGCTCAGGCTTGCCTTGATCGAACCAATGTGGAATTGAAACGTGAGATTGAAGTCTGTTCAGTGCAGAAACTGGAATGCCTTGATCGAACCAATGTGGAATTGAAACCCGGGATAAAAATACAGCGTGTTGCTCATTGCCGGAGCCTTGATCGAACCAATGTGGAATTGAAACCAGGAACTGGCAGAAAGGAACTTTGTACATGATGTCGCCTTGATCGAACCAATGTGGAATTGAAACGGCAGGCGCTTGAATGGCAGCGTGCCATTCTCAAGCGCCTTGATCGAACCAATATGGAATTGAAACCTGGCACCCGTAGTTATCGTGACAATCGTCGCCCTGGCCTTGATCGAACCAATGTGGAATTGAAACCGTTAGTCGGCGCAATTGATGTTGTGCTTCGGGAATGGCCTTGATCGAACCAATGTGGAATTGAAACTAAAGCTGTGTGACATCTCCTGAGAAAAAGCGCGCACGCCTTGATCGAACCAATGTGGAATTGAAACGATCAACCAGGTCATCGTGTGGGTTGCGACGCACAGTGCCTTGATCGAACCAATGTGGAATTGAAACCACATTGAGCGCCACGTTGGTAATCGTGTCGCCCAGCCTTGATCGAACCAATGTGGAATTGAAACATTGCGAAAAACGACAAGCGGGCCGCCCAGCTTCGGGGCCTTGATCGAACCAATGTGGAATTGAAACCTCAATCGGTAGCTGGCCTGGCTGTGTAGAATATGCGGCCTTGATCGAACCAATGTGGAATTGAAACCTGGCCAGTTCCGTCATTGCCTGTGCCGCGTCATTGGCCTTGATCGAACCAATGCGGAGAGGCTTCTGAAAATATCCTTCCAGGCCTGACTTCGGCACCTGCATTTTTTTGCTTTCAGCTATTCGGATTCCTTCAAATTCAAAATCAGGTTCCTGCCGTCTGCGGTTTGTCGGTCAGGCTCAGCAGCATTCCTACTGTGACTACGGCTACGCAGCCGAGCAGGTTGTACCAGAGAAAGCTGACTTTCGGATAACGCAGGCTCACCAGCCAGACTGAGGCCAGGCCGGCCAGCAGGCCCCAGAAGGCTCCGCGCCCCGTCGCGCGGCGGGTGCCAATCGCCAGTACAAACACGCCGAGCAGGGAGCCGTAAAAATATGAGCCGAATTTGTTGACGACTTCGATCAGCGAACCCAGCCTGGAGGCATAAACGGCTACCACGCAGGCGAAGATGCCCCAGAAGCCTGTCGCCAGCTTCGCCACCATCAGGTATTCGCGGTCAGGTGCTTCGGGTTTGAGGTGGCGACGGTAGAAATCAATTACGGTGGCGGTTGACAGTGCGCTCAGTTCGGCGGCGATTGATGACATCGCGGCGGCGAAGATGGCGGCGATGATCAGACCGACCACACCGGCGGGCATGTATTTTGTAACGAAGGTCGGAAAGACATAATTGACATCAGTGAAATTCGCGCTGCCTGTTGCCCGCTTGACCAGTTCGATGGCGCGTTTGCGCACGTCATTCAGCGCGTTGTTCGATTCAACGTAATTCTGTCGCAGCATGATTGCCGCGTTGCTGTCAGGGCTGGCTCCGGCCAGTTCCGTTGCGGCTTTTTCGCGGGCGGCGAAGGCCAGGTCGTATTCGGCTTTCAGCACTTCGTATTCGTTACTGTACGGACTTTGCGCCATCTTTGCGGCTTCGACCTGGTTGAAGATCATCGGCGGTTTTTGAAACTGGTAAAAGACGAAGACCATCACGCCGATAAAGAGAATGACAAACTGCATCGGGATTTTGACAAACGCGCTCATCAGCAGCGATGTGCGGCCTTCACTGACTGAGCGTGAAGTCAGAAAGCGCTGCACCTGGCTCTGATCGCAGCCGAAATATGACAGGGCCAGAAACATGCCGCCGATCAGGCCTGACCACAGCGTATAGGTTTCGTTCAGATTGAAACTCGTATCCACTGTTTTCAGGCGTCCCGCTGCGCCTGCCACGCGCAATGCTTCAGTGACTGAAACACCTTCGGGAAACTGGCTGATGATGATGAACAGGCAGACGAACATTCCGGTAAAGATCACGACCATCTGTTTCACGTCCGTCCACGTCACCGCCTGCACGCCGCCGAACATCGTGTAGAGCGTTGTCGAAAGACCCATCACCAGAATCGTTGTGATTTCGTTCCAGCCAAGCACGATAGAGAGAATCACCGAAGGCGCAGCAATGATGACGCCGCACGACAGGGCGCGCTGAAAGAGAAAACACAAACTGGCCAGCGCGCGCGTTTTCGCATCGAAGCGCCGTTCGAGATATTCATAAGCCGTGTAAACCTTCGCGCGATAAAAGAACGGCACGACTGTGACGCACAGCACGATCATCGCCAGCGGCAGCCCGAAATAAAACTGAATGAATCTCATCCCGTCGGCATAGGCCTGTCCCGTCGTGCCGACCAGCGTGATGGCCGAAAGCTGCGTGGCCATCACCGACAATCCGACCGCCCACCACGGCAGGCTGCGATTGGCCAGAAAATAACCTTCGACTTCGTGGCTCTTTTTGGTCAGGCGCAATCCGTCATAAACGATGTAGATCAGGTAAGCAGCGACAACCAGCCAGTCAAGCAGTTTCATTTCGTTCAGTCGGTTATTGGAAGGCTCTGGAGAAAAGCCACAGCGCCGTAATCACTGCGGCAGTCGTGATAAGAACCGCGACATAGACGCGGTTCCAGTGCTGGAATTCTTCAGGCTCGTTCTGATGATTCGGCTGTTCGGTCTTCATCTTTGTTCGGCAGAATTGATCATCCCGCTGACTCGTTCGTGCAGTGTCGTGACGTATTCCAGTTGCTCCGGCTTCATCAGCACGCTGCGAAAGGCGGTCAGCACCGGCGCGTCCCAGGTCAGTTCGGGAAACTTTTTCAGCAGATGCGGTTTGATCTGCATTTTGGCCAGGTAAACCGGATGCTGCGCGTCATTCATCAGCGCGGCGAAAACCTGATTTGTCTTTGCGCTGATTGCTGACACGCGCGGTTCCTTCAGCTTCGCAAAGAAAGCAATAATGTCGAGCGAGGGCGGCGTGACAAGCTGCAATTCTGCGCTCTGTTCAATCAGCCTGGCCCACGCAAGCGCGGCCTGTCTGGTCTTGCGTAAAACCGCGCCAAGTCCGGTGTGACTTTGCAGCGGAAAGCATTTCAGCGTGGCCCACAACGCTGCTGCTGCCGCACCCGCGCGCGAGCATTCAAGACTGATTTCACCCAGGTGCAGCTCGTTTGAAGTGAAGTAAGTGTACGGCGAATCGTGTTTGTAAAAACGCCCGACTGCCGGATCGCGGAAGACGACCGAACCGCAGCCGTAAGGTTGCAGCCCGTGTTTGTGCGGGTCAACCACGATGCTGTCGCATTCGGCAATGGCGCGAAAGGCTGCGGCTGACTTTTCATTCAGCGAATCATCGTCAGCGAGCAGCCTGAAAAAGCCGCCGTAAGCTGCGTCAATGTGAATGCGAAACTCGAATTCGCGCTGCAACTGCAATGCTTCATCAATTGCGTCAACCGCGCCGAGCGGCGTGGTTCCGGCGGTCATCACGACTGTGCCGATTTCGCCCGTCTTCAGCCTGGCGCGCAAATCGTCAATGTTCATGCGCCCGTCGCTTTCGACTGCGATTTCAACTGTCCGCGCGCCGATGACTTCGCACATCCGGCTGTGTGTGTAATGCGCTTCGCTCGAAAAGGCGATGGCTTTGTCAGGATGAATTTCACGCGCTACCCACAATGCTTCCAGATTGGCGATGGTGCCGCTCGAAGTCAGATGACCGAGATGCTGCTGATAACCGAACATCCGGGCGAGTTCAGCGACGACTTCGATTTCCATCCTTGCCGTCGCGGGGCCGCCGTCGAGCGCGTGGTTGTTCGGGTTGATCTGTTGCGCGATGAAGTAAGCGAGCGAAGCGATTTCGTGCGGCGGCTTGAGCATCTGCCCGGCATAGCTCGGATGCCAGAACGGATAATTGTCGGCGAGCCGCTCAATCAGTTCGTTCATCACCGCGTGTGCCTTCGTTTCAGGCACAACGAGCGTTTCGTCAATGTCGTAATCGTGCCAGCGCGCCTGCAACTGCGCGAGGCGGCGCAGGCTGTCTGACAACAAAGGGGAATTGAGCAGGTCGCCTTTTTTCATCGAATGTTTTGCTGTGTGAAATTACAGACCGGCCAGTTTATCGAGCGCCTCGCCGGTCACGCGATAAATCGTCCATTCATCCATCGGCACTGCGCCGAGGCTTTTGTAAAACCTGATCGAAGATTCGTTCCAGTCAAGCACCGACCATTCCAGCCTGCCGCAGTTGCGCTCTCTGGTCAGCTTCGCCAGATGCGCAAGCAGCGCCCTGCCGTAACCTTTGCCGCGATGTTCGACATCAACGAAAAGGTCTTCGAGATAAATGCCCGGTCTGCCGAGGAAAGTTGAGTAGTTGTGAAAGAAAAGCGCGAATCCGACCGGCTCTCCGTGTTCATAGCCGATGATGACTTCGGCATAACGGCGTTCGCCAAAGAGCGTGGCGCGCAATCCTTCTTCGGTGGCGGTGACTTCGTGCGACAGGCGTTCATAATCGGCCAGCTTGCGAATAAAGCTGAGAATCACCGGCACGTCTTCGGGAACAGCGTTTCTGATTTCAAATCCTTCGATCATTGCAGGACAGTCTGAATGGTGCGGGTCAGGTTTTCAGCCATAAATTCAACCAGCGGCTGCGTCAGCATCCGAAAGGCTGATTCGATGACTGCGGGGTAACGCGCCGCGCTGAGGTCATCGGCAAAGATAATCAGCGGCGGCAATGCGACCTGCCCGGTGAAAAAACTCGCGGCCATCAGCGCGATGGTTTCGTGATGCGACGGGAACGGTTGCAGGTCGAGCAGGCGCAGGTAAACCAGCGTGGCCCGTTCGCCCGGATGCAGTTCCCTGAAGCTGTCGGTCGTAAACCAGTCGAGCGCGTTCTCAATCATTTTAGGCAGCAGCACCGCAGGCACGGGGCTGTGCGCGGGATTGAGCGCGAGCGTTTCAGTGGTGCGCAGGACTTCGGCATCTGGTGCTGCGCCCGTCAGCGTGCGGTAAATATCAGCGAGCAGCGCGGGCGTCAGTTTCGCTTCAGGCGCGGCGGCGGCATTTGAAACAAGCTGAGCTGCGCGCAGGAAGCGGGCCGGTTCGCTTTGATTGAGCGGGTCGGGCGGTTGCAGCACGAGCAGCGCGGCGGCGCGTTCATCAACCGGCTTTCCGGCGCGGGTCAGCGTGTGCAGCAGTTGCAGCATTCTGACGCGGGGTTCGAGTTGTTCGCGGTTCTCTGGTGACGCGATGGCCGCCTGCCACTGCTCGTGCGCCTGGTCGAGCAGTTCCTTCCACGAAGCCGATGAACGCAGGTTACTGGCAAAAATCGGTAACTCCATATTGATTCAGAATCACGAAATAATGCGCGGGGATGATGTTGCACTTCGCGGGCATCGTAACATAAAGCTCCGGACTCGGCACGTCAGCCTGAACGCGCGTTTGCCCGCGCTGTGACCCGTCGCTATAATGCCCGCTCAATCCACATCAACACGACAACTCATAAACGGTAACTGACAACTGACCGCTGACACTCTCTGCATATGTCTCTCAATCTCAAAGGCGTGATCGCTGCTGTGCCAACCCCTTTCGGCTACGATGGTGAGGTGGCTTACGAAAAACTGACCAGTAATCTGCGATACTGGAATCAGACCGACCTGCACGGCATTCTGATTCTCGGTTCGACGGGCGAGTTTCCGCATCTTTCACAGGATGAAAAGCTGAAGGTGATGGAAACCGTGAAGGAAACAATGCCGCCTGAAAAGGTGCTGCTCGTCGGCACAGGCGAGCTGTCAACGCGGCAGACCATCGAAATGACAAAGCGCGCGGCTGAATTCGGCGCTGATGCCGCGCTCGTGGTGACGCCGTTCTATTACAAAAAGATTCTGACCGAAGAGCAGCTTGCGCTGCATTATCAGCGCATCGCTGACGCTTCGCCGATTCCGATTCTCGTTTATCTGATTCCGCAGTTCGCGGGCGTTTATCTGATGCCGGAAACGGTCGCGCACCTGGCGCAGCATCCGAACATCATCGGGCTGAAGGAGAGTTCCGGCGATCTGCAATCGCTTAATGATCTGTTCCGCGAGCTTGGTGGAATGGATTTCAGCGTGATGGTCGGTTCGCCGGTGATTTTGAAACAGGCGCTCGCTGCCGGGGCCACGGGCGCGATTCTGGCTGTCGCTTCGATGGCGCCGCACGCCTGCACCGAACTTGAAAAGGCGTGCCGGTGGAATGATGAGGCGCGGTCTGACAAATTGCAGGAACGCCTGGCGGCGCTGTCTCGTACAGCAACAGTACCTGGCATCGGACATTTGAAAGCCGCAATGGATCTGGTCGGACTGTACGGATTTCTGCCGCGCTCGCCCCTGCCGGTGCCGACTGACGAAGAGCGCGAGCAGATCAGAAAGGCGATTGAAGAAAGCGAATTTTTCAGCCCGGTCGAAGGCGGCAAGGTCTGGATCGAGAAGACAGAGATTGAGTAACCCCGGAGATTTCTGAATGACGAACACCACGATCCGCTTCAGCGAAATTCCGAAAACATCGAAGCTCTTCCGCGATTATCTGTACGACTTCGACCGCGTGGCCGGTTATTACGGCAGCGAAGGGCGGCAGGGCAATGCGCTCACAGCCCGTGTGCCGCGCGTCATTGCGCAAAGCTTTGCGCGCGATGCGGTGGCCGATGTGCTGCTGGAACAGAACGAAGCGGCGGGCGCGGGCAGTGCGACCTTTGAAAACATTGCGCGGCTGCGACAGCCTGATTCGGTTGTCATCATCACCGGGCAGCAGGCCGGATTGTTTACCGGGCCGCTTTACACAATTCTCAAGGCGCTGACGGTTATCAAACTGGCGGCGCGTTTGCGCGAGCAGGGCGTCAATGCGGTGCCGATGTTCTGGATTGCGGCTGAAGATCACGATTTTGAAGAGGTCAATCACACGCGCCTCGTCAATCGTGAAGGCAGCCTGGTCACGATCACTTACACCGCCTGCCCGCCGAAGGAAGGCAAGCCGGTCGGCCACGTCGTACTGTGCGATGAGATTAATGAAGACATCAATGAACTGCTCGCCGCGCTGCCCGAATCTGAATTCATTCCGCGCCTGGCTGAAGATTTGCGCGCTTCTTATCAGCCCGGTGTTGATTTTGCTGAAGCGTTTGGCCGTCTGATGATGCGGCTGCTTGGTCAGTTCGGCGTCGTGCTGATCAATCCGCTGGATGATCGTTTGAAGCATGTCGCGCGTGAGCTTTATTCACAGGCGCTTGAACGCGCGCCGCAGTTTGCCGACAACCTGGTTGAGCGCAGCGCCGGGCTTGAAAGCGCGGGCTATCACGCACAGGTTTACACCAGTCACGAAGCCGTGCCGCTGTTTATGATGGATGAAGGTCGCCGCACGGCGATGGTGCGGCGCGATGACGGACTCTTTTATCTGAAAGGCACGGCCAAAAGTTTCAAGCCGCACGAACTGCTCGAAACCGTCAATCGCTGTCCGGCCTGTTTCAGCCCGAACGTGACGCTGCGCCCGGTTGTGCAGGATTACCTGCTGCCGACGCTGGCTTATGTCGGCGGCCCGGCAGAGATCGCTTACTTCGCGCAACTGATTCCGAATTACGCGCTGCTCGGTCGCGTTGAGCCGGTCGTGCTGCCGCGCGCGAGCGTGACGCTGATTGAAAAGCGACATGCGAAATCGCTCAGCAAACACGGGCTTGAATTCACTGATTTATTTGCCGGGCAGCAGGAAGTGATGACGAAGGTTGTCGAGCAGAGCCTGGACCGCGAAACCGCCGCCGCTTTTGATGAAACGGAAAAACTCTTCGAGCAGCAGCTTGAAAAGCTGCGCGCCTCGCTCGCCAAAGCCGATCCGCCGCTGGCCGATGCGCTCAAAGGCGGGAAGGAAAATATGCTGTCCAGTCTCAACCGCCTGCGCCACCGCTTCGTCAACAACCAGGCGCAGCGCCACGAAGCGACGCACAGCCAGATCGAACGCGCCTTTGCGGTGCTGTATCCGAACCGGGGATTGCAGGAGCGCGAAATCAATTACGCTTATTTTCTGGCGCGCTACGGGTATGAACTGACTGACCGGTTGTATGAAGCCATTGACCTGGATTCACACGATCACCAGTTGTTTTATCTGTAAGCCGCGCGCTGCATCAGGGGCGCTGAATCGCCCAGCTTTTCGACTCAGCGTTGACGGTTCTGGCCCGGCTGCCTGAACCTGCCGGGTCAGGTTGCTGAGTGCCTGAAAGCGCGGGCTTTTTCGCGGGCTTCTGCGCCTGCTGGCTTTTCGTGACCGGCTGTGATGGCAGCGTCTGCGTGGCCGCACGCTCGATCTTCTCGTTGCGTCTGATCTTTTCGATCTCCTCATCCACCATTTTGATGACGCTTCTGATGGCGGTCATTGATTCGCCGGGCAGATTGTTGCCGTCTTTAGCCACCGCCGATGAAATGTTGAGCGCCTCCAGGTATGAATCGCGCAGCTTCATCGAACGCAGGTTGAGAAAATCAATCGAGTTGTCGAAGTTGCGGCGCGCTTCGGTTTCGCGTTCGCGCAGCGTGTTGACCTCATCCGGCGTTTCGGCGTTGAGCACCTTTTCAGTCGCCTGATGCCAGATGGCGAGCAGCCTTTTTGATCTTTCGATGCCTTCGATCAGATCAGCTTCTGACAGCACAATTACCCCGTCAATCGCATTGATCGCGGCCCAGCGGGCTTCGCTGATTTTGCCCGTGCGGTGCAACTGACCCATGCTGTCATAGACCTTGTTCCAACTGTTATAAGCGACTTCATTGATGTTGATGGCCAGCCGCAGCCCGCGTTCGGCTTCGTCATAACTGACTGAGGTTTTCTTTTCCGGACAGGCCATCAGCAGCAGCGCCGACGCGCCAATCAGCAGCACGGTCAGGCCGCGCTGCCAGGCTGCTTTGAGCTGCTGAAATCGTGCGAACTTTCTGGCCCCGGACTGGTGAGGGGAAACTGCTCCGAACATCGGATACTCCTTCGCCGTGAATGACTGAAAAAGCCGGGTTGTTGCAATCACAGTGAATTGATTCAGAGGGGCTGTCTCGGCAGGGTCGGAATCAAACTCCGGGCGGGATTGATGACCAGCCTGGTCAAATTGACCGGGCGATTATTGCAGAACCGGCGAAGCCAGTAAATAAAAAAGTGGTTAGTGGTTAGTGGGCAGTGGTTAGTACGGAGTGAAAAGAATTTCAGCGGCTCCTTCACTGTTCACTGTTCACTGTTCACTTTTCACTCTTCACTAACCACTGCCCACTAACCACTAACCACTGCTTCAATGTTTGTGATTGCGGATCATTTCCAGAAACGATTTGGCGGCGGTTGAGAGCAGGCTTTCGCGGCGGCAGATGACGCGCAGGGGTTTTTCGATCTTCATGCCTCTGACCGGGACTTCGATGAGGCGGCCTGATTTCAATTCCTCGCGCAGGCACAGGCGGGGCAGGATGGCGATGCCTGCGCCGCGCATGACAAATTCCTTGATGGTTTCCAGCGTGGCCAGTTCCATTGAAATGTTCAGCGGCGTGCGGTTCTGCGCGAATAACTCAAAGATTTTGTCACGCGCCGGAGTCTTGACGTTGTGCGCAATGAAGCTTTCGCGGCCCAGGTCGCGCACCGTCACCTGCTTTGATTTCGCCAGCGAATGTTTCGGCGGCACGACCAGCACCAGTTCGTCCTTGTAAACCTCGAACGATTCCAGATGCGGGTGCATCGGGTCGTAGGAGAGAAAACCGAAATCCAGATTGCGCTCCAGCACCTCGCTCGGAATGCGTTCCGAGACATTGCGGTAAACCTCGATGCGAATGTGCGGGTGCTGTTCGCGGTATTTGAGCAGCAGCGGCGGCAGCAGATAAAGCGACGTACTTTCATTCGCGCCGATGCTCAGGCGTCCGCGATACATTCCTTTCAGTTCACCGATGGCGCGCACGGCTTCGTCGCGCAGATTGATCATGCGCTGCGCATACGAATAGAGCGTCTGCCCCGCTTCGGTCAGCGTGCCTGATTTGCTGCTGCGGTCAAAGAGCGTTTCGCCCAGTTCCTCCTCCAGCCGCTTGATGGCAATGCTGATGGCCGGCTGCGTGCGCAGCATCTTTTCGGCGGCGCGTGAAAAGCTCTTTTCCTGCGCGATGCTCAGGAATATTTCCAGTTGTGACAGATCCAATTGCGATTCCTCCTGCAACTTCGGCTTGCTCTCTCACAGATTCCTGTGATAAATAGCCTTTATGAAGCGGTAAGAATTATAAACTATTCGAATCTGCTGGCAAGTGCTAAGCTGACCGGAAATTTATGATGAATGCCGGATGCCCGTATCAATGCGGCACAAGTCATCATTAAGAAGCAGAGAGCGAAAAGCTGCCAGCAACCAAAGCCAGGAGAACAGAGCGAATGAGTACTGAGCGTGTAGCGATTTTCGATACGACGCTGCGCGATGGCGAACAGTCGCCCGGCTGCAGCATGAACCTGGAAGAAAAAGTCCGCATGGCGCGCCAGCTTGATGCGCTTGGCGTGGACATCATCGAAGCCGGTTTCCCGATTGCCTCGGACGATGATTTCGCCGCCGTGCGCGAAGTGGCGAAGACCTGCCGCCGCCCGATCATCGCGGCGCTCTGCCGCACGACGCGCGAAGACATTGAACGCGCGTGGGAAGCATTGTCTGACGCTGCCCGCCCGCGCATTCATACCTTTGTCGCCACTTCCGACATTCACCTTCAGTACAAGCTGCAAAAGACCCGCGAGGAAGTGCTGGAAATGGCCAGCCGTGCTGTTCGGATGGCTAAAAGCTTCACTGACGATGTTGAGTTTTCAGCCGAAGACGCCACGCGCAGCGATCTTGATTATCTCTGCCAGGTGATCGAAGCCGTCATCGAAGAAGGCGCCACGGTCGTCAACATTCCCGACACGGTTGGTTATACGATTCCTTCAGAATACACGCAGATCATCAACACGCTGCGCCAGCGCGTGCGCAACATTGACCGCGCCACGATCAGCGTGCACTGTCACAATGACCTTGGCCTTGCGGTCGCCAATTCGCTGGCCGCCATTGCCGCCGGAGCGCGACAGATTGAATGCACGATCAATGGCATCGGCGAACGCGCCGGTAACGCTTCGCTTGAAGAAGTCGTGATGGCGATGCGTGTGCGCAGGGATCTGATGCCGTTTCAGAACGGCATTGTGAGTGAAGAACTGTTCCGTTCAAGCCAGACGCTTTCAAATATCACCGGCGTGCTCGTGCAGCCGAACAAGGCTGTGGTCGGCAAGAATGCCTTCGCGCACGAAGCGGGCATTCATCAGCACGGCGTTCTGAAAAACCGCATCACCTACGAAATCATGACGCCCGAATCGGTTGGCGTGAAAACCAACAGCATCGTGCTCGGCAAGCATTCGGGCCGCCACGCGCTGAACAAAAAGTACGAGGAGATGGGTTACACGCTCTCGCGCCCCGAACTCGACAAGGCCTACAAGCTCTTCACCAAACTCGCCGATCAGAAGAAGGAGATTTTTGAAGAAGACCTGATGGCGATTTTGCAGGACGGCATTGCGCACATCCCCGAAGCGTGGAAGATTCGCGCCATTCAGGCCACTGCCGGAACCGCGAAGCTGGCAACGGCGCTCGTCACGCTCGCTGATGATCTGGGCGAAAAAACTGATTCAGCCATTGGTGACGGCCCGGTGGATGCGGTCTATGCCGCGATTGACAAGATCACAGGCATTCAGGGCCGCCTGATGGATTACACCGTTCGCGCCATCACGCAGGGAACTGACGCGGTCGGCGAAGTCTTCGTTCACGTCGAATTCGAAGGCGTGTCATACACCGGCAAAGCCGCCAGCACCGATGTCGTTGATGCCAGCGCGCGCGCCTATCTCAACGCTGTCAACAAGGCGCTTTACGCCAAGGCGCGTCGCGGTTCCATCGGCGCACTTGATGAAGTCTCAATCGCCAGCCCGCTGCCTGAAGAAAAATAACAACCTGCCGCGAAGAGAGGAATTGTTGTGCGATTTGCCAAAATCGCACGGCCTCGTCCGGAAGGACGCTGAAAGTAACCGTGCGATCCTGGCACATCGCACAACATCAAATTCACCTTATGCACGCAAACATTGTCACACTCCCCGGTGACGGCATCGGCGTCGAAGTCACGCGCGAAGCCGTCGCCTGTCTTGAAACAATCGCTGAAACATTCGGCCATCAATTCACTTTTCAGTCTCATCTGATCGGCGGCGCGGCGCTCGATGCGGTCGGTGTTCCGCTGCCTGATGAAACCCTGCGGGCCTGTCTGGCGAGCGATGCCGTTTTTCTGGGCGCAGTCGGCGGGCCGCAGTACGACAACAATCCGCCGAAGCTCAAACCCGAAACCGGCCTGCTTGGCCTGCGCGCCGGACTGGGCGTCTTTGCCAATCTGCGCCCGGCATTTCTGCACGAACCGCTGATTGGCGCTTCGCCGCTCAAGCCTGAGATCGTGCGCGGCACCGATATGATCATCGTGCGTGAACTGATGGGCGGCGCTTACTTCGGCCAGCCGCGTGAAATCAGCGACGAGCGCGGCCTCAACACGATGGTTTACACCGCGCCCGAAGTTGAGCGCGTGGCGCGCGTGGCCTTTGAAATCGCGCGCGGCAGAAAGAAGAAAGTTCATTCGATTGACAAGGCCAACGTGCTGGAATCATCGCAGCTCTGGCGCAAGGTGGTCATCAAGGTCGCCGCTGATTATCCCGACGTGCAACTCGAACACGGTTACGTTGACAGTTGCGCAATGGCGCTGGTGACGCGCCCGACGGCTTATGACGTGATCGTGACCGAAAATCTTTTTGGCGACATTCTCAGCGACGAAGCCGCTGTCCTCACCGGTTCGCTCGGCATGCTGCCGTCCGCAAGCATCGGCGGCAAAGTCGGATTGTATGAACCTGTTCACGGTTCCGCGCCGGACATTGCCGGAAAGGGCATTGCCAATCCGCTCGGCGCAATCGCTTCAGTCGCCCTGATGCTGCGCCACAGCTTCAAACTGGAACGCGAAGCGCGGGCGCTTGAATCAGCGATCAGCGAAACGCTGGCTGAAGGCTGTGGCACGGCTGATCTGAAGAGTCAGCCAAAACAGGTCAGCACCACAGAAATCGGTGAAATCATTCGCGGCAGGGTGGCGAAAGCAAACGCAGGGAATGCGTAGGTGACGGCGCATTTCAAAGCCTGTGCCGCAGGCGCTTTTGAGAAGTAATGATGAGTTCATCAAAGAGAGCCGGTTTGAGAAGTTTCAGAAGTTCTTCCTGTCCGCGGAGCGGACGAATTCAATAGCGGCGGGTGCAACCCGCCGAAGCGAACGGGAAGGGCTTCCGACTCTGAAAGAGTCGCATTCAAATTTATAACTGTGTCCCCTTCAGGGACGATGAGGCTGGGCGCGCTCTCCGGCGGGTTGCACCCGCCGCTATTGAATTCGTCCGCTCCGCGGACAGGAAGAACTTCTGAAACAAACTCTGAACCACAAGGCCCGGGTGTCACGCTGAAAGGGAGCATAAAGAGAATTTATCTTTTTTCAGTGATTATTTAGTGGACGAGTCTGAGGGTGGTGACTATAATGCGCTCGCTTCAACGAAGCACCTGCGAACTTTATCGGGATCAGTTACTTTCATCAGGCTTATGCTCAATCGCTTTCAGCACAATTCGCTTCAGCTTCCGGCCAGCATTCTGGTCAGCGGCCCTGGTGTACCGTCAGCGATTATTACCGGCATTATTGTAGTCGGTGTAAGACAAGCACCACTCGCCGCACGGGCCGCCTGAGGACGCAGGCACAGGGAATCGAAGACAAGCCCCGGCGAGTGCAGCAACTCGCCGGGGCTTTTAATTTCAGATTTCAGATTGAAGATTGGAAGATCAAAGGCAGCAATTCCAGTTGCCACAATCTGAAATCCGCAATCCGCAATCCGCAATCAACTGAGGTGAACCTTCTTATGAAAATGCGTGGCGCAAGAATCTTTCTGGAAGCATTGCGATGCGAGGGGATTGATGCCGTCTTCGGCTATCCCGGCGGCGCAGTGCTGCATATTTATGATGAGATCGCAACAAGCGGCGAGCAGCTTGGCATCAAACATTATCTGGTGCGTCACGAACAGGCAGCGCTGTTTGCCGCTGCCGGTTACGCGCAGGCGACGGGCAAAACCGGCGTGGCGCTGGTGACTTCAGGCCCCGGCGGAACCAACGCCGTCACGGGCATCACCAATGCCTTTATGGATTCGCTGCCGGTGGTTGTCTTTACCGGTCAGGTGCCGACGCATCTGATCGGCAACGATGCCTTTCAGGAAGCCGACCTGACCGGCATGACGCGCTCCTGCACCAAGCACAATTATCTGGTCAAGCACGTCGAGGAACTGGCGCCAACGATCAAGGAAGCCTTTCACGTCGCCAGCAGCGGACGACCCGGCCCGGTGCTGGTTGATCTGCCGAAGGATGTCACCGCCGCGCAGATTGAATTCAGCTATCCTGAAACGATTGAACTGAAAAGTTACAGGCCGCAGCAGGAAGGCGAGGCACGCCAGGTGCGCCGCGCTGTGACCGCAATGATGAAAGCGAAACGCCCGGTGCTGTATGTCGGCGGCGGTGCAATTACAGCAGGCGCGCACGAAGAGGTGCGCCTGCTGGCCGAAAAGCTCGGCCTGCCGACGACCTGCACGCTGATGGGACTCGGCGCGTTTCCGGCCAGCCATCCGCTGAGCCTGGGGATGCTCGGCATGCACGGCGGTTACTGGACGAACATGGCTGTTGACAACAGCGACCTGCTGATTTCAATCGGCGCTCGTTTCGATGACCGCGTGACCGGCAAGCTCGATGAATTTGCCAAAGGCGCAAAGATCATTCACGTTGACATTGACCCGTCGAACATCAGCAAGAACGTCAAGGCTGACATTCCGATTGTGGGCGATGCGCGCACGGTGGCGAAACAGATGCTCGCTGAACTTCAGGCGCAGCTTGAAGCGGGCGAGGCGGTTGCTGACCGCAGCGCCTGGCACAAGCAGATTGCCGACTGGAAGGAACAGCACCCGTTCTGGTATCACCAGGATGACGGCGTTATCAAACCGCAGTACGTCATCCGTGAACTGCACCGCATCACGAAAGGCCAGGCGGTTGTTTCAGCCGATGTCGGTCAGCATCAGATGTGGACGGCGCAGTTGTACGGCTTTGACACGCCGCGCAACTGGCTCAACAGCGGCGGCCTCGGCGCGATGGGTTACGGCTTCCCGGCGGCGATGGGCGCGGCAGTGGCGCGTCCGGATGATTTGTGTGTGGCGGTGGTTGGTGACGGCGGCTTTCAGATGACGCTGATGGAACTGGCGACGATCAGGCAGTACAACATTCCGGTCAAGATTCTGATCGTCAACAATGGTTATCTGGGCATGGTGCGCCAGTGGCAGGAAAAGTTTTACGAGCATAACTACTCGTCGGTTGATCTCGAAGTCTCGCCTGATTTCGTCAAACTCGCGCAGGCTTACGATGTGCCAGCCTTCCGCGCCGAGAAACCCGCCGAAGTCACGCCGACGCTGGAGCGGGCGCTCAACACGCCCGGCCCGGTGCTGATTGATATGCGCGTTGCCCGCGAAGAGAACGTCTTTCCGATTGTTCCTGCCGGTGCGGCGCTCAAGGATATGATCCTGCAATAAGAAGAATCAGAGGACTATGCGACATACAATTTCAGTCACAGTGGCAGATGAATACGGAATGCTGGCGCGCGTGGCGGGGCTGTTCAGCGCGCGCGGCTATCAGATTGATACGCTCTGCGTGGCACCGACGCTCGAAGACGGGCTGTCACGAATGACCATCACGACGCACGGCAACGATCAGATCATCGAACAGATTCTCAAGCAGCTTGAAAAGCTGGTGAAGGTCTATGACGTGCACGACCTGACCCGGGAATCGCACGTTGAACGCGAGATGATTCTGGTCACGGTGGCGGCTGATCGCGGCACGCACCGGCAGGAGGTGCTGAGCCTGGTTGACATCTTTCGCGCCAAGGTGGTGGATGTGTCTGACGATGCCTTCATCATCGAACTGACCGGCAATGCCGAAAAGATTGACGCTTTTCTTGATCTGCTCAAACCCATCGGCATTCAGGATATGGCGCGCACCGGCACGATTGCCATGAATCGCGTTGCGGCGGTCAAGGCGCGACAGTCACGCTACGACGAGGAAGAGACATTTTCTGAGCTGACGCTGAACGAGAAGGTCTGAGCAGCGCAGTCAGCTTCATATCATTTTCACCGGAGACTATTTCAATGAACATCTATTACGACGATGACGCCGATCCGAAATACCTTCAGGGCAAACGCATTGCCATTATCGGTTACGGCTCGCAGGGCTTTGGTCACTCGAACAACCTGAAAGACAGCGGCTGCGAGGTGATTGTCGGGCTGCGACCCGACAGCCCTTCAGTGGCCAAGGCGCAGTCAGCCGGGCTTGAAGTGCTGCCGGTGGCCGACGCTGCCGAACGCGCCGACATCATTATGCTGCTGACGCCGGATGAACTGACGCCGGGCATTTACAAGCGCGAGATCGAACCGCACCTGAAGCCGGGCAAATATCTGGCCGTCGCGCATGGCTTTTCGATTCACTTCAAGAAGATCGTGCCGCCTGCTGAGGTCAACGTCTTTATGGTTGCGCCGAAAGGCCCCGGCCATCTGGTGCGGCGCGAATACGAGCGCGGTGCCGGCGTGCCGTGTCTGATCGCTGTGGCGCAGGATCCGAGCGGCGATACAAAGCAGGTTGCGCTGGCTTACGCCCGCGCCATCGGCGGCACACGCGCCGGAGTGATCGAAACGACCTTCAAAGAAGAGACTGAAACTGATCTGTTCGGCGAACAGTCGGTGCTGTGCGGCGGCCTGACGGCGCTGATTCAGGCTGGTTACGAAACGCTGACCGAAGCCGGATACGCACCGGAGATGGCCTATTTTGAATGCCTGCACGAAATGAAGCTGATCGTTGATCTGCTCTATGAAGGCGGCATCTCGAACATGCGCTATTCGATCTCGAACACGGCTGAATACGGCGATCTGACGCGCGGCAAACGCGTCATCGGCCCTGAAGTCAAACAGCGGATGAAGGAGATTCTCTCTGAAATTCAGTCAGGTCAGTTCGCTGATGAATGGATGGCTGAAGCCGAATCGGGCAAGCCGAATTTCAGTCGCCTGGTTGACGAAGGCAAAAAGCATCAGATCGAAGAAGTCGGCACAAGATTGCGCGGCCTGATGCCGTGGCTTGCGGCCAACAAAATCGTGGACAAGGCAAAGAACTGATTACCCGGAATCAGTCTGCAAAACTGAAATGAACGCGGATGAAACTGGACTGACGAATCAGATGTTTCATCCGCGTTCCATTACGGCCTCCGTGCTTCTCTCCTGATGCCTGACTCCGGTTTCTGAAAAAGCAGGATTCAGGGTTCAGTGATGTGAACATTCAGGCAGAAAATGAACTCGTCACAGGCAGCACACAATCAGTCCATCGTGGAGCAGTTCACGCGACAGGCTGTGCCGTTCTCACGCATGGCAACGCAGTCAGAAGAGTTGTTGCTCGAAATGTCAGGCGTGACGAATGACGACACAGTGCTGGATGTGGCCTGCGGCCCCGGCATTGTCGCCTGCGCTTTTGCGACGCGCGCCAGGCACGTCACCGGAATTGATCTGACTCCGGCCATGATTGAGCAGGCGCAGCAGCGGCAGCGCAGACTCGGACTTGAAAATCTGACGTGGCAGGTCGGAGATGTGCTGGCGCTGCCGTTTCCTGATGCCGCTTTTTCGCTCGTCATCACGCGGTACTCGTTTCATCACTTTCTCGATCCCGAAGCCATGTTCAGAGAAATGATGCGCGTCTGTCAGCCAGGCGGAACGGTGATGGTGGTTGACGCGACGCCGCTGCCTGACAAGGCCGCAGCCTACAATCACGTTGAGAAACTGAAAGACCCGTCGCACGTGCGCGCCCTGACCGAAGATGAACTGCTCAGGATGGCCGAAGCTGTCGGACTGCAACAGATCAGAACTCAGCGTTATGCGTTTGAACTGGAACTGGAAACTTCGATGCAATCCTTCTTTCCGAATCCCGGCGACGATGAAAGGATCAGGCAGATTTATCGTGATGACCTCGAACGCGATGCGCTGGGCATGAACGTTCATCTCAGAGACGGGCAGATTCACTTCGCGTATCCGGTTCTGATGCTGGCCGGTCAGAAGGCGGCCTGAACATTCAATAAGCAATATGGAAAACGCCTGGGTAGAGATTTACGACACGACGTTGCGCGACGGTGCGCAGGGCGAAGGGCTGGCCTATTCGGTTGAGGACAAGCTCAAGATCGCGCACGCGCTCGATCAACTGGGCGTGGCATACATCGAAGGCGGCTGGCCCGGCGCGAACCCGAAGGATGTGGAATTTTTTGAGCGCGCCAAATCGGTGCAGCTTGAGAGCGCCGTCTTTGCCGCGTTCGGCAGCACGCGCCGCGCTGGCGGCTTTGCCGCCGATGATGCAGTCGTGCAGGGACTGCTGGCCGCGCAGACGCCGGTTGTGACGATCTTCGGCAAGTCGTGGGACTTTCACGTTGATGTCGCGCTCAAGACCACGCTCGAAGAAAACCTGCGCATGATTGCCGACACTGTGAGCCATCTGAAAGCCTGCGGGCGGCGCGTCTTTTATGATGCCGAGCATTTCTTTGACGGTTTTCGCGCGAGCGCCGAGTACGCGCTCGACACGCTGAACGCGGCATACAAAGCCGGGGCGGAGGCGATCATTCTTTGCGATACGAACGGCGGCGCGCTGCCTGAACGCATTGCCGAAGTCGTGCAGATCGTCCGCGCCAGATTCCCTGATGCCCGCATCGGCATTCACGCGCACAATGACGGTGAACTCGCTGTCGCCAATTCGCTCGCTGCGGTTGAAGCCGGAGCGACGCAGGTGCAGGGCACGGTCAACGGCATCGGTGAACGCTGCGGCAATGCGAATCTCTGTTCGATCATTCCGAACATCGAACTGAAGATGAATCGTCGCTGCCTGCCGGACGGCAGGCTGCAACTGCTGACGCACACGAGCCGCTACATCAGCGAAGTCGCCAACCTGGTACCGAACGACCGCGCGCCGTTTGTGGGCCGCAGCGCGTTCGCGCACAAGGGCGGCATTCACGTTTCGGCGGTGATGAAGGCCAAAGAGACTTACGAGCACATCAACCCTGAACTGGTCGGCAATGAAACGCGCGTGCTGGTGAGCGATCAGTCCGGCGTCAGCAACATCAATTTCAAGGCGAAGGATTTCGGCGAAGACTTTGCGCGCAACCCCGAAGCGGCGCGGCGGCTGCTGGCTGAACTCAAGCAGCTTGAGCACGAAGGCTATTCATTCGAGGATGCCGATGCGTCGTTTCACCTGCGCGCACTCGGCGCTCTGGGCAAGCGGAAATATTTCTTCGAGACGGTTGAGTATCGGTTGTGGATCAGTTCCATCGGTGAACCTGAAGCCGTCGTGCGCGTCAAAGTCGGTGACGAAGAGATGCACACCGCAAGCCTGGGTGACGGGCCTGTGCACGCGCTCGACCAGGCATTGCGCAAGGCGCTGCGCGGTCATTACCCGCAGATTGACCGCTTTCACCTGATTGATTTCAAGGTGCGCCTGCTTGACGGCGAACACGCCACTGCCGCCAAAACCCGTGTGCACATCGAAACCACCAACGGCGAACGTTCGTGGAATACGGTCGGCGTCGCTGAAAACATCATCGCCGCCTCGTGGCAGGCGATCACTGAAAGCATCGAATACGGGTTGCATTCCGGCGCTCAGCAGTGATCTGATTGAATCAGTCGCAAGACACCGGTTTCAGTACCGGGAGCGTCAGCGTACTGGCATGAAGTCAAGGCTGTCTGAAAGAAACTCGCACCACCCGCGTAGTAACGAATTCATTCGTTGTTTTTGAATAGTTGCAGCTTCAGCAGCAGAACGAATGAATTCGTTACTACGAGGGTGTGGCCCGGTTCCACCACGACTCCTTAACTTCACGCCATTGAGCGTCAGCGACCTGGCCATGGCGGGAGCGACTTTCTGGCAGACACCAGGTCGCTGACGCTCCCGGTACTGTCTGTGAGGCACAGATGAATCTGACCAGAGAACAGGAAGAGATGCTGCTCAACCCGCAGCCCGGAACAGCGGCGGCGCGGGCGCATGAGTTTGGAATTGATCTGACGCTGACACTGGCCAATCTTCGCCTGACTCCGCAACAAAGGCTGGAGCGACTGGAAGCAAAACGTGAATTTGTGCGGCAACTGAGATCGGCAGTTCGCAAAGGGCAAATCAAAAAATGAAGGAACTGGAGCCACAGCTTGCGCTGCTGAAGAATTATGAAGTGGACTTTATTGTTGTTGGCGGCGTTGCCGTGGTCGCGCATGGCGCAGATTACCTGACACACGATCTCGACGTTTGCTATTCAAGAGGCTCAGATAATATTGAAAGACTGGTGGCGGCGCTGAAGTCGGTCAACGCCAGGTTACGCGGTGCCCCGGCAGGTCTGCCATTTATTCTTGATGCCCGAACCATCAGGCAGGGATTGAACTTTACTTTTGACACCGACATTGGGCCGCTGGATTTGCTGGGAGAGGTGGCCGGAGTTGGTGGCTACAAGGAAGCCCGTGAAGGATCAATTACTGCGGAGCTTTTTGGCTTTCAGGTTTCCATCCTTTCGCTTGACAAGCTGATTGCGGCAAAACGAGCGGCAGGTCGTTCCAAAGACCTGATGGCGCTCCCTGAACTGGAAGCTATACAGGAAGTGCAAAAGACTGCCCGGACGGAAACTGGCAATAATCCTGCGGACATTGACTCATAAAACCACATTCTTGAGATTACAACCTGGAAAAGTGCATCTGCTTGCTGGCCTGCTCATTTTCATCATCTTTTTGCTGATGGGCGGCTATATGCGCTTTCGCGTACATCATCTGATGGAAGCAAGCGACCGGCTGCGGTTTTCGCTGCGCGGCAATCACATCTACACGCTCTGGGCGGCGCTGCTCAATCTGACGCTCGGCAGTTATCTGAAAATCCAGGAGTCCGGCTGGCGGGCGAAGCTGCAACTGGCGGGTTCGCTGCTGGTGCTGCTGGCGTCGGCGCTGGTTATCATTGCCTTCTTTTTTGAATCGAAGTATTCGCTTGAACGTCCCATTACGCTGGCGGCGGTAGTCTGTGCGCTGACCGGCACATTTTCACATTTCATCAGCACTGTTAAGGATCAATCCGGGCCGGTCTCGTCGCAGCCCGAACGGGCGCAGGCGCAGGCTGGCTCAGTCACACACTGAACATTATGAGCTTCGACCCCAAACACAAAAGCCACATTCTGACCAATGGCCGCGACCGCGCTCCGGCGCGTTCGATGCTCAAGGCCATCGGTTTTACTGACGAGGATTTGCGCAAACCGATCATCGGCGTCTGTCACGAATGGATCGAGACGATGCCGTGCAACTTCAATCACCGCGACTTGGCGGCACAGGTCAAGGAAGGCATTCGCGCGGCGGGCGCGACGCCGATGGAGTTCAATACCATTTCGATCAGCGACGGGGTGACGATGGGCACTGAAGGCATGAAAGCCTCGCTCGTCAGCCGCGAAGTGATTGCTGATTCGATTGAACTCGTCGGGCGCGGTTATCTGTTTGACGCGATGGTGGTGATCGTCGGCTGCGACAAGACGATTCCGGCGGCGGCAATGGGGCTGATCCGGCTGAACCTGCCGGGGCTGATTCTTTACAGCGGTTCGATTCATCACGGGCCTTATCACGGGCGCAGCCTGACGATTCAGGATGTCTTTGAAGCTGTCGGCGCAAACGCCGCAGGCCGCATCACCGATCAGGAACTGCTCGAAGTCGAAAACGTTGCCTGTCCCGGCGCAGGCGCGTGCGGCGGGCAGTACACCGCGAACACGATGGCGCAGGTGATGGAATTCATCGGCCTCTCGGTGATGGGCACGGCGAGCGTCAGTGCCGTTGACCCGCGCAAAGAGACTATCGCTTTTGAAACGGGCAAGACCGTTGTTGACCTGCTCAACCGCAACGTGCGCCCGCTCGACATTCTGACGCGCGCGGCATTTGAAAACGCCATTGCCGGAGTCGCCGCGACCGGAGGTTCGACGAATGCCGTACTGCACCTGCTGGCAATGGCGCGCGAAGCCGGAGTCCCGCTTGAAATTGATGATTTCGATGCGATCAGTCGCCGCACGCCGATGCTGGCTGACCTCAAACCGGGCGGCAAATACACGGCGGTCGAACTTGGCGCGGCGGGCGGCACGGCGCTGATTGCAAAGCGCATGGTTGAAGCCGGGCTGGTGGATGGAAATCAGTTGACTGTTTCCGGGTTGACGTTTGCCCAGGAAGCGGAACTGGCTGCCGAAACGCCGGGGCAGGACGTTGTCTATTCAGCCGCAAGTCCGCTCAAGCCGACGGGCGGGCTGGTGATTCTGAAAGGCAATCTCGCGCCGGAAGGCTGTGTTGTCAAAGTCGCCGGACACGAACGCTCATACCATCGCGGCCCGGCGCGCATCTTCGACCGCGAAGAGGACGCGATGAGCGCCGTCACGAGCAAACAGATCAAAGCGGGCGATACGGTTGTTATTCGCTACGAAGGGCCGAAGGGCGGCCCCGGCATGCGCGAGATGCTTGGCGTAACGGCGGCGATTGTCGGTGAAGGCCTGGGCGAATCGGTTGCGCTGATTACCGATGGCCGCTTCAGCGGCGCGACGCGCGGGCTGATGGTCGGCCATATCGCGCCCGAAGCCGCAGTGGGCGGCCCGCTGGCCGCGCTTCAGGAAGGCGACATGATTGTGCTGGACATTGACAATCGGCGTCTTGAAGTCGAGTTGTCCGAGGATGAAATCCGTCAGCGTTTGGCTGCGTGGCAGAAGCGCGAGCCGAATTATAAATCAGGCGTGTTTCACAAATACGCGGCGCTGGTTTCGTCGGCTTCTGAAGGCGCGATTACAAGGGCAACTGAAGACTGAAGATCAGTCCAGCACAAAGACGCAAAGAGCGCAGGGGAGAAAGAACAGCCTGATCTTTCCTTTGCGCTCTTTGCGTCTTTGCGTTTCACAAAAGTCTCTCTGATAATCCCGCACATGCCAGATAAAAAACGTCTCTTCCTTGTTGATGGAATGTCGAATATCTTCCGCGCTTATTACGCGGTGCGCACCGGGCTGTCGAATTCGCGGGGTGTGCCGACGAATGCGGTCTTTGGCTTTACGATGATGCTGCGGCGGCTGCTGACGCATCACCGGCCTGATTACATCGGGGTTGTGCTGGATTCGAAAGAGAAGACTTTCCGGCACGAAAACTATGAACAGTACAAAGCGCATCGCACTGAGATGCCGGATGAACTGGCGGCGCAGTTGCCGCATATCCTGCGCGTCTGCGAAGCGTTTCGCGTGCCGGTGCTGCGGCTGGCGCGGTATGAGGCTGATGATCTGATCGGCACGCTCGCGTGCAAGGCGGCCAGTCAGGGTTTGCAGGCCGTCATCGTTTCGACCGACAAGGATCTGTGCCAGCTTGTGCGCGACGCTGAAATCGTGGTGCTGAGAGAAGGCAAAAATGGTGAGGAATGGTTTGATGAAGAGGGCGTGAAAAAGCGGCTCGGTGTGCGGCCCGATCAGGTGGTTGACCTGCTTGGTCTGATGGGCGATTCGTCGGACAACATTCCCGGCGCGCCGGGCATTGGCGAAAAGGGTGCGGTGCAGATCATCGAACAGTTCGGTTCGATTGAAGCGGCGCTGGCCGGATGGGAAGAGGTCAAAAAGAAAACCTACCGCGAATCGCTGCGTGACCATGCCGCGCTCATCCGGCAGTCGCGTGAACTGGCGCGCATTGATTGCGACGCTCCGGTTGAGCTTGATTTGCAGGCTCTCGTGACTGAAGAACCTGACGCAAAGCTGGCTTATGAATTGTTTGCTGAACTTGAATTTCAGGCGCTGACCCGCGAATTTGCGGGCGCAGCCAGAGAAAGCGGCGCCGCGACAATCGTCAAAGCCGCCGCCGGCCCGGTGAAATACCGCACGCTCAAACACGCTGATGATTTGCGCAGGCTGGCCGGTTCATTGCTGGCAAAGGATCGCGTGGCCTTTGCGCTGGCCGAAGCTGACCCGAAAGAGCGCGGGTTGTTTGAAGACGATCAGTGGCGGATTCAGGGCGTCGCGTTTTCGACGGCGCGCGGCACGGCTGATTATTTCGATCTGGCGGCTTGTGATGATCGCGCGGCAGCAGTGGAAATTCTGAAGGAAATTTTTGACAACGGGCTGCTTGAAAAATCCGTTCACGATCTGAAGCGGGCGATGACCGTGACCTGCGACCTCGGTTTCAAATTTGAGAACGTGACTGATGACACGCTGATTCAGGCTTATCTGCTCGATGCTGAACGCGCCAGTTATCCGTTGCCGCTGCTGGCAAAGGAATATCTCGGCCTTGATGCCGAAATGCCCGAAGGCGTCGCCGGGCGTGTGGCTCAGGCTGCTGATTTGACCGGGCAGCTTGCTGATACGCTGAATGCGCAGATTGAGCAGGAAGGAATTGACCTCGTTTACCGCAACATTGAAATGCCGCTGATTCCGATTCTGTATGAAATGGAGCAGGCCGGTTTTCGCGTGGACACTCAGGTGCTGGCTGAAATTTCGGTTGAAATGGATCGGGAACTCGAAAAGCTGACGCGGAAAATTTATGAACTGGCGGGCGAGGAATTCAACGTCAATTCGCCGTCGCAGCTCGGTGACATTTTTGAGCGGCTGAATTTTGAAGTGTCGCGTCGCACTTCAACCGGCAAAATTTCAACCAGCCGCGACATTCTCGAAGAACTGGCGACAAAGTATGAACTGCCGCGCCTGATTATCGAATACCGCGAGATGGCCAAGCTCAAGGGCACTTACGTTGATGCCTTCCCGAAACTGATCAGCAAACGCGACGGGCGCATTCACACGACGCTCAATCAGACGGTGGCGGCGACAGGCCGACTGAGCAGCACTGAACCGAATCTGCAAAACATTCCGATTCGCACTGAAATGGGGCGTCGCATTCGCCGCGCCTTCATTCCGGCTGATGGCTGCGTGCTGCTGTCGGCTGATTATTCACAGATTGAACTGCGCCTGCTGGCTCACATCACGCGCGACGCGGCGATGCTTGAAGCCTTCCGCCAGGGCGAGGACATTCACGCGCTCACCGCCCGCGCCGTGTTTGGCGCAAAGACCGACGCCGAATTGCGCGAGAAACGCCGCGTCGCCAAGATCGTCAACTTCGGCATCGCTTATGTGATCGGCGCCTTCGGCCTGGCGCAGCGTGTCGGCATTTCGCGCGCCGAAGCAAAGCGGGTGATTGAGGACTATTACCGCACTTATACCGGCGTCAAAAAATACATGGACGAGATGCCCGACAAAGTGCGCGCCGAAAATGGTATTGCCCGTTCAATCTTTGGCCGCATTCGCCGCATCCCGGATGTGAGCAATAAAAACGGCAACCTGCGCGCCCGCGCCGAACGCGAAGCCGTCAATATGCCGATTCAGGGCACGGCCAGCGACATTGTGAAACTGGCGATGCTGAAAGTTGATGAAGTATTGCGCCACGAAAAACTCAGCGCCCGCATGATCCTGCAGGTTCACGACGAACTTGTTTTTGAAGTTCCGCAGGCCGAAGTCGAACGCACCAGCCAGGTCGTCAAGGAAGCGATGGAAAGCGCCGCCCAAATAGACGTGCCACTCGAAGTTGAAATCGGAACAGGGAAGAACTGGATGGATGCAAAGCCGTGACGGAGAGCCGCGCCATTGCCAGCCGGGTGAAATTGTAATCATCCGTGGCGTTGTGGAATGACTGGCCGGGCCTTTGAATCGGTGAAGACCAGTCGGGAGTCAGTCCTGAGAGATGAGTGGTCGGGTGGCGTCCAGAACTGCAAACCGGGGACTGGATCGCAGGTTATCGAATCCGGGATCAATTTTGATGTACTGAAACTCCCAGTTGCGTTCGGCATCTGCTTTCTGTAACCAGGCAAGCGCCGCCTCATCTTCCTTCAGCGCAGCATAAATGGCGGCAATGCGATAAGGCGAGACATAGCCTGTTCCGGTTTGTTGCAACAGTTCTGCCAGCACCAGGCGTGCGTCCTCCTTCCGACCTGCTGCCGCATAGGCACAGGCCAGTTCCGCCACAACCCCGCTGTTATTGCCGGACAATTGCCGGGCGCGTTCCAGTTCGGCAATCGCCTGCCGGTGATTGCCCTGCGCAAGGTACGTCCAGCCGAGAAACCAGCGCGCGGGCCAGAAATCGGGGTCAGGTTCAAGCAGCTTTTCCAGATGTGTGACCGCCTGATCGTAACGACGCGCATAGTAATTGACAAAACCTTCCACCGAACTGGTGATCAGCGAAAGCGGATCAAGTTCGCGCGCGCGTTTGATTTCAGCCAGGGCTTCGTCAAAGCGCTCCTGCGAGGTCAGGTATTCGGCGTACCACTGATGCGCCGTCGGATAATTCGGATTGAGCGCGATGGCGCGCTGATATTCGCGTTCCGCGCCAGCCCGGTCACGGTCATACGCCATCAGAGCCAGAGCCAGCGAGGTATGCGCTTCAGCCAGCGTATCGTCGAGCGAGAGCGCCTTTTGCGCGGCGGCCCTGGCTTTGGGAAAAGAATCCTTCGGCGACGACAGGCTGTAATAACTCAGCAGGTTATAACTGTCTGCCAGTCCTGCCCACGCCAGCGCATAGGCCGGGTCTTTTTCTGTCGCCTGCTCAAAATACCCGATGCCTTTTTTCAGGCCTTCCGCCGTGCGCTTGTTCCAGAAATAGCGGCCTCGCAAATAGAGTTGCCAGGCCTCAGGGCTGGCCGTCAGCGTTCTGGCCAGCAGCCGTTTTTCTTCGCCGCTCAATCGCAGGGCCAGTGCCTGGCTCACGCGCTCGGCGGTTGCATCCTGCACGGCGAACACATCGGTGAATTTCTCGTCGAATTTTTCTGACCACAACGGCGCGCCGTCGCTCACGCGAATCAGTTGCACAGTGATGCGAATGCGGTCGTTGAGCCGCTGAAATCTGCCGTCAATCAGTGCATCCACGCCCAGTTGCCGCCCGGCGGTGAGCGGGTCGGCATCGGCATATTTCAGCACCGAACTCGTCGGTCGCGTCACCACCTGCCGCAGATTGCCGAGGCTGGTAATCAGCGTGTCCGCCAGCCCAAGCGTCAGATATTCGTCACCGCTCTGACCACTCAGGTTTTTGAACGGCAGCACGGCGATGGTTTTCACAGCGGCTTCAGTGGCGGGCTGGCGCGATTTGATGACGAGCCAGACCGTGACCGCAATCACCAGCACTGACAGCGCCGCCAGCATGATTCTGCGATGGCTGAACACGCGGGCGCGTGACGGCGGGGCGGCTGGCAGAGTCAGGGCAGGCGGCGTTTCGACTTCCGGCAACGCTTCGACGATTTCTCTGACTTCGGCCACAAAACTGTAGCCGCGTCCGGGAATCGTGACGATGTAACGGTGCTGCTGCGGGTTTTCGCCAAGCGCCTTGCGCAGCGCCGAGATGATGACGGTCAGGTTGTTCTCTTCAACTACGGTGTCGGGCCAGAGCTGGCGCATCAGTTCGTCCTTGGCCAGCACTTCGCCGCGTCGCCGAATCAGCGCGAGCAGCATGTTGAAGGCGCGCGGCGCAAGATTCACCGACTGGCCATCGCGCAGCAGCAGGTGTCGGCCTGCGTCCACCCGAAAGACATCAAATTCGTAAAGCTCTCTGGCGGAACTGGTTGGCATTGCTACAGGAAAAAATAGGAAATAATAAGCGCCGCCCTAAGGACTTTCAGCCAGCATCAGTCCAGGATTCTCACCCATTCATTGCCGCATTTTCATGCTGAATTCTTCCAAAGTGTAACAAGGCGTAACCTGGCCAACAATAGCCGGGGCGCGCCGACTCCTGAAGCGAGGCAAAGATATGTCTGCGGCAGCGCCGACTTCTGTTCGTCGAAACATTCTCTTTCTGCTGGCCGGGCTGAGTCTGGCGAGTTACGTCCTGCGCTCTAATATTTCCATTGCGGCGAAATTCATGAAGCCGGAACTGGGGCTGGATGACATTCAGATGGGGCAGGTCTTCAGCGCGTTCATGCTGGGTTATGCGCTGTTTCAGATTCCCGGCGGATGGCTCGGCGACCGCAAAGGGCCGCGTCTGGTGCTGACGCTGGCGGCTGGCCTGTGGGGCGCAACGACGTTGCTGACGGGCCTGGCGCCGACAGCAGGCGCGTTTGTTGTATTGCTGGTGCTGCGCTTTTTGCTGGGCGCGGCGGAGGCGGCCACTTATCCCGTGGCAGCGCGCGCGGTAGCGAACTGGTTTCCGCTCGGCGAACGCACGTTTGCCAATGCGGTCGTGATTGCAGGCTCTACGCTGGGCATGATTTTCAACGGGCCGCTGGTTTCATCGCTGATGGCAGCGTGGGGCTGGCGCGCGACTTTCTTTGTCACCAGCGTGGCGGGATTCCTGATCGCAGTCCTGTGGTGGCGCTATGCCACAAATCAGCCGGAACAGCATACGCGCATCAACGATGCCGAACTGATTACGATTTATGCCGACAAGCCGGACGGCGCGTCCGCTCAGCAGGCTTCGTGGCGCGCACTGCTGCGCAACAAAAACATCAGCCTGATTTCGCTCAGTTATTTTCTCGACAGCTTTGTGCTGTTCGTTTTTGTGTTCTGGTTTTATCTCTACCTGACCGATGAACGCGGCTTCGGCATTCTCAGGGGCGGCATTTACAACAGCCTGCCATATGTCTTTGCGATGGTGATGCTGCCGATTTGTGGCAGGCTCTGCGACGCGCTGGCCGCGCACACTGGCCGCAGCCGCAGCCGTCGCCTCTTCGCCATCGGATGTCTGCTGCTGGCCGCTGTCTTTCTCTTTCTCGGCGCGAGCGTCAGCGCGCCGCTGCCTGCCATCGTCTGCCTGTCACTTGCGGTCGGATTTCTGATGAGTACGGAAGGGCCGTTCTGGGCAGGCACGATTGAGGCTGCCGGAGAGAACGGCGGCACGGCGGGCGGTGTGATGAACACTGCCGGAAATCTGGCGGGGGTGGTTTCGACTGCGCTCGCGCCCGTGCTGGTCAGGCAGATGGGCTGGGTGGCGACGTTTGTCGTGTGCGCGGCGATGCTGGTGGTCGCGGGTTTGATCTGGATGTTTGTGCAGGGCGGGCAGCCGACGCGTGAGGCTGTCACGACGGCAGATGAACTGGCCGTCGAAAATTCGTAACAAGGAGAAACCAGTTTATGAACCGCAGAGAATTTGTGCAGAACGCTGCGCTCGCAGGGGCAACCATTGCGCTCGCAAACAATGAAGCCGCCGCGCAGGGAAAATCGCCCGACACGCTGCCCAGAGTCGGGCCGAAGCCTGTCGTCAAAGGCAAAAAAGCCGTCGCCAGTTCCGACAACCCCATCGTCACCGAAACGATGTTGCAGGTGATGCGCGAAGGCGGCAATGCCGTGGACGCGGCGATTGCCGGTTGCATCGCGCAGGCCACCGTTGCGCCGCACATGACCAATCACACCGGCTCGGTGATGTTTTTGTACTGGGAAGCGAAAACCGGCAGGGCATACACGCTCGACAGTTCAGGGACGCTGGTGCCGGGCCTGCCGCCGTTTCGTCCCGTGCCGCCGGGCCTGGGCGTACTCAATCCGGGGCCGGTTGCGCCGATGGCCTGCATGCCGGGCTTTATGCCGGGACTCGGTGAAATGCACAAACGCTTTGGCACAAAGTCGTGGTCGTCACTGTGCCAGCCCGCGATCAAATATGCTGAGCAGGGCTTTCACATCTCCTCGTTTCAGCACGCCGTTCTGACTGAAGAGTTGCCGTTGTATGTTTATTTCCCGTCAGGCCGCGAAGTCTTCACGCCCAACGGATTCCTGCCTGAAGTCGGCGATCTTTTCAAACAGCCGAAACTCGCGGAGACCTTGAAACGCCTGGCCGCCGAAGGGCCGCAGTATTTCATTACGGGCGACTGGGCAAAGCATTTTGTCGCCGAAGCGAACCGCCTGGGCTGGCCGATCAGACTTGAACATCTGGCCGCCACTCCGCCGCGCTGGGGCGAGCCGCTGAAATACGCGCACAATGGTCACGAGATTCTGCAATTCGGCCCACCGCAGCGACAGGCTTTGTTTACGGCCTATGTGCTGGGCGTGCTCAGTCAGCTCAACATCAGATCGCTTGGTCATTACACCGAGTCGGCAGAGGCGCTTTATTACTTTTCGCATGCCATGCGCCGCGCCGAATTTGAACTGGGGATGCTGCACGACCCGAAGGATTTCGAGGTGCCATCGGACATCTGGCTTTCAAGGGAATTTCAGCGCATGGCCGCAGAAATCCTGCGCCGCAGCAAACCGAAAATTGATCTGACCGATCACGTCAAAGCGACCACAGGCAAAGCGGCAATGATCGCCGCAGGCATTCCGACCGAAGGCCCCGACAAACCGCAGGGCTACAAGGGCAGTTGCGAACTGAGCATCGTGGATCCGCAGGGCAACTGGGTGCAGATGATGAACACGCTGCAATCGGGCGGCATTCCCGGCGCTGTGGTGGATGGTGTGCTGATGGTTGGCAGTCATTCGCAGCCCGTGATGAGCGCGTCCATTTCCGGCTGGCACGCGGGCGGCGGACGGATGCGCAGCGTTTACGGCAGCACGATTGTTTTGAAAAACGGTCAGCCCGTGCTGTCGCTCGGCACGCCGGGCAACGTGCATTGCACGATTCCGCAGGTACTTTCCAACGTCCTCGATTTCGGAATGGAACCTTACGAGGCTTCAGTTGCGCCGCGCCTGCTGCCGATGCGCGACGATTACACGCTGGCCGTCGAAAGCCGCATCAGGCCCGAAGTGCTGCGCGATCTGACGAAGCTGGGCGTCAGGGTGCAGGGCCTGGCGATGTACGACTATCACATGGGTTCGTTCCAGATGTCGTGGCGCGACGAAAAGACCGGCACGCTGAGCGCCAGCGCCGACCCGCGCCGCGCGGGACACGCCGATGGATTTTGAAGGGAACCAGCCGGACTCAAACGATCACTGATTCTGCCGCTGTGCGCGGGCCTGTGTCGGAACCGGAACCGCACAAACTGCGCGCATCATTCAGGCAGGCTGAGGTCAGGGCGAAATCATCAGCGCGGGAGCGCAGGCATTTCAAAAACGAATTCAGAATTTACGGAGGCACAACCATAAATCACCTGATCAGAATCGTGAGTCGAAACATCGGGACGCTGTTGGTCGCATCCGTCCTGCTGTTTACTGTTCCTGCCCTGACGACCCTCGCGCAAACCGCCGCGACAGGCGCGCTGACGGGAACGATCACCGATCCGACCGGCGCGGTCATTGCGGGCGCGCAGATCAAAGTGACGAACGAGGTCACGGGTGAAGCGCGCACGGCGAGCAGCAGCGCGAGTGGCGCGTATCTGGTCGCGCTGCTGCCGCCGGGCAATTATCGTGTCGAAGTCACACAGCCGGGTTTCAAAAGCAGTTCGCGCGTCGGTGTGGCGATCAGCGTGACTGAGACGGCAAAACTTGATGTGCAACTCGCCGTCGGCGCAGCAACGGAATCCATCACAATTGAAGATTCGCCAGCCATCCTGCAAACCGAATCGAGCGCGCTCGGTCGTGTGATCAGCGAGAAGACAGTCGTCAGCCTGCCGCTCGTCACGCGCAATTACACACAGATCATCGCGCTCTCGCCCGGCATTACGGCTGATGTGACGAACGCGGCGGAACTCGGACGCGGGCGCGGCGGTCTGTCGGCCATTTTCAGCGGCGGGACGTTTGTGCGCGGCCCCGACCAGCGCAACTTTGATCTTTCGCTCGGCAAACGCTTCACCGTCAGATGGCCGACCGAAATCAGCCACCTTGAATTTCGCGCGGAATTTTTCAATGCTTTCAACACGACGCAGTTTGCCAATCCCGATCCGGTTTTTACCAATGCGACTTTCGGGCAAATCTCGGCGACGGCGGTTAATCCGCGCATCATTCAGTTTGCGCTGAAATACAACTTCTGAAGGAGAATCGTGATGAAACACTGCTGTTATGTGCTGGCGCTGTTGCTGACCGCTTTATCAGGCGCGTTCAGTCAGACGACGGAAAAAGGACTCGCGGGCGTCTGGCACGGGACGCTCGGCGAAGGCAGCGTCAAACTGCGGCTGATGCTCACCATCACCAGAACCAGCGCGGGCACATACACAGGAACGCTTGACAGTCTCGACCAGGGCGCAACCATTCCCGTCACCACCATCACGGTCAATGGCGACGAGGTAAGGCTGGAAGTCAAAAATGTCAGCGGCGTGTACGAGGGCACGCTCAGCAAAGATCGCACGGAAATAGTCGGGAAATGGACGCAGGGCGGCGTCACGCAACCGCTGACCTTCAGGGCCGGAGCGCCGACGCCAGCGCCTGCCACGCCTGCTGCGCCTGCGCGACGCCCGCTCACACTGCCGCTCGACGTAATGGTGCTGAAAGCTCCGACGCCGTTTCAGGCAGATGGCAGAACACATCTCGTTTATGAATTGCACGTCACCAATTTTGCCGCCACCGATTGTCTGCTGACGCGCGTTGAAGTACTCGGCACGGGCGACAAACTGCTGGCTGGTTACGAAGGCAGCGAACTGGCGGCGCTGCTGGCGCGGCCCGGCGTGCCGCCCGCAACTGAAAAGCCGCGCATCGGCGGCGGGCTGCGGGCAGTCGTTTATTTGTGGGTGACGCTCGAAGCGGGCAGCGCCGTGCCTGCGAGCCTGCGCCATCGCCTGCGCGCCAGGGTCGGCGAATTCACTGATGAATTGAGCATCGAAACGGCGGCCATCGCCGTCGGGTCGAAGCCGATTGAAATCAGCCCGCCCCTGCGCGGCAGCGAGTGGCTGGCGGGGAACGGCCCGGCGAATGCTTCCGGCCATCGCCGCGCCCTGATTCCGGTGAATGGGCGGGCTTATATCGCGCAGCGTTTCGCCATTGACTGGGTGCAACTGCGCGAAGACGGGCGCACTTACACCGGCGATCCGAAGGACAACAAAAACTATCGCTGCTACGGCACAGAAGCTCTCGCGGTCGCCGATGCCACAGTCGCCGCCACCAGGGACGGCATTCCTGAAAACATTCCCGGCGTGAATTCGCGCGCCGTGCCGATCACGCTTGAAACGATTGGCGGCAACTACGTCATTCTCGATCTGGGGCAGGGGCGATTCGCTTTTTACGCGCACCTGCAACCGGGCAGTCTGCGCGTCAAAGTCGGTGACAAAGTGCGGCGCGGGCAGGTGGTGGGACTGGTTGGCAATTCCGGCAACTCGACCGAACCGCATCTGCACTTTCACCTCAGCGATGCCGGTTCGCCGCTCGGTTCTGAAGGCCTGCCGTATTCATTCCCCGCGTTTGAAGTGCAGGGGCGCGGCTGGGGCTGGAAGCCCGCCAGTCCGCCTGTCGCTCCGGTCAGACATCGCGGCGAAATCCCGCTTGAGAATGCAGTGGTGCGTTTTCCCGCTGCTCCGTGACTTCAGCAACATTTCGGAGGAACCCGAATCGTGAAACGAAGAGACTTTGTCAGACAGGCTGCGCTGGCAGGCACGTCGGTCGTGCTGGTTGAAGCGCCGCAACCGAAACGCGCCGTCAGTCTTTCGCCCGCTGCGTGGCCGAAAGGCGAATACGAAAAATTCCTTGCCGCGCAGGATGTGGATCGCACTGCGGCGGGAGTGGCCACAGGCCGCAGCGGCGCAGTGACGGTCGCATACAACGGCATCGCCGCGCGCGCGGGACTCGAAGCCCTCAGACAGGGCGGCAACGCGATTGACGCCGCGATGACCGCTGCCATCACGCAGGTCGCGGCAACCGCAGGCGCGCCAATCAGCTACTTCGGCATTCTGTCGCTGGTCTGTTACGACGCAAAGACGAGGAAGACATACACGATGAATGCCGAATGGAACACCGTGCGCGGCGAAACCGAACCGCTCAAAATTCCCGGCGGCATCACGATGGGAACGGAAGCAGGTTTGCGCGGCACGGCGGTCAGCGGACGCACGGCGCTGGTCGGCGGCTTTCTGAAAGGCGTCGAAGCCGCGCACAAACGTTTCGGCAGACTGCCGTTCAGGAGTTTATTCGAGCCTGCGATTTATCTGGCTGAAAACGGCCTGCCTGTGACCGGGCGCCTGGCCGACAAGTTTCGCTTTCGCGGCGAAGACCTCAAACGCCTGCCCGCGACGCGCGCCATCTTCACCAAAGCTGACGGCTCGTTTTATCAGCGCGGCGAAACCTTCAGGCAAACAGCGCTGGCCAGGACGTTGCGCGCCGTCGCCGCGCAGGGCGCTGATTACATTTACAAAGGCGAATGGGCCAGGAAACTCATCGCTGCCGTGCAATCCGAGGGCGGCAGAATGACGATGGAAGACCTCGCGGCTTATGACGTGATCTGGGATGAACCGCTGATTGCTGACATTGGCGATTATCAGGTGCAAACGAATCGCCCGCCAAATCAGGGCGGCGTGAGCCTGATCGAAGCGCAGAACCTTGCCGTCGCTTCCGGCCTGACCAGCGATCCGCACTGGACGAAATCCGGCGCGTCGCTGCGCCGGGCGCTCGACATCACGCAGATGATGTATCTGAACTTTCTGCCCGAAGCGATGCTCAGGCAGCTTTATCCCGGCCTGGATTTTTCAACGCAGGCGCGCGTCACTCCGCAACACGCGGCGGAATTGTGGAAGCGCATGCAGGCGGGCGCGAAGCCGTTTCGCTGGGCACAGCCGCCGAAGCATTCTGATGACGTGGTTGCGATAGACAAGGACGGCAACATCGCCGCCATCACGCAAAGCATCAACTGTGTGGACTGGGGCAAAACCGCCATCAACATTGACGGCATTTCGATTGGTGACCCGGCCTCGTTTCAGCAGGCCGCCATTGCCAGAATCAAACCCGGCGACCGTCTGCCTGCGCCGACTGAAACGGGCATTCTTTTCAAAAACGGCCAGCCCGTGCTGGGTTTCGCTTCGATGGGATCGGGCTTGCACCAGCGCACATTTCAATGCCTGCTCAACGTCACGCGCTTCGGAATGACGGTGGATGAGGCCATCAACACGCCCGATTTCTTTATCACCGGCACGGACCCGAAAACCGGCGTGCTGACGGTGCAACTGCCCAAAGGCCGCTTCCCGCAGGCAGTGCTTGATGAAATGGGTTATGCGTACAGGGAATTCGCCCCCGGCGAAGAGCGCTTCGGCGGCGAAGGCTTGTGGGTTGCCATCAGCCGCGATCCGAAAACGGGCGAACTGCGCGCCGCTTCGCACAATCGCAACAACAGCGCCGCCGTTGCGTGGTGACACTTTTCATCGTCCGCAGCAGCCAGTGTTGCGCGATTTGCCAGAATCGCGCGGCACCCGCAACGGGCCGATGACGGATTCAGCGCGATTCTGGCAAATCGCGCAACACATCCCTGACAAGCAATTGAAAACTGATCCGGCGGAAGCCGACACATCAGCAGGAGGAATAATATGAGCAGGACAGCAGAAGTTGTCATCATTGGCGGTGGCATCAATGGTTGCAGCACAGCGTTTCGCCTGGCGAAGGATGGCGTGAAAAATATTGTGCTCATCGAAAAAGGTCATATCGCTTCCGGCCCGACAGGGCGTTCGAGCGGCGTGGTGCGGCAGCATTACACGCTGGAAACACTGGCCGCGATGGCGCGCGACAGCGTCAGGGTGTGGCATAACTTTGCGGAAGAGGTCGGCGGTGAGGCGGGGTTCGTCAATGCCGGTGTGGTCTTTTTCTGCGGCCCGGCTGATGCGGCGGCCCTGCAGCAGACCATTGCGATGCACAATCGTCTGGGCATCCGCGAATCACTGCTTTCGGCTGATGAACTGCGCGCGATGGAACCGCACCTGTCGGCTGATGACATTGCGTGCGGCGCTTACGAAGTTGATGGCGGATATGCCGACCCGGCGCTGGCGGCGAACAGTTATTGCGAAGCCGCGCAGCGGCTTGGTGTCGAAGTCATGAAAAAGACCGAAGTCACCGCGCTCTGCGTGGAGCGCGGCAGGATGACGAAAGTCATCACGAACAAAGGCGAGATTTCAACTCCGGTGGTCGTCAACATCGCCGGCCCGTGGGGCAGTGAGATTGCCGCGATGGTCGGCGTTGAGATTCCGATTCGCGCCACGCGCCACCCGGTCGTCAACATGCAGCGTCCGGTGCAGTGGCGCGGCCCGACGCCGGTCTGGGGCGATCTGGTGACGGGCTGGTATTTCAAACCGGAGCGCCACGTTTCAATGATGACCGGCTCGATTCACGAAGATGAAAAAGAGAGCGTGAACAAAGAGGAGTTCTCAAACGTGCCGTCTTACGACGAGATTGATGAATATTCAGCGGCAATCCTCAAACGCTTTCCGGTCATGGCCGAAGGCGCGGCGCAGGGCGGCTGGGCCGCGCTCTATGATGTCACCCCTGACTGGCAGCCGGTGATTGATCGCATCCCGGAAGTCGCGGGTTTTTACTGCGCGGTCGGTTTCAGCGGACACGGCTTCAAGATTGCGCCTGCGGTTGGCACAATCATGTCGGAACTGGTGCGCGAAGGCTGCTGCCGGAGCTATGACATCAGCCTGTTTCGTTACGGACGACATCAGCGCGGAGAATTGAACAAGGGGGCCTATGAATTCGGCATTATCGGGTGAGTTTCATCAGACAGCGCCCTGCCGTTGAAGCGCCGCGCGTCCCTCACCAGACAGCACCATCAATCGTCCAGGGCATTGAAACGAAGGCTGTAAATCGGTTCATCACACTATTCGCTCCAGGGAACAACTGCGCCTCACCGACGGGTGAGCGATTGTCTTCACGCAGAAAACCAGTGACAATTTCGACATCTGCACCATCCGGCCCGATGGCTTCGAACTGCCTGGAAGATTCAGCACCGTGTCTGGTGCCGAAGGCGGAACGTCGCGGGTGCAGCGCGTCAGAAATTCGTTGAGGACTGGATTGTGAAGCCAAACCACAGCGGAGTCGCCGCGTCACTTTGTACTCCGCTCCCATCTCAGAGGAGACAGAATGGAACGAAAGCAGGCATCCGATTATCCGCAGGAGTTACTGGATCTGTTTCACGAATACCAGCACGGCGACATGGATCGCCGCACCTTCATTGACCATCTCGGCAGGTTCGCTACCGGCGGACTGACCGCGATGGCAATTTTTGAAAGTCTGAAGCCGAACTATGCCTGGGCGCAGCAGGTGCCGCTCGATGACAAGCGCATCAAAGTGGGTTATGAAACCGTGCAGTCACCGGCAGGAAACGGTTCGATCAAAGGCTATCTGGCGCGTCCGGCAAAAAATGGAAAGCTGCCCGTCGTGCTTGTCATTCACGAAAATCGCGGCCTCAATCCGTATATCGAAGACGTGGCGCGCCGCCTCGCGCTGGCCAGGTTCATCGCCTTTGCGCCCGACGGCCTGACCTCGGTCGGCGGCTATCCGGGCACAGATGAAAAGGGCGCGCAACTCTTTCGCACGGTAGACGGCAAAAAGATGACCGAGGATTTTGTCGCAGCGGCGAAGTGGCTCAAGGCGCGTCCCGACTCAACCGGCAAACTCGGTGCGGTCGGATTCTGTTTTGGCGGCGGGATGGTGAATCAACTGGCTGTGCGGCTCGGCGCTGATCTGAATGCCGGAGTTGCGTTCTATGGCCGCCAGGCAGGCGCAGATGATGTCCCGAAAATTTCAGCGCCCTTATTGCTGCATTACGCGGGCAATGACCAGGGCATCAATGCCGGCATCGCAGCTTATGAAGCGGCGCTCAAGGCCAATCATAAGGTGTACACAGTGCATCTGTACGAAGGCAAACAGCACGGCTTCCATAACGACACGACGCCGCGTTACGACGAAGAGTCAGCAAAACTGGCGTGGACGCGCACGCTCGAATTTTTCAACAAATACCTGCGGTAACGCCTGATCGCGCCGCAATCATCAGACCGCCGGAGAGTTTGGCGAGGAAGCATTCTTCCCGGGAATAAATCAAACAGCGACTTCAGTCCGTTGGTCATGTTCACCTCCGCGAGTTGAACGACAGCCTGTAAGTCGCTGTTTGTGTCCGGGATATGGCCAGGGAGGGAATCGAACCCCCGACACACGGATTTTCAGAACGACTGGCGTTCACTGAACCAGTTGGAATTTCACGGAATACCATCACATTCTATTCGGGTTGCAGCCTTCCGGTCAGTGATTGTCGGTGAACTGAAATGAACCTCCGGGCAGTAAGTTTTGTCCCAGCTTTGTCCCACCGCGCTCAGTACAGAACAAAATGGGAGAAGTTCAATGCTGATGTGAAATCAGCTCATCGTGCGCTGAGACTTTCAAGCGACCAGACCAGAAAGGAAATCGCACGATGAGAGCCATTCGCTCGCTTGAGCAAAGGCTTGAGCAGAATCTATCGTGACACAAAGCCCGCATCAGGTTTGTCGCGGCTTTTGTGCTGGCTCTGCTGACGGTCAAAAACGTCAACCTGGTCGAGCTGGCCTGCGCCTTCGCCGGGCAGCCGAAGCAGGACTCGCAATACAAGAAGCTCCAACGCTTCTTCCGGTTCTTTGAATTGTCTTACGCCGAACTCGCCCGCTTCCTTGTCAGACTGCTCGGCGTGGACGGGCCATGGACGCTCTCGCTCTCATCGCACCAACGGGCAGTTCGGGCAGACGCCACTCAACATCCTGATGCTCGGCCTCGTCCACAAGGGGGATCGCCTGGCTGGTGGTCTGGCTGGTGCTGCCCAAAGCCGACAGTCCGCACACCGAAGTGGCACAGGTGTGTTTTGAAAATAAGCTGACGCAAAATCTGGTCAGCGACGAAACCATTCGCACGACCCTTAAGCGCATGGGCGTGAATTGGAAGCGGGCGCGCAACTGGATCAGCAGCCCTGATCCGGCGTACGTACGCAAAAAAGGCACGGGATCGTTTGATCCGCCAGGCGGCCACGCAGCCCGCCCGGGTCCTGGGCTGTGCGGATGAAGTCTGGTGGTCGCGCCTGCACCTGGACACCGGATGAGGCGTTGCGCCTGGAAGAGTTGAACGCCCAACCATCTGATCCCGATCCCCAAGCCCTGGCCTGTTACGGTCTGTTGCGGGCCGACACCGGCAAGCTCTCGTTGCGCTTTGTCGAAGGCCGTCCGGTGTCAGCGCTCACCATCGCCTTTCTCGAATGGTTGTGCGAAGGCTGGCACAACGAAGAGAAGAAGGCGTTGTTGCTGGTGCGGGACAATGCCAGTTGGCACGTCTCGCAGCAGGTACGCACCTGGCTCAAACAACATAATCGAGCCGCAAAACGGGAAGGAAAAGTGCGCATTCTGCTCTGCCGGTTGCCAACCCGCAGTCCCTGGCTCAATCGGATCGAACCGCACTGGTGTACGGGAAAAAGGCAGTGGTCGAACCGACGCACAAACTCACGGGGCCGAATTGCAAACGCGCATTTGCGATTACTACGGTTGTGAGTTGCTTCCTCATCTCCCAAGACAGGTTTGCTGGTTTTGCATTAACAAGTCAGCCGGAAACATATTGACCGATCAGACTTGTTTCACTATATTGCCTGCCGCTGGAAATCTTTCACCAGGAAAAACAACATTCGATGAAGTCTTCACACACCTGAACTCAGTCAGGGGAAGATTGCCAGTCAGCCGTATCTGCGAGAATTGCCTTTGTCAGCCTGAATAACGAAGCCGCATCAGTCGTGACAGGCAGCCCCGCCATGTTCTACTCAGGTCTGGCAGCAGGAAATCAGAAAGCCAGACTCAGACCTCGTTTCTGCATTGCCGAAGCCGCAGGAACCTGTGATCTGTCAGGCACTCCACAAACCAGGTCCGATGGTCGCGATGATGAAGTTGGTGTAACTCATACTTGTCTGCCGACCAGTAAAAGTTTTCTTGTTCGCACTCACACCAGGAAGGGAGCTAAGATTTCTCGATGTACCTGATACTGATCGAAACCTCTGGCAACCAGAGTTACATCTTTGCCACGAATAAGCTGCGCGAAAATGTCGGCGCGTCGGAACTGACGTACCGGGCGGGCACTGAGTGGGTTTTGCAAGCCGTGCAAGACATCACGGACAAACCGCTGTGGTCGGAAAACGTCGCAACGCTGCGCGAGAATCTCTGTCGCCCCGACTTGAACCCGCCGATAGACCCAAACCACCCAACCGCCGTGGAAGTCATTACGGCTACCTCGGGCAAGGCGCTGCTGTTGGTGAATGATCGCGAAGTCGGGCGGCGCATCGTCCGTGCCGTCACGCGCAAAGCATTGCAGGAAGCGCCGGGGCTGGATGTATGCGGCGTTATCAGCGACGAGTTTGATTTCAATCTGCGGCCCATTGGCACTGTCAACGAAGCTGTTCACCGGAAATTTGAGGAGGCGCGCGCTAGTCGTCCTGCCCCGGCTTTGCGCTTTTTGCGGGTGCCAGTGGTAGACGAATGCGAGACGAGCGGTTTGCCTGCGGCGGCGTGGGTGGTAAACGAAGCGGGCGACCCGCGCGAGAAAGTCGCACGTTCCAACTTGTCGCTGCAAAAGCGCGCTTACGCCGATGCTTATCGGCGGCGCATGCAAGCTCTGCTCGACCGCTATGGCATCAACCGGCAACTGCCGCGCAATCCGGGCGACTTGGAAAAACAATGTGAGTGGTTGGCGGTTGTTCATGCCGATGGGAATGGGTTGGGCCAAATTTTTCTGAATTTCGCCGCCTACATTGATTTTGAGCGAGAACAGCAAACGGCTGGCAATGAAGTGCTGAATCGTCGTTACGTGGAAAGGATGCGAGCTTTTTCGCTTGCGCTGGATGTTTGCACGGAGAAAGCTTTCGTTACCGCCTTGACGGCGATTACCGAACGCAAGCTGAATGGTGACGATGAAAAAGTTTTGCCGCTCCTGCCGATCATTCTTGGTGGTGATGATTTGACAGTGATGTGTGACGGGAAGAATGCGTTACGGTTCACGCATAAATTCCTGACCGCGTTTGAAACGGAAACCGCGCGGGAGGTACAAGCGCCGTTTGATGGTATTCTGAGCAAAGTCGCGGGCGTAGCCTTCAGCCCAAATAAACGTCTTTCGGCTTGCGCCGGCGTCGCCATTATCAAACCACACTTTCCGTTTTCCGCTGCCTACGATTTGGCGGCGGAGTTGATCTTGTCCGCCAAACAAGTCAAGAAACTCATCACCAACCCAAATAAAAAAGACTCGCACACTCCCGATCACAAAACACCGTGGCCTTGTTCCGCGCTGGATTTTCATGCGCTTTACGATTCCAGCAGCAGTCAACTGGCTTCCATTCGTGAGAAGCTGCGTTATCGCAACCAAGCTGAAAACCGGGAGGTGCGCAGTTACGCGCGGCCTTACGTTGTCACGCCCGTGAATGAGCTAAGGGGCGCGGACGGCGCGGATTGGGCTGTGCTTCATCATTGGGATAGTCTCGCCAGACAGGTTGAAGCAATTCTTGCCCCTGAACTAGATGACAGCGGGCAAGCGACAGGGCGGCGAAAGTTGCCCAATACTCAGCTTCACGAATTGCGTGCCGGGTTGCCGCTTAAAAAGGAAATCGCAGATGGCCGCTTCAAGCTCATCCAACAACGTTACGACCTAAGCCTGTTCGCGGGTGAGCACGCCGAGACACTTTATCGCAGCGAGCAAGAGGAAACCGGCAGCAAGATTGAATTCACCACCTTGCTCGATGCGATGGACGCCGCCAATTTCTGGAGGAAAGACGATGCCGCATAACGCAACCCCTAAGCCTTTTCGCCTGCAACTTCACCTGCTTTCTGACTGGCACATCGGCTCCGGCGCGGGGCGGCCCGGTGATGTAGACCGCCTGGTGCGCCGCGATCAGGACGGCCTGCCGTTCATTCCCGCCAAGACGCTCACCGGCATCTGGCGCGACGGCTGTGAACGTACAGCGCTGGGGCTGGACAACGGCACGCCGGGCGCGTGGTGTCGCTGGTTGCAGTTTCTGTTCGGCGAGCAGCCGGGGCAGCCTGACGAAGACGCCCACCATCCGCCGCCAGCGCATTTGGACTTGCCGTGCCCAGCGGCCCTCTCGGTGCGTTCGGCGCATTTCCCAGCGACATTGCGCGCCGCCATCAAAGGACAGCCCGCCGTTCACGACGCCGTCACCTTCGTCAAACCCGGCGTCGCCATTGACCCGCTTAGCGGACGCGCCCGCGCTGATTATTTGCGCTTTGAGGAAATGGCGCGCGGCGGTGTGACGCTGACGGCCTGCGGACAAATTGATTTCAGTGGCTGTTCGGAGGAACAACAACAAGCGGCGACGGCCTTGTTGCTGGCCGGTGTCAAGCTGGTCGAACGCATCGGTGCCAAACGGCGGCGCGGCGCGGGCCGTTGCACCCTGGAGATTCAAGGGTTGGACGTGGCGCAATGGCTGGCCGTATTGGACACCGACGCTCCGCCTGAGCCGCCCGCGCCGCCCGCCGCCGAAACGTTCAACCTGCAAACAATGACGAGCGATGATGAATGGGAGTGCGTCACGCTGTGTCTGACGGCCAAAACGCCGCTGCTGATTGCGGAGCAAACCATCGGCAATCTGGTCAAGTCGCTCGATTACCTGCCGGGCACATACCTGTTGCCCATCCTGCGGCGCAAGCTTGGCGCAGAGTTCAAGGAAGGCTGCGACATCAACACCGCCATTTTCAGCGGCCAGCTGCTCGTCACCCACGCCACCATCGCCATCAACGACGCTCCCGGACGCCCCGTGCCCTTCGCGCTCTTTCACGAAAAAGTCGGCGGCGGATTGAAGTCGGGACGCGGCGTTTACAACCGCTTGCAAGAGGGGAAAGGCAAGGCGCAACTCAAAGGTCATCGCAGCGGCTACCTCGGTGTTACGCCTGCGGAAGAAACACGGCTGCCGGATTTTCAATCTGTCGCGCTGGCCGTCGAACCGCACAACGTCGTGCGCGATGCCATTCAGCGCCCGGATGAAGCGGTCGGCGGCGTGTTTAGCTACGAAGTCATTCCGCAGGGCACGGAGTTGCGTGCGCAATTGCAGGTGCGCAAATCCTTGCTCAAAGCGCCTGACAGCGAATGGTTGGCCGCACTCAAGGGCGAATGCAAAATCGGTAGGGCGAAAAAAGACGATTACGGCTGGGTAACGCTGACAGCTTCCAAAGCAGAGCACGCCGCCGCCGCACCAACGGTGCAAAACGAACTGACGGTCTGGCTGCTATCCGATGTGTTGCTGCGCGATGAACGCTTGCGACCCACGGCTTCGGTGGAACGTTTGCGGCAAGTGTTGAGCGCAGCACTCGGCGTCACGCTGACTGATCGCACTAAGATGGATGACAACAACGACGAACGTATGCATGCCATCAGCCGCACGCATCGCACTGATTCGTGGCACGTCGGCTGGGGCTTGCCGCGTCCTTCGCTGGTGGGCTTGCAAGCGGGCACGTGCGTGGTCTTCCAGCTTGAGGGCACGTTGGACGCTGACAAACTCGCGCGCGTGGCTGCGGAAGGCATCGGCGAACGGCGCGCGGAAGGTTACGGCAGGCTTTGTTTCAATGAACCCTTCCTGTCGTCGCCAGTCAGCGGGCGCACGCGGCAAGATGACCGTGCAGACGATGACCCTGTGCCTGCGCCGATTGGTAAAGAGCAAACCGGGTATGCTTATGCCGCCATCATCGAACGCGCGGCGGCGCGCAAAGAAATTCAACGTTGCGCGATGGGCCTGGCCGCTGATCCGCAACGCCGCGAACTGGCACTCGGCATCTACGTCAGAATGATTGATCGCCAACCAAAGAGCGAGCCTTCACTCAGCCAACTGGGCACGTTGCGTTCGGCCCTGACGCGCCTGCAACAGCGCAGCGACCGGCCCGCCCTGCTGGACTGGCTGGCTCACCTCAAGGAAAAACGTGAAGACAAATGGCCGGCGGGCCGCCAGGGCGAAGAGCACAGTCTGCGCAAACTTCGCAACCTGCTTGAAAATGAAGATTGCGTTTGGAGCAAGCTGCAAGTGGATTTCACGCGCCTGGAACTGACCCAGGGCGGCACGGCGCAATTGAAGGAAGAACTCTGGGGCGAAGTCGTCCGCACGCTCGTTGATGCCTGCATCCGCGCACAAAAACGTGAGACTGAGAAAGGAGATCAAACCAATGGCACGCAAGCTTGATGCGCGTTGGTTGTTCAGCGGCCAACTCGTCGCCGAAACCCCGCTCAGCGTCGGCGGACTGGGCGGCAACGTAGACGCCGACCTTGCGCTGGCCGTCAACGGGCAAGGCCAGTTTTACATCCCCGGCACAAGTCTGGCGGGGCCGTTGCGCGCGTGGCTCTGCGCGCGCGTGGGCAAAGAAGCCGTCAAAAAACTGTGGGGCTTTCAGGAAGGCGACCAGGGCCACGCCAGCTTCGTGTTTGTCGAAGATGGTTTGGTGCTCGATCAAAACAATCAGCCGCTCGACCTCCGCTGCGGCGAAATCCGCGACGGCGTCGGCATTGATCGTTACTCCGGCGCGGCAGCGGACAAAGCGAAATACAACCGCCAGGTTTTGCCACGCGGCGCGCGCATTGATTTCCAGATGACGGTGGAGTTGACCAATGAAAAGCAGCCAGAAGCAAAACGTCTGCTGGCCGCGTTGTGGCAGGCGTTGCGCGCGGGCGAAATCCGTTTCGGTTCGTCCAAAACGCGCGGTCTGGGGCGCGTGCGCCTGCAACAAGCGCAAACCCGCCAGCAGGAGTTTTCGCACCGGGCAGGCTTACTGAAAGTTCTGGCCGACGAAGCCGAACCGCTGACGCTGCCAGAAGAAAACCCCTACGAACAGCCGCGTTTGACCTTCGAGCTTCATTGGCAGCCAGTCGGCCCGCTGATGGTCAAGGCCGAAGCCGACGGCGTCGCCGTGGATATGCTGCCACTGATGAGCGCCGTAGACGATAAGCTCGCGCTCGTGCTGCCCGGCAGTTCGGTCAAAGGCGCCTTGCGCAACCAAGCCGAACGCATCGTGCGCACCTTGAAAGGGCTGGCTGTCAATGCTGACGATTTCCATGCACAAATCAATGCGGACGAATTGAGCTTGATTCATGGTTTGTTCGGTCAGGCGGCTAAAGCAGAGACAAAAAAATCAACCTCGCGGGAAGCAAAGAGCAATAAACAAAGGTTGGAACTTTGTCCTGAAAACTTTGTTCCCGTGCCCGGCCTTGGCGCATTAAGCGTGGATGATTGTTATGCCGTCCCACAGGTACAGTGTGAAGCCTGGGCCGCCATCGCGGGCGCTACCGATGAACAAACCTTGCGCACAGCACTTAACGCCACGCCGCTCAAAACCGCGCAACAAGCCTTTCACGTCGCCATTGACCGCTGGCTGGGCGGGGCCGCCGACAACCTGCTTTACACGGTGCTGGAACCGCACGGCATCGCGTGGGAGCCGCTGCGCCTGACGCTCGACCTGCAACGCTTGCCGGAAGGGCAGCGCGACGCAGCGGTAACGTGCCTGCTGCTGGTCTTGCGCGATTTCGTCGCGGGACGCATCCCGCTGGGCTATGGCACGAATCGCGGCATGGGCGCAGTCGCCGTGACGAACATCCAGGTTCGCTCCAAAAAGCTCGATGACAAGCTGGCGAACCTGACGTTGCGCGTGGCAGGACAAAAGCTCGTCATCGGTGATGACGCTGCGCGTGAACATCTGCATCAACAATGGCGGACGTGGATTGCGTCCCATCAATCGGAGGCCGTATGACTCAGTTGTATTGCCGCACCCAGACAAACATTGCGTTGGCCGACGCGCTGACCAATTGCCGCGACATTCTTCAATCGGCGGAAGGCAGCCAAACCGTGGCCTTGCTGTACGCGCCCGACCGCTGCCGTTTCGCTACTTTCGCGGACGGGCAATTGCGCGATGAAAAAGGCGTGGCGCTCAACGCACAAACCGTGCGCAACGTCTTTGAAGCGCGCGTCTTCAACCCCGTCGCCGAATTGCGCTGGCTGCATACGGCGCACGGCGCGGGCGATGCGGCTTTGCTGGCGGAACAGGACATCGCAAGTTACCTGGCGCACACGCCCGTGGCTGCTTGCGAGTTTGACAGGCTGGATGAACTCGAACCGCTGGAACAAATCTATTTGCTGTGGGGCGAAAGCACGGGCAGCGCGCCCGCACCGGGCTGGCAACGCCTAACCGCCGCGCGCATCGGGCGGCTCGACGTGCCGTTGCCGCAACCCCTCGCGCCCAGGCAGCGCGTGCAATTGCTGGCGCGCGAGTACCTGCGCGAAGTGGATAAATACGGCAATGTGGCCGTGGTTGAAGAACGTTTGTTGAAACTGGAGGTGGCAAGTGACAACTGAAATCGTGAAAGGCAATTTGCGGTACGACCCGCTTAAGCAGAAGTGGTTTCTCGGCGAACGCAAAATGTCCGGCGGACTGATGGGGCAGCTTTCGGATGCTTTACGCCGCAGGCTTGAATCAAAGCCGAACCAAGCCACCAACATTGCGGTTGAGTATGAACTGAGCGGTCAAAATCAAATCTCCAACATTCGTGAGGAAGGCCAGGCTTTTTCTGCGCCGCAAGCTTGCGCGCCGGAAGACACCTTGCAGGAGAAAGGCGATTTTCATAATCCCTACAACTTTATTCCCGCCTTGCCGCGCGACCAGCGGGAATTGGGTGAATTGGGTGACCATACTCCCGCAGGCCACGGCAGCTATCGCGCGGAACTTTGGAGCGGGCGTATCACCGTTACTCTAACGACAGCCAGCCCATTGTTGATGCCAGACGCGGCCAATGTCGAAAAGCGGTTTGACCCAGAGCATCCCGGTGATGAAACCAAAGCCCACAAGGTCTATCAAACGCGAGTTGTGGACGGGCAGCCTTATCTGCCGCCGACTTCCATCAAAGGCATGTTGCGCGCGGCTTACGAAGCCGTTACCAATTCGCGGCTTTCCATTTTTGCCGACCACGAGGAGCGGCTGGCTTACCGCATGCCGGCAAACGATGGATTGAAGATGGTTCCGGCACGTATTGAAAACGGCCGTGTGACTTTGTATGCAGGCACTGCCAAGCTTGGCAACGATGGGCGGCCAATAGGCTCACTAATGTATGCGGCTTGGTTGCGCACTTACGACGCCACGGGGCGGTACACGACTAATATCACCAACTACCAAAGAAAAAATGGACATTTGCCCCAACCAGGTGAGGCCGTTGAGGCATGGATTGAGAAGGTTCAACATAAACAACGGAAGGGAGACCGCAACAATCCGCGCTTTGAACCGGATTTCCAGTATTGGCAGGTGGTCGAGTTGGCCCCCGCTGGAAAGCTGGGAGCGAAACCAAATGACACCATAGGCAGATCGCCACAACATCAACCCATACCGGGAACGATGACCAAAGTCAGCGGGTTTGTTTGTCTCACTCACAAAAACATTGACCGCAAGCACGACGAGCGCGTTTTCTTTCAAGTGGGCAGCCATCCTCAAGTTGCTGCAATGTCCGGCGAAGCATGGGCGGCTTTGAAAGATGAATGGCAGAAGCTGATTGAAGATTACCGCGTGACTGAACACAAAGGATTGCGCTGGTCGTCACGCCACCTCGACCAAGCTGCTTTCACGGAAGATGAACTCAAGTTGAACGATGGCACGCTCTGTTACGCGCGAGTTGAACAAGCAGGCGCTGAATGGCGCGTGACGGGTTTATTCCCGGTGATGATTTCGCGCAGGTTGCATCAGGATGCGCCGCACGCCTTGCTTCAGCCCGCTTTACAGCCTGCGCAAGAGCTTGGCTTGCTTTCACCTGCCGACCGCGTCTTTGGTTGGGTGAACCAAAAAGGCAGTGGCGCTTATCGCGGGCAATTGCGTATCAGCCAAGTGGAATGCCTGGATGACAAAGCCATCCTGCGATTTCCCGCAGAAGTACCGCTCGCCATTCTAGGGCAGCCAAAACCGCAACAAGTGCGGTTTTACGCCGCGCCTTCCCAACAGGGGGAATCGTGGGCAAATGTAGAGCCTCCCGTCGAAGACAAGGGACAGGTCGGTTACTGGAAGAGCAAAGGCAACGGGCTGCGTGGGCGCAAGGTCTATCCGCACCACGCAGGGGCCGCGCAAATCGCCGAGTATTGGCAAGACCCGCACCTTGATCGCACGCAAAAGCCCTTTCCCGATGGGTTCTATCAAGAGTACCGCCGCCCTCATCAACCTGAACTGCGCAAGAATCAAAAAAATCAAGACGAAGCCATTGCCCAAGGTAACGAGTGGAAGCTTACCAGCGCCGAACAGCAGGACAGCCAAAACCGGACGATCAAAGACTGGATTCAATCCGACAAACGCTTCCAGTTTGAAATCCAACTCACCAACCTGTCGGATGTGGAGCTGGGCGCACTGCTTTGGCTGCTTGCTTTGCCGCCTGATGCGCAGGGCAACGCGGTTTATTTTCACCGGCTCGGCGGCGGCAAGCCGCTGGGCTTTGGGAGTGTGGCTTTGCAAGTGGCATGGTCGCAAACCAATTTGCACCGAGGCAGAGAATGGGCAGCTTATTACCGCGACCTAGCGGCGGATTTGACGAGTCAGGAAAGCCAAGTCAAGGAGTGCATCGAAGCGTTCAAGCGAGCCGTGAAAAAAGCCTACGGCGGAAGCAACTTCGAGCAGACGCCTTTTATTGCCGCCTTTCTGCGAATGGCGCGCGGGTTCAAGCGGCCCATTCATTACCCCCGCGCGCGACATCATCAGATGCGCCCCGTTCCGCCTCATCCGCAGGGCTTGTCCTATGAATGGTTTGTGGCGAATGAACGAACTGGCAGAAATGGTGGCGATAAGCTTGCGCTACCCGATTTAGCCAACGATCAAGGCTTGCCGCTGTTGGAAGCAAAGTAAGCAAACGATTGCATTGAGGCCGCACTATGAAAAGCCGCATTTCACCCGTTGAAATCATCAGCTACTTTTTCGACTTCCAACGCCACCGCACGGGAAAATCCATCTTGGCTTTTGCCGCGAGCTTTGTTGTGTTGGCGCTGTTTACCAACGCGCTGGGCGGAGTGATCGGCGTGGCGTTAAGGCGGCTCTTTTTTCCAAAGCTGCTCGACAAGCCGGAATTGTTGCCAGCGGCGGTAGTGGATTTGCTATTAGCGTGCGTGCTGGTGGCGGCGGTCTACCTGCTGATGCGCCGGCACGTGCGGCTAAGCTTGGAAGCGCCGGTGACTTTTATGGCCGTCACGCCGGCTCCGCACGCTGGGTTGATCGTGCTCTTGAGTACGTATTACCACCGCAAGGAAAGTCGGTTTCAAAACGTGGAAGAAATTGTTGTTGAGGCTGCCGATGCGCGGTTGGAATTGCTGAAGTCGAATTGGGGGCCACTGGTAGTAGCTTGTGAACACCATCTGACGGAGCTACGGCATTGCTGGATTGTTTGTTCTGGACAGTCGGCCCCTCAGTACGAAGCGGCGGAAAAACTGGTACGGACGTTCGCAGGAGCTTGGGTGACCTGCCACAAAGTGGAAGTTGATTCGGTGTATGACGTAAAGCTGATGGCAGAAACCATTGATCGCATTTACACAGAGGCTGCGTTGCAATTCAACCTACTGCCGAGCCAGATCGTTGCGGATTTCACCGGAGGCACAGCCACAATGAGCGCAGGAGTCATTCTGGCGACGATGGCGGAGGATCGGAAGATTGAGTATTTGCGGCAAGACCAATCACTATTGAAAGATGTGCAAACGGCGAAAACCGGGCAGGAAATCGTGGACGCCAAATTGTTAATGTCAGTTGTGACAAAGCCTTTTTTGTCCACGGTGAAAGCCAAGTGAAAGTCGTCAGCAGAATGTCTATGAGCGTTACTACCTTCAACCTATCACTTACGAATACCGACTTATACGCCGGTTGCGCCATTGAGGAAGTCGCCGGACGTCCGGTCCTGACCACGCCGGTCAACGAAGCCGTTCAGCACGTGGGCCGCAATGCCCAACGCCTGATTGACGAACTCGTCGCCGTCGGCGTGGAAGAACTCACACTCACTGGCGCGATGGCGATTTGGGCGTATCTCGTGGTCTTTCACTGCGCGGTGCATCGTTTTCGGCGCGTGTATTACGACGATGGCAAGCCGGGCGGTAAGGTGCTGATTGCCGGACATTGAGGAAGTGAAAATGACAGCCACATTGGCAGAACAACCTTACACCATCCTGGTTGCGGTGGCGGGCGGCAGTCCGGCGATTGTGACGGAGACGTTGTGGCGGCTCGTGCAGGACGGCGCGCGCATTGACGAGGTACGTGTCATCACTACGGCGACGGGCGCGCGGGCAGTGCGCCAGGGCTTGTTGGAGAGCGGTCAGTTTGCGGCCTGTTGCGCGTCCTGCGGCAGCCGGGCGGTGTTTGATGAAACGAAGTTAGTTGTCCTGGAGGATGACGCCGGGCAGGCGTTGATTGACATTCGCAACTCGCACGAAAACCAGTTGGCGTCGGATCGCATTTGCCAATTGCTACGCGAGTGGACGGTGGATGAAACACGGCGGCTGTATTGTTCCGTCGCGGGCGGGCGCAAGACGATGAGCATTTATCTGACGGCGGCGCTGATGCTGTACGGACGCGGCGAAGACCGGCTCTTTCATGTGTTGGTGCAGCCGGAAGATTTCGAGTTTTGCCGGACGTTTTTCTTTCCTTGCGAACAGGAATTGACGGTGACGGATCGCCAGGGGCAAAGCAAGACGTTGCGCGCGGCGGATGCGCAAATTGATCTGGCGGAAATTCCCTTCGTGCGCTTGCGCGATTTGTTGGGCGATCAACCCGCCGTCGCCAAACTCGACGAGGCGCTGGGCGCGGCGGTGAGTTACTCGACGATGGTGCGCGAGGTGCAGCAACGGTTGCGTTTTCTGGCGCAGGCCAATCGGCTTGAGATCGGGCAGCTCGCTGGCGGGGAAATTCCGTTGCGCACAGGGGGCGAAGTTTTTCCGCTGCGTCCGGCAGAGGGGCTGCTTTATACCATTATTGGGGAATGGCGACAGTATGGCAGTAAAGAGGGATTGGCGATTGCGCAAATCAGTGCAGAGGACTTGCAGCGCGCTTACTTGCGCTTGACCGGGTATGAATATCAAGCCGATTTGGTTGGCGACTTCAAGTTTTTGAATGAGTGGATTCAGCAAGTTTCCAGCTATAATCCCACCTGGCAGAAACAATTCAAAGAAGCAGTTACCGTAGCAATTTCTCGACCTAAACGTGCGTTGAGCAAACGCGGCTTTCCACCACACTTCCTGATTGTCAATCTAAACGAAGGCAAGCGAGTGCCAGCGCGTTACACCATCCCGACCGCACCGGAAAACATTTTGCTCCCACCTGCAACAAAAAAGCCGGAACGCTGGTGGCACTCCGGCTTCTGATCACATCTGGCTGTTTTATCAATCTCGTACTGGCGACTGGTCAACTGCCAGCACGTCCATCAGCTTCTCAAACGGCGTCACAATCACGGCTTGCGCTACGGCCTGCTGCAATTGCTGTTTGCGCAGGGCGAACAGCGCGGCTTGTGTTTGTCCGCCGAGCGTGTGCGGGTCGTCGGGCAACAACACGATAACCAGTTGGGTAGCGGGCGGTAACTTGAATTGCCTCAACCCGCTTGCACAGCTTTCGTGTCCATCGGTCAGGAGAATGACGAGGCAGCGATGTTTGCTCCTGGTCTCGCTCAGTCGCGCCAGCACGCCGTTCAGATCGGTGCACGGCGGTTCGGGTGTGTCAGCCAACGGCAGCAACCGGACAGCCGTGACGCTTTGCAAGCGGGCACGCAATTCGGCGCGGTATTGTTGCTGGACGGCAGCACGTTCTGCTTCACGCAATTGACCCAGAATTTGCTCGGGTTCGCCAGACTGATGCTGGGCCGGGGACGGCAAGTCAAGTTCCAGCGTTTGCGTGGCGGCCCAGCCGTCCCGCCCGAACAGATATGCCGACAAATGGATTACGTGGTGAGCGGCAGCCAATTCCGGGAGTTCGCCTGCCAAGTGCTTGGCACTATCGGCCAGCACTTGGGGGTGAGTGCTCAAACTACCATCCACAATGATTTGCAAGTCAGTCGGCGGCGGCGTGATCACCGCCGACTGACTTTTAGATGTGACGACTCCTTCACAGGCTGTGTTCAACAGCGTAGCGCACAACAAGAACGGCGCGATGCGCATCAGTGCTTTGGCTCGTTGGGGCGGTTTGCCTTCGCTGTTGACAAAATCCGGCGTTGCAGTCGCCGGTTGCGGTACGGGTGGCACGGGCGGCGTTAATTCCTGAATGACACGCTGGATCTGTTCGTCCACCTTGTTTGCCTCGGTGAATTCGGCGTAGGTCTGTTGATAACGCCGTTCGGCACGTTGTGACCACAGCACGGCTTCGGCGTAACACAGTAATCCGGCGGCGACGAGCAACAGTGAAAAACCGATGCCAAACAAACTGAGATTGAGCAAGCCAGCGATCATCAGCAACAGTGCGCCTGTGCCGCGTTGCGCCAGCAACATTACCCCGAGTGAAAGCAACAACAGCAAGCCGAACGGCGCGATAATGAATTTGCGCAAGCGGCGGATTTGTTCATGCGGCTCCAGCCGGTTCGACCAGAGCGACATCAGCAAGCCTTTGGTGACGTAAATCGCGATCACCGCCAGCGCCAGAGCAAAGAGCGCGGGGACGCTGAAGGTCACTGCCATAAAGAACGTCAGGCCCAGTTCGGCAGCTACTGCGATCCAGGCATAAAGCCGTACCTTGCGTCCTTCTTCCACGTCGTGCGCAATGGCGTAAGGCGTCAGGTCTTCGTGAAAGTAGCGGCCTTCCCAGGCTTCGCGCGTGCGGTGGAAATCTTCGCGCTGGCATTTGAGCTGGTGCGTCAGCCAACGCCGGTAATTGAGCAACACGCCCGCGAAGTCGAGCGCCGCGGCCAGTCGCCGGTCGGGGTGTCCGCCAGTGATTTTGTTGCTGATCTCTGTCAAATTTGGTTTTCTCATAACCTGCCTCAGGCTCCATTTACTGACTGTTGATAGCTGCCCTTGCTGCAGGAGCATTCCCACAGCGGTGCGGCAGCGTGTTACTGCGACTCTGATGAATGATCCAGTGGCCAGGCCATCGGGCGGCAAGCTTGCACGTCGTCGCCCCACGACCATTTACTTTTGCGTTTGATCGCCCGCCAGGCGCGGCGATTGCGATACGCCGTTACCAAACAACCGTCCACAATCACGAGCGTCGTGCCGACCAGGCGTGCGAGTTCACGCGCCCAGCCACGTGGCACGTCCCGTTCACCCAAAAAGTAAAACGTCGCGTGTGTCGCGTAAGCGACGCGGCCAAAACGTGTGACCAGTGCGATGTCGCGCGCACTCAGGTTGCGCTGTAGTAACCGTTGTTCGGCATGAGTGGTCGTGGGCCAGATCAGTTCGGTCATTGCGATTGCTCCTTTCTGTTCATTGCGTGACGTTAGTTGCGTGGGCAGGCGGAGCACGGCTACGCGCGGCAACCTTGCTGCAACCTGCAAGCTTGCCGCTCCAAACTCGCGGAGGCTGTTTTTCGTCTGAGTGGGCGTGCTGGCAGCGCGGGCTGAACGGTCAGTCAGGCAAGGTTGCCGAGTGTTTGAAAAACGGAGTGAGACGATGAAAACAGAAACAACAAAAGTCAGTCTGAATGGGTCATTGCTCAAGACTGTCGTCAGGCAAAGGAGTTGGCCGGATTGTCAGCAATGCGGCGCGCTTGTGGTGTCCGGAAAAACCTCTTGCGGGAGTTGTCAGGCGGCAGTGCGGAAAAGAGTGGTATTCACCAGACCCGCAGTTTGGCGGCGGATGTTTGCTGATGTGCTTGATCGCCTCGTGCCGTTGCCGTTCCTGGCCTTCTTTTTTCCCGGGTGGACATTGGTTGTCGTGGCTTATCACCTGCTGTGCGAGAGCGGGCCTGAACGGCGTGGCCTGGGGAAATGGGTGGGCCGGTTGCGGGTGGTGGATGCCGCAGGCGCATCACATTGCGAATGGTGGCAGGGGATGTTGCGGCGCCTGGGCATGGCAGCGTCGCAGGTGGCCTGGTGTTTGTGGCTGGGCGTGCCCTGGGTGCTGGCGTATGAACTCGCGGCACTCGCGAGTGTGTTGCTCAATGCGCAGGGGCGGCGGCCAGAGGATTTTCTGGCGGGCACGCGCGTCGTGACGGAGAAGACTTTTCGCCAAATGCAAAAGATGGAGAAGCAGGTCCAGGAGAATCGCAATGCATAAAAAAAACAGTACTTTCGAGCAATTGTGTCAGCCGGAAACGCTGCTGGCGGCGTGGAAGTCTGTGCGCACGGGGCGCACGGCGGCGGGGCTGGATCAGATGACGCTGGCTGAATATGCGCGCGAGCTGGAACCCAATATCGCGGCGCTGGCCCGGCGGTTGCGCGAAGGGCGGTATTACCCGCTGCCGGTGCGCACGATTGAAATTCGCAAGTCGGGCGGCGGCACGCGACAGCTCGGCATTTACACGATTGATGACAGCATTGTGCTGCGCGCGGCCAAAGACGTACTGGAGCCGCTCTGTGAGCCTTCGTTTCTGCCGTGCAGCTTTGGTTTTCGCCCGGCTCGCAATGTGCCGATGGCGGTGAAGCAGACGCTGGATTATCGCGCTGCCGGTGATCAGTATCTGGTGGATGCGGACATTGCGGATTGTTTCGGGTCGCTCGATCACGATCTGATCCTGCAGCTTTTCAGCGCGCGGATTCGGGACAAGCGGTTTCAGCAGCTTGTCCGGCTGTGGCTCGACACGGGGATGATTCTGCCCAAAGCCGGTCAGCACAATGAAGCCGGAATGTATGACCGTGTCACCGGCTGGCTGTCTGATTCGGTTGATGGCGCAGTGTCGAATCTGCTCAATGACCGGTTCGGCAGTGACAGCTATGGCTATGATCCATATGGCGCACTGATGACAAGCGAAGCTCAGTCGCCGGAAGTGAGGCGTCAACAGGCGCGTCAGGAGGCGGCTAAACGGATGGGCGGCGCAGCGCTGATGTGGGCGCTGACCTGGGCCGGGCGGACGCACAGGCTGATGACACCCGCCGGGCTGGCGCTGACGGGCGCGGCGGCGCTGGCGGCAGCGGCGGCACCAGCCGTTTCCCGCAGGGTCAGACAATATCTCAACGGTGACGATAATCGGCTGTCCGGCATCGTGCAGGGCGGCGCGCTCAGCCCGCTGCTCTGTAATCTGTACCTGCATGAATTCGATCTGGCCATGACCAGGGCGGGGCTGCATCTGGTGCGGTACGCCGATGATTTTGTGATCTGCTGCCGGGATGAAGCCGCCGCGCGCAGGGCGATGGAACTGGCAGCGCAGAAACTGGCGGAATTGCGTCTGCGCCTGCATCCGCAGAAAACGCGCATCATCCGTTTTGACGAAGGGTTTGAATTTCTCGGCTATCGCTTCGCGCAGTTCGAGAACACCGCCGCGCCGATTTCAACGAAAGGCACTTCGCCGGTTGTGTCGGTGTTGCAGGCAGTGCGGCAACAGGCCCCGGCTGCGCTCAGCGACGCGAAAGGCAGAATCGTTCCGGCAGTGACGCGCATCAGTGAACGCACAGCGAAACAGGTTAAGGATAAGGCCGCACGGCTGACGTCGCTGGTCAGGCGTGAAGGGAAAGGCGACAAACGATGAATCAGCCGGATGAAATCAGCAGACAACTGGATGAAATCGCGCGGCTGCTGGAAGCAAACGGTTACGACATTGAAGTGAGTTACAGCAGCGCCACGATCATCGTCCGGACAGAGCACTGGCCGATAGCTGTGGAAGTCAGCAACAGGAAGTCGGAAGAACAGGAGTAATCACGATGGCAATTCTGTATGTGACGGAGCAGGGAGCCACGATCAGACATCTGGCCGGGCGGATTGTGGTGCGGCGCGAAAACAGAATCATCACCGAACTGCCCGATTTCAAGGTCGAGCAGATCGTCATTTACGGCAATGCCGAGATGACTTCGGGAGCACGGAATTACTGTTTCGAGCAGGGAATTGATGTCGCTTATCTGTCAACGACAGGCCGGTATCGCGGACGAATGGAGAACCGGCTGGCCAGAAATGCCGTGCTGAGACAGCGGCAGCAGGCCTGCGTCAGCGACCCTGAATTCTGTCGGCGGAACGCGGCGGCCATCGTCAGCGGCAAGATCAGAAACATGGCCGCGATGATCAGACAGCAGCGCCGTTTGCGCACGGACGGGCGACCACTGCTGGCGGAACTGGAAGCCTTGTTGCCCAGAGTCGCCGGAGCGCGCGACCTGGAGGCGCTCAACGGATATGAAGGCACAGCCACCGCCACTTATTTCAAAGCCTTTCGGGCGGCGCTCAGAGGGGGCTGGAAGTTTGAGGCGCGGCAGTATCATCCGCCTGCCGACCCGGTCAATGCGCTGCTTTCGTTCGGGTATACGCTGTTGCACAACGATGTTTTTGCCGCGATCAATATTGTCGGTCTGGATCCGTACAGCGGGACGTTTCATCGCCCCCGGCAGGGACACGCGGCGCTGGCCTCTGACCTGCAGGAAGAGTTGCGCGCCATTGTGACAGACCGACTGGTGCTGACGGCGCTCAACAAACGCATCATTGTCGAAACCGATTTTGTGCTGACGCCGGACGGCAGGTTCCGGCTGGCGCAGGAAGCGCTGAAACGCTTTCTGGCGATGTATGCGCGGCAGATCAGCGAGACGGTGTTGTATCCGGCGCAGGGCATCCGCACGAGTTACCGGCAGGTGATTGAGCTTCAGGCGCGGCAGTTTGCCAGAGTGGTGATGGGAGAGGAAGAGGTCTATCGCCCGTTTCAGCCGAGCGAACAGGGATGGGCGACGGACAGGGAGGAAGCATAATGTTTATTGTGCTGGCCTATGACGTGCCTGACGACCGGCGGCGGGCGCGGTTATTCAAAACGCTGAAGCGATTCGGTGAGCCGGTGCAGGAAAGCGTCTTTGAATTTCACCTGAATCAGAGCGAGATGGCGCATCTCAAGCGCGCCGTGCTGAGCGTCATTGATGAGCGCGTGGACGATGTGCGGTATTACTATCTGTGCCCGACCTGTCAGCAGCGGACGGAAATGACTTACCCAGGCCGCCGCACCGATAACCCTTTTGCCGTCATTGCGTGAGCGGATGGTAAAAGGGTATGCAGAATTTACCTGAACCGCGCAGGGCCGGGCCGCAGAGGAGGTTAGTCAGGATGGAGTAACAAATCTCAACAGACCGATGTGATCGTCAGCAGGATCAGCGAGTTAAGCCTGTCCGGGCGGGATGTGCCGGTCATCTGGCCGCCGACTTTTCCGGGATGTGCCAAAACGGGTTTGCAAGTTTACGGGAATGTGATACTTACAGAGGCGACAGTTGGAGTGCTTATCGAACCTGTGAGGAACTGAAACTTACGGATTGCGACTCTCCTTCGTGTTTGCCCTTGCTCTGGTTGGAGTGCTTATCGAACCTGTGAGGAACTGAAACGCGAACCCCTGCGCCAGTAGCCGGCAGCACCTGGCGTTGGAGTGCTTATCGAACCTGTGAGGAACTGAAACACGAGTTCATCAACGTGGCTTTGTTGACCAGCCCGCTGGTTGGAGTGCTTATCGAACCTGTGAGGAACTGAAACAAATGCCCCGAATGCGGGGCAAATAACCCAGCAAGGAGTTGGAGTGCTTATCGAACCTGTGAGGAACTGAAACGCTGGATGAAATGCCGAAAGGCAGAAAAACCATTGCGTTGGAGTGCTTATCGAACCTGTGAGGAACTGAAACTCGAGCATCAGCTCTTTGCCCCGCAGGAAGTCCTCGGGTTGGAGTGCTTATCGAACCTGTGAGGAACTGAAACCCAGCCTCTATACCCTGCGTCATACTTTCGCCACTTTGGTTGGAGTGCTTATCGAACCTGTGAGGAACTGAAACTCATCTGGTCGGAGCATTCCAGGAGGAGGATAATCTTTTGTTGGAGTGCTTATCGAACCTGTGAGGAACTGAAACCAAATAACTTCGTTTTCAACTGATGTTATGCCACCGTTGGAGTGCTTATCGAACCTGTGAGGAACTGAAACTCAGCTTTGAGTTTCGCCGCCAACTCCGTGTCCATGTGTTGGAGTGCTTATCGAACCTGTGAGGAACTGAAACTTACGTCAGTTCCGAGCCGTCCACCACGCCGCACTGTGTTGGAGTGCTTATCGAACCTGTGAGGAACTGAAACGGAATACGCTTTACCGCTTGCTTGAGGCCTTCCCGTTGGTTGGAGTGCTTATCGAACCTGTGAGGAACTGAAACTGGGTCTTGCGTTCTGGTCAAAGGCTGAAGAAGTTGTGTTGGAGTGCTTATCGAACCTGTGAGGAACTGAAACCTGAAGTTCGTTGTCGTTGTACTCGACCATCACGTCGGGTTGGAGTGCTTATCGAACCTGTGAGGAACTGAAACCCGAAGTGTAATCACCGGTCCGGAGAGACCCGTCAAGTTGGAGTGCTTATCGAACCTGTGAGGAACTGAAACCCGTTTTTCATTTTTTTCCTCTTTATTGTTGTATGGTTGGAGTGCTTATCGAACCTGTGAGGAACTGAAACCCAGACGCTGCTTGGCCTCCAGTCGTTCCTGAATGTAGGTTGGAGTGCTTATCGAACCTGTGAGGAACTGAAACCTGTGACTGCTGCTGTTGATAAACCGGCGCAACCGGGTTGGAGTGCTTATCGAACCTGTGAGGAACTGAAACCCTGATGGCGGACCCCCCGGCAGACTTCTTCATGGGTGTTGGAGTGCTTATCGAACCTGTGAGGAACTGAAACTCGCGTGATAATTTTACTTCCCGGCACCTCCTCCATAGTTGGAGTGCTTATCGAACCTGTGAGGAACTGAAACTTTCCCGTCTTTCTGGAAAGCGAGGCCGACACGGGTGTTGGAGTGCTTATCGAACCTGTGAGGAACTGAAACTCGACTTTGTTGAAGGCACCGTCACGAGGCAGCGGGTTGGAGTGCTTATCGAACCTGTGAGGAACTGAAACCATATTTACTATCGCCTTCTATTCATCGATGCCATGGTTGGAGTGCTTATCGAACCTGTGAGGAACTGAAACGCCATAGCGGCGGCAGCCAGAGCGGGGGAAACATTCGTTGGAGTGCTTATCGAACCTGTGAGGAACTGAAACAAGATTCCAAGCTTTGCTCGTAGGACCGTTGTTTGGGTTGGAGTGCTTATCGAACCTGTGAGGAACTGAAACTCAATCAAGCCTTGAAAGATGTCACGACCGCTATCTTTTGTTGGAGTGCTTATCGAACCTGTGAGGAACTGAAACTGATGGCCAAGAGCGCCATCAAGTCGAAAGCCGTGTTGGAGTGCTTATCGAACCTGTGAGGAACTGAAACTTGAGCAGGCAACTGCAACTGCTCAAGCGCAAGAGCGTCGCGTTGGAGTGCTTATCGAACCTGTGAGGAACTGAAACACTACCACATCTTCTTGGAAAACCTGGAGTTTCCCGTTGGAGTGCTTATCGAACCTGTGAGGAACTGAAACTCTTGCACCGCGCAGTTTTTGCGGATCCACTCAGCCGGTTGGAGTGCTTATCGAACCTGTGAGGAACTGAAACGCGGCGTCCCGGATCGCATTGGGGCCTCTGATACCCCAAGTTGGAGTGCTTATCGAACCTGTGAGGAACTGAAACTTGTGGTTGAAGAGGTCAGAAGGCAGTTCCGCGAAAGTTGGAGTGCTTATCGAACCTGTGAGGAACTGAAACCCCCGCCCAGGGTCCCCGGCCCGGGCTTCAGCCCGGGGGTTGGAGTGCTTATCGAACCTGTGAGGAACTGAAACTCGAGGCAGTATTTTCTCCCGCCTGCCCGGCGGGAGGTTGGAGTGCTTATCGAACCTGTGAGGAACTGAAACACAGTGGACGTACCGAGCAGCAGATTGCCGCCGCCTGGTTGGAGTGCTTATCGAACCTGTGAGGAACTGAAACGCATCCGCGAGCAGTCCTTTGCCGCTGCCCTCACTCGTTGGAGTGCTTATCGAACCTGTGAGGAACTGAAACCTTTGGTGCTGATCCCGGCACGCAGGCCGCACTGAGGTTGGAGTGCTTATCGAACCTGTGAGGAACTGAAACTGTAAGCCGATGCGTTGAAGCCGGTAATCAGAATGGCGTTGGAGTGCTTATCGAACCTGTGAGGAACTGAAACTCAGCACGCCGCGCCTGACGGCCCGCTGTTTCCCGGTTGGAGTGCTTATCGAACCTGTGAGGAACTGAAACTTAGCCACTGGTCAATACAAGACGTTAAACGTTAAGTTGGAGTGCTTATCGAACCTGTGAGGAACTGAAACCTCATCCGCCTGGTCGCCCGTGGGCGCGACTATTTCGTTGGAGTGCTTATCGAACCTGTGAGGAACTGAAACCAGAATCCCATCAACGGAACCAACAGCAACGATCTGGGTTGGAGTGCTTATCGAACCTGTGAGGAACTGAAACTTTCCGCGCCCACGGCTAGGATCTGGCCGAGCCTCACGTTGGAGTGCTTATCGAACCTGTGAGGAACTGAAACTCATTTGTCTATGCTCACTATCTTTACTCCCCCTGTGTTGGAGTGCTTATCGAACCTGTGAGGAACTGAAACGAATGCCAGCAGGCTGGCCAACAGGCTGTGGTTGATGTTGGAGTGCTTATCGAACCTGTGAGGAACTGAAACTTATTCATCGATGCCTTGTTGCGTAACATCGCCTGGAAGGTTGGAGTGCTTATCGAACCTGTGAGGAACTGAAACGTTCAGATTGCGATGCTGCTTGCGCGCCCGCGACTTCTCCCGGTTGGAGTGCTTATCGAACCTGTGAGGAACTGAAACCTTGTTGCGGAGCAGCCCGAAGACATTGGCGGCCATGTGTTGGAGTGCTTATCGAACCTGTGAGGAACTGAAACGTCACGGGCAGCGGATCGGCAACGGAACTCGGCCTGTGTGTTGGAGTGCTTATCGAACCTGTGAGGAACTGAAACAAAGGGATCTCTACTCCCCGCTGGGTTTTAGTCCACGTTGGAGTGCTTATCGAACCTGTGAGGAACTGAAACCCGGGACGGGCGATTACCCGCCCCGAACATATCTGAGTTGGAGTGCTTATCGAACCTGTGAGGAACTGAAACAAAACCAGTCAGGGGCAGAGTAATCGCCACTCTTGTTGGAGTGCTTATCGAACCTGTGAGGAACTGAAACTTGAGGTTCCCTGCGTGGCGAATGTCGCCAGATAGCGTTGGAGTGCTTATCGAACCTGTGAGGAACTGAAACTGATTGACCGTGTTGGCCAGCGCCTTGATCGCCTCGTTGGAGTGCTTATCGAACCTGTGAGGAACTGAAACTCAGGTTGAATTTAGCTATCGCACTTGGGCCGTGAGTTGGAGTGCTTATCGAACCTGTGAGGAACTGAAACTCGAGTAGCTGTCTTTCGTGTCGTACCATTCAATCTTGTTGGAGTGCTTATCGAACCTGTGAGGAACTGAAACTGGAATCGGTTACGGTCTGAGGAGTCGCGCCTTCACCGGTTGGAGTGCTTATCGAACCTGTGAGGAACTGAAACTTATTGCTGAATTTGATCCGGCCAGTTGACTGGTTGGGTTGGAGTGCTTATCGAACCTGTGAGGAACTGAAACGTGACGAAAACCCCGACGTAGAACATTCGCATGTCGGTTGGAGTGCTTATCGAACCTGTGAGGAACTGAAACTTTTCTTCGTTCTTCGATGGCATGAATGCTGTCGAGGTTGGAGTGCTTATCGAACCTGTGAGGAACTGAAACTCCGCCTCCGTTTTTTTTGATGCAAGCTGCTTCCGATTGTTGGAGTGCTTATCGAACCTGTGAGGAACTGAAACCGTTCAAGTGGAGCGCCTCAGGAAAAAAACCTCTATTTGTTGGAGTGCTTATCGAACCTGTGAGGAACTGAAACCATCGGAAATGACTCCGGTTTGAAGCCGGGCGGTAAGTTGGAGTGCTTATCGAACCTGTGAGGAACTGAAACACTCTATACCAACGAGGCCACGGGCCAGACCGAATGGCGTTGGAGTGCTTATCGAACCTGTGAGGAACTGAAACTGTCGACCCGTTGTAGAGCATCAGCTTGCCGGTGGTGGGTTGGAGTGCTTATCGAACCTGTGAGGAACTGAAACCAGTGGCAGCAGCCGGTTAAAACCACCGGCACACCCGGTTGGAGTGCTTATCGAACCTGTGAGGAACTGAAACTCGCACGTGCCCGAGCAAAAAAAAAAAATTTCTTGGGTTGGAGTGCTTATCGAACCTGTGAGGAACTGAAACCTGTGGTCAATGTGCAGGCTCCAGCACCTGCACAAAGTTGGAGTGCTTATCGAACCTGTGAGGAACTGAAACCAGTCCTGCCGGGTACGGCGGGCGGCAAGGTGACCGTGTTGGAGTGCTTATCGAACCTGTGAGGAACTGAAACTTTATTGACCGCGGCCAGAATCAAGGCCGCGGTCCTTGTTGGAGTGCTTATCGAACCTGTGAGGAACTGAAACCTGTTATACCGCCGTATTTCCAATTCAGGCCGTACAGTTGGAGTGCTTATCGAACCTGTGAGGAACTGAAACGGAATCCTTCTACCTTCCGTACATACATTACCGCGATTGTTGGAGTGCTTATCGAACCTGTGAGGAACTGAAACAAATTCTCCTTGGACTCATTTCTACCTCTTTGTAGTGTTGGAGTGCTTATCGAACCTGTGAGGAACTGAAACGGGAAGCGGATGCTGAACGGACTCCATGCGGTATGAGTTGGAGTGCTTATCGAACCTGTGAGGAACTGAAACTTCTGGGGCACACCATGGGGCACACCAAAATAAAAGTGTTGGAGTGCTTATCGAACCTGTGAGGAACTGAAACCAACGACCAAAGGTATCCGGCGAATGAACGCAAAGGAGTTGGAGTGCTTATCGAACCCGTGAGGAACTGAAACTTGCGCCGTCGCCGTTAGGGATTGGCACAGACAGTTAGTTTCAGGTACATCAATTTGTGACGAGCAAATTGTGAAGCCGAACTCAACTGTCTATGCCGGGAAAAACGGTACTTGAAATTCCGCCTGAGCAACAGGCCGCGATGCTGCGCGAACTGCGGCGCTGGCGTGATGGGCTGCTGCTGAATCTGCATATCCTCCTGCTCTGCGCTGCCGGAAAGACACCGCAGGAGATTGCCTCCTTCCTGCTGTGCTCGCGCTCGAGTGTCTACCGCGCCGTCGCCGCTTATCACGCCGGGAAGTTTGACCGCCTCTGGTCAGCGCCGGAGGTCGCGGCGCCAGCGCCGCACGCCCCGCTCAGTCGCTTCCAGCGGCTGGTGCGCTCGCTCATTGAACAAGCGCCGCGCCTCTCGGGCTGGTGTCGGACGCGCTGGAGTTGCACGGCGCTGGCCCTGACAATCCGGGCGCGCACAGGCGTGGCGTGGTCGCGCGAATCCGTGCGGCGGGAACTCCACGCCGCCGACTACGAGTGGAAGCGGGCGAAGTTGTGCGCCCGTGATGATGACCCGGAGAGAGCGCGCAAACTGGCGCGCATCCGCCGCACGCTTGAGCAGTTGCGCCGGGATGAGGCCCTCTTCTGGTGCGATGAACTGGATCTGCACCTGCTGCCGAAAGTCGGCCATCAGTGGATGCAGCAGGGCACGCAGGTCGCAGTGATGACGCCGGGCGTCAACCGGAAGCAGTTCCTCGCCGGAGCGCTCAATTCCCGGACAGGAGAACTGCACTACGTCATCGGCCTGCGGAAAACCAGCGCCCTGTTCGGGCAGTTGCTCGCGCTGCTTAACGAGCGATGCGGCCCGCCGATCCGACGGATTTATCTGGTCGTGGACAACTACGGCATTCACAAGGCGAAAGCCGTGCAGGAATGGCTGGCCCGGCATCCGCGCTTTGAACTGCTCTCCCCTGCCGGTTTATTGCCCGGCAGCGAACCCGATTGAACGCGTCTTCGGCGATGTCCACGACAAGGTGACGCGCAACCACACCCGCAAGCAGTTGCGCTGGCTGGTGCGGGATGTCAAAGAGCATCTCCGCAGGAATGGCTCGTGGCCCTGTAAGTTGCCAGGTATCTATTATGAAGAAGCCGTGACGAGCGCACTGACCGAACTATCAAAGCCATCTATAGACAGGCTGGCTGCCTGAGTGTATCAATCTTGCGGGAACGATTTAGAGGCAATTCTGGCTTATCGCAGGTTTCAGTAGGCGCTGGGAGAAGCGAGCGACGACCAGCCGTCCGCTCACGTCGGGCTAACCCCAGAGCAGTTGGCGCAGCTTCTTCGATTGGCGCTCACTGACCTGGATTTCCGTGGCCGCGCGATCATTCATAATCAGCAGGTAGGTGCTTTTGGCGAAGGGCGCAATTTCTTTGACTCTTTGCAGGTTGACGAGCGCCGCGCGGTGCGCGCGAAAGAACGGCGGCCTGGGCAGGCGCGCTTCCAACTCGTTGAGTTGATAATCCGTCCAATAGCTCTCGGCTTCGGTTTGTACCTTGAGCAAACCGTCCTCCATATGCAAGCAGACAATTTGCTCCAGCCCCAGTAGCACGAAACGATCTCGCTTGCGCGCGATGATCTGCTGCAACGGCGTCGCCGCTTGCCACGCCACGGCGCGTATCCGGTCGCGTTCGTGGTTGGCCTGCGACTCGCTCAGGCACAGTTTATAAGCGCGTTCCAGCGTCTGGCTGAGGCGCTGGCGATTGACCGGTTTGAGCAGATAGCCCAGGGCGTTCGCTTCAAAAGCCGCCAGGGCATATTCGTCATAGGCAGTGACGAAGATGACGAGCGGCAGCCGCGTCTGCGCGGGGATCGCTTGCAGCACTGCAAACCCATTCAGCCCCGGCATCTGCACATCGAGCAGGAGCAGGTCGGGCCGCTCCTGCGCAATCAGGTTGATGGTTGCCAGCCCATCGCCCGCCTCGGCGATGATCTCCACTTCGGGATGCGCGCTGAGCAGTTTCCGCAGCCGCGACCGGGCGGAGGCTTCATCATCGCTGATCAAAGTTTTGAGTTTCATCTTTGGGTATCGAAATGCTGATTTGCGTCCCCGCTCCTGGGGCGCTGCAAATGTCCAGGCTGGCGCGCGCGCCATAAAGTATCTGCAAACGCTCCGTCACGTTTTTCAGGCCGATGCCGCCACCTGTGCCTCCTGAACTTTGACAGCAGGCAGATGTTGGCTTGTCGGGCTGACGCCAACCCAGGCCGTCGTCTTCGACCAGCAGTCGCAGGCGCGCCCCTTCATCAATGGCTCGCAGGCGCAGCCAGCCGCCCGTCAGCCTGGGCGCCAGTCCATGCTTGATGGCATTTTCAGCCAGCGGTTGTAACAGCAGCGGTGGAATGAGCAACGCGGCGGCTGGCGGATCAACGGTGATTTCAACCTGCAACCGCGTGCCAAAACGCGCTTGTTCGATTTCCAGATACGTGCGCAGAAAATCAAACTCCTCGCGCACCGCGATCAAAGCGCCTTCCGTGCGCGCCAGGACATAGCGGAAGACTTCGGCCAGCCGTTCCGTCATCGCCTCGGCCTGCTCCGGCTCCGAGCCGATCAGGTCGGCAATCGTATTGAGCGTGTTGAAGAGAAAGTGTGGATTGACCTGTGCGCGCAGCGCCTTCAATTCTGCTTCCGTCAGCAATTGCTGCCAGCGCGCTTCGCGCAGTTGCTGTGCCTGTCGTTCGCGCTCAAAGCGCAAGGCTTCAAGTTTGCGTCCGACGCGCTCGGCCAGCGTCGTCAGAAAGGCGAGTTCGTCACTGAGCAATCTACGGCCTCGCTCGCCCGGAGCAATGGTCAGCAGGCGCGTTACGCCGTCGCGTTCCCGAATGGGGAGTAGCGTGGTCACCTCCGGCGCGCTTGGGGAATTGCGCGCGACATGACCAGTGGGCAGCGTGATGATTTCGTCTGCTGGCTCGAACGTAACGCCGAGCGCCTGCCACTCTGCGCGCGCCAGCACGCGCACCTCCGCCGCATCCAGCGCCGCCCGGATGCATTGCGCCGTTTGGGCAAACAACTGTGCTTCCTCGGTGACCGCTTCGAGCTGGCGCGCGAAGCGGTTCGCCAGGTGCCGATAATCAGGCCGCTGGAAGAGCCAGCGGTCAGCAGCGCGATTGAGCGCGCGCACGCAGAGCGGGAAAACCAAAAGCAACGCACACCAGAGAATGATCGCGGCCAGCCACGCGGCGGCTTCAGCATGGGGGGCGCGGCTGCGTATGACGCGCGCCACTGGCGCGACGATGAGTGTGGCGTGGAGCACAGTCAGTAGCACAGCGGCCAGCAGCGTCAGGCTGCGCTTGACGAAAACATCGGCAAAGCGGAACTGCGAGAAGAACGCGAAGCTGGCAATGACCACGGGAATCGTGATTTGCTGCGTCAAAGTCTCGATCACCTCGACAGCCACGGGGCTGAGCGCCAGGTGGAGGCTCAGCAGCAGTCCCAACGCCAGGCCTGCCCGGTGCGTCCCTGCCCATCGTAATGCGCTCCGATAACGATGATTTCATCTTTCAGTGTCGGGTCTGAGCCAGCTAAAAAGCCTACCACATTCCGCGAAGCCAGCGTCTCCCAGGCCCTGGCCGGATGACAGGGTTGAAATTGAAATTCCTGAAAATAACTGCGGCGCGTTCCGCTCGCATCGCCCATGGGTTGCAAACCGATTTTTTTGAATTCGGCGGCAATATATGCGGCGGCTTTCTGTTCGCCTTTGTAACCCGCGCCCCGCCCTTCCAGGCTGTCATCTGATAATTTGACGATATGAGGTTTGACTCGTTCAGCAGTGATGAAATGAGCCGCCTCCGCAGCATTTCGTTGGGCGAAAAGTTTTTGCGGGACAAGCAGCAAACCAACGGCGCAGAAGACGCAGAGCAGTGACTCAAGCACAAAGGTCATCTGAAATCTTTTCATCATCAGGCACTCCTGCAGAAATTCTACCGCGAGGCGGGAAAACACAATGGCGTCAAGCCGTCTTACATTCTGGCTCCAACTCGGGTTCAACCTGTCGGAAGTTTATTGAATTTAGGGCTGGCGGCGAATGACTTTCTGGCAGGCGCGTAAAAAGAGCCGATGAATGCGGTTTTTTGTGCCTTCATTGCAGGCGGCATCATTTACCCGCCAGGAATCTCCCGCGTTTGTACAAACTGTCATAAGCTCTGCCAGCAACGCACTTCCTGCCCGTTTTTGGGAATGAGCAGTCCCGCAAGTGGACAAACCTGCTCCTCAATGCGCTCACCTGCCTGCGGATAACCTGATTGATTCCGTCCGCGCAGCTTCATTACTGCCTGGCACTCCGCTTGCCAATTCAACTCAGATCAACTGACAGGAGGCTGAGGAAAATCATGAACACCATCTGGCAAGACCTGCGCTATGGCGCGCGAATGTTACGCAAACAACCCGGCTTCACGTTGATCGCCGTGTTGACCCTGGCGTTGGGCATCGGCGCGGTGGCGGCGATTTTCAGCGTAGTCAATGCGGTGTTGTTACGCCCGCTGCCTTTCGCGCAAGCGGAGCGGCTGGCGCTGGTCAAAGAGAGTTTGCCGAAGCTGGGGCTGGCGCAGCTTTCCGCCGCGCCCGCCGAGTATCTGGATTATCGCGCGGGCAATGAAGTCTTTACCGAACTCGCGGCCTTCACCGACCGCAGCCTCAACCTGACCGGACAGGGCGAGCCGCAGCGTGTGCAAGCCGCACGCGTTTCGGCCAGTCTCTTTCCACTGCTCGGTGTCGAACCGGTGCGGGGCCGCATCTTCAGGTCTGAAGAAGATCAGCCTGGCAACGACGATGTCGTCATTCTCAGTCACGGCCTCTGGCAGCGCCATTTCAACGCCGACCCAGCCATCCTCGGCAAGACGGTCAGGCTGGATGACCGGCCTTACACCATCGTCGGCGTGATGCCGCCGCGCTTTCAGTTTCCCTGCCGCTGGACTTCGTTCGCCGAGGAGACGGAGTTATGGATTCCGCTGGCGCTCAGCGAACGGGAGCGGCAAACGCGCGCCAGCGATTTTCAGTACGGTGTGCTTGGTCGCTTGAAGCCTGGCGTCTCACTCGCGCAGGCGCAGGCCAATATCTCGGCGGTCGCCGCGCGCTTTCAGCAACAACACCCGGACATTTATCAAGGCGACGTGCAGATTATCGCGACGGTCGTGGGCCTGGCCGAAGATGCGGTGCAGGCGGTGCGCCCGTTCCTGCTGTTGCTCGCGGGCGCGGTGGCGCTGGTGCTGCTGATCGCCTGCGCGAACGTGGCGAACCTGCTCCTGGCGCGCGCCGCGACGCGCCAGCGTGAAATGGCCGTGCGCAGCGCGTTGGGCGCGGGTCTTGGGCGACTGGCGCGGCAGTTATTGACCGAAGGCCTGCTGCTGGCCGCGTTGGGCGTCGGCGTCGGGTTGCTGCTGGCGGTCTGGCTGGTGGAAATGATCGTCAGGTTTGGGCTGCGCAATGTGCCGCGCCTGGCGGAAGCCGACCTCGATCCGGCGACGCTCGGTTTCACGCTGCTCGTTGCCTTGCTCACCGGCGTGTTGTTCAGCCTCGCGCCCGCGTGGCAGGCCGCGCGGCTCAATTTGAATGAGACGCTGAAAGAAGCAGGCGCCCGCGCGGGGCAGGGGCGCGCCGGCGGACGGTTGCGCCGGGCGCTGGTGATAGTGGAAACCGCCGCCGCGCTGGCCCTGCTGCTGGGCGCGGGGCTGCTCATCAACAGCTTTGTCCGCTTGCTGCGCGTGCCGCCGGGCTTCAACCCTGACGGGGTCGTGGTCGCGCAGACTGCGCTGACGCCGGCGCGCGATATGAACATCGAACAAAGCAAGGCAATGCGGAAACGCACCCTCGAAGCCTTGCGCGCGCTGCCCGGCGTCGAAGCGGCTGGTGTGACCACCAACCTGCCGCTCGTCGGCAACCGCAACATCGGCTTCGCGCTTGAAGGCGACAAACCAGGCATAGTCAACATCGCTTACAACGCCTGGGTCAGCAACGATTATTTCCGCGCGTTGGGGATTCCGTTGTTGCAAGGCCGCGTCTTCAGCGACGCCGACCGCGAAAGCACGCCGCCGGTCGTGGTCGTCAATGAAACGCTGGCGCGCCGCTACTGGCCCAAGGGCGAAGCCCTCGGCAAGCGGCTCAAGTGGGGCGGTTGGGGCCAGGACGAATGGCTGACGATTGTCGGCGTCGTGGCCGATGTCAAAGTCTCGGCGCTGGAAGCGGAGACGCTGCCGGCGATTTACATGCCGATCTTTCAAATTCCGCGTTCTCGTTCGAGCGTCATCTATGTGGTACGCACGGCAGGCGACGCGGCGAGTCTGCTCCCCACGCTGCGCCGCGCGCTCAGCGCGATTGATGCGGAACTGCCGGTCTATAACCTGCGCACCATGAATCAGGTCTTGGCGGAGTCGGTGGCGCAACGCCGGTTCACATTGCTGATGCTGGCGGGCTTTGCCGCCGTGGCCTTGTTGCTGGCGGCCAGCGGATTGTACGGCGTGATGTCCTATGCCGTGACCGAGCGCACACGCGAACTCGGCATCCGCCTGGCGCTCGGCGCACAGACGGCGGACGTGCTGAAACTCGTGCTTGGAGAAGGCATGAAACTGACGGCGCTGGGCATGGCGCTGGGGCTGGCGGCGGCGTTCGCGCTGACGCGGCTGATGACGAACCTGCTCTTTGGCGTGCGCGCGACCGATCCGCTGACGTTTGCAGGTGTTGCACTGCTGTTGATGTTCGTGGCGCTGGCGGCCTGCTGGCTTCCGGCGCGGCGGGCGACGAAGGTTGATCCGCTGATTGCGCTCAAGTGTGAGTAAGGCCGCCTCAGGGCACAAGTCTTCTGATCGGAAAGTGATCTTCCGATTGTCAACCATCTGCCGCCGTCGGTTCCGGCTGCGGCACAACCTGGAGGAGCTTAGTCATGAAAAGATGGTTCGTAGGGATGCTTTGTTTGTCAGTCGTTCTGGCGTTGGGCGCGGCGCAATCGCCCACCGCGTCATCGCAGGCCAGTGACCGGGAAGCCGTGCGTCAGGCGGTACTCAATTATGTCGAAGGCGTTTACAACGTCGAGCCTGCACGCATTGAGCGCAGCGTCCATCCGAAACTGGCGAAGACAGGGTTTTATCGTCCACCCGCCGCAGACACCTATCGTCCGGCTGAGGCCATGACGTTCGAGCAGTTGCTGCAAGTCGCCCGTACCTGGAACAAGGATGGCAAGCTGCGCAAGGATGCGCCCAGGGAAATCACCCTCTTTGAAGTGCAGGATCAAACCGCCTCGGCCAAACTGGTGGCCGAATGGGGCACGGATTATTTTCATCTGGCGAAGTTCGACGGCAAATGGATGATCGTCAACGTCCTCTGGCAAAGTCCGCCCAAACCGGCTGCCACTAAACAGTAAGGGAGATGCACGTATGCAAACACTCCGGCAAGACCTGCGCTACGGCGCGCGCAGGTTGATTCAGATGTCAGGCAGCAAACGCACAACTCGACCATTGGCCGTTCTGCTGCTGGCCGCGTTGCTCAGTCTCAGTATTTGTCCGGCGGTCACGCCAGTCGGTGCGCAGGATGTGAGCCGCTTTTTCAAAGAGACCGAAGGCGCGTTTGTGCTCTACGATCTGAAGAATGATCGCTACGTGCGTTACAACGAAGCGCGTTGCCGCCAGCGATTCAGCCCCTTCTCGACCTTCAAGATTCCCAACTCGCTCATCGGCCTTGACACCAAAGTCATCACGGACGCCGAGTACCGTATGCGCTGGGAGCCGCGCAAATATCCGGAATCCACCGAGTGGGCTGAGCCGCCCTTCGTGCATTGGAAACAGGATCAGACGCTGCGCTCGGCCATCAGGTATTCCGTCGTCTGGTATTACCGCGAACTGGCAAAGCGGGTCGGCGCGGCGCGCATGAAAAAATATGTCGCCGCGTTTGCCTACGGCAATCAGGACATCTCCGGCGGCCTCGCCAGCCCGCAGTTGTTTCAAGCCTTCTGGATTCGCAGCAGCCTGCAAATTTCCGCCGACGAGCAGGTCGAATTTCTGAAGAAGTTTTACGCGGGCCAACTGCCGGTGACGGCGCGTGCGACGGCCATTGTCAAAGACATCCTCGTGCTGGAAAAGACGCCGACTTACACGTTGAGCGGCAAGACCGGCGGCGGTTCGCTGCCAAATGGCAAAGCGCTCGGCTGGTTCGTCGGTTATGTGGAAACGCAGGGCAACGTCTGTTTTTTTGCGACCAACATCGAAGGCGCGAACTCCCTGGCGGTGCGTGATCGGCGCATCGAACTGACCCGGCAAATCCTGACGGATCTGGGCTGTCTTTCGCAATGAAGGCGCAATGAAGGAAAGGACAAACCGATGCATTCATTCTGGCAAGACCTGCGCTACGGCGCGCGAATGTTGCTGAAACAACCGGGCTTCACCTTGATTGCCGTGTTGACGCTGGCGTTGGGCATCGGTGCGAACACGGCGATTTTTAGTGTCGTCAATGCGGTGTTGCTGCGTTCGCTGCCCTACCCGCAGGCGGAGCAGTTGATGAAAGTCGTGCAAGGCAACACCAATCCGGGCAAAGCGCCGACGCCGGTCTTCTGGTCTTATCCGCGCTTCGAGGCATTGCGCGATCTCAATCAAAGCTTCACGAATGTCGCGGCTTATGCCACGCGCGCGTACAACCTCACGGGTGCCGATGAACCGGAACGGCTGGAAGCCGAATATGTGTCTGCGGCTTATTTTCAAGTGCTGGGCATCGGCACTGTGGTGGGGCGCACGTTCGCGCCGGAGGAGGATAAGCCTGCTGGTGCAGCGCCCGTCGTGCTCATCAGTCACAAACTCTGGCAAAGGCGCTTCGGTGGTGATCCGCAACTCGTAGGCCGGACGATTGAACTGGAAAAGATAACGCTGACAGTCGTGGGAATTTTGCCGCCGAATTTCAACGGTCAATACGGCACGGTGGATGTCTGGTTGCCGATGATGATGGTGCCAAAGCTGATGAGCGCGCAGATGCTCACACAGCCGCGGAGTTACTGGATTCAAGTGGTGGCGCGCGTGAAGCCGGGCGTGACGCGCGCACAGGCGCAGGCGGAGATGAACAGCCTGAGCGAGCAGATCGAGCGGCTCTATCCCGGCCCGACGCAGAGCCGTCCGTCCGGCTCCGGCAAAGAGGTCGCCACGCTCGTGCCGTTGCAGGAGGCGCAGGTCAGCCCGGCGTTTCGTCGTTCGTTTCTGTTGTTGCTGGCCGCCGTCGGGTTCGTATTGTTGATTGCCTGTGCCAACACGGCGAATTTGCTGTTGGCGCGCGCCGCCGCACGACAGCGCGAATTTGCCGTCCGGCTGGCGCTCGGTGCGGGGCGCGCACGTCTCCTCCGCCAGTTGCTGACGGAAAGCCTGCTGCTCGCGCTTTGCGGCGGCGCGTTCGGGCTGCTCGTGGCGTTGTGGGGCGTTGATCTGCTCAATCAATTCAAGCCCACCGATAGCGGGCAGTTCTGGACGCAGTACGCGCAGGTCTTCAGGTTCTTTACGATTCGGCTGGATGCGAGCGTGCTGGCATTCAATTTCGCGCTCGCGGCGCTGACCGGCGTGCTGTTCGGATTGCTGCCGGCGTGGCAGGCCACACGGCCCGATTTGAACCTGGCCTTGAAAGAAGGCACCGGCAGCACGGTCGCTGGATTGCGTGGCTTGTGGTACAGCGCGCGCGGGGCGCTGATCATCGTTGAGATTGCGCTGTCGTTGGTGTTGCTGACCGGGGCGGGGCTGATGATTCGCAGCCTGGTGGAATTGCAGGCGGTGAACCTCGGCTTCAATCCACACAATCTCCTCACGATGCGCCTTACCGGGCGCGGCACCGAATTGAGTTTTTATCAGCAACTGCGCGAACGTGTCGCGGCGTTGCCGGGCGTGGAAGCGGTCAGCGTGGCCGACAGTGCGCCGCTGTCGGGATTCGGCGCGACGGTGCCGGTCGAAATCGAAGGACGACCAACGAACGCTGCCGCGCCGATTTACGCGCCCCTCTTCAATGTCTCGCCCGATTACTTCCACACGCTCGGCATTCGCCTGCTCAAAGGGCGCGGCCTGACAGAGCAGGATCGCCCCGGCGCGCCGCGAGTGGCGCTCATCAATGCCACCGCCGCCGCACGGCTCTTCCCCGGCGAAGACCCGCTCGGCAAACGCTTCACAACGCCTTATCCGGCGAGCTATCCGGGCGCGGAGCCATTGATTGAAATCGTCGGCGTCGTGGACGATGTGAAATACGGCAGAATCGAAGATGAAGTCGAACCGGGAATTTATCTCTCCGCCTGGCAGCCGACCAATCTGCCCAGCCTGCTCATTATCCGCACCGGGCGCGCTGAAGTGTCCTCACTGCTGGCGGCGGTGCGCAACGAAGTCAAAAAGCTGGATCGCAATATGCCCGTGCAGGCCGTGAAAACCATGCGCGAGCGCAGCGCCGAAATGACTTCGCGCATGCGCTTCATTGCGCTGATGCTCAGCCTGTTTGCGGCACTGGCATTAGTGTTGTCCGCCATCGGCATTTACGGCGTGATGTCTTACGTCGTCGCGGGGCGGACGCGGGAAATCGGCATTCGCCTCGCGCTCGGCGCGCAGCGGAAAGAAGTGCTGCGGCTGGTACTGCTATCCGGCCTGCGGCTGACCCTGAGTGGCTTGCTGCTGGGGCTGGCCGCGTCGCTGGCGACGACGCGCGCGTTGCAGAGCCAGCTTTACGGCGTGAGCGCGACGGATCCACGAACCTTTGCCGGAATCGCTATGCTGTTGGCGCTGGTGGCGCTGCTCGCGTGTTGGCTACCGGCACGACGCGCGACGAAAGTAGACCCGTTGGTCGCGCTTCGGTGCGAATAGAAAACGAGGAGAAACTATGCAAACCCTTTGGCAAGACCTGCGCTACGGCGCGCGCCTGATGGGCAAAGCGCCGGGTTTCACGCTCGTCGCGGTTTTTTCCATCGCGTTGGGCATCGCGGTGAACGTGGCAGTCTTCACGCTGGTGAACGGCCTGTTGCTCAAGCCGCTGCCGGTGAAGAATCCCGAACGACTGGTCGCGCTTTACACCAGCGAACCGCAAGCGCGTTATCCCGACGCCTTCTCGTACCCGGACTATGTGGATTACCGCGACCACAATCAGGTGTTCAGCGAGTTGTTCGTTCACTACACCACGCAACTCAGTTTGCAAGCAGGCACAGGCCTGGCCGAGATGGTGGCGGGCGAACTGGTGACCGGCAATTACTTCACGGGTTTACGGCTCGACGCCGCGCTCGGCAGATTGTTCACGCCGGACGATGACAAAAAACCGGGCGGGCATCCGGTCGTCGTGCTGAGTCATGCGTTTTGGCAGCGGCGTTTTGCCGGTAACCCAAACGTCATCGGGCAAGTTGTCAAACTCAACGGCCACGATTTCACCGTCATCGGCGTGGCGAAAAAAGGTTTTTCCGGCACGCGACAATTCGGCTGGATTCCTGATGTGTATTTGCCGCTGATGATGTACGCGCAGGCGCTGCCCGGCACAGACGAGACGTATCTGACGAATCGCGGCCAGCGCAATCTCAACGTCAACGGACGCCTGCGCGATGGCGTGACGATGGCGCAGGCGCGCGCGGCGATGAGCGTGATGGCGCAACAGCTTGCTCGCGCTTATCCGCAGACCAACGCGAACCTCGGTGTCGGGATGGTTCCGGCAGGCTCGAAGACCAATCCCGCCGTCGTGTTGATGGGCTACACGCAAACGATGGTCGCGGCGCTGATGGGGCTGGTGGGCCTGGTGCTGCTGGTGGCCTGCGCGAATGTGGCGAACCTGTTGCTGGCGCGCGCGACCGTGCGACGCCGCGAGATCGCCGTGCGGCTGGCGTTGGGCGCCGGTCGGTTGCGCCTGGTGCGGCAACTGCTGACGGAAAGCGTCATGCTGGCGGCTGGCGGCGGGGCGCTCGGCTTGTTGCTGGCGGGCTGGCTCAGCGATCTGTTCCGGCTCGGCGCGCCGAAGCTCGATTTCGCCACGATGGATTTCGATTACGACCTGAGTCTGGATTATCGCGTGCTCGGTTTCACGCTGGCGGCCTCGGTGTTGACGGGCGTCCTCTTCGGCCTCGCGCCCGCGCTGCAAGCTTCGCGGCCCAATCTGGTCGCGGCGCTGAAAGGCGAAACGGGCGCGGCGAGCGCGGGACGGCGGCGCTTTAATCTGCGCAACCTGCTGGTCGTCGCGCAACTCGCGCTCTCGCTGATGTTGCTGTTCAGCGCGGGGCTGCTGATCAAAAGCATGCGCAATGCGCAAAGCATGAATCCGGGCTTCCGCACGGATCATCTGTTGATGGCCTCGGTGAACGTTGATCTGCACGGTTACGATGAAGCGCGGGGCCGCCGCTTCTTCAGGGAACTGGACGAGCGTTTGCGGCGTTTGCCCGGCGTCGAGCAAGTCAGCGCGGCGGGGCCGTTGCCGCTCGATCAATACGATTACGGCGCGCGCCTCACCATCGAAGGCCGCGTGCCGCAAACCGCGAACGAACGCCTCAACAGCGGCTACAGCATCGTCGGCCACAATTATTTCACGACGATGCAAACGCCCATCGTCGCGGGCCGCGCCTTCACCGAGCGCGACGACGAGCAGGCGCCGCGCGTGGTCATCGTCAACGAAACGCTGGCGCGCCATTACTGGCCAGATCAAAACCCGCTCGGCAAACGGCTGCGGTTGGGCGGCGAGCAAAGCCCCTGGCGCGAAATCGTCGGCGTGGCCGCCAATGGCAAATACATCACGCTGGGCGAACCGCCGACCGATTATTTTTTCCTGCCGTATTTGCAGAACCACGACGGGCAGCGCACGTTGCTCGTGCGCACGACCGGCGCACCGGAAAGCGTCATTGCCGGGATTCGACAGGAAGTGAAGGCGCTCGATGAGCAACTGCCGGTCTACGGCGTGCGCACCGCGCCGGAGTTTCTGGATCGCATACTCTCCGCGCCGAAATCCATCGCGGCGCTGGTGAGCGGCTTCGGGGTGTTGGCGCTGTTACTTGCCAGCATCGGACTGCATGGCGTGATGAGTTATGCGGTCGCGCAACGCACGCGCGAACTCGGCGTGCGCATCGCGCTGGGCGCGCGCCCGCGCGATTTGCGGCGCATGGTTTTGGGCCAGGGACTGCGGCTCTCGCTGGTGGGCGTGGCGCTGGGGCTGGCGGGCGCGTTCGGCCTGGCGCGGCTGCTGGGGAGCCTGCTTTACGACGTGAGCGCCAGCGATCCGTGGCTGTTCGGGACGATTACCACAGCGTTGCTGTTGGTCGCCTTGCTGGCCTGCTGGATACCGGCGCGGCGGGCGACGAAGGCGGATCCGCTGATCGCTTTGCGCAGTGAATGACCCGCATTCAACAAGGAGGAGTGAGGCAAACTTTCCAATAGCTATTCGGACGTGATTGGAGCCAAAGGATGAAGACAAAACACCACACCGTTTCTTGCAAAGTCGCAGTCATGCTGGGCTGCTTGTTATTTTGTCTGGCGCTCTGCTGGAAAGAAAAAATCGCCTCCGCCCAGGCCGGGCGCGACGAGAAATCCGTTGAGCAGGTCAGAAAAAACATTCAGGTGCTGAAGGGCATGCCCGATGCGCAACTGTTGCCCGTGATGCACCAGATGCGCACTGCGCTCGGGGTGCGGTGCGATTACTGCCACATCGCCGATAACGACAGTTACTGGAAAGACGACAAGCCTGCCAAACAAATCGCCCGCCGCATGCTGCAAATGACCTTTGATCTCAACAAAGCCAGTTTCGGCGGAAAGCCGGTCATCACTTGCAACACCTGTCATCGCGGGCAAACCACACCCGTCGCGGTTCCCGCTATTGGTCAGGGCGCGTTTGCCAACACGACGAATGCAGACGAGGGCGCAAAGTCGGCTGACTCGCTGCCTTCCGCCGAGCAGGTGATGGAGAAATACCTGCAAGCCATCGGCGGCAGGACGGCGCTGGAAAGCGTGAAAACGAGATACGCGAAAGTTTCGCTGCAACGCCCAAAACTCGTGAACAGCGGCACGCCGAAAGCGACTGTCATCAATCGTGGCGAGACGTGGACGCTGGAAACTTACCAAAAAGCGCCCGACAAATATCTGGCCGTTATTACCTCGCCCGCAGGAGTCATCACCCAGGGCTACAACGGCTCAAGCGGCTGGATTCAAACGCCGCAGGGACAGCGTGCGCTGAATGCCGCTGAACTCGAACGTATCAGGCGCGAAGCCGACCTTTACGCTGAGCTTCGGTTCAGGGAGCAATATGCAACCGTAACGCTGGTCGGCAAAGAGACCATCGGCAAGCGGGAAACCTTTGTGGTCAAAGCCGTGCGCGCCAACGACAAGAGAGCCGAAAGACTTTATTTTGACACGCAGACCGGCTTGCTCTTGCGCCGCACGGTATTTACCGAAACCGTGCTCGGCTTGAATCCCGAACAAACCGACTTTGAGGATTACCGCGATGTCGGCGGCGTAAAAATGCCGTTCACGGTGCGCGTCTCTTACCTGGACGATAATCACTACGGCACTACGCGCAATCTGGTTGAGGTCAAAAATGACGTTTCCATCGGTGATGAGAAATTCAATCCACCAAGCGAACCGAAGAAATGAAACTCGTGGAGAAGCGATGATAAAACGAAATTGTCTGACAGCGATGAAACGGGCGGCGCTGCTGTCATTGCTCGCAATCTGTTTCGTCCACGGCACCCCCAGCCAGCGTCCAGCCAGTCCGCCTTACGCTTCCGCGCAGCCGCTGAACGAACCAGCCATTTTCGGCGCGGGCGTCATCTCGACCGGCGATTACGAGACGCATCCTGCCTTCACGCCCGACGGCCAGACGCTCTACTTCGTCAAGAGCACACCCACTTTCAGTTTCTGGACGATCCTCGTGTCGCGCTTCGCGGGCGGGCGCTGGACGGAGCCGGAGGTCGCACCTTTCTCCGGGCGTTACAGCGACGCTGATCCGTTCATCACGGCGGATGGCGGGCAGTTGTACTTCATCTCCGCGCGGCCCGCACCGAATGCAGCGCCAGGCGCGGCGCGCAACCTCGACATCTGGGTGATGGATAAAACGGCGACCGGCTGGAGCGAACCGCGCAATCTCGGCGCACCTGTCAACAGCGCGGGCGCGGAGTGGTATCCGACACTCACGCGCGACGGCACGATCTATTTCGGCTCTGATCGTCCGGGCGGCAAGGGCGGCACGGACTTGTACTGTGCGCGTTTGGTGGCGGGCAAATACGCCGAGCCGGAGAATCTGGGCGCGACGCTCAATACCGAGTTTGATGAGTACGAACCGTTCATCGCGCCTGACGAAAGCTTTCTGATTTTTATGGCATCGGGCCGGCCTGATGGCCTGGCGAAGAGCGCCGATCTGTTCATCAGCCATCGCCGCAACGGTGCATGGACAAAGGCGGAGAACCTGGGCGAACCGATCAACTCCAACGCTACGGAATATGCGCCGAAGATTTCGCCCGACGGCAAGTACTTCTTCTTCGCCAGCACGCGCGGGCGCAAGCCGACGCAACAGACAATGAGTTATGCGGAGCTGCTGGCGTGGCTGCACGGCCCGCGCAATGGGCTGGGCGACATTTATCAGGCAGACATCGGTGCGTTGCGGCTGGCTCGCTGAAGGAGGTTTTTATGAACACCCTCTGGCAAGACCTGCACTACGGCGCGCGAATGTTGATCAAGCAGAATGGTATTACCGAGATTACAGCGCTTTCACTCGGCTGGGCAGCGGCGTGAACACGGCGCTCTTCGCATGTTGTACAAAATCGGCTGATCGTGCTGCTAACGACCAGATTTGATGTCGAAGGCCCACAACGTTGTGATGTCCCGAATGTAGAGCCGCCCGTTCGCAATTACCGGATAGCTCCACGCTTTCTCTGGGAACGGCCCCTGCTTTTTGCGCTGCGGCGGCGCGGGCGGCGTGAAGAGGCCCTTTTCACGATAGCCTTCCGGCGTCGCTTCGATCAGCGCGACATCGCCCTTCGCGCAATGCACGTACAACAACCCGTCGGCGTAAGCGACCGCGCCGATGCCGAGGCTCTCGTCCTGCCACATCATTTTGCCGGTGGCGAACTCGACCGCGACCAGCCGTTCTTTGGCATCTTCGGTGCCGTACAGATAGTCACCCACGAGCACCGCGCCGCCGATGCCGTTCGGCAGGCCGCGCGCGAAGTAAACCTGCTCGGCGGCGACACTGTTGCCGTCCGGCTTCAACCGCACAAGCCCGCCACCGACATTCATCGCACCGCTGTAGACGAAACCATCGCGCGCGACCGGTGTGGGAATCTGCGCCATCCCTTTGGCAACGTCCTTGTAGCGCCAGAGGCATTCGCCCGTCTTCGCATCCACGCCGACGAGTCCCTTGCTCAAAAACTGCACGTACTGTTTGCGCCCGCCTGCTTGCACGACGATCACTGACGCATAGCCCGCCGGGTCGCCCTCCGGCACGGCAGATTTCCAAATCACTGCGCCCGTCTTTTTGTTCAGCGCCGCCAATGTGGCCTGCGCGCCGCCGGGCGTGACGACTACCAAATCGCCGTCTACCAACGGCGACTCGGCATAGGCCCAGGTACCCGGCTTGCCGTCGAATTCCTGCCTGATGTTTTTCTGCCAGCGAATTTTGCCGCTCCTGGTTTCGAGGCAGGCAAGGTCGCCGTCCGAGCCAAGCGCGTAAATAAAATCGCCATCCACGGTCGGCGTGGAGCGGGCTTTCGAGTATAGGAAATCCTTCGCGTTGCCGACGTTGCCGATGCGCGTCGTCCAAATCGGCTTGCCATCCTGCGTCGAGAGCGCCTGCACAAATTCATTCTCGAACCCGCGATTGCTCGTCACATAAAGCCGCGTGCCCACTACTGCGGGTGTCGAATAGCCGTCGCCGATGTCGTTCTGTTGCCAGAGCAGTTTCGGCCCTTCCTTCGGCCATTGTTTGAGCAGCCCGCGTTCCGCCGAGGTTCCATTGCGCTCAGGCCCGCGCCATTGCGGCCAGTCGGAGGTCAACGTCCGCGTGCTCGTCACAGGCGCAGTGGCGAAGCACACACAGAGTGCGGCAAGGGCGATAAATACTCGTGATTTCACGGTCTTCTCCTTAGGTGTAACCGACTTCCTTCGGTTGGACTACTGGGACTGGCTCCGTCGCAGGCTCCACAGTCCGCGCACCGAGAGGAGGACGGAGAAGAGTGCGGTCACGCCGAGCACGAGGAGTGTCCAGATGAAGAAGAATCCCCCGCTGCGAATCGTCCCGAAGCCGATTCCCGGCCCTCTCAGGTGGATAACGGGGACGCCCATCAACAGGAGCGACGCAATCAAAACAATGACATACCCCGAGCGCCGTCCGGCGAGCACGAGCGTTCCATACAGCCAGACGACGCAGATGACCACTGCCATGAGGTTTGAAAGCCCTCCTGGCGACATCCCGCGGGCGATGTCGTCTGCCAGGTGAAACGTGCCGAACAGGATCGAGAGCAGGGACATGACGGTTAAGATAACGTTGTGTTTCATTTGATATTTTCCTTGTTTGCTTGGCGCGCCTCGATTTCCGCTTTTGCAGCTCTTCTTCGATCCTGTAAGGCTCGCGCCACTGATCTGGTAGAGTTACGCCCTTGTAAGCAATCGCCGTATCAACATCGCCGTATCATTGACAATGTTGAGGATTTCCTCGAAGTCTTCAGTCGTTCCCTAATAAGGCCTTCAGCGGCTGGCGCTCTGTTTGGTCGCCGCTGTCGGTCGCTCGTGGTCTGCCTGCTCAGGCTCAAACCGGAGAAGGTCGCCCGGCTGGCACGAGAGCGCCCCGCAGATCGCTTCGAGCGTCGAAAAACGGATCGCGCGCGCCTTGCCGGTCTTGAGGATCGAGAGATTGGCCAGCGTCATTCCGGTTCGATCCGCGAGTTCGGTCAGCGTCATCCGCCGCTCGTAGAGGAGGTCATCGAGCTTGACAACAATCGCCATGTCACACCATCCCTTCGAGGTCTTCGCGCATGTGCGTGCCTTCCGCGAACACGCGGGCCAGCAGGAACGTGAGGAGTACGGCGAGCCAGCCGTTGATCGAAAAACCGGCATTGAGATGGAGCGGATGCGTCGGCGTCGAAACCGTCCTGGCAATCGCGCCGATGACGAGGCTAAGAAGCTGTAGCGCTAGTAGCGCCCAGGCGATTATCTGCAAATGGCCCGCGTTCGCGGCAATAAACGGATCGCCCGCGCGAACCGTCTCGACGATTGCGAGCAGCCGTTTCAGTACTATGTAGTGCAGCGGGATCACGGCGAGGCCGAGCACGGCGATTGCGCGCAGTCCCATGACCAACCGCTCCGCATCAGGCGACGGAGACAGCTTGAACACGGACATAATCCATTGTTCGTTGGGCATGACGACGAGCAGGGCCAGAATCGCAACCCCCATGAGCCAGTTCAGGACGATAAGGATACGCAAGGCGATGTACGCTATCGGCAACGCAGGGAATGACGTGACTTGCATTGGCATAATTCACCTCTATTTAGTTTATTGAATATCAATAAACTATTTATCGAATATCGTCAAGCCGGATATTGGTATTCGATAAATGAAACAGATTGCACACGACAAGTCCGTACAAACGCGAAGCCATTTAGTCTGTGCCATTAGCACTTGGGAAAGTACGTCCCTTTCGGGAACTGCCACAAGCAAGGCAGGAATAGGTGACTGGCCTGCAGGCACAGCTATGACCCGAAATTGGGAAACAACCATCCCGGAAGCGAACACTCAAGCCACACGAAATCTCCCTCGCTCAAGCCTAAATCTGACAGGCGCAAGATTTATTTGCCCGGTAAAAGCTGGCACTGTGGTTGAGATATTTATGTGTTTGCCTCATGCAATGAAGGTTGCCCGTTAAAGTCATCGGACTGGCGTTTGGCATTCTGCTGATGAAAGCTGAGGGCTTCGGCACCCCGAACAATTTACGGCATGCGCATGACTGAACGCGAAAGGAAGAGAAATCATGCAAACCCTGTGGCAAGACCTGCGCTACGGCGCGCGCATGTTACTCAAGCAACCGGGCTTCACCCTGGTCGCCGTCATCACATTGGCACTCGGCATCGGCGCGAATACAGCGATCTTCAGCGTCGTGGATGCGGTGCTGTTGCGCTCGCTGCCTTATCCGCAGGCTGAGCGGCTGGTCGTGCTATGGTCAACGCTGGCGGCACAGGGGATCAACGACTCCGTCAGTTCGATGCCCGATTACCGCGAGTGGCGCGACCGAAATCAGGTGTTTGAGGAACTCGCGGGTTACTATTACGGCAATATTAGTCTGGCGGACGCGGGGCGGGAGCCGGAACTGGTGCAGGGGGCGTACATCACATCCAACCTTTTCGCCACACTGCGGGTCGCGCCGTTGCTGGGGCGTTCGTTTACCAACGAAGAGAATCAATTTGGACGGCATCGCGTGGCGCTGCTCAGTTACGGTTTGTGGCAGCGGCGGTATGGCGGCGACGGCGCAATCGTGGGGCGCAAGCTCAACCTGGGCGGCGAGAATTTCACTGTCGTTGGTGTGATGCCGCAAGGAATGCCGTTTCTCGATGACCTGCCGCCGGTCGAATTGTGGACGCCCATCGCGTTCGCGCCCGGCGACAATCTGGACACGCGCAACAATCATTTCGTCACATTGATTGGGCGCTTGAAACCCGGCGTGACCATCGCGCAGGCGCAGGCCGATGTCAGCGCCATCGCGCGGCAAATGGAAGAACAATATCCCGAAAACAAAGGGCTGGGCGCGTCGGTCATCTCGCTGCAAAAGCAATTGGTCGGCGATTCGCAAACGGCGTTATGGGCGCTGCTGATCGCGGTCGCCTTCGTTTTGCTGGTGGCTTGCGTCAACCTCGCCAATTTATTGCTGGCGCGCGCGGCAGCACGGGAAAAAGAGCTGGCGATTCGCGCCGGACTGGGCGCAACGCGCGCGCGGCTGATCAGACAGATGCTGGCCGAATGTCTGCCGCTGGCGCTCGCAGGCGGGACGTTGGGCGCACTGGTCGCGTTGTGGGGGATTGAATCGCTCTCCTCCTTTCTGCCTTCGACCTTGCCGCGTCACAACGCGATTGGCGTCAACAGTCGCGTGCTGGCCTTCACCGTTGCCGTCTCGTTTGTGACCGTACTGATATTCGGCTTGCTGCCTGCATTTCAGGCGGCCACCACAGCCGTCAGCGCGGCGCTCAACGAAAGCGGGCGCGGCGCAACCGGTAGCCGCCGTCAGAGTCTGTTACGCCGTGGGCTGGTCGTTGCCGAAATCGCGCTGGCGTTGCTGTTACTGGTGGGTGCGGGATTGATGGTGCGCAGCTTCGTTAACCTGCGGCAGGTGGATGCGGGGTTCACCGCGCACAACGTGTTGACGATGCGCGTGCCGCTGCCGGAGGCGAAGTATCCGGTTCCGCTGAGCACCACGGATTTGCGTCCGCCCGCCGGATTGGGGTTTTACGAACAGTTGCTGGCGCGGGTGCGGGCCTTGCCCGGCGTGCAGGCCGCAGCAGTGGGGTCTACGCTGCCGCTCGGCGTGGGAACCAACTGGGGCAAATTCCTGCACGTCGAAGGCCGTCCCGCGCCGCCCTCGCTCGATCAGGTTCCGCTGGCCCGCTTCGCGCTCATCAGCCCCGATTATTTCCGTACGTTCGGCATCGCGTTGCGCAACGGCAGGCCGTTCGCCGCCACAGATCAGGAAAATTCGCAGCCCGTCGCCATCATCAACGAAACGCTTCAGCAGCGGTTCTTCCCGCACAAAGACCCCATCGGCAAAACGATCACACTGGGCGCGCCGGAATCCCTGCTCGATGCCGAAGCGCGCAAACCGGAGAACCTGCCGCCGCGCCGCGTCATCGTCGGCGTGGTCGCCGATGTCAAAGGCGGCAGTCTGAATCAAGCTGCGCAACCGCTGGTTTACGCGCCGCTCACGCAACATCGGCGCGAAGGATGGAGCAATGCGCTGCTGCTGGCCGTGCAAACGGTGCCTGCGCCTGCGTCCTTCACCGCCGCAGTCAGAGCCGAGGTGCGCGCGCTCGATGCCGCGCAGCCCGTCACGCAGGTCAGAACCGTAGACGAATTGTTCAGCCGGTTGCTTTCCGAAGCGCGCTTCAATCTGTTGTTGTCGGGCTTGTTCGCCGCGTTGGCGCTCGTGCTGGCGGCGGTCGGGATTTACGGCGTGACGGCGTATGCGGTGGAGCAGCGCACGCACGAAATCGGCATTCGGATGGCGCTGGGCGCGCCCACCCGCCACGTCCTCGGCATGATTCTCAAACAAGGGATGACGCTGGCGCTGACGGGCGCAGGGATTGGCTTGCTGGCCGCTTTCGCGTTGATGCGCCTGCTGGAAAAACTTTTGTTTGGCGTGCGGGCAAGCGACCCGTTGACCTTCAGCGCCGTAGCGCTCCTGCTGGTCGCAGTGGCGCTCCTTGCGTGCTGGATTCCGGCGCGGCGGGCGACGAAAGTTGATCCGATGATTGCGTTGAGATGTGAATGAATCAAATTTGGGCACTACTGTAATTTGTGTGGGTAGGGGAAGTGCTTCGCTCGGTAGCTCCGTAGGAGCGGCCTGTTTCTAGTTGCAGCACATTATTATTCCCTCGCTCCGTAGGCGCGGCCTGTGCAGATGCCGCTCCTACGGAGCTAACAGAATTCCACCCACGCACAACTATAAACAGGCCGCTCCTGGCGGAGCTAATGCCCACAGCAATTCCGGGAGTGCCCAAATTTGACAGGGAGGAATGATGCAAACCGTATTACAAGACCTGCGCTATGGCACGTGAACGTTCACGCGGCCCTTTCAATTTTTCCGCCTCTTACCGATTCAACTTATCAGCCAATTCATCCCTTCCCGCAAAGGGCACGATGCTCGCGTTTTGCTTGCCAGTCTGGTCACATGATTTTTCAGAGAGCCACTAAAAAAAACAGGAAAGTTCCACCCTGCATCTGGCTCTTATTCTATGAACGACAATGAATGAATTGACCGAGATGAAAGAGACCTACGCGCTGATTGCCCGGGCGGCGGACAGGCTGGCCGCGCCCACCATCAGGCATGAAGCTTTTGGCGAGCTGGTCGTGCGCTATCAGGACCTGGCCTGGGGATGCGCCTGGGCCGTATTGCGCGATGATGCGTTGGCGGAAGAAGCGGCGCAGGAAGCTTTCATCACGGCCTGGCGGCGCCTCGATCAGTTGCGCGAGCCGGAAGCGTTTCCGGGTTGGTTGCGCCGCCTTGTGCTGACGGCTTGCAATCGAATGACACGCGGGCGGCGGTTGATGTTTGTGCCGTTGGAAATAGTCGAGGCGTTGCCTGCGACTGATGATACTCCGCACGTCCACGCCGAGCGGAGGGAAAGGGCGGAGAAAGTGCGCGCCGCGATTCGCGCGCTGCCTGAACACGAGCGCTTGGTGACGACGCTCTTTTACCTCGGCGAATACTCGCAAGCCGAGATCAGCGCCTTCCTCGAAGTGCCGACCACTACCGTCGTCAAGCGGCTGTACGCGGCGCGGCAACGAATGAAAGAGATGATGATCGAGATGTTCAGCGACGATCTGAAAACGCGCCGCCCCTCGCGCAACGACGCTTTTGCCGATGCGGTGAGCGCGCGGTTGCGCCCGTTCGCCGCCGCAGAATGGGGGCTTGTCAGCGCGTTTGTTTACGGCCTCGAACCGGACTTTCGGCAGGACGAAGAAACCTGGTTGCAGAACCGGCAGCAATTCGACGAGAGCCGCTATCGTCGGCGGCAGTACATCGCTGAGCAGGCCGGAACGCAGCAGATGGTTGGCTATGGCGCGATTGAGCAGACGATCTTTCTGCCGCGCTACCGGTTGTTTCTTGCGGCGGAGCCGGAAGCTTTACGCGCTGGTGTGGGTGATGTGTTGCTCGACCAGTTGCTGGAGGATTTGCGCGCGGCGGGCGCGATCAAGGTCTGGCATCGCAACTATGCGCAACGCACGGAAGTGCTGGACTTCCTCGCGGCGCGCGGCTTTGTTGAGACGGCGCGCGTGTGGGACTTGCGGCTGGAAGTGGCGCAGGTGGATACGACGCCTTTCCTGCCGTTGCTGGAGCGTCTGGCGTCACGCGGCATCACTATCACTACCGTCGCCGCCGAGCGTGAGCGCGATGCCGACTGCCTGCACAAGCTGCACGCTTTCCTCAACGAGGTGAAGGCCGACGATCCGCAACGCCAGCTTTTCACGCCCGCGCCGTTGGAAGCGGTCGTGCGCTGGTTCGAGCGGCGGGATGTCTTGCCCGACGCCTGCTTCATCGCCAAATGCGGCGAGGAATATGTCGGCTTTACCGACCTCAATCATCTTGAGCCGATTCCGCGCGGCATTATGCACGGCTTCACCGGCGTAGCGCGCGCGCATCGGCGGCAAGGCGTGGCGACGGCTTTGAAAATCCGCGCCATCGAGTACGCGCACGCCCACGGCTATCAAATCATTCGCGCCTTCAACCCGCCCGCCCACGCGGGGGCGCTGGCGCTGAATGAGAAACTGGGTTTTCAGCGCCGCTACTGTTACGTCACTGTGGAAAAGTTTATCCGGGAGCCAGCGGCAGTGGATACGCGCTGTTATGACGATTACGTCGGTCGCTACGTGCCCGATGAAGCGTTGCTGGCGAAGTACGGCGTACCCGCTGGTTTTACGATGACGATCAGGCAAGTCGCAGGCCGCCTCTTCAGCGAAGCGCGCGACATGCAGGACGAGTTGTTCCCGGCTTCCGAAACGGACTTCTTCACCGATCATCACTACGGACAAGCCAGCTTTGTGCGAGAGGAAGGCAGAGGCGTGACGCATTTGCTTTACCGCGAAGGCGAGATGACGTTGCGCGCCGACAAAATCAACGAATAGGTTCAATCAACTCGGAGGCAATTATGAAACGCGAATGCAGACGATCCGTCTTCACCTTCTTCGTCATCATCAGTTGTTGCATCGTCATCACCACGCCGCACTCGGCGGCGCAACGACCATCAGGCGCTGTCACGCAAGAGCCGCCCGCCGAGCAGGTATATCGCAATGTGCAGGTCTTCAAAGGGCTGCCCGCGTCACAGTTGTATCCGGCGATGAATTTCATCTCCGGCGCGCTGGGCGTAACCTGTGCACACTGTCACGTGCCCAATCAATTCGAGAAGGATGACAAAGCCGCCAAGCAAACCGCGCGACGTATGATCGAGATGACGCGGACGCTCGACCGGAACAGTTTCAACGAAGCGCAAGCCATCACCTGTTACACCTGCCATCGCGGGCAGCCCCAACCGGTTTCCATCCCGACCATCGTCCCCGCCGCCGTGCCGCAACCAGGCCCTGCCAGCGCGTTGCCGACGGTTGACCAGTTGCTGGAAAACTATCAGGCTGCGCTCGGCGGCAAAGCCAGGCTGGAACAAATCACTTCGCTGACGATGAAGGGAACGGAAGCCGCTTCCGGCGTCGCCAACAATCCCGCCGCAAGAACGCTAGAGGTCTACCGCAAAGCCCCCAACCGGCTGCTGCTGGTCAACACGCAAGGCAATGACAAGGCCGTGCGCGCTTTTGATGGCGAAACCGGCTGGCAGCAATTCGGCGGGCGCACGCTGGGGATGAGCGCGACCGATCTGGGCATGATCCGCCGCGAGGCGCAATTTGATCGGAACTACAATTTACGGTCGCAATACACGCGGATGGCGATCACCGGCCAGGCGCGGATTGGTGAGCGCACAGTCTGGGTCATTGAGGCGACGCCGGTCGAAACCCGCATCGGGCCGATGGGGTTTGCGCGCGAATGGCTCTATTTCGACACGCAAACCGGGCTGCTCGTGCGCCGGCAAATCGAAGCGCAGACGGCGCTGGGCCGCATCCCTCTCGCCAACGACTTCGAGGATTACCGCGCCGTGAATGGCGTGCAGTGGCCTTTCACCGTGCGTCAAATATTCCCCGGTTTCAGCACGCTGCAACGCTTCACAGAGATCAAATGGAATGTCGAATTGGATGAAGCGCAATTCAAACGGCCTGCCGCGAAACCATAAGACAGCGCGCTGAAAACGGCGCTTGAACAGGGGCGGCCCTCGCAACACCGTCTTCGCGCATCTGGCCGCCATTCGCACCAAGCCCGCCAACCTGGCGCAGGGCGACCAGGCCGAGCGCATTGACACGGCGATTCAGCGCCTCTCTGGCGCTACTGCCCCGGCGCTGCAATCAGCAACCGCACCGCATTCGCGGCGCGCCCGTTGATTGACAGCGTGGCGAGTGCTTCGCCAGACAGCCCGGTCGGAATCTGCGTGTTGATCTGATCCAGTCCGACGAAATCCATTTGCTTACCGGCGTAGAGTATTGGCGCGTCTATGCCGCCGATGTTCACCTTGACGGTGTCTGTGGCCACGCCACGAATTCCGGTTCCGAAAAGAATCAGAAACTCGCCCGCCCTGATCAGGTTCGGCGTGCCGTCGGGATTGCCCACTGACCGATGGTTTATCCCGTCATTGGTCACCAGCGCTGTCGGCACGCCATTCCCCTGAGCGTTCGCCGTAAAGATGGCCGCAGCCGTCGTCGTCACTGTTAAGCCGCTACGCGGAACCGTCCCGTCGGCGGCGGTAATCTCGACCTCGGCAATACCCGTTCCGGTGAGCGGAGGAATCAGAAAATTGATCTGCTGCGGCGAGACGAAAAATAACGGCGCCAGTACACCATCCACGCGCACACTCGTGCCCGCGAGTTCAGTCGGCAGTGGTAATGCCTTGGCCACCGCTGTGCCCATGGCGAGTTGCTGGCCGAAGGCTGAAACTATCGCCTCCGGCGCTGCAAGGCTTATTCAAAGTAGCTTAGTGGGCGGGAATGGTACTACGAGCGGTAGCGAGTCCCGTGCCTGGGAGACCGCTTCCTCGGCACGGGACTCGCTACCGCTCGTAGTACCATTCCCGGCGCGCCGCTTGCCTCAACTCGCGGCGCTCAACTCGCTACTTTGAATAAGCCCTATCCGGCGCTGCCGCATTCAGGCGATAGCTCGCAGCCGAAACTAGGGATGCCATATCCTTTGCCCACGGCGAGCGCCGCGCCTCCGGCGTCCCCGATAAACATCCTGCCACTCAAGCCTTTTCTCTTCAGGCTGAGAAGGCGGACAACGCGCTCTTGCACGAATGGCGATAGTCAGTTTCAGTTATCGTTGGTGAGTTCTTTGCAAAATCCAGTTTGTGATGGTCGTCAACACGGCGGGCGCAATGGTTTCTTCGCTGCGTTCGTATTCGTGGGGTAAGCCCGTTTCGCTCGTCTGAAACAGGTGATTAAGTTTCGGGAACGATTGAATCGTGTAATCCCGATTGCCTCCTGCCTTCAAGGCCGCCGCGATGAGCGACAGGTTTTCTTTGGCTGCCGCTTGCACATCGTTTTCGCCGTTCAAGGCCAACACGGGAACTTTCACTTTCACCAATGTCGGGCGCGGGTCATACGCGATGAAATAGCGAAACCACGCCGACAGAAACAGCGGGATTTGCGCTTCCAACGTGGCTTTGCCTGAGGCGAAGGCGGCGCGTTGGTCGGCGGGCAATTTCTCCAATTGCTGTTGGAGACAAGCGCGCAGTTTTTTCTCGGCGCTCGTGTTTTCCGGCTCCGCTTGCAGGATGGCGAAAAGCTGTTGCTGTGCGGCGATGGTTTGTGCCGTGACACTTGCGGCCACGCCATTCTTTTTTTGCTGCAACGCGGTTTGCGTGTAAATCAACTCCGTGCCGGGTTGTCCGCCTCCGGCAAGCAGCACGATAAACGCTACGTCCGACGAGCGCACGGCGGCCAGCGGCGCAATCATGCCGCCTTCACTGTGACCGATCAGGCCGATTTGTTGCGGCGCGATTTCCTGCCGGGTTTTGAGATAAGCGATTCCCGCCAGCACATCCTCCACATAATTTTCGCTCGTCGGGTTCGGCACGCCGGCGTCCGAGCCACCGACGCCCCGATCATCCACACGCAAAACGGCGATGCCCGCGCGCGTCAGCGCATCCGCCAGCACGAGGAACGGGCGATGTCCGGCAATGGTTTCATTGCGATCCTGCGCACCGGCGCCCGTAATCAGGAGTACTGCCGGATGTCGTTTTCCGTCGCGCGGAAACGTCAGCGTGCCAGCCAGCTTTACGTTCTCATTCTCATTTTTATAGCTGACCTCTTCCTCGTGATAGGGATAAGGCGGAAGCGGGTCTTGCGGGCGATGCAGCGTGGGCGCAACGGCGGTGCGTCGGAAAACCAACGGCAGCGCGCCGCCACCTTGTTTGAGGGTTCCCGCAATCTCCGCGCCCTTCAAATTGAGCTTTCCTTCATAATGCAGGCCCAGTTTCTGCGCGACAAAGCGCAGTGTGTCGCCTTCCTGTGTGATCTCGTCCATCGGCAAATCGCGCGCGCCCTGATCCAGGCTATCGAGTTTCGCGATCAACGAGCCGTCGCTGTTGGCGACGATTTTCAGCACGAGCCGCAACGTGCTTCCATTGAATTCCAGTCGAGCGAGCCAGTTGCCAGCGAGCGCGTCGTTTTGCGCGCGCAGCGAAAGCGTCAGCGCCAGCGCCAGCGTGATGAGTGCCGTCAGTTGTTGCAGTGTGTTTTTCATAAGTTTTGCTTTCTACCTGCCCTCGCTGAGTCGCGACAACACTTCGATGAACTGGCGCAGGCGATCAAGGTTCAAGAGAATGGCGAGCGGCACAATCAACAGGAGCAGCCCGCCTAAAATGATGCCGACTTTCGCCCACACGCGACGTGCCGTGAGCGCAGGGGCGGGTTGCCCTCGTAGCGCAAGGTAACCAAAGATGATAGCTAAGATGGCCTTCTCCATGCCGACAAGGTTGATGAAACAACCAATTCCAAGCAGCAGAGAAACGGTCGCATAAGCGTACTTCTGTCCGAGGATGGTGTATTCCTGTGTGTCAGGCGTTTTCATATTTCTTCCCTTTCCAAGGTCAATTCGGTGTTGATCCGAAACGGATTTTCTTTAAGCCACCCGAACAGCGCGAGAACGATCAGCACCGGCAGGAGCTTGAACCAAAGGCTCGCATCGCGTTCAGGCAGCAGTTCCAGCAATTTGCCAGGCACCAGCAATCCGGCAGCCCAAACAAAAGGCTGCCACCTTGCTGGTCGCGGCGCAGGCAACCGCGCGGCGATGAAAGGCCACAAATCGGCGGTGTATTCGTGGCGCCTTTGCGCGCCGAACAACGCGCCGAGCTGTCGTATTTGCTCCGCCTCACGCTGACAGCTTTCGCACGCTGCCAGATGCGCAGTCGCTTCTTTGCGGGAGGTTTCTGTTAACTCGCCGTCCAGCATTGCCATGACAGCGAGCAGTGCGTCTTCACATTTCATATTTGCTTTCCTGTCAGTTGGGCGCGCAATTTTCGGCGCGCAGCAAAGAGGCGGCTCATCACCGTCCCGCGTGGGATTTCCAGCCGCTCGCTCAATTCGTCATAAGAAAGACCATCGAGATATTTCAGCATGAGTAACTCCCGGTCTTCGTCCGGCAGCGCGCCGAGCGCCGCTTCAAGCGCCAGCGACTCTTCGCGCGAAACATCGGATTGCGGCGCGAGCAGGGCAACTTCCTCAATGTTCTCTGCTGGTTTGCTGCGCGCCGCCAGTTTGTAACAACGATGGCGCAGCAGCACATAAAACCAGGGATAGAAGCGCCGCGCGGCGTCGAATTTCGGCAGCGCCAGGTACGCATCCAGAAACGCTTCCTGCACGGCATCCAGTGCGTCCGCACGGTTGCCGAGAATGGCGAGGGCGTGTGCGACGGCCTGCTTTTGGTAGCGTTCGACGAAAAAGCGAAATGCCTCCCGTTCGCCGCGCTGACACTGCTTGATTGCTGTTGCCTCGTCCATCATTGCCCTTCATCAACACGTAGCCGGTAAAACGGAAAAATATTCAAAAAAAATGCAAGCTGGTTATTGAGAGTGATGTCAACCAGCAAAACAGGAATGGGCCGCCCGCAAGCAGAATGCTTACCCGAATTCGGGAAACAAACATCCCGGAAATGAACACTCACGGCAGGTAACATCTTCCTCGCGCACGCCTAACTCCGACAGATGCAAGGTTTAGTTGTCCAGCGGAAGCTGGCACACGGGTTGAACTATAGGTGTGATTGCCTCACGCGGAGAAAGTGGTTCGTGAATGTCATCAGGCTGGAGGCACGAAGGCGAGGGCTTCAGCGCGCAGACCACTTTACGAACGGAGTACGACGAAACGCGAAGGGAGAAAACCCATGAAAGCAGCGCCGAGATGCAATCGTACACTGTGCGGCTGCTGGGCATGATCAAGAAATTCGGCGCGCTGGATTTTGCCATCGGGGCGATTGACGTGCAGGGCGACCTGGCGAGCGCCGACGTCACGCAAAAAACAGTGCGAAAGCAACGCTTACAGGACAGCCAGTTACATCAGGTTGAGGCCGATGCGGTGCAACGAGAGACGTGGAAGAAGACGGCGGACGGCTGGAAGCTGTATCGCGTAGATAACATCCGCGATCAGGGCATCTGGGTGGACGGCAATTTGTTTCGTCGCCCGCAATAAATTCGGCAACACGCAGAAAGCACTGTTCGGCGACTGTCGAAGCGAACCGTAGGCGCAAGCTATGACGACTGGTTATGCCGTAATCACTGCCATCGGAATCTGTCTCGTAGCGGCGGCCTTAGAGGGCGTGTGCGCGGGCAGCCAGGTGAAACCCTTCTTTGCCAGGCTGCGCTTCCCGCCTTATTCGGCCCCGCTCTGGCTTTGGTCAATCATCGGCGGCCTCTATTATGTGATCTTTTGGTTCATTCTTTACCGCCTCCTTAAGCTCGACGGCGGCGCTGCCCTTAAGTCAGTGGCCCTGGCGCTCATTCTGGTCATGATGGTCATCAACGCCCTGACGAATTACCTCATCTTTCGCGCCCAAAACCTGCGGTTTAGTTTTATCGTAGGGGCTTTCTTCCCGGTTCTGGACGCGGCGCTGTTTCTCTGCTTAATGCGGCTTGACCAGACGGCAGCAAGCTCGCTGATTCCATACTTGCTATACCGGGTCTATGCGGTCTGGTGGGGGTACGGTTTATGGAAGCTGAATGGCCGGACGACGTGAGAGCGGTAGACAGCGGCGCGCTGCGACTGGCGCGCTGAAAGATGTTTTCTGAAGCCGAAGCGCATGCCTGAGATCTGACCTGCGCTTGTGGTTCGACTTCGGCAGAGTCACCAGGAAATGCGGCACCGGCAAAAGCAGGCGCTGCTGCGAACTAATCTGGTAAGAAGTAGTGCAAGAGGATAATGAAGATGAAGATAAAACGACGCGATCTACTCTTCGCCAGTGGGTTAGCCTCGCTGGCGGGCGCGTGCGCTTTCGGACAGGAGCGGTCTCAGACTCTCTCTGCTCCGGCAGCGCGTCTTCTCCAGGCTCTGCAACGAAACAGGCTTCCCCTTACCATGAACGATAATCCGGCGGGACGCGGCTGGGACTGGCTTGTTCAGGAAGCGCGGGCTGCGCGGTTCACACTGCTCGGCGAAGAGCATGGCGTCGCGGAAACGGCACGGTTTTCAGCGGCTCTCTTCCATGCGCTTCGCGGTTCTGGTTACAGCCGGATGGCCGTTGAGTTGTCGCCACCCATCGCCGAAGACCTTGAGGCAGCCGCGCAGCGCAACGGACTCAAGGGCATCGTGGAGCTTCTGACTAACCCCGGCGCGTTTACGTTCTACAACCTGCGCGAGGAAGCTCAGTTTCTTGCCGATGTCGTCAGCGCCGCGCCCAAGGGTGAGCGGGTTCTCTGGGGACTCGACCGTGAGATTTTTAGCGAGCGGTATCTGATCTCCCGGCTCGAAGCCAGCGTCCCGCCGCGCGCACGCGACGCCTTCGCGCGTCTGAAAGAGGCAGCCGTCAACGCGCGGGCGCGGTTTGAGCAAACGCGGAACGGAGATGACCTGTTCCTCTTGTCCGCAGACCCGGCCCTGGCATCGGCGCTACGGGCTGACTGGCCGAACGCGGACCGCGCGAGTGACTCGATCATGCGCACGCTGGAAGGCTCGCTGGCCATCGAAGCCGCGGAACGCTCCGGCGGCAGGTGGCCTTATTTGCAGCGCCGCGCGCAATGGATGCGGAGCAACCTGGCCGGTCTGTTGAGGGCGGATCAAGGGCGCAAAGCGCCTCCCAAGGTCATGCTGAAATTTGGTTATAACCACATGATCCGCGGAGCCAATTACGTCAATGTCTTCGATGTCGGGGCAATGGCCGATGAGGTGGCGGCGCTCACGGGCGAACCAGCTTTTCACCTGCTTGTCCTTCCCGGTCCGGGTTCTCGGCAAGCTGTTCCGGGACAGGGACGGAGTTTCGGTTCCGTCGCGACCGACGACTTTGACGACTTCGGAGTTGGCGACGGGCGACTCACGCGCGTGCTGTCGAACGCCAGTGCCACGGGGCATGAGGTGATTGACTTGCGCGCCCTGCGTCCACTGGCAATGCGTGGTCTCGAAGGCTGGAATCCCGATGTCATTCGGACGATCTATGGCTATGACGCAGCCGTGATCTGGAAGGGAGCACATGCCTCTTCCTCGCTGGAATGAGCCGAAGTTGATCCGCTGGTCGCATTACGAGGTAAATGGAAAACGAGGAGGAACTATGCAAACACTTCTGCAAGACCTGCGCTACGGCGCGCGAATGTTAGTCAAAAATCCTGGCTTCACCTTGATTGCTGTACTCACGCTCAGCCTAGGCATCGGCGCAACCACGGCGATTTTCAGCGTCGTCAATGCGGTGTTGCTGCGTCCGCTGCGTTACCGTAACGCGGAACGATTGGTGGTTCCGGTCTCCTTCAACCCGGCGCGCGGAGATGACAACTCCAGCATCAGCTATGCCGATTATCTGGATTGGCAGCGCGAGCGCATCTTCGAGCACGTCGCCGCGATAGACGGCGTGACGACCCAGCTTGATCTGAGCGGCGGCGCGGGCGAACCGGAGCGCGTGCAATTGGCCGTCGTTTCGCAAGATTACTTCGCCGTGCTGGGCGTCGCGCCGCTGCTCGGTCGGACGTTTCAGGCCGACGATTTCAGCACGTCCGGGCCGGTGCGCGCCGTCGTCATCTCGCACGGGTTGTGGCAGCGGCGTTATGGCGGCGATCCAAACATCATCGGGCAGAACATTTACCTCAACGGTCGCCCCTATCCGGTGGTCGGCGTCGCGCCGCCGGATTCGCTCTGGCCGAATGATCGAGATGTGATTCTGCCGCTGGCCGTCGCGCCGAATGATCCTGACATGCAGCGCCGCGACAATATGATCTTCTCCGGGATTGCCCAATTGAAACCAGGTGCGACGATTGAACAGGCGAACGCGGCGATGGCGACCATCGCGCGCCGCGTGGAGCAGGACCATCCAGAATCGCGCAAAGGCTGGAGCAATCGCGCCGTGCCGCTGCGCGATTATGTCGTCGGCAGACAGTTGCAGACTTCGCTGTGGGTGCTGTTGGCGGCGGTCGGATTCGTGCTGCTCATCACCTGCGTCAACGTCGCCAATCTGCTGCTGGCGCGCGCGGCGACACGCGAACACGAACTGGCGATACGGCTGGCGCTGGGCGCTGGGCGGGGGCGACTGGTGCGCCAACTGCTGACCGAGAGTTTGTTGCTTGCGCTCTTGGGCGGCGCGCTCGGTTTTCTCTGCGCGATTTGGGGCGTGGATGCGCTGAAGGCCATCGCGCCTGCGGACACGCCGCGCCTGGCTGAAATCAACGTCAGCGCCGGTGTGCTCCTGTTCGCCTTGGCGATTACGCTTCTGACTGCCGTCCTCTGCGGGTTGATTCCCGCCTTGCAATCAACCAAGCCCGACCTCAACCACACGCTCAAGGAATCCGCGCGCCAGGTCGGCGGCGTGCAGAGCCAACGCTTGCGCAGCGCGCTGATTGTTGCCGAAGTCGCACTGTCGCTCGTGCTGCTGGTCGGCGCGGGGCTGATGATTCGCAGCTTCGCGCGCGTCCAGCAGATTGCTCCTGGTCTTCAGGTCGAACGCCTGGTCACGATGGAACTCAATGCGCCGCGCGTGCGCTACCCCGACGAAGCGCGCGTGCTGGCGTTTTACCGCAGCATAGTCGAGCGGTTGGAAGCGACGCCGGGCATCGAGTCCGCCGCCGTCAGTTCTGCCTTGCCGTTGGGCGGCGGCGGATTTTATTTGGGCAGAGTGTTTCTGGCCGAGGGCAGACCGGAGCCTCCCGCCGGAACCGAGGTGCAAGGGCAGTGGAACGTTGTCAGCCCCGGCTACTTTAAGACCAACGGTACAACGTTAATCAAAGGGCGCGACTTCAACGGACGCGACAGCGAGACGGGCAATCCGGTCATCATCATCAACGAGACATTCGCGCACAGGATGTTTCCGAACGAAGACCCGCTCGGCAAACGCATACGATCGTGGCGCGACGAAAACAAGCTGCGCGAGATCGTCGGCGTCGTCGCGGACGTGCGCTATTTCGGGCGCGATGACGAACTGCAGGGGCTGGTTTACGTGCCGCACGCGCAGAACGCCTGGCGCTCGATGGCGCTCAACGTGCGCACGCAGGGCGATCCGAAGGCGGCCATCAATTCCATCCGCGAGCAGGTCAAGGCTGTGGACAAAGACCTCGCCCTGGCGAACCTCAGAACGATGACCACGGTGCTCAATCAATCGGTCGCCCCGCGGCGCTTGAGCATGTTGCTGCTCACGATTTTCGCCGTCGCGGCAGCGCTGCTCGCCGGCATTGGCCTTTATGGCGTGCTGTCTTTCATGGTCGCGCAGCGGCGGCATGAGATCGGCCTGCGGATGGCGTTGGGCGCGCAACGGCGCGATGTGTTGCGGCTGGTCATCACACAAGGCTTCAAGCTCGCGCTCGTGGGGATGGCAATTGGCCTGGCGGCATCGTTCGGACTGACGCGGCTGCTGAAAAGCCTGCTTTATGAGGTCAGCGCGACCGACCCACTGACGTTTGCGGCGATTCCATTGTTCTTGCTGACGGTGGCGCTCATCGCTTGTTACCTGCCAGCGCGGCGGGCGACGAAGGTTGATCCGATGATCGCTTTGCGAACTGAATAGGAGGCAATGATGCAAACCTTATGGCAAGACCTGCGCTACGGCGCGCGAATGTTGTTGAAGAAGCCTGGCTTCACGTTGATTGCTATGCTGACGCTGGCGCTCGGCATCGGCGCGAACACGGCGATTTTTAGCGTCGTCAATGCGCTGTTGCTACGCCCACTGCCCTTTGCGGAGTCGGAGCGGCTGGTACTGTTGTCGGAAAAGACGCGTGAGGGGGAGCGGCAATCCGCATCGTACCCGAACTATGCCGACTGGCGCACGCGCGCACAATCGTTTGAAGGCATGGCCATCGGGTGGCCACGAAATTTTACGCTGACCGGCGGGGACAAAGCGGTGCGTGTGTCGGGGTATACGGTCAACTGGAATTTCTTCCTGTTGCTCCGCATCCAGCCGCAACTCGGACGAATGTTTACCGAGGCCGATGATCGCTACGGCGCGGCGCGCACGGTCATTGTCAGTCATGGCTTCTGGCAGCAGCGTTTCGGCGGCGAGTTGAATGTCATCGGCCAGACCTTGCGGATGACCAACGAGAGCTACACGGTGATTGGCGTGCTGCCGCGGGGCTTTGAGTATTTCAAGAAGGCGGATGTTTACACGCCGCTAGGTCTGGCGCTCGAGCCTGATTCCGGCTTCGCAGGCCGAGGGAACAGCACCTTTGACTTTTACGCCATCGCGCGTCTGAAGCCGGGCGTGACGCTCCGGCAGGCGAACGGCGAAATGGACGCGATTGGCCAACAACTCGCGCGGGAATATCCAGAGTTCAACGAAGGCAAGAGCGCACAGGCAGAAGCGCTGCAGGACGTGATGTCCGAGAGCGTGCAGCATTCGCTCTGGGTTTTGCTCGGCGCGGTCGGCTTCATTTTGCTCATCGGCTGCATCAACGTCGCGAACTTGATGCTGGTGCGCGCGGCGGAGCGGCAAAAAGAACTGGCCGTGCGTTTAGCGCTCGGCGCCAGCCGCTGGCGCGTCATTCGGCAATTGCTCAGCGAAAGCTTGTTGCTTGCCGGACTTGGCGGCGCGGGCGGATTGCTGCTGGGGAGTTGGATGCTGCAAGGTTTGCTGGCCCTGGCTCCGGCAGAAATTCCCGGACTCAGTCGCGTCGGGTTGGACAATCGCGTGTTGCTCTTCACCCTCGGCTTGGCCGTGTTGACCAGTTTGTTGTTTGGGTTGCTGCCAGCCTGGCAAGCCGCAAAGATCGATTTGCAAACGGCGCTCAAAGACGGCAGGCGGCTGGCGACAGGCGCAGCGCACGACGGGATGCGCAAAGCCTTGCTGATTGCCGAAGTCAGTTTGTCGCTGGTGTTGCTCACCGGAGCGGGGTTGCTCGTGCGTTCGATGTGGAACCTGTTGCACGTTGACCCAGGCTTTAAGATGGACAACTTGCTGACGCTGCGGCTGCGACTGGAAGGGAAAAAATACACTCCGCAGGCGTCGCGCGTTTTTTACGACGAATGCCTGGCCCGCGTGCAGGCGGTGCCCGGCGTGCGTTCTGCCGCGCTGACGCATTCGTTGCCGATAGACGGAACCAACTGGGGCTCGGTTTTTATTGCGGCGGGCAAACCCGTGCCCTCGCACGCCGATTTACCGATGTCGGGTTACCTGCGTGTGAGCGCAAATTACTTCGAGACGATGGGCATACGACTGCTGCGCGGACGCTACTTCACCGCCGCCGACACGGCGGAATCCGCACCCGTCGTTATCATCAACGAAACGCTCGCCCGCCGCATCTGGCCGAATGAAGACCCCATCGGCAAGCACATCAAACAAGGCTTCCCCGAAGACAAGGAACCCTGGCGCGAAGTCGTCGGCGTTGTCAATGACGTCAAGATGGATGGCGTAGACAGAGCCACTTTGATGCAGACGTATCTGCCGTATCCACAGATGCCTAACCAAACGCTGGGCCTAGTCGTGCGTGCGGAGCGCAACCCCGCCGCGCTGGCCTCGGTGGTCGAACAGGCGATTCACGCCATAGACAAAGACCTGCCAGTCTTTGGGGTCTGGACGATGGATCAACTGCTGGGCAATTCGCTCGCGCAGCGCCGCCTGACGCTGATCTTGCTGTCGAGTCTGGCAGCGCTGGCGTTGCTGTTGGCGGCAATCGGGATTTACGGGGTGATCTCTTACGCGGTCAGGCAACGCACTCACGAACTCGGCATACGGATGGCGCTCGGCGCAAGCGGGCGGGACGTGCTGACGTTGATTCTCAGACAAGGCCTGAAACTGGCGTTGATCGGGATTAGCTTGGGCTTGCTGGCAGCCTTCACCCTAATGCGCTGGATGGAAAGCCTGCTGTTTGGCGTGCGTCCGACCGACCCGCTGACGTTTGCGGGAATCGCCTTGCTGTTGCTGTTGGTCGCGCTCGCGGCCTGTTATCTGCCAGCGCGGCGGGCGACAAAGGTTGATCCAATGATTGCACTTCGATGCGAATGAAAGGAATGGTTATGAAAAACATCGTGCTGCTTAGTGTTGCGATGCTCTTGGTTGCTTTCTCGACATCGTTTGGCGCACACGCGCAGGAAAGCAAGCGGGAGGACGTGAAAGTAAAAACCAAAGGCGGCAAGCTCATCCTGCGGGACAAATCCAAGCCCGTGCGCAAGGCGCTTGAGGACTGGTATGCCCAAAACAGCGCCGCCTTCCAGCAAAAGGATGTGGCAGCCGTCATGGCGTTGCGCGCCGACGATTTTCACACCGTCTTACCCGACGGCACGACCAACACGCGCGCCGATATGCAGGCTTACACCGTGCGGCTGCTGGGGATGATCGAGGAATTCCTCACGCTGGATTTTGCCATCGGCACGATTGACGTGCAGGGCGACCTGGCAAGCGCCGATGTCACACAAAAAACGGTGCGCAGGCAACGCTTACCCGATGGGCAAATCCATCAGGTGGATGCCCGTGCGGTGCAACGCGAGACCTGGAAGAAAACGGCGGACGGCTGGAAGCTGTATCGCGTAGACAACATCCGCGATCAGGGCATCTGGGTGGACGGCAATTTGTTTCGTCGCCCGCAATAAATAAGCAGGAATTTTATGAACCATCCAATTCATGTGCGATTGAGGTGTTGGCTGATAGTTTGGATTTTGGTTTTTATGCAGCTTCAACCGCCGACTAAAATTCAGGCCCAAATAGCGCAGGCGAATCATTTGTCCGACTCAAAAGCATTAGAGGCTTTGCTTGACCCAATTTTTGCCGGTCAAATGACGAAGCTGCATATTCCAGGCGCGGTTATTGCGCTGGTCAAAGACGGCAAACTTGTTTTCACCAAAGGCTATGGTGTGGCCGACATTGAGAAGAAGACGCCCGTCGTTCCCGACAAAACTATTTTTCGCATCGGCTCGATTACGAAAGTCTTTACCGCAAGTGCCGTGATGCAGATGGCTGACCGCAAAAAAATAAAGTTGACGGATGATGTCAACAAATACCTGACAGGCGTGACAGTTCCTGACACGTTTTCGCGCCCGATCACTTTCCACGATTTGCTCACACATACTTCGGGCCTGGACGAAATCAGTCCGGGCAGACGCACGAGCGATGAAAATAAGGTTGTCCCGCTCGGCGAATTTCTGAAGCCGCGAATTGTGAGGCGTGCGCCGCCGGGCGAAACGATCAGTTACAGCACCTACAATCCGGCGTTGGCGGCGCTGGCCGTCGAGCAAATCACCAAAATGCCTTTCAAGCTTTATCTTCAGAAAAATATCTTCGCGCCGCTGCAGATGAATCACACCAGCATTGCCGCCGTTAAGCATGAATACCAACAGGATTTAGCCACCGGTTACGAATATGCTGAAAACAAATATCAGCCGCTCCCGTTTCAATGGTTTCATACTTATCCAGCCTCGGACATCAACAGCACGGCAACTGATATGGCGCGTTTTATGCTTGCCCATCTGCAACTGGGCGCGCTTGACGGGAAGAGGATTTTGAGCGAACGCGCCGCGCGGGAAATGCAGGCGACGCATTTTAGAAATCACCCGAAAATTTCCGGCTGGGCTTACGGCTTTTATGAAGGCACGCAAAACAAGCTGCGGTTTATTGAACACGGCGGCACGATGGACGACGGTTATTCGGCCTTGCTGACGCTCGTGCCGGAAAAGAATTTGGGAATTTTCGTCGCCTGTAATACCGAAACCGGCGGCATCCCTTTGGGCGAAAAAATCAAAACCGAACTTTTCAATCGCTCTTTTCCCGCTCCCAAACCGGCAGTGCCGCAGGCGAAAAATCCAGCGCCTGACGCGCTCAAAAAATTTGCTGGTAAATATCGCTCGCTTATCTACTGCCACACTTGCCCGCCAAATTCCGGGGCTTACGTCCCGAATCCTTTTGAAGTAAAGGTGACGGCTGACGGGATGCTCTCCTTTCTGGGCGGACGCTGGAAACAGATTGAGCCAATGCTTTTTGTCCTGGCTGACGGCGAGCGCGCCGGACAAGTACTCTTCGGATTCAAGGAAAACTCGCAGGGCGCGATTACCTTGATGTTTTACGACGCATACAACGTCTATGAAAAAATTGCGCCTTGAACTTGCTCGGAATCACGTAGGTTTGAAATCAAAATGCGCGAAAGGCAACACGCGGTGTGTCGGTTGCGTGGTGAAAACAACAGCGCATCTAACAAGTCGTTGGATGTGAGGGCGAAACAGCAATTTTCCTATTGCAAAAGTCATGATTGTGGGACGCACGACTCGCGCAAGGATCGCTAAGTTCGACTTTATCCATTCACGCAGCGTAGCACACAGTGTCAGTCAATCGCTCGAATAACGAGCGCGGGATTTTCACGATGTCAGGCTCGCAAGGCGACGTTTGAAAATGGCAACTACCCCACAAACAACGTCTTACCAGGGCCAGCGCGTCGCTGAAGGTCGGTTGCTCTTTTTCGTACCAGGCTGTGGCGCGAACCATCTTTGTCTGGTCTTGAATCAAAGCGTTGGCCAGCAGCGTCACCAGCGAGAACAGTCCGAACAGAACGGGCGTCGAGCGTGCGATCGCCAGGTCGTTCCATTGCCGTTGCGTCTCAATTCCGAGGTGCGCCCGCGATTCTTCAAAAGTCACTTCCATCCACCAACGCCGCACGAACCAGGTCAGCATCTGAAGCGGTTTGTGCGTCAGTTCGGTCGAGAGAAAAGCGCACGGTTCAAATTCGCCGAGCACATCGCGCACCAGCACGAGAGCGAATCGGCACATACGGTTTGCCGGTGGTGCCCCACAAACAGGTTTCGCTGTAAACCTCGACCTGACGTTGGCCGCCGCCATCCCAGTTTTCAATTTCCAGCTTTTCCCATTTTGTCTGGCGATCTTTCAATCGCTGTTCGGGCGAAAGACGCCGCGCGCCTTTGATGCGAGGTCGTCCTTTTTGACCAGCTTTGCGCTCCGGCGCGAAGTCAAACAACTGCGCATCCATCCGCAGCCGCGTAAGCAGGCTGACGTTCTTGTGCCGACTCACCTGATCCAACAAGACCAACACGGCAAAGCTGCTGTCGGCCACAAAGACCAGGGCACGATCCGGCAACCAACGCGAGAGCAGTGCCATCATCTGCCACGCGCGCTCGGTCAACTTTTGATGCGCCCGCTTCTTCGCCGCGTAATAGCGTTCGGATGGGCACAGCACCGTCAGAAACGGCAATCCCCGGACGACCCTTGCCCAGGGCACCGTAGCCAGCAACAGACAACTGAGCCAGCGCAATCCGCTGGCTTTGACAAAGTGCGCATGGCTCGAACGGACCGGATCGCGATAGATCCCTTTGGCTTTGATCTTCGCTCCGCGCCGCCGTTCAATCGTGTCGTCCAAACCGAAAACCAATTCGCCCGTCGGAGCGAAAGTCGCAATCAACAAACGCATCAACACACGACTGGCCTTGAGCGCCGACCACCGCGCGCGATTGAGCACGCGATGATAATTTTGGAAATGCTCGTCATCGCTTTGGCCCCTGACCTGCAAACAAGCGGTGACAGTGCGCTTGCCAATCGCCAGAATCGCGCCGGTCAGCAAAGTCTGTGCGTTGACCCAAACGGACCTGGAAAACAGCAGTTGAAACTCTGCGATAAAAGGCAAAAGTTCGGCAGGTAGCGCTTTCATCAGGAAGACTCTCGTGGAAAAGATTTCATCCCGATGATGCGCGGCCTGCCGTTCTCATTTCAAAGACCGCAAATGGGTAAAGCCTTGATGAATCTTGGTACACCACCAGCGATGAAAATAAAGAGCGTCAGAAGTATGATCACCCTGTCCTCAGTGACCGAAGGTCGCTCTCGACTTGGCGCCCTTAACCCGGGATAAAGCCTGACCGTGAGAACCAGTTTGGCACCGCCAATTGTTGCCGCCTGAGGCGAGCACGCATAGGAGACTCTTTCAGTTTGGTTCTCATTCTGAGGACCACCGTCGGAGGATCCAGATGGAAGTCATCTATGCTTGTTGCTGTGGCCTCGACGTTCACGCCAAGACCGTTGTCGCCTGCCTCTACATTCGAGGGCAGAAGCAGGTCCGAACCTTTACCACGATGACGGACGGCCTCTTACAACTCTCTGACTGGCTCACCGCAGCGGGTTGTACGCACGTTGCCATTGAGAGCACGGGCGTCTATTGGCGTCCTGTTTTCAACATCCTTGAGGGCAACTTAGAAGTGATCTTAGTCAACGCCCAGCACATCAAAGCCGTCCCGGGCCGCAAGACTGACGTCCGAGACTGCGAGTGGATCTGCGACCTGCTTCGCCATGGACTGTTGAAGGCCAGTTTCATTCCGCCCTTGCATATCCGCGAACTGCGAGAACTGACGCGCCACCGGCAGACGCTGGTTCGTGACTTATCGGCGGTCGCCAATCGGATCCAAAAGCTGATCGAGTCGGCCAACATCAAACTCGGGCAAGTCGCCTCAGACGTCCTCGGCTACTCTGGGCGGCTGATGCTCAACGCGTTAGCCGACGGGGAAGCCGACGCCGAGAAGATGGCGCAGTTCGCACAGGGCAGGCTCAAAGCTAAAACCGCGCAACTGGAGCAGGCGCTGACCGGCCGCCTGACGCCGACGCAACGCTTTCTTCTCAAAGAACTGCTGCGACAGTACGACCATCTTCAGGGCGCGGTAGAGAACACGAACGTGGAGATTCAACGACAGCTTACCGACTGCCAGGATCCCTTTATGCAAGAAGCCGTCACTCTCCTTCAGACCATCCCCGGCGTCGGGGAACGGGTTGCCGAAACGATCATCTCGGAAATCGGCACCGAGATGTCTCGCTTTCCGACCGCCGCCCACCTCGCCTCCTGGGCGGGGATTTGTCCCGGCAATCACCAGTCGGCCGGCAAACCATTGTCCGGCCAAACCAAGAAAGGAAATGTCTATGTGCGCGGCGCGCTGACTCAGGCGGCCTGGGCGGCGACACGCACCAAGAACACCTATCTCGCATCGCAATTCCGGCGGCTCACGACCCGCTTAGGAAAGAAGCGGGCGTTAGTAGCAGTTGGGCACAGCATCCTGGTAATCGCCTATCACTTGCTGTCGAAACGAGCCGCTTACGAGGAACTCGGTGGGGACTACTTTGATCGCCAGAATGCCCGTCAGTATCAAAACAAACTCGTTCACAAGCTGGAAGCTCTTGGGCTCAAAGTGATGCTCGAACCGGCAACGACTTTATCCGAAGCGCCACTGTGATTTTCATAGGAGTCGAGCTTAGGGTGAGAGCGGAATTTCGCCGTCTTTTGTTGGAGTGCTTATCGAACCTGTGAGAAACTGAAACTCTTCAACGTTCAGCTCAAGGAGCGCTTGAACCAAGTTGGAGTGCTTATCGAACCTGTGAGGAACACCTGCATGCGCATCAGAATTACGCTGACTCCGCTGACTTATCCCGCCTCGATGCCGGTCAATCATCATCCGCTGGCAGCCTTTATTTATCAGGCTGTGGCGGTCGCGGCTCCGAATCTGGCGGGCTGGCTGCACGATGAGGGGCTGTATTCAGAGGCAACTCGGATGACAGACCGCCGATTGAAGTTCTTTGTCTTTGCGCTGCCGGAACTGCCGCCGTATCGCTTTCAGGATGAGGCGAAATGCTTCGATGCCGGGTCAGTTCACTGGCAGATCGGTTCGCCGCTGCCGGAGTTTATTGAAGCTCTGGTGGCCGGGCTGGCCGCGCAGGAAGTCGTCAGAATTGGCCGGACGCAGTTTGCCGTGACCGGAATCGAAATCGTTACGCCGCCGGTTTTCACTGACTGCATGCGCTTTGTGGCGCTCTCTCCGCTGAGTGTGTCGCGGACTGAGCAGGGCGCGGACGGGCGGCGCATCAAACATTATCTGCGCGCTGATGAAAGCGATTTCGGACGACTGGTGGCGGCCAATCTGCGGGGCAAATACCAGACGCTCTATGGCGCGCCGCCCGCTGATCCGACGCTGCACTTCGAGTTTGACGAAGCTTACATTCGCCGTGTCGGTGGGTATGCGAGTCGGCGGATCACGCGGCTGATTCAGTACAAGGAAACGAAGATCAAGGCCTGTCTGGCGCCGTTCATCGTCAGCGGCAATCCCGACCTGATCCGGCTGGGCTGGGAAAGCGGCTTCGGCAGCGCCAGTTCACAGGGCTTCGGGATGGCCGGAACCGGGGAATAGAAATGGCGGCTTCGCTGACACAAACGCTCAGCCCGGCGCTGCTGCGCGCACTGGCCGACACCGCCGTCTTTGAGCGCGGGCAGGATTACGCGGCGGCGGGCAGAGTGAGCAGGCCTGAGGTGTCAGCGCTGTCAGCCGTTGCAGAGGTGCAGGGTTCGGTGAGCTATACAGTTCGATTGTGGCTGAAGGGCCGCAATCTGCCTGCGGCTGTGCGTTTGCGATTGAAGGGGCGTTTTGCAAGCACTGCGTGGCGGTGGGGCTGGAGATCATCAGGCGGTGTCAGTTGTCTGAAAACGGCAAGGCGAATGCTGAACACTGTCCTGACAGAGTCAGCAACGGGTGAAAGTCATCAGCAGCTTTTCGAGCGATCTGCCGGGCGAACGTCATCAGCGACCTCTTATCATATTACCAGGCTGGGGAGGTCGCTCGATTTCGGGTTCTCTGTCGGCGCCCGGCATTCGGCTCAATTCAACAGTGAGTATTTCGCGCAGACTGTCAAATTGCCATTCACGGTCTGACTGAACATACCCTGAAAGAGCTGGCGCGATGGTTTCCTTTGATGGCAAGTCAATGCGTTCCACCCGTAATTCAGCAGCGGAAATTGAAACCTGCTGCTGAAAAAAGGGCGACATCCTTCCTGCTGCTGTTGCTTTCATGATTGCCGGTTGAGGTACTGAAAAGCGATCTGAGCTTTCGCCCTGGCTGACAGGTTTCTCATAACGGGTACGGGCCATCTCAAACTCGCGGCATCGGGCATCAAGCTGATCAAACGCACGATAGATATTTTCTCGCGTTAACGTAGCATAGCGATCAAATTCTGCCAGCCTGCGCAATTCGGCAGGGGTGAGTGAGTCAAAGACTGATTGAAGGAGGTCTGTGCGCTTTTCACGAACTTCCCGAAATGAGGCCCTTGCGCTGGCAGAAGAGAGGGTGACTTTCGCCGCGATCTTTATTACCGCCCTGGCCTGGTGCTGCGACTGCCGCCCTTACGCGAACGACTTGAAGACATTCCGCTGCTCGTCGCTCATTTCTGCGCCCGCGCCTCACGCGAAATCGTCATCACTCCTGAAGCGATGGAACTGCTCTGCGCTTATGAATGGCCGGGCAATGTCCGGGAACTTGAAAGCGTTATTCAGCAGCTTGTCACCTGTTCCGGGCACTTCGTCTTTCGTGAAGACGTGCTGCGCTGTATTCACCTCTCACAATCGGAGCCGAAAAAACTCAGTCTGCCCTTCTGGAGCGCGATGAACGGACTGCGGCGTGGTGAGTGGCCGACCATTCAGGACATGCGGAACTGGTATGTCACGCAGGCATATCTTTATTCCGGGAAGGAGTCTGTGGTGGCGCGGCATCTGGGAATGGATGTGCGCACAGTCAGCGCGATCCTCGCAGAAGTGGCCGAGGTCAACAATCTGCTCTGCCGCCTGACCGATCCGGGCGGGGAAAGATGAATTCCGTACTTGTACGGAATTATGTACAATAGAGCCGGAGGTATCTGTTATGAAAGCTCAGACTATTTCAGATGGATCATCAGCGGCTCATCTGCTGCGGGTCGCGGATTACCTGAGCCGCCCGCCGCAGTTTCTCGCGGTGGCTGAAGCGCGGTCGAGCCTGCGGCAGGCTCTTGAAGACGCCGGTCAGCACAGCATCGTGCTGACGAATAATGGTCAGCCGCAGGCGGCGATTGTGCCGTTCGAGGCGCTCGAAGCGATGCGCAGCGCCCTGCTGCAACTGCTCGTGGGAGGAATGAAGGTCAGCTTTGAGCGCGTGCAGCAGGAACTCATTGCGCCGCCTGTCAACGGGCAGCGAGCCGAACCGACGAGCGAAGCCGGGCTTGAATCGCTGGTCAGACAGGCGCGCCGGAAGCACGCAAAAGCCGATGCTGGCAAACACCGGAAGAGACGCCGATGAATTCAGATTCAGCGGGACACCCTGAAAATACTCACCCACCGGAGGAATTGCGCGTTGTGGTTGATGCCAATATTACGCTGGCGATGTTTCTCGTGCGGCGCGATCAGCCGACAGCCGTTTCGTCAAAACGGGTGCTGCTCGATCTGCTGCCCTCTCCAGGCTTTCGCTGGCTGTGGAGTCCCGGTGTGATTGCTGATTACGAACGCGGCGCGCTGGCGCTTGAAAGTGATGCGCGCATTCAGCGCAAGGCCGTTTTTGATCGCACAGGCTTGCGGCTTTTTCTTGCCGCACTGCAACTGCATCCGCCGGTTGAAGTCTCAGCTCTGACGTTACGCGCCGCACGTCGCCGACTTGATCAGGCCGCGAAAGCACGCGACCGCGACCTCGATGATACAGTTTATCTGGCGTGCGCAGTGGACGGTGAAGCGCAACTGCTGACTTCGCAGGATTCCGACCTGCTCAGCCTCGGCGATGTTTATGAAGGCGTGCAGGTGGTCGGCCAGCGCGAGCAGCGTGTCCTCACCGGCGCGGCGAACTTCGCTCAGCCATTCAATCGGCACGCCGTAACTCAGCAGTTCGTCTTCAGCGTATTTCTCGAAAAGTAACGGTTTGGGTGGCGCGGGGCGTTCGACTTCGATGTATTTCGGGATGGTGATTTCCTGCACCGTTTCGCGGATTTCGACAAGCTGCGCTGCGCCTGTTTTCGGGTGCGTTTCGAGTTTGCGCCGTTCGGCCCAGCGGTAAGCGTCATCGTGATGCGCGACATAACAGAGCATCAGACTCGATTCGGTTCGATGAACGATCAGGCGAATGTCGCGTGTCACCCGCACAGACCAGAATCGCTGATCGCGGGCCGCATCCAGTTTGTGAAACTGCAGCCCCGGACTGGCGGGGTTTGGGCTGAAGATCAAAGGCAGTAGTCTTGACAGCGTTCTGCTTGTCGCCGGTCAGTCTGGCCAGACTGTCAGTGAAAGTGTCGGCAATACGAAATTCCACAGCTTATTCCTCCACACATCGCTTCTCAGCCCTGACACGCCACCCAGAAGAAGGACTGCACATCAATCAGGTCAACGGGCTTCCACGGGGCCAGCTTGTCCCGGTAAATCTCAGCCATCTGCAACAGGCACCTGTAGGTCAGCCAGTTTGGTTCCGGCCTGTAATTCAATTGAAAGCCGAGTGAATCGGCAGCCCTGCTGGTCACATCGGGCTTGAGCAGCAGATGACGGTCAGGCTGGGCAAGGAAGAGCAGGATTGTTGCCACCGGCCAGGTCGCAACTCGTCCGCGCGTGGCTGGCAGGTCACAGACTGCTTCGGCATACGGGGCAAAGACCTGCTCCGTGACTTTCTCAGCTTCGAGCAAATCCGCCAGTCTGGTGAAAAACGACCGCGCCGCGTTTTCATCACGCAAAGCGTCACGAAGCGCCGCCGCTTCGGTCACATAAAGCAGATTGACTTTACTGATGCAGCGTTCCACTTCCTGCACCAGACCGGGCAGGTCATTCCTGAGCAGTTCCCGAAACCTGCCGCCACCGAGATGCTGCACGTAATATTCATGCGCTGCCCACTTGTAATCACGCTCGCCGGTTTCGGGGTCGCTGATGTACGCAGGATCCTGAAATCCCTGCGGGAACCGGGCCAGAAAAGTATTCACCGCCTGCTGAAAGGTGATCCGCTCTGTCGGCAGCATCAGCTTCCCATCCTTTTCGATCAGCGGCGGCAGGTGATCAAGCACAGGATCGTGCTGATCTGCGGCCAGCCTGAGGGCGGAAGTGACTATCGCCTTCGCCTCACGGCCTGGCCGGTCACGCCAGATGACATAAACTCGTTCAGGAACGACTCTGACAATTTTGCCCGGCCCCCATTCCGGCCTGGCGGGGCTTTCAACCAGAGTGCCAGCCTGCCATCCATTTGGATTCATTCGTTGCTGATTCCTTTCAGAAAGTCTGCTGCATTACTGCTGCGTGCTGGTCAAAAAAAAGGTTATCCAACTGAGAACCCTGGCTGATCCTGCGCTAACAGTTGTTCGGTTATTAGTGAGTATCCGAATCAACGAGACCAGCCTGACTGCTGATTTCGTTTGACTGGCAATCTGATCTGGCGAGGGGCAACGGTTTCTGACAGCGTTATCTCACTGCTTTGAGCCGGGGCTGATGTGGCGACCGAATTTGACAGCCTGCCCTGTTGTTTACCGGGGATTACGGAACAATAAACGGAACAAGGCAGGATGTTATTCAGCCTGCCTTTCGTAAGTGTCTGATTTGATTGATGGCCAGGGAGGGAATCGAACCCCCGACACACGGATTTTCAGTCCGTTGCTCTACCAACTGAGCTACCTGGCCGATTGTCACTGGAGCATGCGCCCAAAAACGAAGGCGTATGGTAATGATCGGGGCGTGATCTGTCAACCGACGGTGGTGAAAGTCGCGGTGACAAAAATCGAAGTGGTTTCATTGCGCTGGCTTGTGCTATATTCCCGCCCGCTTCGTGACCGCCCCTCCAGGATCAGCGGCCCGCTGATTCCGAATCCGCAAACAACCCTGCCAGACGATTCTTAACGCTTTCCGGTGTGATCACACTGACCGCTTTACTGCTCAACCTGAACCGGCGAGATCAGGGCCTGATCGGGCAGGTCTGCTGCGACGATCTGTCTGATGCGCGCCGACTGCTGATGCAGATAAGACTTCATTTCATCGGGATCGGCTGGCGGAGTCAGGGTCACAGGCGGATGGTAAATCACGGTGACGCGGCGCGGGCGGGGAAAGCGATGATGCGGCGAGAAGGCTTCGTAGCCGCCGATGATGGTCACCGGCACGACCGGCGCGCCGGTTTCCAGCGAGAGCCTGATGAAACCCGGCTTGAAGGGCATGATTCTGCCGGTGCGCGTGCGTCCGCCTTCGGGAAAGATCATCAGCGGGCCACCGGCTTCCAGTTGCTTCGCGGCTTCGCGCAGGGCGGCGCGGTCGCCGGCTTCCAGTTTGACGGGAAAGCCGCCGTAAAAACGAATCAGCGAACCGAGCAGCGGCATGCGCACAAAGCGATCCCAGGTCATATACCGCATCGGGCGGCTGACCGGCGTGCCGACCCAGATCGGATCAATGAAGCTGACGTGGTTGGGTGCCATAATGAATGGCCCGGTGGGCGGCACGTTCGCCAGGCCGCGATATGAAATGCGAAAGTACAGGCGGCAGATGATCCACGTAATCAGGCGTGAAAGATGAAATACCAGCAAATTGCGCAACTCCCGAATCAGAATGTGAGCTTGCTGCTGCGTCACCCTGAACGGCTGACGCGCGGGGCTGACTGATCTGGCAGCGGCGTATTGTGCCTGAACCAGTCCGGCCACGCAATCGGCGGCGCGGCCTGAGCCGCACAACTCAGAGTCAGAGGAAGGTCAGAATGGAAACCCAAAGCAATTCAGAACCGGAAATTTGCGGCGCGCTCGAAGATGTGAGTCTGCCTGATGTGATGCGGCAGATTTACACCGGGCGGCGCACGGGTGAACTGGTCGTGATGAAAGACCGTGTGCGGCGGCGCGTCTTTTTTGAAATGGGGCGCGCCATCTTTGCCACTTCCAACCGGCGGGGTGATCGGCTGGGCGCGTTTCTGGTGCGGCGCGGCGATATTACTCCGGCGGTTTTTGAGATGGTGGATGGCATGGTGCCGCGCGGTCAGCGGTTCGGGCAACTGCTGGTTGAGATGGGCCTGATTACTGAGGATCAACTGGCCAGTGCCGTCCGCGAACAGATTCTGGCCATTATCTATTCGCTTTTTGAATGCACGCGGGGCACGTTTGAATTTGCCGAATGCGTGACTGCCAGTGTGCCGGATGATCTGAAGCTTGAACTTTCGATGGCTGACATCATTCTGGAAGGGGTCGGTCGCATTCGTGATCTGGCTGTGGTGCGGCGCGGGATGGGCGATCTGAACCGGTTGATTGCGCCGAATGCTGAGCCGCTGCTCCGGTTGCAGCAGGCCACGCTCAGGCCGCCCGAACAGGATCTGCTCAGCCAGATTACTGAAACGACCGATCTGCTCGGCATTCTGGTTTTCAGCCAGCATCCGGCTGCCGATACGATTCGCGCGCTTTACGGGCTGATTTCAGCCGGATTTCTGACCTGGGCTTCAGCGCCTTCAGCGAAGGCCATTCCGACGGTGATGGTGCTGGCCGATTACGCAGAATCGCTCGAACCGGCTGAAGACAACCTGCCTTCGGAACCAGCCGAAGCCGCGTCATCGCTGGCCGCAGATAACATTCTGGAAATTGCCGCGCCGGTGTGGCAGGCGGCTGATGCTGAGCAGGGACTGGTCATTGAACTGACGCCGGGTCTGCCGACTGCCGAAAAATTCGCGCCTGAAGCGTTGGCTGTGACTGCGCCTGAAACTGAAACGCAGTCATTGCCCGCTGATGTTTCAGACAGTGGTGATTCAGAACTGATGCCGGAGAATGTCCGACAGGCTGTCAGCTTGTCGCTGACCGGCGAAGGCGCATCCGAGGAGAACAACGACAAGCTGGCAGCCTGTCCGGCAGCAGTTCCGAATCAGCAGCTTTCAGAATTTTCGCCTGGGGCAGATGAACCATCAGGGCGGGTGATGAATGGTCATCAGTCGCAGCCTGAGCCGCAAAGCAGTGAAGACGAGTTGCGGCGCGCAGTCGCGCAGATTCGTGTGCGGGTGATGTCGGGCGATCCTTACGCTGTTTTCGGACTGAGCGCGGGCGCTGGCCGGGAACAACTCAGAGCGGCTTATCACGAACTGCTGCGCCGTTATCATCCCGATAAATTCCGCCAGGCTTCGCAGGCGCTGCGCGTCGAGGTTGAGGAAGTTTTCAAGGGCATCAACATCGCCTGGAATCGTGTGCAGGCCGAAGCGCGCAGGATTGTCGAAACCGCAACCGCCGAAGTGCCGCAGGTGCCGCGCCGCGCGCCGCGCACCATCGAAATGCCGTTTGCTCCCGTCACTACTCAGGTGCCGACCGTCAGCAGCAGTGTCATTCGGGAAGAAGCGGGCGTGCCTGAAAAATTGTCGGATCAGGAACTGCTGCACATTGCTGATTCATCGTGTCGCAGCGCGGTTTCACTGTTGATGGCAAAACAGTATGCCGAGGCGGCTGAACTGCTGCGCAAGGCTGTCAACATCAGCCCGACGAATGCGAAGTATCGTTCGCTGCTGGCGCTGGCGCTGGCCAGCAATTCACAGCGCAGCAATCCGAAAGTCGCGCGCGAAGCCGAACAGCATTACCTCGAAGCCATTCGCCTCGATCCGCAGGATCCTTATCATCACGCGCTGCTCGGCATGCTCTATTCAAAACTCGGCATGGCCCGCCGCGCCGAATCAGTTTACCGCCAGGCCCTGCGCCTCGACCCGCGCAACGAAATCGCCCTCAAAGGCCTCGCCGCCAAACCAATGGGCGTTGAACTGCTGCTGCATTTAATGGCTCGCGTCTGATGGGGAATATGGGACAGGGGATGGGGGATGGGGAATGGGGGACAGGGGATGGGGAATGGGGGACAGGGGTTGGGGAATGGGGGATAGAGGACAGAGTAAAGATGAAGTGAAACGGAATCCGGTTTGTTTATTGCTTTTCTCCCTGTCTTTCCCCATCCCCCATCCCCTGTCCCCCATCTCCCATCTCCCATCCGATCCAGGCGACGGTGGTTCCGGCGAAAACGTCAATGGCGTAATGATATCGCCCGTACACTGTGGCCACGCCGATGCTCAGCACGAGCGGCGCGAGCGCCCATCCCAGCCGCCGCGAAAAGCGAAAGGCTGAAAACAGCACGACCATCGAACCTGCGACGTGATTGCTTGGGAACGCGCCGCCGTGCACGCGCCCGTGTTTTTCGATCAGGTTGATGAAAGCCGTCAGCGGCCCGCCGCTGAGTTCAACCTGTTGCAAATGCGCCAGCGTGTGATGCGGCCCTTCAATCGGGAAGAAAATAAAGATCAGGTAATTGAAGTAATAGGTCACGCACATCGCTGTCACAAACGCCGTAAATTCGCGCCGTCGCCCGCGCCACCACAGCCACAAGCCAAAAGCCGGAATCAGCGGCAGGTACAGCGTGTAAGCGAATTGCAGATATTCAGTCAGCCAGTAGCTGCTGAACTGCTCAATCCACACCGTCGGATGCACGCCAAAGACCGCATAATCAGCCGCAATCAGCACGGCATCGAACCAGCCCGGAAAGACAGCGTGGACAAGCTCGCCAATCTCTTCAAAAAAGAATCCTGAAAGCAGCAGCGGATACCAGTGGCTGAGGACGCGAATCAATTGCGGCCCGCGCTCTCGCAGCACCGCAAACGCAATGATCGCGCAGACGAGGCCGCCGTGAATCAGCAGCAGCTTCGGCCAGGGCGCAACGCGGCGCTGACAGATGACGAGCAGTGCGCTGGTGAACAGCAGATAAGCGAGCGTCAGACGGTCGGGCAGATTCAGTAATTGAATCAGTGACCACGCACGATCACTGATTCGCTGCGGGAAGGGCAGGCGCATCAGCGCGGCCTGCGCCGCTTCGACTGAAAGATTGTTCCTGGATTCCATCAGTGTTTTTCCGGGTAAAGTCTTCAATCATCCAGCCGCGCTGTTCGGCCACGCGCCGCAATCTGCGGTCGGGATTGGCAGCGACGGGATGACCGACGGCTGAAAGCAGAAAGCGGTCGGCATAATGATCGGCGTAGGCGAATGAGCGGGTCAGATCAACATCGGCGGCCTGCTCGCGTTCGATCATTCGCTTCAGCGTAATCAGCTTGGTCAGGCCGAACGGGCGAGTGCTGGCAATGCGTCCGGTGGCTTTCTGATCTGAGATTTCAACGGTTGTGCCGATGCGTGTGCTGACATTCAGGTATTCGGCCAGCGGATCAAGCAGCACATCGAGCGTGCCTGAGAGCAGCACAACCTGATGGCCTGCGCGCTGATGCCACTTCAGCCGACTCGTCGCCGCAGGCAGCAGCCGCCTGACAACTTCCTGCTCAAAACAGTCGCGGGCCAGCCGCCTGAGCCTTTGCGCATCCTGCCCGCGCAGCCAGGCTTTGTCGTCAGCGCGTCCGATCATCCGGCAAAACGCGCCGCCCGCCGCCCGCCACAGCGCGCCGAGGCCGATTTCATCGTATCGCCAGAGATAGCGGAAAAAGATGCGCTCCAGCGAATCGTCAGCGATCAGCGTGCCGTCCACATCAAAAACAGCAGCAATGTTGCGGTGATTCATAAGACCTCGCACTGCATTACGGTTATCACTTCTCACCTGTCATTTGTCACCTGTTTTGCCCTGATGAGCTTCCGGCAAAACGGGAAGAGACAAGCCGCGAATGAACCCGAATTTTCACGAATCAAAGAGCGCAGGCGACATCGCTGATTCACGTTTTCAGTTCGGGAAAATTCGGGTTCATTCACGGCTGTTTTTTCTCCTGCGCTGATGCTGGTTTATTGAGTGGTCAGGGCCGGGGCTTTGCGAAAGAAGCGCAGGCCTTCGATGATGACCGGCACTCCGCGCACGACGCAGAACACGACGGCGGCGACGGCGAGCGCGAGCGCAGCGAATTGCAGGCCGTTGATGATTCCGGCGGTGAGCAGGCCGCGCCATTGCGGAGCTTCGTCAAGCACGAGCCTTGCGCCAAGCGCGAAAAAGGCAGCGCATTTGAGAACGCCGTAAGCCGCCCGGCTGAAACGCGAGCCGACCAGCAGGCGTCCCCACCACGTCTGCATCATCGTCTTTTCGCCAAAGGCCGTCTGCCCCTGCCGAAAGGCGATGCCGCGCAGAAAGTCAGTCAGACAGCCGCGCGCGATGACGATGACCGGAATCCAGAAAGTGATCAGCCCTGCCGACGCAAACCAGATCCAGTAAATGTTCTCGACCACGCGATCAGCCGCGATGTCAAAAGCCGCTCCGGCATCGGTCGCGCGCCCGCTGCGCCGGGCCAGCGAACCGTCAACCGCATCCAGCCAGATCGTGACGACCAGTAAAATCAGGGCCACCGCGCTGGCATAAAAGCCGTGCCTGAACAGCGCTACTGAAACGACCGCCAGGCACATCCGCGCCACCGTAATCATGTTCGGAGTGATCATTGCTGCCTCCTCAGTCATCCGGTTGATTTGTCGCAGCCGCAGGGGCCGGGCTGCCACGCCTGGTGATTTCAAAAGCCGTGCCGTGCCGGTCAATTGCAACGCGGCGCTGTCAGGACTGGACTTCCGCGCAGACTTCAGAGATTTTGAAGGCATCACGCCGCCTGCCGGTGTCAGGATTTTCTGACGACCGAAAGCTTTTCCCTGGCGTGGCGGGCTGACAGGAACATTTCATTTCGCACGGCGTATGTGAGGCTATGGCAAAAGACAAAGACTCCCTCAGGTTTCTGATTGCGGCATCGGTGCTGACGGTGCTGCTGTCATTCATTCCGCTGGCCGGCTTTCTGGTCTATCCGTTTCGTCTGTTCGTGACCTTTATTCACGAAGGCGGGCACGCGCTGGCGGCGCTGCTGACGCTTGGTTCAGTTGAGCAGGTTAATCTGCATCTGGACGCGAGCGGCGAAACCTACACGCGGGGCGGGCTGCCGCTGGTGGTGTCGAGCGCCGGTTATCTTTCGAGCACGGTTTACGGCGCGGGGCTGCTGCTGCTTGGCAGGCAGAGCGGGCGGGCGAAGGCGGCGCTGGCGCTGACGGCGCTGGCGATTGCCGGGATGACGGTGCTGTATGTGCGGGGGATGTTCGGCTGGATGGTGGGCATCGGATTAACGGTCGGGCTGCTGCTGACGGCGCTGGCGGCGAGCGTGCGCGTGGCGCATTTTGTGCTGAGCTTTCTGGCGGTGCAGTGCTGTCTGAATGCCATTTATGATCTGAACACGCTCTTTTTCATCTCGGCCTTCTCCAATTCACACAGCGACGCGCGCAACATGCAGAGCTTCACCGGGATTCCGGCGCTGTTCTGGGCGCTGGCGTGGCTGGTGCTGTCGCTGATGGTGCTGGTGCAGGCGCTCAAAAGTTATGCGCGGCACTGAGCGGAATCATTGTCAAAGTGCTGATAATTTTTCGACAACCGCGACACCCGCCCCGATTCCGGGCCGATTGCCAGTGTAGTAATATTGGAACCAGCAGAGGGTTGAATCGTTCAATCAGACTGGATCACCAAAGTTCCAGACCTCCAGAGGAGATTTTCACAATATGAATTCAAACTCACTCCAGCGCCGCATCGAGCGGGGTTTTTCACTGATCGAACTGATGATCGTGGTGGCGATCATCGGCATCATTGCGGCCATTGCGCTGCCGGCACTTAATAACAATATCAAGGCGGGCCGCGAAACGGCGGCGGTCGGCACACTCAGAACCATTCACGGCGCTCAGGCGACCTTCAGCGCGCAGAAGGGCCGCTTCGGCACGCTCAAGGAACTGGCTGAGGCCGGAGTCATTTCAAAACAGTACGCCGAGGGCAAACCGGTTAAGGAATACATCTTCACTGATGGCATCACTGAGCCGGACAGCAGCAAGTTCTGTGTCCAGGCCACACGCAAGAGCGACAGCTCAGCGTGGAGCGATTTCAATATCACCGAAAAAGGCGACGTTTATTTCCTCAAGGCCGCCACCAAAAATCCGCTGCCTCCGGGCGAAGGACAGCCGTTTGCGACGGCTGACAACGACAACGCGGGCAGCGGCGCAGATGAAAAGAAAAAGTAATCGCTGAACCTGCCGACGGAGATTTTCATCCGGTCTTTACTGAACAAATGCCGGAACGGGCGCTGACTGCCTGTTCCGGCATTTGCCATTCCGGCCTGCCGCTTTACCTGCCACCAGCCTGCAAACTATAATCACCGGGCATCCATAATCATCCCTGATTCATCTGAAAGCTGCTTCTGATGGATCGCCTTCGGAGGTTTTGAATCATTCATGAAAAATCGTTACTGGTCGAGTTCCGTTCTGACGCTCGTCATGGTCTGTGCCTGTGCGCTGCTCGTTGTGCGCGCACAGCAACCCGGTGCGCCCGCCAAAAAACAGCCGCCGCAGGACAAGAACGCGCCTCCGGTCAGTCAGGATCAGCAGGAAGGATCCGTGATCACCACGATTGTGCGCCTGCCGGTGACGGTGATGGACAAGGACACCAACCGGTTCATTACCTCGCTGAATGCTGAAGATTTCGAGATTCTGGAGGACAAGGTCAGACAGAAGATTGAATCCTTCCGCCCGATCAGTGAACTGCCGCTCGATGTCGCCGTGCTGATGGATACCTCAAACAGCGTCAGGCCCAAGCTGAAATTCGAGAAATCAGCCGCCACTTCATTTATTGAAACGGTGCTGAAATCGCGCAATGACCGCGCGCTGTTTGTATCGTTCGATTCAGAGATCGAACTGCATCAGGATTTCACCAACAAACTCGACCTGCTTTCGAAAGCCATTGATAAAGTGAAGGCGCACGGTGCGACGCGGCTTTATGACGCGGTTTACCGGGTTTGCGAAGAGAAGATGTCGGCCAGTCCGGGCCGCCGCCGCGCGATGGTTGTGATTACGGACGGCGAAGATACTGAAAGCGAGCGCAACCTGAAGGACGCGATTGATTTTGCCCAGCGTTCTGAAACCACAGTCTTCGTCATCAGCACCAAGGCGGGCGGCTTTTTCGGCGTTGAAGCCGGAACGATTGACACGAAGGAAGACAAGGATCTCAAGCGGCTGGCTGAAGAGACCGGCGGGCGCGCCTTTTTCACCGGCAATGTGCTGGAACTCGAACGCAGCTTTTCGGCTATTGCGACCGAACTGCGCAGCCAGTACCTGATCAGTTATGCCCCGGCCAATGAAAACTTCGATGGCAAATTCCGCAAGATCGAAGTCAGATTGCCGGGTCACAAGAATCTCAGAATCAGGGCGAGAGATGGTTATACGGCGGTGCCCCGCAATGTCCGCGCCGGATTGAAAATGCCCGGCGGACAATAATGACTGCACGATTTTCCCGCCCCTTCTGCGGTCGAAAGGGATTATGAAGTCACGAAGTTTGAGTCTGGGCGTCGGCGCCTGTTTACTGACCACCGGCCTGTTGTCATCACTGCTCTTTTCATCTGATCGCGTCCACGCGCAGCAGCAACAGCAGAAGCAGCAGGAAAAAAAGCCCCCTGCCGGTCAGCAGAAAAAGTCTGAGGAAGAAGACCAGCAGCCGATTCGCGTCGGCACGCAGCTTGTCAACGTGCTGTTCAGCGTTTCAGACAAGCAGAACCGCTACATCAACGACCTCACCAAAGACGACATCACCATCCTTGAGGACGGCAAGCCGCAGCAGGTTTTCACCTTCAAAAAAGAGACCGATCTGCCGCTGACGATGGCGCTGATGATTGACGTCAGCCTCAGTGAAAGATACGTCCTGCCGGTGCTCAAGGACGCCGGATTTCATTTCTTCAATTCCGTTATCAGGGCGGGCAAGGACACGGCGGCAGTCATCAAATTCGAGCGCGAGCCGATGCTGATGCAGGGCCTGACTTCAAGCCCTGGCCGTTTGCGCAAGGCGCTTGAAGAAGTCGCCTACGTTGCTCCGCCGCCGATTGGCATTGCCGGTGGCCCGACGCCGCCAATCAATCCGAATGCGATGGGCGGCACTTCAATCTGGGATTCGGTCGTGGCGACTTCTGCCGACCTGCTGGCCGGTGAAGCCGGACGCAAGACGATGATCCTGCTCACCGATGGCGATGACACAACCAGCCGGATGAAGATTGCGGATGCGATCAACGAGGCGCTCAAGGCCGAGGCTTCGATTTATGCCATCGGCATTGGCGATCCGGCTTTTGGCGGTGTCAACGAAGGCAAGCTGAAACAGCTTTGCGAAGCCACCGGAGGCCGCGCCTACTTTCCCAGAGGGCCGAGCGACCTTGACCGCGCCTTTGCCGAACTCGAAAGAGATTTGCGACAGCAGTACCTGATTGCCTACGAACCTGACAACGTCGTGCCCGACGGCGGCTTCCGCAAAATCGAAGTCCGCGTCAACAACCGCAATCCCAAAGACCTCAAAATTCGCCACCGGCGCGGATATTACGCACCGAAGGCGTGATGAAGAGGGTAGACGGAAGACGGTAGTCGGTAGTCGGAATTCGGAAGGCAGAAAGCAGCAGGCAGAAATTGAGAGGATGGAACTGATGCTCTCAATTTCTGCCTTTCGATTTCTGACTGCTGTTTTCTGTTTTCTGCTTTCTGCCTTCCGAATTCCGACTACCGACTACCGACTTCCGACTTCCGTCTTCCGTCTACCGAATTCCGACTACCGTCTTCCATGACCTCATTCGCCTGGAAACGTGAATACCGCTGCTGGCTGCCGCTGGCCGGGGTGGCGTGGCTGCTGGCGTGGCTGGCGCGTGATCCGTTTATGGCTGACTGGGACAGCTTTGATTATGCGGCGTGTGTGGTGCAGGGAACGCCTTCGCCGCTGGGACTGGGGCGGGCCTTGTTTCTGGCTTGCAACCGCGTGTTGTGGCTGGTTGCTCATTACGCTTTCGGATGGTCGCCGGATCAGGCTTATCTGCTGATCAAATACGGCGTCATCGCGCAAAGCGGCCTGGCGATTGTCGGTCTGTATGCGCTTTACAGGGAACTGACTGCTGAAAGTCGCGCGGCATTGCTGGCGGCGCTGCTGGTTGCCCTGTCGCCGTTGTATGTCGTTTACAGCGGGCGCGGGATGAGCGAAATCCCCGGCGTGCTGTGGTGGGCCTGGTCGCTGTGGTGGATGATGCGCAGTTTGCGACGAAATCAGACCGTGCAGTATCTGCTGGCTGCTGTGCTGTTCGGGCTGAGCGCCAACGTGCGCGAGTTTGCGGTTTTCTATCTGCCGCTGGTGGCGCTGGCCGGATGGATTTACGGGCAGCGTTGGAAAGTGTGGATGACAGCTTTCGGGCTGGCCTGTGTGGCGGCGGTGGCGGGGCCGGTTTACTGGGCGCTGGCCTGGCCTGAGTATTACCTTCCGGCGGTGCGGACGTGGTACGCCCTGAGCGCACAGGAGCGGCTGGAGCATCCGGTGACGCTGCGCAATGTGTGGCTGCTGGCGGGTTATGCGTTCATCTGTTCGCCGGCAGCGTTTCTGCTCACTCCGGTTTCAATTCGCAATTTCCGGCGGGCAAAGATTCGGGCGCACGCGCGCGGGCGGGTCTGGGTGCTGACGAGTTTATTCGGGTTGCTGTCGGTGCTGGCGCTCGTTGCCAATCACGATCTGGCGCTCAATCCGCGTTACCTGCTGACGGGGCTGCTCGGTCTTGCGCCTTTGTGCGGCTGGTGGCTGGCGGAATGGAGCCGCGAGCGAACGAAGTGGCGCAATATTGCGCTGGCAATGCTGGCATCCCTGACTGTCATCAGTCTGATTGGCGCGGCGATTTTTCTGCATCGGGTGCAGTGGCCGCACACTGTGGCGGCGCGTGATTATGCCGCGATGATTTCAACGCTGCCTGAACAGTCTGTCTTTCTGGTCGGCAGGCGCACGCCGCTGGTGAATTATTACCAGCGCATCGGCGCGCATCCGGGCTGGCAGACAATTCCGTTCGGTTCGGGCTGGCCTGATGCGCGACTGGGGGAAGTGGTTGACGATTACCTGAAAGCCGGTCGGCCCGTCTTCGTTGATTTTGATGAAACGATCTGGTCTGAAGGGATGCGCGAACACAGCCGCGAAGCCGCCGGGCTTGAGCTGCTGCGCCGCAATTATCAGCTTGAACCAGTCAAAGCCACGCTCTTTCGCGTTGTCGGGAAAAACAAACCTTAACCTGACACAGAACTTTTTTTCTTCTCTCTTCTCTCCTTCTCTTCTCTTTTCTTCTCTCTTCTTCTCTGCGTGCTCTGCGCCTCTGCGTGAAACTTATTCTCACGCAGAGGCGCAGAGCACGCAGAGAAGAAGAGAGAAGAAAAGAGAAGAGAAGGAGAGAGAGAGAAGCTTGGTCAGTGTGCTGATGACTGGTAATTCTGCGGTGATGAGGCACTGCTGACTTACCGGCGCAGGACTTTTTCTGTCCATTCCTTTTCGAGTCTGACCAGGTATTGCGCGTCGGGTTCAGCCAACTGGTGGCTGGCGAGTTCGGCGATTGAGAGCGTGGCCGGGCCGGGCGGAATGGCCAGCACGGCGTCTCTTTCAGCCGGTGATAACAAATCAAGCCGCATCGGAAAGAGTGTGCCGAGTGCTTTGGCCTGATCCATGGCGTGTGACGGCGACATCAGGTGATTGATGACGACGAGCGCGCCCGCGACGTTGCTGGCGTTGAAGGGAATGCCCAGATAGCTGTAATTGCCAATCGTGCCTTCATCAAAAACGAATGTGCGCACGGTTGGCGGGTATTCGCCGCGCGCGATGCGTTCGGACGCAAAGCTCGGCCCGTAACTCATCGTGAAGTCAATTTCATTGTTGGCAAACAGGCGGTCGGCTTCCCTGAGTGAGGCCGGATACGTTTCACCCCTGCGCCAGAGATAAGGTTTGATGTCGTTCAGGTATTCGACCGTCGCGGCTGAAGCTTTTTTGAAAAGTTCTTCATTGAAGCCCTGCTGAAAGTTCTGCGCGCCGCCGAAATGCAGCAGCAGGTGGCGAATAAAGACCGAGCCGGTGAAATCGGGCGGCGCAATGTAAGTGAAGCGCCCCGGATGCGCTTTGATCCAGTCGCGCAATGCTTCGATTGAACGCGGCGGTTCCTTGACGCGCGCCGTGTCGTAAGCGAAAACAAAATGCGCCTTCTGCCAGGGAGCTTCGTAACCTTCAATGGTCGTGCCGAAATCACGCTGCCGCGCCTGTTCGTCGTAATACCGGATGTTCGGCAGGCGTTCGGCAAACGGCCCCCACAGCACTCCGGCCTGTTTCGCCGTGCGAAAGTTCTCGCCGTTGATCCAGACAAAATCAATCGAACCGCCACTCGCTTTGCCTGCGCCTTTTTCGTTGAGCAGTTTGTTGACGGCTTCGGCCACGTCGCTGTTCGGCACGATTTTCAGCGTGATGCCGTACTGCTGCCTGATGGTGTCGGCCACTGCGCCCTGAAAGTAGCGGTTGCGGCCTTCGTCACCGGCCCACATCCCGAAATTAACGGTCGTGCCGCGGGCGCGCTGCACGATTTCATTCCAGTCAGTTGCGGCAAACTGTTCCGGCGTGAGCGCAAGGCGCGCATCAGGCTGCGCCTGACGGCAGGCGGCCAGGGTCAGCGAGAATGGCAGAACAAGCAGCAGAACGAGGCTTTTGATGGTCATCGGAGATATTTATTTTGCTGGTCAGTTGAGCCTGCCGTGTCCGGTCAGGGCGCGTGGTAACAGGCGGCATTTTCAGGGCCTCGCGGGTTTGATTCAAGTCGTGGCGGACTTTCTGCGCGAGCGGCTGTGACTTGAGTCACTGCAAGAGATGGCCGGGTCTGTCAGGATTGACAATCCGGGAGGTCAGGGCTGGTTGCAAGCGGTGGTTCGGCCTGGTAAACTGCCGGTTGCCGCATGTGCAGATTCGTCCCAGTTAACCTGACAGCGCAATTGACGGAACTATCCACAGTTTAAGACCACAGTATTTATGGCAACTTCCAGGGAAATTACCGAAGCTGCGTCGCCTGCCAAAGCGGCGTCCAGACTCTCCATCATTGATCAGTTTCTTGGTTTCATCAGCTCCGTGCCGTTCGGCGTGGTGCTGCTCGTAATCCTGATCGTCTTTGCGATGATCGGCATGCTGATTCAGCAGCAGGAACTGGAAACCTTCCGCGACTATTACGCGAAACTGACTCCGGCTGAACGGCTGGTGTACGGCGGTCTGGGATTTTTCAACATCTATCACGTCTGGTATTTCAACCTGCTGCTGCTGGTGCTGAGTCTGAATATCATCCTCGCTTCGATTGATTACTTCCCGAAGACCTGGATGAACATCCGGCGCAAGAAGCTGAAAGCCTCGCCCACCTTTGTGCAGAGCCAGAAGGTCAAAGACTCGGTTGAAGTGTCGAAAGCCAGCCGCCAGGAACTGGTCGAACGCGCGGCAAAGGCGGCGCGTGCGCAGGGCTTCAAAACCAGGATCACCGAGGACGAAAATCACACGACGATCTTTGCCGAGAAAGGCACCTGGAACCGCCTGGGCGCTTATTACATTCACGCCGGGCTGCTGACGATTTTCCTGGGCGGCTTTCTGACCTCGACGCGGGGCGTGACTGGCGGGATGTGGCTTGATCCGGGCAAGGCCGAAGACAAGATGACCAAACAGGTCTTCGAACTGGGCGAAGTCAAATCGGTTGATCTCAACCTGCCTTTTGAAGTCGAGTGCCTCGACATTCAGCAGCGGCTGATTGACAAAAACAAGGGCATCGAAACGCCCAACACGCTCGACTGGCTGACCCGGGTCAGACTGAAGGACAGGGAAAACGGCAAAGTCGAAGAAGCACTGATTCACATGAACAAGCCGTATGATTTTCGCGGCTATCGCTTCTTCCAGGCTTCGTTCCAGCAGGGACTCGGCAGCGCGCGTTCAATCGTGCTGGATTATCATCCGACCACAGGCCAGGGGCAGCAGGACATCACGCTGACGCGCAACAGCACTGTGAAGCTCAATGACGGCACCCGCGTGCGTTATGTCGAGTTTCTGCCCGACGCTCAGTTTGAGCGCAACGGCAGGCTGAACCTCGCTTCGGGCGAATACAACAACCCGGCAGTGCATCTGGAAGTCACCAGCCCGAACGGCGAGCGGCGCGAAGCGTGGGCCTTCAATCAGGCTTTCATCAATCAGACCGGGAACGCGCCGTTTCTGAAAAGCTCGGTGCAGAACCTGGGCGGCACGCAGTTTGTGCTGAAGGATTTCGAGAAGGTGTCAGCCGCGCACATGCTTTCGATCCAGTACGATCCTGGCTCGAACATTTTCTATCTTGGTTCGGCGCTGCTCGGCGCGGCGCTGCTGGCCACTTTTCTGTTCGCGCATCAGCGGCTGTGGATCGTCGTGGAGGATGGCCGCGTCCATCTCGGCGGCGACACCAACCGCAACCGACTTGGCTTTGAAGATCGAATCAAAAAGATTGCGGCCCGCATCAAAGCGCCGCAGACGGCATAACGGCTGTCCGTTGTCTGTTGCCCGTTGTCCGTGGCCGATCCGGCATCAAAAGCACCGCTGACAAGGGACAAGTGACAAAGGACAAGTGACAACCGGAGTAAAGATTATGAGTCAGGCAGTCAAATCACTAAATGTGGCAGCCGACGTTTCTGAAATTGAACTGAAGCGCCCGGCGATCTTCAATTATCTGCACGTCATTCTGCCGCTGGTCGGCGTGGCGCTGATGGTCATGGCGCGCAAGGCAAACGGCCCGAACAAATTCTTTGAAGACGGCGGGCTGATTGTGCTGGCGGTGCTGTGTTACATCTTTGCCGCCGCGTTTCATCTGACCAACCTGTATGCGCCGATCAGGGGCTTGCAGAAGGCCGGATTGTGGGTGGCCTCGCTGGGCTTCTTCTTCAATCTGTCGGCCTGGTTTATGCGCTGGATCGCGTCAGGCGAGCTTGAGAACTGGAAGCGCATGACGGATATGAACGGCGTGTATCATCCGCTCTGGTTTTTCAGCTACATTCCGTTTCAGCATCTCTACGATCTTTCGGTCGCGTTCGCGTTTGGCGCGGCGCTGACGACGCTGCTGATCGAACATCGCAAAGGCTCGCGTTTTCTGGGCGCGGCTTCGCTGACGCTGGCCACGCTGATTCTGTTCCAGGCCATTTTCATCGGCAATGAAATCATCAGCCTGCCGCCGGTACTCGACAGTTACTGGCGACCGATTCACGTCGGCGTCGCGTCGCTCAGCTACGGCATTTCGCTGGTGAGCTTTGCGATTGCGGTGATGTTTCTGCTCAAGGACGGCGTCAAGCCCGAATCAATGGGCGTTTTTACGTCGCTGTTCACGGTTGCCGGGTTCCTGTTCTTCAGTAATTCATATTCGCTGACGACGCTCAGTTACCGGATGAATCCGGTGATTACTGACGGGCACAATGTCTCGTTCATCAGAGGTCTGAAAGTGCCGCTGCCGGGCGTGGGCATCGTGATGACGGTGACGGTGCTGCTGCTGCTGGCGGTGGCCGTCTGCTTTGCGATTTACCATTTCAGGGGCAGTGAGCAGGCGCGACGGTTCGGCCATTACGCCCTGCGCGCGTCGCTCGTGTCGCAGGCCGTCGGCATTGTGACTTTCTTTTATCAGGTGAAGAACCTGCACAACCTGGGCGCGCTGGTCGGCCAGGATCAGTATTATTCGCTCGGTAAATGGCTGGCTAATTCGAGCGGCATGGAAGCAGCTAAAATGCCGGTGCCGCAACTGGTGCAGGAAGGCTCACAGTGGCTGAGTTCAATGGGCAGCCAGCTTGCGCTCGACACGCGGGCGCATCCGGTCGAAGTTTCCGGTCTGATTGCCGCGTTCGTGATTACGCTGTTCATTGCAATCTTCAGCTTCCGCACCGAAAAGCTGCGCGCCAGCCTGCCTTCAATCGAGCGGCTGGACAGCCTGATTTACAAAACGGTCGGACTGGCGACGGCGGGTCTGCTGATTCTGCTGGTGACGGGCGCGATCTGGGCCAATGAATCGTGGGGCCGGTACTGGGGCTGGGATCCGAAGGAAACGGGCGCGCTGGTGGCGTGGCTGGCCTATCTCGGCTACCTGCACACGCGCGTTTCACACGGCTGGGCCGGACGCCGCAGCGCCTATTTTGCGCTCGTCGGCTTCCTGCTCGTGATTTTCACTTACCTGGGCGTGAGCTACCTGCTGCCGGGCCTGCATTCATACGCCGGGCGGCTCGACTAAACGAATAAAAGCCACAAAGCCACAGAGGGCGCAGAGAAGGGAAAGACAATGTTTTTCCTTTCTCTGCGCCCTCTGCGTTTCTATGGCGGTTTATTTTGTAAACCAGATCGTGAAGCGGGTCGGTTCGCCCGGTTCGCTGTCGAGCGCGAAATCGAACTGGTGGCCGTCGAGAATTTCCTGCACCATCGTCAGGCCGATGCCCTGGCCGTTTTCCCGGGTGCTGAAAAATGGCGTAAACAGATGCTCCTTCACATCGGCGCTCAGGCCGCAGCCGGTGTCTTCAATCGCCACAAAAGCCCTGCCGTTCTGGTCGCCAAGGCGCACCGTGATGCACCCATCCTCGCCAATCGCTTCGACCGCGTTCTTGCAGATGTTGACGAAGACCTGTTCCATCTGCACGCGATCCATCGGAATCAGACCTGGCGCACTGGTCACTTCCCACCGCCATTCGATGCGCCGCCGCTCGCATTCTGATTTCAGCAGCCACGCCGTATTTTCAAGCAGCCGTCGCGCGTCGCACGCCTGCAATTTGGGCGCAGGCAGGCGCGCCACATCGGCAAAGCTGCGCATAAAGGCATTCAACTGATCGGTGCGCGAAATGACGACGCCGAGCGCCGTTTCAAAATCGGGCCGGTCTTCGGTTCTGATCTGACCGCTGTAATGCAGGCAGGAATGGAGCAGGGAATTTGACGCGCCGACAGTGTTATTGACTTCGTGCGACATCAGGCGAATCAGCTTTTCGTAAGCGGTCTTTTCTGATTGCCGCAACTCTTCGGTCAGTTCTTCGAGCAGCAGAAAGTCGCGCGGGAAACCGCGATCAGGAAACTGTGACCGGTGACATTTGACGCGACGCCGACCAAGCAGGTGAATGACTTTCGATTCGCCTCTTTCAAGTCGGCTGAGTTCATCCGTAAAGGACGTGCGCAGTTCTGTCAGCTTTGTGCCGATCAGTTCGCTACCCTCAACCTGAAGCAGCATCTCCAGCATGCGCGCCGCGCTCGGATTGAGCATGGCGATGCGGCCATCGAAATCCAGCGTGACAATGCCCGCCGGTGAAGCCTTCAGAATGCGGTCAAGAAAGTAATTCTGCTCCTGTAGCTTCGTGCGTTCCTCGCGCAGGTGGTCAATCATCCGGTTATAGATGGCGACAAGCTGATCCATTTCCGGCTGCCCGACTTCGACAAAGCGCGCCGTGAAATCGCCATCGTTGATGAACTGCGCTCCGGTATTGATCAGTTCGAGCGTGCCGAACAGGTCGCGGATGAGTTTGATGCCGACGGCGAGCGAAATCACGAAGGCCGCTTCAAAGGCGAGCAGCCACAGACTGCGCTGCCTGAGCAGGTAAACGGCAGTCAGGGCAAACAGCAGGTGCGTGACGATGAGGTACAGGATGAATTTGGCGCGCAGGCTCATAGGCGGTGGCAGCAGTTGATGACAGCAGAAATGACGATCACGGAATAAACGAAAACGCCCGGCTGAAGGCTGCTGTTCCGTTTATTCCGTGATTCCTGCTGCGGTCGGCTGCGACGCGCCCGAAGACTGATCAGCTCCGGCGCTGATTAACCCTGAACGGTCACCGGAGGCGATTCATCAATCGCCGTCACGATCCGTTCAAGCATGGCTTCCTCTTCGCGGCAGATGCGATTGCCGAGGCCGACAAAACCCATCACGCCGCCTGAAGCTTCGGCGACCTGCGTGGCAAACAGCAGCAGTTCATACTTCCGCGATTCGCGTTCATCCGGCGACATCTGATGCAGCATTCTGCCGATCAGTCGCAGCGAGCCTTCCATCAGTTCTTCTGATGGTCGTTCACTGAGCCATTCCAGCAGCTTCAGATAAGCCTCGCTGCCGGGCCCGATGCCCTGGGTGGCGGCGGCTTCGAGAATCAGTTCGCGTTCGCTCGATGAAACGCGGCCTTCAGCCCACGCCACCTGAACGAGCGGCGCGAGAAACAGCAGTGCGCTGGTTTCGCTCGTGTAGCCAAGCTGCTGCAACGCGAGCAGCATTTCATCATCGCTGAGGTCAAGCTGTTCGCCCATTTTGCGGCGTTCAGCTTCGCGCGCCGCGCGTTCACGCAGGCGGGCAATTGATTCAAGCTCCTGGCGGCGAAAGTAATCTTCCTCCATGTTTCGCCTGCGATCAGCCAGCATTTCCTGACTCGTCATGATTCGTCCTCCACTGGTTTCAGACAACTGCCGGGGCCGTTCCAGGCCAAAGGCATCAGTCACAGCGCCTCTGCTGCAATGGCATAAAGCCAGGGCGCCTGGAAAGGAACTCGCATCACCCCCGTAGTAACGAATTCATTCGTTCTGCCTTGAATCTGCGTGGTCGCGGAAACAGAACGAATAAATTCGTTACTACGGGGGTGCGACCTGGTTTCTTCTTGGCTCAGATTTCAATCGTATCAACGGAAAGTGTTGCGCGATTTGCCAAAATCGCGCGGCTTACGTCACGGGCTGATAGCGGATGCCGCGCGATTTTGGCAAATCGCGCAACACTTTTGTTTCCGTAAACCAATCTGAAATCCGATCTGATCTGCTGCCGGATTCAGGCGGCGGCGGCCTGTCGCTGGTAATACTGTTCAGGGGCGAGAAAGCGCAGCAGTGCGCCAACGCCGCCGAATTCGACCATCGCTTCGCTGTGGTTGACGATTTCAACCTGACAGCCGCACTTTTCAGCGAGGCGCGTCATCTCTTCACGAATCTCAAGCGGATGAATTTCACTCGCTCCGCATTCAGAGCAGTCATTGAACCGGCGCGGCGCAAAGCCGACAGCGCCGCAGGCCGGGCACTTCCAGCCGGTCGCGGGCGCGTAATCGCGCAGCATCACCAGCACATCCACCTGCGCGCGCTGCAACGCTTCGAGCGTGTCGCTCGTGCCAATCACGGCCAGGCCGCCCGTGCAGACTTCCTGCCGCAACTGTTCGGCAATGGCCTGTGATTCAAGCTCCTCCTGCTCGATGAATGAATTCAGCGTGGCTGCCACGACATCAGAGATTTTGTCGCTGCCCGATGCCACTACCGTATCAACCAGTTTGTCGGCCAGGTGTTTCGGCAGTTCCTTTTTCACGCGCGCCGTCAGACGCGGATTACCGGCCAGAATCAGATGCGTGTGGCCGCCCGCGAGCATCAGCTTTTCCAGCAATTCAATCTTTTCGCGGATGAATTGTTCGGTGCGATTGCGACGATGATTGCGGTAATGTTCGCGGCTCCATTCGCGGCCCACGCGGCGACGCAGTTCAGGGCGTTCGCGCCAGACCTCTTCGGTAATCTCGCCCAGACTGACCTCAATGATACGCGCGCTTTCAGTTGTCGAAATCAGCACCACGTAGCGATGATAAGTATCTTTCAGTTCCACCAGCGGAAAGATGTTCGGGGTCGTGTCGGCTCCGGTCTGATTCGGCAGCGGCACGCGAAACTGAAGCGCCAGAAAGAACGGATCATCGCCGCCCCGCGCAAAGACGGCGACGCCTTTGCTTTCGGGCAGCAGTTCGGTTTTGATGAAATGATCAATCCGGCTGCAGGCTTCATTGAAATCCTGCCAGCGACTGCCGGACATCGTCTTTCTGATCATCCGCACCCGCTCATCAAAGACCTGACGAGCAGCGGCCAGACCACGCTCCAGATTGAAGTAGCTGCTGATGACCGGCGAAGCGTTTTCATCAATCATCGCCAGCCTGCGAATGTGTCTTTGCAGTTCGATCAGTTCCATTGCAGCGTCCCCTGAATTAATGCGGCAGACAGACAACATCATCCCGCTGTCGGCCTGCCGCGTTCCAAAGATTACAGGTGAGTGACCCTTCACCATCTTTCGTCATCAGGAAGAGCAACCGATATGCCTGACGCCGCAGGGCCGGATTTACAGCACTTGCAGCCGTGTTGTGATGAATGATGAACCCCGCACTGAGACAATCTGCCGCAGTCGCGGGACAGGGTGCGACAACAGGCGCAGACTGTGCTGAATGGATTGCCGCGAAATTTCAGTTCGCGGCGGCTGTGCGGGACAGGCCGGTGAGTTGTTCGCTGATCTGCCAGAGCCGGGCGGCGACGTTCAGATCAGTTGATTCGCGGCTGGAAGGTTTCTCTTTGAGGTCGTAAAAATATTTGCCGGTGACGCCTGCGACTTCGGGTGACGAGGCCAGCCAGATCACTGTTTCCGCGCCCTTTTCAGGCGTTCGCATCAGGAAGGTGAAAAGCCGGATGATCTTTCCCCCGATGCCGCTGACGTTGTCATAAATGCCGGTGCTGACTCCGCCCGGATGCATGGCGTTGACCGTGACGCCCGTTCCCTGAAGCCGTCGCGCCAGTTCATAAGTGAAAAGGATGTTGGCCAGCTTTGATTGCGCGTAAGCTCTCAGGCCGTTGTAACGCCCGCTGCCGTGCAGGTCGTCAAAGTTGATGTGCCCGGATTTATGCGCATCTGAAGCGACATTGATAATGCGCGCCGGGGCCGCCGCCTTCAGCAGGTCGAGCAGTTCAATTGTCAGCAGGAAGTAAGCCAGGTGATTGACCGCAAACGTCGTTTCGTAACCGTCAGCCGTCAGCGTGCGGGCGCTCTGATAAACCCCGGCGTTGTTGATCAGGACATGCAGTTGCGCGTGTCCGGCTTTGACCTGCGCGGCCAGTTCTCTGATCTGTCGCAGTTCGGCCAGGTCAGCAATCAGCAGTTCGAGTTTGTCGCTGCCAGTGTCGCGCCTGATTTCATCAACTGTGGCCTCGCCTTTGCTGCGGTTGCGACAGACCAGCAGGACTGTGTTCCCGGCGCGAGCCAGTTCACGCGCCGTGACTTTGCCGATTCCTGAACTCGCTCCGGTGACAAGGCAGGTCTGATTCACGGTGATTCCTCGCAGTCTTTAACGAACCCTCAATTTCAACAGTAGTTGCACAACTCTGTCCCGATCTTTTGTTCGCGTGAGCGGGCGACAGAAAAAGACATTTCCAACGCAAAGAAACAAAGAAGCAAAGAGAGCTTCAGGCAGCCGGTTCAGGCTTTGTGTTCTTTGTCTCCTGGCGTTGGAAATGCTTTTATTGACTGGTTGAATGAATGACCCTCAGAACACTGTCATCTGACAGGATCATTTCGAAATCTTCAGATCACTTCTTTTTCGCTGCCTTTGGTGACGCTGAAGGTGGAGCCGCAGGCGTCGGTGACGGCGCTGGTTCGTTGATGGCGTCTGCAAGCTTGAAACTCATCTCTTCGAGTTCATCCTTGCGGATGCGGTAAACGGGAGCGCGGCCTTCGACGCTGACATAAGCTTTGTCGTCATCTGCCGCTGAAACTTTCAGATTCGTGGTCTTGCCGTCTTTGGCGGTGAGCTGAATTTCAACGGCAGGTCTGGCCAGCTTCGTTTTGATTTCATCAGAAGGCTGATCAATGATCTCCTGCGCGATAATGCCGAGCCACGCGGTCAGGGCGCGTGATTCGTTCAGTTCCCTGTCTTTCTTTTCGGCGGGTTCCTTCACCAGCCATTTGCCGTCAGCGCCTTTTTCGGCGACGAGGGTGACGTTCGGATTTCTGATTCTGAACTTCGTCAGGTCATCAGCCGTAACCCTGAGAATCTTTTTCTCGCGCCAGTCATTGAAGGTCTTCTGCGCCGTCAGCAGCATCGGCACGGCGATCTGTCCGACCTCCGGCATCTGATCAACCAGCACGTAAACATTCGATCCGGTGAAATCCTTTTCGCCAAACCGCACGCGATGCGTCTGGCCATCTTTCATTTTGAATTCGACTGAAGTTTTCGGATCAGTCAGCCCGAATTCCTTCAGGTTTTCAGGCGTGGCTTTTCTGGTCTCCTGCAATTTCAGTCCGGCGAAATCACCAACCATCTGCGTCAGGGCGTTCTGATCGGCTTCAGTGACGAAAGGCTGCGTGATCGTCCACTGGCCATTGGCCTTTTCAGCCGCGACGGTTTTGCCCGCATTCGTCAGCGTCACCATCACCACATCTTCAGGCTTGAACGTAAAAGCCGGAACGCTCTTGTCCGGCGTTGCATCGCGTTCCGTGCCGTATTTCGTTTCGTAGTAATAAACCCCGCCGCCCAGCAGGGCAGCCATCAGCAGCAGAATGAGCGTATTTCTTTTCATAGTGGTTAGTGGTCAGTGGTCAGTGGTTAGTGGTTGATTGATACCGGACGCAAATCACCTTGTATCTGCCAACCACTGACCACTAACCACCAGCCACTGCCTTTCACCTTCTTTTCCACCAGATGTAACCGCCGGTCACGATGACGAGGGCGGGCAGGAAGATGGTCGTCAGCAGCCAGATCAGATTTTTCTGGGTTTCAGTCAGTGAAATGGTGCGGTTGGTGGGCGCTTTGGGGCGAATCGAAATCAGGTCTTCGTCCTGCGCCAGCCAGCTTAACGTGTTCAGAATAAAATCGGCGTTACCGGCAGTTCGAACGATGCCGTTGCTGGCGAAATCTGAATCACCGATGACGACAAGGCGCGCCTCTTTGTCGCCGACTTTTTTGCTGGCTGCGACACCTGCGCTGAGCGGGCCTTTAGTATCACTGTCGGCATTGAATGTCATTTCATCGCCTTTCAATGAAACGACGCCCCAGCTTCTCTGTGATGATTTGATCAGTTCCGTCGCGCTGATGTCGGTCTTTGCCGGGTCTGCAACTTTTACAACGCGCGCATAACGCATCAGGACAGGTGTGCGCAAACCGTTAGTGATTGGGTGTGACCCATAATCACCCAGAATCGGTGAAGTCATGCCCAGCCCGGCCCTGCGAAGGGTCGGATTGTTTTCGATGATTGTTTCCCTGCCGACAACGATATTCCATTTTTTCAGCAGGTCGCCAAATGATGCTGCCGGATCTCTGGTTACACCGAGTTTGCTGAGGCCGCTGCTCATTTGTGGATCAGTTTCAGGATCAAGCATCAACAAAACCTTGCCGCCGCTCTCCAGAAATTTATCAATACTGGCAACTTCAGGTGGCAGGAATTCAGTTTTCGGGCTGGCAATCACCAGTACACTACAGTCCTGAGGAATTGACTGATCAGTGGCAAGGTTGAAAGTCCTGGTGTCGTAGTTTTCACTCTTGAGTGCGCCATTGATCAATTCGTATCCATCCGGTCCGCTTCCGCCAAGCGGCTTTTCGCCGTGTCCTTCAATAAAGCAGAAGGCTTTGTTTTTCTCGCGGGTGACTTTCAGAATAGCGCTTACCAGATCCTGTTCATTCACTGATGACAGATGTTCCGTGCGCTCTCCTGAAACAACGACAGTTTCCCCGGGGGCGCGAACTTCATACCGCTTTGCAAGCTGCGGCCTGTCTTCCGGGTTGACCTGTTCGTAAGAAATCCTGTTACTCAGATTACGGAACTCCGTCATTGTTTCGCGCAGGTTGTCGGCAACCGGGGTTCCACCTGTTGTGAAGTGGATGACTTTCACATCCTGCTTCAGCCCCGACACCACCTTGCGCGTCTGATCAGACAGGCTGTAAAGACTTTCTGAAGTCAGATCAAAACGCTTGTGATGACGGTAGCCGAGAAAATTGACGACCGCCAGAATTGCCAGCACCGCAACGGTCAGCGCGGCGGTATTGGTGCCCAGTCTGGTGGAGCGGCGGCTGAACACGTCACGCACGGCGCGAATGTTGAGCGCCAGGCTCAGCACGATCAGCACCGCTCCGGCAATCAGCAGGCTCTTGTCGAAGGCGCCGAGTTCCTCGCGCACCAGGTAGCGCATGTAACCGCCCACGAGCAGCGCCACACCCAGCCAGCCCGCATATTTGATGATTTCCTGCTTGTCAGCTTTCATAGATTGATTCGGATTCTGAATGGTCTAGGCTCGTCTCCAGCGCATTGAATCAAGCGTCCGCAGCGTCAGAAAAAGGCCGAGGACGATGACCGAGAGGTAATAGATCAGACTGGTCGTATCAATGACGCCCTTGGTGAAGTCTTCAAAGTGGCGCAGGATGGAAAGGTATTGCAGCGTCTCGCCCGCCTTTGAAGTCGAATCGCTGATGAGCCGGTCAACAATCAGCAGCACGATGAATGCGCCGAAAGTCGAAATGGCCGCGATGATCTGATTTTCAGTCAGCGACGAAAGCCACGCGCCGAGCGCAATCAGCGCGCCGCCCAGCAGCAGCGTGCCGAGATAACCTGAAAGAATCACTTTCCAGGGCAGCTTCGGTTCGCTGACAAAGCGCAGCGCGACGTGATAGAGAAACGTCGGCGCAATCATCACGATGAAGAGCGTGAAGGTCGCCAGGAACTTGCCCACGACGATCTGCAATTCAGTGATGGGCGAAGTCATCAGCAGTTCCATCGTGCCCTGTCGCCGCTCGCCCGCATACAGCCCCATCGTCAGCATCGGAATCATAAACAGAATGAACGTGCTGACGAGGCCGAGCGAACTGCGCAGGATGATGCCCGGCATATCAAAATCCTGCGGCGGCATACCGCCCCGCATGCCCTGCATCTGCATCTGAAAACCATACTGAATGACATCGTTCATCAGCCGGTAAAAGAACAGCCCGCACAGCACCAGAAAAACGCCGATGACGATATAAGCAATCGGCGAGACGAAGTAACTTTGCAGTTCCCGCCGGTAAATTGCCAGAATGCCTCTCATTGATTTGCTCCGTGATGAATTTGGCTCAGGCCGCCCGCGCTTCGCGCGCTTCCTCGGTGGTCAGTTGTCTGAAAATGTCCTCAAGGCTGAGATTGACGGCGCGCAGTTCGTAAAGTTCAAAGCCGCGCCCGATCAGATCAGCCGCAATCCGGTGCCTGAGGTCTTCGTCGCTCTCGTTTTCGAGCGTGACTGACAACCGGTCTGTTGACTCAACCGGGACGATTTCGATTCGGCTGACACCGGGGACGGGTTCGAGCGCGGCGCGCAGCGCCGCGTCGCTGCCTTTGACTTCAAGGTGAATGCGCTGGCCGCCGCTGCGCTGTGACGCGAGGCTTTGCGGTGTGCCTTCGGCGGCGATCTGACCTTTGTTGATGATGACCACGCGATCACAGGTCACTTCGACTTCGGGCAGAATGTGCGTTGACAGAATGATCGTGTGTTCACCGGCCAGGCTCTTGATGAGCTTGCGCACCTCGCCAATCTGATTCGGGTCCAGGCCGACGGTCGGCTCGTCGAGGATGACGACATCCGGGTTGTGCACGATGGCCTGCGCAATGCCGACGCGCTGTTTGTAACCGCGCGAGAGTTTGCGGATCAGCATGTCGCGGCGATCTTCAACATTCGTCAGGCGCATCGCTTCCTGCACGCGACTGCTGACGCGGTCAGCCTCAACGCCCTTGATGCGCGCGACGAATGTCAGGTAATCGGCGACCGACATTTCAGGATAAAGCGGCGGTTGTTCGGGCAGGTAGCCGATGCGTTTGCGCACTTCCATTGACTGCTCGAACACATCGAAACCAGCAATGCGCGCCGTGCCGCTCGTGGCGGGCAGGTAGCCGGTCAGAATGCGCATCGTGGTGGTTTTGCCTGCGCCATTCGGGCCGAGAAAACCGAGAATTTCACCCCGGTTGACGGTGAACGAAATATCATTGACCGCCCGCCCGCTCCCATAGCTCTTCGTCAGATGCTCAACTTCGATCAAGCAACTTCCTCCAGACAGAATGTACCGAGATTGACAGGTAGTGACGGCAGCTTTCACTGCCAGGATGTCATTTTTAAGGTAAGCGCGATTCTATTCAGGCCGTCCGAAAGCGTCAAGTGAGGCGGCAGCGAGCGACGCCGGACAGGCAGCCGCCGCGCCGCAGTGAACAGAGAGATGATTGCCAGCGACAGGTGGCGGCCCGGGTCGGCCTCGCTGAGAGTCTGGCTCCTTGGAAAGTGTTGCGCGATTTGCCAGAATCGCGCGGCATCCGAAATCGGCCCGTGACGTAAGCCGCGCGATTCTGGCAAATCGCGCAACACTGGTTATTTCCGTACACCGATCTGAAGCCCGATCCAGTCCGCGGAGCGGGCGACAGAAAAAGGCATTTCAACCGCAAAGAGACAAAGAGGCAAAGATGGTTTCAATCATCCTGTTCCGCCTTTGTGTTCTTTGTCTCTTTGCGGTTGAAATGATTTCATGTCGTTGCTCAGGATTTTGTCGGCAGGACATAGAACAGGACGGCGAAGAAGTGGCAGACGCTGCCGCCCAGCACAAACAGATGCCAGATGGTGTGATGATAGCGAATCTTTTCAAGGCAGAAGAACACCACCCCGATGGTGTAAAACGCGCCGCCCGCAAAAATCCAGAAGATGGCGGCCAGCGGAGCCGCCGCGAGCAGCGGCCTGATGGCAAGAATGGCCAGCCAGCCCATCAGCAGGTAAGCCGTCGTCAGCACGGCCTGCAGGTATTTGCGTGACAGCGTGCGAAAGAGAATGCCCGCAATCGCCAGTCCCCAGATGATGCCGCACAACGCCAGCCCGACACTGCTGCGCAGCACAACCAGCGTAAACGGCGTGTAGGTTCCGGCAATCAGCAGAAAGATGCAGCAGTGATCGAACGTGCGAAAGATCGCCTTCAGATGCGGCGACTGCACGCCGTGATAGAGCGTCGAAGCGAGATACATCACGACCAGCGTGGTGCCGAAAATGCTGCAACTCAGAATGTGCCACGCCGTGCCGCGCCAGATGGCAAGCAGCACGAGCGCCGCCATGCCGACTACGCTCAGGATCAGTCCGAAGCCGTGCGTGATGACGTTGGCCAGTTCTTCAGCGGGAGTTTGTTCGCGTAACTTCATCGGCTTTGTCAAAGGGGAACTGAAGCGAAACTGCCGGAATTTCGCGGGGAAACTGTCTGTCTGCAAGGGGCGCAGCGTGGCCTGAAAATTAGCACAATCCTGCTTGCGCGCAAAGTAATAGTTTTGTCAGTCACGCGGCTGTCGCCTGTCCCTGATAAACCGGCGTTATCAGGCCATTGCCAGGGGCGCGCCAGGCACTTGGGGCGGTTGCTTGACACGGCATGTCGGCCAGGCTAATTTCCACTGTTCGGCCAGACGGGTTTATCTCTGCTGTCTGAAATGTAATCATTCCCCAGTCCCAATCACTGCAACCTTTGAGGAGGAGTCAATGGCTATCAAAGTAGGTATCAACGGGTTCGGACGCATCGGGCGCAATGTCCTGCGCACTGCGCTCGGTGACAAGGATTTCGATTTTGTGGCGGTCAACGACCTGACCGATACAAAAACGCTGGCCCATCTGCTCAAGTACGATTCCGTACTCGGCAACCTGGAACACGAGATTACCGCCACTGAAGATTCAATCAGCGTCAATGGCGACAAGTTCCGCGTCTTTTCTGAAAAAGACCCGGCGAAGATTCCGTGGGAAGAGGTCGGCGCTGAAATCGTCATCGAATCCACCGGACGTTTTACCGACAAAAATACGGCGGTCGCTCACCTGCGCGGCCCGGTCAAAAAAGTCATCATCACCGCTCCGGCCAAAAACGAAGACATCACCATCGTCATGGGCGTCAACGAACACGCCTACAATCCGGCGGAGCATCACGTTGTTTCCAACGCTTCCTGCACGACCAACTGCCTGGCCCCGGTGGCCAAGGTGATTCACGAAAAATTCGGCATCCGCAAGGCGCAGATGACGACGATTCACTCTTACACCAACGACCAGCAACTGCTCGACCTGCCGCACAAGGATCTGCGGCGCGCCCGTGCGGCGGCGCTTTCGATGATTCCGACTTCGACCGGCGCGGCCAAAGCCGTTTCGCTGGTGCTGCCGGAACTGAAGGGCAAATTTGACGGCATCGCCGTGCGCGTGCCGACGCCGAACGTCTCGCTGGTGGACGTGGTGATGGAACTCGAAAAGGATGCGTCAAAGGAAGAGATCAACACCGCGCTCAAGAACGCCGCGAATGAGGAACTGAAAGGCATTCTGGCGTTTGAAACCGCGCCGCTCGTGTCCTGCGACTTCCGCCAGAACCCGAACTCGTCCATCGTGGACGCTGATTACACCAAAGTCATCGGTGGCAATCTGGTCAAGATTCTGACCTGGTACGACAACGAATGGGGCTATTCCTGCCGCGTTCGTGACCTGATCAGGTACATGGTTCAGAAAGGGCTGTAATTATCAGAAAGGAAAAGAGAGATGACGGAACAAACGGAAATAACGGAACAGACGGAGCGAAGCAGAAAGCGCAGACCTGTCTTTTTTTCGGTTCAGTTCCTGTCGACTGTTCTGTCATCTGCTCTTTTGATTGTTTCGCTGCTGCTCGTTCCAGCGCAGGCGCAGCGCAGTCAAAAAGGAAAACAGACAAAGAAAGCAACAGCGGGCAAAGCGCAGTCTGCGTCGCACCCGGCGCTGCCCGGCGCGCAGCAGTGCGAAGGCGCGCTTGAGGTCGTGCCGCGCACACAACTGACTTTCATCCGCAAGCGCCGCCCGGCCCCGGTCAGCACTCAGCCGCCCGGCAACCAGTAACTCTGACATGACGCAGCGCGCCGATCAGCGTGCGACAAGCTGCCAGCTTGTCGCTGACTTTTCAGACAACCATCCTGGCGGGTAACGACAAGCTGGCAGCTTGTCGCAGAATTATATGAAAGCTCCGGTCACGCTTCTCGAACACGTTCCCGCTTACGAAAGCACCATTGCCAGTTCGTTCAGCCTCAGTCTGCTTGTCCCGGTTTACAATGAGCGGCATCACGTCGAAGCCAGCCTGCGCCGCGCCCTCGCGCTTGAGGATGAACTGATCAGCCGCCTGGAACTGATTGTCGTTGACGATTGCAGCAAAGACGGAAGCTGGGAAATTCTCAAACGCATGGCCGCTGAAGATTCGCGCATCCGGCTCTTTCGCCACGAACGCAATCAGGGCAAGGGCGCAGCCGTGCGCACCGCCATTCAGCACGCGACCGGCGACATCAGCATCGTTCACGACGCCGACCTTGAATACAATCCGGCTGACATTCCCGCGCTGCTCGTGCCGTTTGCCAGGGAAGGCGCGGACGCCGTTTTCGGTTCGCGTTACCTGTCAGCGCCCTATCGTCGCGCGCTGATGTACCGGCACACGATGATCAATCGTTTCCTGACCTGGTGCAGCAGCCTGCTCACCGACCTGCACCTGACCGACATGGAGACGTGTTACAAAGCCATCAATACAACGCTGCTCAAATCAATTCCGATTCGCAGCAACGATTTTCGCTTTGAGGTCGAAATCGTTTTCAAGCTGGCCAAGCGCCGCGCCCGCGTCTTTGAAGTGCCGATTCGTTACCTGCCGCGCACGCAGGAGGAAGGCAAGAAGATCAAGCCGAAGGATGGCATTCTGGCAATTCTGGCCATGCTGCGATACTGGCTGATTGATGATCTTTATCAGGAGGACGAATACGGTTCGCACATTCTGACCAATCTGGAGCGGGCGCGCCGCTTCAATCTGTGGATGGGCAGCGTGCTGCGGCCATTTGTCGGTGATCGCGTGCTGGAAATCGGCGCAGGCATCGGCAATCTGACCAGCCAGTTCATTCCGCGTGAACTTTATGTCGTTTCGGACATCAATCCGAGTTACCTGCAATACCTGCGGTCTTATTCATTCGGCAAACCGTACCTGCGCGTGATGAAAATTGACGCGAGCGACCCGGCGGATTTCAGCGGTCTGGCAGGGCAGTTTGATACGGCGCTGATGATCAACGTGCTGGAGCATGTGCCTGACCCGCACGCGGCCCTGCAGTCATTGTACAGGTCGCTTGAGCCGGGCGGGCGCGCCGTGATTCTGGTGCCGCAGCATCCCTGGTTGTACGGCACATTCGATCAGGTGCTGGAACATCGTGAACGTTACACTGAAGAACAATTGCGCCGCGCGCTTGAGGCCGCAGGCTTTCGCGTCGAACAGACCTTCGATTTCAACCGCTTTTCGGTGCCCGGCTGGTGGTGGAACGGCAAGCTGTTTCGCCGGAAACAGTTTTCCAAAATCCAGTTGAAGCTGGTCGAAACCGCCATGCCCATTCTCAAACGCATTGACCGCCTGTGGCCCTGGCGCGGCCTGAGCGTGATCGGCATCGGCGTGAAGGAGTAAGGAAATTAACCGCAAAAAGCGCAGAGGACACAAAAAATGATGGCTCATCCTGCCTGTCCTGCTTTGCGCGTTTTGGGCCTTTTGTGGTGAATCCTGAATTACTTTTCGGCAATCAGTTCATCCAGATATTTTTCGACCTTTTCAATCCCGCCCTTGAAAACCACCTTGCCGTGTTTATTGATCAGAACAGTAGTCGGATAATGTTCAATGCCCAGGCTGTCAATCATCTTTTCGTCTTTGGCAATGACCACCGGGAATGAATAACCATCCTCACGAATCATCTGAAACGCCTGCCACTCTTTGTCGCCATCCACCGGCTTGTTGACCGCGAGAACCGTAACGGCGGGATGATTCCGGTACTGCTCATAAATTTTCTGAAGTTGAGGGAATTTTCTGAAGCAGGCTCCGCAGCCCGTAAACCAGAAATCCAGCACGACAACCCTGCCGCTGAAATCCCTGTTCGTAATCAGATTTTTGTTCTGATCAAAGGCTTCAAATCCGGGGGCAGGCATGGCAGACGACACCCTGCCTGAAAAGGTTCCGAAATTCAGTTTGTGAATCCAAAGTTGATACCCGGAAAAAAGCATAAACAGCGCCAGCGCCAGGCCAACACCAGACGATACCCATTTCCAGGGATTCCTGAGCGTGACATACAGCAGTCCGAAACCAATACCCAGCAGATGAAAAATAAAATCAGGAAAGGTAGGCAGCGTCCCAATGAAATGAACCAGTCTGACTGGAAGTTGAAGAAGGCAGACACCAGTCAGCAGGGCAACAAGTATTGGCGTCAGAGACAAGGTCTCTCTGAATCTGACAAAGCACCAGCGAGATAGAAGCAGAAAGACAGTAAAGCCGACAAAACAGGCGGATGGAATGCTGAATGCTCTAAATGGAGCACCGGCCAGTTCCGTGAGAAGTGAAAGAAAAGCTGTCAGCAGGAATATTCTGATCTTCATTGCGCGTATCCTTTCAGGGTGAAGACTGCTCAGAATTGACAGGCTCGTTTTTCGCTGCGGCGCTGCGAGTGATGGCTTGATGAATTGCAGGTCGGCAGGTGAAACGAGCAGGCTGAGTCCGACGAAATTTATCTTTCCTGATTCAGCGCGCAAAGTCCAGGCAAATCCTGCGGCGTATCAAGCAGAAAATCAGGCCCGGCCAGTTCCAGTTCGGTTCTGGTGAACGGCCCCCACGCGGCGGCGGCGGTGGCAATCCGTGCGGCGCGTCCGGCGATGATGTCGTGCGGGCTGTCGCCAACGTAAATTGTTTCTGCCGGATCGGCTGAGAGTCTTTCCATTGCGTGCAGCAGCGGTTCAGGATGCGGTTTGTGGCGGGTCGTGTCTTCGCAGCAGATGCTGACGGCAAAGACTTCGTGCAGGTTGAAAAGTTTCATCCCGCGTTCAGCGCCGATGCGTTTCTTTGAAGTCACGACTCCCGTCAGGCAGCCGCGCCGTTGCAGTTCGCTGAGCATTTCATCAATGCCGGGGAACGGTTCGATCATCTGATCGTGCCATTCAAGGTTGAAGGTGCGATAGGTCGTAATCATCTCTTCGACCATCGCGGCCTCGTCAGCAGGCGCGCTGATGCGCTGCCGGTGCGTCATCTGTGCGAGCATCTGCGCCATCGCCGTTTCGAGCGGAATGCCGAAAGTGCTGATGTACGCGGCCTCGTCAAGCGCAAAGCCGAAGAGTTTCTGCCATGTGGCTGCGAAGCAGCGCAGAATCAGCGGCGTGGTATTGACCAGCGTGCCGTCAAAATCAAACAGCACGACGCGGAACTTTCCTGACCTGTTGCTCATGACTGCGGTTCGGTTAATCTGCTACACTGCGCGGGCCTGACACTCACCAATTAATTTCACCAGTTGGAGGTTAACACATGCCCGTTCGAGAAATACTGCTCCTCGGTAACGAACAGCTCTGGCGACGCTCCGAGCCTGTGACCCGTGTGGAATCGCGTGAGACGAAGGAAATCATCCGCGACCTGGCCGAAACGCTCGGTGATTTTCGCCTGCGCCAGGGGTTTGGCCGCGCCATCGCCGCCCCGCAGATCGGTGTCAGTCGCCGCATCATTTTCGTCAACACCGGCGAACCCATCCCGATGATCAACCCGACGATTACGCACACGAGCGACGAGATGATGGAACTGTGGGACGACTGCTTTTCCTTTCCTGACCTGATGGTGCGTGTGCGGCGACATCATGAAATCTCGGTGACATACCGGGATGAAAACGGCAGGTTGCAGATGATGAATGCGACAGGCAGCCTGTCAGAACTGCTGCAGCACGAGATTGACCACCTTGACGGCATCCTCGCCGTTGACCGCGCCATTGACGCGCGCAGCCTGGCCCTGCGCCGGGAAGTCGAAAAACTGCGCCGCTGCGCCTGATCTGGTGAGACAACAAAAAATATCCTCCTGCAACCGGTGTCTGCCTGTTTCATCTGATGAACTCGCCTGACTGGAAAAGTCGTTTTCTGGTTTCCAGAGACAATGCGGCACAGGCAGGTGCAGCGGGCTGGTACGGGCGCGGCTATCTGCCGCACCTCGACCGCGAATACATCACACAGTTCATCACTTTTCGACTGGCTGATTCGCTGCCCGCAGAAGTGATCAAGAGCTGGCAGTCCGAGTTGAAGCATCTGCCCGACGAAGAAGCGATGATCGAACGCTTTCGCCGGGTGGAGCATTATCTGGACAGCGGCTGCGGTGCGTGCTGGCTGCGCGATGAACGGATTGCCGGACTGGTTCAGGACGCGCTGCTGCACTTTCACGAAGACCGTTATCTCTTGCGCGCCTGGTGCGTGATGCCCAATCACGTTCACGCTCTGGTGACACCACAGACAACCTGGAGTCTGGAGAAGATCACGCATTCGTGGAAATCCTGGACCGCTCACGCAGCCAGTAAAATACTGGCGCGTCAGGGAGATTTCTGGATGCGCGAGTCGTTTGATCGCTACATCCGCGATGAGACGCATTTTCACCGGGTCGTGCATTACATCGAACACAACCCCGTCAAAGCCGGGCTGTGCGAGAAACCCGCAGACTGGAAATGGAGCAGCGCCCGCTGGCGTCAGCAATCACAAACATAAAAGAGTCACAAGGAACGCAGGCGTCTCGCCTGCTGCCTGCAAATCAAAACAAGGAGCATAACAAGGAGCATAACAAGGAGCATAACAAGGAGCGCAGGCGTCCCGCCTGCTCCCTGCATCGGGCAGGCATTCAGAAGAAATCGTTACGTTCGTTCCTCGCGCAGGCAGGCGGGACGCCTGCGTTCCTTGTTTTCTTGTTAGTCTTTGTTGTTAGTGCGGGCAGGCGGGACGCCTGCGTTCCTTGTTCGTTACTGCTTGTATCTTGTTTGTTATTTGTTGTTAGTGCGGCTTTGTACGGGCAGGCGGGACGCCTGCGCTCCTTGTTTTCTTGTTTGCAGGTGCGGTCAGTTGCCGCTTCTGACGTTGATCCTGACCACATTGGCGGGTTTGCCGTTGACGGTCAGTGTCAGATCAGCGAGTCCTGAAAGGCCGACCGGAATCTGTGTGTTGATCTGATCGAGACCGGCAAAGCCGGGTTGCGCGCCAGCGTACAGCACCGGAGCTGTGATGCCGCCAATCGTGATCTTCACCGTTCCCGTAGCGGCGCGGCGGATGCCTGTGCCGAACAGCACCAGATATGTTCCGGCATTGATCGGATTGGCCGAACCGTCAGGATTGCCAACGGCGATGTAGCTGATGCCGTCCGGCGTGGCCAGTGCGGCGGGTGCGCCCGTGCCTGAGCTGTTGGCTGTAAACAGGGCAGGCGCGGTGCTGCTGATATTCAGATTGCTGCGCGAAATTGTGCCGTCAGCAGTCGTGACTTCGATGATGGCTGCGCCGTTTTGCGTTGAGGACGGAACCAGAAAGTTGACCTGACCCGGCGCGGCAAAAAAGAGCGGCGCGGTCACGCCATTGACGCGCACCGTTGTGCCGCCAAGCGAAGTCGGCAGCGGCAGCGTCGAGGCTGATTCAATGCCCATCGCCAGCTTTGTGCCGAAGGCCGCGACAATCGCATCGGGCGCGATTCCGTCCGGCGCGTAATTCGCCGCTGAAACTGCCGCCATTGACAGCGCTGACCCGGCGCGGGTGAAAAGTTTTTCGCCTGTGCGCACGCCGTCAGGATTGATAACCGTCACTCTGGCCGTTGCGCCCGGCGGGACGGCGACCTTCCACATTTCACTCGACAAAAGTTTTGTGGCCGCCGAACTGTCGGATTCAGTGCGCGTGTCGTGCAGCCTGAGTCCGTTGACTTCAATATCTGCGCCCGGCACGAACCCTGTTCCGGTCAGCATCAGATTGCCGCTCTGATCCAGCGCGACATCGTTCAACTGCGGTGATGACGGCGTGACGCTGAGCGCATCGAGCGTGAAGCCGAAAAAGACCACGCACATTTCATCGGTCGTGGCTTCGCCCCAGCCGACGGGTTTGGGCGGCGTGTTCGGATTGAGCGGATTGCTGGCCGAATTGTCGTAATAAGCCGTGACCTTCAGCGTGGCTCCGGTCGGCACGGCGACGGGCTGCTTGTAAAGATATGAACCCTGCCACTGAAAGTTCCAGTCCGGCACATTGATCATGCATTCGGTTGCCTGGCCGGGACGGGTCACTTCAACTTTCATTTCCCGACCGAGCAGGTGCATGTGCGGTGTGATTGAAACGATGCGGGCATTGAGCGGCACCGGATAACTCGCCGTCACCTGGTAACGTTTCTCTCCGGCTGGAATCGTGAATTTCGTGTTGGCGAGCGGCAGGTACTGAACTTCTTTCTGCACCGGCTGATTCGCAAAATAAATGCCGATCTGCGTCAGGTCTTTTTCGACGGCTCCGGTCGGGTGGTAATGAACCTGAATCACGACGCGGGAATTTTTCTGCAATCTGACGCCATTGCCATCGCCTGCCAGAAAGCCGCGCGTGCCGGGCGCCCATCCGCCCAGGATGTTGTTGCCGTCAAAACCCGGCCCGCCAAAACACGTATAACCCGGCCCCGGATCCTTTGCGTCCAGCTCAACCGATTTGCCCGCCGGATCAGGATAGACGATGACGTGATGCACGATGCGGCGGTTGCCGGGTTTGATGTCAATCGCGGCGATATAACGATCACCACGCAGCACCGTCGGAATCGTGAAGCAGCGATATAAATCCCTGTCGGTCGGTGGCGTGTATTCTTCATCCGGCGTCAGCACCAGGTCAGGCGTGCCGAGCGTCCAGCCATCACCGAAATTTTTCGGCGCGGGCAGATCAGCCGCGTTGCCCTCAGGCGCTCCGGCATCGGCCCACGCCGCGAGCGTGGCAATCTCATCGCTGGTCAGCAGCCGCGCATCCTGAAAATCGCCGCATCCCGGCGCTGGTTTCCAGGGCGGCATCTGCCGCGCCTGCGTCTGCGCCTTGATGGCTTGCGCAAAGGGTTTTGTTTCCTGATAAGTCATCAACGACATCGGCGCAATATCACCCGGATGATGACAGGTCTGGCAGTTGTTCTGAAGAATGCGCACCACCTCTTTATTGAAGGTCGGGGTGAGTTGTGCGCCCCGCTGGCGTTGCGGCAGAAAAACGGCAGCCACAGCAAACAGCACAAAGACGGGGACAAACAGGCGTTTGATGACAAAAGTCATGGAACCCTCCGGGTCTGTAAGTTGCCGACTGAGATTGACGGGAGAAAGGATTGTAGATGGTGCTTCTTAATGCAGCAAGCAGGCTCGAACAGGACAGCGACCCGGCTTGTGTCAAAGCGCCGCTTTCTCTTTTCTTCCTCTGTGCCTCTGCGCCTCTGCGTGAGCTAAAGTTTCACGCAGAGGCGCAGAGGCACAGAGGAAGAAAGTGTCTCACTGCTGCACTGGCTGAGTTTTCTGACAATCAGTGAATAAGCTGTCAGAAGCCGGTTTCCTGAGCCTGAATATCAACCGGCCAGACGTAGGTGTAAAAGGGCAGGGAAATGTTTTGCGTGTAGCTGATTCTGGCGTTGACCTGTTTGCCGTTGCGTTTGACTTCGATGCGGGCATTGGGCGGAAGCGAATATTCAGCCACTTTTTTGTTGAGCCTGTTTCTGACTTCGGATTCGCTCAGATTCTGGACGGCGGCGATGCGCACGATTTCGGTCGTCTCGTCCTGCATCTGCACTTTGTGAATGTAATGCGGCACTGACTGGCTGACAAAATAACCGACGGCGGCCAGCACGAGCAGCGTGACCAGAAAACCAAGTCGCCCTTCACCTCGTTCGCGGGAATACTTTCGATCTGTCATAGCTTCACTTCCTCTGGTTCGTTAACGCTTTTGCGAAAGGCCGGGCCGAACCTTCGGGGCAAGCAGTTCCCTGACGGCGGCGCGAATAATCGGGCCGGGGATGTCATCGCGCACAATCACTTCACCGATGCTGACCGGCAGGATGAACGGGATTTTGCCCTGCGCGGCTTTCTTGTCGTGCGTCATCGCGGTGAGGATGTCCTGGGGTCTGAGGTCGCTGATTTCGGGCAGGGGGCCTGACAAGTCAATTCCGGCTCTGATGGCCTGGCTTTCGGCGGGCGCGATTATACCAGCTTTTTCCGCAATGGAAGCAGCAGATTTCATGCCGTAACCGACCGCCTCGCCGTGCTTCAGGCGACGGTAATGAGTCACGGCTTCGAGCGCATGACCGATGGTGTGGCCGAAATTCAGAATGCGGCGCAACCCGGCTTCGCGTTCATCGGCAGTGACGACTTCGGCCTTGATCGCGCAGCATCGCGCAATGATCTGCGCCAGAATCCCGGTGTCATCAGCTTCAATCTGCCTGATCGAAGCGCAGGTCAGTTCAAAGAGCGCCCGGTCGCGGATGATGCCGGTCTTGAGCACTTCATAGAGTCCGGCCCGCAGTTCACGACGCGGCAGCGTATGCAGCACCGTCGGGTCAATGATCACTGCGCGCGGCTGATGAAATGCGCCGATCATATTTTTACCGAGCGGATGATTGACCGCCGTCTTGCCGCCCACCGAACTGTCAATCTGAGCGAGCAGCGTGGTCGGAATCTGCACAAAGCTGATGCCGCGCTGATAAGTCGCGGCCACAAATCCGGCCAGGTCGCCAACCACGCCGCCGCCCAGCGCGACCACTGCCTCGCCGCGCTCAAAGCGATGTTCGAGCAGAAACGACCACGCCCGTTCAGCCGTGCGCAGCGATTTATATTTTTCGCCATCGCCCATCAGGTGCGTGAGCGTGACAAACCCGGCTTTTTTCAGACTGCGTTCGACCGCTTTGCCGTAAAGCGCGTGAACCTTCGGATTGGAAATAATCGCCAGCCGCCGCGTTTTCGGGCCAAGCGAGGCGCGCGTGATTTCGCCGCTCTGCGCCAGCAGCCCGTCGGCAATCGTGATGTCATAACTGCGTTCGTCGAGTGAAACGTGAACCTTGTGTGCTGTTGTCTGAGTCATCAGTCGGGATTGGTTTGGATGAATGTAAAAAGAAAGCAGAATGGAACGCGGATCACACGGATGCGGCGGATAAACACCGATCAGAATCCGCATTCCATTCTGCCCTGTGCCTGAAAAAAACTGATTGCCGATAACTTCAACTCGTCAGGTTTTGAGGCTGACCTGTTCCATCAGTTCTTCGGCCAGCCAGTCGAATGACAGTTCGCCCAGCCCGATCATCGCGGCCAGTTGATCGGCGGAATAACGCAGGCCCGTATTCCAGAGATCAGTCAGCATCTCACCGGCCTTGCGCGAAGCCCACCAGCGCGAGCCGTATTTCGATTTCAGATATTCACGCAACTGCGCTTCAAAGGCCCACGCGCGCAGACAGGCGGCGGGTTGAATGCCGTCGCTGAGGTCGCGCAGGTGTTCCGTTTCGTCGTGCTTCATTCGCACGGCATCGCTGAGCAGTTCGGCATAACGCGCTCCGGCTGTGCCGGTCAGCTTTTCGGCGTGCAATTCAACTTCGTAAATCAGCCGGGCCGCTTCGCGGCGCACGCGCATCAGCCGGTGAATGGCCAGCGTGTGACGAAACTCGCGGCTTTCATAAAAACCGAGCGACTCCACCAGCCACTTTTCATCCAGCAGCAGCAGTTGAAAGAGCGCCGCCCAGGCTTCAGTCACTGCGCCATCACCGATGCGCTGAAACTCAGGCAGCAGATGGCGCGAAGTCCAGGCGAATTGCTGTACGCGCCCGGCTTCATTGAGCAGCATCGGGTAATCGTGCCAGTTCTGACCTGGTCTGATGCTCAGCCGGATGTCATCAGGAATCTGAATCGGTGCGCAGAACGGGCGCGAATGTTTGCGCGGGCGCAGCGCATCGTCAATTGTGATGTTCGTCTGCTGCCAGGTTCTGATGCCCAGCCCTCTGAAGGTTTCAGCATAAACCTCGCGCCGCCGCCACGCCGGAAAGTATTCATCAAAACGCGACAGCCGGTGCAGATAACCGGCATCGGCGCGCGTGGCCGATTCGATGCTGACTCCGGCATCACGTGGCAGGATGAAGGCCAGCGCCGTGACGTAACGGCTTTCAGTTGCCGTGAGCAGCGCCGCCGCCTGCGCCGCCAGCTTTTCGTCATCGAAGCCGTGCAATTCGCGCCGCAGCGTCAGGTAATTTTCAAAGCCTGAGGCGCGGGCGGTGTCGTGCAGCTTTTCGAGGCGTTCGGCGCGCAAATCCTGCGAGCTTTTGATCGCTTCGCCAATGCGCGACAAAAGCTCGCGCCGCCGCTGCCGGTCGGGTTCATTCGGCAGTCTTTGACAGGCTTCGTGAAAGCTGATGGTTTCATCCTGCCAGCGAATGGTGGAGCGTGATTCGGCGCGGGCAATTTCCGCGTTCAACTCGCGCACACTGGCCGTCAGTCGGCTTTCAATGGCAAAGGCGATCAGCCGTTTGACGGCAGCGCGATCAGTTTCGCGGGATTCGCTGAGGTCAGCGAGCGCCTGCCTGAGTTCGTCAATGACCGCAGGCGTCATCAGGTCGCTGTTTTCTGACCAGAGGTGCGCGGTGTCGGGCTGTGCTTTCTGTCCTGAAAAAAACAGATACTCCTCGCGTGCCAGCTCTGACTGGAACCGGCTGAAGCGTTGTCGGTATTCGGTCAGCATTGATTCGGGCGCAGGTGACTGGTTCAGAACGTCGGCACGGCGAGTTGAGGCAGCCAGACAGGGCAGCGCGGTTGCCCGGAAACATCGCCTTAAAAACAAGACGGGCACCATAGCCGAGCCGTGATTGCAGTGTCAAGCTGAAGCTCAGAAGCAGGATGGGGAACTGACCCAGGCGACACGATTGATTCATCACTGACGATGACAACGCGCGGTGCGCTGCCAGTGTTACGCGGTGTCAGCTTCAGAATGAACCGTGTCGCCCGGGCCTCCGTCACCCGCGCAGGGATGAAGGCGATATGAATCAGACAGAATGAAACTGAAGATGGGTTGTTCGTCCGGGAACCGAAGCGCAGGATAAAATAAGAGGCGCAGCAGTCGTGGGATGCCTGCTGCGCCCTTGAATTTGTGGTTAAGGTCCTCACCTCCTTAACCACGTGACACCGACAGTGGCGTTAACCACCTGGTATCTCTTTGCCCCACCCTGACTAGAGCAATCACGGTGCCACAGACGATGAGGCTGCGCCCAGGTGCATAAAACCCAATAAAGACGGGCCTTTTGTGCAGACAGTGATAAACAGTGATCTTAATGAGAATTGCCGTTCGGGTAATTCTTACGTCATCTCTGCCGAACCGCTATGAAAAAAATTCCATTGCCAGGCAATCGTTTCAAAGTCGTTTCAATCAGGCTGACTGCTTTGCCTGATCGTCCGATTGCGCTATGCTTGGCAGCGTTCAGGCGGCATCACCTCACAAGCCACACGCCAGATGAAAAACTGAATTGGAGAAACACGGGAAAGTTTTATGAGACAGAAATCCGCTTCGTTTTTTTTCCTCTTCCTGCTCGTTTGCGGCTGGTCAGTGCTGACCGGCATCAGTGTTCACGCGCAGATTACCTGGGACAAACCGAAAACCGAACCGCCGCTTGATAACCCCTACACCATTGGCGCGACACGCGAACAGATTCTGAAAACGACGAGCGAAGTGCTGAAAACCTGCGCGATTCCGGTGGATGACACGCTGACCAGAACCACCGATGGCCGCATCGTGACGAAGTATGAAATCTTCAGCAAAGGCATCACCGTGCGCGCCGACCTTGAACATGTCTCGAACCCTCCGGCCAGCGAAACGCGCAACTGGACGAAGGCCCGCTACTATCTCGAAATCATCGCGCTGCCGCTTGACGAAAAGAAATCACAGCTTCAGGTCATCGCGCACATTCAGGGGCTGGTCAATGATTTTTCCGGCAGCAAATGGATTGACGTGCCGAGCAATGGCCGCCTGGAAGACGATGTGCTGCGCGGGCTGGCCAGCAAGGTGCTCGGCATTGATCTGAGCGTCAAAACCAGCAGCGGGCGCAGCGGCAGGCGCATCTTCAACTGCGAATACTGATTCCCCGGAAATTCAGACGAAGACGGGAACGGCGGTCAGGAAGTGTGACCAGCGGCGGGCGATTTGTGTCTGCACGTAGCGGTTGACTTCGGCGGGCGTGGTCAGGCTGAGCGCGTGGGCTGCGATTTCGCGCGCTTCGTTCAGGTCAATGGCGCGAATGACGCGCTTGACCTGCGGAATGGCGCTCGGCGTCATGCTGAAATCGTGAATGCCGAGGCCGAGCAGCACCACGACCTGCGCCGGATTGGAAGCCATTTCACCGCAGACGCTCATCGGAATCTGCGCTTTCTGCGCGGCGTCGGCGGCGAATTTAATGGCGCGCAGCACTGCCGGGTGGAGCGGTTCATACAAACGGCTGACGTTTTCATTGACGCGGTCAACGGCCAGCAGGTACTGAATCAGATCGTTTGTGCCGAGGCTGAAAAAATCGGCTTCGCGGGCCAGCGTCTCAACCATCACGACCGCCGCCGGAACTTCGACCATCACGCCGATTTCAATATCCTCGCCGTGCGTGATTTTCTGTTCGCGCAATTCGCGTTCGACTTCGGCAATGATGCGTTTGGCTGAGCGCAGTTCGTCGAGATTTGAAATCAGCGGCAGCACGATTTTCAGATTGCCGAAAGCCGCCGCCCGCAGAATCGCGCGCAACTGGGTGCGAAAGACTTCCTCAATCGTCAGCGACAGGCGAATCGCGCGCAGGCCGAGCGCCGGATTCGGTTCAGCTTCAAATCCTTCGAGCCGCAGCTTGTCGCCGCCCAGATCAAAAGTGCGAATGACCGCGCCTGCCGCGCCGCTCGTTTCGGCCAGAATTTTATAGACCTCGAACTGTTCATCTTCGGTCGGCAGCCCTGACTGCACCTGCGAGTAAAGAAATTCGGAGCGGTAGAGGCCGATGCCTTCAGCGTTGTAACGGTGCAGCGGTTCGGTGTCGTCGAGCAGTTCGATATTGGCGCGCAGCGTGATTTTGACGCCGTCTGCGGTAATGGCCGGGAGTTCGCGTTCTTCCAGGTCGCGCAGCAACTGCTGCTGCTCGCGTTCGCGCTGTTCGGAATAGAAGCGCAGGGTTTCAGGCGTGGGCCGGACAATGACGGTTCCGGTGCTGCCATCAATGATGATGGTTTCGCCGGAACGCACCCGCGAGGTGACATTGCGCAACCCGACCGCCGCCGGAATGCCCAGGCTGCGGGCGATGATGGCGGTGTGCGAAGTCGGGCCGCCCGTGTTGGAAACGAAGCCGAGTACCTTGTCAGTGTCGAGTTCAGCCGTGACCGAAGGCAGCAGGTCGTCAGCCACAATGATGGCTTCGCGGGTCAGGGCGCTCAGGTCGCGTGGTTTGGTGCCGGCCAGAATGCGAATCAGGCGGTTGGTGACATCGGTAATGTCGCTGCTGCGTTCGCGCAGGTAATCGTCACTGATCGTGGCGTAAACGTCGAGCAGCTTGCCGGTCACGTCCTTGACGGCCCATTCAGCATTGGCGCGGCGTTCGCGGATGAAATGTTCGATCTGCCGAATGAAACTGCTGTCCTGAAGCAGTAACAGGTGAGCTTCCAGAATCCAGGCATATTCTTCGCCAAGCGCATCCTGCAATCGCTGGCGGGCATCGTGCAACTGCTGCTGCGCGGTCTGCACGGCCTGGTGAAAGCGGGCCACTTCGGGTTCGACTTCTTCGGGCGAGAGAAAGACGCGCAGCACCCGGCCTCGCGGATCGTCAACGAGAAAGGCCGAGCCGATGGCCACGCCATTGCATACACCAATCCCCTCGAATCTCTCTTCGCGCAATCTTCTGGTGGTGCCTGGCATTGTGTCTTACCTGCCCATCAACTGAAGTCTGCTGAAATGATAGTTCAAATGACTCAGTTTTCCCCGAACTTGTCCGCAATCAGCGAACACAATGCTTCCATGGCCATAACTTCGTCCTCGCCCTCGGTGGTGACAACCAGCGACGTGTGCTGCGTCGCTGCCAGCATCAGCACGGCCAGAATGCTTTTGGCATCAGCCGAGGCTTCGCGCCCGTCGCAGCGCGCGAGCCTGATGCTGCTGCTGAAAGCCGCCGCCAGTTTGACCAGCCGGGCGGCGGCGCGGGCGTGCAGTCCGAGACGATTGATAATCGTAACCGTGCGTTGCTGCATGGCGCAGTGGGTGATCACGCATGAACCGAAAAACAACGGGCGATTTCAGGAATGTTTTCCCGGCGCCAGCACTTCGCTGGCGACATAAATACTTTTCTGTCCCTGGTCGCGCACGCGCCGGGCGATGACCTCCAGCGATTCATCAGGCTGCTGATCGGCCAGCTTGATGACCATCGGCAGATTGACGCCCGTCACAACTTCAATCGGGGCGCTGCCGAGAAACGTGCAGGCAATGTTGGTCGGCGTGCCGCCGAACATATCAGTCAGCACCAGCACGCCCGCACCCTGATTGACGCGGTCAACGGCGCGACTGATCTCTTCGCGCGCAATGTCCACGTCATCGTGCCAGCCGATGGAGACGGCAGTAATGTGCCGGATGTCCCCGACAATTGTTTCAGCCGCGCTGACCAGTTCATTGGCCAGGTTCCCGTGCGTCACAATGACTCCGCCAATCAGCGACATAGTGGTCAGTGGTCAGTGGTTAGTGGCTGGTGGTCAGTGGTTAGTAGTGACGGGTAAACTAAAGACCGCTGTTCACTAACCACTATCCACTATTTCTTGTTAACGTCCCGATGCACCACGCGCGCGTGATAGCCTTCGCGGTTGAGGTGCCTGCCGATTTCATTGGCGATGGCGACTGAACGATGCTTCCCGCCCGTGCAGCCGATGCCGACTGTGACGTAGCTTTTCCCTTCGCGTTCGTAAAGCGGCAGCAGGTAATCCAGCAGATCGTTGAAGCGGATGATGGTGTCTTTCACTTCCGTGCTGCGATCAAGATATTCGATCACCGGCTTGTCGTTGCCCGTCAGATTTTTCAGTTCCGGCACGAAATGCGGATTGGGCAGAAAGCGAACATCAAACATCAGATCGGCATCAAGCGGGACGCCGTGCTTGAAGCCGAAGCTGATGATGGTCAGTTGCGGATGCTCCTCGCTGTCAGTTTCAGCGAAGCGTTTCTTGAGAAATTCGCGCAGGGTGTGAACCGTATGATCCGAAGTGTCAATGATCACGTCGGCCTGCGCGCGAATCGGCGCGAGGCGGTGACGCTCCTGCGCGATTGATTCAAGCACGGTGCCTTCACCCACCGGATGAGGCCGCCGCGTTTCGCTGTAGCGGCGCTGCAGGGCCGCGTCGCTGGCTTCCAGAAAAATGACGGTGGTTTCGATGTCATCACGGCTGCGCAGCCGGGCGTAAACCTGCGGGAATCTGTCGAGAAATTCGCCCTCGCGGATGTTGACGCCGAGCGCCGCGCGGGTGATGCCCGATTCCTTGCGGTCAAAAAGCGCGACGAAACTCGGAATCAGTTGCACCGGCAGGTTATCCACACAGAAATAACCCATGTCCTCAAAGACATTCATCGCCGCTGACATTCCGGCCCCGCTCAGTCCCGTAATGATGATCAGTTGTGGAAGCATACAGGCAGTGGTTAGTGGTCAGTGGTTAGTGGTCGGTGGTCAGTGGCTGGTGAAAAGACTGAAAACCTGACTTCATCGGGTCTTATCCTTTTCACTCTTCACTAATCACTAACCACTGACCACTAACCACTGATTTCAGGGTTCGATCAGGCCGAAGTTTCCGTCCTTGCGTTTATACAGGACGCCGATGCGATTGGTTTCAGCATTGCGAAAAACGATGAACTGTTCCGGGCTGGTGTTGATGCCGAGCAGGGCTTCTTCCGGCGTCATGGGTTTGACCGTGTACCGGCGCGAACGAATGATGCGCGGGGCCGGAGAGTCGGCGACGACCGGCGGAATCGGGCCGGGCGCGGCCTGTTTGACGGCGACGGCGTGATGTTTGCGGTCAATGATTTTGCCTCTGACTCTGAGCAGTTGCGTGCGAATCCGGTCTACCGCCTTGGCGACCGAGGCATACATATCAGTCGAATCGGCTTTGCCGGTCAGCGCGTGATCGTGCCAGTTGATGATGACTTCGGCAAGATGGCGATGATGTTTTTCCACACTCAGAATGACGTGTGCCTTCAGGGCGCCATTGAGAACCGGAGCGATCCGCTCAAAATGTTCGCTGACATGTTTTTTGATGGCCGGTGTCAGAGTAAAGTTTCTTCCGGTGAACTCTAGTTTCATCGCACAGTTCCTTTCGTCAGTCAGTGAGTTGGTCAGAAACGACCGTGAGGTTGTGGCAAAACGGGGCGTTCATGAAGAAGAAAGACGGCTGTCGGGTTGCTGTGTTCATCGGGGAGGGAATCAGATTGCCGAATGAAGTTTCGGATTGCAGATTCAGCCGCCGCGATTCCTGAAAACCACAGGTTGAAATCTGCCATCCGCAATCTGCACCCGGCAATTATTCAAACTACCTGGCGTCGTTCACGCGATCCGGGAATCTTCATCTGATCGCGGTATTTGGCGACCGTGCGGCGCGACAGTTTTTGTCCTTCGGCAGCCAGCCGGGCCGCAATTTCGTCATCCGTCAGCGGGGTCCGAGGTTCTTCGGCCTCGATCATCTTTTTGATCTTGAGCTTGATGATGCGGGTTGAGACTTCCTCGCCCTCATCATTGACCATGCCTTCCGTAAAGAAGCGCCGCAGTTCAATCACGCCCTGCGGGGTATGGGCATATTTGCCATTGACGACGCGCGAAATCGTGGACAGGTGCATGCCGATGTCTTCGGAAATATCCTTGAGCATCATCGGCTTGAGATATTCCACGCCCTTGTCGAGAAAGTCGCGCTGGCGTTCGACAATGCGTTCGCAGACACGATAGATCGTCTGTTTGCGATGCTCGATGTTCTTGAGCAGATCCACCGCCGAACGGAAGCGATCCTTGATGAAATCGCGCGCTTCCTTGGCCGTCTCCTTGTTCTCCATCATGCGGCGGTACTGCGTGTTGATGCGCAGTTGCGGCAGGCCGTCATCATTGAAGCGGATGAAGTATTCGTCATCCATCTTCTCGATGTAGACCTCAGGTTCAATGTACTGCGCGTCGCGCGGCGCATACTTGCGGCCCGGATGCGGGTCAAGCTGGCGAATCAGTTTGACTTCATTGACGAGGTCTTCGACCGAAATCCCAAGTTCCCTGGCCAGTTCCGGCAGTTTGTGATTCTGGAGTTTGTGGAAATGATCGCTGATCAGGCGGGCGGCCAGGCGGTCGCCGCAGCCGTGCGCGCGCAACTGAATCAGCAGCGATTCCTGCAGGGAGCGCGAACCGACGCCGGTCGGATCCATCTGCTGAATCAGTTCGAGGGCTTTGGTGACGGTTTCAAGGCTCCAGTTGCCGAGTTGCGCGATCTCTTCGAGCGTCGTGCCGACCAGCATGCCGTCATCATCCAGATTGCCGATGATGGTTTCCGCCGCATCGCGCACGTCGGATTCGGCGGCTGACAGATTCAACTGCCAGAGCAGATATTCGTAGAGCGTCTGTTCAGAAGAAAGAAACTGCTCGAAGGATGGCGTTTCCTTGACCTCGGTTTCGCGGGTGCGATAACCCGGATCAAGATACTCTTCAAAGGTTGAGCCGAAATCTATTTCCTCAAATGAGTCACGTTCGCGGGGTTCACTCTCAGCCGCCGTCTCGTAATTGTCGGACGTGGTTTCCTGGGCGGCGCTGAAGTTGTCGAAATTATCGGCGGCGGGATAATCGCCGCTGCTGCCTTCAGCCTGAGCAAAATCACTCGTGCTGGTGCTGCCGTTGACGAGGCCGTAATCAGCCGTGTTGCTGGTGTTGCCGCTGACGAACTGCGCCTCGCCAAAGCCTTCGAGATCGGACTGTGGCGCTGGTGTCACGGTGATCTCTTCGGGCGGCACTTCTTCCAGCACCGGATTTTCCTGTAGTTGCTGCGTGACCAACTCGCTCAACTCAAGTTTCGTCATTTGCAGCATCTCGATGCGCTGCCGAAGTTGCGGCGTCAGCACGAGACGCTGTGAAAGCTGAGTGGAAAGTGTCGGTTTGACGGACATATCTCGATAACTACCTGACTGAACTAAATTGATAAAGCCTGCCGATAATCGCTGCTGTGCGCCCCCGGAACCACGCTGGCATAATAGCAGCGAACCATTGATTCACAATCGGAATCTTTCGCCCAGATAAACTTTCCTGACTTCAGGATCGTGCGCCAGTTCAAGCGGCGTCCCTGTGCGAAAGAGCTGACCCTCGTTGATGATATAAGCGCGATTGGTGATTTCGAGCGCCTCGCGTACATTGTGATCGGTAATCAGCACTCCGATGCCCCGATCCCGCAGATTCAGCACAATCCGCTGAAGATCATCAATCGCCAGCGGGTCAATGCCGGCGAAGGGTTCATCCAGCAGAATGAACTCAGGTTCAATCGTCAGACAGCGGGCGATTTCAGTGCGCCGCCGCTCACCGCCGGACAGCGACATCCCCTTGCTGCGTCTGACTTCGCCCAGCCGGAACTCTTCAATCAACTGTTCCAGCCGTTCGTGGCGTTCGTGGCGTCCGAGCTTCAGCGTTTCCAGAATCGCCATGATGTTCTGCTCGACGGTCAGCTTGCGAAAGATCGAGGCTTCCTGCGGCAGATAGCTGATGCCGTTGCGCGCACGCCGCCACAGCGGCATCCAGGTGATGTCCTGATCGCCCAGCCGCACCTTGCCGGAGTCAGGCTTTTCAAGCCCGACAATCATGTGAAACGTCGTCGTCTTGCCAGCCCCGTTCGGGCCAAGCAGTCCGACGATTTCGCCCCGGCGAACTATGACGGAAACATTGTTGACGACGCGACGACCGCGAAAGGATTTCTGGAGATTCTCGGCTCTGAGCGCTCTGCTGACTTCGGTGGTCAGGTTCGTCACCTGAGTCGCCAGCCGGTCGAAGCGCTGATCCTGATCTGAAGAGTCCTGAGAGTGGCTCGCGCCTGATGTTTCCTTGTCAACTGATCTGCTGTCAATGGCACCAGTGTTCACTTCCCGATCCTTTCTCGCCTGCCTGGACCCGGCTTGCACTGAGCCGGTAAGTCCGCTCCTGAGACTACGGCTGACGGATTCGGTGAGTGGTCTTCACGCGCCTTGAGCCTCCCTCATCAGCGGCCTGAATCCTAGCATCGCGTAAATGCAAAGTCAATTTTGCCCCTGTCGTGACGGCCTCGCGCTCACGATCCTCAATGCGCGCTAAATTGCCTGTCAATATTGCCGTATCCGTCGCTGCCGTGTATTCAACCTGCTCGCCCGTGCCACGTCTGAAGGGCTGCGTCAGGACTACTCCGGTGGTCGCCGTCATGCGTTCAAGTTTGTTCTCTTCACCGATTTTCATCTCAGCGACCGCCGCTTCGATCTGATCCGACCCCTGTTTGATTCTGACGTTGCCGGTGTATTTCACGACCCGCGTCACGTCTGAATAATTCATCTGATCTGAAGTCGCAAAGACCGGCACGACCTCCCTGCGCTTCGGCGTCTTTTCAGCGGCAGGTTGCAGCGTTGCCGGAACCGTTGCGCCATCAGTGGCCGGTTCGATTTCGCGCTCAATCGTGTAAAGCGCGGAATTGACGCTGCCTGTCGCCACCATCGTCTTTTCGTTCCGGTCGAGTTCAATCACGCCAGCCCGCACAAAATTGTCATCCTGCCACGCGCGCGCATTGCCTTCATACCGCGCCGCGCCCTCCTGGTGTTTGACCTGAGCGCGATCAGAAGCAATAAAGACAGGCGCTTTCTGCTTTTTGAACGGCGCCGCTCCGTTGGTTGATTCGCGGCTGTAATAGGTTGTCCGCACGCGCCCGCGCGCAAAGCTTTCGTCGGTATCGGTGTTGGCGTCAATTTCATCGGCGCTGACCCGCAGCGACGCATCCCATACCTGCGGCTTGCCGCGCAGCGCGACCGTCGCGTTCGAGGCCGTGTAGACGGCGTTGGCGGCGGTGGCCTGGCGTTCGCCTTCAACAAATTTTGCGTCACCTTCCACGCGCAGAGTTGAGACATCCTGCGTCTGCTGCTCGAAATTCGCGGTCATCTTTTTACCGCTCAGCGTGCGTTTCTCGCGCTTCCGGCCTTTGTCTGACTGCGGTTGCAGCGGTTCAAATTCGGCCACTGTGCCGCTTTCAGCGACAAAGGTTTTGAGCAGGTTACCGGTTTCAAAAAAATCAGCCGTGAATTTCGGCGCGCGCAGCCGTTTGCGTTCAGCGGTCGGCGTCACGACAGTCGGCGTGACCGTGAGCAGCGCATTGCCGACAGCTTCGGCGTGTGAAAGATTTTTGCCGCCGGGATAAAAGCTCATTTGCAGGCCGTCGGCTTCAAGCACGCGCTCGGCGGCTTTCGGATCATTCGCTCCGGCTTCGGACGGCGCAATCTTCATCACTGTGCGGCCCTGCGTCATTATCGAAGCGAGTTCGCTGCCCTTGTCGGTCGGCGTGTACTGCGCTTCGATCTTTTCAGCGGTGACTTCGCGGGGCGCGTCTTTTTCGAGCGACCTGGCGTGCGCGCCGCCCCAGGCTCCGGCAGATTTCAGCCGCTGTTCCTCGTCAAAATTGAAATCCATATCACGAGCCTGAAGCTCGGAAAACCGGCCCTGCTCCTGCGATCTGAGTTCAGAGTTGCCGCGCGCTTCGACGCGCAGCAGTCTGGTTTTCTGCGCCTGACCGCCCGGCGCTGGTTTGGTGAAAATGCCGGTGATGGTGTCGGCGTGCCCGCTCTGGTTGCCCTGCGTGATCGTCGCATTGCCCTCAAAGCGCGCGAACCCTTCGAACTGGGCAAAGTGTGCCTTCTGACCGCGAATATCAACCGGCATCCGGCGGGCCGGATTGCCGCCTGCCTGAGTTGCCGGAACGATGATCAGGTGCGCGTCCTTCAGCAGCGACAGCGTTTTTTCCTTACTGAAAACGACCGCGCCGATTGAAGTGCCGCTGAGATCGTTGTATTTGAAACTGACCGTTGCTTCAGTATTGCCGACGCCGGTGTTCTGATTGTAAGTCAGCGATTCTGATCTGACTTCAAGCCCGTCAGCATTGTTCGCCACGACGTTGCCGCTGAAAGTGACAGTGCCGGTCTGCTGCTGATACGCGCCGCGATCAGCCCGAATCCGCGCCTCTTCCTTCTGGTCGGGTGTGTACTTCACGAGGTTGAGGTTTTCCAGTTCGTGACGTCCATCGTCGTAAGTGATGTCCTTGTCGGCGATCAGCCTGATGCGCGCTTCACGATTAACGAATTCGTAACCTTCAGTCACGGCCACGACATTTTTGCCGGGGCCGACAATGCGGGCCGGTGGCGGCGGCTTGACGATGCTGCCGCTGCGTTTGATGAAGGACACGACCACCGCACCAATCACGCTCATCAGCACAATCAGCGAAACGATGCGCCCGATCCAGGGCAGCTTTTCCTGTAACTTCTGTTGCATCATAGTGTGACCGATTCTTTGACGTAATCTGAATTATACAACGACAGCCGCCCGGTGTGCGGCTGTCGGCTCAGGTTTTTGCCGCCCTGCGACTTGACAATTACGGCCTGCAACTCTCAAATCTGCTGCAGCTATGCGTCCATTCGTTTTTGTCACCAGAAAGCTGCCTGACGCGGCGCTCGACCGCCTCAGCGAAGTGTGCGATTTTGAAGTCGGCACCGACCGGCAGACGCTCGCGCGTGAATCGCTGCTGCAGGGGGCCAGCCGGGCTGCGGGGCTGATCTGCCTGCTCACTGACCGCATTGACCGCGAACTGATGGACGCTGCGCCGAATCTGAAAGTTGTCGCCAACGTGGCTGTCGGCTACAACAATGTTGATGTGGCTACCGCGCAGCAGCGTGGAATTTTTGTCACCAACACGCCGGGCGTGCTGACCGATGCGACGGCTGATCTGACCTGGGCGCTGATTCTGTCAGTGACGCGCCGCGTCGTTGAAGCTGATGCGTGGGTCAGGGCAGGGAATTTCAAGGCGTGGGATTTTGATCTCTTTCCCGGTTTCGGACTGACCGCGCGCACGCTCGGAATCATCGGTTATGGCCGCATCGGTCGCGCCGTCGCCCGGCGCGCCACCGGCTTTGGCATGACGGTGCAATATTGCGGGCGCAACGAGATTGCCTTTCGTGATGATCCGACCAGAGCCACGCTGCGCGGCAGAACTTCGTCCTCATCGCCTTCACTGATCAATGACAGCGTGCGGCTGACTGCTTCATTGCAGGACGGGCTGTCAGTGCGGCGCGCAGGCTTTTACGAACTGCTCGAACAATCAGACATCGTCAGTCTGCACGTGCCGATGGCCGCGACCACAAAACATCTGATTGACCACGACGCGCTGGCGCATATGAAACCATCGGCCTTTCTGATCAACACCGCGCGCGGCGAAATCGTTGACGAAGCCGCCCTCGTTGATGCTCTGAAGCAGGGAAAGATTGCCGGAGCCGGGCTGGATGTTTACGAACACGAACCGCAGGTCAGTCCCGAACTGATGACGATGAAAAACGTGGTGCTGCTGCCGCACATCGGCAGCGCGACGCGGGAAACCCGGCTGGCAATGGCGATGACAGCCGTTGAGAATGCGATTGACGCGCTTTCAGGCCGCACGCCGCGCAACGTGGTCTGAATTTATCAACGACTGATTCTGAACGGTAAACGGCGCACCTCTTCCGGCAGTCTGCCCTGGCTGATTCCACTGATGATCAGCACGTAATCACCCGCGCTCAGTTTTTTTGCAGGCAGTGTCAGCTTCATCCGGCTGCCTTGTTTTGGAACCCCGCTCCAGCGATTGATCTCTCGCCCCTCAGCCGTGCGCAGGCTGACGCTGAATGCTGCGTAGTTGTTTCCTCCTGTCCTGACCTGCAATGTGACCTGCTGAACAGCGGGCGACAGCCTGAGTGATGGCTGCGCTTCCTGACCATCGCTGCGCAACGTTCCGGCATCGAGCGCAAAAAGAATCGTGCGGGGCGGCGAAGTCACAGAGGACATCTGACGCTGCTGTCGCAATCGTTCAAGCTCGGCGGTGAGCTGCGAATTTTCGGCGCGGTTTGCCGCCATCATCTGTTCCAGTTCCCGAATGCGGCGCTGCTGTGTCGATGAATTCGCTTCAGACTGCGCGATCTGTTCACGAAGCTGACGGCTTTGCCTGAATAACCAGAAGCCGCCAGCCGCGACGAGCAGCATCATTGCCAGGGCAAATGTCATCACTGCCTGCGGGCCGCGCAGGGCTGACAGCAGCCGCGACAGGCGCGAATCACGTGCCGCACCAGCCACAAACTCAGGCGCAGGCGTGCGCTGATCAATCTCCTGCATCAGAGTTGCAGCGATCTTCACTCTTTCGCGGCGCGCCGGAACGCTCAGAAAATGCTGCTCGAACAAAGCGCAGTCAGCGCGGCTCAGATAACCGCGCACGTAATCGTCAATCAGCGCGTTTTCAGCTTCGCAAAGCTTGTGATATTTCTCGCGCTCAGTGAAGCATTCCTCTTCGAGCGCCGCGCGCTGCGGTTCCGCCAGCCTGCCAAGCAGGTAACTGGTCAGCGTCTGTGGTGTGATTTCGGTCTGTTCCATCGCTCAGTCATCCAGGCAGAAAACCACTCTTTACTCAGTCAGCCCTCTCAACTCTGAGTGTCAGTTTTTCAGGTTCGTGCCGCTGTTTTTTCTGACGCAGCGCGTGATGCACCGTTCAAGCTGTGCGCGCAGCCGCACCATGCGCCTGGTCAGCGCGTTGCGCCGGATGCCCAGCCGGTCAGCGAGTCGCTGGCGCACGTCAATCTTTGTCCGTCGTTCATCCCGATAATATTCAACAATCAGCTCGCGGCTTTCAGCAGGCCTCGCGTCAAGACACTGGCGCAGGCATTCCAGCCGCGCATCGTCGTTTTCAACTTCCGGTTCAGGCGCAGCGAGCGGCGGCAGGGCATCCAGACCGGTCTGCCCGTGTTCAGGCGACCGCAGGCTTTCAAGCAGCAGCAGGCGCGCCACGCCGAAACAGTAAGCATTCAGATGCTCGACGGCTTCGCCTTCACCGATGCGGCGAATGACGCGACTGAGCGTTTCATCAGCCAGTTCATCAGCGAAGACCGCGCCGCGACACTCAAAGAATTTCACCAGCATCTGCCGCAGTTCTTCATACTCTTCACCCGCGCGTTCAGCTTCAGGCGCAAGCCGTCGCCGGAAGCTTGAGAACGCTTCCGGCGACAGTCCGGTTGTGACTGAGGCAGACCTGATCATTTCCATTCACCCTGCAGGACGAACGCCGCCCAGTAAAATGGCGACCGCCACTGCTGCTGCTGCAACATTTCAATCTGCGCTTTGCGCAGGGCTGCCGCCGCAGGCAGTTTCTCCTGCAACATCCCGCGATAGAACTTCTTCATCAGCACCGAAGTGGCGTAATCATCCACGCGCCACTGACTCGCCACCACGCGAGCTGCGCCTGCATACATAAAACCGCGCGTCAGGCTGACCAGTCCTTCACCTTTGACTTCCCGGCCCAGCCCGGTCTGGCACGCGCTCAGCACGACGAGTTCGGCAGGCAGTTTCAGATTGAAGATTTCGTGCGCCTGCAAAAAGCCGTCCTGTGGTTTGCCGGTTTCATCCACGAGCGAAAAGACCAGCCCTGATAATTCAGGTTGCTGCGTGTTGACCAGGCCGTGCGTCGCAAAATGCACAATGCGGTACTGACTCAGTTCCGCGCTCACTGCTGCCGCACGACTCGCCCTGAAATCCAGCGCCTTCAGGCGTTCTGAGGCAGGCACGGCAGAGGCAATCGCTTCGGCTTCATCACGCGACAACAGCAGGCGGGTCAGCCCTGCGCGATCATCAAAGCTGCGCAGCGACCGGGCCAGCGGTGACAACCTGGCCGCCGTGCCGGGCTTTTGATTATTTGCTGACGCCGCTGCTTTGACACGCGGATCGCTCGCTTCAAACACCGGGTCAGCCAGCACCGCGACAGCTTTGGGCGCAGGTTTGCGCGCAGCGAGTTCACTCCGCAACAGCATCATCACCGACACCGAGGGCAGAGTGATGATTTCGTGAGTGACAATCAGTGGTTGTCCGTAGTCCGTCGTCCGTTGTCCGTTGTCCGCCGGACGTGGTGCATCGCCTTTGACAACGGACAACGGACGACGGACTACGGACGGATTCGGCAGCGCGGCAAACGGCACATATTGCAGCATGCCATCAGCGACAATAACCAGGCGTTTATTGCCAGGTTCGGCGGCGACGGGGCTGAGAATCATCCGGCTGAGTTCGCGGCCTGCGGTTGCCAGCTCCTGTTCGGCCTGTCTGATGCGGGCGGCGCGCGGCGCGGCTTCCTCGAATCTGACCGTTCGGCTGCGCGCGGTCAGCAGTTCGTAAAACCGCTTCGCTGCGGTTTCGATCTCTGCGCGTCCGGGCAGTTCATAACTTCTGAATGTCTGGTCAGTGATGGTGAACAGAAAGCTTCGCTTTTCGCCCAGTGAATAAGCCAGCAATAAAGTATCGGGGTCGAGCAGTTGCGTTTGAATTTCCTGCACGGATGGCGGCTGTGGTTCGGTCAGATCGGCAAAGCGCGGGCTGGCCTGGCGAATCCGTGCGCGGACTTTCTGCAACTCTTCAAGTGTCGCGCCCGGCGTTTCCTTATTCGCCGCGAGCAGTTTTTCTTTCTGTGGATCGTCCGGGCGGGGCGTCAGCGAAAGAATCTTCTGCTGCAAGCCTGTTTCCTGTTGCAGCAGCGCGGGCGCGACATCCGCACGAAGATTGATCCGGGATTCCCGCAGCAAATCCAGCAGCGTTCTGGCGCGGGCGCGCTCGGTGGCCTGAAACGCTGCTTCGTTCAATCGTTCTTCCGGCTTCTGCCGGTGCAATTCCATCAGCAGGTCAGCATACGCATCATAGAATCTGGCAAGATCAGTCGTGACGCCGGTCCGAAAACTCTCGATGCTGAGCCTGGCGCGAAAAGACTCTTTTACTCTGATCGCTTCTTCCAGCCTTTCACGAGCTTCTGCGAGGCGTCTGAATTTTTGCAGCCATCCGGCCAGATTGGCGGCGAGATTGGCCTTGATGTCCGGGTCACCATTGGGCCTGTTCAGTCAGCTCAAATACCTTCTGCTCATCGCCCAGTTCACCCCAGGCGAAGGTCAGGTATGTCTTAATCCCTGCTTTGGCATTTGGGGACCATGATTCAGTCAGCTTTGTGACCCGTTCGATGGCTTCCAGCGCCGCACGCCGGTCTCCCTGAATGGCATACCAGCCCGCCAGAGTCGTCAGCGGGCCGGCTTCTATTTCGTAATTCAATTCGCGCAGCAAAGCACGTGATCTTTCGAGCATTTCAACGATCCGGGGAGCCAGGCTGCTGCGCGCTCGCAGCAAAGCCGATCTGTTGTAAAAGCCCTGCTGGACTGCTAATTCGTCTGTCAATTGATCCAGCAATCTGGCTTCCAGCAATTTGTTTCCTGCTGCCTGTGCCAGCCGGATTGCGCGCTGCTTACATTCAATCGCTTTCTCTGGATCCCTCATCCAGCCATAGAAGCTGCCGAGACTGGTGAGCGCCGCGGCTTCTGTAACAGGGTCGTTGATTTCGTGAGCGATCTGAACTGCCTGTTCGTAATATGCCAGCGCCTGCTCATCATTCCCCAGCGAAGCCGTAAACTCGCCCAGCATCTCAAGTGCGCCGACTTCCTGACTGCGGTCGCCAGACTCGCGCCAGACCGTCAGCGCCTGTTGTTCATAAGATACTGCGGTTGAGAACTCGCCCATCGTTTTGTGATTGAACGCCAGCAGATGCAGCGAGCGTCCGAGTTGTGGCTGATTCCCGATTTGCCGGTAAAGCTCTGCCGCTTCACGCAGGTAATCATTGGATTGTTTGTAAGCGAAGGTCAGGGAATAGAAATAATCAACTGCCAGGATCCACAGCAGATTGGCGCGGAGCTTTTCATCGCCCTGAGTCCGTGGCAGGCGCAGCCATTCCTGCGCCATCGCTGCGCCCTGCGCCTTCTCCTTCTCGTCGCGCCCCGTATAGATTTTGCCTGTCGCATCGGAGTAGAGAAGTTGTGTCCTGTAACGCTGCTGATCCTGTTCGGTGGCCTGGCGCACTTCGGTCAGGCGCACCTCGTATTTACCAGGTTTCGGCGCAACGGGCGAAGTGATCCTGGGCCCGATCAATAAGGTGTATTCGCTGCTGACCGGCGCAATCAGCAACGCCTGTTCTGTCCCCTCATACCCCCATTCATCGTCCATCCAGAAAATCATTTTCTCGTCCGGCGCGAGCAGATTCAGCACCAGATTGACGCCGCGCTGCTCGACTTCGATGCGCGCACATTGTCCGGCTTCGAGCCTGAGCCGAAAGATGTGTTCCTGGTCGAGAGCAAGCTCACGTTCAATCGGCCTGCCGGGTTCAAGCCGCATCGCGGCTTGCTGAGTCAGCGCAGCGGTCTGCGACCAGCCGTTCAGCGGCCACAGCACGAGCAGCACAAAACACAGGGCGGTGAATTGTTTCAGAGATAAAGCGGCTGAGCAGAACATGGCCTGACCTCCCATGGGGAACAGATGCCGCTCAGTTTTTTTCTTCGCGCGAAAAAAAACAGCGGCACTTTTTCCTGAGACCTGTCACTTCCGTCATGGAAGCGCAGACAGGATCGGCAGACCGGATTGTCTGAGAGACAGAAGGCTGAAACGTTCATTTCAGGAATGTGCAGCGCGGATTCGCACTCTCGTTACTGCCATTCCTGAAGGCCATTGATCCTGACTGCCTTCCGCATTGTTTCCTGTATGAGTTGTGGCGTGAGTCAGGCACATGACCATCAGCCAGGCAAGATCCGCTGTCACTGTTTCCCGCAGATTTTCAGGTCGAATCTCAGCCGGCCTGACCAGGAGTAAAGCCATGAAAAATGCGGTGGGACTCTGTGCGTTGCTGCTTGTCTCGTTCGTCCTCAGCGTGCAGGCTCAGCCCTCGCGGGCGGCATCTGCGGCTTCATATCTCGAACGCGGCAAAAGTTTCTTTGAGCGTGGCGATCTTGAACGCGCCCTGGCCGATTTTGATCTGGCCATCGCTTCGGATCCCGGACTGGCAGCGGCTTATTTCAATCGCGGGCAGGTGCGCGCCGCGAGGCGTGATCTGACGGGCGCACGCGCTGATTATGATCAGGCCATCAGACTCAATGCACGGCTGACTGCGGCGTGGGTCAATCGCGGCGTGGTGCGCCAGTACAGCGGAGACCCTGAAGGCGCAATCAGTGATTACACCAGAGCCATTCAACTCAGTCCGCGCCTGGCCGAAGCCTGGAACAATCGCGGCGTGGCGCGGATGATGACAGGCGATCTGACCGGCGCCCTGGCTGATTTTGATGAAGCTGTCCGGCTCAGTCCCCGGTCTGCTGATTACTACAATGCTCGCGGCAGAGCGCGGATGCAGCAGGGCGATAATCAGGGCGCAATCCGCGATCAGACCCGCGCCATTCAGTTGCAGCCGAATCTGGCCGCAGCGTGGCGCGACCGGGGCGAAGCACAGCAGAAAAATGGTGAGCCGCAAAAAGCGATTGCTGATTTCAGCCAGGCCATCGAACTGCAACCCGGCAATGGCGAACTCTGGTACAACCGCGCGTTTTCAAAACATTCAGCAGGCGATGATGACAACGCGCTGACAGACGCCAGTGAGGCCATCAGGCTTGATTCGCAACTCGCACCCGCTTACCCCCTGCGCGGTCTGATCCTGCGGCAAAGAGGAATGGAAGCCGCCGCGCAGGAGGATTTTGCCAGGGCCGCCAGCCTGAAAGAGGCGCGCAGGGAAGGATGGCAGGGCAGAGAACTCAGCCGACGGCCCTGAGGCGATTCACTGGTGAGTGACCAGGCAGACTGAGTCGCTATTCGCCAACTGAATCAAGCAGCCGCAGAATCTCAGCCGCAATCTCAGCCGGAGCCTGATCTGTCGTGGCCGTGACGTGCAGCAGCGATTGCTGATAAAGCGGCAGGCGTTCGGCGTAACGCTGACGGGCAGTGGTTTCATCGGGCGCGAGCGGGCGCACGTTTTCATCCTGCTGAATCCGCTGCCAGCAGGTTTCAAAAGGCGCATCGAGCCAGATTGAAATGCCTTCGTCGAGAATCAGGCGGCGATTCTCGGCGCGGGTGATGGCGCCGCCGCCGAGGGCGATGATGGCGTTGCTCATCTGTGCCGTCTGGCGCAGCGTTTCGCTTTCGATCTGGCGAAATCTTTCTTCGCCGTCGCTCGTGATGATGTCGGGAATTGAACGATTGGTGATGGCTTCAATGCGCGTGTCGAGATCAACAAACGGGCGTCCGAGCAGATCAGCGAGCGCCTGCCCGACGGTGGATTTGCCCGATCCCATAAAGCCCGTCAGAAAGATCGGCACATCGAGACTGTGAATGGCTGATGATGAACCAGGAGGACTGTCAGGTTTGTCGGTCATATTCAGCAGGGGCGTGGATGATGTTTGATCAGTGACGTTTCACTCAGCCTGCAACGCTGCTCCACTTCTGGCCAGCAACTCATAAAACTCAGGCAGCGACACCGAAGCCGCTTCAGCACCGGCGATTTCAGTTGCGCCTTCGGCAATGAGGCCTGCAACGGCGAAGGCCATCGCAATGCGATGATCGCCATATGATTCAACGCGCGCGCCGTGCAATTGCTGCGGGCCGCTGATTTGCAGGCCGTCATCAAATTCCTCAACCTCAGCGCCCATGCGCCGCAGGTTGGTGACAATCGCGCTGATGCGGTCGCTCTCCTTGACGCGCAATTCGCGGGCGTCGTGAATCGTCAGCGTACCTGCAAGCTGCGTGGCCGCGACCGCGAGAATCGGAATCTCGTCAATCAGGTTAGCAATGACCGCGCCGCTCAGGTTCAGATCGCCGCGCAGCTTTGACGACGCCACGACAAAATCAACGACCGGCTCGCCGTGAACCGTGCGCACATTTTCAATTTCAATCTGCCCGCTGATTTGCCGCAGCACATCAACGAGCGCAATGCGCGAAGGATTCGCGCCGATCTGTCGCAACCGAAACTCAGCATCCGGCGCAATCAGCCCGGCCACCATGAAAAACGCTGCCGATGAAAGATCGCCCGCCACCGTGTAATCGCCGAGCGCACGCAATGACTGCTGCCTGCTGATCGAAATCCGCTCACCTTCAACATGCAACTGCGCGCCGCATTCGCGCAGCATAATTTCAGTGTGATTGCGCGTCGGCACCGGCTCAATCACGGTGGTTGTGCCGTCGGCAAAGAGTCCGGCAAGCAGCACGCACGATTTAACCTGCGCGCTTGCCACCGGAGGCTGATATTCAATGCCGCGCAGATGGCCGCCGCTGATGCGCAGTGGCGCAAAGTTCTGCTCCCGCGCTTCAATGTGCGCGCCCATCAGTGTGAGCGGAGCAATGACGCGTTTCATCGGGCGACGTTCAATGCTGCTGTCGCCGCTGATTTCAGTCGTCAACGGCTGTCCGGCCAGAATGCCTGACAGCAGCCTGATCGTGGTTCCTGAGTTGCCGACATCAAGCATGCGATCAGCAGGGCGCAGGCCGTACAGTCCGACGCCGTGAACTTCGATGAGTTCAGGTGTCCGATGCACCGGCACGCCGAGCGCGGCCAGGCAGTCGAGCGTGTTCTGACAATCCTGCGCTGATGAATAATTGCGAAGCTGACTGAGGCCGTCACCCAGCGCTGCAAACATGGCGCTGCGGTGCGAGATGGATTTGTCTCCAGGCAATTGGAAGTCGCCACGCAGTTTTGTCACCGGAACAAGGCGCATCACAGAAGATGAGAAATGAGAAACGGGTGAAGAAGATCCAGAGAGATGAGAGTCAGACATAATGAAATTAGTGCCGATCCGGCGTGAACTTTCCCTGATCGGCTGTCGTATCGTTGTGTGCCTTCCAATGTAAGACTGCCCGGTAATGCTTCAAATTTCAGGCCATTGACAGCATTCCTGATGCGGTGTTATACAGGCCACAGGTTGATCGTATCGTTACGATTCGCCGTCATCTTAGCATACCAGTCAAAGGAACGCTGCCGCGTATGATGCTTGCCGAGAATGTGGTGGAGATTACCATTGCCAGCAAGCTTGAACATATTGATCTCGTGACCAACGTGACGGATACCGTCACGCAGTTGATCGGGTTCGACGATGATACTCGCTACTGGATCAACATGGCCTTGCGTGAATCCGTCGCCAACGCCATCGAACACGGGAACAAATACGATCCGAACAAGTCCGTGGACGTGCGCTTCACCATCGCCACCGATGCGCTGAAGGTGCGCGTGCGCGATCAGGGCGAAGGCTTTGATCCGGCTTCGCTGCCTGACCCGCTCGACCCGCAGAATCTGCTCAACCCGGCGGGACGCGGGATTTTATATATGCGGACTTTTATGGATTCGATTGAATACGAACGGCGGCCCGAAGGCGGCATGCAGGTCACGATGATCAAGCGCCGTGTGCCGCGCCCTGTGGACGAAGGAGACCAGACCCGCGATGCAGTTGGAAATTAGAGAACGTGTCATTAACCATCCCGGCGGCGACGTGACCGTCCTCGACCTGATCGGCAAGATCACCATTGGCGAAGGCAGCGTGCAGTTGCGCGACGCCGTCAGCAACCTGCTCACCGCCGGGCGCAATCGCATCATCCTCAATCTTGAGTCCGTCACTTACGTTGACAGCTCCGGCATCGGTGAACTCGTCTCACGCTTCACCACCACCAAAAACGCCGGTGGCCAGCTCAAACTGCTCAAACTCACCAAAAAGATCAAAGACCTGCTGATGATTACCAAGCTGCTGACCGTCTTTGAAATTTACGAAGACGAAGAGTCGGCGCTGGCGAGCTTCAAATAGTACATTCGAGTCCTGATCCTGTAACATGCAGCAGTGAGTACAGCAGCTACCTGCGTTCGGTCTGCTCAACACTGATGAATTGCGGACAACGACAGGGCAGCCGTGATTGCAGGGCTGATTGCTGTGTCTTCAGTGCAGGCTTGGTTTTATTGCAGAATAAGTCAGGCTGATTTATGGCGACCATCACGCGGCAGGAAATTACTGACGCACTTGCGCATCTGGGACAACTGGCTGAAATGCGCGGAGCCAGAATTGAACTGCTGCTGGTGGGCGGTGCGCTGATGGTGCTGTTATACAATGCACGTGAATCCACCCGCGATGTAGATGCCATTATACTTGCGCCAGATGAGGCCAGCGTTGTGCGTGATCTGGCTCAGATCGTGGCTGCTGAGCGAGGCTGGCCGGATGACTGGCTGAATGACGGAGCGAAAGGTTTCCTCGTCGGCTTCAGTAATGGCCCCATTGTATTTTCAGCTCCAGGAATCGAAGTCCACAGTCCGGCGACCGCTCAACTTCTGGCCATGAAATTGTCTGCCTGGCGTGACGATGTTGACATTGCAGATGCGCGCCGGTTGTTGCAGGAACTGTCCGGTGCCCGCGCAACAATCTGGCAGGAAGTTGAACCATACCTGATTCCGGGAAATGAGTTGAAAGCTCAGCTTGCTTTCGCAGATTTATGGGAGGAGTTGTATGGTGACACTTGAACAACTCGCTGTTGCGGCGCTCAATGGAGAGAGTCTGTTGCTTCGCAGCCTGACACAGGATCTCCTGCGCGAGCATCCAGGGCTGAGCAGCTATCCGCAGCCGCAGACAGATGATGCGCGATTGCTGGCTGCGGCTGCATCACTGATTGAATTGCTGGCATTACGGCAGAATCAGGTGCCGCCCCAGTGGACAAAGGAAGTCGGCTCCCTGCCAGAACCAGTTTACCTGCTGAAAGCCGCCGCAGGCATGAAACGTCTGCGCCGATTGTGCGAAACCGAAGCGCCAGAGCCATTACGCAAGCGCGGCTTTTATGCGCCGCCTGACTTCCTCAAATTTGCCTGATTCAGCCTCCGGTCAGGGATTGACTGTTTCTGACACCACCGCTGACCGCGCGCTTTCGTTGCCGTTATTGTCCACTGCCGTCAACTGGTAGAAATACTGCCTGCCCACCTGCACGCGATCATCACGAAAACTGGTTGGTTTGTGCAACTGCTGATTCAGTCTGACCCACTGCTCAGGCGGCGTGTCGGCGCTTTCGGCGCGGTAGATGTTGTATCCCGCAGTATCGGGTTCGGTGTTGCCGGGCCAGAACAGGCTGACGACGCCGTTGATTGAGGCAATCGTGATGGACGCAGGCGGCGCGGGCGGGAAGGTGTCTTTCGGCGTAATGATGACGGGCGCGCTTGAGTTGCTTTCAAGCGCAGCGGCGATGTCTTTGCTTTCAGCGGGCAGCGACAGCGCGCGGACGAAATATTCATAGCGCGTGTCGAACTGAAAGGTGCGGTCAATGAAACGTGGCTCGGTGAGGGGCTTTGCGTTCAGCCTCACTTCGGCCTGCCCGCTGCGACGATAGATGTTATAACCGGCCACATTCGCCGGTTGTGATCCGTTCAGACTGGCGGCGGGCGGCGACCAGGTGATTTCAAGTTCGGTCTGGCTGAGCTTTGTTTTCAGGTCAGTCGGCGGCGCGGCAATTTCAATCAGCGGTTCGGCAATGGCGTAATTCGACAATCCGGCGGCCTGTTCCTGCTGATTGATCAGGCGCACGGCATAACGATAACGCGGCTGCCCGGCGGCGTTCCTGAAATCAATGTTATCGGTGTAAGTGACATTCGATGCGCCGACCGGAATCTGACCCGCCGGAATTGAAGCGATGATGGACGCCCGCGACGCAAAGGTTTCTTCGGTCAGGGCGAGCGGGCTGCTGGCTGGTTCGATCAGGCGGTAAACATCAATGCGGGCGGGCAGAATCGAACGGGGCATGCGATTGAGCGGAAAACTGAGAATGATTTTGTCGCCCTGCTGCACTGCCGTCAGCGAATCCACCGTCAGCGGCGCGCGGGGAAATGGCGGCAGCGGATCGCCAACCTTTCCGCAACCGGACAGCAGGAAGGCGAAAAGAAAAAGGCAAAGGGCAAAGGACAAAAGGATCAGACGGGGTTTCCTCACTTCTGCCTTCTGCCTTCTGCCTTCTGCCTTCTGCTTTTTGCTACAGGATGTAGCGACTGAGGTCTTCGTTTTTGACGATGTCAGCGAGCATTTTATTGACATAGGCAGCGTCAATGACCTGATGCTTTTCCTTCAGGTCTGAGCCTTCAAAGGAGATTTCGTCGAGTACCTTTTCCAGAATCGTCTGCAGGCGGCGCGCCCCGATGTCTTCAGTGGTTTCGTTGACCTGAAAGGCAAATTTCGCCATCGCATCAACGGCGTCATCGGTGAATTCAAGCGCGACGCCTTCGGTTTCCATCAGGGCGCGGTACTGCTTGAGCAGCGCATTTTTCGGCTCGGTCAGAATGCGCTTGAAATCGTCAATCGTCAGCGGCTGCAACTCAACTCTGATCGGAAAGCGGCCCTGTAATTCGGGA
>JAXLQP010000011.1:0-102165 GCA_046331565.1 Blastocatellia bacterium
CGCATTGGTGAGCAACCTCAATCGTCGCTGCCGCGACTGCCCGGCTCCTGTCTCCTCTTCCCGGCCTTAAAAAGACCGGGCTAAAGTCAGATGCCGCTGACGCGGCGAGGAGAGCGGCACGGCTTTGACCTGGACAGATCCCTTTGGCTGGCAGCTTGTCGTTGTTCCCGCCAGGTGCATTTTTGCAAACCAGCGACAAGTCGACAGTTTGTCGAACTTCAAACAGCGTCAGTTTTTTTAAGCCAGACTCCTGACACGCAATGGTCGCTGACGCTGCGTTCACTTTCGCAGAACCATCTGCTAGCATCGCGCCATCAGCATTCCGCTGAGCATCCGCTCAATCAGGATTTATAAGGAGGATAACGCGATGAAGCCGCGCACGCCATTTAAGCTGTCAGCGTTTGCCTGTCTGCTCTGGCTGAGTCTGGCGACTCACCCGGCCTTTGCTCAGGCCGCACAGGCAGCGCAGGAAACTTACGACGTCAAAGCGCATTACACCAAGCTGGAAACCCGGATCACCATGCGCGATGGCGTCAAACTGTTTACTTCGATCTATCTGCCCAAAGACACTTCGCAGAAATACCCGATCATCATGCAGCGCACGCCCTACAGCGTCGCGCCTTACGGCCCCGACAACTATAAAACCCTGCTTGGCCCGTCGCCGCTGTTTATGCGCGACGGTTACATTTTCGTCTATCAGGATGTGCGCGGGCGCAACCTGTCTGAAGGCGATTTCAAATGGATGACGCCTTACAAGCCGAAAAAATCGGGCAATGAGGTGGACGAATCCACCGACACTTACGACACGATTGACTGGCTGATCAAAAATCTGCCGAACAACAACGGGCGTGTCGGCATCTGGGGCATTTCGTTTCCTGGCCATTACACCGCGCAGGCCATCATTGACGCGCATCCGGCGCTGAAAGCCGCCTCGCCGCAGGCGCCGATGGCCGACAACTGGCTCGGTGACGATATGCACCACAACGGCGCCTTCTTTCTGCCGCACGCCTTCAATTTCATTGCCAGTTTCGGGCGTCCGCGCAAGGGGCCGGAACAGCAGACCGGGCCGCGTTTCAATCACGGCACGCCTGACGGTTATCGCTTCTTTCTCGAAATGGGGACGCTGGCCGATGCCAACAAAAAATATCTGCACAACGAAATCAGGCTCTGGAATGAATGGATGCAGCACGGCGATTACGACGAATACTGGCAGGCTCAGAATGTGCCGCAGCACCTGAGCAAAGTGCGGCCCGCGATTCTGACCGTCGGCGGCTGGTTCGATGCCGAAGATTTGTACGGCCCGCTCAAAATTTACAAGGCGATTGAGAAAAACAATCCGCAGACCTGGAACGCGCTGGTGATGGGGCCGTGGTGTCACGGCTGCTGGTCGCGGGGCGATGGCAGCAGCCTCGGCAATCTGCGCTTTGGCTCGAACGCCAGCCAGTTTTACCGCGAGAATATCGAATTCGTCTTTTTCAGCCATCACCTCAAGGACAAGGGCGACCTGAAACTGCCTGATGCTTACGTCTTTGAAACCGGCACGAATCAGTGGCGGCAGTACGATCAGTGGCCGCCGCGAGGCACTGAAACCGCCAGCCTTTATTTGCAGCCGGGCGGCAAGCTGGCTTTCAGCGCGCCGGGCGAAAGCAAAACGCCTTACGACGAATACATCAGCGACCCGAACAAACCCGTGCCGTTTATGAGCGGCATTTCGATTGGAATGACGAGCGATTACATGACCGAAGATCAGCGGTTCGCAGCCACGCGCCCCGACGTGCTGGTTTATGAAAGCGACCCGCTCACTGAAGAGATGACCATCGCCGGGCCGATTCAGGTCAGCCTCTTTGCTTCGACTTCGGGCACCGATTCAGATTTCATCGTCAAGCTGATTGATGTCTATCCGAACAATGTCACTGAAATCAGCCCGAAAGGCGTGCCGATGGGCGGTTTTCAAATGATGGTGCGCGGCGAACCGATGCGCGCCAAATACCGCAACAGCTTTGCAAAGCCCGAACCGATGAAACCCGGTCAGGTCACGCCGATCAACTTCGACATGCCCGACGTGAATCATACCTTTCAGAAGGGCCACAAAATCATGGTGCAGATTCAAAGCACCTGGTTTCCGCTCTCTGATCGCAATCCGCAGAAATTCGTCAACATCTACACCGCCACCGAAGCCGATTTTCAGAAGGCCACGCAGCGGATTTATCACGCAGGCAAAACCAGTTCACACCTGAAGCTCCAGGTGCTGAAGAAATCAATGAGCGCAGGACGATAAGCCGCTGAAGCGCAATGACGCTGAGTCAGGGTGTTTTGAAAGGAACTCGAATCAACCTCGTAGTAACGAATTTATTCGTTTTGCCGCCGAAGCCACTGTCTTAAAGCCAACGAATGAATTCGTTACTACGGGGATGCGGCGCGGTTCCATCACGACACCTTAACTTCAGGCCATTGCGCTTCAGCCTCACAGAAGTTCAGAGTGAAGTTCCGCACTTTTACTTTTCAGGAGACAACGTCAAGATGAGTCATTCAACAGACCGCCGCGATTTTCTCAAACAGTCTGTCATCGCTGCCGCAGGCGCGGCGCTGGCAGGCAAGTCAGTCCTCGGAGCAAAGAAACCCTTGTTTACAATTTCACTGGCCGAATGGTCGCTGCACAAAACCCTGTTTGCAAAGCAGCTCGACAATCTCGATTTTCCGAAAGTCGCCCGCAACGATTACGGCATTGACGCGGTTGAGTACGTCAATCAGTTCTTCAAGGACAAGGCAAAGGATCAGACCTATCTGAAGGAACTCAAAAAACGCTGCGCCGACAATGGCGTAATGAGCGTGCTGATTATGTGCGACGGCGAAGGCAACCTCGGTGACGCCGATGCGGCCAAACGAATGCAGGCCGTCGAAAATCACAAGAAGTGGGTTGAGGCCGCGAAGTTTCTCGGCTGCCATTCGATTCGCGTCAACGCCTACGGCACCGGCACGCCCGAAGAGCATATGAAGCAGGCGGCTGACGGCCTGCGCAAGCTGGTCGAATTTGCCGCGCCTTTCAAAATCGGCGTGATCGTCGAAAATCACGGCGGCAATTCGTCAAACGGGCAGTGGCTCGCCTCGGTTATGAAGATGGTGAAGCACCCGCTCATCGGCACGCTGCCTGACTTCGGCAACTTCCGGCTGGCGGACGGGACTGAATACGACCGTTACAAGGGCGTGCAGGAGATGATGCCCTTTGCCAGAGGCGTCAGCGCGAAATCACACGACTTTGATGAACAGGGCAACGAAACGCACACCGATTACCGCCGGATACTGCAAATCGTGCTGGCCGCGAATTATCACGGACGGCTCGGCATTGAATACGAAGGCAGCAGACTGAGCGAACCTGATGGCATTCGCGCGACGAAAAAGCTGCTTGAAAAAGTCCGCGAGGAACTGTCGCAGAAGGCGTAAGCCGTGCCTTTCAGGTCGGTGACGGGCGAAGGTGTGCAGAATTCAGAAGAAGCGATTCACCGCAAAAGGCGCAGAAAACGCACAAATGGAGTGTCATCCGGCCTGTCCGGTTCCCTTTGATCGTTTTGTGCCTGTTGTGGTGAATCCGCTCCTTACCGTTTTATGCCGGTCTTCAAAATAATCTCGCCACCGACCTGATTCAGACCTGTTTTTCACCGGAGGCCTGGGTTACAATCCCGCTCACCCTTTAAGGCGGCTATGACAGGAAACAAGGAGTAGTAGTTGTGAGAAATCTGCTGGAGAGTTTTCTGGGTAAGGAAATTGACGTGAATTGTGGCTCGGCGCTGATCAGCGGCAAAGTCGTCAAAGTGGAAGGCCCGATTCTGCAACTTGAAAAGGACGGCGCGATTTTTTACGTCAATATTGAAAAGATCGTTGCGCTGATGGAATCACGCGAGAAAAAGTCATCAACTCCGCCCGGCTTTGTTCTGAAAGCCGGATGACCATCCCCATATTCTGAATACCCGGCGGTCGCTGAAACAAACCTCCTGCCCCGGCTGAAATGTTCGGCAGCACCGCACGATTGCATAGCCAAAGCCTCCTGGCCGGAGTATACTTTGGCGCGCTTTGTTGACCTGCAGCAAAGATCCCTGACAAATGACAGAAATTTTTCCGGCTTCTGTCTCACAGGTGCGCTCAAAAGACCTGTGAGGGGCTGTCATTTTGCTGTAAACCAGAAGCAGACCGAACAAGCTTTGCCCCCGAAGATAACCACCCAGTGGGACGCAGTTAAATAAACGACTTATGAAAATAGCAATTCTGGGGACACGAGGGATCCCGGGTAATTACGGGGGTTTTGAAACTTTTGCCGAACAACTCAGCACCCGGCTCGTCGCGCGCAGCCACGACGTGACCGTTTACGGACGCCGCCATTATTCCACCGGAGGCCGTCGCACCTGGAACGGTGTCAGGCTGGTGATCCTGCCAACCATTCGCCACAAATACTTCGACACTGTTGTTCACACTTTTCTCTCAGTGCTGCATGCGCTGAAGGGTGGTTACGATGTCATCCTGATCTGCAATGCGGCCAACAGCGTATTTGCCTTTATTCCGCGCCTCTTTGGCACTCCGACGCTCGTCAACGTGGACGGGCTGGAACGCAAGCGCAAGAAATGGAACTGGCTGGGACAAAAATATTATCTGGTTTCGGAATGGCTCTCGACCTTTCTGCCTTCGGCCATTGTGACCGACGCGCAGGTGATTCAGGACTATTACGCCACCCGTTACGGCAAGCAGTCAGAAATGATCGCTTACGGCGCTGAAGTGGCGCGCCGCGCCGCCCCCGAACGCCTGCTGCGTTACGGCCTCAAGCCGAATCAGTATGTGCTCTATGTCAGCCGCCTGGAACCTGAAAACAACGCGCATCTGGTCATCGAGGCTTATCAGAAAGTCAGAACCGACCTGCCGCTGGTGATCGTCGGCGGCGCGCCTTACGCCGAGGAATACATCGCGCAGCTCAAGAGTACGAAAGACCCGCGCGTGAAATTCCTGGGCTTTGTCTTTGGCGAGGATTATCGCGCGCTGCAACAGAATGCTTACTGTTACGTTCACGCCACTGAAGTCGGCGGCACGCACCCGGCGCTGATTGAAGCGATGGGCGCGGGCAACTGCGCGCTGACGCTCGACACGCCCGAAAACCGCGAGGTAATTGGCGAAGCGGGTATTTTGTATGAATCAGTGGATGAACTGGCCGAGCAGCTCCGGCGCGTGCTGGCCGATCCCTCAATCATCACCGAGTACCGCAGCCGCGCGATGGCGCGCGTGCTGAAACTTTATAACTGGGAACAGATCACCAATCAGTATGAACACCTGCTGGCGCGCCTGGCCGGATTTGAAGCGGTCGAACCTGTGCCTGTGCTGCGGCAGGAAACCGGAGTCGGCGACCCGGCCCCGCTGACTTCCCCGTTCGCGGCCTTTGCTGATAACGAAGTCACCGAAGTCAGAACGACGGCCAGAACCGCCAGAACCATTCGCTGATTCAGTCAGGACAACATCATCAGCCGAAAGCGAACAGCCGCAGGTGCAGTTGTTCGCTTTTGTTTTGCTGGCAGGAAGTTTTCACGAAGCCCGCGCGTTGTAAGACGAAGAAAGACCATACTGCGTCACCCTGCTTTTATTCAGCAGAGCGTGGATGAAAGCCTTACCCGTTCGCCAGATCCTCGAAATCCTCGATGCTCGGCAGTTCCGACAAATCCTTCAGTCCGAACTGAAGCAGAAATTCCTTCGACGTGCCGTACATCATCGGGCGTCCGACGGTTTCCTTGCGGCCTTTGGTGACGATCAGGCGTTTTTCGAGCAGCGTCTTGATGGCTGAACTGGAACTGACGCCGCGAATTTCCAGAATTTCGGGAATCGTGATCGGCTGTTTGTAGGCAATCACGGCCAGCGTTTCGAGCGCGGCCAGCGACAGGCGGGCCGAGGGTTTTGAGCGCAGGTATTTGCGAATGAATTCGTGATACTGCGGGCGCGTTGAGATGCGCCAGCCTCCGGCAATTTCACGAATCTCCAGCCCGCCCTGGCGCGCTTCATATTCGACAATCAGTTCATCGAGCGCCGCGCGCACGTCTGCTTCGGACACGTCGCCCAGAATTTTATTGAGTTGTTTGAAGGGGAGCGGTTCGTCCGTCACAAAGAGCAGGGCTTCAATGGCGGGTTTCAGTTCGGCGCGGGTGGCAGTGATTTCTTCTTCAGTTTCGATTTCTGCTGCCGCCTCTGCTTCGGCGGGCGGAACCGGTTCGACCGGGCCGCGCTCAAGCTCTTCGGCAATCTGCTCGGCGGTTTCCAGTTCCGTCATCAGCTCTTCTTCGCTTAATGCTTGATCCTGTGTCGTGGGTTCTTCGTTCATGGCAAAGAGTGGTCAGGCTTCGACCGGCTCAGCGAACTGCGGTTCGGTGTCCGGGGTGACGGGTTCAGGTTCGGGATTTTCAGGAATGTGGCTGCGGATGGCGGCCTGTTCTTCTGCCGTGCGCTTGCAGGCCACGATTTCACCGAACACCTGCGACTGAATCAGCCTGAGTTCAAGCTCTCTGGCCAGTTCCAGCAAAACCAGAAAGGTCAGAATCAGTTCGCGCCTGCTGCGACAGGCTTCAAACACTTCGCGGACGCTGATTTCGTGGCGTTCATCAAGCAGCGTTTTGATCTGCCGCAGCTTTTCGGCCATCGTCACTTCATCGCGGTGAATTTCGATTTCAGCGACGGCCCTGGCGCGTTGCAGAATGTCGCGGAAGACGCGCAGCAGGTCAAAGACCGTCGCGGCGACTTCAGGGTTGCTCTTGTCGGTTTCCAGCGGCGCGCGCGTGAAGCAGGCAGCTTCGATTTCGGCGCGGGTGTGCAGCATATTGGCTGCCGATTTGAATTTCTGATATTCCAGCAGCCGTTCGACCAGTTCCGCGCGCGGGTCTTCGGCCAGATCGGCCTCGCCTTCAGCCTTCGGTTCAGGCGGCAGCAGCATTTTCGACTTGATGTAAATCAGCGTCGAAGCCATCACCAGAAAATCACCGGCGACGGCAATATCAAGCTCCTGCATCAACTGCAGGTATTCAAGGTACTGCTCGGTGATGTGCGCAACCGGAATGTCGAAAATGTCGAACTCGTTTTTTTTGATCAGGTACAGCAGCAGGTCGAGCGGCCCCTCGAAGACTTCCAGTTTCACCTGGTAATTGTCGCGTGGCGCCTCGCTGTCGGCTTCCGGCATTTCAGAGATGTCCGGGCCTGCGGCTTTCATTTTTTCTTTGGCCATGTCGGGAATCAGGTTGCAGCCTCCGGCAGAGCGGCCAACTGAACCTTACCAGTCAATCTTCACTGCGCGGCGCACTTCTTCCATGATCCGTTCGGCTTCAGCCTGCGCGCGGCGCGAACCTTCCATCAGAATGTCGCGCACTTCGTCCTGGTGAGCGCGGTAATAATTGATGCGTTCGGTGATGGGGGCAAGGTATTCAATCAGCGCATCAGCGAGCGCCCGCTTGCGATCCACACAACCGATGCGCGCATTGCGGCAGTCGTCATCGAACTGATCGGCCACCGCCGCCGGAATAAACAGCCGGTGCATCTGACAGACATCGCAGGCTTCGGGATGGCCCGGATCGGTGCGTTTGATGCGCGTCCGGTCGGTAATCATCCGGCGCGTCTTTTCGCGGATCACGTCGGGCGAATCAGAAAGCTCAATCGTGTTGTTATAACTTTTCGACATCTTGCGCCCGTCGGTTCCGGTCAGCACCAGCACTTCGGTGTGCAGCGCTTCGGGTTCGGGGAACACGTCGCCGTAAAAGTTATTGAAGCGCCGCACGATTTCGCGCGTCAGTTCAACGTGCGCCGCCTGATCCTTGCCGACCGGCACATAGTTGGCCTTGTACATTGCAATGTCCGCCGCCTGCAACACCGGATAGCCCAGAAAGGCGTAATTGCCGATGTCCTTGTCGGTGATGTTTTCGCGCTGCTCCTTGTAAGTCGGCACGCGTTCGAGCCAGCCGAGCGGCGTGACGGTCGAAAAGAGCAGGTGCAGTTCAGCGTGCTGCGGCACGAGCGATTGCACAAAGATCGTGCACTGATTCGGATCAAGCCCCGCCGCCAGCCAGTCCGTGACCATCGCCAGCGTGTTCTCCTTCACCTTCGACGTGTCGGCGTAATCCGAAGTCAGTGCGTGCCAGTCGGCCACGAAGAAATAGCACTCGTACTGCGATTGCAGCCGGACCCAGTTTTTCAGCGCGCCCTCGTAATTGCCAAGATGCAGTTTGCCCGTCGGACGCATTCCACTAACGATTCGTTTCATAACAGGAAATTCAGGGAAAATTTCGGGATGAGTTCAAAACCGGAAATCAAAGTAATGAGCCGACCCAGGAAATGATGGGCTTGACGAGCCTGTCGAGCAGCCCCGAAGCGCCAACCACGACCAGCAGCACCAGCCCGAACGGGCGAATCTGTTCGTAAAGTTCAGCCAGGCTGTCGGGCAGCAGGTTTTGCAGCAGGTGGCTGCCATCCAGCGGCGGAATCGGCAGCAGGTTGAGCACCATCAGGACGATGTTGAGCCAGACGCCAGTCCACAGCAGCAGGCCGACCGGTTCTTCAAAATCGCCCATCGCATCACCGAGAGCCGAACGCATCACCACCTTGAGCAGCCCGAAGCTGATGATCGCCATCAGCATATTGCTGATCGGCCCGGCGGCGGAGGTCCAGAAATCGCCCCATTTCGGATCGCGCATCCGCGATTTATCAACCGGCGTGCTGGCCCAGCCGATAATGCCGCCGCTCGTGACCAGCGCGGCCAGCGGCACAATCACCGTCCCGATGAGGTCAATGTGCGGCAGCGGATTGAGCGTGAGGCGTCCCAGGTCTTTCGCCGTCGGGTCGCCCCACTTCCACGCCATCCACGCGTGCGAAAACTCATGCACCGTGGTCGAGAAAAGAAAGACGGCAAACGAAATCGCAATCTGACCGGGATCTATGCTCAATGCTGAGGCTCCTGATGATGACAAATTAAAGCACTGGAAGTTCAAAGTAGCACGCGCCTGGAAGCACTGTCAATTAAGGCGACCGACGCGACTGTGTGCTATTATTCTGCTCCCCTGCAACAAAGTCATGAGGTGTGCTGCTTTGTCATCAATCCTGAAATCATTCCTGTTTGTGCTGCTCGTTGCTGCCCTGGTCGCACCGTCTCTCGCGCAGACTGCGCGCCGGTCAAAGGCCGCGCCGAAGAAAGCGGCGGCTGAAAATTCCGAAGCTGAAACCAGAGAAGCCGATCAGCAGCAGGCCGCTGCCCTGTTCGAGCAGGGCCAGACCGCACACCAGGCCGGGAAGCTTGAAGAAGCCGTGCGCCTTTACAGCGAAGCACTGCAAAAGGATTCATCGCTCTGGCAGGCCGAATACCAGCGCGCCTCAGCTTATCTCGCGCTCAACCGCCTGGCTGAAGCTCACGCTTCAATCACGCACGTCATCGCACAACTCTCCGAAATCGAGGATTCGCCCGAACTGCGCGCTGTTTCGGCCAGGGCGCAGGTCACGCTTGGTGAAATTCTGATTGCTGACAACAAACCGTCCGAAGCTGAAGCGGCCTTCAAACGCGCGCTTGAATTGCAGCCCGCTGCGCCGCGCGCTCACGCAGGTCTGGCGCAGGCGCTTTTTGCCAGAGGTCAGTCTGCCGCTGCGCTCACTGAAGCGCGCGCGGCAATTGCAGGCGGTGATGATCGCGCTGCCGCTTACGTCCTGATCGGTGCGGTGCTGGTAACCGAAAAAAAATATGATGAGGCGCTGCCCGGTCTGACCGAAGCTCTGAAGCGCGAGCCGCAGAATGCCGCCGCGCTGCGCTTTCGCGCCGAAATTTTCATCGCCCGCAAAGACCTGCCCCGCGCCATTGCCGATTTGCAGGCCTCGCTGGCCGCCGAGCGCAACACGACCACGATGCTGCGGCTGGCCGATCTTTACGCGCAGTCCGGCAAAACAGATGAAGCCGTCAGGCTGGCAAAACAGATTCTCGAAAGCGAACCCGAAAACACTTCAGCGCGCAATCTGATTGCAGCCGCAACCATCGAATCGGCCAATACCGGCGAAGCCATCGCGCAGCTTGAAAAGATGATTCAGGCCGAACCGAACCGCGCCGACCTGCGCGCGCAGGTGGCCGAAAAATATCTGGCCACGCAACCTGAAAAATCGCTCGAACAGTACACCGCCGCCGCGAAGCTCGATCCGAAAAATCCGAATCATCAGATCGGCACTGCGTCAGCCCTGGTCAGACTGCGCCGCTTTCAGGAAGCAGTCACGGTGTTGCGGTCGCTCTCCGGGCAGAGCCTCAAACCGGAGCAGGCTTATGTGGCGCACACCAACCTGGCGACCGCGCTTTTTGAAATGAAGGATTACCCGAACGCGGCGCGGGAATTTCTGTGGATTCTGGACAATCAGCGGGATCAGAAAAAGACCGCCATCACGCTTTACCTGCTCGGCATCTGTTTTGACCGGCTGGGCGATTACGTGCAGGCGCTGAAAGCTTACGAACAATTCCTTCAGATCGCCCCGCCGGAAAATCAGCTTGAAGCAGACAAGGTGAAATTGCGGCTCGAACCACTCAAACGCCAGATCGCCAGATCAGGCGGGAAGAAAAAGAACTGAACTGCATTTCAAAGACGTAAAGAGAAAGAGAGAAGAGGAGAAAAGGAGAAGAGGGGAAAAGGAGACAGATGGCAGGGTACCCAGGAAATCAGCAATCTCCTTTTCTCCTTTTCTCCTCTTCTCCTCTTCTCCTCTTCCTCTCTTCCCCTGTCCCTCCTCTGAACGATTACTTGATGTTGATCCTGACGGTATTGGTCGGAATGAGGCCAGCGGCTCCCGGAACCAGCACCAGATCAACTTCGCCGCGACCGATCAGGGTGCGCGGCAGTTTGACGTTGACCTGATCCAGTCCCACATAACCGGGCGCGACACCGGCATACGAACTCTGCAGATAGACATCGGTGCTGATCCGCACGTCGTTGTTATTACCGGGGCTGCCCGCGTTCCTGATGCCGGTGCCGTAAAGCACCAGAAAAACCTGATCAGACGAGGCTCCGAGATCAGGCCCCAGATCAATCGGCACCGCGACGAACTTGCTCTGCGCAGTATCGTAACGCGCCAGCGATTCATAAATCTGCTGACCATTGGCCTTCACTCGCAAGACATTCGCCGCCGGAAAACCGCGCCCGCTGCTGTCTGCGGTAAACAAGCCCGGAACGAGATAATAAATATTGACCCGGCCAATTGAGACAGCGCCGCTGCCGCTCGTGATGGTGACTGTCGCCACGCCGTCCGCCGTATCTTTCGGAATCTGGTAATTGATCTGATTCGGCGAAACAAAAAAGAGCGGCGCCAGTCGTTCAGCGCCCAGCCGGTCTCTGATTCTGACCGTCGTTCCGAGCAGCGAAGTCGGCAGGGGAACACCCGGTGCCGCCTGCGTCCCTGTTGCGAGGTTCGGGCCAAAGACGGCGGCAATGGATTCGGGCGCGAGCGCCGTTCCGTCATAACTTGCCGCCACCAGACTGACGTTGATGCCCGTGCTGCTCGCCGTGCAGGCATTGAGCAGAACAGAAACAGTATTGGAATCGTAGTTGGCAACCACCAGATCGGGCTTGCCATCACGATTGAAATCACCGGTGGCCAGAGCCGAAGGGCTGTTGCCGACAGCAAAAGAAGTCTCACCGCTGAGAATCCCGCCGCCATAACCGAGCATCACGGAAACTTTGCCGCTGGTCACAAAGTTGGCGACAGCCACATCAGCACGTCCATCAAGATTGAAATCGGCAGTGGTCAGCAAATACGGATACGTATCACCCGGATGCCCGACAATATATTTTGCCGGGCTGCTCAACAGACCAGTGCCATTACCTGATAAAACTGCGACCCGATACTGAAAAGGCTGGCTTACGACGACATCCATTTTGCCATCCTGATTGAAATCAGCCGCAGCGACGCCGACCAGACTCGTTCCACCACCGAAGGTCGTGAAAGTAAATCCGCCTGTACCATCTCCCAGAATCAGGTCCGGAGAGACAAATCCACTATCGCTCACCGAAACCAGGTCCGGCTTGTTATCCAGATTGAAATCAGCCACTGCCAGTGAACGGGGACTTGTGGTTACATAAGTGGCGCTGCCAGCGACAAATCCGCCTGTGCCATTGCCGATCAGCAGGCGCAGCCCTCCACCACTGCCAACGCCCTGACAGGCAACTGCCAGATCAGCTTTGCCATCACGATTGAAATCAGCAACCGCTATTCCCTTCGGCGAATCAGTAGTGGAATTTGAGCCATAGCTGGTTGCCGCGCCGAAACCACCTGCGCCATTGCCAGGAAGTACGGAAACCGTATTGCTGATGAAATTGGTCACGGCGAGATCAGGATTGTTGTCTCCATTGAAATCGCCCACAGCCACAGCAGTGGGCCGTGTGCCGACAGGATAATTGACTGCCGCGCCCAGATTGCCTGCGCCGTCACCCGGCAACACTGAAATATTATTTGACGATTCATTGACCACAACGACATCGGGCCTGCTGTCCTTATTGAAATCGGCGACCGCGACAGCAATCGGTTTCGAACCGACATTGAACTGATTGCCGCCTGCAAAATCCGGCAAAGGACACGCGCCGGACTGCTGAACCGGCAACGCCGCACTGGCGCTGAGATGAATTGCGCCGACGCTGCGTGTGCGACTGTCGTCAGGACGGATCGGGACAGTTGCAATAGCCAGCATCAAAGTGAACAGACAAAGAGCAAGGTAAAGAATTCTCATGGTGTTTCTCCGGTTGATTGACCTGAGGCAGTAATGACGCGGGCAGCCAGACTTCCCTGTCCTGCATTTGTCATCTGCTTTCTGTGGTGTTTGATCGGGGGGATGTGAAATCCCCGGCAGTCCGGCATCAGATGATGATGCGGACAGGACAGACCGGATCCAGCCGTCTCGCGTGGCAGCCTGCACGCTGGCGCGCACGGTCAACCGACACCTGAGGCGTAACCCTGCGGCCTGAGATGATTACGTCTCACGCTGAATTTCAAGCTGATGAATTATTCTGCGAATGATGATGCGAAGGCTCTTCAATCAGAGAAGGTATTGATTGAACCACCTGGCATAATTCCACCGGGGGGTCGCAGGCCATCCGCTGCGGGGGGGAAAACTGACAAAGGAAGCAACGCTGATCATTGTCGCTGATCAGTTCAGGCGGACAGCGTAAATGCGCGCTGCCGGGCCTGTCAATTCATCCCTGACCCGTTTTGGGGCCGGTGAAAAAGTCCGGCCCGAAGTCAGCGACTGACAAATCGCTGAAACAGAGATGCAGCGTGACAGGCTCAGCGTTATAATCCTGCCTGCCCTCCCGGTTGGATTCAGGAATGGCAGTGTGAAAAGAAAGCAGCGACAGACTGTTGCTCATCAATCACAGATGCCCGTTGGAAACCAAAATGACTTTACCTGTCACCTTCTGCGTGATGGAGTAGCAGCTTCGTTCAGGGATGAAAAGAGGTATGAAAGTTTTACTGTTGATGATGCTGGCCGTGACTGGCGCTTTCGGCGCGCTGACAGTCACTGCCAGCCAGGAAAAGTCAGCCGACAAACCGGATGAAATACTCAAAAAACTGACGCCGGAGGAACAGGCGGCGCTCAACAAATCCGGCGACAGCGCCAACGACCGCGTCAAAAGCTATCTGCGCATTGCTTCGGCGAGGCTGAAGAATGCCCGCACCCTGCTCGATGCGGACAAGTACGCCGAAGCCGATGAGCAGATTGAAATTTACACGGCGCTCGTTGAAGATGCCGGGCATTTTCTCAACTCAGTCAAGTCGCGCGACAAGTCTCACAAAACCATGGAGCAGGGACTCAAGGAGCAGTTGCGACTGCTTGAGGGCATCCGGCGTGACACCCCTGCCACCCATTTCGATGTGGCCGATGAAGCCGTCAAAACCTGTGAACGAGTGCGGATTCAGGCGCTGAAATCGGCGCTCGCCGCTGATGACCTGCTCAAAACCCCTGGCCAGCAATGATGAAACTCAATCCTGCCCGCCTCATCTCTGTGTTCTGCCTGACGGCCTTTGTGCTGCTGACTGTTCAGGCTCAGAAACGCGATCACCTGACTGAACAGGAAGCTGACCTGGTGCGCGAATTTCAGGAAATTGACAAGCGCACTGAAATTTTCATCAAAGCTGCTGACCGCCGCCTGCTGGTGCTGACCAAAGCGGACGCGAAGCAGACGAAGAAGGAAGAGGAAAGGTGGGGGCCGCTGCCGACCGGCACCCGGCTCGAACTGTTGCAGGATTACAAGCGCATTCTCGAAGAGGCCGAAGAGAAACTTGATGACGCTTACGAACGCGAGCCGAAAAGCCCGCTGCTCGCCAAAGCCCTGAGCAAAATCAAGGAAGCCGCCACGCGCCAGATTCAGCAGTTGCGCGCCTTCGCTCCGCAACTGACCGAAAAGAAGGAACAGCGCGCCCTGCTGGAAGCCATTGAAGAGGCCGAAACCGTGACCAAAGGAACAACGCAGTAACAAGCCCGTTTTGCTGAAACACGGCCAGCTTCAAAACAACTCAGCCACCGGCAGTTCAATCATCCTGCGTCGCTTCACCAATCTTGCCGTGCGGATGCCAGGCGTTGTAATGCATTCGCGTAATGCCCTTGCGAGCCTGCAATTCAATGCTCAGCGCGGCGAGGACATAAATCTGAGCCAGCACGCTGGCGCGCGGCTCGAAGCCAAGCGGGCTGCCTTCGCGCTCCACCCCCGCATACAGAAATTCGTCGCTGTGACGGGCCAGCCAGGAATCCTGATTGCCAGCCACGCCGATAATAATTGCGCCATTATTTTTGAGCGTCGTCACGGCGCATTTCATTTCGGCGGTTTCGCCGCTGTTGGAAATCACGATCACAACATCGCCCGGCGCAACCTGTCCCGAACTGCCATGCACACATTCGGTGCCGTGCAGAAAATAGGCCGGTGTGCCGGTGCTGGAAAACAGCGCCGAGACATAACCGGAAACGTATTCCGGCTTGCCGATGCCGGTGACATGCACCCGTCCGGCGCGGGCTTCGGCAAGCTGAATCAGATCGGCCACGCGCTTGAAGTAATCAGGACTGATGCGGGCGCGCAGTTTGTCGAGTTCCTCAACCGCGATGTTCAGAAAATCGCTGACGGCATCTTCGTAGGATGAATCGGGCGAGTCAGTTCTTACAGGGCTGGATACTTGCATAGACCTGCCAGGGAAAAAATTTCAGCAGCAAGCCACAACAAACCACAAAAAGCGCAGAGAGTCAAAGACCGGACGCGCTCCATCCGGTGATTGCGCGGCCAGCCAGGCGGGTCAGAATCAGCAGTGCTGAATCCTGAATCCTGATGCCTGACTCCTGTTTTGTTCAGAAAATCAGGTTCAGGATTCAGGATTCAGTGTGTCCTGCCGACGACTGAGTTACTTCTTTTTCTTCAGCGCCTCTTTGATGGCAGCTTCGGCCATCGGAGCCATGATTTTGTAACCTTCAGCGTGCGGGTGCAGTCCGTCATTGGCGAGTTCGGCCTTGAGCATGCCCTTGTCGTCAATCATTTTGCTGAAGTAATCAAGGTATGTGTGACCATTGGCTGCGCAGTAACTTTTCAGCCATTCATTGAGTTTGAGGATCTTTTCAGGCGAACGCCGCTCGGACATTTTCACCTTGCCGTAATCGTGAATCGGCAGCACCGAACTGAACACAACCCTGATGCCACTCGCCCGCGCCAGTTCAGCCATCGAGGCGTAATTGTTTTCGATCATCTCCAGCGTCATCGGCCCGGTGTTGCCTGCAATGTCGTTCGTTCCGGCCAGAATCACGACGACTTTTGGTTTGAGCGCGATCACGTCGGGGCGAAAGCGGATGAGCATCTGCGGCGTCGTCTGCCCGCTGATGCCGCGATTGACATAGGGCCTGCCCGGAAAATATTCGGCCAGCTTCCAGCCGTCAGTGATTGAATCGCCCATAAACACGACGCGATCCTCGCCCTTTGCGGGCGGCGCGAGTTTCGTGTTGGCTTCGGCGTAACGTCCAAGCTGCGGCCAGTCATTGAGCCTGCGCTGCATTCCTTCAATGCGTTTCTGCAAAATTTCAACCGAATCTTCAGCCGGAGCCTGCTGCGTCTGAGCCAGCGCCGCAAATGAACACAGACACCATACGACACACAGGACGGAGCTTACCTTATTGATCTTCACCTGATTCTCCTTTCGATCTTTCACACGACTTGTTGCTGATGAGTGAATAATGCCCTGACCAGAGGATGGCGGAAAATATAGCAGTCCGGCAGGCTGATGCAAAACCCTGAAACCTGGGATTGCGCCTGATTTGCGGCTCCTGTAGTATGGCCGTCCCGCTGCAGCAGTTCACGACGATACCGGCTCATCCGCAGCGTGCCCCCGGCAACCTCAACCAGCCCCCGTACAACTGAATTTTAAGGTTATGGCAAAAAAAGCACTGATTACCGGCATTACCGGACAGGACGGCAGTTATCTGACTGAACTGCTGCTCGGCAAGGGCTATGAAGTTTATGGCATTATTCGCCGCTCCAGTTCATTCAATACCGACCGCATTGACCACATCTATCAGGATCCGCACGAATCGGGCGCGCGCCTGAAGCTGGTTTATGGCGACCTGAACGACGCGAGTTCGCTCAACAAAATTCTGCGCGACGTGCAGCCGGATGAAATCTACAACCTCGGCGCACAGTCGCACGTGCGCGTCAGCTTCGACATTCCCGAATACACGGGCGAAGTGACGGGCCTCGGCACGATGCGGCTGCTCGAATCAATCCGCGAAACCGGCATCAGCCCGCGCTTTTATCAGGCTTCGTCCTCTGAGTTGTACGGCAAGGTGCAGGAAGTTCCGCAGCGCGAAACGACGCCGTTTTATCCGCGCAGCCCTTACGGCGTGGCCAAGCTCTACTCTTACTGGATCACGGTCAATTACCGCGAAAGTTACGGGATGTTTGCCTGCAACGGCATTCTCTTCAATCACGAATCAGAGCGGCGCGGCGAAACCTTTGTGACGCGCAAAATCACGAAAGCCGCCGCTGCCATCAAGCTTGGTTTGCAGGACAAGCTCTATCTCGGCAACCTCGACGCCAAACGCGACTGGGGCCACGCCAGAGATTATGTCGAAGCGATGTGGCTGATGCTGCAGCAGGACGAGCCGGATGATTACGTCATTGCCACCGGTGAGACGCACTCAGTCCGCGAATTTCTTGACGAGGCCTTTGGTTATCTCGATCTCGACTGGCAGCAGTATGTCGAGATTGACCCGCGCTATTATCGCCCGGCTGAAGTTGACCTGCTGATCGGCGATTCATCAAGGGCGCGCAGGAAACTCGGCTGGGAACCGAAGGTTTCATTTAAGGAACTGGTCAGGCTGATGATTGACTCTGATGTGGCTGCCCTCAGGCGACAGCAGTATGGCGTCCGGGCCGAAGCCGGAAAGTGAGGCTTATGACTTTTCCATTCAACCGTGTGGTTGTGACGGGCGGCGCGGGCTTCCTGGGTTCTTATGTCATCGAAAAGCTGCGCGCGCGCGGGTGCGAGAACATCTTTGTCCCGCGCAAGGCGAATTACGATCTCGTCAGAATCGAAGACGTGCGCCGACTTTACGATGACGCGCAGCCCGATCTGGTGATTCATCTGGCCGCGATTGTCGGCGGCATCGGCGCGAACCGCAAAAATCCGGGCCGGTACTTTTACGACAACCTGATGATGGGCGTGCAACTGATGGAAGAGGCCCGGTTGCGCGGCGTGAAAAAATTCGTCGCTACCGGGACAATCTGCGCTTATCCGAAATTCACGCCCGTGCCGTTCAAAGAGGATGATTTGTGGAATGGCTATCCCGAAGAGACCAACGCGCCGTATGGCCTGGCCAAAAAGATGATGCTCGTGCAGTCGCAGTCTTACCGCGAACAGTACGGGTTCAACTCAATCTTCCTGCTGCCGGTCAATTTGTACGGCCCGCGTGACAATTTCGATCTGGAAAGCTCGCACGTCATTCCGGCATTGATTCGCAAATGCGTCGAAGCCGTGCGCAGCGGCGCTGATGAAATCGTCTGCTGGGGCACGGGCAGCGCGACCCGCGAATTTCTGCACGCTGACGATTGCGCCGAAGGCATCCTGCTGGCGACTGAAAGGTACGACAAATCAGACCCGGTGAATCTGGGCGCGGGTTTTGAAATTTCAATCAAAGACCTGACGGAGAAAATCTGTGACCTGACCGGCTTCAGGGGCCGCATCATCTGGGATGCCGCAAAACCCGACGGTCAGCCGCGCCGCTGCCTGGACACGACGCGGGCTGAACGCGAGTTCGGGTTCCGGGCGCGCATTGGCTTTGATGAAGGGTTGCGGCAGACGATTGAATGGTACAAACAGGCGACGGCAGCAGCGGCGGGTTGATTCGTGGCTGGTGATTGGGCTAGTATCTGCGTCTTTGGCTGGCGTGCCTGAAGCCGACTGTGGCGCGGCGCGCGGCGAAACCATCAACACGTAACCCGGATCTGATTTTCAAGGAGGCATGTTTTGGCAGAAGTAACGCTCTATCCCGGAGAATCCATTGAACAGGCAATGCGCCGTTTCAAGCGGCAGGTTTTGCGCGAAGGCATCATTCGTGAAGCCAAGCGCCGGACGTTCTTTCTGAAGCCTTGTGAAGCGAAGAAGCTCAAATCGAAGCTCGCCCGCTCCCGCTCCCGCAAGACCATGTCCTTCCGGTAGGTCGCACCGCGACATTCAGGCCCAGACCCGCTGCGATGGTGAAAAAAAGCTGAAACACCATCGAGCGGGATTTGTGTCTTTACGGCCTCTTCAATTGCTCACGCCCTTCGCCTTCGCCGTGATTTCAACCTGAGCGCGGCTCGCGGCTCCGGCCCTGACCTCAAGCGGCACTTTGACGCGCACGCTGTCCACCAGACAAATCTTCTGCGTTTCGTCGTTGCAGAAATAGATCACCGCATCAATCGTCGCCGTGCTTTCACCGGCGACGGCTTCAACCGGAACTTCGAGCGGGAATTTCGGCTCGGTAAAGTTGCGGGCTTTTTCGGCGGTGGTGATCTTCACGGCCTTGTCGTTGCTCGATTCGTAAGCCACATAAAACGGCGCGCCCTGATTGAATTTGAACCCGGCAGGCAGCGTAAACGAAACGGCAATCGTGCCTGCGCCCGGCGCAATGGTCTGTTTCGGCGCTTCGATGACGCGGCCACGAAAACGGCGCACCGTGTGCATCGTCAGTTTTTCCAGCCCTTTCAGTTCCAGCGTCGAAACCTGCCTGGTCGCCAGATCAATCCGGCGAATCAGGTGATTGTTGGTGTCGGACACGAACAATGCCTTTGAGGTCGCCGTGATGCCGCCCGGTTCGCTGAACTGAGCCTTTTTCAACTCACCATCCTTTGTGCCGCGCTGTCCCGTTCCGGCGAAAGTGTGGCTTTCGCGTTTCTCAATTTCGACCAGTTTGATTTTGTGGTTGTAGGTATCGGCCACGTAAAGTTTGCCGCCCGCATAAACCACGCCGAGCGGGTGCTGCAATCGCGCCACCGAAGCCGGGCCGTCAATGTCGCCGTAATCAAACAGGCCTTCACCGACAATCGTGCTGACGCGATCACCCGGCGGCAGCGAGGCCACGCGAATTGAACTCACTTCGCTGTCGGCAAAAAAGAGGTCTTTGCCATTGGTCGTGATGCCGCTCGGCTGAGCCAGCGCCGCGCGCAGCAGCGGCCCGTCAGCGTGATTTTCCTGACGGCTGCCCGCATAAGCTCTGGCATCGCGCGTTTTCAGATCAATCACCCACAACTGATGCGGCCCGGCCATCGCCACATACAGCTTGCCGTCGTGAACAACGGCGTCCCAGGGCGAATTGAGCGGGATTTCAGGGCCGAAGCCGGATTCGTTGTAGCGTGCCTGCTCGCCCGTTCCGGCAATCGTTTCGACCCTGTGCGCTTTGAGATCGGCGCGGCGAATCATGTGATTTTCAGTGTCGCAGATGTAAAGCGCATCGCCATCCAGCGCCAGCCCCTGCGGATGATTGAATTCGGCTTCAGCAAACGATCCGTCACGTTTGCCGATGGCGCCGTCACCGATCACGTCAAGCACTTCGCCATCGAGCGATGTGATGATGATGCGGTTGTGATTTGAATCGCTGATGAACAGACGATTGCCTTTTTCATCGGCCAGCACCTTGCCTGGATAACTGAGCAGGCTCGGCGCGGCGAGAGTTTTTTCGAGCCGGAACTTCACGGGCTTTTCGTCGAGTTCGCCTTTGGCGCGAAAGTAGGCGGCGGTTTTGCCGATGACTTCATCGAACAGCTCAAAGATGCCTTCGCCCGAATGCACGCCGACGATTTTGCCCTTCGGATTGATCAGCACCAGCGTCGGCCAGGCGCGCGCGGCGTACTGCTGCCAGACTTCCATATCGCGGTCGTTGAGCACCGGATGCTCAATTTCATAACGCATAATCGCCTGACGAATGTTTTCAGTGCCCTTTTCGTTCGTGAACTTGGCCGAATGCACGCCCACGACGACAAGCTGATTGCCGTATTTCTGTTCGAGTTTCTTCAACTCCGGCAGGATGTGCATGCAGTTGATGCAGCAGTAAGTCCAGAAATCAAGCAGCACGATTTTGCCGCGCAGATCGCGCAAACTGATCGGCCTGTCAGTGTTGAGCCATTCCATGCCGGAAGGAAAATCCGGCGCATTGACATTGCCTTCGTACTGTCTGACAACCTGCGGATCGGGCGTTTGAGCCATGCTTACTCCTTCCTGCGGTCTGGCGCAGGGAATGATGAAAAACAGAAAAACAACCGCGAGCGCAACGACCAGGCTGCGCGGCGTGAACTGAGTCAGGCCAAAGAAACGACCAGGAATTTTGCTGTTCATACGATTATCACCTCTGCCTGTGGAAGCCGGATTATATGTGTTCGCTGCCTGATTATAAAAATTGCGCGGGCCGCAAAAAGTAAGCTGACAGACGAACGAGCGCGACGCTTTCACTCAGCACTGCCCTGGCATAAGATCAGCGGGCGCGCCTGTCGAACTTTCACTGAGGAGCAGAATCTTGCGAAACCTTCTGACGTTTTCGGCAATTCTCGAAATCATCGCCATCACAACCTGGGTCGGCGGAATGGCGGCGCTTGGTTTCATCGCCGCGCCTGCGATCTTTCAGGCTGCGCCGTCGCGTGACAATGCGGGCCGGATCGTGGGCCTGATTCTGAAGCGGTTTCAGTGGGTGGCTTATGGTTGCGGCGTGGCGATTCTGCTGGCGGGCGTGATGAGATGGGCGGGAAGCTGGCGCGGGCTGACTGCGCCTGAACTGGTGCGTTACATCATCGCGCTGCTGATGCTCGGCCTGACGCTTTATTCCGGCCTGGGTGTGTCGCGCAAACTGGAACGATTGCGCGACGCGATGAGCGGCGGCATTGACCGGATTGCAAAGGATGATCCGCGCCGCGTTGAATTCAACAAACTGCACGGCGTTTCGATGACGCTGATGGCCTTCAACGTGCTGCTCGGTTTTGCAATGGCCGTGATGTTTGCGCTGGTGGAATGAATTTATTTTGCCGCAGCGAGCGCCGTCTTCATCATCAATTCAATCGGGGCTTCCCTGCCCGTCCATAAGCGGAACTGTTCCGCTGCCTGACCGATCAGCATCGCCATTCCACCGAGTGTCCGGCATCCGGCAGCTTCGGCGCCCTTCAGCAGTTGCGTTTCCAGCGGATTGTAGATCAGATCGTAAACCAGCCTGACGCCCTTCAACTGCTCAATCGTGACCGGACTGCGCCCTTCGCCGTGCCCCTGCATGCCAGCCGGAGTGCAGTTGATGACAATGTCTGCGCCGCCTTTGTATTCATCCAGCGATGCCGCCTGCGCGCCAAATTCAGCCGCGAGCGCCTGAGCCTTTCGCGCGTCGCGCGCATAAACAGTCGTCTGCGCGCCGCGTTCATTCAGCCCGTAACAGATCGCCCGCGCCGCGCCGCCCGCGCCAAGCACAGCCACCCGCGCACCGCGCAGTTCAATCAGTGCCTCAAGCGGCTTCATCGCGCCCGTCACATCGGTGTTGTAACCGCGCAGTTCATCGCCTTCAACCACAACCGTATTGACTGCGCCGATTTTCTGCGCGGTCGGATCAATGAAATCAAGGTGCGGCATGATTGAAAGCTTGTGCGGAATCGTCACGCTCAGGCCGCGCATCTGCCAGTCAATTCGGCGCGTCGCAGGCCGCACAAAATCGCGCACGAATTCGCTGACCTCATCAACTTCAAAGGGCAGATAAACGGCGTCAATGCCGAGCGCCGCGAGCGCCGTGTTGTGAATCAGCGGCGAGCGCGAATGACCGATGGGATGACCGATCACGCCCATCACCTGACTGTTTCTGGTGAGCCGGTCGGCGCGATACAAGTGGCGCAGTTCATCAACCGTCGGCTGCCCGCTCGCGCTTTCGGCTCCGCGTCGCAGCGCGCCGAACGTGAGCAGCGCGCCGCGTGACAGCGCCAGCACGCGGGTCGCAAGACCAGGCAGGCCCATGCTGAGAGCAATGACAGGCTTCGATGATCTTTCCATCAAATCAAAAACAGACAGGCAATCAGCAATGCGATTTGCTTTGACTGCGATTTTGACAACCGCCGCCGGAGTGCGCGCAAGGCGTTCGTAAATTTCGCTCAGGTTTGCAGGCGTCTCACTGAAATCGTGATGCGAGCAGATGATTTTGTGCCAGGGAACAGGCGGCGCTGAATCAGCCAGTCTCTCAACCAGATCAAGCTCAAAATCCGCAAAGCCGATGCAGGCTTTAACCTGCTCAGGCAGGCGACGCCAGAAATCAAGCCGGTCAGCCAGGCTCAGTTGTCGCTGGCCACCCTGTTCAGCCGGGCGATAAGTCAGAATCAGCAGCGGCTTCAATCCGGCGGCAGCGTCCGGCAGGCTGGCGAGAATCAGCGGCAGTTCATCAGCTTCAGGATAATCAAGCCGCAATTCAATGGCATCAGCAGCGAGCGCAGCCTGATTCATTGTGGTGAGAAATGATTCAGCTTTTGTTTCAGTCACCGGAATGCAGATCAGTCCGGCCTTGTCTGGGTGTGCAGCAGTCATCAGTCTTCAAGCCTTCAGGCAACAGAGAGTGGTTTCTTGACATCAATATGGTCGCTCTTTAGACTCTGAAGCGTTCGCTGAAAAGTGTCAACCAAGATGGGGGTGCACTGGTTTCGATGGGAGACCTGAGGCGACGGATGCATACCGGGAAGTCTGTAACCCGTAAACTGCAGGCAAAAGTTAATTGCGAACAATGAACTCGCAATGGCTGCCTAGTTAAAACACTAGTTCACAGCCCGTCCGCTCACGTCGCGCCTGTTGGCGTGAATCCGGGCGTCACTTTTACAGGCTGGTTCTTCAGTGCAGGTCAGAGTTGGAGGACGAGACCTTTCTGACATAGCCCGCGAGCGGTTCTTCGCCGCTTCTGCTACCGCGCGCGGGTGAAACTCAAGCGAAGCGGCTAAGTATGTAGATTCCTTCGAAGACGGCTTCCAGACGAGAGTTCGATTCTCTCCACCTCCATTCCACCATCTCAGATTCTGAATCTGAGATTTGAAATCTCCCGCGCAGCCCTTCAATGAACCAGCTTCCCATTGGCATCTTCGATTCAGGCGTCGGCGGCCTGACTGTGCTCAAAGCCGTGCAGGAGCGGCTGCCGAACGAGGATGTGATTTACCTGGGCGATACGGCGCGGGTGCCTTACGGCACGAAATCTCCGGCCACAGTTGAGCGGTACGCCATCGAAGACGCTTCGTTTCTGATCGAAAAGGGCGTCAAGATGATTGTCGTCGCCTGCAACACGGCGTCGGCGCTTGCGGCAAATGAATTGCGGCGGGTCATCACGCTGCCGCTGCTTGGCGTCATCGGGCCGGGCGCGCGGGCGGCAGCGCGGGCGACGCGCAACCATCGCATCGGCGTCATCGGTACTGAAGCGACGATTGCCAGCGGAGCTTATGAACGTCGCATCCGCGAAGCCTGCGGCGAGACTGAAGTCCACATCTTTTCGCAGGCCTGCCCGCTGTTTGTGCCGCTCGTTGAAGAGGGCGAGACTGATTCTGACATTGCCAGGTCGGTGGCGGAAAAATATCTGGCCTCGTTGCGCGAGCAGCAGATTGATACGCTGGTGCTGGGTTGCACGCATTACCCGTTGCTCAAGGCTGTGATTGCTGAAACAATGGGTGACGCGGTGAGGCTGGTTGATTCAGCCGAAGCTGCCGCAAAGGAAACTGCCGACCTGCTGGCCGAAGAAAATCTGCTCAATCCGCAATCCGGGCGCGGCACGGGCCGTTTTTATGTGACTGACGCAGCGCAGCGGTTTCATCGCATTGCTGAACGATTTCTCGGAGCGCCGCTCGAACATCTCGAAGCGGTCGAGGTATTCGGACATGACAGACTTCACGCGCACTGATGGCCGTCGCGCAGACGAACTGAGGCCGGTGCGAATGACAACCGGGTTCACCAGATATGCCGAAGGCTCGGTGCTGATCGAAATGGGCGCGACGCGCATCATCTGCACGGCTTCGGTTGAGGAACGCGTGCCGAATTTTCTGAAAGGCAAAGGCACGGGCTGGGTGACGGCTGAATATGCGATGCTGCCGCGCGCCACCGAAACGCGCACGCAGCGTGAAATCGGGCGCGGCGGGCCTTCGGGCCGCACGCACGAAATCCAGCGGCTGATCGGGCGCAGCCTGCGTTCGGTCATCAACTTTCAGGCGCTTGGCGAACGTACCGTGACGATTGACTGCGATGTGATTCAGGCCGACGGCGGAACGCGCACGGCAGCGATTACGGGCGGCTTCGTGGCGCTGGCGCTGGCGCTGCACGGACAGGTCGAAGCCGGAAAGATTGCGGAGCTGCCGCTGCGCGATTATGTGTCTGCCGTCAGCGTGGGCATTGTGGACGGACGCGCGCTGCTTGATCTGGCCTACGTTGAGGATTCGCGGGCCGAAGTTGATATGAATATCGTGCGCACCGGCGATGGTCGCTTTGTCGAAATTCAGGGCACAGCGGAACAGGAACCTTTCAGCCGCGCCCAGATGAACGATCTGATTGCCGTAGCCGAATACGGCATTGACCAGTTGATTGCCATTCAACGTGCCGCCATCGAAAGCGCGCTGGGCGGCGCATCATTGCGCGCACTGGAGAAGAATCAATGATGAGGCTGAGTCTGAACAGTTATCCGCGTTTCTTTCTGCTGACCGTGCTGGCCGGATTGCTGGCGCTGCTGCCCGCAACGGCGATGCCGCAGGGCGAGGGCGAAGATTTCGCTGATCCCGACGGTGTTTACACGCTGAAGCTGCCGAAAAACTGGATTGCGGTCGTCAGCAAGGACGGGCTGGGCCGCAATGAAGTCAATATCGTTTACCGGGGCGTGCGCGAGGACGGCGCGCTCAAAATTCGTCGGCTGGATGTTGAATCGGGAACCAAAGCAATGGACGCAGCCAGACGCGATGAAGATCAGACACTGCGCTTCCGGCCTGGTTATTCGAGAGGCGCATTTGAAAATTTTGCGGCCAACTATGAAGCCGCGATGCTCACTTACGATTACACCCAGGCGGGTCGCCCCAAAATGGGACGCACCTATTATCTGAAGGCCGGTGACACGGTGGTTTATGTTTTGTGGTTTACCGGCAACCGCACCACACTCGGCCCGGTGCGGGCACAGACCGATGCCATTGTCCGCTCATTCAAAGTGAAGTAACGAATTTCAGATCGCCTGACGCGAAAGGCCAGCCACGAATGAACACGAATTGACACGAAGCAGAATCCCCGGCGCAATGCTGCCGGATTTTCATTCGTGTCAATTCGTGTTCATTCGTGGCTGTTTTTCTGGTCAAAATAACAAAGCGCGAAACAGTTGTTGCTGTTTCGCGCTTTTCATTTTCACTGATTGAGAACGCCTGTGTTCAGGTTCTGCGGCGCTCAGCGGCGTTCGGGTCGGTCAGCGTGACGCTCAGGGTGACGCGGTTGCCGTTTCTGAGGACTTCGACCTGGACGCGGTCACCGATGTTTTTGGTGCCAACCAGGCGGTCAAGGTCATCGGTGGAACGCACCGCCTGACCGTCAATCTTTGTGATGATGTCACCGCCGATGTAAGCAATCCTGCCGCGATAACGCACCGGTTGTTTGCCGCCACGCATTCCGGCGCGGTCAGCCGCCGAACCGGGATAGACCTGCGACACCATCAGGCCCTGCTGCACGGGCAGTTCCAGAGCCTCGGCAATCTGGTTGTCAACTTCGATCACGCCGACGAGTCCGAGTTTCGGGCGACGCACATACCCGTAAGCCACAATGTCGCTGATGACCCGTTTGGCCGTGTCCACCGGAACCGCAAAGCCGATGCCCGCCGAAGCGCCGGACGGGCTGTAAATCATCGTGTTGATGCCGATCATCCGCCCCCGCGAATCAAGCAGCGGCCCGCCTGAATTGCCCGGATTGATCGCGGCATCAGTCTGCACGACGCCGTTTTCAATCAGCCTGCCGGTGAATTCCGACCGCAGCGGGCGCGCCAGTCCCGACACAATCCCGGTGGTCAGCGTATGGTCAAAACCGAAGGGATTACCGATAGCCAGCACTTTCTGACCGACGAACAAATCCTTTGAATCGCCCAGCACAATCGGCTTCAGGTCAGCCGCCGGAGCGGCGATTCTGATGACGGCCAGATCGTTGTCCGGGTCAGCGCCAACGCGCCGCGCCTTGTAATGCTTGCCGTTGTCGAGCGCCACGTCCAGTTCCTGCGCGTCCTGCACGACGTGATAATTGGTCAGAATGTTGCCGTCCTTGTCGAGAATCGAACCGGAGCCGGTGCCTTTCTGCGGGTAGACATTGAACCAGTCTTCAACGTAGGTGGTTGAAGTGATGTTGACGACGCTCGGACTCAGCGCCTTGTAAACTTCGGCATTGTTCTTTTCGTCGGTGGCCACGGACGGATCAGTCAGACCGCTGATGAGCGTGGCATCAGGCGCTTTCGCCCGTTCTTCTTTCGCTCCGGCCAGACGTTCAGACAGGGCTGAGCCGAAACGGTCGTAAATCATCACTCCGGTGGCCGCAAAGATCGCGGTCAGCAGCGCCAGCACAATCAGTTGTCTGGCTGTGAGCTGGTATGTCGGTTTCATAAATCTCTTTTCTCCTGGTTGAATCTGATGCTCATTTCTTTGAATTTACCCTGATCCGCACCCGAAAGTTCCACGAAAACAGATGCGGATTGCGCGTTCCTGGTTGCTGTCGGCGGTGGCAGACGGTGTATGATCGGGCAAACTCCGGGAGCCATTTCTTATGTTTTTGCGCCGCGTCTCAAATTTTATCACCGCTGCTGCTTTCGTGTGCCTGCTTTTCGGGCTGTCCGCTGCTCAGAACACCGGGCAGCAAACCCCGCCGGGCCGCGAACGGAAAGATCAGAAACCCGCTGACGACACCGTGCGCGTTGAGACGCAGATCGTCCAGATTGATGTCACTGTCACGGACAAGGACGGCAAACTGATCAGCGATCTCAAACGCGATGACTTTCAGGTTTATGAAGACGGCAAACCGCAGTCGCTGGCTTTCTTTTCGGTCGGCACGGTGGCGCGCCCGGCATCGTGGCTGAGAACTGAACCGAAATCAGCCGCCAGCAGTTCAGCTCCGGCCAGAGCCACGCCCGAACTCAGCGCCGGGCGTCATATTGTGCTGGCTGTGGATGACCTGCACCTTGCGCCGGGCAATCTGATGCAGGCCAGACAGGCGCTGCTGAAATTCATTGACCAGCAAATTGCGGGCGAAGATCAGGTCGCGCTGGTGACGACGAGCGGCACGCTGGGGATGTACGAACAATTCACCACCGACCGCGCCGCATTGCAGCGCGCCATCAATCGCCTGAGCGTGCAGGAACGCAGCGTCAACACGACGATGGACATTCCGCGCATTCTGCCTTACCAGGCCGAACTGATCGAACGCGGCGACCGTGAGGCGTTGCAGATTGCCGTGCAGGAACTCGTCGCCAGAACCGGCACTCCGCCCACGATGGCCACGCAGGAAGTGCAGGCCAAAGCGCGCTCCATCGTGGCAGAAAATGTGGCGATCACGACGGCCACGCTCGGCACGCTTGAAAATGTGATTCGCGGGCTGCGCGAACTCAATGGCCGCAAGATCATCGTGCTGTTGTCGGATGGTTTTCTGCTCGGTCTGGGCAGCTTTCAGGGCCGCGAATTCGAGATGCGGCGGCTCACCGATGCCGCCACACGCTCAGGCGTGGTGATCTATTCAATCGACACACGCGGCCTCGTTGCGGTCGTTCCCGGCGGAGACGCTTCGCAACCCGGCGGATTTTTCGATCCGACCGGCACGCGCACGCGCATTGAGTCAGCCTCAGTCGAAGCGCAGCGCGACGGCCTCAACGCGCTGGCGCAGGACACCGGGGGCTTTGCCGTCTTCAACAACAACGACTTCAACCTCGGCCTGCAAAAAATTCTGGCCGACAACGAAACCTATTACGTGCTGGCTTACGAACCTGAAACGGTCTGGCGTGACGGGCGCTTTCACAAAATCGAAATAAAGATCAAGGGCCGCCCGGAACTGAAAGTTCGCACCCGCAAAGGCTACCTTGCGCCCGACGAAAAAGCCGAACGCAGGGCGGCTGAAAAGGCCGAAAAGGAAGCCGAAAAGCTGAAATCGCAGCCGCCTGAAAAACAGGAAAAGGCCGCCAGAGAGGTGCAGGCCGCGCAGCTTCGCACGGCGCTTGGCTCGCTTTTTCCGCTGCGCGGCATTCCGGTTGATATGAACGCGAGCTTTCTGAACGTGCCGGAAAGCGGCTCGGTCGCGCTCGTCGAAGCCCGCATTGAAACCAGCGCCTTGAAATTCAATCTGCTCACCGACCGCGCTCACGCGACCATTGAAGTCGTGACGATGGTTTACGATGAAAAAGGCAAGACCATCAGCGACGGAATTGACCGGCTGAATATGAAGCTGAGGCCTGAAACCCTGGAGCGGCTGCGCAAAACCGGGATCATTTACAACAAGGTCGTGTCGCTCAAACCCGGCTTTTATCAGATCCGCCTGGCCGTGCGCGCAGAGGGCGCCAGCCAGCCTGGCAGCGCATCGCAGTGGATCGAAGTCCCCGACCTCAACCAGAAAAAACTGGCCCTCAGCAGCATCTTTCTGAGTTACGGCCCGCAGGATTTGAAACAGTCCGTCGCCGCCGCGCAGGCTTCAGCGCCGAATCCTGAAACCGCTACCCCGCAGTCGCAACGCCCTGCGCCGGTCGCGCGCCGCTTCAAGCGCGACGAAAGTGTTGATTTCACGATCTACACCTACAACGCGCGCACAGACAACAAAGGCGCAAACGATCTGGTGCTGCAAACGCAGATTTATTCCGGCAGCAAACTGATCTTTGCCTCGCCGGTCAGAAAAATTGACTCGCCTGAACAAAGCAAAGCGAAGGAACCCGTGCCGGTTCCTTACGCTGCCCGCCTGGCACTGAAGGATTTTGAGCCGGGAGCTTATGAACTGCGCCTGGTCGTGATTGACCGCCTGGCCAAAGTCAGCACAAAGCAGTCGGTGAGTTTTACTGTGGAATAAGAAACGCGGAATTATTGTGCAGGCTGCTGCCGCACGATCTCAGCAATCGCCCGCACCTCGCCCATCATCTGTCTGAACATCTCAAACAGCAAAGCCTGCGGCCCGTCGCACAGGGCGCGTTCGGGGTAAGGATGCACGTCCACCAGCAATCCGTCGGCTCCGACGGCGATGGCGGCGCGTGACAGCGGGATGACCTTTTCGCGTTTGCCGGTGCTGTGGCTTGGATCAATGATGATCGGCAGGTGCGAAATGCGCTGCACCGCCGGAACCAGCGACAGGTCGAGCGTGAAGCGCGAGTGATTGGCAAACGTACGCACGCCGCGCTCGCACAGAATCACCTGATAATTGCCTTCGGCCATAATGTATTCAGCCGCGAGCAGAAACTCCTCAATCGTCGCCGCCATCCCGCGTTTGAGCAGCACCGGTTTGCGCGCCTGCCCGGCGCGTTTGAGCAGGCTGAAATTCTGCATGTTGCGCGTGCCGATCTGAATCACGTCAGCATACTTTTCGACCAGATCAAGCGCGGGTTCATCAACTGCTTCGCTCACAATGCGCAGCCCGAACTGTTCGCGCACGTCAGCGAGAATCTTCAATCCTTCCTCGCCCAGGCCCTGAAACGCATACGGCGAAGTGCGCGGCTTGAATGCGCCGCCGCGAAACCATTTGCATCCCATTTCAGCCACCAGTTGCGCGGTCATCATTGTCTGTTCGCGCGATTCGACCGCGCAGACACCGGCGATGACGGCAGGTTCCGCGCCACCGATTTCGGCTTCGCCAATTCTGATGACGGTCTTTTCGGGTTTGAGTTCACGACCGACCAGCTTGTAGGGTTTGGTCACGCGCACGCATTCGACCACGCCCGGCAGGTCGGCAAACGGCGCGGGATCAACCGCTCCCGGATTGCCCGTGATGCCGATGGCTGTCCGGTTCGCGCCCGGCATGGCGTGCGCCTTGAAACCCAGCGATTCAATAATGTCGGTGACGCGCCGGATTTGTTCATCAGTCGCGTCGGCTTTCATAACGATCAGCATGCAGTTTACTTCTTTCAGTCAGTCCACCAGGCCGCACGAAGAAATATCAGACAGGATGAACAGGATGTGCAGGATGATGAAGCAGAAATGACTTGTCTCATCCTGACCATCCTGTAAATCCTGTCAAAGAAATCTTCGTGAATCTTCGTGTGGCTTTGTGGAAAAATTCATTGTCTCAGAAATCTGTCCAGTTTCTTCGCCAGATTCTCAGGCTCTCTGGTTTCGCATTCCCAGACGACCAGCACGCGCCAGCCGACTTCTTCAAGCGCCTTCAGATGACGCGCATCGCGTTCGACATTCGACATTCGCTTGTGCTGCCAGAATTCAGCGTTGGTAGCCGGTCTGACGCTGCCGTATTTGCAATCGTGCATGTGCCAGAAACAGCCGTGCACGAAGACCACCTTGCGCCGCCCTGCAAAGACCAGATCAGGCTTGCCCGGCAGGTCTTTGCGATGCAGCCGGAAGCGATAACCGAGCCGGTGCGCGAGCGACCGCACCACCATTTCCGGTTTCGTATTCGCGCCGCGAATCGCGGACATATTGCGATGGCGCTGCTCTCTGGTCAGAACGTCAGTCATGCAGTGGAAATGCGAGCTTTTCGCCCGCCTGTTTTTCAGTCTGGCCTTCACCGTCAAACAGAAACGGCTCTGCGCTGACAGACGGACGTGCAGCGCGCACAGCCAGGCTGGCGATCATGGCTCTGGCAATTTCCCGAACCACAGGCACGACGACTGAATTGCCGAATTGTTTGTAAGAGCGCGTGTCGCTGCACACAATCAACTGCTCTTCGGGAAAGCCCATCAGCCGGGCGCATTCACGCGGCGTCAGGCGGCGCGGGTTGCGGCCCGGCTGCGGAATCAGAATCTCCGATCCGTCCTTGTAATAACGCGCGCTGAGCGTGCGCGTGATGCCTTCCAGGTCAGCCAGGCCGTAACCGAAGCCGTTGCCCCTGGTCTGATGTTTCTCGGCGTAATCGCGCAGGTATTGCCACAGCCGGTCGGTCAGCGTGTATTTGCCGTCAACTTCAGGTTCAAGAATATCCCTGAGCCTGGGTTTGCGATCAGCAATGTCAGGCCATTTGAAGTTTCGCGCATCCTTCGCGTCACGAAACCCGACAATGTAAACGCGCTCGCGGTGCTGCGGCACGAACGCGCACGCGTCAATGATCTGCGGGTCAGGAACGTGATAACCCAGGTCTTCGCGCAGCGTCTGCATAATCACAGCGAATGTACGGCCCCGGTCGTGATGCTTCAGGTTGCGCACATTTTCGAGCAGAAACGCGCGCGGATGACGGCGGGCGATGATGCGCGCCACATCGAAAAACAGCGTGCCCTGCGTCGCATGCTCAAAGCCGTGCGCCCGGCCCAGCGCATTGTTCTTTGAGACTCCGGCAATGCTGAATCCCTGGCAGGGGAATCCGGCAGTCAGGATGGTATGCGGCGGCACTTCATCGGCTTTGATCTGCGTGATGTCGCCAGCCGGGCGATGGCCGAAGTTCGCTTCATAAGCATCCGCCGCAAACCTGTCCCATTCGCAGGCCCAGACGCAGCGCCCGCCCACGCTTTCAAAGGCGCGCCGAAAGCCGCCGATTCCGGCAAACAGATCAATGAAGGTGAACTTTGCGCTGTGCGACATAGTGGGTTCAGCCGTGAAAGCACAAGCATCAGCGCGAATGGAGAAACTTCCTGAAACTCATTTGTGCTGATGCGTGTTCATTCGTGGCGCAGAAGTTTTTACATCCGTTCAGGCGTTTCGATGCCGAGCAATGATAAAGCCTGCTCCAGCCTGCGCCGCGTCACCTCAGCGACAAACAGCAGCAGCGTCTTTCGCGCTTCGTCCGTTTCGCTGAGGATGTGGTGATTGTGGTAGAAGAGATTGAACTGCTTCGCCAGTTGAAAGGCATACTTGGCGACGTGCGTCGGCTCAAATCCGGTCGCGGCAAGCTGCGCAATGTCGGTCAGCCGCGCCGCAGAATAGATCAGCGACCACAGTTCGTTGCCGCCTTCGCCTGACAGAATTTCATTGACCTGAGCGGCAGTCAGCCGCGCAAAATCCTCGCGCAGTTCATCAGCCGTGCGGCCCAGCTTTCTGAAAATATTCCGGGCGCGCACGGCGGAATACTGAATATAAGGTCCGGTTTCGCCTTCAAAACTGAGCGCCTCCCTGAAGTCAAAAGCGATGATCGAAGTGCGCGTGTATTTGAGCAGGAAGTAACGCAGCGCGGCGACCGCAATCTGATGCGCGATCTGCTGCTGCTCGGCGAGGCTGATCTCAGTGTGACGCGCCTGCACTTCCCTGAGCGCGCTCGCTTCGAGCCGGTCAATCAGATCGTCAGCCTTGACGCCCAGACCTTTGCGACCGGACATTGAAACCGAGCCTTCCGTCTCAACGCCGAGTTCCTTTGCGGCATCGGCACTGAGCGTGACTTTTTCATAGGCGAGATGCGCGCTGCGGGCGACTTTGGCGCGCTGCTCGTCGTTTGCGGCCATCAGCATGACGGCGCGTTTGACGTTGGCCTGCGGATAAGACTGCCCGACATCAATCACGTTCAGAAACGCTGTGCCGTTGCCGAACGGCGGATGAGCAACGACGACAGCGTTGTCATCGCCCGTCGTCATCCAGACTTCGTGGTCGTGATGATCGTTGCGCAGCGGGCGGTAATGAAAATCGAGTCCGAGTTTGCCAAGCTTCCACAGATGATAGGCAATGTCCTTGCCCGTATAAGTCACCGTGCCGTTCGAGCGCACAATAATCTTGTCAGCGTCGTGTTCAGTTTCAGCAGCTTCAGATTTTGAATCTGAAATCTGAGATTCCTCGGCGCGCATCACCCAGCAGCCTTTGTTGCGGCCTTCGGTTTCAAAGACAATGACGCCGCGCTCCTTCAGTTTTTCAAAGGCGTGCGCCCAGAAATGCAGGTGCAGAATCTCGCTTTCGCGCGCCAGCAGGTCATAGCTGATGTCGAGCCGCGCCATCGTGTTCAGGTGGCAGTCAACGATCTTCGCTGAAATGTATTCACCGATTTCAGCCGTCGCGCTCGCACCTTCTTCAATTTCGTGCAGCGTGCGGGCGCGCAGTTCAAGCCGCGTTTTATCCTCTTCGCACCACTGCCCGACGCGGGCGTACAGATCCCAGCAGTAATAATCAAAGCTGTCCTCGCGCCGCGTCACGGGTCGTTCGGCAATGGCTTTGATTTCGTCGAGCGATTTGTTTTCGAGATGAATGAAGCCAACCACAACATCAGCGACCTGAACGCCGGTGTTGTCAATGTAGTTGTGAACTTCGACGTTTTCACCAGTAGCTTTCAGAATGCGCACTACTGTATCGCCCAGCACCGCGTTGCGCACGTGGCCGATGTGCGCCGCCTTGTTCGGATTGATCGAAGTATGTTCGACGATCAGCTTTTCTGATTGCGGATTGCGAAGTGCGGAGTGCGGAGTTTCGCTGACCAGTTGTGTGAACAACTGCGCACGGTCAAAAAAGACGTTCAGATAGCCCGCGCCTGCGATTTCAATTTTTGCGACGCCGGGAATGCTGCTCAGACCTTCAGCCAGTTTCGCAGCGATTTCGCGCGGATTCTTCTTTTCGCCGGTCGCAGCTTTGAGACGTTTGGCGAGTTCAAAGGCGACCGGAAAGGCCAGATCGCCGAGTTCGGTGCGCGGCGGCACTTCTGACGCCACATCATCGAGCGTGAGATTAAAGTGATCGCTCACCAGCGCCAGCAGGCGCTGTTTGATTTCAGCAGCAAGTGATGAAGACATAATCTGAATCAGTTCTCCTGACGGGATGAATATTGCGAGAGCCTGGTTGAAATGGCCTGATCTCCCAATCCTTCCAGAATTATGAAAGATTATCTGACTTGCTGTCTGATCGCAATCATCACTCCCTGAGATTGTCTGAACAAGGCTGGCCCGCCAGCGATGTTCTGAGTCGGAACAGGCAGCCGGGAATAGTATTCCGTTGCGGAATATTTTTAAGTAGACTCTGGAATCTGAGATTCAGGACTGATTGCCGACCATCGGCCCGGCAGGCCACCGAAGCCGGAGCGCGCAACCCGTGAATGAGGCGTGGAAAGCGAGGAAATAATGACCAGGGAAGAAATGGAAAAAACCATGCAGTTCATTCTGGCTGAACAGGCCAAAGTGACCACCGGACTGGAACAGGTTGCTGACAGGGTCAGCGCCCTGACGGGGACCGTAGGGACGCTGACCGACAACACCGCGCAGATTCAGCGCATGATGCTTTCGATGACGGAGTTGTTCAGGCGGGAGCGCAAGGATCTGCGGGATCGGCTGACCGCGCTGACTGATGCGCAGATCAGGGCACAGGAGGAGATGAAGGAGTTTCGTCTTGAGAATCGTCAGTTCCGGGCTGATGTCGGGCAGGCCATGACGATGCTTGAGAATTCGCAGGACAGACTGGCAGCAGCGATGATCGATACCGAGAAAAGCCAGCAGCGCAGCCAGATCAAAATTGAAGCACTGATCGAATCGCAGGCAGCAATGCAAGAGGCGCAGCAGCGCAGTGATGCAAAGTTTGAGGAACTGGCTGAATCGCAGCGACGCAGTGACGCAAAGTTCGAAGCACTGGCTGAGTCTCAGGCGGCAATGCAACAGGCGCAACAGCGCAGCGATGCAAAGTTCGAGACACTTGCTGAGTCTCAGCAGCGCAGTGATGCAAAGTTCGAGGAACTGGCTGAATCGCAGCGACGCGGTGACGCAAAGTTCGAAGCACTGGCTGAGTCTCAGGCGGCGATGCAACAAGCGCAACAGCGCAGCGACGCAAAGTTCGAGACACTTGCTGAATCGCAGCAGCGCAGCGATGCAAAGTTCGAGGAGCTGGCTGAATCGCAGCGACGCAGTGACGCAAAGTTCGAAGCACTGATCGAGTCGCAGGCGGCGATGCAACAAGCGCAGCAGCGCAGCGACGCAAAGTTCGAGACACTTGCTGAATCGCAGCAGCGCAGTGATGCAAAGTTTGAGGAGCTGGCTGAATCGCAGCGACGCGGTGACGCAAAGTTCGAAGCACTGGCTGAGTCTCAGGCGGCGATGCAGCAGGCGCAGCAGCAAATGCAACAGGCCATAACGGAAATGGCACAGGCGCTCACCAGAAGTATTCAGCGGGTTGATGCCCTCGAAGAACGTAACGGAAAGCAGCAATAGAGCAGGCCTGACCGGGCAGTTCCCGACTTTCCGGCGAGATGAGAAGCAACCGGAACTTTGAGGAGCCAGCGCCGTTAATCACGCGGCAATGATTTCCTGCCTGTCATCGTGCTGCCGGACAGGGAAAGATGATTCAATTGCAGTTTCAGACAGCAGCAGTGCTGCGCCCCCCGCGTGTACAACGAACCGCCGCGCCGGGTCATCTGATGAGCCGCGCAAACGCAGATGACGGCGTGAACCAGAAATCAGAAGGAGGACGTGATGGACTGGCTGACAACTCTCGGAATGGCGATGGGTTCGGCCTGGCTTTCAGGCATCAATCTTTATGCGACAGTGCTGACGCTGGGGCTGCTGCAACGATTCTCAGGCATTCAACTGCCGGGCCAGATGAGCGTGGTCGGTGAATGGTGGGTAATTGGCGTGGCGGGCGCGCTGTATCTGGTGGAGTTTGTCGCCGACAAAATCCCGGCGGTGGATTCGGCCTGGGATGCCGTTCACACTTTTATCCGCGTGCCTGCCGGAGCCATTCTGGCAGCTTCAGCCTTTGCCAATGTCAGCCCGATGGTCAGCGCGATTGCCATGCTCATCGGTGGCGGCGTGGCGCTGACTTCGCACGGCACGAAGGCAGCAACACGGCTGGCGGCCAACACCAGCCCTGAGCCGGTTTCAAACATTGCGCTGAGTCTGACCGAAGACGTGGTGACGTTTGGCTCAACGGTTCTGATGGTTTTTTATCCGGTCGTGATTCTGATCGTCGTGGTCATCTTTCTGATCGTCGCGTTCTGGATCGTGCCGAAAATTATTCGCGCGTTGCGCCGCCTGATTGCACGCGCACGCAGCCTGTTTAATTCCGAACCTGAAATCAGCGCAAGCCGGTAAAAAGCCTTCGGGAGAAAGACCACGAACAGGCAGTGATCGGTCGCTCACTGCCTGTTCTTTTGTGTGGAGTTGATGATGAGCGTGTTCAGAACGGCCCGAACCGGGCTGTTGATTCTGTCAATGATGCTGGTGGTGACGGCGCCCTTGTCGGCACAGGGCAAAGGCAGCGATGCGCGAGCCGCCGTGCAGGATTTTTTCAATCTGCTGAAAGCGAAAAAATACGCTCAGCTTTACGATTACCTGCCCGGCGAAATGCAGCAGCAGATGACGCGCGAACAACTGACGCAGGCGCTCAAACGGCTGGATGATTTCATCATCATCGAGCGCCTTGAAATCGGGCGCGTGCAGCAGCGCACCGTGTCCGGCACCAGCTTCGCCGTGATTGACACGACGCTCTATGGCCAGCTCAAACGTCCGGTCGAAATCAATGGTCAGAAAGTCGAAACCGGAAAGGTCATCGTTCAGCAGTATCTGTTCAGGGAAGGCAGCCAGTGGAAGGTGGCCACTGCTGACGGTCAGACCCGCGCCCGTTTCCTCAAACGTTACCCGGAATTTGCTCGCAGTTTTCAGCTCAGCCCGCCGCAATTCTTTCTCAAACAGAACGGCCAGTGGAAAAGCTTCACCCGCCGGTGATGTCAGCGCGTTCTTTCAGCCACTTTATTTCATTTTGCCCATTGTCTGCTGCCATTGCAGCGAGCGGCGCAGGACGGCCAGGCGCGAGCGGTCGCGTTCGGTGGTCAGGGCTTCAAGCTGCTCGACAATCGCCGTCAGCAGTTGGAACGCAAACGGCCCGGCGTGCGTGGTGACGTGCGAGTAGTAATGAATTTCGAGCGCACCTGCGGCGTTGTGGTGAAAGGCGCGCACCTCGTCAGCCGTCATCGTCTTGACATCGGCATTGATCGGCAGCACTTCGCGCGGCACGCCCTGCACGCGCTGACGACCGTCAGCCTGCGCCGACGACCAGCCGAGCAGCAGAATGCCAATCAGCACGCCCTGCTCATTCAGATAATCGGGGCTGAAAACAGCGTTATGTTCGGGCGGCGTCGAAAGGCGCGGGCCGTAATTGCCGTATTCGGGATTGATCAGTTGCGAGTTGTAGATGACGCCGATGACTTCCCCGCTGCCGGTGGCGGTTTTGACGAACTGGCCGAAGTGATAATCAGACGGGGCGGGCGGTTCGGCGGTTTCAAGCGAATCAAGCACGCGGGCGGCGTAATCAACGTGAGAACTGGAACTGATGATTTTGGCGATGCGCATGGCTGCGGAATTTAGCAGCCTGTTGCGCTTCAGGCAATCACCGCCGCCCGAAAAACGAAAAGGGCAGCCGTTTGCGCTGCCCCCCGTAATTCTGAGTGTCAGGCTCTGAGGGGATTTATTCAGAATTCTTTTTTCGTCGTTTGATGATTCCGGCCAGTGACAGCAGGCCTGTCCCCAGCAACATCAGGGTTGCCGGTTCAGGCACGGCGGAGATATTGCCCCGGATTTCACCGCTCGGAAAGCTCGGGCTGTGAACATTGAAATACAGCAGCCCGGCGTTGAGCGCCGTAATCTGGCTGGCGGTCAGGGTAACGACGGTTGTAAACGAAGCTGAGTTGGCGCCGACGGCAAAAAGGCCATCGAAGGGAATAGTCACCGGGCCATTACCGCCCAGCACCGTGGGCTGGTGAATATGCGCGGCGGTAGCCCCCGACGTGATTCCGGTGAACGACAGCGAGATCGTGGCCTGATTGCCGTTGAGGACAATCGTGCCGAAACCTCTGGCCGTTGAGTTGGTGGGTGGGTTTTCCTGCGAGCCGGTCAGAGTAGCAGTGAAAATAATCGGATCAGCTTTGGCTGAAACCGACAACATTGCTACCGTGAAGACAATCGCAGCAATGCCCCAAAGTCGGACGAACTTCATGGGACACGACTCCTTTCAGTCAGAGCTTACCTGAAGGGTTAAGCCCCAAAGGTATTGCTACCGATGTGTTGTTACTGCTGGTTATGGTGATTTGCTGGAATTGCTGCCGGTGCGCATAAACTATGCTTACTGACATTTCCTGTCAAGCAGCATTTAATGCTTCAGTGGAAAATCAGCCGCTAAGGTGCTGCCGTCCGGGTCGGAGTTTCAACTTCACCCGGCTCCGGCAGGCGGCGGGGTCGCCATTCAGCCTCAAAGTGCAGCAGGCCATGAATGATGCGCTCGGCAATGACATTGAACTGATACATCTGATGATGCACGTCTGCCGGATCGTCCCAGTGCGGCGCGCGGCTTTCCGTCCAGACTTTGAGCGTGAGGTAATAGACGCTGTGCGCCAGTTCGAGGCGCGGAATATGCAGGTCAATTGCCCCCGGCCCGCGCCTGACCGGCAACCGACCGGGATGCGTGTCATAGTTGTTGATGCTGCCGACAAAAACTCCGTCAAACCGGTAAATATCAATTGCAAAAACCGGCTGCGGGTAATCATCGTCGGCGGTGTAATGCAGCCGCAGCGTCACTTCGTCATCGGTTCTGAAAACCCACGCGGCTTCTCCGGCGGAATTGAACATTTCCAGCCCCGTGAAGCTGATGCGTCCGTTGCCCCACCGCGAGCCGACCAGCTTCAGTTCGCGCAGGATGTCTTCGTAACCCTGCGTACTGAGGCTGCCGACCTGCCCGCCCGTCTGACCGACCGCTTTCAGGCGTTCGCTTTCAAGCCGCTGACAAAAGGCCTGGTAGCGCGTGACCACTTCGCGCGCCGGGCCGTACATCTGCGCTCTGCCGCTTTCCAGCCACAGCGCCTTGTCGCAGAACCGCTGCACCAGCGCCGGATCGTGCGAAACAAAGAGCACCGTTTTTCCTGACTTTCTGAAATGTTCCACCCGATCCAGCGATTTGCGCTGAAAGTAAACGTCACCCACCGACAACGCTTCATCAACGATCAGCACATCCGGGTCAACGTGAATGGCCGCCGCAAATGCCAGCCGCATCAGCATCCCGGTCGAGTAGGTTTTGACCGGCTGATCAACGAACGCTTCAAGCTCCGCAAACTGCACGATCACATCCATTCGCCGTCTCATCTCGGCTTCGCTGAAGCCGAGAATCTGCCCCGACAGCACAATGTTTTCGCGCCCGGTGTATTCGGGATTGAACCCGCTGCCGAGTTCAAGCAGCGCCGTCACGCGCCCCTCAACGCGCACATCGCCTCTGGTTGGTTTCAGAATCCCGGCGATGATTTGCAGCAGCGTTGACTTCCCTGCCCCGTTGCGCCCGATGACGCCGACAGTTTCGCCCGTCTGCACTTCGAGGCTGACATCCTGCAAGGCCCAGAAATCGCGGTGATATTTGCGCCGCCCGCGCAGCAGAATCTCCTTCAGCCGCCCCGAAGGCTGATCGTAAATGCGATAAAGTTTGGCGACGTTCTGAACGGAAATCACGAGGAAAATCAGGCGGCAGGCGGTAGTTGGTAGTTGGTAGTTGGTAGTTGGTAGTTGGCAGAATACACAGGACAGAAATCAGCAGCGCAGTGCTTTGATTTTCCTGTTCCTTCTTTCTACCGACTACCGACTACCGACTACCGACTACCGAATTCCGAATTCCGAATTCCGACTCCCGCCTGCCGCCTGCCTTCAATCATACAGCCCGTCCGGGTAGCGTTCGATCTGCGTGCTGGCTTTGCGTCCGATGGCAAAGATGTTGTCGCCGCGCATTTCGCGCGGCACTCCCGTAGTTTGCACCAGCCAGTTCACGAACGGTTCATCGGTCTGACACCACAGGTCTTTGGTATAAAGTCGCTCGACCTTGAAGCCTGCGGCTTCGAGCGCGATTCTGACATCGTTCGGCGTGTATTCGCGGCTGTGCCGGTCGGCGCGGCTTTTCAGATTGTATTCGCCGTAAACGTAAGGGCTGTTGCCCGCCAGCGCCTTGCCGATGCTGAACGCGCTCGCAATATTTGGCGTGGTCACGATTACCAGCCCGCCCCATTTCAGCACGCGGTTGAGTTCAATCAGCATATGCATCGGATCTTCGGTCAGGTGTTCGATGATTTCGCAGCACAGCGCAACGTCGAAGTAACCGTCAGGATATGGAAAGCGGTCGCGCTCGGCATCCACGTTCTGCATCGGAAAGGTCAGTTGCTCGCCTGTCACCGAATGCGTGACGCGCTGAATGATCTCCTTCGTTTCGCCTTCCCACCAGCCGGTCAGCGCAATGTCGGCGTAATTGCCGTAGCGCCGGACAAGCGGCGTCATATGCAGGTAGCTGCTCAGTTCCAGCAGTCGCTCGCTGCCTGTGCCTTTGGGAATCAGGCTGATGGTTTCAAGAATGCGGCGGCTGTGCAGCTTCAGATAGCCGCTCGCGTTCGGATCAGCCGTAAAGAATCCGGCGACGTAATCAATCGCTTCGTCAGCATCGGGCGTGATGCCTGCGGGCGCGTCACTTTCGCGTTCGATGATGCGGTTTTCCTGGTCTTCTGATTTGATCGGAAAGTGCAGCACCGGCGCGCCCGTCTGACGCGCTGAAATAACGTATTCGGCAAAATCCAGATAACGCGCGGCGCAGCGGCTGATGTCGTTTTCGCGGCGAATCCAGCCTTGCGCATTGCGGCTCAGCGTTTCGCGCAGCGTCGGCTGGTAAGCCAGCTTGCGCAACTGTGCGTACAACTCTTTTTCCTCATCCTCGCCCGGCGAAACCTTCAGGCAGATTTCATCGGGCAGTTCACCGAACTGTCCGAAGTCGGAAACGATCACCGGCCTGCCTGCGCCCAGCGCGCGAATCAGCGTGCCTGACGTTTCACCAGCGGTCGGGTAGCGCAGATTAACGACTGCATCAACAGCTTTCAGATAACGAAAGAAATCCTGCTCTTTCGTGTAGCCGGTCAGCCGCACGCTCTCCTGCAATTCAAGTTCTTCAATCAGCGGCGCGACGCTCCATCGCCAGTGATCCTCGCCCACAATCACGCACATCGCCTGCGGCATCACCGCGAGCAGCTTTTTGAAGGCGCGCAGCAGCGACGGCAGGCGCTTCGACTGCGTGACGAAACCAAACGTCGCCACGATCCAGCGATCTTCAGGCAGCCGCAATTCGCGGCGGCACGCTGCCGCGTCCATTCGATCAAGCTCGTAAACTTTGGGTGAAAGGTGATGCGGAATGACGGCCACCGGAATGTTGCGACCATCCGAAGCCGCTTCGAGCTGCGAAGCGGCATAATCGTTATGCACGATCACGCCCAGGCTGCTTTCAATCAGACGACGATTGAGCGGCAGCAGGAACTGCTGGTAATCGCTGCCGACGCCGCTTGCGCGCATGTCAGCAAGCCGCCCGCCGCGCCGCCCGTAAGCGTGAAACATCTCATCGCGGTAACCCGCCTCATCCTCGCGTCCGAGCGTCTTCCACGCAATCAGATGATGCTGGCAGTGTTCGTGCAGCACGAGCAGCCCCGGCATCGTCAGCGCGCGTTCGTAAATGTATTCGTGATGCGGATTGTTGCCCTGGTGATAGAGGCAGAGGTCAAACGGCTGCTGGCGGTGAATGCCATCAAAATGCACGACATCATAAACCGCATAATTGTGGCGTCCCTGATTCGCCTTCAGTTCCGAAGCATGCTCGACAAAGACCGAAACATCGGCCCCGCGCGCCAGCAGCGGCAGCAGTTCGGCGCTGTAATCAGCGATGCCCGATTTGCCCGGAGGAAGCGGACTGAAGTAAGCAAGACGCATTCAGTTGCAGATTATTGAGCCATCCGGATTCAGTAAATCGTGCGCTTCAGGAGACGGTGTTCGGAGTTCCAGCTTTAGCTGGTCTTTTCTGATTCAGGCCAGACCAGCTAAAGCTGGAACTCCGAACACCGTTCTGCCAGATGGAGATTTCCGGACAATGGCCCGATTCCGTCTGTTTCGAATCAGGCGCGCTGGCCTTCTGCTTTCAGCATCGGCTTTGCGCTGCGCGTTTTCATCCACCACAGGATCAGCGCGCCGACGAACACCAGCGCCGCGATGAACTGCGAAGTTGAAAGCCCCAGCAGTTCGCCACGCGGATCATCACGCCAGAATTCAATCGTGAAGCGCGCCACCGCATACATCACCGCATAAGCCAGCACGATCTGACCGGCGAACTGACGACGGCGGCTGAGCCACAGCAGCACAATGCAAATCACCAGCGTTGCTGCGGCTTCGTAAAGCTGCGTCGGATGCAAATGCAGCGGCGACATCAGCCCGCCCAGTTTCTGCGCCCAGACATCGCGCTGCGGGCCGGACAAATGCTCAACGATTGTCGGCACGCCGGTGACTTCGTGGCCCTTGTCGCTGAAATGCACGCCGCACGCCGCCGTCGTGGGTTTGCCCCAGCAGCAGCCCGCGCTGAAACAACCCAGCCGACCAATTGTCTGCCCGATGGCAATGCCCGGCGCAAACGCATCAGCCGTGCGCCACCAGGGCAGCTTGTAAATCCGCATCACGATCACCGAAGCGATCACCGCGCCGATGAACCCGCCGTAAAAGACTCCGGCGGAACGGAAGAAATCGAGCGAGAAAATCTGTCCGAGGTTGTTGCGGTAATCATCCCATTCAGTGATGACCATCAGCGCTTTCGAGCCGACCAGCGAAGCCGCCAGCACCCACAATCCCAGATCATAAACGCGGTTGCGGTCCAGCCCGTCCCGCGCCGCCTGGCGTGACATCACGTAAAACCCGGCGATGAACGAGAGCGCCATCAGCAGGCCATAGGTGTTGAGTGTGAAATTGAGACCGGGAATTTTGAAAAGTTCAGGAAACATTACGAGGCTTTATCCAGCAGGGTTGATTCAATCGGAAGAACTGATACTGCTCTGTTCTGAAACCGTGCCCGCCGGTTGCGGCACGGCCTGCGTGACGGCCTTCTCTTCCTTCATCATCTCCAGCGCCAGCAGCGCCGCGCCCACACAGATGGCGGCATCAGCAATATTGAAAGTCGGCCAGACGAAACGATCCAGCCAGTGAAAATCCAGAAAGTCCACGACCTCACCGAGCCGCACGCGGTCAATCAGGTTGCCGGTAATGCCCGACAGCAGCAGCGCGAGCGCCGTGTTCAGCCGCTTGTGATTCGTCGCCGTGCGCATCAGATAAGCAAACACCGCCGCCGCCGCCAGCGCCGAAATCAGCGAAAAAACCCAGCGCACTTCATATTCACTGTCGGCAAACAGGCTGAAGGCCACGCCGCGATTGCGCGCATAGGTCAGGCGAAAGAAACCTTCGATGACCTCAATTGACCCGACCGGCATCAGCTTTGTCGTCGCCCACCACTTGCTCACCTGGTCGGCAACCAGCACGGCAAAGGCCAGAATGAAATAGATGTTTTTACTTCTCATCGTGACTGCTCAACTTCTGCCATCATCGCCCGGATGTTCGCGGCGCACCGGCCACACGCGTCCGGCCAGGTCGGATCAATGCCGACATCGGTCGTGTAATTCCAGCAGCGTTCGCATTTTTCGCCAGCGGCGTGCTGCACTTCAACCTTCAGTTCCGCGCCGTCGCGCAATTCGACTGCTGAGACGATAAACAGAAAGCGCAGGGCTTCACCGAATGATTCCAGAAACGCGCGCGTGTCCGCGTCAGCCGTGATGATGACTCTGGCTTCGAGGCCCGCGCCGATCAGCTTTGCGTTGCGCGCTTCTTCAAGAGCTTTCATCACACTGCCGCGCAGCGCAAAGAGCCGCTCATAGCGCGCCAGCAGTTCATCATCGCGCAGCTTTTCATCGTAAGCCGGAAAGACGGTCAGATGCACTGAAGCCGCCTGCTCCGTTGCGCCTGGAATGTTTTCCCAGATTTCATCCGCCGTGAAGGCCAGCACCGGAGCCAGCAGTTTCGCCAGCCTCGTGACGATTTCATAGAGCGCCGTCTGCGCCGAACGCCGTTCGAGCGATTTCGGAGCCGACGTGTAAAGCCGATCCTTGATGATGTCGAAATAGAGCGCCGACAGTTCGACCGTCGCAAAGTTGTAAATCTTCTGGTAAACGTCGGTCAGTTCGTAACGCTCATAAGCCGCGAGCGCCTGCTTCACAATCTCATTCGTCGCCGCGAGCGCCCACCGGTCAAGCTCCAGCATCTGCTCGAACGGCACGTGATCGCGCGCCGGATCAAACCCGTCGAGATTGCCCAGGCAGTAACGCGCCGTGTTGCGCAGCTTGCGGTAAGCGTCCGAAATGCGCGTGAGAATTTCAGTCGAAACGCGCATATCCTCAAAGTAATCGAGCGCGCAGCACCACAGGCGCAGGATTTCAGCGCCGCTCTGCTTCATCACCTTTTCAGGCTCGACGGCGTTGCCCTTCGACTTCGACATCTTCTCGCCTTCGGTGTTGACGACCCAGCCGTAAGTGATGACGCCCTTGTAAGGCGGCGCATCCTTCACCTCAAGGCCAACCACGAGCGATGAATTGAACCAGCCGCGAAACTGATCGCCGCCTTCGAGGTACACGTCAGCCGGGTAAGGCAGGCCGTATTCCTTCAGCACGGCAATCGAGCTTGAGCCTGAATCGAGCCAGACATCAAGCACGTCCATTTCCTTGCGCAGCCTGGTCGAGCCGCAGCCGCATCTGGTGCCTGCGGGCAGCAGTTCCTCAGCTTCGCGCAGATACCACGCATCGGCGGACTCATTTTCAAAAATATCCGCGACGTGATTGATCAGCGCCGGATCACAGAGCGTTTCGCCGCACTCGTCGCAGTAAAACACAGGGATCGGCACGCCCCACGCGCGCTGCCGCGAAATGCACCAGTCGGGCCGGTCGCGGAACATATTCTTCATCCGCTCACTGCCCCACGCCGGAACCCACTGCACCTGATCGCAGGCAGCGATGGCGCGTTCGTTGAGCTTCGTTGCCGTCATCGAAATGAACCACTGCGGCGTGGCGCGAAAGATCACAGGGTTGTGGCAGCGCCAGCAGTGCGGATACTGATGTTCATACTTTTCATCCCTGAGCAGCGCGCCGATCTCTTTGAGGTGCGCGACGACCGCCCGGTTGCCATCAGGATCATTTTTGCCGAGCGCCACAACCCTCTGCCCGGCAAAATGCGGCACGTCTTTGACGAAATAACCGCGACTGTCCACCGGATTGTAAATTTCCAGCCCGTAATGCCGCCCGATGACGTAATCCTCATAACCGTGCCCCGGAGCCGTATGCACCGCGCCCGTTCCGGCATCGAGCGTGACGTGATCGCCGAGCATCAGCAGCGAATCACGATCAACAAACGGATGCCGCGCGCGCAGCCGGTCAAACTTTTCTCCGCTGAAGGTTGCAATGACTTTGTAATCATTCCAGCCGACTTTGGCCGCGACCTGTTCGAGCAGCCCCGAAGCGACGATGAAGATTTCATCACCGACTTCGACCGCGCTGTATTCAAAGCCAGGATTGAAGCTGATGCCCAGGTTGGCGGGCAGCGTCCAGGGCGTCGTCGTCCAGATCACGATGCTCACGTTGCGCCCGGCCAGCGCTTCATCAACCTTTGCGGCCTCAGGAAAAGGAAACTTCACATAGACCGAATAACTCGTGTGATCCTTGTACTCGACTTCGGCTTCGGCCAGCGCCGTCTGACAACTGATGCACCAGTGCACCGGGCGCAGTCCCTTGTAAACCGAGCCGCGTTCGACGAAGCGGCCAAAGACGCGCACGATGTCGGCCTGATACCTGAAATTCATCGTCTCATAAGGATTCTCCCACTCGCCGAGAATGCCGAGACGCTTGAAATCCTCGCGTTGCAGCGCCACGAATTTTTCGGCGTGTCTGCGCGCGGCGCGGCGAATGTCAATTACCGCCATCTCGTGCTTTTTCGCGCCGAGTTCCTCTTCGACCTTGATTTCAATCGGCAGCCCGTGACAGTCCCAGCCCGGCACATAAGGCGCCCAGTGCCCCATCATCGAACGCGACTTGACGACAAAATCCTTGAGGACTTTGTTGAGCACGTGGCCCAGGTGAATACGCCCGTTGGCATACGGCGGCCCGTCGTGCAGGACGAACAAAGGCTGACCGGCGCGGACTTCGCGCAGGCGGTCATAAAGCTTCATCTCTTCCCATTTTTTCAAACGCAGCGGTTCGTTCTGAGCGAGATTGCCCTTGAGCGGGAAGTCGGTTTTCGGCAGGTTGACGGTGTTTTTCAGTTCAACTGATTCAGATGACATAGTTTCGATAGTCAGCTCTCATTCGCGTGTTGATTCACAGAATCACGATGATAGCGTAAGCAGGCGGGGTAAATAAAGCAGGCAGCCAGAACAGGCCGGAACGTGATGTGCAACGAAAACTGAGCCGCGCTCAGTAAATATTGAAGCTGAATTCGACATACCACAGAACAACAGCAACAGGCTTGCCATCCTTTTCTGCCGGTTTCCACCGCATCTTCGAGGCCGCTTTAATCGCTGATTCAGTCATTCCATAAGGAAGTGATTGCAGTACCAGGGGAGACCTGACACTGCCGCTTTCATCAACAATCATCGCCAGAAGCACCGATCCCACAACTTTGTGAGTCCTTGCCGCCTCGGTATAACTTGCCTTCTCTTTGTAAATGAGTACCGGTTTCGTGGTTACTTCGTCTGTAGTAAAAACCTGCCGGGCGGGATTGTTTTTATCAGCCAGATCAGCGTACAGCTTTAATCCCTCCAGTTGCTCGCGCCAGAGTTTCAGGGCCGGATCATTTTTCCGGGTGGAAAGCTGAAGAAATTTTCCCAGATTTTCAGCAGCTTCGGCCAGTTTGCCTGGGTTACCATCATCTGTTTTCTTTTTATCCTGTCGCGCTTTGACAAACTGACTAATTACCGCCTGGCTTCGCAGCAGCCACGCAGCGGCGAACTCAGGATACAGTCTGGTAATTTCGCTGGTGCGCTGAATTGCGTCCTCGTAAGCCTTTTCACGCAATTGCAGTTCGGCAATGATGTAATTGGCCTCAGGGTTCTGCGGGTCATACCGCAGCGCCTGTTCAGCCTCAGCTTTCGCCTCTGCCGTTTTATTGGTCAGCAGCAGCATATAAGCCAGCGCGGCGCGCGAAGGCGCATAATCAGGACGCAGGCTGATGGCCCGTTCAAATGCCTTGCGCGCATCCTTGATCTTTCCCTGGTTGTGCAGCGCCAGCCCCAGAAAATGCCAGGCCTCGGCGTCATTTTTGTTCTTCTTCGTGGCAGTCTTCAGGGCCGCGACCGCTTCCCTGTAATTGCCCTGTCTGTAATGCTGAATGCCCTGCGCCATTTCCGGTGAAGCAGGCAGCGCAGGCTGTTGTGCGTGGATTTCAATGACTGCGCCGCTGATGAGGAGGCACAGAAGCAATAACAGCCCGCAGGCAGTCCGTGTCGGACAGAAATGTTTCATCTTTCAACTCCGCGACTGAGAATGGCTGAAAAAGCGGTCGGCTTCATCCGGCTGAAGGGTGGATGAAAACCGACCGCTTTGTTATCTGAAAGAAATCACGCCTTACAACCTGATGATCTTCTCGTTGAGCTTGTCGCCCTTCAGGCTGCGCGTGGCGTTGCGCGTGTCCACGATCAGGCTGGCGCGTTCGGCGACCCATTTGTAATCCACGTTTTTGTGGTTCGTCACGATGACCACGCAATCAGCGTTCTGCACGACCTCTTCGGTCAGCGCGATGCCTTTGAGCTGATCGTGCGTGTCGTTTTCGAGATGGACTTCGGCGACGTAAGGATCGTGGAAACTGACGACCGCGCCGAGCTTTTGCAGCTTGTCAATGATCGCCAGCGCCGGGCTTTCGCGCATATCGTCAATGTCGTTCTTGTAAGCCACGCCGAGAATCAGCACCTGCGAACCATTGACCGGCTTGCGATGATTGTTGAGGCCGCGCATGACCAGTTCAACGACGTGTTCCGGCATCCGCGAATTGACCTCTTCAGCCAGCGAAATGAAGCGAGCCTCAAAACCGTGCATGCGCGCCTTCCACGACAGGTAATGGGGGTCCAGAGGAATACAATGTCCCCCAATGCCTGGCCCCGGATAGAAGGCCATAAAGCCGAAAGGTTTGGTCGCTGCGGCTTCGATGACTTCCCAGGTATCAATGCCGAGCGTGTCGCAGAGTTGTGCGAGTTCATTGACCATGCCGATGTTGACGGCGCGGAAGGTATTTTCAAGGAGTTTGGCGGCTTCGGCGGCACGGGCTGAACCGACACGATGAACATTAGCGACAATCGCGCCGTAAGTTGCCAGCGCCACATCGGTGCTGTCGGCGGTCACGCCGCCCACGACCTTCGGAATGTTGTGAGTATTGAACTGCGGATTGCCCGGATCAACGCGTTCGGGCGAGAAGGCCAGGAAGTAATCACGGTCGAGTTCAAGACCCTTTGCGTCAAACATCGGGCGCAGCACTTCATCGGTCGTGCCGGGATAGGTCGTTGATTCGAGAATGATGAGTTGCCCCGGACGCAGCGTTTCAGCGATCTTTTCCGAAGCGGCGAGGATGTAGGAAACGTCCGGGTCCTTGGTTTTTCTGAGCGGCGTCGGAACGCAGATGATGATGATGTCCTGATCCCTGAGTTGCGCGAAATCGGTCGTCGCTTTCAGCCTGCCGCTGCTGACAAGTTCAGCGACCTGCGAAGTCGGCACGTCAATGATGTACGATTCGCCGCGATTGATGGCGTCGGCCTTGCGCTGATCAACTTCAAAGCCGGTGGCGCTGAAACCCTTGGCGGCAAACTCTGAGGCCAGCGGCAGTCCCACATACCCCAGCCCGATGACTCCGACCCGCGCGCTGCGGGCGGCAATTTTGTCCAGTAATGACTGTTTGTTACTCACGACAATTCCTTTCCGAGGTTCTGATTCTGATGATCCGTGTAATCAAAGCAGGCGAGGAATTCGCGGTTGCCGTCAGCGCCGAGGATGGGTGAGTCAGTTACTCCGCGCGGACGCAGGCCGAGGCCGCTGGCAAATGAAGTGATCTTTTCAACCACGCGCGCCTGAGTCGCCTCATCGCGCACGATGCCACCTTTGCCAACCTCCTCCTTACCCGCTTCAAACTGGGGCTTGATAAGAACGATGACCTGAGCGGCCTCATTCAGCAGCGGCGGAACGACGGGCAGAATTTTCGTCAGTGAAATGAACGAAACATCGGCCACGACGATGTCAAACCGTTCGCTGAAATCCTCAGGTCTGAGATAACGCGCATTGACGTTTTCCCGTATTTCGACTCTGCTGTTCTGGCGTAGTTTCCAGTCAATCTGTCCGTGTCCGACATCAAGCGCCACGACCCGTGCCGCGCCGCGCTGCAACAGGCAGTCGGTGAAACCGCCGGTCGAAGCTCCGATGTCGAGACAAATCCGGTCTGCGACTTCTATTCGGAAATAATCGAGCGCGGCTGCCAGTTTCAGTCCGCCGCGACTGACATAAGGCATCGGTTCCCTGACCGTGAGCGGCGCATCAACGGCCACCATCTGCCCGGCTTTTTCAAGTCTTTGCTCGCCGGAAAAAACCTGCCCGGCCAGAATCAGGGCCTGAGCTTTTGTGCGCGTGTCGGCCAGACCGCGCAGGACCAGTAATTTATCGAGGCGTTCTTTTTTCACTCTCCTGCCTGTTTCCTGAGTTGAAACGGGGGATGCCGCTCCCGGGCCGGTCGAGGGAGCCTGAGCGAACAGATTCAGGCAATGAGGCTTGATCAACGGGGCCTGCAAAATCGCTGTCTGAAGCAGGGCGGATTATAGCAAAATGACCGCTCGCTGCAATCACACAGTTTCCGGCATCCCGATTTCGGAACCTGGAATTCTGATCGCCCCCTGCATCAACTCGCACAGAGGACGGCCCCATGAATGGACACACTACCGGAAAAGGTAACTTAAGCGAATCGAAGGTACTCACGGCTTATATAGAGGCGGGTTTTCTCGTTTCCTTACCCTTCGGCGGCGGTGCCCCGTATGATCTTGTTGTTGATACAGGTGAGCGCCTGCTGAAGGTTCAGGTTAAGACTGGCAGACTGCGAAACGGCTGTGTGTTGTTTGCGGCTCAAAGAATCAGCGGGCATCACGGCACGAAGCGGCGAAGATATGAGGAATCTGAATTCGACGTTTATGCAGTTTACTGCCCTGACAATGACCGGGTGTATGTCATTCCCCGGCTCGGAGACCTGGCTGAGGGCAGGCTTCGGGTCAGTCACACAAGAAACAATCAGAAGCAGAATATCCGCTGGGCTGGTGAATTTGAATTTGAAGCTTATTTGAAAAACGCAGGAAGATAATCTGGTGGAGCTAGTCGGGTTCGAACCGACGACCTCTGCAATGCCATTGCAGCGCTCTTCCAAACTGAGCTATAGCCCCACATTGCCAAAGACGGGAAATCAAAGACGAGAACTGTTGCTGTTCTCAAAGGCGGCCTCATCATAGCCAGACCGGCACGCTCAGTCAAGCACCGTAATTTTTAATTCGCAGCCGCTGTGACTGCGGCTTTCCGCTTACCCGGCCTTGACGACCATCAGCGTCAGATCGTCGTGCTGATGCGCGCCTTCTGAAAATTCGCGGATGCGGGTGATGACTGCATCGGCCAGAGCGTTGGCTTTCAGGTGACGATTGGCCACCAGAAATTCGATCAGGCGTTTTTCGCCGAATTCGATGCGGTCAGGCGCTGGCGTGTGGGCTTCGTTCAGACCGTCAGTGTAGAAAAAGAGCAGGTCGCCGCGTTCAAGGTGCAGCGTTTCGCTTTTGTACTGCTGTTTGTCGAAGACGCCAAGCAGCAGGCCGCCGGCCTTGAGCGCGCGCCATTTCCCGTTGGGCCTGACCAGAATCGGCGCATTGTGTCCGGCATTGCAGTACTGGAAGGTGCGCGTTTCGGCATCCAGCACGCCGTAAACCAGCGTGACCAGCAGTTGTCGCCCCAAATCGCGGTGCAGGCGCGTGTTTGATGAGCGCAGCACGCGCGTCGGGTGCGCGTTGCTGCGGATGAAATTGCGCACGATGCTGCGCACGGCAGCCATGCCCATCGCGGCGCGCACGCCCTTGCCCGCCACATCGCCGATCATCAGCGCCAGACGTTTGTCGCTCAGTTTGACGAAGTCATAAAAATCGCCGCTCAGATTCAGGGCCGGTTCCAGGCGGGCGGCAATGTCGAAGCCTTTCATTGCGGGCGAACCGTCAGGAATCATGGCGCGCTGCACATCGCGGGCCATCAGAATTTCGCGTTCCAGCCGTCGCTCGCGTTCGACGCGTTCGGTATAGAGGCGGGCGTTGACGATGGCGATGCTCAAATGATTGGCGATGCTTTCGAGCAGCCCGGCCTGGTAATGGTTGAAGGCATTGCGGCGGCTGCTTTCCAGCACAATCGCGCCGAGCACCTGACCTTCGTAAAAGAGCGGAACGGCGATTTCAGAGCGCCGACGACCGGGCGCATCGTTGTTGATGTGATAGTCAGGATCGCGGGTCACGTCACCCACGATCATCGTCCGGCGCTCACGCACGGCGCGCCCGACAATTCCCTGTGAAACGCGGGTGCGGCTGGCCTCCTGCGATTCCGCCAGGCCGTAACCTTCCTCAACGTGCCAGACAAATTCGTCGCTGCCCTCGTCAATCAGGCCGACCAGCAGATATTCATAATCAATCACCCGGCGCAGCAGCGGGGCGAGGTTGTTGAGCAGATGATTGAAATCGAGAATCGAACTGATCTCGCGTCCGATTTCAATCAGCATTTCCATGCCGCTGGTGCGCTGGCGCAGTTCGTCATAGAGCCGGGCGTGTTCGAGCGCGACAGCCAGATGATTGCTCAGCACACCCAGGATGCGCGCGTGTTCCGGCGCGAAATGATGCGGCTCGGTGCTTTCGACGGTCAGCACGCCGATCACTCTGCTTTCACGGGCCAGCCACAACGGCACGGCGATTTCGGAGCGCGGTTCGTCATTGCCTTCGGTTTCAGCGCGCAGGTTGCGCGGATCTTCGCGCAGATCGTTGACGATGATCGTCTGCCGTTCCAGCACTGCCGCGCCCGCGATGCTGTGATCGAAGGGAATGAAACCGAGCCGCTGCATCTCTTCCGGTTTGTAACCGATGGATTTTTTCCAGACCAGTCCGCAGCGTTCCTCATCCACGAGCAGCAGATTGAAAAAACTGTAGCTGATGACTTCACGAATGCGCCGGGCGGCGCGTTCGATCAGTTCATCAAGGTCGAGAATCGAAGTGAATTCCACGCTCAGATCGCGCAGCAGACTTTCGACAGGCGGCGATGAGAAACCCGGTTCGGCAGCAGCAGGCAGCATAGTCTCAGGTTGCGGAGTTGGCTGATTGGAGGACATACGTTGCTGAACTTTCAGTCACGACCTTCGGCACAGCGCCGAAGCCGTCAGGCGCGACAGGCCTCAATGGCAGCGATCACTTCATCATCGCCGGGACGAAAAACCGGCAGCACGACCTTGCGAAAACGAATGCGGCCTGCACCGTCAACCACCACCACGCCCCGTTTGGTACCGAACAGGTTTTTCATGTCGTAAGCGCGCACGACGCTGCCATCGGCATCCGAAAGCAGGCGCAGCGGCAGGTCGTAATGTTCGGCAAAGCGGCGATGTTTTTCGACCGAATCGGTGTTAATGCCGATGACTTCAGCGCCGGTCTGCTGATAACGCGCCCAGTTGTCGCGCACGCTGCACATCTGTTTCGTGCAGACCGGAGTTTCATCCGCCGGATAAAACAGCAGCACGACGGTTTTGCCGCGCGCATTGCGCAACTGCCAGTAATTGCCCTGCTGATCGGGCAGATTAATTTCCGGGGCAAGCTGACCGGGACCGGGGCCTGTGTCTGAAGTCATCTTCTCTCCTCGTGAATCGTCGCTGCATTAATTCTGCGCGTGGCACTCAGATTACGGTAGCCTGACAGGTTTTGATCTTCAATTCTGCAATAGCGTTGCAAATTTTGCCAGCTTCGGCTTCGTCGGAGTGACAGGATTCGTGACCTGCATTGTGCGGCACCCGACTGTTGCGCGCGCAGTGCCAGGCCGGGCCATCAGCGAATCGTCAGAATGACCTGCCTTTTCTGCCAGACTGACCGATTGAAGAGACTGAATCAGCTTCATCCAGCCACTTTAATGCCACCCTGCCCTCTCTGACGGCGCGCAACAGCATCTGGCACGCAACTGGCTTTAGAGACTGCGTACCGGCTTTCTCCTGCGCGCCCGCCGCAGAGAACAGCCCCGCAGCAGCTCAGGGCGCTGACCTGAATTTATGAATCATCTGACAGGCAATTCATCTCCGACACAGACGCCGACGCGGCAGCGATACCGCATTCTCATCACGCTGCCTGGAATGGCCGTCCTCATCGGAGCCACTGCCGGAATCATCTTTCGCCTGACCCTGATTTTCAGCGTGTACGCCTTCCTGCTGGCGATTCCCGTCGTCGCGCTGATGTGGCTGATTTACAAAAGCAATCTTGAAAAGGTCGCAGCTTCGCAAAGGCACGCCGACGAAATGGCGAAGCTGCACCTGGAAACCATCGAAGCGCTCGCCACCGCGATTGACGCCAAGGATCAGACCACGCACGAACACGTGCGCCGCGTGCAGATTTATGCCGAAGGCACGGCGCGCATCTTCGGACTTTCGGAAGCTGAAATTCAGGCGCTGCACGTTGGCGCGCTGCTGCACGACATCGGCAAGCTGGCCGTGCCCGATCACATTCTCAACAAGCCGGGGCGCCTGACGCCGGGCGAGTTCGAGAAGATGAAGATTCACACCATCGTCGGCGCTGAAATTCTGAGCCGCGTCAACTTCCCTTACCCCGTCGTGCCCATCGTGCGTTCGCATCACGAACGCTGGGATGGCAAGGGCTACCCGGACGAACTGAAGGGTGAAGCGATTCCGATTACCGCGCGCATTCTGACGGTCGTTGACTGCTTTGATGCGGTGCGTGAAGACCGCCCGTACCGGCGCGGCCTGACGCGGGAACAGGCCATCAATATGCTGCTCGAAGGCAGCGAAACACAGTTCGATCCGCAGGTTGTCAACACCTTCATCGAACACCTGCCGCAGTTTGAGGCCGGAATTGCGGAAGTCCTCGCGGCGGAAGCCGTCGCGCAGGTCAGGCGCGAAAAGATTGACTGGAACGATCCGAACGTCCACGAAAGATTCCTGCGCGGCAACACGGCTGCGCCTTCGGCGGGTTACGCCGCCGAACCGACAACCGGCAAACCGGCGGCTTATCTCAATCAGATCAGATCAGCGCAGACCGAAGGCACAGTCCTTTTTGAACTGGCGCGCAGCCTGAGCAGCACGCTTGAACCGGCCAGAATCACTGAGGTGCTGCGCGACCGGCTCAGTCATCTGATTCCGTTCGACACCTGCGCGCTGTTCATCAGTCAGTCCTCTGACCTGAGCGCCACGGCGCGTTACGTGGCCGGAAAAAATGCTGAACTGCTCAGAGGCCGCCGCATTGCGCACGGCGACGGCGTGACCGGTTTTGTTCTCGCACAGCGCCGCATCTTTGCGAACACTGATCCGGGCCTTGATTTTCTGGAACTCAATCTGAAGATGCCGGATCAGTATCAGAACGTCATTGCCTGCCCGCTGCTGCGCGGCGAGGAACTGACCGGCGTGCTGACGCTTTATTCGCTCAGCGCCGAGCAATACACGCTCGATCACATCCGGCTGCTTGAAACCGTGTCGGCCACGGTCAGCGATGCGGTCAGCAACGCGCTCGAACACACGCAACCCGAAGACAATTCAACCACCGATCCGCTGACCGGGCTGCCGAATGCCCGGCTGCTTGAAATCATCTTCAGCAAGGAAGTACATCGCGCTGAACGCTACGGTTATCCGCTGATGCTGCTTGCGCTCGATGTGGACGGCTTCAGGCGGTTCAATGATGAACACGGGCACGCGACCGGCGACCGTCTGCTGCGCGAACTGGCCGCATTGCTGTCAGCCGAATTTCGCGCCGGTGACACCTTTGCGCGCTTTGCCGGAGATCAGTTCGTCGTGCTGCTGCACCGCCTGACGCCTGATCTGATTGACGACCTGATGGCCAGGATCAGAAGGACGCTGAAGGGCTGGCGCTTCGAGGTTGATGCTGCCCAGAAAATCAGCATCAGTCTGACGATGAGTTATGCCGTTTACGGCGCGGACGGGCGCACGATGCCGGAACTGATGCAGGCCGCCGATGAGCGGCAGCGCGAAGCGGCCTCAGCGCTGCTGAAAGTCGCCGGACGCCCGGCCAGCAATCTGAGAATTTTTCCAGGAGTCAAACGCGAAGCGGCAGGCCAGGGCGGCTGACCCTGCGCTGAAGAGTTTTCCCCGAACGAGTTACCACCACCGAAGAAGCACAGTAACGGGTGGACTGCTGAAGGTAAAAACTTCCGGCAGCCACCCGTTGCTGTTTCTGCGCAAAGACATTCAGTCAGGATTGACCGGATTAACAACTCAGGCCGGAACAATGCAGTTCCCGCCATTGAGTCAGGGAATGCCGGAAGTGACTCGAAACATCCCCGTAGTAACGAATTCATTCGTTCAGTCTTGAATCAGCGTCGCTTCGGAGACTGAACGAATGAATTCGTTACTACGGGGGGGCGGCACGTCTCATCGGTTAATGACCTGACTTCGTGACAGGTCGCTTCAGGTTCGTCTGTTTCGATTCAGTCTGACAGCAGCGCGAACGGGGAATTCCAGGGGAACTGCTGTTGTGACGCTGCATCACGCTGCCTATAATTGCGCCGGTACAACCAGCCCGGAGATTCTGACGATGAATAACCAGTCGCCTGCGGCTGCTGAAGTGGCCGCTGTGGCAGAAGCCAATGACCGCTTTTATCGCGCGCTGGAAGCCGCTGACCTCGCGGCCATGGAGTCGCTCTGGTTACAGGCCGACTGGGTCAGGTGCGTGCATCCGGGCTGGGAGATGCTGGCCGGATGGCCGCAGGTGCGCGAAAGCTGGGCGCGGATTTTTCAGAATTCACGCGGGCTGCGGGTGATGCCGGGCGATGTGGCCATTCGCGTGACGGATGATTTTGCGTGGGTCAGTTGTACCGAACATCTGATGATCTTTTATGAAAACTCAGCCGCGCCGGTTTCAGTGATGACGACGGCCACCAATCTTTTTCAGCGTTCCGGCGGCGAATGGCTGATGGTGCTGCACCACGCCTCGCCGGTGCCAGCGGTAATCCCGGTCAGTGAAAGCGAGACGGTACAGTGATGGATGTGCGTGATGTGTTCGCCGCGGCGCGCTTTGCGCCGGAAAAGATGCAGAAGACCAGCCTGTTTGAGACGCCGAATTTTTTCTGCGACGTGTACGGCCTCGAACCCGGACAGGAGCAGAAACCGCACGCGCACGCCGGAGCCGACAAGCTCTATTACGTGCTTGAAGGTCGCGGCCTGTTTCTGATCGGTGATGAGGAACGCGAACTGAACCGTCATCAGATCGTGCTGGCTCCCGCCGACACTCCGCACGGAGTTCGCAACACGAGCGACGCGCGCCTGACGCTGCTGGTTGTCATGTCGCCCAACCCGAACCTGAAAAGCTGACCGCAAACTTACAGCAGTTTTGAGTTGCCTGTTCAGGAGCGCGGCAGCGTGTGGAGCGCGGCGGCCTGGTGCCGCTTTCGTGTCCGGCACATTCAAACTTTGGAACCTGGAAAGGATTCTTCCACGAAGTCACACGAAACAGCACGAAGAAAGATCAAAAGGCTGTTGTTTCACTTCGTGAATCTTCGTGTCGCTTCGGGGAGGAAAATTCTTTACCAAAGCGGCACCAGGCCGTCGCACTCCGGACGCTGCCGCGCTCTGACAAGGCTGAACACTCAAATGAGAACTGCTGTATGCCCGCAGAAGTCACTGATTATGAAAACTCCAGCGCCACCCGCACCGTGTTGCAATGTCCTTCCACCGTGTCGCTGATGTCTTTGCCGTAACCGCCGCCCATCGTCGTCACGACCGGCACGCCCGCCGTTCGGCACGCGGCGATCACAAACTGATCGCGCTGCCTTAATCCTTCAAGCGTCAGTTTCATCCGGCCCAGACGGTCGCGTTCGTGCGGATCAACTCCGGCCTGGTAAAAAACTATGTCGGGCTGATGTTCGCGCAGAATGGCTGGAACGTATTCGCTCAGCACCTTCAGATATTCATCATTCCTGGTTCCATCGGGCAGGCTGAGGTCGAGTCGGCTCACTTCCTTGCGCAGCGGAAAGTTTTTCTCGCCGTGCATCGAAAAAGTAAACACCTCAGGGTCGCCATTGAAGATCGCCGCTGTGCCGTTGCCCTGATGCACATCGCAGTCAATCACGACGACACGGCGCGCAAGACCGTCACGTTGCAGCACGCGCGTCGCAATCGCAATGTCGTTGAGCACGCAGTAACCTTCGCCGTGATCGGGAAAAGCGTGATGCGTGCCTCCGGCCAGGTTTGAGGCAATGCCATCGCGCAGGGCGTTGCAGGCGGCAGTGATCGTTCCCTGCGCGGCGGCGCGTGAACGGCGCACGAGAGCCGGTGACCAGGGGAATCCGATGCGGCGCACTTCGGCGGCAGTGAGTGCGCCGTTTGCGCACCGGAACCAGTAATCCTGATCGTGAACCAGCAGAATGTCTTCGTGCGCGGCAAGGCCGGGGTCGGTCAGATGCCAGTGCGTAATCGTGCCTTCGGCGAGCAGGCGATCCCGCGCCATTTTGTATTTCGTGATCGGGAACGGGTGCGTCGGACTGAGCGGAATCTGGTAATGATCCGAATAGCAGATGCGCATGAAGAGTGGTTAGTGGTCAGTGGTTAGTGGTCAGTAGTCAGTTGTCCCTGGTCAGTGGTCATCAATTCGGTATTAACCGGCAACTGACAACTGACAACTGACTAAGGACAACTGACAACTAACCACTGATCGGAACCGGGCGGCGGTTTTCGTCTACGGCGACGTAAACGACTTCGGCTTCCATGACGCGGACGCAGTCGCGCGGGTCGTCGTCGCGTTCGGCTTCGACGATGACTTCGACGGTGACGGAGGTGCGGCCAGTTTTGACGGTGCGCGTGTAAAAGCTGACCAGATCGCCGACGAAGACCGGAGCGATGAACTCGACGCCGCGCAGGGCGACCGTGACGAAATTTCTGCTGGCATTGCGGCGCGCTTCGATGTCTCCGGCCAGGTCGAGGTGACTGAGAATCACGCCGCCAAAGACGGTGCCGTGCTTGTTGGTGTCGCGCGGCAGCATCGTGACGCGAATGGCAGGTTCGCCGTACTTGTTCTGTGCTGACTCTTTGCTGGTCTGATTTTCCATGGCCCCGCTATGGTAGCGGAACCGGAAGCTGACGGGCAATCAGAGCGGACGCTGAGAAAGGATGGCAGGACAGCCGGACGGGTAATAACGCAGGCCGTTATTCGCTGGGTTCATCCTTGATCCTGACCGTCCAGACCGCAACCAGAAAGAGTGTGCAGATGATCATTCCCACGATAAGCATGTCAGTAAATCCTGATAACGAGTAACCGGGTGATCGGGGCAGTGTGAGAGCGGCGCTTATCCTGCGGGTGAAATGTGGCAGAGCAGTTTGTCCCCGCTGATATTCCTGTGCTGAAATGCTGACACAAGGAGTCACGGTCATGAATCAGTCAGCAGATCAGGCGGACTTGAAAGCCCGCGCGCAGGAATTCTTTTCAAACCTTCAGGATCAGATCTGTCGTGCGCTGGAGGCTGCCGACGGACGCGCCACGTTCCGCGAGGATGTGTGGCAGCGCGCAGGCGGCGGCGGTGGTCGCACGCGCGTGCTGGAAAATGGGGCGCTCTTTGAGAAAGCCGGGGTTAATTTCTCAGCCGTTGGTGGCGAATTGCCGGAGGCGTTCGCCGCCAGAATCGGACCGGGCGATGGCCGGGAATTTTTTGCGACCGGGGTTTCGCTGGTGCTGCATCCGCACAATCCTTATGTGCCGACGACGCATGCGAATTTTCGTTTTCTGGAAAGGGGCGCTACGGGGTGGTTCGGCGGTGGGGCCGATCTGACGCCTTACTATCCGTTCCGCGAGGATGTCGTTCACTTTCACCGCACGCTCAAAGCGGCCTGCGATCAGCATGAAGACGTCGCGGATTATACACATTTCAAGCAGTGGTGCGACGAATATTTTTACATCAAACACCGAAAAGAGATGCGTGGCGCGGGCGGGATCTTCTTTGACTATCTGAAGGGCGACGGGCCGGGCGGCATCGAAGCTGTTTTCTCTTTCGTCCGCGAAACCGGTGAGGCTTTTCTGCCCGCTTACCTGCCGATTGTCGAAGCGCGCCGTGCACACGCTTACGGCGAACGCGAACGCGAATTTCAACTGCTCAGGCGCGGGCGGTATGTCGAATTCAATCTGGTCTATGATCGCGGCACGACGTTCGGGCTGGAAACGGGCGGAAGGATTGAATCAATTCTGATGTCGCTGCCGACTGTCGCGGGGTGGAAGTATGATTACCAGCCTGAACCGGGAAGCCCTGAGGCTGAAGCGATGACTTACTATCAGCCGGGGCAGGACTGGCTGAGCGGATTGCAGATTTGAGATTGCGGATTGCAGATTGAATAACATCATTTGAGATTGCAGATTTCAGTCAGAGCCTCTGCTGTCTTTCAGGCTGAAATCCGCAATCTCAAATATCAATTCTCCGGCGGGCTTATTTTTTCTTCGCCTTCCAGGTGCCTGAGAACCCGCCGGCTTCCCATTTGCCGCCCATTTCGGAGCCGGTCACCTTGCCGGAAATATCGAACGGATTGCCCTGATAGGCCATATTCAGCGTCACGGCGTCGCCGCTGACCTTGATGCCCATCACGGAAATATCGCCCGATCCCTTGTTCTCAGCCGTCAGTTTGTCACCATCTTTTTTGATCACGAAAGCAATCGGCAGCGCGCCCTGGCCCTCAGCCAGGATTTCGCCCTCATAAGCACCGTCGAGTGATGCTGCCGCGCCTGCTGAAGCTCCGCCCGCTGCCGGGGCCGCCATCGCTCCGAGTTTCAGGCCGGTCATCGTTCCGTTGGCATCGCCTGCCGTCCATTTGCCCGACAGCTTGCCGTTGTCATACTGCGCGATGATGATGACTTCGGTGCCGCCCGCATCAGCCGTGACGTTGAGCTTGTTGTCAGCGTCAACACTCACTTTGCTGACATTGAGCGGTTGCGGCGAATTGATCACCTCACCTTTCCATTTGTCGCCTTCGCGTTTGATGACGAGTTGAAAGGTGATGGAGCCAATGGCGTCGCCGGTGGCGGTCACGTCATATTTGCCTTCGACCGGGTGAGCGCCATTCTGCGCCATCGCTGAACTGAAGAGTCCGCAGATCACCAGACAGCCCAGGATCAGCCCGGCAAACTTCTGATATGCCTTGATCATTTCCTTTGTTCTCCTTCTGCAAGTGGGTTGAAAAGTTGCGCGTTTCGTCTGCTGAAACGATACGTTTGAAATCCGGCCAGGGTTTCGCTGCGTCTGCCTCAGATGCTGATCCCAGGCAAAGGAGCTGACTCAGGATGGTCACAACAGCGCCACAACGAAGCCACGGTGCGGCGCACATTATACGGCGCGCCGCCACTCCGGTACAGCCACAGTTTTATTTCGCGCCGAAGTTGACCCTGATGCCGGTCGTCAGCAGCGTGTCGTTGCTTTTGCGTCCGAACGCCGGATTGCTCAGATAACGGTCGCTGAAAGTGATCTGCCAGCTCAGGTATTTCGTCAGCGCCGTCGTCGCGGTCGTGTCGAAATTGAAACGATATTCGCCCGTCTGACTCAGATTGGGAAACAGCACCGCCCGCTGCGTGAGCGAAGTCCGGCCTGAGAGTTTGTAAGCCAGTTCCTCGCCAAACAGCACTTCGGCTGAATCGGTATTGAAAGCCGCCCGGTTGTTTTTCCTGTCCGCGCCGAAATACGTTTTGTTGTAAGCGCCGCCCGCAAACAGATCCAGCACGGCGCGTTCGTTTTTGATGGCGTGATAACCGCCGCCGCCGCCAAAGACGCCGCGAAAATCAATCAACTGAAATTCGTCAAAGTCGAAATCAGCAAAACCGAAAGCAAATAACCGGCTCGAAACATTCACGTCATAACGAACCCCGCCGCGCGCGGCATTGGCTGTCGTCAGCGTCGTTCCCGAAGTTGAATTCGATGCCCGCAGCGCCGCCGCATAAATGCTGATCTTGTCACGCGGCGTGACGCGCGCCGCGCCAACGCCCATCGTGAAAGTCGAAGTCTTCGCATTGCCGCTTGTCAGCGCCAGCCCGAAATCAGCCGACCCGGCCCACAAATCCATCAGCCCCGGATTTCGCAGCCGCGCCAGTTCGGCCTGATACGCCGCCTCTTCTTCCTTTGAGCGCACCGTGGCAATCGCTTCCCGCGCCAGCGCAACCCTGCCGGTGTCGGCGGTTTCGACTTCGATTTTATCGTCGCCCGCTGCGGCGAGCCTGCCGATAACTTTCTGCCCGTCCCTGAGCGTCAGGTTGAGCGGCTCATCCGAAGTGATTGCTGTGACGGCGGCAAAATCGAGCGTCACGATTCCGGCAAAGTCGGTTTTGATGATCAGCGTTTTGCCATCCGCTTTGACAATCTTTCCTGACAACCGGTCGCCATTTTTGAGCGTGACAGTGTCGGCCAGGGCAGCACTGCACGACAGACAGAGAACGGCCAGCAGTAAAAACAATCTGGTAGTCATATAAACCTCCCTCAGTATTTTGTTTGCTCGTTGGTTGCTGATGTCGGGGGGAAAGGCAGTAGAGGGGGGAAAGCAGCGCCGTCATTCTCAGCTTCGCCGCGCCTTTTGTCCAGTCACGCACACGGCGATGCAGCGGCTGGTTTAGTTCCGGCTCCGACCTTATAATCTGCAGCATTATTGAGCGCGGCAGTCAGTCTCATCACAATTTTCAGCAGTCGTTTCGGGAGGTGAAGCTTTGGAAGAAAGCAAAGGTTCAGGATGGCGGTATGCGCCCCATCTGATCATCTTCATCAGTTCCGCCTGCATGATGGTCATTGAACTGGTCGCGGGTCGCCTGATTGCCCGGCACCTGGGCAGTTCGCTCTATACGTGGACTTCGATCATCGCCGTCATCCTGGCCGGAATGAGCGTGGGCAATTATCTGGGCGGCAGAATGGCTGACCGCTGGAAGGCGGCAGAACTGCCCGGCTGGCTGTTTATGATCGCTTCGGCAATGTGCCTGCTGACGCTGCTGCTCAACAACATCTTTGCCGGAGCGTCGCCGCTGAATGGCATGAGCTGGCCGCTGCGCACGTTTCTTTCGGTGCTCTGCATCTTTCTGCTGCCCGCGCTCGCGCTCGGCACGATCTCGCCCGTAACGGCCAAGATGGCGCTGAGCCGCGCTGAAAACGTTGGCGCGACGATTGGCTCGATTTACGCCTGGGGCGCAGTGGGCAGCATTCTCGGCACGCTGGCGACGGGTTTTTATCTGATTGCGTGGCTCGGCTCGAAAGGCGTCGTGTTGTCAGTCGCGCTGGTGCTTTCGCTCATCGGCCTGTGCCTCGGCCCGCAACGCTGGCTGCACGCCATCTGGGTTGTGGCGCTGTGCGCCCTGTTTATCCTTTCGCGCAATTCTTCAGAATCAGTCGTGGATTTCACTTCGTCACTTGGCCTGCGCGACGGGACTGGCTATCTGTTTTCCGCCGACAGCAATTACCAGTACGTCAACGTCTACGAGGACGAAGTTGAGGATGACCCTGAAACGCCTTACAAAGACCGGCTGCTCACGCTCAGGCTGGATTATCTGGTTCACGGTTACGTTGATCCGAACGACCCGGAATATTTTGAGTACGATTACGAAAACGTTTACCGCGACGTGGCGCAGCGATTCGCCCGCGACCGCAAAACGCTTTCGACCTTTTTTCTCGGCGGCGGCAGCTATACCTTTCCGCGCTGGGTGCTGCATGAGTGGCCCGGCTCATCGGTTGACGTAGCCGAAATTGATCCGCTGGTGCTGGAAGCCAATCATCGCGCTCTCGCCCTGCCGCGTGACACGCCGATTCGCACGTTTCTGATGGATGCGCGCAATGCCATTGATGACCTGCCGCCGGAGCGTCGCTATGATCTGGTCTTCGGCGATGCCTTCAGCGATCTTTCAGTGCCCTGGCACCTGCTGACGCTCGAATTCACGCAGAAGATCAAACGACATCTGGCCCCGGACGGCGCTTACATCGTGAATCTGATTGATTCGTATAAAAGCGGTCTGCTGCTCGGCAGTTATTACTGGACGCTGAAGCGGGTCTTCAAAAATGTCTACGTTTTTTGTACTGAAAAGGAGGGCGTGCGTGAATCGCGCGATACATTTGTCATCGCGGCTTCGGACGGAACGATTGATGTCTCTGACTGGCAGCCGAATCATTCCGGCGAAATGAGCGGTTCCGTGCTGACCGAATCAAACCTTGCCGAGCTTTACAGCAAATGTCGTGGCCGCATTCTCACCGACGACGACGCGCCGGTTGAAAACCTGCTCGCGCCGGTCGTGCGCGAACGAAAATGACAGGCGCATTCTCCATTCTCCATTTTCAATTCTCCATTCAGTGCAGGAAAGACAATCTCCCGGACTAATGTTCATTGCAGGGAATGGAGAATGGAGAATGGAGAATGGAGAATGCGCCTGGCTCATCACTCGTCCAGCAATCCTGTTGCCCGCTGCTGCAATTCATACAGTCTGGTCAGCGCCTCAACCGGGCTGAGCGAATTGATGTCGAGTTTCAGCAGCGCTTCAATCAGCTCTGACGATTCAGCCGACTGTTTCTTTGTCGCGTGTGGCGTTGCGCCGTTGACGTGCTGATGTTTTGCCGCGTCGTACTCATCAAGCAGCACCTGAGCGCGATGAATGACCGGCTTCGGCATGCCCGCAATCATGGCGACGTGAATGCCGAAGCTCTTTTCGGCGCGGCCCGGCTCGACGCGGTGCAGATACTGCACACGGCCTTTAGTCTCTTTGACTGCGAGATGAAAGTTTTTCACGCGCGGCAGGTAATCAGCCGCATCCGTCAGTTCGTGATAGTGCGTGGCAAAGAGCGTCTTTGCGCTGACCTGCGGATGATTGTGCAGGTATTCGATCACCGAGCGCGCAATCGAAAGCCCGTCAGCGGTCGAAGTCCCGCGCCCGACTTCATCAAGCAGCACGAGCGAGCGCGGCGTCGCGTGATTGAGAATGTGCGCGCATTCGATCATCTCAACCATAAAGCTCGAATGCCCCTGCAACGTGTAATCGGTCAGCCCGACGCGCGTGAAGATGCGATCAATGATGCCGATGTGCGCCGACTCAGCCGGAACGAAACTGCCGATCTGCGCAAGCAGCACAATCAGCGCGACCTGCCGTAAATAAACCGACTTGCCCGCCATATTCGGCGCGGTCAGCAGCATAATCTGCGTGCCGTGATTGGCAAGCTTCGTGTCATTCGCCACAAACTGCCGCGCTTCAAGCCGCTGTTCGATCATCGGATGGCGGCCTTTGACGATCACGAGTTCATCGCCTTCATCAAGTTCAGGCCGCGTGTAATCAAACCGCGCCGCTGCTTCAGCGAGCGATGAAAACAGATCGAGCCGCGCAATGCCCGCTGCGACTTTGCTGATGCGTTCGTGATGGCGGCTGAGTTCGTCGCAGACCTGACGATACAAACTGAGTTCAAGTTCAAGAATGCGCTCCTTCGCATTCGCAATCAGCGATTCGTGTTCCTTGAGTTCGAGCGTGAAGAAGCGTTCGGCATTGGTGAGCGTCTGTTTGCGGATGTAATCGCCCGGCGCAAGGCGCAGGTTCGGCTTCGTGATTTCAATGTAATAACCGAAGACTTTGTTGTAACCGACCTTGAGCGACCTGATGCCGGTGCGTTCGCGTTCGCGCGTTTCAAATTTCGCCAGAAAGTCTTTGCCGCCGCTCAGCACCGAACGCAGTTCATCAAGCTCCGTCGAAAAACCAGCGCGAATGATGCCGCCGCGCTCGAAATCAGACGGCGGGCGCTCGGTCACGGCGCGACTGACAAAATCAACCAGATCATTGCACTCCTCAAGCGGCGCGATGAATTCAGCCGGAACCTTTGTTCTTTCGGCCCCTTTGCCTGCAAGCGCAGCGCGAATCTGCGGAATGTTTCTGAGGCTGTGCGCCAGCGCAACGATTTCAGCAGGCACGGCCAGCCTGCGCCGAATGCGTCCAAGCAGGCGTTCGATGTCAAGTACCGGCGTCATCGCTTCGCGCAGCTTTTCGCGCACGGCTTCGCGTCTGACGAACCATTCAACTGCATCCTGCCGCGTCCGCAGCTCGTGAACATCGAGCAGCGGATGCCGCAGCCATTTGCGCAGCAGACGCCCGCCCATCGGCGTCTGCGTCAGATCAATCGTTGCCGTGAGCGAGCCGGTCGGCGCGCCGCCGGTAAAATCCCAGCCCTGAAAAATTTCAAGGTTGCGCATCGTCTGCGGATCGAGCCGCATGAAATGATCGGTGCGATAACTTTGCAGCCGCGTCAGATTCTGCAGCGCGTCCGGCTGAGTGTCGCGCAGGTAAGCCACAATCGCGCCCGCCGCCTGAATGGCCAGCGGCTGCTCGGCAATGCCGTAAGCCGCCAGCGACCGCACTTCAAAATGCTCAAGCAGCGCCCGCCGCGCTGCCTGTAGTTGCGTCTGTTCATCAGCGATATGCGTCAGCGACCGCACTTCAACCGCAGGCGCTGCCGCATCACGCGCCACAATCAGTTCAGCCGGAGCGAGCCGTTCAAGCTCAGCCAGCGCCTGTTCGCGTTCAAGCTCAGTCGCCGCAAACTCGCCCGTCGAAACGTCAGCATAAGCCAGCCCCGCCGCCCGCTCACCGGCCATGAAACTCGCCAGGTAATTGTTCGCGCGACCTTCGAGCAGGCCCGGTTCAATCACTGTGCCCGGCGTAATGATGCGCGTGACTTCGCGTTCAACTAGTCCCTTGCCCGGCGGCGTGACCTGATCGCAGATGGCGACCTTGTGCCCGCGACTGATGAGCCTGGCCAGATGCGATTCAAGCGACCGCACCGGCACACCCGCCAGCGGATGCACATTGCCCTTGCCGAACCACTTCCGCGTCAGCGCCACGCCGAGTTCGCGCGCCAGCACCTGCGCGTCCTCATCAAACGTTTCGTAAAAATCACCGATCTGGAAGAGCAGAATCATGCCGGGATAACGGCGCTTGATTTCCAGATACTGGCGACGGAGCGGTGTGGTCATATTTATTCAGAACATCTTCCACTAAGCCACACGAAGCAGCACGAAGAAAGAAGGCTTCAGCAATGTTGTGCGATTTGCCAAAATCGCACGGCCTGGTCTGAGAGGCCATTGAAAGAAACCGTGCGATTTTGGCAAACCCCACAACATCTTTTGCCACAGTCACGAACAGTAGTCTGAAATTGCTTTCCTTCGTGCTGCTTCGTGTGGCTTAGTGGATAATTTTTTCTGATTCACAGATCAGTTCTTTTTCTGCGGCGCAGGCACAAACAACAAATCATGAAAATCGAAGCTGAAATCAGTGAGCGGTGACACGGCCTGCATCTTCATCTGATCAATCGTGCCGTCGGGTTTGAGCGCGAAAGTCACATAAGCATCCGCGTTCAGCGTGCGGTCGCGCCAGCGGGCGATGAAGGTGTCGTATTGCCAGTGCTCCAGGTCGCCTGTGAGCAGCGGCGTGCGGCTGAAGCGCAGCACGAGCTTTCCGTTCTCTTCGCTGATCGTCACGTCGCCGTACCACGCATCGCGGTATGTGCCAGCATATTTTGCGAGCGGCAGCGGGGGCTTTGATTCGGCGTTGCGCGTGCCGCTTTGTTTTTTCACTTCTTCGGCGGCCATGCGTGTCTGCATCTCTTCGACGGTGCGAAAGGCTTTGATCCAGTCGGTTGGCGGTGCGCCGAGGTAGCTGTCAAGAATGTGATAACTCATCGCCTGAAACGCGCCGCCCGCTTCCTGATTGGTCAGCACGACGACGCCGAGTTTCAGATCGGGAATGAGCGTGACTTTCGACACCAGCCCGGCCAGGCCGCCCGTGTGCGATACCGCCTTGTGGCCGCGATAATCGCTCAGCCCCCAGCCCAGACCGTAAGCTGAAAACATCGGCCTGAGCGCGGCGAGCGGCGGCGGCGGGTTGCCGATGGGCGTGATGGTTTGTGCTGACCACATCTCCTGATTCTGGCGCGCGCTGAACAGGCGCTTTTCGCCGCCTTCGCCGTTGCGAATCACTCCGCCGTCAAGCTGCGCGATCATCCACTTTGCCATCTCAGCCACACACGAATTGATCGCGCCTGCCGGAGCGGTGTTGTCAATGTTCATGTACTCAATCGCTTTCAATTTGCCGTCAGCGCGGGCGTGCGGCGTGGCGATGTTGTCGCCGGGGCGAAAGGCTTTGACGCTCGTGTTGCTGCGCGTCATACCGAGCGGTGTGAAAATGCGCTCTTTGATGAATTCATCCCACGTTTTGCCCGTCACGGCGCGAATCACTTCTCCGGCGACGAGGTAAAGAATGTTGTCGTAGGCGTAACGGCTGCGAAAGCTCGTCGCGGGTTTGACGAAGCGGATGCGCTGCACGATCTCTTCGCGGGTAAAGGTCGTGCCGGGCCAGAAAAGCAGATCGCCCGCGCCGAGCGGCAGCCCGCTGCGGTGCGTCAGCAGATCGCGGATCGTCAGTTCACGCGTGACATAAGGATCGTACATCTGAAACGCGGGCAGATGCCTGATTACCGGATCGTCCCAGGAAATCTTTCCTTCATCAACCAGCATCGCCAGCGCCGCCGCCGTAAACGCCTTCGAGTTGGAAGCAATGCCGAACAGCGTGTTTTCATCCACCGGCGCGGCCTCACCAAGTTTGCGCACGCCGTAGCCCTTTGCCATCACCACGCGACCATCCTTAACGACAGCCACAGCCATCCCCGGCACTTCAAATTCCTTCAGAATGCGCACGGCGTAATCATCAACATCGGCGGGCAAAGCGTTCTGCGCGACAGCGTGAATGACACTGACGATGAGCAGCAGCAGCAGCGGTAACAGGCGGAATTTGTGATTGGATTTCATGGTTGTTCTCCAAAGCGTGGTTTTGGATCGGATTTCAGATTGGTGTACGGTAACAACCTGTGTTGCGCGATTTGCCAGAATCGCGCCACTTACGTAACGGCTCGCTCGCGTAAGCCGCGCGATTCTGGCAAATCGCGCAACACTTTCCGTTCACGCCATCGAAATCTGATCTAGTCTCCGTAGAAATACAGATACCAGTTCCCTTCAATGTGACGATAACCAGTGCCAACAGGTCTTTCCTGAAATGTCAGCTTGTCAGGATCGTCAGGAACTTCATCAGGAGGCGTTTTCAAATACATGTAGCTCTTGAGAGAGCCACCGGCGAGCCAGCCCTGCGTTGTGGTGATGAATTCGATTTTGTCTCTCTCAGCAGTTGCAGAAAACCCTCGCGGGATACCTAGCTGCTGAAATATTCTGCGATACCGGGCGATTCGTTCTGATTTGATGCCGATGGTTAATGGCTCCTGCGGATCTGTCCAGTTATCATCAACCCGATTCAACCCTTTGTCCTCAAGAATCATTTGTCTCAGACGTTCGAAGTCACTTTTGTGTTTCTGAAAATTGGCAATCATCCAAGCGTCTGGCTGGTGTGGCTGCCCTGTGTTGAAATCCGGGAAAGATAAGGTGAAATAGATACAGCCACCAATGGGAATGAACACAATCAGCGCGGCCAGTCCGAAGAAAATCAGCTTTTGCCTTATTGCGCCTTCACTCTTGTTGATCTGAAACATAACTACAGTTCTCAATCCAGGGCTACTCAGCCACCAGCTTTGCAATCAAGGTTTCGTGCGCTCTGAGCGATTCATACAGTCGCTGCAATTCACCGACGCCGATGACGGTGACGTAAGGCTGAATTTCGTGAAACGAGCCGCTCATCCGCTTTCCGGCAAAGCGCGTGTCGCGTTCATCGGCGACGACCAGAAAGGGGCGCGAACGCTGCGTGTCGTAAGCGTGCTTGAGGCGCGTGAGCGCGCTGTCCACGCTGCCTGCAATCTGGACTTCAAAGACGTGGCTCAGTCTGGGCGCATTCACGCTTTCGCGCCAGACCACGTCGTAATGCTCAAACTCGGTTTCGGCGTGGCGTCCGAGCATCTGACCGATTTCAACGAGCATCTGCTGCGCTTCGCGGTGTGTGAGCGTGCGCGGAATTTTAATTTCCGGCTCCGAAGCTTCGCGCGTAATCAGCAGGGCTTCGGCTTCGACGCGGCGCAAGCCGCGCGCGGTCAGTTCCCAGACCGAATGACTGCGTTTTAATTCACCCTGAGCGGAGAGTTGCGCGGCGGCGCGCTGCACCGTGCGATGCCAGCGACTGCGGCCCGCTTCGGTCTTTTCGTCAAGATCATCAGGCGTCAGTTGCGGGAAGTAACGCACCAGCCGGTCATACAGATAACGCGGTTGTTCGCGCCCGCCGGTGGCCTTCAGTTCCTGCAAAATCGGCAGTTCCAGCCGCGAGGCTTCGGGAAAAGGCATGGGGAAAGCAAAAGTCAGAAGGGAAAAGTTAAAAGGCAAAAGGTCGGCATTTCTTCGATCTTAACTTCTGACTTTCGGGATTAGCCTTTTGCCTTCTGGTTTTGCTGGCGCGATTGTAGTTGAGCGGCGCGAGCGCGGCAACCGGCGCGCCGGGGCGGAAATGGCTTGACAAGGGTATCAGCCGCTGGCTATTTTGACCGATCATTCCTGCCCCCGTACATCATCCAGTAAGGAGTTTACGACATTGGCCAAGGGTAAAATCACTGCACAACAGCTCAAACATGATCCGCTGATGGATCATTACATGAAATCAAGCGAATGGATGAAGGATCGCCGTCAGCCGCTCGTCACCGGACTGATCATTGCCGCAGTCCTGCTCATCGGCTTCTTCGGCATTCGCGCGTTTATGAATTACCGCAGCACTCAGGCCGGTCTGGCCTTGTCCGAAGGGTTCTGCTGGGAAAACGCCGTCGTCTCTGATCCGCTGCCGCCGCCGCGTCCGGGCACCTGCGCCTGCAAAACGGACGACGAGAAACACCGCAAGGCCTTCGAAGCTTTTGAAAAGGCCGTCGCCACCAACGGCGACACGGCGCGTTTTTATGCGGCGGTGAATCAGCTCTACTTTGACGCGCCGAAAGCTGAGGCCACGCTGAAAGCGATTGCTGACGGCAGTTCAGACGTCAATGGTCAGGCTCGGCTGGCGCTGGCTGAACGCTACCGCACGACCGGCAAATTCAACGAGGCGCTGGCTGAATACAAAAAGCTCAAGGACAAACCCGGCGACATCGCGCCGCTGCTGATTGACCTGGGCATTGCCGAAACCAATGAAGCGATGGGCAGGACGAAAGAGGCGGCTGATCTTTACTTCAATATTGCGAAGGACGCCAGCAAGACCTCAATCGGCACGCGCGCGCTGACGCAACTGACGAAGCTTGACCCGGCGCGGGTTGATCAGTTGCCTGCCGAAGACAAGAAAGGCACCGCGCCACGCGGCAGCATTTCGCTCGGACAGTAATCGTCGGCAACTCAGTGTCCCTGACAGCCGGTGACGAAAACTTCGATGTTTGTGAACAGATGAGCCGCCCCCGATTTCGCGCAGCCACAGTCTGTTGCCGGATCGGGAGCGGCTCATCTTTTTTGACCCTATGAACCGTCAGCGTGCCCTGGAAATTCTTGATCGCTTTAATGGTCGTCGCCTGCTCGTGCCGGGCGATCTGATGCTGGATGAATTTATCTGGGGCGAAGTGCGGCGCATCTCGCCCGAAGCTCCGGTTCCGGTCGTCGAAGTTCGCCGCGAAAGCTGGCATCTCGGCGGTGCGGGCAACGTGGTTTCCAACCTCGCCGCCCTGGGCGCGCAGGCCGTTCCCATTGGCGTGATCGGTGATGACGCGGCGGCTGCGCGATTGCGCGATCAGTTTGCCGAACGCGGGATTGAAAGCGGCGGCCTGGTCTGTGACGCTGCGCGCCCGACCACGCGCAAGACCCGCATCGTCGCCCACTCTCAGCAGATGGTGCGCGCCGACCGCGAAAGCCGCGCTCCGGTCAGCTCTGAAATTGAAAACGCCGTGATCGCGGTTTTCAATGACCTGATCGCAGCGGCTGATGCCGTTGTGGTTTCTGATTACGACAAAGGCCTGCTGACGCCGCGCGTGCTGCAATCAATTCTTGCCGCCGCCGAACAGGCCCGCAAGCCGGTCTGCCTTGACCCGAAGATCAGAAACTTCGCGCATTACCGCCCGGTCACAGTGATTACGCCGAATCAGGCTGAAGCCGAACGCGCCACGGGGCTTGAAATCACTGACGAAAAATCGCTGCTCGCCGCCGCGCAGCGCATCCGCGAAATGCTTGACTGCCCGCACGTCCTGATCACACGTGGCGAACACGGCCTGAGCCTGCTCAGCGAAAATGATTCATTCATCCACATTCCCACCGTCGCCCGCGAAGTCTATGACGTGACCGGCGCAGGCGACACCGTCATTGCCACGCTCGCCCTGGCCATTGCTGCGGGCGCGCAGGTGGCTGAAGCCGCCGTCATCGCCAACCACGCCGCCGGAATCGTCGTCGGCAAGGTCGGCACCGCGACCGCTTCACGCGCTGAACTTGCCGCTGCATTGCAGGATCTGGATTGAGAGTTCAGAAAGGCCGGGACTTACTGTCCCGATTTTTTCCTGGCAAATGATGAAGCCGCGACTGCGATGACTGACGACAGTCGCACCTGCGAATTTTCGACTGACTGAGCCAGCGTCAGCGCGCGTTCAAAATCCTCGCGTGCCAGCAGCGCCAGCGTCCCGCCCGGATCAAATGCTGCCACATCCTGTGAACTGATGCGGGAGTTTCCGACAGTCTCATAAGCTCTGACCAGCATCGCTCTGTCAGGCAGCGGCTCTTTGAGGCGATTGATGGCGCTGACCAGATCAGCGGCGGCATTGAAGGCGCGCGGCACATCGAACCCGGCCAGCGTCTGCACAATCCCGCTGAAAGCGCGAATCCTCGCAGGCGTATTGTCGGCGGCAGAGACATACTTCAGTGCTTCTTCCAGCAGTTCAGTCGCCCTGGCCTGATTGTTTGCCTTCAGCGCTGTGCGGGCGATCTCCATAAACAGCCAGGCGCGCTGATCTGCCTCGTCAACATTGAGCGCATAACGTCGGGCCTCATCAGCCTTGTTTTCGCGCAGCAGCTTTTCAGCGGCGGTGAAACTGATCCACGAACGCAGTTTCATCTGGTCTGTGAGGTCACTGATCAGATCAACAATGTCAAGCGCCTGCGCAAAGTCACCAGCAGACAATGCCTCCTGCGCCGCGTTCTGATAAAAATGGTTGCGCCGTTTCAGATCGGTGGTCTTCTGCGCCTCTGCAAGCTGCGATTTGATCTGCTCGGACGGGTCAGTCGCGGGTTGTGGATTTAAATCTTCAGACCTCTTTTCTGCGGACTGCTTCTCAATCCACAGGCGTTTGTTCTCGGCCACGAGTTGCGTGAGCCTGCCATCCAGTTCCCGCCAGTCGGGCAGCAGCGCAGGCTGATATTTTTCGATCTTCGGGGCCAGGTAACGCACCGCGAACAGGCCGGTTTCATACCGGATGTTGTTTTCTCCCGCCGCGCCCGAAGCCATTACCGCCACCTGCGACAAGGCCGCGAAAGCAACGGCAGCGAATCGCCGAACCAGTTGTCCTGAAACAGCAAAATCCTTCTCCAGCCCGACCCAGTACCTCGCCATTCCGTTGCCGCTCGCGGCCACTGCATCTCTTTCACCAAAGGCATAAGCTGCCAGCAGCAGCAGTTGTCCGGGATGCGGATTCTGTTCCTGCGCCACACGGTCAAGCGCCAGCAGAAACAGACCGTCCGCCTTCGCGCGATCCTTCGCGGCCACTTCAGCCAGAAATTTGATCGTTTCCGGCGTAACGCCGAGTGTCACGGCTTTCCGCGCCAGTTCGCCCGCCGATTTTTCATCAACGCTCATCAGCGACTTTGCCACTTCGATCAGTTCTGCGCCGCTCCGTTCATCCGTCCCGAAAAGTGGATTGCCTGGCCGCGTGCGCGATTTGTCAGCCTTGTTGCGCCGTTCCTCCTGCGCGCGCTGTTTTTCGGCAATATATTTTTCAGCCAGTTCATCGCCGAGCGCGGCATCGCGTTGTCTGGCCAGCCGGATGACTTCCAGCATCTGATCGGGTTTGTTGATGTAAGAGCTTCTGTTGATCTGCTCACGATTGTCATCGCCGGTTTCGCGGTAATGCCTGGCCGCAAACTCGAGTGCGCTGTGAAACAGTTCGCGCGCCTTGTCGGGTCGCTGCGGCCAGAGCGCATCCGCCGCTGCGGTCTGCAATTTTGCAATCGCGCGTTTGTCGCTCAGGCTGGCTGCCTCAGTCGCAGCCTGTTCAAGCAGCAGCAGACTGCGCTCCTGCTGCGGCGTCAGTTCGTTTTTTTCGGTGACGGTCTCAGCGACTTTCTTTTCCGGCTTGTCTCTGGCATTTGTGCTGGCGGGTTTTGTCGTGCCCGGAGCTTTGGGCTTCGGCTGCTGTCCTGAAATCGGGCTGGCGATAAGGCTGAGCGCCAGCAGGCAGATAAACAGATGGCTTCGCGTGTTCATCACCATTCTCCCTGGGTTGTGGGGCGAATTGAAAAGGCTGCTGACCATTCAACGCCTGAATCGCAGCAATGTTCCCGCGCCGACATTGAACAGGCTGGTCAGCATTGACTGTCACAGCGACTCTCTGACGCTGATTACCTTTTCTGCCGAAACAATCCCATCAAACGCGACGGGTACGCGCACGAAGGTGCCGACGTGATATTCACGAATCGCGGTTTTCGTTCGTAACTCACGAATAAAATCAGCCGTCATCCCGCCACCTGCGAGGATGATGATTTCAGGCTGCGCCGCCTGGTGGCACAGCTTCAGGCATTCGATTTTCTGTTCACGATCACCATTTCCGCCGCTCGTCAGAATGCGGTCAACCTGCGGATGTTTTTTGAGTTCGCTGATCGCGGCGAGCGGGGCGCTCAGTTCTTCAATGGCGCGATGAAATGTGGCTTTCAGCTTCGGCGCGCAGGACAGCACGCGGGCGAGCAGTTCGTGATCAATGCCGCCGTTTTTCAGAAAGCCGCAGACGAGGCCATCAACCGGCAGTTCATTGATTGCAGCGGCGAGTTCACACAGCCTGCTTCGTTCGGTTTCATCATCAACCTGAAAGTTTTCGCTTTCGCGCAGCATCACGCGCACCGGAAGGCGAACGGCAGCGATGATTTCACGCACCAGTTCAAGTGACGGGGTCAGGCCGCCGACTTCAAAATGCGAAATGAGTTCGAGCCGGTCTGCGCCGCCTGCCTGAGCGGCCATTGCATCGGCCACTGAACAGGCGATGACTTCAAGCAATGCCGGTTGAGCTGCAACTTTATTCTGATTTATACCCGCCACGATGGACGCTCCGCTGCTTCAGAATTTATACTTCAGACTCTTCAATCTGACTGATCGCATCAGTTTCATTCATTACATCAAAACATCGGGGACAAAGCCATGACCAGAAAGAAAACCGGAACGCCCGGACTCTCGCGCCGTGATCTGCTCAAATCGGCCACCATTGCCGGAGCAGGCATTGGCATTTCATCCATCACCACTGCCGCGCCGTCAGGCATCAGCCTGACTGCCGCCGCGCCCGTCACCGGAATGAAGTTTGAAAAGAAGGACACCATTCGCCTGGGCATCATCGGCGTCGGCGCACGCGGCTCAGGCATGCTTGGCGAATGGCTGGCAGTTGATAACGTGCAGGTCACGGCGATCTGCGACATCAATCAGGAGCAGGTCGCCAAAGCCGTCAAACGCATTGAGCGGGCCGGGCAGAAGGCTCCGGCGACTTACGGCAAAAACGAACGCGATTTTGAAAACCTGTGCAAACGCGACGATGTTGATTTCATTTACATCGCCACGCCCTGGGAATGGCATGTGCCGATGTGCATCTCAGGCATGCTCAACGGCAAGCACGTCGGCACTGAGGTTCCGGCGGCCACGACGCTCAAGGAGTGCTGGGACCTGGTTGACACTTCAGAAAAGACGCGGCGGCACTGCATCATCATGGAAAACTGCTGTTATGGCGCGAGCGAGATGATGGTGCTCAATATGGTCAAGGCCGGGTTGTTTGGTGAACTGCTGCACGCTGAATGCGCCTACAACCACGACCTGCGCGGCGTCGTCAACGAAAACCGCAGCGAAGGGCTGTGGCGGCGCGCGTGGCATACGAAAGTCAACGGCAATCTTTACCCGACGCACGGACTCGGCCCGGTGGCGAATTATCTGGGCGTCAATCGCGGCGACAAGTTTGATTACATCGTTTCGATGAGTTCACCATCGGCGGGGCTGAACGAATACCGCGAAAAGACCGTGCCGAAGGACAGCCCGAAGTGGAAGGAGAAATACATCTGCGGCGACGTGAACACGAGCCTCGTTCGCACCACGAAAGGCCGCACAATCATGCTGCAGCACAATGTTTCGACGCCGCGCCCGTATGATCGCATCAATCAGATTCAGGGCACGAAAGGCCTCTTCCGCGATTATCCTGACCGCATCTACCTTGAAGGTCAGGAAGGCGGCGAAAAGTTCATCAGCCTCGAAAAATACAAGGCGCAGTATGAACACGCGCTCTGGAAGAACATCGGCGAAATCGCGCGCAAAAAAGGCGGGCACGGCGGCATGGATTACATTATGGTCTGGCGGCTGGTGCAGTGCATGCGCGAAGGGCTTGCGCCTGATATGGATGTGTACGATACCGCCGCGTGGAGCGCGCCGTTTCCGCTGAGCGCAATGTCAGTCGAAAAGGGCAGCGCGTCCGTGCCCTTCCCCGATTTCACACGCGGGCAGTGGAAGGAAGCCCGCGAGATTCTGCTGTAAATCAGTTCACCATTCGCCATTCACCGCTGACCATTACTCGTAGTGAAGCTGCTTTGTGCGCAGGCTTTCCAGGACGAGTAATGGTCAGCGGTGAATGGCGAATGGTGAATATTTTGTTGCGGGTGACTGCGTCTCTCCTCATCATTCCTGCCTGCTAAAGTCATCAGCCATTCTGACCGATAAGCCCGGGGTGAATATTAGTGTGCCCCGCTCCGCCCCCTTCCGCCAAAGCCATGATTCCGTCCGAGAGCCAGCACAACCTGCGCGATGCAGTCAGCGACGAAACGCGCCGCTGGATCAGTGACGAACTGGCGCGGCAGTTGTCGGCCTTTACCACGACGATTCAGCAGGAACTGGCCGAACAGCAGCGAATTTATCAGGAGCGCGCCACGCAGTTTGAGGAAGCGCGACAGGCGCTGCGGCTGAGCGAGGAGCGCGAGGAATTGCGGGCCAGCGAAGAACGCTTCCGCGAACTGTATGACAACGCGCCGGTCGGTTATCACGAAATTGACGCCACGGGCTGCATCACGCGCATCAATCGCACCGAACTGGAAATGCTCGGTTACAGCGCGGCAGAAATGATGTGGCATGAGGCCTGGGAATTTGCCGCTCACCGCGAAACGGCGCGGCGGGAAATTCTGGCGCGCCTGGCCGGTGAAGCTCTGCCGCAGACGGTTGAACGCAGCTATCGTCGCCGCGACGGTTCGCTGCTGCCGGTGCTGATCGAAGTGCGCGTGCTGCGCGATCAGAGCGGGCAAATTACAGGTCTGCGCAAGGTGATGCAGAACAACACCGAGCGCAAGCGCGTTGAGGAACTGCTCAAGTTTCATGAGTTGCAGCACGCGGCGGTCGCTGAACTGGGCCGGATGGCGCTGGCGGGCGCTGACCTGATGAAGCTGATGAATGAGGCGGTTTCGCTGGTGGCGCAGGCGCTGGAGGTTGAATTCTGCCAGATCCTTGAATCAGCGCCCGATGCCGCCACGCTGCGGCTCAGGGCCGGAGTCGGCTGGAAGCCGGGACTGATTGGCCAGGCTCTCGTCAGCGCCGGCAGCGATGCCGCTTCGCCGGTGCCGGTCGTCTTTGAGCAACTGAGTGACGGGCTGAATCTGAGCGGGCTGGAACTGCTGCGTCAGCATCACGTCAGCAGCGGCATTTGCGTGCGCATCCAGGGCCGCGAAAAAAACTTCGGACTGCTTGGCGCTTATGCGACGCGGCGACGCCGGTTTTCAGAAGACGATGTGAACTTTCTGCTCGCCGTCGCCAGCGTGATTTCGCTGACCGTCGAAAGACGGCGCACCGAAGCTGAGTTGTGGCAGACCAGCACGCTGCAACAGGCGATTCTCGACAGCGCCAACCTGACGATTATTTCCACCACGCCTGACGGCATCATTCGCACCTTCAATGCCGGAGCCGAGCGGTTGCTTGGTTATCGGGCTGATGAAGTCATCGGCCAGGCCTCACCCGTCGTCATTCACGATCCGGGAGAACTGGCGCAGGTCGCGTCTGAAATCTTCAGCGAAGCTGACGCGGGAATTGAATCGGACTTTGAAATTCTGGTGGCGCGGGCGCGGCGCGGGCTGCCCGATGAACAGGAATGGTCTTACATTCACCGGAGCGGGCATCGCTTTCCGGTGCTGCTGTCGGTGACGGCGCTGCGCGGCGCTGATGACGAGATCACCGGATTTCTATTCATTGGCCGCGACATCACTGATCGCAAGGTGGCCGAAAAGGCGCTGCTTGAAAGCAAGGAACGCTTCCGCGAACTGTATGACAACGCGCCGGTCGGCTATCACGAAATTGACGCCACAGGCCGCATCATTCAGGTCAACCGCACTGAACTTGAGATGCTCGGTTACAGCGCGGCAGAAATGCTTGGTCACGAGGCCTGGGAATTTGCCGAAAATCCTGAAGCGGCGCGCGCGATGCTGCTGGCCCGCCTGGCCGGAGAAGACCTGCCGCATTCGTATGAAATGGCCTGTCGTCACCGCAAAGGCCTGCTGGTTGAAGTGCTGTTGCAGGAACAGATCGTCAGAGACGAACAGCAGCAGGTCACGGCCATCCGCGTGGCCATGCAGGACATCAGCGAACGCCGCCGCGAAGAGCAGGCCCGCGCCCGGCTGACGGCCCTGCTGGAAGCGACTTCGGATTACATCAGCATCTCTTATCCCGATGGCAGCATTTATTACGCCAACAGCGCCTTTCGCCACCTGCTCGGCCTGAGCGAGAAAGAAGACCTGGCGTGCCTGCGACCAAGCGACGTTTATCCGTTGTGGGCCTTGTCAGCGGTGATGAATGAAAGCATTCCGGCGGCCATCAAAAACGGCGTCTGGCAGGGCGAGGCGGCGCTGCTCGATCAGCAGGGCCGCGAAGTCCCGGTGTCGCAGGTCATCCTCGCGCACAAGAGCGGCGGCAGGGTCGAATTTCTCTCGACCATTGCGCGTGACATCACCGAAAGCAAGCGCGTGCAGGCCGAACTGGAACGGGCGATGATTGCCGCCGAAGCCGCCAGCCGCAGCAAAAGCGAGTTTCTGGCCAATATGAGTCACGAGATTCGCACGCCGATGAATGGCATCATCGGCATGACCGAACTGGCGCTTGACACTGAACTCAGTCAGCAGCAGCGCAAGTATCTGGAACGTGTCCGCTTCTCAGCCGACGCGCTGCTCTCGCTGCTCAATGACATTCTCGATTTTTCCAAGATCGAAGCGGGCCGCCTTGATCTGGAACAGATTGATTTCCGTTTGCGCGAAAGCCTAGCCGACACGCTCGCCATTCTGGAATTGCGCGCCGAACAGAAAGGGCTGGCGCTCAGATGCGAAGTCGAAAGCGACGTGCCTGACGCGCTGGTGGGTGATCCGGGCCGGTTGCGGCAGATCATCATCAACCTCGTCAGCAACGCCATCAAGTTCACGCACACAGGCAGCGTGACCGTCAGCGTGCGCGCCGAAACGGTGACTGAGCAGGAAGCGCTGCTGCATTTCGCCGTCACTGACACCGGCATCGGCATTCCGGCAGACAAACAGAAAGTGATCTTCGATCCGTTCACCCAGGCCGACGGTTCGACCACGCGCAAATACGGCGGCACGGGCCTCGGCCTTTCCATCTGCTCGAAGCTCGTGAAGATGATGCACGGCCAGATCGGCGTTGACAGCGAAATCAACCGGGGCAGCATTTTTCATTTCACGGCGCGCTTCAATCCGGGCATTGTCGCAAATGAACCGCTGCCTGAAATAACCAGCGGGCCGACGCCGATGCCTGACGAAACGATCAGCGCCGCGACGACCGGCGAGCCTGAAGGCTTGCGCATCCTGCTGGCCGAAGACAACGAGATCAATCAGGAAGTGGCCGTCGCCCTGCTGCAAAAACACGGTCATCAGGTCACGGTCGCCGTCAACGGTCTGAAAGCCATCGAAGCCTGGCAGCGCGCAGAGTTCGACCTGATTCTGATGGATGTGCAGATGCCTGAGATGGGCGGCTTTGAGGCAACGGCGGTCATTCGCGGGCGCGAACTGCGGCGCAGCACTCACATTCCGATCATTGCGCTCACCGCGCACGCGATGAAAGGTGATCGTGAACGCTGCCTGGCTGCGGGGATGGACGGTTATCTGACCAAACCGATTCAGATCAGCGAATTCATTGCGGCCATTGATAACCTGAAACGACAGCTTCAGTCGCGCCCGGAAATCAGCCGGGCCGCGACGGCGTCAGCGGCTCTGTCAGCAGCGAATGCGGTTGCCGCTGTTGCGGCTCCCCGACCTGCGGCGGCCTTTGATCGCACAGAACTGCTCGCGCGCCTCGGTGGCGACCGAAACCTGATGATGAAAATCAGCCAGCTTTTTCTGATTCAGTATCCGAAGCTGCTGGCCGAAATCAGAGCTGCTGCTGAAAGCGGCAACGCTCAGAAAATCAACCGCGCTGCACACACGCTGAAAGGACAGGCCCTGAACTTTTCTGCCAGAGAACTGGCAGAAACAGCCAGACAAATTGAAACTCTGGGCAGAGAAGGAAACCTTTCCAGCCTGGCCGGGCATCTGGCCCGGCTGGAAGACGAACTGGCGCGCCTCGCCTCAGCCCTTACCGACCTGATGAAGGAGAATACGTTGTGAAAATACTCATTGCAGAAGACGATCCGATCAGCGCCTGTCTGCTGGAACAAACGCTCTCAGGCTGGGGTTATGAAGTGATCACAGCCACCGATGGCAACGAAGCCTGGGCCGCATTGCAGCGTCAGGACGGGCCGAATCTGGCTATTCTGGACTGGATGATGCCGGGCATGGACGGCATCGAAGTCTGCCGCGAAGTCAGAAAGCTCGCGCGTGAACCTTACACCTATCTGTTGCTGCTGACCTCGAAGGAACAGGAAGAGGACATTGTCGAAGGCCTCGATGCCGGAGCCGATGATTTCATTACCAAGCCTTTCAGACCGCTGGAACTGAAATCAAGACTCGGCACCGGGCGGCGGATTCTGCGGTTGCAGGATGCGCTGATTGCCGCCAGAGAAGAGGTCAGAATGCTGGCCACGCACGACGTGCTGACCGGCATCTGGAACCGGCGGGCGATTATGGATCACCTTTACAGCGAACTGTCGCGCTGTGGCCGTCATCACCTGCCCATCGGCGTCATGATGGGCGACCTCGACTTTTTCAAGGAAATCAACGACACGTTCGGACACGCGGGCGGTGACGCGGTGCTGCGCGAAGCGGCCACTCGCATCAAAAATTCGCTGCGGCCTTACGACGCGGTGGGCCGGTACGGCGGCGAAGAGTTTCTGATCGTTGTTCCTGAATGCACCGTCAACGGCGTGACAAGCGTCGCTGACCGCATTCTTTCGACGCTCAGAGAAAAGCCCTTTGTCCTGGCTGGCGGCGAGCAGCCGCTGACCATCAGCCTCGGCATCGCTTCGTGCGGCGAAGTCAGCGAGCGGCAGATGGAACTGGTGCTGGAAGTCGCCGACCAGGCGCTTTACCGCGCCAAAAAAGCCGGTCGCAACCGCTTCGAACTGGCCGAATTTTAGCGGTCAGGCTACGGTTCTCAATTGCTCGCGGCCTGCGCTTTTTTCTTTGCCGTCTCGACCATGCGTTCGACATCGGCGAGCAGCTTTCTGGCGTCGTAAACGATGCCGTCCCTGATCGTGTACCTGATGCCGCCAATGCGTTCGGGCGTGTTGGTCTGATCGTTCAGGCGAATCGCGCCCGTGCCGTACAGCACTTTGAAATTGGCCAGCGGATTTTCCGGCACAATCACCAGATCAGCCAGTTTGCCCGGACGCAGCGAGCCGAATTCAACCGGCCTGCGGTTCTGCTCCGACAAAAGCGCCGCACCGTTGAAAGTCGCTGAGCGAATCACTTCGAGCGGATGAAATCCGGCCTCCTGCAACAACTCGAATTCGCGGATGTAATCAAACCCGTAGAGCTTGTAAATAAACCCCGAATCAGAACCCGTCGTGACGCGCCCGCCGCGATTCTTGAATTCGTTGATGAAAGCCATCCACAAACGGTAATTGTTCTTCCATTCAATCTCGTCCTGCGTCGTCCAGTAAAACCAGTACGAACCGTGCGCCTCGCGGCTCGGCTGATAAAACTTCCAGAGCGACGGCAGCGTGTATTTATCGTGCCATTCGGCGCGCATTGCGCGGCTCAGATCGCGGCTCGCCTCATAAATCGTCAGCGTCGGATCAATTGTGAAGCCGGTTTTGACAAGTTCATTCATCACCGCATTCCACTTTTCGCTGCCGGGTGGCGCGGCCTGCCGCCACAACCTTCCCGCTTCACCAAAGCGATGCGATTCATCGTTGTAGTTGTAATCAGGCGGATAATCCTGAATCGTGCGGTCAGCAAACAACGCTTCGGGCAGCCCGTACCAGTGTTCCATTGAACCGAGGCCGAGCCGTGCGCCGTCGAGAATGTTGAGCCGTGCGACTCCGAGCTGCGCCAGGTGCGTCGTCGTGCCGAGATTGAGTTTTCTGGCTTCATCCACGAGCGCGCCGAAAACTTCCGGCTCGAAAAGCTGCCCGCTGCCGATGATCTTGAATCCGTCCACGCCTTTCTGCTTCGCCCAGCGCACATATTCGCGCGCGGCTTCGGGCGTGTTGACCGGCCCCTTGTCCCAGCCTGAACCGGGTACGACGTAAACAAACAAACGCGGCGCAACGATTTTGTTCTGCGCGCTGCGTTCGCGCTCCCTGAGCGTCCAGTCGACGCCATTCATCGAACCCGGATCGCGCACGGTCGTCACGCCATGCGCCAGCCAGAGCTTGTAAACATACTCAGCCGGAGTCCCCTGCATTGCGCCGCCGATGTGACCGTGACAATCAACGAAGCCGGGCAGCACATACATTCCGGTTGCGTCAATTTCCTTCGTTGCGCCTTTGGGCCGCGCGGCTTCGCGGATCGCCACTTTCGGATAACCGACGCTGCGGATTTCAGTGATGCGATTCTTTTCAATGACAATATCCACCGGCCCCTGCGGCGGCGCGCCCGTGCCGTCAATCACCGTTGCGCCGCGAATGATCAGCCGTTCAAACGGCCCTTCGCCTTCATCGGCGCGACGATCAGGCGCAGGCTCAACGGGTCGTTGCGCCAGCGCAGGCAGCGACAGCAGCAGCAGCAGCACGGCCAGCCACGCCTGGCCCGGAATGCGGGTGAGTTTCATGGTTTTCACCTCCTGAAAGTGTGTTGCCCGGTGTGGAGTGCGGCGAGTTCTCGCCGCTTTCTGTCGCGGCGCAGGCGAAAGCGGCGAGAACTCGCCGCACTCCACATTTGAATCGTTCTGTTTCTGCATGGCGGGTTGAAGCTGTCAGAACTGACCGGCGCAGAGTAGCACGGCGCAGTTCACCCTGGCTATCGCACGGGCGTCGTGCGCACCTGTCATCACAGCGAATCACGAAAAGCCTTCGGTCATTACCGCAATAAAAAAGAGCGGGCGCAGAGTCGAAACTCTGACGCCCGCTTTTTACCGGCTCTTCCGCTTCAGCCTGACAGCCGCAGCGAAAGCCGAAAGAGTGTGTGTTTAGAACTGCAGGCGCAGTCCGAGCTGAATGCGCCGCGCACCCGGACTGTTGGTGCCGCTCTCGGCGTTGCCCGGAATGAACCGCAGGAAGTTCGGATCCGTAAAGCCCGTGACCGGTGCGCCCCAGTTCGTATGGTTGAAGATGTTGACCGCTTCGAGCCGGAACTCCGGCTGGAACCGTTCTTTCACGCGGAACTGCTTGAAGAGTGAAAGGTCGAGATTCCAGACTCGCGGACGGCGGAACTGGTTGCGGGCTGAACTGCCGAAGCCGCCCTTATCGGAGCCGGTCGGCTGCGAGAAGAGGCTCTTGTCATACCACGTCGTCGTGGTGCCCGATCCCACCTCGCCGGAAGACGACGGATCGCCATTGACGTTGATCAGAATCGAGCCACAGCTCGCACAGTTCAGCGCACTGTTCGAGCCGCCAATGCTGAATGGTGTGCCGGAGTACCAGGCATAGATTCCGTTGAGCTGCCAGCCACCGAGGACTGTGCCAGCCAGATCGTTACGGCCTCTCAGGATGGGCAGATCGTAAACGAAGCCCATCTGGAAGATGTGCGTCCGGTCAAACCCTGCGAGAGCAAAGTTGTCCTGGAACTTCAGCGGATGATTCCAGGTCAGGCCCGTCCAGCCATCTTCGTCGGCCATGTTTTTCGCCTTGCTCAGGGTATAAGCGCCTTTCAGCATCAGTCCCTTGCTGAAGGGCCGGTTAATGGCGATCTGCAGCGCGTGATACCGGCTCCGGGTGCGCGCGCCCCAGTCGTTGATGGCGGTAGTGCCAGCCACGGCGAAGTACTTGCGGGTGGCGTTACCAGTGCCAGGTTCGCCGTAGTTGATGTTCAGGTCGGCATAACCGCCGTCGGTGCGGGTTCCCACATAGCCCGTCTCAACAATGATGTCCCACGGGAACTTGTGTTCGAACGTGAAGTTCCACTGCTGAATAACGGCGCGGTCAAGACCTTTGCCTGAGCCGGGGAAGGCTTCAGTGCCGAAGTTCGGTGTCCGCATGAAGACGCCGCGCGGCAGCGTCACTTTGCCCGAACTGAAGTCCGGAACCGGCACAGGGGGAATGCCAGTGGCCAGGGTCGTGTTCGAGAGAAACTGATCGGCAGAGTTATTGAAGGTGATGTCATACGGGAACGAACCACGCATCGGACGCGACCAGGGCAGCGGGTTGATGGTGCGACCGTAACCGGCCCTCACCACCGACTTTTCGCCCAGGCGATAAGCGGCGCCCAGGCGCGGCGCGAGATACCACTTCTGAAGCTTGAGGCCGACATCATCCGGCACATTGCCGCGACCGCCGAGCAGCACGGTGTAGGTGCTGAGGTCGAGCCGTTCGATGCCGCTGTTGGCGCGGTGCATCAGCGGGTAATTTTCGAGCCGGAGGCCCAGGTTGAGCGTCAGGTTCGGCGTCACGCGCCACCGGTCGCGCACGTAATATGCCGTCTGCCACTCACGACCCGTCATATCCTCGGTCTGGACATCCTTCGAGAAGAAACTGGCCCGGCCCAGCAGGAAGGCCGCGAACTGGTTCCAGGCCCGCGGGGTATACTGACGGGTCGGGTCATTCGGATCCGGGCGGTTCGCTCCCGTGATGCTTCCGGCGAAGCTGAGTCCGCCTCTCAGGCCGTAGTCGCCGAACTCAGCCTGACGGTGATTGAGTTCCAGCTTGACGAGGTCAAAGCCGACCCGCATTTCGTGTTTGGCGAAAACCTTCGTCAGCGCGCTGCTGAAGCTGTAGTTGATTTCCTTGCGGAAGAGCGGCATCCAGCTCGGCGTCCCGCCGATATCGTAGCCATTGCCGATGTAAGGCATACCGCTGGCGCGAATGTCCTTGGGATCATTTGTGCCGGGAATGCCAAGGTCGAGACCGTAGTTCTTGCCGTAATCCGGCCCGGTCACGGTCTGATCCTGGCGGTTATAACCGAAGTTGCCGTCGAGCAGCAGCGTCGGGCTGAGCGTCCAGGTGTGGCCGACGCTGACGACATAAACCTTCGTGTCGCCCAGGGAGCCGTCGTCCCAGCCAAGATTGAAATTGTCCACCACGTTGGCGCGCAGCGTGGAGAACTTGCCCCAGATTGAGTGTTCCTTCGTGCGCTGCCAGGTGAGCTTTCCGTCATAGTTGCCACGATCCACCTTGACCGTGCGCTGTTGCACATAATCATCGAACAACCCGTTTCTGTTCAGGTCAATGTTCGAATTGACTTTGGGATAGAGAGCCATAATTGCTTTGGCAATCGGGCTGATCTGTCCGGATGGGATCATGAAGTTGGCGAACTCCTGCCGACCTGAGCCATCAGCAGCGCCGGTAGTCGGGTCGTAGAGCCGGAAGTTGTAGAGATTCGCCGAGGTGTTGGGATAGGCCGCCGCAACTTCGGTAAAATCACCGAGGCGCATCTTGTCAGTCGGGACCACGTAGGTGTAGTTCCCGGTGCGCCGGTCGCGGAAGTTTTCGTAGGATGCGAAGAAGAAGAGCTTGTCCCGTTTGATCGGGCCGCCGAGCGTGCCGCCGTAAGTCTGCCGGTTGAGCGGCGTTTTCACCAGTGAGTTCGCATTGTTGAAGAAGCTGTTGGCGTTCAGCTTGTCGCCGTTATAGAACCAGAAACCGGAACCGTGAAACTGGTTGGTGCCGGACTTTGTCACGACGGTCTGCGCCGCGCCGCCAGCCATACCGGTGTCAGCGTCGAAGTTATTGGTGGCGACGTTGACGGTTTCGATGGTTTCGACCGGCTGAATATATCCGGCGTGGTGCGGCAGCCAGACGTTGACTGACACCGCGCCGTCAACGCGAGTGGTGTTGCTGTTCGGCTGCGTGCCGTTGACCCAGGTGCGCAGCGAGCGTCCCGGCGTGTCAATTTCCGCGTTCTGGAACTGCACGGGCGTCGCGCCCGGCACCAGGTTGAGCAGCGTCTGGTAGTTGCGATACTGATTGAGCGGCAGCGAAGTGACCTGTTTGGAATTGATTTCCGTGTTGAGGTCGGTCTTTTCCGTCTTCAGCGTGGCCGCGTCAGCCGACACGGTGACGGTTTCCTGAGCGCCGCCGATTTGCAGCGTCACATCAGTACGTTTCGGGTTGCCAGCCGTCACGATGATGCCTTCCTGCTGCATCTCCTTGAAGCCTTTGGCCGACAGAGTCATGTTGTAAGTGCCCGGCAGCAGGTTGCGGAACACGTAGCTTCCGGTATCGTCAGTGACTGTATCCAGCCTCAGGCCGGTGCCGGTGTTGGTAATCGTGACCGACACGCCCGGCAGGGCTGCCCCCTGCTGGTCTGTCACATTACCAACAATACTGCCGTAAAGTACCTGCGCGTTGGCAGCACCGGCCATCAGGCCTGCTGCTAACAGCACTGCCAGTACAAGTCTGGTCAGAAAGGGTTGCATAAATACCTCCTCGATAATGTTGGGGTTCCGAATGGCTGATCCACCAGGCCTGACTTACCTGGCGAGCAGGCTGCCACTCAGGCACAGCGTTGCTTGTCTTAAAGTGAAACAGGTTTTACTCAGATTTGCCCGATGTGGGTCCCGGACTTATTTGAAGTCTGACAAAATCAGCAAAGCCAATGATGAGGCCAGTCTAAGCGGAGTGTTGATGATCAGTCAATACTGACTGGTCAAACCAGATCAAAGGGCAGAGCTTTTTCAGGGCCGGTGCTGGTGGCCGGGGTAATTTGCAGGTTTTCCCTCCAGGCCGGGCGCTTACTTCCCCTCTGCTGTGCGCGCATCCGTAACCTCAAGCTTCACGATAAAATGCGCCTCTCTGACCGGATCACGGGTCGAGATGGCAAGGCGCCATCCCCGCACCTGTTGTTCGCCCTTGTCCACTGAGCCGGGTCTGCCTGGCGCAGTCAGTTCATTCGGTTCGACTGTCAGCTTTGCGTTGTCCGGTGCGGCAACTGTCCCGGCCAGCGCCGCACCAGCCGCCCGAATCACAAATTTCGGTTTTGCCCCGGCGGTTTCGACTTTGTCATCGGCGTGCAGCAGAGCCGTGAACACGTGCGGTTCCTTTGCCGCCAGCACGTCGCTGATCACAAAGCCATCCCGCGTGGTAAATTGAAACTCCCGTTCGAATTTCGTCAGGCCGAATCCGGGATCATAGGCGGCGGTGACATCGCCGCGCAGCCGGGCAAAACCGTCGCCCAGGCTGACTTCAGTCAGGCGAATCTGATTCAGGCGATCATAGGGCACATCGGCAAACGCATCGTGCCCCCTGCCTTCCTTCGCCTGCCCCCGGCCATCAATCAGAACAGTGTTGTGGTGCGTTGTCAGCGGGATGCCCGCGTAACCGGTGTCGCCGGTCAGGTAGGTTTTTCGCGCAAAAATAATAAAGCTGCCCGCGTCAGGATGCGCGTGCCCGGCGGACAAATGCCAGTCCGGAAATTTTTGCAGCAGTTCGGTGGTGTGATGGCCTTCGGGCGGGCCGCATTTGAAGGCGAAAGCGGTGGCCTGCGGCGTCCAGTCGCTGCGCCAGTACACGACCTCGTGATCGCGGAAGTAATGCCAGCGCGGCTGCTGCGTAATCGGCATCGGCCTGATGCCCGGATCGTACCAGAGCAGTGACCAGTACTCTTCGGCGTTGTATTGATTCAGGCTTTGCAGCCACGCCGCGACGCCCTGCACCTCCGCGCTTTTGAAACGCGCCGCCAGGCGGTAAAGCAGATTGTAATTGGTGTGAAAGCGCCCGCCCGGACTGGCGCGTTTGGATTCATCGCCCTGACCTGCGCGCGTGATCGAGCCTTCGTAAATGTCGCCGAAATCGAAAACGTATCTGCCGCCGGGCAGCATCGAATGCGCCACGTACAGGTGCATTTGTTTCAGGCCCGGCTGCTCATACAGGTCTTCGCCGGTGGCATGCGCGTGCGCGTCGAGGAAATGAATAATCCAGGGCGTTGAGAATACCCAGTATTCAAAGCCTTCGTAGTAATACCCGTCCGGCGAATAGGTCGCCAGCACGCGGTCATAAATGGCTCTGGCGAGGGCGGCCCATTGCGGCGCATCGCTCACTTCGTCATACAACGCATAAGCCGTGACGGCCAGACCAGCCATCGGTATAAAGACATGGTTCTGGCTGTAGGAATAAGTGCGCCCCGGCTTCGGCTTGTAATAGTCAAACAGCAGGCGCGCCTGTCTGGCCAGTTTGTCACGATAGCGCGTGCGCTCGGCCTCGCTCAGATCGTGATAAAGCAGATCGTAGCCCCAGCCCAGGCCGTAAAGCAGATGACCGGCGGCCAGATCCACGTTTGGTTTGTTGTAAGTGTAGCCCCAGACATCGTAACTCACCGCCGCGTTCATGAACTTTTTCGCGGCTTCCAGATATTTCCGGTCACCTTCGATTTTCCAGGCGAGCGCGGCTTCAGCAATGGCAATGCCGACTTCGTTCTGGGCGCGTCGTTCCTGCGCGGGGGCCGGTGGCGGCGCCTGTTTGAAGGCACGCAGGTTCTGTAGTGTCTGCTGCCACAACTGACGATGCGTGCTGCGGGCGCGCTGCTGCAGCGTTTTGATTTCAGCGTCGGTGACATAGACGCGCGGATGCACGCCGCGCAGTTCCGGGCGCAGGGCCGGGGTTTTCGTCTGCATCAACTGCGTCAGCGGATGCGGCGCTTTATTGTGGCCGGGCTTGTCTTTGGGGCCGAGCGATTCGCGGGCATCCTGCGCCTGGCCGACTATGACCAGGGCTGCCAGCATCAGAGCGCGCCAGTAATGACGTGGAGCGAGCCGGAACATCATGCTTATCCTTTCCATCAGGGCCGACTGTCAACAGATGCCGCGCGATAACGGGCCGGTTGCGCAACTCTGCCGTGTCCATCGGCTGTGCTGAAGGCCGGGCTGAATCGAGGCACAGCACATTGGCACGGCACGGGGAACGATAACGGGCCTGGTCTCGGCGGAGGCGACTCATTTGCCAGCACCAGGTCGCTGACGCTCCCCGTACTGTACCAATGTGCTGTGGTCTGATTCAGAACAGCACTTTCAAACCAAACTGAAAGACGCGCGGGTCTTCGGTTTCGGTCAGCACGCCGAAATTCGAGGCGCTGCGACTGGTTTGCACCGTGCGGAAGATCGGGTGATTGAAAACATTGAATGCCTCGACGCGGAACTGCACCCGCACGTTTTCAGTCAGCCTGGTGCGCTTCATCAGTGACAGGTTGAAATTCGTGGCGCGTGGCAATTCGATCAGGTTGCGCGGCAGGGTCGCAATCAGCCCGGTGCGTCCCGCAAAGGCAGCCGGGTTGATCCAGTGATCCGGCGTTTGTCCGCCTGTGACCGCCTTCCAGTCGCCGACCAGATCAAGATTGCCGCCGTAACCATTCGCCGGAGCGGTCGAAGCGCGACTGCCTCCGCTGACGCTGACGTGCTGCCCGCTCTGAACAGAAGTGATGCCCGACAACTGCCAGCCGCCGAGGACGTGTCCACTGAAGCCGGCCTGGTTTTTGAAAAACGGAAATTCGTAAACGTAACTGATGGCCAGGACGTGTCGCCGGTCAAAATTGGCGTAGCCTTTGTCCAGGCTCGCATCGAACGGCACGCGCTGATCGGAGGTTTCCACATCAAAAGTCGTCAGCGCCTTGCCCCACGTATAAGCCACGCTGGAAGTGAACCCGCGCGTGAGGCGTTTCTGCCAGCTTACCTGCAATGAATTGTAACTCGACACGCCGGTGTTCTCCTGCTGGCGAATTGCGCTGTAGCCGAGGTATTGCCGCACGGTGTCAGCGTTCGCATTGACGAATGCGCCACTGGCATTTCTGAGCAGCGCGACTTCGGGCAGGATGAAATTGATGTCGCGCCGGTGCGTCAGGTGGCGTCCCACATTGCCGACGTAATTGATTTCAATCACCGAAGCGCCGGGCAGTTCGCGCTGCACGCCCAGGCTCCAGGCATAGACTGCGCCCGGCGGCATGTCAGGCGAAAAGACGGCGAGCGTCTGCACCAGCGGCTGTCCCGGCCCCGAAGCGCCGACCGTATCCAGCGTGTTGCTGAACGTGCTGACAACCGAGGCCGGAGTCGTCGCCTGTCGCCCGTTCGTCAGCGTCGCGTTCTGCACAAACGGCGGATTGACGCCTGCATCGCGCACCGGGTTGAGCAGCGTGCGGTCGTAATAGATGCCCGCGCCGCCGCGCAGCGAAGTCTTTCCGTTGCCGAACAAATCCCACGCAAAACCGAAACGCGGCGCCCAGCCATTCGCGCCGCTCTCAGCCAGGCCGCTGCTGCGACCAGTGAAAAGTCGTTGCAGGTTCGGATCGCTGAGACCGCCGACAGGCAGGCCGCTGCCCGGCAGAATCAAACCGTTGTATGGATCAAAGAAGCCTGCCGTGCGCCCCTGCTGGCCGGTCGGATCAGACTTCAGGTTAATGACGCCCGAAGCGATATTGGCGCTGAGCGGCGCTTTGCTCGCATCGAAGCGCGACGGATCGAAGCCGGAAATATTGCGCAGTTCGGTGGATGGCCAGGGAATGTACTGATAACGCAAACCCAGCGTGAGCGAGAGGCGCGGACTCACGCGCCACTGATCGTTGACATAAAATTCCCACTGGTTGTAAGCCGAGGGCGCATTCGTGGTGTTCGAGACTTCGGTGTACCGCGTGTAGGCTCCGAGCAGCAGATTCGCCATGGCGTGTCCGCTGTCCTGCGGACGGAAGGCTGTGCCCGCGTCGCCGCCGCTGCTGAAGGTGATTTGTCCGCCATCGCGCACGCGCGTGTTTTCGGCCTTGTTACTGTTGATGAAAAGGAACCCGGCCTTGAACGTGTGCGCCCCCCACGTCTGCGTCAGGTTGTCGCGCATTTCCCAACTGCGCGCGTCAATCACGTAAGGCAGGCCGTTGCCGCTCAGTTGCGGATAGCCGAGTACCGAAAATTCAGGAATCTTGTTGAGCCGGTTTTCAGGAAAGATTTCGGTGAAGGTGATGCCATGTGTGGCGCGGCTGATCTGATCGTTGTTCTGATAAGTGATGCGCTGGTCGTTGCGCTGCCAGGCGACGCTGAATTCATTGACCAGCGTCGGATTGATGACCTGGTTGTAACTGACCATCGCCGTCTTGCCGATGCGCACGTGATTGTCAGGCGCGATGGGCAGGGCCTGATTGTCGAACGATGAGCCAAGCGGATTGTCTGAATCGAAGTGGTCACGCAGCCAGCGCCCGTAGATGGTCGCGCCGGGCGAAAGCTGCCAGTCCACGCGCAGCAGTTCCTGGCGCACATCGCGCGCCGTCACCGGTGCCGCAATGAAACGTGTGCCGGTCGTGTCGTTGGGCAGTGGAAACAGATTGATGAGCGCCCTGCCGCTGACAGACATTCTGGCTGCGGGAATCCTGTTGCCGGGGAAGGCCACGCCCGCCGTTGAGCCGGATTTATCGCAGAGAATAAAGCTCGTCGTCGTTTGCGTGATGCCTGCGGGCGTGCAGGACGTGTTGTTCGCGGGCACATTCGCGGGCAGAAACGCGCTGAAATCGCCGTTGCGCATCGCCAGAGTAGGAACCACTTCGCTCACCGTGCGTCCCGTGCGCGGCAGCTTCCATTCCATTCCGCCAAAGAAAAACAGCTTGTTTCGATACAGCGGCCCGCCCAGAAAGCCCCCGAAGTTATTAAACCGCAGGCGCGGCTTTTCCGGCGTGGCGCGCTGTCTGGCTTCCCACGAATAAGCGTTGAGTTTGTCGTGGCGGAAGAATTCAAACAGCGAACCGTGAAACTCCGATGTTCCGCGTTTAGTGGCGACGTTGATCGCGGGGCCGGCCTGACCGCCGTATTCGGCGCTGTAAGGACTCGCCACCAGTTTGAATTCCTGAATCGCATCCACACTGATGTTGTTGACCTGGGTGCCGACTGAGCCGTGATCCACATTGCTGATGCCATCAAGCGTGGGCGCCGTGCGGCGGCGCAGGCCGTTGATGGCGGTGTCGTCAATGCGCACGCTGGTGCCCTGCTGCGCGTCATTGCTGATGGCGCTGGTGCCGGGCGCGAGATTCAGAAGCTGCGCCCAGTTGCGTCCGTTGAGCGAAAGCTCCGTGACCTGCGCCCCTGAAATCAGGGTCTCGACATTCGCCGTTTCCTGATTGACGGTCTGATACTGCTGAGCCACCACCGTCACGGTTTCGATGGCGCTGCCAACGCGCAGCCTGGCAGTGAGGTTGAAAACGCCGCTGACATCCAGTTTGATGTTGTCCTGCACGTAATCAGCAAAGCCACTGGCCTTGATTCTGACGCGGTACGTGCCCGGCGGCAGATTCGGGACGGTGAAATAGCCATCCGCGCTGGTCGTGACGGCCCGCGAGAGCGACAGTTCTGCGCTCTCGACAGTGACGCTCGCGCCGGGCACGACGGCTTCGTGTTCGTCCACCACGCGTCCGGTAATCGTGCCGGTTATCTGCCGGGCCAGACCGACAGGCGAAAGCACAACAAGGGCCAGCGCGACGCCGATCATTCGTTTCAGGATCGTTGATGATGCTTGCATGGAAACCTCCTGGTCGTTGGAACGGAGTTGTTTCGCGGGTTACAGCATTAACATTCCCCCGTTGATTTCGATGGTTTCGCCGGTCAGGTAACTGGCTGCGGCAGCAGCCAGGAACGCGATGAGATGGCCGACTTCAGCGGGCGTGCCGACACGTCCGAGCGGAATGCTGGCCGCATAAGCCTTCATCATCTCAGGCGTGGAGAACTGTTCGTGAAAAGGCGTTTCAATCACGCCGGGCGCGACGGCATTCACGCGAATGCCATGCGGCGCCAGTTCCTTGGCCAGAGTTTTGGTCATCGTGATCATCCCGCCTTTGGCCGCTGAATAATGCAGCGAGCCGGGCGCGCCGCCGTTGCGTCCGGCAATCGAAGCCACATTGATGATGACGCCGCTCTGGCGTTCGATCATCACCGGCGCGACGGCCTGAGCGCAGAGAAAGGCGCTTTTCAGGTTCAGGGCAATGACTTCGTCAAACCGCTCTTCGGTCAGTTCTGTCAGGCGCATTCGTTCGACCAGGGAACCGGCATTGTTGACCAGAATGTCAACGGGGCCGAATTCATCCACTGCGGATTTGACCAGCGCGCCCACCTCAGCGGATTTTGTGACATCGGCCCGGATCGTCACGGCGCGCCCGCCGATGGCCTGGATTTGCTGCTTCACCTTTTCGGCGCCTGCCTCATTGCGATGAAAATTGATGACGACGGCAGCGCCCTGTTGCGCCAGTGCCAGCGCGGTGGCGGCTCCAATGCCGGACGCAGCCCCGGTCACAATTGCGACCTGATCAGCCAGAGTAAAAGGATTGTTCATTGCTTGTTTCCTCAACCGTGATGAAGTCAGCGCGGCTCTACTCGTTGAATCGTGCCCGTGAGTACGAACAGCACTGCTGTCCCAAGCAGCGGCAGCAGTCCCGCCGCTGTCAGAACAGGTGTGTAAGAGAAATGGTCTGCGATCCAGCCGGTCATCAGAATAAAAATCATGCTGCCCACGCCCGCACCCACTCCGCCCAGTCCGGCCACGCTGGCAACGGTGTGATCGGCAAAAAAATCACCAGGCAGCGTCTGCACGTTGTTGATCCAGAACTGAAATCCAAAAAGAACCAGGCCGATGAGCGCCAGCGCCAGCAGCGGATTGTGGGCGCGCGCGGCCAGAATGCCCGCCGGCATCAGTAACGCGGCGAATCCGATGGTGGCCCTGCGCGCCGCATGCACGCTCCATCCGCGTTTGATCAGCCAGCCCGACGTGAACCCGCCGAGCAGGCTGCCCGCATCGGCGGCCACGTAGGGAACCCACGCGAACAAGCCAATCTGTTTCAGATCGAAGCCATGCACCTTGTGCAGAAACAACGGCAGCCAGGTGATGTAAAGCCACCAGACCGGATCCACCAGCAACCGCGCCAGCACCAGCCCCCAGACCTGCCTGTAGCGCAGCAGTTCGCCCCAGCCCGGTTTCGCTTCGCGCTCGTCAGTCTGTGCCGCGTCGTCTTCCTGTCCGGCGCGGATCAATGCCCGTTCCTTCTCAGTCAGCCAGCGATGTTGTGCCGGAGTGCGGTAGCACACGAGCCAGAGCGCCAGCCACAGAAATCCTGAAATGCCCGTAATCAGAAATGTCGCCTGCCAGCCGTAACGAAGCTGCAGCCAGACAATCAGCGGCGGGGCGATGATGGAACCAATCGCGGCCCCGCTGTTGAAAATCGCCATCCCCAGCGCGCGCTCACGAATTGGAAACCATTCCGCGACGACCTTTGCGGCTCCCGGCCAGTTGCCCGCTTCGCCAAAGCCGAGCAGAAACCTCACGACACTCAAACCGGAAAGACTCCGCACCAGGGCATGCGCCATCGCGGCGGTTGACCAGAGAATGATTGAGAAGGTGAAACCCCGTCGCGTCCCCACACGGTCATACAGGCGACCTGAAAGCCCCTGACTGATCGTATAGGCCAGCAGGAACCAGGTGCCGAGGCTGGCGTATTCAAGATTTGACAGGCCCAGATCAGCCGTGATGACCGGAGCCAGAACCGAAATGGTCAGACGATCCAGGTAGTTGATGAGCGTCGCCAGAAACACGAGCGCGACCATCCACCAGCGCAAATGGCGCACCTGAAAAGTCGTCCCCGGCGTGAGCCGGGCAGGAGATGACCGGGGTTCCTCCAGCATGCACAACTTCTCTCCGGTTTGTATGTTAACGTTATCAGAAGAGGGCCGGATAAAATCTGCTGTCGTTCGCAGCAGATTTTACGAGCCTGCTTTGCCGGCCACCGTGGACTGGCGAATCACCAGATGACAGTCCAGAAAGATTTCGCGGCGGTCGCGGTCCGGGTTTCCTTCGATGCGTTCCAGCAACAGGGTCGCGGCCTGCCGCCCCTGCTCGACCGTCGGCTGATCCACTGTTGTCAGCGGCGGCGCGGTATAAGCCGAGAGCGGCACGTTATCAAAACCAGCAACGGCAATTTCTTCAGGGATAGCCAGTCCGGCATCCCGAATGGCGCACATCGCGCCGATGGCTGTGAAATCATTGCGGGCAAAAATCGCGGTGGGTCGCTCTTTGAGCGCCAGCAGCCGCTTCATTCCTTCAAAGCCGTCATCCTGAGTGGAATAACCCGGCCCCGCCTGATCTGCGGGGCCGACGATCAGCTTCTCGTCCGGTTTCAACCCATGCTCGCGCAGCGCATCCAGATAACCCTGATAACGGCGCAATCCGGCGCCATTGATCGGCTGCACGCCGACAAAGCCAATGCGTGTGTGACCCAGTTTGATCAGATGTTCGACGGCTTCGAATGCGCCTTTCCAGTGGTCGGCGGTGACGCGATCCACCTGCGGGTGATTGAGCGTGCGCCCGACAACGACCATCGGCAGCCGGTTTTCGGTCAGCCGCAGCAGAAAATCATTGCCCGCCTTGGTCTCGCGCGAGGCAACAATCAACCCGTCAGCGCGATGATCGAAAAGCGCCCGCAATTCGGCTTTTTCCCGCTCGGTGCTGCGCTCGGTCGTGCCGATAAAGGAGGCATAGCCGCGCACCAGCAACACTTCCTGAATGCCGCGCACCAGTTCTGCGGAAAAAGGGTTGGCAATGTCAGGCAGCACAATGCCGATCACCTGGGTGCGCTGTCGTTTCAGGCTGCGCGCCACGCCGTTGGGGCGAAAGTTCAATTCGCGGACGGCCTGCATCACTCTGGCGCGCATCTCCTCGCTGACATATCCGCTTTCATTGATGACGCGCGAAACAGTCATCGGCGCCACGCCGATTCGTCTGGCCAGTTCGACCATCGTCAGATGTGGCTTGCCATGACCTGTCCTGCCGGTGCGCCTCGTCATACTGATGACCCTGATTGTCCGGTGTGATAACGTTACCACACATGAAGTACCCCACCTTCCTGTCTCTGTCAACCGGAAATTTGTCTTCGTCAGGAATTACTGCCGGAACGGCGGACTTCAGGACAGCGACTTTCTGCCACAAAGGGGGCGCAGACCACAGAGCAAAATCAGCATGGCTGAGGCAAAGGTGAGCCGGGCGGGACTGCGCAGACTTGGTATCGCAATTTTCTCCTGAACTATTCGGCCAGGCGGTAGCGCATATAACGCGGCCCCCACATCTTTTCAGCGATGCGGCGTTCAAGTTCTTCCGGTGTGGTCTGCTCGGCGAGTCCGGCGCGCTGCGCTTCCAGGCCGACCTGCCGCGCCACCAGCCGTGAAATGGCGCGCACGCCTTCAAGCGGCGGGAACAATGATCCCAGCGGATCACTCAAAGCAGGCGACTGTTCGCTCAGGGCATGCGCGGCGGCAACAAACATCTCCTGAGTGACGCGCCGCGCGCCTGAAGCGATCACGCCCAGCCCCAGCCCCGGAAAGATGTAAGCGTTGTTACACTGCCCGATTCGGCGGTCGCGCTCGCCGTCAAACACGACAGGGAACGGGCTGCCGGTGGCAACGAGCGCACGTCCCGCTGTCCAGTTCAGCAGATCAGCCGGACTCGCTTCGCACATCGAAGTCGGATTTGAGAGCGGAAAGATAATGGGGCGCGCCACGTGACGCGCCATTTCGGTAATGATGTCTTCGGTGAATGCGCCGGGTTGCGCCGCCGTGCCGATGAGCGCAGTGGGCCTGACGTGATGCACCACGTCAGCCAGCGTCAGCCGGTCACGATCTGCCACCTGCCAGTCAGCGATGCGCTCGGACGCTTGCGCATAGGGACGGCTGATCTCTTCCAGGTCGCGGCGTCCCGTATGCACCAGCCCGCCAACATCAATCAGCCACAGATGCGCTTTCGCTTCCTTTTCCGACAGGCCCTCGCTTTTCATCGCCGCGACAATCTGTTCGGCGATGCCGGTGGCGGCTGAGCCTGCGCCAAACATCACGATGCGCTGCTCGCTCAGGCGTTCGCCATTGACCTTTGCCGCCGCCAGCAGTCCGGCCAGCGTCACCGCGCCGGTGCCCTGAATGTCGTCATTGAATGTGCACAGGCGGTCGCGGTAACGCTCCAGCAGTCGCCGCGCATTGTGCCGCGCAAAGTCTTCCCATTGCAGCAGCACGTTCGGAAAGCGATGCACCAGAGCCGTAATAAATGCTTCGATAAAGTCATCGTAATCCTGCCCGCGCACGCGTTCGTGCCGCCAGCCCAGGTAAAGCGGATCGTTCAGCAGTTCCAGGTTATCGGTTCCGACATCCAGAAAAATCGGCAGCGTCGTCGCCGGATGAATGCCCGCGCCCAGGGTGTAAAGCGACAGTTTGCCGACCGAAATATTCATGCCGCCGATGCCCAGATCGCCGAGTCCCAGCACTCGTTCACCATCGGTCACGACAATCACGGCGACTTCAGGATTGGGCGCGTTCGCCAGAATTTCGTCAATGTAATGCCGCCGGGGCCACGACAGGTAAAGCCCGCGCGGACGGCGGTAAATGTGGCTGAACCGCTGGCAGGCAAGCCCGACCGTCGGCGTGTAAATGATCGGCATCATCTCCGCGATGTGATCCTGCAACACGCCGTAAAAGAGCGTTTCGTTCCGATCCTGCAACGACACCAGAAAGATGTATTTTTCGAGATCGGAACCCTGCCGCCTGAAGTTTTCGTAATTGCGCGCCACCTGATCTTCGATCACTGAAACGTGCGGTGGCAGCAGGCCGAGCAGTCTGAATTCGCGCCGTTCGGCTTCGGTAAATCCGCTGCCCTTGTTGAGCAGCGAATTGTCGAGCAACTGCTGCCCGGTCAGGGCAATCTCCATCAGGGTTTCGCCGGTCTGTGCATCGCGGATTGTCTTGTAGGGAACCACCTGATAATCTCCTCGTTTGTTGTTCGCATCACGATACCAGGAGAAAGCCAAAAGGCAAAGGCGCGCGCGCCTGCCGCTCCTCAATGAATTTATCAGAAACTCCCCATTCATCAGGCCTGCGCGGGGCGGGTGACTGGCTGGCTGGCCGGTTATCCCGCGTCACTTCGACAGGCGAACTGATTCCCGAAATTGACGGGCTGCGGTTCATCGCCATTTCCACCGTTATCCTGCATCACACGATGGCGATTTACCTGCCCCGCAGCGGCAGGTCTGGCGTGGTGCGTTCGCCGCAGGAATGGTTTGCCGCCGCCGAACAGTCGTGGCTGGTGTTTGCAGCTTACTGCGGTCATTTCGGAGTTCATCTGTTTTTTGTCATCAGCGGCTTCATCCTGGCGCTGCCCTTTGCGCGCAAATATCTGGCCGGGCTGCCGCCGCCGTCGCTGAAATCATATTACCTGCGCCGCGTGACGCGCATTGAACCGCCTTACGTCCTCTGCCTCGTTCTCTTCTTTCTTTATATCTGGAACAAAACCGGCGAAGCCGTTTCGCTGCTGCCGAACCTGATGGCCAGCCTCTTTTATTCGCACGGTCTGGTGTATGGTCAGGGCAGCCGCATCAACGAAGTCACCTGGTCGCTGGAAATCGAAATTCAGTTCTACCTGCTGGTGCCGCTGCTGGTGCGGCTTTTTATGCTGCGTTCGGCCCTCGCGCGGCGCGCGCTGATCATTGGCCTGATTTACGGCTTCGGCATTTTGTCGCAGAAAGTGCTGGGCAATTCAGACAATCCATTGCTGCGACACATTCTGCCGAATTACCTGCATTACTTTCTCGCCGGGTTTCTGCTCGCTGAGTTCTATCTGACGAGCAGCGCGCGCAGCCTGAAAAAATATCCGGCGTGGGATCTCGCCACCATCATCGCTGCCGCCGCCATTCCGGCCATTCTGCTGCATTACTATCAGTATCTTTTCGCGCTGCCGTTTCTGGTCGCGCTGCTGTACGCGGGCTTTTACCTCGGCAGAATTTCAAACGCGCTGATTCGGATGAAGTGGATCGTGATCACGGGCGGGATGTGTTACACGTTCTATCTCTATCACGTCCTGGTGATCGGCGGCGTGCTGGAACACACGATGCGGCTGTCAGCTTCAGGCCTGCCGCTGATCTTCGACTTTCTGATTCAGTTGCTGCTGGTGTGCGGGCCGGTCTTTGCGATTTGCAGTTTTCTGTTCGTGTACACCGAAAAACCATTTATGAAATGGAGCCTGTCAGCCCGCTCCGCTCCTGCCATTCAGCCTTCAACGGGCGATTGAAATGAGGGAACACACGGAAACAACGGCACACACGAAACGAACAAAAGAAGACCACAAAATGTCCTGTGAGATATTTCCGTCTGTTCAGTTATTTCCGTTTGTTCCGTCAGCTCTCTTTGCTCATTCAAACCCGCGCAGCGGCATCTCCGCGCTGCGCCGCAGCCAGTTGTCAGCGGGGTAATGGCAGCTTCCGTCAATCAGGTGCAGCGTGCAGGCGTGGCGCGATTTCGCTGAACGATTCTCGCGGCTCAGGTGCGGCAACAGACCGTGCAGCACGATGAGCGTGCCGCGCGGCGCTTCAAGCGGCGTCAGATCATCCTGCGGCCAGGGCGAGTCATCGTAAATCTCAAACTCAGTTCCGCCTTCAGCCGCGCGTTTGAAGCGTGATTTCAAACCCTTTCGATGCCCGCCTGGAATCGCCCACAGGCAGCCGTTTTCCAGCGTCGCATCTTCAAGCGCAAACCAGAAGCCGGTGACGCTGTGCGGGTCGGTGTAAAGAAACGTGCCGTCCTGATGACAGACCACTTCGCCGCCGATGTGCGGCTGCTTGAAGATGTACATTGACTGCAGCAGCAGCGGCTGAATGAAACCGAGATCAGCCGCCAGCGCCTTCAGTTCAGGCGTGCGCGAGAACTGGTCAAAGACCGGATCGAGATCGTGCAGCGCGTGGCCGATTTTATTGATCGAAAGCTCTTTGCTCTGGCGCAGCTCGCCATCCGGCCCGAACGCTTCTTCTTCAAAAAAGAAACTGATCCGGTCGCCCGACGCCAGAAAGTAATCATCGCTCGTGCGCGTCTGCTCGCGGGTTGAAAAGATTGAGCGCACGCTGTCGGCATCGAAAGCTTCGAGCAGTTGCGCGATGCGTTCCTGCAACTTCAGACAGGCCGCGCCGCTCACGAAATTTTCAAGCAGCAGAAATCCGTCGCGCTCATAAGCGGCAAGCTGCCGGTCAGACAGAATGTTCATTTTCATTTCCTTTCGGATTCGTCAGCGGCTCATCGGCAGAAAAGTCGAACCTTTTGCCGACGATCACCGTTTTTCTTATCCCGCATTATCTGTTGTTCCCTGACAGATTCCGGTCATCAGCATCCTGCTGAAGTTTGTGATTGCGCCAGGAGGCCGTTGTTGTGCGGCCCGGCCTGAATTAAAACCATACCGCTTTGGAGGTCAACCAGTGAAAACCATCAGACAACAATCGCTGTTAATGCTGCTGCTGTGCATCATTATTGCACCTGCTCACGCGCAGAAAAAAAGCGGCAAGGCTGTGGCTGCGCCTGCGCCGCCCGCTTATGGCAACGTCGAATCAATCACCGCCGCGCAGCTTAAGGACTATCTGGAATTCATCGCTTCGGACGAACTCGAAGGCCGCGACACGCCGTCACGCGGCCTCGACACGGCGGCGCGCTTCATCGCCACGCACCTGTCGCGCTGGGGACTGAAGCCAGCCGGTGACAACGGCACTTACTTTCAGCATTTCGCGCTGCGCCGCAATCGCGTTGATCCGGCGCAGACGTGGGCCGAAATCAACGGGCAGCGGTTCAGCTTTGGCGATGACTTCCTGACGCAGTTTACCGCCGGGTCGGCCAGCGCGCCGCTCATCTATGTCGGCAACGGCTGGATGATCAAAGGCAAAAATCTGAATCCGTATGACAAGCTCGATGTCAAAGACAAAATCGTCGTGGCCGTCACCAGTCTGCCGAAAGGCGTGACCTTCAACGATCTGAAAGGCAAACAGGGCGAGGACTGGGACAATCCGGTGCATTACGCGCAGACGCACGGCGCAAAGGCCGTCATTGCCGTACCGCAGTTTCAGACGCTGATCGGCTGGTCACAGAGTCGTCAGTTCGTCACCGAACGCGGCACAGTGCTGGTTGAGAAATACATCAGGCCTGACAACAACGCCATTCCGATCATCACCGTTTCGCCGCGCATGCTGAACGCGCTGTTTCAGGGCGAAAAACAGAACGCCACCACGATCTTCAATCGCGCCACCACTGGCGAATCGGTTGAAGGCTTTGACTTCAATCCGAATAAAAAAGTCAGCCTCAATGTCGTTATCAAATCAGAACCCGCGCAGACGCAGAACATCGTGGCGATGCTCGAAGGCACTGACCCGACGCTCAAAAATGAATACATCGCCATCGGCGCACATTACGATCACGTCGGCATCGGCACTCCGGTCAACGGCGATGCGATTTACAACGGCGCTGATGATGACGGTTCCGGCACGGTCGCAGTGATGGCCCTGGCCGAAGCTTACGCCAAAGGCCCGCGCCCGAAACGTTCGATCATCTTTGTCTGGCACGCGGGCGAAGAACATGGCTTGTGGGGTTCCGCTTTCATCACCGATCAGCCGCCTGTGCCGATCAGTCAGATCATCACGCAACTCAACATTGATATGATCGGACGCGCCCGGCAGGAAGGCGACACCAAACCCGCCAATCAGGCGCTTCCGGCTCCGGGCGAGGTTTTCGTCATCGGCTCGAAGATGATGAGCACCGACCTGGGCGAGCTGAGCGAGCGCGTCAACAATTCATTGCTCAAACTGAAATTCAACTACAAGTACGACGACCCGAAAGACCCTGAACGGTTCTTCTATCGCAGCGATCATTTCAACTACGCGCGCAAGGGCGTCCCGATTATTTTTTATATGGACGGCAGCCACGAGGACTATCACCGGCCTTCTGATTCAGTCGAAAAAATTGACTTCGCGCAGATGGAAAAGGTGACGCGCACGGTTTACGCCACGGCGTGGGAACTCGGCAATGCCGCCGCGCGCCCGCGTGTGGACAAGCCGCTGCCCGCTGAAGTGATCGGCAACTAAGC
>JAXLQP010000012.1:0-26166 GCA_046331565.1 Blastocatellia bacterium
TCGCTGATCGTCACCCGTTCGCGGCTCGCGCCGTCGAGCAGGTGCACGACATACGTCTCCTCGCTCAGCGTGTTGACCGTCGTCCACATCTGCGTCCAGTTGTGGTCGGTCGCGTAGGCGTATCGGGTCTGCGAGTACCTTGCCCCTTCCTTCCAGACCAGCGCCTTGTCGGGTCGCCCTTTGCTGTCATAAGTGCTGACCCCCATCGTCGTCGGATTTGCGCCGTGCAGCGCATACTCCTTCGGATCCACTGTCCGTGTCACGGCGCCGAAATCGTAGTTGTAGCTCACGGTCGAGGAGTACCCGTCAGGGTCAGTGACTCTGGTCGGATAAGCAAAGGTCGGCGCCGCCGGAGTCACGCTCGCCGCGCTGAGCGTGTCGGGCGTCGGCTGCGTGTAGTGCAGAAACAGGTCGTCGTAACAGAGGCTCGTCTGATGACTGAGCGCATCCTTCGTCAGCGCGACTGTCCCGGTCGTGTAGTACCCGGTCTTTGTTTCCAGCGGCGTGCTGGCCACTCCGTTCGTCACGCTGTAGCGCTGCACCCGCGTCAGATTGCCGCGAGCGAGAAACCCGGCGCCGTAATTTGTGCTGTCGTGCTGACTCGGCGTCGCACTGTGCGCCTGTAAACAGGTGGTCGTGTCATTCGGACTGTCATACACAAAGCCGGTCAGCGCCACGAGCGTGCCGCTCACATCGCCCTGATAAAGGTACTGCATCGCAGGCAGCCCGATGATGCGCCGGTTGTAAGCGGTGTAACTGGCGCTCGTCACGTACTCGGTCTGCGTGCTGCGGTAGATGGTCGTCGCGTCGGCATTGTATTCGCGGACAATGCAGGGCAGCTTCACCGTCGCGGCGAGGGTCGTGTATTCAATCGTCGTCCGGCGGCGGTTGCCTGCTTCATCGTACACGTTCAGCTCAGTCACGCGCGGACGCAGCGGCGGACTCGTCGCGCTGTCGCTCGCCCAGACAGTAGTCGTCCATTTCCTTTTCACTCCGCCGAACCAGTCTTCCATGGTTGACGGCAGCCCGCGCGTGCCGCCGGTCGTGCTGAAGAACTCCTTGTGCGTCACCCCGTCGGGCGTGGTCACTTCGCCGTAACTCTCGTTCGGGTCGAAGGAGAAATAACTGCTCACCCAGCCGATCCCGTTGACGTAACTTTGTCCGGCCCACCCGGCAATGCCATCGTTGCGCTGCGTGAAGCGCGGGCAGTCAGTCTGTGGCGCACTGTTCGATGGAAAGGCATAAACCAGCGCCGCGCGCTGGTTGTCGGCTTCGCCGTAGCGCCAGATTTCCTTCGCCTGTCCCCATTCGTTGTAGACGAAGGTGTGCCGCGCGCCATCGCCCGTGATGACGCGCGTGATGACCGGAATCCGCTGGCCGCCGCCCGGCCCGTCCACCAGCAGACTGCCGAAGTTGGGCGTCATCGGGTGTTCCTGCCCCGCCGCCGGGTAATCGAACTGCGCCCAGGTGTGCGTCTGCCCGTGCCACTCCTGCGTGATCGAAAGCAGGCGCTGATTCTGGTAATTGAAATTGATCACGCGTCCGAGCGTGTCGGTAATCGTGCCAATTGAAAAGAGCGGATCTTCCGCCGTTCCGACATTGGCATAGCTGATGGTCAGGAAATTGCCGTTGCGGTCTTTGATCTGCGTGCAGCGATACCACCAGTCGCCCGCCGGAATCGTGTAGCTGAACTGCGTCCCGTCGGTGGCATAGAGCGTCATCGTCTGTGTTGACGGGCTGGTGACAAGGTAGAGGTAAGATGAGTCAGTCGCTTCGTAGCGACTGGTGGTGACTTTCCGCAGCGCCACGCGCCGTCCGGTCGGCAGGATGACAATGTACGTCTCAAAGCTGCCGATAGTCGTGGCAGGCCCGCTGATTTCAGGGAAGCCAAGCCGGAAGCCGGGCGTCAGCGTCGGGTAATAATCATAGTCAAAGGAGATGATATTCCCGCTGTGTCTGATCCAGACGAGTGAGTTGTAATGGAGCGTGAGATTCAGATCCAGCCCGTTGCGTCCCGGCAGGCTCACCAGCGGCAGGCTCCAGTGATAGTTGCCGGAAAACAAATCCTCGCCGTCTCCGCCCGTGCGGTAACGCGGGTCGAGTTTCGCTTCCTCAGGCGAAGTGAAATTCGGCGGCGCCGCAGCCGCGAGCGCGCCCGCTGTCGCCCCGGGTGTAAATGAGGTCCCGGCCCCGGAGGCGGGAAGGAATGAATTGCCCGTCGGGCTGAGCATTGTCAGGCCGGAGAACGCGCCGGACAGGGCACGACCCGCACGGCGCAGCCAGCCACTGCGATTCTCTCCTGCATTCCGGCTCACCTGTTGACTGTTCTGTTGGCCGGGCGTCAGATGCAGTCCGACTTTCTTCTCCTTGTCTTTTTTCTCCCTGATCCGTTTGCAGACCACATCGCGGTAGCCGCAGATGGCGGGCGGCTTGAGCGGCGGCTGCGGTCTGGGCGGTTTCGGATGTTTCCCTTCGTCAACCAGCGCATTGATGTCGGGCAGATCAGCGTAAGGCGGCAGCATTCGGCTCTGCACAGGACTGTTCGCTGTAGTCGCAGGACTCTGCTGCCGAGCCTGCGGTGTGCTGGTCAGGAGCAGCGTGCCACAGAGCGTCAGAGAAATAATCCGCGCAGTCAGTTTACTGGCACGAAGCTTGATAGGGGGGGGGAGTCAGGATGGACACAGGCAACACTCCTCTCGTGGCTGTGGCTCGCCGTTGTCAGAATCAACAACAGCCGGGCTGTGATTGCCGATCAGTCATCGGGGGCAGCAATGATGAATCAGAATCGTGAGTAAGCTGAGAATAACGCTGAGTACTGCTGGTGAAGACGGGCGAGCTTATAGCTCAGGTGAAGATACCGGGTCAAGTACTTTCCAGGAATTAATTTTCAGACCGACAGATTGCCCTTTCCCGCCGCACGTTTTCAGAGCCGAATTTTCAGGAGAAATTTCTCTGCGAGGTCAGTTCAGCCGGTTGCCAGGTTCATTGTGCCCTGCTTTAACTGGCGTCCGTGTTTTGAGAACGGCAATCAGGATTCATCGCGTTCAGAGACTTCACAATTTTACTGGCGCTTGTTACCTGCTCTTCTTCGCCAGGCGGCTGTGGCTGTAACCGTAAAAGAAATAGAGGATCAGCCCCGCTACCAGCCACAACAGAAACCGCAGCCAGTTGGTGATGCCGAGTTCAGTCATCAGATAGCCGCACGTCAGCACGCCCAGCACCGGAATCAGTGAAAGCGATTTTCTGAAGCACTGCACCACAATCGCAAAGGCAATCACGATGTAAACCATCAGCGGGATTTTGTGCTTGAAGACTTCCCACTCTGTCTGCGTAAAGAAATTTCTGACTTCCTGCGGGAATCGCCAGATTGCCACCAGCCAGATCAGCGCGAACAAAGCGGGCGCGATGTATTTTGAATTGATGTACGGTGTTTTGAACCGGCGTTCGATGCGCTGGTTCGATTCATTCAGAATCAGCACGCCGCCGCACACCAGCACGAAAGCGAACAGTGTGCCGATGCTGGTCAGATCGGTTACTTCCGTCAGGTTCATAAACAACGACGGAATCGCCACGACGAGGCCGGTAATGATGGTCGAAAACCAGGGCGTCTTGAAGCGCGGATGAATCGCGGAAAAGATCGGCGGCAGCAGCCCGTCGCGGCTCATTGACATCCAGATGCGCGGCTGCCCAAGCTGAAAGACCAGCAGCACCGTCGCCATCGCAATCACGGCGCTGATGGCAATGATGCCCGATACCCAGGGCAGATTGACGCCTTCGGGGCCGAAAACATAAGCGAGCGGATCACCAACCGCGAGGTTTTTGTAACTGACCATTCCGGTCAGCACCAGCGCAATCAGCACGTACAGCACGGTGCAGATCAGCAGCGAATACATCATTCCGCGCGGCAGATCGCGTTGCGGATTTTTGCATTCTTCGGCAGTCGTCGAAATCGCATCGAACCCGATGTAAGCAAAGAAGACCGCTGACACGCCTTTCAGCACGCCCGCCGCGCCGTTCGGCGCAAACGGCGACCAGTTCGATGGCTGCACATAAAACGCGCCGAGCGCAATGACCAGAATAATCACTGACACCTTGACCGCCACCATCAGGTTCGAAGCATTCTTTGATTCCCTGATGCCAACGTAAACCAGCGCGGTGATGATAAAGACGATCACCAGCGCAGGCAGATCGCAAACCAGATGAATGCCGCCGACTTTCGGCGCAGTCATCCAGGCCTGGTAAGCGTCAATCTTCGTCGCCATGCCGTCCATCGCTTTGATCTGATCGAGCGTGCTGCCCTGCGCCATCAACTGACTGACGGCATCATAACCACGCGAAGCCGACAGAAAATCCATCGTCAGATATTGCGGAATGTTGATGCCGTAACCGGCGAGCAGCCCCGTGAAATAATCGCTCCACGAAATCGCCACCGCGATGTTGCCGATGGCGTATTCCATCAGCAGATCCCACCCAATGATCCAGGCGACCAGTTCACCGAACGAAGCGTAGGCATAGGTGTAAGCCGACCCGGCCACCGGAATCATCGAAGCGAATTCGGCATAACAGAACGCCGCAAACGCGCAGGCAATCGCAGTAAAGATGAACAGAAATGCGACTGCCGGGCCGCCATTGAAGGCCGCATTGCCAATGGTTGAAAAGATGCCTGCGCCGATGACAGCGGCAATGCCGAGCGCCGTCAGATCAACAACGCCGAGCGCGCGTTTGAGGCCGCTGCTGTGCGCTTCATCGCCAAAGCCTTCAGCCGCGTCATGCTGAATCAGCTCGACTGATTTCGTGCGAAACAAGGTTGCCAGATTCATAAGACGAGTACCCTGTCAGATTAATGATGGTCAGGTGTGTTACTGCGGATTGCAGGGTGAAGCGGGGGGAGTTTGCCACACGAAGGCAGGACAGGGCAATTAACGATTATCTTTTCCCCGGCGCAGGAAGTGATTATTCGGCGTCTCGCGGCTCAGTCAGCAGCCTGATGCCATCAAGGATCTGGCGCACCCTTTTGCGTGACAGCGTGCCGATGTATTCATCAAGCTGTGTTTTGTCCACGGTGAAAAGCTGTGAGACGAGCACCACGCTGCGTTTGGGCAGACCTGCCTCTCTGGCATCGAGCAGCACATTGCCGGGCGCACCAGCGCGTTTGAGATTCGAGGTGAGCGCGCACACGACAACTGTATTAATCCGGCTCTGATTGAAAAGATTGTTCTGAATGATGACGTGCGGATGCTTGTAACCGGGCGCTGAACCGACCGGGTCGCCCAGTTCAACCCAGAAGACATCGCCCTGACTGATTACCATTCGCCCTCCACCATTCGGCGATGCGATTTGCGCGCCCGGCGCATTCGCTTTTTCTCGTCGGCTTCAGGCGCATCCTGATAAGCCGCGTTGATGCGCTCCAGCAGGCTGCGGTTTTCCTGACGCCGGATAAACTCCTCAAGCGCCAGAACAAAAACACGACTGCGCGAAACTTTCAGGCGATCCGCCAGCTCTTCGACCTTCTCGAACAGTGATTCCTGAATTGAAATTGCGGTTTTGACGTTTGCCATTTGTCTTACCTCCGGCAGGATTCGGAGTATAACCTCTTGGCATACCGTCCTCAATACAATCAGTCTTACTTCAGAAACCGATCCATAAATCTGGTCGAGAAATTGCCCGCGATGAAATCGGGATCGTTCATGATTTTCAGGTGCAGCGGGATGGTGGTTTTGATGCCTTCGACGACCATGGCTTCGAGCGCGCGGCGCATCCGGGCGATGGCGCGTTCGCGGGTGCGGCTGTGAACGATCAGCTTGGCGATCATCGAATCGTAATGCGGCGGGACAAACCATCCGGCATAAGCGGCGGTGTCGGTACGCACGCCGGGGCCATTGGGCACGTTGAAGGTCGTGATGCGGCCAGGGCTGGGCGTGAATTTTTCAGGGTCTTCGGCGTTGATGCGGCATTCGATGGCGTGGCCGACGAACATCACCTCGTCCTGCGTAAAGCCAAGCTCTTCGCCTGCGGCAACGCGAATCTGCGCGGCGACAAGGTCGGCAATTGTCACCATCTCGGTCACGGGATGCTCGACCTGAATGCGCGTGTTCATCTCCATAAAGTAGTAACTGCCGTCTTCATCAAGCAGAAACTCAATCGTTCCGGCGTTGCTGTAGCCGACTTCCTGACACGCTTTGACGGCGACGGCGCCCATTTCACGGCGCAGTTCGTAGCTGACGGCAGGCGAGGGTGACTCTTCAATCAGCTTCTGATGCCGCCGCTGAATCGAGCATTCGCGTTCGCCGAGGTGAACGACGTTGCCGTGCTGGTCAGCGAGCACCTGAATTTCGATGTGGCGCGGGCGTTCGATATATTTTTCCAGATAGACGCCGCTGTTCTTGAAGGCGGTTTCAGCCTCGGCGCGGGCGGTTTGATAACCAATGATCAGTTCTTCGCGGTTGCGGGCGATGCGCATGCCGCGACCGCCGCCGCCTGCCGTCGCCTTGATCAGCACCGGGTAGCCAATGCGTTCGGCCTCTTTGATGGCAATCTCTTCATCATCAAGCAGACCTTCGCTGCCAGGCGTCACAGGCACACCGGCAGCTTTCATCGCCTGTTTGGCCGTTGCCTTGTCGCCCATCGTGCGCATCACCTGCGGCGACGGGCCGATGAAGGTGATATTGCAGGCATCGCAGACTTCAGCGAAATACGGATTCTCTGACAGAAAGCCATAACCCGGATGAATCGCGTCAGCATCGGTCAGTTCGGCGGCGCTGATAATCGCGGGAATGTTCAGATAGCTCTGCGATGAAGGCGGCGGGCCGATGCAGATGGCTTCGTCGGCAAAACGCACGTGCAGCGCATCGCGGTCAGCTTCGGAATGCACCGCGACAGTTTTGATGTCGAGTTCCTTGCAGGCCCAGATGATGCGGCAGGCAATTTCGCCGCGATTGGCAATCAGGATTTTCTTGAACATAACGGCAGTGGTCAGTGGTCAGTGGTCAGTGGTTAGTGGCCTGCGCTGAACTGTGCCGCTTGTGGGAAAGGTTCCGGCTAACCACTGACCACTAACCACTGACCACTACAATTTGATTCCGAACAGCGGCTGGCCGTATTCGACGGGCTGGCCGTTTTCGACGAGGATCCTGGCGACTGTGCCGCTGACTTCGGAGGTAATTTCGTTCATCAGTTTCATCGCTTCGATGATGCAGATCGTGGAGCCTTTTTCGATATTGTCTCCGATTTTGACAAACGGGTCGGCGGTTGGCGATGGCGAGCGATAGAAAGTGCCAACAATGGGAGAAGTGATGATGTGCAGATTCTCTTCTGCTGGCGCGGCTGGCGTGGCTGCCGGAGCCGATGCAACAGCCTGCGGCGCTTCAATCACTGCCGGTGCGGGCGCGACAGCGGGCGCGTGAACCGGAGGCAGACTGACTGTCTGTGGTCTGGCCTCAGCCGTCGAACCACGCTGAATCCGCAGCCGAAAATCACCACGTTCAAGCTCAAATTCGGTGATCTGTTTTTCGGCCACCAGTTCAATCAGAGCCTTGATTTCAGCCAGATTCTGCGCAGTTGGTTCAGATGGTTCAGCGGTTGCTGCCGGAGTGGGGCTTTTGCGGCGGGTTACGGGCCGCGCCTTGCGATCAGTCTTTTTCATAGACTTCTCAGATTGGGATCAGCAATTAAAATGACGGTGCAGCATCGTCAGCAACGACTTTCAGCGGCGTGCGCGCCACGAAAGCTTGAGCGCCTCGCGCTGCACCAGCGCTTAAAAAATCAAAGCCTCAACCGCGTGATGCCTCGCACGGTTGAGGCCCGAAAAATAAGGTGTGCGAGAGATCATCCCTCACCAAAGCCGCTCTGGACTACTTTTTCGCGTCAGCATCGGTGGCAGGCTTTTTACCTTCGCTGCCGATGAATTCGATCAGCGCCAGTTCAGCGCCATCGCCTTTGCGTTTGCCCAGCTTGAGAATGCGGGTGTAACCGCCCGGACGGTCGGCGAAGCGTTCGGCCAGTTCGCCCGTGAGTTTCTTGAGCGCCGCCACACCGGCAGTTCGCTCAGCCTTCGGATCGTGCTGGCGACTGTCAGGCCCGGCGTTGCCCGGAAAGAAACTCGCCGCCGCCAGTCGGGTCGCGTGCAGAGCGACCTCTTTTTCTCCGGCCTGCCGGGCTTTGCTGGCCCGGCGACCCAGCGTCACGGCCTTTTCGACAAACGGACGCAGTTCTTTGGCCTTGGGCAGGGTGGTCACGATGCGTTCATTCAGCACCAGTGAAGTACAAAGATTACGCAACAGCGCTTTGCGATGCGCAGAAGTCCGACCTAACTTACGATGTGCAACAAGATGTCTCATAACAGCAATCTCAAAGGTGAGATTTGAAATCTCAGGTGACTATTCCTGACCGGCAGCCTTGACGACCTGGCCGTTCTCATCGAGAACCATCCCAAGGCCGAGGCCCATCGAGGTCAGAATGTCCTTGATCTCGTTGAGCGATTTGCGCCCGAAATTCTTGGTCTTGAGCATTTCGGGTTCACTCTTCTGCACAAGATCGCGGATCGTCTTGATATTGGCATTCTTCAGACAATTGTAGGAACGAACCGAGAGTTCGAGTTCGTCAACCGACTTGTCCAGATGCTCATTGATCGGCGGCGCCTGTTTTCTGGGTTCGACCACTTCAGGCTCGTGCATGTCTTCTTCGAAGTTAATGAAGATGGACATGTGATCCTTGATCAGCTTGGCGGCGAGGCCGATGGCGTGTTCCGGTGAAACGCTGCCATTGGTCCAGACCTCAAGCCAGAGCTTGTCATAATCGGTATCCTGACCAAGGCGCGCCGCTTCAACCGTGAAGTTGACCTTCTTGACCGGCGAATGAGCCGAATCAACCGGAATGTAACCAACCGGCAGGTCATCATCAAAATTGCGATCAGCCGAGACATAGCCGCGTCCCTTCTTGATGCGCATTTCGATGCTCAGATTGCCGCCTTCGCTGACGGTGGCAATGTGAATGTTCGGATCGAGTACTTCGATATCTGCGTCAACCTCAATATCGCCCGATTTCATTTCGCCCGGCTCAGTGCGCGTGACGCGGAGCGTCTTCGGCTCATTGCCGTGCATCCTGAAGGGAATCTGCTTGAGGTTGAGAATGATGTCCGTGGCGTCTTCGACCACGCCGGGAATTGAAGAGAACTCGTGCAGCACGCCTTCAATTCGCACGGCGGTAATGGCTGCGCCTTCGATGGAAGACAGCAGCGCGCGGCGCAGACTGTTGCCGATGGTTGTTCCGAAACCACGCTCGAACGGCTGGGCATAAAACTTCCCATACCGGTCAGTCATCGTCTCGGGGTCATAGGACAAACGCTTCGGTTTCTGAAATCCAGTCCACATAATGTGTTGTGTCAATCTCCTGCTGGCTGGCGGCCTGAAGAGGCCCGCTGACTTTCAAGGCCGACCTTCAGCGATTCGTCACTGGCTCCCGACGGGGACTTGCATGGTCGAGCTTACGACGCGGCGGGAACCTGCACATCCGGCCTGGGAATTCCTGCGGCAGGCCGGATGACGATTCAACCTTACTTGCTGTACAACTCGACAATGAGCTGTTCGTTGATGTTCTGATCAACGTCTTCGCGGCGTGGCAGCGCCACCACCCGTCCGGTCAGATTTTCAGGATTCGTGATCTCCAGCCAGCCCGGACGGCCACGACCGCCGGAAGTCTGAAAGGCGCCCTGAATATGAACATTCTGGACGCTCTTTTCGCGCACCGTTACCACATCGCCGACTCTGACCTGGAACGATGGAATGTTGACCTTGTGACCATTCACGCTGACGTGTCCGTGCCGCACAACCTGGCGAGCCTGACGACGCGACATCGCGAACCCAAGCCGGAAGACCACGTTGTCCAGACGCCGCTCAAGCAGGGCCAGCAGGTTTTCACCCGTGACGCCTTTCTGGCGGGCCGCCGATTCAAAGTAATTGCGGAACTGGCGTTCGAGCAGATTGTAGATGCGTTTGACGCGCTGTTTTTCGCGCAACTGCTCGCCATACCCCATGGGTTTGCGTTTTGCATTGGGGCCGTGCTGACCGGGCGGGTTCGTGCCACGCTTTTCAATCGGACAGGACGGCTTGTAACACTTTTCGCCTTTGAGAAAAAGCTTCATTCCCTCACGGCGGCACAAGCGGCACTGTTTGCCTCTATCTCTTGCCAAGACTTTCCTCCATCCAGTTTCTGCTGTCGTGAACCGGTTCCATCAGGCTGTGACGACCAGCAGAGTCCCGAAATTATTGCTCGCTCCGGTTCTGCGATAATGAACTGCCGGATCAGACGCGACGTTTTTTCGGCGGGCGGCACCCGTTGTGCGGGATGGGCGTCACGTCACGAATGATTCTGATTTCAATGCCTGCCCCCTGAATGGCCCGCACCGCCGATTCGCGGCCTGAACCGGGGCCTTTGACGCGCACTTCGCAACTGCGCATTCCGGCATCGCGCGCAATGTTGGCCGCCTTGCTCGCGGCCTGTTGCGCGGCAAAGGGCGTTCCCTTGCGTGATCCGCGAAAGCCCATCGCGCCTGCCGACGACTGCGCCACCAGCCGACCTTCCAGATCGGTGATGCTCACCAGGGTGTTATTGAAGGAAGCCTGAATGTGCACGATTCCGTTCGGCACATGCTTCTTCTCTTTTTTCTTGAAGACCTTTTTCTTGCCTGCGGTTGTCTGCTGTTTTGCCATAAAATTCAGTGGTCAGTGGTCAGCCATCAGTAGTCACTCATCCAGTGATTGCCAGCCACTATTTTGTTACTTCTTGCCGGGGGCTTTCTTCTTCGCAATGGTGGCGCGGCGCGGGCCTTTGCGCGTGCGAGCATTGGTATGTGTGCGCTGACCGCGAACCGGCAATCCCTTGCGATGGCGCAGTCCGCGATAACACCCGATATCCATCAGGCGCTTGATGTCGAGCTGAATGGCTTTGCGCAGATCACCTTCGACATTGCCTTCCTGATCAATCAGGGTGCGAATGCGGTTGAGTTCATCCTCGTTCAGGTCGCGCACCTTCTTGTGAATGTCAACCTGGCAGGTCTGAAGAATTCTGGTCGCGCGCGATCTGCCGATCCCGTAAATGTAAGTCAGTCCGATTTGAGCGCGCTTCTGTGGCGGTAAATCAACGCCGGCAACACGAGCCATTTAACTTCCTCCAAAAATCACTTTAATCTCACGGGTGAGATTTGAAATCCGAAATCACAGACTATCCCTGACGCTGTTTATGCTTGGGATTGACGCAGATAATGCGCACCACTCCGTGGCGGTGGATGATCTTGCACTTGTCACAGATTTTTCTGACCGATGCTCTTACCTTCATAACTTCACTCTCTGGCTGTCAAATAAATAACCGGACAACTGATTATTTGAACCGATAAACGATGCGTCCGCGCGTCAGGTCATAGGGTGAAAGTTCCACCAGCACCTGATCGCCCGGCAGAATCTTGATGAAATTCTTGCGCATTCTGCCGGAAATATGAGCCAGCACCTGATGCTTGTTTTCAAGCTCGACCTTGAACATTGCATTGGGCAATGTCTCAAGCACTGTCGCTCTTACTTCAATGGCATCTTCCTTCGACATATATCGCGGTAATCAGATAAGCGGCTTCCGGGCGAAAACGCAAAACGTACATTATAAGCGGGAGTCAGCCTTTTGCAAGCTGAGACCCTGCTGCTCACTTTTTTGCTGTCAAATCACAGATACGAATCGCCATTTTCATCAGCCGTCAGCACCACCGGCCCGTCATCAGTGATGGCAATCGTATGCTCAAAATGGCACGATGCCAGCCCATCCACAGTAGTGACAGTCCAGCCATCGGCCAGCACCTGCACATCGTAATTTCCCAGATTCACCATCGGTTCGATTGCCAGCACCCAGCCTTCCTTCAGCTTCTTGCCCGTCCCCGGCGCGCCGTAATTCGGCACCTGCGGGTCTTCGTGCATGCGCTGCCCGATCCCGTGACCGCAATAATCCCGCACAATCGAGAAGCCTTCGGCTTCGGCATACTCCTGGACCGCGAACGAAACATCGTGCAGACGATTACCAGCGATCATCTTGTCTTTGGCCTTGAACAGAGAATCACGGGTAACTTCAATCAGCTTTTCAAGCGCAGGTGAGATTTTTCCGACCGGGACAGTGATGGCGGCATCACCGACATATCCCTTCAGCGTCGCGCCGCAGTCCAGTTTGATAATGTCGCCTTCCTTCAGTTTGCGTTCTGCCGACGGAATGCCGTGAACCACCTCGTCGTTGATTGAAGCACAGATCGAGGCCGGAAAACCGTGATACCCCTTGAAGGTCGGCCAGGCTTTGGCCGCGCGAATATTGCTCTCAGCGAAAGCATCAAGCTCCAGGGTTGAAATCCCCGGCTCGACCATCTTTCTCAGCTTACGCAGCGTATCGGCCACAATCAGGCCGGCTTCCCTCATCCTTGCAATTTCGCTGCGTGACTTGCGAATGACCATAACAACTTTCGATCAGCACCTTTCTGTGCCTGCCCCGGTTATTTGCCGCCCATGGCATCAATGGCAGCGCACAGATCTGCGAGCACATCGTCAATCGGACGATCACCGTTGACCTTTACCAGGCGCCCGCTCTGCTGGTAATAATCGGTCAGTGGCTTCGTCGCTTTCTCATAATCTGAAATTCTGGTCGCCACAACCTCTTCTCTGTCATCCGAACGCTGCGACAAAGTGCCGCCGCACACATCACAGACGCCTTCCTGCATCGTCGGGCGCAGATAGATGTTATAAATTTCGCCGCATCTGGTGCAGGTGCGACGCCCGGTCAGCCGCTTCATCAGCGCCGCGCGCGGCAGAATCAGCTTGAGCATCAGAATCGCATTGCCCTGTTTCAGGGCCAGATCCTCAAGCAGCCTGGCCTGGTTCAGCGTGCGCGGGAATCCATCCAGAATATAGCCATTCCGGCAATCAGGCTGATTCGTCCGATCCAGAATGATCTCGGCCAGCACCTCATCTCTGACCAGATGCCCGGCGGCCTGAGTCTCTCTGATCTCGCGGCCCAGCGGAGTGTCCGCTTTGGCCATCACCCGCAGAATATCTCCGGTCGAAATCTGCGGGTATCCGTACTTTTCAGCCAGCAGGCGCGCCTGCGTTCCCTTACCTGTCCCCGGCGCACCCAGTATGACAATGACCTTTGACATAAAGTTACCGCCGGAAACACGGGCAGGCTGCCCGAAAAAATCTCAATTATGCCGCGCGCCGTCCGCGAAGCCTTCCACCGCGCGGGCCAAGGAAGCCGTCGTAATGGCGCATGACCAGTTGCGCTTCGACCTGACTGATCGTATCCATCGCCACGCCGACGACGATCAGCAGGCTTGTGCCGCCGAAATAGAAGGAAACGCCCAGACCGGTCAGAATCCAGCTCAGACCGGGAATCCCCTGAATCAGATTCGCCAGCGGTTCGCCGATGCCCGGAATTGACTGCACGCGCAGACCGCTGATCATCAACTGCGGAATCAGACAGACAACCACCAGATAAATTGCGCCAACCGTCGTCAGCCGCGTCAGAATCGCATTCAGGTAATCGCCCGTCCGCTTGCCAGGTCTGATGCCGGGGATGAAGGCTCCCTGCTTACGCAGGTTTTCGGCTACTTCGTCGGCATTGAACACAATCGAAACGTAGAAGAAACAGAACAGCACAATGCCCGTAATGAACATCAGTTCATAAAACGGATGCCCGCCGCTCAGCCAGTTGTTGAGCGTTTTCAGCCAGCCCCAACTGCTGAAGGTCGCCAGCGTCTGCGGAATGGCCAGCACTGATGAAGCGAAGATCACCGGAATGACGCCGGCGATGTTGACCTTGAGCGGAATGTGCGATGACTGCGTCTGCACCATCTGACGGCCCACCATCCGGCGCGTATGATTGGTCGGCACCTTGCGCGTTCCCCGCTCGAAAAAGACGATGCCTGCGGTGACGGCCAGCATCACGATGATCAGGATGATGACGAACAGCGCCGAGGCCGGATCCTTGATCTTTTCGTACAACTGCTCGATGGCGCGCGGCAGACCGACGACGATACCGGCAAAGATCAGCAGGCTGATGCCGTTGCCGATGCCGCGTTCCGTGATCTGTTCGCCGATCCACATAATGAAGACCGTTCCGGTCATCAGCGTCAGAACCGTAATGGCCGTGAAGAAAAGTCCGCCGCCACCAATCACCAGATTTTCCTGGCGCTGCAGCCAGATGGCGATGCCAAGGCCCTGCACCAGACACAGCACCACTGTCAGGTAACGGGTATATTGCGTGATCTTGCGCCGACCGAGTTCACCTTCTTCCTGAATCTTCTTGAGCTGCGGGTAGACCGAGGTCATCAGTTGCAGGATGATCGAGGCCGTGATGTACGGCATGATGCCGAGCGCAAAGATTGAAATGCGCCGCAGGTTGCCGCCGGAAAACAGATCCAGCACACCGAAAAGACTGCCAGCCGCCTGACCCCAGATATTCTTCAGGACTTCCTGATCAATGCCAGGCACCGGAATGTGAATGCCGGCACGATAGACGACCAGCATCAGCAGCGTGAAGATTACGCGCTTGCGCAATTCAGGAACTGCAAACAAATTACGAATCGCGTTGATTAGTGACTCCAGCATGTCGGTTACCAGCTACCTTTCGGGGGCCGCTCCATTTCCAGATTCAGAGTGCGAATGGCTGATTCGGAATCAGCCTCGGAATTTTCAGACCGCCAGGATAGCATTTGCGGATTCGGGATTGAAAGGGCAATGACTGTCCTTTCAATCCTCCATCCGCAATCTGAGTTTCTTATATCAGAGTGTCTCGGCTGTGCCGCCAGCCGCTTCAATCTTTGACTTTGCTCCGGCGCTGAAACGATGCACCTTCACCGTCAGGGATTTCTTCAGTTCGCCCTGACCAAGGATGACCACGGCCTCCTGCATTGATTTGCGAACCAGTCCGTTCGCCACCAGTTGTTCCGGCGTGACGGTCGTCCCGGCCTCAAAGACTCTTTCAAGGTCAGCCACGTTAACCTCGGCCCATTCCTTCTTGAAGATATTCGTGAAGCCGCGCTTCGGCAGACGGCGATGCAGCGGCATCTGACCGCCCTCAAAGCCGCGCTTGCCCGAATAACCGGAGCGTGACTTCTGGCCCTTGTTACCACGTCCTGAAGTTTTGCCCAGCCCGGAACCCGGGCCGCGACCAACGCGTTTCTTTGGGTGCGTTGCTCCGGCGGGAGCCTTGATCTTGTTTAATCCGATAGCCATAAATAAATTTCAGATTTGAGATTCGAGCTTTGAGACTGCTGATCAGTCCGCGCTCAAATCGAAGCCTCGAAACTACTCGACAATGCGCAGCAGGTGCGGCACTTTCGCAATCATTCCGCGAATGGCCGTGTTGTCCGGGCGCTCAACGATCTGATTGAGCTTCGTCAGGCCGAGGCTGCGGACAATGACCTTGTGTTTTTCCGGCGTGCAGATTGCGCTGCGGTAGAACTGAATTCTGATCTTTTTGTCTGTGCCAGTGTTTGCCATAAGCTTACAACTCCTCCACCGTGCGGCCACGCAGGCGAGCCACCTGTTCGCGGCTCTTGAGGTTTCTCAGGCCCTCAAAAGTGGCCCGGATGACGTTGTGCGGGTTATTTGAACCGATGCACTTCGTCAGCACGTCGCGCACGCCGAGCGCATTCATCACCGCGCGCACCGCGCCACCGGCAATGACGCCCGTGCCCTCGACGGCGGGCTTGAGCATGACCTTGCCAGCGCCGAAGTTGCCTTCAATCGGGTGCGTCAGAGTCTGCCCGTTGAGCGGCACGCGAATCAGATTGCGCTTGGCTGATTCGAGCGCCTTGCGGATCGCCTGCGGCACTTCCTTGGCCTTGCCGGTGCCAAACCCCACCACCCCGTTCTGATCGCCGACGACGACGAGCGCCGCAAATGACAGGTTCTTGCCGCCCTTGACGACCTTGGTCACGCGGTTGATTGAAATGACCTGATCCGTCAGGGTCAGGCCGTCCGCTGAAATTTTATCAGTTGAACGCATAGCTTTGTCGTTATCCTGAAACTGCTAGAACTGTAATCCCGCCTCGCGGGCGGCTTCGGCCAGCGTTCTGACGCGACCGTGATAAATGTAACCACCGCGATCAAAGACCACCGAGGTAATGCCCTTGTCTTTGGCGCGTTCGGCAATCAGTTTGCCGATCACCTTCGCCGCTTCGACATTGCCGCCGGTCTCTGCCCCGGCAGACTTCTCAACACTCGAAGCGGAACAGAGCGTCACGCCATGGTCATCGTCAATCACCTGAGCATAGATGTGATTGAGGCTGCGGAACACCGCGAGACGCGGACGATCTGCCGTCCCGCGAACTCTTTTCCGAATTCGCTCGTGTACCGCCTTCCGCATTTCCTGTCTCGTTTTACGTGCCATAACTTTTCTGACTCCGAAACCGCGCTTCAGGGCGCGGGTCTGATTTGCCTTACTTGCCGGTCTTGCCGGGTTTCAGTTTCAGCGGGCGATTGGCATACCGCACACCCTTGCCCTTGTACGCATCAGGCTTTCTCAGTCGGTGCATATTCGCCGCCACCTGACCGAGCAGGTGCTTGTCGAACGACTCAAGCGTGATCGTCACCTGATACTGAGTAATCGTTTTCTGCTGCTTTTCGATCTTCGCATTCACGCCTTCCGGCAGCGGGAACTCAATCGGGTGCGAATAGCCCAGCGCGAACTGAATGCTGCGGCCCCTGAGTTCGGCCTTGTATCCGACGCCGACCACGTCCAGCTCCTGCTTGAAGCCTTTGGTGACGCCGGTGATGGCATTGGCCACCAGCGCCCGCGCCAGCCCGTGCAGCGCCGCCTGTTCGTTGTTTTCGCGCACGGCCTGCAGCTTGCCGTCTTCCAGTTTGAAGTTAATCCCTGCCGGAATCGGGGTAGTCAGGCTGCCCTTCGGCCCCTGCACTTCAATGGCTGTGTCAGTCAGACTGACCTTCACATCCTTCGGCACTTCAATGATTTTTTTACCTACTCGTGACATAACTTTTGCCAGTGGTCAGTGGTCAGTTGCGGCCTCAGCTTCACAACCGACCGCAAACTAACTTAGTAAATGCTGCACAGCAGTTCACCGCCGATGTTGGTCTTGCGGGCCTGCCTGCCGGTCATCACGCCCTGCGAGGTGCTGAGAATATTGACGCCCAGCCCACCCAGCACTTTGGGAATCTCCTTGGCCCCCACGTACACGCGGCGGCTCGGTTTGGAATTGCGCTGCATCTGCGAAATCACGCTTTCGCCCTTCGGGCCGTACCGCAGAAAGATGCGCAGGGTGCGGGCGTTGCTGCCCTCTGCCGTCTTGATGCTGTAATTGGTGATGTAGCCTTCTTCCTTGAGGATTCGCGCAATCTCAACCTTCAGGCGCGAAGCCGGAATATCAACCTTCGTATGACGCGCGACAATCGCATTGCGCAGGCGCGTCAGCATATCTGAAATCGGATCCATTACCCTCTACTCCTCGCTGACAGTTTCACGTCGCGCGCCTGATTTTACTGCTTCAGAACGGCAGGCGGACTTGTCAGTCTTTGATGGTTACCAGCTTGACTTGGTCACGCCCGGAATTTCACCGAGCAGCGCCAGTTGTCGGAAGCAGATGCGGCAGACGCTGAACTTGCGCAGGTAAGCGCGGGGGCGACCGCAGCGTTTGCAGCGATTGTAACCACGCACCTTGAATTTGGGTCGGCGTTCTGCCTGAACTCTTTTGGAAGTCTTTGCCATGTCTTTCTCAGTCCCGGTTGTCCTTACTGCCTGAACGGCATCCCGAAATGGCGCAGCAGGGCGCGCCCTTCCTCGTCGGTCGTGGCGGTGGTCGTAATGCAGACGTTCATGCCCCGCGCCTTGTCCACCTTGTTGAAATCAATTTCAGGAAAGATCAACTGATCGCGCAGGCCGAGCGTGTAATTGCCGCGCCCGTCAAACGATTTGGCCGAAATGCCGCGAAAGTCGCGCACGCGCGGCAGGACGATGTTGAGCAGACGATCCAGAAACTCATACATCCGGTCGCCGCGCAGCGTCACCATCGCGCCAATGTTCATGCCCTCGCGCAGCTTGAAAGCCGCGATGGATTTTTTCGCCTTCGTCACCACCGGTTTCTGTCCGGCGACGACCGCGAGTTCATTGACTGCGACATCAATGAGTTTGGAATTCTGGATCGCTTCGCCCAGTCCCATGTTGATGGTGATCTTTTCGAGCTTCGGAATCTGCATCGGGTTCCTGTAACCGAACTCGCGCTGCAATGCCGGAGCGATCTCGCTGGTGTATTTCTCTTTCAGTCTTGCCGCCATAATCTTTTTCCTACTCAATCACTGCGCCCGTGCGCTTTGAGATCCGAACCTTGCGCCCGTCGTTCAGTTGCTGATAGCCGACGCGCGTGGGTTTGCCACCTTCGAGCAGCATCACGTTGGAAATATCAATCGGCGCCTCGCGCTCAATGATACCTCCGGCAATGCCGCGCTGCCGGTTCGGGCGGACATGCTTTTTCATCATGTTGACGCCTTCAACCATCACCTTGCCCCTGGTGGTCAGCACTTCGATGACGCGCCCGCGTTTACCCTTGTCGCGCCCTGAGAGGACGAGCACCTGATCGTTCTTTCTGATTTTGAATCTGCCTGCCATAGCTGTTTACTTTCTGATTCGTTGTGCGCGCCTAAATGACTTCCGGCGCGAGGCTGACAATCTTCATAAAGCCGCGTTCGCGCAGTTCACGGGCCACCGGGCCGAACACGCGCGTGCCAATCGGTTCGCCGTCCGGCTTGATCAGCACCGCCGCATTCTGATCGAAGCGAATGTAAGTCCCGTCCTTGCGGCGGACTTCCTTGCGCGTGCGCACGATCACGGCCTTGACGACCTGTTTTTTCTTGACGGTGCCGTCCGGGTTGGCTTCCTTGACCGAGGCGGTGATGACATCACCCAGGCTGGCCCGCGCACCAGTGCTGCCGCCAACCGGCAGAATCATCGCAATCTTCTTGGCTCCGGAGTTGTCAGCCACCTCCAGAATTGAACGCATCTGAATCATAACTTCAGCCTCCTGTCCGTTGTCCGTTGTCGCCGGTTGTCTGCCGCCCCGGTCACAACCGGGCGCGAGACAACTCAATTACTGACAACCGACAGCCTTAACGCGCCGCCTTCCGCAGCACTTCCACCACCAGCCAGCGTTTGCGCGCTGACAACGGGCGTGTTTCCTGAATCCGCACCTGATCGCCGATGCCGACGCCTTCGATGTCATTGTGAGCCATGAATTTGGCGCGGCGGCGCACGTAACGCTTGTAAACCGGGTGCCTGACCTGGCGGTCAACCCGCACCACGACGGTCTTCTGCATCCTGTCGCTGGTGACGATGCCAATCTTTTCCTGGCGGCGGCTCCGCGCCTGCGCGGTCGCGGCAGCAACCGGAGCAGCGGCCTGCTGATCTGCCGCCTCGCTGACTTCACCAGTTGTTTCTTTTGTCTCTTCGCTCATAGTTGCTTTCGTCCGGAATCCTGTTTCAGATTCCGCAGAGATTTGAAATCCGCTTACTTCTCAATGCCAAGCTGTCGGGCACGCAGCACCGTGCGCAGGCGCGCCAGCTCCTTTTTCTGCGCCCGGATGTTTCTGACCGTGTCGGTATCGCCCAGCGCCTTTTTGAAATTCAGGCGAAAGAGCGATTCCTTGATCTCCAGCACCCGCCGCGCGAGGTCTTCGCTTGACTGTTCACGAACCTTGTCGAGTTTGGCTTTCACTGCGTTCCTGCCTCCTGTTCATGCCGGGTGACGAACCTGGTTTTGATCGGCAGCTTGGCCGCCGCCAGGCTCAGCGCCTGACGTGCGGTGGCCTCATCCACGCCTTCCATTTCAAACAGAATGCGGCCCGGCTTGATCACCGCCACCCAGGTTTCCGGCGCGCCCTTGCCGCTGCCCATACGGGTTTCAGCCGGCTTTTTGGTGATGGGCTTGTCCGGGAAGATGCGAATCCAGACCTTGCCGCCGCGTTTGACGTGGCGCGTGATGGCCACACGGCTGGCTTCGATCTGCTTGCTTGTCACCCACGCAGCTTCCATCGCCTTGAGCGCGTACTCACCGAACGAAACGGATGAGCCGCGCGTGGCCATCCCGGCCCGGCGACCTTTCTGCTGCTTGCGATATTTGACCTTCTTGGGAGTTTTATACTCAGCCATAATTCAATTGCAGATTGAAGAGTGCAGAGTGCGGATTCGTTGCTGGCGCAGACTTGTTCAAGCGGTCATCCTGAATCCGCAGGCTGCAATCAATTTATCGTTTCATCATCGCTTCGCGGGCGTTCATGATGTCGCCGCGATAGATCCAGACCTTGATGCCAATCACGCCGAAGGTCGTGTTGGCTTCGGCAAAACCGTAATCCACATCGGCGCGCAGCGTGTGCAGCGGCAGGCGGCCCTGCAGCGTCCATTCCGAACGCGCGATTTCAGCGCCGTTCAGGCGACCGCTCACGCGCACCTTGATGCCCTGGGCGCCGAAGCGCTGCGCTTCATCAACGGCCTTGCGCATGGCGCGACGGAAGGCGATGCGCTTTTCAAGCTGCTGGGCGATCTTTTCAGCCTGAAGCTGCGCGTTGAGTTCAGGTTTGTGAATTTCCTGAATGTTGATGAAAACCTCACGTCCGGTGCGGCGGCTGATCTCTTTTTTGAGGGCTTCGATTTCCGCGCCCTTGCGCCCGATGATGATGCCGGGCCGCGAGGTGTGAATGATGATCTTCATGCGGTTGGCGGCGCGATCAATTTCAATCTGCGACACGCCGGCGCTGGCAAAGCGCGCCTTGAGTTCCCGCTTGAGCTTCAGATCCTCAATCAGCAGCTTGCCGAAATCCTTGCGGGCATACCACCGGGAATGCCACGTCCGGTTGTAACCCAGCCTGAATCCGTAGGGATGTACTTTCTGACCCATAGTTTCCTGGTTTCCTTATTCGGCCTGCGCCGCCTTCTTCGTTTTCTTCGCTTCAGCCCGTTTGTCTGATGACACCACCACCGTCAGGTTGCTGTAATGGCGGCGTTCACGGTAGGCGCGACCCATCGGCGCGGGACGCACGCGGCGGCGATGTTTGGTCGTGCCCTTGCCCACGTAAATTTCCTTGACCCACAGATTGTCCTCGTCCACCGAGATGTTTTCCTGTTCGGCCTGCACCTGGGCATTGCCGATGGCTGACCGGATCAGCATCTCGACCGGATGGGCTGCGCGCTTGCCGCTGAAGCGCAGCACCGAGAGCGCCTCGTTGACCATCATGCCGCGCACCAGGTCCACGACGAGCTTCATCTTCTGTGACGAGCCTTTGACGTTTTTTGCTCTGGCTGTTGCTTCCATTTCAGTTTCAATCCGCTCCTGTCCGAAGACAGAGGAAAATCACCGTCATCCGGTTTCTGCGTCTTTCACAGAACCCCGGCTGCCGTGCTGGTTCAACTTACTTCCTCGCTCCCGCCGCCTTCTCGGCCTTGTCGGAATGGCCCTTGAAAGTGCGGGTCGGCGAAAACTCACCGAGCTTGTGACCGACCATGTTTTCGGTGACGTAGACCGGAATGAACTTCTTGCCGTTATGAACGGCAATCGTATGCCCGACCATTTCCGGAATGATCGTGGAACGGCGCGACCAGGATTTGATCACCTTGCGTTCACGGTCTTCATTCATCCTCGTCACCACCTTGAGCAGGTGGTCATCAATGAACGGCCCTTTTTTGACTGAACGTGCCATAGATTTTCAGTGGTTAGTGGTTAGTGGTCAGTGGTTAGTGGTCAGTTCACCAGCCACTAATCACTGTTCACTTTTGATTACTTCGTTCTGCGTTTGACGATAAATTGATCGGTGCGCTTGTTGTTGCGCGTCTTGTAACCGCGTGTCGGCTTGCCCCAGGGCGTTACCGGGTTGCGGCCACCTGAAGTCTTGCCCTCGCCGCCGCCGTGCGGATGATCCACCGGATTCATCGCCACGCCGCGCACGGTCGGACGAATGCCTTTCCAGCGTGAACGACCAGCCTTGCCGATTGAAACATTCTCGTGTTCGATGTTGCCGACCTGACCAATCGTGGCCATGCAGCGCACATCCACAATGCGAATTTCACCCGATGGCAGGCGAAGCTGCGCCAGGTCGCCCTCCTTGGCGATCAGTTGCGCGAAGCTGCCCGCGCTGCGAGCCATTTGTCCGCCCTTGCCGGGTTTGAGTTCGATGTTGTGAACCTGGGTGCCGAGAGGAATGTTTTTGATCGGGAGCGCGTTGCCGGTGAGAATGTCAGCTTCGGGGCCGGAAACAATCGTCTGTCCGACCTGCAGCCCGACGGGAGCCAGAATGTAGCGTTTCTCGCCGTCCAGGTAATTGATCAGCGCAATGCGGGCCGAACGATTCGGATCATACTCAATCGTCGCCACCCGTCCGGGAATGCCGAATTTGTTGCGCTTGAAATCAATGATGCGGTAATGCCGCTTGTGCGCGCCGCCGCGATGACGCACGGTCATGCGACCGAGATTGTTGCGGCCATTCGTACTCTGCTTGTGCGCGAGCAGCGGTTTGTAAGGCTTGCTGGCCGTCAGCTCGTCATTCGTCAGGTACGTCTGATAGCGCCGCGCGGGACTGGTTGGTGTCAGTTTCTTGATGCCCATCTCGTTTGTTCACTTCGCGCCCGTCAGAATGGCGGGCAAATGGCAACTTGGTATTTCCGGCGCGGGCGGCCTGCCGGGCTGCCGCGCCCTCGACTCAGGCAACCTCAGATCGAATCGCCGTAATCAATCTGGCGTTCGCCTCTGGCCAGCGTCACATAGGCCTTCTTCCAGTCGGGCCGTTTGCCGGTGAAGCGGCCACGCCGCACTTCCTTGCCGCGATAATTGATGATGCGCACCGCATCAACCTTCACCTTGAAGATTTTTTCCACGGCAGATCTGATTGCGTGTTTGCTGGCATCGCCGTCCACCCGGAAGGCCAGCACCTGTTTGCCGTTCTCTTCGCCCTGCTCCTTGGCCAGCAGCGCCTTTTCCGTGATCACTGGTGTTTTGATGACATCCCAGATCGTTTTCATAACTTCACCCTGTTTGAGCTTACCGGCTCAGCCTCTCCTGAAGCACATTGATCGCAGCCTGCGTGAAGACCAGCTTTTCGTGGTACAGCACGTCGTGAATGCTGACATTGACGTTTGAGGCCAGTTTGACGCCCTGAACATTGCGGGCCGAGAGCGCCAGTTCTGCCGCAGGCGTCACGTCAACCAGCAGCGTTCTCTTGTCAAGACCCAGATTCTGAGCCACCGCCAGGAACTTCTTCGTCTTGTGATTCGGCAGCGCGCTGCCGTCCTTGCCCTTCACCTCAACCGACGCCAGATCGAAACCATCAACGACGATCAGATTGCCTTCGCGCAGTCTTTCGGAAAGCGCCGACCTGAGCGCGCCGCGTTTCATTTTCTTCGGCAGTTCGTAGCCCCAGTCGCGGGGCTGCGGGCCGTGCACATTGCCGCCGCCTTTCCAGAGCGGTGAACGGATGCTCGCCACGCGGGCGCGTCCGGTGCCCTTCTGCCGCCACAGTTTCTTGCCGCTGCCTGAGGTGTTACCGCGTGTTTTGGTGGCCGAGGTTCCGGCGCGCTGATTGGCGAAGTAGTTTTTGACTGCGTCATAAACCAGCGCCTCGTTATATTCGACGCCGAAGACCTCGTCCTTCAGCTCGATCTCGCCCACCCGTTCATTCTTCAGATTTTTGACTTCAATTGTTGGCATCTGCTGCCTCTCAATTTCCGGTTCGCAGTTCCGGCGACTGTCATCGTGAACAGCACACCGGACGGCGAAACATCAACTATTCGACTCTCTTTTTGATCAGCACGTAAGCGCCGGTCGGGCCGGGCACTGCGCCCTTGATCATAATCAGGTTCTCGTCGGCATTGATGCGCACGACCTTCAGCCCCTTGATCGTCTTGCGTTCGACGCCCATATGACCGGCCATGCGGGTGCCCTTGATGACGCGCGACGGAAAAGCCGACGCGCCAATCGAACCCGGCGCGCGGTGGAACATCGAACCGTGCGAGGCGCGACCACCGCCAAAGCCGTGACGCTTGACGAAACCAGCGAAGCCACGTCCCTTGCTCGTGCCGATCACATCCACCACGTCATTGACGTTGAACTGATCAACCAGCACTTTATCGCCGACGTTGGCTCCTTCGCCGTTGTCGCTGACACGAAATTCGCGCAGCACACGGGTTGGTGGAATCCCGGCCTTGTCAAAGTGGCCCTTCATCGGTTTGTTGACCTTTTTGGGAGCCTTTTCTTCGACGAAGCCAAGCTGCACCGCTTCGTAACCGTCGGTTGCGACTGTCTTGCGCTGGACGACGACGCAGGGGCCGGCCTTGATCACCGTGACTGGCGTGACCGTTCCGTCCTCCGCAAAAATCTGCGTCATTCCCAGCTTTTTACCGATAATTCCGTTCACCATTGTGGTTTCTCCGTACTTCCAATCTTTTCAATCTGCGCCTCTCCGCACTCACGATGAGGCGAAATGCGAGACAGTTCCCGGAGAGAGACGAATCTGTCCCTGAAATGATTGCGGTTGTGAAGAGCCTGTCTTTTACCGATTGCGACCGAACGCCTTGATTTCAGCGTCCACGCCCGCCGGCAGATCAAGCTTCATCAGCGCATCCATCGTCTGCGGCGTCGGATCAAGAATATCCATCAGCCGCTTGTGCGTGCGAATCTCGAACTGCTCGCGTGACTTTTTGTCAACGTGCGGTGATTTGAGCACCGTCCATTTGTTCTTGACCGTCGGGAGCGGAATCGGGCCGGCGACGCGAGCGCCCGTGCGCTTGGCCGTTTCGACGATCTCCGCCGTGGACTGATCAAGAACGCGATAATCGTAAGCTTTCAACCGGATTCTGATTTTTTCGTTCAGCATTCTTTTACCGCTTAACCTGTCAAAGATTGATCGGGGCAACTGTAATTGATCAAACCACGATTACAGGCTGACGCAACGGCGCCAGCCTGCCCCTGAAACATTACTCCACAATTTCTGAGATGGTCCCGGCGCCGACCGTTCTGCCGCCTTCCCGAATCGCAAAGCGCAGCCCCTTCTCCATTGCAATCGGCGTGATCAGTTCGATCTCCATCGCAATGTTGTCGCCCGGCATCACCATCTCCACTCCCTCCGGCAGCTTCGCCACCCCTGTCACATCCGTCGTCCGAAAGTAGAACTGCGGACGATACCCCGTGAAGAACGGCGTGTGCCGCCCGCCTTCTTCCTTCGTCAGAACGTAGGCTTCCGCCTTGAACTTCGTGTGCGGCTTGATCGAACCCGGCTTGGCAATCACCTGCCCCCGCTCGATCTCCTTGCGCTCCACACCCCTGAGCAGCAGCCCGACGTTGTCGCCGGCCTGTCCCTCATCGAGCAGCTTCTTGAACATTTCCACTCCCGTCACGACCGTCGAACGCGTGTCGCGGATGCCGACGATCTCAACCGTCTCACCCACCTTCACAATCCCGCGCTCGATTCTGCCGGTCGCCACCGTCCCGCGCCCTGAGATCGAGAAGATGTCCTCGACCGGCATCAGGAAGGGCTGATCCACTGCTCGCGCCGGAGTCGGAATGTAGCTGTCAACTGCCGCCATCAGTTCGTCAATCTGCTTCTCGCCTTCGGCATCGCCGTTCAGGGCGTTGAGGGCCGAGCCGCGAATGACCGGAATCTCATCGCCCGGAAACTCATACTTCGAGAGCAGTTCGCGGACTTCGAGTTCGACCAGATCGAGCAGTTCGGCGTCATCCACCGCATCCACCTTGTTCATAAAGACGACCATCGCCGGGACACCGACCTGGCGGGCGAGCAGGATGTGTTCGCGCGTCTGCGGCATCGGGCCGTCGGTGGCGGCGACGACGAGGATCGCGCCGTCCATCTGCGCGGCGCCGGTGATCATGTTCTTGACGTAGTCGGCGTGACCGGGACAGTCCACGTGCGCGTAGTGGCGGTTCTTTGTCTCGTACTCGACGTGGGCGGTGGCAATGGTGATGCCGCGGGCCTTCTCTTCGGGTGCGTTGTCAATGGAATCGAAGCTGCGGAACTGAATCTTCGGATTGTTTTTGGCCAGCACTCTGGTGATGGCGGCGGTCAGCGTCGTCTTGCCGTGATCGACGTGACCAATCGTCCCGATGTTGACGTGCGGCTTCGAACGGTCAAATTTCTC